>NZ_CM177074.1:0-5134530 GCF_058211795.1 Rhodococcus sp. S3 | reverse complement strand
GCAGCTTCCCTCCCTTTGATCACCGGTTTTCCACACGATTATCCACAGGTGTGGACAACCGGGGGAATCACCCGGTGGATGTGTGGATGGGAGGTGTGTATTCGCTCGGCGGGGCTCGTGGGCCCGGGCGGTCTGCGGGGATCAGTGTGACACACGATGCGACGCGATCCGACTCCGTGTTCGGTGAACGCGCCCGGAGGAGCTGCGCGACGGCGCCCGAAGGGGCGTGGGGCAGCGGGCCGTCACCGGCCGGCACATCGTCGTCGAACGGAGCGTGACGCGGGACTGCACAGGTAGTCGCGATGCGCCGTCGAAGACATGACCCACAGCGTACCCGAGCTGTGCTCTGGATCACATACCTTCTGGGCGAGTAGTTTTCGCCGAACGCGTCCGGCGTGTCGCGTTGATCGCCACTGTTCGTCGCGGTTTGATTTCGCGCCCGCGTCCGAGTAGCCTCGAACAGTCACTCATACCGAGGTGACGGGTTCGTCCTGCTCGAGTCGAGCAATACGGATCCTGCGAATTCACGTACACGTTGGACGACGGTGCTTGCCGCGCCGTCGCAGAATTATCGAGGAGTGTCGACCGTGGCCAAGGGCAAGCGGACGTTCCAGCCGAACAACCGACGCCGCGCGCGCGTTCACGGCTTCCGTCTCCGGATGCGCACCCGTGCGGGTCGCGCGATCGTTTCGGCGCGTCGCCGTAAGGGCCGCGCTTCTCTCACCGCCTGATTCCCTAACGGGAGCTCGGGGTGCTACCTGAGCCGTATCGACTGCGGCGCCACTCGGATTTCTCGGACACCGTCCGCCGAGGGCGTCGTCAGGGGCGGCGGGATCTGGTCGTTCACGTTCTCGAACGCGATCGCACCGAGTCCTTGGTGAGTGTCGGCGGTCCGCGTTTCGGACTGATCGTGAGCAAGGCTGTCGGGCCGGCGGTGATTCGACATCGAGTCGCACGCCGGCTTCGTCATATCTGTGCAGGTCTCGTCGAGGCTCTGCCCTCCGAGACCGACATCGTGCTGCGCGCACTACCCGGTGCTGCCACCGCGGATTCCCGCGAGCTCGACAAGCAGGTGCGGTCGGGCCTCGCCCGCCTCGGACTGTTCGACGCCGCTGCTCCCGCCTCGCGTGGGAGTGCTCGCGCATGAACGAGCCCGAGCAGAGGTCGTGGTGGCGGTCCCTGAGGTCCGCCCCGGCCCGGGCACTGATCTTCTGTATCGAGCTCTATCGCACCTATGTGTCGCCCACACGGATGCCGACCTGCCGATTCACCCCGACTTGTAGCGAGTACGCCGTGGAGGCGCTGCGCACGCGGGGTGTCGTCGTCGGTGCGGTCCTGGCATCGGTGAGACTGCTCAAGTGTGGCCCCTGGCACCCTGGTGGGTGGGATCCGGTACCCGAACGGAAACATCGGTCGTCCCCAGTGGGTACCTGACCGGAGCCGAGACCCGAGACCGACGCCTCTTCGTGGCGATCATGGACGACCAGAGGAGTACATAGAGCCGTGCTCGACTTCATCTACTATCCCGTGTCCTGGATCCTGTGGGTCTGGCACAAAGCGTTCTCGTTCGTGCTGGCACCCGACAGCGGCTGGACCTGGGCGCTGTCGGTGGTGTTCCTCGTGTTCACCCTGCGCGCGATTCTCTACAAGCCCTTCGTCAAGCAGGTCCGCACAACCCGCCAGATGCAGGAGCTGCAGCCGCAGATCAAGGCACTTCAGAAGAAGTACGCCAAGGACCGGCAGCGCCAGGCACTCGAGATGCAGAAGCTCCAGAAGGAGCACGGTTTCAATCCGTTGATGGGCTGTCTGCCCGTTCTGCTGCAGGTCCCGGTCTTCATCGGCCTGTTCCACGTGCTGCGCTCGTTCAACCGCACGGGTACCGGCTTCGGCCAGCTCGGGCTGACTCCGGAGGAGAACGCCCAGCTCGGCAACTACGCGTTCAGCCCCGAGGACGTCCAGTCGTTCCTGAGTGCCCGCCTGTTCGGCGCTCCGATCTCCTCGTGGATCACGCAGCCCATGGCATCGCTCCAGGCCTTCACGGTCGACGGTGGTGAACTCCCCTCGCGCTGGGAGATCGCTGCCGTCGCGGTGCCGCTCATGATCGTCGCGGGCATCGCCACGCACTTCAACGCTCGTGCCTCGGTCGCCCGCCAGAGTGCTCAGGCCGCCGCGAACCCGCAGGCCGCGATCATGAACAAGCTGGCCCTGTACGTCTTCCCGCTCGGTGTGCTCGTCGGTGGTCCGTTCCTGCCGATCGCCGTCATCATCTACTGGGTCAGCAACAACATCTGGACCTACGGACAGCAGCACCTCGTCTTCCGCCGTATCGACAAGGAGGAAGAGGAGAAGAAGGCTGCGGCTCTGGCCCGCCGGAACGAGAACGCACCGAAGCCGGGTGCTCGCCCCGACAAGGCCAAGAAGAAGGGCTCGGCCGCAGCGGCAGCGTCCGACGCCGTCGACGCCACGGTCGACGAGACCGGTGAGGTGTCGCTGCAGAAGGACTCCGCGGCCGGTGACGGCTCCCCCGCGGCATCGAAGTCCGGTGCGTCCGCTCCCAAGCCGGGCAGCCGTCCCAAGAACTCCAAGCGCAAGCGGCGCTGACCGAAGTAGAAGAGAGCTGAAACATGGCCAGTGACCTGGACAAGGTGGAAGAGGACCTCGCGGTGGCACCCGAGGAGAGCGACGCTGCTGCGGACGCCGATCTCGATGACGACGACTACCTCATCGAAGAAGGCGAGATCGCCGGCGACTACCTGGAGCAGTTGCTCGACGTTCTCGATTTCGACGGCGACATCGACCTCGACGTCGAGGGCGACCGCGCGGTCGTGAGCATCGACGGTGGCAAGGATCTGACCAAGCTCGTGGGTCGCAACGGTGAGGTTCTCGACGCTCTGCAGGAGCTCACCCGTCTCGCCGTGCAGCAGGCGACCGGCGAGCGCAGCAAGCTCATGCTCGACATCGCGGGATGGCGTGCGGGCAAGCGCGCCGAGCTCTCCTCGCTCGGCACGTCGGCCGCGAAGCGCGTGCTCGAGACCGGTAAGCGTGAGGAACTCGAGCCGATGACGCCGTTCGAGCGCAAGATCGTGCACGACGCCGTCGCGAAGATCGACGGTGTGTCCAGCGAGAGCGAGGGTGCGGAGCCGCACCGCCGTGTGGTGATCGTCAAGGATTGAGTCGGCCCACGCCGACCGAAGAGGGACTCTGCGTCGTCAGGGTCCCTCTTCGCCTTTTCGGAACTGATGCTGTGGGCCCCGATGTTGTTTCGGGTGAGCCGACAGGAAAGGATGTTTCACGTGGAACAGCACGAGGCGGAACTGTCGGCGGTCGCGCAGAGGGTGTTCGGGGATCGGATCGAACTTGCCGAGCGGTACCACCATTCGTTGTCGACGGCAGGTGTGGAGCGCGGACTCATCGGACCGCGCGAGGTGCCGCGCCTGTGGGAACGGCACATTCTCAACTGCGCTGTGGTGGGCGAACTCATTCAGGACGGTGAGACGGTCGTCGACGTGGGCAGTGGCGCCGGTCTGCCGGGCATTCCTCTCGCCCTCGCCCGTCCCGACCTCCAGGTCACTCTCGTCGAACCGCTGCTGCGCCGCACCGTCTATCTGGCGGAGTTCGTCGAATCCAACGGGATCGAGAACATCCTCGTGGTCCGCGGCCGCGCCGAGCAGCCGAGCGTCCTCCAGGAGGCCGGCGGCGCAGACGTCGTGACCTCCCGTGCCGTCGCACCTCTCGCCAAGCTCGCCAAGTGGTCGCTCCCCCTCGTCCACGAGGGCGGCCGGATGCTGGCATTGAAGGGTTCGTCTGCTCGAGAAGAGATCGACCGCGATCACGACGAGCTTGCTCGTCTCGGTGCCGGCAATCTCGAGGTGCTCGAGTGCGGAGGCGATCTCCTTCCGACGCCGACGATCGTCGTGAAGGCCGAGCGGATTCCGCGGCCGGCGCGGCGTCGCAAGAAGCGCTGACCGAATCGGCCGGCGCGACGATCGCCCCCAACGCCCTCCCCTCCCCCGCCGGGTCGGGAGGGTGTTGTCGTTTCCGAGACATCTTTTTTCGACTCGAGGAATCTACTCGAGTACTTTTCCGGTGCGAAACGGTTGTTTCGGGCGTTGTCACACCAGACCCAATCACCCCAGCAAGTTTCGTCACTGTGATGTTTCAGACGTCACGATATTTGGCTATCGTGAATTATCGTCCTGTGCAATGCAATTGAAATTACAGAATGTGAATTAGGTTGCGGGGCAAAGAATTTCTACCTGAAGGTTCGCTGTTCTCGAATGCGCCCTATGCGGGTCGGCAGTGTTTCACGTGAAACCGTCGCGACCCCTCGTGGGCCTGTTTCACGTGAAACAACTCCGCGTGTCGTTTCACGTGAAACGTCACCCGGCCATGTCGCCGACGGAACCTAGAATGCGGATGGGATACTGAACCAACCGAGAATGCGTGCGCGTGGTCGGGAGGCCGGGGACAGCTCCGGGCCCGGGACTCGCATTCTCTTCGGCGCCTCGACCCGGCCTTCGAAGTCGCGACCGGGAAGCGACGAGGATGTAGCGTGCGAACCGAGCGGATCTACGTGTAAGGAGTGTTCTATGACGGGTGGATCTGAATCCGCTGTTTCACGTGAAACCGGAGGCGTCGAGGACGACTTCTCCCCCGTACCCTTCGACGGTTTCTCCACCGTCGACACCCCGATCGGCGCGGCTGCTCATCGCGCCACCCAGGTTCTGCATCCGAGCGACGCCAACGCACTGCCCAAGCCGCGCGAGCGTCGCGTCTTCACGATCGCCAATCAGAAGGGCGGGGTCGGTAAGACCACCACGGCGGTGAACATCGCCTCCGCACTCGCCGTGCAGGGATTGTCGGTCCTTGTGGTCGACCTCGATCCGCAGGGCAACGCGAGCACCGCGCTGGGTGTGCCGCACTACTCCGGTGTGCCCTCGAGCTACGAGATCCTTCTCGGCGAGATCAATGCCGCCGAGGCCGTGCAGCAGAGCCCGCACAACGAACGTCTCTTCTGCATCCCCGCCACGATCGATCTTGCGGGTGCCGAGATCGAACTTGTCTCGATGGTCGCGCGCGAGAACCGTCTCCGGAACGCCCTCACCAAGGAGGCGCTCGGCGACCGCGAGTTCGACTACGTGATCATCGACTGCCCGCCGTCGCTCGGCCTGCTCACCGTCAACGCGCTCGTCGCGGCGAAGGAAGTCCTCATTCCCATCCAGTGCGAGTACTACGCACTCGAGGGTGTCGGGCAGCTCCTGCGCAACATCGAGCTCGTCCAGTCGCACCTCAACCCTGAACTGCATGTCTCCACCGTCCTCCTGACGATGTACGACGGTCGCACCAAGCTGGCCGATCAGGTCGCCGCTGAGGTGCGTGCGCACTTCGGCAGCGCGGTGCTGCGTTCGGTCATCCCCCGCAGCGTGAAGGTTTCCGAAGCTCCCGGTTACGGGATGACGGTTCTCGACTACGATCCTGGATCGCGCGGCGCGATGAGCTACCTCGACGCCGGGCGCGAGTTGGCGGCACGCGGGGTACACGAGAATCAGGGGAACGGATGAGCGCGACACGTAAAGGCGGGCTCGGTCGAGGTCTGGCAGCACTCATCCCTACCGGTCCTCCGGTAGACGCAGAGCAGAAGCCCACGACGGCCTCCGGCTCCATGGCCACCGCACCCACGGCCACCGCACCCGCCGAGACCGCGGCTCCGGCTTCCCCTGCGCCGGCCAAGTCCGCACCGGCGGCGGGTGCACCCTCGAAGCCGGCTTCGGGCGGGCAGTCCAAGTCGGCCGCGTCGCGTCGCCCGGGCTCCTCGGTCCTGAACCTCCCGTCGTCCGGTCTGGGCACAGCAGCCGCCGATCTCATCATCGGCGACGGCAGGACGCCGGGGCCCGCGTCCCCGGCGGAGCCGGTCGAGGCCGACGCGGCACGAGCGTCCGGAGCGACGTCCGAGAGCGAACCCCTCCCCTCCCCCACCGGAGCGGTGTACCTCGAGATCCCGATCGGGCGGATCGAGCCCAACCCGAAGCAGCCGCGTCAGGTCTTCGACGAGGAAGCGCTCGCCGAGCTCGTCCACTCCGTCCGCGAGTTCGGGCTCATGCAGCCGGTCGTGGTCCGCCGTCTCGAAGGCGACCGCTTCCAGCTCGTGATGGGTGAGCGTCGCTGGCGTGCCGTCCAGGAGGCCGGGCTCGACACGATCCCCGCGATCGTCCGCGACACCGAGGACGAGTCGCTGCTGCGCGACGCGCTGCTCGAGAACATCCACCGGGTGCAGCTCAACCCCCTCGAAGAGGCGGCGGCCTATCAGCAGTTGCTCGAGGAGTTCGAGGTCACCCACGAGGAACTCGCGAGCCGACTCGGACGGTCGCGTCCGGTCATCACCAACATGATCCGGCTGCTCAAGTTGCCGGTCGCGGTGCAACGACGCGTGGCGGCCGGAGTGCTGTCGGCCGGGCACGCGCGTGCCCTGTTGGCGCTCGAAGCCGGCGCCGACGCTCAGGAGGCACTTGCCGCACGCATCGTCGCCGAGGGTCTGTCCGTGCGCGCGACGGAAGAAGCCGTCGTGCTCGCCAACCGCAACGACACCCCCGACACTCCACAGCAGAAGCGTCGGAAGCCCATCCAGATGCCCGGGCTGCAGGACGTCGCGGAGCGCCTGTCGAACTCCTTCGACACGCGCGTGACCGTGAGCCTCGGCAAGCGCAAGGGCAAGATCGTGGTGGAGTTCGGTTCGGTCGACGACCTCGAACGCATCGTGAAGATGATGGAGTCGCAGACCGACCTTTCTTGACTCCTCGTCGGAGCAGGACAACAGTCTGTAGACGAAAGACGTGGAGGCGAGCTATCCCGTGTCGACCCGAGTATCACCGCTCACGCTGAGTGGGATCGAGCAGCTGCCTGCTCATGCGCGACGGTGCGTGTTCTGGGAGTTGGATCCCACCGCGGCGCCCGACGTTCAGCAATTCGCCGACCCCGAATTCGAGAAGGAAGCATGGCTGTCCATGGTCCTTCTCGAATGGGGGTCGTGCGGCCAGATCGCGACGATCGGCGACAAGGCCGCCGGGTGCGCGCTCTACGCTCCCCCGGGCATGGTGCCCCGCGCGCAGGCCTTCCCCACCGCACCCGTCAGCGCCGACGCGATCCTGCTGACGTCCATGCGGACCGAACCGCACGCGGACGAGCTGGATGTCGGTGCCGACCTCATTCGTGGGGTCGTCGCCGATCTCGTCCGCCGCAACGTCCGTGCCATCGAGGCCTTCGGGATCCGGCGCAACGCCGACGCGGAGGTGAGCGATGTGCCGCACGCGACGGCCGCACTCGGGTGCTCCGACACGGAGTGCATGATCGACGCCGACTTCCTCGAGGACATGGGCTTCGAGGTCGTCGCACCGCACTACCGCTACCCGCGGCTACGTCTCGAGCTCGACCGCGACCACGAATGGAAGCTCGCCGTCGAGGCCGCCCTCGATCGGCTCCTCGAGGAGTCCTCCCTCACCGTCGCGGATCTGACCGCAGGTTCGGCGGTCGGCGCCCACTGAGGTCCTCGGAAACACTGACGTCCTCGGAAACACTGACAAAAAAGGACCGCCCCCCGCAGACTCTGCGGGGGGCGGTCCTCTTCGTGCGTACGGGGTCGGCTAGCGGCTGTCGGAGATGGACAGCTCCTCGGCGAGCAACTCGGCGAAGGTGTACGTGCCGGTCGGCTGGTCGTCCTGGCCGAGCAGGTACAGCCGCTTCACCGCGATGAGGATCGCCTCGGCGATGATGTCGCGGCTGCGCGGATCGGCGAGCAGCGCGGCGTCGTGCTCGTTGGTGAGGTAACCGAGATCGATCTGCACCGTCGGCATGTTCGTCAGGCGCAGCAGATCCCAGGTGCGGCCGTGGCTGCGGCAGTCCTGCAGGCTCGTGCGGGCGACGATCTCGCGCTGGATGTAACAGGAGAGCACCTGGCCGATCATCGACTCGGACCCGTGCGAGTTGCCGTAGTGGAAGCTCGCGATGCCGTTCGCGGCGGGGCTGCGACTCGCGTCGCACCGCAGCGAGATCATGAGGTCGGCACCGAACGCGTTGGAGGTGCCCGCGCGTTCGACGTCGGTCGGATTCACGTGGTACGGCCGCGACAGGAAGGTCTCCATGCCCGTCGCCGCCATCCGGCCCTCGAGCCGGCGCGCGAGATCCCACAGGATGTCGGCCTCGGAGATCGGGCCGTGGGGGCTCGGCACGATGATGCCGTGGGTGTTGCCGCCGAGACCCGGGTCGATGACGATGCGCTTGCCGCTGAGCTGCGGACCGGAGCGGCGCACGATCTCCTCCTCGGAGATCGCGTGGGGTGACCCGCCCGACACGCGCGTGCCGAGCAGTTCGAGCGAGCGCAGCGTCTCGGCACCACAGATGCCGTCGGAGGCGAGTCCGATCTCGCACTGGAAGGAGCACAGACCCTCGTGGGTCTTGGGGCCGAAGTAGCCGTCCACGCGGTCGACGTAGAAGCCGAGATCCTGCAGACGGGTCTGCAGGGCCGCGACATCGTCGCCGTAGAGCGGAGCGGAGAGCTGATACATCAGGGTGCGCGCACCGAGCTTGTACGACGCTTCCTTCAGGGAACGGTAGGTCGCGGGTCCCACGATGCCGTCGACGAGCAGACCGCGCTGCTGCTGGAACGCGCGCACGGCTCCGTCGAGTTCACGATCGAAGGGGACGTCCGATCCCATCCAGTCGCCCGACTCCTCGGGCTCGTTGTGCAGGAAGCCCAGGCCGGCCAAGGTGCTCCGGATCTCGGCGACCGCCGGACCGTGGTCGCCGTGACGAAGAGGGCGCATGTATCGGGCCTTTCCGTGCTGACCGGATCGGTGCCCGGCGTGAGGGCTGGGCAGCATCGAACGGGGGTTGGATGAAGGATGTGCCCGTGAAGACGGGCTCACGGGCACATCCGAGAGGTTGATCCTGGGACGGTACTACAGGACGTCCGCGAGGTCCCGAAGCAACGCCGCCTTGCCCTTGGCCCCCACGATCGTCTTCGTCGGCTTGCCGCCGGAGAAGAGGATCATCGTGGGAATCGACATGACCTGGTAGTCGCGTGCGGCCGACGGATTGGCGTCGATGTCGAGCTTGGCGACGGTCAGCTTGTCGCCGTGCTCGGCCGCGATCTCCTCGAGAACCGGAGCGACCATCTTGCACGGACCGCACCAGGTGGCCCAGAAGTCGACGAGGACGGGCTTCTCGGACTGCAGTACGTCCTCGACGAACGACGAGTCGGTGATGGTGACGGTGTTCTTGTCGGCCACGGATGTCTCCTGAATCTCGGGATGGAATGTGGAACGGGTGGTGGGATCAGGCCTCGGCGAGCGTGGGCGCCTCGACCTCGCGGTTCGCGACGAGCCACCGCTCCGCGTCGATGGACGCCGAGCATCCGGTGCCGGCGGCGGTGATCGCCTGACGGTAGGTGTGGTCGACGAGGTCGCCCGCGGCGAAGACACCCGGAACGGAGGTCGCGGTGGACGGCGCCGAGACCTTCACGTAGCCCTCGTCGTCGAGCTCGACCTGACCCTTGACGAGGGAGCTGCGCGGGTCGTGGCCGACGGCGACGAACAGGCCGGTGACCGGCAGGTCGCTGCGCTCGCCGGTGACGGTGTCCTCGAGGACGAGGTTGGTGACGCTGTTCTCGCCCTGCACCTCGGCGACCTTCGCGTTGGTGACGAAGCGGATCTTCTCGTTGGCGCGGGCACGCTCGAGCATGATCTTCGAGGCGCGGAACTCCTCGCGGCGGTGGATGAGGGTGACGCTGCGCGCGAAGCGCGTCAGGAAGGTCGCCTCCTCCATCGCGGAGTCACCGCCGCCGACGACGGCGATGTCCTGGTCGCGGAAGAAGAAGCCGTCGCAGGTCGCGCAGGCGGAGACGCCGCGGCCGAGCAGCTGCGACTCACCGGGCACACCGAGGTAACGCGGCTCGGCGCCCATCGCGAGGATGACGGCGTGGCTGCGGTAGGTCTCGCCGTTGGCGACGACCGTCTTGACCGCACCGGTGAGGTCCATCTCGTCGACGTCCTCGGTGCGCAGATCGGCACCGAAACGCAGTGCCTGCTCGCGCATCTGATCCATGAGTTCCGGACCCATGATCCCGTCCTTGAAGCCCGGGAAGTTCTCGACCTCGGTGGTGGTCATGAGTTCGCCACCGAACTGCGTTCCCTCGAAGACGAGCGGGGAGAGTTCGGCGCGGGCCGCGTAGACGGCGGCGGTGTATCCGGCCGGTCCCGAACCGACGATGATGAGGTCGTGAATCGTGGGCGAGGTCGTCATGCGGCGGAGCCTTCCGGTTGGGTGATCGGGGGCGCAAGGACTGCGGGCGGTCCGGCCGAAACCGGACGGCAGCCTACAGATACTGTCAACACCAGGGTAAACGGTGTTGTTCCCCTTCCGTCGTGCGTCCCGCCACAGACGGCCTGTACGGACCGGTCGGTCGCCCGACCGGCCCGCCCCCGATGCGAACCGGGACGGTCTCAGACCGCGTCGGGCACGTCCCGCAGCGTCTCGCGGATCACACAACGCGTGCCCGTGTAGATGGTCGGCATGCACTTGTTGCAGTGGATGCACAGACCTTCGTGTGCGGTCTTCTCTTCGAACTTGCGGACGAGATACGGATCACGCAGCAGCGCGCGTCCCATGGCGACGAACTCGAAGCCTTCGTCGAGGGCCGTCTCGATGGTGTCGAGCCGGTTGATGCCGCCGAGCAGGATCAGCGGGATCTTCAGTTCCTCCCGGAACTGCCGGGCCATGGGCAGGAAGAAGGCCTCCTCGAACGGGAGCTTCGGGAAGATCTTCGGTCCGTACACCTTCAGTCCCCAGCCGACGACCTTCGGCTGCGACTCCTGGAACTCCTTCATCGGGACGTCGCCGCGGAAGAAGTACATCCCGTTCAGCAGCGAGCTGCCACCGGTGAGCTGCATGGCGTCGATGGTGCCGTCGGATTCGATGAGCTTGGCCATGGGCAGCGACTCGTCGAGCCACAGGCCCTGGGGCACGCCGTCGGTCATGTTGAACTTCGCGATGACGGCGACCCCCTCCCCCACTGCCGTGCGGACGGCCTCGAGCACGCGACGCGGGAAGGCGGTGCGGTTGGCGATGCTGCCGCCGTACTTGTCGGAGCGCTTGTTGAGATTCGGGCTCATGAAGGAGCTGAGCAGATAGTTGTGGCCGAGGTGGACCTCGACGGCGTCGAATCCGGCCTCGACGGCGAGGCGTGCGGCGCGTGCGTAGTCCTCGACCACCCGGTCGAGTTGCTCGAGTGTCGCGCCGCGGACGAGCCCCATGGCGGGGGCGCTGATGCGCGTGGACGGCGCGAGCGTCTTCATCTTGTTGGAGATCTGGTTGGCGACGAGTCCGGCGTGGCCGATCTGCGCGGACGCCAGGCCGCCGGCGGTGTGCACGGCGTCGGTGAGCCGGGTCAGTCCGGGGACGGAGTCGGCGTCGAGCACGAGGGTGTCGCGGTGGACGCGACCGTCGTGGGAGACCGAGCAGTACGCGACGGTCGTGAGGGCGGTGCCGCCGCGGGCGACCTCG
The DNA here is from genome assembly GCF_058211795.1 of Rhodococcus sp. S3. Taxonomy (NCBI): domain Bacteria; kingdom Bacillati; phylum Actinomycetota; class Actinomycetes; order Mycobacteriales; family Nocardiaceae; genus Rhodococcus; species Rhodococcus sp. S3. Next base: position 5,122,977 of record NZ_CM177074.1, on the reverse strand, counting down.
GCGTGGAACTCGACGAGTTCGTCGCTGACGGCGCCCCGGGGCATGACGCCTTCGAAGGTCGCCGCCTTGACGATGCGGTTGCGGAGGGTGAGCGGCCCGAGTCGGGCCGGTTCGAACACGGTGGGTCGCGGCGAAGACATGCCCCTACTTTCGATGCCAGTGGTACCGTAATTGCGTTTCGACTATAACGCTCGTCACACTCCGCGCCAGATCGATTCCCACTCGGTCCCGACATCACGGATCCCATGCCCAGCACCGCTCCGGGGCGTCCCCGCGACCCCCGAATAGACAACGACGTCCTCACCGCCACCCGCGAGATGCTCCGTTCCCACGGCTGGGACGGGCTGAGTCTGCGGGCTGTCGCCGCCCGCGCCGGTGTCGGCCGTGCCGCACTCACGCGCCGGTGGCCGACCAAGGCCCACCTCGTGCTCGACGCCTTGCTCGGCTCCGCACCCGATCTGACGCCCTACGACGGCATCGACCGCAAGGGCTGGATCGAATGGGTGGTCACCGGGAGTATCGAGTTGTTCTCCCGGCCCGAGGTGCGCGCTGCGCTCCCCGGGCTCCTCGCTGCACTGCGGGACCACGAGGACCTCCGCAACACGCTCTGGCGCACGTTCAGCGGCCCCAGCACCGCCCTGTTCGCCGATGGTGACGGTTCGGACGTCGAGATCGACGCCAAGGCGGTGCTCGTGATGGCAGCGGGGTCGGCACTGTTCGCCGGACTCATCGCCGTGGAGGACGACACGCCCGCGCTGCGCGCGCGGATCCTGGAACTGTTGTCGACCGTCGCGTAGCGCTCGGACCCGGGCGGCGGGTCAGCCGATCGTCTTCCGGGCGAGCGTCGCGGGATCGTCTGCGTCGCAGCCGGTTCCGACCACCAGTGCGGTGAGCGCCGGTGCGTCCGGCCCGCTCATCAGGACGAGGACGGCGTCGTCGCCGGCGAACCGCACCGCACGGGAACCGATCGGTGACCGGCCCGCAAAACCGTTCGCGTCCAAGCATTCCCGGAGACGATCGGCTCCACCGAGGAGGCCGGGATCGGTGTCGCCGATCATCGCCCGCAGGGTGGAGGGTTCGAACAGGCCCTCGTCCTCCGCTGCCGCGACGGGAACACCGGTCGGGTCGTCGCTACCGAAAGCCGTTCCGCGCACGACCACCACGAGCATCACCGCCACGGCGGCCGCGACCGCGGTACCGGCCACCGCCCACCGGCGACGCCGTGCGATCCGGGACGGAACGGACCGGACCTCGGACCGGTCCTCTGCGAGCGCGGCACCGATACGCGCGGCGATCTCGGGTGGAATCGTTTCCGTCGGTGGAGCGTCGCGCAGGGCCGACAACCGTGCCTGCGTCGCATCGAGACGTTCCAGATATGCGAGGGCCTCGGGATCGCGGCGCACACGCGGCCACAATCGGGCGGCGAGTTCGTCGTCGAGCACCCCGGCATGCAGATCGGCGAGCAACTCCGCAGAGTACGGCGGACGCACCCCGTCGGACTCCGACGGGCGCACCTCGGCGGAGTTCGACGGACGCACCTCGGCGGAGTTCGACGGACGCACCTCGTCCTCGTTCATGCGCGACTCTCCTCCGCGGCTCGGCATCCCTCACCAGAGTAAGACGGAGGAGGGTCACGATCGGTTCCCCTCGGAGCGAAGGTCGTCGAGAAGAACTGCGAGCCGGCTCCGCGCGCGGGCACAACGGCTCTTCACCGTTCCCTCCGGAACACCGAGCCGTCGCGCCGCCTCCCGGACGGAGAAACCTTCCACATCCACCGCGACGACGGCGGCCCGCTGGTCGGGTGGCAGTGCGAACAGGGCGGATTCGACGTCGAGGGCTATCTCGGTGTCGTGGATGGGATCGCGCGGGGTACGCAGGTCGTGCGAATCGTCCTCGAACAGCGGGACGGTCACGCGGACACGATTGCGGCGGATGCGATCGAGGCACGCGTTGACGACGATCGAATGCAACCAGCTGCGGACCGCGGCGTCCTCCCGGAAACCCGAAGCCCTCCGGTGCGCCGAGAGCAGTGCCTCCTGCAGCGCGTCGGCCGCGTCCTCGTTCGAGTAACTCGTCCGTCGCGCGACCTGCCACAGATGGTCGTGGTGTCGTGCCAGCAAGGCGGAGAAGGCATGCCGATCGCCTGCGACGTGTGCTGCGAGCAGCTCGGCATCCGACACCACCCCGTCCGACCCGCTCCCGCCGTCCTCGACACCCCCGTCGGGCACGGCGATTTTTGCGATCCCCCCGAAAATTCGCACGCGCGGATGGTAGCCGATCCGGACGATTCCGCCCGGCTGTCCGCGGTCAGCGTGCGGCTTCGAATTCCACTTCGGAGATGGAGCTCTTGTTGCTTCCGCCGCTCGAGCTCAGATCGGTGATCCACACCAGCACGTGCGAGGTCTGGCCGTCCGCCTCGACCGGGATCGTGGTCTCACCGGAAGCCAGTGTGCCCGAACCGATCACCTGCGTCTGATCGAGCGACGTCGACTCGGACGGTGCGCTGCGCACCTCGACGACCGTGCCCGGGGTGTCGGTGGTGACCTTCACCGCGGACAGCTCCGACGCGTCGGCGAGCGTGAACAGAAGTCCGACACCGTTCTTCAGCGACGGGAACGGATCGAAGTAGGCGTCGGTGCTCCACGAGGTGGACGGATCACCGTCGATCGCCTGCGAGGCGGTGGCGGGCGAATCGGGTGTGCCCTGGGGCGAGAACACCGAGACGGAGGTCGCGGAGACCGGAGCGCTCGCCGCGGGTCGCGGCGGCGCGGCCTCGGCCTGCTCGTCGCCCGCCCCGTCCTCGGCGGGTGCCTCGGCGGTGGGGGTCAGGCCGAATTCCTGGCTCGTCAGCGGGGCATCGTTGGCATCGCCGGCGAGCAGGTTCGCGATCCACCATCCGATGAGCGCGAGCAGCAGCACGGTGGTGGCACCGAGCGCGGCCAGGGCGATGAGCATCCGCTGCGAATGCTTCTTCTTCTGTTCCAGCGCTTCGGGATCCGCGAGTGCGTGCGTCTCCGCGGCGGCAGCGCGCTGCCCGATCCGCAGTGCCGGGATCATCTCGGTCTTCTGGTCGACGACCGACGCCTGGTCGAGGATGTGCTGCACGGTCGCGGCGGTCCGGATACCGCCGTCCTCGGACAGGGCACGCACCGCGACCGCCGAGATCTCGAACGGCACATCGGGGCGCAGGACGCGCGGCTCCACCGGCACACCGTCCTTGCGGTCGGGCTCCGGCATCCCTCCGACGGTGGCACCGCTGTGGTGCGCGACGGGAGCGCCGCCCGGAGCCGACGGCTCGCCGAGCGGCCACCGTCCGGTGATGAGTCCGTACAGGCTCGCGCCGAGGCCGCGCACGTCGGACATCGCGTCGGAGTCGGAGAACGTCGCGGGGAAGGCCAGCACGGCGTCGCCCGCCACGCTGATGCGGATGCGGTCGGGGTGATCGATCGACAGGGCACTGCCCGCACGGTGCGACGCCTCGGCGGCGGCCGCGAGCGCGCGGATCGCGCGTGCCGCACCGATCGGCGACGGCTCGGTGGTGGACATCTCCTTCAGCGACCGGCCGGGGGTCCACTCCGAGACGACGATGCCGCCCGAGCTGCCGCGCACCACGTCGAGGACGCGGGCGAGACCGGGCGAGTTGATGCGACCGAGGCGCAGGGTGCGCGAGAGCACGGCCTGCGGCGAGTCGGGACCGGTGCCGTCGGCCGCGCGCTGTTCCGCGTCGACGAAGGTCAGCGCGACCTCACGATCGAGCTTGACGTCGAGTGCCTGCCAGAAACGCAGGCCCCGCGCGCCACCGTGCGGGGCGAGCAGACGGTAACGACCACCGGCGACCGAGGCACCGGCGATGAGATCGGGGCCGCGCATCGGACGGCGCGGCTGGGAGGCCGGACCCGCGACACGCACCGGAGGCAGCTGCGGGGATCCGACCGGGATGACACCCGTGTCGAGGTTCGGATCGCGCGGCGGGCGCTTGCCGTCCTTGTCGGCGGACTTCTGCCGTGCGGCGGCATCGATGGTGGACTTGCCGGCAGCGTGGTCGTCGCTCACCCTCACTCCTTCGTTGTCGACTCGTCCACTTCCGGTGTGCAGACGCGGGTCGCCGCTGGGGGCCGCGAAGAACCGTGGTCGACGGCTCCCGGACCGTACCTGCTGCTGATCAGGGTACGGGAGTTGTCCGTGCGCATTGTTGCGACCGGGCACGTCCCTGATGGCGGGCATGACCTCTGTGATGGCGTCATAAGGTCCGACGCCGTACTCGCCGTAGTCGATACGCGGCAGGATGACGGTCTTCTCGGCATCCGATTCGGCGTAGCGCGGACGCGGGACGGGGGCGGGAACAGGTGCCTCGTCGGAGGTGGCTCCGGTCTCGGGTTCGGCGGGGACCTCCTCGACGGGGGCGGTGCCGCGCAGCGCCGCGACCTTCCGTCGCACGGCCGCTTCGATCGCGAGGATCTCGGGCACCTTGAGCAGGTACATCCCGACCAGCGCGACGAGCACCATGAGCACACCGTTGAGCCCGACCCGCACGAGTGAGCCGATGCCCCCGAATCGGTCGGCGAGCACGTCGAGCTGTAGCAGACGGTCGGTGACCAGCACGACGACCGCCCCGGCGAGGGACGCGAGCACGACGTGCCAGACGGTGCGTCCGACGTTCGCCATCTGCAGGTTGCCGAGTGTGCGGTGCAGCAGATAGCCGCCGATGAACGCTCCGACGGTGAATGCGACGCCGGTGGCCGCGCCGAGGAGCAGCACCACCTGCTCGTCGTCCGCCGCGACGACGGGTGCCAGCGCGGACAGGCCGATCTTGACGGCGGTGATGCCGAGGATGATCCAGGTGGGGGTCCAGGCCTGTTCCCGGGCGTAGAACACGCGCAGGTGGATGAGCACCAGGGCGTACGGGATGAGCGTGAACGCCGACCAGCTCACCGCCTGGCCGAGGCGTTCGGCGTTGCTGCCGCCGAAGTTGCCGTAGCCGTACAGCGCGGCGCCGACCTGCGACCCCGCGATCGTCAGGAAGGTGACGATCGGGATGAGCGAGATCATGGTCAGGCGGGTCGCGACGGACAGGTCGTCGACGACGGCCGGGGTGTCGTCCGCGGCGGCGTTGCGGCTCAGGCGCGGCATGATCGCGGTGAGCACGGTGACACCGAGCACGCCGTAGGGCAGCTGCAGCAGGAGCCATGCGTTGTTGTAGATCGCCGGCCCGGCCTCGTCGGCCCCCGACGACACGCGTGTGGCGAAGACCATGCCGGCCTGGCTGATCAGCACGTACAGCACGATCGCCGCGGCCATGCCACCGAACTGCCGGAGCCGGTCGTCGAGACCCCACAGCGGCCTGAGGTTGATGCCCTCACGGCGCAGCGCGGGGACCAGGCACATCGCCTGTGTGACGACGCCGAGCAGCACACCGATGCCGAGGACGAGCAGTTTCGGATCGCTCATCCGCACCGGATCGAGGGTGATCTCGCCCGGCATCAGGTAGTAGATCACCAGGACGGTGAGCACCACGAGGTTGTTGCAGACCGGGGCCCAGGCGCCCGGCTTGAACACCTGACGGGTGTTGAGGATGCCCGTGAACAGGCCCGACAGGCCGTAGAACATGATCGCGGGCAGGAGCAGGTACGACAGCGCCGTGGTCAGCGACGTCGAGACCTTGCCGGACTCGTCGAGGAAGACGTGGGTGGTCAGCACCGGAGCCGCGGCCACCGCGAGAACGGTCGCCGTGCCGAGCAGCACCATCGCCGCGGTGAACAACCGCCGGACGAAGGCCTCACCGCCGTCGGGGTCCTCCCGCTCGGCCCGCACCAGCACCGGCACGACGATCGAGGTCAGAACGGCGCCGAGCACCAGCTCGGAGATCATGTTGGGGATCTGGTGCGCGACGGTGAACGACGACGCGACGCTCGCACCGAGCAGGGTCAGGATCAGCAGCTGCTTGAGGAAGCCGGTGATGCGGCTGACCAGGGTCGCGACGGCGATGGAGCCGGTCGCCGCGAGCAGGCTCTGCGGCTTCCTGCGACCGGACGCGACGCCCGTGATGTCCGGCGAGGTGGTGGGAGAGTCCGACGGTCCCGGGTTCGGGTGTGTCTCCACGTCGTCCCGTGTGGAGTTCCCGGTCATTTCTCATACCCTTCGTCGGCTGGATCCGGCTCTCCCCGGAACCGGTGCAGAAGTCGTCTGCCCGCCAGGAACAGCAGGAGTGCTCCCGCACATCCCGTGACGACGGCGAGGATCTGGCCGTACGCATTGGAACGTACCGTCACCGTCGTCGAGCTGCCGAGAGGCAGGCCGGACTCGGTGGTGAGTGCGAACTCCAGCCGGAGGTTCCGCGAGTCGCTGATCTGCGCCGGCACCGTGAGGGTCCGGCTGCCGCGCGGCGGGAGCTGGGTGGGGCCGATATCGGTGATGTCCACCGTGTCGGGCGCGTCCACCTGCAGTCGCACGGTGATACCCACGGGCAGGTCGTTGCGCGCGGTGAGCAGCAGCGGACTCTGTTCGGACGTCAGGGTGTAGACACCGCCGGTCGAGATGACCGTCACGGCGTCGTAGATGTCGTCGACGGCCTCCCGCACCTCGGCGGCGCGGTGCTCGCCGGTCGCGTAGGCACCGTCGGCGTCGGCACCGCGACGACCGGCCAGGCTCATCGCGCGCAGCAGGTCCTCACGCAGCGGGGCGGTGAACTGCTGCGGGGTGAGCTGGGCCTGCGGGTCCTCGACCAGCGCCGTCTGGATCGCATCGAGTCGGCCGATCTGTTCCTCTGCCTCGGACACGACCGCGGCGGAGGCACCGTCGGTGATCGCCTGTTCGGGATAGACCAGCAGCGAGGCGGTCGGATCGTTCGCGGTGTTCGCGGCCGCGTCGACGAGCGCGGTGAGCGGTCGCGGCGTGGTCAGGCCCGAGCGGACGAGCGTGGAGAGCATCGACAGCACCGACGCGGCGTCGTCGGGCGATGCCGACCAGTTCTGCGGCGGCGCGAACAGCACCGATCGGCCCGCGGCCGGCGGTGCCGCCCCGGTGACCTCGCTGACCGTCGGCACCATGGCCGGCCAGGCCAGCGCGCCGAGGGCGTCCTGCAGGCGGGCCGTCGAGGAGTCGCGGGAGAGGTCGTAGCGCGCCGAGGAGGGGACGAAGGACGGCGTCTGCGGATCGGTGCCCATCCCCGCCAGTGCCGCGGACGCGGACGAGTCGAACAGGGCGGCGGTGAGGCCGGAGACACCGGAGATCCGGAAGCCGTTGCCACCCGGCGCGGTGGACGGCGTCGACGACGTGCCCGCGAGCAGGGCGCGTCCACCCTCGACGGCGTTGTCGGACACCAGAGCGGTCACCGGGCCGTCGGCGGCAAGCATCGATCCGGTCTTCTCGGTGAGCACGCCGGAGTCGGGCCACATCACGCCCGGAGTGGAGGTGACGCCGAGGATGGAGTCGACGATCGCCGCCGGCGATTCGAGCGCGGAGTCGGTCAGGGACGAGTCGGCGAGGTCGGCGAGCGCGGTCAGGTCGACCTGCGCGAACGGCACGGCCATCGTGCAGGTCGTCGCCGCGAGGGCACGCAACCGCTCGAGCCAGGCGACCGCGGCATCCGTGCCCGACCCCGGCCGCGCCTCACCGGTCGGTTCGTCCGGGTCCTCGACGACGAGATAGTCGCGCGTCATGTTCGCGACGGTCACGAGCAGATCCGGGTCGATCGCCAGGCACAGTCCCTCGAGGACGCGGGGCTCGGTGCGGGCGGTGTCCTCGACGGCGCGCAGCAGACCGTCCAGCCTGCCGCCCTCGGCGAGCGAGGTCGCGAGGTCGTCGTCGACCAGGCGTACCGGCTCGGTGCCGGAACCGGCCACGCCGGCGGCGAGCCTCGGCCGGTCGGCCAGCGGCCACAGCATCGTGACCGCGGCGGGACGGGACACATCGGGCGGTACGGCAGGGAACGCCTTGTCGTCGCTGTCGAGCAGGCCGTCGTCGGACGAGCGGGTCGTGCCGCGCGACCCGCCGTTGCCCGTCCGGGTGTCCCCTGTGTTCTCGGTGACCTCGCCGTCCTCGGTGACCTCGTCGCTCGCCGGGAGCGCGAGGACGGGCAACAGGAAGCGTGCGTCGTCGAGCCGGGCCGCGCCGCCGTACTCGGGGACACCGTTGACGTTCACCAGCAGCGGGTAGACGCCGGGAGTGTCGATGTCGAGCGACGGCACGAGATCGGAGCGCAGCGGCAGTTCGAGTTCGAAGTCGGCACGCTCGCCCTGCCCCAGCCGGTCGGCGACCTCCTCGAACTCACCGACCGTGTCGAAACCGGCCTGGTCGAGGGACAGCGAGGTGCGCAGCGCCGCGGAGTCGGAGACCACCGGTGCGCGCTGCAGCCGCACCCAGACGTCCTCGACGTCCCGGTCGCCGATGTTCGCCACCGTGCCACGGACCGTGACGACGGACTCGCTCGTGAGGGTCACCGTCTGCGGCGTCACCTCGTCGATGCTCAGCTCGAGGAAGCGCGGCTCGTCGGGGTCGGTCTGGGCTGCGGCCGGGTTCGCCGTGGCCGTCGGGAGAAGAGTCGTCGGCAGAAGAGGCGTCACGCCTGCCGTTGTGAGGACGAGTACGAGCACGGCGAGCACCGCGGCGCCCGCCCGGGACACCACCACCGTCATCCGCGTGGGGCCCCCGGTTCGTCGACGTCGGGGAGTCGTGTGTGGTCCATCTCGGCGATGAGCCGGTCGGCGATGTCGGCGAGCTTGCGTTCGTCGGCATACGCCAGGCGGGTCCGCAGTTCGCGCAGCGGCACCCACGCCACCTCGGTGACCTCGACGTCCGCGTCGGAGAGCTCTCCGCCGAGATAACGCAGCAGGTAGTGGTGCACGGTCTTGTGGACCCGGCGACCCTCGGTGACGAACCAGTAGTCGATGCTGCCCAGTTCGGCGAGCACCGAGCTGCGCACGCCGGTCTCCTCGCGGACCTCACGCATCGCGGTCTGCTCGGCGGTCTCGCCCTGCTCGATGTGCCCTTTCGGCAACGACCACAGCAGGCGGCCCCGCCGGTCGGTGCGGCCGATCAGGGCTGCGCAGAGTTTCTCGGGCGGACCACCGAGTCCGTCGACCACCAGACCTCCCGCGGAGGTCTCGCGGACGGTCCGCATACGAGGTCCGGGCGAAGCGGACGATCCGGGCGAAGCACCGTGTGCGGTCTTCTTTGCGCCCGCACCACGCCGCCGCGAGCTGCGGCGGTTACGGTTGGCACGTTCGGCGGGCGACACCTCATAGATAGTAGATGGACCGACGTCGGTCCCGGCTCAACCACACGAACGCGCTGCTCGGTAAGGTGCAAAGACGTGAACTCCCCCACCGCAGACACCGACCGTCGTACCCGGCTGCTCGCCGGAGCCGAGGCCACTCTGCGCGACCTGTCCGACATCCTCGCCCCGCTGGGGGCGCGATTCGCCGAAGCCGGACACGAGCTGTATCTCGTCGGGGGCAGCGTGCGCGACGCGGTGCTCGGTCGCCTCGGCACCGACCTCGACTTCACCACCGACGCGCGACCGGAGGCCGTGCAGGAGCTGCTGCGCGGATTCGTCGACCACCAGTGGGACACCGGTATCGACTTCGGGACGATCAGTGCGGTGAAGGGACTCGAGCAACTCGAGATCACCACCTTCCGCAGCGACGCCTACGACCGTGTCACGCGTCACCCCATCGTGAAGTACGGCACGAGTCTCGAGGACGATCTCGTGCGCCGCGACTTCACCGTCAACGCGATGGCCGTGCGGATCGGACCGGACGGTGCGGGCGAGTTCGTCGACCCGCTCGGCGGCATGGACTCCCTGCTCGCCGGCGTGCTCGACACCCCCGCGAAGCCCGAGGACTCCTTCCACGACGATCCGCTGCGCATGCTGCGCGCGGCGCGGTTCGTCTCCCAGCTCGGCTTCGCCCTCACCGAGCGCGTGCACACCGCGATCGTCGCGATGGCCGACGAGATCCTGCGGATCAGCGCCGAACGGGTGCAGGCCGAGCTCGACAAGCTCATTCTCGGCGACTACCCGATCGAGGGCATCGACACGATGGTCGAGACCGGTCTCGCGCAGCGGGTGATCCCCGAGATCCCCGCGATGAAACTCGAGATCGACGAGCACCACCAGCACAAAGACGTGTACTGGCACTCGCTGACCGTCCTGAAGCAGGCCATCGACCTCGAGGACGGCGATCCCGATCTCGTCCTGCGGTGGGCCGCGCTGCTGCACGACATCGGCAAGCCCGACACCAAGCGCAACGAGCCGCAGGGCGGCGTCAGCTTCCACCACCACGAGGTGGTCGGGGCGAAGCTCGTGCGCAAGCGCATGCGCGCGCTCAAGTATTCGAAGCAGATGATCGAGGACGTCAGCCGCCTGGTCTTCCTGCACCTGCGCTTCCACGGCTACGGCAAGGGACAGTGGACGGATTCGGCGGTGCGCCGCTACGTGCACGACGCCGGGCCGCTGCTGCCCAGGCTCCACAAGCTCGTGCGCGCCGACTGCACGACCCGCAACAAACGTCGTGCCGCCGCACTGCAGGCGACCTACGACGGTCTCGAGGAACGGATCGAGCGGATCGCCGCGGAGGAGGATCTCGCCAAGGTCCGGCCCGACCTCGACGGCAACGCGATCATGGAACTGCTGGGCATCTCCGCAGGTCCGACGGTCGGCAAGGCGTGGAACTTCCTCAAGGAACTGCGGCTCGACCGTGGCCCGCTCGAGCGCGACGAGGCCGAGGCCGCGCTGCTCGAATGGTGGGCGGAACAGCAGAAGGCCCAGCCCCCGAACGCCTGATCTCACATCGCCGTGACGGCGGCGTGAGCCAGATGTCACCGCGTGCTCACCGCGGGTGACGCCACCGCAACACCGCTTCTCCAGCATGGACACCGGCGTAGTCGAGACGGTGTCTAGGAGTTGCGGGATGCAGGACGAGATCACCACGGTGAAATCCACCTGCTCCTACTGCGGTGTGGGATGCGGGATGCTCCTCGACGTCGCCGTCGACCCGGAGACGGGCGACCGACGCGTGGTGAGGGCATACGGAGACAAGGATCATCCGACCAACAGGGGTCGGTTGTGCACGAAGGGCGCGACGAGCGCGGAGATGCTCGCGGCCGGGGGCCGGCTCGATACGGCGTGGATGCGTTCCGAGCGGGCGGCCGAGGTGGCTCCGCTCCCCCTCGACGAGGCGATCGCCGCGACCGCGCGGCGCCTGAGCGACATCGTCGCGGCCCACGGCCCCGACGCGGTGGCCCTCTACGTCTCGGGACAGATGTCGCTCGAGGCCCAGTACCTCGCGACGAAACTCGCGAAGGGATATCTGCGCACCTCGCACATGGAGTCGAACTCGAGACTGTGCATGGCCGGCGCCGCGACCGGTTACAAGCAGTCGCTCGGATCCGACGGTCCGCCCGGCTCGTACGAGGACTTCGACCACGCCGACGTGTTCTTCGTGTCGGGTTCCAACATGGCCGACTGCCACCCCATCCTGTTCCTGCGCATGATGGATCGGGTCAAGGCGGGAGCGCGATTGATCGTCGTCGATCCGCGGCGCAGCGCGACCGCCGACAAGGCCGACCTGTTCCTGCAGATCACGCCGGGCACCGACCTGGCGCTGCTCAACGGTCTGCTGCACCTGATCGTCGAGAACGGGCACGTCGACCGCGCCTTCGTCGAGGAGTACACCGACGGCTGGGACTCCATGGAGTCCTTCCTCGCCGATTACCCACCGCACGTCGTCGCCGAGGTCACCGGCCTGGCCGAGGCCGACATCCGCACCGCGGCGCAGTGGATCGGCGAGGCCGGCGAGTGGATGAGCTGCTGGACGATGGGGCTCAACCAGAGCACCCACGGCACATGGAACACCAACGCCATCTGCAATCTGCACCTCGCGACCGGGGCGATCTCCCGCACCGGCAGCGGGCCGTTCTCCCTCACCGGCCAGCCCAACGCCATGGGCGGCCGCGAGATGGGATACATGGGACCGGGCCTGCCCGGTCAGCGCAGCGTCCTCTCCGACGACGACCGCGCGTTCGTCGAGGATCGCTGGTCGCTGCCGCGCGGCACGCTGCGCACCGAGGGCGGCGCCGGAACCGTCGACATGTTCGAGCGGATGGCCACCGGCGAGATCAAGGCGTGCTGGATCATCTGCACCAATCCCGTGGCGTCGATCGCGAATCGCTCCACCGTTCTCGAGGCGCTCGAGAAGGCCGAACTGGTGGTCGTGCAGGACGTCTATCGCGAGACCGAAACTGCCTCGTACGCAGACGTTCTCCTCCCCGCGGCATTGTGGGCGGAATCGGAGTACGTTACCGTCGGATCAGACCGCACCGTCAATCTCCTGCAGCAGGCCGTCGAACCCGTCGGTGAGTCGCTGCCCGACTGGGAGATCATCGCGCGGGTCGCGCAGGAGATGGGTTTCGGCGACGCCTTCGACTATGCGAGTGCCGAGGAGATCTTCGAGGAGATCACCGGATTCGCCAATCCGCAGACCGGATACGACCTGCGCGGCATGACCTACGACCGTCTGCGGGAAGGGCCGGTGCAGTGGCCGTGCCCGCCGGAGTCGGACGAGACGCGTCATCCCGTCCGCTATCTCAACGACGGGGCGAGCCGGACGCCGGTGGTGCGCGAGGACGGTTCCCGTCCGCGACTGGCGTTCGCGACCCCCGACGGACGCGCCCGCTTCTTCCCGCGTCCGCACATGCCCGCCGCGGAGATGCCGGACGACGAGCACCCCTTCGTCCTGAACACCGGGCGCGTCCAGCACCAGTGGCACACCCTCACCAAGACGGGGAAGGTCGAGAAACTCACCAAACTGAATCCCGGACCGTTCGTCGAGATCAACCCCGCTGATGCACAGCGACTGTCGATCGTCGACGGTGACCGGGTCGAGATCGCGTCGCGGCGTGGCCGGGCCGTGCCGCCGGCCGTCGTCACCGACCGCGTGCTGCCCGGGAACTGCTTCGCACCCTTCCACTGGAACGACCTCTTCGGCGACGACCTCACCATCAACGCCGTGACGAACGACGCCGTCGACCCGGTATCGCTGCAGCCCGAGTTCAAGGTCTGCGCCGTGTCGGTACAGAAGGTCGCGGGTGCGGTCGAACCGGTACTCGAGAGCGGTTCGGTGCTCGACCGTCTCGAGTCGGCGCTGGGGCTCGAGACGATCCCCGCACCCACCTTCGACGACACCGAACGCGGTTATCTCGCAGGTCTTCTCGCCGGACTCAGGACGGCGGATGTCACTGCCGCGCCGACCCTTCCGCCGACCGCGCCGTTCCCGGCCGACAAGCGGGCCTGGGTCGACGGACTGCTCGCCGGGATGTACGCGCACTCGGCTCCCGTTCCCGACCCGACGCCCACCGAGGCGGTGCCGGACGGGCCGGCCGTCGTGGTGGCCTGGGCATCGCAGACGGGCAATGCCGAATCCTTCGCGGCGAGTTGCGCACAACGACTCCGCGACGCCGGTCGGGCCGTGCGGCTGACGGGACTGAACGAACTCGACATCACCGCACTGGTCGATATCGACGACCTCGTGGTCGTCACGAGCACCTTCGGCGACGGTGACCCGCCCGACAACGGCGGGTCGTTCTGGCGATCGCTCGCAGCGGACACCGCACCCGAACTGCACGGAACACGTTACGCAGTACTGGCTTTCGGTGACTCGAGTTACGACGATTTCTGCGGCTTCGGGCGTCGTGTCGATGACCGTCTGAGCACTCTCGGCGCGACCCGCCTGGCCGAGCGCGTCGACTGCGAACCCGGAGAGGACGAGCGCGCACAGAGCTGGCTCGACGCGCTCGTACCGCTGCTGGGAGGCTCGACGACCCCGGTCGCATCGGTCGCGCCGGCTCCCGCGTCCCCCGCCTACACCCGCAACTCGCCGCTCGTCACCCGGATCACCCGCAACATCGCACTGAGCGGTGCGGGTTCGGCGAAGGACGTGCGCCAGTTCGGATTCGAGATATTCGATCCCGCATTCGAATACGAGGCCGGCGACGCCCTCGGCGTGATGCCGACGAACGGCCCGGAGGCTGTCGACGAATGGCTCCAGGTCACCGCCCTCGACCCGGAGACCGCCGTCGAACTCGGCGACCGTCCCACCGTGCCGCTGCGCGAGGCCGCGACCCGGCACCTCGATATCACCCGGGTGACACCGGAACTGCTCCGTTTCGTGCAGAAGCAGAGCGGCAGTGCCGAACTCGCGAAGCTGCTGCGACCGGGCAACAAGATCGAGCTGCAGCAGTGGCTGTACGGGCGGCAGGCGATGGACGTCATCGCCGAGTACCCGTTCAAGGCGCCCTGGGACGAATGGAAGGACCTCCTCGGCCGTCTGCGTCCGCGCTTGTACTCGATCTCGTCGAGCCCGAAGACGAACCCGCGCGAGGTGCAGCTGACGGTGTCGGTGGTGCGCTACGAATTCGAGGGTCGCTCCCGGGCGGGTGTGTGCTCGTCGTTCCTCGCCGATCACAGCAAGGGCGTGGACATCCCGATCTTCGTGCAGCGCAACGAACACTTCCGGCCGCCGGCGCCGGAGACCGACATGATCATGGTCGGTCCCGGTACGGGCATCGCACCGTTCCGCGGTTTCCTCCACGACCGTCGCGAGGCCGGGCACACGGGCCGCAACTGGTTGTTCTTCGGCGACCAGCGATCCGAGACCGACTATCTCTACCGCGACGAGATCGAGTCGATGCACGCCGACGGTTTCCTCACCGAGCTGGGACTGGCCTTCTCCCGCGACCAGCGGCAGAAGATCTACGTACAGGACCGGATGCGCGAGCACGGCGCGCAGGTGTGGAAGTGGCTGCAGAACGGTGCCCACTTCTACGTGTGCGGCGACGCCGGACGTATGGCGAAGGACGTCGACGCGGCCCTGCGTGAGGTGGTGCAGGCGCACGGACGGCTCGACCGCGACGCCGCCGCGGCGTACGTCGAGCAGATGGCCGCCGACAAGCGGTACGTCCGCGACGTCTACTGATCTGCTTGTCGGTCCGCAGATGCGGATATAGCGTGTTGTTCATGACGCATCTGCGGAGACAACTGTGAGCTCGCTCCGGATCCGCGACGCCGCGTCGTTGCTGGGGGTCAGCGACGACACGGTCCGTCGCTGGATCGACCAGGGGCTGCTGCACGCCGGTAAGGACCCCGCTGGGCGCAAGACCGTCGACGGTCGCGAGCTGGCGGAGTTCGCCCGCGCTCAGGCCGATGCCGGCCCCGATCCGCTCGGGGTGGGCAGTTCCGCCCGCAACCGCTTCGTCGGGCTGGTCACGCGCGTCGTCTCCGACACAGTCATGTCGCAGGTGGAGATGCAGTGCGGCCCCCACCGGATCGTCTCGCTCATGAGCACCGAGGCCGTGAACGAACTCGGTCTCGAGCCGGGCAGCGTCGGGGTGGCCGTCGTCAAGGCGACCACCGTCATCGTCGAGACACCCGGAGGGGACGGATGAGGCGCGGGGCGCTCGCCGCGCTCGCTGCCGGTCTCACCGCTGCGGCGCTGACGTCGTGCGGCACCGGCGGTGGCTCGGATGTGCTCACCGTCTATGCGGCGGCCTCGCTCCGTGCACCGTTCACCGAGATCGCCGAACGATTCGAGGAGGCGAACCCCGGAGTGACGGTGGAGCTCTCGTTCGCCGGCTCGTCCGATCTCGAGACCCAACTCGAGCAGGGCGCACCCGCCGACGTCTTCGCCTCCGCCGACACCCGGACGATGGACGCCGCCGTCGACGCCGGAGTCGTTGCCGGTGAACCGGTCCCGTTCGCGACCAACACACTCACGATCGTCACCGAACCGGGGAACCCGAAGAACATCACCTCGTTCGACGATCTCACCGGTGGCGGTCTCTCGGTGGTCGTGTGCGCCCCTCAGGTGCCGTGCGGGGCGGCCACCGAGCGACTCGAGGAGACCGCCGGTGTCGAGCTCGCGCCGGTGTCCGAGGAGTCGTCGGTGACCGACGTGCTCGGCAAGGTCACCTCCGGGCAGGCCGACGCCGGTCTGGTCTACGTCACCGACGCGACGGGCGCCGGTGAGAAGGTCACCGTCGTCTCCGTCCCGGAGGCCGCGGAGGTCGTCAACATCTATCCCGTTGCGACACTGTCCGATTCTCGCGATCCCGGTCGCGCGAACGCCTTCGTGCGCTTCGTCACCGGTACGGACGGCCGCGCCGTTCTCGCCGACGCAGGATTCGGTGCGCCGTGACCGCGACGGGACTGCCCCGGTGGTTGTTCGTTCCCGCGGTCCTCGGGTTGCTGTTCGTCGTCGTGCCCCTGGTGTCGATGCTGCTCACCGTCGACTGGACGACCTTCCCCTCGCTCGTGACGTCCCCGGCGTCCCTCGACGCGCTCGTCCTGAGTCTGCGCACCTCCGCGGCCGCCACGATCCTGTGCATCCTGCTCGGCGTACCTCTCGCAGTGGTGCTGGCGCGCAGTAGTTTCCGATGGATGTCGGTGATCCGCGGGTTCGTCCTCCTGCCGCTCGTGCTGCCTCCGGTCGTGGGTGGCATCGCCCTGCTCTACACCTTCGGTCGGCGCGGGTTGATCGGTGAGCACCTCGACGCGCTCGGGATCCACATCGCGTTCACCACCACGGCGGTCGTGCTCGCGCAGACCTTCGTCGCACTGCCCTTCCTCGTCACGAGTCTCGAAGGTGCGCTGCGCAGTGCGGGTTCGCGTTACGAGGACGTCGCGGCGACACTCGGGGCGCGCCCCACGACGGTCTTCCGGCGTATCACCCTGCCCCTCGTGCTACCGGGCCTGATCTCGGGTTCGGTACTCGCATTCGCCCGTGCTCTGGGCGAATTCGGCGCGACCCTCACCTTCGCCGGGAGCCTGCAGGGTGTGACGCGCACGCTGCCGCTCGAGATCTACCTGCAGCGGGAGACCGATCCCGACGCTGCCGTCGCGCTGTCACTGGTGCTGATCGGGGTGGCCGTCGTGATCGTCGTGGCCGTGTACTCGCGGCGGAAGGACCGGCCGCTGTGAGCCTGACGGTGCGGACCCGGGTCGCCGCACGCGACGTCGACATCGATCTCGAGGTCGCGCAGGGTGAGATCGTCGCGGTGCTCGGCCCCAACGGAGCCGGCAAGTCGACGCTGCTGGGGGTGGTGTCCGGTCTGCTGCGTCCCGATGCGGGTCGTGTGGAACTCGACGGTCGCGTCCTCACCGACACCGCGACCGGCATCGCCGTGGCTCCGCACGACCGGTCGGTGGTGTTGCTCGCCCAGCAGGCCCTGCTCTTCCCGCACCTGACGGTCGCGGGCAACGTCGAGTTCGCACCACGCAGCGCGGGTGCGGGCCGGCGGGAGGCCCGTGCCCGCGCCGAGAGGTGGCTGCGGAAGGTCGACGCCGCAGATCTCACCGATCGTCGTCCGCACGAACTCTCGGGTGGACAGGCACAGCGGGTCGCGCTCGCGCGTGCCCTGGCGGCCGAACCGCACCTGTTGCTGCTCGACGAGCCGATGGCCGCGCTCGACGTCACCGCGACTCCGGTGCTGCGGTCGTTGCTGCGACGCGTCCTGCGCGACAGCGGGCGCACGGCCCTGCTCGTCACCCACGACCCGCTGGACGTGCTCGCCCTCGCCGATCGGGTGATCGTGATCGAGGCCGGTCGGATCGTCGAGGACGGGCCGGTCCGTCGGGTGCTGACGCGACCGCGCAGCGCCTTCGCCGCCCGCATCGCGGGGACCAATCTCGTCACCGGAACCGTGCGACAGGACGCCTTGGAATCCGCGGACGGTCTCGTCCACGGCCGGGTCCACGACGACTGCGTCCCGGGTACGGCCGCCGTCGCCGTCTTCGCGCCGTCGGCGGTCGCCGTCTACACCGAGGCCCCGCACGGGAGCCCGCGCAACGCCCTGCGGGTGAGGATCGCGGAACTCGAGGCGCAGGGGTCGACGGTGCTCGTGTGGTCGGATACGGGTATCGCCGCGGAGATCACGACGGCGGCACTCGCCGACCTCGACGTCCATCCGGGCGACTCCGTGTGGTTCGTCGTCAAGGCCACGGAGGTGGGAATCCACCCGGCCGCGCTGAGCACGTGATCGCTGCCGCGCTGAGCGCGTGATCGCTACTGCTGTGGATGCGTGATCAGTACCGTGTGCGGCGCACGACGAGCACGGCGACGAGCCCGATCAGGTAGACGACCCCACCTGCGACGGCCAGTTCGGGCGTGCGCCCGTCGGGGTCGATGAGGAAGGCCGCCACGACGATCGCGCCGAGGAAGGCGATGTTGAAGACGGTGTCCTGCAGCGCGAAGACCCGTCCTCGGCGCGCGTCGTCGATGTCGATCTGCATGGCCGCGTCGCCGGTGAGTTTGATGGTCTGACCGGCGAGGCCGAGCAGGAAGGCCGCGACGAGCAGCGGCCCGGCCGACACGGTGGTGACGAACGCGAACTGCACGATCGCGGCGGCGATCAACCCGACGGTGACGGTGCGCGGCCGGCCCAGTCGCGGGATCAGGATCGGTGCGAGCACCGCTGCGAGGAGCATGCCGGCGGCGGTGCAGGCCACCGCGACACCGAACCCGGAGAATCCCCCGAGCAGGTCGGAGTCCTTCTCGTCGGCGCGCAGGACGAGCATCATGATGAGCGTGTCGATGCCGAACACGATGCGGTGCGCGCCGATTCCGAGCATCGCGATCGTCACACCCGGCGCTTCGAGGACGGCTCCCGCACCGGTCCGCAGACCCGACAGGACGGTGCGGATCACGTCGCGGGGACGTATTCCCTCGGGGCCGAGCGCATTCGCGGCGAATCCCGCTGCGGCGACCGCGCCGACGAGCGAGCCGCTCACTCCGAGAAGGACGGCCGTCCCGGAACCGGTGTCGCCCGCGCCCACGAATCCGATGGTCGCGACCGCCGTGGCGGCCCCGACCGCCGAGACACCCGAACCGACCGTCGCCAGAACGGAATTGACCGGGACGAGCCACGACTGGGCGACCACGTGTGGGAGCGAGGCCGAGACGCCTGCCAGGACGAATCTGCTCACGCCGACGGCGGCGAGCGCGAGCAGCATGAGTGGGGTCTGCGGTCCTCCGAGAAGCAACACGGCCGCGGCCGCCGCGATGAACACTCCGCGGAGCAGGTTGGCCCAGACGAGGACGAGACGTCGGTCCCATCGGTCGAGCAGGGCGCCGGCGAACGGACCGATCACCGAGTACGGCAACAGCAGCACGGCGAAGCCTGCCGCGATCGTGACGGGGTCGGTGTGACGCTCGGGGTTGAACAGGATCGCCCCGCCGAGTGCGGCCTGGAACAGTCCGTCGCCGAACTGGCTCGCGAACCGCACCCCGGTCAGTCGTACGAGACCCGGCGAGTTCCGCAGGGCGGTCGCGGTCGATCGCCACGCCCGCTGCCTGGACTGCTGCCCGGAGTCTCGCACAAGCACGACACTATCGGCTCCGCCACCATTCGACCGTGCGGGCGGCCGCCTCGTCGAGCGGGGTGGGTGACAGGCCGAGTACCTGTTCGGTGTGGGTCGAGTCCATGACGAACGGAGCGTCGAACTGGTAGAGCATCTCCGCGAGTTCCTTCATGTCCCGGTTCACGACGCCGCCGGCCCGCACCAGCCAGGACGGGATCGTCCCCACCGCGGGCGCGGGAAGGCCGGCCGCCCGGGTGAAGGCTGTGGCGATCTCCCGCTGTGTCACAGCCGGTCCGGTGGGTGCGTGGATCACGGTGTTCCACACCGCCGGCTCCCCCGCTGCCGCGATCATCGCCGCGGCCAGGTCGGGAACGTAGGTGAACGAGTGCGGGAGGTCGGCCGAGCCGAGCACCCGCACCTTCTTCCCGGCGAGCACGGTGGGCACCATGCGTTCTCCGGCCATCGCGTTCAGTGCCCGCGGACCGAAGAAGTCCGATGCCACGACGCTCACCGTCGGGGCGCGATGGGCGGCGCGGGCGGTGAGGAGTTGCCGCCGGACACCGCGCTTGCCGGTGTCGGCCTCACGGGGTGAGTCCTCGGTCATGACCCGGTCGGGCTCGCTGTACGAGTAGAGGCTCTCGGGGAAGACGACGACCATCTTCTCCGACAGGTTCGCGGCGGCGTCGAGAACGACCCGCTCGGCGACGGGAAGTTCGCGTGCCCACACGTCGGCACGGTAGGCCGACCCGTGGACGCACATGTACACGGCGTCGGCAACTAGTCCGTCCTCGTCGACGAGCGCTGCGGCCACGGCCTCGGGGTCGGTGACGTCGACGCGCAGGCGTTCGATGCCCGCGCCTTCCGGTCCGCTGCCCGATCGGGTCAGAACACGCACGCGATGTCCTTGTGCGGCAAGTTGTTCGGCGACGGTCCAGCCCACGGGTCCGGCTCCTGCGACCACCTGTAGATGCGACATGATTCCTCGATTCGAAAAGTGTGAGCACTGCTCTCTGATGGCTTCGACGATCCTCTGTGTGGCCGAGATTGTCAAGAGCGCTGCTCTCGTTTGTTGACGGTGCTCTCTGTTCGACGCAGAATGGTCCGGTGACGACACCACGGGCACGCGCACGCGCACAGACGATGGCCGACATCCTCCGGATCGGCCGCGAGCATCTCGGCACCCACGGAGCGGCGGCGCTGTCGCTGCGCGCCGTCGCCCGAGACCTGGGCGTCGTCTCCTCCGCCGTCTACCGCTACGTCTCGAGCCGCGACGAGCTGCTCACCCTGCTCGTCGTCGACGCCTACGACGAACTGGGCGACAGTGTCGACCGTGCTGTCGACGCGGTCGACCCCTCCGACCACCGCGAACGGTTCCTCACCCTCGGCCGTGCTGTGCGCTCGTGGGCGCTGGCCGAACCGGCCCGCTACGGGCTGCTGTACGGAAGTCCGGTGCCCGGTTACGCCGCCCCGGCCGAGCGCACCACCGCACCCGGTATCCGCGTGGTCCTGCGACTGGCCCGGATCGTGGACGAGGCCTACGCTGCGGGTGTATTGGACGACGCGGCCGGTACCCCACCGCTGGAGAGCCTGGGGGAACCGCTGGGCCGGATCCGGGACGAGTTCTCCCTCACCGCCCCGGATTCCGTACTGGCACGCGGTCTCTGGGCGTGGCCGTCGCTGTTCGGGTCCGTGAGCTTCGAGGTCTTCGGGCAGTACGGCCCCGACACTTTTCCGGACCGCGAGGTCCTGTTCGAACATCATCTCGCCTTGTTGGCACAGACCGTCGGGTTCCACCCCACACGCCGCTGACGGCGGTGACAGAATGGCTGACGTGGCGCAGCATCAGGACGAACCCGAGGACCGCACCGCACCCTCGATACCCAGGGTGCGGGCCGGCAGCCTGCTCGTCTCCGCCACCGATCTCACCGAGCCGACCTTCCGCCGCACCGTCGTCTACATCATCGAGCACACCGATGCCGGAAGCTTCGGTGTCGTCCTGAACCGCATCAGCGACACCTCCGTCGACGCGATGCTGCCGCAATGGTCGTGGCTCGCCGCCGAACCGAAGACCCTGTTCGTGGGCGGTCCCGTCCACCGCAGTTCGGCACTGTGCCTCGGCACGCTGCGGGTGGGCGCCGACATCACCGATGTCCCCGGCATCCGTCACGTCGACGGCCGAGTGGTGATGATCGACCTCGACGCCGATCCCGGGCACATCGCCCACTACGTCGAGGGTGTGCGGATCTTCGCGGGATACGCGGGGTGGAGCGCAGGTCAGCTCGACGGCGAACTGCGCAACGACGACTGGATGGTGGTCTCGGGTCTGCCCGCCGACGTGCTCGCTCCCGCGCACCTCGACCTGTGGGCGAGGGTGCTGCGCCGGCAGCCGCTGCCGATGGCGTTGCTCGCGACCCACCCCATCGAGGTCGAACGCAACTGAGTTCCGTCGGGCGACCGGGGACCCGTCAGCGGGCGTCGGCGAGCGTGTTGAGCGCGCCGGCCATCTCCTCGGCCTTCGTTGCGGTCACGGTCAATTCGTGTCCCGACGCCGTGGTCACCACGACGGCAGGTCCGGTGCGCGTGACCAGGCCGTACCGCTTGCCACCCTTGGCCCGCAGCCCCCAGCCGCCCCAGTCCTGGAACGGGCGGGTCTCGGTGACCTTCGCGCCGACGATCTCGTCGAGGTCGTATCCGAGCGCGTCGGTGGCCAGATTCGACACCCGGATCCCGTCCGCGTCAACCACCACGGTGTAGCGCAGCAGACCCAGCACGAGCGGGGCGACGGGCGCGATCAGGCCCAGCGGCCACCAGCTCTGCGTCGCACCGCACACGACGAGCGCGGGGACCAGGACGAGCAGCGACAGTCCCGCAGTGGTGCCCGCACCGGTGCCCACCTGCTCGACGATCGGCAGTTCGGCACGACCGCGCGGCAGTGACGGATCCGGAGCCGCTGTCGCGGTCTTCCGCTCCCGGCCGTCGCGCAGCAGCCGTCCCCCGAACCAGCCCACCGCGATACCCACCCACATGCCGAGCACCGCCGGCCAACCCTCCAACGGGGTCTGCGTGGCGTCGGTCGTGTCGAGCTGCCCCGCGAGACCGGCGAGGAACAGCGCGGTGATCGTGCCGGTGACCCCGAGACCGATCGCGAGCATGTAGCGGCGCATGAGCAGCTGCGCCTGCGCGAGCGCGGCGATCGCGCAGCACCCACCCCCGACGAGCACGATCAACAGAGCGGCGGTCCACGCCGAGGTCATGGGCGAGCCGAACGAATCGGGGGCCGTACCCGACCAGTGCGTGGCGATCTCACCGGGCAACCGCGGGAGCCACGAACGGGTGAGCACGAGTACGGCCACGGCACACAGCAACGGAACGACCAGTCCGAGCAGCACACCCACGGGGTCGACCTGACGCGTCGTCGTCATGGGGGTCAGCCTAGGGTGCGGGCCTCCACCGGCGCCGTCCTCGTTCCGCTCTCGTCGAACCATCCGTCGGGTCGCAGGTCGCCACCGAACCGGGGCATGTACTCGGTACACGCGAGTCGCGAGACGAGGCTGCGCCGGCTGTTCACACCGGTCTTGGTGAAGATGTTCTTCAGGTGGTCCTGCACGGTGTACGGGCTGATGAACAACCGCTTCGCGATCTCGTTGCGCGACCGTCCGGCGAGCACTTCGACGAGCACCTCCGATTCACGGGGCGTCAGACCGTAGGCCGCGGTGACCAGCGTGACGATCTCGGGCAGGCGTGCCTGTTCGAGGGTCATGACGACGCGACCGGTCTCGTCGAAGATCGCGGCGCGCAACACCACCCATTCACCGTCGAGGGTGCGCAGGCGCACCGTCGCAGGGGCGGGTCGTGTCCTGCGGACCTGGCGGGCGATCACGTGCGCCGGCCCGGGACGGCCCCGGACGGGACTGCCCCAGCCGAGACGCTCGAACCAGACCGCCGCCGAGGCGGTCACGGAATCGAAGTCGTCGTCCGCCCCGATCACGACCACGGCCGGACCCGGACACCCGGCCGCAATCTCCGTGTGTCGCACCCGCGCCGACGCGTCCCGGATGAGTGTGGTGCGGAAACCGTTCGCGATGTCGCCGAGCACGTCGTCGAGCATCGCGAGTTCGGCATCGGTGAAGCCGCGTCCCGGTTCGCGCATCAGCTCTCCGACACCCCAGCACCGACGGTCGCCGTCCCGGAAGACCAACTGCAGTTCGTGTCCCATGCCCAGCTGCGACACGAGTTCGAGATAGCGGCGGTGTCCGTCTCGAGTCCCGTCGTCCGCCGGTTCGCCGATGCGGCGCAGTCCGGTCGGACGCCGGAGGAGCACGTAGAGACTGTCCGGATCGGGGTCCGGGCCGTACTCGATCTCGATCGACAACCGGAGGGCCTCGACCGGGTCGTCGAGACCTCGGGTGGTGAAGCCGGTGGGAACCACGACGGCAGGGTCGACGGGTGCCAGGCAACCCCCGTCGTACGGAACGAAGGCGCCGAGCACGTCCATGACGATCTCGCGGAACTGCGCGCCGTCCGCAGCCGCGGAGGCCGCGTCGTGAATGCCTGCCCTCAACCGCTGCGCAGAGCGCATCCCTCGAAGTATCCCCCTCGAATGTGGGATTGAGAACACCTCGCGCGGCGACGAGGCTCCATGGACACGGGGACATTCATACGGAAGTCGAGGTACCCGCCATGACCACCACTCACGCCACGCCGTTGTCCGCCGAGGATCTGGAGGTCGTGCATCTGATCCACTCCGCCCTGCGTCGGGACACCGAACGTCTCGCCGACTTCGCGCAGAGGTGGCGGACCGCCGATCCCGGCACGCACGATGCGCTGCTCCTCGGCTGGCACGGATTCAGTACCGAACTGCACACGCACCACTCCATCGAGGACGTCTACGTCTGGCCGTTCATGCGGCCTCGGCTCGCCCACGACACGGCGGCGATGGAGGTGCTCGACGCGATGGAGACCGAACATGCCGTGATCGACCCGGCCCTGGCCGAGATCGAGACCGCACTCGACGACCGGGAGACCGCGACCGAGCGGCTCGGCGGTCTGCTCGACGGGCTCGTCACGTCACTGGGTGCACACCTCGCGCACGAGGAACGCGACGCCTTCCCGCTGATCGAGCAGACGATCACCAAGGAGGAATGGCACGACATCTCGATGCGCGCGTTCGCGCAGCTCGAGAAGCGCGAGGTCTCCGAGATGCTGCCCTACCTCTTCGAGGGGGCGCCGAAGGACCGCGTGGCCACGGTGGTGAAGAGCCTCCCGGTACCGGTGCGGGTGCTCAACCGGTTCTGGTGGACGCCGCGCTACGCACGGGAGCGCCGCTGGGAGTGAGGACTGCCGGTGGGAGGACCGTCAGGCGGTCGGCTCGCACGCCCCGCGCAGGCTGCACGCGCCGCACGAGGTACCGCAGCCGGCCGTCTCCTCCGGCTTGGTCGCCGCAGCGACGCGCGCTGCGACGGATCCGCCGGCTCCGGCGGTGATCAGGGCGGCCACCACCGTGACGACGACCGCGATGATCCCGGCGACGGTGGGCAGGGTCAGCGACGCGACTCCACCGAGGGCGAGGAGCACCGCGGACCCGAGCATGCTGGGTGCGGCGACCTTGTTGGCCAGTGCGAACGCGTCGTCGTCACGCAGCGCGTCGGGGGTGCGCACACCGGCCCAGCGGTTGCGTGGGAGCTTGCCGGTCAGTGCCGCGACACCCACCGCGCCGACGACGAGAGCGAGCACGAAGAGCAGGACAGCGACGATGAGCACCCGACCAGGATACGCGGCCGGTGGTGCCACCGGTCTGCGCGGGTGCGGGCACGTTCTACCCTGGTGGGAGCACTCACACGCCCGGCCGAGTAGATAGTGATCACCGTGACCCGTCCCGAACAGAACTCCCAGCACGAACCCGGCAGCACTCCGCAGCATCGGTACACCGCCGAGCTCGCGGGGCGGATCGAGCAGCGCTGGCAGGAGCTCTGGCGCGAGCGCGGCACCTTCCATGCCCCCAATCCGGTGGGCGATCTCGCCGGCGAGGTGCCCTCCGACAAGCTGTTCGTGCAGGACATGTTCCCGTACCCGTCGGGCTCGGGCCTGCACGTAGGGCACCCGCTCGGGTACATCGCCACCGACGTGTACGCGCGCTTCAACCGCATGCAGGGCCGCAACGTGCTGCACACCCTCGGTTACGACGCCTTCGGCCTGCCGGCCGAGCAGTACGCCGTGCAGACGGGCACGCACCCGCGCACGACCACCGAGGCCAACATCGGAAACATGAAGCGGCAGCTCTCCCGGCTCGGTCTCGGGCACGACGAGCGTCGCTCGGTCGCGACGACCGACGTCGACTTCTACCGCTGGACGCAGTGGATCTTCCTGACGATCTACAACGCCTGGTACGACCGCGAGGCCGGACGGGCTCGCCGCATCTCCGAACTCGAGGCCGAGTTCGCCGACGGCACGCGTCGTCTCGAGGACGGACGCGACTGGGCGTCGCTGTCGGAGGGTGAGCGCGCCGACATCATCGACTCGTACCGTCTGGTGTACCGGTCGGATTCGCTCGTCAACTGGTGCCCGGGCCTGGGTACGGTGCTCGCCAACGAGGAGGTCACGGCCGACGGCCGTTCCGAGCGCGGCAACTTCCCGGTCTTCCGGAAGAACCTGCGTCAGTGGATGATGCGGATCACCGCCTACTCCGACCGTCTGATCGACGATCTCGAGCACCTGGACTGGACCGACAAGGTCAAGTCCATGCAGCGCAACTGGATCGGGCGCTCGCACGGCGCTCAGGTGAAGTTCGCCGTCGCCGACCACGATTCGGCGATCGAGGTGTTCACGACCCGGCCCGACACCCTGTTCGGTGCCAGCTACGTGACCCTCGCTCCCGAGCACGAACTCGTCGACCGGATCGTCGGTGCGTCCTGGCCCGAGGGTGTCGACGAGCGCTGGACCGGTGGCGCCGCCGATCCGGCTGCCGCGGTTGCGGCCTACCGTGCATCGATCGCCGCGAAGTCCGATCTCGAGCGTCAGGAGTCGAAGGAGAAGACCGGTGTGTTCCTCGGCGCCTACGCCGTGAACCCGGTCAACGGCGAGCGACTGCCGATCTTCATCGCCGACTACGTCCTCACCGGCTACGGCACCGGCGCGATCATGGCCGTTCCCGGCCACGACCAGCGCGACTGGGAGTTCGCGACCGCCTTCGGCCTGCCCGTCCGCGAAGTCATCTCCGGCGGCGACGTCACCGCCGAGGCGTACACCGGCGACGGTGTGCTGGTGAACTCCGGCCTGCTCGACGGTCTCGACGTCGCCGAGGCGAAGAAGACGATCGTCGCGAAACTCGAGGAGGACGGCGCCGGACGCGGCACCATCCAGTACAAGCTGCGCGACTGGTTGTTCGCGCGGCAGCGGTACTGGGGCGAGCCCTTCCCGATCGTCTACGACGAGCGGGGACGCGCCCATGCGCTGCCCGAATCCGCTCTGCCCGTGGAACTTCCGGAGGTCGAGGATTACGCGCCGGTCTCCTTCGATCCGGACGACGCCGATTCCGAACCGTCCCCGCCGCTCGCGAAGGCGGTGGACTGGATGAACGTCGAGCTCGATCTCGGCGACGGCCTCAAGCGCTACACGCGCGACACCAACGTGATGCCGCAGTGGGCCGGCAGCTCCTGGTACCAGCTGCGCTACATCGACCCCACCAACTCGGAAGCCTTCTGCGACAAGGAGAACGAGGCGTACTGGACCGGTCCGCGCCCGGAACTGCACGGCCCGAACGATCCGGGTGGCGTCGACCTCTACGTCGGTGGTGTCGAGCATGCGGTGCTGCACCTGCTGTACGCCCGGTTCTGGCACAAGGTGCTCTTCGACCTCGGGTACGTCACCTCCTCGGAGCCGTACCGTCGCCTGTTCAACCAGGGTTACATCCAGGCCTACGCCTACACCGACTCGCGCGGTGTGTACGTGCCGGCCGAGGAGGTCGTCGAGCGCGACGGCACGTTCTACTGGACCGGCCCGGACGGTGAGCAGGAGGTCGCTCGCGAGTACGGGAAGATGGGCAAGTCGCTCAAGAACTCCGTCAGCCCCGACCAGATCTTCGACGAGTACGGCGCCGACACCCTGCGCGTCTACGAGATGTCGATGGGTCCGCTCGATCAGTCGCGTCCGTGGGCGACCAAGGACGTCGTCGGCGCGCACCGCTTCCTGCAGCGCGTGTGGCGTCTGGTGGTCGAGGAGGAGAGCGGCGCGCTGCGCGTCACCGACGAGACCCCCGGTGACGACACGCTGCGGGCGCTCAACAAGACGGTCGCGGGCGTGTCCGACGACTTCACCCACCTGCGCGACAACACGGCGATCGCCAAGCTCATCGAGTACACGAACCATCTGACGAAGCAGTACCCGTCGGGTGCGCCGCGCAGCGCCGTCGAACCGCTCGTGCTCATGCTCGGCCCGGTCGCCCCGCACCTCGCCGAGGAGATGTGGTCGCGTCTCGGACACACCGAATCGCTTGCGCACGGCCCGTTCCCGGTCGCCGACGAGAAGTGGCTCGTCGAGGACAGCGTCGAGTACCCGATCCAGGTCAACGGCAAGGTGCGCAGCCGCATCACCGTCCCGGCCGACGCCGCACCCGACGCGATCGAGGCCGCTGCGCTCGCGGACGAGAAGATCGCCGACCTGCTCGGCGGTGCCGCACCGCGCAAGGTGATCGTGGTTCCCGGCAAGATGGTCAATGTCGTGAAGTAGCAACACTTCCGACGAGCGAGACCCCGGTGCATCCTGTGCACCGGGGTCTCGTCGTCTGTGCTGTGCGCTCGGATTTCACCGAGAGCGACTCTCGCTCAGGGGTTCTTGTGTTCGATCTTCTCGAACTCGGCGACCTCGCCCGCATCGTGTGCGCGCTCCTCCGCCTCCTTCGCCTCGAGCTGCTTGGCGACGGCATCCTTGAGGGAGACCTTGGCGGGCTCGGCGGCCTCCTCCTCGGCCTTGCGGATGCGCTCCTCGTCCTTCTTCTTCGCCGTCTCGGCGGCACGGCGCTTCGCGGCGGCCTCCTGATCGGCCTTCGCGGTCTCGGCGGCCTTCTTCTGCTCGGCTTCCTTCTCCGCCTGCTTCGCGCGTTCCTGCGCACGCTCGCGGGCCTGCTGGACCTCCTTCTCACGGTCGCGCCGTGCGGCTTTCTGCTCGGCCTCGGCGCGCTCACGCGTCCGGCGGAGTTCGGCGTCCGCCGCGCGATTCTCGGCCGCGGCCTGGGCGTCGAGTTTCTCGGCGCGCTTCACCGCATCGGCACGTTCGGTGGCGAGTGCCCCGCGCGTGGCGATCTCCTGGTCGTCGAGCACACTGCCGACGATGCCGTCCAGCATGCCCAGTCCCCGCTCGTACATCAGGCGCGGCGGGGCGTCGGTGGGCAGGAACCGCAACTGCTGCTCGATCAACCCCAACGGGAAGCGGGCGATCTTGTACTGCAGTCGCAGAACGCTCTTGGGCAGAGTGGTGAGGTTCATG
Source organism: Rhodococcus sp. S3 (assembly GCF_058211795.1). Classification (NCBI taxonomy): domain Bacteria; kingdom Bacillati; phylum Actinomycetota; class Actinomycetes; order Mycobacteriales; family Nocardiaceae; genus Rhodococcus; species Rhodococcus sp. S3. Next base: position 5,094,149 of record NZ_CM177074.1, on the reverse strand, counting down.
GGCGCATCTCCAACTTCGATGGGGGTACAGCTCCGGTAGGGAATGTCGGTGGTGTTCGTCAGCGATCCGGCTCGTCGGTCAGCGTGCGTTCGAGGGCTTCGGCCTTGCGGCGTTCCTCCTCGGCCTGCAGGCGTGCACGTTCGGCGTCGTGGGAGGCGCGTCGGTGGTCCTCGTCGGCGGCCGCGACCTCTGCCGCGGCATCCGTGACCTGGTCGTTCTCCTCACGGCGTGCCTGCTGCTCGGCGGCTGTGGCATCGCGGACGGCGTCGGACCGCCCTCGGACGATGTTCTCCTGACATTCGAGGTCGGCGGCCTGTTTGCGGACCCGTGCCTCCCGCTCGGCCTGCGTCTCGACGGCGTCGGTCCGCTGCTGCATGGTCTCGCGTTCCTGCTGTCCGGCCTCGCGGACGGCGTCGAGCTGCTCGACCGCCTCGTCGCTCTCGGCCTCGGCCATGTGCGAGAGGGTGTCGGCCTTCCTGGTCTGCCGGGCCTGCTCCTGCTCGAGTCGGCCTTCGGCGGTGAGGGAATCGTTGCCGGTCAGAGCGCCGGCGACCTCCTTTGCCTTGCCGAACACCGTCTGCTTCAACCCGAGGCGTGCCTTGTCGGCCGGGCCAGGGCGAGCCCTGTCGGATGGGCTGTCTTCGACCACGGTCATCTCCTTCCGTACGGGACACGAAGGGGACGGCCCCATGGCTTGGGGTAGCCAGGCGCGGTCGGCTTCAATCCTCGAGAGTCTCGAGAGGGCGCATATGGGTGCCGACGAAGTCGACGACATCGCCCAGGACCTCGTCCCGATTCGTCTCGTTGAAGATCTCGTGCCGTGCCTCGGGATAGGTCTTCGACGACGACCCGCGACCTGCCAGCGACGACCATCCGGTGGCGGTGCCGTCGAGGGGAACCAGCCGATCGTCCTCACCGTGGAGCCACAGCACGGGCACGTCGTCGACGGCACCGGCGGCGGTGATCGTGTCGATGCAGGTCTTCAGCGCCTGCACGGTGGTGCGCTTGAACGGGCCGTGCCAGACGAGCGGGTCGGCCACGTAGGCGCGACCCACCTCGGGATCACGGGAGAGGGTGGACGGATCGATGGGGGTGTCCGGGATCTCCTCGGCCGTGAGCAGGGCGTCGACCGCCGCCCATCTGCCGAGGACCGGGCCGGACAGGACGACCGCGGCCAGTTCCGAGCCGTATCGCTGCGCGTACCGGGCGGCGATCATGCCGCCCATCGAGTGTCCGACGAGCACGACCGGCAGGTCGGGATGCTCGCGTCGCGCCGTGAGATCGAGCAGGCGGAAGTCGTCGACCACCTTCTCGAAGTCGTCGATGAGGACGCGTTCGCCGTCGCTGAGGCCGTGACCGATGTGGTCCACCGCGTAGACGGCGGCGCCGTCGGCGACGAGGCGCGCGGCCACGTATTCGTAGCGTCCGCAGTGCTCGCCGTAGCCGTGGCACAGCAACGCCACGTAGCGCGGGGTCTCGCCGACCCATGTGCGCGCTGCGAGGGCGCCGGCGTGTCCGTCGAGGGTGAAGGCGACAGCGTCGATCATCGGGTCTCCGATCGTTCCGGGTGATGGCGATGTCATCGTCCTCCGACGCGGGGTCTTCCGAGTGGGAATCGCGAGTGCATCCGCGGATCCGGCCCACTACCGTCGAAGTGAAACGTGTTCCAGATTCGAACGAAGGAGACCTCATGGCACCGAGTCGGGACGCGATCCGCGCCACCGTCGAGAACTACGTGAAGTCCGTTGCCTCGGGCACCGTCGACGACGTCCTCGCTCTGTACGCGCCGGGCGCGACCGTCGAGGATCCGGTCGGCACGCCGGTCCGCGCCACCGAGGCCGAGATCCGCGAGTTCTACGGAGTGGTCGAACCGCTCGCGCAGACCGGTGAGGTGATCACCCTCAAGATCGCGGAGAACAACGCGGCTTTCGTGTTCCGCCTGGTCACGCACCTGGGTGAGCAGGATCTGGTCATGGAGGTCGTCGACGTGATGACCTTCGACGACGACGCGAGGATCACGAGCATGAGGGCGTTCTGGAGCCAGGAGGACATGCAGACCGTCCCCGCTTCCTGATGGGCAGCCGCATCGTCGAGGTCGATGGTTTCACGTGGAACATCGACGATCGGGGTGACGGGCCCGCGGTCGTCATGTGCCACGGATTCCCCGGCCTGGGGTACAGCTACCGGCACCAGTTCGAGCCGCTCGTCGACGCCGGATACCGTGCCGTCGCCCCGGACATGCCCGGTTACGGCCGCACCGACCGGCCCCGGGAGGTCGAGGAGTACACGAACGTCGCGGTCGCCGATCGCCTCGTCCGGCTGCTCGACGTCCTCGGGATCGACAGCGCGATCGTCGTCGGTCACGACTTCGGTGCGCCCGTCGCGTGGACGACGGCGCTGCGACATCCGGATCGCGTCGCCGGTCTCGTCCTGCTCGCCGTGCCCTACTCGCCCGATCGGATGCCGGCACGACCCAGCGAGATCTTCCGCGGTCTCGCCGACAAGCATTTCCTCCACCTCCACTACTTCCAGGAACCGGGGGTCGCGGAGGCGGAACTCGATCCCCGCCCGCGCGAGTTCCTGCAGCGGCTGTTCTTCGCGCTGTCGGGCGGATACCGCTATCTCGACGTGTGGTCGCATCCGTCCGAGGGACGCGGATATCTCGACGTGCTGCCCACCGCTCCCGAGCTGCCGTGGGACTGGCTCGACGACGACGAACTCGCGCACTACGCGGCCGAGTTCGCCCGCACCGGATTCGGCGGGGGTCTGTCCTGGTACCGCGCCTACGACGCGAACTGGGAGGCGTCGCGTCCCTACGAGGGCGCGAAGGTGCAGGTACCGACGCTGTTCGTGGCCGGCGACCGGGATCCTGTCGTCGCGATGTCGGGGTCGTCGGCGCTCGAACGGATGCGTGCCTTCGTCCCCGATCTGCGCGGTGTCCACCTGCTCGAGGGCGCGGGGCATTTCGTACAGATGGAACGTCGCGACGAGGTGAACGACCTCCTCCTGCGTTTCCTCTCCGGGATCCGGATACCGACGAGAACCGCCGAACAGCACTTTCACCGGCGATCATCGACCTAGCATGACGGCGTGGCCAGCGACACGGTTCGTGGATTCGGTCTGGCACTCGCCCTGACGGCACTGGTGGCGGGTGCCTGCTCGTCGGGCGGTTCGGTCGAGACGACGACGCCCGTGCAACTGCATGTCGCCACCGCCCAGGACGACCCGTGGACGCCGCGTCTCGTGCCGCCGCAGGTGCCGGTCGCGGTGCCGCCCCCACCTCCCGAAGTCGTCGAGGACGGCGGCGACCCGGTCACCGCGACCGCCGGGACCCCGGCCGTCCCCGGTGACCGGCCGGCCCTCTACGGGGGCAGTCTCGACCGGCCCCTGTGCGACCGCGAAGGACTCATCCTTCATCTGGAGGAGGACCCGGCCAAGGCCGAGGCGTGGCGCGGTGTCCTCGGCGTGCCCGACATCCGCGGGTACACCGACACCCTCACGGCGGTCCTGTTGCGCGCCGACACCCGGGTGACCATGCACGAGTACCGCGACGGTGCCGCGCGGCCCGTGCAGTCGCTGCTCGAGCGCGGCACGATCGTCCTCGTCGACGAACTCGGTGTTCCGCGCGTGCGGTGCGTGCGCGGTAATCCGCTGTCCGCGCCGGTGCTCACCGGCAACGACGAACTCGAAGGCCCGAAATGGCCCGGACTGAACGCCGAGCGGATGTTCGTCGTCCAGCCCGCCGCGACTGCCGTGCGGGAGTTGGAGGTCGTCGACATCACGACCGGTGCGATGGTCCCCGTGCCGGTCGGTGAGGCCCTGCCGAAGACCACGGCTCCGGCCGCACCGGAGACCACGGAGGAGTCCCGCCCCGAGACCGAGGCGCTGCAGGTACCCGTTCCCGCGCCGCGGCGCGATCCCGTGCCGGAAGCCGCGGCACCGCCGCCGCCTCCTCCCCCGGAACCACCACCGCCTCCGCCTCCGCCCGCTCCGGAACCGCCGCCACCACCGCCGGTTCCGGAACCCGCTCCTGCGCCGGCACCGGCACCGGCACCCCCGCCGGCGCCGCGGGCTCCCGCGCCTCCGCCTCCGCAGATCCAGATCCAGATCCCAGGCGCTCCCCCGGTAGTGATTCCGCTGCCGTTCTGAGCCGTCAGCCGTTCCGAGCCGTCAGCCGTTCCGAGTCGTCAGCCGTTCCGAGTCGTCAGCGAGGACGCAGAACGACCTCGGTGGGGTGGGCGTCGACCGGCGCCTCGACGACCTGCCGCACCGCGCGCGCCACCGTGCCGGGGCTGAGGAACTGCGACGGGTCGTACTCGCGGCCTTCCGACGCGACGATCGCGCGTTGCATGTCGGTGTCGATCCGGCCCGGGTGGATCGAGGTGACCCGCAGCGCGGGTTCCTCCTCGCGCAGTGCGTCGCCGAACGCCCGCAGGGCGAACTTGCTCGCGGCATAGGCACCCCACCCGGGGCGAGCACGCAGACCCGCCCCCGAGTTGATGAGCACCACGTGGCCGTTCGCCGCGCGCAGGGCCGGCAGTAGCACCTGCGTCAGGGCGACGACGGCGACGACGTTCGCCTCGAACGTCTCGCGCCACTGCCGGGGCTCGCTGTCGGCGATCGTGCCCAGTTCGGCGACGCCCGCGTTGTGGACGAGGACGTCGAGCCGGTCGATGTCGGCGGCGGCCGCGGCGACGGCGTCGTGGTCGAGCAGGTCCACGGGCCACGGCGTGGCGTCGGGTAGTTCCTCGAGGATCGCGTCGAGCGACTCGCGACGCCGGCCACCGAGGAGCAGATCGTGGGTGGGAGCGAGTTCGTGGGCGATCGCGGCACCGAGACCGCGACCCCCTCCGGTGACGAGAGCTGTGGGGCGCATGATCACGAGCCTAGGAAGCAGACGGTGGGGCGGCCACCGCACCGTGCTCGAGACCGGCCAGGATCTCGGCGAGCCGGTCGTCCGGCGGGGTCTCCACCGCGGGGTCGCGCGGGAACCGGAGTTCGAGGAACGCCTTGGGGCGCGACAGCACGTACTCGCGCGCCAGATTCCTCAGCCGCGTGCGCAGTCGCACGTCGTTCGCGGCGCGGACTCCGGCGATGTCGATGCCCGCCCGCCGGCACAACGCCACTGCGCGCGGAAGGTGGAAGGCCTGGGTCGTGATCAGTGCCTGCCGCACGCCGTAGGTGGCGACGGCACGCCGGGCGGTGTCGTAGGTGTCGAGACCGTACGGGTCGGCGACGATCCGTTCCCGGTTCACGCCCTGCTCGACGAGATACGCGATCATCGCCTCGATCTCGTCGCCCGAGGTTCCGGCCCCGTCGCCCGAGACGAGCACGGCCTGCACCCGTCCCCGCTCCATCAACGCGACCGCGACGTCGAGGCGGCTGCGGAGCACCCGCATCGGACGGCCCTCGTGCACCCGCGCGCCCGGCACGATCACCACCGGGGCGGGCGGCGCGTCGTCCACCTCGTACATGAGGTCCTTCGCCTCCGACGCCACACGGGCGGAGACGAGTGTCAGCGCGGACACGGCACCGACGACCAGTGCGGAGACCGCACCGAGGGGGGACGACGACCGGACGGATTCGAGCATGCGTCCCAGATTACGGACGCCCGGCGGCCACAATGGAGGGGTGGACCCCGTCGACGCACTCCGCGAAGTCGCCTTCTGGCTCGAACGCGAACACGCCGACACCTACCGCGTGCAGGCCTATCGTCGCGCGGCGGAGGTGCTCGCCGAGGTGAGCGACCACAAGCGGGAGGTGCTGCGGAAGACCGACTCGTGGACCGATCTGCCGGGTGTCGGGAAGAAGACCGCGACCGTCGTCCGGGAGTCGTTCGACGGAGTGCCCGCCTATCTCGAGCAGTTGCGCGAGGAGGCCGACCCGATCGGCCGCGGCGGCCGCGACCTGCTCGAGTCCCTGCGCGGCGACCTGCACACCCACTCGAACTGGTCCGACGGCGGCAGCCCCATCGACGAAATGCACCGCGTCGCGTCGACGATGATCGGGCACGAGTACTTCGCCCTCACCGACCACTCCCCTCGCCTGAAGGTCGCGAACGGCCTCACCGCGGAACGGTTGCGCTCGCAGCTCGCCATCGTCGCGGACATCAACGAGAACAGCAGTGGTGCAAGGATTCTCACGGGTATCGAGGTCGACATCCTCGACGACGGGTCACTCGACCAGGACGAAGGACTGCTCGCCGAACTCGACGTCGTCGTCGCGAGCGTGCACTCGAACCTGCGGGCCGACCGGTCGGCGATGACGAAACGCATGCTGCGTGCGGCGGCGAATCCCCACGTCGACGTCCTCGGGCACTGCACCGGCCGTCTCGTCGCCGGAGGTCGCGGAAGTCGTCCGGAATCGAAGTTCGACGCCGAGAAGGTCTTCGCCGCGTGTCGCGACCACGACACCGCCGTCGAGATCAACTGCCGGCCCGAACGCCGCGACCCGCCGTCGCGTCTCATCGACCTCGCGCTCGAGACGGGCTGCCTGTTCTCCATCGACACCGATGCGCACGCACCCGGGCAGCTCGACTGGCTCGGGTACGGTTGCGAACGTGCCGTCGAGCGGGGTGTCGAACCCGAACAGGTGATCAACACCTGGGAGGTCGACGACCTGCTGGCGTGGACCGACAGGTAGGGGATGCGCGTGGAACACGTCGACGTACTGATCGTGGGAGCCGGACTGTCCGGCATCGATGCCGGTTACCGGCTGCAGACGCAGTGCCCGGATCTCGGGTACGCCATCCTCGAGAGTCGCGACGCGATCGGTGGTACGTGGGATCTGTTCCGCTATCCGGGGATCCGGTCGGACAGCGACATGTACACGCTCGGCTTCCCGTTCCGCCCGTGGCGGGGTGAGAAGTCCATCGCCGACGGCCCCGACATCCTGCAGTACATCCGCGACACCGCCGCCGAATTCGGTATCGACCGGCGGATCCGGTTCGGTCACAAGGTGATCGATGCATCGTGGTCGTCGGAGGACGCCCGGTGGACGGTGCGTGCCTCGACGGGGCAGGGCACGGTGGAGATGTCCTGTTCCTTCCTCTATCTCTGCAGCGGCTACTACAGCTACGAGTCCGGTTATCTCCCCGACATCCCGGGCCTGCAGGACTTCGCGGGCACGATCGTGCATCCGCAGTTCTGGCCCGGCGACCTCGACTACGAGGGGAAGAAGATCGTGGTGATCGGCAGTGGCGCCACGGCCGTCACGCTCGTGCCCGCACTCGCGGAGAAGGCCGAGCACGTGACGATGCTGCAGCGCTCCCCCACCTACGTGATGTCGCTGCCCGCGCGCGACCCGATCGCGACGCGGATACGACGCCTGTTGCCCGACAAGCCGGCCCACCGCGCGGTGCGGACGAAGAACGTCGTCGTCAATCTCGGCTTCTACCAGTTCTGCCAGCGGTTCCCCTCCGCCGCGAAACGCGTGCTGCGCACCTTCACCGAACGTCGCCTGCGCGGCAGGGTTCCGGTCGATCCCCATTTCTCACCGCGCTACGACCCGTGGGATCAGCGACTGTGCGTGGTCCCCGACTCCGATCTGTTCCGCACCCTGCGCGCAGGGAAGGCCGAGATCGTCACCGACCGGATCGACACCGTCACCGAGAAGAGTGTCCGTCTCGAGTCCGGTCGCGAGCTCGAGGCCGAGATCCTGATCCCCGCAACGGGTCTGCAACTGGTGCCCGCCGGCGGAATCGAGTTCGTCGTCGACGGGGAGAAGATCGACCTGTCCACCCGGTTCATCTACCGCGGCATGATGCTCGACGGCCTGCCCAATGCTGCGATGTGCCTCGGCTACACCAACGCGTCGTGGACCCTGCGTGCCGATCTCGCGTCCCTCTACGTGTGCCGGTTGTTGCGGTACATGCGCCGTAACGGTTACCGCTCGGCGATGCCGCGATATTCGGGCGACGGCCGCACCCGTCCACTGCTCGGTCTCGACTCCGGTTACATCCACCGCGCGGAAGGTGCTCTGCCCAAACAGGGTTCGCGCAGCCCGTGGCTGATGCGGCAGAACTATCTCCTCGACCTGCCCACCATGCGGCTCGGACGTATCGACGAATCGATGCAGTTCACACCCTGACCGTCAGCGCCGGCGCGCCGCCAGATGGACGTCGGGGAAGCGATGGTCGGCGTCGGGGCGGCTGACCGTCCGCCACACCTCGTCGAATCCGGCATCGGACAACGCCGTGGCGAGACGATCCGGGTGCCACCGCCACGCCGGCGCCACCGCGTGGTCGAACTCGATCACTTCGCCGGGGGTGTCGGTAATCTGGCCCGCGACGAGTACCACGCCCCCGGACGGAATCCGCTCCGCCCACCCGTCGAGGATCCCGGGGATCTCGGACGGCAGAACATGGATGAGGCTGCACCGCGCGATGATCGCGCTCGGAACCACTTCGCGGAGTTCGTCGGACCCGAGTCGTGCATCGTCCCGGACGAATCGCAGCGCGGAGTGTGCGCCGCGCGCGATGCGCAGCATCTCGGTGCTGGGATCGAGGCCGATCACGTCGAGTCCGCGTTCGGCGAGGTCCGCGGCTACGTATCCGGGTCCGCAACCCACATCCAGCACGACGCCCTGCACCGGGCTCTGCCGCACCATTTCGGCGAAGGCGGCGACGGTGTGGCGTTCGAGGGGCGTCAGGTACGGATCGGGGAACAGCTCGACGTACAGATCCGCGAGGGCGTCGTATCCGGGCTGGGTCACTCCGGCATGGTACGACGGTGTCGCGATGAGTTCGACCGCGTTCGCAGGTCCTACCCACCACGAGGCAGTGACCACGGGAGGGGATTCATGATCATCGTCGCAGGACATCTCACCGTCGACGCCGACAGGCGTGAGTTCTATCTGGCGACCTGCAGGTCCGTCGTCGAGGCCGCCCGCAGAGCGCCGGGCTGCCTCGACTTCGCTGTCACCGCGGACCTGATCGAACCCGACCGCGTCTGCATCTACGAACGGTGGGAGTCACGGGCACAGCTCGACGACTTCCGCGGCAGCGGACCCGACGACGATCAGGCCCGGGAGATCCGGTCGATGGAGGTCTCGGAGTACCTCGTCCCGGACGTGCAGCCGTCGAACGAGTAGTTCTCGTCGCAGATCCTGCCGGAGATCGACAGGATCTGCGCACGCGGTCAGCGTTGTTCGAGCTGCTCGTCGGGATACCGCGCGAACCGGCCGGCGTCGCGGTCGTGCACGGGACCGTCGCTGTCCCACGGCCATCCACCGAAACCGGTGCGACGGTAATCCTCGAACGCCTGCCGGACACCCGCCTCGTCGTTGAGCACGAACGGGCCGTACGAGACGACGGGTTCGCCGATCGGGCGACCCTGCAGCATCAGGATCTGCGTGCCCTCGTCGCCACCGGTGAGGTGCACCGGCACCGACGCGTCGACGACGACCCCGTGCCCGGACTCGATCGTCCGGTCACCGATCCGCACGGGGGAACCGTTGTACACGTACAGGACCCGTTGCGTCTGCTCATCGCGCGCGGCCGGCAGTTCCCAGCGCGCACCGGACGACAGGTCGATGTTCCAGATCGCCACATCGGTGCCGGGTCGGGACGCCCACGAATTCGGCGGGGGCGGCGGCGGAGTCGCGCCGTCGAGTTCACCGGCGATGACGCGGACGGAGACGGTGCGCCCGTCCTCGTCCGTCACCGTCACGGTGGGGGTGTCCTCGTTCCACAGCATCGAGAAGTGCGGGTCGACGGTCTTCGACTCTGCAGGCAGGTTCAACCAGATCTGGAACAGTTCGAGGGGATTGTCCGAATCCTTGTTCAGCAGAGGGAACATCTCGCTGTGGACGACCCCGTTGCCGGCGGTGAGCCACTGCGTGTCACCCTCACCGAAACGCGCCGCCGCACCCACCGAATCGGAGTGGTCGACGAGACCCGAGCGCACGAAGGTCACCGTCTCGAAGCCGCGGTGCGGATGACCGGGGAATCCCGGGACGGTGGTGCCGTGGTACATGCTCCAGCCCGCCGGGTTGCCGAAGTCCTGGCCGAGCGGGCGGCCGTCGAGCGACGCGTCGGGTCCGAGCTCGTCGTTACCCGCCGGATACGCGTCGACATGGTGCGCGACGAACAGGAACGGATCGATCGTCTGCCAGGGCATACCGAGCCGGAAGACCTGGAGTACCGGAGTAGGGGCTGCTGACGTCATGCCCCGTGCAACTCCGTGCCCGTGCTCTTTGTTCCGGGCGGTGTAGTGGCCTCGCTGTCGTCCAGGACCCGCGCCCCGGCGGCGAACTTCCCCACCTGGTCACCCAACTTGATCTGTGCGGGGACGGCCCCGCCGAGCAGGTCGCGGGCCAGGGCCGGGGAGTCGCCGAGCGGCAGGTCGCTGCCGGCGATGACGACGTTGCCGTAGCGACGACCCTTGAGCATCGCGGGGTCGGCGATGATCACGGTGTGCTCGAAGACCTCACCGATCGTCGCGGCCTCACGTTTCGCGACGGCCAGGTCGCGGAAGTCGCCGCAGTTGACGACGTAGACGCCACCGGGCGCGAGCACGCGCCGCGCGTGCTGCGTGAACTGGAGGGTCGTGAGTGCGACGGGAGTGCGGTTGTAGGCGAAGACATCCCGCACGATCACGTCGCGGCTCGCATCGGAGAGCGAGGTGAGGACCTGGCGGGCCTCCCCCACCCGGATGCGCAGCAACGGGGCGCGGGGCAGGTCGAACCAGTGGCGGACGAGTTCGGCGAGGCGACCGTCGATCTCGACGACCACCTGCCGCGCGTCGGGGTAGACCGCGGCGAAGTAGCGTGCCATCGTGCACGCACCCCCACCGAGGTGCAGCACGCGCAGTCGCGAGTCGCGTTCGAACCTGCTCTCGACGAGCATCGCGATCCACCGCATGTACTCGAACTCGAGCAGGGCCGGGTCGCTCAGATCGATGTGCGAGCTGGGCACCCCGTTGATCTCGAGTACCCATCCGTCGGCGAGATAGCGGTCCTTGACGAGCTCGCACGTGCCCGTGTCGATGTCGTAGAGCCCCTCGACCGGGCCGCCCGGTGTACCGGTCTTCTCCTTGCGCGGCGACGATGCGGCGCGGCCACCTCGTTGCCTGCTCATACGACGAGCCTAGTACCGGCTCCGTCACCTCCGATCAGAGGTGGAGGTCCTCCCTGCGCATCATCGAGGTCGCAACGACGCCGATCACGGACGTGAGGACGAGATAGCCGCAGGCGAGCCACGGACCGCCGGCCACGGCGATGAGCGCGGTGAGGATCATCGGGGTGATGCCCGACGCGTAGATGCCGGAGAACTGGTAGACGACCGACAGGCCCGTGTAGCGGATCTCCGCTGGGTACAGGCTCGCGTACAGCGTTCCCTGCGCGCCGTAGAACAGGGCGTGGACGACGCCGAACACGAGGATCATCGCCACGGCGAACCAGAACAGGTTGTTCGTGCCGAACAGGGCGAAGGTCGGGAACACCGCGATGCCGTAGGCGGCGATGCCGACGGTGTAGACCTGCTTCGCACCGAACCGGTCGACCAGGGTGCCCGACACCGGGAGCAGCACGGCCATGACCAGCGCGGCGAGGGTGACGACGAGGAGCACCGGCACCTTCTCGAAGTCGAGGTCCTTGGTAGCGTAGGTGATGGCGAAGACGCCCCACGTGTTGAACGCCGCGCCCTCACCCCACCGCGACAGCAGACCGAGAACGGTGCTGCGACGCACGCCGGGCCGGAAGACGTCCACGAGCGGCGCCGACGACTTCTTCGCGAGCTCCTGCACCTCGCGGAAGGCCGGGGTCTCGTCGACCTTCAGGCGCACGACGAAACCGACGGCGACGAGTACGAGGCTGAGCAGGAACGCGATCCGCCAGCCGTACGACAGGAACTGCTGCTCGTCGAAGATCACCTGCAGCGCCGCGAACACCGCGGTGCCCAACGCGAGACCGAGCGCGAGGCCGACCTGCGGGATGCTGCCGAACAGACCGCGCTTCTTCTCCGGGCTGTGCTCGACGGCGAGCAGCACGGCCCCGGCCCATTCGCCACCGAGGGCGAAGCCCTGCAGAATGCGCAGCAGGAGCAGCAGGATCGGCGCGACCACACCCACCTGCGCGTGGGTGGGCAGAAGGCCCATCAGCGCGGTGGCGACGCCCATGATGAACATCGTCAGCGCGAGGGTCTTCTTGCGTCCGATCCGGTCACCGATGTGGCCGAAGACGACACCGCCGATGGGGCGGACCACGAAGCCCACCGCGAAGGTCGCGAAGGCCAGCATCGTGCCGACGAACGAACTCTGGTCCGGGAAGAACAGCTGGTTGAACACCAGGCTCGCAGCCGTCGCGTAGAGGAAGAAGTCGTACCACTCCACCGTGGTGCCGAGCAGGCTCGCCGCGACCACGGTGCGTAGTCTCCTGCGGCGATCGAGATCGGACTCGGGTGCGGAACTGGGCTGTGACAGCGTGGTCATGGACTCGATTCCCGGTGGTGGACAGCGTGCAACCCGGCGACGCTAACCACGCCCGACGCATTCACGCACGGGTTCCGATCATGCTGATTGCAAATGTTGCCGGGACCCCTCGGCGGCTGTTCTCCTGGATGTCACGCTTGCCTGTCGTCGACTCGAGGACTTCGTCTTGTCTCTGCATATGCACTGGTTCCTGCCCACCTACGGCGACTCGCGAAACCTGATGGCAGGGGGCCACGGCAGTTCGATGTCGGGCGATCGGCCGGCGACGCTGCGCTACCTGAACCAGATCGCCGCCGCCGCGGAGTCGAGCGGATTCGAATCGGTCCTCACCCCCACCGGCGCGTGGTGTGAGGACGCGTGGCTGACGACGGCGATGCTGATCGACACCACCGAGACCCTCAAGTTCCTCGTCGCGCTGCGCCCCGGGCTCATCAGCCCCACGCTGGCCGCGCAGATGGCCGCGACCTTCCAGTGGCAGTCGCAGGGACGTCTGCTGCTCAACGTCGTCACCGGCGGTGAGGACCACGAACAGCGCACCTTCGGCGACTTCCTCGACAAGAACCAGCGCTACGCACGCTGCGGCGAGTACCTCGACGTGATCAAGCGCCTGTGGGCGGGCAACGGCCCGGTCGACTTCAAGGGCGAGTACATCCAGGTCGAGAACGCCCAGCTCCAGCGCATCCCCGATCCGGTGCCGCCGCTCTTCTTCGGCGGATCCTCCCCCGCTGCCGGCACCGTCGCGTCGCAGTTCTGCGACACCTACCTCACGTGGGGTGAACCGCCGGCCGCCGTCGCCGACAAGATCGCGTGGATCCGCGGCCTCGCCGACATCCAGGGCCGCACCCTCGACTACGGCATCCGCCTGCACGTCATCAGCCGCGACACCTCCGAGGAGGCGTGGGCCGAGGCCGATCGTCTGCTCTCCGCACTCGACCCCGCGACGATCGAGAAGGCTCAGCAGAGCCTGGCCCGTTCCGGTTCCGAGGGGCAGCGCCGGATGGTCGAGCTGCACGGCGGCGGCAGCGCCTACGCTGCGAGCAAGGACGCCCGCAGCCTCGAGGTCTCCCCCAACCTGTGGGCAGGCGTCGGACTCGTCCGCGGTGGCGCGGGCACCGCGCTCGTGGGTTCCCACGAGGAGGTCGCCGACCGCATCGCCGAGTACGCCGAGATCGGACTCGACCACTTCGTGCTGTCGGGCTACCCGCATCTCGAGGAGGCCTACCGCTTCGGTGAGGGTGTGCGTCCGATCCTCGAGCGTCGCGGCCTGCTCGCCCCGGCCTCCCACCGCCCGGGCGACCTGTCGGGTTCGACGGCCTTCCTGCCCTCCGCGCACTGATCACCATCTGACAGCTCGATACAGCACAGCTCGACACAGCGCCGGCACGAAATGTGTCGGCGCTGTTACAGCTGCGGCCCTCGTCGTGCGGATCCGCCCGCAGCACAGAGAATGGGGCCATGCCGGACCGAGGATTCACGCCCACACAGCTCGCCGCACGCGCGGCGTACCTGTTGCGTGGGAACGACCTGGGCACCATGACGAGTGCCGCTCCCAAGCTTTATCCACACATGTGGAGTTGGGATGCGGCGTTCGTCGCCGTGGGGCTCGCGCCGCTGAGTGTCGAACGGGCGGTGGTCGAACTCGACACCCTGCTCTCGGCGCAGTGGAAGAACGGCATGATCCCGCACATCGTCTTCGCCAACGGTGTCGACGGCTACTTCCCCGGCCCGGCACGTTGGGCGGTGTCCGAACTGGCCGCGCACGCACCGGCGCAGGTGCAGACCTCGGGCATCACACAGCCTCCCGTGCACGCCATCGCCGTGCAGCGCATCCTCGAGCATTCACGGCGGCACGGTCGTTCGACACGTGCTGTCGCCGAGGAGTTCCTGGATCGCCGGTGGGCGGATCTCGTGCGCTGGCACCGCTGGCTCGCGCACGCGCGCGATCTCGACGGCAACGGCCGCATCGCGCTGTACCACGGGTGGGAGTCGGGTATGGACAACTCCCCGCGCTGGGATACGGCATACGCCAATGTCGTCGCCGGTCCGGTACCGCCCTTCCATCGTGAGGATCTCGAGCACGTCGCCGACGCCACCCAGCGACCCACCGACCGTGAGTACGCGCGCTATCTGTGGCTGCTCGAGGAGATGAAGACGGCGCGCTACGAGGACGGCGTGCTCGCGAAGGCCATGAGCTTCGCGGTCGAGGACGTCTTCGTCAGCGCGGTGTTCTCGCTCTCGTGCGAGGTGCTCGCGACCATCGGTGAGGAACATTCCCGTCCCAATGCCGATGTGCGCGAGTTGTATTCGTGGTCCGAGCGGTTCCGGAAGGGTGTGATCGCCACGACCGACCCGCGCACGGGCGCGGCGAAGGACTTCGACCTGCGCAGCGGGAAGTGGGTCGCCACCGACACTCTCGCGATGTTCGCCCCGCTGCTGTGCGGTGGTCTCGACCGGCAGGCCGAGCGGGCGCTGCTGCGCACCTTCGAAGGGCCGAAGTTCTGCGGGCATCCGGATCTCCGCTATGCGGTGCCGCCGTCGACCTCCCCCGTCTCGGGCGACTTCCGTCCCCGCGAGTACTGGCGCGGGCCGGTGTGGCCCGTGATGACGTGGCTGTTCTCATGGGCGTTCGCCCGTCGCGGTTGGGCCGAACGGGCGAACGTGCTTCGCGCGGAAGGGCTCCGGCAGGCGAGCGACGGCACCTTCGCCGAGTACTACGAGCCGTTCACCGGCGACCCGCTCGGCAGCATGCAGCAGTCGTGGACCGCCGCAGCGGTACTGGACTGGCTCGGATGAGCCGTGCGTGGTTCCGGTAGCGAGCGCAGTAGTGAGCGCAACCGGAACCACGCACGAAGACGTCAGACCCCGATGCGTCCGCCGTCCGACTTCCATGCCGCGACCACGGCGGGACGCGGCTGGGAGTCGCCTCCGTCGGGCCAGTGCGAGGCCGGCGACGCCCACGACGCCTCGTCCGTCTCCCCGGGATGCTGCACGCACACCACGACCCGGCCGTCCTGCACGATCGGACCGCACGTCTCGGCGCCGATCGGCACGGTGAGGAACTGCTTCGTCTCACCGCGGCGCGGTCCGTCGAGGACGACGCTGAACAACCCGTCGTTGGAGCCGAGTGCGTTGCCGTCGGTGGAGATCCACAGGTTGCCGTAGGAATCGAAGGCCAGGTTGTCGGGGCACGAGATCGGGCTGACCTGCGACTTGTCGAAGCCGCCGAAGTAGGTGTCGGCCTCGTTCGGGTCCCCACACACGAGCAGCAGCGTCCACGTGAAGGACGTACCCGCGTGGTCGTCGTCGATCTCGAGGACCTGACCGTTCTTGTTGTTCTCGCGCGGATTCGCCTCGTCGGCCGGGGCGGCGCCGTCGACACCACGCTTGGTGTTGTTGGTCAGGGCGACGTAGACCTTGCCGGTCACCGGATTCGGTTCGAAGTCCTCGGGGCGATCCATCTTCGTCGCCCCCACCCGGTCGCCGGCGAGGCGGGTGAACACCGCGACCTCCTCGGCGTTCATGCCGTCGACCAGCGACTCGGCGCTGCCGTCCTCGTTCGCGCGCAGCAGCGGGATCCACTCGCCGCTGCCGCGGAACTCGCCGGCCTCGGGAAGTGTTCCGGATCCGTCGATCTCGTCCGGATGGTCACCGCTGAGCTTCGCGACGTACAGCGTGCCGGCGTCGAGCAGGGTCATGTTGTGCCGCATCGCCGCTCGTGAGTTACCGGGCTGCATCTTCCGCGACGAGACGAACTTGTACATGTAGTCGAAGCGTTCGTCGTCACCGCTGTACGACACGACGGTGCCGTCGTCGGTGATGTGGACGGTGGCCGCTTCGTGCTTGAACCGTCCCAGAGCGGTGTGCTTGACGGGCACCGAGTTCGGATCCCATGGATCGATCTCGACGATCCACCCGAACCGGTTGACCTCGTTGGGTTCCGTGGCGATGTCGAAGCGCCGGTCGAATCGTTCCCACTTCCGTTCGGTGTCCGCGCCCTCGAGTCCGTACCGGGTGAGACGTTCGGCGGCGACCGGGTCGGTCACACTCTCGGCGTTGGCGAAGTACTGGTCGAAATTCTCCTCGCCCGACAGCACGGTGCCCCACGGGGTGAGCCCGCCGGCGCAGTTGTTGAACGTTCCCGCGACCCGCGTGCCCGTCGGGTCGGCGGTGGTCTTCAACAGGTCGCTGCCCGCGGCCGGTCCGGTGAGGAGGAACTCGGTGGTTCCGGTGATACGACGGTTGTACTCGCCGAATTGCGGTGTCAGGCGGCCGGTCCCGGGTTCGCCCTTCACCTGGACGACCGACATCCCGTGACCGGCGATGCCGATGCGCACCTGTTCCTCGGTGGGGTCGTCCGGGTCGTAGTCGGCGAACATGAACGGTTCGGTGGTGTATTCGTGATTGACGACGAGCAGGTAGGTGTCGGGTCGGCCGTCCACCGGGAGCAGGCCGGCGAAGTCGTTGTTGAACCCGAACTGCTTCTCCTTCGCGGTCGCCGTCTGGTTGCCGATGTCGAAGGCCGGGGCATCGGGCAGCACCGGATCGCCCCAGCGGATGACGACGTCGTTCTCGTATCCTTCCGGAACCGTCACCGCGTCATCGGTGTTCGGTGCGACCGCCGTGAAGTTCGTGCCGTCGGGCGCCGGTCCGAGATCGCCGGCCGCCGCGGCGTCACTGCCGGCGGCCGCGGCGGAATCGTCCGCACAGGCCGTCAGGACACCACCGGCGCCGACGGCGAGCACGGCCATGGCACCGCCCCGCAGGACCCCGCGACGCGAGACGGCGGCGCGCACGATGTCGCCGAAGTATTCACCGCCGGAGGTGTTCGGGACGGCGTGCGAACAGGCATCCCCGCACTTGTACTTGCACGTGATGTTCGAGCGCGATGATATGCCGTCGTGCGTGACGAACAAGGGCAGGACTCTACGGGCCACAACGTTCTCCTCGGAATCGGTTCGACGCCGGAACCGTAGGAGCGCCAGGCGAGTCGGACGGAACGAGAAGGTGAACACCCGATGAGCATTCTGCGGACGTGAGACGGCGGTCACAGAACGGGTCGAGGTCAACCCGGGGCGATGCGGTCGAGATCCACGATCGGCCGGACACCGGGACGGTCGACATCGGAGAACTCCCCGTCCTGCGATTGCTCGTCCTCGTCCTCGACCTCGCCGGGCCTGCCGTCGACGAACGGCACCACCCGATCGGTGATCGCCGTGTTGTATTCGGCGGGAGCCTGGATGGGATTGGCGTGGCCGGTGCGGTCGAGTTTCGACACCAGCAGCGTGCCGTCGACACCGCCGGACTGGTCGATCAGGATCCGGTGGCTGTACTCGACGTCGACGACGTTGTCGGACAGTGCGTTCCGAGGCCGGAGGAACACCACAGCGGGACGGATCTTGTCGTCGCGTTCGTCGGCGAGTGCCCGCAGGTTGTCGATCGCACCGGATGCGACGATCGCCCGGAACTGCGATTCGATCAGCCCGTTGCTCGCGGCGTCGGTGGAGAAGATCTTGTCGTTGAGCACCTCGACCGCGACGTCGCGCAACTCCTCGGTGTCGATGCGTCGGTACCACCGGTCCGAGGGGAGTACGAAACGGTCCATGCGGGCGACCACCTCGACGAGCATGCGCATGCTGCGGCTCTCCCGCGCGCCGGGCAGCCAGCCGATCCACCGCAACAGGTCCTCACCGGCACTGCGCGCGTCGGCGCGCACGGCATGCAGGTCGAGTGGGGTGCAGTCGAGGATCACGCCGGTCACCTCGAGATCGGTGTCCTGGTACAGGTGCTGGGCGACCTCGAGGGCGATGATGCCGCCCATGCTGTGCCCGGTGAGCACGATGTTCTCGATCCCCGACCACGCCGCACGCTCGTGGATCAGGCGGCTGACGACGGCGGTGTCGAGACCGCTGTTGTCGTACTCGACCGCCCACACCTGCCCGAGTTCGCTCAGCGCGGGCAGTGCCGTGGCGGTCTCGGTCGCGTCGAGATTGCCCAGGCCCACGAGGTCGACGACCGCCGTGTCGCGGTCCTCCCGCGACGCCGCGTCGTGGATCGGATGCAGTTGCGGCTGCGTGAGAGCGAGTCGCTCACGGACCGGCGCGACGTCCCATGCCCAGTACTGGGTGAACAGGGCGACGAGCGGGAGCGCCGCGACGGCCGTGCGTGCGAGGGCTCGGCGGAGCCGGCCGAATCGCACCCAGTGATGACCGGTGCGGGTATCGCGGAGACGTCGCCACCGACGACCGTCGTCCCAGTCGTCGGCGGTGCAGGGCGGTAGCCATGGTGCGTTCGACATGCACCACCGATGCTACCGACGTGCTGTGCTCGGTTCAGGGCCCGTCGGCACGGGCCGGGATCAGCTCAGGCCCGTCAGTGGGGGTGCGGAGTTGTCGTCGCGCCACGCGATGGCTTCGCGCAGTTCGGTGAGGTCGTAGTCGGGACCGCCGGAACTCACCGTGAACTGCGTGATCCCCAGTTCGACGTAGGACGGGGCCGCGTCGGCACCGGGCCACTTGGTGGACCGTTCGATGTCCTCGGGGCGACGGCCGGCCTCGGCGCAGCGCTGCGCGAGGATCCCGGACTTCTCGGCGTGGGTCTCCACCTCGTCGAAGCTGTGCCAGATGTCGGCGTACTTCGCGACCATCGGCAGCGTCTTCTTCGGGCCACTACCACCGATGAGGATGGGAATGTGCCGGGTGGGCTGCGGGTTCAGCTTGCCGAGTCGGTTGACGATGCGGGGCATGTACTCGGCGAGTAGGTCGAGGCGGGAGCCCGCGGTGCCGAATTCGTAGCCGTACTCGGCGTAGTCCCGTTCGAACCAGCCCGAGCCGATGCCGAGGATGAGACGGCCGCCGCTGATGTGGTCGACGGTGCGGGCCATGTCGGCGAGCAGGTCGGGGTTGCGGTAGCCGCCACCGGTGACCAGTGCGCCGATCTCCACGCGTTCGGTCTGCTCCGCCCAGGCGCCGAGCATCGTCCAGCACTCGAAGTGGGCGCCGTCGGGGTCGCCGTAGAGCGGGTAGAAATGGTCCCAGTTGAACACGATGTCGACGCCTGCGTCCTCGGCGCGGAGCACGGTGTCGCGGATGACGCCGTAGTCGGGTTGCTGCTGGGGCTGTAGTTGGAGTCCGATGCGAATGGGGCGCGTCATGGAGTCCACGTTAAGGCAACATCTCGTATCGTCGCCCGAGTTCCCGCAGGAAGGACTCGAGAACGAGGTCGAAGCTCTCGGCGTCGATCTCGGCTGCGTACTCGCGGAGCCGATGCGCCTGCGACAGATGCGGATACCGCTCGTTGTAGGTGTCGATGTGATCGTCGAATCCGCCCGCGAACGAGGTGATGGCGGAACCGATGACGATGTACTTGATCGAGGCGCCGATCATCGTCGCGAAGCGGGGCGGCCAGCCGGCGCGGGTGAGGCCGCCGTGGATGGCGTCGGACGCCTGGAGGGAGACGGGTCGGGTGCCGGGGCTCGAGGCGAGGAAGGGCACCATGTTCGGGTGCGCGGCGAGCGCGTCCCGGTAGGTGCGGGCCCAGCGTCGGAGCGCTTCCTGCCAGTCATCCTCGGCGAACCCGCTGACGTCGACCGATTCGCCGATGGCGTCGGCGATGTCGTCGAGCAGTTCTTCCTTGGTGGCGTAGTGGCTGTACAGCGACGGTGCGCGAACACCCAGTTCGGCGGCGATCCGACGCATCGAGACGGCGTCGAGGCCGTGCTCGTCGACGAGTCGCAGCGTGACGTCGCGGATGAGTTCACGGCTGAGCAGAGGCGTGCGCGGGCGCGCCATCCATCGTCCTCCTTCCGGCCCGGCCTGGACGAGCTAACAATGTAAGGTTAGTTTGGAATCGCGAGAAGCGCTACGGCGCCGGCATCCCTGGAAGGCCCCTCCATGAACCTGAAGCTCACCGAGGAGGAGCGTGCGTTCCGCGACGAACTGCGCACCTTCTTCACCACCGAGATCCCCGCCGAAGTGCGTGCGAAGACCGCCTCCGGTACCCCGCTGGGCAAGGACGACTACGTCGCCGTCCAGCGCATCCTGCATTCGCGCGGCCTCGCCGTTCCCAACTGGCCCGTCGAATGGGGCGGTCAGGACTGGACGCCGATGCAGCGCAACATCTGGCTCAGCGAGCTGCAGCTCGCGTCGGTGCCCGACCCGCTGCCGTTCAACGCCTCCATGATCGGGCCGGTCATCGCGCAGTTCGGCTCGCAGGAGATGAAGGAACGCTTCCTCCCCGCCACCGCCAACCTCGACATCTGGTGGTGCCAGGGCTTCTCCGAGCCCGAGGCCGGCTCCGACCTCGCGTCCCTCAAGACCCGCGCCGTCCGCGACGGTGACGACTACATCGTCAACGGGCAGAAGACGTGGACGACGCTCGCGCAGCACGCCGACTGGATCTTCTGCCTCGTCCGCACCGATCCGAACGCGAAGAAGCAGGCCGGCATCTCGATGCTGCTCTTCCCGATGGACACCCCGGGCGTCACCCGCCGTCCGATCAAGCTGATCGACGGCGGCTACGAGGTCAACGAGGTCTTCTTCGAGGACGTGCGCGTTCCCGCCGAGAACCTCGTCGGCGAGGAGAACACCGGCTGGACGCAGGCGAAGTTCCTGCTCGGCAACGAGCGCACCGGCATCGCACGGGTCGGCGCCACCAAGGTCAAGCTCGCGCGGGCGAAGTCCCTCGCGGCCGAGACCCGCTACGGCAGCGGCTCGCTGCTCGACGACCCGATCTTCGCGGCACGCCTGGCCGAACTCGAGAACGAGCTGCTCGCTCTCGAGCTCACCCAGCTGCGCGTCGTCGCCGGTTCGGCCGACGGCAAGCCCAATCCGGCATCGTCGCTGCTCAAGATGCGCGGCTCCGAGCTGCAGCAGGCCGCGACCGAACTGCTCGTCGACATCGCCGGTCCCGATTCGCTGCCCGCCGGCGAGGCCGACATCGACTCACCCGACTGGGCGCAGCTGACGATGCCGACCTACCTCAACAACCGCAAGGTCACCATCTACGGCGGGTCGAACGAGGTTCAGCGTTCGATCATCGCTTCCTCGATTCTCGGACTGTGAGGCCCCGGACATGAATTTCGAACTCGACACCGAACAGGACATGCTCCGCGCGACCGTCCGCGACCTGCTCTCGGGTGCGTACGACGTCGAGTCGCGCAACCGGGTGGCCGAAGGTGACCTGGGCTGGAACCGCGACGTGTGGAAGCAGCTCGCCGAACTCGGCGTGCTCGGCCTGCCCTTCGCGGAGGAGCACGGCGGCATGGGCGCCGGACCGGTGGAGGTCATGGCCGTCATGACCGAGATCGGCCGCGCGCTCGCACCCGAGCCCGTGCTCGACTGCGTCTACCTGCCCGGCCGGCTCGTCGCCGAGGTCGGCACCGACGCGCAGCGCTCCGACATCCTGCCGCGACTGTCCGAGGGCACCGTGCTCCTCGCGTTCGCGCACGACGAGCCGGGCAGCCGCTGGCCGCACACCGAGGTGGCCACCACCGCGGCGCGCGACGGCGACTCGTGGACCGTCTCCGGTCGCAAGAACCCTGTGCTGCACGGTGATTGCGCCGACACCTTCATCGTCTCCGCGAAGCTGCCGGAGGGCGGCGTCGGACTGTTCGTCGTCGACGCATCGGCCGACGGTCTGGTCCGCACTCCGTACCGCACCCACGACGAGCGTCGCGGTGCGCAGCTCGTGCTCGACGACGTCGCGGCCACCCCCCTCGGTGAGGCGGCCGACGCGTTCGCAGCCATCACCGCGGCGCAGGTGCACGCACAGGCGGCACTGTGCGCCGAGGCGGTCGGTGCCCTCGACTCCTCGGTTCAGCTGACGACGAGCTACCTCAAGCAGCGCAAGCAGTTCGGTGTGCCGCTGTCGATGTTCCAGGCGCTCACCCACCGTGCGGCCGACATGTACGTGCTGTACGAGCTGGCGTCGAGCATGAGCCTGTACGCGACCATGGCCCTCGCCGACGGCATCGTCGACCCGACCATCGCGTCGCGCGCCAAGCTGCAGGTCGGCCGGTCCGCACGGAAGATCGGACAGGAGTCCGTGCAGATGCACGGTGGCATCGGTGTCACGGCCGAGCACTCCATCGGCCACTACCTGAGCCGCCTGACCGCGATCGAGCACACCCTCGGCACCATGGACGATCACCTGCGGGTGCTCGCCGGTGGCGTGAAGGACTACGAGCTCGTGGAGATCGCCGGAATGTGACCGATCGGGCTCACTCCCGGGGCAGCAGTGTCCCCAGCGGACCGAGATCGATGTTGAGATCCTCGGGGGTGAGCCCGAAATGGTCGCGCAGTTCGCCCATGCGCTGTTCGAGCAGCATCAGTGTCGTGCCGAGACGTTCGATCTGCTCGTCGCTGAGATCCCCCGCATCCATGCGGTGCAGGGCCTGACGCTCCATCAGCTGCCGGAGCAGTTCGACGAGCGTGAGCACCAGCGTCACAAGGCCCCGTTCCACGGATTCGGGATCGGCGTCGATACGCGACGGGAAGTTCACCGGCTCGCTCACGAACCCTCCCGGGCCCCGCGGGGAACGGGGACGTCGACGCCGGGCAGCGACAGGGTGCTGATCGACGAGATCAACGCACGCAACGAGATCCGCACCAGATCGATCTCCGCGATCGACAACGTGATGTCGCCGGTGATGACCACGCCGCCGGACAGCACCCGGTCCAGCAGGTCGATCAGAGCGATCCGCCGTTCCTCGTCCACCGATCCGTCGGCGTACCTCACGGCGAGATCCGTTCTGCTCCGGCGAACGAGTAGGGCGGCCACGGACCGCTCGTCTCGAGCCTGATCCCCTGATTCAGCGACCCGAGTTCCTCTACCTCGGAACGGAATTCGTCCGTCCTGTCGTCGTCGACGAGGTATGTCCCGTTGAGCAGCATCCACTCGTGGCTGCCGCTCAGTGCCGGATCGGTCGGCGCGCCCCGGCGACCCGCAGCGGATACGCGCAGCAGTCGCTCGTGGATCTCGGAGGCGCGTTCGGCCGCGTCGCGTTCGACGCTCTCCTGCGCCGCCAGTTGCGCGCGACGACGCAGCAGATAGGCCGTGCCCGCACCGGAACCCGCCCCTTCCGCCTGCGCTTCGGCGACGGCCGCGGTCAGCGCCTTGCGGTCGGCGAACGCCTTGACCCCCCATTCGGTACGACCCGTCACGAGTGCGAGCGCCGACGAGAACTGCTCCCGGTGCTCGGTGAGCAGGGCACGGACCCGTTCGTCGTCGAGGCAGACGGTCGCGAGTCGCAGCGGTACCACGGAGACGTGCCGTGCCAATCCGGCGACGACCGAATCGTGGGCGCGGGCCACTCTTTCCAGCCAGTCCAGGTCTTCGAGATTGCGTGCCAGTGCGGCCTCGCCGAAATCGTCCAGGGGCACCGTTCCGACCACGGCGGTCAGCCCACCTTCCTGCACCGTGCGGACCTGCTCGCCGGCGACACCGGAGGCGCCCTCGGTCTCGTGGCCGACGAGCGTCCCGTCGGTCACCGCGTACATCCAGATCCCGGTCGTGTCAGTCACGGTCCTCCTCGTCCACGATCTCCGCCGGTTCCGGCTCCAGCTCCTCCGCTCGGGCCTCGAGTGCGGCCAACCGCTCACGCAACCGCCGGTTCTCCAACTCGAGTTCCGCCCGGCTCGAATCGACCTCGGGTGCACGGGCCTTGCTCGTCAACCACGGATCGCTCTCCCACCAGTCGATCCCGACGGCCTTGGCCGTCTCGAGCGACGCGATGACGAGACGGAGCTTGATCGTGAGCAGTTCGATGTCGAGCAGATTCACCTGGATGTCGCCGGCGATGACCAATCCCTTGTCGAGGACACGCTCGAGGATGTCGCCGAGATTGGTCGACCGGCCTCCGCCCCCGTAGGGTTGCGGCGACGACGTGCCGCCTCCCCCACCGACCACCGTCATGACCCGGTCCTCGCGCCGATGTCGCTGCTACCGCGTCCGTAACGCCGGGTCCGCCGGTACGCGAGCAGATTCCCGTCGAGGTCGATCTCCACCTCGTAGAGCGCGAGCATGTCGGCGGACGACGGAATCCGCCTGTCCTCCACGACCTCCACCTCGACGACCCATCCGTCCTCGGTGGGTTCGACGGAGGTCACCCCCTGAGCCTCCTTCGAGGTCAGTTCCTTCAGATGTGCGAGGGCCGCCGATGCGGCCTCGGCCGCCGAGATCGCGGGCGGGCCGGTGTCCTGCGCCACGGCATCACTCCTTTCCCTCGGCGGAACCGGAGCCGCCCCGGGAGATCATCCGGTTCAGCACGGCCTGCTGCGCCTCGTCCTTCTCCTCGGGCGTCAGCTCGCCCGCCTCCGCCGCTTCCTCGATCTCCTCGAGTTCGCGCCGCACGTTGGCGGGATCGTGCAGTTGCTGTTCGACCTGCTCCTGGATGATCTCTCCGAGCCACATCACTCCCTTGACGGGAGCGAGGGGCAACGTGAGCAGGGAGGTCAGCAGACCCATCGTCAACCTCCTTCACCGGGATCGGATTTCGCCACGAAGTCGTAGGCCGCCATCGGACCGAGCAACGAGATCTCGACCCGGCCCTCCCACTCCCGGCCCAGTTCCTGCAGGGTCTGTTCGAGCTCGTCCTGCCGTTCCAGTTCGACGAGGACGGCGATGTGCACGGCATCCTGCTCGTGCGTGGGTTGCCGTTCGTTGACCATCGGTTCGAGCGACGACAGGGCCTCGACCGTGTGACGGGTGTCCTCGTTACGTTTGGCCTCGATCGTCGCGTTGATGATCTCCCCGAGCGCCATCCGGGCCTCGCGGGTCGCGTCCTCGGATTGCCCGCGGATCTGTTCCCGCAACTGCGCCGCCTCGGAGTTCTCCTCGAGGATCTCCTGCAGGATCGCCCTCTCGACGTAGCGTCCCTTCACGACGAACTGGGCGAGCCCGTCGAGTTGGTCGAGGGCCGAGGCGAGTTCGTCCTCGTTCCCCTCGAGCAACTCCGCGGCCACCGCATCCCGATCGGTGAGGACCGCGCCGAATCTCAACGGGAGCACGGGTGCAACCGTCACGGTCCCGTCGAGCAACGCGGCGTGGGCCTTGAGATCGTCCGGTGTGCCGAGGGCACGATCGGTCGGGATCTCGCTCACCAGCGCAGCGATGCGACCGGACTTGACCACCGATACCTCGGCCGGCGGATTGCCCACCCCCTCCGCATGATCCTCCGGCTCCACATCCGACGGGACGATCCTGTAGACGTACACCGCAGTGGTCGTGGCGGTTTCGTCGCTGTCACCCTGCTCGGGCCGTTCGGTCTGTTCCGTGGACATCAGTCCTCACCCCTGCGTGATCGTCGAGCGGGCTCCCGCTGCTCCTGGACGTCGCCGAGGAACTCGCTGACCTTCTCCCCCGCAGCCTCGAGTGCTCCCTTCGTCTTGTGCTTGGAACCGCCGGAAGTGATGTCGCCGACGAGATCCGGAAGACCCTTCGGCTCGTTGTCGGAGATTTCGAGCCGGTTCACCGCCTCCGCGAAACGCAGGTAGGTGTCGACACTGGCCACGACGACGCGGGCGTCGATGGTGAGCAGTTCGATACCGACGAGCGAGGCACGCACGAACGCGTCGATGACGAGACCCTTGTCGAGGATGGTGTCGATGACGTCGGCGAGGCCGGACGAATTGGGACGGGCCATACCGCCCCCGCCGCCTCCACCGCCGCCCCCTGCAGGTTGGATGGTCATGACCGGGATCCTCTCGAGCGGGCCGAGCGCGTACCGGTGGACTTCGTCGCGCGGGTCCGTTTCGCGGGCGCACGCTTCCGGGGCGGTTCGGGCTCGTCCTCTTCGTCGTCGGGTTCTTCGCCGGAGGACTCGTCCTCCTCGGTCTCGTCCTCCTCTTCGGGATACTCGTCCTCGAGATCCTCGTCCTCGTCGCGGATCTCGTCCTCGTCACCGGAGGTGTCGGTCTCCCCCTCGTCCCCCTCCTCGCCGATCTCGCGGGCGTCCTCCTGCTCGCGCTCCTCTTCTTCCTGACGCGCGGTCTCGTCGTCCTTGACGACCTCGCTCTCGCGGATCTCGCCGTGCCAGCCGACGATGTCGTCGGGATGCAGGATTGCCTCGGTCATGGCGTAGCGCCGGAAGTGCTTCAGCTCCAGGCGTGATCGGCGGCCGACCGCCCGCCACAGATTCGCGGTGCGCTCGAACAGACCCCGGGGGTGGTACTCGAGCACCATGAGGATCCGGGTGAGATCGGGTGTGAGTTCGTGGAAGGTCACCGCGCCGTCGATGTATCCCTTGCCGCCCTTGGACCGCCACACGATCCGTTCGAACGGGACCTGTTCGAGGATCGTGGACTCCCAGTTCCGGCGCGACCAGAACACTTTGCCGGTCCAGTGGAGCTTCTCGTCCTGGACCTGCTCGACCTGTTCGACCTTCTTCATGAACTTCGGCCAGTCGGCGAACTGGGTCCACAGGTCGTAGGCGAGGTCGATCGGCACACCGACGTCGATGCTCTCGACGATGTTGGTGAGCTTGAGTTTCTTTCCGCCCCCGCCCTTGCCTCCGCCACCGCCGGTGACGGACTCCTTGACGTCCTCGAACTTGTCCTTCGCGGTGTTCTTCAGGTTCTCGAATCCCGAACTCGCCGCCGCCTTCAACGGCGAATCGCCCTGAGCGAGCTTGTCGACACCGGTCAGCGCACTGGCCAGATTGCCGCCCTTGCCCTCGGAGTAATCCTGTAATCGTCCTGCCGTACCGGTGACCCTGTCGGACAGGCTCGACAGCGCATTCTGCGCGACGGTTCCTGCGAGGCCCTGCAACGACTGCTGCAGACCGCCGGTCAGTCCGCCCGTGGCCTTCCCGGCCGTGTCCGTGGCGCTGCGGCCGGCCTTACCGGCGGTATCGGTCGCGGTCTTCCCGGCCTTGCCCACCGCGTCGGCGACTCCGCCCGATACATCGCTCAATCTGGCCATCGCTCTCACCGCTTCGTTCGACGTACGGGCGCACGACCGGAGGAAGAGGACGACGCAGTGCTACGCGCTGCGCGCTTGCGCGGCTTCGGAGGTGCCTCCTCCGAGTCGTCCGAGTCCTCGTTGTCGGCTGTCTTCTTGCTGCGGGAAGTCCGCGGACGGGATGTGGCGCGGGCTGCACGGCGCCGCGGTGCGGGACGCTCGGGTTCCGGCTCCTCTTCGTCGCCCGAATCCTCCTCGTCGGAACCCTCTTCGTCCGTCTCGTCGTACTCCGGCTCCTCGTCGCGATTCCGGCTGCCGCGACGCCTGCCGCCGCGACCTTCCTCCTCGTCGCGTGATTCGTCGTATTCGTCCTCGTATTCGGCGTCCTCGGGTTCCTCCTCCGATCGTCCGCCGCCACCGCTCGCGCGGGACTGCAGACGTTCGTTGAGGGCGTCGATCCGGTTGCTGGCCGCGGTCACAGCAGCGGCACGAGCCGCATGCATGAGTTCTCCGCGAACGGATTCGGTGATCTTGTTGATCTCGGGAGACGAGCCGAGCATCGAGGCGCTGCGCTGCAGGAGTTCCTGCGGATTGCTGGGCAGTTTGCCGGTCATTCCGGCGCCGGCGAGCATCATGGCCACCCGCATCTTCTTGGTACGGCCGAGGAAATATCCGATGCCCACACCGAGGGCGACTCGTGCTCCGGGTTTCATCACCGTTCTCCTTCGTATGCCGCGCGTCGTGTGGCGTGCTCGGAAGGGGCTGGGAGATCTCGGTACGCAGCCGACGCACGTCTTTGTGTGATGCAAACCACAGTACGTCGCTCGAGACCTTGATTCGCATGCTTCGTCGGCACACGGATTCCGGAGTGGACGACGGGCTCGGAAAGTACCAATCAGTATGTTGTGCAGCAGGATACGAGCATTGCTACATATCCGGTCCGGCCGTCCGTGGCGATGTCAAAGAAAGGTTCTCGAGCCGGTAAGGGTTCCGAAAACCGGAGGCTATCACCGCGGATGCGCCGGGGCGGCGATCCCGGTCGCCTGCAACGCGAATGCCGCTTCGGGGCCGATGATTTCGCCGACGAGGGCGAGGAAGCGGTCGACGAAGGCCGGCCCGTGGGCACCCTCGGTGGCGTCGTCGGGATCCTGCGGATCGAGATGGTGCGCGAGCTCGTGCAGCACCACCATCTCGCGGAACGCCCACGCGGTGTTCGCCCGGTGCTCGGGAAGGGCGATCGTCGCGCAGTCGCGTTCGTAGTGTGCGGCCGCGTTGCCCGCACGGGCCCGCACACGCACCGGCACGGCGGCGCGCTCCCACCGGGCGCGTACCCAGTCGAGGGCGAGCACGGCGTCGATGTAGTCCTGGACCGAGGCGATGGACGCGAACCGTCGCTCGACCGGGAGCGTGACGTGGGAACCGGCGACCTCGACGGTCCGCAACCCGCGCTCGTCGGCGCGGTCGAGCATCTTCCGTACGATCGACTCCGCTTCGTACACAGCGGTTCTGCGGGCATCACGCACCTTGGTCACCGTTCCAGCCTCCTCGGAGCCGACGGCAGTTCGGGTGCCGTTCCCAGTCGGGCCGCGCGTCCGGCGCGATCGCCTGCACGCCGGGCATCGGCCGAGCGCGCCGACGGTGCCCGGTTGCCCCGCCAACCCCCCCGTGCCTGCGACGTACTGCGGTAGAAGTCCTGGAGTTCCAGACTCTTCCCACGCAACACCAACGCCGTGCCGGGCGCGGATGTTTCCACCTCGCGTTCCATCTCCTGCTTCGCCTCGGTCAGTCGGGCACCGATCCGGGCGGCGAACGCCGACTGGAAGTTCAACCGCGCCGTCACCGCGGCAACGGGCTTGCGCACGCGTGTGCGCACACGGCGACCGCCGCGTTCCTCGACGACGGTGCGCACCGTGGTCTCGTTCCGGTAGGTGCCCTCGCGCAGATATGCGTCGGACGCGCGCACCATCTGCACGAGCAGGGACGAGTACAGCGCCTCGCACACGTCGATGTCGTCGGCGAAGCCGTAGGCGTAGATGACGGTGGAGTTCGCGGTGATGTCGCACTGCACGTCGTTGGCCGCCGCGATCGCGATGAACAACTGGGCGTAGGTGCGCAGTCCCTTCTTCCCCGTCTCGCCGATGGTGATCAGCCGCTGCACGGGAGTCGCGCGGCGTTCCTTCGCCGCCGTGTGACTGCGCGCGACCGCCAGATCGATCGAGGAGGACGTCGCGAGCCGCTGCGCCGCGGCGAGGAAGGCGTCGGCCTCGTGAGGGTTGTCGGTGGACTCCGCCTGGCGGAGCAACCCGCCGATACGGCTCAACATCTTGTCCGAACTCACCCAGCGAGCGTAGAGCGTGGCACCGACTCCGCCCACGAGACCGGGAACACGCACGAAATTCCTGCGAAACCGCCCGCGACCCACCAAGATCGTGCAGATGGACACTGCGGTCGATTTCGTCACCGATATCAACGACACGTTCTGGTATGCGGTGATCGCACTGCTCATCGGTTCGGGCCTGTACTACACGATCCGGTCCCGGTTCATCCAGATCCGGCTCCTGCCAGACATGCTGCGTTCCATCGTGGAGAAACCCGAGAGACAACCCGACGGCGAACCGGGCCTGTCCGCCTTCCGGGCCTTCTCCGTCTCGGCCGCCTCCCGAGTGGGAACGGGCAATGTCGCCGGTGTCGCGATCGCGATCAGCCTCGGTGGTCCCGGCGCGGTGTTCTGGATGTGGGCGATGGCTCTGGTCGGTGCGGCGACCGCCTTCCTCGAGTCCACCCTCGCCCAGCTGTACAAGGTGCGCGACGAGGACGGCACCTTCCGCGGCGGCCCCGCCTACTACATGCAGTACGGGCTGCGGAAGCGCTGGATGGGCATGATCTTCGCGGTCATCATCACGATCACCTACGGCTTCGTGTTCAACGCGGTGCAGACCAACTCGATCGTCGACGCCGTCGCGGGTTCGGTCGGGGAGAAGACCATGACACTCCAGGTGATCGTGGGCCTGGTCGTCGCCCTCATCGTCGGCGTGGTGATCTTCGGCGGTATCCGCCGCATCTCCGGCGTGTCCCAGATCGTCGTGCCGGTCCTGGCGTTCGTCTACCTGGTCATCGGCATCATCGTCGTGGTCC
This sequence comes from Rhodococcus sp. S3, assembly GCF_058211795.1. Classification (NCBI taxonomy): domain Bacteria; kingdom Bacillati; phylum Actinomycetota; class Actinomycetes; order Mycobacteriales; family Nocardiaceae; genus Rhodococcus; species Rhodococcus sp. S3. The sequence continues at coordinate 5,063,691 of NZ_CM177074.1, read as the reverse complement.
TCAACATCGGCGAGGTTCCGACCATGTTCCGCCTCATCGTCGAGAACGCCTTCGGTCTCGAGGAGATCGTCGGTGGTGGTTTCGGTGCAGCCTTCATGAACGGCATCCGCCGAGGTCTCTTCTCGAACGAGGCCGGCATGGGCTCGGCGCCCAACGCCGGTGCCGCCGCCGCGGTCTCCCACCCGGTCAAGCAGGGTCTGGTCCAGAGCCTCGGCGTCTATTTCGACACCCTGCTGGTCTGCTCGATCACGGCCTTCATCATCCTGCTGTCCGAGCCCGAATTCGGCAGCGGCCTGGAGGGTGCCGCTCTGACGCAGAACGCGCTCGCGCTGCAGCTCGGCGACTGGACGGTGCACTTCCTCGCCGTGCTGATCTTCTTCCTCGCGTTCACCTCGGTGATCGGCAACTACTACTACAGCGAATCCAACATGGAGTTCCTCACCGGATCGCGCCGCATCCTGCCCTACCTGCGCTCGGCGGTCGTGCTGTGCGTCTTCCTCGGGGCGATCGGTTCGCTGCCGCTGGTGTGGGCCCTGGCCGACCTCGCCATGGGGATCATGGCCACCGTCAACCTCATCGCCCTGATCCCGCTGTCGGGTATCGCCTACGCCCTGTTCCACCACTACAGCGCGCAGCGCAAGCAGGGCCGCGACGCGGTCTTCCGCGCCGGTGACGTCCCGGGCATCCGTGGGATCCAGGTCTGGAACGACGACGACATCACGCCGGTCGAGAGCCGATCGAGCGACGCACGGTAGATTCCCCTACCGCACGAGCGTGTACCGCTTCGGAAAGGATCTTTCGAGATGGCGTCGGTGACCTTCGACAAGGCCACGTGCCTGTTCCCCGGCTCGAGTACGCCCGCGGTCGACGCGCTCGACCTCGAGATCGAGGACGGCGAGTTCCTCGTCCTGGTCGGGCCGTCGGGTTGCGGCAAGTCGACCTCGTTGCGCATGCTCGCCGGCCTCGAGGAGGTGCACAGCGGGCGCATCCTCATCGGCGACCAGGACGTCACCGGGCAGGATCCGAAGGAACGCGACATCGCGATGGTGTTCCAGAACTACGCCCTCTACCCGCACATGTCGGTCGCGGAGAACATGGGCTTCGCGCTGAAGCTGGCCAAGACACCCAAGAACGAGATCCGCGAACGGGTCGTCGAGGTCGCGAAGATGCTCGACCTCGAGCAGTTCCTCGACCGCAAGCCCAAGGCGCTGTCCGGCGGTCAGCGTCAGCGCGTCGCGATGGGCCGCGCCATCGTCCGCCAGCCGCAGGTCTTCCTCATGGACGAGCCGCTGTCGAACCTCGACGCCAAGCTCCGCGTGCAGACCCGCACGCAGATCGCGCAGCTGCAGCGCCGCCTCGGCACCACCACCGTCTACGTCACCCACGACCAGGTCGAGGCGATGACGATGGGCGACCGCGTCGCCGTGCTCGAGAAGGGCATCCTGCAGCAGTGCGCGTCGCCGCGCGTGCTCTACAACAAGCCCGCGAACGTCTTCGTCGCCGGCTTCATGGGCTCGCCCGCGATGAACCTCTTCCGACTCCCGGTCTTCGACCGCGGCGCGATGATCGGCGACATCCACGTACCGGTGCCGCGCGACGTGGTCGGCCAGGTCACCGAGAAAGAGGTCGTGCTCGGGATCAGGCCCGAACACCTCGAGATCTCGAACGAGGGTCTGGCCATGGACGTCGACGTGGTCGAGGAGCTCGGCTCGGAGGCCTACGTCTACGGCCGGGCCGATGTCGGCGGGATCGTGCAGCAGATCGTCGCGCGCAGCGACTGGCGCAATCCTCCGCAGAAGGGCGACCGGCTGTACCTGCGCTTCGACCCCGAGCACGTGCACGTCTTCGGGACGTCCGACGGGAAGCGGATCGGCTGACGATCGTTCCCGTGATCGGTCGGTGCACTCGACACTCGACCGATTCAGGATGGGCGGAATGCCGACTTTTACCGGTGCTGCGTGCCACAGTAGTGGCCGGTGTCGGTGCACCAGGGTCACCGACGTGTGTTTTTCGACCTCGAATGGGGAGTTGTTGATGGTTCTGAATACGAAGGCGATGCGGAGGGCTGCGATCGCCGCTACGGCCGCGACCGCGCTCGTTCTCGCCGGCTGCTCGTCGGACGACGGTGGCGACGACACCTCGAGCGGCAGTGAGGGTACCGCTGCGTCCGCCGAGGGCCGCGGCCCGATCACGATCGTCGAGGGGCAGGATCCCCTGAACACGGCACTCGAGAGCATCATCGCCGACTGGAACGCCGAGCATCCCGACGAGCAGGTGACGTTCAAGCCGCTGGCCAAGGAGGCCAACGACCAGTACGACGACATCGCTCAGCGCATGCAGGCCAAGAGCGACGAGTACGACCTCATCGCCGTCGACGTCACCAACACCGCGGAGTTCGCCGCGAACGGCTGGCTGCTCCCCCTCGAGGGCGACCTGGAGATCGACACCGAGGGCGTGCTGCCCGCGACCGTCGAGTCGGGCACCTACAACGGCACCCTGTACGCCGCCCCGAAGAACACGAACGGCGCGTTCCTCTACTACCGCACCGACCTCGTCGACGAGGCGCCCGCGACCTGGGACGACCTGAAGGCCGAGTGCCCGAAGGCCGAGGAGGCGGGTATCGCCTGCTACATCGGTCAGTTCAAGAACTACGAAGGCCTGACGGTCAACGTCACCGAGATCGTCAACGCCTTCGGTGGCTCCTTCGTCGCCGAGGACGGCCTGACCCCGGCCATCGACGACAAGACGGCCGAGGGCCTGCAGTTCATCGTCGACAACTTCGAGGACGGCATCATCCCGGCCGCCGCGCAGACCTACACCGAGGGCGAGTCGCAGACCGCCTTCGGCAACGGCGAGGCACTGTTCCTGCGCACGTGGCCCGGCTTCTACACCGACGGTGAGACCTCGTCGGTCGCCGGCAACTACGGCATCGCCGTCCTGCCCGGCATCGACGGCCCCGGCGTCTCGACGCTCGGCGGCTACAACGTCGGCATCAGCGCGTTCTCGGATGCTCCCGCCACCGCGCGTGACTTCCTCGAGTTCATGCAGACCCGCCAGTCGCAGATGTACTACGCGGAAGCGGGCGGCGCCCCGGTTCTCGCCGAGGTCTACGACGACGCCTCCATCCTCGAGCAGTACCCCTACTTCTCGACGCTGAAGGAGGTCCTCGAGGCCGCCAAGCCGCGTCCGGCGTCGCCGTACTACTCGGCCGTGTCGAAGGCGATCTCCGACAACGCCTACGCTGCGATCCGTGGCGAGAAGACCGTCCAGCAGGCGCTGGACGACACCAAGGCCGGCATCGAGACCGCCGGCAACTGATGCTCTAGGAGCAGTACATGGCTGACCCGCAGGTCGACAATCCCGCGGATCCGCCACACGCCCCCGCGGTCGGGACCGTCCCCGGTCCCGACCGCGGACGTGTCGGCGGACGTCACCGCGTGCCCGCACCTCCCGCCACGGCGGTGAAGACGCGGCGCAAGGTTCCGGTATGGATGTTCGTCGCCCCGTCGATGCTCGTCCTGGCCGTGATCATCCTGTACCCGCTCGGGCGAGCGGTGTGGATGTCGCTGCACGGTGACTCGAAGCGACTCGATCCCGAGACGGGCCGGTTCGTCACCGGCGGTTTCGTGGGGATCGAGAACTACACGCGCTGGATCACCCAGACCTGCAATACCGCCACCGGTTCGATCCCGTGCCCTCCGGGCACCCTCGGCTCCCAGTTCTGGCAGTCGATCTTCAACACCTTCTTCTTCACCGTCGTCACGGTCTCGCTCGAGACGGTGATCGGTTTCGCGATGGCGATCGTGATGGCCAAGTCGTTCCGGGGTCGCGGCCTGCTGCGCGCCTCGGTGCTCGTGCCGTGGGCGATCCCCACCGCCGTCACCGCCAAGCTGTGGTTCTTCATCTTCGCCAACGACGGTGCCGCCAACAAACTGCTCGGCACCGACTACCTGTGGACCGCCGATCCGTGGCCGGCGCGCTTCGCGATCATCGTCGCCGACGTGTGGAAGACGGCGCCGTTCATGGCGCTGCTCATCCTCGCCGGCCTGCAGATGATCCCGCAGGACGTCTACGAGGCCGCGAAGGTCGACGGCGCGAACGCCTGGCAGCGATTCAAGATGATCACGCTGCCGCTGGTGAAGCCCGCCCTCATGGTGGCGATCCTGTTCCGCACCATGGACGCGCTGCGCATGTACGACCTGCCCGCGATCATGATGGGGTCGAATCCCGCGACGTCCACGATCTCGGTGCTCGTCGTCGACCAGATGCGTCAGGGCTCGAACTCCGCGTCGGCCCTGTCGACGATCACCTTCCTGCTCATCTTCGCCGTCGCCTTCGTGCTGGTGCGGTTCCTCGGCGCCAACGCGGTGAGTACGCAGGAGAAGCAGCGTAAGGGGGAGGTCGTATGACCGTCACCACCGAGATTCCCCGGATCCAGCCGGAGCCCGAGCCCACGCCGGTGCAGTCCCGCAAGGTGCCGTTCAAGCGCAGGATGAGCACGGTCGGCACCTACGTGGGTGTCGCGCTGATCGTCGTGTGGGGCCTGGCTCCCTGTTACTGGATGATCGTCACCGCCCTGCGCGACCCGTCGGAGACGTTCAGCACGACCCTGTGGCCGTCGAACCCGACGCTGCAGAACTTCGCCGACGCGCTCGACCCCGACGCCAAGGTCAACTTCTCGCGGGCGCTGCTCAACAGCGTCATCATCGCCGGTGCCACCACGGCGGTCGCGCTGCTGCTCGGCGTGTTCACCGCCTACGCGCTGTCGCGGTTCGAGTTCCGCGGCAAGTACTTCGTCACCGGCCTCATCCTCGGCGCGTCGATGTTCCCGGTCGTCGCGCTCGTGACGCCGCTGTTCCAGTTGTTCACCGACATCGGCTGGATCGGCAAGTACCAGGCGCTGATCATCCCGAACATCTCGTTCGTGCTGCCGCTGACCGTCTACACGCTCACCTCGTTCTTCTCCGAGCTGCCGTGGGAACTCGAGGAGGCCGCCCGGATGGACGGTGCGACGCGCGGGCAGGCGTTCCGCCTGGTCATGCTGCCGCTCGCGGCACCCGCGTTGTTCACCACGGCGATCCTCGCCTTCATCGCGACCGTCAACGAGTACCTGCTGATGTCGCAGCTGTCGAGCGAGAGCACGGCCCCGGTGACGGTCGCGATGGCACGGTTCACCGGTACCGACCCGTACGTCACCCCGTACGCGTCGATCATGGCCGGCGGCACGCTCGTCATGGTGCCGCTCGTGGTGATGGTGCTGATCTTCCAGCGACGCATCATCTCGGGTCTGACCGCGGGTGGCGTCAAGTCGTGAGGAAGGTTCCGCGCCGGAACCGACTCGAGATGCTGCTCGGCCTGCTCACGGTGTTCACGGTGATGGCCGTGATCTCCGCCGTCGCCGAGCTGACGTCGCCGCAACCCGGCATCGTGCCGTCCCTCGTGCTGCTCGCATTCGTCGTGATGTGGGGGTTCGCGTTCCGCGCGTGGCGCCGATCGGAATGACGCGATCGGAATGACGCCGATCGGATCGACTCTGTCGTGACGTGAGAAGGAGCACCGAAGCGGTGTTCCGGAGGCGTCCTGCGGTCGTTTCCGTACCATACGGTGGGCGGGAGACCCTCCCGTCCGGATTACCGGTACCGAGAAAGTGGAACGAGTGACGAGCCCCAAAAGGTCGACATCCTCGCGCGCCGCCGCGGCCGCAGCGAAGAAGCGAAGGGGACGCATCGTTCGCTACGCCGTACTCGTCGCGTTCGTTCTCGCCGTGCTCGTACCGCTCGGAATCTTCGCCTCCGCCTACTACTCGGCGAAGGTGCCGACCCCGGCGGACATGAAGACGAACCAGCTCGCGCGGATCTACGCGTCCGACGACGCCACCGAGATCACGCGGGTCGTCCCGCCGGAGGGCAACCGTCTCGAGGTCGGTATCGCGCAGATCCCCGAGCACGTCCGCAACGCCGTGCTGTCGGCGGAGGACCGCAACTTCTACAGCAATCCCGGTTTCTCGATCACCGGTTTCGCGCGCGCGGCCCGCGACAACGTCATGGGCAAGGACACCGCCGGCGGTGGGTCCACGATCACCCAGCAGTACGTCAAGAACGTGCTCGTCGGCGCCGATCGCACGCTCGAACGCAAGATGCGCGAGCTCGTCATCTCCACCAAGATGGCGCGACAGTGGTCGAAGGACGAGATCCTCGAGGCGTATCTCAACACCATCTACTTCGGTCGCGGCGCCTACGGCATCGGCGCGGCGTCGCAGGCGTACTTCGGCAAGCCCGTCGAGGAACTGTCGGTCTCCGAGGGCGCTGTCCTGGCCGGGGTGATCCAGACGCCGTCGTCGCTCGACCCCGAGTACAACCTGCCGGCCATCGAGGAGCGCTGGAACTACGTGCTCGACGGCATGGTCGAGATGGACGTCCTCGACCCCTCCGAGCGGTCGGAGCAGGTGTTCCCCCCGACGGTGCCGTCGGACACCCTTGTATTGGCCACCGAGGCGACGGGTCCGGAAGGACACATCCGTACGCAAGTGCTGCGCGAGCTGTCCGCGGCGGGGATCAGCGAACAGGACCTCAACACCGAGGGCCTGCGCATCACCACCACCATCGATCTGAAGGCCCAGCAGGCGGCGATCGACGCCGCCCGGTCCACGCTGTCCGGCGAGCCCGGGGAGCTGCGCACCGCGGTGGTCTCGGTCGATCCCCGCTCCGGTGCCGTGCGCGCCTATTACGGCGGTGAGGACGGCGCCGGCTTCGACTTCGCGCAGGCACCCGTCCAGACCGGGTCGGCGTTCAAGGTGTTCGGCCTGCTCGCCGCACTCGACGACGGGATCGGCCTCAACGCGCGCTTCGACAGCTCCCCGCTCACGGTGGGCAACATCCGCATCGGCAACGTCGAGGGCGAGTCGTGTGGACGCTGCACGATCGCCGAGGCACTCAAGCGGTCGCTGAACACGAGCTTCTATCGGCTCATGATGTCCATGTCGAACGGCCCGCAGAAGATCGCCGACGCCGCGCACGCAGCAGGAATCCCGCTGACGATCCCCGGCGTCGAGGGGCAGACGCTGAGCGAGAACGGCGGTCCTCCGGAGGGCGGCATCGTCCTCGGCCAGTACCAGGCACGTGTCATCGACATGGCCTCCGCCTACGCGACGATCGCCGCGTCCGGTGTCTTCCACGAGCCGTACTTCGTGCAGAAGGTCGTCACGGCCGACGGTGTCGTGCTCCTCGATCGACCGGCGTCCCCCGGCGAGCAGCGCTTCGATGCCGCGGTCGCCGACAACGCGACCCAGGCCATGATGCCGATCGCCGCCTACTCGCGCGGGCATGCGCTCGCCGGTGGCCGGCCGTCGGCGTCGAAGACCGGTACCACGCAGCTCGGTGACACCGGGCTGAACAAGGACGCCTGGATGGTCGGGTACACGCCGTCGCTGTCGACGGCCGTGTGGATGGGCACCCCCGACGCCGGGCCGATCACCAACAGCTGGGGTGGGTCGATCTACGGTTCCGGACTGCCGTCGGACACCTGGAAGGGAACGATGGACGGCGCGCTCGAGGGCACACCCGTCGAAAGCTTCCCGTGGCCGGCACCGATCGGTGGTCAGGCGGGTGTCCCGAAGGACGCCGGTATCGAGACCACCACCACTGCCCCGCCGCCGACCTTCCAGCTGCCCGACCTGTCGAACCTGCCGCCGATCACGATTCCGGCGCCGCCGGTCGACCTGCCGGTCCAGGTGCCCTCGCAGATCGAGGTGTTCCCCGGCGTGACGATCCAGATCCCCGGCTTGTAGAGGGGGAGTCCACTCGTTCGTCGAGGGGGAGGTAGTGTGCGTTCTCCCGACCGGGGACGCACACAACCTCCCCCTCGTTGTCGAGGCGGTCCGCGTCTACGGCCCGTTCAGTACCGTCGGCAGCAGCGCGGCCGAACAGTCGACGACCTCGTCGACGCTCGGCGAGCCTTCGCGGAACCGGTCGATCGCCAGCGACTCCACGAATGCCCACCACGCCCGCAGCCGCATGCGGGTGACGGGGGTGTCGTCGCAGCCCAGCGCCGTGACAACCCGCTCGACCATGGTGTCGCGCATCGAGTCGTGGATGTCGCGGATCTGGGGGTCGGAGCCGACGCCGCTGTGGAAGAACGCCTGGTAGTTGTCGCCGTGGCGGTCGATGAACGACACGAATGGGTGCAGCACCGCCCGGAGCGGATCCTGCTCGTCCGGATCGGGGTCCGCCGCGCGGAGCAACCGGCGTGACGCGGCGCCGACGACGGCGACGTAGAAGTCCTGCTTCGTGGGGAAGTAGCGGAACAGCAGACCACGGGAGATGCCGGCGATCTCGGCGACGCGATCGATCGACAGGGCGTGGATCGGGCGCGTCGACAGCTCCTGCAGCCCGATCGCCACGAGTTGTCGTCGACGTTCCTCGGGCGGCAGACGACGCCGTCCCTTGGACGCCTCTTGTCGTGGGGTGCTCACACCGATAGCCTAACTGAGCATCGCTCAGTTACGACCGCCCGACCGGGCAGATTCCCGGTCGAACTCGACGGAAGGCACCCGATGGATTTCGCACAGTCCGAGCGCAGTCGCGACTATCTCGAACGCCTCCGAGCGTTCATCGCCGCCGAGGTCACGCCCGTCGAACAGCGACTGCGGGCCGAGCGGCGCACCGCGGGCGAGGGACGACGCGACATCGATGCCGCCGAGAGGTGGGCCGTCTCCCCCGAGTTTCGCGAGCTGCAGCGCAAGGCCCGCGCCGAGGGCCTGTGGAACCTCTTCCTGCCCGACGCCGAACTCGGCGCCGGACTGTCGAACGTCGACTACGCCCCGCTCGCCGAGGAGATGGGTCGCTCGCAGTTCGCCTCCGCGGTGTTCAACTGCGACGCCCCCGACACCGGTAACATGGAGGTCCTCTACCACTACGGCAGCGAGGCGCAGAAGGAACAGTGGCTGCGCCCCCTGCTCGACGGTGAAATCCGTTCGGCCTTCTGCATGACCGAACCCGAGGTTGCGTCGTCGGACGCGACGAACATGGCCGCGACCGCCGTGGTCGAGGGCGACGAGATCGTGCTCAACGGCCGCAAGTGGTGGAGCACCGGCGTCGGCCACCCCGACTGCAAGGTGCTCATCTTCATGGGCCTGACCGATCCGGAAGCCCACAAGTACCAGCGACATTCGATGGTCCTCGTGCCCTTCGACACCCCGGGTGTGAAGGTCGAGCGCATGCTCCCGACCATGGGCTTCTTCGACGAGCCCAGCGGCCACGGTGAGGTGTCCTTCACCGACGTGCGACTGCCGCTCGATGCCGTCATCGCCGGTCCCGGACGGGGATTCGAGATCGCCCAGGGCCGCCTCGGTCCCGGTCGCATCCATCACTGCATGCGCCTCGTCGGGCTGGCCGAGCACACCCTCGAACTCGCGTGCCGCCGAGGTCTCGAGCGCACCGCCTTCGGTAAGCCGATCATCAACCTCGGTGGCAACCGCGAACGCATCGCCGACGCCCGCATCGCGATCAACCAACTGCGATTGCTCGTCCTGCACGCGGCCTGGCTGCTCGACACGCAGGGCCTCGCCGGGGCGCGCTCGGCGGTCTCGGAGATCAAGGTCGTCGCACCGCGCGTCACCCAGCAGATCGTCGACTTCGCCATCCAGATCCACGGCGGCGGAGGACTTTCCGACGACTTCCCCCTCGCCGGTGCGTGGACGGCGGCGCGAGCCCTGCGTCTCGCCGACGGCCCCGACGAGGTGCACCAGGGGCTCGTCGCCCGGTTCGAACTCGGCAAGTACGCGTGAGAGGGAATTTCCGACGATGACCACCCTTCCCGAGAACGCCCGTACCGTTCGCGACGAGGACGCCTTCGACGTCGACGCGGTCGCAGCCTGGCTCGCCGAGAACGCGGGCATCGCAGGGGTGCCGGAGGTCCGCCAGTTCTCCGGCGGCGCATCCAATCTCACCTACCTGCTGCGCTATCCGGATCGCGATCTCGTGCTGCGTCGCCCGCCCGCCGGGGCGAAGCCGTCGTCGGGTCACGACATGGCACGCGAGTACCGCATCCAGTCGATGCTCGCGCCGGTCTACCCCTACGTTCCCACCATGGTCGGCCTGTGCACCGATCACAGCGTGCTCGGCAGCGACTTCTACGTCATGGACCGGGTTCCCGGCACCATCCTGCGTACGAATCCGCCCACGCAGCTCGACCTCTCCGAAGCGGACACCCGCACCCTGTGCCTACGCATCGTCGACCTGCTCGTCGAACTGCACGGCATCGATCCGGAGTCCGCAGGACTGTCCGGTCTGGGTCGCGGATCCGGCTACGTCGCACGGCAGGTCGCGGGGTGGACGTCGCGCTACGCCAAGGCCCGCACCGACAACGTCCCCGACTTCGCCCGCGTCACCGAGTGGCTGGCGGCGCGGCAGCCGCAGGACGTCGCGCAGACCGTCATCCACGGTGACTTCCGGCTCGACAACATCGTGCTCGACGAGAACGATCCGTTGAAGCCGCTCGCGGTGCTGGACTGGGAGCTTGCCACCATCGGCGACCCCCTGATGGACCTCGGCTCGTCGCTCGCCTACTGGGTCCAGGCGGACGACGACGACATGCTGCTGCTGACGAAGCGTCAGCCGTCCGATCTGCCCGGCATGCTCACCCGGCAGGAGATCGTCGAATACTATTCCGAGCGAACCGGACTGCCGGTGGACGGCTGGGGATTCTACGAGGTGTTCGGACTGTTCCGCCTCGCCGTGATCGCCCAGCAGATCTACTACCGCTACCACCACGGCCACACCACCAATCCGGCCTTCAAGGACTTCTGGATCGTGGTCGGCTACCTCGAATCCCGTTGCAGTGCATTGATCGATCGATACGAGAAGGAGAGCCGATGAGCCGCCCGCAGCGACGGAACATCCTCATCACCGGTGCGAGTTCCGGCCTCGGTGCCGGAATGGCGCGTGAATTCGCCGCTCGAGGAAGGAATCTCGCACTCGCCGCCCGGCGCGTCGAACGGCTCGAGGAGCTGCGGGACGAATTGCTCGCCGCGCACCCGGGTATCACGGTGAGCGTGCGCGCCCTCGATGTGAACAAGCACGACGACGTGTTCACCGTCTTCCGCGAGTTCGACGAGGAGCTCGGTGGTCTCGACCGGGTGATCGTGAACGCCGGCCTCGGCAAGGGACAACCGCTCGGTACCGGCTACTTCCGCGCGAACGCCCAGACGGCGAACACCAACTTCCTCGGTGCACTGGCGCAGAGCGAAGCGGCCCTCGAACTCATGCGGCCCCGTGGGCGCGGGCACGTCGTCCTCATCTCGTCCATGAGCGCGGTGCGGGGCATGCCACGCAACCTGACGACCTACGCCGCGTCGAAGGCCGCCGTCGCCTCGCTCGGTGAAGGGATGCGGGCCGACCTGGCGGACACCGACATTTCGGTGAGCACGATCTTCCCGGGCTACATCCGGTCGGAGATCAACGAGAAGGTGAAGAAGGTCCCGTTCATCGTCGACACCGAAACAGGGTGTCGCGCACTGGCGGCTGCGATCGAGAAGGAACCGGCCAAGGCGTACGTGCCGGGCTGGCCGTGGATTCCGCTCGGCTACGCGATGAAGGTGCTGCCGCTGTCGGTGATCCGGAAGATGGCGTAGGCGGGTCCGGAACCCGCACAGTGGGAACGACGAAGGCCGCACCCCGGTGAGGGATGCGGCCTTCGTCGGAAATACTGCCGGAGAACGACTTACGCGTCGGCTCCGATGATGAACGCCTCGAGCTCGGCACGAGCCTTGTCGTCGGCCATCTGGACCGGCGGGGACTTCATCAGATATGCCGAGGCCGGGAGGATCGGGCCGCCGATGCCGCGGTCCTTGGCGATCTTCGCCGCGCGGATGGCGTCGATGATGATGCCGGCCGAGTTCGGGGAGTCCCAGACCTCGAGCTTGTACTCGAGGTTCAGCGGGGCGTCACCGAAGGCGCGACCCTCGAGGCGGACGTACGCCCACTTGCGGTCGTCGAGCCACTGCACGTAGTCGGAGGGGCCGATGTGCACGTCGCGGTCGTGGACCTTGCCGGCGAGGGGGCCGTTGAGGTTCGACGTGACGGCCTGGGTCTTGGAGACCTTCTTCGACTCCAGACGCTCGCGCTCGAGCATGTTCTTGAAGTCCATGTTGCCGCCGACGTTGAGCTGGTACGTGCGGTCGAGCACGACACCGCGGTCCTCGAACAGCTTCGCCATCACGCGGTGGGTGATGGTGGCGCCGACCTGCGACTTGATGTCGTCGCCGACGATCGGGACACCGGCGTCGGCGAACTTCTGCGCCCACTCGGGGTCGGAGGCGATGAACACGGGGAGAGCGTTGACGAAGGCGACGCCCGCGTCGATGGCGCACTGCGCGTAGAACTTGTCGGCCTCCTCGGAACCCACGGGGAGGTAGGAGACGAGAACGTCGACCCGGGCGTCCTTGAGCGCCTGAACCACGTCGACGGGCTCGGCGTCGGACAGCTCGATGGTCTCGGAGTAGTACTTGCCGATGCCGTCGAGCGTGTGGCCGCGCTGGACGGGCACACCGAGCGGCGGCACGTCGGCGATCTTGATGGTGTTGTTCTCGCTCGCGAGGATCGCCTCGGACAGGTCGAAGCCGACCTTCTTGGCATCCACGTCGAACGCAGCGACGAACTGGACGTCGCGCACGTGGTAGGAACCGAATTCGACGTGCATCAGGCCGGGGACGGTGGTCTCGGCGTCCGCATCCTTGTAGTACTCGACGCCCTGGACCAGGGAAGAGGCACAGTTCCCCACGCCCACAATGGCCACGCGCACCGCGGTGCTGTTCTCACCCATGGTCGGGTTCTCCTTCTTTGTTGCGTGCTGCTGACGACTGCTCGGCGGCAATGAGTTCGTTGAGCCAGCGGACTTCGCGCTCGCTGGACTCGAGGCCGAGCTGATGGAGCTGACGGGTGTAACGATCGAGTGTGCCGCTGGCCCGTCCGATCGCATCGCGGAGCGCTTCTCTGCGCTCCTCGACCTGGCGGCGCCTGCCTTCGAGAATTCGCATCCGCGCTTCGGCGGGAGTGCGACCGAAGAAGGCGAGGTGCACGCCGAATCCGTCATCGGTGTAGTTCTGCGGTCCCGTGTCGGCGACCAGCTCGGTGAAGCGTTCTCGACCCTTCGGGGTGAGCTGGTAGACGCGGCGGGCACGTCGCTTCACGGGACCGGGAGTCCCCGAATCCTCTTCGATGAGGCCATCCGCCTGCATTCTCCGCAGAGTCGGATAGAGCGACCCGTACGAGAAGGCGCGGAAGGCCCCGAGAAGCCCGGTCAGACGCTTGCGCAGCTCGTAGCCGTGCATGGGCGATTCGAGGAGGAGCCCGAGTATCGCCAGTTCCAGCACGGGTCACCTCCTGTTTCCGTTCGAACCAACCGATTGATACGACGCAGAACTATATCGCGCCGATATATACGACGATACGCCCCACACGGTTCGTGTCACGTCCGGTTGCGGACGACCGCCCTCCTCGAGGCCCGATCGGAAATGCATCGGTACCGCCTCGACCACCCGACTTCGATGTCCGGTGGGCCACTCCGCGCCCATCGCCGCATCGCCCGCACGTACTCTGGAAGCCGTGCGAATTCAGCGGCAGGTGGTGGACTACGCGTTGCAGCGACGCTCGCTGCTCGCCGAGGTCTACTCGGGGCGGCGCGGAGTCAGCGAGGTCTGCGACGCGAGCCCCTATCTGCTGCGGGCGGCGAAATTTCACGGACGGGGCAGCGATGTGATGTGCCCCATCTGCCGTAAGGAGCAGTTGACCCTCGTCTCGTGGGTCTTCGGCGACAAACTCGGTCCGGTGTCCGGGTCGGCGCGCACTCCCGAAGAGTTGGTGCGTCTGGCCGCCAGCCAGGAAGAATTCTCGGTTCACGTGGTCGAGGTGTGCCGTACCTGCAGCTGGAATCACCTGGTGCAGTCGTACGTCCTGGGATCGCAACCCGCCCCCAAGAGCCCGCGTCGCCGGTCGACGGGATCGAGCCGTCGTACCGCCAGCGAGTGAAGGGGTACCGGCAACGTGCCCGTACGCTTTCTCGTGGAGTTCGCTCCTGGGTCCGACCCGCACGACCTGATCGTCGCGTCGTCCGCTGCGCACAATCGTGGATCGGCTGCCGTCCGCCGGCATCGCCGATCGGCCGTTCGTGGAGCAGTGTCGAGGCCGCGGCGTGATGCGTCGCGAGAACAGTTGGAGATGAGTACGTGAGTTCCCCCGACAACGAACCCGAGGACAACAAGGCCGTTCCGCCCCAGCGCGGCGGTCCCGCCGGGCCGCAGCCCGGGCAGCAACGTCCCGGTCCTCCTGCCGGTGCCGGTCCGGGACAGCAGCGCCCTGCCCAGGGACCGGTGCAGGGTCGTCCGTTGCCGCCGCAACCGCGACCGCAGGGTCAGCCGGGAGCGCAGGGTCAGCCGGGTGTGCAGGGACAGCCGGGTCGACCGGGCGGACAGCCCGGCCCCGCAGGTCAGCAGCCGCCGCGCCCCGGCGGCCGGCCGCCGTACCCGCCCCAGGGCCCCGGTCAGGGGCAGCGTCCTCAAGTCCCCGGTCAGGGGCAGCGTCCTCAGGCTCCCGGTCAGGGACCGCGCCCTCAGGGTCCCGTCCAGGGACAGCGTCCTCCGGCTCCCGGTCAGGGGCAGGGACCGCAGGGTCCGGGCCCCCAGCAGGGCCGGTCGGGACAGCCGTACCCGCCGCGCGGACCGGTACCCGCTCCGGGCGCCAACCAGCCGCGCAACCCGAACCAGTCGTTGCCGCCCGGCGCGGTGCCTCCCGTCCAGCGCACGCCGCAGGCCGATCCGACCGTCGCCATGCGTCCCGGAGCGGACGCACCAGGTGCGCAGCGTCCCGGAGCGGATGCCCCGACGCAGCGGGTCTCCGCTGCGATGGGTGCGAGCGCTGCAGCGGGTGCTGCAGGGACTGCGAGCGCTGCGAACGATGCACCCACGACGCGCGTCGCCGGCGGCCCGCCCGCAGGCGGACCTCCCACCGTTCCGCCCGGGGGCGGTTCGGGTGGCGGCGCCGGCGGTGGAAAGGGCGGCGGCAAGAGCAACCGCTGGCGCACGATCCGCCGGATCGGGTACGTCGTGGTCGCCGCCGGCATCCTCGTCCCGATCCTCATGTTCATGTTGGCGTACGTCGTCCAGGACGTGCCGCGCCCCGGTGAGCTGCAGACGAACCAGGCTGCGACCATCTACAACTCCGACGGCGAGGGCGTCATCACGAAGGTGATCCCGCCGGAGGGCAACCGCACCGAGGTCGAACTCGACGCGATTCCCGTGCACGTCCGCAACGCCGTGCTCGCTGCCGAGGACCGCGATTTCTACAGCAATCCCGGCTTCTCGGTCACCGGCTTCGCGCGTGCCGCCCGCGACAACGTGCTCGGCCGCGACAGCGCCGGTGGTGGTTCGACCATCACCCAGCAGTACGTGAAGGTCGCCGTCGTCGGTTCCGAGCGGACGTTGACGCGAAAGCTCAAGGAGCTGGTGCTGTCGACGAAGATGGCGAACCAGTGGGCGAAGGACGACATCCTCGCGGCCTATCTCAACACCATCTACTTCGGCCGTGGTGCCTACGGCATCGCCGCGGCGTCGAACGCGTACTTCGGCAAGCCCGTCGGTGAGCTCACCGTCGAGGAGGGCGCCGTTCTCGCGTCGTCGATCCAGCTGCCGTCGCTGCTCGATCCCGAGCAGAACCCCGAGGGTGCGGAGGCGCGCTGGAACTACGTGCTCGACGGCATGGTCGCCGCCGGCACGCTCGATGCGGCCGAGCGGACGGGTATGAAGTACCCGGCCTACGTGCCCGTCGCGGAGCTCGACAACGGCGACCAGTCGTCCGGTCCCGAAGGCCTGATCAAGAACCAGGTGCTCGCAGAGCTGTCCCGCGAGGGCATCGACGAGAATCTCCTCAACACGGCCGGTCTCCAGATCACCACGACGATCGACCCGCAGGCCCAGCAGTCGGCGGTCGAGGCGGCGCAGAGCAATCTCGAGGGTGAACCCGAGGAGTTGCGTACCGCGGTGGTGTCGGTCGATCCCCGGTCGGGGGCGATCCGCGCCTACTACGGCGGTGAGAGCGGTGTCGGTTACGACTTCGCCCAGTCCGGTCTGCAGACGGGTTCGTCGTTCAAGGTGTTCGGCCTGGCCGCCAATCTCGACCAGGGCGTGCCGTTGTCGCAGACCTACGACAGCGGTCCGCTGACGGTCAACGGCATCAAGATCGGCAACGTCGAGGGCGAGTCGTGCGGGCAGTGCACCATCGCCGAAGCGCTCAAGCGGTCGCTGAACACGAGCTTCTACCGGATGATGCTCGAGATGGACAACGGCCCGCAGGCCATCGCCGACATGGCGCACAAGCTGGGCATCGCGAAGGAACTGCCGGGCATCGGTGAGACGCTCACCGAGCCGGGTGGCATCGGCCCCAACTACGGCATCGTGCTGGGCCAGTACCAGTCGCGCGTGCTCGACATGGCCTCGGCGTACGCCACGCTCGCGGCGTCCGGTCGTCATCACGAGCCGTACTTCGTGCAGAAGGTCGTGACGTCCGACGGTGAGGTGCTCCTCGATCGCGGTACCCCCGCCGGTGAGCAGGTCGTGGACGCGGCGGTGGCCGACAACACCACCTCCGCGATGACCCCGATCGCCGCGTACTCGAACGGGCACGCCCTCGCCGGCGGCCGCCCGTCCGCAGCGAAGACCGGTACCGCCCAGCTCGGCGACACCGGCTCCAACAAGGACGCGTGGATGGTCGGCTACACGCCGTCGCTGTCGACTGCGGTGTGGGTCGGCACCGAGGAGGGCCTGCCCCTCGAGAACAGCTGGGGCGGCATGATCTACGGCTCGGGCATCCCGTCGGACATCTGGAAGGACACGATGGACGGCGCTCTCGAGGGCACCGACGTCGAGTCGTTCCCGAAGCCGGAACCGATCGCCGGTGTCTCCGGCGTGCCGGCGTGGACCGCGTCGACGACGGCGCCGGCCACCCGTGAGGAGACCACCACCTCGCGTGTCGTGCCGAGCCTTCCCGAGGTTCCAGAGATCACCACGCAGAACGTGGAGATCTTCCCCGGCGTCACGATTCCTGTTCCGGGTGTCGCCCCGCAGACGACCACCCAGAACGCGCCCTCCCGTCCCGGCACCGGCGGTCAGCAGGAGGAGAGCGAGGACACCGGCGGCGGAACCGGCGGCGGTGGTACCGGCGACGACTCCGACGAGGGTGGATCGCCTCCGCAGAACCGCATCCCGGGACTCGAGAGCCCCGCGATCCCGGGCGCGCAGGGAGGCGGATTCCAGGGCGCGCAGGGCGGTAGCCCCCAGGGCGCGTTCGAATACGCTCCGGCCGGGTAGCCTCGCCGCGTGAGCGACGACCGGGGATCCGACGCCCGGCCGGTGGTGTCCGCTGCACCACCGGCCGAGGATCGTCGTTCCCTGGACTGGCGTGACACCCCCGGGCGTACCGACCCGACGGTGTCGCGCCTGACCGCCGTCATCGGCGGTCCGGTGGGCCGGCACGCCGTGCTCGGGCGCACCCGCTTCTTCACTCCCCTGCGGGCGATGTTGCTGCTCGCGGTCGTCTTCCTCGCCTTCGGCTGGTTCACGAAGGCGGCCTGCGTCCAGCAGGGACCCGTCGGTCCCGACGGTGCGCTCGGCCTGGACTGGAGCGGCAACCGGCAGTACGTGGCGATGTGTTATTCCGACATCGTTCCGCTCTACGGCGCCGAACGGCTCGCCGAGGGCGCCTTCCCGTACCGGACGTCGTGGGAGGAACCCGGCCCCGACGGGCAGATGCAGACCCGGTACATGGAGTATCCGGTGCTCGCGGGTCTCTACCAGTACGGCTCGATGCGCATCGCGAAGGCGTGGGACGCCACGCCGTGGTTGCCCGACGCATTGCAGGTCGCGATCTACTTCGCCGTCGTCGCAGTCGGTCTCGCGCTCGCCTGGCTCGTCACGGTGTGGGCCACCGCGATGTCGGCGGGCCGCAGGATCTGGGACGCCGCACTCGTCGCCGCGTCACCGCTGGTCGTGGTGCACGCCTTCACCAACTTCGACGCCCTGGCCACGGCCTTCGCCGCCGGTGGCCTGCTGGCGTGGGCCCGCCGTCGACCGGTTCTCGCCGGCGTGCTGCTCGGCCTCGGTGCGGCGACGAAGTTGTATCCCTTGCTGTTGCTCGGTCCGCTGCTGGTGCTGTGCCTGCGGACCGGCCACCTGCGGTCGTTCGCCCGCACCGCGGGAGCGGCCGCGGCGGCGTGGCTGGTGGTGAACCTGCCGATCATGGTGCTGTACCCGCGCGGATGGGCGGAGTTCTTCCGGCTCAACTCCGATCGCGGAGCGGACCCGGATTCGATCTACAACGTGCTGCACTCGTTCGTGGGTTGGCCGGCCTGGTCGGCCTCGACCTTCAACGGGGTCTCGCTCGTGTTGTTCGCCGCGGCCTGCGCCGCGATCGGGTGGATCGGGCTCACCGCGCCGCGCCGCCCCCGCCTCGCGCAACTGTGTTTCCTCCTCGTCGCGGCCTTCCTGCTCACGAACAAGGTGTGGAGTCCGCAGTATTCGCTGTGGCTCGTGCCGCTCGCCGTGCTGGCCGTACCCCACCGGCGCGCACTGGTCGCCTGGATGACGATCGATGCGCTGGTGTGGGTTCCGCGCATGTACTACTACCTCGGTCCCGATCGGAAGGGGCTGCCGGAGCAGTGGTTCACCGCCACCGTCTTCCTGCGCGACGTCGCCGTCGTGGCACTGTGCGCGGTCGTGCTGTGGCAGATCCGGCGTCCGGTACGGGATCCCGTGCGATACGGCTTCGTCGACGATCCGGTCGGTGGCGTGCTCGACCAGGCTCCCGACCGTCCGCCGCGGTGGTTGCCCGCCAGGTTGCGGCCTGCTCACCATCGGGTCACGAGAGAAGAATCATCCGAACGATGTATATCGGAGGCTTCGCCGGCGCCCTAGGCTCGGGAACGAGCACGAGGGGGGAGAATGGCGAGCGGCGGACGGAGATTCGGAGCGGGGACGGATGTCACCGCATCACAGTTCACGACGTGTGAGCTGGCGTGGACGGTCGCGGCCGGCGACGCCACCGCGATCCCACGACTCCTGCACGACCTGCATCCGCTCGTGATCGCCTACTTCCGGGCCCGCGCGAAAGCCGCCGGAGGTACTTTCGCCGACGCCGATCGTCTCGCCCTGGCCGCCTGCCGGGCGATCCTCGCCGAACTCACCGCCCCGTCCGGGGCCGACCGGCCCTTCCTGCGGTTGGCCTACACGGTGGTCGTCGACGCGGCCGATGCGGAGTTCGTGAACCCGCGGGCCTTCCCTCTGACCCGGCTCCAGCAGGAGATCCTCATCCTGCGCACCATCGTGGGCCTCGACTCGCGGCAGACCGCGGTGGCTCTCGCCGTGGCGCCGGGGCGGGTCGGTGTCGAGCAGCACGCCGCGCTGAGTTCCCTGCGCGCAGCCTGAAACAGGGCCGGCGGAGTCCACGCCCACAAACGAGTGGACGAACCACACCTCTCAGGACGATTTGTCGTTAATATCCGATTCGTCACTTCTGGCTACGGGACTGTCGGGGACCTGTCGACCGCGCCTTGGAGGTTCGCCGTGCCCTGCACTTCCGACGATCCCTGACCTCACGCGCGCCGGCGCGTCACCGCTCGTGCGACGTCACATCCGTGCGGTGTCACCACTCCTCCAGCGTCGTCAGGCCGTCCTGGAGCGCGCGTGCCAGCAGACTCGCCTTCGTCGAGGCATCCCGCCCGGCTGCCGCGTACTTGAGGCGGATCCGCTGCAGGTGCGTGTTCAACGTGCCCACCGAGATGAACAGCCGCCTCGCCGCTTCGGTCTTCGAATCCGCTGCCAGCCAGGTGAGCAGAACTTCCCTCTCACGGGCGCTGAGCAGAGGCCGCACGAGGCCGCCGACACGCATGTCGTGGAACGAGGACGAACGGTGCTGAGCGTTCACGGCGAACCGCCTCTCGGCTGACGAAGAGTCTGGGAGCCGGCGCGAATGCGCCACCCCGAATCCTCGTCGCCGTCGGTGCGAAGACCTACGCCCGCGCGCGATCCCGTACGAAATCCGTACAGCCATACATTGCTGACCTGCGGAAACGCAGATCCTTCCCGAGGGAACCGTAGATGACGGAAACAACCGTGGAGGCGGCCGACCCGACCTCCATCACCTCCCGGGCCGAGTTCGGCCGGGCCCTGACCGCCCTGCGAACCCGAGCGGGACTGTCCATCCGTGACGTCGTCGACGCGTCCGGGGCACTGCACGGCACGGTCGCCGGATGGTTCTCCGGACAGCACCTGCCGACCCGCGCCAGCGAGCCGGCCTTCCGCGCCGTGCTCGCGGCGTGCGGGGTCGCCGACGAGACCGAGGCGGACACCTGGATCGCGGCTGCGCGTCGCGCCCGGCAGGCACGGACCAAGCGCCGGGACACCGGCCCGATCCCCTATCGCGGTCTGTCCTCCTTCGAGGCGGAGGACACCGAATGGTTCTTCGGCCGCGACGACATCACCGAGGACGTTCTCCGCCGGATCCGCGCCGCGGTCGCCGGACAGGGGCCGAGGGTGATCCTCGTCGTCGGTCCTTCCGGCGCGGGCAAGTCGTCTCTGCTGCGGGCCGGTGTCGCTGCCGCCGTCGGTTCCGACGAGACCGATCTCCGCGACTGGAAGCCCGTCGTCCTGACCCC
The DNA here is from genome assembly GCF_058211795.1 of Rhodococcus sp. S3. Lineage (NCBI taxonomy): Bacteria > Bacillati > Actinomycetota > Actinomycetes > Mycobacteriales > Nocardiaceae > Rhodococcus > Rhodococcus sp. S3. The sequence goes on along the minus strand of NZ_CM177074.1, from coordinate 5,042,994 downwards.
CGCGTCGGCAGGTCCGGACAAGCTCGCCGGCGCCCTCGACGTCGAGCACCCGACCGTTCTCGTCGTCGACCAGTTCGAGGAATTGTGGACCGCCGGCGAGGAAGAGGACCGCCACGCCTTACTCGCACACCTCGCGCAGCCGTCCGACGACATCGTCGTCGTCCTCGGGCTCCGGGCCGACTTCTACGGACTCGCCGCACGGGAACCGCACCTCGTGCCGATCCTCGAGTCCGGGCCCGTCGTCGTCGGCCCCATGTCGGCAGCCGAACTCGAATCCGTCATCGTGCAACCGGCGGCCAAGGCGGGGGTGACCGTCCCGCCGGAACTGGTGAAGGTGCTGCTGACCGACCTCGCTCCCCGCGCGTCGCGAACTCACCCGTGCCGCGCAGGTGTGGGAGGACAGCGACCGCGACGACACCACGCTGCTCGGCGGTGGCCGGCTCGTCCTCCACGACGACTGGAGTCGCGTCGACGACAACGCCGACGCGCTCAACGACACCGAACGGGCGTTCCTCGCCCGGAGCGTCGCGCACCGGGACGCCGAGGTCGAAGCGGAGCGTCGCCGGACCAGGGTGCTCCGGCGGCTCGTGGGCGCCCTCACCGCGACGGCGGTGATCGCCCTCGTGCTCGTCGTCGTCGCCACCGCCGCCGGAATCAGCGCGCGTACCGAACGCGCCGAGGCCCAGCGCGCACGCGACGACGCGATGTCGCGCCAGATCGCGACCGTCTCGTCGCAGTTGTCGGCCACCGAACCCGCCGTCGCCGCCCAGTTCGCGCTGGCCGGCTACCGTGTCGCCGACACCGTGGAGGCGCGCTCGGCGCTGCTGGACACCACCGGTGTGCGCACCCCCGTACGTCTGACGGGGCCGGCCGGTCCCCTCCAGGCCCGCAGCACACCCGACGGGGGCACTGTGATCAGTGCCGCAGCCGACGGCACGGTGCGGTTGTGGGCGGTGGGCGAGACCGGACCGTCGATCACCCCGACCGCGGAATTCGGTGCGGGAGACGGCGCCGCCGAACTCTATGCGCTCGCCGTGTCACCGGACGGCGATTCCGTCGCGGTGGGTGGTCAGGGCGGGATCTGGCTCTGGGACATCCGTGATCGCACCTCACCGCAGCAGCAGGCGGTGCTCGCCGACTCCGACCACACGGCGTATTCTCTCGAATTCTCTCCGGACGGACGGCAACTCGTGGCGGGAACGGGATCCGGCACGGTGCTGCGATGGAACACGGATGCCGGCGGGGTGAGAGAACTGCCCCCACTCGATCATCCGGTCGAAGGTGCTGTGAACCCGGCGTTCTCGCCCGACAACCGGTGGCTCGTCGTGGCCGGCAGACAGATGTCGCTGCGGGTGTGGGACGCACGGACGCAGGATTCCGGCACGCGACCGGTGTTCGAGACGTTACCGGACGGCGGCACCGAACATCTTCTGTCGGTGGCCTTCTCGGCCGACGGACGCACGGTCGCGGCCGGTACCACCGGACGTCACGTATTGCGTTGGGACATGGTCGATCCCGCGACGCCGGTGCCCCTGGTCGCCCTCGAGGGATTCACCAGTTATGTCAACACCGTCGCGTTCGCTCCGGACGGTCGTCGCCTGGTCGCGGGCAGCTCCGACAATACCGTCCGCATCTGGGCGGACGGAACGACTCCCGACGCCGCCGAATCGATCACGACACTGCCCGGTTCCAATCCCGTGACCTCGGTCGTCTTCGCCGACGAGGGTCGCGCAGTGCTCACCGCGGCACTGGACGGCTCGGTGGGATGGTGGCCGGTGCCCGGCCCGGTCCTACCCGCGGACGAGGCCGTCTACGTCACTCCCGTCGATGCGGACGGCGCTCTCGTCCTCTTCGGCCAGGGAAGGACGAACGCCCTGCCGCTGTGGGACATCACCGATCCCGGTGCGGTGGTGCAACTGCCGTCCCTGAATCCTCCCGTCGAGGACCGGTTCAACGGTGCCGCAGCACTGTCGAAGACCGGATCACTCGCTGCTGCAGGAACATCCGGCGGCTCCGTGCACCTGTGGGATCTGACGGACCCCGCGACGCCACAGTTCACCGGGACCGCCGAAGGTGTCGTCACGGGCGTCGTCGGAGTGGTCGAGTTCGCCCCCGGCCGACCCGTCGTGGCGGTGGCGGCGACGGAGGACGAGAAGGTTGCGATCGTCGACGCCTCCGATCCGGCTGCTCCGCGCGTCGTCGGCACCTTCGAGGCGGACGACTATCCGTACATGCTGTCGTGGCATCCCACTGCCGACATCGTGGCCGTGGCGAGCGCCGGTGGCCTCGTCGAACTGTGGGATCTCTCGGATCCCGCCGAGCCGGCGCGGATCTCCGAGCTGTCCGGATTCGAGAGTCAGGCGCAGACGGTTGCGTTCGGCGGCGACGGAACGATCCTCGCCGCGGCGAGCGCCGACCGCAGTGTGCGCCTGTGGGATGTCGCGGAGCCTGCCGCCCCACGCGAACTGGCACGGATCACCGGGCCGGCGGATGCGGTGTACTCGCTGCACTTCTCCCCCGACGGGGATCGTCTCGCGGCGGGCGTCGGCGACGGGTCGGCGTGGATCTGGGACGTCACCCGACCGGACTCCCCCATCACCCACGCGGTGCTCACCGCTTACTGAAGCCGTGTCTACGACGCCACCTTCGCGCACGACGGAGCGGTGCTCGTCGGAGGCGGTCCGGACCTTTCCGTGCGGCTGTGGCAACTCGATCCCGAGACCGTCGCGGCGACACTGTGTTCCACGGTCGGGACTCCGGTGACCGAGGACGAATGGGAACGGCACCTGCCGGGCGTGCCCTTCCGGCCGCCGTGCGGCGACACGGCATGAATCGGGAGGATCGGAAGATGTTCCGACCGAGCCGGATTCATCCGATTGCAGGATACGCACGCGCCGCGCGGTGTGGGAATGTCCAGGTGGGGGATTCAACGCATCGATCATCGGAGGAAGCATGTCTCGTATTCGCAGGTCGGGTCTGCGCGTGGTTCTGACGGCCGCCACGGTGGCGGCGGTCGCATTCGGTGCGCCCGTTGCCGCTTCGGCCGCTCCCACCGGCAGCGCCGGCAGCAACGATCTGCCGGGCAGTGTCGCCGATCTGCCCGGCAGCGTGTCCGAACTGCCCGGCAGCGTGGTGGATCTGGGCGGGCGCGCGATCGATCTCGGCAGTGCGATCCTGGGCAACGGGTCGTCGCTGCCGACGACGCAGAAGTGCGACCAGTCGCGGCAGTCCGGAGGGGAAGGTGTCACCAGCACCTACCACGAGCTGGGTCGCAGTGGTCCCACGTCGTTCCTGCTGGACTGGGAGACCTTCGACGTTCCCGACCGAATCCAGGTGTTCTACGGTGGTTCCCAGATCCACGACACCGGTCGTATCGGTGACAGCATCAACGAAGGCACCGGATCGGCTGTGGTGAACGTGCCGGCCGGGAGTGCGTCCTCGGTTCTCGTCCGAGTGACCGGTGAGCCCGGGACGGCGTGGGAGTACACGGTCAACTGCCCGATCCTCTGACGGTCAGATCCGTAGGGCGGTGAACGGCGCGACCGGGATGTTGCGCACGACGAACCACACCGCCGTCAGGACCAGCACGAGGTGCGGGGCCCACCGGTATCGTGTCCACCGCGGCATCGGTGTGCCCCGCACCCTGCTCCACGTCCACAGACCGAAGACCACGGTCAGCACGCCCAGCGCGACGAGACCGAGGGCGTTGTAGTGCAACGCTGCCGGTACGTCGAGATGGACGAGCGAGTACAGCATCCGTGACGAACCGCAACCGGGACAGAGGATTCCGAACAGCGAGTAGGTGGGGCACGGCGGAATGATCCCGCCCGGCGTGGTCGGGTCGGCCCACGCCACCGCGGCGCACACCGCGACCGCGCCCACGGCGATCGCCATGGGGGCTGCGAGCGCGCGCCTTGTCCTCATCGCACCGGGCGCTCCTCGAGCCGGGCGCGCACCCCGGGCCATTCGTCGTCCGTGAGGGAGAACAGGGCGGTGGTCCGCCAGCTGCCGTCACGGCGCCTGCGGTGCTTGCGGAGCAGACCCTCCTCGGTGGCGCCGAGCCGGCGCAGGGCGTCGCGTGAACGGGTGTTGCGTTCGTCGGCGTGCCAGGTCACGCGTACGGCCCCGAGGTCGTCGAAGGCGCGCTGCAGCAGAAGCAGTTTCGACTCGCTGTTCACGTGGGTCCGCTGCACTCGGGTCGACAGCCAGGTGTAGCCGATCACCAGTGTGCGGTGGGCCGGTTCGAGGAGGTAGTAGGACGTCGACCCCAGCACCTCACCGGTCGCCTTGTCGACGATCGCGTAGGGCAGCCGGGACGGATCGGCCACGGCCTGGCGCACGAACGTGCGCGCGTCGTCGAGGTCGCGGATCACGAGGTGCGTCCAGGCGAAGATCGTGTCGGGATCGTCGGCGGCCTTCAGCAGTCCTTCGGCGTGCGCGTCGTCGAGGGGCTCGAGTCGGATCCGGGGACCCTCGAGGAGGGGATGTTCCGTCCAGTTGTCGTTCATCGCGTTCTCCCGGTCGTCGTCGGACGGCGAGCGTAGTCCGTCCGTTCCGTCTTCTGCCACGGAGTTCTGGGTGGGACGCGCAGGAAGACGAAGAACAGCACGACCAGCAGGACCGCGCGTCCCCACACCCCGATGTGGACGAGGGTGAGCGGCACGGCCATGTCCGCTTCGCCGGCGGTCGCGGCGAACCACCGGAAGATGCCGATGCCGATGGCGAGATCGGCGAGGAGATAGGCGGCGACGAGCCCCCACGGCACGCGCAGCAGGATCAGCAGCGGCAGCAGCCACAGCGTGTACTGCGGTGAGTGCACCTTGTGGAAGAGTATGAACCCGCACAGCATCGCGGCACCGGTACCGAGCCACGGATAGATGCCGTCGCGGAGGTATCGGCGCCATCCGAGCCACAGTGCGAGCGCGAACGACAGCGCGATCAGCGTCGGCGACAGCTGGGCGACGAGGTCGTTGTACTGGGGGGTGTTCTCGTATTCCTGGTAGCCGCCCATCAACGGCCGCAGACCCCAGTACCAGATCGAATTGCTGGTCCCGTCCGCTTCCCGGTTCTGCTGGAAGGCGAACGACGCCCGCCAGCCCTCGTAGCCGAGGATCGCGAAGGGCAGGTTGATCGCGGCGACCGTCGCCGCCGCCGTGCCCGCGACGGCGAGGGCGCCGGGGACGTCCCGCTTCCGGTCGGGTGAGCTCCCGCCGGTGAGGACGTAGGCGATGAGCGGCAGCACGAAGATGCCCGGATAGAGCTTGAGACAGAAGCCCACGCCCAGCAGTAGCGCGGCGACCACTCCGCGGGTCCGCAGCGACCAGCGTTCGATCGTCAGCACCGCGACGGCGGCGACGGTGACCGCCACGACCGGCAGGTCCCAGTTGAGGAAGGCGTAGAGCACGATCGGCGGAGTGAGCGACCACAACAGCGCCGCCCATCCCGCCATCCGGGCGAGCAACCACGCGGTGATCAGCCCGAAGGGGGCGAGTAACAGCGCCGACTGCAGGAGGAACTCCGCGTCGGTGTGGGCACCGATCGCTCCGATCCACATGAGCACCCCGCTGAGCACGGGATATTCGACGGTGCCTCCGGTCAGTGCCCCCGACGAGGTGATGCCCCCGTCGACGAAGGGGAAGACGTGGAGGTTGATGCCGCGGCCGATCCACAGCTGCTGGATGTCGGAATAGCAGACGTCGGCGTCCTTGATGTCCTCGAACCGCAGCGTGCGGCCCTCGGCGTCGAAGGTGGGGCCGGCGCACCGGGCCTTGTTCAGGTAGCCGAAGCACATCATCACCGCGCACGTCAGGACGGCGACGAGCGAGACGGTCCCGGAGCTCGTGCGCATGCCCTCACCCTAGGACAAATCCCCTGCCCGCGACGGTCGGCGATTTCGCTGGTCGCCGGGCCGTCGTGTACCCTTCATGGGTTGCTGACGCAACGACCCTCCTGTCACGGAACGTCCGTGACCGTTCACAGTCCATAGGAGGTGATGAGGTCTTATGCGTCATTACGAATTGATGATCATCCTGGACCCCAGCCTGGACGAGCGCACCGTCGCTCCCTCGCTGGAGACGTTCCTCAACGTCATTCGCCAGGAAGGCGGCAAGGTCGACAAGGTCGACGTGTGGGGTAAGCGCCGTCTCGCCTACGAGATCGCCAAGAACAGCGAAGGCATCTACGCGGTGATCGACATCAGCGCGACGCCTGCTGCCGTTGCAGAGCTGGATCGCCAGCTCGGCCTGAACGAGTCGGTGCTCCGCACCAAGGTTCTGCGCCACGGCAAGTGAGCCTGTCGGCGCCGGGCCGTAGGCTCTGGCGCATCAGGACTCCCCACACTGCAGGAGGAACCACATGGCAGGCGACACCGTCATCACCGTGGTCGGCAATCTGACCGCCGACCCCGAACTGCGTTTCACCCCCGCGGGTGCTGCGGTTGCGAACTTCACCGTCGCATCCACGCCCCGCGTGTTCGACCGTCAGTCCAACGAATGGAAGGACGGCGAGGCTCTGTTCCTGCGCTGCAACATCTGGCGTGAGGCAGCGGAGAACGTGGCCGAGAGCTTGACTCGCGGCTCGCGTGTGATCGTGCAGGGCCGGCTCAAGCAGCGCAGCTACGAGACGCGTGAAGGCGAGAAGCGCACTGTCGTGGAGCTCGAGGTCGACGAGATCGGCCCCTCGCTCCGTTACGCCACGGCCAAGGTCACCAAGGCCGGTCGCGGTGGCGGTGGCGGAGGCTTCGGTGGTTCCTCCGGTGGATCGGGCGGTGGCCGTCCCGCTCAGAACACGAACGTCGGCGGAGACGACCCGTGGGGCGACGCCCCGCAGTCGGGCTCCTTCGGCGGTTCCGGGGACGACGAGCCTCCGTTCTGATCCGACCTCGATCGGAACATCCAAAATTACGGAGAACGACCATGCCTAAGTCGCCCGCGCGCGAGAAGGTTTTGAAGAAGAAGGTCTGCACCTTCTGCAAGGAAAAGAACGTGCAGATCGATTACAAGGACACGACGCTGCTGCGCAAGTACGTCAGCGATCGCGGCAAGATCCGCGCTCGCCGCGTCACCGGCAACTGCGTGCAGCACCAGCGCGACGTCGCTGTTGCTGTCAAGAACTCTCGTGAGGTGGCTCTGCTCCCTTACGTCTCGACGACTCGCTGAGGAAAGGGAGGGACACGATGAAGCTCATCCTTACTGCTGACGTGGACAACCTCGGTGCGCCTGGCGACACCGTTGAGGTCAAGGACGGCTACGGCCGCAACTACCTGCTGCCCCGCGGCCTGGCGATCGTCGCCACCCGCGGTGCCCAGAAGCAGGTCGAGGGCATCCGCCGTGCTCAGGAGGCTCGCGCCGTGCGTGGCCTCGAGCACGCCCAGGAGCTCAAGGCCGCCATCGAAAGCCTCGAGGACGTCTCGCTGAGCGTCAAGACCTCGAGCGACTCGGGCAAGCTGTTCGGCTCGGTCACCGCTGCCGATGTCGCCGGTGCTCTCAAGGCTGCCGGTGGCCCGGTTGTCGACAAGCGCATCGTCGAGCTGCCCAAGGCTCACATCAAGGCGACCGGCAAGCACCAGATCGTCGTGAAGCTGCACCCGGACGTCACCGCGAAGTTCACGCTGAACGTCGTGGCTGCCTGATTCCGGCCCCGAGGAGCCCCGCGCCTGGTCGGCGTGGGGCTCCTCGTCGTCTGTGCACAGCCTGTGGATAAACAGGGGGTAAACCACACCGTTGTGACTCCTCGGAATGTCGTTCGGGGAACGAATGGGTGAACACGCCCGGCCCTCCGACACGCCGAGATTCTTTTTCTCCACAGGTGTGAACAGGCATTTTTCCGCTCCTACCTGCAGTTACGGGAGATGTGAGATGTGTTGTCCCCAGGTTGTGCACATCCGGTGCACAAGGCTGTCCTCCTCTTTCCACAATTCATCCCCAACTGTGTGCACAACCCGAGTTGTGGCGGGCCATCCGGATCCCTAACGTCGGGCGCACGACTCCACACACAGGATGTCGGTAGGGGCGAGTAGAACCGGACACGAAACCCCGGGTACCGACACCGGGAGTGCGTGCAGGTATCCGCCGGAGCACAGCGCGCCGGACGGGGACATGTGGAGGAAGGCAGGCACTGCAGTGGCCGTCGTTGACGATCGTGGAAATCCCGAATATTCGGGACCTCCCGAGGAACCGAGTGGAGACTTCGGTCGACAGCCCCCTCAGGATCTCGTGGCCGAGCAGTCCGTGCTCGGCGGCATGCTGCTGAGCAAGGACGCCATCGCCGACGTCCTCGAAGTGCTGAGGCCCGGCGACTTCTACCGTCCGGCCCATCAGGCCGTGTACGACGCGATCCTCGATCTCTACAGCCGCGGCGAACCCGCCGACCCGGTCACCGTGTCGGCCGAACTCGACCGGCGCGGCGAACTCAAGCGTCTCGGCGGAGCTGCCTATCTTGTGACGCTCACCCAGACCGTCCCCACCGCGGCCAACGCCGGTTACTACGCCGAGATCGTCGCCGAGAAGGCCGTCCTGCGTCGTCTCGTCGAGGCGGGCACCCGCATCGTCCAGTACGGCTACGCCGGCGCCGACGGCCAGGACGTCGCCGAGATCGTCGACCGCGCGCAGGCCGAGGTCTTCGAGGTCGCCGAACGACGCACCACCGAAGACTTCGTGCCGCTCGAAGAACTCCTGCAGCCCACGATGGACGAGATCGACTCCATCGCCAGCCGCGGCGGTATCTCCCTCGGCGTGCCCACCGGCTTCGCCGAACTCGACGAACTCACCAACGGCCTGCACGCCGGCCAGATGATCATCGTCGCCGCGCGTCCCGGTGTGGGTAAGGCGCTCGCCCTCGACACTCCCCTGCCCACCCCCACAGGCTGGACCACGATGGGCGAGGTCGGTGTGGGCGACGAACTCCTCGGCGCCGACGGCCGCCCCACCCGCGTCCTCGCCGCCACCGAGGTCATGCACGGCCGTCCGTGCTTCGACGTGGTGTTCTCCGACGGCACCGTGATCGTCGCCGACGAGCAGCACCAGTGGCGCACCGGCGACGGCGCGATCCGCACCACGGGCGAACTCGCCGCCACCGCCGAGGCGGGGCACACCGTCGCGAACACCCGGGCACTGTCGTTCCCGGCAACAGAGCTGCCCGTCTCCCCCTTCACGCTCGGTGCGTGGCTCGGCGGCCCGTCGTCCGATCCCGAACTGCACATGCGTATCGAGGGCGAAGGCGGCTTCACGAGCGCCCTCGTCGCGCTCGGCGCCCACATCCCCGCCGAATACCAGCGGGCATCCGAACCGCAGCGTCGCGAACTCCTCGCGGGTCTGCTCGACGCCGGCGGAGAGATCGACGACGACGGCACCATCCGGTTCGTCGGCTCGTCCGAGCGACTGACGCAGGGCGTGGCCGAACTCCTGTCGGGCCTCGGTCACGCGCCCGTGCTCGACGGCACCGAGATCTCCTTCACCACCGACGACGACGTCTTCGTCCTGCCCAGCAAGGCCGTGCGACACAAGGAATGCCGTGCCTCCGCGCCGCGCGAACGCCGCATCGTCGCCGTCCGCCCGGTCCCGTCGGTCCCCGTGCGGTGCGTCGAGGTCGACGGCGACCACATGTACCTCGCGGGTCGCGCGATGGTGCCCACGCACAACTCCACGCTGAGCATGGACTTCATGCGGTCGTGCTCCATCAAGCACGGCATGGCGTCGGTCATCTTCTCGCTCGAGATGGGCAAGACCGAGATCGTCATGCGTCTGCTGTCCGCAGAGGCGAAGATCAAGCTCGGCGACATGCGATCCGGACGCATGACCGACGACGACTGGACGCGTCTCGCCCGTCGCATGAGCGAGATCAGCGAGGCGCCGCTGTTCATCGACGACTCGCCGAACCTCACGATGATGGAGATCCGCGCAAAAGCGCGGCGGCTCAAGCAGAAACACGACATCCGTCTCATCGTCATCGACTACCTGCAGCTCATGTCGTCCGGCAAGAAGGTCGAGTCGCGTCAGCAGGAGGTCTCCGAATTCTCGCGTAGCCTCAAGCTTCTCGCGAAGGAACTCGAGGTTCCGGTCGTCGCGGTGTGTCAGCTCAACCGTGGTCCCGAGCAGCGCACCGACAAGCGGCCGCAGGTCTCCGACCTCCGTGAGTCGGGATCGCTCGAGCAGGACGCCGACATGGTCATCCTGCTGCACCGCCCCGACGCCTTCGAGCGCGACGACCCGCGTGGCGGCGAGGCCGACCTCATCGTCGGCAAGCACCGTAACGGCCCGACCGCGACGATCACCGTCGCCCACCAGTTGCACCTGTCGCGGTTCGTGGACATGGCGCGCGGCTGATTCGAGTCGTCGCCCCGCCCGGCGGCGAGGTGGCAGATCTCGTTCCGGCTCGGTGATATTCGTAGCGAAAGGTGTTCAGCAGCAGGAGGTTACGCCGGTCTCCGGCGTGGAGGTGTCGTCCGGGGCGCCGGTCGTGCAGCATGTCCCGCCGCCGGCTTCCTGCGGACCCTCGAGATGGTGCGGACTCGAGCCGAAGGTGGCCGAATCCGCCAGGACGGTGTACACCTCCCACTTCTCCCCCGCGGGCCCGGTGACCCACGCCTTGTCCTGAGTGGCGTAGCAACAGGTCGTGCCGATCTCCTCGTCGGCGAACAGGCCCGCCTCGGTCAAGCGGGCGATTTCCGAGTGCACCTTCTCGGACGAGTCGACCTCGACCCCGAGATGGTTGATCGTGTCGCCCTTGCGCGGGTTCTCGAACAGCACCAGCTTCAACGGTGGATCGGCGATCGCGAAGTTGGCGTAGCCCGGTTCGAGCTTGGCCGGTTCGGTGCCGAACAGTGTCGAGTAGAAGGCGACCGCTTCGGGCAGGTCGTCGACGTTGAGGGCGAACTGGATGCGTGACATGACTGCCTCCACCTGTGTGGCATATATCGAATTACCGCTCACAGGATGCTCCCCTATTTCGACATATGTCAAGAAGGTGGCTAGGCTCGAATCATGCCGAAAGCTCTACCCGTGATCGATGTCCGCGCCCCGATCTGCTGCGAACCGGTATCGGCCGCGCCGATGAGCGACGACGCCGCCCTCGAGGTCGCGTTGCGGTTGAAGGCCCTGGCCGACCCGGTGCGCATCAAACTCGTGTCGATCCTGCTCACCGCCGACGAAGGTGCGGTGTGCACGTGCGATCTCGCCGCCGGTGTGGATCTGGCGGAATCCACGGTGAGCCATCACCTCGGACAACTGCGCAAGGCGGGGATGGTCGAATCCGAGCGGCGTGGGATGAACGTCTATCACCGTGCCCGTTCCGAGTCCCTCGACGCGCTCAGGGCCGTCCTGGATCCGAACTGCTGCCGCTGACGGTCGCAGACATATCCTCGAGGTGGAGAAGCGCCCAGGAAGGTAGTGATGACGTTCATCAAGATGTGCGGACTGCAGGACGAGGCGACGGTCGATCTCGCCATCGAACTGGACGTCGACGCGGTCGGTTTCGTCCTCGTGAAGAGCCCTCGTCGCATCTCCCCCGAGCGGGCCGCGACGCTCCGCACTCGCGTGCCGGCGGGAACACTCGCCGTCGGTGTCTATGTGAATGCGTCCCTCGACGAGATCATCGCGACGGCCCGGGCCGCGAATCTCGATCACGTCCAGGTGCACGACCTGCGGTCGGCCGACGACGTGCGCGTGCTGCACGACGCGGGATTCACGGTGATCCGTGCGATCAACACCGGAGGAGCCGAAGCGCTGTCGGAGGATTTCGGCGCCGACCTGCTGCTCGTCGACGGTGCGGTTGCCGGTGCCGGGAAGACGTGGGACTGGCAGGACCGCAGTGCCCTGCCGTCCGGCCGGTGGGTCCTCGCGGGTGGGCTGAACCCCGACAATGTCGAGAGGGCACTTTCCACGTCCGGAGCGTGGGGTGTCGACGTCTCCAGTGGCATCGAGGCCGAACGCGGCGTCAAGGATCCCGGTCTCATGCGGGCGTTCGCCCAGGCGGTCCGGAGAAGCGCCCCGGAGTGACCCGGTCCGGGGCCGAGCCCCGGAGTGCCCCTGCCCGGGTGATCCGGCGTCAGTGCGCGGCGTCGGCCTTCTTCCGCCGCGGGATCAGGTGCATGATCAGCACGACGAGTGCGCCCACGACCAGGCCCACCAGAGCGGACGCCACTGTCCCAGCGGTCCACGACAGCACGCCGCCGAATCCACCGTGCACGAGCTCGCCGAACCAGTGCTCGAGATCGTGCAGACGATCGGCAGGCCAATGGAATCCGGCCTCACCGACGTTGACGAGCAGGATGTGTCCGCCGACCCACAGCATGGCGGCGATCCCGACCACGGTGAGAACGGTCATCAGCTTCGGCATCGCCGTCACCAGACCGCGACCGATGCGCTGAGCGAAAGTGGATTTCCGTTTCGCGAGCGCAAGGCCGACGTCGTCCATCTTCACGATCAGCGCGACCACGCCGTACACCAGGATCGTGATGAGAACGGCTACGACGATGAGGACGAGCAGGCGGGTGAGGAAGGGTTCGTCCTCGACCGAGGCCAGCGAGATCACCATGATCTCTGCGGACAGGATCAGGTCGGTGCGGATCGCGCCGCTGACCATGGACTTCTCGAACTCGGGACCCTTCTCCGCCGCGGTGGTCTCTTCTTCGTGGTGACCGCCGGTGAGCGCCTCGTAGACCTTCTCGGCGCCCTCGTAGCAGAGGAACAGACCACCTGCGATGAGCAGATAGGGCAGGGCCTGCGGGAGGAACTGACTCAGGATCATCGCGACCGGCAGGATGATCAGGAGCTTGTTGCGGATCGAGCCGAGCGCGATCATGCGGATGATCGGCAGCTCGCGATCGGGGGTGAACCCGTGCACGTAGCGAGGGGTGACGGCCGTGTCGTCGACGACCACGCCCGCTGCCTTGACGCTCGCCCTGCCGGCTGCGGCGCCGATGTCGTCTATGGATGCCGCGGCTGCCTTCGCAAGCACCGCGACGTCGTCCAGAAGGGCGACGAGACCACCAGCCACGGGAACCTCCCACAGTTCGGCTGCACCGAGCCGATCGACCGACACGCGATTGCGAGTCGTCTCGGAACGCTACCGGACCTGCGACGACGTGTAACGCGATGTCCGGAGCATGTCGGCGACGACCTGCCTCCACACCGAGCGACCTGTGCGGGTGCCCGGCATGACAGATCTGTGGGTACCCGATGGATGTGGTTGCCGAACTCGATCATGCCGGTGACGTCGGTTCGGCGATCAGTGCCTCGACCTTCGTCCGGATCTCGTCACGGATCGGACGGACGGCGGTCACGACGCACCTCCCGCGCGTGCGGCGAAGCGTGTGCGCAGAGCCAGGGCGACGTACACGAGTGCGACGAGGACGGGCACTTCGATGAGGGGGCCGACGACTCCCGCCAGTGCCTGCCCGGACGCGACCCCGAACGTGCCGATCGCGACGGCGATGGCGAGTTCGAAGTTGTTGCCCGCGGCGGTGAAGGCGAGTGTGGTGGTGCGTTCGTAGCCGAGTCCTACTGCAGCGCCGAACAGATACCCGCTCCCCCACATGATCGCGAAGTACGCCAGCAGGGGCAGGGCGATGCGTACGACGTCGAGTGGTCGCGAGGTGATCTGGTCGCCCTGCAAGGCGAACAGGACCACGATGGTGAACAGCAGTCCGTACAGCGCCCACGGTCCGATGCGCGGCAGGAAGGTCTGCTCGTACCAGTTGCGGCCCTTCGCCTTCTCGCCGAATCGACGAGTGAGGAAACCGGCCACGAGTGGGATCCCGAGGAAGATCAGCACGGATTTCGCGATCTCCCACGGGGAGACGTCGAGCCCGGTCTGTTCGAGACCGAGCCATCCGGGCAGCACCGACAGGTAGAACCAGCCGAGCGCGGCGAACATGATCACCTGGAAGACCGAGTTGATCGCGACCAGCACGGCAGCGGCTTCCCGGTCGCCGCACGCCAGGTCGTTCCAGATGATCACCATCGCGATGCAACGCGCGAGGCCGACGATGATCAGACCGGTGCGGTATTCGGGTAGATCCGGAAGCATCAGCCACGCGAGCGCGAACATCAGTGCAGGACCGACGATCCAGTTGAGGATCAGCGACGAGATCAACAGGGTGCGATCACCGGTGACCGTGTCGAGACGGTCGTAGCGCACCTTCGCCAGCACCGGGTACATCATGATCAACAGGCCGAGGGCGATCGGCAGCGAGATTCCGTCGATCTCGATGAAACCCAGGGTTTCTCCGAGTCCGGGAATCATGCGACCGAGCAGCAGGCCGACGACGATGGCGGCGCCGATCCACGCGGGAAGGAAGCGATCGAGTGTCGACATCCTGCTCATCACGGGACTGTCCACCGCGGTGCGCTCGCTCATGCGGGTGCCTCGGCCGCTTCGATACCGAGCACCTCGGAGAGTTGCCGTAGTGCGGCCGGAACCACCCAGTAGTAGACCCAGGTGCCGCGACGCTCGCACTCGAGCAGGCCTGCCTCGCGCAGAACTCTGAGGTGGTGCGAGATCGTCGGTTGGGACAGATCGAACGATCCCGAGATGTCGCACACGCACGCCTCACCGCCGGCGTGGCTCGCGACGAGGGACAGTAACCGCAGGCGCACCGGATCGCCGAGGGCCTTGAACATCCGGGCGAGGTCGACGGCGCGATCGCCCGTCAGGGGTTCGCGCACGAGCGGAGAACAGCAGACGTCGTCACCCGCGGGATCTTGATTCGACACGTGTCTATATTGACAGATGTCGAATCCGCAACCGGATCCGGATGGTGAAGCCGTCCGGATCGGACACGGAACAATGGGCGGCATGGCCAACTCGCCGTCCGGTGATTCGATGCTCGACCGCGTCGTCCGCATCCTCGAGTCGTTCGACGACACCCAACCCCGCCTGACCGTCGGGAGTCTCGCCCGCAGGTCCGGCATCCCGCAGGCCACGGCCTACCGGCTCGTCGGCGAGCTGGTGCAGCACGGGCTGCTCACCCGGGACGACGACGGGCGGGTGCGGCTCGGTCTGCGCCTGTGGGAACTCGTCGCGCGCAGTGCACCCGCGCGCGATCTGCGGGAGGCGGCGCTCCCCTTCCTGCAGGACGTGCAGTCGGTGGTGCACCAACACACCCAGCTCGCGGTCCTGCAGGACGACGAGGTCCTCGTCCTCGAACGGCTGTCGGCGTCCGATTCGGTGGTCAACCAGGCGTCGGTCGCGCGCCGGCTCCCCGTCCACGACACGTCGCTGGGCATGTCGATGCTCGCGTTCTCGCCTGCGGAGGTGCAGGAGTCCTATCGGCGACGACATCCCGAAGTGGAGAGGCGGTTCGCTGCGACGACGAGAGATTTCCGTCGCGCGCTCGCGGAGGTCCGCCGACGGGGCTATGCGCGCTTCGACGGTGTGCTCGACGAGGGCACCACGGGCATCGCGGTCCCCGTCCTCACGCGGTCGGGTCATGCCCTGGCGGCGCTCGGCGTGGTGGTCCCCACCGGCGCGTCCCGGCAGCAGGCCGTCGTGCCCGTCCTCATGGCCGCGGCCCGCGGTATCGCGCGCGGAGTGGGTGAGCGACCGCCGGACTGACCCGACCGTTTTCTCATTGAACGAGAAGACGACGTGTGCGGTGGGAGAGGCGCACGACACTCGACGGGACGCGAATCGGATACGCGCAGCGGAGGACGAAAACATGAACGCAACCCGCACGGTCGTCACGACCGAGGTCGGCATCGTCGGCGGCGGCCCGGCAGGTCTCATGCTCTCCCACCTCCTCGCGAAAGCGGGGATCGACAACATCGTCGTCGAGAAGCGTGATCACGAGACCATCCGGACCACCCACCGTGCGGGCATCCTCGAGCACGGTTCGGTGTCGCTGCTCACCGAGAGCGGAGTCGACACCCGTGTCCTGGACGAAGGGCACCGTCACGACGGCATCGATCTGCGATTCGGCGGTGAGAGCCACCGCATCGACTTCCGGGACCTCGTCGGTGAGTCGGTGTGGTTGTATCCGCAGAACGAGGTCTTCGTCGACCTGGCCGCGTCGCGGCGACGCGACGGTGGCGATGTGCGCTACAGCATCTGCGACACAGAGGTTCTCGACATCACCACCGACACACCGAAGATCCGTTTCACCGAATCCGACGGCACGCCGGTCGAGATCCGGTGCCGCGTCCTCGTCGGAGCCGACGGATCGCAGAGCATCTGCCGCAAGGCGATTCCGGATCACGTCCGCACCGACCACTTCATCGAGTACCCCTTCGCATGGTTCGGGATCCTCACCGAGGCCCCGCCGAGTGCGCCCGAATTGATCTATGCGCGTTCGGATCACGGATTCGCACTCATCAGCCAGCGCAACGAGTCGGTGCAGCGGATGTACTTCCAGTGCGACCCGTCCGAGGACGCGTCGGCGTGGAGCGAGGACCGGATCTGGGACGAGCTGCAGCGGCGCGTCGACGGCCCCGACGGTTTCGAACTGAAGCGCGGCCGGATCTTCGAGCAGATGGTCCTGCCCTTCCGCTCGTACGTGTGCGAACCGATGCGGCACGGAAACCTCTTCCTGGCAGGCGATGCCGGCCATACCGTTCCGCCGACCGGTGCCAAGGGACTCAACCTCGCCCTGGCCGACGTCCGGGTGCTCTTCCGCGCGCTCGACTCGTTCTTCTCCACCGGCTCGTCCGACCTGCTCGACGCCTACAGCGACACGGCGCTGCAGCGTGTGTGGAAGGCGCAGAACTTCTCGTACTGGATGACCTCGATGCTCCACACCCGTGAGGACGCAACGTCGTTCGAGAACAAGCGGGCGCTGGGCGAACTCGCCGCGGTCGTCGGCTCCCGGTACGGGCAGCAGTACCTCGCGGAGGCGTACACGGGCTGGCCCGACCGCTGAGCGTCACGGCACGCGCGACAGGAGCTCGTCGAGTCGATCGAGAACTCTTCTGTTGAGGAGAGTGCGGTTGCCCATCTCGCAATGCCCGCCCGCACCCTCGGCGTCGGTGAACGGGATGAGGGACACCTTGTCGCCCAATCGATCTCCGAATGTTCCTGCACCGCGTGCAAGGGCATCGCTCTCGGCGGCAGTCACCACGACCGGGCACGAGATACGCTCCCCGACCTCGTCGAGCGTGTACGCGTTCATCTCCGCGAACAGTTCCCGGATGTCCGAGACCCCGTTGACCCAGAATCCACGGGCGACGATCTTCCAGCGCAGCGACGGATCCGACTGCACCGCAGACATGATCGCGTCGGCGTCCTGCGCGCTCATCGAGAGAGGATCGTCGAGGACCTCGGGGGAGAGGCCGAATGCTGCCCCGAGGGCCCGGGTGCCGGCCGCGACGCTCCACTGACCGGGATCGGCGACCACCGCGGCCAGGCGATGCTCACCGGATGCTGCGCGCGGCGCGAGATACCCACCGAGACTCCAGCCGCTCAGGACGATGCGCTCGGGGTCGACGATCGGTGAGGTGATCGCATGGTCGATCACCGTGCGCACGACCACTTCCCAGTCCGGACGCATCGGCATGTTCTGCTTGTAGAGCATCTCGCCCTGGCCCGGTCCGTCGAACAGGAGACAGTGGTAGCCGCGTCGCAGTGCTGCAACCGCCGACGCGAAGTACATGTCGGTGATCGTGGCGTCGTATCCGTTGGTGAAGACGATGAGCGGCCGCACGCTGTTCTCGTGGCCGGGTGCGGGGATCAGGTAGCCCGGCAACGTGGTGTCCTCGAACGGAATCCTGGCAGCCTCGACGGGTGTGTCCCCGATCGCCAGCCCGGCATCGAAGGCCGCGACCTGCTTGTCGAAGGCGGCGATCAGACGTGGGTCGACGGGAGATCCGTACAGCGGGTGGTAGGCGGTCGCGTAGTAGGCGCTCGCCCGCAGGAACAACTCGCGTGCCGAGTCGTCGTGCCCGGCGGTCGCGCAGGACTCCGCTTCGGCGACGAGACGGTCCCCGCTCTCGACCCACGCCCGGTAGAAGTCCCCGTCGTCCCCGTCCCCCACCTGCCGGGCCACTGCGGCGATCTCGCCGAAGTCGGCACCGCCGTAGGGGATGTAGGCCAGCGGCCAGGTTCCGAACTCGTCGTGCAGATGATCGTGGAACAGCAGACCCATGCCGGTGCTCCTTCGAGCCGAGGTTCGCGGATCGGGATTCTCTTTGCACGGTGACGGCACGACGACGTCACCGATACCCGAATCAGCGGATTTCACCCTCGATTTCGTCGAACAGGAGTCCGAGCACCGTGTGCACGGCCGGATTGGGATCGTTCCGCCGCCATGCGGCGCGCAGATCGACGTCGGGTGTCGGCTCGTCGACCGGGACGAAGGCGACGTGCGGGTCGTCGACGTTCGCGGCGACGGACGCCAACGTGAGGTGGCTCTGCAGTCGCAGAGGGATAACCGTTTGCGTATTCAATGTGCATTTCGTAGGTTCGTGGCCTACGAAATGCACATTGGAAAGTTGTACGGACTGTGAGCATGACACGGGGAACACCGCTGCCGGCGGAGCTGGCGCGATCCGCGATGCGAACCTTCCGGCCCCAGGACGTAGCGCACGTATACGCGCATCCCCGACCGGAACTGGCACGCCTCACCGATAAAGGCCTTCTTCACAGAGTCGCCCCCGGCTACTACATCGTCGTCCCGCAAGATCAGGTGGGACGTCACTGGGTTCCCGGCCTCGAAGCTGCAGCAGCAGGGATCGCCTCGGCAATCTACGGCGCCGACCACATTGCACTGATGGGTGTCAGCGCAGCCCGATTGCTAGGGGCGATTCCACGTGCACTGGCCACCGCGGTCCTCACGGTTCCTCGTGCTCACAGACCCATCGAGCTGAGCGATCGCGACGCCACGGTGCGGTTTGTGCAGCGTGACACCAGCGTGCTCGATGTAGAGCGGGTGGAGACATCGCTCGGAGCTGCACTCGTCACAAGTCCTGAACAGACACTGCTCGACCTCGCCCGCCGGCCACTTCTCGGTAACGCAGAGAACGAGATCCCGGCTGCGGTCGCAAACCTGTACCGTCGCAGCGACCCTGAACGACTCGAACAGCTGGCCAGACCTCAGCGTCTCGTCGCCGCATTGCGGCGCGCCGAGATATGGGCGGGAGTGCACCCGTGAACTTCGACGAACGTGACGCTGTTGCCGCCCGGTTCGGTCAAGCCCCGATAGGTGGTGTAGGACGGTGATCCTTTCTCCTGTCCTGACTATGCAGCAGGAATCGCGGCGGCAGGCTCTGTAACCACCTCCCCGCAGGACTCCGGCTCCGCACCAACGGCACGACAACGAGCCAGCACCTCGAGCCCGAGATACCGCCGACCCTCCGCCCATTCATCGGTCTGCTCAGCCAGAACAGCACCGACCAGCCTGACGACCGCGTCGCGGTTCGGGAAGATCCCCACCGCATCGGTCCGACGCCGGATTTCTCGATTGAGCCGCTCGGCCGGATTGTTCGACCACACCTGAGTCCACACATCCTTCGGAAAAGCACTGAACGACAACAGATCCGGGCGAGCATTACCCAGGTGCTCAGCCACCGCCGGGAGCCGGTCCTCGGTGTACTCGACGAGACGATCGAACTGAGCATCGACCGCATCGGCCGTCGGCTGGTCGTAGACCGAATGCAACATCGCCTTGACCGCCGGCCACATGCTCTTCGGACACGCACTCATCAGGTTCGCCGCGTAGTGGGTCCGGCACCGCTGCCACGCAGCACCGGGCAGGTTCGCCGCGATCGCATCGACCAGACCACGGTGCGCATCGGAGGTGACCAACCGGACCCCGCTCAGACCTCGAGCGACCAGGTCAGCGAAGAAGGTGTTCCATGCAGGCCCGGTCTCGCTGGTGGCCACATGCAAGCCCAGCACTTCGCGGTGCCCATCGGCGTTGACTCCGGTGGCGACCATCGCGACTGCGTTCACGACCTGCTTGTTCTCGCGGACTTTCATCGTCAATGCGTCGGCGGCGACGAACGTGAACGGGCCCGCGTGATCGAGGCGGCGTTGCCGGAACGCGGCGACCTGCTCGTCGAGGTCCTCGGCCATGCGTGAGACCTGGGATTTCGACAGTGCGTTGATGCCGAGGGTTTTGACCAGCTTGTCCATCCGGCGGGTGGAGACCCCGGCCAGGTAGCAGTCGGCGACCACGGTGATCAATGCCGCCTCGGCGCGTTTACGGCGTTCGAGGAGCCATTCGGGGAAATACGTTCCGGATCGGAGTTTGGGGACCGCGACGTCGATGGTGCCGACGCGGGTGTCGAGGGGACGGTGCCGGTATCCGTTGCGCTGATTGACTCGTTCGGTGGACTGTCGGCCCCATTCGGCGCCGCAGACCGCGTCGGCCTCGGCGGACAGCAGGGCGTTGATCATGGTTTGCAGCAGTTCGCGCATCAGATCGGGCGACGCGTCGGTCAGGGCTTGGTGCAATACGCCTGCAGGGTCGACAATGTGGGGTGCGGTCATCGTGATGACTCCGTTCGAGGATTCTGTGGAAGGTTGACTCGAAGGATCACGCGGTGACCGTTTCACGTCCAGCAGCGACACGCTGCCGGTTGTGTTGCTGGTCACCGGGTTACACCACTCTATGGGGCACTACTTGTGCAGCGGCGTGTCCGGCCAGTCTTCGCTGCATCTCTACAGCAGGTGTAGGTTCTACGAGCCAGTATCGGTTTCCGTATTCGTGTCGGTGAACCTTCTCATCTCGGCGTTTCCCCAGTTCAGAGGTAGAGGCGCAGTGAGATGGGGGCGGAATGTCTGTGGACTTCGACAAGCTCGCAAGCATCCCTTCCTGGCATGAGCTTGGAACCGCGCAGGTCCAGAGCTGCACTTGCACTACTGACGACTTCAGCGCGAACCTCCATCGTCGACTCTCCCGTCCAGGAGTGTTTCTGGGGATCGGCTGTGGCCTTCAACTCGGTTGTTCGTGCAAGTTCGGAAGGCCCAACTGGTTGTTCGCCAGATCAATCGAGAAGCAAGGATTTGATCAAATAGTGTCGGTAGCGGGTTCTCGCCCGGGTCTCATTCCGCGATCCTGGCAGCTGAAGTGTCAGTTTTCAGAAATGATTCATTACAGGAAGAGATGAACCCCGCCATCCCGTCGCAGGGGGGTAGAAATTTGATCAAATGTTGGTAGTCTCGGCACATCCTCGCTGTCATCATCGAGCTGAACTCTCGTTGTGGAAGGAGTTGCTGATATGAGGGAAGACATCCTCGGCCGGTCCCGCGTGGAGGACACCGACGAGCTGGTGCAGTTCTACCGCCGGCTCGAGACGATGGGCGCCGGAGCGTTGTGGACGGTGGCCAACGACATCGAGCCGTGGTATCCACAACCGAAATCGGTGCCGATGCTGTGGCGTTATCAGCAGCTGCGACCGTCGGTGCTCGAATCCGCCTCGTTGGTCTCCGGTGACGATGCCGGCCGACGGGTGGTGATGCTGGTCAACGACGGCCGCAAGGACCTCAGTGCGGCCGTGGGTCTGCTCTACACCGGACTGCAGATCATGAACCCGGGCGAGTCGATGACCGCACACCGACACGCAGCCTCTGCCCTGCGGTTCGTCATCGAAGGTGAAGGAGCGTGGACGATCGTCGACGGCGACCGGCTCGAGGCCGGAGCGCGGGATTTCCTGATCACCCCGAGTGGCACCTGGCACGAACACGGCAACGATTCGGCCAGCTCCCCGGTGATCTGGCAGGACGGACTCGACATCCCCCTGGTCAACACACTCGACGCAAACTTCTACGCCGTGCATCCGGAGCTGCATCAACAACCCGGAAAAGTCGTCAACACCTCGCTGCACGAGTACGGGTCCGGGATCCTCACCCCCGCCGACCGCGGATGGAGCAAGCGTTACTCCCCGCTGCTGGCCTACCCGTGGGAACGCACCTACGAGGCGTTGCTCGCCCGCGCGGAGGTCTCCGACGGATCACCGTACGACGGCATCATCATGGAGTACGTCAACCCGCTCACCGGCGGTTCGGTCATGCCGACGATGGGCGCGCACATGCAGCTGCTGCGTCCCGGTCAGGCCACGCTCGCGCATCGGCACACCGGGTCGGTGATCTATCACGTGGCCAAAGGCCGCGGTCATTCCATCATCGGCGGGCAGCGGTTCGACTGGCAGGAAAACGACATCTTCTGCGTGCCCTCGTGGGCCTGGCACGAACACGCCAACGACGACGAGCGCAACGATGCGTGCCTGTTCTCGTTCAACGACTTCCCCGTCATGCACGCACTCGACCTCTACCAAGAAGCCGCCTACACCGACAACCACGGACACCAAACCGTAGAAGACACCCTCGAACCGGCGACGACGGTGCAGCAGTAAGTACATCACCACCGTGGATGCAGTGCCCCGAGCACCGCAGACAACGGCCTCGAAGAAGGATCTGGAACTTCCATGGGTAAGTACATCGATATCGTTAAGGCCTCTGGCGAAACATTCGCCGCCTACCTCGCCGAACCTGAGCAGGGATCCGGACCCGGCCTGGTCTTGTTACAGGAGATCTTCGGCGTCAACGACTACATGCGCGAAACCGCCGAGCTGTACGCCCGAGAAGGCTACGTTGTGCTCGTGCCGGACCTGTTCTGGCGATCCGAACCGCGCGTGGAACTGGGTTACGACGACAACGGCGTTGCCCGCGGACTGCAACTTCGAGATGCGCTCGACAATGACACCGCGATCGACGACATCGCCGATACCATTCGCACCCTGCGTGCGTTCGACAATCAGGCCGGGGGGGTTGGCATCGTTGGATACTGCATGGGCGGGTTACTGTCCTATCTATCGGCGGTACGTCTCGACATCGACTGCGCGGTAAGTTATTACGGTGTCGGCGTACATGAGCACCTCGACGAGGCAAAGAACCTGCAGGTGCCGACCGCATTCCACCTGGCCGAGCTGGACGCATTCTGCCCCGAGCCGGCGCGAACCGCTATCCGTGCAGCGTTTACCGACAACGATCTTGTGCAGATCTACGACTACGACGGTGTAGACCACGCGTTCGGCACGACCGGACGAGACGTATTCGATCCGGTTGCAGCCGACCTCGCTTACGCTCGAACACTGGCAGTGCTACGCAACACGATCGGCCCCCGATACGATCTCAACGCGATCTGGGACAATCACGTCTACCACGAATTCGTCACCCGCGATGTGCCCGCGACCATGGCGACGATGATCGATGAACCGTACGTCAACCACATCCCGACACTTACTGGCGGAGTGGGACAGAAGGATCTGTCCCGGTTCTATGCCTACCACTTCGTCCCTACCAATCCCTCCGACCTGAAGTCCATCACCCTGTCTCGTACCGTCGGTGCCAACCGGATTGTCGAAGAACAGCTGCTGTGCTTCACACATGATCGAGAGATGGATTGGCTTCTTCCCGGTATCCCGCCCACCGGCAAGTATGTGGAGATCCCCCTCGTGGCCATCGTCACCATCGAAGGCGACAAGCTTTGCAACGAACATATCTACTGGGATCAGGCCGGTGTGTTGGTGCAGATCGGCTTGCTGGAACCGACCGGACTTCCTGTGGCAGGAATCGAACAAGCACGCAAGCTGGTCGACAAGACTTTGCCGTCGAACGAGTTGATGGCGAAATGGTCCACCAGCGAGGGGAAGCCGATTTCGTGACGGCCTCCGCACCGGAACAACACCGTAGCGCTTTGGTCACCGGCGGCGCCGGCGCCATCGGACGACATATCTGCCTTGCTCTGGCCCGATCCGGGTTCGCCGTCGGAGTCGGCTATCGAGGTGACAGCACACGGGCACAGGAAGTCGTAGATGAGATCAACACCGAGGGCGGAGCCGCAAGGGCCGTCCCAGCGGTGCTGGACGATCCGGACTCGGTGATTCCGACGATCGCAAGGATGCACGCCCAACTCGGCCCTCTGGGTGTGCTGGTGAACAATGCGGTGGCCTGGCCAGACAATGTCGAGCAGGCGGAGCCTTTCTACCAGACCACAATGGACTGGGCGTCGCTTGTGCGCACGAATCTCGAGGGCACCTTAGCGATCACTCGGCATTGCGCACAGGCAATGGCCCACCACCACTGGGGACGAATAATCACCGTCTCCACCGATCTGGTCGACGGTTCGATGCAGTCCGATGTCTCGTACATCGCCGCCAAGGGCGGGATGACTGCGGCCTCACGCGCGCTGGCGTGGGAGCTGGGGCCGGCAGGAGTCACGGTCAATCTCGTAGCTCCCGGCCTGACCGCCGAGAAAGGCGCCACGATTGCCCCGCATGTCGTCGCCGAGCTCGTCGAACACACTCCGCTTCGCCGGTTGGTGACAGCGGCCGAGGTCGCCGCGGCGGTGGCGTTCCTCGCGTCCGAGAATGCAGGCGCGATCACAGGACATGTCCTGACGGTCAGCGGCGGGCACTGAATCTCTTCGTTCCTTCGCTTCCGTCGAGCAGCAAAGGACGTAACGGAACCCGTGCGCCGCACACTCCGGCCGATAGACGAGGACAACGACACCGGACCCTAGGCAGATGCAGTGCCCCGCCAAGCTCATCCTTGGCGGGGCACTGCATCTGTCCAGGACGAGAACCTCGCCTGCTTCAGAGTGACTGAACGCAACTCGTCTGGGTAAGTCCCGGGGAGTGGTGGGAATCGGCTGAGCGCATCCGGCCAGGTCCGCGGCGTGTCGCTCCCTCGCCGAGGGTGGGCCATCGCGTAGTGATCAACGAGTTACCTCTCACAGTGACTCACAGAAAGCAGCTACGCGATGACCCACGATCATTCTGCACTGCTCACCCAGCTCCACGCGCTCGAGGGCGCCGACAGCGCCAGCGTGTTCGCCGAACTGATCCGTACCGGCCTGCAGGCTCTGATCGAAGCCGAGGCCACCGACAAGCTCGGCGCCGGCCGCTACGAACGCACCGACACCCGGATAACGCACCGCAACGGACATCGAACGAAGACCGTGGCCACCACCAGCGGCGATGTCGAGGTCAAGATCCCCGAACTGCGGTCAGGATCGTTCTTCCCCTCCTTGCTGGAGCGACGCCGCCGCATCGACAAGGCCCTGTACGCAGTGGTCATGGAAGCCTACGTGCACGGCGTGTCGACCCGCAGCGTCGACGACCTGGTCGGCGCGTTGGGTGTCGGATCCGGGATCTCGAAGTCGGAGGTGTCGCGGATCTGCGCTGGTCTGGACACCGAGATCGCCCGGTTCCGCGAGCGCACGCTGACGCACACGAGCTTTCCGTACGTGTTTCTCGACGCCACCTTCTGCAAGGTCCGGGTCGGTGCGCACGTGGTGTCCCAGGCGTTGGTGGTGGCCACCGGAGTCTCGATCGACGGCACCCGCGAGGTACTCGGAACCGCCGTCGGGGACAGCGAATCCTACGAGTTCTGGCGCGAGTTCCTCACCAGCCTCAAGGCCCGTGGTCTGTCGGGGGTGCATCTGGTGATCTCCGATGCACACAGTGGCCTCAAAGCTGCTGTGATGCAGCAGTTCGCGGGTTCTTCGTGGCAGCGGTGCCGGGTGCATTTCATGCGCAACATTCGGGCGGCGGTGGCGGCCAAGCATGTGCCGCCGGTGATGGCGGCGGTCAAGACGATCTTCGCGCACACCGACCCGGACGCCGTCGCGGAGCAGTGGGATCAGGTCACCGACACCTTCTCCGGGTCGTTTCCGAAGGTCGCGGCGTTGATGGAAGCCGCCAAACACGATGTGCTGGCGTTCACCGCGTTCCCCAAGGCTCATTGGCAAAAGGTGTGGTCCAACAATCCCATTGAGCGGTTGAACAAGGAAATCAAGCGTCGAGCCGACGTCGTGGAGATTTTTCCGAACCCGGCGGCATTCCTCCGGTTGGCGACCGCGGTGGTCATCGAGCAGCACGACGAGTGGCAGGTCACCCGCCGGTATGTCTCGGATGTGAGCATGGACGAGCTCCGGGCGGTGATCGCCGCCAAACAGCACGCTACCGAACCGGCGTTGTCGTTGACCGGCTCGAGCGAAACAGCATAGTATCCAGCACGACTCGTTGATCACTACGTCTACTGCAGAGCCGATCCGAAGTCCACCACTCCACGGGGCACTATCCGAAGACCCGGTTCGCCCCGGACTCACCGATCCGATCGTGGACCGAGTACCCGCATTACACGGCCAAGGTTGCTTGACGAGGCACTAGTCACCAGACAACGTCGCTGGACATCGCATGATGGACGCCGTCAGCTCTGTGGGTGTGTCGTCCGGGACGAGGTAGCCCGCGTCAGGGATGGTCTCGAAGCGTGCTACGGGGATCTGTGCCGCAAGCGGCGCCCCTTGGCTGCAGGCATCAGATGTCATCGCCG
Source organism: Rhodococcus sp. S3 (assembly GCF_058211795.1). Lineage (NCBI taxonomy): Bacteria > Bacillati > Actinomycetota > Actinomycetes > Mycobacteriales > Nocardiaceae > Rhodococcus > Rhodococcus sp. S3. The sequence goes on along the minus strand of NZ_CM177074.1, from coordinate 5,016,729 downwards.
GCTCGTCTGCGCATACGCAGGCGAGCCCCGGACGGTGGACCGGGCATCAACACATCGGATGATTCGGGCGTCGGATGTGTCTCAGCCGAGCTCGTGCCGGCGTAGATACGCGAGGACGGCCAGCACCCGACGATTCGTGTCGTCGGTCGGCGGCAGCACCAGTTTGTTAAAGATGTTGCCGACATGCTTGCCGACCGCCGATTCGGTGATGAACAATTGTGCGGCGATCGCCGCATTCGAATGTCCCTCTGCGATCGAGGCGAGCACCTCGCGTTCGCGCGGCGACAACTGCGCCAACGGATCCCGCCGGCGACGGAACAACTGCTGTATGACCATCGGATCGATCACAGTGCCACCGGCAACCACTTGACGCAGAGTGGAGACGAACTCCTCGACATCGACGATGCGATCCTTCAGCAGATAGCCGACCCGCCCACCTTCCGCACCCATGAGTTCGTCGGCGTAACTCAATTCGACATACTGGCTCAACGCCACCACGGCAAGCTCCGGGTAGGTTCGTCGCAGTGCCACTGCTGCGCGCAACCCCTCGTCGGTGAAACCCGGCGGCATCCGCACATCGGTCACGACGAGGTCCGGACGGTGCTCGGCGACAGCCGATTCCAAGTTCACGGCATCGGGGACCGCAGCCACGACCTCGAACCCGAATCGTTCGAGCATCGCGGCGAGGCTTTCGCGCAGCAGTGCACCATCCTCGGCGAGGACCACTCGCACGGCAGTCAGTTCTCGATCCACGGCAACTCCACTCGGACGACGGTGGGCCCGCCAGGCGGGCTGGACAGCAGCATTCTGCCGTCGACCGCAGCGACCCGGTCGGCCAGGCCCGTCAGACCGCTCCCTCGTTCCGGATCCGCACCGCCGCAGCCGTCGTCCACGATCTCAACGACGAGCAGATCCCCGGCGCGCCGGGCCGTCACGTCGACGGCCGTCGCATCCGCATGTTTGGCGATGTTGTTGAGCGCTTCGACCACCACGAAATAGGCTGCGACCTCGACGTCCGGCGCCGGGCGTGGCGAGATCTCCGCGGTGACGGCGACCGGGACGGCGAAGTCCTCGGTCAGCTCACGTAGGGCGTCGGGTAGGCCGCGGTCGGTGAGCACCCTGGGGTGGATTCCCCGAATGAGTTGCCGCAGTTCCGCCATCAGATCCTTGGCCTGGTCATGCGCCTGCGACACACTTTTCGCGGCGGCGGAATCCGGTGGGAGGTCGAGTTTGGCCATACCCAACTGCAGAGTGAGGTTGACGAGCAACGACTGCGCGCCGTCATGCAGGTCCCGCTCGATCCTGCGACGTTCTGCCTCGAAGGCATCGACCAGTCGGGCACGGGACCGCGACACCTCGACAAGCCGAGCGCGAAGCGCGTCCGGATCGTCGCCGCACAGCAACGACCGAGCGAGCGCGCCGTGCAGTCCCGCGATCAGAGCAATCACGTACGGGACTGTCGGCAGCAGAAGCAGACCTGCGATCGCGTAGGGGACGGCCTGATCGACCGACGTGATCTGGCTGAAGCCGAGCGCCACCGCCTCGTTACCGTCACCCACCACCAGGGGGCTTACCACCATCACGACGATGAGGCCGACGATCACCGCGGCCAGGAGCAACAACGCGGGAACCAAGGTGAGCAGCAGGACTGCGTATCCGAGCTCCCTCCATGTCGCGGCCTCGGTGTAGCGGGTGCGCACCCACGGCCACAGACCCGCGGCGGGAGGCGCGCGGTGCGCCGAGAGCGCCCGATCGCTGCTCACCAGACGCAGCCGCATACGTTCCAGAGTCGCCAGCGGTATCGCCACCAGCGGGCCGAGCCCGAACACCAGCACCACGCCGAGAACACCGAGGAACAACACCCTGCCGAGCGGTTGCGGATACATGCCGTCGCCCGCCCACACGATCAGGACCAACCACGGGACACAGAACGCAGCGAACGGCAGCGCCACCGCGCACACCACCGGGACAGTGGTCAGCAGATAGCCGAGCGAGCGCCACAGCCACCCCGTCAGCAGGAAGCGTCGTCGTGTGATCGCGGCGAGCACCGAGGTCGGTTCAGCAGAGGACACTCGAGTGAGCCTATCGACGCGGCCGCTGTTTCGGGAGGAGGTGAGGTGCAGTCGAAAAGGTGGTGCTGGCACCACCTCCGATCCGCCGCGTGGACCCAGTGACCACACCACCGGCGGAATGGTCGGCTGTAGTCATGCAACTGGAGCTGAACAAGGTCACCAAGACCTATCGAGGTAAACAGGCCGTCACCGACGTCAGCATGCGGATCGGGCCCGGAGTTCTCGGACTCCTCGGACCCAACGGAGCCGGCAAGTCGTCGCTGATGCGGATTCTCTCCACGATCACCCGGCCGACTTCCGGCACGGTCACGTGGAACGGTACCGACATCGTCGCTCGGCCGGAGCCGCTCCGACGTGTCCTCGGCTACCTCCCACAGGATTTCGGTGTCTATCCGAATCTCAGTGCCCGGGAGTTTCTCCGGTATCTCGCCGCAGTCAAGGGACTGAGCACGCGGTCTGCCAAGGAGCGGGTCGACGAGCTGCTCGAACTCGTCAACCTGACTGACACCGGATCGCGTCCGGTGGGCAAGTTCTCCGGCGGCATGCGCCAGCGTGTCGGGATCGCGCAGGCGCTTCTGAGCGACCCCGAACTTCTCGTCGTCGACGAACCGACGGTCGGGCTGGACCCTGAGGAACGCATGCGGTTCCGCAACCTCCTGGGAGATCTGGCATCCGACCGGATCGTCATCCTGTCCACCCACATCGTGTCGGACATCGAAGCCATCGCCGACGACATCGCGATCCTCACCGCCGGCGAACTACGTAGGCGCGGCACCCCCGAGGAACTCCTCCGTTCCGCAGACGGTCAGGTGTGGGAATCGATCGTCCCCATCGATGCCGTGGCCGACATCCGGCAGCGAGCGACGATCACCCGCACCGTCCGAACATCACAGGGCGTGCGTGTTCGTGCAGTCGCGCACACGCCTCCGGTCCCGGGTGCGCGTCCTGTCGAGCCCGACCTCGAAGACGCGTACGTCAGTGCGGTCAATACCCCGATCGCACCTGCCGGGGTGACCCGATGACCAGCGCGGTTACTGCCGTCTCGATGGCAGATTTCCGGGATCGTTCTCGGCGTCCCGCGTTCCTGGTGACCGTGCTCGGCGCCGTCGCGCTCGGGTATGTTGCCATCCCGCCCGCCTCCGCCACGTACGCGATGGTCAAGGTCGGATCGTTCCGGGGAGTGTACGACAGCGCGTACATCGGCATGATGCTCGCGATGATCGGAAGCCTGTGGCTGCCACTGTTCGGGTTCTACGTCGTCCGCAGCAGCATCGCGCGCGACATCGCCACCGGCGTAGGAGAAACGCTTGCCGCATCCCCGCTGCGTACTCCGATGTATCTGCTGGGAAAGTACCTCAGCAACCTGATGGTGCTGGCAGCGATGGCTGCCGCACTCGCCTTCATCGCACCCGTGATGCAGTTCCTCCGCGGGGAATCCACGGGCCTCGACTTGACTGCGCTCTGGCTTCCGATCGTGTTGTTCTGTCTTCCGGTCCTGACGGTGGCCGCAGCAGCCGCCGTTGTGTTCGAGACGATCCCGCTCTTGCGCGGTGGTGCGGGAAACATCCTGTGGTTCTTCGTCTATCCGTCGATGTTCCTCGCTGGGATTCCGCTGATCTACGGCACGATCACTGCGGGGTTCCAGACCGACCTGGCCGCGCAGCACCCCGGCATGGACGACGAGATCTCGATCGGGCTCACCGCGGAACCCGGAGCGCTCGGGCAGTTCACGTGGTCCGGAATGGACGTCGACCCGACCCTCGTCGCAGCGAGTGTGGGATTGATCGCGGCATCGACGCTCGTCGCCGTCATGCCGTCGTTCTGGTTCACTCGGTTCGATCCGTCACGGCTGCAGACTTCCCTATCGAGGACTTCCACCCAGCCGTCCTCCGCAACACCGGGACCGTCGGCGACACCCGCGTTCTCACAGACCGTACGAGGGCTGTCCCCGGCCGAGCGTGGACACGCGTTCCTGGGGCTGTTGATCGGCGAGGTCCGTATCCATCTCGGAAGTGTGTCGCGGTGGTGGTGGCTCACGCTCGCGATCGTGACGGTCGCGGCCCTCGCGGTTCCCGCTGATCGCGTCGGCACCGCGCTGCTCTTCGCGTGGTTGCTGCCGGTGCTGCTGTGGTCGCGTCTCGGCACACTCACCTACGAACAGGGCGTCGACCCCCTTGTGGAGTGCGGTGTCTCGCCGCGCATCCGCCTCATCGCCGAGTGGAGTGCAGGTGTGCTCATTGCCGCCGTCGCCGGTGTGGGCCCCTTGGTCAAGATGCTCCTTACGCTGGACTTGACCGGCGTAGCCGCATGGGTTGCGGGCGCCACGTTGATCCCCGCTCTTGCACTGCTGATCGGGTCGATCGGACGCAGTGCACGCCTATTCCAAGCGGTCTACCTGGTGATCTGGTACGCCGTGCTCAACGGAGTCGCCGCCGTCGACGTCATGGGTGTGCTCCGCACCGACGGGTCGCTCAGTGGCCCGTCTCCACTGTTCTCACTCGGCATCAGCGCAATGTTGGTCGCCGCTTCCTTACTCGTTCTGGAGGTTCGTCATGCCCGTCGTTGAAAACCTGGTCCGGAAGTCCCTCCTGTCTGCCGGGATTGCAGCACTGACACTCTCGACTGTTGCACTCACCGGATGCACCGCCGGTTCGACGAGTCAGGAACAGTGGACCGACAATTACAGCGGCGCGATCACCTCCGTCACGCTCGATCTCGATGATGCGGGTGCGAAACAACTCGGTGTCACCACCGCGTCGCTGAGTGCACAGGTGATCGGCTCCGACCGTGACGACATCGAGATCCGACGTTCCTTCGAGTTCACCGACGGCGACAAGCCCGATGAACGCATCGACACCGACGGGTCCGGTCTGATTATCAGCGCGAGTTGCCCCGATAGATTTGCCGTCGGCAGCCCCACCTGCGTCGCCCGATACGAGATCGCCGTCCCGTACGGTACTGTTGTCCAAGGGAATTCGAAGTTCGGCGATCTGACGGTGACCGACACCCGTGCCGCCGTCGATCTGAACTCCCGCTACGGTGACGTCACGCTGGTCACGGGCCCGGGCGGTTACGCGGTGGACGCCGTCTCGGCGACGGGCACAAGCACCATCGAGGTGCCGCAGGATCCCGCCGGGATCCCGGTGCGCCTACGGTCCGGAGATGGCGCCGTCTCCGCAATGACGGACCCTCGCTGAGACGAGAGCGAAGTACCCAGAGTGAATGCACACCTCGCAGGGACGGTTACTACCAGGCAGCCACTCGAGGTGTGTGTTATTCGTCGTCGTCGATCTCGCCGCGGGCCAACCACTGTGGGAGGAGCTGCTCAGGAGTATCGGCGTGAGGACGGGGTGGCTGTGGTGTCCGGGCGAGTAGTCGATGACGGCAATCACCGCCAGGACGATTAACACCCAGAACGCGATCATCGCGAAGACCATGAGCGCGTAGCCCCACCCGTTCATGCTGTTGGCGTACCAGAACATCATCGGTGTGCCTCTGCATTGCGCCAGATTCGTCGCTCTTCAGGCAGCCCGCGCGATCGCGATTTTCACCCGGGTCCGGCGCACGAGTTCGGCGCGGCCGGCGACGGTGCCGCGAGACGGCCCACACCTGCTGCCTCAGCGATCGCATCGGGTGGCACGTCACTCGCGCCCGCTCTGCTTTCTGTTGATTGGCGTCCAAGTATGCCGAGGCGCTCTTTCAAGAACGCGATGTCGTTGTCCTGCTCGAACATCTGCTTGCGGAGACGGGCGAGCTCGGTGCCCACACGGGCGATGCTGCTGCAGCTCGGAGAGCATCTCGACATACCGCTTCGTGATCGGAACACGCTGTCGGCGTTGGTGACGAAGCGGACATCTCACCTGTCCCCGTACAGATGTCGTGGGAATCTGCGATAGGAGGCGCACACAGCCAATGGGCACACCGACCAGCACCAGAATATCGAAACGACCTGCAAAACAAGATGAAACACCTGATGAGTATCCGGACGCACCCTGACGAACCGTTGCGGGCAGATTCAATCGTCCTCGACGGTGATCGTTGGGGGACTGGGAATTACCGCGGTGGTCAAGGCGATGCGAGTGCGGTCCCCGCCGGAGTCGGTTTGGTACGGCGCGAGTAGCTCGGCGAGCCGTGTCTGGATCTGCGCGAGGTCGTCGGTGGTGACGTAGAGCGGTGTGGTGCCGAAACCCAAGTAATTCCGCAGGTTTCGATCCTCGTTCTCGATGAACGTGTCGAAACTCTCGCCGAGTGCGCTCAGGAAGGTCAGGAAGGCGTTTCGGAGTTCTGCGTCGCTCATCGCATTGAGATCGTCGTGCCCGACGTGTGCCATGCGTTCCCCGAGCGCGAGTGTTCGTTCAATGGTCCCGCGCACGCGGCGCTCGTCGACGACGGTGACGATCTCCGCGTCGATCAGTGCCGCCACGTGCCGGTAGAGCGTGGCCTGGGTGACGCTCGGCAGTGCCGCCCGGAGTTCGCCGGTCGTCAGCTGGCGACCTCCGAGCTGCTGCACAATCCGCAACCGAACCGGATGCAGTACGACGTCGGCAATTGTCGATTTGCTCGCCATCGCGACCTTGGGCGTTCCCCCGGAGATATGGACACCAGTTCCTATGCGGCAGCGGCCAGCGTAGCCGATCGCTTCTCGACTTCGATCGGACAGCTCTGACCGAGAGCGGAATGTCTTCTTCTCGTGTTGTAGCGCGTGACCCGGCGGAACACGTCGACACGCGCTTCACCTGCACTGTTCCAACGCTTCCGACCCTGCAGCGTCTCCCGTTTCAACGTCGCGTTGAACGACTCCGCCGCGGCATTGTCCGCCGACGTTCCGACCGCACCTCGCGAGCGGGTCACCCCCAATTCACGACACACGTCGGCGAAGTCGGTCGAGGCGTATTGGCTCCCGTTGTCGCTGTGAAAAATTGCGCCGTCCAACCCACCGGCACCGCGCACCGACGCGGCCGCCCGCAGCGCATCGGTGACCAGCTCGGTGCGCATATGATCGGCGATCGACCACCCCGCCAAACGCTTGGAGTGTAGATCCAATACCGTTGCCAGATAAAGGAATTTGCCGTCACCTACCGGGAGGTACGTAATGTCCCCGACGTAGCGGGTGTTCGGTGTGCTCGCGGTGAGGTCCCGCTGAATCAAATCCGGGACCGCAGCCGCGTCCGGGTCGGGCACAGTGGTGCGCACCGGTTTGCGCAGGTGGACCCCAACGATCCCGTGCTCGCGCATCACCCGCTCGACCCGCTTGCGATTGACTTCGAGCCCGGCATCGCGCAGCTCGGCGGTCACCCGTGGGGACCCGTAGGTGCTGTCGGAGTCGGCGTGGATAACGCGAATCTGCTCGGCCAACTCCTGATCGGCGCGGGCGCGTTCGGCCCGGGCCGACGCTGCGGCCCGCCACCGGTAGAACCCGGAGCGGGACACCTCGAGGATCTGGCACAGCCACTTCACCGGGAAGGTGTTGCGGTGGTCGTCGACGAATTGGAAGCGGCTCACCAGTTCGTCTCGCCCGCGAAATATTTCGCGGCCCTGCGCAGGATCTCCCGTTCGGTCTCGAGCTTGCGGATCTGGGCTCTGAGCTGCTTGTTCTCTTCTTCCAACACGGACTCGGACGATACCTCGCGCTCCGACCTCAACGTCCGGGGCGCACGTGTGGCCTCGGATGTACCGGTTCGTTTACGTTCGGCGCGTACCCAGTTACGCAGGGTTTCTCGGCTGATCCCCAGGTCCTTGCCGATGCCCTCGTAGGTGTGGTTCGGGTCGGACAGGTACAGCGCGACGGCATCGGCCTTGAACTCTGCCGAGTATGCCTTCATCGCCATCAGTGACATCTCTTCCTCTGGATCCTCACGATCCAGTGTTCATGATGTCCTCACTTCAGGGGGAACCCCCGTCCGTGGCTGACGAGTTGACGGTCGAGCAGGCGCAGGCGAGCGTGGACAAGTTCTGCACCCTGCGCGCCGATGCCCGGATGCGCGCCACCGCCGACGGTAAAGCCTCGGTGCTGACCGTCGCCGCCCGCGAACCCCTGGCGCCGATGCCGAGCAGCCCGTATCCGGTGGTCATCAGCGAACCGCGGACCGTCTCCCGGCAAGCGTTGGTGGCCTACCGCGGCAGCCGCTACTCGGTGCCCCCGGAACTGGCGGCAGCGCAGGTGCACGTCACCCGCAGGCTCGGTGACGAGGTGATCGACATCGTCACCGCCTCGCAGATCACCGTCGCCCGCCACCGGCTGGCTCCGGACGGGGCCGGGGTCATCGTGCGCGATCACGGACACGTCCACGCCCTCGAACAGGCCGCACTGGCCGGTGCCGCGGCCGGAGGCCGGCCGCACCGCCGCAAGGAACGCATCCCACCCGGCGCGGACGCTCGTGCTGCGGCAGAAGCATTGCGCACCAACACTACTGAGTCTCATTCACCGTCGACCTCTCCGGCCTCGCCGGTCATCGATCTGGCCGCCTACGAGCGTGCCGCCCGCGGAAGGAACACCCTGTCATGACCCCCAACCCCGACACCACCACCGTCGCGGCAGCGAGTGTCTATCAGCGGCTGCGGGGTCACCTGGCGACGCTGAAGCTGCACGACGCCGCCGAAGCGTTGCCCTCGGTGCTCGACCGGGCGCAGAAACAGGGCCTGTCGATGACCGCGACCCTCGAACAATTGCTCTCGATCGAGGTCGATGCCACCGAAGCCCGCCGGCTGGCGGGGCGGTTGCGGTTCGCGTGCCTGCCGACCCCGGCCTCACTCGACGATTTCGATTTCGACGCCGCGCCCGGTCTGGATCGGGCGTTGATCGCCGAGCTGGGCTCCTGCCGGTTCCTGGAAACCGCGACGAACGTGCTGCTGATCGGGCCGCCAGGGGTCGGAAAGACCCATCTGTCGGTGGGTTTGGCGCGGGCTGCGGCGCATGCCGGTTACCGCACCTATTTCACCACCGCCGCGGATCTGGCGGCCCGCTGTCACCGGGCGGCGATCGAGGGGAGGTGGGCGACGACGATGCGGTTCTATGCCGGTCCGACGCTGTTGGTGATCGACGAGCTCGGCTATCTCCCGTTGCCGGGTGAGGCCGCATCTGCGTTGTTTCAGGTTGTCGCGCAACGGTATCTGAAGACGTCGATCGTGATCACCACGAACCGGGGTGTCGGTGAGTGGGGTGAGGTGCTCGGTGACACGACCGTCGCGGCGGCGATGCTCGACCGGCTCCTGCATCGTTCGGTGGTACTCAATCTCGACGGGGATTCCTACCGTCTACGTGATCACCATGCCCGGGCGGAAAAGCTCCGTCAGGCCACCACCGGGACCCGGCAACCGCTACAGTGAACACGCCCACGAGTGGGCACTTTCGTTGAGCACAAGCGAGCACCTTCGCTGAGCCGCATCATCGGATGTGAGCATGGACGAGCTCCGGGCGGTGATCGCCGCCAAACAGCACGCTACCGAACCGGCGTTGTCGTTGACCGGCTCGAGCGAAACAGCATAGTATCCAGCACGACTCGTTGATCACTACGTCTACTGCAGAGCCGATCCGAAGTCCACCACTCCACGGGGCACTATCACTCGTCTCGGAGCTGAACCCGTGGTACGGCTACAGCTTTTCCCACGTGTCGTCGGTGACACCCTCGTTCCGAAGAACTGCCTTGGACACCTTGCCGTTGGCAGTCAGCGGTAAGGCGGCGACTATACGCACATAGCGGGGCAGCGCAAAGGCCGGCAGATGAGGTTCCGCGAATGCCATCAATTTTTCGATCTCGGTGGTACTACCGTCGGTCATCTGCAAGCAGACCATCACTTCGTCCTCACCGAGATCACTCGGTACTGCGATCGCTGCTGCTGCAGCCACCTCCGGATGCTCGAGGAAGGCAGCTTCGACTTCGTAGCTGGAGATGTTCTCGCCGCGGCGACGTATCGAGTCTTTCAGCCGGTCGACGTATCGGTACATACCATCCGACTGTTTCCTCACCAGATCACCGGTGTGAAACCACAGATTGCGACGTGAGGAAGTCGTGGCCTCGGGGGCGTTGAAATACCCCGCCGAGATCAGAGCAGGTTGCCGGGGGCGAATGACGAGCTCACCGACGTGCCCGTCCGGCAGCGGGCAATCCGCGGCATCGACGACAGCGACCTCGTAGTCCGGATGGGGAAATCCCAGCAACCCTTCGGTGTGCTGGCCCAACGGGGTATAGAACGCCACTCCGATTTCGGTCATGCCGAAGCCCTCGGCCACTTCGACTCCGAAGTGGTCTTCGAAGTCGCGTTTGATGGCAGGTTCGATGCCCGGTCCGAGGATCACACGCAGTGCGGAGTTCTCCTTGTCGAACACCTCGGGTTTGCGGTTCCACAGCATGCTGCTCATCGCCCCGAGAAGGAAAGTGACCGTGGCCTCGGACTGACGCAGGCGGTCCCAGAACGCCGACACCGAGAACTTCGGACCGATGACCGCGCGTGCCTGGGCGCCCAGCGCCTGCAACAGCGTGGTCAACGCATTGGTGTGAAATAGCGGCAAGCAGGTGTACAAGGTGTCGGCCGACGTCAACTGCAATTGCTCGGTGCAGATCACCGACCACCAAAAGAACTGCCCATGGGGCATGATGACACCCTTTGATGGTCCCGTGGTACCCGAGGTGAACAAGATGGCCGCCGTCGTCTCCGGCACTACCGTAACTGCTTCGGCGCCGGTCTCCCCGAGCTGGAACTCGACTGCATTCGCTACCGAAGCGTGGTGTCGATCCACTTCATCGTCGGCATATCCGTCCAGCGGCTCTGTCGAGATCCGGACCAACACCGGATCCGGGTGATCGAATACATCGCTCGCCTCGGCGAGATTGGTCTCGGTGACACGATCGAACACCACCACAGTAGGGCGTGCTGCGCGGAGTTGGTGGCGCAGCATCTCCCCCCGCAGTGCAGGGTTGAGAGGAGTGAATACTGCTGCACTCCACGCACACCCGAGGAACAGTTCGATCATTTCTCGGCGATTGGCGGTGGCAACGACCACCCGGTCCCCGGGTGTGACACCGTGACGCTGCAAGAACTGCGCACAGCGGGCAGCGACATCGGCGAGGTCACGTCCGGTATAGGAGCGATCGGCGACGGTCAGTACCGGTTCATCCGCCTGGTGTTCAGCAGCGTGACAAATGATTTCTTGGAGCGTACGACGTCGATGAGGCCACTGACGCCACGGATGCGCCCCGATCGATGCTGGGGTCTTCATTGTGCACTGTCTTTTCTGTCACCACCGGATCGGTGGCCACGTAGATAGGCCGCAATATCGGCAGGGCAGCCGAAGACTCCGGCAGCCCTGCCGTCACGGAAAGTGGTGTTACCGATCGTGAATGTGTTCGCGATCCCATGTGGTGTCGGTCCTGCCGCGCTCGCGGAGTTCCGCTTTGCGTATCTTGCCGTTGGCGGTCCTGGGCAGTTCGGCAACGATGTCGACGAAGCGGGGCACAGCGAACTTGGCCAGCCTGTCGCTGCAATGGGCCACGATGTCTGCTGGGTGCAGTTCGTAGCCATCCTTGGGCACGACTGAGACCATGACCTCGTCCTCGGCCATGTCCGATGCCACCGGAAACGCCGCGGCGGTTTTCACGCCGGGATGCAGACAAAGAACCTGCTCGACCTCGAACGAGGAGATGTTCTCGCCGCGACGCCGGATCACGTCCTTGAGACGATCGACGAATCTGAACCATCCGTCCGGCTCCCGGACCACCCGATCACCGGTATGGAACCACAAGTTCTGCCAGGCTTCGACGGTCTTGTCCGGCATGGTGAAGTAGCCGGTGGCGAAGCCGAACGGCACACGGGATCGCAACAGCAGTTCGCCCGGAGTACCGTCCGGAACTTCCACGTCGTATTCGTCGACGACAATCGCGTCGAAGTCGGGTTGCACGCGCCCCAGATAACCGGCCCGAGGCGCTTCTGGCGCCGAGTTGATCGCCGCGTTCGTTTCCGTGGATCCGAACCCGTCGCTGAGATCGAACCCGAAACGCTGCCGGAAAGGTTCGAACAAGGTGGCCGGTGTGGCCGGTGACAACGCGATACGCACCCGGTGGGCACGGTCGAAGGGACCTGGCTCACGGGACCACAAGATGTTGATCATCGCACCGAGCAGATAGGTGACCGTAGCACCCGATTCGGTGACCTCTTGCCAGAATCGACTGGCGGAAAATCTCCTGCCGACAACGAAAGTGGCACCCGAGACCAGAGCCTGGACGAACGTATTGAGGGCATTGGTGTGGAACAACGGCAGACAGGTGTAAAGGACATCCTTCTCGGTGATACCGAGCTGCTCACTGACATTGACGCCCCACCAGTAGAACTGGGCATGAGGGCAACACACTCCCTTGGACACACCGGTGGTGCCCGAGGTATAGAGCAGTGCTGCGGTGTCTCCCGGAGCAACAGGCGCGGCCGGTCTCGCACCCGAGAGTGCGGGGAATCGCTCGACACGTAGCGCAGAAACCGGCTCGGCGGAAGGGCTGCCCAAGGACCACACCCGCTCCAATGTGGAGGGGAGGGTGATCTCCTGGAGCCGTTTGAGCAGAGCGGGTTCGATGACCAGAATGCGGGCGCCGGAGTTGGCCAGCGCATGGAGAAGTTGCTCTCCTCGCAGTTCTGCGTTCAAGGGCACCGCCACCGCCCCCATCCAGGTAGCTCCCAGGATGGTTTCCAGCAGTTCGAGTCGATTGCCCGTCAGTGTCGCGACTCGGTCTCCGGACCGGATTCCAGCCTGTTCGAACACCGCGGCCGTCATGGCAGCGCGATCACGAACCTGGATGTAGGTGTAGGACGAGCCGTCGATCTCGAGCAATGTCTTGCTCCCGAAGGCGTCGGCCTGTCGGTTCAACAACGCCGGCAACGTGCATTCGGTGATGGGCAGTCCACGCAAGGGCGCGGACGCACGTTCGCGTGCAGCTAGTTCCACTGTCATCGTTTCTCCTGGGCGTGGGGTGTCGGTACGTATCCGATCGGGTTGTCCGGCGCTGTCGGAGGTATCGAGGTCAGCTCGATCGTCGTTCCCGGTGTGATGGGCGGACCGTGGACGGCCGCGACGACGATGGGGCCGAGGTCGCAGCGGACGGAGGCGAAGCGAGTAGGTGGTTCGGTGTGTTGGGCGGTCCATTCTTCGACGGTGCCCTGACGTGCCATGACGTTCTCGAATTCGTGACCATGGCAGTGAGGGCACAGGAGCCGGAACGGAAAGGCGACGGTGGCGCATCGGGTGCAGCGCTGCATCTGGATTCCGGTAGTCACATCGCCTCCAGAATCGTCATGTTGGCGCACGCGCCATAGCGGTAGGTGACCATGCCGTATCCGGTCACTGCCGCCAGGCGTGCTTCGACTTGTCGCTTCCCGGCGTGCCCGAGCAACTGCGTAGTCGCTTCAACGAGCCCGTGCAGTCCCCCTGCCGACCCTGCCTGGCCTGCTGACAATTGCCCGCCCGAGGTGTTGACGGGCCATCGGTGGTGGAGCATGCGATGCACCGCTTTGCCGAAGTCGTCATCAGGCACGAGCCCGAGGTCGGCGAGTTGGATGAGCACCATCACGGGGTAGTCGTCGTAGACGTTGACGAGGTCGATATCGGTCGGGTCCACGCCGCTGCGCTCCCACAGACCGGGTGCGATATCTGTCAATCCTGTCTGTAATCCGTCACCGGTGTGGTTGTCCCAGTTGATACTCCCGCCGATGGCGCGAACTCGGACAGTATGTCGGTCGGCAGCCAGGTCCGCTCGGGTGACGACGACAGCATCAGCACCGCTGACGGGGGGAACGCAGTCGAAACGCCGCAGCGGTGCGGCCACCATCGGGGCGGCAAGGTAATCGTCGAGTGTCATGGGCGTGCGGTAGACCGCACGGGGATTCAGCGATGCCCATTGCCGCTGGGCCACAGCGATGGCGCCGTAGTCGGTTTCCGCCAGTTCGTACTTTTTCATGTGGCGCTGGGTCAGCAGAGCGAACATTGCGTTGGGACCCGACATACCGGCAGGTGTGACGTGGTCTCGAGTAATGCCGTTGTATTCGGAGACCAGGGTCCGGAAGTCGTCATGAGTCATACGGTCACCAGCGGCGATGACAATTGTGTTGGCGTCGCCGGCTTCGACTGCGCGTACCGCGTGTTGGAGCATGTTGATCCCGCTGGCGCCGCCGTTGGTGTCTTCCATGATCCAGCGCAGGCTCAAACCGCACTTCATGGCCAGATCGACAGTATGGTCGGGTTTGAGGGTGAAGCTCGATACCGCCAGGCCATCGATATCCGCAATCGTCAAACCCGCGTCGGCGACGGCACTGCGGATGGCGGCAGCAAGCATCGATTGTGTAGTCGTAGCGCCGGCGGGATGCCGAGTGTAGGGCTCTTCTGCAGCGCCGATGAGGACAGCAGTGTTGGCGGCGCTCATACCGACTCTCCGATGCGTCCTGTGTTCGCTGAGTTGTGATCGAGACCCGAGCTCGGCGTCGAGGTCTTGAACCGGCTTGCGGTCTCGGGAGCGCAGTAGACCGCGATGGTGCTGATCAGACCGAGAATCGCCAGGTAGATGGCGATCGGCCAGAAGTGCCCGGCCCAGGCGAGCAGGGCCGTAGCGATGAGTGGGGCAATGCCGCCGGCGAAGATCGCCGCGACTTCATGGCCGATCGATAGACCGCTGTAGCGGACCTTGCCGGTGAACAACTCGCTGAAGAAACTCGGTTGGGTGCCGATCATGGCGCTGTGGCACAGACCCACGGCGACGATGATGGCGATCCAGATCATTGCCGGTGTTCCCGTGTTCATCAGCAGGAAGAACGGCACTGCCCACACGACGACGCCGATAGCACCGAAGAGATAGACCGGTCGGCGACCCACACGGTCGGACAGTCTGCCGAAGCCGACCATGGTGAAGGTCTGCACGACGTTGGCAGCAATGATGGCCGGCAGGATGACATCACTGCTGATACCCAGATGACTGCCGTACGCCAGGGAGAAGACCAGAAAGATGTAGGAGCCGCCGTTCTCCGCCATCCGCGCACCGACCGTGAGCAGGATGGAGCGCCGTTGCGTGCGAATCGCCTCGAGTGCGGGGTAACGCTCGACCTTGCCTTCGGTCTGCAGCTCTTGGAAGACAGGGGTTTCGGTGATCTTCATGCGGATGATCAAACCGGCGAGCATGAGAACCAGGCCCAGCAGGAAGGGGATGCGCCAACCCCATGTCAGAAACTGGTCGTCCGGAAGGAGAGTGACCAGGGCGAAGACCGACGATGACAAGATGAAACCGATGGTGACGCCGACCTGGCTGAAGGCGGAGAAGAAGCCTCGGCGATGGGGTTGAGCATTCTCACTGATCAGCAGCACAGCACCGCCCCATTCACCGCCGACTGCGATGCCCTGGATGATGCGAAGCACAACCAGCAGGACCGGGGCCCAGAAGCCGATTTGCTGATAGGTGGGAAGCAGACCGATCAGTGCGGTACATACGCCCATCATCATCAAGGTGATCACCAGCATCGACTTCCGGCCGAGTCGGTCACCGAAGTGACCGAAGACAACACCACCGATGGGGCGGGCGACGAAACCGATGGCGAAGGTGCCGAAAGCCGCCAGCGTACCGGTCAACGAATCATCGCCGGTGAAGAACAACGGGCCGAAAACCAGTGCGGCGGCGGTGCCGTACAAGAAGAAGTCGTACCACTCGAGGGCACTACCGATCAAGCTGGCCGTTGCGACCCGTTTGATCGGAGTCGCCGGTGGTGAGGGGTTGGATCCGGTATTGCCGGTGTCAGTTGTCATCGATCAGGTCCTTCGAACGTCTCACGTCCCGTGCGGAATATGTTCGGGAATTGGAGGGGAGGTGAAAGGGGGCTTGTGGGGTGGGGCTCGATGGTGCGATCACCTTCGCGGTTGGAGCTCCTCGAGGTGACCGAGATGGCGGTCACGGGTTCTGGTGTCCGTGGTTGTCGGTGTAGGCGGCTTCTTGGTAGAGGTCGAGTGCGTGCATGACGGGGAAGTCGTTGAACGAGAACAGGCACGCATCGTTGCGGTCGTCGTCGTTGGCGTGTTCGTGCCAGGCCCACGAGGGCACGCAGAAGATGTCGTTTTCCTGCCAGTCGAACCGCTGTCCGCCGATGATGGAATGACCGCGGCCTTTGGCCACGTGATAGATCACCGACCCGGTGTGCCGATGCGCGAGCGTGGCCTGACCGGGACGCAGCAGCTGCATGTGCGCGCCCATCGTCGGCATGACCGAACCGCCGGTGAGCGGGTTGACGTACTCCATGATGATGCCGTCGTACGGTGATCCGTCGGAGACCTCCGCGCGGGCGAGCAACGCCTCGTAGGTGCGTTCCCACGGGTAGGCCAGCAGCGGGGAGTAACGCTTGCTCCATCCGCGGTCGGCGGGGGTGAGGATCCCGGACCCGTACTCGTGCAGCGAGGTGTTGACGACTTTTCCGGGTTGTTGATGCAGCTCCGGATGCACGGCGTAGAAGTTTGCGTCGAGTGTGTTGACCAGGGGGATGTCGAGTCCGTCCTGCCAGATCACCGGGGAGCTGGCCGAATCGTTGCCGTGTTCGTGCCAGGTGCCACTCGGGGTGATCAGGAAATCCCGCGCTCCGGCCTCGAGCCGGTCGCCGTCGACGATCGTCCACGCTCCTTCACCTTCGATGACGAACCGCAGGGCAGAGGCTGCGTGTCGGTGTGCGGTCATCGACTCGCCCGGGTTCATGATCTGCAGTCCGGTGTAGAGCAGACCCACGGCCGCACTGAGGTCCTTGCGGCCGTCGTTGACCAGCATCACCACCCGTCGGCCGGCATCGTCACCGGAGACCAACGAGGCGGATTCGAGCACCGACGGTCGCAGCTGCTGATAACGCCACAGCATCGGCACCGATTTCGGTTGTGGATACCACGGCTCGATGTCGTTGGCCACCGTCCACAACGCTCCGGCGCCCATCGTCTCGAGCCGGCGGTAGAACTGCACCAGCTCGTCGGTGTCCTCCACGCGGGACCGGCCGAGGATGTCTTCCCTCATATCAGCAACTCCTTCCTACATCACTGCGGCGGAACAAACGCGTTGTGAGGGAACGGTAGACCGTAATTTGATCAAATGCGAGACCTGACAACGAAATTTTTCATGACGGAAACATGACTAGGCAAGAGGCGCTCTTCGAATAGGTGGTGAATTAACTGCTCAAGCCTCTGAACGCCCAACTCTCGATCGAGGCACCTCTTGCGAGTAGACGTATAATTTGATCAAATCCTAGGCATGATGGTCTACACGTTCAGCAACGAAGGACACCGGAGATGACCGCATACCCGAAGTTTCGAGCCGCCGCAGTGCAGGCGGCTCCGGAGTTCCTCGACACATCCGCCACGGTGGACAAGGCATGCCGTCTGATCGCAGAGGCGAGCGCACACGGTGCTGAGCTGATCGCTTTTCCCGAGGTGTTCGTCTCGGCGTACCCCTACTGGAACTGGACCATGACGCCCGTTGAAGGGGGCCCCTGGTTCGAAAAGCTATTTCACGCAGCCATCGACATCCCCGGGCCCGAAGTGGCGGCCTTGTGCGCCGCTGCTCGCGCAGCCGATGCCCACGTCGTCATCGGAGTAAACGAACGAGATCCGTACTCCTTGGGCACGCTGTACAACTCGGTCCTGTTCATCAGCAATACCGGTGAACTACTGGGCGTCCACCGCAAGCTGGTGCCGACCTGGGCCGAGAAGCTGACCTGGGCCGGCGGAGACGGCAGCTCACTGCGCGTCTACGACACCGGAATCGGGCGACTCGGTGGACTGGCCTGCGGGGAGAACACCAATACCTTGGCCCGGTTCAGTCTTCTGGCACAAGGAGAGCAGGTCCACATCGCCAACTACATCGCCCTTCCCGTTGCACCGGCCGAGTACGACATGGTCGAAGCCATCAAGACCCGCGCTGCTGCACACAGCTTCGAAGGTAAGGTTTTCACCATCGTCGCCTGTGCCGCGATTACAGATCAGATCGTCGATACCGTGGCACACAACGAGGCCGCCCGCGCGCTACTCGAGCGTCCGCACAGTGCCTTCAGTGGCATCTTCGGTCCGGACGGGCGGCTGATGACCACGCCCCTCATCGACGAGGAGGGAATCGTGTACGCCGACATCGACATCAATGCATCGATCCAACCCAAACAGATGCACGACATCATCGGCCACTACAACCGGTTCGACATCTTCCAACTCAGCGTCAACCAGCAACCGCAGTCCAGCGTCGTCCTCAACAGTCACCAGGCACCTACCTTCCCACCTCCCCACTTCACGGAAGTTCCTGGCGAGACCGAAACGGCCTAAGGGATTTCCGTACATTCATCGAACAAGGAGAATTTCGTGCGCTTTGTCAACTTCAGCTTCGGCACCGACGGGGAACGTCATCTCGGAGTCGTCCTCGACGATGCTCTCGTCCTCGATCTTGTCCCCGCCCTGCAGTCGGTGATCGATGTTCCCAACGATCTACGCGACTACATCGCCGCTGGCCCGGACCTGCACCGCCGGGTCGCCCAGACCATCGCCACCACCCAGTCCTGGCCCGCAGAAGCCACCCGTTCACTGGACGAAGTGGTGCTGCACGCCCCATTCCGTCCCGGCAAGCTCATCGGTGTCGGACTGAACTACGTCGAGCACGTCGAAGAATCGAGCCGATCCCTCGACACCGACGAAAATCTGCCGACGCGGCCGGTGCTGTTCAGCACACCGGGCACCGCGGTGATCGGCCCCGACGAGCCGATCCTGCACAACAGCGAGCTGACCGAACAGCTGGACTGGGAATGCGAACTCGCCGTGATCATCGGCGATATCGCCAAGTCGGTGACCGAAGACGACGCGATGAACCACGTCTTCGGCTACAGCATCGTCAACGACATCAGCGCCCGCGACCAGCGCCGCTCCGGGCAGTGGTTCTTCTCCAAGGGACAGGACAGCTACAAGCCCTTCGGTCCCATGGTCGTCACCGCGGACGAACTCGGTGACCCGCACACCCTGCAGTTGTCGCTGACCGTCAACGGTGAGCAGCGCCAAAACGGAAATTCTCGGCACATGTTGTTCAAGATTCCCCAGCTCATTGCCGATATCACCTCCGGAGTCACTCTCGAACCCGGCGATATCATCGCCACCGGCTCCCCTCAGGGCGTAGGTGCGGCGATGACCCCGCCGACGTACCTGACCCCGGGTGATGTCGTGGCCGCAACCATCGAAAAGATCGGCACCCTGGCCAACCCCGTCAAGGCGGTCTGATCATGACCACACCGGCTTCCCCCCGCGCCTACCGCATCGGCCAGATCGTCCCGAGTTCCAACATCACGATGGAAACCGAGATCCCCGCGATGCTGCGCGCCCGCGAAGAGGTCGAACCCGAGCGCTTCACTTTCCACTCCTCGCGTATGCGGATGAAAGAAGTGACCAAGGCTCAGCTCGAAGCGATGGACGACGAGTCCGATCGCTGCGCCCTGGAACTGTCCGACGCCCACGTCGATGTCCTCGGCTACGCCTGTCTGGTAGCGATCATGACCCGCGGCGCCGGGTACCACTGCACCTCGGAGAAGCGCCTGCACCAGGTGACCGTCGACAACGACGCCGAAGCGCCGGTGGTCACCAGCGCCGGCGCCCTGGTTGACGGGCTGAAGGTGCTCGGTGCCCGTAAGGTCGCCCTCATCGCCCCGTATATGCGCCCCTTGACCGAGCAGGTCGTCGACTATATTTCCGGTGAGGGCTTCGAGGTCACCGACTTCATCGCCCTCGAAATTCCCGACAACCTCGAGGTCGGTTCCCGGGACCCGATGGCGCTGGTGGACATCGTCGAACGGCTCGACCACAGTCAGGCCGATGTAGTCGTGCTGTCTGCGTGCGTGCAGATGCCGTCGTTGGCTGCCGTCCAGGTCGTTCAGGACCGAATCGGCAAGCCTGTGCTGTCTGCAGCCGTCGCCACCACCTACCAGCTGCTGAAAGAACTCGGCCTGAAGCGGTACGTTCCCCGTGCAGGCGAACTGTTGAACGGGAGCTACTGATATGACCGCAGCCGGAGTGAAGAAACCCAAGCGTTCGACAACACTCGAACAGGCGTACAACGCCATTCTCGAGTCCATCTGCAACGGTGATATCCCGCCGGGCGCTCCACTCCGGCTGCAAGAGCTGTCGACCACCTTCGGGATGAGCATGATGCCCATCCGCGAGGCACTCCGCCAGCTCGAGGCCATCGGCGTGATCGAGATGACCCCCCACAAGGGGGCGCGGGTCCGAGAAATATCGACGGACGACCTCATCGACACCTACCGGACCCGCATCACGCTCGAAGGCATCCTCTGCAGCCGCGCCGCCGAAAATTTCGACGCCGACGACGAAGCGGCGGCCCGCGAGGCATTGGAACGGCAGCGCATCGCACTCGAAGACGGCGACATCATCGAGGCTCGCATTGCACACAAGGACTTTCACTACGCCATCTACCGCGCTGCCGGCTCGGTATGGATGCTCCGCTCCATCGACCCGACCTGGCTCAACAGCGAACGCTACCGTGTCACCAGCGAACAGGATGGTGACCAACTCACCCTCCGCCGCGAAGAACACGAACGCATGCTCGCAGCGTGCGTTGCTCACCGGCCCGAGCAGGCCCGCCAAGCCTTGCGAACCCACCTGATCAGCACCGTTGCCCATCTGGACAAGAACTTGGCCAAACGCCTGGACATCCTTACGGCCGGGGCGTGCTGTTGACCCAAGGCCGCTCTACCATGTACTCGATCGACCCGACCGCCGACTCATATACTCGCTTCGATCCGGCCGTGATGCGTGCTGCGGACTTCTATCACGTCCTGGCTGCCTCGGTGGTGCCGCGCCCCATCGCCTGGGTGTCGACGCGCTCGAGCGCCGGGATCTTGAATCTCGCTCCGTACAGCTTCTTCACCGTTGCCTCCACCAAGCCTCCGATCGTGCAGTTCAACTCGGTCGGTCACAAGGACAGCTGGCGCAACATCACCGAAACCGGTGAATTCGTTGTGAACATCGGGACCGAAACACTCATCGACCCCATCAATGCCACCTCCGAATCCTTTCCATACGAGATCGATGAGTTCACCCAGGCGGGAATGAACCCCCACGACAGCGATGTCCTGGCTGTCCCTCGAGTTGCCGAAGCGCCGATCGCGTTCGAATGCGTCAAGCACACGATCGTGGAGATGGGAAACTGCTCATTGATCTTCGGACGCGTCGTCAACGTCGTTGTCGCTAGCGCCGTACTGGCCAAGGACGGACTTCCCGACTTTTCCAAGGTCGCACCGCCGAGCCGACTCGGACGTTCCGAGTGGGGCCTTGCCCCATCCACGGTGACACGCGTACGACCCTGACACCTCCAACGCAAACCAGCAGGAGCATCGCGATGCGCATATATCCCGTGATCCACGTCCACGATCTCGACCAGGTGTCCGAACAAGTCGAGGTCGCTCGTCGACATCCCATTTCCGGAGTCTTCCTCATCGACCACGACGCAGATGACATCCGCCTGGCCCGATGCATCGATCACGTCCGCCTGAAGCACCCCGACATCTTCCTGGGCGCAAACGTCATTCGCCGCAGCGCAACTGAGGCACTGAACATCCTCGCACCGCACTTTCCTGGCGGTATTCCTCTCGACGCCATCTGGACCGACAACGCCGGCGTCTCCCTCGACGGCGACGACCACGAGTTCCGTTCACTCCACTCAGCACGAGAACGAACCGGATGGACCGGACTGCACTTCGGCGGCATCGCCTTCAA
This sequence comes from Rhodococcus sp. S3, assembly GCF_058211795.1. Taxonomy (NCBI): domain Bacteria; kingdom Bacillati; phylum Actinomycetota; class Actinomycetes; order Mycobacteriales; family Nocardiaceae; genus Rhodococcus; species Rhodococcus sp. S3. The sequence goes on along the minus strand of NZ_CM177074.1, from coordinate 4,994,907 downwards.
ATACCAAACTCCCGTCTCAGAATCCGATCTTCCCCGCCTGGGCGAACTCGCACGCCGCCACGTCGATATCCCCACCACCTCCGGACCCGGCACAGGACTAGCCGCCGACACTCACAAACTCGAGGCCCTTCGCGAGGGACTCCACGACCATCCGCTCGCCTTGGCCAGCGGGGTCACGCCGGACAACGTCGAGTCATTCATAGGCCTTGTCGACCATATCCTCGTTTCCACAGGAATCGCCGACGACAACGACCGCATCGACTCCGGAAAGTTGGCGACCCTCCTCGAACGTTGCACTGTCGAGCAAAGAAATTAATCCTAATTCCGTCCCCGCGTAGACGGTGAAGCACCGAGCGTTCCCGCGTTCCGCTGAAAACGGAGAGGTTGACGGTGTGTGCTGTTCGACGATGGTTGAGCAGCACAGAAGAGATTCGTCTCTACGCTTGATTCGTGTCGACGAACAAAATCGCAGGGGATGTCCTCTAGGGAAGAGATGGAGAAGCCCCTCGTGTCCCGAGCACGGACACATCCACTCGTTCGAGTCCAGGGGTGTGTCGCACGATGGGATATCGTTGGCGCCATGCTGACACTTCGTCGAAAGAATGACTCCGCCTGCTGAGTCCGGTGGCGCCCTTGACCGCGCCGCCATGACCGAACTGCTCACCACGCGGTTCGCAGAACCCATCGCGGTCTACCGTGATCTGCTCCGCGGCCTCGCCGCCACCGGAGAGCCCCCATATCACCAGTCGGTGCTGCTCGATACTCATCCTGTCGAGGGGCCGTCGTTGACGACGCCACACCTGCGGATCCAGGTGAGCTACAGCTATCAGGACGCCGACGAGCTGGGATCATTCCCTGCGGAGATGAGGCCGGTGTGTGTGCGGATCCATGTGCAGGGCTATCCCGATAAGTATCCCGACCGTCGGGCAGCGGGCTCCGATCTGGTCCACGAGTACCCGGCCGTCGAACCGGAAGCGTGGGCGCGTGCGGTGCTCGGCCGACAGTGGTCGGATTATGCGTACCAAATGATCCGCCGGACCGATGTGGACCGGCGCATGCGCACCAACCTGATCTACACCCAGCCACTGTTCGTGGTGTTCGTCGCCTCGGACGGCACACCGGTGCTGGCCCCGGACAACACCGCCTGGAACCGGTTGTGGCTCAAAGTCATCGACGCCCGCAAACTCGATCCGGATCCCGAATCGAGGGCACTGCAAGAACACATCGTCCGGGTCGGCCCGTACGCCCCGACCGCAGGAATCCGCCATCCCGACACCGAACCCGACGGCGGCTGGCGCCTGGAGGTCACCGGTGTGCCCCTCGACCGGCTCACCGACACCGCGGCCGAGACGGTGCGCGCACTGCGCAACGGTATCCGGGTCCGCGGCAGGATCGCCACGCAGTTCCGCCCGGTCCGACTACACGTCGAACTCGACCACGTGGTGGTGTACTTCAAGTGGGCCCGCAATCCGAACACCTTCGCTGTGACCATGCATCCACCCCAGACAGGCGACGAGCTTGCCGGTCCGCCCTGGCACACCCCCGCCGCCGTCGCCGGCACCATGATCTCAGGATGGCAAGAGGAACTGTGTACAGGTCTGCTGGTGCGCGGTACCCGACGCCGCGACGGCGACACCATCCACATCTCGGCTCCGCCTTCTACCCCGGTCCACCCAGAATATTGGGTCAGCGAGGTCGCGCTGCACGAACGCTGCGGGGTGTGGCTTGCTCGCGAGGGCCTCGACATCGACCGGCCGCTCGAATGGAAGAACACGGGTGTACTCGCGTGTGTGGCAGGTCCCCGATAGTCGGTCCGGTCGGTTCTAGAGCCGATTCCTACTTGCAGTCGATCAGTCGATCTCACACGCCACCGGCTGGTGCCGGTGAGTGCATCCGGCAGCGTACTCGGCAGGAGTTCGGTACCCCAGCGCCGAATGACGGTGCCGGTGATTGTGGTCGTCCTTGAAGTCCTCGATCACCACCCGGGCCTCGAGCAGAGTGGGCCAGTAGTTTCGGTTGAGACACTCATCGCGCAACCGGTTGTTGAACGACTCGATGAACCCGTTGTTCCACGGCGTGCCCGGCGGAATGTAGGACATCCCCACCGACCCAGCACAGAAGTCCCGCAGCGCTTCCGAGATGAACTCCGGCCCATTGTCCATCCGCAGCACCAGCGGCGGCCCACCCCACATCGCGAACGCCTTCTCCAAGCCCTCAATCAACCGGTCGGCGGTGATCGAGCGGTCCACGATGTTCAACAACGACATCCGGGTATGTTCGTCGACCATCGACGCGATCTTCACCGTCTTGCCGTCGACGGTCGAGTCGAACTGGAAGTCCAATGCCCACACCACATTCGGAGCATCCGCGTCGACGATCGGAACCGAGGACAGGCCGGCACGTTTGCGGCGTGGAGCACGCCGGACCTGCAGCCCTTCTTCCTTCCACAGGCGGTGGATCTTCTTCTTGTTCACCTCGATGCCCTGGTCGTAGCGCAGCCACGCCCATGCTCGCCGGAAGCCGTGCCGCGGATGCTTGCGGGCATATCTGCGCAGCTTTGCGCGCAGATCGGCATCCGGATCGTCCGGTGTCTGCGCCAACGGCAACCGCCGGTAAACCGATCGGGAGAGCCCAACGACCTTGCACGCGAACCGCTCCGACATCTGCATAGTGCCGGTGAGCATGGTGATCGCGGCGCGTTTGGCGGTCGGGCTCAGAATCTTCCAGTGGATAATGAGAACAACCCGCTGGTGGGACGGCCTGACCCGGAATTTTCCTGGCCACCGAAGTGCCTTTCGCAGGACCCGTCGACCCGACCGCCAGCGGGCCACCACACCCGACAGTGGAGCACGCGATGTCCGTGACCTCATAGGAGCCTGCCGCCCCGCCCGGCCCGTCACTGGCCCGTCCGAACCTCGAGCGCTGCGGCGATTTCTTCACCGTTCTTGCCTTCCGCGGCCAACTCGTCGGCTCGGCGCAGCTTGCGCACGATGTCCTCCGCCGAGTGACGTTTGCGTCCCGCCATGATCCCTATCGTCCCTTCTTCGCCCTCACCAGGGCAATCAGGACTCTAGAACAACCCGGACCTACTCACAGGGGACATGCCAGTCGGCGGCGTTCCCGGTATCTGGTGCCTGCCGCAGGGTGCGAAGACCTCCGAGGTGCTGCTCTACACGCACGGCGGCGGCTTCGCGGTCGGTTCCGCGGCCAGCCACCGCAAGATCGCAGCGCACGCGGCCAAGGCCCTCGGTGTCGTGGCCTTCGTCCTCGACTACCGCCGCGCCCCCGAGTTCCAGCGCCCCGCGCAGATCGAGGACGGTGTCGCGGTCTTCGACGCGCTGGTCGCCGACGGTATCGCGCCGCAGGACATCACCACGATCGGTGACTCGGCCGGCGGCAACCTCGCCGTCGCCATCGCACTCGCCCTGCTGCAGCAGGGGAAGCAGGGCCCCGGCGCGGTCATCGCCTTCTCGCCGTGGCTCGACATGGAGAACAAGGGCGAAACCCTCGTCACCAACAACGATACCGATGCGCTGATCACGCCGGAACTGCTCCAGGGCATGATCGCCGGGGTCCTCGGCGACACGATCGATCCGACGACCCCGCTGGCGAACCCTCTCTACGCCGATTTCGCGGGCTTCCCCCGCCTCTACATCAACGCCGGCAGCGTCGAGTCGCTCCTCGACAACGCCACGCGGTTGAAGGAGCGCGCCGAGGCCGCCGGTGTGGACGTCACCCTCTCGATCGGCGAAGGCCAGCAACACGTCTTCCCGTTCCTGGCAGGACGTTCCGCTCTCGTCGCCGACGAACTCGCGCGGATCGCCGACTGGTACCGCAAGTAGGAGTCCGTCTCCTGCGGACACCGAAACTTTCATCGAGGACGGGGCCGGGCGCAACGAGTTCGTCGCGTCCGGCCCCGTCCGTACATCGGGAGAACATCATGGGTGTGTACACCAGCATCGACCCCGCGACCGGCGAACAGGTCGCGCAGTTCCCGGAGATCTCCGACGACGAACTGAAGGCTCTCGTCGCGCGCAGCGCCGAGGCCTACCGCGAGTGGCGGGCGACGCCGCTCGAGAAGCGTCGCGCGATCCTGGAACGTGTCGCCGAGATCCACCGGGAGCGTGCCGGCGAGCTGGCACGCATCCTCACGCTCGAGATGGGCAAGCCCATCGCCCAGGCCGAGGGCGAGGTCGCCCTCGTCGCGTCGATCTACCGGTACTACGCCGACCACGCCGAGGAGTTCATGGCGGACGAACCGCTCGACATCTCGGGCCCGGGTACCGCGGTCGTCCGCACGGAACCGATCGGTCCGCTGGTCGGCGTCATGCCGTGGAACTATCCCTACTACCAGGTGGCCCGGTTCGCGGCACCGAACCTCGCTCTGGGCAACACGATCATTCTCAAGCACGCCCGCAACTGCCCGCAGGCGGCACTCGCGATCGAGAAGGTCTTCGAGGACGCGGGCCTGCCCGCAGGCGTCTACGCCAACGCCTTCGTCTCGTCGGCGCAGGTCGCGGACGCGATCGCCGATCCGCGTGTGCAGGGCGTGTCGCTGACCGGATCCGAGAAGGCCGGAGCCGCGGTCGGTGAGGTCGCGGGACGCAACCTGAAGAAGTGCGTCCTCGAACTCGGCGGTTCGGATCCGTTCATCGTGCTGCGCGACGCCGACATCGATGCGGCGGCCACCGCCGCCGCGGTCGGCCGGTTCGCCAACGGCGGTCAGGCGTGCACGGCGTCGAAGCGCTTCCTCGTGGAGGAACCGGTCTTCGACGAGTTCGTGGAGAAGTTCCTCGAGGCGATCGACGCCTGGCAGCCGGGCGACCCGACCGATCCCGGGACGAAACTCGGTCCGCTGTCGTCGCGTTCGGCTGTCGACGAACTCGACGAGCTCGTGCAGGACGCGGTGTCGCGCGGCGCCCGGGTGCTGACCGGAGGTGAGCGTCCGACCGGTGACGGTGCCTGGTATCCGCCGACCGTCCTGACCGACGTCACGCCCGGGATGCGCGCGTACTACGAGGAGTTGTTCGGTCCCGTGGCGGTCGTCCATCGCGTCGGATCCGTCGACGAGGCCGTCGAGATCGCGAACGATTCGCCGTTCGGTCTGGCGTCGAGCGTGTTCACCGCCGATCCGGCCGTGGCCGAGCGCGTGGCGAACGAACTCGAAACCGGCATGGTCTGGATCAACAGCACCAGCAAGAGCTCGCCGGATCTGCCCTTCGGCGGGGTCAAGCGGTCCGGTTTCGGCCGCGAACTCGCCCGTTTCGGCTTCGCCGAGTTCGCCAACAAGAAACTGGTGCGCAACCCTGCCGGACGGTGACGACCGGTCCCGATCCGACGATGCGGCCGTTCCCCGGGTTTCCGGGAACGGCCGCATCGCTGCTGCCACACGGTCGTTCTGTCACACGGTCGCAAGAGCTTCCGGTGCCTTCTTCGCCAACCGGCCGGCGAGGGCCGCGCACACCAGGAGCTGCATCTGGTGGAACAGCATGAGCGGCAGCACGATCAGGCCGATGGGCTGGCCGGGGAAGAGCACGATCGCCATGGGCAGACCGGTGGCGAGAGACTTCGTGGAACCGCAGAAGAGGATCGCGACACGATCCTGATAGTCGAAGCCGAGTCCGCGCGACGAGTACCAGGTGAGTGCGAGCACGATCGCGAGCAGTACCGCACACACACCGACGAGGGCGAGCAGGCGGCCGACCGAGATCATCGACCAGATGCCCTCGTTCATGCCGCGGCTGAACGCCACGTACACGACCAGCATGATCGATCCGCGGTCGACGAGCTTGAGCGGCTTGCCGTGGGCCTTCACCCAGCCGCCGACCCAGCGCCGCAGGAGCTGGCCGGCGACGAACGGCACGAGCAGCATCAGCACGATGTCGAGCACGGCCGACCCGCTGAAGGTGACGCCCTGCGTGGACATGGTCAGCGCGACGAGCAGCGGCGTCGCGAAGATGCCGATGAGGCTCGACGCGCTGGCCGAGACGATCGAACCGGGGATGTTGCCGCGCGCCACCGAGACGAGCGCGATGGCCGACTGCACCGTGGACGGCAGCAGGCACAGGTAGAGGACGCCGAGATAGAGCGGGTCGCTCAGGATCGACGGCACGAGCACCTTCGCGGCCAGGCCGAGCAGCGGGAAGACGACGAAGGTCGTGGCGAGGATCGTCAGGTGCAGACGCCAGTGCTTGAGACCCTCGATGGCCTCCTGCGTGGACAGGCGCGCGCCGTACAGGAAGAACAGCAGCCCGATGGCGATCTTGGCGGCCCAGTTCACGCCGTCGAGTACGACCCCGTCGGCGGGCAGCAGAGCAGCGACGGCGACGGTGGCGAGGATGGCGAGCAGGAACGGGTCGAGTCGTCCGAGCACGGGGATCTTGGAGAGCACGAATCGACGGTACGGCAGCCGGACGTCATTACAGAAGACGGTCACCACGTTTTCTGTAATCGCGATTCGTGATGAAATGGGGTCGTGTTCGATCCGGTGCACCTACGGAGCTTCCTCGCCGTCGAGCGTGAGCGCGGCTTCACCGCCGCCGCCCAGCGGCTCGGCCTGCGTCAGTCGACGGTCAGTCAGCACGTCGCGCGACTCGAGAAGGAGATCGGGCGCCGGTTGTTCGTCCGCGACACGCACAACGTCGAGCTCACGGCCGACGGCGCCGACATGGTCGCCTTCGCCCGCGAGATCCTCGATCGCCACGACGCCGCGCGCAGGCACTTCTCGGAATCGTCGCTCAGTGGCCGGCTGCGCTTCGGGGTCTCCGAGGACCTCGTGCTCTACGAACTGCCGTCGATCCTCGCCGAGTTCCGGCGCAGTCATCCCCGAATCGATCTCGAACTCACCGTGGATCTGAGCGAGGATCTGCAGCGCCGACTCGACGACAACGAACTCGATCTGGTCTTCGGCAAGCGCCGACCGGGCAGCCGCCACGGCGAGATGATCTTCCGCGAGCGCCTCGTCTTCCTGTCCGCCCCCGATTACGTCCTCGATCCGGACGAGCCGACACCGCTGGTGTCCTATCCGTCGCCGGCCCTGACCCGCGACATCGCGCTCGAGGTCCTCCAGCGCAGCGGGCGCGGTGTGCGGGTCGCGTGCACGACCGACAGTCTCAACGGCCTGCGCGCCGCGGCGCTCGCCGGACTGGGCGTGGTGCTGCACGCCGAACGGCTCCCTCCGCCCGGTCTCGTCCCGGTGCGCGATCCCCAGCGACTGCTTCCCGATGCGGGTGAGATCGAGTTCGTGCTCATGGCGCGTCGTTCCGTACTCAGCGGTCCGGAGGCGGCCCTGCGCTCGGCCATCCTCGCGAATGCGGATCGCGTGCGCGTGTGACGGTGTCGCGGATGGGTATTCCTGTGCCACGCCCGCTGGGGGCGGCAGTGCTCACGCCGCAGGAGGAACCGTGTCCACAGACGCGATCGTGTTGCTGAAGGAAGACCACAAGGAGATCAAGAAACTCTTCCGCGACTTCCGGAAGGCCGAGGGGGAGAAGGAGAAGGGCAAGATCGTCGACAGGATCATCGAAGCCCTCACCGTGCACACCTATCTCGAGAACGAGTGCATGTACCCCGAGATACGTTCCCTGCTCCCCGATCTCGAGGACGACATCCTCGAATCGTACGAGGAGCACCACGTCGCCGATGTGCTCGTCGTCGAACTGGCCGGAATGAAGCCCGACGCAGAGCGTTTCGATGCGAAGACGACGGTCCTGATCGAGAACGTCGAGCATCACATCGACGAGGAGGAGGACGAGTGGTTCCCCAAGGTGCGCGAGGCACTCGGACGTAAGCAGTTGCAGGACATAGGTGCCCGTATGCTCGAGATGAAGGAGGACGCCCCGCGGTCGCCGGCGCAGCCGTCCGCGCTGAAGAAGACGATCGACGCGGTGATCAGCTGACGGTGTGCTGCGGCCGGGCGAGGGAGGCGCCTCGTCCGGCCCGGCTCGCCCGGTAGGCGTCGCGCCGAGTCTCGACGAGCCAGCCCGGCCACGGATCGACGAATCCGGGGCAGTGGACGGTCGGATCGAAGGACGGCTGCTCCGAATCCTTCTCGGACAGGCGGCGACTCAGCGTCAGGCGTCCCGCCGATTCCAGGGGGCCGCGGGCGGAGCCCACCAGGAGCGAGAACTCGAGCGGCACCTCGAGAGCCTGCACGGAGGTCGTCGAGGACGGATGCCGTCCGCGAGGAACGGCGATGATCCACCGCGGCGTGGGATCGCTGTCGGTCCGATAGGCCATGAGTGTGCTGTAGCGGGCACTCGACCACGAGCGGGCCGGTAGCAGCGCCACCCGGCCGGGCAGATAGGCCGACGCGAGGAGGATGTCCCACGGGCCGGTCTTCGCGGCGAAGCGCACCGCGAGACCGAGAACGTCCGGCATCCCGTCCGGTGTGCCGATGCCCCGCGACACCCGGGCGACGACAGGGGTAGGGCGGGGGATCTGCTGCGGCCACCAGGACGACTCGAGTTCGGCGACCCCTTCGAAGGTCGCGCCGCGCGGATGGAACACGCGTGCTCCGCGCAGCGCGGATCCCACTCGGAACGGCACGGACAGCGCCGACGACAGAGCAGTCATGGGGATGGCATACCCGCCGGTCTGTCGGTTCAATCGCCTTCGTCACTCCCCGCCCCGGCAGCGTCCGATTCGGTCACGATGAATACATGCGTTCACCGTTGCCGGATTATCTGACCGAAGTGCTCCGAGGATGTGCCGACAGTTCGGGCGCACTCGCCGATTACATCCCCGAACTGGCGAGGGCCGACCCGGACCGGTTCGCCCTCACCCTCGTGACCGCCGAGGGGGCGATGTACTCGGTGGGCGACGACGACACCGAGTTCACGATCCAGTCGATCTCGAAGCCCTTCGTCTACGGTCTCGCACTGCAGCAGAGAGGGTTCGACGCCGTACTCGACGTGATCGACGTCGAACCGTCCGGGGAGGCGTTCAACGAGGTCTCGCTCGAACGCAACACGGGCCGTCCGCTGAACCCGATGATCAATGCCGGTGCGCTCGCTGCACACGCCCTGGTGCTCGACGACAGGCCGGTCGAGGACTCGGTGGAGGACATCCGCTCCCTGCTGTCGTCCCTGGCCGGCCGCGACCTGGCAATCGACGAGAAGGTCGCGTCGTCGGAACTCGAGAACTCCTATCGCAATGTCGCCATCGCCAATCTCCTTCGGGGGTACGAGGTTTTCGAGGACGATCCCGACGAGATCGTCGAGGGGTACATCCGGCAGTGCTCGGTGACGGTGACGACCAAGGACCTCGCGATGATGGCCGCGACACTCGCGGCGGGCGGCGTGCAACCCGTGACATGCGAGGAGATCTTCTCGCGCGACGTGGTGCGCCAGGTGCTGTCGGTGATGGCGACCTGCGGGATGTACGACGCGGCGGGGGACTGGCTCTCCACTGTCGGTATCCCTGCCAAGAGCGGCGTGTCCGGCGGAATCATAGGAATCCTACCGGGACAGTTGGGTATTGCGGCGTACTCGCCGCGCCTCGACGACCACGGCACCAGCGTCCAGGGGGTCGCCGCCTTCGGTCGTCTCTCCCGCGATATGAACCTGCATCTGATGGACGCGCCGATGGTCGCACACTCGGTGTTGCGCAGAAGACATGTCATCGGCGAGGGTGACGAGGCTCTCACTCTGCTCGAGTTGCAGGGCGACCTCCAGTTCACCAGTGCCGAGGGTCTCGTGACGGCCGTGGTCGACGAACCGGTAGCGACGAAACGCCTGGTCTTCGACCTGTCCCTCGTCCGTACGATCCTGCCCGTCGGCCGAAGGATGTTGCTGGAGATGATCGGTCGGCTCCATCGCGACGGGGTGGAGGTCGTCGTGATCGACCCCGAAGCACATCTGCCCGAGCCCGATACCGGCTACGGCTTCCGGCCCCAGGTCCACGCCTCGTGGGAGGACCTGGAGGCGCAGGGGTGAAACGGCATTCGGCACGAATGTGACGTGAGGGACGGCTGTGAAATTTTCCGGAACCACGGGTGGCGTTCACACCGAGCACTGGGCTACGGTGTCGTGCGGTGTGCCCGAGGTTGGTCGGCGAAAGACGCTCGTACCCCACGAAAGAAGATCCATTCATGCCGTTCCCTGAATCCCTCGTCGTCCCCGGAATCGTCCGGGTAGGAGGATGATGGCGTTGCTGACACGTTCGCCCTACCGCTGCCCCGGAGACGGCAGCGTGATCCACCACGCGTGCACAGGATTGCTGACCTACTGGGAGCGTCCCGTCGTGGAGCACGTCGCCCGCACGTCGCTGGGCGACACCTACGTGCTCACCACGGGCCCTGCCACCGCACCGCCGATCGTGGTGCTCGCGGGTGGCGACCTCCCGGCGGCGGGGCTGCGTCTGCTCGCCGAGCAGTTCGGTGAGCAGCACCGGGTGGTGCTCGTGGACGTCCCGGGTCTTCCCGGTGCGAGCGCGGGCAGCCGGCCCGACAGCCGGATCCACAGCGTCTACGGCCACTGGCTGGTCGAGGTGCTCGATGCACTCGGCGTCGAGCGGGTTCCCGTGATCGGTCTCGGCTGGTCGGCATCGGTGGCCGCCGCGGTGGAGGATCCCGACCGGATCGAGAAGCTGGTGATCGCCGCGCCGCTGGGTCTCGTCCCGCGCGTCCGGTGGAACCGTGCCCTCATTCCGGGCCTGCAGTGGCGCAACGAGCCCAACCTCGAGAACACCGAGCGCTACCTCAGGGCACTCGCCGGATGCGACTACCGGCCCGACGAGCAGACCCTGCGGTGGTCCTGCCGCGTCGGCGCGTACTGCACGTCGCTGACGAACATGCCCCGCATCGACCGAGCCGTGCTGCGCCGTTGGCGTGGGCGTCCGGTCGAGGTCGTCGTGGGAAGCAAGGATCCCCTCGTGCAGGTCGACGCGTTGAACAAGCTGGCCGACGACATGGGTGCGCATTTCGTCGCGCTTCCCGAGGTGGGTCATCTCCTCGCGGTCGAGACTCCGGCAGCTCTGGCCTCCCTGGCCGCTGCTGTGCCGGTAACGGAGAACTGAGTCACGGAAGACCGGTCGAAAGTGGCGATGCCGGGCTGCCCCCGACGGGCGTAGCTATCAGTCCGGCATCGCCACTTCCGGTCACCCTCCCAGTGGAACCCGAGCGCTCGGGTACCCACCCCAGGGCTGCGATAATCCCCGAATTATTACGTTTTGGTCACGGGGACACCTACGACCGTACCACCTGAACGTCGAGTCGTTGCAGATGTGTGTGTCGGCGCGTCACACATCCGCGATGACAGGGCCTCGGTCACATCACGCCACGGCCCCGTCGGATCACGCCACAGCGGGGCTCCAGTCGACCACGACCGACCGTGCGCCGATGTATTCCAGCAGGTCGCGGACAGGTCCGCCGAAGCGGAGCTGACGGGCGACCTCCAGTTCGTCGAGGTCGTCGTCCTCCGTGCCGACGAGGACCCCGTTGATCACGCTGCGGGCCGCGGACACCACGAGTGTCTCCTCCTCGGCCACCCGGACCGGTACATCGTTCTCGCCCGCCACCGCGCCGACCGCCACGGCCACGTAGTCCCTGTCCTCGTCCGCGTCGTGATACGCGACCAGACGGCCGTGCAGCACGGACTCGGGCAGGATGCGGTCGAGCGTCACACCCGAGGGAACGCTCTCGTCGTCGGGACGGACGCTCGGACCGGATGCGGCCGGTGTGGCCGGGGATGCCGTGGGCTGCGCGGCTGCGTACAGGGGTACGCGCCGAGACGTCCAGCCGAAGTAGGTTTCGCGTTGCGCATACATCGCACCTGCGCCTCCTCGATAGGACTTCGTCTCTACCTCCAGTGTGCTCCGGGCCACCGACACGTTCGTCGGTTCCGAAGGAGGCGTCGGAGGGGTCGTACGGGCTAGTCGCGCGAGGCCCGGACGCCGGGTGAGACGAGCACCCGACCGAGGACCGCGAAGAGCGCGAGGATCACCAGCGAGCAGATCCCGGCCAGGGCGGCACCGCCTACGACCAGGGCATAGTCGCTGCGCGCGAGACCGTCGACGATGGGCCTGCCCACCCCGCCGAAGCTCACCGCCGCGGCGATGGTCGCGGTCGCGACGATCTGCACGGCGGCGGTGCGCAGGCCCACGAGGATCAGCGGCAGAGCCACCGGGAGCTGGGCCCGCAGCAGGATCTGGGACGAGGTCATCCCCATCCCGCGGGCGGCGTCGGTCAGTGCCGGGTCGACCCCGCGGATCCCTTCGTAGGAGTTCAACAGGATGGGTGGGATCGCGAGCGCCACCAGCGGCACCATCACCGGAACCAGCCCGATCCCGTACAGCACGACCAGCAACACGAGCAGGCCGTAGGTGGGGAGGGCGCGTGCGGCATTCGCCGTGAGGGACATGAAGACGCCGCCGCGGCCCGTGTGACCCGTCCACAGGCCGAGCGGCAACGCGAGGAGCACGGAGATCACGAACGCGAGCAGGGTGTAGCCGAAGTGCTGGGTCAGTCGCGTCGGGATCCCGGACGCACCCGACCAGTTCGCGGAGTCGCCGAAGTACTCGGCCAGATAGTTCAGCAGGGTCGTCATCGGGACACCTTCGAGGTGCGGCGCATCCACGGCGTGGCGAGACGCTGGACGAGTACGAGCACCGCGTCGACGACCAGTGCCATCACGACGGTCGCGATGATGCCGATGATCGCCAGATCGAGCCGGTCGAGCTGCACCGACGCGGTGAACAACGCCCCGAACGCACCCATGCCGATCAGCGCTCCGACGCTCACCATGCTGATGTTCGCGACCGTCGCGACCCGCAGTCCCGCGATGACCGCAGGGATCGCCAGCGGCAGGTCGACGGTGAGCAACCGGCGCGGTGTCGAGAATCCCATCGCCACCGCCGACTGGCGGACACTGTCGGGCACGGCGCGCAACCCGTCGACGACGTTCGGGACGAGGCCCGCCAGCGCGTAGACGGCCAGCGGAAGGATCACCGTGGTCCGGCTGATCCCGGTGAACGCGATGAGCAGCACGAAGAAGGCAAGCGACGGAATCGAGTACAGAACGCTGCACACCGCGAGAACCGGGGCGTACACCCGCGGCCACCGCACACACGCCAGGCCCAACGGCAGGGCGAGGACGAGGCCGAGCAGCGACGCGCCGAGCGCCATGACGAGATGATCGCCGAGCAGTTCCCAGAACGTCCCGAGATAACCGGGAATCCGCAGGCTCACCGCGACTTCCGCATCTCGAGCGGGGACGGGGTGCCGGCCTCCCGGTGGTTGTGCGCCGCGCGGACCGCCGCCGCCACCTCTTCGCCGCTGATCACCCCGAGCGCGCGTCCGTCGTCGTCCACCGCCACGGCATGGCCCGAGGGTGAGAGCACGGCCGCATCGAGCACGACGCGCAGCGGATCCCGTCCGGGAACGAACGGCCTTCCGGCCGGCAGGAATTCCGCATCGGCACTGCCGTCGCGCCACCCCGTCGGGCGTCCGTCGTCGTCGACGACGAGCAGCCAACCGCCGACGGCGAGTTCGGCGGCGTCGCGGGTGACGATCGGATCGGTGCGCAGGGGCAGGTCGGCGGACGAGAAGAACGACATGAGCCGTACACCGCGGTCGACGCCGAGGAATCCGGCGACGAAATCGTCGGCGGGAGAGGTGAGCAGCTCCTCCGGGGTCGCGTACTGGGCGAGCACCCCGCCCGGCCGCAGGACGGCCACGCGGTCGCCGAGCTTGATCGCCTCGTCGATGTCGTGGGTGACGAGCACGATGGTCTTGGCCAGCACCGATTGCAGACGCAGGAGTTCGTCCTGCAGATCCTTGCGGACCACGGGATCGACCGCGGAGAACGGTTCGTCCATCAACAGGATCGGGGGATCGGCGGCCAGTGCGCGGGCCACCCCGACACGTTGCTGCTGCCCGCCGGACAGCTGCGCCGGATAGCGTTGCGCCAGCTCCTTTCCGAGTCCGACCCGGGTGAGCACGTCCATCGCGGTCGCGCGGGCCTCCTTACGGCTCGCGCCGAGCAATCGGGGCACGGTGGCGACGTTGTCGACCACCGTGCGGTGGGGGAACAGCCCGGCGTGCTGGATGACGTATCCGATGCCGCGGCGCAGGATCCGGGGATCCTCGTCCCGGACGTCGCGGCCCCCGACGAGCACACGCCCGCCCGAGGGTTCGACCATCCGGTTGATCATGCGCAACGAGGTGGTCTTCCCGCAGCCCGACGGCCCGACGAACACCGTCAGGGTGCCCGTCGGGACCTCCAGCGAGAGTCCGTCGACGGCGACGGTCCCGTCGGGATAACGCTTCTCGACGTTGTCGAATGTGATCACGCGGCACCGACTTCCGTCAGTTCAGATCGTTCTGCTGCAACCACTCCTCGGCGACGACGTCGATGTCGCGGCCGTCGGTGACCACCTGTCCGACCAGGACGACGAGGGTGTCGGTGGTGAGCTTCTCGGACACGGCGTCGATCTTCGCGACGTCGTCGTCGTCGAGATCGGCGCGATGCACCAGCGGGGTGACGTTCTGGGCTCCGAAGACCGACTCCGGGTCCTCCAGCGCCACAAACGGTTCGGTGCTCAGCGACGGATCGGTGGTGAAGATGTTCGCGGCCTGCACGGTGCCGTCCGAGAGAGCGCGGATGGTGATGGGACCGCCGGTGTCGGTGGGGACGAATTCGCGGAACTCGACCCCGTACACCTCACGCAGACCCACGACACCCTGCTGGCGTGTCTCGAACTCCGGCGGTCCGCCGAGGACGAGTTCACCGGCGACCGGCGCGAGATCGGCGATGCTCACCAGGTTGTAGCGCTGCGCGGTCTCCTCGGTGACGACGAGGGCGTCCTTGTTCTCACCGGGGGCGGAGGCCAGGATCTCGAGCCCGTCCGGAAGAGCTTCGGACAGGGCCGCATTGACGTCCTCGGTGGTCGAGGCCGTGCTGTCGGGGTCGATCCGGGCGAGCAGTGCGCCGTTGTACTCCGGGACGAGGGTGATGGCACCCGAGGCGACCTGGTCGTAGTAGATCTCGCGGCTGCCGATGTTGAACTGGCGGGTGACCTCGGCCCCCGCGCTCTCGAGCGCCTGCGAGTAGATCTCCGCGAGCAGGACGTTCTCCGGGAAGTTCGCCGAACCGACGACGATCGCGCCTCCGTCCGCGGTATCCCCGGCGAGGGGATCCTCGTCTCCGCCGCCGGAACAGGCGGCCAGGGCGAAGGCGGACACGGCGAGAAGTGCGGTGGTGCGTGCGAAGCGTTTCACGGGTTGCTCCCTCGGATGCGGCACGGTCGGTTTTCGACTCTATCCCGGCGGATACCCACTGTGCCGGATTTGTCACGAGTGGATCACCAGTCGTCGCCGGCGCGCTCCGAGGTCGCGAGGGTGAGGATGCCGTTCTCGAGCCGGTATCGGCTCATCGAGTCCAGTGCGGGGGCGTAGGCGTGCACCGTCACCGCCGGGACGCGGCCGTCGTTGACGACCTCGTGCACGTGCCGGCCGTCGAATCGACGCGTGGCACCGGCCGACAGATGGGTGCGGGAGAGCGTCACATGTTGCCCGGGAAGGTCTTCCGACCACGGCTGGTCGACGGTGTCCTCCCGGACCCGTCCCTGCGCGACGGCGAACGCGCCGGCACTGCCACCGTGATCGTGGATCCCGGTGCGCTGACCGGGAAGCCAGCTCAGCAACCACACCTCGTAGTCGTCGGCGACGGCGAGCCGGGTGTACCAGCGTTCGGTCTCGTCGAAGCGGACGAGCGGCCGCCAGCGGGCGACGTCCGCGGCGATGTCACGGACGATCTCGGCAAGATCGACGCGCACGGAGGGGGACAGAAGAGCAGCAGGCATCGTGGTTCCTCGAAACAGGAGCCGGACGGGACCGAAGGGTCGTCCGAGCAAAAGAAGTGGGTCGGGCCGGGATCAACGACAGGCGCGACAACCACAGAAACCACCGGCGATGCGGACGTAGTCCACATGAAGCCTGCGATGCCGCAGGGTCGCCGGAAGATGCATGCCGATCACTTCAGCGCCCGGATGCGGCGCTGTCAAGGTTTTCACTCGTGTGACGTTCGGAACAATCGGGCCGGACTGCGTCGCCGTACGGGCTCGTCGCGCTCGTCGCCGAACAGCAACGGTGCAGCGTACGGGCGGTCCGAGCCGAGCACGACGCGGTCGCGGCCGAGTCCGGCAGCCACGGCCTCGACGATCTCGGGTCCGTACGACGAGGTGTCGACGAACACTCCGGCCGACGAGATCGTCGCCGGTCCGCCACGCGCGGCCATCCGGTCGGCGTGCAGCGGCGCGAGCCCGGCGAGCATCGCGAACCCCACGCGCAGTCCGGGGAGGCGAGGGGCCCCGTACTCGTGCCAGGCGAACCACGCGGTGTGCATCTGCGCCACGTACGACACCATCGCCGGCCACCACGGCGGAGCCGACGCATCGGCCGCAGCCGGCCCGGGATGCACGAACAGGGGAGCGCCGACGCGGTCGAGTTCGTCGAGGAGCGGGGCGCACCGCGCGTAGCCGTCGGCATCCGCCAGCGCCGTGGCGGGAAGTTGCAGACCCACGCAGCCCGCCCCGAGCACGTCGCGCAGCGCCACGGGATCGGGATCGTCGACCGACGCCGCCGCCCATGCCCCGAACGGGCGGGGCAGCGCCAGCACTCCCTCGTGGTAGGCGTCGAGCAGGCCGGCCGCGTCGGCTGCGGGCAGCGTTTCGATCCCCAGCGGGCTCGACAACGACACCAGCGCCAGGTCGATGCCGTCCTGCGCCGCGAGCTCGGCCCGCCGGGCGATCGAGTGATCCTCCGGTCGCACCTCGTACGGGGGTTCACCGTCGAGGTACAGCGTCCATCCGACGAGCCGCGGCGCCCGGGTACGTGCCCGTAATGCCGCGACGAGGGGTGCCGGCCAGACGTGCTGGTGGACGTCGACGCGGGGAGCGGTCATGCCGTCAGGATGGCAGACCGCCCGCCCGCTGTCCGCCTACTGTCCTGCGCCGCGGGGGACCCATCGTTCGTGCAGCTGTCCGCGCCGGATACCCGGACTCGTCCCGGGCGTCGCGAGAGCGGGGGTGGGTGCCGAGTGACGGCTTCCGGCCACCGGCTGCGATCCGGATGCCGGGTCGGCGTGGAACTGCTCGCCGTACTCCGACGGGGGATCGGGCAGGCGACGCGGCCGATCGATCCGGTACGGATCGTCGTGGTTCCTGCCGGTGCCCTTGAGCAGGCTGGTCGGCAGGTAGATGCTCGCGGTGATGCCGGCATTGGTGGACGAGTCGAAGGTCGGACGCAGACGCACCGTGATGCCGTGACGATCGGCGAGGCGCGCGACCACGAACAGGCCCATTCGCCGTGCGGCACCGGATCCGGCTTCGCCGTCCGAACCCAGACGCATGTTGATGTCGGCGAGTTCGTCTGCGGGGATGCCGATTCCGCGGTCGGCGATCTCGAGGAGGAGGCCGCCGTCGACGGCGCGGGAGAACGCGAACGCCACGGTGCTCTCGGGCGGTGAGGCGCGCAGTGCGTTGTCGAGGAGCTCGGCGATCATGTGGACGACGTCGGTGACGGCGCTGCCGACCAGATTGCCTTCCGGGGCGTTGCCGATGTTCACGCGCTGGTAGTTCTCGACCTGCGAGACGGCGGCGCGGAGGACGTCGACGAGCGGTGTGTCGGGGACCCGGCCGAGGCGCTGACGAGTGCCGGCGAGGACGAGCAGCGAGTCACCCGTACGACGCATGCGGGCGGCGAGGTGATCGAGCGCGAACAGATTCTGGAGACGGGTGGGATCGCGTTCCTCGTGTTCGAGCGAATCGATCAGGGCGAGTTGCTGTTCCACCAGGGTCTTGTTGCGACGCGCAAGGGTCTCGAGCATTTCGTTGACCTGCCGCCGCAGTTGGGCCTGTTCACCTGCGAGACGCAGGGCGCCCTCGTTCATGCTGTCGACGGCGCGGGCGACCTCGCCGATCTCCTCGCGGGTGTGCACCCGCACCGGGGACAGCTGGACGGTGTCGATCTCGGCGCCGTCCTTGATCGCGGCGAGAGCGGCGGGAAGATCCTCTTCGGCGGCACGCAGAGTGTCGTTGCGCAGGCGGCGAAGCGGCTTGACCAGCGATGCTGCGATCACGATCGCGAGGGCGAGGGCCAGGGCGAGCACGATGGACACGCCGATACCGTTCTTCAGTGCTTCGCTGCGGGCTTCGCTCGCGAGATCGTCGAGGACTCCCACGGCGCGCGTCGCGGAACCGGCGACCTCTTCCTGGTAGATCATGAGGCTTTCGAAGAGCGAGCCCTGCAGGGCGCGGACGTCGCCACCCGAATTGCCGAGTTCGGCGGTGAGACTGCGGCGTTTCTCGAGCATGCCGATGAGAGCGTCTACCTTGCTCGCGTCGGCGGCAGAATTCTCGGCGAAGGTGTCGCGGAGAACGGTGAGCTTGGCGGCCTCGACGCCGAGAGCGTTGTTCCACATCAGCAACGCGCCGTCGGTGTCGGCGCTCAGGGCGGAGAAGGCGAGGACCTGGTCGAGCAGCGTCCACTGCGTGGCCCACAGGTCGAGAAGCGTGGCGCTCTCGCTCAGAACGCTGGGATTGTCGCTGGTGGTCGTGATGGCGCGGTAGGTGGCCTGAGCGCGGGTGACGAATCCGTCGGCGCGTTCGCTGGCCACGGTCGGAGCCAGCGTTCCGGACGACGCACTGGCGAGCAGACTCTCGCCCTCGGCGAGCATGCGGTTGATCTGTGCGGCGATTTTCGGATCGAGGTCCTTGTCCTCCATCTGGCTCGTCAGGGTCGCCGCGGCTTCGCGTGCGATCTGGGCGCCGTTGTCGACCGGCAGTGACAGGATCGTCGCGGCCGCGGCACCGGAGACACCGGTGGCGTACTCGGCGAGAGTGGGCAGGATGGAGATGTTCTCGGCCGAGGCACTGTAGTCGCGGTTCTCCTGGAACAGGTCGTAGACGCGCAGGGAGCCGTACAGGGTGGCGGCCACGATGGGAACGGCGACGACCACCGTCATCTTGCGCCACAGGCGCCAGTTCTCCGGCGTGTGCTGCCGGATCTGTTGTACGAGACTCACGTCTTTCGCCCCCGAACTCCTCTGCATGCCTGAGTCGGCGGCCGGGCCGAAGCGGGATCTCGGCAAGTGAGAATTTCGCCATCGAAATTCGGGCCAGGGCGAATCACGGTTCGCTGCCGTCAGGACGTGGGCCAGACTAGGTACTCATTCGTCATGCTCACAAGATCGGGATGCAAGTCCGATAGCTGGTATACGACCTTGCGTATACATCACGGTCGTGCGCTACGATGCCGCCGGAATTTCCCGTTCCGCCGGGTTTCGATGTCAGGGGGACGAATGGATCTGCGACGGGTCGATCTCAACCTGCTCGTCGTCCTCGATGTCCTGCTCTCCGAACGCAATGTCACGCGGGCGGCGCGGCGACTGAACATGTCGCAGCCGGCCACGAGTACGGCTCTCGCCCGGTTGCGCAAGCAATTCGACGATCCACTTCTGGTGAAGAGCGGCCGCACACTGCGTCCCACCGCGCGGGCGCAGGCGATCGTCGAACCGCTCCGCGAGGTGCTGCGGACCCTCGAGCGTTCGGTGCTGGCCGCACCCGGTTTCGACCCCGCGACGGATTCGCGCACCTTCACGATCATGACCGGCGACTACGCGGAGATCACCCTTCTGCGCATGCTGGTGCGGGGGAGCACCCCGGCCAATATCCGTTTCGATCTGCTGCCGTTCAACGGTGCCGGTCTCGATGCCTTCCGCCGGTTCGAGATCGACCTCGCGGTGCTGCCGGGATACGTCCTCGAATCCCCGGAGTTCGAGACCTGCCGGAGGCAGGTCGTGCTGACCGACAGATTCGTCGGGGCGGTCTGGTCCGGCCACCCGTACACCGGCACCAAGCTCACACGCGAAGTGCTCGGCCGCTACCCGCTGCTGTCCTACGCGCAGTATTCCGACGACACCAACCTCGGCCGCGCGCTGCTGCGTGCAGGGGTGGTGGCCCGGATCGGCGCAACCAGCGGCAACCTCGCGGTTCTCCCGTATGCCCTGGAGAACACCCGCATGATCACCTTCCTGCCCGAGCGCATGGCCCGGCACGTCGCCGAGGCGGCGTCCCTGCGCATCCTGGAACCGACCTTCCAGCTGCCGCCCCTGCGCGAATTCGCGGTGTGGCACGCCGAGCGCGATGCGGATCCCGCGCACGCCTGGCTCCGCGCGCAGCTCGATCCGGTCGGGCGTCGCCGCGTCGCAGCACAGGCGGGCTGACAGCGACGAACGCTGCGAACCGGCCCGTTCGACGGGTCCGATCCGCAGCGTTCGAGTGGATCCGGCGTGGGTCAGCGTCCCGATCGACGCTGGAGGATCACCGCGATGACCACGACGAGAATCGCGATCACTCCCACCGGCGCGACCCGCGTCGCGACCGATCCCTTCGCGTACTGCATGAGGTCGAGCGGTTCGGCCTCGGGCTGCGGGGGCGCGGCCGGGGAGGGAGTCGTCGACGGCGTGGGAGGCGTCGAGGTCATTGTCGGTGCCGGTGAGGCGCTCATTGGGCTGGGCGGCACCGACTCGTTCGGCCGCGCCTGCGCGGAGTCGTCGTCCCCGGCGCCGGGCCCGACGAATGCTCCACCGGCAGGCTCGTCGCCCGAACCTGCGGCGGTGAGCGGCGGGCTCGCCGGCACGGATTCGTTGGGCTGCGACTCGGCTGCCTCAGCGGTCGCCGCGGAGGAGGAGGACGTGGAGGAGGCCGCCGCTTCGGGTCCGAGCTTCTTCGACAGGCAGTCCGCGAACTGTTCGAGGATCTTCCCACCGACATCCGAGATCATCCCTCGTCCGAACTGGGCGGGCTTGCCGGTGATCTTCATGTCGGTGTTCACGATGCCGTCGGTGCGGTCGCCGTCGCCGGTGAGGGTGACGGTGATGGTCGCGGCCACCGTGCCGTTGCCCCGGGTGTCCTTCGCATTGGCTTCGATGACCGCCCGGCGGGCGCTCTCGTCCTTCTCGACGTACACGCCGGTGCCCTTGAACGTGAGCGCCACCGGTCCGAGCTTCACCTTGACGGTCCCGGTGAACGTGTCGCCGTCGACCCCGGTGAGCGTCGCGCCCGGCATGCACGGCGCAACCTTCTCCGGATTCAGCAGGGCGGTCCACACCTCGTCGACCGGGGCGGGAACGGACAGTGTGTGTTCGAGTTGCATGAGGTCCTTTCCGAACAAGTGGTCCGGGATCTCGGTGTTCGGCGTGGAAACGCCTAGACCCCGGAGGCAGTGGTGACCGCTCGTCGGGTGAGTACCCGGGCGAGGTGGCTCCGATACTCGGCGTCGGCATTCCCGTCGGTCATGGGAGCCGTGCCGTCGGTGGCGAGCTCGGCGGCCTCGCGGATCGTCTCTGCCGTCGCGGGTTTGCCGACCAGCGATTCCTCGACGCCGCGTGCCCGGACCGGGACGGCCGCCATGTTCGTGAGCGCGATCCTCGCCCGCTCGATGGTGCCGCCGGACGCCTGCAGGGTCGCCGCGACTCCGACGATCGACCACTGCTGGGCCGCGCGATGGAACTTCTCGTAGCGCGCCGACCAGCCCGTGTGCTTGGGAATCCGGACCTCGACGAGGATCTCTCCGGGTTCGACCGCGGTCGTGAAGTAGTCCTGGAAGAAGTCGTCCGTCGCGATGGTGCGACGCCCTGACGGACCCGCCACGGTGAAGGTCGCCTCGAGCGCCACGGCCGGCGCGGCGAGATCTCCGGCCGGATCGGCGTGCACGAGCGCCCCGCCGAACGTGCCGCGGTGCCGGATCTGAGGATCGGCGACGGTCGCCGTCGCCTCGGCCAGCAACCGTGCGTGCTCCGCGACGAGCGGGTCGTGCAGCACGTCGTGGTGGGTGGTGGTCGCGCCGATCACCAGGGCGTCGCCGTCGTCGCGGATGCCCCGCAGTTCGGGGATCCTGCCGAGGTCGACGAGCACGGTCGGTGCTGCCATCCGCAGTCGCAGGACGGGCATGAGGCTCTGCCCACCGGCGATGACCTTCGCGTCCTCACCGGCCTCCGTCAACGCGGCGACCGCTTCGTCGACGCTCGAGGGGGCGACGTAGTCGAACGGAGCCGGAATCATTTCGTGCCTCCTCGGGCGTCGCGGAGCGCGTGCCAGATCCGCATCGGTGTACAGGGCATCTCGACGTCGGTGACGCCGAACGGCCGGACCGCATCGAGTACGGCGTTGACGACGGCCGGGGTGGAGGCGATGGTTCCTGCCTCGCCGACACCCTTGACACCCAGCGGATTACCGGGTGCCGGGGTGTCGGTGCGATCGGTGACGAAGGGCGGCAGATCCACCGCGGTGGGCAGCAGATACTCCGCGAACGACGAACTCAGCAACGTGCCCGACTCGTCGTGCACCGCCTCCTCGTACAGGGCCTGGGCAATGCCCTGGGCGAGTCCGCCGTGCACCTGACCCTCGACGATGAGCGGGTTCACGACGTGGCCGACGTCGTCGACGCACACGTACTTGCGGATTCGCGCGTGCCCCGTCTCGGTGTCGACCTCGATCGCGCACAGGTGGGTGCCGTGCGGGAACGAGAAGTTGTCGGGATCGTAGGTCGCCTCGGAGTCGAGGTTCGGTTCGACACCGTCGGGCAGGTCGTGCGCGGCGAACACCGCGAGCGCGACGTCGGTGAGCCCGACGGACTTCGAGGTGCCCTTCACACGGAACTGTCCTGCCTCGAAATCCAGATCGTCCTCGGAACATTCGAGCAGGTGTGCGGCGATCGGCCGGGCCTTGGCGACCACCTTCTCGGCGGCCTTCACGACAGCGATGCCGCCGACGGCGAGTGAGCGGGAACCGTAGGTGTCGAGACCGCGCGGTGAACTCTGCGTGTCGCCGTGCAGGATCTCGATGTCCTCGAACGGGATTCCGAGCCGGTCGGCGACGATCTGACTCCACGCCGTTTCGTGGCCCTGACCGTGGGCGGACGAACCGGTGACGACCTCCACCTTGCCGGTCGGGAGCATGCGGATCGCGGCGTGCTCCCAGCCGCCGGCGCCGTAGGAGAGTGAACCGAGCACCCGCGACGGGGCCAGGCCGCACATCTCCGTGAACGTGGAGACCCCGAGACCGAGCTGCACCGGGTCGTTGCGCTCGCGTCGTTCGGCCTGTTCGCGTCGTAATGCGTCGTAGTCGAACAACTCTCGTGCCTTGGCGGTCGCGGCCTCGTAGTTGCCCGAGTCGTAGGTCAGACCCGCGACGGTGTCGAACGGGAACTCCTCGTGCTTGATCCAGTTCTTCTCGCGGAGCTCGAGGGGATCCATGGACAGTTCGACGGCGAGCTCGTCCATGATGCGTTCGATCGCGAAGGTGGCTTCGGGGCGTCCGGCGCCGCGGTAGGCGTCGGTGGGCACCTTGTTGGTGAACACATTGGTGCACGCGAACCGGTACGAGTCGAACTTGTAGATGCCGTTGAACATGAATGCGCCGAGGATCGGCACACCCGGGGTGACGAGACGCAGATAGGCGCCCATGTCGGCGAGCAGTTCCACTTTCAGGCCGGTGAGGGTGCCGTCGCGGCGCGCGGCGAGGGTCAGCTTCTGGACCTGGTCGCGGCCGTGGTGCGCGGCGAGCATCGACTCGCTGCGCGTCTCGGTGTACTTGACGGGCTTGTGCAGGCGACGCGCGATGAGGAGCGTGAGCACCTCCTCCGGGGTGACCTGCAGCTTGCCACCGAAACCGCCGCCCACGTCGGGGGCGATGACGCGCAGTTTGTGCTCGGGGAGACCGAGTGTCATCGCGAGCATCAGCTTCAGCACGTGTGGGACCTGGGTGGCCGACCACATGGTGATCTGCGAGGCGGTGGGGTCGACGACGACCGACCGCGGTTCCATGAAAGCGGGGATGAGCCGCTGCTGCCGGAAGGTCCGTTCGACGATCACCTCCGCGTCGCGGATCGCGTCCTCGACGTTGCCACCGCTACCGGCCTCGGCGGAGTCGAACACCCACGTCGCGCTGACGTTGGTGCCGAGATCGGGGTGGACGAGATCGCCGTCCTGCGCCGCGCTCTCGAGATCGAGCACGACCGGCAGGTCCTCGTAGTCCACATCGATCGCATCGAGGGCGTCGTGGGCCTCGTATGCGCTGCGGGCCACCACGACTGCGACGGCTTCACCCGCGAAGTGCACGGTGTCGACTGCGAGGGCCGGGGCGTTCGGGGTCTTCATGTCCTCGGTGATCGGCCACGCGCACGGCAGGCTGCCCTGCTCCTCGGCGAGGTCGGCACCCGTGTAGACGGCGACGACCCCCGGCTTGCCCCGGGCCTCGGAGACGTCGAGGCCGGTGATGCGGGCGTGCGCGACCGGGCTGCGCAGGATCGCGGCGTGCAGCATCCCGGGGAGCACGATGTTGTCGGTCCAGCGTGTGCGGCCGGTGATGAGGTGTTCGTCCTCCTTGCGGCGGCGTGCCCGGCCGAGTTCGGATTCGCCGGTTCCCTCGTCGGTGGTGGGATCCACGGTGCTCGTCATCGTCATACCTCCTGCGTGGCGGCCGGGTTCTCGCGCAGTCGCTGGGCGGCGTCACGCGCAGCGGCCACGATGTTCTGGTATCCGGTGCAGCGGCACAGATTTCCTTCGAGGCCGTGCCGGACGTCCTCGTCGCTCGGATCGGAGTTCTCGGAGAGCAGGTCGATGGTCGCCATGATCATCCCGGGCGTACAGAAGCCGCACTGCAGGGCGTGCTTCTCGCGGAACGCCTCCTGGACCGGATGCAGGCTGCCGTTCGTGGAGAGCCCTTCGACGGTGGTGACCGCGTGTCCGTCGGCCTGTACCGCGAGCACCGAGCACGACTTGACGCTGTGGTCGTCGAGCAACACGGTGCAGGCGCCGCAGTTGCTCGTGTCGCAGCCGACCACCGTGCCCACCTTCCCGAGTCGATCTCTGAGGTAGTGGACGAGAAGCAGTCGCGGTTCCACGTCGTCCGTGTACTGCGTTCCGTCTACGGTGACAGTGATGCGCATCGACCCTCCAAGTACCTCGCGTAGCGCAGTGATACAGATCACTGACACTCTGCTGCATATCGCGCGTGGAAAGGACCCGAATCGCCGAAATCGCCTTCGTGCTCGCGTCGATCGGAGGCGGAAGCCGCCACGAGAGGAACCGCATGACCCGTCGCCTCGAGGACAAGGTCGCCTTCATCACCGGAGTCGCGCGTGGTCAGGGCCGCGCCCACGCGGTCCGGCTCGCGCAGGAGGGTGCGCAGATCGTCGGTATCGATCTCGCCGGTCCGCTGCCGGGTGTTCCCTACGATTCCCCCACGGTCGAGGACCTCGACGAGACGCGCCGGCTGGTCGAGGCGGAGGGCGCGAAGGCGCATCTGGTGCAGTGCGACGTCCGCGATCTCGACGGTACGAAGGCGGTGCTCGAAGAGGGTGTCGCGCAGTTCGGCGGTCTCGACGTCGTGGTCGCCAACGCGGGGATCTGCATCCCGCAGACGTGGGACGAGATCACCCCCGAGAGCTTCCGCGACACCCTCGACATCAACGTCACCGGTGTGTGGAACACGATCACCGCGGCCGCCCCGTACCTCATTGCCCGCGGCGGCGGTTCGATCGTCGTGACCAGCTCGCTCGCCGGCGTGAAGCTGCAGCCGTTCATGGTGCACTACACGACCAGCAAGCACGCCCTCGTCGGGATGGCGCGGGCCTTCGCCGCCGAACTCGGACAGCACGACATCCGGGTCAACAGCATTCATCCGGGCGCGGTGAACACGCCCATGGGATCGGGTTCGATGCGCGAACGCATCGCGCAGACGGCCGAGAGCAACCCCCGGTTCGGCGGCATGACCATGCCCTTCCTGAACAAGTACATGGCCGAGGCGGACGAGATCGCGAACATGGTCGCCTTCCTCGCGTCCGACGAGTCCGCCTTCGTCACCGCCCAGAGCTTCGCGATCGACGGTGGTGCTCAGTACTTCTGAGCGCCGATGTGCTCCTCGTGGGCATGGATCGGTCCGCGTGTCTCCGCGAGGCGGCCGCCGCCTCCACCCCAGCGCAGCGCGATGATCTCGGCGGCGATCGACACCGCCGTCTCCTCCGGGGTGCGGGCCCCGAGGTCCAGGCCGATCGGCGACGACAGGCGTGCCAGTTCCTCCTCGGTCAGTCCCGTCTCCCGCAGACGCTCCATCCGGTCGTCGTGCGTGCGGCGCGACCCCATCGCTCCCACGTAGGCCACGTCGAGCCGTAGCGCGACCTCGAGGAGCGGTACGTCGAACTTCGGGTCGTGGGTGAGCACCGTGATGACGGTGCGGGCGTCCACGCGTCCGGCCTCGGCCTCGGCGGCGAGATAGCGGTGCGGCCAGTCGACGATCACCTCGTGGGCGCCGGGGAAGCGGGCCTCGGTGGCGAACACTCCACGCGCGTCGCACACGGTCACCGTGTAACCCAGGAACGAGCCGAGCCGGGCCATCGCCGACGCGAAGTCGATCGCCCCGAACACGATCAGCCGCGGTGGGGGCTGGAAGACGTTGACGAACACCGACATCCCCTCGCCGCGACGCTCACCGTCGGTGCCGTAGTGGAGGGTGCCCGAGCGTCCAACCTCGAGCAGGCCGCGCGCGTCGTCGACGACGGCGTCGTGCATGCGGGACGAGGCGAGCCGGCCGTCGGCGCGGTCGCGCCACACGACCATCCGTCGTCCCCGTACCGCCGGGTCGGGATGGGCGGTGACGGTCGCGAGCGCGACGGGTTCGCCCGCGCGGACGGAGCCGAGCAGGTCGGTGAAGGCGGGGAAGGACGCGGCGTCGATCCGTTCGACGAAGACGTCGATGATGCCGCCGCAGGTCAAGCCGACGGAGAAGGCGTCGTCGTCGGAGACCCCGTAGCGCTGCAGCACCGGCAGCCCGCTGTCGATGACGGACCGGCCGAGTTCGTAGACGTCGCCTTCGACGCACCCACCCGAGACGCTGCCGGTGACGGTGCCGTCCTGCGCGACCAGCATCGATGCACCCGGTCCCCGGGGCGCCGAACGGAAGGTCGAGACCACGGTGCCCACCGCGACGGCCTCTCCGTCCCGGTACCGCCGGTCGAGCTCGTCCAGAATTTCACGCACGCCGAACCTCCTCGAGAAGTTCTTCCAGTGTCGCGAGGCTGTGTCCCGCGAGCAGACGATCGATGTGCGGCAGGGCCGCGGAGATACCCGACTGGATCGGTTCGTATCCGGCGCCGCCGGCGTGCGGGTTCACCCACAGCACGCGGTGCGCGAGGCGATGCAGCTGCGCCATGCGTTCCCCGAGTAGCGAGGCGTCGCCGCGCTCCCAGCCGTCGGAGAAGATCACGACCACCGCGCCGCGCGCGAAACCCCTTCGCCCCCAACGGTCCAGGAACGCACCGAGCGTGTCGCCGAGACGTGTCCCACCCGCCCAGTCGGGAACCGCACGCGAGGCCCCGGCGAGCGCGATCTGCGGGTCGCGGGCACGCAGCGCCCGCGACAGGCGGGTCAGCCGCGTGCCGAGGGAGAACACCTCGGTGGACGACGGTGCGGCACGCGTGACGACGTGCGCGAACCGCAGGAGCGCGTCGGCGTAGGGAGTCATCGAGCCGGACACGTCGATCAGCAACACCACCCGGCGCGGTCTCGTCGCCCGTGCACGATGCCGTGGTCGGACGGGTTCGCCTCCGCTCGCCAGCATGTCGCGCAGGGTGTGCCGCGGATCCACCGGTCCGCGGCGGGAGGGCTTCGACCGCAATCCCCGACGCGTCGGCGGACGGGGCTCAAGCCGCGCGAGCAGTTCGGCGAGGTGGGCGCGTTCCGCGGTCGTCAGTTCGGCCACGTCGCGGTGCCGGAGGACGTCGGTGTCGTCCGCCGCGACCTGCAGTCGTGGCGCGTCGTCGCCGGAGTCGCCGTCGGCGCCCTCGCCTCGGGTCAGCGCGGCGATCCGCGCGGTCCGGGTGCGTTGCCCGTGGGTGCGCGAGCCGGTGGGGACGGTGTCGCCGAACCAGTGGACGAAGGTCGCGTCGTAGCGGGCCGTGTCGTCCGGTGTGCGGCACAGCGTGGCGCGGCCCGCCCAGTAGACCTGGACGGGATCCCCGACGTCGACGTGCGCGAGGGCGTCGAGATAGGTGGCGGTGGCATCGAGGGCGACGGGCAGTCCTGCGGCGGCGAGGGCGCGGCAGAAGCCGGCCAGCCCGACGACCGGACCAGGGGCGGTCGTCATCCGGCGCTCGAGAGGTCGAGTCCGGCGCGGGTTACCCGGTCGATGTCCTCACGGTACTTCAGTACGGCACCGAGTGTCGCCGCAGCGGTCGCCGCGTCGAGGACGTCGCGGTCGAGGGCGATCAGTGCGCGCGCCCAGTCGAGGGATTCGGCGATCCCCGGTGGCTTCAGGAGGTCCTGTTCGCGGAGCGAGCGCACCGCACGGGCGATCTGCTCGGCCAGGGGGCGCCCCAGACCGGGCAACCGCCGCTGCAGGATCGCGACCTCGCGTTCGAGATCGGGATGCTCCACCCAGTGGTACAGACAGCGGCGCTTGAGCGCGTCGTGCACCTCGCGGGTCCGGTTGGAGGTGAGCACCACCAGCGGTGGGACCTCCGCGCGGATCTCGCCCAGTTCGGGGATCGTCACCGCGTTCTCGTCGAGCAGCTGGAGCAGGAAGGCCTCGAACTCGTCGTCGGCGCGGTCTATCTCGTCGACGAGCAGCACGCACGGCGAGTCGGTGAGCGCCTGCAGCAACGGGCGGACGAGGAGATAACGCTCCGTGTAGAGGGAACGCTCGGCGGTATCCGCATCGAGCACACCGTCGCTCGCCGCTTCGAGCGAGCGCAGATGGAGCAACTGCCGGGGAAAATCCCAGTCGTAGAGGGCTTGCGAGGCGTCGATGCCCTCGTGGCACTGCAACCGGACCATCGGCAGATCCAGGGCCTGAGCGAGAGCCGCTGCGAGCGAAGTCTTCCCGGTTCCGGGTTCGCCTTCGCAGAAGAGCGGCCGGCCCATACGCATCGCAAGGAAGACGACGGTCGCCAGTCCATCGTCGGCGAGATATCCCGTGGTCTCGAGAGCAGCCGAGAGTGTCTCGGGTGAATCGATACGCGTCGCGTCGCCGGTCATGAAGCGAGCCTAGATGCTCACCCGCCTCCCGACCGGCGACTGCGACAACTATCGGCTCAACCGTCGGCGTGCGCGAGCGGCGCGAACTCGCCGGTGAACAGTGTTGCGCATCCGGGGCACAACGTCGTCGGATGGGTGGCCCAGCCGTTCATCTGGGCATAGAGCTCTGCCTGCAGCTTGCTCTGTGCGGCAGTGCGGTAGCAGTGATCGCAATGGTCGCAACGGAAGACCCACCGGCCACCGGAGAGCGGGTCGCGGTGCGGCATCATGTCCACCTCGATATCAACAACTCGGTATCTGCGAATCGATGTCGTGGAATGGTCGGATCGTGCCGGTTCCTCTCAGGGAACCGACTTGCCCATGACGCGGGCCCACCATCCGTCCAGCGGGCTCGGATCGGGCCAGCGGATCGTGTCGTCTGCGATGTGATTAGGCCGGAATGCCGTGTCCTGCTGTCCCTGTCCGATATTCGGTGAATCGTGCTGTGCATTGCGCACTGAGGTCACCCCTTATTGCTATCGGTGCGTCACTTGGCGGACGCACTCCTTCGCACCTCTGAGGCGTTCTTGAATCTTAGCCCGGTTCTCCTGAACCGGCCCGGTCTTTCTGCTGTTTGCGCAGGTAGAGGAGGTCTAGGAAGTATGCGGCGGGGGAGGGGGTCTGCTGTCCAGAGTGGAGCGCAGACGGTCGTTGTCCTCCCTGAGGGCCGCGTTGTTCGCCTCGAGTTCGAGGATCCGGGCGATTCCGGCGATATTGATTCCGGAGCCCACCAGTTCGACGATCCGTTGGACGATCTCGAGATCGTTGTCGCTGTAGCGGCGCGTTCCGCCTGCCGTGCGTTCGGGGTTCAGCAGCCCTCGACGTTCGTACAGGCGCAGGGTCTGCGGGTCGAGTCCCGACAGTTCGGCGGCCACCGAGATGCCGTAGACCCCGCGCCGGGCGCGTAACGGATCTGGCGTCATCGTTTCCTCCGGAGTCGGGGTTCTCGGGTCGCGCCGCGGTCACCCGCAGCCTTGACCGAACCTTATCACAGGGCCATAATAAATCTGTGTCTACAGACACAGATAATCAAACAGAGTGTGGCCGTCACGAACGGCCGGACAGTCGGAGGTGACAGACCGATGTTGATGCGCACCGACCCCTTCCGCGATATCGATCGCTTCACGCAGCAGGTGCTCGGCACCATGGCACGGCCCGCGGTGATGCCGCTCGATGCATGGCGAGAAGGCGACCGTTTCGTCGCCGAGTTCGATCTCCCGGGCGTCGACGCCGACTCGATCGACCTCGATGTCGAACGCAACGTGCTCACCGTGCGCGCGGAACGTCCGGAAGTCGACCGGGGCAAGGAATTCGTCTCCACCGAGAGGCCGCGAGGCGTCTTCACTCGTCGGCTGTTCCTCGGTGACACTCTCGACACCGATCGGATCGAAGCACAGTATCGCGGTGGTGTTCTGCGCCTGACGATTCCGGTCGCAGAGAAGGCGAAGCCCCGCAAGATCTCCGTGATCGACGCGGAGACGAACGGCCAGGCCGCGATCGAGAAGTGAACCGCTACGACGAACCGGGTCCGGGGTGATTCCCGGGCCCGGTTCGGCTGCGTCCACTACGGTTTCAGACAGATTTTGATGGCGCCGTCCTGCTTCTTCTGGAAGATCTCGTACGCGTGCGGTGCGTCGTCGAGCGGGAGGCGGTGGGTCGCGAAGTCGTCGACCCCCAGCGGATCCTCGTCGGTCAGGAGCGGCAGGATCTCCGGGACCCAGTTCAACACGTTGGCCTGACCCATGTGGAGACGGATCTGCTTGTCGAACAGGGTGAGCATCGGCATCGGATCTGCCGCCCCGCCGTACACGCCGCTCAGCGAGACCGCACCACCACGCCGCACGACGTCGATCGCGGTGTACAGCGCGTGGAGACGGTCCACTCCGGCCTTCTCCATGAACGGCTCGGCGATTGCCGACGGCAGGAAACCGGCGGCACTCTGGGCGAGCTTCGCGACGGGTGAGCCGTGCGCCTCCATACCCACGGCGTCGATCACCGAATCGGTACCGCGCCCGTTCGTCATGTCACGGATCATGTCGCCGGGGTTGTTGTCGACCTCGCGCAGATCGACGACCTCGATGCCGCGGGAGGCCGCGCGGGCCAGTCGCTCGGGGACCATGTCCACGCCGATCACGCGGGCACCCTTGTGCGCCGCGATGCGCGCGGCCATCTCACCGATGGGGCCGAGGCCGAGCACCGTGACACTCCCACCGTCGGGGATCTCCGCGTATTCGACGGCCTGCCACGCGGTGGGCAACACGTCGGAGAGGTAGACGAAACGGTCGTCGGCCGGCCCTTCCGGGACCTTGATGTGGGTGGCGTCGGCATGGGGGACGCGCAGGTATTCGGCCTGCCCGCCGGGCACGCTGCCGTAGAGCTTCGAGTAGCCGAACAGCGCGGCACCGGTGCCCTCCTCACGGACCTGCGTGGTCTCGCACTGCGAATGCAGGCCGTGGGAACACATGAAGCACTGGCCGCAACACACCTGGAAGGGGATCACCACCCGGTCGCCGGGCTTCAGTTTCGTGACGCCGGAGCCGACCTCCTCGACGATGCCCATCGGTTCGTGACCGAGGATGTCGCCAGGAGTCATGAAGGCTCCCAACACCTCGTACAGGTGCAGGTCGGAGCCGCAGATGTTGGTGGTGGTGACGCGGATGACGGCGTCACCGGCCTCCTGGATCGTCGGATCGGGCACCGTATCGACGCTCACGTTGCGGCGCCCCTGCCATGTCACTGCCTTCATGTCGCTCCTCGGCTCCTCGGGTGCAGGAATGTCGGGTCGTACCCGGCACGTGTCCCTCGATGCCTACCCGCGCTCGGAGCGGGCAAACGCCGGACCGGAAGAGGTCGCCTGCCGCAGAAGGCAGGTTTGCGGAGTGCGGGGTTTGCGGAGTGCGGGGGAGAGGTATGTCGCCGTAGAACCGAATTCACCGCGACACACGTCTGCGGCCGCTCCACGGGAGCGCAGCCGCACAGAAGGAGGTCAGGTGACCACGTCGGACCCCGAACATCATGGAAACCAGGATCCCGACCCTGCACGTACCCCGGATCTGGAACCCGGCGGTGGCGTAGCGCCCGGATCGACGCCCCCCGATTCGGGGACGACGTCCGGGCTGTCCGCCCCGGAACCCGACACGAGGAAGCGGTTCCCCATCAGCGGGTGGCTCACGCTGCTCGCCGTCGCGGTGATCGTGATCATCTTCGTGGTCGCGATCTTCGGCATCCTGTCCTGACGGTTCGGCCGGGCCGCGCCGCGGAGCTTCTCGTCAGCGTCCGCGACGCGGTAGCCGCACGACCTGCACGAAGAATTCGTCGATCTGCTTCACGGCACCGATGAACTGGTCGAGATCGACCGGCTTGGTGACGTACGCGTTGGCGTGCAGCTTGTAGCTGCGGAGAATGTCCTCCTCGGCCGACGAGGTCGTGAGCACCACGATCGGGATGTCGGACAGTTCCGGATCGGACTTGATCTTCGTCAGCACCTGCCGGCCGTCGTACTTCGGCAGGTTCAGGTCGAGCAGGATCAGATCCGGGCGCGGCGCACCCTCGTGGTCGCCCCGGCGGTACAGGAAGTCGAGTGCTTCCGCCCCGTCGCGGACGACGTGGAGGGCGTTGCCGATCTTGTTGTCCTCGAATGCTTCACGAGTCATCAGCTCGTCGCCGGGATCGTCCTCGACCAACAGGACGTCCACCGGTCGGGCAGGGGGATATGTCACGATCGTTCTCCTCAGGCCGTGGTCCCCTGCTTCTGCTCGACGGGGCGTGATGCGGTTCCGAGGGTGAAGCAGATTCGAGTGCCCTCGGTATGAGTATCGCCGTACTCGGTGTCGATCCAGATTCTTCCCGCGTGATACTCGACGATTTTCTTGCACAGCGCCAGTCCGATACCGGTGCCCTGGTAATCGTCGCGAGGATGCAGCCGCTGGAAGATGACGAACACCTTCTCGGCGTACTCGCTGTCGATCCCGATGCCGTTGTCGGTGACGCAGAAGTGCCACTGCGGACCGTCCGACTCGTCCTCGACTTTTTCGCACTCGATCCTGATCACCGGGGTGCGATCGGGATGTTGGAACTTGATGGCGTTGCCGACCAGGTTCTGCCACAGCATCGTCAGCAGAGTGGGGTCGCCGGTGAGCTCGGGGAGGTCGTCGGGGCGTTCGATCTGCGCCTGTGACTCCTCGATGGAGGCAGAGAGGTTGAACAACGCCTTCTCGAGCGGTCGGCCGAGGTCGACCCGGACGTAGGCGTCGTGGACGCGTCCGACCCGGGAGAAGGCGAGCAGATCGCTGATCAGCACCTGCATCCGCTTCGCGCCGTCGACGGCATACTCCACGTACTGCCGTCCCCGATCATCGAGGACGTCGCCGTACCGCTTCTCGAGCAACTGGCAGAAGGACGCGACCTTCCGCAGCGGTTCCTGCAGGTCGTGCGATGCGACGTAGGCGAACTGCTCGAGTTCGGTGTTCGAGCGGCGGAGTTCCTCGGCCTGGGAATCGAGATCCTCGGTCTGTTTCGCGAGCAGGGTCTGCTGCTTCCGGGAGTCCGCCAACGCGTCCGCGATACGACCGCGCATCGTCTCGACATCGAGGGCGAGTGCCCGGATGTCCTTCGGTCCCTGGGGGTAGATGTGCTGGTAGAAGTTCTCCTCCAGCGCGACCCGGCGGCTGGCCCGGCGAAGCCTTGCGAGCGGCACGGCGACGAGGTTGTGGACGAGAACCACCGTGGCGAGACCGGTGAGGATGAACGTGATCACCATCGCGATCAGCACCGAATTGCGGATGGTGCGGGACTCCGCGAGTTCGTCGAGGTGCTCCGCCAGGACATCGGAGAGAGCGTTGTTCTCCTGGGCGAACATCGACCGGATCTCACCGAAGGCCAGCCGGTCCTGCTCGGCCAGGGCCGGATCGACGGGACGCGGCTCCCCGGGAACGACGGTCTCGATGATCGGCTCTGCGTACTGCGTCCGCCACTGCGCAGCGGCGGCCTCGATCGTGTCGATGTCGGCGAGCAGATCCGGATGCCCGGCGAGGAGCACGCGAAGACGATCGAGCGCGACCTGCTGGTTCTCCTGACCCGCACGGTACGGCCCGAGGAAGACGGGTTCGGTCGTGAGCGCGTACCCGCGGACCGCGGTCTGTTGATCGAGCAGAGCGGTCTGCAAGTTGAAGGCCTGCGTCATCGCCGGCTGGATCCGCTCGGTCACCTCGTCGGTGATCTGCACGGTGCGCTGGATGAAGATCCCGCCCACGATCGAACCGACGACGGCGAACACCGCGAGGAGCGCGAACGCCAACTGGAACCAGCTCTGCACGGCCAGCCGCGAGGAGATGCGCTCGATACGCGGTTCGGGAACCGAAGGATCCCTCATCGCTGCACCGTCGCTCCGACTTCGGCGGAACGCACGAAACCGATCACATCCACCCCAGCTTCCCGGTCCGTGCCCGATTCGCGCCTACGGGCGACGAATCCCGACGGCGGTGCGGTCCCGGACCTGTCGGTCTGCGAACACACGTATGGACGGGCTGTCTGTTGAACCCGAATGCGAACTGTAGCCGACCGGTGGAGCCGTCCCGATCCGGCCACGGGCCGAAGCGGCTGCACCGAGTGTCGGAACGCGACTAGGGTCGGTCGCATGACACGACGAGTGAGTGTGTGGGGTGGCGCGTTCTGGCTCGGTCGGAAGGTTCGCGAGCAGGCGCTCGGCGCTGCCCGCGAACTGGAGGAGCTCGGGTACTCCCGGTTGTGGACGTCCGGCGGATTCCAGGACGGTTTCCCCTCCGTCTACGGGGAACTGCTCGCGGCGACGACGACGCTCGAACTGGCGAGCGGCATCATCAGCATCTGGCACGCCGACCCGGAGACCACGGCCGCTGCGGTCGCCGATCTGGAGTCGCGGTATCCCGGTCGTTTCCTGCTGGGAGTCGGAACGAGTCACGCTCCCGTCGTCGACGCGCGGGAGAACACCAGCTACACCAAGCCCTACAGCCGGATGGTCGAGTACCTCGACGGTCTCGATGCGGCGTCGACGCCGGTGCCCACCGATCGCAGGGTCCTCGCGGCGCTCGGCCCGCGCATGCTGAAGCTGTCCGCCGAGCGCGCGGCAGGAGCCCATCCGTACTTCGTTCCGCCCGAGCACACGGCGGTCGCGCGTGAGGCCCTCGGCTCGGAGCCGTTGCTCGCGCCCGAGGTGGCCGTCGTCCTCGAAACCGACGAGACCGTCGCGCGCGGCATCGCCCGCGAGTACATGCGCGGTTATCTCGCGCTGCCGAACTACTCGAACAACCTGCGTCGTCTCGGGTACACCGACGAGGACCTCGCCGACGGTGGCAGCGACGCCTTGATGGACGTGCTCATCCCGTGGGGTGATCTCGACAGCGTCGTCGCCGGCATCGAGAAGCACTACGCCGCCGGTGCCGACGAGGTGGCCATCCAGGTGCTCACCGCGGATCCGTTCACCTTCCCGAGCGAGGGCTACCGGCAGCTCGCGTCCGCGCTGCTGAGCTGAGGCCACCGAACCCCGAGGGCGCCGCACCCCGAGGTCACCGAACCTCGAGGTCACCGGACTCCGAGACCTCC
Source organism: Rhodococcus sp. S3 (assembly GCF_058211795.1). Classification (NCBI taxonomy): domain Bacteria; kingdom Bacillati; phylum Actinomycetota; class Actinomycetes; order Mycobacteriales; family Nocardiaceae; genus Rhodococcus; species Rhodococcus sp. S3. The sequence goes on along the minus strand of NZ_CM177074.1, from coordinate 4,959,256 downwards.
GGACCGGTGCGGCCGCTCAGATCGGCCGCACCGTGAGGATCTGGGACATCGTGCCGATCGGGCCGGTCGCATCGTGCAGCACCGTGCTCGTCAGGCCGATGCCGTCGGCGCCGAACGAGACCGACGTATCGAAGCCGACCCATTCACCGCGGGGTTCGGCGAACAGGTGCACGGTCAGATCGAGGTTGGGGAAGGCGACCGTCCTCGGATCGGCACGCACCGCCATGCCGTTGGCGATGTCGAACAGGCCGGCCGTGGCGGCGAGATCGCTGACCTTCTCGCCCTCCACGAGTGGAAGATCGGTACGTACCCAGAACGAGGCCCGTCCGGGTGCGGTCGAGACGCGACGCACCTCCACCGAGTCGATGAATCCTCCCGGCCACAGCGTCGTCGGGTCCCAGGGTTCGCAGTCCTCGGGCGACGGGATCGGCTGCAGCGTGGTGCCGGCGATCTCCGCGGTGGGGCCGGTCTTCATCAGCCACGCGCGCGCACGCACGATCGCGCGCCCGTCGTAGGCGAGTGTCGCTTCCACGAGTTCGATGGTGCGTCCGGGCCGCAGGACCTCGACGGTCGTGACGACGGGACCGACGGGCACGGTGCCGAGGATGTCGTACGACAGGCGTCCGATCGCGAGGTCGTCGTCGCGCCGCGCGTCGCGGTCGCATTCGACGACGTGGGCGATCAACCCGAGGGCGGGCGCGATGTGCTGCTCCGCCTCGTTCCACGCCCCACCGACGTGTTCGGTGGCGCGGAAGGAGGTCGGGCCGAGTCGTTCGAAGTAGCTCATGCGGTCTCCGTTCGTGCCGGCTCTGCCGCGAGAGCCGAGGGGGTCATAGCGAGAGCTGCCAGTGCCATGCGTCGCAGCACCGCGCGGGTGCCTTCGGGGGAACGCGGGTCGGCACTGTGCGGTGTCGAGTTGATGAGTCCGAAGGTCGCGTGCGCCATCGTGCGCGCATCGGATTCGGGCAGTGCGGGGTCGATGCGGCGCAGGACGTCGACCCAGATCTCGACGTAGCGCCGCTGGGTCACCCTCACCTCCCGCTGCCCCTCGTCGGGGAGGGACGTGAACTCGCGGTCCTGCACGCGGATGAGATCGGGCTCGCCCAGCGCGAAGTCGAGATGGAAGTCGACCAGCCCCTCGAGGGCGTCGCGCGGGTCGGGCGTCGTCTCGGCGACCTGCGTGCCACCTGCGAGGAGGCGGCGGCTGATCTCGACGAGGATCTCGACGAGCAGGGCGTCCTTGTTGGGGAAGTGCCGATACACGGCGGGTCCGCTGATCCCCACGGCCGCACCGAGATCCTCGAGGCGGACCCCGGGGAATCCGCGTTCGGCGATCAGGTGCGCCGCGGCACGCAGGAGGTCCCGTCGGCGTTCCGCCTTGGCGAGGCTACGCCGCGTCGGGCGTCCCGATGCGGTCGACACGTCGATCGCGGACTCGGTCATGAAAATCTCCGCTCGGTGTGGTCTGGACAACTCGGTTAATCATAACTAACCTAGATTTCAGTTAATGGCGATTAGTCGATCTACCGAGGATGGTGTGCGTGACAACCGCTGAGACGGCCTCGACAACCAGCCGCGACCAGCATGAACAGCTGGTCGGAGAGCTCCGAGACAAGCTCGCTGCCGCAGCACTGGGCGGCAGCGAGAAAGCCCGGGAGCGGCATGTCGCGCGCGGCAAGCTGCTTCCCCGCGACCGCGTCGACGAACTGCTCGACACGGGCAGCCCGTTCCTCGAACTGTCGCCGCTCGCCGCCGACGGCATGTACGACGACGAGTGCCCCGGCGCCGGCATGATCGCCGGCATCGGCCGCGTCGCCGGCCGCGAGTGCGTGATCGTCGCGAACGACGCCACCGTCAAGGGCGGCACCTACTACCCGATCACGGTCAAGAAGCATCTGCGGGCGCAGGAAGTCGCGCTGCAGAACAACCTGCCGTGCCTGTACCTCGTCGACTCCGGCGGCGCCTTCCTGCCGCGGCAGGACGAGGTCTTCCCCGACCGCGAGCATTTCGGCCGCATCTTCTACAACCAGGCCACCATGAGCGCCAAGGGGATTCCGCAGATCGCCGCGGTCATGGGCTCGTGCACCGCCGGCGGCGCCTACGTCCCCGCCATGAGCGACGAGGCCGTCATCGTCCGCAATCAGGGCACCATCTTCCTCGGTGGCCCGCCGCTGGTGAAGGCCGCGACCGGCGAGGTCGTCACCGCAGAGGAACTCGGTGGTGGCGACCTGCACTCGAAGGTCTCCGGCGTCACCGACCACCTGGCCGAGGACGACCGCGACGCGCTGCGCATCGTGCGCGACATCGTCTCCACCTTCGGTCCGCGCACCCCGCGCCCGTGGGACGTCGAACCCACCACCCCGCCCGAGGCCGACCCCACCGAGCTGTACGACGTGGTGCCCACCGACTCGCGCATCCCCTACGACGTGCACGAGGTCATCGACCGTGTGGTCGACGGATCCAGCTTCCACGAGTTCAAGGCCGAATACGGCAAAACGCTCGTCACCGGCTTCGCGCGCATCCATGGTCACCCGGTCGGCATCATCGCGAACAACGGCGTGCTCTTCGGCGAATCCGCCGTCAAGGGAGCGCATTTCATCGAACTGTGCGACAAGCGTTCGATCCCGCTGGTGTTCCTGCAGAACATCTCCGGCTTCATGGTCGGCCGCGACTACGAGGCCGGCGGCATCGCCAAGCACGGCGCGAAGATGGTCACCGCGGTCGCGTGCGCGCGGGTGCCGAAGCTGACCGTCGTCATCGGCGGCTCGTACGGCGCCGGCAACTACTCGATGTGCGGTCGCGCGTATTCGCCTCGCTTCCTGTGGATGTGGCCCAACGCCCGCATCTCCGTCATGGGTGGCGAGCAGGCCGCCTCGGTGCTGGCCACGGTGCGTTCCGACCAGCTCGATGCCTCGGGTAAGCCCTGGACGGCCGAGCAGGAGGAGGAGTTCAAGGCTCCGATCCGCGCCCAGTACGAGGAGCAGGGCAACCCCTACTACTCGACCGCGCGCCTGTGGGACGACGGCATCATCGATCCCGCAGACACCAGAAAAGTTCTCGGACTGGCACTGTCGGTGTGCGCCAACGCCCCACTCGAGCCGGTCTCCTACGGCGTCTTCCGGATGTGAGTGCACCCATGACTGATACGACTCGGATCGACACGGTGTTGGTCGCCAACCGCGGCGAGATCGCGGTGCGCGTCATCCGCACCCTGAAGGCGATGGGCATCCGCTCGGTCGCCGTGTTCAGCGAGGCCGACCGCGACGCCCGGCACGTGCAGGAGGCCGACACCGCGGTGCTGCTCGGACCCGCGGCGGCGCGCGAGAGCTACCTGGTGATCGACAAGGTCATCGACGCGGCGCTCGCCACCGGCGCGCAGGGCATCCACCCCGGCTACGGATTCCTCTCGGAGAACTCGGCTTTCGCCGCCGCATGCGCCACCGCCGGTATCGCCTTCCTCGGCCCGTCCGCCCACGCGATCGAGACCATGGGCGACAAGATCACCGCCAAGGCCGCGGTGTCGGAGTTCGGCGTTCCCGTCGTGCCCGGCATCTCCCGGCCCGGACTGAGCGACGACGAACTGATCGCGGGCGCCGAGGAAGTCGGCTATCCCGTGCTCGTCAAGCCCTCCGCCGGTGGTGGTGGCAAGGGCATGCGCCTCGTCGAGGACCCGAAGGATCTGCCCGCCGCGCTCGAATCCGCCCGTCGCGAAGCGGCGTCGGCGTTCGGCGACGACACCCTCTTCCTCGAACGGTTCGTGCAGCGCCCCCGGCACATCGAGGTCCAGGTCCTCGCGGATGCGCACGGCAACGTCGTCCACCTCGGCGAGCGCGAGTGCAGCCTCCAGCGACGGCACCAGAAGGTCATCGAGGAAGCACCTTCGCCGCTGCTCGACGAGGCCACCCGCGCCCGCATCGGTGAGGCCGCGTGCAACACCGCGCGCAGCGTCGACTACACCGGCGCCGGCACCGTCGAGTTCATCGTCTCCGCCGACAAGCCGGACGAGTTCTTCTTCATGGAGATGAACACCCGACTGCAGGTCGAGCATCCGGTCACCGAGATGGTCACCGGCCTCGATCTCGTCGAGTGGCAGGTGCGCATCGCCGCGGGCGAGCCGCTCGGCTTCACCCAGGACGACATCACCCTCACCGGCCACGCGATCGAGGCCCGCGTCTACGCCGAGGATCCGGCCCGCGGCTTCCTCCCGACCGGCGGTGAGATCGCCGACGTCGTCGAACCCACCGGTCCCGGCGTACGCGTCGACTCCGGCATCCGCGCCGGCACCGTGGTCGGCAGCGACTACGACCCGATGCTCGCCAAGGTCATCGCCCACGCCGACGACCGCGCCGGAGCGCTGCGTCGCCTCGACCGGGCGCTCGCACAGACCGCCGTGCTCGGCGTCGTCACCAACGTCGACTTCGTGCGGTTCCTGCTTGCCGACGACGACGTCGTGGCCGGTGCGCTCGACACCGGACTCCTCGACCGCCGGGTCGGCGACTACACGGCCCCCACGACCGCCGATTCCACGCTCGTCGCCGCGGCGATCCTGCGGTGGCTCGACCGCTGGGCGGGCGACACCACCGATCCGTGGGCGGTGCCCGACGGATGGCGCGTCGGTGCCCACCGCCCCGTCACGTCGCGGCTCACCTCCGGCGACCGCACCGCACACGTGCGCCTGACCGGAACCCCGGCGGCCGGTGTCGCCGAGGTCGAGGACGGCGAGACCTACCGGTTCAGCGCCGTGCTGCACGGCTCCGATCTGGCGGTCGTGCTCGACGGCCGGCGTCACAGCTACCGCGTCGGCGAATCCGACGGTGTGGTCTGGCTTTCCGACGGCCATGGCAGCGTCGCCGTCCGCGAGGTGCGCGAGGCATCGGTGCGCGGCGACGACGCGCACGCCGGCGACGCCGACATCACCAGCCCGATGCCCGGCGCCGTCATCGCGGTGTCCGTCGCATCCGGCGACACCGTCACGGCCGGGCAGACGCTCGTCGTCGTCGAGGCCATGAAGATGGAACATTCGCTCACCGCCCCCATCGACGGCACCGTCGAACTGTTCGCGGCCGCCGGTGAGCAGGTCAAGGTCGATCAACTTCTCGTGCGAGTCACCCCGCACGCCGACACGGAGGATGCACAGTAATGACGGAATACCTGGCCACGGGTCAACTTCCCGACGAGTACGAGCAGCTGCGCAAGACGGTCGCCGACTTCGCCCGCACGGTGGTCGCGCCGGTCGCCGCCAAGCACGACGCCGAGCACTCGTTCCCCTACGAGGTCGTGCAGGGCATGGCCGAGATGGGCCTGTTCGGTCTGCCGTTCCCCGAGGAGTACGGCGGCATGGGCGGCGACTACTTCGCGCTGTGCCTCGCGCTCGAGGAACTCGGCAAGGTCGACCAGTCCGTCGCCATCACCCTCGAGGCCGGTGTCTCGCTCGGTGCGATGCCGATCTACCGCTTCGGCAACGAGAAGCAGAAGGAGGAGTGGCTGCCGCAGCTCGCAAGCGGCCGCAACCTCGCGGGCTTCGGTCTCACCGAGCCGGGTGCGGGCAGCGACGCCGGAGGCACGAAGACCACCGCCAAGCTCGAGAACGGCGAGTGGATCATCAACGGCAACAAGCAGTTCATCACCAACTCCGGCACCGACATCACCTCGCTCGTGACCGTCACCGCCGTCACCGGTGTGCGGGAGAACGGCAAGAAGGAGATCTCCACGATCCTCGTGCCGACCTCCACGCCGGGCTTCACCGCCGAACCCGCCTACAACAAGGTCGGCTGGAACGCCTCCGACACGCATCCGCTCACCTTCGCCGACGTGCGGGTGCCCGAGGAGAACCTCCTCGGCGAGCGGGGCCGCGGCTACGCCAACTTCCTGCGCATCCTCGACGAGGGCCGCATCGCGATCGCCGCGCTGTCGACCGGCGCCGCGCAGGGTTGTGTCGACGAATCGGTGAAGTACGCCAAGGAGCGCGAGGCCTTCGGCAGCCCGATCGGCAGCAACCAGGCCATCGCCTTCAAGATCGCCCGCATGGAGGCACGTGCGCACGCCGCACGCACCGCCTACTACGACGCCGCCGCCGCGATGCTCGCCGGCAAGCCGTTCAAGAAGCAGGCCGCGGTCGCCAAGCTCGTCGCGTCCGAGGCCGCGATGGACAACGCGCGCGACGCGACGCAGATCCACGGCGGCTACGGCTTCATGAACGAGTACGCCGTGGCGCGCCACTACCGCGACAGCAAGATCCTCGAGATCGGTGAGGGCACCACCGAGGTGCAGCTCATGCTCATCGGACGGGAGCTGGGACTGTGAGCGAGACCGACACCACCGTGGAGAAGCGGATCGTCCAGCGCGGCCTGTGGTTCGAGGAATTCGAACTCGGCACGATCTACGAGCACCGTCCCGGCCGGACGATCACCGAGGCCGACAACACGTTGTTCACGACGCAGACGATGAACACGCAGGCGCTGCACCTCGATGCCGCCTACGCCGCCGAGACGAGTTTCGGTGAGCGTCTGGTCAATTCGATGTTCACGCTCTCGACGATCGTGGGACTGTCGGTCGCCCAGCTCACGCAGGGCACGATCGTCGCGAACCTCGGATTCTCCGAGATCTCCTTCCCCAAGCCGCTCTTCCACGGCGACACGCTCTACGCCGAGACGAAGATCGTCGACAAGCGCGAGTCGAAGAGCCGGCCGGGGGAGGGCATCGTCACCCTCGAGCACACCGGTCGCAACCAGCACGGCGATGTCGTCGCCGTCGCCGTGCGCAAGACCCTCGTCCAGAAGAGGCCCACGACATGACCTGGGAACTCCCCGGCCCCGCATGGCTTTTCTGTCCCGCCGATCGCCCGGAGCGCTACGCCAAGGCCGCCGAACGTTCCGACGTGGTGATCATCGACCTCGAGGATGCCGTCGCACCGGCCGACAAGCAGGCCGCCCGTGAGGCACTGATCGCCACGCCGCTCGACCCCGAACGCACCGTGGTGCGGGTCAACCCGGTGGGCACGGCCGACCACGAGGCCGATCTCGAGGCGCTGCGCCGCACGTCGTACACGCGGGTCATGCTGCCCAAGTGCGAGAGCGGCGACGAGGTGCGCTCGCTCGCACCGCTCGAGGTGGTCGCGCTCATCGAGTCGCCCCTCGGGGTGCTCGCGGTGGAGGACATCGCCGTCGCCGAGAACACCCTCGGAATGATGTGGGGTGCCGAGGATCTCGTCGCCGGACTCGGTGGCAACGCGAGCCGTCGCGCCGACGGGACGTACCGCGCGGTCGCGCAACACGCCCGGTCGGTGACCCTGCTCGCCGCGAAGGGTCACGCCCGCTGGGCACTCGACTCGGTGTACCTGAACATCAAGGACACCGACGGTCTCCACGAGGAGGCCCTCGACGCTGTAGCGGTCGGATTCGACATCAAGGTGTCGATCCATCCGAGCCAGGTCGACGTCGTCCGCCGGGCGTACGCGCCCACCCCCGAGGAGGAGGCGTGGGCGCGACGCGTCCTCGAGGCCGCCGAATCGGAGCGCGGCGTCTTCGATTTCGAAGGGAAGATGGTCGACGCCCCGGTGCTGCGCCACGCCGAGCGCGTGCTGCAGCGCGCGTCGGCTGCCGCCTCGGCATGACCGCGCGTCACCGGGGACGGTGACGCAACAACTGAGTGAGACGGTGGGCGCTGTCGAGCAGCGCCTCACCGAGTTCGGGCACGCGATCGGGCCGGAACCGGCTCTCCACGCCGGTCAGACTCAACGCCCAGGTCGGGGCGCCGCGGTGATCGAACACCGCGGCGCCCATTCCCCAACTGCCCTCGACGATCAGCGCCGGATTGACGGCGTAGCCGGCCAGCCGTGTCGCCTCGATCCGTTTCTCCAGTGCGGGTCGCGCGTGGTCCGGTCCCCAATTCTCCGTGAGATCCACCCGCGACAGATACGCCTCGATCTCCTGATCGGGCATGTGCGCGAGGATCGCCAGCCCCGCCGACGCCACCCCGAGCGGGAACCGGATCCCGATGTGGAGCACGTGCGAACGCAGCGGGAAGCTGCCCTCCTCCATCGCCAGACAGACCGTCTCGTCGCCCCGCCGCGCGGAGAGGAAGACGCTCTCGCCGGTCGCGCGCGCCAGATCGCGCAGCACGTCGCCCGCGAGGTCGGTGATGTCGTAACGCACCGATGCGAGCGATCCCAGCAGGTAGAGCTCGGGTCCGAGGGCCCAGCGTCCCGAGGCCGGATCCCGGTCGACGAGCCCCTCGTCGGCGAGCGAGCTGAGCAGGCGGTGCACCGTGGGCCGGGCGAGATCGGTGCTGCGCGCAACCTCGGAGGTCGTCACCCCTTCCGGCTCGTGCGACGAGACGGTGCGCAGCAGAGCGGCGATCCGCGTGACCAGTTGACCCCGTGCATCGGACGACATGTATCGATTCTACGTCCACTCAATGAACGCATATGGGGTCTCCGTTCGATGAACGACCAATTTTCGAGAGATTTCGGCAGGCCCTTGTGTTCACCACCTGCAGGATCTTTAGTAGAACCCGAGAATGTGACCGCGTTCATCCAGTGGACGTGATTCGTCCAGCGGAGCCCCGGCGGCTCCCCCGGAACCCGAGAGGTGAGAGTTGGCAACGAAAGTGTTCGAGACGGCGGCGGAGGCCGTCGCCGACATCCGTGACGGTGCGACGCTCGCGGTGGGCGGATTCGGACTGTGCGGTATCCCCGACATCCTGATCCAGGCCATCGCCGACACCGGGGCCACCGACCTCGAGGTGTTCTCCAACAATTGCGGCGTCGACGGCCACGGTCTCGGAATCCTGCTGGGCAGCAAGCGCATCAGCCGGGTCACCGCGTCGTATGTCGGTGAGAACAAGGAATTCGCCCGGCAGTACCTCTCGGGTGAGCTCGAGGTGGAGCTGACCCCGCAGGGCACTCTCGCCGAGAAGCTCCGCGCCGGTGGCGCAGGCATCCCCGCCTTCTTCACCCCCGCCGGCGTCGGCACCCCCATCTCGCAGGGCGGACTGCCCTGGAAGTACAACGCCGACGGCTCGATCGCCGTGGCGTCACCGGCGAAGGAGATCCGCGAGTTCCGCGGCAAGCGGTACGTGCTCGAGGAGTCCATCACCGCCGACTTCTCGCTCGTGCACGCCCTCAAGGGCGACACCGAGGGCAACCTGGTGTTCAACAAGGCCGCGATGAACTTCAACCCGCTCGCCGCGATGGCCGGCCGCGTGTGCATCGCCCAGGTCGAGGAACTCGTCGAGCCGGGCGAGATCGATCCGGGTGAGGTGCACCTGCCGGGAATCTTCGTGAACCGGGTCGTGCACACCGGTGTCCAGGACAAGCAGATCGAGAAGCGCACCGTCAGCGCCGCGAAGGGAGCGTAGAAGATGACCACAGCTGTCGAGACACAGGGTTGGACGCGCACGCAGATGGCCGCGCGCGCCGCGCAGGAACTCTCGCCGGGGGAGTACGTCAACCTCGGTATCGGCCTGCCGACGCTGATCCCCAACTACCTGCCCGAGGGTGTGCACGTGACCCTGCACAGTGAGAACGGCATCCTGGGCACCGGGCCGTACCCCACCGACGACGCGGTCGACCCGGATCTGATCAACGCCGGCAAGGAGACCGTGACGGTCAACCCCGGCGCTGCTTTCTTCGACTCGGCGCTGAGCTTCGGCATGATCCGCGGCGGCCACATCGACACCGCCGTGCTCGGCGGCATGGAGGTCTCGGCCACCGGCGATCTGGCCAACTGGATGGTGCCCGGCAAGATGGTCAAGGGCATGGGCGGGGCGATGGATCTCGTCCACGGTGCCCGCAAGGTCATCGTGCTCATGGAGCACACCGACAAGCAGGGCAACCCGAAGATCGTCTCGGAGTGCTCGCTGCCGCTCACCGGTGAGGGCGTGGTGCAGCGCATCATCACCAACCTCGCGGTGATCGACGTGACCGCCGACGGCCTCGTCCTGACCGAGTGCGCCCCGGGCGTCACCGAGGAACAGGTGCGCGCCGCGACCGGAGCACCGCTCACCCTTCCCTGACGACCGGCCGGTTCCGCCTGCGGAACCACCGGAAGATCCACCTTCTCCGCGCGACCCCGGTCTCGGACTCCGTCTCGAGCCGGGGTCGCGTCGAGTTCAGGGCCGTGCGGGCCTCCTCGCGACGACGTGCCCGCTCGGCCTTCCACACCTCCACCATCTCCTCGGCGTCGACCTTGTGGATCGGTACGGGCAGGCCGCTCGGGAAACGCAGGCAGTCGGCGATCCGCCGGTTGAGATCGGAGACGATGTCGCGCACCACCTTCTCGCTGGGAGCCGAGCCGACCGTGCCGGGCAGCCGCTCGATCTCGCGCCGCAACTGCAGTTCGGGCGGCAGCAGCGCCTCCGTCGACAGGCCCTCACGCGCCAGATAACTCTTCACCCACCACAGATCGTCGTCGCCGTGGTCGGGGATGGGTTTGCCGTAACCGGGCAGATCGTCGAAATCGCCCCGGTCCTGCGCCACGCGGATCTGCCGTTCGATCCACGTCTCGAACGTCAGGTCCCACCGCTTGCGCTCGGTCACACATCCAGGATGCCAGCGCGGGCGCCCGTCCCGGGTGCGGTGCGTGGTGTCCTAACCTGAGCCACGTGGAAGGACAGCGCGAGTCGCCGGTGCATGCCCGCCCGCCGGGCGACGGGGTGGACACCAACACGGTGCTCGGCAAGGTCGTCACCGTGCTGTGGGCGTTCACCGCCGACGACCACGTCCTCACCCTCGCCGAACTGGGCCGGCGTACCGGATTGCCGAAGGGGACGTTGCACCGCATCGTCACCGATCTCGTCGCCGTCCGGCTGCTCGACAAGGATCCGGCGGGATACCGCCTGAGCGGTCAGCTCTTCGAACTGGGTCTGCGCGCCTCTCTCGAGCGCGGCCTGGTCGAGGTCGCGATCCCGTTCATGGAAGACCTGTACGAGCGCACCCACGAGACCGTGCACCTCGGCGTCCCCGAAGGTGTGGAGGTCGTCTACGTCTCGAAGATCGGCGGACATCGCCCCGCCTCCACGCCGTCCCGGATCGGTGGGCGAATGCCCATGTACTGCACCGGAATCGGCAAGGCCCTTCTCGCGTTCTCCCCGCCCGAGCTGCTGGCCGGGGTGGTCGAGGCCGGGTTGGCGCGCAAGACTCCCCGGACCATCACGACACCCGGCCGGCTCGGGGCGAATCTCGCGACCGTGGTCGAGCGCGGTGTGGCGTTCGAGTTCGAGGAGTCCGCGGTGGGCCTCGCCTGCGTCGCCGCTCCGATCTTCGACGCGGACGAGCGTCCCATCGCGGCGGTGAGCGTCACCGGTCCCGTCACCCGGTTCCGTCCGGAGAAGCACGAGGGCGCGGTGAAGGCCGCCGCCGCGGGCATCGCTGCCACCCACGCCCGGCGCGAAGCGATCCGCAACCTCTGAGCCTCACGTTCCACTCACCGGAACGCGCCCCTATGCGGGTACGGACCTCGCCGCCAGGATGGTCGTAATCCATCGAACGACGAGGACGTGATGACTACCAGCTCCAACACCACATCAGCGGCGGATCGCACCCGCATCGCCGGTGCGGCGGCCGACCGTCTCATCGAGGCCACACGCAGCTCCACCCCGTGCGGTCCGGTCCGCGACCTGCTCGGGGAGACCGACATCGACCTGGCGTACGCGGTGCAGCAGCAGCTCACCGACCGCCGGCTCGCCGAAGGTGCCCGCATCGTCGGACGCAAGATCGGCCTGACCTCCCCGGCGGTGCAGCAGCAGCTCGGTGTCGACCGCCCGGACTTCGGTGTCCTCTTCGACGACATGGACGTCACCGATCTCGACGAGGTGCCCAGCAAGCGCCTGCTGCAGCCGAAGGCCGAGGCCGAGATCGCCTTCGTCCTCTCCGCCGACCTCGACTCGGACGATCTCGATCTCGCGACCGTCCGCGCCGCCGTGGGACATGCGGTCGCCGCTCTCGAGATCGTCGACAGCCGCGTCGCCGGCTGGGACATCAAGATCACGGATACGGTCGCGGACAACGCATCCAGCGGCCTGTACGTGCTCGGCTCGCAGACGCTCACCCTCGACGAGTTCGAGCCGATCGACGCCACCATGCGGATGTACGTCGACGACGAGCTCGTCTCCGAGGGCAACGGCGCAGCCTGCCTCGGCGATCCGCTGAACGCCCTGCTGTGGCTCGCGCGCACGGCACGCGAGTTCGGGCAGCCCCTGCGCGCAGGGCAGGTCGTGCTGTCGGGGGCACTCGGCCCGATGGTTCCGGCGCCGCCCGGCGTCACGGTCCGCGCCGAGATCTCCTCGCTCGGCACCGTCACCGCGCGTTTCTCTTCCGAAAGCTCCACCGCACAGGAGAACTCATGACCACCAAGGTTGCCATCATCGGGTCGGGCAACATCGGCACCGACCTGCTCATCAAGATCAAGCGACTGGCCGACGCCGAACTCGAGACCGTCGCCCTCGTCGGCATCGATCCCGAATCCGACGGCCTCGCACGGGCGAAGCGCCTCGGCATCGACGCCATCTCGACCGGTGTCGAAGGACTCGTCGAGCACCCGCGCTTCGACGAGATCGAGATCGTCTTCGACGCGACCTCGGCGAAGGCCCACGAGTACAACGAGAAGGTCCTGCGCCCGCACGGGAAGATGCTCATCGACCTGACGCCGGCCGCGATCGGCCCGTACACGGTGCCGCCGGTGAACCTCACCGAACACCTCGACGCCCCGAACGTCAACATGGTCACCTGCGGTGGCCAGGCCACCATCCCGATCGTCGCTGCCATCTCCCAGGTCACCAAGGTGCACTGGGCCGAGATCGTCGCCTCGATCTCCTCGAAGTCGGCCGGCCCCGGCACCCGCGCCAACATCGACGAGTTCACCGAGACCACCTCGCAGGCCATCGAGAAGATCGGTGGCGCCACGCGCGGCAAGGCGATCATCATCCTCAACCCGGCCGAGCCGCCGATGATCATGCGCGACACCGTGCTCGCGCTCGTCGGTGAGGACCGCAAGGACGAGATCGTCGCGTCCGTCGAGGCGATGGTCGCGAAGGTCCAGGAATACGTGCCCGGCTACACCCTCAAGCAGGAGGTGCAGTTCACCGAGGTCACCGAGCCCATGGAGACGCTCACCGACCACACCGGCCCCCTGTGGAAGGTCGCGGTCTTCCTCGAGGTCAAGGGCGCAGCGCACTACCTGCCCGAGTACGCGGGCAATCTCGACATCATGACCTCCGCGGCGCTGCAGGTCGCACGCGCCGTGGCGGCACGCAAGAAGGATCAGGTGACGGCATGACCGCGGCAACGACGACGACTCGCGAATTCGCAAGCGACGGAACGGCTCTGTACATCCAGGACGTGACCCTGCGCGACGGCATGCACGCCATCCGTCACCGCATCACGCCGCAGGACGTCGCGAAGATCGCCGGTGCGCTCGACCGTGCCGGTGTGGATGCCATCGAGGTCTCCCACGGCGACGGCCTCGCCGGTCACTCGCTGACCTACGGTCCCGGCAGCAACACCGACTGGGAGTGGCTCGAAGCCGCTGCCGGAGCGATCAATTCGGCCACCCTCACGACGCTGCTCCTGCCCGGTATCGGAACCGTCCACGAGCTGAAGCGTGCCTACGAGATCGGCGTGCGGTCGGTGCGCATCGCGACGCACTGCACCGAGGCCGACGTCTCCGCGCAGCACATCGCCGCGGCGAAGGAACTGGGCATGGACGTGTCCGGCTTCCTCATGATGTCGCACATGGCCCCGTCCGAGGAACTCGCCCGCCAGGCGAAGCTCATGGAGTCCTACGGCGCCGACTGCGTCTACGTCACCGACTCCGGCGGACGCCTCACGATGGACGGTGTCCGCGAGCGTGTGCGTGCCTACCGTGAGGTCCTGAACGACACCACCCAGATCGGCATCCACGCGCACCAGAACCTGTCGCTGTCGGTCGCCAACTCCGTGTGTGCCGTCGAGGAAGGTGTCATCCGCGTCGACGCATCGCTGGCCGGACACGGTGCCGGTGCCGGCAACTGCCCGATCGAGCCCTTCGTCGCCGTCGCCCACCTGCTCGGCTGGAAGCACTCGTGCGATCTGTTCGGGCTGCAGGACGCCGCCGACGATCTCGTTCGCCCGCTGCAGGACCGTCCGGTCCAGGTCGACCGCGAGACCCTCACCCTCGGCTACGCCGGCGTGTACTCGAGCTTCCTGCGTCACGCCGAGACCGCCGCGAGCATCTACGGTCTCGACACCCGCGACATCCTCGTCGAGATCGGCCGTCGCGGCCTCGTCGGTGGACAGGAGGACATGATCACCGACGTCGCACTCGACCTGCGCAATCGCGCGGGTAACTGACCACCGGCCGCACAGAGCCGGAACAATCGCGTCGGGCGCGGCACGACCCCCCCCCCCCCCCCCCCCCCCCCCCCCCCCCCCCCCCCCCCCCCCCCCCCCCCCCCCCCCGCCCGCGTGCATGTCTAGTCGGTCAGATCCCGGTAGTCCGGGTGCTTCTCGATGAACTTGTCGACGTACGAGCAGATCGCGACGATGCGCTTGCCGCGGTCGCGGACGTCGTCGAGGGCGAAACCGACGAGCTTGCCTCCGAGTCCCTGACCGGAGTAGCCCTTGTCGATCTCGGTGTGGTCGAAGACGAGGCGGCCGTCGTCGTCGGGGTGGTACTGCGTGTATCCGACGACGGCGTCGTCGTCCCGGACTTCGTACCTCTGCTTCTCGGCGTTGTGCACCACGGTCACGGACGAATCGCTCATGGTCTTCCTCTCACCGTCGACAAGCTGGTGTGTTCCACAGCATAGAGAACGGGCCGCGGCACAATGCCGCGGCCCGTTCTGCTGTGCCGGGTTATTCCGGCGGAGAGATGTGCTGGGCGAGGTACAGCGGCTCGCCGAGCTGCTCGATCAGATCGAGCTGGGTTTCGAGATAGTCGATGTGTTCTTCCTCGTCGGCGAGGATCTCCTCGAAGATGTTGGCCGAGGTGATGTCGCTGACCGAGCGCATGTACTCGGCTCCCTTGCGGAGCCGGTCGCGGGCCTCGATCTCCACCTGCAGGTCGGCTTCGAGCATCTCCTTGACGGTCTGGCCCAGACGCAACGCCCCGAGGCGCTGGTAGTTGGGGAGTCCGTCGAGATAGAGGATCCGATCGGTGAGTCTCTCGGCGTGACGCATCTCGTCGAACGACTCGTCGCGAGTGTGCTTCGCGAGTTTCGCCCATCCGCGGTTGTCCTGCATCTTCGAATGCAGGAAGTACTGATTGATCGCGGTGAGCTCGGCGGTGAGTTGTTCGTTGAGCAACTCGATGACCTTCTTGTCGCCCTTCATGGCACCTCCCGGGGTGAACCATCAGGTTTACCGCCGGGTAGGGGCTGGCTACACGGCGGTCTCGAGTTCGATCGTCTCATTCCGCTCGCGGGCCTGCCGGATGATCGCCGAGATGTTCCGGACGCAACTGCCACAATCGGTGCCGGCGCGGCACTTGGCGCTCACCTCGCGGGTACACCGTGCTCCCGCAGTCACCTCTGCCTCGATGTGGTGGTGGGTAAGAGCGTGGCAACTGCAGACGATCATCAGAGCCACCTTTCTGCGACTGAGGAAACACTCACTTAGGTTGTCCAAACCTTACATCGGCTTAGGCTAACCTAGCTTGTGATCGTAGTCACAGAAAAGGGGACCCGGATCCGTGTTATACCCAGGTCTGTCCCAGGGTGTGCTACTGCAGCTACTGCTGTTGCAGGTGTTGCGATACCACCTGGTTGATCCGGCGCAAACCGGGCGAGGTGAGGCCGGGGATCTGGTTCTCGATCGTGCGCACCAGCGACGAATCGTCGAGAACCTTCTCACTCGACTGGATCAGGACGGTGCCGGCACCCGTGAAATCGAACTGTCGCTCCTCACCCGACTGCACACCGAAACGACGTGCCCCCGCCGAGACGAAACCGGTGATCCACGATTCGTCGTAGTGATGACTGGGGGACGGGCAGTCGGCCCAGCCGACGAGCGCCTCGGGATCGACCCGCAGCGGCGGCTCGGCGAACATCACCGGCCCGTTCGACGACGCGAGGAAGCGACCCGTACCGATGAGGGTGAGGAAGCCCGGGACGATCGACTGGTTGAGCGACAGGCCCGGTTCGAAGGCCAGCAGATTGGCCTGCCGGATCGTGAGGTTGCCGTCGTCGAGGTCGTACGAATTGATGTCGTATCCGCGGTCACCGATGATCAGTTTCCCGAAGCCCTCCGCCACGACGTAGTCGCCGAGATAGAGCGGAGCGGAGAACTGCTGGGCCACCATGTGCAGCAGATGTCCCTGCAACCCGTGGGTGAGCGCCGAGAACTGCACCTGGCCGTAGTACGCGATCATCGCGCCCTTCGACAGGAACCAGGGCGTCTGCAGGTCGATGCAGTAGGCGTAGGGGTTGCCCGGCACGTTGTCGCTGCCGCCGAAGCTCGACGGGTTCAGAACGGTACTCACAGCTTCTCCTCCGATGCCTGCACGTAGACGATGCCCTGTCCGCTGCATTCGAGTTGCATGGCCTCCCCGCCGGTGCGACCGACGTTCCGCCAGCTCATCGACGACTTCAGTTCGGTGCGGACCGGGCCGTAGGACGCCACGAACGCCTGTGGGTCGACGACCACCGGCGTCGGGCCGCCCACCTGGAGTTCGAACACGCCACCGTGGGCGAGCAGCACTGCCGCACCCTGGCCGGTCAGCTGGGTGGTGAACATGCCGGTGCCGGTCATCGCGCCGGTGGCGGCGCCGCGCAGTGCCCCGAGCAGACCACCGCCGCCCCCGCCACCACCGGAGGCCGCGGCCACCGAGACGACCGTGGACTGCAGACCGGTGGTGTGGGCGAGCAGACGCGACGCCTCCACCCGCAGCTCGCCGCCCGCGGACATGTCGACGATGTGCGTCTCGAGACCGCGGAAGCCGTAGTGCACGACGCCGTCGCCCTGCGCCAGCATCGTGGCCTCGTGCTCACCCTGCAGCATGCGTCCCGCCATGCCGGCGAGACCACCGAGACCGGGAGCGCCCCCGACGCCACCGGGAACACCGTGGGGGGAGAACCGGACGTTGCCGGTGTAGAACAGCATCGCGCCGCGGCGGGCCACGACGGGACCGGACTGCCGCAGGTCGACGCGCACGACCTTGCCGTTGATCTTCGTGAAGCTCATCTGTTCCTACCGTTCCGCCGGCTGGATGGAGACCACGCCCACGCCGTCCCACTTCAGGGAGAACGCCTCGCCGCTGCCCTGGCCGATGGCCGAGCGCCACGATACGTCGGTGACGAACGACTGCGTGAGCTGCCCCTTCGCACACACGAAGGCGTCGGGATCGACGACGAGGGGATACTGCGGCGACACCTCGAGATGGATGAGCGGGCCCCCGGCCGAGAGCAGCGCGACCTGCCCGGTCCCCGTCACCGTCGTGGTGAACAGACCCTGGCCGCTCATGCCGCCGCGCAGGCCCGCGAACGTCACGTTCGTGTTCAGGTTCCCGCTCAGCGCCAGCAGCTGCTCGGACTCGACCTGCAGGGTCTCGTTGTTCAGCTCCAGCACCGTGACGTCCTGCGCCTGGTGCGCGAAGTAGACGACGCCCGTGCCGCTGCACTCCATGAGCGAGAGCCCCTCGCCCGTCGCGCGCTGCCGGAGCCCGGCGAGAACACCCTCACCGCCACCGAAACCGGCGGACTTGAAACCGACCTGCCCCTCGTACGCCACCATCGACCCCGACAGGGCGCGGACGGACGAATTGCTCAGGTGGGCTTCGATCACCCTCTTGGTCTTCACGACTAGCCGCATGGCGGGAAACGATAGTCGGAAACGACTTCGGTGGAGCAGACCCCGGATAGCGGGGCCTACTCCACCGAAGAACTACAGAAGACCTACAGTCCCAGATCCTTGGCGATGATCGTCTTCATGACCTCGTTGGTGCCGCCGTAGATGCGGGTCACGCGGGTGTCGGCGTAGAGGCGGGCGATGGGGTACTCGGTGATGTAGCCGTAGCCGCCGTGCAGCTGCAGGCACTTGTCGATGATGCGGCCGGCGGCCTCCGTCGCGAACAGCTTCGCGCGGGCGGCGTCGGGCACCGTCAGTTCGTCACGGTCGTTGAGCTCGATCGCGTTGTCGACCATGATCTGCATGGCCTGCAGTTCGGTCGAGCACTCGGCGAGCACGAACTTGGTGTTCTGGAAGGACGCGACCGGCTTGCCGAAGACCTTGCGGTCCTTGGTGTATGCGATGGCGTGCTGGATCGCCGCGGCCGCGGTGGCGGCAGCGCCGAACGCGATGGTGAGACGCTCCTGCGCGAGGTTCTGCGTCAGGTACGAGAACGCCTCGCCCTCCTTGCCGAGCAGATCGGCGACCGGCACCTTCACGTCGTCGAACGACAGCTCGGCGGTGTCCGAGGTCTTGAGGCCGATCTTGTGGAGCTTGCGCCCGACGGCGAAGCCCTCGCTCCTGGTGTCCACCACCAGGATCGACAGGCCACCGCGGCGGTCCTCGGGGTTGTACGGCGAGGTGCGGGCCACGACGAGGATGCGGTCGGCGAGAGCACCGCCGGTGATGAACGTCTTGGCGCCGTTGAGGACGTAGTGGCTGCCGTCCTCCGAGAGCTTCGCGGTGGTCGCGATGTTGGCGAGATCGGAACCGGTACCCGGCTCGGTCATCGCGATCGCGAACATCAGCTCACCCGAGGCGAACCCGGGGAGCCAGCGCTGCTTCTGCTCCTCGGTGGCGTTCTGCATGATGTACGGCAGGATCAGGTTCGAGTGCACCGACGACGAACCGAACGACACACCGGCCGCCGACGCCTCCTCGGCGAGGATCACGTTGAACTTCAGCGACGTCTCGCCGCCTCCGCCGTACTCCTCGGGAACCTGGATGCCGAGGAGTCCGAGTTCGCCCATGCGGTTGTAGAACTCGCGCGGAGGATGACCGGCCTCTTCCCACTCGGGGTAGACGGGCACGACCTCCTTCGCGATGAAGTCGCGGACGGTCTGCCGGAACGCCTCGTGATCCTCGTTGTACAGCGTGCGCTTCACGCGTTGTCCTTCCAGGGATGGATGTGATTGTGGGGGTGGACCTTACAGCGCGTAGCTGCGCAGCACACCCTTGCTGATGATCGTCTTCTGGATCTCGCTGGTGCCCTCACCGATGAGCAGGAAGGGAGCCTCGCGCATGAGGCGCTCGATCTCGTACTCCTTCGAGTAGCCGTAGCCGCCGTGGATGCGGAAGCTGGCCTGGGTGACCTCGGAGCAGTACTCGCTGGTGAGGTACTTGGCCATACCGGCAGCGACGTCGTTGCGCTCACCGGAGTCCTTCAGGCGCGCGGCGTTGACCATCATCAGGTGGGCGGCCTCGACCTTGGTGGCCATCTCCGCGAGGGAGAACGAGATCGCCTGGTGCTGGGCGATGGGCTTGCCGAAGGTGGTGCGCTGCTGGGCGTAACGAGCGGCGAGCTCGAATGCGCGGATCGCGACACCGCACGCGCGGGCCGAGACGTTGACGCGGCCGACCTCGACGCCGTCCATCATCTGGAAGAAGCCCTTGCCGGGCTCGCCGCCGAGGATCGAATCGGCCGAGGCCTTGTAGTTGTCGAAGACGAGCTCGGTGGTGTCGATGCCCTTGTACCCCATCTTGTCGATCTTGCCGGGGATGGTGACACCCGGGACGACCTCACCGAAGCCGGCGGGCTTCTCGATCAGGAACGCCGTGAGGTTCTTGTGCGCCTTGTCGGAGCCTTCCTCGGTCTTGACCAGGGCGGCGACGAGAGTGGAGCTGCCACCGTTGGTCAGCCACATCTTCTGGCCGTTGATGACATAGTTGCCGTCGGCGTCGCGCTTGGCCTTGGTGCGGATGGCGGCGACGTCGGAGCCGAGTTCGGGCTCGGACATCGAGAACGCGCCGCGGACCTCACCGGTGGCCATGCGGGGCAGGTAGTACTGCTTCTGCTCCTCGGTGCCGTGCTGGCGGATCATGTACGCGACGATGAAGTGCGTGTTGATGACGCCGGAGACGCTCATCCAGCCGCGGGCGAGTTCCTCGACGCACAGCGCGTAGGTCAGCAGCGACTCGCCGAGTCCGCCGTACTCCTCGGGGATCATCAGCCCGAACAGTCCCATCTCGCGCATCTGGTCGACGATGGCCTGCGGGTAGGTGTCCGAGTGCTCGAGTTCCTGAGCGTTCGGGATGATCTCGCGGTCGACGAAGGTGCGGACCGTGTCGAGGATCTCGGACTGGAATTCCGTCAGACCGAGGGTCTGGGCGAGGCGGGTCATGCGTGCTCTTTCTGGGAGGTGCGGATGGTGCCGGAAGCTGCGAGGGCGTCGATCTCGTCGTCGGTCAGCCCGAGATGTTCGGTGAGCACCTCGGCGGTGTCGTCACCGTTGGCCGGCGCGGGGCGGACCTCGGGGTACCGGCCGTCGAAGGACATCGGGGTGCTCGGGGCGTGGTAGTTGCCGATGCGCGGCTGGTCGAGCTTGTGGAACATCGGATTGTCGGTCACGCGCGGATCGGCGGCGAGTTCGGCGAAGGTGCGGTAGCGCTCGTGCAGGACGGACGTGCCGCCCAGTGCCTTCTCGACCTCGTCGGCGGTGTGGCGCGAGAACCAGGCGCCGAACAAGCTGTTGAGCACGTGGCGGTGCTCGAAGCGGGTGCCCTCGTCGCGGAAGTCGACGCCCAGGGCGGATTCGAGTGCGGCCACGGCCTCGGCGGTGCCGGTGAGCTCGGTGAGGTCGCGGAAGTGCCGCGGCGTGAGCGCGACGAGCATGAAGCGTGCGCCGTCGCTGGTGGCGAAGTCGGCGCCGTAGGTGCCGTAGACGGAGTTGCCGACCTTCTCCCGGACGGGACGGCCGAGCTGGGCCTCGGCGATGTAACCGAGGTTGCCGACGGTCGCGAACGCGACGTCCTCGAGCGGGAGCACGACTTTCGTTCCGGCACCGGTGATCTCGCGGCGGTAGACAGCCGAGGCGACCGACAGGGCCGCGTACAGGCCGCACGAGACGTCCCAGGCGGGCAGCACGTGGTTGACCGGGGTCGACACGTTCTCGGCGCCGGTGACCTGCGGGAAGCCGGCGGCCGCGTTGACGGTGTAGTCGACGGCGCCGGTACCGTCGGCGCGGCCGAGGACCTGCACGTGGATCAGGTCGGGGCGGATCGTGGCGAGCTCGTCGTAGTCGAGCCACGAGCGACCGGCAGCGTTGGTGACCAGCACCCCGGCGTCGATGATCAGGTCGCGGATCAGGTTCTGCGCCTCCGGGTTACGGAAATCCGCCGCGAACGACCGCTTGCCCTTGTTCAGGCCGGCCCAGTAGATCGACTCGTTGTCGTCGGTGACCGGCCAGCGGCGGTAGTCGGCAGCGCCGCCGATCGGGTCGACCCGGATCACGTCGGCACCGAGGGCGGCGAGGGTCATGCCGCACAGCGGTGCGGCCACGAAGCTGGACACCTCGACCACGCGCACTCCCGCGAGGGGCGCAGTGGACGAGGGCAGCTCGTCGGTGGAAGCGGTGGAGTTCATGCTGGCTCGCTCGTCGTCGCAGATTGTTTCGGGCACAGTCAGCATGCCCAGGTTTCGCCGCCGGGAACAGCACCGATCGGCTATCGCTCGGTTAGCGCAGACCAATACTCGATGAGGCCTCAATCTGCCTTGTGATGGGTCATAGGTTTCAGTGATCGATTCGTTCGCCTTCCGCTCTTTGCGTCAGGTGACATGGCTCACGTTCAATGCATGCAGACGCCAGGCGTGACGTTCTTCCGACAACGACATGCAGATTGTTCGTAAGTCGGCTATCCCGCTCGAGTTCTGAAGGGACTCCCAGTGACCACAGGCGAAATCGCGCACGACAAGCCGGCAACCGCCGGCGGACCCAGCGGGCCGGCGACCGGTTCGACACCTCTCGTGACCCCCGGCCGCGCGTGGAGCATGACCGGTCTGGTCATCTTCCTCTACGTCGTCAACTACGCCGACAAGGCCGTCCTCGGCATTATCGCCCAGCCTCTGGCGCGTGAGCTCGGCATGAGCTCCTCCCAGATCGGCCTGGTCGGTTCGCTGTTCTTCGTCACATTCACCGTCGGCGGATTCTTCGCCGGGCCGCTGAACAAGTACTTGACCCTCCGCTGGGCCCTGCTGGCTCTCGGCCTGATCTGGTCGGTGGTCATGCTGCCGCTGGTCGTCAGCGCGAGTTTCACGATGCTGGTGGTCACTCGCATGCTGCTCGGTCTCGCCGAAGGACCGAGCTCGGCTCTCATGCACACCGCCGCGTACTCGTGGCACCCGCCGGCCAAGCGCGGTCTGCCCGGCGCATTCCTGGCCGGTTCCGCCTCGGTCGCCAAGATCGCCCTCGCTCCCGTCCTGACCTTCATCACCGTCGAGTGGGGCTGGCGTGCCGCGCTGATCTCGCTGTCGATCCTCGGTGCGGTCTGGATGGGCTTCTGGCTCCTCGGCTGGAAGGAAGGCCCCTACACGACCAAGGCGGTCAAGGGCGCCGAAACCTCCGCTTCCGCCGCGCAGACCGAGCCGTCCGTGCCGTGGCGCAAGATCTTCCTCACCCGCACGTTCGTCAGCTGCGCGATCCTGATCATGGTCGTCTACGCGCTCACCACCGTCGTCCTGACCTGGCTGCCGTCCTACTTCGAGGTCGGCCTCGGCTACAGCGCCCTGCAGGCCGGCTCGATGTTCGCCCTGCCGTCCATCATCGGCCTGTTCCTCATGATCAGCTCGGGTACGGTCACCGACCGTCTCAGCGCCAAGGGTTACCGTTCGCGGGTCGTCCGCATCATCGTGCCCGCCGTCGGCGTGCTCATCTGCGGTGCCATCCTGGTCTTCCTCCCGTCCATCGGTACGCCGGCCCTCGCCGTCGCGGTCGTCTCCATCGGCTACGGCTTCGGTGCCATCGCGTTCCCGCTGATCAACGCCGCGATCTCCGAGCTGTGCCCGCCGCAGCAGACCGCCGGCACGATGGGTGTCTTCCTCGCCCTGATGGCCGTCGGCGGCCTCGTCGCCCCCTACGGCACGGGTGTCCTCGTCGACAACGCCGCCACTGCGGCGGAGGGCTACGCAACGGCCTTCCAGGTCATCGGTGCACTCGGTGCGCTCGCCGCGATCCTGGTCCTGTTCCTGGCGAACCCGGAGCGTGACCGCAAGATCATCCGGGCTGCGGCCTGACCAGTTCGGCATAGCTTCCGCCTAACGGACGCTTCCGCCGAAAGACTTTCCCCTACCGGCCGGGTGCATGGTCTCCTCGAATGTGAGGACCACCACCCGGCCGGTCGTCGTTTCCCACCACGGTTGCCCGGCAACCGTGTCCCGCAACAGCAAAGGACCGATTCGCATGCGCGATGCCGTGATCGTCGACGCCGTCCGTTCCCCCATCGGACGTCGCGGTGGTGCACTGTCCGAGATCCATCCCGTCAACCTGTCCGCACACATGCTGACCGTACTGGCCGAGCGGACCGGCCTCGATCCCGCCACGATCGACGACGTCCAGTGGGGTTGCGTGAGCCAGGTCGGCGACCAGGCCGGAATCGTCTCGCGCAGCGCCGTGTTCGCGGCCGGATGGCCGGTCACCGTGCCCGCCACCACCATCAACCGGGCGTGCGGATCGAGCCAGCAGGCCGTGTCCTTCGCCGCCGCGACCGTCATCTCCGGTCAGAACGACGTCGTGATCGCCGGTGGTGTCGAGTCCATGAGCCGCGTGCCGATGGGCAGCGCCAGCAAGGACGGCCAGCACTTCCCGCAGAACGTGCTCGACCGCTTCGAGGTCGGCGGCTTCAGCCAGGGCATCGGCGCCGAGATGATCGCCGAGAAGTGGGGCTTCTCCCGCACTCAGCTCGACGAGTACGCGCTGCGCTCGCACGAGTTGTCCGCAGCCGCCACCGACGCAGGTGCGTTCACCGGTCAGATCGCCCCGGTCGGCGACTTCGCCACCGACGAGGGCATCCGCCGCGGCGGCACCGTCGAGTCGCTCGCCAAGCTCAAGACCGTCTTCAAGGAGGACGGCGTGATCCACGCCGGCAACTCCTCGCAGATCTCCGACGGCGCCGGCGCCCTGCTCATCACCACCAGCGAATACGCCGCGGCGCAGGGCTGGACCCCGCTCGCCCGCATCCACACCGCCGTCGTCGCCGCCGACGACCCGGTCGTCATGCTCACCGGCCCCATCCCCGCCACCGAGAAGGCCCTGAAGCGTTCCGGTCTGTCCATCGACGACATCGGTGCCTTCGAGATCAACGAAGCGTTCGCACCGGTGCCGCTCGCATGGCAGGTCGAGACCGGTGCGAAGCCCGACCGCCTCAACCCGCTCGGCGGCGCGATCGGTGTCGGCCACCCCCTCGGCGGCTCCGGCGCGATCCTCATGACCCGCCTCGTGCACCACATGCGCGACAACGGCATCCGCTACGGCCTGCAGTCGATGTGCGAGGCCGGCGGCATGGCCAACGCCACCATCCTCGAGCTTCTCTGATCCCGCTCATTCCCCAAGCTGCTACGAATCCGAAGGAAACACTATGGAACTCAAGGGTCTGTCCGTTGCCGTCACCGGTGGAGCGTCCGGTCTCGGTCTCGCCACGGCACGTCGCGTCCTGGCTGCCGGCGGCAACGTCACCCTCATCGACCTTCCCGGCTCGAACGGTGAGGAGATCGCCAAGGAACTCGGCGACGGCGTCGTCTTCGCGCCGGGTGACGTGACCGATTCGGAGCAGTTCGCTGCGGCTCTCGACGTCGCGCACGAGCGCGGCGGCCTGCGCGGTGTCGTGCATTGCGCCGGCGCCGGACGCAAGATGCGTGTCCTCGACAAGGAGGGCAAGGCCGGTTCGCTCGAGGACTTCGAGTTCGTGATCCGTCTCAACCTCATCGGCTCGTTCAACGCGCTGCGCCTCGGTGCCGAGCGCATGGCCGAACTCGATCTCATCGAGGACGAGCGTGGCGCCGTGGTCATGACGGCCTCCGTCGCGGCTTTCGAGGGCCAGATCGGCCAGATCAACTACTCGGCGTCCAAGGCCGGCATCGTCGGCATGACGATCGTCGCCGCACGCGACCTCGCCAGCAAGGGCATCCGCGTCAACACCATCGCCCCCGGCATCATGGACACCCCGCTGCTCGCCCGCCTGCGCGAGGACGTCCGCAAGTCGCTCGAGGCGACCGTGCCCAACCCGTCGCGTCTGGGCCGACCCGACGAGTTCGGTCAGCTGGCCACGAACATCCTCGAGAACGGCTACATCAACGGCGAGACCATCCGCCTCGACGGCGCCATCCGTATGGCACCGCGGTGAGCCGGGCGTCGACCATGACCTCGGCTTCCGACCTCGCACAGCGCAGGCTGTCGTATCCGGCGACGACGATGGCGGTGTGGGCACCGAGCCTCGCCGCCGTCTACGGCGATCGTCCCGCGGTGATCGACGGCGACCGGGTGCTCACCTACAACGACCTCGACGCACGCTCGGCGCAGTTCGCCGGCGTGCTGCACGAGGCCGGGGTGCGGGCCCGCGACGTGGTGCTCCTGCACCTCGGTAACTGCGTCGAGTTCCACATCGCCTATTACGGCGCGCTCCGCGTCGGAGCGGCGGTCACGCTCGTGAATCCGCTGCAGCCCGAACCGGGGCTGCGCCGGCAGATCGAGGAGACCTCCGCGGCCGCGGCGGTCACCGGTTCCGCGCAGGCCGAGACGCTGTTCCGGGCTGCGGAGGGAACAAGTGTCCGGTTGATCGCGGTCGTCTCCGACGAGGCTGTCACGGCACCGGGTGCCGTGCACTTCGGCGATGCGCTCGAAGGGCGCCCGGAGACCTTCGAACCCGTCGTCACCGGTCCGGACGACATCGCGCACATCGCGTACACCGGTGGCACGACAGGTATTTCGAAGGGCGTCCGGGTCCTGCACCGCAACGTCGTCGGCAACGTCACGCAGATGTGCGCGTGGCGCGCGGGGCACCAGCTGGTCGCCGACGTCGACGGGCGGATCTCGCTCGAGCCGATCGACGACCTGAAGATCGCCGGTGCGGTCCCGGGCCAGGGTTCGACGATCGTGGTGTCGCCGCTGTTCCACGCGCACGCGCTGATCAACACGTCGTTCCTGCTCGCGTGCGGCCTGACCCAGGTCCTCGCGGGTCGCTTCGATCCGGCTCGCATGCTCGAACTGATCGAGCGGTACGAGGCCAGCTACATCACCGGCAGCCCGGCGATGTGGCATGCTCTCGCCACGCATCCCGACGTCGAGACCCGCGACCTGTCCACCGTGCGGGTCGTCTCGTCCGGTGCCGCACCGATCGACCATGTGACCCTCGAGAACCTCGAGCGCGCCTTCCCCAACGCGCGCATCGCGGAGGGCTACGGGCTCACCGAGGGCACCTGTGTCGTCACGGCCATGCCGCTCGTCGTCGACTCGGAGTACCGCCTCGGCAGCGTCGGCCTTCCGGTCTTCGACACCGAACTCGAGATCCGGTCGCAGCTCGATCCGGGCGTCGTCCTCCCCGACGGGGAGCGCGGCGAACTGTGGATCCGCGGACCGCAGGTCACCGACGGATATCTCGGACACCCCGAGATCACTGCCGAGCAGTACGTCGACGGCTGGCTCGCCACCGGCGACATCGCCTACCGCGATGCCGACGGATTCGTGTACATCGCCGACCGGGCGAAGGACATGTTGATCTACAAGGGCTACAACGTGTATCCGCGTGAGCTCGAGGAGATCCTGGTGACCCACCCGAAGGTGTCCACCGCGGCGGTCGTCGGCCGGGAGGCGGGCGCGATCGGTCAGGAGCCGGTCGCCTTCGTCGTCCCCGTCGTCGGTGAGGAGCCCGACGCGGAGGAACTGAAGGCGTTCGTCGCCGAACGTGTCCTGCCGTACAAGAAGATTCGCGAGGTCGTGGTGGTCGAGGCTCTCCCGACCTCTGCCGCGGGCAAGATCCTCAAGACGGATCTGCGTTCGCGTCTGACGGTTTCCTGACACCGCACGAAGAATCCCCGGCATCGAATGACGGGGGATTCTTCGTATGCGGTGGAAGGCGATTCGAGAGAATCGCTTCGGGCGCGGTTCCGGATGTACCCGTTCCGGAACCGCGCCCGAAGATCAGGAGTTCTTCTTCTGTTCCTGCTTGACGAGTCCGCCGCCGATGATCAGACGCTGGATCTCGCTGGTGCCCTCGTACAGGCGCAGCAGACGCACGTCGCGGTAGATCCGCTCGACGGCGACCTCACGCATGTAGCCGCTGCCGCCGTGGATCTGCACCGCGAGATCGGCGACCTTGCCGACCATCTCGGTGCAGAACAGCTTCGCCACCGACGGCGCGATGCGGCGGTCGGTCTCCTCGACCCACGCCTTCGCGGCGTCGCGGACCAGGGCGCGCCCGGCCATCACACCGGTCTGCTGATCGGCGATCATCGCCTGCACCAACTGGAAGTTGCCGATCGGGGTGCCGCCCTGGGTCACCGCGGCCGCATAGGCCACCGATTCGTCGAGCGCACGCTGGGCCTGACCGACCGACAGTGCGGCGATGTGCACGCGACCGCGGGCGAGCGAGACCATCGCGGCCTTGTAGCCGACGTCCTCGCTGCCACCGACGAGCGCGGAGTTCGACACCCGCACCCCGTCGAAGTGCACATCGGCGGTCCAGGCGCCTTCCTGGCCCATCTTCGCGTCCTTGTTGCCCACCGTCAGACCGGGGGTGTCGGCGGGGACGAGGAAGACCGCGATGCCGGTGCCGTTCTCGTCCGCGGGGCGGGTGCGGGCGAAGACGACGAACAGGTTCGCCAGCGGCGCGTTGGTGATGAAACGCTTCTCTCCGGTGATGACCCAGTCGTCGCCGTCGCGCACGGCCTTGGTGCGCAGACCGGACGGATTCGAGCCCGCACCGGGTTCGGTCAACGCGAAGGAGGCGACGACCTCGCCGGAGGCGATGCCCTCGAGCCACTGCTTCTTCTGCTCGTCGGTGCCGAAGTTCACCAGCACCTGGCCGGCGATGCCGTTGTTGGTGCCGAACATCGAGCGCAGCGACAGGGTCGTGTAACCCAGCTCCATCGCGAGTTCCGCGTCCTGCTGCAGATTCAGGCCGAGGCCGCCCCACTCCTGCGGGATGGCGTAACCGAACAGGCCCATGTCCTTCGCGGCCTGGCGGATGTCCTCGGGAATCGCATTGGTCTCGGCGATCTCCTGCTCGCGCGGCACGACCACGTTGCGCACGAACGCGCGGGTCTGCGCGAGGATTTCGCGGAAGTCGTCTTCGTCGACCTCGGGGGCCGGGATGGAGAGTGTCATGTCTACAACCTTCGTGCGGCCGCCGGGAGGTGTCCAATACGAATGGCGCCATTCCCGTATAGGCATTGTCGATGGATCGAGGCCGTTCCGCGGGCCGGATCGCCGTTATATTCGGAGCATCGACTTGTCTGGGGGCCGTCCCGAGCCCCGCCGAAAGGAATCGTAGATGTCTCTGTTGGAGAACCGCACTGCCGTGATCACCGGTGGCGCTCAGGGAATCGGCTTCGCCATCGCGCAGGAGTTCGTCGGCGCCGGCGCCCGCGTCGTGATCGGCGACCTCGACCTCGCTGCCGCCACCGCCGCCGCCGAGAAGCTCGGTGGCCGCGACGTGGCCCGGGCCGTGCGCGCCAACGTCGTCGAGTCCGCCGACTGGGACACCCTCCTCGCCGAGGCCGTCGACGGTTTCGGTTCGCTCGACGTGGTGGTCAACAACGCCGGTATCACCCGCGACGCGACCATGCGCACGATGACCGAAGAGGACTTCGACCTGGTCATCTCGGTGCATCTGAAGGGCACCTGGCACGGCACCCGCAAGGCCGCCGCGATCATGCGTGAGGCCAAGCGCGGCGCGATCGTCAACATCTCCTCGCTGTCCGGCAAGGTCGGCATGGTCGGCCAGACCAACTACTCCGCCGCCAAGGCGGGCATCGTCGGCCTGACCAAGGCCGCCGCCAAGGAGATGGCGCACCACGGCGTTCGGGTCAACGCGATCCAGCCCGGCCTGATCCGCTCGGCGATGACCGAGGCCATGCCGCAGAAGGCATGGGACCAGAAGATGGCCGAGATCCCCATGGGCCGCCCCGGCGAGGTCGACGAGATCGCCTCCGTCGCACTGTTCCTCGCATCCGATATGTCCTCCTACATGACCGGCACCGTCCTCGAGGTCACCGGCGGCCGCTTCATGTGACGGTTCGTCCGTCACCTCACTCTCTTCCCGAAAGGTCATCATGCGCGAAGTAGTCATCTGCGAGCCGGTCCGTACCCCGATCGGCCGCTACGGCGGAATGTTCAAGTCCCTCACCGCAGTCGATCTCGGTGTCGCGGCACTGAAGGGTCTGCTCGAGCGCACGGGTGTTGCGCCCGAACAGGTTCAGGACGTCATCCTCGGCCACTGCAACGGCAACAGCGAGGCTCCGGCCATCGGCCGCGTCGTCGCCCTCGACGCCGGTCTGCCGATCACGGTGCCCGGCATGCACATCGACCGCCGCTGCGGTTCGGGTCTGCAGGCCGTCATCCAGGCCGCCTTCCAGGTCGGTAACGGCGACCACGATCTCGTCGTCGCCGGTGGCACCGAGTCGATGAGCAACGCGGCGTTCTACTCCACCGACATCCGCTGGGGCGGCGCCCGCACCGGCGTGCAGATGCACGACGGTCTGGTCCGCGCCCGCTCGACCGCCGGTGGCCGCTTCTATCCGGTGCCCGGCGGCATGATCGAGACGGCGGAGAACCTGCGTCGCGAGTACTCGATTTCCCGCGACGAGCAGGACCAGCTCGCCCTGAACTCGCACCTGCGTGCCGTCGAGGCCCAGAAGAACGGCATCCTCGCCGAGGAGATCATCCCCGTCACGGTGAGCAGCCGTAAGGGCGACGAGGTCATCGACACCGACGAGCACCCGCGTCCCGACATCAGCCTGGAGACCCTCGCCAAGCTGAAGCCGATCATGGGCAAGCAGGACCCCGAGGCCACCGTCACCGCCGGCAACGCCAGCGGCCAGAACGACGCCGCGTCGATGGCGATCGTCACCACCCCGGAGAAGGCCGCAGAGCTGGGCCTGACCCCGCTGGTGCGGTTCGTCTCGTGGGGCGTCGCGGGTGTCCAGCCCAAGATCATGGGCATCGGTCCCGTGCCGGCCACCGAGGTCGCCCTCGCCAAGGCGGGCATCACCCTCGCCGACGTCGACCTCATCGAGCTCAACGAGGCGTTCGCCGCGCAGGCCCTCGCCGTGACCCGCGAGTGGAAGTTCGGCAAGGCCGACTTCGAGCGCACCAACGTCCACGGCTCCGGCATCTCGCTCGGCCACCCGGTCGGCGCGACCGGCGGACGCATGCTCGCCACCCTTGCCCGCGAGCTGCACCGTCGCGAGGCCCGCTACGGCCTCGAGACCATGTGCATCGGCGGCGGCCAGGGTCTGGCAGCGATCTTCGAGCGCGTCGCGTAAACAGACAGCTCCCGGTTCGGGGAGGTTGTGTCCGGTTTTCTCGAAAAACCCGGACACAGCCTCCCCGAGCTTCTTTCGTCGCAGGTGACGGCCTGGGGATAACGTCCGAGCTTGTCCACAACCGGCCTCCACGCGGCGCCCGGACGGG
Source organism: Rhodococcus sp. S3 (assembly GCF_058211795.1). Taxonomy (NCBI): domain Bacteria; kingdom Bacillati; phylum Actinomycetota; class Actinomycetes; order Mycobacteriales; family Nocardiaceae; genus Rhodococcus; species Rhodococcus sp. S3. Next base: position 4,928,719 of record NZ_CM177074.1, on the reverse strand, counting down.
AGTCGCGCCGGGCATGCTCGGCGCGTGATCGACTTCGACGAACCGTTCTCGGGACGTGCGGCACTCGCTGCCGGCGTCGTCACGCGGCATCGACTCGCGCGCGACTTCGTCCACCTCCACCGCGACGTCTACATCCGACGAGGAATCCCGGCGACCCCGCTGCTGCGCGCGAAGGCGGCATGGTTGTGGTCGCAGGGCCGCGGCGTCCTCGCGGGAGTCTCCGCCGCTGCCGTGCACGGCACCCGGTGGCTCGACCCGGATGCGGCGGCCGAACTCGTCCGCTCCGATCACGTCCGATCGGTGCCGGGCATCTCGGTCCGCCGCGCCCCGAAGCTCGACACCTGCCTGGTCGACGGGATGGTCGCGACCACACCGGCGCAGACGGCCTTCGATCTCGCCCGACGAATGCCGCTCGACCGCGCCGTCGAAACGATCGACGCACTCTGCAACGCGACCGGCCTGAAGGTGCGTGAGATCGAGGAACCGACGACGAGGAGCAAGGGCGCACACGGCATCGGTGCCGTGCCGCGGGTGCTCGCCCTCGTCGACGGTGGAGCTGCGTCACCGCCCGAGACCCACACGCGTCTGCTCCTCGTCCGTGCCGGTCTCCCGCCGCCGGAGACCCAGATCGAGATCTTCGTCGGCGGCGCGTTCGTGGCGCGAGCCGACATGGGATGGAAGCAGTGGCGGGTCCTCGTGGAGTACGACGGCGTGCAGCACTGGACCGACCCCACCCAGCGCACCCGCGACATCGACCGGTACGCGGTGCTGCCCGAACTGGGGTGGACGGTCATCCGGGTCGGTGCCGACCTCCTCTACCGGCGGCCCGACGCCTTCGTCGAACGGGTGCGTCGTGCTCTGGGAGCGGCCGGTGCGCCCGTCTGAGCAGGACTTCGGGGAGGTTGCGTGCGTGTTTTTCGAGAAACGCGACCACAACCTCCCCGAAGTTCCGAAGGCAACGCTATCCGGTGCGGAGGAGATAGAAGCGGAAGAAGCCGAAGTCCTCGATGGGGAGCACGTCGACCCCGGTGAAACCGGCGTCGAGGGCGTAGCGACGCAGGGTCGCGGGACGCATGACGGTGCCCGTCGCGGCGCTCGGTGAGTGGCTCATACCGTCGGGGAGGCAGATGGTGAGGCTGTAGCCGTACATGAGCCGTTCGACGTCGTCGCCGGGCGCGGTGAAGGTGTCGGCGACCGCTTCGTCCAGGACGATCATGAACCCGCCGGGTGCGAGCGAACGCCGCACGGCGGCCAGCACCTCGACCGGTTGCGGCATGTCGTGGACGCACTCGAACGCGAAGGCCGCGTGGAAGTTTCCACCGGGCAGTTCGGACGCGTCGCACTGCGTGAACGTGACGCGCTGCGCCACATCGGTATTCTCCGCGAGGTTCGACCGGGCCATCTCGACCGACGGGGCGTCGATGTCGAAGCCCTGCACCGTCGCATCCGGATAGGTGCGCGCGATCGTGATCGTCGACCATCAGGCCGCCGCCACCGGCGCCCTGTACGCCAGGTTGCGCGGATCGGTGAGCACCTCGCGACCGGCCGACGACAGAGCGAAGCGTGGGGGATCACCGTCGTCGACGTCGAGCAGACCGGTCACGGCCTGCTGCTCGAGCCACTCCCGGGTGTACCGCGGGTGGGTCCCGGTGCGTTCGGCCAGTTCGTCGGCCGTCGCAGGTCCGTCGTCGGCGAGGCTTCGGTACCAGCCGAGACGGTCACCGATCAGGATCGTGAGGGTGTCCATGGTGCCGAGGACGGAATCGAGGACGCGCTGCGCGTAGGCGTCGACGGAGTCGAGATGGGTGGAGGAACTCGTCGAAGTGGACATACCGATCATCTCCCGAGGGCGGAAGTGGACGTCGTCCCCACTTTCGTCGCGCCGGGATCCCCGGATGTCACCGCATCAGCGGACTCATTCGGTCGCGTCGGACTCCTCGGACGACCGCACGAAGTCGACGAAAGCGCGTCCGGCCTTCGACAGCGAGGCCGGGTCGAACACCAGCCCGTACGACTGCGCGAAGGTCGGCTCGCACGGGCGGACCACCGCTACGTCCTGCGCCGATTCGGCGAGGGACCGTTCGACGAACGATCCGCCCAGACCGGCGAGCACCATCGGCAGGCGGGCCTCGCGATGGTCGGTGAGCACGGAGATGGGGCGGCGCACCTCGGCCTGTCGCATCGCGTAGTCGATCGCGTCGCTCACGGAGCCACCGCCGCGCGGCACGAAGACCATCGGGATGTCGGGGAGCTCGGCCAAGGACAGCGGCCCGGGCGGCAGGTCGGTGCCGGGGGGATAGGCGAGCCAGTATTCGGTCTGTCCGAGCTCGATGATCTCGAGACCCACCTCGTCCTCGACGGGCAGGTGGGTGACGACGAACTCGCAGTGACCGTCGTGGATGACCGACGCGGTGAACTCCTCCGCACGCAGATCACCGAGTCGCGCGGTGACCTTGGGATGGAGGCGACGGAACTCGGAGACCAGGTCGACGATCGGGCCGGTCGCCAAGGCGGGGAAGACCATCAGATCCAGGCGACCCGTGACCTCGGTCGTCGACACGGTGAGCAGCTCCTCCACCGCGTTCACATCACGGAGGATCTGCCGGCTCGGGCCGATCAGCGCCTTACCCGCCGCAGTGAGCACCATGCCGCGCCCGATGCGGTGGAACAGCTGCACACCCAGCTCGCGCTCGAGGCTGCGCAGCGCCTGGGAGACGGTGGGCTGGGCGACGCCGAGCTCGGCGGCCGCGCCGTTGATGCCGTCGTTCTCGACGACGGCGAGGAAGTACTCGACCTGACGGAACTCCATGTCGTCACGCTTCCCAGGGGGTGCCGGTGGTGGTCGCCACGAATGCGGCGGCAGCGGGGGACAGATCGCCGGGTCGCATCACCAGCCCGACGGGACGTCGGAACGGTGGGTCCAGCGGCCGGACGACCGCACCGGGGATCTGCTTCTCGGCGACGCGACGCGGAACGATCGTCCCGGCGGTGCCACGCTCGACGAACTGCCACAGGGCGGCCTGGTTGGCGCAGTCGACGACGACGTTCTGCTCGCCGAGCAGTTCACCGGTGCGCGCGGCACTCGCGCGGGAGCCGAGGTCGAGGACCAGCGGGAAGTCGCGGACCTGTGCCCGGGTGACGGGGTCGGGCACGTCGGCGGCGAGGTCGGGGTGCAGCGCGAGCACCATCTCCTGCTCGAGGACCGGGACGGTGATCATGCCGGCGTGCTCGACCGACAGGTCGGTGATGCCGATCTCCGCCTCGCCGCGGCGCAGCGCCGCATGCACTCCGGGAGGTCCTTCGGCGTCGTTCACCCGCACGGTCAGGTTGGGGTAGCGCTGACGGAAGCGCTGGACGAACTCGATGACGGGGTGGATCGAGAACGTCGCGAAGGTGACGATCTCGACGCGGCCGGCCTCGAGGTCGCGCACCGCCGCGACCTTCTGTTTCGCCCGCTCGACGTCGGCCAGGATGCGGCGCGCGGCGACCTCGAGGACGCGGCCGTCCTCGGTGAGGGTGAGCCGTCGGCCGGTGCGGTCGAACAGGGTCGTGTCGAGGCGTCGTTCGAGGGTGCGGATGGCCTGCGACAACGACGGCTGCGAAATATAGAGTGCCTGAGCAGCTTTCGTGATCCCGCCGTGGTCGACGACGGCCACGAAATAGGTCACGAGGTGCAAGTCCACCCGATTATCGTAGGTGACACCCCGAATCGTCCCGCACGTAACCGTCAGGAAGGGGTGTCGACCGGGCGCGGTACCCGCCATCCGCCGGTGAACGACGGCTCGCGTTTCTCGACGAACGCGCGCATCGCATCGGGGGCGTCGGTGGCGTGGTTGACCGCCTGCGAGCGGGCCTCGTTCTCGAGTGCCTCGCGCAGCGTGAGCGACGAACCCTGCTCGAGCATCCGCGCCGACATGCTCACCGCGACCGGCGGGGCCGCTGCCAGCCGCGCGGCCAGTTCGGCGGCGCGACCGGCGAGGGCGTCGGGCTCGACGAGCTCGGTCACCAGGCCCAAGCCGTACGCTTCCTCGGCGCTCACGATGTCGGCGAGCATGACCAGACGCTTCGCCTGGTGCAGTCCGACGAGGCGCGGCAGGATCCACGACCCGCCGAAGTCGACCGACAGTCCGCGTCGCGTGAAGATCTGGCTGAACTTCGCCGTGCGGGAGGCGACGACGACGTCGCACAGCAGCGCCATGTTCCATCCGGCGCCCACCGCATACCCCTCGACCTGCGCGACCAGCGGTTTGGAGAACTCCGCGACGGCGAGCGCCGTCTCGTTGATCTCCCGCATACGGTCGAGGGGATGGGTGGAGTCGCGCCGCTCCATGTCGGCACCAGTGCAGAAGTCACCACCGGCGCCGGTGAGGATCACGGCGCGGACGGAATCGTCGTGCTGGAGCGCACCGAACGTCTCACGCAACGACCGCCACGCCTCGACCGTCATCGCGTTCTTGCGCTCCGGTCGACTCAGCGTGATCGTGGCGACCGAGCCGTCCTGCGCGACCAGAACGTCCGACATTCCTACTCGCCCTTCCAGACCGGTGCGCGCTTCTCGGCGAACGCCCGGGCGCCTTCCTTGGCGTCGGCCGACGCGAAGACCGGGTCGATGAACTTGCGCTGCGCGACGAAGGCATCGGGGTCGGTGTAGTTGGCGGCCATCGCGACGACCTGCTTGGTGGCCTTGACGGCGAGGGGGCCGTTCGCCGCGACGCGGGCGGCGAGTTCCTTTGCCACCGTGAGTGCTTCACCGGGCTCGGTGACGCGGTTGACCAGGCCGTGCTGGTGGGCGACCTCGGCGGTGAGCGGGTCACCGGTGATGGCCAGTTCCATCGCGAGCGGGTAGGGCAGGATCTTCGGCAGGCGCAGCAGGCCGCCGGCCGCCGCCGCGAGTCCGCGCTTGACCTCGGGGATACCGAACTTCGCTTCGCGCGACGCGACGATCAGGTCGGCGGACAGGGCGAGCTCGCATCCACCGGCCAGGGCCCAGCCCTCGACTGCGGCGATGAGCGGCTTGCTCGGCGGTGCCTCGGTGAGGCCACCGAAACCGCGGCCGGGGATCGACGGGCGCTCCCCGCGTGCGAACGCCTTCAGATCCATTCCGGCGCAGAACGTTCCGCCGGAACCGGTGAGGATGCCGATGGTCAGGTCGGGGCGTGCCTCGAACTCGTCGATGGCCGCGGCCAACGCCTCCGAGACCTCCAGGTTCACGGCGTTCTTGGCCTCGGGGCGGTTGAGGGTGAACACCGCGACGCCGTCGGCGAATTCGGTGAGGACAACGCTCATGTCAGTTTTCCTTCGTATGGGTCGGAGTGGAGAGAGTCCAGTGGGCGGGAGTTCCACCGTCGGAACGGATGTCGCCTCTATCGGCGAGAACGAGCAGATGGGCCTGGGTTTCGCGGACGGCGAGTCGCTGCAGCCGGGGATCCATCACATCGATAGGACGCGACCACGTGACGCGGGTCGTGATCTCCCACGCCGTCGACTCGGGCCTGGACGCGACGGCATCGCGGATTTCGTGGAGACGGACCTCGTGGTGGTCCATGAGTTGGCGTGCGCGTTCGGTGACTCCGCGGAACCGGTACTCGTGGGCGGGCAGCACCTCGCAGTCCGGCAGAGCCGTCGTCGCATGCAGCGACAGCAGATAGCGGTGCAACGGGTCGCCCAGTTCGCCGGGGCCGGAGGAGATGTTGGGGCTGATGCGCGGAAGCATGTGGTCGCCGCTGAACAGCAGGTCGCGGTCGCGGTCGACGAAGGCGAGGTGACCGGGCGTGTGGCCCGGCGTCCACACCGCTTCGATGTTCCACCCGGGAAGGTCCAGTCGATCACCGTGGGCGAGAACGATATCGGCGCTCTCCCCCTGGGGGAAACGGATGAGTTCGAAGCGGGCGGCCTCGACGACCTCGGGCGGTGCGCCGAGCCCGGTGAGGTCCACGCGCCAAGCTTCCTTGTCAGTGGCGACGTCCTCCGGGGTGAAGTGTCCGAGGGCTGCGGCGTCGGCGGCGTGCATCGCGATGACGGCGCCGGTCGTCTCCTTCAGGCGGGGTGCCAGGCCGAAATGGTCGGGATGCAGGTGGGTGATCGCCGCGTAGCGCACGTCGGTGATGTGGTGGCCGGTCGTGACGACACCGGCGACGAGGGTGTCCCACGACTCCTCGGTGTCCATGCCGAGGTCGATCAGGGCGAGGCCGTCGTCGAGTGCGAGTGCGTACGAGAGTACGTACCGCAGTGGGTTCTTCGGCATCGGGACCGGGATCGACCACAGTCCTGGACGCACTTCTTCGACGGGCGGCAGTACTCCGGCGGCCCATGCTTCGCGCTGGACGGTGCCGAGGTGCTCGGTGACGATCACGGCGTCGTTCCCTCCTGCACGGGAGCGAACTCGTTGCGCAGTGTGCGCTTGAGGATCTTTCCGCTCGCGTTGCGGGGCAGTTCGTCGACGAAGTGGATGTGGCGGGGTTTCTTGTAGGACGCGAGTCGCTCCACCGTGAACTGGAGGAGTTCGTCCTCGGTCGGGCGGGATGCGCCCGGTGCGACCCGCACGACGGCGGTGACGGCCTCGCCCCAACGGTCGTCGGGCACACCGACGACGGCGACCTCGGCGACGGCCGGGTGTTCGGACAGGACGGATTCGACCTCGATCGGGTAGACGTTCTCGCCACCCGAGATAATCATGTCCTTCACGCGATCGGTGACGAAGAGATAGCCGTCGGAGTCGATGTGTCCGGCGTCGCCGGTGCGCAGGAAACCGTCGGCCGTGAACAGGGCCGCGTTCTCGGCGTCGCGACGCCAGTAACCCGACGTGTTGTTCCGCGAGCGGCAGACGATCTCGCCCGTCTGCCCGCCGGGAAGCGGTTCGCCCGTGGCGATGTCGCGGATCTCGACCTCGACGCCGGGGAGCGGGCTGCCGGCCGAACGCAACAGGTAGGAGCGGGATCCGTGCGGGTCGTGGTCGTCGGCGCGCAGGGCGGTGAGGGCACCCATCGTCTCGGTCATGCCGTAGCGCTGCACGAAGCGGCAGCCGAGGGTGTCCATGGCGCGGGCGAGCTGGGTGGGCGTGATGGGGGAGGCGCCGTAGGCCACCAAGCGGAGCGTCGACAGGTCGTGATCCGACAGGTCGGGCATCTCGACGAGCATGTTGATCACCGACGGCACGAGGAAGGCGTGGGTGATGCCGTGCTCGGAGATGGCTGCCGCCACGAGGTTCGGGCGCATCTCGCCGAGCAGCACCAGGTGCAGACCCGCCGACAGGGTCGTGCTCATCCAGCCGGCACCGGCGATGTGGAACAGGGGCAGCGCGTCGAGGGACACCGAGTCCTCGGTGAACTCGTACAACGCGAAGTTCCGCGGTTCGTTGAACAGGTTGTGATGCGTCGCCACAACACCTTTGGGGCGACCGGTGGTGCCCGAGGTGTAGAGCTGCAGCACCTCGGTCCGCGGGTCGTCGCCGAATCCGGGGTCGATGTCGTCACCGGAGGCGACGAAGTCCTCCCACGACCGTGCGCCGGGCACGGTGGAGGCGTCGCCCACCACGACGATCTGTGCCTCGGGCAGGACTGCGGCGGCCGCGCGGGCGGATGCGGCGAACTCGTCCTCGACGATCAGGACGTCGAGCTGCGCGTCGTCGGCGATGTCGGCGATCTCGCCCGGATTCAGACGCCAGTTGAGCGGGGTGAAGACCAGCCCGGCCTTGGCGCAGCCGACGAACGAGGCCGCACCGGGCAGGCCCATGCGCAGCAGCGCACCGATACGCTTGGACGTCGCCGGAACGGTCGCGAGTGCCGAGGCGACCCGGTTGGTGAGCGCGTCGAACTCGGAGTAGGTGAGTGTCGTTCCGCCGGAGCTGACCGCCGCACGATCCGGATGTTCGACTGCCAGCTGCCGGATTCGGTTGGGAAGGTGCAACTCGCTCACATCACGCTCCTGATCGACACGGCCGGCGCGCGGACATGCCGTCCACGCCGGTCCAGTCGATCACGACCGTGACTGCTGCCACAAAGACCTGCGGCCGCACGAAACGTTAGGACAAACCTATGGGCGCACATCGAGACCTACGTCGCATGCGGGATCCGGCGGGAATCTCGCGCACGACGTCGGTCTCGACGCAGTCGATCAGTCGATCTGCAGTTCACCCATCCGGGCCCACTCGGTGCCCGGGATCTCCGTGTTCAGGATGCGCGGGGTCTCGCTCAGCGCCGGCCGCATCGCGTCGAGTCCCTTGCGGAAGTGATCGGACTTCACGTGCTCGGCTCCGGCGTCGCCGTCGCGGAACGCCTCGACGAGAACGTACTCGGACGGATCGTCCACGCTGCGCGACCAGTCGAACCACAGGTTCCCGGGTTCGCCTCGCGTCGCCTCGGTGAACTCCGCGGTGGTCTCGAGCCAACTGTCCTGGTACTCGGGCTTCACCTTGAAACGGACCACGATGAAGATCATCTTGCCTCCGGTCGGTAGATGTTGGAGGGACGGATCGTCCCTTCGTCGAACATATCGCCGTACTCACCGGTGAGGGCGTCGAATCCGTGACCGAGCGGTAGACCCCCACGAGGCAACCCGACACGTCAGCGACGTTCCGTCAGCCGCTCGTAGGACACCCGCCACACCCATTCGACCGGTCCCTGGCGGAATCGGCCGAGCCACCAACGGGATCCGACGACCATCACCGCTCCCACCGCGATGTACACCGCGATCGTGAACGGGACCCGCATGGCGGGGTCCACGGTCTTCGCCAGACCGAATCCCCAGTCGTAACAGAGCACCGACGCGACGATGTTCTGCAGGATGTAGCAACTCAGCGCGGTCCGCCCGATGCGTTCACAGGCGGTGCCGACCGTGCCGGTGGTGGACCTGCCGATGTAGAAGTGGGCGATCCACGCCAGCAGGCCGAGCGCGACGAACGGGGCGATGCCGTAGCGCGCTGCGAATACACCTGCGGCACCGCCGAACAGACCCACGGCGAGGTCGAGCGGTGCTGCGATCGCCCCGACCACCATCAGCCGCCGGCGCAGCACCGCACCTCTGCTGTCGAACAGCCCGGAGGAATACAGTGCGGCGCCGGTCAGGAACAGCGCGACCGTCATCGGGATCACGAAGATCACCTCGGCGCGGAACGCAGCGGCGTTGTCCACGCGGAAGACGATCATGTCCCACCAGGTGGCGGTGGTCAGCTCGGGGGTCTCCGCATTCGGCGGTGAACTGGCGAGCGCCACGACGAGCGCGGTCACGGCCAGCGCGTGAACAGCGACGGCCGTACCCGCGACCCACAGCCGCACACGACGGGAGGAGATCACGAGCCCGCACACGAGCATGGACGTCAGCGCATACCCCATGAGGATGTCGAACTCGGCGACGAGCAGGTAGTGCACCACCCCGTCGACGAAGAGCAGGGTGGCGCGTACCCGGTAACCGCCGGGCCACGGCCGCCCCGCTCGCTGAGCGGACGCCGCCTGCACGGCCAGGCCGATCCCGAACATCAGGGTGAGCAACCCGAGGAACTTTCCCTGCGCGAGTTGCATGAGGATGCGTTGCGGCCACGGATCGGTGCCGATCGAGGCGAGATATCCGACGATCCCGGCGGGGTCGGTGAAGATCCAGACATTGGCGGCGAAGGTGCCGAGGATGGCGATCCCCCGGGCCACGTCGAGGGCGAGGATACGTTGCTGTCGCGTCGTCGGATCGGTGACCGTCATGATCCTCACCATGCGATGCGGCGGGGTCGGCGCGCGTCGGCCGACCGGGGGATGGCGGGTCCTCCATGCGGGTGACCCGCGTTCGGTGATCTCCCCGAGAGCAGACATCGGCGAGGAGAACAGAGCAGGAACTGTCGGGTCCCGTGAGCCTCGGTGATGTGAACATGGAGCCGTGCACGAAACCCCCACCGAGCTCGCCGACCTCCAGGTGCTCCTCGATACGTCGCTGTCCCGGTCCACATCCCACCTGAGGTCGATCGTCGACGCGTCGCGGACCCTCACGGCCGAGCAGCTCGTCGAGGTGCTCACGGGCATGTGCGTCCTCTCGCTGGCGACGGTCACCGCCGGCGGGGAACCGCGCATCAGTGCTGTGGACGGACATTTCCTGCACGGCAGGTGGTACTTCGGCACGGCCCGCAACGCCGCCAAGGCCCGGCATCTCGCCGCGCGTCCCGCGGTCAGCGCGGCGCACATGCGCGGGGAGGACCTCGGAGTGTTCACACACGGGCGCGTGGAGATTCTCAACCCGCGCGGCGGTGAGCCCGCCGACGACTGGCCCGAACTGCTCGCCTACTTGCAGTCGTTCTACGGCGGGGACGCCTTCGACTGGGACGAGGAGGTGATCTACTACCGCCTGGATCCGCATTGGATGACCGTGTACGCGCCCGATGCCACGACACTCGTCGATCGGCGCTGATCCCTCTGTGCGAGGGGACGATCAGTCCGGAAGCGAACTCCCACCCAGCGCGCCGCGCAGATGCTCGGTCTCGGCGGGCAGGCTGTCGGGAACGAACGTCCATCGGCCTCCCGTCCACGGATCGGCCAGCTCACCGTCGACGGGAAGCTTCTGCGCCTCGTCCCACAGGATCTCCGCGACCCGATCGTCCGGGGGATCTCCCGCCAGAACGACGGAGACCCGACCGTCACTGCCGGTACGCGTGATCCGGACGATCTCGAGCAGGTCGTCGTGGTCGTAGCCGTAGGGGAATCCGGCGAGGACCAGCAACACGGGTGATGCGGTGTCCGCGTCGACCTGCCGGGCGAGCGCGTCGAGGTCCGCCGCGTCGGCCAGCCCTCGCAGCTTGGCGGGGACCTGCAACCGGTCGTGGACGGACGGTCCGGCGAGGCGCCCTGCGGTGAGCGTTTCGAGTGCGGGCAGCGTCCGCCCGGGATCGACGAGGTGCAACAGGGTGTCGGGCCGGGCCGTGAGCAGCCGCACGACCACGGACGACACGACGGGACCGAGTTCGGCCGGATCACCGTCGATCCACAACGGTCGCGTGAGCGGCGCCGGCAGACACAGGGGGATGCGCAGCGGACCCAGATCGGGCGCCGTCACCTCACCCACCCGCACGCCGTCGCTCGGCAGGTGCAGGTGCATCCAGGCCGGGGAGATCCACGATGCGAGTGCGGGCGGCAACGTCGCGTCGACGGTGAGCAGCTCGGCGGCGAGCACCGCACTGTCGTCGCGGTAGCGGGCCTCGGCGACACCGACGAGCTCGTCGTAGCGCTGCTGCGCACGTGCCCGGGCACGGTCGGCCTCGGGACCCATACGGCGGGCGGGATCGGCCACCGCTGCCGAGAGTTCGTCGTCGAAGCGGTGCTGGGCGAACTCCACACTCGACGTGTACGCCGCGGCCGACCGGGCCGCGTCCTCGAAGATCCGCCACAGCACCTCGAGAGGGGACAGGCCGATGACCGGACCAGGTCCGGGGGCGGCCACCTTCTCCGCGTCGGAGGGTGACTCGACATCCACTCCGTGCGCGGTGAACATCTCGGCGAGTCCACCGGCGTATCCCTGGCCGAGGGCGCGGATCTTCCATTCGTCGTGACGACGGTAGATCTCCCAGCACAGCAGCGCCGTCTCGGTACCGACCGCCGGTTCCACGTGAAACGACGCGAGGACGGTGCCCGCCGCGTCGGACAGTGAGGTCGACACCGCTGCGGGTCGCTCGCAGCCGACCGCGCACAGCACGCGTGCACCGGGACGGACCGAGTCGACGTCGACGACGATCACCTCGCCCTCGAGTCGAACGCCGGGCGTGCCGGGCTGGTTGTAGAACACGACGTCGTCGGAGGACGCCACCTGCAGGCCGTCGTCCACGACGAACGCGCACACGTCCAGCGGGACGGATGCGGTCGCCGTGAAACGGACCGTGCGGGTCGGCAGCGGGGCGTTGCGTCCCGCTGTGAAGAGCTCGCCCACCGGTCAGACGGCCAGGAACCGGCCCAGTTGCGGCGCGGCCTCACCGGGATGCTTCGCCTGCATGCCCTCGCCGATGGCCTGCAGCTTCCATTCGCTGCCCTGGCGGTAGACCTTCGCCATGACCATGCCCGTGAACGGCATGCCGCCCTGCAGCGTGTAGCGGGCGAGTTCGGTGTCGATCGTGCCGTCGACGAGGCGGCAGAACGCGTTCTGCACCTGCTCGAAGGTGTGGCCCTTGTAGGAGGTCACGATGAACATCACCGTCGTGACATGGGCGGGGACCCGCGTGAGGTCGACGAGCATCACCTCGTCGTCGCCCTCACCGGCGCCGGTGAGGTTGTCGCCCTGGTGCTGGATCGAGCCGTCCTTCGACTGCAACTGGCCGTAGTACACGACGTCGGCGATCTGGTTGTCGGCGAACATCACGGCCGAGGCGTCGAGGTCGATGTCGGCGGAACGGTTGCCGAACAGGCCGCGCTTCTCCACCGGGTCCCAGCCGAGCCCCATGCGCAGGAAGGTCAGCGCGACGCCGCCGTCCTTGCGGAGGGTGACCTTCTGGCCCTTCACCAGGCTCACCGGGCGGTTCTTCGTGAGGCTGATCTCCGCGGGCTGTGCCGGAGATGCCGGCTGTGCCGGATACGCCGGGGGCGGGGTCTGCTGCACCGGCGGAGGCGGAGTCTGCTGCACGGGCGGAGCCGGAGCGGGCGTGGGAGCGACGGGCTGAGGTGCGGCGGGCTGGGGTGCGACGGCAGGCTGGGCGGGTGCGTCGTCGACGCTGACACCGTGATCGGTCACCAGCGCCGCGAAACCGCCCGCATATCCCTGGCCTACAGCGCGGACCTTCCACGCGCCCTGGCGCCGGTACAGCTCCAGCGCGATCACGATGGATTCGGTGCTCAGTCCGTCGATCCGGTACTCGTACAACACCGTTCCCGCACTGTCGGACACGCGCGCGGTGGGCGGTGCGAACCGGCCGAAGTTGCTCGACGCGTCGTCGAGGGTGATCACGGCACGTACCTGATCGATGTCGGCGGGAACCTGCGCGAGCGACACGGCGAGCGAGGCCGCCTGCCCGGGCGCACCGGGTACGAGACGCACGCCCGGCCCGGTGGGCTGGTTGAAGAACACGAAGTCGGCGTCGGAGCGCACCTTGCCGTCGGCCTTGACGAGCAGTGCGGACAGATCGGCGGGCGTGGTCAGCTCGAGCGAGACGACGACGTCGGACGCGGTGAGCGGTCCGTTCTGACCCTTGGAGAGCGGAGTCGGCAAGAGATGTGTCCTCACTGTGTCGGTGACCGGGCAACCTCTACTCTACGAAGCGACCGGAAGACGAGCGGAACGGGCGAACCAGGCGAGGATCTCCTCCCCGGCCGTGACGCCCGCGGCGTCGGTCACCGAGACGCTCGGGTGACGCCAGTCCATCAGTTCGAGTTCGCCGTGGCGAGGCCGGATCGCGGCGTCGGCGGCCTTCAGCATCTCCGCATCGAGCGCACCGTCGCCCGCAGCGAAGACCGGGGCGTCGTCGGCGAGCACTCCGCGGTCGCGGAGCCGCCGGTGCACCTCGGCCACCGCGCGGCTCTTGCACACGCTGTTCGGCATCGTGTAGATCTTCCGGCCCTGCTGCGAGGCGTTCCAGCCGCGCGTCGAACACCACTCGTGCCAGTCGTCGAGGAATCCCGCCGGTTGCGCTGCGACGTCGACGACGAGATAGCAGAACAACTCGTCGGCGATGCGGAACTTCGACATCCAGTCCTCGGAGATGCGGCGACGCAGTTCGGTCGTCACCTCGTCGAGGCTCGCGCCCTCCTCGCGTACCGCTGCTTCCACAGTCCTGCGCCAGTGCGGGTCGATGTGCCCGTCCTCGAGGATCGACCCACCGTTGCTCGCGATGGCATACCGCCACGGACCGCCGGGCAGTTCGATGCGGCGGAACTGTTCGGGTGTGCGCGTGGTCGTCGGCACCATCGCGACCTCGTCGGCGAGGGAGCGAAGTTGTTGTGCCGCAGTATCGGTGACGTACGACAGCGGTGCGCCCTCGTAGTACTCGACGCACAGCAGATCCTGCGTGTCGAACTGGTCGCCGGTCATCGCCGCGCGCGAATAGATGAGGGTGCGGTCGAGATCGGTGGCGACCAGTGCGGGCGCAGTGCCGGTCGCGGATGGGGCATTCACGGCAGGTCCTTGATCAGTCCCATGCAGGAGTAGGCCAGGTCGGGGACCTCCTCCACGGGAACGTCGCGGGCGGCCGCGAGCATCCGGATGTGGGCGTGCTCGTCGGCGGTGATGTCGCGTACCAACACCTTCCAGGGGACGCGGCGCAGCAACACGCGCGTGGTCTCTCCGACACCGGGTTTGACGAAGTTGACGCTCGAGATGCCGTACTGCGCCCGCACCCGTTCGACGGACTCCCAGCCGGCCCAGGTGGGGGTGCGGTCGGATTCGAGCACCGCCTGCGCAGCCGCCGCGACGTCGCCGCACGTGTCGAACTCCGCGGTGACGGTGTCCAGCAGATGGTTCGACACGTCGTCCGCGGCCAGCTCGGCGTAGAACTTGGCGCCGTGGAACTCCCCGGGGCCGATCAGGCTGTCGTTGAGGACCGTTCGCGAGACCAGCCCGGAAACGGTGGAGTTCAGGCAGGCCGAGGCGATGAGGAAGTCGTCGCGCGTGCCGTAGGTGCGGACGCAGTGGCCCGGATCGGCGAGGACCGCGAGGTCGTCCGACAGGACAGGACCGCCTCGCGCGGTGTATTCGGCGAGTGCAGCGGACAGTTCACGCGCGATCGCGCCCTTACCCGTCCAGCCGTCGACGAAGACGACCGAAGCGGGATCGTGCCGCGCGGTGATGTGGTCGAGAGCGGCGGAGTCGATTCCGCGACCGCGGACGATCGACACGGCGTAGTGCGGCAGCGTCAGGCCGTGGTGGTGCAGTGCCCACCGGCGGATCAGGATGCCGATCGGGGTGCCCGCCCGCGCGAGCGACACGAGTGTCAGGTCGGTTCCGCGTTCGGCGAGGAGCAGTTCGGTGACCGTGCCCACCGCGTGCGCCAACCGGCCCGCTGTGCCGGCCAGTGCCTTGTCGAACAGCTCGCGGTAGGCGGCGTCGGGCTGGTACTCGATCGGCAGGGACTCCGCGTAGTGCGCGAGACCCGCCTGGATCCGTGCCTCCCGCTCGGCGATATCACCCTCGAGGTCGGCGTGGGAGAGATCCTTGAGCAGCCACGTCACCTCGTCGGGTGCGTAGGAGCCGAACTCGGGTCCGGTCAGTGGCACGGTCATACGGTCTCCCTGTGGGTGCGCAGCACCGCCGGATCGGTGGCGGGCACGATCACGACGAGGACGTCCTCGCCGGCAGAGGTGAGCACGTCGAGAACACCTCCCGGTGCGCGCAGACGATCGGTGTCGGCGGGCGAGTCGACGACGAGGATCAGCTCGGCGCGCACCTCGGTCGGCGTGGGCCACTGCGCGTTGTAGAGGAAACGCGGCACCTCGTTCTCGAACTCGCTGTCGATGTGTTCGGGTGCGATGAAACGGAATCCGCGGCGCAAGGGATATCCGTCGACGTCCATCACGTGGACGGGGGAGCGCGTCGTGGTCTGGAATCGGGCGGGGGTGCCGCGGTCGACGAGTGCCTCGGCGAGTCGTAGCGGCAGGTACATCAGTTCCTCGTGTCCGACGACGACGGTGGGTCGCTCGCCGTCGCGCGCGTCCGCGATCGTGTCGGCGAGCGTCGACAGAGCCGCGTCGAAGGCCGCCGCGTCGGTGCGCAGCATCCCGTGGCGCCCACCGTCGGGCACATGGGACGGCCACGCCGCGTGGAGGAACCGGACGTCGCCGCGTCGATCGCCCATCGGATTGAGGAGGGGGTCGGGCAACGCCGCGACCCGCGCGACGAGATCGTCTGGGACGACGGATCGCCCGGCGGCCAGGCTCACGTGCTCGATGCTCGTGCCGAGTTCCGCCGCGACCTCAGCAGTCCGGCGCCGATCCTGTTCCGACCGCATGTCGACGAGTGAGGCGAGGACGTAACGATCACGCGGATGATCGCGGTGCAGCGCACGGATGGCGTCGAGTGCCGTTGCTCCCGTGGAGATCTCGTCGTCGACGAGGACGAGCGGCGCGGCGTTGGCGAACAGTGCGCCGGAGGTCGGCTGGAGCAGGTGGAAGGTCGCGTGCGAGTGCCCCTCCTCGAATCCGGTGAGCACCTCTGCTCCGGGGACCTGACGTCGCGTCGAGTGCAGGTAGCACGCGGCCTCGAGGGCGTCGGCCACGCAGTGACCGAGACCCGTTGCCGTTTCGGCGAATCCCATGACGACGGCGTCGGATGCCGCGTCACCGAGGAGATCGGCGACGAGTCGGCCGAGCCGGTGACCGGCACCGCGCACCGCGGCCGGTTCGGTGGGGATGTGCTTGCCGAGGACCGTGGAGACGAGCAGGTGCGCGCGTCGTGGATTGCGCCGCAGCCCCGGCCGGACGAGCTCGGGAACCGTGTAACCGCACGACGACTCCACATGTTCGAGAGCGAATCCGAGCTCTGCGGTGGCCCAGGGGATATCGAGGATGTCGGTCATCGGTCCACCAGCGCAGTCAGCAGGTCGACGAAGGTGATCCCCTTACGGGTGACACCGAACACCGACGCGCGCAACAGGGTCTGCTCGGCCCACGTGCGGTGGGGTCGTCGTTCGTTCATCTTGTTCCCGTATCCCGAGGCCTGCACACCACCGGTGTCGCGATCGAGGATGTCGGTCGCATCGTGGAACTCCTCATGCGTCACGGCCGACAGAGCGTGCACCGCAGCGACATGCGACGGATGGATGACGGTCTTGCCCTGGATACCGTTGGCGCGGTCGAGGGCGATCTCGCGCAGCAGACCGTCGAGGTCGCGGCTGACGAGCTGCTGACGGAACAGCACGGCGTCCTGCTCCTCGAAGGGCGTCGAGCGCAGCATCGGGCGGAACATGCGTTCGTGATCGGCGAAGTACTCCCAGACGGGACCGGTGATGACGAAACCCGTTCCATCGGTACGTCCGAGGTGGTTGACGACGTCGGCGATCACGTCGACGACGACCCGCACGTCGTAGATCGTCAGGTCGCGGTCGCGCCGGATACCGAAGGTCGCGCACATGTCGGTCGCGCCGATCCGGACGGCGAGGACGCGGTCACGATGCTCGGCGAGAATGCCGGAGATCGCACGCAATTCACCGTCGCGGGTCTCGCGGTGGACGACCTCGGCCGACTCGATGACGGGCATCGCGTAGAGGTGACGGTCGAGCAATATCGACGCCGCGGCCACGGCCTCGAGGAAGGCGGGGCCGGTGTGGGCGGTGAACTTCGGCACCACGAATCCGGTCAGCACGGCCTTGCCGGCGCCGAGCATCGACGCGATCCGTCCGACACCGTCGGCGGTGCGGACACGGACGAACAACATCATCGGCGACGGTCCGCGTTCGGCGAGCGCATCGAGTGTCGCGACGGCGTTCTGCAGGCCCTGCTCGACCTCGTCGTCGGCGACGGCGTCCTCGAGGTCGAGCACCATCGACGTCACACCCTCGGCCGCACGCTTCGTGATGGTCGCGACGAGATCGCCGCGCGTCGCGGGTACGTAGAGCGTGGCGCCGAGAGCGGTCGCCAGGCGGTCGCGATCGTCGCTGTGCCCGAACGGCTCGGGACGGTGCAGGAACAACTCCTCCATCGTTGCGCCGTCGAGATGCCGAAAGTGCTGCATGGCGCGCACTTCGGTAATCGTGGCCCCCCTCATGCGTTCTCGGTCCGTCCTCTCATCCGATCGACCACTCCTGCGATGAAGGTAGACACCGCATCCAAATCTCTGACGTAGGCCCAGTAGTCGGGGTGCACACCGGTGAGTGCGTCGACGGCCCTGTCGATCCGGCTCAACTGCGAGTCGAGAACGGAACCCCATTCTGCGGTGAGACCGCGTTGCACGGCCAGGTGTTGTGCGTCACGGAGGCGGAACCGCACCTCGTCGACCTTGGCCCCCGGATTCTGCCGGACGGAACGCAGCGTAGCGAGTCGTGCGGTCACGGCGTCGACGAGTTCCTCGGCGCGTGACAGTTCGGCGCGGATCGCCGCGACCAGCTCGAGGGCTTCCTCGGGGCGGCCGTCCTTCGCCGCCGCCCGAGCACGTCCGAGCTGGTCCTCCGCGCGAGCGAGCAGTTCGGCGGCCTGTTTCTCGTTCCCGGACAGGTCGGCGGAACTGGCCGCATTGAACTCGCGCAGCAGCGCGGAGAAGGCCGGAGCGAGCCCTTCCGTGCGGGTCCGGACCGCTCCGATCCTGGTGGTGACCGAGGCGAGGGCGCGAGCGGCCTCGTCGCGGCGCCCCGGTGCTGCGGCGAGGGCGTCGAGCAGAGCAGTGGTCGCCTCTTCGACTCGGAGGGCCGCTGTGCGGGTCGCGCCCACGCTGTGCGCTGCATCGAGGCTGTTCAGGGCCTTCTCGAGCGCTTCGGTGGCGGATCGGACCGACGGATAGTTCGCAAAGGCAACAAAATCCGGGGTCTGCGTCGCGGCGAGGGTGTTGCGCGCTTCGGTGCGCATCCGGTGCGCGAGCTCGGGCACGGTGTTCGCCACGGCCGTTATGTGCTCGAGGTGACCCCGGTTGTTTCCGAAGAATTCATCAAGTGTTCGTGTTGCTTCGGTTATCTGCCGCAGTGCCTGCTCGTAGGCCGGGGCGGGTGCGAGCGGTTGTTCCGGATCCGTCACTGCCAGTTGGAGATACGTCTCACCGGCGCGATAACACGCCTGCCGGATGGGATCCCACTGACGGAGCAGGTGCCGTTCGGGTTCGAGCTCGTACGAGGCGGCCACACCGGCCTCGATGACGGACTGGCGCTTGTCCATGTCGAGGAACGCCGCGACCATCGCATCGTGTGCACGACGAGCCGCGGGATCTTCCGTGTTTCCCCCGCCGAACAGGCGGCGCGTCCATCGGCTCGCCACAGAACCGAATGGTACTGGGCGCACGTCCACCGGGCGGATCCGTCACCTTTCCGCCGGTCGGAACTGTGGTTCGTGCGGGTCACGGAAGTGGTCCGCGGGACCGGGCATAGTGGATATGGGCGTACCCCACGCCAACAACTAGTGTGGGGAGAAACGCACACCGGGCGTGCCCCAGACCGGTACGTCGACCGTTGGAACGATCGAAAGGACCCCGCATGGGCGTCAGCTTGACCAAGGGCGGAAACGTCTCCCTCACCAAGGAAGCTCCGAACCTGACGGCAGTGTCCGTCGGCCTGGGCTGGGACGTTCGCACCACCACCGGCACCGACTTCGACCTCGATGCCAGCGCCATCGCCACCGGGGCCGACAAGAAGGTCGTCTCCGACCAGCACTTCGTCTTCTTCAACAACCTCAAGTCGCCCGACGGTGCCATCGAGCACGCCGGCGACAACCGCACCGGTGAGGGCGAAGGCGACGACGAGGTCATCAACGTCGACCTCGCCGCCACCCCGGCGAACATCGAGAGCATCTTCTTCCCGGTCTCGATCTACGATGCCGATTCCCGCAGCCAGTCGTTCGGACAGGTCCGCAACGCGTACATCCGCGTCGTCGACCGCGCGAGCGGCAACGAACTCGCTCGTTACGACCTGTCCGAGGACGCCTCGACCGAGACCGCCATGGTCTTCGGCGAGCTGTACCGCAACGGTGCGGAGTGGAAGTTCCGCGCCATCGGCCAGGGCTACGCGTCCGGCCTCGCGGGTATCGCCCGCGACTACGGCGTCAACGTCTAGTTCGTTTCTTCGGGTTCCGGCTTCGGTCGCAGTGCCGAAGCCGGAACCGATGTGCAGTAACCACCCTGCAACGCCCTGATTCCGATTAGAAAGGCCACGCTTCGTGGTTCTGCGAATATTCGGTCCGTCGATGGCCGTCACCGTCATATCTCTCGTGGTGGCGTTCCTCTACGGCGGCCCGCAAGCTCTCTTCCTCTGCGTGATCCTCGGCATCCTCGAGGTTTCGCTGTCGTTCGACAACGCGGTCATCAACGCGACCGTGCTGCGCCGGATGAGCGAGTTCTGGCAGAGGATCTTCCTCACCGTCGGCATCCTCATCGCCGTCTTCGGTATGCGTCTGGTGTTCCCGCTCGCGATCGTGTGGATCGCGTCCGGGCTCGGCCCCATCGCGGCACTCGACCTCGCGTTGAATCCGCCGCCGGACGGAGCCGCCTACTTCCCGGACGGCAGCCCCAGCTACGAGACCCTGATCACCGACGCGCATCCGCAGATCGCAGCCTTCGGCGGCATGTTCCTGCTGATGCTCTTCCTGCACTTCATCCTCGAAGATCGCGAGATCAAGTGGCTCGAATGGCTCGAGCGTCCTCTTGCGAAGGCCGGCAAGCTCGAGCAGCTCGAGGTCGTCGTCGCCACCGCGCTGCTGCTCATCACGGCTACCGTCATCGCGCCCGACGACAAGGTCTCGACCGTCATGATCGCCGGCGCGCTCGGCATGATCACCTACATCGCGGTCAACGGGCTCGGCGAGATGTTCCACGTCCCGGAGGAGGGCGAGGAGCCCGAGGGCGGACCGAGCGGTCTCGCGAAGGCCACCGGTAAGGCAGGCTTCTTCCTGTTCCTCTACCTGGAGGTGCTCGACGCGTCGTTCTCGTTCGACGGTGTCATCGGCGCCTTCGCCATCACGTCCGACCCGATCATCATCGCCCTGGGTCTCGGCTTCATCGGCGCGATGTTCGTCCGCTCGATCACCATCTTCCTGGTGCGCAAGGGCACGCTGTCCGACTACGTGTACCTCGAGCACGGTGCTCACTGGGCCATCGGTGCGCTGGCACTGATCCTGCTGTACTCGATCGGCACCCACGTGCCGGAGGTCATCACCGGCCTCGTCGGTGTCGCCCTGATCGGTGCGGCATTCGCCTCGAGCATCTACCGCAACCGCAAGATCGCGGCGAGGGAAGGCGAAGATGCTGTGAAGGCCAGCATCCCCTGATCCTCGACGGTTCGAACCACATGCCGATGGGAGCCCTCGATCCGACATCTCGGATCGGGGGCTCCCATCGCTTTTCCGTACCCCGTGCGCAACCGCGCGCAGCCACTCCGACGAAAGGCTCGACATGGCCATCGACTACAACAAGAAGCCCGAGCAGAACGCCGGCGGCGTCAACCTCAGCAAGATCAACCTCACCAAGGAATCTCCCACCGTCAGCCTGTCGAAGGCCGGGTCCGGGCAGGGTGTCACGCGGGTGAACCTCAACTGGTCGCGCGGTGAGCAGAAGAAGGGCTTCCTCTCGAAGCTCATGGGCGCGAGCGGTGGGGTGGACCTCGACCTCGGCTGCCTGTTCGAACTCGCCGACGGATCCAAGGGTGTCATCCAGGCGCTCGGGAACAGCTTCGGGGCGCTGAACACCCCGCCGTACATCCACCTCGACGGCGACGACCGCACCGGCTCGAACACCGGCGGCGAGAACATGCACGTCAACCTCGAGCGCCCCGAACTGTTCAAGCGGGTGTTGATCTTCGCGATGATCTACGAGGGTGCCCCGAACTGGGCTGCCGTGGACGGCATCGTCACGCTGACCCCGCCGTCGGGTCCGCAGATCGAGGTGCGTCTGGATTCGCCGAACAACGGCGCACGTATCTGCGCGATCGCGATGCTGCAGAATACCGGGCAGGGCATCACCGTCGAGCGACTGGTGCAGTACATCGACGGCAGCCAGTCCGACCTCGACCGCGCGTTCGGGTGGGGCATGCAGTGGCAGGCGGGGCGTAAGTAGGCCTACCCCAGAAGTCGTCCCGGCCCGGTGGCCGGTCACGGGAGATCCCGTCGGCGCGTGCCGGCGGGATCTCGGTGGTTCCGACCCCGCTCAGCGGGGTCGAAGACACCGAAGTGTGTGCGTCCGGTTCTCTCGGGCGGGATGTCGATGGTCGAACCGGAATGTCAGTTTCGGTGGAGAGCGAGGACCGGAATGGTGCGTTTCCCGCGCGCCTTCACCTCGTATTCGGCGAAGCCGGGGTAGCGGCGAGCCTGCTCGGCATAGATACGGTCGCGCTCGGCGCCGGTGATCTCTTCTACCGTGACCTCGAAGGTCTCGGTGCCGATCTCGACCTCCGCTCGACCGGCGGTGGTGAGGTTGTAGTACCAGGCCGGGTGGGAAGGTGCACCCCCTTTGCTCGCGAAGACGTACACGGTCGCGGCGTCCTCCGCGTCCGGCAGATACAGCGTCGGAGTCACCGTCTCGCGACCGCTCTTGCGACCCCGATGATGCACGAGCGCCATGGGCGCACCCTCGAAGTTGCCGCCGACCCGGCCTCCGTTGGCCCGGAACTCGGCGATCACCTGCGCATTCCAGTCGTCGGACGAACTCATGGGAGAAATCCTCCTGGCTACTGCAGTCGGCTACGAACCACCGTAATCATGTAGAGGACCACGGGGTCCGGAACGAGGAATCACGAGCGGTCGGTGGTCGCCGCCAGGGATCCCAACAGCCGAAGTTTGTCGTCACTGGGCGAGCCGGCGGAGGCCCGGTACACGATCAACTGATGTCCAGGTGCGCTGCGAACGTCGAATGCGTTGTATTCGAGGACGAGATCGCCGACGGCAGGATGCCGGAACTCCTTGGCCTCGTGTGTTTTGCCCCGCACATCGTGCCGATTCCACAGTTCGCGGAACTCCGCACTCGCATCGTGCACCTCGAGAACGAGGGCACGAACGTCGTCGACCGAGCCGGTGTGGCCCAGAGCGAGCCGGAGATTCGCGACGCACGACGTCGTGGCGCGCTCCCAATCGGTGAAGAAGCGGCGCCCGAAGGGATCGAGGAAGGTCATGCGCACGAGATTGTCGATGCGCTCGAAGCCGCTGTAGAGCGCACCGGCGAGCTCGTTGTACGCGAGAACATCCAACCGGCGGTCGATGATGAGCGCGGGTGTGTGCGACCAGGATGAGAGAAGCTCCCGAAGCGAATCGTCCACGGTCTTCCGCACCGGAGTGGGCGGTGTCGGAGCCAGTCCCGCGAGACGGAACAGGTGCTCGCGCAGGTCGGTGTCGAGAGCCAGTGCGCCGGCGAGGGCGTTGAGAACCGCCGGAGACGGATTCCGTTCGCGACCCTGTTCGAGTCGCGTGTAGTAGTCGACGCTGACACCGGCGAGCATGGCAACTTCCTCGCGACGCAGACCGGAGACCCGCCGCCCCGACTGCGCCGTGATGCCGACATCCGACGGCTGCACGTGCCCGCGTCGCGCCTTGAAGAAGGTTCCGAGTTCGGTGGAGGCCATGAGACGACGCTAGCTCCCCGGATGCGGTACAGACAGGCCCTGGTGCACCCAGGCACACACCGGCCTGTTCCGGCCGCCCATCCGCCCCGACAGTGGAACTCGCCGGATCTCCCGGCAACCCGATCCTCATCTGGAGTACACATGACCATCCCCTTCACTCCCGAATTGTTCGAACTCATCCGCGAGAACGCCGGCGGGCATCGTCCGCTCCTGTTCGGCAATGCCCGGATCATCACCGGCGACTCCCTGATCGGCGATTTCGACCGCGGCGACGTCCTGCTCGGTGGCTCTCGTGTGGTCGGTATCGGCCCCGGCCTGTTGACCGCTGCCGACGACGACGGTGCCATCGTCATCGATTGCGCCGGGTACGTCATCGTGCCCGCAATCGTCGACGTCATGCGGCTCCGTGGGTTGCGTCCGACTTCCTTCCGGTCACCATCCGCGCTTGCACCCGGCAATCCGGCAACCTTCGCGATCCTGCCCGTTTCTCGCGACGACTCGGAAACAGATGTGCTGCAACGATTCATCGATGATGCCGACGCCGCGCACACGGTCGTCGTCGACGGTGAGATCGCCCTCTGGGGCGGTCGATCGGTCCACGCCGACGACCCGACGGAGACCCCGACCGCCACGGACGTGGCATCGGACCGTCATCTCGGAACTTGGATCGACGAAACGGATTTCGTGCACCAGCACCTGACCGCGGACGGTCGCTACGACGAGACCCGCGGTGGACGCCCGCATGCATATCAGGGCTCCTATCGGATCACCGGCGACCGCATCGACTACCGCGACGACCTCGGATTCTGGGCATTCGGCGAATTCGTCGACGGCACCCTGCAGCACGCCGGTTACACCTTCCACCGCGCCTGACACTCATCGGAAAGCCACCACAATGAAGACAACTCTCGCCGATTTCACCGCGGCCCACGACAGCGACCGTCCGATCCTGCTGACCGGCGGCGCCGTCGTCACCATGGACCCCTCGATCCCGGACCTCGATGCCGGCGACGTCCTGCTCGTCGGCTCGCAGATCATCGCGATCGGCGCCGACCTACGCTCCGATCCCGGGCACGGTGCCGCAGCAGCCTCGGCACTCGTGGTCGACACCCGCGGCGCGATCGTCGGCCCCGGTTTCGTCGACACCCACCGTCACGCCTGGGAAGCGCAACTGCGCCGGAGCATTCCCGACGTTTCCGACCTCGGCGAATATGTCATGTCGACCCTGGCCGGCGTCGCCCCGAACTACGCACCGGAGGACATGTACATCGGTACCCGTCTCGCCGCGCTGACCGCGCTCGACTCGGGCATCACCACCATGCTCGACTTCTCGCACAACTCCCGCACTTCCGCGCACTCCGATGCTGCACTGAATGCGCTCATCGACACCGGAATTCGGGGCGTGCATGCCTCGATGGGTCCTCACTTCGGTGAGTGGGATCGTCAATGGCCCAAGGATATGAACCGGTTGGTGAGCGACTTCCACGGCGCCGCAGACGGTCTCGTCACGGTGCGGCTGGCCGCCCTGGCGACCGACGAGATCGCCGGACCTGCGATCGCCTACGGGCCCGAACTCGCTGCTTTCGCACGTGATCTCGGTGTGTGGACGAGCATCGACGCGGTTTTCGGGATACCGTCGTCGGAGGCGATCCTGCGCTGGGCACGGATGGGGATCCTCGATCCGACCCTCACCTTGATCCATGCGACCGGCCTGACCCCCGAGGCATGGACGGCGATGGGGGATGCCGGTGTCACGGTTTCCCTCGCCCCGACCTCCGACGCCCAGATCGGCCTCGAATCGGCGGTGCCCGCTGTGGACGAGGCTCTCGCCGTGGGGATCCGGCCGGGTCTGAGCATCGACGTGGAGGTCGCGCTCGCGAGCGACATGTTCACCCAGATGCGGACCCTGCATGCCATCCAACGCATGCGCGCCACCAATGCTGCATACGGAACGGAGGAGACCCGCAACCGGATCACCACCCGCGACGTCCTCGACTTCGCCACCCTGCAAGGCGCGCATGCCAACGCGCTCGGGCACGTCACCGGTTCGCTGACACCGGGCAAGGAGGCCGACCTGCTCATCGTCCGCGCCGACGACATCAACAACATGCCGCTCAACGACGCCGTCGGCACCCTCGTGCTCGGCTCCGACGCACGCAACATCGACACCGTCCTCGTCGCCGGCAACCCGCGCAAGTGGGCGGGTTCGCTGGTCGGCGAGGACATCGACGCCCTGCGCGAGGCCGTGATCCGTTCCCGCAACGCCATCATCGGGCGGGTGGCGGCGACACTGTGACGACCTCCAGGGAAGTGAAGGACATGAAACAAGCCGGGCACCCGTTCGTCGGACTGTGGGTGACCGCCGACGGTAACATCCGCCAGCGTCTCCTGCCGGAGGGGCGATACGTCGAGGCCCGCGGCAGCCGGGAAGCTGCCTACACCGGTGACTACCGGATCGAAGGAACGATGATCTATTACCGTGACGACACCGGCTTTTCCGCCGACGGTGAGTTCCGCGACGACGTGCTGTACCACGCGGGAATGGTCATGTATCGGCACCTGAGAGCGCGGCAGTAGGAGTGCCGATCCGGACGATGGTCATGCGGGCCGTTCGGTCGCAGCCAGGAGCTCGTGCAGCACGCCTTCCTGGAAAGTCCATGCTTGCCGACCTGAAGGCGGAAGCTCACCGGAGCGTGCTGCGATGGACTGTTCGATCGCCTCGACCGGCTGGTAGCCGGTCCCGAGTAACCGTCGGCCGGCGTCGATCTTGGACAGCCACTTCCCGTAGCGATGTCGAACCAGCGCGCGACAGGCTCCGAGGACCGCGTCGTCGGCTCCGGGTGCGGGCCGGTCATCGGCTGGGCCGGGCAGCGCCATCCACCAGCGCAGCGAGTCGACCAATAGGCTCTGTAGTTCCTCCGGTGCCAGCTCGGCGAATGTCTCCGGGGCCGGCGGTCCCGCCAACACCCGGCCGCTCTGGTGCAGGATGCTGCGGTCCAGTCCGTACCAGAACGTCCCGTCGATTGCAGGGCGGTCTGTGGGCTGAAGTGTCTGCCGAAAGGCCATGTCCGGCCCGTCGTTCAACTCGAGCTCGAAGCCCGGTTCTCCGGTGCCCGACTGCGCCGTAGCCATGGTGTAGACCACCAGTTCCAGGCCCCGGGCCGGACATGGTAGGGCGCTGTGCCGCAGCCGAGCGATCAACTCCCGCTTCATCGTTTCGCTCAGGGGGTCGCGGCAGAGCAGGGCGATGTCGATGTCGCTGCGGCCGGGATGGAAGGCGTTCAGGGCGAGCGACCCGGCCGCGTACGCCCCGACGAACTCCGCACCGAGCACCTCCCGGGCAGTGTCCAGGACGGCTTCGAGAAAGGCGGGGTCGGCGTACGCGAGGCGTTCAGCAGGGTCATAGGCACGCCCGGGCTGGTTGGCGTACTTCTTCTCGGATGGCTTACTCCCTGCTTCGCCATAAGCGTGGAAGCACTGGCTGCACCCTACGTTGCTTCGATTGGGCGCGATCCAGCGCTCCTCTCGTTAATCATTGCCGCTAGCGGGGCAGGGATGGTCCTTGGCGATATCGTTGCATCACGGTGGTTGTCGACCGAAACCCGCGTTCGATTGATATTCCCGGCAGCTATTTTATTTTCCGGTGCGCCAATCATCTTCTTCACGCAACCAAACCTCGAATTAACCATCGCGATCGTCTTCATCGCAGGTTTTGGAATTATGTGCTTGCCGGGATTAGATGTACTAACGATACGCCTTGCTCCGCCTACTGTACGAGGATCGGTACTTAGCGTCCAATTTCTAATATTCCTTGGAATTCAAGGAGTGGCTGCGTTAGTTTGGGGATTGCTCAGCTCAGTGATGCCCCCGTACGTAGCTCTGTCTCTGATAGGAGCGCTCGGTATAGTCGCGACGGTGGGGGTGTACATGACAGCGATCCGAGGCACCGTAAGCCTAGGAACACCTGATGGAAAGTCGATAGTTCAGTCATGAGCATAGTGATAGACACCCAGCTGTCGGAAGCGGAACTTTCGCGTATCCTCGATTTCCTCCTTGAGGACGCCTATTGGAATAGGTGGCGCTCGCGAGATCAAATTCGATTCCAATTCGATAGGGCCTGGAAAGTCTACGTTGCGCGAGCGTCGGATTCGGGACAGCTGATCGGCGCCGTCCGAGTGTCCTCGGACGGCGTCAGCTACGGATACATCGCAGACGGGTTCGTCTTTCCGGAGCATCGCGGTACAGGCATCGGAAGCGCAATACTCGAATACCTATTGTCGGATGCCGACGCAGGGGATTTCCGATGGATGCTGCATACAGCGGACGCGCAGCCTCTCTATTCCCGATTTGGTTTTGTCGCTTACGGCCCGACATACATGGAGCGCCCGAGCAAACACGCTCAGCCGACCGATCAGATCGTGCTGGAATGACGTGAAGCCACAGCTCATACAGGGTCAAGCAACGATGTCGATTGCGTGGTGTGGCCAGTCATCGACTCCGGATTTCACGGTGTCCCGCACGAACGCACTACGAACGGTCCTGGGTGAGGTGGGGGCTCCTGGTCCAACAAGGAGAATGCTGGTATGCCCGCGCCGAGGAAGTAGGACGCGGAGACTCAGAAACGTGCGGTCCGGATGTATCGGGACCGGATCGCCGAACACGGAGGCGCGAAGACTGCAGCCCGTCGCCATGTCGGCGAGCTGCTCGACATCGCGCTGGCGACACTGCGGAACTGGACCGAAGCCACAGAGCGAAAGGATTCCCCGACCGTCGCGACGCCGGACAGCGATGCCGACCTCGACGAGGGGTCAAGTCCCGTGAGGTGGTGTGCGAGGTCGTCGCGTGATTCCTCGTCGGGTTATGCGGTCAAGGCGGGCGTCACCTCCTCGACAGGCTCAGCGGCGGTCCGAGCGGACCTGTCGCTGCGAGAGCGGGCGAGGACGTCGAGTCCGAGATAGCGTCGCCCTTCGATCCACTCGTCGTGCTGCTCGGCGAGCACCGCTCCGACCAGTCGGATCAGTGCGGTCCGGTCGGGGAAGATCCCGACGACGTCGGTGCGGCGTCGGATCTCCTTGTTCAGCCGCTCCTGCGGGTTGTTGGACCAGATCTGCCGCCAGATCTGCTTCGGAAACGCGGTGAACGCCAACAGGTCCGTTCGCGCTGCGTCGAGATGCTCCGCGACCTTGGGTAGTTTCGATTCGAGAGCGTCGATCACCCGGTCATATTGCGCGTGAACGGAATCGGCGTCGGGTTGGTCGTAGACCGAATGCAGCAGCGTCTTCACCCAAGGCCACGACGTTTTCGGGGTCACCGCCATGAGATTGGTCGAATAGTGCGTTCGGCATCGTTGCCACGACGCGCCGGGCAGGGTCGCGCCGATCGCGGACACCAGACCGGCGTGGGCGTCGGAGGTCACCAACTGCACCCCGGACAGGCCTCGGGCGACCAGCCCGCGGAAAAAGCTCAGCCAGCCGGCGCCGTCCTCGGCGGAGGTGACCTCGACACCCAGGATCTCGCGGTAGCCCTCGGCATTGACGCCGACCGCGACCAGGGTGTGGACGTTGACCACTCGACCGTTCTCCCGGACTTTGAGCACCAGGGCGTCGGCGGCGACGAACGTGTAGGGACCGGCATCGAGTGGCCGGTTCCGGAACGCCTCGACCTGCTCGTCCAACTCTTTCGCCATGACGCTGACCTGCGACTTCGACAATGAGGTGATGCCGAGGGTGTCGACGAGTTTTTCCATCCGGCGGGTGGAGACCCCGAGCAGATAGCAGGTTGCCACCACCGAGGTCAGGGCTCGTTCGGCGCGTTTGCGCCGCTGCAGCAGCCAGTCCGGAAAGTACGAACCCTGCCGCAACTTGGGGATCGACACATCGAGGGTGCCGACCCGGGTATCGAAGTCCCGATGCCGGTAGCCATTGCGGACGTTGACGCGTTCGTCGGAGCGTTGGCCGTAGTCGGCTCCGCACAACACGTCGGCTTCGGCGTTCATCAGGGCGTCGATGAACATCGACAGCAACTCGCGCAGCAGATCAGGGCTGGCGCCGGTGAGTCGGTCTTCGACAAGCCGGCGCAGGTCGATATCGTGGGCAGTGGTCATCGCGTGGTCCTGTCTCGAGTGACTTTGGTCGGTCTCTTCGAGAATCACGCGGTGGCCGTCTTTCGTTCGGTTACGACACGCCCGCAGGGTCATTCAGCTGCGGTTCGTACACCATCTTCATGGACGCAACCCGACGAGGTGCGCCGACTGCGTAAAGAGAACGCCGATTTACGTAGGGCCAATGAGATTTTGAAGACTGCGAGTGCATTTTTCGCGGCGGCGGAGGTTGACCGCCGACTGCGGTGATCGTCGACTATACCGACGCCCACCGGGAGCGTTTCGGGGTCGACCTGATCTGTGCCGTGCTCACCGAGCACGGCATCAGCATCGCCCCGTCCACATACGCCAAGGCCAAGGCCCGCGGACGGATCTCCTGAGTTGGCTCACGTATTCGACATGAGTGACGGCTCACGTCTGTGACCTGCTGGTTCTCGTCGCGAGCGAGCTGATTTTCACGCACTGATATGGACGTCGATTTGTCAAGAATGCAGGGTAAGGCGGCGCCGGGGACCGTCGTCGCGGGGCGCCGCCTCTGGGGTCCGGCTGATTTTCGGGTGGTGGCGAGCGTGTCGGTTTCGACGCGTGGTCACCCTGATATGCGCGGGTTAGGTACCGCAGGACGTTATTCGGCTGGGGAGTAGGCTCGCTCGTCTAATGTCGAGCGTGATCCACCGTGAGGGGTTGGATTGCTCATAGTGCGCGGATCACTCCCTGGCGCTGCCGCCACCGACCCGGATGATTCAGTCGGACGTGTCGAGGTTCCCCCGTGCGGGCCCGGTCCGTGCTCCGTCGGTCGTCGACCACGGAGTGGAGGCAAGGTGGAGTCCCCGCAGCGCAGCGAGGAGAACCGACCTTGCCGACCGACGGGTCGAGGACCATACTCGCCGACCGGATGTGCAGCGGCGAACCGTTCTTGTCAGGTTTCGAGCACCGTCAGTAACCAACACCAGCCGGCGAATTCACGGGCGATCGCGGTGTTGGCCACCGCGGGACGTTTGCGCCGGACGTCGAACCCGACCCACCCCCGACTTACTGACCGTTTCAGAATGACGTCCTCAGTCTCCTCAAGCAGATGATGCTGCAGGCGAGTTCGAGTAGTCCTTGGTGCAGATCGGCTCGTACCTCGGAGCGGACGCGCAGGCGTTTGAACTGGTGCAGCCAGGCGAAAGTGCGCTCGACCACCCAGCGGACCTTGCCCAGACCGGACCCGTGCGCGACGCCGCGGCGCGCGATCTTCGGCGTGATCCCGTGCCGGCGCAGCAGAGCGCGGTACTTGTCGTAGTCGTAGCCACGGTCGGCGAACAAGCGGCGTGGCCGGTGCCGGGGTCTGCCTCGCCGTCCGCGGATATGGGGGATCGCCTCGATCAGCGGCAGTAGCTGGGTGACGTCGTGCCGGTTCCGCCGGTCAGCGTCACCGCCAGGGGTGTACCGTGCCGGTCGACGAGCACGTGATGTTTGCTGCCCGGACGGCCCCGATCGACCGGTGATGGACCCGTGTGAGCCCCCCTTTGAGGGCTCGCACGTGCGAGCCGTCGACGGCGACGTCGTCCATGTCGAGTAGATGCGCGGCGCGAAGCTCGGTCAGGAGCAGTGCGTGCAGGCGCGGCCACACCCCGGCCTCGGTCCATTCCCGAAGTCTGCGCCAGCAGGTGATGCCGCGGCATCCGATCGTCTCGGCCGGAACATCACGCCAGCTCACATTGGTGCGCAGGACGAACAGGATGCCACCGAGCGCGACACGATCGTCGATGGGTGCGTCCCGGGAAGCGGGAACGGCGCGCAGGGCGGGGCGGCAGCAAGGGCGCTATCCGCTGCCACAGATCGTCAGGAACAAGATCATTAGGCATCGGAACATCGTGCCCAACACTGGTTGCCGAAGCCACTGCCACCCACATCGTTATTAATAGGGCGCCTCAGTTCGTCCTGTCACTGCTGCTCATAGAGCTTGATGTGCGTGTAGCGATCAACCACGTGGGCGAGAAGTAACCAGGTACTTCACTCGAGTCGCGGGAAATCGACCCAGCCCCCCTCGCCGCCGGGAGTATCGGAACGCGGGTACGGATAGGGAGCCGGACCCCGCGACGGTGCTCGAAACGGCGCCAATG
The DNA here is from genome assembly GCF_058211795.1 of Rhodococcus sp. S3. Lineage (NCBI taxonomy): Bacteria > Bacillati > Actinomycetota > Actinomycetes > Mycobacteriales > Nocardiaceae > Rhodococcus > Rhodococcus sp. S3. Next base: position 4,897,383 of record NZ_CM177074.1, on the reverse strand, counting down.
TGTGGGTGACGGACCCGAGCGTCAACGTCAGCCGCTGTGGGGTGCTCGTCCATTCGCACAACACCAGTGGACCGAGGCGGTGCACCGGGACGGCGGTGCCGTCGGCGAGCTGAGCCGCTGCCGCTGTCGGTGTGTTCAGCGCCCCGATCACCAGCCACCATGTCGGGTCGGGGCTGTCTCCGGGCCAGACCTGCTGTTTGATCTCGTGCGGGAAACTCTCAGGATCGGTGGTGTACATGACGGAGACCGGCGACCAGTATTCGTTCTCAATTGTGGACGCGGGATCGATGCGCATCATGTCGTCCTCCCGCCATTGGATCGACAGGCCCGAACGCGGCAAGACCAGGGAGTAGAACTCCATGGGTACACCTCCGAAGTGTGATCAACGCGTGCCGTGGTGCACACGGTAGACGACGCTTCCCGAGCCTTCGCGCCCTTCGATCTTCTCCATACCCACTCGAAATACTCCGGCAGCAGGCCGTCATTCTGAAACGGTCACTTAGGACATTTTTAGTACCCCGTGAAGTCGAGATCCGCGAGAATTCTCTGCTGAGCGGCCGGGATCTGCGGCGGGAACGACTCGGTGGCCCCGTTGATGACGATCGTGGAGGTGCGCAACGGTCGTAGCTGCTTGACGACATTGCCGATCGCCAGGCCCGTGGCATCATCGCAGCCCACCCGCCCTTCTCACCGACGGCAGGGACAGCGCCTCTCTATGAAACGATCCGCGCCTGACAGCAACGCCCCGCACGAGGTGGACTTCCAGCACATCCCCACAGGGAGGTTCTTCGCCGAATGCACTGAACCGAGCCGTCAGAGTGCGGAGGAGTTCGCCCTCGCCAAACTCGTCAGTCTCGGTGAAGACCCCGACGTCGCTGCCCACGCGGTCGCCCTGGCCGGCTACACCGCCGCCGACGCCCGTACCTATGCTGTGCGGATCTATCCAACCCGCACGGCAATACCGCCGCAATGAACGGTCCCAAGGGGCCTGTGAGGTGGCGAAAATGACACGAAAAGTATTGTGGCAGAGACTATGCAGGCCGCGAAGCGACGACGTGTGCGCAGCCGTGGACACCTGATAGGTGAGATCCGGTCCCGTACAAGCCAAGAGTGCGTCGACGCTTACGCCAAGGGTGTGGGCGTCGTCGACTACCCGGTCTGAAACGGCAGATCTCCCGCTCGCCGCGCGCGGCAGTGAATTTTTCTGCTGTGGTCAGTGTTGGGTTACTCGGCGACTGCAGCATCGCCGTCCACTCCGGCTGGTAACCGGCGATGTGTCTGCGCTGGGCTGAAGGTCTCCGCCACCGCGCGCAGGGCGTACCCGACGACCCGAACCGGGCAAATTTCCTGCGGTGGACCGAGGTGCGGAACGGCTCCATGACCGCATCGACAAAGCGTTGAAGAGCTCTCGGTGCCGCCCGAATGCGGTGTGAGGCAGATGGGCACGGGCCATGCCGTCACAGACGTCCTGACGGCGAAGGCAGAAGAGAAGAAGGATCGGGTGCGTTCGGTCGCCTCTCGGCGGAGGCGCAGCACGGCTCCAGCCGAACGGAACTCCGCGAAGGCAAAGGGTTGAGCCCGGGGGACACGACGACGCACCCGATCGGGCCAGTACAACGCGACCGTGCCTCAGACTATTCCCGCCGGGATTTGTACCGGTCCTGACCGCGTGAGCTGCACCAGTGGCGGGACCCAGGACTTCATGAAACCACATCCACCTGATGCGTGCAGTGCGTGCGATGCGTGCACGCATCGCGAGCCACGCATGCCTATGTCGCGGAAAGTGCGAGGCCGGAGATCCCCTCGAATGATGAACGCCGTGGTCACGGCCCCAGGTCGGGGCCAGCGTGGGGACTGTGGTCGGGTGGCTCCGGCTGGGCCGGGGTCGTACTACCGCCGGGTGTACCGGGCTTCGAGCGTGGTGGGTGACCGGACACGGCGGCGCGCAGAGCCGACAGCAACGCCTCCTGTCCGCTGGGATCACGAGCGATCTGCTGCGCGGTGCCGGTGTCGCTTGGCGGTCGGGCCGTGTGGGGGTCGAGCACGTAGCGGCGAATGAGACCGGACAGACGCGCCGGGGCGATGGTCAGCCCGTCGATGCGCTGGCCGCGGTCGAGCATGGCGACCAGCTCGTGCAGAGCCCGGGCTGCGTCCTTGCGGGCACCGGTACGGGCGGTGTGCAGCTTCCAATCGGGAAACCGGTCTCGGTGTGCATGGGTGATCGACAACAGGGTGCACAGGTCGGCGACATCCTTGGCGGCGAGGCGGCTGCGCCAGGCGAGCGCCTTGAGCACCACCGCCTGCTCGACGCCGGGCACCGGCACCCCGAAACGCACGGTCTCGCCGGTTGTCAGGCGTGCCCGCACCCGAACCCGTAGAGGGTCGGAGGCAAGCGCGAGAGTCAGGCCGGGGATGGCGTCGAAGCCGCGCCCGGCGTACTCGATGCGTTCGAGCCGGCGACCACCGGTGCCGGGAACCAGCAGATCCACGGACAGGGGAGTGTCGTCGCCGGAGGGTGCCTCGTAGTGGTTGCCGGTCACCAGCCGATAGCCGCGGGCGAGCAGCGCGGTGTGGAAGGTGGCGTCGGCTGCGGCGACAGGGTCCATGCCGGCATCGGCGTCGGCGGTGACCCGGGCAGCGGTGTCGGTGGGGTAGAGGCGACCGAGCAGGTGCACCATGTGCCCGCCGACGACCCGATAGTTGGCCCCGGCCGCAGCGGCGGCGAGATCGGCCAACGCCCGCAGGCCGCGGTCGGCGGCATTCGACGCGGCGAGGATCTCCACCTCGGCCATATCAGTCACAGAGCAGCCTTCTGACGGATCGTGGCGAACACATGATCGGCGGCTTCGGCGGCATCAGCGCCACCGGTGCGCAGCACATCGCCCGCAGTGATCAGCGGATCGGCCAACAGCACTGGCTCGCTGATCTCCGCGGTGCGCCACAGGGTCGGATCGGCCGGAACCTGCACGGCCATGGTGTGTTCGGCCTCGGTGGCGGGACTGAAGCCCGCGGCGCTCAGGTCGACGAACCGATCGGTGTAGAGCAGCGCCCGGGTCGGCAGCCGCCATGGGGCGTACACATCGGCCGCGGCATCGCCGCTGACCAACACTGCCACATCCTGCCGGGCGCAGAAGTCAACAACGGCGGTGGCCTGTGCAATCACCGGATCCAGGCCGTACCAGTAGGTCATGGCGCCACCGGGACCGGGATAGCCGGCCAGATAGTCCGCGAGCAACTCCTCGGGGGATGCGGCGAACCAGCCGTGCTCGGTGCGCCGCACCGCCTGTAGCTGTTTGAGGGCGAGTGAGACTGCCTGCTGGGAGACCTCCAGTGTCTCGGCGAGCCGGTGTTGGGTTTGCGCCCTATCCGAGAGCAGCAGGACCCGGGCCAGAGCCCAGCGCACCCAGGGTTTACGGCCCCGGGCAGCAGATGCGGCAGGGGATGTAGGGGTTGCGTTTTCGGTCACGTCGTAGCGCGCGCCGGCGAATACGAGTAGGTCTTCGTCCACGGCGATGAGATCGATTTCGCCGTTTGTCGCGAGAGTGCGCAGATGCGCCGTGGCGTGTGGGGTTACCACGAGCACGCGCCGGGCTGGGCCCGGTTCGGCGAGCAGCCGGGCGAGGACCGTGGGGGTGGGTGGCCGCCGGGATATGCGCACCCGGGTCGGCAATTCCCGGCCGTCGGGCAGAGTCAGGTCCCAGGCGTCGAGGGAACCGGAGACAAGGCGGATGCCGGCACGACGCAGCAGCGCGATCGCGCCGGAGAGAAGCTGTGATGTTTCGGCCATGCTCGTCCCCTCGACGTGTACAAGCTTAGATGAGAAATCCTACTTTATCTTGTATTAGCTGCTAGAGCGTATAAGGATGTCGAAGTTCGCCCGGTCGCTGGGTCGACTGGAGGCACGAGCGGGCACCGAACGGTGGAGCGGCTCGGCGCCGGCGTGCCTAACGTGACAGTGTCCGGTTCTGGTCCACCCTTCCGTGACGATCCAGCGGCGAGGCCGATATCACCGGTTGTCGGGGCGAGACGGTCGCCGGGTCCCGATCCAGTGAATACCGTCGGGGCCAGGCGAATACGGGTGCGGCAGGTAGCTGGGACAGAACTCGCCGGTGTGCCAGGCGCTCGCGACTGTCTCCGGATCGTCGGGTGCGAAACCTGCTCGGACTGTGGGCAGGTGTTCGCGCCAACCGACCACGCCGGAGTCATCGCGACCCCATACCCGCACCACCAACGTCATGACCGAATCCGCCCAGCTCAGCCGTTCGATCTCGTACACCCCAGTGTCCCAGGGTCGTGCCGACAGATGTCTGGTCAGCGCGGACAAAAAGCGCATATCCCAGTCCGCTTGTTCGAAGTCACCGTGCCGGACGGTCGGCAGTTCCTCACCGACGTCGCTGGTGCTGTAGTACTCGTGGCGACCGTTGTTTCCGGTGCCTCGGTTCCGGTCCATGGCCGAAGTCTGCCAGGCGGAATTGCCAGGATCCCTACCCTGAGTCGCAGTGTCGCACCATCACACACAGTGGTCCAGAACCCGGTTTCCGACCCCACAGAGGATCCCCGGTATCAACTCGCACGTGCCAGCGGGCTTGACGGCCTCTCGACGTGGCGTCCTTCGGAGCGCAGGATGGCGCTGATTGGCGGGGTCACCCTTGCGCAGTTCCGCCACTGCGATGAATCATGGATAACCCCGATTATCCATCAAATGTGGAAGCGGCGACGGCGGCCGGTGGGCCGTAGAAACACTCCGGGGACGTAATGCCTCCGCGGTGCCCAACGCACTGTCGGACATAGAGGTGTCTCATGTGCGCGGTCGCCACCGGCAGCATGACGTTGCTGCAACGGACACGGCATTCGCGTGTCGCTGCGACTCGATGGCGACCTATACGCAGTGATCGGACCAGTGGCTGGAACCGCCGTCGGTGACGGCTTCGCGGAGTCCCGCCCGAGACTGGGGTCGGATCGACTTTCCGGATACGCCGCGCCCGGTATCGACGATCGGGGCAGGCGGATCGGTCATCACATGCAACGCCCGAAAGTAGCTAGTTAACATAACGAGGCATTATCGGCCGCATCGCTTTGTCGATCTTTTGACCACAGGTGATTACGAGGTCGCCGTCGACTCCTCCGTCCCACCCGGTGTCGTCACCGCTTCCGCGGTCATCAGACGCGTGATCTCCTCCCGGTCCGCCTGCGACGGCAGTCCCCACCCGTCTCGGTAGCCGTACAGCTCCCGCAGGGTGACGGCGCATCGATTGCCGTCGGCGATCTCGATGTCGTCGACGGTGATCAGGCCGGGGTGTGCCACTCCGGTTGCCTGCGCGATCTTGAAGACGTCGCGTCGGAGGGCTTCGATGTAGTCGGCGACGCGGTCGGCCTTGGAGGGGACGTCGAGTCCTCGGGTGAGCCAGCGGTTCTGGGTGGCCACGCCGGTGGGGCAGCGGTCGGTGTGGCATTTCTGTGCCTGGATGCATCCGATCGAGAACATCGGTTCGCGGGCGACGTTGACCATGTCGCATCCGAGCGCCATCGCCACCACCGCGTTGTCGGGCAGGCCGAGTTTGCCGGCACCGATGAAGGTGACGTCGTCGGTCAAGCCGGCTTCGGCGAATGTCGCGTAGACCCGCGCGAAGCCGCTGCGGAACGGAAGCGATACGGCGTCGGCGAACACCAATGGTGCAGCGCCGGTTCCGCCTTCGCCACCGTCGATGGTGACGAAGTCGACGCCGCGGTCGGTCTCGCTCATCCGCCGGGTGAGTTCGTCCCAGAAGGTGGTGTCGCCGACGGCGGACTTGATGCCGACGGGGAGCCCCGTCTCGGCGGCGAGCAGTTCGACCCAGTCGAGCAGGCTGTCGATGTCGTGGAACTCCGTGTGCCGGGAGGGGCTCACGCAGTCCTTGCCGACGGGGATTCCACGGACCTCGGCGATCTCCGGGGTGACCTTGGCTCCGGGGAGCAGTCCGCCCAGTCCGGGCTTGGCGCCCTGACTGAGCTTGATCTCCAGAGCACGGACGGGCGCCGAGTCGACGACCCGCTTCAGCCGTGCGAGGTCGAAGTGGCCGTCCTCGTCACGGCACCCGAAGTAGCCGGTGCCGATCTGGAAGATCAATTCTCCGCCGTTGCGGTGGTAGTTCGTCAGGCCACCTTCGCCGGTGTTCTGCAGACACCCGGCTGCGCCGGCACCCCGGTTGAGTGCCTCCACGGCGGCACCGGACAGCGAGCCGAAGCTCATCGCGGAGATGTTGACGAACGACCCGGGGCGGAAGGCGCGGGCGCGCCCCCGGGCACCACCGAGGATCTTCGCGGACGGAATGGAGACCTTCTCGCCACCGTGAGGCGCCGCCGACGGCGGCAGGTCCGAGAACGTCCGGTGCTTGATGATCGTGTACCCGTCGGTGTACTCGATGTCGTTGTCGCTGCCGAAACCGAAGGTGTTCGTGACGTTCTTCGACGACGCGTAGATCCACCTGCGCTGGTCGCGGTTGAACGGCCGCTCCTCGTCGTTGTTCGTCGTGATGTACTGCCGCAGTTCGGGTCCCAGCGACTCCAGGACGTAACGCGCATGCCCGAGAACCGGGAAGTTCCGCAGCAGCGAATGTCGTTTCTGCACAAGATCGTAGGCACCGACAGCGGCCGCCGCAGCGGCCGGGATACCGAGCGTTTTCGACCATCCCATTCTCCGAGGGTACGTCCGATCAACCGCCCCGGAGCGGGAACCGAGCGGGGTTTCGAGGGGCGGACACCATGGGTACCCGCCGTGCAGAGCTGTGCGTGGTGAGAGGTGAGCGAATGCAAAAGAGCGACCTGCAGTCCGACTACGACGAGGCCGACCTCGAGATCGGAGACCGCAAGAAGGCTGCCGCCGGCGTCACCGGCGTCGCCGTGGCGATGAAACGATCCCTCGAACAGATGGGACTGGTGCGTTCGGCCGAGACACTGCTCGAACTGAACCAGGCCGAAGGGTTCGACTGCCCGAGCTGTGCGTGGCCCGACCCGGACCCCGGGCATCGCAAGATCGCCGAGTTCTGCGAGAACGGTGCCAAGGCCGTCGCCGAGGAGGGCACCAAGCGACGCGCCGACCCCGAATTCTTCGCCAGGTACAGCATCGACGAGCTCGCCGCACACAGCGAACTGTGGCTCGGCAAGCAGGGCCGCATCACGCACCCGATGGTCAAGAGGCCCGGCGCCACGCACTACACCCCGATCGAGTGGGACGAGGCCTTCGACCTCATCGGTGAGCAGCTGAAGTCGCTGGACAGCCCTGATCAGGCCACCTTCTACACCTCCGGGCGTGCGTCGAACGAAGCGGCCTTCGTGTACGAGCTGTTCGCGCGGGCGTTCGGGACCAACAACCTGCCCGACTGCTCCAACATGTGCCATGAGTCCACGAGCATCGCGCTGCAGGAATCGATCGGCATCGGCAAGGCCAGCGTGACGCTCGACGACGTGCACAACGCCGAGCTCATCATCCTGCAGGGCCAGAACCCCGGCACGAACCACCCGCGCATGCTCACCGCACTCGAAGAGGCCAAGCAGAACGGTGCGAAGATCCTGACGATCAACCCGCTGCGCGAGGCGGGTCTGGTGAACTTCCGTAATCCGCAGACGCCGCGCGGCGTGCTCGGACGGGGAACGGACCTGTCCGACCTGCATCTGTCGATCAAGGTCAACGGAGATCTGGCACTGCTGCAGGCGTTCGGGTCGCTGCTCGTCGAATGGGACGCGCTCGATCACGACTTCGTGCAGCAGTACACGCGGGGATTCGACGACTGGGTCGAACACGTCCGGGACATCGATTGGGACGAGGTGGTCGCCGCGACCGGCCTGTCGCGCCAGCAGATCACCGAGGCTGCCCAGATGCTGCGCCGCTCGAAGGCGACGGTGTTCTGCTGGGCCATGGGAATCACCCAGCACCGCAACGCCGTGGCGACCATCAAGGAGATCTGCAATCTCGCGTTCGCGCAGGGCAACATCGGCAAGCGCGGTGCCGGGCTCATGCCGGTGCGCGGACACTCGAACGTCCAGGGCGACCGCACGATGGGGATCTGGGAACGCGCGCCGCAGAGTTTCCTCGACGCTATCGAGAAGGAGTTCGGTTTCGATCCTCCTCGCGAGAACGGCTACGACACCGTCGATTCGATCAAGGCGATGCGCGACGGCAAGGTGCGTTTCTTCCTCGGCCTCGGCGGCAACTTCGTGCAGGCGGCGCCGGACACCGGCGTCACAGCCGAGGCGATGGCCGGAATCGACATGACCGTGCACATCTCGACGAAGCCCAATCGTTCCCATCTGGTCTGCGGCAGAACCGCATTGATCCTTCCGACGCTCGGGCGCACAGACAAGGACGTCCAGACCTCGGGGCCACAGTTCGTGTCGGTCGAGGACACGACGTGCGCGGTCCACGCGTCCCGGGGACCGTTGAAGCCACCCTCCGAGCACCTTCGTTCGGAGGTCGCGATCATCACCGGCATCGCCGAGGCCACGCTCGGTGACCGTTACGGGATCGACTGGAAGGCGATGCGCGACGACTACGCGAACATCCGCTCGCGCATCTCTCGCGTCGTCCCGGGCTGTGAGGGCTACGAGGTCAACGTCCGGCGTCCGGGAGGGTTCATCCTGCCGCATCCGCCCCGCGACACCCGGACCTTCGATACCGATTCGGGTAAGGCAGAATTCGCCGTATCGCCGGTGGAAGTGGTTCAGGTTCCGCCGGGGCATCTGCTGTTGCAGACGATGCGCAGCCACGACCAGTTCAACACCACCATCTACGGCCTCAGCGACCGCTACCGCGGGATCGAGGGTGGCCGTCGTGTCGTGTTCATGCACCGGGACGACATCGCCGCACTGGGTTTCGACGACGGGGACTTCGTCGACCTGTTCACACGATGGGACGGCGACGACCGCGACCGTTGCGCCAAGAGGTTCCGGATCGTCGAGTACGACCTGCCACGAGGAAGCGCGGCCGCCTACTACCCGGAGACCAACCCTCTCTCGTCCCGCTCGATTCGACTGCACTGAAGAGCAACTGCCCCACCTACAAGTCGATCGTGATCTCCCTGGCTCCTGCCGGACGCGACGAGTGCCCGGACGCGCTCGGAACTGCGCCCGTGGGGTCGGACTGGTCGCACAAGACGACCCCGGAGCCGAAGCACCTGTCCTGACCGGCGGTCAGGCTGCCTCGAATGCTCCTTCGCGCAGCAGTGTTTCGGCCGCGATGAAGGCTGCGGCGCGACGTGTGATGGTGGGCGGCGCCGGTGGGTTGCCGTTCCACTGGTCGAACAGGGTGCTCAGGCTCAACGCGATGCGCTCCGGCGACTCCCAGTTGCGCCACGCATCGAAGTCTCTCGTGCGCACGAGTTTCCGTGCTGTCTCGAGCGGGGTGAGTCCGGCCCGGTGATGATCGTGGGCGGCGTCGCGCAGCCACAGCCAGTAGTCGCGTAGTGCTCGGATCTCCGCTGCACCACAGGTCGGCCCGTGCCCGGGTACGTACACCGCGGCGTCCCAGCCGAGCAATCGGTCGAGCGCCGACAACCAGTTGTCGAGCGGGCCGTGCCACAGGATCGGCGTCGACCCGATGAACAGCAGGTCGCCGGTGAAGACGACCCCGGCATCGGCCACGCGGACGACCAGGTCGCCGGCCGTGTGGCACGGCCCGAGTTGCTCGAGTTCGATCGTGCGACCACCGATGTCCAGTGAGGTGGCGGTCGCGAAGGTCGTGTCGGGCATCCGCGGGGTGCGGCGCGGGAAGCGGGCACCGCCGCGGACCCGCGCCATGTAGGCACCGGCCGCACCGACGGGGCCGGGGACGCGCCGGATCCTGGAGCCCGTGCCGGCCAGCACAGTGAGGGCGCGCGGTGGAAGATCCTCGCGCATCCCGTCCAGTGCGGCGGCGCTGGTGGTGATCCGCGCGTCGGGCGGCAGCGTGTCGTTGCCCCACCAGTGGTCACCGTCGCTGTGGGTGTTCACCGCGTCGGTGATCGGAGCATCGGCGACCAACGGTGCCTGGGCCTCGGCGATGCGCTGTGCCCATGCGACGTCCCATGCGGTGTCGACGACCAGCGACGCCGTTCCCGGAGCGACGACCAACCCGGTGTTGGCCTCACCCCAGCCGCCGGGCGTGCGCACGAACGCCCAAACCCCGTCGCCGACCTGCTGCAATCCACTCATGTCGACCTCCCCGCCCGCCACCCTACCGGGGTGTCCGTTTCGTGCTCCTTCGGCTCGGGTAGCCGACGATCAACCGTCATCCACAGGAGCCGACAGACATGAGACTCAGTACCGTCCTCGCGACCGCAGCTGCCACCACGACCACCGCGATCGTCGGATCGATCGCCTCCCAGGACACGAACTCCCGGTGGTACCGCAAGTTGCGCAAGCCCGGTTTCCAGCCTCCGGCCGCAGCGTTCCCGATCGTCTGGACGGCGCTGTACGCCGATATCGCTGTCACCTCGGCCGTCGCGATCGACGAGTACACCGACGCCGACGACTACGCGGGTCGTCGCAACTACATCGCGGCTCTGGCCACGAATCTCGTCCTCAACGCGTCGTGGTCGTGGGTGTTCTTCAAGTGGCATCGGTTGATGCCTGCCACTGTGGTCGCCGCCCTGCTCGCCGCCAGTACCGCGGATCTGACGCGCCGGACGGCCGAGGCGAATCCGACTGCGGGGGCTGCGCTGGCTCCGTACTCGGCGTGGACGGCGTTCGCCACGCTGCTGACCGGACGGATCACACAGCTCAATCGCTGATCCGCCGATGTCGCGGAGGGCAATGAGACAGTTCTTCGCAATCTGTCTCATCTGTGCGACCGTCGGTACATGACCGTTGCAACGGGGGCGTCGGAACAGCAAGCGTAGGAACTCGGGGCGTCACCGTGGGACTCCCAGCACCGGGAGTTCGACTACGACCTGGACGACATCGAGGGCGCGATTCCCGAGGGCCTGCGGGGCGCGCTCTACCGGATCGGGCCCGGCCGTCTCGACGTCGACGGTCATCCCCTGAGTCATATCTTCGACGGTGACGGCATGGTCTCCCACATCGAGATCGGGCCGGTGGGGGGTCCACTACCGGAATCGGTACGTGCGGACGAAGAGCTTCGCGAGGACGAACGAGACACGTCGTCCGGCAAAAGGATTCAGTACACAGAGGATCGGCGGTGCGCTCGCCAACGCGCTGAGGTTCCCTGAGAATCTCGCGAACACGAGTGTGTTGTTGCACGACGACGTGCTCTACGCCCTCTGGGAAGGGGGACGACCGCACCGGCTCGACGCCGAGACCCTGCAGACCTATGGGCCCGAATCCTTCGGTGGTGCGTTGAAGCGCGTCGGAGCGTTCTCCGCGCATCCGAAGACCGACCCCGCGACAGGTGAGGTGTTCAACTTCGGGCTCGACTTCTTCCCGCGACCGATGATCCGCTGCTATCGACTCGATCGCGGCCGTCGGCTGCACGGACTCGCGACCGTCCCGATTCCGAAGCTCGGATTCGTCCACGACTTCGCGCTGACCGAACGCCACCTGATGTTCGTACTCGGACCGTTGGTGGTCCGGAATCCGATCCCGGTTGCTCTGGGTCTGCGTCCCTTCGACGACGCGTTGTCCTATCGGCCGGAACTCGGCACCACCATCGTCCTGGTCCCGCGCGACGGCGGTAGGCCGACCACCGTCGAACACGATGCGCTGTTCCATTTCCACGTCACCAATGCCCACGAAGACGGGGACCGCACCGTCGTCGAACTCGTCGCACACGATCCCGCCAATGGCTGGGAAGGGTGGAACAGGCACCTACGCAACTATCGCGAGTCCGCCGGGCCGGCCTTCGGGGGCACCCTCACCCGGCTGTCGGTCGACCGGCGGACCCGCCGCGTCACCACCATCGAACTCGACGATCACGGATGTGAGTTCCCCCAGCTCGACCAGCGGTTCGCTACCACCGAGCATCGCTACAGCTACACGGCATCGGCATCGGTCCCGGGAGGCGATCCCGACTCGGTCACCACGATCGATCATCGCGCCGGAGCCGTGAGCCGATACACGGCCGCCGCCGGCGACACCGTCTGCGAACCGCTCTTCGCGCCGGGCGGCGACGCCGAGGGCGACGGCTGGTTGCTGACACTCGAGCACCGGCCCGCGCGCAGGACCAGCAGACTCGTCGTCCTGCGCGCCGATCGACCGGGCGACGGGCCGGTCGCGGCGGTGAACCTGCAGCACCACGTGCCGATGACCTTCCACGGAGCCTTCCGGCCGGGGTCCGGCCTCCGGCATTGATCTCTCGGCTGTGGCGGCTCGGACTGTCGAGAAGCCTCACAGCCTCTCTCCGTTCGGGCCTTCCAGGGGGCGGGTATCACCCCCTACAAATATGTTGCACTTATAAGTGAAAGTGGCTACGGTCGGAGTGGATGCAGGAGGTGTGAGCGATGGACGCAGTGATCGATCGCGGCGTGGGAAAGACGACACTGACGGTGACATCGGATCAGGTGTCGCAGGCCGGAGCGTTCAACCCTGCGGATCTGCTGTCGGTGGTTCCCGCCGAGCTGGCCGCAATCCTCACCGAAGTTGTGCAGATCGTCGCTGCGGGTGGCACGGTAACCATCGGTTCGATGCCGGATGAGCTGACCACTACATCAGCGGCGGATCTACTCGGCATCTCTCGCCCGACGCTGATGAAACTGATCCGCGAAGGGCAGATCCCAGGACACAAGGTCGGGACCCACACGCGACTCCATACTGCGGACGTCCTCGCTTACAGAGACCGGCTGCGCGAGCAACAAAGGGCCGCATTGCAGGATCTGCGCGACTTCGAGGAAGCCGAGGGACTGGATTACTGACAGTCGGAAGGCTCGTATGTGTATGTGGCGGTAGGGAGCCTATTGTCACACGCGTGAGTTCACGAGTGCCGAACGTGCTGCCGGACGCGAACGTACTGTATTCGCGGACTTTGAGGGACTGGCTCTGTCTGCTGGCCAACAGGTCCGGTCCGCCATTGTTCCACCTGCGTTGGACCGAGGACATTCTTGCGGAGTTGGTATATCACCTGCGCAAGAAGCACCCGCACTTCTCCGATCGTCAGATCGGGGGAGTGCGGGACAACATCGTCAGAGTGGCCGCACATGGCCGAATCAAGGGATACGAAATCGATCCGGGTCTGGCATATACAGACGAGTACGACGCGCACTTGCATGCCGCTGCCGAACATGGTGACGTCCAATATGTCATCACCAGCGACAATGGGTTTCACGACTTTGCGGTAGCTCATGACGAATTTCTCGGCTATGAGGTCTATACCCCGGACGACTTCCTGATGCTCGTCCACCGGGACGCAATCTCCACTGTCCGTGAAGCCCTGCTCGAACAGATCGCCTATCACCGCAGACTCGATCGACCGTTCAACCTGGTGGCTCGTCTCGAAGACGCACAGGCTCCCAACTTCGCCGCCGCGATCCGCAAAATGATGCAAGCACCGGCGGTGGCTCGAGCTCTCTCGTGTGTCCCCGAAGGTAGCTGAGACGACACGGCTGATTGTGATCGGTTCTCGCAGCCGCTACCGCAGAGCAAACCGGTGATGGGCGATGATGGAGCCATGTTGGAAACACCCGTCGTCATCGGTATCGGATCGATCTGCGTGGGGTTCGTCTTCTTCATGCTCGCCGCGACGGGCACGCGATCGCGCTGGGACAAGAAGATCACCATCACGCTCTTCGCGATCGCCATCGTCTTCATGACGATCATCCCGGTCATCGGGGCGGTGGGGTTCGCGGCCTGACACTCCGCGACGTCACGGTGGAAGTGCTCGCACACCGCCGATCCCCGTGGGAGTATCCACCGCAGGAAACCGAACAGGGGAGGTCGCGGTGGGTGGCGTCAGCGGTGAATTGAAAGACGAACTGACGAAGCGTCTTTCGTCGGTACTCGACGGTAGTTGGACGCTGCGGCGCATCGAACGGCTCACCGGCGGTGCGAGCCGCGAGACGTGGGCGATCACCGCGGTGGCGGCCACCGGCGACACCCGGGAACTCATCCTGCGCCGCGACCCGCCGGGACGCGAGGACGCACGCAGGATCGCTATGGAAGCGGCGTCCTTCGACGAGGCCGCCCGCGTCGGCGTGCCCGTGCCCGACGTCATCGACCGCAGCGGCGACGAACCGCACCCCGGGATCGGCGCCTACCTCGTGATGTCGAAGGTGCCCGGCGAGGCACTCCCGCAGAAGTTGCTGCGCGACGAGAATCTGGCCGAGGTCCGCGCCGCGCTGCCCTACGAACTCGGACGCATCCTCGCCCGGATCCACCGCATGGACATCGAGGCCGTACCGAACCTGCCGGAACACGACCCGCTGACCTCCCTGTTCGACGAGTACCTCACCAACGGCGAACCTGTGCCGACGCTCGAGGCCGCCTTCGCGTGGCTCACCCGCAACCGTCCACCGGCGACCGGGAAAGCGTTCGTACACGGCGACTTCCGCAACGGGAACCTCCTCGTCGACGCAGAGGGCGTGCGCGGGGTGCTCGACTGGGAACTGGCGCACGTCGGTGATCCGATGGAGGACCTCGGGTGGCTGTGCACCCGGACCTGGCGCTTCGGCTCGCCGCACCCGGTCGGCGGGTTCGGTTCCCGCGACGACCTGTTCCGCGGGTACGCCGACGAATCGGGTGAGAGTCCCGACCCCGAGGTCGTCCACTGGTGGGAGGTCTACGGCTCGCTGCGATGGGCGGTGATCTGCCGGATGCAGGCCGCCGCAGCAGCGACGGGTGGCGACAACACCCTCGAACTGCTCGCCATCGGCCGCCGCGTCGCCGAGTGCGAACACGACCTGCTGGATCTGCTGGGCGTTCCACCCCACGAGGAGACGGAGACTCCGCTCGCCGCCCCGCAGTTCCTCGGGGCACCGCCCGTCGAAGAGCTGCTCGACGCGGTGCGCGAGTTCGTCCTGGAGGTCGGGGCGGGCGCCGATGCGAAGACCCGCTACCGCAGCCGGGTCGCGGCGCACGTCCTCGGCATCGCCGCGCGGGAGGCCACCTTCGCCCCGGCGGTGCGGGAGACCTATCGGGTGCGGCTCGCCGGGCTCGGCTACCGCTCCGAAGCCGAACTCGCCCTCGGTGTGCGTGCAGGACGAGATCACCTCGACGACCCGCAGGTCGCCGAGGTGATCAGGGGGTTGGCCGCGAACCGGCTGAAGGTCGCGAACCCGAAATATCGCTGACGGATCAGTGCGTGGCGGCGACCTCCGCGCCGATGCCGGTCTCGGCGCGCACCAGCATCTCCGCGAACTTCTCGTCCTCGAGGCGGCCGCGTCCCCGGCGCTTCTCGCCGACGATCGACCCGATCACGCACGCGGCGATGCCGAGCGGCATGGTGACGATCACCGGGAGCTGGATGGTCAGGGGAGCGGGCCCGCTGCCCATCCACAGGGCCTCGGTGAACATCAGGCTCACGACCGTCGAGACGAGACCGGTGAGCACACCCCAGACCGCGCCGGTGGCGTTGAAGCGCCGCCAGTTCAGGCTCAACACGAGAGCGGGCAGATGTGCACTGCCGGCCACCATGAACGCCATGCCCATGAAGAAGGTGATGTTGGTGTCGTCACCGATGAGCATGGCCAGACCGATGGCGAGGACGCTGAAGGACACTGCTCCGTACCGCGCGATGCGGGCCTGGGCCTCGTCCTCGCGGGCCTGCTCGTCCGCGTCGAGATTCTCGATCGGTTCCTTCCGCGTGACCGCCGGCCACACGTCGCGGGCGAAGGTGCCGGCCGCGGAGATCACGACACCGGCGACCACTGCGACGATGGACGCGAAGGCGACCGCGGCGACGAGTGCGAGCGCGACGGACCCACCGATCGTGCCGGCGCCGCCACCGAGTTCGGTGACGAGCACGGGTGCTGCGAGGTTGCCACCGGGCCCGACGAGGTCGGTGCCGTTCGGTCCGAGCACGGCCGCGGCGCCGAAGCCCATCACGATGACGATCAGGTAGAACAGGCTGCACAGCGCGACGGTCCAGCCGAGCGAGCGCCGGGCGGTCGTGGCCTCGGGGACGGTGAAGAACCGGATGAGGATGTGCGCCATCCCGGCGGTGCCCAGGGCGAACGCGAGCGCGTAGGAGATGAGGTTGATCGCGCTGGTCTGGCCGAAGATCAGGCCGGGGGACAGGATCGCGTCGCCCGCGACGGCGTTGTCGGTCGCGGCGTCGAGGACCTTCGGGAACGCGAAGCCGAACTGCGCGAGGATGCCGAAGCACACGATGATCGCGAGCACCGACAGGATCGTCGACTTGATGACCTGCACCCAGGTGGTGGCGAGCATACCGCCCACGAAGACGTAGATGCCCATGAGCGATCCGGCGACCACCACCGACAGCCAGAACGGGATGCCCGAGACGGATTCGAGGAGCACACCTGCCGCGACGAGCTGGGCGAGCAGCACGAAGGTGCCGGTGGCGATCGTGCTCAGCGCGACCGCGACCCGCACGTTCCGCGAGTCGGTGCGGAAGACGAGGACGTCGGCGAGGGTGTACTTGCCGAGATTGCGCATCTTCTCCGCGAGGAGGAACAACACCGGCAGGAACGAGATGACGGACGTGAACAGGATGACGGTGCCGTCGACGCCCTTGGAGAAGATCAGGCCGGTGGTGCCGAGGAAGCTGCCGGCGGAGATGAATTCGCCTGCGATGGCGAATCCGTTCTGCCAGCTCGAGATCGAGCGACCTGCGGCGAAGAATCCGTCGGCGCTCTTCGCGCGCCGGGATGCAGCGAAGGTCACCCACAGGGTCAGGGAGATGACGGCGCTGCAGATCGCGATGGCGAGATAATCGGCGTCACCGGTCATGATGCGACCTTCTCGGATGCGGGACGGTTCCGTTCGACGGCTGCGACGGCGTCGTCGACGGCGGGGCCGATGTAGGTGCGGGAGAGACGGAAGTATGCCCAGACCAGCACCCAGGTTCCGGCGAACTGGGAGAACACCACCCACAGCGACAGCGGGATGCCGAGGACGTCGGTGGCGCCGAGCTGGTCGGGGAATCCGATGAAGGCGACGAGGAAGGACGTGAACAGCGCGACGGTGATGCCACCGAGCGTGTTGGTCACCCGGGCGCGTCGGCGACGCAGTTCCGCGATCTCGGGAAGGTGGAGCATCC
This sequence comes from Rhodococcus sp. S3, assembly GCF_058211795.1. NCBI lineage: Bacteria > Bacillati > Actinomycetota > Actinomycetes > Mycobacteriales > Nocardiaceae > Rhodococcus > Rhodococcus sp. S3. Next base: position 4,880,264 of record NZ_CM177074.1, on the reverse strand, counting down.
GCGTCCAGACGAGTTCGTCCGTCGAGGACGCGGGGACGGCGTTGTTCACGGTGTCGGTCATGCTCGCACCGCCGCGCCACGGGCGCTGTCGAGCGCGAAGAGGTTCTCGTCCCAGCCGGCCTCGAGCGGGCCGAAGAAGTGGAAGCGGACCTGCTTGACCTCGTAGAGCCAGCGGCCGTCGATTTTGACTACCCGGTCGTTGTAGCGACCGGCCGCGATCGCGGGCGCACCGTCGGTGACGCAGGGCTGCCACAGGAACGAGCGCACCGTGGCACGGTCACCGTCGAGGTCGATCTCGAGGTTCGTGATGAAGTGCCAGAAGGAGGTCAGCCCGCCGTCGGCGAGTCCCGCGAAGAAGGTGCGCATCTCCTCCTTCCCGCGCGGGTGGGACAGGCCGTCGAACTCGCCGTCGTCGGTGAACAGGTCCATGAGCGCGTCCCAGTTGCCGTCGTCGAGGTGGCGGCAGTACTGCGCGTCGAGCTTCCGGATCGCCTCGAGGTCTTCGAGGCGGGTGATGCGGTCGAGCAGGGACGACTCGGGGTGGGGACTGGACACAGCAGATCCTCCGTTGTGAGGGTTATTAACAACCGTTCATGTGATGCGGACCATAACAACGGTGCACATCCCCGTCAACGGGAAGGTTCTTGCTGGTCGGCGCGATCTGCGCTTACTGTGCAGGGATGAACAGTCGGTCGAACGGTGCGTCCTCGTCCATTCGGGAACGGATTCTCGAGACCGCGCTCGACGAGTTCTACGAGTGCGGATTCCACGGGGCGACGATGCGCAATATCGCCAACGCCGCAGGTTGTAGCGCTGCCAACGTCTACAACCATTTCGAGAACAAGTCGGAACTGCTCGTGGAAATTCTCCGCCGCGCGAGCGACGAGCAGTTCACGGCGACCCGCAACGCCCTGCGCAAGGTCGGCGACGATCCGGCCGAGCGGTGGCGCGCGGCGGTCTCGGCCCACGCGCTGTACACCGCGCGGAATCCGCGAGCGTGTCTGGTGGCGAATTCGGAGCTGCGGTATCTCGGTCCGCTCGACCGCAAGCGTGTGGTGGGCTCGCGCGACGCGCAGGAGCAGCTCTTCGTCGACATCGCGGAAGACGGTGTGGAGCAAGGGATTTTCACGCTCGAGCGGGTACACCAGGGGGTCACCGCGGTGCTGACCATGTGCGCCGGCATCCCCCTCTGGTTCCGGGAGAGCGGCCCCCTCTCGGCGCAGGAGGTCGCCGACGATTTCGCCGGATACGCGCTCAATCTGGTCGGATATTCGCGCTGAACCGTTGACGGGTCATGGGTGCCGTGCTGTACTGGGTGAACAAGCGTTAATGACCTACTCCGGTCCATCGAAGGAGTGCACCTCCCATGACCCACCGCCCCTCGCAGCCGCGCACCGATTCCCCGCGCTATCTCACCGAGGAACGCCTCGCGATCCGCGACCTCGCCCGCGACTTCGCCATGACGAAGGTGCTGCCCGTCGCCAACGAACTCGACCCGGTCCAGGGCACCATCCCCGACTCCCTCAAGAAGGAGATGGCCGAGATCGGCTTCTTCGGGATCATGATCCCCGAGGAACACGGTGGTCTCGGGCTCGGCGTCTTCGAGTACTGCCTCGTGGCCGAGGAGCTGTCGCGGGCATGGATGAGCGTGTCGGGTCTGCTCGCCCGCGGCAACGGCATGGGCGGTGGCTTCACCCCCGAGCAGGAGGCGGCACTGCTGCCGAAGGTCGCGCGCGGTGAGTACCTCGGCGCGTACGCCCTGTCGGAAGCCGAGGCCGGATCCGACGTCGCGAACATCTCCTGCCGCGCCGTGCGCGACGGCGACGAGTGGGTCGTCAACGGCACCAAGATGTGGTGCACCTACGCCGACGAGGCCGATTACCTCGTGCTCTTCGCCCGCACCGATCCGAACAAGGACGCGGCCAAGCCGCACCGCGGCATCAGCGCCTTCCTCGTCGAGAAGGAGCGCGGCGTGTTCCCCGAGGGCATCTCGGGCACCAAGGTCCGCAAGATCGGCTACTTCGGGTGGAGCACCTGGGAACTGTCGTTCGACAACTTCCGCATCCCGGCCGACAAGATGCTCGGTGAGGAGGGCAAGGGCTTCTATCTCGCCGTCTCCGGTCTCGAGGTGGGCCGGGCCCACACCGCCGCCCGCGCGATCGGTCTCGCCCGCGCCGCACTCGAGGACTCGATCGAGTACGTGCACACCCGCCGCCAGTTCGGCCGTCCCATCGGCGATTTCCAGCATCTGCGGTTCAAGATCGCGAAGATGGCCGCCGACATCGAAGCCGCACGCCAGCTGATGTACTCGGTCGCCACCGACATCGACACCGGCCGGCGGTGCTCGCTCGAGGCGTCGATGTGCAAACTCGTCGCCACCGAGATGGCCGAGCAGGTCACCAGCGAGGCCGTGCAGATCCACGGCGGCGCCGGTTACACCACCGACTTCCAGGTCGAACGCCATTGGCGCGACGCGCGTCTGACGAAGATCTTCGAGGGCACCAGCGAGATCCAGATGCGCATCATCTCCGACGAACTCCTGGGAAGGCCCGAACAGGCATGAGCGCACACACCGTCACCCGCCCGCTCACCGTCGGGGACCGCACCGCCTCGGAACCCCGCGCCGTGGCCGACGTCCTGGCCGACTCCGGTGTGGTGGCGCCGGCAAACTCACCTCTCCTCGGTGCCCTGGCCGTCGCCTCGCTCGTCCCGCCCGTTCCCGGTGGTGTCGCGTCCGGATTCGACTGGAACGCAACCGATCCCGTCTCCACATCGGACGTCGTGTCCACGGACACCGTGATCACCCGCGTGTCCGGACGGACCGCGCGCCGCTTCATCCGGCTCGTGGACGCGACCGGCACAGTACGTGAATCCGGCACCGAGACATGGACCTTCGACGACGAGCAGCCGACCGTTGCCGAACTGGACTTCTGCACACCGGCCTGGGGTGCGCTGCTCGCCGAAAGCCTCTCCGAGGACCCGGAATTCGCTTCGTCGCTGTCCACCTGGGACGGCACCATCGGACTGCGCAGCGGTGAGACCGAACTGCACCTGCGCATCTACAAGGGGCGCATCGTCGACGTCACCCGGCGCACCCCGCACGGCGCGACGTTCACCTTCGTCGCCCCCGACCACGCCTGGGCCGATCTCGTCCTGTCCGAGGAGAACGACTTCATGCGCCGCGCCATCCGCGGCGAATTCTCCTCCACCGGAGACGGATACGAGTACCTGCGCCTGACCAAGCCGCTCAACACGATCATCGGGCACGCCCGTGCCCTCGCCCGAAAGGCCCGCTCATGATCGAGGCCCGCTACCTGGAGATCGGCGGAGCGCTCGGCTTCGTCGAGATCGTCACTCCCGACGCGCGATCCGGCAACGCGCTCGACGCGACCGCCCTGCCCACCGTCCTGTGCATCCACACCGCCGGCCAGAGCGGCGTGCAGTGGCGCCACGTGGCCCGCGATCTCGCCGACCGCGGCTACCGGGTGATCGTCCCCGACCTGCCCGGCCACGGACGTTCCGAACCCGCACCCGGCGGCCCCGTCACGAGCCTGATCACCTACGGCGACTGGCTGTGCGAGGTGCTCGACGCGCTCGGCGTCGACCGGCCGTTCGTCATGGGCTGCTCGATCGGGGGCAAGCTCACCCTCGAACTCGCGACCCGCCCGGACCGTCCGCTGTCCGGTGCCGTGGCGATGGAGGCCGAACCCGGTCCGGGCCGCGTCAACGTCGCCGGTCTGCGCCGCGAACTCGAGGACGTCGCCGGACCGTCGCGCTCCGAACGTACCTATCTGGGAACCCTTGCATCCGTGGGACGTTCGGTCCCGCAGGCGAAGGCGCACACGATCGCGCTCATGCACAAGCGGGAGGACCCGGAGATCTCGTCGTCCGACCTCATCGGCTGGGGAACCCACGACGTGCGCGACCGCCTCGACCGCGTGACCGCACCGATCCACCTCGTCGCCGGAGTCGACGACCCGTGGATCGACCCCGACGCCGTGGCCCGGGCCGCGGAGACCATCAACGACGCACTTCCCGGACGCGCCCGCTTCACGGCACTGGCCGGCATCGGGCACTATCCGATGGAGGAGATCGACGACTTCGCCGCGCTCGCCGACACCTGGATCGGTGAACTGCGCCGGGTCGCTGTTCCCGAGGAGGCAGCGCTGTGACCACCACCCGCACCGATACCCTGCCCGCACTGCTCGACGGACTCGTCTCCGCGAACCCGGATGCCCCGATCGCCTACGACATCGTCGACGACGTGGCGGTCGCCCGCAGCCGCGGAGAGTTCCGCGACCGGGTCGAGGCCGTGCGCAGCGAACTCGACGGCATCGGCCTGCGCGCCGGCCAGTGCATCGCGGTGATGTTGCCGAACTGGTCCGACGCACTCGTGTGGCAGTTCGCGGCCTCCGCGCTCGGCGCCCACGTCATCGGTGTCAACACCCGCTACAACACCCGCGAGGTCGCGCACATCCTCACCGCCGCGCGACCTGCCGTCGTGGCCGTGCCGGCCGCCTTCCACGGACTCGACCTGTTCGGCCGGCTCACCGAGGCCGCGGCGTCCGTCCCCGACGTGGCCACCCCGGTGGTCGCGGTGGTGCCCGGACCGGCGAACGCCTCGGCCTCCCCGGCCGACTTCGATCTCGGTGGTGGCGCGTGGACGGCGGGTAGTGGCGACACGCGTGGCGCGAACGCACCCGGGACACCCGACACCGCGACACTCACCCCGGCCGGGATCGACGACGATCCCGAGGACCGGATCGCGGTGGCGTTCACGACATCCGGTTCCACGGGCGTGCCCAAGCTGGCCGCGCACCGCGGTAATGCGGTCGTCCGTCACGGACGCGCCGACGCCGTGATCATGAAGGTCGCCGAGGGCGACGTGGCGCTGTGCGTGCTCCCGGTCTCGGGCGTCTTCGGTTTCAGTACCGCGATGGCCGCGCTCGCCGGTGGGGGAGCGCTGCTCATGGAGACGGTCTTCGATCCCGATGCGGTCCTGCGCCGGATGCGCGAGGTCGGGGTCACGCACGCGGTGGGCGCCGACGACCTGTTCGGCCGTCTCTACGACGCCTGGCACGACGGCGAACGCGTCGATCTGTCGTCACTGCGCTGGGTCGGCATCGCCGACTTCCTCGGCCGCTCCCACGAGATCGCCCGATGGCTGCGCGACGAATTCGGTACCCACACCTCCGGTGTGTTCGGTTCGTCGGAGGTGTTCGCCCTCGCGATGCTGTGGAACGCCGACGATCCGGAATCGGTGCGTTGGAACGGTGGCGGACGCGCGGTCGAGTCCGCGATCGAACTGCGAGTCGCCGATCCCTACGACGATCGGGTCCTCTCGGCCGGTGAGCAGGGCGAACTGCAGTTCCGCGGCCCGAACGTCGTCGACGCCTATCTCGGGAACCCCGACGCGGCGGCGCGCGCGTTCACAGCCGACGGTTGGTTCCGCAGCGGCGACCTCGCCGTCGACCTCGGCGACGGAGGCTTCCGCTATATCTGCCGGATGGGCGACGTTCTGCGCCTGCGCGGCTTCCTCGTCGATCCGGCCGAGATCGAGACGCGTCTGGCGGAGCATCCCGGCGTGGCGACGGCCAAGGTCGTCGGAATCACCGGCGACGGCGGCTACACCGAGGCGATCGGTTTCGTCGTCCCCACCGACGACGCACCCGCGGACACGACCTCGGAGACCCTTCGGGCCTGGTGCCGCGAGACCCTCGCGGCCTTCAAGGTGCCCACGGCGATCCACATCATCGAACGGATGCCCACCACGGTCGGGGGCAACGGATCGAAGATCCGCGCCGTGGAACTGCGCGAGTGGGCCCGCGAGTGGGCGGGTTCCGAACGCGACTTCCGAACCGGATAGTGCCTCTGCGTCGTCACGATCCGCACGCGGTCGCGTCGCTCAGTTGCGGACCATCGGTGCGGTCGTGGCGACGCGGCCCCTGGTGAGGATCGACAGCGACGCGGCGACCGCGCACAGGGTCGCTCCGGCCCACCACGCGTAGGTGTAGGTTCCGAGGCTGTCGCGGATGACCCCGGCTCCGAAAGCGGCCGCCGCGGCACCGATCTGGTGGGACGCGAACACCCAGCCGAACACGATGGTTCCGCGGTCGCCGAAGATCCGGCGGCACAGCATCGCGGTCGGCGGCACGGTGGCGACCCAGTCCAGACCGTAGACCACGACGAACAGGATCATGCTGGGGTGCACGGACTCCTGCAGCAGCCAGGGCAGCAGGAGCAGACCCACGCCGCGGAAGGTGTAGTAGAAGGCCAGCAGCTTGCGGGGGTCGAACTTGTCGGTCAGCCATCCGGAGGCGATGGTGCCGACGATGTCGAAGATCCCCACGGCGGCCATGAGGCTCGCTGCGGTGGTCGTGGGCATGCCGTGGTCGTGGGCCGACGGGATGAAGTGGATGCCGACGAGTCCGTTGGTGGTGGCCCCGCAGATGGCGAAGGCGATCGCCAGCGCCCAGAACGCCCGGTGACGCACCGCGAAGGCCAGCCCTTCGAGAGCGCGGGTGACGGCACCGCCGGTCGCTCGCGTCGGCGCCAGGTAGGTCTCGGGGTCGGCACCGTAGGGCAGGACACCGCGCTCGTCGGGATGATCGCGGATCACCGCCCACACCAGCGGGACGACGACGAGCGCCGCCGCGGCGATCACGAGCGATGCCTGCCGCCACCCGACGTTCTCTGCGAGCGCGGCGACGGGAGGCAGGATCACCAGTTGGCCGGTCGCGGAACCGGCCGTGAGGATGCCCATCACCAGCCCGCGACGCTCGACGAACCATCGGTCGGCGATGGTCGCCGCCAGGACCAGGGCCATCGACCCCGTGCCGGTACCGATGAGCAGTCCCCAGAACACGAGCAACTGCCACGAGGCGGTCATGGCGATACTGCCGGCGGCGCCGAGCGCCACGAGGAACAGCGCCGACGAGATGACCCGGCGCATGCCGAACCGGTCCATCAGGGCGGCGGCGAACGGTGCGACGAGTCCGAACAGGACGAGGTTGATGCTCACCGCGAGCGACATGACGCTCGTCGACCAGCCGAACTCGTCGTGCAGCGGCACCATGAGCGCGCCGGGGGCCGCCCGGAAGCCTGCGGCGCCGAACAACGCGAGGAAGGCCACCGCGGCGACCCACCATGCCGGGTGGATCCGGGCCGGGCGGCGGTCGCTGCGCTGGGCCGGGCGCACACTCATCACGAATTCACTTTCTTCGAGAAAGCAACAGGATGAGCAGACGATACCCAGCAGCTCGTCGCGGGAGGCGAGCGGTCAGTTGCCCGAGCTCCCCGGCGTCCGGTAACTCGCGTCGCGGCGCGCGGCCTCGTCGACCTGTTCGGGGGTGAGCAGGGCGATCGGCGTGGAGCGCGCGGCACCGGAGGCGATCGTGCGGAGCTCGAGTGTCGCGGCCGCGATCTCGTCGGGCACCTCGCCGAGCACGTACAGATCGTGACCACCGAGCGCGAAGTGCACCGAATCGACCGTCCCGCCCACACTTTCGACCATCCGGACGATGGCGTCGCGTCGGGACGTACCACCGTCCGTGAGCAGCCCGCGTGCGCCGTCCGCGGTGTAGTTGACCTGCCAGAGATATCGCGGCATGACCGTCTCCTTTCGAGATCCCGACCTCCATGGTCGGTCCACCCCGCGTCGCCGGGGACGGTTTCGCCGGGAATCGCGGCCTAGGCTCGATATCGAGACCCTGTCCGCCGCATCGAAAGGGAGTGCCGTGCCGAAACGACCCGTACCCGAGGCCGTCGCCGAATTCCTCGCCCAGCCCAATTACGCCACGATCAGCTCACTGCGCCCGGACGGTCATCCGGTGTCCGTTCCGACCTGGTACGTCTTCGAGGACGGCCGCATCCTCGTCAACATGGATTCGACCCGCAAGCGCCTCGAATACCTGCGGAACGATCCGCGGGTGAGCCTGTCGGCGATGGATCCGCAGGACTGGGTCACGCACGTGAGCCTCCAGGGGCGGGTCGTCGAACTCGCCGACGATCCGTCCCTGGAGGACATCGATCGGATCGCTCGCCACTACACGGGCAAGCCGTACCACGCGCGCGACGGCAAGCGCGTCAACGCGTGGATCGAGATCGACCGCTGGCACGCGTGGGGTCGTCTGCGCAACGCCTGAGATCGATCGGGAAGAAGGCCGGCTGTCAGATGACGCCGGCCTTCTTCGCCGCGCTGCGTGCCTGGAACGCCAGGATGACGAGCAGCACGCCGAACAGGATCGCGTAGATGCCGAGCAGCACGATCAGGCTCAGGATGCCCTCGCCGGGGAAGATCAGCAGCACGATGCCGAACAGGACGGCGACGACGCCCGCGAGCACCGACCACACCCATCCGGACTCGGGCACCTTCCGGAAGCGGACACCACCGACGATGCCGGTGATGCCGAACAGGATGGCGTAGAACGCGATCACGTACAGCAGTGCGAGTGCGGTGATGCCGGGCCAGAACAGCGCGACGAGACCGGCGAGGACGGAGACGACGCCCATGGCGAGCCACCAGCCCCAGCCCTCGGGCTTGTCGCGGATCGATCGAACGACCAGCACGATGCCGTCGATGATCGCGTAGGCCGCGAAGACGACCACCAGCGCCGACACGGTGATGCCGGGCCAGACGAGCGCGACGACACCGAAGAGGACCGCGAGGATGCCACGCAGCAGCATCACCCACCAGATCTGCTTCAGCAGTGATCGGAACGGATCGTTGGAAGAAACCGAGCTCGTGGACATGACGGCTCCTGGCGTGTGATGTGATCTTGTAGCCCCGAGGATAAGCGCGGTTGTGCTGCTTCGTGTGCCGAATCGAAGCCGAGGTTACGCTCGGAAACGTGGCCGGGGCGAGGATCGGGATATCGGGATGGCGCTATCCGGGCTGGCGCGGAGACTTCTATCCGGAAGGACTCGTCCAGCGCCGGGAACTCGAATACGCCGCCCAGCGGTTCGGGTCGATCGAGATCAACGGCTCGTTCTACTCGCTGCAGCGCCCGAGCAGTTATCTCGCGTGGCGGGACGCCGCACCCGACGACTTCGTCTACGCCGTCAAGGGCGGGCGGTTCGTCACCCACATGAAGCGGCTCGCGGGTGTCGACGACGCCCTCGCCAATTTCTTCGCCTCCGGCGTACTCGCGCTCGGCCCGAAACTCGGTCCGGTGCTGTGGCAGCTCCCGCCGACCCTCGGTTTCGAGGAGGACAGGTTCGCGGACTTCTTCGACCGGTTGCCCCGCACGACGACGGCCGCCGGCGAACTCGCCCGCCGGCACACCGACAAGCTCGCCGACGACCGGGTGTGGGTGGAGGTGGACGCCGAGCGTCCGCTGCGGCACGCCGTCGAGGTGCGGCATCCCGACCTCGCGAGCCCGGAGGCCGTGGAGTTGCTGCGCGCGCACGATATCGGGCTCGTCGTCGCCGACACGGCCGGCAGGTTCCCGTTCCTCACCGACGTCACGAGCGATTTCGTCTACGTGCGGATGCACGGCGACAAGGAGTTGTACGCAAGCGGGTACACCCCCGAGGTCCTCGACGTGTGGGCCGAGCGGATCCGCCGGTGGCTCGGCGACGGCAGGGACGTCTACGTGTACTTCGACAACGACATGAAAGGCTGTGCACCGCACGACGCGCTCGCGTTGCAGGAACGCCTGTGACCCGGGCGTCCGGAGGAAGGACAGGAGATCGCTGTGTGGCCCGACCACTGGCCGAGAACGCCGCGGGAGATCGCGACGGCCACCGCCGATGCGCTCGCCGCTGCCCGCAGCGAGTCGGCCGAGCCCTTCGACGAGGCGGTTGCGGTGCTCGTCGACCTGCCCTACGAGCAGGTCACGGCCGTGCACGCGGGCATGGTCCGGGAGTTGCTCGAGGAACTGCATCCCGACGGCCTCGCCGGTGAGGACGTGCAGGCCGTGCTCGAACGCTCCGTCCGCTCCGGGCTGCGATGGTTGCCGTCGCTGGAACCCGAGGCCGTCGTCGCCGTGCTCACGGGTGCGCTCGGCGTGTCCGATCCCGACGCCGAACGCCCGAGGATCCGCCCCGAGCAGTATCTGGCCGCGGGCCTGCTCGTCGTCGCCGATCTCGTCGCTGCGCGCCGCGTGGCTCCCGAAGCGTATCTGCGTCGCGCCGTGAGCGAGATCGAACGGGCCGAGACGCAGGAGATGCCCTGAGCTGTTCCGGGGGTCAGGCCGGATAGTGGTTCTCGACGTTGCGGACGACCTTGCGCAACAGGTCGGACAGGACCTGCACCTCGTCGTCGTCGAGGCCGTCGAGCATCTGCCGCTCGCGTGCCAGGCGTCGCGGGAATTCCTTCTCGACGAGTGCGCGCCCGTCGTCGGTGAGGGTGAGCAGCACGACGCGGCCGTCACGTTCGAGTCGTTTGCGTTCGACGAGACCGAGTTTGGCGAGTCGCTCGGTGTGCTTCGTGGTCGACGCGCCGGAGATACCCGTGATCGAGGTGACCTCGCTGGCGCGTAACGGATGGTCGCTGCGGGCGAGCGCGCTGAGGACCTCGAATTCGCTGCGGCTGATGCCGCTCGCTTCGAGTTCCCGATCGAAGTAGGTGAGCGCGAGCGAGCCGATGCGGGTGATGCGGCCGATCACGTCGATGGGGCGCAGGTCGAGGTCGGGGTAGTGGGCAGTCCATCCGAGACGTACGCGATCGACGTAATCGGGCTGGGGTGTCTCGGAGGGCATGTGGCAAGTCTAACGGCAGCGGACGAACAATTTCATAGATATTTTACCAGTGAAGTAATATGGTGGACGGATGCTGGACCGCCGACTCGACGACCGCCCTCGGCTCCGTCACACCCGGGGAGCGCTCGCGCATCCGCTGTCGGCGAGCGCGTGGAGGGACGCCCTCGAAGTGCGGCGCGGCGATCCGACCGTGGCCGTGGCGCTGCGCGTGGGGTTCGCGACGATGCTCGCCCTCGTCGGCGGCGGTCTGCTCGGTTACGGACAGGTCGCCGGCTTCGCCGCCCTCGGCGCACTCACCAGTGCCTTCCTGCGATACGAGCCGTATCCGCGTCTCGCCGTGCGCCTTCCGTGGGTCGGCCTCGGCATCGTCGGTTACACCGCCTTCGGGGCTGTACTCGGCGCGATGGGCGCCCCGCTGTGGGCGCAGATCGTCGCGCTCTCGCTGGGCTCGGCCGTCGCGTACTGGGTGTTCACGGCCTTCTCGCTCATGGGCCCCGGCCCGGTGATCCTCATCTTCGCCGCCGCGGGCGCCGCCGGTTTCTCCGACGGATGGGGTGACGCGGGTCTGGTCACCGCTGCGGCGACCATCGGTGCGCTGCTCGGATATGTCATCGCGATGCTGCCCGCGCTCTCCCATCCCCACACGCCCGCTCGTCTGGCGGTCGCGCGTGCCCTCGCGGCGGTCTCCGCCGTCGAGATCCGCGGTGCGGACGCCGTTCCCGCTGCGCGACAGAGCATCCGTAAGGCGCGTGAGACCGTCGCACTGAATACCCCGCGACGTCCGGACGCCCATGTCCACGAACTGGCCGTCCTCCTCGATGCGGCCGAGGTGGTGCTCGACAGCGGGTCGCACGACACCTCCCGCGCCCGCCGCGACGATTTCGCCCGATTCGAGAAGGAGCTTCGGAAAGCGCGGCGCGACATCGAGATTCCGCGCGTGGATGCCGAGGGGCGGCCGGTGCTGCCCACGCCGCCCGGCTTCGTCCGCGAAGGATGCGGTCGTCTGCTCGACCGTCTCGTGCTGATCGGAGCGGCCCGGATCTTCGTCGCGTCGTTGCTCGCCGCGTCGCTGGCCGCACTGATCGGGCTCGACCATCCGTTGTGGGCTGCGATGGGTGCCATGGCGGCGTTGCAGGGATTGAACTACCGCAACACCGTTCAGCGCGGCATCCAGCGTCTGATCGGAAATGTCGGCGGCGCGATGATCGCTGCCGTGCTGCTCGCGCTCGACCTGGGCTACTGGCCGGTGGTCGCGGCCGCCGTGCTGTTCCAGACCCTCACCGAACTCACGGTGACCCGGAACTACGGGCTCGCCTCGGTCGGGGTGACGACGATGGCGTTGCTGCTCACCGGTCTCGGGCAGCACGCGGGTCCGGGCCTCGCCGTCAACCGGGTCGCCGACACCGTCATCGGCGTGGTCGTGGGCGTGATCGTCGCTGCGGTGACCATCCGACGCGACGACCGGCACCATCTCGTCGCGTGACGAGGCGGCACCGGTCGTCGGTGGTGTTCATGGCCTGCCGCGGGAGGCGGCGGGGTGATGCTCAGGAATGAGCGGCTTCGAAAAGCTCGAGGATGTGACGCGGGATCCGGCCGCGCGAACTGACGTCGTAACCCTTGTTGCGGGCCCAGTGTCGGATCGCGGCCAATTGCTCCGGCGACCGGGTGGGCGGAATCGCCTTGTGGGTCCCCGCCGTCCGCGTGCGAGCCTTTGTTGCCGTCTGCTTCGGTGTGATGGTGCGGGTGCTCGAAGCGGGCTTCGCCGGTGCCTTCTCGTGCAGCCACGGGCGGAGGACCGCCAGGAACTTGTCTGCGTTCGCCGGCCGCAGGTCGATTTCGTACTCGTCGTCGTCGACCGTGATGCGGAACGACTGCGCCAGGCCGTCCATGATCGGTTGGCCGTCGATATCGTCGAAATATTGGACGCGCACTTTCTGTGCCACGTTTATCTCCTTGTCCCCGAACTGTGCGCTGTCGACGCTAGTTCTTACTCGGGGGTAGGTTCAAGTCGCGAATGTACGATCCCACCCGCTCGACGAAATGATCGAAGAACTCTGCCGGACGGGTGCCCGCCACGATATCCGCGTTCGGCGTCCTCTGCCACATACCGGACAGATCGGCGACCGTCGTGCCCCGGGTGAGCCGGCCGTCGAGTTCGACGTCGACCGTCGCGGGCCGGGAGGTATAGGGAACCGTGCCCAGCGCGACCGCCGCGGCGAACGGGTCGTGCACGTGCGCGAGGAAGCCCAGGCCCTGGTCACGGTGGAACTCCATGTAGAACCGCAGTGCGTCGGAGATGTGGCGGACGAGAGGGACATCGGCCGTCGACCGCGTACCGCGCGGAGCGTCCGGGGAGAGTTCCCCGGATCGGGGTACACCGACGACGTCCCCGATCCGCGCGACATGCTCGGGATGCATCTCGATCGACTCCGTGACGTCGAGCGGGCACACGATCGGCCGCCGGTCCGGAGGGACGATCGAGAACGCGTCGAACACGACCTTGGCGGCCTCCGGATCCACCGCGACGTTCCATTCCGAGGTCGGCGTCGTATTACCCGGATGGTGGAAACACCCACCCATGATCACGAGGCGACGCAACCGCGACGGCAGTTCCGGATCGATGCGCAGGGCGAGGGCGAGGTTGGTGAGCGGGCCGGTGACGAGCCCGGTGAGCTCTCCCGGATGCTCGCGTGTGAGGTCGACCCACGCCTGCGCGGCCGACCGCGACGACCGCGACCGCGACGCAGCGGGAAGTTCCGCATACCCGATCCCCTGCGGACCGTGGGTGTCCTCGGTGGTCATCAGCGGCGCGACCAGCGGAACCTGCGATCCGGCAGCCACTTCGATATCGAGCCGGCCGCACACCTCGAGCCACGACAACGTGTTGGCGGTGACCTGGTCCACCGGCACGTTCCCCGCAGTGCACAGGGCGGCGACGATCTCGGCTTCCGGGCTCGCGACGAGATAGAGCAGGGCGAGAGCGTCGTCGATGCCGGTGTCGACGTCGACGATCAGACGGGTACGGGCGGCCGGAACATCGGGTTCGTGTACGTGCACGAACCCATCTTGGGGTATCCGGATGAGCGCACTGTGGCCGGTGCTGGGAGAATTCCCGAATGCACGAGCGCAAGAACCGCGGTTATTTCACCGAGGACGACGGTGTCTATCTGCCCACGAAGTATGCGTCCAGCCCGTGGTCGGACAAGATGCTCAACGGACCGTGTGTGAGCGGTCTGGTCGCACGCGAGCTCGAGATCCACCATGCCGTCGAGGGTTTCGTCCCGTCCCGGTTCACGCTCGATCTCTTCAGGCCGGTCCGCAACGAGCCGATCACCTTCACCACCACCCGGGTGCGCGACGGCAACCGCATCCGCGTCGCCGACGCGAACCTGATGCAGGGTGGAGAGGTGTCGGCGCGCGCGACGCTCACCTTCCTCCGCAAGTCGGCCCCGCCGCCCGGGTCGGTGTGGTTGCGCGGCGAGTCCCCGACGCCTCCTCCCGGTTCCCTGGAGACGCAGCCCGGACCGCTCGAGTATTCGTCCTGGTACGGCAGCGACGGCCCGGGATGGACGCGGGTGCGGTCGGAACACCAGAACTCCGATCGCAAGCGGCTGTGGTCGCGGCAGCTGCCGATCATCGTCGGCGAGGAACTGTCACCGTTCGTCAACACCGCGACCGTCGGTGAGGGCACGTCGTTCGTGACGAACTGGTCGGACAAGGGCGTCGGCTACATCAATTCCGATGTCACCCTGGCGCTGTCCCGCCTGCCGGAAGGGCCGGAGGTCGGTATCGAGGCCGACAACCACATCAGCAGTGAAGGCATCGCGGTCGGGACGGCGGTGCTGTTCGACCGTCTCGGTGCATTCGGAACCGGTGTGGTCACCGCGCTCGCGAATGCGCAGCGGCAGGTCGATTTCGGCTGACCCGAGCAGGAGTGATGGCATGCGTGTACGGCGGATCGTCGACCTGACCCACGTCGTCTCCCCGGACATCCAGGTCTATCCCGGGGATCCGGCACCGACCTTCACTCCGCACGCCACCGTCGAGACCGACGGTTTCGACCTGATGCGCATCGACATGGGTTCGCAAACCGGCACCCACGTCGACGCTCCGCGGCACGTGCGCAGCGGTGGCGCCGCGATCGATGCGGTGCCACCGGATAACTTCGTCGGGCGCGGGGTGGTGCTCGACGTGCGCGCCCGCGTCGACATCGGTTCGCTCGTCACCCCCGACATGTGGGGTGAGCCGGCGATCGGTCCCGGCGACATCGCGCTCGTCCTCACCGGCTGGTCGCGGTATTTCGGCACCGACCGTTATTTCGAGCATCCGGCTCTGAGCGTCGAAGCTTGCCGCTGGTTGCTCGACCGCGGCGTCCGCACGATCGGGATCGACGCGCCGAGCGTGGATCCCACGGGCGACGAGACGCTCGCGGCGCACCACGTGCTCGCCGACGCGGGCGCGATCATCTGCGAGAACCTGCGCAACCTCGACACGATCGACTTTCCGGATCCGCTCGTCTCGTTGTTGCCGATCCCGTTCGCAGGGATCGACGGCGCACCGGTGCGTGCTGTCGCCATGGAGATCGAGAAGTGATCGCCGGCAACAGATCCGGTCAATCGAGGATGTCGCGCACCTCGACGTCCTCGCGTCCACCGACGACGAGTTCGCGCGCGGCCGCCATGCGCTTCTGCCAGTGGATGAAAGCACCCTCGCCGTCGCGGGCGCGCAACAGCCGGATGAGCTTGCGCTGCGGCATGGTGACCCGAAGCCCTTGTGGCAGAGCCTAGTTCGAGATGTGCCCGCGGAGTGGACCCAGCAACCGCTCGGCGATGACGTTGCGGTTGATCTCCGACGTGCCGCCGGCAATGGTCATCGCACGGCCCAGCAAGTAGTAGTGGGTCCACACCGGCTCGTCCCCGAGGAACGCCGCAGGACCGGCGATGTGCATCGCGAGTTCGCCCACGTGCTGGGTGTGTTCGGCAATGAGCATCTTGGTGACGCTGCCCTCCGGACCGAAATCACCACCGGCGACGGCCCGCACGACCTGCCGTAGGTTGAGGACCGCGAAGCGGAGTCGCCGCTGATCTCGCGCAGCGGGCGGACGGTCACGCCGGGCGCGGTGAGGTCGATGACCATCGTGGTGATGCCCGTGTGCTTCGGCACGTCGCGGTTGGTGCGGATGGTCGCGAGACCGCGCGTCGAGTTCTGCGCATTCGACGTCCACACCTTCTGGCCGGTGACGCGAAAACCGCCGCCTACAACGACAAGGGCTGGACGACCCTCGGCGATCTCGGGCACGTCGACGAGGACGGCTACCTGTATCTCTCGGCGCGGCGCACCGACCTGATCCTGTCCGGCGGCGTCAACATCTACCCGGTCGAGGTCGAGGACGTGCTGACGATGCACCCCGCCGTCCTCGACGTCGCCGGCGCCCTGACCGCTCAGGACAGCTGGGTCACCACGATCCGGGTGACGCCGTAGAAGGCGGTACCCGCCGTGACGATCGCGAACAGCGCGATCCACACCGCGGCCGGGAGCCGGGTGAGCCAGCGCAACTGGTCGGCATCCGAACCCCGGCCGCGACCACGCGAATGGGTGCGGGCGAGTTCGAGGACCGGTCGGGTCGCGCCGAGGAGCAGCACCCACGTGATCAGGTACGCCGCGGTGTACCGAACCACCGGATCACCGAGATAGGCGGCTGCACCGACGAGCGCTCCCGCGATCACCACGGAGACGAAGCCGTACAGATTGCGGATGAGCAGCAACAGGACGGCGAGCGCGGCGAGGATCGACCACAGCACCGCGGCGGGCCGATCGAGCGTCAGCAGCGTCGCGGCGGCGAAACCGAGCACGGCCGGGCCGGTGTATCCCGCGAAGGTCGTCGCGACCATGCCGGGACCGCGAGGATTACCGGACGACACCATCACCCCCGAGGTGTCGCTGTGCAGGCGGATGCCCGACAGTTTGCGGCCCACGAGCGCCGCGACCAGCGCGTGCGACCCCTCGTGCGCCTGCGTGATGACATGGCGGGTCTTCAACCACAGTGGACGGACAGTCACGAGCACGAGCGCGACGATCGCCGTGCCGACGACGACCATCGTCGGTGCGGGCTCGTCGACGGTCGACACGGCCTGCCACGCGGAGGACACGACCTCCGTGAACGAGGTGGACACAGATCACCTTCCTTCGGGCCGGACACGGGCATCTCGCGCCCGGCGATAGCCTGATGAGCATGCCCGACCGTCGCTCCCTCGAGATCCGCGCGGGTGTCGCGGACTCCTGGGCAGTCGGTCTCGGACTGATTCCGCTGGGGCTCGCGTTCGGGGTGGTGCTCACCCAGGGCGGCTTCGACTGGTGGTGGGCACCGATCTTCTCCACCGTCATCTACGCGGGGTCGATGGAGTTCCTCGCGATCGGTCTCATCGCGGCGGTCACCCCACTCGCGTCGGTCGCGGCGGCGACGTTGCTCGTGAACTTCCGGCACGTCTTCTACGGCCTGTCGTTCCCGCTGCACCGCATCCGCAGCCGGCTCGGGCGCCTCTACGGCGTGTACGCGCTCACCGACGAGTCGTACGCGATCGTTGCGCCCAAGGCACGTGAACAGCTGACGGGCACCCGCATCCTCACGGTCCAGGTGCTGTGCCAGCTGATGTGGGTCGTGTCGGGCACGGTCGGTGCGCTGATCGGGGCGGTGCTCCCGGAGGGACTCTCTGGGCTCGAGTTCGCGCTCACAGCGCTGTTCGCGGTGCTCGCCATCGATGCCTTCCGCGCCAACCGCGACGTGCCGGCGCCGGTGATCGCGCTGGTCTGCGGTCTCGTCGCGTTGCTGGTCGCGAAGGATCAGATGCTCGTCATCGGCCTCGGGCTGTTCGTGGTGTGCCTGTTCGCGCGGTTCGTCTACCGGAACAAGGTGGCCCGTGCCTGAGTCGGTGCCCGGCGCCGCATACGTCCTCGGTGCCCTGGCGGTGATGTTCGTCGTGACGGTCGCCCTGCGCGCGGCGCCGTTCCTCGCGTTGTCGGCGCTGAAGAACTCAGCCTTCGTCGACTTCCTCGGCCGCACGATGCCCGCGGGAGTCATGGTGATCCTCGTGATGTACACGCTGCGCGACGTGGGGCAGTCGACCTGGCTCCCGGCGACCGTCGGTCTCGCGGGCACGATCGCCGTGCACCTGTGGCGACGCAACGCCGCGCTGAGCACGGTCGTCGGGACGGGCCTCTACCTCGTCGCGTCGGCGTTCTGGACCTGAGCGGTCTCGGCGCTCTCGCCGGATTCCGCGGGGGCTTCCTGTGCCTCCACCGAGTGGGCCTCCACCGGGCGGGCTTCCACCGGGGCCTCGGCGCCGGGTCGGCGGCCCCGCGCGGCAATCATCGCGGCGACGAAGACCGCGATCGCGGCCAGGCACTGCGAGGTTCCGAGCACTTCGAGGAGCAGCTTCTCGACCCAGCCGCCGGAGGACGCTTCACGCAGCAGGTGGTTGGGTCCGATGAGGAAGACGACGGTGGCGGGCACCAGCACGGGCCACCAGCGGCGGTAGGCCGGCGCGACCAGCAGCGGCACGAGGAACAGCGCGTACACCCAGTGGTGGGTGACGGCGATCGGAGCGGCGAGCAGCGACGCCAGGCCCACCAGGGCCACCGCGACCACGGGTTCGTCGGCACGCAGGAAGCGGTAGGCGGCCCACGCGGTACCGGCGACGACGATCAGCGCACCGGCCAGCCACAGTGCCTTGGCGGTGCCGTCGGAGAAGTCGAAGCGGGCGATGAGACCGGTGAGCGCCTGGTTGCGGAAGAACGACGGGTCGCCGGCGCGGTCGGTCGCGAAGAACTCCGTGGTCCAGAAGTAGACGGTCGAATCGGGGCGCAGCCAGTAGCCGAACGCGACGGTCGCGGCGAAGGCGCCCAGCGCACGGAATGCCGACGGCCAGTCGCGGCGGAGCAGGAAGATCAGCCCGAAGGCGGCCGGGGTCACCTTGATGGCGGCGGCCAGTGCGATGCCGACACCGCGGAATCGCTTCGGGATCACGCCGAGCAGGTCGGCGACCACCAGGGCCATGAGCACGATGTTGATCTGGCCGAACGTGAAGTTGGAGCGGAACGGCTCGAGCCACAGCACCGGTCCGAGCGACGCAGCAGCGATCAGGCTCGGCTGCGACATGTCGAGCCGCTGGTAGACGACCTTCAGTACCCACCACACGAGAGCGATGAGCCCGATCGTCCACAACACCTGCAGGGCGGTACTGCCTACCAGCGCCATCGGGGCGAAGAGGAACGCCGCGAAGGGTGGATAGATGAACCGGAAGCCGGAATGGCTGAAGAACCCCTCGGTGTACAGCGGGGTGTGGTGCAGGAAGGCCCAGCCGGCATCGCGGAAGACGTCGAGATCCATGAGGTACTCGTTCAGCGCGTCGCGCAGGTATCCCGCGACTGCCAGCGCCGAGACCGTCAGACCGATGGCGATCAACAAGGATCGAACAGGTCGGGTACGGACTTCGGTCAACAGCACGGGCGGTACCTCCCGGTAGGAAACAGGTGCGTCGCCACGTTACACAATCGTTGTCTTCGGGATCAGGCGACGAGAATATCGTCTTCCCAACCGTTTTGACGGAGATTTCCGTTTCGCGCACTTGTTGAGTGAGGCGGATCACGTTGTGCACATGTCTCGGCCGGCCGGACGTGAGGAAAGTATTCGGCTTTCTAGCCGTGGTGCTAGAAAGCCGAATACTCCGGTAGCGGAGTCAGGCGACGCCGCTGATCTCGTTCGGGGTGTGCGGCAGTTCGGCGGAGCGGATCTCACCCGAGGTCACGTCCACCGCGTACAGGGAGTCGGTGGCGGGATCGGTGACGAACGCCGTATCGCCCCGTACCTCGAGTGCGGGCCGAGGTGTCTGCCACTCGTCGGGCTCGGTCCACGGCTCGAGCACCTCGATCCGCCGGACGATCTCGCCGGAGTCGGGATCGATCACGTGGAGGTTGCCATCGGTGCCGAGAACGAGCGCGTCCCCTGCCGGTCCACGCCCGAGGGAACGGAAGGTGTAACTCGTACCGAGGTCGACGAGACGCACCGACGCCGTGCGGGTGTCCACGAGCGCGACGCGCTCGGGACGCTCGAGCTCGGCGTCGGGATCGGTTTTGTAGTCGCCGAGGACGACGGGCGAGTCCTCGCTGCCGGCCTGGTTCCCGATCCGGCCGTAGGGGTCGGGCACCGGCGCCTTCGTGAACGTTCCGTCGCGGAAGATCACCATGCCGTCCTCACATCCGAAGGCGACGACCCCGTCGGCCGCGACCGTCTCACCGTGCACACCCGGGCACTGTTCGGTGCGCGTGATCTCGGTGCCCTTCTCGTCGAGCAGCGCCACACCGATCCGCTCCTCGGAATCGCCGAGGGTGACGAGCATGCCGCCGTCGGACATCGGGACGGCCACGCCGTGGTGGGCCTCGGGGAGCGCGCGGCTGGCGAGATCCGGCAGGTCGGTCGCCGAAGCGAGATCGGCAGGGTCGAACACATCGATGCGTCCGGTGCCGTCGTCGAACAGGGCGGTGACCCCGGCGTGCGGCACGACGTGCCCGGGCTTCTCGGCGGCGAACGTCAG
Organism: Rhodococcus sp. S3; assembly: GCF_058211795.1. Lineage (NCBI taxonomy): Bacteria > Bacillati > Actinomycetota > Actinomycetes > Mycobacteriales > Nocardiaceae > Rhodococcus > Rhodococcus sp. S3. The sequence continues at coordinate 4,859,973 of NZ_CM177074.1, read as the reverse complement.
GTCGGTGAGCGCGGGTGCGCCGGCGTAGTGGTGACCGTGGTCGCCGTGGGCCTCCGTCCAGCTGCCGGTGTCGAGAGCGCGGAATCCGCCCTCGGTGGAGACCAGCACGTGGCGTCCGTCGCCGGCGGGGGAGAGGCGGTTGAAACCGTCGAGTGCGAAGTCGTCGACGACGGTGAGTTCTTCTTCGTCGACGACGAGGACGCCGCCGTCGTAGGTCAGGGCGAGGCGCGGCTGCGCCGTCGCCACCTCGGAAGCGGCAGTGGAGGTCGTCGTCTCGGGGGTGCCGGCCGCAGTGGTGTCGGCCTCGGTCGTACCGCCGCAGGCGGCGGCGAAGGTTGCGGCGACGACGGTGAGGGCGGCGCCGCAGTATCGGGAGAGCGTTGTCATGGGAAAGAAATAGCCACTATCGAAAATGAATGTCAAAGTCTGAAATGCGCATGCGTGCATGTCGCTCCGGGCGGCCGAGGTTGCAGTTGTTGTCGAGAAATCGCCGAAATGTCGACAACAACTGCGGTTTCGAGCTCGGACATACGCGAATACGGCCGTCTACGACACGCACTAGATGAGCTCAGAATCCGATGAGTTCGCCGTTAGCATCGACGGATGGATCCTGTCCGCAACCCGTACGCCCCGGGCGCGGGACAGCGCCCGCCCGAACTCGCCGGCCGCGAGAAGCAACTCACCGCGTTCGAGGTGGTCCTCGAGCGCATCGCCCGGGAACGACCCGAACGCAGCGTCGTCCTCACCGGTCTCCGCGGGGTCGGCAAGACCGTCCTTCTCAACCATCTGCGCTCCGCCGCCATCGCGAAGAGCTGGGGCACCGGCAAGATCGAGGCCCGCCCCGATCAGGGACTGCGACGTCCGCTGTCGTCGGCGCTGCACATGGCGGTCCGCGAGATCGCCGCCGCGCACCCGGATCCGGAATCGGTGGAGTACTTCCTCGGCGTGCTCAAGTCGTTCGCGCTGCGGGCCACCGCCGACAAGGGCATGCGCGAACGCTGGCAACCCGGCATCGACGCCCCGGCCGTGAAAGGACGGGCGGACTCGGGCGACATCGAGATCGACCTCGTCGAACTGCTCGTCGACGCAGCCGGACTCGCGCGGGACGTGGGTGTGGGCATCGCGTTGTTCATCGACGAGATGCAGGATCTGGGCCCCGACGATGTCTCGGCGATCTGCGGTGCCTGCCACGAGCTGAGCCAGGACGCCGCGCCGCTCATCGTCGTCGGGGCCGGCCTGCCGCACCTGCCCGCCGTGCTGTCGGCGTCGAAGTCCTACTCCGAGCGGTTGTTCACCTACCACCGCATCGACCGGCTCGACCGTGCGGCAGCGGATCTCGCGCTCATCGCGCCCGCGGCACGAGAGGACGTCGAGTTCACGCAGGACGCCCTCGACCTGCTGTACGAAACCGCCGACGGCTACCCGTATTTCGTGCAGGCCTACGGCAAGGCGACCTGGGACGTCGCAGCGGATTCGCCGATCACCGCCGACGACGTGCGGGTCGCGGCACCCACGGCGGAAGAGGAACTCGCCGTCGGCTTCTTCGGCTCCCGCTACGAACGGGCGACCCCCGCCGAACGCGAATACATGCGGGCCATGGCGGATCTGTCGGGCGACGACGGGCCGGTCGCGACCTCGAAGATCGCCGTCGAACTCGGACGGAAGCCTGCCTCCCTGTCACCCGCGCGCGACGGATTGATCAAGAAGGGCCTGATCTACTCCGCCGAGCGCGGGTTCATCGGGTTCACCGTTCCGCACTTCGGGCGCTATCTGCGCGCCCAGAACGACTGACCCAGCCGGGGCCACCGAGAGTTCAGTCGACCCACTCGACGGTCTCGTCGAGCGACGCGCGATCCGTGCGACACGCATTGGCCGGGTGCGCCTCGTCGGCGTAGCCGAAGGAGATGGCGCAGACGATGTCGCGGTCGTCGCCGATGTTCAGTTCGCGTCGCAGCGCGGTGGCCGTCATCGCGACGGCGGCCTGCGGGACGGCAGCGATGCCGAGCGATTCGGCGGCGAGCAGCAAGGTCGAGACGTAACCGCCGCAGTCGACGGCGCCGTACACGCCGAGGGCCTTGTCGGAGGTGATGATCGCGACGTGGGGTGCGCCGAAGAAGCGGTAGTTCTCGAGCATCTGCTCGGTGCGGCGCTGGTAGTCGTCGCGCGCGATGCCCAGCGCGTTGTACAGGGCGTAGCCGGCGCCGCGGCGACGTTCGGCGTAGGCGCCGCGGTATTCGGCCGGTCCCGGGATGTCGGGATCCATGTTCCCCGAGGTGGCCTGCGCGTAGACGGCGTCGCGCAGGCGGTCGGTGGCGTCGCCGCTGACGATGTGCACCTGCCAGGGCTGGGAGTTGCACCAGGACGCGGTGCGCTGACCCATCCGCAGCATGCGTTCGATGTCCTCGCGCGGGACCTGCTTCGTCAGGAAGGCGCGGCAGCTGAAACGGGTGTCGAGCAGGGACGACAGCGTGTCGGCGGCAGAAGTCATGCCACCACGATGGCACATCACTTCACCGAGCGTTCGTTCAGTCGGTCGCGAGCACACGACAGGTGGGTATTCAGCTCTCTACGATTCTCCCGAGAAAGCTGTAGAGAAGGTCAGACGATGTCCTTCTCGTCGCCGGGAGTGACGCGCCGCAATCCCCGATAGGCGTCGGTGGGGGTGCTCTTCCCGGTCACCACGGCCGCGACCTCGGCGGCGATCGGCATCTCCACCCCGTACTCGCGGGCGAGTTCCATGACCGTCGGCGCGGTCTTCACCCCTTCGGCAACCTGCCCCAGCGCCTCGACGGCCTCATCGATGCTGAGCCCGCGCGCCAGCGCCTCACCGACTCGGCGATTCCGCGACGACGGGCTCGTGCACGTCGCGATGAGATCGCCCATCCCCGTGAGGCCCGCGAACGTCCGCGGATCCGCGCCCATGGCCTCGCCGAGGCGCGTCATCTCCGCCAGCCCGCGGGAGAGGACCATCGCGCGGGTGTTGTCGCCGACGCTGAGCCCCTCGGCCATGCCGGCCGCGATCGCCACAATGTTCTTGAGGATCCCGCCCAGCTCGCAGCCCAGAACGTCGGTGTTGCGATAGACGCGGAACAACGACGTGGCGAACAGCGGTTGCAGCGCCGCGCTCACGGCTTCGTCCTGCATCGCGACCACCGACGCGGCGGCCATGCCGTCGGCGATCTCCCCGGCGATGTTCGGACCCGCGAGCAGCCCGACGGGGTGCCCCGGAAGGCATTCGGCGATCACCTCGGTGGGCCGGAGGCGGGTGCCCGGCTCGAGGCCCTTCACGAGCGAGACGACCGGGACCCACGCGCGGATCTCGTCGACGACCTGCTCGAGTGTCTTGCGCACCGCGTGCGACGGCACACCGACCACCAGGACGTCGGCCTCGCGCGCGGCCTCTTCGAGATCGGAGGTCGCGCGCAGGCCCTGCGGCAGTGGCCGTTCACCGAGATATCGACGGTTGCGGTGCTCGGTGTCGATCTCACGCGCGATGTCGTCGTTGCGGGCCCACAACGTCGTCGGGGTGTTGCGTGCGGCCAACGACGCGATCGTGGTTCCCCACGATCCCGATCCGAGAACGACGACGCGAACCGCACGAGCCATCGGTGACCTTTCGTCCGTACGGGCAGGTATCGACAGAGTGTCAGTTTTCCGGTCCCGGCGGGTCCGGTTTGTGGTCCCGGGATCCTCGCGGGGCGGATGTGCTGTGGAGGCGCACGACGACAGGATCGAGGCGGCGCATCGTGGCACGATCGGACCCGTGCCCGGTAAACCCGTCACCGATCAGCGCCTGCGCGACCTCGCGTTGCTGCGACGCGTCCGCGACCGCATCGACCGCGAGTACGCCCAGCCCCTCGACGTCGAGGCCCTCGCCCGCGGCGTGAACATGTCGGCCGGCCACCTCAGCCGCCAGTTCCGGCTCGCGTACGGCGAGTCGCCCTATTCGTATCTCATGACCCGGCGCATCGAGCGGGCGATGACGCTGCTGCGACGCGGCGACCTCACCGTCACCGAGGTGTGCTTCGAGGTGGGCTGTTCGTCGCTCGGCACCTTCAGTACCCGTTTCACGGAACTCGTCGGCGTGCCCCCGAGCGTGTACCGCAAGCAGGCGGCCGAGGAGACGAACGGCATCCCGTCGTGCGTGGCGAAGAATGTCACCAGACCGATCAGGAATCGAGAAGCGCGGACGGGTCCGCCGGTCATACCGTGATCGGCATGGACATCACCATTCACCAGACATTCCTTCCGCACACCGATCCCGAGGCGTCCCTCGCGTTCTACCGCGACACCCTCGGCTTCGAGGTCCTCAACGACGTCGGCTACGCCGGAAAGCGCTGGATCACCCTCGGCCGCAGCGACACTCCCGGTACGTCCCTGGTGCTGTACCCGCCGGACGCCGACCCCGGCATCACGGAGGAGGAGAACGCCACCATCGCCGAGATGATGGCCAAGGGCACCTTCGCGTCGATCATCCTGGCGACGAAGGACCTCGACGGGGCGTTCGAGCAACTGCAGGCCGGCGACACCGAGATCGTCCAGGAACCCACCGACCAGCCGTACGGCGTCCGCGACTGCGCTCTCCGCGACCCCGCGGGAAACATGGTCCGCATCCAGCAATTGCGCTGACCGATCCCACGATCGGCCTTACTCTCCGATCGTCGCACCCGTTCCGTCCGCATCCATACGACCACTGGAGTCTTCGAACATGACCTCGACGAAGGACACACCGGCACACGCAGCGCACGTCGCCGACACCCACGACGCGATCCGGGTCCACGGAGCGCGCGTGAACAATCTCCGCGACATCAGCGTGGAGATCCCGAAGCGGCGGTTGACGGTGTTCACCGGTGTGTCCGGCTCGGGCAAGAGTTCTCTGGTGTTCAGCACGATCGCCGCCGAGTCGCAGCGTCTGATCAACGAGACGTACAGCGCGTTCGTGCAGGGATTCATGCCGACCCTGGCCCGCCCGGACGTCGACGTGCTCGACGGCATCACCGCGGCGATCATCGTCGGCCAGGAACGGATGGGATCGAACCCGCGCTCGACGGTGGGCACGGCCACCGATGCCAACGCGATGCTCCGCATCCTGTTCAGCCGGATTGCGGAGCCGCACATCGGTCCGCCCAACGCCTACTCGTTCAACGTGCCGTCGGTGCGGGCCAGCGGTGCGGTGACGGTGGAGAGGGGCGCGGGGAAGACCCAGGCCGAGAAGGTGACCTTCAACCGGCTCGGTGGCATGTGCCCGCGATGCGAGGGCAAGGGCAACGTCTCCGATTTCGACCTGACCGTGCTCTACGACGACAGTCTCTCCCTGAACGAAGGCGCCCTGAAGATCCCCGGCTACAGCATGGACGGCTGGTACGGCCGGATCTACCGGGGGTGTGGCTTCTTCGATCCCGACAAGCCGATCGCGAAGTTCACCAAGCGGCAACTCCACGACCTGCTCTACAAGGAACCCACCAAGGTCAAGGTCGAGGGCGTCAACGTCACCTTCGAGGGTCTGATCCCGAAGATCCAGAAGTCGTTCCTGTCCAAGGATCTCGACGCGATGCAACCGCACATCCGCGCGTTCGTCGAGAAGGCCGTCGTCTTCTCCACGTGCCCGGACTGTGAGGGGACGCGTCTCGCCCCCGAAGCGCGGTCGTCGAAGATCGACGGCAGGAGCATCGCGGACGTGTGCGCGATGCAGATCAGCGATCTCGCCGAATGGGTTCGCGGACTGGATCTTCCGCAGGTCGCTCCGCTGCTGAAGAACCTTCGTCATCTGCTCGACTCCTTCGCGGACATCGGGCTGGGATATCTGTCGCTGGATCGCCCCACCGGCACCCTGTCCGGCGGAGAATCGCAGCGCATCAAGATGATCCGCCATCTCGGATCGTCGCTGACCGATATCACCTACGTCTTCGACGAACCGACGATCGGCATGCACCCGCACGACATCGCGCGGATGAACAACCTGCTGCTGCAGCTGCGCGACAAGGGCAACACCGTGCTCGTCGTCGAACACAAGCCCGAGGCCATCGCGATCGCCGACCACATCGTCGATCTCGGCCCGCGCGCCGGCACCGAGGGCGGGCAGGTGGTCTTCGAGGGCACCGTCGACGAACTGCGTCGTGCCGACACCCTCACCGGTCGCCACCTCGACGACCGGGCGTCGTTGAAACCGACGGTGCGCACCCCGAACGGCGCCCTGGAGGTCCGCGGCGCCGACACGCACAACCTGCAGAACGTCGACGTCGACATCCCGCTCGGCGTGCTCGTCGTGGTGACCGGCGTGGCCGGGTCGGGCAAGAGTTCGCTGATCCACGGTTCGGTGGCCGACCGCGACGGCGCGGTCACGATCGACCAGAGCCCCATCAAGGGTTCGCGTCGCAGCAACCCGGCGACCTACACGGGTCTGCTCGAACCCATCCGCAAGGCGTTCGCGAAGGCCAACGGTGTCAAGCCGGCCCTGTTCAGTTCCAACTCCGAGGGCGCCTGCCCGACCTGCAACGGTGCCGGTGTCGTCTACACCGACCTCGGGGTGATGGCCACCGTCGAATCGGTCTGCGAGGACTGCGAGGGCAAGCGCTTCCAGGCCGCGGTGCTCGAGTACACCCTGGCGGGGAAGAACATCGCCGAGGTGCTCGGCATGTCCGTCGCCCAGGCTCAGGAGTACTTCGCCGACGGTGAGGCGCGCACCCCGGCGGCGTCGAAGATCCTGCAGCGACTGTCCGACGTCGGCCTCGGGTATCTGCGGCTCGGCCAGCCCCTGACCACGCTCTCGGGTGGTGAGCGGCAGCGTCTCAAGCTCGCCACCGCGATGGCCGAGAAGGGGGAGACCTACATCCTCGACGAACCCACCACGGGCCTGCACCTCGCCGACGTCGAACAGCTGCTCGGTCTGCTCGACCGGCTCGTCGAGTCCGGTAAGTCGGTGATCGTCATCGAACACCACCAGGCCGTGATGGCGCACGCCGACTGGATCATCGACCTCGGCCCCGGCGCCGGCCACGACGGCGGACGCATCGTCTTCGAGGGCACCCCCACCGAGCTGGTGGAGCAGCGGTCGACGCTCACCGGCGAACACCTCGCCGAGTACGTCGGGGTCGGGGTCAGCGGCTGAAGTCCGGACGCTCCATCAGCCACGACACGGCCACACCCGCGACGAGCCCCCAGAACGCCGCGCCGATGTTCCAGACGGTGATGTTCGAGGCGGTGACCACGAACGCGACGAGCGCACCCATCGTGTGTTTGCTCGCGAACCCGGCCACGAAGGCGCCCTGCAACGCCTTGAGCATCGCCAGGCCGCCGAGCGTCGCGACGAACGAGGCGGGCGCGGCGATCATCCACCGGACGAACAGCGGCGCGAACAGTCCGAAGACGATCGCCAGCGTCCCGCACGTGATCGCCGCGGTGTACTGACGGGCACGTTCCCCCGACGACACGAGCAGTGCGTTGGTCGGCCCGGTCAGGCAGGTCGACACGGCGCCGACGCACGCGGCGGGGAAGGACCACAGCCCACACGCGATCGCCGAGATGTTGACGGGCGGGTTGTGACCCGCCGAGCGCAGCACCGCGATGCCCTGCCCGTTCTGCACGACCAGCACGGTGATCGCGAGCGGCACGACGAGTTCGAGGATCGCCGCCCACGTGAACTGCGGTGCGGTGAACACCGGTGCGGCGAAGACCGCGCTGTCGGTGCCGGACGGTGAGAACCGGCCCGACAGCGCGACCGCGCCCACCCCGGCGAGCAGGGCACCCAGGATGGGCGGCATCCACTTACCGAGGACCGCAACGGAACTGAGCAGGAGGAAGACGATCACCATCGGGGCGGCGATCGCGACGTCGGAACCGAGCGCCGAAACCAGATCGATGCCGAACTTCAGGAACACCCCCGCGACCATCGCCATGACGATGGGCATGGGCAGCGCCTCCATCACCCGGCGCACCAGCCCCGAGGCACCCAGTACCGTCACCAGCGCCGCGGTCACGAAGAACGCGCCCACCACTTCCGCCCAGCTCAGATGGGTGAGCGACCCGCCGACCAGCACGGTGCCGGGGATGGTCCAGAAGAACCCGAGCGGTTGCCGGTAGGCGACGCTCATCACGATGGTGAGCAGCCCGTTGAGGACGAACACCCCGAAGATCCACGACGCCAACTGCGGTGCGCTCAGCCCGCCCGCGGCGCCGGCGGCGAGGATCACCGCGACCGGTCCGGTGCACGAGAAGATGAGCCCGATCAGACCGTTCGCGGCGTATCGCGGGCCGAGATCCCGGAGTATCCCGCGCAGCCCGACGACGGGACGCACGGGGCGTTCGAACAGATCGGTCTCGGCGGTGGGGCGATCGTCCACGGCGGTCAATGGTCAACCTCGATCCTGTTGTCGGAACTTCGCGGCAAGCTCGCTGCGCGAGCGGATGCCGAACTTCGAGTACACGCGGGTCAGGTGGTACTGCACGGTCTTGACGGACAGGAACAGCTCACCGGCGACCTCCTTGTTCGTGCGGCCCGACGCCACGAGAGTGGCAACGGCACGTTCCTGCGGGGTGAGTGTCGTGAAATCCGAACGCGGCGCGTCGGTCTCGCTGTCGCCGGTACGAAGACCACCGGCCTTGAGTTCCCGGTCGCAGCGCTCGACGTACGAGACGGCACCGAGCGACGAGTACAGCTCGCGGGCGGTGCGGATCACCGCGTCGGCGTCGCGGCGACGCCCCGCCCGGCGCATCGTCTGGCCGTACGCGAAGTTGATGCGCGCGCGGTCGTAGGACAATGGCAACGTGTCGATCTCGTCGAGTGCGCGTTCGAAAGCGTCGCGGGCGGCATCGATGTCGCCGCGGGCACCGAGGATCCGCCCGCGCACATAACCGAGACGGGCCTTGGCGGAACGGTGACCGCGTTCGGCGGCGAGTTCCTCGTGCGGCCGCAGGAATTCGTCCGCCTCGTCGACGCGTCCGGTGATCACGAGGGCGTTGCCGTAGAGATCCGGCCACGGCCAGTGGCCGGGTTCGTCGACCGCGCCCCGATCGCGCATGGTGACGATCGGTTGCAGATAGCGCAACACGCTCGTGTAGTCGGAGACCACCTCGGCGCACTGCGCCAGGCACAGGCAGGCCGGTACGAGCATGAGCGGGTAGTCGTTGTTCCCGGCGCGGGCACGGTGGGCGTGTTCCCGTGCCGCGGTCCAGTTTCCGCGCAATGCCTGGACCTGGGCGCCGGTCCAGTGGACGAGCGGTCGGAGCAGGTCGAGTTGCGTCGCGTCGAGCTGCGCCGCCGCGCGATCGGCGGTGCGCAGCGCGTCGGACCACGCACCGAGCGCGAATTGTGTTCGCGCGAGCCACGCCTGCGCCCACAGCGAGATACGCAGCGATCCGCCGCGGAAGGTGGTGGGCTCGGCTGTCTCGAGTTCGGTCTGTGCGAGATCGGGGCGGTCGAGCACCAGCGCCAGCCATCCCTCCGCCATGCGGATGCGCTGGCTCTGCGCCCCGAGCCGGATGACATCGGACAGAGCCGAATACGACTCGACCGCCTCGTCGACGCGACCGGTCATCGCCAGTCCGAGTCCGCGGATGGCCCGGGACTCGACGACGGGCGGAGCCGTCTCGGGAAGGGTGTCCGCCGCGCGATCGGCCCACAGGACGAGATCGTCGCCGCGCAGCCGTGCCAGCGAGTGCAGCACCATGCGCTGCGAGATCGTCGCGGCGAGTTCGGGTTCGGACTCCGGATCGTCGAGCATCGCCCACGCCTCGGTGAGCAGGTGGTGCGCTTCTGCGGCCCGCCCCCGCTGGATCGCGAGATAGCCGAGCACCGCGTTGCGCATCGGTCCGCTCGGCACGCTCTCGATCTCGGGCACGAACGTCTGGGCCTGGGGGAGGTCCGCCGCGCCGGTCAACGCGTCGACACCGCGGATCATCCTGCGGGTCCGCAGTTCCCGGTCCAGGGTGATGCGGCTCGCGGTGATGAGTGCTTCGGCGGCCTGGGACCACGCGCCGTCGGCGGCGCACCGCCGGGCGTAGGCGTCGAGGTCGGCGGCGAGTTCCTCGTTTCCGGTCGGTGTTGCGGACACCAGGTGGAACAGCCGGGCACCCTCGTCGTCGACGAGCGAGGCGGCCCGCGCGTGCAGGCTGTGCCAGCGCGCGGGACCGATCTCGTCGGCCACGGCGGCGCGGGTCATGGGATCGGGGAACGACAACGACACCACACCCCGTTGCTCACGCATCGTGAGCAGACCGAGCCGGTGGGCCTCGTCGAGCGGCCCGGTCGTGTCGCCGACCTCGGCGAGTTCGGCGACGAGCGCGAGGGATTCGGTGGCTCCCCGTGTCGCGGCGGTGTCCAGGACGGCGACCGATTCGACGAGGGCGCGCGTGTCCGGTGAGCACCGGTCGAGGATGCGGCCCACCTTCCCCGCATGTTGTCTCGGTGCCGGGAAGCGTGCCTGCCAGCGGTGCCATTCGTCGCGGGGGATCTCGTCGAGGAGCTGCAGGATCGAGCGGGTGTTCCCGAGTGTGTGTTCCTGCAGGCGACGCGCCGTCCACGCGGACAGGTCGACGCCGATGCGATGCAACGCGAGCTGCGCGACGTCGGGCGGCGCCAGCGCGCCGACGTGGAGGGTGTCCACGCGGTGGCTGTTCGAGAGGAGGTCTGCGGTCGCCGGGGCGACGTCGTCGGGAAGCACGTCGGGCACGATCCAGATCATGAGCAGGGGACGTCCGTGCGCTCGCCTCAGCGACGACGACAGCGACTGCAACGACTCGACATCCGCGTAGTGCGCGTCGTCGACGACGATCACCGTCGCGTCGTCGATCCGGTCGAGGAGCGTGCGTGCCGCCTCCACCGGGTCGCCCGCCGTGACGGTGTCACCGAGCAGCTGTTCGAGCACGGACCAGGGATGGTCGGCCTCCCAGCGGGCTCCGGTGGCGTCGTGCACGGCGAGGTTGTCGTGGCGAGCGACGAAATACGAGACGAGGGAGGATTTTCCGACGCCGGACGCCCCCTCGACGAGGACCAGCGAGGGGACACCCGCGCGGGCTTCGTCGAGGAGGCGTTCGAGTTGCATCAACTCGGAGTTCCGGCCGATCAGCACAGCGTTGTCCGTCACACATCCACGGTAGTCGGCACGGGGCGATCGGCACCGCGGACCGGCGGGACGGACTGGACCGGGCGGGGCACGAACCACGTGACCAGACCACCGGCGAGCGCGATACCCGCGAAGATGTAGAAGTTCACGTTGTTCGCGAAGCCCGCCCCGATGAGCAGACCGCCGATGACCGGGCCGACGATGCCGCCCAGGCGACCGAAGCCGGCGCACCACGCCACGCCTGCGGCGCGTGCGGGAGTGTCGTAGTAGTTGGACACGAACCCGTAGATGAGCACCTGGGTGCCGATCGTTCCGACACCGGCGATCGCGACGGCGGTGAGCAGTACCGGCAGCGGGAAGCCGAGTGTCAGCAGCACCAGGGCCACGGCCGCGAGGAAGAAGGTGGTGACGATGACGGACTGCGGTCCGCGGCCGTCGGCGACCTTCGAGGCGAGCAGGCCGCCGATGATGGCGCCGCCGTTGAGGACGAGCAGGAAGGCGAGCGAGCCGTTGGCGTTGTAGCCGGCGTCGGCCATGATCTTCGGCAGCCACGTGTTGAGGCCGTAGGTGAGCAGCAGACCGGCGAAGCTCATCATGCCGAGCAGTCCCGTACCGAGGGCGTACTTCCGCGTCGCGAGCGCCGCGAAACCGATCTTCTCGGTGGAGGCGACAGGTGCCGCGGACGGCAGCGGGAAACCGAACTTCGCGCACACCTGCTGCGCCTCCTCGGAGCGTCCCCGCGACTGCAGCCAGGCCGGCGACTCGGGAAGCTTCATCAGTGCCAGCGGGAGCAGGACGATCAGCGGCAACGCGCCGACGAGGAACAGCCCGCGCCAGCCGATGGCGTCGCGCAGCAGGATCGCGAGCAGCGAGGCCATCACACCACCGGCGGGGACACCGCTGTAGACGATGGCGTTGAACAGGTTGCGCTTGCCGGGCGGAGCGAACTCGGCGACGACGGCTCCGGCGGTGGCGACGAGACCGCCGACGCCGATGCCGGTGAAGAAGCGGAGCGCACCGAACATCGTGATGCTCGTGGAGAAGGCCGCCGCACCCATGCCGACGGAGAACCAGACGATGTTGATCAACATCATCTTCCGGCGGCCGACGCGGTCGCCGAACGCTCCGGTCAGCAGTGCGCCGACCATGACGCCGATGAGGGCGTAGGAGCCGAGGGCGCCACCCTGCTGGGCGGAGATCTCCCCGAGCTGGGTCGGGTCGGCCATCAGGGTCGGGAGGACGGTGCCGTACACGACGAGGTCGTAGCCGTCGAAGATGATCGCGAGGGTGGCGAGCGCGACGATCCAGACGACGCTGCGCCGATGTTGTGGACTGGCCCAGGTCTGCGTGGCGTGGGTCATGCGTTGCTCCGGTCTGTGAGTGGAGTCACAAGCGAATTCGGGGAGAAAAGTGGCCTCACCGGAGGGACGGGCGCCTCCGGTGAGGCCGAGCGAGGGGCGGTCAGCCCAGATCGCCGCCGGCGACGGGAAGAACCGAGCCGGTGATGTAGGAGGCCTCCTCGGAGGCCAGGAAACAGATCGCGGCGGCCTGCTCGTCGAGCGTGCCGTACCGCTTGAGCAGCGAGGAGTCGACGGTCTGGTCCACGATCTGCTGGTACCAGGCCTTCTCCTGCTCGGACTGCGGCGACGGACCGCGCGCGATTCGCCGCTCCGGAGCGACGGTGCCGCCCGGTGCGGTCGCCACCACGCGGATCCCGTAGGGGGCGAGTTCGAGGGCCAGCGACACGGTGATCGCGTTGACCCCACCCTTCGCCGCCGAATACGGCACGCGGTTGACGCCGCGGGTCGCGACCGACGAGACGTTCACGATCGTGCCGGCGCGGCGCTCGATGAGATGGGGAGCGGCGGCGCGGCACGTCCACAACGTGGGGAACAGCGACCGCCGGATCTCCTTCTCGATCTCCTCCGGTGCGTAGTGCTCGTACGGCTTGGCCCAGATCGTGCCGCCGACGACGTTGATCAGCACATCGATGCGACCGGTGGTGCGCACGGCGTGGGAGATCGCCTCCTCCGCGCCCTCGAAGGTCTCGAGATCCGCCGTCACCGAATGCGCCTTGCCGCCGGCCTCGCGCAGCTGCTCGGCCACCTCGTGGACGAGATCCGCGCGGTCGACGAGCACGACCTCACCGCCCTCGGCGGCGATGCGCGTCGCCACCGTGAGGCCGATGCCCTGCGCGGCGCCGGTGATCGTCAGGCACCGGCCGTCGAACCGGCCCGGGAAGATCTTCGTCTCGGTCATGAAGAGGCACCTGCCGGGGCGTTGGTGGCGATGGCACGGCGCATCGTCTCCTTGGCGTGCTGGGAGTGGACGACGATCAGGTCGCGCGCGGCGGCCTTGTCGCCCTTCTCGAACGCCTCGACCAGCTGCAGGTGCTCGTCGACGATGTGCTCCTCGATCCACTGCGCGTCGCGCAGGACCTGCTTCATCAACCGGGTGACCTCGAGCTTGTTGTACGCCTCGAGCAACACCGGGTTGGTGCAGCAACGGAAGAGGAACTCGTGGAAGGCCGCGTTGGTGTCGGTGAACGCCGCGGCGTCGGTGAAGTGGTCGCCTTCGACCGACGCGCCCGACGCCTCGGCGAGGATACGGAACTCGACGAGCTGCTCCGGCGTAAGCCGGCCGATCGTGAGTTCGACGACGCCGAGTTCGAGGGCCATGCGGGCATCGAACTGCTCGTCCGATTCGGCGACGGGCGGATGCTCCTCGCCGATCTCGTAGTTGCCGGGCTCGGGGTTCTCGAGCACCACCGGACGACCGGTCTCGGCGGCAGCCTTCTCCGCCGCGGCCTTCTCGGCGTCGGTGGCAGCAGGTGCGGTTGCCCCACCCGGGGTGGCCGAGGTGTTGAACTTCTCGAAGTAGAAGTTCGTCGGCTCGATGCCGTTCTCGGACAGGTGGTTACGCACTGCCTCCACCATGGGCGGCGGGCCACACAGGTAGATGTCCACATCGCCGTCGTTGAGATGCGACGGCTCGAACAGACCCGTCACGTAGCCCTTGTTCGGAGCGGACGACGCCTCGTCGGCGACGCAGTAGTCGAACGTGAAGTTCGGCAACCGCTTCGTGTACTCCTCGAGCGCGTCGAGCTCGACGAGATCGTGGTCGAAGGTGACACCGTAGATCAGGTGCACCGGCTGGTCCGAGCCGTCGGCCTCGATCTTCGACAGGATCGACAGCAGCGGCGCCAGGCCGGTACCGCCGGCGAGCAGCAGCGACGGGCGCTTGCGCTCGCGCAGGAAGAAGCTGCCGAACGGGCCGGTGAACTCCAGGGTGTCGCCGACCTGCGCGCGGTCGCGCAGGTACTCGGACATCAGACCGCCCTCGGTGATCTTCACGAGGAACGCGAGCGAATTCTCGTGCGGGCCGGTGCTGAACGAGTACGAGCGGGTCGCGGCCTTACCGGTGCCGTCGTCGCTGCCGGGCACACCGATGTTGACGTACTGACCGGGCAGGAACACCAGATCGTCACGGTTGTCGATCTCGACGGTGAACCCGACCACGCTCTCGGAGTAGCGGCGCAGATCCGTGATGGTCGCGCTGTACGAGGCGGCCGCGGTCTTCGCGACATCGGAGGTGCTCGCGATCTGCACCACCAGATCGGATTCCGGCATCATCTGGCACGGCAGGCAGTAACCCTGCTCGGCCTCTTCGTCGGTGAGGGCGTCCTCGATGTAGTCGCCGCCGTCGTAGCTGCCCGATTCGCAGAAGGCCTTGCAGGTTCCGCACGCGCCGTCACGGCAGTCGAGCGGAATGTTGATGCGTGCCTTGTACGAGGCGTCGGCGACGGTCTCGTTCGGGTTGACCTTGATGAAGCGGGTGACCCCGTCCTCGAAGCTCAATGCCACCTGGTAAGCCATGGCACGTGCCTCCTTTCGTGATCGGGGTGGAACTAGACGACGTAGACGTCGACGATGTGGTGGATGTAGTCGTTCTTCAGGACGATCTTCTTCTTCTTGATCACCGGCTGTGCGCCCGAGACGTCGAGGGTGAGGAAGGTGGTTCCGAAGTAGGTGTCGGTGGTGTTGTAGCGGAAGTACAACGAGAACCAGTTGTGCCGCAGATCGATCTCGGTGCCGCGACGCTCGAGGATCTCGACGTTGGTGATGTTGTGTCCCGTGCGGGGTTCGGGCAGCGAGGTCGCCGACGAACGGTCGGTGCGGATGCGGAACACCCGGTCCTCGAGGCCACCGCGGTTCGGGTAGTAGATCAGCGAGATCTCGGTCTGCGGGTTCTCGGTGAGAGTGCCGTCGTCGTCCCAGGCCGGCATCCAGTACTCGGCGTCGGGGTGGTAGCACTCGAGCCACTGCTCGAACTCGCGGTCGTCGAGCAGTCGGGCCTCGCGGTAGAGGAACTGTTCGATGTCGGTCTGCGTGAATTCGTGTACGGCAGTCATGATTCCGGTTCCTCTCAGAGCGCGGACGGGTCGGCGGCGGAGCTCTCGGCGGCGATGGCCTCGCGCATCGCTTCGAGCCAGTAGCCGTGCTGGATCGGGTACAGGCCTTCGTCCTCGGTCTTCACACCGCTCGACAGCACCTTCGTCATGCCCAGATCCTGAGCGACCTCGTCGGGTCCGTTGAGAATGTGGGTTGCGCCGCGGCTCATGTCGTTCCAGGGCGCGGCCGATGCGAGGTAGGTCTTCTGGCAGGAGCGGAACTCCTCGAGATCGTCCGGGGTGGCCATGCCGGTCGCGTTGAAGAAGTCCTCGTACTGGCGGATCCGGTTGGCGCGGGACTCGGCGCTCTCACCCTTCGGCGCGATGCAGTAGATCGTCACCTCGGTCTTGTCCACGGAGATCGGGCGGAAGTGCCGGATCTGCGAGGAGAACTGGTCCATGATGTACACGTTCGGGTACAGGCACAGGTTGCGCGACGCACCGACCATGAACTCGGCCTTCTTCTCGCCGAACTCCTTCGCCAGCTCGTCCTTGCGCGGGTACAGCGGGCGGTCCTCGGGGTTGCCCCACCACATCCACAGCAGCAGATGGCCGTGGTCGAACGAGTAGTAGCCGCCGCCCTGCTTGCCCCAGGTGCCGGCGTCCATCGCCTTGGTCTCGTTGCTGGACTCACCGGCGGTGCGACGCGCGGTGGTCGCCGCGTAGTTCCAGTGGGTGGCCGAGACGTGGTAGCCGTCGGCGCCGTTCTCCGCCTGCAGCTTCCAGTTGCCGTCGTAGGTGTAGGTGGACGAACCGCGCAGCACCTCGAGGCCCTCGGGTGACTGGTCGACCAGCATGTCGATCATCTTCGTGGTGTCGCCGAGGTGATCCTCGAGCGACTTGACGTCGGGGTTCAGGCTGCCGAACAGGAAACCGCGGTAGCTCTCGAAACGAGCGACCTTCCGCAGATCGTGGCTGCCGTCGGTGTTGAACTGCTCGGGGTAGCCGGCGTCGCGGGGATCCTTGACCTTCAGCAGCTTTCCGTTGTTGCGGAACGTCCAGCCGTGGAAGGGGCACGTGAAGGTGGTGCGGTTGTCGGTCTTGCGACGGCACAGCATCGCACCGCGGTGGCTGCACGCATTGATCAGGCAGTGCAGCTCGCCTTCCTTGTCGCGGCTGATGACGACGGGCTGGCGGCCGATGTACGTGGTGAAGTAGTCACCGACGTTCGGGACCTGGCTCTCGTGGGCGAGGTACACCCAGTTGCCCTCGAAGATGTGCTTCATCTCGAGTTCGAAGATCTCCTCGTCGGTGAAGACGTCGCGGCGGATCTGGTACCGCCCGGTGCTCGGGTCTTCGACGAGTGCGCCGTCGAGGCGAGTGCGCACGTGCTCCACGATGTCGGTCATGGGATCCTCCAGGTATCGGGCTTCGTTCCCGGGACGGACGGGGCTGTGTCCGACGCGGCCGAGCCTGTACTGAAGATTCGTGGTGACCGGGTTTCCGGTCCGGCTCGACGCGATGTGTCCGGCGATATCTCCACGATGACAGCCTGTGGCTACGGTCACACCAGGCAAATGCCTAGGGATACCTAGGACCCCTGGGTGGAGGGTCGAAAGGCCCTCGGGGGCGGGAGGCGGAAAGACCCTTCGACACGGCCGTACCGCTCGAGCGCATCGCGGTGCCGGAGCAGCGCGGGCGACGAGCGGTACGGGGAGACGGCACTCAGCCGGCCGGGGTGAACCGTTCGCGTCGGATGCGTCGCGGCGACATGCGGCGACGCTTGAACGCCTTCACCGATGCCTCCACGAATGCGTCCGATCCACAGATGTAGCCGGTGAACTCCTTCGCGGACGCCACGTCCTCGAGGAATGCGTCGGTGACGTAGCCTTCGCGATCTCCGCCGCTCTCCCTGCTCACGCAGGTGACGTAGCGGAAGCCGGGATGGCGGGTCTCCAGTTCGCGGAGGAAGTCGGCGTCGTACAGGTCCGCGCAGGTACGGACCCCGTGGTAGAGGAGGATCTGCCGGTCGGGGGCGAGGGAGAGCGCCTGCCGGACGATGGCCTCGAGCGGGGCGAGGCCCGTCCCACCGCCGAGGAGGACGATCGGGCCGGTGCCCTCCGGATCGAAGGTGAAGTCGCCGTACGGGCCGGTGACGGCGACTCGTTCACCCACGTCGATGCGCTCGAAGACCCATTCGCTCGCGATTCCACCGGGTTGCCGGCGGATGTGCAGTTCGAGCTGCTTGGCCTCGGAGGGCGGATTCGCGAGCGAGTACTGCCGGCGGATCTCGGTCCCGGGAACCGTCACCTCCACGTACTGCCCTGCCGAGAACTCGAGTGGTTCGTCGGCGGTGAGCAACACCTTGCGCGTGTCGGCGGCGATGTCGCGCACCTCGGTGACGGTGGCGACGACGTCGCGCAGCACATGCGTGCCGGCGGATTCCTCCGTTGCGGGGGTCTCGAAGACGACGTCGCCGCGCGGTGTGGCCTGGCACGCGAGGACGAATCCGTCCGCGAGTTCGTCGGGGGTGAGTGTCTCCTCCGGCGAGTTCCGATGATCGAGTTCGCCGTCGAGGACCTTGATCTTGCAGGTACCGCAGGTGCCCTGGTTGCAGGAGTTGGGCATCCAGTTGCCGTTGCGCAGGAACGCTTCCAGCACCGTCCGGCCGGGTTCGCAGGGAACGACGCCGGTGTCCGCGGTCAGTGTGTACGACATGGTCAGATCTCCCACCGGGCGTGCAGGGTCTTCGGGCCGCGAAAACCCCAGCCCCAGAACTCGACGTCCTCGGAGGTGTCCCGCTCGAGATTGGGGATGGTCTCGAGCAGTTCTTCGAGACCGATGCGGCTCACGTTGTTCGCGAAGTAGATTCCCGCGCAGGCATGCTTGCCGGCACCGAAGGCGAGGTGGGGGAGCGGCGGGCGGGTCAGGTCGTAGCGGCTGGGGGCGTCGAACACGTCGATGTCGTGGTTCGCCGACCCGTAGGACAGCATCACCACCGAACCCTCGCTGAACTCGATTCCCGACACGACGGTGTCGCGCTTGGCGATACGTGCGGTGCCGGACCAGATCGGGGAGGTCCAGCGCATCCCCTCGGCGATCGCGCGGGGGATGAGCCCCGGTTCGTCCACCACGGCCTCGAACTGCTCGGGGCGGGTGAACAGGCCGGCCAGGGTGGAACTCATCGCGTGTCCCGGTTCCTGCATGGCACCGAGGAGGAAGACGTACAGCGTCGGGTAGATGTAGTCGCGGTCCCGCGTCTGCCCTTCGGGCATCCCGTCGTGCAGCCAGTGCGAGATGGCGCTGTCGTCGGGATGCTCGATCCAGTGGTCGATCAGCGGATCGACGACGGAACGGACCTCCTCCTTGGCGCGGTCGCCCTCGTCGAAACGTTCCTGGCTCAGGAAGTTTCCGTCCTCGTCCATCGCTGCGTTGGTGAACGAATCCGACAGTTTGTGGAACCATTCGCGCAGTTTGTCCGAACCGACGTCCTTCAGTCCGAGCAGATCTCCGAGTGACCGCACACTCACCGGCTCGCAGAACTGGGCGACGAGATCGGCCCTGCCGTCGGCTTCGAACGCCTCGACGTAGCGTCGTGCGATCGGGCGGACGAGATCCTCGATCCAGCGGTCCACCTCGCCGGGCTGGAGGGCGGGTTCGACCATCGACCGCAGGTCGCGGTGGATGTCGCCGTTGACGCCGATGATCGCGGGATGACCGAAGGTGCGGCCACCGGCGGGGGTGATGATGCCGTCGAAGTCGTCACCGGCCGCGACCGCACGGCACGCCTCGGTCGTGGATGCCACGTAGGCGCCGAGGACGGGCACGAAGGCGATCGGGGCTTCGGCGCGCAAACGCTCGTAGACCGGGTACGGATTGCGCTCGAGTTCTTCCATGGTGATCTCGTCGAGCCACGAAAGGGTGCTGGTCATCGGTGTACCTCCGGGTCGGGAGTCGTCCGGCGACGGCCGGACCGTTGTTGACGTGGCCAGGACCATATGAGGCCGTCGACCGGCCGGTCGATGCACATTGCGCGGTCCCTGGACGAATCACGCGACTATGTGATCCAGGTCTCGGCAGCGGTTAGTCTCGAAGACGTGAGTGTGCCCGAGATCGAAGACTGGGACGAGGCCTCGCGCGTCGTGGCGGACGTGTACTTCCCGCACCGGCTGACGGACCTCGGAAGGGTGGATCGCCCTGAGCTCGAACTGGTCTCGGCCGATCTCGGAGGCGTCACGATCGGCCGGATGAGCTGGGGAGCGGACGTCGCGATCGAATGCGATTATCCCGGTGCCTACGAGGTGAACATCCCGCTGAGCGGACGGCTCGAATCGCAGGGACGCTCGGGCACCGTCGTCTCCGAACCCGGCTCGGCGACGGTCTTCCGCGCGGACACCCCGTCGCTCATCACCCGGTGGGACGCCGAATGTTCGGTCCTCGGAATCAAGTTCGATCGAGATCATCTCGAACGCGAAGCGGACCGCATCCTCGGTGGTCCGTTGCGGTCGCGACTCGACCTTCCCGACCGGCTCGATCTGCGGGGGTCGGCGCAGGAATGGCACCGTCTCGTGGCATCGCTGAGCGAGCAGCTCGCCGGCCCGACCCGGGTGCTCACGAATCCTCTCGTGTCGGCCCAGCTCGGCGGTGCGGTCACCACGGCCTTCGTCCTGGCGGTCGCGCCGGCCGACGACGTGTCACCGGCACCCCGCCCGGGCATGGTCCGGCGGGTGTTGAACGCTCTGCAGGAGGATCCGGGTCGTGTCTGGACGGCAGCCGACATGGCGGAGATCGCCGGGACCAGTGTGCGCAGGTTGCAGGAGGCATTCTCCGAGTACGTGGGCAGCAGTCCGTCGGCGTGCCTGCGCGACATCCGGCTCGATCGCGCCCACGCGGATCTTGCTGCCGGAGGAATCACCGTGGCAGACGTAGCCTTTCGGTGGGGTTTCGGCAATCCGGGACGTTTCGCCGCCGCCTTCCGGAAACGGTACGGCGTCACGCCCACGGAAGTCCTGAAGGGCTGAACGCATGCGGACACGGACGCACGCGAGCGGGTGACGACTCGTGGTCGTCACCCGCTCGTGCGTCCTCCCCGGACGGCCCAGCCGAGCCCGAGGGATCGGCCGAATTGATCAGCCGAACCAGAGGATCGGTGTGGGCCGATCGAACGAGAGCTCGGGGAAGTCGTCGTCCGCGACCGGCGTCCGCAGCCGCCGCTCGACGTAGTCCAGACCGTTGCTGCGCATGTACTCGATGCAGGACACCGTGTACCCGACGGGGTCCGTGCGCGTACCGACGATGGGGCGGAACAGATTCGGGAACCCGTGCACCGTCAGGGCGTCACGGTCGAGCGTGGTGCCCTCTCGGCCGTGCAGTGCGAGGCCACCGTGCCCGTCGACGACGAACTTCGCCCGGCCGACGACGGTACCGCCGATGAGGATCTCCCACCGATGGTCGATGTCGTCGTAGCGGACGACGCTCGCGGTGCCGATCTCGTGGACCGCCAACCGCAGTTCGTCGCGCAACCGGGCGGCTATCCGCTGGGAGGCGAAGGAGCGTCCGAGGACCACTGCGTCGAATTCCGGTGCAGGGGGATGGGACACGGAGGTCGATGCGGTCGTGGTCATCTCGGACGCTCCTTCGCGGTGGGTGGATGTTGGGGGCCGCGCGCGGGCGGGCAGGGGAACGGAGATCATCCGCCCGCGCGCGGGAGTCGGTTACTTGTAGAACGCGCTGACGTCGGAGTTGCCGATCATGTCGGGCACGGTCCAGCCGTCGAGGTCGTACTCGCTCATGAACTGCTCCGCGAAGCCCTTCATGGAGGCGACGTCACCGCGACCCTCGGCCGCGAAGAGGAGCTCGGCCTTGACGTTCTCGTGGTTGCCGGCGTAGTTCCGCTCGTAGAGTTCGTGGCGCCCACCGAACTCGGAGCCGATCGAATCCCACAGTGCCTTCATGACCTTCACGCGATCGACGGCCTGGATGCCGTCCGAGCCGCGGACGTACTTGTCGAGGTACGGGCGCACGTCGGGGTTCTTGAAGTCGGCGGCGGACGAGGGCAGGTAGATCAGGCCCGAGGCGACGTCCTGTTCGATGATCTCCTTGATGCGCGGGTAGCCCTGCATCGCGAACATGCGGTAGGTGAGGCCGTATTCGAGCTTGGGGATGACGGTGCCGTCGATCCACTGCTCGGGGTTGTTGACCATGGCGTCGGAGAGCGACCAGAACAGGTTGCGCCATCCGATGACCTCACCGACGCGGGTCTGCACGCCGCGGAATCCGCCGGCGCCGGTGGCGTCGAGGGCCTTCATGAGCAGACCGGCGATGAAGTCGAGCTTGACCGCGAGTCGCGTGCAGCCCTGCAGCGTGAAGCGCTGGAGGAAGCCGGAACCACCGAGGAAGTTGTTGATCTTGTCGACGTCCCCGTACATGAAGACGTTCTCCCAGGGCACCAGGACCTTGTCGAAGATGAAGATCGCGTCGTTCTCGTCCAGTCGCGAGGACAGCGGGTAGTCGAACGGGGAGCCGGCGACGTTGGCGTTCTGCGAGTAGGAGGCGCGCGAGATGAGCTTGATGCCGGGTGCGTCCATCGGCACCGTGCAGATCAGCGCGAATTCCTTCTTCTTGATCGGCAGACCGTAGTGGGCGATGAAGTTGTAGTTGGTGATCGCCGAACCGGTGGCGACGACCTTGGCGCCGGAGACGATGAGGCCGGCGTCGGTCTCCTTCTCGACCTTCATGAACACGTCGCCGACCTGGTCCGGCGGCAGCGAGCGGTCGACCGGCGGGTTGATGATCGCGTGGTTCCAGTACAGGACCTTCTCCTGCGACTCGCGGTACCAGCGCTTCGCGTTGTCCTGGAAGGGGGAGTAGAACTCGTCGTTCGCACCGAGGGTGCCGAGGAAGGAGGCCTTGTAGTCGGGGCTGCGACCCATCCAGCCGTAGGTCATGCGGGCCCAGGCGGCGATGGCGTCGCGGTCGGCGCGCAGGTCGTCGGCGGACTTCGGGGTGCGGAAGAACGGCATGGTCACGCCGCCGTTTCCGGTGTCGGTGGGGGTGGTGAGGGTGTTGACGTGCTCACCGGTGTGGAGGGCGTCGTAGAGGCGCGCCGTCATCCGGATGGAGTTGCGGAAGGCCGGATGGTTGGTGAAGTCCTTGACTCGCTCACCGTGCAGGTAGATCTCGCGTCCGTCGTCGATGGAGGCGATGTACTCGTCGCCGGTCATCGGGCGGGAGGCGAAGTTCTTCTGCTGGTTGGCCGGGTGGTCTGCGGCGACGTTGACCTTGGAGCGGTCGACGGTTTCCGTGGGCCGGGGCTCGGTGGTGGTCATGGAGTTTCTCCTTGTCCGGTGGGGATGAAGAGGGTTCGGGCTGTGTCTCGGGCGCGGGGCTGTGTCTCGGCCCGCGGCGCTGGGGCTCAGACTCGGGCCGGGGCGAGTTCGAACGGCACGAAGCGGGTCTGGGAGTCGAACCACCCGCTGTGCGGGTCGTCCAGCGAGCCGTTCCACGCGGTGGACGTGCTCGGGGCGCCGAGATCGTGGAAAGTGCTGCGGTAGAACAGGAGCGGGTCTACCGTTTCGTCGAAGGTGGCGTCGACGATCTCGCCGATGTAGATGACGTGGTCGCCGCCGTCGTATTCGCGCCAGGGCGTGCACGACAGTGTCGCGGCGGTGCCGGCGAGGATCGGGGCGGTGGGGCCCTGCTCCCAGACCGGTTCGGGCGACTGGGGGCGTCCCGCGAAGTGCAGTGCGGTGTCGACCTGGTCGGCGGCGAGAATGTTGACCGCGAACGGCGCGTCGGACAGGAACCGGCAGGCCTTGGAGGTGCGGGTCAGGGTGACCTGGCACAGGCGGGGCTCGAGGGAGACGGCGGTGAAGGCGGTGACGGTCGCGCCGTGGGGCTCTCCGTCGCTGTTCGCGCAGGTGATGACGGTGACGCCGCTGGCGAACTGTCCGAAGATGTTGCGGAGTGTGCGCTGATCCATGTCTGCGTCCTCCTGTCCGGTGCGGGTTGTGGTGGACTTCGATTCGATGTGACACAGACCATATGGACGCCGAGAAACTTGTGCGATCCAGTGAGCGCGGTCACTATCCACCTAGCGCGGTGGGCGGGCCGAAGGGCCCTGTTCGCCTGGGGATGTGTTCCGCATCACACTGGATCGCACGCGCTCGAACCACACGGATGCGCAGGTCGGAGCACCGACGACGAGCTGGAAACGAAGGTGAGGGGCCGATGGCAATGGAGCCGACTCCGGGGCCGGTCGATTGGGAAGAGGTGGAAGAGGTTGTCTCGAATGCCTATTTCGAGCACGAACTGACGCCGCTCGACGACGTCGCGCCCTCGCTCCGGCTCCGCACGCTGCCGCTCGGGCCGATCCGTCTCGCGCGCATCGGCTGGGGAGCGGCGGTGTCGATCCGCAGCGAGCATCCCGGGGCGTACGCGGTGAACATTCCGATCGCGGGGCGGATCGCCGCCGGCAACGGGTTGGTGTCGGAGGTCGGGCACGCCGCCGTCTTCCGTCCCGACACCGCAGCACCGGAGCAGAAGTGGACGAACGACTGCGAGATCGTCGGGATCAAGCTCGAACGCGACTATCTGCAGCGCGAGATGTCGCGCATCCTCGCCCGTCCCGATCTGCAGCTTCCCAATCGGGTGGATCTGACGACGCAGGCGGGTCAGAGCTGGATGACGCTGTTGCGCTCGGTCGTGGAACAGCTCAAAGCGGACGAATCGCTCTGGCGGAATCCCCTTGTCGCGGAGCAGTTGTCGGGCGCTCTGACCACTTCGTTCATCCTCGCGGTCATGCCGGAGGACGCGGATCCGACCGGCGGTGCGCGTCCGCGCATCATCAAGCGTGTCCTCGGCCGGCTGCACGAGGATCCCGCCTCGGCGTGGACCACCGCGGAGATGGCCGAGGTGGCCGGTGTCAGTGTGCGGCGCCTGCAGGAGGGCTTCCGCGAATATCTCGGGGTGTGCCCGCGTGACTATCTGCTCGACCTGCGTCTCGAGCGCATCCACGAGGAGCTCGCGGTGGGCGATGCGGCGGAGCTGTCGGTCACCGATGTGGCCCTGAAGTGGGGTATCACCCATACCGGCCGGTTCGCGGCGGCCTACAAGCGCAAGTACGGGGTGGCGCCCTCGGTCACGCTGCGCAAGTGACCGGGAGCCGTCAGTTGTGGCGGTAGCCGAGCTCGCTGCTGAGCCTTTCGGCGCAGTTCACGACCCTCTTCGCCGCGAGATCGCGGAACGAGTCGAGGGTGTGCCGGCCGGTCGACGTCGAGCACGCGAGCACTCCCACGGCATAGCCGGAGGGGTCGAAGACGGGAGCGGCGATCGTGATGAGCCCTTCTTCGAGCTCGGCGGAGGTGATCGCGTAGCCGCGGTTGCGCACGTGGGCCAGTTCGGCGCGCAGGTCGTCGGGGTTGTCGATCGTCGCGCTCGTGAATCGTACGAACTCGGTCTCGTCGAGGACGCGATCGACGAGTTCGCGCGGTGACCAGGCCAGCAGTGCCCGGCCCATCGACGTCGCGTAGGCGGGGACACGGGTGCCGACGGAGACGTTGATGCTCATGATCCGGCGGACCGGGACACGCGCGGCGTAGACGACCTCGGTGCCGTCGAGCACCCCGAGGGATGCGGATTCGTTGGCGTGCTCGGCGATCTCGACGAGTTTCGGCAACGCCGAGTCCACGAGGGTGTGGGATTCGGTGTAGTGCCGCCCGATGCTGAGCACGCGCGGAGTGAGCGACCACCGCGTACCGTGCGACGTGACGTAGCCGAGTTTCTGCAGGGTGAGCAGGATCCGGCGGACCGCGGGTCGCGACAGATCGGTCTTGGCGGCGAGTTCGGCCAGGCTGGGGTTCGGGTCCTTGTCGTCGAAGGCGTGCAATACCGCGAAACCACGTTCGATGCTCTGGATGAAGTCCCGATCGTTACTAGGACCATTACCTAGGTCGATGCTCGGCATCCCGCCTCCTACCTGCGTACTTGTTGATACTGCCCGATCCGGTGTTGACAAGCTGTGTGACACCACGCACAGTATGTGATGTACGCACTGCGATACACAAGTACGCACAGCGTACTGACCGGTGATCACCGCAGCCCCCGTGTCGCACCGGCCCCACCCTTCCCGATAGTTCAGTCCCCCACGAGGAGAGCCATGACCACCATGGAGAACCCCACCGCCCACGGGTCCGGCAACGCTGCGACCGACAAGTTCAAGTCCGAGCGGGTCACGTCCGACACCTCGGTCGAGCGCGCGTCGGCGATCTACCAGGACGTGATCGGGGCTTTCGCCGACATCATCCAGAAGCACCAGGTCACCTACGACGAGTACCGCGTGCTCAAGCAGTGGCTGATCGACGTGGGTGAGTACGGCGAGTGGCCGCTGTGGCTGGACGTCTTCGTCGAGCACGAGATCGAGAAGGTGCACTACGACCGCAAGGGCTTCTCCGGCACCAAGGGCTCCATCGAAGGCCCCTACTACGTGCCGAACAGCCCGAAGCTCCCGGCCAAGTGCACGATGCCGATGCGCGAGAAGGACAAGGTCGCCCCGCCGCTGATCTTCAAGGGTCAGGTCACCGACCTCGAGGGCAACGGCCTGCCCGGCGGCACCGTCGAGCTGTGGCACGCCGACGAAGAGGGCTTCTACTCGCAGTTCGCCCCCGGCATCCCCGAGTGGAACCTGCGCGGCACCGTCGAGGTCGACGAGAACGGCAACTTCGAGATCACCACGCTCAAGCCGGCTCCCTACAAGATCCCGGCCGACGGACCGACCGGCTGGTTCATCAGCTCCTACGGCGGACACCCGTGGCGCCCGGCCCACCTGCACCTCATGGTGAAGGCTCCCGGCAAGCGCGCCATCACCACCCAGCTGTACTTCAAGGGCGGCGAGTGGGTCGAGGACGACGTCGCCACGGCCGTCAAGCCCGAGCTCATCCTGGATCCGCAGCCCAACGCCGACGGCATCGACGAAGTGACCTACAACTTCGTGCTCGACCCCGAAGCGTGATCCGCACCGCGGACGCCGTCCGACCGGCTCCCGAGTGAAGGTCGGATCTGTGTAACGAATGCCGGTGCCCAACTCGGGCACCGGCATTCGTGCTGAATGCAGCAGCAACGTATCCCCTGTCACACCCCGATCCGATTGTGAGCAATTCCGATGTCCGACCCCGATCTGAAGATCGCCTCCGTCACCACGACGATCATCGACGTGCCGCTGATCCGACCCCACAAGTTCGCCACCACCACGGCGGAAGCGCAGCCGATCCTGCTCGTCGCGGTGACCACCGAGGGCGGCGTCACCGGTTACGGTGAGGGCGTCGTGCCGGGCGGACCGTGGTGGGGCGGCGAATCGGTCGAGACGATGCAGCAGATCGTCGACCGCTACATCGGGCCCTACATCATCGGGCGCGGAGTCGACGAGATCAGCGGCGTCATGGTCGATATCGAGCGCATCGTCGCCAACGCGCGATTCGCGAAGGCCGCCGTCGACGTCGCGATGCACGACGCGTGGGGACGCGCGCTGGGTGTGCCGGTCGCGTCGCTGCTCGGCGGTGCCTTCCGGACCGGCGTCGACGTGCGGTGGGCGCTCGGTGCCGCGCCGCTCGAGGAGATCGTCGAGGAGGTCACCCACAAGCGTGAGCAGCGCCTGAACTACTCCTTCAAGCTCAAGATGGGTGCGCTCGACCCGGTGGTCGACACCGAACGCGTCGTCAAGATCGTCGAGGCGTTCGGCGGCGAGGTCGGATTCAGCATCGACGTCAACGCCCGCTGGGACCGCTTCACCGCGCTGCGCCACGTCCCGCAGCTCGTCGACGGCGGTGTCGAACTCATCGAACAACCTACTCCCGCAGATCAACTCGACGTGCTCGCCGAGATCAACCGGCGCGTCTCGGCGCCGGTGATGGCCGACGAGTCCGTGCAGACCCCGCACGACGCGTACGAGGTGGCCAAGCTCGGCGCCGCCGACGTCGTCGCGCTCAAGACCACCAAGTGCGGCGGACTGCAGCGCAGCAAGCAGGTCGTCGCTGTCGCGAAGGCGGCCGGTCTGCGGTGCCACGGCGCGACCTCCATCGAAGGTCCCATCGGGACCGCCGCGTCCATCCACTTCGCGTGCGCCGAACCGGGGATCGACTACGGCACCGAACTGTTCGGTCCGCAGTTGTTCGCCGTCGAACTGCTGCAGAAGCCGCTCGACTACTCCGAGGGTCAGGTGCACCTGCCCGAGGGGCCGGGACTCGGCGTCGAACTCGACATGGACGTCGTGAAGAAGTACGCGCGTTCCTGATCCGCGCTCTCGTCAGAACCGAAGAAGGAGAATCATCATGGCACTGTTCCACGTTCGGATGGACGTCGACATCCCCCGCGATCTCGACCCCGACGTGCGCGCCGAGACCATCGCGAAGGAGAAGGCCTACAGCCAGGATCTCCAGCGCCAGGGCAAGTGGCGGGAGATCTGGCGGATCGTCGGCCAGTACAGCAACATCTCGATCTTCGACGTCGAGTCGGCCGACGAACTGCACGAGATCCTGTGGAACCTGCCGCTGTTCCCCTACATGAACATCGAGGTCATGCCGCTGACGAGGCACGGCTCCGACATCAAGTGACCCTCGGCGCAGGCGAGTGGCTCATACTCGGGTTATGAGCCTGCCGCTGCGCGACGTCTACGCCGAGCCGACCCTCGCCGACCTGATGCCGTCGGTGCTCTCGTCCGCGGGGGTCGCCGGTGAGACCAACCGACTCGATCTCACCCCCGTCGATCACACCGTCGTCCTGCTCGTCGACGGAATGGGATGGGAACTGCTGCAGCGCAACACGAAAGCAGCACCGTATCTGACGCAGGCGCCGGGGAGCCCGATGCGTGCCGGCTTCCCGACGACCACCGCCGTCAGCCTCGCCTCCCTCGGGACGGGGCTGCCGTCCGGACTCCACGGCATCACCGGCTACCAGTCGTACGTCGACGAGATCGAGGCCCCGGTCAACTGGCTCCGCTGGACCCTCGCCGGAACCGCGATCGACCAGCGCGACGACCTCGTCCCCGAGACCGTGCAGCCCCACCCGACGGTGTTCGAACGCGGCCGCGAGGCGGGTCTGACCGTCACCACCGTCGTGCCGAAGGCCTTCGAGGGCAGCGGCCTGACCCGGGCCGTGCTGCGTGGCGGCAACTTCGTCGGCGTCTCCGCCTACGGCGATCTGCTCGCCCAGGTCGTCGCCGCGGTGAGCGCCGGCGACCGCAGCCTCGTCTACTGCTACATCGGCGAGGTCGACACCCTCGGGCACGTCTACGGGCCGGAGTCCGCGGCGTGGCTCGCGCAGCTCACGGTGGTCGATCGTTTCGTCGAGCAACTCGCCGACGCGCTGCCGGCCGGCACCCGCCTGCTCGTCACCGCCGATCACGGCATGGTCGATGCCTCGCGTGGCCGCCGCATCGACTTCGACCACACCCCGGGTCTCGGTGAGGATGTCACCGTCATCGCCGGGGAACCGCGGTGCCGCCACATCTACACCGACCACGTCGACCGGGTCCTCGAACGCTGGCGCAACGAGCTCGGCGACCACGCGTGGGTCGGCACCCGCGACGACGCGTTCGCGGCGTGCCTGTTCGGATCCGATCCCGATCCGGCGCTGACCAAGCGGATCGGCGACATCGTGGCCGTCGGCCGTGGCGAATCGACGGTGATCCGCAGCGACGGCGAGCAGGTCATGTCGAACCTTCCCGGGCAGCACGGGGCGTTGACCGACGAGGAACTGCTCGTGCCGCTGCTGCGGATCGGGTGACGCGTTCGAGGTCCGGGACCGCCGGGTGTCGGAACTCTCGATGCCCGAAACGTATCGGTCACATAGTGTGTGCACATGCGTACCGATGCGGTGACCTGGCACGACCGCAGCAGTAGGGTCGCGCTGATCCTCCTGTGGGTGGTCCGGATCCTCTTCAAGCCGATTCTGAGTCTCTGGCCGAGCAACGACTTCGGCATCGCCGTGCTCGGCCGGCTGTCGTGGGTGGTCGACAGGATCACGCCCACGCCGCGCGCCGTGCACGTCACGCAGACCGAACTCGGCGGAGTGCCCGGCGAGCGGATCATCTCCCCGAAGCCGGTCGACGACCCGCTCGACGACGCCACCATCCTCTACTTCCACGGCGGCGGCTTCATCTTCTGCGGCCCGTCCACCCACCGTCAGCTGTGCGTGCAGCTCGCGCTCGACTCCGGTGCACCGGTGTACTCGATGGACTACCGGCAGGTGCCCGCCGTGCCGATCGCAGGTTCGGTGCAGGACGCGATGAACGCGTACACCGCTCTGCTCGAGGTGGCCGACGACCCCACCCGCATCGTCGTCGGCGGCGACTCGGCCGGCGGTTATCTCGCGGCGAAGGTCGCCGAACTCGCCGCGCGTCGCGGCATCCAGCGACCGGCCGCGGTGATCGGCTACTCGCCGCTGCTCAACCTCGACCTCGACAAGCACGACCCGAAGTACATGGCGAGGGATGCCTACCTGCCCATCAAGGCACTCGGGAAGATCAGTCCGCGCTGGTTCGCCGGCGAAGAGGCGATCGAGGGCGAGACGAACCCGGTCGACGCCGACCCGTCGCTGTTCCCTCCGATGTTCATGTGCGCCGCCGAATACGAGCTGACCAGGCCGGACGTGGAGATCATGACCGAACGACTCGTGTCGGCGGGACGCACCGTGGAGACACATCTGTGGCGCGGGCAGATCCACGCGTGGCCGGTCCTGGCCCGCGCGATCCCCGAGGCCATGGAACTGATCGGGCTCAGCACCCGGTTCGCGCGACGAGCGATCGTCGCCGTGGACGACGCTGCCTGAGCGCTCACAGGTTGGTGTCGGGCGGTTCCGGGCTCTCGGGTAGTCCGGCGCCGTGGCCGTCCCCGTCGCGCGGCGGACAGTTCCCGCCGACGGCGTACGACGTCATCGACAGCGATCCGTATTCGACACCGTCGACGAGGGTCGCCGGTTGTTCCCCGGACTCGGCGGCCAGACCCGCGACGTACAGCAACGGCAGGAAATGGTCGGGGGTCGGCACCGCGTGACGATAATCGGGGTGCTCACCCAGCGCTGCGGCGTCGCCGGGACGGTCGCGCAGGACGGCGAAGGCGTCCTCGTCGAATCGGTGCGCCCAGTCGAACCCCGCGCCCGGGCGTCGCGGATCCATCGCGCCGAGGTTGTGGACGACGTTGCCGCTCGCGACGATCAGCACCCCGCGGTCGCGGAGTCCGGCGAGACGGGCGCCGAGATCGACGTGGTAGTCGAGCGGCTTGTAGGCGTTGAGGCTGAGCTGCACCACCGGGACATCCGCCTCGGGGAAGGCGTGGGTGAGCACCGACCAGGTGCCGTGGTCGATGCCCCACGAGTCGACGTCCGCACCCACCCACGTCGGGTGGACGAGATCGGCGATCTCCTCCGCCAGTTCCGGAGCACCCGGCGCCGGGTACTCGACGTCGAACAACTCCTGCGGGAACCCGAAGAAGTCGTGGATCGTGCGCGGCGACCGCATCGCGGTCACCGCGGTGGCGTTGATGAACCAGTGGGCGGAGATCGCCAGGATCGCGCGGGGCGTCGGCACGGATCGCCCGAACGCCGCCCAGGCCTGCGTGTACCGATTCGATTCGAGCGCGTTGAGCGGACTGCCGTGGCCGACGAACGCGACCGGCATGCGTGACGACACGACCTCTCCTCCCGGTTGTCGAAACTCAGTTGTCGAGCCGTGCCTTCAACCAGGCCGTCAGGTCGTCGAGCACGCGGTCCTTCTCCGGCTCGTTGAACACCTCGTGGTACAGCCCGTCGTACAACTTCAACGTCAGGTCCTTCGAACCCGCACGGTCGGCGATGAGCTGCGCCCCGGCCGGATCGGCGAGAGCGTCGGCGGTTCCGTGCATGACGAGCAACGGCAGCCTCAGGTTCGGAAGACGACGCTCGAGGCTCTGCTCGTTGAGCACCAGCACCCGCGCCAGCCCGGCGGGCACGAGACCGTGGTGCACGAGCGGATCGGCGTCGTACGCCGCGACCACTGCGGGATCGCGCGAGACCGCCTTGCTGTCGAGCTTCTGCACCGGCACACCCGGCAGGAAACGCCCGATCAGCTTGCCGATCTCCACGACTGGTTTCGGCGTGCCCGACGTGACGATCACCGCCGGCCCCGACAACACGAGCGCGTCGAGCCGGTCCTGATGGTCGAGCGCGTAGGCCAGAGCGATCGCACCGCCCATCGAGTGACCGAGCATGAAGACCGGCAGGCCGGGATGCGCATGGGTCGCCAGGTCGATCAGGCTGTCGAGGTCGTCGGTGAACTCGCGCATCTCCTGGGCGCGCACACGCTTGCCGCCCGACCGTCCGTGACCGCGATGGTCGGGGGAGTACACGACGAGGCCGAGATCGGTGAGCCGCGCAACGACGTGGTCGTAGCGACGTGCGTGCTCACCCAGTCCGTGGCTGAGGATCAGCACGCCGGTGGGGGCCTCCGGCGACCACACGTCGTACACGATCGGGATCGCGCCGACGCCGGTGAACGACGATTCGGTGTGCTCCATGAGCGCCTCCTGCGGCCTCGTCGACAGCTGTTCCTCGCATCCTCGCACGAGTACCGCTCCGCGGAGGCACTCCGTGATCGAGGACCGAAATCCGATTGACGGTGGTCGGGCGCTCGGTACC
Source organism: Rhodococcus sp. S3 (assembly GCF_058211795.1). NCBI lineage: Bacteria > Bacillati > Actinomycetota > Actinomycetes > Mycobacteriales > Nocardiaceae > Rhodococcus > Rhodococcus sp. S3. The sequence goes on along the minus strand of NZ_CM177074.1, from coordinate 4,827,861 downwards.
CTGGAGATCATGATCCAGGCGCTCTCCTTCCACTGACGACACCCCCTCCGCGACTCGGGACGTACTCCGAGGTCGCGGTTCGAGCCGTACCCGAATACGGCCGAGTGTCCGGCCGTTCGTCAGCGAGCGCATCCTCCCACCCGTGATCCGGGGACGAGTGCGCCTCCGCCCGGAGGAAACCACATGACCATCAGCATCACCCTGCCCCGGCGCTCCCGCGCCCAACTCGGCGCCGTCGACGTCCACCTCGCGCGGGACGGCCACCCCGTCCTGCGCGGCGTCGACCTCGCGGTCATGCCCGGGTCCCGGCTCGGCGTCGTCGGGGAGAACGGCCGCGGTAAATCCACGCTGCTGCACGTCCTCGCCGGTCGCCTCGAACCGGACTCGGGGACCGTGCGCCGGTTCGGCTCGTTCGGCATCGCCGAGCAGGAGATGACCGTTGCGCAGGGGCGCACCGTCGGTGATCTCGTCGATATCGAGCTGGCGCACGTCCGCGCGGCTCTGCGAGCGCTCGACGAGAGCACCGCAGCGCTCGCCGACGAGCGTCCGGGCGCCGCCGACGCGTACGCCGACGCCCTCGAGATCGCCGAGCAACTCGACGCATGGGACGCCGACCGTCGCGTCGACACCGCCCTCGAAGCGCTCGGCGCCGTCACCGACCGTTCGCGGCCGCTGGCAGAGATGTCGGTCGGGCAGCGCTACCGCGTGCGTCTGGCCGCACTGCTCGGCGCCGAACACGATTTCCTGCTGCTCGACGAGCCGACCAACCACCTCGACGCGTCGGGACTCGACTACCTCACCGAACGCCTGCAGCAGACCCGTAGTGGTGTGGTCCTCGTCAGCCACGACCGCGCCCTGCTGACCGACGTCGCCACGTCGATCCTCGACCTGAACCCGAGCCGCGACGGTCGTCCACGCCTGTACGGCGGGGGCTACGCCGGCTTCCGGACGGGACGCGAAGCCGAATACGCCCGTTGGGTGAGCGAATACGCCCGCGAGCAGGCCGAGCGGGCCCGGTTGGAATCGGACCTCGAATCCGCGCAGGATCGGCTCGTCACCGGCTGGCGGCCGGAGAAGGGCACCGGTAAGCACCAGCGTGCCACCCGTGCGCCGGCCCTCGTGCAGTCGGTGCACCGCCGTCAGGAAGCGCTGGACGACCACGCGGTGGCGGTACCGGTACCGCCGCTTCAGTTCTCCATGCCGGCGCTCGGCGCGGAGGCCGACGGGATCGACCCGGACACCCCGTTGGTGCGCGTCGAGGACGTCATGGTGCGCGGCCGGCTCGACCGTCCGGTCAGCCTTGCCGTCCTCGCCGGTTCGCGGCTCGTCATCACCGGACCCAACGGCGCCGGCAAGTCGACGCTGCTCGCAGTGCTGGCCGGTGAGGTCGAACCGACGTCGGGGACCCGCGAGAGCGATCCCGTCGTACGGATCGGGCGGCTCGCCCAGGAGTCGCCGGCACCGTCGGCGGCGCGGGTGCAGCAGGTCTACGACGCGCACGTCGGCGAACTGATCGTCGCCGGACTCGTCCCCGACCAGGGAGCGGTCGATCTCGACGAACTCGGACTGTTCACCGAACGCGACCTCGGCAAGCGGGTCCGTGACCTGTCGATGGGACAGCAACGACGCCTCGACCTGGCGATGGTGCTCGCCGCGCGACCGCACGTACTGCTGCTCGACGAGCCCACCAACCACCTGTCGATCACGTTGGTGGACGAGTTGACCGACGCCCTGGGGGCGACCGACGCCGCCGTCGCGGTGGCCACCCACGACCGGCAGATGCGACGCGACATCGCCCACTGGCCGCACCTGGCGCTGGGGCTCGCCCCGAAGGAATGCACCCGGAAGGGACCGAAGCCATGAATACCCGGCTGCTGTGAAGGTGTTCGCGGCAGGGACCGCCGCATCGACGCGCGAAGTGGTCATCGGAGCGCGGAATTACCCGCTCTGATGACCACTTCGCGCTTTGATTCCCGGCCGTCGGTCAGCTCCGCGACTCCGTGGAGACGACGGCCGGCAGCGGCTCGGACGAGGTGTCCGCCGAGCGTGCCGGGCGCAGTGCGAACAGTGCCACCGCGGCGAGCACGACCACGCCGGCGACTCCGAAGTAGAGCTGTTCGGGCGTCCACCCCGCATCGAGGAGCACACCGGCCGCGGTCGGTGCGAGGATGGCACCTGCTCGGCCGATACCGATGGCGGAACCGACGCCGGTGGCCCGCACCTGCGGTCCGTAGAGGGACGGCGCGAGGGTGTACAGACCGGCGATGCACCCGTTGATGAGTCCACCGATCAGGATGCCGAGCGCGAACGCCAGCGTCAGGGTCGAGATCGACATGATGAAGACGGTCATGGTCGCGGCGGCGGCGAGGGTGAAGGTGAGCAGGACCGACCGGGTGGTCCAGCGGCTGGCGAGCACTCCGAAGAGCACCGACCCGACGGTGCCGCCGAGGGTGAGCATCATGCCCGCCGTGGCGCTCTGGTCCTTCGTGAGACCGGCGGTCTCCAGCAGCGACGGCGTCCACGAGTTGACGAAGTAGAAGCCGAACATGGTGGCAAAGAAGGCCGCCCAGAGCAGCACCGTCGATCGGGTGTTGCTTCCGGAGAACAGATCCGAGATCCGTCCTGCCCGCGGTGCAGTCTTGTCTGCGGAGCGGGTGAGCTCGGAGACGGGACTCTGGCCGATGCGTCGCGCGATGCTGTTGATCCGGTCGAGATCGCCTGCGCGTCCCCGGCTGGTGAGGAAGTCCAGGGATTCGGGCAGCAGCACGACGAGGAGCGCGAGCGCCAGGCCGGTAAGGCCGGCGCCGGTGACGAACACTGCACGCCAACCGTATTCGCTCTGCAGGCCGACGGCGACCATACCGCCGATCGTGGCACCCACACCGTATCCGGCGGTGTAGATACTGATCGCCAGACCACGCCAGCGGGCCGACGAGTACTCGCTTGCAATGACAGTGGTGCAGGCGAGGACACCGCCGATGCCGAGTCCGGTGATGACCCGCCAGATGCCGAGTTCCCACGCCGATCCGGCGCTCGCGGACAGGCCCATGCCGGCGGTGGCGAGTGCGACCGACATCAGGATCAGGGGCCGTCGGCCGATCCGGTCGGCCATCGGGGCGAGAGCGAGAGCACCGACGGCCATGCCGATCAGACCCGCGCTGAGCAGCACGCCGAGTTCCGATCCGCCGAGGCCGAAGTCGCTGCCGATGCTCTTGGCGGTGAACGCCAGGGCCATGACGTCGAAGCCGTCGAGGATGTTCAGCACGACGCACAGGGCGACGACCATCCATTGGTAGGGATGCATCGGCGAGGCGTCGATGCGTGCGCGAAGATCCATCGTGTTTCCTCGTGGTGTGAAATGCGCGGTGGTCAGGGAAGGTCGAGCGTGACGACACCCGTCGTCGATCGGGACGACGCCGAATCGCGCACCACGCGTGACACGCAGGCGCACATCCGGCGCGAGGAGCGCTTCTGCTCCTCGCTGAAGAAGACGTCGCGGTGGTCGACGCGACCGTCGAGCGAGGCGACGGAGACCTCGCACAGGCCGCATTCGCCCTTGCGGCAGTCGAACATCATGTCGACACCGGCACGCCGGAGGGCGTCGAGCATCGATTCGTCGGAGCCGACGGTGGTGGTGACGTCGAGTTCGGGCACGGTGACCGTGAACTCCTCGGCGTCGAACCATCCACTGTTGCCGAAGGTCTCGTAGCGGAGATTCGGCATCGGCAGGTCGCGGTCGTGCCACCGGCGCCGCACGGCGTCCATGAGGCGGATCGGACCGCACATGTACAGCTCGGTGCCGTGATCGACGCCGTCGACGAGTGCGGTCACGTCCAATCCCGTTCCCTCGTCGTCGATGTGGACGTCGAGACGGTCGCCGTGGAGGGCTTCGAGCTCGGACAGGAAGGCCATCGCGGAACGGCTGCGACCGACGTACACGAAGCGGTACTCGGCACCGAGGCGACGGAGCACGGCTCCCATCGCGCGGACCGCGGTGATGCCGATGCCGCCGGCGAGCAGGACGTAGCGCGGTGCGCCGACCCGCAGCGGGAAGTTCTGGAGCGGCTCGGTGATCTCGAGTTCGTCGCCGACCTGCAGCGAGTGCATGTACTCGGAGCCGCCGCGCGAGGTAGGGGAGCGGTGGACGCCGAGTGTGAGACGACCGTCCGGGCCACCCGCGGCGAGGGAGTACGAACGCGTGTCGCCCGAGGGGAGACGCACATCGATGTGGGCGCCGGGTTCGACGCGGTGGGCGGTGTCGGCGGCGAGGGTGATCTCGGCGATCGAATCGGCGGCCCGCTCGACACCCACGACTCGGGCCCGCTGCCAACGGATCTGGTTGTTGCTCATGTCAGTGGGCTCCCTCGGGAACGGCGGGGGCCGAGGTGAGGTTCCGCTCCGCTTCGACCATGCGCTGGATCAGGCGTCGCACCCACATGCCGCCGGCGTCGATGTTGAGGTTGTAGAACTCGTGATCCGGGTTCGCCTCGATGGCCTTCTGCTGCGCGGTGAGCATCGCCTCGTCCTCACCGAACACGCCGTGTACGCCGTCGCGCAGTTGCGTGGTGATGAGTTGGCTCTCCAGGCGGTAGTTGCGCATGAAGGCCCAGAAGTACAGGGCGGTGCTCTCGTCGACGGGCGAGATGGTGTTCATGACGAAACCGTTGACACCCTGGCTGCGGTCGCCTTCGGGGGCGCCGGTACCGGCTTTCGCCACACCGACGTCGATGCGGATCATGGACGGTGCCTGGAACTCGATGATCTGCCAGCGGTCGACCTTGCCCTCGAAACCGGGGAACTTGTCGCGCATGTTCTTGAGCCAGAACGGCGGTGCATCGATGTCGTGCATCCAGCGGGTGACCGTGACGGTGCGGTCGTCGTGGGTGACGACGAAGTCGGACTCGCTCAGTTCGTCCTGGCCGATGGACGACGAGTGTACGAACTCCTCGTGGGTGAGGTCCATCAGGTTGTCGAGGACGAGCTGGTAGTTGGCCTGCACGTCGATCGTGCGTCCGTCGCCCGCCCAGTCGGGGGAGTCCATCTGGAACATGTCCGGGATGAGATCGGGATCGGCCTGTGTCGGATCGCCCGGCCAGACCCACACGAAGCGGTGCCGTTCGACGACGGGATAGGACGCCACCATCGCGGACGGATTGATCGTCTGCTGGGCGGGCATGTGTGTGCAGCGACCCGCGGAGTTGTACTGCAGACCGTGGTAGGGGCACTGGATGCCCTCGCTGCCGATGAGCTTGCCCATCGACAGCGGCGCGAGGCGGTGCCAGCAGGCGTCGGCGAGGGCGACGGGACGGCCCTCCTCGGTGCGGTAGAGGGCCATCGGCTTGCCGGCGATGGTGCGGGCGAGGATCTCGCGGCGACCCACCTCGTGATCCCAGGCGACGACGTACCAGGCGTCGAGCGGGTAGGCCATGTTCTTCGCGGTCGCCCCGGTGGGGCCGAGATCGGTCATGTCGGATCCTCCGAACACTGAGGGGTGAAATAACTATCTACATAGATAGTTGGTGAGCTGGAGCACACACTATCTATCGATATAGTTATTTGCAAGGATGGAATACTCGCCCGGGGAAAGGTGGTGGTCCATGAGCCTGCGATACGCGCTGCTCGCATTGCTCACCGCCGAGCCTCTGACCGGCTACGATGCGGCGAAACGGTTCGGCGGGTCGGTCGGGCACGTCTGGCATGCACCCGACTCGCAGATCTATCCCGAACTACGCCGGATGGAGCGCGAAGGCCTCGTCGAGGGCGAACAGGTGCGCTGGGGTCCCAACAGCACCAAGACCCGGTACTCGATCACCGAAGACGGCATTCGGGCTTTCCGTGAGTGGATGTCCACTCCGCTGGACTACGCCCCGGTGCGCGACGCCGCCCACATGCGCGCGGCCTACTTCGAATGGGCCGACCCCGACAGCGCTCGCGAGTGCCTGCAACGGCACATCGACCACTACACCGAACAGATCGCCCAGTGGACCACGGTGCGCGATGCGATCCTCGACCTCAGCAACGCGACCATCGCGCGACGCGTGCAGAAGTATCCGGCCGAGGACCACGAGCGGATCATCGCGTTCAAGGCGTTCGCGTACGACGGTCTCATCGGCCGAGGCGAGGCCGAGATCGCGTGGGCACGTCAGGGCCTCGACCTGCTCGACAAGCTGTCGCCGCGCGACTGAGTCGCCCCGGACTGCAGCGACGCGCGAAACGGTCAGCAGAGCGCGGAATTGCGCGCACCGATGACCGTTTCGCGCTCCGATGTCGGCGGTCCGATCACGGCGTGCTGTCCGTCGGCGGCACGATCGAATGCGCGAGCGCCCGCATGAGGAACTCGAGTTCGGGATTGGGCGTCGCGTTGCTCCGCACCACCCCGCACACCGGCACCTGCAGCCGGTGGTGGATCTCGCGCATGAACTTCAGCCCCTTGCGGGGCGTGTCGGCCGCGGTGCCGGCGTAGAGCACGGTCCACGCCCTCGGATTGGTGAGCACCTCGAGAGTCGCGGTGTGGTCGCTCGCGATCGGAGGTCCGAGACGCACACGGCGGCCGACCTCGACGAAGGCGTCCTCGACCACGCGGTGCAACAGCACCTGGTTGCCGCGTGGCGGCAGCAGCAGTGGGTAGTGGGCGAGATCGCCGAGGTCGACGGTGGAGAACGCCGACAACGGGTGCTCCGTCGACGTGACGATGACGAGTTCCTCGATGCCGAGACGGATCGCCTCCAGCCCCGGGCGGTCGACGTCGCCGCGGATCAGTGCGAGATCGGCGTCGCCGGACGCGACGGCGTTGACGCGGTCGGTGAAGTCCTTGATGACGAACTCCACGTCGATCTTGGGGTGACGCTCGCGGACGCTGGAGATCGCGTCGAGGCTCTGCGACGCGAAGCTCATGTTCGCCGTGATGCGGATGCTCTCCCGCGGTTCGTGGCCCACTTCCAGGGCCTTCGCCTCGAGGCTGAGTACCTCGGCGGCGATCGGCATCAGGCGTCGGCCGGCCGAGGTGAGCTTGACCGAACGGGTGGTGCGGTCGAACAGGGTGGTGCCCAGTTCGTGCTCGAGCTTCGCGATCTGATGGCTGATCGCCGACTGCGAGATGAAGCAGCGCTGGGCAGCACGGGAGAAGCTGCCCTCCTCGCCGACGGCGAAGAAGTAGCGCAGCTGACGGAAATCCATGGCTCCTCCCGGGAACGTGCCATCTGCATTTATGAGCAAAGCAGATAACAGTTTTTCGAATATCCCAGGTTAGTGGATAACAAGGGTCCTTCGTACCTACCTTGGGAGTCATACATCAACGGAGATGACAAGTACGTGGAGGTTTACGACAGCATGGACGATGCGGACACAGTGACCCTGGTCGATCGGACAGATGTAGTCATCGTGGGTTCCGGCTTCGGAGCATTGGCCACCGCCAAGAAGCTCGCCAAGGCCGGCACGCCCTTCGTTCTCATCTCGGAGACCACCGAGCATCTTTTCCAGCCTCTGCTCTACCAGGTTGCGACCGGTGTCCTCTCGCCCGGTGAGATCGCCCCCTCCGTGCGCGCGATCCTGGCCGAGTACCCCAACGCCGACGTCCGCCTGGGCCGCGTCGTCGACGTGCTTCCCGAGGAGAACACGGTCGTCTACGAGGCCGGCGGTCAGCGTCTGCGCCTCGGCTACAAGTACCTCGTCGCCGCGACCGGCGCCCGCCAGGCGTACTTCGGGCGCGACGAGTTCGCCGACCTGACGTACGCGCTCAAGACGGTCGAGGACGCCGAGAAGCTGCGACGCCAGATCGTGCGGTGCTTCGAGGAAGCACACGTCACCACCGATGCCGAGCGTCGGAAGAATCTGCTCAGCTTCATCGTCGTGGGCGCCGGCCCGACGGGCGTCGAGCTCGCGGGACAGATCAAGGAGCTCGCGCAGCGCTACTTCGCCGAGAACATCGGCAACATCCGCGCCGACGACGTCACCGTCACGCTCGTCGAGGGCGCCGACAAGGTGCTGCCCCCGTTCGGCGGCAAGCTCAGCGAGTACTCCAAGGAGTCGCTCGAGAAGAGCGGCGTCGACGTCGTCCTCGGGACGATGGTCACCGACATCGACGAGCACGGTGCCACGCTCACCACGCCCACGACCGAGGAGACCCGCCGCCTCACCGCGGAGACCATCATCTGGTCGGCCGGCATCCAGGCCAACGACTTCGCCGACGTGCTCGCCGAGCGCACCGGCTGCGAGACGGTCCGCGGCGGACGCCTGCTCGTCGACCCCGACTTCACCGTCGGCCGCAGCGACAACATCTTCGCCATCGGCGACATGGTCACCCTCGACAACCTGCCGGCACAGTCGCCGTTTGCGATGCAGGGTGGCCGCCACGTCGCGAAGATGATCACCGGCAAGGTCGCGATGGGCACCCCGTTCCAGTACAAGGACAAGGGCAGCATGGCGATCATCAACCGGTTCCGCGCCATCACGCGGGTCGGGAAGATCGAGCTCACCGGCTTCATCGCGTGGGTGCTGTGGCTCGCCGTCCATCTCGTCTACCTGGTCGGCTTCCGCAACCGCTACATCGCGGTCATGTCCTGGTGCGGTTCCTTCCTCGGACACCGTCGCCCGCACTTCTACTACGCGCAGGACACCGTCCCGGTGCCCGCCGCGGAGAAGAAGGAGCCGGCAGCGAAGGACGAGCCGAAGAGCGACAAGGAACCCGTGCGGACGTCCGCATAACTCCAGACCCCCGAAAGGCCCCGACCACCCGGCCGGGGCCTTTCGTCGTTCGCGCGCCGAGCCGGGATCGACGCGGCGTGTTGCGGTAGCGAGTCCCGGGTCACCGCGCGAACTGCCGCGACCGGCGGGTGAAAGTCGGGGTGATTTCCGGGATGTCCTGCGAGCCAGAGCCGTTCGAGTGGTGTAGATCGGCCGACCTGCGGCTAGCGTGTGCAGCGCATCCCGAGGAGTGACCCATGAACGATGGCAGCGGCCCCCGCGTCGCGACGACACGTGTCGGCTGCGATGTCGTCACCGTCCGCGACATCGCGTCGAGCATCGATCGCTTCGGCGACCGCTACCTGCAGCGCGTGTTCACCCCGCACGAGCTGGACGTATGCACCGGACCGGGTCGCGCCCAACGCCTCGCGGCGCGCTTCGCCGCGAAGGAAGCCGTCATGAAGGTCCTGCGTCCGCGCGAGCACGCGGTTCCCTGGCAGGCCATCGAGATCCGCCGCGCGGACTGGGGCGGATGCACTGTCGTACTGGCCGGTAACGCGGCCGCCCTGGCGCGAGATGAACAGGTGACCGACATACAGGTCTCGATCTCCCACGAGCCCGAATACGCCATCGCGACGGTCGTGGCGACCCGCGTCGACGAAGCAGAAACTGGAGAACACCCATGACGGAGCAGGTGATCCGCAAGGTCCTCGGTGAGCACGCGAAGCTGTCGGTCGACAGCACTGCGCTCGATCCCGCCGCCGACCTCTACGAGCTCGGCCTGACATCGCACGCCAGTGTGAACGTGATGCTCGCCCTCGAGGACGCCTTCGACGTGGAATTCCCCGACGAACTGCTGCGCAAGAGCACCTTCGCGAGCGTCGGCGCCATCAGGTCGGCGTTGACGGAACTGGGCGTCGCGTGACGTCGACATCCGTGCCGCTCACCGTCGCGGAGAACGCCGGGCTGTCACTGCTCGCCCGTGCCGAACTCGTCGGACGCGAGAGCGCCGGTCCCGCGGCCGCCGACGTGGATCGTGAGGGTCGGTTCCCGCACGAGGCCGTCGACGCGCTGCGCGCCCACAAACTGCTGAACTGTGCCGTCCCCGTCGACCAGGGTGGGGAGGGCGCGTCCCTCGGTGAGCTGTGCGCCGTCGCCCGCATCCTCGGCCGGTACTGCGCCTCCACCGCGATGATCTTCGCGATGCACCAGACGCAGATCCTGTCGCTGGTGCATCACTCCGCCCCGGGTGTGGCCGCCTTCGTCGCCGAAGCGGTGGCGAACGACTACCTGATCGCTTCGGCGACCACCGAACTCGGCACCGGCGGCGACGTGCGCAGCAGTGTCTGCGCCGTCGCCCGCGACGGCGACACCGTCACGCTGACGAAGAACGCACCGGTCATCTCGTACGGCGAGTACGCCGACGCGATCCTGGTGACCGCGCGTCGCACCGCCGACAGCCCGCCCAGCGACCAGGTGCTCGTCGTGTGCCGACGCGACGACGTGACCCTCGAGCCCACCGGCAGTTGGGACACCCTCGGACTGCGCGGCACGTGCAGCCCCGGCTTCGTCCTCACCGCCACGACGTCCGCCGATCGCGTCGTCGGCACGGCCTACGCCGAGATCTCGTCGCGCACCATGCTTCCCGTCTCGCACAGTGTGTGGTCGGCGGTGTGGCTCGGAATCGCCGACGCGGCGATGGAGAAGGCCCGCTCGTTCGTGCGGTCGGCGGCCCGCCGCAGCCCGGGCGTCACGCCGCCCGGTGCGCTGCGACTCGCCGAAGCAGCCGCCGTGCACCAGCAATTCTCCGATCTCGTCGCCGCGTCGGCCGCCCGGTTCGACGCCGCCGCGTCGGCGCAGGAGGAATCGATGTCGGGCATGGGTTTCTCGCTCGCCATGAACAACCTCAAGGTCACCGCGTCCACGCTCGTCGTGGATCTGGTGAACCGCGCGATGCTCATCTGCGGGATCGCCGGATACCGCGAGGACTCGCAGTACTCGCTCGGCCGTCACCTGCGCGACGCGCACGGCGCCGCCGTGATGGTCAACAACGACCGCATCATGAACAACTCGGCCCAGTTGTCGATCGCCTACCGGGGGACGCTGTGACAAGTACAGCCACTACCAGGACCGCAACCGACGAGCTGTCCGAGCTCGAGCGCGCCCGCCTCGACTTCCGGCAGCAGTTGCTCGAGGCCGAACTGCTCGTGGAGACCGGTGTTCCGGGACTCTACGGACGGTCGGGTGTCTTCGAGGACATCGTCGACGGCATCGACCGCGTAGTGATTGCGGCGGGTCCGGGCCGGGCCGCGACGCGCCTGCGCTTCCCTCCGGTCTTCCCGCGGACGAGCTTCGAGCGCACCGACTACATCGCCTCGTTCCCGCACCTGACCGGAGCGGTGAACACCTTCGCGGGCAGCAACACCGAGCACGCCGAACTGCTCGCCGCGCGGTCGCGGGGCGAGGCGTGGGATCCGTGGCTCGAACCCGCCGACACCGTGCTCGTCTCCGCCGCATGCCATCCCGCCTACTCGCGGTACACCGGCACACTGCGCGAGGACGGCGAACTGCTCGACGTCCTCGGCTACTGTTTCCGGCACGAACCGGCAGTCGACCCGGCTCGCATGCAGGCCTTCCGGATGCACGAGTTCGTGCGCATCGGCACCGAGAACGACGCTGCGCAGCATCGTGATTCCTGGGTGGAGCGAGGACTCGAGGTGCTCGACTCGCTAGGTCTCGACGCGACCGCCGTGCCTGCCAACGACCCCTTCTTCGGGCGGGCCGGGCGCATGCTGGCCGTCAACCAGCGCACCGAGAACCTCAAGACCGAGCTGACCGTCCGGCTCTACGGCGACCTCGACGACGGCACCGCCGTGGTCTCGTGCAACTGCCACCGCGAACACTTCGGCGAGACCTTCGAGATCCGCACCGCCGACGGCGAAGTCGCGCACAGCGCGTGTGTCGGATTCGGCATGGAGCGGATCGCCCTGGCGCTGCTGCGGACCCACGGACTCGACGTCGACCGCTGGCCCGCTGCGGTACGCGACAGGATGTTCCCGTGAGCGATCGGCTCATCGACGTCCGCGTCGACGGGTACTCACCGCACTTCGTGCACGCTGCCGACCGGATCTGGACCGAGACCAACTGCTACGTCGACCTGTGGGTCGAGGTGCTGCATTCGCTCGGCCACGACCCGGTCCCCGCGGCGGCGTGCGCGTTCTCGGCCCGGTTCGACGGCGCCCAGTGGACCTTCCTCAAGTTCCGCCCCGAGGATCTGTTCGCGCTCTACGGGATCGACGTCGCGGAGATGAACGTCTGGCGCCGCCCGGTGGACCACCTCGAGGACAACGCCGCCGCCGGCCTGCTGTCGACGATCGAGGTGGACGCCTTCTGGTTGCCCGACACCGAGGGAACCGGATACCGGGAGAGTCGTTCGAAGACGACGATCGTGCCCAATCTCATCGACCGGGACACCGAGACGCTCGAGTACTTCCACAACAGCGGCTATCACGTCCTCACCGGTGAGGACTTCCGCGGAGTGTTCGGCCTCGACGTGCCCGTGCCCACCTGGCCTCCCTATCTCGAACAGGTCCGTCTCGATGCGGTGCCACCGCAGTGCGATGCCTTCGACTCGGTGGTGCTCCGGCACCTGCGCATGCGCGCCGGCTCGAATCCGGTGCGCGAACTCGGCAAGCGGGTACTCGCCGACGTCGACCCGATCCGCACCGGCGGAATGGATGTCTTCCATCCGTGGACGTTCGGCGTGCTCCGCCAGTGCGGTGCCACCGCCGAACTCGCCGCGGACGTGAGCATCTACATGGACGGTCGCGGATATCCCGGTGCGGCTGCCGCCGCCGACGGCTTCCGCGCGGTCGCCGAGGGCGCGAAGAGCGTGCAGTTCCGGATGGCGCGCGCGGCACGCGGCCGCAGCGTCGACCCCGGCGACCAACTGACGGCAATGGCCGATGCCTGGGAGGACGCCATGGCGACCGTCGTCCGCGCCGCCGGTGTGCGGTGACGGGGTTCGGCGCACATGGATGTCCTGCACGATTCCCGATGGCGTTGTCTCCGTGTCGCTCCCGGGTCGGTCGAGAATCCCGGTGATCTACCGGAGGACGGTTGTTGGCTGCCGGTCCGCATACCCGGGACGGCGGCAGGCGCGATCCGGGAGGCCGACGGAGTCGCGGCGGCCCGGGCGTCGTCACCCGACAGCGACGACTGGTGGTTCGTCACCGATGTCGAGGTGTCCGGCGACGGACCGTGGCGTCTGACCTTCGACGGGCTCGCGACCCTCGCGGAGGTGTGGGTCGACGGCACCCTCGTCGCGACGTCGGAATCGATGGTCGTGCCGCTGACCGTCGTCCTCGACTACCTGCCGTCGACGACGCGGATCGCGATCCGGTGCGCCTCGCTCGACGCTGCTCTCCGCAAGCGTCGACCACGCGGACGGTGGCGCTCGTCGCTCGTGTCGGCTCAGGGATTGCGGTGGTTCCGCACCACGATGCTCGGGCGTGCCCCGGTCTACGCGGGAGCTCCGGCGCCGGTCGGACCGTGGCGTCCCGTGCGTCTCGTCGATTCCGGTGAACCCCTCGTGCTGGAACGTGAGATACGAACGCGTGTGCGCGGATCCGACGGGATCGTCGACGTCGACCTCGTGTTGGCCGGCGCTGCAGTCTCCGAAGTCGCTGTGGAGATCGGAGGGTCGACGGCCCACGCCCGGCCCGAATACGGAGCCGACGGGACAGCACGCGTGCACATGCAGGTGACGCTCCCCGAGGTGAAACGGTGGTGGCCGCATACCTACGGCGACCCGAACCTGTATGCAGCCCAACTCCTTTTGGACGGGCATCGGATGGAATTGGGCGCCATCGGTTTCCGATCGGTGGAGCAGATTTCGGGCGACGGATTCGGCTTGCGGATCAACGACATCGACGTCTTCTGCCGCGGACTGGTGTGGACACCGACCGACCCGATCGCGCTGAACGACCCGGCCGGAACGCGGCGCATCCTCGAACGCTGCGTGTCGGCGGGCGTGGACACGATCCGCATCCCCGGCACGATGGTTTACGAGGACGACGAGTTCTACTCCGCGTGTGCGGAACTGGGCATCATGGTGTGGCAGGACGTCATGCTCGCCACCACCGATCCGCCCGACGATCCGCTGTTCCGCGCGCTGCTCGAGGACGAGGTCCGTGCGCTGGCGCGTCGATGGGGCGGGAACCCGGCACCCGTCGTGATGTGCGGGGGCAGCGAAACCGAGCAGCAACCGGCCATGCTCGGTCTGACGGAGGCATCCATCCCGGCGCTCGACGACTGGTTGCCTGCGATCGTCGACCGCGAGCTACCGGGCACGGTATGGGTGTCGTCGTCACCCTCCGCGCCCCCGGGGAGCGACACACTGCCGATCGCGGTGGGCTCGGGTGTGGCGCACTACTTCGGCGTCGGGGGTTACCGCCGTCCACTCAGCGACGTGCGTGCCGCCGGCGTGCGCTTCGCCGCCGAATGCCTCGCGTTCTCGATCCCGCCCTCCGACACGGCGATCGAGGCCGAGTTCGGCAGTGTGAATGTCGCCGGTCACCATCCGCGGTGGAAGGCGGCTGTGCCGCGCGACAACGGCGCGTCGTGGGACTTCGAGGACGTACGAGACCACTATGTGCGCACGATCTTCGGGGTCGACCCCGCCGAGATGCGGTGGGCCGACCCCGCGCGGTATCTCGCGCTCGGACGGGCAGCGAGCTGCGAAGCGTTCACCGAGGTACTGCAGTACTGGCGACGATCCGGATCCGGATGTCGCGGTGCCCTGATCCTGTCCGCCCGCGACCTGCAGCCGGGTGCCGGATGGGGTGTGCTCGACGCCGACGGGAACCCGAAGGCGCCGTGGTGGGTGCTGGCCCGGGTGTTCGCGCCCGTCACCGTCCTCCTCGCCGACGACGGCCTCGACGGCCTGCGGGTGGACGCCATCAACGACACCGCCGACGTTCTCGACGTGACTTTGCAGTTGCAGGCCCACACCCCCTCGGGTGCGGTGCCGGTGGACGCGTCCGTGCCGCTGCATCTCGCCCCACACGAGAGCCGGGTGTTCTCCTGGGCGTCGGTGACGGGCGGTTTCTCCGATGTCAATTTTGCGTATCGATTCGGGCCGCGCACCTTCGACACCGCGACCGCCCGGCTGGTGGATCCCACCGGTGCGGTGCTGGCGGAGTCGGTGCATCTCGTGGGTGGTCCGGCACGGCCCGTCGAGCGCGGAATCGGTCTCGCGGCGACCGCTCGACCCGTCCCGGACGGGTGGAGCGTGGAGGTGCGGACCGAGGGTGTGGCGCAGTACGTGCACCTCGACGTCACCGGCGGTGACCTGCAGGATTCCTGGTTCCACCTGCCTCCCGGAGGTTCTCGCACGATCACCGTGCGGGCCTGTGATCCGGCCGCGACGTTGAGCGGTCGGGTGGAGGCATCGAACTCGGCCACGAGCGCGCCCATCCGGGTGCTTCCCGCCTCCGACGGTCACGAGATCGACGGGTAGCTTCCCGAGGCTCCCGACACGGCGGTGTGCGGCGCGCCGAAATCGACAGGTGCATATCGGGCATCGACGGGGTATATGTATCTCCCAAGGGGTCGCTCACCCGATTTGCACCTTCTGTACGGTGCCGGTGGCCACCTCTCCCCGCCTTCCGAGAGGAGATCGACATGGCGATCCGCTCCACGTCGCAGATGGGTGCCTCGCGCACCGCTTCGTCCACTCGCCGTCCTGCCCGCGTGGAGCAGGACGGACCGTCCTTCACCGAGGTCATCCACTCGCAGCTGTTCTCGAACTACCAGGTGCCTCGCGGACAGGTACAGCGCAGCGCCTGATCGGGAGCGTCTCCGGCCCGATATCGTGCCTGCCGGGGTGCCCGCGCGCAGCGTTCAGGACACCTGCGCGTGCGGCACACTGTCGGCATGAGTGAAGCCACGACGAGTCAGAGCACCCGCATCGTTCTCGCGTCGCGCCCGGAGGGGGCGCCCACCGCCGACAACTTCCGATTCGAGACCGTGGAGCTGCCGGAGGTCGGCGACGGCCAGATCCTCCTGCGCGTCGTCTACCTGTCCCTCGACCCGTACATGCGCGGTCGGATGAGCACCGCGAAGTCGTATGCCGCGCACGTCGAACTCGGGGACGTGATGGTCGCCGGAACGGTGGGCCAGGTCGTCGAATCGCGGTACGAGGGTCTCGAGCCGGGCGACTACGTGCTGGCCGGAGCCGGCTGGCAGTCGCACGCCGTCCTCGACGGTTCCACCGTCCGCAAGCTCGATCCGCAGGCCGCACCGATCTCCACCGCGGTGGGCGTGCTCGGAATGCCCGGCTTCACAGCCTATTCCGGGCTCCTGAAGATCGGACAGCCGAAGGAGGGCGAGACCGTCGTCGTCGCTGCCGCCACCGGGCCGGTGGGATCGGCGGTGGGGCAGATTGCGAAGCTGAAGGGCGCCCGCGCGGTGGGAATCGCCGGTGGCCCGGAGAAGTGCCGCGCACTGATCGAGGAGTTCGGTTTCGACGCGGCGATCGACCATCGCGACCCGAACTTCGCCGACAAGCTGGCCGAGGCGGTTCCCGACGGCATCGACGTGTACTTCGAGAACGTCGGCGGCCCCGTGCAGGAAGCGGTGTGGCCGTTGCTCAACACCTATGCGCGGATCCCGGTGTGCGGTCTGGTCGCGCAGTACAACGGCGCGGATCTGGACCGTAAGGACCGCCTTCCGGGACTGTTCAATTCGATCCTCACCAAGAGCCTCACGATCCGCGGCTTCATCCAGAGCGAGTTCGTGAAGGAGATGTACGGCGACTTCCTGCGTGAGGCCTCGGCATGGGTCCGCGACGGAAAGCTCGCGTACCGCGAGGACATCGTCGACGGACTCGAGAACGCCCCGGAGGCGTTCATCGGCATGCTCGAAGGAAAGAACTTCGGAAAGATGCTCGTGCGGGTCGCGCCGGAGTGACGGACACCGGTCCGCCCTCCGGCGCCGGCCGCGTCAGCGTCGGGGGGTTCCGGTGGACCACAGGGCCCACAGGATGAGCACGGGCTGGAAGAACAAGCGGATCAGTCGCTTACGGTCGGTGTCGAGACCGAAGGCGCTGCGCTTGCCGAGATACTGGGCGATGTTGCCCGGGAAGACGGCGGCGAAGAACAGTGCGGTGAAGCGGCCGACGCGGACGCGGTCGCGGTTCGCCACGGCGAGTCCGGCGCCGAGCATGATCTCGACACCGCCGGATGCCATGACCACGCCGTCCTTGTCCATCGGCACCCAATCGGGGACCTGGGCCTGGAAGTCCTTGCGGGCCCAGAAGAGATGGCTCAGCCCGGCGAAGACGAGTGAGGCGGCCAGCAGATAACGCGCGAGGGTCCGGGCTCGTGTCGTGGGCGGAGCAGGGGCTTCGGTGGGTGGAGTTATCTGTACATCGCTCATGATCACGAGCGTACGGACTGTACGGTGCTCGCGACGGGGATCGCGTCGCGAGCACCGTAGGTCACATCAGGCGATGCGTTCGAATGCCGTCATTCGCCGTCAGGCGATGCGCTCGAACGCCGTCATTCGCCGTCAGGCGATGCGCTCGAACGCCGTCATTCGCCGTCAGGCGATGCGCTCGAACACAGCGGCGAGTCCCTGGCCGCCGCCGATGCACATCGTCTCGAGTCCGTAGCGACCCTCACGGCGGTCGAGTTCGCGCAGCAGGGTGGCGAGGATGCGTCCGCCGGTCGCGCCGACCGGGTGTCCGAGGGAGATGCCGGAGCCGTTGGGATTCAGGCGCGGGTCGTCGGCCTCGATGCCCCACGAGCGGGTGACAGCGAGGGCCTGGGCGGCGAACGCCTCGTTGAGTTCGATGACGTCCATGTCGGCGAGCGTCAGTCCGAGGCGGCCGAAGGCCTTCTCGCTGGCGGGCACCGGGCCGATACCCATGGTGCGCGGCGGCACACCGGCCACCGCCCAGCTGGCGAGGCGGGCGAGCGGACGCAGACCGAGCTTCGCCGCCTTCTCGGCGGTGGTGACGATCGCGAGGGCGGCACCGTCGTTCTGGCCGCTGGCGTTGCCGGCGGTGACGGTCGAATCGGGATCGACCTTGCCGCGGATCGGGCGCAGCTTGGCGAGGGTTTCCATCGAGGTGTCGGCGCGGGGGTGTTCGTCGGTGTCGACGACGAGCGGATCACCCTTGCGCTGCGGCACGCTCACGGGCACGATCTCCTGCGCGAACACGCCGTTCTTCTGCGCGGCGACGGCCCGCTGGTGCGACTGCACGGCCAGGGCGTCCTGGTCCTCACGGCTGATGGAGAACTCGGCGCGCAGGTTCTCGGCGGTCTCGATCATGCCGCCGGGCACGGGGAAGTCGCGGCCACCGGCGGTGACGCGGGCACGGGCGAGCCGATCGGACAGGGCGACGGCTTCACCCTTGACGCCCCAGCGCATTCCGGTGGCGTAGAACTCGGCCTGGCTCATCGACTCTGCGCCGCCGGCGAGGATCAGGTCGCTGGCGCCGGTCTGCACCTGCATGACGGCCTGCACGATCGCCTGCAGACCCGAGCCGCAGCGGCGGTCGACCTGCAGGCCCGGAACGTCCACGCCGAGACCGGCGTTGAGGGCGGCGACGCGGCCGAGGGCGGGGGCCTCACCGTTGGGGGAGGCCTGGCCGAGGAAGACGTCGTCGATGTCGGAACCGGTGATGCCGGTGCGTGCGACGAGTTCGCGGATGACGGTGGCCGCGAGATCCTCGGGGGCGATGTCCTTCAGGACGCCGCCGAACCTGCCCACCGGGGTGCGCAGGGGTTCGCAGATCACTACGTCGGTCATGATGTACCTCGATCGGGATTGTTCACTGGTGGGTCTGGGTGCGGGCGAGATCCGTGGAGATCGCACCGGCGGTGGCGAGCACCGCCGGGACGAGCTCGTCGTGCACGGTCTCCATCCGGTAGCGGGCCGCGTGGGTCGAGAGATTCACCGACGCCACAACGGTTCCCGATGCGTCGCGGATGGGT
This sequence comes from Rhodococcus sp. S3, assembly GCF_058211795.1. Lineage (NCBI taxonomy): Bacteria > Bacillati > Actinomycetota > Actinomycetes > Mycobacteriales > Nocardiaceae > Rhodococcus > Rhodococcus sp. S3. Next base: position 4,809,178 of record NZ_CM177074.1, on the reverse strand, counting down.
GCGGCGAGCGAGCGCAGGCCCTCTTCGAGTTCCTGGTCGACGACGCAGTACCCGTTGCGTCGCACCGTGGCGATCTCGGCGCGCAGTTCGTCGGCGGTGGTGACGGTGTTGCCGGTGATGGGCGCGAACTCGGCGCGCGCGAGGTAGGCGTCGAGTTCGTCGTCGTTCAGGCCGGCGAGCAACACGCGTCCCATGGAGGTCGCGTAGGCGGGGAAACGGGTACCGAGGGTGATGGTGACGGTCATGATGCGGCTGACCGGAACTCGTGCGACGTAGACGACGTCGGTGCCGTCGAGCACCGAGACCGAGGTCGATTCCTTGACCTTCTCGGCGAGCGCCTCGAGATGCGGTCGCGCGACTTCGGGCAGCGTCAGCGCCGACAGGTAGCTGTAGCCGAGTTCGAGCACCCGTGGGGTGAGCCAGAACTGGGATCCGTCGGTGCGGACGTAACCGAGTTCGATGAGTGTCAGCAGGAATCGGCGCGCGGTGGCGCGGGTGAGACCGGTCGCGCGGGCGACGTCGGAGAGCGACTGCCGCTGGGCGTGTGCGCCGAAGGCCTTGATGACCGACAGGCCACGAGCCAGCGACTGCACGTAGTCGGGTGACGCTCCGGGGTTTTCGCGAGCGACCTCGGGGGCGGTGACGTCGGGAGTGCTCACGATCCCGCACCTCCCTCGGTGTCGGCGAGTGCCTGCTTGCCGAGCGCGAACGCCCGGTTGCTGTTGGGGACACCCGCGTAGACCGCGGTGTGCAGGAAGACCTCGACAAGATCGTCGGGGTCGATCCCGGCGCGCAGGGCGGCGCGGATGTGCATGTCGAGTTCGTGCTCGTTGCCGACCGCGGTGAGGATCGCGAGGGTCAGCAGCCGGCGGGTGCGATGGTCCAGACCCGGGCGCGCCCAGATATCGCCCCACGCGGTGCGGGTGATGAAATCCTGGAAGGGCCGGGTGAATTCGGTGGCCGACTCGATGGACCGGTCGACGTGCGCGTCGCCGAGGACGGAACGACGCACCCGCAGGCCTTCCTCGAACGCCGCGGTGCGGTGCGCGGCGGACGGCGTGGCACGCGACGAGATGTGTTCGCGGATCAGCTTCGTGACCCGTCCCGCCTGCTCCACATTGACGAGGTGTGCGCCGGGAGAGAGGACGTGGAAGTCCGAGTCGGCGATCCCGTCGGCCAGCTGCTGCATCGTCGACGGCGGGGTGGCCGGATCCTGCTCCCCGGCGATCACCAGCGTGGGCGCGACGATCCGGGCCAGGTCGGGACGGCCGTCCCAGGTCGCCAGTGCCTCGCAGCACGCGGCGTACCCCTCGTCGGTGGTGCCCTTCACCATCTCGACGTGGCGGGCGACGAGCTCCGGATCGTGTTCGGCCAGTTCGGGAGTGAACCAGCGCGATACGATCGAATCGGCGATAGAGGCGAGCCCGTCGTTGCGGACCGATGCGGCCCGGTCGTACCAGGGCTGGGCGGGCTGGAAGGCCGGCGAGGTGCACAGCAGCGTCAGCGTGCGCACGCGCTCGGGGTGGCGCGCCGCGAGCCACTGTCCGACGGCACCGCCGAGCGACAGGCCGACGTAGTGCACGGCGTCGAGTTCGAGCGAATCGAGCAGTGCGACGACGTCGCCGGTGAGTTCCTCGATCGTGTAGGGACCGGACGGCGCGGGCGACGCGCCGTGCCCACGATGGTCGGCCGCGACGACGTTCCAGTCGGTCGCCAGGGCGTGGATCTGCGGTCCCCACATCGACAGGTCCGAACCGAGCGAACCGAGGAACAGGACGGTCGGCTTCGTGGGGTCGCCGTACTGTTCGTAGTTGAGCGTGACGGTCATCGGGCATCTCCTGTGGTTCGGTTCGTGCTGTCGTGACGGGCGAGAACGCGGTCGACGATGTCGGTGGCATGGCCGAGATAGCGCGTGGGATCGAGAAGTTCGCGCACGTCCTGCGGGTCGAGATGTGCGGTGATGGCGGGATCCTCGTCGAGCGACCTGCCGGCGACCGCCGCATCGGTGACGATCGAGCGTGCGTCGTCGGTGTGTTCGGCGAGTGCGGCCGTGACCTTCTCGGCGAGGATCGCCCCTCCGGTGAGCGCGAGATTGCGGTCGAGCGCGTCGGTGTGGACGTGCAGGCCGTTCAGGCTCGTCGAGAGCTGGTGCGCGGCACCGCCGGTGAGGCGCAGGATGTCGGCGAGCGTCTCCCATTCGGCGTGCCAGGCACCGGCAGCGCGCTGGAACTCGTGATCGGTCGACGACAGGATCGTCGAGACGAGACCGGGAACGCGCCGGGCGGCGGCACGCGCGGTGATCGCCGCGACGGGATTGCGCTTGTGCGGCATGGCCGACGACCCGCCGGGCGCATCCTCGCTCACCTCACCGAACTCGGTGCTCGCCATGAGTACGACGTCGGTGGCGGGCTTCGCGACCGCACCTGCGGCGACACCGAGTGTGCCCGCGAGTGTCGTGATCGGGGTGCGTGCGGTGTGCCACGGGGCGACGGGACGCGCGAGTCCGAGCAGGTCGGCGACGGTGTCGGCGAACGCGAAGCCGTCGGGATGGACGGCGGCAAGCGTGCCGGCGGCCCCGCCGTACTGGGCGGGCAGGGTGGACAGGACGCGGTCGAATTCGACGACGGCGTCGTCGAGGGACAGGAGCCAGCCGGCTGCGAGTGCACCGAAGGTGGTGGGCAGCGCCTGCTGACCGAGCGTGCGCGCGACCATCGGTGTCTCGCGATGGGTGGCGGCGAGACGGGCTGCGCCGTCGGCCGCGGAGCGCAGGTTCGCCAGGGCGATTCCTCCGGCGCGGCGGGCGAGCAGCATCAGCGCGGTGTCGAGCACGTCCTGGCTGGTCGCGCCGACGTGCACGGCCCGCGCGGGGGCGTCGGCGCGCTCGCGCAGCAGGGAGACCAGAGGGATGACGGCGTTGCCGCCCGCCGCGGAGCGTCGACCCAGGTCGGCGGGATCGAGTTCCTCGGCGAGGGAAGCCGCGGCTGTCGCGACGGCGTCGGCGTGGGTGTTCTCGACGCGGCCGAGTGCGGCGGCCGCTCGGGTCAGTGCGACCTCTACGTCGAGCAGGGCGCCGATCCACGCGCGATCCGATAGGGCGACGCCGAGTTCGTCCGCGCCGAAGACGGGATCGAACAGCGGGCCCCGATGCCCGGCGTCGGGGGATGAGGGAGACACGGACCTCCGATCCGAGACGTTCGCTATGTGGACGGATGGACGCTATGCGAACAGGCTAATGCGGCAGTTCTGCGCTCGCAACGATCCTACGCGAATTTGTTCGCATTGCGGACGGGAGTTCACATGACGTACACCTGAGGGTATCGTGGCACACATGGACAAAGTCGTTGCCTCCGCCGCCGAGGCCGTAGCCGACATCCCCGACGGCGTCACGATCGCCGTCGGAGGGTTCGGCCTGGTCGGCATCCCCGAGATCCTCATCAACGCGTTGCTCGAACAGGGCGCCACCGACCTCGAGACCGTCAGCAACAACTGCGGTACCGACGGCTTCGGGCTCGGCCTGCTGCTCGAGAAGGGCCGCATCCGCCGCACCATCTCGTCGTACGTCGGCTCCAACAAGGAGTTCGCACGCCAGTACCTCGCCGGCGAACTCGAAGTCGAGCTCACCCCGCAGGGCACGCTCGCCGAGCGCCTGCGCGCCGGTGGCGCGGGCATCCCCGCCTTCTTCACCCCGGCCGGCGTCGGCACGGCCGTCGAGGAGGGTGGACTCCCGCTGCGCTACGACGGTCACGGCGGCATCGCCCTCGCGTCGCAGCCGAAGGAGACCCGAGAGTTCGACGGCGAGACCTACGTGCTCGAACGCGGCATCGTCGCCGACTACGCACTCGTGCACGCCTGGAAGGGCGACCGCCACGGCAACCTCGTCTACCGCGCGAGCGCCCGCAACTTCAACCCGCCGGCCGCCGCCTCGGGTCGCATCACGATCGCGCAGGTCGAGCACCTCGTCGAACCCGGCGAACTCGACCCCAACGAAATCCACACGCCCGGCATCCACGTGCAGCGTGTCGTACACGTCGGCCCCGTCGAGGTCGGCATCGAGAACCGGACGGTGCGCTCATGACACAGGCAACGAAGAAGGGGCTGACCCGCGAGGAGATGGCGGCACGCGTCGCCAAGGAACTCGAGGACGGCCAGTACGTCAACCTCGGAATCGGCATGCCCACCCTCGTGCCGAACTATCTCGAGCCCGGCGTCGAGGTCATCCTGCACTCCGAGAACGGTGTGCTCGGCGTCGGCCCGTACCCGACCGAGGACGAACTCGACCCCGAGCTCATCAACGCCGGCAAGGAGACCATCACCGCGATTCCCGGTGCGTCGTACTTCGACTCGGCGCAGTCGTTCGGCATGATCCGCGGCGGCCAGATCGACGTCGCCGTCCTCGGCGCGATGCAGGTCTCCGCCAAGGGCGACATCGCCAACTGGATGGTGCCCGGCGCGATGGTCAAGGGCATGGGTGGCGCGATGGACCTCGTCCACGGCGCCAAGCGCGTCATCGTGATGATGGATCACGTCACCAAGAAGGGTGATCCGAAGATCCTCGAGGAGTGCGTGCTGCCGCTCACCGGTCGTGGATGCGTGCAGCGCATCATCACCGACCTCGCGGTCATCGACGTCACCGAAGAGGGATTGAAGCTCGTCGAGACGGCGCCCGGTGTGACCACCGAGGACGTCGTCGCAGCGACGGCGGCGAAGCTGATCGTCTGATCGGACAGTGACAGGGCCGGGCGCGAGTAGATCTCGTGCCCGGCCCTCTCAGTCGTAGTCGTCGTTGTCGGCCGTGAGCTCCGGGGCGTCGGGCTCCGGTTCCTCCCCGCCCACCTCCGGGATCAGTTCGTAGCGATGCCCGAACGACTCGGCGAGCGCCTGCAGGATCGCCACCACCGGCACGGACACCAGCGCCCCCACCGGGCCGAACAGTGTGGCACCGACGATCACCGAACCGAACGCCACCGCCGGGTGGATCGACACCGTGCGGGCCGTGATGCGCGGGTGGAGCACATAGTTCTCGATCTGCTGATAGACCGTGCCGAAGGCGATCACCCACACGCCGTCGAGCGGATGCTGCACCGCGGCGATGAGCGCGGGGAGCCCGATCGCCAGATAGGTACCGAGGGTCGGGATGAACTGCGAGACCACCCCGGTCCAGATCGCGAGGGGCAGCCAGTACGGAACTCCGATGATGAGGAAGAAGATTCCGGTGAAGATCGACGCGGCGGCGGCGAGGATCAATCGGGAGACGACGTAGCCGCCGGCCTTCTCCACCGAGGTCTCCCACACGTTCGCGATCAGCTGCTGCTGCCGGGCCGGGAACCAGCTCGCGATCGTCCGGCGCATCTTCGGCCCCTCGGCCGACATGTAGAAGACGAACAGCAGCATCGTCAGGATCTGGAACAGGGCACCGACCAGAGTGCTGAGGACGCCGAGGACACCGGGCGTGAACCGTTGCGCGAGATCACGAACCGTGTCGGGCGTGATCTTGAACAGCTCGTCCCCCGTCTTGAAGTTCGTGTCGAAGGTGCGGTTCGCCCAATCGGTGATGCGCGTGAGCGCGTCCGGCAGTGTGGTGAGCAACTGAGCGATCTGTTCGAACAGGAGCGTGCCGAACACCGCGAAGAACCCGACGGTGAGCAGGATCAGGGAGAACAGCACGAGACCGGTCCCGGCGCCGCGACGCATCCCGAACCGCTCGAGGCGGTCGACGATCGGTTCGATGGTGATGCTGAACAACCACGCCAGGAACAACAGGCCGAGGAAGCCCTTCAGATTGTGGAAGAGCCAACCCGACATCTGATAGAAGGCGACGGCCAGCAGAACACCGACGATCGTGGGCCGGAGCCAGCGGGGAGTTCGTGGACGATCGGCGACGGTTGCGCGCTTGGCCATCACACCCTCCCGCTCTGCAGAGACTCTGTGGCGAAATGTACTCGGTGAGCGCTGCCGGGGGAGCGGTACCGAGGCCGAGGGGCAGACACAAAAGAACCGGCCCGGACTCGTGTGAGTCCGGGCCGGTCGGTGGTAGCGGGGACAGGATTCGAACCTGCGACCTCTGGGTTATGAGCCCAGCGAGCTACCGAGCTGCTCCACCCCGCGTTGCATGTCCAACCATACACGACTTCCGAGGGTGCTCTGACCACCCCTCCTCCGGGCCGCCCGATCGAAGGGGAGGTTGTGTGCGACTTTCGCGAATTCGACGCACACAACATCCCCCGAGTTTCGACTCCCGACGCCGCGGTCGTCGTCAGAACAACGGCCCGCCCCCGAAGATGTCCCGGTGTGAATCGGGTTGGTTGCCTTCGACGTCCACGATGCCGTAGTCGAGTGCGGTCTCGGCGGTGATGAGGGTGCGGCCGCTGCGCGCGTTCACCTCGGGGTCGGCTGTGAGCGCGACGATCACCCGTCCGATGAACTCCGGTGTCTCGGCGTTGGCCAACGAGAAGCCCTCGAAGTTGTCGATGCCTCGGGCGAGCATGGCTTCGTTCTTCACCAGTCCCGGCCACAGCGACAGGGCGGTCACCCCGGTGCCCCGGAGTTCGACGGCCATGTCGGCGGCCATCTTGTCCAGGCCGGCCTTCGACATGCCGTACAGCACCGAATGCAGGTACCCGCGGGTGCCGAACGACGAGATGTTGACGATCGTCCCGTTGGTGCGTGGCACCATCAGCTGCGCGGCCTCGACGGAGGCGACGTAGTGCGCGCGGAGACCGACGCCGATCAGGCTGTCCCAGTCGCCGATCGGGCGTTTCCAGAACGGTTCGGAGAAACCTGCGAACCCCGGCGGTGACGCCCACACGTTGTTGACGAGCAGGTCGAGGCGGGAGTCCTGCTCGTCGGCGATCCGGCCGAACAGCTCGTGAATCTGTGCGTCGTCGCGGTGGTCGCACTGCACGGCGATACCTCGTCCGCCGCGTTCGGTGACCTCCGCCGCGGTGTGGTCGAGCGGTCCGTCGACACCGACGGGACCGCGCGCGGTGACGTAGACGGTCCAGCCGTCGGAGCCGAGCGCGCACGCGATGCCCTTGCCCACGCTGCGACTCGCGCCGGTGACCAGCGCAACCTTGGCTTCTGCCATCACTGCACCACTTCCACGTCGTCGGTGAGAGCCCGCTGGATCGACCACAGCACCTTCACGTGGCAGCGGGAGATCTTCCATTCGCCGTTCTCGACCACGTAGTCGTCGTCGTAGTCGAGCGCGGTGACCCGTTCGGTGCGCGTACGCAGATCCACCTGCCGGAACCGCAGCGTCCAGGCGGCGGTCGCGGTGTCGGGCCCGGTCAGGTGAATGCTCGGATGCATGCCGTGATGCATGTCGAGCACGACGTAGCGGTCGTCGACCCGTTCGAGAGCGATCCGGGAGTAGATGTCGACCAGGGCGTCGGCGTCGTCGAAGCTACCCAGCGCCGGTCCGTAGTAGATGTCGGCGCCCTGCGCGACGAAGCACCTGCGCATCGCGTCCGGGTCCTTGGCATCGCACGCCCGGAAGTAGCGATGCTTGAGCATCCTGATCTCTTCGAGAGCTTCGAGCCGGGCCAACCGTTGTTCGACGGTGTCCATCAGGATGCCTTCCGGTCGGGGACGAACGGTGTCCCGGACCCTAGCCTGCAACCATGGGACCAGAAGGGCGATACTCCCACTCACCGGGCGGGCGCACGCGTCTCAGCCCTTCAACTTCCATTCCGCGAGATCGACTGCGGTGGAGATCGCTTCGAGCAGCACGGACATGCGTTCGGCCGGACCCGGCGCGGCGAGAACCGCATAGCGGTCCGCTTCCCCCATCGGCACGTACCGGGCGAGCGCGAACAGTCGCGCCCCGGGATCCTCCGGCAACTCGGTAGTGGCGGGAGGCAGTGGAGCCCGGCCACCGGTGAGACGGTCGAGCACCCCGTACAGTCGGCCCATCGGCCCGGTGATCGCGGCGAAATCCACCGGCCCCGAATCGGTGTCGGGCCAGGGCTCCACCTCGGCGAGGGGATAGGGGTCGTCGGGAAGCCAGCGGGTGATGCGAATGCGTTCTTCCGCAATACATTCGAGTTCACGGCGACCCGCACCGACCTCGGTGTCGACCATGATCCGCGCGACAGTACCGACGTCGTGTCGCTGCTCGCCTCCGCCCACCTCGTGTCCTCGGGCGATGAGGACGACTCCGAAGCGGGGGCCGTCCGGCGATGCCGTGCAGTCCTGGACGAGCTGCTGATATCTCGGCTCGAAGATGCGCAACGGCAGGTCGGATCCAGGAAGCAGTGCGGTGCCGAGCGGGAACATGGGAAGTGTCGGCATCAGGGCATCCTCAGGCGCGGGGTCGGGGGAGCGGGGATCGGTTCGTCACGAGCGATCTCGGTGAGCAGATGATCGGCCCAGCTCGCCAGGCCGTCGATGTCGAGCCGGTGCGGCGGTTCGTCCTCGTAGTGCCGCACCCGCGCCTGTCCCTGCTTCAACAGCGACGCCGCGCCGGTGGGGTTGCCCCGGAGCAGATGCGTCAGCCCCACGGCGAGCTGGGCGAGGCCCTGCCAGAGGGGACGTTCCTCGGGCGGCGCCTTCTTCCACATCGCCTCGAAGACCTCGTGGGCATGGAACGGAAAACCGTGGTCGAGGAGACGCTGACCTTCGGCGATGGTCTCCTCGACATCCAGATCGATGTCTTCGGGAACACGTTCGACGCCTTCTTCGCCCGGCGGCAACGGACGCCCCAGGGCGTCGCGCGGACGCGCGTTCTGCGGCCTGCCGTCGGGTGTGCGGTCCCGGTCCGTCATGTCGCCAGCCTAGACGAACGGCCGGTTCGGGAAGGGATCACTGCCGTCGCAGGACGCCGCTCCGATCCTCGTGCGGCGGCTTGCGCACCCGGGACAGCTGCGCCGACAGTTCCCGGACGAATGCGTCGACGGTGCCCGGCGCGACGCGGAGGTCAGGGCCAGGGAGGAAGAGGTACCGGCCGTCGCCCACGACGTCGAACCAGCCGATGTCGGCGACGGGCGCGTACCCCGGATTCGAGTACCGCAGGATGCGGATGCTGCCGGTGGCCGAGCGTTCGCGACGCAGCAACCGGCGCAACGACTCTGCGTACGTGCCACCCGCCGGACGACGGACAGCGCCGAACTCGGCCGGCTCGAGCACATCCCGGCTCGGCGCGGTGCGTGCCGGTTCGCGGCCCGCTGCCACGACCGGCAGGTGTCCGACGATCGCACCCGCGAGATCGGTGGTCGTGGTGATGCGGATGTCGCCCGCGCCGGGAGCCTGATGGGCAAGGACGGCCTGCTCGTCGGTCGCGGCCGCGCGGACGAAGACTTCGCAGGTCGGGTCGGTGGAGCGGCCGTAGACCTCCACCGCGACCTCCCCGGTCAGCAGGATCCGCATCGCATCGTCGAGGGCAGGGTCGGGAGTCTCGTGCAGCCACGCGCGAGCGGCCTGCAGGTTCGCGGCGTGCTCGTCCTCCCACATCGCCGAGGTGCGATAGCGCAGAGGGAAGGGGAACTCGTCGCCACCCGCAGCGGTCCACGACGCCAGGAATCGATCGGGTGTCAGATACCGGTCCACAGCGCTCAGGCCCCCAGAACCGGCGGGGCGGTGTCGGGCAGCGACCCGATCAGTTCGTTCCCGTTCTCGCCGGTGACGAGATAACCGGCCGCGCGTTTGTCCTGTTCATCGCCGCGGGACGAGGCGGGGGCCATGCCGGGCATCATGCCGAACGGGCGGACACCGGCACCGCGAGTCGCGGCGGCACCGGGCTGGCCGGCAGCACCGCCGGTGGGTGCGGCTCCCGCGACGAGCGGAGCGGGACCTACCGCGGGCGATGACCCGCCGGCCGAGCCGACGCCACCGGCACCCGGTAGACCACCGCCCGACCCGACGGAAGGGGAACCGTACGACTGACCGGTCGGGCTTCCGAGGGCGCCGCTCGCTGCCGGGGAGGTGGATGCAGGAGTGGTCGCCGCAGGATCGTTCGAACCCTCGCCACCTGCCGAATCGGAACCTGTCGACCGGCCGTCCGTACCTTCACCGGACGTCGATGCATCCGTACGGTTCTCCGCGTCCGTGGCGGTCTGCCCACCCGGGCGTTCTCCGTCCCCGCTCGGCATTCCCGTCGGGTCGCCGGCAGTCCGGGCGCCGCCGACACTCGGTGTGCCGTAACCCTGGGGAACGAATGCCTCGGTGGCACGACTCGTCGTGGCGGCATACGGGGAGGGCAGGACCGGAACCGCCGTGCCGGAATCGCGGTAGTACGGCTTGTAGAGAGCTTCCATCACCCGCACGGCCTGGGCGCGAACGGCTTCCTCCTGCCGGGCGGCAGCAGCACCCGCGACGGGATCGAGCGCGTACAGGACCGACGACGTGTTCACCGTGGGTGGAGGCACGGACGCTCGCACCCGCTCGCCGACATCGGCGGCGATGCGGAGTTTCTCGGACGTCGCGCGTGCAGCATCGGACAACTGTTGGGCGGATTCGCCGAATCGCACCGTCGCGTCCATCGCGGCCTCGGCCGCCGGACCCTCCCAGTGCTGGCCGATGAGTTTGCGGATCATCAGCGTTCCCCATGCGACGGTGAGGCTGAAACCCTTTCCGAGTTCGGCCCATTCGGTGGCCAGGGTTGTCATCGCGACGGGATTGATGCTCTGGGCGAGCCGGTGGATGTCGGCATGCTCCATGCCGTGGAAGTTCTCGAACGCTGCGATGTATTCGGGATCGACTCCCGCGTCGATGCGCGCGGCGAGCGCGTCGTAGTTGGACTGCCGGCGGGAGACGGAATCGGGGACCGGGGCGTCGACCCCGAGCGACACCAGTAGTCGGTCGACGACGTTGTCATTCGTGGACATGGACGACAGCTCCCCCTCCGATGCTCTCGCGTCTCGAGGAGCCGACGGCGGCGCGATATCCCCCTGCCCACGTAGATCCCCCCGATCCGATGGTGGCGACGATGTTAACGCACGGCACCGACCAGACGCAGGGCAAGATCGGCATACAGGTCGCTGATCGTCGCGGCGTCGTCGTAGCGGCCCGAGGGGTACCAGCGGCACACGTCGACGCAGAGCGACATCAGCGCGAGAGTGACACCTTCGGCATCCGGGAGGGTGAACTTGCCCGAGACGTGGCCGGCGTCGACGACACCGCGCACGACCTGCGTGGTCTGCCGTCGTAGTCCGACGATCGTGCGGTAGTGCTCGCGGTCGAGTGCGGCCAGTTCGTACTGGATCACCCGGCTCCACCGGTGGTTCTCCGCCTGCCAGGCGGCGAAGCGCCCGATGACGGATGCGAGCCGATCGGACGGCTCGGCATCGGGACGGTCGGCGCTCTCGACGACCTGCAGGGCGAGCGCGTGGCCCTCGTAGGCAATGGCGAAGAGCAGCTCCTCCTTGGACGCGTAGTGCGGATACATCGCGGCGGGACTCATGCCGAGTCGCGCCGCGATCCGGCGCGTCGTGGTGCCGCCGTAGCCGTGCTCCGCGAACTCTTCTATCGCGGCCGTGCGGATGCGAGCAGCGGCCTTGGATCCGCCGACGACGTCGTCCCATGCATCACTCACGAGGGCGCTTCCGTTCTGTCCGGTTGGTGTTGACAAGCCCGCTACGGCATCGCACGATAAGCGAGCGCTTAGAAATAAGCCAGTGCTTATCGACTTGGTAACGGTGGGTGCGACGCGGGGTCCTCTCCGCGCTGCAATGCCTGCGGCAACATAGGATCCGCCGAAGAGAAGAATAGGACCTGGCTCTGAAAGGCAGTGCTGTCCAATCAAATTGGATACAGGCTGTTTGGTGGATGAGAAGGCGGTCGGCTATACAGTTCCTGTAGGCCCCGTCACAGCGAGGAGATGACGTATGTCCGTGCTCGACCGCTTCCGTCTCGACGGCCGCGTTGCCATCGTCACCGGTGCCTCTTCGGGCCTCGGTGTCGCATTCGCCCGAGGGCTGGCCGAGGCAGGGGCCGACGTCGTGCTCGCCGCACGCCGCGTCGACCGTCTCGAGGAGACCGCCGCGCTGGTCCGGGAGGCCGGACGGCAGGCCGTCACGGTCGAGACCGACATCGCCGATCCCGAACAGGCGCAGCGCATGGTCGATCACGCGGTCGAGCAGCTCGGCCGGGTGGACATCCTCATCAACAATGCCGGTATCGGCACCGCCGTCCCGGCGACCAAGGAGACCCCCGAGCAGTTCCGGCAGGTCATCGACATCAACCTGAACGGATCCTATTGGGCGGCACAGGCCGTCGGCCGTGTGATGCAGCCCGGTAGCTCGATCGTCAACATCTCGTCGGTCCTCGGTCTCACCACGGCCGGCCTGCCGCAGGCCGCGTACTCGGCCAGCAAGGCGGGCGTCATCGGCCTCACGCGCGACCTGGCCCAGCAGTGGGGAGCGCGCAAGGGAATCCGCGTCAACGCCATCGCACCCGGCTTCTTCCACACGGAGATGACGGACGAGTACCAGCCCGGCTACCTCGACTCGATGAAGCAGCGAATCATCCTCGGCCGGACCGGGGATGCCGAGGAGATCGCGGCCACCGCGGTCTGGCTGGCGTCCGACGCCGCCGCCTACGTCACCGGTCAGACAATCGCCGTGGACGGCGGACTCACCATCACCTGACGGCACCACCCATCCCCCTACGGAGGAACGCTATGAGCACACAGCCCCGCACTGCCATCGTCACCGGAGCCGCACGCGGCATCGGCGCAGCCGTCGCCAAGCGGCTCGCCGGCGACGGCTACCAGGTCGCCGTCCTCGACCTCGACGAATCCGCCTGCAAGGACACCGTTTCGGCCATCGAGTCCGCCGGTGGTAAGGCGCTTGCTGTGGGTGCCGACGTCTCCGACGAGAAGTCCGTCGCGGCTGCCGTCGAGAAGGTCGCCACCGAACTCGGCGAGCCCACCGTCCTGATCAACAACGCCGGCATCACGCGCGACAACCTGCTGTTCAAGATGACGGTCGAGGACTGGGACGCCGTCATGAACGTGCACCTGCGCGGCGCCTTCCTCATGACGCGTGCCGTCCAGAGCTACATGGTCGACGCCAAGTTCGGTCGCATCGTCAACCTCTCGAGCACCTCGGCGCTCGGCAACCGCGGCCAGGTCAACTACTCCGCTGCCAAGGCCGGCATGCAGGGCTTCACGAAGACCCTCGCGATCGAGCTGGGCAAGTTCGGTGTCACCGCCAACGCCATCGCGCCGGGCTTCATCGCCACCGAGATGACCGCCGCGACCGCCGAGCGTCTCGGCGTGTCGTTCGACGACTTCAAGTCGAACGTCGCGGCCGACATCCCGGTCGGCCGCATCGGCGAGGTCGACGACATCGCCCACACCGCATCGTTCCTCGCGTCCGAGGGCGCGGGCTTCGTGTCCGGTCAGGTCATCTACGTGGCCGGTGGCCCGAAGGCCTGATCCACTTCCGTACCTCCGCGGCGCCGCGTCCCATCCGGGACTGCGGCGCCGCGGTCGTTTTCAGCGGATCGGACGGAACTTGTCGGTCGCCCCGGCTAGCCTTCCGGCATGAGCGAGAAGGTCAAGGGACCCGAGTCGTATTTCCCGTCGATCGAGCAGAAGTACGGGCGCCCGATCGAGGAGTGGAAGACCATGATCCGCGCGTCGGATCTCGGCAAGCACATGGAGCTGGTGAACTGGCTCAAAGAGGAACACGGCATGGGCCACGGGCACGCCAACGCTCTCGTCGCGCACACTCTGAAGGAACAGAGCCCCGACTGACGAGAGCGTCCGTCTACGGCAACCGCGGGGGCGGCGTGCGGTAGGTCGCGGGGGTGGCGCTGAGCCGGATCGGGTTGGCGATCTGGCGCAGCGGAGCGTCCCGCTCGGGATCGTCGATCGACACCACCGGCGACAGGCCGAGTCGTTCGGCAAGCGCGACCGCGTCGGCGATGTCGTTGAGCGGACCGCACGGCACCCGGGCTGCGGTCAGGGCGTCGAACCACTCGTCGGCCGTCTTGGCCGAGAGCAACTCGTCGACGATCTTCGTCAGTTCCTCCCGGTTCGCGACACGGGCGGTGTTCGTGGTGAACCGGTCGTCGGAGGCGAGTTCGGGAGCGCCGAGAACCTCGACCAGCGAGGCGAATTGACGATCGTTGCCGACGGCGAGGACGAACGGTCGATCGGCGGTGTGGAACACCTCGTAGGGCGCGATGCTCGGATGACGGTTGCCCATGGCCTTCGGCACCACACCCGCCGCGACATAGCCGGACGACTGGTTCGCCAGCGCCGACAGCAGAGATGACAGCAGGTTCACCTCGACACGCTGGCCCTCGCCGGTGCGGTCGCGGTGCCGAAGTGCGGCGAGAATTCCTACCGCAGCGTGCATTCCGGTGATGACGTCGACCACGGCCACACCGACCTTGGTGGGTGTCGCCGGGTCGGGCCCGGTGATGCTCATCAGACCGCCGACGGCCTGGATGAGCAGGTCGTAGCCGGGCAGATTGTTGTGCCCGCCGAAGCCGGTGATCGAGGTGTAGACGATGCCGGGGTTGAGTTCCCGGACCTGTTCGTATCCGAGCCCGAGCCGAGTCATCGTGCCGGGCAGGAAGTTCTCGACGACGACATCGGCGCGGGCGACGAGATCGCGTGCCTGCCCGAGTCCTTCGTCGGTGGTCAGGTCGATGGCCACCGACTTCTTGTTGCGGTTGACGCCGAGGAAGTAGGTCGACTCGTCGCCGACCCAGGGCGGGCCCCAGTGCCGGGTGTCGTCCCCGAAGCCGGGGCGTTCGATCTTGACGACCTCCGCCCCGAGGTCGGCGAGCAGCATGGTGGCGTAGGGGCCGGCGAGCACGCGACCGAAGTCGGCGATCACCAGCCCCTCGAGCGCACCGGGAAGGGTGGTCACCGGAAAGCCGCCTCGCCGGTCAGCGCCTTGCCGATGGTCAGCTGGTGGACCTCGGAGGTGCCCTCGTAGGTCAGCACCGATTCGAGGTTGTTGGCGTGACGGATGACGGGGTACTCGAGCGTGATGCCGTTGGCGCCGAGGATGGTCCGGCACTCGCGGGCAATCGCGATGGCCTCGCGCACGTTGTTGAGCTTGCCGAGGCTGACCTGCTCCGGGGCGATCTCGCCGCGGTCCTTGATGCGGCCGAGGTGGTAGGCGAGCAGGTGGCCCTTGCCGACCTCGAGCGCCATGTCGGCGATCTTGGCCTGGGTGAGCTGGTAGCCGGCGAGCGGCTTGTCGAACACCTCGCGGGACTGCGAGTACTCGATGGCGGTCTCGAGGCAGTCGCGGGCGGCGCCGATGGCACCGAAGACGATGCCGAAGCGGGCCTCGCCGAGGGAGGTCAGCGGTCCGCGCAGGCCCTTGGCCTTCGGCATCATCGCCGAGGCGGGCAGGCGCACGCCGTCGAGGACGAGTTCCGAGGTGACCGAGGCGCGCAGGGACAGCTTGGAGTGGATCTCCGGGGCGGAGAAACCGGGGGTGTCGGTGGGGACGACGAAGCCGCGGATGCCCTTGGCGCCTTCTTCGAGGTCGGTTTGCGCCCAGACGACGGCGACGTCGGCGATCGAGCCGTTGGTGATCCACATCTTGGTGCCGTTGAGGATCCAGTCGTCGCCGTCGCGCTTGGCGTTGGTGCGCATCCCGGCGGGGTTGGAGCCGAAGTCGGGCTCGGTCAGGCCGAAGCAGCCGATGGCCTCGCCGGCGGCCATGCGGGGGAGCCATTCCTGCTTCTGCTCTTCGCTGCCCCAGTGGTGGATGGAGAACATCGCCAGCGAGCCCTGCACGGACACGAGGCTGCGGATGCCGGAGTCGACGGCCTCGAGTTCGAGACAGGCCAGGCCGTAGGCGGTGGCGCTCATGCCGGCGCAGCCGTAGCCGTCGAGGTGCATGCCGAGCACGCCCAGCTGTCCGAGTTCCTTGGCGAGCTCGCGTGCCGGGAGCTTCGCTTCCTCGAACCACTGGGCCACGTGCGGGCGGATGCGCTCGTTACCGAACTTGCGGACGGTGTCGCGGATGTCGATCTCCTCCTGCTCGAGCAGGGAGTCGAGGGCGAACAGCTGGGTGAGCGACTGAGCGTTGGACATGGCCTTCTCCGGTGGTCGAGGAAACGTTTGTCAGAACGATTGCGAGAACGTTTGCACGATCGATTGCATGGCCTACGCTAAAGGCATGCTCCGGGCACGTCAACCCGGAACACGAACTCGATGCCGCACAAGCAGGAGAGCCGCATGCCCCGTCCCGACCGCGCCCCGACGCTCAAGGAGATCGCCGAGCGCGCCGGTGTCCACGTCTCGACGGCATCCCGCGTGCTGCGCCAGCCCGAACCGGTCGACGGCTGGTCGGACTCGGCCCTGCGGGTGCGGGAGGTCGCGGCCCAACTGGGATATCGCCCCAACCTGTGGGCGGCGAGCCTGCGGACCCGCAAGACCACGACCCTCGGTGTCGTCATGCCGCGACTCACCGACGGCGTGGTCGCCACGACCTACCAGGGCATCGAGGAAGCCGCCACGAAAGCGGGCTACTCGGTACTGCTGTCGAGCCCACCCGACGACCTCGAGGCGCAACGTCGCGCCATCGCGCTGCTCGTGGGCCGGCAGGTCGACGGTCTGCTGCTGAGCAGCATGCACCTCCCGGGTCGCCCGTTCGTCGAGTCGCTGGCGCTCGGATCGCTGCCCATCCTCGCGGTCACCCGGCACGCCGACGCAGGCTTGCCGTTCGTGGTGGGCGACGACTACCGGGGTGGAGCACTGGCCGCCCGACACCTGCTCGACCGCAGCTACGACGACCTGGCGATCATCGCCGGCCCCGACCATGCCAGCACCGCCCGCGACCGGCGTGACGGCTTCGTCGACACCCTGAAGGAAGCATCGGTGGCACTGCCGCCCGAACGGATCGTGCGGTCGAGCTTCGACGTCGCCGGGGGTGTGGAGGCCGCGCGTGCGCTGCTGGATCGCCCCGATCGTCCCCGAGCGATCTTCGCGGTCAGCGACACCATCGCCATCGGCATCCTCGGTGTCGCCCGCGACCTGGGTCTGTCCATCCCGGACGATCTCGCCGTGGTCGGTTACAACGACATCCCCGTCGTGGCGCAGCTGCCGGTTCCGCTCACCACCGTGCGGTCGCCCGCGCACGACATCGGGGTGACCGCCATCGAGCGGCTCCTCGAACTCGTGCAAAACGGAGAAACGGAATCGGCGCGACTTCCCGTCGAACTCGTGGTGCGCGCCTCGAGCTGAGCGACCTCACCCGTTACCGCGGCCGCTGTTCCCGTTGCCGCTGTTCCCGTTCCCGTTTCCGTTGTTGTCGTCGTGGTTGCCGCTGTTCCCCCGCGAATTGCCGTTCCCGTTGTTGTTGCCGGGTCCGCTGTTCCCGCGGGACTCGGATTCGGACCTCGTGGGCCCGGCATCCGCAGGCGGTGCGACGGGAGCGGTCTCCGGAGCGGGCACGACGGGCGGAACCACGGCGGTCTCGTCCGCTGTGCGCGCCGGGACGATCGTCGATTCGGGGGTCGCAGGAAGCTCGGTGGTGGCCGGTACCCGCTCGGGCGTCGATGCCGACATGCCGGGCGTCCGGGTCTCGGGTGTGGCCGCCGGCGGGGAATCGCCCCGCCCGAATCCGAGCGCGAGACCGCCCACGGCGAGCGCCCCGACCAGCGTCAGACTCGCCGCGACGAGAACTCCACGGGAACGGTCCGTGCCCGCGGTGGCCGTCGGCCCGCCGATCTCACTCGCCGGCAGGAGGGCTGTCGCGGCGCGGTATCCGTCGGAATTCTGCAATGCCGCGAGCATCTCGTGCGCACTGCGGAACCGGTCGGAAGGCTCTCGTGCCATGGCCCGTTCGATCACTGCGACGAGCCCCGGATGGGCATCCGGGCGGAGATCGGCGAGTGGCCGCGGACGGTCGTGCGTGATGGCCCGTGCCAGCGCGAGGATGTTGTCCTCGGCGAACGGCCTCCGCCCGCACAGGGACTCGTAGCCGACGACCCCGACCGCGTACAGATCGTCCGTCACGGACGCGGGGTGACCGGTGATGCGGTCCGGGCTCAGATAGGCGACGGTCCCCACGAGTTCACCGGTGTGGGTGAGGTCGTCGCCGACGCTCTTCGCGATACCGAAGTCGGCGACCTTGATCTCGCCGTTCTCTGCGATGAGCACGTTCGCCGGCTTGATGTCCCGGTGGAGGATCCCCGCCCCGTGTGCGGCGACGAGGGCCTCGAGAATTCCGGTGAGCACCGTACGCACCCGATCGTCGGGTAGGGGACCGCGGGCGATGTCGTCGGCGAGGGTCCGCCCGGGGAGCCGTTCCATAACGATGTAGGGACGTCCGTCGTGTTCACCCGTGTCGTACACGGCGACGATGCGAGGGTGGTTCAGGGCCGCGGCGGCCCGGGCCTCGACCTCGAAACGACGTCGTACGTCCGGTCTGCTGCCGACCTCCCGTCCGAGCAGTTTGACCGCGACGGGCCGGTGGAGGCGGGTGTCCCGACCGTCGTGGATCTCGCCGCTGCCGCCGACGCCGAGCAGACCGCTCAGCTCGTAGCGGCCGTCGAGAACTTTGTGGACGGTCACAGGGGGACGGTAGCCGTTCGGAGGGGGAAGTAAACAAAATGCGGTGGTGAGAGGACGTGCATGCGAGCTTCATCCGTGATCTTCACCCGCTGCTCGTAACGCGTTTGTAATTCGTGCCGATCTCATGCCCAGGGAGAACCACGCTGCCGGAGGTCTGGATGAAGACGATTGTGCGAGCCGGGATCGTCGCCGGCATGGCAGCTGCATCGATGGTGTGGCCGGTGTCCGCGATGAGCGACCCGGGTAACGAGCAGGGCATCCGATACGTCGCGCTCGGCGACTCGCGCGCCGCCGGACCCTACCTCGACGCAGCGGCGATGCTCAGCGGATGCGCCCGCGCGGACGCGGGCTATCCGAACCTCGTCGCAGGTTCGCTGCAGACCGTCAGCTTCGTCAACGTCGCGTGTTCGGGTGCGCGCACCGAGCACATCACGTCCGTCCCGCAACAGACGTCGACCGGATCGGTCCCGCCGCAGATCGATTCGCTCCCGCCGGACACGAATCTCGTCACGCTGAGTATCGGCGGCAACGATGTCGGCTGGTCGGGGCTCGTCTCGGCCTGCTACACCGAGCTTCCGGGCGGCGACGCGCACTGCCGCACCGATCCGGGCACCACGTCGCGCATGGACGCCGCCCTGAGTGCACTCGGACCGAAGGTCACCGCGACACTGACCGCCGTCCAGCAACGCGCACCGCGCGCACGGGTTCTGCTGGTCGGGCACGGCGGTGTCTTCGGCAACCGGGGCTGCTGGCCCAACATCCCCACCAGCGATGCCGACGCCTCCTTCGTGACGAACTTCTTCGTGCGGATGAACCGAGTACTCGCCCGGTCTGCCGGTGAGGCCGGTGCCGAGTTCGTGGACGTCATGTCCGGCTCGGAAGGACACGATGCGTGTGCACCCTCCGAGCAGCGCTGGTACGAGGGACGGCAGTCGCAGTCGCTGGCGAAGGCTCTGCATCCCACCGCTGCGGGGATGCGGCACATGGCGCAGCGGGTGACGAACGTCTGGTACCAGCGGGGCTAGGTAGACAACCGAAAAGTGAGGCTCACAACCCTCATGGTCGACCAC
This sequence comes from Rhodococcus sp. S3, assembly GCF_058211795.1. Taxonomy (NCBI): domain Bacteria; kingdom Bacillati; phylum Actinomycetota; class Actinomycetes; order Mycobacteriales; family Nocardiaceae; genus Rhodococcus; species Rhodococcus sp. S3. The sequence continues at coordinate 4,789,621 of NZ_CM177074.1, read as the reverse complement.
CAGGGTTGTGAGCCTCACTTCTGCGTTGTGGACCCAGAAACCGACGACCAGCGGCGTTTCGTTCGCGACACTCGCCGGACACGACGGCGAAAAAGTGGAATGCTGCACTCCACTGCGTGCTCACATCCGTCGAACCGGTCCTGCGCGGGAGGCCTCGATGACGATCTACCGACAACAGCTCGGCGGAACCGGTTACGAGTTCGACGGCCTCGTCGATCTGCTCGGGAAGGCCTCCCCCCGCCGCTCGGGCGATGAACTCGCCGGATGCGCTGCCACTTCGGATGCCGAACGTGCCGCGGCACAGCTGGCCCTCGCCGACCTCCCGCTGACCATCTTCCTCACCGAGGCGGTCGTGCCGTACGAGACCGACGAGGTCACCAGGCTGATCGTCGATACCCACGACGCGACGGCCTTCGCCCCGGTCTCGCACATGACCGTCGGGGAGCTGCGCGACCACCTGCTGGAGGTCGCGGCCCGACCGGACTCCGCCGACGTGCTCGCGGCACTCTCGCCGGGACTCACCCCGGAGATGGTCGCAGCGACCAGCAAGGTCATGCGCAACCAGGACCTCATCGCGGTCTCCCGCGCTGCGACGGTGACCAGCGCGTTCCGCACGACCATCGGGTTGCCCGGCCGGCTCGCGACGCGCCTGCAACCGAACCATCCCGTCGACGATCCTCGTGGGGTCGCCGCGTCCGTCCTCGACGGTCTGCTGATGGGCTGCGGCGACGCGGTGGTCGGCATCAATCCGGCGAGCGACTCACCGCACGCGGTGTCCGACCTGCTGCACCTGCTCGACGAGATCCGGCAACGATTCGAGATCCCCACCCAGTCGTGCGTGCTGACCCACGTCACCACCACGATCGATCTGATCGAGAAGGACGCGCCGGTCGACCTGGTGTTCCAGTCCGTCGCCGGCACCGAGGGCGCCAACCGCAGCTTCGGTGTGGACCTCGCAGTGCTGCGGGAGGGCAACGAGGCCGGCAGGTCGCTGCGACGGGGGACCGTCGGTAACAACGTCATGTACTTCGAGACGGGGCAGGGTTCGGCGTTGTCGTCGGGAACCCATCTCGGCACCGGGGGCAGGCCGGTGGATCAGCAGACTCTCGAAGCGCGCGCGTATGCCGTTGCGCGCGAGTTCGAACCGCTGCTCGTCAACACGGTCGTCGGGTTCATCGGACCGGAATATCTGTACGACGGCAAGCAGATCATCCGCGCCGGGCTCGAAGACCAGTTCTGCGGCAAACTTCTCGGCCTGCCGATGGGCGTCGACGTCTGCTACACCAACCATGCCGAGGCCGACCAGGACGACATGGACACCCTGCTCACCCTGTTGGCCGTTGCCGGAACAGCATTCGTCATCACGGTGCCCGGTGCCGACGACGTGATGCTCGGCTACCAGTCGCTGTCGTTCCACGACGCGCTGTACGTCCGGGAGGCCGCCGATCTGCGACCGGCACCGGAGTTCGAGGACTGGCTACGCAGGCAGGGTATGGCGGACGACGTCGGTCGCATCCTGCCGGTGGACGTCGGCACGTCCCCGCTGCGCGCACTCGGAGGTGCCCTGTGAGCGACCTGTGGGACGAACTGCGTCGGCACACCCAGGCCCGGATCGGACTGGGACGCACCGGGAACAGCATCCCGACACGCCGTCATCTGGAATTCGTGGCGGCCCATGCCGAGGCGCGCGACGCCGTGCACGTCCCGCTCGATGTGCATTCCTTGGCTCAGCGGGTTCGTGATCTCGGGCTCGGTGAGCAGTTGATCGTGGAAAGCGCAGCAGGAGATCGCAGTACGTATCTGCGTCGCCCCGACCTCGGCCGGCAGCTCGCCGAGGGAACCATGCTGCCGCGAACGGAGGCCGATCTCGGCATCGCGCTGTGCGACGGGTTGTCGTCCACCGCTCTCGACGCCCACGGACCCGATCTGCTCGCGGCGATCGTCGCTGCCCTGCCGGGGCTGACCGTGGCGTCACCGGTGATCGCGACGCAGGCCCGCGTCGCGCTGGGCGACCGTATCGGTGAGCGGCTCGGCGTCACGACGATGCTCGTGATCATCGGCGAACGTCCCGGCCTGTCGGTGGCCGACAGTGTCGGCGTGTACCTGACGCACCACCCGAGGCCGGGACGCAGTGACGCCGAACGCAACTGCGTGTCGAACATCCATCCGCCCGGCGGGATGACCTACGAGCACGCGGCGCGCGTCGTAGCGGCCCTCGTGAACGGGGCGCGGCAGTTGGGGGCGTCGGGGGTGGCGTTGAAGGACACCTCGCGGGACCCCGCGCTCACCGAACCCGACAGCGGAGCGGGAATCGGTCATCGGAGCGCGCAATAACGCGCGCCTGTGACCATTTCGCGCTCCGCTGCATCGAGGACCTGCTGATTACTGCGCGGTATAGCCGCCGTCCACGAGGAATTCCCCACCGGTGACGAACGACGCTTCGTCGCTCGCCAGGAACGCGATGAGGCCGGCCACTTCGTCCGAGGTGCCGAGCCTACCCATCGGTGTCAGTGCGGTCATCCGCTCGCGTCCCTGATCGCCGAGGGTGGGGGTGTCGATGAAACCCGGGTGCACCGAGTTCACCCGGACACCTTCCGACGCCCAGGCGACGGCCGTGTTCTTGGACAGCGTCCGCACCGCGCCCTTCGCGGCCGCGTACGCCGGAGCGGATCCGAAGCCTCCGACGACGCCGAACATCGAACTGACGTTGACGACCGAACCGTAGCCGGACGCCTTCAGCGCGGAGCTCGCCGCACGCTGACCGAGGAAGACGCTGGTCTGCGTCACCGCGATGACCCGGGCGTAGAGCTCCGTGTCGGTGTCCTCGATCAGGTCCGGGTGAGCGATTCCGGCGTTGTTCACCAGGATCCCGAGGCCCCCGAAGGTGTCGACCGTTTCGGCGATCGTCTCCTGCCACTCCGTTTCGGAGGAGACGTCCAGGTGCCGGTAGACGGCTCGACCGCCCCCGTCCACGATCGACTGCGCCACGGCGGTGCCGTGGTCGTCCTGGATATCGGCGACGACCACGGCCCCACCTTCGGCAGCGATGCGTTCCGCGACCGCACGGCCGATCCCGCTCGCGGCGCCGGTCACCAGCGCCACCTTGTTCTCGAATCGATTCATCGACCCGCTCCCTTCGCGGAGTTCCGCATGTGGGATGTCAGACTCCGAGAGCGACCCGACCGGCAGTGGCCCCACCGTCGACGATCAGATCGTGCCCGGTGACGTAGTTCGCGTCGTCCGAGGCGAGGTACAGGATTCCTGTGGCCATCTGGGAGGGTTTCGCGGCGTATCCGATGGGCTGGAGTTTGTCGAGGACGTCGACGATGCCCTCCACGTCCGGCACCATGCCGCTCAGCATGGTGCCCGGCGAGATCGTGTTCACGCGAACACCTTTGGGTGCGAGCTCGAGTGCGCACGCCTTGGACATCGCGACCACGGCCGCCTTCGTGCCGCAGTAGACGGCCATACCCTCGGTGGGCAGGTAACCGCCGTTCGAGGCCGTATTGACGATGACGCCGGATCCCTGCTCCGCCATGACGCGACCTGCCGCTCGCGTGCCGTAGAAGATGCCGGCGAAGTTCACGGCGACCACACGCTCGAAGTCGTCGTTCGTCGTGTCGAGAAGCGGGCCGGCAGCGTGGACTCCGGCGTTGTTGCACATCACGTCGAGTCGTCCGTATCGGGCGACGGTCCCGCTGACGAGAGCGTCGACCTCGACGGGGTTGCCGACGTCGGTGCGGACGAAGTCGGCGCCGATCTCCTGCGCTGCGGCCTCACCCGCCTCCTGGCTGATGTCCGCCATGACCACGCGAGCGCCTTCGGCGGTCATCAGTTCGGCGGTCGCCCGGCCGAGACCGGAGGAAGCGCCGGTGATGATGACGATCTTGTCCTGCATACGGTGTGCCATGTCGGCCTTTCGGATGGTGGTGCCGGGAAGTGGAAATGTCAGGCGGTGGGCGAACCGAGGGTGCGCTCGGCGTGCAGCGTTTCGCTGCGCTTCTTCAGTGCGACGGCGGTGTCGTCGAACGCCCGCTTCACCCACGCACCGCTGTCGGCCATGATCTGGTGTGCTTCCTCGCCGAGGAAGGCGTCGGTGGAGTAGTAGCGGCACCGGTTCTCGTCGATCGGTTCGATCACCTGATCGCGTCGCGCGGCCTGCGCGGAGAGTTCGGTGGGACGGAGTTCCCACGACAGCAGGCGTTCCGGCACCACGGCACAGACGTATTCGGTGTACGGGAAGGTCTCCGTGGCTCCCGAGTAGTCGGCCAGCGTCATGTTCACGGGCGCACCGATTTCCAGCGTCGATTCCACCGCGATGCAGAAGGGGTTCCAGCTCGGATAGTTGTCGAGGTCGGTGAGGACCTCCCAGACGACGCTCGCGGGTGCGTCGATCTCGACCGTGGCAGAGCGAACGGTGGTAGCAGAATCGTATGCGGGGATGGACAGTTCGGTCATCGTTCCTCCGAAGGTCAGCGGATGAGGGTTCCCAGGTCGACCGGAATCTGAGCTCCGGTGATGTGACGGGCTTCGTCGGACAGCAGCCAGGCGACGGTTCCGGCGATGTCCTCCGCGTCGGTCGCCTCGTCGGGCAGGGCGTTCATGAAGATCGGACCGAGGGTGGCGGCGTGGTCGGCGATCATCTGCTGCATCTCGACGGGCTGCATGTCGGTGGTCACCCCGGCGGGGTGAACGGTGTTGACGCGGATGCGGTGCTGTCCGAGTTCGTTGGCCAGGGTCTTGCACAGGCCGACGACTCCGTGCTTGCTGGCCGAGTATGCGGCGACGAACGGCAGCCCGCGCAAGCCCGCCACCGAGCTCGTCATGACGATGGAGCCGCCGCGGCCCTGCTCGAGCAGGATCGGCACGGCCGCCTTGACGGTGTGGAAGACCCCGGTCAGGTTGATGTCGATGGTCTCCTTCCACTGCTCGAGGGCGTGCTCCCAGGTGGTGGCGGCGGTGCAGACACCGGCATTGGCGACGACGACGTCGAGGCCGCCGAGTTCGGCGACGCCCTCCGAGAGCGCCTGCTGGAGCGCGTCGAAGTCGCGGACGTCTACCTCGCGGGCGACGATGCGCCGGCCGAGCGCTTCGACCTCCTTGACGGTGACGGCCAGATCGTCGGGGGTGGCGCCGGGATAGGCGGGGTATTCGAGGGGCTTGCAGATGTCGACGGCGATGATGTCGGCGCCCTCGCTCGCGAGCCGGACGGCTTCGGCGCGGCCCTGGCCGCGGGCGGCTCCGGTGATGAAAGCGATCTTGCCTTCGAAGCGGCGTGTGCTCGTCATGGTGCTCCGTTCGGAACGGGGGTGGGTAGGGTCGGGCTCAGGCGAAGGACGCGTGTCCACCGTTCAAGACGGCACCGCCGTCGGTGGTGACGTCGAAGCGCGCGCCGGTCGCGTCGCCCCAGGCACGGACCTGCGCGGTGTCGCCCGGGAAGACGGGTGCCGCGAACCGGCCGGACAGGGTCTTCAGGTCGGCCGGGTGGGCGCCGAGCAGGTCTGCGAGAGGCAGGGTGGTCGCAGCGAGGGTGCACAGGCCGTGCAGGATCGGACGCGGCTGCCCGATGCGTGCTGCGGCGTCGGGATCGATGTGGATGTGGTGCCGGTCGCCGGTCAGGCGGTAGAGAGCGGCCTGATCGGGATCGGTCGTCAGAGTGCCGACGACGGTCGGGTCCCCCTCGGGTGCGGACGGCGCCGACGGGCCGCGATCGCCACCGAATCCGCCCGCGCCGGGGGCGAACAGCGACCAGGTGGCCACGAAGTAGTCGCTCTCGACGACCACCTCGAAGACCGCGGCGCGGCCCTTGTCCCAGACCTCGCCGACTCGCGCCGACATCGAGATCTCGCCGGACCGGGGCAGGGGAGCGAGCACGTCGAGACTCTGGGAGCCGTGGAGAGCGGTCTTCGTGTCGAACGCCCCGAGTGCGCCCAGCGCATCGGGTGCCCACTGTGCCAGGGTCAGGGCGAAGGTGGGCAGGACGCGGAGCCGGTCCTCGAAGACCAGGTCGAGGTCGGTGGCGCGGGCGCCGACCGCCAGCGCGTACAGGACGGCGTCGCGCTCGTCGTAGCCGACCACTCGGGTGCCCAGGTCGAGGCCACGCCACCGGGTGGGGGTCGACGTCGTTTCGGTCATCGATGGAGATCCCTTCTGGTGTTGACGGCGCGCGTGTGATGTATCTGCCGCGTCACACGCGCGCCGGGGTGAATCGCGGATAGTCGAGGTAGCCTTCGGCGCCCCCGCCGTAGTAGGTGTTCGGGTCCGGTGCCGTCAGCGGCCACCCGTTCTGCAGGCGTGCGACGAGGTCGGGGTTCGCGATGAACGGTTGCCCGAAAGCGGCGAGGTCGATCAGGTCCCGTTCGAACAGTTCGTCGGCGTGCTTCTGGGTCATTCCGCCGGCGAGGATGATCGTTCCCCGGAACCGGGCACGGAAGGCCGTGAGGAAGTCGATGTCGAGAAGCCGACCGCCGGCAGGCCGCTGGTCGATGAGGTGGATGTAGGCGAGGTTACGGCGCGACAGTTCCGAGGCCAGGTACAGATAGGTCTCTGCGGCCTCGGGATAGGCGGGCATGTCGAACAGTTCGCTGAACGGGGAGAGCCGGATCCCGACGCGGGCGGAGCCGAGGACGTCGATCACGGCGTCGACCGTCTCGAGCAGGAACCGGGCGCGATCGGTGTAGGAGCCGCCGTACCGGTCGGATCGGGTGTTGGTCGCGGGGTTGAGGAACTGTTCGAACAGGTAGCCGTTGGCGCCGTGCAACTCGACACCGTCGAAGCCGGCCACCTCGGCATTGGTTGCTGCACGGGCGAAGTCGTCGACCACGCGGCCGACTTCCTCGGTGCTCAGCGGGCGGGGATCACCGACGTCGACGAAGCCGACGTTCCCGTCGTCGTCGAGCGCGAAGATCTTGCTCTCCGGAGCGGGCACGGCGCCTGCGCTGACGGGTTGTCCGCCGTCCGGCTGGAGGGAGGCGTGCGACAACCGGCCGACGTGCCAGAGCTGGGCGAAGATCCGCCCGTCCTCACTGTGGACGGCGTCGGTGACCGTGCGCCATCCGGCGACCTGCGCCGGCGACCAGATTCCCGGGACGTATACGTAGCCTTGCGCTTCCGGGGATATCGGTGTGCCTTCGGTGACGATCAGTCCGGCGGTCGCCCGCTGGCGGTAGTACTCCGCCGTCTCCGCGGTGGGGATGGTGTCGATGCACCGTGCCCGTGTCATGGGCGCCATCACGAGACGATTGTCGAGGACGAGTCCGCCGAGCCGATGGGTGTCGAACAACCGAGTCAACGCTGTCTCTTTTCTGGAGGAGGTCTACGACTCTTGTTCACGGCCGCGGCGCGGAATTCGACCGGACCGTGGTGTCCGGAGATCGATTCGCGACGGAAAATATTGGTATAGAACAGATCTCACTCGAACGGGCCGTGATGGGGATCACTGTAGCCTTTGGCTGCGACAGCGTCAACACATCCGGCCCGTCGAGTGAACGGGGTCAGAACTCGATCTCGATCGGACCCGAGTCGGGACGTGCCTGGCATCCGAGGATGTACCCCTCGGCGATATCCGATGGGTCGAGGATGTCCGACTTCTCCATCACGACCTTCCCCGAAACCACTGTGCACGCGCAGGATCCGCACTCACCCGATCGGCAGGAGAACGGCACGTCGACACCGCGGTCGAGCAGTACATCGACGAGAGTGTTGCCGCTCGGCCACTCGAACCGATGCGACTCGCCGTCCAGGTGCACGACCGTCTCCACCGCAGAGGCGGGATCGTCGTCGACGAGCGGCGCCGGTGCTTCGAAGGGGTCGCCCGAAAGCGAGACGAACACTTCCTGATGGAAGCGCTCAGCGGGAACATCTGCCGCTCGCACCCCTTCGGCGACGCCGTCCATGAACGGGCCGGGGCCACAGACGAACACCTCCCGTGTGGTGTGCTCCGCCGCCAGTGCCGCGAACCTCTCGCGTGAAGGGATGCCGTGCACGTCGTCGAACCAGTAGTGGATCGTCAGGCGGTCGTCGAACTTCGCGGCGTAGTCCTCGAGTTCGCGGTGGAAGATCACCGACTTGCGGTCGCGATTGGCGTAGATGAGAACGACCGACCGATCGGACCGGAGCAGGGCCGTCTTCAGGATCGAGATGATCGGCGTGATGCCGCTCCCTGCCGCGAACAGCAGGAAATCGCTCGTGAAATCCGCCGGCGTGAAGCGGCCCGAGGGCGGCAGAACGGTGAGGGAATTGCCCGGTTCGACGTTGTCGCACAACCAGTTCGAACCGTATCCGCCGGAGGTGCGTTTGACGGTGACCTTCAATTCGTCGTCGATGCCGGGAGCGCTCGACAGCGAGTACGACCGGGCGACATGTCCGGTGCGGTCGCTCGGTATCCGGACGGTCAGGAACTGGCCGGGCCGGTACGCGAACAGTTCACGAGAGTTCTCCGGCGTGCGCAGGACGATCGACTTCGAATCCGGGGTCTCTTCGATGACGTCGATGACGGTCAGTTCGTATCCGACACCGACGGTCTGCAAGGTGCTCACTCTCGGTCGCCTGCGCTCTCCGTTGACTACGTTGTTCTCGTGAATTCGACTGTGTGATCAGGAATCCGGACTCAGGACAGGGGTACGTGCTGCTTCTTCTCGAACCCCGTGTACCCCTCGTCCGCGGCGCGGGTGCACCAGTCGGAATAGCGTTGGAAACCACCGACATACATCAGCAGGGCCCGCGGCTTGCCGGGGATGTTCGCACCCGTGTACCAGGAGTCGGTGCGGGAATGCATCGTGCGCGAGGCAGTGGTGTCTACTTCGGCCGCCCACTCGCTCTCCTGCGCGGGGGTGGCGCCGAAGCGGGAGATCTCGTTCTCCTCGAGATGATCGATGGTCCGCAGGATCCAGTCCACCTGCCACTCACCCGTGGTGATCATCTGCGCCAGGACGGAGGGGCTGCCGGGGCCGTGCACCATGAACAGGTTCGGGAATCCGGCCGTCATCAGACCGAAGACGGTCCTCGGTCCGTCGGCCCAGTGATCGGCGAGTCGCGCTCCCTCGACGCCGGTCACGTTCATCCGCAACATCGAACCGGTCATCGCGTCGAAGCCGGTGGCGAAGATGATCACGTCGAGGTCGTATTCGGACTCGCTGGTGCGAAGACCCGACTCGGTGACCTCCTCGATGGGATGGGTCCGTACGTCGACCAGGCTCACGTTGTCGCGGTTGAAGGTCTCGTAATAGCCCGAGTCGATGCAGATCCGCTTACCGCCGATCGGATAGGTCTTCGGGCACAGGAGCTCTGCGGTCTCCGGGTCGTGGACCATGGACCGGATCTTGTTGCGCACGAACTCGGCGAGGATCTCGTTCGCCTTCGGATCGCTGGAGGTATCGGTGAACGTCCGGATGAACTCGAGTCCGTTCCGGGCGTTCCACGCCCGCTCCATGACCTCTTCGCGTTCTTCTTCGATGTAGTCGAAGATCGAACGCTGCTCGGCGACATTGCTCATGAGCACCGCGCCGTGGGTGCCGAGGATCTGCTTGCGTCGCTCGGGATAGTTGGCCTTCCACTCCTGCTGGTATTCCGGATCCAGTTTCCGGTTGCGCGAGGGAAGGCTGAAGTTCGGGGTCCGCTGGAAGACCGTGAGGTGCTCCGCGACCGCAGCGACCTCGGGGGTGATCTGGATGCCCGTGGAACCGGTACCGATCAGACCGACGCGCTTGCCGGTGAGGTCGACGCCCTCCTTGGGCCACCGCGAGGTGTGGTACGCCTCGCCGCGGAAGCGATCCAGCCCGGGCCAGTCCGGGACGTTCGAGACGTCGAGGCTGCCGGTCGCCGCGATCACGTGCCGGGCAACGAAGCGGTCGCCGGAGGCGGTACCGACATGCCATTCGTCGGCGGACTCGTCGAAGGTCAGTTCGTCGACGCGGGTCTCGAAGCGGATGTCCTCACGCAGGCCGAAGCGATCGGCGACATGGTTCGCGTATGCCTCGAGGTCCGGTTGCGGCGAGAAGTGCTCCGACCACGACCATTCCTGCTGGAGATCGTCGTCGAAGGAGTACGAGTACTGCATGGACTCGATGTCCACGCGGGCGCCGGGGTAGCGGTTCCAGTACCAAGTGCCGCCCACGCCGTCGCCTGCCTCCAGGCACACGGCCAGACGGCCCTGCTGACGGAGACGGTGAAGCGCATACATTCCGCTGAAGCCCGCGCCGATGACGACGATGTCGAAGCGTTCGGCGGTACGGCCGGCTTCCGGGGTCGAGGTGGACATGCTCCTCCAAGGATCGGATCTCCTTCAGCGGCGCGAGGCGGCCTGCTGAGGAATTCGGGGGTGGGGACCGCTACCCGAGCAGGGAGCCGCCGTCTGCGACGATGTCGGTGCCGTTGACGAAAGACGCGTCGTCCGAGGCGAGGAAGACCACGACGTTGGCGGTCTCCTGCGGGTCGGCCTGGCGCTTGAGGCCGGTCGGGGCCTCGGGGGAGCCGGTGGTCGGCGACATGTCGGTGCGGAGGTTGCCGGGCAGCACCGCATTCACCCGAATCTTCGACGGTTCGAGCTCGATCGCTGCGGTCCGTGTCAGTCCGCGCAGCGCCCACTTCGACATGCTGTACGAGCCGTGCCCGGCATAGGACGTCGTTCCGGCGAGCGACGAGACGTTCACGATCGAACCGCCACCGCGGGCGCGCATCGCGGGGGCGACGGACTGGATGCCGAGGAACGGTCCGCGCAGGTTGACGGCGAGGACCTTGTCGAGGTCGGCGACGGTCTCGTCCTCGAGGAGTTGCTTGCGGTAGATCGCCGCGTTGTTGACGAGGACGTCGAGGCCGCCGAAGGCCGAGGTCGCGAGGGCGACAGTGACGGCCCAGTCCTCCGGGGAGGTCACGTCGAGGTGGGTGTGGACGACGGAGTCTCCGAGGTCGTCGGCGACGGTCTTCGCCAGGTCGTCGAGGACGTCACCGATCACGACCGAGCAACCTTCGCGCGCGAGTGTCCGGACGATCCGTTCGCCCTGTCCGCGTGCGCCACCGGTGACGATCGCGACCTTTCCTTCGAAGCGGTGCGGCATGATTCTCCGATTCCGGGATGCTCGTGGGTCAGCTGGTCAGTGCTCGCCGGATGGCGGCGATGTAGTCGGCGTCGATCCGCTGGGAGATCGCAGCCTGCGGGAACACTCCAGACGATCCGTGGAAGGTTCCGGGGTAGAGATGCAGTTCGGTGGCCACGCCGGCCTGCGTCAACCGCTGGGCGTAGTCGATCCCCTCGTCGCGGAGCGGATCGAAGGAGGTGACCGCGATGTACGCCGGGGGCAAGCCGCTGAGGTCGGTGGCCCGTGCTGGGGCGGCGTATGCCGAGGTGGCGGTCCGGTCGGCGTCGGCCCCCAGATAGTGGTGCCAGCTGTCGATTCCGTTCTGCCGGTTCCACAACGGGGAATCGATGTACTCGGTGGCAGAGGTCGTGAGCAGGCGGTCGTCGAGGACGGGGGAGTCCAGCGCCTGAAATATCACCGCGGGACCACCGGTGTCGCGGGCCTCGAGCGCGACCGCCGCGGCGAGTCCGGCGCCGGCGCTGATTCCGGCGAGGACGATCCGGGTCGGGTCGATCCCCAGGTCGTTGTCGCCGGCGACCCAGGTCAGGGCGTCGAACGCGTCGTCGAACGGTGTGGGGAAGGGGTGTTCCGGAGCGAGTCGATAGTCGACGGAGACCACCACCGCATCCAGGCTCGCGGCCAGTGCCGACGGAACCCGGACGTCGGTTGCGGCGTCGCCGAAGACGAACCCGCCGCCGTGAAAGTAGACGACGCACGGGAGTGGTTGCGCGGTACGGTCTTCCGGTTCGAACACGACGAGGCCGATGTTCGATCCGTCGGTTGCGGGCGCGGTCCGGTGGTGCACTGCGACGCCTGCGGGTACGGCCGTCATCGGATCTTCGGTCCTCATGGACCGGATGACTGCGCGCGCCTTCTCGGCGTCGGCGACGTCGAGTTCGGGGAGGAATCCCATCATCGGCCGGTATTCGGGATCGACGGCGTAGGACATCGATTCCTCTCCTTGTGCGCTAGGAACGAGTGCTCCGGTCGATCGCAACCGGAATTGTGTGACGTGACCGCGATCACTGGGGCTGAGAGAACTGTAGCCATTGGCTACTTTCTCGTCAACCATCAATCGTGACGTTTTCCAAAGCAGGCTCGTATCGACTCAGAAAGCCGACATGTCGTACGGGTATTTGTTGGTAGCCCCGCCGTCCACGATCATCACCTGGCCGGTGATCGTCCGGGCCAGGTCGCTCACGAGGAAGGTCAGAGCGCTGGCGACGTCGGCCGGCAGCGTCAACCTCTGGAGCGGAATCTGGGTGCGGGTATTCTCGAGTGCGTCGGAGTCGAGCACTGCCGAGATCCGCGGTGTGACGACGAACCCGGGAGCCACGGCATTGACGCGAACACCGTACGGCCCCAATTCGATCGACGCGGACCTGACCAATGAGCCGAGTGCTGCCTTGTAGACACCGTAGGCGGCGTGCACCGGAGAACTGCCGATACCGGAGACCGACGAGACGAACGTGACGGACCCTTCGCCGCGGTCGCGCAGCCGACGACCGAAATGCCGCAGCGCGAGCACCGCGTGACGCAGGACGATGGACTCCTCCCAGCTCCAGTCCTCGTCGCTGATGTCGAGAAGGGAGCCGTAGCGCGCCATGCCGATGACGTCGACGACACCGTCGAGCTCACCGACCCGCTCGGCCAATGCGGCCATCTCGGCGTTGTCGGTGGCATCGACCTGCTCCGAGGTGGCCCGGGAGCCGATCTCGGTGCGCACCGCGTCGGCACGGGCCCGGTCCACGTCGACGACGATCACCTCGGCACCGAGCTGGGCGAGGGCGTGGGAGACCTGCCGTCCCATTCCCTGCCCGCCGCCGAGTACAAGATAGCGGCGTTGTGAGAGGTCGAATCGACTGCGGTAGTCGATGATTCGGTCGCTGTCGGCGGAGCCGTGCGACGGTGCGGAATCCTGGGGCATGTGTACTCCGATCGAGAGGACAGGCGGCCTCGAGGCCGTGGAGTCATGGGCGTGGCCCCGATGCGTACGGATGCATCGGGGCCACGATCGGTACGTGTCAGACCATCTTCGGAGCCGGGGCAGGCTCCTCGACCGGGTCCGCGTCGACGGATTCGGCGTCGCCCGTGATGAGCGAGGCTTCGGGTGCAGCGCTGCTGTTGCTGTTCGGCATGGTGGCGATCACCACGATGCCCAGGAGGGCTGCAGCGCCGACGACGCCGGAGGCGGCGTAGGGATTGCCCGTGATCGCGGTGAACTTCCCTGCGAGATAGGGGCCGAGGCCTCCACCGATCGCCGAGCCGAGACCGAATCCGATGGCAGCGCCCGTGTAGCGGACCGCGGCGGGGAATGCCGACGTGAGCGTCGCGTAGACGGGGACGGCGGATGCGCCGGCCAGGCCGACGAGGAGCATGTGCCCGCCGGCGGTGACGATCAGGTTTCCGCCGGTGGCCTTCATGAAGTACATGATCGGGAACATCGAGACCAGGATGATGCCCAGGCCGATGACCATGGTGTTCCTGCGACCGGCCCTGTCGATCAGGAAGCCGGCACCGAAACCGATGACGACGGCGAAGGTCGATCCGGCGGTAGCGATCCAGGCGGTGACGCCCGGTGCCATATCGACCTGCTGCTGCAGGAACAACGGCATGTACGCCGGAACCACATACCCGATCGCGAGGACCGAGGTGCTGAGTGCGATCACCCGGAGCAGGGTCGCGGGGTACCGCGTGACGACCGAACGCACGGGGGAGGACTGGACCTTGTGCGCACCGGCGAGTTCCTGGAAATCGGGCGATTCCTCCAGACGCTTGCGCAGATACAGCACGTACAGCATCAACGGCAGCGACATGAGGAGCGGAATCCGCCAACCCCAGTTCGCCATCGTCTCCTCGGACGTCAGGGTGGTGGTGAGTGCGACGGCCAGGGGAGCGAGAGCGCCACCGAATGCGAATCCCACCGGGGTCATCGCGCTCAGGATGCCGTAGTTCTTGGCGGAGGCGTGCTCGGCAACGAAGGTGGCCGAACCCATCTGCTCGCCGCCGGCGAAGAAGCCCTGCAGCATGCGGGTGAGTACGAGCAGGACCGGGGCCAGGATTCCGACGGTGGCATGCGTCGGCAACAGGCCCATGAGGATGGTTGCCCCGCCCATTCCGGAGATCGTGACGATCAGAGCGAAACGACGGCCGTACCGGTCACCGATCCGGCCGAAGACGATGCCGCCGATGGGGCGTGCGAGGAATCCGGTACCGAGAACCGCGAGCGTGCTCAGGACTCCGGCCGCGGGGTTGTCGCTGGGAAAGAACAGAGGCGACAGGTAGGCGATGAGGAAGGTGAAGACCATGAAGTCGTAGGCCTCGACGGCAGTTCCGAAGAAGCCTGCGAGCGATGCCCTGCGGGCCACGCTCGGTGACGGCGCGATCTCGGGTGAGTTCATATCGATCCTGTTCGGTTGTGTCCTCCGGTGTGTGTCCACCGGGAAAGTTCGGCTCCGACTCGGTGCGGGCGGTCTCGTGAGCGGACCGCGCAGACGTCGATGCCTCCGCATCGGGCGGAGGCGTATGCGTCTCCTATTCGGAGCAGCGTCCGGGTTTCCGGCATCGATGTGGCGGTGACGCGGTCGCACCGAGCCACCGCCGACCCAGTGACTGCCGTCACAGTAGCCATTGGCTACGATTGCGTCAATATGTGTCGGCATGTTGTTCCGCCGAGCAGGATGACAGGGCGTCGGAGATTCGCAAAGATGGGATGCGACATCGGAACACCGATCGGTCGCCGTCTGCACCGGCGAGCGGATTCGTCACGCGAATCCCGCTGTCGCCGATCATGATAGGGTCTGCGCCATATGGAGCACCTCAGTGAGACCGCCGCCTTCGCCGACGACGTCTGGACCACGCCACAGGTGGCGAGCTTCCTGGATATCAGTCGTCAGGCGATCAACAAGCGTGTCCGGAGCCGGAAGATGCTCGGATATGCAGGCGACGGGGTGACGCTCTTTCCGGTGTGGCAGTTCGACTCCGAGACCCACACGATCCATCCCGAGGTCCCCGAGTTCCTCGCGGTCTTCGACGAGGACATCGAACCTGCTGCCATCGCCCTGTGGGCGATCACGAAGGTCGACGGATTCGATCGCACTCCCGCCGAGTTGCTGCTCGACCCCGAGACCAAGGACGACGCGCTGCGGCTGGCCGGCACCTGCACGACCGGCTCGATCGAGGAACATCCTGCGCTGCAGGCCGAGCCCGACCCCGAAATCGCGGAGAAGAAGGTCGCCGAGTGGAGACCCACCCGGCCAGGGGCGTCCGGAGCGCAGGAGGCCATCCTTCGCGCCGCCGCGGATCTCTTCGCGCGTAAAGGCCCTGCGAAGGTGACGCTCCGGGAGGTCGCTGCCGAGGCGGACGTGTCGTACGGATTGATCCACCGTTTCTACCGCACCAAGGAGAACCTGCTGGTGGCGGTGATGGAATTGCTGGTCGGCTACGGCGGCGACCGCCTGACCGCGGAGAAGGATGCCTACGACGCGATCGACAACTCCATCGGCGCAGACCTCGACGCCGGTCAGTTCGGCCGGATGCTGATGTGGTCGATCTTTGAGGGCATCGAGCCGGACCGGCTGCTCGGCGAAGCGCGGTCGCGTGGATACCGCCAACACATCGAGGCGCTGTGGAAGAACCCCACCCCGCCGCAGATCCGGGGCGAGTTCGATCCGAGCGTGCTGGCGGCGCTGGTCGGTGTCATCGGCTCGGTGTGGGATCTGTACGAGCCGTACATGATCGAGCTCTCCGACAACCGGTGGCGCAGCCGCGACGACCTGCGCCGAGAGGTCAGCGACCTGCTCAAGTTGCTCGTCTACGCCGCTCGGCCGGACCGCTGACCGAAGAGAAAACGCAAGAACAGGCGGACGGCCCCCGAAGGGATCGTCCGCCTGTTCCGTCGAGAGGGCGTTGTCAGGACGGCATCAGCAGCACACCGCGGTCGAGCCTTCCGTTACGGGCGTCGTCCACGAGGGACTCGAAGCTCTCCAGCTCGTAGGTCTTGGTGACGAGCTCGTCGAGGAGGAGTCGGCCGGACCGGTACATCTCCACGTACTTCGGGATGTCCGCGCCCGGACGTGACGAACCGTAGCGGCATCCCAGCACCGAGCGGTCCATGTAGAAGGTGGTGGCCGGCACCGACAGCTTGGCCTCGGGCCCGGCGACACCGAGCATGATCAGTTGCCCGCCCCAGTCGAGCATCTCCATCGCCTGGCTGGTGATGGCCTCCCCGCCGACGCAGTCGAAGACGTGGGCGGCACCGCCGTCGGTGAGCTCCCGGATCGCGGCAACGGTGTCGCCGGCGGTCGCGTCGACGAAGTGGGTCGCGCCGAACAGGCTGGTCTTCGCCTCCTTGTCGGGGTTCGTGTCGATGGCGACGATCGTCGTGGCCCCGGCGATGCGGGCGGCCTGGATGACGTTGAGGCCGATGCCACCGGCGCCGATGACGACCACCGAGTCGCCGGGAGCGACACGAGCACGGTTGAACACCGCTCCGGCGCCGGTGAGCACCGCGCAACCGATGAGGCACGCCGTCGACAGCGGAACCTCCTTCGAGATCGGCACTGCCTGCCCGGCCTTGACGACGATGCGCTCGGTGAAGGTCGACAGCGCTGCGTAGTTGTGGATCGGGGTGCCGTCGAGCTCGAAGGGGGTCTCCCGGTTGCCGAACGAAGCGCGGCACATCGTCGGACGTCCGGAGGTGCATGCGGTGCACTGACCGCAGGTCGCGAGCGTCGACAGCACGACGTGGTCGCCGACGGCGGGCGTGCTCACGCCGGGCCCGACGGCCTCGACGATGCCGGCGCCCTCGTGTCCGAGGATGACGGGTGTGGGGAAGGGGATCTTGCCGTTGACGACGCTCAGGTCGCTCTGGCACAGGCCGCTCGCGACGATGCGGACCTGGACTTCACCGGGGCCGGGGTCGCGGACGGTGACACCGTCGACCAGCTTGTTGACGGTGCCGTCGAAGACGATCGCTTTCAATTCTCGACCTCGCTGTCGATGGAACCCACTCGGGCGGTACGCGGAAGCACGGCGGGATGCGGGTGGGAAACGAAGGGGTGGTGGGAAATCCGGGGCCACCGCGGTGGCACCTGTATCGATGTCGGTGATGCTATGGCCGGCGGGTCCGGCCGTCAAGCATGGCGTCGACACCGCCTCCAACTGGTGAAACGACGCAAGTTCCTCGACTTGTTGACGCAAGCGTAGCCAATGGCTACAGTGATGCCAGTCACGACACGGGGTTGCAGTGACCTCGGCGATCGGGCAGAGAGAATCTGCTCGGACGCCGGGTGAAGCAGGTGTGCCCACGCATGCCCGTCGATTGCGATCCGTGAACGCCCTCGTCGTGGAAAGTCTTCCGCGCAGGTGCCGAAAGAGCTTCTGTTGCAACATTTCAGGAGGATGAAATGTCACCCATGGCCTTATCGATGAAGCCGACGGGGTGGTTCCAGATCGGTTGGTCCACCGACATCCAGGTCGGCGACGTCAAGCCGCTGCGGTACTTCGGCCACGACCTCGTCGCCTACCGCACCGAGAGCGGCCGTCTGGTGGTTCTCAACGCGTACTGCGAGCACCTCGGCGCTCACATGGGCCACGGTGGCACGGTGGCCGGCGACGACATCCGATGTCCCTTCCACGGCTGGCAGTGGAGCCCGGAAGGTCGCAACACCTGCATCCCGTACCAGAAGGCCACGAACCGGGTTCGCAGGATCGGTACCTGGTCGACCGTCGAGCGCGACGGGATCATGTACATCTGGCACGACGTCGAGGGACGCGACCCCCTGTACGACGTTCCCAGCATCTTCGACCTGTTCCCCACCTGCGGTACGGCGGACGACTACCACGAACTGGGGGAGGCCGGCTGTTTCCAGAGCGACGAACTGCCGATCCACCCGCAGTACGCCGCCGAGAACGGCGTCGACTTCGCGCACTTCAAGTACGTCCACCGCGCCGACGAACTTCCCACCGTCGTCCACCGCGAGTTCGGCGACATCGATTTCAAGACCGAGCTGGCCCTGAACTTCAAGCGCCGCGGTGCCGACGGTGCGTACGAACTCGTCGAAGGCCGTACCCGCGCTTCGCTCCTCGGCCTCGGGCTCGGTTTCTCCCACGCCGACGGCGTCGGCTCCATCTGCTCGCTGACCGCGGTCACTCCCGTCGACGACGAGCACTCGATCGTGCGGTTCTCCGCGTGGGCGAGCAAGGAGGACGGCGAGGACGAGACCCGAGTGGCCAAGCGACAGCGGAACGCCGTCGGACAGCTGAAGGCCGACATCGCCATCTGGGAGCACCAGCGCTACACCGAGCCCCCGGGTCTCGCGACCGCCGAGGCTGCGGGCTTCCGCGACATCCGTCAGTGGGCCCGCCGCTTCTACCCCGAAGGTCACCTCGGCAGCGGTGACGCCGAGCAGACCGCGGGTACCGACGAATTCCAGGCAGGAAACGCCTCATGAGACCGACCCTGACAGAAGAGCACGAGGCCTGGCGCGCCGAGATCCGGGAGTTCCTCGACGCCGAGCTGCCGAAGGAACACGCCTTCAATCCCGAGTTCGACGACGCGCCCGAACAATGGTCCATCGCCGTCGAATTCAGCAAGAAGATCGCCGCCAAGGGATGGATCGGCCTGACCTGGCCGAAGGAATACGGCGGCAAGGGGTTGACCCCGATCTTCAATCAGATCTTCCTCGAGGAGCTGTACGCGGCCGACGCCCCTCTGATCAACTCTGTCGGCATCTTCCTTGCCGCCGGCACCATCCTGGTGGGTGGCACCGAGGAACAGAAGAAGCGGCTGCTGCCCGACATCGCCAACATGCGCACCCTCTGGGCCGAGGGTCTGACCGAACCCGGTGCCGGTTCCGACCTCGGCTCCCTGCGGACCAAGGCCGTCAAGGACGGTGACGACTGGGTCATCACCGGCGAGAAGGCATTCACCTCCTGGGGACCGATGTCGGACGTGCTGTACGTGGCCGCCCGCACCGACCCCGAGGCGAGCCTGAGCGCCGGCGTCAGCATCTTCGTCGTCGACCTGAACAGCCCCGGCGTCACCCTGCACCCGATGCGCAACTACGGCGGCGGCGTCCAGTCCAGCACCTTCCTCGACCATGTCCGCGTGCCGGCGTCCTCGCTGATCGGCGAGGAGGGCAAGGGCTGGCAGTACATCATGCGTGCCTTCTACGCGTCGGGGACGGTCGAACCGATCTACGCGATGCAGGAAGCGCGGCTGCGCGACCTGCTCGAGTACTGCAAGGCGATCCCCGGCAAGCTCGACGACCCGCACGTGAAGGCCGACCTGGCCGAACTCGCCGGCATCGTCCAGACCCAGCGTCTGCTCGCCTACGAGATCATCGGCGACAACGCGCATGGCCGCCAGACCCCGTGGGGCGGTGGCGTCCAGCAGGTCGCCGCCAAGGAGTACGAACCGCTGTTCGCGCAGATCTACGACCGGGTGCTCGGCCCGACCAGCCAGCTGCGGTCGGGATCGTCGTACGCCCCCCTCAACGGAAAGCCCGAGGCGTGGTACCGGCAGTCCTTCGCCAACCACGCCGGCGGAACGTCCCAACTCAAGCGGATGGTGCTCGCGACGCGGGGCCTCGGCCTGCCCCGATAGGAGCTGAAGATGGAATTGGCATGGGGCGAGGACTTCGCTGCCCTCGCAGATGTGAGCAAGTCGGTGTTCGCGCGGTACTCGCCGCTGGAGGACCGATCCAACACGGTTCCGTTCGCGGACCAGGTCGCGCAGTTCGCCGAACTCGGCTGGCTGCAGCTCGGTGACCCGACCGGCGCTGACGCCGACAGCCCGTCGCTCGCGACGATCGCCGGCATCTTCGTCGAGGCGGGACGGGCGCTGGCCGCCACTCCGTTGCTCGAACTGACGATGTCCCGCGACACCGCGCTGGTGATCGGCACCGACGAGGCAATCGGCCTCGCCAAGCGCATCGGCAACGGCGAGGCCGTGGTGGTCCCGGTGTTCCCGTCCCCCGAATGGGGTTCGGCGGTGACCTACGAGAACGGCACGCTCGACGGGGTCGCGTTGGCCGTGGACCACGCGGGCGACGCCGACAGCTTCCTCGTGTACGCATCCGGTTCGGAAAGTGTTGTGGCGGTGGTGGAGGCGAGCTCCGCGACTGCTGTCGAGGCGATGCCGAACATGGGCGGGTACCCGATGTTCGCGGTGACCTTCGACAAGGTGCCGGTGGCCGACGGTGCCGTGCTGGCCCGCGGCGCCGACGCCGACCGTGCCGTCGAGGTCGCAGAGCAGCGCGGCGCGGTGCTGCGCGCGGCACAGCTCTACGGTGCCGGGCTGAAGCTGCTCGACATCACTGTGCTGTACGCGCAGCAGCGGCACCAGTTCGGTGGACCGATCGGACGCTTCCAGGCGGTGCAGTACCTGTGCACCGACCTCGCGATCGCTGCGCACTTCACCTCGGTGCACGCCCGGTCCGCAGCCGCCGCCCTCGACGCCGGTCTCGATCCGCAGCCGCACATCGGTCTGATGCGCAAGCAGGCGGCGAAGGCCGCGCAGGAGATCGTCCACTCGGCGCACGAGGTCCACGCCGGTATCGGATACATGATCGAATCGAACGTGCACCTGTTCACCGACGCCGCCAAGCGCTGGCAGTTCGATTTCGGTTCTGCCGCACGCAACGACGCCGACATCGTCGATGCTCTCGACCGCATCTACACCGGGACCGGCCGATGAGCTACATCGACTACCGCGTCGACGACGCCGTCGCCCTCATCAGCCTGAACCGTCCGGACCAGCACAACGCGCAGGACGCATCGCTGTTGCAGGACCTCGACGCCCGCTGGCAGGAGGCCGCCCGCGACGACGACGTCAAGGTGATCGTCGTGCGTGCCAACGGCGACAACTTCTCCGCCGGCCACGACCTGAAGACCGTGGCCCCGGGGTACTTCAAAGAGGGCAAGACGACCCTCGAGAGCGCCTACGGCTGGGAGACCGAGCACTATCTCGGTTTCTCCCGCAAGTGGCGCGACGTGCCGAAGCCGTCGATCGCAGCGGTCCAGGGTGCCTGCGTCGCCGGGGCTCTCAACGTCATCTGGCCGTGCGACCTGATCGTCGCGGCCGACAACACCTATTTCAGCGACCCCGTCGTGAAGTTCGGTGTCGGTGGCGTCGAATACCACGCGCACACCTGGGAACTCGGTGCTCGTCGCGCCAAGGAGATGCTGTTCACCGCCCGGAAGCTCACCGCGGCCGAGGCGTTCGACGCCGGCATGGTGAACCGCGTCGTCCCGCTCGACGAACTCGACACGCAGACCATGGACCTCGCGCGGGAGATCGCGCAGATGGATCCGTGGGGACTGGCCACCGCCAAGCGTGCCGTCAACCAGACCCTCGACATCATGGGTCAGCAGGCGGCCCTGCAGTCGGCCTTCGACATCCACTGGCACGGGCACGCGAATGCCCTGTTGCGCACCGGATATCCGCTCCTGACGCCCGGCCCGCTCACCTCGAAGACGAAGGAGGAGAACTCGTGAACTCGGACATCGCGCCGAACGACGCAGTCTCCCTGTGGGATCTGCTGGCCCTGCGGGCCGAGACCACCGGCGACGCCGTCGCCCTCATCGACGAGCACGATCGCCGCATGACCTTCGCCGAGGTCGTCTCCGTGGCCGAACGCGTCGCGGCCGGTCTGCTGGCCCGCGGCATCGAACCCGGTTCCACGGTGAGCTGGCAGCTGCCCACGCGCATCGAGACCGTCGTGCTCAGCCTGGCGCTGTCGCGTCTCGGCGTGACCCAGAACCCGATCATCCCGCTCTACCGGGCACGCGAGGTCGGGGCGATGGTCGCCCAGTGCGAGTCGGAATGGCTGATCACCCTGGGAGAGTTCCGCGGCTTCGACCACGGCGCCATGGCCGAGGAGCTGCGTGCGGCGAGCGGTGACCGCCTGAACCTGCTGATCGTCTCCTCCGAACTGCCCGACGGCGACCCGGCCGGCCTTCCTCCCGCGCCGGTCGGCCGTGAGGAGGTGCGCTGGATCTACACGACCTCCGGAACGACGTCGGCGCCCAAGGGTGTCTGCCACACGGACGGCACGCTCATCGCCGGCGGCGTCTCCCTCGCCGATGCGATCGGTGCGTCGGCCGAGGACGTCGGCACCATCTTCTTCCCGTACGCGCACATCGGCGGGCCCGACCTGCTGATCGCCTCGCTGACCACCGGCATGTCGTTGACGCTCATGGAGGTCTACGAGCCGCGTGCCGCCGTGGACCTGATGCGTCGTGCGGGCGTGACCATCACCGGTGGTTCGACCCCACATTACGCACTGTTGCTCGAGGAGCAGCGGAAGAATCCGGGCGCTCGCGTGGTGCCGACCCTGCGCATGCTGACCGGCGGTGGAGCGCCCATGCCGGAGAAGCTGTTCCGCGACGTGCTCACCGAGATGGGCATCCCGATCCTGCACGCCTACGGCATGACCGAATGCCCGATGATCACCTCGGCGCGGATGAGCGACAGCATCGAGCAACTGGCCACCACCTCCGGTCGTCCGGTGCTCGGGTGCGAGGTGCAGATCCGCACCGAGGAGGACGACGTGCTGCCCATCGGCGAGGTGGGCCGGGTGTGGCTGCGCGGCCCGATGTTGTTCAAGGAATACCGCGCCGACGGCGAGATCATCCGTCCCTTCGACTCGGACGGCTGGATGTTCACCGGCGACACCGGCAGGCTCGAGGCGGAGGGTCATCTGGTCCTCGTCGGCCGGGAGAAGGATCTGATCATCCGCAAGGGCGAATCGATCAGCCCCACCGAGATCGAAGAGGTCCTTGCGGCGCATTCCGCCGTCGCGGACGTCGCCGTCATCGGCCTTCCCGACGACCGGTCGGGTGAGCGCATCTGCGCTGTCCTGCAACTGCACGAGGGTACAGCCGATCTCGACGTCGACGAGATCCGTGCGTACTGCCGGGAGGCAGGTATCTCGCCGGCGAAATTCCCCGAGGACATCGTGATCGTCTCGGAGATGCCGAAGACCCCGACGATGAAGATCCGTAAGCAGCATCTCCGGCAGTCCGTCATCGACCAGCGGGCACTGTCCGGCGCGGCCGTCGACTGACACGGCCCCCGTGCCCGCCCCCGAATCCGAGAATTGGAAGTTCCCATGCCAGGACGTAGCTTCATAGAGCGCGCCGTCGAGTGCGCCGACACCAATGCGTTGCGGATGGCGCTGTACCAGGCGACCCGCGACGCGGAGATCGCCGCGATCACTCCCGAACGCGCATTCGGCCCGACGACGGACGCGATCGTGTTCTCCGACGAGGACACCGCGCTCATCCGCGCGAAGGCCGTCGAGTACCTGCTCACCGAACCGGACGAGTCGGCGCTGCCGGTCCCGTCGCGGGACGAGATCGTCGAGCTGCTCGAGATGGCGGAAGCCCGCAGTCTCGCACCCGACGATCTGATCATGCGGCACAAGCTCCCGGCCTTCTCCGACCTGCCCTATCAGGCACAATGGCACGGGGAGAAGGTGATTCCGGAGGGTTACCACGTCGCGATCGTCGGTGCCGGCTTCGCCGGTATCGCCATGGGTGTGCAGCTGGCGAATCTCGGCGTCCCGTTCACGATCTACGAGCGTCGCGTCGAGGTCGGCGGGGTGTGGAGCATCAACACCTATCCCGACGTACGCGTCGACACGGTGAGCTTCACCTACGAGTACGCCTTCGAGAAGAAGTACCCGTGGACCGAGTATTTCGCCCGACAGTCCGACGTGCGCGCGTACATCGACCACGTGGCGCACAAGTACGGCGTGTACGAGCACATCCGGTTCGGCTCCGACATCACCCAAGCCCGCTTCGACGAACCGACGCAGCGCTGGACACTGACCGTGCAGGGCGAGGAGTCCGTCACCGAGGTCGAGGCGAACGTTGTCGTCGCCGCCAGCGGTGTGTTCGCGACGCCGCGTGAACTCTCGGTGGAGGGAGTCTCCGACTTCACCGGTCAGATCGTGCACACCGCCCGGTGGAACGAGGACGTCGAGTACGCCGGCAAGAAGGTCGCCGTGATCGGCAACGGCTCGACGGGTGTGCAGTTGCTGTCGAAGATCGCCGAGAAGGCCGAATCCGTGACGGTGTATCAGCGCACACCGCAGTGGATCTCGCCGCGAACCAATTACGGCGTGCCGATCTCCGACGAACTGCAGTGGCTGATCCAGAAGATGCCGTTCTATTGGAACTGGAACAAGTACGTCGCCGGCCTGGCCACCATCGACCTGCGCAACGTGCTCATGCCGGACGCGGAGTGGATCGCGAACGGGGGGCAGATCAGCAAGCGCAACGACATGCTGCGCGAGATCCTGGTCGGCTACATTTCGGCACAGGTCGACGGCCGACAGGATCTCATCGACAAGCTGGTCCCGGACTACCCGCCGATGACGAGACGTCCGGTGGTCGACAACAACTGGTACGCCTCTCTGACCAGAAACAACGTCGAACTCGTCACGACCCCTATCGCGCGGATGACCGACACGGCGATCGTCACCTCCGACGGGGAGGCCCGCGAGACGGAACTCGTCATCGCCGCGGTCGGTTTCCAGACCGAGAAGTACATCTGGCCGACACAGTACTTCGGCCTCGGAGGTGTGACCCTCGAGGACGTGTGGACCGCGCAGGGTGCGCAGGCGCACCTCGGCATGACGGTGCCCGGCTTCCCGAACATGTTCATGCTGTACGGCCCCAACTCGCAGCCGGTGGCCAGCGGTGCGGGTCTGCCGGTGTGGTTCGAGGTCTGGACCGGCTACATCGCCGAGTGCATCGTGGGGATGCTCGAGAAGGGCCGGGCGTCGATGGTCATCCGCAAGGACGCCTTCGACGAGTACAACGAGCAGTTGCACGAAGAGGCCAAGAAGCTCATCTACCTGATGCCGAACTCGGCGATGGAGAAGAACTACTACGTCAACGAGTTCGGTCGGCTGCAGATGAACGCGCCGTGGAACGGCGAGAAGTACTACGAGCTGTGCGAGAAGCCGGACGAGTCGCACTACGACTTCACCGACGCGCAGTAACGCACTCTCCTCCGAAGTGAAGTTCACTCTGGAGTATCCCGGCGACGTCGCGGGTGCGGAGCCCTGCTTCCGCGAGGGCGCCGTGCTCGCCCGGATCGCCAGGGGCGCAGAGGATCACGGTTTCGAGGCACTGTGTCTCGCCGATCATCCGGCACCGTCTGCGAAGTGGTTCGACGCCGGCGGACACGACAGCTTCGAGCCTGCGGTTGCGCTGGCGTATGCGGCTGCGGCCACCACGTCGCTGAAGTTGATGACCAACCTCTACGTGTTGCCCTTCCGCAATCCGTATCTCGCCGCCAAGGCGTTGACGACCTTGGATCTGCTGTCCGGGGGACGTCTGGTCGTCGGGGTGGGGGCGGGATACCTGCGGTCGGAGTTCGCGGCACTGGGCGTGAACTTCGACGATCGCGCCGCACTGTTCGACGAAGCGATCGACGCCCTGCGCCGTATCTGGATGTCGCCGTCCACACCAGTGACCGGCAACGGTTTCGGCGGGACGGGGGAGATGCGTCTGTACGGTACTGTGCAGCAACCGCATCCACCGCTGTGGATCGGTGGGAACAGTCGTGCGGCGATCCGGCGGGTGGTGACGGCGGGGGAGGGGTGGTGCCCGGTCGTCGGGTCCGAGGAGATGACCTCCTCCGTTCGGACGGCATCGATGACGGGCGTCGACGGCCTGCGTCGCGCCGTGGGGCGCGTGCGGGACGAACTGCTCCGTGCCGGCCGGGACTCGGCACAGATCTCGATCCAGGTGGAGGCCCCACCGGTCGATGTCGCCGACTCCCGCTCCGTGATGCGGTTCGTCGAGCGCGCCGACGAACTGGCGGAGGTCGGTGTCACGCACCTGTGTGTGCATGCCGATGCCCGGTCGCTCGAGAGTGCGTCGGAATTCGTCGCGGGATTCGGGGAGCAGATCCTCCGGCCGCTGGCGGGTTGACGCCGGTCGTCCCCCCCCCGGCAGGTCCGACGTGCTCACACCGATCCGACATTGTCAACGGAAAGATTCCACCGCACGAAACCGTCGGGTTCCTAAATGCTCACCTGCCGTCGCGATTTCGCGGGCCCGCCCGCCGAGGTGATCGGTATATTCCGGACCGGATCGAAGGCAATCGAAAATTCGGCGGAGTTGTTGACGCAAACGTAGCCGATGGCTACAGTGAGTCCGGTCACAAGTCGTACGGATAGATGTCGTCGCTCACGAATCCGATTCGCTCGTCGTCCGGCATATCCCGAAAGCGACCGACAACCACCCCTGCACCTCGTTACCGAGGACCTGATGTTGAGGAGTCGATGTTGAGCACGCGTAAGTCGAACTGGGGCCGTTGGGGCGAAGCGGACGAGCTGGGCGCCCTCAACCACCTCACGCCGGAGCGGGTCCTCGCCGCCCTCCGCCTGCCCAAGACGGGCAAGACCTACAGTCTCAGCATTCCGATCCAGCGATCGGGCGTGCCGAACCTCGAATACCGCGGCATCCCGCAGCGCCTCACCCTCACCAACCATCAGGACGAGGCGATGGCCCTCGCCAACGGTGGTGTCCCCGGCGTCGGTGCCAACGAGGACCAGCTCGTCATGCCGTCGCACACCTCGACGCACATGGACGCGCTGTGCCATGTGTACTCCGAGAACAAGATCTACAACGGCTACCCCGCCGACCAGGTCACCCCGTACTCGGGTGCGGCCAAGTGCAGCATCGACAAGGTCGGCGGCATCGCCGGCCGCGGCGTCCTCATCGACGTCGCGGCGTCGAAGGGTGTCGACCTGCTCGAGCCCGGCTACGTCATCACCGTCGACGACCTGCAGAAGGCGTTGGACGACCAGGGTGTCGAACTGCAGACCGGCGACCTGGTGCTCATCCGCACCGGATGGCTCGAGGACTACCTGGTCAACCAGAGCGAGATGATGCCGCAGCCGGGCATCGGCCTCGAAGCTGCCGCCTTCCTCGCCGAGAAGGACGTCGCGCTGGTCGGTTCCGACAACGCCGCGATCGAGCCCATCCCCTTCGACCAGAACGTCTACCTCGGTGGACACATCATCCTGCTCGTCGAGCACGGCATCTACCTGGTCGAGAACATGAACCTCGCGGAACTCGCCGCAGACCGGTGCTACGAGTTCCTGCTGACCATCGGCGCGCTGAAGATCACCGGCGGCACGGCGAGCCCGGTCACCCCCGTCGCCGTCGGCTGACCGAACCCCCTCACACGAACAGGACCCCCGGATGACTGCGAACACCGAAGCTGCCGTACACACCTACCGCACCTCCCACGTCGGACTGTGTGTCTCCGATCTCGCCAAGAGTCTTCGCTTCTACTGCGACGGACTGGGTTTCACCAAGATCATGGAATACGACATCGACGAGCAGATCCCCGAAGTGGATGCACCGTGCAGCCTCACCTCGTCCTTCCTGGAGAAAGACGGCCTGCGCATCGAACTGCTGTCCTACCGGCAGCCCGGCGTGATCGGCACCCCGCCCACCCGGCGTAACCATCTGGGCATGACCCACCTGTCGTTCTTCGCGGACGACATCGACGCCGCAGCCGACGCGCTGTGCGAATTCGGCGGCACCCTGGTGCCGGAGACCCGCGCCGGTCTGAGCGATCCGACCGCACCGCAGTTCGTGTTCGTCGCCGACCCCGACGGCAACCGCGTCGAGCTCATGCACATCCCTGCCGGTACCCCCTGGTGACCGGACCTGCGCCGGATCACGGCTTCCCCTCGATACATCGCTGAATGCGTCACGGCCGACGAACCTCCTCCATCGCCGGACCGCACATCCCGACGTAGTCACGACCAAAGGACTTTCATGACCGCCCCCGACACCACACGCGATCCACACCTCTGGGAACCCAAGCGCAAGGTCGACGACCTCGAATGGTTCCGCACGAAGTACGCCGAAGAGCGTGACAAGCGCCTGCCGAACACCGGTGCCGATACCTTCCAGGCGATCGACTTCGAAGGCAAGTTCGCGGACTACGACGCCGACCCGCACGCGGACGGTCCGCGCACGACGCCGCCGCAGACCGCCGACCTGGACATGCTCGTCATCGGCGCCGGCTTCATGGGCATCAGTACCGGCATCGAGCTGAAGAAGATCGGTGTCACGAATTTCAAGATCCTGGACGTCGCAGCAGATTTCGGCGGCACCTGGTACTGGAACCGTTACCCGGGCGTGCGTTGCGACATCGAGTCGTACATCTACCTGCCGTACCTCGAGGAGACCGGGTACATCCCCACCGAGCGATACACGCGCGGCAGCGAGATCTTCGCCTACACCCAGTCCCTCTGCACGCAGTTCGGCCTGTACGAGCACGCCCTGTTCCAGACCCGGGTCACCGAGATGGAATGGGACGAGGACACCGCGCGGTGGACGGTGCGCACCGACGGCGGCGATGTGTTCCGCGCCCGCTTCGTCTCCACGCAGAGCGGCCTGTTCAGCCGCCCCCAGCTGCCCGGCATTCCGGGCATCGAGAAGTTCGCCGGCCACAGCTTCCACACCAGTCGGTGGGACTACGGCTACACCGGCGGCGACACCACCGGAAATCTGACCGGTCTCCGCGACAAGCGCGTGGCCATCATCGGCACCGGTGCCACCGGCATCCAGGCCATCCCGCACCTGGCCGAGCATGCGAAGTCGCTGGTCGTCTTCCAGCGCACGCCCAGCCAGATCGCGCCCCGCGAGAACGCCCCGACCGACCTCGAATGGTTCAAGGCGCTGCCCGCAGGGTGGCAGAAGGAGCGTCGTGTCTCCTTCGACAAGTGCGCGATGGACCGCGCCACCGTCGACTGCGACGTCGACGACGGCTGGATCAAGTTCGCGAAGTACCAGATGCGCAAGATCTACGAGGCCGGCGGTGCGGAACCGACCCTCGAGCAGTACATGGACGCGATGGAGCGCTCGGACTACGAGTGGAACGAGATGTTGCGCGACCGGGTCGACGCCATCGTCAAGGATCCGGCCAAAGCAGCCAAACTCAAGACCTACTACCGCACCATGTGCAAGCGGCCGGGCTTCAGCGACGACTTCCTTCCGGTGTTCAACAAGGAATCAGTCGACATCGTCGACACCTCCACCACGCCGATCGACCGGATCACCGAGAAGGGCATCGTCGTCGGCGACCGCGAGTACGAGGTCGACCTCATCATCTACGCGACGGGCTTCCAGCAGGGACGCACCTGGACCGACAAGGCCGGCTACGACGTGCTGGGCCGCGACGGCAACCGGCTGTCGAAGAAGTTCGCCGAGGGCGCCAGCACCTACCACGGCTTCCTCAGCAAGGACTTCCCGAACTTGTTCTTCCTGGGATTCGTTCAGTCGACCCAGGTTTCGAACATCTCGAATCTTATCGACAACCAGGCCCGGCACATGGTCTACATGGTCGGCAAGTGCCTGAAGGAAGACATCCGGGCCATCGAACCGACCGCCGAGGCCGAGGCAGGTTGGAACGCGACCATTGCCGAACACGCGGAGATGCGACGGGAATGGAACCTCTCGTGCACTCCGGGCCACTACAACAACGAGGGCCGTGTCGACGACAAGCGCAGCACCCTTGCGGGCGGTCTGTACGGACCCGGCTACGAATATTTCGAGATGCTCGAGAAGTGGCGCGAGGACGACACCTTCGACGGCATCGCTGCGACCCGCTGAGCCGGCGGCATACCGGCAGGAATTCTCGAGGGCCGCGGGCAGCCGACCTCTCGGCTGCCCGTGCGTCCGGTTCACGAAAGTAGGAGAGAGTAATGACGTTGACTCCGGTGCGACTCGGCTACGCACTGTTCACCATGGTGGATCCGTCGCGCGGCCACGAAGTCGAGTACAACCGCTGGTACGAGCGCGATCACCGCTACTCGGGCTGCATGGTCGGTCCGGGCTGGTTCACCGGCAGCCGTTGGGTCGCCACGAAGGCTCTGAAGGACCTGCGCTTCCCGGAGACCGGACCGGTCGCGACGAAGACCGAGGAGGGTTCGTACCTTGCGATCTACTGGGTACACGAGCCCGATGCGGAAGTTGCAGACGCTTGGGCGCAGAAGCAGGTCGGCGAACTGTACGCCGCCGGCCGCGGCTTCGCCGAGCGTGAGCACGTCCACACCGGCCAGTACCTGCCGGACTCGACCGTCTCTGCGCAGGAGGACGGCGTCCCCCTCGAACTCGCACACGATCACCATTACGGCGGCCTTGTCACCGTGATGATCGAACCAGCAGAGGGCCTCGACCGCGCCGCCGCGATCGACATGATCGACAACGGACCGGCCAAGACCCTGGTCGGCAAGGGTGCCGTCGATCTGATAAGCAGCTGGCGAATGAAGCCCTGGCCCTCCGACCACAACGTGCCGATGAAGATGGGCAACGACGGCGGAACCACCGACCGCATCCTTCAGATGCTGTTTCTCGAAGACGAGCCGACCGCGAGCTGGCAGCACATCGTCGACTACGCCACGGATATCGAGAAGTCGGGTGCGGGCAAGGTCACCTTCGCATCGCCGTTCGTCCCGACCGTGGTCGGTACGGACAAGTACACCGACGAATTGTGGTGAGACCCGTGTTGAGCGGTGAGAAGATCCTGGTGACCGGGGTGACCGGGCAGATCGCGTTCCCGATCGCGAGGACGCTGGCGGCCGAGAACGAGGTGTGGGGACTGGCGCGGTACAGCCGGCCCGACGACCGGCAGCGGGTGACCGACGCGGGAATCATCCCGGTCACCTGCGATCTCGGCAACGGCGACTTCGACGGTGTACCCGAGGATTTCACGTACGTCGTACATCTGGCGGCGAGCCTGGCTCCGGGATGGGACTACGACGCCGCGATCCGCGCCAACGCAGAAGGCACCGGACTTCTCCTGCAGCACTGCCGGTCCGCCCAAGGCGCACTCGTGATGTC
Source organism: Rhodococcus sp. S3 (assembly GCF_058211795.1). Classification (NCBI taxonomy): domain Bacteria; kingdom Bacillati; phylum Actinomycetota; class Actinomycetes; order Mycobacteriales; family Nocardiaceae; genus Rhodococcus; species Rhodococcus sp. S3. Next base: position 4,758,659 of record NZ_CM177074.1, on the reverse strand, counting down.
GACCCATTCGGTCTACCGCCCGCAGGATGACCCGATGTACCTGTTCACCGAACAGTCACCGCTGGGCGAGTGCAACAGCACCCACACCCCGACCTACTCGATGTCGAAGATCAGCCAGGAGGCCACCGCGCGGTTCGCCGCCCGCGCCTTCGGTGTCCCGGTGACGATCGCTCGGATGAACGCGTCGTACGGCCCCAACGGGGGACTCCCGGCCATGCATGTCGACGCCATCGCCGACGGTCGGCCGATCACCACCCGCTGGGATCCGTGCATGTACAGCCCGATCTACGAGGACGACATCAACACCCAGGTCGGTGCCTTGCTCGAGGCGGCCTCCACACCTGCTCTCATCGTCAACTGGGGAGGCGATGAACCGGTGAGCGTGCAGGAGTGGGCAGCCTACGCCGGTGAGCTGATGGGGGTCGAGCCCGTCGTCGACGTGGCTCCCATCGAGGGAACGCTGCGCGGATCCATCGCGGACACCACGCTGCGTGCCTCCATCACCGGGCCGTGCACGGTGGATTGGCGTGAGGGCATCCGCCGGACGATCGCCGCCCGCCACCCGGACAAGCTCGTCGAGACAGTCCACTCGTGAGCATCCTTTCGTAGAACACCACTGTTTGTAGACACCACAGGGGAGACGACATGCCGACAGTGCACGATGCGCTACCCGCCGAGCGGACCGGTACGCAGGCGAGCCCGCAGTTGCTGGAACGCCGCGCGATGTTCGCCGCGACCGAGATCGACCCCGCGCTGGGAGTGACGGCGGGCGATGCGGAATTCGCGGGTGTGCCGTGCCGGACCGTCCGGGCCGGCGACCGGGCTACCATCCTCTATCTGCACGGCGGCGGATACCGGATGGGCAGCCCGGAGGCATACAACGCCTACGCGGCGAAGATCGCGGCGGGTGCCGAAGCCACTGTCGTCCTGCCGCGGTACCGGCTCGCGCCGGAGAACCCGTTCCCGGCCGGTCTGCGCGACGCCGTCGCGGTCTACGAGGCACTTACGTCCGCGGCGGAGGGACCGCTCGTCCTTGCCGGTGACTCGGCGGGCGCCGGTCTCGGCGCTGCGGTGATCGTCGCCGCCAAGGCGGGCGGTCTGCGCACTCCCGACGGGCTGATGCTGCTGTCGCCGTGGCTCGACCTGCACTGCTCGTCGCCGTTCTACGAGACCGCGCCCGACGTCTTCTTCCCGCTGACGACGGCGGAGTCGGCGCGCGAGGACTACCTGCAGGGTGCCCCTGCAAGCGACCCGCTCGCCTCGCCGTTGTTGGCCGACCACGCGGGCTTCCCTCCCACGCTGATCCAGGTCGGCGGCAGCGAGGCACTGGTCGGTGATGCACTCGGGCTGGCCGCGTCACTCGCGACGTCGAATGTCACCTGCACATTGGAAGTGGTTGCGGATCAAGGTCATACCTGGCCCTTGATCTACCCCGACCACAGCGTCTCCGTCGCTTCGATCGAGTCGTGTGCTCGGTTCGTCCGGTCCATCGAACGGGCTGGTCGAGGCTGATGACTGTGTGGGCCGAGGGTTCTACCTGTCCGTAGGACCTTCGGTAGTGGTGGCATCGGTCGTGTCGTGCTCTGTGGACAACGTCTTCATAAGGCTTTGCATGGCACGCATGTCGGAGCGCAGTTCGTCGAGTTCGGAACGAAGGCCGTCCAGTGCGTCGGCGGGGGGCTCCGGACCGGTACTCGTAGCCGGTACCGGTTCGCGCCGCGCATCCGTCGACGATGGTGGCGTCGTCGCATCGGATGAGCCGGTACGTTCCGGAGCGAACCCATCGAGGAACACCGACGTGACGGTAGCCGTTATAGATTCGATGTCGGCGGCGAGCGTGTCCCGGTGCCACCGGACCGACTGGAAGACGCACTCTCGCATCATCCGCTGGAATTCGAAGACGTCGATACCGGACTTGAATTCACCGCCACGCACGCCTTCATCGACAACATCGAACCACACCCGGTGGGAGGACTCTACGGCTCCGGCGATCTCCGCATACTCGGGAAGTGCACCGAGGTTGTCGAACTCGTTCTGATAGATCTCCGTAGCGTACGGGTGTTGGTTTGCGACTTTCAGGGAGACCCGGACCATGAGCTCGAGGCGGTCGCGGGCCGTTCCGGTGCTGGTCAAGGCGCTCTTGTAACTGCCTACCAGGTCTGTCAGAAAACTCCTCAGGATCTCGGAGACGATTGCGTCCTTGGAGTCGAAGTAATGATACAAAGTCCCGGAGTTCAGGCCCACCGCATCGGCGATCTCGCGGATCGTGGTGGCCGAGATCCCTCGTTCGGAGAATAACCGAGCCGATTCGGCCAGGATCATCTGACGCCGGCTGGCTGTCACTGTTTACCTCTCGTATGCGGACGATTCGTGTAGGTGCCGCCACGAGGCTATCAGCGGGTCAGGGCTGTTTACCGCGGGTGGCGGCGACGAGTTCCTCGCTCCCGAATGGGGTCGTCGCGTGGCACAGTCGGCAGGGGGAGGGGCCAGGGCTATCGGACGAGCGATCTCTGCGGCGGCATCATCGCCTGAATCACTTGCACCGCAAACGTCGTTGTCCGCGCACTCGCGCGCATCCTCGACATCCGCTCCTCTGCCGATCTCGGTTTCGAAGGTGGACTTCCACTGGGCGAGCTGCTCTGCGGTCCAGCTGAACCGTGTACGTTCGCCGAGCAGACCATCGGCGACCCTCGCAACCATTGCCACCCGGGCCGCGCGTCGCGACTCGACCTGCCCGAGGATGTCTGCCGGGGTCAAGGGTCTTGTGCTCGTGCGGTAATGCGCCCAGGTGGTTTCGAGGGCGTCGGATTCGGAACAGTCCCTGAGGAGTTCGGCCCAGTAGTACTCACCGAACCCTTCCGGCAACGCGTACTGTTCGATTCCGGACCGGATCCGCAGGATTTCCCGGCAGGTGAATACGTCGACGGTCTTGACTCTCATGATGCGATCAATTCGACGATGCGGCCGTTGCGGATTCGACCGCAGACGCTCGGATGTCGCCCTCGGCGGCATTGCCGCCCGAGGGATCGTCGACGGGTTCTTTCGACCACACCAGGTTCTGGTCACCCCACGCGCGTGGTGGGCGGGAGAAGACCTCCTCGAGCATCGGCATGAAGAACTCGAGAGGTTCCGAATCGTAGTCGGGGTCGAACGACTCCTGGTCCCAGGCTGCGCAGAAGTGGGCACAGCTGTCGAAATACGGCGAGTCCCGGTACCGGTCACGACTGTCGGTCGGAATGCCGAGCTTGTCACCGTAGTGGTAGGTTTGGAAGACACCGTGGTGCTTGACAATCCACACCGCCTCGTCGTCGAGTACCGGTCGCAGGATCGCGGCGGCGACCTCACTGTGATTGTCCGGGCACAGATCGTCGCCGATGTCGTGCAGCAGTGCGGCGATCACCATATCGACACGGGCGCCCTCCCGGTGCGCGCGGGTCGCGGATTGCAACGAATGCTCGTAGCGATCGACGCGGTAACCGAACGTGTAGCCCTTCATCGACTCGAGCAGACGCACCACCGTCCCTAGCCAGTGGTCGCGTCGATGGATGGCGGCCTCGTCCCGGATCAGTTCCATCTCCGCAGCGGTGGCGTCGTCCATCCGGGAGAATTCGACGGTACGGGTGTTGTTGACCATGTCAGTTTCTTTCGGTGTCGGTGTCGGTGTCGGTGATCGGTGTGAGTCGGCCCGCGGCGGTCAGGTAGAGCGGACGGTGGTTTCGTTTGGGGCGTCTTTCTCCGCGGTGAGGGCCAGGCCCTTGGTCTCCTGAGTGAAGTAGGCGGCGGCGGCGACAGCCAGTGCGAGCACGATGACGTATAAGGTGAACAGGTCCGGCGTGCCGCGGGAGGTCAGCCACGAATTGAGGTACGGCGCAGTACCTCCGAATATCGCGGCTGCGAGCGACACGGCGATTCCTGTACCCGCCGCGCGGGACTTCGTGGAGAACAGTTCGGCGAACCAGGCGACCTGCGTACTGGCCGCGAGTGCCTGGATGACGAGCGCCAGGGACATCGCCACGACCAGGGTGACGGCCGAGTCGTCGAGCATGCCGGACAGGGGGAAGGCGAGCAGGGCCACCAGCAGTCCCCACACGATGTTGTTGGGACGACGTCCGAACCGGTCGGCCAGCAGTGCCGCGAGCGGCAGAGCGAAGATGAAGACGACGTTGGCGACCACGCCGGCCCACATTGCCAGTTTGTCGTTCACGTTGTAGAAGCTGATGGCGTACGCGGGCGCGTTCACCGACCAGGTGTACGAGAAGACCGATGTGCCGCCGACAAGGAGGACGACGCGCAGGATCGAGGTGCGCTGCGCCCAGATGTCGCGGAGCGCGGAGCGGACCGACGACGGAGCCCCCGCGCTCACGGCCTCGGCGGCCCGATCGGTGAAGGCTTCGGATTCTTCGAGGCCACGGCGCAGGTAGAGTGCGAAGAAGCCGAGTGCACCGCCGATCAGGAACGGGATCCGCCAGCCCCAGTCGGCCATCGTTTGGGAGTCGATCCCGGTCCGCATCAACGCGCCCAGGAGGGTGGCGAGCACCGTTCCGCCGACGGTGGACATGATGACGGTGGTACCCCACAGCGCGCGGTTGTCCGGCCGTGCCACCTCGGCGATGTAGGTGTACGAACCGCCCTGCTCACCACCGTGTGCGACACCCTGAACGCAGCGGACGACGAGCAGCCACAACGATGCGAACACACCGATCTGCTCGTAGGTGGGCGCGATCGCGATGAGGACGCTCGATACTGCGACGAGGGTCATAGTCAGCACCATGACGAATTTGCGGCCGCGGCGATCGGCGACCAGCCCGAAGAGCAGCCCGCCGATCGGGCGCATCACGAACCCGACCGCGAACACCGCCATCGTCGACAGCAGGTTCGATATCTCGTTGGTGGAGTTGAAGAACTGGTTGGAGAAGTAGACCGCGAAGATCGCGAACACGGTCCAGTCGAACCACTCCAATGTGTTTCCCATGTTGACGGCCATGATCATCCGAGCGCGGCCTTTGGCCCGAGGCCGGCTCGGCGGCGTCGGCCTTCCCGAGGGGTCGTTCTGCGTTGGCGAAGCGGTCATGCCGGTTCTCCTTGTCGGGAGCATGCTGTGGGGTTGAGGGGATGGAGGAGCAGGCGCGCGGTGTGCGAGGGCAGTTCGAGGGACACAGTGCCGTCGTGGGGCCCTCGGCCTTCGCACCTGACCGTATTCGGAGTGCGGTCGGGGGCATGAAACGCCGAGGGGCGGGGTGCCGTATGGCGCTCGTCACAAATCTAGGACGATCCGCGAACGATGTCAATCAAGCGGTTGGCTGGTTCCCGGTTCATTAGGGTAGGGGGTGAATCTCTACCGATTCGGACCGCTCGGCGGAGTGGGTGTAGGCCGGAAGAATGCAGGCCTGCGCAGGTCGTGGGTGGAGGCCCACTGGTGTTGTCCGCGAAGATGAGAGCATCGCCTGAAGGGCGGCTTACATTCGTAACTTTTGTAAGTTAGAGTTCGCCATGTCCGACTTTGTGACCCCAATCTCACCCCTGGAGGCGCTGTGACTGTGTACGACGAATCGACTGCGATCGGGGGTGGTCCCGATTCGATGGGTGAGTGGCGACCGCGTGCCACGCCCCCGATCGGGGTCGAACTCAGCAATGAGCAGAAACTCGCCTGCGCGTTCCGGATCCTGGCGCACGACGGCTTCAGCGAAAACATGGCCGGCCACATCACCTGGGCCGATCGGGACGACAACAGTCTCCTGATCAACCCGTGGGGGTTGTGGTGGGACGAGGTCAAGGCCTCCGACGTGTGTCGCGTGGACGCGAACGGTGCTGTGATCGAGGGAAAGTGGGATGTCACGCCCGCCTACCACATCCACACCGAACTGCATCGGCGTCGTCCTGACGCCCGGGTGGTCATCCACAACCACCCGTACTACGTGACCTTGCTGGCCGCCGTCGGTGTACTGCCGATGATTGCGCACCAGACCGGCAGTTTGTACGACGACGACCTGTCCCTGGTCGACGAGTACGGGGGCGAGATCAACGACGCCGAACTCGGCCGGGGCCTCGCCGACCAGATCGGCGATCGTAACAACGTCATCCTCGCCAGCCACGGCATCATCACAACAGCCGACACGATCGAACTCGCGGTCTACCGCGCGGCCTCGATCGACCGGTTCTGCCGGTTGGCGTATGACATCCTGCTGCTCGGCAAGGACCCACTACCGATCGAGAAAAGCATTCGCGTCGCGATGCAGAAGGCGCTCGTCGAGCGCGCGGCCGGTGTCTACTGGGCCGGCGCCGTTCGCAAGCTGGTCCGAGCCGATCTCGACGTTCTCAACTGACAACGTCTGTATCCCAAGCATTTACGGTTGCGTGAGTAGCGCAGCCGGATTCGCCGACCCCCGACAATTGAGGAGTGTGCGAGATGGCCAATCTCGACGAACTGATCCACAACACCGACTTCACCCAGAACGTCAAGGGAAAGGTGACTTTCCTGCCCGAGCCGGAGAAGGCGCACCGGCCCTTCCCCTTCATCTCCGTCGACGACCACATCGTCGAGCCGAAGGGCACCTTCGAGGGTCGCCTGCCGGCGAAGTTCGCCGACCGGGCACCCAAGGTCATTCACCGGGACGGTGCGGATATCTGGGTGTACGACGGTAAGGAGATCCCGAACGTCGGCTTCAACGCGGTCGTTGGACGCCCGGTCGACGAGTGGGGTTTCGACCCGCAGCGCTTCGAGGACATGCGCCGCGGTTCGTGGGACATCCACCACCGTGTCAAGGACATGAATCTCTCGGGTGTGTATGCGTCCCTGAATTTCCCGTCGTTTCTCCCCGGATTCGCCGGCCAGCGTCTGCAGCTCAGCACCAAGGATCAGGAACTGGCACTCGCTGCGACGCGCGCCTACAACGACTGGCACCTCGAGGAGTGGGCGGGCCCGTACCCGGACCGCATTATCCCCTGCCAGATCCCCTACTTCCTCGATCCCGAGATCGGTGCCCAGGAGATCTACCGCAACGCCGAGCGCGGCTTCAAGGCAGTGACCTTCTCCGAGGGTCCTCATGCCTTGGGATTGCCGTCCGTGCACTCGGGTCACTGGGATCCGATCATGCGGGCGTGCGAGGAGACCGAGACCGTCATCAACCTGCACATCGGCTCGTCCAGCACGTCGCCGAGCACGTCGGAGGACGCCCCGCCGGACGTGTCCGGCACACTGTTCTTCGGTTACGCCATGTTCGCGACCGTCGACTGGCTGTTCTCGAAGATCCCGGTACGCTTCCCGAACATCAAGATCGTGATGTCGGAAGGTGGAATCGGTTGGGTTCCCGCACTTCTCGACCGCCTCGACCACATGACCACGTATTCGTCGATGTACGGCACGTGGGACGGCATCGACATCTCCCCCGCGGACGTGCTGAAGCGGAACTTCTGGTTCTGCGCCGTGGAGGACCCGTCGACGATGGTGCTGCGCGACCGGATCGGCATCGATCACATCCTGCTGGAGGAGGATTACCCGCACAGCGACAGCCTGTGGCCGCGGACCATGGAGGTCGTCAGCGAGTCCATGAAGGGACTCTCCGCCGACGAGCTGCGCAAGATCACCTGGGAGAACGCGTCCAAGCTGTACCGTCATCCGGTGCCACAGAGCGTGATCGACGACCCGAACAGCTTCTGACCGGATTCTGAACGGGACCGGCCGTCCGGCCGGGCCCGTTCAACCGAAGAACAAGCGGTCCCGCGCGACCGCGGGATCGAGGGCAACGGCAGGTCGTTCCGGGTCGTGCGGATAGGTTTGTACGTCCCGGAGGTGCCGGGCCGCGATCACCCGCGCCGATGCGGCGTCGCCGTCCTCGATGCACTGCAGGATTTGGCCGTGCACGGCCAACGCCTGCGCTCGTTCGGCCGGCGGGATGCTCTCCGGGTTCGCTCGCTCGCTGGCCCAACCCGTCACGTGGCTCGACCACAGGGCTTCGAGGGCTCCCGCCAGCACGATCAACGACCGGTTTCCACACAGGTGCACCACGGATTCGTGAAACCGTCGCGAGAGCGTGGTCGCGGCAACGAGATCGTCGATCTTCGAGAGGGATTCCTCGTGCAGCGCGCGAAGGACCGGAACCACTTCGGTGCTCCTGTCTTCGCGTTCCGCGCACAGGGCCGCGCACATCGGCTCGACCTCGTGGAGAGCGCGGCCGACGTCGTCGATGTCCGTCCCCGACATCGCGAGCACCATCGAGAGGCTGTATGCGACATTTCCGGGGGTGGGTCGGTGCACGACGGCTCCGCCCCGGTTACCGCGACGGACACGGACGAGACCCTCGGCTTCGAGGATGCGCAGGGCTTCACGCAGGGACTGCACGTTCACCGGGTACTGCTCGCGCAGTTCGGCCTCCTTCGGCAGGAGGTCCCCCTCGTTCAGGTCGCCGCGCAGGATGCGCTCGCGGATCTGGTCTGCCACCATCTCGGCCAGCCGCCGCCAGCGCAGGCTGCTCGGATCGGGACTCTGCGATTTCCCGTCCCGTCCCTGTGCAGGTACCGCTGTCACGTCCTTCTGCCCCTGTAATCCATATGAATAAAGTTACCAAATTTAGGCAACTTACCTGTGGCCCACGGTTGTCACCTCGGTGCCCACCAGGATGGTTCGTCGCGGCTTACCTGTGCCACATCGGCCGCTGTCATCCCGAACATTCGCCGACGGCGCGGCGCACCGCCCGCCCGGCGGATCCTCCATGAGTTGAGTCCCGGATAGTGGTGTAACGCGGTCCTCGTCTCGTTGGCGGATTCGCCTCCACGAGACACGGCCACCGCGTGATCCTTTCGAGTGAACCTTCCACAGCACTCTCGATCGGAGCATCACGATGACCGCACCGAACATTGTCGACCCCGCCGGCCTGCTTGGCGAGGCCTTGGCCGAAGCATCTGAAGGATCTGATGCGCACGTTGCTGCAGACCATCATCAACGCCCTGCTCTCGGCCGACGCCGACGCGGTCGTCGGCGCCGAATGGGGACAGCGCTCATCTGAGCGCACCACCCGGCGTAACGGCTACCGCCACCGCAGTCTCGATACCCGTGTCGGCACCGTCGACATCGCGATTCCCGAACTGCGCACGGGCACCTACTTTCCCGAATAGCTGCTCGAACGCCGTAAGCGTGCCGAATCCGCCCTGATCACCGTGGTTGCCGACTGCTACCTCGCCGAGGTCTCGACCCCGCCGGATGGACAAGCTCGTCAAGACCCTCGGCATCGACTCGTTGGGGGTACCTCCCTGCACGCAGTGCTAGGGGAGCGAAGTCGCAGGTCTCGCGCATGGCCACCGAGCTCGACGAGATCGTCGACGATTTTCGGCATCGGCGCCTGGACACCGCAGGGCCGTTCACGTTCGTCGCTGCGGATGCGCTGACGATGAAGGTGCGCGAAGGCGGCCGTGTCGTGGGTGCCGTCGTGCTGCTGGCGACGGGTGTGAACGGTGACGCTCACCGTGAGGTGCTCGGTATGCGGGTGGCCACCAGTGAGACCGGACCAGCATGGAACGAGTTCTTCGCCGACCTGGTCGCCCGAGGCCTGGGCGGGGTCCGCCTGGTGACCTCCGATGCGCATGTCGGTCTGCGCGAGGCGATCGCGGCGAATCTGCCCGGCACGGTGTGGCAACGCTGCCGAACGCACTACGCAGCCAATCTCATGTCGATCTGTCCGAAGACCATGTGGCCGGCGGTGAAGGCGATGCAGCACTGAAGTCTACGACCAGCCCGATGCTACGTCGGTGCACGCCCAGTTCGGTCGGCTGCTCGACTACGTCGACGACAAACTCCCCGCGGTGGCCGAGCATCTCGGGCAGGCCCGAGAGGACATCCTGGCGTTCACCGCCTTTCCGAAGGACGTGTGGAGTCAGATCTGGTCGAACAACCCCACCGAGAGGCTGAACAAGGAGATCCGGCGCCGCACCGACGCGGTCGGGATCTTCCCGAATCGGGGCGCGATCGTCCGTCCGGTCGGTGCGGTGCTCGCCGAACAGACCGACGAATGGCTCGAAGGCCGAAGCTATCTCGGCTTCGACGTGCTGGCTCGATGCCGTCTGAACACCGTCACCGACACCGACAGCGAGATGAGAGCGGACACCATGCCTGCACTCAGCGCCTGAGACCTACGGGGTCACGCAGCGCTACACCACTTCTGGGGACTTGACCCCTCCATGAGGATCAAGACTCGGTCGTTCGGGCGGTGGGTCCGGTGCCGATGCTGCGCGGGGGGCAGACCGATGGTGCATCGTTTCTTCCGGGCAGCTGCGTTGCCACCAGGCCACCGAGCAGTGCGCATGCGGCGATCAACATGTAGGCCCACTGGAAGCCGATGCCCCCGTACAACGGAATTCCATCGGCCACCGCCTGAATGTTCGCATTGAGTATCACGAACACCACGGTCGTGCCGACCCCCGCCATCAGCGTGCGACTCACTTCGGTGAGGCTGGAGCTGACTACCTGATGTTCGGGTGGCACCGCCGCGATGACGAGGTTCGGGATCGCGGCGCCCGCGAGCCCCACACCGAGATGGGCCAGGCCGGTCGCGGTGAGCACGAGCAGTTCGTCGCCCCGACCGAGGCCCATCGTCAGCGCGCCGACCGCGATGGCGACCGCCGCCGCGACCATGTGCGCCTTCGCTCCGAGTCGCCGTACGGTGAGCCCGACGATCAACCCGCCGACGACGATGCCGATTCCGTTGATCACGCCGAAGATCGCGAACTCACTGGCCGTCATGCCGAATCCATAGTCGCCGCCGGTCTCGCGAGGTGTCATCGCCATGATCGCGAGGATCGAACTGGCCGTGGTGCCGACGCCGTAAACCAGGCCCGAGGCGAGCACCGTGTACAGCAGCGCCGGACGTCGCAATTGCTGCAGATCGACCAGCGGCTCGGGGACGTGGCCCGCCTGCACGATCCAGGCCGAGAACAGCGCGCACCCGACTGCCAGCAGACCGAGGGTTCCGGGGCTGGTCCAGCCCCACTGCGGCGCCGAGCTCACCGCGACCAGAACGGCAGCGACCGAGCTGCCCAGCAAGAACGCACCTACCAGATCGGGACGCGAATCCGTCGACCGCACCAGGCATTCCGGAACCACGAGCAGTGCGGCGACCGCCAGTATCGCCGTGAGGACGGTGACGAACCAGAAGGCGCCAGCGACTCCGTGATTGTCGATGAGCCAACCCGCGAGGAACGGCTGCAGCACGACGACGATACCGGTGCCGGTCACGGTGACACTGACCGCGAACGGCACGATCTTCTCCGGGAAGACATCCCGAATCAGCGAATAGGAGAGGAAGGCGACCGAGAAGATCGCACCCTGCAGCGCCCGCCCGAGGAGGAACATCGGGAAGCTCGACGCGACCGCGGACAGCAGGGAGCCTACGAGAGTGATGGCGAGCACGATCATCAACAGGCGCTTCTTGCCGTACATGTCCGCGAGCTTGCCTACCAATGGCATCGCGATGCTCGCGGTGAGGAACGCGATCGTCATGGTCCAGCCGGCCTGTGCCGTCGCGTACTGGGCCGAGATGGCAGGCAATGCGGTACCCGCGAGGACCGCGGACACCGGGATGATCTCGCTGACGAGAATCAGGAGGATCAGAATCGCGACCAACCGGGGCGTCCACCGATGGGTGTCCTCCGCGACGGCGGCGGTGCCGCCCTCCGGCGCCCCGCCGTCGACGGTGCGCGTCACTGCGGGAGACCCTTCGCTCCCGCCGGCGGCGGCGTGTACCGGTGGCCCCACACCGCGCCCTCGGTGATCCGGTAGGTCGGGGCCGCGTCTTCGATTCGCTCACCACCCCATCCGATCTCGGTGGCGTGACCCTCGGGGGAATAGGTGTAGAACGAGAGCATCCGGTCGTTGGTGTGCTTGCCCAGCGACTGCATCATAGGAACTCCGAGATCGTGGGCGCGATCGAGAGCCTTGCCCACGTCGTCGAGGTCGACGGTCTCCACCATGAAGTGCAGCAGCGCAGGGCCCGCGGCAGGATTGAGTCCGAGCGTGTGCTGGCGCACGTTGCAGCCGAGGAAGTAGCTGGTGCCGCCGGGCAACGCGAGCGAGTTGCGTTCGGCGAATCCCAGTACGCCTACGTAGAATTCGTAGGCCGCTTCGGTGTCGACACAGTTGAGGATGACGTGTCCCATGCCCTGATCGCCGGTGACGAAGCCGGACACGTGCGGAAGCTCCACACGCCGATGGCTCAGCACCGGCCCGTAGAACAGTTCCACACGGTTGCCGGACGGGTCGTCGAATGTGGCGAAGCCCGTGACCTGCCGCAGCGCACACTCCTCGGGGGTGCCGGCACGGGTTTCGATGCCCGCGGCCTCGACCCGGGACACCAGATCCTTCAGGTCGGAGCGGTTGAGGACCTCGAAGCCGACGGCCTCGAGTCCCGGCGTGGCAGATTCGGTGACGACCAGGCGCGGCGGGTAGTGGTCCATGCGGTAGTGCAGTGAGTCCGGCAACGGGCCGTCGACCGGCATCATGCCGATGAAATCGCGGACGAAGGTATTCCACCGCTCCGCCGACTCGACGTTGAGCCGTAGGTATCCCAGTGACAGAACAGGCATTGTGTACTCCTCGAGATCAGTAGAGATTGCCGGGTTCGCCGGTGAGCATGTACCGGCCGTACTCGAAATTGACGATGTCCGGCAGGTTGATGGCGTGATGCTGGCCGGCGTGGACGTCGCGCCAGACGGATTGCAGGGCACTCGACAGCGCGATCGACCGTGGACCACCCACCTGGTAGGCCTTGTCCGCCGCCGAGACCGCGAGCCCGACGGCCGCGATGTGATCGCGTTTGGTGCGCTGACGCATCGCCATCGAGACCGGCTCACCGCGTTCGACGGCGCCGAAGGCGTCGGCGAGGTCGGACTGCAGGATCCGGTACGCGGTGTCGACCTCGAAGTCTGCCTCGGTCAGGCGTGCGAGTGTGGCCGCGTGCGGCATCTTGGACGCGTCGGTCATCAAGCGGGACTTGTGGATCGAGACAGCTTCGTCGATCACTCGGCGGGCCATGCCGATCAACGGCACTGCGACGGCGTTGACGAACAGGGTGTACCAGGGCAACCGGAAGAGTCCGGCGGTGTTCACCTCATTCCCGGGATAGCGCTCCGCATAGAGGTCGACGACGTCGTGCGTGCGATGTTCGGGCACGAATGCGCCGTCGACGCCGATGTCGTTGCTGCCGGTGCCGGCGAGCCCGGACATGAACCAGACGTCGTCGATGGTGTAGTCGGCGCGGGGGAGCAGCAGATGGATGTGCTGCCCGGTGCGCTTCCCCTGCTCGTCGGTGACCATCGCACCGAGGAAGACCCAGTCGCAGTGGTCGCTGCCCGACGAGAATCCCCACCGCCCGGTCAGTTCGTAGCCGCCCGGCACGATCTTGGCGGTGCCGGCCGGACTGTAGGACGAACTGATCCACGCGTCGGGGTTCTCTCCCCACACGTCCTTCTGTGCCTGATCCGCGAACAGACCCAGGTGCCAGGAGTGGACGCCGACGACACCGGTGACCCAGCCCGCCGAGCTTGACAGCCGCGCGAGCTCGTACATCGCGGTGTTGAAGACCCTCGGATCGGCTTCGAACCCGCCGTAACGCTTGGGTTGGATGAGTCGCATGATGCCCGCGTCGCGCAGGATTTTCGCGGTGTCCGCCGCGAGACGGCGCTCCTCGGTGCACTCCGCCTCGAGTGCCTTCAGGCGGTCGCCTGCGGCGAGGGCGGTGTCCAGTGCGGTGTGTTGGAACTCCATGTGAGGAAACTCCTTCGGTGTCAGAGGGGAATCAACGGGTGAGGAAGTCGGTGGTGAGCGCCTCGAAGTCGTGCTTGCGTTCGATCTGGGCCCAGTGGCCGCACTCGCCGAGGATGTGCAGGTCCGCCTTGGGCATGCGGCGGAGCGCGAACAGGGCGCCGTCCGGCTGCAGCATGCGGTCGTCGCGGCCCCACGTGACCAGGGTCCGGTGTGGGATCTCGTCCGTGCGTGCCCACAACGGCGCCTTGCCGGGCAGTGCCAGCGACGCCATGACCGCGCGCATCCGCTCGATAGCCCCGGGAGCGGTGGCGTTGTTCCAGCGTTCGTCGAGCAACTGCGGTGTGATCGTCGCCGGGTCGTAGACCATCGAGTGGACCCAGGCCTCGAGCGCCTCACGGGTGGGGTCGACGAGGAACGCGTTCAGACATCGGGCGCCCTCGCTCATCATCGGTCCGAGCAGCGGCGCGTACAGGCCGCCGGGGCCCATCAACACCAGGCGCTCGACGCGTTCGGGTGCGAGCGCCGCCGTCTCGAGCGCAACCCATCCGCCCATGGAATTGCCGAGAAGGTGGGCCTTTTCGATACCGAGGTCGTCGAGCAACCTGATCATCGACTCCGCGGCGAGTTCGGGGTACGGGCGGTCGTACTCGATATCCGGACTCGCACCGAAACCGGGCATGTCGACGACGATGGTGCGGAAGTTGCGCGCGAAGACCGGCAGGTTCTTGGAGAAGTTGGACCAGCCGGAGACTCCCGGGCCCGACCCGTGCAACAGCACGAGCGGATGACCGTCCCCGGCCTCGTGAAAGTGCAGGTGGTCGGTGGCTGATGGCTCGGAAGTGGTGGCGTCGTAGTCGAGGGTTTCCATGCTGTCCAATCTCTTTTGCGGGGAGTGCATTTCGTCCGGGTGAGGCCGACGGGGCCCATTGGGGGTGGGCCGATCACGGTGGGCACCGCGGTGTGAGGCGGATCACGAATGAGCATTACGGTAGCGGTTGCCGTCGACCGAATCAATCGATCGATTGGAAAGCCAATCAATTGTTTGATAATCCCGCCACGAAGGCGTTACCGTGGGATCCGGCCGTCATGTGATGGCCGACACGATCATGAGTTCGGGCCCGGGAGGTAACGATGGACAACGCGGTGGCTGCGCGTTACAAACAAGCCGGTTGGTGGGGTACGCGCTCGCTCGGTCAAGTGGTGGCCGACCACGCAAAGAGGATTCCCGCCGCGCCGGCCTTCATCGCGGGTATCGACCGGACGAGTTGGCGCGACTACGACGTCTACGCCGACGCGATCGCGGCAGCACTGGTCGGCGCCGGGATCGAGCCTGGAGAGCGAGTCGGAGTGCTCCTTCCGGACACCGCCGACGTACACGCGGCGCTGGTAGGAACCGAGCGTGCCGGTCTCGTGGCGATGGGCATCGGCGCACGTGCCGGTGACGCCGAGATCACGCACCTGCTCCGCCGTTCCGGTGCGGTCGCGTTGATCACCAGGGCAGACGACCGTGGTCGCGACATCGAGCAGTTGGGGAAGCTCCTGCTCACGGCCGGGTTGTCGGTCCACATACACTTCGTCATCGGGAACGGGCAGGTGCAGACGCTGCGTCGGTTCGATGCCGGGAGCTGGCGTGAGGTCCCTATCGATTTCGCCCCGCACGACCTCGTGCGTCCGCGTGCCCTCGGCCCGGACGATGTCTCGATGCTCAACTCCACCTCGGGGACCACCGGCCTGCCGAAGTGTGTGGTGCAGTTCCAGAATCGCTGGATGCACTTCTCTCAGCTGGCCATCGAGGCCGGCGAACTCGGGCCTGACGACGTTTTCCTCGCAGCTGTCCCTGCCCCCTTCGGATTCGGACTGTGGACGAGCCACTTCGCGCCGACCTTGCTCGGGACACCCGCGGTGTTGTTGCCTCGCTTCTCCGCCGAAGAGATGGTGCGAAAGATCGAGGAAGAACGGGTAACCGTTCTGTTCTGCGTCAGTACGCAATTTCGCATGCTGCTTGCGTCCGATCTGGCGGAACAGGTCGACCTTTCGTCTCTGAGGGTCATGTTCACCGGCGGGGAGGCGGTGCCTTACGCCGATGCAGCGCGATTCGAGGACCGGACCGGCGCCACTGTGCTGCAGTTCTTCGGATCCAACGAGAGTGGCGCGTTCAGCTACACGACGACCAAGGACCCTCGGGAGAAGCGGCTGACGACCGCGGGACGGATAGTGCCGTCGATGACCGTTAGGTTGTACGACGCCGAGGGACGGGACATCACCGCGAGTGGCGGACCGGGACAGCCGGGTGGGACGGGGCCACTTCTGAGTATGGGGTACTACGACGACCCGGCGGCCAACGACGAGCTCTACGCACCGGACGGCTCGTTGCTCATGGGAGACCTGGTCACCATCGACGACAGCGGCTATCTCACGGTTGTCGGCCGCAAGGCGGAAATCATCATCCGGGGAGGGAAGAACATCTCCGCCGCTCATGTGGAGCGGGAAATCGAGACCCACCCGAATGTCGAGATGGCGGTGGCCGTGGGGCTTCCCGACAACGTTTTCGGTGAACGGCTCTGCGCCGTGATCAGCGGAAGTTCCGCTGCCCGGCTGACCCTTCCCGGCCTGAACGCGCATCTGGTCGAGCACGGGATGACCAAGGAGTACCTGCCCGAGTATCTACTCGTCGTCGACGAGATACCTCGATCCTCGGGAGGCAAGCTGGCCAAGGGGCAGGTTCGAGAACTGGCTCTGGCGGCGCTCGCCGCCGGGGAACTCGAGGTTGCGGCGAGCGTCGGCCGCCTCGAGTCGGCGGGCAAAGGTGCGCCAGGATGAATTCATCCGGAACCGCACTCGTTCCCGGTGGGACAGGCTGTCTCGGAGTGGCAGTCGTTGAACGGCTGCTGCGCGACGGCTGGCGCGTGGTGGTGCCGTCTCGTTCCGGGGACGCCGATCGACGACTGGCCGGGCTCGCCGACAGCGAGCTGGAGCTGGTCCGAGCCGACCCGCTGGACGAAGCAGCGGTCGGTCGCGCGGTCGAGGTGGCAGCCTCGCGGCCCGACGCACCACTGCGTGGGTTGGTGAACTTGGTCGGTGGCTTTGCGACGGGCGGACGAGTCCACGAAACCAGCGTCGAGGATTTCGATGCACAGCTACGCCTGAACGTACGCCCGACATTCCTGGCCAGCCGGGCCGCGCTGCCGCACATGATCGCGAACGGTGGCGGGTCGATCGTGTGTATCTCCAGCGCAGCTGCCCGCGCCCCGTTCCCGGGAGCATCCGGCTACATCACCTCGAAGGCTGCACTGCTCGCGTTCGTCGACGTGCTGGCCACCGAGTACCGCGCCGAGGGAGTACGAGTCAACGCCTTGCTGCCCACGGTGATCGACACCCCCGCCAACCGCAATTCGCAACCGAACGCGGACCGGTCCGCGTGGGTGACAACCGACCTGGTAGCCCGGACCGCCGCGTTCCTGGTGTCTGAAGAATCCGTGCCGACGACCGGCGCCCATATACCGGTGTCGGCGATCGGTCGCCACGAGAATTCGACCCGATGAGAGGGAAAGCCGTTGCGGCAGGGTCGCGGCGGCAGTAGGAAGAGCGCACGTCAGTGGGCCGCAATGCTGTATTCGCCAAGGAAAGGATTCTCAATGATCCTGTCAAGCCGCCACCGCGGTGACCGGCACAGTCGGTTGCCAGGTGCGGTTGTCGCGGAGCAGCGCGTAGAGAACGTCCACGCGCCACCGAGCCAGGCAGATCGTGGCCTGGACGGGACGCTTACCTTCGGCACGTTTGCGCTGATAGTAGACGCGAGAGGCGGGATCGCAACGGATCACCGCACGGATCGTTGCTTCGTCGTTGTCGCATCGCCGCGACAGCACCACCGTCCCGGAGGTGTCGAGTACGTATATCCAGTGGTGTTCTTTGCCGACGTCGACTCCTGCCCAGAGTTGCGAACCGGTCATCGGATTTCCTCGTTTTCGCTTGTGTTCCGGCCTGGCCCCGATGGACGCCTCCGCCGGCATTTCCTTGAACAAGCGATCATTCGCAGATCTCACTCAGCGGTCCGAGGTGTCCAGACAGGTCGGGTGGTCAGTCCTTTCAAGCCCCCTCGAGAGTGGGCAAACCTTATGCAGCCTCGCCAGGCCCGCCCGGGTTACAGCTCACCGCAACTCTCACGAAGTAACTGCACCTACGAACTTAGGGAATCCCTGTGACCGAGATCGGCCGGCCGAACCGCGTTGTCAGCTTCACTCGAATGGACGAGTCGACGAAGGAGGACATCGATCTCATCTTCACCGAGTCGAAGAAGTTCCTCAACGATCGCTTGGTCGACACCATGATCGACCTCCTCGACTCCCTCAAAGGACCGACGCTGGGATACCAGGTCGACCGCTATGAGCACTCGCTGCAGACGGCTTCCAGGGCTCTCCGCGAAGGCGCCAGAACAGATCTGGTCGTGGCCGCCCTGCTGCACGACGTCGGCGACGCCATGGCCCCGGCGAATCACGCAGAATTGGCAGCGTCGATCGTCCGTCCATACCTGGATGCGGAATCGACCTGGGTCGTCCAGCACCACGGCATATTCCAGGGTTACCACTACTGGGACCGGCTCGGGCTCGATACCAATGCACGCGAAAAATTCCGTGGCTCTCCCTATTTCGATACCTGTGCCCACTTCTGCGCCGAATGGGATCAGGTGTCCTTCGACCCGGCCTACCCGACACTGCCGATCGATCACTTCCTGCCGATGCTGCGTGAGGTATTCGGCCGCCCGGCATCGGGATTCGGGTCGGAATGACAAGTGGTGCGACCAGTCGACCTCATGCATCTGCAAGGAATCGTGTGCAGATGACCGTGTCGTCGGCACCCACCAGCCGACGACACGGCGGAGAAACACGTCGATCTACTCGTCGGTTCCGAGAATCAGGGCGCTTGTGGGAACGCCGGTACCTGCAGTTACCAACACATTCTCTACTCCGTCGACCTGGTTCACCGACGTCCCGCGAACCTGCCGAACACCTTCCGCGATGCCGTTCATGCCGTGAATGTAGGCCTCACCCAATTGACCTCCGTGCGTATTGATCGGGAGGCTGCCGCCGAGTTCGATTTCACCGTCACGAACAAAATGCTTGGCATCCCCTCGTTCGCAGAAGCCGAATTCTTCGAGTTGGCACAACACGAACGGTGTGAAGTGGTCGTAGAAGATCGCTGTTTGAATGTCCTTCGGGCCCAACCCGGTATCGGACCACAACTGTCTACCCACGACGCCCATCTCGGGCAGGAACCTGTCCTTGTCGGCTCGGTAGTAGCTCGTCATCGAGTGCTGGTCGTATCCCGACCCCTGTGCGGCGGAACGGATGACAGCCGGCTTGGACACGAGGTCGCGTGCCCGTTCCAGACTGGTGATGACGAAAGCTTGACCACCGTCCGACTCCTGGCAGCAGTCCAGAAGATGCAGCGGTTTGGCTATCCACCGCGAGGATTGGTGATCTTTCAATGTGATGGGCGCTTCATAGAACCATGCGTTCGGGTTCGTCGCTGCATGGCGGCGGTCGGCTACCGCGACGCGTCCGAAGTCCTCGCTGGTCGCGCCGGAGACATGCATGTAACGACGAGCCAGCATCGCAACCCACGACGCGGGGGTGACCAGCCCATGGGGGACGTACCAACCGAAGTGCGCCGACCGGGCGTCCGGTGCCAATCCCTCCACGCTCATAGCTCTACCGAAGCGCTTGCCGGATCGTTCATTGAACGCTCTGTAACACAGAACCGTTTCGGCAGCGCCTGTCGCGACTGCCATCGCAGCATGTAGCACGGTACCTGCAGCGGCCCCGCCGCCGTAGTCGACCAGACTGAAGTAGGACAGTTCCTTGCACCCCAATCCGCGAGCCACCTCGATCGTCGGGTTGGTGTCCATCGAGAAGGTCACCATACCGTCGACTTCGTGCGGTGAAATCCCAGCGTCATCGAGAGCCGCTTTGCATGCTTCGAGGGCAAGTTGCAGCTCGGAACGCCCCGATGCTTTGGAGAATTCGGTAGCTCCGATGCCGGCGATCGCTGTCTTGTCGACGATGCTATGCATGTGCAGTCACTTCGCTACTGTCCAGGGCCAGCACGGCAGTTCCCGACACGTGGACCCCTGAGGCGTTTCGACCCTCTATCGACACGCGAGCCGTTCCGTCCTCTGAGAGCTCGTCTATGTGCCCTGTGAATGTCAGGCAGTCGCCGGGAAAGTTCGGTGCTCCGAGGGTGATATCGAGCTTCTTCAATCGCGCTTCGGGACCCGCCCAGTCGGTGATATACCGGCCCACGAGGCCGTTTGTCGTCAGAATGTTCATGAAGATGTCTTTCGTGCCAGCCGCTAGGGCAGCATCGCGGTCGTGGTGAACAGGCTGGAAGTCTCGTGTGGCAATGGCACCGGCGATCACGAGGTACGTCGTAACGGGAACGTCGGAGGCGGGAAGACGATCACCGGCTCGGTAGCTCTTCACGGGAGTACTCCTATTCGGGTTCGATGGCGGATGGCTACGCGCACGGTGACGCCATCGGCAATGTCAACTCGTCGTCTACCGCATGTGCGGTTACCTCGACTTTCATGCCGATCTCGATGTCGTCTTCCGCGATTCCTTCCAGGTTCATCACCAAACGTGGACCCTCGGTGAACTCGATCAAGGCAACGATGTACCCGTCCTGGAAAGGCGGCACAATGGGATGATGCATTACAACGTAGCTGATCAATTCGCCCTCGCCCGACATCTGTCTGGGCGACCAGTCCAACGAGTGGCAGCTGGGACACATGGGCACTGGCGGGTGGCGCAATTCTTCGCATGAGCTGCACCCTTGAACAGAAACCCTCCCGGCCTTCAGTTCGTCGTAGAAGAACCGATTGTCACCATTGATCGGGGGACGAGGTCGGAGCGCATCAATCATCTTCTCTGCCTTGTTCATTGGTGTACCACAATGTTCGGAAACGCATCGAACCGACAAATTGCTCTGTCTGGTTCGTGTAGGTGGTGAGAGTCGTGACAAAATAGCCGGAACCGAGTTTCGTCGACTTCCGCGGTGACAGATGTTCGACCTTCTCGGCACAGGTCAGCACATCGCCCGGAACCAGGTATCGCGCGTACTCCTGCACGCAGTTCACTGCGACCACGTTTGCGAAACCGCCTTCACGTAACAGGCTGTAGACACGTTCTACACCATTGGAAGGCGACGCATCGGTCTCGCCGGGGTTGGGCATGTTCCACACCTGTAGCGCACTGGGCGGAGCCACGACATCGGGGTGCCCTGCTTTTTCCGCCGCTTTGCGGCTCAGATATACCGGATTCCGGTCTCCGAATGCGTCACACAGATGGTGGATCATGGGTCGGTTCACCGGATCCCGCGCAACCGCGATCCGTGCGTCGCCCGACTTGATGATCAGGAGTATTTCCTTTTCCATACGATCTTGGTCCATCATTTCCGCCTCGACTGCGCATAATCGGATGTGTGCAGAGCTGTGAGAAGGTTGGCTCGACTGTTCTTGTCGAAGTCTGCCGATATTCTGTCCACATCTTTCTGTGTCAGAAGTCGATACTGCAGATCTGCGGACGGCCGGTAGTAGATGACATCGTCCACGTACCACAATTCGTTGCGCAACTGCACTTTGTTGATCTTGCGCGTTGCGGTGACGGGAACATCGGTGACGATTCGGACATATTTAGGAGCCCACTTGGTTCCGAGGTCGGGTTGGTCCTCCAGGAACTGAGCAAATTCCCCCGGGTCGAAGCGTCGGGGATCCGCGACTTGCAGTGTCGCCATGACCTGGTCCCCCGTCCGTTCGTCGGGAGCTGGATACACTGCTGCAAGAACAACCTGAGGGTGGCGTGAAAGGATGCGCTCTATCGGCGCAGCCGAAAAGTTCTCGCTGTCGACCCGCAACTTTTCCCCGGCCCTGCCCGCGAAATAGAAGTAGCCGTCCTCGTCGCAGTATCCGAGGTCGCCGGTCAGGAAAATATCTCCTCGGATACGTTCGTCGGCAGCCGAGGGGTTCTTGTAATAGCCCTCGAATTGTCGGGCGCCCGTCAGGTTCGCCATCTCGCCGACGGCCTCGTCTGCATTCAGGAGGCGACCGTTCCGATCGAATCTGGCGCGGGCGCATTCTTCGAGCGTTTCCGGATCGAGGATTGCTGCCCTCATGTCGTCTCGGGGACGTCCTAAGGCATCTTCGGGCGTGTCCGCTGTTCTGATGATCGCGAGACCGCCTTCGCTGGCTCCGTAGCTTTCCGTGGGAACTATTCCGAAGCGACGTTCGAACTCCTCACGGTCGACTTTCGACGCTTCGGTGCCGAATGCGAATTTGAGGAAGGTTTGCTTCTCCTCGGGACGTTCGGGTTGGGACAGGACATACGCAAGAGCGCGGCCGACATAATTGAAGTACGTCGCCTTGAACTTCAGAAGATCGTCGACGAAGCGCGAAGCCGAGAATTTTCGGGCCAGCGCAAATGTTCCGCCGGTGTACAGAGGATTCGACCAACACGCCATGAGTGCGTTGCCGTGAAAGAGTGGCATGGCGTTGTAGGAGACGTCCTCGCGCCCGAGGTTCATGTGCGCACGCGATGCGATGCGCGCAAATCGACCCGTCGAGCAAATTACTGCCTTCGGATTTCCCGTGGATCCGGAAGTGAAGAGTAGCAACAACTGTGTCTGTGGGTCATGTGCTGCAGGAGCATCCGGTATTCCGTGGTCTCGATACGAGTCGAGTCGACTGCTGTACTCCGACGAATCGATCAGGATGATCTTGTCCGGGCGGAGCCCGAGTTCGAGACCCTCCAGGCGTCTTACGAGAACGCTGTCGGTGATGATCATCTCGCAATCGGTGTAGCGGATGTCCGCGGCCAGTTCCTCACCGTTTCGAGTCAGATTGATGCCGACCGCCGTCCCGCCCGCGAAGGCAGCACCGCCTATTGCGAACAGGTAGTCGGGAACGTTCTCGAGCATGATGCCGATATGAAAGGGCCGGTCAGGGTCATGGAGGTTCTGGAACAAATGCGCTCGTCGGCTCGATTCGGCGACGAACTCTCGCCACGACCACTGCGAGTCCTCGAAAAGAAGGGCGGAATGGTCATCCGCCGCTCGCCTCCGTAGCAAGTCCGCCGTGGTCAACGGTGCATCGTGATTCAACAGAACTCCTTTCGTGGCTACCATTCTGGGATCGGTCATCTTCAGATCCCTGCGGTGAGGACGGCACTGAGCTCGTCGAGCAGGGCGGGCGCCGGCCCTGCGACAATGTCGAGTTCTCGAACCCAAAGAAAGAATCGATGGATGTGGTTGTCGACGTCGGCGCCCATACCGCCGTGAAGGTGCTGGGTCGCGTGCACTACACGGACACCACCTTCACGTGCCCACCATGCCGCCACCAGAGCGGCTGTCGCTGCGTCTTCACCCTGGTCGAGTTGCCAGGCTGCGTCCAACATCGTCAACCGGATGGCTTCGGTGTCGATATAGGCGTCGGCCACCCGCATTGCCACCCCTTGATTGGTCGACAAAGGCCGGCCGAACTGTTCCCTGGTAGATGTGTACTCCGCGGTGCGCTTCACTGCCTCTTCGCACAGACCCAACTGGAGCGCCGCGATCCCGGTCAGCAGCCGGGTGCGTATCCACCGTGCCGGGTCTCCGGAGTGTGATCGGCGGCCGACGAGATTGCGATCTTCGACGTGAACAGAGTTGAAGTCTATGGAGGCGTGGATGTTACGGCTCATGCCTTCGAAGCGGTCGATCTCGAGTCCGTCGCACTCGAGGGACAACAGAAATGTTCGAGTGCATTGTGAGTCGTCAGCGAGAACGAGGACGTGTGTGCACGATCCCGCCATGTAGACCTGAGGTAGGCTCCCGTTCAGAACCCAGCCATCGTCATGCCTTTCGGCACGTACGCTGCCCCAGGGATCGGACAAGGCCACTGCGATGCGGGCACTACCGTCCCGGATCGACGGCAGGACCGGGACGTCTACATCACCGAATTCCGCTAGGGAAGACGCGGCGGTGGACGTGGACACGAGGGGGACTCGGCTGAGATGTCTGCCCTGTTGTTCCAGCACAATCGCCAGTCCTACCGTGCCCAGGCCACCGCCGCCGATCTCGGCGGGCAGGGCGACATCCAGCAGCCCCGTGTCGATCAAACGAGTCCATAGTTCGCTGTCGAACGCCTGGCCGGCGCGTTCGAGTTCTGCAACCCGCTTGTCGGTGCTGTGCTTCGCGAACACCGAAACTGCGAGCTCATGAACGATCTGTTGTTGGTCGTCGAACGAGAAGTCCATGCTGCGCCCGGTCATCGAGTCCTCCGTGCCATGCCAAGTCGGTTCCATGCAACGATTTCTCGTTGAATCTCTGCTACGCCTCCGCCGAATGTGTTGATCTGTGAAGAGAGATTCAATAGAGCGAGTCGTCCGGAGTCGCTCCGCCATGGTTGCTCCGTGATGCGCATCGCGGTCGAGCCACGCACTTCGAGTAGCATGCGATAGACGTCGACTGCGGTTTCGGTGGCAAACACTTTGGCGGCGGATGCGTCTCCGGGAAGTGCAGATCGATCTCCGGTCGCGTCCACGAGTTGCCAGTTCAGCAATTGCATGGCCCGTACTCGGGCATACGCTTCCGCAAGCTTGGTTGCGACCCAGGGGAGTTCGATCACCGCGCGTTCGTCCGGCGACTTTGCGCATCGGGCCCATTCAATGGTGTCCTCGAGCATCCCTTCGCACGTGCCGCTGAGTGCTGCGAGACCGATGCGCTCGTGATTCAGTTGGGTAGTGATCATTTCCCAGCCGCGGTTCTCCTGGCCCACGACGTTCGTGACCGGAACCCGTACATTGTCGTAATAGGTCGCGGTCGTCGTCCCTCCGCCGACCGTGTGTATCGGCGTTGCCGAGAACCCGTTCGAACTGGTCGGTACGAGGATCAACGAAATGCCCTTGTGTTTGGGCGCTTCCGGGTCGGTGCGGGCTGCAAGCCAGATCCAGTCGGCGCCGTCGGCTCCGGACGTGAACACCTTGTTCCCATTGATGACGTACTCGTCACCGTCGCGAACTGCGCGTGTGCGCAACGATGCCAGGTCGGTGCCGGCGGCCGGTTCCGTGTAACCGATAGCAAATATCAGTTCTCCGCGAAGAATTCGGGGAAGAAAGTACTCTTTCTGGTCCTCCGAACCCTTGGCCATGAGTGTCGGGGCTACCGTGGTGAGCGTGACCATCGGTAGCGGTGCTCCGGCGCGATATGCCTCGTCGAAGAGGACATATTGCGCGTCCGGCCCTTTGCCCTGACCGCCGAAGCCCGTCGGCCATCCGATACCGAGCCAGCCGTCGCTGCCCATCTGCCGCAATACCCGGCTGCGGGTCGGGCCACCGGCCGCGCCTTCCGTCCGGAGTTCGGCACGGACCTCGTCTGTGAGTAGGAGATCGAAGTACCGGCGAAGCTCCTGGCGCAGCTTGTCGGTCTTCTCCGACATTCGTAGATACACCCGCTGCCTCCTTCCTGTCGTGAGCCCGGCCCCCACGCTGCGGCGGTGGGGTGATCGCGGTGTGTGCCCAGGCTAACGACTATTCGATGCACATACAAGACTTGTAGATGCAACAGTTGCAGAGAGCCACTATGGGGAGCGCATGCAGTAGAATGGCACGCAAGAGGCGTGGGAGTCGACGTGTTGAGGAGATACGAGAATGCCTGTTCCGCCGAACTCCGAGGAGCTCGTGCCCGATCGGATCACCACGCCGGTATGGGGCGACTTGCAGTCCGAGAGTGAACCCGCGGTTATCGGAGACCGCTTGATCGACGTGACCCGCCGTTTTCTGCATACGAAGCGGCGGGAGTGGAACCAGACAAAGTTGTACACGGTGGATGGTCAGGGACTCGGCGTCGCACAGATCGACGCTCTGGAAGTGGTGGCTCAACACGGCGAGATGCACATGAATCAGCTTGCCGCGAAGCTGAGACTCGACCCCTCGACAGTCACACGCGCAATCAACCCTCTGGTTGAGATGCAGCTCCTCGAGCGCTATACCGATCCCGCCAACCGCAGGTACGTCGTCCTTCGATGTACCCCGAGCGGAGAGGCGGCCGTCGGGCGCTTCGTCGAGGAGCGCCGGCGTGTGATGCGAGAAACGCTGGACCCGATGGACCCTGCTCGCCGCCTATTGCTCGTCGAGCTTTTCGAGGAGTACACGGCTCTTCTCGAGCAAAGTCAGGCGAAGAGAGAAGATGCGGCCGGCTGATCGATTGCGAATTGTCCTGTCGTGCCAGTGCCGGCAGTACTCATGGGGTAGATGCGGTCGGCTCGCAGAGTCAGTCGGGCGGCCGCAACGGTCTGCGTGCTCATGAGGTGGAGGGCGAACTACCCGGGGTTGCAGGCATCTTCTCGACGAGAAGGCCGCGCTCGGGTAGTCGTGTGTCACTACCCGAGCGCGGCCCGCTCGGCAAAGGGCGCGTGATCAACCATCGAGGTAGGCAGGAGACCGGGCGTCCTTGCGTCACCTACGAAAGCAGAATCATTCTCTGCAGCGGTACATCTCGAATGTCAGGCCCGGATTGCCCCATCGTCCGTCAGATCCCGAGGGAATGTTCGAGATCAGTCGCGGATGAACGCCTTGTCGAACAACATGATGTGGTCGATCGACGGATTCATTCGAAAGACGTTCGGGGACCACGCAACGTAGGTACTGCTGGCTCCCCATGCGAGGAACGGTTGTTTCTCGTTCACATACGTCTGGATGTCGTTGATTGCCTGCTTCTTCGTCTCGGCATCCGGAGCGGACAGTAGCGCAGCGAGGAGGCTGTCGGCCTTCGGGTCTGCAAGACCCACAAGGTTGTTCGCCTTGCTGTGCATCGCATTGAACATGCGGATCTCGGGGTCGATGTCGGAGGCATTGTATGCGCCGTGCGCAAGGTCGAAGTCACGGTCGACGTAGACACGCCGGATCATGTCCGGTGCGCTGTTGGTGTACTCGATCGAGGTGTCGAATCCGACCGAATTGAGTTGTGCCTGTATAGCCAATGCGAGCTTCTGGGCATCGGGGTCGTTGATGCTGACGTAGGTGACTTTGCCGTCGAATCCATCCTTCTTCGCCTGGTCGACCAGTTGCTCGGCCCTGGCGGCTTCGGGCGTGACGCCGGTTTCCGCGCCGTGCCATTGCGACCACGGCTGGAACAGGTCGGTACCGGGCATGCCTTGTCCGTCCCGGGCTCGCTGGTTGAGGACTGTGGGGTCGAGGGCATAGGCCATCGCCTGACGTACCCGTCGATCCGCGCCGGGACGCCCTGGTGCTTGGTTGATCTGTCCGATCATCGCTTGGCTGTGAGCCTCGATGAATCCGGGAAACTCTTCCTTCGCGGCATTGACGGTGGCGGCGTTCCGGAGGTAGATCGCCTGTACGCCACCGGTCCTCAGTGTCTCGATTTTTGCCTGCTCACCGGCAACGGCGACAAACTTCAGACCGTCGAGATTGGGTTCCCCACCCCAGTAGTCGGGCCGGGCTTTCAATTCGAGTTCTTGCTGGGGTAGTAGTTTGACAACGCTGAAGGGTCCGGCGCCGATAGGCGTGAAGGTGTCACCCTGCTGTGCGGAAGGCGCCACGATCATGCCGTGCCCGTAGCAAAGGATGGCGGGAAAGTTGGACCATGCTCTGTTCAGCTTGAACTCGACGTTGCTGGAGTCCTTCGCGGTGACGCTCTGGACGATCTCGGTGAACAGCTGTGAGTAGAGTCCTCGATTGTCGTTGTATCGCTCGATGCTGGCAACCACCGCGTCGGCATCGAAAGGTGTACCGTCGCTGAACCGTACGTCGGGCCGCAACGTCAAGGTCCATGTCGACCGATCTGCGCTCTCTTCGAGAGACTGCGCGATCTGAGGCACGAACGTTTGCGAATCCGCGTCGTATCGCATGAGCACGTCGTAAACGGCTGCCATTTCGGTGCCCCCGGTGGGGCCCGCTCCCTGAGTCTTCGCTGGGTCCAGGTTGGTGACAGGGGAGTACGAGGCGAAGCTCAGCGTTCCACCCTTGGTGGGTGTCCCCGGATCGCCTTGGTCGCCCACGACTCCACGCGGCACCGAGGTGGAGTCCGCTTGTCCGCTCTGGTCGTCTTCGCCCGCGGTCGTGTTGGCGCAACCCGCCAGGACGACGGCGGTCACCGCCATGGTCGACAGGAGCCTGCCGAACCTCGAGTATTTGATCGTCACTGATTGCCTCCATGCTCTTGGAACACTGCTCGTCGGTGCGAAAGGTGGTACGCCCAGCTAGGAGAAGCCGCCTGCGTGCGGACCGGACCGTCGTCACCGGGTTGGTGCGTGTGTTGCGTTACCCGGCTGTCGAGGGCAATACTTCGCGCGCAGAGAAAGATTGAGCTGACGGGTAGTGGCGCGCGTGGCCTGACCGCGTCAGTGGTCTCTACTTCTGCCGCTCTGCCGGCCTCGGCGCACCACTTTCGATGTGGCGACGGTAACAATCGAGGCTTGGCTGTGCAATAGTTGTAGGGGCCATGAGTGAACATCGCCTCGGTGACAGCGACCACAGCTGCAACTTCCGGAGTTGCTCGGCCGGGAAGAACTTCGCTCCGTACGAACGGGAACGCACGGCATTACGCCGGGTACAGCCGGGCTCGTTCGGCTCGGAAAACCTGATCACCTGCGATTCCGTGTGGTGGGCACAAAGTCATGCCAACACAGAAATTGGGACCCCATGAATACAGTGAGGAGGGGATAACGCGATGGTGAGAACAGTGATCGACAAGTTGATCGAATTGGTCGTGGTGCTCTGCATCGTCAGCCTCGGCACGTTCGCTCTTGTATCGTTCATCCCCGGCGATCCGTCGGTCGCGATACTCGGTGAGGGCTATGCGCCCGAGGACTATGCGCGGGTGCGCGCCGAGATGGGCCTCGATGATCCCTTCTTGACTCGGTACTGGCACTGGTTGTCGGGTGCGCTTCAGGGCGATCTCGGAACTTCCATAGTTCCCCCACAGGGGCCGGTCATCGACAGCATCGGTGAGGCAATGCCCGTCAGTCTCCAACTGGCATTGATGGGCCTGGTCATCGCGATCGTCGTCGCGGTGCCGTTGGCTGTGTACTCCGCTCGTCACCAGGGCAACTGGATCGATCGCGCGATCGGGGCCGGCACATTCGGTGTGCTGTCGATCCCGAGTTTTCTGTCCGGTCTCCTGCTGATCATGCTGGCCGTGAATCACCTGGGATGGTTCCCCCGGTCCCAGTGGGTCCGCATCTCGGAGGGGTTGGGGCAGAACCTGTACCACGCCATCCTTCCGGCGATCGCCATCAGCCTGCTGGAGATGGCGATGTTCACCCGAATTCTTCGCAGCGACCTGGTCATGACGCTCGGGGAAAAGTTCATCCTCGTCGCCAAGGCGAAGGGTATGTCCAACACTCGGCTACTCTTCAGCGACGCGTTGCGCCCGTCGTCGTTCTCGCTGATCACGATGCTCGGCGTCGTCCTCGGTTCGATGATCGGCAGCACCGTTATCGTCGAGACGCTGTTCTCGTTGCCCGGGATGGGTTCGCTCATCGTCCGCGCGGCGCAGCAGGGTGATATGCCGATGGTGCAGGGTGCGGTGCTGGTTATCGCCGTCATCTACGTCGTGGCCAACGGCGTCATCGATATCGCCTACGGATACCTCGACCCAAGGAGCCGGCGAGCCCATGTCTGAGACCGCAACCGACGAAATCGAGATGCCGGCCACCACAGGCCGCGTGCTCGACGCCGCGAACGTAGAGAAACTGGCGGACGCGTCCGATCTCGCGGAACGCCGCAACCTGTACCGGATCGGAGCGTTTCTGACCGTGGTGGGCGTCGTCGCCACCGGAATCGGTCTGGCGCCTCTACTGATCATCGGTGTCCGGACCGTACTCTTCGTGGTCGGACTGGTCGCGCTGTACATGGGGATGCGCCGGCTCGGGCTGGCCCGGTTCGGCGCGGACTTCGACCTGACCTTCGTCCTGGCCTGTGTATGGTTGGCGGCTCTCATCGCAGCGGCGCTGTTCGCCCCACTGCTACCGCTGGCCGAGCACGAGGACACTACCAAGACCCTCGCCGCCGAGAGCTATGCCGAACCGAACTTGTTCTCGTCCAACCCATTAGGAACCAACAATTTTGGTCTCGACTTGCTCGCGCGTTCCGTCTACGGTGCCCGGTCGTCGCTCATCGTTGCTGTGGCAGCCGTGCTGATCGGTATGGTCATCGGCGGAGCAATCGGCATCGTCGCAGGCTACTTCGGGGGCAATGTCGACCGCATCATCGGCGTCATGACGAACTCGCTGCTCGCGGTACCAGCTCTGATCCTGCTGATCGCGCTCGCATCGGTGCTCGAACCGAATCTGCGAAACATTGCGCTAGCTCTCGCCATACTGGCAATTCCCAGTATGGTCCGTATCGCCAGAGCGAACACCCTTGTGTACTCTCAACGCGAATTCGTGCTTGCCGCAAGGTCTATGGGAGCGACCAAGCTGCGAGTGATGCTCCGTGAGATAGCGCCCAATGTTGCACTGCCGCTGGCCTCGCTCGGCATGGTGATGATCTCGGTAATGATCGTTGCCGAAGCATCGCTGAGCTTCCTCGGGCTCGGCATTCAACCACCGTCCCCGACGTGGGGCAACATGATCTCCGAAGGGCAGGGGAACGTCTTCGAGCAGTATCCGTACGTCGTGCTGGTACCCGGCTTCTTCCTTTTCTTGACCGTGTTCTCGTTCAATATGGTCGGCGAGAAAGCTCAGAGGAAGACCGGGGGCGCTCGGGAGGTGAAATTGTGAGCAG
Organism: Rhodococcus sp. S3; assembly: GCF_058211795.1. Classification (NCBI taxonomy): domain Bacteria; kingdom Bacillati; phylum Actinomycetota; class Actinomycetes; order Mycobacteriales; family Nocardiaceae; genus Rhodococcus; species Rhodococcus sp. S3. Next base: position 4,728,137 of record NZ_CM177074.1, on the reverse strand, counting down.
TAACGAACAGATCCTGACGGTGGACAAGGTGTCCACCAGGTTTCGCACCAAGCGCGGGCAACTCCGGGCGGTCGAGCAAGTCTCCTTGCAGCTCGACGCCGGGGAGACGCTCGGCCTCGTCGGTGAATCCGGATCGGGTAAATCCGTTCTGGGACAGACGATCATGGGTTTGGTATCGAGTGGTGGCGGTACGACCGTCACAGGTGAGGTACGCTTCATGGGCCGGGACATGCAGGCTTTGACCCGTAAGGAGCAGCAGCAGCTGTGGGGCAAGGACATCGCGATGGTGTTCCAAGACCCGATGTCGGCACTCAATCCCTTCAAGCGGATCGGTACCCATATCGCCGAGTCCCTTCGCACGCACCTCGGCCTGGGCAAGATCCAGGCGAACGAACGCGCGATAGAACTGCTGCGCAAGGTGCGCATTCCCGAACCTGCGCGGCGCATCGACCAGTACCCGCACGAGTTGTCAGGCGGTATGCGCCAGCGCGTGGTCATTGCGATGGCACTCGCGTGTGACCCGAAGCTGACCATTGCAGACGAACCGACGACCGCGCTGGACGTCACCGTCCAGAAGCAGATCCTCGAGCTGCTCGATTCGCTGCGCACCGAACTGGGGATGGCCACTATCCTGGTCAGCCACGACCTCGGAGTTGTTGCCGGACAGACGGACCGGGTTGCGGTGATGTACGCGGGACGGATCGTCGAGATGGCACCCACCCGAGAGCTGTTCGCCGGCCCGCGACATCCTTACACCGAGGCCCTGCTGGCGGCAGTGCCTCGCCTCGACCAGGAACCGCACACCCGCCTCGAGCCCATCGACGGCGGCCTGCCGGACATGACCGAGCCACCCACGGGATGTGCCTTCGCGTCCCGGTGCAAGTACGTGCAGCAGTCTTGCCGGGAGGTGGCGCCGGTCCTGACCGCCACTCCGGATACCGTCGGGGCCCGCCACCCGCATGAAGTGGCCTGCCATTTCCCTCTGGGCGGTGTGGCTGTGAGCGACCTCGGAGCGCCGGGAGCCGCCGACACCAACGATCTCGAGCTCGAAGTGGAGACCATCTGATGGCCGGTAGTGGTGTTGCGCACCTACGCAAGAACGAGAACCCTGTGCTCGCAGTCGAGAACATGGTGGTGGAGTTCCCTGTCGGGCGGGGACAGACGGTACATGCCGTCTCGAACATCAGCTTCGACCTGCTCCAAGGCGAAACGCTCGGTATCGTCGGTGAATCGGGCTGCGGCAAGTCCACTGCCGGGCGCGCCGTTCTGCAGTTGCCGGCTCCGAAGTCCGGCAGGGTGGAGATCGACGGAATCGAGCTGACCACGCTGAGCGCGTCGGCGCTGCGTAAGATTCGAGCGCAAATGCAGATGATCATGCAGGATCCGATCTCGTCGCTCAATCCGCGCCGCAAGGTCAAGCATCTCGTCACGGAGGGCGCCCGCATGTGGGGCCAGCGCAACAACGAGTGGCTCTATCGATCGGGTCGGAACCTGCTGCAATCGGTCGGGCTCGATCCGGACATGGTGTGGGAACGGCTTCCGAGCGAGCTCTCGGGCGGTCAGTGTCAGCGGGTGTGCATCGCGCGCGCCATGATGCTCAGGCCGAAGGTTCTCATCTGCGATGAGCCCGTGTCCAGCCTGGACGTCTCGGTGCAGGCCCAGATCCTCAACCTCCTCGAGCAGGCCAAGGCTGAGTTCGAGCTTACGATGATCTTCATCGCCCACAACATGGCGGTGGTGAAGAACATCAGCGACCGAGTCATGGTCATGTATCTCGGCAAGGTGTGCGAGATCGCGCCGAGCCGAGAGATGGAACGCCTGGCGTTGCATCCGTATACGCAGTTGCTGCTGGCGTCGATCCCCGATCCTGACATTCTGCTCAGCGAATCCGAGGCGGTACCTCTCATCGAGGGAGACCTTCCGTCTCCCCTCGATCCACCATCCGGTTGCCGATTCCGCACGCGGTGCCCACTGGTGACCGACCGTTGCACGGCGGAGGAACCGTCGCTGCGCGAAATAGCGGAAGGTCACTACGTGGCGTGTCACAATATTTGACACACATCATGCGCGGCGCACACGACGTGCCTATCGGAGGAAGTGCGCGTACTCCCCACACCGCTCCGCCTTCAGGGTCGTGTTGAGCACCAGCCGGGTCTGGAGTCGGATGTAGTCGTCGAGGGTGTAGATGGACCCGAAATGCCAGTGCTTGAGCGCCCACCCGTGGGCGAGCAACAGGATGTCGAACACCATCAGGTCGACGTCGATGGGCTCCATGATTCCGGCGGCGATACCGTCATCGAGGGCGGAGCGCAGCGGCGCCGACGTCTCGACCTCCAGCTCCTTGATCCGGGCGCGACCGTCGGCGTCGAGCGTGCGGCTCTCCCGGTAGGTGAGGACGGTGGCGTCGAGGTTCTCGTCGACGATCTCGATGTAGCGGCGGATGCCGGCGGCGAGCCGTTCGACCGGGTCGTCGCCGGCGGCCTCCATCGCAGGTTCGATCTGGTCGCGGAAGGTGTCGAGGATCGAGACGATGGTGGCGAGGAGGATCTCCTCCTTGCCGCCGAAATACTTGTAGATCAGTCCGACGCTGACACCGGCCTCGTCGGCCAGCGCCTGCATCGACATCTGGTGGAAACCGGTGCGCTGCATGACCTGCACGGCGGCGTCGAGGACCTGCTTGCGGCGGGAACTGGTACGAACTGCCCGCACGGCCTCTTCCACGGGAAGTGCATCGTGGTCGGTGGTCATAGGGGCTCCTCGTCGCTTTTCGGTCCGATTCACAGTACCGAGTGCTCAGCGGTGTGAATCGTGCAGCTGGGACGGTCGTCAGATCCCGAGATCCTTCGCGACGATCGTCTTCATGATCTCGGTGGTTCCGCCGTAGATCGTCTGGATGCGGGCGTCGACGAAAGCGCGTGCGACGCCGTATTCGCGCATGTAGCCGTATCCGCCGTGCAGTTGCAGGCAACGATCGGCGACACGCACCTGCAGTTCGGTGGCCCACCACTTCAGGCGCGCGGCGCGGGCGGCGGTGAGCTGCCCGGCCACGTGCTCGGCGATGCAATCGTCGAGGTAGGTGCGGGCGATGTCGAGCTCGGTGGCCAGCTCGGCGAGCACGAACTGGGTGTTCTGGAAGCTCGACACCGGCTTCCCGAAGGCCTTCCGTTCGCGGACGTAGTCGAGGGTCTGCGCGAGGACGCCTTCGGCGGCTGCGACCGCGCCGATGGACAGCGACAACCGTTCCTGCGGGAGGTTGTGCACCAGCTGGTAGAAGCCGCGACCTTCGTCGCCGAGCCGGTTCGCGACCGGCACCCGCATGTCGGTGAACGTCAGCTCGCTGGTGTCCTGGGCGTGCAGACCGATCTTCTCGAGATTGCGTCCGCGGGAGAAGCCGGGGGTGTCGGCCTCGACGACCAGCAGCGTCAGACCCTTGTGCGGGTCGTCGGAGGTGCGGGTCGCGACGACGAACAGGTCGCCGTTCTGACCGTTGGAGATGAACGTCTTGGCTCCGTTGACGACGTAGTGGTCGCCGTCGCGCACCGCGGAGGTGCGGATGCCGGTGAGGTCACTGCCGGTGCCGGGTTCGGTCATGGCGATACCCAGCACCGTCTCGCCGCGGACGACGCCGGGCAGCCACCGCGCCTTCTGTTCGTCGTCGGTCAGCTCGGTCAGGTAGGGCAGCACCACGTCGTTCTGCAGGGAGAACGCAATGCCGGCTGCGGCGTTGCCGGCGCGGTTGACCTCCTCGATGAGGATGGCGTTGTAGCGGAAGTCGTCGACACCGGGACCGCCGTACTTCTCGTCGACGGAGAAGGCGAGCAGTCCGAGTTTGCCGGCCTCGGTGAACAACGACCGGTCGAGGCAGCTCGCGTGCTCCCAGTCCTCGTGCACGGGAGTGATCTTGCTGTGCACGAAGTCGCGTGCGACCTCCCGGAACTGCTGGTGCTCGGTCTCGTATTCGAGGCGTGCATTCATCGGGTGATCCTCGAGTCGGTGGGTGCGGTGAACAATCCTGCGGCGAACTCGTCGGCTGCCGTTCGGGTTGCCTTGTAGTGCAGTTTCTTTCCGGTGGCAGAGACCGGCAGCGACTCGACGAACCGGTAGGCACGCGGTCGCTTGAATGTGGAGAGCATCGGATGCTCACGGCAGTGCGCGTCGAGCGTGTCGGCCGTGACATCGGAACTTCCGGCGACGATGTATGCGACGACGATGCGTCCCCAGCGCTCGTCGGGCACGCCGACGACGAGGCAGTCGGACACACCCGGATGCGAGTTGAGCGCTTCCTCGACCTGCACCGGATGGACGTTCTCCCCACCGCAGACGAGCATGTCGTCCTTGCGTCCGACGATGGTGACGAACTCCCCGGCATCCCACGTCGCGAGGTCGCCGATGTGCAGCCATCCGTTGTTGAACTTGGCCTTCTCCTGGTCGGGGGAGTCGAAGTAGGCGTTCGAACCCTTGGGGGAGCGGACGATCACCTCTCCGACCTCTTCGCCGTCCTTGGCGACGACGTCGTCGTGGTGGGCGAGTCGGTCCTCGTAGATGTGGACCACGCGCACGTCGTCGTCGGTGCACGCTCGGCCCGCGGTGCCGGCATGCTCGGGCAGATCGGTGGGGCGAAGGAAGGTGTTCCAGAACCCTTCGGTGCTGCCGTAGCCGTTGAAGATCCGCGGGTTGAGAACCTGCTGGTATCGCAGTGCGGCTTCGCGTTCGAGCGGCGCACCCATCGTGACGATGCCGCGCAGCGACGACAGGTCGCGTGGACGGGCCTCCTGCGCGGTCGCGAGCATCGCGAGGTTGGTAGGTGCTCCGATGAGGAAGGTGAGGCCGTGCTCGGCGACGAGGTCGAGGACGCGGTCGGCGTCGAAGGTGCGCAGCGGCACCACTTCTCCGCCGATGTAGAAGACCGGGTTGGGTCCTCCGGAGTACAGGCCGCCCCTGTGGAACCACGGCGTCATGTTGAGCGTCTTGTCCTCGGGACTCAACGGGAAGTGCATGATGACGTCGTGCGCGCTGAAGATCTCGATCATGCTGTTGAGCGGCACACCCTTCGGCATGCCGGTGGTGCCCGAGGTATAGAGGCGGGTGGTCTCGTCCCACACCGTCCGGTGCAGCGGCGGGAGCGCGACCCGATCGGCCGCCAGGTGCCGGTACCGCACGACGGTGGCGCCGGGAACGGAGACCGGGTCGCCGTCACCCACCGCGACGATCACCTTCGGCGTGTGCGCCGAACGTTCCAGCGCCTCCGTCACCATCGGGGTGAGCTCGGTGTCGTAGACGAAGACCGTGGGTGCGGACTTGTCGAGAATGAACGATGTTTCGCCGGAGGCGAGCCGGAAGTTGATCGGCGAACCCACCGCGCCCACGGCCTGAGTGGCGAGATACAGCTCAGCGAATTCGACACTGTTGAACAGCTGGTAGGCGACGACATCCCCGGCCTGCACACCTGCATCGGCCAGACCTGTGGCGACTCGGTCGACGCGTTCGCCGAGTTCGGCGTAGGTCAACCGGGTTCCGGTGTCGGGATCGGTGATGGCAACGCGGTTCCCGTACCGTCCCAGGTTGCGCCGGAAGCCGTTGAGATACGTGAAGTCGTTCTCGAAGTACTCCCGGTAGGCCCGGGCGTTGTACGACGCGCTCATGATTCGATCTCCCCTGAGGATGTCGGTCAGCCGGCCATGGTGAGGCCGCCGCTGACGCTGATCACCTGGCCCGTGATGAACGATGCGGACTCGGATGCGAAGAACAGGACGGGTGCGGCGACCTCTTCGGGTCGCGCGAGCCGCCGGAACGGAATGGTCTTGATGAGAGCAGCTTTGAGTTTCTCTTCCTGGGCCTGGAACAGCGGGGTGTCGGTGGGGCCGGGGCACACGCAGTTGACGTTGATGTTGTGCCGGGCCATCTCGCGGGCGAGCGACTTGGTGAGGGCGATGACGCCGCCCTTCGCACCCGCGTAGATGGATTCGCCGGAGCTGCCGACGCGACCTGCATCGCTGGCGAGGTTGATCACGCGACCGCCGTTTCCGGCGTCGATGATGCCGGGCAGGAAAGCGCTGCAGATGTTCACCGGGCCGAGATAATTGATCGCGACGACCTTCTGGGCGAACTCCGGTGTGGCGTTCAGGAACTGGTCGGTGCGGTCCCAGCCGGCGGCGTTGACGATCACGTTGGGCACGCCCACCTCGGCATGGGTGCGGTCGCGGAGCTCGTCGACCTGGGCGCGGTCCGAGATGTCGACCGGCAGTGCCGTGATCAGCTGGGGGTACTCCTTGGCGGTGGCTTCGGCGGCTGCGAGGTCGAGATCGGCGGCGACGACGCGATCACCCTGCGCGGCGAAACCGAGAGCGATGGCCTTGCCGATTCCGGATCCGGCGCCGGTGACCAGTGCGATGTTGCTCATGGGATGTCCTTACGGGTCTGGGGAACTCGGGTCAGGCCTTGACGTACTTCGCGAAGTCGGCAGGACGCTTCTCCGCGAACGCCTTCGCTCCTTCGAGTCCTTCGTCGGACTTGCCGAACAGGTCGAGTGCCGACATCGCGAGGTTGCTCAGGCCGGCCTGGTGGTCGGTGTCGGCGTTGAAGGACTGCTTGAGGAACTTGATGGCCGTGGGGCTCTTCTCTGCGATCTCGGCGGCGACGGCCTTGGCCTCGTCGAGCAGCTTGTCCTGTGGGACAACCCAGTTGACGAGGCCCCAGCGCTCGGCTGTGGCGGCATCGTACTGGCGGCACAGGTACCAGATCTCTCGTGCACGCTTCTCGCCGACGACACGGGCGAGGAAGGCCGAACCGAAACCGGCGTCGAACGAGCCGACCTTGGGTCCGGCCTGGCCGAATCGGGCGTTCTCCGACGCGATCGTGAGGTCGCACAGCACGTGCAGGACGTGCCCGCCGCCGACGGCGACACCGTTGACGGCGGCGATGACCGGCTTGGGGATGTCGCGGATGAGCTTGTGGAGGTAGCCGATCTCGAACATGCCGCTCTCGGTGGGGCCGTAGTCGCCGGTCTCGGCGCGCTGCTTGACGTCGCCACCGGTGCAGAAGGCCTTCTCGCCGGCGCCGGTGAGGATGATGGCCGAGACGCGGCTGTCGGCCCAGGCCGAGCGGAACGCCTTGATCAGTTCTTCGACGGTCTTGCCTCGGAAGGCGTTGTAGCGCTCGGGCCGGTTGATCGTGATGATGCCGGCTGCGCCGTCGATCTCGTAGGTGATGTCTTCGAAGTCGGTCATGGGATCCCCTTCATCGCTGCAGGTAGGAGCCTTATCGAACGGTCATTCTCTGCGAGTGAATGAGTATTCAATTCTCATGAAACTACATTCACGAACAGGGTGTGTCAACCGTCACAGGGACGCTTCGCCGACTTGGGTGGATCTGCCCCCGGATTCCGGGGCTCAACCCACCGAAATCGACAACTGGGCGTGGTAACGACGAGGGGTGACGCTCCGACACCAGTTCAGGAGGGCATTCAGCGCGTGTGCGGTCGGGAAAGCAGCGGCGCACGGGGCCTGGTGTCGGGTTGAAGGAGAAACATGAAGTTCGTCGTCCCCTACCTGCGCGTCGTAGCGGGGATGTTCGCCGCCATCACGCTGTGGCTGGCGATCGTGGAAGTAGTCAACGGCAACGTGGCCGACGCGATCCTGTTCGTGGCATTCGCGGCCGGCCTGGGATATCTCGCGATGGGCAAGCCCCTGCGCGACCGCCGCAAGCGGATCAAGGCCGAACAGGACGCGATCGCCGCCCGCGCCGAAGCCGGTCACCGCGCATTCCTGGCGGGGGACGTGCGGGCCGCGATGGCGCCGCCGCCTGCGCCGCCGAAGCCTGCGAGGATCCGCCGCGGAGTCGTTATCGCCGCTGCCGTTGCCGGGCTGCTCGTCTTCATGGGCATCATCAACGACATCTCGGACGGGCTGGACTCGCCCACGAAGGACGACGCGAGCACCACCCCGCAACCCGCTCCTCGTGCCGCTGCACCGACGACCACCACGCCATCGACGACGTCGGCTGCCACTACGGCGCGGACCGTCGCTCCGGAGACCGCTCCCGCAACGAGGATTTCCACCACGCAGGTCGCTGCTGTGGCGTCCGTTGCCGTGATGCCGAACGTCGTGTGCATGGATCTCCAAGCGGCACAGGACACCATCCAGGCCGCCGGCGTGTTCTACTCCACGAGCGTCGACGCGACCGGTCAGGGACGCGCGCAAGTATGGGACAGGAACTGGGTCGTCGTCGACCAGACTCCCTCGGTGGGAGCATCGATCGGTGAAGGCGACCCAGTGCTGTCGGTTCTGAAAGAGGGTGAATTCAGCGGGTGTTAGGCCATCGGCTGCTCCGTGCGGGAGAGATCCTCGGTGGTGGCGGTGTTCGACGGATGCCGGCCGCCCCTGAGGAATCCCATCGTTCCCGGCCGTAGGGCCTCGACCCGCAGGCCCGCCATCGCGGCCTTCAGTCCGAGATCCTTGATGGTCGAGGCGATTCGGCCGGAGTATGCCTGTTCCTTCGGGGTGTCGTCCCGCTCGTGGAACTGGACGACGCCGACGTGTCGGCCCAGGCTCACACCGACGCCGTTGAACCCGAAATCGAGATTCGCGGGCTCTTCACCGGCGATTCGGCTGAGAACCGTGTCGGCCGCAGCCAGGCCGGTGGGCAGGGCGGACTGGCATGCCATCCGCACCGGCTCTCCTGACGGTGCCGCGCAGTCGCCGGCGGCGATCACACGGTCGTCGTCGATGCTGGTCATCGTTTCGTCGGTGAGGATCCGGCCGAGTTCATCCGTCCTGAAACCACTCGTGCGGGCCAATTCGGGAACGCCGAATCCGGCGGTCCAGACGGTGATCGCACTCTCGAGGACGGTGTCGTCGTCGAGCGTGAAGCCGTCGGGTCCGACGCGGGTGACGCGCGCGTTCTCGATGATCTCGACCCGCAGGTCCGCGAGCCGTTCGTAGGTTGCCGCACGGGCCTTCTCGGACAGCATCGGACCGATGACACCGCTGCACACGAGGCGCACGCGACGTCCCTGTTCGGCCAGCTCGCCGGCTGTTTCGAGCCCGGTGAGCCCAGCACCGACGACCGTGACGACGGCTTCCGGTTCGAGACTGCTCAGCGCGTACTGCAGGCGTTCGGCATACTCGAATTCGGCCACCGGGAAAGCGAATTCCTCGACGCCAGGAACGGTGGACCGTCTCGTGGCGGTACTTCCGACGGCGTAGACGAGGTAGTCGTAATCGACCGTTCCGCCGGATGCGAGATGGACGGTGCGCGTACCGGGTTCGATGCGGGTCACGGTATCGACCAGAAGGTCGACTCCCTTCGCCAGAAGTGTGCGGTAGTCGCCGGATGCATGGTGGTTGCCGACCGCGAACTGGTGCAACCGGGTTCGCTGGACGAAGTGCGGCCGCGGATTGATGACGGTGACCGCAGCCTTCCTGCTCATGCGGTTGGCAGCGACCGTTCCGGCATATCCACCGCCGATGACGACGACACGGGGGCGTGTGTTGAACATGGCTTCTCCGATCCGTTCGTTGGCTCCGTCGGGAGCCCTCGTCATGTAGGACCGGACAGCCTTGTCGTTTGTGACATGCCACGCCGAACAATTGGCAGAATTCAGGGTCGTTGCAGGTCACGGAGCTTCTGGGCGAGCACCCGCACATCGGCCACTGGCCCCAGATGGGCGAGCTTGTCCGGGTTGATCATCACCCGGACCGCGCCGATCTTCCCGTCCGTCACGTCGAACGTCATGACCTGCACGATGGCACCCTCGGCGTCCCGCACGATCAGGCCGGGGAGCCTGTTGATCTCGCGGGATTCGAGCGACATTCCGAGCTGGCCCATGGGCGAGACGAACGAGGCCAGCAACCGCATGACCTTCTCGCCACCGACCACGATCTTGCGGATGGCCGGTGCCTTGCCACCGCTGTCGGCGACGAGCTGCACATCGGCGGCCAGCAGATCGCGCAGGGCGTCGACGTCGCCATCCTGGAACGCCGTGAGGAATCGTGCGGTGAGTTGCTCGTGCGCCTGCGGGTCGGTGTCGAACCGCGCCGAACCTTGATCGACGTGGCGTCGCGCCCGCACCGCGAGCTGCCGGCACGCCGCTTCGGAGCGGTCGACGATCTCGGCAATCTCCGAGAAACCGAATCCGAATGCCTCGCGCAACACCAAGACGGCGCGTTCGAGCGGACTGAGACGTTCGAGCAGTACCAGCGCTGCCGTCGAGATCGATTCCCGCAGTTCGGCCGAGCGCGCCGGATCGTCGTAGGGCTCCTCGAGTATCGGTTCCGGCAGCCATTCGCCCACATATCGTTCGCGCCGCGCCCGCGCCGATTCGAGCATGTTGATCGATACCCGGGTGACGACGGTGGACAGGAATGCTCGGGCCGAATCCGGTTCGGCGCCGGAGGTTTCGTATCGCACCCAGGTGTCCTGCACCGCGTCCTCGGCTTCGGTCACGCTCCCGAGGATGCGGTAGGCGATGGCGAACAACAGTGGACGCAGGTTCTCGAACTCTTCGACGCCGGTCACGTCGGCCCCTCCCGTAGACCCGTGCTTCGATCACAGCACTCCACCCGGGGTTCGCGCAACGAGGATGAATTCGATCGGGAACGAATCGGGCGCCCTGCGGGCGGCTGCCCTCGACCGATCGGAGACCCTTCGGGTCCCTGAGTCGTCGTCCCCTTCCCCAAGGCTGCCCGGTCGCCATGCCCCGATAGACCGTCTCGGCCAGCACGGATAGCCCCACGTCGCGGAGGACGTGCGGCTCGCACTGGACCCGGTCGTTCGTGTCGACCCGCACGATCGGGTGCTCCACCACCAGCTGTGGAGACGAGGGATACTGGTGCCCAGTCGGTTTCGAGACAGGGAACGGCCCCGGCTCGCAGCGTCGGTGCGCTGACGTCGGACTGTGGGAGACGAGCGACGAGCTGCGTCGACGCGCCTCGGTTACCGGAACGGCCCTCGTGCGCGACGATGCAGGTGAAACGCCTCGAGCCCTCCGATCACGGTGGATCGGAGGGCTGGAAAGTCAGGACGTCGGGCGTGAACCCGGGGGAGCGGGTGTGTGTCGGCCGGCGCGGACGAACGCGCTCGCGGCTCGTTGCTGGAATACGCCTCTCGAAGGCGTGTGGATAGACTCCACCCTACGGTGCATGACAGCTTCCTTCTGTCGTGTGCCCAGACCCCGGTCCGGTGTTGGCGCACCTGCCGGGGTCGACCTGTTTTCAGGTCGGTGGAGGGATGGTCGCACGGGTGTGCGAAGTCGTCAACTCGAACACACGTTCTGCTCTTGCTTGCCCTGGGAGCATGGGAAGCGCACCCGAGGGAGGCGTCGTGTCCGATCCGAACCAGGACGAGGTCGAGACCGAACTGCTCGCGTTCGCCCGGGGGTGGGCCGAGGCCATCGTCGTCCAACGACGCCGAGCGGATCGCCGAGTTCACGGACGACGACTGGGTGATGGTCTCCGAATCCGGCACGGAATCGGGCCGACGCTTTCTGTCGCTGGTCGCCTCCGGTGAGCTGACCCATTCCGCGATGGACACGGTCGGGGAGATTCGAGTGCGTGTCCACGGGGACACCGCGATCCTGACGGCCCGGGTGACGAACATTGCGCACTTTGCGGGCGAGCAGTTCGACGCGGACGAATGGACCACCGACGTGCTCGTCAGGCGAGGCGGGAAGTGGCAGTGCGTCCTGACCCACACCACACCCGCACGCAGCGATACGTCCGAATAGCGTTTCTTGCAACGATTGTCGCGCTTGTTCATGGATAGAACGGCGGCGCGGATGTAAAACCGATTGTCAGCCGTCATCGAATCCGACGCGGCATATGGTGAGACTTCTTCGCGTCGAGCCCCAACTTCCCACAAGTGCGCGTCGAGATGGCACAGTGCGGCACGGCCGACATCCGGGAAGAAGGGGGCTCGCGTGGGAGCTGTGCGACGCACGGTGGTGGCGACCGCAGTCGCGGCCACAGCCGCGGTAGGTGTATCGACGGGGCAGGCAGCCGCGACTCCTGCAATCGACACCCTCGTGAACGGTGCACTGTCCGTCACCCCGCTGTGCCAGGGAACCATCGACGCGCTGATCATCGCGTGCACCGAGCTCGAGAAGCTGACACCGCATTTTCCGTTGATGCTCGACCTGAACCCGCGGGGTACACATCTCGTCGTGCTCGGGGCCGGACTCACCGAGGACGGCAAGATCCGGCCCGTGCTCGAAGAACGGCTCGAAGCGGCTCTCCGTGCAGCGCAACGCTATCCGGAATCGCCGATTGTCGTCACCGGTGGCGTCCCGCGCAACGGCGTCACCGAAGCTCAGGCCATGAAGGACTGGCTGGTCGCGCGGGGCATCCCGTCCGAACGCATCACCGAGGAATCGCAGTCGACCTCCACCGTCGAGAACGCACGCTTCACCAACGACGTTCTGCTCGAACGGCGAGCCACGGGCGCTGTACTCGTGACGAACCGCGACCACCTCGAACGCGCGATGATCAACTTCCGGCAGGCGGTCGACGCGCGCATTCCGGTCGCGGGCATCGTCGCAGCGTGAGCGCCGGAAGTATCAACCCGGCGTATTCGCCTTCCGCGTCAGCACCTGACTGATCTCCGAAACATTCTTCGCCAGTTCGAAGTTGACCCACCCGGCTACTTCCCACAGAGGTGAAGGTTCGGGCATGAGTCCGACGATCGTCTTCTCGATGTCGGCACTCTCGAGAAGCGTCACCCATTCAGTGCGAAGAGTCCGGATGCGGTCGGTCGAGCCGGACCACTCGTAGGCGTCCGGCCCGACCGCAGTTCCCCCACTGCAGACCGCCACGGTGTTCGTCCACCACCACTCGATGTGCCAGAGCAGCCACGCAATCGTGGGCTCGGGAAGGGCCTCGGCCGTTTCGTCCGGCCAGTCGGCGACGAGACGCCCGTCGACCCGTCGAACGCCCACGCAGTTCGACGACGGCTCCCAGTGCACGGCAGCCTCGTCGATCCGTGGCAGCACGTGTTGTTCCGTGAAGAGCCAGACCAGGTCGAGTTGCTTCAGCAGCGTGCGTATGGTGAGTGGCAGAATGTCCGAGGGCATGCATGCAATCTTCGCGGATATAGCGGACACATACTCGATGTCGACACCGCGCATCTGTCCGCCGAGGTATGCAAAGATCGCTGTAGTAGCTGTCAACCTCTACGTGGCCGGTGTCGCCACTCCGAGAGACAGGGCACCGAGGAACTTCGGTGTCTTCTCCTCGTAGAAGGTGTCGAGTTCGCGGATGTCGAACCCAGCACCGCGGACGAGGTCGGCGATTTGTCGTGTCAGATGGCAGCCACCCGCGACGCGCTTCTGGACCGGTTCGAGCCGGTGCTGCCACCGCCGGACGTTCTCGTCCGGAGCGAGTCCGTGTTCGACGAAGTGCAGGGTGCCACCCGGTGCGAGGACGCGACGTACCTCGCGCAGAGCCGCGTCGGCATCGGGGATGGTGCACAGGGTCCACGTCGACAGTGCGCTGTCGAAGGTGTTGTCCTCGAACGGGAGTGACTGACCGTCCAGACCCGATCGTTCGATGTGCACGGGGGAGTCCTCGATGCGCGGACGTGCGAGCTTCCATCCGAGGTCCGCGGGTTCGACGGCGCTGACCGACTCGACGGTGGTGGGGTAGTAGGGAACGTTGAGACCGGATCCGAATCCGATCTCGACGACGCGGCCGCTCAGGCCGGCGCACACTCGTTTCCGGTTCGCTTCGGTGAACGACGGCGCGCAGGCGATGTTCACCAGTCGCGGTACGACGTGATCGTTGTAGAGGCCCATGGCAGTCCCTTCGCCTCGTGGCGTCTCGATCTGCTCGATCCATCATGACACCTGCCCGGCCGAACGGAACCCCTCGTTTCCGCTGCGCCGAGAACGCTGTTAAGTTACCTTTACATGTAAAGCGTGCTTTACTGTGAAGGGAGCGGTGATGGACGGCGGGAGTGCCGGCTCGGCGGTGGCGCGGAGCAAGTGGGGCAAGGTGCGGGTGGGGTCGCGGTGGATCGCCGCCGTACCGCCGGCCATCGCCCTCGGCATGGTGGCGGCGGGGGCACTCGGAGTGGTGGGGGCAGCACTCGAACTGGTGCCGGAGCATCCTGTCGTCTCGGGTATCGCCGTGGCGTTGGCGACAGTGTCTCCGCTGGTCGGCCTGTCGTGGGTGCTCCTCGTCGATCGGTCGACCCTCGAAGGCGCCGCGGACCGGCCGGAGGATTCGGTCGAGGCGTCCTGGTACGAGAAAGCCGCCTCGGGCGCTTTCACCGACATCCTTCTCGTCACGGGGCTGGGATGTACCGCTCTGGCGTTCGCTCCGATCGAGGTCGCGGGTCTGCACGCGCTGATGGCGGTCATTCTCGTGGCCTTCGCGTCGTTCGGTGTGCGCTACGCCGTGCAGCGTCGGAAAGGCTGAGGGTGCGCAACTCGCTCGCGGCCCTGCGCGCGAAGAACGGATGGTCGCAGCAGAGGCTCGCCGACGAACTCGGCGTCTCGCGACAGACGATCATCTCGATCGAGAAGGGACGATTCGACCCTTCCCTTCCGCTGGCGTTCCGCATCGCGCGCCTGTTCGGACGTCTAATCGAGGACATCTTCGTACCCGACGAGGAATAACGGAGTGGCCGAGCGGATTCCCCGACAGAACCCGCTCGGCCACTCGCCCGATTGCTCAGCGTACTACCGGCGTCAACGGTGAGAGTGAGGCCGGTGACGTAACGGGATTCATCGGACACCGGGTTACGAGGCCACGCAACGCGAGGAGCGCGGCCAGGACTCCTGACCGCGCCCTGGTGTCGTGTCACTCGACTTCGGCGAGTCCGTACTCGGGTCGTCCGGCCGGCCGGTACACGGTGATGGCGATACCGGACGAGGTGGTGCGCGATTCGACGAGATCGAACTTCGTATCGCGACCCCCGGTGGGGAACAACCGCCGCCCCTGACCGAGGACGACCGGGAACGTGATGAGGCGGTACTCGTCCACGAGATCGTGTTCGAAGAGGGTGTGCACGAGACGGATGCTGCCGTGCACCTGCAGTTCGCGTCCCGGCTGCTTCTTCAGTTCCGCGACCGCGGTGGGCACGTCGCCCTCGAGGACGGTCGTGTTCTGCCACTCGGGGTCGGTGAGCGTCGTGGAGGCGACATACTTCGGGAGGGTGTTGAGGGCACGGGCCACCGGATCGTCGGGATCGGTGGAGTTCGGCCACGACGCAGCGAAGACGTCGTAGGTGTTCCGGCCCAGCAGGAATGCGTCGACCTTCGAGAACACCTCGTCGATGAACTTGCCGGTGTCCTCGTCGAACAGCGGCACCACCCAACCGCCGCGGTCGAAGCCGTCGCTGCGGTCCTCGTCGGGGCCACCCGGTCCCTGGGCCACACCGTCGGCCGATACGAAGGTCGTCACCGTGAGCTTCATCGTCGTCCCCTTTCGAAGGTTGTCGCCGAGTACAGACCCGGGAAGCGCGGAGAACTCATCGCTTGCATCCCTCCGGCACGGAAGGTATCTCTGGACGCAGCGTCGCGTGTCGATGACGGACTGCGTCAGGCATGGAGGCGCGGGACCACAAGGAGTTCTCCTTGAGTATTGCGTTCAACCACACCATCGTCGCGGCCGACGACAAGCAGCATTCGGCCTACTTCCTCACCACCCTGTTCGGGCTGCCCGATCCGGTGCCCGCCGGGCACTTCCTCGCTGTCGAACTCGCCAACGGCGTCACCCTCGA
Source organism: Rhodococcus sp. S3 (assembly GCF_058211795.1). NCBI lineage: Bacteria > Bacillati > Actinomycetota > Actinomycetes > Mycobacteriales > Nocardiaceae > Rhodococcus > Rhodococcus sp. S3. The sequence goes on along the minus strand of NZ_CM177074.1, from coordinate 4,712,423 downwards.
TTTCGCCGAACCGCCACGGGATGTGGAGTATCCGCCGCAGCACTACGCATTTCTGGTGTCGGAGGAGGAGTTCGACGAGATCTACGCCCGGATCCTCGAGCAGAAGATCGAACACTGGGCCGATCCCCGGCAGTCGGCGCACGGCATCAACAGAAACGACGGGGGTCGAGGAACCTACTTCCTCGACCCCGCCGGTCACTTCATGGAGATAATCACGCGTCCCTACGGTTGGCGCTCCTGAACCGTCTCGACCCGAGCCGTCCCGGCCGCAGCGCGTCGCCGTGCCAGCACCGTGCAGGTACCGGCGATCGCTGCGGTCAACGCGCCGGTCGCGAGCAGCTGCGTGCGGGCAGCGGTGTCGAACAGGGCGAGCACCGCGATGCCGGCCAGCAGACCGAGCGTCGCGTACGAAAGGTACGGGAAGCCCCACATCTTCAGCGGCAGTGCATCCTCGGTGCCGTTGCGGCGTGCGCGACGACGGAGCACGAGGTGCGAGACCGCGACGAACGTCCACAGCACCAGGATCGTGGAGCCGACGGCGTTGAGCAGCAGCGGCAGCACCCGGTCGGGGTAGAGATAGTTCAGTCCGACCGTGACGAAGCCGAACGCCACCGAGGCGAGCACCGCATTGCGGGGAACGCCGTTGGACGACAGCCGCCCGAAGACGGGGTGCGCCGATCCGCGGTGCGACAGCGAGAAGATCATCCGGGAAGCGCTGAACAGCATCGCGTTCAGCGACGAGAGCAGCGCGACCACGACGATCACGGTCATCACCGCGGCGGCGCCCGGGACGGCCCCGGCCTGCAGCACGGCGACGAACGGACCGGTCGCGAGATCCTCAGAGGTCCACGGCAGGATCGTCACCATCACGAGCACCGACCCGATGTAGAACACGAGGATGCGCCACACCAGGGTGCGCACCGCGCGGCCCACGTTGCGACGGGGATCGGCGGTCTCCGCGGCGGCGATCGCGATGATCTCGGTGCCACCGAACGCGAAGACCACGATGAGCAGGCCGGCGGCGATACCGGCGATACCGGTGGGGGCGAACCCGCCGTGCGCCGTGAGGTTGGAGAAGCCGGTCGTCTCGAAGGTGGGCATCCACCCGGCGATCATCGCGATGCCGATCACCAGGAAGCCGACGATCGCGACGATCTTGATTGCGGCGAACCAGAATTCGACCTCACCGAAGCGGCGGACGCCGACCAGGTTCACGCCCGTCAGCACGACCATGTAGAACAGCGCGGACGCCCACTGGGGGATGCCGGGCAGCGCCACCGCGGTGATCGCGGCGGCGCCGGTGGCCTCCGCGGCGATCACGATGATGACCTGCACCCAGTACAACCACCCGATGGTCCGCCCCGCGACAGGGCCCAGCGCGTTCTCGGTGTGCTCGGAGAACGCACCGCTGGCGGGGTTGGCCGCGGCCATCTCGCCCATCATGCGCATCACGAACACGACGAGAACGGCCGCCACCAGGAACGAGATCAGGATCGCCGGGCCGGCGACGGCGATACCCGCCCCCGACCCGACGAACAGGCCGGCCCCGATGGCGCCACCGAGACTCATCATGACGAGCTGGCGGGGCCGCATGGCACGATGCAGGCCGGCGGTGCTCTGGGCGCCGGTCGTCGTCCCGGCCGTGCTCTGGGCGCTGGTCGTCGCCGTGGCCAGGGTGTCAGTCATCAATGCGCTCCCCGGCCGGGACCAGCTGGTCCAGTGCGATCTCGAAGGCGGTCGCGGCGAGCCCGGTGAGCTCGGTCGACCGGTCGTGGCAGCGGCGCAGTGCCGTCTCGATGGTGGTGGACACATCGCCGAAGATCGCGGCGTCGGAGACCTCCACGTCGCCCTCCATGAGCTGGGCGAAAGCCCGGGCCATACCGCAGTTGGCGATGAAGTCGGGGATCACGGCGACGGACTTGTCGGCGTGCTCGTAGGTGGGGCCGTAGAAGATCTCGTCGTCGGCGAACGGAACGTTGGCGCCGGAAGCGATCGACTCGAGTCCCGCGGCGACCATGCGGTCGACCTGCTCGCGGGTGACGAGGCGGCTCGCGGCGCAGGGGAGGAAGATCTCGGCTCCGAGATCCCAGATGCGGTCGTTCACCTCGTCGAAGGGGATCATGCGGTCGCTGCGCAGGGCGTTGCCGTCGCGCTCGAGCAGCAGGGTACGGACCTCATCGAAGGAGAGACCCTCGGGTGCGAGGATGCCGCCGTCGCGGTCGATGATGCCCACGATCGAGGCGCCGGCCTGAGCGAGATAGTAGGCAGCAGCGGCGCCGACGTTGCCCCAGCCCTGCACCACGACGCGTTTGCCGGCGAGGTCGGTGCCCCGATAGACGAGCTGGTGGTGACGGACCGACTCGGCGACGCCGTAACCGGTGATCAGATCGGCGACAGTGTATTTCGTGCTGGTGGCAGGGGTGAACCGCGCGTCCTCGACAACCTTCGCGACGCCGAGTCGCAGCTGGCCCACCCGCTGGATGCGCTGGCGCTCGTCCTTGCCGAAGTGTCCGTTGACGACACCTTCCTGCGGGTGCCACAAGCCGTTGGACTCGGTGAGGGGAACGACCTCGTTCATCTCGTCGACGTTGAGGTCGCCGCCGGTGCCGTAGTAGGCCCGCAGCAGGGGAGTGACGGCCGCGAACCAGCGGCGCAGCACGCCTTCCTTGCGGGGGTCGGACGGATCGAAATCGATGCCGGACTTGGCACCGCCGATCGCAGGTCCGGAGACGGTGAACTTGATCTCCATGGTCTTCGCCAGCGACTCGACCTCGCGCCGGTCGAGGCCGCGGCGCATGCGGGTGCCGCCGCCGGCCGCGCCGCCCCGCAGCGAGTTGATGACGACCCAACCCCGGGCGGTGGTCTCGGTGTCGTGCCACTCGAAGACGATCTCGGGGGCTTTTTCTTCGAATCGCGTCAGCAGGTTCTTCATGGCGAAAGACTGTGACGGCAGTAACAAATGCTGCGCAACTGTGCTTCATCGAACTGTGCAGCGTGCGGAGGGTCCGGATGCCCGGAGCGCTTTTTTCTGTGCAATCCGGCTAGTCGGAGACGGATTGTGGACGTGATCGGTTCAGCGGCGGTAGGCCGGTGCCTTCGCGGATCGTTCCGGCTCGAGGGTGCGCAGCAGCGGCATCGCCCGGTAGTGCACCACTTCCGACAGCACCATCACACTCGTGGACCGCGCGACGATCGAGGAGCGGTTCAGCTCGATGAGGGTCTGCTGGAGACCGAGGTGTGATTCGGCTCCGATCCGGCACAGGACGTCGCCCGCGCCGGTGGTGGCGAACGCCTCGAGGACACCGGGGATGCCTTCGAGGACCTCGGTGACGTCTTCGAGCGCGCCCTGCACGATCTCCATCGTCACGAACGCCTGTACATCGAAACCTGCTGCGGCGAGGTTGATCCGGGGTTCGTAGCCAGCGATCACCCCGGTGTCCTCGAGGCGTCGCAGGCGGGCCGAGACGGTGGCGCGCGCGACCTTCAACCGACGGGACAGCTCGAGCGCGCCGATCTTCGGGTCGGCGTGCAGGGCCTCGAGGAGAGCGAAATCCAATTCGTCCAGCTGCACGGGCTCGCGCATCGCGGTTCCTTCCCATCGAGCGCCGAAAACTAGTCCGATTGTATAGGTGAGCGTGCGGATTCCGGCGGATTCCAGTCAGTCGGACCAGTTCCCGAAGGCGACGTTGCGTCGCACCGACAGGTGGGTTTCTCCTGGTGACACACGACACAACGACTGTGCCGCAGTGAGCGGCAGGAGGTTGCAGCGATGACTCTGGAATACACCCTGACCGACAGCGAACGACTCGCTCAGCTCGACGCCGAGGAGCTCCGGCGCCTGGTCGGTCTCGTGGAGTACGACAGCGAACGGGATCCCTTCCCCGTCAGCGGCTGGGACGCCGTGGTGTGGGTGGTCGGAAACGCCACGCAGACGGCGCACTACTACCAGTCCGCCTACGGCATGGAACTCATCGCCTATTCCGGACCCACCACCGGCAACCGCGACCACCACGCCTACGTACTGCGCAGCGGCGCCGTGCGATTCGTGATCAAGGGTGCGGTGGATCCGGACAGCCCGCTGATCGAGCACCACCGCCTCCACGGTGACGGCGTGGTCGACATCGCCCTGCAGGTCCCGGATGTCGACAAGTGCATCGAGCACGCCCGGAAGCAGGGGGCGACCGTCCTCGAGGAGCCCTACGAGATCAGCGACGAGAACGGTGTCGTCCGCATCGGCGCCATCGCGACCTACGGCGACACGCGGCACACGCTCGTCGACCGGTCGCGCTACAACGGTCCGTACCTGCCCGGCTACGTCGAGCGCACCTCGACCTACCGCAAGCGCGAGGGTGCGCCCAAGCGCATCTTCCAGGCGCTCGACCATGTCGTCGGCAACGTCGAACTCGGACGCATGGACGAGTGGGTCGACTTCTACAACCGCGTCATGGGTTTCACGAACATGGCGGAGTTCATCGGCGACGACATCGCGACCGACTACTCGGCGCTCATGAGCAAGGTGGTGTGCAACGGCAACCACCGCGTGAAGTTCCCGCTCAACGAGCCCGCCATCGCGAAGAAGCGTTCGCAGATCGACGAGTACCTCGACTTCTACCGCGGACCGGGCGCACAGCATCTCGCCCTGGCGACCAACGACATCCTCACTGCGGTCGACCGGTTGCGCGAGGAGGGCGTCGAGTTCCTCGCGACTCCCGATGCGTACTACGACGATCCGGGGCTACGCGCCCGTATCGGTGAGGTCCGGGTGCCGATCGACGAACTGAAGAAGCGGGGCATCCTGGTCGACCGCGACGAGGACGGCTACCTGCTGCAGATCTTCACCAAGCCCGTCGGCGACCGCCCGACAGTGTTCTTCGAGCTGATCGAGCGCCACGGCTCGCTCGGCTTCGGCAAGGGCAACTTCAAGGCGCTGTTCGAGGCGATCGAGCGGGAGCAGGCCGCGCGCGGCAACTTCTGATTCCGGTCCTAGACGAGCTGACCGAGCCGCGTGCGCAACGCGTGCTCGGTCTGCCGGATCGCCGTTCCCACAATCGGTTCGATGAGCATGCCGAGTGTGCGGCCGGCGATCCCGCCGGGCAGCCGGTAACCGAAGTCGACGTCGAGCCGCGTCGCGTCGCCGAGGTCCGTGAAGGTCCACGACGACGCGGCGCGGAATCCGGCGATCGAGTCGAGGACGATCACGCGATTGCGTTCCCATTCGACGACTTCCACGCGCGAGTCGAGATCCTTGGGGCCGATCCGCATGGTCGAGTCGTAGACGGCACCGAGGCCGGAGACCTGCTCGCCCACGGGTTGGAAGCGGGTCACCCCGAACATCCAGTCGGGGACGTTCCGGTAGTCGTCGACGTAGGAGAACGCGAGGTCGACGGGGATGTCTGCGACGGCGCTGTGGCGGACGTGAATCATGGCTGAAGCCCTTCACGAGAAGTTGTCTGTTACTCAATGTAGCGGGTAACTGCCCCCTGTGGAAGAGATCCGCACCCGTTGCTCTAACGTCCGATAAGTGTTTGAATGCCGTGACGCACGTCACACACACTTTCGGCTCAGGAGGCTCCGGGTGAAGACGAAGGCAGCAGTCGTCAAGGGAATCAACCAGCCGTGGGAGATCGAGGAGATCGATCTCGGCGATCCCGTCGCAGGTGAGGTGCAGATCCGCCTCGCGGCCTCGGGTCTGTGCCATTCCGACGAGCATCTGCGCTCGGGGGCGACACCGCTTCCGTCCTTCCCGGTCCTCGGTGGTCACGAGGGCGCGGGCGTGGTCACCAAGGTGGGCCCGGGAGTACGGGGTCTCGAGGAGGGCGACCACGTCGTCCTCGCGTTCATCCCCGCCTGCGGCCGCTGTCGGGCCTGCGCCAAAGGCATGCAGAACATCTGCGACGAGGGCGCCGGCCTGCTCACCGGCCAGGCGATCTCCGACAAGACCTACCGCGCGACGCTGAACGGCGACCCGGTTCTGCAGATGTGCCTGCTCGGCACGTTCGCGCCGTACGTCACGGTCAACGAGGCGTCGGTCATCAAGATCGAGAAGGACATCCCGCTCGAGAAAGCGGCACTGCTCGGCTGCGGTGTCGCGACCGGCTGGGGTTCGGCCACCGAAATCGGCGGCACCAAGCTCGGCGACACCGTGGTCGTCATCGGTGTCGGCGGTGTCGGCATCAACTCCGTCCAGGGCGCAGCACACGCCGGGGCGCGGTTCGTCGTCGCGATCGACCCGGTCGAGTTCAAGCGGCAGAAGGCCAAGGAGTTCGGCGCGACGCACGTCTTCGCATCGATCGAGGAGGCCGCACCGGTGATCGGCGAGATCACCTGGGGCCAGATGGCCAACGTCACCGTCATCACCGTCGGTGAGATCACCGGCGACATCATCGGCCCCGCACTCGGTCTCACCGCCAAGGGCGGCCAGGTCGTGGTCGTCGGCATGGGCCACGCCACCGACTCGCAGGTGACGATGAGCCTGTTCGAACTGACGCTGCTGCAGAAGCGCCTGCAAGGGGCCATCTTCGGTGGCACCGGCCCGCGCTCGCAGATCCCGAAGCTGCTCGAGCTGTATCGCAACGGGCAGCTCGACCTCGACAACCTCGTCACCAAGACCTACAAGCTCGAGGACATCAACGAGGGCTACGCCGACATGCACGCCGGCAAGAACCTCCGCGGCCTCGTCCTCTACGGCGAGGACGATTACTGATCCTGCGAGCGGCTCTCGATCCTGCGAGCGCCGACGTCGCCGGAACCGTCCCTTACGGTGTTGAGCATGGACACGCGTGAGGATTCGGTTTCCGGCGACGTCGGCTCTTGGCGGGACTACGGCCCGACCGACCTGCCCAAGCCGCTCGCCGCTGCACTCGAGGCGTTCGCCGAACGCGGCTACGACGGCACGTCCATCCGCGAGGTCGCGTCGCGATCCGGCCTGTCGGTGCCGGGGCTGTACCACCACTACCCATCGAAGCAGGCGCTGCTCGTCTCGCTCACGACCACCGTGCTGCACGACCTGCTCGCGCGCAGCCGGCAGGCGATCGATGAAGCCGGACCCACCCCCTCCGAGAAGTTCGACGCCGTCGTCGAGTCACTGCTGCGCTTCCACATGTTCCGCCGCGACCAGGCGTTCGTGGCGTCGACCGAGATGCGCAGCATGGAACCCGAGGCCCGCCGCGCGTTCGTTGCCCTGCGGGACGAGCAGCAGCGCATGATCGACGAGATCGTCGAGGCCGGTGTCGCCGACGGCACCTTCTCCACCCCCTACCCACAGGACGCCAGTCGCGCCGTGACGACGATGTGCGTCGCGGTGGCGAGCTGGTACCGACCGGACGGCTCGCTGTCGCCCGACGAGATCGTGCACCGCTACCTGCAGGTCGCGCGGAGCGCGGTCGGAGCGAAGTAGCCGAGCGCGCCTTCCGGGCTTGACCCGGTGGCGGGGATATGCCACCGTGAACTCGACCGAGCGATCGATCGGTCGGTACGGAAGGAGCTCAGCATGGCGGTCGACCTGTCCTACTCGGACCACGTCCGGGACCTCATCGCGCGGACCGAACAGTTCATCCGCGACGAGGTGCTTCCCGTCGAGGACGCCCACGGTGGCGACATCACCGCGGCCGGTGGCGACGCGATCCGGGCGGATCTGCAGAAGGCCGCCAAGGTTGCCGGTGTCTTCGCCCCGCACGCACCCGTCGAATACGGCGGCCACGGCCTGAACATGTCCGACCGCGCCCCGGTCTTCGAGGCCGCGGGTTACTCGCTCTTCGGTCCCACCGCGCTCAACATCGCCGCCCCCGACGAGGGCAACGTGCACATGCTCGCGCACATCGCCAGCGACGAGCAGAAGCAGCAGTTCCTCGCGCCCCTCGCCGCCGGCGACGTGCGCTCGGCCTTCGCGATGACCGAGCCCGCCCCCGGCGCCGGCGCCGATCCCAACGCGCTGAATACACGCGCCGAGAAGGTCTCCGGTGGCTGGAAGATCAACGGCCGCAAGCACTTCATCACCGGCGCCGACGGTGCCGGATTCTTCATCATCATGGCCCGCACCTCGGGCGAGCCCGGCCAGCGCGGCGGCGCGACCATGTTCCTCGCCCCCGCCGACACCGCGGGCCTGAAGGTCGGCCGCCATATCAACACCCTCGACCGCTCCATGATCGGCGGTCACTGCGAGGTCGACTTCGAGGACCTGTTCGTCCCCGACTCCGCCGTGCTCGGCGAGGTCGACCAGGGCTTCGCCTACGCGCAGGTGCGCCTCGGCCCTGCCCGCATGACGCACGTGATGCGCTGGCTCGGTGCCGCCCGCCGCGGTCACGACACCGCCGTCCGCTACGTCGCGGAACGTGAAGGATTCGGCTCCCGCCTCGGCGATCTCGGCATGATCCAGAAGATGATCGCCGACAACGAGATCGACATCGCCGCGACCCGTGCGCTGCTCGTGCAGGCGTGCTGGGAACTCGACCAGGGTTCGCACGCCTCGAACGCCACGTCGATCGCCAAGACCTTCGCCGCCGAAGCGATCTTCCGCATCGTCGACCGCTCCGCTCAGATGTGCGGCGGTCTCGGTGTCTCCGAAGACCTTCCGATCGCACGCCTCACCCGCGAGGTCCGGCCGTTCCGCGTGTACGACGGCCCGTCCGAGGTGCACCGCTGGGCCATCGCCAAGCGTGCCGTCGGCGCCGTCCGCAAGGCGGCCCGCGAGGCCGCGAAATGACCGCCGTGCACGAGGGACTCGACCTCGCCGTTCTCGAGCGTTTCCTCGCCGACTCCGGTGTGACCGTCCACGGTGAACTCCGGGCGGAGCTCATCTCGGGCGGCAAGTCCAACCTCACCTACGGGCTGCGCGACGACAGGTCCCACTGGGTGCTGCGTCGCCCTCCGACCACGGGTCTGACGCCGTCGGCGCACGACGTCGCCCGCGAGTTCCGCATCACGTCGGCACTGAAGGGCACCGGTGTGCCGGTCGCGCCCACCGTCGTCCAGTGCGAGGACGACTCGGTGATGGGCGCGCCGTTCACCGTCGTCGAGTTCGTCGACGGACGTGTGGTGCGCAGCAAAGCCGACCTCGACGCGCTCGGCGACGACGAGATCGACCGCTGCGTCGGTGAACTCGTGCGCATCATCGCCGAACTGCACAACGTCGACTTCGAGGCCGTCGGTCTCGGGGGACTGGGCCGGCCGGACGGCTACGTGACCCGGCAGGTGAAGCTGTGGGCGAGCCAGTGGGGCCGGGTCAAGACCCGCGAACTGCCGGATCTCGAACGACTGCACGCCGCGCTCGCCGAGTCGATCCCGGAGTCGCCCGCCCCGTCGATCGTCCACGGCGACTACCGCATCGACAACACCATCCTGGACCCGGCCGACCCGGCACGCGTCGTCGCCGTGGTGGACTGGGAACTGTCCACCCTCGGCGACCCGCTCACCGATCTCGCCATGATGTGCGTGTACCGGCATCCGGCGCTCGACGACATCCTGGGCTTCCCGGCGGCATGGTCGAGCGACCGCCTGCCGGCGGCGGACGATCTGGTGCAGCGCTACGCCACGGCGTCGGGTCGCGACATCGCCAACTGGAACTTCTACATGGGTCTGGCCTACCTCAAGCTCGCCGTCATCGCCGAGGGCATCAACCATCGGTGGCGTGCCGGAGCGACCGTCGGCGACGGTTTCGACCGTGCCGGTGAAGCCGTGCCGGATCTGGTGGCAGCAGGACTCGCAGCACTGAAGGGAGCACACGCGTGACCAGCGCGCTCGTGACCGGAGCCTCGAGAGGAATCGGCCTCGGTATCGCAACCCGCCTCGCCGAACGCGGCTACGCGCTGACGATCAGCGCTCGCGGCGCGGACCGCCTCGAGAGCGTCGCCGAGCGTCTGCGGGAGGCGGGTGCCAAGGAGGTACGTGCCGTCGCAGCCGATCTCGCCGATCCGGAAGCCACCGCCCGCGTCGTGGAGACGCATCGCGAGGCGTTCGGTTCGATGAAGGCGCTGATCCTCAATGCCGGTGTCGGCACGGCAGGCCCGATCGCCGAGTTCCCGGCCCGGCGGTTCGACAAGACGGTCGCTGTGAACCTCAATGCTCCGTTCGCGCTCATCCAGGCGTCGCTGCCGTTGCTGCGCGCCGAGGCGGAGAGCGATCCGGCCCGCGGATCGAAGATCGTTGCGCTCTCGTCGATCACGGGTGTCTACGCCGAGGCCGGTCTCGCCGCCTACGGTGCGACGAAGGCCGCGTTGATCTCGCTGGTGGAGACGCTCAACGCCGAGGAGTCCGGTAACGGCATCTCGGCGTCGGCGCTCGCACCCGCCTACGTCGACACCGACATGTCCGACTGGATCAAGGACAAGATCCCGGCCGAGTCCATGATCGAGGTGAACGACGTCGTCGAGATCGTCGACGCGCTGCTCAAGCTGTCGTCGCGGGCCGTGGTGCCCAAGCTCGTGCTCAGCCGCGCGGGCGCAGGTCTCTACACCGCCTGATGCTCTACACGGCCTGACGTTCGGAGTCGGTCGACCGCAGTCGCAGGTCGACCGGCTGCCCGTCGGACGGGAACGGCAACGACGTGCAGTCGAGCGGGGCGACGTAGCCGGGGTCGACGTGCCAGTCGAAGCGCAGCAGCAGTTGGTGGACGATCGCTTTGACCTCGACCCCGGCGAAGTGCATGCCGAGGCACTTGTGGACGCCCCCACCGAACGGCTCCCACGCGTAGCGGTGGACCTTGTCCTCGCGTCGATGCTCCGCGAAGCGTTCGGGGTCGAAACGTTCGGGCTCCGGCCAGTACTCCGGCATGTGGTGCGTGAAGTGCGGTGCCACGGAGGCATACGTACCGGCCGGCACGAAGTGTCCCCGGACCTCGGTGTCGCGCACGGCCCGTCGCGCCAGGACCGGGACCGGGGAGACCAGCCGGAGGCATTCCTTCATCACCAGATCGAGGCTGCCGAGCGCGTCGAGATCGGCGTGACTCGGTGCGGCGGTGCCCAGCGCGAGCGACTCGGCCCGGCACCGGTCCTGCCACTGCGGGTGTTGCCCGAGATACTGCATCATCGTGGAGATCGTGATGGTCGACGTGTCGTGCGCGGCCATCAGCAGGAAGATCATGTGATCGACGATCTCGTCGTCGCTGAACCGTTGTCCCGCTTCGGATTCGATGTGACACAGCACCGAGAAGAGGTCGTCCGTCTCGCGCGAGCGTCGTGCCGGGAGATAGTGCCGGAAGAAATCCTCGAGCACCCGGCGCCCGTCGAGTCCGCGCTTCCATCTGGTGCCGGGGACGGGATACCGGACGATCGAGGTCGCGGCCTGCACGCAGTCGATGAATGCCTTCTTCACCGCTTCGATCTCGGCCGGTGTGGAGTCCTCGGCGCCGCCCATGAAGATGTCGGTGGCGAGATCGAGCGTGAGTGTCTTCAGTGCCGTGTAGGCGCGGAATCCGTCGGTGGGAACCCACTTGTCGAGTTTCTCGGCGATCGACGGGTTCATGGCGTCGACGGTCTTCTCGAGGCGTGATCGGGTGAACGCCTGCTGCATGATGCGGCGGTGCCGGTGATGTTCCTCCGAGTCGAGGAGCATGAGGCCGCCGTGGAAGAACGGCCCGATCAGTGCCGACCAACCGTCGCCGTTGGCGAAGGCCCGGTCCTTGTTCTGCAGCACCTCCTGGCAGGCGTCGGGTCCGAGGACCGAGATCCAGCGTCGACCGGCCGCCGAGAAGCAGGAGACCTCGCCGTAGCGGTCCCAGTGCTTCTGCATCATCGCGAGGGGATCGCGGATGTATTCGAGGACGTGCCCGATACCGGGTATTCCCGATCGTCCCGGGACCGGGCGCAACTGGGAGTGGGCGGGGGGAGCCGCCAGGATCCGGGTCACGACGAACCTCCAGTTCTGCGGACATCTGACAGGAGACCCTGTCAGATTGGGGTGTAGTCTGCGTCACATCGATCGCGTCTGTCAAGATCGGTCCCATGACTTCCCCCGCGCCCCGCCGCTACGCCGGTCTGAGCGGCGAACAGCGTGTCGCGCTGCGGCGCGAAGCCCTGCTCGAAGCAGGACTGGAACTGTTCGCGGCCTCGGGGAAGAGCGGCGCCACCATGACCGCCATCTGCGCACACGCCAAGCTGACGGAGCGGTACTTCTACGAGAGTTTCACCAGCAGGGACGATCTGCTGCAGCAGGTCCTCGACAAGATCGCCGACGAGGTGCGCGAGGCCGTGCTCGCCGTCCTCCGCGCCGACACGGGCACACTCGAAGACCTCGTGCGGAACGCCATCGCGTCGTTCGTCGCGATCCTCACCGACGACCCGCGCAAGGGCCGGGTCTCGCTCATCGAGTCCGCCGGCTTCGAACCCCTGCGCACCCACAGACGAGCGTCGCTACGGAGTTTCGCCCAGATGGTCGCCGACGAAGCGACCCGCATGTACGGCGACCGGGCGTGGCCGCCGGAGCGGGGTGAGATCAACGGACTGCTGTTCGTCGGGGGTCTGGCCGAACTGGTCACCGCGTGGTTGAACGACGAGATCACCATCTCGCCCGACGAGATCGTCGACGCGGCGACGCACCAGTTCCTCTCGACGGCCCACCGGTAGAGCCTTCCGGGGGTCTGTCAGTCGTCGCCGACCGCGGTGCGGTCAGTCATCACCTTGGATCTCCTTCTCCTCGCCGCGTCGGCGCAGGAAGTTGAAGCCGGGCACGCCCACGATGGCCTGTCGGACGTCCTTCGCGACGAGGAGCAGTTCGTGGATCTCGGGGGAGACGGTGTCGAGCGTCGCCATGATGGGCAGGACCGAGTCGACCCGCTCGGTGATCTCGGGGAGCCGGTCGATGAGCTTGATCGCCGCGCGCAGTTCTTCCGGTGAGAACTCCTCGACGAACTGGGTGGCCAGGGGAGCGGCCCGGTCGGCGAGGGGCTTGTAGGTCTCGAGCAGTTCCCCGGCGGCGTCGGAGCTGCGGCCCGCGGATTCGACGACGACCCGCGCGTCCGCCGCGACCGCCGTCGCGTCGCGCACGACCCCGCCCGTCGAGTCGATGATCTCCGTGGCGCGCGTGACCGCGTCGGCGGCTTCCTCCACCACGCCGATGGTCGAGGCGATCACCTGCGTGGCCTGCGCGACGGCGACCGATGCTCCCTCGACGATGTCGGTGGCGTCGGTGACCACGCTGTCGATGCGGCGGATCAGCGATTCGACCGAGTCGATGAGCGATTCGGCCTCGCCGAGCAGGCTTTCCACCCGCGCCGGGATCGACAGCGCGAACTCGGCGGTCTCGCGGGTGCGTCCGAGCACGGTCCGGGTGACGTCGACGATGGAACCGGCGACCGAGAGTCCGAGCGCGGGCACAGGCAGCGAGATCATGTCGTCATAGTGCAGTACGTCCGATCGTCGTGATCACGGACCTCACATTTTCGGCGTCCCGTTCGTCTACCCGGTACAGAGCACACACCGGATGGAAGGATCGAGGCCGTGACCGCATTGCGCACCCACACCGTCATCGACACACCGATCGGCGAGCTGACGTTGGTGAACACCGACGGCGTCCTGAGCGGCGTGTACATGGCCGAGCATCACCCCGCGCCCGACCGCACCGGTTTCGGCGAGCAGGTCACCGAGGGGTTCGACGAGGCGATCACCCAGTTCGACGAGTACTTCGCGGGTCGCCGTACCCGGTTCACCGTCCCCATCGCTCCCGTCGGGACCCCGTTCCAACGCGAGGTGTGGGAGGCGCTGACGACGATCGAGTACGGCACCACGCGCACCTACTCGGAGATCGCTCTCGCCCTCGGCCGGCCCACCGCGGTACGGGCGGTCGCTGCGGCCAATGCCCGCAACCCGCTCTGCATCATCGTGCCGTGCCATCGCGTCATCGGCAGCAGCGGCAAGCTCACCGGTTACGCCGGTGGCCTCGAGCGCAAACGCTTCCTGCTCGACCAGGAGGCACGGGTGCTGAGTTCCGCCGAGCCCGATGTCGCCGGCGATACCCATGTCCCTGCCTGATCACCTACCGCGGGCGAGCCTGCCTCCTTTCGAGGAGGTGGTCGGCCGCCACGGCGCGACGGTCCTCCGGGTCTGCCGCGCACTGCTCGGAGCCGTCGACGCCGACGACGCCTGGTCCGAGACCTTCCTCGCGGCGTTGCGCGCCTATCCCGACCTGCCACCGGGCAGCAACATCGAAGCGTGGCTCGTGACCATCGCGCACCGCAAGGCCGTCGACATCCACCGGGTGCGCGGGCGGGCGCCGGTCCCCACCGAGAACCTCCCCGAACCCGCGTCGGCCACGGGAAACCCCGGTGAGGGCGACGACGAACTGTGGAGCGCGGTCGCCGAGCTTCCCTTCACGCAGCGCGCGGCGCTGGTCTACCACTACGTCGGGGGCTTGCCCTACGCGGAGATCGGCACGATCCTCGGCAACAGTCCGGCCGCGGCACGTCGCGCAGCGGCCGACGGTCGGGCTGCGTTGCGTCGTCGGATCGAACACGGAACAGGATGTCGCTCATGAACTTTCCACAACCCTCGGTCGGATCGGCCGATCTCGCGTGGTTGCGGGAGAAGCTCGTACTCGACGCCGAGGCGGCCGGGTTGCTCGATGTCGCGTTCCGCGTCGTCGACACCCCCGTCGGTCCGCTCCTGCTGGCCACCACCCCCGTCGGACTCGTGCGGGTCGCCTACGTCGCCGACGGATCCGACGCCGTGCTCGACGAACTCTCCCGCCGGATCAGCCCGCGCGTGCTCGACGCGCCGCGGCGACTCGACCCGGTGGTCCGGCAACTCGACGAGTACTTCGCCGGTACGAGGACACATTTCGACGTTCCGCTCGATCTGCGTCTCGCCGACGGATTCCGTCGTGAAGTGATCACGCGTCTGCCCGAGATCGAATACGGGCGCACGGCGAGCTATGCCGAGATCGCCGCCGCGGCCGGGAGCCCGCGCGCGGTGCGGGCGGTCGGTACGGCGTGCGCGAAGAACCCGCTGCCCGTGGTGGTGCCGTGCCATCGGGTGGTGCGCAGCGACGGCAGCATGGGGCAGTACGTCGGGGGAGTCGAGGCGAAGAGGGCGCTGCTGCAACTCGAGTCGGTGGCATGATCACCACCCTCCGGATCCCGGTGGCCGAACCCGTTGCGGTGGGGCCGATGCTCGCGTCGCTGCGAAGCCACACCGTCCCCGGCTGTGAACACCACAACAGCGCTACCGGCACCCATCACCGCGCGATCCGCATGACCGGCGGAGTCGCGCACGTCGCTGTCCGCTTCGACGACCCGGCGACACCCGACGGCGGGAGAGGCGGGGACGTGCGACATCTCGAGGTTCACGTCGAGACCGCAGGTCGTGCGGATGTCGAGGAGATCGAAGAGAGGGTCCGGAAGTGGCTCGATCTCGGCGTCGACCCGTCCGTCGTGGATGCGGCATTCGAGCCCGATCCCGTGCTCGGGCCTCTTGTGCAGACCCACCCCGGTCTGCGCGTGCTCGGCACCACCGACTGGTTCGCCACCGCCGTGTCGACAGTGCTCGGGCAGCAGGTGAGCGTCGCTGCGGCATGCACATTCGCAGGACGACTCGTCGCAGCCTTCGGCGACGGTGCACCCGGTGGGTTGCGATGCTTCCCTACGCCGCACCGACTCGCGACGGTCGAGCAGAGCGAGCTGCGTGCCGTCATCGGCACGACGCAGTCGCGCGCCCGCACCGTCGCCGAACTGGCCCGGGTCGCAGCCGACGGGGTGGCGCCGGAGCATCTGTCGTTCGCGGCAGACCTTCTCGCGCTTCCCGGGATCGGACCGTGGACCGTCGACTATCTCGCTCTACGACTCGGCGACCGCGACGCGTATCCGTCCGGCGACCTCGTTCTCCGACGAGCCCTGCAGGTGGAGAGTGCGCGCGAAGCCGCCGAGCGCGCCGAACAATGGCGGCCGTGGCGGGCCTACGCCGTCATGCATCTGTGGACACACGCCACCTACTCGCCGCCCGCATCCTCGGCGTAGACGCTGCGCACGGCGGTGTCCATCGGGAAACGAACCTGCGTGTCGCCGAACATCAGGCGCGTCGCCACCTCGACCGACGCCGTGATGTGCGACGACGCGAGTTCCGGGTTGCCGGTGTGCACCACCACCTCGTCGTGCTGGAAGAACACGAGATCGCCGGCCGTCGGGTCGGGATCGGTGGTCAGCCGCCGTCGCAGTTCCGCAAGCACGCACAGCGCCCACTCGGCCGCGGTGGCCTGCACGACGAAGTTCCGCGTGAACCGGCCCCGCGCATGCGCATCACCGTGGGAGTGGAAGCCTTCCGGAGCGGGTGGGCACGCACGGCCCAGCCACGAATGCACCACCTCGCCACGTTCACCCGCACGGGCGGCACGTTCGACGAAGTCGACGGCGGTCGGGAAGCTGCGACGCAGCACCGTCAGCAGGGCACGCGCGTCGCCCGACGTGGCGCCGTACAGAACACCGAGCACCGCGACCTTCGCCTTCGCGCGGTCGCCGCCGAAGGACGCCGCGGCGACCGGGGCGTACAGATCGTCCGAACCGGCAGCCGCGACCATGCGCCGATCGCCCGACATCGCCGCCAGGATGCGCGGTTCGAGCTGGCCCGCGTCGGCGACGACGAACGACCGGCCCGGATCGGCGATCACACTCGACCGCAGCGCCTTGGGGATCTGCAGAGCGCCACCGCCGCGACTCGCCCACCGGCCCGATACGACCGCGCCGGGAACATAGACCGGACGGAACCGGTCGTCGCGGACCCAGGTGTCGAGCCAGTGCCAGCCGTTCGTGCTGTACAACTTCGACAGCTCGCGGTGCCGCAGCAACAGAGGCACCGCGGGATGGTCGATCCGCTGCAGCACATGCTTGCGGGTCGACTCGACGGTGATGCCCTCGCGACGGAACGCCTCGAGCACCTCGCTGTGGGAGGCGGGATTCACGGGGCGGCCGAAGACCGCGCTGACCTCCTCGACCACTTCGGCGATACGGCTCGGCAGGTCGTAGCCGGTCGGGCGCGGCCCGAGGGTGTCCTCGAGGAGGCGACGATGCGCTTGCGCCGAGAACGGCAACCCGTCGAAACCCATCTCGGCCGCTGCGAGAGTGCCGGCCGATTCGGCGGCGGTGAGCAACTCGAGGCGGGCGTCGCCGGAGATGCGGCGACGTTGCTCGGCGAACTGCTCGACCACCGCCTCGACGTCGATCGCGGGAGCCGCATCGAAGAGGCCGGGCCGCTCGTCGACCGGCTCCTCCGCAGTGGGCGGGGGTAGGCCCTCGCGTACGGCAAGGATGGCGCCGGTGGTGGCGAGATCGTGGCATCGCTGCACCCGAACATCGGCGCGGAGCAGCTCGGGATAGACCGATGCCGTCGAGGTCCACACCCAGCGCGGTCGCGATTCGGCTTCGATCGCAGCGACTGCATCCGCGAATCCGGGGTACTCCCGCACCGAGCTGAGCGGCGCACCGAATGCGTCGACCTCGACGATGCTTGCACCGCGACGGCCCCGGCCGTCCGCAGGATGAGGAACGACGACCGTGCGCACCCATACAGTGTGCTCCATCACGGCGACAGACCCCGACGCGCGGTGACCCCCCGATTCACCCTCGAATTCACCCGTATCGAGAGCGATCCCCGCGAGAACCGCCACTACCGTGGTAGTGGCGGGACTCCGCCGCTACCCCCGACGCGCGGCGGGGTCCCCCATTTCGTTCGTGGGCCCGTCGCTTTCGCCCGCATGCTCGGAGCTGCCGGAGGATTCGCCCGTATCGTCACGATCGTCCTCACCGGCGTCCACGCTGTCGTTCGAACGAACCGTGTCGGTCGCGACCGCAGAATCCCGAACCTGCTGTCGCGACGGCCGCCAGGGCAGACGCACGGGTGCGTCCGCGGCCCGGTGGAAACCGACACGGTCGTAGATCCACGTCACCAGGGCGCCGACGACGAGACCGAACACGACGCCGACGATCGTCATCGTCACGCCGTGGCCGAGCCCGGCGTCGGGTCGTCCGTCGAAGTAGAGGATGGACCGCACCGCGAGATAGATCTGGTGCATCGGCTCGAAGGTCGACAACCATTCGAACATCCGCGGGGTGGCCTCGATCGGAATGGTGCCACCGGACGACGGCAGGCCGAGCACGATGAACACGATCAGGTTCACCAGCAGGCCCGCCGCGCCGAAGATCGACATCACCGCGAGGGACGTGATGCCCACGGCCGAGATCGCGAGCGCCCCGTACTCCCACAGCAGCAGCGCGCGCGGCGCCGGCATGCCGAGTGCGGTGGCGATCCACACATACAACGCCGAGACGATCAACGACATGACCACCGTGATGCCCCACTTGAGTGCCAGCACCTGCAGGCGCGACATCCGGGTGGTCTCCCGCGCGATGTAGAGGGGGCCGTATTCGGTGGGCACGAAACCGAGGGCGCTGTCGACGACCGCGTTGATGATCGTGGCGCCGGTGAAGCCGGCCAGGATCAGCAGCAGGGTGTAGAAGAAGGCGGACAGGCCGGCGCCCGTCCCGTCGGGCAGCGGCTTGTGCTCGACGGTGAGTGCATCGATCGGCTGGGTCAGGACGAGGCTGGATGCTCCGGACAATTGCAGGTCGGGTGCCGACTCTGCGAGCGTCGCGGTGACGGTCTCGGTCAGCTGCTGCCCGACCGTGTCGTTCACCTGGGTCAGCGCGCGGTCGCCGATCGTCGTGACGATGCCCGTCGCGAACGCGCCCGTCCGGGGATTCGTGTAGAGGGTGATGATCGGCTTCTCGATGTCACCGGGAACGACCGAGGCCTGCGCGAGGATCGAGATGCGTTTGGTGAAGTCGCTCGGGATGACGATCGCGCCGTACAGGCTGCCGTCGTCGAGGCCCTGGTTGGCGGCCGAGATTCCCATCCGTCGGAGGTCGATCTCCTCGGGATCGATGCCGTCGAGGATGCCCTCGGTGATCTGGTCGCCGAAGTTCTGTCGCTCGTCCGATCCGGGCAGCACATCGCCGACGTCCTGATTGACGATGGCCATCGGGAACTGTCTCAGGTTCTCGCTCGGATCGAGGAGTGCGCCGAGATAGAAGTAGGCCAGGGCACTCATCATCGCTGCGACGACAGCGAAGGGCGCGAGCCAGAAGCGCGGGCTGCGAAGGGTGCCGTGGTGCGGATCGGTGGTCGACTGGGTTGAACTCACCTGTCGATTGTGCACACAGGTGTGTGCTGTCGGAGGTGTCGAGTGCTCGAATGCACGCGAAGTCGGGCTACGTGATCTGTCACTCCGACCCTGCTCATTCCGACATCGGTCACCGGAGCAACTCGCCGAGAGCCGACGCCGCAGAGACCACGGCTGCCGCAAGGTGGGCTTCATCGGTGGCGTCGAAGACCGAGACGCCTATCGCCGCCTGTGTACCCCCGGGACGCGTCGGCACTGCTGCCGAGATTCCGATAGTGGTCGATACGACCTCGCCGGTAGAGACTGCATAGCCTGTCTGCCGCGCTCGGGTCACTTCCGGGCGCTCGTCGGGGCGTGGCGGCATGGATCCGAGGATTGCCAGACCGGCCGAGCCTCGATCCAGCGGATGGACCTGGCCCGGGCGGAAGGCGATGTGGACATCGGATCGCCGGGGTTCGATCACCATGATCGCGCGCACCATGGTGTCGGATTCGCGGACGACGAGGTGGGCGGTGGCCTCGACGCTGTCGGCGAGGTCCTCGAGGATGGGGCGGGCCAGAGTCCGTAGGTCCTGCTCGACGGATTCGGCGAGTGTCACCAGGCCGGTGCCCAGTGAGATGCGCTTGTGATCGTCGCGGCGGCACAGTCGGTGCGCCTCGAGTGTCCGGACGAGTCGGTGGGCGACCGTGCGGTGTACGTCGAGGCTCTCGGCGATCTCGCTGACCGACAGGCCGTGAGGGTTCCGCGCGAGCAGTTCCAGGATCTCGAGACCGTTGTGGAGCGTCTTGGACATGCCGGCATCCGGCTCGATCCGCGGCAGATTCAGATCCCCCGTTTGTGCAGGTACATCCCGCATTTGTGTCATGACCCCCGTTACCTCCCTTGACGTCTGTGAACTGTAACACCTAGCATTTCCGTTAATCGCACACTGAGTGCGATTATCGCACACACGACGGATGGTTTTCGTACGACATGACACGGACCGACTACGTGGACGCGGCGGTTCTCGCCCACATCCACCAGCTCTACGGCCGGCAGAGCCACCTCATCGACGAGGGCTCTGCGCGCGAGTGGGCCGAGACGTTCACCGCCGACGGCGAGTTCTGCTCGCCCAGCTACCCCGCCCCCGTGGCAGGAACCGACGACCTCGCGGCTTTCGCCGAGCGTTTCCACGCCGGCGCGCAGGCTGCAGGGGAAGTGCATCGGCACGTCGTCACGAATCTGGCCGTCTACCGCGTCGACGACGACACCCTTCGTGTGCGGGCCTATCTGCAGATCGTGGCCACCGTTCGTGGCGGCGGATCCAGGCTCGTCCGGTTCACCACCATCGACGACCGCGTCGTGCGCACCGGCGGCGAATGGCGCATAGCCCGCCGCGTCGTCTCCCGCGACGACAGCTGACCGTCGCATCTCTTTCCTATTCGTTCCACATTTTCGGAGGAATCACCCATGACCGTTGACGCCCAGAACCCGGGCCGTACCGTCACCACCCAGATCGTCGCCCTCTACCCGGAGATGGCCGGCAAGGTTGCCGTCGTCACCGGCGCGGCCCGCGGAATGGGTGCCCAGTTCGCGCGCGGTCTGGCCACGCGCGGCGTGCACGTGGTCGGCGGCGACATCAACGACGTGCAGATGAAGGAGACCGCGGAGCAGATCAACACCGATCTCGCCGTCGAAGCCCTCGTCGAGACGCCCGGCACGGTGATCGGAGCACGTGTCGACGTGACCGATCCGGCGGAGCACGAGGCGCTCGCGCAGGTCGCGCTGCAGGAGTTCGGTCGCATCGACTTCTGGATCAACAACGCCGGCATCTTCCCGTTCGCCCTCGCCGAGGAGATCTCGAAGGACCAGATCGCGGCGACCCTGGACGTCAACGTCGAAGGCGTGCTCTTCGGTTCGCAGGCCGCGGCGCGGCACATGGAGCCCGGTAGCGCGATCGTGAACATGTCGTCGGTCTCGGCGCTGCGTGTGCGCAAGGGCCGCGGTGCATACTGCGCCTCCAAGGCCGCCGTCGCCCATCTGAACGAATCGCTGGCAGTCGAGTTCGGCGACAAGGGAATCCGTGTCAACTCGATCGCTCCGGGTTATATCGATACCGAGATGACCCGGTGGGTCCAGGAGGACCCGGCCGCACTGAAGCACGCGCTCGACGTCGTCCCGCTGCACCGGCTCGGTGCCCCCGAGGAGGTCTTCGGACCGTTGCTGTTCCTGCTCTCCGACAGCGCCCGCTACGTCACCGGACATTCGATCGCCGTCGACGGTGGATCGCGTCATGTCTGACAGCGTCGTCGAATCCGTGTCGTACCCCTCGGTCGTGCTCGTCACGGGCGCGGCCGGGGGAATGGGCGCCAATCATGCCCGTGCGCTTGCTGCGCGGGGAACGCATGTGTGCCTTGCGGATATCCACGACCCGTCCGAGGTCGTCGAACAGATCGAGGCGGCCGGTGGTTCCGCATCGGCGCATACGCTCGACGTGTCCGACGCCGCGGCATGGGAGCGAGTCGTCGACGAGATCCGCTCCCAGCGAGGTGAACTCGGCGGACTCGTCAACAACGCCGGCATCTCCCGACGTCTCGAATTCATGGACACCCCGGACGACGTCTGGGAGAAGACCATGCGGATCAACCTGTTCGGCCCGTTCTACGGGATGAAGGCGGTGGCTCCGCTCATGCGCGACAGCGGTGGCGGCTCGATCGTCAACATCTCGTCGATCTCGGGGCAGATCGGCTACTTCTCTCCGGCCTATTCGTCGAGCAAGTGGGGTCTGCGGGGCCTGTCCAAATCGGCGGCGGGGAACTTCGCGCGCTGGGGTATCCGCGTCAATTCGGTTCATCCCGGCCTCGTGGGCACGGCCCTGCTCGGCGGCGCCGACGCGTTCGTCGGTGCCGCATTGAACAGCGTTCCGGCCGGCCGGATGGCCACCGTCGACGAGATCACCGACGCTGTGCTCTTCCTGCTGTCGGATCGTTCGAGCTACATGACCGGCAGCGAAGTGACCGTCGACGGCGGCATGACGTCCAACGGCCTCTATCACCGCATCATCGCGGAGACGGGAGATCAACTCTCATGAATGACGACATCATCGACGTCGTGGTGATCGGTGGTGGCGGTGCCGGTCTCGCGGCCGCAGTGTCCGCTGCCGAATCCGGCGCGAGCGTCCTGCTGTTCGAATCCGAAACCGAACTGGGTGGGTCGACGCAACTCTCCGCGGGACTGTTCACTGCGGCAGGCACCAGTGTGCAGCGCGGTCTCGGTATCGAGGACTCCGCCGAGAAGTTCTTCCAGCACTACATGGATCTGAACCACTGGGTCCTCACACCCGGGTTGGTCCGTGCGTTCTGCGAGAACGCGGGCCCCACCCTCGAGTGGCTGATCGGTCTCGGTGTGGAGATCCCCGCCCGGGAATCGTCGAACGCGCACATGCCCGGTCTGTGCCAGGCCGGCGTCGAAGACGTGTGGCGCGGGCACGTGCCGAAGGACCAGGGTTACGGACTCGTGCAGACCCTCGACCGTGCACGTCGCGCACACGGTGTGGAAGCCGTGCTCGGCACCCGGGTCCAGCGGCTGCTCGTCGAGGACGGACGTGTGGTCGGTGTCGTCGCCGACGACATCGAGGTCCGTGCCCATGCCGTCGTGGTCGCGTCCGGTGGCTTCGCGCAGAACCGCGACCTGCTCGAGCAGTACTACCCGTATCCGCTCGGAGCAGGCGAGTCGCTCTTCGTCGTCGCCGCCCCGGGTAGCCGTGGCGACCACTTCCGCTTCGGCGAACAGGTGGACTCGGCCATCGCCGGCAAGGACTGGGGGCTGACCATGCCCACCGCCTACTTCCAGCGTTACCACCACTGGCAGGCAGGCTTCCCGCCCAAGTCGCGGGTGTATGTGAACAAGTCCGGTCGGCGGTTCATGGACGAGGACGCCTCGTACGCGGTCTCCGGTGGTCTCATGGATCGTCAGGACGGGTCGGTGTGGGCGATCTTCGACGAGAAGGCGCGCACCGGGCTGCCCGGCGGTTACACCGACTGGGACGCTGACCGGATCGCAGAGGAAGCCGACGCCGGTCGTACCCTGCGTGCCGACAACCTCCCCGAACTCGCCGACCTCATCGGCGTACCGGTCGATGCGTTGGTCGCCACCATCGACCGTTGGAACACCCAGCTGCCCAATGGGATCGATCCCGACTTCCTGCGGCATCGCACCCTCGCCAACAAGGGATCGACCTCGAACCCCGACCCCATCGCGGAGGGACCGTTCTACGCGGCACGTATGCTGCCCGCCGAACTGGTCTGCACCCACGCCGGGCTCGAGATCAACCCGAACGCGGAAGTTCTCGACACCATCGGGAACGTCGTACCCGGCCTGTACGCGGCCGGAGAAGCGGGCGCCGGCATCCTCGGCCTCCGCTATGTGGGCGGCGGCAACGCCGTCGCCAACGCATTGACCATGGGCCGCATCGCCGGCCTCAACGCGGCCCGGTCGGCTGCATCCGGCGCCGCTCCACGCACCGCACTCGGCGTTGCCGGCGTGTAGCGCCTCCTCCACTCACATTCGAAAAGGACACGAACATGCTCGGATCGGACGCGGTATCCCCCGCAGTGAGTCCACCCCAGGTCGGCACTCCGCAGCCGAAGCAGTCGACGGCGAAGGTCATTCGTGCTGCCGTCGTGGGCACCATCGTGGAGTACTACGACTTCGGTATCTACGGCTACATGGCGACGATGGTCGCCACCCTGTTCTTCGTCTCGCAGGACGAGACGGCTGCTCTGCTGGGTACGTTCGCGGCCTTCGCCGTGGCGTTCTTCCTCCGGGTGCCCGGCGGTATCTTCTTCGGGCACATCGGTGACAAGTACGGCCGGAAGAACGCACTGTCGTGGACGATTCTGCTCATGGTCGTGGCGACCGCGGCCATGGGTCTGATGCCCACCTACGCAACTCTCGGCGTGTGGGCGACGGTTCTGCTCGTGCTCGCCCGCTGCCTGCAGGGCTTCGCGGCCGGCGGTGAACTCGGCGGCGCGAACGCATTCGTCTCCGAATCCGCACCGGCACGCTGGCGCGCGACGCAGACGTCCATGGTCAACTCGGGTACCTACCTGGGGTCGTTGGTGGCGTCTCTCGTGGCGCTCGGCATCACGTCCACCTTCTCGGAGGAGCAGATCCTCGAATGGGCATGGCGTGTTCCGTTCCTGCTCAGCGTGGTCATCGGCGTGATCGGCGTCTGGATCCGTAACCACCTCGAGGACACCCCGCAGTTCGAGGAACTCGCCGACAAGGGTGAGACGAAGAAGCTGCCCATCGCCGAGCTGCTGAAGACATCGGGCGGAAGCGTCGTCAAGATCATCCTGCTCGGTGCGCTCATCATCGGTGGCTACTACATCGCCTCCGTGTATGCCGCGACTTATCTGCAGACCACGGGTGGGCTGTCGGCCTCCGTCGCGTTCCTGTCGACCTGTCTCGCTCTCGTACTCGGTGTGATCACGCTGCCCATCGCCGGTTATCTCGCCGACAAGTACGGACGCAAGCCGGTGCTGTTCGCCGGTAGCGCCGCATCCGCGATCGTCGGTGTTCCGATGTTCATGCTGATGTCCGGCGGAACCGTCTGGCAGGCCGTCGTCGGCCAGTCCGTGCTGTTCATCTGCGTGTCGGTGGTCAACGGCGCCTCCTTCGTCACCTACGTCGAGATGCTCAAGGCGTCCGTGCGATACAGCGGTATCGCTCTCGGGAACAACGTGACGAACATGTGCCTCGGCGGCACCGCACCGTTCATCGCGACGTGGCTGATCGACGTCACGGGGAACTCGCTGGCACCGGCCGGGTACTTCGTGTTCTGTGCGCTGCTCACCCTCGGTGCGGTCTTCTTCATCGAGGAGACGAAGGGCATCGAACTCCGCACCGACTAGTCCTGTGGTGCAGCCGGAATTGTCGGAACCCGTCGGGGGCCGACAATTCCGGCATTCCCATATCCGGACCGCCCGGTCCGTGTTTCGATGTCCAGGGGACACGGGTCCCGGAGACACGGCCGGAGGGGAACGATGGCGAACGGATTTCGACGGGTACTGCGGGCCGGAGCGGTCGCCGCAGTGACAGGAGGCATCGTCCTCGGCGGCGCCGGCATCGCGTCGGCGCAGGACGAGTGGCCGGTCCAGCAACCGAACAGTCCGATCTCCGTGTCGGATGTGGACCCCGCCAACTGGCTCACCCCGGACGAACTCGCCTATTGGAATCCGCTGGTGAACGAGCCGCGGCTGACCTCGCCCTTCGGCACGAACACCCGCATCGTGTGTCAGGGCTTCCACGGCGTGACGACCGATTGCTGGCAGGCCGACCTCGAAGGCCGTCCACACAAGCTTCAGCGTCTGCCCGCGAACCTGCCCAACGTGACGGGGTCGAGTGCACCCGGCGGAGGTGTCGGGCACTTCGTGTATCCGCTCTTCTGAACCCAAGATAGTAAATGGATGAATTATCCCGGATCTGCGGTACTGTGACCGCATGTCCGGACCCCGCGACCTCGACTACTGGTCCTTCGTCGAACTCGCGCAGGAGCGTCTGAACAGCAAGTTCGGCGAACATCACCGCAGTGCGACCGAAGTCCTGCTCACCCTCAATCGGGCCTCGGATATCGTCACCTACGACCTCGAGGCCGCGGTCCACCGTCCGCGTGGCCGGTCGTGGTCGGCCTATCGGCTCATGTTCGTCATCTGGCTCGCGGGCCCGATCGAGCCGAACGTCGCCGCGCGGCTCACCGGGATGAGCCGCGCCGCCGTCTCGAACCTCGCGAAACCGCTGGTCGAAGCGGGAATTCTGGAGAAGACGCCGGTCAGCCACGACGCACGTTCGGTGCAGCTGTCGCTCACCGAAGCGGGGGAGAAGGAGATCCGCGACAGCTTCCGCGCGCAGAACGAGCGCGAGGAGGCCTGGGTGGAGGTGCTCACCCCCACCGAGCAGCAGATCCTCGTGATGCTCCTGAACAAGCTGATCACCAACCGCAGCCAGTTCGACGTGCGCGGACGCAACTGACACAGCCTCGTGACCACTCTGTGGTTGCGCTCACGCCCTCCGGTTAGTTAATGTGTTTACTAATTCCAGGCGAGCGACCTTCCCTCGCACGCCCGAGATCCGCGAGGAGTCAGATCATGGCGTTCTACCGACAGCTCGGCGTCATCCCACCGAAGCGTCACACCCAGCACCGTGACGAGAACGGCAACCTGTACTACGAAGAGCTCATGGGCGAGGAGGGCTTCTCGTCCGACTCGGCGCTGCTCTACCACCGGTACATCCCGTCGGCGATCGTCGACGCCACCGAGTGGAAGCTGCCCGATCAGACCACCACGCCCAACCACCCGCTCAAGCCGCGACACCTGAAGCTGCACGATCTGTTCCCCGAGACGATCTGGGCCGAGACGGACGTCGTGACCGGTCGTCGTCTGGTCCTGGGCAACGCCGACGTCCGCATCTCGTACATCGTGTCGTCCAAGCCCTCGCCGCTGTATCGCAACGTCGTCGGCGACGAGATGGTCTACGTCGAGTCCGGTGAGGCCACCGTCGAGACGGTCTTCGGTCCGCTCGAGGCGAAGGCCGGCGACTACGTGCTGCTGCCGATGGCCACCACCCACCGCTGGGTGCCCAAGGGCGACGCACCGTTGCGCGCCTACACGATCGAGGCCAACAGCCACATCGTGCCGCCGAAGCGCTACCTGTCGAAGTTCGGGCAGTTCCTCGAGCACGCGCCGTTCTGCGAGCGCGACCTGCACGGCCCGACCGAACTCATGCAGGTCGAGGAGGAGAACGTCGAGGTGCTCGTCAAGCACCGCACCTCGCACGGCGTCGTCGGCACCCGCTACCTGATGCCGCACCACCCCTTCGACGTGGTCGGCTGGGACGGCTGCCTGTACCCGTACACCTTCTCGATCCACGACTACGAGCCCATCACCGGCCGTGTCCACCAGCCGCCGCCGGCGCACCAGGCGTTCGAGGGCAACAACTTCGTCATCTGCAACTTCGTGCCCCGCAAGGTGGACTACCACCCGCTGGCCGTGCCGGTGCCGTACTACCACTCGAACGTCGACTCCGACGAGGTCATGTTCTATTGCGGCGGCGATTACGAGGCCCGCAAGGGATCGGGTATCGGCCAGGGGTCGATCTCGGTGCACCCCGGTGGTCACGCGCACGGTCCGCAGCCGGGTGCCTACGAGCGCAGCATCGGTGTGGAGTTCTTCGACGAGCTCGCCGTCATGGTCGACACCTTCCGTCCGCTCGAACTCGGTGAGGGTGCGCTCGCGTGCGAGGACGCCGCCTACGCCGGCAGCTGGAACCGCAATGCAGGAGCAGCCAAGTGACTTTCGGACCTCTTCTGACCGGACTGTGCGACGACGCTGCGCTGTTCCCTCCGGGCAACGCCCCGCTGCCCGTCGCCGTCCCCGCCCACGCCGGGCACCGCTCGTCCGCGCACGCACCGCTCGTCGGAGCGTTCGTCTTCCCGGCGGGTCGCCTCGGTGAACTCGCGGATCATCTCGCGCAGCACCCGTATCCCGGTGAGCTGGCCCTGAGCCTGACCGCACCGACCGGCGCCGCAGCTGTCCGGCCCGCACTCGAACAGGTCGACGCGATGGACTCGGTGTCCGTGGTGGCACTCGAGATCGCGGTCCCCGCAGAGCAATCCGTCGACGAGCTGTTCGCAGCACTCGGCGAGATCTCCACGGACCGCCCGGATGTCGATGTCTTCGTGGAGGTTCCGCGCGACGAGCGTCGCGCCGAGATCCTCGCCCGCATGGTCGGTACGCCCTACGCGGCCAAGTTCCGCACCGGCGGCATCGTCGCCGAGGCCTATCCCGACGAAGCCGAACTCGCCGCGGCTGTCGGCACGGTCGTCACCACGGGTGTTCCGTTCAAGGCGACCGCCGGTCTGCACCATGCGGTGCGCAACACCGACCCGAAGACCGGCTTCGAGCAGCACGGGTTCGTGAACCTGCTGGCCGCGGTGGACGCGGTGCTGTCCGGAGCAGACACCGACGAGGTCGCCTCCGTGCTCGCCGAGCGCGACGGGGCAGTGCTCTCCGCGCGCCTCGGCGCCCTGTCCGACGACCGGGCCGCAGAGGTCCGGCGCCGTTTCCTGTCGTACGGCACCTGCAGCATCGCCGAACCGCTCGAGGATCTGCTCGGCCTCGGTCTGGTGCCGTCGACCGTTTCCCCGATCACCGAAGGAACGAACGCATGACCACCATCGCCATTCCGGAGGGTTCGCTCTTCGGTCTCGACAACCTGCCGTACGGCATCTTCTCCACGGCCGACAGCGAACCCCGTGTCGGTGTCCGCGTCGGAGATTCGGTCCTCGACCTGAGCCGTGTCTTCGAGGACGACGTCGTCTTCGCCGAGCCGTCGCTCAACGCGTTCATGGCCCAGGGCCGCACCCGATGGGACGAAGTCCGCGCTGCGATCAAGGAACTCGTCGCCGGTGATGTCGCCGACGAGGCCGTCTTCGCCGTCGCCGACGTGACGATGCACCTGCCCATCGAGGTCGCCGACTACGTCGACTTCTACGCGTCGGAGAACCACGCGTCGAACCTCGGCCGGTTGTTCCGCCCGCAGAATCCCGACCCGCTGATGCCGAACTGGAAGCACCTGCCCGTCGGCTACCACGGCCGGTCGAGCACCGTCGTGACCTCGGGTGTCGACATCGTGCGGCCGTGCGGACAGCGCAAGGGCCCCAACGATGCTGCGCCGGTCTTCGGGCCGTCGATCCGCCTCGACATCGAGGCCGAGATGGGCTTCATCGTCGGTGTCGGCTCCCCGATGGGTTCGCAGATCACTCCCGACGAGTTCGCCGACCACTGCTTCGGTGCCGTCATCCTCAACGACTGGTCGGCCCGCGACATCCAGGCGTGGGAGTACGTGCCGCTGGGCCCGAACCTCGGAAAGTCCTTCGCGACGTCGATCTCGCCGTGGGTCGTTCCGCTCGCCGCACTCGAGGCCGCCCGCATCGACACCCCGGTGCAGGACCCGGAGCCGCTGCCGTACCTGAAGGGCACCGAGAAGTGGGGCCTGGACATCGATCTCGAGGTCGAGTGGAACGGGCACGTCGTGTCGCGCCCGCCGTACGCGCAGATGTACTGGTCGCCGGCGCAGATGCTCGCCCACACCTCCGTCAACGGTGCCGCGACCCGCACCGGTGATCTGTTCGGTTCCGGCACCATCTCGGGCCCGGAGAAGGACCAACGCGGCGCCTTCATCGAACTCACCTGGGGCGGAGCAGAACCCGTGCAGGTCGGCGACGCGACGCGCACCTTCATCGAGGACGGCGACGAGATCGCCATCTCGGCCACCGCGCCCGGCCCGAACGGGACCCGCATCGGCTTCGGTGAGGTCCGCACCCGCATTCTTCCCGCGATCGGGGAATAGAAGAAACAGGTCCGTGCGTCAGCCGGAGCGCCACCGGCCGGACCGTCGGCGATGCCCGGAACCCACGAGGTTCCGGGCATCGCCGTTTCTCGGTTCGGTCAGTCGACCGAAAGAATGTCGCCCACAGAGCAATCCAGTACGCGGCACAGGGCGGTGAGGGTCGAGAAGCGGATCGCGCGGGCGCGTCCGTTCTTGAGTACCGACAGGTTCACCACGCTGACGCCGACCTTCTCGGCCAACTCGGTGAGCGTCATGCCCCGGTCGGCCAGCAGCTCGTCGAGATGACACCGGACGGCATGCTCGGTTTCCGGAGGCATCAGACGAGTCCTTCGTTGTCGCGCGCCATGCGGCTGCCGATCCGCAGCACCACGCCCACGGCCGAGATCACCATGCAGAAGACATAGGCGTACCAGAACTCCGGTCCGAGAGGCGCGTTCGAGAGGACGTAATTCATGTCCACGTCACGGATCAGCATGTTGGTGCCCAGCGTGCGGGGGATCATCGGGACGATGATGGTCGCGATCGCCACGATGGAAGTGATCCACACGAGCCGGATGACACCACGGTCGAACAGTCGGCCCCGGACGAATCGCACGACGATCCAGCTCAGCAGGGCCAGGGCTGTCAGGTAACCGAACGTCTGTACCGCCTCCCCGGCGCGTATGAGGCCGACGCTGACGGGGGAGAGGGTGTCGGTCGGAACGTCGATCACCGTCGTCGAGGTGGTCTGGAGGTCGACGCCGTTCGGGGTGGACAGCACCGGCGCCGCTGCCGCGTCGTCGAACCGGACCCGCGCGGTCACGACGCCGTCGCCGAGGGAGCTCGCGAGGTCGCGGACATAGGTGAAGAGCACGATCAGCGACGTCAGCGCGAAGACGGTGAGGGACGCCCACAGATCGGTGCGGTCCTTCTTCGACGTCTCGGTGGGGGAGAGTGTGTCGGGTTCGGCGCCCGGGCCCTGGGGGCGGTCGGTGTCGTGGGTGGAATTCATGGTCGTCTCCGAACTCGCCGGACGGCGGGTTTATCGATTGTCGATACCATCGATAATCGTTATACCTATCGACAAACGATATGTCCAGAGGTGGCGGGTTCCCGCCGGTCCTGGTCGGAGCGGATCAGGGTAGGCGACGCTCGATCGCGTCCCGCGCTGCCAGCGCCTTCGCGCCGTAGTCGGGGAAGAGGTCGGGCGTCAGTCGCGAGGCCGGGCCCGAGATGCTGAAGCAACCGCGCACGGTGCCGCCGCGCCCACGTAGCGCGACGGCGACGGCGGCGATGCCGTCGTGCAGCCCCTGTTCGGTCACGGCGTACCCGCGGGCGCGGATCTCGGCGATCTCCTCGCGCAGCGCCACCGGGTCGGTGACGGTGTGCTCGGTCAGCGAAGGAAGTTCGGTCGCGAGAAAGTCCTCGATCCGCGCGTCGGGCAGCGACGCGAGATAGGCCTTGCCGGTGGACGCGGCATGCAGGGGGAGGCGCGTGCCGAGCGCAAGGAAGGCGCGGAGTTGATGGGCACTGTCGAGTCGCTCGATCAGGACCAGTTCGTTGCCGTCCGGCACGGCGAGATGGATCGTCTCACCCGTCTCCGCCTGCAGGCGGTTCAGTTCGGGGAGTGCGACCTCGCGCAGGTCGTCGCCGGACGACATCGCGCTGCCCAGGCTGAACGCGCGGCCGGTGATGACCCACTGCCCGGCATTCGCCGTCGAGGGGCATATCCAGCCGGCCTCGGCGAGAGTCTTCAGGCACCGCTGCACGGTGCTCTTGGGGACGTCGAGACGTTTGCTCAACTCCGAGAGCCCGACTGGTTGCGTGGTCGCGACCTCCTCGAACACGCGGAGTGCGGTGAGAACGCTGTTCATCGGAACCTTTCGCGCATCGTTGACGGCAGGCGTCACGGGTTATAGGTTGAGCCGGACCGCATCGTAGCACGGCGGTCCACAATGTGGACCAGGCGCTGCGCGACACCGTCCGGCAGGACGTCGAGAAGGGACCCACCGATGACCACCACCACGCCCGTGCCGTTGCTGACCTCGCTCACCGAGTCCGGAGCAGGTGACGACCGCAGCGCCGTCCGCGTCGGAGACGTCTCGCTCACCCGCTCCGAACTGATCGCGGCCGCCGCCGCGGTGGCCGACGAGGTCGCCGGTTCCTCGCGGGTCGCCATCGACGCCACCGCGAGCATCGAGACGGTGATCGCCACGACCGGATGCCTCATGGCCGGTGTGGCCGCGGTGCCCGTGCCGCCGGATTCCGGCCCGGCCGAACGCGCTCACATCCTGAAGGACTCGGGTGCACAGGTGTGGCTCGGCGCCGCGCCCGAGGACGTCACCCTGCCCGCGGTCCCCGTCGACGCGAGCGCACGTTCGTCGTCCTCACACGCCGAGGCCGATCCGGGCAGTGCCGCGATGATCATGTACACCTCGGGGACCACCGGCGCCCCCAAGGGAGTCGTGCTCTCGCGGTCCGCCGTGGCGGCCGGTCTCGACGGCCTCGCCGAGGCGTGGAACTGGACGTCCGACGACACTCTCGTCCACGGACTTCCGCTGTTCCACGTCCACGGGCTCATCCTCGGCGTCGTCGGTGCGCTCCGGCAGGGCTCGCCGCTCGTGCACACCGTGCGCCCGAAGCCCGAAGCCTATGCGGCAGCGGGTGGTTCGCTCTGCTTCGGTGTTCCCACTGTGTGGTCGCGGGTCGTCGCCGACGAATCCTCCGCGCGCGCACTGTCGTCCGCGCGCCTCCTCGTGTCGGGCAGTGCACCCCTGCCCGTGCCGGTCTTCGAGCGCATGCTCGCCCTCACCGGTGCCGCACCGATCGAGCGGTACGGGATGAGCGAAACGATCATCACGATCAGCACCCGCCACGACGGTGAGCGCCGGCCCGGCTGGGTGGGACTGCCGATCACCGGGGTCTCCACCCGCCTGCGCGACCAGGCCGGCAACCTCGTGGCACACGACGGCGAAACCCTCGGCCAGCTCGAGGTTTCCGGCGCCACCCTGTTCGACGGCTACCTGAACAATCCCGAGAAGACCGCCGAGTCGATGACCGAGGACGGCTGGTTCAAGACCGGCGACATCGCCGTGATCGACGACCAGGGCTTCCACCGCATCGTGGGCCGCGAATCGGTCGACATGATCAAGTCCGGCGGCTACCGGATCGGTGCCGGCGAGGTCGAGCACGCGCTGCTGAACCACCCCGGTGTGCAGGAGGCGGCGGTGGTGGGTGTGCCGGACGACGATCTCGGACAGCGGATCGTCGCCTACGTCGTCGGGGATCTCCGTGATCCGAGCGAACTCTCGGACTTCGTCGCGCAGACCCTCTCGGTCCACAAGCGTCCCCGCGAGATCCGTACCGTCGACGCACTTCCGCGCAACGCCATGGGCAAGGTGCAGAAGAAGATCCTCGTCGAGGATTACCTCGCCGGGAAGTGACCCGGTCTACCCGATCCCGACTTCGTCGCCGACGGTGATGTCGCCGGGAGTCGGGACGGTCGCGTAGATGCCGATGCACGGCATCGGCTTGCCCTCCGGCACAGTGGGCACCTGATGCGCGGTCATCACGTCACGCAGCATGTCGCGCCGCGCGGGAACCTCCTGATGGGGGAGCGTCACCATGACGCACCGCGCGGTGCGCTTGTGCGGTTCGAGAACTGCCGAGCCCACCGACACCCGTCGGCCGATCCATTCGTCCTCCACGAAACCGGTCGTGTCCGGAGTGTCGACGACCAGCTGCGGCCGGAACCGCCGCAACGCCACATCGGTGGGGTCGCCGGTGCCGAGCGCCTCGACCGCGGAGCGGGAGACGAGATGCAACGGCGCCTCGTCGTAGGTTCGGTCGCGCGGTTCGAGCCGCACGTCGTGACCGACCAGCTTCGACAGCAGGTCGTCGACCTCGGGATCGTCGCCGCGCACCACCGTGCCGTCGGCCAGCGTCAGTTCCAGTGCCGCCGGGTCGCGGGGCTCGTCGTCGCTCAGAAGTCGCGCGGAGCAGGTCAACAGCAGTCCGTATCGGCGGAACCGCTTCGCACTCGCGATGTTTCCGGTTTCGGCGTCGACCAGCGCCCACAGGTGATCGCCGCGCACACCGTCCGCTTCGATCGCTGCGGCGTCGATCCGTTCTCCTCCGAACGATTTCACCGGATAACGCCACACCTGATCGATACGCACGACTCGTGAGCATACGGGGAACTGGGGAAAATGTTACGTGCTATTCCAACTCGCGGACGAAAACACCCGAGTCTCCGCCATGTTCTTCAACGGCGCATTGCAGATGACCTCACCACTGTTGGAGCCGATGAGCGAATCCACCGCACCACTGCTCGCGATCTACCCCAATCGCAGAAACATGAGGTGGACACGTGGATGCTGCGCCGTGCCGCGGTCGATGCACGCCGCCGACTCCCGAAGCTGGATGACCCGAATCCCTCGACCTTGCTGGCTCAACGGAAGCTGCCGTCGCAGCTGACCGCGCTACGCGCTGTCCATGTCCCCGCATCCAAACAGCACGCAGAAAAGGGACGGGACCGACAGGCCTATGAAGAACTCCTGCGGTCGCAGCTTGCCCTCGGAGTGCTTCGAAACGCACAAGCCGCAGAAGTCGGCATCGCCCACAAGCCCACCGGGCGACTGCTCGATGCATGGTTGGCCGGCCTGCCGTACACCCACAGGTGCACAGCTGCGGGTGATAGCCGATATCCACACCGACATGACCGCCTCCGGCCGACGAATCGGCTGCTGCAGGGAGACGTCGGCGCCGGAAAGGCCCCCGTCCTGGCAGCCACTGCGTTTGCGTTACTGGTAATCGAAGGCGGCTTTCAGGCGGTCCTCATGGCCCCGACCGATATTCTCGCTCGGCGCAACACTTCGAAGAGATCGCCGAAGCATTACGGCCTCTCGGCGTGACCGTCGACCTGCTGGTGTCCCGGACCTGCCTCTCCCCCGATCGACGCCGGTCGAGTTCGAAACCATCATGACCACACCAGTCGCACAGGCTGCGTGACCGAAACTGTCGCCGAATCGTGCAGCAGTCCCCAACGTCCCACACGCATGTTGCGGTCTGGCTGTGGCTCCTTCGACTGGGCTGCGGTGACGAATATTCAACTCCGTTTCTGGAGTGGTCGAGTCCTGGCAGGCCGCTCACCCCTCGAAGCTGCTCGCCCTGTGCCCCGGAGTTCTTCGATTCCGGGGCACGGCGACTCGAGGAGCGAACGCTGTGCATCACTTTGGGCTGATCGACCGTCTGCTCGAGTCGGCGAGGGGGATCATTGCGGAGGCGATCACCCTGGTCGACAGCCCTATCGAGGTAGGAATCGATCTTCGCTGGCCGACTACGAGAAGGTGTTGGCGACGCCGTCCCCGGTCCGCACCGCTCCGACGACCGGACCAGCTACATCTGCAGCGAGACGAGTCGGGTGTTAGGGTCTGTGACGTCCCCACGGGAGCCCTATTGCAGGGGCTGAGATCGGGCTGAGGCAGCCTGCGACCGTCGAACCTGCCCGGGTAATGCCGGCGAAGGAAGTAGGAACGATTCCGATGAGTGCATCCAATTCGCATGCCCTGAGCTATGTCCACGACGAGGAACACGACCTGCGTGTACCTGTCACAGAGATCCGCTTGAACGACTCTCCCGGCGGGGTGCCGAACCCGCCGCTGCAGGTCTACCGCACTGCAGGTCCCGGTAGCGATCCGCTGGTCGGGCTCCCGCCGACGCGCGCCGACTGGATTGCTGCTCGCGGCGACGTCGAGCACTACCCGGGGCGAGAACGGGATCTGCTCGACGATGGCCGCTCGGCTGTGCGGCGTGGAGAGGCGTCCCAGGAGTGGAAGGGGCCCCGACCTGTCCCGGTGCGAGCGAAGACAGGCCGGACGGTCACGCAGATGCACTATGCCCGGGCGGGGATCATCACCCAGGAAATGCGGTTCGTGGCGCTGCGGGAGAACTGCGACGTGGAACTGGTGCGCTCGGAGGTGGCGGCGGGTCGGGCGATCATCCCCGCCAACGTCAACCACCCCGAGTCCGAGCCGATGATCATCGGCAAGTCCTTCCTGGTGAAGATCAATGCCAACATCGGCAACTCAGCGGTGACCAGCTCCATCGTCGAAGAAGTCGACAAGATGCGCTGGGCCACCCGTTGGGGCGCGGACACTGTGATGGACCTGTCCACCGGCGAAGATATCCACACCACCCGAGAATGGATCATTCGCAACTCCCCGGTGCCGATCGGCACGGTGCCGATCTACCAGGCTCTGGAGAAGGTCGCCGGCCAGGCCGATGCGCTGACGTGGGAGATCTTCCGCGACACCGTGATCGAGCAGTGTGAGCAGGGTGTGGACTACATGACCATCCACGCCGGAGTGCTGCTGCGCTACGTACCGCTCACGGCCGAGCGGCTCACCGGCATCGTCTCCCGAGGTGGGTCGATCATGGCCGGTTGGTGCCTCGCCCATCACGAGGAAAATTTTCTCTACACCCACTTCGACGAACTGTGTGAGATCTTCGCCCGCTACGACGTGGCATTCTCCCTCGGGGACGGGCTGCGACCGGGGTCGATCGCCGACGCCAACGACGCCGCGCAGTACGCCGAACTGGACACCCTTGCAGAACTGACCACCCGTGCCTGGGCTCACGACGTTCAGGTGATGGTCGAAGGCCCTGGCCACATCCCGATCCATCGGGTGCGGGAAAATGTGGAGCGTCAGCAGAAGTTATGTCATGGAGCGCCTTTCTACACCCTGGGGCCGCTGGTGACCGACATTGCTCCGGGCTACGACCACATCACCTCCGCGATCGGGGCCACCGAGATCGCCCGCCATGGCACCGCGATGCTGTGTTATGTCACCCCGAAGGAGCATCTGGGACTGCCGAATCGGGACGACGTGAAGACCGGGGTCATCACGTACAAGATCGCCGCTCATGCCGCCGACATCGCCAAGGGCCATCCCGGTGCCGTCGAGCGCGACGACGCGTTGTCGAAGGCGCGTTTCGAGTTTCGGTGGCGGGATCAGTTCGCTCTGTCGCTGGATCCGGATACGGCCGAGCAGTTCCATGACGAGACGCTTCCGGCCGAACCGGCCAAGACAGCGCACTTCTGCTCGATGTGTGGGCCGAAGTTCTGCTCGATGCGTATCTCCCAAGACATCCGGACCAGGTTCGGTGACGCCGCCGACCAGGCCGCCGTCGCCGGGATGCAACATATGTCCGACCAGTTCAGGGCCGCCGGCAGCACGGTGTACTTGAACGCGCCCACCGTTCCGGCCCTCGAGGATGTGGCGGGGCACGAGTCGATTGGAGCCGAAACGGGCGGTGTGCCCACGTAAGGAGTCGGGTGAGTTCCCAATGTCGCTGGCGGTCACAGTGCGACGGAGGAAACTCGCCAGCGCTGCATGACTGGACAATCGTCGACGCTATTGTCTGTCGGCTCCGGATTCGTGCCATGTTGATGTGCGCTGCCTCGAAGGCGCTCGTCGGAGTCGTACCTCGAACGAGGGGTAGTGAGCATCTGTCCCGGTGACATGGGGGCAATGGTGTCGTGCGGCGAGGACGAACTGTTCGAAGGACCCGTCGAGTTCGAGGTGGATCGTGTCGTTTGCGACTACCACACGGTGTGCGTCGAGACCGAGCAGTCGGGCGACGACGAAGGTTGCACTCAAGGTTGCGACATTCCTGGTGATCCCTAGCGGGAGGAGGGATCCGGTGTCGGTGAGGGCTTCGTGTTCGCCGGCTCTGAGGACGAGTCTGGCGTCGGAGTGCACTCCGTGGGCTGCTACGGACACGGCGATGTTGTCACGGTTGTCGGAGCCCACGGCGGCAAGGCATCGGGCCCGGTCGAGGCGGGCGCGTTCGAGGAGAGGGGCATTCCCCCCCGGAGTGTGGACATCCTGAACACTGGGCCATGAAGGGCCCAGAAGGAGTGATGTCACGATGGTGATGAAGGCGTATTCGGCGGAGTTCAAGGCCGATGCCGTCGCGCTGTACTTGTCCGACCCGAGCCACACCTTCGAGGGCATCGGCAAGGACCTGGGCGTCAGCCGCGAAACCCTGCGCAACTGGGTGCGTGCGGAACGTAAACGCACCGGCACTGCGTCCGCAGCGGACCGGCCCCGGAAGCCGGCACCGGCGGGCGGGGTATCGTCCGAGTCCGTGTTGGAAGAGGAAAACAGGCAGCTCAAAGCGCAGATCCGCAAGCTGGAGACCGAGCGGGAAATTCTGCGGAGGGCCGCGAAATATTTCGCGGGCGAGACCAACTGGTGAGCCGCTTCCAGTTCGTCGACGACCACCGCAACACCGCGCCGGTGAAGTGGCTGTGCCAGATCCTCGAGGTGTCCCGATCCGGTTTCTACCGGTGGCTCGCCGCCGCGCCTGCCCGGGCCGAACGTGCCCGTGCCGACGAGGAGCTCGCGACGCGGATCCGTGGGATTCACGACGAGTTCGACGGCACCTACGGTGCCCCGCGCATCACGGCTGAGTTGCGCGACGCCGGGATCGAGGTGAACCACAAGCGGGTCGAACGGGTGATGCGTGCGAACGGGATCGTCGGGGTGCACCTGCGCAAGACCGTGCGCACCACAGTCCCCGAACCTTCCGCGAGCCCGGTGCCGGACCTGATCCGGCGGGACTTCACCGCGAGCGCACCGAACACCAAGTACGTCGGCGACATCACTTACCTCCCCGTCGGGGACGGTGACTTCCTCTATCTGGCAACAGTATTGGACCTGAACTCCAAACGGTTGGCGGGGTGGTCGATCGCACCGCATATGCGCACCGAGCTGGTCACCGACGCCCTGCGGGCAGCGGCCGCCGCCCGCGGTGCCGCCGGTCTCGACGGCGCGATCTTCCACTCCGGCAACGGTGCCCAATACGTCTCGCAGAACTTCGCGGATGTCTGCCGCGAGCTGGGCGTGACCCGGTCGCGAGGTGCGGTCGGAACGTCGGCGGACAACGCTGCCGCCGAATCATGGAATGCGACGTTGAAGCGGGAGACACTCCAGGGCCGGAAAAGGTGGAACAGCGCAGGTGAGGCCCGCACCGCCGTCTTCCGTTGGATCACGCGTTACAACACGCGAAGGAGGCATTCCGCTCTCGGTCAGATCTGTCCTATCGAGTTCGAGCAGAGATCGACTATGATGGCTTCCGCCGCATAGGTATTGGTGTCCACATCTCGGGGGGAACGCCCTCCGTCAACCGCGGGAATGCCCCGACTGCATCCGGAGTCTCGTCGTCGACGAGCTGACCGTCGCCGAGGCGTGGGGCGTCCTCAGACGAAATTCTGGTCGACATAACACCAACGCCAATCTTCACCGGGTTCCATCGACTGGACGATCGGATGGCCAAGGGCGTGAGCGTGTGCGCTCGGTCAAGCCCCGATAGGTGGTGTAGGACGGTGATCCTTTCTCCTGTCCTGACTATGCAGCAGGAATCGCGGCGGCAGGCTCTGTAACCACCTCCCCGCAGGACTCCGGCTCCGCACCAACGGCACGACAACGAGCCAGCACCTCGAGCCCGAGATACCGCCGACCCTCCGCCCATTCATCGGTCTGCTCAGCCAGAACAGCACCGACCAGCCTGACGACCGCGTCGCGGTTCGGGAAGATCCCCACCGCATCGGTCCGACGCCGGATTTCTCGATTGAGCCGCTCGGCCGGATTGTTCGACCACACCTGAGTCCACACATCCTTCGGAAAAGCACTGAACGACAACAGATCCGGGCGAGCATTACCCAGGTGCTCAGCCACCGCCGGGAGCCGGTCCTCGGTGTACTCGACGAGACGATCGAACTGAGCATCGACCGCATCGGCCGTCGGCTGGTCGTAGACCGAATGCAACATCGCCTTGACCGCCGGCCACATGCTCTTCGGACACGCACTCATCAGGTTCGCCGCGTAGTGGGTCCGGCACCGCTGCCACGCAGCACCGGGCAGGTTCGCCGCGATCGCATCGACCAGACCACGGTGCGCATCGGAGGTGACCAACCGGACCCCGCTCAGACCTCGAGCGACCAGGTCAGCGAAGAAGGTGTTCCATGCCGGCCCGGTCTCGCTGGTGGCCACATGCAAGCCCAGCACTTCGCGGTGCCCATCGGCGTTGACTCCGGTGGCGACCATCGCGACTGCGTTCACGACCTGCTTGTTCTCGCGGACTTTCATCGTCAATGCGTCGGCGGCGACGAACGTGAACGGGCCCGCGTGATCGAGGCGGCGTTGCCGGAACGCGGCGACCTGCTCGTCGAGGTCCTCGGCCATGCGTGAGACCTGGGATTTCGACAGTGCGTTGATGCCGAGGGTTTTGACCAGCTTGTCCATCCGGCGGGTGGAGACCCCGGCCAGGTAGCAGTCGGCGACCACGGTGATCAATGCCGCCTCGGCGCGTTTACGGCGTTCGAGGAGCCATTCGGGGAAATACGTTCCGGATCGGAGTTTGGGGACCGCGACGTCGATGGTGCCGACGCGGGTGTCGAGGGGACGGTGCCGGTATCCGTTGCGCTGATTGACTCGTTCGGTGGACTGTCGGCCCCATTCGGCGCCGCAGACCGCGTCGGCCTCGGCGGACAGCAGGGCGTTGATCATGGTTTGCAGCAGTTCGCGCATCAGATCGGGCGACGCGTCGGTCAGGGCTTGGTGCAATACGCCTGCAGGGTCGACAATGTGGGGTGCGGTCATCGTGATGACTCCGTTCGAGGATTCTGTGGAAGGTTGACTCGAAGGATCACGCGGTGACCGTTTCACGTCCAGCAGCGACACGCTGCCGGTTGTGTTGCTGGTCACCGGGTTACACCACTCTATGGGGCACTACTGTGCGCTCGCGTGCTTGCCCGGCGAGGAGTCGCAGCAACCGACGTGTCCGCACGACAGACACAGCCTCAGATGTACCCACGGGGTGCCGAGGCGAAGACATTCCTCGCAACCTTGTGGAGTGCGGGGCGCCACGGCCCGGATCGCGATCACATGTGGGTCCGCGTGGGCAAAAGTCATGAGTTCGCCTCCTTGCCTGCTTTTTCCGAGAGCGCCTGATCGAGCCATGTGCGCAACACCGGTACCGGAGCGGCGCCCGCCTGACGAGCGAGTACCTCACCTCGGTCCATCACCAGCAGCGTCGGAACGGCACGGACGGTGAAACGTTCGGCCGTCTGGGGTGCAGCATCCACGTCAACCTTGACGAGCTTGATCTGACCTGCGCGTTCTGTGGCGAGCTGCTCGAGCGCGGGGCTGACCATTCGGCACGGAGCGCACCACGTCGCCCAGAGGTCAACGAGTACAGGCACCGAGGATTTCTCGGCGACCTCCGCGAAGTCGCCATCCCCTGCCGAGGCGATCCAGGGCAGCGGCTCGTGGCAATTTCCGCAGCGGGGTCTCCCGTTCCCGGCCGCCGGTACCCTGTTGACCTTGCCGCAGTGTGGGCACTTCACCTTGTCGGATCCCATGACGACACCCCTTCTCAGGCCGCGATGGCGGGTTCCGTATATGCGACGGACAGTTCGCCGTCATCGACCGTGACATCGATGGTGCCGCCCGGTTCGATTTCGCCGCGCAACAGCGCACGACCTATCCTGGTTTCGACCTCATGGGCGATATACCTGCGCAGGGGTCGTGCACCGTAGACCGGGTCGAAACCGTGTTCGGCGATGAGCCGGCGTGCTTCCGGTGTGATATTCAAGTGTATCTGTCTCTCTGACAATCTGTTCCGAAGATCGGTGAGTTGTAGCTCGACGATATGTTCGATCTGGGGCAGCGTGAGCGGGGTGAACAACACGATGTCGTCGATCCGGTTGAGGAACTCGGGACGGAAGTGCCCGCGCAGTTCCGCCAGCACCCGCGCCCGGGCGTCCGGCTTGATCTCGCCGTCCGCTGTGACTCCGTCGAGGAGATGCTGGGATCCGATGTTCGAGGTCATGATGATCACCGTGTTCCGGAAATCGACCTGCCTGCCTTGAGAATCGGTGATCCGGCCGTCGTCGAGCACCTGTAGAAGGGTATTGAAGACGTCGGCATGGGCCTTCTCGATCTCGTCGAAGAGCACCACGGAGTACGGCTTGCGACGCACCGCCTCAGTGAGCTGACCCCCCTCGTCATACCCGACGTACCCGGGGGGTGCACCGATGAGTCTGCTCACCGTGTGCCGTTCCTGGTACTCGCTCATATCCAGGCGCACCATGTTGTCTTCGCTGTCGAAGAGGGCACTGGCCAGCGTCTTTGCGAGTTCGGTCTTCCCCACACCTGTCGGGCCCAGGAAGATGAACGAACCGATCGGCCGGCGCGGATCGCGGATACCCGACCTTGCTCTGATTACCGCGTCTGCGACTAGTTGTACCGCCTCGTCCTGACCGATGACTCTCTCGTGCAGGATCTCGTCGAGCTTCAACAGTTTCTCCCGCTCGCCTTCCTGCAGTCGAGCGACCGGGATACCCGTCCATGCGGCCACGATTTCTGCGATCTCGTCTTCGGTGACCACCTCGCGCAGCAACGGATTGCGGCCTTGCCTGGTGGCCAATTGCTCCTCCGCCGCCTTGAGTTTGCGTTCGAGTTCGGTGATCTCGCCGTATCGCAGCTCGGCGGCCCGATTGAGGTCGTAATTGCGTTCGGCCTCCTCGGCTTCGTGTCGCAATCGTTCCAGCTCTCCCCGTAGCTCCTGCACCCGACGGATCGCTTGGCGCTCTGCCTCCCACTGAGCGTGCCGGGCGTCGGTCTCGGCCCGCAGATCGGCCAGTTCCTTACGCAACTCCTCGAGGCGTGTCTTGCTGGCGGCGTCCGTTTCCTTGGACAGGGCGGCCTCTTCGATCTCCAGCCGGGTCACTTTCCGGGTGAGTTCGTCGAGTTCGGCGGGCATCGAGTCGATTTCGGTTCGTAGCCGGGCGCACGCTTCATCTACCAGGTCGATCGCCTTGTCCGGAAGGAAACGGTCGGTGATGTACCGGTGCGAGAGGGTCACGGCGGCCACCAGTGCGCCGTCCTGGATCTTCACGCCGTGAAACACCTCGAGGCGTTCTCGAAGTCCGCGCAGAATCGAGATTGCATCCTCGGCACTGGGCTCGTCGACGAGAACGGTCTGGAATCGACGCTCCAATGCTGCATCGGATTCGATGTGCTTGCGATACTCGTCGAGAGTGGTGGCACCGATCATGTGCAGTTCGCCGCGGGCGAGCATCGGTTTGAGCATGTTGCCGGCGTCGAGAGATCCCTCGCCGCCGACCGATCCTGCGCCGACGACGGTGTGTAACTCGTCGACGAACAACAGGATGCGCCCCTCGGCCGCTTTCACCTCGGACAGCACCGCCTGCAGCCGTTCCTCGAACTCGCCGCGGTACTTCGCGCCGGCCACCAGGGAACCCATGTCGAGCGAGAAGATCGTTTTGTCGCGTAGGCCCTCGGGCACGTCGCCGCGGACGATCCGCTGGGCGAGTCCCTCGACGATCGCGGTCTTGCCGACGCCGGGGTCGCCGATCAGCACCGGATTGTTCTTCGTT
The DNA here is from genome assembly GCF_058211795.1 of Rhodococcus sp. S3. Classification (NCBI taxonomy): domain Bacteria; kingdom Bacillati; phylum Actinomycetota; class Actinomycetes; order Mycobacteriales; family Nocardiaceae; genus Rhodococcus; species Rhodococcus sp. S3. The sequence goes on along the minus strand of NZ_CM177074.1, from coordinate 4,669,492 downwards.
TTCCGGCTCAGGATCTGCGTTACCCTGCGGATTTCGGCGTCTCGCCCGATGACCGGATCGAGTTTGCCTGCTCGGCCCTCGGAGACGAGGTCGCGTCCGTACTTCTCGAGCGCCTCGTACGCCCCCTCCGGGGTGGCCGAGGTGACGCGCTGGTTGCCGCGCACTGTGGTCAAGGCGGCGAGGAAGGTCTCTCGTGTGACCCCATGGCTGGTGAGAACCCGTCCGGCCGCACTGGTCGACCCCTCCTCGGAGAGGGCCATCACGAGATGCTCCACCGACACGTAGGAATCCTTGAGTCGCTTTGCCTCTCGTTCGGCGGCGTCGAGCAGTTTGGCCAGGCGCTGGGTGATCATCACCTGACCGGGCGTCGCACCGGGGCCGCTGACCTTCGGCCTACGCATGAGTGCCTGTTCCAGATCGGAGCGTAGGGCGTCGACGTTCGCACCGGCCTGCTCGAGCAGTCGCGGTACGAGCCCTTCCTGCTGATCGACCAACGCGAGCAGCAGGTGCTCTCCGTCGACCTCGGTGTGGCCCATTCTGGTCGCGATGTTCTGGGCCTCCTGCAGGGCTTCTCGTGACCTTTCAGTCAGACTGCCGGTGTCCATGGGGGTGTCTTCCTTCCGTGGGACGCTGCTTCGAGTTTCTCGATTCGATCCAGCAGATCGAGCACGAGCCCGATTGCCGAGTAGTTCAGGCCTAGACCCGTCCGCAACCGTTGGATGCGGGCAGCGTGGGCCACTGCTGACGGTTCGAACAATATTTCGCCGCCGGGGTCGCGGCGTGCGTCGATCAGGCCGAGAGCCACGAGTTTTCTTGCCAGGTCGGGGTGCAGCCCGGTACGTTCGGCGAAGACATCCAGCGACATTCCGGTACGGCGAACCAATATGTACTGGGTGCCCGGGGTCGGGGTGCTCATGGCTGTTTCCTCGGGTCGAAGTTCGATTCGGCGGCCAACTGTTCGAACAGCTCGCGTTCACGTGCTGTCGGTTTCGATGGCACCATCACCTTGATTTCGGCGTAGAGGTTGCCGTTGGAGCCTCGCGGGTTGGGCATGCCTTCTCCGCGCAGGCGCAGCTTCCTACCTGTCGACGAGCCCGGTACGACTTTGACTTTCGCCTCACCGCCGGGAGTGGGAACGGCGACCGTCGCGCCGAGTGCTGCTTCCCAGGGGGAGACGGGAAGGTCGACGTAGATGTCCCGGCCCTGTACGCGGAACCGGGAATGCGGTTTGATCCGGACCACGAGGTACAGATCCCCGGGCGGTGCGCCGCCGTTGCCTCGGCCCCCTTGCCCGGCCAGCCGGATTCTTTGGCCGTCGAGGACACCGACCGGAATGTTGACGTCGTATCGTCGTCCGTCCAGACGGAGAGTGCGTTTGCCGCCCCGGTACGCCTCTTCCAGGGTCAGTTCCAGTTCCGCTTCCTGATCGGCGCCGGGAATCGGGCCGTACGCGCCACCGCCGCCGAACATCTGTCCGAAGAGGTCCTCGAAGTCGACGCCCCCCTCGCCGTCTGTGCCGTGTCCGAAGTGCACCCTCCGGCCCCCACCGCTGTACCTTCCGCCGCCGTACCCGCCGGCGCTTGCCCGGACCCGTTCGTCGTAGTCCTCGGGTACCCGACGGAAGTCGTCCCCGAATCGGTCGTAGCGTTTCCGGGTGTCTGGGTCGGATAACACTTGGTAGGCCTCATTGATCTCTTTGAACTTGTCTTCCGCAGTGGGGTCTTTGTTGATGTCGGGGTGATATTTGCGGGCAAGTCGGCGGTAGGCCTGCTGGATTTCGTCGGTGTCGGCGCTGCGCGGGACCCCGAGCGCTTCGTAATAGTCACGCGCCATGGCGCTCACTCCTCAGGTCGGCTGACGACCACGGTGGCGGGACGCAACTGCTGTCCGTTTTCTCCGTAACCTGGCCGCAAGACCTCGATCACGGTTCCGGAGGGAAGGTCGGGTTGGGTCACCACACTGACTACTTCGTGGAGTTCCGGGGTGAACGGCACACCGACCTCGTCGTGGCGCTCGAAGCCGAGCCGTGACAGTATCTGCACCGCTTGGTCCCGGATTGCCTTCACACCCTCGACGACGGCCTGAGGATCGCTATCCGCATGGGCCAGCGCGAGCTCCAAGTTGTCCAGGACAGGCAGCCACGCCGCCGATACCCTCGCTGTCTCCGCGGCGCGTTCACGGTCGAGATCTTTGGCATACCGCTTGCGCAGGTTGTCCAGATCTGCGAGTGCTCTGCGCCAGCGGTCCTCGAGTCGAGCCAGCTTGGCTTCGGTATCGGTGTGATCAGGCCTCGTCTCGGTCTGGTCCGTGTCAGTACGGTCGGTAGCCTGCTCGGTCGTCGAATGATCAGCAGATCTGTCCATCAGGTGCCTCAGCTCCGATCGAACTCGGCGTCGATCACGTCGTCGTCATCCGACGACGCAGCGTCTCTTCCGCCGGTCTGGTATCCCTCGCCGCCGTTTTGAACCGCTGCAAGCCCGTAGAGCAACTGCTGCAGCTCCGAGGTCAGTGGCTCTACCTCCGAGGGTGGAGCACCGTCTTCTACAGCCTTCCTCGCGTCGGCGATCAACATCTCGGCACGCGCTTTCTCGTGCGGTGGCGCACTGTCACCCAGTTCGGCAAGTCGCCGTTCCACCTGGTAGGCAACCGAATCGAGGGCGTTACGTGCGTCGACCGCCTTGCGCAGCTCCTCGTCCTCACGCCGGTTCCGTTCGGCCTCGGCGAGCATGCGCTCGACCTCGCTCTGGTCGAGGTTGCCCTGTTCGCTGATCGTGATGCTCTGCTCCTTGCCGGTGTCTTTGTCACGGGCGGTGACGTTGAGAATGCCGTTGGCATCGATATCGAATGTGACTTCGACCTGCGCCTCGCCGCGTGGCGCAGGTCGGATGTCTTCCAGCCGGAACCGGCCCAGCACCCGGTTGTCGGCGGCGCGTTCGCGTTCGCCCTGCAGGACTACGACGTCCACGGCGGACTGATTGTCTTCCGCTGTGGAGAACACTTCGCTGCGTCGGGCGGGGATCGTCGTGTTGCGCTCGATGATCTTGGTCATTACCCCGCCCTGCGTCTCGACGCCGAGGGACAGTGGGGTGACGTCGAGCAACAGTACGTCGGAGACCTCACCTTTGAGCACGCCTGCCTGGACCGCGGCACCGAGCGCCACGACCTCGTCCGGGTTGACGCCCATGTGGGGATCCTTACCGCCGGTGAGCCGGCGAACGAGTGCCTGTACCGCCGGAATGCGTGTCGAACCACCGACCAGGATCACCTCGTGGATGTCGTTGGCGGTGATCTTGGCGTCACTCATTGCCTGCTTTACCGGACCGAGGCAGCGTTCCACCAGATCTGCCGTCAGATCCTCGAACTTCGATCGCATGATCGTGGTGGTGAGGTGTTTGGGGCCGTTCGCGTCTGCGGTGACGAAGGGCAGGTTGACCTGGGCTTGAGTTACCGAGGACAACTCGACCTTGGCCTTCTCTGCCGCCTCGAAGAGTCGTTGCAGCGCTTGTGGATCCTTGCGTAGATCGATGTTCTCCGCGCTCTGGAACTCGTCGGCGAGGTAGTCCACCAGGCGCCGGTCGAAATCGTCTCCGCCGAGGTGGGAGTCGCCGGCCGTCGAGCGAACCTCGACTACTCCCTCGCCGACATCGAGCAGGCTCACATCGAACGTGCCGCCGCCGAGGTCGAAGACCAGTACGGTCTCGTGGGTCTGTTTGTCCATGCCGTACGCCAATGCCGCCGCGGTCGGCTCGTTGATGATCCGCAGGACCTCGAGGCCCGCGATCCGGCCGGCGTCCTTGGTGGCGTTGCGCTGCGCGTCGTTGAAGTAGGCCGGAACGGTGATGACCGCTTCCTTGACCTTCTCGCCAAGGAACTTGCTGGCGTCGTCGACGAGTTTGCGCAGCACCAGGGCACTGATCTCCTCTGGTGCGTACTTCTTACCTCGCACGTCGAATCGTGCCTCACCGTTGTCGCCCGGTACGACGTCGAAGCTGACCGCTTTGGCCTCCTCGGAGATCTCGTCGAAATGACGTCCGATGAAGCGTTTCGCCGAGTAGATCGTGCCCTTCGGGTTCAGGATCGCCTGTCGTCGGGCCAGCTGACCCACCAGGCGCTCGCCGCTATCGGTGAATGCCACCACCGACGGCGTCGTCCGCGCACCCTCGACATTGGAGATCACCACCGGTTCGCCGCCTTGCCAGCTTGCGATGACCGAGTTGGTGGTGCCCAAGTCGATGCCTACCGCAGTTGCCATGATTCATTCCTTTCGATTGGTCCGGCCGGTGAGTCGGCGGACGGCTCGGTCCGCGACTTCGACGTCGGCGAGGACTTCGGAGTGCCGTGGTTGTGTAGGGACATGGTCGTAAGGACTGGGAACGAGGTGAAGTCGCGCTGGCTGCCCTGTCCTGTGATGCGTGCATGAGCAGGCCGAACGGAGCGCCGACAACGGCACCGAAGATCGGCGCGTAGAAGCTGAGATCGAGGCGGGTACACGGCGGCCGGCCTCGGTGGAGTAATCCAAAGATCCAGCCTAATGGTGTAGCTGTCCACGCGCCCGCGGCGGCGCGGGCGCGGTCCAGCGGTAGTTCAGTGTGCCGATGACCTATTCGACCGGCTCGATGTCCTGGCGCGCGATGGCTAGTTTGCCTACTGCGAAATGCTGGCCGGAGAGGTCGTCGACGGCGTTCTCAGTTTCGGCGAAGTTGGCGAACGTTACTATATTTGAGGGGCAGATCGGTGCGGACGTACCGTGGTAGTCCCGCCACTGGACTCTGACATCACCTCCCTGCCTGATGGGTTGGCCGGCCAGAATATCTCCGTGTGGTGCCGCTGCCGCGGATGCCTGGGGTTTTGCGTAGGGGCAGTCCCAGTGTCATCCGATGCGGTTCGGCCGCAGTGAGAATTGTCGCGTCAGGATTGCGTGAGTCCTGCATATACCTGGCCTCTACTCGCTCCGGGGCACTTCTCAGTATCGCCCAGAACGGTGCCTACCGTCATGGAATGGGGGAATCGACGCAGCGGGTTCAAGTATTGGTCGTAACCCTGCTGATTGGAGAGAAGTGTGCGGATGGGACGAAGAGAGCAAGACGGGAGTCGAGTGTCGACAACGCTCGAATTCGAGGCCGATGCGACGGTGGAGAACGAGAGCACCGTGTCGGTGTGTGGCTAGTCTGCCTAATTCTCCATTCTGATCCTGGGAAGACTGTCGATCCCGCGTCCTCAAAGGCGGTAGCCGGCACCTTCGAGCGTCAACACGTCGGCGTGATGGACGATCCGGTCGATCATCGCGGCGGCGACGGCCTGATCGCCGAAGACTCGACCTGACCTTCGTCGCCCGGCGGGACCGCTCCGCGGGGCATCGTGGCTTTCGACGCCGCGACCCGATCGGCGAATCGCGCCGAAATATAGCGACGCACAGTTGATTCCGATACCGGGACACCGTGGTCGTCGCGCAGTCGTTGCGCGATCGTTGCTACGGTCACCGACTCGTCGAGCTGGCCTTCGATCCAGGTGTGGTGGGCGGCGATCGCCGGCCAGGTCACCGCCCGCGCCGTCGGGTCCACCACTTCGGGGAACCAGACCGCGATCAACTCGCGCCACAGGTTCTCGTCGAATCTGTAGCCGTCGCCGGGGGCAGCCCCGCCTCCAGCGCAGGGGCCAGGTACTTGCGGATGGGGAATTTCATGACCGCTGACAACCGCAGGAACCGCATGGTTCGATCCGGTCAGCGGAGACGAGGGAAGCGACACGCGGGCCGAGATATCTGTGCGCCTCGGGGGATCGAAGGTCGCGGTTGGTGGCTGTCGGTCGTGAACTCGTGCGCTCGAGGTCATTCATTCGTGCGCTTCAGGACATGTTCGTTCTCTGCTCGGCCACCTAGTGTTCCACCTCACAGCGATGCGACGGGGTTGCTCAACCGTCATCCAGATTGAACTTTGAAAGGTGGCTGTCGGCGTGGCTGGTCTGCAAACAGTGCAAAAGATTGGTCCGGTGCTCGATCTGTTCACAGTTCAGCGTCCGGAATGGGGTGTTTCCGAAGTTGCAGCGGCCATCGACGTGCCCCGGTCGAGTGCTCATGCATTGCTGGCCAGTCTCGTCGACACCGGGTTGTTGCAGTGCCGGAATCGCGGCCGATACCGGCTCGGCTGGCGCATCGTCGAATTGGGGGAAACACTCCGCAGCACTGTGGACGTACGGTCCTGTTCCGCTCCTGTGTTGGAAGAGCTGGTCGAAAACTATGGAGAAACGACACACTTGGCCATCATGGAACGCTGGAGTGTCCTCTACGTCGACAAGGTGATCGGTACGCACAACATCACCGTGCAGGGGGCTCGAGTGGGCACCCGGCTCGAGGCCCACTCCACAGCTGTGGGCAAGGTCCTGCTCGCGCAACTCCCTGCGTGTCAGGCTGAGTTGAGGCCAGCGGTTCACAGCAACTCCGCCTGCAGGGCGAGATACGGATCAACCCAACGATGACGATGTCCACCCCTACGGCGGTCGAGGACAATGACCGCATGGCCTCTACTCACCCCCGAGCCGACGGACCCCGCCGGCGCGTGTTCAGCCCCGCCGACAAGCTCGCCCACCTGGTCGCGTACGAGCAGGCCTGCGCGACGAATGAAGGCGGCGCGTACCTACGCCGTGAAGGCCTCTACTCGTCGCTGATCAGCGAGTGGCGCAAACAACGTGACGCCGGTGTGCTCGACGGCAAGCAACCCGGCACGAAGATCGGCAAGCTCACCGCCGAGCAGGCCGAGATCGCCCGCCTCAAGCAAGAGCTCGCCCGCGCGAACAAAAGACTGACCACCACCGAGGCCGCCCTGGGCATCATGGGAAAAGCGCACGCTCTCTTGGAATCTCTCTCCGAGAGAGCGGATGTCGACGGCAAGCCGAACAAGCGCTGACCGCCGTGTGGTGCGACTTGACCGCGGCCGGGGTGTCGACGAGAACCGCGAGTGCGTTGACCGGTGTGGTGCGTTCGACCGCAGTCCGGCGGCGTACCGTAGCGACCGCACCGACACCGCCGGTGGTGTCGGTGCCGCCGACCCCGCCGGCGAACAAGCTCACCGACCTCGAACGCCGTCGCATCCTCGAGGTGCTCAACAGCGATCGGTTTGTCGATCGGGCACCGCTCGAGATCTATGCGCAACTGCTCGACGAGGGTATCTACCTGTGTTCGGTGTCCACGATGTATCGCGTGCTGCGTGAGAACGCGCAGGTCAGCGAGCGTCGCCGGCTCGCGAGGCACCCGGCGAGGACCTGCCCGGAGCTGGTCGCCACCGCGCCGCGGCAGGTGTACTCGTGGGACATCACGAAGCTCGCCGGGCCGGAGAAGGGCCGCTACTTCGATGCGTACGTGATGATCGACATCTACTCGCGGTACATCGTCGGAGTCCATGTTCACGCGCACGAATCGGGTGTGCTGGCGCGGGAGTTGATGGAGCAGATCTTCGCCGTACACGGCATTCCACAGGTCGTGCACGCCGACCGTGGTACGTCGATGACCAGCAAGTCCGTCGCCACGTTGCTGGCTGATCTCGAGGTCACCCGTTCGCATTCGCGGCCGCGGGTGTCGAACGACAATCCGTACTCCGAATCGGTGTTCAAGACCCTCGAGTACGGGCCCGGGTTTCCTGAATGTTTCGGATCCCTCAGTCAGGCAAGGGGGTTCATGATCGAGTTCACCGAATGGTACAACCACGAACATCGCCACACCGGAATCGGGTTGCACACACCCGCCGATGTCCACTTCGGTCTGGCCGCCGGCAAGGCGGCCGAACGCCGAGAGGTACTCGATACTGCTCGTGCCCGGCATCCGCATCGCTTCGGCACCACGGCAGCGCCGAAGATCCTCGACCTGCCCGACACCGTCTACATCAACCGGCCAGGCGATGATCCCGAGGCCACCGTGGAGGACGCCACGATAGCCGCCTGACACCCACTGGACTCAAACCCCTTGACACATTCCGTATCCCGCATCAGTTGTGAAGACATACTGTCGAATTCGATGGTGCATTGCTCTGGTGCACAGTAGAACTGGCCTGTACGAGATGCTTGTGCTCGCCTAGAGCTGTGGCGGGCAGGGGTAGGAATGCGAAAAAGGCCGGCAGTCGCGATACCAAGGATTGTGACGAAGGCCGAGGTGATGGCCGCCCCTGGTTCGGAGGGGCGATTGCCTGTGAACACGGTGGTCAAGACTGATGGACCGATACCGTTGGTGAACTGCAGCAGAGCGCAGAGCGAGCTGCCGGGCGAGCCAGCCTCCTCGGATTACTCGGGCTGAAAGCAATATTTCCCGCCACTTGCCATGCTCGATAAATCGGGACTCGGAACATCCGAGGACGCGAGCTGGATACGGTGACGCCTAACCGCGCAGGACCGTGCATCCGCCGACGTCACTGAAGTCGCGCAATTGGGGTTCTTGCATGCTCGGCGGTTCACGGGGGCGGGGTTACAGAACGGCCTTCGGGTCCAGCTTTGCGGAAGATCTGCGGGTTACGTCCCCGGGCGAATGAACTGGCAACGAACAAAGTCTGGGGCAGCGAGTACATACGCGCTGCCCCAGACTCTTGTCGTGGTGGATCCTGAAGGTCAGAGCACTGCCGGCGCTGTGCTGGTTGCGGGCGTGATGGTGAACTCCTCACGGAAGATCAATCGAGGAGCCATACGCCTGCGCTTGAGTGCCTTGACTGCCGCATCGACCATCGCGGGTGGGCCGCACAGGAATGCGCTCATCCCCTTGCACGAGGGAAAGTCGCTGACCACGACATCGGTGACCAGCCCGGTTGCCCCTTCCCACTGCTCCTCGCTGAGAACGGGTCGGTAGTGGAAATGCGGGTGCCGGTGTTCGAGATCGCGGAAGAATTCGACATCGTAGAGGTCTTCCCGCCGGCGGCCGCCGTGGTAGAGGAACAGTTCTGGGACGAGGTCCTCGACGAGGGCGTGTTGGACGATCGATTTCAGTGGAGCCAACCCCGTCCCACCGCCGATCAAGATCGCCGGTTCATCCTGTTTCGCGACGAGATTGAACTGCCCGAGGGGGCCGCGCAGCGAGACTCGTTCCCCGAGCGTCATTGAGCGGAAGATCCACCCATCGGTCGACAACCCGCCCGCGGTGAGCTTGATGTGAAACTCCAGCCGCCGAGTCTCGGTCGGAGGATTAGCCATCGAGTACTGCCGCGCCCCTGCGTGCTCAGGAACGATGAGTTCGGCGTACTGACCGGCATTGAACTGCATCGGAGTGTCCAACTCGATCACCAGTCTGCGCGTGTTGGCAGCGATGTCGTCCAACACGACGACGGTGCCTTCATAGTCGCGTAGAGGATGACGAGGCACGCCGTCATCGCTGACGTTGCCGAGCGGCTCGACGGTCAAGTCCGAGCGGGGAGTGGCCATACACCCCAGAGCCAGTCCTTCGGCCCTTTCCTCGACGGTCAGGGTGTACTCCGGAGTCTGACGGTGGTCGACCTCACCGCGCAGCACCTTGAGTTTGCATGTCCCGCAGGTTCCCTGAGTGCACGAGTGGGGCAGCCACTCGTTGGCCCGCAGGGCAGCATCGAGAATGGATTGGGTTTCTTCAACGGCAATGTCCGTGTTCTTTCCCTCTATACGGACCAAATATTGATCAGACATTTCCGGTAGCGCTCCAATTCAATATCGATAACCTCGGGTGTTCCCGATGCTCGCCGTATCTGTGCAGATGATTCAGGAGGGGTGAGGTCGAGGTCGCCTACACTTCCCATTCGACAAACAGCTGCTTGGGGCCGCGGAAACCCCATCCCCAAAAGTCCACCTCGTGGGTTTCGTCTCGTTCGATGTTCGGAATTGCCTCGAGCAATTCTTCGAGTCCGATTCGGACGACTGCATTGGCGAAATAGGTTCCGGCGCATGCGTGTTTTCCGCCGCCGAAGGTCATGTTCGGCACCAGGGCACGATCGAGGTCGTATTCGGTGGGGGCGTTGTACGCGTTTTCGTCCTGATTGGCCGAACCGTACGACAGCATCACGATTGAACCCTCAGGAAGCGTGACCCCGCCCACGGAAACTTCTCTCGCGGCACGCTTGACCGCGGCGGACCAGATCGGGGCAACCCAGCGCATGCCCTCGGATGCGGCGCGGGGGATCAGAGTCGGATCGTCGATGACACGTTCGAGCTGGTCCGGTCGGCTGAACAGTCCGGCCAAGGTCGTGGCCATGGCATGACCGGGCTCCTGCATTGCTCCGAGCAGGAAGACATACAGGTTGGGGTAGATGACGTCGCGACTGCGGGTCTGGCCCTCCGGCATCCCGTCGTGCAGCCAGTGCGAGATGGCTGAATGGTCCGGTTCGACGATCCATTTGTCGATCTTCGGGTCGACATGCGCGATGATTTCCGCTTTGGCGCGGTCGCCGGGGGCGAACCCTTCGGGGTTGGCGAACTCACCGTTTTCGTCGACTGCCGCATTGGTGAACGACACGCTCAGATTGTGGAACCACTCGCGCAGTTTTTCGGTGCTGACATCCCCGAGACCGAGCAGGTCGCCCAGTGCGCGGACACTCACCGGCTCGCAGTAGGCGGCGACGATATCCGCGTGCCCGTCGTTCTCGAACTCGGCAATGCGCTGTCGCGCAAACGGTCGGACGAGATCGTCGATGTACTTGTCGACGGCTGAGGGCTGCAGGTGTGGTTCGACCATGTCCCTCAGGTTGCGGTGCTCGTCTCCGTTGGTATTCAGCAATGCCTGAGGGCCGAAGGTGCGGCCGCCGGCAGCGGAGATCACCGCAGGCCAGGTTGTGTCGTCTTTGGAGATCTCAGCACACAGTTCTTTCGTCGAGACGATGTGCATGCCGAGGGCGGGAACGTAGGCAATGGGTGCCTCTTTGCGGAGGCGCTCGTAGAACGGGTATGGATCGGCCTCGAGCTCCTCGATGGTGATTTCGTCGATGAAGCTGCGGGTGGAAGTCATCATGCTCCTTCTGATTTCGGGTGCTTTGAGCCGGGAGGCGGGCTGAGGCGGCTGTGAGCTGCTTCGGTTGACCAGGCGGAGGTGATCGTCGGGTCAGCGAAGCGCTGGTAAATGTCTGTGTGAGCTGGCCGCGACAAACGTCAGTTGGATGTGCCGATTATCGGGATGTCTGATGGGACCTGATCGCTAGCGTGTGCTGCGCTCGAGAGCGTCGAGAGAGCTGGTACGAAGTGCTGCACGGTTGAGTCGTGTGTCAGGGGCCTCGTTCATCCTCGGACGCCACTGGCGCGGATCTTCGTAGCAGCGCAGACAAGCTGCTCGGACCTCACTATGAGTCCCCGTCCACGCCTAGAAACCGCGTAAAGACGATCTCAGTTCCCCGGGGTTGGAGGCTCAGTGGTTTCGCGTGCGCCAGAGATTGGATATCGAACCGGTCGCGGCGGTCACTCATGCGTCGTTCTCCTTCGTCACCTGCGGCGGAGTGAGAGGTGGTGTGGCGGCCGGCGGGTGGCGGCGCGCACACGAATAGCGTCGGGCATGAGCCCGCAGGATCCGGCTTCCCAACTTCACCGAACCGCGTCGGTTTGTGTCTGATGTCACGAGGATGGTCGGAATCGTCGGCTGTGCGTCGCACTGTTCGGGATAGCCGAACGGAAAGGGTGAATCGTCGGGACATTTTCGGCTGCACCGGAAATGAGACGTGTCAGGGATGATTCGGGGAGCATCCCTGAGCTTCGTTGTTGGGTCCGGTCGAAAAGTGAGCAGCTGGCCCCGAGGTGGTCGCACTCCATCGTGTGCGACACGCACCTGCACATCTGGAGGCTGTGCCGTCGACTCGAGATGTCAATAGGGCGCGGGGCGGCGCCCACTGTCTGCCAAACCCCGACGATTCCTCGAGCTGTGTGCCCGCCGATAGGGCGTACGCACCGTCGCTCGACAGGTTGGAGCCCGACCTGCCGCCGGGGAGTTGGGCCGGCGGCTATATTCTCGAGCGGGACGGCAGATCGATCACGACCGTCGCCCCACTCGACCGCCTCGTCGTCCGCGAGATCAGTTCCCTCTGTCTGCCCGAAGACTAGCGGATCCAGATCGCGGACCTCCGTCGGGACGGCATCAGCGTGGTCGGAACTGTCCGACTTCCGAGCGCCGTCAACAGGATTTAGCCTCAATGCACCGATCGGCTGATGCGGTCGTCGTGACTTCCTTTGCGCACCTTCGGACAGAGTCTGGACACAGCTGACCGGACACCGAGGACCGGAGTGGGCGCGGGGCGGGCTCGATCGCCCGGGGCGGGACACGCCCGGATATGACCTGAACCACAGTGTGGCTAGGGTGACGGTCATGACGGAGAACACGACACGACGATGGGGCCTGACCGTCCCGCTCGACGGCATCCCCCTGCCCGACCAGCGACGCATCATCGAAGAGCTCCCCGACCTCGGGTACACGGACGTGTGGTCGTCCGAGGCCGGCGCCGCCGATGCGTTCACCCCGCTCACCCTCGCGAGCGTGTGGGCTCCCAGCCTGCGCCTGGGTACCGCGATCGTCCCCGTCTACACCCGCGGCCCCGCGACGCTGGCCATGTCGGCCGCGAGCCTCGCCGCCGCCGCACCCGGCCGCTTCGTGCTCGGGGTGGGCACCTCCTCCGACGTCATCGTGGAGAAGTGGAACGGCATCCCCTTCGAGGAACCGTTCAAGCGCGCCCGCGACACCCTGCGGTTCCTGCGCGCCGCCCTGTCGGGGGAGAAGGTCTCCGAGAAGTACGACACCTTCGCCGTCGACGGCTTCCGGGCCGGCGTCGTACCCGACCCGACGCCGCCGGTGCTGCTGGCGGCACTGCGACCGGGCATGCTGCGTCTGGCCGGACGTGAGGCCGACGGCGCCATCATCAACTGGCTGTCCGCCGACGACGTCCGCACCGTGGCGCCCTACGTCCACGAGGGCGGCGAGAACAAGGAGATCGTCGCGCGGATCTTCGTGCTCCCCGGTTTCGACACCGAGACCGCCCGCGCCATCGGCCGTCGCATGATCGCCGCCTACATGAACGTGCCCGTCTATCGGGCCTTCCACGAATTCCTCGGCCGGTCGGACGATTTCGCCGGTATGTGGAAGGCGTGGGCGGAAGGCGACCGCAAGGCCGCCCTCGAAGCGATCCCGGACCACGTCGTGGACGCCCTCGTGATCCACGGCGAACCGGAGGCGTGCCGCGAGCACGTGGAGCGCTACGTCGAGGCGGGTGTGACCACCCCGGCCATCGCCCTGGTGCCCTCGGGCGATCCCGCACCGATGATCCGGGCGCTCGCTCCGCGCTGACCGCCGGACGTCACGATTCGATGTCGGCGGTTAACGACGCCCGACGGTGACGCGACAACTCCTGCAGATGCGCTGTGCAGGAGGCGAGATGGCCGAGCCGACGTCGAGTACGGACCCGAACACGATCGCTCGTGTGATCGTGGTTGCCGACGACGGAGTGCCGTTGGCCGCCACGGTGACCGGACCGCGGGATGCGGATCTGACGCTCGTGTGCCTGCACGGCCACTGCCAGGACGCCGCGAGCTGGGATGCCGTCTGCGAATCGGTGGACCTGCCGGGTCTGCGCATCGTCCGCTACGACCAGCGAGGACACGGTCGTTCCGGGACCGGCGACGCCACCGCGTGCACGGTCTCCGGGATGTCGGACGATCTCGATGCGGTGCTCCGGACCCTCGCGCCGGACGGACCGGTGGTGCTGGCGGGATATTCGATGGGCGGCATGGTCGCGCTGTCCTACGCCCGTCGTCACCCCGACGCCGTCGGCGACCGCATCGTGGGTGTCGGTCTGATCGCCACCGCTGCATCGGGACTCGCGGACGGCGGTATCGGACGCTATCTGCGTCACCCGGCCGCCTCGATCGTGCACCGGGCGGTGTCGCGTGCGCCGCGCGTGATGGAGCTGTCGAAGCGCGCCGGAGGTCGCGTGTGCACGGTCGCTGCCCGCAGGCGCACGGAGGAATCGTGGTTGCGGATGGTCGGATCGGCGCTGTCGAACGAGACCTCCGTCGTCACCTGGTCGCGGCTGCTCGCCGACTTCGCGGTGCTCGACGAGTCCGCCGCCCTCGACGTGCTCGCGAGAGTGCCGGTGGTCGTCGCGGCGGGCACGGAGGACGTCTTCGTGCCCTTGCCGTTGTCGGAGGCGATGGCGGCGCGACTGCCGCACGCGAACCTCGTGCGGTTCGTCGGCGCCGGTCACCGCGTGCTCGCCGACCGTCCCGAGGAGGTCGCCCGCGCGCTCTCGGATCTGCTCGGGCAGGTCCGCGCCCCGGGTCCCGCTCAGCGCGTACCGACGAGCGTTGCTTCCTGATCGGCGAGCAACTTCCGGGGGACGAGCGCGAGCACGAGCAGGGCCACGGCGACCGCGAAGCATGCGACGAACCCGACGTGCGGCGCGGCGAGCGAGATGACGAACGGCACCGCGAAGCCCAGATAGATCAGGCAGTAGAAGACGGCGACGGTCTGTGCCAGCTCCTCCGGTGGAGCGATGTGCTCGACGGTGACGAGGCCGGAGACGAGCAGCATGCCGTAGCCGCCACCCAGGAAGACGGCGGTGACGAGGACGGCGAGAACCGATACCGGGCCGTCCACGACTACCGCGACGCCGGCGGTCACGAAGCCCAGCACACCGAGACCCACCCCCGTCCAGACGCCACGGTCCTCGCCGTGCCGGGTGATGCGCCGGGCCACGGGCTGTATCAACGCACCGGTGAGCAGGGTCAGGGCGGCGACCACCCCGGTGAACGCGACGGCCACGCTGTCCACGCGATCCGACACGATGGGCGGCATCGTCGCGAACGAGACGGTCGCGCATCCGAAGACCCACGGAGCCCACGGCACGACACCCCACCGGAAGCGTCGGGTGGACAGGGTCGACAGGCGCCACGAGCCCTGCACGGTGCGGGGCCGGTGCGCGTCGGGGACGGCCCACACCAACACCACCGCGACCACCATCAGAGCGATGTGCACGAGATAAGGCAGACGGTCGGGGGCGGGCAGCCACTGCGCGATGAGACCGGCGAACAGGGCACCGCTGCCGAATCCCGCCGACAACGACACGGCGGCCCGGCGCGCTCCCACACCCGGCCCTTCGCTGAGTTCCTTCATCCAGGCGGTGCCGGCTCCGAACGCCATCCCGGATGCCAATCCGGCGAGGACCCGACCGAGATACAACAGCGCGTGGATGTCGGCGCCCAGCAGCAGGACGATCGACGACACGATGCTCACCGGGATCATCGCCCGGATCACCGGACGGCGGCCGATCCGGTCGGCTACGCGCCCGAAGTAGAGCAGCGCGGGAATCAACCCGAGGATGTAGGAGCCGAGCATGGCGGTGAACGAGTCGCTGCCGAGTCCCAGGTGATCGCGGTAGACGAGCTGCATCGGAGCGAACTGATTGGCGCCCCAGCTCACCGCGAACACGGCGAACGCAAGACGAGCCCAGGACGGAATCATTCCCCGATCCTCTCAGGCCCGCTCCGGCGGGAAAGTATCAACTCTTCACACCGCGGCGACCGGCTTCCTGTGGAGTGTGGACGTAGGAGAGGCCCGGAGCCGGCCATAGCGTTCTCGTCGAACGCAGACCGAG
This sequence comes from Rhodococcus sp. S3, assembly GCF_058211795.1. Taxonomy (NCBI): domain Bacteria; kingdom Bacillati; phylum Actinomycetota; class Actinomycetes; order Mycobacteriales; family Nocardiaceae; genus Rhodococcus; species Rhodococcus sp. S3. Next base: position 4,653,932 of record NZ_CM177074.1, on the reverse strand, counting down.
GAGGGCCAGTGGCGGTAGAAGGTCGATCCCCGACGCTCGACACCGAGCGCACCGGAACGTGGACCGGCGCCGACGCGCGGTCGATCGCCGCCGTGGTCCGCAGCCGCGAGGTCACCGCCCGTCGCGTCGTCGAGGACCACCTCGCCCTGATCGCCGAGCAGAACACGCGCCTCAACGCGATCGTCACCGTCGCGGCGGACCATGCCCTCGCCGAGGCCGACGCCCTCGACCGGCGTCTCGCCCGCGGTGAGACGGCCGGTCCGCTCGCCGGGGTGCCATTCACCGTCAAGGACCTCATCGCCACCGCAGGCGTGCGCACGACGGCTGCCTCGAGGGCGCTGGCCGACAACGTCCCCGTCGTCGACGCACCCGCCGTCGCCGCGATGAAGGCGGCCGACGCGATCCTCGTCGGCAAGACCAACACGCCCGAATTCGGAACCTCAGGGCTCACCGACAACGAGATGTTCGGACCGGCCGTCAATCCCCTCGGCAGCCCCGAGTCGCCGCGATCACCCGGCGGATCCAGCGGCGGCGAAGCCGCGTCCATCGCGTCGGGCATGAGCGTCCTCGGACTGGGCACCGACTTCGGCGGGTCCGTGCGCTGGCCCGCACACTGCACCGGCCTGTGCTCCATCCGCCCCACCGTCGGCCGGGTGTCCGCGGACGGCCAGTACCCGGGGGTGCTCGTCGGCGACCACGTGCGGGCCAACCCCACGACGGTGCACGGCGCGCTGCAGACCGTCGGACCCATGGCACGGAACCTCGACGACCTCGTCCTCGCCCTGCGCGTGATCTCCGAACCGCACGTCGCGTGGACCGATCCGGCGAGTGTCGACGTCGATGCGCTGACGATCACCTGGGCGGACGGGGACGGCACGGTGCCCGTCGACGACGAGATCGTGGACGTCGTCCGCGAGAGCGCGCGGCGCCTCGGTGCCCGCCCCTATCGCGGGTCGGCGCTGGTCGAAGGGAACGAACTGTTCGGCCGGTTGCGGGCCACCCAGACCCACGCCGACATCGACGCGCTGGCGAGGACCGACCGCTTCGGTGCTGTCATCCGCGACCTGCTGTCCACGGCCGGTCGCGCCGAGCACCGGGAGGTGGAGGGCCTCTGGGCGTGGCGCACCGCGCTGATCCATCGGCTGCTCGACGAAATGGGCGACGTGCTGGTGCTGCCGGTCGCGTCCATCGGGGCGCCTCCGCTCGGCGACGATCGTTTCGCTGTCGACGATCGGCTGCTCACCTGGCAGGAGGCGCTGGCGAGTTGCCGCACGATCAGTGTCACCGGTTTCCCGTCCGTCGTCGTCCCCGTCGGGCGGACGAGCGACGGCATGCCCATCGGCGTGCAGATCGTCGCGCGCCCCTTCCACGACCACGTCGCGCTGGCCGTCGCCGCGCGTCTGTGACACACCGGTAAGGAGGTCACTGTGCGGGACATTCTCGACGAACTGTCGCGATGGTTCGACGACGGTGAGACGTTCGCGCTCGCGACCGTCGTGCGCACCTGGAAGTCGTCGCCGCGCGAACCCGGCGCCACGATGGCCGTCTCGCGGTCGGGCGAGGTGGTGGGCAGTGTGTCCGGAGGGTGCATCGAAGGCGCCCTGTACGACATCGCGGGGGACGTGCTCGCCGATGGCCATGCGCGGACCGAGGTCTTCCGTGTCACCGACGACGATGCCTTCGGCGTGGGCCTGACCTGCGGCGGCACCATCGAGGTGTTCGTGCAGCGGGTCGATGCCGCGACCTACCCCGAGTTCACCGAGGTGGCACGGCGGATCGGGGCGGGAGAGCCGGTCGCTGTCGTCACCGACCGGGAGTCCGCCGGCCATCGTGTGGTCACCCTCGACGGGGACGACACCGACCTCGAGGACGAGGTGCGACTGCGCCTGTCCTACGGCGATTCGGAGGTCTACGTCGACGAGGAGCGTGCGCAGATCGTGGAGATCTTCGCGCCGCGCCCACGGATGTACGTCTTCGGCGCCATCGACTTCGCGTCCGCCCTGTGCACGCTGGGGAAGTTCGCCGGTTACCGCGTGACGGTGATCGACGCCCGGCCCGTCTTCGCGACCCCCGCCCGGTTCCCCGACGCCGACGAGGTCGTGGTGGCGTGGCCGCACGTCTTCCTCGAGTCGGCGCCGATCGACCCCACCACGGTCGTCGCGGTGCTCACCCACGACGAGAAGTTCGACATCCCACTGCTCGAACGCGCCCTCCGCTGCGAGGCCGGATACATCGGGGCGATGGGCAGCCGCTCCACTCACGAGCGCCGGGTCGCCCTGTTGCGCGAGGCCGGTCTGTCGGCCGACGAATTGGGACGGCTGCACTCGCCGATCGGACTCGACCTCGCGGCGCGCACTCCGGAGGAGACGGCCGTGTCGATCCTCGCCGAGATCCTCGTGAGCACGCGCGGCGCCACCGGGCGCAGCCTCGCGGCACTGCGCGGACCCATCCATCGGGTCCCGGCGGGACGTGCTGCCCGACCTGCGGCTTGTCCGCCTGCGATTGACGGTGTTGCCGCAGCCCTCTAATGTCACGTGTCTCCCATGCGGGGGTGAACGACTGGCAGGTGGACGGGTATTGCTGTGACGGTGCGCAAGGCTGAGAAACCGGGGCCCAGCGCAGCCGAACCGGAACGCAGCGCAGCCGATCCGGAGGACAGCGCAGCGGTCGTATCCGAACCCTGCCCGCTCGCAGACGTCGTCTCCTCGGGCCTGCTCGGCGCACCGACGGTGCTCGCCGGCGACGTCTCCACGGCGCGGTCCGTCACCGGGGTCGCGGTGATGATGCTCCCCGAGATCGGTCCCTGGCTGCGTCCGGGGCTGCTGCTCGTCACCTCCACCACCGTGCTCGCGCGACTCGCCGTGCCGATCGCCGCCTTCCTGGCGCGGCTGGACCGGAGCGAGGTCTCGGCGCTCGTGGTCCGGCTCGACACCGGACACTCGCTGCCGCAGGGCCTCACGGACGACGTTCCCCTCCCGGTGCTGACGACGCCGGAGGAGGTCGTCGCGGATCACCGTCTCGCGCGGGGTCTCCGCGACATGGCCGTCGCTCAGGTGGAAGCCGTCTTCGAGGCGGATCACCTCCGTCGCGGGCTGCTCGAGATCGTCATGGCGGGCGGTGGACACAGGGCGCTGGCCGAGGGCATCTCGCGCCGGCTCGGTGGAGCGGTCCTCATCACCACCCCCGACGGACGCCAGACCTACAGGGCCGGAAGGGAATCCGACTTCGCCTGGCTGTCCTCGACGGCGGCGGTCGACCCGACGGGCCGGGTGCGGACCGATTCGATCGAGGGCGGGCTCGGTCTGCACCGCTTCGGCGACGAGTACGTGGCGATCGCCGCGATATCCGCCAACGGCATCGACCACGGTCGTCTCGTATTCTTCTGTCCCGCACGCGATCTCTCCGCACCGGATCTGTATCTCGTGGAGCAGGCAGCGACGGTGTGCGCGCTCGTCGTCAGCCGTGAGCTCGCGGTGTCGGCGGTCGAGGAGAAGCACCGGGCCAACTTCGTCCGGGACCTGTTGCGCGGCCGCGCCGGTGAACCCGAACAGGTGATCGTGCACGCGCAGATGTTCGGCTGGAATCTCGACCGCCCGGTGGTGGTGGTCGCCGTCGAACCCGATCGAGTCGACGACGATTCCTCGGCGGCACCGGCGCGACTGCCCGTCGTGGAACGGCAGGCCCGCGCGTTCGCGGGTGCGTTGGCCGGCCGTGATTCGGGTGCGTCCGTCACGGCTCTGGCGACCGAGACCGTCGTGCTCATGGGGGAGGGCAGCGACACGATGACCCTCGTGCACGAGCTCGTCGCCCAGGTGCGCGGCGCCGGTGGGGGAGGGCGTCGCCCGTTCGGTGTGGGGGTCTCGCGTGCGTCGTCGTCCACCGACGACCTGCCGGCGCTCTACGCCCAGGCGCGCACGGCACTCGAGGTGGGACGCAAGATATCCGGTCCGTGGGCGGTGACCCATTTCGACGATCTGGGTGTGTACCGGTTGCTGAGCCTCGTCGAGGACACCGAGGAACTCGAATCGTTCGCGCGCGAGACACTCAAGGAACTGACCGACGGCACGGCTGAGGCGCAGGACATGTGCCGTACCCTCGAGGTGCTCCTCGCCACCAACATCAACATCGCAGAAGCCGCGCGCCAGTTACATTTTCATTACAACACTCTGCGCTATCGTGTGGCGAAACTCGAAAAGATCCTCGGTCCCTTCACCGAGCAGCCCGAACTGCGGTTGGACCTTTCGCTCGCGCTCAAGATCATCGCGATGCGCGGAATCGATTCCTGACGATCAACCACCGATCTTGCCAATTTCGGCGGGTCGCTCCTGGCAGATTCCTCCCACGCCGGGCCGGAGCTGCTCCGTTAGCGTTTGCGGCTACCGAAGTACACGTGTGATCGGCAACACAGGCGTAACAATCCACGTGAACTCTATCGGCACCCACACCCTGCTGAAAGGTCCGATATGCCCATCTGGACAGTGCACGGAGACGGTAAGAACATAGAACCGGGTCAGGTCGTGGCGCCGATGGAGCGCCTGAGTTGGGGCCGCACGATCGGTCTGGGCGGCCAGCACGTGGTGTCGATGTTCGGCGCCACCTTCGTCTTCCCGATCATCATGGGTCTCAACCCGCAACTGGCAGTGATGCTCTCGGGCTTCTGCACTCTCTTCTTCCTCGCGGTCGTCAAGGGCCGGATCCCCAGCTACCTGGGAACCTCCGCGGCCTTCGTCGGCGGCATCGCCGCGATCTACGCCCAGGGCGGTTCGCCGTCGGAGGTCACCGGCGCGATCATGGTCTCCGGGCTCGTGCTCGCCGCGATCGGCGTGGTGATCCACTTCCTCGGCGGTTCGCTGGTCTTCAAGATCCTGCCGCCGGTCGTCACCGGCGCGGTGGTCATGCTCATCGGCTTCAACCTGGCACCGGTGGTGGCCGGCACCTACTGGCCGCAGGACCAGTGGGTCGCGCTGACGGTGATGATCGCGCTGATCGTGGGCAGTGTCGTGCTGCGCGGCTTCCTCGGTCGCGTCGCCATCTTCCTGGCGCTGCTGTTCGGCTACGCCCTGTCCTGGGTCCTCGACCGCATCAGCGGACCGATCACCTCCTACGACGCCGGTGCCGACGCCGTCACCGAACACTTCCGAGTGAACTGGGACGGCGTTGTCTCCGCTCCGTGGTTCGGTCTGCCGCCGTTCACGGACGAAGCGGCCGGTGTCGTCGGCATCCACGCCCCGTCGTTCAGCCTCACCTTCATCGTGCTCGTGCTGCCCGGCGTCATCGCCCTGATCGCGGAGAACGCCGGACACGTCAAGGCCGTCGCCGAGATCACCAAGACCGACCTCGATCCGATGATGGGACGCGCGTTGGCCGGTGACGGTCTCGCCACGGCCCTCGCCACGAGCGTCGGCGGCTCCCCGACGACGACCTACGCGGAGAACATCGGCGTCATGGCCGCGACCCGCGTGTACTCGACGGCCGCCTATGCCTCGGCCGGTGTCATCGCGATGCTCCTCGGTTTCTCCCCGAAGTTCGGCGCGGTCATCTCCGCGACTCCGGGCGGCGTGCTCGGCGGCATCACCGTGGTCCTCTACGGCATCATCGGCCTGCTCGGCGCCAAGATCTGGAAGGAGAACGGCGTCGACTTCGGCGACCCGCGCAACCTCATGCCCGTCGCTGCCGGTCTGATCATCGCGATCGGCGACACCAGCCTCCAGTTCACCGACACGTTCTCGCTGAGCGGTATCGCGCTGGGCACCATCGTCGTGATCGGTCTCTATCACCTGTGCCGGGTCATCGCGCCCAAGGACATCGCCCCCGAGGATCCCGATACCCCCTCCGAACAGGGAGAACCGGTCAGGACGGAGCCCGATCCGGACGGCGAGAGCGGCGCCGGGAGGGTGAAGGAGTTCGCGTGACCTCTATTACATCTGACATTGTCGACCGGTGAGCTTTGTCACTTCTCCACGAAACGTCGATCGCACTATGCGGGCAGGATCTGTTCAATGAAACCGTCGCCACTCACCTATCACCGACCGCGGTCGATCGATGAAGCCTGCGAGATCCTCGCGGGGGTCGCGCACGAGGGCAAAGTGCTCGCCGGCGGCCAGTCACTGATTCCGCTGCTGTCGATGCGCCTGGCGGCACCGGCTCACCTCGTCGACATCGGCTCGATCCCGCGCCTCGACGCGATCTCCGCGTCACCGGAACTCGGCGTCACCTTCGACGCGCTCACCACCCACGCAGCGCTCGAATCCGATCCGACGGTCGCGCAGGTCCAGCCCCTGCTGGGCCGCGCGCTCCGGTTGGTCGCACACCCGACCATCCGCAATCGCGGAACGACCGTCGGCTCGATCGTCCACGCCGATCCGTCCGCGGAGATGCCGGCCGTGCTGTCGCTGCTCGGCGGAGCGCTCACCGTCCGCTCCGTACGCGGAGTCCGGCAGATCCCCGCCTCGGAGCTGTTCGCGGGACCGCTCGAATCGACCCTCGAAGCCGACGAGATCGCGACCAGCGTGACCGTGCCGTCAGCACGTCCGGGCACCGGGACCGCCGTCGACGAGATCGCACGACGCCACGGCGACTACGCCCTCGTCGGCGTGGTCGCGCAGGTGGAGGTCGAGGACGGAGCGGTGACGTCCGCCCGGATGACCTACGTCTCCGCGGGAGAACTCGGGCAGGTCGTCGACTACACCGACATCCTGCGCGGGGCGTCGGCGCACGACGAGCGCGACCCGCTCTGGCAGCAGGTCGCGGAGAAGGCACGCGAGACCGTCGAGACGGAGGCGGACATCCATGCCACCGACCGCTACCGGTCGCAGCTGGTAGCGGCACTGACCGGCCGTGTCGGCTTCGCGGCCGCGCAGGACGCGATCCGCGACGACACACGGGTACCGATGCACACGGGAGGAAGTCGATGACGAGCTCGATCCACAAGGGTGGTCGCGACGCCTCGCGGCGGACCGTCGCCGAACAGGTCGACGAGCTGCAGGCGGAGACCGGCGAGCACCACGTCGCCGTGACCTTCACCCTCAACGGCGTGACGCAGACGGTGGTGCTGCCCTCGCGCACGTTGGCATCGGACGCGATCCGTCACCACCTCCGTCAGACCGGCACCCACGTGGGATGCGAGCACGGTGTGTGCGGCGCGTGCACGGTGCTGCTCGACGGCAAGCCGGTGCGGTCGTGCCTCGTGCTCGCCGCGAGCCTCGAGGGCCGCTCGGTGACGACGGTCGAGGGCCTCGTCGAACCGGACGGCACCCTGCACCCAGTGCAGGAGGCGTTCGTCGACTGCCACGGTCTGCAATGCGGTTTCTGCACACCGGGTTTCGTCACCACGATCGCCGCCTTCCTCGAGGAGAACCCGTCGCCCACCCACGAGGAGGCGACCGAGGCGATCGCCGGCAACCTGTGCCGGTGCACGGGTTACCAGAACATCCGGGCGGCCGTGCTGCGCGCCGCCGAGATCAAGCGTGAACGGTCCGGAGGCTCACCGCTCGGCCCCGACAGCGAGGCGGCCCGTGCCTCGCTCGACGCCAAGGTCCGCGGCACCACCGCTCCGGTCGGAGGAAAGGCAGGACGAGCATGACCAGTGTCTCCGATTCGCCCGTCTCCAACTCCACCTCGACGAGCACGACGACCGACCTCGCCCCCGCCGACATCGGCGGTGCCACCGAATCGGGCAAGTCGTTCGGCAAGCCCATCCCGCGTGTCGAGGACAACCGGCTCGTCAGCGGCAACGGTCGCTATCTCGACGATCTCGGGCACGGCGCGCTCGCCGCGGCCTTCGTCCGGTCGCCGCACGCCCACGCTCGCATCCTCGACATCGCCGTCGATGCGGCGCTGGAACTGCCGGGCGTGCACGCCATCTACACCTACGACGATCTCGAGGCGGACTCGCCCGAGATGGCCGAGAATCTCCCGCTGCTGATCCCGCACCCCGCGATCACCGCTCCGCGCAACGGATATCCGCTCGCGAAGGACGAGGTGAACCACGTCGGCGAGGCGATCGTGATGGTCGTCGCCGACAACCGGTACATCGCCGAGGACGCGTGCGCGCTGATCGACATCACCTACGAGGCTCTTCCGGCCGTGGTCGGTGTCGACACCGCGCGCAACGCCGAGCACGTCGTCCACCCGGATGTGCCCGACAACGTCGCGGCGCACCTCCAGCACGGTTTCGGTGACATCGAGGCGGAGCTCGCCGCGGCACCGCACACGCTCACCCTCGACCTCGAGATCGAACGTTCGGCGTCGATGCCCATGGAGGGCAAGGGCGTCTACGCCCGCTGGGACGACGACGAGAAGGCGCTGACCTTCTGGACGTCCACCCAGACCTCGACGTCCGCCCGTGCCGCGATCGCAGCGCGACTGGGCATGGCGCACAACAAGGTCCACTGCATCGCCCCCGACGTCGGTGGTGGTTTCGGTGTGAAGATCGTCCACCCGTGGCCCGAGGAGGTCATGGTCACCTGGGCCGCGCGCAAGCTGGGGCAGGCCGGGATCTCCAACGAGGTCAAGTGGGTCGAGGACCGGCGCGAGCATTTCGTCTCCAGCGCCCACGAGCGCGGGCAGATCCACGAGGTCACCGTCGGGTTCGACGACGACGGCCGGCTGCTGGCCTTCGACTTCTCGATCTGGCACGACAACGGTGCGTACCTGCCGTACGGAATCATCGTGCTGCTCAACACCTCCACGCAGGTGCTCGGCCCCTACAAGCCGCGCGCCTTCCGGGTGGACGCCTACTCGCTGTACACCAACACGGTCATCGTCACGCCCTACCGCGGTGCGGGACGACCCCAGGCGGTGTTCGCGATGGAACGGGCGATGGACGCCATCGCCAAGCATCTCGGTAAGGACGTCCTCGAGGTCCGCGAGACCAACTTCATCCGCCCCGAGGAGATGCCCTACGACTTCCACCTGATCTTCCAGGACGGTCGTCCGCTCATCTACGACAGCGGCGACTACCAGGCGGGGATGGACAAGCTCAGGAAGCTGATCGGCTGGGACGAGTTCGCGGAATACAAGGAACGTGCCCGCGCCGAGGGGCGTCGCGTCGGCATCGGCGTGGGAGCGTACGTCGAGGGCACGGGACCGGGCCCGTACGAGGGCGCGCACGTGCTCATCGAGACCTCGGGCAAGGTCAAGGCCGCTACGGGCCTGACCACCCAGGGCCAGGGGCACCAGACCTCCTTCGCGCAGATCGTCGCGGACGATCTCGGTGTGCCGGTCTCCGACGTCGAGATCGTCACCGGCGACACCCGCCGATTCGGGTACGCGGTCGGCACGTTCGCCTCGCGCGGTGCCGTGATGTCCGGATCCGCCTTCCATGTCGCCGCGCAGATGGTGGCGGAGAAGGCGAAGAAGATCGCCGCGGACCACCTCCACGCCGACGTCGCCGATCTCGAACTGCGCGAGGGGCACGTGTGCGTGGTGGGCACCGAACCCGGCGCGGAGGGCACCTCGATCCCGCTCGGCGTGGTGGCCGTGCTGTCGAACCCGCTCCGCTACGCCTTCGACGATGCGTCCCGTCGCGCAACGGGATTCGCGAACGCCGAGACCGATATGTCGGTGCCGCCCGTCCTCGAGGGTGAGCAGCCCGGCCTGGAAGCGACCGGCTACTACTCGCCGCCCACGTCGACGTTCGCGTCGGGCATCCACGCGGCGATCGTCGAGACCGATCCCGTCACCGCCGAGATCCGGGTGCTCCGGTACGCGGTGGTACATGATTGCGGCAACGTCATCAACCCGCGCATCGTCGAGGGCCAGGTGCAGGGCGCGGTCGCACAGGGCATCGGCGGCGCGCTCTACGAGAAGATCGTCTACGACGAGCACGGGCAGATGCTCAACGCGTCGTACATGGACTTCCTCATGCCCTTCGTGACGGAGATGCCCGACTCGCTCGAGATGGACCACACCGTCACCCCGTCCGCGCTCAATCCTCTCGGAATGAAGGGCGCCGGCGAGGCCGGTGTCATCCCGACCTCGGCGGTGATCGCCGCGGCCGTCGAGGACGCGGAGGGCATCCCGATCACCAGCATGCCGATTTCCCCCTCGGAGTTGTTCGAGCTGCGTCTGACCCACGCTGCGTCCCGAAACAAGGAGAACGAATGAGAATCGCCGGTACCGCGCAACTGCAGGCACCCCCCGACGTGGTGTACGACAGCCTGCAGGACGGCCGTGTTCTCGCGGCGACGATCCCGGGCGTGCAGTCGCTCGAGCAGATCAGCGACAACCACTACAAGCTCTCCATCACCGCCGGGGTGGCCTCCATCAAGGGCACCTACGACGGGGAAGTGGTTCTGTCGCAGCAGAATCGTCCCGAATCGTTCGTCATGACGGCATCGGGCTCCGGCGCTCCGGGAACGGTCAAGGCCGACGTGGCGGTGCGTCTCGAAGAACGTGACGGCGGCACCGTGCTCACCTACGACGCGGACGCGGTCGTCGGCGGCATGGTCGGGGGCGTCGGACAGCGAATGATCACCGGTGTCGCGAAGAAGATGGCCGGCGTGTTCTTCAACGGCATCGACGGTGTGATCGCCAACGGTCTGCCGGCGGCACCGAGTGCCGCCGAAGCAGCAGCCGTCGCAGGCGTGAACGGAGTCGAGGTGGCCGAGGTTGCGGAGGGTGCGGGCGTGAAGACCACCGCGCTGCCCGTGGCCGCCGCAGCAGCTGCACCGGTACCGGCCGGAACTCCCTCGGCAGCAACGGTTCTGCTGTCGGCAGGAGTGGGTGCAGGTATCGCCCTGGCGGGTGTCGCCCTGGGAGCGATCCTCGCCCGACGCTGACCTTCTCGTCGAATATCCACGGCACCCCCGGGCCATCACGGCCCGGGGGTGCCGTCGTCTGCAGGTGGCAGGTGCACGAACCCCGAACTCCAGGCGACGAGTTCGGCGAGATGTGACAAAGAAACACCGCCGCTCAGCGGGTGGAATGTCATCAGACGTCAGGTGGGACACCGGCGAGAAGAACCCAGGAGGAAACATGGGATCCAGGAAGATTCGGGTCGGCATCGATACCGGCGGAACATTCACGGACGTGGTCGCGGTGGACGACGAGTCCGGCGCCATCGTCACCACGAAGACCCCGTCGACACCGCAGGATCCGGCCATCGGCTTCCTCGCCGGCATCGAGAAGGTCCTCGCGCAGCTCGGCGAGACCGGCGACGCGATCGACGCCGTCAGCCACGGCACCACCGTCGCGACCAACAAGCTCCTCGAGGGCAAGGTCGGCACCCTCGGCTTCATCACCACCGAGGGCTACGAACACGTCCTCGAGATCGCCCGCCAGTCGGTTCCCGACGGCTACGGCAACTCCTACTTCTGGGTCAAGCCCGACCGCATCGTGCCGGCCGACCGCGTCCGCACCATCCGCGGCCGTCTCGCCTACGACGGCAGCGAGATCCGTCCCCTGAACGAGGACGACGTCCGCGCCGCCGCCCGCTTCTTCAAGGACCGCGAGATCCTCACCGTCGGCGTGTGCCTCATGCACTCCTACGCCAACCCCGAGCACGAGCGCCGCGTCCGCGACATCCTCATGGAGGAGTACCCGGAGGCGACCGTGAGCATCTCCAGCGAGGTGCTGCGCGAGTACCGCGAGTACGAGCGGTCCATCACGACCCTCGTCGACGCCGCGGTCAAGCCCAACATCCGCAACTACGTCAACAACATCGCGAACCGTCTGCGCGAGTTCTCCTCCGCCGAGGGCGAGCAGCGCGACATCCCGTTCTACGTGATGAAGTCCAACGGCGGCGTGCTCTCGGCCGAGGAGGTCGTGCACCAGCCGATCACCACCGTGCTCTCCGGCCCCGCGGCCGGCGCACTGGGCGCGGCCCTGATCGCCGGCGTCGCCGGTGTCGACCAGGTGCTGACCTGCGACGGTGGCGGCACCTCGACGGACGTCACCGTGGTCGTCGGCGGCGAGCCGGCGCTCACCACGGAAGGTCGCGTGGGTGTCTACCCGTCCAAGATCCCGATGATCGACGTGGTGACCGTCGGTGCCGGTGGCGGCTCCATCGCATGGATGACCCCCGAGGGCACCCTGCGTGTCGGCCCGCAGTCGGCGGGCGCCGATCCGGGACCCCTGTGCTACGGCAAGGGCGGCAACGAGCCGACCATCACCGACGCCCACGTCCTGCTCGGCCGCATCCCTCCCCATCTGCTCGGTGGTGAGATCCCGCTCGACACCGAACTCGCCCGAAAGGGCGTCGAGGAGCTCGCGCACCGTCTCGGCCTCGAGTTCGAGGCGTGCGCCACGGGCATCCTCGAGGTGTCGGCCTGGAACCAGGCCAACGCGCTGCGCCAGATCACCGTCAAGCGTGGTCTCGACGTCCGCGACTTCACCCTGGTGACCTTCGGTGGCTCCGGTTCGCTGCTGGCCTGCCGCCTCGTCGACATCCTCGGTCTCAAGGACGTCCTCGTGCCGCTCGAGCCCGGCAACGTCTCGGCCTTCGGTCTGCTCACCGTCGACGTCCGCAACGACTACGTGCAGACGCACGTCAGCCGCCACGACCGGTTGGAGATCGACGAGCTGCAGGCCGGACTCGACGCTCTCGCGGCCGAGGCCGAACGTGCTCTGGAGGACGAAGGATTCGGACCCGACCAGCGGCAGTACGCCCGCTCGGCCGACCTGCGCTACTTCGGCCAGGCCTTCGAGGTGCGTGTGCCGGTCGGCGACGGCCCCATCACCCAGGAACTGATGGACGAGGCGGCCGAACGCTTCCACCAGGCCCATCGCGAGCTCTACGGCTACGACTTCCGCAACGATCCCCACCAACACGTGGAATGGGTCAACCTCCGTGTCAGCGGCATCGGACCGATCAAGCGACCGGAACTCGCCGAGATCGCCCCGGGCACGGGTGCGGACGCCGCCCTCACCGGCACCCGCGAGGCGTACTTCGACGAGTGGGTCACCACCCGCGTGTACGACCGCGCCCACCTCGGCGCCGGCGACGAACTCGAAGGTCCCGCCGTGATCGAGGAATTCAGCTCGACCATCCCGGTCCACCCCGGATTCCGCGCTCGCATCGACTCTTTCGGCAACATCCGCCTCACCAAGACATCCGACTCGAACGGAGCCACCCGATGACTGCGACTCTCGAACCCGCCGCGGCCACGACGCGCAAGCCCTTCCGGCTGACCGACGCTTCGGGCACCGCTCCCGATCCGGTGCTCGTCGAGATCGTCGCCGGTTACCTCGCCAGCGTCGAGATGGAGGTGGAGACCTCCATCTCCCGGACCTCGCGCTCGCCGATGATCCGCGACGCCCACGACTTCCGTGCCGGCATCCACGACCGCAACCTGCGCAAGCTCACCGGTCGGTCGTACTCGGCGCTCGTGCATCCGGTGGCGCGGGACTTCCCGCTCGAGACGATGAAGCCCGGCGACGTCTTCTTCCACAACGACGTCTACCTCTCCGAAGGCGGCATCGGCCACCTCCCCGACCTGTGCGTCACCGTGCCGGTCTTCGCGACCCGCCCCGGCGACACCGAGCCCTCGGTGGTCGCGTTCGTGCAGGCCTTCGGCCACCACGACGACATCGGCGGTTGCTGCCCCGGCTCCATGCCGTCGGGTGCGACCACGGTGTACGAGGAGGGACTGATGGTCCCGCCGATCAAGCTGTGGGACCAGGGCGTTCCGAACGAGGCGGCGCTGCGGATCATGACCCGCAACTCCCGCATGCCCGATTCGCTTGCCGCCGACCTCGACGCCGAGTGCTCGGCGTGCCTCATGGGTGCGCGCCGGCTGTCGGAGCTGTTCGAGCGCTACGGTGTCGAGACGGTCGAGGCCTGCTTCGACGCGATCCTCGACGCCACCACGGAGACGTACCGCCGCGAGATCCTCAGCAAGATCCCGGTGGGCACGTACACCTGGGAGGACTACGCCGAGCACGACGGTGTGGACGAGCCCATGCTCCACGTGCAGCGCATCACCCTCACCAAGACCTCCCCGGAGGACGAGGGCGGCGAGCGTCTGATCCTGGACTTCAACGGAACCGGTCCGCAGGCGAAGGGGCCGATCAACCACTGCGGTGACTACGCCGACGGCAACTTCCTCATCAAGTGGCTGGCGCCGATCCTCCGCAACCTGGCCGACACCCCGGACCGCATGGCGGAACTGGACGTCAACGAAGGTGTCGTGCCGCTGATCGAGATGAAGTTCCCGGAGCCGGGCACGCTCATCACGCCGATCTTCCCCGCTCCCACCAACGCTCGCACGTTCGTGATCCTGCGTCTGCTCGGCGTGCTCTCCGGTGTGGTCGCCAAGGCGGTCGACGGCAATATGCCCGCCGACCAGGAGACCATCCGCTACACCGGTGTGTACGGCGAGGACTTCGACGGTCACTCGTATCTCATGCGTGAGGTGCTCGGCGGCGGCTCCGGTGGCCGGCACTACGCCGACGGTGAGGACACCATCCACGTGGTGCCCGACTCGCGGAACCTGCCCACCGAGTTCACCGAGAGCCGCTTCCCGTTCATCGTCGAGAAGCTGGGTCTGGCAATCGATTCCGGTGGAGCCGGTCGCTACCGCGGTGGTCTCGGCTACGAGAAGCACATCCGCATGCTCAAGGACGCGAACTTCATGTCCATCGCGGACCGTTCGATCCTCGCGTGCTGGGGCGTCAAGGGCGGTAAGGCCGGCAAGCCGTTCTCCGTCACCCTCGATCCCGGCGGCCCGAACGAGCGCGAGTTCGACGCCCTCACGGACGCCGAGCCGATCAAGGCCGGCGAGGTCGTCCGCATCCGCACCACCGGCGGCGGTGGCTGGGGCGACCCGCTCGATCGTCCGATCGACGAGGTTGTCCGGGACGTGCTGTGGCGCAAGGTGTCCGTCGAGGGCGCCCGCGACGACTACGGCGTGAGCCTGAAGGACACCTCGGCCGACGAGCCCGTCGCCGACGTCGAGGCCACCGAGGCACTGCGTGCGCAGATGCGCGCCGAGCGCGGCGAGGAGGAGCCCTTCTTCGACCGCGGTCCCGGTTACGCCCGCCTGTCGGGTGGCGCCGAGTTCGCCGAGTACGACTTCATCGGCAACTGATGTCGACGACGGCCCATCTCTCCCGCGGCACCGATCTCGCAGTGATCGGTGCCGCGGGGAAGACCGGAACGGCTGTCGTCGCGGCGCTGGAGACAGCAGACACGACCCCCGTCCGCCGAGTGGTGCACACCGCTCGGCAGGCGGGGGATCGTGCTGTCGACCTCGAGACCGGTGCCGGGCTCGTCGACGCGCTGTCGGGCTGCCGCGGCGTCTACTTCATCGCCCCGAACATGCACCCCGACGAGCCGGCGCTGTTCGAACGGTTCCTGGGGGCAGTGTCCGAGGCCGATGTGGAGCACGTCGTCTACCACTCCGTCGCCTGGCCGTACACGCCGGCGATGCCGCACCACCTCGACAAGGCACGCTGCGAGGACATCCTGCACGCCTCCGGCGTGCGGTGGACCGTTCTGCAGCCCTGCGCGTACACGGAGAACTTCGCGTCCGTGCTAGACGGATCGGTCGACGCACTCGACGTCCCCTACGACCCCGACGCGCCGTTCTCGTTCGTCGCCTTGTCGGACGTCGCGACGGTGGCGGCCCGTGTCCTCGTCGAGGGTGTGGACGTCCACCACGGCGCCACCTACGAGCTCGGGGGACCGGACGCGGTGAGTGTGCGGCAGCTGTGCGCGATCGCCGGGAGAGCGGTGGAGATCGAGCAGGTGTCCGTCCCGGTGTGGATGGAGCGCCACGGCCGTGACCTGCCCGCGGATGCCCGGGAGCGTCTGGCCGCGATGTTCGGCTTCTACGACGATCACGGCTTCGTCGCAGGGAGCGCCGTCACGGCGGTGCTGCTCGGTCGGGAGCCCACCCGCGTCGCGGATCTCGTCTCGTCGATGCCGCGCCGGTAACTCGCGGGTGGTGTAGGAAAGGGAACGTGACGGATCGCTCTGCGGACGGCCCCGACGCCGTCGACACCCTGCCCCCGCCCGTACTCATCGCTGTCGACGAGGCCAGCGGTATCGGGGTACTCACCCTCGACCGCCCGAAGCAGCGCAACCCGCTGTCGGTGGAGACGATGCGCGAGGTCATCGCCGGTCTGACGGCGCTTGCGGCCGACTCGAAGGTGATCGTGGTCCGCGCCGAGGGCCCGGTGTTCTCGGCCGGGCACGACCTGCGGCAGATGATCGGACGCACGCTCGACGAGGAACGCGCGATCTTCGAGACGTGCAACGAGATGATGCGGACCGTGCAGTCGATCCCTCAACCGGTGATCGCATCGGTGCAGGGCACGGCGCTCGCGGCGGGATGCCAACTCGTCGCGTCGTGCGATCTCGCCGTCGCTGCCGGCGACGCCCGCTTCGGCACCCCGGGTGTGCGGATCGGGTTGTTCTGCTCCACGCCGATGGTCGCGGTCAGCCGCGCGATCGGACGCAAGAGGGCGCTGCAGATGCTGCTGACCGGCGACACCATCGACGCGCAGACCGCCGCCGACTGGGGCCTGGTGAACTACGTCGTCGAACCGGAGACGCTCGAGACCGCGACCACCGAGCTCGCCCTGAAGATCGCCACGTCGTCCCCCGCGACGATGCGGATCGGCAAGGAGGCGTTCTACCGGCAGATCGATCTGCCGCAGGAGACCGCCTATGCCGCGATGGCCGAGACGATGGCGTCGAACGCGATGATCGACGACGCGCAGGAAGGGATGACGGCCTTCCTCGAGAAGCGCGCGCCGGTCTGGAAAGGGCGCTGATCCCGAGCGATCGCTAAGTCTGGACTAGTTGGTTGGACGTCCTATAAAGTTCGCTGCATGACCCCCGATCCGCGTCAGAGCACCGTCGACGGCATCCTCCACCGCACCGCCGCGCGCTACCCCGCCCGCGTCGCGCTCCGCTTCGGCGACCGGCAATTCACCTACCGGGAACTCGACGACGCCGTCACCCGCGCCGCCGCACATCTGCTCTCGTCGGGCCTGGCCAAGGGCGACCGCGTGGCCGCCTACGGCACCAACTCCGACGGCTACGCGATCGGATATCTCGCCGCTGCCCGCGCCGGGCTGGTGCACGTGCCGATCAACTACGCGCTGCGCGGCGAGGAACTGTCGTACCTGCTCGGCCAGTCGGGCGCGAAGGCCGTGCTCGTCGACCCGGCGCTGCGGGACAACCTCGACGCCGTCCTGGCCGACGTGCCGGCCGAGACCGTCGTCCCGCTCCGCGACGCCGACGATTCCCTGGTGGCGGTCGCGCAGACCGGCGACGTGCCGACGCTCGACGTCGCGGTGGCCGACACCGACCTCGTCCAGCTCCTCTACACCTCGGGCACGACGTCGAAGCCCAAGGGCGCCATGATGACCCACCGGGCGCTCACCTTCGAGTACATGTCGTCGATCGAGGCGCTCGACCTGTCGGCCGGCGACGACCCGCTCGTGTGCATGCCGCTCTACCACTCCGCGGCGATGCACGTCTTCCTCATCCCGTACTTCGCGGTCGGCGCGACCGTGCGGCTGCTGCCGGCACCCGACGTCGCCGAGATCCTCCGGCTGGTAGAGGAGGAGCGCATCGGATCACTGTTCCTCGCCCCGACGGTGTGGGTGCCGCTGACCAACCATCCCGACCTCGACAAGCGCGACCTGTCGTCGCTGCGCAAGGCCCAGTACGGCGCGTCGATCATGCCGGTCACCGTCCTCGAGCGCCTCCGCGGCCGCTACCCCGAGCTCGGCTTCTACAACTGCTTCGGGCAGTCCGAGATCGGTCCGCTCGCCACCGTCCTCCGTCCCGAGGAGCACGACGCGCGTCCCGCCTCGTGTGGCCGGGCGGTACTGTTCGTCGAGACCCGCGTCGTCGACGCCGACGGCAACGACGTCCCCGACGGCGAACCCGGCGAGATCCTGTACCGCTCACCGCAACTGTGCCTCGGCTACTGGGAGAACCCCACCGCGACCGAGGAGGCCTTCCGCGACGGCTGGTTCCACTCCGGCGACCTCGTCACCCGCGACGCCGAAGGCTTCATCACCGTCGTCGACCGCATCAAGGACGTCATCAACACCGGCGGCATCCTCGTCGCCTCGCGTGAGGTCGAGGACGCGATCTACACGCACCCGGCCGTCGCCGAGGTCGCGGTGATCGGTACTCCGGACGAGAAGTGGATCGAAGCGGTGACCGCGGTGGTCGTCCTCAAGGACGGTCACGAACTCGACGAGGCGACCTTGATCGACCACGTCAAGCAGCGCCTCGCACCGTTCAAGGTGCCCAAGGCCGTTCGCTTCGTCGACGTGCTGCCGCGTAACCAGAGCGGCAAGCTCCTCAAGCGCGAACTGCGCGGATCCTGACCACACTCTCCGAACACTGCGAAAAGGAAACCTGAACCCGATGCCGAAGAAGCACGTCGCCTCCTGGTACGACGACGAGGTCTCTGCCGTCTACGATCTCGCGCGCGAGTTCTTCGATCGCGAGGTCATGGGCAAGGCCGAGAAGTGGGATTCGCAGCGTCGTATCGATCGTGAGGTGTGGCTCGAGGCCGGCAAGCTCGGTCTGCTGTGCTGCTCGATCCCCGAGGAGTACGGCGGGGGCGGTGGCACCTTCGCGCACGACCTCGCGGTGTTCGACGCGCAGGGCTATTCCGGTGATCTCGCGTTCGGCAATTCCGTGCACAGCGGCATCGTCGCGCACTACATCCTCGAGTACGGCAACGAGGAGCAGAAGAAGGCATGGTTGCCGGGCATGGCCACCGGCGAGATCCTCGGCGCCATCGGCATGACCGAACCCGGTGCGGGCTCGGACCTCAAGGCCATCAAGACCACCGCGGTGCGCGACGGTGACCACTACGTCGTCAACGGCTCGAAGACCTTCATCACCAACGGTTCCTCGGCCGACGTCATCGTCCTCGCCGTCAAGACCGACCCGAAGGCCGGCGCCAAGGGCGTGTCGCTGCTCATCGTGGATCTCCGTGACACCCCGGGTTTTTCGGTGGGCCGTGTGCTCGATAAGGTCGGTCAGCACGCCGCCGACACATCCGAACTGTCGTTCGTCGACGTGCGTGTGCCCGTAACCAACCTGCTCGGCGAATCCGAAGGCCTCGGTTTCGGTCAGCTCATGGCACAGCTCGTGCAGGAACGGCTGATCATC
Organism: Rhodococcus sp. S3; assembly: GCF_058211795.1. NCBI lineage: Bacteria > Bacillati > Actinomycetota > Actinomycetes > Mycobacteriales > Nocardiaceae > Rhodococcus > Rhodococcus sp. S3. The sequence continues at coordinate 4,634,842 of NZ_CM177074.1, read as the reverse complement.
GGTGCGCAGGCCGCCGGTGCGATGGACCGTGCCGTCGAGGAGACCGTCCGCTACACCAAGGCGCGACAGGCCTTCGGGCACAGCCTGTTCGAGTTCCAGAACACGGCCTTCGAACTCGCCGAGTGCCAGACCATCGCCCGTACCTGCCGCATCTTCCTCGATCACTGCATCGAGCAGCACCTGCAGGGTCAACTCGATCCGTCCGATGCCGCGATGGTGAAGTACTGGCTGACCGACAAGCAGTGCGAGGTCATCGACCGGTGCGTGCAGCTGCACGGCGGTTACGGCTACATGCGTGAATACCTCATCGCGCGGATGTACGAGGACGCCCGCGTCCAGCGGATCTACGCCGGCGCGAACGAGGTCATGAAGCAGATCATCGCGCGGGCGCTGTAACCGCTCGTTTCCGGATGTGGGATGTCTCAGCCGGCAGTGGCGGTCAGAAACTCTTCGATTGCCGCGGTGAGTTTCTCGGGCTGGTCTTCGGCCAGCAAGGTGTAGCTGTCGTCGATTTCGACCAGTCGCGCGTCGAGGAAGGCTTCGGCGAGGCGTCGCCCATGATCGCGGGGCATCATGCGATCCTCGGTGGCCCACACGACGAGCACCGGCCCGGAGAACTGCGCCGCTTTCGCAGCGATCTCGAGCAGTTGTTGCTTGGGCGGCGCAGAGGGTGCGTACTTGGCCAGATCACGCCGGATGTTCCGGTCGACGGTGGCCGGACGGAACCAGGCGTCCATGACGGGTCCGGGTACCGGACGTTTGCTCATCCAGCCCCAGGTTCCGGGGCCTCGCCGTCCGAGTTTCGTGCCGAGCACGGCCATGAGCACGCGTACCCCGCCCGGAATCCTGACCAGCGGCAGGAGCGGTTTGACCGGGCCGGGTGGGTAATTGTCGAATGCCTCGCACGCGGCGAGCACGAGTCGCGAGACCCGTTCGGGATTCGACACGGCGAGGAAGGCCTGGGCACCGCCCCGATCGTTCTGGATCAGCGTGACGTCACGCAGGTCGAGGGCATCGAGGAACTCCCCGATGAGATGGCCCATTCCGACGAGGGTGAGGTCTGCCTCCGGACGCATCGGTATGCGGTGCGAGCCGAGAGGCCAGGTCGGCACGATGCAGCGGTAGGTGCCGCGGAGTTGTTCGACGACGTGCCGCCACCCGGTTCCGTCCATCAGAAGGCCGTGGATGAACACGAGAACCGGTCCGGTACCGCCGGTGTCCTCGTACTCGATCGTCCCTGCCGAAAGCCCGATGTCGAACACGCGATCCCCCTTCGCGTCGAGTGGTCGAGATGTTTCCACAGCTCCGCGCCGCTCGCCGGGATTTCGCGCATCCGGCAGACATATTCGTCGAATAGAACTTCTTCAGCCGGGATCGCTTTCAGTGAAATCCGCCCGCAGAAACCGGGGGTACGTCAAGATCACATGAATTCCGTTATCTGACGACAGTAAGGACCACCGATGCGACATCGCGCCCGTGCTGCAGTGATCACCACCTTTGTTGTCCCTGCGGCTGTAGTGATCCCAGGAGTAGCAGGAGCAGCGGAGGCCGAGGACGTTCGGTACTCGTTCTCCGTCGACGGCACGAGCGTGACCAACACCATCGTCAACAACACCGGCGAGGAGTTGATCTGCTCGACTTCTCTCGGCAACGCACCGGACGGGATACTGCCCCCGGTCTGGGAAGTCGTCGGAGCCGGACAGTCCCTCTACGAGCAGGGGCCGGTAGCGCCGGGAACCAGCACGCAGGTCATTGCGGACGTACCTGCCGGCTCCTATGTCGCGTTGGCGTCGTGCGGGAACGCTGATTCCACCGCGATGTGGGCCTCGGACTATCCCGGTATCGAAGAAATCCTCGCGCTGTTCCCGCTCACGTCCTTCGCGGTCGAGCAGGGAGCCACGGTCGTCACAGTTCCCGCTGAGACACCCGCCGTACCCGTACAACAATCGCCGTCCTTCGGCAGCAGTCAACCCGAATGATGTCCTGACAGAGCACTTTTCGAGCACTGACGGTTGATCACGACTCGACGGCGGGTGCGTGCGGCCCTACCTCACCACGGGCGGCTGGTGGTGAGGAACTTCGCCATCTCCTGACTCTGCGCGCGGTGCATGCGGCGGCGTTCCGCTCGCTCGTCACCGGACTCGTTGAGCTTGCGTTCCTCGTCGGACTCGGGCAGCACCGGTGGCACCTGCATGGGGCGACCGCCGTCGTCGACCGCGACGAAGGTGAGGAAGGCGGTCGCGGCGATGCGTCGCTCACCGCTGCGCAGATCCTCGGCGGTGACCTTGACGAAGACCTCCATCGAGCTGCGTCCGGTCCGGGTCACGAACGATTCGAGGCACACCGAATCGGACGGGCGAACGGGTTCGAGGAAGGCCACGGAGTCGGTCGACGCCGTCACAACCGACGCGCGACTGTGACGTGTCGCCGAGATCGACGCGGTCATGTCGATGTCGCTCATCAGCTTCCCGCCGAACAACGTGTTGTGGTCGTTGACGTCGTTGGGAAACACCCTGCTGGTCTTGACGACTCGTGATTCTCGGCAAGGTTTGGCCTGCACGCCGAAGGTCCTTTCGTAGATCGTGCTCGCGGCGGGATCTCCGTCGGATGCACCTCTACAAGCCTACGACTGCTGCGCGGAAATCGGCGCAGGCCTGGTGTGATACTCGACAATCCTGGTCAGCATCGCGGTGAGCTGTGCGCGTTCGGCTGCGTCGAGGGGAGCGAACGCCTCGTCCTGCGCCGCGGTGAGCATCCGGTCGAGATCGAACAGTCGTCGGCGCCCGCGCTGGGGGAGGGTGATGATGTTGCGTCGCCGATCGGTGGGGTCGGCGGCGCGTACGACGAAACGACGGTCGACGAGTGCGTCGACGGCGGCGGCGACGTCGCTGCGATCGAGGCCGCAGCGACGGGCGAGGTCGATCTGACTGGACGGACCGTATTCCTCGAGGGCGGCCAGGATCCGGTAGTGGTGACCGCGGGCATCGGCGGAGTCGAGGCGATCGAACACGACGCGATGCACGTGTCGCGCCGCCTGGGTCATCAGATAGCTCGGGAGGTGTCCGAGCCGATCGGGGCCGGCCGCGTCGTGGGTGGCGGACATGTGACCGAGTCTACGAGGACGGGCGCGCCGGATCGAGACCCCGTCACCGCCGACGATGGTCGGTGATCGGGGTGCGAGGCCCGCGCTTCGGAACCCGCGCGTACCCACCGGACTCCACGATCAATCGAACGGCCCGATAACGTTGCGGGCGTAGCGGTTCGAGATATTCGATCATGCCGGGGTCGTCGAGGGGACGGCCGAGCAGTGCCCATCCGACGACCTTCGCGAGGTGGTAGTCGCCGACGGAGAGCGCATCGGTGTCGCCGAACGCGCGCTGGGCGACCTCCGCGGCCGTCCACACGCCCACTCCCGGAACGACCCGCAGCTTCCGCCGGGCGTCGGCGGACGGTTCGTGGACGAGACGTTCGAGCGAGTCGGCGACCTGCGCGCACCGCACCACGGTGCGTGCGCGGCCGGGGTCGACGTTCGCCCGGTGGAACTCCCAGGACGGTACGGTCCGCCAGGTCTCCGCGGAGGGCGGCACGCGCATGCCCTCCGGGGCCGGGCCGGGCGCCGGATCGCCGAACCACGTGACGAGACGACGCCAGGACGCGAACGCCGCCACCCCGTGCACCCGCTGTTCCAGGACGGCCGGCACCAGGGATTCGAGCACCCGGCCCGTGCGGGTGATGCGCAGGGCGGGCATGCGTCGGTGCGCCTCGACGAGCAGGGGATGCTCGGGTACGAAGCCGGACGGGTCGTCGTCGGCGCCGAGCAGCGCCGGAAGCTGATCGCCCAGCTCGGATGCGCCCGGGCCCCACGCCAGGCACCGCGCACCGTGCGGGCCGTCCTGGGTGAGCCGATACGTCACGGCACCGGTGTCCATGCGGGAGGTGCGCCAGACGGCGCCTGCGACGACGCGATGACACGGATCCCACGGCCCGCGCTGCAGCGGGCGCAGGGTGCGCACAACATCGACGGGCCACGGCACGCGCACGCGGGTGTCGAGAGGTGCTTCGTCCGCCACGCTCGCGATGCGACGGCCTCGCTCGTCGGACACGGTCACCGTCCTACCGTACTCCGGGCGCTGGAGCCGACTTTCGTGGTGTCGGAGGGTGCGGCTATGGTCGGGCGCATGATCATCGTGAGCACCGACGGATCCTGCCTTCGCAATCCCGGTGGCGCCATCGGGTGGGCGTGGGTCAATCACGAGGGGCCCAGCGCGTCGGGCGGTGAGCGTTCGGGCACGAACCAGATCGCCGAGCTCCGGGCGGTGCTCGAGGCGCTGCGGGCGCATCCCGGCGCCGAGCCGATGATCATCGAATCCGATTCGCAGTACGCGATCAAGTGCGCCTCCGAATGGCTGCCCGGATGGAAGCGCAAGGGCTGGAAGACGGCCACCGGCGCGCCGGTGAAGAACCTCGAACTTGTGCGCGCCATCGACCGCGAGCTCACCGACCGCACCGGTCCGGTGCGGTTCCGCTGGGTGCGCGGGCACGTCGGCAACCACTTCAACGAGATGGCCGACACGCTCGCCGGCCAGGCCGCCCGCGAGATCGCGGCGAAGCCCGGACCAATCGAGGTGCCCAGCACGCCCGTGGTCGCGCACAAGCCGCCGAAGCGCGCCGACGACGCCGAACTGACCTTGTTCTGAGTCAGTAGTAGACGGCGAGGCGGCCGTTGGGTCCTTCGACGCACGTCACCGGAGTATCGAAGACGCGCGTCAAGGTCTCGTCCACCAAGATCTCTTCCGGGGTTCCGAACTCGACGACCTTGCCGTCCTTCATCGCGCAGATCCGGTCCGCGTAGTGGCCTGCGAAATTGATGTCGTGCAGCACGATGACGACCGTGCGCCCCAATTCGACGGCCACCTTGTGAAGATGCTTCATCATCTGGACCGAATGCTTCATGTCCAGGTTGTTCAGCGGTTCGTCCAGGAGGATGTAGTCGGTGTCCTGGCACAGCACCATGGCCACATAGGCTCGCTGGCGTTGTCCTCCGGACAGTTGGTCCAGGTAGCGGTGTTCGAGGTCGGTGAGGTCGAAGAACTCGATGGCGTTGCTGATGGCCTCCTCGTCCTTGCGGGTGAGTCGGCCCTTCGAGTGCGGGTATCGGCCGAACCCGACGAGTTGCCGCACCGTCAGGCGGGTGACGAAGTGGTTCTCCTGGCGGAGGATCGAGACGATCTTCGCGAGGTCCTTCGAGGCAGTGCTCGACACGTCGTAGCCGGCGATCTCGATGGTGCCGGCGTCGGCCCCGAGCAAGCGGCCCACGATGGTCAGCATCGTCGACTTGCCCGCACCGTTCGGTCCGACCAGGGCCGTGATGCCGCCTGCGGGAATGGTCAGATCGATCTCACCGATCGTGACCGTCTCGCTGTATTCCTTACGGAGACCCTTGATCTCGATCACAGTCTGCCCTTCCGAAGGATCACGTAGAGGAAGGCCGTGCCGCCGACGGCCTCGATGATGATGGACACGGCACCCTCTGCGTAGAAGATGTTCTTCAGAACGAAGTAGGCGCCCCCGAGGATGACGAACCCGGTCAGGATCGCCACCGGGAACACGAAGCGGTGATCGTGTGTGGTCGCGAACTGGTAGGCCAACGTCGCGACGAGGAAGCCGAGGAACGTCAGCGGGCCGACGAGCGCGGTGGTGGTGGCCATGAGGACCGACACGAGAAACAGTACGAGCATGATCTCTCGGCGGTGGTCCAGGCCGAGATTCGTGGTGACGTCCTTGCCCAGCGCAATGATGTTGAGTCTGCGGGAACGCCACCACAGTGTTCCTGCCGCCCCGATACAGAGCGGGATCGCCAGCGGTAGGTAGGAGGCATCCGCATTGGAGACCGACCCGAACAGCTTGGCGGTGAGGATGTCGAACTCGCTGGGGGTGAGCATGCGCTGCATGAAGGTCGCCACGGATCCGAGACCGCCACCCAGGACGATGCCGACGAGGAGCATCACCTGCATGTTCCCGTACTTGCCGGAGAGCAGCCATCCGTAGAGCATCAGCGAGAAGCCGACCATCAATACGACCATGAGTGCGAACTGCGGCACCCCCGTGAGCGCCGTGACTCCGACCGCGCCCAGGAAGAAGACGGCGGCGGTCTGGATCGCGACGTAGAGGGCCTCGAATCCCATGATCGACGGGGTGATGATGCGGTTGTTCGTCGCAGATTGGAACGAGACCGTCGCAACGGCCTGGCAGACGACGACGATCGCGATCACGACCAGGTTGGTCGCGCGCATCTGCGTGATCCGCCAGAAGCCTGCGGTCCCGAAGGGCATCGGATTGTCCCAGGTCACGATGCCCACGGCGATGACGACCGAGAGGAGCGTGAGAGTCCCCACGAGAATCCAGTAGCGGCGTAGCTGTCGCGCGGTCGCGAATGCGCCGGAGCCTGTGCGCTCGGCCCTTGTTGCCGTCGCGGCGGTCGGCGGAGCTGTGGGGATCGATGCCGTGGGGATCGATTCTGCCGGGGAGATCGACTCGGTGATGTCAGACATTGCGGCGACTCCGCAGAAGCATGGCGATGAAGACGACGGAGCCGATGACGCCGAGGATGAGTGATACCGGGATCTCGAACGGCATGATGATCGTCCGGCCGATCAGGTCGCAGACGGTCACGATGGCGATACCGAGCAGGCAGACCCAGGGGAGATTGCTGCGCAGATCGTCGCCGCGGAACATCGACACGATGTTGGGGACGATGAGCCCGAGGAAGGGAAGCGAACCGACCACGACGGTGACCACTCCGGTGGCAATCGCGATGAGGCCGGTTCCCAGCAGGATGATGCGGTTGTAGTTCAGGCCGACGTTGGTCGCGACGTCCTCACCGAGACCGGCGACGGTGAATCGGTCGGCGGCGATGAACACCAGGACCGCGACGACCGCGACGATCCAGAGAACCTCGTACTGGCCCTTGATGATCGACGTGAAACTCCCCGCGAACCAGATGCCCAGGCTCTGGAGTTTGTCGGTGGCGAGAGCGATGTAGGTGGTGATGGAGCCGACGACGGCGCCCAGCATGATGCCGACGATGGGCACGATCAGCGACGAGGACAGTTGCACTCGCCGGAGGAACAGGAAGAAGATCATCGTTCCGATGAAGGCCGCCACGACGGCGCCGATCATTCTGGGCAGAAGACCTGCGGTCGGGACGACGATCATCATGATCAGCAACCCCAATCCTGCCCACTCCGTCGTGCCGGTGGTCGTCGGTTCGACGAAGCGGTTCTGGGTGAGCAACTGCATGACGAGTCCGGACATCGCCATCGCAGCCCCGGCCAGCACCAGGGCGATCGTGCGAGGGACGCGGGTGATGTTGAACATCTCCCAGCCGAAGTCACCGCCGAAGATGTCGAACACCCCGGTGAACAGTGAGGCGATCAGCAGGGCGCCGACGCCGAGGAAACCCAGCAGCAGTTTCCGGTCGAAAAGTCTTTCCCGCGTTCGGGACGGTAGGGCTTGGGTCGTCATTTCGGCATCTCTGCTCCGGAAGCACGTCGGCCGTGGACCCGGCTCGCGGCCGAGTCCACGGCGGTCGACACTGTGAATTCAGTACTTCGTTGCGCTCTGCGCGGAGGTCACTTGTTCTCTGCGGTCTGCGCGTTCTTCTCGAGCAGGTCCGCCAGGGAGTTGAAGAACTCCGTGTAGGTCTGGATGCTCTCGTTGGTGTAGGTGTCGGCGGGCAGGTAGATGATGTTGCCCTCCTGGACTGCCTTCACGTTCTGCAGTGCCTGCGAGTCGTTGATGACCGTGGTCGCCGGCACGTAGTCGGGGCCGCCACCGGTCGAGGTACCCGCGTCACGGTCCATGACGATGATCAGGCCCGGGTTGGATGCGGCGATAGCTTCGACGGAGATGTCATCACCCTGGTGGTTGTCGGTGCCTTCGGGAACCTCGAGAGCCGGGGTGAGGCCGAAGATGTCGAACATGGGGCCGATGGTGCGCCCGGTGCTCGGGGCGACGTAACCGATCTCGCCGCCGGAGACGATCAGACCCATCACCGACTGATCCGGAGAGTATGCGGCCTGGACGCGGGCAATCGACGCGTCCAACGCGTCGTTGAGTTCCTGTGCCTCCGCTTCCTTGGCGAAGATCTCACCGAGGACAGTGGTGCCGCGCTTGAGTTCCTCGGCGAAGTCCTCGCCGTCGCGCGGCGCGACCTCGACGATGGTGGCGTCCGGTGCGAGCTCCTCGAACTGCTCCCTGAACTGCGCGTAGCGCCCGCCGTTGATGATCAGATCCGGCTCGACCGCGACGACGGCTTCGAGATTGGGTTCACGATGCGATCCCAGATCGACGATGCTGTCGTCCTCGGTGTAGGAGATCGTCTTCGGCATCAGCGAGACCGCGCCTGCGGCGAGGGGAACGCCCCACGTATCGAGCGTCTCGAACGTGCCGTTGTCGGTGGCGACCACGGACTTGGGCGGCACGGTGACGGTCTGCGTACCGAAGTTGTCCTCGACCGTGACGGTGGCGGCGGCGGTGTCGGACGACTCGGTGGCCGGGTCGCTCGAGCATGCCGTCAGGGCGAGGGCAGCCAGGGTGCCGAGTACGGCACCTCGGTACAGGCGGGATGCGTTCATCGATGTTCCTTGGGTTCGATCACAGGGAATGGATAAGGCATTTAGGACACCCTATGTGATGGTTAGGTTAACCTAACCTCGGGGAATGTCCGGTGCTGGGTCGGATGTCACCTGTGACCTGGTATTTTTCTGCCGGGTCCCCTCGGTCGGCGTCACTTCGGTACGGTCGCACCGTGAACGAAATCGAACAGGTAGCGCAGTTCCGGCGCCGTCACGGCGTCGACGACCTCATCGATGTTCACACCCACTTCATGCCCCGCCAGGTCATGGACAAGGTCTGGGCGTATTTCGACTCCGCAGGTCCGCTCGTCGGACGGCCCTGGCCGATCACCTACCGGCACGACGAGGAGGAACGCGTCGCGCGTCTCCGCGACTTCGGGGTGCACAGGTTCACCGCCATGCTGTACCCGCACAAGCCGGAGATGGCGGCGTGGCTCAACTCGTGGGCCGCCGACTTCGCGGCCCGGACCCCCGACTGCCTCCACACCGCCACCTTCTATCCGGAGGCCGAGGCGAAGAAGTACGTCGCGTCGGCGATCGAGGCGGGCGCGCGTGTGTTCAAATCCCACATCCAGGTCGGCGACTACTCGCCGCTCGACCCGCTCCTCGACGACGTGTGGGGCCTGCTCGAGGACTCGGGCGTGCCGATCGTCGTGCACTGCGGGTCGGGCCCGGCGCCCGGCACGTACACCGGTCCCGCCCCGATGCAGGAGCTCATGCGCCGGTACCCGCAGCTGACGGTGATCGTCGCGCACATGGGTCTGCCCGAGTACCGCGAGTTCCTCGACCTCGCCGAGCAATACGAGCGGGTGTATCTCGACACGACTATGGCGTTCACCGATTTCGTCGAGGAGGACACACCCTTCCCGGAAGATCAGCTTCCGCGTCTGGGCGCATTACGACGGAAGATCTTACTCGGCACGGATTTTCCGAACATCCCGTACAGCTACCTCCATCAGCTCCAGGTGCTCGAACGCGTCGCGCCCGACAGCGAGTGGATCCGCGCGGTGTGCCGCGAGAATGCCACGTCGCTGTTCGGGCTGGACGGGTGACCGGTGTGCTCGCCGATCAGACGGTGATCGAGCGTCGGATGATCTTGCCGGTCGCGTTGCGGGGGAGTAGATCCCGCGTGATCCGCCAAACTGTGGGCACCTTGTAGTAGGCCAGTCGCTCGGCGCAGAAGGCTCGCAACTCGTCCTCGGTGATCGCGCTGCCGGGTCGCAGCACGACGACGGCCGCGACCTCCTGCCCCAGATCCTCGTGGTCCACGCCGATCACGGCGCTCTCGACGACGTCGGGGTGCTCGTCGAGGCGCTGTTCGATCTCCGTGGGATAGACGTTCTCGCCGCCGCGCAGGATGAGATCGGATCGCCGGCCCGTGAGCCGCAGGCGGCCGTTCTCGAGCGTTCCGTAGTCGCCGGTACGTAGCCATCCGTCCGAGGTGACAGCCGCGTCCGTCGCAGCCGGGTCCTCCCAGTACCCGAGCATCACATAGGGACTGCGGACGCAGATCTCGCCCTCGGTGCCGTCGGGAACCCGCTCACCGAACGGGTCGCGGATCTCCATGCTCACCGTGATGATGGGGGAGCCGAGCGTGCCCGGGAACGCCTCGATCTCCGGGGCCGTCGCCATGGCGATCGCAGTGCTGCACTCGGTCAGTCCGTAGCTGTCCACCAGGGCCTGCTGCGCAAAGGGGAACTTCGCCTGCAGACGCTTCTTGAACTCAAGGGAGGACGGTGCCGAGGCCAGCGCGAACGCGGTGAGCGAGCTGAGGTCGTACTTGTCGGTGTTCTCGTGCTCGAGCATGCGCGACGCCATCGTCGGCACCGCGCCCCAGTTGGTGACCCTCTCACGCTCGATGAGCGCGAAGACCTTGTCGACGTCGAACCCGCCTTCCGTCAGAACGGCGGCGCTTCCCGTCGCGAGGCGTGGCACCGCCAGGTTGTGCAGGCTTGCGATGTGGAACAACGGCGAGGTCAGGAGGTACCGGTTGTCGTTGGGCACCGAGTCGTCGTAGGAGCGCCGCTGCATCGCGGCCACCAGAGCATCGGAGTACCGGTGGTAGTCGACGACGGCGAGCACGTTGCGGTGGGAGTGCAACGCCCCCTTGGGACGTCCACTGGTGCCGCTCGTGAACAGGATGACCGCGGGATCGTCCTCCTCCACGTCGGCCGACGGCAGTTCGGTGCCGGACGCGGCGGCCACGATCCGAGGCACGTCGTGTTCGGTGGTGAGCAGTTCGAAGCCGGAGACCTGTGCTCCGGCCAGCAGATCGGCGCGCTTGGCGTCGGCGACGATCACCTTGGGTCGCACCATGTTCACGCCGTAGGCGATTTCGGACGGCGTCCACCAGGAGTTCAGCCCCACGGCGATTGCGCCCAGGCATTGGGCGGCCCAGAAGGTGATGATCCATTCGGGTGAGTTGGCCGCAAGGATCGCGACCCGGTCGCCCTTCTCCACGCCGTGCTCGTCGCGCAGGGCGGTCGCCAGGGCAGCTACAGCGTCGGCGTGCTCGGTGAACGACAGGCGGCGATCGGCCGTCACGAGGTAGTCGCGGTCGCCCCATTTCCGGGACGCGGCGACGAGGTCGCCGATGCGCCGGTCGCGGTTGCGCATGACCTGCATCCGGTTTCCGCGCACGTCCTCTTCGACGATTTCGAAGCGGCCACCGGGGCCGGTGAGCTGGGAAACGACCTGCTGAAGCATCTGCTGCAGATCGGCTTGTGCTGTCAAGGATTCGCCTTTCTCGGCCCGCACGTTCGTCGTCGCGCAGCGCGTACACGGAAGGATCGGAGAACTGTTGCTGGTGACGTGGAGCATCACACCCTAAACCCTGTGTCGACTGTCACAAATCGGTCCCGGTGAGTGGGAGTGGCGCAGGTCTCACTCGGCCGGGTGGCTACCTTCGCGACACCCGGCCCACCGTCCGGCGCCCCCCGGATCGCGCTTCGGCCCGGACCGAGACCAAGGAGTCCATCGTCGTGAAACTCAGTGCTGCCTCGAAATCGATGGCGGGTCTGTTCGCCATCGTAGTGGCGACGTCCGCTTGTGCGTCGGATCGCGGCGCCGACTCGTCGGCGGGCGCCCTCGCTCCGGCGGCAGCCGCCGGAACTGGAGCGTCCCTGTCGGTCGAGGAGTCGTTCGGAACCCTTTCGTCTCCATGCGGGCCGGGCGAAGCGGCAGGAAGTACCGACCAAGGAGTGTCCGATTCCGAGATCCGGATCGGTTACGGCGACGACCGGGGCTATTCGAAGAGCCCCGGACTCAACAAGGAGATCGGTGACGCCGTCTCCGCCATGATCGATTGGTGCAACGCCCAGGGTGGCATCAACGGCCGCACGATCGTCGGTACCCACTACGACGCTGCGATGACGCAGGCCAACGCCGTCATGCAGAATGCATGTGCGAGCGAGTTCATGATGGTCGGTCACGGCTTCGCCATGGACCAGACCTCGGAGCAGACCCGGGTCGCGTGCAACCTCGCCGCTGTCCCCGCCTTCACCGTGTCCCCCGACGCGGCCAACGGCCCGATGACCTACCAGGGCGTCCCGTTCCCGGTCGACTATGCGAACGGTTCGCAGTGGTTCCAGATCGCCGAGATGTACCCGGACCTGCTCGGCGAGTTCGACGTCATCGACAGCACGATGCCCACGATCATCTCGGCCAGCACCAAGATCCGGTCCGTCGCCGAGGCAGCCGGTTTCACGCTGAAGAACTGCGGTGTCACGCTCAACTACGAGGGCGAGTCGAGTTACGCGCCCTTCGCCGAGAAGTTCAAGCAGTGCGGCGTCAAGGGCCTGTGGACCTCCCGTTCTCCGGTGCCGGCCGAATTCAACTTCGTGAAGGCGCTCGACCAGGCCGGAATCGACCCGATCCTGCTCGGTGAGGCCACCTGGTACGGCAATGCCGCTCAGGCATGGAACGGTGAGAACGGTCTGCTCGACAACCTCCACGCCGGCATGACCTTCCAGATGATCGAGAACGCCGATGCTGTGCCGGCCGTGAAGAAGTACGTCGAGCTCGTCACCGAGCAGGACGGCAAGACCGCGCTGCTCGGCATGCAGGCCACTTCTTCGTTCCTGTTGTGGGCTACCGCTGCGGACGCCTGCGGATCGGACCTGTCCCGGCAGTGCGTCATCGACGAATTGTCCCGGATCCACGAGTGGGACGGCGGTGGTCTGCACGCGGTCACCGACCCCGGGAACAACATGCCCGCGACCTGCGGGCTCGTCGTGAAACTCGAAGGCGCCGAATACACCCAGGCGTTCCCCGCGGAGGCGGGCACCTTCGAGTGCGACGACCGCTATCGCGTCGCGACCGATCCGAGTACGTGGGGCACCGAACTCGGACCCGACCGCATCGCGACGAAATATCTGAACCCCAACGTCATCAGGCCGACCGTCTGATCCGAGCGCCCGGTGCCGGCGAGGCGTGACACGCGCTCGCCGGCACCCCGACCAGAGGTACTCGTATGGACACCTTTCTGACCTTCACGATCGTGGGGTTGGTGCTCGGATCGGTTTACGCGATCGCTGCATCGGGCCTCGTTCTCACCTACAACACGTCCGGCATCTTCAACTTCGCGCACGGCGCGCAGGCGATGCTCGGTGCGTTCGCCTACTGGCAACTGCGTTACGGCTGGGGCCTGCCCACGCCCATCGCGCTGCTTCTCGTGCTGGGCGTCCTCGGTCCGATGATGGGCCTGCTGCTCTACGTCGTGATCATGCGCGGGATGCGTGACACCGCCGAGGTCACCAAGATCGTCGTCACGGTGTCGATCCTGCTCGGCATGGTCTCGGTGTCGCACTGGTTCTGGCATCCCGAGACTGCACGCACCATGACGATGTTCTTCGGCGACCAGGCGAGGATCGAGCTCTTCGGTGTCACCATCCGCTACCACGAACTGATCTGCCTCGCCGCCGCGGTACTCATCGCCGTCGGACTACGAATCATGTTCGTGCGCACCCGCGTCGGAGTGGCGATGCGAGGTGTGGTCGACGATCCCGATCTGCTGCGCCTGAACGGGCACGACCCCGACCGGCTCGCCGCACTGTCCTGGATGATGGGCTCGACTCTCGCGGTCCTGGCGGGTGTTCTCGTGACACCGATCAACGGTGGCACCCTCGAAGCGAACATGCTGACCTTGCTCGTCATCGACGCGTTCGCGGCGGCGATGTTCGGCCGGCTGCGCAGCATTCCGCGTACCTTCGCCGGTGCGCTGTTCCTCGGCCTGGCAGCCACATACGTGCTCGCCTACTTCCCGACCGCGTGGACATGGACGTCGAATCTGCGAGTGTCCCTGCCGATGATCGCGCTGTTCGTGGTTCTCGTCGTACTGCCGCAGGATCGGTTGCGCGGTGCCGTCACCCGGACCCGGGAGCGCTACCACGTGCCGTCGGTGCGCAAGGCGATCGCCTGGGCGGTCGCGCTCGTCGTCATCGTCTATGCCATCCGCCTGCTCATGGTGACGTCGGCGGTCACGACCCTCACGATCGGCATGACCTTCGCGATCATCGCGTTGTCGCTGACCCTGCTGACCGGATACGCGGGCGAGATGAACCTCGCGCCGGTATCCTTCGGTGCCATCGCGACGATCGTGGCGTTCCACTTCGGTATCTCCGGGAGCGGACTGGCCGCCCACCTGAACCTGTGGGGCGTGGCGCTCGGCGTCGCCGTCACGGCCGTGATCGGCGGGCTCATCGCGCTGCCGGCCCTGCGGTTGCGCGGCCTCTATCTCGCCCTGGCCACGATGGCGTTCGGTGTGTTCCTGTCGAACATGGTGCTGCGCGACACGACCCAGCACGAGCTGTTCGGCATCAGGTTCTCGCTGTTCACCGATGGCAACATCGCGATCCCGCCATTGAAGGTCGGCCCTCTCGACCTGCGGAACGAGACGACCTTCCTCATGACGGTGACGGTGATCTTCGCCGTTCTCGGCGTAGGCATCATCGCCCTGCGCAACAGCGGCTACGGGCGCCGGCTCGCCGCGATGAAGGACAGCCCCGCCGCGGCGGCAATGCTCGGCCAGAGCCTGGTGCGCCTCAAACTCGGCGTCTTCACCCTGTCGGCGGGCATCGCCGGCCTGGGCGGACTGTTCATGTCGAGTGCGATGGGCTCGGTGTCGAACGAGAGCTTCTCGATCATGGTGAGTCTGTCGCTGCTGATGCTCACCGTCGTGGCCGGTATCGGTTACGTCTCCGGTGCGCTGTTCGGCGGTCTGCTGTCGGGTGTCGGTTTCGCCGTCATTATGGTCTCGTTCTCCAATCTCTCCGCGGGACAACCGGAACTGGCCGGTTTGTGGACCTTCCTCGGTCACGTCGCCGCAGTGAGTCCCGCTCTCATCGGTATCGGCGTCGCGGCGAACCCGAGCGGCAGCGTCCACCAGATGGTGGAAGGCTACCGTCACCTGAAGAACGCGAAGCCCGTGCTGGTCGGCGGAGCTGCGGTGGTCCTCGCGTCGTACCTGCTCGCGCTCGTCGGCGTGCTCGACAACTGGTGGTTCGCGTCGATCACCATCGCCACGGTGTTCATGCTGCCGGTGATGGGGCAGTGGCTGATGCCCGAGGCGGTGCTCGGCGCGGAGGAAGCGCAACGTCGCGCGCCGCTGGTTCCCGAGCGGGTCGGAATCGACGAGCCCTACACCGAGCAGGCGCGGGACGAGATCGATCGCGAGCTCGGCATCGACGAACTTCTGGCCGCACGTGCCACCGGATCGGAGAAGGAACTGATTCCTCATGGTTGAGGCACCCATTCTGGAAACGCGCGGTATCACAGTCCGATTCGGCGGTCACGTCGCGGTCAAGGACGTGAGCATCGGAATCGAACCGGGAACGGTGACGGGCCTGATCGGACCCAACGGGGCCGGGAAGACGACGCTGTTCAACACGATCACCGGCCTGCAACGGCCGACGGCCGGCACGGTCTTCCTCGACGGTCGTGACATCACCTCACTGCCGCCCTACAAACGGGCCCGCAGGGGCATGGCCCGCACGTTCCAGCGTCTCGAATTGTTCGTGTCGCTGTCCGTGCGCGACAACCTCCGAGTGGCGGGAGACATCCACAACGCCAACGAGCACAACAAGATCGACGTGGACGAGGAGGTCGACAGGCTCCTCGAACTGACCGGACTGGCCGACATCGCGAGCACCGACGTCTCCGACGTACCCACCGGACGTGCCCGCGTCGTGGAGGTCGCCCGCGCGTTGATGACCTCTCCGCGCGTGCTGCTGCTCGACGAGCCCGCGTCCGGGCAGACCGAGCAGGAAACCGAGGCCTTCGCCGCGCTGCTCGGCGACCTGGCGAAGGACGGCCTCGCGATCTGCCTCGTCGAACACGACATTCCGCTCGTGATGAAGATCTGCTCGCGGATCCACGTGCTCGACTACGGTGCGGTGCTGGCAAGCGGTGTTCCGGACGAGATCAAGAACGATCCTGCAGTGATCAACGCCTACATCGGCACCGAGGAGGAAGCGGTATGAGCGTCGAACCGTTGCTCGAACTGTCGGGTGTCCGGGCCGGATACGGCGCGATCGAGGTGCTGCGCAGCGTGGACCTCGTACTCGAACCGGGCGCGGTGGTCGCCCTGCTCGGGCCGAACGGCGGAGGTAAGACGACGACCCTGCGCGTGTGCTCGGGGATCCACCCGATCTCGTCGGGTGAGTTCCGGTTGGCCGGCCGGGTCGTCAACGGTGTGTCCGCAGCGGAACTCGCGCGTCTGGGGGTGTGCTCGATTCCCGAGGGGCGCGGCATCTTCCCCAACCTCACCGTGCGCGAGAACCTGTGGATCGGAACCGGCACCGGTGTTTCGCTCGCAGACCTCGAAGAGGTGGCGTACACGCGATTCCCGGTTCTCGGTGAGCGCCGGTCGCAGCTGGCCGGTTCGATGTCCGGCGGCGAACAGCAGATGCTTGCGCTGTCGCGGGCACTCGGTACCCATCCCACGGTGCTCCTGCTCGACGAACTGTCGATGGGCCTGGCACCGCGCATCGTCTCCCAGATCTACGAGATCGTCGGCGAGCTCGCCGCCGAGGGTGTGTCGATCCTCGTAGCCGAACAGTTCGCGCGAGCGGTACTCCCGATCGCCACCAGCGCCGCGCTGATGTTGCAGGGCCGGGTGGTGCGCACAGGCGATCCGGCGGAGATCGAAGAAGAACTTTCCACCACCTATCTAGGAGGATGACCATGACCGCACTCGTCGACGAGCGACGTGAACAGTTCAAGAAGGATGTCGCAGCGCTGGGTCTCGACGCTCCCCGTTCGGATTCGGGGGGGAGAGCCCGACTCGTCGGTCTGGCCCTGATGGTGATCGGCGCCGTCGCGGTCTTCGTCGTCTACATTGCGTCGCTCACTCTCTCCGACACCCGCGATCTCCTGTCCTATCAGTTGCTCGCCCTCGGCTTCGTGGCCGTCACCCTGGTCGGTGTGGCGGTCTATCTCGCCGCCGCGGTCACCCGTGTCCTGCGTCTGTGGCTGGTCAGGCAGTTGCTCGAGAGCAGCACGCAGGCCGAGCGGATCGCACAGGCGCTCGCACGCAACGACTGATCGCGCATACGCCGAACGCGGCGACGGCCCATCCCGAAAGGGGGTGGGCCGTCGCGTCTTTCGAATCCTTCGGGGTCAGCTACCCGCAGCCTCGAGTCCGGTGGTGATGTCGGCGAGGATGTCGTCGATGTTCTCGATGCCCACGGCGAGTCGCACGAGACCCGGAGTGACACCCGCAGCGATCTGCTCCTCGCCGGTGAGCTGCGAGTGGGTCGTCGACGCGGGGTGGATGACCAGCGAGCGGACGTCGCCGATGTTCGCGACGTGACTGTGCAGGGTCAACGCGTTGACGAACCGCTTGCCGGCGTCGATGCCCCCGGAGAGCTCGAACACCACGATCGCGCCGGCACCGCGCGGGGTGAGTTGCCGGGCGCGGTCGTACCAGGGCGACGACTTCAGGCCGGCGTAGGCGACGGAGGTGATCTCCGGACGCCCCTCGAGGAACTCGGCGACCTTCTGCGCGTTCTCCACGTGCCGCTCGATCCGCAGGCTCAGCGTCTCGAGGCCCTGCGAGATGAGGAAGGCGTTGAACGGGGAGACCGCCGCGCCCATGTCGCGCAGCAGCTGCACACGCGCCTTGAGCGCGTAGGCCGGGGCGCCGAGGTCGGCGAAGACGACGCCGTGGTAACTCGGGTCCGGGGTGGTGAAACCGGCGTGGCGGCCCTGCGTCCAGTCGAACGTGCCGCCGTCGACGATGACACCGGCAATGGCCGTGCCGTGGCCGCCGAGGTACTTGGTGGCCGAGTGCACGACGATGTCGGCGCCGTGCTCGAGCGGGCGGAGCAGGTAGGGGGTGGCGACCGTGTTGTCGACGATCAGCGGCAGCCCGTTCTCGTGGGCCACGCCCGAGATGCCGGGCAGGTCGAGGATGTGGTTCTTCGGGTTGGCGATCGTCTCACCGAAGAACGCGCGGGTGTTGTCGCGGATGGCCTCGCGCCACTGGTCGAGGTTGTCGGGATCCTCGACGAAGGTGACCTCGATGCCGAGCTTGGGCAGGGTGTAGTGGAACAGGTTGTAGGTGCCGCCGTAGAGATACGGGCTCGACACGATGTGGTCGCCGGCCTGTGCCAGGTTGAGGATCGAGAAGGTCTCGGCGGCCTGGCCGGACGCGAGCAGGAGGGCGGCGACGCCACCTTCGAGGGCGGCGATGCGCTGTTCGACCGCGTCCTGCGTCGGGTTCATGATGCGGGTGTAGATGTTGCCGGGCTCGGCGAGGCCGAACAGCGCAGCGGCGTGATCGGTGTTGTCGAAGGTGTAGCTGGTGGTCTGGTAGATGGGCAGGGCCCGGGCCTTCGTGTCGCCACCGGCGGGCTGGCCCACGTGGATCTGCTTGGTCTCGAAGCTCCAGTTCGCGCTGGGATCGGTTGCTTCAGGGGTGGTGTCGCTCATGGCTCTGCTCCGGGTTCGGGATGTGTTCTGATCGTCGACATGCTGACCTTCGGACCCCGGACACGACGCCGTCGGGCAGCATCGAGGGGGCGGGAACGGGTGCGGCGGTCAGCGGGCCCGGCACCCGCGGATACACGACAGGGGGGCACGACGGTGCGGCGACCGGCTCGCGCGCTCGTACGTCTTGCTCACGGTCCCGACAATAACCTGTCCGCACGATTCCGACCAGACTCATAGGAATTCACTCTCGTCGGGAAACCGACTCCGGAGTACCTACAGTCTGTGTGTACCCCTTCCGGTGTGACCGCTGTTACTGCTAACGTTCTGGAACAGATTCCAGTTTCATGAGGCGCGCAGGGTCGTGGCCAGGACTTTTGGAGGTGCAGTTGACTGCCGTCGACTCCGCGCTCGAGCCCGTCGGTACCTCGTCCAAGCGAGAACTTCCTCCATCGATGGTCGATCGGATGACGCTCATCCTCGAGGCCTTCGACAGCCGCGGCGCCCTCACTCTCGAAGAGGTCACCTGTCGCTCAGGGTTGCCCCGTTCGACCGTGCACCGCATCCTCGACCACCTCGTGCGTCGCGACTGGATCGAGCACGCATCCTTCGGTTACTGCCTCGGCCCGCGTGCCCTCGGCCTCGGTGGCAGCGACACCGGCCACCGCCGTATCCGGGAGGCCGCTGCGCCGCATCTCCACGACCTGGCGATGCAGACCGGTGCCGTCGTCCACCTGACAGTCCTCGAGGGCAACGAGGTGCTCTACCTCGACAAGGTCGGTGGGCAGCTCGCGTCGAGCGTGCCGTCGCGGGTAGGTGGGCGGTTCCCCGCCTACGCCACCGCGGCCGGCAAGTCCATCCTCGCGTGGCTCGAACCCGAACGCATCGACGCGCTGTACGGCAAGGCGCTCGTGCCGTGCACGGAGCGCACCATCCGCGATCACGTCGCACTGCACCAGGAACTCAACCGCATCCGCAAGCGTCGTGGCGTCGCATTCGAACGTGAGGAGGCCGCGCGGGGCATCGGATGCGTGGGTGTCGCGCTCCGCGGCGTCGACGGCCCGGTTGCCGCCCTGTCGCTGGCAGCGGACGCCCGTTCGACCCGCCTGGAGTGGGTGGCACCGATCGTCGCCGATACCGCTCGGAAGATCACGCGCACGCTGTTCCCGGAGCAGGACCGCGACGACAACCTGCAGGCCACCGAGAAGGTGGGCTGACGCCCTTCGGCTTTCGCCACGAACGACTGTGCGCAGTTCTCGTTCGATCCCTCGAGGAGATCGACGAGAACTGCGCACAGTTCGTTGTGGGCCCGTAGGCAGCGTCAGAGCAGGTGGACCTTCTTGTAGAGGATCTTCGACGGTCCGCCGATGAGGCCGACGTTGTCGAGGAAGGTCATCAACTTCGCGCCGGACTTGCGCACACGATCGTGATAGTGCTTGTTGCCCTTCGCCTCTCGCAGAGCGCGCTCGCGATCGAGGCCCGCCTTGGCGTAGACGTCGGGGTGGATCATGCTCTTGACGACGAAGAACACCACGAACGCGGTGCTGAAGCGCTCGATCGCCAGACGTGCGCGGCTCGCACCGGCGAGTCGGCGCGCGACCTCCTCGCGCGCGAAGCGGATGTGCCGGGCCTCCTCGAGGACGTGGATCTTCGACACCGCGCGGGTGACGGGCTGGACCCGCTCGTCGCGCATGAAGTCGCGCTGCATCATGTCGAGGATCTCCTCGGCCGCCATCACTGCCGCATAGGCGTTGGCGCCCTTGAAGAACCGGCCCCACAGGCGGCCGAGCCGATGGATGTAGCGGGGCGGGCCGTAGCCGGGCATGTTCAGCCGTTCGCCGGCGCGCGCGAACATCACCGAGTGGCGGCACTCGTCGGCCACCTCGGTGAGCGCGAACTGGACGTGGCGCGAATGCTTGTCGCGGTCGTAGACGTCGCGCAGGAGCATCTGCATGAGCAGGATCTCGAACCACAGGCCGACGCTCGAGACGCTCGCGGCCTCGTGCTTGGTCAGTTCGATGCGCTGTTCCTCGGTGAGTTCGTCCCACAGCGCGGTGCCGTAGAGCGTGCTCCATTCGGGGGTCATGCCGAACTTGTCGTCGGGGACGGGGGCCTCCCAGTCCACCTCGACGACCGGGTCGTACGACTTGCGTGCGGACGAGGCGAGCAGTCGTCCGGCGGTTTCTTCGCGATCGGACAGTGCGACGCCGGGGATGAAGCCCTTGCTGGTCTCGCGGGTGAGCGATGCGGTCATGTCTCCACCTTTTTAGTGTGACGACTGGTAACTGTTATCCAGGTTAGCGTGATCACGCGCACAGCACAATGCCCGCGACCTGCATCGCGGGCATCGAGAAGGAGAGACGAAGAGAGAGGCTACGAGCGCCGGGGTGCCCAGAAGGCGGAGATCACCGCGCCGACCAGCAGGATCGCGGCGACCGCCCACGAGGCCTGCTGCAAGCCGTCGAGGAAGGCGTTCTGTGCGAGTTCGGCGAGTTGCTCGCCCTGCGGGCCTGCTTGCTCGGCGACCTGTATCGCGGCGGCGAGCGAGTCCTGCACGGCGGACCGGGCCGGTTCGGGGATCATCGGCGCCACCGGATCGATGCCGTGCCCGTAGGCCGCGGCGAGGACGCTGCCCGTGATCGCGACACCGATCGCCGCACCGATCTCGCGGGTCGCGTCGTTGACCGCCGACGCCACGCCCAACTGGTCCTCAGGGGTGTTGGTGACGATCGCGTGGGTCGCGGGAGCGGTACAGATACCGACGCCGACACCCGCGATGCTCAACGCGAACGCCACCTCGACGTAGGTGGAGTCGGCGTCGAGCAGGCCCATGAGGATCAGTGCGACGCCGATCAGCGCCAAGCCGACGCTGAGCAGGATGCGGATGCCCACCCGCGCCAGCAGCGCGGGCACGGCGAGCGACAGGCCCATGACGACGAGGAAGATCGGCGTCAGTGCCAGGGAGGCCCGCAGCGGCGAGTAGCCCAGCACGAGCTGCAGGTACTGCACGATGAGGAAGAACAGACCGAAACCCGCGAGATACTGGAACGACAACCCGGCCGCGCCCACACCGAACGCCCGCTGGCGGAACAACCGCACGTCCAGCAGCGGCGCCTTCGACCGGAGTTCCACGAGCACGAATCCGGCTGCCGCCGCCAAGCCTGCGATCATCGATCCGAGCGTCACCACGTCGGTCCATCCGCGATGCGGACCCTCCATCACGCCGAGCACGAACAGGCCCACGGCGAGGACCACGAGGATGCCGCCCCCGAAGTCGAACGGCAACGGCTGCGTCGAGCGCGACGAGTCGATGGTGAACGACAGAGCGACCAGCAGGAGCGCGATGGCGGCGGAACCTCCGAAGATCACCCGCCACGACGCGTATTCGAGCACCAACCCCGACAGGATCATGCCGAGCACGGCACCCGATCCGGCCACACCGGCCCAGATGCCGATGACACGTGCCCGATGAGCCTCGGCGAAACCTGCGGTGATCAGCGACAACGTCGACGGCATGACCAACGCCGCGCCGACACCTGCAACTGCGCGCGCCCCGATGATCCACAACGGTGCATCGGCGACCAGTGGCAACAGCGAACCGGCGGCGAAGACGATCAGGCCGACGATCATGACGCCGCGGCGACCGAGCCGATCGCCCAGCGCGCCGGCCGGGAGGAGCAGTGCCGCCAGTGCGAGGGTGTAGCCGTCGACGATCCACGTCAGCTGGGACTGCGTCGCGCCGGTGTCGACCGCGATGTCGGGCAGGGCCGTGTTGAGCGAGGCCATCGCCGCGATGACCACGGCGACGGCCGAGCACGCGACGGCGAGCAGCCGGATCTGGGCTCGCGTCATGCGAGGGGGTGCGGTGGTGGTCGCGGTGCTGTCTGACACGGGAGCCTTCCGGAGGGAGGGGAATGCCGGGACCAGAAACGAGACTGTCGGTATCGTAACTGAACCACCGGTCTCACACATGCTTCGCTCTCAGCGACTACAACTGGAAGCGTGAGCGTCGAACCCGAAGCAGAACCCCGCCGCGACGTCGAGACCCGGCCCGCCTCACCGCGCGACGAGGATCCGCGCCGCGTGCGTTCGCGCGCCCGACTGCTCGACGCCGCCACCACCCTCCTCGCGACCGGCGGTGCCGACGCCGTGACGATCGATGCGGTCACCGCCTCTGCCGGCGTCGCGCGGGCCACCCTCTACCGGCACTTCGCGAATGGAACCGAGCTGGTCGCCGCGGCCTTCGCGCGGCTCCTTCCACCGGCGCCCCCGGTCCCGGAAGACGGCGATCTCCGCAGCCGCCTCGTCGAATTGCTCGCCGCACAGGCACGCATCATCGAGGAGGCGCCCATCCCGTTGACGGCGATGTGCTGGATGGGACTCGGGCCGGGCCTCGGCGAACTCCCGAAGGAACCGGGGCGCAGCGAGCGGCCCGAACTGCAGTCGCTGCGCGAGATCCTCGTCGACCGCTACCGGTCGTCGTTCGACCGTGTGCTCGCCACCTCGGAGGCCCGCCGCGAACTCGGCGACTTCGACTACGACCTGGTGCTGGTCCAGTTGCTCGGACCGATCGTCTTCAACCGCCTCGCGACGCTCGCGCCCATCGACCGACGCGCGTGCGAGCACATCGTCGACGACTTCATCGCGGCGCGCAGAGCCCGCCGGACGGATCGTTAGGACAGGCCGGTCACAGACCCATGTCCTCGTCGCCGAGACCATCCGCGCCCACGGCCGCCTTCTTCTCCTCGCGCGGACGACGCAGGACGTACAGCCGCGAATGCTGGAAGTCCCGCAGCCGCAGGGTCCGCACGGTCTGGAAGTGGAACTCCTCGCAGTCGGCGAGCGCGTCGGCGAGGTTCTCGTCGACGAGGATCGTGCCCGGTCGTGCCGCGCCGGTGAGGCGGGCCGCGATGTTGACGACCGAACCGAACAGGTCGCCGAAGCGCGGCAACGCCTGACCCCACGCCAGTCCGATCCGCAGGTCCGGATAGTCCTTCTGGGACCCGAACGAATCCTGCAGTTCGAGGGCGATGCGCGCGGCGTCGACCGGACGTTCGGCCGCGAACATCACCTCGTCGCCGACGGTCTTGATCACCCAGCCGTTGTGCCGGGCAATGACGTCGGAGACCTCCGATTCGAAGTAGTCGAGCAGCTCGCTCAGCGCGGCCGCGTCGATCTGCCGGGTCAGCCGGGTGTAGCCGACCATGTCGGCGAAGCCGACGACCAGCTCGTGCAGCTCCCCGGAATCCTGCGGGCGCGCGGCGGCCCGGGCGGTCGTGGCCACCAGGTGCCGACGCCACATGTGGCTCTGCAGGCTCACCGCGAGCTCGGTCGTGCGATCGACGATGTGGTCGACCAGCGCGCGGATCTCCTCTTCCTGCGGGGGAGTCTCCGCTTCCTCGTAGGCGGAGGCCAGTTGCGTGAAGACGTGGGTGTTGAGCAGATTCAGCTGCCACTCGGTCAGCCGTGACATCGACTGCCCGATCGACCGGGCCGCGGGCACCTCGAGGCGTTCGTCGACCGCGCCGCTCGCGATGATGGCGGCCGTCGCGCGCAGGGCCTCGACGTCGCCGTCGGTGAACATCACGACGTCGGGATCGGGATCGACGGTCAGACCGAGCGCCTGCCACAGCCGTCGCACGCGCGCAGGTGCGAGCCCGCACAACTCCGCCACCTCGTTCAGGGTGTAGCGAAGAGGACCACCGAGCAGCGCGTTCTCCAGCTGTGACTGGATCACGGACAGCACGTCGGTTCCTGATGCGGGTGCCGGATCGGACGGGGTCACGCATCCATCCTTACCGTGCGCGGGGCCCGTGTGCGCGGCAGGCCATGTCGAACAGGTGTGCAGGCGTGTCGTACGGATGTGCGACAGTGACCGTCATCGAAGCCCTGCCGACCCGTCGGCGAACCGAGAAAGGACGTCGCATGTCGCCCCGCAGACGCGCGGACCACCTGACGGAGGAACAACTCGGAGAGCTCGGTGCTGCTCTCGCCGAGGGGCGCCGCGCGACCGTCTACCTCGTCGAGGGCATCCCGAGTCTCGGCATCGACCCGGGGACGTCGGCGCGGGTGGTGTCGATCAGCGGCAGCACCGTGATGGTGCGGCCGAAGGGCGTCGACGACGAGTTGCCGTTCGAGACCGACGAACTGCGCGCCACCCGGGAGCCGGCCGGAACCAAGCGCGCACCGGCGAAGGCCGCGCGCACGTCCGGTAGTGCGAAGCCCGCTCCGGCGAAGGCTGCACCTGCGAAGGCTGCACCTGTGCAACCCGCGACCCCGCGGGCTACCGCATCCAAGCCTGCTACCCCGAAGCCTGCTACCCCGAAGTCCGAGAGCCCAGCGGCCGCTGCGGTTCCCCGCGCCCAGGAGAAGAAGCCCGTGACCCAGACGACCTCCGCTTCGTCCGACGCTCCCGCCTCCCGGCCGCCGGCACCGGCGAAGCCGAAGGCCCCGGCCCGCAAGGCGAAGAAGGCGCCGTCGATCACGATCACCGTCACGATCGACCCGGAGAACGAGTGGACGGTAGGGGTCGCGCACGGCACCCGCAAGGTCGGCAAGCCAGCGCCGGTCGCCCCCGACGCCGTCGAACGCGCGGTGAAGGAACTCGGTGATCCCACGGCCACCGAGGCCGTCCAGTCGGTGATCGAGGAGGCGCGTCGCGCGGCCGAGGACCGGGTCGCGCAGCTCAGCCGCGAACTCGAGGAGGCGCGTCAAGCTCTGGAAAGCTTGGGCGCAACCCGGAACTCCGGCGGAAACCTCTAGTACGCTCAGCCCGACGGCTGCCGGACGGCGCAGCGCAGGAGGGCCCCCATGTTCAGAAAACTGGTTGTTGCAATTGCGAGCGCTGTCGCGCTGGTCGGCGCAGGTTCCGGGGTGGCCGTCGCGGCGCCTCCGGTCACCCTCGGCGGCGGTTCGGGAATCACGCTCGGAGACAACGGGCAGGACATCTTCGACTGCACACTCACCACGATCGGCAACGACGCCGCCGGTCGCCTGGTGGGTCTCACCGCCGCGCACTGCGGCTCTCCGGGCATGACGGTGAAGGCCGAATACGACCTCGCTGCCGGTTCGGTGGGGCGCATCGTGTCGACCAACGAGCGGCTCGACTACGCCGTCATCGAGTTCGACCGGGGCAAGGTGGTTCCGGTCAACCGCGTCGGCAACGTGACGATCACGGGCCTCGGCGCCCCCGCGGGTTTCCCGAACATCGCCTGCAAGGAAGGCCGCACGACGGGCAACACCTGCGGCATCGTGTGGGGCGACGTGTTCGGCTCGCAGGAGACGTGGACGCAGGTGTGCGTCATCGAAGGCGACTCGGGTGCACCGCTCGTGGTGGGCACGACGCTCGTCGCGATGGTCAACGCCTACCTGCTCGCGCCGTGCGCCGGCCCCGAGGTCGGAACGAACATCGACGTGATCATGGCCGACATCAACGGTCGGGGCGGGCCGGGCGCAGGTTTCCGTCCGATCTAGCAGCACCCCCGGAGCGGGAGGGTTCACCCGACCTTCATCCGCACACCGCACCGTTCGATGCGGAACCGACCAGCTTCGTGTACTTCGCCAGTACACCCCGGGTGTAGCGCGGCGGCAGTGGCTCCCAGCCCTGCCGCCGCGTTTCCATGTCCTTCTCGTCGACCAGCACGTCGAGCAGGCCGTTCGAGACGTCGAGACGGATGCGGTCGCCGTCGCGGACGAAGGCGATGGGACCGCCGTCGACAGCCTCCGGGGCGACGTGCCCGACACACAATCCGGTGGTGCCACCGGAGAACCGTCCGTCGGTGAGCAGCAGGACGTCCTTGCCGAGACCGGCGCCCTTGATGGCGCCCGTGATCGCGAGCATCTCGCGCATGCCCGGGCCACCCTTGGGACCTTCGTAGCGGATGACCACCACGTCGCCGGCGGTGATGGTGCCGTCCTCGAGCGCATCCATCGCGGCCCGTTCGCGTTCGAAGACCCGCGCGGTTCCCTCGAAGACCGACTCGTCGAAGCCCGCGGACTTCACCACCGCTCCGCCGGGAGCGAGACTGCCGCGCAGGATCGTGATGCCACCGGTGGGATGGATGGGGTCGCTCAGGGCGCGCAGCACCTTGCCGTCGGGATCCGGTGGAGCGATGCCGGAGAGGTTCTCCGCGACCGTCCTCCCGGTGACGGTGAGACAGTCGCCGTGCAGCAGACCCGCGTCGAGCAGTGCCTTCATGATGACCGGGACGCCGCCGATGTGGTCGACGTCCTTCATCACGTGCCGGCCGAACGGTTTGACGTCGGCGAGGTGCGGCACCCGCGCGCCCACCCGGACGAAGTCGTCGAGGCTCAGATCCACCTGCGCCTCGTGCGCGATCGCGAGCAGGTGGAGCACGGCGTTCGTGGACCCACCGAAGGCCATGACCACCGAGATGGCGTTCTCGAATGCTTCCTTGGTGAGGATGTCGGACGCGGTGATGCCGCGCTTCAGCATCTCGACCACCGCCTGCCCGCTGCGCCGCGCGAAACCGTCGCGGCGACGATCCGTCGCGGGTGGTGACGCGCTCCCCGGCAGCGACATGCCGAGCGCTTCGGCCGAGGCGGCCATCGTGT
Organism: Rhodococcus sp. S3; assembly: GCF_058211795.1. NCBI lineage: Bacteria > Bacillati > Actinomycetota > Actinomycetes > Mycobacteriales > Nocardiaceae > Rhodococcus > Rhodococcus sp. S3. The sequence continues at coordinate 4,607,705 of NZ_CM177074.1, read as the reverse complement.
TGGCGGTGTACATGCCGCCGCAGGCACCCTCGCCGGGGCAGATGGCGCGTTCGATCGCGTCGAGGTCGGTCTCGGACATCAGGCCGCGCGCGCACGCCCCGACCGCCTCGAAGGCGTCGATGATCGTCACGTCGCGTTCGGTGCCGTCGGACAGTTTCGCGATGCCCGGCAGGATCGACCCGGCATACAGGAAGACGGCGGCGAGATCGAGGCGGGCCGCGGCCATGAGCATCCCGGGCAGGGACTTGTCGCACCCCGCGAGCAGCACGGAGCCGTCGAGTCGCTCGGCCTGCATCACCGTCTCGACGCTGTCGGCGATGACCTCCCGCGACACCAGCGAGAAGTGCATGCCCTCGTGTCCCATCGAGATCCCGTCGGACACGGAGATGGTGCCGAACTCGAGCGGATAACCGCCCGCGGCGTGTACGCCCTCCTTCACCGACCGCGCGAGGCGTTCGAGCGGGAGGTTGCAGGGCGTGATCTCGTTCCACGACGATGCCACGCCGATCTGCGGCTTGCCCCAGTCGTCGTCGCCCATACCCACCGCGCGGAGCATGCCGCGCGAGGCGGCCTTCTCCATGCCGTCGGTGACGTCGCGGCTGCGGGGCTTGATATCGGGTCGGTCCGTCATGACGTCTTCCTGGGGTCGCGGCCGGTGAGGGCGATGAGTCGGTCCTGTGGGGACGCGTCGTCGGGAACCGCGACGGGATCGGCGAACAGACCGCTCGAGGCGAGCATGTCCTTCTGCGGTTCGACGTCGGCGAGCACGGCGTCGACGAGTTCGGCGTCGAGAGTCTCGTCGGCACCGATGGCCCGGGCGAGATCCCAGGTGTGCACGGTGATGTCCGCGATCTGCTGCTTCATGTAGTCGAGGCACGGGACGGTGCCGTAGGACAGGTGGACCTCCTGAGCCGGTGACGCCATCGCCCAGGCGGCGGTCGCCTGATCGGCGAAGCGTGCCCATTCGGCGGCGAGATCGTCCCCGATCGGTTCGAGTGCGGCCTTCGCGTCGTCGAGGGAACGGCCGGAGAGCAGCGGCTGGATCCAGCGCTGTTCGTCGACCATGTGCCACACCAGGTCGGTGACGTCCCACTCGGTGTCCGGGGTGGGTGCGTGCCAGTCGCGGATCTGCGCGACACGGTCGTCGAACTCGCGACGTGCGGTTCGTTGCAGGGAGAGCCAGTCGGTCGCCATGGATCTCAGCCTAGGGCGCGGGCTGCTCGGATCACGGCGATTTCAACTCCTGCGATCATGCGCGGGATGCGGGACGATCGGGAGTCGCACCGTGTCGTCGTCGAGGAGAAGTACATGCCTGTCCCCACCGTCCAGCTTGCGCCCGGTCTCGTCGTCAGCGCCCAGGGTTACGGCGCGATGTCCGTCGCACCCGCCTACGGCGAGGTGAATCTCGACGAGGCGCTCGCGACCCTGCACCACGCCGTGGATCTGGGCATCACCTTCATCGATACTGCCAACGTCTACGGCGACGGCACCAGCGAGAAGGTGGTCGGCACGCTGCTCGCCGAGCGGCGGGACGAGGTCCAGCTGGCGACGAAGTTCGGTCTCGTCGGTGCGGTCGGCGGTAAGGGCACCGCCAATCGTCGCATCAACGGCCGTCCCGAGTACGCGAAGCAGGCCATCGACGAATCGCTCGGGCGTCTCGGCGTCGACCATGTCGACCTGTACTACCTGCACCGTGTCGATCCGGAGGTGCCGGTCGAGGAGACGGTCGGTGCCCTCGCCGAACTCGTGCAGGCCGGCAAGGTGCGGCACATCGGACTGTCGGAGGCCACCGGCGACGAGCTGCGTCGCGCGCACGCCGTCCACCCGATCGCGGCGATCCAGTCGGAGTGGAGCATCGTCTCGCGCGACGTCGAACGGCACGTGGTGCCCACCGCCGCCGAACTCGGCATCGGCTTCGTGCCGTACTCGCCGGTGAGCCGCGGACTGCTCACCGATGCCTTCGAGCCCGATCAGGTCGCCGAGAACGACCTGCGCAAGCGCTTTCCGCGCTTCGACGCCGACGCCCTGCCGACCAACCTCGCGGTGCGCGAGGAAGTGCGGGCAGTCGCGAAGGAAACGGACGCGACGATCGCGCAGATCGCCCTGGCATGGCTGGATGCGAAGGGTCGCGAGTTCGGGTTGCCGTCGGTGTCGATCCCCGGCACCCGCTACGCGAGTCGCGTGACCGAGAACGCCGGTGCACTCGACGTGACGCTCACCGACGAGCAGGTCGCGCGGCTGGATCGGCTCGCCGACAAGGTCGCCGGTCCGCGTGCGGCCGACCCGACGTGGGTGTCGCTCGGACGTGAGTAATTAGCACCGTTAACAGACCGGCGCGTATCGTCCTTGTGACATGAGGGCATGGCTGGTCTGGGGTGTCGGAGTCTTCGCCTACATCGTCGCCGTCCTCCATCGGACGGCGTTCGGTGTCTCCGGACTCGCCGCCACCGAACGCTTCGAGATCTCGCCGTCGGTGCTGTCCGGCTTCGTCGTCCTGCAGCTCATCGTCTACGCAGGGATGCAGATCCCGGCCGGTGTGCTGCTCGACAGATTCGGCTCGCGACGGATGATCGCGACCGGCGCCGTGATCCTCGCGGTCGGCCAGGCGATCCTCGCCGTCACCGAGTCGCTGCCGGTCGCGTATCTGGCCCGAGTGCTGGTCGGTGTCGGTGACGCCCTGACGTTCATCTCGGTGCTGCGGCTCGTGCCGGTGTGGTTCGCTCCGCGCCGGGTGCCCGTCGTCTCGCAGCTGACGGGCATCTTCGGCCAGCTCGGTCAGGTGCTGTCGGCGGTGCCGTTCGTCCTGCTGCTCACCGGCACCGGATGGACGGCCGCCTACGGCAGTGCTGCGGCGCTCGGCCTGTTCGCGTGCGTCCTGGTGTTCGCGATCGTGCGTGACACCCCGCCGGGAGAGGCGCGGGAGGCCACGGCGTCCGGGCTGCGGGAGGTGATCGGCGGACTCGGCACGGTGTGGCGACGTCCCGGCACCAAACTCGGCTTCTTCACCCACATGGGCACGCAGTTCTCGGTGACGACCTTCGCGCTCATGTGGGGCGTGCCGTATCTGGTCTCCGCGCAGGGTCTGTCACCCGCGGCGGCCGGTTCGATGCTCACGGTCTCGGTGGTCACGGCCATCTCCGCCGGACCCATTCTGGGGGTGCTGTCGGGACGTTTCCCGACCAGACGCTCGTGGCTCGTCCTCATGATCATCCTGGCCAGCGCCGTGACGTGGTCGGCGGTGCTTGCCCTCCCCGGACCCGCACCGCTGTGGCTGCTCGTGGTGCTCGTCGTCGTCATCTCGGTGGGCGGGCCGGGGTCGATGATCGGCTTCGACTACGCCCGCACCTTCAATCCCGGGACCGCGCTGGGCACGGCCAACGGCATCGTCAACATCGGCGGCTTCCTCGCGACGCTGCTGGTCGTGCAGACGATGGGCATCGTCCTCGACCGGCTCGGCGGCTACACCTTCGACGCCTTCCGCGTCGCGTGGTTCGCGCAGTACCCGATCTGGGTGATCGCGCTCATCGGGGTGCTCGTGACCCGAGGACGCGCCCGCCGCGAGGCCGGCATCGAAGCGCGTTCGCTGCGGGCGGTCGTGCTCGACCGACTCGGTCGGGGTAAGCGCTGAACTCGGTTGGGGCAAGCACTGGGCTTCGAGGCGTCCGGATGCCTCGATCGACGATCGGCGGGAGTCCTGTTCGAGTGGACCGTCTCGCATCACTGCAGGTCAGGGCGGTCAGAACCGCCTGTCGTGGTCGGACTGGCAGACTCGATCCCGGAAGTGATCGAGGAGGAATCGAGTGAAGACGACGGTGGGCGAACCCGAACCGGGACTACCGACACCGGACGACGTGCAGGCACCGCTGGTCGCAGTGGAGCATCTCGCGCAAGATCTGCGACGCGCACTCATGGTGTACAAGTTCGGCATCGACGAGATGATGACGAAGATCAACATCCTGCGCGAGGAGTTCACCTACGCCCGCGAGTACAACCCGATCGAGCACGTGAAGTCGCGGTTGAAGAGCCCCGAGTCGATCCTCGCCAAGGCGGAACGGAAGGGTGCGCCCGCCTCGCTCGACGGCATCCGCGAGACCGTCCGCGATATCGCAGGCATCCGCATCACGTGCAGCTTCACGTCGGACGTCTACCGGATCATCGACATGATCACGAGCCAGCTCGACGTGACGGTCGTCGAGATCGAGGACTACATCGCCCGCCCGAAACCCAACGGGTACAGCAGCGTGCACGTGATCGTCCAGATCCCGGTGTACATGTCCGACCGGGTCGAGCGCGTCTACGTCGAACTGCAGATCCGCACGGTCGCCATGGACTTCTGGGCGAGCCTGGAACACAAGATCTACTACAAGCACGACCGCGAGGTACCGGACGAACTGCGCGAGGAGCTCCGCCTCGCCGCGGAAACTGCGCGCGATCTGGACCTGCGGATGGAAGCACTGCACCGCCGCGTCCACGGCCCGAACAACGGGAACTGACCGAGGTACGCAACGTGGGGTGAAGGCTCGCAACGTGGTCGGTCACTGTCGGCGTTGCGAACCCACCACCGGTGTTGCGTGCCCATCACCATTCCCACTGTTGACGCGGAATCTTCCGCGCGATACGTAAGCGTTCACGCACAGGGAGGGGACGGAGGAGTTCTGGGGCCTCGGGTGTGGTGACGAGATGGCGATCTTCGGGACACCGATGGAGACGGTCGATGAGTCCGACCAGCGCGTTGGGTTCGCTGACGAGAACGTACGCCGGAACGGTGAACGAATCCGGTGTGTCGTGCCCCATGCGAGGTGGAGTCGGTTCATAGCCGGGTACGTGCAGACGGATGAGTGGATTGTGTGTAGACGCCCCGCGACCCGAGACGGTGTAGACATCGGCAGCCACTTCCTGGATCTCGTCCCATCGAACGACCACGTCCGAAACGCCACGCCGCACGAGCCATGTCGTGCGGCGGCGAATACCGTCGGCATGGAGACGTGTGGATCCCCGGGGGTGGATCAAGAAGGGTAGAGCACCCACCGCCGCGGTTGCACACGTCGTCCATGCGATGAACGAGCCGGAGAAGGAGAGCTCGTGTCTCGCAAGAAGCATCGCTCCGTCCGGTCGGTTCGACGCACGAATCATGAAAGCACCCGCTACTGTCATGCAGGAGAACACGACGGACAGCTGAACGGGAAGTATCCTCACGTAAGGAATCTCGATGCCAGGGCCGTGAACGTCGTCTCGGCACTGCCGGATCCTCGGATGCAAACCGAATCGGTGGAAGCCGGCTCGCTCGAATCCCCAGGCCGAACCTGACGCCGTCATCACAGCGAGACAGAACCCCAGGGCGATGGCTCCGAGGTCATCCGCTCGTCGAACGTCCACGGTCTTCTGCAGCACAAGGATTCCGGCCCCGGCCAGGAACACGCCGAGGCAGAGCGATCCCGTACGAAACCGTTGCGGCCAAGCAGGTTCGGACCGTTCTCCGTACGGGTACGTCTCGATGGAATCGCTCACCGGATTCTCAGTCCCTCGTGGATTGCATGCAGATGAGCGATAAGAGACTCGGCGCTGTCGGAACGTGCGGTTGCCGTCAGTTGCGTCAGGTAGCGATCGTACTCGTGGTCGATCACGAGATATCGCGTCACGGCGGTGTACTCGACGTCGTCCACTCGATAGGAGCCTTGGACGATCACCGATCGGTGCCCGCGGAAATCGGATGTGTCGCGGAACCTCTCCCTCCATGCGGGCAGTTCGCGAACTTCATTCCCTGCGACCTCCAGCAGTTCGTCCGCCGGCCGCCACTTCACCAGTGCACCATGAAGGAGTACGGCGTTGGGTGCCCAATCATCCGCGACGTGCTCGGGAGCTACGAGAACCGTATGTGCGTGCGGAAAGACATCGCGGGGGAGTGTGATCCAGCCTTCCGGCGCTTGGAGTTTCGGTTGTGGATGCCGCGGATCGTCCGGGTCGCAGGGGCTCAGTTCGACTTCGTGTGTTGCGAGGTAGTCGGAGAGCGTCGTCTGAAGCGAAGCGTTCATCGAGACGCCTCCTGGTGGCGTGCCATCCGGAATCGCTCTCGCAAAGGCGGTGGTCTGAGAAGTTCGGCCGCGTCCTCCCGAGCGAGGAGTGTGCGGTCGTGTGGACGTTCATGCATTCGTCGGGCCAGGGCCAGGAGTGTGTTGGGTTCTGCGATGAGCCAAGTGCAGACGATGGCGAGAATGTGTTCTTCGTCGTGGGGAATGCGCGCTTCGGGGGGAATCCGCCCGGTCGTGTGGATGTGGATCATCGGAGTGCGGACGTCGCCGGATCCGGAACGGGTCACGATATCCGTTCCGGCGATGCCCTCGATATCGTTCCAATGCACAAATTGCACGGTGGCATTGTTTCGTCGGAGCTTGCGAGAACGTACGACTCTTTCGATTCCGTGTGGATACAACCCCAGTGTGGTGGGAAGTCGGAACCAGATGAACGCCGCCGCCATGAGCAAGAGAACGATCCCACCCACGAGCGCGAAGATTGCAGTGGTTCGGGGGTCGTAACCATGCGGCAACTCGGATCTGTCGGTGATGTAGACGTTCAGAGCAGAGATGGCCAAACCGGTAAGGCCGTTGAAGATAAGCATGGCAACAGCCAGGCTGGGAAGGGTGAGTCCTCCCGGCACAACGATTCCGATTCCGAGTTCAGAATGTTTATTACTCCTGACCCGCTTGGAATGCAATACATTTCGAATCCCGCCGTGCCTGAACGCTGCGACACTCATGAGTAGCATCGACGTTCCGAACACTACCGAGCCGATTGTGGATATCGATTCTTCGTGCCCGACGTTCACCAGTGCATCCCCGAGGGACCATACAGCCAGAACAGCAGCGAAGACCCCGCCCATGCACCACCCGATTCGCAGTTGCTGCGGCCAATGAGGGTCGAAGAACGAATCGATGTGAGTTCGATATCGGTCCGGCGGAACGTTTTCGGTCGTCACCACAACTCCTGGATTTTCTTGGATGCGTACCATGTGGCTGCGCCGCCACCTATGAGGCCGGCAACGAAGCCCGCTGCAGTGCCGACTCCCGGGACGACCGAACCGCCCACTGCCCCGATGAACGCCGCTGAAAGTTTCGATGCGGCTACGGCACCGAGCATGCCGGCAACGGTTCCGGCGCTCTCGGAGACTATTGCCTCGGTGGGATCCATCCCTCCCTTGATGTCGTTGACGATCGCAGGAACGGTGCCTACTGCAGCGGCAGCCGGGTTCATTCCGCGCGCGATGTTGCGTGCGACATCGTCGCCCGAGGCCACCGCCGCGTCGGTCAGGAGTTCCTTGGTAGCTCCGGACATTGCGCTGATGGACGACGCTGCGATGGTGGATGGCCAGTCCGGCCACCAGGAGAACTCGCCGTTCTCGTTCTGCACGACCTTCCCCGGCACCGCGGCATCCCTGGCTGCTTCGAGTACCGCAACGGCGGCGGTGATGCGATCGGCTGTTTCGGTTGCGGCTCGCGACGCTTGTTCGAGAGCGCCGGTGACGGTGTGGGTCAGTTCCGTTGCTTCGTGTTCGAGACGTGCACGGGTCTCTGCGACGGCTTCGCTCGGCAGCGTCGCCGAGAGGATGTGGATCTGGTCGGAGGGGTCGACGGTGCCGTCGTCGTGCACGGTGAACCCGGACTGTTCGGCGCCGCCCACGACCGACAGGAGGTGCAGGCGGGTGCCTTCGACGAGCCACGCGCCGGTGCGGTACGCCTCCGCGACCTGCAGGAGGGCTTCGGCGATGGCGCTGCCCAGCGAGCGTTCCCGGACCACTCGCGCGGCGGCGGCACGTGCGGCGTCGCCGGACCATCGCTCGGCGAGCACATCCTGCTCGGTGAGCAGAGCTTTCATGCGGTCGTCGAGTGTGTCGACGAGCACGTCGAGGTGGTCGGCGGTGATTCGCAGCGCGTCGGGATTCCAGGACCGCACGGCGGCGACTCCCGGTCTCATCCGTGCTGATCCATCGCCGAGAGTGCAGCCACGAAGTCCGTCTCTGCGACGACGTAGTCGTTCGCGGCGCCGTCGGTGATGTCGACGATCTCGCGCAGGCGACTGCACACGTTGCCGAGTGCTTGATCGGTGGCGGTGAAGGCTCGTGCGCAGACGGCCGCGAATTCTGTTCCGGGAAGTGCTGACTGCGACACGGCATACGGTTCTCCGACGTCCCAGTCGTTCATCGCGTCGGCGGTGTCCGCCACGAAGGCTGCGAATGTGCGCAGCACTTCAGGATCTACGTGCAATGTCACCACTGCCCCCCGACAGAATCCCCCGATACGTCCGGGTGGGGACGATAGCAGACGGCGCCCTCACGGAGCCGGAGCGGACCGTCGGGCGACTTCGAGCGGGGCATCGGTCGTACCCGAGGTACGCAACACGTAGTGAAGGTTCGCAACGCCGGCAGTTGCTGGCCGCGTTGCGAGCCCGGAACTGTTGTTGCGTACCTACCGGTTGTGTGCGCGCTGGCGTGACGAGGTGCGTGCTGCGCGAAAATCGTCTACCGTCCGACTGAATTCTCCGATACGCCGCGCGTGACGGTAGCAGAGATCGGTCGGGGTGCCGTGGAAGGAGCCGAGATGTCCTACGTCCGTCTCAGGGGAGAACTGCTGTGCCACAGCGAGGCCGAGCGTGAGATCATGCTCGGCCATCTGCAGTGTCATATTGACCTGACGCGCGCCGAACCCGGTTGTGTCTCGTTCGAAGTCCTGCCGACCGACGACCCTATGGTGTGGCGCGTCGAGGAAACCTTCGTCGACGTCACCGCGTTCGAGATGCATCGAACGCGGGTGGCCCGCAGTGAGTGGGGACGGCTGACCGTCGGTATCGGGCGCCGGTACGAGATCGAGGGTGCGGATACACAGACGCCCCCGCCGTTCCGAGAAGGAACGGCAGGGGTGTCCGAGTGAGGCCTACTTGTAGTCGTCTGAATCGAAGCGTTCATCGAGACGCCTCCTGGTGGCGTGCCATCCGGAATCGTTCTCGCAAAGTCGGTCCCAGAAGGTCGGTTGTGTCCGGCTGTCACTACAACTCCCTGAATCATTTTGAATGTGTACGGCGTGGCGGCGCTGTCTCTGGGGTGACGAACCGGTCGTCACTTGCTGCGGCAGGGGATCGAGGTACGCAACATGCAGTGAGGGTTCGCAACGCCGTCAGTTACTGGCCGCGTTGCGAACCCGATGTTGCTGTTGCGTACCTACCGGTTGTTCCCGTGCTGACGCGACGGCTTGCGTGCTGCGCGGAATCGTTCCCGCAGCGGCGGAGGGCACAAGAGTTCGACTGCATCGGATTTCGTGAGAAGTTCGCGATCGCGCGGGTTCTCTGCCAACCGTTCCAAAAGCGCGAACAGAGTGTTCGGCTCCGTCACGAGCTGGTGGGCCATGACCGCCACTCGACACTCCGAATCATGTCGAGTCCGAGCTTCTGGTGGAATCGGTTCGTTCGTATGAAGATCGATTACTGGGTGGACCGTAGTTCCACCACCGACTCCGAGGCTACCTACCCCAATCCGGGCAATACCTTCCCAGGACAGGGAGATGTCGAATACCTGTTTCTTGAAGAAGACTCGACGACGTACGTAGCGGCGTACACCTCGTGGGCTGATGTACAGGGTCGTCTCGAAACGGATGGAGACGATCAGGACCGCGATCAGGCCCATGCCGGCGGCGCATACCGCTATGAAGAGGGCACTCTCACTGTTGTCTCGGTTGATCGGCAACAGTGCTTCGCCGAGGCCGCTGTGCCATGTGAATGCTGCTGCGGAACCATAGGCGGCCAACCCCAGCATGACTGCGACTGTTGTCCACACTTCGGTTCTTCGTGTGGGGATGCTGATACCCGGACCGCGGTCGCGATCGTGACGAAATTTGATGTCCCGGTGCGGTCGAAGGTCCCGAAGACCCGCACGCCGAAACGAGGATCGGGCGATGACGAACAGCGCAATCGAGCCGCCTGCCGCACCGAGTGTGACTTGGAAGTCGTTCGTTCGGATCGTGTCCTGGACGAATGCGAAGCTCACGCAAGCTGCGATAAGCAGCGCAATCGACAGAACTAGTGGCACTATCCTGAGCGGTTGTGGCCAGGGCGCTTCGGATGGCGTCGATCGGATGTTGTCGACGAGTTCGTCAGGTGTCCGAACTTTTTTCCTCGCTTCAACAAGCACCTCGCTCGTACGTGAGGGATGAGATCATTTCCACGCCTACTGGCCAAGACCTGAAACCGCGAAATGACCTGGGACTCCGGCCGGTGGATTCTCTGACGCGTCCGCGCGCAACCTACGTGTTTCCTCACCGCGTCGTGTGAGCAATTCTGGCTTCACGAAGCCGTTTTCGAAGCGGGGGAGGGCGGAGCAGTTCGACTGCCCCCCTTTGTCCTACATAGCTCCGCTGATCCGGATTCGTCCGTAAGTGTTCGAGAAGCGCGAAAAGTGTGTTCGGCTCCGCCACCAGTTGATGCGCTGTAATGCTTACGGGGTGGGTCGAATCATGCCCGGTGCTCGAAGTGTCGGCTCCAGTTGCGCTGTAAAGGTGGATGATCGGCCGACCCGCGGATCCTGTACGTGGTGGTAGTTCCCTGGGTTCTATGCGACCGATATCGTCCCAGGGTAGGAAAGTCGAATCATCTCGTACAGAGAGGAATGATCGTCGCCTCCGAAGTCGCTCCACCCCGGACGGAAAGATCCTTAATTCGGTTGTTGCGCGGAAGGCGAAGGCAAAGAGCGCAAGAGCGGTCATGACGATTGCACCGGCGAGTAGAAGCGCGGCACCGGGGAGTGTGTCGCGACCGGAAGGCATCAGGGACTCGCCGAATCCCAGGAACCATCCAAGTGAAGCGGAAGCACCATATGCGGCGGTGCCGAAAAGGATTCCCGAGAGGATCCGGGTGTTCGATTTTCGAACCGGGATCGCCAAGCCGAGTCCTCGCACGGGATCCTCATGAACCGTAATCGACCGGGATAACCCGAGATATCGGATTCCGGCATCACGGATGCCGATGATGAAGAGCGAAATTGCTAGTGCTGTTCCACCTGCGAAGCCGACGAAGTAGGTAGCGTCCCCACGCTCGGCGCCCTGGAAAGACGAGTATGCGAGAAGGATTGCAAGACTGAACATGGCGACGGAGAAAACGGCATCTGTGCAGCGAAGGCACTGAGGCCATGCCTGGTTGTCGTCCGGAAGGCCGACGGGCATCGTCGGGTGCTGGTGTTGCATAAGTCTGGCCCTGTTCCTTTCAACGCGGTGGACGACTCGAATCAATGCAGTGCTGCTTGTAGAACCTTGGAGGTCAACCAGGAAATGGAAGCGCCGGCCACCGCGCCCGCCACCAGTCCGACTGCGGTTCCGATCCCCGGCGCGACAAGGGATCCAACAAAAGCTCCGGCCTTCAGGCCGCCCCAGTAGCCGAGCGCAGCGCCGGCGCCTTCTGTTACGACTGCCTCGGCAGGATGCATCCCACCTTCGATGTCGTTGACTATCGCTGGGACCACTCCGAGTGCCGCCCCAGCCGGCCCGAGCTTTTGCGCGACTCCACGGGCGAGGTCGTCACCGGACGCTGTTGCTGCCGCTGTAAGTCCCTCTTTCGTTTCGTCGGCCATCACGCCGATAGTGGAGGCTGCCGTCGTAGCTGCCCAGTCAGGCCACCAGGAGAACTCGCCGTTCTCGTTCTGCACGACCTTCCCCGGCGCCGCGGCATCCCTGGCTGCTTCGAGTACCGCAACGGCGGCGGTGATGCGATCGGCTGTTTCGGTTGCGGCTCGCGACGCTTGTTCGAGAGCGCCGGTGACGGCGTGTGTCAGTTCCGTTGCTTCGTGTTCGAGACGTGCACGGGTCTCTGCGACGGCTTCGCTCGGCAGCGTCGCCGAGAGGATGTGGATCTGGTCGGAGGGGTCGACGGTGCCGTCGTCGTGCACGGTGAACCCGGACTGTTCGGCGCCGCCCACGACCGACAGGAGGTGCAGGCGGGTGCCTTCGACGAGCCACGCGCCGGTGCGGTACGCCTCCGCGACCTGCAGGAGGGCTTCGGCGATGGCGCTGCCCAGCGAGCGTTCGCGGACCACTCGCGCGGCGGCGGCACGTGCGGCGTCGCCGGACCATCGCTCGGCGAGCACATCCTGCTCGGTGAGCAGAGCTTTCATGCGGTCGTCGAGTGTGTCGACGAGCACGTCGAGGTGGTCGGCGGTGATTCGCAGCGCGTCGGGATTCCAGGACCGCACGGCGGCGACTCCCGGTCTCATCCGTGTCGATCCATCGCCGGATCTACGTGCAACGTCACGACTGTCCCCCCGACAGAATCCCCCGATACGTCCGGGTCGGGACGGTAGCAGAAAGCGACAGGCATCGGTGGTACACGAGGTACGCAACACGTGGTGAAGGTTCGCAACGCCGTCAGTTACTGGCCGCGTTGCGAACCCGATGCTGCTGTTGCGTACCTACCGACTGTTCCCGTGCTGACGCGACGGCTGGCGTGCTGCGCGGAATCGTTCCCGCAGCGGCGGAGGGCGCAAAAGGTCGACTGCACCGGATCCCGTGAGGAGTCCACGATCGCACGGATTCTCTACCAGACGTTTCATGAGTGTGAACAGAGTGTTGGGCTCCACAGCGAGTTGATGAACCATCACCGCAAACCTGTTGACTCCGTCGTGACGGGTCCGGAGGTCTTCTGCCGTCGGTGAAACGGTGAAAAGGTCGACTACCGGATACTGTGCGGACCCCAAGCGGACGCCGAGATCTCCGACCTCGATACGCTCGATCTCGTTCCAGGGAATGAAGTGATCGATCACCTGCGCATGAGTCAGAACTCGTCTACAGACCCGCCTCCGGATACCCCCGCGATAAATGTCGAGTCGCGTGTCCGATCGGACGGCCAGAAGAAACACCGCCGTCGCAAAGCAGACGAATACCAGAACAATCAAGAAGGGAAGCCCCTCGCTCTCGGTTCGACCGTGTGGGAGAAGGCTTTCGCCGGACCGATGTGAAACCGCGATCGCTGCAGCGAGACTGTAGGTTCCGAGCGCGAGTGCGGTACCGACGACAGTCGAGATTCCCCAACGGCGTGTCGGTATCCGGATTCCAGCACCGTGCTCGGGATGATGGTGATGAACCACCAGCCGTGACAAGGCGAGATGACGGATTCCCGCTTCGTGGAAGCAGATCGGACTCGATAGGGCGAGTCCGAGCGTGATTCCTGCGAAACCGGCGGCGGCTAGGACATCATCCTGTGTCCACTGTTGCAGCGTGAGTGCAGCGAAGACAGGCACCAGCGCAATCATGAGTACTGAGATCAACATTGCCACAACATGAAAGTGCTGTGGCCACGGCCAATGGATGGCACACGCATTTTCAGGTGGCTTGTCTGGCTTCATCATGCGTGACTTGAAGAGCGCTGAGCGCCAATTGAATAGATTGCTCAACGCCATAGTCCTTGTAATCCTCTCGAGACACCCAGCCCAATCGTGGCACCGAGCACGGTCCCGGCAACAAGACCTACGCCGGTTCCCACGCCCGGTGCGATCAATGACCCTGCCACTCCTCCGACAAGTTTGCCCAAACCGGAGCCGATCCTGTATCCAAATGCAGCGCCAATACTCTCGGTAACGACTGCTTCGGCCGGGTCCATTCCGGTCTCGATGTCGTTCGAGATCGCGGGGATCACTCCTAATGCTGCTCCCACGGGCCCAATTCGAGACGCAATACGGCCGGCAACGTCGTCCCCGGACGCTGTCGCAGCACTCTTCAGTCCCTCCTTCGTCGAGTCTGCGGTCAACCCGATAGTGGCTCCCGCTATAGAGGCCGGCCAATCCGGAGGCCACCAGGAGAACTCGCCGTTCTCGTTCTGCACGACCTTCCCCGGCGCCGCGGCATCCCTGGCTGCTTCGAGTACCGCAACGGCGGCGGTGATGCGATCGGCTGTTTCGGTTGCGGCTCGCGACGCTTGTTCGAGAGCGCCGGTGACGGTGTGGGTCAGTTCCGTTGCTTCGTGTTCGAGACGTGCACGGGTCTCTGCGACGGCTTCGCTCGGCAGCGTCGCCGAGAGGATGTGGATCTGGTCGGAGGGGTCGACGGTGCCGTCGTCGTGCACGGTGAACCCGGACTGTTCGGCGCCGCCCACGACCGACAGGAGGTGCAGGCGGGTGCCTTCGACGAGCCACGCGCCGGTGCGGTACGCCTCCGCGACCTGCAGGAGGGCTTCGGCGATGGAGCTGCCCAGCGAGCGTTCCCGGACCACTCGCGCGGCGGCGGCACGTGCGGCGTCGCCGGACCATCGCTCGGCGAGCACATCCTGCTCGGTGAGCAGACCTTTCATGCGGTCGTCGAGTGTGTCGACGAGCACGTCGAGGTGGTCGGCGGTGACTCGCAGAGCGTCGGGATTCCAGGACCGGACGGCGGCGACTCCCGGTCTCATCCGTGCTGATCCATCGCCGAGAGTGCAGCCACGAAGTCCGCCTCTGCGACGACGTAGTCGTTCTCGACACCGTCGGTGATGTCGACGATCTCGCGCAGGCGACTGCACACGTTGCCGAGTGCTTGATCGGTGGCGGTGAAGGCTCGTGCGCAGACGGCCGCGAATTCTGTTCCGGGAAGTGCTGATTGCGACACGGCATACGGTTCGCCGACGTCCCAGTCGTTCATCGCGTCGGCGGTGTCCGCCACGAAGGCTGCGAATGTGCGCAGCGCTTCAGGATCTACGTGCAATGTCACCACTGCCCCCGACGGAATCCCCCGATACGTCCGGGTGGGGACGATAGCAGACGGCGCCCTCACGGAGCCGGAGCGGACCGTCGGGCGACTTCGAGCGGGGCATCGGTCGTACCCGAGGTACGCAACACGTAGTGAAGGTTCGCAACGCCGGCAGTTGCTGGCCGTGTTGCGAACCCGGAACTGTTGTTGCGTACCTCCCGGCTGTCCGGATGCGCAGACGCCCCTGCCGTTCCGAGAAGGAACGGCAGGGGCGTCCGAGTGAGGCCTACTTGTAGCTATAGAAGCCCTCGCCGGTCTTGCGACCCAGGCGACCCGCGTCGACCATGCGACGCAGCAGTGCCGGGGGAGCGAAGTGCGGCTCGGCGAACTCGTCGTACAGCGACTGCGCGGCGTTGAGGGTGATGTCGAGGCCGACAGTGTCGATGAGGGTCAGCGGACCCATCGGGTAGCCGCAGCCGCCCTTCATCGCGGCGTCGATGTCTTCCTTTGTCGCGTAGCCCGACTCGAGCATGCGCACTGCCGAGCACAGGTACGGGATGAGCAGGGCGTTGACGATGAAGCCCGCACGGTCGCCCGCGCGCACGGCCGTCTTCCCGAGGGTGTTCTTCGCGTAGTCGAACACCGTGTCGGCGGTGGCCTCGTCGGTGGTGAGCGCCGAGATGATCTCGACGAGCGGCATCACCGGCACCGGGTTGAAGAAGTGCACGCCCACGACCTTGCCGGGCCGCTGCGTCGCCTGCGCCATCTTGATGACGGGGATCGACGACGTGTTGGTGGCGAGGATGCCTTCGGGCTTCACGATCTTGTCGAGCTCGGAGAAGATCTCCACCTTGAGCGACTCGATCTCGGGGGCGGCCTCGACGACGAGGTCGCGGTCGGCGAACTCGTTCAGGTCGAGGGTGACGCGGATCCGTCCGAGGACCGCGTCGGCGTCCTCCTGCGTGATCTTGCCGGACTTGACGCCGCGTCCGATCGACTTCTTCAGACGCTCGCGTGCTGCGGCGGCGAACTCCTCGGTGGTCTCCTTGACGAGGACGTCGCTACCGGCCTTCGCGCACACCTCGGCGATACCGGCACCCATGGTGCCGCCACCGATCACGCCTACCTTTTCCACTGCCACTGCGGTAACTCCTGATTGCTGTGATGTTCCGGGGGTAACCTACGCGACCGGTGTCAGCGCAGCAGAGCGCGCGACATGACGACGCGCTGGATCTGATTGGTGCCCTCGTAGATCTGCGTGATCTTGGCGTCGCGCATCATGCGCTCGACCGGGAAGTCGGTGGTGTAGCCGGCGCCACCGAACAGCTGCACGGCGTCGGTGGTGACCTCCATGGCGACGTCCGACGCGAAGCACTTCGCGGCGGCCGAGATGAAGCCGAGGTTGGGCTCGCCGCGCTCGGCGCGAGCAGCGGAGGTGTAGACCATCAGGCGTGCGGCCTCGACCTTCATCGCCATGTCGGCGAGCATGAACTGCACACCCTGGTTGTCGGAGATCGGGCGGCCGAACTGCTTGCGGTCCTTGACGTAGGCGGTCGCCGCGTCGAGGGCGCCCTGGGCGAGGCCCACGGCCTGCGCACCGATGGTGGGGCGGGTGTGGTCGAGGGTCGCGAGAGCGGTCTTGAAGCCGGTGCCCGGCTCGCCGACGATGCGGTCGCCGGGGATGCGGCAGTTCTCGAAGTACAGCTCGGCGGTGGGGGAGCCCTTGATGCCGAGCTTCTTCTCCTTCGGTCCGACGACGAAGCCCTCGTCGTCCTTGTGGACCATGAAGGAGGAGATGCCGTTGGCACCCTTCTCGGGGTCGGTAACGGCCATGACGGTGTACCAGGTGGACTTACCACCGTTGGTGATCCAGCACTTGGAGCCGTTGAGGATCCAGTCGTCGCCGTCGGCCTTGGCGCGGGTGCGCATGGAGGCGGCGTCGGAGCCGGCTTCGCGCTCGGACAGTGCGTAGGAGGCCATCGCACCGTTGACGATGTCGGGGAGGACCTTGGCCTTGAGCTCGTCGGAGCCGCGGAGGATCAGGCCCATGGTGCCGAGCTTGTTGACGGCGGGGATCAGCGAGGAGGAGCCACATACTCGGGCGACCTCTTCGATGACGATGCAGGCGGCGATCGAGTCGGCGCCCTGGCCTTCGAACTGCTCGGGCACGTGAATGGCGTTGAAGCCCGACTTGTTGAGGGCGTCGAGGGCTTCCTGCGGGAAGCGGGAGTTCTCGTCGACGTCCTTGGCGTAGGGCGCGATCTCCTTCTCGGCGAGCGCGCGGATGGCCTCGCGCAGAGCGTCGTGCTCCTCGGAGAGCTTGAACAGATCGAAGTCGGGATCGAGGGCCATGACGGCGGACTCCTAACGGCACGCGGTGCCAGATTTGCGAGCGTAGCTCCCTCGAGCATAGCGAGGCGAGGGTTCGCGACGTGACGGAATGAGTCGATTGTAACCACGGCACTCAGTGCCAGGTCAACGGTGTTGACGTGCGTCTTCGAGCTGGAGCCGAACCTGCTCGGCGATCTCGGCCGGTGTCAGATGAGCCGGATAGGTCACCACCGCGACCGCAGGCGGGGCCGGCGCGGCCTTCCCGTTCGTCGCGCCTTCGGGCACCGGAACCACCCCGTACGTGCGGCGGAGCTCGAGAAGTTCCTGCTCGAGGCGTTCGGCGGTGGCGGACTCGTCGCCGCGGATCATCGCGCGCAGCACGAAGTTGTGCGTGGCGGTCATCGCCGCCGCGAAGCTGACGGTGCGCACCGGCTTCTCCGTGGGAACGGCGGCGCGCAGGAAGTCGGTGAACAACCGCTCGTAGCGATAGGTGGTGACGAGTTCGCGCTCCCGCAGCGCCGGCACCCGCTGCACCACCCGATACCGCCACACCGCCAGTTCGCGCCGGTCCCGGAAGTGCCCGAAGACGAGCTTGGCCCCCTCGCAGGCCGCCGCCCACGGATCGTCGAAATCCTGCGAGAGGTACTCGGCGACCTGCTCGAGCAGCGACTCGTGATCGGCGAAGATCACGTCCTCCTTCGACCGGAACTGCCGGAAGAAGGTCCGCCGCGACACCCCTGCTGCCGCGGCGATCTGCTCGACGGTGGTCGACTCGTAGCCGAACTCCGAGAACAGGCGGATCGCCTGCGTGACGACGTGCACCCGGAACTGGGCGGGATCGGGTCCCGTCGAGTCGAGGCGACGGGTGCTGTTACCGGTACCGGATGTCATGGCGTCGAGTATCCAATGCAGTCGTGAGGGGTCGGCTCACCCCTCGGCGGCTTCGGCCGATCGCAGCTCGAACTTCAGGATCTTCCCGGTCGAGGTGCGGGGCAGCTCCAGCGGGAAGACGATGTCGCGCGGCACCTTGTATCCGGCGAGCAGCGTGCGGGTGTAGTCGATGATCTCCTCGGCCGTGACCGATTCGTCCTTCTTCAGGATCACGAACGCCTTGGGACGCTCACCCCACTTCTCGTCCGGAACGCCGACGACCGCGACGTCGAGCACCGCAGGGTGGCTGACGATCGCCTGCTCGACCTCCACCGTCGAGATGTTCTCGCCGCCGGAGATGATGATGTCCTTCGCGCGGTCCTTGAGCTGGATGTATCCGTCCGGGTACATCACGCCGAGGTCGCCGGTGTGGAACCAGCCGCCGCGGAACGCCTCCTCGGTCGCGTCCGGGTCCTTGTAGTAGCCGAGCATGACGTTGTTGCCGCGCAGCACGATCTCACCCATGGTCTCGCCGTCGGCGGGCACGTCGTTCATGTCCTCGTCGACCACACGTGCGGTCTCCGCCTGCAGCATGCCCACGCCCTGACGGGAGAGCAGCGCGGCACGTTCGTCGGCGGGCTTGTCGTCCCAGCTGTCCTGGTACTCGCAGATCGTGTACGGGCCGTACACCTCGGTGAGTCCGTAGACGTGCACGACCGTGATGCCGATCTTCTCGAGCTGGGCGATCACCGTCGGCGACGGCGGCGCGCCGGCCGTAGTGATCCGCAACGGACGGTCGAGGGGATGGGCCTGTTCGGCGTTCGCGATGGTCGAGCACACCGCGGGCGCACCGCACAGGTTGGTGACGCCGAGGTTGTCGATGGCATCCCAGATCGCGTCGGCCCGCACCGCCCGCAGGCAGATGTGGGTGCCCGCCGCGGCAGTCACTGCCCACGGCGTGCACCAGCCGTTGCAGTGGAACATCGGCAGCGTCCACAGGTACTTGCTCTGCCCGTCGAAGCTGTTGTGGAAGGTCTCGCCCAGCGAGTTCAGGTACGCGCCCCGGTGGGTGTACATCACGCCCTTGGGCTTGCCCGTCGTGCCCGAGGTGTAGTTGAGGGTGATGACACCGAGTTCGTCGTCGACGCTCCACGGCAGCGGCGTCGCATCGAGCGAGTCGGCCTGCGCGAGGAACTCGTCGTACCGGGCGGTGGCCACCCCGGCGGGGACGTCGGGAGCCGGCACGGTGGAATCGGGGACCTCGATGATCTCGGCGACGCTCGGAACGTTGTCGCGGACGTTCTCGACCGATCCGAGCAGTTCGGAGTCGACGAACAACAGCTTCGTCTCGGAGTGGTCGAGGATGTACTCGAGTTCCGGCCCGGCCAGCCGCGAGTTCAGCGCGACCAGCACACCGCCCGCGAGCGGAACCGCGAAATGCGCGATGAGCATCTCGGGCACGTTCGGGGTCAGGTACGCGATCTTGTCGCCCGGCTCGATACGGCTGCGCAGCACGCGCGCGAGCCGCTGCGCCTCGTCGGCGAACTCCGCGTAGGTGTACGTGCGGTCGCCGTGGATGATCGCGGTGCGATCCGGGAACACCGCCGCGGACCGTTCCAGGAAGCGCAGCGGGCTCATCTGGCTGTAGTTCGCGGCTCCGGTCGAGCCGGGACGGGCGGGAGCGATGGACACGGGTACCTCCGGGGGTGGCCTACTCGGATTCCGGCGTCTTCTGTGATCGTCGCAACACCGGGCGATGTGCAGGTTACGAATCGTGGAACTGCCCCCTCTACCCTCGAAAGTGGGTGTTCGGAGAGAAGAGCAGGAGCAATCGATGGATGTCGCCGTGCCGGGTGTGCTGCGTCCCGACGATCTCGACACCCTCCGCGCCACCCTGCGCGACCTCAAGGCGACGACGGAACTACCGGTGCTCTTCGGTGGCGCGGTGCAGGGCTCGGACGTGGTCCTGTCCGGATTCGTCGGCACGCGCGGTCGTGTCCTGCGCAATCTGGTGATCGCCGCCGAACGCGGACTCGGCGGGCGAGTGGTCGTCGAACAACGACCCGGCGCGGTCGCCGACTACTTCACCTCCCCGCACATCACCCACCACTACGACCGGCAGGTCGCCGGTGAGGGAATCGAGTCGTTGCTCGCCGTGCCGGTCGTGGTGCGCGGACGCACGCGGGCGGCGATCTACGGCGGGCTGAGGGTCAACCGGACCATCGGCGACGTGGTGGCGGAGAAGGTCGTGCGGTCGGCCGCGGAACTCGCGCGGGAGATCGAGATCCGCGACGAGGTCGATCGCCGCGTGTCGCTGATCGGGAACACGCGGGCCGCGCACGGCGCCACCGTGCCTGCCTCCGTCTCCGAAGCGCTGACGGAAAGTCTCGTCGCGTTGCGGGCGATCGCGGCCCGGACCGATGATCCGTCGATCAGGGAACAGGTACGGACGGTCGAGGAGACCTTGACCCGGGCGCGCGACGGCGCATCGCACCCGCGGACACATCTGACCGCGCGCGAGCACGACGTGCTGAGTCATGTGGCGCTGGGCTGCCGCAACGCGGAGATCGCCGACAGGTTGTCGCTGAGCGTGGAGACGGTGAAAACCTATCTGCGCAACGCCATGGACAAACTCGATGTGCGCAGTCGGCACGAGGCGGTCGTCGAGGCGCGGCGGCAGGGACTGCTGCCATGATCGACTGCTCTCCTGATCAGCGGCGGCGCAGTCGCCGGAAGAACTCGCGGATCGCGCGCAACGCGCGTCGGAACCTGGTCTCGGTCGCGGGACGCTCGAGGACGTCGGTGCCCACCGGCGTGGGGAGCCGGACGGGCCAGCTGTCGTCGACGTCGACGACCTCGCGCCCGAGCCCGCGCAGGTATTCGGCGAAGCTGCGTTGCCGTTCGGCGTGCCAGGCGGCCTGATCGGCCATGATGTCGAGTTCGGCGAGTTCGGGGAATCTTGCCACGAGCGCGCGGGTCAGGTGGCCGGCGGCGAGCGCGTCGGCCTCGGCCTCGTGCGGGTTCGGCAGCGACACCCCGTACGCCTCGCACACCGCCTGCAGTGTGCGCCTGCCGGGCCGGCTGCGGTCCATCTCCCGGTCGATGACGTACGGGTCGACGACCGTGCCGATGTCGAGTCCCGTGAGGCCGAGCCGGCGTCCTTCGGAGTCGAGGACCGTCAGGTCGTAGCTGGCGTTGAACGCGACGACGATGTGGCCGCGTGCCCACGCGTCGCTCACGGCCTGCCGGATCTGCTTGTATCCCTCGAGATAGTCGAGTCCTTCGGCGCGGGCGTGGGCGGTGGTGATGCCGTGGATCGCGGTGGTCTCCTCGGGTATCGCGATACCCGGGTCGAGCAGCCACGAGCGTGTGTCGATGCGGTCGCCGTCGAAGGTCGCGACGCAGGCCGTGACGATGCGGGCGTTGCGGGGATCCCGGTCGGTGGTCTCGAGATCGAACGCGCAGATCGGTCTGTCCGGCCAGTGCGTCATGTTCCGTCCTCGCGTCCGTCGGATGATGATCTGTCGAACGCATTGTTGCGGGAGGCACCGACATGCTCCGTCGCGGCGGCGACGGGCATCCGCACGAGGAGGGAACCTCAGATGGTGTCGGTGCAGACCACGAAGTTGCGTTCCCGGTACACGAAGCCACCCTCGGACGTCGAGCAGTCGTTCACGTCGGAGGTGTCGAGCAGGATCTCGGTGACCTCCTCGCCCTGGACCGCGGGCTCACCGCAGTCGATGCGTTGCGGATCCTCGCCGCCGAGGTCGATGCAGTCGCCCACCACCCAGTCGATGTCGAGACACAATGCGCCGACCTCGATGCCGCCGAAGGACTCGTAGTAGGTCTGGTCGATGTCGCCGGGGCACATGGCACTGGCATCGACGACGTCGACGACCTTGTAATTCGAGCTCGGGCTGCCGCACACCGCGTAGTCGATGGTCGCGTCGTCGACGGTGCCGCCGAGCGCGACGCATTCGCCGGCTGCGACGTCGACACTCAACTCGGTCGACGACGACGCCGACGGGGTCGTGGTGGGTAGGGAGAAGGACGGCGCCGCGGACGTGTCCAGGGCGTTCGCGGCGGGCACGGCCTGCCCTTCGACCTGGGTCGCGCATCCTCCGAGCACCCCTGCTGCCGCCAACGCCATCGCGGCACCGGCCGCCCCTCGGAGAATGTTCATGGTCGAAGAGCCTACGGAAGTGCTGCCGGTACCCGTAGGGGGTGGAACGATGTGCCGCATGGACCTGCCTGTGGTGCCGCCGCTCGCCCCGATGCTCGCCAAGGTCTCCTCCACCGTCCCCTCCCAACCCGAAGACGGCCCCGACGAGTGGTCCTACGAACCCAAATGGGACGGTTTCCGGGCGATCGTCTTCCGCGACGGCGACGAGGTGGTTCTCGGCTCGCGCGGAGGCAAGGACCTCGTGCGCTACTTCCCGGAACTCGCCGATGCCGCGCGCGCCGAACTGCCCCGCAGGTGTGTGGTCGACGGGGAGATCGTCGTCCCGCGCGACCACGACGGCAGCACCCGGCTCGACTGGCAGGCGCTGTCCGAGCGGATCCATCCGGCCGCCAGCCGGGTCACGATGCTCGCGGAGCAGACACCGGCCGTGTTCGTCGGTTTCGATCTGCTCGCGCTCGGCGACGAGAACCTCATGGAGACCCCGTTCGCGGAGCGGCGCGCGCGGCTGCGATCCGAGATCGGCGGGGGTAAGAGCTGCCATGTCACGGTGGCCACGACCGACACCGATACCGCTCGCCGTTGGTTCGAGGAGTTCGAGGGCGCCGGCCTCGACGGCGTGATCGCCAAGCGACTCGACGGGCTCTACGTGCCCGACAAGCGGGAGATGCTCAAACTCAAGCACGCTCGCACCGCCGACTGCGTTCTCATGGGTTACCGCATGCACAAGAGCGTCGAGGGCATCGGGTCGTTGCTGCTCGGGCTCTTTCACGACGGCGAGCTCGCGATGGTCGGCGGAGCCTCGGCATTCACGCGGGAGCGACGTGAGGAACTGCTCGCCGAACTGCAGCCGCTGCGACTCGGGGACGACGTCGTCGAGCAGGGCGAACCGACGCGGTGGCGTTCGGCGGTGGATCGCAGCTGGGTGCCGTTGCGTCCCGAACGTGTCGTGGAGGTCGCGTACGACCAGATGGAAGGTGTGTCGGGAGCGGGAATGCGGTTCCGGCACGCAGCGAAGTTCCTGCGGTGGCGTCCCGACCGCGACCCCGAGAGCTGCACGTTCGACCAACTGGAGGTGCCGGTGCGCTACGACCTGTCGGATGTGCTCGACCGGACGGAGGACTGACATGGCCACGAAGCGTTCGCCCGTGGAGGAGCTGGACGTCGGCGGCACGCCCGTGCGGTTGTCGAATCCCGACAAGATCTACTTCCCGCAGCTCGGCGCCGAGGGTGGCACGAAGCGGCACCTC
The DNA here is from genome assembly GCF_058211795.1 of Rhodococcus sp. S3. NCBI lineage: Bacteria > Bacillati > Actinomycetota > Actinomycetes > Mycobacteriales > Nocardiaceae > Rhodococcus > Rhodococcus sp. S3. The sequence continues at coordinate 4,584,387 of NZ_CM177074.1, read as the reverse complement.
GTGGAGTACTACCGCAGGATCGCCACCGAGTTCGACGCCCCGATCCTGACGGCCCTGCGCGACCGGCCGACGCATCTGCAGCGCTTCCCCGACGGCATCGAGGGGGAGGAGATCTATCAGAAGCGGGCACCGGTCAAGCGACCCGACCATGTGGCGACCTGCGAGATCACGTTCCCGTCGGGGCGCACCGCCGATGCGCTGCGTGTGTGTTCGGCCGCCGACGTGGTGTGGGCGGCGAACCTCGGGTGCGTGACCTTCCATCCGTGGCCGGTGCGTTGCGGCGACACCGACCGCCCCGACGAACTGCGTATCGACCTCGACCCGCAACCGGGAACCGATTTCGGCGACGCGCGGGCCGTGGCGCTGGAGGTCGTGCGCCCGCTCCTCGACGAACTGGGCCTCACCGGATATCCGAAGACGTCCGGTGGGCGGGGGCTCCACATCTATCTGCGGATCGTGCCCGAATGGGATTTCGTCGGCGTCCGTCGCGCCGGGATCGCGCTCATGCGTGAGATCGAGCGGCGCAGCGACGGGCGGGCGACGACGGCGTGGTGGAAGGAGGAACGCGGAGAGCGGCTCTTCCTCGACTACAACCAGAACGCGCGCGACAAGACGATCGCCTCGGCCTACTCGGTCCGCCGCACCCCGATCGCGACCGTCTCGACTCCGCTGACCTGGGACGAACTGGTCGACGCCGAACCCGACGACTTCACGATCGCCACCGTGCCGGATCTGCTGGCGAAGCGCGGCGACCCGATGGCGGATCTCGACGCGCACGCACACTCGCTGGACGTCCTGCTCGAGATGGCCGAACGGGACGCGGCGGACGGTCTCGGCGACCTGCCGTATCCGCCCAATCACCCGAAGATGCCGGGGGAGCCGAAGCGCGTCCAACCGTCGCGCGACACCGACCGGGCGAAGGACGCGTGAACCGGAACGTTCGGGAATCGCGTCCCTGTCGTGACCTCGTCTATGAGACCTCCCGAAGCGCGAGTCCATAAACTGTCCGAGAAAACAGTCGCGTGAGGCTCGGAAAGGTCGATGTCGTGATTCGCTCGTGGGCGTCCGGTCGGGTTCTCGGCGTCGGGGCAGCGTTCGCTGCTGCCATCGGTGCCGGATTCCTGCTTCCTCAGACCGCGTCCGCGGCCACGACGTGCACGGCACCGCCGGGCGCCCCGGCCGAGGTCGTGCAGATCGACGGCGACGAAGCGTGCGGCGCGTCCACCGACGGCACCGCCGAGGCGTGGAGCTACGGCGAGCGGGGCGTGGGATTCGCCGACGCCCGCGGCGCCGCACAGGTGGTGGCCGCCGGATTCGACGGCGGTGTCGGCGCCGGGGAGAGCACGTCGGGACGGCTGTTCGCGATCGGCGTGGGGGAGCAGGCCCTGGCGCTCGGTGTGCTCGAAAGTCCGGGCACCGCGGTTGTCGCCGCGGGTCCGCAGTCGCAGGCCTATGTGGGCGACGCCGACGATCCGGTGTTGTGCGAGGGCACGGCGGCGGCCGCGTTCGAACTCGAGGCCGCACGCGGGTGCGTCGTGCTGGGCGACTTCCGGTACTTCACTCCTGGCGCGCAGACGCCGCCATCGCTCCTGCCGTAGATTCGGCGCGTCTCGCCGGGATCGTCGACAAACAGACTGTACGTAAACCCTTCCTTTACGTTCCGCGTCGTCGTAGCCTGTCGCACATGACGACCGGAGCAGTCTTCGAACCTGCCGGGGCGACAGCGTCGTTCGCGCCGGTGCACGTCCCCGGGCAGATCGACGCCCGGCCGGGCCCGGCGGCGCCCACCGAGATGGTCGTCGATCCGCGGTTCCTGCGCCTGGCCGACGCGTTCTTCTCGCTGTACAAGCGTCCCCGGGACGGCGGCGGCGCACTCACCGCCTATCTCCACGGCGAGAAGGTTCTCGACATCTGGTCCGGCTGGTCGGCCCCCGATCGCCGGTGGAGCCGCGACACCATGGCGTTGTCGTTCTCGACGGGCAAGGGCGTGGCGTCGACCGTCGTACACCGCCTGGCCGAGCGCGGAATGGTCGACTATTTCGCGCCCGTCGCGCAGTACTGGCCGGAGTTCGCCGCGAACGGCAAGGAAGGCATCACCGTCGCGGACGTCATGACCCACCGATCCGGTCTGCACCGGGTGCGCGGCCTGGTTCCGGGGATGCGCGGGATCCTCGACTACGAGGCGACCGTCGCGGCTCTCGAGCAGGCGGCGCCGGATCGCCGGCGTCGGCGCGGATCGGGTTACCACGCCGTCACCTACGGATGGCTCGTCGCCGAACTCGTGCAGCGGGTGACCGGCCTGCCCTTCGTGGAGGTCGTGGAGCGGGAGATCGCTCGGCCCCTCGGCGATCCCGACTTCTGGTACCGCGTGCCGCACGACGAGCGGGGCCGCATCGCGAAGCTGTTCCCACGACTCGCTCCGGTCGGACTGCACTGGGGTGCGAGCGCCGCGGTGCTGTCGCGACTCGAACCGACCCGCGGTCTCGCCGAAGCTGCAATGCCCGACGGCTTCGACCGGCTCGTCGGCGACCCGGCCGTGCACGACTCGGTGATGCCGGGCTGGAACGGTGTGTTCACCGCCCGCTCGCTCGCGCGTATGTACGGGGCGATCGCCGCCGGCGGGACGATCGACGGCGTGAAGTTCCTCGACGCCACCACGATCGACGAGATGTCGCGCGTGCGGGTGCGCAGCCGGGACTACGTGCTCGGGGTGCCGATGGCGTGGCGGCTCGGCTACCACCAGCCCATCTTCGCCAGCATCCAGCGCCCGCGCGGTGCGCTCGGGCACTACGGAGTGGGCGGTTCGGGGGCGTACGCCGATCTCGACACCGGCCTGTCGCTCGCCTTCGTCACCAACCGGCTCGGTGCCGGCGCGATCCCGCTCGGGGACCTGCGTCTGGCCCGTCTGGGTGAACTCGCCCGGTCGCTGGCGCGTCGTGCCTGAATCTTCCTGTCATTTTCGTGGTTCCGGGGACGGGGGTCGCTCGGGGGCGGGACGATCCGAATCGGAGCATCGCCGATTCGAGGAGTTCAGCCATGAACCATGTCTACCGGGTGATCGAGGTCGTCGGATCGTCGACGACGGGAGTCGACGACGCGATCGCGAAAGCGGTGGCCCGAGCAGCGGAGACCACGCGGCATCTCGAGTGGTTCGAGACGGTCAACATCCGGGGTCACATCGACGACGGCCGGGTGGCCCACACGCAGGTCACGCTCAAGATCGGTTTCCGTATCGAGTCGAGCACCGAAACGGACATCTGACGCGCTTCAGTAGTCGGAAATCCGATGATATTATTTCGAGAACGTGGTTCTCGACCGAAACTGGAACGTGTACTAGTCTGAGGCCCGTTCGTTGTCCGGAATCGGCACTGTAGGCAGGTACAACTGTGGCTTATGTAATCACCCAGGCGTGTTGCAACGACGTCTCGTGTGTCGAGGTCTGCCCGGTCAACTGCATCCACCCGACGCCCGACGAAGCACCCTTCGCCACGACGGAGATGCTGTACATCGATCCGGACACGTGCATCGACTGCGGGGCCTGTGTCGACGAGTGCCCGGTCGACGCGATCGCTGCCGACAACGAACTGACCCCGGCGCAGGAGCCGTACCTCGAGATCAACGCCGAGTACTACCGGCGGTACCCGATCGGACCGGACTGGCCGGAGTTGCGCACGCGCCGTAAGCTGCCCGCCGAGCTGGGCACCTTGCGGGTCGCGATCGTCGGGTCCGGTCCGGCCGCGTGTTATGCGGCGATGGATCTGGTGACACACTCGGCGGTGCAGGTCGACATCTTCGATCGTCTGCCCACCCCCTACGGGCTCGTGCGTGCCGGTGTGGCCCCCGATCACCAGAGCACCAAGGGGGTCGGCGACGTCTTCCGCAGCGCCATCGGCCACAAGAACACCCAGTGCTATTTCAACGTCGAGGTCGGCACCCACATCACCCACGAGGAACTGCTCGCCCACCATCACGCGGTGATCTACGCCGTCGGCGCGGCGGGCGACCGCAGGCTGAACATCCCCGGCGAGGATCTGGCGGGTAGCCACGCCGCCACCGAGTTCGTGGCCTGGTACAACGGGCACCCGGATTTCGCCGACCGCACCTTCGATCTGTCGGCCGAGCGGGCGGTGATCATCGGCAACGGCAACGTCGCCCTGGATGTGGCGCGGGCGCTGGTGATGGACCCGGACGATCTGGCCCACACCGACATCGCCGAGCATGCGCTCGAGGCGTTGCGCAAGTCCAACATCCGTGAGGTCGTGGTGGTGGGCCGGCGCGGCCCGGCGCAGGCCGCCTACACCAACCCCGAACTGCTCGCGCTCGGCTCGCTGCCCGGCGTCGACGTGGTCGTCGATCCGGTCGAGGTCGAACTCGATCCGGTCAGCCGCACGCTGATCGACGATCCGGAGGTCGAACCCCGCCTGGCGCTGAAGGTGCGGCAGGTCGAGGGATTCGCCCGCCGCACCCCCACCGAGGGCAACAAGCGGATCGTGCTGCGTTTTCTCGCCTCGCCCGTGGAGATCTCCGGCGACGGCGTGGTGGAGTCGATCACCCTCGAAGGCAACGAACTCGTCGAGGTCGATGGTCGTCTCGAGGCCCGCCCGACGGGGCAGACCGAAACCCTCGAGGCGGGATTGGTGTTGCGTTCGATCGGTTACCGCGGCACCGCGTTGGCCGGGCTGCCCTTCGACGAGCGGCGCGGGGTGATCCCGAACGATTGTGGTCGGGTGATCGACGCCGAGACCGGGGCGCCGGTGCCCGGTGTGTACACCGCGGGCTGGATCAAGCGGGGCCCGAGCGGGGTGATCGGCACCAACAAGCAGTGCTCGGCCGAGACGGTCGAGAAGATCCTCGACGATTTCGTCGAGGGCAAGTTGCCCGAGCCGGTCGCCGATCGGGAGAAGCTTGCTGCCTTGGTGGCCGAACGGCGCCCGGAGCACATCGATTACCGGGGCTGGTTGCAGATCGACAAGCAGGAGAAGGCCCGCGGTTCGGCGGCGGGACGCTCACGCCTGAAGTTCGTGTCGATCGAGGAGATGCTCGCAGCATCCCGTATCGAGTAATCCCACCCGGTAGCGGGAACCCGGACCCATGGCTCAGCACACCAGCCCGGCGGTCGCTGCGTCGGGCCGATGGACCGATACCGACGGGATCCGTTACCCGTCCGGCGACACCCACGCATGGACGCCCGGCACCAATCAGACCCTGTGCGGGGTGCCGCTCTCCCGCGCCCGCCTCGATCGCTTTCCGCACGTGCCGTGGAGCGACGCGCTGTACCTGGCGGAACTGGGCGAGCACGGAGTCGTCCCGTGTCGTCGCTGCACGGCGGCCACCCGCAGCGACCGGCCGCGGTGGACCCGGAAGAACCCGCGGCCGTGAACAGTTCGACCCTGCCGCTCGGAGTGGCATTGTCGAGTACGTCGGCACCTCCCATTCGGTGCCGAAACGAAATCGGACATAATTGGTTTTATGTTTCGGCAGGAAATGACATGAGGACTCCGACGGGTGATCACGTATCGGACCTGTGTCTGTCCTGCGGTCGTGCCGGCTGCACCCAGCTCCACCACCGGTCCCTGGCGGAGGCCATCGGTGCCGGGCGCGCACTCGCCGAGGTGGCGATCCGAGCGAGCGATCCCCGCGACCAGGTCGTCGCTGTCGGAAACGCCATTGCCAACCTCCTGCTGTACGTCGCCGATGCGCACGGTGTCGCCGCGGCGCAGAAGGCTTCGGAGCACGGGCAACTCCACTTCCACGGGGACTGGATCGCAGCCGGACGCGCCTGGGGGCCCGAAGATCCCTGACCCGCAGGGAAGATCCGCGACGGTTGTGGTGTTGAGACGACCGTGCAGGTGGCGTTGTCGTTGCTGGACCGCTCCCGGACCCGGGAGGGGCAGCCGGACGCTGCCGCATTGCGGCAGACCCTGCGTCGCGCCGAACTCGCCGAGGCAGCCGGTTACCACCGCTTCTGGGTGGCCGAACACCATGCCGTCCCGGGCATCGCGTCGGGTGCTCCGCCGCTGCTCATCGGTGCGATCGCGGATCGGACGAGCCGGATCCGGGTGGGCTCGGGTGGGGTGATGCTGCCCAATCACCAACCGATCGTCGTCGCCGAACAGTTCGCGATGCTCGAAGCGATGCACCCGGGACGAATCGATCTGGGTGTCGGTCGTTCCCTCGGATTCACCGCACCCGTGCGCGATGCGCTGCGGACCCACAAGGCCGACGCGGACGACTTCGCCGCCGAGATCGAGGAACTGCGCGGGTATCTGCACGGCACCGCCGAGGTGACGGTGCGTCCTCGACTGCCCGAGCCGCCTCCGATCTTCGTCCTCGGCACCGGGCAGGGTATGCGGCTGGCGGCGCGTCTGGGCCTGCCCGTCGTCGTCGCAGGACCGCTTCTGCGGCAGGGATCGGAACCGTTCGACCGTTATCGCGCCGACTTCCGCCCGGCCACACCCGATGCGGAGCCCTACGTGGTCGTCGGATCGGACATCCTCGTCGCCGACACCGAAGCCGAGGCTCGGGAGCTGCAGCTTCCGGAGGCCTGGGCAATGGCGGTCTCGCGCGAGGCGGGTGCGTTCCCGCCGCTGTCCCCGATCGAGGAGATCCGCCGGCAGCCGATGACCGAGCGTCGCCACCGCATCGTCGACGAGACCGTGAAGGGTTCGCTGGCCGGAACCGAGGATCAGGTGGCCGAGGGGCTCGAGAAGCTGATCGCCTCCACCGGCGCGAACGAGGTGCTCAGTTCCGCCTCCACCTTCGACACCGACGCCCTGTACGACTCCGATATGCGCCTGGCCAGGATCTTCGGGCTGGCCTGAACGCCGGACCGAGGTTTCGAGCGTCTCTGCATGTGCCGCTGGGCCCCTTGTCCGGACCGATCACGCGGATAGGCTGGTGGTCCCGTACCTCGGTGTCGCTGTGACGGCGCCGATGCTTCTACTGCCATCGGTGCCGCCGACGAGCGCACCGACCTTTCGGAAGGTGTGCCTCAAGTCCGACCTGAACCCCGACCGTCTGAGCCGCACGATGGCCGAGCTCGCGCGGTCCTTCGACGGTGCGGGTACGGATCTCGACACGACTCTGCAACGGATCACGACCGCCGCCGTGGAACTGATTCCCGGCACCGACAGTGCCGACGTCCTCGTCATCACCGGTCGCGGAAAGTTCGAATCGCACGCAGCGACGTCACAGTTGCCGCCACAGATCGATGCATTGCAGGCCCGGGTCGGAGAAGGGCCGTGCGTCGATTCCGCTGTCGACACGGTGTTCACCCGCAGTGACGATCTGGCCACCGAGTCGCGCTGGCCCATGTTCACGCCTGCAGCCGTCGAAGCCGGGGTACGCAGCGTCGTGTCGTTCCGGCTCTATACCCACGACACGCAGGCCGGAGCGCTGAACCTGTTCTCCGCCGAAGAAAGTGCCTTCGACGAGGCGGCGATTCACATCGGGGAGGTGCTCGCAGCCCACGCCGCGATCGCTTTCGTCTCGAGTCGTCGGCAGATGCAGTTTCACTCGGCAATCGCATCCCGGGATCTCATAGGCCAGGCCAAGGGCATGCTCATGGAACGTTTCGCCGTGGACGCCGATCGTGCTTTCGCGATGATGGTCGCCTTGTCGCAGGAATCGAGTGTGCCGGTGGCGACGATCGCCGCGCGCATCGTCGAACTCGGACCACAAACCGACTGACCTTCATGCGGTGGTTCCGTCGCTCATCCGTTCAGGTCGATCACGCGAGCGCTTCCTTGCGCGGCGGCACACAGTTTCTCCACGCCGTCCTCCGCGAGGGCGTAGATCTCGCAACGACACAACGACTGCCTGCGACTGGTGCTGACGACGGTGGCGACCGCGCGGAGGAGCGTGCCCCCGGCGGGCCGCAGGTAGTCGAGGCTCATACCGGTCGTCACGATCGACGGGCCGAGGGCCGTGCCCGCGGCGAACGTGAGCGCATTGTCGGCCGCGTAGGCCAGAACCCCGCCGTGCGCGAAACCGAACTGCTGGAGCAGTTCCTCCCTGAGCGGTATCTCCAGTACGGCCCGCCCGCGCTCGTATTCGGTCAGGCGGGCTCCGATCAGGACGCTGAACGGCTGCGATGCCAACACCTCCCGGGCATCGGCGAGGGTACGGATCTCGGCGATCTCCTCCGACATGCACAGCAAGGTACTCCGCTCCTCGGTTCCCGACCGCCACATCGGAGCGGCCGACGGTCACTGTGCGGAGGCGACGATCGAGCGGAACTGTTCGCGCACGGCCTCCGTGAGGTCGCGGACCTCGGGGGCGACGTCGGGATCGACGACGACCGCGACCGTCAGCGTGCCGGCATACGACAGTGCGGCGAAGGCGACAGCGACGTTCCCCGTGCTGACGATCAACGGCACGATCGACGTGACGGGTGCGCCGGCCACGGTGATCGTCGACGACGGTCCAGGCAGGTCGGACAGGAAAGAATTGACCCGGCGCTGCCGGTCCACGAACCGACCGAACATCCCGACGGCCGCGAGCGCTCGGAAGACCGGGCCCAGCAGCTCGGCGGACAGCCCTCGCACGTTCGTCTTCTGCAATCGGGTGGTGCGGGAGACGGCTACCAGCCGGTCCTCCGGTGTTCCGTCCAGCGGTACCCGGACGGGCATGACACCGACGCGATTACCCAGCTGCCCACTGGCGTCGACGATGCGGGCGGAGACCGGTACCGAGATCACCAGCTCGGGCGGGAACTCGCCGCGCCTGTGCAGAATCGTGCCGAGGGCACCACCGACCGCGACCAGCAGTACGTCGTTGACCGTCGCATCCCACCGTCGTCCCGCTCTGCGGACCGTATCCAGATCCACCTCCACGGTCCCGATCGCACGACGAGCACCGGTGGGGGCGTTGAGCGAGCAGCGCGGGGCGCGCCCGCCTGCGCCTCGCCCGAGTTCCGCCCACGCGGCAGGAATACGTGTGACGGCCCGCGGTGCCCGGCGGAGCGTGTGCAGACGACCGATCAAATTGTCGTAGAGAAGTTCTCGCGCACTCGGTTGCCCGGATGTGCGCTGTTCGCGCAGGGGCGGTGAGCTGTCCATGCCGTCGACGAGATGCGCCAGGATCGCCAGACCACCGATCCCGTCGGCCAGGACGTGGTGCAACACCATCACCAACGCCGTGTGCCCGTTCGGGTCCGCGATGTCGGTGACGAGCAGCGCGCGCCACAACGGTCGGGATCGAGGCAACGGGCGGGTGACCGCGTCCACGGCGAGGGCCAGTGCTGCGTCCCTGTCGCCGGGGTCGGGACATCGCACCTGTGAGAAGTGGGCATCGACATCGAAGTGGTCGTCGTCGATCCAGTAGGGACGTCCGAGCCCGCACGCCGGCTCGATCAGGCTTTGCCGCAGCCGGCGGATCCCGACGAGTCGTTCGGTGAGCACCACCATCGGTGTCGTCGGATCACGCAGGTTCTCACCGGCGAAGAAGATCGCAGCACCGACATTCAGAGGTGCCCGTCCCACGTCCGAGACGAGTTCGGTCAGGTCGCCGGGACCGATGCGGTCGATACCGCTCGACGCCGCCACCCTTCGAGGATGGCAGATGCAGACCGGCCGTCTATTGCCTACGGCCGAGTAGGGGAGCAGTGTGAACACGGGTGGTTTCGGGTGGGGGGTCGCGCCGAAACGACCGGCGACGCCGTGTCGGCGCCGCCCTGAGGAGAGGGGTGCCGATCGTGTTTGCACGCTCCACCACAATTCATGCGCATCCGTCGTACATCGACGCCGGGATCAAGCACGTACGCGACATCGTGATGCCTGCCCTGGCGGACACCGACGGTTGCATGGGGCTGTCCCTGCTGATCGACCGCGGCTCGGGCCGATGCATCGCCACCAGCTCCTGGCGGGACGGGGACGTGCTGCGCTCCAGCGAAGGCATGGCACGCATGCTCCGGGACGAGGCGGCCCGGATGTTCCACGCCACCACGGACGTCGCCAATTGGGAGATCGCGGTCATGCACCGCGACCACCACGCGACCCGCGGGTCCTGCTGCAGTGTCACCTGGGTCGAGATCGATCCCGCCCAGGTGGATCGCGGTGTGGACATGTGGAAGATGGCCGCGCTGCCCAGGATGGAGGAACTCGAGGGTTTCTGCAGCGCCAGCCTGATGCTGGACCGCGCCGGCGGTCGCGGAGTGACGTCGTTGACGTTCGACAGCGCCGAAGCGATGGACCGCACCAGAGCGCATGTCGACGGTATCCGCTCCGAGGTGACTCGGGCGGCAGGCGCCAGGGTCCTCGATACCGGTGAGTTCGAGCTCGCCATCGCCCACCTGGACGTCCCGGAAATGGTGTGACCGTCGGTTCGCGGCGCGGGTGAAATCCGTTCACCCGCGCCGCAGGCGTCTGCATTCGTAATACACCCCTGAGGCCGCTGACCTGCGGAGATATCGAAACGGGCCGCATTCGAATTGCCCGTCCGTAACCGTCCTGTATCTAATGAACGGGTACGAGCACGCCGCGCAGGGGAAATAAGGCGCGGCGCACCGCTGAACGATGGGTTGTGGAATGTTCGAAAAGCGAGCTTTGTCGAACCGTCGCCGCACGGGCCGCGGATCTGCGCGGATCGGTGCTGCACTCGTGGGCGCAGCCGCCGTGGCACTGGCCACCGCAGGTCCTGCGAGCGCGGCACCGCTGTGGCCCGGTGGGCCCGAGGTGCCGAGCGTCCAGGAGCTGATCGAAGGACTCACGCCGCCCGGGGTGACGCCGCCGCAGCTTCCGCCCCAGCTCGTTCCCGAGCCGGCCGCGCCGTTCTCCGCTCCGTCCGTCAATCCGTCGAACGGGGAGACGGTGGGTGTCGCGCAGCCGATCATCATCCGGTTCAACGAGGCGATCGAGGATCGCGCGGCCGCCGAGCGCGCCATCCGCATCACCACGCAGCCGCCTGTCGACGGGCACTTCTACTGGGCGTCGAACACGCAGGTCCGCTGGAAGCCGTTCGAGTTCTGGCCCGCGAACACCGCGGTCACGGTGAAGGCCGGCGACGCGCAGTCGTCGTTCACCATCGGCGATGCCCTGGTGACGGTCGCCGACAACAACACCAAGACCATCACCGTCACCCGCAACGGCGAGGTCGTCCGCACCATGCCGACGTCCTTCGGCAAGCCCGGTCACGACACCCCGAACGGCACGTACATCGTCGGTGAGAAGTACCGCGACATGTACATGGACTCGTCGACCTACGGAGTTCCCGTCGACAGCCCCGAGGGATACCGCACCTACGTCGAGTACGCGACGCGGATGTCCAACAGCGGCATCTTCCTCCACGCCGCACCCTGGTCGGTCGGCGCGCAGGGCAACACCAACGTCAGCCACGGTTGCCTCAATGTGAGCACCGAGGACGGCAAGTGGTTCTACGAGAACGCCAAGAAGGGCGACCCGGTGATCGTGCAGAACACCGCCGGCGGAACCCTCAACGGCTGGGACGGTCTCGGCGACTGGAATCTCTGATTCCGTTGGGCGACTGAATCTCTGATCTCCGTCGCACGACCCGATCTCCGTCACACCGACAGTAAGCCTTCCGACGCCCCCTGCTCTCCGGTTCGTCTCGTCCGGAAGAGCAGGGGGCGTCGGCCTTTCGGTGCTGTCAGGCAGCCACCAGGTCGTCGATCTGGTTGATGGCGGACGAGGCGCCCTCGACCACCCCCATGTCCAGTACCTGCTGGAGCGCCTCGGCACTCTCGTAGGTGCTGACATAGGTTGCGCGCGTGCCGCCTTCGAACTCCTCGAAGTTGTAGACGCTGCGTGAGACGGGCAGCTCCGGCTTCGGGGTGAAGTCCGGCTCTGCGAAACCGTCCGTGAACGAGAAGCTCGTCGGTTCGTCGACGGCCGTGATGTCCCAGTAGCCGGCGTACTTCTCGCCGTCGGGGCCGGTCATGAAGTAGGTGGTGCGGGTGCCGGGCTTCAGATCGTGGTCGACCACCGTCGCGGGGAAGGTCGGGGGTCCCCAGATCTTCTCCAGCTGACGGGGATCGGCATAGACCTGCCAGATGCGGGACACCGGGGCGGCGAACTCGGCGGTGATGGTCAGGGTCAACTTGTCGGAGTCGTGCCGGACGTCGGTTACAGGCATTTCTCAGCCTTCCTCGGGGGATTCGGATGCGATGAGTTCGTCGATGCGCGCGATGCGACCGCGCCAGACCTGCTCCAGCTCGGTGAGCATGGACGCCACCGACCGCACTGCCGTCACGTCACCACTGGCCAACTGCTCGCGACCGCTGCGTCGCTTCACGAGCAGACCGGCCTTCTCCAGCACGGCGACGTGTTTCTGCACTGCAGCGAAGGACATGTCGTAGTTCGCTGCAAGAGCGGACACCGAGTGCTCCCCGGCCAGGACTCGTCGCATGATGTCGCGTCGGGTCCGGTCGGAGAGCGCGTGGAACAGGGCATCGGCCCGGTCCTCGTCGTCTCCGCTCACACCCCCAAATGTACAACCGAATGGTTGTATGTCAAGAGTTCGAGGCGATCACGAGTCGGTCGCCGTAGGCTGCCCGCTTCTCCTCGTCGAGACCGTCGTCGGTGACGATGCACGTGACCTCGTCGAGGCTCGCGACCCGGGCGAGCGCGCGCTCCCCGAACTTCGAATGATCCGTCACGACGATCGTCTTCTCGGCCGATCGGATCATCGCCCGCTTGATCGGGATCTCCAGCGTGTTGGTGTTGGTGATGCCGGCAGTGGGGTGCACAGCGTCGGCACCGAGGAACGCCCAGTCGGCGGAGTAGTCCGAGAGGAACTGCACGGCATGGTCGCCGACCAGGGTGTAGACCGAACCGAGGAGCTCGCCTCCGGACACGAGGAGCCGGACGTCGGGAAATGCCGCAACGTATTTCGCGATACGTAGGTCGTTGGTGAGGACCGTCAGCGACGCCTTGTGCCGCAGTGCCACGGCCACCTCGTAGGTCGTGGATCCGCTGTCGAGCACCACGCTGTCCCCGTCGGACACCATGGCGGCCGCTACTGCCGCGATCGCCACCTTCTCCTCGCGGCGCACGTCCTTCTTGAGGGCGTACGGCACCTCGAGACCTGCGCCCTCGACCGCTCGGGCACCCCCGTGCGTGCGCTCGACCTTCCCTTCGCGGGCGAGCGAATCGAGGTCGCGGCGGATCGTGGATGCATCGACACCGAGATCGGCCGAGAGGGTCTTCGCATCGACATATCCGTCGGCGAGGATTCGGTGGAAGATCTCACGTCGCCGTGCGGTCGCTGACACGATTGCTCCTAGGGCTCTGGGCACTCGATTTTCTGGGTACTCGGACGCCGTGGTCGGGGTCGGTGCACGACCATAACGCACGGAGCGACACACCTCTGCGTGGATATTGACACTGTCTGCGCTCAGTGTGCATGATTTCGTGCAGGATTTGCGCGATTGTGCGTGATCGTTTCGCTGGCACCACGTTGTTCGGAGGTTGCACGGTAATGCTGAAGTTGGGATACAAGGCGTCGGCGGAGCAGTTCGGTCCGCGCGAGCTGGTCGAGTTGGGCGTGCTGGCCGAGGCGCACGGGATGGATTCGGCGACGGTGTCGGATCATTTCCAGCCGTGGCGGCACAACGGTGGGCACGCGCCGTTCTCGTTGGCGTGGATGACCGCCGTGGGGGAGCGCACCGAACGGCTGCAGCTCGGGACCTCGGTGCTGACCCCGACCTTCCGGTACAACCCGGCGGTGATCGCGCAGGCCTTCGCGACGATGGGCTGTCTGTATCCGGGGCGGATCTTCCTCGGCGTCGGCACCGGCGAAGCGCTCAACGAGATCGCCACCGGATATGCCGGCCAGTGGCCGGAGTTCAAGGAACGTTTCGCCCGTCTTCGGGAGTCGGTGCGATTGATGCGCGAGCTCTGGCGCGGCGACCGGGTCGATTTCGAGGGCGAGTACTACACGACCAAGGGGGCGTCGATCTACGACGTGCCCGAAGGCGGCATCCCGGTCTACGTCGCCGCCGGTGGTCCGGTCGTCGCCCGGTATGCGGGACGGGCCGGAGACGGGTTCATCTGCACCTCGGGGAAGGGCATGGAGCTCTACACCGAGAAACTGTTGCCGGCCGTCGCCGAGGGTGCGGAGAAGGCGGAGCGGGATGTGGCCGGGATCGACAAGATGATCGAGATCAAGATCTCGTACGACACCGATCCGGACAAGGCCTTGGAGAACACCCGCTTCTGGGCACCGTTGTCGCTGACGCCGGAGCAGAAGCATTCCATCGACGATCCGATCGAGATGGAAGCGGCCGCGGATGCGTTGCCGATCGAGCAGGTCGCCAAGCGGTGGATCGTGGCGTCGGATCCGGACGAGGCGGTCGAGAAGGTCAAGTCGTATGTCGATGCCGGGTTGAATCATCTGGTGTTCCACGCGCCGGGTCATGATCAGAAGCGGTTCCTGGAGTTGTTCGAACGCGACCTCGCCCCCCGCCTGCGCGCACTGGCGTGACGAAAGACGTTGGCAGAAACATGGATACGGAAACACAGGATGTGACGACCACGGAGGCCTGGCGAGCCCTCGAAACCCACCGGGACGAGATCGCCGCGGTGTCCCTGCGGGAGCTGTTCGCGATCGAACCGCAGCGCGCGCAGGCGTTGACCGCGCACGCCGGGGATCTGGTGGTCGACTTCAGCAAACAACGTCTCACCGGTCGCACTCTCGAACTGCTCCTCCAGCTGGCGGAGCAGACGGGTGTGGTCGCGGCTCGGGAGGCGATGCTCTCGGGGGCGCACATCAACGTCACCGAGGACCGCGCGGTGCTGCACACCGCCCTGCGCCTGCCCCGCGAGGCGGACCTGATCGTCGACGGGGTCGATGTCGTCGCCGACGTCCACGCCGTGCTCGACCGGATGGGCGAGTTCACCGACCGCCTCCGCACCGGGGCTTGGCGCGGCGCCACCGGGCAGAAGATCGCCACGGTGGTCAACATCGGCATCGGCGGCTCCGATCTGGGCCCGGCGATGGTCACCCGCGCCCTGCGCCGTTTTCACGACGGGCCGGCGGCGCGGTTCGTCTCCAACGTCGACCCCGCCGATCTGACCGCCGCCCTGGCCGACCTGGACCCGGCCACCACCTTGTTCGTCGTCGCGTCGAAGACCTTCTCCACCCTCGAAACCCTGTCCAATGCCACCGCCGCCCGGCGGTGGCTCGTCGACGCCCTCGGCGAGGACGCCGTGGCCAAGCATTTCGTCGCCGTGTCGACCCATACGGAGCGGGTGGTCGAGTTCGGCATCGACCCGGCGAACATGTTCGAGTTCTGGGACTGGGTCGGCGGCCGTTATTCGGTCGGTTCGGCGATCGGGCTGGCGGTGATGTGCGCCATCGGACGCGAGCGGTTCGCCGAGTTCCTCGCCGGCATGCACACCATCGACACCCACTTCGCCACCACCGCCCCGGCGCAGAACGCACCGTTGCTGGCGGGGGTGATCGGGGTGTGGAACGCGAGCATCCTCGGCCACCGGTCGCGGGCGGTGGTGCCCTATGCGCAGGATCTGGCGCGGCTGCCGGCCTATCTGCAGCAGCTGACCATGGAATCGAACGGCAAATCCGTGCGCGCCGACGGCACACCGGTGGTGTGTCCGACCGGGGAGGTGTTCTGGGGTGAGCCCGGTACCAACGGTCAGCACGCCTTCTTCCAGCTGTTGCACCAGGGCACCGAGATCGTCCCCGTCGACTTTCTCGGCCTGGCCCGTAGCGGCGACGACCTACCGGCCCGCGACGGGCAGACCAGCATGCAGGTGTTGTTGCTGGCGAACATGTTCGCCCAGGCCAAGGTCCTCGCGTTCGGCCGTGATGCGGACGAGGTCCGTGCCGAGGGCGTCGACGAGGCGTTGGTGGCGCACAAGGTGATGCCCGGCAATCGGCCGTCGACGACGATCCTCGCCCCGGAACTGACCCCCTCGGTGGTGGGGCAGATCATCGCCTTCTACGAACATCAGACCTTCGTCCAAGGCGTCGTGTGGGGGATCGACTCGTTCGATCAGTGGGGCGTCGAACTCGGCAAGACCCAGGCCACCGCCCTGCAGTCGGTGCTCGCCGGCGACGAGATCCCCGAGACCGGCGACGCGTCCACCGATCACCTGATCGAGGTCTACCGCACCCTGCGCAACGGAGGGAGGTAGGACATGCCCGCGCTGAAGTTGCTCTATCTGCCGCCTCCCGTTACCGAGGAATGGGATTGGCAGATGGACGCGGCTTGTCGCGACGCAGACGGATCGTTGTTCTTCCACCCGGACAACGAGCGGGGCGACGCGAGGGAGAACCGGATGGCTTCGGCCAAGAAGGTCTGCGCACGTTGTCCGGTGCGGGAGAAGTGCCTGCAGTACGCCCTCGATTCCGGTGAACGCTACGGGATCTGGGGTGGGCTCACAGAGGACGAACGCACCCGGGTGAGGAAGGCCCGCCGGCGCCGCACGAGCCGGTGACGTCCGCTCGCCCTCACCCGCCGGAGACGACTTTCCCGATGACCCGCGCGGCCTCCCGGAAGGCCGCCGGATTCGGTCCTGCGTAGTTGAGCCGGAGGTACTGACCGGTGGGCTCCGCCGGGAACCACTCGTCACCTGCCGCGACGAGCACCCCGGCGGCCTCGCACTCGTGCGCGACGGCCTCGGCGTCGACGTCGTCCGGGAGCCTGCCCCACAGGTTGAGCCCACCGGACGGTAGCCCGTCGACAGCCACATCCGGTGCGAGCTCACGAAGTTCGCTCACGAGAAGGTTGCGGCGCGATTCGAGCTCGCGCCGCACCGCCCGCAGATGGGTCTGCCATGCCGGCTGGGTGACGACGTCGAGCGCGACCGTCTGGAGAACGCCGCTCACATAGACGGATTCGGCCTGCACGTCGGCGAGGATGCGTTCGCGAGCCGGTCCACGCGCGACGATCGCCGCGACCCGCACCGACGGCGCGACACTCTTGGTCAGGGAGCGGACATAGACGACGTGGCCCGAATCGTCGCGGGCGAACAGCGGAACGGACGAGGTCGAGATCCCGAAGTCGTGGGCCCAGTCGTCCTCGATGACGAACGCTCCCGCATCGCGCACGACGTCGAGGACCCGCTCGCCGGTCGACGACGGCCATTGCGCCCCGGTGGGATTCGCGAAGTTCGGTTGTGCGTAGAAGGCGCGGGCCCGGGTCCGATCGAAGGCGCGGGCCAATTCGTCGGGATCGGGCCCGTTGGGTCCGCTGGAAACCGGTACGAGCTGCACGCCGGCCTTCGTGGCCGCGAGGATTGCACCCCAATAGGTCGGTGACTCCACGATGAGGGGATTACCGGCGCCGACGAGTGCGCGGAAGATCGACCCGAGCCCGCTCTGACTGCCGGGGGTGATGATCACGTCGCCCGCGGACGGCGGGGCCGTGCGCGCGTTCGTCGCTTCCGACAGCTCCGCGGCGAACCACTCCTGCAGTTCGGGAAGTCCTGCAGCAGGTGTCCGTCCTACGGCGGCGTCGCTGCGGGCTGCGCGTGAATATGCTCCGCGGACAAGGCGTTCGGGAAGCAGCGTGCGGTCGGGATAGCCGGAGTGGAGTGAGACCACATCGTTGGACACGGTTCGCAGGGCGGCGGAGGCGCGAGGCAACGAGGGAGCCGTTCCGAGCGCTTCCGTCTGCCAGCTGTGATCGATCGTGTTCGACGTGCGGATCCGGCGGACGAAGGTTCCCACACCGGTGCGACTCTCCACGAGACCCCGGGTCTGGAGTGTCTTCAATGCTTTCTGCACCGTGACGGGGCTGACGCCGTACTGCGCGACGAGCGATCTCGTCGACGGCAACCGGGCGCCGGGTGCTGCGGTGGCGATCCACCGGGTCAGTTCCGCGACGAGCTGGGAACTGCTACTGTTCGACATGAGATTTAAGAGTAGCGCTATCGTGTCCGGCAGGCCAGTGCTATCGTCCGATCCTCGCGGGCTCGCCTGGGGTCTGCTCGGCGTCGCAGGCTTCTCCCTGACCGTGCCGCTCACCCGCATCGCCGTCGAGAACGGGGCGATGTCACCGCTGTTCGTCGCCGCCGGCCGCGCGGTCGTCGCGGCGGTTCTCGCCGCTCTGGCGCTCGCGCTCACGGGGCAACGACTCCCGAACACGCATCAGTGGCGCAGGATCGCCGTCGTCACAGGTGGGGTGGTGATCGGATTCCCCATGCTCACCTCGTACGCCCTGACCATGGCACCGGCGAACCACAGCGCGATCGTCATCGCGATCCTTCCGGCTGCGACCGCGGTGGTCGCGGTGTTGCGGGCCCACGAACGGCCGCCCACCCCGTTCTGGGTCGCGGCGGGTGCGGGGACGGTCGCCGTCATGGCCTTCGCGGGCCTGCGTGGCGGAGGTGCCGCGGGATTCGGTCGAGCCGATCTGCTGTTGCTCGGCGCGGTGGTCGCCACCGCCGTCGGTTACGCAGAAGGCGGGCTGCTGGCGCGGGAGATCGGTGCGTGGCAGACGATCTCGTGGGCACTGGTGCTGGGGTCACCGTTGATGGTGACACTCACCCTGGTCTCGCTCGCCGACGGACCGCCGCAGGGTGGGGTGACGCACTGGGCGTCGTTCGCGTACCTCGGCATCGTCAGCATGTTCCTCGGGTTCTTCGCGTGGTACCGAGGTCTGGCCATCGGGCCGATGGCTCGGGTCGGGCAGGTGCAACTGACCCAGCCGATCATGACGGTCGGCTGGGCCGCCTGGCTGCTGGGAGAACCATTGACATGGGCAGTGTTTGCGGGCGGTGCCGTCGTCGTGCTGTGCGCCGGCACCGCCGTCCGCGTCCGTCGGAATTGAACGTCGGTCCTTGTCGAGGAAGAAGTCCCCAGCGCGGGTTGTCGCCGACGACGGGTTCCGTGTTTTCGCTCGGAGCCACGATCTCCTCCGTAGCCTGGACGTACCACGGGCGCGGTGGGGTGACGATGAAACAGGCAGTCCTTGTGATGGTGTTGCTGCTGGTCGCGGCCTGTTCGAACGCGGGAGAGCAGGAACAGCGGACGAACGTCCCGGCGGTCGAAGCGGACTGCGATGCCGCCGACCACCGCTTCGTCTCGTCCGTCGGCGCCGATGGCCGCCATTTCGAGGATCAATACGGTGATCCCGTCCTCGTCCGCGGCGACTCGCCGTGGTCGGGGATGGCCGACTGGTCGCCCGAGCAGGCCGAGTTGTATTTCACCGACCGCGAGATCAACGGGTTCAATGCCTCGATCATGTCGGCGATCGTCGTGCCGGTGAACGGCGGCCCGAGCTACGAAGGCGCCACCTTCGACGGCATCGAACCGTTCGTCGACGGCGACATCACGCAGTGGAACGAGGTGTACTGGTCGCGTGTCGACGACTACCTCCGGATCGCGTGCCGCCACGGGAACACGGTATTCCTGTATCCGATGGACGGGTGGAACCTCACCCACGTCTTCGCGTCGACCACGCCGGAACAGGCCTTCGAGTACGGACGGCGGTTCGCGCAGCGGTACGCGGAATTCCCGAACATCGTCTGGATGACCGGCGGGGACTACTCACCGGAGGCGGAGGATCTCGCGGCCGGTGCCGAGTCGGATCTCGTGCTGCACGCGATGCTCGACGGGATCCGTGATGCCGGCTCCGACGCACCGTTCACGATCCAACTGGGGTGGGACAAGCTGCTGTCCACGGATCACCCGTTCTGGGAACCGGTCGTGGACTGGAACTTCGTCTACACCTACGCGCCCACCTATCAGGCCGTCCTGCAGGCCTACGAGCGTGCCGACGGAACCCGCGACCCGCGACCCGCACTGTTCTCGGAGGGCAACTACGAAGGTGAGAACAACCAGGAGGACACGGCACCGACCACCGACGAGACACTCCGACGTCAGGCGTTGTGGGCACTGACCTCCGGTTCGCCCGGCGAGTTCCGGGGTTCCGACGACTGGGAGTTCCCGGACGGGTGGGAAACCCGTCTGGATACTCCCGCTGTCGCACAGCTGCGAGCGATACGTGAACTGTGGCAGTCGTGGCAGTCGTGGCCGTGGTGGGAGCTCGTGCCGGATATCGACGAACCGCTCGTCGTCGCAGGTCGCGGCACCCCGTGGACGAGTGACGAGATGATCGACGTTCTCGACGACGAGTACGTCACCGCTGCCCGGACACCCGACGGTTCACTCGCCGTCGTCTACCTTCCGACGCAGCGCACGATCCGGCTCGATCCTGCGTTGGTACCGGAGGAGGCGACCCTCGAGTGGGTCGACCCCGCCGACGCGACCGGGCCTCGGCAGCCGGCGACTTCCGACGAGAACGGCGACATCCCTATACCGGGGCCGAACACGGATGGAGACGGGGATTGGCTTCTCGTGATCACCGAGCGAGAGGGATGAACTTTGCTGTTCGAGAATGCTGCTCTCGTCAGGGGGCGGCGAATCCCTGCGAGCAGAAACTCCATACCTCGTCGGCCGAGATGAGAAGGGTCGTGGTGTCGTCGCCACCGCTCGACTGGGCAATGGACATCACGGTCTGCATTGTCATGGCGGCCATTCGCTTCGCGTTCGTTCCCTCGCGAAGGCTGCCCTCGGCATCGACCTTCTCCATCAGCTCCGTGAACAGCGTGAGCATCGGTGCGTGTGCGACCTTCACCTCGGCAGGATGGGTGAGCACCAGCTGCGGCGCGAGGTCGGTGAACAGGGGTCGCGGGACCGCCGGATCGGGTCGGGACGACTCGAACAGCAGTTCCACTGCGACGCGCAGCTGATCGAGAGGATCCTTCTCGTCGGCGGCAGCGGCACGGATCTGATCGGCAGAGCGGCTCAGAGCATCCTCGAAGAGTGCCAGCAACAGCTCGTGCTTACCGTCGAATTGTAGGTAGAAGCTGCGAAGCGACTGCTTCGACCGGTCGACAACTTCCTGAACCGTGAAGTCGGTGCTGCCCTTTTCCGCGATGATCGCCTGTGCGGCATCGAGAAAGCGCTGAACGCGCTGCTCGGCGCGCAGCTTCGCGGTCCGGATGGAACGCTCCACCGCGCGCTGCTTCCAGGCCGGCTCTTCGCTGGCGCCCGTCACTGCCCGGATCGCCCTGTGTCGCGTGGAGTGGACATGGGGACACTGTACCGGAGGGTAGGGAGGCAACGCGGGGCCGTCCTTCCGCTTTCCGTCCCGACTCGAGACTGTTGCTATCAGAAAAAGAAACCTTGCTCTCATCCCGATACGGCTGATTCGGGGCCGGAAAGAGGCAAGTCGGAATGCGCACCCGGGAGGGAATCCGCTGCCGTTCTCGCCATCCGCTGCGGCAATTCGCTGGTTGTCAGGATGGCCGTGAGACATCCTGACAACCAGCGCGGGGATCGGAGCGCACCCGGCCCCCGTAGACGGGTCATTCCCCGCAAGAGGCTCGGGAGGTGGATTCTCTGCTGGAGAATGGAAGGCCGGACGCCGGACCCGTCGAAGAACGGCGCGCTCTGATCTCAGTCGAGCCGGATCGCCCTTTCGGGGCAACCCCCTGCGGCCTCCCGCACGGAGTCCTGGTGTTCGGCCGGGACCTCGGACATCAGGGTGACGGCGTATCCGCCGTCGCTCAGGTCGAAGACCTCCGGGCAGGCCGCGAGGCAGACGCCGTGTCCGCGGCAGGCGTCGTCGTCGACGACGACCTTCACTTCGACTCACCTTCCGCCGGCGTGTACTCGAGGTGCAGGGCGAGCAGGCCACGCAGGATGAAGGTCGGCAGGTAACCGAACTTCCGGTCGTCCTCGGGGCCGTGCACCTTCTCGGAGATCCGGATCTCGCTGGTGCGCTCGAGCAGGCGCGCGATGCCCACGCGTCCTTCGGTTCGGGCGAGCGGGGCGCCAGGACACGAGTGCACGCCGCGACCGAACGCGATGTGGGTGCGTGCGTTGCGGCGATCGATGTCGAACTCGTTCGGGTCGGAGAACTGGCGCGGGTCGCGGTTGGCGGCGCCGTTGACCAGCATCATGATCGTGCCGGCCGAGACGTCGACCCCGCCGACGGTGGTGGGGGTCTTCGCGAGCCGGAAGTCGCCCTTGATCGGGCTCTCGAAACGCAGCGTCTCCTCGATGAAGTTCGGGATGCGATCGGGCTCGCTGCGCAGGGTCTTCTGGAGTTCGGGCTGCTCGGCGATGATCCGCAACGCGGAACTCAGCAGACGCACGGTGGTCTCCTGGCCGGCGGAGAACACGTTCGCGGCGATACGCAGGACGTCGTCGACGGGCGGCAGGGTGCCGTCGGGGAAGGTTGCGGTGGCTAGGCCCGTCAGCACGTCGTCGGTGGGGTTCGCGCGGCGGTCCTCGATGTACTGGCCGAACTTCTCGTACAGGAACTCGAGCGGGTTGAGCTTCAGTGCCTCACCCTCGGTGCTGCCGAGCGAGAAGCCCTTCTCCACCTGGATGTTCAGGCCCTCGATGAACTCCTGGTGGTCGCTCTCCGGCACGCCCAGCAGGTCGGCGATGACGAGCATTGCGAACGGAGCGGCGAAGCCGGTGATGTAGTCGCCCTCGCCCCGGGCGAGCAGGTCGTCGAGGAGGCGGTCGGCGATGCGCTCGATGAAGGCCTCGTTCTCCTTGAGTCGCTTGGGCGTGATGAGCCGCATCAGCAGTCCGCGATGGTCGGTGTGCTGCGGGGGATCCATGGTGGGGAGCTGGTCGTTCATCGGCAGCGAGGGGCGGTGCTCCTCGATGAAGTCGGTGATGTCGTCGCTCTCGGGGCAGGCCGGAAGGCCGGAGAACGGGCCGGTCACCGAGATACACGACGAGAAGGTCTGCTCGTCGCTCAGGACCTGGATCGCCTCTTCGTAGCCGGTGACCATCATGACGTTGTGGTGGGGTTCGCGCGTGACCGGGCATCCCTCGCGCAGGGCGTCGTAGTAGGGGTACGGGTCCTCGACGAGTTCCGGATCGGTGAAGAAGTTCTTCGTCTCGATGTCGGTCATGGTTCCTCCCGGGGCAGGCGGTGGCTGTGATGGAGTTCGGCTTCGCCACGCGGCGTCGCGCGCTCGAGTCCGTATCTCGACCGCACATCCAACCACGGGTTCGAAAGTTGGTCGCGAGGGGATCTTTCGTGCATTTCGGACTTGTGATGGATAACGTGACGACGATCGATGTGCTGTGTTCGATCTTGAAATGTGTGTAACCGCAGAAGCGACAACATGCCCGTACTCGAGCCTCGGAAAGTTCGGGTACGGGCACGGGATGTGTTCATCGTCGGAATGTCCGATGGGTGACTTCACGCCGACGATGGGTCGGTGGAGTCGAGGGGAGAAAGAGCGACGCGACGACCTTTGCATCACGTTGTATCCGCGGATTAGCACCTCGCTGTCGTCGGCGATGATCACTTCCACACCGTCGCAGGGTTTTCCGACGGTCGTGGCGATCTGTTCGATGCGCACTGGGAAGCGGCCGACAAGGTGCTCTCGCGGCAAGCAGGCGCGCGGAAAATAGGGCGCAGGGGAAATCGGGACGGGTAGTTGTCACTGCAGCGCCGAACGTTTGCGCGCCTTGAAGACAGTTGCATACCGTCCGAAGGCGTGCTTCTGTCCGCGAACCGTGCACGCCTGCTCGTTCCAGGGTTGCGGTGATCTCCCCCTGCGGGTCCGGACGGACGTTTGGATGCACTCTCGGCGGGAAGCCTGCATAGGTCCTGTCCCCCCGACGCCGGGAGCACCTGTGCCTGCATCGACCGCGACCGTTTCGCCCACCGACGCCGCTCGGCTCCTCGGGCAGGTGGCCGTGCCGTTCGTGGCGGTGGGACCGATCGCTCGTCGGCGTTGGGCGATGAAGTTGCTCGAGAAGAACCAGTCCGATGCCGGCGTGGTCCGCCTGGTCGCCGATCTACGGAAGCGGCACGGTGACGGACCGGTGGTCGTGCCGATTCCCGGCCGCACCCTCGCGATCGTCCTGACGCCCGAGGATGTGGACCGGATCCTGCGCACCGACACGGCGTCGTTCACTGCGGCCAACAAGGAGAAGGTGGCCGCACTCAGTCCGTTCCAGCCCAACGGTGTGCTCATCTCCCGAGGGGACATCCGCGCCCAGCGACGCGCGTTCAACGAGTCGGTCCTCGAACCGGAACACGCCCTGCACCGTCTCGCGGCCGAGTGGGTTCCCGTGATCGAGCAGGAGGCGCAGAATCTGCTCGAGCACGCGAGGTCGCGCGGTGAACTCGACGCTCCTGATTTCGTGAAGACCTGGTGGCGCCTCGTTCGGCGACTCGCGTTCGGCGACGCCGCCCGCGACGACGAGAGCATCACCGACCAGTTGTGGACGCTGCGCTCGAACGGGAACTGGTCGTTCGCGCATCCGCTCCGGCACCGCCTGCGCGATCGGTTCACCCAGAACCTGCACCGTCATGTCACGGCGGCTCCGTCCCAGAGTCTGGCCGGGGTGGTCCGGGACCTCGCAGCGCCGGCGTCCGTCGACCCGATCGGGCAGATGCCGCACTGGTTGTTCGCGTTCGACGCCGCAGGCATGGTCAGCGCCCGAACCCTGGCGGTGTTGTCGACCCATTCCGAGCAGCGTCTGCGCGTCGAGTCGGAATTGTCGGGAACCGAAGCCGGGACACCGCAGGTCTACGAGTACCTGCGGGCCTGCGTGTTGGACACGACCCGGCTGTGGCCGACCACTCCGGTGATCCTCCGGGACTCCGTGGAAGAGACCACGTGGAGCGACGGTGCGGGTGGAATCTCCACGATTCCCGCCGGTACGGGCTTCGTGATCCTGTCCTCGGCCTTCCACCGCTCCGACGACCTGCCGTTCGCCGACACCTTCGAACCCGAGATCTGGCTCGACGGCCGCGCCGAGCGCTATCCCGCGCTCGTGCCGTTCAGCGCCGGACCGACGGTGTGCCCCGGGCGCAGCATCGTGCTGTTCGCGGCGAGCACCTTCCTTGCGACTCTGCTCCGGTCCGCCGAGTTCACCGTGGTGTCGGATATGAAGCCGGATCCGGCGCGTCCGCTGCCCGCGACGTTCGACAATTTCGGTCTGCGTTTCGCGGTGCGGTAGGGCTCTCTCGGCTGGGGCCGCGATACCGCCTCGATACCCCCTCGGAGATCGTTTCCCCGTTATCCGATGGCGTGACGTCACTCACTGTTTACCCCGGTTTTGCGTCCGACGCGTGAGGTCGATGGTGTCGATGTGAATCGAGTAGGGCAAATCGGGCGCTTTTTGTCCGATACCGGTCGGTTTGGAGTCAAGGCGACACGCTCAGGTCGTCAAAGGTCGAAGTACTCTGTGATGGAATCGTGACCCTTTCGTTACCGAGGGCCTGTCCCAGAGGAAACTGCTGTGATCCGAAATCCTGAATCCACCCCCACCCGAGAAGCCACCGATCTGCGACGGCGCGCAACCCGCGCCGGCAGGTGGATGGCAGTCGCGGTCCTCGCGAGCGCCGTCACCGTCGGCGGAACGACGGTCGCGAACGCCGCAGGTGACCGGGTCCGCGTCGAGTCCGCCACCGCATGGACCGGCGCCGGGGAGAACCTCTCGACCGCACCCCAGGTGCTGAAGGTCGCCGGTGTCGACGCATCGCACTACACCGAGAAGCTGAACCGCGCCGCCGAGCGGGAAGCGCAGCGTGTCGCCGAGGCGATCGCTGCCCAGGAGGCGGCGCAGCGTGCCGAGGCCGAGCGGATCGCTCGCGAGGCCGCCGAGCAGGCCGCTCGCGAGGAGGCCGCGCGTCGTCCCGCACTCGCCTTCCCCGCTGCGGGAACGCTGACCTCGGGCTTCGGCCCGCGCTGGGGCACCAACCACAACGGTGTCGACATCGCGAACTCGATCGGCACGCCTATCGTCTCCGTCACCGACGGTGTCGTGATCGACTCCGGTCCGGCCTCGGGCTTCGGCCTGTGGGTGCGCATCGCGCAGGACGACGGCACGACCGGCGTCTACGGCCACATCGACCGGTCCCTCGTCTCGGTCGGCCAGCACGTCCGCGCCGGCGAGCAGATCGCCACGATGGGCAACCGCGGCCAGTCCACCGGACCGCACCTGCACTACGAGGTGTGGCAGCCGGGCGGCGCCAAGGTCGACCCCATCCCGTGGTTCCACGCGCGCGGCGTTCCGGTGCCGAGCTCGCACCTCGGCTGATCCGGTAGGCGACAGCCCGAGAACGAAACCTGAAAACGACCACTGCCCCGATGCATTCCGCGTCGGGGCAGTGTCGTGCGTGGAGCTACCAGATGCGCACGCGCTCCGAAGGATCGAGATACAGCCCGTCACCTTCGCTGACCTCGAACGCGTCGTAGAACGCGTCGATGTTGCGGATCACGCCGTTGCAGCGGAACTCCGGCGGCGAGTGCGGGTCGACGGCGAGACGGCGTGACGCCTCCTCGTCACGAACCTTCGTACGCCATACCTGCGCCCATCCGAAGAACACGCGCTGCAGCCCGGTCAGGCCGTCGATGACGGGCGCGGGCTTGCCGTCGAGCGCGATCTCGTAGGCCTTCAACGCGATCGACAGGCCGCCGAGGTCACCGATGTTCTCGCCGATCGTGAAGCTGCCGTTGACGCGTTGTCCGGGAAGGGCTTTCGGCTCGAACGCGTCGTACTGCGCGATGAGGGCGGCGGTGCGCTTACCGAACTCTTCGCGGTCCGAATCGGTCCACCAGTTCTCCAGATTGCCGTCGCCGTCGTACTTCGCGCCCTGGTCGTCGAAGCCGTGCCCGATCTCGTGCCCGATGACCGCGCCGATACCGCCGTAGTTCGCGGCGTCGTCGGCGTGCAGGTCGAAGAACGGAGGCTGGAGAATCGCGGCGGGGAAGACGATCTCGTTCATCCCCGGGTTGTAGTAGGCGTTGACCGTCTGCGGCGTCATGAACCACTCGCCGCGATCGACCGGACCACCGAGCTTGCCGAGATCTCGGTCGTACTCGGCGGCGTAGCCGCTGCGGTAGTTGCCCACCACGTCGTCCGCGGTGATCGTCACGGCGGAGTAGTCGCGCCAGGTGTCGGGATAGCCGACCTTGGGCGTGAACTTCTCGAGCTTGCGCAGCGCGGCTTCGCGCGTGGCCGGGCTCATCCATTCGAGGTCGGTGATGGACTGCCGGTACGCCTCGGTGAGGTTGTCGACGAGCACCTGCATGCGCGTCTTCGCCTCGGCGGGGAAGTGCCGTTCGACGTAGAGCTTGCCGACGGCCTCGCCGAGCAGGTCCTGCACGAGCGACACGCCGCGCTTCCAGCGGTCGCGGATCTCCTGCGTGCCGGTGAGCGTGCGGCCGTAGAACGCGAAGTTCTCGTCGACGAACGCCTCGGACAGATACGGAGCCCGCGCGCGCAGCACCCGCCACACCGCCCAGGCCTTCCAGTCGTCGAGGTCCTCGTCGGCCCACAGCGTCGCGAACGTCTCGAGGAAGCTCGGCTGACGGACGACGATCTCGGCCCACTGGTCGGTCGTCGCACCGGTCGCGGTGATCCATCCTGTCCAGTCGAACTGCGGAAGGTCGGTGAGCAGCGAGTCGAGGGTGAGCAGGTTGTAACTCAGGTCGGCGTCGCGACGCTTGACGACGTCCCAGTGCCCGGCGGCCAGCTTCGTCTCGAGCGCGACCACCGTCGCCGCGTCGTAGGGCAGGTCGGCGAGGGCGAACATCCGGCCGATGTGGGCGGTGTACTGATCGCGGATCTCGGCGTAGCGGTCCTCGCGGTAGTACGACTCGTCGGGCAGACCGAGCCCGCCCTGCGAGACGTGCATGAGATAGCGCTCGGAGTTCTTCGAATCGGTGTCGACGTAGTGCGCGAGCGCACCCGTCACGCCGGCGCGCTGCAACCGGCCCAGCACCGCCGCGAGCGCGGCACGGTCGGCAGCCCCGGAGACCGCCCCGAGTTCCTCGCGGATCGGATCGAGACCGGCGGCCTCGATCGTCGCGGTGTCCATGAACGAGGTGTACAGGTCGCCGATCTTCTGGGCGTCGGTGCCCGGCTCGGCGCCGGACGCCGCGGCTTCTTCGATGATGGTCCGCACGTCGACCTCGGCCTTGTCGGCGAGCGTGCGGAAGGCTCCGTCGAGCGCGCGGTCGGCGGGGATCTCGTGTTCGGCGAGCCATCGGCCGTTCACGTGTTCGAAGAGGTCGTCCTGGGGGCGGACCCGTTCGTCGACGTGTCCGAGATCGATGCCGGAGCGAATCTCCGAGTTCTGCGCGAGGGTCATGCTCCCCATCCTTACACCGGATGGGCAGGTCGTGCAGTCGCCCGCGGAGCGGACCGCCGTGGAAGTGGGAGAACACCCTCGGGAGCGTTTACATACTCCTAACATCGCCCTCATGACCGAAGGTTCCACGACGGAGCCGCCCGCGGCGACCCCGTCGACACAGATGCTGGTCGATCCCCGCTTCATGCCTGTCGCGGATCTGTTCTTCCGGATGTTCTACAAGCCGAGCCAGGGCGGCGGTGCTCTCGCCTGCTACCTGCACGGCGAACCCGTCCTCGACATCTGGGCGGGCTGGGCCGCACGCGACAAACGGTGGACCCGCGACACCGTCGTGCTGTCGTTCTCCACCGGCAAGGGGGTGGCCAGCACGGTGGTGCATCGCCTCGCCGAGCGTGGCCTGCTCGACTACGACGCGGCCGTGGCCGAGTACTGGCCGGAGTTTGCCGCGGCCGGCAAGGAGACGATCACGCTGCGACAGCTCATGTCGCACCGCGCCGGACTGCACAAGTCGCGCGGGCTCGTGCCCGGCCGGGAGGGACTGCTCGATTCCGAGGCGGTGGCCGCCGCGCTCGCCGCCTCCCCACCCGATCCGCGACGCTTCCACGGGCCGGGTTATCACGCCGTCACCTACGGCAACCTCGTCGCCGAGGTCGCATCGCGCGTGACCGGGGTGCCCTTCCAGGAACTCGTGCGCACCGAGATCGCCGAGCCGCTCGGCACGGACGAATTCTGGTACCACGTGCCCGAGGA
This sequence comes from Rhodococcus sp. S3, assembly GCF_058211795.1. NCBI lineage: Bacteria > Bacillati > Actinomycetota > Actinomycetes > Mycobacteriales > Nocardiaceae > Rhodococcus > Rhodococcus sp. S3. Next base: position 4,555,568 of record NZ_CM177074.1, on the reverse strand, counting down.
CCAGCGGCACCGCATCGCCCGGGTGTTCCCCAAGGTCAACTTCCTGCCGGCACCGTGGACGACGGCGTCGGCGGTGCTGTCGCGCGCGCCGGGCGTGCGGGGTCTCGCCGAGGCGGGCATGGCGGAGGGCTTCGACGAGCTGATGCGCAGTCCGTCCGCGCACGACGCCGTCATGCCGGGATGGAACGGTGTGTTCACCGGGCGGGCCCTGGCCCGCATGTATGCGGCGATCGCGAACGGCGGAGCGATCGACGGTGCCCGCCTGTTGAAGGAGGACACCGTCGACCAGTTGCTCGAAGTGCAGACCCGGCGACGCGACTACGTCCTCGGTATCCGGCCCAATTGGCGGCTGGGTTACCACCCGGGTTGGGTCGCCCTGCGGCAGCAGCCGCTGCGGTCGGTCGGGCACTACGGGTTCGGCGGCTCGGGAGCGTTCGCCGACCCGGAGACCGGACTGTCGGTCGCGTTCGTCACCAACCGCATGGGCAACACCTTCACCACGATCTCCGACGGCCGGTTCCCGAGACTCGGCGCGGCGGCGGTGACGGCCGCGCGCCGAACGGGGTGATCAGACGTCGACACCCACGTTGACCGCGGCGAGGACCCGGTCGCCCTGACGTGCGGTGACGGTCGTCCCCGTCGGGTCGTGGATCGAGTCGGTGTCGTTGCGGGTGTCGCGGCCGCTGTGCTCGGTGTACGGCTCGACGGTGGAGAAGATCTCGTCGGTGAGCGCGTCGTCGAAGTACAGCTGCGTGGTGAGCACCGTCGACCGGTCGATGTGCACCTTCAGGTGGATGTGCACGGTGCGGCCGCGGTACCAGCCGGGATAGATCGTGTCGAAGAAGACGATGCCGTCGGCGTTCGTCACCTGCGCGCCGCGCAGGTAGGTGCCGTCGTCGGTGGTCGTGGCCTCCACGTCTCCCGAGCTGTACGAGCCGTCGGAGGTCTCCCCGGAACCCGGTGCCTCCGGTGCTCCTGGCGCCCCGGGCGGCGGACCCATCCCGGCGGGCGGCTGCATGCCCTCCGGCGGTGTCATCCCCTCGGGTGGACTCCCACCGGCCGGCGGAACCGGTCCACCGGGGAAGGCCGTGCCCGATTCGAAGCCCGAGTACTCGCCCCCGGCGTCGCAGTGCCAGATCTCGACAACGGCGTTCGAGATCGGAGCCGCGGACCCACCGGGATCGCAGTTCGCGAGATCCTGCACCCGCACTGCCAGCGTGAGGGGGAGGCCTGGCCGGTCCTCGACGATGTCGCGGCGGATGGAGTCGACGTCGAACCAGTACGGTCCCTGCGTCACCTCGGCACTCATCACACAGCTCGGTGCGTCGTCCAGCATCGCGACGAGCTGTGCGTCGATGCCGGTCGCGGTGGGTGTCGTGGTGGTCACCGCCGATGCGGTGCCGGTCGTCGCGGTGGTGGCCGATTCGTCCGTGCCGCACGCCGCCGCGATCAGCCCACCCAAGCCGATCGTTCCGCCGAGCGCCAACGCCCGTCGGCGGCTGACACGTCTGCGGCTCGCCTCGACGTCCTCGTTCATGATCTCTCCTCCGTGCGTCCTCGTTCCGACCATCGTCCGTCCGGACGCTCGAGACACGGTGCGAGAAGGCTGGGAGATTCCTGCGAACCCGTTACGCGCGGGGGAACAGCTGGACGTTGGCGTGCGCGCGCACGTAGACGGTGCCGTCGGCGGCGCACAGCGTCGTCTCGAAGGACGCGAGTCGCCGTCCGGCCCGCACCGCGTCGGACCGCAGTTCGATGACCGGCCCGGGTACTGCCGGGGAGCGGAGGTAATCGAGACCGATCTCCAGCACGCGGTAGTCCTGATCGATGCCGGTCAGTGTCTGCGCGGCCAGGCCGGTGACGGCCTCCGCCATCGACACGAGCACACCGCCTTGCACCGAACCGATCACGTTGGCCATCCACTCGCGCGGCGACAGCCGGGCCTGCACGAGGCCGCGCTCGGCGACCGTCACCTCGAGTCCGAGCAGTCCGGCGAGCGGTCCGCGCGGAAGAGTCCCGGTGGAGATGCCCGTGACGATGTCGAGGCCGGGCAGTTCGGTCAGGATCGCCGCATCGGACCACGGTTCCGGCTCGTCCCGCTCCGGCACGGCCTCCGATGCCTCGGCGCCGAGTTCCATCGGCGTGCGCCCGACGACGATGGAGCGCCCGACCAGGTGCGCGACGAGAGCACCCTGCTCGTCGCGCACGTCGGTGCCCGACACGGCGGTGGACGCGTCGAAGAACAGGCTGCTGCCGTGACCGACGAGGGCGCCCGAGGCGGGGAAGGGGTGGGCGAGCGTCGCCGTCACGTGCGACAACACGGTCTGCGGGCGCTCACCGGTCTCCGCGAACCGGGCGATACCGGCGGGTGCCCCCGCGGCGACGTCGGCGAAGACGCCGATGGAGGCGAGCGTGGTCTGCCCGCGGTGGTCGAAGAGGTGCGATCCGACGGACTGGGTGACCGAGACCGACGCGTCGTCGGCGACCTCGATGCCGACGCCCATGAAACGACCCGGACGGTCGACGGTGAACTGAGCGGTCTCGATTGCCATTCCTTGCTTCTACCAGGAACAGCGCAGGAAAGAGCAATCGGGGAGCGGTTCACCCAGGTTCACGGTGACCCGTCGCTTCAGCTGCGTGGCGTCTCCGGACCGCGACGACCCTCGAGTTCCCGGATCCGCTTCGACGCCTCCTCGAGCCGCTTCTTCCGCTCGGCGGCCTCCGACTTCTTGAGCTCTTCGTAGACCTTCTCGTCGTCGTCGCTGTACTTCAGGATCAACCGCGGAACGCTGAGCGTGACGATCAGCGACGGCCACACGATCCACGCGTAGCTCCAGTCGAGAGCGATCTGCAGGACGAGGAAGGTCACGAGCGTGACGCCGATGATGATCCAGTCCAGCGTCTCGACCATGCTGCCGCGTTCGCGGAGCGAGGCCAGCTCGTCCTCCGGGGACTGGGGTGCCGCCGTAGGAGAGCTGTCGTGGCGGACCGCCGGTGCCGAGGAGTCGGGGATCATCCGGATGTGCCCGTCGACCTGTTCGAGAGGAACACCGCCGGGCAGTCCCCGGAACGACGGGAGCAACGCCGAAAACGTTCGCGCCGAAGATATCTCCCCGGATCGTTCGTAGAACTCGGCGCTGTCGAGCCGGCCCGCGGCGTAGTGTTCGCCGAGTGCGTTCAACGCGTGCATACGTTCGGCGTCGCTGAGCAGCAGGTCGTCGTGATCGGAATTGCCGGTCATTTCTTTTCCCGCGCTTTCGGAGTCGGTTGTCGATTCCTGGTGCATCCCCGATCCTAGAGCCGATGATCGGGCCCCGATCCTAGAGCCGATGATCGGGCATGTCCCGGGCGAGGATGGCCGCCTGGATCCGCGATTGCAGCCCGAGTTTGTGGAGCACCCGGGCGACGTGTGTCTTCGCCGTGTTCTCACCGATGCCGAGGCGGGTGGCGATCTGGCGGTTCGACAGTCCCTCTCCGAGACACGCGAAGACCTCCTGTTCGCGTGCGGTGAGGGCATCGAAATCCGGACCGTCCGGAACATCCTCCCGCCGAGTCGTTTTCGAGACGAACGCGTCGATGACGGTTCGCGTGACCTGCGGTGAGAGCACGGACTCCCCGGAGTGCACCGCCCTGATCGCGTCGAGCATGGCATCCGCCGAGGCGGTCTTGAGGAGATATCCGGCCGCCCCGGCACGAAGACTCTCGAAGACGTACTCGTCGATCTCGAAACTCGTCAGCACCAGCACCCGGGCGCTCGTCTCCTCGGTGATGGTGCGGGTCGCGGCGATCCCGTCGACGTGCGGCATGCGGATGTCCATGAGGACGACATCCGCGGCGAGCGCGCGGGCCTGCGACACTGCGACGGCGCCGTCGGCGGCTTCGCCCACCACCTCGATGTCCTCGCTCGTGTCGAGCAGGAGTCGCAGGCCCGCGCGGATGGCGCTGTGGTCGTCGGCGAGCAGCACCCTGATCGTCACGTCGTACTCCTGTTCGCGAGCGGCAGTTGCACGTATGTCCTCCATTCGTTCCCGTCGCGACCGGAGCGGGCGTGCCCGCCCACCGCGGCGGCGCGCTCGGCGATATTGCGCAGGCCGTGCCCGGCGCCGCGGGCCGGTGACGGACCTGCGATGTCCGGGTCTCCGATGGGGTTCACCACCTCGATCCCGAGCCGGCCGTCGGTGTCGTCGAAACGAAGGGTCACCGGCCGTCCCGGTGCATGCTTGACCGCGTTCGTCAGAGTCTCCTGGACGATGCGGTAGGCCGTGAGATCGACCTCCGCGTCGAGGTCTGCGGGAGGACGACCGTCGATCCGGACGGAGGTGCCGGCGGCGCGTGCGGATGCGGTGAGCGGTTCGAGGTCGGCGAGGCGACCCGCCGTGGTGATCTCGTCGTCGGTGTCGTCGCTGCGCAGCAGGCGCACCATCGACTGCATCTCCTGCAGGGCGGCCACGCTGCCGGAGCGTACGGACTCGAGCACGGTCAGCGCTCTGTCGGGATCGGACTCGCGGAGACGGAGCGCGGCCTCGCTCTGGATCGCGATCGACGACAGGTGCCCCGCCACCACGTCGTGCAGGTCGCGGGCCAGACGCTGCCGCTCGGTGGTGATGGCGGCGCGACGGTCCAGTTCCGCGACCCGCGAGAGGGCCTCGGCGCGTGCCCGTTCGATCTCGGCGGCGTCCCGATGTGTGCGGACGGATCGGGCCCACCAGATCGGGACGACGATCACGAGCGCGGCGATCGACACGGCCCACACCGCGATGCGCAGGTCCTGGAAGTACACACCGAGCGCGACGGCGCCGACGACGATCGGGACCACCGGGGCGCGTTCGAGGAATCGGCTGGTCCGCGCCGAACCGAAGAGCGCTGCGGCATACAGCAGGTCGCCGTATGCGATCCAGACCGGCAGAGAAGGGCCGACGACGAGGTCGATCAGCACCGGAACCGTGCCCACCAGGAGTGCGAGAAGCGGTCGCGTGCGGCGCATCGTCATCGGTGCACACACGCAGGCGAGCAGAACGAGCCACACCCACAGCGGCTGCGGCGAGCGGTCCTCGACGAGCACACCGAGATCCAGGGCGTACAACAGTGCGCCACCCGCAAAGTACGCGAGGGCGACGAGCAGGGAGTTGTAGCGCGGGTTCACGAATCCCACTCGAATCTCGGATTCACGGTTGTCCACGGGAACGATTCGACCACAACCGGGAGAGAATCAGGGTCGGCGTCACCCGAAGTGATGAGGCATCTGTCGCCCATCGGGCGACGCGCGCACAGGGATGTGCGCGCGATTCTGAGGTCATGTTCAGCCACATCGCCGCCTTCATCGTCGGATGCGAGATCGCGTTCTGGGTCGTGCTCGCGGCCGGACTCGTGTTCCGGTACCTGCTCCGGCTCGGCAGGACGGGTGCGGTGCTGCTCGCCCTGATCCCGCTGATCGATGTCGTCCTGCTCGCGGCCGTCGCCGTGGATCTGCACAACGGCGCGGAGGTCGGCTGGATCCACCGTGTGGCCGGCATCTATCTCGGTGTGAGTGTCGCCTTCGGACCGAGCATCGTCCGGTGGGCCGACCGGCGGTTCGCCTACCACTTCGCGGGTGGTGCGAAACCGGAACGCGCTCCGAAGGAAGGCCCGGAGGCCTTCCGCAAGGAATGTGCGGACTTCGGGCGATGGCTGCTCGCGGCCGGGATCAGCGCGGCCGCCGTACTCGGACTCGGGTCGACCGTCGCGAACGGCGAACAGACCTCGGCGCTGTACGGAATCTTCCCCACCCTCGCCACGATCACGGTGATCTGGCTGATCACGGGCCCGGTCTGGATGCTCGGCAAGCAGTGACGACCACATCGCTCCGAGAAATCTCCGGGTGCGCGATGAGTTCTCGCGGGGCGGCCGGTCTGTATCCGTGACATCCGGACCGCGTCCCGTACAGGACGAGCCGAACACAGGAGAAACCATGTCGCGCATGCTGTTCGTCAACCTCGCCGTCGAGAACGTCGCCGCCTCCCGTGCATTCTTCGACAAGCTCGGATTCACCTTCAACGAGATGTTCTGCGACGAGAACACCGCGTGCCTGGAGATCAACGAGCAGACCTACGTGATGTTGCTCGAGAAGCCGCGATTCCGCGACTTCATCAACGACGACATCTGCGACACCACGAAGGCCCGCGAGGCGCTGATGTGTGTGTCGGCCGACAGCCGGGAGGGTGTCGACGCGATCGTCGACGGCGCGCTCGCGGCCGGTGGCAGCGAGTGGGTGACGGCCGGCGCGCAGAAGACGCAGGAGGAGATGGGGGACTTCGCCCATCAACGGGCCTTCCGCGACCTCGACGGCCACGTCTGGGAGGTCATGTGGATGGATATGGCTGCCGCGTCGCAGGCGTGGGCACCGGAGGATGCCGAGGAGAACACCACCGCGTAGGCCCTACCGTGTTGTTCAGCGGGCTGCCGGGTCCTCCGGCAGCCCGAACCGGGCGAACAAGGCTGTGGTGTCGTCGGAGAAGAAGACGGTGGCGTGCGTGACCCTACCGTCGACGATGTCGAGCACCTGCAGTTGGAAAGGGTGGTGGCGGCCGTCCTCCCCTCGCATGTACAGCCCGAATGCCGGCTGGCCGTTGGCCACGGTGGGAAGCAGTACCTGGTCGCCGGGGCCCTTCGCGGGGCACTTGTGCTTGATGAGGGAGACGATCGCGTCGGGGCCCTGGTACCAGCCCTCGAAGGGCGGCATCTCCCAGACGGCGTCCTGGGTGAGCATCTCGACGAGCGAATCGATGTCGTACTTCTCGAAGCCGTCGACCCAGCGCTGCAGCAGTGCCTTGGTCTCGGCGCTGTCGGGTTCGGCGAGGTCGTCGTCGCGGACCTGGGCGTCCTTCAACTGCGCACGTGCCCGTTGCAGAAGACTGTTGACCGCCGCCGTCGACGTGTCGAGTGCGGCCGCGACCTCGGTGGCGCGCCACTGCAGGACCTCGCGGAGCAGCAGGACCGCGCGCTGGCGTGCGGACAGGTGCTGCAGAGCAGCGACGAACGCGAGGCGGACGGAATCGCGGGATGCCGCGATGGTGGCGGGATCCGACGGATCGTCGGTGGCATACCCCACGGGGAACGGCTCGAGCCACGGCACCTCGGGGCGGGTGACCAGATCGTCGGTGGGATCGGAACTGGGCGCGCCGAGCCCGGTGGGCAACGGCCGGCGGCTACGACCTTCGAGCGCCGTCAGGCACACGTTGGTGGCGATACGGTGCAACCACGTGCGCAGTGAGGAGCGGCCCCCGAAGTTCTCGTAACCGCGCCAGGCGCGCAGATAGGTCTCCTGGACCAGGTCTTCCGCATCGTGCAGCGACCCGCTCATGCGATAACAGTGGGCGAGCAGTTCGCGACGGAACGGCTCGGCGAGTTCCATGAAATCGGTCGACGTCGATGTCGAACCGGCAGATTCTTCGAGCAGTTGTTCGGTCATGAGCGCGATACCCCCGGCTGGTCGGACCCGAATCCGCTACCCGTCAGAGAGTAGTCGGGGGCACCGACAGAAGACAGATGATCGTCGGGTCTCGATCGGGGCGCCGGATGCAGGTACCGTGCACGAAGTCGCGCCGAGGTGAGCGCGTGGTGGACGGAGTGGGGACAGGTCGTGCACGAGTACACGCTGCGCGAAGGCGTATCCGGAGCGCAGGGCCACAGCAGGCCCGAGCGCAACGGCTCCGTCGGCCCCTTCGCCGACGGTCTTCCACCCGGTGCCCTGGACGTCGAGCGGCCTCCGCTCGACCGGTTCGGGCCGGCCGAGCTCGGACGGGCCGTGGTCGTCGCCGCCGTCCTGATCGCTTTCGTGGTGTGGGCGGTGCTGCGGTGGACCGTCCGGCCCCGGCAGCACAGCGTCGTCGAAGCGGCCGCGCACGGCACCGTCGACGCCTTCGAGCATCTCGGGCCGACCTTCGTGAAGCTGGGACAGCTCATCGCATCGTCGCCCGGACTGTTCCCCGCGGTCCTCGCCGACGCGTGCCTGCGCATGCTCGACGATGTGCCGACCTTCCCCTCCGAACAGGCCCGTGCGGTGATCGAGGAGGATCTCGGACACCGCATCGACGAGATGTTCGAGTCGTTCGACGACGTGCCGCTCGCCGCGGCGTCCGTCGCCCAGGTGCACGGGTGCGTGCTGCGCGACGGCCGCCGGGCCGTGGTGAAGGTGCAGCGGCCGGGGATCGCGCACCGCATGCTCGTCGATCTGCGCGCCGCCTACATGGGCGCGAAGCTGCTGCAGCTCTTCGAGTTCTTCCGCATCGCGAACACTCCGGGGATCATCCGCGATCTCTACGACGCGACGATGACCGAGCTCAACGCGGCGGTCGAAGCGGATCGTCAGGATCGCTTCCGCCGCAACATCTCCGCCTTCGGTGACAACACCTTCGTCACGGTGCCCGAGGTGTACTGGCAGTGGTGCGGTCCGCGGGTGATCTGCATGGAACGCCTGCAGGGCAAGCCCGTCGACCGGGTGGTGCCGGGCCAGGACGATCTCGACACCTCCCTGCTCGTGCGCCGCGGGGTGAAGGTGTGGATGGAGGCGGTGCTCTGTCACGGCCCGTTCCACGGCGACGTGCACGCGGGCAATCTCTGGCTGCTCGACGACGGACGGGTCGCGCTGCTCGACTTCGGCATCGTCGGCGAACTGCCCGAGAAGTGGCGCGCGCTGCTGCGGGCGCTGTTCCGTGCCGCCCTGCTCGACGGCGACTTCACGGCGGTCGCGCAGAGCGTGCGGGCGCTCGGTGTCGCCGCCGACCTCGACGTCGACGACGCGGCGGTGGGCCGGCAGGTTGCCGAGATCTTCGGTCCGCTGCTCGGTCAGGACGTGGGGGAGTTGCGGCTCAGCGAACTGATCGGCGCGCTCGTCTCGCTCGGACGCAAATGGAACACGTCGACTCCCGAGGAGCTCGTGTTGTTCGGGAAGCAGCTCGGATATTTCGAGCGCTACGCGACCGCGCTGGCACCGGGTTGGGTGCTCGGCCGCGATCCCTTCGTCTTCCGGAACATCTTCCCGGAGGAAGTGGCCATAAGAATCGCCGAATCGAACGTGAGCCTGCCCGACTGAGGCACGAGCCTGTTCGGTCTTTACAGGATGCGACCCGCCCCGTAATTTGAACGATCGTTCGACCAAATTATGGTGCGAGCCACACTGGCTACCGGAAGGACCGCGACCGCAATGGCAACTTCGCAGGACGTCGTACTGAGCACGCGCGACGGAAACGTCGTGACCTGGACGATCAACCTTCCGGGGGCGCGCAACCCGATCTCGGGTGACGACGTCGTCGACCGTCTCGTCGAACTCGTCGAGGAGGCCAACCGCGACATCGACACCCGCGTCGTCATCCTCACCGGCGCCGGATCGGCCTTCTCCGCCGGCGGCAACGTCAAGGACATGGACGAGCGTCGCGGCATGTTCGGCGGCGCACCCCACGCCCTGCGCGAGGGCTACCGCCGCGGCATCCAGCGCCTGCCCCGGGCCATCTACCACTGCGAGGTCCCGATCATCGCCGCCGTCAACGGACCCGCCGTGGGCGCCGGCTGCGACCTCGCGATGATGTGCGACATGCGGATCGCCTCGTCGAAGGCATTCTTCGCGGAGAGCTTCGTCAAGCTCGGCATCATCCCCGGCGACGGCGGCGCCTGGCTGCTGCCGCGCGCGGTCGGTGCGGCGCGCGCCGCCGAGATGGCCTTCACCGGCGACCGCGTCGACGCCGCGACCGCCCTCGACTGGGGCATGGTCTCGCAGGTCGTCGAACCCGAACAGCTCCTCGACGCCGCGAACGCGCTCGCCGCTCGCGTCGCCGTCAACCCCCCGAACGCACTGCGCATGACGAAGAAGCTCCTGCGCGAGGGCCAGCGCGTCGATCTCGACACGCTCCTCGAACTGTCGGCCTCCCTCCAGGCGCTCTCACACCACAGCGAGGACCACCGCGAAGCCCTCTCGGCGTTCCTCGAACGACGCACCGGCGACTTCACCGGCAACTGACCTTTCCCTCTCCTTCCCCCCACCCCCGGAGGACAAACCATGCAGCGGACGATCTTCACCGAAGAACACGAGCAGTTCCGGAAGATGGTGCGCGACTTCATCGAACGTGAGGTCGCGCCGCATCGCGAGGAATGGGACGAGATGGGTCGTCCGCCCCGCGACTTCTTCCGCCGGCTGGGCGAACTCGGCATCCTGGGCATCCAGGTCCCCGAGGAGTACGGCGGAGGCGGCGAGTCGAGCTTCAAGTTCAACACGATCGTCTTCGAAGAGGTTGCGCGCGCCGGAGTCTCGTTCGGCTCCTACACCGTGCACGCCTGCCTGATCCTGCCCTACCTGCTCGAGTACGCGACCGAGGAGCAGAAGCAGCGCTGGCTGCCCGGCTTCGCCGACGGCTCGATCATGACCGCGATCGCGATGACCGAGCCCGGCACCGGCTCCGACCTCGCCAACATCGCGACCTCGGCGAAGCTGTCCGAGGACGGAAAGCACTACATCATCAACGGCGCGAAGACCTTCATCACCGGCGGCGTCACCGCCGACCTCATTCTGACGGTCTGCCGCACGAGCCCGTTCGACCCCGAGAACCGCCGCGGCGGCCTGTCGATCATCGCGGTGCCCACCGACAGCGAGGGCTTCGCCGTCGGTCGCAAGCTCGACAAGATCGGTCTGCACCAGCAGGACACCGCCGAACTGTCGTACACCGACGTCAAGGTGCCGGTCGAGAACCTCCTCGGCGAGGAAGGCGCGGGCTTCGGGTACCTCACCCACAACCTGCCGCAGGAGCGTCTGAGTATCGCCCTGAACCAGGTCGGCTTCGCCGAGGCTGCCATCGCACACGCAATCGCATACACCAAGGAGCGCAAGGTCTTCGGCAAGCCCGTCGCCTCGTTCCAGAACACGAAGTTCGTGCTCGCCGAATGCTCGGCCGAGACCCAGGCCGCGCGTGTCTACGTCGACCACTGCCTCGAACTGCTCGACCGCAAGGAACTGACGGTCGCCGATGCGGCCCGCGCCAAGCTGTTCTGCACCGAGGTCTCCGGTCGCGTCATCGACAAGTGCCTGCAGCTGCACGGCGGTTACGGCTACATCACCGAGTACCCGATCGCCCGGCTCTACGCCGACACCCGCGTGACCCGGATCTACGGTGGCACCAGCGAGGTCATGAAGACAATCATCTCCAAGGACCTGGGGCTGTAGGCATGTACCCGGGCCGTTACGCCGCGGTCGCCCCGGACCGGCCCGCCGTGCACGAGGCCGCGACCGGGCGGACGCTCACCTATCGGGAACTCGAGGACGCGTCCGTCCGGTTCGCGCACTGGCTGCGCGCGCACGACGTCGGCAGGGGCGACCACATCGCGGTGATCACCGTGAACGTCCTGACGGTGTTCGAACTGCACTGGGGTGCAATGCGTTCCGGTGTCTACATCACGCTGGTGAACAGGCACCTCGCACCCGCCGAGGTCGCGTACATCGTCGACGACTGCGACGCGAAGGTGCTCGTCGTCTCGGCGCCGCTCGCCGAACTCGCCGAGGCGATCGCGCCGCTCACCCCGAAGGTGACGCACCGCATCGCCTTCGGAGGTCGGGTGCCCGGACATCTCGTGTACGAAGAGGAGGTGGCGGGTCTTCCCGTCACCCCCATGGTGGACCAGCCTCGCGGCAGCGACATGCTGTACTCCTCCGGCACCACCGGGCGCCCCAAAGGCATCAAGCCCGCGCTCACCGGTGCGCAGGTGGGGGACGAGCCGGGTTCTCCGCTGCTGAAGCAGGTGCGCCGCTTCGGCTTCGACGAGAACACCGTCTACCTGTCGCCGGCACCGATCTACCATTCGGCGCCGTTGCGGTACAGCGTGTCGACGCAGGCCCTCGGTGGCACGGTCGTGCTCATGGACCGGTTCGATCCCGAGCTCAGTCTCGCGTGCATCGAGCGCTATCGCGTCACCCACAGCCAGTGGGTGCCCACGCATTTCGTGCGCCTGCTGAAACTTCCCCGCGAGGTCCGCGAGCGCTACGACCTGTCGTCGATGCGGTGCGCGCTGCACTCGGCGGCTCCGTGCCCGGTCGAGGTCAAGCAGGAACTCATGCGGTGGTGGGGCGAGATCGTCTACGAGTACTACTCCGCGACCGAGGCGATCGGCAACACCCTCGTCACCCCGCAGGAATGGCTGCGCAAGCCGGGCACCGTCGGGAAGACCGGTGGCCCGGGCACACTCGGCCTGGCCCGCATCTGCGACGAGAACGGCAACCGGCTGCCCACCGGTGAGATCGGCACCGTCTACTTCGAACGGGACGACTTTTCGTTCGAATACCACAAGGATCCGGAGAAGACGGCGTCCACGAGGCACCCCTTCGAGGGCAACTGGTACACCACCGGCGACATCGGATATCTCGACGAGGACGACTACCTGTTCCTCACCGGGCGCGACAAGTTCACGATCATCTCGGGTGGGGTGAACATCTACCCGCAGGAGATCGAGAACGTCCTCGCGCTGCACCCGTCGATCGCGGACGTCGCGGTGGTCGGTGTGCCGGACGCGGACCGCGGTGAACGCGTCGAAGCGTTCGTGCAGCTCGTCCCCGGCGCAGAGGGATCGGACGAGCTCGACGACGAGATCATCGGGTTCTGCCGGGAACGCCTCTCGCGTTTCAAGTGCCCCCGGCACGTGCGGTTCGTCGACGAACTGCCGCGCACGCCGACGGGCAAGATGGTCAAGGGCAGGCTCGGCGAGCTGATCGCGCAGTACGCCGACACGGGAGCGTTGTCGTGAGAGTGCTGTCGCCGAAACAGCGCGTCTTCATCGAGGCGGGCCGGAAGGAATTCGTGCGCAACGGATACGGCTCGTCGTCGATCCGGACGATCGCGAAGGAAGCCGGCGTGAGCCTGTCCGCGCTGTACTACCACTACAAGAACAAACAGGATCTGCTGCTGGCGATCCTGCTCGACGGTGTCGACACCTACGACGCGGTCTGCGACGCCGAACTCGCCCGCGCCGGCGACGATCCCGTCGAGCAGATCCGCGCGTTCGTCAGGGGGAACGTCATCTTCCGCACGCAGTTCCCCGAGCAGGGTCGCATGATCGCGACGGAAGTGCGCAACCTCGAACCCGAGGGTGCGCGACTGTACGAGGAACGCCGGCGTGCCGGCCGGAGACGGATCCGCGACATCATCGATCGCGGTGTCGCACAGGGTGTCTTCACCACGAAGTACTCCGACGACTGCCGCCGGTCGATCCTGGCGATGGTCTCGGCGATCGCCAACTGGTACGACCCCGCGGGCCCGGACGGCCCGGACAAGATCGCCGAACGCTACGCGGACCTGTCGCTGGCGCTGCTGTGTCCCACCATCACCGGTGGAGAAGGAGATTCACGATGAGTGCACGACTCGTGCCGAGGGCGGGCACTCCCGACCCGGCACTGACGGAACTCCGTGCCGAGGTACGGGCGTTCTTGAAGGAACAGATCGACGCGGGCGTGTTCACCCCGGGCATCGACACCTGGCTGACGCGATGGAACCCCGAGTTCACCCGCGCGCTCGCCGCTCGCGGCTGGGTGGGTATGACGATCCCCGTCGAGTACGGCGGACACGGACGGACCTTCATGGAGCGCTTCGTCGTCACCGAGGAGCTGCTCGCGGTGGGCGCTCCGGTCGCCGCCCAGTGGGTCGCCGACCGTCAGGCCGCACCGTCGCTGTTGAAGTACGGCACCGAGGAGCAGAAGAAGCGGTTCCTGCCGGGCATCGCGGCCGGTGAGATCTGCTGGGCCATCGGCATGTCCGAGCCCGACTCCGGATCCGACCTCGCGAGCGTCAAGACGAAGGCCACGCAGGTGGACGGCGGGTGGCGGATCTCCGGCACCAAGCTGTGGACGTCCGGGGCGCACCACGCCGATGCCTTCTTCGGCCTCGCGCGCTCCGCACCGCTCGATCCGGCGCACCGCCACGACGGGCTGAGCCAGTTCATCGTGCTGCTCGACTCCCCGGGCGTGACCATCCGCCCGATCCTGTCGATGTCCGGCGACCACCACTTCAACGAGGTGCTGCTCGACGACGTCTTCGTCCCGGACGACCTGGTGCTCGGGCAGATCGGCGCCGGCTGGGAGCAGGTGACGAGCGAGCTCGGCTACGAGCGCAGCGGTCCCGAACGTTTCCTGTCGACCTTCGGGGTGCTCGAATCCCTCGTGCACGGTGTGGCCGACGGCAGCGTCGAAGCGGACACCCGCATCGGAGCGACCATCGGGCGCATGGCGGGCCTGCACCGCATGTCCACCGCGGTCTCCGAGTCCCTCGAACGTGGCGAGAACGCCGAACTCGCGGCGTCGGTCGTGAAGGTGCTCGGCACGAAGACCGAGGGCGACCTGGCGGATCTCGCCGACGAGATCGCGGGATACACCGCGGCCGACGCACATCTGGCCGAGCTCGTCCGGGCAGGCGTCATGCAACGACCGGGCTTCACACTGCGCGGCGGCACGAGCGAGATCCTCCGCGGGGTCATCGCACGAGGATTGGGGATGAGATGAGCGGGCAGGACGCACTGCAGTCGACGGAACTGCGCGACTTCGCACAGATGCTGTCCGAGGTGTTCACCTCGGGTGACGACCACCGCATCGGGGAGGTCGTCGAACTCGATCGTGCCCTGTGGAGCACCCTCACCGAGCTCGGCCTCGATCGGCTCACCGGTTCGGAGGAGAGCGGCGGAAGCGGCGCGGGATGGCTCGAGGCCGCCCTGCTGCTCGAAGCCGCCGGCAGCGCCGCTGCTGCCGTGCCGGTGGCCGAGAACGACCTGCTCGCGGGTTGGCTCCTCGAACAGGCAGGCCTCGAGGCGGCACCGGCCGTGCGTACCGCCGCGGTGCTCGACGCCGACGGCCGCGCGCGCCACGTGCCGTGGGCCCGGTTCGCGGACTCGATCGTTGTTCTGTGGGAGTCGCCGCAGGGATGGCAGGTCGCCGAGCTCGCACGCGGCGACGTCGAGATCGTCGAGGCCGTGAATCTGGCGGCGGAGCCCCGCGATCACGTGCGCGTCGACCTGTCGACCGTGTCGGGACATGACGTTCCGGCGGGCACCGCCGACGAGTTCCGCTACCGGGGCGCGCTCGTCCGTGCGCTGGCCACCGCGGGTGGGATGGATCGGATCCTCGAGCTCGTCGTCGACCACACCACCGCGCGCGTGCAGTTCGGTCGTCCGCTGGGCAAGTTCCAGGCGGTGCAGGCGCTCGTCGCCGACATCGCCACCGAGGCCTCGCTCGTGCACGCCGCCGCGGACGGTGCGGTCGATGCCGTTCTCGCGGGAGGTTTCGGTGACGCGTCGACCCGCTTCGCGATCGCAGCGGCCGCGTCGTGTGCCGGACATGCGGCCTCCGTCGTCGCCCGCAACGCCCATCAGGCGCTCGGCGCGATCGGCTTCACGATGGAACACGAGTTGCATCGGCACGCCAACCGGATCCTGTCGTGGCGCAGCGAATTCGGCACGGTTGCGTCGTGGGATTCCGAACTGCTCGCCGCGGCCGGTGAGGCCGGGGACGTGTGGGCGTTGATCACGGGTGGCCCGGCGCGCTGACCGCCGCCGGTCGCCGTCGTCAGGCGGCGGACGAGCTCCCGGCCGTGTCGCACTCGGTGCGGTCGGTGACGTCGAGATCGGGAGCGAGGATGTCGAGCAGCATGCGCACCTGGCGCGTGGGTGCGACGACATGGAAACGGCCGGGCCGGATGTGAACGGCATCGGCAAGCATCGAGGCGACCTCGGAGTACATGAAGGTCACCTCGGACAGGTCGACGACGACGTGGTCGCCCGAGTGTGCGAGGTCGCCGAGAGTGGATGCGAACTCCGCTCGGGCGGTCATGTCGAGATCACCCTTCACCCGCAGGACACTGCAGCGACGGGAGGGGGAGTGGACGTCGAGACGGTAGCGCGGCGCTCGGGCGACGGTCGCTGCACCGACTCGTGAGAGTGCGCCGGTGTGGGTGACGATCCTGCGGGTGGTGCTCGTACGTGTGCTCATTGCGGTCTCCTGTCGGCGTGGATTCGTGCCGTCCGGTGCGGGCTGGATCACGAACAGACGGTCGGCCTGCTGGGTCGTGGTGAGAACGTCGGGGTCGCGGTGAGAACTCGCCTCGGGCTTGCACAGAGCCTGTCCGACGGAGGTCGCTTCCCGACGACCTGTTCCATAACGGAACGATAACGAAACATCACGTTTCTATAACGTAGGCGTTCTGAGCTGCGGAAATATCCTATGCTCCCGGCTCCGTCGGCCCGAGCGGACGATCGGTGGCCGGAGATGGGATGCTGGATCCATGAGCGCTGTTCCTGCCGACGCTGCCGCCGACGCGGAGGCCGCGTTCGGCGGCCTCGTCGTGGAGACGGAGCTTGCCCCGATCCACCGGCTCGACAGCGGTGCGTTGTCCGCCGTCGAACTGCAACTGCGTGGTCCGGAAGGATCATCGTTGCACGACGCCACTGCGCTGAGTGAGGCCGCTCGGGCCATGCACCAGAAGTCGGAGCTGGACCGTATCAAGTGGCGCAGGGCCGGCCTGCATGCCGGGTCGGCGGTCCCGCACCTGGTGACCGTCGATCTCGATTCCCTCGACGAACTCGGCGCGCTCGACGAGCGCCGGAACCCGACGACGGTCGCTCTCATCACCGAGCAGGCACTGATCGCCAGTCCCGCCAAGACGCTGCGCACCATCGCGGCGGCGCGCACCGCCGGCATGCTCGTCGCGGTGGACGGTGTGGGAGCGCGTGCCCAGGCCCTCGCGCTGCTGCCGCTCGTCGAACCGGATGTGATCATCACGGCGCCGGCTCTGATCGCCCGTGCGGCCGACGCCTCGACAGCGAGGATCGCGCACGCCGTCGCCGCGTACATCGAATCCAGCAGCGCGGTCGTCATCGCGCAGGGCGTCGATTCGGAACTGCATCGCCGCCGCGCCCTGGGGCTGGCCGCCGAATACGGGATGGGCGCGCTGTATCCGACGGTGGCTGCGAGCGGAGATGCCGCGCAATCGGATTCGGACGTCGAGCCCATGTCGCTGCGTCCGCGACCTGCCGTTCCGGACGATCCCGAACTCACCCCCTTCGCCCTGGCGTCCGAAGGGCGCAGGCGCACGCGCAGTTTCAAGCGGCTTCTGGTGTCGATGAGCAAGCTGCTCGAGACCAATGCGGTGGGAGCCGGACCGGAGACGATCGTGCTCGGCACCTTCCAGCGCGCCGAGCACTTCACGCCGACTTCACGGGCACGATGGGCGCAGCTCGCCGAGCAGGTCGCGTACACCGGGGTCTACGGCGTCGGAATCGATCCCTACGTCGACTCCGCGGTGCACCACGCGCCGTTGGACCCGGACGATCCGATGGTGGACGAATGGAACGTCGTCGTCCTCGGCCCGCACTTCGCGTGCGTGCTCGCCGCGCTCGACATGCACACCGACGCAGCGGATCTCGACCGCGAATTCCACTACGTGCTGTCCTACGACCGCGGCACCGTCATCCGGTGCGCCCACAGCATCCTGGCGCGTTTCGAAGGGTGACCCGCGGGGGAGCGGCTCAGGACGACGGCGGGATCTCCAGGGATACCGATCGGGGACGGGACAGGGTCGCGCGCGCCGCACGGGCGACGGCCTCCCGGTCGTAGGAGACGACGTACTCGAATTCCCGCTCACCGCCGGCAGTTCGACGGTGCAGGTCGAGCGCCGAGAGTGCGCACGCGAACGACTCTCCCAGGAGGATGACGTTCCACTCCTCGACGAGTGGATCGTGCGGTTCGATCGGGACGAGGTCCGGGCCCGAGTCGCTCGTGCCGAAACCGACCGCGAAGACCGCCACGTGCGCGAGGGTGTCGGACATCGACATCCATCGCCTGCGCGCAGCTCCGGTGAAGTGGTCGTGGTGTTGGAAGGTGCCGAGGGCCACCGTGTCGGGTCCTGCCTCCCCGGCCCGCGCCTCGAGATCGGCGCTCATGGAGACCAGCAGCCCCTTGCCGCTCCGCACGCGTTCCCGCCCCGCCGACAGGATGCGGAAGGGCGTGGCGGTCGCGTCGTCGAGCGGTGCGCTCCAGGAGGGTTGCCGGAACAGCTCACCGCGCGGCGACGAAGGATCGGCCTCACCCTGTAGCGCTGCACCGCAACCGAAATCGATACCGTGGGCGAGGGCTGCCCGGCGATGCAGGTCGGAGTCGATACCCTCGGCGAGAACGACGGAGTTCGTGCGCTCGCAGTGGGCCCGCAACGACAGCAGGGTCGTGGCGGCCCGCAGGTCGGATGCGACGAGCGCCTCGGCCGGTACGACGACCACCTCGGGCTCCACCAGGGCAAGGACGACCGTGGCGCGGGACGTCGATTCCGCGATGCGGACCGCCACGGCGAATCCGCGCTCGCGCACAGCGGCGATCCCGCGCAGGACCGTCGGAGGGTCGGCGAACACCTCGTGCTCGTCGACCAGCGCGACGGCAGCGCGACCGGCCGCACTCTCTGCGGTGCCGTGTGCGAGGCCGGACAACGGCATCAGGACGGGGACGTCCCGACCCCCGCCGGAATCAGCCGCGGTCAAGGGCATCACGGCTGCGACGACCGTGCCGTCCACGAGGTCGTGGATCGCGCTCGCGTGCATCACGTGCCGCCTTCCCGCATCACGGCGGTCCGTCCGCCGGGCATCACACCGGACGCGCACAGGGACCGCCGAGAGCAGGATCCGGTGCGTCGTCCGCTGCGGACATCCTGCCAGCCGCCGCGCCGGTGACATCGACGGCCTTCGGCGGACTCGGCCGGGCGATCACCGCAGATACAGGCGGACCTTGTCGATCTCGTTGCGCAGCAGGTCGATCTCCTCGGCGGTGGGATCCTCGGTCAGCGTCAGCTCGTCGGAGACCTTCAGATCCCAGCCGGTCGCGGTGCGGACCTGGTCGACGGTGACACCGCGGTGGATGCTGGTCAGTTCGAGTTCGTCGAAGGGATCCTGCCGAGACAGCACGCCGAGGCTGGTGAACACCTTCGTCACCCCGCGCCCGCGCGGCATGATGCCGACGCCCGCCTCGCGGGCGCGCACCGGACTCGGGGTCGTGCAGAAGTCCAGTTCGGCGGGGAAGGCGCTCGGATCGTGGCGTCGCATGATCACGAACACCTCGCCGGCGTTGGGCATGATCTCGACGGCTCCACCGCCGCCGGGCAGGCGCACGGTGGGCTTGTCCCAATCACCGATGATGCTGGTGTTGAGGCTGCCGTAGCGATCGATCTGCGCCGCACCGAGGAAGCCGACGTCGACGTTGCCGCCCTGCAGCACGTACCCGAACAGCGACGCCATGGACACGACCGATTCGGCGCCGGAGACCACGACGGAATCGGCGATGCCCTCGGCCATCGCCTCGGGATGCGCCCCGCAGACGCCGGATTCGTAGATCAGCTCGACGTCGGGGTTCGAGGTGCGGGCGGCGAGGTCGACGGCGAGGGTGGGCAGACCGACCCCGGCGAAGACCCGGGCCTTGCCGGCCAGTTCCCGCGCGGCGACGGAGACGATCAGTTCGGTGGTGGAGAAGGTTTCGGTGGTGGTCACTTTCGGCTCCCGTAGTCGACGGTCCCGGAGGGGCGCGGGGCGACCTCGAGGTCGGCCCAGTACTCCTCGCCCAGTTTCTCGAGGTATTCGGCGTGGTCGCCGGTGGTGAGGACCCATTCCTTCAACCAGGTGCGCAGTTGCTGGGGGTCCTTGCTGATCGCGGTCCAGCGGCGGTAGAACGCGCAGTCACGGTCGTAGTAGCCCTGCGCGTAGGAGGGGTGCGCTCCGCGTGGGCACAGCACCACCGCGTCAACCGCGTGCGACGGCACGAGGGTACGGCTGGGGTCCGAGCGGATCACGTCGTCGTCGACGATCTCCTCGACCACCACGATGGCCTTCTTCGCGGCGTAGACCGCTTCCTGCTGGACGCCGGCGATGCCCCAGATCTGGACGTTGCCCGAGCGGTCGGCGCGCTGGGCGTGGATGATCGTCACGTCGGGGTTCAGCGGAGGCACGACGTAGACGCTGCCGCCGCCGAAGGGATCGTCGACGAGGCGGATGTTCGGGTTGATCTTCGGCAGGTCGCTGCCGGCGTACGAGCGCAGTGGGAAGAAGGGCAGCCCGGCGGCGCCGGCCTGGTAGCGGCAGACCATGCCGTAGTGGCTGTACTCCTCGACTTCGAGTGCGACGGGGTCGTGGTTCTCGATGCGCCGGCGGATCTCGTAGAGGGATCCGGCCGAGCCGCTCGCGAAGAACGACGCGACGAGCTTCGACACGCAGTCGGCGGCGATGAGCTGATCGGAGATGATGTCGGGGGTCATGCGGCACAACGTCAGGTCGCGCCTGCCCTGCCGGATGATCTCGTGCGCCGCCGCGAACGGGATGAGGTGCGAGAACCCCTCGAGGGCAACGGTCATGCCGTCCTCGACATAGGTGGCGATCGCCTCGCGCATGGTCATGAGTTTGTCCGGCATACCGGTCGTCCTCCGTGTGGTCGGTACTTCGGTGTCGGATATCAGGCGCCCGCAGGCGTGATAATCGACGGGTGGAGATCCAGCAGGTGAAGGCGTTCCTCGCGGTGGCGGAGGAACTGCATTTCGGTCGGGCGGCGCAACGGCTGCACATGGCCCAGCCGCCGCTCAGCCGCACGATCCGCAGACTCGAGAAGGAACTCGGAGCCGAACTCTTCGAACGCAACACCCGCAGCGTGCGGTTGACGGAGAGCGGTCGAGCGCTCGTCGAACCGGCCCGGAACATCCTCGACGCCTGCCGGCTGGCCGAGATGGCGGTGACCGCCGCGGGGTCGGGTCAGACCGGCAGGGTCCGTATCGGTTTCGCCGGTTCGTCCTCGCACTATCTCGTGGGTCGATGGGCGAAGCTCGTGCGACGCACCCATCCCGGTATCGAATTCGTGCTCGACAGTTCGGCGTACGCGAGCGAGGCACTCAACAAACTGGCCGCGGGAAAGCTCGACATCGGCATCGTGCGCCTGCTGTTCTTCCCGCCGGGGATCGCGTCGCGCGTCGTGGCCCGCGAGGACCTCGTCGTGGCGCTGCCCAAGGAACATCCCCTCGCCGACCGGGAGCAGGTCCGGCTCGAGGACCTCGCGGACGAGGCGTGGGTGATGCTGCCCGCCGAACCCGGATCGATGCTGCGCGAGCTGTTGCTCCGCCTCGCCCACGATGTCGGCTTCACACCCAGAATCGTTCAGAGCGCCCCGGATTCGCTGTCGCTGATCGCCCTGGTCTCGGCCGGGGTCGGATGTTCGATGACGGTCTCGTCGGTTGCGGCGAACGTCATCAACCCCGAGGTCGTGTTCGTTCCCCTCGCCGATCATCCCGAGCCGCTCGACGTGCGGCTGGTGTGGCGGGAGGACGACGACAGTGCCGCGCTGCGAGAGGTTCTCCGCCTCTCCGAGGAAGCGCTGCCGACTCCGGAGTGACCGGAGCCGGCCGGCAACTGCGCCGGCCGGCCCCGAGTGCGAGGGATCCGTCCTAGGCATGGACGCGATCTCGTGGGGTGTCGTCGGAGCGAGGGGTGTCCTCGGTGCCCGGCGTACGGCGGTCGCGCTCGGCTGCCTCCGACTGCTCGAGGGCGAGTTCGTCGGCGTCGGACTTCTCGGCGACCGACGGTGCCTTCGGGTCGTATCCGGTGCGCTTGAGCAGCGCCAGGGTGCACACGAGGGAGACCGCTGCGTAGCAGGCCGCCGCGATGGCCACACCGGTGACGTCACCCGACGAGTTGAGCAGGTACTGCGCGAGCACCGGGGTGCCACCACCGACGATCAGCGAGCACAGCTGGTAGGCGAGCGACAGGCCCGAGTAACGGATGTTCGCCGGGAAGGCGCGGGCCAGGATGCCGGCGATCGCGCCGTAGAACATCGAGTGCGGAATCGTCGCGAGGCACATACCGATCGCGGCGATCGCGAAGGTCTCGGTGCGGATCGCGAAGAACATCGCGGGCATGAGGAACAGCTCCGGGACGATCATCAGGAGCATGGCCTTGCGCATGTCGATCTTCGACACCAGCACGGCACCGAAGGGCTGCACGATGAACTGCACCACGAGGGCGATCGCGATGATCGCGAGGAAGGTGCCGCGCTCGTAGCCGAGTTCGCTCGTCGCCCACGACAGCGCGAAAGTGTTCTTGAAGTAGGTCACCTGGGCGAGGGGCAGTGCACCGGCACCGAGCAGGACCAGGACCCAGTGCTTGCGCAGCACTTCCTTGATCGGGAGCTTGACGGTCTTCTTGCGCGCCAGAACGGCTTTCATCGCGTCCGACTCTTCGAGCTTGAGACGGATGATCAGGCCGACGGCGACCAGGACACCGGAGAGCAGGAACGGGATGCGCCAGCCCCACATCATGAACTGCGGGGTGGGCAGCGCGGCGAGGAAGAAGAACGCCATCGTCGACAACAGGTTGCCGGCGGGCGAACCCTGCTGCGCGAACGCCGAATACAGGATTCCCTTGCCCTTCGGGGCGTTCTCGCTGGCAATGAGGACGGCACCGCCCCATTCACCACCGACCGCGACGCCCTGCACGATGCGCAGGAAGACCAGCAGGACCGGCGCCCACATCCCGATCTGCGCGTAGGTCGGGAGCAGGCCGATGCCCACCGTCGCGATGCCCATCATGACGAGCGTGATGACGAGGGTGTTCTTGCGTCCGATGCGGTCGCCGAGATGGCCGAAGATGACACCACCGAGCGGGCGGGCGAGGAAGCCTGCCCAGAGTGTGACGAACGCGAGGAGGGTCGCGACACCGCTCGAGAGTTCGTCCGAGAAGAAGATCTGGCCGAACACCAGAGCGGCGGCCGTGCCGTAGATGTAGAAGTCGTACCACTCGATGGTGGTGCCGATGAAGGAGGCGATGCCGGCCTTACGGGCCTTCTTCGCGATCTCCTGATCGGTGGGTGTGGACGAACTCATGCGCCCTCCGTCTCTTACGCCCCCGACGAGGCGGGTGGAATGTGGTCTGCGTCTCATCGGAGAGTGGCAGGGCTCGGCTTTCCAGTCCAATACCCAATAGAACGCGGATCGATACCCCAGAGGTATTACCGGGGAGTCGGTGTTCGGCCTGGTAGACATACAGCGACGCCGGACGGGAACCGCGGACGCGAAAGGACGCACGGGTGACGAGCGACGGAACCAATCGGAGCGAGGTCGAGGTTTCTGCAGGCCTGCCGCTGGAGGGCATCACCGTGGTGAGCCTCGAACAGGCGGTCGCCGCACCCCTCGCGACGCGCCATCTCGCGGATCTCGGCGCCCGGGTCGTCAAGGTCGAACGGGTCGGCGACGGCGACTTCGCGCGCGCCTACGACAGCGCCGTGCAGGGGTTGGCCGCCCACTTCGTGTGGCTCAACCGCGGCAAGGAATCCTTCGCCGTGGACCTGAAGGCGTCCGAGGGCATCGACGCGGTGAAGAAGCTGATCCGCGGCGCCGACGTCTTCCTGCAGAATCTCGCACCCGGCGCGGTGGAGCGTCTCGGACTCGGTGCCGACGACCTGCGTGCGGACCACCCGGAACTCGTGGTGGTCAACATGTCGGGATACGGCACCGACGGGCCGATGCGCGACCGCAAGGCCTACGACATGCTCGTGCAGTCCGAGACCGGCCTGTGCTCGATCACCGGCACGCCCGAGACGGCGGTGAAGACGGGCATCCCCACCTCGGACATCGCCGCGGGCATGTACGCGCTCACCTCGATCCAGGCGGCGCTGCTGCGCCGGCACCGCACCGGCGTGGGCGCGACGATCGACGTGTCGATGTTCGATGCCACCGCCGAGTGGCTCGGCTACCCGATGTACCTGCAGATGTACCAGGGACGGCAGGTGCCGCGGATGGGTCTGTCGCACACCTCGATCGCGCCGTACGACAAGTACCCCACCTCGGACGGCGAGATCCTCATCGGCGTGCAGAACGACCGGGGCTGGCGCACGCTCACCGATGTGCTCGGCATGCCCGAACTGGGCGACGATCCGCGCTACGCCACCAATCTCGAGCGGGTGCGTCGCCGCGAGGAGGTCGATGCGCTGGTCGGGCAGGCCACCAAGCAGTTCACGAGCGCAGAGCTCGACGAGAAACTCGCCGACGCCGGTGTGCCGGCCGCGCAGCTGCGGGATCTGCGCGGACTCATCGAGCACCCCCAGCTCGCGACGCGCGACCGCTGGCGCGAGGTGCAGACCGAGGCCGGTCCGGTGCGCGGCATCCTGCCGCCGATGAACTTCCGCGACGTCGAACTGCCCATGGGTGCGGTGCCGGGGCTCGGTCAGCACACCGACACGGTGCTCGCCGATCTCGGGCTCACCGATGAGCAGATCGCGGGTCTGAAGAAGGCCGGCATCGTCGGTTGACCTGATCCGCGTCGGCCACTCGTCAAATGTGCGGCCATAGCGTCCGGTGCTTATAGGTATCCGAAGCGACTGCCATCGTCGATTCTGATGAATCTGCGCTGCTCAGCGATTGACGATCCCCGTCGCGTACCGAAAAATGGCCGTACAAATACTCGTTCGACGAGTGCGGGTCCGCGAGGGACCGACCGGCAAGGAGGCGGCGATGAACGGATCCGGCGACCGTGACTGGGTGGTCGCGGCGCGGTGCCGCGGGGTGGACACGGCGATGTTCTTCCCTCAGCCCGAGGACGGCCGCGGCGCGATGGTCCGGGCCGAGCGGCAGGCGAAGGAAGTCTGTCGCTCCTGCCCGGTGATCATCGAATGCCGTGCGCACGCCGTGCGGACCGGAGAGACGCACGGCGTGTGGGGCGGCATGAACTACGCCGAACGGCGAGCGTTCGAACGTGCGGCGAAACTCGGCCGCCTCCAGTCGGTCTGAGTTCAGCCGACGTTGGTGACCGGGATCAGGCCACCGGTGACGGAGGCACCCGCATCGGAGATCAGGAACTCGATGACCTTCGCGAGGTCGGCCGGCTTCGACCAGCGGCTCGTGTCGGCGTCGGGCATCGCGGCGCGGTTGGCCGGGGTGTCGATGACGACGGGCAGCAGCGCATTGACGCGGATGTGGTCATCGCGGTACTCGAGCGCCATCGTCTCGACCAGCGCCGACACCGCAGCCTTGGAAGCGATGTAGGAGGCGCCGCCCGGGAAGGGATTGAGCGTCGCGGCGGTGGAGATGCAGACGATCGATCCACCGCCGCGGCGGATCAGGTGGGGCAGCGCCGCCTGGCTGACGGAATAGGCGGTGCGCAGGTTGAGATCGAGCTGGGAGTCGAGGACCTCGATCGGGGTCTCGTGCACCCGCGGTCCCGAGGTGAAGCCGCCGACGAGGTTGACGACGCCGAACAGGGGAGCGTCGGGGTCGTCGCACGCCAGGTTCAGGGCGTCCTCGAGCTGTTGCTCGTCGGAGAGGTCGGCCTGGACGAGCTGCAGATTCGGATGCGTGCCGACGCGCTCGAGCTCGTCACGGACCAGCCACGGCACCACGACCCGCCATCCGGTGTCGAGGAGATGTTTCGTCACGGCGCTGCCGAGGCCGCCGGTGCCACCACTGACCAATACGGTGCGAGCCATCTGCCTGTATCCCTTTCGAGCGAGCCGTCTGCCGTGCTCCGACCGTACGTCGGTGCGCGAGAGGAACGATACCGCAAAACGGAAATGATGTTCTCATTCTTTTCGGCGTGCGGGACGGACGGCCCCTGAGCTGCAGCGACGGGTGGATGCGCTGCCCGCTGAACGACTTCGTACGAAGATCATGACGAACAAACGACGCAAGTGGAAGGACGGTCGATGACCGACATCGAGGCAGAATTCGTTCACATCGCAGGTCTGCGTGCCTACCTGGCCAGGCCGCTCGGCGGTGCCACCGGAGGAATGCTGCTGCTGCCCATGATCACCGGCATCGACGCCCAGGTCCGCGAGTACGCGCACGACATCGCCGGAACCGGTGTGACCGCGCTCGTCTGGGATCCCTGGCACGGACCGAGCGCCGACGACAGCTCGCGCGAGGAACTCGTGGAGTTGATGCGGGGCCTCGACGACGAGAAGTGCCTCGCGGAGATGGCGACCCTGCTCGACCACGCCTTCGGTGAACTACGCCTGGAGAAGGTCGGCGTGATCGGGTGGTGCCTCGGCGGACGCCTCGCCCTGATCCTCGGCGCCCGCGACACGCGCGTCGCGAACGTCGTCGCCTACCACCCGTCGATCGCGGTGCCGCCCGCCCCGAACCACACGATCGACGCCGTCGAGCAGGCAGGTCGCGTCGCGGCACCCGTCATGGTGCTGCACGCCGGCGCCGACACGATCATGAGCGCCGAGACCTTCGCGAACCTGCAGGCGACGCTGCAACAGCGCGAGACCGGCGCGACCATCACCCACGTCTACCCGGGCGCCGAACACGGCTTCTCCTCCCGCGACCGGCACGGCAATCCCGTCAACGCCGACGCCTACGCCGTGTCGTGGCCGCAGGCGTTGAGCTTCATCGGGGACACCGTGAAGTCCTGACGTATTCGCTACAGAATCGGCTTTCCGCTACGGCAATTTGTTGTAGCGGAAAGCCGATCTTGTAGCGGATGGACAGAATTTTCGGGAGAAACGGTTGCACATGCGCGCGTGAGGGCCACGATGGAGCGCATGGCGTCGAGCGCGAAACTCGAACAGGTCGTCATCCGCATCGCCGGCGACTCCGGCGACGGCATGCAACTCGCCGGTGACCGGTTCACCGCCGAGGCGGCCGCCTTCGGCAACGACCTGGCCACACAACCCAACTTCCCCGCCGAGATCCGCGCACCTCAAGGCACTCTTCCCGGGGTCTCGAGCTTCCAGATCCAGATCGCCGATCACGACATCCTCACCGCCGGGGACCGGCCCGACGTGCTGGTCGCGATGAACCCGGCGGCCTTCAAGGCCAACGTAGGCGACCTGCCCCGAGGCGGCACCGTCATCGTCAACAGCGACGAGTTCACCAAACGGAACCTGAGCAAGGCCGGCTACGACGCCGACCCGCTCGGCACCGACGCCGTGGAGCACCTGACCGTCCACGCCCTGCCGATGAGCACGCTCACCACCGGAGCCGTCGAACCGGCCGGCGTCGGTAAGAAGGACGCGCAGCGCTCGAAGAACATGTTTGCGCTCGGTCTCCTGTCGTGGATGTACGGGCGGCCGATCGCGCCGGTCGAGACGTTCCTCGAGCGCAAGTTCGCGTCGAAACCCGACATCGCGCACGCGAACGTCCTCGCCCTGCGCGCCGGCTGGAACTACGGCGAGACCACCGAGGCGTTCGCCGCGACCTACGAGGTGGCCCGCGCGTCGCTGCCACCCGGGACGTACCGGCAGATCACCGGCAACACCGCCCTCGCCTACGGTCTCGTCGCGGCGGGTCGCGCGGCGGGGATGGACGTCTTCCTCGGCACCTATCCGATCACGCCGGCCTCCGACATCCTCCACGAACTGAGCAGACTCGGACGCTTCGGAGTGCACACCTTCCAGGCCGAGGACGAGATCGCGGGTATCGGCGCCGCGATCGGCGCGTCCTACGGCGGTGCGCTCGGGATCACCAGCACGTCGGGTCCGGGGATCGCCCTGCAATCCGAGGCCATCGGTCTGGCGGTGATGACCGAGCTGCCGCTGATCGTCGTCGACGTCCAGCGCGGCGGACCGTCCACGGGCCTGCCGACGAAGACCGAACAGGCCGACCTGATGCAGGCGATGTTCGGCCGCAACGGCGAATCGCCCGTCGCGATCGTCGCACCGCAGTCGCCCGCCGACTGCTTCGACGCCGCACTCGAGGCCGCGCGCATCGCCATCACCTACCGCACGCCGGTCATGCTGTTGTCCGACGGTGCGATCGCCAACGGATCCGAACCGTGGCGGATCCCCGACATCGACGACCTGCCCTGCATCGATCCGCGCTTCGCCGCGTCGCCGGGCGACGACGACCCCGGCTATCAGCCCTACGCCCGCCATGCCGACACCCTCGCCCGCGACTGGGCGATACCCGGAACCGCAGGTCGCGAGCATCGGATCGGCGGACTCGAGAAGGCCGACGGCACCGGCGACATCTCCTATCATCACACCAACCACGAGCTGATGACCCGACTGCGGGTCGCGCGGGTGGCGGGCATCGACGTCCCGGATCTCGACGTCGACGACCCCACCGGCGACGCCGAGGTACTGGTGCTCGGCTGGGGTTCGTCGTACGGGCCGATCGGGGAGGCCGTGCGCCGCGCCCGGCGGGCCGGGCATGTCGTCGCCCGCGCACACCTCCGGCACCTGGCGCCGATGCCGAAGAACCTCGGCGATGTGCTCGGCCGCTACCGGCGCGTGCTGGTCCCCGAGATGAACCTCGGCCAGCTCTCGTTCCTGCTGCGGTCGCGGTTCGACGCCGACATCCAGCCGGTGACGAAGGTGGCGGGCATGGCGTTCCGCGCCGACGAACTCCACGACGCCATCGAGGCCGAGTTCGCCGGAACACTCGCCGACACCGAACGATCCCGGACACCGGCTGCGATCGCCTCCTCGACGAAACTCGACTCCACAGCAGAGAGGGCACGAGCATGACCGGACTCCTCGGCCACGATCTCGGACTCCGCCCGCACACCGACGCACTCGACGGTGTGCCCCGCACGGACGACCCGCAGAAGGCGAAGGACTTCACCTCCGACCAGGAGGTGCGGTGGTGCCCGGGCTGCGGCGACTACGTCATCCTCGCGACGGTCCGCAGCCTGCTGCCCGAATTGGGTGTCCGGCGTGAGAATCTCGTGTTCGTCTCCGGTATCGGATGCTCGTCGCGGTTCCCCTACTATCTCGACACCTACGGTGTGCACTCGATCCACGGCCGCGCCCCGACGCTCGCAACCGGTCTCGCGGTGACGCGTCCGGATCTGTCGGTGTGGGTCGTCACCGGCGACGGCGACGCCCTGTCGATCGGCGGCAACCATCTCGTCCATGCCCTGCGCCGGAACGTGAACATGCGGATCCTGTTGTTCAACAACCGGATCTACGGCCTCACCAAGGGGCAGTACTCGCCGACCTCGGAGGTCGGCAAGGTCACCAAGTCCTCACCCGGCGGGTCGGTCGACGCGCCGTTCAACACCCTGTCGCTCGCGCTCGGCGCCGAAGCGTCCTTCGTCGCGCGTGCTCTCGACTCCGATCGCGCCGGGCTGACGGAGGTCCTGCGCGCGGCGGCACATCATCGCGGTGCGGCCTTCGTCGAGATCCTGCAGGACTGCCCGATCTTCAACGACGGGTCGTTCGACGTGCTGCGCAAGGACGAAGCGCCGTCGCACCTGATCCCGCTACGGCACGGCGAACCGATCATCTTCGGCATCGACGACGAGCTGTGCGTCGTCCGAAAGGGTTTCGGCCTGCGGGTGGCACAACGCTCCGAGGTGGACGCCGCCGACATCGTCGTGCACGACGCGCACACCGACGACCCCGAATACGCATACGCGTTGTCGCGGCTGTCGGACCAGGACCTTCGCTACGTCGTCACAGGGATCGTGCGGCAGGTCGCGCGGACGACCTACGACGACGCCGAACGCGCCCGGGTGCGGGCCGCGCAGGAATCCGGCACCGCAGACCTGCAGCAGTTGCTGCGGGGCGACAACACGTGGACCGTGCCCTGACGCCGGCATCCGCTACCGTCCTGGCCATCCGCGACGGCAATCTGCTGTAGCGGAGGGCCGACGTTGTAGCGGGTGTCTATCGGCGGGGCTTCGGCGAGACGTTCATGGTGATGCGGGCCGTGAC
This sequence comes from Rhodococcus sp. S3, assembly GCF_058211795.1. Taxonomy (NCBI): domain Bacteria; kingdom Bacillati; phylum Actinomycetota; class Actinomycetes; order Mycobacteriales; family Nocardiaceae; genus Rhodococcus; species Rhodococcus sp. S3. The sequence goes on along the minus strand of NZ_CM177074.1, from coordinate 4,525,906 downwards.
GAAGACCTTGCCCTCGGCATCCGAGATATCCACGGGGACGACGAGTTCGGTGGGCTCGTCGGGGAAGTCCGGGATGTCGTCGAGCCGGGCGACCGCGGTGACGGCGGTGGTCGCCTTCGACTTGTACTCCACGGTCATCCCGACGGGGATCCAGCGGTGGGTGGCGGGGACGGTGGCGTCGGTCATCATGCCGCCGGCGATCTCGGCCATGTTGCACGACGCGATCGCGTGATAGGTCCCGAGGTGGTTGTGCACGCTGCGCCGATTCGGTGCGGTGACCCGGCACAGACCCGGCCGCAGTTCGTGGATGAGCGGATGGATGCTGCGGAAGTAGGGCGCCTTGAAACACACTGCCTGGGTGAACAGCCAGTTCCCGAACGGCACGCGCTGCAGTCTGTTCCAGATGTCGAGGTTGGTCGTCATGACGGATGTCCTTGTCGGTCGGGCGATCAGCGTGGTGCCGGATCGGGTGGGGTGAGGGCGAGGACGGCTCGAACGGCCGCGGCGAGGCGGTCGCGGACGGCGGGCGTGGGGTCCCGTCGTCCCCGCAGGAGCAGGGCGGCAGGGAGTTCGACGACGCAGTCGCGGATCACCGCCACCGCTTCGCGATCGGCGCGGTCCCACACGCCACGGGCGAGCCGGACGAACAGGGCCGTGAGCGCGTCGTCGAGAGCATTCAGCTGTGTGGCGACGTCGTTCGGGACGTCGCCGGAGCCGAGGACGTCCGCGCGACGCACGGCGAGCAGGAAGTGCCCGGAGACGGGGTAGCGGATCGAGTACTCGGCGGGCGCGTCGGCGGCAGCGACGACGGCCTCGACGGCGTTCTGTGGCGCCGACCCGGTGGCGAGGGTGCGGTCGACGGCGTCGCGTTGCAGGTCGAGGAAGCGCCGGGCCGCGCGCAGCCAGACGTGTCCCATCAGCCCTGCCCGCGACCCGAAGGCGTGGTAGATCGCGCCGTTGGACACCGACGTCGCTTCGGAGAGTGCGCGGACGGTGACGGCAGCGGGGCCGGATTCCACTGCGAGTGCCTCGGCTGCGTCCATCAGCCGGTCGAGGTTGTGGGTGCGTGTGCGCGCCATGCCCAGACAGTAACAGAGCGCGTGCTCTGGAATGGCCGGAAGAGGTGGATCCGCTTCCGTCCTGGATATCCGCTTCGGGACACTGCTGAAGCGGATGACTGGCGTTGTAGCGGATCAGGAGTGGTGGACGACGCGACCGGCGATGACGGTCGCGCGGACCGCGTCTCCGGTCGGGGCCGCGAGGGCGTCGGCCAGGGGACGGTCGAGCAGGACGAGATCGGCCGGCGCGCCGACCCGCACGCGGCGAGCAGCGCCACCGGGGTCGTCGAGCGGCGCCAGATACCGGGCCAGCGCGGTCGCGGCAGGAATGCGTTCGTCCGCCCCGACGGCGTCACCGGTCGGGCACGTGCGGGAGACCGCGGCGGAGATCACCGCCCACGGGTCGGCGGGGCCGTAGGGGGCATCGCTGGACAGCGCGACCGGCACGTCGCCGTCGAGGAGGCTTCGGCAGCGATAGAGGTCGGGCAGGTCGACGGCGGGCACGTCGCGGAGATAGGCGTCGCCGCGGTCGGCGAGGAAGCCGGGCTGGGTGACCACCTGCAGACCGAGACGACGCAGGTCGTCGATCGACTCGGCCGGGATGAGGGCGCCGTGTTCGATACGGTCGCCGGAGACGGTGCCCACCTCGGTGAGGACGGCGAGCAGGATCGCGAACGCCTCGCGACTGACGCAGTGCACCGCCACCCCGCGACCGGCATCGTGGGCACGGCGGATCGTCGTCGCGAGGTCGTCGAGGTCGGGCAGTCCGGAGTCGGCGAGCACGATCTTGTACGGACCCGCGGCGAACGTCTCCGAGCCGACGAAATCCAGTGGTGCACCGAGAAGTCGGATATGTTGCGGGACGCACCTGTCGACGTGGGAAGCGCGGAGGTGCTCGAGGGTCGACGGGGTGAGGTCGGGCGTCGCGTCGGTGAGGCCGGTGATGCCGTAGGACGCGAGTTCGGCGCCCACGTCTGCGAGCGACGGTGGGCCGGTGTCGGGCAGCCGGTCGCGGAGCCATGTGTCGGCGCGCCACACCCGTCCCGTCGGATGGCCATTCGCGTCGCGTTCGACGCCGGGATGATCAGCCGTTGCGAGTCCCGTGAGTGCGGCGGCGGTGGAGTTCAGGAACCACATTGCGCCGCTTCGATGTTGGATGCGCACGGGACGCTCGGCGTGCAACGCGTCGAGAGAAGCCGAATCCAGCAGGCCGGCAACCTCTTCCGAGTATCCGACACCCCGGATCCATCCGTCGCCGGCCGCGGTTGCGAGTGCGCGGGCGAGTTCGTCGGCGGTGCGGACGGCAGGTGGACCACAGCGGACCGACGCGCGGTCGGCCGCGAGGGCATGCAGGTGGATATGGTGGTCGTGCAGACCCGGAAGCAGTGCGCCTCCATGGCCGTGGACGACGTCGGCGGACGCGGGCACCGAGATTTCCGACCCGATGGCCGCGACGACCCCATTGCGGATGAGGACATCGGTTCCGCCGACACCGTCGACCTCGACGTCGCGGACGACGAGGACGCTCACGATCGGATGCCCAGATCGGTGAGTACGCGCTGGGTGTCCCGCCCGGATTCGGCGACCTCACCGGAGATTTCACGCCTCTGCGGTTCGGCGACGGCAACGACACCGTCCGCTGTCTGCAGCACCCACTGCTCGCCGTCGCGGATGGCGGGTTGCGAGATGGTCGTGGGTTCGTCGAGAGTCGCCGCGACGACAGCGGACATCGAGATGTCCCAAAGCTTTCCGTGTCCGTCGGGTGGTACCGACATGGCCAGCGCCGCCGCGGTGAGACCCGTGAGGGGATCGGTGATCGCATCACCGACGAAGACGGGGCCCTCCGCGTCGTACGCGATCAATCCGGCGGAGGCGGCGATGTCGTCGCCGAAACCCACACGGTGCGAATCCCGTCCGTGTGCGGTGATCGAGATCCACGTGGTGCCGTCGTCCACGGCCTTTGCGGCGTCGAGGCCGAAACCGGCGAGTGCTCGCGATCGCGATGCTTCGATCACGATGTCGGCGGTTGCCACCAGTTCCGCGAGTTCGCGTCGCTGCGTGTCGTCGGCCGGGTCGAGCACGACCGATTCGTGCCCGCCGTGCAGGAGTCGATAGAAGTCGGCATTGCCGCGACGCGCACCGTCCGGCCGCGACGGCGTCTCGACCTTGACGACGCGCGCACCGGCGAGACCGAGCAGATGCGCACACAGCGGCCCGGCCCACAGTGCGCTGAAGTCGACGACGAGCAACCCGTCGACCGAGCGGGGCTCCGACGGCGTCAGGGAAGCGGCTACACCGTGGACGACAGGCCCCGCCGCGATCCCGAGCAGTTCGGCACGCTCGGCCAGCTCCGCCCCGGTGTGTTCGACGAGCCAGTCGGCGACGGCAAGCCACGGATCGCCGGGGATCTCCTCGCCGATCAGGGCGCCGAGCAGGAGCGGGTCGTCGGGACGCGCGCACGAGACCGCCGCCCACCCGTCGATCGTCGGCAACAGGCGACACGCACCTCCGGCGGAGACCGCTCCACCACGACGATGACCGGTGAACGCCGCACGCTCGGACAGCAGGCGTGCGCCGTCGATGTCGGCGACGTCACCGGAGGCAGCGGTGATCCAGGCGGAGAGTTCGCGGGCGGCGGTGGCAGCGCGACCGGGTGGGAGCAGTGGGGGACCGTCGACTCTGCCGGTCAGAGAGGCAATTCCGCTGTCGGCCCAGTCGCGTACCGGGTCTGCGGCGAGGTCGGTGGCCACGACCGTGATGTTACATTTCGTGCCGGATGGGGCCTGGTGGAGTACAAGGACGGACCACATGGATACGGCACGAGCGATGCTTCTCTCCGCTGCGGACCTGGCGAACGGCGCGGCAGGAGAGCTCCTTCTCGGTGAGGGCGGTGCCGTGTCCCGGCCGATGGTCGTCGTCGACCTCGACGCAGGCGTTCCCCTGATCGAGCGTGCCGTCGAGCAGGCCGCGCTGGCCGACCGGATCCTCGTCGGCCGCGCCACCCGCGAGATCCCCGCCGAGGTTCGTCCGTTGATCGACGCGCTCGACCTCACCTACGCGCCGGTCGCGCAGTCCCGCGGCGTGGTGGACACACCGGATCCGGACGCGAGCATCGCCGCCTTCGCCGAGGCGGTCGCCGCGAACCCGCAGGCCGCGCTGGTGGCACGGCAGGTCGTGCGGGCGTCCGAGACGCTCGCGGTGCCGGAAGCGATCGACGTGGAGTCGCTCGGCTACTCGACGTTGCAGGGCGGACCGGAGTTCGCCGCGTGGCTCGCCGGGCGCGGCCCGCGGCCCCTGCCGCCGCCCTCGGACGAACCGGTGCTGATCGCGCGCGACGGCGACCTCCTGCACATCACGCTCAACCGGCCCGAGCGCCGCAACGCCTACGGCACGGTGCTGCGCGACGCTCTCGTCGACGCCTTGCGACTCGCGATCCTCGACGACAGCATCGAACGGGTCGTGCTCGACGGGGCTGGGTCGTCGTTCTGTGCCGGCGGTGATCTCGACGAGTTCGGCCGCACGCCCGACATCACGCTCGCGCATTTCGTCCGCACGCGCGGGGGAGTGGGGCGTCTCGTCGCGCAACTCGCCGGTCGCATCGAGGTGCGCCTGCACGGTCACTGCATCGGCGCGGGTATCGAGATCCCGGCCTTCGCGGGCCGGGTGGTCGCGACTCCCGACACGGTCTTCCGCCTCCCGGAGGTCTCGATGGGGCTCATCCCCGGGGCCGGCGGGACGGTGAGCATCCCGCGGCGGATCGGCAGGTGGCGGTCGCTGCACCTGTTCGTCACGGCTGCGCCTCTCGACGTCTCCCGTGCACTCGATTGGGGATTGGTGGACGAGATCCGCGACGTGTGAACAATCTGTTGACAACAAGTTGTTCACACACCATCCTGGGTTCATGTCCGAGGAAGGTTTCACCCCACCCGATCCGAGTCGCGAACGCGCGCACCGTGAGTACGCGGGGCTGTTCCGGATCGCCGAACGACACGGCAGCACTCCCGAACAGCGGGCCAGGCAATCGCATCCCGAGATGCTCGACCCGCTCGGCGCCATCCGTCTCGTCGCGGCACTGGCGGGCGGCGTGCACAGTCCCGGCCCCGACGAACCCGAGGTCGACGACGCCGACGTCATCGCCGCGCTCGGCCTCGTGCCGAAGGCGCGCGCCGAGATGGACCAACTCGAGGCGCTCATCCTCCGCATCGCACGGGAACGCGGGATGACGTGGCAGGAGATCGCCTTCGGCCTCGGCCTGGGGAGCACCCAGGCGGCCCGGCAGCGCTACGAGCGCCTCGTCAAGCGGGTCGACGCGTAACGACGAAACCGACGTTGTTCACGATTTCCCACAGGATGTCGCGAACAACGTCGGCTTCGGCAGCAGTGGCCGTCAGGCCATGAGCGCGGTGAACCGCCAATCCAGCACGGGCGCCGGCTCGGCATCGCCGCGGTCGCCATTCGCGGCACCGCCGCGGTGTGCGTAGACGAGCGACCGCAGGTTCAGCACGCCACCACCTTCGGCGAGGGGCTCGGCGGATTCGACGTGCAGGTCGCTGGTGAGGGTGTCGCCCTCCTGCACCGGACCGGTGTGGTCGCACGACTTCCAGCCCAGCACCGTGACGAGATTCGGCAGAGCGCGCGTCGCCTGCGAGAAGGCCAGGCCGATGGTGTGGCCGCCGTAGACGAGACGACCCGAAGCGCCGACCCGCTCGTCGTGGTGCGTCGCTGCGATATTGAGGCTCAGGCGCGCGAGTTCCGGTGCGCTCGAGACGACGTCGCCGCTGGACTGCAGTACGGCACCGGCGAGGGACTTGTCGAAGTGCTCGCCCGGCACCTTCGACCGGTAGACATCCAGATCCCAGTCGGCGGGCGCGGACCACTGCGGTTCGTCCTGCGGTCCGATGGCCGAGAGGTCGTCGGAGTGCACGACGCGGTCGGGATCGGGATTCTCGCTCAGCGGCAGCATCGCGCAGCGGTAGAAGTCGAGGACGGTGTTGCCGTCCTGGTCGACGGTGTTCATGCGCAACGCCGCGAGACCGGTGGGCTTGCGTCCGGGCTTCGCCGAATTCTCCTTCAACCCCACGACTTCGGTGGTGGTGTAGAGGGTGTCGCCGATGTGCGGGAAGCGGCGGAAACGCAGGCCGCGGTAGAAGAGATTGGCCTTGACATGGTGCGTGACGAGCGTGGACTGCCCGATCGCGATGTCGGTGACGAAGCCGGCGTGCGCGACCGGCCCGCCCGCGACGGCGGCCGAGAGGTGCTTGTCGAGCGGAAGACGCAGGCGGTCACCGAGAATGCTCTGGTGCGCAGCGGCGAGGCCGTCGGTGAGCGTCACGGCGGGGGCGGTGTCGAAGACCTGGCCGACGGTCAGTTCGTCGAAATAGGGTCCGCCGACGTACGAGGTGGTCATGGCTTTCAGGCTCCGATCTTCGACAGGGTGCGGCGGGCGGCGACGGCGACGGCCTCGTCGAGCATCTGCCCGTCGAGCTGGGCGGCTCCGGCGCCGCGGTTCTCGGCTTCCTCGAGTGCGGCGAGGACCTTGCGTGCGGCGTCGACCTGATCGTCGGTGGGGGTGAATGCCGCTGCGGCAGAGGTGATCTGCGCGGGATGGATGACCCACTTGCCGTCGAATCCGAGATCGGACACCCACTGCGCCGAGTGACGGAAGGCGTCGTCGTCGGCGATGCCGAGGAACGGGCCGTCGATCGCCTGGACATCGGCGGCGCGGGCGGCGTGCAGCACGCGGTCCTGCACATAGAGCCAGTGCTCGGGGGCTGCGGTGCGGGCGCGACCCAGGGAGGCGCCGAGGTCGGCGTAGCCGATGATCACACCGGCCACCCGGGGGCCGGCGACGATCTCGTCGATGCACTGCACGCCGGCGGGGGTCTCGATGAGGGCCTGCACGGTGACGGTCGACTCGCTGCCGAGGATGCGGTCGGCCTCGACGAGGTCGTCGGCGCTCTCGACCTTGGGGATCACGATCGAGGCGAGGGCGTCGCCGAGTGCGGCGCACGCACGCAGGTCGTCCTCGAACCAGGGGGTGCCGCGTCCGTTGATGCGCACGGAGACGGTGCGCGTGGCGCCGTGTTCGCGGACCAGGGGAGCGACGAGTTCGCGGGCGGCGTCCTTCTGGGCGGCGGTGACGGCGTCCTCGAGGTCGAGGACGACCTCGTCGGCGGCGGAGGCGAGGGCCTTACCGGCTTTGCGTTCGTCGGAGCCGGGGGCGACGAGAACGGCGCGCCGGCGGAGGTGTTGCTCGGAAGACACGGGGACCTCGGGGAGTTCGGTCGGCAATGACGGCGCTAAATGTACGGCCATTGTTGGCGGTATGCCACCCCACGGAGAGGTGTGCCCATAGGAAGGTGCAGTCGTTCGTATCGGCTAAAACTCTGCAATCACGACGTCGAATGAGTGTCTTCGCGTTGACAACGCCCGAACTTGGTCCACAAAATGGCCGTACAAAGTTTCCCGGGTCCGTGTGGCCCGTCCCCGACGAAGGGTGCCCCCGTGACCTACCTGAACGACGAAGAGACTTTTCTGGTCAAGACCGTCCGCGACTTCATCGATCGGGAGGTCAAGCCGTCGGTGCAGGAGGTCGAGCACGCCAACGAGTACCCCGAGAAGTGGATCGAGCAGATGAAGCAGATCGGCATCTACGGACTCGCCGTGCCCGAGGAGTACGGCGGATCGCCGGTGTCGATGCCCTGCTACGTCCAGGTCACCGAGGAACTCGCCCGCGGATGGATGTCGCTGTCGGGTGCGATGGGCGGGCACACCGTCGTCGCCAAGCTGCTGACCCTGTTCGGCACCGAGGAGCAGAAGAGCAAGTACCTGCCCAAGCTGGCCACCGGTGAGATCCGCGCGACGATGGCGCTGACCGAGCCCGGCGGCGGCTCCGACCTGCAGGCGATGACCACGACGGCCAAGCGCGACGGCGACGAGCTGGTCATCAACGGTGCCAAGACGTGGATCACCAACGCGCGTCGCTCGGGGCTGATCGCGCTGCTGTGCAAGACCGACCCCACCGCGCAGCCGCGCCACAAGGGCATCTCCGTCGTGCTCGTCGAGCACGGCCCGGGCCTGACCGTCTCGCGTGACCTGCCCAAGCTGGGTTACAAGGGCGTCGAGTCGTGCGAGCTGAGCTTCGATGGCTACCGCATCTCCGCCGACGCGATCCTCGGCGGCGAGCCCGGCAAGGGCTTCGCCCACATGATGAAGGGCCTCGAGACCGGTCGCCTGCAGGTCGCCTCCCGCGCTCTGGGTGTCGCGACCGCCGCACTCGAGGATTCCCTCGCCTACGCGCAGCAGCGGGAGAGCTTCGGCCAGCCGATCTGGAAGCACCAGTCCATCGGCAACTATCTGGCGGAGATGGCCACCAAGCTCACCGCCGCGCGGCAGCTGGCGCGCTACGCGGCGGAGAAGTACGACAGCGGCGAGCGCTGCGATATGGAGGCCGGCATGGCCAAGCTGTACTGCTCGGAGATCGCGATGGAGATCGCGCTCAATGCGGTGCGCATCCACGGCGGCTACGGCTACTCCACCGAGTACGACGTCGAGCGCTACTTCCGCGACGCGCCGCTGATGATCGTCGGCGAGGGCACCAACGAGATCCAGCGCAACGTCATCGCCAGCCAGCTCGTAGCACGCGGCGGACTGTGACGACCGGCCGCTAGGATCGGTCCGTCATGGACTACAAGGTGCGGGAAACGGAACCGGCCTACGCGCAACTCGCGCGCCAGCTCCGGGAGGCCGTCGAAGCGGGACGGTACAGCGACGGCACGCGGCTGCCCACCGAAGCCGAACTCGCCGAGGAACACGGCGTGAGCCGGCAGACGGTGCGCCGCGCCTTCCAGGATCTCGTGGCCGACGGCATCGTCTACCGCGTTCCCGGCCGCGGCACCTTCGCGAACGAGTCGGGCCGGCGCTACCGGCGCCAGCTCGGCTCGATCGAGGATCTGCTCGCGTTGTCGGCCGACACGGTCATGCAGATCGTCTCGCCGCTGCGACGCGGAGTCGACATCGACGCCGCGAGCCGGCTGCGTCTCGACACCGACGTGTTGTACACGGCTGTGTTCAAGCGCCTGCACGACGGAATTCCGTTCGTGCTCACCACGGTTCACCTTCCCGAATCCGTCGCCGCGCACGTGCTCGACGCGCCGGAACTCCAAGCGGGCGCGTCGAGCCGCAACACGATGATCGGGCTGCTCGAACCGCATCTCGACAGCCCGATCGTCGAAGCCGCACAGTCCATCACGGTCGCGCTCGCCACCGAACAGGTGGCGACCGAGCTGAACTGCGAAGTGGGACATCCCCTGCTGCGCGTCGACCGGTTGTACTCGAACGACGACGGCGTGCCCACCGAGTTGTCGGTGAGTTACTTTCTGCCCGAGCACTACACCTATCGCGTCACCCTCAGGCGAGCCGGTCTCTGACCGTCGCCGCACATCGACAGGAGCAACAATGCGGGTTTTCAACGGAATCGACGAGGTCGAGAAGGCCGTCGGCGAGCACCTCGGCCACAGCGACTGGCTCGAGATCGACCAGAAGCGCATCGACCTGTTCGCCGAGGCCACCGGCGATCACCAGTGGATCCACGTCGACCCCGAGCGCGCCAAGGACGGCCCGTACGGCAAGACCATCGCCCACGGTTACCTCACCCTGTCGTTGCTGCCGGTCCTCGGCACCCAGATCTTCTCCCTCGAGGGACTGAAGATGAAGGTCAACTACGGCAGCAACAAGGTTCGTTACCCCGCGCCGGTCCCTGTCGGCTCGCGGATCCGCGCCGGCGCCGAGTTCAAGTCGCTCGAGCGCACCGCCAAGGGCGCGAACCTCGTCGTCGGATACACCATCGAGATCGAGGGTGGAGAGCGCCCGGCGCTGGTCGCCGAGACGGTCGTCGTTCTCGTCCCCTGATCGTCAGGAGATCTCGATCCGGAGGATGCGATCGTCGTCGCCGGCCGGGCTGCCGCGACCGTCCCGGTTGGACGTCGTCAGCCACAGCGAGCCGTCCGGCGCGGCGACGACGGTCCGCAGCCTTCCGTACTCGCCGACGAAGAAATCGGTTGCGGTGGCTGCGGTGTCCTGAACATCAATGCGCCACAAGCGTTCTCCGCGCAGGCCTGCCATCCAGAGGCTGCCGTCGAACCACGCCAGGCCCGACGGCGACGCCTGCGAGACCGGCCACGTGAGGACCGGATCGACGAATTCGTCGGAACCCCCGGCGCCTTCGACCACAGGCCAGCCGTAGTTTGCGCCTGCCGTCACGAGATTCAATTCGTCGACGTCGTTCTGCCCGAATTCCGACGCCCACAACCGTCCCCGGTCGTCGAACGAGAGTCCTTGTACGTTGCGGTGACCGAGCGAGTACGCCGGCGATGCCGGATCGGGATTGCCGGGTGCGGGTTCGCCGTCGCTCGTGATGCGAAGGATCTTGCCGCCGAGCGAATTCGGATCCTGGGCCAGTTCGCGGCGGCCCGCCTCGCCGGTCGCGACGTACAGCATCCCGTCGGGACCGAAGGTCATCCGCCCACCGTCGTGGATCCGGGCGGACGGGATGCCGTCGAGGATCACCTCCGGTTCGGCAAGCGTGGTGCCGTCGAGAACTGCTCTGAGTACCCGGTTGTCGCTGCCGGTGGTCACGTAGAGATAGACGAAGCGGTCGGTGTCGAAGGTCGGCGACACCGCGATCCCCAGCAGCCCCGATTCGCCCTGCGCGAGGGTCTCGCCGACGCGACCGACCTCGCGGACCTCACCGTCGGTGATCTCGACGATCCGGCCGCTGTTGCGTTCGGTGACCAACGCGGAGCCGGTGGGCAGGAAGGCGATGCCCCACGGCGTGTCGAGTCCGGACGCCACCGTCCCGATCACGTGGGGTACTCCGTTCACCTCGGAGACCGCGGAGGCGGTTGCGTCCGTGACGGTCCCGGTGGTCGCCGGTCCGGTGGTCTCGGTGTCCGGCGCGGTCGATTCGGACGCGCACGCACTCAGCGGCAGTACTACCGCCGCGGTCAGGCAGGCCAGACGTCTGCGCATCACGTCGTACATCCTCGCGCGACCACCCGCCAGGTGTCCACCACTTCACCGTTCGAAAGCACGATCAGTTCGTCCGCGAGGTTCACGGCGTTGCACACGTGGTTGGGGATCACCCTCACCTTGTCGCCGAGTCGTGGGCGGGTCGACGCCTCCGGCCACTGCACCGTCGCGTGATGTTCCGACAGTGCGGTGATGCGTGCGTCCGGTTCGCCGAGGATGCGTCCGTACCCGGTGGCCCACGCGGCCCGGTCGGCGCCGAGGACCTTGGAACCGGCATCGAGGACGACCACCTGGTCGCGAGTGGAGACGACGGTTGCCAGCGCGGTCAGTGCGATGTCGGATTCGCTCACCGCGCCGAGTTCGAGTTGCTGGGCGTCACCGAAGATGTACACACCGGGTCGCAGTTCGGTTGCGACCGTAGGTACTTCGAGGAGAGCTGTGGGGGAGGAGCCGCCACTGATCACGGACGGCTCGATCCCCGCTGCTCGTAGCGACGCCGCTGCAACCGCCAGCGCGTCGGCTTCCTCCCGGGCGGCACTGCCCGGCGCGTCGGGTGCGTACGAGTGGCCGGGGAAGGTGAAGACACCACGCACGTCGAGGCCTGCTTCGCGCGCCGCCGACGCCACTGTTCCGGCCTGCTCGGGCAGCACGCCGGTGCGGTGGTGCCCACTGTCGATCTCGACGAGCACCCCGATCGCGGTGCCGGCGTGCTCGACGAGTTGCCGGGCTCCGGTCGCCGAATCGATCCCGACCGTGAGACGCACCCGTCCGGCCAGCGCGCGCAGCCGAGCGCCGCGGGCGGCGTCCACCCACAGCGGATACGCGACGAACAGGTCGTCGAAGCCCTCGTCGGCGAAGACCTCGGCTTCGGAGACGGTCGCAACTGTGAGACCGCGGGCTCCCGCGTCGAGCTGCCGTCGTCCGATCTCGGAGCACTTGTGCGTCTTCGCGTGGGGTCGGAGCGACAGACCTCGCGAGGCGGCGGACTGCGCCATCCGCGCGATGTTGCGATCGAGGATGTCGCGGTCGACGAGCAGTGCCGGAGTGGTGTCGAGATCCATGGCCGAACCGTAGACGGTCGGGACCGGAAATTTAGAGAGTGCGCGACCTCTTTTTCGTGTTACCCTCGCGCCATGAGTGGTGTGGATCACAATCATGGGGATTTCGACGTCATCGTCCGAGGTGGTCTCTGGTTCGACGGGACGGGTGCGCCCGGCGTCGTCCGCAACCTCGGCATCCGCGACGGGGTCGTCGTCACCGCGACCTCCGACAGTCTTTCCGCCGGCCCGGACACCGAGGCCGTCGACGCGCACGGCCGCTGGGTGATGCCCGGCTTCGTCGATACCCACACCCACTACGACGCCGAAGTGCTCGTGGGTCCGGGTCTGTCCGAGTCCGTGCGGCACGGCGTCACGACCGTGCTCATGGGCAACTGCTCGATCTCGACGGTGTTCGTGCCACCGGTCGACGCCGCCGACCTGTTCAGTCGCGTCGAGGCGCTCCCGCGCGAGCACGTCCTCTCGGCCCTCGAGAAGTCCAAGACGTGGAGCACGCCGCATGAATACATCGAGGCGCTGAACAAGCTGCCGCTCGGACCGAACGTGACGGCCTTCGTGGGGCATTCGGACGTCCGCGCATCGGTGATGGGACTCGGACGCTCCACGGAGTCGGCGAACCGCCCGACCCGCGCCGAACTCGCCGCCATCGACGCCCGCGTCGAGGACGCCCTCGACGCGGGCTTCCTCGGCGTGTCGACGATGACGAACCCGTGGGACAAGATGGACGGCGACCGCTACCGCTCGCGCACCCTGCCGTCGACCCACGCGTCGTGGTCGGAATTCCGCCGCCTGCACAAGATCCTGCGCCGGCGCGGCCGCACCCTGCAGGCCGTGCCGAACCTCAACACCAAGTACGACGTCGCATTCTTCGCCCTCGCCAGCACGGGCATCGGACGCAAACCGATGAAGGCGTCGGTGCTCGCCGCGGCCGACACGAAGGCCGAACGGTGGGTCAACCGCATCTTCGGCCCGATCGCGTTCGCGGCCAATCGGATCGGCAAGGGCGCCTTCCGCTGGCAGCACCTGCCCACGACCTTCGAGGTGTACTCCGACGGCATCGACCTCGTCGTCTTCGAGGAGTTCGGATCGGGCCGTGCCGCACTGCATCTGCAGGACGAACTCGTCCGCAACGACCTGCTGCGCGACGAGGCCTACCGCCGCTGGTTCCGGCAGGACTTCGAGAAGAAGTTCTCGCCCCGCGTGTGGCACCGCGACTTCGACGACACCCGGATCGTCGAATGTCCCGACGGCTCGCTCATCGGTCGGTCGATCGGCGACGTCGCGCGCGAGAGGAAACTGCACCCGGTCGACACCTTCCTCGACCTCGTCGTCGAGTACGGCCGGAAGTTCCGGTGGCACACCGTGATCGCCAACGACCGCAAGAAGGTCGCCGACCGGCTCATCCGCACCCCCGGTGTCACCGTGGGCTTCTCGGACGCCGGCGCCCACCTGCGGAACATGGCCTTCTACAACTTCGCGATCTGTCTGCTCCGCCGCGTCCACGACGCCGAGAAGGCGGGCAAGCCGTTCCTCACGCTGCCCGAGGCCGTCCACAAGCTCACCGGTGAACTCGGCGACTTCTACGGAATCGACGCCGGCCACCTGCGGGTGGGCGACCGCGCCGACTTCGTCGTCGTCGATCCTGCCGGGCTGAACGCCGACGTCGATGCCTACCACGAGGCTCCGCTCGAGGAGTTCGGCGGAATCCGCCGCATGGTCAACCGCAACGATCGCGCCGTGACGGCGACGGCGGTCGCCGGCCGGGTGGTCTACCGCGACGGCGAGTTCGTGCCCGGCTACGGACGCACCGTCGGCACCGGCCGGTTCCTGCGCGCCGGGGTGGAGGAGCGCGGACCCGCGCCGATCCGCACCCCGGCAGGTGAGCCCGTCGCGTGAGTGCACCCGCAGTACGCCGCACCCAGCAGGAGCGCAGGGAGGAGACGATCGGTCGCATCCTCGACGCGACCATCACCTCCCTCGCCGAGCTCGGCTACACCGCGACGACGATCGGTGAGGTGTGCCGGCGCTCGGGGGTGTCGTCGGGTGGGGTGTTCCGGCACTTCCCGACGCGACTCGACCTGATGATCGCGGCGGCCGATGCGGTCCGGGAACGCCAGTTCGCGAACTTCGAGGCGGGCCTCGCGGCGCTCGGTGACGAGCACGCGGACATCTCGGAGTCGCTGCGGGTGTGCCTCGAACTGCTGCGGACCGCCTGCCGGGCCCCGATGAACGCCGCCTGGTACGAACTGCTCGGCGCGGCGCGCACCGACCCCGCGTTGCGCGAGCATCTGGCGCCGATGGCCGAGCGCTATCACGCCCAGATCGTCGACTTCGGCAGGTGGCTGCCGGTCGCGGCCCGGTTCCCGTCCGACGTCTTCGACACCCTCCTGCTGTCGCTCGTGCACATGTTCGACGGCGAAGCACTGGCGTCGACGGTGCATCCGCAGCCGGAATTCGACGTGCGACGGATCGAACTGATGGCCCGGATGTTGGCGCTCGTCACATCTGACATAAGTTCGGATGATGAGCAATAACGGATCTGCTCCTCAGTGGTTCGTCGACGCCCTGGCCGCACCCGTCGAGACCGGAAAGGTCGAGGCAGCGGGTGCGACCATCGCCTACCGGGCGTGGGGCGAATCCGGTCTGCCGGGCGTCGTGCTGGTCCACGGCGGTATGGCGCATTCGGGGTGGTGGGACCACATCGGCCCGCAGCTCGCCGCCGGACGTCGCGTCGTCGCGCTCGACCTGAGCGGTCACGGCGACAGCGAGCACCGCGAGCACTACACCCTGGAAGCGTGGTCCGCGGAGGTCCTCGCCGCGGCCCGCGCCGGCGGCATCAGCGGTCCGCCGGTCCTCATCGGCCACAGCATGGGCGGGATCGTCTCGTTCGCGGCCTCCCATCTCCACGGCGACGAACTCGCCGGTGTGGTGCTCATCGATTCGCCGATCCGCGACATGACGCCCGAGGAACTCGAGATGCGCGCGAAGGCCGTCGCGAACGCCGGACCGCCGAAGGTCTACGCCGCGGCGGAGGACGCCGTCACCCGGTTCCGCCTCGTGCCGCCGCAGGAGGACGCCGAACCCTACGTACTCGAGCACATCGCCCGCGGGTCGCTGAAGCAGGTCGACGGCGGCTGGTCGTGGAAATTCGACAATCTCCGCATGGGACGTGAGGGGCGCCGTAGCCTCGAGGTGATGAATCCGGGATGCGCCGTCGCCTACTTCCGCTGCGAACGCGGCATCATCGACGACGCGCTCTACAGGCGGATCGTCGATAATCTGGGCCCTGATGCGTTGCTGATCGATCTTCCGGCCTCCGGCCACCATCCGATGATCGATCAGCCGCTGGCCGTCGTCGCTGCAGCCCGGACGCTGCTGGCAGCCTGGGGGAGATAGCCGCATGAATCCGCTCCGACCGGTCGCCGTCCGTATCGGAGCGTTGCCGTGGTTGCCGCGGTATTCACGGCCGATCATCGCGGTGGACAAGACCATCCAACGGGTCACGCGCGGCAAGGTCACCCTGCTCGCGATCGCGGGACTGCCGTCGCTCGTGCTCACCGTGAAGGGCCGCAAGACCGGGGAGCCGCGGTCCACGCCGCTGCTGTGCGTGCCGCACGACGGGGGATGGCTCGTGGTGGGCTCGAACTGGGGACACCCGAAGGCGCCGTCCTGGGCCGTCAACCTGCGCGCGGCCGACCGGGCGCAGGTGCTGTACGACGGGCACGAGTACGCGGTGGCGGTGCGGATCGCGGAGGGCGACGAACGCGAGCGGCTGTGGCAGGTGCTGCTGCAGACGTGGCCGAACTACGCGCTGTACGCGAAACGCACCGACCGGGTGCTTCCCGTCTTCGTGCTGACGCCGTTCGAGTCCTGATCGCAGGTCAGAGCGGGCGGTCGGCTTCCTCGACGCTCACCGGCCTGCGCCGTTCGCGCAGCAGGTGCCGCGCCGCCCAGTCGAGCCAGAACCCGAGGAAACCGATCACGACGATCACGGCCATGACCTGGTCGTAGGCGAGCTGGTCGCGGGCGTTGAGGATCTGGTAGCCCAGACCCGACCGCACGCCGAGCATCTCGGCGGGCACGAGCACCACCCACGCGATACCGAGACCGACCCGCAGACCGGTCTGCACCTGCGCGCGGATGGCCGGCAGGACGACGGTGGTGAGCAGTTCGAGTCGCGTCGCGCCGAACGATCGGGCCACCATCAGATAGCCCTGGTCGATGCCGTGCACGCCGGCAGCCGTGTTGATGACGATCGGCCAGATCGCGGCGGCGGCGATGAGGAAGAAGACCGGCTGGTGCCCGATGCCGAACAGCGCCACGGCGATCGGCGCCCACGACAGCGGCGAGATCATCCGCAGGAACTGCATGATGGGCATCGTCGCGCGCTCGACGAGCGGGTTGAGTCCGATCAGCAACCCGAGGGGGATGCCGAGCGTCGCGGCGATCAGCAGACCCACCAGCAGCCGCCACAGGCTCGCGAGGGTGTCGGGCAACAGCACACCGCGTGCGAACAGGTCGACGATCGCCGGGAAGACGTACTGCGGGGCGAAGTCCCGCACGAGCGAATCCGGCGCGACGAGCACCGTCGTCACGAGCCACCACAGGGCCACAGCGATGACGATGGCGACGGCCTGGGGGACGAGAGGCAACTGCCGGGCGGTGCGGGCCGTCTCCGGCGCCGTGCTGGTCGGGGCGCTCACGAAGGATCGACCTCCTCTGTGCGGGTGAGATCGGCGGGAAGGCCGAAGGCATCGGTGCCGTCGACGCGGGTGAGGGACGTGCGGACGAACCGGTCGTCGACGAGGTCGTCGTGCACGGTCGCAGGGTCGAGGCGCGAGAGGAACCGCGTGTCGCCGTCGACGACGGTGTCGTGCATCGCCTCGATCAGCGCCGCGGTGAAGGTCGGGAAGGGGAACGGCTGGTAGCCGATGCGCTGCGGTTGCCACTGCGGGTGCACCGTGCCGGCCTCGCGATCGGGATAGGTCAGCGCCTTCGTGATCGCGGGCAACGGCTGCGGCAGGTATCCGGCGGACAGCATCGCGGCCGCGGCCGGACGGTCGGCGCCGATCTGCAGCTGGGCGGAGACCACGGAGTCGGTGAGGGCCTGCACGGCGACGGGGTCGCGTTCGATCAGGTCCTCGTGCACGAGCAGGGCGCAGCACGCGTGGTCGCGCCACACATCGCCGAGGAAGCGGTGGATCCGCCCCACCCCGCGAACCTCCGCCGCGGCGTTGAACGGATCGGCGACCGTGAACGCGGCGATCGAGCCGTTCGCCAGGGCCGGGATCATGTCGGACGGACCCATGACGACGAGACCCACGGTGCGCGCGGACTTCGACGGCGCCTCCCGCACGACCGGTGTCAGTCCGTGCGCCCGCAGCAGCTGCTGCAGGGCGATGTTGTGGATCGACCACCAGAACGGGATGGCCACCGTCTGCCCGGCGAGATCGCTCAGATCGGTGATGTGCGGGGCGACCGTCAGCGCCGAGCCGTTGGTGTGGTTCCAGCCGAGGATCCGCACGGAACTGCCGAGGCTGTACCGCAACTGGACGGCCATGGGCATGAGCAGGTGCACGACGTCGACGCGTCGGCTGATGAAGGCCTCCGCCAGCGATGCCCAGCTTCGGAAGAGCACCGGCTTCGCGGAATCGACGACGCCGGTGGGATACAGACTCGACCCGTGCGCGACGAGCAGCGGCGCGGCGTCGGTGATCGGCAGGTAACCGATGCGCAACTGCCCCGTGCGGTTGGCGCGGTCGGTGGTCGCGGTGCGCGCGAGGTCGATCGTGCCGGCGATACCACCGGCAGCCGCGAGGCCGAGCGCACCGCGCATGAGGGTGCGACGGCTGAACAGGCCCGAATCGGTCATGTCGCGGACAGCGACGAATCGCGGTAGTGCGCCAGGATGGCCGGACGCAGCGCGTCGCGGTCGAGCGCCGACATGCCGCCGAGCGTCCATTCCTGCTGCACCACGCCCGAACTCCCGAACAGTGCGATGCGGTCGGCGAGTTCGAGCGCCTCGTCGATGTCGTGCGTGACGAGGACCGTCGTGAAACTGAGATCGCGCGCGAGTTCGCCGAGCCACGACCGCAGATCTGAACGGGTGGCCGGGTCGAGGGCGCTGAACGGCTCGTCGAGCAGCAGCAGTCGCGGACGCACCGCGACGGCGCGGATGACGGCGATACGCTGGGCCTGGCCACCGGACAGCTGGTCGGGGTAGTAGCCGGCGAGCGCGGAAAGGCCGAAACGCTCGAGGAGCGAATCGGCGTAGGCGGTGTCGAACCGCTCGCGGTGCGCGGCGAAACGTCCACCGAAGGCGATGTTCTCGCGCACGGTGAGCCACGGCATCAGGAAGGGCTGCTGGAAGACCATTCCGGTGTGCGGACGGTTGTCGCCCTCGGTGTCGGGCCAGTCGACGGAACCGCGATCGAGGTGATCGAGACCCGCGACGATCCGTAGCAGCGTCGACTTGCCGCTACCGCTGCTGCCCAGCACGACGAGGAACTCGCCGGTCGCGATATCCAGGTCCACCCCCTGGAGGACCGGGCTACGGCGGCCGGCGAAACTCTTGTATCCGTTCGTTATTCGTACTGCGACAGTTCCCACCGAAGCTGTCCTTCCGACGGCGATTGAATGGGCAGGAAGGCCGCCTCACGGAACCGGCGGTTGGTGGCGCTGGCCGTCGCGTATCCGGCGCCGCCGCGCAGCGTCGCCTCGAGGCGGGTCGCGGCGACCGCGACCACCGAACCGTCGAGACGCAGACGGATGAACTCCGCGGGAGCGATCGAGGCGGGATCGGTGGCGAAGCGGTACAGCCGCTCGCGCAGCGACTCGTAACGCGCCGAAAGTTCTTCGTACTCACCGGTGAACTGCTCGCCGAGTCCGTGCAGACGGCCGGCCGCCTCCGTGAGCGACGCGCGTGCGATGCCGACGCAGAACGACGTCTGCAACATCATGAAGGTCGGCCGGATCGAACCGCAGAAGTTCGCGAGATCCTCGGTGAGGATGTGCGACTGCGGAATCCGCACACCGTCGAACTTCAACGAGGTCGACGACGTGGCACCGAGCGCGAGCAGTTCGGGCGAATCCGCGATGGTGATGCCCTCGGCATCGGCGCGGACCACGGCGACGAGGCGATCGCCGTCGGCGGTGCGGGCCGGGAAGACGATCACCGAGTCGGGAAAGACGTTGGATGCCCAGTGGATCGGGCCGGTGACGGTGATGCCGTCGTCGGTCCGTTCGGCGACGAGGGGCAGTTCGCCGAGACCGGCGAGATGCTTGAGGGCCGCGGCCATGGCGGTGACGCCGATCGTGCGACCGGACGCGAGGTCGTCCCGATAACGATCGCGCAGGAACTGCGGTGCGCGGTCGATGTATTCGAGCGCCATGCGCTGCGCCCACAGCGAGAAGCCGACGGTGAGCGATTCGCCGGCGACCTCGTCGATGACCGCGACCATCTCGGAGAGACACTCCCCGTCCAGCCCCTTGCGGAGCAGGCCGAGCTCGCCCGTGCGGGCGATGTCGGTGCGGATGTCGGTTTCTCCGCGATCGAGAGCAGCGGCGCGATCGCGTACGAATTCTGCGATCGCCGCGCGCTGTTGCTCGCTCGCTCGGTCAATGGCCGCGGTCATCGGATGCTTATCCTTCGAGGGAGTGGAGACGGTCGATGGGCGTGCTGACGACCTCGCGGGCACGCACGACGGCGGCCTCGTCGGGGGCGTTGTAGAAGCACAGGCACTTGTCCATGTCCTCGCGGACGTAGGTGCGCAGGAAGCTCACCTCGGGGACGTCGGCGTACTTCGGCGAGTTCGCCTTCTTGCGCGCGAGGTAGGTCTCCATGTCGATCGTGTCGGGGATGTCCCATTCGACGAGGTAACCGGCCTCGGGGCGGGTGGCCTTGATCTGGTCGAGCTCGGCGCCGACGAGACGGACCTCGTTCGGGCCGACGATCTCGGCGACATCGAGGGAGGCCGACTCGAGCTGCGCGGGGCGGCACGCGTCGAACTCGGCGATCGCGAAGACGCGCGTGCCACCGGTGGTGACCTGCGATTCGATCAGTTCGCCGCCGGCAGCGACGACAGCATCGTCGAAGGCCTTGATGGCAGCCTCGGCCTGGCCTTCGGTGGGGACGAGTTCGTAGAGATACAGCGACATGGGGTCACCTTCCGGGAAAGCGGGTTGGAACTGTGACCGGTCCGGGCACGACGGGGCGCCGTTTCGTCTTCGGACGGGGCGACTACGGCATGCGGTGCACGCAGACGAGGCCGGTCAGAGAGTGGAGCGACAACACGCAGCAGTCGACACCCGCACGAGATCCACGTGCAGGCGGCGAGTCAGAAGGCTGTGTGTCACGTGCTCCACCGTACTGTGAATAGAACGGTCTGTCTATCGCGCGCTGTCCGTTACGCTGGGCACGTGCGTACGTTCGTCGAGAGTGAATCAACCGGCACTCCGAAGGGCACGGCCGGTCCGAAGGGGAAAGCCGAGGGGTCGCCGTCCAAGCCCTCACCCGCCACACGCCTGCTCGACACCGCGAGCGCGCTCTTCGCCGAGCACGGCATCCGCGCGGTGGGCATCGACCGCATCCTCGCCGAGGCCGGCGTCGCCCGCGCGAGCCTCTACTCGTCGTACGGGTCGAAGGATGCACTGGTGCTCGCCTATCTGGACGACCTCGACCGGCGCGACCGGCAGCGGTGGCACGCCGCCGTCGAACCGCTCGACGATCCGATCGCGAAGATCCTCACCTTCTTCGATCTCGCGATGCAGTCGGCGCCGAAAAAGAACTTCCGGGGATGCCAGTACGCCAACGCTGCGACGGAATTTCCGCAGGAACCACTCGAACCGGTACTCGCGCACCGGGAATGGCTGAAGACGACGCTCGTCGAACTGCTCGACCTCGCCGGGGTGTCCGAACCCGAGGCCGTGGCCCGGCGCGTGCAGCTGATCTACGACGGTGCCCTGTCGGGCAGCAAGTTCGAGCACTCGGTCGAGCCCATCCGGTTCGGTCGCGACATGGCTGCGGCGACCATCGAGGCGCACCTCTCCCGCTGATCCGTGCCGCCGCGGCAGCCTGCGGACTCAGCCCGCAGAGTTGCTCCGCTGCTGTGAGCGCTGCTCGGCGGTGGTGGTCTTCGCCGGCCGCGGCACGAGAGCGCGGAAACACACGCTGGCCAGGACGAAGGTGCCGAGCGTCCCCACCACCGCGGCCACACCCGTCGAACCGGGACGGTCGTCGATGGTGTAGTCGGCCAGTGCGCTGTCGGCGAGCCGATGTTCCTCGACGTCCCGCGCCATGCAATCGCCTGTGAGATCCTCGGCGAGCGAGTCGATCTCGCAGCCGCGTGAGGTGGCCACCTCGAGAGCGCCGGGGGTGTCGACGGCGAGCGGTGCGAGGATCCCCGCGACGACGAGCGAAGTGAACGCCAGGCCGATGAACAGCGTCCCGCGAGCGCGCGGACGCGGAGGCGGGGGCGGCGAGGTGGTCGCGTCGAGAGGATTGACCGGCAGTCGGGTGAGTTGGACGGATTCCGGGGAGATCCGCGCGACGGCGAGGACGACGGCGGCCGTCACCACACCCTCGACCAGCCCGACGGGAATGTGCGTGGCGTAGAGGAATCCGATGTTCGACACCGGCACCGCATAGGTGCCGCCGAGGGCGTACTCGACGACGAAACCCGTCACCGCCGCGAGGACCGAGACGAACCCTGCGACGAACGAGACCAGGCCGAGCATGACGAACCGCCGCACCCCGTGGTGTTCGCACAGTGCGCGCAGTGCCGTCGCGGTGAGGAAACCGGCGGCGATGGCGACGAGCACCATGTTGGTGACGTTGGCGCCCAGAGCCGACAGGCCGCCGTCGGCGAAGACGAAGGCCTGCACCACCAGGACGATCGTCAACGCGACCGCACCCACGAACGGGCCGAGCAGGATCGCCGCGAGTGCGCCGCCCACGACGTGGCCGCTGACGTCCGGCAGCACCGGTACGTCGACCACCTGCAGGGCGAACAGCAGGGCGCAGACCGCCGCCGCGGTCGGCACCGACCTCTTGTTCAGGTCGCTGCGTGCGTACCAGGCGGCGATGCTGACCCCGATCACGGCGATGACGAAGAACCACGCGGATGCGCGGTCGGCGATCAGACCGTCGCCCATGTGCAGGGCGAGGACGTCCGTGCCGGCAAACCCACTCGAATCGACCATCTCCGATGTCCCTCTCGCCGACGGAGTGCTCTGCGGCGAAGGCTAGTACCGGCACGCTGTACGTGGAGCGTTTTCGACTGCCCAGTGGGACGAAAGGGCGGGAGGGAATCGACACCTGTTCTATGTTCGGTGCATGTACGAGTGGTCCGACACAGACCTCATGTTCCGCGACGCACTTCGCGGATTCATCGAGAAGGAAATCCGTCCGCACGTCGACAATCTCGAGTCGGGAGAATTGCCGCCGTACGACATCATCCGGAAGTTGTACGCGACTTTCGGCATCGACGAGATGGCCCGCGAGTCGCTCGAACGTGCCCTCGCGAAAGAGGAACGCGGAGAGAAGTCTTCGGGATCGTCCGGAGGTACCGGCGGGTCGCCGGGCATGGCGGCGTTGCTCAACATCGAGATCGCCGGGGTGAGCCTCGGGCTCATCGCCTCGCTGGGCGTCAGCCTGGGTCTGACGGCTGGCACGATCCGTAGCCGCGGCACCCTCGCGCAGAAGAAGCGGTGGTTGCCCGAGCTGGTGACCTTCGAGAAGGTCGGTGCGTGGGCGATCACCGAACCCGATTCGGGATCCGACGCCTTCGGCGGGATGAAGACGACGGTGCGCCGCGACGGGGAGGACTACATCCTCAACGGCCAGAAGACCTTCATCACCAACGGTCCGTACGCCGACGTGATCATCGTGTACGCGAAGCTCGACGAGGGGGATCCCTCGGTGGATCGCCGCGACCGCAAGGTGCTTGCATTCGTGCTGGACAAGGGCATGGAAGGGCTCACCCAGAGCCCACCGTTCAAGAAGATGGGCATGAACTCCTCGCCGACGGGCGAGTTGTTCTTCGACAACGTGCGCCTGACCCGCGACCGGCTGCTCGGGGAGACCGAGGACGGCGGTCGCAGTGACGGCAAGGACAGCGCGCGCGAATCCTTCGCCACCGAACGGATCGGCATCGCCTATCTGGCCCTGGGCATCATCGAGCAGTGCCTGAAGCTGTGCACGGAGTACGCGAAGTCCCGGAAGCTGTGGGGCAAGGAGATCGCCCAGTTCCAGTTGATCCAGCTCAAGCTCGCCGAGATGGAGATCGCGCGGGTGAACGTCCGCAACATGGTCTTCAGCGCGATCGAGCGCGCGCAGGCGGGGAAGCCCGTGAGCCTGTCGGAGGCGTCGGCGATGAAGCTGTACTCGTCGCGGGCGGCGACCGAGGTGGCGATGGAGGCCGTGCAACTGTTCGGGGGAAACGGATACATGGCCGAATATCGTGTCGAACAACTCGCGCGTGATGCGAAATCGTTGATGATCTACGCCGGTAGCAACGAAATTCAAGTAACACATATCGCGAAGGGATTGCTCGCACAGTAAGCCCTGCATACAGCCACTCGAAATTCGCAAAAAGGACAATTTCCGGGAGGGGGATGACAATTCCCCCGCTGTGTCGACTATTGTTCGCCATGAGAAAAGTTATGCCGGTCACCGACGAGGGGAGTGACCGGTCCGGAGGGGAATCCGAGCGGAAATCGGGGGAGCGATGTACGCGGAACGAAAGGACGGCGACAAGCCGTCGGTCACGACGGACGGCAGGAGCGCTCGCGCAGAGCGCACCCGGCAGGCCGTCATAGAAGCTCATATCGCGCTCATCAGGGCGGGAGAGCTCAAACCCACAGGGGCGCAGATCGCCTCGCGGGCCGGGGTGTCCCTGCGATCGTTGTGGGGACACTTCGGCGATCTCGAGACGTTGTTCGCCGCCACCGGTGCCGAACTGATGCGGCGCCAGGACGACGCCTACGAGCCGATCGATCCGTCGCTGCCGCTCGACGAACGGATCGACGCCTACTGCAGGCAGCGGGCGGAACTGCTCGAATACATCGCGCCGTTCGCGCGGTCGTCCGAGATCCGCGCGCCGTTCTCGCGCGAATTGCAGCGCAACCGCCTGCGCTATCTCGACCGGGCGCGATACGAGATCAGGGCGTTGTTCTCCGACCAGTTCGAGGGCGTCGACGACACCGTCCGCACCCACATCGAGAACCTGCTGGGAGTGTCGACGACCTGGCCTACCTGGGTATCGCTGCGGGACGTACTGCGCCTGTCGGTGCCCGAGGCGGTCGAGGTCATGAAACGGTCGGTATCGGCGCTGCTCGCGGAGGCATCCGGAGTCGGCCGGCAGCAGGCGGTTGCCCGTGCTGCGCAGGAGAAGGCCGTGGTCGCACCGCACCGGAAGGCGCAGCAGTCCCGGCCGGTGCCGGCGATGACACCGCGGGAACAGGTCGTCGTCCCGGCCTGAGCGCCCGAACCGAGTATCAGCGCGTGTCGGTCGGTTTCCGGCCGGCGCGTGCCGAGAGGAAGGTCTCGACCGCAGGTAGTGCGGCCGAGACCGTCTCGGCATGGTCCACCCCGCGCAGAATCGCGAGTCGCGCACCGGGGACGGTGCGCGACAACGCGCGGGTGTCCTCCACACGCAGGCGGTCGTCCGACCCGACGACGGCGAGCACGGGCACGTCGATGCCCGCGAGTGTCTCGTCGCCGATTCCCGGTTCCCGATCCGACCGGCGGAAATAGGCGGCGAGAGCCTGCGCGTCGTTCTTAGAAAAGGCCGAACGCGTCGCGGGATCGACCGGCGTGCGACGCCTTTCCTCCCAGGCACGGATGAAACCGTCCATGCCCTCGCGCTCGAGCACGTCGACGGTGCCGGGGAAGAACATCGCGTCCATCGCTCCCTGCTGGGGGCGTGCGCTCCCGCCGAGCAGGGTCAGACTCGCCAGCCGCTCCGGAGCGGCGACGGCGAGCGCGAGTCCTGCACGGGCGCCGAACGAATAGCCGACGTAGTGCACCCGGTCGGCTCCCGCCGCGTCCAGGACGGCGAGCAGGTCCCCGACGATCGCGTCCATCGCGTAGGCATCCTCGTCGTGCGGGGTGTCGCTGCGGCCGTGGCCACGCAGATCGGGCATGACCAGACGGAAATCCCCGCCGAGCGCCTTCACGTACCCGAAGGCCCGCCACACCGCCGACGACAGGGCACTGCCGTGGACCAGCAGCACGACCGGTGCCCCCTCGGGGCCTGCCGTGGTGAACCGGATCCGGGTGCCGTCGGCGGGATTCGTCGCATGGCTCATCCCAGCAGTATCGCCGAACGGCTCATCTTTCGAGTTCGACCGACCGATCCACCGCCACCTCCTCGAGGAATCGTTCGTCGTGCGAGACCACCACGAGCGCACCGCTGTAGGCGCGCAGGGCCTGGGTCAGGTGCGCGAGACCGGCCAGGTCGAGGTTGTTGGTGGGCTCGTCCAACAGCAGCAACTGCGGAGCGGGATCGGCCGCGAGCACGATCGCGAGCGCGGCCCGCAGTCGTTCCCCGCCCGACAGCGCCCCCACGGCGACCTCGGCGTGACGGCCGCGGAACAGGAAGCGCGCCAGACGCGCCCGCACCTGCTGCGGAGTCAGGTGCGGCGCCCGATCCTCGGCGTTCTCCGCGACCGAACGATCGTCGTCGAAGATGTCGAGCCGCTGCGGGAGCAACGCGAAGGGAACGTGGGGTTCCGCTTCGACGATGCGGTGCAGCAGGGTCGTCTTCCCCGACCCGTTGGGCCCGCGCAGCGCGATCCGCTCCGGCCCGACGATCTCGAGCGGTGCGTCCGCCACCCGCCGACCGGGCGGAACCGCGGTCCCGGGCAGGTCGATGCGGATCTCCGGATCGTCGCGCACCGCGTCCTTCGCACGGTCCAGGTTCTCCCGTGCCGTGGTCAGATCCTCCTCGTGCTCGCGGCGGAAACGCCCGGCGGATTCCTGCGCCTGCCGTTTGCGCGCGCCCATGACGATCTTGGGTTCGCGCTTCTGCTCGTACATCTTCTGCCCGTAGCGTTGCCGCCGGGCGATCGTGACGTGCGCCGCCGCCAGTTCGCGTGCCTGGCGCCGCACGTCGTTGCGGGCATCCCGCACCGCAGCCCGTGCCGCCTCCTGTTCCTCCGCGACGATCCGCTCGTATTCGCCGAACCCGCCGCCGAACAGGCGCAACGCACCGTTGCGCAGTTCGGCGATCGCATCCGTGCGGTCGAGCAGTTCCCGGTCGTGCCCGGCGACGAGCACCGTGCCGGGGAACCTGTCGAGTGCATCCTGCAGGCGCGCACGACCGTCGGCGTCGAGATTGTTCGTCGGCTCGTCGAGCAGCAGCACGTCCGGCTCGTCGAGCAGGCGTGCGGTGAAGGCGAGCAGCACCGTCTCCCCGCCGGAGAGCTGACCGACGGTGCGATCGAAATCCCCGGCGTCGTGCAGGATCCGGTCGAGGCCGACTCGGTGCATGAGCGCGAGGGCGCGGTCCTCGATGTCCCACCGGTCGGCGACGACCTCGAAGTCCCGATCGTCGAACGATCCGGATTCGATGCGTCGCAGTGACTTCCGGATCTCTCCGATACCGAGGACGGAATCGACCGGCACCGTCGGATCGAGGGTCACGTCCTGGGGAAGGTAGGCGACCCGTCCGCGCACCGTCGACGAACCGGAGGTCGGGCGGAGTTCACCCGCGATGAGCCGCAGCAGGGTGGTCTTCCCACTTCCGTTGCGGCCCACCAGGCCGATCCGCCCGGCCGGGACGACGGCGTCGAGATCCTGCACGGCGACGATGCCGTCCGGATGGACGTAGGAGAGTGCGGACAGCGTGATACCGGATGAAGACATGGTGGCTCCCGAAGGGTGAGGGTCGATTGCGCGAGTGCGCGGGGGACGGGACCTCTCACAGGAGCAACGGACTTCTCCGATCGACGGGTACGGGATGCGAACACCATGGTGATCCCGCACCGTCCGGTATGCAACCGAATATTTCACCCCGACTCCTACCTGCGATAACAGGCACGGGCTCGGAAGTGCAGGCATGATCGGGACCGTGCGGATCCGACTGATTGGTATGGGTGTCGCGGCAGCCACGGTGCTG
Organism: Rhodococcus sp. S3; assembly: GCF_058211795.1. Classification (NCBI taxonomy): domain Bacteria; kingdom Bacillati; phylum Actinomycetota; class Actinomycetes; order Mycobacteriales; family Nocardiaceae; genus Rhodococcus; species Rhodococcus sp. S3. Next base: position 4,498,642 of record NZ_CM177074.1, on the reverse strand, counting down.
TCGCTGTCGGCGTGTGCGACCGGCCCCGATCAGCCGGAGACGATCGCGGAGGAGTTCGCTGCCGCTCTCGACGCCGGCGACGTCTCCGGCGCGGCGGCGTCGACCACCGATCCGGTGGCCGCGGAGTCCGCGATCGACGCCCTCTTCGCCGGGCTCGGCCACGACGATCCCACCGTGAGTGTCGCGGGGACGGGCGACGACGACACCTTCGAGCTCGACGTGACGTGGACCTTCGGGGAGGGGCGCGACTGGTCGTACCGCACCACCGGCAGCGCGACGGAGGATCCGGAGGCCGATGCGTGGCGGGTCCGCTGGGATCCCACGGTGCTGTCGCCGGAGCTGGCGGGTGGCGCGTCGCTGGAGTACCTGACCACCGTCGGCGCCCCGCCCACGATCTTCGACCGGGCCGGGCGGCCGCTCATGGGGGAGCAGGTCGTCACCGTCGTGAACCTGGATGCGACCGCCGATCCCGCCGCGGTCGCTCCCGTGCTGGCCACGGTCGTCCCGACCATCACGGCGGAGAGCCTCGCCGAGCAGGTCGCGGCGGCCGCCGGCGGGACTGCGGGAGTGATCACGCTGCGTGAGGAGGACCTCGCGCCGATCGAGGATCGCCTCGCCGCGCTGCCCGGTGTGACGCTCGTGCCGCAGACCCGTCTGCTCACCACCGAGCGCGATCTCGCCTCGCCCGTGTGGTCCGGCCTCGCCGAACTCTGGCAGGAGGGGCAGGATGCCTCGGCGGGCTGGGTGATCCGGCGGGTCGCGACGGACGGCACGACGAGCCAGGTCGCCGGCGAAGCGGGACCGGAGGCACCCGACCTGACCAGCACGATCGATCTCGACCTGCAGCGACGGGCCGAGGAGGTCCTCGCCGGTTTCGACACGCCCGCGGTGATCGTCGGGATCGAACCCTCGACGGGCGCGATCCGCACGATGGCCCAGAACGACGAGGCCGACGCCGAGGGGCCGATCGCCGCGACCGGCCTCTACCCGCCGGGGTCGACGTTCAAGGTGGTGACCACGGCGGCGGCGCTCGATGCCGGGCTCGCCGAACCCGACACCGTGCTGCCGTGCCCGGGCGTCGCCTCGATCGGTTCGCGCACGATCCCCAACGACGAGAACTTCGATCTCGGCCCGGTGCCGCTGCACACCGCGTTCGCGTTCTCGTGCAATACGACGATGGGGCAGCTCGCTCTGGACCTGCCGCCCGACGCCCTGCGCGCGACTGCAGAACGGTTCGGTCTCGGCATCGATTACGTCACGCCCGGTCTCGTCACGGTCACGGGTGACGTGCCGGTCGCCGACACCGATGCGGCCCGCGTGGAGGCAGCGATCGGGCAGGGGCAGGTGACGGCGTCGCCGTTCGGGATGGCGCTGGTCGCAGCCTCGGTGGCGAACGATCGAACGCCGGTTCCGGCGATTGTCGAGGGGCAGCCGGCGACCGCGGATCGGGACGCCGAACCGATGCCCGAGAACGTGCTCGCGGCACTGCGAGAGATGATGCGCGAGACTGTGATCGAGGGTACAGCCGGCACGTTGCGCGATATTCCCGATCTGACGGGGAAGACGGGGACGGCGGAGTACGGTGACAACGTCGGGGCGCACGGCTGGTTTATCGGATCACAGGATAATCTTGCCTTTGCGGTGTTCGTGTCGGGGGCGGACGGCTCGGCCCCTGCCGTCGAGGCGGCGGGGCGATGGCTGAGGGGGTAGGGACGCGTGGCGCAATTGTGATGTGTTCGTGCACAACGCGTGCTGGTATCTCGTGTGACTGAAGTGAAGGTTGTTGCATATGAGATTTCGTGATTGGCGGGGGAAGCGGGGGCGCATCGTCGCGCTGGCCGTGTGCCTCGTCGTGGCTGTCGTCGCGCTGACGACGGTTGTGTTCTCGGATTCTCGAAGCGAGGCGCAACGCCTCGTCGACGACTTCGTCGCCGCCCTCGACGATCGTGATGTGGGCGCAGCGGCGGCCCTGACCTCCTACCCGAACGCGGCGGAGGAAACGATCTCGCAGATGTACGACGGTCTGTCCGACGGCACCGTCGACTACGACGTCACCCAGCTCGTCGAACTCAACGACGACTCGGGATACTTCACGCTCTCCGCCGGCTGGAACTTCGGTGAGGGCAAGGACTGGTCGTATCAGGTCACCGGTTCGGTGCGGAAGCTCGCCGTCGGCTGGCGTGTGTCCTGGGACCCGGAGGTCGTCGTCCCCGATCTGTCGGGCGGACGCACCGTCCATCACGTGCGCACCGACGCCGCGCCGCCGAAGATCTTCGACCGCACGGGCCGCCTCCTCATGGAGGAACAGACCATCAACGCCGTGGTGCTCGACCCGGCGGCGATGCCCGATCCCGTCGACACCACGAATCGCCTCGCGGCGGTCCTCGAGCCGGTCGCGCCCGTCATCACCGCCCAGCTGATGCAGGAGCGGATGGCGGAGAACCCCGGCAACCGGATCACCGCGGTCAAGCTCCGCGACCAGGACTACCAGTTCCTCGAGGACGGCATCGTGTCGATCCCCGGCGTCGAGGTGCTCACGACACCCACCCTGATCAGCGCCGATCGGCGGATCTCCACGCCGCTGCTCGACTCGCTGCGCTCGGCCTGGCAGCTCGAACGCGACCGGACGGCGGGCTGGGCGGTCACCCTCGAGGATCCCGAGGACGGCCCGATCCAGGTGGCCGGCTTCCAGGGCCCGCCGCCCCCGGATCTGCAGGCGACCGTCGACTCCCAGGTGCAGCTCGCTGCGAAGGAAGCGGTCGTCACCGCCGGTACCCCGGCCGCGCTGGTCGCCATCCAGCCGTCGACCGGCGGCATCCTCGCCGCCGACGTCAACAACTGGGCCATGGAACTCGGTCCCGTCATCACCCACGGCCTCTACCCGGCCGGCGGTGTTCTCGATCCGGTCCGGCTCGCGGCCGGTCTCGAACGCGGTGTCGATCCGAACGACGTGGGGTCCGACGATGTCGCCGCGACCGCCCGTCGTCTCGGCCTCGGCGTCGACTACGACGTGCCGGGCTTCGAGTTCGAGACCTCGCAGATCGGCCACAACCGGTCCGGAGTGGTCCAGTTCGCCGGATCGGACTCCGACGAGAACCTGATCACGCCGCTCGGCGCCGCGGTGCTCGCCGCCTCGGTCGCACGAGGCAGTGCCGCTGTCCCGACGATCGTGCAGGGCCAGGAGACGGTCGTCCACGACGCCCCCGAGGCGCTGCCCGGCTCGGTGATCGACGCGCTGCGCGGCATGATGATCGACAACGTGCAGAACGGCCCGGCGTCCTTCCTCCGCGGACACGCCGGTCTCGCGGGTATCGCCGCGGCGAGCGGCGAGGACCGCTGGTTCTTCGGCTACACCGGCGGCGACCTGGCCTTCGCGGTCTTCGTCGCCGATGCCGACGGCGGCGACCGCGCGATCAAGATGGCCGACACCTTCCTGCGCAAGCTCGGAGAACCCCTGCTCGGGGAGTGACCGCCGGAGCCCGGTCCACGGCACACTGATCCGCCGGAGGACGGTCCACGGCACACTGATCCGCCGGAGGACGGTCCACGGCACACTGATCCGCCGGAGGACGGTCTCACGGCACACAGGTACGTTGAGCGATCGTGACCGTCCTCGACCTGGCCCTGCTCGTGGTTGCCGGATTCTTCGCGGGTGTCGTCGGGTTCGTCACCGGCCTGGCGTCGATCGTCTCGTATCCGGCGTTGCTCGCCGTCGGCCTCCCGCCGGTCGCGGCGAACGTCACCAACACCGTCGCGATGGTCGGTGTCGGTGTCGGGGCGCTGACGAACTCGGCGCGGGAGGTCGTCGACACCGGCCCCCGCGTGTGGTGGTGGACGCTCTACGCCGCGCTCGGCGGTGTGGTGGGGGCGGCCGTCCTGCTCGTCGCCCCGCCCGACTCGTTCGAAGCGATCGTTCCGGGATTCGTTGCGCTCGCCGCTCTCGCGCTGCTGCTCCAGCCACGCATCCGCACCCTGGCCGGCGGCCGCGACCTGCCGCGGGTGTTCTCCGTGGCGGTCTTCGTCGTTGCGGTCTACGGCGGATACTTCGGTGCCGGCGCGGGCGTCGTCTTCTACGCGCTGGTGCTGATCTGCACGTCCGAGCAGATCTGGCGCGCGAGCATCCTCAAGAGTTACCTGCTCGGCGTCGCCAACCTGGTCGCGGCGATCGGGTTCGCCGTCTTCGGACCCGTGCACTGGGGAGCGGCGGCCGCGATGGCCGTCGGCGCGTTCGCCGGTGGCTACTGCGGTCCGCCGCTCGTGCGGCGCATACCCCCGAACCTGCTGCGCGTGGGTGTCGCGCTTGCAGGGTTCGGGTTGGCGGTATGGCTCGCTCTCCGCTGAGCGGTGTCTCTGTGCAGCGGTGTCACTGCACTCTGTGCAGCCGGGGTCACTGCACGCCGTGCATGAGCTTCTTGATGCGCGGTGCGAACAGGGCCAGCACGATGCCCACTGCGATCGACGCTCCGCCGATCCACAGGTAGTACGGCACCTCGTTGTTCTCGTCGTAGAACCCGGCGAGGGTGCCGGCCATGGCCGTACCGCACGCGACGGACAGGTAGAACAACGCGACCATCTGCGTGTGGAAGTTCTTCGGCGCGAGCTTCGTCGACAGCGACAGTCCGACGGGGGACAGGAACAGTTCGGCGAAGGTGAACAGCAGCAGGATGAAGACGAGTCCGAGCAGCGGAGCGCTGTTGGGGCCACCACCGGCCATGGGGATGAAGCACAGGAAGGCGATACCCATGATGATCGTGCCCGCGGCGAACTTGATGGGCGACGACGGCTGACGCGGTCCGAGCTTGGTCCACACGGCGGCGAAGACACCCGCGAACAGGATGATGAAGACCGGGTTGATCGACTGCACCCAGGACGGCGGGAACTCCCACCCGAACAGGTCGCGGTTCAGGCGCGTGTCGGCGTAGACGGCGACCATCGTGAACTGCTGCTGGAAGAGCGACCAGAACACCGCGCTCGCGATGAACATCGGGATGAACGACAGCACCCGGCTGCGCTCGACCGGGGTGATCTGCTTGCTCGACAGCATGATGACGAAGTAGGTGATCGTCGCGATGATGGTCAGGGCGACGACGATGTCGGACATGTTGCTCGTCGTGACGAGGCCCGTCAGCGCGGCGACCGCGATGAGGACCACGGCGACCAGACCGATCCCGGCCGCTTTCGTACGGGTCTCGGCGGGCAGGGGATGCGGCGGCACCTTGCCGATGTCGCCGAGATGCTTGCGGTAGATCGTGTACTGCAGCAGGCCGAGGAACATGCCGACCGCGGCGAGACCGAAGCCCCAGTGGAAGCCGTAGCGCGTCTGCAGGAAGCCGGTGAGCAGCGGGCCGACGAGCGCGCCGATGTTCACGCCCATGTAAAAGATGGAGAAGCCGGCGTCGCGTCGGGGGTCCTGCTCGTCGTAGAGATCGCCGACGATCGACGTCGCCGTGGCCTTCAGGCCACCGCTACCGAACGCGACCAGTACCAGGCCGACACCGACTCCCACGAAACCGGGAAGCACCGCGAGCGCGATGTGGCCGAACATGATGAGCACGGCACTGTAGAACAGGGTTCGTTCGGAACCCAGCAACCGGTCGGCGATCCACGCCCCGAGAATCGTCGACAGGTAGACCGTGCCGCCGTAGGCGCCGACGATGGAGGTCGCGGCCCCCTGACTGATCCCCAGCCCGCCCTCGGATGCCGAGTAGTACAGGTAGTAGATCAGGATGCCCTGCATGCCGTAGAAGGAGAATCGCTCCCACATCTCGACACCGAACAGGTTGGCCAGGGGTAGTGGCTGGCCGAAGAACCGATGGTCGGATCGCGACCCGGTCAGAGTAGGTGGTTCCAGCGTGGACATGATCCCCACTGTTCCACCGCGCGGGGCGCGAGCGCGAAAAATTCGCGTATCCCGCGGTCGCAGATCACACTTCGGGTGCGAGTGTGAGAAACGAGACCGAGAGGTCGGTGAGCGTCGACCGCGGGGCGGTCAGTGGGCGTCGACCGCGGGGCGGTCAGTGGGCGTCGACCGCGGGGTGGTCAGTGCGCGTCGACCTTGCGGCGCTGGAGCAGCCCGACGACGACGCGCCAGCCCACCAGGAACAGGCCGAGGAAGATCGTCGCAACGATGATGAAGGCGGTCGCGGTGCCCTGACCGGTGACGGCACGCAGCAGCATCCCGACGACGAGAGTGCTCACCCATACGAGGAGGCCGGTGGGAACGGCCGCGAAGGCGTCGAACTTGTCGCGGTAGAGCCACGCGGTGAGGAACCATCCGACGGTGAGGCCGCCGAGGAACGGCCACGCCGTTCCTGCGAGCCCCACGAGATCGAGCACTTCGTCGTGGCTGGAACGACCGAGCACGGCGAATACGACGACGAGAACGACGTCGATCGCCAACGCCGGGGTGTACTTCTTCACGGGTCCAGAGTAGCGGCGGCGTGGGGCGCGCCGGAATCTCCGGCGCGTGCTCTCGAGCACGATCCGTGCCGGTAGAGCGGGTGGAACACGACAGCGCCCCTGCCGGAGCAGAGGCGCTGTCTGTGAGAGAGGGGTCAGGCCTGCAGGCCGGCCTCGATCTCGAGGGTGATGGTGATCTTGTCGCCGACGACGGCTCCGCCGCCTTCGAGCGGCATCTCGATGCTGATGCCGAAATCCTTGCGGTTGATGACGGTGGTGGCCTCGAAGCCGGCGACCGGGCCCTGGCCCATGCCGGGGTTGACGCCGTTGAACTCGAGCTTCAGGTCGACCGGGAGGGTGACGCCGTGGAGCGTGAAGTCGCCCGTGACGATGTAGTCGTCACCGTCGGCACGCACGTCGGTCGAGGTGAAGGTGGCGACGGGGAACTGCTCGGCGTCGAAGAAGTCGGCGGAGCGGATGTGCGCGTCGCGGTCGGCGTTCTTGGTGTTGATCGACTTGACGTCGATCTCGGCGTTCACCGATGCGGTGCCGTCCTCGGCGACGGTGATGGCGCCGGAGAAGTTCTCGAAGGTGCCGCGAACCTTGCTGACGACGAGGTGCCGGACGGTGAAGCCCACGTTCGAGTGGACGGGGTCGATGGCCCAGGTGCCGGTGGTCAGGCCGGGGAAGGTGGTGGTGGCGGTGGTCATGGTGGTCCTCCTCGATGATTAAACTTTCAACTGCTTGTCGACAACCATGCCACCGAATAGTTGCTTGCGCAACTACATTGTGGGGCGGATCACGCCGGCTCGGGATTCTCGACCGGACGACGTCGCCGTTCGAGGGTGCTGCGCTCGTGTTCCGCGCGCTCGGCGATCGGATCGATCTCGTCGGGTCCGTTGCCCCGGTACATCGCGGCGACGGTGGCCCAGCCCGCCAGGGCCACGAACGCGAAGCTCACCATCCGGTACACGAAGACCGCTGCCAGCGACTGCGACGCGCTCAGTCCGGCGGCGGTGAGCGTCGCGATGAGGGTGCCGTCCACGAATCCGAGGCCGCCCGGCGCGAGCGGCACGCTGCCCACGGCCTTCGCCGCCGCGAACGCGATGAACAACCCCGCCACCGACGGAGAGCCGCCGACGGCCCAGCACGCCAGTCCGAGGCATGCGACATCGGCTGCGCGGTGCACGGCCGACCACGCCACGGCGGCCACGCCGTCGCGACGCGCGAGTTCGACGGCCTCGACCTGCGCGAGGGTGCGTTCGAAGACGTCGAAGCCGGTGTCCCTCGGCTTCCTCGTGATGCGGTTGACCCGATGGAGCACCCACGTGCCCGCCGCTTCGATCGACATGGGGTTCTTCGCGACGTACCGCAGGCCGAAGATCAACGCGATCGCGCCGGCGAGCGACAACACGAGCGTGACGGGACTGATCCGGCTGCCGACCGCGAACGCGCCGATCATGCCCACCGACGCCAGGGTCACCGCCGCGATGACGCCCGAGACCGCGAGCTGCCACGAGGCGACCACGGGAGTCGCGCCCCACTTGCGGGTCTGCTTGTAGGTGAAGGCCGTGGAGAAGACCGGTCCTGCGGGCAGGGTCACCGCCATCGCCGTGCTGCCGTAGATCACCGACGCCGACCGCCAGTGCCCGACACGCACCCCGCCGGCGCGGAGCAGTCGCTGCTGCACTCCCGCGAAGCCGCTGAGGGAGATCATCTGCGCCAATACGGCCGCCGCGAACCAGCCCCAGTGCATCTCCGTGACCGCGCGCCACGAGTCGCTCATCGTCGGCCACAGATAGATCGCCTCGACCGTCAGCAGGGCCACAAGAGCGATCGCCGAGACCCACTTGATCCACCGGAACGAGCCCCGACGCGGCGTGGCGTCGGGGCATGGAGGATCGTCGTGCGGCTGCGCCACGCTGTTCACCGTAACCGACCGTCGGGTCACGAAGAGGGCGCTATGGCCGTTCCGCGTCGTTCGCGGGTCCTGCGGGACGGGCCGTCACTCGTCCGTCGAAGTGTTCGATTCGTCCGTCCCGTTCGCTTCTCCGGGGGCTCCGGGATAGCGCACGGGCCAGGCGAGATGGGTCATCCGCCGCCGGCCGCGCAGCTGCACCTCGTCGCCGAGTTCCCAGTGGCTGCGCTCCTCGTCGTCCGCGAAGTACAACGCGCTCGATGACGCGAGAACCCTGCTCGGACGCAGTTTCGCGAGCTCGGTCAGGCGCGAGGCCTCGTTGACCGGGTCGCCGATCACCGTGTACTCGAAGCGCTCCGCCGCGCCGATGTTGCCGGCCACCGCGAGTCCCGCCGACACGCCGATCCCGACATCGAGTCCGGTGATCTCGTCCAGAGCGAAACGCAGTTCGCGGGCCGCCGCGAGCGCCGCCGTGGGGGCGTCGGGCCGGTCGAGGGGAGCGCCGAAGATCACCAATGCCGCGTCGCCCATGAACTTGTTGACGAAGCCGTGATGGTGGTCGACCACCTCGACGACGACACGGAAGAACTCGTTGAGCAGTTCGACGACCTCGCTCGGCGGGCGCTCGGCGGCCGTCGCCGTCGAACCCACCATGTCGACGAACAGCACCGCGACGTAGCGCGTCTCACCACCGAGTTCGGTGCCGTACTGCAGGGCCCGGCGCGCGACGTCCTCGCCGACGTGCTGACCGAACAACTCCCGCAGACGTCGGCGTTCGTCGGACTCGGCCATCATGCGGTTGAAGCCGACCTGCAGGCGTCCGATCTCACTGCCGTCGAACACCTCGACCTGCACTCCCGAGGCGCCGCGCTGCACGCGTTCGATCGCCCAGCGCAACTGCTTGATCGGGTCGGAGATCTGCGCCGACGTCAGCAGTGACAACACGAGCGCGAGGCCGATCGACGTCACCGCGAGCGCGAGTACGGACAGGGCGAGCGCGTCGGCGTCGAAGTCGGTGTTGGCGCTCAACTGCGTCACGCACAGCAGCACGATCCCGGCGACCGGCATGAGCGTGCCCAGACCCCAGGTCATGGCCAGGCGCGTACCGACGCCGGGAGCCATCGTCCGGTCGAAGTTCCCCTCGCTCAGCGCCCGCGCGGCGACCGGCCGCAGGATGCGTTCACCGAGCATGTAGGTGAAACCGAAGGTGCTGGTCGCGGCCATTGCGACGGTGACCGACACCGCCACCGCGAGCGACGGCATCTCCTCGGCTGTGAGGAAGACGAAGAGCACGCCACCGAGCAGCCACAGGCCGAGATGCACGATCGCCTGTCGCAGCGGGGCGTGCAGGGCCGCCATCTGCTCCGCCCGGGTGGGCGGTCCGCCGCGGAGCTGCCACCGGACGACCGAGCGCAGCGTGATCGCCGCGGCGCCGAGGCTCACGATGCCGGCGAAGACCAGGTACACCGCGAAGACCGCGAAGTTGCGGACCCGATCCGCGATGATGGCGTCGGTCTCGGCGATGGGGATGCCGTACCGGACGAAGGCGAACACGAGCATCGCACCGAACAGGTTCGACGCGCCCATGGAGACCATGTAGAGCGGCCAACGACTCCGCAAGGTGGCGGCGACAGCTCGGTACGACCTCAGCACGACTTCAAATCAAACCACTGTGCGGACGGTCACAGGATGGGGCGGTCACCGTTGGGGGTGAGGAGTGGTTGGATTCACTCGCCCCACCCACCGTGACGAAAGGTGCGAAACGTACACATGAGGCCGTCTCCGACCGGTCCCGACGCGGATGCGCCCCTGTGGCGGGCCGCCCAGGTCTTCCGGCTCGTGACCGTCGCATATGCGGTGGGATCGCAGTTCTCGACCGTCGTGAACTACACCCGTCCGGGCCTGTCGTGGTTCTTCGTCGGGGTGCTCGTGACGTGGTCGCTCGTCTCGGCGGTGCTGCTCTCCCGCGAGGCACGACTGAGGCGCACGGTCACCGTGGTCGACCAGATCCTCGCCGTCGCGTTGATGGCGGCGACCCGGCTGGTCGCCGACCACGACTGGTACAGCAACCACCAGACCATGCCCACCACGCTGTGGGTCGCCAACGCCGTGCTCTCGGCCGCGATCCTCGGTGGTCCGCTCACCGGCATCGGTTCGGCGCTGCTGATGTCCGTCGTCAGTGCGGTAGTGCGCGACCAGATCAACCTCGATCTGTGGCGGGACGCGACGGCGCCCGTGCTCGTCGCGTGCGGTGTGGCGATGGGGTTCGCCACCACCACCGCGCGCAGTGCGCACCGGCAACTCGAGCAGGCCGTGCGCGTGGCAGCGGCCACCGAGGAACGGGACCGGCTCGCCCGGCAGGTGCACGACGGCGTCCTCCAGGTGCTCGCGCTCGTGCAGCGGCGCGGAGTCGAGCTGGGTGGTGGTGCGACGGAGCTCGCCGAGCTGGCCCGCGAACAGGAGACCGCGCTGCGGCAACTGATCTCCGAACAGGACACCGACGTCGACCGCGGCGGTCAGGACGCCGACCTCACCGCACTCGTCCGGGCCCGCGCCGGGACGACCGCGACGGTCTCCGCGCCCGCCGATCCGATCATGATCCCGCGGGATCGAGCGGAGGAACTCGCGGCGCTCACGACCGCGGCGCTGTCGAACACGCAACTGCACGCCGGCGCCGGGGCCGCCGCCTACATCCTGCTCGAGGATCTCGGCGACGAGATCGTGCTCAGCATCCGGGACGACGGCGTCGGGATCGCACCGGGCAGACTCGACGAAGCTCGCGAACAGGGACGCATGGGGGTGTCCAAGTCGATCGTCGGGCGAGCGGAATGGCTCGGCGGCGTCGCACTGCTCGACAGTGACGTAGGCGAAGGAACCGAATGGGAGATCCGGGTACCGAAGGGGGAATGAGTGGCCGAGATCAACGCGGAAGCACACGAGAACACCGCGGAGGAACGCGGCACCGTCAGCGTGATGGTGGTCGACGACCACCCGATCTGGCGCAACGCCGTCGGACGTGACCTCGAGGAGGCCGGGTTCACCGTCGTCGCCGAGGCCGACGGTGTCGCGAGCGCCGCGCGTCGTGCCGCGGTCGTCCGCCCCGACGTCGTGCTCATGGACATGGCGATGCCCGACGGCACCGGCACCGAGGCGACCCGCGCCGTCCTCGAGGTCTCCCCGGACAGCCGGGTACTCGTCCTGTCGGCGTCCTCCGAACGCGACGACGTCCTCGGCGCCGTCAAGGCCGGTGCGTCCGGCTATCTCGTGAAGAGCGCCTCGGTGCACGAACTCGTCGACGCAGTCCTCGCGACCGCGCGGGGACAGGCCGTCTTCACCCCCGGACTGGCCGGGCTCGTGCTCGGCGAGTACCGCCGGATGTCGAACGACGTCGCAGACCGCCGGCCCCCGCCGACCCTGACCGGACGGGAGACCGAAGTGTTGCGCCTCGTCGCGAAAGGGTTGTCGGCGAAACAGATCGCCGCACGACTGACGCTCAGCCACCGCACCGTGGAGAACCACGTCCAGGCGACGCTGCGCAAACTGCAGCTCGCCAACCGCGTCGAACTCACCCGCTACGTCATCGAACAGGGCCTCGAATAGCACTCGCACGGCGAGTGAGCCATACCGATCGTCCCGTTAAGCTCGGGGGCATGGAACCGAGGGATCTGCGGGTGTCGGACGCCGAGCGCGAGCACGTCGGCGAACTTCTGCAGCGGGCGGTCGGGCAGGGGATGCTCTCGCTCGGGGAGTTCACCGAACGGATGGACACCGTCCTCGCTGCCAAGACCCGAGGCGACCTGAACCAGGTGCTCGTCGATCTGCCGGGCATCCAGATCCGGCCCGAGTTCCAGGACCAGAACCTGCCGGGCATGTCGCAGCCGCACTACCCCGCACCGAGCGCGACCGGCTACCCCGTGCCGAGCGCGGCCGGCTACCCAACGCCGAGTGCAGGCGCCTATCCCGCGACCGGCCAGGGCGCCCCTCTCGTGATCAAGGGCCGTGTCTCCGGCATCGAACGCAAGGGACGCTGGCACGTGCCGCCCGCCATCGTCCTCGACACCGTCGCGTCCTCCGTGACCCTCGACTTCACCGAAGCGGTGATGCAGACGCAGGTCGTGCGGATCGACGTCAGCGACTACCTCAGCTCGGTCAACATCGTGCTCCCCGCCGAGGCCACAGCCGATGTCAACGGCGTCGAGAACGTCGCGTCGAGCGTGACGTCGAAGGTGCGCGGCGGAGCGCCGTACGGGCCGCTGCACGTCGTGGTGACGGGCAAGGTCCGCGGCGGGAGCTTCAACGTCACCCATCCGCTGTCCACGCGGCTGCGGAAGTTCTTCAACGGCAGCTGACCGACTCCTCGAAACACCCGAGGCGACCCGCATGCGGGTCGCCTCGGGTTCGTTCGGGAGGTCAGTCGCGACGCTGCCGGGCGATCAGCTCACTGACGCTGATCGAACGGCCGCTGTCGGGACCGTGGCGTCCACGGCTCCGCGACTCCGCGTCGTTCTGCTCCGGCTGCGATTCGTCCGCTCGCGCTTCCTCTCGCTCGCCGGCCGGGTGGGGCGGCTGCGCCTGCCCCCGGGACCGCGAGGGCAGAGGCGGACGAGGACCGCCCTGAGCCGGAGGCTGCATGCCCTGCGTGGGCGGCTGCTGCGTACCCGGCACGGATGGCCGGGCAGGTCCCTGCACCGAAGGTCGCGGTGCCTCCGGAGTCGGGGGACGCTGCGATTCCGGTGCTGCGGGTCGCTGGGGCTGCGGCGCCGAGGGTCGCTGGGGCTCCGGTGCCGAGGGTCGCTGCGGCTCCGGCGTCGAGGGTCGCTGCGCTCCGGGGGCCGGCGGACGCGGTGCGTCGGATGTGGATGGCCGCGGTGTGTCGGATGCGGGCCGCGGACGCTGCGCGGACGACCCCCCGCCGGGCGACGTGCGGCGCAACTGCGACAACCAGTTCTCGATCGCCTGCGGATCCCGTCCACGACCGGTGCCGGGCTCGCTCGGACGCGACGCCTGGGCGCCGGGCAGAGGCTCCGCATCGCCCGGAACGGCCGGTGGCCGGACGAACGACTGCGGCAGCGGCGGCGGAACTTCCCCGCGCTGACGGCGGGGGAGCGGAGGCACCGACGACGGCGACGACGGGTCGGACGCACCGCGCTGTGTCTGGTCGAGCGCACCGCGCTGTGTGGCATCGAGCGCACCGCGCTGCGTGACATCGCGCTGCGGCACCTCGGGGGCACGACGTTCGGGCTTCTCCGGGACACCCTTCTCCGGGGCGCGACGCTCGGGAAGAGCCGAGCCGTTGCGCTCGTCCACCTGCGGCCGATCCTCCGGACGACGACGCGGTTCCGGGACCGGACGCGACGGACGGCCCGGACCCGTACCGGGCTGCACCGGGCGGCTCGCCGGCATCGGACGTCCGGCTGCGGGCGGCACCCGTTCGCCGTTGCGCGGAGCAGCAGGAGGACGACCGGACGCGGGCGCGGCCGGACGGACCGAAGGACGGCCCGGAGCCTGGCGTCGCACCGGCGGCGGCGTGAGATCGCGGAGCTTGCGCTGTTCGGCGGCCGGCCTCGGCGGAGCGATCTTGGGCAGCGGCTGCGTGAGGTCGCTGCCGCCCTCGAAGGCACCTGCCGGGAAGCGGTGCGCGCCCGTGGCCGCGACCGTCGCCGGACCGAACATGCCGACGGTGATGAGCTCGGGAACGTCCTCGGGCATCAGTTCGTCGGCGAGGATCGGCTCGCCCAGGCCGATCTTCTCCTGGATCCGCTTCATCCACGCCGGAGCCCACCAGCAGTCGTCGCCGAGCAGCTTCATCACGGCGGGCACGAGGAACATGCGGATGACGGTCGCGTCGATGATCAGCGCGGCGATCATGCCGAACGCGATGTACTTCATCATCACCAGCTCGGAGAACCCGAAGGCGCCGGTGACGACGATGAGGATCAGGGCGGCCGCGGTGATGATGCGGCCGGTGTGGGCGGTACCGATACGGATCGACTCGGTGGTGCTCGCCCCCATCGATCTCGCCTCGACCATTCTGGAGAGCAGGAACACCTCGTAGTCGGTCGACAGGCCGTACACGATCGCGATGATCAGCACGAGTACCGGCGACATGATCGGCCCCGGGGTGAAGTTGAGCAGGTCGGCGCCGTGGCCGTCGATGAAGATCCAGGTGAGGATGCCGAGGGTCGAGCCGAGACCCAGGGCGCTCATCAACACCGCCTTGACCGGCAGCACGAGCGAGCCGAACGCCAGGAACATCAGCAGCGTCGTCAGCAGGACGACCACCACGACCATCAACGGCAGGGTGTCGAGGAGGGCTGCGATCGAGTCCTGTTCGATCGCGGGTGTGCCGCCGACGAGCACTTCGACACCCTCGGGCCATTCGGCCGCGTGCAGATACTCGACGGTGTCGGAGGACTCGTTGCGGTCGGTCAGGCCGGCCTTGAGTACGCGGACGCCGTCCTTCGCCGGGCCGGTGATCGTGAATTTCTCGACGAGACCGGGAGCTTCGCTGGCCGTGGTGATGATCTTGTTGAGGTCGCCGCCCTCGGCGCCGCGGACGACGAGCTTGACCGGCTCGGCGCGCTGGCCGGGGAACAGTTCGTCGAAGGTCTCCTGCGCGACGCGCGTGGGGTGCTCGGGCGGCAGGTAGGTCTCGTTGATGCCGCCGAACTTGATGCCGGTCAGCGGCATGATGAGCAGCAGCAGACCGATGACCGTCGGGATGGTCACCTTCATCGGGTTGACCATCACCCAGCGGCACAGGCGGCCGAGGAAGCTGTTCTCGACCTGCTCGTTCGACTGGATCTGCCCGAAGCGCTTCATGCCGAACTTGTCGATGCGCCTGCCGAGGATGCTCAGGATGGCGGGCAGGATCGTGATGGACAGCAGGGCGGCCAGCGACACCGCCGAGATCGCGCCGTAGGCGACCGACTTGAGGAAGCCCTGCGGGAACAGCACGAGGCCACCGAGGCTGGTGACCACCATCGTCGCCGAGAACACCACCGTGCGACCTGCGGTGACGACAGTGCGCCGCACCGCCGCCGGGGTGTCGTAGCCCTCGGCGAGTTCCTCACGGAAACGCGACACCATGAACAGGCCGTAGTCGATCGCCAGACCCAGACCGATCAGCGAGACGACCGGCGCGACGAACGAGTTGACCTCGGTGAAGTTGGTGATCAACCGGACGATGCCGTTCGCCGCGACGATCGTGAGACCACCGGTGATCAGCGGGAGCGCGGCCGCGACGACACCGCCGAAGACGAAGAACAACAGGATTCCGACGGCAGGGATCGCGAGGATCTCCATGCGCTTGATGTCGTTGGCCATCGTGTCGTTCAGCGCGCCGGAGATCGGCTGCAGACCGGCGAGCTGCACGTCGACGCCGTCGATGTAGAACGCGTCCTTGACCTCGCGGAAGTTGCCGGTCAGTTCCGTGTCGTCCTCGCCGGCGATGGCGATCGACGCGATCGCGTGCTGGCGCGACGGGTCGGCCAGCGTCGGCAGCGACGGTGCGTTGTCGGTGGGCCAGTACGCACCGTTGATCTTGAGGATTTCGTCGGGGTGCTCGGCGACCAGCGAGTTCAGGCTGTCGGTGACCTTCGCGGAGAACGCGGGATCGTCGACCGTGCTGCCCTCGGGTGCCGTGTACAGCACCAACACGTCGCCCGCGGTGTCGCGGCCGAAGGTGCCGTCGGCGAGCTTGGCAGCGGCGACGGACTCCGAACCGGGATCGTCCCAGCCGCTCTGGCTGAGGTGATCGTTCAGGCTCAGCCCGTACCCGGCGAGCGCGAGCAACCCCGCGACCATCACCGCAATGACGGTGAAGCGCGCGCGGTAGACGAGCTCTCCCCAACGGTCGAACACGTAAGTCTCCTATTCGGCGACGCTCTTGCGCCCCACCAGGAGAGCAGAAAGCGGTCGGAACGGCTGCAGCCAGGCACCCTCGTCGGGCAGCGATTCCAGGCTGACGCGGGGCAGCGGTTCGCGGAACACACCGGGAATGTCCTCGAGATCGAGGAACTCGATGATCTCGGAGGTCACCGCCCAGCTGGCGTGCTCGCGGAAACCGAGCACCTGGGTTGCGATGCCCTCCTGAGCGAGCCGCTCGAGGGGTTCACGGAACGCCTGCCCGTCGGCGGAGGCCACCATCACACCGGCGAGACCCTCCCGGTGCCTCAGCTCGATGTGGTTCAGCATGTCGGAGTCGACATCGCTGTCCTCGTCGATCTTCGGCTTGGCGAACACCGCGAAGCCCACATTACGCAGGGCCTCGACCCAGGGGCGGACGACGTCCGCGCTGCCGGGGGCGATGTTGGTGAACACCGTGGCCTCGGGTTCGAGGGTCGCGGAGTGCAGACGCGACAGTTCGGCGGTGCGCCCGAGCAGCCACCGGCCGAGCGCGTCGAAGCGCGGACGGTAGGCGGCGGTGGGCCGGCCGCCGAGGATCGCGCCGAGGCCCATGTCGAGGTTGGGGGCGTCCCAGACGAGCAGGACCTTACGGACCGGCTCGACGCCGTCGATCGCGGAGGAGTCGGTCACGCCGGGAAGCTCTTCATGGACACTCATGCTCCGATCTTCCCCCAGACGAACTCGTTGATCGCGCTACCCACCTGGTGTGCCTTGTCCTCGAACTTGGTGACGGGGCGTTCGAGGCTGATCGGGGAGGTGCCGGTGAAGCGGGCGAGGCGCGGTTCGGCATCGCCCACCTCGGCGATGGCCTCGGCGTAATCGGCGTGGTCGGTGGCCACGTGCAGCACTCCACCAGGCTTCAACCGGTCGGCGATCAGGGCGAACGTCGGGGCCTGCAAGAGCCGGCGCTTGTGGTGACGGGCCTTGGGCCACGGATCCGGGAAGAAGACCCGCACGCCGGTGAGCGACTCGGTGGTCAGCATCTTCTCGAGCACCTCGACGGCGTCGCCGCGCAGGATCCGCAGGTTCCGGATCGGCGCGTCGGTGTCGTAGCTGCGTTCGATGTTCTGCAGTGTCTGGGCGATGCCGGGCTTGTAGACCTCCACGGCGATGAGGTTCACCTCGGGCTCGGCCTGGGCCATGGCGACCGCGGCGGTTCCCGTTCCGGATCCGATCTCGAGGACGAGGGGCGCGGAGCGGCCGAACCATGCGTCGACGTCGAGCGGCTCGTCGCCGACCTCCTTGCCGAGTTCGGGCCAACGACGGTCCCAGCACTGCTGCTGGGGGTCGGTCAGCGATCCACGGCGGGACCGGAAACTCGTCACCCTGGGGTACAGGCGGTTCCCGCGGGTCGGGCGCTCGTCGAGCGTCTCGGTGGTGTGCTGATCGGCTTCGTTCACCCGTCCATTGTCGCGTATTCCGAGAGTGTGTGGCGGGAGTGACCTGAGTGGCCACAGTGTTTTCTCAGGGAAGCATTCGTTCGGCTGCCTGTCAGCGGTCTCTCTGCGACAATCTCCGCCGACGATCGGGGGATCATGACGGGGGAGTTGTGGCACCACCTCGCCGCGCAGGTCGAACAACTGGATGCGCAGGCAGGGCGGTTGATTCGCCGGGCGCTGGCCGAGCATACGGCCGCGCTGCGGGTGCAGGTCGCGGGGCGGGCCGGGACCGGCCGGGAGAGGATCGAGGCGCAGGTTGGTGAACTGCTGCTCCGGAGGGCCGAAATCGAGGGTGGGGAAGTAGACGCGGCCGTGGCCGGAGTGGCAGTGGACACGCCGGACGGCCCCGATCCGGTCCTCGACGCCGACCTCGTCGTCTACGTCGTGCCCCGTCGTCTCGACCCGGCCGTCGCCCATCCGGCCGACCGCGCCGCGCTGGCAGCCGTCGATCCCCGCCGCGTCGTTCTCGTGGTGTCCGGCGAGCCGGATGACGCAGAGTGTGCCGCCGTCGCGTGTGCAGTGGGCGTGCCGCCGCATCAGGTGGTCGCCGTCCACGACGACGCGCGGCTCGCGGAACCGCTCGCCGCGCGTGCGGCCGTGGTCCGCCGCCTACGCGACGAGGAGCTCGCCCGCGTCGTGGCGGGTGTCCCGGCGGCACCGCAGGCGCGCGAACTCGTCGAACAGACCCTCGACCTGATCGGGCTGGGCCCGATGGAGTCCGTCGCCGCAGGACCGCAGTGACACCGCCGAGCGGTTTCGTGGATCCGGCCGACGACGTCCTGCGCCGATGGAATCCGCGCGGATGGATGGGACTGCACCGGCCGGCCGCGACCGGCGTGCGGGTCGTCGGAGTGCCCGGTTCCGGCGCCGGCACGCTGGCAGCAGAGCTACGACATCTGGGCGGGCCGGACATCACGGACGAGGGCCGCGCCGTCACTCTCGTGGTGCTCGACCCGTCGGCGACGATCGGCCGCACCGAACTGGACCTCGTGCGCGCGGCGGCAGCCGAGTCGATCGAGGTCGTCTGTGCGTTGACGGGCATCGACCGCTTCCCCGACTGGCGTGCGGTGCGCGACGCCGACGTCGAGATCCTGCAGCGGCACGCGTCCTGGCTGTCGCGGGTCGTGGTCCTGCCCGTGAGCGCCGCGGCCGCGCGGCGGGCACGTGAACTCCGGGACGACACGAGCGAGGCGGTCCGGCAGGCCCTGTTCACCGCGTCCGGACTCGTCGAACTGCGGGACGTCCTGGCCGCGACGGTCCGCTCGTCGCACGACCCGCGACGCGCACGGGCAGCGGTCGTCGCCGCCACCCGGCCGATGATCGAGGAGGAGATCGAGCGACTGAGCGCGGAGGACGAGGAAGGGGACCTGCGTGCGGAGCGCTCCCGCCTCACCGCCGCGGCACCACCCGCGACCTCCGGTCCCGGCCTGCGCCGGATGCAGGTGACGCTGTTGCAGGAGGTCGCGATGCGCGTGCGGGCGGCGTCCACCGCCGCGGTGGAGGTGCTCGAGACCGCGGACGCGGATGCGGTGGTCACGACGATCGACGCCCACGTCGACGACCTGTGCGCGCGGCTCGTCGAGGACACGGCCCGGATCGCACCGGGCACGCCGGCCCCGGAACCCACGCGCACGTCCCGCCCACCGGAGACCGCGCGGTCGATGGAGGACACGCTGACGGTGGTCTTCGGTGCGTCGGCAGGTGCCGGTCTCGGCAGACTGCTCCTCACCCCGTTCGGGGACCTGCCGGGCTGGATGTCGCTGGTGGTTGCGATCGCGTGCGCGGTCCCGGCGGCCGGATGGCTGATGCGGATCCGCAGGCGCATCGCCTACCGGGACCGGATGCGCCGGTGGATCGCCGACGAGCTCGCGACCGTGCGCGCGGAACTCGACACCTGGATCCGCACCCGTATCCACGAGACGGAGCTGCAGTCCACCGCGCTCGCCGTGGCCGCGCGCGACCGGCACGCGACCCGCGTGCGCGAACGCGTCGCCGCGATCGACGCGGAGATCACCCGTCGCCGTGGCGAGCGGCGTGCCCGTATCGCGGCGTGCGAACGCGACCTGGCGGCACTCGGCCACATCCCGGAACCGCAGGGCCCCCGCGTGCGTCCAACCGGATAGGAGCGATCCGGCGCGTGCCCGGGTCGGAAAGGGAGACGATGGCCGAACTCGCCGGCTCGGGTGGCGCACCCCAGCCGTTCACCGATCCGTTCGATCCGTCGGTCTTCGATCCGTCCGAGGTGGCCGCCTGGGCCGACGAACTCGACCCGACCACCGACCTCGACGGTGACGGCGCCGCCGAGACCGTCGTCGCCGACACCGAGCGCTGGGGAGTCGGCGGCGACTGGGGTGACGGCCTGGTGGTGGCCACCGACACCGATCTCGACGGCAGCAGCGACCGCCTGTCGGTGATCGCGGCCGACGGCCGCTACGGCGTGTGGAAATACTGTCGCGAGCTCGACGGATCGGGTCGGTGGAGCCGACTGGACACAGGTAGCCTTGGATACGACGTACACCACGGAGAAGAGTCGAAGTGATTCATATCCGGCTGCGCAGCAGGGGGAGGGGACGGTATTGTGCGCAAGTTCTGAATCGTTTCTGTGAGATTTCCGACCGGCCCCGAGTGACGCCGGTCGGCATTCCGACGTTAACCTCTATGAAAAGGACATCCGGCGCCTACTTCGACTGTTCGGCCACGGACGAAGTAGGTGGTACCCCTGCCGAGAGGGGCAAGCCCGGATCTGCCATCGTCCACACAGAAGAACGTGCAGGTCGAAGGTGGGATCCGGTTCCGGGCACACCCCAGGAGAGTTTTGATGACCTCAGCGACCATTCCCGGTTTGAACGGTACCGACGACAAGCTCCCGACCCAGCATGCCGAGTTGCTTGCCTGGGTCCAGGAGATTGCCGAGCTCACCCAGCCCGATCGTGTCGTATGGGCCGACGGATCCGATGAGGAATGGGACCGTCTGACCTCTCAGCTGGTCGAGGCCGGCACCTTCACGCGTCTGAACGACGAGAAGAAGCCGAACTCGTTCCTGGCCAATTCCGATCCGTCGGACGTCGCACGCGTCGAGTCGCGCACCTTCATCTGCTCGAAGAACGAGATCGACGCGGGCCCGACCAACAACTGGGTCGACCCCGACGAGATGCGCGCCACGATGACCGAGCTGTACCGCGGCAGCATGCGCGGACGCACCCTCTTCGTCGTGCCCTTCTGCATGGGCCCGCTCGGTGCAGAGGACCCGAAGCTCGGCGTCGAGCTGACCGACTCGGAGTACGTCGTCGTCTCGATGCGCATCATGACCCGCATGGGGAGCGCGGCGCTCGAGAAGCTCGGCACCGACCGTCCGTTCGTCAAGGCGCTGCACTCCGTGGGTGCGCCGCTCGAGGCCGGCCAGCAGGATGTCCCGTGGCCGTGCAACGAGACGAAGTACATCACCCACTTCCCCGAGACCCGTGAGATCTGGAGCTTCGGTTCCGGCTACGGCGGCAACGCCCTGCTCGGCAAGAAGTGCTACTCGCTGCGCATCGCGTCGGCCATGGCCCACGACGAGGGCTGGCTGGCCGAGCACATGCTGATCCTCAAGCTGATCTCGCCCGAGGAGAAGGCCTACTACATCGCCGCGGCGTTCCCGTCGGCCTGTGGCAAGACCAACCTCGCGATGATCCAGCCGACCATCCCGGGCTGGCGTGCCGAGACCCTCGGCGACGACATCGCGTGGATGCGTTTCGGCAAGGACGGCCGCCTCTACGCCGTCAACCCCGAGTTCGGCTTCTTCGGCGTCGCCCCGGGCACCAGCGCAGACTCGAACCCGAACGCGATGGCGACCATCGAGGCCGGCAACACCATCTACACCAACGTCGCGAAGACCGACGACGGCGACATCTGGTGGGAGGGCATCGGCGGCCAGACCCCGGCGCACCTCACCGACTGGCTGGGCAACGACTGGACCCCCGAGTCCGGCACCAACGCCGCGCACCCGAACTCGCGCTACTGCACCCCGATGTCGCAGTGCCCGATCCTCGCCCCCGAGTGGGACGACCCGCAGGGTGTGCCGATCTCCGCGATCCTGTTCGGTGGCCGCCGCAAGACGACGGTGCCCCTCGTCAGCGAGTCCTTCGACTGGCAGCACGGCACCTTCCTCGGCGCGACCCTGTCGTCCGAGCAGACGGCTGCGGCGGAGGGCAAGGTCGGTAGCGTCCGTCGCGACCCGATGGCGATGCTGCCCTTCCTCGGCTACAACGCCGGCGACTACCTGAACCACTGGATCACGCTCGGCAAGAACGCCGACGAGGACAAGCTGCCGAAGATCTTCTACGTCAACTGGTTCCGTCGCGGCGACGACGGCCGCTTCCTGTGGCCCGGCTTCGGCGAGAACTCGCGCGTGCTCAAGTGGATCGTCGACCGTATCGAGCACAAGGCCGGCGCGCAGTCCACGCCGATCGGCTACGTGCCCAGCGCCGCCGACCTCACGCTCGACGGTCTCGATGTCGATCCCGCCGACGTCGACGAGGCCCTCAAGGTCGACGTCGAGGAGTGGAAGTCCGAGATCGACGGCATCGCCGAGTGGTTCGAGTTCCTCGGTGAGAAGGTGCCCTCGGGCATCCGCGACGAGTTCGAGGCCCTCAAGCAGCGCCTGGGCTGAGTCCGTACACCACGACGAATGCCGCTCCCGGTTTCCCGGGGGCGGCATTCGCCGTCTGTGGGGTGAAATCCGGGAAATCGTCCACAGTGGACATCTCGGTTGTGCCACGCTGACCGGTGACGCAGTTCGACGATGCACTGCAACTGCTTTCCGTCGGCGAGAGGGTCGTCTCGTGCGTGGTTCGGGTCGTATCGGTCGGAAATGTGCGGCACTGGTGGGGGCGACGGCGCTGGCCTGGGCGCTTCTGGCGGCGCCCGCCACCGCACAGAGCGAAGAGCAACTTCGTCGGCGGACGTCGTTCTTGGCGAGAAGACCACGGTGGCAGCGGCTTACGCGCTGGCAGTTGCCCCGGTACTCGGAACTTCCCCGAACGGCCCCGCCGCCGAGGCGCGGCGGCCTCCGGGTTCCGTGGGGTGTGGTCGTCGACGGCAACGACAACATCTGGGTTGCGAACTTCGCCGGCCGGGCCGTCTCCCAGTTCTGCGGCAGCAGGGCAGTCGCCTGCCGTCCCGGAACCGCCACGGGCGCACCGATCTCCCCGGCCGTCACCGGCTACGGACTCGACGGCCTCGTGCGCAACACCGGCATCACGATCGACCAGGCCGGGAACGTGTGGGTGGCGAACAGTTGGAAGCAGATCCCGATCCAGACCAATCCCGGCGGCTCCGAGATGGTGGCCTTCGTCGGAGCCGCTGCGCCGGTGGTGCCCTGACCTCGACGTCTAGACCGCTGCCGAGGCAGAGGTCCAGTGCAGGTCGTCGTCAACCTCGGCTGGTTCAATCCGACACGAGTTCCATGACGTGGGGAAAGCGTTCGCGAACGGCGCGGTTCACATCCGATTCTTCGATGCGTGCGAGTTGCTGTGCCGAAAGGGCCTTCAAGTCGGTGTAGGTCGAGACGATGCGTAGGTCCCGCTCTTCGATGGCCGATTCCAGGAGGTTGCGGATGAACCGAGCGTTGCCTTCGCGGTCGATGAGAGAACGTGTAGAGCCCTTGGTCGACGTCTCGTTCGCCGTACACAGCACTGCGGCGATACGTTCGATCTCTGTGGCGGCGGACGGATCCAGATCGGCGCCGTAGACGCCGCCGGCCATCCGGTTCGCGATCTCTGCCAGCTCTGTCGCAGAGTACGAAGGAAACCTGATGTGTCGCGAGAACCTGCTCTTCAGGCCCTCGTTTCGGTTCAGAAAAGTGGTCATGGCATCTTCATAGCCTGCCACAATGACCACCACGCGGTCGCGATTGTTCTCCATCGTCGCGAGTAATCCGTCGATCACCTTGCCTCCGGCTGCGTCTCCACCGATCCAGCCGTCGTGGTACAGCGAGTACGCCTCGTCGATGAACAGGACGCCGTCGACTGCGCTTGCGAAGATCTCTCTCGCCAGCAGTTCCGGGGAACCCGATCCGGGCGCGAAGAAGTCGTTCGGCGCAACTTCCACGACTGTGTCGGTCGCGAGAATGCCGAGTCCGTAGTACATCTGTGCCAGCGCGCGGGCTACAACGGTCTTGCCGACTCCGGGAGGCCCGGTGAACACCAGGTGGCGTGAGCGTGCGGAGGGACGAACGACATCGGTAGCGTGATCGCTCTGAGCGTTCGCGAGAAGAGTCGAGGCAGTGAGCTTTTCGATTTCCCGCTTGACGGACTGGAGGCCGACCATGGCATCGAGTGCGCGACGTGCTCTCGAACAGGCCTCGGCGCGCTTCGATCGATCGGTGTCATCGGAGATTCGACTGCCGGAGGGCTCGGTGGCCGGATCCCAGGGGTCGGTACGTCGTGAGATACGTTCCGCGCTGGTCAGAGCGAGACGGTGATCGGGGTTGTGTAGTGCCTCGGCGTAAGCGGCGTCGTTCGGTCGCGTGGCGTACACGCGCTCCAGCAAGGTGCGTGCTCTCGGCTCGTCCCCCGATTCGCGTGCGATCAGTGCCCGGATGTACATGGCGTACGCAACGAGCCACGGAGTATCGGACTTCTCGGCCAACCGGAGGCGGCGGTCGGCTTCTTCGAAGAGTCCGAGAAACGCACAGGCGACCCCGACCATCACGTTCGCTCCGACGCGGAGGTATCCGTCGGCCCACTCTCCGACAGGACCCAGAACGGACAGCACATCGGTCCATCGGCGGGTCTCGTAGTGCAGGGCCCCCATCATGTAAGTGGCGAGTTGTGAGGGAGGCTGCATGGTTTCGAGCAGCGCGAAGGCGTCCTGAAAGTGGCCTGCGTCCATACGTGCCTGGGCTGCGGCAGCCCAGATCTCGGGACCTGTCGAGAGACGATGCGACGCGAATCTGCCTGCCTGGAAGGACCCGGACAATGTTCCGGGACGCAACCCCGCCCGCGTTTGTTCCCGGAAGAGACTCTGGTGCGCAGTGCGCATGAGATTCTCGATCACAGCTTCGTTCACGAGACCGGTCGTTGCGAGGCCGAGCCATGCGTCGCACATCATGGGGTCGATCGCCAGCGCTTCGTGAAAGCATTGCCGGGCGACGGCGAAGTCCGTGCGCTGTCGCCTTCCCTTGACGAAATAGCCCAGGGCCATCACGCCGTCGTCGAATCGCTTCTGCGCACGCCTCTTGTCGAACACTGATCCCCCCGGCTCTCGTACGGAACATCCGGGAGGAAGATCCTAGTCAGCGTGCACCGAAGGGTGCTCCGTGGGCAACTGCTTTACACCTCACGCGTTCTGCGTTGCCGCCCACTCGTCGAGCCGTCGCTTCGCTTCCTCCGCGGGCACGTTCTCGACCCGCGTCATCACGGCCCACCGATGACCGAACGGATCGAGGATCGACGCGAACCGGTCGCCGGTGACGAAGGTCGACGGTTCCTCGAACACCTGGGCACCGAGGGCGACGGCCCGCGCGAACACGGCGTCGGCGTCCGCGCAGTACAGCACGTACGAATGGTCGACGTCGTTCGTTCCGCTCGGCGCGTGCAGGCCGATGCCGGGATGGGGATCGCTCAATTGCAGTCGGCCGTTGTCGAAGTCGAGCTCTGCGTGCATCACCGTCCCGTCGGGGCCGTCCATCCGCTCGACGACGGTCGCTCCGAACGCGTCGCAGTAGAAGTCGATCGCGCGGGAGGCACCGTCGACGACGAGGAAGGGGGTGAGGGAGGTGTATCCCTCGGGGATGGGGTTCACCGAATTCGTCATGGCGCCAGTGTCGGACGCCGACCGTGCGCTCGTATTGAAGAAATCCGACCGGTGACGACCTAGGGGCGGAAGACCGCGCGCAGGCAGTCGTCCTCCTTGTTCTTGAACATCTCGTAGCCGCGTACCGCGTCGGTGAGCGGAAGGTCGTGCGTCATGAGCCAACTCGGGTCCAACCTGCTCTCGAGGACGTGTTCGAACAGGGTGGGCACGTACCGCTGGCCGTGTTGCTGCGCCGTCCGCAGGGTCAAGCTCTTGTTCGTCAGCACCGCCATCGGGAACTTGTCGGTGACACCGTAGATGCCGAGCACCGACACGACTCCGCCCTTGCCGCAGGACAGGATCGCCTCGCGCAGGGAGGTCGCGCGGTCGCTCTCCATCCGCAGTGCCTGCTTGACCTTGTCGTAGGCCTGCATGACGCCCGTGCCGTGACCCTCCATGCCCACGGCGTCGATACAGGCGTCCGGTCCGCGTCCGCCGGTGCTCTCGCGGAGCGTCTCGTAGACGCTGTCGACCTCGGTGTAGTCCACGGTTTCGGCGCCGACCTTCTTCGCGGCGCGGTCGAGGCGGTCGCGGAAACGGTCGATCACGATCACCCGTTCGGCGCCCATGATCCTTGCGCTCGCCGCGGCCATGAGACCGACGGCGCCGGCACCCCAGACTGCCACCGTGTCACCCGGGGAGATGTCGCAGAAGTCGGCGCCCATGTAGCCGGTCGGGACCGCGTCGGACAGGAACAGGGCCTGCTCGTCGCCTACGCCGTCGGGGATCTGGAAGCAGTTGACGTCGCCGAAGGGCACGCGGATGTACTCGGCGTGCGATCCCTGGTACCCGCCGAAGGGGTGGGTGTAGCCGTAGATTCCGCCGGTGGGATAGCCCAGCACGGGTTGCTGCATCGCAGCGTTCGGGTTGGTGGTGTCGCACACCGCGTGCAGGCCGTCGGCGCAGTACGGGCATTTTCCGCATCCGATGAACGACGGCACGACCACCCGGTCGCCGACCCGCACGGTGGTCACCTCCGGACCGGTGTCGACGATCTCGCCCATGAACTCGTGGCCGATCACGTCGCCCTCCCGCATCCCCGGCAGGTACCCGCCGAGGAAGTGGAGGTCGGACCCGCAGGTCGTGGTGAGGCGGACCCGCACGATCACGTCGTGCGGATTGACCAGGCCGGGATCGTCGACCGTCTCCACCGACAACTCGTTCACACCCATCCAGCACAGGGCTCGCATCACGCGTCTCCTTCCGATTCGCGGGCACTCGGACTGCCCTGCAGGGTGGGGATCTCACCGGTCTGCATGAGGGCCCGCGCACGGTAGAGCGCGGTGAAGGTCAGGGCACCGGTGACGAGATCGGGGACGGGAACCTCGGCGCGCAGGGTCATCTCGGTGCTACCCCGGGGCGCGTCGGACACCGCGAGGACCACGCGTGGACCCGGGGTGTCCGCGTCGTCCTCGCCGACGAACGCAAGCCCTTCCGAGGTGACGTCGACGCGGGTGTCCCAGGTCGTCGTCCTGCCGGGGCTCTCCCAGGTCCAGCGCAGCCGGTTCGCTTCGACCGTCTCCACCCGGACGTGGTCGCCGAAGACTCTGCTCAGGTTCTCGGGATCGCGCCAGAACTGCATGACCTGTGCGCGCGGAGCCGCGACGGTCACCGTCTGCGGTTTCCGAGCGTCGACGGGCCGGTCGACGGCGCGCCGGACGAATCCGCCCACCGAGCGACCGGCGTCGTCGATCGCCCTGTTCGCGTTCTCCACGACTCGGCTCGCGTTCTGCACGACTCTGTTGAAGTCGACCACGGTCGTCTCCTTGCTCGGATGCTCGGATGCTCGGATGCTCGGATGCTCGGGTCGGTGTTCGGTGTTCGGTGTTCGGTCTAGTCAGGGTCTTCCGCGTTTCGGCGTCTGTTCGGCGACACCGTGCCGGAGCGGGGGGTGATCGTCAACTGTGCTTCGTCGAGTGCGCGGATCCTCGGCGCGAGCGTGCCCGGCGCCAGTTCGTCGTAATCGGGGACGGGAAGATCGTGATGACTCATATGGTCGGCTACCCGTGCTCGGTGGCCGGGCAAACCCGGTCGAGCCGGTCCGAAATCTCGCCGGGCACGACCCGTCGAGGCCGGGTCGGGCGACGACACGCCGACTCGCCGGGGAATAACGACGGCGTACGGATACGTTCGTACATCGATGGGCCCGCCGAGTCGTCCGATGACGGCGAAATGGTGCAATAGACCGAGACCGCGACCCGAGCCGCCGTATGTGGCCATGAGGAGGATCGAGCATGAGCAGGATCTACGACAACGTCACCGAGCTGGTCGGGCGCACCCCGATCGTCAAGCTCAACCGTCTGACCGAGGGGGCCGGCGCCACCGTCGCCGCGAAGCTCGAGTTCTACAACCCGGCCAACAGCGTCAAGGACCGCATCGGTGTCGCGATCATCGACGCCGCCGAGAAGTCCGGTGAGCTGAAGCCCGGCGGCACCATCGTCGAGGGCACCTCCGGCAACACCGGTATCGCGCTCGCCATGGTCGGCGCTGCGCGCGGCTACAAGGTCATCCTCACGATGCCCGAGACGATGTCGACCGAGCGTCGCGTGATGCTCCGCGCCTACGGCGCCGAGATCGTCCTGACCCCCGGCTCCGAGGGCATGAAGGGTGCCGTCGCGAAGGCCGAGGAGATCGTCGCGAACACCGAGAACGCCATCCTGGCCCGCCAGTTCGGCAACCCGGCCAACCCGGAGATCCACGAGCGCACCACCGGTGAAGAGGTCTGGAACGACACCGACGGTGCCGTCGACATCTTCGTCGCGGGCATCGGCACGGGTGGCACGCTCACCGGTGTCGGCCGCACCCTCAAGGCCCGCAAGCCCGACGTGAAGATCGTCGGTGTCGAGCCCGCCGACTCGCCGATCCTCACCGGCGGTGAGCCCGGCCCGCACAAGATCCAGGGCATCGGCGCGAACTTCGTGCCCGAGGTCCTCGACCGCGAGATCTACGACGAGATCGTCGACGTGAAGTTCGACGACGCCATCGAGGTCGCCCGCCGCCTGGGCACCGACGAGGGCATCCTCGGCGGCATCTCGGCCGGCGCCAACGTGTGGGCCGCACTCGAGATCGCGAAGCGCCCGGAGAACGCCGGCAAGCTGATCGTCGTCGTCGTTCCCGACTTCGGCGAGCGCTACATCTCCACCCCGCTCTTCGAGCACATCCGGGACTGATCGCCGTCGTGGGGATCCTGCACACTCTCCGGGAGGATCTGCAGTCGGCGCGCGGCCACGACCCGGCCGCGCGCAGCGACGCGGAGAACGCCATCGTCTATTCGGGGCTGCACGCGATCTGGTCGCACCGCATCGCGCACCGGATGTGGCAGGTGCCCGCCCTGAAGGGACCCGCGCGGATCCTCGCGCAGTTCACCCGGTTCCTCACCGGCATCGAGATCCACCCCGGCGCGACCATCGGCCGGCGCTTCTTCATCGACCACGGCATGGGCGTGGTCATCGGTGAGACGGCCGAGATCGGCGACGACGTGATGCTCTACCACGGCGTCACGCTCGGCGGCCGGTCGCTGGCGAAGGAGAAGCGTCATCCGACGCTGGGCAACCGTGTCACCGTCGGGGCGGGGGCGAAGGTCCTCGGCCCGGTGGTGATCGGGGACGACAGCGCGATCGGCGCCAACGCCGTGGTCACCCACGACGTGCCGGCGGATTCGATCGCCACGGGTATCCCTGCGACCGTCCGGTCCCGCAAGAAGCACGAACCGCTCGTGGATCCGACGACGTACATCGATCCCGCGATGTACATCTGAGGTCGCGTCCTCCCGAAACACGAAAAAGGGGAGGATATGTGCGAGTTCTCCGACGAGAACGCACATATCCTCCCCTTTTTTTGGGGGTCAGCCCTCGTAACCGAGCGGGTACAGCACCGACTTGGTCTCGCAGTACGCCTCGACGCCTTCGGGGCCGTTCTCGCGGCCGATGCCGGAGTTCTTGTAGCCGCCGAACGGCGAACCCGGATCGAATGCGTACCAGTTGATTCCGTACGTGCCGGTGCGCACGCGTGACGCGACCTCGAGACCCTTCTCGACATCGGTGGTGTACACCGACCCGGCGAGGCCGTAGTCGGAGTCGTTGGCGATCTTCACGGCCTCGTCGACGCTGTCGTAGGGGATCACGCAGATGACGGGCCCGAAGATTTCCTCACGGGCGATGGTCATGGAGTTGTCGACGTCGGCGAAGATCGTCGGTTCGACGAAGTACCCCGTCTCGATGCCCTCGGGACGACCACCACCGAGCACGAGACGCGCGCCTTCCTCCTTGCCCTTGGCGATGTAGGACTCGACGCGATCGCGCTGCTTCGCGGAGATCAGCGGACCGAGTTGTGCGCCTTCGGTATCGGGCAGTCCGACGGGGAAGAAGGCCGCGGTCGCGGTCATCTTCTCGATCACCTCGTCGTAGCGCGACCGCGGCGCGAGGACGCGGGTCTGCCCGACGCAGGCCTGACCGGTGTTCATCAGGCCGGACATCACCAGCATCGGCATCGTCGAATCGAGGTCGGCGTCCTCGAGGATGATCGCTGCCGACTTGCCGCCGAGTTCGAGCGAGCAGCGCTTGAGTCCGCGCGCGGCGATCTCACCGATGTGACGACCCACGGCCGTCGAACCGGTGAAGGTGATCTTGTCGACGTCGGGGTGTGAGACCAGGTACTCGCCGGTCTCGGCGCCACCGGGAACGAGTGAGAGGACGCCCTCGGGAAGTCCTGCCTCCGTGAGGATCTCGGCGAGGACGTTCGTCGTCAGCGGCGATTCGGGAGCGGGCTTGAGGACCACCGTGCATCCGGCGAGCAGGGCAGGTCCGAGTTTGTTGATCATCAGGAACAACGGCACGTTCCACGCGATGACGGCGGCGACGACGCCGACTGGTTCGCGGCTGACGCGGCTGCGACCGAACAGGCCGGTGCGCTCCTCGACCCACGGGAACGAATCGGCAAGCCCCGCATAGTAGTTGATTGTGGCCAGGCCCGACGTCAGCTGCATCATCTCGACCGAGGCCGGCGGCTGGCCCATCTCCGCGGTGAGCGAGGCGCCGATCTCGGCGCGACGCTCCTCGATGAGCTTTGCTGCCTTGCCGAGGATCTCGGCGCGCTCGCTCGGGGTGGTGCGCGACCACGGACCTTCGTCGAAGGCCGTACGGGCGGCGGACACTGCGGCGTCGATGTCCTGCGGTCCCGCGACGGGCACGGAACCGACGCGCTCTTCCGTGGCGGGGGAGAACACTTCGAGTCTCTCGTCGGTCGACGGTGCCACCCATCGGCCGCCGATGAACAACTTGTCGTAGTCGGTCATGTCGCTTCCTCACCTGGCTGTGCTCGTGTATCGGCCGTATTCGTGTGACCTCGAACACTAGAACACGTTACAACTATTGACCAGGGGGTGACCAGACCGGATGGGACAGGAAGACTAATCCCCGAGATGGCAGCGACGGTGCAGGAGCCGAATCTCCTGCTCGAGTTCGGGCGCGGGTCCGTCGACGACGGCATCCGGCACGACCTCGCGGATCGGCAGCGGACGGACCGGTGCCGCCGGCACGCCCATCTCACCCAGCCACCGGACGAGTTGTTCGGAGGACGCCGCGTAGACGATCCGCCCCAGGCCGACCCAGCCGTGCGCGGCCGCGCACATCGGGCAGTGCTCACCGGAGGTGTAGACGGTGGCGGTGGCACGCCGGTCGGGTTCGAGATGTTCGGCCGCCCATCGCGCGAGCGCGAACTCGGGGTGCCGGGTGCGGTCGCCGCCGGCGATACGGTTGCGGTCCTCGGCCAGGACCGTGCCGTCCGCGTCGACGAGCACCGACCCGAACGGCTCGTCGCCGGCCGCGACCGCCTCCTCCGCGAGTTCGACGCACCGCCGCAGGTGTTGCAGATCCGTGTCGTTCACCATGGATGTCTCCTTCCTCCCTCGGCTGCACAGTAGGGCGGGGGAGGAGTCGGGTGGCGCGAATCGGCGACCGTCACCACACTGGAGGGTGCCCAACGGTCAGGAGACATGACATGGCGGAGAACAATCCGTTCGGGTTCGATCCCGAAGATCTCGACCGCGTGGTGCGGGAAGCCGGTGAGGAACTGCGGGAACTGAAGGACCGCATCTTCTCGTTCCTCGAGCCGCCGGTGGCGCCGACGCGCACGCAGCCGCGGCCCGAGACCACCGGCGAGAAGGGCGACGGCGTCTGGGTCGTCTACACCACCGACGACGACGGTGTGGCCCGCGTCGACCAGGTCCATCGCACCGAACTCGACGCGCTGCGCACGCTCAAGGGCAACACCGACCCGCGACGCTCGGTGCGGTTCCTGCCCTACGGCATGAGCGTGAGCATCCTCGACCGCCCGAGCGCCACCGAGGAGAGTGCCCCCGGGGACACCGCTCCCGACGACGCCGCGACCGGCGAGAACTGATCAGTTCTCAGCTGCCGTCGTGGAACGACAGGTCATCCACCATCGTGGATGTACGAGGCGAGCTGGTCGCGTTCGGTCTGTAGTTCGTCGATGCGGCTCTTGACCACGTCGCCGATACTGACGATCCCGACCAGCTGAGCGTCCACCACGACCGGCAGGTGCCGGATCCGTTGTTCGGTCATCGTCTCGGCGAGACTGTCGACCGAGTCGGTGGGCAGGCAGGTCGTCACCGTCCGGGACATCAGTTCGTGTGCCGGGGCGGCGAGGATCGACGGTCCGCGTTCGTGGAGGGCGCGTACGACGTCGCGTTCGGTGACGATCCCGGCGACGGTCTTGCCCTCGCACACCACCATCGCGCCGATGTTGAACCGCGCGAAGTCGCCGATGAGCTCGCACACCGTGGTGTCGGGCCCGACCGTGTGCACCGCCGAACCCTTGTTCCGCAAAATGTCAGCAATCCGCATCCGGTACCGCCGATCTGCTCGCAGAGCATCCCGGCGGCCCGCCACCGGTTTCCGCCGGGACTCCGATGTGGTCCTCAGGGTAGGCCGGAAAGCCCGGTGTGCCGGGTCAGGTTATCCAGTCGTGACCTGCGGCGACGATCGATGCGCCGGTGAGGGTGCCCAGGGCGCCGAGTTCGGCGGGGACGATCTGCAGGTCCTGCACGAACCGCAGGCGGGCGTGCCGGGCCGCCGACGCCAGCATCGGCCGCCACAGGTGCCCGCCCGACTGCGCGAAGCCACCGCCGACGACCACGCGTCCCACATCCACAAGGGCTGCTGCCGACGCGATGACCTGGCCCAGTGCCGTTCCCGCCCGCTCGAGTGCCGCGGCGGCGACGCCGACCCCGGCCTCAGCGTCCGCGGCGAGCGCGACACCGTCGGGGCCTTCCCAGCCGTGGGCGCGGGCCCAGCGCACCGCCGACGGGCCGCTCGCCACGGTCTCGATGCAGCCGACGCCGCCGCACGCGCACACCGTCGTGCCGTAGGGCGAGACGACGTGCCCGATGTGACCGGCGTTCCCGGTGCGGCCGCGCACGATCCGGCCGCCGAGCACGAGACCGCCGCCGATACCGGTGCCGAGCACGACCCCGAGCAGGTCGGCGACATCGCGGCCGGCTCCGAAGCGCTGTTCGGCGAGGGTCGCGGCCGCGCCGTCCATCACCAGATCGACGCGGGCGTCGGGGAACACCGAACGCACGGCGTCGACGAGTGCGAAGCCGGAACTCCACTCGGAGATGTTGATCGGGCAGATCGTCCCGGCGTTCGTGTCGACCGGTCCTGCCGCGGCGATCCCCACGGCGGTCACCGGTCCCTCACCGATCTCGGCGACCTCCCGGAGCAGTCCCGCGCACGCGCCCCACACGTCCTTCCGGGGGACCGGCACGGATCGGGCTTCGAGCGGGGTGCCGTCGTCGGCGGCGACGGCCGCGGCGAGCTTGGTGCCGCCGACGTCCAGGGCCAATGCGGTCATGGCGACGACACTAAGCGACGGGTCAGCGTCGCCGCAGGACCAGGACCAGGTTGCTGACGAGGAACTCCCGGACGCCGGGCACGTTCACGAGCCACCACGCCCAGTTCGGGTGGTAGCGGGGGAAGGCCGCGAGCAGTTCACCGTCGGGTGTCGAACGTGCCCAGCGCAGACCGTCGGTCGCGCCGACGTCGAACAGCGACACCCCGTACCGGTTCTTCGGCTCCCTGCCGTGTTTGCGGGCGTAACGCCGGGCCGCGTACTCGCCGCCGAAGGCGTGCCACGGGCCGGTCTCGTGCCCTCCGAACGGCCCCCACCACAGGGTGTACGACAACACCATCAGTCCGCCGGGCCGCGTGACGCGCAGCATCTCGTCGGCCATCACCCACGGCGTCGGGACGTGTTCGGCGACGTTCGACGAGAAGCACACGTCCACCGATCCGGTGCGCAGAGGCAGTGCCAGGCCCGAGCCGCGGATCGCGCCGCCCACCTGCAGGCCGGCGGCGTGCATCTCCGACGGGTCGGGCTCGATCGGCACGTAGCGCGAACCCACCTCGGTGAACGCGTCGGCGAAGTAGCCCGGTCCGCCGCCGACGTCGACGACCGTGGTGCCCGTCAGATCGGCGCCGGTCAGACCCGTGTAGAGATCGCCGATGAGGTCGACGGTGTCGCGCGCGAGACCGCCGTAGAACTTCTCGGGTGCCGTCTGCTCGAACCGGAAGCTGCCGAGCAACCCCACGGAGCGGCGCAGTGTGGCGCGGCGGGCGAACAGCCGGGTCACGTCGGTGCGGGGTCGGGTCGTCGATGGCACGTCCAGTCACCTTAGTGCGGGCCTCGCACTCGTCCCTCACCTGTCGCCGACCGGCACCCGCTACTGTGTCCCTGTCATCGTCCGAGTCACATCTGCCCGGCCGGGTGGTCGAGTCGACATACAGGGGGGTCACCGCGTGCGGGAGGTTCTGCTGCTCTGCTGGCGCGATAGCGGGCATCCGCAGGGTGGTGGCAGCGAGCGGTATCTCGAACAGGTCGGGGCACAACTCGCGGCGCGCGGCGTCCGCGTCGTCCTGAGGACCGCCTCCTATCCCGGAGCTCCCGAGCGCGACCGGATCGACGGCATCACCGTCAGCCGCGGCGGGGGACGGCTCACCGTCTATCCCCGCGCGCTCGCCGCGATCCTCGCGGGCAGATTCGGTGTCGGCCCCCTCGCCGGTATCCGTCCCGACGCCGTCATCGACACCCAGAACGGCATCCCGTTCTTCGCCCGGCTCGTCGCCGGCGCGCCTGTCACGGTGCTCGTGCACCACTGCCACCGCGAGCAGTGGCCGGTCGCGGGCAGGCTGATGGCCAAGCTCGGCTGGTGGATCGAGTCGTCGCTGTCGCCGCGTGTGCACCGCCGCAATCAGTACCTCACCGTCTCCCTTCCGTCCGCCGACGAGCTGCGCGCTCTCGGCGTCGACCGGGAGCGGATCGCCGTGGTCCGCAACGGTGTCGACGCCGTCCCCGCCGGTGTCGCGGTGGGTGGCGACGACACGCGCACGGCCCACCCGAGCGTGTGCGTGCTCTCGAGGCTGGTGCCGCACAAGCAGATCGAGGACGCCCTCGCCGCGGTCGCGGCGTTGCGCGGCACCGTCCCGGGTCTGCATCTCGACGTCATCGGCGGTGGCTGGTGGGAGCAGAACCTCCGCGATGCGGCCGCCGAACTCGGCATCGGCGACGCCGTCACCTACCACGGCCACGTCGACGAGCAGCGCAAGCACGAATTGCTCTCCCGCGCCTGGGTTCACGTGATGCCCTCGCGCAAGGAGGGGTGGGGTCTCGCGGTGGTCGAGGCCGCCCAGCACGGTGTGCCCACCATCGGCTACCGCAGCTCCAAGGGACTGACCGACTCGATCATCGACGGCGTGACCGGTGTGCTCGTGGACTCACCCGCCGAACTGACCGCCGCCGTCGCCGATCTGCTCGCTGACGCCGACCGTCGTCGTCAGCTCGGCAACAAGGCCCGCATCCGCGCCGGCGAGTTCTCGTGGGAGGCCACGGGGGAGGGCGTGCACGAGGTCCTGTCCGTCACGACCTTCGGGCACACCGTCTCAGGACTGTTCCCGCGCGCCGACGAGCCGTCGACGCTCGCCGACCCGCTGCCCGAGCGCGCAGCCAGCGCCGCCGGCCAGTACCAGTAGCCACACCACGTGCGTCCCGATCGCCAGGGCGCGGTTCGGTGACGGAGTCGAAGTGACTCCTTCCACCCGGTACAGGCTCAGATCCTCGTCCTGATAAGCGGTCTCGAGCGCGTCGAGTGTGCTCTGCGCGTCACCGAGTTCGCCCGGCGTGCCGTGCTCGACGAGCACCCAGCCCACCCCGCGCGCGGCGAGCGCACTCGGGTCCGCGCCGGACAACAGCAGAGCTTCGACGTCCTCCGCGCGACGACCCTCCCCGGCGACACTGCCCTCGGCGACGATCAGGGTTCCGGTCTGCAGGACGTCGGCGCGCAGCATGCGCGGGGACGGATCGAGCACCGGTACGGGCCCGGAGAAGTCGAAGACCCGGAACATCCCCGCGGGCAGCACCGCCACGTCGCCGTCGTCGGCCGTGACGATCTGCGAGACCCTCTCCCAGCCCGACGGATAGCGCACGGGTTGCAGTTGTCCGCTCACACCCCAGACCAGGTCCGGCAGCGCAACCAGCACGGCGGCGATCGCGGCCGTCGCCCAGACCGGTTCGGGCGCCGCGAAGCGCCGCGCGAGGGCGGTCGTGCCGGCCGCCGCGGCGAGCGCGTAGGCGGGCATCGCCCACGCGACCCACTTCTGGGTGTCGCGCAGCAGTCCCGCGCCGGGCACGTTCACCATCGCCCATTCGCCGACGGCGAGGCCCGGGCCGGTCGCGGCGAGGGCGATGGCGAGCACCGCGAGGACAGCGGGCACCACGACCGCGACGATCACCGGATTCCTGCGTCGCCGCCACAACGCCGGCACCCCGCACGCCACCACCGCCAGCAGCAGCAGGGTGCCCATCAGCGCCCATGCCGTGGTGCGCGAGGTGGGGACGGCTTCGGCGTTCCAGATCCCGCCGAGTCCCGCCACCGAACCGATCGTGCCGAGCAGCGGTTCGGCCCGGGCGGCGAACGCGCGCACTCCGGCCGGGTCCGCTTCGGTGCCGCCACCGGCGAGCGCCGTCGCGACCAGCCACGGCAACGACACCGTGACACCCAGCGCGAGCGCGCCGCCCACGCGCGGCGACACCCGCGTCCGTCCACCGGGGGCGACGAGGACGGCGCAGGCCGTCACGATCGCCAGCAGGGCGCCGGTCGGGGTCGGTCCCGCAGCGGCCAGACACACCGCGAGCGCCGCCCACCCACCGCGCCTGCGTCGCCGGATCGCGACGGCCGCGCAGATCGTCCACGGCAGCGCGGCGTATCCGGCGAGCAGGCTCCAGTGCCCCTGCAGCAGCCGCTCGGCGACATAGGGATTCCAGATCGCGACCGTCGCCGCGACGAGCCGGGCGCCGGTTCCGCTCGTCGGCAGCACCACCGCGACCAGCCGTGCCGCGCCCCATCCCGCCGCCCACAACGACGCGACGAGCAGCGCCGTGACCGCGACACCACCGTCGACGACGGTGCTCACCCACGCCAGCAGGGCGTCCTGCGGCACCGCACGGGCGGCGGCGTCGGACAGACCGAGGGCGGAGTCGGTGAGGAACGATCGGGGAGTGCTCACCGCATCGCGGAAGAGCAGGTAGCCGGGGGAGACGAGGAACGGGCCGAGCACCGCGACCGTGAGGACGAGGGACCAGACCGCCGGGAGAGCCGCCGTCGTGGACATGCGGGACGACTCCGGGCGGGACATGGCGGCAGAATACGGTGTCGTTCCGGATGGGAGGATGAGCGGATGCCGCGAACACCCCGACCCGCGTCGGAGGGCACCGAGACCACTCGTGGTTCGACGACGGGCACCGAGACCACTCGTGGTTCGACGACGGGCACCGAGACCACTCGTGGGTCGACGACGGGAACCGCCGTCGCCGGTATGACACTGGTGACGGTCGGCGCGATGACCGCGAACCTCGCGTCCTATCTGTTGCACCTGCCGGCGGGACGCTGGCTCGGGCCCGCCGGATACGGCGAGTTCGCGAGCCTGCTCGCCGCGCAGCTCGTCCTCGCCGTGCCGGCGCTGGCGTTGCAGACGGTCGTCGCCCGGGAGGCCGTGCACGGCACCGGCGCCGCGGCGCTGCGCCGTCTCGGTTACCGCTGCGCCGTGCTCGCCTTCGTCGTCGCGATGCTTCTCGTGCCCGTCGTGGCGTGGGCGCTCGACACGAGTGTCGGGGGAGCGTTCGGATCGCTCGTCACCGCGCCGCTGCTCGTCCTCCTCGCCGCCGAACAGGGTCTGCTGCAGGGCCGGGGCAGGTTCGCGGCGCTCAGCGTGGTCCTGGCCGGAGCCGGCATCGCGAAGGTGGTGCCGGCCGTCGCGGTGCTCGCCGTCGGGGGCGGCCCCGGTGCCGCGCTGTTCGCCGGGGCGCTCGGCACGGGTGCGGTCGCGCTGGCCGCGAGTGTGCTCGTGGGCCGGACGTCGGGTGGACGGACGGAACCGGTCCCGACCGCGGGGGCGGTGCTGCGTGCCTCCCAGGTGCAGCTGGCCCTCATCGCGCTCACGTCGCTCGATCTGTTGCTCGCCCGCATGCTGCTCGACCCCGATTCGGCCGGCCTGTACGCGCTGGGGGCGGTGGCGACGAAGGTCGCCTTCTGGTTGCCGCAGGCGGTCGGTGTGGTGCTCTATCCGCGGATGGCGAATCCCGCCCAGTCGGCGGCCGCGGTGCGGTCGGCGCTCACCGTCCTCGTCGCGATCGGCGCGGTGCTCGTCGCCGGTGCGGCGATCTGCGCACCGATCGTCCCGATGCTGGTCGGCGATGCCTACGGGCCGGTGCAGTCGCTGCTGTGGCTGTTCGCGCTGCAGGGCGCGTGTCTGGCCGTCCTGCAGGGGGCGTTGCTGTCGGCGATCGCCGGGGAACGCACCCATCTCGCGCTCGTCGCATGGGCGGGCCTCGCCTTCGAGGCGGTGCTGATGTTCACGGTGGCGTCGACCCTGCGGCAGTTCATCGCGGTCACCGTCGGTGTGGCCGCCGCGACGGCCGCAGTGGTCGCGGTGCTCGCTCTGCGCGGTGCCGGCGCGACCCGGTCGTCCACGGACGAGGCGGCGACCCCGTCCACCGACGAGTGACCCACGAACGAAACCGCCCCCCACCGGGATCGGTGAGGGGCGGCTCGGTTCGTCTACCGGACGATCACTCCTGCGTCGGAGGCTTGCGCAGATCGGTGCGCGGGATCTCCTGCGTCTGATCCGTCGTCCAATCGCGCTGCTGCGCGTTCGGATCGGTCTGACGCGGGATGACCTCGGTGCGGTCGTCGGTGTGATCGTGCTGCGCGCCGGCCGAATGCGCCGGGCCGACCGTGGTCGTGGCCGGGCCTGCCGGAGCGGGACCGCCGGTCGCGGTGGCCGGACGACGGTTGCCGCCGCCGCGCAGGCCGAGCACGAAGCCGACGATCAGCAGGATGACGCCGAGGATGCCGAGGATGATCGGCAGGGTGCGGCCGAACAGCGAGATGGTGTCCTGGCCGTTCTTGGCCTGCTCGATCTGGTACTCGATCGTCTCCTCGTTGAACGGGAGCGTCACGTTCAGAACGGTCACCTCGGGCTTGTCGGCCTCGCGGGCGTAGTACTGGTCCTGCTGCTCCTGGCCCTTGACGACGACGCCGGTAACCGGATCGACCCACAGGTCGCGGGTGTTGTTGTACCAGCGGGTCATCGTGATCGGCTCGTCGCCCTCACCGACACCCCAGGTGGAGGCGGGCAGGCTGAGCTTGTAGGTCGGGACCTCGCGGTCGGCCTTCGACAGGTCGATCGGGCCGATCTCCTGGCTGAAGTGGTAGACCTTCATGCCGTTGATCTCCTCCTCACCGACGAAGTCGATGGGGAAGTTGTCGCGAGCGTTGATGTCGTAGTACGGGTACGACTCCTGCTGGACGTCGAACGGGAACTTGTACTGCAGTCCGTCGCGGTTGTCGATCTCCACCGGCGGCTTGTCGGCGTTCACCTGGATCGTGCTCACGCGATCCGGGAACTCCTCCTCCGAGACGGGCATGGAGGTCTTCCGGTCGATCGTGACGCGGTCGACGACGGCCGAGACCAGGCCCGTGTCCCCCTGCATGTCGAGTCGTCGCACGGTCTGGCCGGCCTGCAGCGTCATGATCTCGGCATCCGAGGGATCCTCGACGGTGACGAAG
Organism: Rhodococcus sp. S3; assembly: GCF_058211795.1. Taxonomy (NCBI): domain Bacteria; kingdom Bacillati; phylum Actinomycetota; class Actinomycetes; order Mycobacteriales; family Nocardiaceae; genus Rhodococcus; species Rhodococcus sp. S3. Next base: position 4,459,002 of record NZ_CM177074.1, on the reverse strand, counting down.
CGCTGCGCGACGATCGGCACGTCGCGATCGACCTGCGCGTTGCCGGCGAGCAGCTGACGGGAGTTGAGGATGTCGCCCGTGCCTTCGGCGACCGTGGTCACCTCGAGATCGAGCGGTGTCGTCCTCAGCTTCCCGAGCGTGTACGTCGGCACGAGAATCGCGATCACCAGGAGGAAGGCCCCCAGGCCCACCAGAATCATTGCCAGTATCCGGCCGGAGCTCGAACGCTCAGCCATGCTTTCTCCTCACTCAACGGTCGTCATCGAGTACCCCCACCGGCAGCAGCAGGGCTGCACGGATCGCCTGGCATCCGGCCCGCGAACACCACGTGAGCTCAGACACTAACAGCCCGGTATGGCCCTATGCGCGCCCGCTCACCGCTGGGACGGATCCGTAGTCGATCTTCGTCGTTGCCGGGATCGTCCCGTTCCGGATGATCCTGTTCTGTCCGCCGCTACCGCGACACGGCACACTGGTGCCCGATGACCACCACCACCGACCGGAACCGCAGCGTGAGCGGATTCCTTCCGGCACTCGAAGGGATGCGCGGCTTCGCCGCAGTGGGCGTGTTGATCACCCACGTCGCGTTCCAGACCGGCGCAGTGCACGACTCACTGCTCGGCCGGGTGTGGGCACGGTTCGACCTCGCCGTCGCCCTGTTCTTCGCCCTGTCCGGTTTCCTGCTGTGGCGTCCGCACGCCGCCGCGGCCCGCGCGCTGGGGCCGTCCCCCTCGACGACCCGCTACTTCCTCTCCCGCGCGACCCGCATCCTCCCCGCCTACTGGACCGTCGTGATCCTGGTGCTGTGGTTGCTGCCCGGCGCGGGCGGCGGCGCGACGGTGTGGTGGTCGAATCTCGCGCTCGTGCAAGTGTTCGTCCCACTGACCCTCACCGAGGGGCTCACCCAGATGTGGAGCCTGTCGGTGGAGGTGGCCTTCTATCTCGTGCTGCCGCTGCTCGCCCTGGCGGCGAGCGGGCTGCGCGGGGACGCCGCCCGCTACCGCGTCCCGCTGCTGCTCGCCGTGAGCGGACTGTCGCTGCTGTGGGCGTGGGTTCCGGTCGGCACCCCCGACCACATCAACCACACCAACTGGCTGCCCGGCTACCTGCCCTGGTTCGCGGCGGGCATGATCCTCGCCGAACTCGTCACCGGACCCGAGACGTGGATGCACCGGCTCGCGGCGCGACGCACGGTGATGGGAGCGATCGCCGTCGCCGCCTTCGCGGCCGCGGCCACCCCGCTGGCCGGACCGGAGACGCTCACCGATCTCGCACCCACCGAATACCTCGCCAAGATCGCCCTGGGCGCGATCATGAGCTTCGCGCTGCTCGCCCCGCTGACGCTCGCGCCGCGCCGGCAGCACCGTGTCCTCGCGAGCCCGGCCGCGCTGGCCGTCGGACGGTGGTCGTACGGCGTGTTCATCTGGCACCTCGCGGTGCTGTCGATCGTCTTCCCCGTCTTCGGGATCCCGGCCTTCGCGGGGCACTTCTGGTTCGTGCTGACGGTGACGGTCGTGCTGAGCCTGGCCGTCGCGTCCGTCAGCTACGCCCTCGTCGAGGAGCCGGCGCGTGCCGCCTTCCACCGCTGGGACAAGGCCCGGCGCGGCACCGCCGCCAGACCCACCGCGACCACGCCGACGAGCGCCGCGAACTGAATCAGGAACGAGTGCCCGACATATCCGTCGGGTGATCGCCACGGCCCGGTGGACAGCAGCGCCATCGCCAGCATCGTCGCGCCGCCCGCGGTGCCCACGAGCACGCGCGACGCCACGACGGGGCCGCGGCGCACCGCGAGCGCACCGATCCCCGCCGCGCCGGCGACCGCGACGGCGGCACCGACCCATCCCGCGAGGAGCGTCGCGGCGACCAGCACACCCGCCAGTGCGAGAACCGACGAACCCCAGGTGCGCGGCATCGGACCCGGATCGTCGACGCGCCGCCGCGGCCACACGGCCGCCGCGAACAACGGGACGAGCAACAGCAACCCGCCAAAGATCCCGAGCCGGTACCAGCGGTCGGTCGCGAACTCGAGGGTCAGCGTCTGCTCCGGACCGGCCGGCACGATCCAGCCCTGCTGCCAGCCGTCCACGACGACCGGCGTCGCCACGGCACCGTCCGGGGTGCGGGCCACCCAGCCGACGTTGGTGCTCTCGGGCACCACCACGAGCCGGTCCTCGTCGCCCGCCGGAACGGTCACTTCGCGCAGGTTCTCCGTCCAACGGCCCTTGTCGAGTTCCGTCGGCTCCGCGACGGGCGCACCGGAACCGGGGACGTCGAGCCGCAGGCCCGAGACGACGAAGGCCGCACCGGGATCGACGTCGATGTCGACCCGGCCCGGGTTCATGCCGACGACGTCGGTGTCGCACAGCGTCGCAGGAACCTCCACGCCCGCCGCGAGATCTGCGACCCGCGCGGTGAGCGATGTGCGATAGGTGCGCCCGTCGATCTCCACGACGGGTCCACGCTCGCAGTCGACGGTCACCGTCTCGTCGTAGACGGATCCCTGTGCTCCGATCGGCCCGTCGTCGCCGAGCACCGACACCTCGGCGAGCCCGGGCGGGCTGAGTTTCGAGAAACCCAGCACGGTGCGGTCGAGGGTGTCGCGCCAACGCACCACGGTGAGTTCGATCCGGTCCGTGACGTGCGGGGTCAGGTCGACGATCGTGTCGTCACCGTCGAGTTCGCGCACCTGCGGTCCGTTGCCGAGATTCACCGCGACCCGCGACGGCGCGACCGGCAGCGCTCCCAGCGCCGCCCTGATGTCCAGCCCCGTGACGCGCTGTTCCTCGGGCAGCTCCAGCGTGAGCGACGGCCGCGGCGCACCCGCTTCGAGCGAGCTCTCCTCCGCGGTCCACGACGTCCGCGGATCACCGTCGGTGAGGGCGAAGGCCGAGCCCTGCAGGTCGACGACGTCGGCGTCACCGCGCGCGACGACCCGATCCGAGCGGTCCACGAGATCCTCGAGCGCCGGCCCGGGACGCGCGCGCAGGAGCAGTTCCGGGCGGACCCAGGTCTCCTGCGGCACGTCCAGGGTGCGGGTGAACATGCCGGGTTCCTCGGCGGAGGTGGCAAGTCCGCGCGCGCAGCGGACGCGGTCGTCGGTGTCGACACAACTGCCGCGACCGGGGAACTCCTGTCCGAGCTGCCATCCGCGCACCGCGGCGTCCTCGGCCGGGCCCGGCACCACGATGCGGCGACGGATGTCGATCGGGCGCGGGTCGTTCCGGTCGGTGAAGTCCTCGACGACCACCTCGGTGAGACCGAACTGGTTGCCGACCGTGCCGCGTTCGGTGTGCACCGATGTGATGCGGATCCACGAGGTGGTACCCAGCGGCAGCGCGACCGTCTGTTCGCGTCCCGGCTTGTCGACGCGCACCGCCGTGCTGCCCCGGTCGGTGGACACCTCGAGCCACTTGACCGGATCGCCGAGGGCACCGGAACTCGTCGTCAGGTGCAGCAGACCCGCCTCGATCGGCCGGTCGAGGTCGAGCTGCAGCCACTGGCCGACCGCCGATTCGAGACCGTTGCTGTGCCAACCGGTCGTCGGGTCGCCGTCGACCACCGCGGCCGGGCTGCTCGCCACCGACGTGCCGCCGAGCTGGGTGGCATCCGACGCCGCGCTCGACACGCTGATGCGGGCGCCTTCCCACTCGGCCCGGACGAGTTCGGTGTCGGGCACCGGATAGTCGGGGACGGCGTTGTGGGTGCGGCGCGGGTCGTCGGCCGTGCGGATCGTCGACGAATGATGGTCGACCTGTCCGTAGTCCGTCTCGCGGTCCGTCGGGGTGTCGGTGATCGTCACCTCGTCGACGGGCAGACCCGCACGGGCCGCGTCGGCCACGAGGAGTGTGGGACCGACGAACTCGGGCTGCGCGGTGTTGCGGCGCAGCAGCGCCTCGGGGCCACCCTGCACGACCGGCACGTCGGCGGCCTCCACGACATAGGGGCCGACGGGCGCCGCGGCCGGCTCGGCGACGCGGTAGATCTCCACGGCCGGATAGACCGGTCGCAGGTCGGCGTCGGTGACGAAGTCCTCGGGGTTGCCGAAGACGATGTCGTCACCGAACTCGGCGACCCGCTCGATGCCCGGCGAACCGTCGAGCGTGCGGTGCACGAGTGCCGGTCGCGCGGCGGGGGAGGTGTCGGGATCGAGGTCGTTGCGCACCACCAGGAAGCCGATGCCCTGACCGCGCAGGGTCGCGGCGAGACCGTCGGACGGGCGGCCGTCGGCGATGTCGCGTTGCACGGCGTCGAGGGCACGGATGGCGCCGGGCGGCACGAGCGGGACGGCGTCGCGCACGGCCCACGGCGTCGACGCGAGGGCCTGCAGCGGTTCGTCGCGGGTGAGACCCCACATCTGGCTGCCGAACGGCGCGCCGGGAACGATGAGGGCGCGTTCACCGCGCTCGCTCGTGTTGTCCTCGAGCCAGGCCGCCGCGGCGTGCCAGTGATCGGGGACCTCGTCGTAGGCGCCGCGCGGAGCGAGCCTGCCGGTCCACGCGAGTGAGGTCGCGAGCGTCATCGCGACGAGGATCAGCGTCGTCACCGCGACCATCGGATTGCGTTCGGGATGCGCGAAGGCGTTCCGGGCACGCGTCCACGGCACCGATCCGGGCAGGGGCACGGCGCGCAACAGGTGTGCGATCCCGAGCACGATCGGCAGTCGCACGAGCGGTTCGAGCTTGTGGACGTTGCGCAGCGGCGCACCGGCGGTGTCGAGGAACAACCGGACCTGCTCGGCGAACGGTGAGTCCAGCTGGCCGACGTAACCGACGCCCATGCCGACGAGACCCACCACGAGGATCAGGGTGAAGCGACCGCGCGCGGGCATCGACCGCATCGCGAGACCGGCGAGGCCGGCCGCCGCCAGGGCGCCGGTGACGAGGACGGCGGCGGGCTGCGTGACGAGCACGGCGCCCGCGATGCGTTCGGGGGAGACGAAGGGCGTCCAGCTGCTGGTGCCGCGCAGCACCTCGGCGAGCGACGTCCATTCGGTGGTGACACCGGACGATTCGATGAAGTCGAGGAAGGGCGGACTGACGCGCCCGAGCAGCAGCAGCGGCACCATCCACCAGGTCACCGCGACGACGCACAGCGGCAGCCACCACAGCGTGAAACGCCACCAGCGCCGGTTCGGGCGGTGCGCGGCCCACCACAGGGCCGCGACGAGACAGGCCGCGGCGGTCGCGACCGCGTTGATCGCGCCCATGAGCGCCACCGCCACGGCGGACTGCGCGGCGAGCCGGCGGGCCGAGCCGGGATTCTGCGTGTTCAGATACCGCACCAGCGGCAGCAGCACCCACGGCGCCAGCATCATCGGATGTGCTTCCGACGAGATGGAACCGAGCGTCGTGAGGACGCGCGGGGACAGCACGAACACCGTCGCCGCGATCAGGCGGGAGCTACGGCTCCCGATACCGAGGGCTTCGGCGAGGCGGACGAGGCCCCAGAATCCGGCGACGAGCAGCAGCACCCACCACACCCGCTGGGTGATCCACGGGGGGATGTGCAGCAGTTGTCCCGCGGCGAAGAACGAGCCGTGCGGGAAGAAGTAGCCGTACGCCTGGTTCTGCACCTGCCCGAGCGGCGCCACACTGCTCCACTGGTGAGCGGCGCGCGTGAGGAAGCCGATCGGGTTCTGCGTCAGGTCGTACTTGGTGTCGGCGACGACCAGGCCCGGAACCTGGGCGAAAGACAGGACCACCGCCACCGCGGTGACTGCGTACAGCCACCGGCGGGACAGCGGTTCGGCGGACGGGAGCTCCGTCTCGCCTCGGTACGTGCGTGAACTCGAAGCGTTGCCGGCGCCGTCAGCGGCTGCCGTACTCAACCTGGTTCAGGAGGGACGAATCGGCGTTGCCACTGCGATCGATCTGAGGGCGCGAATTCTCCTGCACAGCGGCCGTCACTCCGAAGACCGCCACGGCGCCGAGTACGGCACCGACGACCACGCTACCCAGGCCCGGTCCCAGGAACTTCCCCATTCCGTCTCCCCATCTCCAGTGACGCAGGCAGTCATCGCCGGCCGCCACGCTGTCTATCGGTCCGCGCCAAACTATCACCCCGGCAGGCGTCGGCGGACGGTGCGAGCCTCCGAGTCGATCTTCACCGTCGCGGCGGTGCGCTACACGCCCAGCGCGCCGAGCAGCGTGCGCAGTTTCGCGGTGGTCTCGTCGAGCTCGGCGACGGGATCGGAATCGGCCACGATGCCACCTCCGGCCCAGGCCACGGCGCGTCGGCCGTCGGAACTGAGCTCCGCGCACCGGATGGCGACGAACCAGTCGCCGTCGCCCTGTTCGTCGCACCAGCCCACCGCGCCGCCGTAGAAGCGCCGGTCGCCCTCGACCCGGGCGATCGCGTCCAGCGCGGCCTCGGTGGGGGTGCCCGCCACGGCCGGGGTGGGATGCAGGACGTGGGCGAGGGTGAGCGCGTCGGTGCCGGCGTCGCGGAGGGTGCCGGTGATCGGCGTGGCGAGATGCCAGACGTCGGGTGTCGCGGTGAGCTCGGGCTTGTCGGGGATGTCGAGGTCGCTGCACAGCGGGGCCAACCGCGTGCGGATCCAGTCGACGACGTAACCGTGCTCGGTGAGGTTCTTGTCCGAGGTCAGCAGGTCCTCACCGGCGCGGCGGTCCTCGTCCGGATCGGCCCGGCGGGCGGCGGTCCCGGCGAGGGGACGGCACGTGACGGTGTCGCCGCGCCGGCTCACGAGCAGTTCGGGGGTCGCGCCGACCAGCGTGTGCCCCCAATAGCGTTCGCCCGCCGCGCTCAGGTCCAGCGCGTACGTCGCCGCGTCGGGATGGCGTTCGATCATGCGGGCTGCGAGAGCGAGCGGGTCGAGGGGTTCGTCGGCCTCGAGCGCGACCCGCCGGGCGGCGACGACCTTCTCCATCTCCCCGAGGGACAGCTGCTCCACGAGCCGGCGCACCCGCTCGACGTGCACGCGGGGCAGCGGCAGTTCGGCGGAGATCCGCACCGGCGGCAGGTCCGACAGGTCGGACGGGGCCTGCCACGGGCCGTCGACGATCTCGACGTCGTCGGGCTGCGCGAGGGCCACCGGACGGTGCCGCGAGAACGGCAGTGCACCGACGACGATCGTCGCCTTGCCGCTGCGGAGTGCCTGCGTGGCGGAGTGGACGTCGTCGAAGAACCGGCGGGTGCCGGTGGCGTGCACCGAGCGTTCGGCGCGCGAGAGCAGGAATCCGTCCATGGTGGATCGACAATATCCCTGCCCGCACCCGGCGCCGGTGACCCGGTACGGGGCGTCAGCGCCCCGGCGGCACGATCAGGACCGGCCGGTGACTGTGCCGGAGCACGTGATCGGCCACCGACGACTGCAACAGCGACCGCAGACCGGTGGTGCCGCGGGTGCCGGTGACGATGATGTCGACGTCCAGCTCGTCGGCGGCCTCGATGATCGCCGACCACACCGCGTTGACGACCTCGACAGTGCGGCCCTCGGCGTGCAGACCTGTCGAGCGGGCCAGCTCGAGGCCCTCGTCGTTGATGATGCGCGCGTCGGACAGGGCGACGTCCTCGCTGTCCTCGTCGGGCACCCAGTCGGGTTGCATGACCCCGGACAGGCCGGACATGCGGGCGGCCTGCCGGACCATCGGCTCCCAGGCGGTGACGACGACGGCGCGGCACGACTCGAGGAAACGACCCGCATACTGCACGGCACGCTTCGAGTTCTCGGAACCGTCGTAGGCGATGAGGATCAGATCTGCGCCCACCGCGTACCCCCTGGGTCGGATTCGGATGCTCGGGTGCACCTTAACCTGCCGGAGCGTCCCTGGGGGAGGTTCGAGCTGTGGGTCTCCGAGGTTCGTCCGCTACCGTCGGCACCATGCGGATCCGTCACACTGTCGCCGCCGTGCTCGCGGTCGCCCTCACCACCGCGGGATGCGGTTCGTCCGATTCGGGCGGCGACGACCCGGTCGAGGCGACGTCGAGCTCGGCGACCGCCTCGTCCACCACCACCGCGACCGCCACGACCACCGAGGCGACCGCGGCTGCGACGTCGGCGACCTGCGGCGACGATCTGCTCGCCCGGCTGACGCTGCGGCAGAAGCTCGCCCAGTTGCTCAACGTCGGGGTCACCGGAGCCGCCGACGCGCAGGCCATCGTCGAATCCGAGCAGATCGGCGGCATCTTCATCGGCAGCTGGACCGACGCGTCGATGCTCGCCGACGGTCTCGTGCCGCAGGTGGCCGCGCAGAGCGCATTGCCGCTCATGGTCACGATCGACGAGGAGGGCGGCCGCGTGTCGCGCGTGGGCGACCTGTTCGGCCCCGATCCGTCCGCGCGGGTGACGGCGCAGACGATGACGGTCGACGAGACCTACCGGATGGCGTTCGAACGTGGACAGGAACTGAAGTCGCTGGGCATCACCGTCGACTTCGCACCGGACGTCGACGTGAGCAGCCAGCCCGACGACTCCGTCATCGGCGACCGTTCGTTCTCCGACGATCCCGAGGTCGTCACGCAGTACGCCGGCGCCTATGCGCGGGGACTGATCGACGCGGGAATCATGCCGGTACTCAAGCACTTTCCGGGCCACGGTTCGGCCTCCGGTGATTCGCACACCGGTGCCGTGACGACCCCGCCGATCGAGCAGCTGCAGCAGAGCGATCTCGTGCCGTACCGCAGCCTGGTCTCGCCCGAGGTGGGCGTCATGCTCGGCCACCTCGACGTTCCGGGCCTGACCGGCGGGCTGCCCGCGAGCATCAGCCCGGCAGCGGTGGATCTGCTCCGCTCGGGTGCCTACGGCGGCCCTGCCTTCGGTGGCGTGATCTTCACCGACGACCTGTCGGGGATGCGCGCGATCACCGACACCTACGGCATCACCGAGGCCGTCGAGGCCGCGATGGTGGCGGGCGTGAACCAGGCACTGTGGCTGACCACCGACGAGGTGCCCGCCGTGCTCGATCATCTCGAGCAGGTCGTCGCGGAGGGCACGCTCTCACCGGAATGGGTCGACGAGTCGGTGCGGACCGTGACACGCGCGAAGGGCGCTCTGGACTGCTGAAATGTCGCAGGTTGCTTCGACCGTAGGCTTCCTACCGTAGAGTAAGAACTTCATTCGAGGAGTCCGGGAGGAGTCATGGCGGGCGGAACCAAGCGACTGCCGCGTGCGGTCCGCGAGCAACAGATGCTGGACGCCGCCGTCGAAGTGTTCTCCGAGCACGGTTTCCACAACACGTCCATGGACGCCATCGCGGCGCGGGCGTCGATCTCGAAGCCGATGCTCTACCTGTACTACGGGTCGAAGGACGAGTTGTTCGCGGCGTGCATCGCCCGCGAGGGGCAGCGGTTCGTGGAGGCGCTCACACCGGCGGGCGACCCCACCCTCGCCCCGCGTGAACAACTGCGGGTCGCGCTCGAGTCGTTCCTCGGCTTCGTCGACGAGCACCGGCCGTCGTGGATGGTCCTCTACCGTCAGGCGCTGTCGCAGCAGGCCTTCGCGCCCCAGGTGCAGGGCAGCCGCGACCGGCTGATCGAACTCACCGCGCATCTGCTCGAATCGAGCACGCGCGATCCGGAACCCGACACGAACTTCACGATCATGGCGGTCGCGCTCGTCGGTGCCGGTGAGGCCGTCGCCGACCGCATCGCCGGCGGTGAGATCGACGTGCAGCAGGCTGCGGATCTGCTCGAGAACCTGGCCTGGCGCGGTCTCGCGGGACGCAAGCGTTCCGACCAGATGCACTGATCCTTCTCGCCGGGAACACCACGGCGACAAAACTATTCGCCCCCAAGGGTTCGGGCGGGGCGGAACGCCCCCATCGCGTCCCGCCCCGCCCGAAGTCTCGGTGGTTCCCCGCCCTACCGCAGCGTGGCGGTCAGGTGCGGGTACTGCTTCTTCGGATGCCGCAGTGCCAGATCCCATCCGTCGGCGACGTGCTGCGCATACAGGCTCAGCGACGACGGCAGCAGCACCGGCTTCCCGAACCGCACCGCGTAGGTCACCTTGCCGGGGATCCGCCCCTCGACCGCCGACAGGGTGGCCGCCGCGCTCCACATGCCGTGGGCGATGGTCTTCGGGAATCCGAAAGCCTTGGCGCCCAAAGTCGAGACGTGGATCGGGTTGCGGTCACCGGAGACCGCCGCGTAGCGGTCGATGACCTTCTGGTCGACCCGCAACGTGGAGGTGGGGACCAGGGGAATCTCCTCCTCCTTCGGCTCCGGCTTGGGCTGACCCGACAGCGACGTGCGCTGCTGGTGCAGGAAGGTCGACGTCTGCCGCCACACCAACTCGCGTCCGACGTTGACCTCGCTGACGAGATCGACCAGCAGCCCCTTGCGGTGTTCGCGCATGTTCTCCGCGTGCACCGCGATGTCGAGCGGCTCGGTGACCGAGATCGGCCGGAACTGCTCGATCACGTTCTCGGCGTGCACCGAACCGACGGCAGCGAACGGGAAGCCCTTCGACACCATCAGTTTCATCACGAGCGGGAACGTGAGGATGAACGGATAGGTCAGCGGCAGGCTGTCGCCGAACCGCAGCCCACACACCTTGGTGTACTCGGCGAGATCGTCGGGATCGACCTTCAGCGACCGCAGGACCAGGACGTCGTCGGGCAGGCTGTCGCCCGACGCGCCCACCACGGGCAGCGCCCCGAGCACGGCCCGGCTGTAGATGTCGAAGGTCGACGGCAGCGAGGACAGTTCGATCCGTGCCATCTACGCCCCCAGCATGGACTGGCCGCACACGCGCACGACCTGCCCGGTCACGGCGCTCGACGCGGGGCTCGCGAACCATGCGACGGTCTCGGCGACGTCGACGGTCTCGCCGCCCTGCTGCAGCGAGCTCATCAGGCGGCCGGCCTCGCGGGTGGCGACCGGGATCGCGGCCGTCATGGCGGTCTCGATGAAGCCCGGAGCGACTGCGTTGACGGTGATCTTCTTGTCGGCGAGCGCCTCGCTGGTCGCCTGGACGAGACCGATGACACCGGCCTTCGAGGCGCCGTAGTTGGTCTGGCCGCGGTTACCGGCGATACCGGCGATCGACGACACGTCGATGACCCGGCCGCCCTCCTTCAGCGCGCCCTTCTCGACGAGCACGTCGGTGATCTTGCGCGGGGCGATCAGGTTCACGGCCATCACGGCGTTCCAGCGATCGGCGTCCATGTTGACGAGCAGCTTGTCGCGGGTGATGCCGGCGTTGTGGACGATGATGTCGGCGCCGCCGTGACGCTCGAGCAGGTGCGCGGCGAGCTTCTCGCCGGCGTCGGGTGCGGTGACGTCGAGCGCGAAGGCGGTGCCGCCGACCTTGTTGGCGGTCTGGGTCAGCGCGTCGCCGGCCGCGGGGACGTCGGCAGCGACGACCGTCGCGCCGTCGCGGGCGAGCACCTCGGCGATCGTCGCGCCGATGCCGCGGGCCGCCCCGGTGACGACCGCGACCTTGCCGGCGAGCGGGCGCTCCCACGACTCGGGGGCGGTGGCGTCGCCCTCACCGATGCGGATCACCTGGGCGTCGACGAAGGCCGACTTCGCCGAGAGCAGGAAGCGCAGCGTCGACTCCACGCCGGACAGGCCGGTCGCGGCCTCCGGCGAGACGTAGACGAGCTGCACGGTGGCACCGCGACGCAGTTCCTTGCCGACGCTGCGCGTGAAGCCCTCGAGGGCGCGCTGGGCGATGCGCTCGTCGACCGACCCGGCCTCCTCGGGCGTGGTGCCGAGGACGACGACGCGGCCGCTCGGGGCGAGATTGCGCAGGGAGGGCTGGAAGAACGTGAAGAGCTGTTCGAGGCCCGCGGGGTCGGTGATGCCGGTAGCGTCGAAGACGAGTGCGCCGAACTTCGTGTCGGACGGCTCGGCGAACGTGTAGTCGCTCAGGAGGTTGCGGATCGGTTCGACCAGGCGGCCGTTGCCGCCGAGCAGAACGGGGCCGGGGAGCGGGGGCTCGCCGGGCTGGTAGCGCCGGAGCTTCTCGGGCTGTGGCAGACCGAACTGCTTGGCGAGGAACGCTCCGGGTGCGGACGAGATGAGCTGGGCGTAGAGCTTGGGTGCGCCCTTGGCTTCGGCCACGATTCCACCTTCTTCGATTCGGTCGTCGGTGCAGTGTTCGACAGCAAGCGTGTTCGACAACAAACTTACCCGTGAGTAAGAATAGTAGCCAGAATTCGAATCCGTCCGAAACCGGGAGACACCAGTGACCACCAAAGCCCGTTCCACGCAGCAGCGCCGTGTCGCCGTTCTCGGAGGCAACCGGATCCCGTTCGCCCGGTCCGACCGCAAGTACGCCCGCGCGTCCAACCAGGACATGTTCACCGCCACCCTCGACGGTCTCGTCGGCCGCTTCAACCTGCAGGGTGAGCGCCTCGGCGCCGTCGTCGGCGGTGCCGTCCTCAAGCACGCCCGCGACTTCAACCTCGTCCGCGAGAGCGTGCTCGGCAGCGCGCTGAGCCCCTACACCCCGGCCTGGGATCTGCAGCAGGCGTGCGGCACCGGCCTGCAGTCGATCATCGCGGTCGGCGACGCCATCGCCGCCGGACGGATCGAGGCGGGTATCGGCGGCGGCGTCGACACCACTTCCGACGCCCCGATCGCCGTGAACAACCAGCTCCGCGAGTTCCTGCTCTCCCTGAACCGGGCCCGCACCACGGCCGACCGGGTCAAGCTGCTCGGCAACGTCCGCCCGTCGATGCTCGGCATCGAGATCCCGCGCAACGGCGAGCCGCGCACCGGCCTGTCGATGGGTGAGCACGCCGCGATCACCGCCAAGGAGTTCGGCGTCTCCCGCGAGGCCCAGGACGAACTGGCCGTCGCGAGCCACCGCAACATGGCCGCCGCCTACGACCGGGGCTTCTTCGACGATCTCGTCACCCCGTTCCTCGGGCTGACCCGCGACGACAACCTGCGTCCCGATTCGTCGGTCGAGAAGCTGTCGACGCTGAAGCCGGTCTTCGGCACCAAGCTCGGCGACGCCACCATGACCGCCGGTAACTCGACGCCGCTCACCGACGGCGCGTCGGCCGCGCTGCTGTCGAGCGAGGAGTGGGCCGCCGAGCGCAAGCTGCCCGTGCTCGCCTACCTCGTCGACTCCGAGACCGCCGCGGTCGACTACATCCACGGTGGCGACGGGCTGCTCATGGCGCCCACCTACGCCATCCCGCGCCTGCTGCAGCGCAACGGCCTGACCCTGCAGGACTTCGACTTCTACGAGATCCACGAGGCGTTCGCCTCCGTGGTGCTCGCCACACTCCAGGCGTTCGAGTCGGAGGAGTACTGCAAGGGCAAGCTGGGGCTCGATGCCCCGCTCGGCTCGATCGACCGCAGCAAGCTCAACGTCAACGGCTCGTCGCTGGCGGCCGGCCACCCGTTCGCCGCGACCGGCGGCCGGATCGTGGCCTCGCTGGCCAAGATGCTGCACGAGAAGAAGCAGGAGACCGGCAAGCCCGTCCGCGGCCTGATCTCCATCTGCGCCGCAGGTGGACAGGGTGTGACGGCGATTCTCGAGGCCTGATCGACATCCCTCGGAAGTCGTTGAGAAAAAAAGTTCCGTTCGGTGTGTAACGCTCCGCGACGGACAGCGATAGACCCAGCGACCCCGCGCTGCTGCCTGACCCCCGACCTGGTAGCAACGCGGGGTCTTCGCATTCCGGGCGAAGCCGCCCGAAGCTGGGGCACTACCCTTGAAACCAGGTAGTCGGCGCGCGAATTCGACGGCGCGCCCAGCTTTGCGAAGGGATCCGGGTGAGCGGCAGCAACGGGACCGACGAGTCCCCTCACGAGCACGACGACGCACGAGCCGAGAACGTCGGTTCGACGGCGGAGTCCGCTCGCGAGGCCGAGGGTGCGTCGGCTCCTACCGAGCGTTTCGAAGCGGTCGATCCTCACCGGGAGGTGGCGGAGGCGGGCAGTGTCACCGAGCCGCAAGCGGGTGAAGCGACCGAGCCTGGAGCGGGCAGCGTCACCGAGCCGCAGCCGGCCGCCGAGGCTCCGCAGCCGGTCGCCGGCGAAACGCCGGAGGCGAGCGGAGCGGTGGAACCGCAGGTCGACGAGCCGAAGACGGAAGCCATGGCTGCCCCGCAGGCTCCCACAGAGGCCCGATCCGATGGCACGGACCAGGTGGCTCCCACCGGCGCGGACGGGTCCCCGACCGAGAACGTCCATCCTTCGGAGGCACCCACCGCGGTCATCCCGGTCGTCGCGCCGGGGAACCGCGCACCGGACGGATCGTCCGCCGCCACCCATCGGCTCCTCCGTTCGCAGGGGGAACCGGACCCGGCGCAACCCGGTCCGGCACAACCCGGTCCCGAACAGCCGGGGGCTCCCGTCCCACCCACGTCGACGGCGATGCCGTCGGCCGCCCATCCGCCGCAGGGCGACCAGCCGACCCACCAGATGCAGGCGGGTCCGCCGCCGCAGGGGCCGCCTCCCGTCACCCCTCCGCCCACCGGCGGCCCGGGAGGTTCCGGCGGAGACGGCGACGAACCGGGTAGGTCCGGATCGAATCTGCCCCGGCGCACGATCGCGCTCGTCGTCGGTGGTGTCGTCGCGCTGCTCGCCGTGTTCTACGTGGCCGATCTGGCGTTGTCGTCGGGCAAGGTGCCGCGCGGTGTCACCGTCGCGGGTGTCGAGATCGGCGGCATGTCGCTCGATGCGGCCGAGGCCGAACTCACCGAACAACTGACGCCGCGGCTCGACATGCCCGTCGACGTCACCGCCGGCGACACCCAGGGACAGATCGTGCCGTCCGAGGCCGGGATCGGGATCGACTGGCCCGCGACGCTCGACCAGGTGGGTTCGCAGCCGCTCAATCCGTTCACGCGACTCGCGTCGTTCTTCGGGAACGACGAGGTCGGTGTGGTCTCCACGCGCGACGAGGTCGCCCTGTCCGCAGCCATCGAGAAGGCCGCCACTGCCGCCGCGCACGAGCCGCGCGAGGGCAACATCGTCTTCGAGGACGGCACACCCGTTCCGGTGACGCCGCAGCCCGGCCAGCAACTCGACGTGGCCGTCGCGGGCGACGTCTTCGCCGAGCGCTGGCCGTACGGCGACGTCTCGCTGCCTGTCGAGAGCGTCGACGTCACCGTCACCCGCGAGGGCCTCGACCGGGCGCTGGCGGAGGTCGCCGTTCCGGCCGTGGCGCAGGATCTGGTCGTCCGGGGGCTCGACGGGGCCGTCGGTGTGCTTCCGCGCGATGCGGTGGGCGCCGTCCTGTCGTTCGTGCCGGACGGTTCGGGAGGACTCGAACCGCAGTACAACACCGAGGCCGCGATCGGCATCCTGGCGCCGCAGCTCGCGCCGTCGGAGACCGAACCGAAGGATGCGCGGATCGTCCTCGACGGTGGTCGCCCGACGATCGTGCCCAGTGAGACCGGCGAGATGGTCGACTGGCCCGTCACCCTCGAGAAGTTGCCCGACCTGCTGAAGGAGGAGGGCGACCGCAGCACCGACGCGGTGTACAAGAAGGCCGAACCCGAACTCACCACCGAAGGCGCCGAGAAGCTCGGCATCGAGGAAGTGGTCTCGGAGTTCACCACCAGCGGCTTCGAATACGCGTCCGGCGTCAACATCCGGCTCGCCGCCCAGGAGATCAACGGCGCCATCGTCAAGCCGGGGGAGACCTTCTCCTTCAACGACTACACCGGTCCGCGCGGTGCGGCACAGGGGTACATCGAGTCGGGCATCATCGAGTCCGGACGTCCCGGTAAGGCCGTGGGCGGTGGCATCAGCCAGCTCGCGACCACCCTCTACAACGCGACCTACTTCGCCGGCATGGAGGACGTCGAGCACACCGAGCACAGCTACTACATCTCCCGGTACCCGGCGGCCCGCGAGGCCACGATCTACGACGGCGCCATCGACCTGAAGTTCCGCAACCCGTTCGACACGGGCGTCCTGATCCAGACGATCGGCACGAGCTCGGACATCACGGTGCGGATCTGGGGCACCAAGACCGTCGACGTCCAGTCGGTCACCGGCAACCGCACGAACTTCACCTCGCCCAACACGATCACGTTGCCCGCCGGGTCGGCCTGCATCCCGTCGAGCGGCGCGCAGGGCTTCACCGTCACCGACACCCGGATCGTCACCGACGCACGGACGGGCGCGCAGATCTCGAACGCGACGCGCACAGTCCGGTACGACCCGGTCCCGATCGTGAAGTGCATCAGCCCCGAACCGGAACCGAGCGACGAGCCTTCCGGTGGCGGCGACGACGCGACCTCCGGCGACACCGGATCGGAGGACGCTGAGGCCGAGGACGCACCCGCGCCGGAATCGCCTGCGGCAGAAGCGCCGGCAGAGGGTGGAACCGAGGAGGAGTAACCGACGTCCTCGAAACTTCGGGGAGGTTGTGTGCGGTTCCGGCGAAGAACTCGCACACAACCTCCCGTAGTTTCGTCACTCGGGAAGCGGCACCACGTCGGGGATCTCGCCGTCGAGGATGCGGAGCTGCGCGTCGCGCAGTTGCTTCTCGCCGTGACGCTGCAGCCACGCCTTCCCGGCCGGGAAACGGCCGATCACATGGTGTTTGACGACGTTCACGGCGAAGCGACCCACCGGATACCACGGCGGACGCAGCGGGACCTTCAGTGCGAGGACGCCGGACGGGCCGAGAAGTGTTGTCGCGAGCGACAGTCCGCGTTCGTATTCGTACCGTCGACGCAGTGCCTGGAAACGCGGATACCGGGTGTGGAGCGGGAGTTCGACGAGCGACCGGGCGAGCATGTGGCTGTTCTCGTCGGCGGCGGGTGAGGACGACCCGATCTGGTACATCATCCGCAGTCCAGAGCGCTCCTCGAACCGGAGCCACTTCGGGTCGACGCCCATCAACCACCCGACGTACGCCCACAGGTGCAGGACGGCTTCGGCCTCGCGCCGGGTGTACCGCACACCCAGGACGCGGGTGTGGAGCAGGAAGGTGATCGAGAACAGGCCCAGCGTGCCGGCCTGGTCGAACTGGTTGACCGGTAGTCCGCGGAACTCGGTGTCCCACTCGCCGTCGTGCTCGTGGTGATAGTCGACGAAGGCGTGCATCAGTCGCACGTGCACCGAGAGCGTGAAGCCTTCGCCGAAGCGTTCGAGACCGCCGTCGGCGACGCACCCGTTCCACCACGTCCCCGTCTCGGCGATGCGCCGGCGGGTGCGCTCACCGGTGAGGCGACCGGACGACGTCAGCACCGGTAGTGGACCGGAGTTGTTGTATCCGCCGAGCAGCGAGCCGTAGGCGAGGACGTCGCCGACGTCGGATCCGACCCTGCGCAGCGTGCGTGCGCCGAGGGCGATCGTGTCGCGGTCGACCCAGTCGGGGGCGTCGATGCCCTCGGCCAGTGCAGTGCGGAACTGCGCGAGGGTGACAGTACGGTCGCGCCGGATGGCCCGCACCAGTTCGGCGCTGGGTTCGTCGCGCTCGAGTAGGGCGCGGCGCAGGGCGTCCGCCTCCTCGGGTGTGGCATCGGGAGCGCGTCCCGCGAAGGGGCGCAGGGGTGCGGTGATGCGGGCGGCCTTCTCGCGGTCGCGCATGTACCGAGTCGTCGTCGACGTGCCGGTGATGGTCACAGGGCTCAGAGTGCTACTGACAACAAAGGTTGTCAATGCTGCTCCCGAAAAACGACGAGACCGACGTCGTGTGCGAAATCCGTCGGGAAATCGCGCACAACGTCGGTCTCGTCTATCGCGCTACCGCCGTGAGCGGTTCGATCAGAACGCCGCTTCGTCGAGCTCCATGATGTCGAGGTCGACGTCGGTGATGATCTGACGCGCGACGCTCAGCTCCGGCAGGACGTTCTTGGCGAAGAAGGACGCGGCCGCGACCTTGCCCTCGTAGAACGCCTTGTCCGAGGCGTCGACGCCGGCGTCGAGCGCGGAGAGAGCGATCTCGGCGTGCTCGAGCAGCAGCCAGCCGATCATCAGGTCGCCGAACGCCTCGAGGAAGCGGACGGAGCCGAGGCCGACCTTGTACAGCTCGGTGGGCTGCTCCTGCGCACCCATGAGGTACTGGGTGAGCGTGGCGACCATCGTCTGGGTCTCGCCGAGGGCGGTGGCCAGGAGCGTGCGCTCCTTCTTCAGGCGCTGGTCGGCGTCGTCGCGCTCGACGAACTTCTTGATCTCCCCGGCGACGTGGGCGAGCGCCACACCGCGGTCGCGGGCGATCTTCCGGAAGAAGAAGTCCTGCGCCTGGATGGCGGTGGTGCCCTCGTACAGCGAGTCGATCTTCGAGTCGCGGATGTACTGCTCGATCGGGTAGTCCTGCAGGAAGCCCGAACCGCCGAGGGTCTGGAGCGAATCCTTCAGGTACTGGTAGGCCCGCTCGGAGCCGCAGCCCTTGACGACCGGCAGCAGCAGGTCGTTGATGCGGTGCGCGAGACCGGCGTCGGCGCCGGAGACCTGCTCGGCGACGGAGTCGTCCTGGTGGGCGGCGGTGTACAGGTACACGGCGCGCAGACCCTCGGAGTAGGCCTTCTGCATCGCGAGCGAACGACGGACGTCCGGGTGGTGCATGATCGACACGCGCGGGGCGGTCTTGTCGGACATCTTGGTCAGGTCGGCGCCCTGGATGCGCTCCTTGGCGTAGTCGAGGGCGTTGAGGTAGCCGGTCGACAGGGTCGCGATGGCCTTGGTGCCGACCATCATGCGAGCGTGCTCGATGACGTCGAACATCTGCGCGATGCCGTTGTGGACCTCACCGACGAGCCAGCCCTGGGCCGGAACGCCGTGGCCGCCGAAGGTGACCTCGCAGGTCGCGGAGGCCTTGATGCCCATCTTGTGTTCGACGTTGGTGACGAACACGCCGTTGCGCTCGCCCATCTCGTTCTTCTCGAAGTCGAAGTGGAACTTCGGGACGAAGAACAGCGACAGGCCCTTGGTGCCGGGGCCGGCACCCTCGGGGCGGGCGAGGACGAGGTGGAAGATGTTCTCGAACAGGTCGTCGGAGTCGGCGGAGGTGATGAACCGCTTGACGCCCTCGATGTGCCAGGAGCCGTCGTCCTGCTTGATCGCCTTGGTGCGACCGGCGCCGACGTCGGAACCGGCGTCGGGCTCGGTGAGGACCATGGTGGCGCCCCAGCCGCGCTCGACGCAGGTGGCGGCCCACTGCTTCTGCTCATCGGTGCCGTTGTCGTAGAGCACGCCCGCGAAGGCCGGGCCGGCCGCGTACATGAACGCCGCAGGCTGAGCGCCGAGCATCATCTCGTTGACGGCCCACAGGAGGCTGCGGGGTGCGTCGGTGCCGCCGATCTCCTCGGGGATGCCCATCGACCAGTAACCGGCGTCCCACCAGGCGCGGAACGACTTCTTGAACGGCTCGGGAAGCGACACCGAATGGGTCTCGGGGTCGAAGACCGGCGGGTTGCGGTCGGCGTCGGCGAAGCCTTCGGCGGCCGGCCCCTCGGCCAGTGCCTTGACCTCGGCGAGGATGCCGCGTGCGGTGTCCTCGTCCAGATCGCCGAACTTGCCGGCTTCGAGGACCTTCTGAATCTTCAGGAACTCGAAGAGGTTGAACTCGAGGTCGCGGAGGTTGCTCTTGTAATGGCCCATGTCGTCGGTGTCTCCCAGTGTGGTGCGGTCCAGCTGGCTTCAAGTACCGCCCAAGTTATTACTCGTCGGTAACATCTCCATGCTACTCGTCAGGCAACTAACTGCCAAGAGGTGGTTTGCTCGCCACGACGAGCGCGTCGATCGCCGTTCCCGCGTCGGTTTCCCGATATCGCCGTTCGGCAATCCCGATTTCCAATCTTCCGTCGATTTCCTCGACGAGATCGGTTGGCGTGTAAAGGATCTCCTTGTCCTGGGGTCCGCCCACGCCCTCGTCGACATTTATCGTGTCGTGCCCCAGGAATATGAGGATTCCTTCAGGTTTCAGTGAATTGATGGCGCGGTCGAGAAGCGCCTTCCGCTGTGGCGGAGGGAAATGCAGGAAGGCCGAGAGAATCAGGTCATATTCGCCCTCGAACGAGTCGGCCGTCACATCTGCGAGGACGTAGCGGAGCCGGTCCCGCGAACGTGACGGCGCCTGCGCCGCGATCCGGCGGGCCTTGTCGAGGGCGACCTCGGAGAAGTCGACGCCCACGACCTCCCATCCGCGCGTCGCCAGCCATAGGGAGTGACGACCTTCACCGCACCCGAGATCGAGGGCGCGACCGTGCGGCAGCGACGCCACGTGTTCGACGATCACCGGATTGGGCGGCGCGCCCCAGATCAGTTCCGACGCCGCATACTTCTCGTTCCAGTCCTGTGCATCCATACCGCGACGCTAGCCCGCGTCCGGTGGACGGGACGGCCGCTTGCGGTACGGGTCACGGAAGCGCATCGTCGGGGTAGCGCTGTGACAAAACCGTGACCTGCGATATCGTTGACCGGATGCGATGTGCCGACACGCGGTACGTCGAGGAGGAGGAGTTCGTCTGATGGGTGCACAGATCGCTGTCCCCGCCCCGCTGAGGAACAGCGCGCTGCTCGGTCTGGGTGTGCACCGCCCCGAGCGCATCGTCACCAACGACGAGATCTGCCGGCAGATCGACTCGAGCGACGAATGGATCCAGTCGCGGTCCGGCATCAAGGAGCGCCGCTTCGCGAAGCAGCATCCCGAGGAGTCGGTCGTCGACATGGCGACGAGCTCCGCCGAGCAGGCCCTCGCGGCCGCCGGCCTCACGGGTGCGCAGATCGACACCGTGATCGTCGCGACCTCCACCTACCCCTTCCAGACCCCGCAGGCCGCGGCTCTCGTCGCAGACCGCATCGGCACCGGCGGTGCCGCGGCGCTCGACATCCAGGCCGGCTGCGCAGGTTTCTGTTACGCCCTCGGTGTCGCCTCCGATCTCGTGCGCGCCGGAACGGCCGAGCACGTGCTCGTCGTCGGTGTCGAGCGCATGAGCGACACCACCGAGCCCACCGATCGCTCGGTGCGCTTCATCTTCGGCGACGGTGCCGGTGCCGTGGTCGTCGGCCCGTCCGACGAGGTCGGTGTCGGCCCCACCGTCTGGGGCTCCGACGGTTCGCAGGCCAACGCGATCCGCCAGGAACCCGACTGGGTCGCTTTCGCCACCAACCCGAACCAGAAGCGTCCCTGGATCATCATGGAGGGCACCGCGGTCTTCCGCTGGGCCGCCTTCGAGATGAGCAAGTTCGCCCGCCAGATCGCCGACAAGGCCGGCGTGGCGCTCGAGGACCTCGACGCCTTCGTCCCGCACCAGGCCAACCTGCGCATCAACGACGTCATCGTCAAGCAGCTCGAACTGCCCGAGACGGTTGCGGTCGCCGACGACATCATCGAGACCGGCAACACCTCCGCCGCGTCCATCCCGCTGGCGATGGAGAAGATGCTGCGCACCGGCCAGGTCGAGGCCGGATCCACCGCGCTGCTCCTCGCGTTCGGTGCCGGCCTGTCGTACGCGGGCCAGGTCGTGAAGATGCCCCCGCTGGCGAAGTAGGAAGCGGCAGCAGTACGACTTCGTAGCAGTATCGACATATGGCGAGCACTCGCACGTCGTCCATTCCCCGTTGGGTCTGGGTCCTGTGCTTCATCGTGGTCAGCGTGGTCGTCGTCCTCCTCGAACCGGTGGGGGACGACGAACCGGGCACTCCCGGCGGGAGCACGGTCGAGAACCCCTCCGAAGCGCTCGAGGCGCTGGCGGCCCTGCCCGTCCGGCCCGCCGAATCGCAGAGCGGCTACGACCGCTCGCTGTTCGGTTCGGCCTGGACCGACGAGGTGACCGTCGAGATGGGGCGCAACGGCTGCGACACCCGTAACGACATCCTGCGGCGCGACCTCGTCGACGTCTCCTTCGAGCCGGGGAAGAAGCAGTGCACGGTTACCGCCGGCACCCTCGAGGATCCGTACACGGGGAAGACGATCTCCTTCCGTCGCGGGGTCGAGACCTCGTCCGCCGTGCAGATCGACCACGTCGTCGCCCTGTCCGATGCGTGGAAGAAGGGCGCCCGCTATCTGGACGATCAACAGAAGCGGAACCTCGCGAACGATCCGCGCAACCTGATCGCCGTCGACGGCCCCACCAACCAGGGCAAGGGCGACTCCGACGCGTCGGAATGGTTGCCGCCGAACACCGCCTACCACTGCGAGTACGTCGTGCGGCAGATCGAGGTGAAGACCACCTACGAACTATGGGTCACCCAGGCAGAACACGACGCGATGTCGCGCATCCTCGCCTCCTGCTGACCCGTCTCCTGCTGATCACGCCTCCAGCAGGGCCCGCACGATGTCGTCCTCCGACATCAGCACGTGCGCGGCCGCGGGTCCGAGCGGCACGTAGCTGTCGTGGGAGGTGACCCGCGTGATCCGGCCGTGCCACGCCTCGTCGACGAGCGCCGCGACGACCGCTTCCGCGACCCCTCCGCTACGGCGCGTCTCGTCGACCACTACCACGCGCTCGAAGCGGCGGACGTGTTCGAGCAGTGCGGTCGTCGGCAGCGGCGACAACCACTGCAGGTCGAGGACGGTCGCCGCCACTCCTGCGCGACGGACGGCACGCAGACTCATCGGCACCCCGTTGCCGAAGGTCACCACCAGCACGTCGCGTCCGTCGCCGTAGGTGCACACCGATCCCGGTGGGAGCCCGGCGGTGTCGGGGACCTGCTGCCACAGTCCGTCGCCCTCGTCGTAGAGGTCGCGCCGGTGGTACAGCGCGATCGGTTCCAGGTAGACGCACACCCGGCCCTCCTGACGGGTCAGTTCGACGCACGTGCGCAGCAGGGCGCCGGCCGTGGCGGGTGAACTCGGCACGGCCAGCACGAGACCGGGGATGTCGCGCAGCACGGCGACGGAATCGTCGTTGTGGAAGTGCCCGCCGAAGCCGCGCTGGTAGGGCAGGCCCGCGATGCGCACGACCATCGGATTGCGGTACCGCCCGTCGGAGAAGAACGCCAGGCTCGCCGCCTCCCCGCGTAACTGGTCCTCGGCGTTGTGCAGATAGGCCAGGTACTGGATCTCCGGGATCGGCAGCATGCCCGCGGCGGCGAAACCCAGCGCGGTGCCGAGGATCGTCTGCTCGTCGAGCAGGGTGTCGAACACGCGCAGGCGCCCGAAGCGCTCCTGCAGTCCTCGGGTGACGCCGTAGACCCCGCCCTTGAGGCCGACATCCTCGCCGAACACACAGGCGTGGGGATCCTCCTCGAGCAGCTGCCCGAGCGTGCGGGTGACGGCCCGGGCGAGCGTGAGCGGTTCGCCGGCCGGGTGCGGATCGTCGTCGACATGCACGAGCCCGGATTCGAGCGGTCGCATCACCTCGGCGGCGGTCGCCAGTCGCGGCGGCTGCTGCAGTGAGTCGGCGACGGAGTCGACCTCCGCCCGTATCCGCTCGTACCGGTCGAGAACCCCTGCAGCATCGAGCACTCCGCGCGTGACGAGTTCGCGGGCCGTGCCCACCAGCGGGTCCCGCTTGTGATCGGCGGCGAGAGCCGATGGGCTGCGGTAGGCCGACTCGACGTCGGAACCGGCATGACCGAGGAAACGCACCGCCCGCACGTGCAACAGGATCGGAGCTCGGGTCGTGCGCACCGTCTCCGCGGCATCGGTTGCGGCAGCGAGCATCTCCACCGGATCGGCGCCGTCGACCGCTCGGTAATCGATCCCCGGATGCGACGACAGCGACCGCTCGAGCCAGCCGGGCGGGGTGGGCACGCTGATGCCGAGCCCGTTGTCCTCGCACACGAGCAGCAACGGCAACGGCAATCCGCGGTGACGGCAGTAGGCGGCCGCGTTCAGGGCACCGACGGCCGTCGAATGGTTCGCCGAGGCGTCACCGAAACTGCACACCACCACCGAATCCCACGGCCACGCCGCATCGAGCCCGAGACGCTGCATCCGAGGCAGTGCGAGGGCGAGACCGACGGCCCGCGGCAGGTGCGAGGCGATCGTCGACGTCTGCGGCAGGATGTTCAGGTCGGCATTGCCGAACACCTTGTGCCGGCCCGCCGAGATCGGATCGAGCGTGGACGCCGCACATCCGGCGAGCACGTCGCGGATCGGGGTGCTGCCCTCGACGAGCGACGCGCGAGCCGCGTAGAAACCGCCCGAACGGTAGTGCAGCAGAGCGGGATCCGTCACCCGCGTGCACAGTCCCAGCGCGGCGTTCGATTCGTGGCCCGCCGACGCGATGGTGTAGAAACCCTCACCGCGTCCCTGCAGGGTACGGGCCGCGAAATCGAGGTGCCGCGACTGCACCTGGGCGTCGAAGTATCGCACCAGCAGGTCGTCGTCGACCCGCCGCTCGACCGGCCGCTCCGGCGGTGCGTGCCCGGGCAGAGCGCGCACCGCGGTGACGAAACGTTCGTCGAGTTCGTCGGCGGCGGTCACCCCTTCTTTCTACGCCCCGATCACCTCGGAAGGAGGTGGATCGGACCCCCGTCGTTCGGGAACGGCAACGACGTGAAGTTCATCGGTGCGACGTAGTCGGCCGGCACGTGCCAGCGGAAACGCAGCAGCAGATGGTGCAGCACCGTCTTGATCTCGGCTCCCGAGAAGTGCATGCCCAGGCACCGATGGGCGCCACCGCCGAAGGGCGCCCAGGCGTACTTGTGCACCTTGTCCTCGCGGCGCTCCGGCGAGAACCGCTCGGGGTCGAAACGTTCCGGGTCGGGCCACAATTCGGGCATGTGGTGGGAGAAGTGCATCCCGAGGTTGAGGAGGGTCCCCTTCGGGACGAAGTGGCCGAGGATCTCGGTGTCCTTCGCCGCGCGTCGCACGACACCCGGCACCGGTGTCACCAGTCGCTGGCATTCCTTGATCACCAGGTCCAGCGAGGTCAGTTCGTCGAGTCGGTCGAAACTCGGCGTGGTGGTGCCGAGCGCGTCGGACTCCTCGCGGCAGCGCTGCTGCCATTCGGGGAACTGGCCGAGGTACTGCATCGCCGTCGACAGTGTGATCGTCGAGGTGTCGTGCGCGGCCATCATCAGGAAGATCATGTGGTTGACGACGTCGTCGTCCGAGAACCGTTCGCCTTCTTCGGATTCGACGTGGCAGAACACCGAGAAGATGTCGTCGCCGTCCCCTGCGCGACGCGCGGGGAGATAGTGCCGGAAGAACTTCTCGAGGCGTGCCCGTCCGACGATGCCGCGACGCCACCGCGTGCCCGGTAGCGGATAGCGCACGATGGCGGTGGCCGCCTGTACGCATCCGATGAAAGCCCGGTTCACCTCGTCCATCTCGCGGGTGGACGACCCCTCGGCGCCGCCCATGAAGATCTCCGTCGCGAGACCGAGGGTCAGTTCCTTGAGCGCCGGGTACACGCGGAAATCGTCGCGCGGCGTCCACCCGTCGAGGGTCCGTTCGATCGACGGGTGCATGCGGTCGGTGTAGAGGGACAGTCGGTCGCGGGTGAACGCCTGCGACATGATGCGACGGTGCGCGGTGTGTTCGTCGCCGTCGAGCAGCATGAGTCCACGGTCGAAGAACGGCCCGATCAGGGCGCGCCAGCCCGGCCCGTTCAGCAGTGCGCGGTCGCGGTTCTGCAGGGCCGCGCCGACGGCGTCGGGCCCGAGCAACACCACCCAGGGGCGGCCGGCGAAGCGGAACCACGAAACCGGACCGTGCTCGTGGTATCGATGCGTATATGCCGCAATGGGATCGCGCATGTACTTCAGCGCGTAACCGACGTAGGGGAGGCCGCTGTCGCCCGGGACGGGAGCGAGGCCTGGAGGTGGAGGAGCAAGCATCTTCGTCACGGGCGCATCTCCGGGTGGTCGGAATCTGACGCTGGCTGTAGTCAGATCCAATGTAGCGCGCATCACATCTCGGTTGCGTCGATTCGTCCCACGGGACGGTCGCTGGTCGGGCGTTCGGGTGCGTGCCATGCTGACGCCATGGACGTCGAACGCCCCAAGCTCGAAGGCACCGTCGCGGTCGGGGAGGGCCGCCGGCTCGGTTTCGCCGAGTTCGGGTCGGCCCAGGGCCGCACGGTGTTCTGGCTGCACGGCACACCGGGTGCGCGCCGCCAGGTTCCCATCGAGGCCCGCGCTTTCGCCGAACGGAACCACATCCGCCTCATCGGGATCGATCGCCCGGGGATCGGCTCGTCGACACCGCACCTCTACGAGAACGTCCTCGCGTTCAGCGACGACCTGCGCATCGTCGCCGACACCCTCGGGGTCGACCGCATGGCGATCGTCGGACTGTCCGGCGGCGGCCCCTACACCCTCGCCGCGGCCTATGCACTGCGCGAACGGGTCGTCGCGGCTGCGGTCCTCGGCGGTGTGGCACCGGTCGTCGGTCCCGAGTCGATCGACAGCAACCTGATGAAGCTGGGCGCCTTCGTCGCGCCGGCACTGCAGACCGCGGGCGTCCCCATCGGCGTGGCGATGAGCGCGGCGATCCGCGTGGTGCGCCCGTTCGCGTCGCCGATCATCGACCTGTACGGACGGTTCTCACCCGAGGCCGACCGCCGCCTGCTCGCCCGTCCCGAGTTCAAGACGATGTTCCTCGACGACCTGCTCAACGGCAGCCGACGTCAGATCTCCGCGCCGTTCGCCGACATCGTCGTATTCACCCGCGACTGGGGTTTCCGCGTCTCCGACGTGAAGGTGCCCGTGCGGTGGTGGCACGGCGACACCGACCACATCATCCCGATCGAGCACGGCCTGCACATGGTGGACCTGCTGCCCGACGCCCAGTTCCACCACCTGCCCGGCGAGAGTCATCTCGGGGGTCTCGGTGCGTCGGAGGAGATCCTCACTACGGTTCTGAAGTTGTGGGACCAGGACTGACCGAGGGCGAACGCCCGCTGCCGAGAGCGCTGCACCTGCGACCGTCGGCGCTGGCGGCGGTCGCCGTGGGCGGTCTGCTCGGGACGAGTGCCCGCTACGGCCTCGGCCGGTGGTTCCCCGTCGAGTCCGGGGGCCGGCCGGTCACGACCTTCGCGATCAACGTCCTCGGTGCGCTGCTGCTCGGATTCCTGCTCGAGGCACTGATCCGCATCGGTCCCGACACCTCCTGGGGTCAGGTGGTCCGGCTCGGGGTGGGCACCGGTGCGCTGGGCTCGTTCACTACCTACAGCGCGCTCGCGGTCGACACCGACCTGCTGCTGCGCGACGGTGAACTCGTCGCCGCGGCAACCTATGCGCTCGGCACGATGCTCGTCGGCCTTCTCGCGACCGGCATCGGTGTCGCGCTGGGCGCGTGGTTCGGGAGTCGCCGAGCGGCACGGCGATGATCGCGGTGTGGGTGGCGTTGGCAGGCAGCGCCGGTGCGGTGACGCGGTTCGTCGTCGACAGTGCTCTGCGTGCCCGCTCCGGATCGTCCCTGCCGTGGCCGACCGTGCTGATCAACGTCATCGGTTCGTTGCTGCTGGGGCTGCTCACCGGTGCGGTGCTGTTCCACGACGCCGCCGCGGAGTTGCTCGCCGTCGTCGGGGTAGGGTTCTGCGGCGGGTTCACCACCTTCAGCACGACCAGCGTCGACTCCGTCCGCCTGATCGTGGCGCGCCGCTACGGTGCCGCCTGCGCGATCGCGCTGGGCGCCCTGGCGACCACGCTCATCGCGGCGGCCGCCGGGCTCGCTCTCACCGCCGTGTGGGGATCAGCGAGCGCGGTCGATGAGGCCGAGCACCGAGCGCAGTTCGTCGGCGTCGACCTGCCCGGGTGCCGAGGCGGTGCCGACCATCCCGAACGTCGCCGCCGATCCGAAGACCTGCCCGGCGATCCGCGACACCACGCCGAGGCCGCCCATCGACATGGTGATCAACGGGCGGTCGGCGTGGTCCTCGTGCATGGTGCGGGTCGCGTCGAGCAGGGTGAGCACGTCGGCCGTCGACTGCGGCATGACGGCGATCTTGCAGATGTCGGCGCCGAGTTCCTGCATCTCGCGTAGCCGCGCGACGATCTCGTCCTTCGGCGGCGTGGCGTCGAAGTCGTGGTTCGACGCCACCACCGCAACACCGCAGGCGTGAGCCGCCGCGACGATCCGCTCGACGGCGGCACGGTCGCGGCGGTACTCGACGTCCACCAGATCCACCGCGCCGCTCTCGGCGAGTGCGACCGTCAGATCGGCGTACGCCTCGTCGTCGATCGCGATCTCGCCGCCCTCGTCGGCGGTGCGGCAGGTCGCGAGCAGGGGAGTGCCCTGCAACTGCTCGGCGAGGGCGCCGGCCTGCGCGACCACCGAGGCGACGTCGTCGACGGTGTGGAAGAAGTCCACGCGCCATTCGACGACGTCGGCCCGATCGGCGACGGCCGCGATCTGCTCGCGCAGCGCCTCGGGGGTGCGGCCGGTGACGGGGACGACGATCGTGGGTGCGCCTTCACCGATCACCACGTCCTTGACGCGAACCGGTGTGATCGTTCGTCCCACGTGCCGTCTCCGTTCCCTCGTCCGATGATCGGCCCTATTCGATCACGGCCGCTTCGACCCGCTGTCCGCAGTGTCCGCAGTGTCCGCACCGACCTCGGTTCCCTCGACGACCACGACGGTGTCGTCCTTCGACGCCTTCGCCGGGTCGGCGACCGCCTCGCCACGCGCGACCATGAGTGCCTCGTCGGAGAGCGGGATCTCCTTGATGAAGCACGCGAGGACGAACGCGATGAGCAGGAACGGGATGAGGTACCAGAACACCGGCGCCAGCGAGTCGGCGTAGGCGTCGATGACACCCTCGCGGACGGGATCGGGCAGCATCTTCATCGCTGCCGGATCGACGGTCGCGGTGGCCTGACCGGCCTGCTCCGGGGTCGCGCCGGCCGCGGTGAAGACCTCGACGAGCTTCTCCGCCAGGCGGTTGGTGAAGATGGTGCCGAAGATCGCCACACCGAGTGCCGCACCGACCTCGCGGAAGTAGTTGTTCGAACTCGTCGCCGTGCCGATCTCGTCGGCGGGCACCGCGTTCTGCACGATCAGGATGACGACCTGCATGATCAGGCCGAGACCCAGACCGAAGACGAACAGCATCGAGCAGATCACCCACAGCGGGGTGTCGCCCTCGAGCGTGGTCAGCCACAGCATGCCCGCCGCGGTGATGAGCGAACCGACGATCGGATAGATCTTGTAGCGCTGGGTCTTGGTGATGGCCAGACCCGAGCCGATCGAGGTGATCATCAGACCGGCCATCATCGGCAGCAGCAACAGACCCGAGACCGCGGCCGAGGTGCCCGACGACATCTGCAGGAAGGTCGGCATGAACGCGATCGCCGAGAACATGCCGAGGCCGAGGACGAAACCGATGGCCGTGGCGTTGACGAAGATCGAGTTGCGGAACAGCGACAGCGGGATGATCGGATCCTGCGCCCGCGACTCGACGAGCACGAACAGGCACACGAACACCACGAGTCCGGCGCCGAACATCCACGTGAGCGGAGCGGTCCAGCCGCGATCGGCGTCGCCACCGAGATCCGTGAAGAAGATCAGGCAGGTCGTGGCGAGGGAGAGCGTGAGCACGCCGAGGATGTCGATCCGCTTCGTCGGCTTCTTCACCGGCAGGCGCAGCGCGAACCAGGTGATGACGAACGCGATGATGCCGACCGGCACGTTGATGTAGAAGCACCACTCCCACGTCAAGTGGTCGACGAAGAAGCCGCCGATCAGCGGGCCACCGACGGCCGACAGACCGAAGATCGCGCCGAGCGGGCCCATGTACTTACCGCGTTCGCTCGCGGGCACGATGTCGGCGATGATCGCCTGCGACAGGATCATCAGACCGCCACCGCCGAAGCCCTGGATCGCGCGGAAGACCACGAAGGTCCAGAAGTCGTCGGTCATCGAGCACGCCGCGGAGGCGATGGTGAACACGCCGATCGCGATGAGGAACAGGTACCGGCGCCCGAAGACGTCGCCGAACTTGCCGTAGATCGGCATCACGATGGTCACCGCGAGCAGGTAGGCGGTGGTGATCCACGCCTGGTGTTCGACGCCGCCGAGCTGCCCGACGATCGTGGGCATGGCGGTGGAGACGATCGTCTGGTCCAGGCTGGCGAGCATCATGCCCGCGATGAGCGCGGAGAAGATGATCCAGATCCGTCGCTGGGTGAGAACCAGAGGTTCCGAAGTGGTGGTCACGGTGTTCCTGTCGGAATAGGAATATCGAGCTGTTACGTGAAGGTGGCCTGCGCAGGAGTGAGGCGATCGGAAATTGTTGCACCCGGTAACTTCTGCTGCAAGGCAATTTCCTCCCGGTCACTCGAACCAGGACCGCACGGGCGGTTTGACCCACATGATCTTCTCGTCCTCGTCGGTGCGGACCGCTGCGGGATGATCGGGGTGCTTCTGCGCCCACGCCGTCTTCTCGTCCATCAATCTCGCGGCGAGTTCCCAGGTCTCCATGGTGCGCGGTGGATGCGCATCCGCGGCCCGCGCCAGCTTGCGTCGCGTCTCGTCGGTCATGGCGAGCAGTTCGGCTCCCGAGATGCCGCGGTTCCATGCATACCGGGCCAGGGTCACGGCCTTGTCTCGCCGGTTCTTCTCGGCGCGATCGGTGTGGGCGAAGTCGGCGTCGCTCATGCTCCGAAGGTACGCGTCGGCCCGGACAAGGTCGCCGTCGACGAGCTGTCGGATCCGGCCACGCCGGGGGTGCCGTCTGCCTACCCTCGATGAGGGGGCTGAGGAGGCGTGATGACGGCCGACGAGATCCCGGAGGGCACACCCGACACGGTGGCGGCGCGTGCCGCTCGGCCGCCGCGGGTGCCGGTGTCCGACCCGACCCTCGGCATCGAGGTTCCCCGGTCCTTCCGCGGCACACCGCCACACCGGTTGGTGGCGCTCGGCGACTCCCTGCTGCAGGGCTTCCAGAGCGGCGCGATCTACAACACCGACGTCTCCGTCCCGGCGATCGTCGCCCACGAGCTCGGCGCCGACCTGCGGTACCCGCGCTTCGGTGGACCGGGCGGACTGCCGCTGAACGTCGAAGTGCTGTTGCGCCGGATCGAGGAGCGGCACGGATCCACGCTCGAACCGTGGGAGCTGCCGACCGCGCTCTTCACGGCGCGGGGTTTCATGGACGAGGTCGAGGACTACTGGGAACGCGGACCCGGCGCGACACCACCGCTCGTCGGATATCTCCACAACCTGTCGTGCTTCGGCTGGGATCTGCGCGACGCGCTGCAGAAGACCGCACGCGTCTGCGCCGAACGCATCGGAAGACCCCGCGACGATCTCGTGCGGCAGCTCGTCGAGAACAACGGGGAGCGGGCCGCGTTGTACGTCTATCCGAACACCGACGACCGGCGCCGCGAGATGACACTGTTCGACGTCGCGACCGAACTCGGTGCCGAGCACGACGACGACACCGACGCGGGCATCGAGACACTCGTCGTCTTCCTCGGTTCGAACAACGCGCTGCAGACCGTCACCGAACTGCAGGTCGTGTGGAGCGGCGACGACTTCCGCGACCTCGACGCGAAACAGGCCTACACGATCTGGCGGCCCGAACATTTCGACAGCGAGTTCGCGGAGGTCGTCGCGAAGCTCCGCGACATCGACGCGCGGCACGTGGTGCTGTGCACCGTCCCGCACGTCACCATCGCCCCGATCGCCCGGGGGATCGGGACGAAGAACGGCTCGCCGTACTTCCCCTATTACACCCGGCCGTGGGTGGACGCGCGCCGCTTCGATGCGAGCCGCGACGAACACATCACCGGTGCGCAGGCCCGCATGGTCGACGCCGCGATCGACCTGTTCGACGAGACGATCACCGAAGCGGTCGCCGACGCGCGACGTGCCGGACTGGACTGGTATCTGCTCGACACCGCGGGCATCCTCGACCGCCTGGCCGCGCGCCGCTACGTCGACGACCTCGATGCGCGACCCGCATGGTGGCAGCCGTACCCGCTACCTCCGGCGCTCGCCGCGCTCGACCCGGTGCCCGACACACGCTTTTTGTCGGCCGACGGTCACGGTGGCCGCGACAGTGGGGGACTGTTCTCCCTCGACGGTGTGCACCCGACGACGGTCGCCTACGGGATCCTCGCCCAGGAGATCATCGACGTGATGGTGCGTGCCGGCGTCGAATTCCGGTCGCCGAACGGAACGGTGCGAAACGGTCCTGTCGCCGTGGATTTCGAGCGTCTGCTCCGGCACGACACCCTTGTGCGTACGCCACCGCAGAATATCGATTCGACGCTGTCGATCCTGGGGTGGGTCGACGAGGTGCTCGACGTGTTCCGGGTGCAGTTGCGTTTCGGTCTGTGAGGGATCAGGTCAGGTTGATGACGTGAGCGTGTGTCGCCACGGCGTCCTGCATCTTCTTCCGCGACAGCGAGCGCGGACCGCACGCGCATCCCGAGGGAATGGCGTCGTCCTCGAACTGCGTCACCTCGAGGGTGTCCACATACTCCGAATTGAGTGATGTGCCGTTGTGCGGTGTCGCTTCGCGGTCGCGGTTGCCGCGGCCGCCGGGACCGCTGCGGGAGACCACGACCTGACCCTCGGTGGTGTTGTACACCGCCGCTACGGTGTGGCCCTTGGGACAACGAACCTTGAGGACGGCCTTCTCGGTGCGCTGGGGCCCGAGTTCCTTCACTGCGGCGAGTGCGAGCTTGCGACGTTCGGTAGGGGGTGTCGTGGCGATATCCATTTTCCTATTCCACCTCACAGTGTCGGGGTTCACAGGGCTTCGGCAGAACCGCTTCGGGGTTTGTTTTCAGATGATCTCGTCGGTGAGCCGGTGCGGTGTGCCGAATCGATGAGCGGTGATCGTGACGGACTGTTCGGCCAGGAACGGCAACATTTCGATTCGTCCGGATCCGGTCACCGGATGGTCGAACACCGCGACGTCGCATCGGGTGTTCCATTCGGCGGGTGGCGCTGCGCCGATCAGACGGACGCGCGCCGGGGCCACGTCGACGATCCGTTCCTCCCATTCCGCATCACTCTCCACGCGCACGCGACCGTCGAAACGTGCTGTATTCGAGCATCTTACGAGATCGACGTCGAAAGCCGAAGAGATTTCCACCGGCGCGCCGGCCCGGGCCGCGGCGCCGAGCACGCGCACGAGTTCGTCGGGCCGACCCGCCTCGCCGAGGCGTACGTGTGTGCGAACGGGCCGGTACCGGAACAGGTTCCGCTCCGCCGTCAATCCCGTGACATCTTGTGCCACAGCGAATTCCGACGTCCACGCTCGCTCGTCGTCGTCGAACGCCCGGCGCAGCGCGTCCTCGTCCCAGGTGCACGGTTCCCAGGAGCCGAAGCCGAAGAGGTAGTTCGGCCCACCCGCCTTGAAGCCCGCGCCCACCGACGACTTCTTCCAACCACCGAAGGGCTGCCGTCGCACAATGGCACCGGTGATACCACGGTTGACGTACAGATTCCCGGCCTGCACCCGATCGAGCCAGCGGGCGATCTCGTCGGGGTCCAGCGAGTGAAGACCTGCCGTGAGTCCGTAATCCACCTCGTTCTGGATCGCGATCGCCTCGTCCAGGTCGGCCGCGGTCATCACCCCCAGCACCGGACCGAAGAACTCGACGAGATGCGTGCGCGACCCGCGTCGCACCCCGGTGCGCACGCCGGGTGTCCACAGCCGGCCCTCCTCGTCGAGCCGGCGCGGTTCGACGAGCCACGACTCGCCGTCCTCGAGTTCGGTGAGAGCGGTGAGCAGTTTGCCCTGCGCCGGTTCGATCAACGGCCCCATACGGGTTCGCGGATCGTGCGCGGGACCGACCGGCAGTGACCGCACCGCGTCGACGAGTTGGTCGCGGAACCGGCGGGAGGTCGCCACGGAGCCGACGAGGATCACGAGCGACGCCGCCGAGCACTTCTGCCCGGCATGCCCGAACGCCGACTGCACGACGTCGCGCACCGCCAGATCCGGATCGGCGCTCGGCGTCACGACGATCGCGTTCTTGCCGCTCGTCTCCGCCAGCAGCCGCCTCCCCGGACGCAGCGAACGGAACAGCTCGGCGGTCTCGTAGGCGCCGGTGAGCACCACCCGGTCGACGCGGGGATCGGAGACGAGCTTCGTGCCCAGCGACCGTTCGTCGGCGTGGACGAGATGCAGGACGTCGCGGGGCACACCGGCATCCCACATCGCCTCGGCGAGCACCGACCCGCATCGCGCCGTGAGGGTCGCGGGCTTGAGGACCACAGCCGAACCGGACGCCAGCGCCCCGAGCGTCGATCCCGCCGGGATCGCGACCGGGAAGTTCCACGGCGGCGTCACGACGGTGAGGGTCGACGGCACGAACCGCGCACCGTCGATCTCGTCGAGCGCGCGGGCCCGCTCGGCGTAGTACCGCGCGAAGTCGATCGCTTCCGAGACCTCCGGATCGGACTGGTCGAGCGTCTTACCGCCCTCGGCCGCCATCACCTCGAGCAGATCGGCGCGCCGCGCCTCGAGCACATCGGCCACCTGTTCGAGGATCCGTGCGCGTTCGGCACCGCTGCGGGCACCCCAGACACGACCGGCCGCGTTCGCGTCGACCAGCACGCGCTCGAGGTCGTCCTCGGAGGAGAGGGTGTGGGCGCGCACGGTGTCGATACCGAGTTTCGACGACGGCACCCGCTCGAGGATGCGGCGCCCCCACTCCCGGTTCTGCGGCAGGGACGGATCGGTGTCCGGCGTGTTCGTGAACACCGGCGGCGCAGGGGTGGGAGGACCCTGCCGGTTCTGCGTGCGGTTGGGGAAGGGGACGCTGTCGTCGAGCGCCGCCACCGACGCACGGAACCGCTGCTCCTCGCGTCCGAACAGGGCGGGATCGTCGGCCAGATCGAACACCGCCGACATGAAATTCTCCTGCCCCGAACCCTCGTCGAGCCGACGCACCAGATACGAGATCGCGACGTCGAACTCGTCGGGGCGGACGACGGGTGTGTAGAGCAACAGGCTGCCGACGTGTCGACGGATCACCTCGGCCTGGCTCTGCGCCATGCCGAGGAGCATCTCGAAGTCGATCCCGTTGCGCACCTGCCGGCGACCGGCGAGCTCCCACGCGTAGGCGATGTCGAAGAGATTGTGCCCGGCCACCCCGATCCGCACGTTCTCGATCCGCTCGGGCGTGAACGCGTAGTGCAGCAGCCGCTTGTAGTTCGTATCGGTCTCCTGCTTGGTGCTCCACGTCGCGAGCGGCCATCCGTGCAGCGACGCGTCGACCCGTTCCATCGGCAGGTTGGCGCCCTTGACCACCCGGATCTTGATCGCGGCGCCGCCGCCTGCGCGTCGCGCCGCCGCCCACCGCTGCAGTTCGATCATGGCGGTCAGGGCGTCGGGCAGATACGCCTGCAGCACGATTCCGGCCTCGAGATGGAGGAACTCGGGACGGTCGAGCAGCGTCGTGAACGCCGCGACCGTCACGTCCAGGTCGTGGTACTCCTCCATGTCGAGATTGACGAACTTCGGCGTCGGCGAGGTCGCGGCGAGACGGTACAGCGGGGTGAGCCGCTCGACGATGTCCGCGACGGTCTCGTCGAACGCCCATGGCGAGTGCGGCGCGACGGCCGCCGAGACCTTGAGCGAGACGTAGTCGACGTCGTCACGTGCCAGCAACGCATGGGTGCCCTCGAAACGGCGACGCGCCTCGGCCTCGCCGAGGACGGCTTCGCCCAGCAGGTTGAGGTTGAGCCGGATGCCGGGTCGTTGCAGTCGTGCGATGGCCCGGCCCAGCGCGGCATCGTCGGTGTCGACGACGAGGTGCCCCACCATCGCCCGCAGCGCGCGACGCGCGGCGGGGACGACGAGGTGCGGGAAGCGGGGACCGATCGCGCCGCCCGCCCGCACGGCCGCGCGGAGATGGACGGGAAGGAAATCCGGTATGTTCCGGGACAATTCGGCCAGGGCGTGCGCCGCGGTCGCCGGATCCTCGGGGCGGATGACCTCGTCGACGAAGCGCACGGTGAACTCGAGTCCGTGGGGGTCCTTCAGGACGTCGGCGAGGTGGCGGGCCGCACGGTCGGGCGCGACTTCCGACGATTCCTCCACCCACCGGCGGGCCAGGGCGACAGCATCCTCGACGATCCGCACGATGCGCCTCCGATCGACGGCGTTTCGAACCTGACGCCAATCTACCCACCGGAGCCGGTTCGCGTTTGCGGTCCGCGGTCTCGGGAATACAGCCCGAAGGGGACAGTCCCGACCGATGAGGAGACGAGAGTGAACCGTCAGGCCCCCGCGTCGCGTGGCGCGGCGACATCCGCCGAGCGCGTCGCGCAAAACGGTGTGTTCGAGAAGTTCGCCCGTGCCGGCTACGTCGGCAGTGGCATCGTGCACCTGCTCATCGGCTACCTCGCGATCAGGGTCGCGTTCGGTCGCGGCGAGCAGGAGGCGTCGCAGTCCGGTGCGATGGCGGAGTTGGGCGAGCAGCCCGGCGGGAAGATCGCGTTGTGGATCGCCGTCGTCGTATTCGTGATGATGGGCCTGTGGCGGTTCGCCGAGGCCGCCTTCGGTAAGGCGTCCGAGCCTGAGCAGCCCGACGCCGACATGAAGGACAAGGCGTTCGACCGGTTCAAGGCCGCCTGCGTCGGTGTCGTCTACCTCGCCTTCGCGTACACCGCGTTCGGGTTCGCCCGCGGCAGCGGCAAGTCCAGTGGTGAACAGAACGCGGGACTGACGGCGAAGCTGCTGCAGTCCGGCGCCGGCAAGTTCGTCCTCGTCGTCGCGGGACTCGTCATCCTCGGTGTGGGCGCTTACCACGTCTACAAGGGTGCGTCGAAGAACTTCGTCGACGATCTGAAGAGCCACCCGAGCACGTTCGTGAAACGTCTCGGGCTTGTCGGTTACGTCGCGAAGGGTCTCGCGCTCGGTCTCGTCGGTGTTCTGGTGATCGTCGCGGTCTTCCAGGCCGACCCGCAGAAGGCAGCGGGCCTCGACGGTGCTCTGAAGACGTTGGGCTCGCAGCCTTTCGGCACGGTGCTGCTCGTCCTGATGGGACTCGGTATCGCGGTCTACGGCCTCTACAGCTTCGTCATGGCGCGCGACGCGAAGATGTGACGCTCAGTCGTCGTCCGCGTCGTCGAACCAGAAGGACTCGGTCGCGACGTAGTGGAGGGTCGGTGGGCCGGGCAGGTCGAACTCGATCGCGCCCACCGGCCGGAGCTCTCCGTCGTTGTCCTCGCAACTGGCGGTCGCGATGTTGGGTCCTGCGGCGATCCCGGTGAACTCGAGGGTCTGGTAGTTCGCTCCGAAGATCTCGGCGGTTCCGGACTCGCCGGTGCCGAGCGCCGCGACGCAGATGAAGGGGTGGTCCTCGTCCGGTGGAGAGGTGTACATCAGCTTCACCAGCACGGTGTCTCCGCGGGTGCTGGCGGTCCACAATCCTCGGGTGTCGGTGTCCGCCGCTGCGCTCGCGGCGGGTGCGAAACCGGCGAGCAGTGCGAGCGGTGCGAGCAACGAGACCGTCGCACGCAGGGTCCTGCGATGGTTCATGGGATCTCCTCGGAACCGCGTTGAGCCCCCGACACATTCATCGTCCGCACCCGATATCTGCGGGAACGGGCGAATCGGATGTTCGTGAAGAAGACGTGACGGCGACGAGATCGTCGTACCCGGTCCGTGACTCCCCGGGTCACGAAGTGCTACCACCTGGGCCAAACTAGTTGACAACGCAACTAGTGGGGATCATCCTGGTGGTTGAGAATGCAACTACACCGGGAAGAAGGTGGACCGATGATTGCCGACGAGCAGCAGCGCTCCGAGGAATTCGGGCGTCGGCGTGCACTCATCCGCGACGCGCACCTGAAGCCCGCCGACGCGCGCCCGCAGTCGTCGGCGCGGGGGCTGCACCACACTGCGCTGATCAGCAGCGACGTCGAACGGACCGTGCGCTTCTACCAGGATCTCCTCGAGTTCCCGCTGACGGAGCTGATCGAGAACCGCGACTATCCCGGCTCCTCGCACTTCTTCTTCGACATCGGCAACGGCAATCTGCTGGCTTTCTTCGACTTCCCCGGTCTCGACGTCGGCCCCTATCGGGAGGTCTTCGGCGGTCTGCACCACATCGCGATCAGCGTCGCCCTTCCCGCCTGGGAGCGCTTGCGCGACAAGCTGATCGACGCAGGTGTCGAGCTCGTCGAACACAGCGACGTCTCGTTGTACTTCCGCGACCCCGACGGAGCCCGCCTCGAACTCATCGCCGACCCGCTCGGCGAGATGTACGGCTCGAAGGTGCTCTAGCGCGAAGCTCTAGCACGGGGTAAGGGGAGGTTGTGTGCGTGTCCGTCTACCGGACACGCACACAACCTCCCCTTCGTCTGTTCGCCGAACTCCTACTCGACGATCGGGAAGATCGACTCCCCGTCCTCGGGGGCGCCGCTGATCTGACCGCGGTCGACACGCGAATCCTGCACGATCACCCCGTCGACCTCGTCGGCGAGTTTCGAGTCCTCGGGGGCGCCGGTGGTGGCGTCGTCGATCACCTCGTCGACGTCCTCGGTGAGCTCGTCCTCCGGTGTCGCCGCGACAGGCTTGTCCAGCGGCTCAGCGGGTTCGACGTCGGGTTCCTCCTCGGCGAGGCGCTGGTCCAGCGACTCGCCTTCTTGCTCTTCACGCTGGGTCGTTCCGAACTTGTCGGCGCCGCTCCAGTCCTCGGGCGGGTCGACGACCTCGTCGCCGTCGTCGTTCCGCACTTCGTCGGCGTCGAGGCCTTCGCTGGGGCTGAGGGTGTCGCCGGGACCGTCTTCGATGCTCATGTCGAGGAGATACCCGGCCGGCCCGGTGCGAAACCGGCGGCGGTTTCACTCCTGCCGGATGAGGCTATGCCGACGGAACACCACATCGAGGGAGTTTCCCATGGACGAGAACGAACTCTTCCAGCACATCGAGAAGCTGGTGGACGAAGAGAAGACACTGCGCTCACGAACCGGCGCGGACGGTCCGAGCGACGAGGACCTGCAGCGGCTGGCCGCTGTCGAGAAGAGGCTCGACCAGTGCTGGGACCTGCTGCGGCAGCGTCGCGCGAAGGCCGAGTTCGGCGACGACCCGGACGACGCCCAGGCGCGGCCGGTCGACGAGGTCGAGTCCTACCGACAGTAGGGCGCCGACGGTGGGTCGACCGTTCTGCTTCGGCGACGAACCGTAGCCGGGTAGTTCGGCGTTCAGCACGTCGAAGTGCTCGGCGAGGTGCGGGACGAGGGTGGAGAAGTCGTTCATCGTGGCGCCGATCCCGTGCAGGAGGGGTAGGGGTTCACCGGATCCGGTGCGGCGGTAGCTCGGTCGTGAGTGCATCGGTTCCATCTTTCCCTTCCGGACGGGCCGGAGTGCTCTGTCGCAAAGGCTGTGTGTTCTGTCACATTCGTGAGGAAGGAAAAGCAACGACCTGGCCGAATGCCGTGTTATAGCCCTTGCTTATCGAATTTCTAGAAACTATCGATTGGCACAATTAATAGTTCGCGGATAACGTCGAAGCCGTCAACCCCATCGAGACGAGTGAGGTTTCTACATGTCGCTGATCAACAAGAAGATCAAGCCCTTCAAGGCCGAGGCTTTCAAGGACGGCGCCTTCGTGACCGTGTCCGACGAGGACATCAAGGGCAAGTGGGCGATCTTCTTCTTCTACCCCGCAGACTTCACGTTCGTCTGCCCGACGGAGCTTGGCGACCTCGCGGACCACTACGAGGAGCTGCAGAAGCTCGGCGTCGAGGTCTTCTCCGTCTCGACCGACACGCACTTCACGCACAAGGCGTGGCACGGCTCGTCCGAGACCATCGGCAAGATCAAGTACGCCATGATCGGTGACCCGACCCTGCAGATCAGCACCGACTTCGAGGTCCTCCGTGAGGATCAGGGCCTCGCCGACCGCGGCACCTTCCTGGTCGACCCGGACGGCGTCGTCCAGTTCACCGAGGTCACCGCTGAGGGCATCGGCCGCAACGCCGCCGAGCTCGTCCGCAAGGTCAAGGCCGCTCAGTACGTCCGCAACCACCCGGGTGAGGTCTGCCCGGCCAAGTGGGAAGAGGGCGACGACACCCTCGCTCCGTCGCTGGAGCTCGTCGGCAAGATCTGATTCGTCGACGGAAATTCGTTCCGGTGGCACGGGATCGAACGTCCCGTGCCACCGGGCACCGTCCGGGTCCGCTCGGCTCGAGCTGAGAAGTTCGCCGACTCCCATCTCTTCCGGTCACAGTTCTTCCACCTCTGGAGTGAATCCTCATGCTCGACGCCTCCCTCGCCGCCCAGTTGAAGTCCCTTCTCGAAAAGGTCACCCAGCCGATCGAGCTCGTGTCGTCCCTCGACGACCGGCCGAAGTCGAAGGAACTCGCCGATCTCCTCGATCAGATCGCCGGCATGTCCGATCTGGTCACCCATGTGCGCGACGGTGAAGCCACCCGTCGCCCCTCCTTCCTGATCCGCCGGGTCGGCACCGACATCGCGGTCGAGTTCGCGGGTATCCCGCTCGGCCACGAGTTCACCTCCCTCGTGCTCGCCCTGCTGCAGGTCGGCGGCCACCCCTCGAAGGAGGCCGTGGAACTGCTCGAGCAGGTGCGCGATCTCGAGGGCGACTTCCACTTCGAGACCTACTTCTCGCTGTCGTGCCAGAACTGCCCCGACGTGGTGCAGGCCCTGAACGTGATGTGCGTGACCAACTCGCGCATCAAGCACACCGCGATCGAAGGCTCCCTCTTCCAGGACGAGGTCGACGCACGTCAGGTCATGGCCGTGCCGACCGTCTTCCTCAACGGTGAGCTGTTCGGCTCCGGACGCATGAACCTCGAGCAGATCGTCGGCAAGCTCGACAGCGGCTCCGCCGAGCGCACCGCCGCCGCGATCAGCGAGAAGGATCCCTTCGACGTCCTCGTCGTCGGTGGTGGCCCCGCCGGCGCGACCGCCGCGATCTACGCCTCCCGCAAGGGAATCCGCACCGGTGTTCTCGCCGAGCGTTTCGGCGGCCAGGTGCTCGACACCATGGCCATCGAGAACTTCTCCTCCGTCCCCTACACGGAGGGCCCGAAGTTCGCCGCCGAGCTCGAGAACCACGTGCGCCAGTACGACGTCGACATCATGAACGTCCAGAAGGCCTCGAAGCTCACCCCGGCCCCCACCGAGGGTGGTCTCGTGGAGGTCGAGCTCGAGAGCGGTGCCCGGTTGCTCTCGCGCAGCGTCGTTCTCGCGACAGGTGCCCGTTGGCGCGCGATGAACGTGCCGGGTGAGCAGGAGTACCGCAACAAGGGCGTCACCTACTGCCCGCACTGCGACGGCCCGCTGTTCAAGGGCAAGCGCGTCGCGGTCATCGGTGGCGGCAACTCCGGTGTCGAGGCCGCGATCGACCTCGCCGGCGTCGTCGCCCACGTGACGCTCATCGAGTTCGACTCGGTCCTGCGCGCCGACGAGGTGCTGCAGCGCAAGCTCCGCAGCCTGCCCAACGTC
Organism: Rhodococcus sp. S3; assembly: GCF_058211795.1. Classification (NCBI taxonomy): domain Bacteria; kingdom Bacillati; phylum Actinomycetota; class Actinomycetes; order Mycobacteriales; family Nocardiaceae; genus Rhodococcus; species Rhodococcus sp. S3. The sequence goes on along the minus strand of NZ_CM177074.1, from coordinate 4,417,834 downwards.
GACATCGTCGTCAGCGCCCTCACCACCGAGGTCCTCGGCGACGGTTCGAAGGTCACCGGCCTGACCTACACCGACCGCACCACCGACGAGTCGCGCACCCTCGAGCTCGACGGCGTGTTCGTCCAGATCGGTCTGCTGCCCAACACCGAGTGGCTCTCCGGCACCGTCGAACTCAGCCCGCGCGGCGAGATCGTCGTCGACGACCACGGTCGCACCTCGGTGCCCGGCGTGTTCGCCGCCGGCGACTGCACGACCGTCCCGTACAAGCAGATCATCGTCTCCGCAGGTGCGGGTGCGACGGCCGCGCTCGGCGCGTTCGACCACCTCATCCGCACGAGCGCCCCGGCCCAGGCCGAGGAAGCGGTCGCCGCGACCGTCTAGGCGTCACTGCAGCCCCGTGGCCGTCACCCTTCCGGGTGGCGGCCACGCTGCTTTGTCGGGGGAGGTCGTTGCCGAGAATCTCGCGGAAACCGCCCACATTCTCCCCCAATTCACCCGCGGCAAGCCCCACCGAGCAGGTGCCCTACGCCGATTACGCGTCGTACCTGGAGTGAACTTCGGGGAGGTTGTGGCCGGGAATTTCGACGAGAGCGACCACAACCTCCCCGAAGTTACGATGTGGCATGGCTGTTGTGGTGATGGGCGTCAGTGGATGTGGCAAAACGACTTTCGCGAGGCAGCTCGCGGACGCGATCGGCGGAGCCTTCATCGAAGCGGACGACTATCACAGCGACGCGTCGATCGAGAAGATGCGCTCGGGGCGTGCGCTCGACGACGACGATCGTGAGCCCTGGTTGCGTGCGGTCGCCGAGGCCGCAGCCGACAGCGACGAGACCCCGGTGGTCGCGTGCTCGGCACTGAAGCGGTCGTACCGCGACATTCTGCGGGCCGGCACCCCGGCCGTCTTCCTGCATCTGGATGTGCCCGTCGACGTCGTGCGGTCCAGGGTCCGCGGACGCGGCGGCCACTTCTTCTCCGAGTCGCTGGTGGCGTCGCAGTTCGAGACGCTCGAGCCGTTGGGACCCGACGAGGACGGCGTCACCCTGGACGCGACCCGCTCACTTCCCGAACTCCTCGACACGGCCCGCGCGTACCTCGAAGGCCCGTCGAGGTAGGTGTTGTTGTCGAAGAACGCGAAAAAATCGACAACAACGACGGACTCGATACGACGAAGGCCCCGACCGTGTGGTCGGGGCCTTCGCCGAGAGCCGATGACGGGAATCGAACCCGCGTATTCAGCTTGGGAAGCTGATGTTCTACCATTGAACTACATCGGCACGCTGGGCTTTTGCCGATTCTCACCGACTCCGGCCCGAGCTTTCGGAGCAAACTGTAGCAGACTCTCAGGGTCGATCGCGGGACCCCTAGACCAGGGATCGGCCCGTCCGGATCCGCCACCGCATGTCGGCCAGCAGCACGCGGTAGGGCAGCTCCCGCACCGCGACCGGCAGCCTCTTGTTCACCACACCGAGAGCTCGCATGACGCGGTCGAAGCGACGCTGGTCGCTCGGCGTCCACGGCAGCAGCATCTGCTCGCGGAACAGCTGCGGCAGGAAGCCGGCGGTGAAGAACAGGTTGAGCTTGCCGAACAGGGCCGGGACGGGCTGGGGCAGGAACTCGATCCGGGCGATCGACAGCAGGTGCTCGCGGATCGTGTCGTCGATCTTCACCTTGTGGAGGTTGTCCTCCCAGTACTGCTCGAACGCCGCGCGGTCCTTCGGCCACATGTGCTGCGGCACCTGCAGTGTCGTGCCGAAGGTCGCGCCGTTCTGATAGAAGTACTCGATCGCGTCGTCGGGGATCGGCCCGTACAGCGCGCGGTGCACGTCCTCGAACCCGCGGTAGATGCACGACGCCACCCACAGCTGCAGTTCCGGGTCCATCGCGTTGTATTCGACCGGGCTCGACTCGGTGGAGCGCACCTGCGCGTGGGCCTTGTTGACGCCGCGACGGAACAGGCGCTTCTCGTCATCGGTGCCGCGTGCTGCAACGGCGAGATAGGTGAGGGTGGTGCGGGTGCGCTTGATCGGGTGGTCGAACAGCCGTCCCGACTCCACGCGCGACTCGTAGACGCCGTAGCCGACACCGGGCCACGACAGCTGCATGATGATGTTCGCTGCTCCGGCGGCCAGGCCGAGCCCGTCCATCGTGTCGTCCAGGCCGACGGGCTTGTCGACGGTCGTCGTCATCGGATGTCCCTCCATCGTTCGAAGTGACCACGACTGTACTCAGATGCGCGCCGACGGTAAAGACCGGAGGTTGCGCGGAACGGAGACCGGACGCTGCGAAGATAGGGGTATGGCAACTGGACGGCTCTACGGTGGACGCGCAGGCGAGGAACGACAGGCCGATCGGCGAGCGCAGCTGATCGAGGCCGGTCTCGACCTCCTCGGAGCTGCCGACGGCGAAGCCACGCTGTCGGTGCGCGGTGTCTGCAAGCGCGCCGGTCTGGCGTCGCGCTACTTCTACGAGAGCTTCGCCGACCGCGACGAGCTCACCGGTGCCGTCTACGACCACGTCGTCCAGCGCATCGCCGAGAGCACCCTCGCCGCCGTGACCTCGGCACCCGCCGCCGACGACCGCGCGATCGTGCGGGCCTGCGTCGAGAACATCGTCCGCGAGATCGACGAGGACCCGCGGCTCGGCCGCATGCTGTTCTCCGTCAGCCAGGCCAACACGCAGCTGGCGAAGCGGCGCCTCGACTCGACCCGCATGTTCGCCGGCCTGGTCACCGCTCAGGCCGAGAACATCTACGCCATCACCCCGAGCCCCCGGCTCGACCTCGCGGCGCACTATGTCGTCGGCGGACTCGCCCAGGCGCTGACGGCCTGGCTCGACGGCACCGTGCCGCTGAGCCACGACGATGTCGTCGAGGAGTGCACCGAACTGCTGCTCACGATGTCGACGCAACTGCGGCGTGACTCGGCCACGTAGAAACCCTCGACCGGGAGATTGTTAACCTCTACTCGTGCTGCTCTCCGATCGCGACATCCGCGCTCAGATCGCCTCCGGGCATCTGGGCATCGACCCGTTCGATCCGGAGCTCGTGCAGCCGTCGAGTGTCGACGTCAAACTCGACAGCCTGTTCCGCGTCTTCAACAACACGCGCTACACGCACATCGACCCGGCGAAGCAGCAGGACGAACTGACGTCGCTCGTGCAGGTGCCCGAGGGCGAGCCGTTCGTGCTGCACCCCGGCGAGTTCGTGCTCGGGTCGACGATGGAACGGTGCACCCTGCCGGCCGATCTCGCCGGCCGCCTCGAAGGCAAGTCGTCGCTGGGCCGGCTCGGTCTGCTCACGCACTCGACGGCCGGGTTCATCGACCCGGGCTTCGACGGGCACATCACCCTCGAGCTGTCCAACGTCGCGAACCTGCCGATCACGCTGTGGCCGGGCATGAAGATCGGTCAGCTGTGCCTGTTCCGGCTGACGAGCCCCGCTGAGCACCCCTACGGCAGCGCGAAGGTCGGGTCCAAGTACCAGGGCCAGCGCGGGCCCACGCCGTCGAAGGCGTACCTGAACTTCGTGCACAAGCACCCCGACGCGCGTCCCAGCTAGTTCTTCCCCGCCCCGCGGTTCTTTCCGGGACGGCAGCTGCGGGTCCACAATGATCCTCATCCGCACGGAGGAGGGGACCGTGGCGCTGCACGCGAACGACATCGACGAGGTGATCGGGATCCTCGACGGCATCGTCGACGAGACCGCGAAGAGCGGTGATCCGCGGGGATGTTTCGCGGCCGTCTACCGGCAGATGACCCTGGCGGTGAAGGCCGGCGTCTTCGCGGACAAGGACCGCATGAACAGTATCGACACCCTGTTCGCGAACCGCTACTTCGAGGCCTACGAAGCGGCCACACCGACCAGGGCGTGGCAGATCGCGTTCGATGCCACGAAACAGGGCCGGCTGATCGTGCTGCAGCACCTGCTGCTGGGCATCATCGCGGGGGTGATGCCGAAGGTGCGCGACGCCATCGAGTCGTTCTCGCCCCTGATCAAGATCCTCGAACCGGTCGACGCGGTGCACCCGGTCCTCGACTTCGCCTTCGACCGCGCGCGGGACAACGCGTGGGTATGGGCCGAGATGCTGTCGCAGATGGATGCGAACCTGCGCCCCGCTGCGATCGACGTCCTCGACCGGAACGTCGCCGTGCTCGGCAGGGTCATCGCACGCCCCGACCCGCTGACGTCGGCCCTCGTCGGCCTCGTTCACAACACCGAGAGCAAGGACATGCGCCGGATCATCCGGACCCTCGACAACCTCTGACGACCCGATGTCCGGATGCCTGCGTACACGGCTCCGTGGCGGTCAATCTCTGGACGTGCGCGTCGCTGCGGTCGCCACCGCCCTGCTGCTCCTGCTCGCGGCCTGCGCGCAGGACACTTCGTCGCGCCCCTCGCCTCCCGAGGATCTGCCGGTGGTGCGTGCCGACGGCGACCGTCTCGTTCTCGACGACCGGACGTGGTGGCCCGCCGGACTCAACGCCTACCAGCTCGGCACCCGCTGGGAGGTCAACCAGGGATGCGGTGCCCAGGTGGATCTCGACGAGTTCTTCGGCACGCTGGCGCCGCGTTCGATCGTGCGTTTCGACGCCTTCCAGTCCCACGCCGTGCACCGGATCGGCGGCACGCTCGACTTCACGGCCCTCGATGCCGTCTTCGACGCCGCCGAGCGGCACAGGGTGTATCTGATCCCGGTTCTCGCCCCGCAGGACAGCGATTGCGACGCGGGTGGATACAAGCAGGCGGACTGGTACGACACCGGTTGGCGCGACCCGCTACCCGGTCATGTACTCGCCTACGACGACTGGGTCGCGACGGCCGTCGAGCGGTGGGGGTCGTCGCCGGCGGTGGCGATGTGGGACCTGATCGGCGAACCCGAGACCGCGACCTGCACCGACGACGAGTGCACCCTCGAACTGCGCGAGTGCCTGCCCGGTGGCGCCCGGCTGCTCCGCACCTGGATCGACGACGCGGCCGCCATCGTCCGTGAGCACGACCCGGACCGGCTCGTCACCGTGGGCACCATCGGAGGCGACCAGTGCGGTTCGGCCGGAGACGATTTCGCGATCGTCACCGGCTCCGAGCAGCTCGACGTCGTGCAGTATCACGACTACGACGACGCGCAGTTCCTCGAGCAGCGGCTCGACGGGTTGTCGAAGCCGATGCTCGTCGCCGAACTCGGTGTCCGGGCCGGTTCGTGCCGCACCGCGAACGAACGTGCCGATATCGTCGACCGCACGCTCACGCAATACCGCGACCTCGGGGCGGACGGCGCACTGATGTGGTCATTCGTCCCCGACCCGCGACCGGACGAGTGCACCTACGACGTCGGCCCGGACGACCCGGTCCACTACGTCCTACGGCGTCACCACCGCTCAGGGTGAATCACGGTCGAGGACCCGGAAGAGTCGCCAGTCGGGTTGGTCGGCACCGTCGTTGGGGATCTCGAGTTCGAGCAGCGCTATGTCGCTGCCGGTCTCGTAGATGGTGGGGTAGCGGCGGTTGACGGCATCCGATGTTCCCCGGCCCTCGTTGGGGACGGTGAGGATGTACTCGACCCCGGAGGCGGAGGGACGGTTGAGCACGGCCGTGAAGTCGGCATCCGAGGGGATGACGAACGTCTCGGGGCGTTCGGTGGCCGAGAAGATCGCGAACCCGTAGACCGTGTCCATCAGTACCGAGCCCGGCGGCAGGTCCATCGCGTCGAGATAATCGGCGATGCGTCGTTCGGTGGAGAACGCCGCGATCACCCGTCGCTGCTGCTCGCGCACCTCGGACGGATCGTCGTCGTCCGGGAACAGCACCGTGCGCAACGCGTGCTGTTCCTGCGACAGGGTGGGCGAGCCCATCGCAACGAAGGTGACGGGCAGACTGCACACCAGGAGCGTCGCGCCCAACGGTGCCGCGCCGCTGCGGTCCTCCGTCCTCGGAACGGCGTGCGGTCCGGGGCGTCGTGCCGTGAGCAGTCCGCGTCGCGGAGCCAGCTGTACGACCCACACCGCGAGCAGCGGGATCGCGCAGATGTAGAAGCGCAGGAACGGGAACGTCATTCCGCGCGCATAGGACAGGGCCGCGAATCCCAGGACCGCGCCGAAGACGACGAACGGCACGAGCGGTTCGAGATCGCGTCGCCGCCACGCGAGCACCGCCACGACCGGGATCAGCAGCGGAAGTGCCGGTCCGAGCACGACGGTCTCGGCGAGCGAGAACGCGATCGCACCGAGCCCGCCCGACGACCCGCCACCGCTCTGCTCGAGGATGGCGGCGTTGCCGTAGGCCGAGGTGAACTGCGCGAGCCATTCGCCGGTGACGAGCCAGCTCGTCACGACGAACGCGACGAAGGCCAACGCGAGGGGGGAGGCGACGAGGATCGCGTCCATGATCGCCGGCTGCCATCCCGAGCCGGGAGCGTAGCGGCGCGACCGGTACCGGACGAGCAGTGCGACGAAGACCGTCACCGCCCCGCCGACGGCCAACGCGTCGTACCGCGCGAGATACGCCAGTGCCAGGGCGATTCCGGCCAGCGCCAGGTCGTGGATGTCGTCGGTGTTGCACCAGCGGATCAAACGACGCGCGGCCCAGCACAATGCGAACAGGAACGGCGCCTCGCTCATGCCGTTCGCCCCGTAGTAGACGATCATCGGGTTCAGGGCGAACACCGCCGTCACCGTCCACACGAACCACGGCGCGCAGCCGCGATCACACGCGATCCGGTGGATCTGCACCGCCGCGCCGGCCATGAACGGTGCCGACATGAGCACCGCCGTGACCGCATAGGCGGACAGCGAGGGGAACCACGCCGACAGTCCCGTGAGGGGCACCTGGACGAGGGCGGTGAGCGGCGTGAACACGAACCCGATGGCGGCGAGGTGCGGGTCGCGGCTGAGCAGCACCGACCGCGCGGCGCTGACACGGCTGAGCGAATCACCCTGGTAGTACTGCACGTCCAGCGCGAGCCACAGTCCCACCACCAGATAGATCAGGCAGGCGGTCCAGAACACCCACGCGCTGCGGGCCCTCACGACGACAACCCGTGGAAGGTCTTCTCCCAGCAGGAAGGATTACGGATGAGCTGATAGGTGCCCTTGATCGCCGCGATCGACATGAGCACCCAGTAGAACGGCACGGTCAGGCACGGCCACCACAGGTTCGCGTGCCCGGTCTCTCGGCACGCCACGAAGTTCATGTACATCACGGCGACGTTGCCGAACACGAGCGAGATCAGCGCGGGGAAGTAGGCGTACCAGGGGAAGATCTCCTCGATCAGTGCCGCCTGCCCGAGTAGCCACGCCAGCGTCGTCATCCAGAACACCATGTTCAGGCAGGCGATGATCGGCGTGCCCGCGAGCAGGGTCGTGAAACGCAGCATCCCCGCGGTGCCGATCACCCGCCACAACTGCACGGGCCGGCGCATGTGGACCAGCCAGGTCTGCAGATAGCCCTTGTACCAACGGGATCGCTGCCGCACCCAGTTGATCGGATCGCTGTTCGCCTCCTCGAGTGTGGTCGAGTCGAGAACTGCGGTGGAGTAACCGGATTCGGCGATCCGCACGCCGAGATCGGCGTCCTCTGTGACGTTGTACGGATCCCACGCACCGATCTCGTCGAACACCGACCGGCGGATGTGGTTCGACGTGCCTCCCAGCGGGATCGGCGACTGCGACTTCATCAATCCGGGCAGGATGAAGTTGAACCACAGTGCGTAGTCGGCGGTGAACCAGCCGGTCAGCAGATTCTGGGTTCCGTTGTGGAAGGCCAGTTTCGCCTGCACGCATGCCACGTCGTCGCCGAGACGGTCGAAGACGACGACCACCCGGCGCAGCTGCAACGGCTCCGGCAGATCCTCGGCGTCGAAGATCGTCACGATCTCACCGGTCGTGAAGTGCAGACCGTAGTTGCACGCCTTCGGTTTCGTGCGCGGGTCGGCGGCCGGGACGAGCAGGATCTCGACACTCTCGCCGAGCCCGGCCTTCTCCGCGGCCTCGATGGTGACGGTGTCGTCCTCCTCGAGCAACAACAGCACCTGGAGCATGTCGGCCGGATAGTCGAGCGCGGCCATCGCGGCGAGCAGGTCGCCGACCACCTCGGGTTCGTTGTAAGCGGGGACGAGCACCGTGTACGGCGGTAGCTGGTCGTCGGTGAGGGCGAGTGCTTCCTCGTCGTCGACGATGAACTGCGCGTCGCGTGCCATGCCACGGGTGAACAGCAGCAGCCGGTCGGCGAGGGTCGCGATGTACCCGAAGGTGCACAGCACGGTGAAGACGATCAGGGTCGGTTTCGTCGCCACGACGAGCGCGAGCACGAAGGCCGCGGCGAGCGCGAATCCGAGATGTTTCTGCCACGGCACGAACGCAACCGACGCCGACGAGACGGGGCTGCGTTCGCGCAGTCCGTGCACCGCCTCGTGGAGGGCGGCGGTCCGGTAGGCGTCGAACTCCGCGGTGCCCTCGGGTGGAACATCGTGTCCGGAGCCGACGTTCACTCGCCCTGCCATTGTGCCTCCACGAGTTCGCGACCCACTTCGATCAGCATGGAACGGTCCTTGTACTCGGGTTCGGTGTCCTCGACGGTGCCGTTGCCGCGCAACAGCACCCGCAGCAGCGTGCGCGCATTGGTGGCGGTGTTCGGTTCGGGTTGCAGGAAAGGCGCGTCGAGTTCGTGGTTGTCCACCGTCAGCAGGCTCACCCGTTGGGCGACGGTGTCGCTGCGGGTCCACACGAAGCTGAGCAGGCTCCATGTCAGGAGCAGGTTGTCGTCGACGACGGTGAAGTATTCGGCGGTCACCCCGTGCCCCAGATCGACGTACTCCTTGGGGCTCACGCGCGACCTGCCGAGTTCGTACATCGACTCGGCGGGGTAGACCGCGAACGCGTTCGGGCTGCGCACCTGCAGTGTCTGCACGGCGACGGTGCGCGGACGCAGCAGACGGTCCCAGTCCGGATTCGGTTCCTCCGCACGGATCACCTGCCGGCGCAGCACCGATCCCTGGCGGAAGTAGGCACGGGGCCAGTCGTAGTCGACGGACGACAACTGCATCCATCCGGCCGGGACGATCTGTGTGGCGGTGCCCGAATAGGGCGGCCCTTCCGACACGGGGGTCAGTCGCTGGTCGGGCAGCGGCATGAGCGCCGCGAGCAGCGCGGCCACCACGACGCACAGGGCTCCCCGCACCGCCTGGGGAATCGACACCGGATTCGGCGGCAGCGTGCGCGGGGCGAGCCCGCGATAGGTCCACAGGTAGGCGCCTGCACCGACGACCAGCGTCGCGATCACCGCCGGCACGTACTGGGACACGGCGATGGACGCGTCCGGCCACTGCTGATCGATCAGGATGAGCACGAAAAGGCCGGTCACGAATGTCGCGGAGCCGTAGAAGAATCCGCGGGCCCGGGTGCGCCGCGTCGCGAGTCCGATGGCCGTGGCGGCGAGCACGAGCGTGACCTGTCCCGCGGCGAGCTTCGTGCCCCCGGCCTCGACGAGCACGATCCGGTAGAGCACGGGCGAGCTCAGGAAGAGCATCGCCCACGCCTGCCAGTACGCCGCCGTCACGCGCAGGCCGAACATCGCGACGCACGCCCCGCACACGAACACCCACGCGGCGAGCACGTCGAGGTGCCTCACCTGATAGTTCGTCGCGTAGCGCGGCATCAGCAGCCCCTTGATCGCGAGGGCGATCAGCAGCAGGAGCACCGACGTGATGATGTCGGTCTGCCGGTCGTGGATCGGCAGTTCGTTCTTCCGTTGCCGCGTGATGCCGATCGCGACGATCGCGACGAGCGGCGGCACGATGAGGACGTAACCGCCCGTGGTGCCGGTGCGGATCTCGTCGATCAACTGCAGCCACGTGGAGTGGAAGGCGATGACGGTCGCGGCGACGATCACGATCCACCGGCGGGTGGTGTGCCGCAACGCGCTCGTGAAGAACCGCTCGGTGAACGACGGCTGCTCCACTGTCGCGGTCACGGTGTTCACCGTGACTGCGGGCGGCGCCGGGTGCGCGACCACACCGCGGCACCCGCCGCGCCGACGACGAGCAGGACGACACCCGCGACGACCACCGCGGTCACAGTGCTGTCCGATCCCGACGACGGCGCGTCGAGGTCGTCGTCCTGGCTCCGGGGATCGATCAGGGAGATCGGATCGCGGTCGGGTGCGGTGAACAGCACGCTGCCCTCGAGTTCGAACCAGCGATCGGGCTCGGCGGAGAGCCAGTCGAGCGTCCGGTCGAGTTCCTCGGGAGCACCGGTCGACGTGGCGACCAGCACGGTGCGTCCGTCGTCCCGCACGACCTGCAGCGAGGCGAAGTCCACCTCGGTGCCGAAGGTGAGGCTGGTGCTCTCGCCGTCGGCGTTGCGGACCTCGAACCGGCGGTCCTCGGTGCGGACGAGCGGCAGCTGCGACTGCAGATCTTCGGGGAGGAGGCCGTTCGCGTCCACGATCACTGCCGGTCCCGACGAGGCGAGCGCTTCGTCGATCGTCACCCATTCGGGGTCGAGCGGACGGCTGGTGAGCGACTGGAGTCCGGCAATGATTTCGACGGCGCGGGAGACGTCGACGAGACTGCGGTCGGAGGTCGCGACGTCGACCTTCGGCATCAGCGTCTGGGGCAGCGACGGGGAGCGGGGGATCCGCGAGCGTGCTGAAGACACGACTGTCACCGTCGATGCGCAGGGTGACGGGTTGCTGGCGACCGCACTGCTGCTGCGCGCCGGTGGTGCGGAGTTCGACTCTGACGTCGGTGAGCCGCCCGAGGGCCGAGTTCGGAACCGTGACGACACGGTCGATGACGCCGCTCCCGTCGGCCGCCCATGAGTCGAGCGTGATGTCGCCGGCGGAGACGGTGATCGACCCGCCCTGGGTGGCGGGGAGCGGGGTGTAGGAGCCCTGCAGGTCGATGCTCACGTCGCGCACCGGCCGGCCGAACTCGGTCTGGTCGAGGAAGAGGTGCACGTCCGCGATGCCGAGGCTGCTCGTCTCGAGATCGGACACCCGCAGGTCGTACAGGGTGGCCGAGTCGGACGGGAGGATGGGGCGGGTCTCGAACGCACCGACGGCGACGTCGGAGGCGACAGCGAAGCCGGACAGGGCGCTGGTGATCAGGCGTCCCTGGTCGAGGAGGGTCTCCGCGTCGCCGCGGACGTACAGGGCGGGCGGCCCGTCGGGCACCGGCACGACCTCCGCACCCGTCTCCTCGCCCTCGCTGACGACGATCTGCCGGACGAACGGGGTGTCGGCGGCGGGAGGAACGCCGTTCGCCGGGAGCTCACGTACGTCCACGGGCACCTGCCGGCCGGAGTAGCGGGCGCTCACGGTCGCCGCGAGGTCGAGGGCGACGCTCGCCTCGGCGTCCGTGGGTTCCTCGGCCAGATACAGCTCGAGGCGATCGAGGACCGGCGGGAGGTAGTCGGCGACCGCCTGCGGCGCCTCGGGGGTGCCCGCGTACCGGACCACACCGTCGCGCAGACGTACCGAACCCAGCGTCCAGTCGTCGGGACAGATGTTGTCGACGGCGACCAGGTGCAGATCGAGCGAGATCACCGCGGCGTCGTTCTCCACCTTCGCCCCGGCGAGCGGGATCGACAGCGGCACGATGGCGCCGCCGGGCGGTAGTTCCACGCGCGTGAGCAGGCGCCCGTCCGAGACGACGTCGATCCATCCGCGCGCGACGTTCGTGGGCAGTTCGGCGGTGGTGTCGAGGAAAGCGGGAGTATTTCCGGCCGGGACCGGAAATGTGAGCGTGGCGACATCGGAATTGCCGCGGAATTCGATGTTCGGCCCGAGTCCTAGATTGCGGGTCGGGAATGGACCTCGCCCGGAGGCGTCGGTTCCGTCGGCTCGAGATCCTGCGCTGCAGCGGTAATCGGGTTCGCGCACAACGTCATCGAGGCAGCAAGGGCCAGCATGAGGGCACGACGGGAACGGCGACCGGTTCGGGGGGATGTCACTCGAACAGCGTATTGCGTCCGATCACGAGAATATTGCAGACGCGGCGATAATTCGGTGTGACGTTGCGCTGTTGTAACGGAACGCACGCCGGTCTCGATTTCAGCCGACGACCCCGAATCGGACGAATCAGGAGGCTCCGTGACGGAATCCGTGAGCGATCCGCTGTTGTTCGTCGCGCACACCGGTGAACGGTCGGGTGCCGAGAAGATCATGCTGATGCTCGTCGACGCCGCCCTCGCGCAGGGACGTCGGGTCGTCGTGGCGTGCCCCGACGGGCCGCTCGCCGAAGCCCTTCCGGCCGGATGCGTCCGTGTCCGGTTGCCCCGGCTGGGCATGTGGGGACAGACCGGAGTCGGGCGGATCGCGGGACTGGCAGGTCTTCCGGTGCGGTGGCTGGTGGGAGCGCGCAGACTCCGTCGCGTGCTCGCCGCGGAGCGGCCGCAGGTGGTGTGCAATTCGTTGTTCGCACTGCCTTCCCTGCGACTCGCCGTGCTCGGCACGTCCCACCGGGAACGTGCCAGGTGGCTGGTGCACGACACCCTGTCCTCCCGTAAGCAGCACATCGTCGCCCGGGTGGGCAGAGGCGCCGTGGGGGAAGCGGTGGCCGTCTCGCGGGCCTCGGCCGTCCCGGTCCGGGAATGCGGATATCCGGTGGTCGTCGCACCGCACGGCGTCCCGATCCCGCCTGCTCCGTCCCGGCCGGCGTCTCCCCAGGGCTCGACTCCTGACGGCTCGACCACGCGGGTGGGCATCCTCGCGTCGGTGACGGAATGGAAGGGACACCGCGTCCTTCTCGAGGCGGTGGCCGAGGTGCCCGGCGTCCACCTCGACGTGGCGGGGGTGCCGTTCCCCGGCGACGAAGCCTTCCTCGACGAACTGCGGCGTCGCGCAGACGCCTCCGACCTGCGTGGACGGGTGTCGTTCCTGGGCCGGGTCGATCCCGCCGAGGTCTTCGCGGTGTGGGACGTGATGGTCTCTGCGAGCACCTCACCGGAGGCGGGACCGCTGGTCGCACTGGAGGCGATGGCGCACGGTGTGCCCGTCGTCGGCACCGATCACGGAGGGACCGCCGAGTACCTGGCCGACGGCGCGGGACTGCTCGTTCCACCCGGCGATGCGAAGGCTCTGGCAGAGGCGATGCGGCGATTGATGTCCGACCCCGGCCTGCGGTACGAACTCGCCGTCACTGCGCGCCGCCGGGTGGAGGAGCGCCACGATATTGAGGTGACGTTGCCGGCCATTGTGAACGCCTTGTGGGCGACGGGCGTCACATTGTGAGGCGTCCTCGAGTATTGCTTTTGCAACCATGTTGTGAATTCCGATGTTTGGTGTTCTCGGCGGATTCGCGCACACTGTGAGCCATGTGGGTGTGGATCGCATCGGCGCTGGCGGCGTGGCTGGGCCTCTCGGCTCTCGGCGCGCTCGCGGTCGGTCGGTTCCTGTTCGTCTCCGAGAGGGAGGAACAACTCGTCGAGATGCAGCGGGAGCAGCGTGATTCTGCGAATCCTCCCGTCGCTTCCTGACACGCCGGACGTCCGCCTGCGCGATACTCGCGAGTAACAAATTCCCGTGTCTAGACTCGGTTCCGCGTCGTCCTCCTGTCCCCCCATGTGAGGACGGCCGCACGGGTCGGTTACCCCCCATCACCGGTCCGTGCAGAAGCCCCGGCCGATCCACCACCACGATTGCCGGGGCTTCACCTATTTTCCGGCGGAGATATCCTGTCGCTCATGACCGAGCAGGCTCCCCGCGTCGCGATCACCTACTGCACGCAGTGCAAATGGCTGCTGCGCGCCGGTTGGATGGCGCAGGAACTGCTGAACACCTTCGGTACCGCGCTCGGCGAGGTCGCGCTCGTTCCCGGGACCGGTGGGGTGTTCCGCATCGTCGTCGACGACACGGTCGTGTGGGACCGCAAGGAGGACAAGGGTTTTCCCGAAATCGCCGCGCTCAAGCAGCGAGTCCGTGATCTCGTGGAGCCGGATCGTGATCTCGGGCATGTGGATCGGGCCGCCCGGACCGATGCCCCACCTCATCGCGACAGCAACGACATCTAGCGGTAACGTTCTCGCATATGTGCCCGCGTTCTACGCGCGTCGGGCACGGCCGACGGCGTGCCGCTCACGAAAGTGGTCGCCGACATCGAAATACGGGGAGGAAAATCGATGAATTCTGTTGCGAAGAAGGCTGCAGTCGCGGCCTCTGGTGCCGCACTGCTGGCACTGGTCGTTCCGGGCGTCTCGTCCGCTGCGGGTCCGAGCGTCTCGGCGAAGGCGGAGAACGGCGCCATCGTCGTCGACTTCGATCTGACGCGCGCCGACGTCGACCGCGGCGTCACCTGCGTCACCTACGTCCTGAAGCCGGGCACCGTCGACACGGCCGATCCGTCGGGCCGCATCGACGCGCAGCCCGCCGGTACGAGCTTCTCGGTGACCAACACGAGCACCTCGAGCGCGCTGTACATCAAGGACGGCGCACCCTCGCAGGCCGGTCCGGAGTCGATCACCGACGGCACCTACAACGTCTTCTGGGGCTGCCAGGACGCCTCGGGTGCGCAGTACGAGAACATCTTCGACGCGTCCGGTCGCCCCTTCACCGGTGGCATCTCCGTGACGGTCGGCGGCGGTGAGTCCGCACCGCAGGGCGAGTCGGCTCCGCAGGCACAGTCCGCGCCGCAGGCCGAGTCCGCGCCCGCACCGCAGGGCGAGTCCGCGCCGCAGGCCGACAATGTTCCGCCGGCTCCCCAGTCGCAGCCGGAGCCGGTCGACCCGCTCCAGTTCGTGATCAAGTTCCTGCGCGACCTGATCGGCGCCTACCTCTGATCGGAGTCCACACTCCGATCCGCATGTAACGGCATCGGCGGCACCTCCAGCGGGTGCCGCCGATGCCGTTTCCGTACCGACGCTGTAGATGTGGTCCGGGTAGATCTGGTCCGGGGGATCGATTTCCTGCGGCAGGGAAGGAGAAGGGGTGGACGCCGCCTCGATCGCGACGGGTCTCGCATCGTCGACGCAACTGCGACGTGCCTACGGCGCGAGCATGCGGCCGCTGACGTCCGGAGGTCACTGGTCCGAGGGCGACGGCTGGTGGATCGGTATCACCGCGGCCCCCGACCCCGACTACAACCTCGCCCTCGTCCACGGCGGCGACGTGACCGCCCACGCCGACCATGTCTACGAAACGCTGACGGAGGCCGGTCATCCGTCGATCGTCCTGCTGACAGGTGACGGCCTCGGTGCCGCCCAGGTCCTCGGCGACCGCGGCTGGGTGTGTGCGGGTTCGCTGGACCTGACCTACCTCGTCGCCCACGATGCTCCCGTCGATCCGGGTTTTCGGGTTCTCGGCGAGGCCGACATGGTGAATGCCCGCGAACTCGCCGCCGCGACCTTCGGGATCGCGCCCGGGACCGCCGCGGTCGCCTACGCCGACGTCGTCGCCCGCACCTCCGGCGTCGAGGTGATCGGGATCTTCGACGACGAAGATGTCGGCGACCGGGATTCGGACGACGAGGATGCAGACGGCCGGGCTGCGGCTCTGCAGTCCTGCACCCTGCTCGTCGACAGCGGGCCGATCCGGACGGTGTGGTCGCTCGGAACCCGGACCGGCCGGCAACGTCGCGGATACGCGAACCGGCTGATCCGGGCCGGCGCCGCCCACACGCACGCGCAGCGAGGTCCGGTCGCGATGTGCGGACTCACCAGGCCGCGTGTCACCCCGCTCTACCTCGCAGCCGGAGCGCGCGTCGCCGAGACCTGGCAGATGTGGTCCCGTCCGCGCTGGCTGCTCGGCAGCTGACGGACGTACGGGTCGGTAACATTTGCCCGATTCGCCGCGACACAATGGCGACGTGCCCACTCCCCGGGGCGACAGCGAAAGGCCTGTGCATCGTGTCCGAACGAAGCATCCGCGACGCCGAACTGCGTCGTGAGCTCGGTGTTCCTCCCACCGTCGATCTCGTGGGGCATGCCCGCGATCTCGCTCGCGTGGCCGTGCCCGCCGCACTCGTCGCCGCGCTCGCCGCGGTCGCGGTCTTCTTCGTCCGCGACAGCGGTCCCGGGGTGTACGAGTCGTCGCTCGTCGCAGAGATCCGCTCGTCGGCCTCGGTGTCCGGCAACGACGCGACCCTCGGGCAGCTCATCGCCCCGTACGTGGCGCTGTCGCAGGACTCGGCGGTCGTGGCCGCAATCGCAGCCGAGACCAACGAGGATCCCGCGAAGCTGCCGTCGAGGATCGACGTCGGCTACGGCTCGTCGCCCACTCTGCTCACCGTGACAGCCCGCGACGACTCGCAGGCCGACGCCGACCGGCTCGCACAAACGGTCGTCACACAGCTCGACCGCGCGCAGACCGAACGCAATCGCGTCGCCCTCGACGCGCGCATCGCCGAACTGGACGCGGTCGTTGCCGGTCTGCGCGCCGACCTCGCCGCGAGTATCGCGGCCGACGAGGAGGGCAACGCGGAGGGCACAGCCGATCCGGTGGTGCAGGCCGAACTCGATGCGCGGCTCGAGCAGCTCCGGCAGGCACGCTCGGGTGCAAGCCTCGAATACCTCCAGGTGCTGTCGATGCCCGCCGGCACCGGGACGAAGGTGTCCCCGATGCCGCGTGCCGAGGCCGCGGTCGCCTTCCTCGCAGTGTTCGTCCTCGTCGCGGAGTTGCTGGTCGCTCTGAACGGGCGCTTCGGCGCGTCGAACAGTGCGGCGTGGGCCCGGCGGGTCGCGCGTCGCCACCGGACGGCCGTGCAGATCGAGCGCGACGACCGGCAGACGCTTCCGCTCGACACAATCGTCATGCTCGGGCAGCGCGCCTCGCTCGGTGACCACATCCTCCTTCTCACAGGGGAGGGCGTGACCGTCGAAGCCGATGCGTTCGGCGATGCCCGCGACCGGATCGTGTGCTGCGGGATCGGGGAACAGTGGTGGACCCGCGCGAAGACCGAGGGGCTCGCGCTCGCCGTGATCGTGCTGCAGGCCGGTGCCGAGGAGCGAGCGCAGGCGGAGGACACGCTGCGCGCCTTGGCCGAGATCGAGGTACCCACGCGTCTCGTCGTGCTCGGTGCCGGACGAGAATTGGTGCCCGTGCTTCCGGCTCGGCGCCGCGAAGCAGCCGTGGAGGCGGCTCCCGAACCCCCGGCTCCCGTCCCTGTTGCCACACCCCAGCCTGCACCTGCACCTGCACCGCGACCGGTGCCCGACGACCGTCACCGGGCCCCGCAGCCTGTGTCGTCCCAGCCTGTGTCGTCCCAGCCGGTGTCGTCCCAGCCGGTGTTGTCACAGCCTGTGTCGTCCCAGCCGGAGTCGCTGTTCGTCCCGCCCGAGGATCGGGCCTATCAGCAGTACCGCTACGACGAGGGATACGACTACGGATACGCCGACCAGCAGGGCTACCGGGACGGGCACGGCTATCCCGAGCAGAACGGTTACGGCGAACCTCGGGAGACGTCGCGCTACTGATCAGGTTTTCGCCCGAGTTGAAGCTCGGCGCCGACAGGCTATAGTGATGGCGGTCACTCCAGTGGATGGGTGTGACCTGCGCAGCCGAGCACATCGGCGTCACGACGAGGAAAACAATTTGTCTATCTGCATTGCCGGCACCCCGCAGCACAGCACCGCGACGCCGGGAAGCACCGAATGGATCAAGGCTCATCTCGCCCGCATGGACGACGTCGCGGGCTCTGTATCGTCCTCCGAGGACGTCGCCGCAGAGCGCGTCGTCGACGCGCGTCGTTAGGCTCCTCCCGGGGACTGCAACGAGGACCGGTCGGGTACACGTGCCGTGAACCGGTCGACGAAGGGAGCGAGACATGAGGGAGTTGTTCCGAGGACAGCTCGACGACCTGGTCGGACGCCTCGGTGAGCTCGCAGCGGTCGCGGCCGAAGGGCTCGACCTGGCCACTCGCGCGTTGTTCGACACCGACCTCGACGCAGCCCAGGCCGCCCTCGATCTCGACGCACGGATCGCCGAACTCGACACCGACTGTTCCGAGCGAGCGGTGCGAATCCTCGCCCTACAGGGTCCCGTGGCCGCCGACCTGCGGTTGGTGTTCTCCGCCGTGCGCATTACGGGCGATCTCACCAGGATGGGCGAACTGAGCCTGCACATCGCGCGGGTCGTACGTCGTCGCCATCCCGAGTCGCTGGTATCCGACCTCCTGCGCGACGATCTTCGCGGGATGGCCGATCTTGCGGCGCAGATCGTCGCGATTCTGCGCGACGCGTTCACCGACTTCGACCTCGACACGATCAAGGGCACGCACGCCATCGAGACCGAACTCGATGCGGTGCATTCGCGACTGCTCTCCCTGCTCGAGAGTCCCGAATGGGACGGCGACATCCGGACCGCGGTCGACACCGCACTCCTCGCGCGTTTCTACGGGCGGTTCGGCGACCAGGCCGTCGACGTCGCGGATCGGCTTATCTTCTTCGTCACGGGCCAGCGACCCGCCGCCTGACTTCGGCGCGCGGAGCGCCGCGAACCGTGCGATTCTCATCCACATGACCAGCGACGAGCGCCTCTCGGTCGGCGGTCCTGGGGTGCCCGGGTTCGACGACCTCGACTTCGACGCCCTGTCGGCGCGGTCCGGTGCCAAGTGGGCACGGGCGGCCACCGACGGGCTGGCCCCCGCATGGGTCGCCGACATGGACTTCCCGGTCGCACCGCCGATCGCGCATGCGCTGCACGAGCTGGTCGAGCGTAGCGATCTCGGTTATCCCGACTGGTTCCACGGCACGCCGCTGCGTGAGGAGTTCGCGCAACGCATGCGCACGCGTTACGGATGGGAACCCGATCCCGGTGCCGTCCGCGAGCAGACGGATCTCATCCAGGCATTGCAGCTCGTGCTGCACCTGAGCACCACGCGCGGCGATGCGGTGGCGATCCAGACACCGAACTACCCGCCGTTCCTGGCGTCGCTGCGACGGATGGGTCTGCAGCAGATCGACTTTCCGTTCGTCGACCGGGGCGACGGGTGGGTGCTCGACTTCGATGCGTTCGAGCCGTTGGTGGCACGGCGTCGTCCGCGGGTACTGGTGCTCGTCAACCCGCACAACCCCACCGGGCGGGTGCTCACGCGTGAGGAACTCGAGCGGATCGCCGATCTCGCCGAACGGTTCGACATGCTTGTCGTCAGCGACGAGATCCATGCCGAGCTGATCTACGAGCCGCACCGGCACATCCCGTTCGCGTCGCTCGGACCGGAGACCGCTGCCCGCACGGTGACGCTCACTTCCGCCAGCAAGGCGTTCAACCTCGCAGGGATGCGGTGCGCGGTGGTGCACTACGGCTCAGGAACACTGCTCGAGCGCCGGGACGCGGAGCCGTTCGACCTGTACGGGACGGTGTCGGTTCCGGGAGTGATCGCCACGCTCGCCGCGTGGCGCGAGGGCGACGCGTGGCAGCGCGACCTGCTGCAGGTCCTCGCCCGGAATCGTCGGCGGGTGGACGAGGTTCTGCGCGAACGGATCCCGTCCCTGCGGCACCATCTGCCGCAGGGCACCTACCTGACATGGTTGAACACCGGACCCCTCGGCATCGATGATCCGGTGTCGGTCGTCCGCGATCGGGGACGTGTCCTCGCCGACGGCGGGGTGCGGTTCGGGTCGGGGGCACGCAACTTCCTGCGCATCAACTTCGCGACGTCGGGGCCGATCCTCGAGCGGATCCTCGACGGGGTCACCGACGCGCTCGGCGCCTGACCGTCAGCGCACCGCTGTCACCACACCGCGTCGGCCGGGGTGTTCGTGGACTCGAGTGTGCCGTTCGCGGCAGCGCATCCCGAGGCGGCCGAAGCGACCACGGCGCGTGAGGGTTTGGCCGAGAAGTTCTGGTAGAGCAGCCCGAAGTTCTGCTCCACATCGGCTTGGTTCGTCCCGCGGTCGCGCATCGAGTAGACGAACACCTTCTGCACCCAGCCGAGTCGGCGGGCCTCCGCAATGCCGTCGGCGATGATGTCGGCCTGGAGTTGCGTGCTCACCGCGTTCGAGTCGGTTCCGGTGGGGGCGCCGAACTCGGTGGCCCACACCGGTGTCGCGGCGTCGCCGTACTGCACCATCGTGTCGCGCATCAGGCGCATGCGGTAGAAGGTGTTCCAGCTCTGCGTACTCGCATCGGACGGCAGCGCCGGATAGCTGTAGGGGTGGACCGACAGGATGTCGAAGTACTGGTGTGCGCCGCGCGCGTAGAGCTGCTGCACGTAGGTGACGGGGGAGATGTTGGTGCCGTCGTTCACGGCGGGGGCGAGGCCGCCGTTGAGTATGCGCGCGCCGGGTTGCACCGACTTGATCGCCGGTGCCGCGGCGGCGAGCAGTTCGACATACGTCCCGACGTCGGCCCGGGGCCGGAAGAAATTGGTCAGGTTCGGTTCGTTCCAGATCTCCCAATGGTTCACGCGGGTCGAATAGCGCTGTGCGACCTGACGCGAGAAGGCGGCGAACGCCGCCGGGTCGGCGGGATATCCGTGCGTGTCGCCGCCACCCGCGACGCGTGCCCAAGTGGGGGTGTACGCGATGATGCCGACCACCTCGAGTCCGCGGGCACGGGCGCGGTCCACCACACGGTCGGGCACCGACCAGTTCTGTTGCCCGCGGTTCGGTTCGATCACCGACCAGTCGATGTCCACGCGCAGCCACCGGGCGCCGACCGCGCGGATCGCGTCGAGTTCACGGTCGAGTTCGGAGTCCGACAGATACATCAGCGGTGCGCCGGCCGCGATACCGATGTCGTCGGTCGCGCAGGTCGTCGGGGGAGGCGGTTGGGGCGGTGGGGCGCACGCTGCGAGTGCGGCGAGGGAGCACGAGAGGGCTGTGGCCAGTGCAGCACGTGCGAGACGACCCATCGACTCTCCTGGTGTAGAATCCGGACAATTCAGGCATCGGTCGTAACGCTGCGCCGCCGACCTGCGATTCTTTCGGTGGAGCGAGCGGCAGACCGACGCCGCGAATTCACTCTAACGAGCAGGGGGCCGGAAGATGCGGGATTTGTGGACCGAAGGTTCCGGTGCATGCGCACCGTGAGTTTCGAGATCCACGACGAAGACTCGGCCGTTCGGCTCTCCGCGGAATGGGACGACCTCGCCCATGAGGCGGGTGGGCGCGTCGCGACCCGCCCCTCCTACACACTGGCCTGGAATCGGATGGGACGCGGTCGATCGGCCGTGTGCACCGTCCGGCGCGGCGGGCGCCTCGTCGGACTCGCACCCCTGCACGCCCGTACCCGGCTCGGGGTCACCGCCCTACGGCTGCCGGCCCACGGCCTCGCCACGATAGGAACCTTCCTCGCGACCGGCGAGGCCGCGCTCGCCGATCTGCTCGACGGTATCGCCGACCGGAACATGGCACTGCAGCTCGACCACGTCGATCTCACCGATCCTCTCGTGGAGATGCTGCAGGCCTCGTCTCGCTGGAGCGTCGATATCGCCGGCACCGAACGGTGCCTGACCGTCGATGTCGCTGACGGTGCCGGCGCCGAATCGTTGCGTGGTCGCCGCACGCTGAAGACGCTGTCCCGCCTCGAACGCTCGCTGGAACGCGAAGGCACCCCGGTCTCCGTCGAAGTGGTGCGCGATCCGGGCCATCTCGCGCACAGGTGGCCCGACATCACCGCCGTGGCCGCGGCCGCCGACGAACACAGCGGACGCGACAACTTCTGTGCACCGCCGTTCGTCGCGTTCACCCGGCCGCTGCTCGAGGCCGAGGCCCGTGCCGGCCGGTTGCTCGTCGTGGGCCTGCTCGTCGGCGACCGATGGACGGCCCACGAGATCATGTTCCGCACCGGGACCACGGCCGAGATGTGTTTGAGCCGCTTCCATCCCGAGGTGCGTCGCTACCAGCCCGGCCAGTTGCTGCAGCGCCACCTCGCCGACCGGCACGACGAACTGGGCATCGACCGCTTCGACTACCTGCTCGGCACAACGGAATTCAAGGAGCAGTGGGCGAACGGTGAATACCGGGTCGGGCGGATCGTCGCCGTCCCCACCTCGCGACCGCACCACCGGTGGACCCTCCGCGCCGCAGATCTCGGAGCCGACCTCGTCCGTCCCCTGCGCCTGGCGGCGCGCGACGCCCTCACCTCGAACCGCTGCTGATCAGAGGCAACCCGGAGTGACCGCGGCCGTGCGCAGCACGTCCCAGGCCGGTTTGAGTGCCCCGTCGTGCGCGAGGATCCCGAAGTTCTGCTCGCGATCGGCCACCTCGGTGCCCCGGTCGAAGAGGCTGTAGACGAACAGCTTGTCGACGAATCCCAAGGCGCGTTGCTCGGTGATCCCGTCGCGCAGGATGTCGGCCTGCTCCGTGGGCCCCACCGCGTCGGTGTCCGTGCCCGTCGGCGCCCCGAACTCCGTTGCCCAGATGGGCTTGTCGGAGTCCCCCCGCTCGACCATGACGGTGCGCATCTCGCGCATGCGGTAGAAGGAGTTCCAGTCGGACGTCGACGCATCGGACGGCAGAGCGGGATAGCTGTAGGGGTGCATGCCCACGACGTCGAAGGCCGACGACACGCCCTGGTCGTACAACTCGGTGAGGAAAGTCGTCGGGGCGATGTCCGATCCGTTGTCGGTGCCGGGGGACAGGCCACCGGTGACCACCACCGCCCCGGGGTCGACGTTGCGGATCGCGTCCGACGCCGCCACGAGCAGGTCGGCGTACGCGCCGACGTCGGGTTGCGGGGTGAAGAAGGCCGTCAGGTTCGGCTCGTTCCAGATCTCCCAGTGCGTGACGCTGTCGGAGTAGCGATCGGCGACGTCGCCTGCGAAGCGACCGAATTCGCCGGGGTCGGCGGGCATCCCGTGCGGGTCGCCGGGGTCGGCCTCCGACGTCCGCGCCCAGCGCGGAGTGTGAGTGAGCAGGCCCAGCACCTGCAGGTCGTGTGCGTCGGCCGCGGCGACGACCCGGTCGGTGCCCCTCCAGTCGAAGCGGCCGCGCGCGGGTTCGATGGTCGACCAGTCCATGTCGAACCGGATCCAGCCGGCACCGCTGTCGGCGACCGTCGACATGTACGCGTCGAGGTCGGCGGAGTCGAGGGAGTCGAGGCCGGCTCCCGTCGCGACCCCGAGACTGTCGGCGGTCAGATCGGTTCGGCAGTCGCGTGGCTCGGTGCTCTGGGTACACGACAGAGCAAACACACCGACAAGGGTGAGAACGGCGCGGAGCGGCATGGACCGCGACACGCGACGCGGCATCGACCGCGAAAGGGACACTGCAACCTCAACGGGACTTGACGAGACCGACGAGGCCGAGCCCGCCGGTGATGGGAAGGACATGGGTTCCGGCCAGAACACAGACAGTCGAGAGGACAGCGGTGACGGGCCAGGGAAGATCGTAGCGCTCCGCGAGAAGCGACATCCACACGGCCACCGCAACACCCAGCATCGCGATCGCGACGGTCTGGGT
The DNA here is from genome assembly GCF_058211795.1 of Rhodococcus sp. S3. Lineage (NCBI taxonomy): Bacteria > Bacillati > Actinomycetota > Actinomycetes > Mycobacteriales > Nocardiaceae > Rhodococcus > Rhodococcus sp. S3. The sequence continues at coordinate 4,394,503 of NZ_CM177074.1, read as the reverse complement.
GAAGGGGAACAGGCCCCCGATCCGGACGGTTCGTGCGACGACGATCCAGATCGCGACAAGCATCGCGGCCTCGGTGAACACCGTCGCCAGCGCCGCCCCGTCGAACGACATGCGGGGGATGAGGACGAGGTTCGCCCCGATGTTCCCGGCGAGTGCGGCCAGCGCCACCCACGGGTAGACCCGGTGGCGTCCGGTCGCGATGAGCACCATGAGACCGAGTTCGGTGAGCATCGACAGAGCGCTACCGAGCACCAGCATGCGCGACGCGTCGGCCGCTTCGGCGAATCGCTCGCCGTAGAGGAGGGACAGCACGCCGTCCGCCGACGACCAGAAGACCGCGGTGGCGGTCGCGCCCAACACCGCGAGAAGCATCGCCGCCTCCCGTGTGCGCTGCCGGAACATCTCGCTCTGCGCAGGCCAGGTCGCGACCAGCAGCGTGGTCACCGGTCCCACGACGGTCGACGACACCATCGACAGCAGGTCGGCGAACTTGTATCCGACGGTGTAGAGCCCCACCGAGTCGAAGGTGTCGATGCGCCCGAGCATCAGCACGTCGATCTTCGACAGCAGGGTGAGCAGGGCGAAACCGATGCTGAGGGGGACGGCCTCGACGAGCATCTCGCGCCACCGCCACAACTGGGCGCGCGCGGCGGGCAGAGGTCCGGCCCTGCCCGCCCGCACGCCGCGCACGAGGATGCCCGCGCCGACGATCTCGTTGATCACCGCCGGCACGACGAGCACGAGCAGCACCGGATTCCACAGCACTGCGGCGATGGTCGCGATCAGTTGCGCGAGCTGGCCGAAGGTCTCGGCGATCGCGACCGACGCCATGCGCAGGCGACTCTGATACATCACCGACAGGGCGTTGTTGGGCGTCGCGATCACCACGACGAGACCGGCGACCACCGTCGCCCAGACGACATCGGACGAGTATCCGAGGACCACCACATATCCGACGGCCAGCGCGTACCCGAGCAGACCGAGTACACCGCGCAACGCGATGAACGCGGTGGTGACGTAGGAGACCTCCCACGGATTGCACTCGACGAGCTTGGCGAGCACCACTCGGCCCACACCGAGATCGGTGACGACGGACAGCAACCCGAGCAGGCCGAAGACGAAGGAGAACTTGCCGAAGTCGTCCGGTGCCAGTGCGCGGGCGACGATCATCGACCCGGCCCAGCCCATCGAGGCGACGGCCAGCCGGCTGCCGAGCATCACGACGGTGTTGCGTCGCGCGGCCCGCCCGTCGAGTTCGGGTGTCTGCGGTTCGTGGAGGGTGCCACCGGGGTCGTGGGCAGCGACGATCCGCTCCATCACGACGGTTTCGGCCATCCGGTCGGCCAGCGAATGTCTACCCACGCAACGACCTCGTCAGATTCTCAGGCCCGCGGTGCGGTAGGCCTCGCGTGTGAGCTCGGCGGTGCGCGTCCATGTCGACGTCGCGGCGACCTCGCGTCCTCGGGTGCGCAGCGTCTCCGCGGTGTCGCGGTCGTGGACGACGACGCGCAGGGCGGCGGTCCACGACGTCACGGTATGTTCGGTGACGAGAAGGGCTCCGTCGTCGACGACGTCGGGCAGTGCACCGACGGCGCTCGTCACCACCGCCCCGCCGCACGCCATCGCCTCGAGCGGCGGCAGCCCGAAGCCCTCGTAGCGCGAGGCGTATGCGACGGCGGTCGCCGCGGCGTACAGCGCCGGGAGGTGCGCGGTGGGAACGTAACCGAGACCGATCGAACCGGGCGGTGCGTGGGGTCCGGTGGATCCGGCTCCGGCCAGCACCAGCGGGACGTCGAGGATGCGGCACGCGTCGGCGACGAGCGCGACGTCCTTGCGGGGTTCGACGGTGCCGACCTGCAGGACGAACCGTTCGGGCAGCCGGTAGGCCCTGCGGATGTCCCGCACCTCCTCCGGGATGGGAGGTTTCGCCCACGCGGCGGGTGCGAGCGGGGTGACCACGGCGTCGCGTCCGCACAACGCGTGGAGACGTTCGGCGGTGAAGTTCGAGACCGCGACGAGCACGTCGGCCCGTCGCATGGCATCGCGCAACAGTGCTCGCTCACCGGCGGCCCGGTGCCTGCTGAATGCCCACGGGGTGTCGAAGACGGCGAGGTCGTGGAACGTCGAGACGGTGACACCGGAACACAGGACGGGCAGATCGACGTCGAGACTGTGGAACAGGTCGACCCCGCGGACGGGCACCTTGGCGTGCAGCATCCGCCGAACCCCGTCGGCGACCGGCCGCACCGACGGGGTCACGCGAGGGGGCAGTTCGCCGGTGGCGTCGCACTGCACGGTCGCGCGCAGCGCCGCCGAGGAGAGCAGGGAATCGAGCGCGGTCAGCAGCTCGCGGACGTAGGTCTGGACTCCGCTGCCGGACGGACGGAGTGCGAGGGCGCCGAATCCGATGCGGTGAGCGAGCTTCGGGGAGGTGACCAGTGTTGCGTCAGTGCGCATCCGACAGTTCCTAACAGTAACCAGAAATAGACGTCGAGAGGGAAGATCTCGAGATAGGTCGCCACCGTGGAGGCGACCGCCGCCGCGACGATCGTGCCACTCACTCCGAGTGCGAGTGCGGCGTCCTGTCCGCTCAGAACCCGCGATGCACGCAGCGTCGAGACCGCGGCGCACACGAGTACGAGGACGAACAACCACACGCCGATCGGGCCGAGTTCCACGGCGAGCTTCATGTAGTAGTTGTCGGGCTGATAGGGCATGTACCCGAACTGCACGGCCGCCGTGTACGACAGTTCCGACAGCATCGGGTTGCTCTGCGCCACCGTGTCGGCGGCAGCCGAGCCGGTCGCGCCGAGACCCTGACCGAAGGGGTGCACCCATAGCGACGACAGGGTCTGCGACCAGCCGTCCCCGCGTTCACCGAGACTCGACGAGGAGAACAGCGGAGCGAGAATCGAACTCGGCACGGCGAAGAGGACGAGCGGTGCGAGTGCCGCGGCGGCGCCGAAGCCGAGGAACAGGGCGCGGTAGCGGTGGACCGCCAGCCACAGCAGTGCGACGGCAAGACCGATGTAGCTGGCACGCACGATCGTCACACCCATGCCGAGCACCATGACCGGTGTCGCACACAGGAACAGCGTGTTGCGGAGCCGGTGCGGATCGGCGAAGGAGACCGAGCACCCTACGATCAGTCCGATCATCACGAACAGACCGAAGGCGAAGGGGGTCGTGAACGTGCTGAAACTGCGCAGGATTCCGCCGCTGATGCGCAGATGCTCGTCCCAGCGGTAACCGAGTTCGGCGAGTCGTTCACCACCGATCACCTGTTGCGCGAGTCCGACGACGGCGGTGACGGCCGTGGTGCCCATGAGGATCGACACCAGGTGGTCGCGGTCGCGGGCGTCGAACGGCGCCCGCCACAGGATCACCGGGATGACGAGATAGAAGTAGGTGATCTTGATGGCGATGATGCCGGCGAGTCCCGAGACGAGCAGCGCCGACAGGACTCCGATCGCCACCCACGCGACCACGGCCGGCCACCACGGACAGGACGGTGCCGGCAACCGGCGTCGGTACGGGCTGACGAAGGTCGCGGCGAGGGTGAGGAGCAACAACCCCTCCTTCCACGGCGACAACGATTCACCGCCGGGGACGATCGCGAGCAGACCGTGGAACGGAGTGAGCGCGGCGATCGCCAGCAACCCGCGTTGGGGTCGCCGCCAGAGCAACACTCCCGACGCGAGCACGGCGGGAACGGCGAGCAGCAACAGGGGGGTCATGAGACGTACTCGCCTGCAGTGGGATCCGAGGTGTGGGAGCCGAATCGGGAGAGCACGGTCGAGGTGATCGCCGTGCGGAGGAACTCGCGGCCGTCCCGCTGCCGACCGCTGTGCTCACCGACCTCGCTGGTGAGGATGTCGCCGGTGAAGCCACGCCGGCGCAGGCGGCGAAGTCCTTCCTCGCCGCGCTGGGACAGGAACCATCGATGGTCCTCGGCGGACAACACGACCGTGGTCGACACACCCGCGCGACGCAGTGCCTCCAACCCCACCTCGGGAACCTGGGTCACTCCGAGTCGGCCGAGCAGCAGCCACAACGGATAGGGCAGGTACTTCTGCGCCCACGGCTTGATGCGGGCACGTAGGGAGACCGTCTGCGGTTCCACCGGAGCTGCGATCGCCGGAACGTCGGGCGCGTTCGGACCGAGGTCTGCACGCAACGACTTCCGGCGGTGGGTGCACCACAGGATCACGTTTACGAGCACGGCGGAGTGCGCTGCACCCCGGAGGGTGACCCACGACGAGTACCACGCACCCGAACACAACCCGATCACCACGAGGTCCTGAGGATCGACGCCGAGCGCGGCGACAGCATCGAGAGCGTCGCGGTCGGAGTCGTCGGAGTACAGCGGTGTGGGGGTCGCCCCGTGCGCCGTGCCGGTATCGCCGACCCCGGTCCGGTCGAACCGGATCGTGGAGATCCCGTGCGCGGCGAACTCGCGCGCGAGCTCGACCCAGAGACGACTCGGGCCGAGCCGGTGCTCGTAGGCAGTGCCGAAGAACAGCACCGTCGGGGCGGACGGGCGCGGTGCGCCGAACCCCTCGGTGCCGACACCGTGCGTACGCAGCGCGAACATCTCGTTCGGACCGAGATACTCGACGCTCTCGTGGATCGGGAGCCCCGAGTCGGTGGTCGCGACGACCGCGCGCTTGCGCCCGGGGAAGTGGACCTCGCGCGTCGCCGCGGGCGTGCCCGCAGCGACTCGGTCGGCGATCCGGATCAGCTGCTCGGTGGGGATCGCGGAATGCAGTGTGCTGGGGGTGACGAAGGATTCGTGGGCCTCGAGGGAGATCTCGTCACCGCCGAGTGCAGTGGCGAGCGCCGACACCGCGGCGGTCTCGCGGGCCGTGGGTCGGGTCGCGAGCAGGGTCCGTGTGCCGGTCAGCGACCGCGGATCGATCTTCAGAGCGCCGAGGGCGTCGGCGGCCTCGGGGGCGAGAACGCCGCCGACGATCGACACACGGGGGTCGTCGGGATCGTCGGCACCGAGGGCGAGCCGGTAGAGAGCGCGTTGTTCGCGCAGCATCGCTCGGCCCGAGACGATCGGATCCCACAGCACGACGGCATCGACCGGCCCGCACTCCGGCAGGGCCGTCGCCGCGATCAGTGCGCCGGCGCGCAGTCCCACGACGGTGATGTGCTCGGCGCCGCTCGCGCGGGCCGTCTCCACCGCGGTGACGACACTTCGCTGCCACGCCGCGACCGCGTCGGGCGAGTCCTGATCGCCGGCGGAGTCTCCGGTGCCCGCGTAGTCGAAGCGCAACGCCGCCAGGCCGCGCTCGGCGAGTTGCTCGGCGAGCGCCTTGATCCCCCGATAGGTGTCGAGGTGTTCCTTGCCGAGGGGCGGGCACAGCACCACCGCGCCGCGTGCGCGGCGGTCGGCGGGAAGGTGGACGTGGCCGAGGAGAGGGGACGCGGGATCGCCGAACCACGACGCGTGTCGCACATCCACTCCGTGACCTCCACTGTCGAGGGGTGAAAGAGGGGGTGATTTCCCGACCCCGTCTCGGACCCTGAATCTTCTTGTCGTTCGGACGCATTCGTATCGATGGATTGTGCCGACCCGTTACCTCTCGGCGCCGGCAAGGTCATAAAGTACCTCCCCGATCGGCTCGGGTTCTTCGGAGGGATGGCTGTGCCCGGAATCTTGGTGCACGAATGGATCGCGCGCGACGGAGGTTCGGAGAAGGTGCTCGACGAATTCGTCCGCACCTTTCCCGACGCCGACGTCCTGTGCCTGTGGGACGACGCCGACCGGTATCCGGGGCGGACGGTGCACGAGAGCGGTCTGGCGCGCACGCCCCTGCGCCGGAACAAGGCGCTGGCGCTGTCGGCCATGCCGTACGTCTGGCGTCGCCGACCCGGCTCGTACGACTTCGCCCTGGTCAGCTCGCATTGCTTCGCCCATCACGTGACCTTCCGCAGCGCACCGAGCGGGTTCGAGAAGTTCGTCTACGTGCACACTCCGGCGCGCTACCTGTGGAATCCGGAGCTCGACGATCGGGGCGCCTCGCTCGCGGTGCGGTGCGCGGCACCTCCGTTGCGGGCCCTCGATCGGCGTCGTGCACGGGAAGGCGCGCACTTCGCCGCGAACAGCGATTTCGTGCGCCGCCGCATCGAGCGGGCCTGGGATGTCGAGGCGCGTGTGATCTTTCCTCCGGTGGAGACGGCCCGCATCGCGTCGGTGCCCGACTGGCGTGACGAACTGTCCGCAGCCGAATCCGCCCTGTTGGAGGGGCTTCCGGAGGTTTTCGTGCTGGGGGCGTCGAGGTTCGTACCGTACAAGCGACTGGATTGGGTGATCCGTGCCGCCGACCTCGCCGGGGTGCCGGCAGTGATCGCGGGATCCGGACCGGAGGAGAGCCGGCTGCGGCAGCTCGCCGACGAGGCGACGGTACCGGTCCATGTGCTCGCGCGGCCGTCGGACGCCCTGCTCTACGCGCTCTACCAGCAGGCCCACGTCTACGTCTTTCCTGCGGTGGAGGACTTCGGGATCATGCCCGTCGAGGCGCGCGCGGCAGGGGCGCGTGTGGTCGTCAACGCGCTCGGAGGTGCTGGTGAGACGGTTGCCGAGGGGGTCGACGGGTTGTGTTTCCGCGAGGACAGGGTGGAGGCGGTCGCCGAGTGCATCGCCGCGATCGACGGTGTGCCGAAGGGGCGTAACGAGGCCGTCGCCGCGCTGTCCTCGGAGGACTTCCGGCAGCGCATCCGCGACTGGGTCGGGGAGGGGATCGGAACGGCGTGACTCACGTCATACTACCGACGAGTAGACGAACCCTTGTCGCCGGTTCGTCCCTGTTGTACCTTTCTCCCGGGTCGGGAGCCTGCTGATGGGGTTGATGGGGTTCGATGGGGGATCGTCATGGCTCACTGCCGCCGACCGAGCTGCGTTCGTCGCCGCTTCATGAATGTGTTATTTGCTGAAGTAACTACGCGCACAAGTAATTCGAGTTACGCGTAGCTTCTTCGCTTCAGGGGCGGAATCGCCCACGTCACCGTGATCCGTTGCACTGGAACAGGATTCGCGTTCCTTGGAGAAAACGGACATAATCACCGAATCGTTCATCTGGCTGTCGGGGCCACTTCGCGTGGAGTAGGCAAGCAGGAGAAGCATGGGGATCGGACCCGAGTTGGCGCGTCGCCGCGCGCCGACCCACGACACGAGCGATGGTCACGGAAGTGTCCCGCGCAGACAATGGCAGCGCACCTATCTCCGGTCGCTGGCGATCACCGACACGACGATCGTCGTCACGACCGTCGTCCTGGCGCAGGGGGCCGGGACGATGATCGGTGGACCGGTCGACCCGGGGTCCTCGGTGACCCAGGGACTCGCCTCGGCGATCGTGGTGGCCGGCCTGTGGCTTGCGATTCTGGCGCTCAACGGAACTCGCAAGAAGCCGATCGTGGGCAGTGGCGAGGAGGAGTACCGGCTCGTCACGAGGGCGACCCTGCAGACCTTCGGTCTGCTCGCGATCGCCTCGTTCCTCGTCGACTCGTTCGCCACCGACCTCGACACGATCCGGGTCTACCTGTTGCTGGCCATGCCGGTCGGCCTGGTCGTCCTGCCGCTCGGACGCCGCTGGTGCCGTCGTTCGATCGAACGACGTCGCGTACGGGGTGAGTTCCGGACCTCGGTGCTCGTCGTCGGCTCCGAACACGCGGTGGACGCGATGGTCGGATCGTTCGTCCGCGACACCTCGGCCGGATACCGCGTCGTCGGTGTGTGCACCACCGGATACACGGGGGAGAGCGGGCGCACCATCACCGTCGCCGGTCAGGAGATCCCGGTACTCGGTGCGGAGACCGACGTGATCAACGCCGTCAAGCTCTCCGGGGCCGACACCGTCGCGATCGCTGCCGGAACCCATTGGGGCAACGGAGATATCGGCGAGCTCGCGTGGGAACTCGAGCCGTATCGCGTCGATCTCGTGGTGGCTCCCGGCGTCACCGACATCGCCCTGCCGCGACTGTCGATGCACCCCGTGGGCGGGCTGCCGTTCGTGCACGTCGAGGAGCCGCAGTACCGCGGGTCGCATCGGATCGCCAAGACGACCTTCGACCTCGTGTGCGCGGTCCTCGCCCTCACGATCGCGGCGCCGGCCATGTTCGTGGTCGCCGCGCTGATCAAGCTTCAGGACGGCGGCCCCGTCTTCTACCGACAGGAACGCGTCGGTCTGGGCGGCACCGTCTTCCGGATGTGGAAGTTCCGGTCCATGGTCGTCGATGCCGACCGGATGGTCGATACGGTCCGCGCGCAGACCGGTCAGGAGGACGCGACCTTCTACAAGTCCGCCCGCGACCCGCGGATCACTCCGGTGGGCCGGTTCATCCGCCGCACGAGCATCGACGAACTGCCGCAGCTGTTCAACGTCCTCGCCCGCGACATGAGTCTCGTGGGGCCGCGTCCCCTCGCGGTCGGTGAGGGCGAGAAGATCCCGGGCTTCGTTCCGCGCCGTATCCTCGTGCGTCCCGGCATGACGGGCTTGTGGCAGGTCTCCGGCAGGTCCGATCTGTCCGAGGCCGATCGCATCCGCCTCGACCTGTTCTACGTGGCGAACTGGTCGATGGTGCAGGATCTGCTCATCGTTGTGAAGACGGTGCGGGCGGTGCTCGCGAGCGACGGCGCCTACTGACCGACCGCGGTGCGGGGTTTCACGGCCGGGGAGCAGGGAACCCTTCGAATTCGCCTGGGATCTGCAGGAGGAGTCGAAGGTGAACACGTCCGTCCGAAGTTTCCATCCCGACCCCGATGACATCCCGCTGATCACCTCACTCGACCAGCTCGCCGACGTGGCGACGGATCCGCTGCTCTACCTGAGGTATTCGAAGGGCCCGGCGGCGGACGCCGAGGACGGGCCGAGCCGCGACCAGGAGGCGAACGTGACCCTGCCGGGGCTCGTCGCCACCACCCTCGCTCCGGAGCCGTGGTGGCGCCGGCCCGTCAAGGACTGGGTCGCCCGCCGCGTCTGTACGTGCGTCGGGTCCGGCGACGAGGACGGGCGGTTCGTATGGATCCTCACGGGCCGGATGGTCGGGCGCGGTCCCGGCCACGAGCCGCTGCTCGTCGACGTCCGGCCCCATGCCCGGCTCGCCCGAGAGGTGCTCGACGAGGCGCAGGGGTGGTACGACGAGCACTTCGACGTAAGCAGTGATTCGCGCAGAAGCGCCTGAACACCGTTCGCACAGAACGCAGGAAGCCCACCCCGCCACGTCGCGGGGTGGGCTTCCATCGTGATTCCGTCAGACCAGGTCACGCGGGATCCGGCGCTGCCAGCTCTCCGAGTGGACCCGTCGATCTCCGTGGTCGTCGTCGAGCTCGAAGGCGTCGAGCTCCGCGTTGATCACGAACTCCTCCGGGGTGGACGTGAGGATCGTGCGGGTACGGACCTCGGTGCGCCAGTCGTCCCGCTCGTAGCGGCGCAGGGTCTGCGTCTCGCCGCGCACGGAATTGGGATCGTTGCCTCCGAAACTGAACCACTCCTGGGTGCGACGTCGGATGACCGTGCCGGTCTCGTCGATCCGGAACGACCCCTGGTCGTCGAGGATGTCGAGGGTCGACACACCGGTCGCGAGGTCGCGGGTGGTCCGCCAGTGGTGTTCACCCGGCTTCAGCAGGGTGATGCCGAGTTCCGGGGCGGCCTCCGGTTCGCCGAACTCGCGCAGGTGCGCGTCCTCGGGTCGGGGCGGGCGCACCGGCAGATGCAGCCCACCGCCGGTGTACACCGTGACCTCGGCGGGTGTCGGCGACGGCCACGCCAGTGGGAAGTAGGAGGTGGACAGTGAGAGCCGCAGACGATGCCCTGCCGGGAAGACGTGCGCCATGCCGTTGAGCTCGATCCGGATACGGTAGCGCCGTCCCGGCTCGAGGGCTTCCGGCTTCTCGCTGCTGTCGCGGTGCGTCAGATTGAGCAGCCCGTAGGTCACGCGTGTCGCCTCACCGTTGGGCGCGACGTCGGACAACCGCGCGGCGAGCATCGCCACCGGCCTGTCGGACGAGACCTCGAGTTCCAGTTCGGGTCGGCCGAGGACCTCCGTCGTCGTGTCGAGTGCCTCGGTCTCGAAGACGAGCGCACCGCCGTCCTCCTCGCGTTGGTCCGACGGCAGGTCGGGAGTCGCGGCGTAGGACGCCCATTTGCCGGCGAACATGCCGACACTCAAGGGGGATTGCAGAGCGAGGGGCCGTTCGTCGACGGTGAGGGTGCCGTCGTCGTCGGGATGCAGCGCGTACCGGTCGAAGGTGTAGCGACGGTTCTCGATGTTCGGCGACGGCCACGACGGTTCGGCCACCCAGCGACCCGGGCGTTCGGAATAGGACGGGTTCGGCGCGATGGAGTCCTGCATCCAGGCACGCACCATCGGTTCGTCCATCACCCCGGTGTCGACGCCCTTGAGCCAATGGTCCCACCACCGCACGACCTCCTGCAGGAAGCCGATCTCCGGGCCGGGGACCCCCAGATGCGGGTACTTGTGGCCCCACGGTCCGATCAGTCCCTTGCGGGGCACGTCGAGATGTTCCATCAGCCGGAAGATGGCGTTGGTGTAGCCGTCGGCCCAGCCGCCCACGGCGAGGACCGGGCACTGCACGGAGGAGTAGTCCTCGTTGACGGAGGCGCGCTTCCAGTAGTCGTCGCGGTGCTGGTGTTCGAGCCACTTCTCGATCCACAGGCCGCTGCCCTCGAGACGCTCGTGCCACATCTCGCGCCAGCGATCGCCGACGATGGCGGGATCGGGAGGCAGGCTGTTGAAGGCGAACATCACCGTCGCTTCGGACAGGTTGTCGGACAACAGACATCCACCCATGTAGTGCATGTTGTCGACGTACAGATCCTCGGTCGCGGAAGCACTGACGATGGCCTTCAGGGCGGGCGGCCGGCGTGCCGCGACCTGCAGGCTGTTGAAGCCACCCCACGAGATGCCCATCATGCCGACCGAACCGTCGCACCACGGCTGCGCCGCAATCCATTCGATGACCTCGCAGGCGTCGTCGTGCTCGTCGGCAAGGTACTCGTCGCGCAGCACGCCGTCGGAATCGCCGCTGCCACGCATGTCCACCCGCACGCAGGCGTAACCGTGGCCGGCCATGTAGGGATGGTTCAGCGCGTCACGTCCGCGCGTGGAATCCCGCTTCCGATACGGAATGTATTCCAGCACAGCAGGTACCGGATGTGCTTCGGCGTCGACGGGCAGCCAGATCCGCGCCGCGAGCCGAACGCCGTCGCGCATCGTGATGAAGACGTTCTCGATGACACGGACCTCATGGGGGAGGTCTGTGATCGTGCGCATGTAGTGCTCCTCCTAGTCCTCGGGCGCCGGATCGAAGGCGAACGGAAGTGCCTTCAGGCCTTCGCGATAGCGCTGCTCGAGCTGTTCGACACTGTCGGCGCCGATGTACATCGTGCCCAGTTCGTAGCGGTAGGCGTCCTGGTTGGGCAGATCGGCGAGCCGGTCACCGGGAGCGACGTCGATGCACACCAGGGCACCGGGGATCCGTTCGCGGAGACGGGCGACGTCGGCGTCCGAGGGCACCGAGGTCACGATGCCGTCCTCGTAGTGCGGGATGATGCACTTCGCCGCCACGGCGTATTCGCCCTGGCGATGCGGCATCCGGGGCTGCCGGCCGAGGGCGATGTCGATGGCCACCTCGTGGTTGGAGCTGCCGTCGACCTTGGCGAACAATTCGCTGTGCGACTGGGAGATCCGTGTGTTGACCTCGATCAGCCAGAGCTTGTCGTTCTCTTCGTCCCACATGAACTCCGAGTTGAAGCAGCCGTTGTCGAAGCCGACGTGGCGCAGGTAGCGCTCGGTGATGTCGATCATGCGTGCCTGAACCTCCTCGGGCACGGTGCTCGCCGGGTAGTCGAGACGTTCGAAGCTGTGCCCGGCGGCGTCCTTGCGCATGTCGAAGACACCGTGGACGTTGAACTGCCCCTGGAACATCGTGCCCTCGGGGGCGGCTTGGATACCGCTGACAACCTGCTCGGCGAGGCAGGTGGTGCCCGAGCTCTTCCCGATCTCCTCGGGGAGGTCGACGCGGCGCAGGACCTCGTCGAAGGCGTTACCGACAAGTCCGATCTTCTCGCGGATCTCGACGAGGGCGTCGGCGAACTCCTGCTCGTTGTGGATCTCGAATCCGAGCTGCGACGAATGCGACTTCACGGGCTTGACCCAGAAGGGGAATTCGAGGTCGATGCTGTCGAGGGCGTTGTCGTCGAAGGGATCGAACGAGTTGAACTGCGGGACGCACTCGGGAACCGATTCCTTCTGCGCGAGGCGGCTCCAGTACTTGTGCTCGGTGGCCACGATGCTGCGCAGCGACGGCGAGGGGATGTTCCGTTCGGCGGCGAGGATCGGAGCGAGCACGCTGGTGGGGAAGTCCCAGTGGGCGATGATCCCGTCCACGCTGCCGGGGAAGTCGTCGAGTTCGCGCCGGCAGGCGTCGAGAAGATCGTCGAACACGTATTCGTCGGGCTCCACCAGTGTTTCGTAGTCGAGGAGGCCGTGGAAGCTCAGCTGGTCGGCGCCGCGTACGGTCTCCAGTTCCTTGCGCTGGATGTCGGTGAGTCCGAGGACGAAGATGTTGGTGCTCATGTGTGAAGCCTTCCCGCTTCCCTACGGCACAAAACAATCCGGTAACGAAACAAACCGCAGGGAAGGTACTTTCACGCGCAACCGCCCCGGCTCGCGGGGAGCCGGGGCGGTCGCCTCGAGGATGGATCAGGGGGTGTCGGGGTCGAGAGCGTCCTTCACCTTGCCCACGAGTCCCTTCTCCGTTCCCATTGCGGCAGAACGGGGCTTGCCCTGCGACCCGTCGTAGGTCGCGTACAGCTTGGGGTCCGGCGGCGGTGCGCTCGCCACGTCGCCCAGCGGGACCGGGTCGGCGAGGAACGACATGGGTGTCGTGCCGTCGGGGCCGGTGCCGTGCGCCCAGCGACCCTGATCGGCGGCGGCGCCGTCGGACAGGTGCCACAGGCTGGACGCGTGCTCGGAGTGCTCCTCGTCGAACAGTGCGTTCGGTGCGATCGGTCCGGGTTCGATGCCGTCGGCCTTCAGTTCCTCGATGGCGGCGAGCCACAGGTTCTGGTGGTAGGTGTCGCGGGCGAGGTTGAACCGGAGCATGTCCTTGACGCCCGGATCGTCCGTCATGTTGTACAACCGGGCGGTCTGGACCCTGCCCTGCGCTTCGGCGGCGACGTTGGCCTGGAAGTCGGCGAGGAGGTTACCGCTGGCGATGATGAACCGACCGTTCCACGGCACACCGTTGCTGTCGGAGAGAGTCGCCCCGCCACCGGAGACGATGGCCTGTTGCGGATCCATGCCGCCGAGTACGGCTGCGACCACCGGGTCGGCGGCGGCGTTCTTGGTCGACTCCGTGGCAGGTGCGCCTTCGAGGAGACGCGCCACCATGGTGGCGATCATTTCGACGTGCCCGATCTCCTCGGTGGCGACGTCCATGATCATGTCCTTGTACTTGCCGGGCATTCGACAATTCCAGCCCTGGAACAGGTACTGCATGGTCACGGTCATCTCGCCGTACGCACCGCCGTTCAGCTCCTGGAGCTTGCGGGCGTAGACGGGATCGGGCTTCTCCGGCTCGACGTCGAACTGCAGATGGTCTGTGTGACGAAACATGTTGCTCCCTCGAATGCCGATTGTCGTGCGAGGACGCGTCGCGCGTGAAGACGCGCCCGTGAAGACACCCGTGGCGCCTGGTCTCGACGCCGCCTCGGTTGGCCCGTGGTGCTACGTGCGACTACCCGTGCTCGAGCAGCTCGAACACCCTGTCGATATCCACCTTTTGTCACCGGTGCTGTGTCAACGTGGAGAGATGGAGAACAGGCCGGATTCCACGCTCGACGACGTCGGGGAGGTGGCTCGCAGCAAGGGCGTGGCGCGATTGCGGACAACCGCAGCGGCCCTGCTCGTGCTCGTGCTGGTGGCCGGAATACTGGGCTTCCTCGGTGTACGGAGTTCGACGGCCACCGCGCAGGGCGGCGGGTACGAACTCGACCTGACCTACCCGCGTATCGCACGCGCCGGCCTCGACGTCCCCTGGAAGGTGACGGTGCACCGGGAGGATGGCTTCGACGGAGAGATCGTCCTGGCGATCGACACGTCCTACTTCGAGATCCTCGAGATGCGGGGCCGGCTGCCCGAACCGTCCGCGGAGACCGCCGGGGACGGACTGGCGTACCTGACCTTCGATCCGCCGCCCGGCGACGAGTTCACCTTCGCGCTCGATGTACGGATCCAGGCCGGGAGGCAATGGGGCGAATCGGGCTCCGTCTCGGTGATGGACGGCGAGAAATCGGCAGTGACGATCTATTTCGATACCTGGCTGGTGCCCTGATGGAAATCGTGATCCGCGCGATCGTCCTGTTCCTGTTCCTGTGGGGGATCACCCGTCTCGTCGGCCGGTCGAGCGTCGGCGAACTGAGCACCTTCCAACTCGTGCTTTTCGTGGTGATGGGTGATCTCGTACAGCAGGGGATCACGCAGGACGACGTGTCCATGACGGGCGCGGTCCTCACCATCGGTGTCTTCGCGGTGCTGACGTTGGCGCTCTCGCTGATCAACGCTCGTTCTCCGCGGATGCGTGGGATCACCCATGGTGTCCCCGTCGTGATCGTCCGGGACGGCGAACCCGACCTGCGGAACCTGAAACGGGAACGTCTGTCCCTCGACGACCTCATGGCCGCCGCGCGTCAACAGGGCATCCGCCGGTTCGCCGACATCGACCTCGCGGTGCTCGAGACGAACGGGAAGATCTCCTTCTTCGTTCGGACGAGAGCTCAGGACGGCGCGCCGGAGGAACCGGAGCCGGGGTGACGGGGTGACGCGCCGTCCTCACGCTCAGGTACTGCGGCCGGTCAGTGCGTCGCGCAGTCGGTCCACCATGCCGACCCCCGGACCGACGGCCTTGTGGAACAGTTCGGAATGCGGTGCGGACGGATGCGGTCGGGTCGGTGCCAGCTTCTTGGCGGCCTGCACCTTGGTGCCGACCTCCACGAGGGTCTCCTGCCCGAGATGCGCCCTCAACTCCGGGAACTGTTCCGACTCTTCGTCGTCCGCGTGGTGGCGCAGAAGATCCTGCAACTTCTTCACCGACGTCGTGAACTCCGCACTCGATGCGTCCGCTCCCTCGAGTTGCTTCATCACCTGCACGATCTCGTCGTGCTCCTTCTTGTCGTGTTCGACGGCTTCGGTGCCCCGGGCAGATGTTTCTCCATCTCCGGATAGACGAACATCTCCTCGGCGACCGAGTGCCTCATCACCTCGGCGATCGCGGAGTCGGTGAGATCGCGGCGTTCCTCGGCGTCGAGGGTGGTCTCCGCTCGGCCCAGAAGTTCGAGCATCTCCCGATGGTCCTCGGTGAGTATGGTGACGACATCCGTGTCGCCGGAATTCGGTCCCTCGTGGGTGGTTTCGGTCATCGGGATCTCCTTCGAACGGTCAGGATTGTCCGGTATCGTCGGTCTCGGTCGGGTCGTCCTCGCCCTCTGCCTGGTCGGGCTGCTGCGGAGCCTTCGAGAGGAGGCTGTCGGGATCGGCGTCGGGATCCTGAGCCGGGTCGTACGGATCGGTGGACCCGTCTGTGCTGCTCATGTATGAAAGGGTTCACCGGTGCCGAGATCGGCAAACACGCGGGAGGCGAGGGCCGTGGACGAATCCCGATCGATGCGAGCGTGGCGGGTGGTGGAGCCCGGTCCCGTGGCCGGCCACCCCCTGCGGTTCGAATCCGTCCCGATCCCGGAGACGGGACCGAACGATCTGCTGGTGCGCGTGCTGGCGTGCGGTGTGTGCCGCACCGACCTGCACGTCACGGAGGGCGATCTCCCCATCCACCGGGCGGGGGTCGTCCCGGGGCACGAGGTGGTCGGGGTGGTCCATCGGGTGGGGGAGGCGGTCGAGGGGTTCGCGGTCGGCGACCGCGTCGGCGTGGCCTGGCTGCGGTCGACCTGCGGGCAGTGCCGCTACTGTCTCCGCGGCGACGAGAATCTCTGTCCGAATTCGAGATACACCGGCTGGGACGAGGACGGTGGGTACGCCGAGTTCGTCGCCGTACCGGCGACCTTCGCTCTCCCGCTGCCCGACGGGTACGACGACATCGAACTCGCGCCGCTGCTCTGCGCCGGCATCATCGGCTACCGCGCGCTGAAGCGCGCCTCGGTCCCCGACGGCGGCAGGCTCGGCATCTACGGCTTCGGCGGCAGCGCCCACATCGCGACGCAGGTCGCCCTGGCGCGAGGTGCCGAGGTGCACGTCATGACGAGGAGCGAGGATGCGCGGAATCTCGCCCGCGAATTCGGGGCCGCGTCGGTGCAGGCTGCCGCCGACGCACCGCCGGTGCCTCTCGACGCTGCCATTCTCTTCGCGCCCGTCGGCGACCTCGTTCCGCCCGCACTCGAGGCGCTCGACCGCGGCGGTATCCTCTCGATCGCCGGCATCCATCTGACCGACGTCCCGCAGCTGAACTACCAGCGGCACCTGTTCTACGAGCGCGAGATCCGGTCGGTGACCGCCAATACGAGAGAGGACTCCCGGGAGTTCCTCGCGTTCGCCGGGCAGCACCGCATCAGGGTCGCGACGATGCGATACGGGCTGGACGAAGCCGACCGTGCGTTGGCGGATCTCGCCGGTGACCGCGTGCGCGGCGCTGCCGTCCTCGTGCCCGATGCGGCACCCGTCTGACGCCGGCGATCATGCCCGAGATCGCCAAGTAGGGACTTTCTGCCCTACGGGAACGTCCCGCCCGGGACGACGATAATGGTGTCGGACCCAGGAGGGCCCCTCGGACTTCTCACCCACGAGGAGATGAGGACAATGTCGACATCATCGGCTCATTCTGCAATGCACACCCATCCCGACATCGTCGAGATGCGCGAACGCTACGACCGGATGGGTGAACAGCCCACAGTCCAGGTCACCGACGGATTGATGATGGTTGCCGGTCTGTACGCGGCGACATCCGCCTGGATCATCGGCTTCGCCGATCAGACGGCACTCGCCACCACCAATCTGATCTGCGGCCTCGCGGTCGCACTGCTCGCCATGGCGCTCGGTTCGGCCTACGGCCGCACCCACGGCCTGGCGTTCGTCGCGCCACTGCTCGGTCTGTGGTTGTTCGTCTCGCCGTGGCTGGTCAGCGGCGTCGACACCAGTACGTCCATGATCTGGTCCCACGTCATCGTGGGTGCGATCGTGTTCGTCCTGGGCGTGGCCGCGGCTGCGATGGGAACCGGCCTGATGGACCGTTCGCGTTGACGGTGCAGTAGCCCGGGATGCAGTAACCCGAACGGTGCTGCCGGCTGCATGTCTGAACCGGCAGCACCTCACCGGGTGCGGCGTCCGGACACCGATACCGGCTACCGAGGGCCATACCCTCCCGGCGGCGACGGCAACCCGGTCCACGGGTTCGTGAACCGGGGAGAGGTGGAACTGCCCGTGCCCGCCGCGGGCGGTGATTCTGAGCACCGTGCACACTTCATGTGTGTGCGGTGCGTCACATTTGAGCGAAATGATGCGCTCGAAAATCTTTTGTTGACGTGATCGCCTAGCTCAATCAACCATTGCTGTACCAAGTGACGCGATCGAAGTGGCGCAGACACAATCGGACGCCGCGACGAAGGACGGGTGGTACGCAATGACCGAGACCGTAATCCGGGAGAGCGAACGACTTCCCTACGACCTCGACGACCGATATCGCTCGGGCTCCGGCACCGTGCTCCTCACCGGCGTCCAGGCCATCGCCCGCCTGTTCGTCGAACAGCAGGTGCGGGCCATGCGGGACGGTCGCCGGGTGGCGACCTTCGTCTCCGGATACCAGGGCAGCCCCCTCGGTGGTCTCGACAAGATGCTCCACGGCATGCCGAAGGTCCTCGCCGAGCACGACATCACCTTCGTCCCCGGATTCAACGAGGAACTCGCCGCCACCGCCGTGTGGGGCAGCCAGGGACAGCTCGGTGCCGGCACACCGACCCACGACGGCGTCGTCGGCGTCTGGTACGGCAAGGGCCCCGGCCTCGACCGTGCCACCGACGCGCTGCGCCACGCCAACATGTACGGGGTGAACCCGAACGGCGGCGTGCTGCTCATGGTGGGCGACGACCCCGCGTCGAAGTCGTCGACCGTGCCCGCCGTCAGCGAGCGATCACTCGCCGCCCTCGGCATCCCGGTCCTGTTCCCGCGCAACGCCGCCGAGATCGTCACGATGGGCCTGCACGGCGTCGCGCTGTCGCGCGCCTCGGGATGCCTCGTCGCCCTCAAGATCGTCGCGGACGTCGCCGACGGCGCCTGGTCCGTCGACGGCTCCATCTCCGACCTGCCCATCACGGTCCCCGAGATCGAATGGGAAGGACGGCCATTCGTCTACAAGCAGCGCCCCATGGCCGCGCCCGGCGACAGCGTCATCGCCGAGGCCGACCTCTACGGCCCGCGCTGGAAGATCGTCCAGGAATACGGCCGCCTCAACGGCCTCGACGTGATCGAGGTCGACCCGCCGCAGGCCCGCGTCGGCCTCGCCGCCACCGGCACCACCTTCGACGCCCTGCGCCAGGCCCTGCTCGACCTCGGTGTCGACGACGCCGCGCTGCACCGCGCCGGCATCCGCCTGCTGCGCATCGGCATGCCGTACCCCATCGGTCCCGAGATCGTCCGCGAATTCGCCCGCGGCCTCGACGAACTGATCGTGGTCGAGGACAAGACCGCCTTCGTCGAGACCCAGATCCGCGAGATCCTCTACGGCACCGCGAACGCCCCGCAGATCGTCGGCAAGAAGGACGCCGACGGCCGCCCGCTCGTGCCTGTCGACGGTGAGCTCACCGCCGGTCGCCTGCGCGGCCCGCTGCGTCGCGTGCTCCGCGACCACGTCGAACTCGGCCCCGCGCCCCTGCCGCAACTGTCGCTCGAGGTGCTGTCGACCCAGCGCACCCCCTACTTCTGCAGCGGCTGCCCGCACAACCGCTCCACCGCTCTGCCGGAGGGTTCGATCGGCGGCGGCGGCATCGGCTGCCACACTCTCGTCACACTCTCGGGCCGCAAGGACAGCGCCGTCACCGGCCTGACCCAGATGGGCGGCGAAGGTGCGCAGTGGATCGGCCAGGCGCCGTTCACCGACATCGGCCACATGTTCCAGAACCTCGGCGACGGAACCTATTTCCACTCCGGCCAGCTCGCCGTGCAGGCGTGCGTCGCCGCCGGCGTGAACATCACCTTCAAGCTGCTCTACAACGACGTCGTCGCGATGACCGGCGCGCAGGACGCCGAAGGCGCCCTCAAGATCCCGGCGCTGACCCACAAGCTCACCACCGAGGGTGTCCGCAAGATCATCATCTGCTCCGACGAGCCGAAGCGCCTCCGCAAGCGCACCCTCGCTCGCGGCACCGAGGTCTGGCACCGCGACCGGCTCGACGAGGCGCAGAAGCTGCTGCGCGAGATCGAGGGCGTCACCGTGCTCATCTACGACCAGCACTGCGCCGCCGATGCGCGCCGTCAGCGTAAGCGCGGCACCCTGCCCGCCCGCACCACCCGCGTCGTCATCAACGAAGCGGTGTGCGAGGGCTGCGGCGACTGCGGCGTCAAGAGCAACTGCCTGTCGGTGCAGCCGGTCGACACCGAGTTCGGTTCGAAGACCCGCATCGACCAGACCTCCTGCAACACCGACTACTCGTGCCTCGACGGCGACTGCCCGTCCTTCGTGACCGTCGAGACGTCGCCGGAGAAGCCGAAGCGCCGCAAGGCTCCGACCCCGCCGCGCATCCCGGACGCCGCCATCGACACCCCGAAGGGCACCCGCAACGTCTTCCTCGCGGGCATCGGCGGCACCGGCATCGTCACCGTCAACCAGGTGCTCGCCACGGCCGCGCTGCGCGCCGGATTCGAGGTCGAGTCGCTCGACCAGATCGGCATGAGCCAGAAGGCCGGCCCGGTGGTCTCCCACCTGCGCTTCGCCGCCGACGGACTCGAGCCCGGCAACCGCGTCGGCCCGGGCGGTGCCACCGCTCTGCTCGCGCTCGACCTGCTCACCGCGACCGAGCCGAAGAACCTCGCCTACGCGAACCGTGAGGAGACCGTGGCGGTCGCGTCGACGAGCCGCGTCCCCACCGGCGACATGGTCTACGACCGCTCGGTCCGGCACCCCGACGAGCAGGACCTGCTCGCGCGCCTCGACACCGCGACCCGCACGACCGTCTCGTTCGACGCCCTCGCCGCAGCCCAGGCGCTGTTCGGCGAGACCTCGGCTGCGAACTTCCTCGTCGTGGGCGCCGCCCACCAGCTCGGCGGACTCGAGATCCCCGCCGACGCCATCGAGGAGGCCATCGAGATCAACGGGGTGGCCGTCGCGACCAACATCGCCGCCTTCCGCTGGGGCCGGGTGGCCGTCGCGGATCCCGCGGCCTTCGCCGCCGCGACCGAACCGGCCCGCACCGAGCGCGCCGCCACCGTCGCACCCGAGCGTCTGTTCGCCGGCACCACCTTCACCGGTGAGGTCGAGCGGCTCGTGCGGATCCGCGCCGCGTCGCTGATCGATTTCCAGAGCGAAGCCCTCGCCGCCCGCTACATCGGGCAGGTGCAGGCAGCCTGGGAGGCCGAGCGTCGCGTCACGAACCGCACGGACTTCAGCGAGGCCGTCGCCCGCGGGTTGTTCAAGTTCACCGCCTACAAGGACGAGTACGAGGTCGCCCGCATGCTCGTCGACCCGGCCTTCCTCGACGAGGTGCAGGGCCAGGTCCTCGGTGGACACAAGCTCACCTACCGCCTCCACCCGCCGGCGCTGCGCGCACTCGGCCGTGAGAAGAAGGTCGGCTTCGGACCGAAATCGCATGTCGCGCTGAAGGCTCTGGCCAAGGCGAAGCGTCTGCGCGGGACGAAGCTCGATCCCTTCGGCTACGCCCACGTCCGCCGCGTCGAGCGTGCGCTGCTCGCTCACTACACCGCCACGATCCAGGGGCTCGCCGCCGACCTGGACGTCGACTCCTACGACCGCGCCGTCGAGATCGCGGCCCTGCCCGACATGGTGCGCGGCTACGAGGACGTCAAGCTCCGCTCCGTCGAGCAGTACCGGGCCCGCCTTGCCGAGCTCGGCATCGACACCGACTTCTGAGCCGACACCGACTTCTGACGCACGAACACCCTCTGCTGCAAAGGAACCCATCGATGACCACCTCTGCCCTCGATCTCCCGGAGTTCACCCAATCCGCCGGAGTGTTCGGCCGCTCGGCCCGACTGACCGACCGCCCCCACGAGCAGGTCGTCTTCCACCACGACGCGGCCACCGGATTGCGCGCCATCGTCGCGATCCACTCCACCGCACTCGGTCCCGCCCTCGGTGGCACCCGTTTCTACCCCTATGCGGACGAGATGTCGGCGCTCGAGGACGTGCTGCGACTGTCGTGGGGCATGACCTACAAGGCCGCGGTGTCGGGCGTGAACCTCGGTGGCGGCAAGGCCGTCATCATCGGTGATCCGAAGATGGACAAGAACGACGATCTGCTCGCTGCCTACGGACGATTCGTCGAGTCGCTCGGTGGTCGCTACATCACCGCCGCCGACGTGGGAACCCGCGCGGAGGACCTCGACGTGGTGGGCCGGCACACCGCCCACGCCGTGGGGCGCACCGTCGCCGCCGGCGGCTCCGGCGACAGCTCGCCGCTGACCGCGCTCGGTGTCTTCCAGGCCATGCGTGCCGGCGCCCGGACCGTCTGGGGACAAACGACTCTCGCGGGTCGCACGGTCGGGGTCGAGGGTCTCGGCAAGGTCGGATACGAGCTGGTGAAGCTGCTCGTCGCCGATGGTGCCGAGGTGATCGTCTCCGACGTGAACCCCGCGGCGATCGCCCGCGTGGTCGACGAGTTCCCGGCGCAGGTCACCGACAACGTCGTCGCCTCGTCCGCCGACGTCTACGCCCCGTGCGCCCTCGGCGGCACGCTGACCTCGACCACCGCTGCCCACCTCGACGCACGTCTCGTGTGCGGTGCGGCCAACAACCAGCTCGCGCAGCCCGAGGTGGAGGGACTGCTGGGCAAGCGCGGAATCGTCTGGGTGCCCGACTATGTCGCGAACGCGGGCGGACTGATCCAGGTCGCCGGTGAGGTCGACGGATCCGCCGCCGACGTCGTCCGCGAGCGGGTGGAGTCGATCTTCGACCGCACCGCCGAGATCTTCGACGTCTCGAGCACTCTCGGCGTCACGCCGGGCGCGGCCGCCAACCGCATCGCCGAGCGGCGCATCGATACCGTCTGATCCGCACAAGGGAACTGGTCCGCACAGGGAAACTGATCCGCACAGGGGAACAAAGGGGAGGCACCGCGAGGTGCCTCCCCTTCTCGTGTTCTCAGGAGCTTCCGGCCGACGACGACCGGCCGTGCCCAGCATCGCGGGTGATGTGCTCGACGAGCGGCTGCGTCCGGTACTCGATCGGTGTGGTGAGCGCGAGCGTCGTGGTGGTGTGCGCGACGCCCTCGATGGCGTGGAGCCGTTCGAGGACCAGCAGGAGGTCCTCCTGGGACTGCGCCGCCATCCGGATCAGGAGATCCTCCCGGCCCGTTGTCGCGTGGACCTCCAATACCTCTGGGAATCGGCCCAATTGGGCGATCACATGCCCCATCCGCGCCTGGACGAGCTCGGCGCCGATGAACGCCTGCAGCGGCACGCCCAGCTTCGGCAGGTCGACGACCGGTCGGTATCCGGTGACGGCGCCGGACTCCTCGAGTTTCCTGATGCGCGACTGCACGGTGTTGCGGGCGACGCCGAGCTTCGCCGACAGGTCGACGATTCCTGCCCGGGGGTTGCGCGTGAGCTCTCCGAGGAGAGCTGCGTCGAGCCGGTCGAGACTGAACACGATGACACCCTTTCCGTTGTGATGCGCGTCACCACTCGAGCATAATGCTCAACTGATCAGAAAGATATTGACACTTCACGAGCCAGTGCCATGATTGCTGCATCAAATGCTCACGCAAACACGGCTTGCTGCAACGTAATGCGCGCGAAGTGAGCGACATGCCTACCCCTCGCCCGGACCGGGCGTGGCGGGCGCCGCAATCACCCCGAGGAGCACACAATGCCCGGAGTCGGCATCTGGCGGACCAAATCCGTCGAACAGTCGATCGCGGATACCGATGAACCCGGTTCGCGGCTACGACGAGAACTGACCGCCAAGGATCTGACCGTGTTCGGCGTCGCCGTCGTGGTCGGAGCCGGAATCTTCACCCTCACCGCCCGCACCGCCGGTAATCTCGCCGGACCGTCCATCTCGCTGGCGTTCGTCCTCGCCGCGATCGCGTGCGGTCTCGCCGCACTGTGTTACGCGGAGTTCGCCTCCGCGGTACCGGTCGCCGGCAGCGCCTACACCTTCTCCTACGCCACCTTCGGTGAATTCGTCGCCTGGATCATCGGATGGGATCTGATCCTCGAGTTCGCCCTCGCCTCCGCGGTCGTCGCCAAGGGATGGTCGATGTATCTCGGGGGCATGTTCGGCGGGGACGCGTCGATCGACCTCGGACCGATCACGGTCGACTGGGGGTCGCTGCTCATCGTCGGCGCCATCACGATCATCCTCGCGATCGGCACCAAGGTCTCGTCGCGGGTTTCCGCCGTCGTCACCGCCATCAAGGTCGCGGTGGTCCTGCTCGTCATCGTCGTCGGCATCTTCTACATCGACAAGTCCAACTACTCCCCGTACGTCCCGCCGGCCGAGGAGACGCAGAGCGCCGCAGCCGGCATGCACCAGTCGCTGTTCTCGGCCCTCACCGGCGCGGGTGGTAGCACCTACGGCTGGTACGGCCTCCTCGCCGCGGCGAGCCTGGTCTTCTTCGCCTTCATCGGCTTCGACGTCGTCGCCACCACCGCCGAGGAGACCAAGAACCCGCAGAAGGCACTGCCCCGCGGCATCTTCGGTTCGCTGGCGATCGTCACCGTCCTCTACGTCGGCGTCACGCTCGTCCTCACCGGCATGGTGAAGTACACCGACCTGCGCACCGGCAGCGAACTGGTCGGCGACGGCAGCGCCACGCTGGCCACGGCCTTCGAGGCACACGGCATCACGTGGGCGCAGATGGCCATCAACATCGGCGGTCTCGCCGGCCTCACCACCGTCGTGATGGTGATGATGCTCGGCCAGACCCGCGTGCTGTTCGCGATGTCCCGCGACGGACTCGTCACCCGCAAGCTCGCCGTCACGAACCACAAGGGTGTGCCCGTGCGCATCACCCTGATGGTCGGTGGTGTCGTGGCCGTCCTCGCCGCGGTGTTCCCGATGGGTGTGCTCGAGGAGATGGTCAACATCGGCACGTTGTTCGCCTTCGTCCTGGTGTGCGTCGGCGTGATGGTGCTCCGTCGCACCCGCCCCGACCTGCCCCGCGGATTCCGAGTGCCGCTCGTGCCGCTGGTCCCGATCCTCGCGGTTCTCGCCTGCGGCTGGCTCATGCTCAACCTCTCGGTCGAGACGTGGATCCGCTTCACCGTCTGGATGGTCCTGGGCGTGGCAATCTACTTCGTCTACGGCCGCCGAAAGTCGGTGCTCGGACAGCGCCTGAAGCTCGAGGCCGCACAGCAGGAAGCTGCGAAGCACGAAGCGAAGGAACCCGAACCGGTGTAGATCCGTCGTCCACGAGCCCGCCCGCACCGAATCGGTGCGGGCGGGCTCGTGTGTTCCGGCGGTTCCGGGTACTCGACCGGAAGGAGACCGGACGCCGTCCGGTCGCGATGCCGGAAGAGGAGGAGAGTCATGGCCACGTGCGACACGTGCGGCAACGACTACGACAAGACCTTCACCCTCACGCGTGGGGACGTCTCGGGCACCTTCGACAGTTTCGAGTGCGCGATCACCGCGATGGCGCCGCAGTGCGCCCACTGCCACTGCCGCATCCTCGGGCACGGCGTGGAGTCGGCGGATGCCGTCTACTGCTGCGCGCACTGTGCTCGTCAGGCCGGGCACGCCGAGCTGACGGACCGTGCCTGACGGAAGAGTGCGAAGCGCGCGAAAGCGGCAGAACGGACTCTGCGAGTTGACCTTTCGGTGAACTCCAGAAAGATCTATGCACGCGAGTGAGCGGATTGCTCTATGCTGTGAACAGCGAAGCAGAGACGAAGGTCACAAGGGTTACCCGCCGTTTCGTCCGAACGTAGGACGAACCGGACATCGGGACCCGATTACCATTCGATCTGCCCCTGTCGTCGGGGAGGCAGACAGGGAAGGGCCCCGCCAGCGATTCGAGGGGAGGAGCCGGCGGGGCCTCGCGCTGTATCTCCTGTGTCGGGGAGGACTCTAGGGAGACACGGCCACCTACGCCGTGGCCGCTTTGGAGCTTAGGTGACAGTTGGGCACTCGTCCAGAGCCGATACTGAAACGAGACCTGAGAAATCCTCTCGGCGTCGAACCGAGACGTTCATCCTGCTTTGCGGCGGATGGGGCCCGTTTCGACGTCGCTTCCCGCCGGAAAGACGGGGGTCGGCATGGCTCGGGACCCGTCGGGGTGCCTGCGGTACGACGACGGTCGTTGCGAACGCCGACGGCGCCGACGGTTCCGCGTCGTCCAGAAACCCCAGGCTGCGATGCACACGCCCACTCCCGAGAGCAGATCGGCCTCGGTCAATCCATGGTTCGGCGTCACCGAGTACAGCACGCGCCCCTCGAGAGGCCCGTTCATCAGCACCCAGAGTCCGGAGGCCACGAGCGCTGCCGCGCTCGACAGCAGATGAGGGCGAGAGAGGCACCACGTCGACGCGGCGAACAACGAGCACATCGCGACGAGTGAGTAGAACACGGCGTTCTGCACGGTCGACTCCTCTCGCTCCTGCCGGATATCGATCAACTGTACTGGCGGAGGAGCCGGGCCCACCGAGTCGCAAGTCGTGACTCTCGCAACAGGGGTATCAGATCAGGCGTTGCAGGGTGACCGTCGTCAGGGCGAGCACCTGATCGTCGGCTCCGGCGTCCACGAGGCGGACGTCGACGACCGCATGGTCCTTCGTCTCACGGACCACCGTGACGTGCGACCGCGCCGGCCCCACCTTCACCTGCGACAGATAGTGGGCCTGGATGTCGATGGCCACGAAACCCGGGAGGACGGTGTGCGCCGCGTGCTCGGCGAGCAATGCCTGGGCGCCACCCTGGATGGTGCCGATCATGTTGGCCACGAACGGAGTGAGGTCGAGTTCGAGTACCCCGGTGCGTGCGTCGAGGGTGCGCATCCCCAATCGGGAGTAGATCGATCCCTCGACGTGCTCGCTGGGATATTCGCGGATGGTGCCCACCCACTCGCCGGGGTTGTAGTAGTCCGAACCGGCCGCAGCGGTGCGAGGAAGCCGCACGAAGGTGACGAGGCCGCGCCCCGCCGGTCGTAACCCGCCGTTGTCGAGGGCGGCGACGAGCTCCTCGAGGTCGGTGATACCGCGTCCGTCGAAGATCTCCGCGGCGACGTGCACTGTCTTCTTGCCGACGCGCACCAGGTGGGTGTCGACGACGATCGGGCCTTCGGTGAGCGGTTCGGCCGTGTGGATCGACAGATCCTGGGTCGCGACCCAGTCCGGGCTGCACACGGCGAGTGGTGGGGTGGACGTGACGATGTCCACCACGGTGGTGAGCACCCCGAGTGCTGCGGCGCTGGCGTCGTTGCGCAGCTTGTCGTGCAGGTCGGCGCGCATGACCGCGCGTTCCTTGCTCAGCTGGAGCGACGTCAGGCCGAAGTCGGCGGTGAAGGTGTACCGGCTCATCGTCACCGACGGCCGCTGACTTGCGGAAATGCCATTCTCGTTCATGAGAGTGATATTTCCATTCTGTGGTCGACGACGGAAGGGTTACGTCGTTCGGAGGTTCACAACGCACAGGTGAGGCTCACAACCCTGATGGTCGACCATGGGCGTTGTGAGCCTCACTTCTCGGTTGTGAGCCTATTCGGGCCTCGGTGTCTCCGCGAACGAGTCGCGCTGCTGCACCATCCACACCGGAGCGATGAAGATGCCTTCCGCTTCCACGCAGATCCCCTCCGAGTCGGCGATGTGCCCCACGACGAACGCCTTACGTCCCTCGACGCGGTCGAGTTTCGCCTCCACACGCAGTGCGCCGAGGGGAGTGCGCTTGCGGTAGCGGATGGTGAGCGTGCCCGTCATCCC
This sequence comes from Rhodococcus sp. S3, assembly GCF_058211795.1. Taxonomy (NCBI): domain Bacteria; kingdom Bacillati; phylum Actinomycetota; class Actinomycetes; order Mycobacteriales; family Nocardiaceae; genus Rhodococcus; species Rhodococcus sp. S3. The sequence goes on along the minus strand of NZ_CM177074.1, from coordinate 4,367,377 downwards.
CGGATATCCCGAGATGCGCGCGGCGTCGCCGAGGATCTGGTCGAGCAGCAGCGCGGAGACCCCGCCGTGCACGTGCCCGGCCGGTCCTTCGTAGACGGGACCGAGGTCGATGTCGGTCCACACGCGGCCGTCGTCCGCCTCGTGGATGTCGCCGATCGGCGCGATGGCGTTGCGCAGGCCTATTGCGGCGTTGCCCCAGTTGCGGAATCGGCCCGAGTCGTTGAACCGGGTGCCGTACGGGCCGTCCTCCCGGTCGCGTTCGAGGATCTCGCGCGCGGCCGCAAGATGTTCCCGCGCCCGCGCGACGTCGTCGGCATCCACGCGGGTCTGCAGTGCGAGCCGGATCAGTTCGCGCACGTCCTCGGTGAGCGGCCCGTAGGCGGCCCTCTGCTGATCGATTTCCTCGTCGGACAATCCGTCGTTGACGTAGAGCTCGAGGATGGAATCGGTCATCAGGGTTCTCCGGATCGTGAGCGTGGTGAAGGAAAATAGTCGACCGCGCGCATGGTGAACGAGTCAAGTTCTGCTGCCGCTGTACGGGATCGCCGCAAAATCCGTAAAACGGACCGTTCTGTACGAAAACGTGTGAACCCCGGCACGGGCGGGAACCAATGAGAGAACCCCGTCGGCTTAACGAGGGGAGGGGCCGACGGGGTCCGTCCGTGCCATGTCAAAGGGGAGGAGACACGGCACGCTTTGTTGCGAGGAGCAACAACGACTCCACACTACCCGCGATTCTTTCACCTGCCAACTTCATCGAGGGGTGATCGACGGGGTGAATTTGCCCGATCTGCACCTATTAGTACTTTGTTATGTTGGGAAGGTGTGATGGCAGGTCGGGCAGGTACCGATCCAATAGGCCAGTGCGCGTTGGAGTTCGCGCACAATGCCGTAGAGGGTCAGTCCCGCCCGACCGCTTTTGGGTCGGTCAGCCGCAGGGTGGTGAGAAACATGTGTGCGGCGGTGACGAGGGTGACGTGGTGGTGCCAGCCGAGCCAGGAGCGGCCCTCGAAGTGGTCGAGTCCGAGACCGGTTTTCAGTTCCCGGTAGTCGTGTTCGATGCGCCAGCGGATCTTCGCCAGGCGCACCAACTCCGACAGCGGGGTGTCCTCGGGCAGGGTGGCCAGCCAGAAGTCGGTGGGCTGCGCCGCGCCCGCCGGCCATTCGGCGAGCAGCCACGCCTGCGGCAGGGTTCCGTCCTCGTCGCGGGGAATGGTGCGGTTCGCGGGGCGGATCCGCAGCGCCACGAACCGTGAGCGCATCACCGCGGTCGGGTTGCCCGGACCGGTCTTGGTTCCGCGGCGCCAGGTGACCTCGGTCAGCGCGCCTACTCCGGCCGCCAGAACGAGATCCCTGCAGGTCACGGCCGGTGGGTAGCGTCGGGTCGGAGGCCGCCCGCGCCCGGAGTACGCGGCGGCGGCCGGGACTGCATCGGCGGGGTGCGCGAGGGTGGCGCCCTTGACCGCGACGACGTAGGCCAGGTCGCGGTCGGTCAGGCCCTGCCGGAAGGTCGCCGAGTCGCCGTCGCCGGCGTCGGCGACGATCACCGGTGGGGTCCGGCCCCACGAGATCAGCTCGTCGAGCATCTCGAGAGCCATCACTGCCTTGGTGCGATAGCGCTCCTCGGTCGGGATCGCGTTGCGTCGCCGGCGAGCGGTGATCGCCGAGGCCGTCTCCGGATCGTCGCACCGCTGATCGTCCCAGCTCTCAGGCAGATACAGCCGCCAATCCAAGGGTGCGGACGCGGTATCGGTGGCGGCGTGCACACTGACCGCGACCTGGCAGTTTCCGACCTTGCCGAGGGTGCCCGAATACTGCCGGGCCACACACGGCGAGGCGTCACCGTCCTTGGCGAATCCGGTGTCGTCGATCACCCACGCATCCGGGGAGATCAAATCACACGCTTTGCGGGACAGTGTTTTCCGGACCGGTACCGGATCCCACGGTGAGGTGGTGACGAACTGCTGCAGGCGTTGGTGATCGATCCCGAGGCGGTCGGCCATCGGCTGCATCGACTTGCGGCGCCCGTCGAGCATCAACCCTCGCGCATATACCCCGGCCGTTACTCGCTGGTCCTTGCGTTTGAGCGAGGAGAACACCTCGCCGATGAACGCATCGAGACGTTCACCGACATCGGTCAGGGCTGCGGCATCCACCTGGTTATCGTCTCGGACATCTCGCCGAATCTCGAGGCCTCACACCAGGAAGTGGTGAACCTAACAAAGTCCTACTATGGCGAGCGTCGTAATTCAAGCGTACCGTTCGCTTCTGCGTGCGCGGGTATGCGCCGGACAGGAGTCGGTGGTCGTGGCCGTAACCATCCACAAGGGCCGTGACAACGTCACCAAACGAGTGCTGCTGGGAAGACCGCTGCGCAGCGACACTCTCGGCCACACCCTGTTGCCGAAACGCGTGGCCCTGCCGGTGTTCGCGTCCGACGCCCTGTCGTCCGTCGCCTATGCGCCGGAGGAGATCTTCCTCGTGCTGTCGGTGGCGGGCCTGTCCGCCTACGCGTTCTCCGGCTGGATCGGTCTCGCCGTCGCCGTCGTCCTGGTCGTGGTGGTCGCGAGCTACCGGCAGAACGTGCATGCCTACCCCTCCGGGGGCGGCGACTACGAAGTGGCGACGAAGAACCTCGGTGCGATGGCCGGCCTGACAGTGGGCAGCGCGTTGATCGTCGACTACGTGCTGACGGTCGCCGTGTCGATCTCGTCGGCCGCCCAGAACATCGGGTCGGCGATCCCCTTCGTCGCACACCACAAGGTGCTGTTCGCGATCGCCGCGATCGTCCTTCTCACCGCAGTGAATCTGCGCGGACTCCGCGAAGCGGGCGCAGCTTTCGCCATCCCCACCTACGCCTTCATGTTCTGTATCGGCGTGATGCTCGTCTGGGGGTTCGCGCGTCTCGTGGTGTTCGACGCCCCTCTGCGCGCCGAGTCGTCGCACTACGAACTCGCCGCCGAACAATCCCACCTGGCCGGGCTGGCCTTCGCCTTCCTTCTCGCGCGCGTTCTCGTCGGGATGCGCGGCCCTGACCGGGGTGGAGGCCATCAGCAACGGGGTGCCGGCCTTCCGGAAACCGAAATCGAACAACGCCGCCACCACCCTCCTGATGTTGGGTGCCATCGCGATCACGTTGCTGATGGGCATCATCGTCCTCGCCGAGCGACTGGGGGTCGTCGTCGCTGCGGACCCCGCAACGCAACTGCTCGGGGCACCCGAGGGATACCACCAGAAGACGCTGGTCGCGCAGGTGGCCGAGACGGTCTTCACCGGCTTCCCACTCGGCTTCTACCTCGTCACCGCTGTGACCGCATTGATCCTCGTCCTCGCCGCCAACACGGCATTCAACGGTTTCCCGGTGCTCGCGTCGGTGCTGGCGCAGGACAAACACCTGCCCACGCAGCTACGCACCCGGGGTGATCGGCTGGCGTTCAGCAACGGCATCGTCTTCCTGGCCCTCGCCGCGATCGTGTTCGTCTGGCTGTTCGATGCCGAAGTCACCCATCTCATCCAGCTCTACATCGTCGGGGTGTTCGTCTCCTTCACGCTGAGCCAGACCGGCATGGTGCGCCACTGGACCCGCCTGTTGGTCACCGAGACCGACCCGCGACATCGCCGGAGGATGCAGCGCTCGCGTGTCGTCAACGGCCTGGGTCTGGCGATGACGGGGACAGTCCTGATCATCGTGCTCATCACGAAATTCGTTGCCGGCGCGTGGATCGCGATCCTCGCCATGGTGACCGTCTTCGTGGGGATGCGGGCCGTCAACCACCACTACCGACGCGTGGCGGCCGAACTCGACGCCGGTAAATGGGACGGTCTGCTGCCCAGCCGTACGTATTCGATCGTGCTCGTGGCCAAGCTGCACCATCCGACTCGTCGGGCGCTCGCGTACGCGTCGGCCACCCATCCCGACACCCTCGAGGCGATCACCGTCGACGTCGACGAGGAGGACACCCGTGCTCTCGTGCGTGAGTGGGAGGCCAGCGACATCACTATTCCGTTGAAGGTGCTGGAGTCGCCGTACCGGGAGATCACACGACCGGTGCTCGACTACGTCAGGCGGGTGCGGGGCAATTCGCCGCGCGATGTGGTCACCGTCTTCATCCCCGAATACGTCGTGGGGCACTGGTGGGAGAATCTGCTCCACAATCAGAGCGCGCTGCGGCTCAAGAGTCGTCTGCTGTTCCAGCCCGGGGTGATGGTGACGAGTGTGCCGTGGCGGTTGCACTCGTCGGACTCGAGTTAGGCGAGCGCGGAGTCCCGTTCCCGATCAGGTTCGCGATGCCTGCACCGGCCCGCAGCAACACTTCGGATTGCACGGCGATGGTGCGTAGTCGCTCGTGGAGTGCATCCCGAGCGGTGTCGGTGTCGTCGTCGGTTCCGATCGCTGCCATCACCGCCCGGACCGCCGGGATCCGGTAGCCACCCGCGCGTAGTGCGGCGACGATCCGCGCATCCCGCGCCGCGGCGGGTGAGTAGCTCCGAATACTGTTGCGGTCGGTCCGTTCGGGCGCGACCAATCCCTCCTTCTCCCAGAACCTCAGCGTGGACGACCGCACCCCGATCGCCGTCGCCAGCTCGGTGATGCTCATGGCGTCGCGGGGCAGCGGAGGCGCGTCGTGGGCGGCCTCGTCGACGATGGTGTCGAGTGCGCGGAGCGCGGCGAGACTCTCGTCGCGTGCACGCGCGAGCCCACTGTGGAGTTCGACGACACGAGCGAGCGCCTCGTCGTAGGGGAGTGTCTGCACATCGTGCATGACACTGCGCGCCTCCACGGGCCCGACCGCGACAGCCAGTGCGCGGTACGCACGCAGAGCCGCGACGTGTTCGGGTCCGAATCTGCGATAGCCGTTGGGCATTCGTACGGCAGGAGGGATCACCCCGAGACGTTCGAGGTCGCGCACCTGCTGCACGGAGTATCCGACGGCTGCGGCCAGGCGCCCCGTCGTCATCGTGTGCTCCACAGCCGAACCCTCCATAAGCACTTCAAGGCGACACTCGAAGTATGACGATGGAACAGATCCTCGCAGAGATCAGGAGTTTCGACGGTGTCCTCGAGCTCGCACCACAGGAGGGGAGTGGGCATCCCGAGATCTCGTGGGGCGATCACTTCTTCTACTACACCTCGGACGGAGAGGTCCCGCACAACCGGCAGCCCTACGCGACGATCGTGACGAAGAACTATCCGGACGACGAGGATTCACGCCTCGACGAACCGGGCCGATGGCGAGTGAACGTGCATGCGGGGTCGCAGCTGTTCATCGAACTGCTCGGCTACCCGCCCCGGTCCGTCGACCCCTCGACGATCGACTTCGCCGAGGCCGACGTGTTCATGCCACACCCGCTCTACGGTTCACTGGGGTGGGTCGCGGTCGTCGAACCCGGCGAGCGGGCCACGCCGCGTCTGCTCGAAGTGCTGCGCGACGCCCACCTGGCCGATCGGCGCCGCGTCGAACGCAGGAGCGCGCTGCGCGACACGGAGTGATCGTGCGAAAGAGATTCTGCCGTCACTCATCCGGATTGTTCTCGAAGAACGACGTCACGGTGTCGACGGTGAAGCGATGACGCAGACGGCACGCAGAGTTCTGGTTCGCGAACAGCCCCGGGATGCGGAAGGCATCCTCGCGCGCGACGGTGTGCGTCCACTGCACCGGCACGATCCACTCGCGGTGGTCCTCGTGCGGGTCCGTGCCCTCGCTCTCGTGGACATACGGCGCCTTCAGCTCGAGGCTGCGGAACGGGACCGGCCGGCCGTCGACGACGAGCGTCGCCTCGTCGGCCGGTGCCGCCGGCCCGGTCACGACGCCGATGCCGACGTACCCGTTCTTCGGGATGTAGACGAAGACGCGGCCACCGACAGGCAACTCCTGCAAGGAATCCGAATACCAGCGGCCGCCACCGGCGGCAAGGAAACCGTAGCGGCGGCCGTCGTCCCAGTTCCGTGACGGGCTGCGCTCACCGAAGTTCACGTACCAATCCCGGCCGTTCCATTCGGACTCGGGACGATTCGACCCGGACGATTCCGCCACGCACACTCCTTCGTCGGGAACACCTCGTTCCACGGTAGGCGCGCGGCGCCGTCGGTGTGATCAGTGCCAGTCGCTCTTCCTTCCGAGGGTCTCGACGGGAGTCGCACCGGGCCGGGTCCACTGCGGCACCGGGCGGCTCGTCTCATCCCATGTCGCGTTGCCGTCGGCATCGGCGCGCCAGAACCAGCACGGGTCGTCTCCCTCCGGCCACCCCTCGGGTTTGTCCTCCCACCTCTCGCCGCGTCCGTACGGGGTCATGTCGAGCAGGCCGGCCGAGCTGTTGGCCCTTTCGGTGCCGCGACCCGTCGTGGAGTAGGTGAGGAAGGTCCGGTCACCGTCGCGGAGATAGGAGGTGAGATAACCCATCGCTCCGCCCACGGGTTCGGCGACGTCGCGCACCGAATACCAGGGCTGGGTGTATCCCATGAACTCGACGAACGCCGCCACCTCCTCCCACGGACCAGTGGTGACGAACGCGAGCGACACTCCGCGAGCATTGAGGTAGACGGCATCGCGGACGTGCCAGGCCGTGGTCGTGCACCCCTCGCACTGTCCCTGCGGAGGCGCGCCGTCGTACCACATGTGCTTGTAGACGACGAGTTCGTTGCGGCCCTGGAAGAGGTCGAGGAAGGGGACCGGGCCGTCGGGCCCGACCACCTCGACCGTTCCGTCGAACTCCACCATCGGGAGTCGTCGGCGGGCCGCGGCGATGGCATCGCCCTCCTTCGTGTGGGCCTTCTCCCGAACGAGGAGTTCGTCGCGCGCGGCCTGCCAGGCCGCGAGGTCGACCACGGGTGGACGGCTGGAATGCGGTTCGGTCATGGTGACCTCCGGAAAGCGGGAACCGCGACGCGCGCGGGAGCGGATCGGACGGATTACACGCGGCTCGGTTGGAGCACGTCGCGGAGCACGGCGGCGAACGCTTCCGGATCGCCGGGCATGCCCTCGGCGGCTCCCATGAAGCCACCGTGATCGCCGGGGAACAGCGTCGGAGTGGTGCCGAGTCGCTCGGCGAGCGCTGCCGAGGCGCGGCCGCACAGCTGGCGTACCGATTCGCGACCACCTGCGACGACGATGTGCGTGGACGCGTTCGCCAGAGCGTCGAGATCGGGGTGGTAGCCCGTGCACGACATCCAGTTCTGGCCCAGCAGCACGTCGTCGCGGGTCCCGTCGTCCTCGGTGGGCAGGCCGAAGTCGGACGGGTTCGGAGCAGGCCGGTCGAGATAGTCGGAGGTCAGCTCACCTTCATAGCTGACCAGTGCGATGAACTTCGCCATGGCCGGCCCGAGGCCGCTGCGCTGATAGGTGTCGCGGATGTCGTCGCGCACCGCTTCGGCCCCGATGCGATCAGGCAACAACTCGACGATCGGCGGTTCGTGCGCGACCAGCGTGCGCACCTGCTCGGGATGCCGCGAGACGAGTTCGAGCGCGTTGACCGCGCCGCCGCTGCTGGCGAAGACGTCGACGGGACCGAGATCGAGCTCGGCGAGGATCCGGTGCAGGTCGTCGGCGTGCAGGGCCGGGGTGGACTGCATCGACGTGTCGGTGCGCGTGCCGCGACCCGTGCCGCGCGGGTCGTAGGTGATCACCGTCCGGTCGTCGAGGTAGGAGACGAGGCTGGTGAAGCCGCTCGCGTCCATCGGGGATCCGGCGAGCAGAAGAGGAGTGGTGTCGCCGGGGGCGGTGCGGACGTCGTAGACGAGAGTCGCGCCGGGGACGTCGATCGTGCGGGTGACGGGTTCGGGCATGTCGGCTCCTTCGGGGTCGGTGACCATACCGACTCGCGGTGCCCGCAAAATTCATCGCACATACGACCGCGTCCGCACCCTTGATGGATGCGGACGCGGCGTGCGCTGGCTCAGTGGGCGATGCCCGGTTTCGCGGGCAGTCCGCCGAGGAGCGCAAGAGATCCGAAGTGCATATGTGTTCCTCCTGTCGTTCGGTTATCCGGACTGCGTCCGCACCGGGACGCTGAGCCAGGAGTACCCGTGGCCTCGGCGCCAAACACCGCCGAGGATCGAAAATTCATTTCGTTATGTCTTCGTGCCCTCGGGGAGTTTTCGCGCGGTCGGGCCGGGTCGGGTCTGCGATTCGCTCGGCCCCAGCGGACCGTGGCCGTGGGCGCACTGCACGACCGCTTCGACCGGCGCGCCGCAGTCGCGATGTTCGATGAGCAGCGACGGACCCTCCGGATCGGCGCAGTATTTGTCACCCCACTGGAGCAGGGCGACGAGGATCGGGTAGAGATCGCGGCCCTTGTCGGTGAGCCGGTACTCGTTGCGCGTGCGGCGGCCTTCCTCGCGGTAGGGGACGGTGTCGAGGATCCCGGCCTCGACGAGGGTGCGCAGTCGGGCCGACAGCACGGGGTCGGAGATGCCGGTGTGCCGGCGCATCTGCTCGAAACGTCGCACGCCGTTGAACACTTCGCGGAGAACGATCATCGTCCATTTCTCGCCGATGACGTCCATCGTGCGCTGGACCGAGCAGTTGTCTGTGCTGTAGTCGAGCCACTGCATGCCCACAGGGTAGCTGACTTAATCCTTGACAGTCAGCCTTGGCAGTGGCTAACTGTGGATATCGAAGTCAGCGTGAACGAGGAGTTGTCATGACCGGAAGTGTCGAGGCCCGTCCGACCATCGAGGACTACGGGCAGAAGCCGCCGAGCCGATTCGTCGAGGCGAGCGGCTTCGTCGTCGAGGAAGCCACCGGAACGAAGGTCACCGGATACGTCGACCTGGGACCCGACCACCACACCCCGTGGGGAGTCGTGCACGGCGGGCTCTACGCGACCATCGTCGAAACTGCCGGCAGTATCGGTGCAAGCGCTGCGGTACTCGAGCGCGGCCAGTTCGCCGTCGGCGTCAACAATTCGACCGACTTCCTGCGCTCGACCACGGGATGCCGCGCGTCGGTCACGGCAGAACCGTTGCAGCAGGGAAGGACTCAACAGCTGTGGCTGGTGATCATCACCGACACCGCGAGCGGCAAGGTGCTCGCTCGCGGTCAGCTGCGACTGCAGAACGTTCCGTTGCCGGAGTAGTTGTTTGCGCGCATCGGTGTCGGGAACCCGTATCCATGGCAAGCATGGAACCGTTTCTCCCGATCAAGCACACCGGCTCCGACGAGATCGACGCGGCCGATCCCGGTCAGGGCGCGCCGGCTACAGATCCCGGACCCGTCCCGGGTGAGGACGTCGACCCCGAGATGGCGCAGCGCGAGAAGGACGAACTCGAGAAGATGATGTCCGAAAAGTGTGACGAGGAAACAGTTTTCCGGACTCCGGAAGTGGATCCGTCCGAATGGACCGAACCGCGCCCGCACGCAGGGGGTGGTGCGGGCGCGGAGTCGATCGGTCCGGCTGTCAGAGAATGATGCCGAGGGCGGCGAGCAGTCCACCGAGGGTCAGTGCGAGAGATCCGAGCAGCATAGGAATACCTCCGTGTTGATATGGATGGGCACACCCGCGAACGGGCGCGGGAAGCGAAATATCCGTGAGGATAAGTCCGCTTCCGTCCCATACTTCGCGACGGCAACAAAGCCTGTTACCTGCCGTCACTAGTTGTTATCCTTCCGTGATAAATCTGTCCGATTAGCCTGAAATGTCCTTTAATTTTGGGTGTTTCAGGACTTCGGGTTCACGGCATTTTGGGACTTTCCACGTTCGATCACCGCGGCCCGCCTCTCGGCGACCCGCGACGGCGAGAACTCCCGCATCCACTCTTCCGAGGTCTGCTGCTCCACCCGTAGGGCCGGTTCGACGACATGCTCCTCCGCACGCCGGTACGACCCGAGCAACGCCCGTACACCCGGCTGATCGTTGCCGGCGATCGTCCGCGCGACCTCCACGGCCGTGTCGAGTAGTTCGTCGTGCGCGACGACCTGCGTCACCAGACCCGCGCGCAGCGCGTCCTCGGCTCCGACGAAGTTCCCGGACAGGCTCATGCGACGCGCGAAGCCCGGACCCACCGCCGCGGGCAGGCGCTGGGTGAGTCCCCAACCCGGCAGGACACCGACGCGCGCGTGGGTGTCGGCGAAGCGGGCGCGCTCGGACGCGATGAGGAAGTCGCAGGCGAGCGCCATCTCGAGGCCACCGGTGATGGCGGCACCGTTCACCGCACCGATGATCGGCTTGGAGATGGGCTTCCACGGATGACCGATGGGGAGGTCGGCGCCCGACACCAGCGACAGGTTGCCTCCGCTCTCCCCGAGTTCCTGCAGGTCGAGTCCGGCGCAGAAGGCCGGGTCGGTACCGGTGAGGACCACGACGTTCGTCTCGTCGTCCACCTCTGCGGCGGCGATCTCGGTGCGCAGGGCATCGATGAGCGCCGAGCTCAGCGCGTTCCGCGCCTCCGGGCGGTTGAAGGTCAGGATGCGGACGGAATCGCGCTGCTCGACGAGCAGGATCTCTTCGGAAGTCATGGCCAGACAGTATCCGTAACTTCGGTGGATCCGACCCCGCTCAGCGGGGCTGAATCCACTGAAGCTGTGCCTGCGCACGTTCTTCGATCCACGAGCGCATCGAGTCGACGCTCTCCTGCAGCGCCTCGGCCGTGAGTCCGTCGGAGGTCGGCACCGACGCCGCCACCTCGTCGAGGACCTCGAGCGCCAGACCGCTGCCGTAGATCTGCTCGGACAACTCCTGGTACGCCTGGTGGTAGATCTCCGTGAAGGCGTCGGAGTCGAGGAAACGGGTCTTCAGTGTGTTGCCACCCATCGGGCCCCGACCTTCCCCGTCACCTCCCGGCATTCCCGGTGGCATGCCCTGGGGCATCCCCTCCGGTGGCGCGTCGCCCGGCATGCCCTGCGGAGGACCACCGCGCCCGAGCCGCATGGACGGTGCGTCGCCCTGCTGCATCGCCGGTGGCTCGGGTGCGCCCTCCGTGTTTCCTCCGGAGCCGCCCGGTCCCATGCCGCCCATGATCGAGATGGAGTCGTCCGGGCCGGCGGACGTATCGCCCTGCATGGCCATGTTCAGATCCCACGAGACCACCGACAGCTTCTTCGTGTCGAGGTCGTACCAGAGGTAGTAGTTCTGACCCGGTCCGGCCATGTCATCGAAGTTGACGAGCAGGTTCTGGGTGGCGACGTACCGGGCGAAGGACTCGACGTCGACCCAGTCGGCCAGGTGCGCGTCGAACTCGGCATTGTCGGCCGAGTCCATCCACTTCAGGAAGCTGATGATCGGTTGCAACGTCCCGGAATCGGCGGCATTGATCTCCTTGAACTGGTCGGCGTAGTCCGACTGGTCGTCTCCGACGTACTCGAACCGCGACGACGCATCGGCCTTGTAGAGATAGCCGGGGGAGTCGAACAGCGAGTTGGCGTACTGCTCGTCGGGATGCTCGAGCACCAGTCGCGTCGCGGTGGCGCTGTCGTTGACCGAGTACACCGTGTACGCGTACCGCTGGGTCGGCTGATCGGTCTCGGCGGTGAGCGACAACGCCATCGCCTCGTTGATCACCGGCGAGCCGGGCCGCACCGACAGTTCGGTCATGCCCTGATACGCGCGACCGTCGACGTACTTGTCGAAACGGATCAGCAAGGGCAGTGAGGTCGGATCCTCCGGGTCCACCTGCGTCATGCCTTCCATCCCGGGCGGGCCCTGCGCCTGATCGAAACCCTCGCCCTGCAGGCCGCGCAGCGTCGAGTTGCCCTTCAGGCGCACACCCACGTCGTCGATGCGGGTGCCGTCGATGACCACATCGGCGACCACCCACTCCTTGTCGCCGTCCTTCTCGTATGCGGAGATCATGTCGTCGTACTCGGAGTCGCCGATCTCGAGCGACAACTCGTGTGTGACGGAGGTGTCGAACAGGTCGACTGTGCCGGCGACATTCTCGGTGATCTCCGAGGAGATGATCGTCGGGTCACCCGTGATGTAGGGCCGCACGCGTGCCGCTCCGAAGGCCGTGGCCACGATCGCGACGAACGCGATGAACGCCACCGGCAGTTTCCAGAGCCGACGCAGCGAGGTCGGTATCCGGTGCCGCAGACGGCGCCGCGGTGTCGGTGCCGTCATCACAGGTCGGTCTGGTCGTATCCGGTCAGGACGCTCACCCGCTGGCCGGCGTTGACGGCGCTCAGTGCAGCGATCAGGTCGTTCGAGCTCGTGCCCTTCTTCAGCTGAGCCGTGTAGTACAGCTCCACCAGGGCGCCGGCGCGGACGGATTCGGTGGACACCAACTCGTATTCACTGCAGTGCTTGATGAGAACGTCCTCGACGGTGCTGGTGTAGGCCGGTTCCGGCGGCACCTGCACCTTGACCACCTGACGCTGCACGTCGAGCTTGAACCAGTTGAACTTGTTCATGATCAGCAGCACGAGGCAGATCGCGACGGTCGCCGCGATGGCGAGCACGTAGAAGCGGGTACCGGTGGTCATGCCGATGGCCATCACCAGGAAGATGAACCCGACATCACGGGTTTCCTTGATGGCGTTGCGGAATCGCACCACCGACAGCGCGCCGACGAGAGCGAACGCCCGGGCGATGTTCGACCCGACCACCAGCATGATGAGCGCGATGACCATGCCGACCAGCACCAGCGTCTGCACGTAGGACTGGCTGTAGGAGACGTTCTTGTGCGTGTAGCGGTAGACCCACGCGATCACGCTCGACAGCACGAACGACAACGCCAGCGACACCACGATGTCGAAGGTCGTGAACGTGCCGCTGAGGTCCTGGAAATCGAGATTCATATCCGTCCTTGATTCGAAACGAGTAAGTCAGCGAACCGGAATCGGTTCGGTGGAAAGAAGGTCGGCGGGCACCCGCGCGTCGAAGCCATCCGGAAGCACCAGATCCGGTGCGCCGAAACGGGACCGGGGTGCGAGCCCGAACGCCTCGACCGACTGGCAGTACTTCGACACTCGGATCACCGACATGTCCAGCTGCGCCGTCAGATCCGTCGCCCAGTAGGGCACCCGCTCGTTGGCCTTGAGCTCCACGACGGCCAGCTTCGGTGGGATGATGAAGCGGTTCTCGGCGCCGGCCGCGAAGTGGAAGTCGCGGTCGCGTCCGTGCACCTTGTGGTCGATCGTGACGCGCAGGCCGAGGTCGGCGTCGCGTCCGACGAATGCCTCGCGCAGATAGCCGGTGGTCACGATCGGTCGCAGATCCAGATTCCCTACGAGGCTGGAGACCTCGTTGACGAACGGTCGCTGCGAGTCGTCGCACTCGATGTCCTCGCGCCCGTTCAGCCATCGCAGGGCGACGCCGTAGGGGAGTGCGGTGCGACGCTTCTGCGTCACCCGGTTGACGCGCTGCTTGATCTCGACCTGCACGGGAGTGTCGTCGGTGCACGCGGCCGGGTCCCCGTACAGCCGCATGCGCACCTTGCGGCGGAACTTCAGGCCCTCGATCTTCTCCCAGTAGAACCGCAGATCCGCGGTGTCGTAGTACAGCGACGTCACCGGATATCCGCCGTGCGGCGAGTACGGATCGGTGTCCATCCGGGCGGCGAGCTCGCGCCGCAGGTCGGGCACCTTCATCTCGTCGACGAAGTACTTGATCTCGTACCGGTTGAACGCGTGCAATTTGCTCGCGGTCTGTTGGAAGCCGTTGTTCACCCCCACAGCACACACTCGTGATCTCGAGGTTCCGTGGAGTTCTCCTGGCAACTTCCTGACAATCGGGAAGCTCACAGGAAACTGCCAGGAAACCTCGAGCGGGGTAACAGCCCTACCCGCGACAATCGAAGTCGTGACCGACCGGATTCCCGAAGCGCGCGTGCTCGTCGTCGACGACGAGCCGAGCATCGTCGAACTGCTGTCCGTGAGCCTGAAGTTCCAGGGCTTCGAGGTGGAGACCGCCAGCAACGGCGCCGAAGGACTCGACAAGGCGCGTCGCTTCCGACCCGACGCGGTGATCCTCGACGTGATGATGCCCGGCATGGACGGCATGGGCATGCTGCGCCGCCTGCGCGCCGACGGCATCGATGCGCCCGTGCTGTTCCTGACCGCGAAGGACGCGGTGGAGGACAAGGTCGCGGGCCTGACGCTCGGCGCCGACGACTACGTCACCAAACCGTTCAGCCTCGAAGAGGTCATCGCCCGGTTGCGCACGATCCTGCGCCGCGCCGGCAAGGTGTCCGAGGCCGAACGCAGCTCCCGCATCACCTTCGCCGACCTCGAACTCGACGAGGACACCCACGAGGTGTTCAAGGCGGGCAAGCCCGTGTCGCTGTCGCCGACCGAGTTCACGCTGCTGCGGTATCTCATGCTCAACGCCGGCACGGTGCTCAGCAAGCCCCGCATCCTCGAGCACGTGTGGAACTACGACTTCGGCGGTGAGGTCGGGGTGGTCGAGTCGTACGTGTCGTATCTGCGACGCAAGGTCGACACCGGCGACGTCCCCCTCATCCACACCGTTCGCGGGGTGGGTTACGTGATGCGGGAACCCCGCACATGAACCGCCTGCGGGCGCTGCCACTCCGTTGGACGCTGGTGGCCGCCCTGGTGCTCCTGGCCGGCATCGGTCTGCTCGCGTCCGGGGTCGCGGTCACCTCGGCTCTGCGGAATTCCCTGCTGTCGCGGGTCGATCGCGACCTCGAGGAGGCCGCACGCACCTGGGCGCGACCCGAAAGGCCACCACCGACGCCGCCGCTGGATGCCCCCAACTCCCGGCGACCACCGAGCCCTTTCTACGTGCAGGTCGTCGACGCCGACGGTCAGGTGTTGTTCGTCGTCAACGACGAGTCGACCGCACCGGATGTGCCGGAGGAGCCGACGGGCAGGCCCGTCACCGTCGGATCCGTGGGCGACGACGGTCCGCACTGGCGGGTGATGAGCACCGAGAATGCATCGGGTGTCGTGACCACGGTCGGCATGAGCCTGGCCGAGGCCGAGGAGACGGTGGACAGGCTCGTCGTGCTGCAGACGGTGATCGGTGCGGTAGTGCTGGTCGCGCTGGCGGTGGCCGGCGGTGTCGTCGTGCGTATGAGTCTGCGTCCGTTGGACGAGGTCGAGCGCACCGCTGCCGCGATCGCCGAGGGCGACCTCAGCGAGCGGGTGCCCGAGGGTGATCCCCGAACGGAGATCGGCCGCTTATCGGTGACCTTCAACGCGATGCTCGGCAGGATCGAGTCCGCCTTCGCGGCCACCGCAGCATCGGAGGAGTCGGCCCGTCTTTCGGAGGAGAAGATGCGTCGTTTCGTCGCCGACGCCAGCCACGAACTTCGCACCCCACTGACCACAATCCGTGGCTTCGCCGAGTTGTACCGACAGGGGGCGAGCACCGACACCGGCATGCTCATGGAACGCATCGAACGCGAAGCCCGTCGTATGGGCCTGCTCGTCGAAGACCTGCTGATGCTCGCGCGACTCGACGAACAACGACCGCTCGACCGTTCCCCGGTGGATCTGCTCGCGGTCGCTGCCGACGCGGTGCACAACGCGCGTGCCGTCGCACCCGAACGGACCATCACCCTCGAGATCATCGACGGCCCAGGCACTCCCGAGGTTCTCGGCGACGACGCCCGTCTGCGCCAGGTGCTGAGCAATCTCGTCACCAACGCGCTGACCCACACTCCACCCGATGCCGATGTCACCGTTCGGGTGGGAACCGCGGACAACGATGCTGTTCTGGAGGTCGCCGACACGGGCCCGGGCCTCGACCCCGACGACCGCGAGCGCGTCTTCGAACGCTTCTACCGCGCCGACGCCTCCCGCACCCGCTCGTCGGGTGGGAGCGGTCTGGGTCTGTCGATCGTCGCTGCGCTGGTCGCGGCGCACGGCGGGAAAGTGGAGGTGGAGTCGGAACAGGGAGTCGGCTCGACCTTCCGTGTCCGCATCCCACGGCTACTCCCCGGCTGACGCGCTGAAACGGGGTTCGCCCCTGCAACACGCCGCGTGAACCTCGTTTCACCGCGTGACGAGAAGTCGCCGGGCGTTCGATAGAACTCCGTTTGTCCCGCTGGGCTGAAAAGCTGTGTCGCCGCACACATCGCGGTTCCTAGTCTCGGCTCATCCGAGGAAGGGAACCGGCAACAATGCAGTCGCTCGCCTGTCACACCTGCGGCGCTCGTGTGCTCGTCGCGAAGTACAGCCCAGCTCATACCAGCATTCAATGGTCCGACGAGGCCCGGCAGTCGTGCCGAGAGATCGCCACCGCTGGTCCGGGTGCCTATGTGATGCGCTGCGAGGCACTCGACCGCACGGTGGACGAGGCGGTGGCCGACGGTGTGATCCGGACCGGGAACCGGACCGATCCTGCGATCGCTCCTCTCGCTTCCACGGAGGCAGTCACCTCAGCCCGGTGACCGCCGTTCGCCTTCACCCCTTGCCAGCCCAGGAGAAACCATGACCGTCCCCCAGGAGCGGATCGAGATCCGCAACATCGATCCCGGTACCAACCCCACCCGCTTCGCGCGCGGATGGCACTGCATCGGCCTCGCCAAGAACTTCCGTGACGGAAAGCCGCATCAGGTCAAGGTGTTCGGCACCGACCTGGTGGTCTTCGCCGACACGGCAGGAAAGCTGCACGCGCTCGACGCCTTCTGCCGGCACATGGGCGGCAACCTCGCGCGCGGCGAGATCAAGGGCGACACCATCGCGTGCCCGTTCCACGACTGGCGCTGGAACGGCCAGGGCCGTTGCGAAGCGGTGCCGTACGCGCGCCGCACGCCGAAGCTCGGCCGTACCAAGGCGTGGACGACGATGGAGCGCAACGGGGTTCTGTTCGTCTGGCACTGCCCGCAGGGTAGTGAGCCCACTCCCGAGCTCGCGATCCCCGAGATCGAGGGCTACGAGGACGGGCAGTGGAGCGACTGGACGTGGACGACCATCCACGTCGAGGGATCGCACTGCCGTGAGATCGTCGACAACGTCGTCGATATGGCGCACTTCTTCTACGTGCACTTCCAGATGCCCGAGTACTTCAAGAACGTCTTCGACGGGCACATCGCCGGCCAGCACATGCGCTCCTACGGGCGCGACGACATCAAGACCGGTGTGCAGATGGATCTGCCGGAGGCGCAGACGATCTCGGACGCCTTCTACTACGGCCCGTCCTTCATGCTCGATACGATCTACACGGTCTCCGAGGGCACGACCATCGAGTCGAAGCTGATCAACTGCCACTACCCGGTCACGAACAACTCGTTCGTGCTGCAGTTCGGCACGATCGTCAAGAAGATCGAGGGCATGTCCGAGGAGCAGGCCGCCGAGATGGCGAAGATGTTCACCGACGGTCTCGAGGAGCAGTTCGCACAGGACATCGAGATCTGGAAGCACAAGTCCCGCATCGAGAATCCGCTCCTCACGGAGGAGGACGGCCCGGTCTACCAGTTGCGTCGCTGGTACAACCAGTTCTACGTCGACCTCGAGGACGTCACGCCGGACATGACGCAGCGTTTCGAGTTCGAGGTGGACACCTCCCGTGCGCTCGAGTCGTGGCACAAGGAGGTCGAGGAGAACCTCAGCGGTTCGGCGGAGTGATCCGATGATCCGTCCCGCCGTACGCGGCGGGGCGGATCATGTGTCGCGTCGGCGGAAGCCGTCGACGAACAACGACACGATGGTGCGCGAGAGATCGGCGAGGGTGCGGTTCGGTCCGGGCCGGTACCAGCGGGAGGCATGCCAGACCGCGTCGTAGATCAGTTCCCGGAACGCTTCGGGATCGATGTCGGTGCGGAAGACCCCTTCCGCGATGCCGTCCCGGATGGCCTCGCGCCATGCGACTTCCATGGCGTCGGCAGAGGAGACCATGTCGGCCTCGACGACGCGCTCGCGCATGTACTCGCCTTCGCGTCGCCAGATGGAGGTGGCGCCGTGATAGTCCTCGGAGGTCTCCAGCGCGATCTGTGTGAAGGCCTCGAGTCGTTCGACCGGCGGTAGCGACCGGGCGAGCACCTCGCGGCACCGTTCGTTGAGGTCGGTGATGTACTCGCGGATGAGCTCGGTGACGATCGCTTCCTTGGACGGGAAGTAGTGGTAGAGCGCTCCGGAGTAGACACCGACCGCATCGGCGATCTCGCGGATGGTGGTGGCGGTGACACCCTTGCGGGCGAAGATCTCCGCCGACCTGTCGAGTATCTGTCTCTTACGCTCCTGCGGGTCCACCGTCGTCCTCTCGTAAGGCCTGGGTGAGGCCTGTTCCGGACCGTATTCTGCCACATTCATTGATCAACCGATCAATGGAGTCCCGTCCCGACGTCTTCAGGAGTATGCATGGCCGTGACCCGCATGGACCCGATCGTTCCCACCACCCCCCTCGCGGGTGGCACCGCCCTCGTGACCGGCGCCGGCCAGGGCATCGGGCGAGGGATCGCACTTGCGCTCGCCGCGGCCGGCGCCTCGGTGGCCGTCGTGGGGCGCACCGCGGAGACGATCGGTGCCACCGCGGTCGAGATCGAAGCTCGGGGCGGCCGTGCGGTGCCGTACGTGTGCGACGTGACCGACGCGGCGGCCGTGGAGGCGACCGTCGCGGACGTGGTGAGGGAGTTCGGTGGCCTGAACATTCTGGTGAACAACGCGCAATCACCCGCTCCGGGAACGCTGCTCGAACTCGACGAGGCCGTGTACCGCGACGGGATGGAGTCCGGCCCGACCGCCACCTGGCGGATGATGCGGGCGTGCCACCCGCACCTGCGCGGCGGTGGTTCGATCGTCAATCTCGGATCGGCGGCCGGTATCCGGTGGAACCCCTCGGGCACGGGTGGATACGCCGCCGCGAAGGAAGCGATCCGGGTTCTCACCCGCACCGCCGCCTGTGAGTGGGCGGCGGACGGGATCCGCGTCAATTCGATTCTTCCGCTCGCCGATTCGGTGGCCATGCAGGAGTGGGCGGAACGCGAGCCGGACGAAGCCGCCGCATACGCGAGTTCGATCCCACTCGGTCGACTCGGTGATCCCGAGACCGATATCGGGCCCGCTGTCGTCTTCCTGTGCAGCGAGGCGGCCCGCTACATCACGGGCCATTCGCTTCCGGTGGACGGAGGTCAGGCGCTGGTGCGCTGAGCCATCGGCCGGCCGAGGTGTGGCTGGGAATCGGCCGGGGACAGGGAGCGCCAGACGGCCCGTGCCGCGAGCCGGACCGGGGTGGCCAGGCTGACGGTGTCGACGATGTCGACGGGTCCGGTCACGGACAGCGCTCCCACGCACATCTGCCCGTTTCCGATCGGCGCCGCCACGCATGCGATACCCGGCAACGATTCCCCGCACTCGTGCGCGACGTGGCGTTCGCGGATACGTGCGATCTCGTTGCGGGAGAGCAAATTCTCAGCCCTCGGAGCAGTGGCGTACGTGCATCCGGTCGCAGGATAGGCGGCGTGCATCCGGGTGTGGGCCAGAAGGGCCTTTCCGAGTGCGGTGCGATGCGCCGGCTGCCGTCCGCCGATGCGCGAGGGGAGTGCGACAGGTCCGCGGCCGACCTTGTCGACGTAGCGCACATCGCCACCTTCGAGAACCGCCAGGTGTACGACGAGACCTGTCGCCGAATGCAGGTCGTGCAGGACGGGGTGGGCCGCTCGGTGCAGGCGGTCGTGGTTCCTCGCCAGCGCGCCCCACTCGAGCGGTGTGCGTCCGAGCGCGTAGGTCTTGCCGCGCTTGCTCACCCAGCCGTGCTCGGCGAGCTGGGTGAGCAGCCGGTGGGTGGACGAGCGGGGCAGGCCCGTGCGCGTCGACAGTTCGGAGAGGGTGAGGCGATCGCCGGTGTGGAACTCGTCCAGGAGCCCGGCCACGCGGGCGATGAAGGCGTTGGAGAAGTCGTCGGTGTGTGTCATGGCATCCTCACGATGTGCCGGAACCGTCCGTTGATCGATTGATCAACGGGGCTGTGGACAGGGCGTGGTGTCACGCGGTCAGGGTCGCTTCCAGGTGGTCGGCTGCCCGACGCAGCCGCCGGGTCGCGTCTTCGCCGAGCGCCTCGACGGGGCCGGCAAGTGAGAGTGCGGCGATCTCCCCGTCCCCTGCGGCGAAAGCGGCGACGGCGTGCCGGAAGCATTCACCGCCGTACACGACACCACCGGCGAGCGTGTATCCGTCGGGGCCGCTCAGCGCAGGATGGTGCCCGTCGCGTCGGGCGAGCAGCGCCAGGCCGGCGACGGTGTCCTCGGCGGGACGCCGCTGACCCGCCCAGGTGGTGTCGGTGAACTGCGCGCCGCTCACCTTCTCCAGGTAGACGACCTGGTCGTCGTCGAGAACGGTCAGGTGGACGGCGAGACCGGTCTCTCGGTGCAGGTCGTACATCGAGCGGAGGGCGGCGCTGTGGATCCGGTCGTGTGCCTGCGCGAGGGCGCCGAGCTCGACGATCTTCGGGCCGAGGTGATAGGTGGTGCCGCTGCGACGCATCCATCCGACCCACACGAGCTGGAGAAGCATGCGATGGGCCGACGAGCGGGGGAAGCCCGTTCGTCGGCACAGTTCGGTGAGGGTCAGTCCGTCCGTGTCGCGGAACGGTTCGAGCAGAAGGCCGACGCGGTCCATGACGGACGAGGGGGTGGGGAGGACTTCGGACATGGTCTTCTCCGTGGCGTGTCGTTGATTGATCGACCGATCAATGAGTATCTACGACTGTAGTGCCACTCGGAGCTCTGCGGAAGAACGAATTTCAAGACCGACGAAAAATGCACCGCGACCGGAAGTCGCGGTGCATTCGTCGGACAGGCCCGTGGGATATCAGGCAGTGGGAGGCAGGAACGCCTTCAGCGGCTCGGATCCCGACTGGTCGTGGCCCCAGTACGCATCCGCCGTGATCTCCTCGGACGTGTAGTGACGCTCGTCGACGAGCATGCCTTCGGTACCGAACTCGAGATCCCAGCCGCCGGGTGCGCGGACGTAGAACGAGATCATCTTGTCGTTCGTGTGCCGGCCGAGCGTCGACGAGATCGAGAAGTCGAGCTTGTTCACCCGATCGAGGGCCTGGCCGACCGCGTCGAGAGTGTCGACCTCGGTCATCAGGTGCACCAGGCCGGGCTCCTCGTTCGGCGGAGCCGGGCACAGCGCAAGGCTGTGGTGGCGTTCGTTGATACCGAGGAAGCGGACCCGCACGAGGCCGTCCTCGTCGAGACGGATCGAGCCGCGCGGCAGGAAACCGAGAACCTGCGTGTAGAACTCGTACGTCTCGGCGAAGTTCGCCGTCGGCAGCACGACGTGACCCAGGCCGAGGCCGCCGGTCACCCAGCGTCCGCCGAACCGCGTCACGACCGGGCTGTGGTCGAGAACCGGCCCGAAGAACACTTCGAGGCGGGTTCCGGCCGGATCCTCGAACGCGATGGCGCCCTCGGCGTCGATGTAGGTCGCTTCCTTGTGCGAGAGCACCTCGACGGTGCGTCCCGACTTCTCGACGGCCTCGCGCACTCGCTGGAGCGCGAACTCGTCACGCACCTCCCAGCCCACGGCCAGGGCCTTGTCGGAATCGCCGGGCAGCACCTGGATGCGGGAGCGGCGCTCGTCGATGCGGGCGTAGAAGCCGTCGGCCTCGGGGCCGGTTCCCTCGGCCATGCCGAGCCCGTCGAGGAGCAGGGCGCGCCAACGCGGCACGTCCTGCGTCTGGATGCGGAGGTAGCCGAGACCTCTCAGTTCAGTCATGTCATCGTCCTCGAAAGTGAAGGGGGGAATCAGATCATCGCGCGGTAGGGACCCTGCGGGTCGCCACCGAGCTGCGTCAGGGCTGCGGAGTGGTAGATCATGCCGGGCACGTGGATGGCGTGCGTCAGGCCGACGTGTGCGTCGCGCCAGAAACGCTGCATCGGAGTCTTCAGGTGCACCGCTGCACCGCCGGCACGCGCGAAGATCTCGTCCATCGCCCGCACGGCGCGCCACGCGGCCGAGATCTGGGTGCGACGTCCGATGGCGCGCTCCTCGAAGCTGATCTCCTCACCGCGGTCCGTCTTGTCCCAGAAGCGGTCGACGGTCTCGAGCAGCGCGAGTCGCGACGCAGAGATCTCGGAAGCGGCCTCGCTGATGGCGTACAGGACGTACGGGTCCTCCTTGATGGGGACACCGGTGACCTGGACGCGCTCCTTCTGCGCTGCGATGTAGCAGGCGAGTGCGCCCTCGGTCATGCCGATCAGCGACGAGGTGATGCCCAGCGGGAAGATGTACGAGAACGGGAACTTGTACAGCGTCTCGTCGCGACCCGCGTGGCGCCAGCCGTTGCCGCTGAGCACGATGTCGGCGTCGATCGTGCGGTGCTCGGGGATGAAGGCGTCCTTGATGATCAGGTCCTTCGAACCCGTGCCGCGCAGGCCGATGACGTTCCAGCTGTCCTGGTCGATCTCGTAATCGGAGCGGGGGAGCACGACGTGCAGCACCTGGCCGGTGCGGTTGCCGTCCTTGTCGCCGACGGCGGCACCGATCATGATCCAGCCGCAGTGGTCGGTGCCGGACGAGAACGACCAGCGGCCGTTGAGGATGTATCCGCCGTCGACGGGCACCGCGACACCCATCGGTGCGTACGGCGAGGCCATCCACATGTCGTTGTCCTCGCCCCAGATCTCCTCCTGGGCCTTGGGGTCGAAGAAGGCGAGCTCCCACGGATGAACGCCGACGATGCCGGCGACCCAGCCCGTCGCGCCGTCGAGTGCACCGAGCGCCATGATGGTCTCGGCCGCCTCACGCGGGTGGCCTTCGAAGCCGCCGTACTCTTTCGGCTGGAAGGTGCGGATGATGCCGGAGTCACGCAGGCGCTTCGCGGTGGTGTCGGTGAGGCGCATGAGCTTGTCGCCCTCGACACCCTCGGCGCGGATCTCGTCCGCGTGCTGCATGATCCTGTCCAATACCTGACCCATGACGGTGACTCTTCCTGGGATCGGCTGCTGTGAGCCGGGACTGTGTGGGAGGGGGTGTTCCGCGTAACGGAGCGACCTGCGCTGTGCAGGTGTGGCGTATCGAACAGTCCCAGCCCGTGATGTGATCGCGCACCGATGTTTCCGTTGAACGGGACATCCGGGCAACACGGACGGGGTCCGCCCCCTTCGGCGGGCCGGCTGTTGTTCCGATCAGCGGGACGTTGCAGGAGATTGCGTCCGACGGCCGGTAGACAGGCCGGTGACCGCCTGCTCCGGAAGGATCGCCATGACCGAGACCACGGCCCGCCCGATCAGTGATCTGTCTGCGGCCGAACAGCTTCTCGCCATCCACGAGATCCAGCAGGTCTTCGCAGCTCGGCTGCGGGTGATGGACACCAAGCAGTGGGAGCTGTACCCGACTCTGCACACCGAGGACGTGGTGAGCGAGACGTGGGGCGGACTCCCCAGCGACAAGCAGCCCCGTACCGGTGAAGAGGCCGGTCGTGTGGTGGGTCGCGAGGCACTCACCCGCGCCATCAGCAACTTCCTCGACGGACCGGTGTCGATCACCTCCGCGCACCACGGGCACTGCCCCGAGATCGTCCTCGAATCAGCCACGAGCGCGCGCGGCATCTGGGCGATGGAGGACCAGCTGTGGTGGGACAACGACGGCGTCGAGGAGTCGCTGCACGGGTGGGGGCACTACCACGAGGAGTACCGCAAGGTCGACGGTGTCTGGCTGATCTCCTACCGCAAGCTCACCCGCCTGCGTGAGGTGCACACGCCGGGCTTCTTCAGTTTCCTGAAGGGACTCTGAACGACGCCCGTCAGGGATGGATTCTTCGGCGACAGCGTTTTCGGCGTGAAGGACTCGCTCGTCAAGGAGTTTGCGCAGCAGTCGCCGGGCCACGCCGACGCCGGACGGACGCGGTCTGGGGGACCGCTCCTGGGTGAAGGTCCGGTTCGACATCGTGCTCGCGCCCGAGGGCGTCTGACCCCCACGGGTTGACGCGGTGAAACGAGGTTCGCCCCTGCAACAGGCCGGGCGAACCCCGTTTCACCGCGTCAAGATGCGGTGTCTTCGGTTGGTGAGCCCACCTCCCGTGCGAGTCGCATCATCTCTCCGCCAACTACGTGCGGACTCTTGATGTTTCGTGAACTCGCAGTAACAGTATTCGCTGCTGTGGCTCTGGCGGCCGGGTTCGTCGGCCTCTGAACCCTGGACGAGGGCGTTACGTAAAAGTGATTGTCGTCACTTTCGGTTTTTCGGGCGTTCGGGGCTACATGCAGGTAGATGCGCTCGAAGCCCAAGAGATTCAACCGAACACAGGACGCAATCCCACGACCGTCTCGGACGATGGGTC
The DNA here is from genome assembly GCF_058211795.1 of Rhodococcus sp. S3. Classification (NCBI taxonomy): domain Bacteria; kingdom Bacillati; phylum Actinomycetota; class Actinomycetes; order Mycobacteriales; family Nocardiaceae; genus Rhodococcus; species Rhodococcus sp. S3. The sequence goes on along the minus strand of NZ_CM177074.1, from coordinate 4,343,251 downwards.
TGGATTTCCCGGCTGATCTGCGACAAGACTTCAGTTCACACGTAACGCTCAGCTATTTCTTAGGGATAGTTCGGGTAACGCTCGCTCGAGTCCGGTTCCACCGCCGGGGCTGGACTCGTCGGGAAAGTTTTGTCTCGGGGAGGAGACACCACTTATGGGGAGGACTGCGGGATGACGACGGTCGATGATCGAGGGGTCGACCCGTTCGACGCTCCGCGGGGTGCGCAGAACCGCGCCCCCGCGGACGCGTCGCCCGGCACCGGCGTCAATCGGTGGAAGTGGCAGGACGTCTACGTCAAGCGGCTCTACGTCACGGACGCGCTCGTCGTGGTGCTGTCCGTGCTGCTGGCGCAGTGGGTGCGGTTCGGATACGAGGAACTCTTGCTGGCCGGGGAGGGCGCAGCATTCGAGTACTCGTTGACATCCGCGACCATCATCGTCGCGTGGTTGGGCGCATTGAGCCTGTTCCGCACTCGGTCGCGTCGCGTGATCGGTGCCGGCTACGACGAGTATCAGCGAGTCATTTCGGCGACGCTCGCCATGTTCGGCACCATCGCCATCATCGCGCTCATCACCAACGAGCAGATCGCGCGCGGATTCCTTGCCATTGCGTTGCCGGTCGGCCTCGCCGGCTTGCTGCTCACTCGGTGGGTGTGGCGGAAGGTGATCGCGCGCAAGCGTGCTCGGGGCGACTTTCAGACGTCGGTACTCGTGGTGGGTGGTGCGCGGGCGGTGCGGCACATGACCCGCACCTTCTCCCGTAAGGACGGGGAGGGTTATCGCGTCGTCGGTGTGTGCGTGCCCCGCTATTCGGGTGCCGCGGGGGATGTGATCGATGTCGACGGCCGGGAGATCACTATCTACGGCGACGAGCATTCGGTCGTCGAGGCGCTCGAGTTGTCGGGGGCGGACACGGTGGTGGTCACCGCCACCGAGACCCTGGGCAGCGACGGTTTGCACGATCTGGTCTGGCAGCTCGAGCCGCTCGACACCGACCTGGTCGTCGCCACGGGTGTGGTGGATGTGGCGGGTCCGCGGATCGAGATGCGCCCGGTGGCCGGTCTGCCGCTGATCCACGTCGAGAAGCCGAGCTATCACGGGGCGAAGCGGTCGGGGAAGCGGATCGTCGATCTGGTCTTCGCCGGTGCGGCGCTGGTGGCCCTGGCTCCGGTGTTTGCGGTCGTTGCGCTGTTGATCAAGCTCGAGGATCGGGGTCCGGTCTTCTACAAGGCCGAGCGCATCGGCATCGATGGCACGCCGTTCGGGATGATCAAGTTCCGGTCGATGGTGACCAACGCCGACACGATGGTCGAGACGTTGTTGGCGCAGAACGAGGGTGCCGGCCCGTTGTTCAAGATGAAGGACGACCCGCGGGTCACCCGTATCGGCAAGGTGATGCGCCGGTTCAGCATCGACGAACTCCCGCAGTTCCTCAATGTCATTCGCGGGGAGATGAGTGTGGTGGGTCCGCGTCCGCCGTTGCGGCGAGAGGTGGAGGCCTACGACGGTCGCGTCAAGCGCCGGCTGCTGGTGCGCCCGGGTGTGACCGGCCTGTGGCAGGTCAGCGGCCGGTCGGATCTGTCGTGGGACGAGTCGGTGCGGCTGGATCTGTCGTATGTGGAGAACTGGTCGATGGTCTCGGATGTGTTGATCATCGGCAAGACCGTCAAGGCGGTCCTGGCCAGCGACGGCGCCTACTGAGAAAAGCTCGACAAGAACGGCCTCGGAGTTCCCACTCCGGGGCCGTTCTTTCGTATGCGGTAGATAGCAGCGGTGCCGTTCAGTCGGCTTTGCGCTTTGTCGAGCGGCGGGGTCGACTCCCGTTCTCCAATGGCTCGAACAGCACGGCGGTGTTGATGGTGGCGAGTTCGCGGCTCGCGGCCTCGTACAGGCCGGTCAGCACCTGCATCGATCGCGACGCGTGCCGCATCTTCGTGGTGATGTCGCTCAGTTCCTCGAGGTTGGACACCAGGGTCTCGCGGCGGAGCTGGGCGTAGCGATCGGTGACGGCCCGACCCTTCTCGGTGACGGTGAAGACGGAGGAGGTGCCGGCCTTCCGTCGTTCGAGTAGGCCGAGGCTGACGAGCTTGCGGAGGTTGTACTGCAGATTGGGCAGATCCTCCCGGTTGGTCAGCTGGGCGATCGTCGCGGTGTCCTTCGAACGCTCCTGCATCCGCACGACGTGCAACGCGACGATCTCGTTGAAGGCCAGGTCGAGGTCTGTGGCTGCCCGGATCGCTTGGATGGCGAAGCGTTGGAAGCCGCCTTCGGCTTGGAGGATCGCGAACTCGAAGGACGTCAGGGCGTCCTCGTAGGCGTTCTCGGCGAGATGCCAACGTCTGCCGGTGGGCAGGGGTGCGGTGTCGCTGGTCGGCTCGGAGTCTGCGCTGGTCATCACTGTCTTCCGCGATAGGCCCGGGCTCATCGCCCCGCGGCGGGGTGCGCCGCGCGGGTCAACGGTATCAAGATTGCGCACATGTCATCAATGTAAATTTCATGGATTTTCTATTGACGTTCCACGGAACTTCGATACTTTGGCTTCAGACACAGCGAGTGTCACCCACTTCTCGAAGACCCGGTTCTCGGGTCCGTACCTCGGTCGCACCTCAGCCCATCCAGCGACCTACCCCACCCCTCACTCACCTCCAGGGAGTCATTCCATGACCGCTATCTCGCACAGCGGATCCTCGGCGGGCGTCACCCGCCAGTACGCCCCGTATGTCCAGGCAGACTGGGGTTTCGCCAACCACTGGTATCCCGCGCTGCTGTCCAGCGAACTCGAGGACGGCACCGCCAAGGGCGTCACCATCGGTGGACACGACATCGCCCTGCGTCGCAGTTCGGGTAAGACCTACGCAGTATCCGACCGCTGCATCCACCGAGGCGTGAAGCTCTCGGCGAAGCCGATGTGCCTGTCCGAGGGCACGATCACGTGCTGGTACCACGGCTTCACCTACGGACTCGAGGACGGCAGCCTGACCACGATCGTCGGCAATCCCGACGACTCGCTGATCGGGAAGGCCGGCATCCGGACGTACCCGGTGGAAGAGGTCAACGGGATCATCTACGTGTTCGTCGGTGAGGAGGACTTCGGGACTCCGCCTCCGCTGGCCAGCGACCTTCCCGCGCCGGTCACCAACGACCCCAACGATTCTCCCGTACCGCATCTGCTCGACGAGGGCATCGTGATCCGCGGCATCCACCGCAAGCTCGTCGGAAACTGGCGCCTCGCCGCCGAGAACGGCCTCGATCCGGGACATCTGCTGGTCCACTGGGACAACCAGATCCTGGTCGCTCTCGACCGCGCCCTGCCTCTCGGTGTCAATGCACTCACCGACTCGGCGACGGAGGAGATCGACATCGAGGACGGTCCCAAGGGCGTGATGAACCGCTACGACCGCCCCGACCTGTACCAGCCGGTTCTGGACAATCCCAAGGTCAACATGAAGGCCCGCGGCACGGTCCCGCACTATTTCCGCACCTCGTTGTGGGTCCCCGGTGTCCTGATGGTCGAGCACTGGCCCATCACCGACCACGTCCAGTACGAGTTCTACGTCCCGATCGACGACCACCATCACGAGTATTGGGAGATCATCGCCACCCGCGCCCGCACCGACGAGGAGATCGCGGAGTTCAACTTCAAGTACGACAACTTCATGCTGCCGCTGGCGCTGGAGGGCTTCAACAACAGCGACGTCTTCGCTCGTGAGGCCACCGAGGAGCACTACACCCGCTTCGACGGCTGGAACAACGAGATGTTGTGCGACATGGACTATTCCATCATCGCCTGGCGCAAGATGGCGGCCCGGCACCCGCGCGGCTTCTTCGAATCGCCGTACCTGGACGAGGACTGACCCATGACGATCACCCCGACCGAAGCGGTGGCGGCGTCCGAGGCCGGAGTCGTCCACACGGTAGATCTGACCTTCGCCGATGGCACCAAGACTGTGTCCGTGCCGGCCGGTTCGACGGTTCTCGAGGCGGCCACGGCCGCAGGGGTCCGACTGGTCAGTCAGTGCACTGTCGGGACGTGTGGCACGTGCGTCGGCAAGGTCGTTCGTGGCGACCTCGCGATGCCGCAGGACCGTGTGTTCTCCTTGCGCCAGGACGAGATCCGCGAGGGCCAGCGACTGTTGTGCCAGTCGGTGGCGTGCGCGGACAGTGAGGTCGAACTCGATTATCCGGCCTCGATGCTGGACGAGTATCCACTCGTTGCCGCCACGGCCAAGGTCGGGGCGATCACTTGGCTCGGAGAGTCGGTGGTGGAGCTCGTGCTCAAACTGCCGAAGTCCGTCCGGTTCGCCTTCCGTGCCGGCCAGTACGTCCGGATGCAGGTGCCGGGCACCGAGGAGTGGCGTTCGTACTCGATGGCATCCGGGGAGCGCGACCGCAAGAAGCTCGCGTTCACGATCCGAGTCCTGCCGTCCGGGGCGATGTCGGACTATCTCCGCAAAGTCGCCGCCGTCGGTGACGCGATCGAAATCGAAGGGCCCAGAGGAGGATTCGGACTCTCCGACGAGCCCGGTCCCACGTTGATGATCGCAGGCGGCACCGGTCTCGCACCGATGTTGTCCATGCTCGAGAACCTGCAGACCGCTCGTGAGGACCATCCGATCCGTCTCGTGTTCGGATGCGCCCGGGAGGCAGATCTGTTCCACCTCGACGAACTCGAGGCCCGCCGGAGCTTCATGCGCACCCTCGACGTGCGGGTGGTGTCCGATGAGCCGACCTCCATCGAGGGGGTCCTCACCGGGAACCCGGTCAGCGTCCTCACCGAGGACGACGTTCGTCACCCGCGTACGTCCGCCTATCTGTGCGGACCGCCCGCGATGCTCGCCGCCGCGCACGACCGGCTGGTCGAACTCGGCCTGCCTGCCGAGCGCATCCACGCCGAGCAATTCCTTCCCAGTTAGCCGCCTGCCCGCGGCGCCCCTTTCGAAACAGAGGACGATATGAGCATCACCCGCTTGGGCGCTCTGAGTGTCGACGTCTCCGATCTCGACACCTGGCGTCAGGTTCTGGTCGATCTGCTCGGATTGCAGGCACGACCTCGGCACAATGACACCGATCCGCTGCTGATCCGGCTCGACGACCATCACCACCGCATCGCGCTGTATCCCGCGGACGAGGATCGGATCCGGGCCATCACGTGGGAGGTCGACGGCCTCGACCAGCTCCGCGACGTCGCGGACCGGGTCGCAGCCGAGGGCATCGACGTCGAGTGGATCGATACCGGTTCACCGGAGGAGCGACTGGCCGTCGCAGCATTCCGGTTCACCGACGCCGACGGTTTCCCCAACGAGGTGGTCTTCGGACCCACCATCGATCACACCCCGCTGGCCGGGGGAGGGGTGATCAGCGGGTTCGTCACCGGCGAACTCGGTCTCGGCCACGTGGTCCTGATGTGCAAGGACTACCCCGCCGCAGTCGATTTCTACACCCGGGTCCTCGGGTTCCGGCTCACCGACTACATCGTCTGGGACGGTGCGGATGCCACCTTCCTGCACTGCAATCCGCGGCACCACAGCCTGGCCTTGATGAACGAGTGCTTCAGCTTCACCGGCGGCGACTTCAACCACCTGATGATCGAGGTGGCATCGCTCGACGACGTGGGCCGCGCCTATGATCTCGTTACCGGCGCAGGCATCGCACTGCAGATGACCTTCGGCCGCCACACCAACGACGGCGTCACCTCCTTCTACATGCGCACACCGTCCGGCTTCGCCATCGAGATCGGCTACGGAGGCGACACGATCGATTCTGACGCCTGGGAGGTCAAGACCTTCCGTTCGCCGTCGCGGTGGGGCCACGAACCGCAGAAGGTCGGATGAGTGCCGTGACCGGCTCCGATACCGTCTCGCCGATCGCGGACATCCTCGCCGACGAGCATCCGAGTGTCTCCGCCGTCGAGCACTGCCTGGACCGGATCGCGAAGCGTGATCACGTCGTCGGGGCGTGGGCACACCTCGACCCGGAGCGTGCGAGCGAGCAGGCGCGGACTCGGGACGGAGAGCAGCGGCGCTCTCCGCTGCACGGTATCCCGGTGGGACTCAAGGACATCATCGAGACCGGCGACCAGCCGACCGGTTACGGCTCGAGCCTGTGGGCCGGATGGCAGCCGGCCCAGGATGCAGAGGTCGTCCGCCGGCTCCGGCGGGACGGCGCGGTCATCCTCGGTAAGACGACCAGCACGGAGTTCGCCACCTACCGGCCCACTGCGACCCGCAATCCGCACGGTCTCGACCGGACTCCGGGCGGGTCGTCGAGTGGATCTGCCGCCGCGGTTGCCGACGGCCAGGTGCCGCTCGCACTCGGCACCCAGACCGCGGGCTCGGTCCTGCGACCCGGTTCGTTCTGCGGTGTGTTCACGCTGAAGCCGACGTACGGGCGCTGGCCGTTCGACGGCGTCCTGCCCGTCGCGCTGACCTTCGACACCGTCGGCGCGTTCGCACGCCATCCGGCATGGCTGGGGGCGGTGGACGAGTCGCTCTCGACCGACGGGGTCGCCACCCCACGGACCACTGTTCTTCCCGCGCTGCGGAACCTGCGGGTGGGGATTCTCCGGCCGCCGTGGGCCGATCGGGCCACTCCGGCCGCAGCGGCGTTGCTCGACGAGTTCGCGGAGAACCTGCAAGGGGTCGTCGCCGATGTGCGGGATGTGCCGGTACCCGACGAGTTGGACGCTCTGGACCGGGCACACACCCTGATCATGGCCGTGGAGGCGTCCGCATCGCTCACCGACCGGATCGCCCGTCCACACGTCGAGCGGGTCTCCGAGCAGTTGCATCGATTCCTCAACGAGGGACGGACCGCCGCTCCGAGCGAGGTCCAGCGGGCACGCGAGGTGCTCCGGGATGTCCGGACGTTCGTCGGGCAGGTTTTCGCCGACGTCGACGTGCTGGTCACGCTCGCGGCACCGGGCGAGGCCCCGCCGATCGAGTCCGGCACCGGGGATCCGGTGTTCAACAAGCTCGCCAGCATCGCCGGATGCCCTGCGGTCGGGCTTCCCGCGGGCCGCGGGTTCGGAGGGCTGCCCCTCGGCATCCAGATCATCGCTCCACACCACGCAGACCAGGGGCTGGTCCGCATCGCAACGTGCCTGACCGACCGCGTCGGATTGGCGCATCGCTTCGAGGTTCACGACGAAGGGGGCCGACCGTGACCGACGCTCTCGAGACAACCGACACTGCGACACTCGATCCCGCTCGGCGGGAGATGTACGAGAAGGTTCTGGCGAAGTTGAATCCGGATCGGTTCCGGGATCTGCTCGTCGACCTGGTGAACATCCACAGTCCGACCGGCCGGGAGCGACCCGCGTCCGAGTACATGGCGTCGTACCTGCAGGACAAGGTCGGGATCGGTGCCCGGTACCAACCGATCTCCGAGCACACAGGCAACGCGATCGGGGAGTTGCCGGGCAGCGGTGGCGGTAGCCGGCTGCTCCTGTATGCGCCGATCGACACCCACATCGACCCGGAGGCGGACGTGCCGTGGGTGGGGAAGTCGTTGCGGCCGGACATGATTCCCGAAGCGAAGGTCGACGGCGACCTGGTGATCGGACTCGGTGCCTCGAATCCGAAGTGCATGGTGGCAGGGTTGACCGAGGTGCTGCACGCGGTCGCCGACGCCGACCTGCCGTTGCTGGGTGATCTGGCCATCGGGTTCGCAGGTGGCGGAATGCCAGTGAGCATGAGCAACCGCGACCAGGTCGGCATGAGCTCCGGCGTGTTCCACCTGCTCACCCACGGCATGATGCCCGACCACGCGATCGTGCTGAAGCCGTGGTGGGCGGTGTACCCGGAGGAACCCGGGATGTGCTGGTTCAAGGTGACCGTGCGCGGCACCTTCGGATATGCCGGTATCAGTCGTGGTACCGAGGGTTTCCGGTCGTCGATCGTGCCCGCGGCCACGGTGATCCAGGCGATCGAGGCGTGGCTGCCCGAGTACACGGCCCGTAACACCTCCGGGTCGACGCTGGCGGAGGGCTGGATCTCCGCGGTCCGGTCCGGAAACCCGGACAAGCCGGCCTTCCCGTCCGCGGCGACCGAGATCTACCTCGACGTGCGGGTCAATCCGCGGACCACGCCCGGCGAGGTGCGGCACCAGTTTGCCGAGATGATTCGTGCTCTGCGCGCGCAGCATCCGGACATCGAACTGGATTGGGAGATGTACGGGTCCCTGCCGGGCGGCATGACCGATCCCGACAACTGGATCATCCGGAGCTGCCAACGCGGTTGGGAGGAAGTCGAGGGCAAGCTCTACGAGTCCACCCCGCTACTGGGCGGGCAGACCGACGGCACCCTGATCCGTCGGCTCGGAGTTCCGTGTGCCCGAATCGGTTATCCCTGGCCGCCGGCGAGTGCCCCGGCCGAACTCAACGAGGGTCTCGGCGGCATGGGCGTCGCCTCGGTGACCGACGTGATGATGGCGACCCGTGCCATCGCGTTCGCGGTCGTCGACACCTTGACCCGTACCCGAGAGGAACTCGACCTGTGAAGCGTGTACTGAACATCGTCCCCGTGGCGGTACCGCCGGAAGCGTTGGACGCCTTCGCCGCCCAGCTCTCCGGTGACTACGTGCACCCGGCGTTCGAGAACGTCTTCGTCTCGGCACGCAACGGAGGCGGCACCCTCGACAGCGCCTACGAGACGACCCTCGCGGACGCATTCGTGCTCGACGCGGGTTGTCGTGCGGAAGAACAGGGCTATGTCGGGGTCTGTGTCAACTCGATGAGCGATTCGGCGCTCGCTGCCCTGCGCTCGCGACTGTCCATCCCGGTCGTCGCACCGAGTCAGGCCACCATGCTGCTGGCGTGCATGCTCGGCAAGAAGTTCTCGGTGATCACCATGTGGCCGCAGTGGCACGAGCTGTACCACAAGGCTGCTCGCGAGAACGGCATCATGTCCCGGCTTGCTTCCGTGCGCGACATCGGTGTCCGCCCCGATACCGCCGAACTGCTCGCGGGCAAGGAGGATTTCGTCTTCGCGGCACTCGAGCGCGAGGCGAAGACCGCGATCGCGGAGGACGGCGCCGACGTCATCATCCTGGGTTCGACGACGATGCACCAGAGTCACGCCCACCTGTCCACCGTCCTCGACGTGCCGGTGCTCAATCCCGGTGTCGTCGCCTACAAGATGTGCGAGATGCTCGTGCAGACCGGCCTGTCGCACAGCAAGCAGGCCTACCCCTCTCCCGAACGGCCGCAGGACGACCTGCTCGCCGCGGTGGCTTCCGTCTTCCCTTCAAAGGAGTCCTGATGCAGGTCGATACCAATCCCGAAGTCGCACAAACCATCCGCACTTCCGGGTTCGAGACCAACTATCACGACGTGGGGGAGGGAGACGGCATTCCGGTGCTGCTCCTCCACGGTTCCGGCGCCGGCGTCTCGGCGTGGGCCAACTGGCGAGGTTTGATCCCGGTCCTCGCAGAACAGCGTCGAGTGATCGCTCCCGATCTGGTCGGCTTCGGATACACCACCCTTCCCGATCCGGTCCGGTTCGAGATCTTCGATACCTGGATCGATCAGATCCTCGCTCTCCTCGACGGCCTCGAGATCCCGAAGGTGCACGTGGTCGGCAACTCGTTCGGTGGTGGACTCGCATTGCACCTCGCAGTCCGGCACCCGCAGCGGCTCGGCCGAATCGTGCTGATGGGAGCCGGCGGTGTGCAGTTCGACTTCACCCCCGAACTCGATGCGCTCTGGGGATACACGCCCTCGGTCGAGAACATGAAGAAGATCATGGACATCATGGCCTACGACCGGTCCCTGGTCACCGACGAACTGGCCGAACTGCGGTACCGGGCGACCATTCGGCCGGGTGCGCAGGAAGCCTTCGAGCAGGTCTTCCCCGAACCCCGGCAGCGGTGGCTGGACGCGCAGATCGTGCCCGACGAAGATCTGGCCGCCATCGAGCACGAGGTGCTCATCCTGCACGGACGCGAGGATCGGGTGGTACCGGTCGCGGCCTCGCAGAAGATGTTCGACCTGATCCCCAACTCGCAACTGCACATCTTCGGTAAGTGCGGTCACTGGACGCAGATCGAACACGCCGCACGTTTCCAGCAGCTCGTCAGCGCGTTCTTCGCCGAGGATTCCGCGGGGGCGAACGAGGGATGACCGGCCGGGGACGAAACGTTGCGGTGGCCGGTGCGGGTATAGCCGGCCTGTGCTCGGCGAAACTCCTGTCGGAGTTCGGATTCGACGTTCATGTCTACGATCGGACCCCGGACGTCGGCGGGGTGTGGAGTGTGACTCGCCGGTATCCCGGTGTCACCACTCAGAACAACAAGGGCACGTATGCGTTCTCGGACTTCCCGATGCCGGACGAGTACCCGGAATGGCCCACAGGTGAACAGGTCCAGCGGTATCTCGACGACTACGTCGAGCATTTCGGGCTCCGGCGCCTGCTGCGTCTGGGAACCGAAGTGGTCTCTGCGGAACAGGACCCGGAGTCGGAACGGTGGACGGTCACCAGTAGGAGTCTCGATTCGGACGAGACTGCGGTCGAGGAGTACGACCACCTGATCGTGGCGAACGGTATCTTCTGCGATCCGTTCGTTCCTCCCTACGAAGGTAAGGAGGAGTACGAGGGTGCGGGCGGACGGCTCTGTGCGGCGTCGGATTTCCACGACCTCGCCGATGCGGCGGGCCGCGACGTGCTGGTGGTCGGGTACGGCAAGTCGTCCTGCGATGTCGCAGAGGCGCTGAGTGAGGTGGCGGCGTCCACCACCGTCGTGGCCCGCGAAGTCACCTGGAAGATGCCGCGCAAGCTGGCGAACGTGCTCAACTACAAGTACATCCTGCTCACGCGTCTCAGTGAGGGGTTGTTCGAGCACATCGAGCAGCGAGGATTCGGACGGTTCCTGACCGGGCCGGGGAAGTTCGTTCGCAACGGTCTACTCGGTTCCATCGAGAAGATCGCCCGACGCCAACTGCGGTTCGATCGGACCGGGCTGGTTCCGGAAGGCTCGTTCGAACGGATCGTGCGACATGCCGTCAGCCTCGCGACCGAGGGATTCTACGAGAAGGTCGAGGCCGGCACCATCTCGGTGCGGCGGGGACGATCGATCGCCGTTCTGCGAGAGAAGGACGGTCGGCCGGTCGCCGAACTCGACGACGGATCGGTGCTGCCGGCGGATGTGATCGTCTGTGCGACCGGGTTCGTGCAGCGGGTGCCCTTCCTGTCGGCGGCGGTGCAGGAGCGCCTGCTGGACGATGACGGCAATTTCCTGCTCTACCGGCAGATCCTGCCCAACGACGTGGCCAACCTGTACTTCGTCGGTTATGGGTCGTCGTTGTTCAGCCCGCTCAGTGCAGAGGCGGCGGCGCTGTGGACCGTCAATCATCTGCTCGGTGGAGAGATTCCGCCGGTGGAGGAGCGTCGCGAGTTCGTCCGTACGAGGCTGAACTGGATGATCGAGCGCACCGAGGGCAAGCAGGCCCGGGGCACGAACATCATCCCGTTCTCTCTTCGGCATGTGGACGAGGTTCTCGACGAGATCGGCCTGAACGTCGGTCCGGGTACCCGATTCCTGCAGTGGCTTCTGCCCGCGCGCCCGTCGTCGTACCGGCACGCCGCCCAGGAATTGAAACGGCGGCATTCGGTGGCCGACAAGAAGGCCGCGTCGAACCGCCACGCGTCCACGCATATGCCGATATCGTGGACGAAACAGTTCGGAGGGAGCCGCATGTGCACAGCCGCCAACTACACCGCCAAGGACCACTACTTCGGCCGGAATCTCGATCTCGAATACTCCTACCGGGAAGCGGTGACGGTCACGCCGCGGAACTTCCCGTTCGAGTTCCGTAAGGTGCCGCCACTGAAGACGCATCACGCCATGATCGGCATGGCGACGGTAGCCGAGGGTTATCCGCTCTACTACGACGCGACCAACGAGAAGGGCTTGAGCATGGCGGGGCTGAATTTCCCCGACAATGCCGACTACAAGCCCGTTTCGGAGGACGGGACGAATGTCGCGTCGTTCGAGTTCATCCCCTGGGTGCTCGGACAGTTCGAGACCGTCGCGCAGGTGCGGGACGCGCTTGCGGACGTGCGCATCGTCGACATTGCGTTCAGTGAGGAGTTCCCGCCGTCCCCGCTGCACTGGATCATTTCCGACCGGGACGAGTCCATTACCGTCGAACCCGTCGCCGAGGGCTTGAAGGTCCACGACAACCCGATCCAGGTCCTCACGAACAATCCGACCTTCGACATCCAGTTGTTCAACATCAACAACTACATGAGTCTGTCGATCGATCCACCCGAGCCGCGCTTCTCGAAGGAGATCCCCTTCGATACCTACAGTCGCGGCCTCGGTGCTGTGGGGTTGCCGGGAGACCTGTCGTCGATGTCGCGCTTCGTCAAGGCCGCCTTCACCAAGGTGAATTCGGTGTCGGGCGACTCGGAGTCCGAGGCGATCAGCCAGTTCTTCCACATCCTCGGTTCTGTGGAACAGCAGCGGGGATGTGTTCGGCTCGACGACAAGTACGAGATCACCATCTACTCGTCGTGCTGTAACACCCACAGAGGCATCTACTACTACCGCACCTACGAGAACAGTCAGATCACCGGTGTCGACATGCACAAAGAGGATCTCGACGGGAGCGAACTGGCGTCGTATCCGCTGGTGAAGAGCCAGCAGGTCCTCATGCAGAACTGACCGCAGCTCGATCGGAACGGCCTCGGGGTTTCGACTCCGGGGCCGTTCTCGATCTCCGACACCCAACCGTGATTTGACTTTCCGCTGTGATGACCCGCACAGTATGTACGCACAGCGTTCATTAAGTACGTAGTGCGTACAAAATCTCTCCTTCCCTTGGAAGGAACCTTCGGTGTCACGACGCCGGTGCCGAGCACCGAGCGCTACGGCATGTCCACGCTGGTCCAGGCCAACGGCTTGAACCTCGTCTTCGATGCGGGGCGCGGAGCCACGGTGCGCCTGACGCAGGCCGGCGTTCCGGTCGGTCAGGTCGACGCCGTCTTCCTCACCCACTTCCACTCCGACCACATCAACGGCCTGTCCGACCTCTGGATGAGCAGCTACGTCCCGGCGCTCGGTGGGCGCGAGGGCGCCTTCCAGCTCTACGGGCCCGTCGGCGTCCGGAACATCGGCGACGGAATGCAGAGCACCTACCGCAACGACATCGACGTGCGCGTCGCGGACAAGGAAGTGGATCCCGCGACCACGCCGATCGAATCGCACGAGTTCGCGGAAGACGGCGTCGTCTTCGATCAGGACGGCGTCACCGTCACCATGTTCACCGTGGAGCACGATCCGGTCGGTGCCATCCAGCCGGCGGTCGGCTATCGCGTCGACTACGCGGGCAAGTCGGTGCTCATCAGCGGCGACACCGTTCCCACCGAGAACGTCCTGAAGTTCGGTGAAGGCGTCGACGTGCTGGTGCACGAGGTTGCCGATTTCGAGGATCCGTCTGCGCTGCCCAGCGTGTACGCGCACCATACGAACCCGCAGCAGGCAGGCGACATCTTCGAGCAGACCCAGCCGAAGATGGCCGTGTACAGCCACATCGTCAACGGCATCCCCGGCCGCGTCCCCGGGATCTCCGAGGAGACGCTCGTCGAACGCACCCGGGAGAACTACGACGGCCCGCTGACCGTCGGCACCGACCTGATGACCTTCCTCATCACCGGCGACGAGGTGCGCGTCGACAGCTGATCGACAGCACGGACCGAACCCCGCCGGCACCGTCGGCGGGGTTTCGGCGTGGGGCATCCGGGGTCATCTGGTGGATGTACCGCGTTTCCGACGAGGAGGACCCGACATGGCGGCCAGCGTCTCCGATCGATTCGACATCGAGGCCACACCCGAGCAGGTGATGCGCGCCCTGAAGGATGTCGAGCGCATTCCCGAGTGGTCGTCGGCGCACAAGAGCGTCGAGGTGCTCACCCGGGATGACGACGGCCGGCCGCTCCGGATCCGCATGACCCTGTCGCTGCTCGGCTTCTCCGATACCCAGACCATCGAGCATTCGTGGACGGAGAGTTCGACGTCGTGGACGCTCGTCGACAGTGCGATGCAGCGCAGCCAGGACGGGGAGTACGCCCTCGAACAGATCGCGCGCGGCACCCGGGTGCACGTCACCATGTCGCTCGAACCGAAGGTTCCGGTTCCCGGCTTCGTGCTGAAGCGCGGGCAGAAGCATGCGGTCGAAGCGGTCCGGAAGGGGCTGACCGAGTTCGTCCTGTCCAATTACGCCTGACTCGCCGTCGGCAGTTCCAGAGTGAACCGGGCTCCGCAGCCCGGTCCCTCACTGTGCGCGTGGATGCGACCGGCGTGGGCTTCGACGAGTGCCCGCGCGATCGTCAGGCCGATGCCGCTGCCGCCGTGATTCCGGTCGCGGGCGGTGTCCGCGCGGTAGAACCGGTCGAAGAGGTGGTCGAGGTGATCGGGCGCGATGCCGGCGCCCGTGTCGGTCACGGTGATCTCCGTTCGGTCGCGGCCCAGGATGCGAGTGGCGACGGTGACGTTTCCTCCTGCCGGTGTGTGCCGTAGGGCGTTGTCCAGCAGGTTCGCCAGCGCCTGTCCGAGCCGGTCGGGATCGACCGTCACCGGCGCAGATTCGACGACGTCGGCCTGCAACGTCACGCCTTTGCCGTCGTACTGCTCGCGCACCGCGTCGACCGCCGTGGCGACGAGGGTGCCGGTGGTAGTGGGCACCCGATGGATGCGGGTGAGGTGCTCTTCCGCCCGGGAGACCGCGGTGATGTCCTGTGCCAGGCGGTTCAGCCGGTGGGTGGCGGCTCGCAGAATCTGCCGGGTGTCGTCGTCGAGAGTGCGGACGCCGTCCTCGAGTGCTTCCAGATAGGAGTCGAGTGTGGCGATGGGTGTGCGCATTTCGTGCCCGAGGTCGGCGAGCATTCTGCGCCTTGTGATTTCGGTGGCTTCGAGGCGTCGTGCCAGCTCGTTGAAACTGGTTGCCAGTTCGTCGAATTCGTGGCCGAGCTCGGGGCTGGGGACGCGGGTGTCGTAACGACCTCCGGCGATCTGCGCGGTGGAGGTGGTCACCGTGTCGAGCGAACGCTGGATCCGTCGCGCGATGTACCAACTGACCGCCGAGGCCAACAGCACCGCGATCGCGACCGCCAGACCCCACGCGAGGACGATGGCCCAGGTGAAGGCTTCTTCGACGTGGGCGGCCTGGCTCGAATCGTGATCGATGCCCGCTTGTCCGAGATGGTCGTGGAAGATCCCGGGAGCGAGAGCGGACGCGACCAGCCATGCGCTGACGGCACATCCGACGACGACGGCGACGAGCGCGAGGAACAGGCGGGTGCCGAAACTCGTCGCGGTGGGGGAGCGGGACGTCATCGTCCTGTACCCATCCGGTAGCCGACGCCGCGGACGGTGCGCACGAAACGTCCCTGGTTCGCATCGTCGCCGAGTTTGCGGCGCACATGGCCGATGTGCACGTCCACGAGGTGGTCGTCGCCGACCCAGTTCTGCCCCCACACGGCCGCGATGAGCTGCGCCCGGGTGAACACGACTCCTGGGTCCTGCGCCAGGGCAGCGAGGATGTCGAACTCGGTGCGGGTGAGCGCGACCGGTGTGCCGCGCACGGCGACCTCCCGTCCGTCGACGTCGATGGAGAGATCGCCGAACACGCGGTCCTGCCGGCCCGTAGAGGCTGAGATCCGTGCAGTGGTCCGGGGACGACGCAGCATGGCCTGGATGCGGGCCATGAGTTCACGCGGGCTGAACGGCTTCGTCAGGTAGTCGTCGGCTCCGACGGACAGACCGATCAGGGTGTCGACTTCCTCGGTGCGCGCGGTGAGCATCACGACGTACGCGTCGGAGAAGGTGCGCAGCTGCCGGCACACCTCGACCCCGTCGAGTCCGGGGAGGCCGAGGTCGAGCACCAGGATGTCGGGGTCGACCTGCCGCGCGAGGGTCACGGCCTCGGATCCGTCGCCGGTGATCGTCACGTCGAAGCCGTCGCGTTCGAGATACGAACCTACGAGCTTCGCCAACGACTCCTCGTCCTCGACGACCATGGCTCGCATCCGGCCGGTCGAGCTCGGGGCGGGTGCGGATCCGCCGGATGGTCCCGTTGGGCGAACAGAGGAAGGCATGGCATCCATCATCACCACCCGCCGTGGTGCTGACGATGTGCCCGCACTTCTTGAGCAAATCTTCATGAGATCTCCACCGGAACCCGGGAGCGCACACGCGAGGGTGGATGCCATGAACAAGAAGGCTCTGGCCGCCGGTGCGATCGCGCTGGCAGTGGCATTCACGACGTCTGCGTGCAGTGATTCCAGTGGCAACGAAGCAACCACGGCGACCGCCACTTCGGTCCCGACATCCGCCGAGGCGAACTCCGCGCGGTTCGACCAGGACGATGTGATGTTCTCGCGCATGATGATCCCGCACCATGCGCAGGCCATCGAGATGAGCGACATGCTGCTGGCAAAGGACGGCATCCCGGAGCCGGTGAGGGCGCTGGCCGAGCAGATCAAGGCAGAGCAACAACCCGAGATCGAGCAGTTCGAGGCGTGGCTCGACGAGTGGGGCATGCCGCCCATGCACAGGGAGGGCACTCCCCGGATGGACAGACTCGACATGCCCGGCATGCCGCACATGGACGACATGCCGCACATGGACGGGATGATGAGCGAGCAGGACATGCAGGCACTGTCCGACGCGCAGGGTGTCGACGCGGCCCGCCTGTATCTGGAGCAGATGATCGTCCACCACGAGGGAGCGATCGAGATGGCGCAGGACGAGATCGAGGACGGGCAGTATCCCGAGACCGTCGAGCTGGCCCGCACCATCGCCGACACCCAGCAGAAGGAAATCGACACGATGCGTCAGTTGTTGACCACTCTGTAGCCGATCCGCGTCGCGGGTTCGTCCCGCCGGCCGAGTCAGGAGCTGTCGATGTCCCAGCAGGTGCACGAACACACCCACGAGCACGCCGGCCACGATCGTCACGCGGGGCACGGCGCGCACGGCGAGATGTTCCGGCGACGGTTCTGGGTCAGCCTGATCCTGTCGGTGCCGGTCGTGGTCTTCAGCCACATGGTCGCCGAACTCTTCGGCTATCACCTCCCGGATGTTCCGGGCGTCGAGTGGATCCCACCGGTACTGGGCACGGTGATCTTCTTCTACGGCGGCGTGCCGTTCCTGACCGGCGGCTGGGCCGAACTGCGTTCCCGCCGACCGGGGATGATGCTGCTCATCGCCATGGCCATCACGGTCGCCTTCGTCGCGTCGTGGGCCACCACTCTCGAGGTCGGCGGTTTCGACCTGGACTTCTGGTGGGAATTGGCGCTGCTGATCGTCATCATGCTGCTCGGTCACTGGCTCGAGATGCGGGCGCTGGGTTCGGCCTCCGGAGCACTCGAAGCGCTGGCCGCGATGTTGCCGGACACCGCAGAGAAGGTCACCGACGATGGTGTCGTCGAGGTGCCGTTGCACGAAGTGTCCCTCGACGATGTGGTGCTCGTGCGTGCCGGAGCGCGCGTGCCGGCCGACGGCACCGTCATCGACGGGACCGCCGAGGTCGACGAGTCGATGGTCACCGGTGAATCCAAGACCGTCACCCGCGACGTCGGCGACACGGTGGTCGCGGGCACCGTCGCCACCGACAGCGCGCTCCGGGTGCGGATCACGGCGGTGGGAGAGGACACCGCGTTGGCCGGCATCCAGCGCATGGTCGCCGATGCCCAGGCGTCCTCGTCCCGCGCGCAAGCGCTGGCGGATCGCGCCGCGGCCTTCCTCTTCTATTTCGCCGCAATCGCGGGTGCTCTCACCTTTGTCGTGTGGACGTTGCTCGGCAATCTCGACGAAGCCGTGGTGCGTACCGTGACCGTCCTGGTCATCGCCTGCCCTCACGCGCTGGGTCTGGCGATTCCGCTGGTGATCGCGATCTCGACCGAACGTGCGGCTCGGGCGGGTGTGCTCGTCAAGGATCGGCTGGCGCTCGAACGCATGCGCACCGTCGACGCAGTGCTGTTCGACAAGACCGGCACCCTCACACAGGGCAGGCACGAGGTCACCGGTGTCGTCGCCACAGCGGGAACCGACGAGGATCATCTGCTCGCCCTGGCAGCGGCGGTCGAAGCCGACAGCGAGCACCCGGTCGCGCGCGCCATCGTCGCCGCCACCCATGCCCGCGTGCCGTCCGCCGAGCGGAGGGTGGTGACGGACTTCCGCTCGTTGCCCGGCCGAGGCGTGCGTGGACTCGTCGACGGAGTGGAGGTGACGATCGGCGGACCGTCCATGCTGAGCTCCCTGCAACTGTCGGTGCCCGACGACGTCGCCGCTGTCACCGACGGATGGGTACGACGCGGCGCGTCGGTGCTGCACGTCGCCTCCGACGGGCGGGTACTCGGAGCCGTGGCGCTCGAGGACACCGTGCGCGACGAATCCCGCCAGGCCGTCGACGCGCTGCATGCGCGCGGCGTGACGGTCGCGATGATCACCGGTGATGCCCAGCAGGTGGCCGACGCCGTGGCCGCCGATCTCGGCATCGACGAAGTGTTCGCGGAAGTGCTCCCGGAACACAAGGACGCGAAGGTCGCCGAATTGCAGAAGCGCGGGCACACCGTCGCAATGGTCGGCGACGGGGTCAACGACGCGCCTGCCCTCGCGCGAGCCGACGTCGGTATCGCGATCGGAGCGGGCACGGACGTCGCGATCGAGTCGGCCGGTGTCGTCCTCGCCGCGAACGATCCGCGAGCAGTGCTGTCGATCATCAAGCTCTCGCACGCGAGTTACCGCAAGATGTGGCAGAATCTGCTGTGGGCAACCGGATACAACGTCGTCGCCGTTCCGTTGGCGGCCGGTGTGCTGGCCTTCGCCGGTATCGCGATCTCGCCGGCCGTGGCCGCGGTGCTCATGTCGGCGTCGACGATCGTCGTCGCGCTCAACGCGCAGACGCTCAGGCGCCTCGATCTCGACCCCGGGCACGCTACCGACGGACGAGTTTCCCGATAACTTCTCTTTTGTTGACGCGCGCGAGCGACACTTCTGTGAGACGATCTCAATCGCATAACGTATCGGAGTCGCTACGGAGGACGCGGCATGATTATACGGGGTTGTCGACGTCCGAGTGCAGGGAGGTGCTCGAGCGTCGAAGCGTCTCGGGGAGGAGACACGCTATGAGGGTTCTTCCGTCATGACCACAGTTCGTCCCGCGAACTACGATGCTGTGCACAGCATTTCACGTGCCGATGTCGGTACCGGCGCTCCGGCCGGTAATCGGATGTCCACCAGGTGGGGCTGGCAGAAGTCCTACGTCAACACTCTGTTCGTCACCGACGCTCTGGTCGTCGTGCTGGCCATTGCGCTCGCGCATGTGGTGCGGTTCGGGCAGGACTCACTGGTCACCATGGACGGCGTCGGAACGCTGAGTTACACGCTCGTCTCCGTTGCGTTCGGCGCCGCGTGGATCGCATTTCTTGCTCTGTTCCGTACACGGTCCAGGCGGGTGATCGGCGCCGGCTTCGAGGAATATCAGCGCGTCGTTTCGGCGACGCTCAATCTTTTCGGCCTCGTTGCCATCGTGGCGCTCATCTTCCGGATGGAGCTCGCCCGCGGTTATCTCGCCATCGCTCTGCCCGTCGGCCTGGCGGGACTGCTGTTCTTCCGGTGGGTCTGGCGACGGGTCGTCGCACGCCGTCGCCGGAAGGGCGAGTTCACGACGTCGGTGCTGGTGGTGGGCGGTGCTCGCGCAGTTCGTCACATGGCCAGCACGTTCCAGCGCCGCAGCGGTGAGGGCTATCGCGTGGTGGGTGTGTGCGTGCCGCGCTATTCCGGTGTGCCCGGCGAGAGTATCGATGTGGACGGTCGGCAGATCCCGATCCACGGCGACGAGAACACCGTCGTCGAAGCGTTGCGTGCCTCGGGTGCCGACACCGTCGCGGTGACCGCCACCGAGACCCTCGGTCACGAAGGCATCCGCGACCTGCTGTGGCAGCTCGAGCCCGAGCGTGCCGATCTTGTGGTGGCGACCGGCGTCGTCGACGTCGCCGGTCCGCGCATCGAGATGCGCCCGGTGGCCGGCTTGCCGCTGATCCATGTGGAGAAGCCGAGCTATCACGGTGCCAAGCGCAGCGGGAAGCGTCTGTTCGACCTCGCGTTCTCGCTCACCGCGCTGCTGTGTCTCGCCCCGGTCTTTGCTGTCGTAGCGCTGCTCATCAAGCTCGAGGACGGCGGCCCGATCTTCTACAAGTCCGAGCGCATCGGACTCGACGGAACTCCGTTCGGAATGATCAAGTTCCGCTCGATGGTGCAGAACGCCGACAAGCTGGTCGACCAATTGCTCGATCAGAACGAGGGCGCCGGCCTGCTCTTCAAGATGAAGGAGGACCCGCGCGTCACCCGTGTGGGCCGGGTTCTGCGTCGCTTCAGCATCGACGAGTTGCCGCAGTTCATCAACGTCGTGCGCGGCGAGATGAGCGTGGCGGGTCCGCGTCCGCCGCTGCGCCGTGAGGTGGAGAGCTACGACGGCCGGGTCAAGCGTCGTCTGCTGGTGCGTCCGGGCGTGACGGGCCTCTGGCAGGTCAGTGGCCGGTCGGACCTGTCGTGGGACGAGTCGGTGCGTCTGGACCTGTCGTATGTGGAGAACTGGTCCATGGTCTCCGACGTGCTGATCATCATGAAGACAGTGAAGGCGGTCGTCGCCAGCGAAGGCGCCTACTGATCTTCGGGCGAAACAGTCCTCGCCCCAAGATCAACTTCGCGGTAGTGTCTCAGGCTGTCGCCGTCCCCTGCACGGTGACATCGAACCCCGCCGGAAGGTTACTCGCATGCCCTTCCGGCGGGGACTCCCTCCTTCTCGAGGTCATGAGCTCGGTGGACGGATGAGACCTGCACTACCGCGTCCGTCGGGATAGCTGAAGTTGAATCCGAGCGAATTGCTTTTGCGCCCGGAGTCGTCGTCGCAAGTACCTCGCCGATTCCTCGTGGAGTAGGGGTCGGAAACGACCTTGACTTCGGTGTGCAGTGCCGCGACCGAAACGGCGTCGCTAACCTCAATCTTTCTTGAGTCCCGCGTGCCGGCCTGAGCGGCTTCGGATTGGGTGTGGAGACCGCAGATCCGGTGTGCACCCACGCTCGAGCAACCGAGCCGGTCGGGTCACGCCGGGGGTCCACGGCCCCGGAAAAGGTGTCCTTAAGTTCGTAGGTGCAGTTACTTCGTGAGAGTTACGTTGAGCTGTAACCCGGGCAGGCCGGGCGAGGCTGCATAAGGTTTGCCCACTCTCGAGTGGGGCTTGAAAGGACTGGCCACCCGACCTGTCTGGACACCTCGGACCGCTGATTGAGATCTGCGCATGATCGCTTGTTTAAGGAAATGCCGGCGGAGGCGTCCATCGGGGCCAGGCCGGAACACAAGCGAAAACGAGGAAATCCGATGACCGGTTCGCAACTGTGGGCAGGAGTCGACGTCGGCAAAGAACACCACTGGATATGCGTACTCGACACCTCCGGGACGGTGGTGCTGTCGCGGCGATGCGACAACGACGAAGCAACGATCCGTGCGGTGATCACCGAGATCGACGCACTCGCCGAGACGGTGTCGTGGACGGTGGATCTGACCACCGCCTACGTCACCTTGTTGCTGACTGTGCTGGCCGACGCCGGGAAACCGGTGCGCTACCTGTCCGGACGTTCGGTGTGGCAGGCATCGTCGGTCTACCGCGGCGGCGAAGCCAAGACCGACGCCCGCGACGCCCGGGTGATCGCCGATCAGTCCCGGATGCGGTCGGACCTGCCCGTTCTGCGTCCCGACGACGAGTTGATCCGTGAGCTGCAGATGCTCACCGGCCACCGCACCGATCTGGTCGCCGACCGTACCCGGACCATCAACCGGCTGCGTCAGCAACTCGTCGCGATCTGCCCCGGACTCGAACGCGTCGCGCAGATCTCCTCGGACCGGGGCTGGGTGGTGCTGCTGGCCCGCTACCAGCGACCGAAAGCGATCCGCCGCGTCGGGGCGGCCCGACTGGCCGCAATGCTCACCGGGGCCGGGGTGCGCCACGCCGAATCGATCGCCCGGGCCGCAGTCACCGCCGCGAAGGCGCAGACCGTGCGGTTGCCGGGGGAAGATGTCGCTGCCGAACTGGTCGCCGAATTGGCGCAGGCGGTGATCGACCTCGACACACGTATCAACGCCGTGGACGCGGAGATCGAGGCCCGATTTCGCCGTCACCCTCTGGCCGAAGTGATCCTGAGCCTGCCGGGTATGGGATTCCGGCTCGGAGCCGAATTCCTTGCCGCAGTAGGTGACCCCGCCCTGATCGGCTCGGCCGACCAACTCGCTGCCTGGACCGGGTTGGCGCCGAGACCCAAGGATTCGGGTAAACGCACCGGGCGTCTGCACACCCCTCAGCGCTACAGCAGGCGCCTGCGCCGGGTGATGTACATGTCGGCGTTGACCGCGGTCCGTTGCGATCCCCGATCCCGCGCCTACTATCAGCGCAAACGTGCCGAAGGTAAGCGACCCGTCCAGGCCACGATCTGCCTGGCTCGGCGGCGCGTGGACGTTCTCTACGCTCTGCTCCGCGACAACCGCACCTGGCAACCGACTGTGCCGGTCACCGCGGTGGCGGCTTGACAGGATCATTGAGAGTCCTTTCGTCTCGATGAAGCAGATACGTGCAGGTCACGCGGGTGCAGGCAACGCGGCGAGACGGCTCAGTCCGGCCACGATGACCTCGACATCCGGAGCCGATGCGGCCAGCCGCAGCCGAACCTTACGGGCATGCCGGGCGATCCTCCCCGCGATCGACAGCAACCGCAGCCGCACCCGTTTCGGTTCCCACCGCCGCGCCGCGAGATCGGTCAACGCGAGCATCTGCATCCACGCGAGCAGCTCACACGCAAGTTGCACGAGCGCCAACCAGATCCGATTCTGATCGAACCCGTGCAACGGGAGATTCTGCAACCCGGTGATTTTCGCTGCCCGGATCCGATCCTCGCACCGAGCCCGACGCCGGTGCCGCAACTCCAGATCGGGTAGTTGCCCGCTTCGGGTGTTCGTCACGAACGCGGTCAGGCGCAGCCCGTCACGATCGGTGAACCGCAACTGCGCACCCGGATGCGGGCGCTCCTTCCGGACCACAACCCGCATGCCCTTCGGCCACGACGACAGGTCGAGCAGGTCGGTGATCTCGGTGACCCAGGCCCCGTCGCGGACCTGCCCATCGGCGTCGTAGGCCGGAGTCCACGCTCGCTCCGGGACCAGATCGATCGCCTCGGCATGGGCGTCGGTCAATCCGAACCCCACCGAATACGAGATCCTGCGCTTGGTCAGATACTCGATCAGGTGGTGGGTGCCGCCGGCGCCGTCGATACGCACCAGCACCTTCTTCCCGACCCGGTATTCCGGATCGAACGGCAACTGTGCCAGTGCCTCCTGCACCACGGTGACGTGATCGGCAGCGGTACTCGACCCCGAATTCCCCGGCCGCAGCAGTATCGCGACGGGTTCACCGGTGCCGCCGGCACCGTGGTCGACGAACGCACACAACGGATGGAAACCGAAGCCTCGCTTGAACGTCGGGGCGGCCTGTTCCTTCTCAGAATGTGCGGTGACCAGGGTGGCATTGATATCGAGGACCAGCGGATGGTGCTCGTCGATGGCATGGTCGGGAGCCGACGTACCGGCGGCAGTCCAGGCATGGGTGCGGGCGGTGGCGCGGGCACGTCCGATCGCGGCGAGTGCGGTATCGGCGTCGGCGGCCAACACTCCGATCAGGCGGGAGACAGTCGGGTCGGAAGTCACCTGTCCGAAGACTTCCGGGTGCGCCCGCAGTTGTGCGATGTCGGCGAGGCAGTCTCCGCCGAGTGCCAGTGCTGTCGCGAGATCGAGCACGATCTTGCCGGGATCGTGTCGGGCCAGCGGTTTTCGATATGGTGCGAGTTCGGTCGTCAACGCCGCAGCGAGGCCGGTCTTCTCCGCGGTGCGCAGCAGCAGGACCGCTCCGGCGTGCGACACGACGCCGGTTCCGGTGGCCGATGCGGACACGCGTGGGTAGGGGGACGTAGACTTGCTCACCGGAATGGTGCTCCTCGAACTGCGGCGGATATGACCCTAGACAAGTCATATTTTCGCAGTTCAGTGCACCATTCTTCGTTCACGACACCCTGCAATCACGAATTACCGTGAAAGCGGCAGGCTAAGACGATGGTGACGCCGGACGCGTTCATTCCACCCATCTGCGGCCCGAACGGCACGTGTTCAGGCTTGAAGCACCTGATCCGGTGGTCTGGGCGTCACATCTGTCGAATGCTGCGACCCGACAGTGTCGTTCGAACAGATGACATAGGGTAACGCAGCGGTACCCAAAGCGATGTCTATGTCATGAAACCGGCCATGGCGACCCGTGAACTGCCAGAAATCCGTGCAGCGGACATGCACCGCCCGGAATCTCCCCAGGCAGGCCAAAACGTTGAGGAACAAACCGACAGCGAGCATCAGATCCTCGGCGAAATGGGTCGCATCTGCAGACAATGTAGGCACGACGCCCCCGGGGTTGAGTCCGTGTTCACCAACTGGATTTTGCGACTGGTCGGGCGTGGTCCCTTGCCTGCGCGATGTTCTCACGAAGACGGACTTGGTGGAGACGTAGGGCACGGTGGTTACTGTGGATGCCGAGACTTATTTCACTCATTATCCCAGTACTAGTCCTCGGGACTGTGAACTTGCCGCGTCCTCTTATGGCCAAGATCGAATCTTACTGATTTCATCAGAATGCGGACATCTGCGAGTGTCTTCGGGTAAATCCAGCCGATCGAAAGTTCGTCTCTAAACGAGGGCGCACTGTGCCGTTGGCCGGACAGCGGATTTAGATCGCGATGATATGGATGTTTGACGCGCTCTGCACCCCGAAGGGGCCCCATCCGGCATGGGCGTGGCGAACGATCTTGCAGCGATCATCCAAGGGTAATCTGCTAAGTGGATCCGTTCACGGTAACCAGATCCACTTTCGTAGGTGCGATGTTAATATTCTTGTCTACCATTGCGATCGCCTACATATTGCTACCGGCTTCCGATCGCGCGCAGGGTTCGGCTACATTCTGGCTGGGCGTTACCACCCGCGCAGTTGCGACGCTCGTGTCGATGTATGCTGCGATCGATGAGCTTCTGCCTCGGTGCCTTCGAGCTCCCTATCGTTCTATCGGAGCGCTCGGCAGTCGTCGGCGGATCTTTGGTGTTGTCAATCCGCGGCTAGAAACGCGAAAGTGAGTGAATCGAGCGATAATGATTGGCATTCTTGCTTAGGAAATTATTACCTCGATTGGTGTAATCCTCGCCTTGGATCTTCGGTTTCATTTAAACAGCAATTATTGACAGTAACGTTTCATGGGGTGTCACCATTGGCATATCGACGTCCCTGATCGGACGCAGCCTCACAGGGCTCGATCTACTCGCCAGAATGTTCGAAGCCGCACCACCACGCCGTTTGCAATTCCCTGGTTCGCCTCGGCTGCATCATCTGTTGCCGCGCCGGCCGGAAAGATCGACCAGGTTGACGCCGCTTGAGAATAGAGTTTGTTCCGACGCCGCGGCGGGAAGTCGATCTATGACCTCTCCACAGCCTGGAGACAGCACCAACTTTCAAGGACGGTAAAGATGGTAGAGAACGACGTACACACCACTAAGGCCGATCAACTGAAGTTTCAGGATCCGACCACTCGCTACCCGTCCATCTCGCCTCCGAAGCAGGATCAGCCCGAGCCGGGACTCGACGCCGACATGGTGCCCAAGGCCGACATCGGCGAGTTCTCGTATCGAGGCACGGGCCGGCTCGAAGGACGTAAGGCACTGATCACCGGTGGAGATTCGGGCATCGGCGCTGCCACGGCCATCGCGTTCGCGCGGGAGGGTGCCGACGTCGCGATCTCGTACCTGCCGGACGAAGAGCCCGACGCGAAGAACGTCGCACGCATCATCACCGAGAGCGGTCGCAAGGCAGTCACGCTTCCCGGTGATCTGACGGATGCGTCGTTCTGCTCCGATGTCGTCGACCAGGCGGTCGAGCAGCTCGGCGGGTTGGACATCCTGGTCAACAACGCGGGCAAGCAGATTGCCGTCGAGGGACTCGACGACCTGCCCGACGATCAGCTCGAGCAGACCTTCCAGGTGAACATCCTTGCGATGTTCCGCACCACGCGCGCGGCGTTGAAGCATCTGCAGCCGGGCTCGACGATCATCAACACCACATCGATCGTGGCGTACCAGCCGTCGCCGTCGTTAATCGACTACTCGTCGACAAAGGCGGCCATCAACAACTTCACGAAGAACATGGCGACCCAACTGGCGGAGAAGGGCATCCGTGTGAACGCGGTTGCGCCCGGACCGATCTGGACGCCCCTGCAGCCGTCGGACGGTCAGCCGAAGGAAGAGCTGCCCGAGTTCGGGCAGAACACTCCGCTCGGACGTGCGGGGCAGCCGACCGAACTGGCACCCGCCTACGTGTTCTTGGCGTCGCCTGAGTCCAGTTATGTAGTGGGCGCGACGATCCACGTCAACGGCGGGATGCCCTCGCCGTAGAACGAGCCGTAATCAACGAGTCGTGCGCGCCAGTGAATCTCCACTGGCGCGCACGACTCGTTCTGGAGTTTCAGACTGCGCTGGATACAGCGTGCCGGTAAGTGCTTCCCCGGGCTGCCGAGATCGGCACGACAGAAGCAACGTCGGCCGAGGTTTCCGCCAGCGCGGCGAGGATCTGCTCGGGGCCGGCGCATGTGCTTGCGCACGTGATCCCTCGAGCGCGGAGCTTCTGCAGGGTGAGTGCTTCGGCGGCGGTGCAGTAGCCGTCGAGGATGTCCTCGGTGAGGATCGCGTAGTCCACTTCGCCCTCGAAGGCGGTGGTGGTCTCGATCCCCGCGAGGTCGAGGCGCTCCTGCAGTTCTTTCCACCTGTCGAGTGCGACGGTGCTGGAGGGGGTGCCGAGGAAAAGTACCCGTGCCGGTCGGTCCGAAAGTGATGATGTCGTCACAGGCTGCTCCAGGGTGCGAGTAGGTCAGGTGAAACCGAATTGCCACTCCCGGTAGAGAGTTACACCTTCACCTGCGGAATGTGGTGTTTCACACTGTGTACAGGACTCGTTCACCCTCCGCTACCCGGGCAACCATCAGGAAACCTGAATGTGACAGAAGTGGTTACGATTCCGCCCGCGCATTTGGGACTTTCGTCCCGAAAATCTGCTCCAAACACGCGAAAGCGACAATCTCCCTCGTGAAAGCGTTCGGAGCCTCTCGGGCCGGCTACTACTTACGGGGAGGCTTGAGCACGACCGCGCCGGGGCCGATCCCGAGCGGTAGCGCAGCAAGAACCTCGATCACCGACCAAGCAGTGATCGCAGACGTGCGCCCACTCGACGCCGGGTCGATCGCGTTCTCGAACGTCAGCTCGTACCGGCCGAGCGGCGACTCCCACTCGACGACGTGGCGCGTGCTCGCAACGGCGGGGTCGGCAATGACCACCACCTCGACCCGATCAAGCCCGAGCGTCGCGAGGGCGAGAGCCACCGACGAGTTCGAGGTCCGCGGAAAGGTCAGCGCGGCTTCTCGGGCAGATCCTCGAAAAACGGTGCGTTCCGAGTCCAGACGTTCTTCGATGCCTAGTGCACTGGGTCGTTTGATCGTGGTGTGGGTCAAGCGTGCGTCGCGGGATCCTGCTCGTGCCGCTGCGGCCAAAACATCGAAGCCGCCAATCGCGCCCGTCGGGAGCAATACACGTCCTGGTCCGGACCCGAACGATTTCACATCGAAGTCGCGCTCGGCGAAGACGCCGCATGAACAGACGATGATGTCCTTTCCGCGTTTCACCACCTCGGGGAGCAGAGTCCGAGCGGCGTCGACCGTGGCAGCTTCCACCACGATGTCGGAGGCCTTGAGCGCGGCTGCAGTCTCTTGCACACTGCTGCGTGACGTCAGGACCGCCGTGAGTCTTATGTCTGGCACCGAGCGCTCGCGCAGAGCGTCGATCACCGTCTGCCCGATCGTTCCAGCACCGACTACGCACACTGCGAGCGGACGACGCTCAACTCCCTCGGGTACCAGTTGCCTCACATCCTTTGCGACT
The DNA here is from genome assembly GCF_058211795.1 of Rhodococcus sp. S3. NCBI lineage: Bacteria > Bacillati > Actinomycetota > Actinomycetes > Mycobacteriales > Nocardiaceae > Rhodococcus > Rhodococcus sp. S3. The sequence goes on along the minus strand of NZ_CM177074.1, from coordinate 4,315,191 downwards.
GCAGCCGCCGCGCTTGTGAACTACGGGCTCATGGTACCGGGCGGCGGGAAAGGGGGAGGCGTCGGTGACATTATCTTCATCGAGTGTGTCATGACGACCACCAGGTAGATGCAGCCAGCCGCGAGTGCTCCGAACACGATGAGTCGGAACACATATCCGCCTGCACCCGGTAACTCGAGGTCGGTCTCTGCGAAGACCGCGTTCATTGTGTTCCACATGAAAGCACCACTCAAGTTGCCGAATACCTTGGACACGGCGACGATCGCGGCGACCAATGCGATGCCCCATGTAGCCAGGTTGTGGGACAACCGCGTGCCGAGCGCGACGAACAGGTATCCGAGGGCGCCCCAGGCCGCGAACATCAGGAGGTCCACGATCAGCGTCACCGTCGGATTCATGACGAACACGATGAGAACGAGCGAAACAACTGCTGCGCCACCGTAGATGCCGATGACGATGAGAGCGTCGTTCTTTCGCGCCGCCTGCACCAGTGGGTGAAAACTGAGCAGCTCACCTCGAACGCCGGCCATCATTGCCGCTTCCACTTTGTTCGTCATCCGGATCTCCTTGTCGTGTACCCGATGCGGGCCAGCGTAAGGAGCCGAAGACCGGTGAGGAATCCGTCGATCGAACTACGCAGGGCTCGACTCTGTCATGCCACCGACGGCATCGCCTCCTTACTACGAGTGTGGTGCTTATGCAATGTCGCGCGACGGCATGGACAGCGCACTGCACGCCCGAACTCGTCATCGGGTAGCCAGCCGTACTCATCGCATCGGCCACACCGCGGTGGGAGCTTCGGCTGCGGCGGTTGCAGCGATTGCCACAGAGGGATCCACGCTGCCGCGGAACGCGCTGGGTCCCACGGTCGATGACGATCTAAGGCAGCACGGACGAGCGCGTCTATTCCGTGAACGGCTATGGATTGCTCGACGATCGTGCGCTTCGCGGGAGTCAAAGTGTCGAACCGTGCGGTGAGGCCGGCCCGGCGGCACGCCGTGGCTAGGCGATCGACGCGAGATGACTGCTGCCGTTCGCGTTCTGCTTCGTGGGTGCGATTCGTCGCGTCGCGGACAGCAGCAGGTTCTTCTTTTGATTCAAGGACGGTTCGGGTGACCGGGGCGTCACCCCGCGCGGCCATTCCTGTCACCCCGCGAGGTGTAGCCCTGTCACCTCGTTCGGAGCTGCGGGGTGACGGAGTGTCGCCTCGCTTCATCGACAGGTTGTAGAGGACGGGACGGCGGTCTTCGCGAGGAATGGTGGCTGCAACTCGCTCTTGATCGCCCCGCGAGATGAGCCCAAGCGAGACAAGTGCCTTTAGACAACGCTGCACCTGACGCTCGCTTATGCGGGCGTAACCAGCGAGTTTGCGGACGGAAGGATACGCATCCGCGCCATAACGAGACGCATGGTTGGCGAGGCCAAGTAAGACCACGGTCAGTGCCGGCGCCGACGGCATACCAGGTGGAGTGGGAGAGGGGATATCGGCGTGTTCGAGAGCCCAGGTGATCGCGTCGATGCTCACAACGGCACCTGCGCATGGGTATGCTGACGCATGTTCGACTCCTGATCAGTCGGACATCCGGCCCGTCGCGATGCCAGTCGCGACGGGCCATCTGTTTGAGTTGTTCGCACACCCGTTCGGGTGTAGTTGATCATTTTGGCATCGGCGACGGAAGGCGTCAACGATCGCCACCAGAGATACATGCCGGGCTGAAGACAGGCGTCCATCGTTCGAACGAAAACTCGCGAACTGTCCTCCATTCGGATGAAAATGAGGGTGAAATCGAGAAGGTAACGTAACGGAAGAATCGGACCGTCCGAAGTTGCAGTATCAGTGCAACTTTGATTGGGGTTCCCGTGAGTGAGCGTCTGTTAGTCGACCAATCGGCCGACACGATCCAGTTCCAGCGCATCGACGACGGTTCGGAGCGTCTCCGAGTCGGTAGGTCGTCGTCGGTGCGAAGTGACGGCGCAGGTTCGGGGCGAGAGCGTCCTTCGGCAGTTCATACCTCTTCGAAACGGATCGTGTTCCGGGCGAAGAACGGCCCAGATCTATGGCTTATCACTGCGATCATGGCACTTGTAGCAGCGATTGGGGTCTTCATCGTCGGTGTTTTCGTCAATCAAACTAGTAATTCTAGCCCGACGTACCAGTCGGTCTACGTGCCCGAGAACGTACTTGGAGGTTCGCAGAAGTAACGTCACGCTGGTCTTGGCTGCTACGAGCCCCGCTGGCAGAGGGGAGGGGCCAGCGGGGCTCGCTCGCCGTAATCCCAGGGGAGGGGACATACGGCATGTTGCGGGGAGGCAACACGATGCAAATTTTAACCAGAACCGATGCCATTCGGCACCCTCGGTCGGGACCTAAGTCCCCATTGGGTCAGTGACCGTCTGTTACCTTCAGTTCGCGGCGGATTCGTCTCTCTCCAAGCGCGCCCGCAGCCATGCACGGAGTTCGTCACCGTACTCTTCACTGTTCAGTGCAGCATCGACGGCAGCTCGAAGAAAACCACCAGGATTGCCTAGATCGTGGCGGGTTCCGCGGTGCACAACGACATGAACAGGACGTCCTTCCTGGATCAGAAGCGCGACCGCATCGGTCAGTTGGAGTTCTCCACCGGCGCCGGGCTTGATCCGCCGCAAAGCATCGAAAATCTCGCGGTCTAAGAGGTATCGGCCGGCGGCGGCGAGCGTAGAAGGTGCATCGCCGAGCGCCGGCTTCTCCACCATCCCACGGACTCGCAGAACATCTTGATCCGCGTGGCCGGGCACTTGGTCGACTTCGAATATGCCATATGAGCTCACTTGGCTCTTTGGCACGTCGATGGCGCACAGCACGCTTCCACCACGCTCCGCACGGACGAGGGCCATCTTCTCGAGAATGCCGGTCGGCTGAACGAGATCATCCGGTAATAGCACCGCGATCGCGTCCTCGTCGTCACTAAGAGCTGCTTCCGCACAACCGACAGCATGGCCAAGTCCGAGAGGGCTATCCTGAACAACTGCATCAACCGACAACAAATTTGGTGCGCGCCGCACCTTTTCAAGCAGTCCAAATTTGCCATTGACTGCAAGGTGCTCCTCGAGATCGAAATCTTCAGCGAAATGCGCTACCACACTGTCCTTACCAGGTGCCGTTACGATCAGAAGACGTTGCGCACCGCAGCGAGCTGCTTCCGACGCAACAACTTCGATGCCTGGTGTGTCCAGCACGGGCAGTAGTTCTTTCGGCACCGACTTCGTAGCTGGCAGGAACCGAGTCCCCATCCCAGCGGCTGGCACTACTGCGGTTTGAAACACACCCGTCATGACCATCCCTCGTCCAAACTGACCATCTTGCTTCTGCCTCGTCACACCCCAGCTGATAGCAGCTCGTCAACGACGAGGGAACGCTCGAACTACCCGAAGGAAGGTGTCCGAAACCCTGTGTGATTGATGTCTCAGAACCTGCGACCGTTCCGCCGGATACTATCCCAGTTCGCCTTCGAAGGCGCATCTATAGATGTCGGCCATGCGATTGGTGAGGTAGAACTCGCTGAAATCGATCTGGCCACAACTGGATTGATTCGCGTCGAATGCCGTGAAGTCACGCTCCGAACCTTAAAGTCGCACCACCGTAGCCTGCGCCACTAAGATCGCGATCGGTACGCAGCGTGGTCTCCGGTCCAGAGGTCCAACTTCGCACTGACGATAGCGGTACGTAACGCTAGAGTCTCTACGACAGAAGATCCAGATAGCTACGCGACGGCCTGCCTCGCCCTACCGATGGCCGACTGACGTGGGCTACACCTCTTGATTGCCGCCGGGGAGGGCAGCAAACGGGAGGTCTCGGCGGCCGCCGAAGAAGTGCTTAGCGCACGTTAGGTCTCGGGGAGGAGACACACGATGGTGATTTGCGATGCCAGCGACAGGTGAATCGTTGTCTGAATTATTCATGCAGATTCCAGCTGTATCTATGTGCGCTGCACAAGTTGTGCTGCCATCTTGTTGCCGAAGCGCATCGGGGATGGCACCCCCAACTGAGAACCACTCGAAGTTCTCCGTAAGCACCCTTCCTTCCAGCGATGTCAGGCCGACCGTCGCCTACCCATGTCAAGGACGCTTACGAGGAACAAGCAGCGCGCCTGTGAGTCCCCGCTCCGATCGGGAATTTATCGACGACTGCCGGGGTACGCCCCGGTTAGACGTCTTAACAGACAATCATGCTCCTGGCCGTGAGGAGCTGAGGGATCGCAATCAAATTGTTAGGTCGGCTAAAGTCGGCACGATCTTCCCCGCTTCAATAAGCAGCCCAGGACGTGCGCAGTCGACAGGCCGAAATGTCAACGAACACTGGGGGAGACGTCCTCGCCGATCCACGTTTCGCACTACCGCTGCGTCGCTACGCTACAGCGAACGATGCTTCCTGCGGTCGGCGGAGGGCATGTCTCATGATCCTTCTTCTACGGCGAGCTACTCAAAATCTCATTGCATGCTCGATCAAAGACAAATTATGAATGTAGTCCTCCAAAAAGGCGGGACAATCTAAAATGACAAACCCACGTGCTCGTACGCATACCCGACAATCGTCGATTAACGGTCTTTCCGGAGATCACGAGTCGAAATCGGACGATCTGAAGCCCAGCCGCCTTGTAAAAATCGCGCTTGTTTTCGCCGTGATAGGAGCATCCGGCGCCTTCCAGGTTTACGCCGCGAGGACCATCGTAGGAACGTTGCTGATCTACGGTTCGATCGTGGCGGCCGCATTCCTGCTATTTTTTCACTTCACGCTCGATGGCAAAGCCGGTCGTACGCGAATTCCTATCGCTGCGCTTCTACTCACGTGTGGGATCCCGCTCGCCAGTTCGTATTGGTCACTCCAACCTACGGCCACCATGGTGGCATCCTTGGTCACCCTTCTGCTGGCCGCGACCGGTGCCGCGGCTGCATGGGAGATTTCGATCGACTCGCGCATGCGTCTCCTGGCCTACACTCTTGGTGCTTTACTCGTCGTATCGCTCGCTGTAGTCCTAATTGACCCGTCGGTCGGGATAGACGACGACACTCGTAGAGATGCCTACCGGGGCGTTTTCACCCACAAGAACTCGCTCGGTCGAATCGCTGCGATAGAGTTTATTCTTGCATTGTCTCTCGCGTTGAACGACCGGGCTCGTCGACGAGTATGGCTTTTCGCAGCCTTGTTCTCTGCTTTCATGCTTTATCAGTCTGGTAGTCAAACGGCACTAGTGGCAGCGATCGGCGCTTCCATCGCGATGACGGTCGTATGGATGTTCTCAAGAACAACCATGATGCGATACGCAGCCATCCCCGTTCTCCTTCTCTATCTGGTGAGCTCGTTCATTGTCGAACTCGTCGGTCCCCGTATTGCCGAGTATCTTTCACGCGACGAAACGCTCACTGGACGAACTCACCTCTGGATGGTGGCTCGCCGGTATGCCGAAGAGCAACCCTTACTTGGATGGGGTTTCGGTTCCGTTTGGACCGACAGCAGTTCGCTCGGTCAAGCACTGCGGTCGCACCTCAGCTTCGATGCGAGCAGCGCACATAGCGGGATCATCGACATAAGACTGCAAGTGGGTTGGCTAGGCTACGTTCTAATGCTCGTCGGCCTGTCGTTGCTGTTGACTCGGTACTGCAAGGTCGCTCAAACTCGCATGCCCTATGTCGGGGGTTTTGCGCTTGTTGTCCTCATATTAATGATGGACCTTACAGAATCGACCGTATATTTCGGAGTCGTATGGTTAACGTTCTGGGCGCTGATAGCGCCGTCTCGAGCTGACCAAGATTTCGAGAATGACCAACAGGCGCCCGACAGTCGCCGAGTAGCTGAAGCCAAGGTTGACTCGGCTAACAAAGGAGCTATTCAATGACGAGTCGCCGTCTCTTCGTCGCTAGAAGTATGTCAAGAAACGGAAATCGCGCTCCAGTCGCGAAGCGGCGTGTATTAATGTTTCATTCTCGTTATCGTTTCCCGGGGGGCGAAGAGCAGAGCTTCGAAAACGAGCGTCGCTTGCTTTCCGAACTTGGTTATGAGGTATTGCCGTGTGTTTTGATTAATGCCAAAGTAGCCAAGACCCCCGTCGCCGCTACGGCGGCTATCTTCAACCTGAAGACGTTGTTCGTCGTTGTTAAACTAATACGCCAGCATAATCCAGTCTTCATCTACGTGAATAACACGTGGCCCGCCTGGTCTCCTTCTCTGCTGCTCGCGGCTCGTGTCACACGCACCCCCACGATGCAAGCAATTCGGAACTATCGGCTGGTTACGCCGTCTGCGAAATTACGGAACGACGGTTCATGTGCGGTGTGTGGAAGCCGGCGTTATTTCCGATCCTGCGTGTTTAAGGGATGCTACAACGAGAGCATCGCACAGTCATTTGTCGTATTCGTGATGGCCCTCGCGATGAAACTAATCGTCAAGGGGTGGCGTGACCATCTATTCGTTGCAACGAGCGAAGAGACGAAGCGGCTCGTCACGGAGCACGGTATTAATCCAGAGCGCGTACGTGTTCGTCCAAACTTTACATTCGAGTCTCCCCTACCGAAATTTGACGGTGGAGATGACGCTGTCTATGTAGGACGGTTGTCGCCCGAAAAGGGGGTTGCAGCCCTTGCTCGCGCTTGGCCCAAGGATAGTGCCCGAGTCCTTAAGATAATAGGGGAAGGTCCCGATACCGAAACCATTCGAGATATCTGTCGCGTCAAAGACAATGTGAAAATTGAGGGGCCGGTAACACATCAAGAAGTCGTCGAGATTCTTGCCCAAGCAGGAGTGGCAGTAGTTCCATCCCAGTGGGCGGAGCCATTCGGCCGAGTCGCTATCGAAGCCCTGTCGGTTGCCACTCCTGTGATTTACACCTTCGAGGGTGCTCTTGCATCGATCGTTCAAGACGGGGGCGTAGGACTATCTAAAATCGATCGAGATGAGATTTCGTTGGCATTGGACGAGATTTTTGGTCCAGAGCGGGACGCCTACCGTGAACGAGCGTATAAGAGGTTTATTGCTCAATACACAGGCACTCGCGCAATGGAGCAAATGAGCATTATGATCCGTGAGCTCTCCAGATGAGGAAGCATATTGACACTGCGTTGTTTGTGGCCGTACAGGCTGCGTCAAGCGCTCTCAGTTTCGTCCTGATCTCAACGATTGCCAAGGCTGCTGGCTCGGAAGTCCTTGGAAGTGTCGCGGTAGTTCAATCTATTGCGATGATCGCATTAGCGTGTGGTCGTGCGATTGGCGTCGATGTATGGGCAGCGCGCGGCGGTCACACGCGCCCAGGTGACGAGAGGGACGCTCTTGCTGCATCATTGACCTTTGCAGTAGTACCGACCATCGTTGGACTAGTATTTCTTGTCTTAAGCAACAATATCTCGTTTGTAGCAATATGTTACGCAGTGTCGGTACCGTTCTTTGTTTGCCTCGACCCTCTGAGAATTCTGCTACTGCACCGGTCGCTTAGTTGGGTGTCATTCGCTTGCCTAGCTCTTGTATTCTTGGGTGTTGCTGTAGGCGGATACATCTACTTGAATGCTGAGCGTGCAATCATTATCTATGGCGCCGGCCTAATTGTGACAGTTGGAGTATCCTTAATAGCTCTTCGCATTACTCCGCCCCTTCCGTCGCTTGGTTATTCAAAAATGCATAGTGAGAAATCGAAATCATTTCTGTTCGAGATTTCTCTCGGAACAGTTGCTCAACAGGCTATGTTCGTTGTTGTCGCAGTTCTGGCCACGATTGACGTTGCGGCAGTGATTCGAATTTCGCAAACGGTGCTTGGCCCACTGTCGGTAATTTTCTCGGGGTGTGCTCCAGTACTCCTACGAAAGTTTGGGCGAGAAGGCGTTGCAGAGCTGGACCGAGTTCGCTCTACGGGACCGCGGACTGCTGGCGCGCTCGGTGTAATCGGCCTGTTCGTGATTTTACTAACGTGCGCGGTGCTTACGATTTCAATTGATGGAAATAAACTGGTTTCGCTAGTGTTCGGCTCCGGATACGAAAACATCATACCGGTAGTCTTTATATGTGGTTTAGGCGTGGCTGCGAGCGGCGTGACCTTGGGGTACGGTACGGCACTCCGTGTACTGGGTCTGACAAGCAGGCTGAACAGGATTCGATGCGTGTGGTTACCCCTGCAATTCGCCGTGACAGCGTGCGCTGCGGTTACGGGGCTCGAAGTCCTGGCGGCGAGCGCTCTTTCGTTCTCGTCCCTTGTTACTGCTGCCATTTCCGTCTGGGTATTCCATCGCGCGGGTGCCGGCGACAGGTCAGAAAGGCTTGCTGATGCCCGAAATAATTAAAGAAGAAGTCATGATCGCAATTCTGACTTATCGCCGTGAAGAGGCACTCCGCGCGTGTGTGGAGAGCATCGCGAAAGTGGAGATTCCAGATTCAATTGAGATGCAGGTCATTGTCGGGGACAACGACCCTGAATCACCGGGTCGCCCTACGCTGAGTGGAAACGTGGAATGTGTGCACCTAGGATTCGGGCAGGTTGCACCCGCTCGCCAACGATTGTTGGACCTTGCGCGTTCGCGTGGAGTTGACTATCTGGTTTATATCGACGATGACGAGATTGTTTCTCCACGATGGCTGCGTTCGATGATCATGACGGTGCGTGATTTTCGATGCGAAGCTGTTACAGGACCTGTTTTGCCGACATCATTGCCGAGCAAATACGCACCGCTTCATGAGCGCACCCGCAAGCAGACCGGGTCGTTGGTCCAAGGAGCGGGCGCAGGCAACTTACTGCTTGACGTTCGTAAAATCGGCGACATCACTTTTGATATAACTTGGGATCTACCCGGCGGGGAAGATACAGATTTCACCACGCGATTAATCGCGAATGGTGGCGAAATTCGATGGTGCGATGAAGCGTTGGTGTATGAGCCCGTAGATCCGGCGCGACTTTCACGACGCTGGCTCATACGTAGATATTATTACAATGGACGCGCGCTTGCGCGCGCGAAGAATCACAGCGCGGGAATGCCGCGTATCGCGGAGATCGCCGCGCGGGTGGTAGGTGGATTCGGTATTTCGGTATTACTTCCTATGTCAGTTTTGAATCCATGTTGCCTCAGGTTGGTTCTCGATCACGGTGTTCGAAATGTTGGGTGGACTCATGAGTGGTTCCGAGGATTTGTCAGAAGGCGATCTGCGGCGCCGCTGGCCAGTGCGAGGGGATGAAGGTTGACTAAGCGAGCAGAGAGATCGGTGTTGCTCTGCGCGTATGCGTGCGACCCGTCGGAAGGGAGTGAGTCGGGTGCTGGCTGGGCATTGTTGAAGGCATGCGCGGAGATAAGTGACCGCGTAACATTAATCACACGGGGCGGTAACGCTCCGCGTCTCGAAGCAGAAGCGTCCCGGCTGCCGTCCGATGTATCCGTCATAAGGATCTCAACTCCATTCGATAGTTCACGGAGCACGTACCGCCGATACCTTTATTGGTTATGGCGCGCCGCTTTGGTTGTCAAAAGGACGGCAGAAAACTATTCAGTCGTACACCATGCAACGTTTGCTTCGGACTGGCTACCGCCGGCTATCTTCGGGGCAAGGAGCAAGAATGCGCGGCGTGTCTGGGGGCCGGCAGGAGGAAACACCTATCCCCCGATGCGACTTTCGTTAAGGCTGGGACTCGATGAGGTATTTAGGCAGTTAGTTCGAGTTTGCACTACTCGAATAGTCAGGTTTTTCACTCGTCTTGGTCTTCGTCGGCAAGTCGATTGCTTTATATCGATTAACTCGGATAGCGTTGCTAGCGCGCCTATTGGCGCTCAGGTACTTGTTCAACCTAACTGTGTCCTGCCATATTCCAAATTTCAGCCCCCTCCTGGGTTGACACGGCCCCGTCGACGCATTCTATTTGTTGGGCGTTTGCTGAAGCTAAAGGGCGTTGACCTGGTCCTAAAGTCGCTACGGCACCTCGACGATGATTGGGAGCTCGTTTTTGTTGGCGATGGTCCGGAAATGACGACTCTTCGGGCGGCGGCTAAAGAATTTGGTCCTCGTGTGCGGTTCATGGGCTGGTGCGACCAAACGGAGGTCCAAAAACACATGTGGAACGCAACTGTCCTGGCCTTCCCGAGTCTCCACGACTCAGGAGGTTGGGCGGCAGCTGAAGCCGCGGCGTGCGGACTCCCCGTCGTATGTTTGGATCTGGGCGGGGTTCGGACGATGGCTGATTCCAATGCGGTGGTGGTTTCTTCACGCCCTGTGAATGGCATCGAAAGACGACTCGCAGCTGCGATCGAGTCCACAGAAGGCTTGGGTTATTCGCAACGTAGAGATTGGACTTTAACAAGAATGAAATCTTGTTTGGAGCAGGCGTATGGATTCACGTCGTTAAATGAATCAACAACGCCAGCTCAAGGGGATGCTGGTTCTGCTCAGAGTGGAGTTAGCGAATGAAGTCTCCGTTTGAAATAGTAAAGGTAAGCGGAGTGCCGTTTCAGGCGACCGATCGCAATGCTGCTACCGATTGGCTAATTGACCTCGTGACTTCCCAAGCTGATCAAGCAGTGGCGGTACGACTTGCGAACGCCTATTGCGTGTCTCTGGCGCAGACAGATGCGGCCTACGCGCGGATCATCTCCGAGGATGGCGTGACCTTTCCGGATGGCGCTCCGGTGGGAGTGGCCATGCGCCTTCTTGCGCGACGTGAAGGGCGGAGAACGATGGCGTCGACGGTACGGGGCCCGTCCTTTTTTCGCGACGTTTTAGATAAAGGACGACCGAGTGGCGTAAGGCACTTCTTTGTAGGCGCATCTAAGGATACGCTTGCAATGCTTATCGACGTCGTCGAGAAGGAATACCCGGGAGTGGACGTTGTAGGATCTTATTCACCACCCTTCGCTGCTCTCGATGAAAAGTATATTGAGAACATAGTGACTGAGGTGGGCTTTTCTGAGCCAAGTATTGTGTGGCTTGGATTGGGTACGCCAAAGCAGGATTTCGCGGCTTCAATGCTCGCCTCGCGCCTAAGGTGTCCTGTAGTGGGGGTTGGTGCTGCTTTTGACTTTGTGGCGGGCAATGTACAGGAGGCGCCCAGCTGGCTCCATGGCACTGGTCTGGAATGGGTATATAGGTTTGCTAAAGAACCGAAGAGACTATGGCGCAGATACTTGTTCGGTAACGCAATATTTGTCGAGTCGGTTGTCCGCCAGCTGTTCACGCGAAGCGCGAACCGTGTCCGCAGGCAGTAAGAGTTCATGCTGAAGTTACTTCAGTGTCCAAGGATATACCGAGGGTACACCGCCGAATCTCTGTGAAGGTCTAACACATGTGTGGAATTGTCGGATATTGTGGAAATAGGCGTGCGGCGGATGTCGTTGTCGGGGCATTGCGACGCATGGAATACCGCGGATATGATTCTGCCGGTATTGCTATCGTGGACGGAAAGGGCGGACTCGCTGTTGAGCGCAAAGCCGGCGAGTTAGCCAATCTTGAAGCTGAGCTTGGTGATTCTTTCGCGTACGCTTTTCCTGGATGCACTGGCATTGGGCACACGCGATGGGCAACACACGGGCGTCCTACAGATCGAAATGCGCATCCTCACCGCGATGTAACAGGTAAGCTTGCCGTGGTGCATAACGGGATCATCGAAAACTTCGCATCCTTGAGGAGCGAGTTGGAAGATGCAGGAATCGAGCTCGAGAGCGATACAGACACAGAGGTTACTGTGCACCTCGTGGCGAGAGCGTACTCGAAGGGCGAAACCGCCGGCGACTTCATCGGAAGCGTAGCGAGCGTCCTGCAAAGGCTAGAAGGCGCTTTCACACTCGTATTCGCGCACGCCGATCATCCCGACCTTCTTGTGGCAGCGCGGCGCTCGACTCCCCTCGTTGTTGGTGTGGGGGAGGGAGAGATGTTTCTGGCTTCGGATGTGGCGGCGTTTATTGAGTACACCCGACATGCGGTTGAGCTTGGCCAGGATCAGATGGTCGTCCTTTCTCCTGACAGGTACCAAATCCTTGACTTCCAGGGCGGCGGTAATCATCCTGGTCAGCCCTTCGAGATTGACTGGGATCTCGCAGCGGCTGAAAAGTGTGGGCATGACTATTTCATGCTCAAGGAGATCGACGAGCAGCCATCGGCGGTGTCGAACACACTTCTTGGGCATTTCGATACGGGCCGTGTCGTTTTAGATGAGACTCGGATGTCTGATCAGGAACTTCGCGATATCGACAAAGTCTTTGTGGTGGCTTGTGGAAGCGCATTCCATTCGGGCCTCGTGGCGAAATACGCGATCGAGCACTGGACGCGGCTGCCAGTTGAGGTCGAACTCGCTAGTGAGTTCCGATACAGGGACCCTGTGCTCGACCGTTCGACGCTGGTGGTCGCGGTTTCGCAGTCCGGAGAGACCGCTGACACCCTGGAGGCCGTACGCCATGCCAAAGGACAGAAGGCCCGCGTACTTGCCGTCTGCAATACAAATGGATCGCAGATTCCGCGCGAGGCAGACGCTGTTCTGTACACGCGAGCAGGACCTGAGATCGGCGTGGCCTCGACGAAAGCATTCTTGGCGCAGGTAGCGGCGAACTATCTGGTCGGGCTAGCGCTGGCGCAGGCTCGGGGTACGAAATACCCAGACGAGGTCGCTCGCGAATTCGCTGCTCTTGAGGCCATGCCAGCACTCATCGAGCAGGTCCTGGAGAGAATTGAGCCCGTACGTGCTTTGGCTCGCGAACTCGCGACCGCTCGTACTGTGCTTTTCCTCGGCAGGCACGTCGGGTACCCGGTCGCTTTAGAGGGTGCGTTAAAACTCAAAGAGCTTGCATACACGCATGCAGAAGGGTTCGCCGCAGGCGAGCTCAAGCACGGCCCGATCGCACTGATCGAGGACGGGCTACCGGTCTTTGTCGTGATGCCGTCGTGGAAGGAGGGTTCGGTATTGCATGCGAAGCTCCTCTCAAATATCCGCGAAATTCAAGCGCGCGGTGCTCGGACAATAGTGATCGCGGAAGAGGGCGACGACACAGTACGACCCTTTGCTGACTTCCTCATCGAGGTACCCTCGGCACCCACGCTGCTCCAACCGCTACTCTCTACGGTGCCGCTGCAGGTCTTCGCGGCCGAAGTTGCGAGGGCGCGCGGGTACGACGTAGACCGACCTCGTAATCTCGCAAAATCGGTAACTGTCGAGTAACGATATCGATCGTATTGTTAGTCGAAAGACGCTTCTTGCATGCGATCGACCACCAGGATTTTTGATGCGGAAAGGAATATTTTTCGAATGAAACGTGCATTCATTACCGGTATTACGGGTCAGGACGGGTCTTACCTCGCCGAGTTATTGCTCAAGAAGGGGTATGAGGTTCATGGACTGGTTCGCCGGGCTTCAACATTCAACACCGCGAGAATTGACCATTTGTACATAGATCCACACGAACCGAATGCGCGGATATTCCTACACTACGGGGACTTAAGTGATGGCGCTAGACTCGTGACACTTCTATCGCAGATTATGCCTGAGGAAGTGTATAATCTCGCTGCTCAATCCCATGTTCGCGTAAGCTTCGACGAGCCTGAGCACACGGGAGATACCACGGGGATCGGTTCGACCCGCCTACTGGAAGCGGTGAGGTTAGCGGGGCTCAATTGCCGCTTTTACCAAGCATCGAGTTCGGAGATGTTTGGCGCGACGCCACCCCCTCAAAACGAGGAGACCCCGTTCTATCCTCGTTCTCCATATGGTGCATCCAAGGTGTACTCCTATTGGATGACAAAAAATTATCGGGAAGCTTACGGACTGTTTGCGGTCAATGGGATTTTGTTTAACCATGAATCTCCGAGGCGCGGCGAGACATTTGTAACACGAAAGGTGACTCGCGCTGTCGCTCGTATCCAGGCAGGGCTTGAGCAACACGTTTATATGGGCAATTTGGACGCAGTTCGTGACTGGGGTTACGCCCCGGAATACGTTGAAGGTATGTGGAGAATGCTGCAAGCCGACGAACCTGATGATTATTGCCTTGCGACGGGGAGTGCGTTCACGGTCAAGGATTTCGTGGTAGCCGCGTTCGAACACGCAGGGTTAAATTGGGAAGATCACGTCCGGTTCGACGAGCGTTACCTTCGGCCAACAGAAGTGGACGCTTTGGTAGGTGACTCATCCAAAGCTGAAGCTCGCCTAGGGTGGAAGGCCTCGGTGCAAACGCCCGAGCTCGCACGGATCATGGTCGATGCCGATATAAAGGCGCTTGAGCACAGCGGTCGACACTGGATCGACTCGCCGGTCCTCGCGAATTGGAATTGAGATGACCCCAGTGAGTTCGCCCGTACCTTCCCTCGTAGACAGGGACGCGCTTATATATGTTGCTGGGCATAATGGCCTAGTGGGATCTGCTATCTGGCGCGAGCTGACCCGCGCGGGATTTACTAAAATACTAGGGCGCTCGTCGCGTGAACTGGATTTGCGTAATCGCGATGCAGTGTTTGATTTCTTCGCAGAAAACAAGCCAAAGAATGTTATTATTGCGGCGGCCAAGGTCGGCGGAATCATGGCAAACGAAAAGTATCCGGTTGACTTCATTTCCGATAATCTTCAGATACAGGTTAATCTGTTTGATGCCTCATTAGCGAGCGGTGTTGAGAGACTGCTGTTTCTAGGCTCATCGTGCATCTACCCGAAGATGGCGCGACAGCCAATCAAAGAAGAGTATCTTCTCACCGGAGAACTTGAACCGACAAACGACGCATATGCGATAGCCAAGATTGCCGGCATTTTGCAGGTGAAATCAGTTCGACGTCAGTACGGATTGCCATGGATATCCGCGATGCCTACAAACTTGTATGGTCCAGGTGATAATTTTTCACCCCAAGGTTCTCATGTATTGCCGGGACTTATTCGTAGATATGAAGACGCCCGCTTAAATATGGTGTCCTCCGTTACTAACTGGGGCACCGGTACCCCTCGGCGGGAGTTCCTTCACGTCGACGACTTGGCGTCTGCATGCATTCACTTATTGGACCACTACGATGCGGATTCTCATGTAAATGTAGGCACCGGTCAAGACCTCTCAATCAGGGAGCTTGCTGAAATAGTGGCTCAGGAAATTGGGTACGCAGGACGCACCCTCTGGGACAATTCGAGGCCCGACGGAACGCCCCGAAAATTGCTTGACGTCTCGAAACTGAATGCAACGGGTTGGTCACCACGAATCAAGCTACGTGAAGGTATTGCCTCAACAATTAGTTGGTATCGCGATAACCTTCAGAACCTACGTGTCTAATTCCGATGCGGAGTCCTGCATCGAGGTTAGCATCTCTTGAAAGAGACGGATTTTGTCAGACAATATTGCGGTTTTCGGAACGGGTTATCTCGGCGCAACACACGCGGCGTGCATGGCGGATCTGGGGCATCGTGTTCTCGGTGTCGACGTTGACCCCAGGAAGGTGTCGACTCTGCAAAGTGGACACGCCCCCTTCTACGAACCCGGACTTGACGAACTGTTAAAGAAGAACATCGAAGCCGGAAGGTTAAGCTTTACGACTTCTTATGGAGAGGCCGCGGATTTTGCGGACATCCACTTTCTCGCCGTGGGGACGCCGCAAAAGAAGGGCGAATACGCCGCGGACCTTAAATTTGTGGACGCTGTCATAGATACCTTAGCCCCGATGATTACGCGTCCCGCCGTAATCTTTGGCAAATCCACCGTCCCTGTAGGCACAGCGAAGAGGCTGGGTGAACGTGCTGCGGCGCTTTCGCCCGTTGGCAATGCGCTTGAAGTTGCCTGGAACCCTGAGTTCCTGAGGGAAGGATTTGCGGTTCAAGACACGCTTCACCCTGACCGCATCGTGCTAGGTGTGGACAAGTCCCGGCGCGGACGTTCGGTGGAGATCGCACAATCGGTTTACTCTCGGTCACTTGAGGAAAATACCCCCTTTCTAGTAACAGACTTGCCGACTGCCGAGTTGGTGAAGACAGCGGCGAATGCGTTCCTGGCGACTAAAATTTCGTTTATTAATGCTATATCAGAGGTATGCGAAGCTGCTGGCGCAGACGTCACGGAACTCGCTGATGCGCTCGGGCACGATGTGCGGATTGGCCGGCGATTTCTTAATGCGGGGATCGGTTTTGGGGGCGGATGCCTTCCGAAGGATATCCGCGCCTTTATGGCTCGTGCAGGTGAATTGGGTGCAGACGAAGCACTTACCTTCCTTCGGGAAGTTGACAATATAAATATGCGTCGTCGGACACGTGTAGTTGAGATTGCTAAAGAGTTGTCAGGTGGGCTTCTCGGCGCACGGGTTGCCGTACTTGGCGCTGCGTTCAAGCCAAACTCAGACGACGTGCGTGATTCTCCCGCACTGAATGTAGCGGGACAGTTGCAACTTCAAGGCGCGTCCGTGTCAGTATACGATCCCAAAGCAATAGAAAATTCCCGTGCGGTGTTCCCGACACTCAGTTATGCAGATTCTACGGGTGCTGCGTGCGAAGGTGCTGATATTGTATTGGTACTGACGGAATGGGAAGAATTCAAGGAACTTAAACCTAGAGACTTGGCTGAGGTTGTTCGGCGACGTGTAATTATCGACGGTCGGAACTGCTTAGACCCGACTCTATGGCGCGATGCCGATTGGACGTATAAGGGCTTGGGTCGCAGTTCTTCCTGACGGATTGTGGAAGTCGCACGCTGGACTTATTTCTTTGGTGACCCATGTTTGTTTGCTCTGAACACGTGCAGTTTTGGGTAGATGTGTAGCGCCCGATTTTCCGCATGTCGTCAGAGCTTGAGTGGAGGTGCTGACTATTAGCGATGGTAGCGGATTGGCTGGGAAGAGGCGCGATTTAGCGATTGACACCATTCGGGGCCTCTGCATTCTCAGCATGGTCATCGGACACCTGGCTAAGGACTCTGCTCTGGGACAGGCCGTACATTTGATTCCGTGGGTCGATGGTGCGTCAGGATTTATTCTCCTGACAGGACTCGTTTTAGGTATCGTTTATCGAAAGTCGGTGGATTCGTCAAACATATGGTTAGTGAGGATAAGACAGTGCAAGAGAATTGCTCTATTATATGTTTCGCACGTTGGCATCGTGGCCTTAGCAGTGATTGCCGGGTCGATAAGTCCTCGCGATTCCCTTCCGAGTCTTGATGAATCGGACTGGAGTGCCGTAGCATTCTGGCTTTTTACGCTTCAGCTCAATCCGGAGAACCTCGATATTCTGTCCCTCTACGTTTTCCTTTTAAGCTTAACGCTAGTTTGGGTTCCGTTGCTTGCCGCTGAGCGTTGGCGGTTGGTTGCGCTCTTTTCGATCGTTTTGTTTGTCTTCAGTGTATCGCGGAACTGGGGTGCTCTTCCAAATCGTCCGGACGGCAGCGCGTTCTTTAGTATTGCAAGTTGGCAATTGCTCTTTACCTCAGCGCTCTTGGCTGGATGGTATTGGCCGGAAGTGCGGGAATTCGTCAGAGGACGCTCGGGCCTTGTCTGGGGGATACTTTTCGGTATTTTTCTTGGATTTTTGGCGGCTTTCACGCACGGTTCTTACGTCGGGACATTGCTGTATGACAAGGCCTATTGCGGACCGGGTCGGATAGCCCTTGCCTGGTGCGCATTTATTGTGTTGTATCAGGTAATTCGATTTCTATTAAGGCGGAACGTTACCGTTCTACGGCCTGTGACCGTCATTGGTGCTCGCGGACTTGCATGCTTTATTGCTCTGTGTCTGGCAGTCATTTTGTTGCCCGAACTTGTAGGAACTGACAGTACGACGGCGTCTGCACAGCTCGGTGCGCTAATAGTCGCGGTGCTGATGTATCCTGTAGCGCTCATCCGGGGCTGGGTCGGAAATGGCCTCACCCGCGTCATGGCGTCCGCGACGGGTAGAGTCGCGCTCTTTCGAAGCTAGTTCGAGTTCGATCATTGTTGGGCGTTTCGGTGGTAGTCGGTAATTCGGGTCAGTCGGTGTTGGACTGATATCGGGTAAGTGGGTTTGCGGACTGCAAGTGGGTGGAGCAGTGCAATTGTCTCGATCACTGCGCTGCATTGGGGAGATCGTGGTTCTGACCCGAGCTGCACCAGATTAGACGATATGAGGGGCTGGGCGGGGGCCGCACTCACATTTGACCTGACTTCGGACACTACAAGAGTAGTAATGGGGTCTGCGACGCCGTGACCTGCAGTTCCCATGCCGGCGACGGACAAAATGGGGTACTAACCGGGTAGGGTCCAGGCGGTGACGTACGTGAGGAAAGTGCGCACCGCCTCGGGCGCGGTCGCCGTGCAGGTCGCCCGCAAGAACCGAGGCCGGGTCGAAATCGTCACCCACCTCGGCTCCGCGCACACCGACGCCGAACTCGGCGTGCTGCTCGCCCGGGCTCGCCGAATCGTCGACGGTGATCAGGGCGTCCTCGACCTCGAGGTGGCCACCCGCACGGCCCACGTCGCCGAGGTGTCGAACTGGAACACCGATTCCGACGATGCTTCCGAAGCCGTTCGAACAAGCGGCGCGGCGGTCGCACCGGCCGGCCGCACGATGGGCACGAGCTCACGCCTGCTGTACGACGTGCTCGGGACCGTCTTCGACCGGCTCGGGTTCGATGAGGTCGGTGACGCGGTGTTCCGCAATCTGGTCATCGCCCGGATCGTCGAACCCACCTCGAAGATCGATTCCCTGCGCGTTCTCGAGGATCTCGGCGCAGACGCGGTGTCCTACAGAACAATCCGACGTCACCTCAAGCGAGTACTGGACAGCAAGTACCGCGACACACTCGCCCGCCGCTGCTTCGAACATGCCTCGACCAGCGGGGATCTGACGTTGATCATGTACGACGTCACGACCTTGTACTTCGAAGCCGAGAAGGAAGACGACCTGCGCAAGGTCGGGTACTCGAAGGAGCGGCGGGTCGATCCGCAGATCGTGGTCGGTCTGCTCGTCGACCGCACCGGGTTCCCGCTCGAGGTCGGCTGTTTCGACGGCAACACCGCCGAAACCACCACCATCGTGCCCATAGTGACGCAGTTCCTGGCGCGGCACGGTCTCGACACCGAGGCGATGGTGATCGTCGCCGACGCCGGCATGCTGTCCGGGTCGAACCTGACCGCGTTGGACGAGGCCGGGCTGAGGTTCATCGTCGGTTCGCGGGTGACCAAGGCGCCGGCCGATCTGGCGAGCCATTTTCATTGGCACGGGGACGTTTTCGCCGACGGGCAGGTCATCGATACGGTCACCCCGCGGCACGGACGGGCCACCGTCAACGACATCAGACGGCGAGCCGAACCCGTCTGGAACCGGCGGGATCATCCGAAGGCGTGGCGGGCGGTGTGGCAGTACTCGCGCAAACGCGCGGTCCGTGACGCGCAGACGTTGAACGCGCAGGAGGCGCGGGCCCGAGCGGTGATCGACGGATCGAAACCGGCGAAGGCGACCCGGTTCGTCACCGTCACCGCGAAAGGCCGCAAGCTCGACACGAGCAGTCTCGAACGGGCCCGGCGCCTGACCGGGCTCAAAGGCTACGTGGCCAACATCGAGGCCTCGGTGATGACCGGATCGGAGTTGATCGGCAAGTACCACGACCTGTGGCGGGTCGAGCAGTCGTTTCGAATGTCGAAGACGGATCTGCGTGCGCGGCCGATCTTCCACCACACCAGAGAGGCCATCGAGGCGCACTTGACCATCTTGTTTGCGGCGCTGGCGGTATCGAGGGTGGTGCAGGATGCGACCGGCCTGTCGATCGCGAATGTCGTCAAGCAACTGCGTCCGCTACGGACCTTGATCATCGCGATCAACGGCACCACCGAATCGTTCCCGCCGCAGGTCCCGGTCAAGCCCCGATAGGTGGTGTAGGACGGTGATCCTTTCTCCTGTCCTGACTATGCAGCAGGAATCGCGGCGGCAGGCTCTGTAACCACCTCCCCGCAGGACTCCGGCTCCGCACCAACGGCACGACAACGAGCCAGCACCTCGAGCCCGAGATACCGCCGACCCTCCGCCCATTCATCGGTCTGCTCAGCCAGAACAGCACCGACCAGCCTGACGACCGCGTCGCGGTTCGGGAAGATCCCCACCGCATCGGTCCGACGCCGGATTTCTCGATTGAGCCGCTCGGCCGGATTGTTCGACCACACCTGAGTCCACACATCCTTCGGAAAAGCACTGAACGACAACAGATCCGGGCGAGCATTACCCAGGTGCTCAGCCACCGCCGGGAGCCGGTCCTCGGTGTACTCGACGAGACGATCGAACTGAGCATCGACCGCATCGGCCGTCGGTTGGTCGTAGACCGAATGCAACATCGCCTTGACCGCCGGCCACATGCTCTTCGGACACACACCCATCAGGTTCGCCGCGTAGTGGGTCCGGCACCGCTGCCACGCAGCACCGGGCAGGTTCGCCGCGATCGCATCGACCAGACCACGGTGCGCATCGGAGGTGACCAACCGGACCCCGCTCAGACCGCGGGCGACCAGGTCGGCGAAGAAGGTGTTCCATGCCGGACCGGTCTCGCTGGTGGCCACGTGCAGGCCCAGCACTTCGCGGTGCCCGTCGGCGTTGACTCCGGTGGCGACCATCGCGACTGCATTCACGACCTGCTTGTTCTCGCGGACTTTCATCGTCAATGCGTCGGCGGCGACGAACGTGAACGGGCCCGCGTGATCGAGGCGGCGTTGCCGGAATGCGGCAACCTGCTCGTCGAGGTCCTCGGCCATGCGTGAGACCTGGGATTTCGACAGTGCGTTGATGCCGAGGGTTTTGACCAGCTTGTCCATCCGGCGGGTGGAGACCCCGGCCAGGTAGCAGTCGGCGACCACGGTGATCAATGCCGCCTCGGCGCGTTTACGGCGTTCGAGGAGCCATTCGGGGAAATACGTTCCGGATCGGAGTTTGGGGACGGCGACGTCGATGGTGCCGACGCGGGTGTCGAGGGGACGGTGCCGGTATCCGTTGCGCTGATTGACTCGTTCGGTGGACTGTCGGCCCCATTCGGCGCCGCAGACCGCGTCGGCCTCGGCGGACAGCAGGGCGTTGATCATGGTTTGCAGCAGTTCGCGCATCAGATCGGGCGACGCGTCGGTCAGGGCTTGGTGCAATACGCCTGCAGGGTCGACAATGTGGGGTGCGGTCATCGTGATGACTCCGTTCGAGGATTCTGTGGAAGGTTGACTCGAAGGATCACGCGGTGACCGTTTCACGTCCAGCAGCGACACGCTGCCGGTTGTGTTGCTGGTCACCGGGTTACACCACTCTATGGGGCACTACTCAGGTCCCGTCTGCTCAGCAACAGATTCTCGATGATCTCGGCTTCGCGGGGTACTAAAAGTGTCCTAACTCAGGTCAGATCGGTCATCGTCCACGTTCTCCTTGCCACCGTCGGGCCCCTTCCCAGGCCCTCGGTGGACCTTGGGAAGAAGCGAACCTGCAGCAGCACCCACACCCCGGCCGACACGCCCCAAGGGTGGGGAATTACGTGACAGGCGGGTGAGGAATTACGTGACGGGTCGACCCCTCAACCTGGGGAATTACATGACCGCTGACACTTCGGTGGTGGTGCCCGGACGGGCGCCACCGTCGATCTTTTCCCTGGGGACTCAGGTACGGAGGGCTTCGGGATGGGTGCCCAACTGATCGGCGATCCGCTTGATCGCTCCTGTTCTCGATCCTGGATCGCGGCGTGCCTCGACTGCCAGCCGCGTCGCTCGTTCCTTCAGCTCCTCCGGGTACTTCCTCGGCGCTCCCATGGATCTCATCCTCCGTGTGATCAGACCCTCCAACAGACCCGGGGCGCAACACCATGAAGCGGTGGCGTTTGATGGACAGCGAGCATGGGCCGGGGCCTTCTCGATATGTCGAGTCGACGACGGCGCGTCTCCCGATTTGCAGATCCGTGTCACGGCGATGGATCGGGACCATTCTTATATACTTCTGGATTGTGCAGCCCATCAAAATCGAGCTTGGGTCAGTACCACGCAAGAAGTATCGATATGGCGTGCGCCTGGACCGGATCCGGCGTTATTCTCCGTCCTTGCTGCAGGTCGGTGCGTCGAGGACTACTTGGGGTTCGTCTACTAACGGCTGAATGGGTAGAGAGGGAATACCCGGTTTCACGGGTTCTGAATACTTAAATTCAACCGTTGCTGTGTCACCCGGATATATTGGAAGTTGGACGCTGAAGATTGGTCTTCCCAATTCTCTTCCCGTAAAAGAAATCGTTTTATATCCGTTTACAGTAACGCTTTCTAGCTTGGAACCTTTCGTGGGGTATAGGGCAAGATCTGTCAAATTGGTTCCGCGGGGAATGTCGCGATTATTGTATGTTCCGGCGACGTAGTCGGGAAACTCGCGGTTAGGAACTGTATTCGCTAAATCGACGGTCACGGTCGTGGTCCGTGTATCGCCCTCGCAGGTGTCGGCCGTGTAAGTCCACGTTCGTTTCAGATAGTAGTCAAGTTTGTTTCCGCCGAGGTTGTTCACGATCACTTCGGCATATGGTCCGTCAGTGGAGGGCGTGTTTTGTGCGAGAGGTGTACGTTCTAGTATGTCTTGTTCTTGCGGGACGCTGCTCCAAATGGCCAATCGCCCTTCCGATGAGGCCTTGCCAAGCGCTTCGAGTAAGTCACGCGGGTTCGAAATACTGCTGGTCATTTTTTCGACGACTCGCGCCGCAACGTCTTGGAGGTATTTCTTTCGCGCGATGTTGTCGTCGGAGAAGCGTACGTATGCCGTAGACTCTGTGAGTTCGACGACATTTTCCGCCGTAACGCGCTCACCATCAGGCATGGTAATCGGGCCTACGGCGTCGAGGACGTAACTCAACGCAATCGGATCGGTGGCGATAGCTCCAGTAACTGTCTCGCCGGACTCCTGAGCCCACATAGATTGCCAGATCTGGGCGGCATACGGGAAATGGGGACTCAAGTTACTGTTCGACAATTCAATAGTTGGTCGACTTGCGCCGTAGTGGCGCATGTAGTCGGGCCCGAGGTCGAGCGGTTCGTATTCGTCGCTAAGGTCCCGGTTGCTTGCCAGGTCATCGACTCGGACGGCGCCTGCATCGGCGCGCACAATACCAAACCCACCTACTAGACCGCCGGTTCCCCTCGCTTCGGCGTTTGTTTGGAATCCGATGAAGTAGCTACGCGGACCGTCTGCTCCGAGCATGGCCGGCGCGATCTGCGCTGCGAGCGAGGTGTTGTTCAACAGGCCGGACAACTCGGACACCTGGTCCTGCAGATCGACCCGCGCGTCGTCGATCAGTCCCAACCACGTGCTGTCGACATTCTGGGCCTGCTCGTCGAGGTCGCTGATCGCCGCAGAGGTCGTCTCGAGGACGGGCGCGGCGTCGCGAAGAGCCGCAAGATTGATGCGTGCGCCGTCCAAAATCAACTGATCGGGAGAGACTGCACTGCCCGCGTCGACCGCGGGGAGGAGAACCTGCTCTGTGAGACCGCTCACAATGGTGGTCATCTGGCGAGTGGAATCGAACGGGCTCCCCAAGAATGGAACGGCACCGGCGATACGCCACGGCACCGAGTCGACCGAACCCTGGGCATCCTGGGCGTAACGATCGGCATCGCCCGCGGCGACGCGGGCCTTGTCGGTATCGCCTGCGAGCAGAGCGTCTTTCGCCTGCGTCGCGAAGTCCTGCGCCTTCTCCAGATTCGACTTCGCCTGCAAGCCTTCGTAACCCAGCCAGCCGATGAATCCGACGACAACGAGCGCGCCTACGCCGCAGCCGATCTGCACGCGTCGGCGCTTCCTGCGCTGAGCTGCGATCTCCTCGTCGGACAGACGTCTCCGCACCTTGCGTCGACGCCGTTCGGGCGAATCTGACTCACCGGTAACATCGTTCACGCCGCTTGTGCCCCCTTCGTGGTTTTCGCTCGAGACGATAACCCGATTTCGATCTGGCCAACCGTTCAAGTGGTGGGTAACAGTGACTGTAAGTAAACTTCTGCACGGTGATCGTGACCGTGGAGTTGGGAGGCTCCGTCCACGATCGCATGACAGGGGAGGGTTCTGCACTTCCCGTGTCCTGAATTGTGTCGGGAGGACGAGGGGAGCGTGGTGCATCTACTTCCGCTGTCCCCGAGTCAGCGGGGTCTCTGGTACGCGCAAGCACTCCATCCTGATGTGCCCTTCACGATTGCCCAGTACGTAGAACTTCGAGGCGAGCTCGATCACGACCTCGTTCGTAAGGCATGTGTGCAGGGTGCACGCGACGTGGAGTCGGGCTTCCTTTTCCTCGTCGAAAAGGAAGGGCTTCCAGAGCAGGTCGTCGATGTCGAGTTCGACGACGACGTCCCGTACGTGGATTTCCGTTCGTGCGACGACCCCGAGGCTGCGGCCCACCGGTGGATGAGTGAGCGGTTCTCGCGGCCCATCGATCCGCTGCGCGACCGATTGATCGCGACGGCGCTGCTCCATGTCGCCGACGGCCGGTACTTCCTGTCCAGCTACGTCCACCACATAGCTCTGGACGGGCACGGCGCGATGATCATGCTCAACCGCTCCGCCGAGCTCTACTCGGCGTGGATTGCGGGGGAGGAGACACCGCCCGTCACGTCGATGCCCGTCGAGAAGATCGTCGAGTTCGAGGCTGCATATTCGGGGTCGAAACGTCAGACCGCCGATCGTGCCCACTGGCTCGAGCGGCTTTCCGACCTGCCCGAACCGATTTCGCTCGTCGAGGGCGTCGCTCCACCGAAGGTGCCGGCTCGCCATGCCGACGCCGAGTTGCTGTCCGAGGTCGCCGACGCCGTGACGGCTCTGGCCCACGATGCGAATTCGACCGACGTGCCGATCGTCGTCGCAGCCTTCGCAGCATTTCTGTCCCGCGCGTGCGGTACCGACGACGTGGTGCTCACGCTTCCGGTCTCGGCTCGCACCACCGCGCCGTTGCGTCGCTCCGCCGGAGCGATCTCCAACGTAGTTCCGCTGCGGGTACGCGTCGATCAGTCGGCGCCGGCCACCGATCTGATCCGCGACGTGCAGGTCGAACTCACCGGAGCCCTGCGTCATCAGCGCTACCGCTACGAAGACATGCTGGCCGACCTGCGCGAGATGGGCCGCGAGCACAGCGAGACCCGCAATGCGTTCGGTCCCGTCGTCAACCTGATGATGTTCCACCCGCAGATCGCGTTCGGCGACGTGATCGGCGACTACCACGTGCAGTCCACCGGACCGGTCGACGACCTGTCGGTCAACGTCTACCCGGGCGTCGCCGGCCGCACCATGCGCGTCGATTTCGAGGCCAACCCCGATCTCTACAGCGGCGAGCGCCTTTCGTCGCTGCACAGCCGTTTCCTCGGATTCCTGAAGGAGTTCGTGCAGAACACCAGCGTCGCAGTGGGCGATCTCGCCCTCGCCGACCCGGCCGAACTCGACGGTCTGGCTCCCGCCCGCGGACGCACCGCGCCCGAGCCGGAACTGTTGCTCGACGTCCTCACCCGCCACGCCGCGAGCGACACCGTCGCCGTCGTGGACGGACACGACAGCATCACCTACCGCGAACTCGACGCTCGCTCCGACGCGCTCGCTCATGCGCTGGTCGCGGCTGGTGCCGGACCCGAAGAGCGCGTCGCGGTGCTGCTGCCCCGCTCGATCGATTCGGTGGTCGCGTTGTGGGCCGTCGCCAATACCGGCGCCGCCTACACCCCGCTCGACCCCGAACTTCCCGCCCGTCGCCTCGACCAGGTACTGCGCGACGTGCGGATCGCCGTCGCCCATGATCACCCGGCGCTGCCCGAACACGTCACCCGCATCGCGCCGCCTGCCGACGGTTCCGCTGAGACCTTCACTGCCGAGCATCGCCTGCGGCCGCTGCACGTCGACAACACGGCGTGGGTCATCCACACATCCGGTTCCACCGGCACCCCGAAGGCGGTCGCGGTGGGCCACCGCGGAGTGTCGGCGCTCGTGTCGACGCTGCGCGATCGCTACCGCGCCGATGAGACGTCGCGGGTGCTGCACCTCGCGTCGCCGTCCTTCGACGCGTCCCTGCAGGAGCTGCTCCTCGCCTTCGACGCCGGCGCAACCCTGGTGATCTGCCCGCCCGACGCCGTCGGCGGACCGGCGCTGGCAACCCTGCTGCGCAGCGAATCCGTCACCCACGCGATCACCGCACCGGCGATCCTCGCCGTCACTCCCGACGACAGCCTGCCCGACCTGCAGGTTCTCGACGCCGGTGGCGAAGCGCTGCCGCAGGCCGTGGCCGACCGCTGGTCCGCCGGCCGCACCATGCTCAACGCCTACGGGCCCACCGAGACCACGATCCTCGCGACACTCAGCGACCCGCTGCAGCGCGGCGCGGGTGTGCCCATCGGCCGGCCGATCGACGGCATGACCGCCGCTGTCCTCGACGCCCGCCTGCATCCCGTGCCCGCCGGCGTGATCGGCGAGCTGTATCTCGGGGGGCCGGGAGTCGCGCGTGGCTACCTCGGCGCACCGGCCCTCACCGCCGAACGCTTCGTCGCCTCGCCGTTCGGTGGACGCATGTACCGCACGGGCGACCGCGCCCGCTGGACCACCGACGGGCACCTCGAATTCCTCGGCCGCGCCGACCAGCAGGTGAAGATCCGCGGCTACCGCATCGAACTCGGCGAGATCGAAGCCGCGCTCGTCGCCTTCGACGAGGTACAGGCCGCGACCGTCACCGTCCACGGCGAGCACATCGCCGCCTACGTCGTGGGCGACGTCGACCCCGCCGACCTCACCGTCCGCCTCGCCGACGAACTGCCCACCTATCTGCGTCCGTCGTCGATCACCGTGCTCGAGGCGTTGCCGCTCACGCCGGCCGGCAAGGTCGACCGGCGCGCGCTGCCCGCACCCGAGCGTGCTGTGGCCGTCGGATCGCGGCCGCCCAACGGCCCGACCGAGAAGATCGTCGCGGAGCTGTTCGTCGAGCTCACCGGCATCGACGACATCGGAGCCGACGACGACTTCTTCGCGCTCGGCGGTCACTCGCTCGGCGCCGCCCAGCTCGCCGCCCGTCTCGGTGCCGCATTGAGCCGCGACGTGCAGTTGCGCGACGTGTTCGCTCACCCGACCGTTGCCCGACTGGCGGCCGCCGCCGCGAAGCGACCCGAATCGGAATCGCGACCCGTCGCCATCCCAGACACCGGGCCGTCGCCGCTCGCCCCCGCGCAGCGCCGACTGTTCCTGCTCGCCCGGGCACACGGCGACCCGGCCGCCTACCACCTGCCGTTCGCGCTGCACCTCGACGGCGCGCTCGACCTGCCGGCTCTGCAGGCCGCGGTGGTGGACGTCCTCGACCGGCATGAAACCCTCCGCACACTGTTCCGCCTCGAGCTCGACGGCCCGGTGCAGGACGTGCTGCCCCTGGATCGTGCCGTCGCCGGTCTCGCGCTCGAACCCGAAACCGCCGAGGGTGACGTCGAAGCCCTCATCACCGAGTGGGCGGCCGAACCGTTCGACCTCACCGCGCAGATCCCGTTCCGCATCCGCTTGCTGCGACTCGCCGACGACAAGCACGTGCTCGCCGTCGTCGCCCACCACATCGCGCTCGACGGTGCGTCGTTCGTGCCGCTCACCGCCGACGTCGCCACCGCCTACCTCGCCCGCACGGCCGGGGAGGCGCCCGCGTGGACGCCGCTGCCGCTGCACTACCGGCACTACGCGCAGTGGCATCTCGATCGCCTCGGCGACCCGGCGGCACCCGACACTCGCGCCGGTCGCGAGATCGACTACTGGACCCGCACACTCGACGGTCTCGCCGATGCGGCGCCGCTGCCCACCGACCGTCCCGGCAACGGCGGCTTCGGTCCCGCTGCGGCCGTGGACTTCACGGTGCCGGCCGACCAGGTCGCGGCACTGCGATCCGTTGCCGCCGCGCACGACGCCACCACCTTCATGGCCGTGCACGCCGCCGTCGCCGTGTGGCTCGCCGCCTGGACCTCCGGGCACGACATCGCCATCGGCACCGGAACGGCCGGTCGCGACCACCCCGACCTCGACGCGCTCGTCGGCATGTTCGTCGGCACCGTCACCCTGCGGACGAATGTCGACCCGGCCGAGCCGTTCACGGCGCTGCTCGCGCAGGCCCGCGACACCGACCTCGACGCCTTCGCGCACGCCACCGTGCCGTTCGACTACGTCGTCGACGCCCTCGGTTTCTCACCCTTCCACGTGATGCTCGCCTACGACAACGTGGACGTGCCCGACCTCGAACTACCCGGCCTCACCGTGCGGCCTCAGGAGATCGCCTCGGCGCAGGCACGATTCGACGTCGAGATATCACTGCGCGAACTACGCGACGGATCGCTCACCGGCCGCCTCGTCTACGACACGAAACTGTTCGACGATGACACCATCGCCCGCTGGGTAACCCGCCTGAGCGGAGTGCTCGAGCAGGTCGCGCAGCATCCGTCGCTGCCCGTCGGCGACCTCGACCTCGGCACCCTCTCCGTCGAACCGGCCGAACCCGGCCCGGAGGCGACCTTCGCCGAGATCATCGACCGGTCGCCGGCTTGCGTGACCGAGCCCGGTGGACAGGCCGTCGAGATCCGCACGGCGGCACGCCCGCTCGCGTGGACGCTGATCGAGCAGGGCATCGGTACGGAAGACCGTGTGGCCGTCGTGCTCTCGCGGTCGACGCGGTCGGTGCTCGCCGCCGCGGCCGTGGCGCTGAGCGGCGCGGCCTTCGTGCCCGTCGCCCCCAACCAGCCCGCCGCACGCATCGCTCAGCTGCTCGGCGCATCCGGCGCGCGGTACGCGATCGTCGACGGCGACGTCGCGCTGCCCGACGGGATCGAGCCGATCGCCTTCACCGTCAAGGGCGACACCCGCCCGATCACCGATGCGGATCGAGTGCGGCCGCTGCACGTCGACAACACGGCCTACGTCGTCTACACCTCGGGATCCACCGGCCGGCCCAAGGGTGTGGTGGTCTCGCATCGTGGACTCGGCCCGCTCGCGCAGTCGTTCGTCGAGCGCTTCGACCTGCCCACCATCTCGGACACCGCAACCGACGCACGGGTGCTGCACTTCGCCACCCCCGCCTTCGACGGCGCGGTGCTCGAATACGTCCTGGCGCTCACCTCCGGCGGCACACTGGTGGTCGCGCCCGCCGACCTGTTCGGTGGCGACGAACTCGTGGAACTGCTTCGCGCCGAAGGCATCACCCACTGGTTCTCGACGCCCTCGGTGCCCACCCAGCTCGACCCCGCCGGACTCGACGCCCTGCGCACCATCGCGATCGGCGGCGAGGCGTGGCCGGTCGGGACCGCCGAACGCTGGGCGCCCGGCCGCACCCTGCTCAACGTCTACGGCCCCACCGAGACGACGGTGCTCGCCACGTCGAGCGAACCCTTCGCACCCGGCGACCGGCTCACCATCGGCACTGGCCTCGTCGGAGTCACCGCGGTGGTGCTGAGCGAACGCCTGCGACCCGTGCCCGAGTGTGTGACCGGCGAGCTGTATCTCGGGGGACAGGGCGTCGCCCGCGGCTACCTCGACGCACCCGCGCTCACCGCCGACCGGTTCGTCGCCAACCCGTTCGGCGCCGGGCGTCTCTATCGCACAGGCGATCTCGTCCGCTGGACAGGACACGACGACGACCGCGCTCTCGAATTCGTCGGCCGCAGCGACCACCAGGTCAAGATCCGCGGTTTCCGCATCGAACTCGGCGAGATCGACGCGACCTTACAGACCCACCCGGGTATCGGCACCGCCGTGACCGTGGTGCGCGGCGACACCCTCGCCACCTACGTGCACAGCCGCAACGGCCGCCTCGACCCGCACGAGATCCGCGAGTGGGCCGCCCAGCGGCTGCCCCGGCACATGGTGCCCGCGATCGTCACCGTGCTCGACGCCTTCCCGCTCACCAGCACCGGCAAGATCGACCGCGCCGCGCTGCCCGAGCCTGAGGTCACCGCGACTCGCACCGACGGATACCGCAGCGCCACCGAAGAACTCGTCTCCGGTGTCGTCGCCGACCTGCTCGATCTGCCGAGCGTCGCCGGATCCGACGACTTCTTCGCCGTCGGCGGCAATTCACTGCTCGCGACCCAGCTCGCCGCGCGCCTGCGGGGAGTCGCGGGTCGCCGGGTGGGTGTGCGCGACATCTTCGAGCACCCCACCGTCGCCGAACTCGCGAACCTGCTCGCCGAGGAACCCATCGGCGAGCACCTGCCGCTCGTGCACATCGACGACGACAGCGACGCGCCGCTCGCACCCGCGCAGCAGCGCATGTGGCTGCTCAACCGGTTCGACGTGGCCGACGGTATCGACGGCGGCGACCACATCGCCTTCGCGCTCGATCTCGACGCCGACACCGATCTCGACGCCGTACGTGCGTCCGCCGCCACCGTGCTGTCTCGCCACGACTCGCTGCGCACGGTCTTCCCCGACAGCCCGTCCGGCCCACGCCAGCACGTGCTGTCGTCGGTGACGCTCGACCTCGAGCCCGTCGACGCCGGCACCGACCTCGATGCGGAGATGACCGAATTCGCTCGCGCGCGTTTCGATCTCACCGTCGACCCACCGATCCGCACCCGGCTGTATCGGACAAACTCCGGCTACGTGCTCGCCGTGGTGATCGACCACATCGCCGCCGACGGCCTGTCGCTGCTGCCGCTCGGCCGCGACGCCGTCGCCGCCTACCGCGCCCACCGCGACGGGGAGACGCCGGACCTGCCGGCACCGGCGGTCACCTACCGCGACTACGCGCGCTGGCACCGGGCCGTGCTCGGCGCCGAGAACGATCCCGACAGTCTCGCGGCTCGGCAGCTTGCCTTCTGGAAGCAGACCCTCGACGACGCGTCGCCGCTGCTCGCGCTGCCCACCGACCGTCCCCGCACCGCGGCGACCACCGGTACCGCGGGTCGCGCGAGCTTCACGATCCCCGCCGAACTGCACGCCGCGATCGACAAGCTCGCTCGGGCCCACGACGTCACGCCGTTCATGGTGATGCACGCGGCCTTCGCGACGCTGCTGTCGGCACTCGCCGCCACCGACGACGTCACCATCGGCACACCGGTCTCAGGACGCAGCGACGCCGCGGTCGACGACGTGGTGGGCATGTTCGTCGGCACCGTGCCGCTGCGGTTGCGGGTGCATCCGCGCCGCACCTTCGCCGACCTGCTCGCCGACACCCGTCGCGCCGACCTCGACGCCTTCGCCCACGCCGACGTGCCGTTCGATCGCATCGTCGACGCGATGGGCGCCGGCACCGACGCGCACCACCCGTTGTTCCAGGTCATCCTGGCGTACGAGTCGTTCTCGCTCGACGAGTTCACGCTGCCCGGCAGCTCCAGGACAATCCGCGAGATCCCGGTGGGCACGGCCCGCGTCGACCTCGAGCTGACCGTCCGCGAACGCCGTTCCGAGACCGGTGTGCCGGCCGGTTTGGAAACGATCCTTACGTACGCGGACGAACTTTTGGATTCGCACACGATTGTGCAGTGGCAGTCGTGGTTCGTGCGTATCCTCGATGCCGTTACCGCCGACCCGGCTGTGTCGGTCGGCGGTATCGAGTTGGGCGACGCCGACCTCACCCCCGTCGGCGTCGCGCAACAACTTTCGGCAGAGTCGCTGCCCGAGCTGGTCGCGCAGCGCGTGGCCGACGATCCGGCGGCCGTCGCCGTGGTGGGGGACGGGTACTCCCTCAGCTACGGCGCGCTGTGGTCGCGTTCGGGCGCGCTCGCGAAACTCCTCCGCGAACGCGGCGTCACCGCCGAGGACGTCGTCGCCGTCGCACTGCCGCGCACCCCCGACCTCGTCGTCGCGATCCTCGCCGTCTCCCGCGCCGGCGGCATCTACCTGCCCGTCGACGTCACGCATCCCGCGACGCGCCTGCAGACCCTGTTCGACGACGCGCAGCCCTCGCTGGTCGTCACCGACAGCGACTTCACCGACGTCCGCGTGCCGACGCTGCGACTCGACGACCCGGAGGTGGCCGGCCGCCTCGACGACGGCGCGCTGTTCGACTTCCCGCTCGTCGCGGATCTCGGCGCCTACATCGTCTACACGTCCGGCTCCACCGGGACCCCCAAGGGCGTGCAGGTGACGCACCGCAACGTGCTGTCGCTGCTCGCCGCGACCGTCGACGAATTCGGGCTGCGCGCCGACGACGTGTGGACGCTGTTCCACTCGCCGGCCTTCGACTTCTCCGTATGGGAGATGTGGGCACCGCTCGCCACCGGCGCGTCCGTCGTCGTGGTCGATCACCTCACCGTGCGCGACCCGGCCGCCTTCGTGCAGGTGCTCACCAGCAACCGGGTGACGGTGCTCAATCAGACCCCCACGGCCTTCTACCAGCTCGCCGCCGCCGATCACGCGCCGCTCGAAGACCTGCGGCTGCTGATCTTCGGCGGCGAAGCCCTCGACCCCGCGCGGGTGCGCCCGTGGGCCGAAAGCCATCCGCATGTGCGGGCGGTCAACATGTTCGGCATCACCGAGACCACCGTGCACGTCACCTTCGGAGACGCCACCGCGACCGGCATCGGAACGCCGCTGCCCGGTCTCGCCGTCGACGTGCTCGACTCGTCGCTGCGCCCCGCCCTGCCCGGCGCGATCGGCGAACTGTACGTGCGCGGAGACCAACTCGCGCGCGGCTACCGCGGACGCCCCGGCCAGACCGCGACCCGTTTCGTCGCCGCTCCCGGTGGCACCCGCCGCTACCGCACCGGTGACCTCGGCCGCCGCGACACCAGCGAGGCGCTGCACTATCTCGGTCGTGCCGACCAGCAGATCGAATTGCGTGGCTACCGCATCGAGCCCGGCGAGATCGAAGCCGCCCTGCTGCGCAGCGAGGGCGTGCGCCAGGCCGTCGTGCTGCTGCGCGACGACCGTCTCGTCGCCTATCTCGTCGGCGGCGACGCCACCGCGGCGCTGCGCGACCTGCGCCGCAGCCTGCCCGACTACCTCGTCCCGTCGGCCGCCGTGGTCCTCGACGCGCTGCCGCTCACCGCCAACGGCAAACTCGACCGCGCTGCGCTGCCCACCCCCGACGTCACCGCCGGTGGGGGAGCGGCACCGCACGGACCGGTCGAGGAACTCGTCGCGGACGTGTGCGCCGAACTGCTCGGCATCGCCCCCGGCACCCTCGGCGCCGACGACGACTTCTTCCACCTCGGCGGCAACTCGTTGCTCGCCACGCGACTGGCCGGTCGCGTGTCGGACGTGCTCGACTCCGACGTCACCGTGCGCGACGTCTTCGAGAACCGCACCGTCGCAGCGCTCGCTGCCTTCGTCGACGAGAACGGTGAGACCGGCTCGCGCCGTGCGCCTCTCGTCGCCGACCCCGACGCACCCGCTCCGCTGTCGGCGGCGCAGCAGCGCCTGTGGTTCATCAACCGCTTCGACCCGACATCGCCGAGCTACAACCTGCCCTTCGTGGTGCGGCTCGACGGGAACCTCGACGTCGACGCCCTCGCCGCTGCGGTGGCCGACGTGCTCGAACGGCACCGCACACTGCGCACCGTCTACCCGGCCGCCGACGAATACACCGTGCTGCCCGCCGCGCGCCCCGATCTCGACCCGGTGGCCGTGCCGGAGGACGCTCTCGACGAGTTCGTCCGCGACTGCGCCACCACCGGCTTCGACCTCACCGTCGAACCTCCGGCCCGCATGCGGCTGTACCGGACGGCACCCGACCGGCACGTGCTGCTCGTCGTCCTGCACCACATCGCGGCCGACGGCTGGTCGCTCACGCCGCTGCTGCGCGATATCGCCGTCGCCTACGACGCCCGCCTCAGCGGCGCGAGCCCCGAGCTGCCGGAACTGCCCGTGCAGTACACCGACTACGCGCGGTGGCAGCGCAGCGTCGCCGACGAGCAGATCCCGTACTGGCTGGGCGAGCTCGCCGACCTGCCCGACGAGGTGACCCTGCCCGGCGACCGTCCGCGACCCGCGCAGCCCACCGGACACGGTGCCGCCCATACCGTCTCGCTCGACGCCGACCTCGTCCGCGGACTGCACGAGCTGGCCCGTGAAGGTCGCGCGACGGTGTTCATGGTGCTGCACGCCGCGCTCGCGGCCCTGCTCGCGCGGCACGGTGCCGGCCGCGACATCCCTATCGGCACCGCTGTTTCCGGTCGCGGCGACCCGCAGCTCGACGACGTCGTCGGTATGTTCGCCGGCACCCTCGTGCTGCGCACCGACGTCGACCCCGCCACCACCTTCACCGACCTGCTCGCGCAGGTGCATCGCCGCGACCTCGCCGCCTACGGCAACCCGGACGCACCGTTCGAGACACTCGTCGAGAAGCTGCAGCCCGCCCGCAGCGAAGCACGGCACCCGCTGTTCCAGGTGGCTTTGTCGCAGGCACGACCCGTCGCGTCGACGTTCGCGTTGCCCGGCCTGAACGTCACCGCCGCGCCTGTCGACACCGAGACGGTCAACGTCGACGTGCAGGTCACCGTCACCGAGCAGCAGGACGGCATCGACCTCGAATTCTTCTACAGCACAGACCTGTACGACGCCGACACCGTCGCCGGCTACGCCGATCGTCTGCGCACGATCCTGAGCGCCGCTGTCGCAGATCCGGATGTGCGGATCGGCGAGATCGACCTGCACAGCGACGCCGGCCTGCCCACTGTCGGCGCCACGCCGGGTGCATCGCGGTCGCTGCGCCAGTGGCTCGCGCAGGGCGCGGCTGCCGGCGGCGAGGAACTCGCGATCGTCGACGACGACCGCGAACTGTCGTATCCCGAACTGCTCTACTATTCCGACGCTCTCGCCGCGCGTCTGCAACTCGCCGGGGTGCGCCCGGGCGATCCGGTCGCGTGCGCCTACCCGCGTTCGCTCGAATCCGTGCTCGCCGTGTGGGGCATCATCGGCGCCGGCGCCGCACCCATGCTCGTCGACCCCACCGCCCCCACCGCACGCCTGGCCGAGATGCTCGCCGACGTGCGCGTGGGAGTCGGTGAAGCGCCGGCACTTCCGGCGACCGTGCGGTGGCTCGAGGTGACCTCCGACGACGAGGAACCGCTCGCCGACGTCGTCGATCCCGTACCCGACGCCCCCGCCTACTTCGTCTTCACCTCCGGCACCACCGGGCACCCCAAGGCCGTCACCGTCACTCAGCGCGCCGCGAGCGCGTTCGCCGAGGACATCGGCGAATACCTCGCCGCTTTCCCGGGTGATCGCGTCCTGCACGTCGCGGCACCGTCGTTCGACGCCGCGATGCTCGAGATGCTCACCGCCGGCATCTCCGGCGCGACGCTCGTGGTGGCCGACGCCGACAGCTACGGTGGCGCCGCGCTCGGCGACCTGCTCGACAGCGCCGCGATCACCCACGCGGTGATGACGCCGTCGACGCTCGCGACCGTGCCGGTGCGCGACCTGCCGGCCCTCCGCACCCTCGTGCTCGGCGGCGACCGCCTCACCCGCGAGATCGTCGACCGCTGGGGAGACGGCCGCACTCTCATCAACAGCTACGGTCCGGCCGAGGCCACGATGTTCGTCACCAACTCGCAGCCCCTGCGACCCGGCGACGACATCGTCATCGGCACCCCGGTCCGCGGCGTCACCGTCGAGGTCCTCGACGAGGGACTGCGTCCCGTGCCCGCCGGCGTGGTCGGCGAACTGTACGTCTCGGGGCCGCGACTCGCGTCGGGCTACCGGGATGCCGCCGCGCGCACCGCGGCGCGGTTCGTCGCCGGACCCGGCGGCCGCCGCTACCGCACCGGCGACCTTGTGCGCTGGACCCGCGCCGGCGCCCTCGAATTCGTCGGCCGCAGTGACAACCAGATCAAGCTGCGCGGCGTGCGCATCGAACCCGGCGAGATCGACACCGCTCTCACCGCTCTCGACGGCGTCGACCGGGCCGTGACCCTCGTGCGCAGCGGCCGCCTCATCTCCTACGTCACCGGTGAGAACCTCGACGACTCAGACCTGCGAGCCCAGCTGCGCACCGTTCTGCCCGCGCATCTCGTGCCCACCGCGATTGTGCCGCTGGCCGCGATCCCGCTCACCTCCCACGGCAAGGTCGACGACGCCGCACTGTCCGAACCCGCCGCCGGGGAAGGCAGTGAACCGCGCACGGAGACCGAAGCGCTCGTCGCCCGCATCATCGGCGACGTCCTCGGCGACGGCACCGCGGTGGGACGCACCGACGACTTCTTCGCCGTCGGCGGCAACTCGCTGCTCGCCACCGTCCTCGTCGGACGCCTGCGTGACGAGACCGGCACCGACGTGCCGCTGCGCACCGTCTTCGCGAACCCCACCGTCGATGCGCTCGCCGCCGCCCTCGACGCCGGTGGTTTCGACACCGACGCCGGACCCGTCGCCGTGTCGCCGCGACCGGAACGGATCCCGCTCAGCCGCGCCCAGCGTCGCTTGTGGGGACTGAGTTCGCTTGCCCCCGATGCCTACCGGCTGCGCAGTGAGGTCAACCTGAGCGGACCGCTCGACCTCGGTGCCCTGCAGGCCGCGCTCGGCGACGTCGCGCTGCGCCACGAGATCCTGCGCACCGACTACATCGTCGACGGCGACGGTGTGTACCAGCAGGTCCACGAGGCGCCGCGCAGCGATCGGTGGCGTGTGCGCCTCGAACGCACCGGCCCCGACCAGCACGTGCTGCACCTCGACGTCGACCATTCGATCGCCGACGGCACGTCGCTGCGGCCGCTGCTGCGCGACCTCACCATCGCGTATCTCGCCCGCGTGAACGGCGCGGCACCGCAGTGGGAACCGCTGCCGCTGCAGTATGCCGACTACGCCCTGTGGGAAGCCGAACGCGGCATCCCGGAACGCGACCTCGAGCACTGGCGACGCGCCCTCGACGGACTGACCGTCACCGAACTGCCCGCCGACGCCACCGGAACCGACACCGGTGCGCGCAGCGTCGACTTCACGGTGCCCGCCGATGTGCGCGCCGCGCTCGCCGAACTCGCCCGCGCACACGGCGCCACCGAGTTCATGGTGCTGCACGCCGCGCTGTCGGTGCTGCTCGCGCGGCTCGGCGGCAGCGGCGACATCGCCGTCGCCGCCGTGGTGGGCGGACGCCGCTGGGCGCAGCTCGAAGACCTCGTCGGCCCGTTCCTCGACACCCTCGTGCTGCGCGCCCGCGTGGCTCCGGACATGTCGTTCGCCGGACTGCTCGGCCAGGTCCGCGACTTCGACGTCGCCGCCTTCGATCACGTCGCCGTGCCCTACGAGCAGCTGCTGTCGGAGTGGCAGAGCGGTGCACCGCAGGTCGCGCTGGCGCTGCAGGACTTCGGCATCGACCCGATCAGCCTCGGAGAGCTCACCGTCGAGGCGCGCGAAGTCCTCGACGACACACCGAAGTTCGACCTGCAGTTCACGCTCGCCCCGCGACCCGACGGCTACACCGGCACGCTCGTGTTCGATGCCGCCCGCTTCGCCGGCCGCACTGCCGACCTGCTCGCCAGCCGTTTCGTCGCGTTGCTCGGCAGCCTGGCGAGCGCACCCGACAGGACCATCGGTGAAGTGGCCGTCGACGCCCCGGCCGCCGCCCTCGACGGCGGCGAACCGGCCCCGGCACGCACACTCGCCGAGATGTTGCGCGCCACCGCCGCCGCCCATCCCGACCGGGAAGCCCTGCGCGGCGACGGCGAATCGCTCACCTACCGCGAACTCGACGAGCAGTCCGACACCCTCGCCGAGGAGCTGCGGGCCGACGGCGCGCGGGACGGGAAGATCGTGCGCATCGACGCACCGCGCAGCGTCGACTACATCCGCACCCTGTGGGCCATCACCAAGACCGGTGCGGCCTTCACGCATTCGCGGCAGGTGGGGGAGACGTGCCTGCCCGGCACCGCCTACGTCGTGTCCACCTCCGGGTCCACCGGCACCCCGAAGCGGGTCGCGGTGACGCACCGCGGACTCGCCCCGCTCGCCGCCGAAGTGGCCGAGCGTTACCGGGTCGAGCCCGGAGACCGCGTGCTGCACGGCTATTCACCCGAGTTCGACGCGGCACTGCTCGAACTGCTGCTCGCCCACACCACCGGCGCGACGCTCGTCGTCGCACCCCCGGACGTCTACGCCGGGCAGGACCTGCACCGCTACCTCGCCGAACAGCGCATCACCCATTACCTGTCGACCCCCACGGTGCTCGGCACCCTCGATCCCGAGGGACTGCCCGACCTGAAGGTCGTCGCCTCCGGTGGCGAATCACTGTCGCCGTCGCTCGCCGCGCGCTGGGCCGACGGCCGCGTGATGCTCGACGCGTACGGGCCGACGGAGGCCACGATCGTCGCGACCCTGGTCGACATCGAACCCGGCACCCGCCCGAGCATCGGCAAGCCCGTCCCCGGCACCGTCGCCCACGTGCTCGACGCGCGCCTGCGTCCCGTGCCGGCCGGAGCCGTCGGCGAGCTGTACCTCGCGGGTGAAGGCCTCGCCGCCGGATATCTCGACGACCCGGCCCGCACCGCCGAACGTTTCGTCGCCGCCCCCGGCGGTGTCCGCATGTACCGCACGGGCGACCGCGTCCACCGCCGCGTCGACGACACCCTCGGCTACCTCGGCCGCACCGACCGCCAGCTCAAGGTGCGCGGCGTGCGCATCGAACCCGGCGAACTCGAAGCGACGCTGCTCGCCCAGCCCGGCATCCGGCAGGCCGCGGTGGTCGCGGTGAGCGGCACGCTCGTCGCGTTCGCGGCCGGACCGGACCTGTCGGCCGACGACATCACCGCGCGACTCGCGCTCGTCGTGCCGCCGCACCGCATGCCGACCCGCGTGCACGCGCTCGACCAGCTGCCCCTCACGTCCAACGGCAAGCTCGACGTCGCAGCGCTCGAACTGCACGACGCCGCCGCGCTCGACGACGACGCTGCCCTCGATCGTCCGCTCACCGATGCCGAGGATCTCGTCGTCACCGTCGCCGAGGACGTGCTCGGCGCTCGCCCGGCCGCGCACCGTGGGTTCTTCACCGCCGGCGGCGACTCGCTGTCGGCCGTCGTGTTCGCCGCGCGGCTGAGCGAGGCGTTCGGTACCGACGTGCCGGTGCGCGAGGTGCTCGCCGCCCCGACCCTGGCCGCGCTCGCCGCCCGCATCGAATCCGGCGACGACCAGCGCGTCGCGCTGCGGCCCTACGACGATGACACCCCGGCACCGATCGCACCCGCGCAGCGCCGCCTCGGCATCGTCGCGCGGTCCGAGACCGGCACCGCCGGCTATCTCGTGCCGGTCGTGCTGACGCTGAGCGGCGACCTCGACGTCGACGCCCTCACCGCCGCGGTGAGCGACGTCGTCGACCGCCACCGCGTGCTGCGCACCGCCTTCACCGACGACGTGCAGGTGCCCGTCGCCCCGCCGGTGCTCGAACACTCCGCTCCGGAGGACGTCGCCGCGGCTGTGACCGCCACGATCACCGCGCCCTTCGACATCACGACGCAGGCCCCGATGCGGATCCGGTTGTTCGACGTCGAACCCGGCCGCTGGGTGCTCGCCGCCGCGGTGCACCACATCGCGTTCGACGGCGCGTCCGTCGGTCCGCTGCTCACCGATCTCGCCGTCGCCTACGCCGCGCGTCGCGGGGGAGAGACACCGGTCTTCGAGTCGCTGCCCGTCACCTACGGCGACTACGCGCGCTGGCAGCACGAACTGCTCGGCGACGCCGCCGACCGGAGCTCGCTCGCCGCTCGCCAACTCGACTACTGGGCAACCACACTCGACGGTCTGCCCGACAGCCCGCTGCCGCTGCCCGCCGACCGGCCGCGCCCCGCGCAACCGACCCACCGGGGCGCGCAGATCGTCTCGAAGCTCGACGCCGAGACCCACCGCCGCCTCCGGGACGTCGCGCGCAGCCACGACGTCACCGTCTTCATGCTCGTCCACGCGGTGCTCGCCGCGATGCTCGCGCGTCGCAGCGGACGCAGCGACATCGCCGTCGGCACCGCTATCGCGGGTCGCACCGATGCCCGTCTCGACCGGCTCGTCGGCATGTTCGTCGGCACCGTCGTGCTGCGCACCGCGGTCGACCCGGCGCGCCCGTTCGCCGACCTGCTGCGCGACGTGCGGGCCACCGATCTCGGCGCGCTCGCGCACGCCGACGTGCCGTTCGACGAGGTCGTCGCCCGTCTCGCACCGCGCCGCGACCCGTCGTACAGCCCGCTCTTCCAGGTGCTGCTCACGCACCGCGTCGAGGCCGGCGAGGTGCTGCCGCAACTGCCGGACGTGCAGATCGCCGAGACCGACGCCGGGGAACCGGCCGCGCAGTTCGACGTGGTCGTCGAACTCGTCGAGCGCGAGGCCGGACTCGACCTGCGCCTGGTCTACGCGACGGATCTGTTCGACGACACCACCGGCGACGCGATGCTCACCGACCTCGTCGCGATGCTTGCTGCGGCCCTCGCAGAACCCGAACGCGCCGTCGGCGATCTCGCCGTGCCGGTGCCCGCACCGCTGTCGACTCCGGCCGTCGCGCCGCGCACCCTGCCCGAGATCCTCGAGACTGCCGTCGAGCAGCATCGCGGACGCATCGCGGTGCGCTCCGGCACCGTCGCGTGGACGTACGGCGGACTCGACGCCCGCGCCGACGAGATCGCCTCCGTGCTCGCCTCCCACGGCGTGCGCCGCGGAGACCTCGTCGCGATCGCGGTGCCGCGCAGCGAATACTGGCCGCTGGCAGTCTGGGCCGTCACCAAGCTCGGGGCGGCATGGGTGTCGGTCGATCTCACCCAGCCCGAGGCGCGCAGCGCCGCGATCCTCGCCGACTCCGGCGCCCGGATCGGGCTGACCGTCGGCGGCCGCGAGCTCGGATACCTGACCTGGATCGATCTGACCGCCGACCGGAGCATCGGCTTCGACGAGACGCAACCGCCCACGCCCTCAGTGACATACGACGATCTCGCGTACACGATCTACACCTCCGGCACCACCGGCACCCCGAAGGGTGTCGAGGTCACCCACCGCGGCCTGGCGACCCTGCTCGAGCTGCAGAGCGCCGTCGCCGGACTCGGCCCCGAATCACGTGTCCTGCAGGTCGCCTCGCACACCTTCGACGCCGCGGTCTTCGAACTGCTCTCCGCCCACGCACACGGCGGTGCGCTCGTGATCGCCCCCGATCACACCTTCGCCGGGGAGCCCTTGCGCGAGTTGATCGCCGACGAGCGCGTCACGCACCTCAACATCACGCCCACCGTGCTGGGAACGCTCGACCCCGACGCCATCGAGCCCGCGACGATCATCGTCGCGGGGGAGACCCTCCCGGCCGCGCTGGTGCGCCGCTGGTCGCGGCACCGGATCTTCAACGGCTACGGACCCACCGAATTCACCGTCGCCCTGTCCCATTCGTCCCGGCTGAGCGGTGAGGGGAAACCGAACATCGGCACTCCGGTGGCGGGAGCCACCGCGTACGTGCTCGACGCACGGCTGCACCCCGTACCGCGCGGCACCGTCGGCGAACTCTACGTGACCGGCGACAGCATGGCGCGTGGATACCGGAACGAATCCGGGCTCACGGCAACACGATTCGTCGCAAATCCGTACGGCGAGGCGGGGTCGAGGCTGTACCGGACCGGAGACATGGTTCGGATCCTTCCGAACGGGGTACTGGATCACGTGGCCCGAGTGGACGATCAGGTGAAGATCCACGGAATCCGTGTCGAACCCGCCGAGGTCGACGCCGCCCTGCTGTCCCGTCCGGGAGTCGCGGCGGCCGTGACCGTTCCGCATCCCGGACGTGACGGCGACACCGTGCTCGTCTCCTATGTCCAGCCCGAGACCGGCACCGCACCCGACACGGCAGCATTGCGTCGCGCGCTCGTCGCTGACCTGCCGCGTCACCTGCGGCCGGTGAGCATCACCGTCGTCGACGCACTGCCGCTGATGGCATCCGGCAAGGTCGACCGCGCGGCGCTGCCCGCCCCCGACACCGCCGTCGACGAACCATATGTGGCGCCGCAGGGACACATCGCGCAGACCGTCGCCGCGGTGTTCGCCCGCCACCTCGACCGGCCGATCGACGAGATCTCTGCTGACCGAAGCTTCTTCGACCTCGGTGGCAGTTCCATCGCGGCCGTCACCGTCGCCGGTGAACTGCGCGACGAGCTCGGCGCCGACGTTCCCGTCGAGTGGCTGTTCACCAGCCCGGATCTCGCGTCGCTCGCCGACCGCATCGACCACGGCCGCAGTAATGACGAACGCGACCCGCTCGGCAGCCTCGTCGAGATCGCCGGTCGCGGTGACGAGAAGCCGCCGTTGTTCTGCGTGCACCCCATCAGCGGACTCGCATGGATGTACGCCGGTTTCGCGCAGCATCTCGACGGCCGTACCCTCTACGGTCTCCAGGCAACGGGCTTCGACGACATTCCGGACAGCATCGGCGAACTCGCCGCGCGGTATGTGGCCGAAATCCGTAAGGTGAGGGCCGATGGTCCCTACCACCTGCTGGGCTGGTCGGTGGGCGGCACCATCGCACACGAGATGGCCGTGCAGCTCCGCGAGCACGGAGAGCAGGTCGGTGCGGTAGTGCTGCTCGACACGCTCACGCCCGAGACTGTGCCTGCCGAGCCCCACCCGACGGCAGAGAACGTACCCGACATCGCCGGGCTGCCCGAAGAACTCGTCGCCGAGGTCCGGCGCCGCACCGACGCCGCCGCGCAGGCCGTCGAAGACGCGGTGCGCCGACACACCCTCAGCGAATACGACGGCGACATCGACCTGGTGGTCGCCGAACCCGATCTCGACCGGCACCCAGATCTCGCCGCCACCTGGCAGCGATATGTGCGCGGTCTCGTCGTCGAACATCCGGTGCCGTTCACGCACTCGGAACTGGCCGATCCGGACGCGGTGCGTGCGATCGGCCCGGTGCTCGACAGCGTGCTCGAGCGCCACGACGACCCCCACACCGCGCCCACCGGGTGCGCACGCAGTGTTACCGCAACGAGGGAGACGCCCTGATGGAAGTACATGATTACCTGCGAATTCTGCAGGCGAGGTGGAAGATCGTCGCCGTCACGACGGTGGTGGCGGTTCTTGCCGCCCTCGGCGCCTCCCTGCTGACCACGCCCCAGTACGAAGCCAAGACACGCCTGTTCGTGTCGACCTCGTCGGGCGCATCGGTGCAGGAGATCTATCAGGGCAACCTGTTCTCGCAGCAGCGAGTCACCTCCTACACCGAACTGCTCGAGGGCACCACCCTCGCGCAGCGCACCCTCGACAAGCTCGGTCTCGGCGAGATGTCGGCCGTCGATCTCGCCGGCAAGGTGACCGCCTCGTCGACCCCCGACACGGTGCTCATCGACACCGCCGTCACCGACGAGTCGCCCGAGCGTGCCCGCGACCTCGCCAACGCACTGTCGGACGAGTTCGTCGTCATGGCACGCGAACTGGAGACCCCCGAGGACGGCGGCCCGCCTACCGCCCGCGTGGTGGTCGAGCAGTACGCAGCCACGCCGTCGTCGCCGGTGACGCCGAAGACCACGCGGAACGTCGCGCTGGGTCTGGCCGTCGGTCTGCTGCTCGGTATCGCCCTTGCGGTGCTGCGTGACCGCCTCGACAACACCATCAAGGACCGCAACGCCGTCGAGGATCTCGCCGGCACCGGTGTGGTGGGTGTGATCCCGCTCGACAAGGCCCGCCAGGAAGAGCCGGCGATCGTGTTCGCGGAAGCCAACAGCGGCGACGCCGAGGCCTACCGCGAGATGCGGACCAACCTGCAGTTCCTCGAGGTCGACAACCCGCCGCGCGCGATCGTCGTCACCAGCTCGCTGCCCGGCGAGGGCAAGACCACCACGGCCGTCAACCTGGCCCTGGTGCTCGCCGAGGCCGGTCACTCCGTCGTGCTCGTCGAAGCCGACCTGCGCCGTCCGCGTGTGACCAAGTACCTCGGCTCGCTCGGCGACGCCGGCCTGTCGAACGTGCTCGCGCACACGGCCTCGCTCGAGGACGTGCTCCAGCCGACCCGTTTCGACGGCATGTGGGTGCTCGCGGCCGGCGGTCTGCCGCCCAACCCGTCCGAGCTGCTCGGTTCCGCGCATGCGCGGGAGGTCATCGAGGACCTGCGGTCGCGCTTCGACTACGTCATCATCGACGCGCCGCCGCTGCTGCCCGTCACCGACGCGGCGATCCTCACGAACATCGCCGACGGTGCGCTGCTCATCGCGCGTTACGGCAAGACCACCCGCGAGCAGTTCGGTCGGGCCGTCGGCAACCTGCGTGCGGTCAATGCGCCCGTGCTGGGCACGATCCTGTCCATGACCCCCACCAAGGGGCGTGGCAGTGCCTACGAGTATCGGTATTACTACAGCTCCGACAAGGACGGTGCCACCCCGGCAGCCGCTCAGACGAGCACGCCGGCGACGCAGCGTGTCGGTGCACCGGCACCGACCGCACCGACCGCCCAGCCGGATGCGCAGGCGCAGACGACCGCGTCGGCACCCGTCGAGGGACCGGCCCGGCCGCAGAACGGTCAGCATCATGTCGAGCCGCCGGCCACGCAGGCCTACCCGGCGCCGAGCAACGACGCCTACCACTACCGCGCTGCGGAGCAGTTCCCGCCGGCGCCGCAGCCGGCATCGGAGCGGTACGGCAGTGAGCCCTACCAGGCGCCGCAGGCGTACTCCGCCTCGGAGCCGCTGTCGCGGCCCGTGGTGCACGCACCGCGACGCCCGGTGAACGACTCAGGCTCGGAGAGCGGCGAGGAGAGGTAGCAGCAGGTCGGCGATCTCGGATCCGACCGTGACGAACGTCTCCTCGTCTCGGCCGATCGGGTCGACGATGTCCTCCGGCCCGGGTGCAGACATCTGCGCCCGGGCCGTCGTCAGTTCTGCGACGGTGCGCGCCCCGGTGGCGTTCTGCAGCCTGGCGGCCTCGCGCAGCGTGAACGTCACGCGCATCCTGCGCGGTGCGAGCTGGACGACCTTGGCGCGGTGCCGCTCGCTCATCGTGATGATCATGTCGGAGTCCTCCGCGATCTGCGGGGTGATCCGACGCGCGGCGAATCCGTCCGGATCGCCTCCGAGCTGCTGCAACACGAGTGCCGCGGTGGGTTCCATGCCGTAGCCGACCATCGCCCGGGTGCCGGCGCTGTGCGCCGAGAGGTCGTCG
The DNA here is from genome assembly GCF_058211795.1 of Rhodococcus sp. S3. Taxonomy (NCBI): domain Bacteria; kingdom Bacillati; phylum Actinomycetota; class Actinomycetes; order Mycobacteriales; family Nocardiaceae; genus Rhodococcus; species Rhodococcus sp. S3. Next base: position 4,270,270 of record NZ_CM177074.1, on the reverse strand, counting down.
CGACCGGCCTCGGCCGCGTATGCGGTGGTCAACCTCTCTGCGGTGGGTGATCGGCAGATGTTTCCGGTACACACATAGAGAATCCGCATTCGGCGATCCTATGGGAGACGCCTTCCGGACGCTCAGGAGACATCTGTGGAGTGCTCGGTCCCGGTGTACGTCATCCGAACGGCCCTCGTGACCGATCGGTAACGTTCTGTACCATCGTCGGTGATTTCGGGCGCCGGGGGAAGCTGACGCGGCTGGCGCATCCAACGTCGAAGGCGGCTGATGAGTTCTATTCTCGGTGTGACCGTGGGGGAGAGCGCCGTTCGGGTGGTGCGGCCGGTGGATCGAACGATCCCGACGGCGGGGTTCCAGTTCCAGGTGGTCGAAACCGGTAAGGACGATCCGGCGCGGCTGGCGGCAGGCACCCTCGGGGTGCTCTTCCAGACCGGTGTGGCGGGCGATCCGATCGAGCGGGTGGGACTGGTCTATCGCGACCAGGCCCAGGGCGAGCGCCTGCGCGCGGCAATGGCCGTCGAGCACATCGACCGTTACCTGCTCGTCTCCGAACCCGAAGCCGCCGTCACCTATCTGCAGGCCACCGGCGAGCTCGGCAGCAACACCGCCGTCTTCTACGACCTCGGCGACGCCGGGCTCACCGTCACCGTCGTCGACCTCGTCTCCCGCGAGGTGCTCGCCGAACGCACCGACAGCATCGGCGGCCGCGTCTTCGACAACGTGATCCGCGACCACCAGCTCGACACCAACGGTGTGTGGCGCCCCGACGACCCCGCCACCGACGACGAATTGTCCGCCCAGTGCCGCGAGGCCAAGGAGAAGCTCTCGCTGAGCGAGACCGTGGCCGTGCCGGGCGCGGCGGGGGTCGTGCTCATGTCGCGCGAGACCTTCGATCCGCTCATCGCGCAGTGCGTCGAGTCGTCGGCGCAGTTCGTGCACCAGGTGATCTCCCGTGCCGGTCGCAACCCCGAGGCCGTCGTCCTGCTCGGCGGCGGCGCGCACATCCCGCTCGTGCAGGAGGTGCTGCGCTCGTGGCTCGGTCTGCCGCTGGTGGTGCCGCACGAGCCCGAACTCGTCCTCGCCAAGGGTGGGGCGATGGCCGCCGCGAAGCCTGCGAACTCGCAGCCGGTGAGCACCCTCACCCGCATCGTGCCGGGCCGCCCGTCGTCGACCAGCGCCGAGACCGAACAAATCCCGGTCGTCGCCGCTGCGGCCCCCGCGCAGACGACCGCAGCCGCCGCATCCGGGCCGGAGTCCGCCGACGCGAAGAAGCCGTGGTGGTCGACGCTGGCCGGTCGCGGTCCGTCGGTCAGCGGCAAGCAGATCTCCGGCGCCGGTATCGCGGGCACGGCCCTCGCGGTCGTCGCGGTCATCGGGGTGGCGCTGAGCACCGGCTTCGCGAGTTCGTCGACCGACGAGACGAGCCCGACCCAGTCGTACACCCCCCCGACGACCGGTGCGCCGCGGCAGAACCCCGCGCCGGCGGTGGCGCCCACGCAGGTCACCACGACCACCACCACGGTCGAGCCGGAGCCGGCTCCGACGACCTATTCGCCGCGCCCGGTTCCGCCGGCCCCCGAGCTTCCGCCCGCTCCGGCTCCGACCATCCCGGGGCTGGGAGTGCCGGTGCCGACGCTGCCGCCGCTGCCGACGATCGAGTTGCCGCCGCTGCCGCAGATCCGGCTTCCCTGAGTCACGCGCGTCGCGCGTGCCGGCCACCCGTCTGCTGTCCGGGTGCGTCGGTACGCGCGAGCACGGCGGCGATCGCGGTGGTGAGCGGTACCGACAACGTGAGCGCGATGCCGCCGACGCATGCGCGGACCAGCTCGATGGCCACGGCGTCGCTGGTGATCACATCGGTGATCGAGCGCCCGGCCACCGAGAACAGCAGCAGTAGGGGCAGCGCGCCACCCGCGTAGGCGAGGACGAGTGTGTAGACGGTGCTGGCGATGTGGTCGCGGCCCACGCGCATCGCCGCCGAGAAGATCTCGCGGCGCGACGACTCGGGATCGAGGCCGGCGAGTTCGAAGGCCGACGACGCCTGCGTGATGGTGACGTCGTTGAGCACACCGAGCGAGCCGATGATGAATCCCGCCAACAGTAGGCCAGAGATCGACACGTGCCCGATGTACAGCTGCACGTCGGTGTTCTGTTCCTCCGACAGACCGGTCAGGTGCGTCATGCGGATCGCGACGTAGGACAACAGGGCCGCGACGACCATCGACGCGAGCGTGCCGAGCAGCGCCGAACTGGTCCTCAGATTCACGCCGTGCGCCAGATACAGCACCGCGTAGAGGATGAGTGCACCGCCGACCAGTGCGACCGGCACGGCGGGTTTGCCGTCCAGGAGCGCAGGGAGCATGAACACCACCAGCACGCCGAACGCGACGCCCAGGCCGATCAGGGCCCGCAGACCGCGCCAGCGGGCGATCGCGACCACTACGACGGCGAACACCGCGACCACCAGCGCGAGCGGGAAGCCGCGGGCGTAGTCGTAGAAGGAGTACTGGGTGGCGCCCGCCGGATCGGTCTGGCGGACGAGACGGATCTCGTCGCCGGCCTGCAGTTCGGGCTGACCCGGGCCGGGGATCACCTCGAGGAGGGTCCGCGCACCGTCGTCGGGACCGGATTCGATGGCGACGATGCTGCGTTCGCAGTCGAAGGTGTTGCTCGAGGGAGGGGACGGCTCACCGGTGAAGACGCGCCCGAAGGACGGGCTGCCGCACGGTCCGGTGTTCTGTTCGACGACCGTCCCGGCCTCGGTGACGACGGCGCCGCCGCCGGTGGTCTGGAAGGGGGCGGGGATGTCCACGGAACGGCTGCTCGGCCACAGCAGTGCGGTGCCGAAGAGCACCAGGAGACCGATCGCAGCCAGTAGGCCGACGACGATCTTCGCGGCGATGGGTCCGAGGGGGATGGGACTTTCGGCCTGCCCGTGGCCGTGACCGTGTCCGTGGCTGAAATGGCCGTGTCCGTGATTCACCCGGACAGGCTAGCCAAGAGGCGAGAAGGTTTGGGCTGGTGGTGGCGGGGAGCAGGGGGGTGTCCCCGCCACCGTCACCTGATCTCGCACAGGGGGGATGGCGATCGATCAGGGAGCCCGGCACAGTGCGTAGTGCTTAGTGCCAATAAGACAAATTACTGGTTCCGACCCCGGCTTGGGGAGGGGTTGACATGTGGCGATGGTCACGAACCCGACAAACCGTCCGATCGGGTAGGTAGAGCATGCTCATATCCAGGGACTTTGGTCCCCGAAAGCCCCAAGATAACTGTTCGGCAACAATTACCGGTCCGGGGTCGGAGGCTCTGTCCTACTGCTTGTAGGAGGACAGGAAGTTGCCGATCCGCTCGATCGCGACCGCCAGATCGCGTGCCCACGGCAGCGTGACGATGCGCAGATGGTCGTGGTTCGGCCAGTTGAAGCCCGTGCCCTGGGTGACGAGGATGCGCTCCTGCAGCAGCAGATCCTGCACGAGCTTCTCGTCGTCGTGGATGTCGTAGACCTCCGGATCCAGACGCGGGAAGGCGTAGAGCGCACCGCGCGGCTTCACGCAGCTCACGCCCGGGATGGCGTTGAGCCGCTCCCACGCGACGTCGCGCTGCTCGAGCAGGCGCCCGCCGGGCAGCACGAGGTCCTCGATGCTCTGGTAGCCGCCGAGCGCCACCTGGATGGCGTGCTGGGCCGGCACGTTGGGGCACAACCGGGTCGAGGCGAGCAGATCCACGCCCTCGAGGAAGCCTGCCGCGTGATCCTTCGGGCCGGTGATGACCATCCAGCCCGACCGGTAGCCGGCGACCCGGTACGCCTTCGACAGGCCGTTGTAGGTCAGGCAGAGCAGATCCGGGGCCAGTGAGGCCAGGGAGACGTGCTTGGTGTCGTCGTAGAGGATCTTGTCGTAGATCTCGTCGGCGAGCAGCAGCAGCTGGTGCTTGCGCGCGAGGCGCACGATCCCCTCGAGCACCTCCTGCGAGTACACGGCGCCCGTCGGGTTGTTCGGGTTGATCACCACGATCGCCTTGGTGCGCTCGGTGATCCGGGACTCGATGTCGTCGAGGTCCGGGTTCCAGTCGTTGGTCTCGTCGCACAGGTAGTGCACGGGGGTGCCACCGGCGAGCGAGGTCATCGCCGTCCACAACGGATAGTCGGGTGCCGGGATGAGCACCTCGTCGCCGTCGTCGAGCAGGGCCTGCATGGTGATGGTGATGAGCTCGGAGACGCCGTTGCCCAGGTAGACGTCGTTGATGTCGAACTTGGGGAAGCGCGGTACGAGCTCGTAGCGCGTGACGATCGCGCGACGGGCCGAGGCGATGCCCTTGGACTCCGAGTAGCCCTGCGCGTGGGGCAGCGCCGCGATCATGTCCTGCACGATCGTGTCGGGCGCCTCGAACCCGAACGGCGCGGGGTTGCCGATGTTGAGCTTGAGGATGCGATGCCCCTCGGCCTCGAGCCGCGCGGCGTGGGCATGCACCGGCCCGCGGATCTCGTAGAGCACGTTCTGGAGCTTCGACGACTGCTCGAGCCGACGGCTGATGTGATGGTGAAGTTGGCCTTGCTCCTCGGTAGTCACGGGTTACATGGTGCCACCGTGCTGCAACACGATTTCATCCGCGTTTTGTAGGTCGTGGTAACGACTCGGGAAACAAGACGCGACGAATGTCCGGATCAGTGCGATGATCGAGGTCCATCTAGGCCTCACGTCGGGGTGACGTGGGGGAATGCAAGGAGCAAGTGGTATGGCGCAGGGCACTGTCAAGTGGTTCAACGCGGAAAAGGGCTTCGGCTTCATCGAGCAGGATGGTGGGGGAGCAGACGTTTTCGTCCATTACTCCGAAATCCAGGGTTCGGGCTTCAAGACCCTGGACGAGGGAGCACGAGTCGAGTTCGAGATCGGCCAGGGGCAGAAGGGCCCGCAGGCTCAGGGCGTGCGCACCATCTAGGTCGCACCCTTTCGAGAATTCCGCGTTCGACGGCGGCGCATCTTCGGGTGCGGCGCCGTCGTCGTGTGCTCTCCACCACAAACAGTGCGCAAGGTCCTACCGGTCGGTAAGTACTGCTTGTAAGGTGTGTCCGAGTCGTGGGGTAAGTCGTGGGGTAACAGTTTGTTTTCTCCGGTACGGGGGGATTCGTACCGGACGGTTTTTCCTTCCTGGGGGATTGGTGTCTATGGATTCGGCGACTCCTCGCAGCGCGACGCACGATCGATGGACCGACCCCAAGAAGCGCCTCTGGCTGTACGGACTCGTCATCCCCCTGAGCCCGTTCATCGCCTATTTCCTCGTCGAATACCTGCACCTCGGCGTCTTCTGGGCCACCGGTGCACTGGTCATCGCCGTCGTCTGCCCGTTGGTCGACGCGTTCGCGAGGCTGGACACGAGCAATCCACCCGAGAGCGTGATGCGGACGCTCGAGAACGACCGGTACTACCGCTACTGCACCTATCTCTATCTCCCACTGCAATATGCGGGCCTGACATTCGGGTGCTGGATGTGGGTGTCGCAGCCCATGGGCGGCGCCGAACGATTCGCGATGGCCGCCACACTCGGCATCGTCGGCGGTGTGGGCATCAACGCGGCGCACGAACTCGGACACAAGCGCACCACCATCGAGCGGCGCCTCGCGAAGATCGCGCTCGCCCAGTCGTTCTACGGCCACTTCTACGTCGAACACAATCGGGGGCACCACGCCCGTGTGGCGACCCCGGAGGACCCGGCCACCGCCCGCATGGGCGAGAGCTACTGGCGTTTCCTGCCCCGCTCGGTGTTCGGCAGCCTCCGCTCCGCCATCCGCTACGAGAAGGGCCGGCTCGAGCGTCGCGGCATGTCGTTCTGGAACGTGCGGCACAACGACATCCTCAACGCGTGGGCGCTGAGCGTCGTCCTCTATGCCGTGCTCATCGCGGTGTTCGGCTGGTCGATCGCCCCGTGGCTCGTCGTCCAGGCCGTCATGGCGATCATGTTCCTCGAAGGTGCCAACTATCTCGAGCACTACGGGCTGCTGCGCGAGAAGCGCCCGGACGGCAGCTACGAACGGGTGCAGCCCCAGCACAGCTGGAACAGCAACCACGTGTGCTCCAACCTGTTCCTCTACAACCTGCAGCGACACAGCGACCACCACGCCAACCCGCTGCGCCGCTACCAAACCCTGCGCTCGATGCCGCAGGCGCCGCAGCTGCCCGCCGGCTACGCGGTATTGATCATCCTGGCTCTGTTCCCACCCCTGTGGCGGCGGATAATGGACCCGCGACTGCTCGAGCACTACGGGCACGATGTGTCGCGAATCAACATTCAGCGTGGGAAGAGAACGGCGATTCAGGCACGATACGGCGGGGGAAACTAGGCGCCGGATCGCTCCGACCACCGACGCATGGCGACGCGCCTCGACGAACTGGGCATCCCCGCCATCATCGATATCCACGACGGCACCCACAACTGGGGCTACCGGCAGGACGACTTGCACAACTCGTGGCCCGTCCTCGGCCCCGCGATCGGCGCCTCCTGGCGAGTTCTCCACAGGCGGTCGGTTCATCCACAGATCCGGCCGATCGGCCGTTCTGCCGGCAGTTCGCCGTTCGGCTCGAGCGACGCTCGACGCATGCGCGACGACGTCCTCATCCATCGCAGCGACGCTCAGGCATCGGGCCGCACTCCGGGCGAGATCCGCGGTCTGGTCAGGAGCGGTCACTGGGTACGGCTCGCATCGGGTGTCTTCGTTCCCCGCGAGACGTACGAGGCAACCGACGACTTCGGCCGGCACGCATTTCGCGCACGGGCGATGCTGCAGGTCTCGTCACCCGACGCTGCGCTCAGCCACGTCTCCGCAGCCGTACTCCACGGACTGCGCCCGTGGAGAATCGCTCTGGACGACGTCCACCTCACCTACAACCGACGCAGCGGTGGCAAACGAACGCCGGGACGAGTGATGCACACGGCGCGACTCGACGAAGCCGAAGTAGTGGACAGATGCGGAGCCCGCGTACTGGAGGTCGCGCGGACCGTTGTCGATATCGCAGCAACCGAGCCGTTCGAAGAGTCGGTAGTGCTCGGTGACCGCGTGTTGCGGCACGGACTGACCGACATCGCATTGCTGCGGAGTGCGCTGGAGCGGATGGGATCTCATCCGGGACGCGCGCGTGCTTCCCGAGCGGTGGGAAGGATGGACGACCGTAGCGACAGCGTCGGCGAGTCGCGCAGTCGCATCCTGATGCTCGACGAACATCTGCCGGTCCCGCTTGCACAGGTCGATGTGCTCGACGCTGCCGATCGTTGGCTCGCGCGGGTCGACTTCCTGTGGCCCGAGCACGGTGTCATCGGTGAGTTCGACGGTCGTATCAAGTACCGACGCGACGGCGTCGCCACCAGGGATGCGGAGGACGTCGTCTATCAGGAGAAGCTGCGCGAGGACCGGCTGCGCCAGGCGGGGTGGGTGGTCGTGCGGTGGACGTGGGACGACCTGGAGACCCCGGGCGCGCTCGCGTCGAAGATCCGTGCGGCCATGGAGTTGGCGCGGCGGGGGAGTGGTCCGGTTGGGCGGTACGTCGTACGAAAGCTCACAACGCAGAAGTGAGGCTCACAACCCCAGTGGTTGACCACCACGGTTGCGAGCCTCACTTCTCGGTTGTTTACCTACTTACTTGCGACCCGGCGGCTTGATGCCGCTCTTGATCTGCAGTCCGCCCGGCTTCGCCTGCGGCGGCGCCGGCGCCTCGGCCTCCGGCTTCACCGGGGCCTCGGGCTCGGGTGCCGTCTCGGGCTCGGGTGCCGACTCCGGCGTCGGCTCAGCCTTCGCCGGTGCAGCCGGAGTGGCAGGCGCAGCCTTCTTCGCACCCGGTCCCTTCAGGCCGCTCTTGAGCTGCAGTCCGCCCGGCTTCGCCTTCGGGATCGCCGACTCCTTCGGCTGCTCCGCAGGCGCTTCCGCAGCGGGAGCCTCCGCCGTGGGAGCCTCTGCAGCAGGTGCTTCCTCGGCCGGAGCCGCGGGAGCAGAGTTCGCTGCCGGAGCCGCCTTCTTCGCGCCGGGACCCTTCAGGCCGCTCTTGAGCTGGAGGCCACCCGGCTTCGCCTTCGGCACCGCGGGTGCCTCGGCTGCGGGAGCTTCCGACGACGACTCGGCAGGGGCAGCAGCAGGTGCGGCCGGCTTCGCAGCACCGGGGGCCTTCGCGCCCGGAGCCTTGAGGCCACCCTTCATCTGCAGTCCGCCCGGCTTGGCCTTCGGCGCTGCCGGTGCCTCGGCCGCAGGAGCAGCAGAAGCCTCGGACGACGCGGCAGGTGCAGCCGGAGCCGCTGCCTTCTTCGCGCCCGGACCCTTGAGGCCGCCCTTCATCTGCAGGCCGCCGGGCTTGGCCTTCGGAGCTGCCGGAGCCTCGGCCGCCTCGGCAGCGGGAGCCTTCGCGCCACCGGGAGCCTTCGGTCCGCCCGGAGCCTTGAGGCCGCCCTTCATCTGCAGTCCGCCGGCCTTCGGAGCACCGGTGGTCTTCGGAGCAGCCGGCGCTGCCGCTGCCACCTCGACCTCCTCGACGCGCTCCTTCTCGACCTCTTCCGCGGTCTCCTCGACCTCGACCGGAGTCTTCGGCTGCTGGACGACCTTGAGGTTGTCGCTGAGCTTCGCGGCCTCGACGCGAGAGATGGACTCGAGCATGAGCTGCGCGACGTCGATGACCTCGACGCCCTCGCCCTTGCCCTCTTCCTGACGCGCCGTCACACCGTCGGTGAGCATGACGCGGCAGAACGGGCAGCCCGTCGCGATCTTGGCGGGATTCGTGGTGAGCGCTTCGTCGACACGGTCGATGTTGATGCGCTTACCGATCTTCTCCTCCATCCACATGCGGGCACCACCGGCACCACAGCACATGGACCGCTCGCCGTGACGCGGCATCTCGACAAGCTTCGCGCCCGACGCCGCCATCAGCTCACGCGGAGCGTTGTAGACCTTGTTGTGCCGTCCGAGGAAGCACGGGTCATGGTAGGTCACGTCCTGGCCGACGGCCTTGACCTGGACCAGCTTCTTCGCCCGCACGAGACGGTTGAGCAGCTGCGTGTGGTGGACGACCTCGTAGCTGCCACCCACCTGCGGGTACTCGTTGTTCAGCGCGTTGAAGCAGTGCGCACAGGTCACAACGATCTTGCGCTTGCTCTGCTCGACGCCCTCGAACACACCGTTGAGGACCTCGATGTTCTGCTGCGCCAGCTGCTGGAACAGGAACTCGTTGCCCGCGCGGCGAGCGGAGTCGCCGGTGCAGGTCTCCTCGGCGCCGAGGACCATGAACTTCACGCCGGCGGTCGCGAGGAGCTCGGCGACGGCCTTCGTGGTCTTCTTGGCGCGGTCCTCGTAGGCACCGGCACAGCCGACCCAGAAGAGGTACTCGTAGCCGTCGAAGCTGTCGGCATCCTGGCCGAAGACCGGGATGTCGAACTCCATCTCGTTGATCCAGTTGAGACGGTCCTTGGCGTTCTGGCCCCAGGGATTGCCCTTGTTCTCGAGGTTCTTGAACAGACCCGCGAGCTCGGACGGGAAGTCCGACTCGATGAGCACCTGGTAGCGACGCATGTCGATGATGTGGTCGACGTGCTCGATGTCCACCGGGCACTGCTCGACGCACGCACCACAGTTGGTGCACGACCACAGGGTCTCGGTGTCGATGACGGGAGCCAGTTCGCCTGCTTCCAGCAGTCCCTCGGTCTCGCCGACGAGCTTGCGACCCGACTCCTCGCGAGCCGACGCCGGGATCTTCGCCAGCTTGGCCTCGTCCGGATTGCCCTCGGCGTCGACCAGGCCGACTTCGTCGCCACCGAGATCGGTGCGACCACCGGCGAGCAGGTAGGGAGCCTTGGCGTAACCGTGGTCGCGCAGCGACGTGATGAGCAGCTTCGGCGACAGCGGCTTACCGGTGTTCCAGGCGGGGCACTGCGACTGGCAACGACCGCACTCGGTGCAGGTCGTGAAGTCCAGCCAGCCCTTCCACGTGAAGTCCTCGATGTGGCCGGCACCGAAGGTGTCCTTGTCCGGATCGGCGTCCTCCATGTCGACGGGCTTGCCGCCGGACATCATCTGACGTGCGGCACCGAGGGCGGGACCGCCGTCGTCCTCACGCTTGAAGTAGATGTTGAAGAAGGCCGAGAAGCGGTGCCACGCGACACCCCAGGTGATGTTGCGGCCGACGATGTAGAGCCACACCATGCCCGACATGAGCTTGACGAACGCGAAGATCGACACCATGACGGCGTTCGCGGGGAGAAGCTTCGCGACCTGCATGGTGAAGAAGTCGGTGTAGGCGTTGTAGTGGCCGGTGAGGGCAATCTTGCCGGCCTTCACCATGATCATGCCCAGGCCTTCGAGCAGCACGACCGCTTCGACGAAGTAGGCGGCCTTGAAGTTCGAGCCGCTGAAGCGCGACATCCGACCGGGCTGACGCGGATGGTTGCGCTGGCGGATGTAGATCAGCGTCAGGATGCCGATCACCGTGCCGAGGCCGAGGATCTCGTCGATGAAGTGATAGACGACGGTGTCACCGATGAGGGGCCAGTGGAACTCCGGGTCGAACGTCTGGCCGTAGGCCTCGAACCAGACGATCGCGCCGAGCATGAAGCCGACCATCACCAGCCAGTGCGCCCAGCCGACGGTCCGGAACTTGACCATCTTCGTGTGCGCGAGGAATTCGACGACCATCTGCTTGAAGCGCGGGAAGAACGGCCGCCAGCGGTCCGGGGCCGGCTGGCCGACCCGGATCGTGTTGACCATCTTCAGTGCGCCGCTGATGAACGCGAACCAACACACGAGGCTCAGCAGCACGCCGATCGTGCCCAACGTAATCGTCAGGGCATTCATACGTGGCCTTTCGTGTCGGGGGCGGCGTCGTGCCGCCTGGTATGAGTCACCGCATCGTAACGCAAGCTAAGTTACCCACCGGTAACTTGGTCTGAACTGGAGTTACCCGCCAGTAGCAAAAACTGCGTCGAATCGGAGACCGTGTGCCCGGACACGCTAGAGGTCAAACGTGATACCGCCGTCACGCAGGATGTCCTAACCTGCCGGAAACGAGGCGTGTGTCACACGGAAATCACGACACCGCTCTACCGGCCACGATGCTGTTTCCATTCGGGCAAATGGGTATAACACTCCGCCTGTGATGTCGGTTATGATTCGCGCGGTACATGGGGTTCGCATGTGGGCTGTACGCGTCGGGGGACGTAGAACTCCAGGTCAATACAGCAGAATGGGGGCGTCTTAACAGGCGTGCGCCATGTCACAGAACGGAAAAAGATGAAGCTGAAGAAGCTTGCCGCTGTGGCGACGATGACGATCGCCGCCATGGGCATCACCGCCGGTACCTCGTATGCGGCGCCCGCTGCGCAGGACGAGATCAACTACGAGTCCAAGATCGAGGGCGACTCGGTGGTCACCGTCATCGACGCCGGCGAGTTCCAGGTCTCCGGGGACGGCGAGAGCGTCGAGCTCCAGGACAACGCCGGCAACACTGTCCTCAGCCTGCCGCTGGCCATTCAGCTCGGCGATCTGCAGCTCCCCTTCGAGCGTCAGATCAGCGAGGACGGCAAGACCCTCACGCTGACCCCGGTCACCGACCTGTCGAAGGCCACCCCCGTCGCCCCCGAGGACAAGGTCGGCGCGAGCCTCACGCCGGTCGCCCTGAAGCTGACCGATGTTGCTTCGCCGGACGAGAACCTGAAGGCTCAGCAGAATTTCGCGTCGCAGCTGGGTATCGCGACCGCGGTCGGCGGCCTGATCGGAACCATCATCGGCGCAGTTGTCGGCACCTTCGTGATGCCCGCTGTCGGCACCATCACGGGCGCTGGTATCGGTGGCGTCGTCGGAACCATCATCGCGGGTGGTCCGACGCTGATCGTTGCCGGTGTCGGCTTGGCGCAGACCCTGCTGGCGCCTCCGGGCACCACGGTCTACGCCAACTGATTCCAGTCGGCTAGGCATTCGAACTCGAACGGCCGCTGTAAGGACGAACTCCTTGCAGCGGCCGTTCTCCATCCGGCGTCGGAACCCATACAGAAAGGCCCTGTCCGAAAGTGCGGACAGGGCCTTCAGCTCGAATCGGGTGTCGTTACATGGACCCGATGAGTCGGCTGCCGTGGCGAATGATGTCCCAGACATAGCCGAAGATGTCGAAGCCGAGTTCGAGGCTGGTCATCAAGATCTCGCTGCTCAAGTGAAGTCCTTTCAGGGGATGGCGCTACCGGCCAGGGTGCGAGGATCGTAACCCACGCTAAACGGACATTGGGAAGCCAGGTCCCGGAGGTGGTTAGGTTCACCTAGGAAATGCAGCTCGCGGGCGCTTTCCGAAGCGGATTCAGGGGCATTTCCGAGGGCCCCTGGAGGCATCCTCCGAACGCCCGACGAAGGGCTGTTCCACCGCCTTCTGCCGCCGGTCGTTGTGGTGCAGGAGAACCGCCCCGAACCTGCGCCGACCGGCACGGCCGTACGCCCCTCCGAACGCCCCCACGAACGACGAAGGTCCGCTCCCCGTAGGGAACGGACCTTCGTGACGTTCTGGTGGATTACCAGGTGCGGACCTTCAGGCCCGGGTTCTCCGCCAGGACCGTCTTGATCGGCGTGGCGAACAGCTCGGGGCTCTCACCGAGCAGGCCGCTGACGAACCCGGCGATCTCGCACATGCCGTACTGGCCGACGTTCGAGGCGCTGGAGATGCCGAGGGCGAGGGTGCCGGTGACGAGGGTGCCACCGCTGTCGCCCTGCAGGGCGCACAGGTTGGTGGAGAAGCCGTTCTCGAGCACACGGTGGCCGATCTCGACGTTCTGGCCGGTGGCGGTCACGACGCCGCAGCTGTAGCCGGTGCGCAGGCCCGACTTGCAGACCGGAGCGCCGACGACGGGATCCGCGACACCCGTGATGGGCAGCGGAGCGGCGAACGGAACGCGCACGCCGTTGTTCTCGAAGCGACCCGCGGCATCGGAGGTGGGGCGGATCAGCGCGTAGTCGCTGCCGTCGAGCACCGTCTTCTCGAACGAGCCGAGGTGCTGGCCGAGGTTGTCGCCGATGAGCTGGTGGACCTGGGAGGCCCACCGAGTGCCGGCCTGCGCGCGGTTGGGGTCGCAGTGACCGGCGGTGATGTTCACGGGCTGTCCGTTGCCGTCCTCGCCGTTGAAGCCGAGCGAGCAGCGCAGGCCCTCGCCGGCGCCGAGCGCGGCGTAGGCGTCGCCACCGAAGAGGGCGTCGGGGGCGTCGAGGCCACCGGCGATGGGCTGCAGGTCGGTCGCGCCTTCCGGCGTCAGCTCGGCGGGAGCGAACAGCACGCGCACCCCGTCGAGGAAGTCGGGGAGCTCGACACCGGACACGTTGTCGGTGCGCACGACGACGTCGTTGTTCACCACGTCGATGGCGATACCGCGGATGACGTCGGCGACGGCGGGCGGCTGGGTCTCGAGCCAGTCGCCCAGCGCGCCGAGCTGATCTTCGAGGGCGTCCTCGCTGCGTTCGGTCTCGGCGACGGTGAATCCGGCATCCTCGGCGGCCTTGCGGGCCTCCTCGAAGCCGTCACCCTCGGTGAGGCCGACCGTGGCGGTGCCCTGGTCGTCCAGCCACACACCGGCGAAGACGGCTTCGAACTGCTCCCGTGCCTTCTCGGCGAACGCGGCGAGATCCTGGCTGCGCTGCGCATCGGCGAGGAAGCGCTCGGCATCGATGTTCAGGTCGCGCTGCAACGCCTCGACGAGCTCGGCCGGCAGAGACGATGTCTGCGCGGGTTCGGTCTCGGGTTCGGCCTGCGCGATGGCAACGGCAGGACCGAGGAGCAGCAGTGCGGCCGAACCGATGACGGCCGTCCGACGTGCGAAGGTGCGTCGCATGGATACCTTTCTCGTTCCTTCACGCATGCACGCGCGAAGGCGCCGTTCCCCCGCGGATCGGCGTCCGTCCGATCCTAAGGGGTGAGCGAGGAAGTACATAGGTACTTCTCGGTTACGGATGAGACTCGTGTGACTGTTGTGACGAACGGACCGGACGGTTCCGGCCGTTATGCCGGGTTCGCCGCAGTGCGGACCCGGGTGCCGGTGGCGTTCTCGATCTCCTGGATCGGAATGCCGAGGCTGGAGGTGCCACCGTTGGGCGCGAGTACAAGGTTCGCCTCGACGCAGTTCGGTGCGCCGGCGCTGTTCGATCCGCTGATCACGCCGAGGGCGAGGGTGCCGGTGACGATGGCGCCACCGCTGTCACCCGCGAGGGTGCAGGCGGAGGTCGCGAAGCCGCGGATGGTGCTCGAGAACCCCGAGTCGTAGATCAGCTGGGTCTCGATGCGATCGGCGACGACGAGGCCGCACGTGAACGACGAGGATTGGCCCGACTTGCAGACGGGCGCGCCGACGACCGGAACGGCCGTGCCGGTGACCGTGAGGGTCGAACCGTTGCCGCCGCGGACCGACGGGCGGTCGAGGCCGGCCTCGACGCCGGCCTCGTCGAGCGAGACGATGCCGTAGTCGAGGGTGCTGTCGGTGCCCACCGTGGACTCTGTGAACTTGCCGATCCGCACGCTCTCGTCGATGTTCGCGCGGTTGGGCAGGTAGACCGTCGAACCACCGTCGGCACGGGCGACCGCGTCGCAGTGACCGGCGGTGAGATTGACGGCGTTACCGTCGGCGTCGACACCGTTGAAGCCGAACGAGCAGATGCCGATGCGCTCGATGGGCGTGGTGCGGACGTCGCCGTCGGCGGTGATGTAGGTGTCGCCACCCATCGGGGCCGGATCGTTCGGCGGCATGCCCGGCGACAGCTGGACCTGCACGTTCGCCACCAGCGACGGCAGGTTCAGTGCACGCCCGATCGGCGAGTTCACGATGTCGAGGACGATCTGGTTGTTGAGCACATCGATCGACGCGGAGTTGATCTGCGACGACACCTCGCGCGGGAGTCCCGCCACCCAGCGGTTCAGTTCGGCGAGGGCCTGCTCGAGTCCGTCGGCCGAGACCGGCGCGACCGTGGCGTGGAAGCCGTCCTGCGCAGCGCGCTCGGCGGCCTCGCGATTCGTGACGGCGATGACCGGCTTGCCGTCCTCGCCGAGCCAGGCACCGGCGAACTCGGAGGGGTGCTCGGAGCGGAAGTCGCGGGCGTAGTCGCCGAGCTCCTGCGCGCGGGCGGCACGATCGAGGTACTCCTCGGGGGACAGACCCAGGTCGCGCTGGATCGCCTCGACGAGTTCGGCGGGAAGTTCAGCGGAAGGCAACTGTTCGGCGGGCGCGGCACTCGCTGTGGCGCTCAAGGGCACTGCCAGCAGAACCGCGGAGGCCGCTGCGACTGCGACGCGGCGGGTGGTGGAACGGACTGCGGCGCGCGACGCCGACGAGAGACGCATGGAGGCCTTTCATGTGTGCTCGATGTGCTCTTGAACAGGTGCTTCGTGGAATCGGCGAGCCGACCCGCGGGACAGCCTACGGGACGGCCCGGCGACCGCCGATAGTGCCGTAGGTCACCACCCGGATACCCACGCTGTCTAGTTGCCGGTCTCAGTCTCCGGCGGTTCCGAACTGGGCTCCGGATCTATCGGCTCGGAAGGCTCGGACGTGGGCGCGACGGTCGACGAGGTGGTCGTCGGCGTACTGCTGTCCCCGCCACCGCTTCCGCCGCTGCCGCGTCCGCCACCCGAGGAATCACTGGGCTGGTTCCGCCGCGACCAGCCGGTGCTCGACGTGGTCGAGGACGTGCTCGAGGTGGTCGAGCCAGGCGACGACGAAGAAGTAGAGGACTGCTCGCTCGTGCCGGTGATGGGGTCGACCCAGGTCTGCTCCACGACGGGCGGGGCGACAGGCACCGTCTCCTCGGCGACGGCCGGTTCGGTCGACTCCTCGGTGGTGGTCTCCTCGGTGCTGCGGGGAGCCGGCGCGGGCCGCGCCTTGGAGGTCGTGGTGGTGGCGGGTGCAGTCGGGGTCTCGGCGACCTGCGTGCCAGCGGTGGCCATCGGAGAGTCCCGCAGACCGAACACCAACGCGCCGACGCCCACGAGCAGCGCGATCGCGGCCGCCGCCGCGATGGCCGTGACCTTCGACGAGCGACCCGAGGACTTCTCGTCGGCGGCTTCTCCGGCTGCGACGGCGGCGACCGTCGCCTTCGACGTGTTCGCCGCGGGCTTCGCGGCGGCAGCGGGCGTGGCACCCGGAGGGGGAGTCGCCGTGATCTTCGAGATCACCGCGGTGATCTCCGGGTCGAGTTCGCTGCGTCGCGGTTCGGCGAGCTTGGCGGTGGGCAGGATCTGCGTCGAGCCGAGGAGGTCGACCGAACCGGCGGCCGCGGCGAGTGCGGCACCACGCACCATCGTCTGGTGCGGCTCGGGCGCCAGGGCGCACCGCACGCCGAGTCCGGTCTTCACCGACTGTGCGACGAGCTGCGCGGCGCTCGGGTCGACCGCTTCGTCGATCGTGACGACGATGGCGTCGAGGTTGCTCACGAGCCAGCCGAATGCGCCGAGCGCCGACGAGAGCTGCGCGGCGACCGACGGGGCGTCGTCCTCGGGGAATCGGAAGGCCTTGCCCGCCGCGACTCCCGAGCGCACGAGCGTGACGGTCGAGCCCTGCGGGTCGATGTGATAGACCGCGAGGAGCCGCCCGGTCTGGTGCGCGACCTGCGATTCGAACCATGCCGCGGCGGCCTCGGCGTCGGAGACGAGCGAGACGTGACGCAACCCGACGTAGTCGAGGGCGTTGCGCAGCACCGCGACCGTCGAGCTCGGCCAGTCGGTGGGGTGCGTCGCCACAGCGGTGTACGGGGTGTCGCCGATCAAGGAGGCTGCGTCGGCGAGGAGGCATTCCATGGCCGTGGCGACGAGGTCTTCGGCGCGGGAGAGCGAACCGTCGTTGGCGCGGACACCACCGGAGTGGCCGAGGCGGTCGACGAAGCCGGTGAAGGAACTGGTGTGCCCGTCGACGATGTCGTGGTCGCCCAGTGTCGCGGTGCCGTCGGAATGCAGGTGGACGGCGGTGAACCGCTCGATCGGTGCGGGGTCCGGCCGTCCCGGCGTCGGTGAGGTGACCGCAACCGACGACACGGTGGTCCCCACCCTCAGGCCTACGCCTACGGACATGCCGGCTTGCCTCCATTCCGGTCGGAGTGTGTGTGACGGGGTACATCTGCGCCGTGCCCCATGGCCCGGAGCAGTGACAGGAGCTCCGAGCGGGAACCGGCACCGAGTCGGCGCCGGATACGGGCGACATGATGTTCCACGGTCTTCGCGGAAATGTACAGGTGGTTTCCTACCTCTCGGTAGGTGAGGCCCGAAACCACCAGGTCGGCCACCTGCGCCTCGCGCTCGGACAGCGCACCCGGCTTCTCCCGGGCGCCGAGGGGTGATTCGTCCGGATCGCCCGGAGGAGTGTCGGGGGCGATGTCGGCCGGTGCGCGACCGGCCGGACCGTCCTGCCGGATCGTTCGCGCGACCTGCAGTAATCCGGTGGCGACCGTGGTGTCGTCCGTCCGCAGCGCCGCTTCTCCCGCGAGCTTCGCGCCGTCCCACGGAAGACCCACGGACGCGAGGGACTCGGCCGCCTCGCGGATACGCACCGCGTCGACCTCACCGCGCAGCACCGAGAGCCATGCGTGCCCGGCCCGCGCGAGCACCGCGGCGTAGGCGGTGGTCTCCGCGGCCAGGGCCAGGGCGCGGGCGTGCGGGACGAGGTCGGCCGGCCGGTCCGCGGCGATCGCGGCCTGTACCCCGTACCAGTGCAGCGCCGCACCCCACAGCGGTGGCTCGCCGAGGGTGGTGAGCAGCGCGCGGGCACCGGCGACGAGATGCCCGACCCGCGCGGACTCCCCGAGTCGGACGGCGGCCAGCCACAACTCACCCAGGGGCAGCAGCCCGAACAGGTCGACGGAATACTCCGCCACCACCGACTGCGCGGCCTGCCACCGCACCGTCAACGCTCCGAGGTCGGCGTTGCGTCGCGCCAACCCGACCTGCAGGGCGTGGAAGAAGAGGAGGTCGCGCTGCCCGGTCACCTCGGGAGCGACGGCTTCGGCGGTCGCCGCGGCCGCGGCGAGATCGCCGCCGAGCATCTCGGTCCACGCCACGAGGATGCGATTGCGCACGGTGGGAGTCTCCGGACGATCGAGGATCGCGCGTGCGTGCCCGAGTTCGCCCGAGTGCAGACACAACAGTGCAGCGACGGCGTCGACCGTGTCGGGCCAGGCGCGCAGCGATCCGTCGGATCCGAGACTCGTCAGGGCGCGGGTGAGGCGGTTCATCGCGATCCGGCCGTCGCCGCCGACGGATTCACGCAGGCCCTCCTCGAGCAGTCGCGCGGCGGAGGCCGACGAGGTCGGCGCACCCGATGTGGCGGCACCGCGGAGATTCTCTGCAGCAGAGGGGCGACCGGCGGCGAGCAGCACGGTCGCGGCGAGGGGAGCGTCCGTACCGACCCGTTCGGGGCCGAGCCATTCGAACAGGTCGGCACTGCGGTCGAGCATGCCGCGATGTGCGGCGATGCTCGCGGAGATCCGGGTGGCGGCGCGCACGTCGTCGACGTCCGCAGTGTCGGCGCGGTCGAGCAACCGGTCGGTGATCTGTTCGGCTCGCTCGAGATCCCCTGCCGCGAAGGCGACTTCGGCTCGTCGCAACGCAAGGGTCGCGGGATCGGCTCCCGCGGGTACGGTGGCGTCGAGAAGATCGGCGGCTTCGCGCGGTGGCGCGTCGGCCGCGAAGGCGACCAGCCGATCGGCGAGGTGCGGGTCGGTGAGACCGATCGTCGCGAGACCGCGGGCGAGCTGTGGCGTCAGCGTTCCGGCATCGATACGGGTCGCGAGGAGACGACGCGCGAGAGCGAACAGGTTGTGCCTTCCCAGGACCGCGGCGGGCACACCGCTCGCCCCGGTGGTGAGGCTCGCGGCATCCGTGCCGAGCAGGCCGCTCGCACGAGCGGCATCGACGAGGTCGAGGGCACGCTCGACAGGGATGTCGAGTACGGCGGCGAGTTCGCCGGGATCGAGCGCGGCACCGAGATCGACGAGCGCCAGGGCTACGGTGAGATCGAGATCCGCGAGGAGCTGCCGGCGAATCGCCTCCTCGACGGCCCGCCGGGCATCGCTCTCCGTCCGCACGGCCTCGAGGGCGGTCTCCACGAGATGCGGTACGCCGCCCGTGAGGCGGTGCAGGGCGCGCACCTGAGGCGGTGCGAGCCGGAGCTCGAACGACGCCGCGCGACCGGCGATCTCACGAGGCGTCCACGAACCCAGTTCCACCACCGTCCCGTGTCCCGCGAACGCTGCTGTCAGCGAACGCATCTCGGCTCGGTGCGGTCGGGCTTCGGTGGCAACGACGATCCCCGTCGGCGCATCCCGGATGTGGTCGACGAGCTCCTGCAGTTCCGCGGCGGTCATGCGGTGTGCGTCGTCGACGATGCGGGCATCGGCGAAATCGGTTCGGAGCGAAGCGAGTATTGCGGACTTCCCGGTTCCGGTGCCGCCGACGAGCAACAGTCGCGGGGGAGTGGCCGCGGTCAGGGCACGCGCGACCTCCCGGGGGACCGGACGTCGCGGAGGGGCGGGAGCGGACGTCATCGGATCGGTCAGCGCCCGGTTCCGAGCAGTCCGCCGACGACCTGCCCCGTGCCGTCGAGGACACCACCGACCACGTTGCCGGTGCCGTCGAGCACCCCACCGACGCCGTTACCGACACCCTCGACGACGGCACCGGCACCCTGACCTGCGCCGGACAGGGCGTCGCCGACACCGCTGCCACCCGTGCTCGGCGGGGTCGGTTGCGGCGCGGGCTGAGGGGCGGGCGCCGGGGCCGGGGCAGGAGCGGGTTGCGGCGCGGGCTGGGGTGCCTGCGGGCTTTGACCGGGTGCTGCCGGCACGGGTGCGGTCGGGTCCGGCGCAGGTACAGCGCCGGTGGGTGCGGCGCCGGAAGCGGGCGTCGCGGCGACCGGGACAGCGGTCACGGTCCCGTCCGGGCCCTGCACCCGGACCGGGACGACGGTTCCCGCCTCGGACGGCTGCGCGCCGGTCGTGCCGGGGACAGTCGTACCGGAGACGGTCTCGGTGGTCGTCGGGTTCCCGGCCACGACTTCGCTCGACGGACGTACCTCCGAACCGGGCGTCTCGGCCTCCGACGACAGGGTGCCGATCGCCAGTCCGCCGCCGGCGAGGACGACGACGGCAGCGACAGCAGCCCCCACCAGCGTGAACGAACGGGCACGGGCGCGGGCGGGTGTGCCGGTGGCGGTGTCGACGACCGCCGGCCGATGCGCAGCAGCGACAGGCGGCGCCTCGGCGACGGACACCACCGGCAGCGCGACGGTCTCGGGTTCGTCGTCGACGACAGGTGCAGGGGGCGTCACCGGAACCGCGGCAGTCGGGGCATCGACCGCGGCTGCTGCGAGCGCGGCCCCGTGCGCTGCGGTGTAGGCCGGTCGCGCCGACGAGACGATCGGCAGACCCAGCTCCGACGAGATCAGTTCGGCGACGAGCGGGGTGGACGAGCCACCACCGATCAGCAGTACGCGTCCGATGTCCGAACGGTCGAGCCCGGCCCCGCGGATCGCGTCCTGCACCACGGCGAGCGACGCCTCGAGCGATTCCCGGGCGAATTCCTCGAACTCGCTGCGCACCAGACGCAGGTCGCGGTGCAGATCGGGCAGCGTGACCGGCACCACCGTCTCGGTGTCGCTGGACAGCGCTTCCTTCGCCGCGCGGCACCGACCGCGGAAGTCGGCGAGTGCCGCGACGGTCGCGGAATCGAACGGATCGAGGCCGGCCGCGTCCTCGCCGAGTGTTCCGAGCAGATAGGTGGTGACGAGATGGTCGAGGTGATCGCCGGAGACGTCGTCACTGCTCAGCGGTCGGCCCAGCAGTGTCGGATGGGCGCCGCCCTGCACGACGGCGACGTCGAGGCTGCGCGCACCGAGGTCGTAGACCACCGTCACGTCGTCGCCCAGCGGCCCGTGGGTGGCGTCGAGCCAGCGCACCGCCGCGATGGGTTCGGGGATCGTCCGTGCGGTCACGCCGGCACGGACGAGTGCCGCCGCCAGGGCCTCGACGGTGTGCGCCGACCACGCGGCGGGATGCGCCAGCATCGTCGGCACATCGGAGGTACCGGTGCGGTACTGCAGGCAGGCCACGGTCGACGCGACGAGATCCTCACCGAGGTAGGTGGAGCCGTCGTCGGCGAGGATGCCGACCGGATCGCCCACCCGGGCCGCATAGCCGGAGAACACCTGCGTGCCGGGGATCGGGGCACCGGCGCCGAGGACAGGGGCCCCGCCCGCGGGGAGGTGGAGTTCGGTGGGGATCGACGCAACGCTGGGATCGCCGGATCGGGGCTGGTCGAGCACGGTGAGGGCCACCGAGTTGGCCGCCCCGATCGTGACGCCGAGTCCTGAATACATGCACGCTCCCGGGTTCTGGGCGGACATCGGTCCGCGTTCTCGTTCCATCGTTCGGTCTCGATGAGCCTGTCGTTCCCACCCCGTGACCCGTTAGCTCCCGCACCGCCCACCGGCCCGATCGTGGGGACGATCCCCTAACGACCCCGATGCCCCCGCACCCCGATCCCCTAACGGGCGACGGCAGACAGGGGGCCGCACCCCCTGTGCCCGTGACCCGCGGATTCGTAGCGTCGTTCCCAGATCCCGACGACTCAGGAGACACGCGATGGCCACCAACGCCGTACTCGACTTCATCCTCAGCCTGTTCCGCGATGAGAAGGAACTCGCCCGGTACTGCAGCAACCCCGAGGCCGTTCTCGCCGAAGCCGGACTGGACGACGTGTGCCACGCCGACATCGTCGCCGTCGCCCCGCTCGTTGCGGACAGCGGTCTGTTCGCCGGGACCGCCGCCGAACTGACCGCAGCGCTGAACGGTGCGGCGAACGTCGGAGCGTCGATCGCCGGTACCGCCGCGGCCGGCCTCGGCGGAGCGGCAGGTCTCGGTGGAGCAGTGGGCCTGGGTGGCGCTGCCGGCCTGGGCCTCGGTGTGGGTGCAGGCCTCGGTGGGGGCCTGGGTCTCGGTGGCGGACTGAACCTCGGCGGGAGTGTCGGCGCGCAGACCGGGATCGTCGCCGACCTCGGTGCGCAGCTCGGAGCGGCACTCGAAGCCGGTGGCGAGCTCGGTGCTTCCCTGGGTGCTGCGCTCGGTGGTGCACTCGGCGCGGGTCTCGAACTCGGTGGAGACCTCGCCGTCGGGGGTGCTCTGGATGTCGGTGGTGCGCTGGCCGGGGCGCTCGAAGGCGGTCTGGGCCTGGGCGTCGGTGCCGCCGCCGATCTCGCCGCCGCGATCGACGCTGCCGTCGAGGCATCGGGCGGTCTCGGCGCCGACCTCGCGACCACCCTCGAAGGAGCCCTGGGTATCGGCGGGACGCTCGGCGCCGACATCGGGCTCGCTCTCGGTGGCCTGCTGGAATCGGCCGTCGATGCCGGTGGTGCGTTCTCGACCGAGCTCACCGCGGCCCTCGACGGCGGTGCCGAACTGGGGGTCGCGCTCGGCACGACGCTCGGTGGCGTTCTCGGCGTGGGCACGGAACCGACCGGCGCGCTCGGCACGAGCCTGGGTGGTGTCCTCGGTGGTGTGGCCGACCTCGGGGCCGGACTGGGAACCGACCTCTCCGCGGGTCTCGACGCCGGTGTAGGCGCGACCCTCGGTCTCGGTGCGTCCCTCTCGGCCCTGCTCGGAGTGGGTGGCGGAGCTGCGGCCGATCTCGGCGCCGCGCTGGGGACCGTCATCGAGAGCAGCGCACAGGGCGGCTTGCTCGGCGGCGTCGACCTCGACACGGTCCTTTCGGGTGGCGGCGAGATCGACGCCGAGGCCGGGGCGGGCATCGACCTCGGCACGCTGGTCGGCGGGGTGCTCGGCGGCGCGCTGGGTCTCGAGACCACCGCGACCACCGACCTGTCGTCCGCGCTGAACATCGCCATCGGCTCGACCAGCGGTCTCGGCGGGACCGTCGATTCGACCGTGCAGGTGGGGACGAGCCTCGGATCGGATCTGTCGTCCGTCCTCGGCTCGACCTTCGCCACCGGTGGTTCGGCCGGTGCCGAGCTCGGCCTGCAGCTCGGCAGTGCCCTCGAGACTGCCGCGGGGTCGGTGTCCCTCGATGCGGGTGCCGATCTCGGCACGCAGCTCGCGACGACGATCGGCGGCAGCCTCGGCGCCGGTGCCGAAGCCACCGGTCAGCTCGGTTACGCCCTCGACGGTGCGCTGGACACGGCGGCGGAACTCGGGGCCGGGGTGAACGTGGGTGCGGACCTCGGCGCGGCGATCGACTCGGGGATCGGTGCAGCCGGTGGGCTGGGAACGTCGGTCGACCTGGGTGCAGCCACCGATTTCGAGAGTTCGTTGGATCTCGGTGGTGCGGCAGACCTGGGCGCTGCCGCCGACCTCGGTGTCTCCGGCGGTCTGGAGAGCGCAGCCGACCTCGGTGCCGAACTGTCCACGCAGGTGGGGACGGCTCTGTCGGGCGGAGTGGATACGGCCCTGTCGGGCGGTGCGGAGAGTTGGGCATCGGTCGGTGAGGACGTCTTCGGCTCCGCCTCGGGAGCTGCGGGCCTCTTCGGCGAGGGCGGCCTCACCGCGACCTCCGGTCTCGGCGGCGGCCTGTTCGCCGGCGCCGGTGGCGACTCTTCGCTCGGAGCCGGTGGCGACTCTTCGCTCGGAGCCGGTGGCGACTCTTCGCTCGGTGTCGCCGACTCCACCGACCTCGACGGACTGCTGCCCTGACCGCAGCGGTGCGGGCTCCGGGACATAATGGCCGGAGCCCGCACCGACGGAAGGCGAGTCGACGCAGCCCATGCAGCATTCACCGGATACGCAGCATCCATCCGATCCCTCGAGACGTCGAGCGCTCCTCGACCTGATCGACTCCGCGATCGCGCGCTCCCGCAGCGCCGGACGCAACGATCTCACCGACCGGCTGACGGCCGCCCGCACGAAGGTCACCGACCCGCGACTGCGGGTGGTCGTCGTCGGGGGTCTGAACCAGGGCAAGAGCCGGTTCGTGAACGCACTGCTCGGCCTCGAGGTGTGTTCCGTCGGCGACGACGAGACCACCGCGGTCCCCACGCTCGTGCAGCACGGGCAGGAGCCGTCCGCCGAACTCGTCCCGACCGGTTCGGCGCCGCGGATCGCCGTGCCTTTCGGCGACCTGCAGCAGGTCGCGCCACGCAGCGCCGGCCGGGACGTCGAACGGCTCGAGGTGAGCGTGCCGAGCCCACTGCTTGCCGACGGACTCGTGTTCGTCGACACCCCGGGTGTGGGTGGGCACGGGAATCCGCACACCGCAGCCACATTGACGCTTCTTGCGACTGCGGACGCGGTCTTCGTCGTCTCGGATGCGAGCCAGGAGTTCACCGCACCGGAGATGTCGTTCCTGCGACAGGTGCAGACGCTGTGCCCGGCGTCGGCGGTGCTCGTCACCAAAACCGACGTGTATCCGCACTGGCGCGCGATCGTCGACGCCGACCGCGAACATCTGCAGCGCGCGGGACTCGACCTGCCGTTGCTGCCGGTCTCGTCCCTGCTGCGCGAGTACGCTCTGCGCACCGAAGACGCTTCGCTGCAGCAGGAATCCGGTTTCGACGCGATCTACGACTTCCTGCGCGACCAGGTGGTCGCGCGCAACGCAGACTCGGCTCGACTGTCGGTGGCGCACGACGTGAAGACCGTCGTCGACCATCTCGCGCTCGGCTGCGAGAGCGAACTCGCCGCCCTGCGCGGCCCCGACTCCGGGAACGCCGCGATCGAGGACCTGCACCGGGCGCGCGCCGCGACCGAGGCATTGCGGACGCGGGCGGCGCGGTGGCAGATCACGTTGTCGGACGGCATCGCCGATCTCGCGGCCGACATCGACCACGACCTGCGCGACCGGTTGCGCACGGTGACCCGCGACGCCGAAGCATCCGTGGACGACTGCGATCCGGGCAAGGAGTGGCCGCGGCTGGGGCAGTGGCTCGCCGAGCAGGTCGCCGAATCCGTCGGTGACAACTTCGTGTGGGCGCACGAACGCGCCGAGATCCTTGCCGGCAGGGTGGCGGAGCACTTCGCGCTCGACGACGCGTCCCTGCCCTCGCTGCATCTCGGTGACCTGTCGACGCTGCTCGATCCCGTCGAGAACCTGTCCGATCTCGAATCGGGCCGGATCGGTATCGGTCAGAAGGTGCTCGTCGGTATGAAGGGCTCCTACGGCGGCGTGCTGATGTTCGGTCTGGTCACCACCCTGATGGGGATGGCACTCGTGAACCCGATCTCGGTGGGAGCCGGAGTCGTCCTGGGCACCAAGGCGTATCGCGACGACAAGCAGGTCCGGCTCGCCAGACGCCGCGCCGACGCGAAGAACGCGATCCGCGCCTTCACCGACGACGTGAGCTTCCAGGTCGGCAAGGAATCGAAGGACCGGCTCCGCCTCATCCAGCGTCAGTTGCGCGATCACTTCACCGAGATCGCCGAGCAGACACTGCGATCGCTCGACGATTCGCTCGAAGCGACCCGTCAGGCCGCGACCGTGCAGGAACAGGAACGCCGCCGTCGGATCGGTGAACTCGACACGCAGGTCGCGGAACTGAGCCGATTGCGCGAGCGCGCCGCGGAACTCGCGGGAGTGTCGGCGTGACCCCGGCTCTCGCGCGCGCCCGCGACCTGCTCGACCGGGCACGCACGTCGTACGGCGGGAACCCGGCCGTCGCGGACCGGCTCGACCACTGCGCCGCGCGACTCGATCAGCCGCTGCGGGTCGCGCTCGCCGGATCGCTCAAGGCCGGCAAGTCGACCCTCCTCAATGCGCTTGTGGGACAGGACATCGCACCCACAGACGCGACGGAGTGCACGCGCGTCGTCACCTGGTACCGCAACGGACCGGTGCCGTCGGTGAACGCCTGGTACGACGGGGACCACCGCATGCCGGTGCCCGTGCAGCGTCCCGACGGGCGTCTGACCTTCGACCTCGGCGAACTCACCGCCGACCGCGTCGACTTCATCGACGTCGAATGGCCGGCCAGCGCGCTGGCACAGACCACCATCATCGACACCCCGGGCACGTCGTCGTTGTCGCAGGACGTGTCGGCGCGGACCCTGGCGCTGCTCACCCCGGAGGAATCGGCCTCCGGGGCGGACGCCGTCGTCTACCTGATGCGCTCGCTCGGCGCCGCCGACGTCGAATTCCTCGAACGGATCGGCCGGCACGTCGGCGGGGGATCGGGGCCGCTCGGCATCGTCGGGGTGGTGTCGCGCGCCGACGAGGTCGGTGCCGGTCGCGCCGACGCGATGATGTCGGCGAAGCAGGTCGCGGCGAGGTTCACCGACGAACTCGAACGCACCGGACTGTGCCAGGCGGTCGTGCCGGTCGCCGGACTGCTCGCCCTTGCCGCACGGACCCTGCGGCAGAACGAGTTCGCGGCCTTCGAGGCGCTCGCTCAGGTGCCGGTGGACCAACTGCAGGTCGCGATGTTGTCGGCCGATCGTTTCGCGCGGCCCGACGTCGACCTGCCCGTCGATCCCGGGATGCGGGCGCGTCTCGTCGACCGGTTCGGTCTGTTCGGCATCCGCACCGCGGTGCTGCTCGTGCAGCTCGGCGCGCGCGATTCACCGTCCCTCGCCGCGGAACTCGTCGCGCGCAGCGGGCTCGACGAGCTGCGTCAGGTCATCGATGTGCAGTTCGGTCAGCGTGCCGATCAGCTCAAGACCCATTCGGCGTTGCTGGCGCTCGAACGGGTGCTGCACGCGTGCGGCGACCACGAGCTGCTGGGAGCCGTGCGACGCGAACTGGCCGACGACCACGGCTTCGCCGAACTCCGCCTGCTGGGCAGACTGCGGTCGGCGTCGGTGTCGTTGCCCGACGAGGAGGTCCTGGCGCTGCAGCGTGTGGTCGGTGGATCCGGGATCGGCGCCACCCGGCGCCTCGGTCTTGCCGACGACGCGTCGCCCGCCGAGATCCGCGCGGCGGCCGTCGATGCTGTGCGGCACTGGCGATCCCGCGCAGAGCATCCGTTGCTCGATCCGTTCACCGTGAAGGCCGCCTCGGTGGCGGTGCGCAGTGCGGAAGGGCTGGTCGCGGGAGCCGGCCGGTAGACGAGTTGTAGCCGGACGATCGGCTTGCACCTCACGTAACGTGAGGTCATAGCGTCGATCGTGCCGGTACACGGAGTGCCGGTGGAAGTGGGTGGACGATGCAGCAGACACGTTCCGGACAGCAATGGAAGGTGGGGCGTCTCGCAGCGGAGACGGGCCTGACCGTGCGGACCCTGCATCACTACGACGACATAGGCCTCGTGCGGCCGTCGGGCCGGACGGCGTCGGGTCACCGGTTGTACGAGGAGCCGGACGTCGAGAGGCTGTACCAGGTGCTGGTGCTGCGTCAGCTCGGGCTGTCGCTGGACGCGATCGCCACGGTCACCGACGGTGACACCTCGCTGTCGGAGATCCTCGATGCACACCGTGCCTACCTGGACGATCAGCTCGCGGCAACCCGCACGCTGCGCGCCCAGGTCGAGATGCTCTCCCGCACGGTCCGAACGTCGCCGGATGCATCGGTCGCCGACTTCCTTCAGGTGATCCGAGGAGTGATCGAAGTGGACGACGTCTTCGAGAAGTATTTCGACAAGGGACAGATCGCAGACCTCGCGGAACGACGCGCAAGGCTGGGCGACGACGTCATCACGGCGGCGGAGGCGTCGTGGCAGGAGCTCATCCCACGTGTCGACGCTGCACTGAGTGCGGGGATGGATCCGGCTTCTCCCGAGGCCCAGGAGATGGCACGGCAATGGATGGGTCTGCTCGAGCAGTTCCACGGCGGCGACGAGGGCCTACGCGACAGCCTCTACCGCATGCACGAGGACAACGCGCAGCAGATCGAGCAGGAGTTCTGCGGGCCGAGTCGTGAACAGATCGAGTTCATCACGAAGGCGAACGAGGCGCGGGGGATGTGATCCGGCGGATCCCGGCCGCGCTCCGCGTCATTCGAGGCGGCCGGGTACCGGATAGCTGCGCAGCGACAGGCCGATCTGGCCGGAGACGATCAGGTCGTCGATCGTCTGCTGCAGTTTGTGGCAGGTGGGGATCCAGGCACGGCCTTCCTGGGCGGTGCGGGCCCGCGCGAACTCGGGGCAGACGCTGTCGGCGTCGTCGAGCCACTGGATGCTGGTGTGTGCCTCGCTGTACTTCTCGACGAGGACGCGATTGCTGCAGTGGTTGCAGGTGACGCTTTCCATGATCGGACCTCCTGGGGCTGTGACAGCGACGCTAGTTGCGGCGCCCGGCCGAGTCTCCCGTTCTCCCACCGAACGGGAGACCACGTTCCGCTCAGTGGGCGTAATCCGGCGCACTGCACCTGCATCTACCTGGGCTGTTAGGCTTCGATCATGCCCGAGATCGAGCCTGTCGCCGATGCTTCCGACGACAGTTACCCGTCGTTGCCCGCCACGAGTTGGGCCGTTCTGGGCATGCTCACCTTCGGTGAGGGACTCACCGGTTACGACCTGAAGAAGTGGGCGGACTGGAGCATCGGCTTCTTCTACTGGAGTCCGTCCGTCAGCCAGATCTACGCCGAACTCAAGAAGCTCGAGGCGGCAGGACTGGCCGAGTCGGAGATGGTGTCCGAGCCGGGGGAACGCGGCCGCCGGGTCTACCGCGTCACCGAACGCGGCACCCGTGCCGTGCGGAACTGGTCGCGGGCTGCGCCCGTCGAACAGCCGGTCCTCAAGCACGGCCTCATGCTGCGTCTGTGGATGGGGCATCTCAACGAGCCCGACGAACTGAAGAAGCTCGTCCGGTCGCATATCGAGAACATGGAGTCCATGCGGGAGCGGGCGAAACTGCACGGCGATCACGCCAACCGCGAACCGGCATGGGCGTTCTCCCGCATGAGCCTGGTCTGGGCCGAACGCTACTTCCAGGCCGAGATCGATCTGGCGAAGCAGGTCCTGGCCGACATCGACGAGGCGGCCGAGACGTTCTCGTCCGTCCAGGACCGCGACGAACTGGGCAATCCCGTTCCGCAGGTCGCCGGGTCCTGGCGCGACGTGGAGGACTTCGTGCTGGGGCTCGAACGGCGCGAGCGCAGCTGAGTCGGCGCCGCTCAGGCGTACTGCAGCCGAGGTTGTGCCGTCGCTGCGGACAGGCCCTGGTGGTGCGGCCGCGGCACGACCGGCGCGGTGCGGGGGCGTCCGGTGAGAGATCGGTGGATCGCGTTCGCCGCCATACGGACCGGGGCGGCGTGGCGGTGATCGAACTTGAGATGGCTGGTCGGTCCGCAGATGGACAGGGCGGCGACGACATCGCCGACGGGGCCGATCGGGACGGCGATGATGCCGATCCCGCCGGAGATCCGGGTCACCTCGTACGCCACGCCCGTCTCGCGGACCTTGCGCAGTTCGGGGGTGAGATCGGCGAGGTCGTCGGTGCTGTGCGGGGTGTAGGCGAGCAGGGCCTTGCCGATCGCGGAATTGCGTGCGGGATAGCGACTGCCGACGCGGGTGGGCAGCTCGGTGGCGAGCCGGCCGCCGACCTTGTCGAGGTAGAGCACGTCGTGCCCGTCGAGTACGCCGAGGTGCACGACGTATCCGGTGGCGCGGTGCAGGTCGTGCAGGATCGGGGCGGCGGCGCTGTGCAGGCGGTTCTGGTGGACGGCGATCGAACCGAGCTCCATCAAGCGGGTGCCGAGTTCGTAGTCGCGGCCCTCGCGGCGCAGCCACCGCATCTCGACGAGTCGTTCGAGCATCCGATGGGCGGACGAGCGGGGCAGCCCGGTCCGCCTGACGACCTGGGCGAGCGTGAGTCGTCCGGGGCCGTCGAAGGCGTCCAGGACGAGCGAGATCCGTTCGAGAATTGCGGTGGGGGTGGAGTCTGCAGTCGCGGGTGCGGTCACCGATATCTCCCTCGATCAGGGGCGAGAATCGCCACGAAACCCAACTGACGTGGGTATTTCTATTAGAAATAGTGACATACGCGCGCGGATTTGTGAAGTGGATCACCGAGATTGCATGCCGAAGAGGGGGAACCCGCTGTCCTGGTGGACGGGGTTCCCCCTCTTCGGGGAGCGATCTGCAGTTGTCCGGAAGTGCGGAGCTGCGGTGCTACATGGCGGCGAGCGGCTCGCTGCCGGACCAGTCGTGGCCCCAGTAGCTGTCGGCGGTGATCTCCTCGGACGTGTAGAACGTCTCGTCCACGAGCTGCCCGTCGGTACCGAACTCGATGTCCCAGCCGCCGGGAGCGCGGACGTAGAACGACACCATCTTGTCGTTGGTGTGCCGACCCAGCGTCGACGACACCGAGAAACCGTCCTTGACGACCCGGTCGAGAGCCTGGCCGACCGCGTCGAGGGTGTCGACCTCGACCATGAGGTGGATCAGCCCCGGGGCGCCACCGTGAGGAGCCGGGATCAGCGCGAGGCTGTGATGGCGCTGGTTGACGCCCAGGAAGCGCAGGCGCATCGGCCCGAACTCCGGCGGTGCCGGCAACCGGAAGGCGCCGCGCGGCAGGAATCCGAGGACCTCGGTGTAGAAGTCGAAGGTGCCGTTGATGTCGGTGACCGGCAGGACGACGTGGCCGAGTCCCTGCGCGCCCGTCACGAACTTTGCCCCGAACGGCGTGACCACCGGGCTGTGGTCGAGTACCGGGCCGTGGAAGACCTCGAGGGTCGCACCGCTCGGATCCTGGAAGGTGATGACCTCCTCCACCCGGCGCAGGTCGGCTTCCTCGACCGACAGCGGCTTGACGGCCACCCCGGCCGCCTCGACGGCTGCTTGGACGCGTGCCAGGGCCGCGCGGTCGCGGACCTCCCAGCCGATCGTGACGACCCTGTCGTCCTCGCCCGGCACCACGACGATGCGCGCGCTGCGCTCGTCCATGCGCAGGTACAGCGCGTTCTCCTCCGGCCCGGACCCCTGGGCGAAGCCGAGGACCTCGAAGGCGAACTTCCGCCAGCGCTCCATGTCGTTCGTCTGGATCCTCACGTATCCCAGACCGCGGATGTCGGTGCCGAAACTGCCGACGTCGGACTTGCTCATACTGTTGTCTCCGTTGTCGATTCGGATGTGTGGAAGGTCAGATCATCGCCCGCAGCGGACCCTGCGGGTCCACGCCGAGGCCGCTCAGCGTCGCCGCGTGGTAGACCGTGCCCGGGACGTGGATCGCGTGGTGCAGACCGGCGTGCGCGTCGCGCCAGAACCGCTGCATCGGCTTGTCCATCCGCAGTGCGTTACCGCCGCACCGGGCGTAGACCTGGTCGACGGCGGTGACGGCCTGCCAGGCGGCGTTCACCTGGGTCTCGCGGCCGAGGGCACGCTGCTCGAAGGTCGGCGTCCTCCCGGAGTCGACGATGTCCCACATGCGATCGACGTTGGCGAGCAGCGAATCCCGTGCCGACCGTAGTTTCGCGGTGGCCTCACCGATCGCGAACAGGGTGTAGGGATCGTCCTTGACGGCCGTGCCCTGGGGGTTGATGCGCTCGCGCTGGTACTCGTTGGCGTGGTGCAGCAAGCCCTCGCAGATGCCGATGGTGGCCGAGGTGATCCCGAGCGGGAACATGTTCGACCACGGCATCAGGTACAGCGACTCGGTGCGGCCGTACTTGCGGACGGCGGTGCCGTCGATGACCTCGTCGCAGTCCATGACGCGGTAGTCCGGCACGAAGGCGTCCTCGACGACGACGTCCTTCGACCCCGTCCCGCGCAGACCCACGACGTCCCACGAGTCGTCGATGATCCGGTAGTCGGACCGCGGGATGATCACGTGCAGCATGCGCGGCGGCATCTGCACGCTGCCGTCCGGATTGCATGCCATCGCGCCGAGGAACGCCCAGTCGCAGTGGTCGGTGCCCGAGGAGAACGACCACCTGCCGGAGAACTTGTAGCCGCCGTCGACCGGCACACACATGCCGCCCGGCATGTACGGCGACGCGAGCCACGTGTCCTGGTCCTTGCCCCAGACCTCCTGCTGGACCCTGGGATCGGCGAACGCGAGCTGCCAGGGATGCACGCCCACGATGCCGTGGACCCAGCCGGCCGAAGGATTGAGCGACGCCATCCGCATGACCGTCTCGGCGAACTCGCGTGGATGCGACTCGAAACCGCCGTGCTCCTTGGGCTGCAGCATGCGGATGGAGCCGGACTCCTTCATGCGCTTGACGGTCGCGTCGGCGACCTTGCCGATTCGTTCGGCCTCGACACCTTCGACGAAGATGTCGTCGGCCGCGGCCTCGATGCCGGCCAGGACTTCGTAGCTCATGATCGTGTTCCTTCTGATGGGGTGGGGGATGCGACGAGGGGCCTCTAGGGGGTCGCGGTCGAGTCTTCGGCCTGCTTCGCGAGGTTCTCCGCGACCTCCTTCTGCCAGCTCGCGACCGCCCGGGTGGTGTCGATCTCGAACTCGAAGCGCTTGGTCATGTCCTCGGTGATGTCCTCGACATCGACGTAGAACTGCTGGTACCAGCGACGCAGCTGGTAAACCGGGCCGTCCTCCTCGGACAGCAGCGGATTGTCGATCGGTGCCTTGTTCTTCCAGATCTCGACGTCCTGCTCGAAACCGAGCTGCACACCCTCGGCGAACTGCGCGGCCATCCCGGCGGCCATCTCGTCCGACACGCCCGGGAGCTTCTTGACGATCGCGCCGTACTGCAGCACGAACTCGTTGTTGCTCACCGGGTAGTGGCAGTTGATGAGCACCGTCTCGATGGTCTGGCCGTTGGCATCGGATTCGAGCCAGTCGATCATGTACGACGGGCCGAAATAGGTCGCTTCCGAACGCAGTTCGGCGTTGGGGTCGTCGTAGTTGGTGCCGCTGATGACGTCCTCGCGACCGGTCGAGTGCATGTACTGCGTGGCGGTGTGGCCCTCGAAGACGTTCTTGAAGTAGCGCGGGAACGAGTAGTGGATGTAGAAGAAGTGCGCCATGTCGACGACGTTGTCGACGATCTCACGGCAGTGCGAACCCTTGATTCGCAAGCT
Source organism: Rhodococcus sp. S3 (assembly GCF_058211795.1). Taxonomy (NCBI): domain Bacteria; kingdom Bacillati; phylum Actinomycetota; class Actinomycetes; order Mycobacteriales; family Nocardiaceae; genus Rhodococcus; species Rhodococcus sp. S3. The sequence goes on along the minus strand of NZ_CM177074.1, from coordinate 4,237,381 downwards.
CTTCCAGCTCCAGTCCGTCCACTCGTCGGTGCCGTAGCCGGCGATCTCCGGGATGGTGACGTCCTCCGGCGGCGGATTGCCCTGCGGGTCGTTCCACACGTACAGCTGGCCGTTGCGCTCCAGCGTCGTCCAGGCGCGGGTCTTCGCGATCGGCGGGACACGCCGGGCGTAGGGGATGTCGGTGCACTTGCCCTTGCCGTTCCAGCGCCAGTCGTGGAACGGGCACGCGATCGAGTCGCCCTTGACCTCGCCGCGGCTCAGGTCGCCACCCATGTGCCGGCAGTAGGCGTCGAGGACGTTGAGCTGCCCCTTGCTGTCGGCGAACACGACCAGCTTGGTGCCGAAGGCCTCGATGGAGTGCGGCTTGCCGTCCTGGAAGTCGCGGAGCAGGCCGAGGCAGTGCCAGCCACGGGCGAAGCGGGTGGGAGCGGCCGCGGCCTGGATCTCGCGGATCTCGACGTCGTCGTCCGGTGTGGAGCGTGCGGTGTCGATGGACATGAATTCCTCCGTGCCGTCAGTGGTGGAGAGACTTGTGATGCGCCTCATGGAACTCGTCGGCCACTCGCCGCGTGAAGCGTGTCTCCCGCTGGATGGAACGCGACAAATCGGTGGGGAGGACGCCTCCCGTCACACGGGAGAAGACCTCCCGGATCGGCGTCACCGGTCGTTAGCGTCGCGACACGTCACGGCGAAAGGAACGTTCCATGACACGGATGACCGGGAAGGTCGCACTGATCACGGGTGCCGCAGGTGGGCTCGGGCGCGCGTGCGCGACGCGGCTGGCCGAGGAGGGCGCCGACATCGTCGCGCTGGACCTGCCGGGTGGTCGCACGGAGGCCGAACTGGACGAAACCGCCCGCCTCGTCCGCGCGACGGGCCGCCGGATCGTCACCGGAACAGCGGACGTCCGCGACTTCGACGCGGTGGTCGCGGCGGTGCGGGCCGGAGTGTCCGAGCTCGGCCCGCTCGACGTCGTCGTCGCGAACGCCGGCATCAGCGACAATCCGGGCCCGTCCTGGGAGATCGACGACGAGATCTGGAACCGGTCGATCGACGTCAACCTCACCGGAACCTGGCACACCGTCAAAGCCGGTGTCGCCGAACTCGATCCCGCCGGTGGCTCAGTGATCATCGTCAGCTCCACCGCCGCGATCAAGGCCGTACCGGGAGCGTCGCACTACTCGGCGGCGAAGCATGCCGTCACGGGTCTGGCCAAGACCCTGGCGAACGAACTCGGGGCGCGGGCGATCCGCGTCAGCACCGTTCATCCGGGTGCGGCGGCGACACCGATGACGCTCAACCCCGCGACCTTCGCGCGGTTGCGCCCCGATCTCGACGCGCCCACCGCCGACGACGCCGCGGAGGTGCTGTCGACGAAGACGCTGTTGCGCGTGCCGTGGGTCGAACCGGCCGACGTGAGCAATGCGGTGTTGTTCCTCGCATCCGACGAATCCCGTTACGTCACCGGCCTGCAGATGGTCGTCGACGGCGGCCTGACCCAGAAGGTGGCGTGATGAGTGGACGTCTGGACGGGAAGGTCGCGCTGATCACCGGCGCAGTGCGGGGGATGGGCCGCGCCCAGGCGGTGCGGTTCGCGCAGGAAGGTGCCGACATCGTCGCCGTCGACGTGTGCGCCCCGGTGGACCACGCGACCACACCCGGCGCGTCACCGGCTGATCTCGCCGAGACCGTGCGACTGGTGGAATCGCTCGGCCGGAAGATCTGTGCCTTCGAGGTGGACGTGCGCGACCAGCCGTCGCTCGACGACGCGGTGGCGCAAGGGGTCGCCGCGCTCGGCCGGCTCGACGTCGTGTGCGCGACGGCGGGCATCAGCTCGTCGGGCCGGGCGACGGAGATGGACTCCGAACGCTGGCAGACCATGCTCGACGTCAACCTCACCGGCGTGTGGCGCACATGCAAGGCCGCGATCCCGCACATCGTGACCGGTGGTCGCGGAGGCTCGATCGTGCTCGTCAGTTCGATCGCGGGTCTGCGCGGGCTCGTGAGCGTCGGGCACTACACCGCCGCCAAGCACGGTGTGGTGGGGCTGATGAAGTCGCTCGCCAACGAACTCGCCCCGCATCGGGTGCGGGTCAACACGATCCACCCCGCCAACACCCGGACCACGATGGTGGAGAACCCGGCCACGATGCGCACCTTCTGCCCGGGTGTCGAGAACCCGACGCGGGAGCAGTTCGAGGCGGCCCTGCAGTCGATGCACCTGCTCCCCGTGCCGTTGATCGAACCCGAGGACATCGCGAACGCGAGCCTGTTCCTCGCATCCGAGGAGTCCCGCTACATCACCGGTGTCACCCTGCCCGTCGACGCCGGGCACTGCATCAAGTAAGCACTGGGTCGGACCACCACCGGTTGCGCCCGGACGAATTGCTCGACGGGCGCAACCGGTCGGTCCTTTGTCCTACCGTCCGGGGTCTCGGCCCTCGAGGATCGCGAACCCCTTGTACCCGGATTCGGCTACTTCCGTGATGATCTCGCGGTAGATGCCGAAGCCACCGAGGAAGGGCATGAACACGCGGGGCCGCCCGGGAATGTTCGCGCCGAGGTACCAGGAGTTCGCGGAGTTCAGCAGCGACGCCTCGGCCCGGTTGCGGCATTCCTCCACCCAGTCGGCGACGGCCTCCGGCGTGCCCTCGATACCGGCGGCGCCGCGCGCATCGAGATAGGCGATCGCGTCCGCGACCCAGTCGACGTGGAGTTCGGAGTGCAACACCATGTTCGCGAGGACCGACGGACTGCCGGGGCCGGTGAGGTTGAAGAAGTTGGGGAAGCCGTCGATGCCGAGTCCGAGATAGGTCTGCGGGCCGGCCGCCCACTTCTCCTTCAGGGTGCGGCCACCGCGGCCGACGATCTCGAGCTTGTCGAGCGAACCGGTCATGGCGTCGAAGCCGGTCGCGAGGACGATCACGTCGAGGTCGTAGTGCGCGCCGGTGGTGACGATGCCGGTCTCGTCCATACCGACGAGCGGCGTGCTGCGCAGGTCGACGAGTTCGACGTTGTCGCGGTTGTACGTCTCGTAGTACCCGCTGTCGGTGACGATGCGCTTGGCGCCGATCGCGTGGTCCTTGGGGATCAGCAGCTCGGCGACCGCGGGATCGTCGACGACCGCGCGGATCTTCTCCTCCCAGAACGCACGGGCGGTGTCGTTGGCAGCGGGATCGGTGAGCTGATCGGGGAACGCCTTGGAATAGAGGACGCCGCCGAGCTTCCAGCGTTCCTCGTAGACGGCGCGTCGTTCGTCCTCGGAGACCTCGAGTGCCGACTTCGGGTGCGGCCGGTGCGGCGAGCCGCCGCCGGATTCCCGTGACAGCCGGCGCCGTTCGGCGTAGTTCGCCTTCTGCTCGGCGCGGGTGGTGTCGTCGAGCGGCACGTTGCCGGCGGGGATGCTGTAGTTCGCCGAGCGCTGGAAGACGAACAGCCGCTCGGCCTGCTCGGCGATGATCGGGATCGACTGGATGCCCGACGATCCGGTGCCGATCACGCCGACGCGCTTGCCGGTGAGATCGACGCCGTCGTGGGGCCAGCGGGCCGTGTGGACGATGTCGCCGGTGAAGCGGTCGAGGCCGTCGAATGCCGGGGTGTTCGCGTTCGACAGCGGCCCGGCGGCCACGACGAGGAAGCGGGCCGAGACCTCGTCACCGCGATCGGTGCGCACGGTCCAGCGCAGGGCGTCCTCGTCGAGGACCGCGGAGGTGACGCGGGTGTCGAACCGGATGTCGCGGCGCAGGTCGAAGCGGTCGGCGACGTGCTCGAGATAGGCGAGGATCTCGGGCTGGGTGGCGTACTTCTCGCTCCAGTTCCACTCCTGCTCGAGTTCGGGGGAGAAGGAATAGGAGTAGTCGATCGACTCGACGTCGCAGCGCGCGCCGGGGTAGCGGTTCCAGTACCAGACCCCGCCCACCCCCGACGCGGCCTCGAACGCGCGGACCGTCAGGCCCTGGCTGCGGAATCGGTGGATCGCGTAGAGGCCGGCGACGCCGGCCCCGACCACGACGACGTCGTACGAGGTGGCATCGGGTGCGGTGACGACGGATCGGAAATGCTGTCCGTTCAACTTGGAGTCCTTCCACGAGCGCGAACGGTCCGGTCCCGGAACGGACACGGAGGTTCATGAAGTGGCCTCACGCTAGGGCTGTGGGAACGGGCGGGGCACCGGTCTCTCCCGCCCAGCGGGTCGTTTCCGCGGACGCGGGGGAGCAAGCGGAACAGCGCGATCCCGACGTCTACGTGATCTGCGTCACGCTCGGAACAAAAGTCCACGACCTGCCGTTGGACGAGTCAGACAACAACTTGAGCGCATGAGACTCAACTTCACTTGACGGCGTGGACCGCTCGGGTGCAGGCTTGAGTCGACCGCGCTCACCTGAGTCGAACGGGCTCAGGTCGGGCATGGAACGTTTTCGCGGCGCGCACGCGTCGCGGCAGGAACATTGGAGGAAAATTATGGCTCGTGCGGTCGGCATCGACCTCGGAACCACCAACTCGGTCGTTTCCGTTCTGGAAGGCGGCGAGCCCGTTGTGGTCGCCAACGCCGAGGGGTCCCGCACCACCCCGTCCGTCGTCGCATTCGCGAAGAACGGTGAGGTTCTGGTGGGTCAGCCCGCCAAGAACCAGGCGGTCACCAACGTCGACCGCACCATCCGTTCGGTCAAGCGCCACATCGGCACGGACTGGACCGTGGCCATCGACGACAAGAAGTACACGCCGCAGGAGATCAGCGCCCGCACGCTGATGAAGCTCAAGCGCGACGCGGAGGCCTACCTCGGTGAGGACATCACCGACGCGGTCATCACCGTCCCGGCGTACTTCAACGACGCCCAGCGTCAGGCCACGAAGGAAGCCGGCACCATCGCCGGTCTCAACGTCCTGCGCATCGTCAACGAGCCCACCGCGGCTGCCCTCGCCTACGGTCTCGACAAGGGCGAGAAGGAGCAGACCATCCTGGTCTTCGACCTCGGTGGCGGCACCTTCGACGTCTCCCTCCTCGAGATCGGCGACGGCGTCGTCGAGGTCCGCGCGACCTCCGGCGACAACCACCTCGGTGGCGACGACTGGGACGAGCGCATCGTCAACTGGCTCGTCGACAAGTTCAAGGCACAGCACGGCGTCGACCTGACCAAGGACAAGATGGCCATGCAGCGTCTGCGCGAGGCTGCCGAGAAGGCCAAGATCGAGCTGTCGTCCTCGCAGTCGACCTCGATCAACCTGCCGTACATCACCGTCGACGCGGACAAGAACCCGCTGTTCCTCGACGAGCAGCTCACCCGCTCGGAGTTCCAGAAGATCACCGGCGACCTCCTCGAGCGCACCCGCGCTCCGTTCCAGCAGGTCGTCAAGGACGCCGGCATTTCCGTCGGCGACATCGACCACGTCGTGCTGGTCGGCGGCTCGACCCGTATGCCCGCCGTCACCGACCTGGTGCGCGAGCTCACCGGTGGCCGCGAGCCCAACAAGGGCGTGAACCCCGACGAGGTCGTCGCCGTGGGTGCAGCCCTGCAGGCCGGCGTCCTCAAGGGCGAGGTCAAGGACGTGCTGCTGCTCGACGTCACCCCGCTGTCGCTGGGTATCGAGACCAAGGGCGGCGTGATGACCAAGCTCATCGAGCGCAACACCACGATCCCCACCAAGCGGTCGGAGACCTTCACCACCGCCGACGACAACCAGCCGTCGGTGCAGATCCAGGTCTTCCAGGGCGAGCGTGAGATCGCGGCGCACAACAAGCTGCTCGGCTCGTTCGAGCTCGGCGGCATCGCGCCGGCTCCGCGTGGCGTCCCGCAGATCGAGGTGACCTTCGACATCGACGCCAACGGCATCGTCCACGTCACCGCCCGCGACAAGGGCACCGGCAAGGAGAACACGATCAAGATCCAGGAAGGCTCCGGCCTGTCCCAGGAGGAGATCGACCGGATGGTCAAGGACGCCGAGGCGCACGCCGAGGAGGACCGCAAGCGTCGCGAGGAGGCCGAGGTCCGCAACCAGGCCGAGTCGCTCGTGCACCAGACCGAGAAGTTCATCAAGGAGAACGAGGACAAGGTCCCGGCCGACGTCAAGGAGAAGGTCGAGGCTGCGATCAAGGAAGCCAACGACGCCCTCGCCGGCTCCGACATCAACGCGGTCAAGGCCGCCGTCGAGAAGCTCGCGACCGAGTCGCAGGCCCTCGGCCAGGCCATCTACGAGGCGCAGGGCGCCGAGGGTGCCGCTGCCGGTGACGGCGCGGCCGCAGGTGCCGACGACGTCGTCGACGCCGAGGTCGTCGACGAGCCGAACGATTCGGAGAAGAAGTGAGTGCCGACAAGCCCGAGCAGGAACCGGTGACCGTCACCGACAAGCGACGGATCGACCCCGAGACCTTCGAGGTGCGCGACCCCGCCGAGGAGCCGCGCGCCGAGGAGGGCGAGGTGATCGAGTCGGTTCCTGCGGAGGGTGAGGCCGAGAAGGCCGAGCAGACCGAAGGACAGTCGCAGGAGGCGAAGGAACTCGCCGAGCGCACCGCCGATCTGCAGCGCGTGAGCGCGGAGTACGCGAACTACCGTCGCCGCGCCGAGGCGCAGCGCACGGCGATCGCGGAGGAGGCCAAGGCCTCCGTCGCGGCGAAGTTCCTCGACGTCCTCGACGACCTCGACCGGGCCCGCGCCCACGGCGACCTGGAGACGGGTCCGCTGAAGGCACTGTCCGGCAAGCTGACCGGTGTGTTCGACAGTGTCGGACTCGTCGCGTTCGGCGAGGAAGGCGACGCCTTCGATCCCGAGCTGCACGAGGCCGTCCAGATGGAAGGCGACGGTCACCACCCGGTGCTCGGGACGGTGCTCCGCAAGGGTTACCGCTTCGGCGACCGCATCCTGCGGCACGCGATGGTGACGGTCACCGACGGCGATCCGGCGGACACGCCGGGTGACGCGCCGTCGGGCGAGCCGGGCACAGAGTAAGAACAAGAGAACGCGAGAGGAGGAGACGCCCGGTGAGCCAGCGGGAGTGGATCGAGAAGGATTTCTACAAGGACCTGGGCGTCTCCCCCGACGCAACGCAGGACGAGATCAAGAAGGCCTACCGGAAACTGGCGCGGGACCTGCATCCCGACGCCAACCCCGGTGACGCCAAGGCCGAGGAACGCTTCAAGGCCGTCAGCGAGGCCAACGCCGTCCTGTCGGATCCCGCCAAGCGCAAGGAATACGACGAGACCCGGCGCCTGTTCGCCTCCGGCGGCATGCCGGGTGGCTTCCGTCCCGGCGCCGGCGGATTCTCCGGTGGCACCGGAGCGACCTTCGACATCGGCGACCTGTTCGGCGGCGGCGGCGACGGTGGGCTCGGCGACCTCTTCGGTGGCCTGTTCAACCGCGCCGGTGGCGGCACTGCTTCCACCGCCGGCCGTTCGCGTCCACGCCGCGGATCCGATGTCGAGACCGAGACGACGCTCGACTTCCGCGACGCCGTCCAGGGCGTCACGGTTCCCCTGCGGATGACCAGCCCGGCGCCGTGCACCACCTGCCACGGCAGCGGTGCCCAGCCGGGAACGAGCCCGCGGGTCTGCCCGAACTGCAACGGAAGCGGTGTGGTCTCCCGTAACCAGGGCGCGTTCGGATTCTCGGAACCGTGCGACGACTGCCGGGGCAGCGGATCGATCATCGACAACCCCTGCAGCGACTGCCGCGGTACCGGCGTGCAGAACCGCACCCGCACCATCACCGTGCGGGTCCCCGCAGGCATCAAGGACGGTTCGCGTATCCGCCTCGCCGGTCAGGGTGAGGCCGGTCTGCGCGGCGCCCCGTCCGGCGACCTGTTCGTGACGGTGCACGTGCGCCCCGACCGCGTGTTCGGTCGTGAGGGCGACGATCTGACCCTCGTGCTGCCCGTCAGCTACGGCGAACTCGTCCTCGGCGGCACCGTCTCGGTGCCGACCCTCGACGGCCGCGTCGGCTTGAAGATCCCGCCGGGAACGGTCGACGGCCGGGTCCTGCGGGTCCGCGGACGCGGCGTTCCCAAGCGCGGGGGCGGCGCCGGTGATCTTCTCGTCACGGTGAAGGTCGCGATCCCGCAGAATCTCGACGAGAAGGCGACGGAAGCGCTGCACAACTATCTTCGTGCAGAAGAGGCAAGCGGTTTCGATCCTAGAGAGGGATGGGCAGGTGCGTGATGAGCGAGACGAGAATGCCACGGGATCTGTCACCGGACCCGATGCGCGCGTCTACGTCATCTCGGTGGCAGCAGAACTCGCCGGGATGCATGCGCAGACGCTGCGTAACTACGACCGGCTCGGACTCGTCACCCCGCACCGCACCAGCGGTGGCGGCCGCCGGTACTCGCCGCGCGACGTCGAACTGCTGCGCGAAGTGCAGCGCCTCTCCCAGGACGAAGGTGTCAACCTCGCCGGGATCAAGCGGATCATAGAGCTGACCAACCAGGTCGAGGCGCTGCAGCAGCGCGTCGCCGAACTCAACGCAGAGGTCGCCCAGTTGCGTTCGACGCGCGGCGATCTGGTGCCGATTCCGCGCAGCAACGCCCTCGTGGTGTGGAAGCCGCGCAACAGACGAGACTGACCGCACCGCGGTCGAGCGGGACTGATCCGCCGGAACGGTCGAGAACGAAAATCTCCCGCCCAGCGAGACGATCGCCCTGTGCGGACCCGACGTCTGCCTAGTGTGGCGTGTTCCACACGAACGGTCGACGGAAGGCAACAGTCATGGCGGAGTGGGCGGAAGAATGCGACGTCCTCGTGGTGGGGTCGGGAGCCGGAGGGTGCTGCGGTGCGTACACCGCTGCGCGCGAAGGGCTGTCGGTGATCCTCGTCGAGGCGTCCGAGTACTTCGGCGGCACCACGGCGTACTCCGGGGGCGGCGGCGTCTGGTTCCCCACCAACGCGGTCCTGCAGCGCGCCGGTGACGATGACACCCTCGAGGACGCGCTGACCTACTACCACGCGGTCGTCGGCGACCGCACCCCGCGCGAACTGCAGGAGGCCTACGTCCGCGGCGGCGCCCCGCTGATCGACTATCTCGAGTCCGACGACGACCTCGAATTCATGGTCTACCCGTGGCCCGACTACTTCGGCAAGGCGCCCAAGGCCCGTGCCCAGGGACGTCACATCGTCCCGTCGCCGCTGCCCATCGCCGCCGATCCCGAGCTCAACGAGTCGATCCGCGGCCCGCTCGGCCGCGAACGCAACGGCGAACCCCTGCCCGACATGCTCATCGGCGGTCGCGCGCTCGTCGGACGATTCCTCATCGCCCTGCGCAAGTACCCGAACGTGAACCTGTACCGGAACACCCCGCTCGAGGAACTGATCGTCGAGGACGGAACCGTGGTGGGCGCGATCGTCGAGCACGACGGCGAGCGACGGGCGATCCGCGCGCGCAAGGGCGTCGTCCTCGCCGCCGGTGGCTTCGATCAGAACGACGAGATGCGCGGCAAGTACGGGGTGCCCGGCGCCGCGCGGGACTCGATGGGCCCGTGGTCGAATCTCGGCAAGGCCCACGAGGCGGGCATCGCCGTCGGCGCCGACGTGGATCTGATGGATCAGGCCTGGTGGTCGCCGGGATTGACCCACCCGGACGGACGCTCGGCGTTCGCGCTGTGCTTCACCGGAGGCATCTTCGTCGACCAGGACGGTGCGCGGTTCACCAACGAGTACGCACCCTACGACCGTCTGGGCCGCGACGTCATCGCCCGCATGGAACGCGGCGAGATGACAGTGCCGTTCTGGATGATCTACGACGACCGGAACGGTGAGGTCCCGCCGGTCGGGGCGACGAACGTGCCGCTCGTCGAGACCGAGAAGTACGTCGACGCGGGACTGTGGAAGACCGCCGACACCCTCGAGGAACTCGCCGAGCAGATCGGTGTGCCCGCCGAATCCCTGAAGGCGACCGTCGCGCGGTGGAACGAGCTGGCCGCGAAGGGAGTCGACGAGGACTTCGGTCGCGGGGACGAACCCTACGATCTCGCCTTCACCGGCGGTGGTTCCGCACTGGTCCCCATCGAACAGGGACCCTTCCACGCGGCGCAGTTCGGCATCTCCGACCTCGGCACCAAGGGCGGTCTGCGGACCGACACCGTCGGGCGCGTGCTCGACAGCGAGGGCGCTCCGATCCCCGGCCTGTACGCGGCGGGCAACACGATGGCCGCACCGAGCGGCACCGTCTACCCCGGCGGCGGCAACCCGATCGGCGCGAGCGCGCTGTTCGCGCACCTGTCCGTGATGGACGCGGCGGGACGCTGACACAGAGGCGCGACGCCGACGCACAAACGAACCGGGCCCGGGGGGATACGCAGGTATCCCTTCGGGCCCGGTTCGTCGTCTCAGGGCCTGGTGACGACGAAGTCCGCTGTCATGAACGGATATCCGTCCTCCACGATCGCAGCGACCGCGAAGCCGTGTCGGTTGGCACCCTCGATGTGGGTGCCGTCGCCGTTCGCGACGCCGGTGCCGTAATTGTTGGCCATGAGCGCCACGGTCGCGTCGCCGGGCATCGTGTAGTCGATCTGGATGCCGAACCCGCGCCGGTCGGCGCTGCTCGCCGAGACCGTCTCGGTGGAACGGGCCGGGACCACCGCGGCCGGCTCGTCCACCCATCTGCCGTAGGGGTTCTCGGTCGACGTGAGCACCATCGGTGCGTCGGTGTCGTTGCGGATCGTCACCGAGATGGTGGGCCCGTCGGTGGGGAGGGAATCGGCTGTCGCGGCGGCCGGTGCAGTGATCGCCGCTGCGGCGGTCAGCACTGCCGCTGCAACAGCGCGGGTGCGGTACTTCATCGTGCTCCTGGCGGTTGACGACTCGTGGTTCTCAGCCGTGCCTGGCCGGCCGCCAAAGTGTACCCGTCGGTAGCCCGATCCGCCGGTGTTCGGCGATCAGGCCGGGACGAGGTCGCTGACCTGCGCAACAAGCTCGAGCGAGCGCAGCCACGCGTCGCGTCCGGGAGCCGACGACACGACGATCAGCTCGTCGGCCTGCGCGCGCTCGGTGAACCGGTCGAGGTAGTCGCGCACCTCCTGCGGCGTACCCACGGCGGTGTACCGGAGCATCTCGAGCACCTGCATGCCGGCGGGAGAGTCGAGCAGCATGTCGATCTCCTCCTCGCTGAACGTGCGCCCGCGTCCGACCATCTGGACGACCCGGGCCCGCTTGGTCGCCTCGAACAGCGACTGCGCCTCCTCGGTGGTGTCGGCGGCGATCACGCCGACACCCGCGATGACGTGCGGCTCCGGGTGGTCGGGGGAGGGCTGGAACTCGCGGCGGTACAGCCGCACCGCGTCCTCGAGGGCCTGCGGCGCGAAGTGCGACGCGAAGGCGTACGGAAGACCGAGCAGGGCAGCGAGTTTCGCGCCGAACAACGACGAGCCCAGGATGTACAGCGGAACGTCGGTGCCCTTACCGGGGATCGCGTCGACTCCCGGGATCCGCGACTCGCCCTTCAGGTAGGCCTGCAGTTCGAGGACGTCCTGCGGGAAGGTGTCGGCGGAGGTCGGGTCGCGGCGCAGCGCCCGCATGGTCTTCTGGTCGCTGCCGGGGGCGCGCCCGAGACCGAGGTCGATGCGGCCGGGATGCAGGGTGGCGAGGGTGCCGAACTGTTCGGCGATGGTCAGCGGCGAGTGGTTCGGCAGCATGATGCCGCCGGCGCCGAGACGGATCGACGAGGTGTGCGCGGCGACGTGCGCGATGAGCACACTCGTCGCCGACGAGGCGATCGTCGGCATGTTGTGGTGTTCGGCGTACCAGATTCGCCGGTAACCCCACTGCTCGGCGAGCTGGGCCATCTTCACGCTGGCGTCGAAGCTCTCACGGGCGGTCTCACCCTTGCCGATGTGTGCGAGGTCGAGGATGGAGAGGGGAACGGTCACCGGTAATCCTTCGCGTCGGGGCCCGGTATCGGCCGCCGGGCACACCTTCGGAGCAACCTCGACCGGTGACCGTCTATTCCCTCACCCGTCGTTCCGCATCGCCGACGTTCGGTGTCACCGCCGTTCGAAACCGCCGTACGTGCCCTGGAAGAACAGGAGCGGACCGCGGGAGTGCAGCGACGTCAGCCCCGTGACCCTGGCCAGCACGATCGTGTGGTCGCCGGCCTCGTACTCGGTCTCCACGGTCGCCTCCACCCGCGCGAGAGCTCCCTCGAGCGCCGGAGCGCCGTTGTCGCCCGGCTCCCAGCGCACCCCGCGGAACTTGTTGCCGCCGCTCACCGCGAACGCACCGCACAGGGTGCGCTGGCTCTCGGACAGGACGTTGACGGCCAGGGTTCCGACCTCCCGGATCTTCGGCCAGGTCGTCGACGTGCGGGCGGGACAGAACGAGATGAGCGGCGGGTCCAGCGAGACCGACACGAACGACTGGCATGCGAATCCGAGGGGTTCGTCGCCGTCGAGCGCGGTGATCACCGTGACACCCGTGCAGAAGTTGCCCATCACGTCGCGGATCCGTCGGGGATCCAGTACCGCGTGTTCCGCTGTCATCGAAGCTCCAATCGATCGGCGTTCGTTCCAGTGTCCGTCACCGTGGCGGGGGCTGGCGAACCGTGCCCCGTCCACCGGTCAGCGAACACGCATGTCGCTCGGTGCCCAGACCGCCCGCATGCTGGTGATTCGCCCCTCGTCGTCGAACGTCATGATGTCGATGGGTTCGATCTCGTAGGTCTGCTCGCCCGCCTTCGTGACCACACGGAAGTGGAAGGCCGCGGTCGACCCGCCGATCCGGAGCGTGAGCAGTTCGGTGGTGTTCTCGGTGGCCTCGACACCCTTGTAGAACTCGGCGATCGCGGCCCGGCCCACGCGCGGTTCGCTGCCGACGGGATCCTCGAGGGTGGCGTCGTCGGCGTAGAGGGCGGCGATATCGGCGGCCACGCCCGCGGCCACGGCATCGAGATAGGCGTGCACGGTGGTGCGGATGCGCTGGGTGCGGGCGTCTGCTTCGGACACGGTCATAGCTGTTCCTCGGATCTGATGATGGTCAAGGGGCGACTTCGTCGACGTTATTCGCGTCGTGGTGGATATGGGGTCGCGCTCCCGCGCAGCGGGAGATCCGCGGCGTTCCCGAACGCCTCCCCGTACAGCTCCGTGAGAGCCTCGAGCTGCTCGCAGTAGTGGTCGACCGTCTCGGCGGTCACGCCGGCGCCGATGATCGTCGCACCTGCCGACACGGCGCGATCGAGCCTCCTTCTCGTCCGGTCCGGGTCGCCGAGCGGATCCAGACCCGCAGCCGGCAACACGACCTCGAATCCGGACTGCACCTGTCGCTCGGCCAGCATCGCCTGCACGTCGTCGAACGACAGACCGAAAGGAACCCAGCCGTCTGCCAGTTCGCACGCCCGTCGCAAGGAGCGTGGTGTACGCCCGCCGATCCACAGCGGCACCCGCGGTTGTACCGCGTTGGGCTCCACGACCATGTCGGAGAACTCGAAATACTTTCCGCGATAGGACGGTACGCGCTCGGAGAGTGCGGCACGCAGCGCAGCCAGGGAATCGTCCGCCCGCGCACCACGATCGGTGAAGGGGGCATCGAGCAGATCGAACTCCTCTCGTAGCGTGCCGACGCCGAGGCCCAATATCAGCCGACCTGCGCTGACGGTATCGATAGTGCCGTAGCGCTTCGCGATCTCCAACGGATGGTGATAGCCGAGCACCAGTACCTGCGTGGCGAGCCGGATCCGTTCGGTCCGTCCCGCCAGGTAGCCGAGTGTCACCGACGGATCCCAGTACGTCCCGCCACGGACTTCGGCCACAGGCACCGGCACGGCCACGTGTTCGCTGCAGGTGAGGTGATGAAATCCCAAACGGTCGGCGGTCACCGCGATCCGTGCCAGTTCGTCGATCCCGGCGGTTGCTTCCCATTCGTTGCACGCACCCGGAAGTCGCGTGACGATCGGACTGGTGATTCCGATCCGCACCTTCGGATCTCGGTTCGGCACAGGGGCCATGACAGGACACTCCTTCGCAACGTCGTCTCCGGGCAGTCTGCGCGCGGCGGGCGCAGGACGCACGAACCGTCCCGGTCTCCGGACTCAACCGATACGACGAGCGGCGTGTTCGCCGGCGATGCGGCCGAACACGAACGCATCGGCAATGTGGAAACCGCCGTCCTTGGCCCAACTGAATGTCGAGCTCACCGTGCCTGCGGCATAGAGTCCCTCGATGACCGTGCCGTTCGTGGCGAGGACACGGGCGTGTTCGTCACGACGAGGCCCACCGTTGGTCCACGCCAGCATCGGTCCGCTGCGGTAGGCGTAGAAGGGGGGGTCGAGAAGTGGCACCAGCGTGGCGGCGGAACGCCCGAAGCGCTCGTCCACCCCCGCAGCGCATGCAGCGTTGTACTCCGAGACGCTTTCTGCGAGAGCATCTGCGGGCAGTCCTGTCACCGCGGCAAGCTCTTCCAGCGTGTCGCCGCGTCGTATCCAGCCGGCTTCGATCTCCGTCATGTTGTCGGAGCTCCACCGATAACCGTTCATCAACACGTTCCATCCGACCGGGAGGATGTCGGCCGAGCCGCTGATCGGACCGGCCGACCTCGTCTTCTCGTCGAACACGACCCACATGGGGCGATGCGGATGCAGAACGTACCGCCCGTCGATCAGCGCCTGTCCGTGCCCCGACGGGACGAACTCGTCCACGAATCGACGGCCCGTGTCGTCGACCCAGATCACCCCACGCGAATGGACGAACATCGCGAAGTAGCCGTGGCGGGAGGCCGGGTCGGTGATGCCGTTGACCGCCATCATGTTGTCCATGTGCCACAGATCCGCCCCGACCTCCTGTGCCATACGGAGGCCGTCACCGGTCGCGGCCGTGCTTCCCCACACCGGCACGTCCTCGAGTCCGAGGTGAGTGCGTACCAGTTCGGGGTCGCCTTCGAAGCCACCGGTGGCGAGCACGACGCCGCGCCCGGCGTCGATCCGTTCACCGCCGGCGGTGACGACGCCGGTCACCGAACCTGTGAGCGCGTCGGTCGTCAGGCGCGCAACGGGCGTCTCGTACCGCACGTCGATGCCGCGATCGTGCAATGCCTTCTCCAGGACCGCGAAGAGTCGACCCTGGCCGAGTGTCCCCTCGACACAACGCAATCCTCCGTAGCAGTCGCTCCCGGGCAGCTCGGGATACTCCGCTCCGGCCGCGTTGAAGTGACCGTGCGGCCCCACCTCGACACCGAGCGATTCGACCCATGCGGACACCTCTCGGGTTCCGTGGGACCACGCTCGGACGACGGGCTCGGGTAGGGGCCGATCGTCGCCGCACAGCGCGCGCAGATACACAGCAGCGCGTTCGGGATCGTCGTGATGGAACCAGCCGCCACCCGATACCCGTGTGTTCCCGCCGGCCTCGCCGGGACCGGTCTTCTCCAGTACGACCACTCGGGCACCCGCGTCGTGGGCGGCCAGAGCGGCGGCACAACCGGCGGCACCCATCCCGACCACCACGACGTCCGCGTGTTCGATCTCGTCGTGTTCCACCTGGGATCCGGGTTCTCGGGACATTGCTGCCTCCCTCGGCATCTACGAGCGAACCGGGTTGCGCGCTCGCGGACAAAATACGAGGAGTTTCACGGCTCCGGGACGGTCATGGTCTGCTCACCGGGAGGGTTTCCGGGATCAGGCGATCGGAGCGAACCGTGCGGCGACCAGGGCACCGACCTCCGTCATCGCGGCCCTGGCCCGTGCCAGTGCGTGGGTCTGCATGAAGAATCCGTGCCCGACCCCCGGATAGCGGATGACGGCCGTCGGCACCCCCGCTTCCTGCAGGCGTCGTCCGTAGTCCTCCACACCGTCCCGGAGGGGATCGGCATAGCCGCAGATCACCACCGCAGGAGGGAGCCCACTCAGATCGGTCGCCAGCACCGGGGTTCCGTACTCGTCGTCCTCTGCCGGATCATCGCCCAGATACAGCGATTTCATCCAGTCGATGTCCTCGGCCCTGAGAAAGGGACTGTCGCCGAAGTGGCGCATGGACGGTCGATCACATCGGCGCTCGAGGCCGGGGTACACCAGTACCTGCTGAGCGATCCGGGGCCCGCCTTCGTTGCGGGCCCGGAGAGCTGTGGCCGCGGCCAGCCCGCCGCCGGCGCTGTCTCCGCCCACCCCGATACGGTCCGGATCCAGACCCAGATCGTGAGCGTTGTCGTGTGCCCATCGGAGTGCCGCCCAGGCTTCGTCGTGGGCCACGGGATAGCGGTGTTCGGGGGCGAGTCGGTAGTCGACGTTGATCACCACGGCCCGCGTCGATTCGGCGACCTCGCGCGCGAGCCGGTCGAACGAATCGAGGGTGCCCATGATCATGCCGCCGCCGTGGAACCAGACCAGTGCGGGTGCGTGTCGATCCGGCGCCGAACGAGGGCGGTAGATGCGCACGGGAACGGTGCCGTGGGGTCCGGCGAGTTCCCTGGACTGCACGGAGCGCATGTCGGGGCCGGCGGGCCGGACGATCGACTCGAGGGAGTGGCGGGCTGCTTCGACCCCGGTGTCCCGCAAGGAACCGACGCCTCGCGCGCGGATCGCCTCGACCAGCTTCCTCACGTCGGGGTCGTAGACGTCGTCGGGTGCGGACGTGGCACCGTGCGCGGTGGTCATGATGTCGCTTCCTCCGGGTCTCCGGTCACCGTCGATCGGTGACCGTCGGGTGTGGACTGCTCCTCATCCTCGTGGCCGGGTCCGTCCGAGCGAAGGCTTCGTCCCACTGAAGTGACGTATTTCGGTCGACCGCTGGTCGGGAGATCGGGTTCCGGACCTGTCGCCCCCGGTCTTAGCGTGACCGGACGCACCACATCGAGGAGACCCACATGTCATTGCATCCTGAAGTCGAGTCCATGCTGAAAGCCCTGGATGCGGGCTTTCCGGATGTCACCACGGTTCCGCCCCCGGAACTCCGTGACCTGATCCGCAGTCGTCGTGCACCTCTTCAGCGCCTGCCCGCCATGCGGGATGTCCACGACATCACCATCGACGGGCCCGGTGGAGACCTCGCGCTCCGTGTCTATCGGCCCGAGAGTTCCGAGGGCGCGATTCCGGTGGTGGTCTTCGCCCACGGTGGTGGCTTCGTGTTCTGCGATCTCGACAGTCACGACGAGTTCTGCCGTTCGATGGCGGAGGGGGTCGGCGTCGTCGTCGTGTCCGTCGACTACCGACTCGCACCGGAACATCGTGCGCCGGCAGCGCACGAGGACATGTACGCGGCACTCGAATGGGCGGCCGGCAACATCACGACGTACGGGGGAGATCCCACGCGCATCGTGCTCGCAGGTGACAGTGCCGGGGGGAACCTCGCCGCCACCGTCGCCCTCGCAGCGCGCGACGGTGGGGGGCCTGCAGTGTTCGGCCAGGCGCTGTTCTATCCGGTCATCGACGACGACTTCGACACGGAGTCGTACCGGAAGTACGGGTCGGGGTACTACAACACCACCAAGGCGATGAAGTGGTACTGGGAGCAGTACGCCCCGGACGGCAGGGACGATCCCCGAGTGGTCCCGACGCGGGCCGATTCGCTTGCAGGACTGCCGCAGGCTGTCGTGATCACCGCCGAACTCGATCCACCGTGCTCGTCCGGTGACGATTACGCGCAACGACTCGCGGACGCCGGTGTGGAAGTACGGCATCGACGATTCGACGGTCTCTTCCACGGATTCCTGACGTTCCCGTCGCTGTCGCTGACGGAGCCTGCACGGCAGGAGATCTGGAAGATGATGCGCTCACTGTTCGAGTGACCGCACCCTGCTGAAGACGAGTCCTCGGACCATCACCGATGGTCCGAGGACGTCGTCGTTCTCACTCGATGGCGATGTCGTCGACGGAGCAGAAGGTGTGGCACACCCGTTCGCGGACAATCACTTCCGGACACTCCGGGTCGAACCAGCGGTCGACGATGCTCCAGTGGACCGGATGATTCAGGTACTGGCCCATGAGAGCGTCGTGATCGGTGAACTCCTGCTCCCACACGTGCGTCCATTCGGTACGGCCCACCGAATCCGCTACCCGGCTCAGGCGCCAGGCGACGATCGAGGGGATGTACCCCGGCATCTTCAACAGGTCACCTTCGAACTCCTCGACGGCCTCGACCGAGGCGTCGGGGTCGACCCGCACCAGAAGCGCGCGGTAGACCGTGTGCGGCTCGTCCGGACGTCTGTGCGCCGAGGAGGCCGGATAACCGACTCCGTCCACATACATCGCGGGGGGTGTACGGAGGGTGACGTCGAAATCGCCGATGTGGCGAGCGGCGATCTCTGCGGAAGGAAAACGGAGGTGCACAAGGACATTGCCACCGTTGATCACGCCGGGCAGGGTGGGAGCCACGAAGTGTCCGAGCGTGTCGAGTTCCTTGGCGGCGATCCGAACGGTGTCGACGTATTCGGCGCAGTCCGCAGTGCTGGCGGACTCGTCGAAGTGCACAACTCTGACCACGTTAAACATCGGCAAGTCCTTCGATGTCGGCGGCCTGGGCGGCCATCGTCCGCGAGCGCTCGGTGATGTACTGATCCATATCCGACCACCACAGTCCGAGTTCGGGGTCTCGTCGTCCCTGTCGGGTCATGTTCCACCACGACTTCACGCCGTCGACCGACCACATGATGGTGACCACGTTGGTTTCGTCGTCGGACCAGACCGGAGGACTGACGAGGATCCGGTCGAGTGTCATTCCTCGTCCACGTCCCCCCGGTACGTATTCGGCGATGTATCTGTCGACGAACGTACGTGCACATCCCGGTTTCGTGACCACACGGTCGACCACGAAGATATTCTCGTCTGCCATATCGAGAACCTACGGTCGTCGGGGAGTCCCAGGACGACCGTATCCCGCTTCGCGGGAGGGTTTTCCCGGAGGAACGAACGGGCCCACGCCGGGTGCGCTTTCAGACTGCGGCGCCGGACATGTCGGCGTCGTCCCGGCCGTCGCTCACAGGCGAGTCGACGGCCTGCGCCTGTTGCGGCCGGCCGATGAACAAACAGATCGCCGCCACGATCAGCGAGCACAACACGAACCAGCCGACCGCCAGGTCGAGCGACGCCGATGTCGGCATGGTGGTGTCCGGCACGGTCCACAGCGAGAGCATGACCGACACGATCGCAACGCTGATGGCGGAGAACGCCTGTCGGGCTGTGGCCAGCACTCCGGTCGTGACGCTGGTGACGTCCTCCGGCACGGATTCGATGACGATCTTCGGGTAGCCGGTGTAGGCGAACGCTGTTGCCACAGCGGCAACGACGAAGACGGCGATCATGACGGGCAGCGACTTGTGACCCACGAGAATCAGGAGGTTGGCCACGGCGAACAGAGCTGCTCCGATGAAGAACGCGGTCCGGCCACCCCAGCGCCCTGCGACCATCCCCGCTATCGGGGACGCCGCGAATCCGACGATGGCCCCGATGCCGCCGATGAGACCTGCCACGGTTGCCGACATGCCGAGTCCGACGGGCATGGAGGTCGGAGCCTGCAGGATCAGGGGAGTGACGATCTGGACGGCTCCGACCGGGCCGAGCGCCAGAACCGCGACGGCGATCAGATTGAGAGTCATCCGCTTGGTTGCCAGTGCCCGGAGATTCACGAGGGGCTCTGCCAGGCGCAACTCCCACACGGTCCACACACTCAGGACGACGAGCCCCCCGATGATGAGGGCGAGAACGCCGAAACCGGCCCAACCCCAGGTCGGTCCCTGCGTGATGCCGTAGAGGAGGGCCACCAGGCCCGGGGTCAGCAGTGCAGCACCCAGATAGTCGAACCGGGGGAGGTCCGTGCGCGTGTGGGTGCCGGGTAGGGCGAACGCTGCGACCACGGACGCCACGACGGCGAGCGCGGCGGCGAAGACGAAGATCATGTGCCAGTCGGCCACATCGAGCAGTACTCCCGCGACGAAATAGCCACCCGATCCGGCCAGCAGGGCCGCGCCGCTGATGTATCCCACAGCGAGGGCCACCTTGCTCGGCGGGAGTGCTTCTCGTGCAAGCCCGTAGCAGAGCGGCAGGATCGCGCCGGCGGCGCCCTGCACACCTCGGCCGAGGATGATCGCGCCCATCGAATCGCCGAAGACGCTGATGACGGAGCCGAGTGTCGACACCATCATCGCGATGATCAGGACCTTCTTGCGGCCGTACATGTCGCCGAGGCGGCCACCCACGAGCGCTGTCGTCGCGGCGACGAGCATGTAGGCGGTCACCGCCCATCCGGTCGTCGAGGCCGGTGCATCGAAGATCTCGCCGAACCGTGGCAGGGCGATGAAGATCATCCCGGCTTCGAAGGCACTCACGCATTCCGCCAGGACCAGGGCAGCGATGACGAAGGTCGTGGACCTGGTCACCACTGCGCTGTCGCGGCGATCATCGGCGGGCGGGGTCGAGGGATCGGACATCCGTTGTCCTCCTGAGACGAGGGTGGTTTCACCGCCCGATGCGGTGAAACGTTCGTTCTTCGTCGGTTCACGCCGATCGAACCGATTCGGGACGAGTGTCGGCGGCACCGCCGTGGATGCGGCGCCCATCGACCGCTGAGCGGGAGACTTCGTCCCATTTGCGCCGGAAGAGTGGGACCGTGCGGCCGAGTGCCCTTCCGCTACTTCGAGGAGAACACGATGTCCGACGATTCCGTGCGTCCCGTACCCGAATCCGAGATCTCGACGTGGGATCTCTCCGCAGACGTCGTTGTCGCCGGCTACGGAATTGCCGGTGTCAGTGCTGCTGTCGAGGCTGCGCGTGTCGGCGCCGACGTCCTCGTCCTCGAGCGGTCCGGCGGTTGGGGCGGCGCAGCATCGATGGCAGGTGGATTCATCTACCTCGGCGGCGGAACACCGTTGCAGAAGGCGTGCGGCTTCGACGACACGGTCGAGAACATGAAGGCATTCATGAAGGCTGCGCTGGGCCCCGCCGTGGACGAAGCAAAGGTCGACGCGTACTGCGAGGGCAGTGTCGACCACTACAACTGGCTGGTCGAAGCCGGGGTTCCGTTCAAGGAGGAGTTCTGGGGCGAGCCCGGCTGGGAGCCGGCGCACGACGAAGGGCTGATGTACTCCGGAGGCGAGAACGCAGCACCGTTCGCGGGCGTGATTCCTCCGGCTCCGCGTGGACATCTACCGAAGATGGACAACAAGAAGACCGGTGAGCGCGGGGGCGGGTACATGCTGATGAAGCCCCTCGCCGAGACAGCCGAGAAACTGGGTGTGAAAGCAGAGTACGACATTCGGGTCCGGACGGTGGTCGTGAACGACGACGGCCGGGTCGTGGGTGTGGTCGCGCGCAGGTACGGCACGACGATCACCATCCGCGCCCACCGCGGTGTCGTGCTCGCAATGGGGAGCTTCGCATTCGACGAGGAGATGGTGCGCGATCACGTGCCGGCCCTCCTCGGGCGGCCCGGATCTGCGATCGACGCTCACGACGGTCGGGCGATCCGGATCGGACAAGCGCTCGGTGCTGCGACGGCGCACATGGATGCTGCCGAGGTCGCCGTCCACACGTCACCTCAGCTCATGGTGCGCGGAATCATCGTCAACGCGCACGGACAGCGGTTCATCACGGAAGACACCTATCCGGGGCGGATCGGGCAGGCGATGCTCTTCCATCAGAACAACGAAGCCTTCCTGATCCTCGATCAACGCGCGTACGACGAGGTGCTGGGAGGGGTGTCGGCCGGTCCGCAACCGACGTGGGTATGTGAAACGGCCGCAGAACTCGAGGCGGAGATGGGCCTCCCTGCCGGAACGCTGACCTCGACACTGAGTGTCTACAACATGCACGCCGAGGACGGATCCGACCCGCTGTTCTCCAAGAACGAGAAATGGGTGCGGCCGATCGGAACGCCGATCGCCGCATTCGACCTGAGAGGTATGACGAGCGGGTTCCCCCTGGGCGGATTGAAGACGGACACGGACTCCCGCGTGCTGCACATCTCGGGAGAGCCGATACCGGGTCTCCTCGCGGCCGGGCGGTGCACCGCAGGCGTCTGTGCCGGCGGTTACGCGAGCGGTGCCAGTCTCGGCGACGGCAGCTTCTTCGGCCGTCGGGCAGGTGCCGCCGCTGCACGTGGGTAGAAGGCAGGCGATCTCGACGGGAAACCCTCCCGCTCTTCGGAATCCGTCAGATTCGATGCGATCGAAAGTGCTTAATGTCACGCGGATCACCGTTCCGCCGGGGCTGATGCCGCGGCAGAGAGGAGCCCCAATGACCACCCTCGAGCGTCATCCGATGATTCCCGTGGCGCCACCGTCCGTGATCGAGAACTTCTACACACCGGAGGAGATCGAGACGATCTTCTCCGTGATCCGGAAGAACGGCCCGTGGCGTCTCATCCTTGCTCATCATTTCTCGTCGACCGAGGAGTATCTCGCGATCTCCGGTGGGAAGGATCGTAAAGCGGACGCGACACTGTCGGACTTCGTCGCACCGGTGTTCCGGGGATTCCTCGGCAACGACGGCGTGGTCTTCTATCCCGAACTACACGACATCTACTTCGGGCGTAAGCTTCTCGACACCGCACCGATCCAGGTGAGTGCCGTGATCCCGCATTCGATCCGGAGCGAGATCTTCCTGTCGGCGCAGCGTGAGGCACCCACGGACAACCCGACGGCGAACGCGGTGTTCGCGGCCATGCAACGCGACAACGTCGAGAAAGGGCTCGATCCGCTCGTCGCCGCCGAGCACATGGTCGAGCAGATCGCGCGCGGCGAGTTCTGGATCCACTCGGATGACGACCTGTGCATCGCCGCAGTACATCGGCGTGCGCACCAGCTCCTCGATCTCGCGCCGCCGGCCGACCCACAGGCGATGCTCACACGAATGGGTATCACCGCCGGACGCGACCGGTGACAGAGCTTCCGGATTCCCCGACCATCCGCCCCGACTTCCAGGAGAGTTCCATGAACGAGTCGACCGTGGATCCGGGCACCGTCAGCGCCCTCGTCGCGGCCTGGTGGTTCCATTACGACGAATGGAATCCCATCGAACTTCGGGCGCTCATGGCCGACGACATCGCCTTCAGTTGCGCGAGCGACACGGGTGAGACCGACTACGAGGACTTCATCCGCGTCGACGTGCGTGGCGCCGCCAATGTGATGGCGTGGAAGGACGACCACCGGCGCAACAGCCCTTATCCGCTGCGCCACAACGGCACCAATGTGTTCGTCACCGACGTCGCGGACGGAGAGGTCGAGTTCTCGTCCTACATCTTCGTCACCAAGATCGTCGACGGTAGGCCGTTCAACGTATCGAGTGGCATCGTGCGCGGCAGCATCCGGGCCACCGAAGCGGGACCGGTCTTCAGTGCTGTCCACGTCGTCCTCGATACCCAGGACTCGGTGAGATACGCCGATCACTTCGCAGAGGTGTCCGCGCGAGTTCTCTGATCCGAACGGCCGCCACCGCGATCGGAACCGTCCCGGCCCGTACGAGACGTCGACGAAACGAGAACATATGCCGCTCTCACCGGAAGCCCAGCGGGTGGTCGATGCATCTGCAACACGCATGGCGAAGCCCATGCACGAGACGCCTGTGGAGGATCTGCGTGCCGCTCTCGCTGCACACGCGATTCCGGCAACGACACCCATTCATCATCGACAGGACAGCGTCGTTCCCTCTGCCGGTGGTGGCGTTCCCGTGCGCGTCTACCGGCCGTCCGACGACCCGGGGTTGCCGGTGGTGCAGTGGATGCACAGTGGAGGATTCGCCGTCGGAAATCTCGACCAGAACGAGGAGTACCTGCGGAAGTTGAGCATCGCATCCCGGTCCGTCATCGTCTCCGTGGACTACCGGCTGGCGCCGGAACACCCCTGTCCGGCGGCGCTCGACGATTGTCGGAGTGTTTGGGAATGGATCACCTCTGCGGCCGATGAACTTCGGCCCGTCGACGTGACGCGAGCAGTGATCGCAGGCGAGAGTGCCGGTGGCACTCTGACCTTCGCGTTGGCCCAGCAACTCCACGAGACCGGTCTTCCATGTCCTCTCGCGCAGATCTCCCTGTACGGGACTGCGGTGATGGAAGTGACCAATCCCGAGTACGCCACGGCACTGCTGTCCCCGGAGGATTGTCACTGGTTCTGGGACATGTACGTGCCGGATCCCGCCGACCGGCGTTCTGTGCAGGCATCTCCGGGCCTCGCCGGCGACCTGGTCGGCCTGCCGCCCGCCTTCGTCGCCACCGCCGAAGTGGACCCCACGCGCGACGGCACCGAGGAGTACGCGCGGCGTATGCAGGAATCCGGTGTGCCGGTCGAACTACGGCGGTACGACGGGATGATGCACGGTTTCGCGACCATGACAGCCGTGCTACCTGCTGCGGAGGAGTTGTTCCACGAGATCGTCGCCTACCTCTCCGGCGTCTTCGCCTCGCCGGAATGATCGGACCGTCGGAGACCGATCGTCCGTCCTCGCGTTCTCCCGGTGATCGGGATCACGCATGTTACGACTCCCGGAGCTGCCATACCGTCCGGAAGACAACGATGTGAAGGAGACAGTCGATGGCCAAGACCCCTGTACCGGCCGTGACCACAGCCCGCGACACGACCGTGGACCTGCTCGTGATCGGGTCCGGTACCGGCATGGCCGCCGCGCTCACCGCGCACGAGGCGGGCCTGTCCGCCCTCATCGTGGAGAAATCGGCCTACGTCGGCGGATCGACCGCCCGTTCCGGCGGTGCGTTCTGGGTGCCGGCCAATCCGGTACTCGACGCGGCGGGAAGCGGCGACACCATCGAGCGCGGCCACACCTACGTGCGGACGGTCGTCGACGGCACGGCGCCGGTCGAGCGGGGCGAGGCCTTCGTCGACAACGGTGTCGCCACCGTCGAGATGCTCCAGCGCACCACCCCCATGAAGCTGTTCTGGGCAGAGGGCTACTCCGACTATCACCCCGAACTGGCGGGTGGTTCGGCGGTCGGCCGCAGCTGCGAGTGCCTGCCCCTGGACCTGTCGGTCCTCGGTGAGGAGCGCGGTCGACTGCGTCCCGGCCTCATGGAGGCGAGCCTGCCGATGCCCACCACCGGTGCCGACTACAAGTGGATGAACCTCATGCTGCGCGTGCCGCACAAGGGTTTTCCGCGCATCTTCAAGCGGCTCGCCCAGGGTGTCGCCGGTCTCGCCGTCAAGCGTGAATACGTCGCCGGTGGACAGGCGATCGCCGCCGGACTGTTCGCGGGTGTGCTGAAGGCCGGTGTGCCGGTGTGGACCGAGACGTCGCTGGTGCGTCTGCTCACCGACGGCGACCGTGTCACCGGTGCCGTCGTAGCGCAGAACGGACGTGAGGTGACGGTGACCGCGCGTCGCGGGGTGGTGCTCGCCGCCGGCGGGTTCGACCACGACATGGAGATGCGCCGCAAGTTCCAGTCCGAGCGTCTGCTCGACCACGAGAGCCTCGGGGCGGAGACCAACACCGGCGATGCGATCAAGGCGGCCCAGGAGGTCGGTGCCGATCTCGCCCTCATGGACCAGGCCTGGTGGTTCCCCGCCGTCGCGCCGACCCGCCCGGGCAAGCCGCCGATGGTCATGCTCGCCGAGCGTTCGCTGCCCGGCTCGTTCATCGTCGACCAGACGGGACGCCGGTTCACCAACGAGTCGTCCGACTACATGTCGTTCGGACAGTTGGTGCTCGAACGCGAGCGTGCCGGCGATCCGATCGAGTCGATGTGGATCGTCTTCGACCAGAAGTACCGCAACAGCTACGTCTTCGCGGCCGGGGTGTTCCCGCGCCAGCCGCTCCCGGAGGCCTGGTACAAGGCGGGCATCGCCCACCGCGGCACCACCGCTGCGGAACTCGCGGCGTCGATGGGCGTGCCGGTGGACACCTTCGCCGCGACGTTCGGCAAGTTCAACGAGGACGCGGCGGCGGGAACGGATTCCGAGTTCGGACGTGGCGGCAGTGCCTACGACCGCTACTACGGTGACCCGACCGTCCAGCCGAACCCGAACCTGCGACCCCTCACGCACGGCCCGCTCTACGCGGTGAAGATGACGCTGAGCGATCTCGGCACGTGCGGTGGCGTGCGCGCCGACGAACGGGCGCGGGTCCTCCGCGAGGACGGCAGCCCCATCGCCGGTCTCTACGCCATCGGCAACACCGCGGCCAACGCGTTCGGCCACCGCTATCCCGGTGCCGGCGCCACCATCGGGCAGGGCCTGGTCTTCGGGTACATCGCGGCACGCGACGCAGCATCGTCGGACGCACCGGTCGCCTGAGCGGACGATCCGAGAGGTAGGGAGGGCATGTGACGATCACGAACGGGGACGTCCGTTCCCTCCCTACCGTGCTGTCCCTCTGGGGAGCCGGGCCCCGTCCCGAAGACGGCCCGGTGGACGAAGTGGACGTCGTGTTCTTCGCGCCACCCACCACCGACGCGCTGACCTGCCGGGCCCGCGACAACCGTGACGAGGCGTCCGGCCGGCTCGACCGGACACTCGGATACGTCGATGAGATCGGGCGGGTCGTCGCCGAGGTCTTCGTGTCCGGATCGGCGCGTCCGGGCGGTGAGCACGGTGTGCCCACCCCGTACGCCGACGAACTGCTGCATTCGGTTGTCGAACGGTTCGACCTCGCCGATGTGCGGCGGCTCCGGATGCGCTTCTACGAGCACTCCGCGGGTCCCGGATCACCGACCTGGTCGGTGACCGTGTTGCAGCGTTACCGCACCGATCACGAGAACGTCGAGGACGTCGCGCTCGTCGGCACGGACTCGTCCGGGTCGGTCGTCGCCCGTGCCTGGGTGACCGCGGCCGCTTCGTAGAGCGCCGGCCGGTGCGCCGGGGCACTCAGTACGGGTCGTAGCGGATGTTCTCGACCGGGGTACCGGTCTCGATCAGCCGCTGAGCGGTGGTGCGCACCATGGCCGCCGGGCCGCACACGAGCACCTGGTGGTCGCCGAACGCACCGTAGGACGTGACGACCTCGTCGACGCTGCCCTCGAGCAGTTCGTCGGGGTCGGGTCCGAACTCGTCGATGCGCGGGGCGATGCGATCGAACCAGGGGTCGGGGATGTCGGGGATCTCGAGGGTCTCCACGACCGGCACCACCGTCAGCCACGGCAGCGCCTCCGACAGGAGCATGAGCATGTCGGCGGCGTACAGGTCGCGCGGGTTGCGGGCGCCCGTGAACAGGAAGGTGCGGGGCGGATCCGGGCGACGCGCCGTGTCGAGGATCAACGACCGCAGCGGCGCGAGGCCCGTGCCGCCGGCCACCATGATGACGATGCGGCCGGTGTCGTCGATGTGGAGGTCGCCGCCGCGGGCGGCGCCGATCTGCCACACGTCGCCCGGTTGGGTGTCGGCGACGATCGCGCCGCTCACCCAGCCACCCGGGACCGTGCGCACGTGGAACTCGAGCTTGCCGTCCAGCGACGGTGGCAGCGCGGGGGAGAGGCGACGCGGCAGCGTGGGACGTTGCGGCACGGCCACGTCGACGTACTGCCCGGGGCGGAAATCGACGATCGCGTCGTCGCATTCGAGACGCACGACGACGAGGTCGTGCCGGAGCCGATGATGTTCGACGACGGTTGCGGTGACTGCCGTTTCGGTCTCGCTCGGTGACGGCGTGGCCGACTGCATGCGTGATCCCCCGGTGGTGTGCTGTGACGTGCCCAAGACTCTAGGCGAGAAATCGGCGAAAAGGCAGAGTGGAACGTGTTTCAGTTTTCGGCATCGAGAGGTTATCGTGACGAACGGCAGGTGATGGTCACCACAGCGGAGAACGCCGACCGGTGACGTCACACAACGGACCGTCACAGCACACCGGAAGGACGACCATGCCCGAGGAGTACGCCGACCTCTACCGCCCCGCATTCACGCCCGATCTCCTCATCACCGCGCTCGACCGCAGCGCCGACCGGCCCGCCCTGCACCTCGGTGACGTCGTCCTCACCGGAGCCGAGATGCGCGCTGCCATCAGCCGGTTCCAGCAGGCGCTCGCGTCCGTCGGGGTCGGGCAGGGATCGGCGGTGGCGATGCTGTCCAAGAACCGGCCCGAGGTGCTCATCTCGATGGGCGCCACGATGGTCGCCGGCTGCCGCAACACGGCCCTGAACCCCATGGGCTCGCTCTCCGACCACCAGTACATCTCGACCGACGCCGAGATCGAGACCCTGATCTTCGATCCCCGCCACTTCGAGGAACGCGCCGCGGAGCTGCGCGAGCAGGTGCCGACCCTGAAGAACCTGTTCTCCCTCGGCCCGTCCTCGGTGGGCACCGACATCCTCGCCCTGTCCGAGGAGTTCACCGAGCAGCGCCTCGTGTCCGCGCCTGTCGACATCGAGGACACCTCGTCCATCGTCTACACCGGCGGCACCACCGGGAAGCCGAAGGGCGTGATGGGCTCGTTCCGTTCGGGCGCGGCCCTGAATCAGATCCAGATGGCCGAGTGGCAGTGGCCCGAGCAGCCGCGCTTCCTCGTGTGCACCCCGCTCTCGCACGCGGGTGCGGCGTTCTTCGTCCCCACGCTCCTGCGCGGCGGATGCCTCTACGTGCTGCCGCACTTCGATCCTGCGCTCGTGCTCGAAGCGATCGAGAAGCATCGCATCAACGCGACCATGCTCGTGCCGACGATGATCTACATGCTGCTCGACCATCCCGATTTCGACAGCCGCGACCTGTCGAGCCTCGAGACCCTGTTCTACGGTGCGTCGGCGATGTCGCCGTCCCGCCTGCGCGAAGGGATCGAGCGGCTCGGCCCGGTCTTCTTCCAGTTCTACGGCCAGTCCGAATGCGGCATGACCATCTCGGTGCTGCGCAAGGAAGAACACCTCCCCGACGATCCGAGCCGCCTCGCGTCGTGTGGTCGCCCCGTGCCGTGGCTCGACGTCCGTCTGCTCGACGACGACCTGAACGAGGTGCCGCAGGGCGAACTCGGCGAGATCTGTGTGCGCGGCCCGCTGGTGATGAAGGGCTATCTGAACAAGCCGGAGGAGACCGCCGAGGCGCTGCGCGGCGGATGGCTGCACACGGGTGACGTCGCGCGCGCCGACAAGAACGGCTTCATGACGATCGTCGACCGCAAGAAGGACATGATCGTCACCGGAGGCTTCAACGTCTTCCCCCGCGAGATCGAGGACGTCATCTCGTCGCACCCGGCGGTCGCGTCGGTGGCCGTCGTCGGTGTGCCGGATACCAAGTGGGGCGAGGCCGTCAAGGCGTGTGTCGTGCTGCGCGACGGTCAGTCGGTGCCGGCCGAGGAACTGATCGAGAAGGTGCGTGCCGCAAAGGGTTCGGTGCACGCGCCCAAGTCGGTCGACTTCCTCGACGCGCTGCCGCTGACGCCGCTGGGCAAGCTCGACAAGAAGACGCTGCGGGCGTCCTATCGCTGACCCCGTTCGCGTGGCAGTCGGTCCCGGCAACCGGTCGTGGTTGCCGGGGCCGGCTGTTTGTCACCAGGACTCGTGGATTCGGAATGCCGCTGTCCTGCCTCACCACTGGTGCGCGACGTCCAGCACCACCCGCGAACCGCTACCGGGACCGTCGAGGGTGAACACCCGGAACGGCAGCCGGGCCCGTACCCCGACACCGAGGGTGGTCTGGCCTTCGAAACTGTTGGCCCACGCCACCTGTCGCAGGGTGCGGTATCCGCTCACGTCGACGACCTCGCGCCGGTTCGCCGGTACGTAGTAGGCGGGCGCGAGGACGACCACCTGGAGGTAGGCGCCTCCGCGCAGCGGAGCCTCGAACCCGGATCCGTCCTCGTGGACGGCGGGGACGTAGCCGACGCGGTACCCCGCGGCCGGTCCGGCGAGATCGACGACGATCCGGTCGAAGCACTCGTGCTGTCCCGCCCGCACGACGGTGAACGGTGAGGCGACCATCGTCGGGTTCACCTTGTCCAGCGAACCCCAGTGGATGCCGCAATAGGGCGTTGCGGCCGACGCGGTCGGGCCCGTCAGCCCGATCCCCGCGATGACGACGATCATCGCGAGCCACACGTGAATCCTGCTCATGTCCGTTCCTCTGTGTGTGGCTGATGATGGATCATCGCAAGAAGTGTGATCTGCGTTACATATGAGGGTCGGGACGCTCCTCGACGAGATCCTCGAAGGTCGTCTCCTTCAGCGACTCGAGGACCGGGGCGACCAGACGGTCGAGCATCGACGAGAACACTTCTGTACCGGCGAGTTCCCGCACCCCCAGCTCACCCGACGTCACCTGCTCGACGAGCTTCGCGAAGGCCGGGTCGCCCGTGGCGTCGGCGATCGACCGCAATGACGTGACGATCTCGCGGGACAGGGTGGCATCGCCGCGCGCGACGTCGACGACGATCTCGGGTTCGTCCATGTCTTCTCGATTTCTGTGCGGCACCGTGGTGCTTAGACTGCGGGGAGGGTGGGAATCTCGATGTTCTCGATCTGTGTGAGGTGACCGACGAGCAATCCCATGGATCCCTGGACGGTCGTCCATACGGCGGTGTGGATGCTCATCGCTCGGCTCCACGAATCGGCGATGAGCTTGAGTTCCCGCAGTGAGGTGCCCGCCACCACCACGGAGGCGATGGCGCCGACCCCGGTCGCGCCGACGACACCCGCCGCGGCCCACTTGACGAGGGCGATGATTGCGGCATCCGTTATGACGGAGAGAATTTCGGCGAAGGCCTGGTTCAGTTCGTACATGGCCAGGGCTACCTGTTCGAGTTGCCTACCGATGCCGTGGACGGCCTGCGCCTGCTCGTCGAGAACGGCCGCGAGATCGGTGAGGTACAACCCTGCGGCGTGTGCGGCCGACCCACTCCAGGGGGCGACCGTGCCGTGGACCTCCTCGACGGCGGTCGCGTACTCGCGGTGGAAGGTGGCGAGTCTGTCGACAGCATCGCTCGCGCGCAGCACTGTCGCCCAATCCCCGGCGTAGTACTGGGCAGCCCATGCCCACGGATCGGTACCCACCACGAACTTGCACAGTTCGGCGACGTAGAAGCTCGGGGAGAGGTAGTACAAGCCGAGGGTGCGTTCGAGCAGGTCCGGTATGGGATCGGAGGCGGTGGGTTCGACAAGCGCTTCATCGGGACGGGCGCTCACCAGCCGACGTCCGGGTTCGTGCGCTCGAACTGTGTCGAAGTGGCGACTTCGGTGTCCTCGTACGTCCGTGCGGATTCGGTCATCGCCGTCGCAGCCCGGTCGGTGGCCACGCCCAGTTCCCCGTAGAGCGAGGTCAGCCGGGAGCGGACGGTATGCACACGCTCGGCGACGTCGAGGAAGACGAACCCCCCGATCTCGGGTGCCGTCAGCCATCGGTCTACGTAGCGGCGCGCGCTGTCGGCCTGATCGGCCAGATCCTGCAGATCGCGTGCCGCTGTGCGCAGATCGTCGGGATCCACGTGTAGATACGGTTGTGTCAAGACATCCCCCCTGTCGTGATCGGACGAGAGTGTAGGGCATGGCGACGCGCCTCCAGACGGCCCGCTACAGTGCTCGGCGTGAAACATGGGGGGATCACGAAATCGGACCGTGCACATGTGCGTTTCGAGTTGAAGTGCCGCGACGACGTGAAGTCGGCGCCGGATGGAGCATCGAACCCCCTGCTGACCGTGAAGGATCCACTTCCGCCCTTGTGTCCCGTGCACGGTGTGCCGGAGATCGAACGAGTGAGGACATGGGTCACCACGAGCCGGAAGGTTCGGCACACCCGTGGTCAAATTCGGATCCTCGGCACCGAGGCCGGAGCTCAGGCGAGCACCTGGCGCGCCCGCGCACAGCACGTACCGCGCCACATCTCGTTCGACGTGCCGATGTGTGCGCGCTGTGTGCGGGTGGATCGGGTGGCGCGATGGGCGATCAAGTTGTTCCTGTTTGCCGGGTTGTTCTGTCTGCTCGCCGTGGTGAATATGGCGATCATCGGGTTGGGGCGTGAACATCCCGGCGTGGCGACACTGCTGGTGTTCGGTGCCATTCTCGTTCCGACCCCGGCGATCTTCGTCAGACAGATGCGTCAGGGCTGGTGGGGTTTCGAGGCTCCGATCGACGGGTCGGCCCTCGTTGTCGCGTACGCCCACCCGAATTTCGTGGCCGAGACGGAGAGGCGACGCGGCCGATAGATCCTCGGCTTTCGCCGGGGAGTGCGGCCTGACATACTCCCTCGCATGGTGAACGGGGACGCCCAGCGGGTCGAGGTGCGGTTGGCAGTCGAATATCCGGGCTCGGGAGCGACGAGCACGCTCGGAGACGGTTCGATGCGACCGATCGATCCCATCCCCCCGATCTGCCCGCGCCACGGAGAGCCCGAGACCGGACGTGTCCGGGTGACGGTCGCGGCCGACGCGTCGGAGCCCCGCCAGGGATCGAACCGGTTCGGTTCGGCGCTCGAGGCCGCCTACACGGTGCAGGTCGCCGCGGTGGACTGGCCTGTGTGCGCTCGCTGCGTCGCCGTCCGCACGCGGTGGCAGATCGCCGCCGCCGCGACCTGCACGGTCCTCGGCGTCATCTTCCTCGCGCTGGTGTTCGCGCTCGTGCAGGGCGCTCCCAAGATCTACGGTCTCGCGCTGCTCAGTGTCTTCGGTCTGTCGTTCCTCCCGATCTACGTCGCCCTGCGGGTGCTCGAACCGAAGCGGGCGTCGCTGGGAATGTCCGTGGCCGAGGACGGTTCGGAACTCGTCATCTCGCAGGCGCATCCGGAGTTCGCGCGGGCGGTCGCGGCGCAGCGGATGTAGCCACCGTTTCCCTTCTCCTGCGGCGTTGACTTCCCGACCGGCCGGTTCATACTCGAACCGGGGGTCGATCGTCTCGTTTCACAGGCAGGAGAGTGCCGTGAAGATCGAACATTCCACTCCGGCGTCCACCTCGGAACTCGGTTCGGAGGAGAAGAGGGCTCTCGCCGTGCGGTCCATGATGATCATGGTCGACGGTGACCGCAGCGTCTTCGAGGAGGTGGTGTCCGCCGATGCGGTCAACCACGAGGCGAAGGACGAACCGCCGGCCGCGAGAGCGCCGGGGCCCGAGGGTTTCTTCGCGACTGCACTGTGGTTGCGCGAGGCCTTCGCGGACCTGAGGTTCGAGGTGAGGCACGTCGTGGAGGAGGACGGTCTCGTCGTCGTCGACTCCGTCATGTCGGCCCGGCACGAAGGTCCGTTCGTGAC
The DNA here is from genome assembly GCF_058211795.1 of Rhodococcus sp. S3. NCBI lineage: Bacteria > Bacillati > Actinomycetota > Actinomycetes > Mycobacteriales > Nocardiaceae > Rhodococcus > Rhodococcus sp. S3. Next base: position 4,204,388 of record NZ_CM177074.1, on the reverse strand, counting down.
CTACGACGAGTACGGGCGCGTCGATCAGGTGTTCGCGCCCACGGGGAAGCGGTTCTCGGTGCGGCAGACCCATTGGCTGCGGGTGGCCGACGGCAAGGTGGTCGAGCACTGGGCCGTACGCGACGATCTCGGAATGGCGAAGCAGGCCGGATGGGTGCCACCGAACCCCATCTCGCTGACGCGGAACGTTCTCGCAGCACGGAAGCTGCGCAAGCAGATCAGAGCGGGTCGAAGCTGATGTTCTGACGCGGGGTGCCTGCCGCCGACAACGCGTACAGCGTCGTGCGGATCATCGACGGCGACCCGGCGATCTGGATCTGACGGTCGGCCCACGTGCCGAACTGCCCGGCGACCTTACCGAGCTTGCCGTACATCGGCCGGTTGAGGCCGGTGGGCGGTTCCTTCACAGGAACCGGGTGCCACCAAGGGTTCTCCTTCTCCTCGAGCACCGGCACGATGGTCAGCCACGGGTTGGTCGTGGCGATCTGCCACAGCGTCTCGAGGTCGTACAGGTCGCACGGATACTTGCCGCCGTAGAACAGGTGGACGCGCGGGTTGTCGCCGCGCATCGCCATCTCCATGATCTGGGCGCGCATGGGGGCGAGTCCGGTACCGGACGCGATCATCAGCACGTCCTGGCCGCTCTCGCGGTCGACGTGCAGGCCACCGAGCGGTGGGCCGATCGTCCATCGGTCACCGACGGCGGTCTCGCCGACGAGCGCCGGGCTCACCCATCCGGTGGAGACCCGTCGGACGTGGAATTCGATCTGCCCGTACGGATTCGGAGGGATCGCCGCGGACAGGTACCGCCACATGTGCGGGCGCTGCGGGATCTGCACGCTCATGTACTGGCCGGCGTAATAGGGGATCGGGCTGTCGGCCTCGAGCCGGATGATCGCCAGATCGGGGAGCACGCGTTCGTGGCCGACGACGGTGGCCCCCCACGAGGCGGGCAGGTCGTCGGTGGCCGCGGCGGTCGCCATCGTATCGACGACCCCGTCGACGACCTCGGCCCAGGTGCGCTCGAGCGCGGCCGTCCACAGGATCAGGGGAGTGCACTCGCGGACCGCGGCGAGCAGTGCGTTGCCCGCGACGCGGTAGTGCAGCGGCTCGACCCCGTACTTCCGGTGGTCGCGCGCGAGCTGGGCGAGGAACCTGTCGACGGTGCCGGGCTCGTGGAGACGGGCGACGACCCAGCCGACCGCGGTCGCGAAACGCTGCCGCATCGACTCCATGCCGGCGGGGAACAGTGAGCGGATGCCGGTGGACTCGCTCCACATGGCGTTGTAGAACGCCGTCGCGAACCGTTCGGCTCCGGTGGGGGTGGCGATGATCGACGCGAAGCTGAGCTGAACCCGGGCGATGGCGAAAGCCTCCACGCCATCCTCCCTGTATCCGTGCTGCGCGAACGCCGCCACTGTAGTCGGTTGCAGGGCGCCCGGCCACTGACCGCCGGGTCCGTCACAGTCTGCAAGCGGTTTGTGTTCAGAGTCACTACACTCAGGAAAGTTGAGTGGAACAAACTCAACTTATGATCCGTTGAAGAATTCGACATCACCGAGACCTGCCCGGTGCAGGGAATCGGGTGCAGAATCGACATGGGGCACTCGCCTGCGCGGGAGTGCACCGAGAAAGAAAGGGGCGCGCAGTGGACTCGTTCAATCCGACGACCAAGACCCAGGCCGCACTCACCGCTGCACTTCAGTCGGCGTCCACTGCGGGCAACCCGGAAATCCGTCCGGCACACCTGCTCGTGGCACTGCTCGACCAGACCGACGGCATCGCCGGCCCGCTGCTCGAAGCGGTGGGCGTCGACCCGGCCGCGGTCCGCAGGGAAGCCGAGGACCTCGTCCGTCGTCTTCCGCAGACCAGCGGGGCGACCACCACACCGCAGCTCGGGCGTGAGGCGATCGCGGCCATGACTGCGGCACAGAAACTCGCCACCGAACTCACCGACGAATTCGTCTCCACCGAGCACGTCCTCGTCGGCCTCGCCGGTGGCGACTCCGATGTCGCGAAGCTGCTCGCCGGGCACGGCGCAACGCCGACCGCCCTGCGCGACGCCTTCACGACCGTCCGCGGCAACCGCCGCGTGACCTCCGCCGACCCCGAGGCCAGCTACCAGGCCCTGGAGAAGTACTCCACCGATCTGACGGCGCGGGCGCGCGAAGGCAAGCTCGACCCGGTCATCGGTCGCGACAACGAGATCCGCCGTGTCGTCCAGGTGCTCTCCCGCAGGACCAAGAACAACCCGGTCCTCATCGGTGAGCCGGGCGTCGGTAAGACCGCCATCGTCGAGGGCCTCGCCCAGCGCATCGTCGCCGGGGACGTGCCCGAGTCGCTGCGCGGCAAGACCGTCATCTCGCTCGACCTCGGCTCGATGGTCGCGGGCGCGAAGTACCGCGGCGAGTTCGAGGAACGCCTCAAGGCCGTGCTCGACGAGATCAAGGAATCGGCCGGGCAGATCATCACCTTCATCGACGAGCTCCACACCATCGTCGGTGCGGGCGCGACGGGCGAGTCGGCGATGGATGCCGGCAACATGATCAAGCCGATGCTCGCCCGCGGTGAGTTGCGGCTGGTCGGTGCCACGACCCTCGACGAGTACCGCAAGTACATCGAGAAGGACGCGGCTCTCGAACGTCGCTTCCAGCAGGTCCTCGTCGGGGAGCCGAGTGTCGAGGACACCGTCGGCATCCTGCGCGGCCTCAAGGAGCGCTACGAGGTGCACCACGGCGTGCGCATCACCGACTCCGCGCTCGTCGCGGCGGCGACGCTGTCCGACCGGTACATCACCTCGCGCTTCCTGCCCGACAAGGCCATCGACCTCGTCGACGAGGCGGCTTCGCGCCTGCGGATGGAGATCGATTCGCGTCCCGAGGAGATCGACAGCGTCGAACGCATCGTCCGTCGCCTCGAGATCGAGGAGATGGCGTTGCAGAAGGAGAGCGACGAGGCCTCGAAGGAACGCCTCGAGAAGCTGCGCGCCGAACTCGCCGACGAGCGGGAGAAGCTCAACCAGCTCACGACGCGCTGGCAGAACGAGAAGACCGCGATCGACTCCGTGCGGGAGATCAAGGAACAGCTCGAATCCCTGCGCGGCGAGGAGGAACGCGCCGAACGCGACGGCGACCTCGGCAAGGCCGCCGAGCTGCGCTACGGCCGCATCCCCGAGCTGGAGAAGAAGCTCGAGGCGGCAGCCGCCGCGTCGGGTGCCACCGCCGGTGGTGACCTGATGCTCAAGGAGGAGGTCGGCCCGGACGACGTCGCCGACGTCGTCGCGGCATGGACCGGCATCCCCGCCGGCCGCATGCTCGAGGGCGAGACCGCCAAACTGCTGCGGATGGAGGACGAACTGCGCAAGCGGGTCGTCGGCCAGGACGTCGCGGTGCAGGCCGTCTCCGACGCGGTGCGTCGTGCACGTGCCGGTGTCGCCGACCCGAACCGTCCGACGGGGTCCTTCCTGTTCCTCGGTCCGACCGGTGTCGGTAAGACGGAGCTGGCCAAGGCGCTTGCGGACTTCCTGTTCGACGACGAACGCGCCATGGTGCGGATCGACATGTCCGAGTACAGCGAGAAGCACTCGGTGGCACGCCTCGTCGGTGCGCCTCCGGGCTACGTCGGCTACGAGGCCGGCGGTCAGCTGACCGAGGCCGTGCGGCGCCGCCCCTACACGGTGGTGCTGTTCGACGAGGTCGAGAAGGCCCATCCGGACGTCTTCGACACGCTGTTGCAGGTGCTCGACGACGGTCGTCTCACCGACGGCCAGGGCCGCACGGTCGACTTCCGCAACACCATCCTGATCCTCACCTCGAACCTCGGTGCGGGTGGCGACAAGGAACACGTGATGGCGGCGGTGCGGGCGGCGTTCAAGCCGGAGTTCATCAACCGGCTCGACGACGTCGTGGTCTTCGACCCGCTCTCGGAGGAGCAGCTCGAGAAGATCGTCGACATCCAGCTCGACCAGTTCGCCGACCGCATGTCGGCACGGCGACTGACGTTGGACGTCTCGAACACCGCGCGGTTCTGGCTGGCGGTACGCGGCTACGACCCGCAGTACGGTGCACGTCCGTTGCGCCGCCTGATCCAGCAGGCGGTCGGCGACCAGCTCGCCAAGAAGCTGCTCGCCGGTGAGATCAAGGACGGAGACACCGTCCACGTGGGCGTCAGCGAGGACGGCGACCACCTCGTGATCAGCGCCTGACGGCACCCGTGCGCGGTCTCGGTGGCAGGAGCCGCCGGGGCCGCGCGCGCCTACTCTGGAAGGCGTTATGACGAATCCCCAGGATCCGCGCACCCCGCAGGAACGGGCCTACGCACTCGACGAGTCGTCGAACGGGACGGACGACGACGCGACCCGCGTGCTGCACACCGACGACCCGACCGAGGCGTACGGGCGGCCGGTCACCAACCCGACGGTGGCGTACACCCGCTACGAGCAGTGGGGCGCGCAGGGGAGCGAGTACCAGCCCACCCAGGCATATCCGTCCCCGCAGGGTCCTCCGTCGCAACAGCCGTATCCGCCTCGGCCGGGTTACCCGCCCCCGCACGGCTATCAGCCCACGCAGATGCTCCCCGGTTACGACCCCGCCAACCCGCAGACGGCGATGAGCCCGGGGTCGGGAACGCCGGGACAGGGAATCCCCGGGCAGCCACCCACGGGTCCGGTGCCCGGCGCGGATTCCGGGAAGCCGCGCGGCCCGCGTTGGGGACTGATCGCGCTCGCGGCCGTGGTCCTCATCGCGCTCGGCGGCACCATCGGGTTCCTGCTCAGCCGGCCCGACGACTCCACCTCGCGGGTCGCGTCGGATCGCGCCCCGGCGACCGTCGTGCCTCCGCCGACGGCGACTCTTCCGCCGGCACCCGAACCGACCGCCCCGGGACTGCCTCTCGACCGGATCCCGGGTGGACTCGGCGAGGTCATGGGCGACGCGGGTGCGGTCGTGGGCACGATCACCGCGAACGACGGCGGCAGCATCACCCTCGGCGTCATCGGTGGTTCGACGGTCACCGTCGTCCTCACCCCCGACACCGAGATCATCACCCTGACCGGCAACACCGCCGACAACCTCGAGGTCGGAGCGACCGCCGTGGCGACCGGCAGCGCCGTCGAGCAGGGACGGATGACCGCCGAGACCGTCGTCAGCGCGTCCCTCCCATCCTTCGGTGGTTCGGGCCGCTGACCCGCTAGGCTGACTCGACGATGACTGTCATGTGGTTCTCTCTGGCCGCGGTCGCACTGCTGGGTGCGGTCGCGCTGCTCTACGTCGACCGGACGCGGCGGGAACAGTCGGGTCGTATCCGGGAGATCTGGGCCAAGGCGCAGGGCTACAAGTACACCTCCGCCGAGGACCACCTGCCGTCCACCTGGCACCGCGCGGCGCTCGCCAAGCAGGAATATCTCGGCGCGATCGACATCGTCCGTGGGGTTCGCCGCGGCGAGGAGTTCGTCCTGTTCGACATCGAGGAGACCGCGACGATCGTCGCGGTCCGGCGCAAGGTCGGCTCCGACGTCGACATCGATCTGCGGCTCAAGTCGACGCCGCCGCCGAAGGACCCCGACATGAACCTGCTCGGTTCGATCGGCCCGCGCATCGTCTTCGCCACCGACCTCGAGATCGCGCGACGCGTGTGCGACCAGCGGATGGTCGCGTTCACCGAGTCCATCCCCGACCACGTGCAGATGCTGTGGAGCGAAGGCGAGTGGACGCTCGGCTCGATCCCCGTCGGCAGCTCCGGACGCGAATGGGACTCGGCCATCGAGACCGTCGCGCGTTTGTCGGGCATCCTCCACGTGCTGCCGCCCGTCGTCGAACCCGAGGAACTCGACCGGGGGTCGCAGGATCCGGGACGGCCCTCCGCCCGTCACTGAGGCGGAACGCCGAGAATTGTCACTGAGGTAGATCCTCGAGAGGTGGTCGCGCGCGTCGCGTGTCGTTAGTGTGGCGGCCATGACTTCCGCCCGCCCCGTCGCGCTCGTGACCGGCCCCACCTCGGGAATCGGTGCGGGTTTCGCCCGCACCCTCGCGAGTCGCGGTTACGACCTCGTGCTCGTCGCCCGCACCCGTCCCGCCCTCGACGAACTCGCCGCCGAGCTGAAGCAGAAGTTCGGGGCGGCATCGGAGATCATCGTCGCCGACCTGGCGGCCGCCGACGGTCGCGATCTCGTCGTCGAGCGCCTCGGTCGCGGCGTCGACATGCTCGTCAACAACGCCGGCTTCGGCACGACCGGCGAGTTCTGGACCGCCGATCCGGCGCTGCTGCAGGCGCAGCTCGACGTCAACGTCACCTCGGTCGTCGCGTTCACCCGTGCCGCGCTCCCGTCGATGATCGAGGCGGGCCGGGGCGACATCGTCAACGTCGCGAGCGTGGCCGGTCTGCTGCCCGGGCGCGGTTCCACCTACTCCGGCAGCAAGGCCTATGTCGTGTCGTTCACGGAAGGACTGGCGGGCGGTCTCGCCGGCACGGGCGTGCGGGTGCAGGCACTGTGCCCCGGCTTCGTGCGCACCGAATTCCATCGGCGTGCCGGGATCGACATGTCGTCCACCCCGAACCTGATGTGGCTCGACGTCGACGAGGTGGTGCGCACCTCGCTCGCCGACCTCGACAAGGGCGAGGTCCGCAGCATCCCCGGGCTGCAGTACAAGGTGCTCGCCACGGCGGGACGACTGGTGCCGCAGAACCTCGTGCGGAAGCTGACCAACACCTTCGGCAATGGTCGCGGCCGCACCTGATCGTCGCCGGACGAACTGACGGCGGGTGTTGCCAGATCACGGTACGGATACACCGTGTAGGACACGCCGGGTGCAGTCTTCGACGCGATTCGTGCGCTCGGTACATTTCTGCGCGTGACGTCTGTGGCTGTGGTGCTCTGTGTTGCTGTCGTGGTTGCGGTGGTGCTGTGGTTGCGTACAGGCGTGCGCCGTCTTCGGACGTTGCAGCAACGCCACCGGGAGAGCCTGCGCCTGCTCCTCCACGAACTCGACGACCGCTACGATCTCGTGCCCGCGCTCATCGCGGCGTCGGCCGGTGCCGGCGTCGAACGTGAGCGCATCCGGCCCGTCGTCGGCTCCCGCTCGCTCGCCATCGGCGTGCGCGACCAACGCCTCGGCCTCACCGAGCGCGCCGGTGCGGAGAACGCGCTGTCCGCGACGCTCCACGAGCTGATCGGTGGCCTCGAAGGGGTCAACCACTGGCCGTTCATCCGGGTCGCCCGGGAACTGCAGACCCGCGAGCAGCGCATCGCCGGAGCCGTCCGCGTGCACAACGACCTCGGTGGCGCCCTGAACACCGCGGTCGGCCGATTCCCCACGTCGTTGTTCGCGAAGCTCGCGGCCGTCGGCCCGGTCGTGCTGTTCGAGGCGCCCGCGCCCGTCGCCGCATCCGAGCCGGCCCGCAGGCACGAGACCGTCGATGCGAAGGTTGTCGAGAACGACGTCCGGTCGGAGTCCGAGGCGACCTCCGACACCGTCGCTGCCTGACCTGCGACCCGCAGCGACTAGGCTCGTTCCCCGACACGAGCGCGACCGCACCGGCGTCGCGCCGCCGAACGACGGGTGAGGACGCAATGAGTGACCGCGACGAACTGGCAGCACTGGTACGCGAGCTGGCGGTGGTGCACGGCCGCGTGACCCTGTCGTCCGGTAAGGAAGCCGACTACTACGTCGACCTGCGCCGCGCGACCCTGCACCACAAGGCCGGCCCGCTGATCGGCAAGCTCTTGCGCGAACTCGTCTCCGACTGGGACTTCGACGCCGTCGGCGGCCTGACCATGGGTGCCGACCCGGTCGCTCTCGCCGTCATGCACGCCCCCGGCCGTCCCATCGACGCCTTCGTCGTCCGTAAGGCCGCCAAGGCACACGGCATGCAGCGGCAGATCGAGGGACCGGACGTCACCGGCAAGCGCGTGCTCGTCGTCGAGGACACCACCACCACCGGCAACTCGCCGCTCACCGCCGTCAAGGCGCTGCGCGAGGCCGGTGCCATCGTCGTGGGTGTCGCGACCGTCGTCGACCGCGCGACCGGCGCCGACGAGGTCATCGCCGCCGAGGGCGTCGAGTACCGTTCCCTGCTCGGCCTCGCCGACCTGGGTCTGGACGACAAGTAGCCGCGTGGAGGCGCGGGTCCGGCAGACCGTCACGCATCTCGCGGACGGCCGGGAACTGATCTACTTCGACGACACCGAGCCGTTCGTCTCCGGTGCCGCGACCCGCGACCTCCACGACCGCCGCGACCTGCCGCCGGTCGCGGCGACCTCCGAGATGCGCCGCGACCCGCTGACGGGGGAGTGGGTCACCTTCGCGGCGCACCGCATGGACCGCACCTTCCTGCCGTCGGCCGTCGACTGCCCGCTGTGTCCGAGCAGGGCCGATGCGTGCACCGAGATCCCGGCCGACGACTACGACGTCGTGGTGTTCGAGAACCGTTTCCCGTCGCTCGGGGCGCCCTCGGCCGGTGGGGATCTCGTCGACGACGAGGGTCTGTGGCCGCGACGACCGGCGACCGGCCGCTGCGAGGTCGTCGCGTTCACCCCCGACCACGACGCCCGGTTCGCCGACCTCTCCGTATCCCGGGCGCGCACCGTCATCGATGCGCTCGCCGCCCGCACCGCCGCGCTGTCGCAGCTGCCGGATGTCGAGCAGGTCTTCTGTTTCGAGAACCGGGGTGTGGAAATCGGTGTGACACTGCAGCATCCGCACGGACAGATCTACGCCTATCCGTTCGTCCCGGCGCGCTCACAGGCCCTGCTCGACCGCGCCCGCGAGCATCGCGGGCGGACCGGCAGGTCGTTGCAGGGCGATATTCTCGACGCCGAACGACGCGCGGGCACCCGGCTCGTGGTCTCCGGCGACGCGTGGTCGGCCTATGTTCCCGCCGCGGCGCGCTGGCCCGTCGAGGTGCACCTCGTCCCGCACCGCGACGTCCCGGATCTCGCCGCCCTCGACGAGCACGAACGCGACGAACTCGCCGCCGTCCAGCGCGACCTGCTCGGCCGCGTCGACCGGTTCTTCCCCGGTGTCGACCGCGCCCCCTACATCGCCGCCTGGCACCAGGCACCGGTCGGTGCACCTCGCGGGGACGTGCGGCTGTTCTGCCAGATCTTTTCGTTGCGGCGGGCCCCGGACAAGCTGAAATATCTCGCCGGATCCGAATCCGCGATGGGCGCGTGGATCAGCGACACCACCCCCGAACGGATCGCCGAACGTCTGCGTGAGGTGGCGCCATGACACTCGCAGCGACCGCCCGCGCACTGTTCGCGGCCGAGTTCGGCACCGAACCCGAGGGCTGCTGGTGCGCTCCCGGGCGTGTCAATCTCATCGGTGAGCACGTCGACTATGCCGGGGGTCTGTGCCTGCCGATGGCGATCCCGCAGGTCACCGTCGTCGCGGTACGTCGCCGCTCCGATCATCTGCTGCGCGTGCGCAGTTCCGGTTTCGACGGCGTCGACTTCGATCTGCGCGACCGGCACGTCGACGGCTGGGCCGCCTACGTCGCCGGCGTGATCTGGACGCTCGACCCGCCGGGATTCACCGGCGCGGACATCGCGGTCGCATCGGACGTGCCCGTGGGAGCGGGACTCTCGTCGTCCGCGGCGCTCGAGACGTCGGTCGCGGTGGCACTCGCCGACCTGTCCGGGTTGCCCCTCGACGACGACGGTCGTGACCGGCTCGCCGCGGCGTGCGTGCGCGCGGAGAACGACTACGCCGGTGCTCCCACGGGTGGGCTCGACCAGCGGATCGCCCTCCACGCCCGCCTCGGCCACGCGCTGCTCCTCGACTTCGCCGACGGCAGCAGCGAACACATCCCGTTCGACGCGGAAGCCCGTGGGCTGACCGTGCTGGTCGTCGACACCGGCACCGGACACGAGCTCGCCGACGGACAGTACGGGCAGCGCCGCCGTGAGGTCGAGGACGCCACCCGACTGCTCGGTGTGGAGAGCCTGCGCGACGCCTCGTCGGCGGACCCGATCGACGATCCCGTCCTGCGTCGCCGCGCCCGGCACGTGATCGACGAGATCGCCCGAGTTCAGGAGGCCGCGGAGTTGTTGCGGGCAGGGCGGATCCGGGATCTCGGACCCCTGCTCGATGCGTCGCACCGTTCGTTGCGCGACGACTTCGAGGTCAGCTGCCTCGAACTCGACACCGCCGTCGACGCGGCCGTCGCTGCCGGTGCACTCGGCGCCCGGATGGTGGGCGGCGGTTTCGGCGGGTCGGCGATCGCGCTGTGCGAGGACGACCGCGTCGACCCGGTGCGACAGGCCGTCGCCCACGCCGCTGCACGTCGCGATCTTCCGGCGCCGACCTTCCTGCGCGCCACGGCGTCCGGCGGTGCGCGCCGCTGCTGACCCCTCCCGGGTACTGTGCGCGCATGGGTTGGTTCAGTCGCACGAGGTGGGGTATCGAGCACGCGGTGTTCGCGGCGGTGTCGGCCGCCACCGTCGTCGGGGGAGTGTCGGGGAACGAGACGCTGCAGCGGGTCGCCAAACCGCTCATCGCACCGGCGCTCGCCGTGCGGGTGCTGCGCCGCTCCCGCGACACCGATCGCGCCGACACCGCCCTGCTGGTCGCGGGTCTCGCGGCCGCCACCCTCGGCGACATCGCCATGATCCGCTCCGACGAGGACCGTCGGATCCTGAGCGGTGCAGCCTGTTTCGGCGTCATGCAGACCGCCTACTCGAGCATCCTCGTCCGGCGTGGTGCGCGGGTGTCGAAGCCGGTCGCGGTGCAGCGTGCCGGGGCTCTGGCCGGTGCGGCCGGTCTGCTCGCCGCCCGCAACCGCTCGGTGGCCGCGCCGCTGACCGGATACGGCGCCCTGCTCGCCACCACCGCGACCCTCGCCGGAGACCCCGCACTCGCGCCCGGTGCGCGAGTGCGCGCGGGTCTGCCCGTGCCGGGTGCCGACCGGCGCAGTTGGCTCGGTCTCGGCGGCCTGATCTTCACGCTGTCCGACGGATCGATCGTGGTGCGCCGCACCCTGCTGAAGGACGAGAAGACGCGCGCGGCGGCGGAAGGATTCGTGCTGGCCACCTACGTCGTGGCCCAGCTGCTGCTCGTGGAAGGGCTTCTCGCTCTCACGAGCCGGGACCTCTAGGGGTAGAGGACGATCCGGTCGCGGTCGAGCGGATCCACCCAGATGCTCACGACCTCACCGGCCACGTAGCGGTGCAGGTCGCGGCGGTCGACCTCGTAGACGACGGTGCCGCGATAGGGTTCCGATCCGGGCACCGTGAGCTCGAGGTCGAGCCGCGTCAGTTGACCGGTCGAGGTCATGTCGAGCGGTGTCGCGGAACGGATGGTCGCCCATCCCTCGTAGCCCTCACGTTCGATGCGGCGCATGACCTCCGAGCGACGACCTGCGAGCGCCACCGACAGGCCGAGCACGGTGCCGTACAGGCAGACGAGGAAGACCACCTGGAAGCCCTCGGTGCCGGGTTCGGAGATCGGCAGGAACAGGTGCATCCACAACGCGAGAACGACGACATATCCCACGGTGACGAACGCGACGGTGGCAACGATACGACGATTCACAGCTTCTCCGATCCCAGCCTATCCCCGCTGTGCGCCGTCGGCTCCCGCCCGCGATTAGGGTGATCCCATGTCCGTTCCCAGCGTGGTGATCACCGGCGCCGCCGCCGGTATCGGTCGCTCCACCGCCCTGCTCTTCGCCCGTCACGGTTACCGCGTCGGTGCCTTCGACATCGACACCGTGGGGCTCGCGAGCCTCGCCGAGGAGGGCGCCTCGATCACCGCCGGACGGATCGTCACCGGTGCCCTCGACGTCACCGACACCTCCGCGTGGACCCGCGCCCTCGAGGACTTCTGCACCGACGGTCGGCTCGACGTCCTCGTCAACAACGCCGGGCTGCTGTCGTCCGGGCCGTTCGAGGACATCCCGGCGAGTCGGCACCGCCAGCTCGTCGACGTCAACGTCACCGGTGTCGTCCTCGGCTGCCACGCGGCCTTCCCGTATCTCCGCGACACCCCCGGCGCGCACATCGTGAACATGTGCTCGGCGTCGGCGCTCTACGGACAACCCGAGCTCGCCACCTACAGCGCTACCAAGTTCGCGGTGCGCGGTCTGACCGAAGCACTCGAACTCGAGTGGGCACGCCACGACATCAAGGTGCAGGCGCTGTGGCCGCTGTTCGTCGACACGAACATGGTCGACGGGATGGATATCGGCTCGCGACGCTCCCTGGGCGTGAACCTCGGCGCCGACGACGTCGCCCGCGCGGTGTTCGACGCGACCCGCCCCACGCGGCGCTCGGGACGGGTGCACAGGCCCGTGGGCCGGCAGGCGACCGTGCTCGCCACACTCGCCCAGGTGTCGCCCGGATGGATGAATCGCCTGGTCAACCGGCGCCTGACCGGCCACTGACACCGCTCGATAGAGTGACACCCGCACGTCGTCGGGAAGGGTGTTGCGTGAGAATTCGGATGTGGCCGGTCGCAGTCGTCGCGGGTACGACACTGTTCGTCGCAGGATGCGGAGGCTCCGCGGACGGGCCGGAGGCCGACTCCGGAGCGACGTCGACGACGACCTCGGCGGCTGCCTCGACGACCTCGCCCACGACGGTCGCTCCGAGCACCACCGAGGAGACGACCCCGTCGACGACCGAACCGGCTCCCGAGCCGGAGACCTCCCCGGAGGCACCGGCTCCGCTCGCGCAGGTCGAGTACCAGCGCAACGAGTCGTACTACTTCAGCAGCCCCGACGGCACCTTCGAATGCGGCATCGTCCGGCTGCCCACCCGCACCGAGGCGGGCTGCGAGGGACCGACCGATCCGATCCCGCCGCGCCCCGAGGACTGCATGGTCAACTGGGGGCTCGGCATCCGCGTGCAGGACTCCGGCGAAGGCGAGTTCGTGTGCTCGGGCGGACCGGTCTACCTCTCGCCCGACGGGGCGAGCCCCGTCCTGCCGCCGGGATCGTCGCTGTCACAGCTCGGCTACACGTGCGCCACCACCGCAGCCGACGTGACCTGCACCAATGATGCCACCGGCCACGGTTTCCGCGTCGCAGCAGGTTCGAACGAGACGTTCTGACGGTGACCGACACGCATTCCGAACCGGCCGTAGAGGACGCGGCGGGCCCCACCGAGTGGGGTGAGCACCCGCACGGCGTCGGACCGTGGATCGAGGAGTTCGGCACCGAGCCGCCGACCGATCCGCGCTACGATCCCGAACTGCTCGCCCACGGCGACCGGCGCAACGTCGTCGACGCCTACCGCTACTGGACCCGTGAGGCGATCGTCGCGGACATCGACCGTCGCCGGCACCCGCTGCACGTCGCCATCGAGAACTTCGCGCACGACGCGAACATCGGAACGGTCGTCCGCACCGCCAACGCGTTCGCCGTGGGCACCGTGCACATCGTGGGACGACGCCGATGGAACCGGCGCGGAGCGATGGTCACCGACCGCTACCAGCATCTGCTCCACCACCCCGACGTCGACGCGCTCGTCGCATGGGCGGCCGAGCAGGACCTCGAGATCGTCGCGGTGGACAACACCCCCGGCTCGGTCCGGTTGGAGACGGCGACCCTGCCGCGCCGCTGCCTGCTGCTGTTCGGGCAGGAGGGTCCCGGCGTCACCGAAGCGGCCCGCAACGTCGCCTCGATGACGGTCTCCATCGCCCAGTTCGGCTCCACGCGGTCCATCAATGCGGGTGTCGCCGCGGGGATCGCGATGCACGCGTGGATCCGGCAGCACGCCGATTTCTCGGACGCCTGGTAACACCTGCCCCGCATTCCGGGATGAAAGTCGCGCGGACCGTCGTCGGGGCGGCCGCCGGTCGGGCAGTGTGGAGGGTGATGAACACCGCAGCAGGACAGCGTTCGGACGGAGTCGAGGCCGCCCGGTGGTCGGAGCGGGCCGACGCCGCGGAGGGTGCGATCGTGTCGCGGCACCTCCGTCGTCTCTGGGCCCTGCCCGGCACCGCGCTCGGGGTGGTCGGATGGCCCGCCGTCCGACGTGAGCGACTGTTCCTCTCCTGGCACTACTGGTGGCAGGCACACCTGATCGACACCGCCGTCGACGCCGCCGAGCGCGACGCGACCCCGCGCCGCCGGCGCCGTGTCGTGCGGCTCGCGCGCACCCACCGCATCCGCAACCTCACCGGCTGGACCAACAACTACTACGACGACATGGCGTGGCTCGGCCTGTCGCTCGAACGGGCCGAACGGCATCTCTACGTCGACCACCGCGGCGCGATCGCGACCCTCGTCGACGAGCTCGTCGACGCCTGGCAACCCGAGAGCGGCGGCGGAATCCCGTGGCGTCGGCGGGACAACTTCTTCAACGCCCCCGCGAACGGTCCGGCGGCGCTGCTGCTCGCCCGCACCGGCAAGGTCTACCGCGCCGAGGAGATGGCCGACTGGATCCACGAGGTGCTGCTCGACCCCGAGACGGGTCTCGTCCTGGACGGCATCCGCGACGGCGTGCACGAACGCGCGATCTACAGCTACTGCCAGGGTGTGACCCTCGGCCTGGAGACCGAGCTCGCCCTGCAGCTCGACGACCCGCGGCATCGCCGCAGGGTCCACGCGCTCGTGGCCGCGGTCGACGATCACCTCACCGAATGCAGTGTCGTCACCGGCGGGGGAGGCGGCGACGGGGGACTGTTCAACGGGATCCTGGCCCGCTACCTCGCGATGGTCGCCACGACACTGCCCGTCGTCGACGGTGACGACATCCGCGCCCGCAACGTCGCGGCACGGATCGTGCTGGCGTCGGCGGAGGCCGCCTGGGAGAACCGATTGCAGGTCGAGGAGCTGCCGGTCTTCGGTCGCGACTGGTCGCGGCAGGCGCGGCTGCCCGGCCTGGGCACCTCGGTCGCGCGGTTCGCGGGCGGCACCGTCCGCGAGTCGGCCGTCGCCGAACGTGACATGTCGGTGCAGCTCGGCGGGTGGATGCTCATGGAATCGGCCTACGCTGTTGCGGCCTCGCGGTCCTGAAACGGAAGAAGGTGGATTCCGACCCGTTCGTTCGACGGGCGGAATCCACCTTCTGTGGTGCGAGGACCGTTCCTACGTGCTCTCGATGCGGTTGATGGGCATTGTCGCGGGCTCGGCCTCGGCGGCCGACGCCTCACCGTTCTTGGCCGCACGACGCGAGCTGAGCACGCGCTTGCCGACCTCGGTGATGATCGGGATCACCGAGACGAACACGATGCCCAGGAAGATGATGTCGATGTTGTCGGCGATGAAGGTGATCTGGCCCAGCAGGTAGCCGAGCAGCGTCACGCCGGCGCCCCACACGATGCCGCCGAGGACGTTGTAGGTGATGAACACGCGGTAAGGCATCTTCGCGGCGCCCGCGACGAGCGGGGCGTAGGTGCGCACGATCGGCACGAAACGTGCCAGGAAGATCATCGCGGGACCGTGACGCAGGAAGAACTGGTGCGCCTCGTCGATGTAGGCCTGCTTGAAGAGCTTCGCATCGGGCTTGAACAGCCTGGTGCCGCCCTTCGCGCCGATGAGGTAACCGACCTGGTCGCCGAGGACGGCCGCGAT
This sequence comes from Rhodococcus sp. S3, assembly GCF_058211795.1. NCBI lineage: Bacteria > Bacillati > Actinomycetota > Actinomycetes > Mycobacteriales > Nocardiaceae > Rhodococcus > Rhodococcus sp. S3. Next base: position 4,188,875 of record NZ_CM177074.1, on the reverse strand, counting down.
CGGGATCGTCACCATCAGCACCCACAGCGGGGCGAACGGCTCGACCTCCGCCGACTTGGCCGCCGCGATCAGACCCGCGGTGAACAGCAGCGAGTCGCCGGGCAGCAGCGGGAACAGCAGACCGGATTCGATGAACACCACGAGCAGCAACCCGATGAGCATCCAGGTCCCGAACGAATTCAGGAGATTGACAGGATCGAGAAACCCCGGAAGCAGTGCCAGGTTGGTCGTGGGGACCGAAGTAATCACGATGTGCGAGAATACCGATTCACGAACCGATCCTCCGACCCGGTACAGCGTTCGGCGTCGTTCTTCAGCGTTGTTCGATACTTCGTGCTTGCTCCGCTGCCTCCACGGATGCGCGGGCATCAGCGGCATAAACCCGGCGTTGGACCAGAGCGACCACGCCGACCACAGCGGCACCGGCCACGAACAGACCCGATGCGAGTGGCCAGCCGTCGCCTACGCCGAGGAGTGCTCCGGTATCCGTCTGCCACGGCCACAGCGCACGTAGTGAGCCGAGCATCAGACCCGCTGCGGCGACCATGGCCGCGGTGTGATGGCGTTCCAGCAGCCATTCGAGTACGCGCACGAACGTCACCACACCCACCAGTGCCCCGAGCACGAACACGCCCAGGTATTGCACGTTCCGATCGTCGACGGCGGCCATCGTCGGCGCGTAGAGGCCGACGACCAGCAGGAAGAACGATCCCGAGACACCCGGCAGCACGAGAGCGCAGACTGCCACGGCCGCGGCGCCGAAGACCAGGATCAGGGACGGATCGGACATCTCGCTGCGAGGCAGCGACGTCAGCGCGAACACAGCGGCGGCCATCAGTACGAACAGAGCGCACGCGCGGCCCTTCGCTCCCCGTGCACGTAGGGCTCCGCGTTCGATTTCCAGGAAGGGGACGATCACCGACGTCGCGATCATTCCCATGAACAATGCCCGGGAATAGACGGGCTGGTTGCTCACGAACGACTCCATGACCCCGGCGATCGAGAACACGGCGACCACCATGCCGACAGCGACCGGAATCAGAAGCCACCAGTCGACACGTCGCAGAGCGGTCCGCCAACCCGCTCCCCCGACCATCGCGCGGGGGACGTCCGTGATGTGCTTGCCGGACGCGATCAGGCGACTGTAAATCCCTGTGACCAGAGCCACTGTACCGCCCGACACGCCGGGTACCGTCTCTGCAACTCCGATCAGGCCGCCTCGCGCGACGTTGGCGAGCATCTCGGCCGGCTTCGGTTGGGCGGTGCGGTCGTCGTCCTCGGGTTTCGCCTCCGAGCGGGCCTCCGTCATCACGGCTGCCATCGTAGTGGCACTCGGCCGGGCACAGCCGCACGTGACTTCGCGGATGCACTCAAGCGTTCGACGTCCGGAGTTGCCATAATGCAGGGACAACGCGCCGCCGCCCACATCGGCCGAGCGCACAGACACGTCGACATGGAGGTCACCTGCCGTGCCCATCGCAACTCCCGAGGTCTACGCCGAGATGATCGCCCGCGCCAAGGAGCACTCCTTCGCGTTCCCGGCGATCAACTGCACGTCGTCCGAAACGATCAACGCCGCCATCAAGGGCTTTGCGGACGCCGGCAGCGACGGCATCATCCAGTTCTCGACCGGTGGCGCCGAGTTCGGCTCGGGCCTGGGTGTGAAGGACATGGTCACCGGTGCCGTGGCACTCGCCGAGTTCGCTCACGTCGTCGCCGAGAAGTACGACGTGACGATCGCCCTGCACACCGACCACTGCCCGAAGGACAAGCTCGACGGCTTCGTCCGTCCGCTCATCGCGATCTCGCAGGAGCGCGTGAACAACGGACAGAACCCGCTGTTCCAGTCGCACATGTGGGACGGCTCGGCCATCCCGATCGACGAGAACCTCGAGATCGCGCAGGAGCTCCTCGCTGCCGCCAAGGCCGCGAAGATCATCCTCGAGATCGAGATCGGCGTCGTCGGCGGTGAAGAGGACGGCGTCGAGAACGCCATCAACGACAAGCTCTACACCACGGTCGAGGACTTCGAGAAGACCGTCGACGCGCTCGGCGCCGACAAGGGCCAGTACCTGCTCGCTGCGACCTTCGGCAACGTCCACGGCGTCTACAAGCCGGGCAACGTCAAGCTCAAGCCGTCCGTCCTCGCCGAGGGCCAGGCCGCCGCGTCGAAGAAGCTGGGTCTGCCCGAGGGGTCGAAGCCGTTCGACCTCGTCTTCCACGGCGGCTCGGGCTCGCTGAAGTCGGAGATCGACGAGGCGCTGAGCTACGGCGTCGTGAAGATGAACGTCGACACCGACACGCAGTACGCGTTCACCCGCCCGATCGCGGCACACATGTTCAGCAACTACGACGGTGTGCTCAAGATCGACGGCGAGGTCGGCAACAAGAAGACCTACGACCCGCGCAGCTACCTCAAGAAGGCCGAGGCGTCCATGACGCAGCGTGTCATCGAGGCCTGCAACGACCTCAAGTCGGCGGGACGCTCGGTCTCGGCCAAGTAATACCTACCGATACCCGAAGGGCGCCGACGTTCTCGTCGGCGCCCTTCGTCGTCCCTGCGGTGTGCAGAAATCGTCGCGAAGGCGAACGACGATTTCTGCACACTCGTGGTTGCTGTCGTCCCGTTATTCGCTGCAGACCTTCCACTGCTCACCGTCGAGCGTGAGGTCGAAGGTGCGGTCGGTGACATCGGCGGGATTGTTCACCGTATGTGCGGTGACCTGCGCGATGGCGGTGCCGTCGGTGATCTGGATGCGGTCGACGCTCGTCACCACCGGGATCTCGCCCTGTTCGACGGCGAGCCGGTGGATGTCGCGGAAGTTCTCCGGATCGACCGTCTCGTAGAAGTCGGAGAGCGCTCCGCAGGTCGACTCCCGCAGAGTCCCCAGGTCGCCCGATTCGAGTGCTCCGACGAAGGTGTCGATGCCCGCGCGGATCCGGCTCTCGGGGGAGTTGTCGGCGCGGTCCTTCAGGAACACGATCACGCCGGCCGCGACGATCGCCACGACCACCAGCACGGCCGCTGCTCCGACAGCGATCAGCCGACGACCGCGGCTCTTGTCGCGGGCCGGCGGGATGCGCGTGGGCGTGGGCTGGACGGCGACGCGGACGGGCTCGGGCTGCACCGGCGGTTCCTCACCGCGCGGTGAGATGCGCTGCGGCGGGGCCTTGGGCACGTGGCTGCGGACCGGGATCTGCACGGTGGGCGCGTCGGCGGCGGAGGTGGCCTCGGGCTCGGGTGTGGGCGTGGGTTCCGGTTCGGTGGCCGGACGGGACTCGGTGGTCTCCGGTTCGACGACGGGAAGCGCCACGGTTTCGTCCGTGGTGATGCTCTCGTCCGTAGCCTGCTTCGGCTCGTCGGCCTGCTCTGCTTTGTCGCTGCTCGCGTCGGCATCAGCGGACGCCGCCTCGGTGGTCGGCTTCTCCGGTTCCTCGGAGACCTGCTCCGCCGGCTCGTCGGCCTCCTCGGCTTTCTCGGACGCTGCTTCCTCGGGCGCCGCATTCTCGGACGCTGCTTCCTCGGCCGTCGCCGGCTCGACGGCGGGTTCGTTCTCCGTACCCTCGGCCGGTGTTTCGACAGGAGGGGTCGTCGAAGTCTGCTCGGGTGACTCTTCGTTCTTCGGGTCCGACAACGTGCTGCACCTCGCTCGACGGCCTGCGGTTACCCGGGGACTCTATCGAGCCTTCACGACGGAAGGGCAGAATGACCCCATGACGTCTTTCGGTGATCTTCTCGGACCGCAGCCCACCCTTCTCCCCGGCGACGACGACGCGGAGTCGGCCCTGCTGAACAACGAGGACCCGGCGAAGGTCGCAGCCGACCATCCCACCGCCTCGATCGCCTGGGCGTACCTCGCCGAGGCCGCACTCGACAGTGGCGAGACGATCCAGGCATACGCCTACGCACGCACCGGATATCACCGCGGTCTCGACCAGCTGCGCCGCAACGGCTGGAAGGGTTTCGGTCCCGTGCCCTACAGCCACGAACCCAACCGCGGTTTCCTGCGTTGCGTCGCCGTCCTGGCCCGGGCAGCCCGAACCATCGGTGAGTCGGACGAGCACGCCCGCTGCCTGGACCTGCTCGAGGACTGCGACCCGCGGGCAGCGGAAGAACTCGGCGTCGAATAGACGCCCGTACATGTCTGTGTTGAACAGACTGTCCGCGGCGACCCGGCGTCGACCCACCCGTCAGGGAGCTCGTAAACGCCTGACCGACTCGTTCGAACGGCTGCGCACATCGGCGCTGCCGATCGTGCAGTGCGCGCTGGCGGCGGGCCTGGCGTGGTGGGTCGCGAAGGATCTGGTCGGGCACCAACAGCCCTTCTTCGCCCCCATCGCGGCAGTCGTCTCCCTCGGGCTCGGTCTCGGCGCCCGATTGCGGCGTTCCGTCGAACTCGTCTGCGGTGTGACCGTCGGGATCGGCGTGGGCGACCTGCTCGTCTCGCTGATCGGCAGCGGACCGTGGCAGATCGCGCTCGTCGTGACCATCGCGATGAGTACGGCGGTCGCGTTGAACAGCGGCCCGATCTTCGCGATGCAGGCCGGGAACTCCGCGGTGCTCGTGGCGACGCTGCTGCCACCCGGTGGCACCGGTGGGCCCGATCGGATGGTCGACGCCCTGGTCGGGGGTCTCACGGGCATCGCGGTCGTCGCGATGATCCCCACCCATCCGGTGCGGCGTGCCCGGCGCAACGCCGCCGAGATCCTCGCCACGGCGAGCGAGGTCCTGAGGAAGGTCGAGGCCGGGCTCGTCGAGAACAACCCGAAACCGATCGAGGACGCCCTCAAGCAGGCGCGGGCCACCCAGCCCGCGATCGACTCGATGCGCACCCACCTCAAGGGCGGTCGGGAGATCAGCCGGATCTCGCCGCTGTACTGGAACAGCCGCAAGCGTCTCGCGGTCCTGACGGCTGCCGCCGACCCGATCGATCACGCGATGCGCAACATTCGCGTGCTCGCGCGCCGGTCGCTGACCCTCGTCCGCGACGACGAGATCCTTGATCCGCGGCTCGTGCAGCGGTTCGCCGAGTTGGCCGATGCGGTGGACGTGCTCCGCGAGATGGTTCTCGCGGAGCCGGGGGAGCAGCCCGACCAGGCCGAGGCTGCACGTGTGCTGCGCAGCATCGCCAAGAAGATGGATCCCGAACTCATCGCCGGGGCAGGAGTGTCGGCCACGGTGGTGTTCGCGCAGATGAGGTCACTGATCGTCGACCTGCTGCAGACCGCCGGACTCAAGCGAATCACCGCGATCGCGACCCTTCCCCCCACCGTCGAACATCCGGCCTACGACCCGGACGAGTAAGCCCTCCGAGCCCGCCGGGCACGTAGCCGTTGAAACATATGCGCATTCGTGCATACGATGGCCCGAGGTTCGGAGAGGGAGTTCGATGGGTTCGGGTCACGGGCACTCACACGGCGTCGGCCACGGTCACGGTCAGGGCGCCGGTCCCACGCGCGCCGTCATCCGGCGCATGGCCTTCGCGCTGGGCATCCTCGGAGCGTTCTTCGTACTGGAGGCGCTCGTCGGTCTCCTGATCGGCTCCCTCGCCCTGCTCGCCGACGCGGGCCACATGCTCACCGACGTCGTCGGGGTGTCCATGGGCATGGTCGCCCTCATCCTGGCCCGGCGCGGGAGCAGCGCGGCGTCGCGCACCTTCGGCTGGCACCGCGCCGAGGTCCTCACCGCGATGGTCAACGCGGTGCTGCTGCTCGGCGTCGCCGGCTGGGTCTTCTACGAGGCGATCGACCGCATCGGCGACGCCCCCGAACTCCCCGGCCTGCCCATGATCGTCACCGCCCTCGCGGGACTGGCCGCCAACATCGTCGTGATGCTCATGCTGCGGGCGGACGCGAAGGACAGCATCGCGGTGCGCGGCGCCTACATGGAGGTGCTCGCCGACGCCGTCGGATCCGTCGGCGTCCTCATCGCGGGCGCACTCGTCATGATCTTCGGCTGGAGCCTGGCCGACGTCGTCGTCGGTGTGCTCATCTCCCTGTGGGTCGTGCCGCGCGCCCTGCGACTGGCCGCCGAGTCGCTGCGCATCCTCACGCAGACCTCGCCCGCACATCTCGACGTCGACCTCCTGCGCACCGACCTGCTCGCGCTGCCCGGCGTGTGCGGCGTGCACGACCTGCACGTGTGGACGCTGACCACCGGCATGGACGTCGCGACCGTGCATCTCGTCAGCGACCACGACCCGCAGTGGATCCTCGACTCGGCGCGCACCGCGCTGTCGTCGCACGGACTCGAGCACGCCACCGTCCAGGTGGAGTCGACGGTCGACGGCAAGCAGTGCGAGAAGGACGTCACCTGGTAGCTCACCGCGTCAACCGGTTCGGACGCAACGTCCACCGGCCCGGCCCGCCGTAGAGCCGGACGACGTCGAGCGGTCCCACGTCGACCCTCCGGAACGACGACGCCGGAGCATCGAGAGCGCACACCGTTGCCGCTCGCACGACCGCGGGGTGCGTCACCACCCCGACCCGTTCGTAGCCGCCGTCCTGCGTCGCCAGCCAGGTGCCGATCCGGTCGATGAGGTCCTCGACGGACTCGCCGCCGTGCGGTGCCGCCGCCGGCTCGGTCAGCCACATCGTCAGGTCGCTCTCGGGCAGCTCGTCCAACCCCACCCCACACCATCTGCCGTAGTCGAGCTCGCGCAGCGCCGGGTCGATCTCGGCGAGGACGCCGAAGGCATGGACCGTGTCGACCGCGCGTCGCTCCGGTGCACACACCCACCGGTCGACGACCGGCACCGCGACGCGTCCGAGTTCGCGCCGGCCTCGTTCGGAGATCGGTTCGTCGCACGGAAACCGGGCCTGTTCCGTCGCGTGCGTGGAAGCATGTGCGACGAAGAACAATCGGGTCACGGCAGGTACGTCCTCTCCGCTTGACATCGCAGACCGCGCGGTGCGAAGGTGCGTCGGTAAAGATGTGTCGAGGTGTAGGCAATCCGGTGGGAAACCGGAGCGGTCGCGCCACTGTAACCGGAGACGTCGAAATCTCCGGAAGCCAGAAAACTCCCGCGGCACATGACGGAATCGAATGGGACGCGAAATCCCAGGAGGATTGTCATGGCTGTTGTCCACACCCCCGACGAGTCGCTCGGCTCCGCCGCACTCGCAGTCGCTCTCGCCGCAGTGATCGTCGCGGCGTTTCTCGTTCTCTACCTGGTCGGATTCGATCAGGGCGCGATCTCGCGCACCGGCATGTTCATGCACGAGTTGATGCACGACGGCCGGCACCTCCTCGGTCTTCCGTGCCATTGAGAACGGGGACCACGATGCCCGGAACCTATCTCCACCTGCTGCTGCGGGGCCTGCTCGCCGGACTCGTCGCGGGTCTGCTCGCCGGCGGTGTCGCCTTCGTCGTCGGCGAACCCCACATCGAATCGGCGATCGCGCTCGAAGAAGCTGCCGGCGAAGCGCATTCGCACGACCACACTGCGACCACCGGGGAATCCCACGGTCACAGTCACGGCGACGATGCGCTCGTCGGCCGAACCGGTCAGAAGGCCGGACTGTTCCTCGCGACGACCCTCGCGGGTCTCGCGCTCGGCGCCCTCTACGCGTCGGTGCTGCACTTCGCGCGTCGCCTCACCGACATGCCGGGCTGGAAGCTCGGATTGTTCGGAGCGGCCGGAGCGTGGCTCGCCGTCGAGGCCGTCCCGTTCGTGAAGTACCCGGCCAATCCGCCGGCCGTGGGTGATCCCGACACGATCGACCAACGCACCCTGCTGTGGCTCGCCTCGGTCGTTCTCGGACTCGTCGCGATCGCCGTGGCCGTCGCGGTGGCGAAGGCGTTGGCGGCCCAGGATCTGCACACCCTCCGCATCGCAGGCCCGACGGTCGCATTCCTCGTCGTGGTGGGCCTCGGATATCTCGCCTTGCCGAGCATCGACGAGGTCGGGGAGGGCTTCCCCGCGTCGTTGCTGTGGGAGTTCCGGGTCGCGTCGTTCACCGTGCAGCTCACCCTGTGGGCGGTGCTCGGTGTGGTCTTCGCGTACCTCACCGAACGCGCGTCCCGTCGCGTGACGATCCCGGCCTGACGACATGGGTTCGAGTCTGCTCGTCGCCGGAACGACCTCGGATGCAGGGAAATCCGTGGTCGTCACCGGGATCTGCCGATCCTTGTCGCGGCGCGGCCTGAAGGTCGCGCCGTTCAAGGCGCAGAACATGTCGAACAATTCGATGGTGACGAGTGAGGGCGCGGAGATCGGGCGCGCCCAGTGGATCCAGGCGGTGGCCGCACACGCGACCCCCGAGGCCGCGATGAACCCGGTGCTGCTCAAGCCGGGCAGCGACCGGCGCAGTCACGTCGTGGTTCTCGGGCAACCCGCCGGAGCCCTCGAGGCAGGTGAGTTCGCCGGTGGAAGACAGCATCTCGCCGACGCGGCGTTCGGCGCCTTCGACGACCTCTGCCGCAGATTCGACGTGGTGGTGTGCGAAGGTGCCGGCAGTGCGGCCGAGATCAATCTGCGCGACCACGACTATGTGAACATGGGGCTGGCGCAACACGGTTCGATGCCGACCGTCGTCGTCGGCGACATCGACCGCGGAGGTGTCTTCGCCTCGATGTACGGGACGCTGGCCCTGCTCGACGCGGCGGATCAGCAGTTGATCCGCGGCTTCGTGATCAACAAGTTCCGCGGCGACGTCTCGCTCCTGAAATCCGGACTCGACTCGCTCGAACGACTCACCGGCCGCCCGGTACTCGGCGTGCTGCCGTGGCAACGCGACCTGTGGCTCGACTCCGAGGATTCGCTCGCCCTCACCTCCCGCCCCGTGCACGACGGTGACGGCGCACTGAGCATCGCCGTGGTGATGCTGCCGCGCGTCAGCAATTTCACCGACGTCGACGCACTGTGCCTCGAACCGGACGTGCGGGTCCGCTTCATCGACGACCCGCGGGCGCTCGCCGGCGCCGATGTGGTGATCGTGCCCGGAACACGCGCGACGCTCGCGGATCTCGCGTGGCTGCGCTCGCGAGGACTCGACACCGCGATCGTCGACCACGCCCGCCGAGGTGGACCGGTCCTCGGTATCTGCGGCGGCTTCCAGATGCTCGGCACGCGCATCGACGACCCGCACGGCGTCGAGGGTGTGTCCGGCGCAAGCGCGCCCGGTCTCGGATTGCTCCCGGTTCGCACCGAGTTCGGACACGAGAAGGTTCTCCGGCTACCCAGGGGGTCGGCGTTGGATGCGGCTGCCTCCGGATACGAGATCCACCACGGGCGTGTCACCGTCGACGGCGGCACCGACTTCCTCGGCGGCACCCGCAAGGGATCGGTGTTCGGCACGATGTGGCACGGAGCTCTCGAAGGGGACCCCCTGCGACGGGCATGGCTGCGCGAGGTCGCTGCGGCGGTGGGTCGCGGGATCCGCACCGGGGAAGTGAGTTTCCCGGCCGCACGCGAGGCCCGCATCGAGGCGCTCGCGGATCTCGTCGACGAACATCTCGACATGGACGCTCTGCTCGCCATGCTCTCCGACGGGCGAACCCTGCCCGTGCTGAGGGGAACCCTGGGGTGACGATCCTGATCCTCGGTGGGACGGGGGAAGCCCGTTCGCTCGCCGCGGCATTGGACGACACGGATATCGCATTCGAATCCTCTCTGGCAGGCCGGGTCCGCAATCCACGCCTGCCCGTCGGCCCGGTGCGCATCGGAGGGTTCGGCGGCGCGGACGGTCTCGCCCGGTACCTGACCGAGCGCGGTATCCGAGCCGTCGTCGACGCGACCCATCCGTTCGCCGCGGGCATCAGCGCGAACGCCGCCGCGGCATGCGCTGCCGCGAACGTGCTGCTCGTGCGCCTGCAACGACCCGGTTGGCAAGACGAGCACGGCCGGTGGACGTGGGTCGACGACCACGACAGCGCCGCGCGCGCTGCCGCGACCGGCCGGAGGATCTTCCTCAGCACCGGACGGCAGACCCTCGACCGCTTTGTCGGGCCACTCGCCGCGCACGACGTGCTCGTCCGCGTCGTCGACCCGTCGGCGATCGAACTGCCACGGAACTGGTCGGTGCTGTTGGGACGCGGCCCCTACACCGTGAGTGGCGAACGGAAGCTGCTGCTCGACAACAGGATCGACACACTCGTCACGAAGGACTCGGGTGGCTCGCTCACCCGCGGCAAACTCGATGCCGCCGACGAACTGGGCGTGCGCGTGATCGTCGTGCGTCGCCCGCCCGCACCCCGCGGTGTCGCCACGGTGGCGTCCGTGGCGGCAGCGCGGGAGTGGGTCCTCCGGGTCGCGGAGGTCAGACCTGCGGACCTTCGGAACGCAGATCGTCGACCTTCTTCATCGCCTCGCGCAGTTCCTGCAACCACTGCTCCGAGTGCTGTCCCACGAGCCTGACGGTCCACTTCAGTGCGTCGGAACGGGACCGTGCGACACCCGCGTCGACGAGGGTGTCGAGCACCTTCCGTTCGGGTTGGCGCAGTCGCGTCATGACCGGGACGGCGAGGTGGGTGAACAGGTCGGTCCGGTCGCCGACCTTCACGCCCCAGGCCACCTTGCGGCCGTAGCGGGCCTCGGCCTCGTCGGCGATGCGCATCCGGTCGGCGCGCGTGGTCTCGCGGAATCGAGCGATGCGTCCGTCGATCTCGGTGTCGCTCGTGCCGTCGGGTACCCCGAGGGGGCCGACGACGAAGATTTCCTCTCTGTCGATCTCGATGTCGGGCGCTCCGGTGAACCAGTCGTCGGGGAGCCTGCCGGCGAACCACTCGGCGGCATCGCTCGCGTCGGGGACGTCTGCCTGTTGCCAGCCGCCCGGGCGTCCGAATCCGTGGATGTGTGAATGTCGCATGGTGTCCTCCTCGGGACGCGACCCGGTGCGTGTCGCACCGATCAACCTGTGCGTGTTGCACTGATTACAGTGTTGCACTGCAAGCGTGACGCGCGCCACTGCCGATCGGTGAACGGTGCGGTCAGCGACCGTTCCGGGGAGTCAGAATCCCGGAGGTGACCGGAGGAGCGCTGCGCAGGGGAGCGGTGGAGAGCACGACGGGTAGCCACACCGCCGTGGACGCCATCACCGCGGCCCAGCACAGATACAGGCCGACGTGCGGTGCGTGAGAGGTGTGGGCGACCATCCCGGCCTGCGACCAGACGGCGAACAGTCCCACCATCGACGCCGCACCCGAACCGAGCATCGCGATCGTCGCGGCACCCCAGCGCCTGCGGAGCAACGCGACGAGCGGTACGAGGATGCCGAACACCACCACGAAGACATCGAAGACACGGAGGGGGAGCGTGGCGGCCTCGGAGTCCCAGCGCAGAAGGGTCGTCAGCGACGTCACCGAAGTGGCCTGGGGAAGCAGCAGACCCACGACCAGCAACGCGACGCACCCGGCCAGGATCCGGACCCGCGAGCGGCCGACGATCACCTCACCGGCGACGCGGTGTTCGATCCGATCGAGATCGTGACGGAATTCCGCCAGGTCGTCCATAGTGCACCCCCGGAGCGCGGCGACGCTTCGGTCCCAGTATGCGACGCGGGTCACATCGGCGTGCGGATTCTGCACTCCGTTTCAGGACGGCGCGAGCGGGCATGCTCCAGGCGTGAGCCGATACGACGCGTACATCTTCGACGTGCAGGGCACGCTGATGGACTTCTACACCCCGGTCACCCGGGCGGTCGCCGAGGCACTGGGTACCTATGCCGATCCGGCGACCGTGGGCGACCTGGTGCGGGCCTGGAGGAGCGACTACTACGAGCGCGTCCTCCGTCTCGATCAGTCGGTGGAGAAGTGGTATCGCGTGCAGGACTCCTACGTCGACGGACTCGGCGACGTGTGCGAGCAGTTCGGGATCGATCTTCCCGAGGACGTGCGCGTCGAGACGGCGCGGGCCTGGCAGCGCCTCGAGGCGTGGCCGGACGTGCGGCCCGGGCTGAAGGAACTCCGTTCGCAGGCGGTGGTGTCGACGCTGTCGAACACGGACATGGCCACGATGATCACGCTCTTCCGCGACCAACAGCTCGAAGCCGACGCCATCCTCACGGCCGAACTGTTCGGTGCCTTCAAGCCCGAGCGGTTCCTGTACGAACGCACCTGCCGCTATCTCGGGGTCGATCCGTCCCGGGCCGCGATGGTCGCGTCGCATCCCTACGATCTGCGGGCCGCACGCAAGGTCGGCCTGAACACCGTCTTCGTGTACCGGCCGCTCGAGAACGGTCGGCTCGAGGACGCGGTCGACGACACCGAGGGCGAGTTCGACCATCGCATCGAGGACCTGCGGGACATTCCGTGACAGGTTGTCGACCGTGGACACCGACGTGCTGTCGGAGCTGGTACGTATCGGCTACCACCACATGACCACGGTCGAACACACACTCTGAGACGGCCGGACCCGAGCGTCAGTCGAGCATGAGGTGCCGGGCGGCGATCACCGCGTCCTTCCCGGAGTTCACGCCGAGCTTCCGGTACAGCGACCGCAATTGCGTCTTCACCGTGTTCACGCTGACGAATTCGACCTTCGCGATGGTGCGTGCCGAGCGACCCGCGATCAATCCGTCGAGGACAGCGCGTTCGCGCGGCGTCAGTCGCACGACCGGTTTCGACTTCGGATAGGTGGCGGTGTCGAGTGCCGTCGGTTCCGCGGCGGTCGGCAGGTCGACTCCCAGCGAGCCGAGATGCCGGGCCATCAGCGGCGAGACCATGGTGAACGGTCGTAACAACCCCGTCTGCTGCGACAGCGCGATCGCCCGGTCGAGATGAGGGCGGGCCTCGGTGTCGCGTCCGAGCGCGCACGCGGCAGCGGCGCCGAGCACGGCCAGTTCCATCGCCTGGCGGGGCGTGCAGTTCGGATCGGTTCCGTAGTGGTGCACGAGCGCTTCGCTGCCGGCCGGATCGCCCGTCAGCAGACGCATGCGGGCATGGACGGGTGCGGTGAACAGGTGGGTGGAGTCGGCGACGAGATTCCGCGCCCGGTCGAAATCGCCGAGCGCCAGTTCGAGATCGGCGCGTATCGCGTTCACGAGTACCGCGTTGTACCCGGCGTGGAGTTCCGGGTGCTTCCGGATCTCGGCCTTGATGCGCCGCAGCCCGTCCATCGGAGTATGGGTGAGCAGCGCGAGCGAGCCCTGTGCGTAGAGGGTGAGTGCCCACAGCTCGTTCGGAGCCGTGGACGCTTCGATGTCGACGAGGATGTCGAGCGCGACGTCGGATTCGAGTCGGTCGATCGCGAGCAGTGCCGCCGCGATCTGCTCGGCTGTGTGCGCGAGTCGTGCGTTGTTGCGGTGGTGCCGCCGAGGCGACCGATCGGTGGAGAGCGCCGCGCGTGCCTCCGGCCCTTCTCCGCGCAGGGCATGCATGAGTCCGAGTACGGCAGCGGCGTCCTCGCCGACGGGGGTCCCGGCCCCGGCGGAACGGGCTCGGCGCAGCATGCCCATCGCCTCGTGCGGACGCACCGCGAAGAAGTAGGTCAGGCCGGCCTGGAAGCAGAAAGCGGCGTCGGAGACGACCGTCGTCTCGGGCGTCCCCGACGAGGACACCGCTCTCGACGCGAGGTCGTCGCAGATCGACGCCGCCTCGGCGAACCGTCCCTCCTTCCGCAGGGCGACGACCTGCCCGAGCAGCGCAGCGCTGTCCGAGCCGCGATCGACGGCCCCCGGCACCACGAGGTAGGTCCTCGTCGGTTCGGCCGGCAGGTCGGCCACGGCCCGTCGCAACAATGACCGGCGGACGGCGTCCGGGTACGCCCGGGCCGGGCTCCCGGGCACGGATTCGACCAGGCCGAGGGACTCGAGGGTGGTGACGAAGGTCGGGGCATCCACACCCGACTCTGCGAGGGACGCGCAGGTCAGCGAGTCGGTCATCGCCGACATCAGAACCGGTCGCAGCAGGTGTGCGAGGAGCGGTTCGTTCTTGATCGTCCGTGCTGTCACCGAGTCGATCACCGCGTCCACGATGCGGTCGAGGTGCTCGAGCTCCGTCGCTCCGGGGATCGGTGCGGAGGACAGGGCTGTGGGGAGACGGCCGATCACGGCCGGTAGCCCTCCGGTGCGGTGAACGATCCGCTCCACGACCCACCGCTCCTGCGGAACACCGGCATCACGCAGATATGCGGTTGTTTCGTCGACGGTGAAGGCGAGGTCGGCGGAGGTGAGGATCCTCGTGTCGGAGGGCATGCCCGCACCGGCGGAACTCGTGGTGCGGGTCGCGACGACGATGCGCAGGGTCGGTTCGTCGGCGAGCAGGGTGCCGATGCCCTCGGCGACGTCCTCATCGAGTCGCGTGCCGTCGAGGACGAGGGTGACGGGTGTGTCCGCGGTCGAGAGGGCAGTTCGGAGGGCGGCGAATCCCCGGCTCGTGCGCGAGGCGTCGATGTCGATGCAACGGCGTACGGAATCGAATATCCGGGTCCAATAACGGTCGGCGGCAGAATCCGCAGTGGACGGACCGACGTACGCAATGACGCGACAAGGTTCGGGATCGGTCATGAGCCATGTCCGCAGAAGTGTCGTCTTCCCCGAGAAACGGTGGCCGCGAAGGATCACCAGACGTGGGGCATCGGACAATTCCGAGAACAGGCGACCGCGACAGTAAGGAAAAATCTCGACACCTCCACGTCGGCTTCCCCCTGCTCGACGGTTCCGTATTTCTTTTTCCGATCCTACGCCGGGTAAGTCCCGGGGAGTGGTGGGAATCGGCTGAGCGCATCCGGCCAGGTCCGCGGCGTGTCGCTCCCTCGCCGAGGGTGGGTCATCGCGTAGTGATCAACGAGTTACCTCTCACAGTGACTCACAGAAAGCAGCTACGCGATGACCCACGATCATTCTGCACTGCTCACCCAGCTCCACGCGCTCGAGGGCGCCGACAGCGCCAGCGTGTTCGCCGAACTGATCCGTACCGGCCTGCAGGCTCTGATCGAAGCCGAGGCCACCGACAAGCTCGGCGCCGGCCGCTACGAACGCACCGACACCCGGATAACGCACCGCAACGGACATCGAACGAAGACCGTGGCCACCACCAGCGGCGATGTCGAGGTCAAGATCCCCGAACTGCGGTCAGGATCGTTCTTCCCCTCCTTGCTGGAGCGACGCCGCCGCATCGACAAGGCCCTGTACGCAGTGGTCATGGAAGCCTACGTGCACGGCGTGTCGACCCGCAGCGTCGACGACCTGGTCGGCGCGTTGGGTGTCGGATCCGGGATCTCGAAGTCGGAGGTGTCGCGGATCTGCGCTGGTCTGGACACCGAGATCGCCCGGTTCCGCGAGCGCACGCTGACGCACACGAGCTTTCCGTACGTGTTTCTCGACGCCACCTTCTGCAAGGTCCGGGTCGGTGCGCACGTGGTGTCCCAGGCGTTGGTGGTGGCCACCGGAGTCTCGATCGACGGCACCCGCGAGGTACTCGGAACCGCCGTCGGGGACAGCGAATCCTACGAGTTCTGGCGCGAGTTCCTCACCAGCCTCAAGGCCCGTGGTCTGTCGGGGGTGCATCTGGTGATCTCCGATGCACACAGTGGCCTCAAAGCTGCTGTGATGCAGCAGTTCGCGGGTTCTTCGTGGCAGCGGTGCCGGGTGCATTTCATGCGCAACATTCGGGCGGCGGTGGCGGCCAAGCATGTGCCGCCGGTGATGGCGGCGGTCAAGACGATCTTCGCGCACACCGACCCGGACGCCGTCGCGGAGCAGTGGGATCAGGTCACCGACACCTTCTCCGGGTCGTTTCCGAAGGTCGCGGCGTTGATGGAAGCCGCCAAACACGATGTGCTGGCGTTCACCGCGTTCCCCAAGGCTCATTGGCAAAAGGTGTGGTCCAACAATCCCATTGAGCGGTTGAACAAGGAAATCAAGCGTCGAGCCGACGTCGTGGAGATTTTTCCGAACCCGGCGGCATTCCTCCGGTTGGCGACCGCGGTGGTCATCGAGCAGCACGACGAGTGGCAGGTCACCCGCCGGTATGTCTCGGATGTGAGCATGGACGAGCTCCGGGCGGTGATCGCCGCCAAACAGCACGCTACCGAACCGGCGTTGTCGTTGACCGGCTCGAGCGAAACAGCATAGTATCCAGCACGACTCGTTGATCACTACGTCTACTGCAGAGCCGATCCGAAGTCCACCACTCCACGGGGCACTATCCTCCGCATCGTGAGCGAGTGCGAGCGGCGTAATGCCGGATAAATCGTGTTCGTTCCCTTGACTGCTCGCTCTTCATCAGAAACCGCAGGGTGGGCGATTCAACGGGCATACGGTCGTAAGGGCGCCCGATGCCGCGGAGAATCGAGAGTGAGCCATGACGACCCTGCAAACCGCCGCAGCCTCGGCGACACCCGGCGTGCAGCGAATGGGACTCCGCTTGTACCTGCTCGCGATGATCGTGCTGGAAATCGCGGCATTCCGGTCGGGCAGGGACACAAAACTGATCGTCGCGCTCGCTGTCGCGATCGCGTTCGTCGCCCGCGGGGTGTGGTTGCGCCGTCCCGTGACCCGTATGCATGCGGTAGCAGCCCTGTTGTGTCTGCTGGTGGCAGGTTTCGCCTACGCCTGGGGACACAGCCATGTCGCGTTCGTCGCGATCGCGGTGTCGGGGCCCGTGTTGGTTCTTCCCGTCGGGAGCAGGCCGGAACCCGAGGAGGAAGAACGCATCGCCTCGCTCGTGCGGGAGTCCAGCGGTGACCCGTTGGCGCCGTTTGCGCTGAATTCGACCAAGTCGTACTTCTACAATTCCGGTCGCACCGCCGCGATCGGGTATCGCACGCGCGCCGGTATCGCGGTGGTGTCGGGCGACCCGGTGGGCCACCCGCCGGCGTTCGACAACCTGCTTTCGGACTTCACGCGCTTCGCCTCCGACCGGGGGTGGCGGGTGGCTGTCCTCGGGGCCGGTGAGAACACCGTTCGGTTGTGGCAGTCGGGCGGTCGGGGTCGCCCACGACTGAGATCGGTCTGCATCGGGTGCGACGTCATCGTCGACGTCGGGCATTTCACCCTCGTCGGCCGGCGTTTCCGTAACCTCCGCCAGGCGGTGCACCGCGCCGAGAACGCCGGAGTCACCACCGAGATCGTCGCCGAAAGGGATCTGTCCCCCGAAGTGCGGAGTCAACTGCTCGACATCGTGGCTCACACTCGCTCCGGCCATCAGCGCCGGGGCTTTTCGATGATCCTCGACCATCTGCTCGACGGGACGTACCCGGACATGATGATCGTCATCGCACGCGACCGGGACATGGTTCCCGTCGGGTTTCAGCGATACGGCCTTGCAGATCATGGCGAAGAATGGAGCCTGGACGTGCCATGGCGTAGCCCCCGGGCACCGAACGGCACCGACGAGCGGATGGCCGTCGCCGTCATCGACCACGTCCGCAGCATCGGCGGAACGTCGGTGTCGTTGGCATTTGCCCCGTTCCCGGACCTTCTCGGCCCGAACGGCACCGGCCGATGGCGTTCCGGAGTGCGCATGGTGCTCCGCCTCGGAGACTCGATCATCGCGCTCGAGTCGCTGTATCGCTATCTGGACAAGTTTCACGCGGGGACAGACCGGCGGTTCGTCCTCTTCAAATTGCGTTACCTCCTACCTGCGGCGTTCGCCATGCTGACCTTCGAATTCGTTCCGCACCGCGAATACAGCGCTCGCCGCGACGACCGGCCCTAGTCCCGGCCACAAGCCCGCAGGAATACCCGCCGTGCGGCCTCACAACGTGGCGGGCACCCGTGCGAGGAGAACGTAACGACCGCTTTTACTGCTCGGCAATGTGCCGGACACGCAACCCCGAAACACTGGCCTACCCGACCAGGAGGTTGATGTGTCCTACGTTCCCCCCGCCGAACTCGCCCGTTCGATGGTCGACGCAGGCGAGAGCAAGGTCCTCATGTCCACACGGGACACCGTCATCCGGTCCTACATGGGTGGCGCGATCCTCGCGCTCGCGGCCGCATTCGCCGTCACGGTCACCGTGCAGACCGGCAACGCACTGCTCGGCGCGGTGCTATTCCCGGTCGGCTTCTGCATGCTCTATCTGCTCGGGTTCGACTTGCTCACCGGGGTGTTCACGCTCGCCCCGGTCGCCTACGTCGACAAGCGCCCGGGGGTGACCATCGGTGCGGTACTGCGCAATTGGGGTCTGGTCTTCCTCGGCAACTTTGCGGGTGCTTTCACTGTCGCCGTCATGATCACCTTCATTCTCACCTACGGCTACTCCATCCCGCCGAACGATGTGGCCCAGCAACTGATGCACATCGGGGAAGCGCGCACCGTCGGCTACGCCGAGCACGGCGCCGCAGGCATGATGACTCTGTTCCTGCGTGGTGTGCTGTGCAACTGGATGGTGTCCACCGCTGTCGTTGCAGCGCTGATGTCCAAGAGTGTTCCCGGCAAGGTCCTGGTCATGTGGATGCCGGTCATGCTGTTCTTCTACATGGGCTTCGAGCACTCCGTGGTCAACATGTTCCTCTTCCCGTCCGGATTGTTGCTCGGCGGCGAATTCTCGTTGGGCGATTATCTCGTGTGGAACGAAATCCCCACGGTGATAGGTAATCTCGTGGGAGGAATTGTTTTCGTCGGTGCGGTGATCTATGTGACCCACATGCGCACTGCACCGAAGCGGGGAGCAAGAGCCGAGACGGAGACGACGGAATCGGAACTCACGCCGGCCTGAGCAAGCGTCCGCCCCGACAACAGCCGAACCACGTCCACCCGGCAACCACATCGAAAGGCAGTACCCATGAACCCGATTCTTCCGAAGGCCGACGCTGCGGCAATTGTGGACGCGGCGAGAATCCGCCAGGGACTCACGTGGGCGGACCTCGCCGAGCACCTCGGCGCGCCGCTGGTGTGGACGACTGCAGCACTGCTGGGCCAGCACCCCCTCAGCGCAGAGCAGGCGAGCCGCGTATGTGAGCGGCTCGGATTGGGTGAGGAAATCGCTGAAAGCCTTGCACTGCAACCTCACCGCGGTTCCTCACCCGAGGTCATGCGCGACCCGACGATCTACCGTTTCTCGGAGGCGCTCTCGGTGTACGGACCGGCGCTCAAAGCGCTCATCCACGAAGAGTTCGGTGACGGAATCATGAGCGCGATCAATTTCACCGTCGACATCACGCGGCGGCCCGATCCGGACGGTGACCGCGTGGTCGTCACCTTCGACGGAAAGTTCCTGGACTACCGCTGGTAGCTGCGAGCCGTGGCCTGCCTGCCCGTGGGTCGGTTCCTGGCGGGTGGGCCGCGACAGGTGCGTCGAGAGAGTTCTTTGACGACGCGCGCATATTGCGTGGAATGCGAAGGTGCTTCAACTATTGTCAGTTCGGTCCGGTTCGGCATCTCAAGATCGTCGCTTTCATGATTCTTGCTTTCGGACTGCGATACGCTTTGCGTGCCGCAGTAAAGCGCCGGGCGACAGTGTTGTTGACCGATACCTAGTGAATAAGGAACGGGTATGGTTGCTCCGAAGGCTCCGCCGAAGACACTGACCCTCTTCGGGTTCTTTGCGATCACTGCTTCGATGGTCATGACCGTCTACGAGTATCCGACGTTCGCGACTTCCGGTCTGAGCCTGGTCTTTTTCCTCGTTCTCGGCGGCTTCTGCTGGTTCATCCCGGTGGCTCTGTGTGCTGCCGAAATGGCAACGGTCAAGGGATGGGAAGAGGGCGGCATCTTCAAATGGGTCGGGTCGACTCTGGGCGAACGATTCGGCTTCGCGGCCATCTTCTTCCAATGGCTGCAGATAACCGTCGGATTCGTCACGATGATCTATTTCATCCTCGGTGCCCTGGGCTACGTCTTCAACTGGGACAACTCGACGAGGTTCCGTGGATGAAGTTCGCCGGGGTGCTGGTGATCTTCTGGCTACTCACGTTCAGCCAACTCGGTGGCACCAAATACACCGCCCGTATTGCGAAAACAGGTTTTGTGGGCGGCGTGATCATCCCCGGAATAGTCCTCATCGTCTTGGCGATCGCGTATCTCGCCACCGGTGGACAGTCGGATGTCGAGATCAGTGCCGCCGCGCTGGTGCCCGACTTCAGTGAACTCTCCACGTTGGTCGTGTTCGTGTCGTTCATCCTGGCGTACATGGGTGTCGAGGCCAGCGCCAGTCATGCCAACGAAATGGTGAATCCCAAACGGGATTACCCGTTGGCCATGCTGATGCTCGTGATCGCGGCAGTAGTCCTCAACACCGTGGGCGGCCTGTCGGTGGCGGCAGTCGTCCCGGAGAGTGAACTCTCGCTCAGCGCCGGCGTGGTCCAGACGTTCGCCGGGCTACTCGAGCACTTCAGTCATAGTCTTGTCTGGCTGGCGAAGGTGCTTGCGGTGATGCTCGCGGTCGGCGTCATGGCCGAAGTGAGCGCCTGGGTCGTCGGCCCGGCCCGGGGTATGTATGTGACTGCCCAGAAAGGGATCCTGCCCAGGTCCATGCGCAAAGTGAACCGTGCAGACGTCCCGGTCAATTTCATCGTCGTGCAGGGTGTGATCGTCACGGGTTGGGCCGCTCTGCTCACCTTCGGCGGCGGTGCAGGCAACGTCAGCTTCTTCACCGCCATCGCCCTGACCACGGTGATCTATCTCGTCGGCTATCTCCTGTTCTTCATCGCGTACATGGTCCTGGTGTTGAGGAAGAAGAATCTGGAACGCGCGTACGAGATTCCGGGCGGAACTGTGGTCAAACTGTTCGTCGCAGTGGTCGGGTTCATCGTGTCGGGATTTGCGCTGGCGATCAGCTTTGTGACGCCCTCGACCTTGGCGAAGAGATACGATACGGAATACACGGGAATCTTGGTCTGCGCATTCATCGTCGCGGTCCTCATTCCGTTCATCATCTACGCGCTCCACGACAAGAGGTCCCACCCGCGCCTTGTCGAACCGATTCGGCAACGGTACGGCGAGGTGAACAAGTTCGTCCCGCCGATTGCACGCGGCGAGCACGTAATGCTCACCGCAGGTGAAGATGTGGCTGATCAGACGGACTACACCAAGGAGGGCCCGGACGGTCCTCGCCCCACCGGCTCGGGGACCGGCAATGCGAGCAGATCATGACGCATACGTCGAATCCGCCGTCTACACACGACTATGGTCCGATTCGCTTTCCGAGGGAGAACAATGTCTGAACCGATCGATCCCACCGAGTTCCGTGGACGTGGTGTCGGCACCAGCGACTCGCTTTCGCTCAATCCGGTCTTCGAGCGACCGGGGGAGGCCACCGACCTCCCGAAAAACCGGATGCCGCAGTCGGAGTCGTACCCCGAGACCGCCTACCAGATTGTGCACGACGAGGCGATGCTGGACGGCAACGCGCGGCTGAATCTGGCCACATTCGTCGGCACGTGGATGGACGACTTTGCCGTTCGTCTCTATACCGAGTCCGCCGACAAGAACATGATCGACAAGGACGAGTATCCGCAGACGGCGGCTATCGAAACGCGTTGCTGGACAATACTTGCCGATTTGTGGAACGCCAACGATCCCGACAACGCCATCGGAACGTCCACGATCGGTTCCTCCGAGGCGTGCATGCTCGGCGGATTGGCACTCAAACGAAGGTGGCAGAAGCGCCGGCGCTCCGAAGGAAAGTCCACCGAGGCGCCGAACCTCGTGCTTTCGAGCGCTGTTCAGGTGTGCTGGGAGAAGTTCTGCAACTATTTCGAAGTCGAAGCACGGTATGTACCCATCACCTTGGAGCACAGAACCCTCGACGGGCACGAACTCGACAAGTATGTGGACGAGAACACCATCGGCGTCGTCGCCATCATGGGCGTGACGTATACCGGAGCGTACGAACCTGTTGCCGAGATCAGTGAGGCACTGGACCGCATCGCCGCCGACACCGGCGTCGACGTCCCGATTCACGTCGACGGCGCGTCCGGAGCGATGATCGCGCCGTTCTGTCAGCCGGACCTGGTGTGGGATTTCCGGCTCGACCGGGTGGCGTCGATCAGCACGTCGGGTCACAAGTACGGTCTCGTCTATCCCGGCGTGGGCTGGGTGGTATGGCGTGACAAGCAGGCGCTACCGGACGAACTGGTCTTCTACGTCAGTTACCTCGGCGGCAGCATGCCAACCTTTGCGCTGAACTTCTCACGGCCGGGCGCGCAGGTGCTGTTGCAGTACTACATGTTCCTGCGCTTGGGGTCCAACGGTTACAAACGAGTCCAACAGGAGTCGCTGGCAGTCGCGCAGTACCTTGCGCAGGAGATAGCCAAGCTTCCGGCATTCGAACTGTGGAACGACGGCTCCGACATTCCGGTGTTCGCGTGGATGCTCAAAAAGGGCTACACCGACAAGTGGACCCTCTACGACCTGTCGGACAGGTTGCGGATGAAGGGATGGCTCGTACCCGCGTATCCCATGCCCGACGACCTGGCCGACGTCACGGTGCAGCGGATCGTCGTGCGCAACGGTTTGAGCCACGACCTCGCCACCGCGCTTCTGGCCGAAATCAAGACGGAGGTCGACTTCCTCGATCGGCTGGAGACGCCTATTCCGCGTGAAGGTCAGCCGGTGCTGTTCCACCACTAGTTGTACTGACCGGACACGTTGATCGACTGATTCTGTTACTCGGTAACTGTGACTGGGTATCATTGGGGCATGACTGTTCCGATTGATCGCCGACGTTTGCATGACATCGCCCTGCGCCTGTTCCGCGAGTTTGGCTACGACACCGTGTCGGTGGCCCAGATCGCTGAAGCGGCTGGAGTGTCACGGATGACCTTCTTCCGGCACTTCTCCAGCAAGGAGTCCGTCCTGGTGGAGGACATGTTCGATCCGGCGATCGCACTGGCCGTCGCCGCCCAGCCAGCGTCAGCACACCCGCTCGAGCGAGTGGTGGGCGGCTTCCTGGCCGCGCTGAGCGAGCCCGAAGCGGCGCGCGAGTTGTCGTCTCCCCAGTTCCGGGACCGCATCCAGCTCGTCGCGGCCACGCCCTCTTTGCGTGGGGCTGTCTGGGCTTCCAGCGCGGCAACGGAGCAGGCGATTCGCGAGGCCCTGGTCAGCTCCGGCGCATCCGCCGACCAGGCGCGAGCTGCTGCAGGGGCCGTGATGGGGGCCGCCACGGCGATCCTGCTGGGCTGGGCGGCCGAGCCCGAGCCCAGCCATGTTGCGATGGCCCTTGCCGGCGGGCTGCAGAGCTTGTTGGGCTCGGCCCGATGACCGCCGCGCTGACCTTGTCGGGGATCCAGGTCCGGCTGGGCGGATGCGAGGTGTTGCGTGGACTGGACCTTGAGCTGTCCCACGGACAGATTCGTGCGCTCGTCGGCCTCAACGGTGCGGGCAAGACGACCGCACTGCGGGTGGCGCTGGGCATGCTGCGACCCGATGCGGGCCATGTCCTGCTCCACGGCCAGGACATCTGGCCCAGCCCCGCAGAGGCCTGGTGTCGGGTCGGTCACATGGTCGAGACGCCGGCCGCCTATCCCGAGCTGACAGCGCGCGCCAACATCGACAACGCGATCATGCTTCACGGCATGGACCCATCAGGGTGCGCGCCACGCGTCGCGCAGCTTTCGCGGGCGCTCGGCATGGAAGCCCATCTTGACCAGCCCGTTCGGCGGCTTTCCCTAGGCACGCGTCAGAAGGTGGGCCTGATCAGCGCGCTCGCCCATGAGCCCAGCGTGGCCGTCCTCGACGAGCCCACCAACGGCCTCGACCCTCTGGCGGTCGTGGCGTTTCGTGACGAACTGCGTCGCCTGGCAGGCCAGGGCAGCTCGATCCTGATCACCAGCCACCACTTCGACGAACTCGCCCGTGTCTCCGATGCGGTCGACGTCCTTCACCACGGACAGGTCATCGCCACCATCACCCCCGACGAACGTGACCTCGAGAAGGTCTTCTTCGACACCGTACTGGCCGCCGACCAACAGTTGCAGGAGATCTGATGACCCCACACGCCCCAGTCCTGCGCATCGAATCCCGAAAACTCTACGCATCCCCCGTGGCCAGAACCGCGGCCTGTGCCGTTCTCATCATGGCCACAGCCACCTCGGCCGGTGGCTACGCAGCAGCCGTCCACGCCCCAGGGACAGACATGGGCCGCAAGGCAGCCGCCATGATCAGCGGGCAGGGGTGGAGCGGATATGTCAGCCTGGCCGCCCTGAGCCTTGGAGTCACCCTGCTGCTGGCAGCCGGAATCGTCGCGGCGTGGGCAGTCGGCCGCGAGTTCACTGACGGCACCATCGTCGGTCTCTTCGCGATCGGCACGTCCCGCGCAGCGGTGGCACGCGCAAAGCTTGTCGCCTGCCTCGGCTGGGGCCTGGCCCTCACTCTGGTTCAAAGCGTCGCATCGATCATGGCAGGGATCGGTCTCGGGCTTGATCCGGCAGGGGCACTCCATGCCGGGTTGACACTGACGATCAGCGGATTCTGCCTGGTGTGCAGCGTGCTTCCCATCGCTTGGGTGGCCACCCACTGGCGCGGATACCTGGCCGGGATCGGCGCGACCCTGGCCGTTCTCGTGGCCACCAACCTGACCTCCGGCTTCGGTCTCGGCCGCTACGTGCCGTGGGCGATCCCGACCCTGTGGGCCTCTGGCGATCCGACTGTGCCGGCAGTTGCACTTGTCATCCCCCTGGCGGTCGGTCTGCTCGGCGGGTGCGCAACGTCGTCGGCATGGAAACGCATCCAGATCGGCCGCAGTTAGCCCTCAACTGCACTTTCCGGAGAACGCAATGTCTCACCCCAATGCGGCCCTGACGCCGCGTCATCGCCTGATCGTCGCTCGTCTCGTCGTCGGCGAGGGCTGGCCTGTCAGTGAGGTCGCTGCACGATTCCAGGTGTCGTGGCCGACGGTGAAGCGCTGGGCCGACCGCTACCGCGCCGGCGAGCTCATGCAGGACCGCTCCTCGCGCCCGCACCACTCGCCCAGCAAAACCAGCGCGCGGGTCACCCGCCGCTGCATCCAGCTCCGGCTACGTCTCCGCGAAGGACCGGTGCAGCTCTCGTATCGGCTCGGGATCGCGCCGTCGACGGTCCACCGCATCCTCACGGATGCCCATCTCAACCGGCTCTCCCACGTCGACCGCGCTACCGGCGAACCCGTCCGTCGCTACGAACACGACCATCCTGGCGCGATGCTCCACGTCGATGTGAAGAAGCTCGGCAATATCCCCGACGGCGGAGGCTGGCGCTACGTCGGCCGACGACAAGGCGAGAAGAACCGAGCAGCCACCCCCGACAAGCCCAGGAATAAGCACTATGACCCGTTGATGGGCAAGGCCTACGTCCACACCGTCATCGACGACCACTCCCGTGTCGCCTACGCCGAGATCCACGACAACGAAACCGCGATCACCGCCACCGCAGTGCTGGTGAGGGCCGTCGAGTGGTTCAACGCCCGCGGCGTCACCGTCGAACGCGTCCTGTCCGACAACGGCGGCGCCTACCGCTCACACCTATGGCGAGACACCTGCGCAGAGCTCGGAGTCAGGCACAAGCGCACGCGGCCGTATCGGCCGCAGACCAACGGCAAGATCGAGCGGTTCCACCGCACCCTGGCCGACGGCTGGGCCTACGCCCGCTGCTACACCTCCGAAACGGAACGCCGGGGCGAGCTGGAGGGCTGGCTGCACTACTACAACCACCACCGGCCCCACACGGCCTGCGGGAACCAGCCGCCCTTCTCACGATTGACCAACGTCCCCGGTCAGTACAACTAGTCGGCCGGTTCGTCGCTGCGGAAGCGATGCACAGTTGGCGTGGAGCGGCACATCCTCGCGAAGGAAGCAGGTACCAACTGCATACCGATTCGTGACCGAGAACCCTGATATCCCGGCACCTCGTGGTCGAGGATGGGGACACGACGCCGGGAGAAGGATGGACGGTCTTCGGGTTCGGGGGCACGGGGCTCTCGGGGTCGTACGGCTCGTGGATGTGCGGGCCCGCCCACCACAGGAGATTCGCGATGAAAGCAGCAGTCGTCACCGACTTCACAGCACCCCTCGAGATCCAAGATCTGCCTGTTCCCGAGCCCGGACCGACCGACGTACTGGTGAAGATGGAAGTGACCGGGCTCTGCCACACCGATATCCACGCGGCACACGGTGATTGGCCGGTCAAGCCGTCTCCGCCGTTCATACCCGGGCACGAGGGCATCGGACGTGTCGAGGCGATCGGATCGGACGTCACCGACCGACCGGTGGGTGAGCGGGTCGCCATCGCCTGGCTGGGATATGCGTGTGGTGCGTGCCGGTATTGCATCTCCGGCTGGGAGACTCTGTGCGAGAACCAGCGCAATTCCGGTTACTCCGTCAACGGCAGCTTCGGTGAGTACGCGGTGCTCCCCTCTGCTTTCGCAACCCCTGTCCCCGACGGTGTTTCGTCCGTGGACGCGGGGCCACTGACGTGCGCCGGCGTGACGACCTACAAGGCGGTACTGGTGGCGAAGGTGCGTCCCGCGCAGACCGTCGCCGTCTTCGGTATCGGCGGACTCGGACACCTCGCAGTGCAGTATGCGCGGATCGCAGGCGGCTTCGTGGTCGCTGTCGACGTCGAAGACGAGAAGCTCGAAATGGCGCGGCGTCTCGGCGCAGACCATGTTGTCAACGCCAAGAAGGAGGACCCGGTGGAGGCGATCGCCCGCCTCGGGGGAGCGGATGTGGCTCTCGCGCTCGTGGCCTCGGCTGCGTCCTTCCAGCAGGCTTACGCCTCGCTGCGTCGCGGCGGGCGACTCGTCTGTGTAGCGCTGCCGGCCGGTGATGCGTCGTTGCCGGTGCCGATCTTCGACACGGTGCTCGGCGGCAAGTCCGTGATCGGATCGATCGTGGGGACGCGCAACGACCTGGCCGACGTCTTCGCCCTGCACGCAGCGGGACGCACCCAGGTCATCTCCGAAACCCGACCGTTGGAATCGGTGAACCAGTCGATCAGCGATGTGCTCAGCGGATCTGTTCCCGCTCGAGTGGTGTTCGAATTCTGATACATCTCTCGCGCGTTCCGAGGACGACATCGGCACCCGGAACCGCAGTACCGAGAATCGCGAAAGCCCCGGACCGGAAGATAATCCGGCCGGGGCTTTTCGTCTGAGCCGATGACGGGAATCGAACCCGCGTATTCAGCTTGGGAAGCTGAACGAATGGCATCGGCCCAGGTCAGCTGGGTAAGAACAAGACCGACTAAGGCATGATAAGAACGGCCATGACGGGCTTCCGCACGTACCTCAACTCGTACCTCTGTGCCGGGCCTAGTCGAGTTGTCATTCGCTGAATAAGTTATCTTTGACGCTACGTGACCGATAACTTATCCGGCTGAGCGGTCTTGGCTAGCCGTCATGCCTGGACGGGGCGATTCCCTAGCCATCGGTTGTAATGCGGTTTGCAGAGTCCCCGTGTATTAGCCTCCCTTTCGCACCCAGGCTCAGCGCAGACGGTGCCGATGCGGAGGTGGCGTGCGTAGTGAGATCGACACAGTCCGCGCGCTCGTACCAGTTTCGTGCACCCACCTACTGAGCAGACGAGTGGCTTCGTTGGCAACTCCGTCGAACCATGTGTCACGAATCGCCGACGATGTTTCTGGCACATTCCATGGGACTCGGCACGGCGGTCGCAGTTGTCAACTGAGCATTTGGTTCGCGTCATCGCAGTGCCGTGGGCCTCCCACTCGGCGAGCAATGGTGCTACTGCGGAGGGGTCGCGCATCCATCGAGCGGGCTTGTTGCTCTTCGTGATACTGCAGGAGTAGTGCCCCATAGAGTGGTGTAACCCGGTGACCAGCAACACAACCGGCAGCGTGTCGCTGCTGGACGTGAAACGGTCACCGCGTGATCCTTCGAGTCAACCTTCCACAGAATCCTCGAACGGAGTCATCACGATGACCGCACCCCACATTGTCGACCCTGCAGGCGTATTGCACCAAGCCCTGACCGACGCGTCGCCCGATCTGATGCGCGAACTGCTGCAAACCATGATCAACGCCCTGCTGTCCGCCGAGGCCGACGCGGTCTGCGGCGCCGAATGGGGCCGACAGTCCACCGAACGAGTCAATCAGCGCAACGGATACCGGCACCGTCCCCTCGACACCCGCGTCGGCACCATCGACGTCGCGGTCCCCAAACTCCGATCCGGAACGTATTTCCCCGAATGGCTCCTCGAACGCCGTAAACGCGCCGAGGCGGCATTGATCACCGTGGTCGCCGACTGCTACCTGGCCGGGGTCTCCACCCGCCGGATGGACAAGCTGGTCAAAACCCTCGGCATCAACGCACTGTCGAAATCCCAGGTCTCACGCATGGCCGAGGACCTCGACGAGCAGGTCGCCGCGTTCCGGCAACGCCGCCTCGATCACGCGGGCCCGTTCACGTTCGTCGCCGCCGACGCATTGACGATGAAAGTCCGCGAGAACAAGCAGGTCGTGAACGCAGTCGCGATGGTCGCCACCGGAGTCAACGCCGATGGGCACCGCGAAGTGCTGGGCTTGCATGTGGCCACCAGCGAGACCGGGCCTGCATGGAACACCTTCTTCGCTGACCTGGTCGCTCGAGGTCTGAGCGGGGTCCGGTTGGTCACCTCCGATGCGCACCGTGGTCTGGTCGATGCGATCGCGGCGAACCTGCCCGGTGCTGCGTGGCAGCGGTGCCGGACCCACTACGCGGCGAACCTGATGAGTGCGTGTCCGAAGAGCATGTGGCCGGCGGTCAAGGCGATGTTGCATTCGGTCTACGACCAGCCGACGGCCGATGCGGTCGATGCTCAGTTCGATCGTCTCGTCGAGTACACCGAGGACCGGCTCCCGGCGGTGGCTGAGCACCTGGGTAATGCTCGCCCGGATCTGTTGTCGTTCAGTGCTTTTCCGAAGGATGTGTGGACTCAGGTGTGGTCGAACAATCCGGCCGAGCGGCTCAATCGAGAAATCCGGCGTCGGACCGATGCGGTGGGGATCTTCCCGAACCGCGACGCGGTCGTCAGGCTGGTCGGTGCTGTTCTGGCTGAGCAGACCGATGAATGGGCGGAGGGTCGGCGGTATCTCGGGCTCGAGGTGCTGGCTCGTTGTCGTGCCGTTGGTGCGGAGCCGGAGTCCTGCGGGGAGGTGGTTACAGAGCCTGCCGCCGCGATTCCTGCTGCATAGTCAGGACAGGAGAAAGGATCACCGTCCTACACCACCTATCGGGGCTTGACCACTGCAGGTCTTATGGACCAGGGCGAGGTTGTCGGGTTCGTGTGTACCGCCCCGCGAGATCGGCAGGATATGGTCGACTTCGGGTGCCAGTGGATGGGGCTTGATCGCATCCGTCGGAACAGGGAGTCCGCACAGCGCGCAGTTGCCTCCGTCTCGTTTTCGCAGGTCTTCAGCGGACATGTAGAGCGATGCACTCCGGTGACGGCAGTCGTCGCAAAGGCGCTTCGAGACGGGGGTGAGTCGCTTTCCTCCGTTATTTGCAGGTGCAAGGTAATCGATGGCCGCGCCACACTGTGCGCACTCTCCGGTTGTGGCAGCCACTGCGTGGCGTCGCGCAAGGTTGCGGCAGGTCAACGTGCAGAAACTGCTTGTACTGCGCGCCCCAACAGGATCGCCACACCATTTGCGGGGGCCGTTGGCGGACCGCACGGTGCGGGTCTCAATCGGTCGAAGCGTTGTTCCTGCGTTGTGCTGCTTCAAGTGAGACGAACAGAGGCCTCGACCCACCGTGATGCGGGCGCACTTGGGGCCAGAGCACCGAGGCTTGCAGTGATCGGAACAATACCGTTGGGCGCGCGGCAATCCAGTGAGGTCCGCGTTACAGCCTCGGCAGCGACGCTCGATGCTCTGACCTGAGCTAACCCGCCCGTGGTGGATGGCACAGCGACCATTAGGGGTCGTCGGTCGCGAGCAGTTTGCCTCCGCGCATTCGCGGGGGGCATGAGATGTTCGCTCGTGAGCCAGCAGTGGGGCAGCGGCCAGCATGCCCAATCGCTGAAGCTCCCCGTAGTGACGTGGACACCGACCTCGCGCCTTCACGATCTGGTTACATCCGTCCACGGCGCAGATCCGCGTGCTGTTCCTCTTCGCTCCGCGAGCGAGATCATAATGTCGCTGACAGACGCCCTTGATCTTCGCGGGTCGTGTGCACTCTGGCTCCGCGCAGTCGAGCGGCGTCCGCCTTTCCAGGGAGTTCGTGCGAAGCAGTCGGAGTCTGTGCATATGGCAGTAGCCTTCGCGGCTGCTCCGCGGTCGGTTGCAGTCAGATACGGAACATGGGCCACCCTGGCGTTTACCGCTACCGTTCGGGTCTCCGTACTTCCAGAAGGCTTGGTAGTGCTTCTCGCACAACTGGTGCTTCTTGACCGAGACCTTGAGAGTGCAGCCGACAGCTACGCAAATGGCATGGCCCTGACCGCTGTTGCTCACAGCGCTGAGGATATCGAGACGGGGCGACAACTTGTGATCAGTTCATGCGCTGGGTTCAGTCCAGTTGCGGGAATTGAGACCGCCCATACTGTCGCAACGGATCAGTCACGCGCTCCAAGGATTCCAGATAGGTGACAGCGTTTTCGTCCGCGTAGATACGAGCGAGTAGCTGGGGTTCGTCCGGATGCACGCCAGCGTGAAAGTCTGCGAGGAACTCACGAGAGAACGTCATTTCCCGAAGTTAGTGGATCGAACGACAGCACATGGGACTTTGTCCATCCTGCGGATGACCTGATGCGTTCCTCGTCGCATCACCCGGCTTGAAGGCCTCGGGCAACTTGAATTTGACGCTCGTGGGGCGTCCGGCAGGGAGCCGCATGCGGTCCGAAGGTTGTTTCCGTCAGTAGCCCAAAGCTTGTCGGACAATGGTGGCCTGCTCGAGGTCGGGGGTGGTGGGGGTTCCGTTGAGCTGGATGTAGCGACCGCCGTCTCCTGAGGTGATCTCGATTGCGTGGGCGCGGAGTGCTGTTTCGTCTAGCGGGACGTTGTCCTTGACGTAGGTGAGCCAGCCGGCGCAGATCTGTCCGGGTTTGCAGCCGATCGACCGACGGTGCTTCTTGGGGGCGACATAGATGTAGTCGGGTTCCCATGCACGGACCAGGATATGGAGATGGTCGGCAACGAGTGCTGGGTCGATTACACCGGAAGGATCGTCCGCGGGATCGTCCAGGGAGAAGTGGACATGGTTCTTCAATCCTGTCCCGTCGAATCCCACGCGTACTGAGTACTTGCGGTAGCTGCCTTCACACATCCGGATCAAGTCGGGTGTGTACCCGGTCTTGACCATGGCCAGTCCATCGTCTCCACGGAGGATCGAGTCGGCTACTACCTGTTCGATGCCGTCGATGTCATTCGGGAGATGCACGAAGGTGCCGTCTTCTTTGACACCGTTGAGAAGCCAAGGAGAGTAGAGATGGGACAGGTCGGGCATCTCCTGTAGCGAGCGCTGTAAGCGATCTGCGCCGTCGCGAGGCGACTCGACCCGTCCGCCCCAGCCACCAATGAAATCCAGTACCACCGTGTTCCTCCCTGTCTACCTGTGGTTGCCTGCTACTCCGGCGGGACGTACTTGACCGTAATGTTCTCGTATCCAGCTTCGTCGATCATGTCCTCGATGGCTTCAGCTACTCGCTCTTCGGCGACACGCCACTCGATCTCGGCCCCAGCGGATTCGGCAGCTTCAGATTGCCGTCGAAGCTGGTCGGGGAGAGATTTGGCTGCGCCCATATTAGGCTTGAACTGGCCGTCGTCGCCGACCATCCATTCGTAGCCGGGTCCTTTCGCTTCGATGAGCTTGCCGCTCTCTCCGGCGTCCGGGTCCCAACCGTCGAACAGGACGTTGCCCGAGCCGTCCGCTTTGGGGATCGCATATTCAACTCCGGCGGGGCTGCCGGTGACTTGTTCCTCGTAGGCACCGGCGCGTTCGGAGGTGCCGCCACGGTTGGGGTACTCCCACTGTCCCGGACCATCATTGGTCAGGGTCGACGGCATGATGTCGAGCACCTGCTGCAGGTTGATGCTCGGAAAGTGTTCAGAGACCCATAGGAGGATCGCGCCTGCCGAGATCGCACCGGCGGCGAGGGCTGCCATGAGCGCCAGATCGACAGCGCCAAGCGCGATGATCGGCACGAAGCCATGGATTCCAGAGTTGGAGCCGAAGGTCAGAGCCGCCGCCGCGTCTGCAATGGATTGGGCGGCACGGGAGTCGGCCTCCTGGACAGCCGCAGCCTTGAAGCGTAGATAACCGGCCCATTCGAAGACCTTGGCCTCGGACTCCTCGGTCGGCGGCCCTATGATCGTGACAGTCCAGTCGTCTGCGACTCGGCATCCGTCGGCCTCTGCCTCCGCGACCGCCGAAAGCAACGCTCTGCGGGCGTAGTGCAGCTCCGAAAGCCCGGTCTCGACGGTGCCAGCAACTTCGACTAGCCCTGTGGACAGCTTCCGGCTACGGGCGCACGCGTCGGCGATCCGGTCGTCTGCTGCCTGGTTGGCAGTTCCTATCCAGTCCTCGCCCGAGACGGCGGCGCGCTGCCTGTCAACGGACCGGGTGTGCGAATCGAGTCGTTCAGCTTCGTAGCCCAGAGTGCGGACGATCGTGTCAGAAGCAGTCAGTGCATCCCAATGTTCGATCGTCGATCTGCTGGGGAGCCCTCGGGATCCCTGCACGATCACTCGGGTATCTCGATTGCCGAGAGCTGTTGGGCGGTCTCGTCGTCAGTGGTCCGGTAGCTCTCGCTCGCGTGCTCGGTATTGGTGCTGAGTGCGGTGAACTCGTCATGACACGCACTGAGCGCAGTGTCAGCCAGACCACCGAGGACAGCCAGCACGGCGGACGTGGCCGACGATGAAATCAGACTGGAGGCGCCTGAGATCGCCTGGTCGCAAACTCCGGATTCTCGCGTGTTCTCGCCGGGATTCAGCGTGTTTGCAAGCTCATGGATTCGCTCGGTGTCGGCATACAGCACCGTAATGGCCCCCCTCCATCGCGGGAAACCTAGCACAACTGGAGGGATTCGGTAGGAGACGGGCAGGGCAAGCCTGACCTGGACCGAGGCTGAGCGTGGCTGTTGTCCGGCCAAGAGAAGAAGCCCACCGTCCGGACACAGTAGGCCTCAGTGAACTTCCAAGAAGGAATGTTCGAGATCAGCGTATCAATCCGTCGCGGGGGTATGTCGTTTTCCTGAACCTGCGCGTGGATCCGCTGCAGTTCCGCTTGCTCCACGGTCGTATCAATTTCTCGGCTTCTTCGCGCATCCCGCTGCCATCGCTCCAATGCAAGGGAACAAGTTGTCCGTCTTCGTTGTGGTGATGCGCTGCTGGCAGGAGTTAGCGAAGACCTGATGGGGGCGAGGTGCCATCTGAGGGCCACAGGGCCTACGGACCCCGTGCAGAGCAGTAGTGATGCGTGTTACACCCCTGACGACGGTCCGGTTACCTTCATTGCCAGATCAGTAAGATCTGGTCCGGGCATTGTAAAGCAGCTATTATTCGACTGTGAAACAAAATATTGCGGAATTGCTGCACAAAAGGTCCGATCTCAGTGAATATTTAGTGCACTTTACCCGGGACAGAGGTAACGGATCTGCTAGGGATGCTCTGATGCAGATTCTCGCGAGTGGCGTAATCGAAGCACGTAGCAATCTGGGATTAGCCAAAGAACTCGCAGAAGAATTCCCTGGCGCTCTCGAGGCTGCGGGCCTAGGCCAGAAATGCTGTTGCTTCACGGAGACTCCGTTGGAGCACTGTTGGTCGATGGTTCAAGATATTGCGGGACGGTCCCGCCAATTCAAACCGTTTGGGATTGTGTTCAGCAAGGATTTCGGAATGAAGAATGCGTTAAACCCCGTCTGGTACTTGAATACCACGCAGGGCACGGACCACTTGACCACTCCGGTGCTGAACATCATAGAGAGTTGCAGGGGTCATCTTGAGGCTGGCAGCAAAATTGGGACGAAACAAGATCAATCCGGGGAGGTGTTAACGCAACCGCGCTTCGAAATTCTACGGATTGCACCGGGTAAGTCCCGGGGAGTGGTGGGAATCGGCTGAGCGCATCCGGCCAGGTCCGCGGCGTGTCGCTCCCTCGCCGAGGGTGGGCCATCGCGTAGTGATCAACGAGTTACCTCTCACAGTGACTCACAGAAAGCAGCTACGCGATGACCCACGATCATTCTGCACTGCTCACCCAGCTCCACGCGCTCGAGGGCGCCGACAGCGCCAGCGTGTTCGCCGAACTGATCCGTACCGGCCTGCAGGCTCTGATCGAAGCCGAGGCCACCGACAAGCTCGGCGCCGGCCGCTACGAACGCACCGACACCCGGATAACGCACCGCAACGGACATCGAACGAAGACCGTGGCCACCACCAGCGGCGATGTCGAGGTCAAGATCCCCGAACTGCGGTCAGGATCGTTCTTCCCCTCCTTGCTGGAGCGACGCCGCCGCATCGACAAGGCCCTGTACGCAGTGGTCATGGAAGCCTACGTGCACGGCGTGTCGACCCGCAGCGTCGACGACCTGGTCGGCGCGTTGGGTGTCGGATCCGGGATCTCGAAGTCGGAGGTGTCGCGGATCTGCGCTGGTCTGGACACCGAGATCGCCCGGTTCCGCGAGCGCACGCTGACGCACACGAGCTTTCCGTACGTGTTTCTCGACGCCACCTTCTGCAAGGTCCGGGTCGGTGCGCACGTGGTGTCCCAGGCGTTGGTGGTGGCCACCGGAGTCTCGATCGACGGCACCCGCGAGGTACTCGGAACCGCCGTCGGGGACAGCGAATCCTACGAGTTCTGGCGCGAGTTCCTCACCAGCCTCAAGGCCCGTGGTCTGTCGGGGGTGCATCTGGTGATCTCCGATGCACACAGTGGCCTCAAAGCTGCTGTGATGCAGCAGTTCGCGGGTTCTTCGTGGCAGCGGTGCCGGGTGCATTTCATGCGCAACATTCGGGCGGCGGTGGCGGCCAAGCATGTGCCGCCGGTGATGGCGGCGGTCAAGACGATCTTCGCGCACACCGACCCGGACGCCGTCGCGGAGCAGTGGGATCAGGTCACCGACACCTTCTCCGGGTCGTTTCCGAAGGTCGCGGCGTTGATGGAAGCCGCCAAACACGATGTGCTGGCGTTCACCGCGTTCCCCAAGGCTCATTGGCAAAAGGTGTGGTCCAACAATCCCATTGAGCGGTTGAACAAGGAAATCAAGCGTCGAGCCGACGTCGTGGACATTTTTCCGAACCCGGCGGCATTCCTCCGGTTGGCGACCGCGGTGGTCATCGAGCAGCACGACGAGTGGCAGGTCACCCGCCGGTATGTCTCGGATGTGAGCATGGACGAGCTCCGGGCGGTGATCGCCGCCAAACAGCACGCTACCGAACCGGCGTTGTCGTTGACCGGCTCGAGCGAAACAGCATAGTATCCAGCACGACTCGTTGATCACTACGTCTACTGCAGAGCCGATCCGAAGTCCACCACTCCACGGGGCACTATCTCTACGAATCGCACGAACAGTAACCGGAGTTACGTATTCGGGCAGAACGAACACGGATTCACCCCGAAATTTCACCCTCGGAACGGAATTGTCCGTCGAGGCGGGGAAATACCGAGCAGATTATCGACGACGTGCGAGTGAGACGGCGACAGCCGTCGCCACGGATCCGGTTCCGACCTTCGAGGCGAGTCGCGCGGTCCGGCCGATATCCTCCGGGACCGGCGCGGGTCCGTCGCCGAGCGTGCCGCGATCCTCGACCACTCCGTGATACATGTTCGTGCCGCCGAGCCGGAGACCGAGAGCGCCGGCGAACGCCGCCTCGACCGGACCGGCATTAGGGCTCGGATGCTTACGGGCGTCCCGACGCCACGCCCGGATCGCACCCCGGCCGTCGTCACCGAGTGCGACGGCCAACAGGGCGGTGAGGCGAGCGGGGACGAGGTTGAGCACGTCGTCGAACCGGGCCGAAGCCCACCCGAACCGTTCGAGTCGCGGGGTGCGGTGGCCGACGCGTGCGTCGAGGGTGTTCGCGGCCCGGTACGCGAGCAGGCCGGCCGGACCGAGCAGCGCACCCCACCACAGCGGCGCGACGACGGCGTCGGAGGTGTTCTCGGCGACCGACTCGATCGTGGCGCGCGCGATCCCGTTCTCGTCGAGTCGCGACGGGTCGCGGCCCACCAGGTGGGTCACCTGTTGCCGCGCCGCGGCGAGGTCGCCGTCGCGGAGCTGAGCGTCGATCGTCCGGGCCTCGAATCCGAGGGAGCGGCCACCGAGCACGGTCCAGGTGGCCAGCGCCGTGACCGCGACCGACAGCACCGGACGACCGCGGGTCGCGCGGTCGGCGACGTATCCCAACGCCCCGGCGGAGCCGACCAGCAGCGAGGTGAACACCACCCCGGCAGCGCGGTGGTCGCCATACAGCCGGCCTTCGGCGGCGCGCGCCAGCTTCCCGAAGCCGCTCACGGGATGCCACCGTTGCGGGTCGCCGACGAGTTGGTCGGCAGCGTAGCCGAGCGCCAGTCCGAGTGCCCTCTGTTTTCCGGGTGCGCTGCGCTTCACAGGATCGTCCTCCATGCTTCGACGAGCACCGTCGTGGTCGCCGCGTCGCGCACTGCGATCCGCACCCAGTCGTCACCGAGGCCGGGGAAGGTGTCTCCGCGACGCAGCGCGAACCCCTTCTGCCGCAGTTTCTCCCGAGTTCCTTCGGGTACTTCCGCCAGCACGAACGGGGCCGTCGCGGGGGAGACCACGTGGATTCCGAGTCCGGTGAGGGCGTCGACGAGGACCTCCCTGTCTCCGGCGATCTCGTGCGCGATCACGTCGGTCTCGCGTACTGCGTCGTCGGATGCGCACGCGATCATCGCAGCCGCTGCGGGGGTGGACACCGACCAGGGCGGTTGCTGCACGGCGAGATCCGCGAGCACCGCGGCGTCGCCGACCACGTATCCAGCTCGCAGGCCGGGGATCGCCCACGTCTTGGTGAGCGACCGCAGCACCACGAGTCCCGGAACGAACTGTCCCGTCAACGATTCGGCTTCGCCGGGAACGGCGTCCATGAACGCCTCGTCGACCACGACGACGCGTCCCGGTCGGGTCAGTGCCAGGAGCGTGTCGGCCGGATGCAGGACCGAGGTGGGATTCGTCGGGTTGCCGACGATCACCAGGTCGGCGTCCTCCGGGATCACACCCGGATCGAGGACGAACCCGTCGTCGCGGCGCAACACCACCCGCGTGACACGATGTCCGGCGGCCAGCAGTGCGGCCTCGGGTTCGGTGAACTGCGGGTGCACCACCACCGGTTTCCGCCATGCCCGCGCCCGGGCGAGCAACGTGAACGCCTCGGCACCCCCGGCCGTCGGGAGGACCTCGTCGTTGCTGCGGCCGTGACGATCGGCGAGGGCGGCGCGTGCACCGCTCGGGTCGGGATAGCGCGCGAGATCGTCCAGCGAGGCACGCAGGGCGTCGTCGAGCCAAGCCGGTCGAGGTCGGCGCGAGACGTTGACGGCGAGGTCGACCAGCCCTTCGGTCGCGTCGCGGTCGCCGTGATGATGCAGATCGGGTTCGTGTGTTCGACGACGTGCCGGTGCCGAGGTGGGTTCGGGTGCGGGTTCCGCCGCCCGCGCGGCGTCCGCGAACCGTCGTGCGAGATCGGGATGTCCGGCCCAGTGCGTGTGCAGGTACGACGCATGCACCGTCGCGGTGGCGACGCCGTCCGGCCGGCCGTCGAGCAGCCACGCGGGAGAGGCGCCGGGGTCGATCGCGGTGCGGTGGAATTCGTGACCGGTGACGCGGGTGCCGGCGGGAGCGAGCAGGGTGTCCTGCGGTGCGATCGCGGTGCGGTAGCCGAGGGTCAGGCGCGAGGTCATCCGTGCCGACGTGTCGAGGGCGCCGACCATCTCGTGTCCGTCGACCTCGCGCCCCAGATAGAGCAGACCGGCGCACTCGGCGACGCTTGGAACTCCCGCCGCGATCGCGGCGCGCAGGTGCGTGCGCAGGGGGAGGTTCGCGGCGAGGTCGGCGGCGTGCACCTCGGGGAACCCGCCGCCGAGGTAGATACCTGCGGTGCCGGCGGGTAGTCGTTCGTCGCGCAGGGGATCGAAGGTCACCGGTCGGCATCCGTGTGCGCGCAGGAGTTCCTCGGTCTCGGTGTAGCGGAAGGTGAAGGCACGGCCTCCGGCGACAGCGATCACCGGACCGTCCTCGGTGGACGTGCCCGGTGACCACGGCGTCGCCGGCAGGTCGGGTGCTGCCGAGGCGATACCGAGGATGTCGGCGAGGTCGATGCGTTCGGCGATCTGCGCGGCAAGCCGATCCACCTGCGCGGTCGCCTCGTCGCGTTCCTCGGCGGGCACCAGGCCGAGATGGCGCGACGGAACGGTGATGCCGTCGTCGCGACCGAGCACGCCGATCACCGGGATGCCGGTCGGTTCGAGTGCGCGGATCACCTCGTCCGAATGCCGCTGCGATCCGGCCTTGTTCAGGATCACGCCCGCGATCCGCGTGCCGCGGTCGTAGGACGCCATGCCGTGCACGATCGCCGCGATCGACCGGGAGGCGTGCGAGACGTCGACGACGAGGATCACCGGTGCGGACAGCAGGGCCGCGGTGTGGGCGGTGGACGCGTACCCGTCGGTGCCGATCATCCCGTCGTACAACCCCATGACACCTTCGATCACGGCGATGTCCGCACCGGCGGCGCCGTGCAGGAAGAGGGGAGCGACGAGGTCCTCGCCGACGAGATGCGGGTCGAGGTTGCGGCCGGGTCGGCCGGTGGCGAGCGAGTGGTAGCCGGGATCGATGTAGTCGGGACCGATCTTGTGGCCCGACACGACGTGCCCGGCGCGGCGCAGCGCCGCCATGAGACCCGTGGCGACGGTGGTCTTCCCGTGCCCGGATGCCGGTGCGGCGACGACTACACGTGGAACTCTCACCACTCGATCCCTCGCTGGCCCTTCTGACCCGCATCCATCGGATGCTTGACCTTCGTCATCTCCGTCACCAGGTCGGCGACCTCGACGAGCTTCGGGTGCGCCCGCCGCCCCGTGATCATGACGTGCTGGCGTCCCGGCCGAGAGGTCAGCGTATCGACGACCTCGTCGATGTCGACCCATCCCCACGCGATCGGATAGGTGAACTCGTCCAGCACGTACAGGCCGTGCTGCTCCGCGGCGAGGCGTCGCCGGATCTCACGCCACCCGGCGAGAGCATCGGCGGCGTGGTCCTCCTCGGTGCCCTCCTTGCGCGACCACGACCAGCCGGAACCCATCTTGTGCCACTCGATCGGCCCACCGGTGCCGCGCTCGTCGTGCAGGTCGGCGAGGATCTCGAAAGCGGTCTGCTCGCCGAGCCGCCACTTGGCGGACTTGACGAACTGGAAGACGGCGACCGACCAGCCCTGGTTCCAGCCCCGCAGCGCGAGACCGAATGCGGCCGTGGACTTTCCTTTTCCGTCACCGGTGTTGACCATCAGCAACGGCCGGTTGCGGCGCTGGCGGGTCGTGAGACCGTCGTCGGGTACGACGGTGGGCTGTCCCTTCGGCATCAGGCGGCCCTCTCCCGAACGATTCCGGTCAGTGCCTCAGCATCGACCTCGCCGACGGGTACGTAGTCGGCGCCGAGGCGTTCGGCGAGACGGGCCGCGAGACCCATCCGGAAACGTCCCGTCTCGGAATCCACCACGACGGAGGAGATTCCCTGTGCAGCAATGACGTCCGCGGTGTCGAGCGAGCGCTGCACGGCGTCCGGTCCGGCGGTGGCGCGACCGTCCGTGACCACGACGAGCAGGGCACGTCGTCGCGGATCCCGCAGCGAATGGCGCCGGATGATCTCGGCCGCTTCGATCAGGCCCTCCGCCAGCGGGGTCCGCCCACCGGCGGGGAGTTCGCGTAGCCGTGCGGCGGCCACGTCCACCGAATTCGTCGGCGGGAGTGCGACGGTCGCGCCGGCGCCGCGGAAGGTCACGAGGCCGACGGTGTCGCGACGGCGGTACGCGTCGAGCAGCAGCGACAGGACGGCGGTCTTGACCTGCACCATCCGGTTGCGTGCGGCCATCGACCCGGATGCGTCGACGCAGAGCAGAACGAGATTGGTCTCGCGACCTTCGACGATCTTGCGGCGCACCTGCCGATCCTGATCGGCAAAGGCGGTCGCGCGGATCGTGGCGGGGAGGTGGACGGGACCGGAGTCGCCGCGGCGACTGCCCACGGTGCGGCCGATCGTGGTGACCGCCCGCGACCGGCGACCGGCTGCGCCGCGCCCGACCCGATCGACGGAGAACACCCTGGCGCGAAACGGATCCGACGCCGACGCCAGGCTGGTGGACGACCGATCACCCGAGCCGGAGGACGTCTCCGCCGCCGAGCCGTCGGGTGTGCTCTCGCCACCACCGGGATCGTCGTCGGGGCCGGGATCGGGGTCGTCTCCACCGAGAAGTTCGTCGAGCAGATCGTCGCTGCTGTTGGGGGCGTCGAAGGGGTTGCGGCGCCGACGGTGCGGCAGGGCGAGTCGGGCCGCTGCCGCGATGTCCTCGCGTGTCACCTCGAGGCGGTCGTGCCAGGCCGCGTGCGCGATGGCCGTGCGGGCGGTGACCAGGTCGGCACGCATGCCGTCCACATCGAACGCCGCGCACACCTCGGCGATCGAGACCAGCGCGTCGTCGCTCAGTACGACCTGCGGGACGCGTTCGCGCGCGGCGACGACGCGACGCGACCACTCGGCATCCCGATCCGCCCACCGCGCGGTGAATCCGGCCGGATCGGCGTCGAAGGCCATCCGCCGCCGCACGATCTCGGCGCGCAGGTGCGGGTCGCGGGGCGCGGCCACATCCACGGCGAGTCCGAAGCGGTCGAGCAACTGCGGGCGAAGCTCACCCTCCTCGGGATTCATCGTTCCGACCAGGACGAATCGGGAGGCGTGCTCGACGGAGACCCCATCGCGTTCGACGGTCGAGCGACCCATCGCCGCGGCGTCGAGCAGCAGGTCGACCAGGTGGTCGTGCAGGAGATTGACCTCGTCGACGTACAGCACACCGCGGTGGGCCAGGGCCAGAAGACCGGGTTCGTATTCGGCCGTGCGGTCGGCCAGTGCCTTGCCGAGATGCAACGCTCCGGTGACGCGATCCTCCGCCGCGCCGACGGGTAGTTCCACCAGCCGAACCGGTCGGACATGCGAGGATGTATCGGCCGGATGAGGACCGTCCGGACAGGACGGATCGGGCGCGTCCGGATCGCACGAGAACCGGCACCCGTCCACGACGGTGACCGGCGGCAACAGCGCGGCGTGGGCACGCACCGTCGTCGATTTCGCGGTGCCCTTCTCGCCACGCACCAGCACACCGCCGATCGTCGGCGACACCGCACACAGGGTCAGGGCCAGCGCGAGGTCGTCGGAACCGACCACCGCGCCGAACGGATACACGTACATTTCGACCTCCACAGGCTCCCGCTGGGATGTTCTCCGCGGCAAGCTGTTCGAAGGCCGGTATTCGGACTTCCCGGTCGGACGCCGTGCGATCGCCTTCCCGGACCGGACGGTCCAGTGGCTGCGCGGATGCGCATGATCGACGACTCCCGGGTCACCGCAGCGGGCCTGTGCCGGATTCTCACCGGCTTCCCGATTATCCCCGTGAGGGGCACCTTCGATTGCCTTGCCGCGGCCGAGTGTAGCCGCCGCGCCTGGGTTATGGTTCACCGCCATGGGACCGATGCGACAGACGACAGGCATCACCGTTGTCGGAATCGGGGCGGACGGATGGTCCGGTGTGCCGTCCACCGTCCGGGAGCGGATTCTCGCGGCCGAGGTCCTGCTCGGTGGCCGGCGCCACCTCGACCTGATTCCCGCCGGCGCGGCGGTGCGTGAGGAGTGGCCGTCGCCGCTCCTGCCCGGCCTCGACGACCTCCTCGACCGGCACGTCGGCAAGGACGTCGTCGCGCTCGCGTCCGGCGATCCACTGGTCTCCGGAATCGGCACCACACTGATCCGGCGCCTCGGACGCGACGCCGTGGAGGTGATCCCGGCGGTCTCGTCGGTGGCACTCGCCCGCGCACGCATGGGCTGGTGGGCAGAGGAGTGCGAGACGGTCACTGTCGTGGGGCGTGAGATCGATGCTCTGCGCAGAGTTCTGA
Organism: Rhodococcus sp. S3; assembly: GCF_058211795.1. Lineage (NCBI taxonomy): Bacteria > Bacillati > Actinomycetota > Actinomycetes > Mycobacteriales > Nocardiaceae > Rhodococcus > Rhodococcus sp. S3. Next base: position 4,146,963 of record NZ_CM177074.1, on the reverse strand, counting down.
CGCGCGGACGCAAACTCGTCGTCCTCGTCGACGGTGCACGTGTCGCGGATGTCGCGACGCTCCTGGTGGTTTCCGGTTTCGGGAACTCACGGGTTGCGGTGTTGTCGCATCTCGGTGCTGCGGACGAGTCCCGGATCGATGCGAAGGCGGCCCATCTGACCGATACGGGCGTCCGGTCTCTGAGTCTGATGTGCGTCGAGGTCGACGGACCGGCAGGACTGTCGACTGTGCCCGGTCTCGACGACTCCCTGTTCGAGCACGACGGACAGCTCAGCAAGCGGACCGTGCGTGTCGCGGCGGTGTGCGCACTCGCACCGCGACCGGGAGAGTTGCTGTGGGACGTCGGTGCGGGAGCCGGGTCCGTCGGAATCGAATGGGCGCGAACCGATCCGCGCTGTCGTACTCTCGCGATCGAGAAGGACGAGAGGCGCGCCGGCGCGATCGAGCGCAATGCCGCCGCTCTGGGAGTGCCGTCGACCGTGCGCGTCGTCCGTGGTGCCGCTCCCGCCGCGCTCGACGGACTCCCGGTGCCCGACGCGATCTTCGTCGGCGGGGGAGGAAGTCGTGAGGGTGTGCTCGACACGTGTTGGGACGCATTGCCTCCCGGCGGTCGGCTCGTCGCGCACGCGGTGACGCTGGAGACCGAGGCCGGCCTCGTGCAGTGGTGGAAGACGCACGGCGGTGAACTCACCCGTCTGTCCGTCGAACACGCAGATCCCATAGGAACATTCACCGGCTGGCGTGCGCAGCGACCGGTCGTGCAGTGGAGCGCAGTGAAAGGCGAACGATGACCGTCCATTTCGTCGGATCCGGACCCGGAGCGGCCGACCTGCTCACGCTGCGAGCGGTGAACCTGCTGCGCGAGGTCCCGGTCGTGCTGTACGCCGGTACCTATCTCGATGCCGAGACCCTCTCGCACTGCCGTGACGACGCCGAACTGATCGACACACAACACCTGGACCTCGACGGGATCACCGCCCACCTCGTCGACGCGCACCGGTGTGGCCTCGACGCCGTGCGACTGTGCTCCGGCGACCCGTCGCTGTACTCGGCGCTCACCGAACAGACGCGACGACTCGACGCCGCAGGCGTGCCCTGGGACGTCACGCCCGGTGTGCCCGCCTACGCCGCGGCGGCCGCGGCACTCGGCACCGAGTTGACCGTTCCCGAACTCGTGCAGACGGTCGTGCTGACCCGCACGCAGGCCCGGTCGACGGCGATGCCCGACACCGAGGCTCTGACGCGGGTCGCGGGGATCCGGGCGAGTCTCGTCCTGCACCTGGCGATCACCCGCATCCGTGTCCTGGCCGAAGAACTCACTGCCGAATACGGCGCCGATTGTCCCGTCGCGGTGGTCGCGTTCGCGTCGCGGCCGAACCAGGTCGTGCTGCGCGGCACCCTCGCCGACATCGCCGACGGTGTCGAGGCGGCCGGCCTGAAGCACACCGCGGTCATCGTCGTCGGACACGCTCTCGGCGTGCGTGAACGGCCGGATGTCGCCTGCTCGCACCTCTACGACCCCGCTCGCGAGCGCCTCGGTCTCGGATAGTTCCCTCCTTGCGTGCCGAACCGGGGTTTGCCCAGGTTGCAGCAGCGGCGAACCCCGGTTCACCGCGCGAACCTGTTGACAATCCGGGGGTGAACACCGTTCACTCGATCATTGGGTGAACGGTGTTCACCCCGCAGGGGGGGCAACGGAGATGGGGACATGGGACGAACGACATCGGCGTCGAGCACGACGGTCACGACGCTGCTGAGCCTGGCGGGTCTCGTCGCGGCTCTGCAGACCACGCTGGTCATTCCGCTGCTCCCGGACTTCCCGGAGATCCTCGACGTCTCGGCCGGCGCCGCGACCTGGCTGGTCACCATCACGTTGCTGACCGGAGCGGTGGCGACCCCCATCGTCTCCCGGTCGGCCGACATGTTCGGCAAGCGCCGGATGATGGTGCTGTCGCTGGCGATGATGGTCGTGGGGTCGTTGATCGCCGCGCTCGGCGGGAGCTACATCGCCGTCCTCGTCGGCCGCGCGCTGCAGGGCTTCTCCTCGGCACTCATCCCGGTCGCCATGGCCGTGCTGCGCGACCTGCTGCCCCGCGAGAAGGTCGCGAGCGCGGTGGCGCTGACCAGTGCCACTCTCCACGACGCAGCAACTGCAACTTCCGGAGATCACCGGTTTCGGATTCGGTCTCAGTGCGGCGACCGCGGGTCTGTGCATGGTTCCGGGTGGACTCACCATGCTTGTCGTCTCTCCGCTGTCGGCGCGCATGACCGCACGATTCGGCGGCCGCACCACTCTGTTGGCCGCAGGACTGCTCATGACCGTGGCCTACGGATTCCGCATGGTCTTCGACGACACCGTCGCACTCATCGTCATCGGGAGCGTCCTCGTCAGCATCGGTAACGCGATGGCCTTCGCGACCATGCCGGCGTTGATCATGGGTGCCGTCCCGCTCTCGGAGACCGCAGCGGCCAACGGACTCAACAGCCTGCTGAGGACGATCGGATCGTCGAGCATGAGCGCGGTGGTCGCGGCACTGGTCGCCGGGCTCACCATGGAAGTCGCCGGGACGGTCTTCCCGGCCCACAGCGCCTTCGTGGCGATGTTCGGGATCGCCGGCGTCGCGACGTTCTCCGCTGGCCTGGCAGCCATGTTCCTTCCGAGGCATCGACCGTCGACGACGAGCGTTGCGGACGCATCCGTGGAGGCGAAGGCGTAGGTGACCGAGCGAACCACCCGCGACGTCATCCTCGACGCCGCACGACCGCTGTTCGCCGAGCGCGGATTCAACGGCACCACGATCAGGGACGTCGCCGAAGCAGCCGGTGTCTCACCGGCTCTCGTGATGAAACTGACCGGCAGCAAGGCCGAGCTCTTCCAGGCGGCAGCTCCGGACTCGCCCGGACTCGCCGAAGCCACGCGTCACGACGAGCCGGTCGGGTACCGGATGGTGCGTGCGGTCGTCGAGCGACGAGATACGGACGACTACGACTTCTGGGCGATGGCACCCTTCCTGATCCGTGAGGCAGCGGATCCGGCTGTGGCCCGCGCACGGACGAACGAGCGGGTCGTCGCCCGCATCGCGGCACTGATCGGGGACGAATCGGCAGGGCTGGTGCGCTCGCAGATCGTCGTCACCCTCCTGCTGGGACTGGCGGGCAGCCTGAGGACGTTCGAGTTGCTGCCGCGCGACGAGATGCCCAGCGAGTCGCTGATCGAGACCTACGGCCGGCTCGTCCAGTCGGTCGTCGACGATCCCGCACTCTGACCGTCCACCGACCGTTTCGTCCACACCGCGCCGGTCGGTGTCACGGAGGTGCCCGCAGCGCCGACGATGAGCAGGCACTTCATGTCGATGTTCGCCGGATCCAGTTTCTCGAGTGTCGTGACCTCGAGCGACTCACCGGGCCGTCCCACATCGCGCCCGATCACGACGACGGTGTCGGCCGGACGATGCTTCAGCAGTACCGTTCTCGCATCCGCGACCTGCGTGGTCCGAGACCGGGACGCCGGGTTGTAGATGCCCAGGACGAGATCGGCCTCCGACACCGCAGCCAACCGCTTCTCGATCACGTCCCACGGCTTGAGTCGATCCGACAGGCTCATCACCGCGAAGTCGCCGCCGATCGGGGCGCCGGCACGCGCCGCGACGGCCTGCACCGCGGAGACGCCCGGCAGGACACGGATCGGCACCGACGCGTACTTCTCGTCCTGGGCGGCCTCGAACACCGCGGACGCCATCCCGAACACCCCGGCGTCGCCACCGGAGACCACCGCGACCTTCTCGCCCGACAGCGCGAGGTCGAGAGCGAATCGCGCGCGGTCGACCTCGACGGTGTTGCCACTCGAATGACGGTGCAGGCCGGGACGTACCGGGACGCGGTCGACATACGGTCCGTATCCGACGACGTGATCGACCTTCGCGAGTGCGTCGGCGGCCTCGGCGGTCAGCCACTTCTCGTCCGCGGGACCCAACCCGACGACGAACAGTTCGTTCGCCTCCGGATGTGTCACCTCGGCCGCTACGGAGGGCCGTGATCGGTCGGCGACGGCGCGATTCCTCGGCGAGCGGTCACCGGCCGTGAGGATCACCGAGAAGTACGGCACCGCGTCGGCGTCGACCTCGGTGACCGGCAGGATACGTTGCCGATCCATCGACGCGCGTTCGACATAGACGGCGTCGTCGAGGCGACCGGACTGGGCGAGAGCTTCCCGGACTGCGGGAAACGTCCTGCCCAGCTTCATGATCGCCGCGCCGTCGGTGTCGGCGAGTCGCCGTGCGAGTTCCGGGGCGGGCAACGTGCCGGGCAGGATGGTGAGGACATCGGTGCGGCGCACCATCGGTTCGGCGGCCGCAGCAGAGGCGGCGGACACCGACGTCACACCCGGCACCACTTCCGTCGGGTATCGCGGAGCGAGGCGGTCGTGCAGGTACATGTACGAGCCGTAGAACAGGGGGTCGCCCTCGCAGAGCACGACGACGGTGCGTCCCGCGTCGAGGTGGACGGCCAGCCGCGCGGCGGACTCGTCGTAGAAGTCGGCGATCGCGCCGTCGTAACCACCCGGGTGGTCGGTGGTGCCCGTCGTCACCGGGTACACCAGCAGTTCCTCGACCACGCCGTCCGGGATCAGATCGGCGGCGATCGACCGGGCGATGGATCGGCCGTGCGTGCCGGAGTAGTACGCCAGCACGTCCGCCTCGGCGATCAGCCGCGCAGCCTTGCGTGTGATGAGTTCGGGATCGCCGGGACCGAGACCCACGCCGTAGAACCTGCCGGACACCGTGTCGCTCATTCCTTCTCCTGGGCAAGTGCATTGATCGCGGACGATGCCATCGCCGACCCACCACGGCGTCCCCGCACCACCAGATGAGGAATCTGCAGGGGATGCTCGAGCAGGGCCTCCTTCGACTCCGCGGCTCCGATGAAGCCGACGGGAACCCCGACGATCGCGGCCGGTCGCGGGGCACCATCGTCGAGCATCTCGAGCAGGTGGAACAGGGCCGTCGGGGCATTGCCGATCGCGACGACGGAGCCTTCGAGGCGGTCGGCCCACAGCGACACCGCCGCTGCGGAGCGGGTCGTGCCCCACCGCTCGGCGAGTTCGGGGACACGTGGGTCGGCGAGCAGGCACACCACGTCGTTGCCCGCGGGCAGGCGCGTACGGGTGACCCCGGCGGCCACCATGTTCGCGTCGGTGAGGATCGGAGCACCTGCGTTCAGAGCAGTGCGGGCGGACGGAACAAGATCGGAGTGGATCACGAGATCTCGTGCCAGATCGGTCTGCCCGCTCGCATGGATCATCCGGACCGCGACCTTCTCCGCACTCGCAGGAATCGCGGACAGCTCCGACTCGGCGCGGATCGTCGCGAACGACCGGACGTAGATCTCGGCGCCGTCGGTGACGTAGTCGTACCGACGCGGGGGAGGTCGAAGGGTCACGGGGTGCTCCTGGCGAAAACGAGGCGGTGAGGCGAGTGCGGTGCGCCGCAGGCGCGTTCACATCCGGCGACGTGAATTCGGGAATCGGTGGTATCTCCGGCGACGATCCGGCGAGCCAGCGCTCGGGTGTCACCTCCGGCGAGGCTACACCCGGGCGCTCCTGTGCATGCGGTCACCCGCTGCCACGGTGAATCCGGGGTCGTCTCGAAGCCGGTCTCGCGCAGCGCGACGAGATTCGATCCGGACGGAAGTATCAGACCGCGCCAGGGCGTGACGACCACACCGCTATCGGGCAATGCAGCGACCATGGTGGGGGTGAGAATCCCCAGCGGCACCATCACAGACACCGCGTCGCCGATCGTGCCGTACGGCATGGTGAAGGCCCGTGGCCGCGGAGCGGAAACGGTACCGTCGAGTTCCGCTCCCGCACGCGGAAGTTGGCGCACGTGCCACACCGACCCGCGGATCTCGACGAAGCGGCGGGCGAGTCGCAGGAGCGTCTCCGGAGCCTCCGCGAGTGGCACCGTCGGCCCGTCGAGACCACCCACGACGATGCGTGCGGTGCCGTCGTCGAGTGCGACAGCGGTGAGGTCGCACCGCAAGGCGGCGATGTCGCCGCGACCGTCGTCGAGGCCGAACAGGAACCGGCCCGGTAGGTTGACGAGGGCCGGATCGGCGCACAGCCCGGTATCGAGTTCGCGGACGAGAGGCCGGACGTCGGCGAGTCCGCCCACGAGACCCGACAGCGGCGAGGCGACGATGTTCCGCACCCGTTCGTGGCTCGCCGACGGCAGCAGTCCGGCCGCCGTGACGACTTCGGCCAGTCCGGCGGGGACGGCACCGCACTCGTCGAGTCCGATGCCTCTGAGCTGCAGGTTTCCCCGCGACGTGAGGTGCACGTCGCCATCGGCGTAGGCGATGGCCGCGTCCGACAGTGCTCGGAGCGCCCCGTCGGGTACCTGCCCTCCGGGCACGCGAAGCCGCACCAGCGCGCCGTCCGCCGCGACATGCGGGCGAAGGATTCCGGGGCACCGATCGGGAGGGCGAGAGGGTGGCAGAGCATCCACGGACGCACATGGTTGCACACCTTTCCGGACAGGTGCGCTACTCTCGGTTTGCCGTGGTGCTCGGGAAGCCGGTGGGAAACCGGCGCGGCCCTCGCCACTGTGAGCGGATAGTTGCTCGCCCTCGTCCGTACCGGTCCGCCGGTTCGGAGGCCACTGGAGGAATCCGGGAAGGTCGGCGGAGCAGCGACGACCCGTCAGCCAGGAGACCGGCCACGGCACGTGAGGTCCACGAGGGTTTTGGAGACTGAACATGGCTGTACGCCTGTGTTTTCGGGTTGCGTCGTGACGCGCCTGACTTTGTTGTCGACGTCCGACACCGACCTGCTGTCGGCGCGGTCGAGCGGTGCCGACTGGGTGCTCGGCAACCCGTCGCGCCTCGACGTGTCCACCGAACTGCCCGCTCTGCTCGACGGATCCGCCCTGGTCGTGGTGCGGATCCTGGGTTCAGCCCGCAGCTGGCGATCGGGGCTCGACACCGTGCTCGCCGCGGGTGTCCCGGTGATCGTCCTCGGCGGCGAACAGGCTCCGGACGCCGAGCTCATGGAGCATTCGACGGTGCCGATCGGCATCGCTGCCGAAGCGCACCGCTATCTCGCACACGGCGGCCCGGTGAATCTCGGGCAGCTCCACGCCTTTCTGAACGACACCGTGTTGCTCGGCGGTGACGGTTTCGAACCGCCCGCCGAGCTGCCCGAATGGGGTGTGCTCGACCGTCCCGAACCGTCCGGCGGTGCGCGGTTGCCGCGCGTCGGCGTGTTGTTCTACCGAGCCCACCACACCAGCGGAAACGTCCAGTTCGCACACGACCTCGCCGACGCGATCGACGCGACCGGCACGGCTTGTGGTGTGGTGATCCACTGCGCGTCACTGCGCGGTGCGCCCGACGACCTGCTCGCCGAACTCGGCACCCTCGACGCGCTGGTCGTGACGGTGCTGGCTGCCGGGGGCACCAGACCTGCCACCGTGAGCGCGGGAGGCGAGGACGAGGCATGGGACGTCGGAGCGCTCGCCGCGCTCGACATCCCGATCCTGCAGGCCCTGTGCCTGACGTGGAGCCGCGACGACTGGGCGGAATCGGACGACGGTGTGTCACCGCTCGATTCGGCCACGCAGATCGCCGTCCCCGAATTCGACGGACGCATCATCACGGTGCCGTTCTCGTTCAAGGAACTCGATGCCGACGGCCTGCCCCGCTACGTCACCGACCCGGAACGGTGTCGACGCGTCGCCGGTATCGCGGTGGCGCACGCACGATTACGGCATATACCTCCGGCACAGCGCCGGATCGCGGTCATGTTGTCCGCCTATCCGACCAAGCATTCCCGGGTCGGCAATGCCGTCGGCCTCGACACGCCGGTGTCGGCGATCCGGATGCTGCGCGCGCTGCGCGATGCCGGATACGACCTGGGAGACGGCTTCCCCGGCATGGACGTCGAGGACGACACCGAGGCCGGAAACGCCCTCATCCACGCCCTGATCGATGCCGGCGGACAGGACGAGGAATGGCTCACCGCCGAGCAACTCGCCGGAAATCCGGTGCGGGTGACCACCTCCGACTACCTTCGGTGGACCGACGGTCTACCGGCCGAGCTCACCGACGCCATGATCGAAGCGTGGGGACCGGCACCGGGACGGTTGTTCGTCGACGGTGACGCCATCGTGCTGGCGACCCTGCAAGCCGGCAACGTGGTGCTGATGATCCAGCCGCCCCGCGGATTCGGCGAGAATCCGGTGGCGATCTACCACGATCCCGACATGGCACCCTCGCACCACTATCTCGCCGCCTACAAGTGGGTCGAGCACGGATTCGGTGCCGACGCCGTGGTGCATCTCGGCAAACACGGGTCGATGGAGTGGCTGCCGGGCAAGAACGCGGGTCTGTCCGCCGCCTGCGCGACCGACGCCGCGATCGGGAACCTGCCGCTGATCTACCCGTTCCTCGTCAACGATCCGGGCGAAGGGGCGCAGGCCAAACGTCGCGCGCACGCGACGATCGTCGACCACCTCATCCCGCCCATGGCGCGCGCCGAATCCTACGGCGACATCGCTCGTCTCGAACAGCTGCTCGACGAGTACTCGAATATCGCCGCGATGGATCCGGCGAAACTGCCCGCGATCCGCGCGCAGATCTGGACGCTCATCCGGGCGGCGAAACTCGATCACGATCTCGGGCTCGACGACCGCCCGCACGACGTCGAGTTCGACGACTTCCTGCTGCACGTCGACGGGTGGTTGTGCGAGGTCAAGGACGCGCAGATCCGCGACGGCCTGCATGTCCTCGGCGACGCGCCGACCGGCGAGGCGCGAGTGAATCTCGTGTTGTCGATACTGCGGGCCGCGCAGGTGTGGGGCGGCAGGAGCAACGCCGTCCCGGGTCTGCGCACCGCACTCGGGCTGAAGTCCGATGCTCCGTCGAAGGAGGTCGACGCCGTCGAGAGCGTCGCGCGGTCGCTCGTGCAGGCCATGGAGGACGACGGCTGGAACGCCGGGTCATCTGCACGCATCGTCGAAACCGTGCTCGGCCATCCTGATTCCGAGGTCGCGAGGGTGCTCACCTTCGCTGCCGACGAAGTGGTTCCCCGCCTCGCGGGCACGAGGGCCGAACTCGACGCGGTGCTGCACGCACTCGATGGTGGATACGTCCCGGCCGGTCCGTCCGGCTCACCCTTGCGCGGCCTGGTCAACGTGCTGCCGACCGGGCGCAACTTCTACACCGTCGACCCGAAGGCCGTCCCGAGCCGGCTCGCCTACGACACCGGTGTCGCGTTGGCGGACAATCTGATCGGACGGTATCTCGCCGATACCGGGGAGTACCCGCAGTCGGTCGGCCTGTCGGTGTGGGGGACCTCGGCGATGCGCACCGCCGGCGACGACATCGCCGAAGTGCTCTCACTCATCGGTGTGCGGCCGGAATGGGACGCCGAGTCGCGTCGGGTGCGCGAACTGACCGTGATCCCGCTCGAGGAACTCGGCCGGCCCCGCATCGACGTCACCGTCCGGATCTCCGGCTTCTTCCGGGACGCGTTCCCACACGTCATCGGGATGCTCGACGACGCGATCCGCATGGTCGCCGCCCTCGACGAAACCGACGAGCAGAACTACGTGCGAGCCCACGCTCGGCGGGACGAAGCCGAACACGGCGACGCCGACCGTGCGGTGCGGCGCATCTTCGGATCGAAGCCCGGCTCGTACGGAGCCGGCATCCTGCAACTCATCGACTCCGGCAACTGGCGCACCGACGCCGATCTCGCCGAGGTCTACACCGCGTGGGGCGGATTCGCCTACGGGCGCGGTGTGCACGGAGTTGCTGCTGCCGACGACATGCGCGCCAACTACCGACGGATCGCCGTGGCGGCGAAGAACACCGACACCCGCGAACACGACATCGCCGACTCCGACGACTACTTCCAGTACCACGGCGGCATGGTCGCGACGGTGCGGGCGCTGACGGGCACCGACCCGAAGGCGTACATCGGCGATTCCACCACCCCCGATGCGGTGCGCACCCGCTCACTGGCGGAGGAGACCGCACGGGTCTTCCGCGCTCGGGTCGTCAACCCGCGGTGGATCGGTGCGATGCGCCGGCACGGCTACAAGGGCGCATTCGAACTCGCCGCGACCGTCGACTACCTGTTCGGCTACGACGCCACCGCCGGTGTCGTCGAGGACTGGATGTACGAGTCGCTCGCACAGAGCTATGCGCTCGACCCGGAGAACCAGCAGTTCCTCCGCGAAGCGAATCCGTGGGCGCTGCGCGGGATCGTCGAACGGCTCACCGAGGCCGCCGATCGCGGGCTGTGGGGCGAACCGGATCCCGAGACGATGAACAGACTGCAGCAGGCCTATCTCGACGTCGAGGGCGATCTCGAGGACCGGGGGTGAGGGTTCGGCTCATCGGGATCGGCCCCGGGGGACCGGACGATCTCACGGTGGCGGCGGTGCGCGCCCTCGAGAGCATCGACGTCTTCCTCGTGCCCGACAAGAAGCGGGGCGTGGACGATCTCGTGGCGGTCCGCGAAGAGATCCTGCGCCGTCACACCTCCGGCTCCCACCGGATGATCGTGGTGCCCGACCCGCCCCGCGACCGGAACCCGGAGCGCTACGGAGACGAGGTGCGCGACTGGCACGCCGCCCGCGCGGAGGCGTACGAGACCGTTCTGCTCGAACAGGTTCGGGAGGACGAGGCGGTCGGCTTCCTGGTCTGGGGGGATCCGAGCCTGTACGACAGCACGATCCGCGTCGTCGAACGCATCCTCGAACGTGGGAGGGCGCGGTTCGACTACGACGTCCTTCCCGGTATCAGCAGCGTGCAACTGCTCGCGGCCCGACATCGTCTCGTGCTCAACACCATCGGCGGGCCGATCACCGTGACGACCGGTCGTCGGTTGCTTCGGGACGTCGCAGAGGGTGCGTCGAACATCGTGGTGATGCTCGACGGCGGCCTTGCCTGCGCCGACCTCGAGGGGACGTGGAGCATCTGGTGGGGTGCGAATCTGGGAACCGACGACGAAGAACTCGTCGCGGGCAAGCTTGCCGAGGTGCTTCCCGCGATCCGTGAGGCCCGTGTCCGGGCCAAGCAGGCCCGCGGCTGGGTAATGGACACCTATCTACTGCGGGGAGGGTGAGTTCCGTTCGTCCGGAACCGTTCCCCGCGCATACCAGGCGCGGGCGTCGAGCGAGAACGGTCCGGACGGAAGAGCAGCACGGCAGGCGTCACGCACTGCGACGCGGTGCCTTTCGGACATCGAGACCAGGTGCCGACCGGCCGGTCCCACACCGAACGTGAAGGGCTCCCAGAAGTCGGAGAAATCGGCGTAATCGGCGCGCGCGGACAGGGCGCCGCCGACCACCTCGTGCAGACCCGCCCGCCGAAACCGCTCGGCGATGTCGCCCTCGCTGGTACCGGGCAGTGTCCTCTCACCCGGAGTGCCGGGCTCGACCGTTCCCACTGCGGTCCAGAAGACGCGGAGCATCGTCATCCCGCCGGCCGTGGTGTCCCACATGCACGCGGCGACGGTGCCGCCCGGACGGGTCACCCGCACCATCTCCCGCACACCCAGTTCGGGATCGTTCATGAATCCGAGAACCAACGATGCCAGGGTGACGTCGAACGTTCCGTCCGGCCACGGCAGGTTCTCGGCCACCCCGACGCGGACGTCGATCTCCGGTGCGATCTGCCGGCACGCCGCCGCGAACTGGGGAGCGGGGTCGATCGCTGCGACGTTCGCTGCGCCGACCCGGGCGACCAGTTCACGGGTGAGCCCACCCGGTCCGCATCCCACGTCGCAGACCCGATGCCCGGCGCTCACTCCGCCCGCGTCCGCCAGGGCGGGCGCGAGCGTCGCTGCGTAGCGGCCCATGAAGCGGTTGTACTGTTCGGCCGGTTCGGCGAACTGCATGTACTCAACCTATCGGCCCGATCGGTGGCCTCGTGGCCGTTCACATCGTCCGGATCGGGTCACTTCTCGTCGTCGTCCGAACGCTCGACCACCTCGGGGGCGTTCTCCCGGGTCGCCATGCCGCCGTTACGACCGTGATCGACCGGACCCGGCGGGTCCTTGCGCACCTCGTCGTCCTTCTTCTTCGACGTCGTCACTTCTACCTCCGTACGCTGGGCCGACTCGTGTCCGGGCGGATACCCGAAGACGTGCACGCGCACACTTCGGGTGGCGTCGGGTCGCCGGACCGGATTGACTGGACCCAACGACACGAGGAGGCAGCATGCAGATCCGTGACAGGGTTTTCGTCGTCACCGGTGGAGGCAACGGGATCGGACGCGACGTCGTCCTCGAACTCCTCGTGCGTGGGGCGCGGGTCGCGGCGGTCGACCTCCGCGCCGAGGCTCTCGACGGCACCCGTGCCCTGGCGGTCGCGTACGACGACCGTCTGACCACCCACACGGTCGACGTTTCCGATCGCGCCGCCGTCGAAGCCCTGGTGGGCGAGGTGACCGCAGCACACGGGCGGGTCGACGGGGTCGCCAACGTCGCCGGCATCATCCAGAAGTTCGTCCCCTTCGCGGACCTGCCGTACCACGAGATGAACAAGGTGCTCGACGTCAACTACTGGGGCGTCGTCCATATGTGCAAGGCGTTCCTCCCCGAGCTGCTGAGCCGTCCCGAGGCGAGCCTGCTCAACGTGTCGAGCATGGGTGCCTTCGTGCCGGTGCCGGGCCAGTCGATCTACGGCGCGAGCAAGGCGGCGGTCAAGCTGCTCACCGAGGGCCTGTACGCCGAACTGCGCACGACGAAGGTCGCGGTGACGCTGGTGTTCCCCGGCGCCGTCCGCACCGGCATCGCCGAGAACTCCGAGGCCGCGATCCCGGGACGCAACACCGACGCCTCCGTCAGGATCACCTCGTCCGCCGAGGCCGCCCGCAGGATCGCCGACGCGATCGAGAAGGGCACCTTCCGGGTGTGCATCGGCAAGGACGCGACGATGCTCGACCTGCTCGCCCGGCTCATGCCGCGTCGCAGCATCGAGTTCCTGGCGAAGAAGATGGGCTCGCTCGTCGAGCGCTGACCTACCGGCGACCGGTCCGCAGCGGATGCGGCCGGGGCGGGACGTCCGTGGGCGACCGGCTCAGCACGATCGGCAACCACTGCGACGTCATCACGATCATCACCAGCCATTCGGCGATCAACGCTGCGGTCGGGTGATGCGGTGCGTTCGTGATCATCCCCGCCTGCGACCAGTACGCCAACAGCCCGAAGAACGACGACAACCCCGAGCCGAGCATCGCGAGCGACGCCAGTTTCCACCGTCGCAGCCACAACGCCAGCGTCGAGATCACCACCCCGAACACGAGGGCCAGGACCGCGAAGATCCGCAGCGGCACGGCCACGGGCGCGGTGTCGCCGAACCAACTGCCGAAGACCGTCCACGACCACGCCGACGACGTCTGCGGAAGCACCATGCACACTGTCAGGACGACGACGCAGATCGCCAGGACCCGTCCGCGGCGACCGGCGTCGAACTCCCCGGCGACCTTCTTCTCGATCCGGGCGAAGTCGTTCCGATAGGCCGACAGGTCCGCGCTCGTACCGTCCGCGCTCATGCCTCGACCTCTCCGTTCCGACACATGGGTGGCCATTATGCGCCGGACGCCGATGTGACCTCGCTCATGTCGTCCACCTGCAATTATGCTCCGACACACCCGTCGGGACCGGTGCCGGTGTGGCGCCGTGGTGCATCGGGTACCGCCCCATTCGAACCCGATCGAGGGAGGGCGAGAATGCCGGACCAGGACCAGTACCGCATGCAGCACCCGGGAGAACAGCACCCGGTTCCGCCGCTCGAGGAGCAACCGGAGATCGCCTACCCCGGCGCGACCGCCGATCTGCTCTCCGCCCCGGACCACGGTGAGGCGACGTACCGGGGGAGCGGACGACTCGAAGGTCGTCGCGCCCTGATCACCGGCGGTGATTCCGGTATCGGACGGGCGGTCGCGGTCGCCTTCGCGCGGGAGGGCGCCGACGTCGTCCTGGCCTATCTCGACGAGGAGGACGAGGACGGCAAGCGGACCGCCGAACTCGTCGAACAGGCGGGACGCCGCGCGGTGCGCATGCCCGGCGACCTCCGAGTGGAGGAGTTCTGCCGGCGATTGATCGACACGACGGTGTCCGAACTCGGCGGCATCGACATCCTCGTCAACAACGCCGCCTATCAGCACCTCGAGCCCGGCGGCATCGGCGACATCTCCACCGAGCAGTTCGACCGCGTGATGAAGACGAACCTCTACGCCCTGTTCTGGCTGTCGAAGTACGCGGTCGCCGCGATGGGGCCGGGTTCGACGATCGTCAACACCACCTCGATCCAGGCGGTGAGCCCGTCGCCGGGTCTGCTCGACTACGCCACCACGAAGGCCGGCATCGTCGACTTCACCAAGGGCCTCGCCTCCGACGTGGCGGGCAAGGGCATCCGCGTCAATGCGGTTGCACCCGGCCCGATCTGGACACCCCTCATTCCCGCGACCATGCCGAAGGACGCGTACGAGCAGTTCGGCAAGGACACCCCGCTCGGTCGCCCCGGCCAACCCGCCGAACTCGCCCCGGCCTACGTCTTCCTCGCCTCCCAGGAGTCGAGCTACATCACCGGGGAGACCATCGCCGTCACCGGCGGGGTCCCGTTCACCTGAGGATCAGAGCGCGAAATGGTCATCGGAGCGCGTAACAACGCGTACCGATGACCATTTCGCGCTCCGGAGTTCACGAGGACTGCATGTCGAGCAGCTCCGACACCGTCACGAAACGGTAGCCCTCGGCGCGCATGCGACGACGAGGGTTCTTCGGCCGGATGCCATTCGGACATGGTGCCTCATCCGGTGTCGATGGGTGGCGGACGCCCGGTTGCGCGGTTCCGGGACCGACGCCGGGTCTTGTACTGTTCGTAGCGACGTAGGGAACAACGGTGCGAATCCGTGGCTGTCCCGCAACTGTCACCGAGGAGTGATCCCCCAACAGCATGGTCACGGCCCACACGGGTTGGAAGGCCGGGGGCGAGCGTCGATCCGGGAGCCAGGACACCTGCGTCGCCGAAGCAGGACCCACGAGGATGGACATGAACAATTCGATATTCACCGCCCGTACGAGGCGGTATTCGGTGGTGCGCGTCGGCGTCGCATTGATGGCGGCGGCGCTGACCGTGTCGGGATGCTCGTCGAACGACGAACAATCGACTCCGCCCGAGCCGGACACAGCCGCGTCGGCGTACCCGCTCACCATCGAGAACTGCGGCAGGACGCTCACCGTCGACGCGCCACCACAGCGGGCGGTGTCCCTGAATCAGGGATCCACCGAGATCCTGCTGTCGCTCGGTCTCGCCGACCGCATGGTCGGCACCGCGACCTGGACCGATCCCGTTCGGGAGAACCTCGCCGACGAGAACGCGAAGGTTCCGCGTCTGGCCGACAACAAGCCGTCCTTCGAGGTCGTGCTCGACACGGAACCGGATTTCGTCTCGGCGTCCTTCGGCGGCACACTCGGCGCCGGTGGGGTCGCCGAACCTTCACAGTTCGAACAACTCGGAGTGCCTGCCTACCTCTCGCCCACCGATTGCGACGGCAAGGACGACAACAGCGTCAACGCCGACGGCAACCGCACCGAACCGCTGACCATGGGCGCGGTGTACAAGGAGATCCGAGACCTCGCCGCGATCTTCGACGTGCGTGAGCGCGGTGAGGAGTTCGTCGCCGAACTCGAACAGCGATACGAGAACGTGTCGGGGCAGGTGAACGCGGCCGGCGTGTCGCTCGCCTACTGGTTCGCCGACATCGAGACGCCCTATGTGGCAGGTTGCTGCGGGTCGTCGGGAATCATCACCGATTCGGTCGGAGCGAAGAACGTCTTCGACGACACGACCAACGAGTGGCCCCAGGTGAGTTGGGAGTCGATTCTCGACCGCAACCCGACTGCGCTCGTCATGGCCGATCTGAGTCGTCGCAGTATCACCGGCGACGCTCTGGACAGCAAAATCGAGTTCCTGGAATCGAATCCGGTCACCCAGCGCCTGAGTGCGGTGCAGAACCGGCGGTACATCGTGGTCAACGGCGCCGACATGAATCCGTCCATCCGCACGGTCGACGGGATCGAGAAGGTCGCCGACGCCCTGCGCGAGTGGAATCTCGACAGCTGATGGTGACGTCCACTGCCCGGCGACCCTCGGAGGGGCGCCGGGCTCCGGTGGCCGGTGTCGTGGTGGTCGCGGGGCTGATCGTTCTCGCACTGTCGATCGCGGTGACCGTCACGATCGGCCCGGCGGAGTTGTCCGTCGTCGACGTGTACGCGGTGATCTTCGACCGTCTCGGCCTGGCCGACAGTTCCGTCACCGCGATCCGGGAAGGGATCGTGTGGGAACTGCGTCTCCCGCGCACCTTGCTCGCGGCGGTGTGCGGTGCCGGACTCGCGGTGTGTGGCGCGATCATGCAGTCGTTGTTACGTAATCCGTTGGCGGATCCCTTCGTGCTCGGCATCTCCTCGGGCGCCTCGACCGGCGCGGTGATGATCGCAGTGCTGGGCATCGGCGGGGGTGCCGTGTCGTTGTCGGGCGGAGCCTTTCTCGGGGCACTCGTCTCCTTCGCACTCGTGCTGCTGCTGGCGACCGGGGCAGGGGGCGGGACCTCCCGTGTGGTGCTGGCCGGAGTGGCAGGAACACAACTGTTCTCGGCGCTGACATCGTTCATCGTCATCTCCTCCGCCGACGCGGAACGCACTCGGGGAGTGTTGTTCTGGCTACTCGGTTCCCTGAGCGGAGCAACCTGGACCGACGTCGTGCTCTGCGGAGCGGTCTGCGCCGCCGGAATCGTGGTGTGCCTGGTGAAGGCGTCGTCGCTGGACGCCTTCACATTCGGTTCGTCGACCGCCGCGACCCTCGGGATCGCGGTCGGACGTACCCGTCTGCTGTTCCTCATGGTGACGGCGTTGATCACCGCCGTCCTGGTCAGTGCAGCAGGGGCGATCGGGTTCGTCGGGCTGGTGCTGCCCCATGCGGCCCGTTTCCTGGTAGGCCCGCGGCACAGTCGTCTCGTGCCGGTCACCGCCGTCGTCGGGGCGGTCTTCATGGTGTGGGTCGATGCGGTCGCCCGCACCGTCTTCGCGCCGCAAGAGGTTCCCGTCGGTGTGGTGACCGCACTGATCGGCGTGCCGGCCTTCGCGCTGATCCTCTTCCGTACGAGGAGTACTCCGTGACACTGTCCGCAAAGTCGCTGCGGTGGAGCCGCGGCGGACATCTCGTCGTCGACGACGTGACGATCGATCCTGTACCCGGAGAGACGATCGGGCTTCTCGGACCGAACGGCTCGGGCAAGTCGTCGTTGCTCCGCCTGCTGGCCGGAGTCGATCGTCCGGACTCGGGTGCGGTGACGCTCGATGGCACCGATATCCACAGCCTCGGCCGTCGAACACTGGCTTGCCGCGTCGCGATGGTCGGGCAGCACGCCCACACCGAGGTGGATATCCGGGTACGGGATGTCGTGCGGCTGGGAAGAATTCCGCACGCCGATGTCCTCGGGCGCGACGACGGGGGAGACGCCGCCATCGCACATGCGCTCGAGGTGACCGGAATGACCGAACACGCCGACCGGTTGTGGCGCACGATGTCGGGTGGTGAACGCCAGCGCGCACAGATCGCCCGAGCTCTGGCGCAGGAACCCGAAGAACTGCTGCTCGACGAACCGACCAACCACCTCGACATCCAGCATCAACTCGACATCCTCGAACGAGTCGTGGCCTTACCGGTGACGAGTTACGTCGCCCTGCACGATCTCAACCTTGCAGCAATGTTCTGTGATCGAGTAGTGATACTCGAGAAGGGTCGGGTCGTCGCCCACGGAACTCCTGCCGAGGCACTGACGGAGGAGATGATCGAGCAGGTGTACGGCGTGCGTGCCGCGGTCTCATACGAAGGGGGGACACCCGTCATCCGTTACCACCGTCTTCGTGCGTCCTACGCATAGCAAGAGCGCCGCGCGAAATGGTCGTAGGAACGCGCAATTACGCGCACTCATGACCATTTCGCGCTCCGCAGTTCACGAGGTCGGTGGAGTAAGGAAGAAACAATCGCCGCACAACCCACCAGTGGGCGTGCGGTAGTAGAGGCAGCAGCTACGGCGTCGACCGGTCGTCGGGTCGACGGTGTCGGCGAGACGCCGATCGTTCAGTAAGGCGTCGATGTGGGGCCGGGCGTCCGAGCCGATCATCTGCGCCGTGCCGACCAGGGCCGACGCCGTGTTGCCCCACAACAGCCCCGACGCGGCCACCTCGCTCCACGCGTCGACGAGCGGTTCGACCTGCGCGTCGAGCACTTCGACCGCCACCTCGCCACCGAACTCGGGTTCGACGATGTGCAACTGCAGGCCTGCGTCGTCGCGCCACAGCAACCGCTCGGGATCGAGTCGGACGCACCGGCCGGAGTCCACGACGGAACCGATGGCCACCGACCACAGGCGGGCGACGTAGCCGAAGAAGAACGTCGACGCCGCGACCCGCATCTCGTCGGTACCCATCCGCGCGGCAGTCGTGGCCACCAGTGCGTCGCGGACGGCGGGATCGCGCAGATCGGAGGTCGGATGCCACGTGTCGTCGACGGGACCGGTACCCACCCGGAAGTACGGGCTCCACGCACCGATGCGTTCGAGCATCCCGACGACCTCGGACACGAATTCCCCTCAGGGTCGAGGCGAGGTCATCTTCCTCCATCGCCGCTCGTCCGCATCGTAGTGGACGAGACCGAGTCGCTCGAACTCGTCGAGCCACCCCCGCATCGGCCACCAGCCCCAACGTTGTTGGAACAGCGCGGCGTTGGTGAGGATGTCGTCGAGATGCTCGACCGGTGGGCTCGATACCGGGTGGTACTGGTGGAAGGCGTGGGCGCCGCCGACCCAGGCCATCGGCACTCCGGCGCGCGCGGCCTTCTGCCCGAAATCGGTGTCCTCGCCGCCGTATCCGCTGTAGGCGGTGCAGAACCCGCCGATGCGATCCCATACGAGCGACCGGGCTGCGAAGGACAGCGACCAGAACAATTCGTGCCTGTCGTCCAGCGTGATCTCGTGATCGGGTGGGAACGGCCGCGCCGGATGCGGAGCGATCGAGTCACCCAGTCGGGCGAGGTCGTAGCCGTCGGGTCCCGGTTCGGGCAGGTAGGTGACGGGGCCGTTGAGCAGTGCGGCCGGATGCCGGCCGGCCGCCTCGGCATACCGTTCGATCAGGTCGGGGGCGGGGATGCAGTCGACGTCGAGGAAGACGAGCAGATCCGACGACGCTCTCCGCGCACCCAGATTCCGCGCCTCCCCGACCGGCAGTTTCGCGGAGTCGACGTCCATCTCCACCACCCGCGCAGACGATCCCGCAGCGGCGACCACCTCCGCGACCTCCGGATCGCCCATTGCGACGACGATGTGCTCGTCGGGTGTCCGGGTGCTGCGTGCGACGCCGTCGAGTTGCCGTCGCAGATGCGTGCCGCGACCCGCGGCGACGGTGACGACCGAGACCGTCATGACCTCTCCGCAAGTTCGTCCACAATCGCCGCCGCGCGCCCCGCGGCACCGTCCACCTGCCAGCGTTTCCATTCGACGGGGTCGAGGCCGCGTGCTCGCTCGATCAGTTCGGGCCAGCGGTCCGGGTCGGGCCACCCGTCGAGACCCACCGCGAGTCCGGCCTTGTCCAGAGCCGTTGCAGTGGAGTGCTGTTCGTCGAACGGTCGGGGCTCGGCGATGACGACTGCCGGTCGCGCGGCGGCCGCGATGTCGGCGACGGTGTTCTGGCCCGCGTGCCCGATCACGACGTCGGCGCCGGTGAGGACGGGCCACGGGTCGTCGATCCACGGGCCGCCCGCGACACCGAGACCCTCCCATTCGTACTGGGGGAAGCACGACGAGAACCGGTGCAGGGCGTCGACAGTGATCGACGACCCGCCGCTGCCGCTCATGACGAGGACCTTCGGCTTCTCACCGGCCACAGGTGTGGGGGACGGGCGACCGTCGAAACGGCTGATGCCGCCGACGTACGAGGTTGGATACCGGCGCAGCCAGTGCGGGTCGTAGACGTCCTGCGACCACGGTGCGACGAGATGGTCGGCGACGCTGTAGGCCAACGTGTGCGCGGTGTCGGTGCGGTCACCCGGCATCGCGAGCACCACCACAGGGATGCCGTACAACCGGGCGAGGAGCGTCACCTCCACCGACACGTCCACCACCAGCAGGCTCGGGCGCGTCGCGGCGATCCACGATCCCAGTGCGTGCATGCGCTCGCGGAGACCGTCGTCGTGGGTGGGTACCCAATGGAGGACGTCGTGGGCCGTCGGATCCTGGGCGGTGTCGACGGCGAGGTCGTCGCGGGGGAGCAGCACCACGTCGTCGAAGGCATCGGCGGCGGTGCCGAGCGGCGCCGACGACAGTGCCGTCACCGGCGTCCGCAGATGCGCGCAGATGCTGCTCGCGCGGGTGCGGTGTCCGTGCCCGTGGTGATGGATGTAGTAGCCGATCATGCCGCTCCCGCGAGTTCCCGGTACAGCGAGACGTAGGCGTCGACCATCGTGCGTTCCGAGCAGCGCTGCTCCGCGCGGGCTCGAGCGGAGGCGCGGGACAGGCCGGCCGCGCGGGGTATCGCCGCGGCCAGGCCGTCGATGTCGTCCGGCGCGACCAGGCATCCGCTGCTTTCGTCGACCACCTCCGGGATGCCGGTAACCGGCCCGGCGCGCGGCCTCGATCGCGAGATGTGCACCCTTCTCCGGTACGAGGCGACCGAACCAGATCAGGTCCTCACCACCCGAACCGACCGGCCACGCTCCGAGGTCCACACCGTTGGGCACGACCGCCACGGACCGGGCGTGGCGTGTTCCCAGGCCGACGCAGTGTGCCGGCTGACCGCGACGAACGTGCCCGGGCATCCCCCCGGGGTCGCCATCGCCGACTCGAGCCACGGCGTCGGCGTGTGCAGCGTGCAGCGTGCAGAGCAACGGGGTGCGCAACATGCGGGCCATCGCGATCGGCAGGTAGTGCAGGCTGTGGTTGTGCACGACGTCGAAGGCATCGGCGGACGGGCCGGCGAGATCGAGCATCAGCGACAGGTAGGCGTGGTGGTCGCCGAGGAAGCCGTTCGCCGGGGGCATCGACACGTCGCTGCGTGCGAGTTCGCTGACCTCGAAGGACGGCACCTCGAGGAACGAGGCCGGAAGTTCCGGATCGAATCCCGGTGCGGCGAAGAGCGTCACCTCGTGGCCGTCCTTGCCGAGCGCGTGGGCGAGATGCCACACGTGCGCTTCGAGTCCGCCGGCGAAGGGCTGGCGGATCGGATACCTGTTCGACGCGATGAGCGCGATGCGCAACGGCGTCATGATCCGCTCCGACCGCTCATCGCCCGCAGGTAGATGTCACGGTGTGCGCGGGCCAGCGCGCGACGTTCGTCCATACGTTGCGACCAGTCGGCTCGCGGAAGATCCCTGCTCTCGTACAGTTCTCGCACGCACCGGTCGAGCGAGTCGGCGTCGAAGGTGTCCTCGTCGTAGGTGTACACACCGCACCGGCGCTGCTCACCGTAGAAACCGCAACTCGGCGCGACCACCGCGGTGCCGAGGTCGAAACACGCCTCGAGCCAACCCGAATGGGTTCCGAAACGGTAGGGCAGCACCGACACCGACAGATCCGAGAGGTACTGCCACAGTTCGTCGTCGGAGAAGTACGGATGCACCCGCACGTCCACCCGTGGGTGCTCCCCGTACTGCAGGATGCGGGAACCGGCGTCCGGGTTGTACCAGTACGCATTGTCGGGATCGAAGATCTCGTCGTGCACGTTGATCTGCAACACCGCCTCCGGAAGGGACTGCACGGTCTCGGCCAGCGTGTCGAGCACCGGGAACAGATCCATGTTCGCTCGCAAGCTCTTCGCGTGGACACCCACGACGAACGGGTTCTCGTCGCGACGCGGTCGTTCGAGCCAGTGCTGTTCGACGACGTGTGGGTGCGGCAGGACCGTCGCCTCCCGTCCCCAGCGCAGACGGATCCGCTCGGCAGCGCCCGGCGTGAGGGTGATCAGTTCGTCCGCGGCCGGAATCAGCACGTCGAGTTGCTTGTGGTGTTCACCGGGCGTGGGATGGTGCGGGTTCCGCAGGTCGTGCACCGTGTACACGAGAGGCTTGTCGTGCTCGGCGAGTTCGGCGACGACGTCCTGCAGTTGCTCCGCACCGATCGCGTCGAAACCGAAATGGATGTGGAAGACGTCGAATTCCTCGTGGTGGTCGCTCACCCAGCCCGGTTCGAGCATCAACGGTGGCCACCAGCCGCCGGGCACCTTGCGGCCGTCGGCGGGAACCGGATCCGTCAACCGGATCACGTCGTCGCCCTCCGGGCACGCGAGGTGCCTCACGTAGACGTGCGACGCAGGAACCGACGCGACTCGAATCACCACAGCCGACCCTCTTCTCACTCACGCGACATCCGGCGTACATACCGAATGGCCGGGAACGCCGTCCCCGGCCATCGTCCGGTGCACTGCGACTACCCCTGCGGGACGGCCTTCACACGTCCCTGCCCGACTCGTCCGGTCTTCACTAGGGTGGCGGTAGGTAACGATCATCGAGCGAGAGGATTCGGTATGGGTGTGAGCTTGGCCAAGGGCGGCAACGTTTCGCTGTCGAAGGAGGCTCCGAACCTGACGGCGGTGACGGTGGGTCTCGGCTGGGACGTGCGCGCGACGACCGGCGCGGACTTCGATCTCGACGCCAGCGCACTGCTGACGGGCGAGAACGGCAAGGTCCTGTCCGACCAGCATTTCGTCTTCTACAACAACCTGCGCTCGCCGGACGGCTCCGTCGAGCACACCGGCGACAACCTCACGGGTGAGGGCGAGGGCGACGACGAGAGCGTGAACGTCGACCTCGTCGCCGTTCCCGCGGAGGTCAAGTCGATCGTCTTTCCGGTGTCGATCCACGACGCCGACGCGCGCGGCCAGTCGTTCGGCCAGGTGCGCAACGCGTTCATCCGCGTCGTCGACCGCGCCGACGGCCGGGAACTCGCCCGCTACGACCTCACCGAGGATGCGTCCACCGAGACCGCGATGGTCTTCGGCGAGCTGTACCGCCACGGTGGCGAGTGGAAGTTCCGCGCCATCGGCCAGGGCTACGCCTCGGGCCTGGCGGGCATCGCACGGGACTACGGGGTCAACGTCGGCTGAAAATGGGTCTCAGCGGACGAGCTTCCACTTCTTGTCGTGCCGGTAGAAGGTCGACCGCTTGAGAGCCCTGGGGTTCGCGACCCCGTCGCGGGTGACGACCGCGGCGGGGGAACCCAACTGCATGGCCCGGCCCGTCAGCCACTTGTAGCCCCCGAACCAGCGCGGCCGGTCGATCGCGGCCCGCAGACCGGGCATCGCCGGCGTGGGTTCGACACGGATGCCGGGCACCGTGCCGGAGAACAGGCGGGTGTCGTCGACGTAGGCCTCCCCGACGAGCGCATCGCCGTTCTCACCGCACAGCAGCGCACGGCCGACGAGGGCGATACCGGCGTCGTCGCGGATGAGCGGCAACGGCTTCGCGACCCCCTGGAGGGCGACGGTGGCGGCCTTCGACCCCGTCCGCAGCCCGTACGCCTCCGTGGTCGGGGTTCGTGTCTCCGGGACGTACGCGACCTCCAGGTCCAGACGTTCGGTGCGCATCAGCCGGGTGACGGTCGCGGCGAAGGCGGCGTCGTTGCCGACGAGGACCAGACGAGGGTCCTCCACCGACTCGAGATGCGCGAAGACGTCCTCGAAGTCGTCCTTCTCGGGGAGGGCAGGCGCAGACAGTGCGGTCACGGGGGTCAGCGCCAACGGCAATGGCACGTCACCGCATCTGAGCACTACCGGGGTCAACGGGTCTCCTCGAGGGGTCGGGTTCGTCGGGCTCTCGGCTGCGTCCACTGTAATGGGAAGCCGGTGGGGGAGGGCGGCGGCGACCCGCCACCGCGCGCCGCAGCTCCGGGCGCTTGGGCAGTCCCGTCATTCGCGCTCGTCGGAGGGTGGACTACACTGTGGTCCCGGCTGCTGCCCGGTTGGGCAGGACCCTGCAGGCGAGACCGCCCGCACGTAGACACCTGCCTGAGGAGAGCGCGACATGCCGGCAATCGTCCTGATCGGAGCCCAGTGGGGCGACGAGGGCAAGGGCAAAGCTACCGATCTACTCGGCGGACGTCTGCAGTGGGTCGTGCGCTACCAGGGCGGCAACAACGCCGGTCACACGGTCGTGCTGCCCAACGGCGACAAGTTCGCCCTGCACCTGATCCCGTCGGGCATCCTGACGCCCGGCGTCAACAACGTCATCGGCAACGGTGTCGTGGTGGATCCGGGTGTGCTGCTCACCGAGCTCGAAGGCCTCGAGAAGCGCGACGTCGACACGTCCCGTCTGCTGCTCTCGGCCGATGCGCACCTGATCATGCCGTACCACGTGGCCATCGACAAGGTCACCGAGCGCTTCCTCGGCAAGAAGAAGATCGGCACCACCGGACGCGGTATCGGCCCCTGCTACCAGGACAAGATCGCCCGCGTGGGCGTGCGGGTCGCCGACGTGCTCGACGAGAAGATCCTCACCCAGAAGGTCGAGGCCGCACTGGAATTCAAGAACCAGGTGCTCGTCAAGATCTACAACCGCAAGGCGCTCGACCCGCAGCAGGTGGTCGACGAGGTCCTCACCCAGGCCGAGGGTTTCAAGCACCGCATCACCGATACGCGCCTCGAACTGAACAAGGCGCTCGAGCGCGGCGACACGATCCTCCTCGAGGGTTCGCAGGGCACGCTGCTCGACGTCGACCACGGCACCTATCCGTACGTGACGTCGTCCAACCCCACCGCCGGCGGCGCCGCTGTCGGTTCGGGTATCGGCCCCGCGAAGATCTCGACGGTGCTGGGCATCCTCAAGGCCTACACCACCCGCGTCGGCTCCGGCCCGTTCCCGACCGAGCTGTTCGACGACCACGGCGCCTACCTGGCAAAGCAGGGTGGAGAGGTCGGTGTCACCACCGGCCGCGCCCGCCGCACGGGCTGGTTCGACGCCGTCATCGCCCGCTACGCCACCCGCGTCAACGGCATCACCGACTACTTCCTCACCAAGCTCGACGTGCTGTCGGGCCTCGACACCGTACCGATCTGCGTCGGCTACGAGGTCGACGGTGTGCGGATCGACGAGATGCCGATGACGCAGACCGACGTGCACCACGCCAAGCCGATCTACGAGGAGATGCCGGGCTGGTGGGAGGACATCACTCACGCCCGCACCTTCGAGGAGCTGCCGAAGAACGCGCAGAACTACGTGCTGCGTCTCGAGGAGCTCTCCGGCGCCTACATCTCCTGCATCGGTGTCGGACCGGGCCGCGACGAGACGATCGTCCGCCGCGACGTCATCCGCTGATCCCACCGGCCCGATCGGGGCCCGGGCCGGTTGCGTGATACTGGACCGGTGATCACACGCGCGATAGGGGCGGCCTCGCTCGTCCGCGATCTCGGCAACTGGCAGGACTCGGGTGGTTCCAGATCTGCCTACCGGGCGCTCGCGGACAGCATCCGTCTGCTCGTGCACGACGGTCGCGTCCCGCTCGGTGTCGCCCTGCCCAGCGAGCGGGAACTCGCCGCCGCGCTGTCGGTGAGCCGCACCACCGTCGCGTCCGCCTATGCAGCGCTGCGGGAAGAGGGTTATCTGCGCAGCCGCCAGGGCGCCCGCAGCACGGTCGCCGTGCCCGCTCGCCGGGGCTCCGAGAACACCGGCTCCCGGATGCCGATCGGCCCGGCGACCGATCTGAGCAACGCCTCACTGCCCGCGCCGGCCGCGGAGATCGAGGCGGCGTATGCGGCGGCGCTGCGGTCGATGTCGACCTATCTCGACTCGCACGGCATGGAACCGATCGGGGTGTCGGTGCTGCGCGAGGTCATCGCCCGTCGCTACCGCGAGCGTGGACTGCCCACCTCGCCGGACCAGATCATGGTGACCTCCGGGGCGCAGCATGCGATGCGCCTGCTGCTCGGTGTGCTCGACGATCCCGGCGACCGGGTGGTCGTCGACCACCCCACCTATCCCAATGCGCTCGAAGCGATCCGCCGGTACGGCGCGCGCCCGGTGCCGGTTCCGGTGCGTCCGGAGAACGGCCCGCACGGCGGCTGGGATCTCGACGGTGTCGCCAGTGCCGTCCGGCAGACCGCAGCCCGCACCGCCTTTCTCGTCCCCGACTTCCACAACCCCACGGGCCTGTGCCTCGACGAGGACGGCCGCGTCGAACTGGCCCGCATCATGCGCGACACGCGGACGACGCTCGTCGTCGACGAGTCGATGGTCGATCTGTGGCTCGACGCACCGCCGCCGCCTCCCGTCGCAGCCGTGCCCGCCGGTGCGTCGGTGGTGACGGTGGGCTCGACGGCGAAGTCGCTGTGGGGTGGCCTGCGGGTGGGATGGATCCGCGCCGACCGCGACACGATCGTCCGGCTGGCCGGGGCACGGACCGCGGTCGACCTGGGCACGCCCGTCATGGAACAGCTCGCGGCGGCGCATCTGCTCTCGGACGTCGACGAACTGCTCGAACGGCGGCGCGCCGCGTTGAGGGAACGACGTGGTGCGCTGTGCGACGCCCTGGACCGGCGGTTGCCCGAGTGGGAGTACACGCCGGGTCAGGGCGGGATGTCGCTGTGGGCGCGCATGCCCGAGCCGGTGTCCACCTCGCTGGCCGCGGCCGCGCCGTCCCACGGTGTGCTGCTCTCCGCCGGCCCGCGTTTCGGTGTGCAGGGCGCGTTCGAGCACTTCGTGCGCCTGCCGTACACACAGGACGTCGAGGTCCTCGCCGACGCCGTCGAGGCGATGGCCGCCGCCTACGATCAGGTCGCCTCCGGGCGCACGCCCGACGAGGCGCGGCTCGTCGTCTGACCCTGCCTCTCAGGGCATCTCGATCAGCTCGCGCAGCGCCGCCGACACCTCGCGGGGTCGTTCCAGAGGACCGCAGTGCCCGCTGTCGAAGGTGCGCAGTTCGAGCAGGTTCGGCAGGCGCTCGGCGATCCACTCGGACCGGCCCGGCGGTGAGATCCGGTCGTGGCTGCCCGCGATCACCAGCGTGGGTGCGGTGATCGCGGAGGGATCGACGGTGTCGATCATGTTCACCAGCAGCCGGCCGTAGCCACCGCGACCGCGTGCCGAGGTGCGGCCGAGCATGCGGTCGACGTCGGCGGTGATCGTCGCGGCCGCTCCCGTCCCGACGGCGACGCGGGAGAGCAGGTGCTTGCGCAAGGGCATCCGCTGGGGGAGCGGCATCCGTGCCAGCGGAACGACGGTCTGCGCGACACGGCGTCGCACCTTCGTCAGACTCTGCGGTCCGCGTAGGAACTGTACGTTGTCGAAGATCTCGCCCGGTGTGGTGTTGACCAGACCGACGGCCGAGACCCGTGCGTCGATGTCGCGCGGATACCGCTCGGCCCAGGCCATCACGGCGATGCCGCCCATGGAGTGCCCGGCGACCACGACGGGTCGGCCGTCGGGTGCGGCCGTGCCCAGCACGGCGTGGAGATCGTCGGCGAGATGGTCCATCGTGTACGCCCGGGCGGGGGCGGCCTGGCTGCGTCCGTGACCGCGGTGATCGAAGGCGACCACCCGGTAGTCGTCGCTCAGATCGCGAATCTGGTTGCGCCAGAAGCCGAGTTCGCACAGGATGCCGTGCGCGAGGACGATCGTCGGGGCGTCGGCGGGCCCGTAGGCCTCGGTGTGGATGCGGGTGCCGTCCTTGCTGCGGACGCCGAGCACCTCCGGGACGTGGCCCGGGACCGCGGTGCGTACTCGTGCTCGTGCCGTGGCCGTCGATCGATGGATCGCGGCTCCCACCCCATCACTCATGACGGTGTTGATAGCACACCGATCCCGGCGCGATCGGTGCCTTTCCCGCGGATGGGACGGGCCCGGAACCGTATCGGTAGAACACCGTTACGATCCCGGGCCCGAACGGGACGATCAGACCCAGAGGGTGTCGATGTCGGTGGCCTCGGCCGCCGGACCGACCGGCTCGCCGGCGGGGGTGCGGGAGAAGCGCGGCGCCGGTGCGTGCTGCACGACCCCGTCGATCTCGATCAGCGACCCGCGTGCGACGAGATGCTCGTTCTTCTCCGCCTCGGCCCAGGTGAGGACCGGGGAGACGCAGGCGTCGGTGCCGAGGAAGATCTCGGTCCACTCGTCGCGGGTCTTCGACAGGAACTTGTCGGTGAAGATCTTCTTCATCTCCGCCCAGCGGGAGGTGTCGAGCTGGTGCGGCAGGTCGGCCGGATCGAGCTCGAGTCCCTGCAGCAGCAGCGCGTAGAACTGCGGCTCGATGGAACCGACGGCCATGTACTTGCCGTCCTTGGTCTCGTAGACCTCGTAGAACGGTGCGCCGGTGTCGAGCATGTTGACGCCGCGCTCGTCCGACCACGCGCCGCGACCGCGGAACGCCCACATCATGTGCGACAGCGCGAGGGCGCCGTCGACCATCGCCGCGTCCACGACCTGGCCCTTGCCGGAGGTCTGACGCTCGACGAGGGCGGAGAGGATGCCGAACACGAGGAACATCGAACCGCCACCGAAGTCGCCGACCATGTTCAGCGGCGGCACCGGACGCTCGCCCTGGCGGCCGATGGCGTGCAGGACGCCGGTGAGGGAGATGTAGTTGATGTCGTGACCGGCGGCGTTGGCGAGCGGGCCCTCCTGGCCCCAACCGGTCATGCGGCCGTAGACGATGCGCGGGTTGCGCTCGAGGACCACGTCCGGTCCGAGGCCGAGCCGTTCGGTGACGCCGGGACGGAAGCCCTCGATGAGGACGTCGGCGCGCTCGAGCAGGGTCAGGACCTTCTCGATGTCGGCGGGATCCTTGAGGTTTGCCTCGACGATGCGACGGTTGCGCTGAATCGGATCGCGCTGTCCCTCCTGCGGGATCTCGCCGGGGCGCTGCACGATGACGACATCGGCGCCGAGATCGGCGAGCAGGGTCGCGGCGTGCGGGCCGGGACCGAGACCCTTGAACTCGACGACGCGGACACCCGCGAGCGGACCCTTCTTCGCAACAGCTTCAGCGGACACTCGACGAACCTCACTCCGATACGTAGGGACTGTCGCAACGGAGAGTACCTTAGCGAGCGTTCAGAATATGGTTCCGGTCACGCGGAGCGGATCACTCCTCGTACAGGTCCGCCTCGCTCAGCCCGGTCGCCTCGAAGGCCTCCGCGAGATCGGTGTGCCGCACGACGGTGACCACCTGGTCGTCGACCACCCGGAAGGCGATCGCCTCCTCGCGAGGACCCGGATCGGACGCCCAGGTCGCCGTCTCCTCGACCACCACGATGCCCCGGTGGACGAACAGGCGGCCCGGCTGCAATGTGACGCCCGCCGTCGTCGCCCACTCGCGCAGCTCGTCGAGTCCTTGGTCGGGATCGTCGTCGGGGGTGGGCAGCACGATGTCGTCGCTCGACAACTGCACGAGCGTGTCGATGTCGTTGCTGTTCACGGCGTCGTGCCAGGCCAGGACCGTGGCGATCTCCGAGGTGCTCATGATCGAGAGCCTAGTCGCCGGATCGCGGAGGTGGGGGCGTGAATCCGCCGAATCCACTGTCGCGCTCGGGCGCTCCGGCGCACAGTGGATGTATGACGATCACCGGCCAACTCGTGAGCTTCATCCCGAGCACCGACCTCGACGTCTCGGAGATGTTCTACGTCGACACCCTGCGCTTCCGGAAGCTCTCCCGCGACCCGTTCGCGCTCGTCCTCGACGGAGGCGACGGAGCACCGGTCCGGGTGACCCTCGTGCAGTCGCGCGAGGAGACCGGCTACACCGTGCTGGGCTGGCGGGTATCCGATCTGGACGGCACCGTCGAACGACTGCGCGAGCACGGCGTGGAGTTCATCCGCTACAACGGCATGGACCAGGACGACCACGACGCGTGGACCGCGCCCGACGGCATGCGGGTCGCGTGGTTCCGCGACCCGCACGGCAACGTCCTGTCGTTGCTCGAACACCGCACCTGACGCGGCCTCAGCTCGCGAAGGCACCCCACAGGAAGCCGGCGAACAGCACCGCGAAGCCACCCATCTCACCGACGATCAGCGCGGCCATCGCCGGACCCGTCCCGCGCACCGGATGCGCGAACTGGTTCGTGGTGTCGCGCAGCGCGCCGTGCACGACATAGCTCGCGATCGCACCGACGAAGAACACCACGATCACCGCGGCCGCCGCGAGGTTCACGGCGGTGGGCCACGCGCTGAGCTCGACGAACACCGCGACCAGCAGCGTCGCGAAGGAGTACATCAGCGCCGACCGGTGGGCGATGTCGACGTACGGGTGCGCGAGATGGTCGTCGGACGTGGCCATCTGCCGGTACTTCCACACGCCGAGACCGAGCGCGAGGAGGAAGACCGCACCCGCGGCCGTCAGTGTCAGTTCGGTGTCGACTCCCAGGACCATCGCGCCAGTATGGACGCATCACCTCAGCTGCAGCCGCTGGTGTTCCCACAGGACGGACACGCGTGGCACGACCCGGCCCGCTGCATCTTCACCCCGCACTGCATGCAGTACGGCGCGTCCGGATTCGACGGTGACGGCGCGGCGAGCCCACCCGGGGAGGACGTGCTCGCGCTGCTCGTGCCGAGTGTGCTGTGAGGCGTTGTCGCCGGCGGATCGGGCTCGCGCACCGGCGGCGTGCTCGTGTACGGCGTGAGCGTCGGGGTGTCGGGCACCGAACGCTCGGCGACGGTGAGGATGCCCAGCTCCGCTCGTTCGTCGGGTTCGAGATAGTCGACCGCCAGTCGCCGGAAGATGTAGTCGAGGATCGACGTGGCGATCCGCAGATCCGGATCGTCGGTGATCCCGGCCGGTTCGAAACGCGTACTCGTGAAGGCCCGGACGAAGGTGCGCAGCGGAACCCCGTACTGCAGACCGTAACTGACCGACATCGAGAAGGCATCCATGATGCCGGCCAATGTCGAGCCCTGCTTGGACACGCGCAGGAACATCTCGCCGGGACGCCCGTCGTCGTACTCGCCGATCGTGAAGAAGCCCTTGCAGTCGGCCACCCGGAACTCGAACGTCCGCGAGTTGCGGGTGCGCGGGAGTCGCTCACGACGAGGCGCCGCGGAGGGGGTCGCCGCGTCTGCGACGGCAGGACGCGACGACGTCGACAACGGTTGTCCCAGTTTGCAGTTGTCACGGTAGATCGCGAGCGCCTTCACTCCCAGGCGCCACGCGTCGACGTACATGTCGGCGATGTCGTCGACGGTCGCGGACTCGGGCAGGTTCACCGTCTTGGAGATCGCACCCGACAGGAAGGGCTGCACTGCCGCCATCATCGCGACGTGGCCACGCGGCGAGATGACGTTGTCGCCCATCGAGGTCGCGAACACCGGCGCGTGTTCGTCGCGCACGTGCGGCGCACCGGCGAGGTCGTGGTGCAGATCGAGGTGCGCCACGATGTCGGCGACCTCCGACGGGCCGTAACCCAGACGCGACAGTGCACGCGGCACACTGCGATTGACGATCGTGAGGCTACCGCCGCCGACGAGCTTCTTGGTCTTCACCAACGCCAGATCCGGTTCGATCCCGGTGGTGTCGCAGTCCATCGCGAGCCCGATCGTGCCGGTCGGTGCGAGCACACTGACCTGGCTGTTGCGCACACCGTGGGCGGTGCCGTCGGCCACTGCGCGATCCCATGCCTGTCGCGCCGCATCGAGCACGTCGGCCGGCGCGAGGTCGGAGTCGATGTCGTCGAGCGCACCACGGTGCTTGCCCAACACGTCGAGCATCGGCGCGCGGTTCCCGTCGAACCCTTCGAAGGGGCCGAGGCGCCGTGCCATGTCCGCCGACACGGCGTAGGCGTGCCCGGTCATCAGGGCGGTGATCGCCGCAGCCGTCGCGCGTCCGGCCTCGCTGTCGTAGGGCAGACCCGAAGCCATGAGCAGCGCACCGAGATTGGCGTAACCGATCCCGAGCTGCCGGAACCGCCGCGACGTCTCACCGATCCGCTCGGTGGGGTAGTCGGCGCGGCCGACGAGGATCTCCTGCGCGGTGAGCATCACCGCCACGGCGTGACGGAAACCGTCGACGTCGAAGGTGCCGTCCTCGCGCAGGAAGGTGAGCAGATTCAGGCTCGCGAGGTTGCACGCCGAATCGTCGAGATGCATGTACTCCGAGCAGGGATTCGACGCGTTGATCCGGCCGGTCGCCGAGGCGGTGTGCCAGGCATTGATCGTCGTGTCGTACTGGATGCCCGGGTCGGCGCACTCCCAGGTGGCGGCGGCGATGCGCTGCAACAACTCTCGTGCGCGGACCGTCCGGACCGTCTCGCCGGTCGTCACGGTACGCAGCGGCCACTCGGCGTCGGCCACCACCGCGTGCATGAACTCGTCGGTCACGCGCACCGAGTTGTTCGCGTTCTGGTACTGCACCGAATGGATGTCGGTGCCGTCGAGACCCATGTCGAAACCGGCCTCGGCGAGCACCCGCGCCTTGCGTTCCTCGATCGCCTTGCAGTCGACGAACTCCTCGATGTCGGGATGGTCGACGTCGAGGATCACCATCTTCGCGGCCCGCCGGGTCTTGCCGCCGGACTTGATGGTGCCGGCCGAGGCGTCGGCGCCGCGCATGAAGCTGACCGGACCCGATGCGCTTCCGCCACCGGTCAGCGGTTCGGCCGACGAGCGGATCCGGGAGAGGTTCACCCCGGCACCCGACCCGCCCTTGAAGATCACCGCTTCCTGCCGGTACCACTCGAGGATCGAGTCGATGCTGTCGTCGACCGACAGGATGAAGCACGCGCTGGCCTGCTGCGGAGTGTTCGGCACCCCGATGTTGAACCAGACGGGACTGTTGAACGAGGCCCGCTGGTGGATCAGCAGATAAGTCAACTCGGCGGCGAACGCCTCCGGATCGTCGAGATGGCCGTCGGTGTGCCCCCACGCCGTGATCGTGTCGACGATGCGGGCGATCACGTCGCGCAGCGAGTGCTCACGATCGGGATGCCCGAGCTGCCCGCGGAAGTACTTCTGCGTGACGATGTCGGTGGCGTTCTGCGACCAGAAGGCAGGAAACTCCACGTCCGTCTGCTCGAAGACGACACGTCCGGTGCCGTGATGGACGATCCGCGCGTCGCGTCGCTGCCACTCCACCGCCTCGGCGGGATCGACACCGGGCGTCGTGAAGTACCGGACGTCGCCGCGCACCGCGGCGGAAGCGGCGTCCGATGCACTCTTCGGGCTGCTGTGAGGCCTGGTACTGCTCATCGCGTCCTCCCGGGTGCGTGGACCGGTGGCACATATAGTCCCACCATGCTGCCACCGCGTCCCGGTACTCCGCTGTCTTCCGCCCGCTCGACCCGCCCGGTGGCGCCGTGAGTGCCGGCGGCGAACTGCTCGTCGGGCTGGCGATCCTCGTCGGCCTGCTCGGGATCGTGCTGCCGATCCTGCCCGGCGTCCTGCTGATCTTCGGTGCGATCGCCGTGTGGGCGTTCCTCACGGGAGGCACCACCGCATGGATCGTGCTGGGCGTGGCGACGGTGGCGCTGCTGGTCACCGGCATCGTGAAGTACACCTGGCCCGGCAAGCGGCTTCAGCAGGCCGGGGTGCCGAACCGGTCGCTGATCCTTGCCGGTCTGCTCGGCATCGTCGGGTTCTTCGTGATCCCCGTCGTCGGTCTGTTCCTGGGCTTCCTGCTCGGCATGTACCTGTCGGAGGTGCAACGGCACCGCACCCACCGCGATGCGTGGGTCTCGACGGTCGCGGCGACCAAAGCGGTCGCGTTGTCGATCCTCGTCGAACTGTTCGGTGGGCTCGTCGCGGCGTCGGTATGGCTGGGCGCCGTCCTGTTCACCTGAGCGCACCCGGAAAGCCGAGCAGACCCGGAATGCGAGGAGGGACCCATCCGTGCGGATGGATCCCTCCTCGTTCGTACAGGTCAGGAGCTGATCACCTCAGACGCAGATCAGGCCTTGTGCGGCTCGCTGGCGCGGAACATGTCCTCGCGCTCGACGACCTTCACGCGCTCGCGGCCCTCGGCCTCACCGAGGCTGCGCTCGTGCGCGTCGAGGCGGTACCAGCCCTGCCAGGTGGTGTACGGCAGCTGCTTGTCCTCGAGGAACTTCACGATCGCGTCCTCGGACGGATCCTCGGGGGTGTTCAGACGACCGGCGGCCCGGTCCTCGAGCAGGTTCGCGACGGTCTCGTTCGCATCGCCCTTGGTGTGACCGATCAGGCCCACGGGGCCGCGCTTGATCCAGCCGGTGACGTAGGTGTGCGGCATGAACCGGTCGTGACCCTCGGCGCTCTCGTCGGCGAGAACCCGTCCGGCCTCGTTCGGCACGGTGCCGGCCTGCTCGTCGAAGGGCAGCTTCGCGATGTTCTGCGACAGGTAACCGACCGCGCGGTAGACCGCCTGGACCTCCCAGTCACGGAACTTGCCGGTGCCGCGCACGTTGCCGGTGCCGTCGAGCTCGGTGCGCTCGGTGCGCAGACCGACGACCTTGCCGTCCTCACCGAGGATCTCGTGCGGAGACTCGAAGAAGTGCAGGAACAGCTTGTGCGGACGGTTGCCCACATCGCGGATCGCCCAGTCCTGCAGGGTGTTGGCGACCATGTCGACCTGCTTCGAGTTACGACGCGCCTGCTCGGAGCCCTCGTCGTAGTCGATGTCCTCCGGGTCGACAATGACCTCGATGGTCGGGGAGTGGTCGAGTTCGCGCAGCTCGAGCGGCGTGAACTTGGCCTGCGCCGGACCACGGCGACCGAAGACGTGCACCTCGACGGCCTTGTTGTTCTTCAGGCCCTCGTAGACGTTCGGCGGGATCTCCGTCGGCAGCAGCTCGTCGCCGGTCTTGGCGAGCACGCGGGCGACGTCGAGCGCGACGTTGCCGACACCGAGGACGGCGACCTTCTCCGCCTCGAGCGGCCAGGTGCGCGGCACGTCGGGGTGCCCGTCGTACCAGGACACGAAGTCGGCGGCGCCGTAGCTGCCGTCGAGGTCGATGCCAGGGATGTTCAGCGCGCGGTCCGCGTTCGCGCCGGTCGAGAAGATCACCGCATCGTAGAAACGCTGCAGGTCGTCGAGGGTGAAGTCGCTGCCGTAGTCGAGATTGCCGAGCAGGCGGATCTGCGGCTTGTCGAGCACCTTGTGCAGGGCGGTGATGATGCCCTTGATGCGCGGATGGTCGGGCGCGACACCGTAGCGGATCAGACCGAACGGCGCCGGCATGCGCTCGAACAGGTCGATGCTGACCCCGGGATCCTGCGCAGTGTCGGACTTCATGAGTGCGTCGGCGGCGTAGATACCGGCAGGGCCGGCACCGACGATCGCGACGCGAAGGGGACGAGTCTGATCGGTCATCAGGGGATCAACTACCTCTTCGGTGTGCGGACGGACATATCCAGCTTAAATTAAGGCTGCCCTCAGTGGGCTCGGCGCAGGTCGCGCGGGGATGACGGCGAAGGAGGATGAATCGAGCCGTCGAGCGAATCGCTTCAGCGACAACACATGTGGGCACCCATACGACACAGGTCGACGGCGAGGCGTCGAACGAGCTGCGTGGTGGCCATGCCACAATTCCTACCTCGAGAGGGTTTTTAGGGCAAATGCGGCCGTGACGAGCCGCGACCTCGCGCCCATTAGGATCGGGCGCATGGCCAAGCGCGGAGCCCCCGAACCCGAACCCGATCCCGGCCCGGATCCCGACGGTCCCACCAGTAGCAGCATAGGGCCTTTCCTCGGAGCCCTCGCCGTCCTGGTGGTTCTCGTCCTCGTCGTCTTCGGTGCACAGCTCTTCTCCCCGGCGGGCGACGACCTCACCGAGGACGAGATGGTCCGTCGTGCCGTCACCGACTACGTCTCCGCGCACAACGAGAACGACGGACCGATCCTCGACCGGCTGCGCTGCAGCGATCTGCCCGCCGAAGAAGCGCCGCTCGCGGACGTCGAGGGACGGGTGGAGCTGCAGGCCACGCAGAACATTGCCGTGGACGGCGATCGGGCCACCGTCGACGTCCGGACCGGCCTCGACGGGGAGACGCAAACCGAGACGTGGCAGGTCGTCCGCATCGACGACGTGTGGCGGATCTGCCGGTTCTGACGCGTCGCCGTGCGTATACGACGCGGTGCCCGCGTGTACGTCACAGCCCGACCTGTGAAAACATGTCCGGGTGAGCTACGCAGGTGATATAACGCCGCAGCAGGCATGGGACCTGCTGCAAGGTGATCCGGATGCCGTGCTCGTCGATGTGCGTACCGAAGCCGAGTGGAAATACGTCGGGGTCCCCGAGACCTCGTCGCTCGGTCGCCGGACCGTGTTCGTCGAGTGGGTTCGTTACCCCGACGGCGCCCCCAACCCGAGCTTCGTCGAGGACCTGAGGGCAGCGGGTATCGGCGGCGGACCGGTGATCTTCCTGTGTCGCTCGGGGCAGCGCTCCATCGGAGCGGCCACGGCCGCCACCGCTGCGGGCCTGACCCCCGCCTACAACGTTCTCGAAGGATTCGAAGGCGCTCTCGACGGCGAAGGCCATCGCGGTGCCGAGGGCTGGCGGGCCGCGGGCCTGCCGTGGAGGCAGTCGTGAGTTCCATCCCCCAGGGCGGCGCGTTCGACAAGGCGCTGCCCGACACCGTTCGCCCCGCCACGCTCGGCGTGCGCGGCGGCCTGCTCCGATCCGGCTTCGAGGAGACCTCCGAGGCGCTCTACCTCAACTCCGGGTTCGTCTACGAGTCGGCCGAGGCCGCCGAAGCCGCCTTCACCGGCGACGTCGACCACTTCGTCTACTCCCGCTACGGCAACCCCACGGTGAAGATGTTCGAGGAGCGCCTGCGCCTGCTCGACGGTGCCGAGGGTGCCTACGCCACCGCGTCCGGCATGTCCGCGGTGTTCACCGCGCTCGCGGCGCTGCTCGGCAAGGGCGACCGTCTCGTCGCGGCACGCAGCCTCTTCGGTTCGTGCTTCGTCGTGTGCAACGAGATCCTGCCCCGCTGGGGCGTCGAGACGGTGTTCGTCGACGGTGAGGACCTCGACCAGTGGGAGAAGGCGCTGTCGGTGCCCACCACGGCGGTCTTCTTCGAGACCCCGTCGAACCCGATGCAGACCCTCGTCGACGTGCGACGCGTCTCGGAGATGGCGCACGCGGCAGGCGCGAAGGTGGTGCTGGACAACGTCTTCGCCACCCCGCTGCTGCAGCGCAGCATCGATCTCGGTGCCGACATCGTCGTCTACTCGGGCACCAAGCACATCGACGGCCAAGGCCGCGTGCTCGGCGGAGCGATCCTCGGTCCCAAGGACTACATCGACGGGCCCGTGCAGCAGCTCATCCGCCACACCGGGCCGTCGCTGAGCCCGTTCAACGCGTGGACGCTGCTCAAGGGCCTCGAGACCATGCCGGTGCGGCTGCGCGCCTCCGTCGATTCGGCGCTGCGCATCGCGCAGTTCCTCGAAACGCAGGATGCCGTGCGCTGGGTCAAGTACCCGTACCTCGAATCGCACCCCCAGTACGAACTCGCGAAGTCGCAGATGAGCGGCGGCGGCACGATCATCACGTTCGAGCTCGACGCCCCCGAGGGCGAGGGCAAGAAGCGTGCCTTCGAGCTGCTGAACAAGCTGCGCATCGTCGATATCTCGAACAATCTCGGCGACTCCAAGTCGCTCATCACCCACCCGGCGACCACCACCCACCGGGCGATGGGACCGGAGGGCCGGGCCGCGATCGGTCTGTCCGACGGTGTGGTGCGACTGTCCGTCGGCCTCGAGGATCCCGAGGATCTGCTCGAAGATCTCCAGCAGGCGCTGTCCTGACCTGGGACGCCGTGAGCTACGCTGCGGGTGTCCTGCCGATCCGGTAGGGCACCCGCTGCGTTTTCGGTGAAGCCGGTGAGAATCCGGCGCTGTCCCGCAACTGTGAGCCCGATTCCCGGGTGAGCCAGGTCAGCCGGCGTGGAGGGTCCGTACGTACTGGTCCTCGGACGAAGGACGGTGACGTGCCGCAACCGCACCGTTGCAGCCGTACTGTTTTCGTCCTCCGAACAACGGAGGATGGCTGTGCCCCTCGACAATCACCGACGGCTGCTCGCCGCCGGACTGACCGCTTTCGCGCTCCTCGCCGCAGGGTGCTCGAGCAGCGACGATTCGTCACCGTCCGGTGACACCGACACCACCTCCGCGGACGCCCCGCAGGCCATCGTGTCGCTGAGCCCCACCAGCACGGAGATGCTCTACGCCGTCGGTGCCGGCGACCAGGTCGTCGCGGTCGACGACCGGTCCGACTACCCGGCCGACGCGCCCGTCACCGACCTGTCGGGGTACACCCCCAACGTCGAGGCGATCCTCGGTTACGAACCCGACCTCGTCGTCGCCAACGCCGACACCGCCGACCTCGTCGCGGGGCTCGAACAGGCAGGTGTCGAAACGCTGATCCTTCCCGCTGCCGAGAACCTGGACGACACCTACGCCCAGATCGAGCAGCTGGGAGCCGTCACCGGACACGTCGGCGACGCTGCCGAGCTCGTCGCGCAGATGAAGACGGACATCGACGAGATCCTCGCCGGCCTCCCCGAACGGGAGACCCCGCTGACCTACTACCACGAGCTCGACAACACCTTCTACTCCGTCACCGACGACACCTACATCGGCGAGATCTTCTCGATGCTGGGTCTGACCTCGATCGCGACCGGCGGCAACGGCTACCCGCAACTGTCCGCCGAGTACGTCCTCGAACAGAACCCCGACGTGATCTTCCTGGCCGACGGGCAGTGCTGCGGCGTCACGCCCGAGGTCGTCGCGGAGCGTGCCGGGTGGGGCGAGCTCACCGCCGTCCGGGACGGCCGTGTCTACGTCCTCGACGAGGACATCGCCAGTCGCTGGGGGCCGCGCGTCGTGGACCTGATGCGTGAGGTCGCCCGGATCGTCGGTGCCATCCCCGCGGTCCAGCCCACGCCTTGATCTCCCTGTCGCGAGGCAACACCCGCGCACTGCCACCCGGTGGTGCGCGGGTGGTGCCGCGCAACGTGCTCGTACTGACCGGCGCGGTGCTCGTCCTGTTCGCCGCGATGCTGGTCGGGATCCTCGTCGGGCCCGCCGGCCTCACCCCGGGCGGGGTGCTGCTCGACATCGCCGACCGCCTGCCGTTCGTCGACGTGGACTCCGGGCTGAGCACGCGTCAGCAGGCGATCCTGTGGAACATCCGGATGCCGCGCGTCGTGCTCGGGGTGCTGGTGGGGGCGATGCTGGCCATCGCCGGTGCCGCCTACCAGGGGGTCTTCCGCAATCCGCTCGCCGACCCCTATCTGCTCGGGGTCTCCAGCGGCGCCGGTCTCGGTGCCACCCTCGCCATCGTCGTGGGCGGCGCCGCCGGGTTCGCCGGTGTCCCGATTGCGGCTTTCGCCGGGGGACTGCTCGCCGTCGGCGCGACGTACTCGCTCGGCCGTACCGTCGGCGGCAGCCGCTCGGAAGTCGTCATCATCCTCGCCGGTGTCGCCGTCGCGGCCTTCGCCAACGCGATCCAGACCTTCTTCATGCAGTTGCACGACGACACGCTGCGGCAGGTGTACTCGTGGATGCTCGGCCGCCTGTCCACCGACGGCTGGTCCGACGTCGTCGTGGTCCTGCCGTACGTCGTCGTCACCGTCGCGATCATCGCGCTGCATCGGCGCACACTCGATGTCATGGCGGTCGGCGACGTCGAAGCCGCGAGCCTCGGAATCAACCCGGCGCGCGTGCGGCTGCTGCTCGTGTGCGTCGCGACCCTCGGGACGGCCGCGGTGGTCTCGGCCAGCGGACTCATCGGGTTCGTCGGCATCGTCGTTCCCCACGCGGTCCGGCTGCTCGTCGGACCGGGTCACCGCCTCCTGTTGCCGCTGTCGCTGCTGGTGGGTGCGTCCTTCCTGGTCCTCGCGGACGTCCTGGCCCGCACCGTCATGTCGCCCGCCGAACTGCCGATCGGTGTCGTCACCGCGGCGATCGGGGCGCCCTTCTTCCTCGTCGTGCTCAGACGGAGCCGAGGTGTCCGATGAAAAGCGATGTTCTCACCACCCCGACCATGACGGTCTCGTGCCGGCAGCTCAGTGCCGAACGCGGTGGTGTCGAGGTGCTGCACGGGGTCGACCTGAACGTCACCGCGGGATCGTGGGTGTCGCTGGTCGGACCCAACGGTTCGGGCAAGACCACTCTTCTCCACGTCCTCGCCGGTCTCGTGCCGGCCACCGGTCATCTGCAGGTCGCCGACGTGGCGCCCGGGCGCGCCGGACGTCGGGACATGGCACGCGCGGTCGCACTGATGCCGCAGCGACCGGTGGTGCCGGAAGGCGTCACCGTCCGCGAACTGATCCATCTCGGCCGCACCCCGCACATCCCGCGCTTCGGCTCCGAGACCGCGCACGACCGCGAGGTGGTGGACCGCGTCGTCGAACGACTCGAACTCGAAGCGTTCGCCCCACGCCTCGCGACCGAACTGTCCGGCGGTGAGCTGCAGCGCGTCGTGCTCGCGCGCGCTCTCGCCCAGCAACCGCGGGTGCTGCTCCTCGACGAACCCACCAGCGCACTCGACATCGGGCACCAGCAGCAGGTACTCGAGCTCGTCGACTCGATGCGGACCGAAGGCGACCTCACCGTCATCGCCGCGATGCACGATCTGACCTCCGCCGCGCAGTACGGGGAACGACTCGTGCTCCTCGATCACGGACACGTCGTCGCCGACGGAGCGCCCGACGACGTCCTCACCGCCGACCGCATCGCGCAGGTCTACGGCGCCCGCGTCGAGATCCTCGACCGCCCGGCGGGTCGCGCCGTCCTCCCGCTCCGCGACAGCACGAAGGACTGCTGATGGAGGTCGTGCTCCTGGGAACCGGCGCGGCGGACGGGTGGCCGAATCCGTTCTGCACGTGTGCATCCTGCGCAGACGCCGTGCGTCGTGGTGAGGTCCGCGGGCAGACCGCGGCACTCGTCGACGACGTACTGATGCTCGACTGCGGTCCCGAGGCGCCCCACGCGGCCGTGCGGCACGGCAGGTCGCTGGCGAAGGTGCGGCACATTCTCCTGACGCACGCCCATGCCGACCATCTGGGCCCGCAGGCGCTGTTGTTCCGATCGTGGGTCGCTGCCGGTGTCGAGCTCGACGTGATCGGTCCCGCCGACGCGCTCGACACCTGCAGGCCCTGGGTGGCTCCCGACGACCCGGTGCGCTTCGTGCCGGTCGAGGCGGGGGACTCGTTCACCGTCGGCGACTACTCGGTGCGCGTTCTTCCCGCACGGCACAAGGTGTTCCGCGACGGCGATGCGGTGCTGTACGACCTGTCGGGCCCCGGCGGGTCGCGGTTGCTGTGGGCCTGCGACACCGGGATGTGGCCCGCCGAGTGGTTCGAGGCCGTGCGCGACGCCCGGTTCGACGCGGTCTTCCTCGAGGAGACCTTCGGGGACCGTTCGGAACTGTCCGAGGGCCACCTCGGTCTGCCCGAGTTCGGCGCGATGGTGGACGGTCTGCGCGGAGCCGGTGCCGTCACCGAGAACACCGACGTGGTCGCGGTACATCTGGGCCACCACAATCCGCCCATCGACGATCTACGGAACCGACTGCAGCAGTTGAATGCTCGTCCGGGTCGTGACGGTGAGGTGATCCACGTGGGTGAAGAGGCTCCGCTCGTGCCGCATCGGACGTTGGTGCTCGGAGGAGTGCGGTCGGGTAAGTCGCGGCACGCCGAGGAACTACTCGCGTCGTATCCGTCCGTCACCTACGTCGCCACCGGCGGGACGCGTGAAGGCGACGCAGAATGGGCGGAACGTGTTGCGCTGCACAGGGAGAGGCGACCGGCATCGTGGTCGACGATCGAGACCTCGGATGTGGCCAAGGTGCTCCGGGATGCCGACGAACCTCTGCTCGTCGACTGCCTCGGAACGTGGCTCACGGCGCGACTCGACCTCCACGACGTGTGGAACACAGGGAATTCCGCTGTCGTCGACGCCGACATCGACGATCTCCTCGATGCGTGGCGGCAGGCCCGGGTTCCCGTGGTCGCAGTCAGCAACGAGGTGGGCAGTGGTGTGGTGCCGGCGAGTGCGTCGGGGCGGTTGTTCCGCGACATGCTGGGTCGGCTCAATGCGCGGGTCGCCGAGGCGAGTGAGTCGGCGACTCTCGTGGTGGCAGGAATTCCCGTTTCTCTGAAGTCGGATTGATTTCTGTTCTTTCCTGTAACACGTAATTCTAGTGATGGAATTATTGTCTCGAATGCCCGAATAGGGCCTTCCGTTGCGAGTGCGTGGTCGATCGCCCTCGAGTGGACGATCGTCCAGCTCTCGTGGGGTGAAATCATGGGTGAACCTTCAATTACTAGGCGTGAACTGGGGAAACGTTAAAGAAGACCGTCCAGGATGATCTACATCACAGGTCTTGAGTTTGCCTACTTGTCGGTAACATACTTCCGAGTAAGTCCGATGCAACGGACAGAAAACAAGCCATAGATAACTCGCAGAACCCCACTCGATCGAAATTCCGTATTCGGTCGTGCGGTAGCCCCATGCCTGATTCGGGGAAGGCGGAGGGGCGGGGCGACAAGCGACACGAGCGGGCACGCAGACTGCCCAGAGGAGTGAGTCATGACGATCGACAACGCTGACAACAAGGCACAGAAGCGTCGTAAGGTCCGCGCGATCCTGGCCTCCGGCCTCGTTCTCGGCGTGGGTGCGGCAGTGACCCTCGCTGCGTGGAACGACTCGGTGTGGGGCAACGCAGAGTTCGGCACGGGTGGAAATACCTGGAACGTCCAAGGAAGCTTCGGCGGAACTGAAGACTGGGACGAGTTCGTGACCAGCGACGAGGCTGGAACGTTCGCGTTCGCGATGAATCCGACCGAGATG
Source organism: Rhodococcus sp. S3 (assembly GCF_058211795.1). Taxonomy (NCBI): domain Bacteria; kingdom Bacillati; phylum Actinomycetota; class Actinomycetes; order Mycobacteriales; family Nocardiaceae; genus Rhodococcus; species Rhodococcus sp. S3. Next base: position 4,104,146 of record NZ_CM177074.1, on the reverse strand, counting down.
GCGGCCGGCGATTCGGTTTATGCCAAGGTCGGTCTGCGGGTGGTGTCCGAGAAGCTCGGCGCCGAGATCGGCATGCCGGCTGCGCAGAATCTGTCGGCTACGTCGAAGTTCGCGGACGTGCTCCAGTTGAAGGTTGCGCCGATCGGGCCCAGCGCGAACTGTAATGCAGACGCCGTGAAGAATGCTTCGGATCTCGTCGCAAACGGCTCCGTTCGGACTGCTTCCATCCCGGCCAAGGGGGTCACGATCCCGGCGAACGGCCAACAGTGGCTCTGCTTTGCTGTGACGCTTCCGAACGGCACAACCCCGACCCAGCTCGGTACCCCGAACGCTCAGGGGGGTTACAACGCCTCGCTCCAGTGGGAATTCCAGGCAGTGAGCCCGGAGGCCTAGCCGCCCTCGTGCGCTGCCCGAGCGGTCCGAAGTCGGGCAGCGCACCCCGTCCTCGATTCCTACTTTCCGAAGAACGGTCCGGTCCGAATGCACGCACTCATTGAGCCGACACGGCAGCAGAAGTCCATATGGTCCCGTCTCGAGAACGGTCTGCTCAATCTCCTTGCGGTGGGCGGGTTGGCGTGCATTGCTCTGGTGATTGCCGCGTTCTTCTTCAACATCTCGTTGATCCTGTTCAAAACGGGATCTATGGCTCCGACCATTCCCCAGGGTTCGATGTCTGTAGTACAGCGCATCTCGGCCGACGACATCGAGGTCGGTGACGTCGTCACTGTCGATCGCGAAGCCGGTGAACTGCCTGTCACACACCGTGTGATCGCTGTGCACCCTCAACGTCCGGGTGAGGCACTCATCGAGATGCAGGGCGACGCCAACCCCAATCCCGACCCCGGTCCGTACCGGGTCACCGAGGTTCGCAAGGTGCTGTGGTCCGTGCCTGGTGCAGCCTCCGTCATCGTTTGGTTTTCGGATCCCCTGATCCTTGCCGGCCTTACTCTCGGTGCCGCACTCCTCGTTCTGTGGGCGTTCTGGCCCCGCAAGGGAGAGTTCGAGTCGGCGTCAACTGCGCCTATTGACCTCAAGGATCAGCAATGAACAACCCCAGATCGTCGCGACTCCTCGTCGCGCTACTCGGTGTGCTGACCGTGGCGGGCGCCGCGATCTTCAATGCCGGCTTCGTCGGGCAGACTCTCGCGAGCTGGAACGATCGCGTCTTCGGGTCGTCGACATTCGGAACAAAGTCGGCGGCGTTCGAAGGGTTTGCGCAAGCAGTCGGTGCTCGCTACCACTTCCATAGACGACTGTCGGATTCGAATCTTGGGGGCGCTCGAGCGCAGGTGAAGTTGCCCAAAGAAGATACTGTCAAGAAGAGTTGGGTGTCCCAATCCGGATCCGGAACGGCCGGCATTCTCGCAGCCTCGATGAAGGGCTCTTCGTGTGCGTCCTACTATCGCGGCGGCGGTACGAGTACATGTACCGACAGTCCTGCAAAGCCGGCGATCGGGTATGCGTATGGGGCTGCAAGAGATATCGAAGTTGAGACGGCTACCGTAGCCGGCATCGATCTCCTTACTTCTCAGGATGAGATCTCGACATCGGCAACCTGTCTCGCTGACGGGACGATGATTGCTGGCCCGATCAAACCATCGAATGCATCGCTCAGGCTGGGACCGTGGATCTCCGGGGTGCAGATGCAGTTGCCCCCCGAACCAATCGTTCAAGGTGCCGACCCGGCCGTGACTACGCGATCGGCTAGCCGAAATTCGCCGTTGGTCGGGTACGAATACACAGCGACATTGATCCGCACGAAGCAGGAGACATCGAAGGGGGCACGGTCTGAACTCCGACTGCAGATGATGAGCATCGGTAAGGTGACCGACGAGCAGAAGTGGTCCCTCGACCTCGTCTTGGCGTACGCCGAGTGCGGTGTAGGGATGTCGGTGCCGACACCGGAATGGCCCGTCGTCGACGGATCGAGTGTTCAAGGCGCGGCAGTGAGCTCCTTGGCGTCCTTGATGTTGGGCCCCCACAAAACGTCTCTTTGTTCCGTCACAAGCAAGGGAACGCAGCCGAGAGATAGCTCGCTCGTCGATGAAGGTGATGACGATGTCGGCACGGTGGAAGCGACTCCAACTGAATCCGTCGACTCTCACCTCGTCGAATCTGTCTCTGGAACATCGTTCGGAACTGAACCTGCTGGTCTCGAGATTGGCGCAGACGAGCTGGAAGTAACTGGAGAAACTGACGATCGCGCTGACGAATCAATGTCATGTGAGCTCGATGCGTCAGGACCGAGCGCTACTTCGCCCATTGATTATCTGATAGACGAGAATCTCATAGAGGAAGCCGAAACTCTGCCAGAGCCTACCGATTCTCGAGAGGAAGGCGAAGACGTCCGATTCGGTGCTGACGATGGACGCGTCGGGGGAGACCCTCGTGAATTCGATGGCAGTACCGAAGGATCGACCGGAGCCTCGGATCCGACTCGCGAGGACAACGAGAATGGCAAGGGAGAGGACGGCAAATCACCAGGCGGCAAGACTGCAGACGAGACGAAGGCCGCGGAGGGCGACGACAACTCCGAAACGTCCGACAGTGCGGTCGACGAAGCCCGGGAATCTGAGGTCGATGGCAAGGATATTGGTTCAGTCGAAGACGCGACCTCGACAGCGCCGACGACCATATCCGCCACGCCGCCTGGCGAGCCCGCACCTACACCGGCACCTGTCCAGACGCCGGCTCCCAACGGACCCTCGACTCCGAGTCGCGTGAGTGCTCGAGTTCCGTTCTCGATGGTCGCTTCGGATGGAAGTGTTCTCGGCACTGCGACCGTTCGTGACGTCTCACGCAGCAGCGGATGCGTCGCGGTTCTCCTGGAGGTCGAGACGTCCGATGGTTCGGGGAGCACGCAGCTGAACGGAGTACGCGCCCGGGACTTCCGTGAGGTACTTCCGGACGGAGGTACGGCTCCGGTCGGCTCACCGACCGCGTCGTGTGGCGGTGGTGCCTCGATGCCGGCCTCTTTCTCTCCGAACTCCACCTATACGGGATGGGTGACGTTCGATGTCCTCAACGGTGGAAACGCGGTGATGCTGCGTCCGTCCGGCACGGCCGGTTGGATCTTCACTCTTCCGTCGGCGCCCGCGGTCTCTGTACCGACTTCGGTGACGGCGACTCCTGCGACGACCGGAGCGGACGTGCCGGACGAAGAAGCGTCTACCGAACCGGCAGAGGAAGCCGCGCGCCCAACCGCTGCACCCGCAGCAGACGACAACGTGGACGAATAGCACGCCAGGCAGGAGGTGATCACAGTGCGTGCGGCCGAACCTGCCGGTAGGGGCGCGCGTCTGCTGGTGATCTCTTGCATCGTCGGCCTGGTTTCGGCGTGCGGATTCGGATCGCATCTACATCCGCCGCCGGACCGAGCCGGGATTCAGGGAAACTTCGGCATCGACCAGAGCGAGTCAGGCTCCTGGGGAGAGTACGGGACCCGAGAAGGCGCCGGACGATTCGAGTTCTCCATCGACCCGCTCTCTCTCCAACCAGGTGAGCCGGTCTATGCGCCGGTTGCGTTACGAACGCTTCCGACGGTGACGACGCCGGTAACGATCATGTTGAGACCACCGTTGACGACACCGAACTCGGTTGCGGGGGTTCTGCGGTACTCCGTATCGGAGGCTCCCGCATCGTCCTGCAACGCGGGAGGTTTCGGATCTCCGACTGTGGTCGACGGTCAACCGCTCACGGCGACGGGCGGCAGCCTCATGCTCGAACCGAAGGTTGTGCGGACTCTGTGCTTCCGTGTAGAGATTCCCGCCGGCACGCCACCGCACGACTTCGCCGGGCTCGCCGACACCGTGGCGTTGTGGGAGTTCCGAGCCGAGGGCGAGGACCCTCCACGCCCACCGAAGCCTGCCCCCGACCGGTGTCATTCGCACTCCGGGCCCTTCGTATTCGGAGGCGGATGGTACTTCGTGCATTGCTGGTTCCTGCGACGGCATTGGGGGGCACCTGTGGGTGGGAGCGCGCTGAGGTCGACCGCAGGTCACCACGTTCGCGTCTCTCAGATGACTGCGCTCTCCCGTCCGAAGCGTGTAGGGATCGGCGCGGCTACAGTCTGATGCCGGAGCGGGGTGTTCTCACCGTCTTCGCGGAGACGGGTCAGGCGAGCAGTCGGTACAGGCCGATCAACCCGACCACGACGATCACCGCACGCAGCGCCACCGGCGACAGGCGTCGGCCGTAATGGGAGCCGAGATAACCACCGATCAAGGAGCCCACGGCGATCAGCGCGGCCACGGTCCAGTTGATCCGGTCGAACGCCACCAGGATGTATGCGGATGCGGCCACGATGTTCACGACCAGCGACAGAAGGTTCTTCGCTGCGTTCTGTCGCTGGATGTGGTCGTGCAGCAATGCTCCGAACAGGCCCATCAGCAGAATGCCCTGTGCCGCCGTGAAGTAGCCGCCGTAGATGCCGACGGCGAAGGTGCCGACGACGAGCAACGTCATCCGCACCGGCCCGAGACGGCCGTCGGCGTCGCCACCTGTCCGGCGAGCCACCCACGCCTGGATCTTCGGCTGGAACACGACGAGTGTGAGTGCCAGGAGAAGCAGGATCGGCACGACCGTCTCGAAGACGGTCTCCGGCAGGTGGAGCAGGAGCCACGCTCCGACCAACGCCCCGCAGAACGACGCCGGGATCTGCCATTGCAACCGTTCCCATTGCCCGCGCAGTTCGCGCCGATACCCCCAGGTGCCCGATACGCCTCCCGCGACCAGGCCGATCGCGTTGGACATCGTCGCGGTCACCGGGGGTACACCGAACGCGACGAGCGTCGGGAAGGTGATGAGGGTGCCGGATCCGACGAGGGAGTTGATCGCTCCGGCGCCGAGCCCGGCCAATGCGACGAGGAAAAGTTCGAGCGGGGTCACCGAGGCGAGTCTACGGCGTGCCGAAACCGGCCTTGTTGTCGATGTCGGGGCACCACGTCGACATCTACATCGGTCTCGACGAGGGACGGTATTTCCGCCACGGTGAGAGAAAGCCTGTCCACGACGCGCCGCACTCCGTAGGTTGAGCAGCGACCATCCAGAGCGACCGAGAGACCTGGCTCCACGACGTCGCAGCAACCCCCCGTGCGCGGGTGCGGGTGCTACCGCCGGGATCGATGGAGGAACGAGCATGACCCGCTGGACCGAGCGCGCCTCGTGGTGCCGCCTGCACATCGACCTGTGCCGCGGTACTTCGCACCGGTGTCGTCGCTGACGTAGACCGCCCGTCGTCCTTCGCCGCGTGAGTCCCGGCCCGTCCGCAGGGGGACGGGCCGGGACTCACGTCTGCACCCCCGCACCCCCGCATTCCCGAAAGGCCCATCCCGATGGCTCCCGCCCCCAGGACGTCGCCGTGAGCACGTCCACCGATCTCCGCATCCCCGACGCCCCGGCCGACCACACCGACGACGAGGACCTGGCCGTCGCCCGGAAACGGCATCCGTGGCGCTGGGTGATCAGCGCTGCCGTGCTGATCCTCGTCGCCCAGTTCGTGCACGGCCTGGTCACCAACCCCGGCTGGGACTGGGCGACCTTCGCGCAGTACTTCACCGCGTCGTCCGTGCTGTCCGCACTGTGGATGACGATCGAACTGACACTGTGGGGCACGGTCCTCGGCTTCGCTCTCGGTGTGCTCCTCGCGGTCGGCCGGTTGTCGAACAATCCTGTTCTGCAAGTGGTCTCGTGGACGTACATCTGGGCGTTCCGATCGATCCCGCTCATCGTCCAGCTACTGTTCTGGTTCAACATCGCGTACCTGTACAAGACGCTGTCGATCGGCATCCCCTTCGGGCCGGCCTTCTTCGAGTTCGGTGTGGCCGGGGTGATCTCGGGATTCACAGCCGCCGTCATCGGTCTGGCGCTCCACCAGGCGGCCTACTCCGCCGAGATCATCCGCGCCGGCATCATCTCCGTCGACCACGGTCAGATCGAGGCCGCCAACGCGCTCGGCATCCCGCGTTACCGGCAGTTCATGAAGATCGTTCTCCCGCAGGCCATGCGGGCGATCCTTCCGAACGCCGCAAACGAGGTGATCAGCCTGTTCAAGGGCACCTCGATCGTCTCCACCATGGCCATCGCCGAACTCTTCTACCAGGTACAGGTGATCTTCGGTCGCACCGGACGCGTCGTTCCGATGCTCATGGTCGCGACCGTCTGGTACATCATCCTCACCACGATCCTGTCGATCGGGCAGTACTACGTCGAACGGCACTACGCCCGCGGTTCGGCACGCGCACTGCCGCTCACCCCGTGGCAGCGCGTGGTCGCGAAATACCGCGAGATCCGCGACAGCGGCATCGGTGCACCCCGAGGAGCGACGAAGTGACCGCCACCCGGGACGACGTCGACCACGTCGTCGACGTGCGCGGAGTCCACAAGTCGTTCGGCGCACTCGAAGTTCTCAAAGGCATCGACCTGCAGCTGCGCAAGGGCACGGTCACCGTGATCCTCGGACCGTCCGGCTCCGGGAAATCCACCCTCCTGCGCACCCTCAACCACCTCGAGAAGGTCGACCGCGGCACCGTCCGCATCGACGGTGAACTCATCGGCTACAAACGGCGCGGAAACAAGCTGCACGAGTTGCGTGCCCGCGACATCCTCCGCCAGCGCTCCCGCATCGGCTTCGTCTTCCAGAACTTCAACCTGTTCCCGCACCTGACCGCACTCGAGAACGTCGTCGAGGCGCCGGTATCGGCGCAGGGGCGCGACCGGGCGGAGGTCGAGGCCGAGGCTCGCGCCCTGCTCGACCGTGTCGGTGTGGGCGACAAACTGCACGACTATCCGAAACAGTTGTCCGGCGGCCAACAGCAGCGCGTCGCGATCGCGCGGGCCCTGGCCCTGCGACCCGCCGTGATCCTCTTCGACGAACCCACCTCGGCTCTCGACCCCGAACTCGTCGGCGAGGTTCTCGCCGTCATCCGCGACCTCGCCGGCGACGGCGCGACCCTCGTGATCGTCACGCACGAGATCGGTTTCGCCCGTGAGGTCGCCGACACCGTCGTCTTCATGGACGGCGGCGTCATCGTCGAACAGGGACCACCCCACGTGGTCCTCGACAACCCGCAGCAGGAACGCACCGCGTCGTTCCTGTCTCGCGTTCTCTGATTCCCCCTCCCCACCACAGCATTCGAGAAGGTAACGATGTTCGCTTCCTCCCCCCGGGTCCGCCTGCTGACCTCGGCCCTGACCGCCGTCGCTCTCCTGGGCGCCGCGGCCTGCAGTTCCGACGCAGAGGCCGGTACCGACACCGACGCCACGGCGGCCGGCTACAACCTCACCGCGGACCAGAACCGCATCACCACCGACCCGGTGGAGGAGATCGCCGCGAAGGTTCCCCAGGAGATCCGCGACCGCGGCACGCTCGTCGTCACCGGCAACGCCGGTACGGTGCCGCCGTTGCGCTTCTACGCCGACGACGACACCACGATCATCGGATCCGAGACCGACTTCGCCCATCTCATCGGCGATGTTCTCGACCTCGACATCGAACTCACCGCCGCGGACTGGGCCCAGAACTTCGTCCGCGTCGACTCGGGTGAGGCCGACGTGTTCATCTCCAACGTCACCGTCACCGAGGAACGCAAGGAGAAGTACGACTTCGCCACCTACCGCCTCGACAGCCTCGCCGTCGAGGTCGGCAAGGACAGCGGCATCACCTTCGACGGACCCGAGGACATCGCAGGCCTGACGATCGGCGTCGGCTCCGGAACGAACCAGGAGGCACTGCTCGTCGAGTGGAACGAACAGAACGTCGCCGCCGGACTCGAACCTGCCGAGATCCTGTACTACCAGAACGCCGTCGACTACTACCTCGCGCTCGGTTCCGGCCGTATCGACGCGTACGTCGGCCCGAATCCGACGTCTGCCTTCCACGCGCTGCAGTCCGGTGAGACCGAGGTGGCCGGCACGTTCTCGGGAGCCGGTCTCGACCTGCAGGGTGAGATCGCGGTACTGACGAAGAAGGACAACGGCCTGATCCAGGCGATCAACGAGGCGATCAACCACGTCATCGAGAACGGCACGTACGCACAGGTTCTCGATCGGTGGGGCATCAGCAGCGAAGCGATCGAGGTCTCGCGGATCAACCCGCCCGGCCTGCCCAAGACCTCCTAGGCCCGAAACGACAGGAAGACAGCATGACTCGTGTCAGCAGACTCGTCGACGTCGTGGTGGTCGGTGGCGGTGTCATCGGTTCCGCAGCGGCGTGGCGACTCGCCGCACGTGGCCGCACGGTGGTCCTGCTCGAACAGTTCGAGCAGGGGCACCACCGCGGTGCCTCCCACGGCAGCTCCCGCATCTACCGGCAGGCCTACGACGGGCAGTTCTACACCGCGCTCGCCGCTCGTGCCCTACCGCTCTGGCGGCGGCTCGAGGAGACCACGGGCAGCCGGGTCCTCGAGCTCACCGGCGCCGTCGACCACGGGCTGCCCGCGGCCGTCCACGCCAAGGCGACGGCGCTGTATCAGCTCGGTATCGCGCACAGTGTCCTCACACCGGCCGAGGCGCAGCGCCGTTGGCCCGGCATCAGATTCGACACCACGGTGCTGCACCACCCCGACGCCGGTCGGTTGCATGCCGACCGTTCGGTGGCGGCGCTGCAGCAGGCCGCCGCGCAGGCCGGCGCGGACGTCCGGCACACCACCCCGGCCCGCACCGTCCGCGAGACCGATCGCGGCGTCGAGATCGTGCTCGACACCGAGGTGATCACCGCGAGGCACGTCGTCGTTGCGGCGGGAGCGTGGACGCGCACCGTCCTCGACGGGTTGACCGGAGGTACGGCACCCCACCTCCCTGCCCTGCGCACGACACAGGAGCAACCGGCGCACTTCGTCCCGCTCACCGACGCACAGTGGCCGAGCTTCGTCCACCATCGCGGCGCCGAACTCGACGGGGAGGGCATCTACGGTCTCGGTTCCGTCGACGGCATCAAGATCGGCGAACACGGCACCGGTCCGCAGGTCGAACCGGACAGTCGCAGTTTCGTGGCGGATCCGGACGGTGTGCGCCGGCTCGTCGGCTACGCGCGCACGTGGCTGCCGGGCGTCGACGCCGGGAGCGTACGGGTGGACACCTGCCTGTACACGACGACGCCGGACTCGAACTTCGTCGTCGACCGAGCAGGCGCCGTCACCGTCGCCGCCGGATTCTCCGGTCACGGATTCAAATTCGCGCCCACCATCGGGGAACTCGTCGCCGATCTCGCCGACGGCACCGCCACGAGCCCGGAACCGTTCCGATTCGGCGCGCGACAACCGGCGGTGGTCTCGTGAGCGGGACCCGAAGGCTCGAGGTCAGGGCGGTGCGTCAGGACGATCCTCTCGCAGCACCGCTGCTCGAGGAACTCGCGGTCGAGTACAGCACCCGCTACGAGCATTCCTTCGAGGAACAGTACGAGAGTCTCCTCGGCTACCCGGAGGATCGGTTCGCGCCGCCCGACGGTGCCCTGCTCGTCCTCGTCGAGGACGGAGTACCCGTCGCGGGTGGTGCCTTCCAGCGCTACGACGAGAACACCGCCGAACTCGAACGGATCTGGACGTCGAAGGACCATCGACGTCGCGGTCTCGGCCGCATCGTGGTCGCCGAACTCGAAGCCGAGGCGCTGCGTCGCGGATACACCCGCATCTACCTGACCACGGGGTGGCGGCAACCCGAGGCCGTCGCGCTGTATCTCGCGGCCGGATACACCGCCCTGTTCGACTCCCGGCGACCCGCCGAGGAGATCGGTCCGCATCCCTTCGAGAAGTTCCTTGTCGGAAAGGCGGTCTCCGCATGAAGTTCCTGCTGCTCAGTCTCATCACCCACCATCCCGATCCCGTGACGGGAGAATGGCTCTCGCCGTCCGAACGCATCCGGGAAGTCGTCGACACCGCCGTGCTCGCCGAACAACTCGGATTCGAAGGATTCGCGGTGGGGGAGCGGCACGAGAAGCCGTTCCTCGCGTCGTCACCTCCGGTCGTCCTGGCCAACATCGCGGCGCGGACCAGCGCGCTCGAATTGTGGACCGGTGTCACGACGCTGAGCCTGCTCGACCCCGTCCGCGCGTTCGAGGACTACTCCACGCTCGACAATCTGTCGGGTGGGCGCCTGCAGCTCATGATCGGCAAGGGCAACGGCACTGCTCAGGCCGACCTGTTCCACGTCACCCCCGAAGACCAGTGGGACCGCAACCGGGAAGGGTACGAACTGTTCCGGGCTCTGTGGGAGAACGAGACGGTCACCTGGGAGGGGCGATTCCGGCCGTCGCTCACCGATGCCGTCACCGTGCCCCGGCCGCTGCAGCAGAGCCTGACCATCTGGCACGGCAGCGCCACCAGCCGCGAATCCGTCGATCTCGCAGCCCGATACGGTGATCCGATCTTCTCTGCCAACGTCACCAACCCGATCGAGCCGTACGCCGAGCTCATCGACCACTACCGGGAACGGTGGGCCGCCTACGGTCACGATCCCGCCGAGGCGCGGGTGGGAGCGGGGACGGCGGGACTGTACGTCGCCCGCACCTCGCAGGAAGCGATCGACGCCTACCGTCCCCAGTTCGAGCAACGGCTCGAATTCGCTCGCGAGAACGGACTTCCCGTCGTCTTCGAGACCATCGAGGACTTCGTCGAGCGCAGTTCCGCACTCGTCGGCAGCCCGCAGCAGGTGATCGACAAGGTGCTCCGCTACCGCGAGCGTTTAGGCCACGAGGTCATGCACGTGACCGCCGACCGCGGCGGGTTCTCCGTGGCCGAGCAACGTGCGAGTCTCGAACTGTTCCAGGCGGAGGTCGCGCCTGAATTGCGCGCGGCGATCCCGCACCGCGATGCAGTCACCGTCTGAGACCACTGCCCCGGGAACCGTTTCGATCGCAGTGAAAAACGGTGTGCCCGATCCTCGAGGCTCCGTAACCTCGGGAAACGAACCATCCAGAGCTGCCGAGATTCGCGCTGACATCCCGTCCCATCAGGGACGACATTCCACCCCCCGCCTGCCCGGCGGCATCCGCACGGTGATGCTGCCGGCGCCCTGTCCAGATCACGGAGCCCGTCGTTGTCCATCTCGTCCTCCTCCGCGTCCCGGTTCGTCGTCACGGCCGCCGCCACCGCCGTACTGGGCGCAGCGCTGACCGCCTGCGGAACCGGTGCCGCGACGAACTCGGAGCCCACCGGCGACCCGCAGCCCGGCGGCACCCTGCGGTACGGGTTGTCGGTCCCACCGACCTGCGCCGATCCCGCGCAGGCCGCCAGCAACCAGACCATCTACGTCGCCCGGCAGGTCGTCGACTCGCTCACCGACCAGGACCCTGCCACCGGCGAGATCGTGCCCTGGCTCGCGGAGAGCTGGGAATCGAACGCCGACGGCACGCAGTTCACCTTCCGGTTGAAGGAGGGTGTGACCTTCAGCGACGGCACCTCGCTGACCGCCGAGTCCGTGAGGAAGAACTTCGACGCGATCGTGAACACCCTCGGCGGGGTGAAGGCGCCGCAGGCCGTCGGATATCTCGCGGGATATGCCGGTACCACGGTCGTCGACGACCGCACTGCACAGGTGAACTTCTCCGTGCCGAACGCGCCGTTCCTGCAGGCCACCGCAAGTCATCAGCTCGGCCTGCTCTCGGAAGCCGACACGGAGAAGAGCGCGGAGGAGCGCTGCGCCGGTGATCTGTCGGGCACCGGCCCGTTCGTCTACGAGGACTACCAGCAGGACAGGTCCGCCACCCTCGTCAAACGCGCGGGTTACTCGTGGGGATCGGAGGCCTTCGACCACGACGGTGAGGCCTACCTCGACCGGATCGAGTTCACGATCGTCCCCGAATCCGGTGTCCGCACCGGATCGCTCGCCTCCGGTCAGCTCGACGCCATCTCCGACGCGTTGCCGCAGGACGCCCCGCAGATCGAAGGGGCCGGGGGCCGCATCCTGACCACCCCGAACCCGGGTATCCCGTTCGGCTTCCAACCCAACGTGAGCCGCGGCGTCCTCATCGACCCGGCCGTGCGCAGCGCGATCGTCCCGGCGATCAACCGGCAGGAACTGGTCGACACGGTCCTCGGACCGGACTTCCGCCCCGCGACCAGCACCCTCGCGTCCGCGACCCCCGGTTACGTCGAACTCGCCGACGTCACCTACGACCCGGCGAAGGCCGAGCAGATCCTCGACGAGGCCGGCTGGGTGCCCGGACCCGACGGCATCCGCGTCAAGGACGGGCAGCGCCTGAGCTTCCCGGTGCTGTTCAGCTCGGTGTTCGCCGGCAACCAGGCCATCCTCGAACTGGTGCAGCAGCAGCTACGCGCGGTGGGCATCGACCTGCAGCTCGACCTCGTCTCCACCCCGGAGAACACCGCACGCCAGAACGCCGGCGACTACGAGGCGTCCTACTACAACAGCACCCGCGCCGACGGTGACATCCTGCGCACCGCTTTCGGTCTGGACGGCCGCAACATCAACCAGCGCGGTCCTCTCCCCGAATTGGACGAGGTGCTGAACCGGCAGCTGTCCACGACCGACCCCGCCGCACGCGCCGAGCTCATCGGTCGCGCACAGCAGCTCGTCCTCGACAACGGCCTGTGGATCCCCACGGTCGAACTGTCGCAGGCGATCGGCGCCGGACCGAACGTCGCCGACCTGAAGTTCGAGGCGTCGGCGCGACTGCAGTTCTTCGACACCTGGCTGAGCGAGTAGACCATGCTGCGCTATCTCGGTTTCCGTGTGCTCCAGGCCGTCGGGGTGCTGTGGGCGGCGTTCACGGTGTCGTTCGCGGTCCTGTTCCTGTTGCCTTCCGATCCGGTCTCCATCGCCGCCGGCGCCGACGCCGGAACACCGGTCGACGCCGCCGCGATCGAACAGCTCCAGGCGCGGTACGGACTCGACCAGCCGGTCGCGGTGCAGTACTGGAACGCGCTGAGCAACGCGGTCCGAGGTGATTTCGGCATGTCCATCTCGACCGGGCAGCAGGTGACCGACGCGATCGCCGCGGCCCTGCCGAGCACCCTCGTCCTGGCGGGCACCGCACTGGTGTTCGCCCTGGTGTTCGGCACGGCGGTCGCCGTCCTCGCGACCTACACGCGGGTCCACTGGTTCCGCAGCCTGCTGTTCTCGCTGCCCCCGCTGGGGGTGGCCGTGCCGACCTTCTGGGTGGGACTGATCCTGTTGCAGCTGTTTTCGTTCCGGCTGCGGTGGTTCCCGGCCTTCGGGGATCAGGGCATCGAACACGTGATCCTGCCCGCGATCACCCTGGCACTGCCGACCGGTGCGGTGATCGCCCAGGTCCTCGCGACCAGCCTGCAGACGACCTGGCGGCAGCCGTTCATCGAAGCGGCACGCGCGAAAGGCGCGTCCCGCCTGCGCATCCAGACGCGTCACGCGCTGAAGCTGTCGAGCATCCCCGCCTTCACGATCGCCGGTGTCATCGTCGGCAATCTGCTCGCGGGATCCGTGGTGGTCGAGACGGTCTTCTCCCGGGCCGGTATCGGACGTCTGACCCAGATGTCGGTGATGGCGCAGGACATTCCGGTGGTGCTCGGCATCGTCGTGTTCTCGTCCACCGTCTTCGTGCTCGTCAACCTCGCCGTCGACCTGCTCTATCCCCTCATCGACCCGCGGATCACCCACGGCATCGACCGGGGTGGTGCCGCCGCGTCGATCGAGGACGACCCGACCCACGACGACACTCTCCTGGAGGCCGAGGCACGTGTCTGACACCCTCGTCCGCGAAGCGCTGCCGGCGACGTCGTTGCCGGAATCACGCTCGCGCAGAAGAAACCGGATCGCGTCCGTAGCGACAGGGGTGCGACGCAACGCCGTGCTCGTCGTGTCGTCGATCGTGCTGCTCCTCGCGGTGGGCTTCGCGCTGTTCCCGTCGCTTCTCGCGTCGGGCGACCCGCTGCAGGGGGTGCCCGCCGAGAAGCTGCAGGGACCGAGCGCCGCACACTGGTTCGGCACCGACAATCTCGGCCGCGACGTGTACACGCGGGTCGTGCACGGAGCCGGCCTGTCGCTCACCGCGACGCTCGTCGCGGTCGGCATCGCCCTCGTGGTCGGCTCGCTGATCGGGTTGCTGTCCGGCGCGGTCGGCGGTGCCCTCGACGCGACACTCATGCGCCTCGTCGACGTCCTGCTCTCCATCCCCGCGCTGCTCCTGTCCCTCGCCCTGGTCACGGCCCTCGGCTTCGGCACGATGAACGTCGCGATCGCCGTCGGTGTGAGCCTCGTGGCGAACTTCGCGCGCGTCATGCGCTCCGAAGTGCTGCGGGTACGCAAGGCACTCTACGTCGAAGCAGCGTTCGCGTGCGGCGTCCGGTGGCACACCGTGCTGCGCCGGCACGTGCTGCGCAACTCGTACGCGCCCGTCGCGGCCCTCGCCGCCGTCGAATTCGGTATGGCCGTGCTGGCCGTGTCGTCGCTGAGCTTCCTCGGATTCGGTGCCGTGCCACCGACACCCGAAGGGGGGTCGCTGATCTCGGAAGGCCGCAACTATCTCGCCGCGGCCTGGTGGATGACGACCCTTCCGGGCCTCGTCATCGTCGCCGTCGTGCTCTCGGCCCACCGCATCGGCCACGCCCTCGAGGACAGGAGCGCACGATGAGCCTCCTCGAAGTGCGCGACCTGCAGGTCGCGTACGGATCGCCGCGCGAACCGGTCGTCGCGGTGAACGGTGTCGATCTCACCGTCGGTCGCGGCGAGGTCGTCGCGGTGGTCGGCGAGTCGGGATCGGGCAAGTCCACCACCGCGCACGCGATCATCGGATTGCTCGCAGGTACCGGACGCGTCACGGCCGGATCGGTGACCTTCGACGGCACATCGTTGAACGACCTGTCCGAGCGCGCGTTCGAACGCCTCCGCGGCGCCCGCATCGGATTCGTTCCGCAGGACCCGACGACCTCCCTCAACCCGGTCATCCGTATCGGCGACCAGATCGGCGAGGTGCTGCGCATCCACGGTCTCGCCGACCGGCGCACCGCGCGGATCGAGGCGCTGCGCATCCTCGAAGAGGCCGGACTCGACGACCCGCAGCTGCGCGCGAAGCAGTACCCGCAGGAACTGTCCGGCGGTCAGCGGCAACGGGTGCTCATCGGTATCGCCCTCGCCTGCGGGCCCGACCTCGTCATCGCCGACGAACCGACGAGCGCACTCGACGTGACGGTGCAGCGCCGCATCCTCGACCACCTCGACGCGCGGATCGCCGAGACCGGCACCGCAGTACTGCTCATCACCCACGACCTGGGCGTCGCGGCGGATCGCGCGGACCGCATCGTCGTCATGCAGAGCGGCCGGGTCGTCGAGACCGGACCGGCGGCGCAGGTCCTCACCGACCCGCAACACGAGTACACGCGCTCGCTCATCGCGGCAGCGCCGAGCCTCGCGGAACCGGCCGTGCGACCTGCGCTGCGAGATGCCGCTCCGATCCTGTCGGTGTCGAAGGTGTCGAAGACCTTCCGCATCGACCGGAAGTCCTCGCTGCACGCCGTGCGCGATGTGTCCTTCGATGTTCCCCGCGGCGGCACTCTCTCGCTGGTGGGGGAGTCGGGTTCCGGCAAGTCCACGGTCTCACGCATCGCGATCCGGCTCGAGACCCCGACCGCTGGAACGGTTCGGTTCGATGGTGACGACATCACCGCGCTCGGTGGCCGTGCCCTGCGGGCACTGCGCCGCAGGGTGCAGATCGTGCACCAGAATCCCCACGCCTCGCTCGACCCGAAGCTGAGGATCCGCGACATCGTCGCCGAACCCCTCGAAGCGTTCGGCATCGGCACGAGAGTCGAACGTGCCGCGCACGTCGCCCGTCTCCTCGATCAGGTGGCGCTGTCGACGGCACATCTGGACCGCAAACCGGCCGAACTGTCCGGTGGACAACGGCAACGCGTGGCCATCGCACGGGCCATCGCCCTGAACCCCGAGCTGCTCGTCCTCGACGAACCCGTCTCGGCGCTCGACGTGTCGGTCCAGGCACAGATCCTCGACCTGCTCACCTCACTGCAGACCGAACTCGGACTCGGTTACCTGTTCATCTCGCACGACCTCGCCGTCGTCCGGCAGATCAGCGACACCGTCGCCGTGATGCGCGCCGGCCGGGTCGTCGAATACGGCTCCACCACAGAAATATTCGACAACCCCCAACACGAGTACACGCAGACGTTGCTCGAGGCCATCCCCGGGAAGGTCCACTATGTCCGATAGTTCAGAATTGTTGCTGGCCGTCGACTTCGCCGGCACCGGCATCCATCCCTCGTCCTGGCGACGCGACGACTCGCGCGCCGAGGAACTGTTCACCCCCCGCTACTGGGCAGACCTCGTCGGTGCCGCCGACCGTGCCGGCGTCGACTTCGCTTTCCTCCCCGACACCTTCGGCGTCGTCTCGGACGCAACCACCGTGTGCGGTCGTCTCGAAGCCGTCGGTCTCGCGGCGCGCCTGACCACCGCCACCACGCGCATCGGCCTGATCCCCACGGCCACCGTCACACGCACCGAACCGTTCCACGTCGCCAAGGCGATCCAGACGATCGACCACACCACGCTCGGTCGCGCCGGGTGGGAGGTCGCGGTGACGCCGGGCGCCGCGGAGTTGTTCGGCCGCAAGGACGAGCAGGACACCGCGTCGCTGTGGGCCGAGGCGCACGAGTCCGCCGAGGTCGCGGCGCGGCTGTGGGACAGCTGGGAGGACGACGCCGAGATCCGCGACGTCGCCACCGGCCGCTTCATCGATCGCGACAAGGTCCACTACATCGACTTCGCCGGCGAGTACTTCTCCGTCAAGGGCTCGTCGATCGTGCCGCGGTCCCCGCAGGGGCAACCGCTGGTCGCGGTGACGGTGACCGGTGACGAATCCTTCGAATTCGCCGCGCAGCGAGCGGATCTCGTGCGTATCCGCGCCACCGACCTGTCTGCAGCATCCGAACTGGCGGGCCGCATCCGGGCCGCGGTGGGCGACCGGCGGATCTTCGTGCTGCTCGACGTCGACGTCCTGCTCGGCGACCACGCTGCCGTGGATCTCGTGCAGCTCGAGGGGTGGGCGGGGCAGTCCTACCGCTCCGACACGCTCGTCCACGTCGGCACATCCGAGAGTCTGATCGAACTGCTCGGCGACGCAACGGGTGTGGACGGGGTGACCCTGCGGCCGCTCGCTCTGCCGTCCACCCTCCACCGGCTCGTCGAGAACGTGCTGCCCATCGTCCGCCCCGAGGTCGCGCCCGCCACCGGAACTCTGCGCGCCCGGCTCGGTCTTCCCCGTCCCGCCAACCGCTTCGCGGCTGCTCACTGAAGGAACGATCATCGTGTCCCTCAACATTGTTCGCAAGCAGGTCCATCTCGCAGCGCACTTCCCCGGCGTCAACAACACCACGGTGTGGGCCGACCCCGAGTCGAAGAGCCAGATCGACTTCTCGTCGTTCCTGCACCTCGCCCGCACCGCCGAACGCGGCAAATTCGACTTCTTCTTCCTCGCCGAAGGACTCCGGCTGCGTGAGCACCGCGGCCGTATCCACGACCTCGACGTCGTGGGACGCCCCGACACTCTCACCGTGCTCGAGGCCCTCGCCGGTGCCACCACCCACCTCGGCCTGGCCGGCACCATCAACACGACCTTCAACGAGCCGTACGAACTCGCGAAGCAGTTCGCGACCCTCGACCACCTCTCGGACGGTCGCGCCGCATGGAACCTCGTCACCTCGTCGGATGCGTTCACCGGCGAGAACTTCCGTCGCGGCGGTTTCCTCGAGCACTCGCAGCGGTACGTCCGTGCCGCCGAGGTGGTCGACGTGGTGCGGGAACTGTGGAACGGCTGGTCCGCCCGCGGTCCCGTGATCGACCGCGAGGCCGGTATCTTCGCTCCCGACGGCGACATCGCCTCGTTCGACATCCACACCACCCAGTTCGCCATCGCGGGTCACTTCGAAGTGCCGCGCAGTCCCCAGGGGCATCCCGTCCTCCTGCAGGCCGGCGACTCCGACGAGGGCCGTGAGTTCGGTGCCGCCAAGGCCGACGCCATCTTCAGCCGGCACGGCACGCTCGAGGAGGGTCGCGCGTTCTACACCGACGTCAAGAACCGCCTTGCGAAGTACGGGCGCAGCTGGGACGAGCTGAAGATCCTGCCCGCCGCGACCTTCGTTCTCGGCGACACCGAAGCCGAAGCGCACGAGCGGGCCCGGCACATCCGTCTGCAGCAGGTCGGCCCGCAGACGGCCATTGCCTTCCTCGAACAGGTGTGGGGCAAGGACCTGTCGTCGTACGACCCGGACGGCCCGCTGCCGGACGTCGACCCTGAGGACAACGTCACCATCACGCGCGGACGCGTGCGCCACGCCAAGGATCCGCTCGCCGTCGCCCGGCAGTGGAAGGGGAAGGCGGACGCCGAGAACCTCAGCATCCGCGAACTCATCATCGAGGTCACCGCACGCCAGCAGTTCATCGGAACGCCGCAGCAGGTCGCCGACGAGATCGACCTCTACGTGCAGACCGACGCCAGCGACGGGTTCATCCTCGTTCCGCACCTCACCCCCGGCGGCCTCGACGACTTCGTCGACACGGTCGTCCCGCTGCTGCAGGAACGCGGCAGCTTCCGCACCGAATACGACAGCACCACCCTGCGCGGCCACCTCGGCCTGCGCGACCCGCACACCGTCACCGAAGGAGTCCGCGCGTCATGACCGCAACACTCGATCAGTTCGTCGACGATTGGCAGCGGTGGCATGCCGAGCGCAACGACGGTCTGCGGCAGCCGCTCGGCTGGCTGAGCCTGACCGCCCTGCACTGGCTCGACGAGACCCCCACCTCCTTCGACGAAGCGCCGGGCCAATGGCACGTCGACGGCGAATCGGTGATCCACGAATTCGACGGGGCGACAACCACCTACGAGCCGGTCGAGGGGGCGCCCGGTCTCGAAGCGGAGTTCGATCGCGGCTTCGTCGAGATCATCCGGCGCACCGGACGATTCGGGATCCGCATCCACGACCGGACGGCACCGGCGCTCGCGTCGTTCACCGGCGTCCCGGTCTACGAACCCGACGCGTCCTGGGTGCTGACCGGCCGGTTCGAGGCATTCGACGAACAGCAGGTCGTGACGACCGGTGCCGTCGTCGACGGACTCGAACACCACCACCCGGCGGCGGGTGTGGTCCGGTTCGGATACGACGGTGGCGACCACGAACTCGTCGCCTTCGGTGAAGCCGGCGGTCCGTTGCGGATCCTGTTCACCGACGCGACCTCCGGGGTGACGACCTATCCGGCGGCGCGGATCCTGCAGGTCGAGGCGCCGGCCGAGGACGGGACGGTCACGCTCGACTTCACCCGCGCCGCGAACCTGCCGTGCGCGTTCACCGACGCGGCGACGTGCCCGATCGCGCCGCCGCAGAACCGTCTTCCGTTCGCCGTCGAAGCCGGTGAACGTACTCCGCGTGTCGGGGAGTCGTCGTGAACGCGGTGAATCCGGTCCCGCTGTCCGTGCTGGACCTCTCGCCCGTCAGCGAGGGGTCCTCGGTGCCGGAGGCGCTGCGCAACACCGTCGACCTGGCGCGCCACGTCGAAGCGTGGGGGTACAAGAGGTACTGGGTCGCCGAGCACCACTTCGTCGCCGTCGCCTCGTCGGCACCCGACGTGCTCATCGGCGCGATCGCCGCCGCGACCCGCACCATCCGCGTCGGTGCCGCCGCGGTTCAGCTCGGCCACAACACCGCGATCGGCGTCGTCGAATCCTTCGGCACCCTCGACGCCCTGTACCCGGGACGCATCGATCTCGGTCTCGGCAGGTCGGGGCAGCGGCGAGCGGAGACGTTGGCGGGTGCGGCTCCCGAACCCGCTCCGCGGGCGACGGAGATCCGCGACGGACTGATCATCCCGCCGCCCTTGTCGCCGGCGAAGCTGTTGTCGTCGTCCCGGTTGGCGGCGAGCTTCGGGATCCTGCAGCAACCCGGCGCGCAGTCGCCCGACTTCGCGCAGCAGGTCGAGGACATCCTCGCCTTCCTGGACGGCACCTACACGGCGCCGGACGGAACGGATCTGCACGCCAGCCCGGGGGAGGGCGCCGACTTCGAACTGTGGGTGTTCGGTTCGAGTGCCGGACCGTCGGCGGAACTCGCGGGTCGCCTGGGGTTGCCGTTCGGTGCGAACTACCACGTCAGTCCGGGCACGACGGTCGAGGCGGTCGAGGCGTACCGGGCGGCGTTCCGTCCGTCGTCGATCCTGAGGAAGCCGTACGTGGTGGTCTCGGCCGACGCGGTGGTCGCCGACGACGACGCCACCGCACGCGAACTGGCGTCGACCTACGGGCACTGGACGCACAGCATCCGCTCGGGCCACGGCGCGATCCCGTACCCGAACCCGGACACCACCCCGCCGCTGACCGATGAGGAGCGCGCTCTCGTCGACGACCCCATCGTCACCCAGTTCGTGGGGTCGCCGAGCACGGTGGCGGAGCGCCTCGACACCCTCCGCCGAGTGACGGACGCCGACGAACTCGTCGTCACCTCGGTCACCCACGGCCACGAGGACCGCCTGCGTTCCTACGAACTCCTGGCCCGCGAATGGGGATTGGCGCGGGTCCGCGCCGCGTGATCGTCCATCGAGGGGGAGGTGGTGTGCGTTTTCCTGGCCGGAGACGCACACAACCTCCCCTTCGATCGTCAGACAGGGGCTCCCGCGCGACGGAGAGCGCGTCGAACCCGTTCGACGAGGACGTCCGGTCGTCGATAGAGCAGGTCGGCGCCGACACGGATGACCGTCCAGCCCAACTCGGCCAGGATCGTGTAGCGATCGATGTCGCGAGTGCGCTGGTCGGCGTCGGCCCAGTGGTGGACGCCGTCGTACTCCACCAGCACACGCCATTCCTTCCAGCCCATATCAGCCCGCGCCACGAAGTCGAGTCCGTCGAACACCTCGACCTGGGTCTCGGGTCGCGGCAGCCCGGATCGGAGCAGCAGCAACCGCGTATGGGTTTCCGGCGGCGACGCGGCGCCACCGTCGACGAGCTCGAGGAGACGGGGGACGGACGCGAGTCCTCGTGCACCCTTGTTGCGAGCCGCGACGGCTTCGATCTCGGCGACCTTCAGGCCGGTGGCATTGCACAGGGCGTCGAGGACCTCGACCCGTCTATCGTTGCGTCGCGCGAGGTCGAATCCCGTCCGGGCCGGGGGGGTGACCACCATCCCGTCGACCACGCACGTCTCGAGATCGGCCGCCTTCCGCACGACGATCCCGGGCACCGAGCGGACGTGGTCGGAGCGCGCGAGTTCGGCTGGGGCAGAGGAGTCCAACCATCGCGTGCCGTGCACGGCCGCCGCGGACATCCCGACGAGTGCGCCGCGCGAACCCGACCACAGCCACGCCGCTTTCGCACGCAGGAGAGCGGTGGGACGTACCGCCGGATCGACGTAGACGTCTCGGTGGAGGCGGACGAACTTGTGCCGCAGCGCGTGTCTGGTCACGAGTCCCACAGCGACGGCCTGCGTGCCGACGAACGGCTGCTCGAAGTCGATCACGATGTCAGGGTGCATCGTCCCGCGTCCTCGAACGCCCCCGCACGCCTGATTATCCACAGGA
The DNA here is from genome assembly GCF_058211795.1 of Rhodococcus sp. S3. Classification (NCBI taxonomy): domain Bacteria; kingdom Bacillati; phylum Actinomycetota; class Actinomycetes; order Mycobacteriales; family Nocardiaceae; genus Rhodococcus; species Rhodococcus sp. S3. The sequence goes on along the minus strand of NZ_CM177074.1, from coordinate 4,082,639 downwards.
CCGAGGGCTCCGGAGGTCAATCGAAGGGGCGGTTGTGTGCGTCGAAACCCCGAATGACGCACACAACCTCCCCTTCGATCGCATGGGCGGTGGGCATACTCGGGGACATCGGAAACGTGAACGGTCGGAGGAATCTGTGGCTCAGAGTGTGAAGTTGGGATACAAGGCGTCGGCGGAGCAGTTCGGTCCGCGCGAGTTGGTCGAGTTGGGTGTGCTGGCCGAGGCGCACGGGATGGATTCGGCGACGGTGTCGGATCATTTCCAGCCGTGGCGGCACAACGGTGGGCATGCGCCGTTCTCGTTGGCGTGGATGACCGCCGTGGGCGAGCGCACCGAACGGTTGCAGCTGGGCACGAGTGTGCTCACGCCGACGTTCCGGTACAACCCGGCGGTGATCGCGCAGGCCTTCGCGACGATGGGCTGTCTGTATCCGGGGCGGATCTTCCTCGGTGTCGGCACCGGCGAGGCGCTCAACGAGATCGCCACCGGCTACGCCGGTCAGTGGCCGGAGTTCAAGGAACGCTTCGCCCGGCTGCGCGAATCGGTGCGGTTGATGCGCGAGCTGTGGCGCGGAGACCGGGTCGATTTCGAGGGCGAGTACTACACCACCAAGGGGGCGTCGATCTACGACGTGCCCGAAGGCGGCATCCCGGTCTACGTCGCCGCCGGCGGCCCGGTCGTGGCTCGCTATGCCGGACGCGCGGGGGACGGGTTCATCTGCACCTCGGGTAAGGGCATGGAGCTCTACACCGACAAGCTGTTGCCGGCCGTCGCCGAGGGGGCGGGGAAGGCGGAGCGGGATGCGGCGGGGATCGACAGAATGATCGAGATCAAGATCTCGTACGACACCGATCCGGACAAGGCGTTGGAGAACACCCGCTTCTGGGCACCGCTGTCGCTCACGCCGGAGCAGAAGCATTCCATCGATGATCCGATGGAGATGGAGGCGGCGGCGGATGCGTTGCCGATCGAGCAGGTCGCCAAGCGGTGGATCGTGGCGTCGGATCCGGACGAGGCGGTCGAGAAGGTCAGGGCGTATGTCGACGCGGGGTTGAATCATCTGGTGTTCCACGCGCCGGGTCATGATCAGAAGCGGTTCCTGGAGTTGTTCGAGCGCGACCTCGCGCCGAGGCTCCGCGCACTCGCCTGACATCCGACCTACAAGGTGCCGCTTCTCCGCGACGGAGGAGCGGCACCTTTTCTGGTCGACGAGCGATGTCGATGTTGTTTCACAACGGAACAGCCACGGGGCTCGGTGCCCTCCTACGTTTGTTCCGACGCGGTGGCAACCGTCACACACTCTGCCCGCCACCGCCGGACATCACAGCTCGGACGAGGCACACGCCGACCCCGATCCGAATCGACCCCAACGAGGCACCGTGATCACCGACAAATCTGCATCGACCATGCCGCAGTCAGAAGCGAAACCGGAGATGAACCCCCGCCGCGCATCGATCGCCGCGCTCCTCGGAGGGGCACTGGAGTACTACGACTTCTTCGTCTACGGCGCTGCCGCCGCGCTCGTCTTCAACGTGCTGTTCTTCCCGGGCGGCAACCCCACCGTCGCCCTCATCGCATCCTTCGCCACCTTCGCCGTGGGCTATGTGGCACGACCCGTGGGCGCTGTCGTCATGGGGCACTTCGGCGACCGGCTCGGCCGCAAACGCGTCATGCTCGCGACCGTCGTCCTGATGGGCGTCGCGTCCTTCGTCATCGGATGTCTTCCCACCTACGAGCAGGTGGGCATCCTCGCACCGATCCTGCTCGTGGCGATGCGTGTCCTGCAGGGCTTCTCGGCGGGTGCCGAATCGGCCGGGGCGTCGACGTTGACCGTCGAGCATTCGCCGGTGGGCCGCCGTGGTTTCTTCACCAGTTTCGTGATGGTCGGCTACGCAGTGGGCTGCTCGCTCGCGACCGTCGTCTTCGTGCCCGTCTCGCTCCTGCCCGACGACGCGCTCTACAGCTGGGGCTGGCGGATCCCGTTCTGGCTCAGTGCAGTTGTCGTCGTCGTGACCTACTACGTCCGCAACCATCTGGACGAGACGCCGACCTTCACCGAGGCGAAGGAGGAGAGCGCCGTCCGCAAGCTCCCGCTCGGCGACGTGTTCAAGTTCCACTGGCGCTCGGTGATCCGGGTGGCCGGCGCGTCCCTGATGGCGTCGGTGCAGACCCTCTTCGCCGTGTTCAGCCTGTCGTACGCCACCTCGATGGGTGTCGAGCACAGCGTGATGCTCACCGTCATCTCCGTCTCCATCGCGCTGTCGATGTTCACCATCCCCGCGGCCGGCTACCTCTCCGACATCATCGGTCGCAAGCCGACTATGCTGATCGCCTCCGTCGGCTGCGCGCTGATCCTGCTCCCCGGCGCGACGGGCTGGCTCCCGGTCGCGATCTTCGGTGCGGTCGCATGCGGCATCGCCGGTGTCGCGGTCCTCGGACTGCGTGAGACGGCGAAGACCCCGACCGACCTGCTCGGACTGTCGTCCGACGCCGAACCGGTGGAGGTCGTGGCGGACGCCGAGCACCCCGACACCCCGCGCGTGCTGCAGACCCTGTCCTGAGTTCCCGCGACTCCCACATGCCCGGCCGGACACCTCCGGCCGGGCATGTGCGCGGGTACACCGGACGGAGCAAAGTTTGCAGTTAGGGTGGAATCCATGAGTGCTGCTGCAGGGTCCGTCTCGAGCATCTACATCGCAGCTCCGGAAGGGGACACCGGGAAATCGACCGTCGCCCTGGGGGTGCTGCAGACGCTGTGCGCGTCCACCGCCCGCGTCGGTGTCTTCCGGCCCATCGCGCGCTCCGACAGCGACATCGACTACATCCTCGAACTGTTGCTCGAACACACCACCGTCGACCTCTCCTACGAGGACTGCATCGGTGTCACCTACGACGACGTCCACGACGATCCGGACGCCGCGCTCAGCGACATCGTCGGCAAGTACCACGCGGTGGCCGACCGCTGCGACGCCGTCGTCATCGTCGGCAGCGACTACACCGAGATCGCCAACCCCAGCGAACTGTCGTACAACGCCCGCATCGCAGCGAACCTCGACGCTCCGGTGCTGCTCGTCCTGCGCGGTTCCCGCCGCACGCCCGCCGAGATCGCCCAGCTCGCCGGGGTGTGTGCGAACGAGCTCGCGGGTCAGCACGCGCATCTCGGTGCGGTCGTGGTGAACCGCTGCGACCCCGACGCACTCGACGAGATCGCACAGGCACTCGGCGACCGCACCGAACCGGTGTGGACCCTCCCGGAGGTACCCGCGCTGGTCGCGCCGACGATGGCCGAGCTGCAGACCGCGATCGGAGGCGAGCTCTACAGCGGCGACCCCGACCTGCTGCAGCGGGAAGCGCTGCGGATCATGGTCGGTGGCATGACCGCCGAACGGATTCTGGAGCGCCTCACCGACGGCATCGTCGTGATCGCTCCCGCCGACCGCTCCGACGTCATCCTCGCACTGGTCAACGCCAATGCCGCCGAAGGGTTCCCGACGCTCGCCGGCATCATCATGAACGGCGGTCTGCTGCCGCATCCGATGATCGCGGAGCTTGTTGCGGCTCTGAAACCGTCGCTGCCGATCCTCACCACCGACCTCGGCACCTTCGATACCGCCTCGGCCGCCGACCGCACCCGCGGCCGCATGGCCCTCGGTGCGCAGCGCAAGATCGACACGGCACTCGCGCTCATGGAACGGCACGTCGATGCGCACTCCCTGCTCGACCGGCTGCGACTGCCGCGACCGTCCGTGACCACCCCGCAGATGTTCGAATACCAGCTCATCGACCGGGCGCGGGCCCAGCAGCGCCACATCGTGCTGCCCGAGGGTGAGGACGATCGCGTCCTCAGAGCTGCCGGGCGTGTGCTCCAGCGCGGCATCGCGAAGCTCACGATCCTCGGCGACGAGGCAGCCGTCCGTCAACGGGCGTCGGAACTCGGGGTGGACCTGTCGGAAGCGCAGATCCTCGACCCGCGCACCTCCGAGCACGCCGACCGTTTCGCGGAGGAGTACGCGCGGCTGCGTGCCCACAAGGGCATGACCGTCGATCGTGCACGCGAGATCATGCGCGACATCTCGTATTTCGGCACGATGATGGTGCATCTGGGGCTGGCCGACGGCATGGTGTCGGGCGCGGCACACACCACCGCCCACACGATCCGTCCCGCACTCGAGATCATCAAGACCGAACCGGGTGTCTCCACGGTGTCGAGCATCTTCCTCATGTGTCTCGCCGACCGCGTGCTCGCGTACGGTGACTGCGCCGTCGTCCCCGACCCGACCGCAGATCAGCTCGCCGACATCGCGATCTCGTCCGCCGCGACCGCCGCCCGGTTCGGTATCGATCCCCGGGTCGCGATGCTGTCGTACTCCACCGGCGAATCCGGTTCGGGCGCCGACGTCGACAAGGTGCGCTCGGCCACGACGTTCGTGCGGGAGCGACGATCCGACCTGCTCGTGGAGGGGCCGATCCAGTACGACGCGGCGATCGAACCGACGGTCGCGAGCGCGAAGCTGCCCGACTCCGACGTCGCCGGTCGCGCCACGGTGTTCATCTTCCCGGACCTGAACACTGGCAACAACACCTACAAGGCCGTGCAGCGCAGCGCCGGTGCCGTCGCCGTCGGACCGGTCCTGCAAGGCCTGAACAAGCCGGTCAACGACCTCTCGCGAGGCGCCCTGATCCAGGACATCGTCAACACCATCGCCATCACCGCGATCCAGGCGCAGGAGGAAGACGCGTGAGCAGCCCGAACCCGGCCACCGCAGGCACCGTACTGGTCCTCAACTCCGGATCGTCGTCGATCAAGTTCCAGCTGATCGAGCCGGAGAGCGGAAAGTCGCTGGCGCACGGACTGATCGAGCGGATCGGGGAGCCGGAGGGTCGGATCGCCTTCCACCACACGACGGGTGTGGACGAACGCAACGACGCCATCGCCGACCACCGGACGGGTCTGCGTGCGGTGCTCGAGATGCTCGAAGGACTGGGCCGTCCGCTGCACGAGGTGGGCATCGTTGCCGTCGGACACCGACTCGTGCACGGCGGCAAGGTCTTCTACGAACCCACCCTGATCGACGACGATGTGGTCCGCGCCGTCGACGAACTGTCGATCCTTGCGCCCCTCCACAATCCGGCGAACGTCGTGGGAATGGAGGTCGCGCGGGAGGAACTTCCCGACATCCCCCACGTGGGTGTCTTCGACACCGCCTTCTTCCACGGTCTTCCGCCGCACGCGGCGACCTATGCGATCGACCGCGACATCGCGCACAAGCACGACATCCGGCGGTACGGATTCCACGGTACTTCACACGAATACGTGTCGGGGCGTGCCGCGGAGTTCCTCGGACGCGACATCGCGGACCTGAATCTGATTGTGCTCCATCTGGGTAACGGTGCGTCGGCGTCGGCGGTCGCAGGCGGGATCCCGATCGACACCTCGATGGGACTGACTCCGCTCGAGGGTCTCGTCATGGGCACGCGCAGCGGCGACATCGATCCGGGTGTCGTCATGCACCTCAGCCGGGCGGCCGGGTTGAAGGTCGACGCCATCGACGACCTGCTCAACCGGCATTCGGGCCTGAAGGGGTTGTCGGGTGTCAACGACTTCCGGGCCCTGCTGAAGCTCGTCGGCGAGGGCGACGAGGACGCGCGACTCGCGTACGAGGTCTACGTGCATCGCATCCGGAAGTACGTGGGCGCCTACACCTTCGAACTCGGCGGCGTCGACGCGATCGTGTTCACCGGTGGGGTGGGGGAGAACAACGTCGACGTCCGGCGCGACAGCCTCTCCGGCCTCGACCGGCTCGGCATCGTCGTCGACGATGCGCGCAACACCGCCGACGACGACGGGGAACGCCGGATCTCGGCCGACTCGTCGCAGGTGGAGGTGCTCGTGATCCCCACGAACGAGGAACTCGCCATCGCCCGCGCGGCCGTGCAGTTCGCCCGGCGCTGAGCCGTCAGGTCAGGCTGCACGTGCCTGATCTTCGATCAGGTCAAACTGCGCGGCCGGATCGCGTTCGCGAGGTCGACGAGGGTGTAACGGTGGGTGCGGGAGGGGGCGTTGCGCGCCAATTGCCGCAGCGCTGCCTCGGTGCCCAGACGTAGTCCCTTCTCGGTGAACGGTACGTCGAGGATGCGGTCGTACTCGCGACTCGACGCCCGGCCGCTGCGCACCCATTCCAGCGCGGTCCCGAGGACCAGTGCGCGCATCTGCAGGGCGCGACCCTCGTCGGGAGGCAGCGACGCGATCCGGTGCGCGGCCTCCCGAAGGTCCGCCTCGGAGATCTCCTCGACGCGACCACCTCGTAGCAGGACCAGGGCGGCGGTCATGGTCGCTGCACTGTGGTGCCGGGAGGTCGTGGGGACCTCGTCGAGCACGTCGACGGCGGCACGGATCTCGTCGCGGGCGGTGAGCTGGCGTGCCAACCCGAAGGCCGCGCTGACGACGGCGTGATCGGTGCGCCACACGACCCGGTAGGACTGCTCACAGAAGCGTCGCCACGCGTCGGGGTCGTCGCTCTCCCAGTGCTGCAGCGTCAGTTCGGCGGTGGCACCGAGTGCGATCTTCGGGGCGATCTCACCCGGAAGAGCCTGCAGTACCTTGTCGAACCGGGCGAACGCTGCCTCGTAATCGTCCTGCAGCAGTTCGGCGATACCGGCGTACCAGTCCATGCGCCAGTCGTCGCCGAACTCGCGTTCGAGGCGGGCGAGGATCTCCACCGCGCTGTCGACCTGCCCGAGATCGAGATGGGCGCGGACCTCGGCGAGGGTGATCTCCTTGGAGAACGACACATCGGATGCCCCGACGACCCGGCCGACCCCGTTCTCGCGCGCGTGCCGGAGCGAGTCGAGGGTCTGCTGCGGTTCGCTGTGCACCGCTGCGGCGAGGAGCGCGGCACTCGGATCGTTGGGGTCGAGCAGCGGGACGGGCAGAGCCGTCGCAACATCCTGCCCCCGCAATTTGGGGTCGCGCTCGATCCCGTCGGCGTACACGTCGGTGGGGACGAGCGCCTCGTCGGTGCCGAAGGTCGTGCGGGGCGGGCTGAACAGCCGGGACAGTCCGGGATGTTCGGTGCCGAGTTTCTTCGACAGGATCTCGCGCAGCACACCGGTGAGCTGTCCCTGCAGTTCGTCGGCGGACGAGAAGCGCTGCTGCGGATCGGGATTCGTGGCCCGCAGGAGCAGGCGGTGGAAGGAGTCGAACTCGTCGAGCAGGGGAGCCTGCTCGGGGGTGGGCAGACCGTCGCGGTACCGGCCCTTGTCCGACGGCATGTCGAGGGTGAGGACCGCGAGGGTGCGTCCGACCGTGTAGATGTCGCTCGCGACCGTCGGCCCGGTCCGGACGATCTCGGGTGCCTGATATCCCGGCGTCCCGTACAGATAGCCGTATCCCTCGATCGCGGAGACGGCACCGAGGTCGATGAGTTCGATCTGCTCGTCGGTGACCATGATGTTCTCGGGCTTGAGATCGTTGTAGACCAGTCCGATGTCGTGCAGATACTGCAGTGCCGGAAGCACTTCGAGCATGTACCCGATGGCCTGCTCGACCGGGATGCGGTTCGGCGGGGGATAGTTGTCGAGCACGGTACGCAGGGTGTGACCACCCAGGTACTCCATGACGATGTACCCCATCGGGGTGCCGTCGGGCGAGGGGTGCTCGACGAAGTTGTAGATCTGCACGATGCTCGGATGGCTGACCTCGGCCAGGAACTGGCGTTCGGCCACCGCGACCGCCTGCGCCTCGGCGTCGCCACCCTGCAGCAGGCCCTTCAACACCACCCAGCGGTCGCTCACATTGCGGTCGATCGCGAGATAGATCCACCCGAGTCCGCCGTGTGCGAGACAACCCTGCACCGCGTACTGCCCGGCGACGAGATCCCCGCGGTGCAGAGCCGGAGTGAACTGGAAATGTGTTCCGCACTGGGGACAATCGCCTTCGGTGGGGCCCGGCCCCGACGGAGTGCTGCGTCCCACCGGTTGTCCGCACTTCGAGCAGAACCTCTTGCCCTCGGAGACGTGGGGATCGCGGAGGACGGCGTCGACCGGATCCTTCGTGGTGGGGACCGGCACGTCGACGAGGCCGGCGATGCGGCGACGCTGGGTGCCGCGCGGCCGGACGCGGCGGCTCGACGAGCGCTGGGAGGACGAGCCGGACCAGATCGACGAGCGCTGGGTGGATTCGGGCCGCGTGGTGGGGACGGGGCCGCGTTCGGTGGCAGGTCCGGCATCCCCGGTGGCCCGGGCGGTGGCCGGTCCCGAGTCGCTCGTCGACGGCTCGGTCGCGGGCCCGGAATCCGCCGCACGCCTGGTGGCGGGCCCGGAGTCCACTGCCCGTTCCGTGGCGGGCCCGGAGTCCACTGCCCGTTCCGTGGCGGGGCCGGAATCGACCGACGGGGTCTCGGCCGGTTCGGGTTCGTCGGACATGGCCGTCACTCCCGGTAGTTCGGTGTCGGGGGTGACGGAGTGGGACCGAGCACCCGAAGGTACTTCTCGTACAGCGCCGTCCACGTCCCGTCGGAACGGATCCTTTCGAGGGTGGCGTTGACGAAACGTACGAGCTCGTCGCTGCCCAGCCGGATTCCGATTCCGTACGGCTCCGATCCCAGGGATGGGCCGACGAGTTCGAGATAGGGGTCCTGCGAGGCGAGTCCGGCGAGGATCGTGTCGTCGGTGCTCACGGCGTCGACCTGCTGTTGCTGGAGGACGACGAGGCAGTCGGCCCACGACGGCACGGTGAGGATCGACGCCGACGGCTGTACCTCCCGCATCCGGAGCAGCGAGGTCGTGCCCTCGACGATGCACACGCGCCGGCCGACGAGATCAGCGGCGGAGCGGATGTCGGATCCCCGGACGACGAGCACACGCTGCTGGGCCCGGAAGTACTCGGTGGAGAAGTCGACCTTCTCGCGACGGGCGCACGTGATGCTCATGGTCTTCGCGACGATGTCGACGGTGGAGTCCTGCAGCGCCTTCTCGCGCTCGGCCGACGACAGGATGCGGTAGTCGACGAGAGCGGGGTCGCCCAGGAGGTCGCGGGCGATCTCGCGCGCGATGTCGACGTCGAAACCGGTGATGCGCCCGGTCGCGGTGTCGCGGTAGCTCATGAGGTTGCTGCCGGTGTCGAGACCGACGATCAGCCGTCCGCGCGTGCGGATCCGATCGATCGCAGGTCCGGTGGCATTCGGGTCCGGGGGAAGCGAGGCGGTGGGATCGCCGCAGTCGGGGGCGGGAGGTGTGGCCACCGACGACTCGAGCATCCGCGCGTTCTCGGGGAGCGGGAGGGAGGTCGTCGTCCCCTGGAGGCCGGGGGCGCGCGGTGGGGGATCGGTCGCGCACCCGCCGGCGAGTGCGGCGACGACGCACAGGCTCGCAACGAGAACGCGCTTTCTCACTGGTACTCCTTCAACCGGGGCCGGAGACCGACCCACACGCCGACCAGCGCCACCGTCAGCAGCACCACCGACATCGGTGCGAGGCCGGCGAGGGTGCGGGAGGCGCGGAACTCGTTGTCGCGCAGTTCGGTGCGGGTGTCGTCGATTCCTTCCGTCAGAGCGGCATCGAGAGCGACGAACCGCGCGGTGGACTCGCCGGGACCTGCGCCGACCGCGAGGACCGAGGCCGCCGCGTAGTCGCCGCGGACGAGGGCGTCGACCATGCGTGCATGCGAGTTGATCCAGGCCTCGTGCGCCGACCGGGCGGTCTCCACCGCCTCGGCGCCGGCCTCGAGGGCGGAATCGCGAGCGTACTCGTCGAGAATGTCGCCGAGTCGCGACATGTTGGTCCCGAAGGTGTCGTCGTACGCGCCGGTCGTGTCGCGCCGGGCGATCAGCAGGGTCTCGGCGGTACGCGACTGCTGGGCGAGGATCCGTCCCTCGGTGAGATCGGCGAGCGGTGCCGCACCGCGCTCGATGGCGCGTTCGGTGGCACTCGACGAGGCCAGGCCGGCGACGAGCAACCAGCACAGCAGCGCGCCGGTCGCGCCGATCGCGACGAGGATTCCGGGATTGAGGGTGCGACGAGAGCGGCGGCTCACGACGACGTGCGCCACGCACAGGGCAGCGACCGTGACGAGGAGCAGCCCGATCGCGAGCCAGGGTGGTCGCACCGCGTCGCGCTGGGTGTCCTCGACGGCGGCGACGCCGCGCGTGTGCAGTTCCTGCGCGGCGGGGAGCAGTTCGGTCTGCATCAGGTGCGACGCCTCGCCGAGATATGCGGCGCCCACCGGATGCCCGGTGCGATTGTTGGTGCGGGCCGTCTCGATGAGGCCCGTGTAGACGGGCAGCAGCCGCCCGATCTCCGTCAGATTGTGTGCGGTCTCGCGGTCGGCGTCGGTCAGTCCGGTCGCCGCGATGACGAGATACTCCGCGGCTTCGTCGGTTGCCTGGATGTAGCGACTGCGCACCGCCTCCGGTTCGAGTCCGCCCGAGATGAAGCCCGTCACGGCGGCGGCGTCGGCCACCGACAGCGCGCTGTAGAGATTCTGGGCCGCGCTGGCCAGCGGCTCGATGGACGCGAGGAGACGATCGTGGGTGGCCTGCCTGCCGGACACCATCGTTGCGGAGACCGCTGCCGAGGCGACGAGCAGCACGGTGAGCACCACCCCCAGGACCACCAACCGGACCGGCGTGGATCGCAGCAGGGCACGGGCGTCGTCGAACCGGGCGTCCGGAGTGTCCGTATCGGCGTCGTCGCGGATGTGGCTCTCGACAGGAGCGAAGGGAGGGGTGATCCGTACGTCCACCGGGCACTCCCTTCCTCGTGTCGAGCGGTCTGAGGGGAGCATATAAGCAGCCCGGCGGTATTGTTGCCGTCCACGGACGGCGGGGATCCGGTACCGGGCACAGGCCCGGACGAGGGCGGGTCGGAGAGGCGGACGCAATGCGTGGAGACGGTGACGGCTGGGCGGTCGGACCGGACGGTGAGAAGCGCTGGGGACGACACGGTGCCGCAGGTCTGCTGCTGCGCGCTCCGCTCGCGGACGGTCGCCCCGCGGTTCTCCTGCAGCATCGGGCGGCATGGTCGCACCAGGGTGGCACCTGGGCACTTCCCGGCGGAGCCCGCGACTCGCACGAGAGCACCGTCGACGCCGCCGTGCGGGAGGCCCACGAGGAGGCCGGCATCGATGTCGCGGCCGTGACGGTGCGCGCCGAACGTGTCACCTCCGGTCTCGCGGGCGGATGGACCTACACCACCGTCGTCGCCGACGCCACCGAAACGCTCGTGACCAGCCTCAACCAGGAGAGCACCGAACTGCGCTGGGTGCCCGAACCGGAGGTCGAGGCAATGCCGCTGCACAGCGGCTTCGCCGAGGCGTGGCCGTCGCTGCGCACCTCACCGGTACGCATGCTGCTCGACACCGCGAACGTGCTCGGTGCGAGCGGCCCCACCGGATGGTGGCGCGACCGCCCCGGCGCCACGAGCGCCCTGCTCGCCGACCTCGCCGCGGTCCTGCCCCGCACCGTCGAATTTCCCGACGGGACGTTCGGTTGGGTCCCCCGCGTCGAAGCGGTCCTCGAAGGGCATGCCCGCGACGCGACGATCGACGACGTCCGGATCCCGGTGCACAGCGCGGACGGCAGCGGCGACGACGAACTGGCCCGGCTGGCCTGCACCGCGACGGCCGTGGTCGACCCCGGGGTGACGGTCGTGGTCACCGCGGATCGCGGCCTGCGCGCGCGGTTGCCCGAGGACACGATCGCGATGTCCCCTTCGACGGTGCTCGGTTGGTTACCCAACCGAAAGCGGAATGAGTCAACACTTTCTTGATGGAAATAAACCATCGCTGACTGAGCAGGGCTACTCGGAGTGCAGCGCAAGCCTATCTAGGTTTAATATTGGCGCTTGCCTTAGCTTGCCGCGAAATTCGGTTCGCGTGAGATTTTTTGCTGTTCCAGCTTTTCCTGTTTTCTGCCATAGCCAGCTACCATTCTCGATGTCAAGAATGTCGAGGCCGCGGTGAAGCCGAACATCGGTGTACTCACTCAGGGCAAGTACATAAGCTTCGTGCTTAACTCCTGGCCGATGCGGGTCTGATATTGACGATTGAACCAGGTGGGCAAATCTCATATCGACGAGATCTGCGAGGACCTCGTAACCGGGGTGACCCTCCATTGATAGATCCACTTTAAAATAGGTTGAGCCGTTATCTTTAATCTGATGCTTAAGCGTTTCAAGTGCGGAAAGAAGTTCCGCCGAGTTTCTTCCTGCGACATCTTGCTCAAGATCGCGTTTCTTACTTTGGGAGTACAATCCGGCTGCTGCAGCAACGTCTTCTTTTCCAATTTCGGCCGCTTTGGAGCTCCGCTTGCGGGCCGCTAAAATCGACGCAGAAAATAGGTTCAAGTAATCTCGGGGAACTCCACCTGAAGCCAAAACGAGACGTCCAAGCGCAGGGACCTTTGCAATTCTCCGAGCGGACCTGATTCCCGCTGTGGAAAGGTAGGATTCCAGGACCGACTCCAGGAACTTCTGAGTCGATTCGGGATCCTCCAGCGTGACGTCCAGGTTTACAATGAGGGCATCATGGGGAGGCTCTATACCCACCCGTGTAGAGACCTCGAATGGGCGGGTCAACCGTTCGATGCTTGCTACCTTGATCCAGCCATCACAGTCCCGCAGTACTCCTGCGAGATGATCAAGTAGCCGAGGTTGGTGTTGAGAATCTAGGAGATAGAAGTCATCGAGGAATACATATAGCCTCACAAGGTCGGGTCGAAGAACGCGCCGAAGCGTACGGTTTAACTCTGGAATTAGCTTGACCGCTGCGTTTTCCGACGTGTCTTCGACGAGTTTATTGCGTAGGTCATCGAGTGTGGATACGATGCCTGACGAGCTGGATCCGATTCTAAGAACTAGGTTTTCAAGTACGCTGTCAATAATGACAGAGAAGGCGGCTTCTGCGCTGAGTCTCCGAAGAGTGTGGGTGTTTATCCATACCGCAACATGTCCTTCTAGCTCCGCGATTCGTTTGACTTCTAGAAGGAGGGCGGTCTTTCCGACTCCGCGACGGCCATAGATCAAGTGGTGTCTTGGTGACGCAATAGCGTTCAAGCTCGCGCGTGGATCTTCCATGTAGCTCAAGCTGGGCACCGCGTCGGACGTTCTGGATCGAGCCTCAAGTAGTTGAATGAGTCGATCAACCGAAGATTCATGAAGGCGACCGCTTGCCGTCGAGACTGGTTCTTCGGCAGTCGTAGGAGGAGATCCCCGGAATAGGACTGTGACGGTTGAACCCTCAGGCGCCTTTACGCGCGTCTCTAATTCTCCGGCCAGGCTCTGGCCGACTGCAACCAAATCGGGATCTACGGTTACGATGACCCAGAATTCTCCAGGGAATTCCCGCTGCTGTATATCAAGCGCTTCAATGCCGGCTTGTTCGAGTGTGGGTTCAATCGCGGAGGCTGCGTCCATTGTCATAGTTATATGAGTCCTTCGTTCAACGCGAAATCAGAGCAAGTTGCCACAAACAGGGGTGCAATGGCTGCCATGTCGCGAGCGTCCCCCTCCCAGTCTTTTGTTGATATTGGATACAAATCATAGTCTGCCTGGTTCCGAATAAGCCGCGCTTGAGTCAATTCGGTTTGCCACGGTCCTGACGAGCTCGATGGCGGTAGTTTTTCCGGTAAATTCTTTGGCAGGATCGAGTGCTGCTGAAAATCGTCACCTTTATGGGTGGCGAACACTACTGCTCGAGCGGCGTGGTACATCGAATAATAGTGGCGGCTTATGGATGTTCGATATTCTCCGTCCTGGAAGAATCTATCCCCGATCCTAAGGTGATATCCAGCGAGCTCGAGTCGATCTGACACAACTTGGGATATCAATCTAGAAGAGTCGAAATTTTTTCCCAATTGCGCAGGTAGCGCTTGGATCTTCGCGGCATTGCTTAAGGCAATGCTAAGCAGAAGTTGCTCAGTAGTCGTCAATGTGGGCATTGCTAAAAGGAATTCCCACCTTTCATGTACCTAGATGAGGCTACAAACCCCTTAGTGATAGCGCCGGTTAGGCCGAAGGACTTCAGGCCGGCAGCGCAGCCTTCAGTGCTGCCGCGGCTGCCCGCGGATCGGAGGCCTTCGTGATCGCCCGGACCACCGCGACCCGCGTGGCACCGGCGTCGAGCACCTCGGGGAGCCGCTCGAGATCGATGCCGCCGATCGCGAACCACGGCCGTGCCGGCTGCGACTGCGCGACCTCGCGCGTCACCTCCAGCCCCGCCGCGGTGCGTCCCGGCTTGGTCGGGGTGTCCCACACCGGCCCGGACGCGAAGTAGTCGACGCCCTCCTCGATGTCGGCGAGCGCGGCCTGCGCCCGACTCGACGTCGAGCGGCCGATGACGATCTCGTCGCCGAGGATCTGCCGTGCGTGCCGCACCGGCAGGTCGCCCTGACCGAGATGCAGGATGTCGGCGCCCGCCGCGAGCGCGATGTCGGCGCGGTCGTTCACGGCGAGGAGCGCACCGTGGCGTGCACACGCCTCGCCGATGATCTCGAGGGCGGCGAGTTCCTCGCGTGCCTCGAGGCGTCCGAACTTCTTCTCACCGGCCGAGTCCTTGTCGCGCAACTGGACGATGTCGACCCCACCGGCGAGGGCCTCCTCGACGAACCGTGCGAGGTCGCCGGTGTCCCGGCGAGCGTCGGTGCACAGGTACAACCGGGCGGTCGCGAGGCGGCCGCGCGGGTCGGGATGGTTGCCGCGATAGGTGGTCACGACCAAGACGGTAGCCTCTAGGCAGAAAGTGACGACACGGGAGTCCCGAGGTTCGCGGGGCTGAGAGGGGGCCTGCCGGCCCCGACCGTTATGACCTGACCCGGATCATGCCGGCGCAGGGAGTGAGGTGGACCAATGGCAACTGTGGCCGTCGTGGGTGGCGGAGTGATCGGGCTGTCGATCGCATGGCGCGCGGCCCGCTCGGGGCACATCGTGACCGTGCACGACCCGAATCCCGGTAGCGGCGCCTCGTGGGTGGCCGGGGGAATGCTGGCCCCGCTGTCCGAGGGCTGGCCCGGCGAGGACCACGTGCTGTCCCTGGGTGCGGCCTCGCTCGACCGCTGGCCGGGATTCGCGGAGGCACTGCGCGCGGAGACCGGCGTCGACGTGTTCACCGCCGAGGCGTCGCTGACCGTCGCGCTCGATGCGGCGGACGCGGCCGACCTGCGGACCGTCGCCGAATGGGTCGGGGAGCGGGGGCACGAGATGCGTCTGCTCTCCCGTGCCGAGATCCGGGAGTTCGAACCGTCGCTCGGCCCGAAGGTGCGTCTCGGACTGCTCGCACCCACCGAGTCGTCGGTCGACAACCGCGCGCTCGTCGACGCCCTGCGCGTCGCGGCCACCGGGGCCGGGGTGCGTTTCTCCGACTCCGCCGTGCACGACCTCGCCGATCTCTCGGACGACCAGGTGGTGCTCGCCGCCGGCTCGGCGTCGGCGCGACTGTGGCCGGGACTTCCGGTCCGTCCGGTCAAGGGCGAGATCCTGCGCCTGCGGGTGCGGCCCGCCGCGACCCCGCCGCCGCAGCGCACCGTGCGCGCGAGTGTCCACGGTCGCCCCGCCTATCTGGTGCCCCGCCACGACGGTCTCGTCGTGGGCGCGACACAGTACGAGGCGTCCGACACGCAGGTCACGGTGGCCGGGGTGCGCGATCTGATCGCCGACGCCGAGCGGATCTTCCCGGCGCTCGGCGAGTACGAACTGTTCGAGGCGAGTGCGGGCCTGCGCCCGATGACCCCCGACAATCTGCCGCTGATCGGCCGGCTCTCCGATCGTGTCGTCGCCGCGACCGGCCACGGCCGCAACGGTGTGCTGCTCACGCCGCTCACCGTCGACGCGGTGCTCGCCGAACTCGGTGGGCGGTCGCTGGCCGACGCGCAATACGCCTGTCCTGGACGAATTACGGAAGCGAGTGTGGGATGACGAACGTGTCCGTGGGCATCACCGTCAACGGTGAGGACAAGTACTACGACGCGGCCCCGACCGTGTCGCAGCTGTTGAACGAGCTCGGTCTGCCCGAGAAGGGAATCGCGGTCGCCGTCGACGGTGTCGTGTGCCCGCGCGGCCGCTGGTCGGAGCCGGTCACGCGCGGAGCGAGCATCGAGATCCTCACGGCGGTCCAAGGTGGCTGACACACACGATCCCGGCGCCGACCTGCCGCAGCTGACCATCGCCGGCCGCACCTTCGGGTCGCGGCTGATCACCGGAACCGGTGGCGCGGCGAACCTGGCCGTGCTCGAGGAGGCACTCGTCGCGTCGGGTACCGAGCTGACCACCGTCGCGATGCGCCGCGTCGACGCGGCCTCCGGAACCGGTGTCCTCGACCTGCTGCGCCGTCTCGGCATCGAACCGCTGCCGAACACCGCCGGGTGCCGCGGCGCGAAGGAGGCCGTGCTGACCGCCCAGCTCGGGCGGGAGGCGCTGGAGACCGACTGGGTGAAACTCGAGGTCATCGCCGACGAACGGACGCTGCTGCCCGACGCCATCGAACTCGTCTCCGCGGCCGAACAACTCGTCGACGACGGCTTCGTCGTCCTGCCGTACACGACCGACGATCCCGTCCTCGCGCGACGGCTCGAGGATGTCGGTTGTGCCGCGGTGATGCCGCTCGGCTCGCCGATCGGGACCGGCCTCGGCATCTCGAATCCGCACCACATCGAGATGATCGTCGAGGCGGCGGGTGTGCCGGTGATCCTCGACGCGGGAATCGGAACCGCCTCCGACGCGGCGCTCGCGATGGAACTCGGTTGCGACGCCGTGCTGCTCGCGACCGCCGTCACCCGCGCGAAGGATCCGGCGCTGATGGCGTCGGCGATGCGCCACGCCGTCGAGGCGGGATTCCGTGCCCGGCACGCCGGTCGGATCCCGAAACGCTTCTGGGCTCAGGCATCTTCGCCGATGGAGCCGTGACCGTTACGGAAAACCCTTGAGAATCTTCGTGTTCAGGGGTTTTCCGATTATCGCGTGACGGGATACCGTGCGGTCGGTACGATCCCCGGGCATGACAATTGCACACCGAATCCTTTCCGCCGCGGCTGCCGGGCTCATGGGTGTCGCCGTCGCCGTCACGGCACCGGGCGTGGCAGGCGCCCAGGAGCCGTGCCAGCTGAGCCGGTCGAACACCGGACCGAGGACGTGCGAGATGACGCAGCTGGCCACGCCTCCCGTGCTGACACTGGGCGACGGCATCTGCGCCGGCATCGTGCGCGCGGGTGGAACCGCCTTCGACGGCCCGCTCGACGAGTCCTACGCGATCTACTCGGTGGCGGGTGCCACCCACGGGATCGAACTGCGGATCACGCAGGGCTACTCGCTTCTCGGCGAGTGGACGCCGAGCATCCTGAACTGCGACGTCACCGTCGCTTTCGACTGGCACAACCTCGACACCGGTGCCCGCGGTACGGAGACCCGCTTCGTGCCGGCCTTCCACACGAGCACCCGGCCGTTGTTCATGCACGTGTTCCCCGGGCCGGGCCGCGTCGTCCTGACGATGCGTACCGAGCGACCGAGCATCCCGGTCACCACCGAGGTCTTCGTCCCCTGACGCACCGCGTGCGGCTCCGGGGAGTGTGATCGGATGCGCTCGCCGGAGCCGCACGTAGGGTGGTGCGCATGATCGAAGTGACCGGCTTGACCAAGACCTTCGGGTCCACGACCGCGGTCGACGACCTGACGTTCACGGTCCGTCCCGGCATCGTCACCGGCTTCCTCGGCCCCAACGGCGCGGGGAAGTCCACCACGATGCGCATGATCCTGGGGCTGGACCGGCCGACCTCGGGAACCGCACTGATCGAAGGGAAGCCGTACAGCGAGCTGACACGGCCGCTCACCACCGTCGGGGCGTTGCTCGACGCGAAGTGGGTGCATCCCAACCGGTCGGCGCGGTCGCATCTCGCCTGGCTGGCCGCGTCGAACGGTCTGCCCGCCTCGCGTGTCGACGAGGTTCTGCGCCAGGTGGGACTGACGGAGGTCGCGGGCAAGCGCGCCGGCGGCTTCTCGCTCGGCATGTCGCAGCGACTCGGTCTCGCCGCCGCACTGCTCGGCAACCCGCGCGTGCTGCTGTTCGACGAACCGGTCAACGGCCTCGACCCCGAGGGCATCGTGTGGATCCGGAGGTTCATGCAGGCGCTCGCCGCGGAAGGCCGCACGGTGCTCGTGTCCAGCCACCTGCTCTCGGAGATGGCGCAGACCGCCGAACATCTCATCGTCATCGGCCGTGGACGGCTCATCGCCGACACCTCGGTGAAGGCGTTCGTCGACCGCGCGTCCGACTCGTTCGTCGTCGTGCGCAGCCCGCAACTCGACGAGCTGCGCATCGCGCTCACCGAACGCGGGCACACCGTGCGGGAGGACGACGGTGCCCTGCACGTCTCGGGCGCTCCGGCGGCGGAGATCGGCGAACTCGCTGCGACCCGGTCGATCGTGCTGCACGAACTCGCGGGACGCAACGCGTCGCTCGAGGAAGCGTTCATGAAACTCACCGGTGGCGAGGTCGAATACCACGGATCCGGAGTCGACGACGTCATGAAGGGTGGACTGTGATGAGTACGGCGCTCGACACACTGCGGGCCGAACGGATCAAGCTCACGTCGGTGCAGTCACCGCTGTGGTGCACCCTCGTCATCGTCGCCCTCGGTCTGGGTCTGGCCGCGATCCTCGGGTCGGTCTCCCGCGCGTCGGCCGGGATGGACGACGAACTGGGACGGTTCTATCCGACCGTGGACGTCGCGGTCAGCGGCGTCACCGGCTTCGGTGTGCTGGTGCTCATGATCCTCGCGGCACTGTCGGTCACCAGCGAATACCGTTTCGGGGTCATCCGCACGACCTTCCAGGCCACCCCGAACCGCACCCTGCTCTTGACGATGAAGGCCCTGCTCATCGGTGTGCTGGGCGCGGTGCTGACACTCGCGGTCTCGTTCGGTGCCTTCTACCTCGCGAAGGCACTGGCCGGGCCCGACGCAGGTCGCGAACTCGTCCTCAGCGGCGGCACGGCGTGGCGCGCGGTCTACGGCACCGCGATCTACGCGTTCCTGTGCGTCTTCCTCGCGGTCGGTGTGGGCACGCTGTTGCGGCAGTCGGCCGGCACGATCGCGCTGCTGATGCTGTGGCCGCTGCTCCTCGAGTCGTTGTTCGCGTTGTTCGGTTCGGTGGGGCGCGAGATCCAGCCGTTCCTGCCGTTCGCGAACGCGAACAATTTCCTGGGCATCGGGCAGGGCATCGAATTCCATTGGGGTCCATGGGGTTCGCTCGTGTACTTCGCGGCCTTCTCGTTCCTGGTGTTCGCGGCCTCGCTCGTGGTGGTCAACCGCCGCGACGCCTGAGGTTCCGCCTCGGCACGCCCGAGGTACTGCTTCGACGCACTGTGCCGCACGGTTTCCCCGTGCGGCGCAGTGCTTTTTTGTACGCTCGGTCGATGGCGCGGGCGCAGACGAGATACGGCATGCGGGGAGCGGCGCTGATCGCCGCCGGTGTACTGCTGGCGGCGGGATGCTCGGAGGCGGAGGTGGAGGCGCCGCCCGTCGACCCGACGGCGCTCGCCGACGCCGTGCAGCTCGATGCCGTCATGACGCACCTGACGGAACTCGAACGGATCGCCGGTGAGAACGACGGAAACCGTTCGCTCGGGACCCCCGGCTACGACGCGAGCGTCGACTACGTCGCCGGAGCCCTGCGCGACGCCGGATTCGACGTGCAGACACCGGAGTTCGACACGACCCTGTTCACCGTCGAGAACGAGCAGCTCACCGTCGACGGGGAGTCGATGGGCGTGAGCGCACTCGGCATGTCGCCGTCGACGGGACCGGAGGGGCTCACCGCGCGTGTCGTGCGCATCGCCCCCGACGACACCCCCGGTTGCGAGGCCACCGACTACGACGGCATCGACGCGACCGGCGCGGTGGTGATCGTCGATCGCGGCGTGTGCACCTTCGCCGTCAAGGAGCAGGTCGCCGCCGAACGGGGAGCGGCCGCGCTGCTCGTCGCCAACAACGAGGACGGCCCGCTCGCGGCCGCCGGTCTCGGGGCGGAATCGAACCCCCGCATCCCGGTCGGTGGGGTGGCCGGGGCCGACGCCGAGCGTCTGTCCGCCGCGACCACCGTGACGGTGACACTCCAGACTCGCACCGAGGACCGGAAGTCGCGCAACGTGATCGCGCAGACGCGCACCGGTTCGACCGACGACGTGGTCGTCGTCGGCGCGCACCTCGACAGCGTCCCCGAAGGACCGGGGATCAACGACAACGGAACCGGCGTCGCCGCCGTCCTCGAGACCGCGCTGCAACTCGGCAGCGAGCCGGGCGTGACCAACGCCGTGCGGTTCGCGTTCTGGGGCGCCGAGGAGGTCGGACTGGTCGGCTCCACGAGGTACGTCGAGTCGCTGTCCGACGAGGAACGACTCGACATCGCCCTGTACCTGAACTTCGACATGCTCGGCTCGCCCAACGCCGGATATCTGGTGTTCGACGGCGACGACTCCGACGCGGTCGGTGAAGGACCCGGACCGGAGGGCTCGGCGGGTATCGAACGGACCTTCGCGCAGTTCTTCGACGAACGCGGAATCGAGGTCGGCGGAACGGATTTCGACGGCCGCTCCGATTACGGTCCGTTCGTCGCCTTCGGCATCCCCGCGGGCGGAGTGTTCACCGGCGCCGACGACGTCAAGACCCCCGAACAGGCCGACCTGTGGGGTGGCACCGCCGACCGGCCCTTCGACCCCAACTACCACACCCCCGAGGACACCCTGGCCGGCATCGACCGAGACGCGTTCGCCGCGGCGGCCGCCGCCGTCGCCTACGGCACGGCCGTCTACGCGAATTCGATCGACGGACCCGACGGGGTGCCCACCGGTGACCAGCGGGCCGAGGTGCGCGCCGAGTTCACCGAGTGAGAGCGGGCGCGGTCAGCGCTCGTGCAGGCGCCACAACGGGTTGACCGGGCCGTGGCCGTGACCGAGGTCGTAGGACCACTCGAGACACTTCGTGATCCATTCCTTCGCGAACTCGACGGCCTCGGGCACCGACCGGCCGTGCGCGAGGGCCGACGCGATCGCGGCCGCGAGCGTGTCGCCGCCGCCGTGGTCGTTACCGGTCTCGATGCGCGGCGTGCTGAACTCGAGGAAACGGTCGCCGTCGAACAGCAGGTCGGTGCTCTTCTCCGAGCTGCGCAGGTGACCGCCCTTGACGATCACCCACTGGGCGCCGAGCGCATGGAGCGCTTCGGCGGCGCGCCGTGCCGACGCGTCGTCGACGACGTCGATGCTCGTGATCAGCCGTACCTCGTCGAGATTCGGGGTGACGACGGTGGCGAGGGGGATGAGCACCCCGCGGATCGCGTCGAGCGCGTCGGAGTGCAGCAGCGGGTCGCCGTGCATCGAGGCGCAGACCGGGTCGACGACGAGCGGCACCTCCATGTCGCGGCCGATGCCCACCTCGGAGCACACCTGCGCGACGGCCTCGATGATCTGCGTGGAGGCGAGCATGCCCGTCTTCGCTGCGGACACCCCGATGTCCTCGACCACGCACCGCACCTGGTCGGCCACGGTCTCGGCGGGGATCTCATGGAATCCGCGGACGCCGACGGAGTTCTGGACGGTCACGGCGGCCACCGCGACGCATGCGTGCACACCGCACATCGCCATCGTGCGGGAGTCGGCCTGGATGCCGGCTCCGCCTCCGGAGTCGGTGCCGGCGATGGTGAGGGCTCGAACCGGGGTCTCGCCTCGAGGCGACAGGGGCAGAAGGTCCACGCGGACACCCTACCGAGGGTGTGTTCGATCACGGCCGGGCGGCGCTGAGGCGGGTGCACTTTGCGAAACACGACAGCGTTGCCGCCGGTGGCCGCCTCGGTGCTCTATAGTGGCATAGGTCACAGTTCGATCACGCAACACCCCCATTGGAGGCGCTCATGAACACGAGTTCGCCGGACCTCGCCGTGTCGGACAACGCCGACCAGAACCGGTTCGAACTGCGCCTCAACGGCGATCTCGTCGGCATCCTGGGGTACTACGACTTCGAACGCGCTCCGGCGCCGAACCCGCCGGTCGTCGACTTCATGCACACCGTGATCGTCGAGGATTTCGGCCATCGGGGTCTCGCGGCCGTCCTCGTCGGTGGTTCGCTCGATCTCGCGCGCAGCCGAGGTTGGCGGGTGCGACCGGTGTGCACCTATGTGCAGCGGTTCCTGTCGTCGCACGAGAACTACCGCGACGTCGTCGTGGCTCTCGAGCCGCCGCGCACGGAACCCCACCGCAAGGAGACCCGGCGCAAACAGCCGCAGCGCAAGGTGCCCGCCCGCAAGGCCTGATGCCTGCGCGGGCGGTTCACCCGATGCGGGACCTGCTCAGAGGTCGAGGTCGACGATGACCGGTGCGTGGTCGCTCGCGCCCTTGCCCTTGCGTTCGTTGCGGTCGATCTCGGCGCCCGTCACCCGTGCCGCGAAGGCCGGCGATCCGAGGGCGAAGTCGATCCGCATGCCCTGCTTCTTGGGGAAGCGCAGCTGGGTGTAGTCCCAGTAGGTGTAGACCCCGGGGCCGGGCGCGTACGGACGGACCACGTCGGTGTAGCCGACCTCGGCGAACGCGTGGAAGGCGTCGCGCTCGGGCTGCGAGGTGTGCGTCTTGCCCTCGAAGAACGCCGGATCCCACACGTCGTCGTCGGTGGGGGCGACGTTCCAGTCGCCGACCAGCGCGATGGGCTGCTCGGGCGCTGCGGTGGCCCAGGCGTGCGCGTCGGCGCGCAACTTGGCGAGCCAGTCGAGCTTGTAGGTGTAGTGCGGGTCGTTCAGATCGCGGCCGTTGGGGACGTACAGGCTCCACACGCGCACACCCGCGCACGTCGCGCCGATCGCCCGCGCTTCGAGCGCCGGATCGACCTCCGGGTCCTTGGAGAAACCGGGCTGGTCCTCGAAGCCGATCTGCACCTCGTCGAGGCCCACGCGCGACGCGATCGCCACACCGTTCCACTGGCTCAGTCCGACGTGCGCGACGCGGTAGCCGAGTTCCTCGAAGCGTTCGTACGGGAACTGCTCGTCCTTGCACTTGGTTTCCTGCATCGCGAGCACATCCGTGTCGGTTCGCTGCAACCAGTCGAGGATGCGGTCGGTACGGGCACGGACGGAGTTCACATTCCAGGTAGCAAGGCGCACACGCCCACTGTAGGCGACCTATCCGACGGGTTCGGAGGCGTACCGGTAGCGGTGGTGGTCGACGAAGCCGAGTTCGCGATACAGGGCGCGCGCCGCGGTGTTCGACTCCTCGACCTGCAGATATGCGTGGGTCGCGCCTTGCTCGCGTGCCCAGCGCAGCAGGGCGCCGCACACGAGTGTGCCGAGTCCGCGACGCCGGTGTTCGGGAGCGACCTCGACGGTCGACAGACCCACCCAGCGGCGTCGGTCCGGCGCGTCGGTGATCGCCGCGCGGCAGATCGCGAGGGGCGGCTGCCCGGGTGCTCCGATGCGGCCGAACCCGAGGATCCCCGCGGCCACCGAGCCGAGCACGTCCTGCGCGAGCAGCGGGTCGGCGTCGGCGCGGTGGAGCGACATCCAGTCGGCGTCCGGCCGGTCGGTGATCGTGACGGGGGAGGGCTCCGGCGGCAAGGGGACGTTCGCGAGGTCGGCGCCCATCACGAGTACCGGCTCCGAGGTCGGCCACCCCTCGGGGACCCGGGCGAGGCGATCGGGTACCAGCAGTCGCAGCGGCAGTCCGCGCGCCGCGAACCATTCGCGGAGCCGGGCGCGGACGGCCGGATCGGCGGGGTCGGCCACGGTGCCGCGTTCACCCAGCGGCGTCGCCGAATTGGCGCGCCGGGTGAAACCGTGCCCGGCGCGCACGAGCCAGCCGTCCACCCAGGCCGATTCGAGACCGGGCCACCCCGCGGCGGCGGCGTGCTCGAGCGCGCGGATCTCCGAGACGCGGATCGGCCGCGCCGCGATCGGCTTGAGCGCGACGACCGAGGTGGGGGACACCTGGACGACACGACCGTCGGCGGTGCGCACCGAGACCACCGGTTCGACGGAGACGAGTTCACCGATGACGTCGGTCATCGGGTGGCTGTAGCCGGCGGGCAGGCGGTACCGCAGCACCACCCGGGTGCCGAGGGGTACGGAGGGGGCCGGACGGTCGGTCGTCATCGACGGTTCGCCGGTCGCCTCGTCAGTCGTCCTCGTCGTCGTGGCCGAACGGGTCCTCCACCGAACCGGGGAGCCAGGTCAGACCCGGGACACCCCAGCCGGCACGCTTGATGGTCTTCTTCGCGGCGCGGGCGTTGCGCCCGATCAGGACGTCGACGTACAGGAAGCCGTCGAGGTGCCCGACCTCGTGCTGCAGCATGCGAGCGAAGAATCCGTGGCCCTCGATCTCGACGGGCTCACCGTTCTCGTCGGTACCGGTGACCTTCGCCCAGTCGGCGCGACCGGTGGGGAAGTTCTCGCCGGGCACGGACAGGCAGCCCTCGAGATCGTCCTCGGGGTCGGGCATCGTCTCGGGGATCTCCGAGGTCTCGAGGATCGGGTTGACGACGACGCCACGCCGGCGCGCGACCTTGCCGGACTCGTCGCGGTCGGGGCAGTCGTAGACGAACAGTCGCTTGTCGACACCGACCTGGTTGGCGGCGAGGCCGACGCCGTTGGCCGCGTCCATCGTCTCGAACATGTCGGCGATCAGCTGAGCGAGTTCGGCGGGTGACTCGGTCACCGGCCGGGTCGGGTTGTGCAGGACGGGGTCGCCGACGATGACGATGGGAAGAATGGCCATGGTGACACAGGATAATGGGATCGACTCGCGGCGTTCTCGAACCGGTATGTGTCCCCACCCCGTGATTGAATGACTTCCGCCGAGACGCAAGGACTCTTCGTCACGGTGTGATCCAGCCAGTCGAGGAGGGAAATGGACGGCGCAGCAGCGCACGGCAACGACCGGTCCGATCTCGTGTCCCCGCAGGGCGACGGCGCATCCGCGCAGGAGCCCACCGGCGACGAGGCGAACGGCCTGAGCCGTCGCGATCTCGACATCCTGGCGTTCGAACGGCAGTGGTGGAAGTACGCCGGGGCCAAGGAGGACGCCATCAAGGAACTCTTCGGTCTCTCCGCCACCCGCTACTACCAGGTGCTCAACGCCCTGGTGGATCGACCCGAGGCGCTCGCAGCCGATCCGATGCTGGTCAAGCGGCTTCGCCGGTTGCGCGCGAGCCGTCAGAAGGCGCGCGCCGCCCGCCGGCTCGGTTTCGACACGCGCTGATCCGGCGCGTGGGGGCCCGGCCGGCCGCGAAGTCGACACGCGAGGCCGGTCGGCAGCGCCGCGTGCATCCGGGCAACTATGGTCGAGGTCGTGAGCAGAACCCCCGAGAGCCCCAATCGCGCACCTGCATCCTCGGGACCGCCTCTGCGTGCGTTCGCAATGGTCCTGATCTCTCTGGGCATCCTGTTCGCCGGACTGGGTTTCGCCTCGCTCGGTGGCTCCGACGACTCGGCTCCCGCGGCCGCGCCCGCGACGACCACCACGGCGACGTCCGTGCCGTCCGTCGCATCGCCCGCCCCCCGGGCAGGTGGGGCTACCGCCTCACCGCCGGCCGCGGCGGCTACCACCACCTCCGGACCGGCGACGCCGGCTCCTGCACTCCCTACGGAGACCGGAACATCGCTCGCCGCGTCCGCCGGCACCTCCGCCGTCGCCTCGGCACCCGTCCGGGTGTTCAACAACTCCGAGGTCTCCGGTCTCGCCGCGCAGACCGCGAGTTTCCTCGAGGACGAGGGCTTCACGGTCAGCGAGACCGGGAACTACAGCGAAGGTCTGCTCACCCGGACCTCGGTGTTCTACGGGACGTCGCCGGGCGAACAGCAGACCGCGACGGCCGTCGCCGAAGCTCTCGGTGTCTCCGCCCAGCCTCGCTTCGAGGGCATCCGCGACGCGCCTCCCGGTGTGATCGTCATCGTCACCTCCGGCTGACGCGGGACGGTCTTCGGTCCGCCACCGGGGAGCCGGCCGAGTGACCCGGTTATGATCGGGTGACTTTTCGGCACTTCGAAGGAGCGGTTTGATGGTCTCCAGTTCCACCCGTCGCATGTCCTGGCGTGCTCTGGCCCCGATCGTCGCGATCGCCGCGGTGGGCCTGACTGCGTGCTCGAACGGCGAGGAGCCGACCGACGTGCCGGGCACCACTCCGCCGGTGTGGACGGGATCACCCGCGCCGGCCTCCGAGGATCACGGCGACGACCACAGCACCGAGACCGGAACCGCGGCGACGACCGGTGGTGCTTCCCCCGCCGCTTCCGCCGCTGCGCTCACCGCGGAGCTGACCACGGCCGACGGCCGGCCCGCCGGCACGGTCTCGTTCGCGGAGAACGACGGCGAGGTCGACGTGACCGTCGAGGTCGAGGGACTCGAGCCCGGATACCACGGTGTCCACGTCCACGAATTCGGCCGGTGCGAGGCACAGTCCACCGCGCCCGCCGGCGGCGAGCCCGGTGCATTCCTCTCCGCGGGCGCACACCTGCAGGTCGCCGGCAACACCTCGGTCCCCGAGAGCGGCGACCTGGTCTCGCTCGTCGTCCACGAGGACGGCACTGCCACCGCGACGGTCACCACCTCCCAGTTCACGCTCGAGGACCTGCAGGGCGAGGATGGCACCTCGGTGATCGTGCACGAGGACAACCTCGGTGCGCGACTCGCCTGCGGCGTGGTCGAGTGACCCAGCCCATCCGGTGAGTCCTCGTCGGCTCACGAGCGGGCGAGCACGTCCGTAATTCCCGACACAGGGCCCCGCAGACGGATCTCCGTCCGCGGGGCCCTGTGGTTGGATCGGGGTCGTGGCAGTCGCGTTTCCGGGTTCACCCCGCCCCACCCTCGGCGTGGAGTGGGAGATCGCTCTGGTGGACAAGACCACCCGCGATCTCTCGAACAGCGCGGCGGTCGTCTTCGACAGGGTGAAGGAGATCGCGGGGGAGACCCCGCGGTTGACCAAGGAGTTCCTGCGCAACACCGTCGAACTCGTCACCGGCGTCCACGACACGGTCGCCGAGGCGGTCGACGACCTGTCCGAGTCGCTGTCGCTGCTGCGACGTGCCGCCGACCCGAACGGCGTGGACCTGATGTGCGCCGGTACCCACCCGTTCGCGCAGTGGACCGACCAGACCGTCACGCCTTCCCCGGACTACGACGAGATGATCAACCGTACCCGCTGGTGGGGACGGCAGATGCTCATCTGGGGAGTGCACGTCCATGTGGGGATCTCTTCGGCGGAGAAGGTCATCCCGATCCTCAACGCCATGCTCGTGAAGTATCCCCACATGCTCGCGTTGTCGGCCTCGTCGCCGATCTGGGCGGGCTACGACACGGGCTACGCGAGCAACCGCGCGCTGATGTTCCAGCAGTTGCCGACCGCCGGTCTGCCCTACCACTTCGCCGACTGGCCGCAGTACGCGGAGTTCATCGCCGACCAGCTCGAGTCCGGAGTCATCAGCCACCCCGGGGGCATGCACTGGGACATCCGGCCGGCGCCGAAATGGGGCACCCTCGAGGTCCGGGTCTTCGACGGCATCACCAACCGCGCGGAACTGGCCGCCCTCGTCGCGTTCGTGCATTCGCTCGTCGTCTACTTCGACGAATGTCTCGAACGGGGCGAGGAACTGCCCGTGCTGCAGCCGTGGCACGTCAAGGAGAACAAGTGGCGTGCGGCGCGTTACGGACTCGACGCGGAGGTCATTCTCGATCCTGTGTGCACCGAGCGGCTGGTCACCGACGACCTGAACGATCTGCTCGAGCAGATCATGCCCACCGCGGTGCGGCTCGGCTGCGCCGACGAACTCGCGCGGGTCGCGGACATCCCGGTGCGGGGAGCGTCCTATCAGCGTCAGCGGCGGCTCGCGGAACGGACGGACGGCGATCTCGTCGCGGTGGTGGACTCGCTCGTGCAGGAACTGAAGGAGTGATCGGCCGAGGACGTCCCGGCCGTCAGGCCCTCATCGGTTGTCAGGCACTGCCGGGAGCGTCCTCGTCGAGCAGACCGTCGCGACCGAGCTGCTCCCGGTAGGCGACGCGGCCGACCCGGTGGGCGATCACGGGGGCGGTGAGCACCATGAACATGCCCGCCAGGGCCATCATCCAGATGTCGACCGAACTACGCAGGATGATCATGGAACCGCCCAGCACGAACAACAGACCCACCACCTGGGGCTTCGTGGCAGGGTGCATGCGCGACAGGGTGTCGCGGAAACGCACCACGCCGATCGCGGCGGTCAGCGAGATGACCGCCCCGATGAGGATCAGGATGTGGGCGAAGGTGTCGATGATCGTCGTCATCCTTCGTCACGCACCCGGAATCGAGCCACGGACACCGATCCGATGAAGCCGACCAGGGCCAGCGCCACGGTGGCGGGCAGCACCGATGTGTCGCGTGTGTACACCGCCCAGATCGCGATGCCGCAGATGCCGAGCGCGAGCAGGGCATCCACGCCGACGAGCCGGTCGAGGGAGTTGGGACCCGCGATCACGCGGTAGGTGATCAGGACCGCGGAGACGAACAACAGTGCCCCCGCGATCGCCAGTGTCACGGTCACGTCAGTTCCTCCGTTCCGCTGCGCCAGGGGCTGGCCTGCCATTCCGACTCGCGTTCGAACGTCCGGATGAGGAGGCGCTCGATGAGGCGGGCGGAACGGTAGAAGTCGGCCACGGCCTTGTCGGTACTCACGTCGAGGACGTGCACGTACATGATCCGCCGCACCTGGTCGATCTCGAGCACCATGGTGCCCGGGATGTTGTTCATGATGTCCGTCCACAGTGTCAGCACCAGGTCGGACTTGATGGTGAGCCGGCAGCGCAGCACGCCGGTGACCGGCGGCGGGGAAGGCCGGATCGCGAGCCACGCCACGTTGATCGTCGAGCGGATGGTCTCGCCGAAGATCACCGCACCGAGTCGCATCGCAGACCACACGTGCAGGCGACCTTCGACGGGCACACGCGGCAGCGGCAGCACGAACATGACGACGAGCGAGACGGCCATGCCGCCGAGAATGTTGGCGATGCTGAAGGTGCCCCACAGCAGCACCCACACCAGGGTCGTCCATCCCAGAACGAACAATCGCAGGACATTGGCACGTTTCATCATTCCTGCTCACCCCCCAGCACGGCCTCGATGTACACCGTGCGGTCGCGCAGGTTCTCCGCGGCACGGTTGCTGATGTCGAGCAGGGGACCGGCGAAGACCGTCAACGACACACCGATCGCCACGAGCCAGACCGTGGGGACGAGCATCGCCGCCGGCATCCGGCCGACGTCCGGGCGTTCCTCGAAGGAGATGTCGGTGGCGGATTCGTCGATCAGCGCCGAGGGACCGATGTCGGCGAGGTCGCCTTCGGGGGCGTCGGCGCGTGCCCGCCAGAA
The DNA here is from genome assembly GCF_058211795.1 of Rhodococcus sp. S3. Taxonomy (NCBI): domain Bacteria; kingdom Bacillati; phylum Actinomycetota; class Actinomycetes; order Mycobacteriales; family Nocardiaceae; genus Rhodococcus; species Rhodococcus sp. S3. The sequence continues at coordinate 4,053,286 of NZ_CM177074.1, read as the reverse complement.
TGCCTTCGTCCAGATACGCGCCACGACGTACAGCGTCAGGAGGCTGGTCAGGACACCACCGGCGACGAGGACCCAGGCGAGGACCGAACCGTCCTCCGCGCCGGCCTGCAGCAGGGCGACCTTGCCGATGAACCCGGAGAACGGCGGGATACCGCCCAGGTTGAGCGCCGGGATGAGGAACAGGACCGCCAGCAGCGGGGACATGAGCGCGAGGCTGCCGAGGCGTCGCAGCGAGGCCGACCCGGCCTGGCGTTCGATGAGACCCACCACGAGGAACAGGGTGGTCTGCACGAGGATGTGGTGGCCGACGTAGTAGACGGCGCCCGCGAGACCGGTCTGCGACGACAACGCGACGCCGAAGATCATGTAGCCGATGTGGCTGACGAGCGTGAACGACAGCAGACGCTTGATGTCGTTCTGCGCGATCGCGCCGAGGATGCCGATGATCATCGTGAGCAGACCTGCGACGAGAAGGACGTCGTCGAGTTCGCCGCCCGGGAACAGCAGGGTGTGCGCCCGGATGATCGCGTACACACCGACCTTGGTCAGCAGGCCGGCGAAGACGGCCGTGACCGGCGCGGGCGCGGTGGGGTAGGAGTCGGGAAGCCACGACGACAGCGGGAAGACCGCGGCCTTGATACCGAAGGCCACGAGCAGCACACCGAAGATCGCGGCCCGGGTGCCCGGTGAGATCTCGTCCATCCGCAGTGCCATCTGGGCGAGGTTCAAGGTGCCCGTGGCGGCGTAGGCGAAGGCGATGCCCACGAGGAAGACCAGCGAGGACACCATCGAGACCATGACGTACGAGACGCCCGCGCGGACGCGGTCGGCGCTCGCGCCCAGGGTCAGCAGGACGAACGAGGCGGCGAGGAGCACCTCGAAGCCGACGAAGAGGTTGAACAGGTCGCCCGCGAGGAAGGCGATGTTGACGCCCGCGGTGAGCGCGAGATAGGTCGGCAGGAAGATCGAGACGGGCTGCTGCTCGTTGCCGTCGTGGATACCCTGACCGACCGCGTACAGCATCACCGACAGGAGCACGATCGCCGAGACGACCAGCATCAACGCCGACAATCGGTCGACGACCAGCGAGATGCCGATCGGCGCCTCCCACCCACCGATCTGCAGTACCGCGATGCCGTCGGCGTCTGCGTAGTACAGCAGCGCCCCACACACGACGAGCGAGGCGACCAGCGCGAAGACGGTGATCCACCGCTGAATGCGCGGACGGCGGCCGACGATCAGGGTCGCGGCTGCGGCGAGCAACGGGATGAGGACGGGGAGGGGAACGAGGTTCGCGACGCTCAGGTTCATCGGCGATCCTCCTTCCCGTTCTTCTCGTCGTCTCCGGTCCGCTCGCCCTCGGCAGGGTCGGGGGCCTCGGGGTCGGGATCGTCCGCACGGACGGCCTCGTCGACCTCACCGGCACGGACGGCTTCGTCGGCGTCCTCGGCAGCGTCGGCGCTACCGGGCTCGTCCGTCCCGCCCTGGTTCTGCGTGTAGGCCGAATCGGTCGGATCGTCGAAGTCGCCGTCGTGCAGATCCTCGTACGCCTCGAGGTCCTCGATGTTCTTGAGCTGGTCGAGCGGGATCGGGTTGCCCGCGGCGTCGAAGGCATCGCCGCTCTTGCTCGGGATACCGGTGAGCGGGTCATCGGAGCGGTCTCGCGACGGCAGGTCGGCGAGACTGCGCCGCTGCGACACGAGGGTGTCCTCGGGGTCGTTCTCGATCTCGTCCCGTGCGCGGTAGGTGTAGGAGCGGTAGGTCAGTGCCAGCACGAACGCCGCCACACCCATCGTGATGACGATCGCGGTGAGGATCATCGCCTGCGCGAGGGGATCGGCCATGTCCGGCTCGACGTCGCTCTCCACACCGACGATGGGTGCATGACCTGCGGGACCGCCGAGGGTCAGCAGCAACAGGTTGATGCCGTTGCCGGCCAGCAACAGCCCCAGCAGCATCTTGATGATGCTGCGTTCGAGCAACAGGTACACACCGGCCGCGACGAGCACGCCGACGACGGCGAGGAGCGTGATGTTCGCGGTCATCGGCCCTCACCCACGGTCTCGGCGTCGAGGCGAGCACCGAGGCTACGCAGCACGTCCAGGATCAGGCCGACCACGATGAGGTACACACCGAGGTCGAAGAACAGTGCGGTCACGAGCTTGATGTCGCCGAGCAGCGGCAGCGTGAGCTCGAGGGTCGCCGACGACAGGGCCGGGGCGCCGAGGAACATCGACACCAGTGCGGTGCCCGCGGCGAAGGTGAGTCCGAGGCCGAGGATCTTGCCGGCGTCGATGGGAACCGCCTCTCCGAGCTCGTAGCGTCCGCCGGCCAGGTACCTCAACACCAGCGCGAGACCGGCGACGAGACCGCCCGCGAAGCCGCCACCGGGCGCGTTGTGCCCGGAGAAGAAGAAGTACACCGACAGGATCATCAGGGTGGGGAAGACCAGCCGGGTGGTGACCTCGAGGACCAGCGAGCGGTAGCGCGGATCGATGAGATCGCCGCCGAGCAGCCAGGTCGTCTCGTTGCTGGCGGAGACCGCGTCGAGCTGCGCCGCGGGTGCGTCCGCCACACGTGGGGCGGTGCCGAAGCGGCGGGTGCGGAAGACCAGGCTGGCCACGCCGGTCGCAGCGACCAGCAGTACCGAGATCTCGCCCATCGTGTCCCAGGCGCGGATGTCGACGAGCAGGACGTTGACGATGTTCTTGCCGTCACCGCCGTAGTAGGCGGCGTCGGGCAGTAGCAGCGAGATCGGATCGGTGGTGCGTGCCGCGACGGCGTAGGCGCCGATCCCGACGACCACCGCGCCCACGGCGATGCCGAGCATCGCGCGGGCGAACTTGCTGCCCATCACCGCGGCCGGGTCGGTCTCGGCGGGCAGCTTGCGCAGGACCAGCACGAACATCACGAGGGTGACGGTCTCGACGAGGAACTGGGTGAGCGCGAGGTCGGGAGCTCCCTGGAGGGCGAACAGCACACCGAGCCCGTAACCCGTCACGCCCACGACCAGCACACCGCCGAGGCGATTGCGCAGGACCGTCGCGGTGACCGCGGCGGCCATCATGATCAGCCCCACCCCGAGCTGCCAGATCGAGTCCCATGCGCGCGTCGACGGCATCGTGCTCAGCCCGAAGAAGAACATCAGCACCGTCGGGAGCGCCACCAGGGTGATGAGGATCGTCGCCTGGGTCAGGGGGAGCGAACCGCGCTGCAGAAAACCGGTCAGGCGCAGGGACAGGGTGTCCATGCCCTGGAGGGTCGCGTCGTACATCCGGTCGGCGTTGCCGAGCGGCGGGTGCTCGAAGCGCAGGCGCGCGATGGTGCGGTGCGCGAGGAACAGGGCCGTGCCGCCCACGATCACCACGCCGGTCAGAGCGAGCGGCAGAGTGAATCCGTGCCACAACGCCAGGTGGTAGGGCTTGTCGAGTTCGGTGGGCAGCTCGTCGGCGTAGGGGGCGATCAGGTGATCGATCCACGAGCTCGCGAAGCCCGCGGCGAGACCGGCGAACGCGAGAACGCTCGGGGCGGTGAGCAGCAGCGGGCCGGGCGCGTGCAGGTTCTGCACCGCGGGGCTCGGACGTTTGAGCTGCTTGCGACCGAACGCACCCCAGATGAACCGGATGCTGTACGCGAGGGTGAGGATCGACCCCACCACGATGCCCGCGGTCATGGCGATCCGCGCCCACTCGGGCAGCACCTCGGCCACCAGCGACGACTCGAGTGCTGCTTCCTTCGCGACGAACCCGATGAACGGCGGCAGACCGGCCATGCTCGCCGCCGCGAGTATCGCGATCACCATCAGATAGGGCGCGGCGGAGCCGAGGTGCGCGAGCTTGCGAATGTCGCGGGTGCCCGTGGAGTGGTCGATGATGCCGACCACCATGAACAGGCATGCCTTGAACAGGGCGTGGGCGATCACCATCGCCAGGCCCGCCAGGGCTGCTTCCCGGCTGCCCGTGCCCACCAGCGCTGTGAGGAAACCGAGCTGACTGACGGTGCCGAAGGCCAGGATGAGTTTGAGGTCGAAGGCGCGGAACGCTCGCCAGCCGGCGAGGATCATCGACGCGAGACCGAGACCGATGACGATCGGCCGCCACGCGGCGCTGTCCGCGAAGCCGGGGGCGAGCCGGGCCACGAGGTAGATGCCGGCCTTGACCATCGCCGCGGCGTGGAGATATCCGGACACCGGGGTGGGGGCGGCCATCGCACCGGGCAGCCAGAAGTGCAGCGGGACCACGGCGGACTTCGACAGTGCGCCGACGAGTACGAGCACCACGGCGACACCGGCGAGCCAGCCGTGGGGTGCCGCCGCGACGACGTCGGACAGGTTGTAGCTGCCGACCATCTCGCCGAGGATGATGATGCCGACCAGCATCGCCAGACCACCGGCCGTGGTGACGAGCAGGGCCTGGGTGGCGGCACGCCGACTCGAGGCGCGTTCGGCGTAATGCCCGACGAGCAGGAACGACAGGACGGTCGTCAGTTCCCAGAAGATGTAGAGCAGCAACATGTTGTCGCTGACCACCAGACCGAACATGGCGCCCGCGAAGGCGACCATCTCGGCGGCGAACACGCCCAGGCGGGGCTCGTCGTCCTCGAAATAGCGCGAGCAGTAGAGCAGGATCAACGAGCCGATGCCCAGGACGAGCACGCACATGATCGCCGCAAGCGTGTCGAAACGCAGGTCGACATTCATCGACAGCGTCGAGGCCCACGCGATCTGTAGTTTCTGATCGGTTCCCCAGTTGGTGACGACCCAGCCGAGACTTGTGAGGGGCACCAGCGCGAGCGGCAGGAATGCATTTCTCCCCATGACTCTGACCAGAAACGGCGCCAGAAGAGCAGCGACCGCATGGGCAACGAGTATGGCGATCAAAAGGCACTCCGTCGGGGTCGGGCCTGTCGGCGGGGTGAAACTGACTGCGGGCCGTGGGACTCGCTGTCGTCACAGCGGACGGCACACCGCCGAAACGGGGATCGCCCCGACATGCACGCCGCTCGCCGTCATCGGGCAAAACGGATTGTGCCTATCCTAACGGTTGTCTTCGCACGCTTGCGAATCGGGGAGGTGAGAGCGCTAGCGCACCTGCCACGCACAGATCACGGCGACGGCGAACAGTGCGAGTGCCGACCACTGCGCGTCCGCCGGGAGCATCCACACCGCCCCGACGACGGCCGTCGCCGGCACCGGCAGCGCCAGGCCGAGAGCTGCGACCGACGCGGAGCCCGGCAACGATGCCCCGAGCGCGAGACCGGTGCCCAGTGCGACGAGCGCGACCCGCACCGCGAGAGGGATGCCCTCGCCGATCTCCGCCGGCCACCACACCGTCGCCGCCGAGATCGACGCGGCGAGCACCAACCCGGGAAGCGCGTACGGCATGTAGGGAGAGAGCCGCACCCCGGCGACCACGGCGGTCACCGCCACGAGCAGCACCCACCACGGCACGGTCGCCGACTGCATACCCGACCACAACTCGACGAGGACCGGGTACGCCGCGGCCACGGCTCCGGTGACCGCGAGGACGAACCGGTCGTCGCCGGGTGGGACGAGGCGCGCGACGATCTCGGCGCCGACGACCGCGACCGCGAGTGCCCCACCGGCGACCAGCCACAGGAGCACACCCGTGTCGCTCGCGCGGGAACCCACGAACTCGCCCAGCAGTCGGTAGCCCACCGAGAGCACCACCGCGGCGGTCACCATGATCGCGAGCAACCGCGGATCGGCCCGCTGCACGCGCATCCCGGCGGGCACCGTCAGCGCGGCGGCGACCGTTGCCACGAGTGCGAAGGCCAGCACCCACTGGGGAACCGTCCAGCGCACGGCCGCGACGGGGACCTCGGAACCGACGGCCGCGGCGGTGAGGAAGACCGCCCAGCCACCGGCGATCAGGGCCCACTGGCCGGTCGCCGAACCCCACGAGCCCGCGGTCGCCGCCCCGAGCAGCACACCGGTGATCGCGGCGATCATCCATCCGACGACCGTCAGGCTGTCGGCCGAGATGCCGGCGGGAACGAGATAGCGGATCGAACCGAGGACCACGATAGAGGCGGCGGCCAGCATCCAGGCGGTACGTCGGGAGCCGGTCCGCTGCAGTCCGGCCGCCGAGAGAACGGCGAGCGCGGCGGTGACCACAGGCGCCCATTCGCTGCGCGCACCCTCAGGAAGGACGGATTCGCCCGCGGCCGGGACGAGGATCGCGACCCCGGCGGCGAGGAAGGCCGCGAGGACGGCTGCCGGTCCGGCGACGCGGACCGCGGTGGTCACGGCCATCTCAACGGCCCTCCGCGTAGGCCTGCAGATGAGCGACCTGCGCGGGATCGAGCGAGGGCCGCACCTTCTCCCGGGCCACCGCGACGTCCTCCGCGGTCACCACGGCGGCGTCGACGTTGCGCCGCATCGCCGCGAGCGCGGCCTCGCGCAGCAGCGCCGAGCAGTCCGCGGCCGAGTAGCCGTCGAGTCCGGCGGCCAGCTCGTCGAGGTCGACGTCGTCGTCGAGCGGTACCGATCGACCCGCGGTCTTCAGGATCGCGGCCCGGGCCTCGGCGTCCGGCGGCGGCACGAACACGAGACGTTCGAGCCGCCCGGGACGCAGCAGTGCCGGATCGATGAGGTCGGGCCGGTTCGTCGCTCCCACCACCACGACGTCGCGCAGCGGCTCGACACCGTCGAGTTCGGTGAGCAGCGACGCGACCACCCGGTCGGACACCCCGGAATCGGAGCTCTGCCCGCGGCGCGGTGCGAGCGCATCGATCTCGTCGAGGAACACCAGCGCCGGTGCCGAGTTGCGGGCACGCTCGAACAACTCGCGCACCGCCTTCTCCGACGCACCGACCCACTTGTCCATCAGCTCGGCGCCCTTGACGGCGTGGACGCTCAGGCGCCCCGTGCCGGCGAGAGCGCGGACGAGATAGGTCTTGCCGCAACCGGGCGGGCCGTACAGCAGCACCCCGCGCGGCGGGTCGACGCCGAGACGCTCGAACGAATCGGGATGCTGCAGCGGCCACAGGACGGCTTCGGTGAGGGCCTGCTTCGTCTCGACCATGTCGCCGACGTCGTCGAGGCTCACGCTGCCGATCGCCAGCTCCTCGGAGCCCGACCGCGACAGCGGACGGATCACCTCGAGCGCGCCGACCAGGTCGTCCTGGACGAGCGAGGGTTCGTCGTCGTCGCGGTTCGCCCGCGACGCCGCGCGCAGTGCCGCTTCGCGACACAGCGCCGCGAGGTCGGCGACGACGAAACCGGGGGTGCGACCCGCGACGGCGGCGAGGTCGAGACCGGTGGACGGCACCGAGCGCAGCAGCACGTCGAGCAGGGCCCGGCGGGTCGCGCCGTCGGGCAGCGGCAGGGACAGTTCGCGGTCGCAGATCTCCGGGGCGCGCAACCGGGAGTCGACGTCGTCGGGATGCGCGGTGGTCGCGATCAGCACCGCGCCCTCGGTGTCGACCACCCGTCGCAGCTCGTCGAGGATCAACGTCGCGACGGGTTCGGTGTCGGCGGGCAGCACGGCATCGACGTCGGTGAGCAGCAGAACGCCACCGCCGCGCACCGCTTCGGCCGCCGCGGAGATCCGGCGCAACCGCTCGTCGGCGGCGAGTGCACCCACGCCCGGCCCGTCGACCTCCACCAGACGCCGGTCCGCAACCACCGAGCGCACGAAGGTCGCCTTACCGACGCCCGCGGGGCCGGTGACGAGCACCCCGAGATGCGGCGACGCGCCGAGGGTGCGCAGCAGTTCGGGTTCGTCGAGCGAGAGGGTGAGCCATTCGGAGAGCTTCGCGACCTGGGGCTGCACACCCACGAGATCCTCGAGCGGTGGTACCGGAGGCATGGCGGGGGCCGATTCGGGCCGGGCGGTCGCGGGGGAGGAGGCGACGAAGCCCGACGAGACGAATCCGGACGCGGACGGCACGGAAGACGGCAGCGCACCCGGGCCACCACCCCACACGACGGCGGTGTTCGGCTGCACGCTCACCGGTCCGGCCGGATCGACCGACGAGACGGTGAGCAGTTCGGTGGTCCACGCGATCGCGAACGTCCGCGACAGCGCCCGCGTCGTCTCGGCGTTGCTCGTGCCCGGTCCGAGATCGCGGGGGAGCAGCGACACCGCGTCGCCGACGGTGAGGACCTTCCCGAGCAGCGCCTGACGCAGAGTGGTCTCCGGGATCGACTGCCGCGCGAGCGTGGACCCGGTGACCGTTACCGTGCGCGCGCCGTAGACCGTCACGGGCGCGACGACGACCGTCGCGTCCTCCTTCAGGCCCGTGTTCGACAGCACCACGTCGTCGAGCAGGATCGTGCCGGTCGGGGTGCCGGCCGGGGCGAGACCCGCCACGACCGCCGTGCGACGCGCTCCCACCAGCGCGATCGCGTCCCATTCCCGTAGGCCCAGCGCGGCCAGCGCCTCGGGGTGCAGACGCACGACACCGCGCCGCGAGTCGGCGGCGGAGGTGTTGAGCCGGACGGTGAGTGAGAGTTGTGGGGTCGTCACCCCGCCGAGCCTAGAACGTGACTAGCGTCCTCGCGGGTCGTGCACGTCATCGTCGCGGACGGCGCAGCCCGAGTCGCGCCTGAGATCTCGCCGACGTGGCGACACGCCGGGCCGCGACACGACGCGGACGCTGCGCGCGGTTGCGGGCGCGCAGGGCGCGTCGCTCCGAGGGCTTGATGTCCCAGGTCTCGGGTCGGGCCGCGACCCAGCGCCGCGAACGCACCGCGAAGGGGATGTGCGCGAGGTAGACCGCGACCAGCACGAGCATGAGGATGAACGGATAGGTGACCAGCGCGGCCGCCGCCACCGCGACCAGCACGAGCAGCACCACGGCGAGTCGCGCGGGCACGGACGCCGACTTCATCGCGAAGGTCGGGATGCGGCTGATCGCGAGCCCGGCCGTCCCGAGGATCCACACCGCGACCAGCCCGTAGGCGGTCCACCAACCGTCGCCCCACTGGATGTGGGCGGCGACGGGTGCGAGCGCGATGAGGGCGGCCGCCGGTGCGGGCACACCGACGAAGTACTCGCGTGCGTAGGCGGGAACGCTGTCGTCCTCGAGCAGGGTGTTGAAGCGCGCGAGTCGCAGCACGAGGCTCACCGCGTAGAGCAGGGCGACGATCCAGCCGAAGGGGCTGCCGTCGAGCAACGTCACGTACAGCACGAGCGCGGGGGCGACACCGAACGCGACGGCGTCCGACAGCGAGTCGAGTTCGGCGCCGATCTTGCTGGTCGCGTCGAGCATGCGGGCGATGCGGCCGTCGAGCGAGTCGAGGACGGCCGCGGCGCCGATCATGCCGAGCGCGGTGCCGAGTTGTCCGTCGAGCGCGAACTTCACCGCCGACAGTCCGGCGGAGAACGCCAGGATCGTGATGACGCTCGGCAGCAGGCGGACGACGTTGGGCCGATTGCGGGACCGCCCGGTCGCGACCGCACGCGAACCCTGCGTGTGCGGACTCACGACACCGTGGGCAGCTGAGCGAGGACGGTCTCGGCACCGATAGTGCGCTGACCGCGTTCGACCAGCAGGGTGCTCCCGACCGGCAGGTAGGTGTCGACCCGGGATCCGAAGCGGATCAGGCCGTAGGTGTCGCCGATCGGCAGGGTGTCGCCGATCTGCGCGTCGTTGACGATGCGCCGTGCCAGCAGCCCGGCGATCTGGACGACGGCGACCTCGGCGCCGTCGCGCGTCTCGATCAGCATGCTGGTGCGCTCGTTGACCTCGCTCGCGTCGGCGAGATCGGCGGAGAGGAACTTGCCCGGGGTGTGGACCACCGAGCGGACGGTGCCGCCGACGGGGCTGCGCTGCACGTGCACGTCGAGGACGGACAGGAAGATGCTGACCCGAGGGCGCTCCTCGCTGCCGAGCCCGAGTTCGGCGGGTGGCACGGCGTGGTCGACGAGAGCGATCTCACCGTCGGCGGGAGCGACGACCACCCCGGCGCGGTTCGGCGGCACGCGGTGCGGGTGCCGGAAGAAGGTGGCGCACGCCAGTGCCGATGCGAGACCGGCGCGGCGCAGCCAGGGCTTGCGGCGGCCGAGGGTGGCCACGGCGAGCGGAGCTGCGACGAAGGGGATGCCGCCCGGATGCATGGGCGGTACGACATGCCTGACCAGGTCGACCATGTGGGCTACCCCGCTGGTGGGGGGTGTTCCGGCGGGCGTCGGCTTACGTGCCACGGGCTCCTCTTATCGCTGGCGATCGGTGATCCGGGACCGCAGTGGACCCGCCCGTCGCGCGGGCGGGTCCTGTCGGTCCACAGGCACTCCAGCGTACGTGAGCGGAGGAGGGAAGGTCAGACCCGCGCGCCCGCCTCGATCTCGTTCTTGAGACGGGCGAGAGTCGCGTTCATCCCCATCGTCAGTTCGTCGTCGAACGCCTCGGTGCCGCCGAGAACATACTTGACCAGGGTCTGCGATACCTTGCTCGTCCCGGTGGGCGCCTCGCGCCGCTGGGTGACCCGCGTGCCGGTGGCGGTGGGTTCGAGGGTGAACGACCAGATGGACCGGTTCTCGTTGATCCGGAAGCTCAGGCGACGGCCGGGTTCGAAGTCGATCACCTTCGACGTCGTGGGCCACACCAGCAGGCCCTTCTTGTTGATGTTGATCGTGGTGGTGCCGGCAGACACCGGCCCACCGCGCACGATCATCCGACGGCACTGCGGGCTCCACTCGCCCATCCGCTTCAGATCGGACACCACGCGCCACACCTGCTCGGGGGAGGCGGTGATCTCGATCGTGGCCTCGAGGGTCTTCGACACGTGTACTCCTGTGCTCGGGGGACCGGGTCTTCTCGGGGGCCGGGTCCCGTGTATCTGATACCTGAGGTAACAGGATCGTCGTCGATCCTAACGGACGCTGTGAGTGCGGTCACGTCCTGGTCGGGTCGGCTCCGGTCAGCCGCATGAACGCCCCGAGTTCGATCAGGCCGTCCGGGGTCGACGGGAGGTGATCGGTCAGGGCGCCGGACCGGACGATCACCGCCGACCACTTGCCGCGTGAGAGGGCCACGTTCGACCGGTTGCGGGACAACAGGAACGACATGCCCCGCGGCACGTCCTCGACGGCGGAGGCCGTCATCGACACGAACACCATCGCCGCCTGGCGGCCCTGGAACTTATCGACGGTGCCCACCTGGACACGGTGCAGACCTGCGGCGGCGAGATCCTGCCGCAGGCGGGTGACCTGAGCGTTGTACGGCGCGACCACCAGGACGTCCTCCTCGCCGAGGGGCCGCGACGGGGAGCCGGCGTCGTCCGTCCACGCCGAGCCGAGCACGGCCGCGACGGCGCGCACGATCTCGGCGCTCTCCTCGGGCGAGCAGGTCGCGTTGCCCTCGTGCGCGACCTCCACGAGCCGGACGCCGGGCGGGACGCCGTCGAGCGCGCGACGCGTAGTGATCTCGGACTTCGACCGCAGGCGTCCCTCGTAGGACAGCTCGGACACCCGCGCGCACAGATCCGGGTGCATCCGCCAGGTCACCGGAAGGAAGTAGCCACGATCGGCGGGCAACGCCCCGTGCCCTTCGGCGAGCCATCCGAGGGCGGACTCGTCCACGGGCTCGGGGTGGGTGCCCTGCGAGACCTGCGGCAGTTGGCGGGGATCGCCGAGCAGCAGCAGATTCGACGCCGCCGTGGCCACGGCGATGGTGTTGGCGAGGCAGAACTGACCGGCCTCGTCGACCACCAGCAGGTCGAGGCTGCCGGGCTCGATGCAGTTCGGATTCGTGAAGTCCCAGGCCGTTCCACCCACCACGTAACCGGTGGTGGAGGTACCGATATGGGCCGCAAGGGTCTTCGCGTCCGGGAAGGCGGTCCACGTCGGTTCGGGGCTCTGGCATTTCGCCTTGGCGACCCGTTCCGGCGACACTCCCGCGGCGACGGTGCCTGCCAACATGTTCTCGACCACCGAATGCGACTGCGCGACCACGCCGACCCGCCAACCGTGCTCGTTCACGAGCGCCGCCACCACCCGGGCCCCGGTGTACGTCTTGCCGGTGCCGGGTGGTCCCTGCACCGCCAGGTACGAATTCTCCAGGGTGAGAACGGCCGTGACGATCGTGCCGGCCGCGTCGTCGCCGAGCGCCGGCAGCGCGGCACCGGAGCGTAGTCGGGGCGGGACGCGGCGCAGCACGTCCACGGCCGCGGTCGACGGCAGAGCCGGCAACTCGTCGCACATCGCCTCGGCGGCGGAGGCGATGGCCGCTTCGATGTTCTTCGACGAGATCGGCGCGCCGGGTGTGACGGCGATCGGCAGCACGGAGTACTCCTCGTCCGTCCGCAGCGATTCGTCCACGACGAGCACGTCGGGATGGTCCGTCCCCGTGGTGCGTTCGACGACCACGCCGCGCGACCACGCGCGCGTCCCGGTGCCGCCGTCGGGCAGTCCGTCCGGTCCCGGAGCGTCGTACAACAGGAAGACGTCCTGGCCGTCGCGCAACGTATTGCCCGGCTCGAACTCGCCCGCGAGGCGCAGCCGGCGCCGGAGCAGTCGCTGGCGGGGCGTGGCCTTGTGCCAGTCGGTCTCGAGCGTGCACGTCGCCGCGACCAGCGTGTCGCGGGCGTCCGCCCACTCGTCCGGCGGCGTGGACAGACGGTCGAAGTGCCCCCACCAGAATGGTTTCCGCTCGCGCCGGTGATAGCCCATGGCCGCGGCGACGAGTGCGGCCGCCTGCTGTTCCGGGGTGCGGTCGCCCGCCAGCGCACCGCCGACGTAGTCGAGGAGTTTCGTCTCGACGGGGTGCGCCTCCGCGTCGGGAGCGGCCTCGTCGTGGGTCGTCTCGGTGGGGGAGATGCCGTGATCGCGGGCGTGGGTGAGCAGCCAGTCGCGCAGACGCAGAGTGGAGATGCAGTCGGCCTCGTTGTAGGAGGCGATCGACGCGAGTTCGCGGTCCGCCTCCTCGAGGTGCCCGGCGTCGCACAGTGCGCAGTAGTCGGCGTACGCGACGATCGAGGCGCCCGCGTCCACGACATCGCCGTCGCGCGCCTCGTCGACGTCGGTGTAGAGCGGTTCGAGCTTCTTCAGCCCGTACGCCCGGGCGCCCACCCGGATCGAGTTGCGCACCACGGGATACAGGTCGACGAGCACACCCTCGCGCAGCAGGTCGTCGACGATCTCCTCGCCGACGCCGTAGCGGCCGGCCAACCGCAGCAGCGCCGTCTTCTCGTACGGGGCGTAGTGGTAGACGTGCATCCTCGGGTGGCGACGACGGCGGTCGGTGACGTAGTCGAGGAAGTCCAGCAGCGCCTGCCGTTCCTGTTCGCGGTCGTGTGCCCAGAAGGGCCGGAAGACCGGTGCGTCGGCCGGTCCCTCCACGACGCCGAACAGGTACTCGAGTCCCCACTCGGAACTGCCGCCCTCGGACCACAGCGGGTCGCCCTCGAAGTCGAAGAAGATGTCGCCCTCGTCGGGCGCGGGCAGGATGCCGAGCGGGGTGGCGTCGTAGACCTCCGCGTAGGGACTGCCCCGTCTCTCCTCCTCGAGCTGCGCTCGTGCCTGCGCGCGCAGGGCCTCGAAGGTGCGGCGGGCCATCCCGTCGACGGGTGCCGCGCATGCGGCGAGGTCGTCGATGGTCGACACACCCGCCTCGATCAGCCGCAGCCGCTGGGTACTGCGCATCCCCGCGACCAGCAGCAGGTCGCGGTGACGTTCCAGTTCCGGGGTGCAGTCGTCGCAGCGACCGCAGGCGGTGTGCCCACCCGCTCCCCACCGCACCGGCTCGGGGGCAGCGCGGTGCGACGCCAGAAGGGTTTCGAGACAGGCGCGTCGGTGCCGGTAGACCGGCAGGATCTCCGCCAGTGGGTAGGAGGCGATCGAGCCGTCCCCGAGGACGAGATGCGCGTGCGACGAGACTGCCGTCCCGGTGCGCGCGAGTGCGTCCGCGTAGGCGGCGAGCTGCAGCAGGGCCTCGACCTTCGCGTGCCGGGAGAGTTTGCTGTCGTAGACGGCGTAGCCGTCATCTTCGAGGACGAGGAAATCGGAGAAGCCGATCATGCCGAGCGGATCGGGGGCGGCGTCCGAGGAGCCGGTGTCGAAGAAAGCGCCCTGATAGACGACGGGCGCGCCGGCCCGGACGGCGTCGAGGGTGGCCTGCGCCGCCTCGGTGAGCGCCTGCGCGGTGTACTCGGGCCGGGCGATCTCGACGACCCTCTCGGCACCCACCTGCGCGCGGAACCGGTCGAGGACGCGCTGCTCGTGACGGCCGCCGAGCGCCGCGACGCGGTCGAGCATCGCATCGGGTTCGGTGTCGGGGCGCGGGAGGCGACCGAGCGTCGAGTCGAGGTTGCGGAGCAGTGCGAACTCGCACGAGGCGGCGCGGGTGAGATCTCCGGCGCCGAAGACCAGCCTGTCGTCGAGAAGAAACATCGGCAGCTCCGTCTCCGACGTGCGGGATGCCCGGGCTGGGCACGGCTGGTCCCGACTATCGCAGACCGGTCGGACCCATCGGACTGTTGTGTTCGCACTCGGCGGGTGAGAACATCTCTCTCATCAAAGAGAATAAAATTCTTGACGAGGATTCGTGCAGGTAGGAGGCCTGATGACTGGAAACGGCACGCTGCGCACGCGCGGCGCCGGGATCTCGATGACGAAGGAGGAGATCGATCTCTTCCTCTCCACCGAGCGGACGTGCCGCGTCGCCACGATCGGCGGCGACGGAAGCCCGCACGTCGCTCCGTTGTGGTTCGTCTGGGACGGCGCCTTCCTGTGGCTCAACTCCCTCGTCCGCAGCCGCCGGTGGACCGACCTGCAGAAGGATCCGCGCATCGCGGTCGTCGTCGACGGTGGGGAACAGTTCACGGATCTGCGCGGCGTCGAAGTGCGCGGAACCGCGGTGAGCGTCGGTGACGTGCCGCGCGGTTCCCGTCCCGAGGTCGTGGCGCGCACCGTCGAGGACGAACTGCTGCGCGGCGTCGAACTGTCCTTCGCCCGCAAGTACGCCGGTCGCGACGAGTTCACGACGGACGGCCGTCACGCGTGGCTGCGGGTCACTCCGCGCAGCGTGCGCAGCTGGGACTTCGGGAAGATCCGCCGGTCGCGCTGATTTCGACGAACCACCGATCCCGACGAACCACCGATCCCGACGAACCACCGATCTCGACGAACGGAGCCCCCATGAACATCGCCTCGGCGCGCCACGCGCTCGTCACCGGAGGTGCGAGCGGCATCGGCCGCGGTATCGCCGACGCCCTGGCCCGCCGCGGAGTGGCCGTGACGATCGCGGACATCGACGATGCGGCAATCGAATCCACGCTCGCCGACCGGACGGGAGTCTTCCGGCTCGTCCGCGGAGCCGTCCTCGACGTACGCGACCGGGAGGGCTGGCGCAGCGTCAAGCAGGAGGCGGAGGACGCCTTCGGCCCGGTCGACATCCTCGTCAACAACGCCGGGATCGGTTTCAACGGAACGGATTTCGCCGACCTCGATCCTCAGGTCTTCGACACGGTCATCGACATCGACGTCACCGGGGTGTTCAACGGCGTCTCGACCTTCGCGGGTGACCTGCGGACACGCGGGCGTGGGCACATCGTCAACACCGCCTCGGTCATGGGACTGACCGCGGGTGTGCCGGGCCGCGGTGTGTACAGCGCAGCGAAGGCCGCCGTCGTCGCGATGTCCGAAGCGCTACGCGCCGAACTCGCCCCGCACGGTGTCGGGGTGTCGGTCCTGTGCCCGGGGCTGGTGCGTTCGGGACTCGACGACAGCACCGCCCGGCTCGGCGGCGAGGTCCGGCGCGTGGACCACATCAAGGGCGGGAACGCCGGTATGGCACCGGAGACGGCGGGGGAGATCGTCGTCCGCGGCATCTCGATCGACGCCCCCTACATCCTCACGCACCCGCACTATCTCGGGAACATCAGTACCAGGTACGACTCGATCGCCCGCAGTGCGGATTCGGTCCACGCCGGTGCATGACGGCACGCCGGTGGACGACGGCGGCGTGGCGCATGTGCTCGCGGTGCAGTCGCCGGGCGTTGCGGATGTGGTCGTCGGCCCTGCGGCGGGCCGGACCGCCCTCGAGTCCGAGTGCGGTGCGTCCCACCAGGACGAGACCCCAGGGAACGATGACCCAGATCGGCCAGAAGTAGATCAGTGAGGCCGTTCCGATCGAGACCAGTGCCCACACCGCGAGATTGATCGAGCCCACGGCGGCCCAGGCTCCCCACTCGATGCGTTGGTGGAGCGGCAGGCGCAGACGGGAAAGCGGGTTCTGGGCCGGCGAGGGCGGGGTGGGATCGGGTGTCGACGGCAGGTCGGCGAGGACGGCGCCGGCGTCGTCCTGCGTCGCGGCGCGGTAGACCCGGGCGACACGCTCGTCGAACTCGGCGATCGTCAACCGTCCGGCGGTGAGATGCCGCCCCAGCTCGTCGACGATCGTTTCGCGCTCGGCATCGGAGATGCGCAGCGGGGGTGTCGCAGTACCGGGGCCGGTAGTGGACGTGTGTTCCATGGTGCCCTCCGGGATCTTCCACAATGGAATGTCACCTGAGTCCAGGGTGAATATGCCACAGTGGAATGTCAAGTGTTTTCCGTACCCGAATCGAGAAAGGAACCGGCAATGACCGGACGACCGCTCAACGCCACCGCCGCGTCGCTGCTCGGATTCCTCCACGAAGGCCCCAAGACGGGCTGGGACCTGGTGTCCACCGCGCAGACGCGCATCGGCAAGTTCTGGTCGCTGACGACGAGCCAGGTGTACCGGGAACTGGCCGCGATGGAACGGCAGGGACTGATCGAGGCAGGGGAGAAGGGCCCGCGCGATCGCAAGCCCTACCTGCTGACCGAGGCCGGACGCACCGCCTTCGCCGAATGGATCGACCGCGAACCGGGCGACGAGAACATCCGTCACCCACTGCTGCTGACCGTCGCCTTCGGCGATCACCTCCCGCCCGAGCGCCTCGCCGAGATGCTCGCCGACCATCGCCGCAGACACGAGGAGCAGCTCGCCGCCTACGAACAGCAGGCGGCGGCCGACATCCTCCCGCCGCACGCCGCGGCGACCCTCGACTTCGGCATCCTCTACGAGCGAGCGGTCCTCGACTGGTTCGACCGCGTGCGCGACCGGCTCGAACCCGGGCCGGTCAGCGCAGCGGATCGAACGACCTGAGCAACGGATCCGGCTCGCCGGTCATCGCCCCGGCGAGCAGCCGTCCGGTGAGGGGACCGAGCGCCACACCCCACATCCCGTGCCCGCCGGCGACGTACACCCGCTCCGAACGGGTGCGGCCGATCAGCGGAAGCCCGTCCGCCGTGCACGGCCGCGAGCCCACCCACTCCTCGCTGCGCCCGTCCCAGTCGACATCGCGCAGCAGCGGACGGGTCGCGTCGACGATCGCTTCGATGCGCCGCGGGTCGAGCGGGGCGTCGGGGCTGCGGAACTCCATCATTCCCGCGACCCGGAAGCGGTCCTGGAGGGGTGTGCACGCCACCCGCTGGGCGGGGAAGTAGACCGGGTTCTTCGGCAGGCTCGGCGGCCGCACGCTGAAGCTGTAGCCGCGACCGGCCTGGACCTGCGTGCGCACCCCGAACGGCCGGGCGAGCGATCCGAGCCACGCTCCGTTCGCAAGCACCACCGCATCCGCCGAACGCGAGTCCCCACCGGCCACGACGACGTCCACCCCGCGACCGGTGTCGCGCACCTCCTCGACGTCGACGCCGGTGACGATCTCCGCCCCCCGGGCGCGCACGGCGTGCGCCAGCGAGGCGACGAACCGCGGCGGGTCGATGAACCGCTGCCCCCGGATCCGGAGCCCCACTCGCACCGAGTCCCCGAGCAGCGGTTCGAGCGAATGCAGTGTGTCGGTGTCGAGCAGGTCGAAGTCGATCTCGCTGCCGGCGGCACGTGCGTGCTCGAACTCCTCGACCAGCAGTCGCCGGTCGTCGTCCGAGGTGAAGGCCGCGAGGAACGGATCGGCGACCCGCGTCGGCTCGGTGACGGTCGTGTCGCCCGACCCGCGGGCGAGGTCGTCGTAGGCGTCGAGAGCGACGCGGTTGGCGCGCGCGAAGACCTCCATCGACGACGTCCACTTCCGCCTCGTGCAGTGCCGGGCGAAGTCGGCGAGGAAACGCAGCAACCGCACATCCGTCGTGGGCGGCACGTACACCGGCGAGGACGGCCGGAACATCGAGCGCACGCCGTAACGCAGCACCCCCGGCTCGGGCAGCGGCAGGGTCAGAGCCGGCGCGAGCCATCCGGCGTTGCCCCACGACGCGTCGCCCGCCACGCCGACCCGATCGAGCACCGTGACCTCGATACCGCGTTCCTGCAGGAACCACGCGGTGGACAGACCCACGATGCCCGCACCGACGACCACCGTCCGACGAACCGTCATCGCAACCTCCTGTGAACGACGAAGCCTGCACCTCCATCATGGACCCGGAAGCGCGAACGGGCCGGGTTCGCGGGCGGCTTACTATTTCCGGGGAAGTTCTGCTTGTGGAAAGGGAACCCGGAATGAGTACGAACGTCGAACAGCGTGAATTCCAGGCCGAGACGCGGCAGTTGCTGGATCTGATGATCCACTCGATCTACTCGAACAAGGACACCTTCCTGCGCGAGTTGATCTCCAACGCGTCGGACGCCCTGGACAAACTCCGGCTGGAGTCGTTCCGAAACAAGGATCTCGACGTCGACACCTCCGACCTGCACATCGAGCTCGAGGTGGACAAGGACGCGCGCACCCTGACCGTGCGCGACAACGGCATCGGCATGAACCGCGACGAGGTCGTCGACCTCATCGGCACCCTCGCGAAGTCCGGTACGGGCGAACTCCGCCAGAAGCTGCGCGAGGCCAAGGATGCCGCCGCATCCGAGGAGTTGATCGGCCAGTTCGGCATCGGCTTCTACTCGTCGTTCATGGTCGCCGACAAGGTCACCCTGGTCACCCGCAAGGCCGGGGAGAAGACCGGTACGCGCTGGGAGTCCAGCGGCGAATCCACCTACACGATCGCCGAGGTGGACGACGCGCCCCAGGGCACCTCGGTGATCCTGCACCTCAAGCCCGAGGACGCCGAGGACCACCTGTTCGACTACACCTCGCAGTGGAAGCTCGAGGAGATCGTCAAGAAGTACTCGGATTTCATCGCGTGGCCGATCCGCATGGAGGTCTCGCGCACCACGAAGTCGGAGGACGGCGCCGACGAGGTGACCTTCGAGACCAAGACCCTCAACTCGCAGAAGGCGTTGTGGGCGCGCTCGAAGGACGAGGTCTCCGAGGAGGAGTACAAGGACTTCTACAAGCACATCGCGCATGCCTGGGACGAGCCGCTCGAGATCATCCCGCTCAAGGCCGAGGGCACCTTCGAATACCAGGCGCTGCTGTTCATCCCGGAGCACGCGCCGTTCGACCTGTTCGCCCGCGAACGGCGCACCGGCGTGCAGCTGTACGTCAAGCGCGTGTTCATCATGGACGACTGCGAGGATCTCGTTCCCGAGTACCTGCGTTTCGTCAAGGGTGTGGTCGACGCACAGGACCTGTCGCTCAACGTCTCTCGTGAGATTCTGCAGCAGGACCGGCAGATCCGGGCCATCCGTCGCCGCCTGACGAAGAAGGTCCTCGCGACCGTCAAGGACATGGCCGCGAAGGAACCCGAGAAGTACACGAAGTTCTGGCGCGAGTTCGGCCGGGTCGTCAAGGAAGGCCTGATCTCCGACACCGACAACCGCGACACGCTGCTGGCGATCTCGTCGTTCGACTCGACGGCGAGCGAGGAGGAGCAGACCACGCTCGCCGGTTACGTCGAGCGTATGAAGGACGGCCAGGACGCGATCTACTATCTGACCGGCGAGTCGCGCCAGCTGCTCGAGAGCTCCCCGCACATGGAGGCGTTCCGCGACAAGGGCATCGAGGTGCTGCTCCTGACCGACCCCGTCGACGAGATGTGGGTGACCTCCGTTCCGGAGTTCGAGGGCAAGCGCTTCCAGTCGATCGCCAAGGGCGACGTCGACCTCGGTACCGAGGACGAGAAGAAGGCCGCCGAAGCCGAACGCGAGGAGAAGGAGAAGGAGTTCGGCGACCTGCTGTCGTGGATGAAGGAGACCCTCGACGAGCAGGTCAAGGACGTGCGGCTCTCGTCGCGCCTGACGTCCTCCCCGGCGTGCATCGTCGGCGACACCTTCAGCATGTCGCCCGCGCTCGAGCGGATGTACAAGGCGTCCGGTCAGCCGGTGCCGCGGGTCAAGAGGATCCTCGAACTCAACCCCGATCACCCGCTCGTGTCGGGTCTGCGCACGGCCCGGGAACAGCGTCCGGACGACGCCTCGCTCGCCGACGTCGCCGAGCTGCTCCACGGCATGGCGCTGATCGCCGAGGGTGGCGAGGTGGAGGATCCGGCGCGGTTCACCCGCCTGCTCGCCGAACGTCTCGCCGGAAGCGTGTGAGCCGAGCCTGTCGCCGTGGGCACGCACGCGGATAGGCTCGATGCATGACGCGTGTGGACGGGGTGTTGTTCGATATCGAGGGCGTGCTCGTCACCGAGTGGCAGCCCGTCCCGGGCGCGGCGGACGTCCTGGCACGACTGCGTGCCGACGGCGTCCGTCGCGCCTTCCTCACCAACACCACCTCCCGGACGTGCGCCGAGATCGCGCAGCGGCTCACCGATCTCGGGATGGAGGTCTCGCCGGACGAGATCGTCACCGCGGTGTCCCTCACCGTCGACCACGTTCGGCAGACCTATCCGGGCCTGCGTTGCTGGGTCCTCAACGAGGGCGACATCGCAGCGGATCTCGACGGTCTCGTGCTGGACGAGGACGACCCGGAAGTGGTGATCCTCGGCGGCGCGGGGGATGCCTTCACGCACCGGGCGATGAGCCGCGTCGCCGAGTTGATGCTCGAGGACGTCCCGGTGGTCGCGATGCACCGGGCTCTCGCGTGGCAGGCCGCCGACGGGTTGCGCATCGACACCGGGGTCTACCTGGCCGGACTCGAGGAGCTCACCGGCCGGTCGGTGGTGGCGGTGGGCAAGCCGTCGCTGCGCGGCTTCCTCGTCGCGTCGGAGCGGATGGGTGTCGAACCGGATCGGATGGTGGTCGTCGGCGACGACATCGCTGGCGAGGTCGTCCCGGGGCAACGCCTCGGTATGACGGGAATCCTGGTGCGTACCGGAAAGTTTCGGCAATCCGTCCTGGACCTGGCGGTCGATCGTCCCGACCACGTCATCGACTCCGTCGCCGATCTCCCGGGGCTCCTCGACAGTCTGTGACACGTGGTCTCGCGTGAGACGCATGTGATCGGTACCCTACCGCCGGGGCGCCGGCCCCCCGTTCGCGCGGGGCGCTCGTTCCCCAGTTCGCGCAGACGCAGCCTTTCGCGAAGAGGCACTCCAGTGCAGAGGAGCCCGTTCTTGTCCATTCGTTCCTTCCGATCCGTTCTCACCGCGCGCCGTTCGTTCCGGGCCGGTGTGCTCGTCGCCGTCGGTGTGGCCTCGGCTGCGCTGTTCGGTGGGGGTACCGCCGCAGCGGCGCCGGTGACCTGTGTGTCGCCTCCTTCTGTCAACGACATCCTGGTGTCCGATACCGCCAGCTGCGGTGCCACCGCCGAGGACGCCTTCGCTCGCGCGTATGCGGCCGACAGCGGCACCGCGGTGTCGGTCGCCGAGTCGGCCGGTGCCGCCGAAGCCCACGCGACGGGCTTCGGCACGGCGCTCAGTGCAGCCCGTGACGGCGGCCGTTCGTTCGCCTACGCGCTCGGCGGCGGACTGAGCCACTCGTGGGCGCAGGGTCCGGCGACGACCCTGTCGGTGGCCGGCTACGGGTCGGGCGCCACGGCCGACACCACCGGCGTCACGTGCGTCGGAGCCCAGTCGTTCGCGGTCAACACCGCGACGGGGCAGTGGTGCGCCGTGGGGGTCGGTTCGACGCCGCGCTGAGTGAGCGCCGCATCGATGATCCGGACGACCGGGTAGTCGGTCTTTCGCGGATTTCGTGACGGGGGTGGCGGGTGCCGGTAATCTTGCACTCGCCACCCCCGAGTGCTAAGAATGCACTTAGCACTCGCAACACGTGAGTGCCAGGTCGGTAGGGTGAGACCGGGTTTTCGACACCCCTGGTCGTCCGTCGCGGGCACTGCTTCCGGCCGAAGGCGTACATGGAGCGATCCGACGAGCGATCGCTCCGGTGTCACCCCCATACCCGGAGGATCACTTCGCAATGGCCAAGATCATCGCGTTCGACGAAGAGGCCCGTCGCGGCCTCGAGCGGGGCCTCAACAGCCTCGCCGACGCAGTCAAGGTGACGTTGGGCCCCAAGGGTCGCAACGTCGTTCTCGAGAAGAAGTGGGGCGCCCCCACGATCACCAACGATGGTGTGTCCATCGCCAAGGAGATCGAGCTCGAGGATCCGTACGAGAAGATCGGCGCCGAGCTGGTCAAGGAAGTTGCCAAGAAGACCGACGACGTCGCGGGTGACGGCACCACCACCGCTACCGTGCTCGCCCAGGCGCTCGTCCGCGAGGGTCTGCGCAACGTTGCTGCGGGCGCCAACCCCCTCGGCCTGAAGCGCGGCATCGAGAAGGCCGTCGAGGCCGTCACCGCCAAGCTGCTCGACACCGCCAAGGAGGTCGAGACCAAGGAGCAGATCGCCGCCACCGCAGGCATCTCCGCCGGCGACCCCGCGATCGGTGAGCTCATCGCCGAGGCCATCGACAAGGTGGGCAAGGAAGGCGTCATCACCGTCGAGGAGTCCAACACCTTCGGCCTCCAGCTCGAGCTGACCGAGGGCATGCGCTTCGACAAGGGCTACATCTCCCTCTACTTCGCCACCGACGCAGAGCGTCAGGAGGCCGTGCTCGAGGATCCCTACATCCTGCTCGTCAGCTCCAAGATCTCCACGGTCAAGGACCTGCTGCCGCTGCTCGAGAAGGTCATCCAGTCGGGCAAGCCGCTGCTGATCATCGCCGAGGACGTCGAGGGTGAGGCTCTGTCCACCCTGGTCCTCAACAAGATCCGCGGCACCTTCAAGTCGGTTGCCGTCAAGGCTCCGGGCTTCGGCGACCGCCGCAAGGCCCAGCTCGCCGACATCGCCATCCTCACCGGTGGCGAGGTCGTCAGCGAAGAGGTCGGCCTCTCCCTCGAGACCGCCGGCATCGAGCTGCTCGGCCAGGCCCGCAAGGTCGTCGTCACCAAGGACGAGACCACCATCGTCGAGGGCGCGGGCGATCCCGACGCCATCGCCGGTCGCGTCAACCAGATCCGCGCCGAGATCGAGGCGTCGGATTCGGACTACGACCGTGAGAAGCTGCAGGAGCGCCTCGCGAAGCTGGCCGGCGGCGTCGCCGTCATCAAGGCCGGTGCCGCGACCGAGGTCGAGCTCAAGGAGCGCAAGCACCGCATCGAGGACGCCGTCCGCAACGCGAAGGCTGCCGTCGAAGAGGGCATCGTCGCCGGTGGTGGCGTGGCCCTGCTGCAGGCCGCTCCGGTTCTCGACGACCTCAAGCTCGAGGGCGACGAGGCCACGGGTGCCAACATCGTCAAGGTCGCTCTCGAGGCGCCGCTGAAGCAGATCGCCTTCAACGCCGGCCTCGAGCCCGGCGTCGTCGCCGAGAAGGTCCGCAACCTCGAGGCCGGCCACGGCCTCAACGCTGCGACCGGCGACTACGAGGACCTGCTCGAAGCGGGCATCAACGACCCGGTCAAGGTCACCCGCTCGGCGCTGCAGAACGCTGCGTCGATCGCGGCTCTGTTCCTGACGACCGAGGCCGTCGTCGCCGACAAGCCGGAGAAGGCCGCCGCTCCCGCGGGCGACCCGACCGGCGGCATGGGCGGCATGGACTTCTGATCCGCCCTTAGAGTCACGCGAGGCCCGATCCCACTCCGGTGGGGTCGGGCCTCGTGCTGTTCCCCGATGATTCCGACCTCCGGTACGGAACGATCACATATTCGTTACGAAACGGGCCGTGCGGACGATGAATGTCACGAAAGTGTCACTTCATCCGGTTCCGGAGGTTCGTACCGATCCGCAACCGGTCCGAGGTGCGCACACAGACGGATCGACGAGGGGATGGAAGAATATGCGGTCGTCCTGGTTACGGCGGGTACTGCTCACGGTGGCGGTGGGAACGTCGATGGTCCTCGCAGCCCCCGGGGGCGCTCTCGCGCAGCCGACAGAGGCGGACGACCAGCGACCGGTGGGGGAGCTGACCTCCGTCGAGCGCGAGAGCGACCGCACCGTCATCGCGAACGTCTACTCGCCGTCGATGGACAAGGTGATCCCCCTCCGGGTCCGGACGCCCGCCGACACGAGCGAACCGCGCCCCACCCTCTACCTGCTCAACGGTTCGGGAGGCGGGCAGGGAATCGCCACCTGGGAGAAGCAGACCGACGTCGAGAACTTCTTCTCGGACAAGAACGTCAACGTCGTCACGCCTCTCCTCGGCGGCTACAGCTACTACACCGACTGGCGCAACGACGATCCCGCGCTCGGCCGCAACATGTGGACGACCTTCCTGACGCACGAACTCCCGCCGGTCATCGACACCGAGTTCGGGACCTCGGGGCGCAACGCCATTGCGGGCCTGTCGATGTCGGGGACATCGGTGCTCGGCCTCGCCACCGCGGCTCCCGAGCTGTACGAGGCGGTGGGGGCCTACAGCGGATGCGCCGAGACGAGCACGCCGCTGGGGCAGTCCTATGTGCAGGCCGTCGTACGCGTCAAGGGCGGCGACCCCGAGAACATGTGGGGCCCGGTCGGTGATCCGGCCTGGATCGAGAACGATCCCTATCTCCAGGCCGAGAAGCTCCGCGGTATCGACCTGTACATCTCGTCGGGTTCGGGTCTGCCCGGGCAGTACGAGCGGCTCGGGTCGCGGTCGGTGAACAACGACCCGATCGGGCTCGTCGGTCAGGTGGTCGTCGGCGGCAGCATCGAGGCGGCGGTCCACCACTGCACGCAGCGGATGGCCCAGCGGCTCGAGGAACTGGACATCCCCGCCCAGATCGACCTGCGGCCGGCGGGTACGCACTCCTGGGACTATTGGGAGGACGATCTGCGCAACTCGTGGCAGCTTCTGTCGCAGGCGGTCGGACTGTAGCGGTCCCGGATCCACCGGAAATGCCCGATTCGATTGCGGTCGAATCGGGCATCTTCTTTCGGTCGATATTTCTTCGCCGGATCGGTCGATTCGCCGTAAACGGTCACCGAACAGGATGAATCGGGTCGAACGAAAATATCGAATTCAAACGAAAATAAATGGGTACGGACGTTCCGTTTTCTTTCCTTGACGCCGTGAACTGGGCATTTGTGAGCCCGTACAGCCTTCGCCGCGAGTGTGAATGTCATCACATCCGATTTGCGTATTCTCGGCTCGCGCGGGCGCGTCGAATGTGTTGAAAATTGATGCGAGCCCGACGGAATTCCGATCGGAATTCCGGGTAGGCGAACAGCAATCGGACGAGACCCGTCCGGTATGTGATCGGACGAAGGAGATACACATGGACGTCATCGAACTCATCGGCTCGGCCCTCGACCTGCTCGGCGGCACGGAGCTCCTGAAGACTCTGCTCGATACCGGCAGTGCTCTGCTGGGCAGCGTCCAGCAGTAGTTCGCAATCGCCGCTGCCACCCGCAGCGAAGCACGCAACCCTCGGTGGATGTCCACCGAGGGTTGCGTGTTCTCTGCAGCCGGGGGCCGATCAGTGCTCGGGGATGATCATCCACAGTGCGAGGTAGAGCAACACGGCGGTGCCACCCGTGACGAAGGCTGTGAGGACTGCGCCTGCACGCACGAGGTTGAGGTCGACGTTGAAGTACTCGGCCAGTCCGGCGCACACACCACCGAGCATGCGCTGGGATGAGGAGCGAGTGAAGGGGCGGGGAGCCTGGTTCTCGAAGTTCATGCATTCATCCTGTCGCCGAGACGATCCCGGCACATCGGGGAACGGCCCGGATCTTCACCCTGATCTTCGTCTCGGGGTCGGTCGAGTGAACCGGCCCGGGCGCCGCTGGAATCATGCTGAGGACAATGCTCGGCGACCGGGGTGCGAGGAGGCAGACTCGACCGTCGGTACTGCCGATCAGAAGGAGATCTCCCGTCATGACCGACGTCGTCCTCGACGAACAGCTCGCCGCATTGCGCCGCAGGTACGGCACCCGGGCCGCCGAGCAGGTGGCCGGACACGGTGGTTCCGGCGCGTGGAACGACGTCATCGATCTCCAGCTGGCGCATCGCTCCGTGCGGAAGTTCCTTCCCGAAGCCGTCTCCGAGGACGATCTGCGCGCGATCGTGGCCGCGGCCTCGTCCGCCGCGAGCTCGAGCAACCTGCAGTTGTGGAGCGTCGTGGCCGTCACCGACCGCGACCGGCTCGCCCGGATCGCGACGCTCGCCGGCAACCAGCCGGCGGTGTGTGACGCTCCGCTGCTGCTCGTATGGGTGGCCGACCTCGCCCGTGCGGCGCGAGTCGCCGAGCAGCACGACAAGGACCTTGTCAACGTCGACTACGTGGAGTCGGCGCTGCTCGGGGTGGTCGATGCCGCCCTCGCCGCACAGAACGCGGTGCTCGCCGCGGAATCGCTCGGCCTCGGCACCGTCTACATCGGGGCCATCCGCAACCATCCGCGTGACGTGGCCGCAGAACTGGCTCTGCCCGACCACAGTTTCGCTGTGGTCGGGCTGGTGGTGGGCCGTCCCGATCCCGAGGTGGAGTCGGAGGTCAAGCCGCGGTTGGGTCAGGATGTGGTGCTGCATCGCGAGCAGTACTCGACCGAGGAGCGGGATGCCGGCCTCGCCGCGTACGAGGAGGAGATCGCCGGCTTCTACCGCGATCAGGGTCTGGCGGAGAGCTGGGTCGAACGTGTACTCGGGCGCTTCGCGTCGCCCGGTGCGCTCGGGAGCAGGGAACAGATGCGAGAAGCTCTGCGGGAGCGCGGTTTCGGTCTGGACTGACCGCAGGGACGCGTCAGCGGCACACGACCGTCAGGCCGACCCCGCGCCACACCTGGCGTTCGACACGGTCGAACTCGTTGTCGTCGCTGTCGTATTCGTACTCGACCTCGGTCCGGTACCCCCGGTCGCGCTGAGCGGTCACGGTGCAGTCGCCGCCGGCGGAACCGGACCGGTTGACGATCGAGAACGGCACACCCTCCGCGGTGAGCACGCCGACCGCGGCCTGCTCGCTCATGCCCACGACACCGGGCGCGGGTTGTGCTGCGGCAGTTCCTGTTCCGAGAAGTACTGCGGCGGTGCCGAGCGACAGGACGGTGGCGGTCGCGAGACGGGAGCGGATGGCAAGGGTACGCATGGGTTCCTCCGAAAGGATGCTGGACCGGACATTTCGATCGTCCGCCGCGACCGGGCCCGAGCACATCCGGGCACGACCCCCATCCCGACCCTGAATTCCGGGCTCGGGGTGGCAGGGAGACTCACAGGCAAACCGGCACCCGCCGCGTCCGGATCGGCCTAGTCTGGGCCGGTGGAGACCGTACCGATCCAGCTTCCCGGGGGCACCACGACCCCGGTGCGCCTCTTCGCGGGACCCGACCACGAACACGAGACCCGCCGCGATGCTTCCCGCGCCGTCGTGGTGATCGTGCCGGGGCTCGGTATCCCGGCCGGTTACTACGAGCCGTTCGCGCAGGCGATCACCGAGCACGGATTCGACGCGGCGATCTGTGAACTGGCCGGCCAGGGCGACAGCCGTCCGAGGCCCGGACCCGACAGCACCTACGGCTATCACGAGATCGTCGCGACGCATTTCCCCGCCGTCTTCGAGGTGGTGCGGGAGCGCTTCCCCGACTCGACGCCCTACCTGCTCGGTCACTCCATGGGTGGGCAGCTCGGCGCGCTCTACGCCGCGCGCATCCGCGGGCGGCTCGGCGGCCTGATCCTCGTCGCGTCGGGCACGCCCTACTACCGGCATCACGGGGGCGTCCGCGGCCCGGGACTGTGGCTCGGATCGACGGCGATGTCGCTGACCGCCGCGGTCGCCGGATTCTGGCCCGGCGACCGGATCGACGTCGCCGGGTTCGGCCGGCAGTCGCGCGCGCTGATCTCCGACTGGGCGCGACTGGCCCGCACCGGCCGATTCGAACCGACCGGTGCGGACATCGACTACGAGGAACGGATCGGGCGGCTCACGCTCCCCGTCCTGTCGATCACGATCGAAGGCGACGAACTCACTCCCGTCGCGTCCGCGCAGCATCTGCTCGAGAAGCTGCCGTCCACCGAGATCACCCGATGGCACAATCCGCGGGCACTGGGCCACAACGGCTGGATCCGCGACAACGACGACACCGTCGCGACGATCGTGGCGTGGTTACGTGACCGCTGAGCCCGCGCGGGCGGCCGCCGCGAGCCGGACGTGGGCGTTGGGGGAGCCGTGTCCGGTGTAGCCTCCACGCCGTTCGAGGAGTTCGACCTGGAATCCGCCCTGCACCGGGAGCGTGTAGGCGTGCAGGAATTCACCTCCGTCGTCGTTTCGGTCGTAGAGCAGGCCGTTGCTCTGCAGGACGGCGAGCAGCTCGGGGTCGAGCGCGAACCGCGCATCGAGATCGGCGTAGTAGTTCGTGGGCGGTCGGAGGAACTCCACACCGCGCGCACGCGCATGCCGTACCGAGTCGACGACATCGGCCGTGGCGAAGGCCAACTGGGTCACGCCGTGCGGTTGGGGCGCAGCACCGGTGTCGGAGACGTTCAGCGCGACCCGCAGGTCACCCTTCTCCGCGCGCAGTGCGCGAATACGCAGGCGGCCCTGCGGCTGGATGTACTCCTCCGGGTCCTCCGGCCGCAGTCCGAACAAGGTGCGGAAGAACGACAATTCCTGGTTCAGGTCGTCCGCCGCGACCGTCACATCGACGTGGTCGAGACCGAGCCATCCCTCGTCCGCCGCGGGAGTGTCCGGGGCGTCACCCGCCACGAAGTCGTTGTGCCAGTCGTCGGTCTCCCCGGGCTCGGCACTGACGAAGACGTGCAATCCGGAGGGGGAGGTGATGCCCGGCAGACCCGCTTCACCCTCGCCGCGGGTGCGGTCGACCGCAGGCCACAGCAGACTCGCGGCCCGCTCGGCTACCGCGGCGACGTCGGGGGCGACGAGACCCAGCGCGGTCGCGGCGGGGCCCGGCGCGGGCTCTTCGTTGAGGACGACGTTCGCACCGCCGTTGCGCCACCACACGACGGGCTTGCTGCGGTGCCGGCCGGCGATGTGGAATCCGAGTCCGGTGAGCAGCGCCGGGTAGTCGGTGCGGTCGGGGTCGGCGAGTTCGACGAACGCCGCGTCGGTCCGCGCCGGAAGCGGCGGTGCGACCGTCACCTTCTCGCGTGCGGGGCCGGTGACCCGCGCACCGAGCCGGTCCTCGAGGAACAGCAGCGACCGCATCGCGTCGCGCGCGGTCACATGCGGATCCGCTTCGCGCACCACGTCGCTGAAGACCTCGAGCGAGAGCGGACCGTCGTAGCCGGCGTCGAGCACGGCCGCGACCACCCCGGAGACGTCGAGCATGCCCTGCCCCGGGAAGCACCGGAAGTGGCGGCTCCATTCGAGGACGTTCATGTCGAGCACCGGGGCGTCGGCGACCTGCAGGAAGCCGATGCGCTCGCCGGGGATGCCGGCCAGGGCGCGTCCGTCGTCACCGCGCGCGAGCATGTGGAAGGTGTCCACGGCCAGCGTCACGGCCGGGTGGTCGGCGCGTTCGACGAGATTCCACGCCTGCCCGACCCGGTTGACGTGACGTCCCCAGGCGAGGGCCTCGTAGGCGAAGGTGACCCCGTGCGAGGCGGCGAGATCG
The DNA here is from genome assembly GCF_058211795.1 of Rhodococcus sp. S3. Lineage (NCBI taxonomy): Bacteria > Bacillati > Actinomycetota > Actinomycetes > Mycobacteriales > Nocardiaceae > Rhodococcus > Rhodococcus sp. S3. Next base: position 4,023,583 of record NZ_CM177074.1, on the reverse strand, counting down.
CCGACGGCGCGCAGCTGTTCGGCGGACAGCTCCGGGTCGTCGATCGCGGTCGGCAGCGCGTTCGAGCACGCCAGAAAGGTCGTTGCGCCGAGCTCGTTCATCACCTCGAGCTTGCGGCGGACGCGGTGCAGGACGTCGGGGAACCGCCGTGGGTCGACGCCCTCGATGTCGCGGATCGGCTGGAACAGGTCGATCGACAGACCGAGATCGGCGCAGCGCCGGGCCACCTCGGCGGGTGAGAGCGGCGACGCGATCAGGTCGTTGTCGAAGATCTCGATCCCGTCGAATCCTGCAGCGGCGATCGCGTCGAGTTTGTCGGCGAGAACACCGGAGAGCGAGACGGTGGCGATTCCGCGGCGCATCAGCTGGTCAGCTCCTCGAAGTGTCGGACCATTCGTTCGGCGTCGGGTTCGACGCCCGTGAAGTACTCGAAGGCACCCACGGCCTGGAAGACGGCCATGCCCCCACCGGGCACCACGCGGCATCCGCGGGAGCGGGCGAGGTGGATCAGCTCGGTCTCGAGCGGGAAGTACACGACGTCGGAGACCCACAGGTCCTCGCGGACGAGTTCGGCGGGGACGGGCAGCCCGGGGTGGCCGGTCATGCCCGTGGGGGTCGCGTTGACCAGACCCTGCGCCGAGGCCAGCGCCCCGGCGAGATCGGTGGTCGCGCGGACCCGGTCGTCGCCGAACCGCTTGGCCAGGCGGGTCGCGCAGGCCTGCGCCTTCTCGGTATCGACGTCGACGATGGACACGTGCGCGGAGCCCTGTTCGAGCAGTGCGTACCCGACGGCCGAACCGGCACCACCGGCCCCGACCAGCACGGCGCGGTCGGAGACGGCCTCGGGCAGCCGGCGGCGGAACGCGCGTCCCCAGCCGGACCAGTCGGTGTTGCGGCCGATCGCACGACCGTCCCGGAACACCACCGTATTGACCGCGCCGAGATCGTGGGCGTCGTCGGACAACTCGTCGAGCAGGGGGATGACGACCTGCTTGAAGGGGTGCGTGATGTTGAGCCCGTCGAAACCGAAACGCTGTGCCCAGTCGAGCATCTCGGCCAGATTCTCGGCGCCGTAGCCGAGACGCTCGGCGTCGACGAGGCGGTAGGTCAGGTTCAGTCCCGACGCGAAGCCCTCCCGTTCCTGCATGGCCGGGGTGAGCGATCCGCCGATCCCGGCGCCGAACAGGCCCAGCAGGAAGGACGTACGTGCGGGCGCTGCGGAGGTCATCGGGAACTGTCCTTCGTATCGGTGTCGATTGCCGTGCCGGTGCCGGCGTCGGTCGCGAGCGCGGCCAGGTGGCGGATGGCGAACTCGTATCCGTCGGGGCCGCAGCCGGCGATGACGGCCTTCGCGACGGGAGCGACGTAGGAGCGGTGCCGGAACTCTTCGCGGGCGTGGACGTTGGTCAGGTGCACTTCCACGATCGGTGCCGTGACGGTGGCCAGCGCGTCGTGCAGCGCCACCGAGGTGTGCGTGTAGGCCGCGGCGTTGACGACGAAGCCGGCCGCCGATTCGCGCAGGTCGTGGATCGAATCGATCAGGGCGCCCTCGTGGTTGGTCTGCCGGAAGTCGACGTCGAATCCCAGGTCGCCGGCGGTGCGGCGGCACGACTTCTCGATGTCCGCCAGTGTTGCGGTGCCGTAGAGACGGGGTTCGCGCGTGCCGAGCAGGTTCAGATTGGGCCCGTTGAGCACGGCGATGATGGGACGCGCACTCACGATGCGGCCCCGGCGGGGACCGGCGTGGTGTTGCGGTCGTGGGGGAGCAGGCCGATCTCACGGGTGGGGACCTTGTGGGTTCCGGACGGTCCGGTGGCCACCGCGATCAACGAGATGACGACGGCGCCGACACAGAACAGGGCCACGCGGTACCAGTTGTCGGCGTTGCCGTCCATGAGCGAACCTGCGATGGCCGGGGTGAAGCCGGCGAGCGCGAAGCCGAACTGGGTGCCGATCGCCATGCCCGACAGGCGGACGCTGGTGGGGAAGTACTCGGCATAGGTGGCGGGCCACACCGCGTTCGGCATGCTGTAGACCACGCCGGCGAGCAGGATGCCGGTGACGAGCACGAGCGGCACGTCGCCCCGGGAGATCGACCACAGGAAGGCCGTCACCATGACGGCGCTGCCGATCAGGCCGGTGACGAAGACCGGCTTGCGGCCGATGCGGTCGGACAGCAGGGCCCACATGGGGATGGTGCCTACGGCGATGACGTTGGCGACGATCGCCAGCCACAGCATCGTGGTGTCGCTGATGCCGATGCCGTACTCGTCGGCGGTGGCGAAGTTGAGGGCGAACACCTGGAATGCGGTGTTGACCATGGCGATGAAGGCCGCGAAGAAGACGCGCAGGACGCCGGTCCAGTGGTGGCGGAAGAGCACGGCCAGCGGTGCCTTGGGTGCTTCGTCGTGCGCCTTCTCGGCGTGGAACTCGGGGGTCTCGTCGAGGCTGCGGCGGATGAGGAAGCCGATCAGCACGATCACGGCGCTGATCCAGAACGGCACGCGCCAGCCCCACGACTGCAACTGCTCCTCGGAGAGCAGGGCGATCACCGGCAGGAACATCAGCGGTGCGAGCACCTGCCCGCCCTGTGTGCCGCTCAGCGTCCAGCTGGTGAAGAAACCGCGCTTGTCGTCGGGGGCGTGTTCGAACGACATCGAGTTCGCGCCGGCCTGTTCACCCGCGGCCGACAGGCCCTGGAGGAGTCTCAAGGTGACCAGCAGGATCGGCGCGAGCATGCCGATCTGTCCGTAGGTCGGCAGGCAACCGATGAGGAATGTCGAGACACCCATCAGCAGCAGCGTGCCGACGAGGATCAGCTTGCGGCCGAAGCGGTCGCCGATGTGGCCCATCAGGATGGACCCGAACGGGCGCGCGACGTAGGCGACGCCGAAGGTGGCGAGCGACGCGACGGTCGCAACCGCCTGGTTGCCCTCGGGGAAGAAGATCTTCGGGAAGACGAGCGCGGCGGCGGTGCCGTAGATCGCCAGGTCGTAGTACTCCAGTGCGCTGCCGCTCCACGCGGCGAGTGCCGCCTTGCGGGGCGTGCGCTGCACGGTGGTGTTTTCAGTCATCGGATGCCTCGGGGGTGGGTCTTCAGTATCGGATACAGGGACGGTAGGGGTGTGGCGCAGCACACGGCAATCGTTTGCCATCTTTTGCCATACTGTCCGCATGTCGGCTGCTCCGCGTTCACGGAAACGCGCCACCATCACCGTTGTGGCCCGCGAGGCGGGGGTCGCAGCGTCCACGGTGTCTCGCGCCTTCACCAACCCGGGCCGGGTCAATGCCGCCACCCGCGACCACATCCTCGAGGTCGCCGACCGGCTCGGCTACGCCCCCAACCCCGCGGCCCGCGCCCTCGAATCGGGACGCACCAACACCCTGGCGCTGCTCGTCCCCGACATCACGAACCCCTTCTTCTCCGGCGTGATCAAAGGAGCCGAGCGCGCCGCCGTCGCCTCCGGGCGGACCCTCGTCCTCGCCGACACGCAGGAGAGCGCGGCCACCGAAGCGCACATCATCCGGCGGTTGGGGCCGGCCGTCGACGGCTTCGTCCTGGCGGCCGCGCGCATGCCCGACGACGAGCTCCGCCGCGTCGCGGAACTCGACGCCGTAACCCTCGTGAATCGCGCGATCCGCGGAATATCCTGCGTCGTCGCCGATTACGAGACGGGCACGCGGCAGATCGTCGACCACCTCGCGTCGCTCGGACACCGCTCCTTGCTGTTCCTCGGCGGTCCGCCCGAGTCGTGGTCGGGAGCGCGGCGCTGGGCCGGTCTGCAGGTCGCGGCGCAGGCCCACGACATCGCGGTACGTCGCTTCGGTCCCTACTCGCCGACACTCGGTGGCGGTGCCGCCGCGGCCGACGCCGCCGTGGCCGCCGGTGCCACCGCGGTGGTGTGCCACAACGACATGCTCGCCATCGGGGTGCTGCGCCGGATGCGGGAACGCGGGGTGTCCGTGCCGGAACACGTGAGCGTGGTCGGATTCGACAACATCTTCGGCTCCGACCTGTGCCAGCCTTCGCTCACGACGCTCGCCGAACGCACCGAGGACGCCGGGGCGCGCGCCATCGAGATGCTCGCCCGGCAGGCCTACGAGCGGGTCGCGGTGGCCGACGAACTCGTGCTCCCGACGCAGCTCGTCGTCCGCGAGTCCACCGGACCGGCGAGATGAGGGAGGTTGTGTGCGTCTTTCTCGACGAGAACGCACACAGCCTCCCCGAAGTTCACCGGTTCGCGAGCTTGTCGGCCAGGAAGGTGAACGTCAGCGCCGACTTGAACGCCGCCTGGGCGTTGTCGGCCGCGCCGCCGTGGCCGCCCTCGATGTTCTCGTAGTACCGGACTTCGTGACCCTGCTCCTCGAGCCGCGCCACCATCTTCCGTGCATGGCCGGGATGCACCCGGTCGTCGCGCGTCGACGTGGTGACGAGGATCGGCGGGTAGTCGGCGTCCGGGTCGGTGTTCTGGTAGGGCGAGTACTTCGACAGGAACTCCCACTCCGCGGGGTTGTCGGGGTCGCCGTACTCGGCCATCCACGACGCGCCGGCGAGCAGCAGGTGGTAGCGCTTCATGTCGAGCAGCGGCACCTGGCACACGATCGCCCCGAACAGTTCGGGATAGCGGGTGAGCATCACGCCCATGAGCAGACCGCCGTTGCTGCCGCCCTGGGTGCCGAGCTGCTCGGCCGTCGTGATCCCGCGCGCGACGAGATCCTTCGCGACCGCGGCGAAGTCCTCGAAGACCTTGTGCCGGTTCTCCTTCAGCGCCTGCGTGTGCCAGGTGGGTCCGTACTCGCCGCCGCCGCGGATGTTGGCGATGACGTAGGTGTAGCCCTTCTCGAGCCACGCCCGCCCGACTCCGCCGCTGTAGGCGGGCACCATCGAGTTCTCGAACCCGCCGTATCCGTACAGCAGTGTGGGCGAAGGGGTTTCGGTGTTGCGGCCGACCACGAAATAGGGCACCTGCGTGCCGTCGTCGGAGGTCGCGAAGAACTGTTCGACGGTGATGCCCTCGGCGTCGAAGAACGACGGGGCCTGCTTGATCGCCTCCACCGGGCCGCCGACCGTCCCCGACAGCAGGGTCGCTGGGATGGTGAAACCGCTGGAGTTGAGGAAGAAGTCGTCGCTGTTGAGCGGATCGACGTCGATGATCGAGGTCGACGTGGCATCGGGGACGCCGGGCAGCTCCTCGTCCGACCAGCCGTCCTCACCCGGCGTGAGCACCCGCACGCGTGTCTGCACGTCCTGCAACGTGACGACGAGCAGGTGGTTCTGCGTCCACGCGTACTGTTCGAGCGAGGTGTGCTCGTCGGGGCCGAACAGCACCGTCACCTCGCGCGACCCGGCGAGGAAGGCCGGATAGTTCGCGGCCAGCAGGGTGCCGGCGGGATGGCCGAGCCATTCGGAGCGGGTGCGCACGAGCAGATGGTCGCGGTAGACGCTCACCCGTGCGTCGTCGGGAACATCCAGTTCGACGAGTTCGCCGTCCGCGGTGAGTTCGAAACGCTGCGCCCGGTAGAAGTCGATCGCGCGGTCGACGAAGCTGCGTTCGTAGCCGGGGGTGTTGTCGTACCAGGCGGAGACGGCGACATCGGTGCGCTCACCTTCGAAGACCGTCTCGGCCTCCTCGATCGGGGTGCCGCGCCGCCATTTCTTCGCGAGTCGCGGATAACCCGAGTCGGTGAGCGATCCGTCGCCGAAATCGCTTCCCACGTAGACGGTGTCGGCGTCGATCCACCCGATGTCCGTCTTCGCCTCGGGCAGTTCGAAACTGTCCGGGCCCGAGACGAACCGTCGCTCGACGAGATCGAACTCGCGGATCACGCTCGCGTCGGCACCACCGCGCGACAGGCTGATGAGCGCGCGCGTCTGATCGGGCCGCAACACCTGGGCACCCGACCACACCCAGTTCTCGCCCTCCTCCTCGGCGACGGCGTCGAGGTCGACGAGGACGTCCCATTCGGGTTCGTCGCGCAGGTACTGCTCCATCGTCGTGCGACGCCACAGGCCGCGTACGTGCTCGGCGTCCCGCCAGTAGTTGTAGAGGTACTCGCCGCGCCGACGCGCATAGGGGATGCGGGCGTCGGTGTCGAGGATCTCGCGGATGCGGGACTCGAGGTCGGTGAAGCTCTCGGTGCGGGTGTACTCCTCGACCGTTCGGTCGTTCCGGGCACGCACCCAGCCGAGTTGTTCCTCGCCGGTGACGTCCTCGAGCCACAGGTACGGATCGGTCGTGTCGTCGCTCATGATCCATTCATACCCGCCCCGCACGTGCCGGGGGCGGCAGGCAGACTGTGACCTCGTGCAGATGCATCCGTCGGACGCGCGCCGGGAATGGCTCGGCGACCGCATCCCGGGCGACCTGTTCGCCCTCTACTGTTTCGACGCCCCCGTGGCTCCCGTCGCCGATGTGCTCGACGAGCTGCGGTCGCGGGCGGCGGTGATGGGGGAGTTGCAGGTGCGGATGGTCGAGGTCCCCGCGGGTCTCGACTATCCCTACTGGTCGGCACACGCCCCTACCGAGGATCCGTTCGTCGTCCACGTATCCGATAGCTACGACGACCTGCTCGACACACTGTCCGGGCTCGTCGCGACTCGCGTCGACGTCACCGTCTCGCCGTGGCGACTGCACGTCTTCCCACAGGTCACCGGTGCTCCGCGCGGGGACGGTCCCGCGCTCGTCGTCGTCCTGCAGATGTCGCACGCCTTCGCCGACGGGGTGCGCACCTCCGCGCTCGCCCGCGACCTGCTGGCGGGCACCGCGACACCCACGACACCACCGCGTGCCCCCTCGCCGGCCGGGATGCTCACGCGTGCCGCACTGCGACTGCCGTTCTCGATCCCGCGGGTCATCGCCGACGGGCGACGGGCGGTGGAGGCGCAGCGGCAGCTCGCCGATCCGTCGGTGCCGCAGCCCGCTCCGGGCCGACCTCTGGTCGCCGTGAACACCGCGCCCGGGCCGCGCCGGACGGTCCGCACCCTCGTGTTCGACGCAGCCGACCTGCGTCGCGTCGGCACGGTCACGATCGGCGCGCTCACGGCGATCGGCGCTGCCCTGTCGGAGTTCCTCGGCGTCGACGAACTGTCCGCAGAGGTGCCGGTCGCGGTGGCGCCGGGCACGGCCCGCAACAGCTACCGCAATGTCGGCGTCGACCTGCACTGCGCGATCCGCGACCCGCACGAACGTGCCGCGGCGATCACCGCCGACCTGGCGTTGCAGCGGATCCGCGCGCGGCACCCCGCCATGGCGATCCGGGCCCGCACCGACGACCACGTCCCCGCGCCGCTGCTGCGGTTCGGCACCGGCCGACTCGACCTGTCGGTCGTCCCGCCCACCGTCACCGGCAACACCGTCGTGTCGAGCGTCGACCGGGGACCGGCAGACCTCGAACTCGGCGGTGGACGGGTGCGGTTCACTTCAGGCTTCCCCGGCCTGTCGCCCGTGCAGGCGCTCACCCACGGCGTACACGGGATCGGTGGCACCGTGACCCTGTCGGTGACGACCTCCCCGGACGTCCTCGACGCGGCAGGTCTCGCTCGGTACGTCGCCCTGCTGCACGCGGCGGTCGCCTCGCTGTAACGTGCCCCGAATCCAACGATGGAGGGGCACATGGCGGTATATGCGGTGACGGGTGCCGCGTCGGGAATGGGCCGGGCGAGCGCGGAGCGGTTGCGGGCCGCCGGGCACACGGTGATCGGCATCGACCTGAAGGACACCGAGGTCACGGCGGACCTGTCCACTCCGGAGGGTCGATCCCACGCCGTCCGGGCGACGCTCGAGCTGGCAGGCAGCCGTCTCGACGGTGCCGTGCTCGCCGCGGGTCTGGGCCCCACCCCGGGCAAGGAGAAGATCATCGCGCAGGTCAACGTACGGGGCGTGATCGACCTGCTCGTCGGCTGGCGACCGGCTCTGGCCGCGTCCGCGAACAGCAAGGTGGTGGTCTTCGGGTCCAATTCGACGACCACGACTCCCGGCGTGCCGAACTCGGCGGTGAAGGCCTTCCTCGCCGGGGACATGGACAAGGGCGTCGCGCGCACCACCCGCATCCCGCAGGCGGGTCCGCCGTTCACCTACGCGGCGTCGAAGATCGCCGTGACCCGATGGGCACGGCGCGCGGCAGTCACCCCCGAATGGGCGGGTGCCGGCATCCGCCTCAACATCCTCGCGCCCGGAGCGATCTCCACCCCGCTGCTCGACGCGCAACTCGAGAGCCCGCTCAAGAAGGCGGTGGAGAGCTTCCCCGTTCCGCTCGGGGGTTTCGGGAAGCCCGAGGAGATCGCGCAGTGGGTCGAATTCATGCTGTCGCCGGCAGCGGACTTCATGACGGGCAGCGTCGTGGTGGTCGACGGCGGGACCGAGGCGTACTTCCGTCCCGACGACTGGCCGGTGCGGGTCCCGTTCCGGTCGATCCCGCGTTACCTGCTCGGTATGCGCAGGTTCGGGCGCCGCAAGTGAGGGTCCGCGCAGTGCGGACCCTCACCAGGCTCCCGTATCAGGCGAAGTAGTCGCCGAATCCGTAGATCGCGTCGAACGCGCTGGTGGGCAATACATCCACTGCGTTCACGCGGTAGGACGGGTACGAGTTCTGCATCAGGTCGCGCACGAACCGCAGGACGTGGATCGCGTCGACGGCGTCGACGGTGAGCGTGAGCTGGGCGCGACCGTTGTCGCTGCGCCCCACCGCCCCGTGGTGCGGGACGATCGGTTCGATGAGGTCGACGGTCTCGTCGTCGGTCAGGCGATCGAGGTCGGCGTCGATTTCGATCATTGCGTTGTATTCCATGTGGGTTCTCCCGTGTCGAACACCCGAGCGGCCTCGCGCCGCGCGGGTTGATCTCGACGGGGAACACGCACGGCGACATCATGCCCGACCCGGACGACCCTCGCCATCATCCGATCGGGGGACATCCGATAGCGACGGTCGGAGGATGTGCGCGACCGGTACTCCGCGGGACGCTCGATGCATGCCGATCGTCGAAGTGAACAATCTGCACAAGTCCTACGGAGGTCGCGCCGTCGTGGACGGCGTGAGCTTCGAAGTCCACGAAGGTGAGATATTCGGGATCCTCGGCCCGAACGGGGCCGGGAAGACGACCTCCGTCGAACACATCTCGGGTCTTCGAAAACCCGACGAGGGCACCGTCCGCGTCGCCGGCCTCGACCCGGTCCGCGACCACCGGGCCGTCACCGAACTGCTCGGCACGCAGCTGCAGCAGAGCGAGCTGCAACCGAAACTGACCGTGCGCGAAGCGCTCCGGCTGTACGCGGCCTTCTACGCCCGGCCCGCGGACGGTGATGCGCTTGCCGAACGCCTCGGCCTGGGCCGCATGCTCGACACCCGGTTCACGAAACTGTCCGGGGGCCAGAAACAGCGGTTGTTCATCGCACTGGCACTCATCGGTTCACCGCGCGTCGTCGTCCTCGACGAGCTCACCACCGGACTCGACCCGCGTGGACGCCGTGATACCTGGGAACTGATCGAGGAAGTGCGCGATTCCGGCGTCACCGTCCTGCTCGTCACCCATTTCATGGAAGAGGCGCAGCGCCTCTGCGACCGTGTCGCGGTCTTCGATTCCGGGCGCATCCGTGCGCTGGGGACCCCGGCCCAGCTGATCGGGCAATCGTCCGCAGCGATCGTCGTCTCGTTCCACCCGTCCGGTCCGCTCGACCAGGCACTCCTCGAGGCCCTGCCCGGCGTCGTCTCCGTGCACACCACCCGGGAACGGGTGGCCGTCGAAGGCAGCGAGGAGTCGATCCACGCGGTACTCGCCCTGTTGGGACGCCTCGGCGTCACGGCCGAACGCCTCCGCATCGCCGAAGCGACCCTCGACGATGCCTACCTCGATCTCACCGACAGCAGGAGCACGTCATGACCGACCCGACCGTCCGCACCCGGCTCGTCGAGACATCGACGACGAGCGCCCCGGCGCTGTCCGCCTCGACCGCCGTTCTGCGTACCGAGGCACGACTGTTCACACGGGAACCCGGGGCGCTCTTCTGGATCCTCGTCTTCCCCACGCTGTTGCTCGTGATCCTCGGGATGATTCCCGGTTTCCGGGAACCGGATCCGGAGCTCGGTGGTCTGCGGGTGATCGATCTGTACGTCCCCGTGGCGATCCTTGTGGCGATGATCGTGGCCGGTGTCCAGACGATGCCCGCGGTGTTGTCGTCGTATCGCGAACGGGGCATCCTCCGCAGGCTCGCCGTGACCCCGGCGAATCCGTCGCACCTGCTGACCGCACAGATCGTGGTGCACGCGATCGCGGTCCTGGCGTCGGTGGTCCTCGCGCTGATCGTCGGTCGGGCGGCCTTCGGAGTCGCCTTCCCCGCCCAGCCCTGGGGATACGCATTCGCGGTACTCGTCACTCTCGCTGCGGCACTGAGCGCGGGAGCGACACTGGCTGCGGTGGCACCGTCGGTGCGGATCGCCCAGACGCTGGGCACGATCGTGTTCTTCCCGCTGATGTTCAGTGCGGGCGTGTGGCTTCCGGTGCAGGCGATGCCCGAGCTGCTGCGGAGGATCGTGGAGCTGACACCCTTCGGTGCCGCAGCGCAACTGCTCGACGAGACCGCCGCGGGCGACTGGCCGAATCTCGGTGGGCTCGCGGTCGTGGTGTGCTGGACCGTCGTCCTGACCGGCGTGGCGATCCGGTGGTTCCGTTGGCAGTGACCGCGTCGACCGTCATCCTGGAAGCCATGACGGATTCGACGACCACCGACGATCCGTGGCAACGGACCTACAGATGGGCGCCGGTGGGGATGCTCGCCACCGGCACCGTCCTGTCCGTCGGCACCGCGACGTTGTTGATGAGTCCCGCCGAGCGGTACACGGCAGCGGTGCTCACCGCGGTGGCGGTGGGTCTGGAACTGTGGCGGGGCCGTCGCCGTCGGTCGATGCCGGAGGGCGACGCGGTCTACTACCTCCTCCGGTCCGCCCTGGCGTTCGTCCTGAGCTGGCTCAACCCGTTCTTTGCGATCTACGCGGCCTCCGGTTACTTCGATGCCCACGCGATGCTGCCGGACCGTTGGATCCGGTTCGGGCTGCTCGTCACCGCCGTGACGGTGGCGGGTTCGCAGGCGGGCGGTCTGCCGCCGGAGGACACGACCATGTGGATCGCGTTCGGGCTCCTCGTCGTGCTCAACGCGTCGATCTCCATGCTGATGATGAGGCTCGCCGAACGCGACGAGCAACGCAGTCTCGAACGGCTGGCTGCGATCGCCGAACTCGAACGCACCAACGTGCAACTCGAGAACGCGCTGTCCGAGAACGAGGCTCTGCACGCGCAGCTGCTGGTCCACGCCCGGGAATCGGGGATCGACGACGAGCGTCGCCGACTCGCCGCGGAGATCCACGACACCCTCGCCCAAGGCCTGGCCGGGATCGTCACGCAGCTGCAGGCCGCGCAGGACACCACCGACCCGGAGGCGGCGCGGCGCCACGTCGAGAGGGCGACGGACCTCGCCCGACGCAGCCTCGGCGACGCCCGTCGTTCGGTGCGCAATCTCGCTCCCGAGGTACTCGAACACCGCACGCTCGACGACGCGCTCGCCCACGAGGTGGCGAAATGGTCCACCGAACACGGAATCCGAGCCGATCTCACGGTCACGGGTTCCTCGGAACCGCTGCACGACGACATCGGGGTGACGTTGTTCCGGATCACCCAGGAGGCGCTCGCGAACGTCGCGAAGCATTCCTCGGCGTGCCGCGCGGGTGTCACGGTGTCGTACATGGACGACGAGGTGAGTGTGGACATCCGGGACGACGGGTGCGGGTTCGACCCGACCGTGAACGCGGGCGACGGATTCGGGTTGCGGGGCATGCAATCCCGTGCCGACCGGATCGCCGGTGTCGTGGACGTCGAGTCCGAACCGGGAGTGGGGACCGCAGTCTCGGTGCGGGTGCCGCTGATCAGGGCGGGGAGGGTGTCGTGAGGGGAGGGGGCGAGATCACCGTGCTGATCGTCGACGATCACCCCGTCGTGCGGGACGGCCTGCGCGGGATGTTCTCGGCCTCCCCGGAATTCGACGTGGTCGGGGAGGCCGCCTCCGGTCCGGAGGCCGTGGCGCTCACGCTCGAACTCGATCCCGATGTGGTGCTCATGGACCTGCGGATGCCGGGAGGTGGGGGAGTGCAGGCGATCACCGAGCTCGTCGCACGAGGTGCGCGCAGCCGCGTCCTGGTGCTGACGACCTACGACACGGATGCCGACACCGTTCCCGCGATCGAAGCCGGCGCGACCGGCTACCTGCTCAAGGACGCTCTGCGCGACGACCTGTTCGCCGGGGTGCGGGCCGCGGCGGAGGGGCGGGCGGTGTTGTCGCCGGTGGTCGCGTCGCGGTTGATGAACCGCATGCGGACACCCACCGTCCCGCAGACGCTCAGCGCCCGGGAGCGTGAGGTGCTGGCGCTCGTCGCGAAGGGCACCTCGAACCGGGCCATCGCCCAGGAACTGTTCGTCAGCGAGGCGACCGTGAAGACCCACCTGGCCCACGTCTTCGCGAAGCTCGAGGTGAAGGACAGGGCAGCGGCGGTCGCAGCCGCCTACGACCGGGGGATCCTGGGTTAGCGGAACGCCGTGCGCCGATACACGGCCGATCACCGGATCCGGTAGCTACCGGCCGGTAACCGGACCATCGGCAGACACCGGAATCGGGCGGGACTACCCTGTATATCCGTGACCTCACACTATGACGTCGTTGTCCTCGGAGCCGGTCCCGGTGGGTACGTCGCTGCTATCCGCGCGGCACAGCTGGGACTGAGCACCGCCATCATCGAGCAGAAGTACTGGGGTGGTGTCTGCCTGAACGTCGGCTGCATCCCCTCGAAGGCGCTTCTCCGCAACGCCGAGCTGGCACATCTCTTCAACAAAGAGGCCAAGACCTTCGGCATCTCGGGAGACGTGTCCTTCGACTTCGGTGCCGCCTACGACCGCAGCCGCAAGGTCGCGGACGGGCGCACCAAGGGCGTGCACTTCCTCATGAAGAAGAACAAGATCACCGAATACGACGGTAAGGGCTCGTTCGTCGACGCCAAGACCATCGAGGTGGCCCTCACCAAGGGCGGCACCGAACAGGTGACCTTCGACAACGTCATCATCGCCACCGGTTCCGTCACCAAGCTGCTGCCGGGCACCGAGCTCAGCGACAACGTCGTCACCTACGAGGAGCAGATCCTCACCCGCGATCTTCCCGAATCCATCGTCATCGTCGGTGCCGGTGCCATCGGCATGGAGTTCGGCTACGTCCTGAAGAACTACGGGGTCGACGTCACCATCGTCGAGTTCCTCGACCGCGCACTGCCCAACGAGGACGCCGACGTCTCCAAGGAGATCGCCAAGGCGTACAAGAAGCTCGGCATCACCATCAAGACCGGTGCCGCCGTGCAGAAGATCTCGGACGACGGCTCGAAGGTGACCGTCGAGATCAAGGACAACAAGTCCGGCAACGTCGAGACCGTCACGGTCGACAAGGTGCTGCAGTCGGTCGGCTTCGCGCCGCGCGTCGAGGGCTACGGCCTCGAGAACACCGGCGTCGAGCTCACCGACCGCGGCGCCATCGCGATCGACGAGCGCATGCGCACCAACGTCAAGGGCATCTACGCCATCGGCGACGTCACCGCGAAGCTGCAGCTCGCGCACGTCGCGGAGGCGCAGGCCGTGGTCGCGGCCGAGACCATCGGCGGTGCCGAGACCCTCGAGCTCGGCGACTACCGCATGATGCCGCGCGCGACCTTCTGCCAGCCGCAGGTCGCCTCCTTCGGTCTCACCGAGGAGCAGGCGAAGGCCGAGGGCTACGACGTGAAGGTCGCGACCTTCCCGTTCACCGCCAACGGCAAGGCGCACGGTCTGGGCGATCCCAACGGCTTCGTCAAGCTCATCGCCGACAAGACCCACGGTGAGCTCATCGGCGGCCACCTCATCGGCCCCGACGTCTCGGAGCTGCTGCCCGAGCTGACCCTGGCCCAGAAGTGGGACCTCACGGTCAACGAGCTCGCGCGCAACGTCCACACGCACCCGACTCTGAGCGAGGCGCTGCAGGAGGCCATCCACGGTCTCGCAGGACACATGATCAACTTCTGAGGATGCGGGGCCGACCCGAGGCCCCGCGTTCACCCTTCTTCCGTGTGGGCGGATCCCCGCTCGGATGTACCGGCTCAGCCCGTGACGACTCGACCGTCGTCGCGGGCTGACGTCGTTCCGCCCTTCTCCGGGCGCAGCACCAGTTGGACGAGACAGTTGCCGTCCTGCGGGTCGGGCCGGACATCGACGGCGTAGCGGCTGCGCAGCAGGTCGGCGTGGTCGTCGAGGACGCGCTGGATCAATCCGCGTTGGATGCCGCGCACCACTTCGGGATTCGTGCGGGCGATCTCCGCGAGCGGGCACGTGCACAACGTGAGGCTGTGGGTGCCGAAGGCGTTCGTCGCGGTCTGTGTCTCGAACCCCAACTGCTGCAGGGCGTCGATGACGAGCGTGCCGGCGTCGACGGTCGGTGCGGGTGCCAGGGCGAGCATGCCCGCCCAGTCCGAGCCCACCTCGAACGCCTTGTCCTCGCGCTCGGTGGGGGTGCCCCCGATCCGCGCGGCGAGCAGCGCGACGAGATCGGTGTAGGACGGTTCCTTCACCGCGACGTAGCCGAGACGCGGGCGCCCGACCCGCTCGGCCGGAAGTTGCCGGGTGCGGACGAGACCTTCCTCCTCGAGGCCTGTGAGGTGGAAGCGGACGGTCGTGACGTGCAGGTCGAGCGTGGCGGCGAGGTGATGGGCGTCGACCGGCCCCGGGGACTCCCGCAGCAGTCCCAGAATCCGCTCGCGTTGCTTCACCCGCCGTGCCAAGTCCGCTCTCCCGTCGCGCCCGCGGTGACTCTTAGGTGAGGGTCACCTTATTAAAAGGAGGAAAATCCTCTATAGTCGGTGTCATGGAGGCGACGACCGGCTCACCGTCCACGTTACGACCGGTCCGGAAGGCCTCGGAACTGTGGCTACCCTTGGCCTCGCGAGAAAGAGTGCAGAACATGACGAATGAGCGCGCATCGGAAGATGCTCTGCCCCTTGCCGGTAGGGACACCGCCCACCTGCCGGGACACTGGCTGCTCGCCCGCCTCGGCAAGCGTGTGCTCCGGCCCGGCGGCAAGGAACTGACGGCACGCGTGCTCGCCGACGCGCGGTTGCGCGGCGCGGACGTCGTCGAGTTCGCGCCCGGCCTCGGCCGTACGGCGCAGGAGATCCTCGCGTACTCGCCCGGCAGCTACACCGGCGTCGAATCCGACGAGACGGCAGCCGAACTGACGCGCAAGGCCATCGCCGGTGGCGGCAGGGTGGTCAGCGGCGAGGCGTCGAAGACCGGACTCGCCGACGAGGTCGCCGACGTCGTGGTCGGCGAAGCGATGCTCACCATGCAGACCGACAGGCACAAGGCGGAGATCGTGCAGGAGGCCCGCCGGGTGCTCCGCGCCGGCGGCCGGTACGCCATCCACGAACTCGCGATCGAACCCGACGAGGTCGACGACGATGTCAAGACCGAGATCCGCAAGTCGCTCGCGCGCTCGATCAAGGTCAACGCCCGCCCGCTCACCGCGGCAGAATGGCGGAGCCTGTTCGAGGAGAACGGATTCGAGGTCGAGAAGGTCGGCTTCGCCCCCATGGCGCTGCTCGAACCCAAGCGCATCCTCGCCGACGAGGGCCTGCCCGGCACCCTGAAATTCGTCCGCAACGTCCTTCGCGACTCCGACGCCCGCAACCGGGTGTTGCAGATGCGGTCGACGTTCACGAAGTACAAGAAGCATCTGGTCGCGATCGAGATCGTCGCCACGAAGAAGGAAGCGTGATGAGTACACAGCAGGTCGAGGGCAAGCTCACCCGTATCGAGGGGCTCGCGGAGCTCAATGCGGGTGAGGGGAGCGGGCCGCGCATCGAGAAGCTCGCGGCGGTCACCGGTGCCACCGTGGTACGTCTGTCCTTCCTCGCCGGGCAGACGATGGACGACCACAAGGCCGGCGCTCCGATCCTCGTGCAGGCCGTCACCGGGGACATCTCGTTCAGCACCGCCGACGAGACCGTCTCGCTCGTGCCGGGCACCGCCGTCCACGTCGACGCCGGCATCGTGCACCGCCTCGTCGCGAACGCCGATTCGGTGGTGCAACTGACGATCCTGCGCTGAGCTCTCACCGATCCCACATCGGCGACGAATTCGCACGTGAGCTGTGCGCGCCCGCGTACTGTTGCGCCATGGCGGAACGCGGCGCTCGCCCACACGTGCACCCGATTCGGAGATGGTTGCTGCGCACGGTGCGGCACCTGTTCACACCTCTGCGGCCCGACGACTATCTCGAGATGATCAACCCGCTCTGGACGACCCGCGAACTGCGCGGCCGTGTGGAGCGGATTGTCCCCGAGGGTGGCGACGCCGCGTCGGTGCTCATCCGCCCGGCCTACGAGTGGCGCGGGCACGAGCCGGGCCAGTACGTGCGGCTCGGGGTGATCATCGACGGGGTCTACCACTGGCGCGCGTACTCGCTCACCTCCGATCCCGATCCGGTCGACGGGCTCATCAGCGTCACGCCCAAACTCGTCGAGAACGGGGTGGTCTCGCCGTACCTGGTCCGCAAACTCGAGCCCGGCGACATCGTCCGGCTCGGCGAGGTCGAGGGCGTGTTCACCCTGCCCGACCCGCTGCCCGCGAAGATGCTGTTCATCAGCGCGGGCAGCGGGATCACGCCGATCATGAGCATGCTGCGCAGCCTCGATCACCGCGACCGCATCGACGACGTCGTCGTCGTGCATTCCGCCCACACCGAGGACGAGGTGATCTTCGGTTCGACCCTGCGCGACCTCGACGAACGTCATCCCGGACTGCGCCTCGAACTGTGGCTCAGCGGCGACCGCGGCCGCATCACCCCCGACGACCTCGACGCTCTGTGCCCCGACTGGCGCGAACGCGACGCCTTCTGCTCGGGCCCGCGCGACCTGCTCGACGCCCTCGAAGAACACTGGGACGAACACGGCGATCCCGAAAGATTCCATCTCGAACGTTTCCAGCCGATCATCGGTGGGAATGCCGGGAGCGGCGAGGGCGGCACCATCCACTTCCTCGACAGTGAGAAAGAGGTGGAGTGCGACGGGGGAACACCCATCCTGGTCGCAGGCGAGAACGCCGGCCTGAAGTTGCCGTACGGCTGCCGTATCGGCATCTGCCACACGTGCGTCGGAACGCTGAAATGCGGGCAACTCCGGGACCTGCGGACCGACGAGGTGAGCGAGCCCACCGGGGCTGCGGTGCGTACCTGCATCCACACCGCGGAGGGTGACATCGAAATAGAACTGTGAAGCAACCGGCTTCGAAGCAGGGGGCGTCGTGACGAGAAGCATCGACAGGACCGACACCGGAACGCGGGAACCACAGAGTCCGCTCGCGCATCTGAGCGACGACGATCTCGAGCAGATCGCCAAGGAATTCGACGCCATCCACGACGAGGTGTACTCGAGTCTCGGCGACAAGGACCGGCAGTACATCAAGAACGTCATCGCCGCACAGCGGCAGCTGGTCGTGGCGGGGCGGGTACTGCTCTTCGCGTCGTCGTACAAGCCCGCATGGGTGGCCGGGACGGCCTGTCTCGGAGTGGCGAAGATCCTCGAGAACATGGAGATCGGCCACAACGTCATGCACGGCCAGTGGGACTGGATGAACGATCCGGACATCCACTCGTCGGTGTGGGACTGGGACACCGCCTCCACCGCAGAGGCGTGGAAGCACTCGCACAACTACATCCACCACACGTTCACGAACATCCGCGGCCTCGACAAGGATCTCGGCTACGAGATCATGCGGATCGACCCGCACCAGAAGTGGCACCCCGTCTACCTGGCGCAACCGCTCTACAACGCGCTGCTGACCGTGCTCTTCGAATGGGGTGTGGCGCTGCACGACCTCGACCTCGAGGCGTTGTGGGCCGGCGAGAAGTCGACCGGGCAGGTGATCGAGGAGCTGAAGGGCATCTTCGGCAAGGCCCGCGCGCAGTTCGTCAAGGACTATGTCGGTTGGCCGCTGGTGAGTGCCGCGCTGTTCGGTCTCGCGCAGGTCGCGCTGCAGGGCCGGTTGCCCCAGCCGAAGACGTCGCGT
Organism: Rhodococcus sp. S3; assembly: GCF_058211795.1. Taxonomy (NCBI): domain Bacteria; kingdom Bacillati; phylum Actinomycetota; class Actinomycetes; order Mycobacteriales; family Nocardiaceae; genus Rhodococcus; species Rhodococcus sp. S3. The sequence continues at coordinate 4,005,465 of NZ_CM177074.1, read as the reverse complement.
CTGGGTCGGCGACTGCGGTCGATGAGTAAGGGACCGATGGGCAAGGGGCGGTCCGGAAAGTTCCGCACCGCAGCCCATCTCGCCGACCGGTATCTGCCCGGCGTCGAGAAGACCTTCCTCGCGACGGTTCTCGCCGACATCACGGCCAACATCATCCGCAACGTGTGGGCGCACGCGATCATCTTCTGCGGGCACTTCCCCGACCAGACCTACACCTTCTCCAAGAAGGAGGTCGAGAACGAGTCGCGCGGCGGGTGGTACGTGCGGCAGCTCGTCGGAGCCGCGAACATCGAAGGCACCCCGCTGTTCCACATCCTCAGCGGCAATCTCGGCTACCAGGTGGAGCACCACCTGTTCCCCGACATGCCGAGTACTCGTTACGCGGAGGTCGCGCCGAAGGTCAAGGACATCTGCGAGCGCTACGAACTTCCCTACAACTCGGGCAGATTGGGCAAGCAATGGTTCATGGTGCACCGCACCATCGCCCGGCTCGCGTTCCCGGGCGGCAAGCCCCGTCCGAAGCCCGGACCGTATCGTCGTTCGCAGGACCCCACCGGTGGTCCCGTCCCCAGCGAGGCCGCACGGTTCCGCGACCGCCTGCCGGCGGACCATACCGACGCCGGACCGGAACACGCCGGTGGCGGCGTGAAGGTCGATCCGCCGCCCCGCTGATCAGTTCGTCCGGTGCGCAGTTCTCGTCGACGATGCGTGAATTCGCCGACGAGAACTGCACTCCGGAGCCCGGGGTCAGGACGCCCGGTAAGCCTTCCAGCCGCCGAACTCGGTGATGTCCACCGCGTCGGCGGCTGCGTCCTGCGTGCACCCGAAACCGACGACCCACCGCCCGTCCGCCAGTTCGACACTCGTCAACGTCATCGGGGCGGGCAGCGCGGCGAGGAACCGCCCCAGAGCGGCCTCCGACAACCGGAACAGTTCACCGACGATCGCGGCGCCCTCGCCCGGTGCGTGACGCACCAGTCCCGGCTTCGGCGGCGTCGTGTTCAACGCGGCGAGGCGGTACGCGTCGGAGGTGTGCACCTCCTCGACGAAACGCGCCCCGAGTTCCTCGAGCTGGAAGTGCAGCGGCTGACCGCTCAGGTGTGCTCCGAAGACCGCGAGTTCGACGCCGGATTCGACGACGCGCGGCGCATCCACACCGTTCAGCGCGGCCGCGACGTCCACGGCTACCTGGTCGCCGAAGGCCGGGACCACGACCATGACCCCGAACGGCTCGCCGGCCGCCGTGGGCGCGCCCGGAACGGCCACCGCCGCCATGTCCAGCAGGTTGCAGAAGTTCGTGTAGGTGCCCATCCGACGATTGATGGTGATCGGATCGGCCTGCACCGCGGCGATCGTCGGGTGTTCCGTCGTCGTCGGGAGCAGCAACCCGTCGAACCCGGCGAGCAGTTCACTCGCGAACGCCTTCACGTGGGTGAGGGTGTCGAGGTCCTCGACGAGTTCGTGGGCAGCGGGCTTCTTCGCCCCGGCGACGATCGCGGCGACGGTGGGATCTGCGCCCGCCGGTGCGGTCGACAGGAACTCGCCGACGGCCGCGTAGCGCTGGGCCACGACGGCACCGTCGTACAGGAGCAGGGCCGCGTCGAGCAGCGGTGAGACGTCCACTTCCGCGATCTCGATGCCGGACTCGCGTGCCGCGGTCACCGTGCGGGTGAAGGCGTCGCGGTATTCCTCACACAGCGCCTCGAGGTCCTCGGCGCGCGGCACGGCGACGCGCAGGGTGTTCGGCGCGGCGAGTCGCACGTCCGCGGGCCAGGCCCTGCTGCGCGGGTCGCGGGGTTCGGGTCCGGCCATGATCCGCATCGCGGTCGCCGCCAGGTCGAGCGACGTCGCGAAGACCGTGAGGCAGTCGTAGTCGACGCAGGCCGGGACCACACCGTGGGCCGGGATCACGCCGAGAGTGGCCTTGATGCCGACGATTCCGTGCAGCGCAGCGGGGACGCGTCCCGAACCGGCCGTGTCGGTGCCCAGCCCGATGTCGGCGATGCCGAGCGCCACCGCGGCCGCCGAACCGGAACTCGAACCACCCGAGACCTTCTCGGGATCCCACGCACACCGCACCGCCCCGTAGGGGCTGCGGGTGCCGACGAGACCGGTGGCGAACTGGTCGAGATTGGTCTTGCCCAGCACGACGGCGCCGGCGGCGACCAGACGCTCGACACCCGAAGCGGTTTCCTCCGGGACGTACGCGAACTCGGGACATGCCGCGGTGGTGGGGATTCCTGCGACGTCCACGTTGTCCTTGACCGCCACGACCAGACCGGCGAGAGGAAGCGACTCACCGGCGGCGACCCGCGCGTCCACGGCGGCGGCGTCGGCGAGGAGATCGTCGGCGCTGCGCAGCGTGATCCACACCTCGGGTCGGTCCACCTCGTCGATGCGGCCCAGTGCGGCACGAACGCGATCGGTGGCGGACACCCTCACCGAGGGGGCGGGCGCCGTGAATCCGACACCCGGGTTGTCGAGGGTACTGCCGATGCTCATCAGACTGCTCCGATCACGAGAAGGGGGGTCCCGGGTGCAACCTTCGTGCCCGGGCTCACGAGAACTTTCAGGACCGTGCCGGTGGTCCCCGACGGCACGGGCATCTCGAGCTTCATCGCCTCGAGGATCACCGCGGTGTCCCCGGCGGCGACGGTGTCGCCCTCGGCGACCTCCACGCGCCACACGTTGCCGACCATCGGCGCCTCGACGACGACGGCGCCGGCCGGCATCCCGTCGAGGGGCTCACCGCCGGCGGACACCTCGATCGGCTCGCTGTCGACACGGTCGAACTCTCCGGCCTCGAGCCAGGCCTGCTTCTCCGCGTCGAACGCGCGGGACTGCGCGGCATGGAAGGCGTCGATGGAGTCGACGTTGTCCTCGAGGAAACGCAGGTGGTCGGCGAGAGCGAAGGTGCCGTCGGAGATGTCTGCGTCGAACCGGCCCGCCTTCGCTGCGGCCCGGTGTTCGAGCAACTGCTCGGGCGTCACCGCCTCCCAGACGATGCGGTCGAAGAACCGGAACAGCCACGGCTTGTCCTCCTCGAACGGCCCCGTCTGCCGGTAGCCCGACCAGATGGGGATCGTCCGCCCGACCAGCTGGTATCCACCGGGCGATTCCATGCCGTAGACGCACAGGTACTTGCCGCCGATGCCCACCGCGTCGGACGGCGTCCACGTGCGGGCCGGGTTGTACTTCGTCGTGACCAGCCGGTGCCGCGGGTCGAGCGGAACGGCCAGGGGCGCACCGAGATAGACGTCGCCGAGACCGAGGACCAGATATTCGGCGTCGAAGACGGTGTCACGGACCTGCTCGACCGAGTCGAGACCGTTGATGCGCCGGATGAACTCGGTGTTCGACGGCAGCCAGGGCGCCTCGTCACGCACCCCGCTGCGGTAGCGCGAGATGGCCTCCGCGATGGACGGGTCGTCGAACGACAGCGGCAGCCGGACGGTGCGGCTCGGCACCACCAGATCGCGCGTCGCGGGCAGTTCCGTCTCGAGATCCTGCAGCACCCCGAGCAGGCGGTACTGCGGCAGCACGCCGGGATCGAAGTGGATGTGCAGCGAACGCACCCCGGGTGTGACGTCGACGATGCCGGGCAGACGCGTGGCGGCCAGCGCCTCCGACAGTGCGTGCACCCGCATACGCAGACCGAGATCGAGCACCATCTCGCCGTATTCGACGAGGATGTTGTCGTCGCCGCCGCGCAGGTACACGACCTCGGGATGGTCCAGGAACGGCTCGATGCGACCGAGGCGCCCACCGTCGGGTGCGCTCTGCCGGGCGACCGGCGGGAGGTCGGCGCCGCGGGCCGCACTGTTGCGCAGTTCGACGGCCCCCTCGTCGGTGACCGGCACGAACCGCAGCGAGTCGCCGGGGCGGATCTGGCCGAGCTTCCAGCGGTGGCCGGAGACCACGGTGAGCGGGCACGCGAAACCACCGAGACTCGGACCGTCCGGGCCGAGCAGGATCGGGGTGTCGCCGGAGACGTTGAGCGCGCCCACGCTGTACGGATTGTCGTGCAGGTTCGACGGGTGCAGACCGGCGTCGCCGCCGTCGGTGCGCGACCAGGTGGGCTTCGGGCCGTCGAGCCGGATGCCGGTGCGGTTGGCGTGCGTCTGCACCGTCCACGTCGCGTCGTAGAACTGCTGCAGGTCGTCGGCGGTGAAGTAGGCCGGGGCCGGCTGCGGGCCCTCGGTCACCGCGAGATGCCAGGTGTGCCCGAAGGCAGGGCGGATCCCGGTGGGGACCGGCGCCGGATCGGTGAGTGTCTCGCCGGACGCGAGACCGAGCACGTCGCCGGTCGCGAGCGCCCTGCCGGTCGGCCCACCGAAGCCGCCGAGCGTGAACGTCGATGCGCTGCCGTGATAGAGCGGCACGTCGAGTCCGCCGCGGACCGCGACATAGGTGCGCAGACCGGCGTCGACGGGGGCGGCGACTTCGAGAACGGAGCCGGCCGGGACCTCGACGGGCTCCCACATCGGCACCGGCACACCGTCGACGGTGACCTCGGCGGGGGCGCCCGTGACACACACGATCGTCGGATCGGAGAACTCGAGGCGCGGGCCGAGCAGGGTACATTCGAGACCGGGTGCGCCCTCGGGGTTGCCGACGGCGACGTTCGCGGCGCGGAAGGAGAGATCGTCCATCGGGCCGGACGGCGGAATCCCGACCTCCCACAGTCCGATCCGCCCCGGGAAGTCCTGGACGGTCGTCATCGTGCCGGCGCGCAGCACGTCGATGCGACGTCCGGCAGGGGGGATGTCCGCCAGCGTCGTGGTGACATGCTCCGCGTCGAGAACCGTTGCATCGGAACAGATCCTGCGCAACTTCGACAGGTTCGTCTGCACGCCGTGGATCCGGGTGTCGTCGAGTGCCTCCGCCAACCCGGCGAAGGCTGTGCGCCGCGACTCGCCGCGCACGATCACCTTCGCGAGCATCGGGTCGTAGAAGGTGCCGACCTCGGTGCCCGTGTCCACCCACGTCTCGATACGGGTGTGGGCGGGGAACTCGACGTGGGTGAGCAGACCCGCGCTCGGCCGGTGGTCGCGTCCCGGATCCTCCGCGTACACACGGGCTTCCACGGCGTGCCCGGTGAGCTCGGGTCCGGAATCGGGCAGGCCGCCCAGCATGCTGTCGTCGCCGCGCGCGAGACGCAGCATCCACTCGACGAGGTCGACGCCCGTGACCTCCTCGGTGACCGGATGCTCGACCTGCAGTCGGGTGTTCATCTCGAGGAAGGACACCTCGCCGCGGTCGACGTCGTAGACGAACTCGACCGTGCCCGCCGATCGGTACCGCACCGACGACGCGAGAGCGCGTGAACACGAGAGCATCTGCTCGACGATGTGGTCGGGGAGGTTCGGCGCGGGCGCTTCCTCGACGACCTTCTGGTTCCGGCGCTGCAACGAACAGTCGCGGGTGCCGAGGCTGATCGTCCGGCCGTGCCCGTCGCCGAAGACCTGCACCTCCACGTGCCGGGCGCGGGGGACGAACCGTTCGAGGAAGACACCGGAGGACGAGAAGTTCGCCGTGGCGAGACGGATGACGCGTTCGTACGCCCCACGCAGGTCGTCGGCGCTGTGGCAGGCCTGCATCCCGATACCGCCGCCCCCGCCGACGGCCTTGAGCATCACGGGATAGCCGATGTCCTCGGCCGCGGCGAGCGCGTCGTCGAGCGAATCGAGCAGGCCGCTACCGGGGACGAGGGGCGCGCCCACCGCGCGGGCGGCCTCACGGGCGGTGTGCTTGTCGCCGAAGACGCGCAACTGGTCGGGGGTCGGCCCGACGAAGGCGATTCCCGCACCTTCGCAGGCAGCGGCGAATTCGGCGTTCTCCGAGAGGAATCCGTAACCGGGATGGATCGCTCCCGCACCGGTGGCCAGGGCCGCCTCGACGACGAGATCGGCCCGCAGGTAGGACTCGGCTGCGGGAGCCGGGCCGAGCCGGACCGCGAGGTCGGCGAGTTCGACATGTGCGGCCGCTGCGTCGGCGTCCGAGTAGACCGCAACAGTCTTCAGACCCAGCTTGTGCGCGGACCGCATGATGCGGCACGCGATCTCACCGCGGTTGGCGACCAGCAGGGTGTCGAAGGCGAAGGTCGAGGGGACCGACGCTTCTGTATACGTCTTTGTGGACATGGCTGTATACGCTATGGACCAGCAATGACGCCGCTGTGACGTTGTGTAACAGCCTTGTTAGGGATCGCGCCGCCGAACGGATGCCGGCCGGTGCGGACGGATCAGAAGTCGCGTTCGATCCGCAGCACCCCGATGGTCGTGGCGAGAGCGTCGTACTGCGTGACCAGCAGGCAGAACTCGATGAGCCTGCGGTCGTCGTAGAACTGCGTGAGCGACGCCCACCTCTCGTCGGACAGATTCTTCGTCGCCACGAGTTCGTCGACGGCGAGGAGAAGTGCGCGATGCCTCGCCTGCCAGCCGGGAGCATCGAGTCCGGCGACGATACGCTCGCGCACCTCGTCGGTGATGCCGGCACGGCGACCCAGGCGGGTGTGGTGGTCGAATTCGTAACCGCACTCGCGCAGATGCGCGACGCGCAGGATGACCATCTCCGATTCGAACCGGCCGAGACGGCCGAACGGCATGAGCATGCCGGCGTAGTGCAACCACCCGCGGAACAGTCGTCCGGTGCGGCCGAGGGTGCTGAACAGGTGGGCATCAGAGGTGCCGCCGGCGGCGGACAGGGCCTTCCATGTCACCCAGTTGATCGGGCCGAGTTCCTTGAAACGTCCGGGCGGGATGCGGGGTGTCATGAGCGCCAGTGTGCCGCACCGGACCCCTCCGGTCACGTGACACGACCGGAAGTGTCAGTCTCGGACGGCGCGGGCCATCCGGGCGAAGGCGCGTGCCTCCTCGGCCCGGCGCACGACCACCGATCGCGAAGTGTCGATGTGAGCGAGCAGCAGGTCGTGGGCGTCGTCGAGCTTGTCGGCGAGGACCAGCTCGGCGACCTCGATGTGCTCGTCGACGGTCGCGACGATGCGGTCGGGGGTCAGATAGTCGAACATCCGCACCGGGCGCACCTTCGCGTTCACCGAGGCCAGCGCGTCGCACAGCGCACGGTTGCCGGAAGCGGCGAGCAGCGTCATGTGGAAGCGCTCGTCGAGCGTGACGAAACCGGCGTCGGGCTCGGGCGGCTCCTCGCGGATCTCGTACCAGCGGTCGAGTTCGGGACCGAGGACGTCGGGATCGTGCCGCACCGACTCGCCGTCGAGCGCGCGGCGGATCCCGCGCAGCTCCAGCGTGGTCCGCAGCTCGTACAGGTCGGCGAGGTCGTCGAAGCGCGGACGGTAGGGGTACAGCCCCTGGTCGCGGCGTTCGACGAGTCCGTCGGAGACCAATCGGGCGAGGGCCTCGCGCACCGGCGTGCGCGACACCCCGTACTGCTCGGCGAGGCGTTCTTCACTGAGTCGTTCGTCGGGGGAGGGTGTCCCGGACATCAGGCGATCGCGCAGGGCCTTGTAGACCCTCTCGCGCCGTGTGTCGGCGGCCATCAGATCGCCATCGCCGCACGGACGGTGGAGGCGGCGTCGACACCACCGTCACCCGTCGAGGTGATGCGCCCGGATTCGAGGACGTAGTAGTGCAGGGCATTGTCGAGGGCGAAACCGATGTGCTGTTCGACGAGCAGCACCCCGAGGTCGCCGCTGCGGCCGAGTTCGACGATGGTGTTCTCGATCTCGGCGACCACCGACGGCTGGATGCCCTCGGTGGGCTCGTCGAGGATGAGCATGCGCGGCTCGGTGATCAGGGCGCGGGCGATGGCGAGCTGCTGGCGCTGACCACCGGAGAGCAGGCCGGCCCGCCGGTCCAGCAGCGGAACGAGGGCGGGGAACAGATCGAGCATGTCGGCGACGAGTGCGCGGCCGTTGCGGCGGGTGTCCGCGACGACCTGCAGGTTCTCGCGGCAGGTGAGCTGACCGAAGGACTGCTGCCCCTGGGGGACGTAGGCCAGACCGCGGGCGACCCGCGCGGACGGTCGCAGCGACGTGATGTCGTCACCGTCGAAGAGGATCTTCCCCTTCGTGACGGGCAGCAGGCCGACGGCGGCGCGCAGCAGTGTGGTCTTGCCGGCGCCGTTGTGGCCCATGACCGCGACGGTCTTCCCGGTCGGGACGGTGAGGGAGATGCCGTGCAGGATCTCGGTGCGACCGTAACCGGCGCGGACGTCGACGAGTTCGAGCATCATGCCTCCTGGGGAGCGGTGGCGGTCCCGAGGTAGACCTCCTGGACCTGCGGGTCGTTCTGGACCTGGTCGACGGTGCCGTCGGCGATGACCTTGCCGCGGGCGAGGACGGTGACCGAGGTGGCGAAGGCGCGCATGAAGTCCATGTCGTGCTCGACGACGACCACCGTGCGCTGCGCACCGATGCGGCGCAGCAGCTGCCCGGTCTCCTCGCGTTCGTCGTGGCTCATGCCGGCGACGGGTTCGTCGAGGAGCAGCACGTCGGCGTTCTGCACGAGCAGCATGCCGATCTCGAGCCACTGCTTCTGCCCGTGGGCGAGGATGCCCGCGGGAGTGTCGCGGTGAGCGGTCAGGCCGATCGTCTCGAGCGCTTCCTCGATCTCGGGCAGCACGTCGTTGCGGCGGCGCAGCAACTGCCACGGGGAGCGGCCCGCGCCGGCGGCGATGTCGAGGTTCTGCAGGACCGACAGTTCCTCGAAGACCGAAGCGGTCTGGAAGGTGCGGCCGACACCGAGGCGCGCGATCTTGTGGGTCTTCTTGCCGAGCAGTTCGACGCCCGACTTCGTGATCGAGCCGGTCGCCGGGACCAGACCGGTGACGGCGTCGACGAGGGTCGTCTTGCCGGCGCCGTTGGGGCCGATGAGGAACCGCAGGTCGCCCTGGAGGAGGGTGAGGTCGACGCCGTCGACGGCGGTGAAGCCGTCGAAGGTGACACGCAGGTCGCGGATCTCGAGGTAGTCGCTGCTCATTCCGGCGTTGCCGCCGTAGACGGGTTTGCTCATCGCACGGGCTCCATCTCGGGAAGGTCGGCGGGCTCGGGTTCGGCCGGCGGTGTGGGTTCCGTCGGGGTGGTGCGGCGGCGTCGGCGGAGCAGGGTGATGACCCCGGCGAGGCCGGCGGGGAAGAAGCCGACGACGACGATGAACAGCAGGCCCTGCGCGTAGGTCCAGGCGGAGGGGAAGTTCTCCGACAGGGTGGTCTGCGCCCATGCCACACCCACCGCGCCGAGGACCGGGCCGAGCAGGGTGGTGCGTCCGCCGATGGCGACACCGATGAGGAACGCGATGGACGGGACGATGCCGACGTCGGCGGGGGAGATGATGCCGACGATGGGCACGAACATCGCACCGGCGATACCGGCGAAGAAGGCGGCGACGGTGTAGGCGGCCACCTTGATCAGCGCGGGGTCGTAGCCCAGGAACCGGACCCGCTCCTCCTGGTCGCGCACCGCGACGAGCAGTTCGCCGTAGCGGGACTGCATGAGCTGGCGGGTCGCGGCGACGACGAGCAGCAGGATCGCGGCGACGATGAAGAACAGCATCCGCTTGTTGACCGGGTCGGACAGGTCGTAACCGAAGAAGGTGCGGAAACGGTTGAGGCCGTTGGATCCTCCGGTGGACTGCTGCCCGACGAGCAGGATCGCGAAGGCCGCGGCCAGCGCCTGGGACAGGATGGCGAAGTAGGCGCCCTTGACGCGGCGGGCGAACACACCGAAGCCGAGCAGTGCGGCGATGAGCGCCGGCACGATCAGGATCGCCAGCAGGGTGACGGCGGGGGAGGCGAACGGCACCCAGTAGGCGGGGAGTTCCCGGATGCCCGCGATCTGCATGAAGTCGGGGACCGCATCGCCGCGGAGTTCGGCGTCGGAGATCTTCAGGTGCATCGCCATGATGTAGGCGCCCAGGCCGAAGAAGACACCCTGGCCGAGGGTGAGCATGCCGCCGCGACCCCAGGCGAGACCGATGCCGACGGCGACGATCGCGAAGCACAGGAACTTGCCGAGCAGGCCGAGACGGAAATCGGAGAGTACTGCGGGTGCGAGACCGAACAGGACGATCGCGGCGATCGCGAATCCGCTTGCTGTGCGGACGGGTCCGGGTTTCGTGAAGCTGCGGACCGAGAATGTCGACGACATCAGACCAGGCTCCTCGTCTTGACGGCGAACAGGCCCTGCGGGCGGACCTGCAGGAAGATCACGATGAGCACGAACACGATGACCTTCGCGATCGACGCGGTCGTGGAGTACTCGATGAACGAATTGAGCAGGCCCAGTGCGACGGCCGCGAGCACCGCGCCCTCGATACGACCGAGACCGCCGATGACGACCACGAGGAAGGCGTCGATGAGGTACGACTGGCCGATCGTCGGACTGGTCGAGCCGATGAGCGTCAGGGCCACACCGGCGAGGCCGGCGAGACCGGAGCCGAGGAAGAAGGTCGTGATGTCGGTGCGGCGCGACGAGATGCCCACCGTCTCGGCGAGATCGCGGTTCTGCACCACGGCCCGGATCCGTCGTCCCATCGGCGTGTACTTCATCGACGCGATCAGGGCGACCACGCAGACCACGGCGAGGGCGAGGATGAACAGTCGGGTCTTCGGGACGACGGCCCCGAAGATCTCCACACCACCGGAGAGCCAGGACGGTGCGACGACGTTGACGGCGGGGGCGCCGAAGATGTCGCGGGCGGCCTGCTGCAGCAGCAGGCCCACACCGAAGGTGACCAGCAGGGTGTCGAGCGGGCGGTGGTACATGCGGCGGATGAGGGTGACCTCGAGGATCACGCCCATCACACCGCCCACCAGGAAGCCGACGAGGAGGGAGACGAACAGGGACACCCCGGCCGACGAGATCACCTGCTGCACGACGAACGCCGTGTAGCTGCCGGCCATGATGAATTCGCCGTGGGCCATGTTGATCACGCCCATCTGGCCGAACGTCAGCGACAGCCCCAGCGCTGCCAGCAACAGGATCGATCCGATACTCAATCCTGTGAAGAGCTGTCCTACGAGGACATCCATGTCGTCTCCCCCTTCGGCTTCCGTGCTCAGTTACCGGACAGGCTCGACGCCCAGTCGTAGGACTCGAGGTACGGGTCGGGCTCGATGGCGCCGTCGGACTCCCAGACGGTGTAGATCAGGCCGTCGCCGCGGATCTCACCGATGCGGGCGGTCTTGGTGATGTGGTGGTTGTCGCCGTCGATGGTGACGGTGCCCTCGGGGGCGTCGAAGGTCACGCCGTCGGCGGCTTCGATGACGTCGTCGACCTCGAAGGACTCGGCCTTCTCGACGGTGTTCTTCCACAGGTAGACCGAGGTGTAGGCGGCCTCCATGGGATCGGAGGTCGGCTTGTTGGCACCGTACTTCGCCTTGTACGCCTCGACGAAGGACGCGTTCTGGGGGGAGTCGACGGTCTGGTAGTAGTTCCACGCGGTGAGCTGGCCCTCGATGTTCTGCGCACCGATGCCGCCCACCTCCTCCTCGGCGATGGACACCGACACGACCGGCATGTCCTTCGCGTTGAGGCCGGCGTTGGTGTACTCGCGGAAGAACGCGACGTTGGAGTCGCCGTTGAGGGTGTTGAACACCGCGTCGGCGTCGGCGGTGCGCACCTTGTTGACGATGGTGGAGAAGTCGGTGGAGCCGAGCGGGGTGTAGTCCTCGCCCTTGATCTCGATGCCGTTGGCCTCGGCGTACGCCTTGATGATGCGGTTGGCGGTCTGCGGGAAGACGTAGTCGCTACCGACGAGGTAGAGCGACTTCACGCCCTGTTCCTTCAGGTAGTCCAATGCGGGCACGATCTGCTGGTTGGTGGTCGCGCCGGTGTAGAAGATGTTCGACGACGACTCGAGGCCCTCGTACTGGACGGGGTAGTACAGCAGCGCGTTGCGGTCCTCGAAGACCGGCAGCATCGCCTTGCGGCTCGACGACGTCCAACCGCCGAACACCGCTGCAACGCAGTCGGATCCGATGAGCTTCTCGGCCTTCTCCGCGAACACCGTCGGCTCGGATGCGCCGTCCTCGGAGACGATCTCGATCTGCTTGCCGAGCACACCGCCGTCGGCGTTGATCTCCTCGACGGCCAGCGCGATCGAGTCGCGGACGGTGACCTCGGAGATGGCCATCGTGCCCGACAGGGAGTTGAGCGAGCCGACCTTGATGGTGTCGCCCGAGGTGTCGACGCACGACGCAGCACCGGAGGCGGCCGTGCTGCCCTCGTCACCCGCGCGGCTTCCGCAGGCGGACAGCACGAGTCCGACTGCGACGAGTGCTGCGGGGGCCGCGATGGCGCGGGTGGCGAGCCTGGACCTGACAACAGACATGTAGAGCCCTTCCTTCGAAGGTGTGGCCGGAGAAGACCCCGGTGTATCCGGGAGGCGTATACAGCGCTGTATCCGTGAGGCCACACAGTAGAAGGGAGTTGTTGCGCGGGAATATCTTCCGGTCACGGTCTCGTGACACAGATTTCGCGTGTGTTACAAAGTGCGCACAAGCATCCGCTACGACCTTCGCGATCCGCTACGGCAGTCGCTGCGGCGGATGGCTGACGGTGTAGCGAACTGTTTGTCCACAGGGGGCGGGATCATCCACAGGCGACGCGAATACCGATGTTCGCACCGCTTCTGTACCACGACGATCGGGCACGGTGGTCCGCATGCGACCGACGCCTTTCCTGCGGACCACCGCTCTCGCTTCCGGGATGACCGACTCCGAGATCCGTCGTGCGGTACGCGCCGGTGAACTCGAGCGACTCGAACCCGGCGTCTACCTCCACCGCGACGACGCCCTCGACGAACTCGATCGCTATCGCGTGCGCGTGCGATCCGTCGGGGCGGTGCTCGCGCCGGGTACGGTGATCAGCCACGAGTCCGCCGCCGTCCTGCACGGGCTCGCCCTGTGGAAGCCGGACCTCACGCGGGTCCACGTCACCCGCGACAGGTCGGGTGGGGGACGCAGGACCGCAAGTCGCCACCTGCACATCGCACCACTTCCCGCAGACGAGCGATCGGAGGTGGACGGCGTTCCCTGCACCTCGCTCGCCCGGACCGTCGTGGATCTCGCCTGCACACTCGACTTCGACGAAGCCGTGATCGCGGGTGATTGCGCTGCGGCACGCGATGCGGAGTTCGGCTCCGCGTTGCTCTGTTGTCTCGACGAGTCCGGGCCGCGTAGGGGTATCGCCGCGGCGCGACGCGTGGCTGCCTTTCTCGACGGTCGCAGCGAGAGTCCGGGGGAATCGCTGAGTCGCATCCGGATGCATCAGGCCGGCATGCCCGCACCGACGCTCCAGAAGGAGATACGAACACCCGACGGGCAGTTCGTCGCCCGGGTCGACTTCCTCTGGGAGGACGTAGGAGTCGTCGGAGAGTTCGACGGGATGGGCAAGTACGACGAGGGAGGCGTCGAGGCCCTACGGAACGAGAAGCGACGGGAGGACGCCCTGCGCGACCTCGGCTTCGAAGTGGTCAGGTGGACGTGGCCCGAACTGTCCCGGTTCGACGTCGTCCGCGCTCGCTTCGACCGTGCCGTCGCCCGTGCGCGGCGGTAACCGCTACCGTCCCAGCTATTTGCCGCAGCTGCTTCCGCTGCGGATGGCAAACAAGCGAGCGGATGCGTCAGGCGGGGTCGAGGACCGAACCCATCACGCGCTCGACTGCGATCTCGATGACGACGCGGCGAGGGTTGGGGCGGGGTTCGCGGTAGCGGCCGGCGTAGCGACACTCGCCCTCGCGGACGTCGGCCGGCTCGCGGGTCACGCGGGCCGGGCCCTCGAGGGTGAGCCAGCGACCGCCGTCGACCTGGCTCACCACCGCGTAACCCCCGCGCTCGACGTTGAGGGTCTTCTGGGAACCCTCGAAGGTGATGACGCGGGCGAGGCAGGCCTCGCCGTCCCACGTGAACCCGACGGCGACGACGTGCGGCGAGCCGTCCTTGCGGAGGGTCGTGAGCGTCGCGAGGTGGTACTCGGACAGGAACTCGAGTGCCTTCGCGCCGATCGCGTCGGGGGTGCGTGCCATGCGACGAGCCTACCGACGCTCAGCGCACCAGATACGGCGAGACCGACGAACGGTGCTCGTTGATGTCGATCTCCTTGCCCAGGGGCGGGAAGGCACGCTGCGGGCAGTTCATCCGCTCGCACACGCGACAACCCGAGCCGATCGGCGTGCCTGGGTTGGACTCGTCGAGATCGAGACCGTCGGCGTAGACGAGGCGATGCGCGTGCCGCAGTTCGCAGCCGAGACCGATCGCGAAGGTCTTCGACGGCTGGCCGTAGCGTGCGGCGCGACGCTCGACCGTGCGCGCGACCCACAGATAGCGACGACCGTCGGGCATCTGCGCGATCTGCGTCATGATCTTGCCGGGATAGGCGAAGGTCTCGTAGACGTTCCACAGCGGGCACGTGCCGCCACTGGTGGAGAAGTGGAAACCGGTGGCGGACTGTCGCTTCGACATGTTCCCCGCGCGGTCGACGCGCACGAACGAGAACGGGACGCCCCGCAGCTTCGGACGTTGCAGGGTCGACAAACGGTGCGCAATCGTCTCGTAGCTGACGCCGTAGAAGGCCGACAGACGCTCGACGTCGTAGCGGAAGTCCTCGGCGATCTCGTGGAACTGTGTGTACGGCAGGATCAGTGCGGCCGCCCAGTAGTTGGCGAGCCCGAGCCGGGCCAGCGCGCGCGAGGCGTCGCTCGTGAACGAACCCTCCGCGACGAGGCGGTCGATGAGCTCCCCGCACTCCAGGTACGCGAGTTCGATGGCCAGCTTGAAGACCTGCTGCCCGCCGGACAGCTGCGGCGCGACTTCGAGGACACGGGTCTCGGGGTCGTAGCGGTGCAGGATGTTCTCGCCCAGATCGATGCGCTTGACGATCTGCACGTCGTGGACCGTGGTCATGCGGCGGGCGATCTCGCCGCCGACGTCGCCGCGATGGAACCGGATGCGGTTGGCCAGTTCCTCGGCCGCGGTGTCGAGATCGTGCAGGTAGTTCTGCCGCTGGTAGAAGTAGTCGCGCACCTCTTCGTGGGGCATGGTGATCGCACCGCTGCCACTGCCGTCGCTGTACCTCTCCTCGGTCGCGACGGCGAGCTGCGCGGTGGTGTTGCGGAAGCGCCGGTGGAGATTGACCATTGCGCGCGCCAGAGTGGGATGGGCTGCGACCATCTCGGCGATCTCCTGCGCGTCGGCCTCGATGCCCATCTCCTGGTCGAGCGCGACCTCCCGCATCTCCGCGATCAGACGGGTGTCGTCCTGCGAGGAGAAGAAGGTGGCGTCCACCCCGAAGACCTCGCTGATGCGCAGCAGGACGGGCACGGTCAGGGGCCGGACGTCGTGCTCGATCTGGTTGAGATAACTTGCCGAGATCTCGAGGGTCTTGGCGAGCGCAGCCTGGCTGAGTCCTCGCTCGGTGCGTAGCTGCCGCAACCGGGCGCCTACATAGGTCTTGGCCATTCGCCCAGGGTAGAACTGCCTCGCAGCCTTCGCAAGGTGGCGTTCGCAGCGTGTTAATCGACGGGCACCGGTGGAGCCTCGAGACCGAACCACGAGCCCGGCGCGAACGCTTCGAAGTGGATCGACCCCGGGGACAGGCCCGACGCGACGAGATCGGAGCGGATCGCACGCATGAACGGGATCGGACCGCACACGTAGGTGCGGGCGTCGCCCGGAATCGTCAGCCCGGACAGGGGAGTTCGCCCGTCGCTGCGGATCTCGTCGTACTCGGTGTAGCGCACGTGCAGCCGGGCGTCCGGCAACGAGTCGACCAGGATGCCGATCTCGGTCCGGTGCGGTTGCTCGTAAGGGGTGCGGTCGATGTGGACGACGTCGACGCTCCGGCCGTCGCCTCGGGACTGCATGTCGCGCAGCGCCGCGACGGTCATCGTCACGCCCACGCCCGCCGAGACGAGCAGCAGCGGTTCGCTGCCCCGATCGACCACGACGCTGCCGAAGGGCGGCGACACGAGGAGGTGATCGCCGACGCGCAGGCCGTCGCAGAGCACGGGGGAGACGAGTCCGTCCGGCACGCGCTTGACGGTGACGGCCAACTCGCCGCTCACCCTGCCGGGGAACACGGTGTACTGGCGGATCTGCTCGGAGCCGTCGGACAGCGCGACCCGCACCGAGATGTACTGGCCGGGAAGGAAGGCCGGCAGCGGTTCACCGTCGACGGAACGGAGGTGGAGGGTGGCCGCGTGCGCGCCGTCGTACTCGTGCTCGGTGACGACCACGCGACGCCAGATGTCGCCGGGCGCCACACCGGCCCGCCGGTACAGCTCCGTCTCCTGCTCGACGAGCGAGTTCGCCATCAGCGTGTACACCTCGTGCCAGGCCACGGCGACCTGCGGTGTGACGGCGTCACCGAGGACCTCGGCGATCGCGGCGAACAGGTGCGTCCGCACGATCCCGTAGTGCGCTGCCTGCACACCGAGGGACGCGTGCTTGGCGGCGATCCGCTCCATGATGGGGTCGATATCGGTCGGTGCATGGGTGACCAGCAGTGATGCGAAGGCGGCGACCGAGTCGGCGAGTGCCCGCTGCTGGGCCCCGTTGGCCTGGTTGGTGCGGTTGAAGGTGTCCCGCAGGGACGGGACGGCCCGGAAGAGCCGGTTGTAGAAGACACGTGAGATCGTGCCGATCTCGGCGCCGACCACCGGCAGGGTCGCTTCGACGATCGACCGCGACGTACTCGAGAGAATGTCGACTCCTCGTGTTCGGGGGCTGTTCGGCCGGGGCCCTGAGACACGAAGGCGCTACGACGCACCGGCCCCGATCCGGCCCGAGACATGTTACGGATGGGATTCCAGGGGTCAATGGGGATCACAAACGGCGATCAACGCTTGTGAAGGCAGTCACAGACAGGTGTCCGGTCCGTCCCGCGGTGGGTGATTCGTCGGGACGGGTCGTTCCGACGGCGTGGGCCGGACGACAGCGGCAAAAGCCGAGGTAGTTGCTACTCGCGGGTAATAAACGCGTGCCCGATTCGGGTAGTTGGACCGACCATCGATTAGCAATCTTCGCAATGCCTGCAACGAAAATAACCGAGATTGGCATTAGCAACAGGTAGACGGGTTTTTTGGACTGTGTCATTGTCGTTCTTGTACATCCGAACGGCACGCAAAGGATGTGAAGTCGTACACGCGTACTGCTTCATCCCGAGCGGGGCAGATCTAGAGAGTGGAGATTTGATGTCGACCACCGGCACCCCGAGGACTGCAGAAGAGATCCAGAAGGATTGGGACACCAATCCGCGCTGGAAGGGGATCACCCGCAACTACACCGCCGAGCAGGTCGCCAAGCTGCAGGGCAATGTCGTCGAGGAGGCCACCCTCGCTCGCCGCGGTTCCGAGATCCTGTGGGACCTCGTCAACAACGAGGACTACATCAACTCGCTGGGCGCCCTCACCGGCAACCAGGCGGTCCAGCAGGTCCGCGCCGGCCTGAAGGCCATCTACCTCTCCGGTTGGCAGGTCGCCGGCGACGCCAACCTGTCCGGCCACACCTACCCGGACCAGTCGCTGTACCCGGCGAACTCGGTTCCGCAGGTCGTCCGCCGCATCAACAACGCGCTGCTGCGCGCCGACGAGATCGCCAAGGTCGAGGGCGACACCTCCGTCGACAACTGGCTCGCTCCGATCGTCGCCGACGGTGAGGCCGGCTTCGGTGGCGCCCTCAACGTCTACGAGCTGCAGAAGGCCATGATCGCGGCCGGCGTCGCCGGTTCGCACTGGGAGGACCAGCTCGCGTCGGAGAAGAAGTGCGGTCACCTCGGTGGCAAGGTGCTCATCCCCACGCAGCAGCACATCCGCACCCTGACCTCGGCTCGCCTCGCGGCCGACGTCGCGGACGTCCCGACCGTGGTCATCGCCCGCACCGACGCCGAGGCCGCGACCCTCATCACCTCCGATGTCGACGAGCGCGACCGCCCGTTCATCACCGGTGAGCGCACCGCCGAGGGCTTCTACCACGTCAAGAACGGCATCGAGCCCTGCATCGCCCGTGCGAAGGCCTACGCTCCGTACTCCGACCTCATCTGGATGGAGACCGGTGTGCCGGATCTCGAGGTCGCCAAGAAGTTCGCCGAGGGCGTCCGCAGCGAGTTCCCGGACCAGCTGCTGGCCTACAACTGCTCGCCGTCCTTCAACTGGAAGGCGCACCTGGACGACGCGACCATCGCGAAGTTCCAGAAGGAGCTCGGCGCGATGGGCTTCAAGTTCCAGTTCATCACCCTCGCCGGCTTCCACTCGCTCAACTACGGCATGTTCGACCTGGCGCACGGCTACGCCCGCGAGGGCATGACGGCCTTCGTCGACCTGCAGGAGCGCGAGTTCAAGGCGGCCAAGGAGCGCGGCTTCACCGCCATCAAGCACCAGCGTGAGGTCGGTGCCGGCTACTTCGACACCATCGCCACCACCGTCGATCCCAACACCTCCACGGCTGCCCTGAAGGGCTCCACCGAGGAAGGCCAGTTCCACTAGGAACAAGCGCCACCGAAGAGGCCACCACCCCGCGGCGGGATCCACAGGTCCCCATGTCCTGCCGCGGGGTGCGTGCGTATCAGGGGCAGTTCTGCACCCGCGCACCCGATGGGTCCGCACCTGTACTTCCGGCCTCGGCCACGACCCCCACAACGAGAAGGAGCTGACGTGACCAGCGAAAAGATTCAGCGCGTCGGCGTGATCGGCGCCGGCATCATGGGCGCAGGTATCGCCGA
The DNA here is from genome assembly GCF_058211795.1 of Rhodococcus sp. S3. Classification (NCBI taxonomy): domain Bacteria; kingdom Bacillati; phylum Actinomycetota; class Actinomycetes; order Mycobacteriales; family Nocardiaceae; genus Rhodococcus; species Rhodococcus sp. S3. The sequence continues at coordinate 3,986,771 of NZ_CM177074.1, read as the reverse complement.
GGTGTGCGCACGCGCTCATGTCGACGTACTGGTGTTCGAGCAGACCCGCGAACTCGCGGCTGCCGGACGCGCCCGCATCCTCCGGTCGCTGGACCGGGGTGTGAGCAGCGGGAAGATCACCGAACGGGAGCGTGAGCAGGCCGCATGGCGTCTGCGTTTCACCTCCGATCTCGGTGACTTCGCCGATCGGCAGCTCGTCGTGGAGGCCGTCGTCGAGGACGAGAAGATCAAGAGCGAGATCTTCGCCGAACTCGACAAGATCGTCACCGATCCCCACGCGGTGCTCGCATCGAACACCTCGTCGATCCCGATCATGAAGCTCGGTATCGCGACCGGTGCCCCCGAGCGTGTCATCGGCATGCACTTCTTCAACCCTGTGCCGGTGCTCCCGCTCGTCGAGCTCGTCACCACCCTGAAGACCAGCCCCACCGTCACCAAGCGCGCCGAGGCGTTCGCCGCCGACGTACTGGGCAAGCAGGTCGTGCGGTCCTCCGACCGTGCAGGTTTCATCGCCAACGCACTGCTGGTGCCGTACCTGCTCTCGGCGATCCGGATGGTCGAGTCCGGTTTCGCCACCAAGGAGGACATCGACAAGACGATGGTCCTGGGTTGCGCCCACCCGATGGGTCCGCTGGCCCTGACCGACCTCGTCGGTCTGGACACCGTCAAGTCGATCGCCGACTCCATGTACGAGGAGTTCAAGGAGCCCCTGTACTCGGCCCCGCCGCTGCTGCAGCGCATGGTCGAGGCGGGACTCGTCGGCAAGAAGTCGGGCGCCGGCTTCTACGAGTACGCCGACAACGGTCGCACGGTCAAGAAGGCCGGCTAGCCAGGTAGCACCACCGCACACGGCGCCCGTGCCCGGCGACAGTGTTCCGAACACTGGTCACCGGTGCACGGGCGCGATGTGCATGAGGGAAAGGTCGACGCCGACATGGCAACTCTCGCCGACGGATACGGATCGAGCATCCTCGGGTACCCGCGCATCGGGCCCCGCCGCGAGCTCAAGTTCGCCCTCGAGGCCTACTGGCACGGTGAGGGCACGCGCGACGAACTCGTCGCGGTCGCTCGCGAGCTCCAGGAGAACACCTGGCGCGAGCTCGCAGCCACGGGTCTGACCCAGGTACCCGGCAACACGTTCTCCTACTACGACCACGTCCTGGACAACGCCCTGTTGTTCGGAGCGCTGCCCGAGCGGTTCCGTCCGCTGGCCGACGAGCTCGACCCGCTCGATCTGTACTTCACGCTGTGCCGTGGACGCGAGGACTTCCCGCCGCTCGAGCTGGTGCGGTGGTTCGGTAGCAACTACCATTACCGCCAGCCCGAACTCGACGAGAACACCGTCTTCGAGCTGAACTCGGCGACTGTGCTCGACGAGTTCGAGCGTGCGAAGGCCGAGGGCGTCGAGCTGCGGCCGGTGGTGCTCGGCCCGGTCTCGCTGCTGCTGCTGTCGAAGGTCGCGCCGACGTCGACGAAGGAGGGCTTCCGCACCCTCGACCTGCTCGACGCGCTGCTCCCCGAGTACGAGAAGCTCTTCGAGCAGCTCGCCCGCGCCGGCGCGACCTGCGTGCAGCTCGACGAGCCGTCGTTCACCGAGGACCGCAGCGAGGAGGAGCTCGCAGCCCTCGCGCGTGCCTACGACGTGCTCTCGCACGCTCCGCTGCGTCCGCGTCTGCTCGTGACCGGCCCGTACGGGCATCTCGGCGAGGCGTTGCCGATCCTGGCCGCGTCGAAGATCGAGGCGATCGGCCTGGACCTGGTCGACGGCCGCATCAGCGCGGACGAACTGGCCGCCGTGCCCGGACTCAAGCGCAAGCGCATCTACGCCGGTGTCGTCGACGGCCGCAACGTGTGGAAGGTCGACCGCCACCGCACCCTCGAGTACCTGAAGTCGATCGTCGCGGTCGCACCGGATCTCGTCGTGTCGACCTCGTCCTCGCTGCTGCACGTGCCCTACGACGTGCTCGTCGAGTACGACATCCCCGGCGACGTCGCCGATCGTCTCGCGTTCGCGAAGCAGAAGGTGGGGGAGGTGGTCTCCCTCGCCAAGGCACTGACGACCGGTGCCGAGGAGCGGTGGCGCAAGCCGCCCGTGTCGGTGCACTTCAAGCAGAAGCACACCGTCCGTGCACGTCTGAACGCGATCACGCCCGCCCATCGGGTGCGTGCGCCGTACGAGGAACGCCGCGTCGCGCAGCAGAAGCGCCTGGATCTGCCGCCGGTGCCGGCGACGACCCTGGGCTCGTTCCCGCAGACCGCGGAGATCCGCAGGGCACGAGCAGAACTCGGTCGTGGCCGGATGTCGTACGACGAGTACGTCAAGCGCATCCAGGAGGAGATCGAGTCCACCATCCGTCTGCAGGAGGACATCGGTCTCGACGTCCTCGTCCACGGCGAGCACGAACGCAACGACATGGTGCAGTACTTCGCCGAGCTGATGGAGGGCTTCGCCACCACGCACTTCGGCTGGGTGCAGGCCTACGGTTCGCGCTGCACGCGTCCGCCGATCCTCTACGGCGACATCGTGCGCCCGAAGCCGATGACGGTCGAGTGGATCTCGTTCGCACAGTCGCTGACCGACAAGCCGGTCAAGGGCATGCTCACCGGTCCGGTGACGATGCTGGCGCGTTCCTACGTGCGTCAGGATCAACCGCTCCACGAGACGGCCGACCAGCTCGCGCTGGCCATCCGCGACGAGATCACCGATCTCGAGCGGGCGGGCATCGCGATCATCCAGGTCGACGAACCGGCCATCCGTGAGTTGCTGCCGCTGCGGCAGGACGGACGCGCCGAGTACCTCGACTGGGCCGTCGACGCCTTCCGTCTCGCCACCGGTGGTGCGAAGCCGGAGACGCAGATCCACACGCACCTGACCTATTCGGGTCAGGCGTCGGTGGTCGACGCGATCGAGCGGCTCGACGCCGACGTCACGGCGATCGTGGCGACGCGCTCGATCCGCTGGGTGCTCGAGGCGATCAAGGACCGCGCGCTGTCCCACGGTGTCGGTCCCGGTGTCTACGAGTCGCGGTCGGCCCGGATCCCGGACATCGACGAGCTCGACGAGTTGCTCACCGAGGCGGCGGAATCGGTGGAACTCGACCGGTTGTGGGCCAATCCGGACGGTGGCCTCAAGACCCGTCATCACTGGCAGCTCGAGCCGTCGTTGCGCAACCTCGTCGCCGCGGCGCGACGACTGCGCCGCCGGGCGGCACAACAGGCCGACCAGGCCGGATAGCCGAACCGTCTCGACGACGCGCACCCGCGGGAGTCCCCCGCGGGTGCACGTCGTCGTGAGGCGGAGTAGTTGTGGAGGAATGACGTCCACAACCGGTACGACCACCGTCGCCGCCTACGCCGCCACCGCGCCCGATGCGCCCCTGTCGAAGACCACCGTCGAACGACGTGCCCTCGGCCCGCTCGACGTGCTCATCGAGATCGAGTTCGCCGGCATCTGCCATTCCGACATCCACACCGCCCGGAACGAGTGGGGTGGAACCAAGTACCCGATCGTGCCGGGTCACGAGATCGTCGGTACCGTCGCCGCCGTCGGGTCCGAGGTCACGAGACATGCCGTCGGCGACCGTGTCGGCGTGGGCTGCTTCGTGAACTCCTGTGGCGAATGTGATCCCTGCCGAACGGGATTCGAACAGCATTGCACCAATCGGGTGACGGGGACCTACAACTCCGTCGACCGCGACGGCACCGTCACCCAGGGCGGCTACTCGACGCACATCGTCGTCACCGAACACTTCGTCCTGAGGATTCCCGACGGACTCGACCCGGCCGCCGCGGCACCTCTGCTGTGCGCGGGAATCACCCTGTACTCGCCGCTGAAGCGATGGAATGCCGGGCCGGGGAGCAAGGTCGCGATCATCGGCATGGGCGGCCTCGGGCACGTCGGCGTGAAGATTGCGGCAGCCATGGGGGCGGAGGTGACGGTGCTCGGCCACTCGCTGTCGAAGCGGGACGACGGCCTGCGATTCGGTGCGGTCGACTACCGGTCCACCGAGGACGAGTCGACGTTCAAGGAGCTGCGCGGGAAGTTCGACCTGATCCTCAACACCGTCTCGGTCAACCTCGACCTCGACCGCTACCTGTCGCTGCTGCGGCTGCACGGCACCCTCGTCGGCCTCGGCCTGCCCGAGAAGCCGCTGTCGGTGCGGGCGTTCTCGCTCGCGATGAACGATCGTGCGATGGCCGGATCGAATGTCGGCGGCATCCCCGACACGCAGGCGATGCTCGATTTCTGCGCAGAGCACGGTATCGGTGCGGAGATCGAACTGATCTCCGCAGACCGGATCAACGAGGCATACGACCGTGTGGTCGCCAGTGATGTGCGCTATCGCTTCGTGATCGACGCCTCGACGTTCTGACCGTGTCGACGTCCCGGGTAACGAGAACCCGGGACGTCGACCCCGTCAGAAGTTGTCGCCGAGCTGATCGCGGAGCTGCGCGAGGGTCTTCGTGAGCAGACGCGACACGTGCATCTGCGAGACACCCACGCGCTCAGCGATCTGCGTCTGCGTCATGTTGCCGAAGAAGCGCAGCAGCACGACCGTGCGTTCGCGGGCCGGAAGGGCCTCGAGCAGCGGACGCAGCGCCTCGTGGTTCTCGACCTCGTCCAGCGCGGCGTCGTAGTCGCCGAGCGTGTCGGCGAGGGTGAGCCCGTCGTCGCCCGACGGGGACGATCGGTCCACCGACACCGTCTGGTAGGCGTTACCGGCCACGAGACCCTGCAACACCTCCTCCTGATCGATGCCGAGTTCCTCGGCGAGCTCGGAAGCGGTGGGCGCACGTCCGAGCTGCTGGGAGAGCTCGGAGGTGGCCTTGCTCAGGGACAGGTGCAGTTCCTTCATGCGCCTCGGCACACGAACGGCCCAGCCGGCGTCCCGGAAGTGCCGGCGCACCTCGCCCATGATCGTGGGGACCGCGAAGGAGACGAAATCCGAGCCGCGTTCGGGGTCGAACCGGTCGACCGCGTTGACCAGGCCCAGACGCGCGACCTGCAGCAGGTCCTCGAAGGCCTCACCACGGCCGTCGAAGCGCCGGGCGATGTGCTCGGCGAGCGGAAGGCACCGCTCGACCACTTCGTCGCGGATGCGGATGCGACCGGGGTCGCCCTCCTCGAGTGCGAGGAGTGTTCTCAGCGTTTCGGTGACGTCGGCGTACTCGTCGCTCGACCTACCCGTGTTGCGCGTCACCGATCGGCGCTGCCTTCGGCGATGGACATGTCGATCGTGGCGCGCGAGTCGTCGCTCGTCACCGAGATGGACTCGGTCAGCGAGTTGAGCACGTGCCATCCGAAGGAGCGCGGCTGCCCGATTGCGGAGGCATCGTTCGTTGGTGCCGAGAGGCTGATGTGCAGCAGAGGAAGGGCCGCCCGGAAGGAGCATGCCAGAACGGCGTCCTCGGGAGCGCCCATGATCAGCCGCGTGGCCGCTTCGTCGACGGCGAGCTTCACGTCCGCCACGGTATCGAGGTCGAAGTCGTGCTGCAGCGCGATCGCGGCGGCTACCGCTCGGAGCACTGCGAGCTGATCGGGATGGGCCTCTACTCGAAGTTCGACTACCGGGGGATTGTGGTCGCGTGCCGATTCGATCGACGCGGATTTTGCCATGAGCCTGATGTCTCCAGTACGGGGAGTGGGGGTACGAGCGGGTCGTGTCTGTCTGGTCGTCGGAGAGATTACCCAGATATCGCGAATTCAATCCATCCGCCGTGACCTGGGCAGGGGTCCGCAACATGCCCGAAATGCACGTTCGATGTGTTGAGCGCCGATGGTTCGTGGACTACTGTTGGGGCAGAAGGTTGAGCACACAGCCGAGAACACGGAAGCACCCCCGTTTCGGGAGGGTTCCGATCGGTCACCGGTTGTGCCTGTCTCGTAGGTCGTGCTTCCTGCAATTTTCGATGTTGGGAAGTGCTATGACAGTTCCTCAGCGAATTGCCGCACAGGTAGATTCCGTCCCATCCGCATGGTCGGCTCGGCCGATCAGGTCCGATATCCCCGCAGAGCGGGTCGTCGGTGCGGAATTCAGTGCTCAGAGGATCGAGCCGGACCTCGTCTGGATCGATGTGCGCGGCGAGATCGACATCCGTAACGCACACGCTCTCCACGCGTTCACCCATCGGCAGCTCGAAGAATCGATCCGTATGGTCGTCGACCTCGGGGCAGTCGAATTCTTCGGTGCGGCGGGATTGTCGGTCTTCGACGATCTCGACGAGCGCGCGCGTGCCCTGAACGTCCGCTGGGCTCTTCTGAGTGGGCGACCGGTGGAACGGTTGCTCCGGGTCGCCGATGCCGCCATCGCCGCCAAGGCCTGCAGGACACGTGAAGCAGCGCTCGCTGCGGTCGCTCCTGTGATGTAAGAGGAGAGTCGACCACACGGCGTGGCACGCGATGCGCCACGCCCCTCCATACCGTTGCCGTTCGGGACACCCGGGCGGCAACGGTTCTGTTTCGGGACGCCTCCGATCCACCGACCGGCCCGACCTGCCCGTTTCGTCACTTCGACCCGGGGGAACCCGCTGATGAACCCGAGGAGGTCGAGATGAGCACGAACGACTGGATTCTGCTGGTGATAGCGGTGGTCGTCGCGTTGGTGGTAGTGGCGGTGCTGGTGTGGACGCTCCGCAACCGGCGCGCCGAGCGACGGCGTGCCGAAGCCGAACGTCTGCGTCGCAGCGTCGAGGAGAACAGGCCCGGAGTCGAACAACGGGCTGCGTCGGCCGAACGCACCGAAGCGGAGGCCCGCCGCGCCGCGGCGGAAGCCGAAGCCAAGGCGGCCGAGGCGGAGCGGCTGCGTGCCCGCTCGGAGGACGAACGCCGTACCGCCGAAGCGGCGCGAGCCGAACTCGACGAACGTCGTCGCCGCGCGGAAGAGCTGGATCCCCGTGCGGCGGAAGGCGCCGATCGCGGTGACCACCGCGGGGAACCGACTCCGGGAACGGCAGGTTCGCCGACCTCGAACTCGGTGCCCGGCGGCGAGGGCCGGATCGGCGAGGTCGGTGGGGCGGGTGCGCACCGGAACGATCAGGACTTCCGTCGCTGATCGTTCCAGTGCATGTGCCGAGTTCGATGGGCGCTACTGCACACCGATCCGTGCGGTCCGGTGTGCAGTACGCCTGACCGGCACGCACCGTTCGTAGGCGCGAAGAGTGTCCTCCGCCACGCGATCCCAGGTGTACCGGGCGAGCACGCGGTCGCGTCCGGCGATACCGAAGGTGGCGCGTGTCGTCGCATCGGAGAGAAGCCGGCGTGCGGCGGCCGCGACGGCCTCGGGGGAGCGGGTGGGCACGAGAAGGCCTGTGGCGTCGTCGAGCACGGTGTCGAGCATTCCACCCGAGGCGGTTGCGATGACCGGGCGACCACACGACATCGCCTGCAGGGCGAGCATCCCCGATGGATCGTGCCAGGGGGTGGAGACCACGGCGTCGGCGGACAGGAGCAGACCGGGCATCTCGTCCCGCCCGACGTCGCGGCGGATCCGGACGCGTCCCTGCACACCGCGTACGCGTGCGAGCTTCACCAGACGGGACTTCTCCTGCTCGTCTGCTCGGCGCGACAGGTACGGCGGAGCGGGATGCGCGGCGATGACGAGTTCGGTGTCGGGAATGCCCGCCAGCGCTTCGATGGCGATGTCGAATCCGGAGCCCGATTCGAGAGGACCGGCTGCGAGCAGGCGATGCTTGCGGGTCCTCGTGGTGTCGGGAGCGGCGGCGGTGCTGTAGTGCGCGGCGTCCACTCCACTCGGCACCACTGTGGTCCGCGTGCGGGGGAGTCCCATGCGCGCCAGCTCGAACACCTCGTCGGAACTCGTCGCGATCATGCGCGTCGCACCCCGGGCGATGAGTCGCTCCAAGCGGATTCGGTCGCGCGCGGATGCGTCCATCGCCGTCTTCTCCCGGATGCGGTGCTCGACCGTGCCGAGGGAGTGGAAGGTCTGGACCGTGGGGATGCCCAGTGAGCGGGTGGCGAGCTGGGTGGCCAGTCCGGACAGCCAGTAGTGGGCGTGGGTGATGTCCGGTGGTCGCTGACGCCACTCCCGATCCAGGAAGCTCCCGAATTCGCCCATCGCAGAGGCAGTTTCGTCGGGGCGCAGCGGGGACGGCGGACCCGCCGGCACCTGCACCACTTCGTATCCACCAGGGGCGGAGATCCGGTCGGGGCCGTCGCGATCCTCGCGGCGTGTGTAGACCACCACCTCGTGACCGGCCCCGGCGAGGGCGGAGGACAGTTCGGCCAGGTGGACGTGCAGTCCTTGCGGCGCTGCACCTGCGTGCGCGCCGTGACCGAGCAGGGGATTCACTTGTCCGGCAACCATCGCGATCTTCACCACAGCGGTATTCCCGTGTGTGGTGGGGGATAAACCGGTCACGGCGCGTCGGTACGAACCGAAATACGCTGCTGTCCCGCCTGTTCGTTCGTGCGGGTCGGTGGCTCCGGCCGTCCCGGGCCGGGACGACCGGGCGCCGGATCAGATGATGGCGCGGGCGGAGATGGTGGCGTAGGCGACCATCAGCACCAGCAGTGCCCATCCTGCGCCCTGCCAGATCGGCCAGCGACCGCCGCGCTTCCATGTGCGGTACGCCGTCCACAGTGCACCGAGACCGCCGAGCAGGAGCACGAGTGTGGGGCCGAAGACGAGGATCTGGCGGGCGGGATCGGTGCACACCGCGAATGCGGCGTCGCTGCAGCCCTGTCCGGAGTTCGTGCCCCAGAGGATGGCGACGCCCATCACCACGAGTGCAGCGACGATCACGCCCCCGGCGTACATCGTGGCCTTACGGGCCGTGCGGGGGTCGTTCCAACGTTTCTCCACATCCTGGGTCATGGCTCTCCTCACGTCGAAGGGCGCGCGGGCGCAGCGACCGGCGCGGCGCCGGGCGCGACTCCACCTTCGGGTACCCCCGAGCGGGTCGCTCAATCGGGGAGGGGAGCGGGTCGCTCAATCGGGGAGGGGAGCGGGTCGCTCAATCGGGGAGGGGAGCGGGTCGCTCAATCGGGGAGGGGAGCGGGTCGCTCAATCGGGGAGGGGAGCGGGTCGCTCAATCGGAAGGGAGCGGGTCGCCCGAGCGGACTCGCTCGTGCACGGTGAGGAACAGGTGATCGAAACGGCCGCGGAACTCTTCGAGGAGCCCGGGGGTGGTCGAGATCTCGTGTACGAGCCGTTCGGCGAGTGACCGCAGCTTGAGGTTCGTCTCCTGGGAACGCCACACCAGGATCTCGAACGCGCGCTCGGCCGGGATCGTGTATGCCAGCATGAGAGCGCCCTTGGCCTGTTCGATGACGGCGCGGGCGTCCGCCAGGGACGACATCGCCGCGTCGACCGCTGCCCGCAGGTCCTCTTCGAGAGCGTCGGTCAGGTCGAGATAGAACCCCGACGTGCCGAGAACCGAGCCGTCCTCGTCCACGATGCGATCACCGATCACGACGACATGTCTGATCGTGCCTCGGGTGTCGACGATCCGGTGCCGGCTGCTGAAGGGCTCACCCGTGGTACGGACGGAGGTGAGGAGCGTCGTGATGTCCTCCCTGTCGTCGGGGTGTTTGTGCCGGAGGACGAGTTCGGTCGTGGGTACGACGGTGCCGGGTTCGTAGCCGTCTATCCGGGCGACGGAAGCCCGACCATTCCCACGAGTCGTCGGTCGACAGGTACCGGAAACTTCCGACGTGCCGGGAGACGTCGTCGGCGAGGATCCGGCTCAACGCTTCATCGACGGGCGGATCGGTCACAAGAGAAATTATGCCGGTACTCCTACGCGATGGTGCACACCCGGATGTACAGAGAGGTGCTGCGTCCGGTATGGCCGGATCATGTTCCTCGGTGCGTTTGTTCGATTTCCACCTCGGGTATTGCTACCCGGCCGGACGGTCCGGCGTGTGGGACGGATCGAGGTGAGATCGTGCGATTGTTGAGTCTCGTGGTCCTGGTCTGGTTGATCATCGGTGCGGTGGCGGCCGGTCAGCGGGGCTACTTCAGCGACTCGGACCAGAACTGCAGCAGTCTCGCGACGGTGGCGGTCACGGTGGTGGCCGGGCCGCTCAACTACGCGGGCGTCAATCCCCAGGTCGAGTGCGAGGTACCGCAGCCGAGCCAGTAGGTCTGCACTTCTTCGGGCCTGCGGTTCTTCGAGGTTCGGGGCACGCGGGTCCCTCTCCGGTACGCGCCGGAGAGGGACCCGCGTGCCCTAGTTTTCCGCGGCAGCGACGTGCGCACCCGAGGTGTCCCGTAGATCCTCGAGGAAGGTGCGCGACCAGCGGGCGACGTCGTGCTCCATGACGTGCGCGTGCATGGTCTTCATGCGCCTCTTCCGTTCGGCCGGATCCTCCTCGATCGCCTCGACGATCGCGCGCTTGACGCCTTCGAGATCGTGCGGGTTGACGAGGAGGGCGCGACGGAGTTCCACTGCCGCCCCGGCGAATTCGCTGAGAACCAGCGACCCGCTGCCGTCGCCGTGGCAGGCGATGTACTCCTTGGCGACGAGATTCATGCCGTCGCGCAGGGGAGTGACCAGCATGACGTCGGCACCGGTGTACATCGCGAGCAGCTCGTCGCGGTCGACCGAGGCGTGGAGGTAGTGGACGACAGGGGAGCCGAGCCGGGCGAACTCGCCGTTGATCCGTCCCACTTCGCGCTCCACCTGGTCCCGGAGCTGTGCGTATGCCGTCAAGCGCTCCCGGCTCGGCGTGGCCAACTGCACCATCACGACCTTCTCGGGATCGAGGGTGCCGTCGGCGAACAGCTCGTGCAGCGCCTCGAGCCGTACGTCGATGCCCTTGGTGTAGTCGAGACGGTCGACGCCGAGCAGCATGACCTCCGGATCGCCCAGATCCCTGCGGATCTCGGCGGCGCGCTCGCGAATGGCCTTGTCGCTGGAACGTTCCCGGAGCTGCGCGGAGTCGATGGAGATCGGGTAGGCGCCGACGCGGACCTGTCGATCGCCGAGATCGATGGTGCCGCCGGATGCGGTCCCGCGCGGTGCCGGGAGTCCGAACAGCCGGTTGGCGAGGTAGAGGAAGTTCTGTGCCCCACCGGGGAGGTGGAAACCGACGAGATCGGCGCCGAGCAGACCGTCGACGATCGCCTTACGCCACGGCAACTGCAGGAACAGTTCGGTGGGCGGGAAAGGGATGTGGAGGAAGAAGCCGATGGTGACGTCGGGCCTGAGCTCGCGCAACATCCGGGGAACGAGCTGGAGCTGGTAGTCGTGCACCCACACCGTCGCCCCGGGGGCGGCGGCGCGGGCCGCGGCCTCGGCGAATCGCTGGTTGACCGCGCGATAGGTGCGCCACCAGCGTCGATCGAAGGTGGGTGGAACGAGCGCGTCGTGATAGAGCGGCCACAGGGTGTCGTTCGAGAAACCCTCGTAGTATTCCTCGACTTCCTGGGCGGACAGCTCCACCGGATACAGCGAGAGCCCGTCTTCTTCGAAGGGATCGACCGTCACGTCGGGAGTGCCGGGCCAGCCGACCCAGGCGCCGCTGTTGGACCTCAGGACGGTCTCCATGGCGGTCACCAGACCGCCGGGGCTGCGTCGCCAGACCGGCGGGCCGCCGTCGGTCGGCGTCTCCAGATCCACCGGCAAACGGTTGGCGACCACGACGAAATCGTCGGAGTTCGTTTCGTTCATATTCCCGCCTTCGTGCAATTGCCTTACGGCGAACCAATCCCAAATGTTCGAAATCGACTGCTTCTTGTTATCAAGGCGGGTAGGTGGCCGCAAACCGCGAGCGCTGCTGTGGGCCTTCGACCAGCAGTTGTTCGGGAATCAGCTCTCGCTCGGCAGGGGAGCGGCCGAGGTGTCGAACATTTCGTCGATACGCTTCTTGATCTCCGCGGTGCTGAACCGCACGCCCTGGTGGAGGGGCGCGGAGGGAAAGACGGTGGCGCCGGAAACGGGGCTCTGCTCGAGCATCGTCGAGGTCCTTTCGAAAACAGGTGGGGACGGACCGGAACCTCTGCGGTCGCGGTCGGTGGAGGAAAGAGGATGGGCCTGCGTGGTGCGCGGCCCGAAGAAATCAGCTCGCGGGGTTCGCTGCGAAGAGATCGACGAGTGCCTTGCAGAACGCCGGCAGGTCGCCGGGATTGCGGCTCGAGACGAGATTGCGATCGACGACCACCTCCTGATCGACGACATTTCCGCCGGCGTTGCGGATGTCGGTACGGACGCTCGGATACGACGTCAGGGTGCGGTCGCGCACCACGTTGGCCTCGACGAGCGTCCACGGCCCGTGACAGATCACGCCGACCGGACGCCCGGAGGTGACGAACTCCCGCACGAACGACACGGCCTTGTCGTCCTGGCGCAGCTGATCGGGATTCGTGGTTCCACCGGGAAGGACCAGGCCGTCGAAGTCACCGGGGGAGACCTCCGAGACGAGGTGATCGACGGTGTACTTCCCTGCGGCGTCGACGTCCTTCTCCATGGCCTGGATCTCGCCCTGCTCGATCGAGACGAGCCGGACGGTGGCGCCCTCGTCCTCGAGAGCCTTACGCGGCTCGACGAGCTCGACCTCCTCGACTCCGTTCGTCGCGAGAATTGCGACGGTCAGTCCGGACAGTCGTGCCCCATCGGCGGAATTCATGTTCGTGTGTCCTTTCTCGGCTGCTGTCAGAACTACCCGGCTGCGGTGGGTGTGAAACGCAGGCTCTCACCCCCGCTTTCACCCTCGACGTCACCTGGGGGAGAGATCGCCGGTCGCGGGTCCCTCCAGCAGGGCGCCGTCGGCGGCGAATCGGGAACCGTGCAGCGGGCAGTCCCACGACGACTCCGCGTCGTTCCACCGCAGGATTCCGCCGAGGTGTGGGCAGACCGCGCTCACGCGGCGGGTCCGGCCGTCGACCGTGGACACTCCGACGGGACGTCCGCAACTGCGCACCACCCGGCCCTGTCCTTCTTCGGGCTCCGGTCCGGAGGACGTCGCGGCCTGCAACCAGCCCTTGGCCATGTGCCATGCGACGGTGGCATTGAGCTTGGCTGCGGTGGGGGCGCCGGTCACCAGTTCGGTGCGCCAGGCCGCCAGGGCGGGCGCCCACGCCTCGACCTCGGGGTCCGGCGACTCCGAGAACCGGGACGCGATGATGTGCGCCGCCGCGACCCCGCCGGTCATGCCCCACTTGCCGAAGCCGGTCGCCACCCAGATCCGGTCGGCGCCTGGCAGGACGGGCCCGACCTCGGGGAGGCTGTCCATGTTCGTGTAGTCCTGCGCCGACCACCGGTACAGCTCGTGGGCACCGGGGAAGGTCCGTTGACTCCATCGCAGCAGGTCGTCGTACGCCGAGCGGGGCGACTCGTGCCGGCCGACGACGTGCCCGTTCCCGCCGACGAGCAGCAGTCGATCCGCCGACGAGGACGTTCCCGCCGCGGAGGCGGTGCGGAGCGACCTGGTGGGACTGTCCGCGGACAGGAACATCCCTTCCGGAGGACCGCCGGGCACCTCGACCGCGATGGAGTACGAGCGGTCGGGTTCCACCCTGGCGAAGAATGCACCGCGGTCCAGGATGGGGATGCCGGTCGCGAGGACCACGCGGTCTGCACGGACGTCGCCGTCGTCGGTGCGGACGACGCATCCGGCGTCCTCGGTGTCCACGGTCTTCACGCGACGCCCGACGAACACGTCGGCGCCGGCCGTGCGTGCCCGGTCGACCGCCGTGTACAGGAGCGGCATGGGATCGATCTGCACCTGGTCGGGGATCGTGACCGCCGCGGCCACGGCGAAGGGGAGCGGGATCTCGCCGACACGTTCGGCCGGCAGTCCGGCCGCGCGGCAGTGGTGGTACTCCGCGTCGATCATGCTCACGTTCGACGGGTCCTGCGCATAGGTGTAGGCGTCCGCACGATCGAAGTCGAGTCCGTTCTCCGTGCAGAAGTCGACCACCCACCGTTGCGCGGCCAGGGTGCCGTCGACATATCCCTGACGGACCGCACCGGAATGTCTACGGCCGATCTGCGACAGGCGTGTGCCCTGCAGGACGCTGACCTTGCCGGTGGTGTTTCCGGTGGTCACGGCCCCGATGTCCCGGGCTTCGACGATCGCGACGCGCAGTCCCCGCTCGGCGAGGAGCAGGGCGGTGACGGTGCCCGTGATCCCTGCGCCGACGACCACGACGTCGTAACGCTCCCGGCGGGCCGTCCAGTCGTCGTACGTCGCGGTCCGCGAGGCGCGATCCCGCCACAGGGACACCGTGGTCTCGGTAGGCATACGCGCTGGTTACCTCCCCGGTCGGACCGGTAAACGGGGCGCCGTGGGGGCGCCTCGCACCCGTTCGTGTCCGGTTCGTGATCCGAACCGGGTGTTTCGATGCCGGACAGGTGTGGGTAAACCGCAGTACCACGTCGCGTATGGCGAAATAAATCAACCGGTTTCGTGGGTGTCCCACGGGAGGTTCCAGTGCTGTCTTCTGAGATCGACGATTTCGGTGGATGTGAGGGCGTCAGCCGCACCCACCGAGGTGGAAGCGTGCGCTCCCGATTCGTTCGGGGCGCAGTGCGCGCACTCGCGAAGCCGGTCGTCGGGGCATGGATGGCCCGGCCGGACCTCGCGTGGCCACTGTCGGTCGTCGACGGCGCTGCGTCCCTGCTCCCCAAGCCCTCCGGAGCCCAGTACGTGGAGGTCGACCTGGGTACGTGCAGTGCCGAGTGGATCCGTGCGGAAGGACGATCGACCAAGCGCGCGGTGCTGTACCTGCACGGCGGCGCTTTCCTGATGTGCGGACTCAACACTCACCGTTCGCTCGCCGTGAGCCTGTCGGATCGCGCCGACGGCGCGGTTCTCAGCGTCGACTACCGGATGCTGCCGAACGCTCCCATCGCACACGCGGTGGACGACGCGGTACGCGGCTACGAGTGGTTGTGCGAGAAGGGTTATCGGGGAGAGGACATCGTCATCGCCGGCGATTCCGCCGGGGGATACCTGTCGTTCATGACGGCCCTGGCCATCGCGGAATCCGATCTGCCCCGCCCCGCCGGCATCGTCGCGCTGTCGCCGCTCGTCGACCTCGATTCGGATCGCCGCGCCGAACACGACATGCAGGCGGCCTGCCCCATGTTCCCCGGATCGGCCGTGCAGTCGCTCGTGCGCTACATCGAGGGCACCCACACGCGTCTGACCGTCGACGGGGAGCCCGGACCGCTGATGTGCCCGCTGGACAACGACCTCAGTGTGCTGCCGCCGATGATGATCCACGCCGGTCACGACGAATTGTTGCGCAGCGACGCCGAATCCATGGCACGGGCCGTGCGGGAGGCCGGGGTCAGCTGCGACCTGCACCTGTGGCGACACCAGGTGCACGCGTTTCCGATATTCGCCGACAGTCTTCCCGAGAGCCGGCGCGCGCTCGCCGAGGCCGGCAGGTTCGTGCAGTCCGTGACGGACACGGCCGGTCGCGCCGAACGGTCCGTCGTCACGCCGATCTCCCGCTACGTCTCGAATTCCGCCGTGGCCTGATAACCGCAGTGTCCTGAGAACTACAGTGCCCTGAGAATCGCAGGGAACGATATCTTTTCACGGCCGGGACCGCTCGGTCGCGGCGTCCGCGACCGAGCGGGATCCGAACCTACGACTGCGCACTGTCCGAATGGGCGAACTCCAGGGTGTCGAGATCGGTGTCCGCCACCTCGAAGGGCATCGTCAGCACGGTCGCGGTGGCCCATCCCTGGCAGACGAGAACGGCGTCGCTGTCGTGGGATTCGTCGAGTTCGACGGCCCGGAAGGTGATGGGCAGGGCGCGGGAGATGTCGCCGTCGTCCTCGACCTCCCCGATCTCGGCCTGGACGGCACCGAACTCCGCCAGCGGGGCACTGCGCAGTCCGCGCAACTCGTGGACGGGTATGTCGGGGATGTTGACGTTGAGAACCGCACCCGGACGGCTGTGTTCGACCGCCCACTCGAGAGCGTGACGGGCCACCAGTTCGGCGGTCTCCCATTGCGACGGAGCCGTCCCGTTGAGGGACAACGCGACCGCGCGGGCGCCGTGGCTGGCCGCGGTCAGGGCCGCGCCCACCGTTCCCGAATGCAGGATCGCGTGACCGGTGTTGGGGCCCAGATTGATCCCGGACAACACGATGTCGGGTGCCGTCCCGAACGCGCCGTACGAGGCGAGGAAGGTGATCAGCGCCGGAGATGCCTCCACCGCATAGGATTCCACCTCGGGCAGGTCGTCGATCGGGCGACGGCTCAACAGGAGCTTTCCTTCGTCCTGGAGAGCGGTCAACGATGCGCTCGCGCCGCTGCGCTCGACATGGGGCGCCGCGACCTGCACGTCGAATCCCGCCTCCACGGCGAGGCGTGCGAGCATGGCGAGACCGGGGCTGTCGATGCCGTCGTCGTTGACGATCAGTGCTTTCATGAACGCTTCCCCTTCACCTTCCGGACCTCCACCTTCTCGGCCATCTTCTCCACCGCGCCACGATGTCCCGTCGCCAGACCGCGGCGCGTGACGTTGACCGCGCCCGCTGCGGCGCCGAGACGCAGCGCGTCCTCGAACTTCGCACCCGCGGCGTAGGCCGAGGCGATGCCGGCGGTCATCGAGTCTCCGGCGCCGTGGTGGTCCACCGTCTGCACCGAGGGGGCCTCCACCTCCCAGACGGTTCCGTCGTGCAGTGCGATCGCCGGATCACCGGCGCGGGAGATCACCACCGAGGCGGCACCTTCGTCGTGGAGACGGTGCATGGCCTCGATGAGATCGTCGAGGTCCTCGGACTTCGCGCGACCGTCCTCGATGAGATCCTCGTGGCTGACCTTCAGCACGGTCACCCCGCCTTCGAGGGCCGCGCCGAGGGTGGGGCCGGACAGGTCGGCGACGACCGGGACGCCGAGCGCTCCCAGATCCGAGCACAGCCGCGTGTACATCTCCGCCGGCACGGCGTCGTCGCAGTGCGGTCCGCCCAGCATCGCGACCTTCGCGCACATCGCGGACGCCAGCGACGCGCTGAACAGATCGTCGGTCTCGTGCCGGGTGAGCGCCGGCGGGTCGATCTCCACGATCTCCTTCCGTTCGCCTTCGCGACGGTCGTGGATGTAGGAGCCGTTGGGCGACGCGGTCTCCACGGCGTGCACCGTCACCCCTTCGCGGTTCATCATGTCGACGAGGACCGTGCCGGACTCGCCGCCGAACGGTCCGCACAGGTGCACGTCCATTCCCAGGGTCGCCGCCATGCGGCCGATCCAGAATCCCTGCCCGCCGGGGTGCACGTGCAGTTCGGTGCTTCCGTCGGGTGCCTTCTCGAGTGTCACAGTGAGGAGCGGGGACGGTGCGAAGACGAAGGCGTACGGGTTCGAGGAGGGGGTGTTCTCGGCTTCCATGCCCGCCCGGATACCCCCTCCGAACAGCGATGACACCCGGCGTCGTGTGACACCTGCGGTGGCGGGGTATGCGTCTGCCGCAAGCGAGCTGTCGTCCAGCAGATGAGGAGCGGGCATGGCCAGGATCGCGACGATCGAGACTTCGGTGGCGCCGGCGCGAGTGTGGGAGATCCTCGCGGACGGCTGGCGGTACGCGGGATGGGTGGTGGGTGCGTCCCGCATCCGGGCCGTCGATCCCGCCTGGCCGCAGAAGGGCACCCGGATCCACCATTCGGTGGGTCTGTGGCCTCTCCTGCTCGACGACCACACGGAGGTCAAGGCCATGGTGCCCGAACGGGAACTGGTGCTGCGCGCCCGCGCGTGGCTGTTCGGCAAGGCCGAGATCACGATCACCCTCGAACCGACCCACGACGGCGGCACCCGCATCACGATGGCCGAACACATCGTTGCAGGCCCGTACGCCCTCGTCCCCGACCGCGTGCAGGAGGAACTGGTGTTGCCCAGGAATCAGGAATGCCTGAGACGGCTGGTGTTGCTCGCCGAAGGCGCCACCGAATGAGCGACACGACGGTCGACGCGGTCGTCATCGGCGCGGGACCCAACGGTCTGACCGCCGCCGCGGTGCTCGCCGACGCCGGATGGGACGTCCTCGTGCTCGAGGAACAACCCGAACCCGGTGGCGCCGTGCGCAGCGCGGAACTCCACCCGGGATACTGCGCCGATCTGTTCAGCGCGTTCTATCCGCTCGGCGTGGCCTCACCGGCCTTCCAGGCTCTCGACCTCGCATCGCACGGCCTCCGCTGGGCGCGTTCGCCGAAGGCCTTCGGTCATCCGCTCGGCCCTGACGACGAGGACGCGATCGTCGTCTCTCCGGATCCCACCGACACGGCAGCCGACCTCGAGCGTCGCTGCGTCGGTGACGGGGAAGCGTGGCTGGCGGTGTTCGACCAGTGGAAACAGGTGCGTGGACCGTTGCTCGAACTGCTCCTCGGCCCGTTCCCGCCCGTCCGGGGCTCGGTGGACCTGCTGCGCACCATGAAGACGGGTGATCTACTGCGTTACGCGCGCATGCTGGCGCTGCCCGTCACCCGGATGTCCTCCGAACTGTTCGGCGGTTCGGCGGCGCGGTTGCTGCTCCTGGGCAATGCCATGCACGCCGACACACCGCCGGAAGCGCCCGGCAGCGGGGTCATGGGCTACATGCTCACGATGCTCGCGCAGGACGTCGGATTCCCCGCGCCGGTCGGCGGGGCGGGAGCGCTCACCGACGCGCTGGTCCGGCGCGGCGCCTCGGCGGGCGCTCAGCTGCGGTGCGACTCGCCGGTCGTCGGCGTGGAGGTACAGGGCGGGAAGGTCTCCGCGGTCCGGACCGCCGGCGGCGAGCGGGTGAAGGTGCGCCGCGCCGTCCTCGCCGACACCTCGGCCCCGGCCCTGTACTCACGGCTCCTGCCGGCCGACGCCGTCGGGTCACGGGTGCTCGACGACCTGCGCAAATTCGAGTGGGACACCCCGGTCGTGAAGGTGAACTACGCGCTCGACGGCCGCGTGCCGTGGCGTTCGCCCTCGTTGAGCGGGGCCGGCACGGTGCACGTCGGTGCCGATACGGACGCGATGATCCGGTGGTCGGCCGATCTGTCCACCGGGGTCGTCCCCGAGTCCCCCTTCCTGCTCTTCGGGCAGATGACGACCACCGATGCGACGAGGTCGCCCGAGGGAACCGAAAGCTGCTGGGCCTACACGCATCTGCCGCGGGGTATCACCGACGACGCGTCGGCCGAGCTCCTTGCCGAACGCGTCGACGCGCAACTCGAGGCCTACGCACCGGGTTTCGGTGCACGCGTGGTCGGCCGGCACGTCCAGCGTCCCGGCGACCTCGAAGCGGCCGACGCGAATCTCGTCGGCGGCGCCGTCAACGGGGGAACCGCGCAGGTCCACCAGCAGTTGTTCCTGCGGCCCACTCCCGGTTTCGGTGGACCGCGAACCCCGGTCGAAGGGGTGTATCTCGCCAGTTCGGGTGCCCATCCGGGCGGGGGAGTCCACGGCATGGGCGGCTGGAACGCCGCTCACGCCGCACTCGCGGACCGGAAGCGTACTGCTCCGGTGACCCGGCGCGTGCGAAACACCGCGCGCCGGGTGCTGTTCTCGTGACCGCCGGGTGTCGCTCGCGGATCGGTGGCGTGTTTCACACGGAAGTCGTGCGGGTATCCGCCCGCGAACGGATGGATCCGGGTCTTCGGCCCGGGGTGGTGGAGATGCCGTCGAACTCGAGATACCGAGGTGGTGTGACGTGACAGCTTCCCTGGCACTGGACGGATCGGATTCGCCGCGGGTATGGCGCCTTCCGGGGGTGTACCGCCCCCAGGAGGATTCGTACCTGCTCGCGAGCGCGCTTGCGGACGCAGGCGGCACGAAGGGCGCGAAGGTGCTCGACTTCTGCACGGGGACAGGCTTTCTGGCGGTGAACGCCGCCATGCTCGGTGCTTCGTCGGTGACGGCCTTCGATATCAACCCGCGAGCGGTGTTCAGCGCCCGCGTCAATGCGTGGTCGCGCCGGTTGCCGATCCGTGCCCGGCAGGGAGATCTGAACGCGGCGTTGCGGCACGGTCCGTTCGACATCGTGCTGTCGAATCCGCCGTATGTTCCGTGCGATGGGGAGAACCGTGACCCGCGTTGGGATGCCGGGGCCGACGGTCGCTGCGTTCTCGATCCGTTGTGCGACAGCCTTCCCACGCTGCTCACGCCCGGCGGATTCGCGCTGATCGTGCACTCCGAGTTCACCGGTGTGGAAGCGACGCTGTCCCGGTTGCGCGACGCGGATCTCAAGGCCTCCGTCGTTGCCCGCAGCCGTATCCCGTTCGGACCGGTCCTTCGCAGCCGCACGGACTATCTGTACTCGTCGCAGCTGGCGGAGCCGGGGGCACTGACCGAGGAAGTGGTGGTCGTCCGCGCCGACCGTCCCCGCACGAGGAGTTGAGAACGTGAGCAGGACACCGAAGATCACGCAGCTCACCGCCGACGGAGAGTGCGAGGCGCGAGTCGTGCGGCAGGTGAGGGGTGGTCCGACCCTCGTCGAGGGTCCGGTGCGGATCGTCGAGGACGACGGCGCGGAGACGGTTTCGGACCGTTTTGTGGTGGCCGTGTGCCGGTGTCACCGCAGCGCCCTGTACCCCCTCTGCGACACCAGCCATCGCGCACTCCGCACGCCGAAAGCCGCGGCGCGCACCGACACGTAGTCACCCGACGAATCTGCCGATCCGGGCCGGCCCCTGCACAGGGGCCGGCCCGGATGTCGTTCCGGGACCCGGTCCGTCCGTCCTGTCGGGACCGGTCCGTAGAGGTCCGGAAACGACGGATCCCGGGTGCAGTGAGCACCCGGGATCCGCAGTTCTACTTCGTGCCGGACGTCTCCTTCCGGCACGGACGATCGGTAGGGGGTCAGTACCAATGCGCGCGTCCGCCGATCGCCCGGCCCGTCGCGCCCAGGATCGCAAGGATCACGCCGATCACCAGGAGTATCACTCCGAGTGTGGTGAGGATCGAGATACCCGTGAAGAACCCCACCACCAACAGAATCAGACCCAGAATGATCATTGTCGCCACCTCAGATGTCATGACCGAAACCTGGAAGCCTCGGTGCCCGGCGATCGAATAACCGGGTTGGTCCGTTTTCAAACGTTTGTGACTCGCCGAATTCGGACGAAATTCTTCGCCGCAGGTCACGGGACGCCCAGCGCGTCCGGATGTTTGGATTCCACCGCGCCTCGGGTATTCGCCCTCCGACACACCCGAGAGCATTCTGGAGGAAGAATATGTCGAACTCGAGCTACACGGTTCCCGGTCTGAGCGATGCCGACGGCTCGCGCACCGCGCAGATTCTCCAGGAGCGCCTGAGTGCCTACAACGACCTGCACCTCACGCTGAAGCACATCCACTGGAACGTCGTCGGTCCGAACTTCATCGGCGTCCACGAGATGATCGACCCGCAGGTCGAGCTCGTGCGTGGATACGCGGACGAGGTCGCCGAGCGGATCGCCGCGCTCGGTGCGTCCCCCAAGGGCACGCCCGGCGCCATCGAGAAGAACCGCACGTGGGACGACTACTCGGTCGGCCGCGACACCGCGCAGGCGCATCTCGCCGCGCTGGACCTCGTCTACGACGGGATCATCACCGACAACCGCAAGGCGATCGACAAGGTCGGCAAGCTCGACCCGATCACCGAGGACGTCCTGATCGGCCAGACCGGCCAGCTGGAGAAGTTCCAGTGGTTCGTCCGCGCCCACCTCGAGAACGCTGCCGGTACTCTCCAGAACGCCGATGCGCAGACTGAGAAGGACGCAGCGGAATCGGCCCGCTGACCGGGACGCTCGGACGATACCGGCGATGCCGATGGCTTCCACATCCCGAACCGGTCTGCCACGACGCATCGTCGTCACCGGAGCGAGCGGAAATGTCGGCACGGCGCTTCTGCGCCGGCTGGCCGCTCATCCCGCACAACTCGATATCGTCGCGATCGCGCGCCGGATTCCCCCGGCGCGCGATCCGTATGCGGCGGCACGGTGGTGCGCCGTGGATCTCGCGGCTCCCGACGCCGCCGAGGTCCTGACGCCTATCTTCGCGGAGGCCGACGCCGTCGTGCACCTGGCGTGGGGATTCCAGCCCTCGCACCGTCGTGACTATCTCCGGCGGGTGGCGGTGGACGGCACCCGCGCCGTCGTGACGGCCGCCGCCGACGCCGGTGTCGGGCACGTGATCCACATGTCCTCCGCCGCGGTCTACTCCGAGGGCGCCTACGGTCGGGAGGTCGACGAATCGTGGGCGCGCGAAGGTGTACCCACCTGCGTGTACAGCGTCGACAAGGTCGCGGCGGAGAAATTCCTCGACGACTTCGAGACCGGCACGAAGGCGCCCGTCCTCACCCGTTTCCGTCCGGGATTCATCGGGCAGCTCGTCTCCGGCTCGGGTCTCGAACGCTACGTGCTGCCCGAGTTCGTGCCCGCCGGCATCACGAACCACCTGCCGCTGATCCCGATCGACCACGGGCTCACGATCCCCGCCGTACATTCCGACGATGTCGCGGACGCGCTGGTCGCAGCGCTCGAACGGCGGGTGCCCGGCCCGTTCAACCTGGGTGCACCGACACCGGTCGGGGCGCGGGACTTCGCTGCTCCGTTCGACTGCCCGACGATTCCGGTGCCGCGATGGGGTCTGTCGTCCGTCGCCGAAGCGACCTGGCGCCTACGGCTGCAACCGGTGCAGGGCGGTTGGATCGACCTCGCCTACACTTGCCCGATGCTCGACTGCAGCAGGGCCCGCGAGGAACTCGGATGGTCGCCGAAGTACGACGGACCCGAGGTGTGGTCCGAGACGGTACGCGGCATGCGCAGTGCGACGGGCACCGACAGCCCTGTCCTCTCTCCGCGCAGCGCGCGGGAACGACTCGCGGCACTCGTCGAACGTGGGTCCATCGGCCGGCGGATCCCGCCGTAACACTTTCCCGCGCAGAATCATCCGCTCCCCTCTTGTCTCCCCGTGGTTTCGGGGAGGATCGGATGCGGTATCCACGACCATGACGAAACCATCGAATCGAGCTCACGCTTCCACCACTGCGTCCCGAGCTTCGGGTTGGGTCGGATACGCCTGCATCCTCGCAGGGATCGCCGTCGTCGCTCTCGTCCTCTACGCGGCTGGCGACGGATTCGAGGGATGGGTGCTCGTCGGGGCCATCGCTGCGCTCGTGCTCATCGTCGTCGGCGTGGTGATGTCCGCTCTCAACCTCCGTCGACGTCGCCTGCGCGGATCCGGTGGTACCCCCACACACGAACCCGGTCTCATCGACTGAGCCGGGACTCCGGCACCGACGAACGGAGCCCCGGGACACACTGTCCCGGGGCTCCGTTCGCTGTCTCGTACCCGCTCGTCAGGCCGGTGCCCCGGCCGAGGTGAGGAGCGAACTGCGCCCGGCGGCCCAGCTGCCCAGCAGGTGGCTCCCGAGCCGGCCCTCGAGGAACTCGATGGCCTGTGCACCGAACGAGATGTCCTGCGCCCGAGCCGGGTCCTGCTCGAGAATGTAACCCACCACGTCGTGCCGCAGGACGAGCTCGTGAACGGCGTCGGCCTCGATGTGCTCGGAGTAGAAGAGGACGCATGCGTCGTCGGCACCCAGACGTTCGAGCGCCTCGACCATGCGCCGGGCGCTCGGGGCGGTGGTGATCTCGGCTGCGGCGAACATCCCGACCAGCATCGGCGTATGTGCGCGGTGCAGACCGCACAACGACATGAAGTTCACCGTCGCAAGGGTGACGGCGGGAACGACGTCGAGATAGCCCAGATAGTCGTCCTTCAGGCCGGCGGCGAGCAGCAGGTCGGCGAACAGCCGCGAGTGCATACGCTCGGCCCGGCCTCCGCCGTACTCGTCGAACTCGACGGCGACCAACGCCGCCTTTGCGCGGCCGGACAGTCGCGGGATCGCGAGGGCGTGCGGGTCGGCTTCCTTGAGGTGGTAGATGGAGCGATGGACGAAGAACTCGCGCATCATCTCCCACGTTCCGTTCGCGGCGAGCTCGTGGGAGACGCCCCACGAATCGTCCGGCTCACGGCACAGGTCCTCGAGGACACTCTGCGGATCGTCCGAGGCCGGGACGTCGGCGCGCAGCCGATCGAGGAAGATGCGCTCGAGTCGTGCCCGGACCCCGAGTGGTCCCGGTGCCCATTCCCATGCCGGGTCGACGCCCGCGAATCCTCGGTAGTGGAGCTCGTAGAGAACGGCCAGGGCGAGTTGGACGTCCTCGCCGTAGGCGTCCGCGCCGTCGGTCGCGATGTCCCACACGGCATCGTCCACCGGGCCGCCGAGTCGCTCGACGATCTCGGCGGAGACGGGGCCGCGAGGCGTGGGCAGCGGGGCGTCGTGCACGTCGCACATCCGGGTCTCATGAGCCATACGCCGGGATTACCCGCTCGGGGGCACGCAGAAACGACCTCCGGGTCGGTGCGAACCGGGGAAACGGACGTGAATATCGGTGCAGCCTGTGGGTATCCGGCGGCCATGAGCGAGGACCGCGAACGAGAACCCCACACCATCGACTATCCGGGTGAGACCGACGAGATGGCCGAGCGCCCCGCCGACGAGATGCGCGGTTACGTCGGCCGCGGGCTGCTGTCCGGCCGCAAGGCCCTGGTCACGGGCGGCGACTCCGGCATCGGACGGGCGGTCGCCGTCGCCTTCGCGAAGGAGGGTGCCGACGTCGCGATCGCGTATCTCGAGGAACACCGCGACGCCGAACACACCGCCGACCTGGTGCGACGCGAGGGCCGCACGTGCCACGTCATCGCGGGCGACCTCGGCGACGCGCAGCACTGCCGGGCGGTGGTGGCCGAGACGGTCGAGCAACTCGGTGGCCTCGACATCCTCGTCAACAATGCCGGCACCCAGCAGCCCGTCGACGATTTCGCCGAGTTGAGCGAGGAGCAGTGGCGGCACACCTTCGCCGTGAACATCGACAGCTTCTTCCACGTGACGAAGGCGGCCCTGCCGCATCTGACGCCGGGCGGTTCCGTCATCAACACCGCGTCGGTCAACGGCCTGCGCGGAAACAAGACGCTCATCGACTACTCGGCGACCAAGGGCGCGGTGATCGCCCTGACCTACTCGCTCGCGCAGGCACTGCAGGACAGGCAGATCCGCGTGAACTGCGTGGCCCCCGGACCGGTGTGGACACCGTTGATCCCGGCGACCATGGACGCGGAGAAGGTCTCCGAGTTCGGGCAACAGGCACCCTTCGGCCGCGCCGCGCAGCCCGACGAGATCGCCCCGTCCTACGTCTTCTTCGCATCGGAGACGATGTCCTCGTACTACAGCGGTGAGGTGCTCGCCCCGCTCGGCGGCGAGACCATGCCGGGCTGACCGGGTGAGCCGGTAGAGAGCAAGAACGGTCGGGCGGCGGCCGGGGTCTGCGCGCGACACTGAACGCATGACCTTCGGCCGTGACCGACTCCGGGAACTGCTCGACGCCGTTCTCGACGAGAACAACGCGACCCTCGAACGGATGGCGCAGCACGCCTACGCGTCGCAGTGGCACTTCAGCCGCACCTTCGCGGTGGGCACCGGCGAGTCGCCGGTGGCGTTGCGGCGCCGGGTGATGCTCGAACGCGCCGCCTGGCAACTGCGTCACGGCAGTTCGGTCACCGATGCGGCGTTCGCCGCCGGCTACGACAGCGTCGAAGGGTTCGCCCGGGCCTTCGCCCGTGCCTACGGATATCCGCCCAGCGCGGCCGCCCGGGTGCTCGGCATCGGCCGTAGGGATCCCGGGGCGCCTGCGCCCGTCGACCCCGGGGCACCCGCACCCGTCGACCCCTGGGCGCCTGCGCCCGTCGACCACTGGTTGCCCGCCCCCAACGGAGTCCACTTCCATCCGCCCACGAACCTCTGGGTCGAGGAGGACGGGCGACGGCCCACCGCGCCCGCCCACCCGGCCGCCGAGGTCCTCGCGCAGATGGTGCAGCACGACCTCGCGGACACCCGCTATCTCCTCGAGCGCGCCACCGAACTCGACGACGACGAGCGCGACCGGATCCGGTTCCCCGGCCTGGTCGTCCTCGAATGGGACGGCCCCGAGGAATCCGTCTCCCGGGTGCTCGGCAATCTGGTGCGCGCGAAGGAGATGTGGCTGGCCTCGATGGCCGGCGCCGACCATCCCGATGATGCGGGCGTCGGGATCGACTCCTTGACAGCCCGTTTCGAGGACGTCGCTCCACGCTGGGTGGAGACGATCCGTGACATCCATCGCCGTGGCGCCTGGGGCGACATACTCATCGACGCCCTGTGCGACCCTCCCGAGAGCTTCGTCCTCGGGGGAGTGGTCACCCACGTCCTCACCTTCGCCGCACACCGCCGACAACTCGCGCGGCACATGATGCGGGCGGCCGGCCTCGACGTCGATCACGGAGATCCACTCGACTGGAACAGGAGCAGCTCATGACCCGGATGATCTACTACACCGCAAGCACACTGGACGGCTTCCTCGCCACCGAGGACCATTCGCTCGACTGGCTGCTCACCCGAGAGTCGGGCGACGGCGGGCCGTTCGACTACGAGAAGTTCATCGCCGGTATCGGCGCCATCGCCATGGGATCGTCCACCTACCGCTGGGTGCTCGACCATGCAGGCGAGGACAAGTGGGAGTACGACCTGCCCTGCTGGGTGTTCACACATCGCGACGACCTGCCCGTCGCGCGGACGGGCGACGGACCCGGCGACATCCGCTTTACGCAGAAGGACGTCCGGCAGGTCTACGACGAGATGGCCGAGGCCGCGAACGGCCGCGACCTGTGGATGGTGGGCGGCGGTGATCTCGCCGGACAGTTCGCCGAGCGCGGTCTGCTCGACGAGCTCGTCGTCTCCTTCGCGCCGGTGACGATCGGTGCCGGCCGTCCGCTGCTCCCGCGGCACGTGGAGATGCGCTTGACCGAGCTCGGACAGAGCGGGGAGTTCGCCGTCGTCCGCTACGAGGTACTGAAGGACGCCACCGGCCGGTTGTGATGTGCGTCACCTGCAGGTACCGTCGGCATCGAGAGGGACACACCTCGTCCGAGGAGGCCGGTCGTGAAACTCAATCTGTTCGTAGCCTGGAGCGCCTACGCGCTCGCACTCACCTCGATCCTGATGATCGCGCTGACGATCGTCGCCGCCGGGTACGGATTCTCGGGCTGGGCGATGGTCGCGGCAGTCGCGGCAGTCGTCGCACTCGGGGCGGCATTCGGCATGATGGTCGGAACCGTGCGCCGGGACCACAGACGGCACTACGACACCCCGCACCTGTTCTGAGGGTGATACCTGACGCGAGTCGGTGAAAGCCGACTCGCGTCACTCACACACCGTCACGACTCTGCGAGTCGGTCGCATCACGACTCTGCGAGTCGGCGCTTCTCCGTTTCGATATCGAAAGTCGGCTCCGGCCAATCGAGGTCGAGGCGTTCGAACGCGTCGATGAGCAGTTCCGTCACCGCGAGACGGCCGTACCACTTGCGGTCGCACGGCACGACGTACCAGGGCGCGTCGTCGGTGCTCGTCCGATCCAGCATGTCCTGATAGGCCTGCTGGTACTGCGGCCACAGGGCGCGCTCCGAGACATCGCTCGGGTCGTACTTCCAGTGCTTGTCACGACGCTCGAGGCGCTCGGCGAGGCGCTTCTTCTGCTCGTCCAGCGAGACGAACATCGCAACCTTCACGATGGTCGTGCCCTCGCGGACGACTTCGCTCTCGAACCTGTTGATCTCGTCGTATCGTCCGCGCCAGACGCTCTCCGGCACCAGTGATCTCACCCGCGCGACCAGCACGTCCTCGTAGTGCGACCGGTCGAAGACGCCGAGCTGACCGTTGCGAGGGAGGGCCTTCGCGATCCGCCACAGGAAGTGGTGCCGCTTCTCCTCCTCCGTCGGCACGCCGAAGGCCGTGTGGTCGACACCCTGGGGGTCGACGTGGCCCACGACGTGACGCACCATGCCGCCCTTCCCGGCGGTGTCCATGCCCTGCAGGATCAACAGCACGGAGCGGGTGCCGCCGGTCCGCCCCTCGGCGAAGAGCATCTCCTGCAGGTCGGAGAGGACGGCGCCGCGTTCGGCGAGCAGACGTTCGCCGAGTGCCTTGTCGCCGTCGAATCCCGGAGTGCCGTTCGTGTCGAGGTCGGCCACGCGCGTCTCGGGCGTCGCCCGGAGGGCTTCGACGATCGATGCGGGCCGGAAGACGTCGTCCTTCGTCATCCCGCCAGCGTGTCACACGCGGTCGTGCTCAGGTGGGATCGACACCATCGGTCTCGGTGGGCAGGGGATACGGCGGACGTGAGACGCCGTCGACCATGTGGCTGCCCCACAGATCGACCTCCGAGATACGGGCGGTCGCGGCCTCCGGGGCGTCCGGCACAGTGATCGTCACATTGGTACCGGGAGCGGGCGAGGCGTCTGCTCCGAGGGCCTCGGCGAGCCTGCGGAGCCGGCCGCGCCACACGTGCCGGCCGAGCAGGGGATCGAACCGTCCGGAGATCTCGACGTCGACGACGACCGTGCGGTCGTCCACGGTGACCTCGGCGGGACCGCGGTAGCCGGGGTCGTCCTCGTCGTGCAGGTCGTCGGCGTGGTCGCTCATGCCCGCACTATACGTGCAACTTCGAGTAACAGTAAAGGTGTCGATCAGGGAGTGGTCGACGACTCCGGCAGGAGCGGATGCGGCTGCGACTTGAAGCGCACCGGGGATCCGGCGACCCCGGCGATGCCGGTCATGCCGCCCCAGATCATCATCGTCAGGTAGTCGATGAGGTCCTCGGTGGTCATCGACTTGTTCGAGATCCACCAGTGCGTCGCGAGCTGGATGCCGCCGACGATCCCGTACGCCCACGGCACGGCGCCGCCCGAATCCATCTCGAGCAGCCGCAGCCGTTCCCCGAGGACGGTGGCGACGAGCTCGGCGATCATCCGCTCCGAATCGGCCACCACGTCGCGTCCCGCCGACGCGCTGTTGCTCATCACGTACAGATAGACCTCGGGATCGTCGGCGACGGTCTCGACGTAGGCGGTGATCGCCTCCCGGGTGAGCTCGTACTCGTCGAGATCCTCCGCGACCGCCGCGTAGATCCGGGGAGCGAGGACCGTCTCGACGTACCGCAGCATCGTCGCGGTCGTCAGGTCGCTCTTGTCGGTGAAGTAGCGGTAGAGCACCGTCTTCGACACGCCGATCTCGGCGGCGATCTCGTCCATGCCGATCTCGTGGCCGCGGGTACGGATTGCGTTGATGGTGCCGTCCACGAGCTCTTCCCGGCGGGCGATCTTGTGCTCGTGCCAGCGCCGTTTGCGGCCGTCCTGCTTCACGGGCGGGGCGGCCTCGCTCGAGGTCGGGTTCGAAGTCGTCTGCGGTCTGCTGGACACTGTGTGGCACATCCGTTCGGTTTCGATCGTCGGCTCAGTCTACGATCCGGTCTCTCGTCCTTCAGAACTCGAGGGCGATCCGTCCGCCGAGTGCCGACTTTCGGCACAATCGATCGGGTGCAGCTCCTGACGACCGACGACGAGATCAAGCGCCGAGAACTCCGCCGTATGAAGGCGGTCGCGACCGGCTTCCTCGTCGCCGCCGCGATCATCTATCTCTTCTGCCGCTGGCAGGAAACCCGCGGCGCCGGCGCGTGGGTGGGTTACGTGCGCGCGGCCTCCGAGGCCGGCATGGTCGGCGCGCTCGCCG
Organism: Rhodococcus sp. S3; assembly: GCF_058211795.1. Taxonomy (NCBI): domain Bacteria; kingdom Bacillati; phylum Actinomycetota; class Actinomycetes; order Mycobacteriales; family Nocardiaceae; genus Rhodococcus; species Rhodococcus sp. S3. The sequence continues at coordinate 3,957,240 of NZ_CM177074.1, read as the reverse complement.
ACTGGTTCGCCGTGACCGCCCTGTTCCGGCACCCGCTGCGGATTCCCGTCCCGCACACGGCGATCATCAAGCGGAAGAAGGACCAGCTCGGCGCCAATCTGAGCTCGTTCGTCGGCAACAACTTCCTCGCGCCCGAGGTGGTGTCCGCCAAGGTCGAGTCGGCGCAGATCCCGCTGCGGGTCGGTACCTGGCTCGCAGAACCCGAGAACGCCCAGCGTGTGGCCAAGGAGACGTCGACGGTCCTGCGCGGTGTGGTCGGAATCCTGCGGGAGGACGACATCCAGCAGATCATCGACCACACCATCGTCAAGCGCATCGCCGAACCTGAATGGGGACCGCCCATCGGGCGTGTCCTCACCGAACTCCTCGCCGAGAACCGGCACCTCCCGCTCGTCGACATGCTCGCCGAACGCGCGCACCAGTGGGCGCTCGGGAGTCAGGAGACCATCGACCGCGTGATCAGCCGCGACTCGCCGTCGTGGTCGCCGAAGTTCGTCGACCTGCTGCTCGGCGAGAAGATCCACCGCGAACTCGTGGAGTTCACGTGGAAGGTGCGGTCGAATCCCGACCACGAGGTGCGCCTCGCAGTCAACAAGTTCCTCGCCGATTACGCCCGCGACCTGCAGAACGATCCCGTGACCATCGCCAAGGCGGAGAAGGTGAAGGCGGAGATCATGGGCCGCGACGAGATCACCGGTCTCGCCGCGGCGACCTGGCGGACGGCCAAGCGGATGATCCTCGACTCGGTGGACGACCCGAACAGCACCCTGCGCACGAAGATCGCCGAGAACGTCATGGCGTTCGGCATCCGGGTGCGCGAGGACGCAGAGCTGCGCACCAAGATCGACGGCTGGCTGCTCGACGCGGTGCGCTTCGTCGCGTCGAACTACGCCGACGAGATCACGTCCGTCATCCGCGAGACCGTCGAGCGCTGGGATGCCGAGGAGGCCAGTCGCAAGATCGAGCTCGCCGTGGGGCGCGACCTGCAGTTCATCCGCATCAACGGCACGGTGGTCGGTTCGCTCGCCGGACTCGCGATCTACACGGTCTCGGAGCTGCTGTTCGCGTGACAACCGTCACGTGCTAGCAGAGTGCTTGCTGTAGCTAGCACCTGTCCGTAGAGTGGTCGGTGTGTCCACGGAACCAGATCCGATCGAGGGCTCGGACACGCCGGACGACAGCGCGGGACCGGGGGATCTCGCCGCCCGGGTGGTCAACAACGCCGCCCAGGACATCGGCGCCTTCATCCGGTCGCAACGCGAGGCTGCACAGGTCTCGCTCCGGCAGTTGTCGCAACTGGCCGGTGTCAGCAACCCGTATCTGAGCCAGATCGAACGCGGACTGCGCAAGCCGTCCGCCGAAGTTCTCGCCCAGATCGCCAAGGGGTTGCGGCTCTCGGCAGAGGTCCTCTACGTGCGAGCGGGGATCCTCGAGCATCGAGCGGAGAGCGCCGTGCGCGACGCGGTGCTCGTCGACACCGTTCTCACCGAGCGGCAGAAGCAGGTCCTGCTCGACATCTACGACTCGTTCTGCCGGGAGAACCAGCAGAACACCGGCGATGCCCGGCCCGACCATCCGACAGACTTCGACGAGGAGAAATCTTCATGACCGATCCCACCAGCATCCGTACCTCCCTCTACGCCGCGGTCGGTGCCGGCGACGCCGTCGTCCAGGCCGTCGCAGACCTCGTGGCCCAGGCGCGCCGACGTGCGGAGACCAACCGCAACGAGGTGGCCGAGCGCGTCGAGACCGCCCGCGACCGCTTCGCGACCCTGCCCGCCGATCTCACCGAGACCGTCGAGTCCCTCCGCGAGCGCCTCGCCGAACTCCCGGCCGAGCTGCCCGAGGAGATCGCGGAGCTGCGCGAGCGTTTCAGCGCCGAGGAACTGCGCAAGGTCGCCGAGGCGTACCTGAAGGTCGCATCCGACCTCTACACCGCACTCGCCGAGCGCGGTGAGGAGACGATGGAGCGTCTGCGCTCCCAGCCGGCCCTCGAGGACGGCCTCGGTCGCGCCGAAGCCGTACTCGGCGACGCTGCCGACCTCACCGAGGAAGCACTCGGGACGGTTGCCCGTCGGACCCGCGAGGTCGGCGAGCAGGCCGCGAAGCTCGCGGGTCGCGCGGCCGGTCGCATCTCCGAGACGAGCGACGAGGTGAGCGAGGCCGTGTCCGACGCCGGCGACAAGGCCGCCGAGCGCGTCGTCGAGCTCGGTGAGCGTGCCGAGGAGACCGGCTCCGAGACCGCCGGCCGGGTCGAGTCGGCCCGCGGCGACGTCCGCGAGGCGGCCGACAAGGCTGCGGAGAAGGTCGAGTCGGTGGCCACCCCGGTCGAGCCGGTCGAGGTCACCCCCACCAAGGCTCCGGCCAAGAAGGCTCCCGCCAAGACCCCGGCGAAGGTCCCGGCCAAGACGGTTGCCAAGACGCCCGCCGCCAAGGCTCCGGCCAAGACCGCCGCGAAGACCCCGGCGAAGGCTCCGGCCAAGAAGACCCCTGCCAAGAAGGCGGCTCCGCGCAAGACCAGCGGCTCCTGACCTGCAGCGATCGGTCGGCCCTCGTGCGAACTCGCACGGGGGCCGATTCTCGTAGACTGGTGTGGTGACGAATGTCGATTCACTTGCCGGTCTGATCATCCTCGCGCTGCAGATCATCGCCATCGCCGGGGCGGGATTCGCGTTGTTCCACGTCGTGCGTCAGCCCGCCGAGGCGTTTCCGGCCGTCGACAAGCTGACCAAGCCCGTCTGGCTCGGCATCCTCGTGGCTGCGCTGCTCGTCCTCGTCGTCTTCGGCGCGGTGGGTCTGCTCGGGATCATCGCGGTCGTCGCGGTGTGCGTGTACCTCGTGGACGTCCGCCCGCGGGTCGAGGAGGTCCAGCGCCCTCGGTGGTGACCGCTTCGCGGTGATGACTGCGGGGTCCGAACTCCGCGGTGGTGATCAGGGAGGTCCGTCGTCCTCGGTGGTAGGGCGGGTGGGCCTCCCTTTCGCTTGACAAGTGTGATCCAGATAATGACACTTCGGGTAACGGATAATTTTCCGAGACGAGGTGGTCGGCGATGACGCTCCTGCGAAAGCACGACAGCCTGCCTGGTGAACATTCCACGGATCACCGGCAGGAAACCGCGCAACGCCTGCTCGATTCGTCGGCGCGGCTCTCCTACGATCCCGGGCTCGAGATCGACTGGGACGCGCCGCTCGTGGACGGCAAGTACGGCATGACCCCCGAGTGGTGCAGTCTCTACGGCACCGACCTGTGGGAACGCATGTCGGAGGACCAGCGCATCACCCTCACAAAACACGAGGCCGCGAGCATCGCCGGCACCGGGATCTGGTTCGAGATGATCCTCATGCAGATGCTCGTGCGCGATCTCTACCGGCACGATCCGGCAACCCCCTACGTGCAGTTCGGGCTCACCGAGATCGCCGACGAATGCCGGCACTCGATCATGTTCGCGCGGTCGGCGCAGCGATACGGCATCCCCTCCTACCGGCCCAAGCGCTGGATCCGCGAGACCGGCCGGCTGTTCAAGGCCGTCGCGCGCGGCGCCCTCGCCTACGGCGGCACCTTGTTCGCCGAGGAGATCCTCGACATGATGCAGCGCGACTTCGCGCGCGACGAGCGGGTGCAGCCCATCACCCGGACGGTGAGCCACGTCCACGTCGTGGAGGAGTCGCGGCACATCCGCTACGCCCGCGAGGAAACCCGCAGGCGCTCGGCCCGGCTCGGTCGTCTCGAGCGGGCATGGATCCGGATCCACCTCGGGGTGAGCGCGTACTTCGTCGTCACCAGCCTCGTGAACGACCAGGTCTACGCCGCTGCCGGACTCGACGTCGCCGAAGCGAGGAAGGCCGCGCAGGAGAACAGGCACTACCACGACAAGCTCCGCCAGGGCACTCGCCGCACGGTCGAGTTCCTCGACGAAGTGGGGCTGATCGGCGGTCCGTCCACTCTGCTTCTGCGTCGCGCGCGCGTCCTGTGACGTCGCGCTGCTCCACCGAACCGACAGGAGAATCCCACCCGTGAGAAAGCCGTCCCCGACCACGTCGATCGCCGCGGGCTCGATCGTCCTCGCTGCCGCGGCGACCACCGCCGTGCTCGTCCGCCGGCGTCGTCGGACGGTCGTCCGTACCGAGGACGTCGCGCCGCACGAACTGCTGCGCGAACCGGAACTCGAACCCGAGATCCTCGACGTCCGCGCCGAGGACGGTGCCCGCCTGAACGTGCTCGCCTACGGCGACGCGGACGCTCCCGTCCTGGTGTTCTGCCACGGCTGGACGTGCAATGCCGCGTACTGGACCCCGCAGATCAACGCGTTCGCGGAGAACTACCGGGTGGTGGTCTACGACCAGCGCGGGCACGGCGACAGCGAGGCCGGGGCACGGCCGCTGGGAGCCGACGTGCTCGCCGACGATCTGCAGGCGGTCCTCGACGCCGTGGTCCGGCCCGGCGCGAAGGCCGTACTCACCGGTCACAGCATGGGCGGGATGAGCATCATCGCGTGGGCCGAGAAGTACCCGGAGAACGTCGACCGCACGGTCGCGGGAGTGCTGCTCGCGAGCACCGGCACCGACCGGCTGGTCGCCGATTCGGCGATCGTGCCGCTGCCGCAACGCTTCCCGCGGGTACCGGTGCCCGTCGCAAGTCGGCTCATGGGTGCGACGGTTCCGCTGACCGCGTCCCCGGTGACGACCCGGGCCCTGCGCTACGTCGCCCTGTCACCGGGCGCGAGCGCCGCGGAGGTGCGGTTCTGCGAGAAGATCGTCCTCGGCTGCCCGCCGCGGACACGGGGCGGCTGGGGCAGGGCCCTGAGCGCCCTCGACATCCGTGAGGGCCTGCACAACCTCACCGTGCCGACGACGGTGCTGGTCGGCACCGCCGACCGTCTCACCCCGCCCGTCCACGCCCGTCGTCTCGCCGAGGAACTCGAACGAGCGGGCAACCTCGAACGGCTGGTGGTGCTCGACGGCGTCGGCCACATGAGTTCGGTCGAAGCGATCGACCGGTTCGACGAGGAGCTCGCGCACCTCGTCGAACGAGCCGGCGTGCCCGTCGGCTGAGCCGATCGTTCACGCACGAAAACCGGTCCATCCCCTCGCGGGTGGGCCGGTTTCGGCTCCGGGGATCTACCGGAAGACGACGGTCTTGCTGTCGTGCACCAGCACCCGGTCCTCGAGGTGCCAGCGCAGACCGCGTGAGAGGACCAGCTTCTCCACGTCGCGGCCCTGCCGGACCATGTCGCTGACGCTGTCGCTGTGACTGACGCGGATGACGTCCTGCTCGATGATCGGGCCCGCGTCGAGTTCGGCGGTGACGTAGTGGCAGGTCGCGCCGATGAGCTTCACACCGCGCGTGAAGGCCTGATGGTAGGGCCGTGCGCCGATGAACGACGGCAGGAAGCTGTGGTGGATGTTGATCGCCCGGCCGGCCCAGTGCTCGCACAGCTCCTCCGGGAGCACCTGCATGAACCGGGCGAGGACCACCGCGTGCGGGTCGTGGGAGTCGACGAGCTTGCGGACCTGCTCGAAGGCCGGTCCGCGCTCGGCGGGATCCTTCGGGAACGACACGTAGTGGAAGGTGATGCCGTGCCGCTGCGCGACCGGTTCGAGATCGCGATGGTTACCGATCACGGCGCAGATCTCGGCGTCGAGTTCCCCTGCGGCGACCCGCCCGAGGATGTCGTGCAGGCAGTGCCCTTCCTTGCTCACGAGCAGCACGACGCGCTTGCGCTTGCCCGTGTCGGACAGTGTCCATTCGGTCTGCGGGCCGATGTCGGCGGCGACGCTCGCGAACTTCTCGCGCAGCTCGTCGAGGCCGAACGGGATCGACGACGCCCGGACGGCCTGGCGGGTGAAGAACCAGCCGGTGTCCTGGTCGGCGTGGTAGGCCGCCTCGACGATCGAACCGCCGACCTCCGCGAGGAAGGTCGCGATGCGGGCGACGATCCCGGTGGTGTCCGGGCAGCCCAGGGTCAGAACGTAACGTCGATCGTCGGCGGATGAGGCGAGCGTCATGCCCCGATTGTCTCAGGTGACACACGGCGTCCTACTTCCGGTCGGCTCTGCTCCCGGTAGACCCTGCCGTCGGTCGTCAGCCCGAGACCGGAGGACGTCGAACGGTGCCCGTGGCGACGAGGGTGGTCGCGTCGATCGTGTGCAGTCCGCGAGCGGTGACCTCTTCGGCGATCTGCTGCCGCACCGACGCCACCTGCCCGGAGTCGAGCCCGGCAAGCACCCCGCGCAGACCGGTGCCCGTCACCAGCGACCAGCACAACTCGTCCGTCGCCGGAAGATGATTCGACAGGGTGCGGACCTCCACGGAATCGGTTCCGGCATCCGCGATCCACGCCTCGAGGGTGTCCGGCGTGTCGATCCGGTGCAGCGGTGTGCGATCGCGCAGGGCGCCGCGTTCGCGCAGTTCGGGGGAGTGGCGCGACGCGACGTCGAACACGATCGACGAGAACTCCTCCATCGCGCCGTGTCGCCAGACCGTCACGCCGGCGCGTCCGCCCTGCCGCACGAGCGAGACCAGACGCCAGAAGGTGCGGTCCATGTCCGGGAGGAAGAACACGCCGTAGGAGATCGACAGCACGTCGTAGCCGGCGTCGGGTACGTCCGACGGCGCCTCCCACTGCGAGGCGTCCGCACAGACGAATTCGATGTTCTTCAGGCCGCGGCGTTCCGCGGTCAGGCGGCCGTGTTCGAGCATCTCGTCGGCGATGTCGACGCCGTGGACGAGACCCTCGGGTCCGACGGCTGCGGCGGCGGGAAGCGCGGACGATCCCGTTCCGCAACACACGTCGAGCACCGCCTCGCCGGGAGAGACGCCGAGCTGGAAGACCAGAGCCTGCCCGGCCGGTCCCCAGACCGTCGGGGTCAACTCGTCGAAATCACTGCTCGCCGCGTCGAAGGTGCGTGCGGTCTCGGCTGGATCGGCCCGGACATCGGAGGCGGCCCGGACATTCTCGGGATCGTCGTTCATGCCGGCTCCTCGAGAGCGTAGAACGGCTCGGCATACCGGAAGGCACCCCGCAGCTCGGGATCGTGTGCCGTGAGCGCCCGCGCCTGGAAATGGGACGTCCACTCCTCGACGTCCGGGGAGATCCCGAGTTCGGCGGCGGGCACGAAACCGAAACGGGGGTAGTAGTCGGGATGCCCGAGCAGGAGCACGAGCGACTCGTCCAGAGCGTCCGCCGCTCCGAGCACGGCGTGCATGAGAGCGCCGCCCACACCGGAGCGCTGCGAATCGGGACGGACACCGAGCGGACCGAGGCCCAGGGCAGGAGTGCTGCCGACATGACCGCGAGTGGCGACGACGTGACCGACGATCGTGCCCGAGGCGTCCTCGGCCACGAGCGACAACGGGGGCAGCCACGCGTCGCTCGCCCGCAACGACGCGACGAGACCGGGTTCGACCGGCTCGCAGCCCTCCGGGGCGAACGGCGCGAAGGCAGCGCGGTGCACGTCGGCGATAGCAGGGACGTCGGCGGGGAGTTCTCGGCGGATCAGCACGCGATCATTGTGGGTGGCGGAGGGGACCGCGCGCGAGCGGATTACCGAAGCCGCGATGCGGTGCCGGACGATAGGCGGTGCCGGACGGTCGGGCCCGCCGTGTGGGAAGCTGCAGTCATGTCCGGAACCCCGTTGACCCGCGCGCAGGTCGCGTCGATGATCGACCACACCCTCCTCAAACCCGAAGCGTCCTCACAGGACGTGCGGGCCCTCGTCGACGAAGCCGTCGAGCTCGGCGTGTATGCGGTGTGCGTGTCGCCGTCGATGCTGCCCCTGCGGGCCGAGGGGGTCACGGTCGCGACGGTCGTCGGTTTCCCGTCGGGCAAGCACCATTCGCTCATCAAGGGCGCCGAGGCGCGACTCGCCGTCGACGAGGGTGCACGCGAGATCGACATGGTGATCGACGTGGGCGCAGCGGTGGCCGGGGACTACAACGCCGTCCTCGCCGACATCCTCACCGTGCGCGAAGCGATCGGGTTCGACCCGGTCCTCAAGGTCATCATCGAATCCGCCGTGCTCTCCGACGAGGCGATCGTCGAGGTGTGCCGCGCCGCGGAGAAGGCCGGGGCGAACTTCGTGAAGACCTCCACCGGCTTCCATCCCGCGGGCGGCGCCTCCACCCACGCGGTCGCGCTCATGGCGGAGACGGTGGGCGGCCGGCTCGGCGTCAAGGCGAGCGGCGGAATCCGCACCGCCGAGGACGCGATCGCGATGATCGACGCCGGGGCCACGCGCCTCGGGTTGTCCGGTAGTCGCGCGGTCCTCGACGGTCTGCAGAGCTGAGCAGCTCTCGACGGTCTGCCGGACCGGCCTCCTCGGTCACGACAGGAGGCCGCAGCTGCCCTCCTGCTGTTGCTGTTGTCCCTGCGGGGCCTCCGGCAGCACGAAGCGGCCACCCTCGAGGCGGAGATCGATACCGGCGTCGGTGACGTTCACTTCGGTGGCCTGCATCCCCAGCGGGTACTGCTGCAGACCCGAGGTCAGGATCTCCACGACGCCGTCGACGAGGGCCGTCGGGAGCCCGATGCCGAGGATCGTCGCGTCCGTCGTCTCGACCGTCACCACGCCGCCGTTCACCACCGGTCGCGCGGTGAACTCCGCAAGACCCTGACCGCCGACCGTGAACGTCAGGGTGCCCGCGTTCTCGTCGGCCGTGACGTCGGTGACGAGGCCACCGACCGGCTGGCTCTGCACGGTCGCGAGGATCCCGGAGGTCGGCCACGACACGTCGGCACTCGAGCTGCCGATGGTGCCGGCGCCCTCGGCGGAGTCGCGCAGGTCGACATCGTTGACCTCGGCGTGCACCTGCATCTGCTGGGCCGGACCGAAGGCGGTGTCGTCGCTGTCGAGGGCGACCGAGGGAACCTGCCGGTCGAGCAGCTGCAGCAGCACCGGCTTCCAGCTCAGGTCGACGTCGACTCCCGTGCCGAGCTCGCTCTCGAAGGACTGGGCGAGGCAGGTCGTCGCGCGGTTGCGGACGTACACCTCCGCGCCCACCAGGACTGCGACCAGCGCCGCGACGAGAACGACGGCGATCGTGACGGTGCGGTTGCGCTTCCGTTGCGTCATGGTCGCCGATTCTTCCGGAAGACACTGAGGATCGACTGAGCACACGGCCGCCGGATGAGGAAAATATGTGAGGTGTACCACATTCGTCGGCTACGCTGGGCGCCATGACAGGGTGGACGGATTCAGGTTACGACGCAACCGGGCGGGCCGATGCCGACGACTCGCTGCGGCGCCTCGCCGCCACGCAAGCCGGGTTCTTCACCGCACGCCAGGCCGTCGGTCACGGAATAGCAGCTCACGACTTCGCGGAACGCATCGAGGCGGGACTGTGGATCCGCGTCGAGACCGAGCTGTTCCGCCTCAGCGACAGCCCACGGACGAAGTTCGACGAGTTCGCCCAGTGGTGCACCTGGTACGAGGGGGAAGCGGTCGTCTCGCACCAGAGCGCCGCCGACCTGCACGGCATGGGTCACCTCCAGCCGCGCTTCCTGCACCTGTCCACCCCCGACCAGCGCACCGTGCCGAGCAACCGGCTCGCGCTGCACCACCGGACGCTGGCGGAGGAGGACTGCGAGGTCGTCGGGGCCTTCCGGATCACCACTCCCGCCCGCACCGCGGTCGACCTCGCGGCCGGTGGCGTGTCCCAGGAAGTGCTCGACGAACTCGTCGGCGACGCGATCGCGCTCGGCCGGGTCGACTCCGACCAGCTGCACGCCGCGGTGGCGAACCAGCCGGCCGCGGTGGTCGACCGGATCGAGCTCGCGCTCCTCGCCGCGGGCTGACCGACGGGGTCTCAGACCGCGACGAGCGCAGTTCCTCGGCCGACTCGCTCGGATGCGACAGGTGCGCCGGTGGGCGCGACCGCGTCCCACGGCACCGTCAGCACGCAGTCGCGCAGACGGCGGCGGGGCGGGGACACCGGGAAGCCCTGATCCCGCAGCAGCTCGAGCGTCGCCTTCCACCGGATCCGCGGCCCGAACGCCGCGTGCGGAGCGCTCGTCGCCCACGCCCGGTCGGCCGCGCGGAGCAGCGCGTGGATCGGCTCACCCGGGACGTTCCGGTGGATCAGCGCCTTCGGCAGCCGTTCGGCGACGTCGGACGGTCTCTCCACGTGGAACGGGCTCCACGCCAGGGTCAGCGAACGGGGACCGTGCTCGTCGAGGAGCACCCAGGCGCAGCGCCTGCCCAGCTCGTCGCACGTGCCGTCGATGAGCAGGCCGCCGGGAGCGAGGCCGGAACGCAGGCGCGCCCACGCCGGTTCGACGGCTTCCTCCGGATACTGCCGGAGCACGTTGAAGGCCCGGACCAGGGTCGGGCGCAGGCCCGCGAGCTCGAAACCGCCCCGGGCGAACTCGACACCGTCGCGGCCCGGGACCACACGGTCCGGATCGATCTCGAGACCGACCACACGCAGATCGCTGCGGACCCGACGCAGCCGCGCGGCGAGTTCGAGGGTCGTCACCGGCATGGCGCCGTAACCCAGATCGACCACCAGCGGGTCGGTGGCGTGCGTCAACGCCCTCGTGATGTGGGGATCGTGCATCGCCCAGCGGTCGCTGCGGCGCAGCCTGTTGATGCCGGTGGTGCCGCGCGTGACGACACCGACGGGTCCTCGATTCCGCACGCGCTACCGACCGGCGAGCCAGTCGGCGGTGATGGCCGCTTCGGTGCGGAACACGTCGACGAGATTGGTGAGGATGAGTTCTTCGAGCTTGCCGCCGACGAACGGGATGTGCACCTTGGCCTCGGAGGTGGTGCGGAGCGTGGCACCGTGATCGTCGCCGAAGAGGTCCATCGTGCCGGTGAGACTGCCCGGACCGCCGGGGATCGACGCCTGGTAGGTGCCGGTCGCGCGGTCGGTGAACGGCCCGTAGGTCTCCTTGCGCGTGATGACCATGTCCTTCTTGATCACCGTGCGGGCGATCTCCGGCAGGTCGGAACGCGGCAGGACGTGGTGCAACACCAGCGCGATGCCCGTTTCGGAGACCGTGAACTCGCGGACGTGGTTCTCCGAGTACTTGCGCATCTCGGTCATCCGCGCTTCCCAGTGATCGGGGTCGGCGAGAGCCTCGTACACCCGCTCCGGTGGATGAGGGAAGCGGGCGGAGTAGTCGATACGCCGTGCCACGACCGGCCAGGTTACCGCGCCGGACGGCCTCTCCGGAAATCGCGATCGTCCACGGGGGAGCCCCGCGGGCGTGCGATCAGGCCGAGTGGTCCCCGTTCAACCACTGCTCGGTGAAGGTGCGCTCCGCGTCGAACAGCTCGACGAGTTGCTCGACGATCATGCCCTCGATCTTGGAACCGAGGAACGGGATCTTCACCTCGACGGTGCCGTCGATGACGACGGACGAACCCGTCCCGTCGGCGATGAGGGTCATCCCCCCGGTGACCTCGCCGGGCATGCCGTCGACGTGGGCCGAGAACCTGCCCTCGGCGCGACCGTCGGCGAACGCACCCCACGCCTCGTGACGCCGGATGACGAGATCGCCCGGGCGCAGGCTCGTGACCATGCTCGGCAGGTGCTCGGCCGGGATGGCCTGGTGGAGGTCGAGCTCGATGGTGCCGTCGCCGGTGTCGGCGCGTTCGACGGCCGCACCCGGGCCCCCGACCTCACGCAGCCGGGTCTGCCAGTACTGCGGATCGACGAACGCCGCGTGGACCGCAGCAGGCGGGGACGAGTAGTTCGCAGTGTGGTCGATAGGGCTGCCCATACCGGGCACGCTACCGTTTGCTGGTGCTTGATCCACGTACCAGGGCCCGGCTCGTCGAAACGGGAGCCACGGTGTCCGAGCAGGTGTCGCTGTCGGAATTCACGACCCTCCGGCTCGGCGGCCCCGCCCGGTATCTCGTCGAATGCACGTCCACCGCGTCGTTGATCGAGGTCGTGCGCCTGCTCGACGAGCAGAGGGTGCCGTTGCTGCTCCTCGCGGGCGGCTCCAACCTCGTCATCGGCGACGACGGTTTCGATGGCGTCGTGGTCCGTGTCGCGACCACCGGTGTCGACCTCCGCGACGACCACGTCCGGGTGGACGCGGGAGCCGAATGGGACGCCGTCGTCGCGGCCACCGTGGACGCCGGCCTCGGCGGCCTCGAATGTCTGTCGGGCATCCCGGGCTCCGCGGGAGCGACGCCGGTGCAGAACGTCGGGGCGTACGGCGTCGAGGTCGGTTCGATCCTGCGCCGCGTCCGCCTGCTCGACCGCGCCACCGGGCAGGACTCGTGGGTCGGCCCCGAGGCCCTCGGTCTCGGTTACCGGACCAGCATCCTCAAGCACACCGATGCGGCGGTCGTCCTCGAGGTGGAACTGGACGTGCGGAGCGACGGTTCCTCCGCACCCCTGGCGTACCGGGAGCTCGCGGTCGCGCTGGGTGCGGAGGAGGGCGAACGCCGGCCGGCGGACCAGGTCCGCGAGCACGTCCTCGCGCTGCGCCGCAGCAAGGGCATGGTGCTCGACGCCGACGACCACGACACCTGGAGCGCCGGATCGTTCTTCACGAACCCCGTCGTCCCCGACGACCGCCTGCCGCAGGTGCTCGCGGTCATCGCGGAAAAGGTGGGGGAGGACGTGCGGATCCCGCAGTTCCCCGCGGACGGCGGCACCAAGTTGTCGGCCGGATGGCTCATCGAGCGGGCCGGTTTCGCGAAGGGTTTCCCCGCCGCCGACGCACCGGCACGGTTGTCGACGAAGCACACGCTGGCGCTCACCAACAGGGGAGCGGCATCGGCGGCGGATCTCGTGGCGCTGGCGCGGACGGTACGCGACGGTGTCGAGGACGCCTTCGGGGTGCGTCTGCATCCCGAACCCGTCACCGTGAACTGCGCGATCTGACGGACGGCTCGGGCCGTCACCAGCGGTTGCGGACCTCCTCCGCGAAGCCGAGCAGGTTCTCGATCTCGAGCCGGGTGCCGTCGTCGAGCACGACACTGCCGGTGAACCGCCCGAAGACCTGGTGCTGCGTGGACCGCACGAGCAGGGCGTTCACGTCGGCCGCGCGGTCGAGGATCGGTTCGAACTCCATCTCGAACCGCTCGTCGTTGCTGGTGAACCGCCACGGCGCCCCGTCGTAGGTGTCGCGGGGCAGGTGGAAGTGCACGCGGTCGAGCTTGTGCGCCACACCGTCGTGGAAGAGCATGTTCTCGCTCGCCGCGGTGGTGTCGCCGAAGCCGTGGCCGATGTTGAACCCGAACCGCACACCCTCGTGGATCCCCGAGGCCGACCCCCAGTACCAGGTGTTGTCGTAGGTCCACACCCCGCGACCCCAGTCGAACACCCCGAACGCGGTGGCGGGATCGAAGACCAGATCGCGCCCACCCACGGTGATCGTGCCCTGCGCGGGCAGGCAGTTGATCTTCTGGTTGTAGTAGAAGGCCTTCGGCGCGCGGGGGAAGGGTGTCGCGATCACCATCCGGTCGTCCGCCGGCTGCGTGAGCACGAGTTCTCCGGACAGTCCGCGCCCACCGCCGAAACGGGGATGGTCGACGATCAGCCGCCGCGAGAGCCCCTCGTGGTGGTACTCGATGCGGAGTCCGCCGTGCTCGACGACGACATCGCCGCCGTCGGCGGTGTGCGGCAGGCGCATCCGGCCGAGCGGGAAGGGGACGAGGGCGTTCTCCGTGGTCTCGGAGCGACCCGCGAGGTCGAGCACGCTGACTCCGAGGAGCCCCATGTAACCGTTGTCGGCGACGGTCAGCGCGATCCCGAACGGTCCGTCCACCCCGTCGGACAGAACGCAGTAGTAGTCCCACTCCTTGATGCGGAACCGCGGCGCCGCGACCCGCTGCCGGTCGTAGGTGCGGACCTCGGAGGTGTTCCAGCCGGCTTCGGCGAGCACTCCGTCGTCGTCGAGCAGCGGGCCGGGCGCGAGGCGTCGTTGGCGCATAGTCCGGGACAGTACCGACGGTGGTGGACGCGAGCGTCCCGCCGCGCCCACCACCGTGACGGGATCACTCGGTGACGCGGTGGAACCGGCCGGCGTTGGCCTGGTCGCGAGGCTTGACGATGATCTGGTCGAGGTTGACGTGCGACGGACGGGACGCGACGAAGCCGATGATCTCGGCGATGTCCTGGGCGACGAGCGGGGTGATGCCCTCGTACACCTTGTCGGCCCGATCCTTGTCGCCCTCGAAGCGCACCAGCGAGAACTCGGTCTCGACGGCGCCCGGCGCGATCTCGGTGAGACGGACGGGCTGTCCGAGCAGTTCGCCGCGCAGCGTGCGGTGCAGGACGGCCTGCGCGTGCTTCGCGGAGGTGTAACCGGCGCCGTTGTCGTAGGCCTCGAAGGCCGCGACCGAGGTGATGGTGACGATCAGGCCGTCGCCCGAGGCGATGAGCTTGGGGATCAGCGCCTTGGTGATGCGCATGGTGCCGATGACGTTGGTCTCCCACATCCAGCGCCAGTCGTCCTCGACGGCCTCGGCCACCGGTGCGAGCCCCTTGGCGCCCCCGGCGTTGTTGACCAGCACGTCGACCCGCGGCAGCACCGTGGTGAATGCGTCGACCGAATCCTCGTCGGTGACGTCGAGCTCGAGGGCGGTGCCGCCGATCTCGTCGGCGAGCTTCTGCAGTCGGTCGAGTCGGCGTGCGCCCACCACGACGTGGAAGCCCTGTGCGGCGAGCGTGCGGGCGGTCGCCTCGCCGATTCCGGAGGAGGCTCCGGTGACGACGGCGACGCGGGAATCGGGAGAGATGCTCATGGGGGCAATCGTAGTGTCGGGCACCGGATGACGCCCCACCTCCCGGCCTGCGAAGTCCCCTCCGTGCGGCTACCCTGCGGCGTATGACCACCACCCGCGGTCGATACAGCTCGGGAGAACAGACCCGGATCCGGCTCGTCGAGGCCGCCGAGCGGCTCTTCGCCCGCCGCGGATACGACGGGGTCACCCTCGCCGACATCCGCAAGGCCGCCGGACAGCACAACTCCTCGGTGGTCGGGTACTACTTCGGCACCAAGGAGGGACTGCTCGAGGCGGTCTTCTCCCACCGGTTGCCCGCCCTGAACTCCCAGCGGGAAGCGCTTCTCGCCGAGATGCTGCGGACGCGGGAGACCCTCTCGGTCCGCGACCTGCTGTGGGTGATCATCCGCCCCCTGGCCGGCACGCTCGGCCGCACCAACCACTACGTCGCCTTCCTCGACCGGCTGTCGAACCACGACCGGTTCGCCGAGTGCTTCCGCGTCACCGGACCGACGGGAACCGAGAGCGGCCGCCGGTCCGACACCGCGCTGCGGACCCTGCTCGGGCCGCTGCCCGACGACATCGCCGGGCAACGTCTGCGACTGGTCTACTCCGGCACCGTCGGTGCGCTGGCGCGATGTCATCGTGCGGGCGAATCACCCACCACGGCCGAACTCGCCGCGCTCGTCGACGCGTGGGAGGCATTGCTGCTCGCCCCGGTGTCGGCGGAGACCGCGCAGGCGCGCGGGGATGTGCGGGAAGGTTTCCCACCGGGTCGGTGAGGATTGGACACGGCGCGGTCGGGGCGATAGTTTGATCGACATGTCAGTCGGCCACACCTCCGCACCGCGGGTCACCTACGTGACCGCCGCGCTGGGATCACGGCTGCCTCTGGCGCGCGAACTCTGTTGTCGCTGCTGCGGAAAGTAACTCCGCACCGATCCCGCCCCTCGTCGTGCGGGTCCGTCTCCGATCGTGTTCTCCACGCCGGGGTCTCGGTGCGCCGATCGTCTCCCGCCCGTTCTCCGGTCATCACGTCCGGATCAGCAGCCAAGGATCAGCGCCGTGTCGGTTCCCACTCTCTCGCCGTCCGTTTCCCTTCCCTCGCGGTCGTCCGCGCCCCGCCGCGCCACCGGCTCCGCCGTCCGTGGATCCACGCGTGCGACGGTCGTCCGTCCCCGCACCTCCCGTGTGTCGAGCCCGGTCAGGATCGTTCCGCCGGACCTGCGTATCGCCGACGGTACCGGGGCGTCGGTCTTCCGTGTCGCCGCCAACCGCGGCCCCGTCTCGCGCGACGTGATCGCGAAGGTCACCGGTGCGAGCATCGCCACCGTCAACCGTCAGGTGTCGGCCCTGCTCTCGGCCGGTCTGCTGCGTGAGCGCGCCGACCTCACCGAACCCGGCGCCGTCGGCCGACCGCGCGTTCCCGTCGAGGTCGACCACGAGCGGTACCTGACGGTCGGCATCCACATCGGTGCCGTCACCACCGGCATCGTCGCGAGCGACCTGCGCGGACGCATCATCGGCGCCGTCGAGGTCCCCACGCCGACCGGCGACCAGGACGCCGCGCTCGCGTCGATCACCGCGAGCGCCAAGGCCTTCGCCGCACGGTGGCACCGCCGCACCCCGCTGTGGGTGGGCGTCGCACTCGGCGGGCGGGTGGACTCGAACACCGCCGTCGTCACGCACCCGCGGCTCGGCTGGGTCGACGCCCGGGTCGGCGCGATCGTCGGTGGCGGTATGGGACTGCCGGTCTCGGTGGCCGCGCACGTCGAGGCGATGGCCGCCTCCGAACTGCTCCTCACTCCCGATCGCGACGCCCCCGAGGCCAAGGACACCGGCCTGTACTTCTACGTTCGTGAGACGGCCGGTGTGGCAATCACTTTCGACGGTAAGGTGCACACCCCTGCCGGCGGTCCGGGCTCGGTGACGCATTTCCCCACCGGTTCGTCGGCGCGGTGCTCATGCGGCGGCACGGGCTGCCTCGAAGCGACGGTGAGCGACCGGGCGGTCGTACAGCGCGCCGTGGCCGAGGGCATCCTCACCGACCGCGACGCCACCATCGGGTCGCTCTACCGCCTCGCACGGGACGGATCCGAGGCCGCGCACGGTCTGCTCGTCGAGCGGGCCACGGTGCTCGGCCGCACCGTCGGAATGCTGCGCGACCTGTTCAACCCCGACCGTGTGATCCTCGGCGGACAGGCCTTCACCGAGTACCCGGCCGCGGTCCCGCACGTCGCCCGCGCGTTCGCCGCGTCGACCACCCTGCCGCGCAAGGACATCCGCATCACCGGCTTCGGCAACCGGGTGCAGGCCCATGCCGCGGGGGTCGTCTCGCTCAGCTCGTTGTTCTCGGATCCGATCGCGGCGATGAAGCGCACCGAGCTCTGACGGAGCCCCGCCGGCTTCACACGATCGGTGGGGCGTCCGTCGCGTCCGCAGCGGCACCCCGCCGATCGAGTTCGGCCCGGGCCCGGTCGAGCCCGCCGTGTTCGAGTGCGGCCGAGTGCGATTCGTCGGCCCACACCAGTTTCCCGCGTTCGTGGACCGTCACGGTCATGCGACCGCCGAGATGTTCGATCGAACCGGCGACGTTCCGTCGTTCCGCGGGGAGGGGGACCGGCAGGACGTGCGCCGCTCCGATCGGTGAACTCCCCGAGATCTCCACGCTCCAGCGGGCATTGCGTCCGCGCAGGTGCCAGCTCTCGTCGGTGACCGTCGCCCGTACCGGGGACGTGACGGGATTGCCCAGTCGCACCACGCGCCCGTCGGGCAACGCGACGACGACCGCCGTGACCTCCGTGCGCAGCGGACCCGAGTGCACCTGCCCACCGGCGAACGCCACACACGCCTGCGGGTCGGCGAATCCCTGCGCCTGACCCCACCACCACGATTCGGGGAAACCTCCCTTGCCCCAGTTCTTCTCGCCGTAGACCTGTGATCCGGTCAGATCCCACTTCTCGTCGCCGAGGATCGCATGGCCCTCCACCCGGCCGCCGAGCAGCCAGGAATGCCAGTACTGGTTGAGGCCGGGGACGGAATGGAAGACGCTCGACGCGCCGAAGCGGCGTCGCGGCCAGGGCCGCAGATCCGACAGCCGGATGTCGAGACGGGCGTCGTCGCCGAGATCCATCCACACGCGTTCGCTGTCGCCGCAGAAGACGTCGCCGGCCGATGCGCCGAGCCGGTCGGGCTCGGCGGCGGCTACCGGATGCGCGGCGGTGCGCAGGAAACCCCTGGGATGGGCGGCCAGGCCGAGGGTCGCCCAGTGCGAGCCCGGTCCTGCCGAGTCGTCCGCACGGTTGACCCCGCACAGGGCGATGACGACGCGGTCGGTTCCGGGCTGGGTGAAGCGCCAGAAGTAACCCTCCATCGCGACACCGTGCGCGGCGAGCGGATTCCCGAAGGGCAGATCCGCTCCCGATGCGCGGTAGCGGGCCCACAGACTCCTCGGTGAGAGTTCCTTCGGTGAGAGCCGTCCGTGTCGTTCGTGCACCGCCATTCCCGCTCCGTTCCGTCGATCCGTCCTGTCCGTTCTCCGGATGTACCCAGCATGGCCGTTCCCGTCACGGAACGTGCGGAATCGGGCAGCGATGTGCGGGCGCGGGAGGTACCTGCACCCGGCGCGGTCGGTCGGCCATAACGTTGACCGGACCGGATCTGACCGAAGAGAACGCGAGAAGTACGTGACAGGAGAGAAGGGCGGCTCGTACCGCGAGTTGTTCGCAGCGCCGGGCGCAGCCGCGTTCTGCCTGGCGGGATTCGTGGCACGCCTGCCGATCGCGATGGTCGGGATCGGCATCGTCACGATGTTCTCCCAGCTCGAGGGGAACTACGCCGTCGGCGGCGCACTGTCCGCGGTGTTCGCGCTGTCGTACGCCGTGCTCACCCCGCTCGTCTCCCGCGCGGTCGACCGGTACGGCCAGCGGCGGGTCCTCCCCACGGCGGCGGCCGTCAGCGCGGTCGCCACCCTCGCGATGCTCGCCGGCGTCCGATTCGAGGTGCCCACGATATGGCTGTTCGTCTGCGGGATCCCGGCGGGACTCATGCCCACGATCGGGGCGATGGTGCGGGCGCGGTGGACGCAGCTCTACGGCGGCACTCCACGACTGCGCACCGCCTTCGCGCTCGAAGCGGTGGTCGACGAGCTGTGCTTCATCGTCGGCCCCGTCCTGTCGGTGGGCCTGAGCGTGGCGGTCTTCCCCGAGGCAGGCCCGCTGCTCGGCGCGGTCCTGCTGCTCGTCGGCACCCTCGCCCTCGCGGCGCTGCGCAGCACGGAACCTCCCGTGCAACCGAACACCGACGGCCGTGCGCGGACGAACATCCTGCGCATGCCCGTCCTCCTGTCCATCGTCGTGGTGATGGTCGCGATGGGTGTGGTCTTCGGGGTGATCGACGTCGCGGCCGTCGCGTTCACGGCCGAACAGGACTCCCCGGGATCGGCCACCTTCGCGCTCGCACTGTTCGCGACGGGTTCGGCGTTGAGCGGCCTGGTCTTCGGGAGCCGGGTGGGCTCGAATGCCCCGACCCGCCAGTTGTTCGTCGCCACCGGCACTCTCGCCGTCCTGCTGTGCCCGTTGCTGCTCGCCGGTTCGGTGCCGATGCTCACGGTGCTGTACTTCGTTGCCGGATGTGCGATCTCGCCCATCATGATCGTGGCGACGTCGCTGACGCAGCAGATCGTGCCGCCCGACCGGCTCACCGAGAGCATCACATGGACGGTCGCGGGTCTCGGCGTCGGTGTCGCCGCGGGTTCTGCGCTGGTGGGACAGGTCATCGACCGGACCGATGCCGGCACCGGCTATCTCGTGGCGGTCGCCGCGGGCATCCTCGCGGTCACCTGTGCCGGCGGGATCCATGTGCGGGCACGGTTAGAGTGACGCGCATGGCAGTTCGTGAAGTGGCCGGTATCGACGGCACCTCCCTCGTGTATCGCGTATTCGGCTCCGAGTCGGCACCGGTTCTGGTGCTGCTCCACGGGTGGGCGCAGTCGTCGCGGTGCTGGGGCGACGGGGTTCTCGACGCACTCGCCCGCGACTTCCGTGTGGTCGCCGTCGACCTGCGCGGACACGGTTATTCGCAGGCCCCCGAGACCGGATACGCCGATCGCAACCTGTGGGCCGGCGACCTCGCCGCGGTGCTCGCCGCCGAGAACGTCTCCGAGACGAACCCGGCGGTGCTGCTCGGCTGGTCCTACGGCGGCCTGGTGATCTGCGACTATCTCGCCGAACACGGCGCGGGGGCCGTCGCCGGCCTCGTCCTCGTGGGTGCCATCACGAGCATCGGCCGCGGTGAGAAGGGCGGACGCGTCGGTGCCTCGATGCGTGCCGCGATCCCCGCCGCGATGTCGGAGGACCCGAAGGAAGCGGTGCGTGCGCTCGGCTCCTTCGGCAACGCCCTCACCGGTCCCGTCGTCGAGGGCAGCGCTCTCCTCGAAGGCAAGGGTGCGGTGTCACAGGCCCTGTTCGGCGCGAGCCTGTCCACCCCGCCCCGGGTCCGTGCGGCGCTGTTCGACCGTGCGGTGGGCAACGACGAGCTGCTCGCCGGCCTGGACGTGCCGGTTCTCCTCCTGCACGGCGACGCCGACTCGGTCGTCGACGTCTCCGTGGCGCACCATGCGGCGTCGCTGCTGCGCCGCGCCACGACCTCGATCTGGCAGGGCGTCGACCACGGTCCGTTCGTCGAGGATCCCGACCGGTTCGTGTCGGAGGTCGGCGAGTTCGCTCGAGCTGCGACGGCGGAGGCGGCGACACGCGAAGATCGGCAGCAGGGCAGTATGGAGGGGTGACGTCCCAGCCCAGCCGCCCGCACCGCGTGGCCGTGATCTCGGTCCACACCTCGCCGCTGGCGCAGCCCGGAACCGGGGACGCAGGCGGTATGAACGTGTACGTCCTGCAGACCGCCGTCGAGCTCGCGCGTCGCGGCGTCGAAGTCGAGATCTTCACCCGTGCGACCTCGTCGGCCGATCCGGCCGTCCAGCAGGCCGCGCCGGGGGTGCTCGTCCG
Source organism: Rhodococcus sp. S3 (assembly GCF_058211795.1). Lineage (NCBI taxonomy): Bacteria > Bacillati > Actinomycetota > Actinomycetes > Mycobacteriales > Nocardiaceae > Rhodococcus > Rhodococcus sp. S3. The sequence continues at coordinate 3,936,547 of NZ_CM177074.1, read as the reverse complement.
CAACATCGAGGCCGGCCCGTTCGAAGGACTCGACAAACACGACCTGCCGACGCAGCTGTGTGCGTTCGCCGCGGGCGTGTTGCGCGAGGAGGCACGGCACCCGCAGGGCTACTACGACCTGGTGCACTCGCACTACTGGTTGTCGGGGCAGGTCGGCTGGCTCGCCCGCGACCGCTGGGGCGTGCCGCTCGTGCACACCGCCCATACGCTCGCCGCGGTGAAGAACGCCTCGCTCGCCGAGGGCGACACCCCCGAACCCGCGGCCCGGCAGATCGGGGAGCAGCAGGTCGTCGCGGAGTCCGATCGCCTGGTCGCCAACACCGCCGACGAGGCGGGGCAGCTCGAACGTATCTACGGGGCCGATCCCGCAAAGATCGACGTCGTCGCTCCGGGCGCCGACCTGAACCGCTACCGGCCCGGCGACCGCGCGGCCGCCCGTGCCGAACTCGGACTCGACCCGCGCGAGACCGTCGTGGCGTTCGTGGGCCGCATCCAGCCGCTCAAAGCTCCCGACGTGCTGCTCGAAGCCGCAGCGCGGGCACTCGCCGACGACCCCGGCATGCCGCTGCGGGTCCTGGTGGTGGGAGGCCCGTCGGGAACGGGTCTCGAGCGCCCCGACGCGCTCATCGAACTCGCATCCGCACTGGGTATCGCGTCGCGGGTCACCTTCCTCCCGCCGCAGCCGCCCGACCGTCTCGTCCAGGTCTACCGTGCTGCGGATCTCGTTGCGGTGCCGAGTTATTCGGAGTCCTTCGGTCTCGTCGCGATCGAGGCGCAGGCCTGCGGCACGCCCGTGCTGGCCGCGAACGTCGGTGGTCTCGGGGTCGCCGTGCGCGACGGGGAGACCGGCATGCTCGTCGACGGGCACCGCATCGACGACTGGGCGACGGCGCTGCGTTCCCTCGTCGGTGATCCGGATCGTCTCGCCCGGTTCGCGGCGACCGCGCCCGTGCATGCGGAGTCCTTCTCGTGGGAACACACCGCGGAAGGACTGCTCGACAGCTATCGGCGGGCCGGGATGCGCCGCAACCGCACCTTCGGTACCGGTGAGCATTCGCTGCGACGGCAGCGTGGAGTGTGGAAGTTGCGACGGACGAGGGGAGTCACGGCATGAGCGACCGGCTCATCGAACTGATCGATTCGACGCTGCGCGATCGCGAGCTCGAGTTCTCCGTCAAGGAGGGCGGGCACTTCGTCGTCGAGCTCCCGGGCGAGAAGAAGCTCAAGACGACCACGTTGCTCAGCGTCGGACAGCACGGTGTGCGGGTCGAGGCGTTCGTGTGCCGCAAGCCGGACGAGAACTTCGAATCGGTGTACCGCTACCTGCTGCGCCGCAACCGGCGCCTCTACGGCGTGGCGTACACGCTCGACAAGGTCGGCGACATCTATCTGGTGGGACGTATCGCCGCGCACGCAGTGACCCCCGAGGAGATCGACGCGGTCCTCGGGCAGGTCCTCGAGGCGGCCGACTACGATTTCAACATCATCCTCGGTATCGGGTTCATCACGTCGATCAAGCGTGAATGGGAATGGCGGGTCTCGCGCGGCGAGCCGCTGCGCAATCTCGAGCCCTTCCGTCACCTCATCGAGGAGGAGACCGGTACGCCGTTCGAACCCGATGTGGACGACGACGAACCCGAGGATCGGCGCGAAGCGAACGGGTGACGGCGTCGCCGAACACCGTTACCGCGCCGTGAGCATGTCCGGTTGGAGAGGTCTGCACGGCCGTATCGTGTGACCATCACCACAATCGAAATCCGCTGGAAACGTCCGGGAAACGGTGCGTTCCCGCGAAGCGACCTGGGGTTTTGTCGATCGCCGGTCCGGTTTCTCGCACAGCCGTACCGGAAAATCGACCCGTGACCTCGCCGTGATGAACCCTTACCGTCGATGTAGGCCCGATACCGACGGGCGTTACACACCGGCCCCGCAGCCGCTCGTTCCACCCCGCGGGATTGTCGGATCCACAACCTGCCGAGGGGTGGAGCGAGAGAGCGACCGGGCGTGCGCCAGCACCGCACCGTGTTGCCGGCACCGACCGTCCAGCCCACATGTGGCGGACCCATTGCGTCGGGGGCCTCGCAAGCAGCCGGAAAGGATTCATCCACATGGCAAAGTTCACGATCAAGCGCGCCCTGGGCACCCTCGCTGCCTCCACTGCACTCGTTGCGACCCCGTTCGCTCTGGGTGCCGGTACCGCCAACGCCGCATCCGGCAACTGGGATGCCGTCGCGCAGTGCGAGAGCGGTGGTAACTGGGCGATCAACACCGGTAACGGCTACTACGGCGGTCTGCAGTTCTCGCAGAGCACCTGGGAGGCCTACGGTGGCTCGGGAACCGCGAACAACGCCTCGCGCGAGGAGCAGATCCGCGTCGCCGAGAACGTCCTCGCCGGACAGGGCGCCGGTGCATGGCCGGTCTGCGGTCAGTACCTCTGAGCGCAGCGCCTCTTGGCGTAGCGAGCGCAGCTCACGCACGATCGTGAGCGCAGCTCCAGCAGCTTCCGAACCCCGCGTGCGACCCGTCGCACGCGGGGTTCGTGCTCTCCGGCAGGCGAATCGCGCCGGGAACGGTATCCTCGCAATCCTCACACAGCACGTGTGACGGGCTTCACAACCGCTGCGGTAGTGTGAACTCGACCGAAAGTCGGCACGGCGTGCCGGCAGAATGCTCGGAGGATGAGTAATGAGTTTCCGCAGTCCCTTTCCCGACGTCGACATCCCGGCATCGAGTGTCTACGACTTCCTGTTCGGTTCGCTCGACGAGTCCGAGCTCGATCGACCCGCACTGATCGACGGCTCGTCCGGCGCCGTGACGGACTACCGCACGCTCGTGGCCCACATCGACGCCGTCGCCGGAGCGCTGGCCGCCCGGGGCATCGGTGTCGGGAAGGTCGTCGGGTTGCTCGCACCCAACGTGCCGGCCTTCGCCTCGGTCTTCCACGGCATACTGAGGTCCGGTGCCACGGCGACCACGATCAACGCCCTCTACACGGCCGGTGAGATCTCGAAGCAGCTCGACGACTCGGGGGCCGCCGCACTGTTCACGGTCTCCCCGTTCCTGCCGCAGGCCAGGGAGGCCGCCGCGGCCGCCGGGATCCCTGACGAGCTGCTCTTCGTGCTCGACGGCGCCGAGGGCCATCCGTCCCTGCGCGACCTGCTCACCGAGGGCTCCCCGGCTCCGACCGTCGAGTTCGATCCGGCCACCCACCTCGCGGTGCTGCCGTACTCCTCGGGCACGACCGGCCGACCCAAGGGCGTGATGCTCACGCACCGCAATCTCGTCGCGAACGTCTGCCAGATCACCCCGCGGATGGGCATCGCGGCCGACGACCGCGTGCTCGCACTGCTGCCGTTCTTCCACATCTACGGCATGACGGTGCTGCTGAACGCCGCGCTGTACAACCGCGCGTCGCTGGTGACGATGCCGAAGTTCGATCTCGTCGACTTCCTCACCTACATCTCGGAACACAAGTGCACGTACGTGTTCATCGCGCCGCCGGTCGCGGTCGCGCTCGCCAAGCACCCCCTCGTCGACCGGTACGACCTGTCGAGCGTGCACACGGTCTTCTCCGGGGCCGCACCGCTCGACAAGGAACTCGCCGGATCCGTCGCGAAGCGCCTGGGCTGCAACGTCCGACAGGGATACGGCATGTCGGAGATGTCTCCCGTGTCGCACGCGATCCCCTTCGAGGACAACGAGACCGAGCTCGATTCGGTGGGTCCGACGATCGCGAACATGGAATGCAAGATCGTCGATCCCGCGACCGGCGAAGAAGTCGAATATCCCACCGGTGACGGCGTTTCGGCGCCCGGCGAACTGTGGTGCAAGGGGCCCAACGTCATGGCCGGTTATCTCGGCAACCCCGAGGCCACAGCCGACACCCTCGACGAGGACGGCTTCCTCCACACCGGTGACATCGCCACCGTCGACGGGAAAGGTGCCGTCCGGATCGTCGACAGGCTCAAGGAACTCATCAAGTACAAGGGCTACCAGGTGCCGCCGGCCGAACTCGAAGCCCTGCTCCTCACGCACCCGCAGATCGCCGACGCCGCGGTGATCGGGGTCCGCGACGACGAGGGCGAGGAGGTCCCGAAGGCCTTCGTCGTCCGGCAGCCGGATTCGACGGTCACCGAGGACGAGGTCATCGACTTCGTGGCCGCGCGGGTCGCGCCGCACAAGAAGGTCCGGCAGGTCGAGTTCATCGACACGGTGCCGAAATCCTCTGCGGGCAAGATCCTTCGGAAGGATCTGCGTGCCCTGAACGCCTGACGGACGGGCCGACGAAATGTGGATCCCCGGGAGACCGTGTGTCTCCCGGGGATTCCGCTGTCCGGGCCTGTCCGATCAGGCCAGCATGTGCGGTTGTCCCGCCCGGTACCGGTCGGAGTCGATGCGCCGCAACGGTTCCAGTTCGGGCGGTTCGTGCAACTTGTACAGTGCGGGTGGTGCGGCGGGGGAGCCCGCCGTCTGCAGCAGTGCACCCACTGCCGCCCGCGCCGATTCGTTCGCGCCCTCCATCGTCGCGAGGTCGATGTCGTTGCGGACGTAGTCGCCCGCGAGGAACAGGTTCGGGATCGCGGTGTGCGCCTCGGGCCGGTTCGCGAGCGACCCGGCGGTGTTGATGAGCAGCGGGGTGTCGTTGGTGACGCCGCCGGCTCCCCACTTCACGCCGGGATCGAGGAACCACGAGACGATGTCGTTCTCGTCGATCGCGCCCGTCCCGTCCTCGAGGCAGGCCGACATCTGCGCCCATACCTCGCGGGCGATCTCTTCCGGCGTGCACTGCTTGGCGGTTCTGCCGTAGAGGATGCCGGGGGTGTCCCAGTCGGAGATGTCCACCGACAGGCAGTCGTGTGCCGAACCGTCGCCGTACCGTTGCGCGAAGTCGCCGCGCCAGAACTGGGCCTGGCTGATCGATGTGAGCGCCCACGGCGAACCGAGATAGGCGACGTGACCCGGCGTGATGGGGGTGGGCCGCCGAAGGAAGTACTGGATGCCGACCATCCAGTCGGTGACCAGAGCGTTCATCCGTTCGAGGCCGGGATCGGCCGCGAGGATCTCGGGTGACCACAGCGAGACCGCGCGTTCGGCCGGCATCGCCGCGACGAACCAGTCGGCCTCGGCGCGGGCACGGTTGCCCGACCCGTCGACGACCCGTGCACCGGTGATCCGTCCGCCGGAGATCTCCAGAGCCTCGGCCGCCCAACCCATCTCGAACTTCACGCCGAGATCGTGCAGGAGTTGCGCCCACGGGTCGATCCACGCCTCGTTCGTCGGTGCCGACAGCATGCGGTCGAGATGTCCGTACTGGGGCACGGTGCCCATCGCGTTCCACACGAAGGCCTGGCCCATGATGCCGATGGTGCGGGTCGAGACGGTCTGCGGCCGTGCCGCGACGAGCTGACGGGTCAGTGCGGAGACGAGGATCTCGCGGTAGCCCTTCGACTTGCCGTCGGCTTCGAGGGTCTGCGCCCACGTCTCGTGTTCCCATTGGTCGTTGCGACGTTCGAGGCTGCTGGTGAGGAACATGACGAGTTTGCGCATGAAGACCGCGAGCTCGTGCGGGGGGATCGAGCCGCCGAGGGAGAAGGCTGCCGTCAGGCTCTCCTGCAGGCTCAGCGGGTCGTAGACGTCGAAGCGCAGCGGTGCGATGGAGGCCGGGGCGGTGAGGTCGGGCGCCCCGGGGATCGCCATCCGGAATCCGTGTCCCGCAACGAGATTGTCGAACACGCCGTTCGGGTTGCCGGGGAACGGGATCCGCCGCATTGTGTCGGGGATGTGCTGGTAGAAGCCGGGGAAGAAGCGGAAACCGTGTTCGCCGGGCAGATCGAGGCGGCCGCCTGCCGCGGTGCCGGGGGAGGGGATGCTGCGCGCCTTGCCGCCGAGCGCGGTCGGCTCGAAGACGGTGACCTCGAAGCCGCGCTCGATCAGTTCGTGCGCGGCGGCCAGTCCGGCCATCCCGCCACCGAGGATCGCGACCCGGCGTCCGCCGGAGTGCACCGCCGGCGCGCGGCGGCCCGGCTGTGCCGCTGTGGGTGGTAGGGCGGCTGCCGTGGGTGGAAGGGCTGCGGCGGCACCGAGCGCCCCGAGGGCGGTGAGGACGGTGCGGCGGGACATGCGTGTGTCGGGCTGCGGACCCCCGTGTGACTTCGGACCCCCGTGTGACATCGAACCCCCCGTGTGTTTCGGTGATGACGAACTGTGGTGCGCGGCGCCGACTCCCGCGTTCCTGGCAACGCGCGTTGTCAGATATAGCCCACGATCGGGGGCGCCCGTGGCGAAATCGCCATCCGTGCATGTCAGGATTGGGTCATGACTATCGGAACACTTGTTCTGCTCCGCCACGGCGAGAGCGAATGGAATGCGATGAACCTGTTCACCGGCTGGGTGGACGTGCATCTGACGGACAAGGGGATCGCCGAGGGCAAGCGGGCCGGTGCCCTCCTCGTCGAGCACAACGTGCTTCCCGACGTCTCCTACACCTCCCTGCTGCGCCGCGCGATCAGCACCGCCAACTTCGCGCTCGACGCCGCCGACCGGCACTGGATCCCCGTCATCCGCGACTGGCGTCTCAACGAGCGCCACTACGGTGCGCTCCAGGGCAAGAACAAGTCCGAGATCAAGGACGAGTTCGGCGAGGAGCAGTTCATGCTGTGGCGTCGTAGCTACGACACCCCGCCGCCGCCGATCGAGCCGGGTTCGAAGTACAGCCAGGACGCCGATCCGCGCTACGCCGACGTCGACGAGGTCCCCCTCACCGAGTGCCTGAAGGACGTCGTCGCCCGCCTCATCCCGTACTGGGAGTCGACGATCTCCAAGGATCTGCTCGCGGGCAGGACCGTGCTGGTCACCGCGCACGGCAACTCGCTGCGTGCGCTCGTCAAGCACCTCGACGGGATCTCCGACGACGACATCGCCGGTCTCAACATCCCGACGGGCATCCCGCTTCGTTACGACCTCGACGAGAACCTGCGCCCGCTGAATCCGGGCGGCACCTATCTCGACCCCGAGGCCGCGGCCGCCGGTGCGGCAGCGGTCGCCAACCAGGGCGCCAAGTAACAGTTCCTCGGAACCGAACCGACCCCGTCGCCGATCGGTGACGGGGTCGGTTCGTTCGTGCAGGTCCGTCGCGGAGTCGTCCGTTCCGGGCGAACAAAGGGTGAACAACACTCCAACAACCGAAAAATGCGGTGTGACGTGCGGGAAATGCCGTCGACCCGGTGTCCGGTGGGGTACCGGTGTCATTACGATTCGAAGTGTGAGTGTTACGCAGGCCGTGTTGCTGGCCGTGGTCGCAGCGGTCCTCGGCGGGATCGTCACCGTCGCCATCGGGAGGCTGGTGCAGCGCCGGGCCCACGGTAGCGACGAAGCCGACCTCACGATGTTCGACGTGCTCGACCGGGTCGTCCACGGGGCGTCGACCGGGATCGCGGTGGTCGACAAGTTCCACGACGTCGTCCTGTCGAACCCGCGCGCCGAGGAACTCGGTCTCGTCCGCAACCGGCAGATCGACGACCGGGCCTGGGTGGCCGCCTGCCGGGTGCTCGAGACGAGGAAGCCGATCGAACTCGACCTGGGCGCGAAGGCATTGCTCGGCCGCGAGCCCGTGGCGGTGCGCTGTACCGTCCGGCCGCTGCTCGACCAGGACCCGCGCTTCGTCGTGCTCTACGCCTTCGACGACTCCGAGCACGTCCGCATGGAGGCCACCCGGCGCGACTTCGTGGCCAACATCAGCCACGAACTCAAGACGCCCGTCGGCGCGATGGCGTTGCTCGCGGAGGCGCTGCTCGAATCCGTCGACGATCCCGACACCGTCCGCCACTTCGGCGAACGGGTCCAGCGCGAGGCGACGCGCCTAGGCAACATGGTGACCGAGCTGATCGCGCTCTCGAAGCTCCAGGGCGCCGAGAAACTGCCCGATCTCGAGGTCGTGGACGTCGACGCCGTCGTCGAGGAGGCCCTCGACCGCACGCGCCTGACCGCCGAGAACGCCTCGATCACCATCAGCACCGACCGGCCGAGCGGTCTCGAGATCCTCGGCGACCGAACGCTGCTCGTCAGCGCCCTCACCAACCTCATCGAGAACGCGATCGCCTACTCGCCGGCCGGCTCACCGGTGACGATCAGCAGGTCGCTGCGCGAGGGCAAGGTCGCGATGGCCGTCACCGACCGGGGGATCGGTATCGCGAAGGAGGACCAGGAACGGGTCTTCGAGCGTTTCTTCCGCGTCGACAAGGCCCGGTCGCGGGCCACCGGAGGCACCGGCCTCGGCCTGGCCATCGTCAAGCACGTCGCCGCGAACCATCACGGCGAGATCACCCTGTGGAGCAAGCCCGGTACCGGCTCCACCTTCACCCTTCTCGTCCCGGCCCACGTCGAGGACGCCGACGACGAGGACGACACCGTCGACCGCACCGAGAAGGCGGTCGGATCGTGACGCAGACCCCACCCGGGTTCCCGGGCGGACGGACACCGAGAAACAGACGGAGGACCAGCTCGTGACGCGTGTGCTGATCGTCGAGGACGAGGAATCGTTGGCGGATCCGCTCGCCTTCCTGCTGCGCAAGGAGGGGTTCGAGACGACGATCGCCGGCGACGGCCCGTCGGCCCTCGCCGAGTTCGACCGGGAGGGCGCCGATATCGTCCTGCTCGATCTGATGCTCCCCGGAATGAGCGGCACCGACGTGTGCAAGCAGTTGCGGACCCGTTCGGGTGTCCCGGTCATCATGGTCACCGCCCGCGACAGCGAGATCGACAAGGTCGTCGGACTCGAACTCGGCGCCGACGACTACGTCACCAAGCCGTACTCGGCGCGCGAACTCATCGCCCGCATCCGGGCGGTCCTGCGACGCGGCGCCGACACCGAGAGCGAGACGGCGGCGGACGACGGCCTGCTCGAGGCCGGGCCCGTGCGGATGGACGTCGACCGTCACGTCGTGCACGTCAACGGCGAGCCGGTTGCCATGCCGCTCAAGGAATTCGACCTGCTCGAATATCTCCTGCGGAACTCCGGGCGGGTGCTCACCCGCGGACAGCTCATCGACCGGGTGTGGGGCGCCGACTACGTCGGCGACACCAAGACCCTCGACGTCCACGTCAAGCGACTGCGCTCGAAGATCGAGGAGGACCCGGCCAAGCCGCGCCACCTCGTGACGGTGCGCGGCCTGGGTTACAAGCTCGAAGCCTGACCGGAACCGGCAGGCGAGCCCGCCTGTGCTGCCGACGTCGCGGGATGGATCGCGATCAGACCCAGTCCCTGGCGTCGCCGGCACAGGCGCGCGAGCTCGTCGTAGGCCGCCGCACCGAGGAGTTCGGTGAGTTCGGGGGCGTACGACTGCCAGACCGGACGCTCGCCGACGTGCGCGTCGGGGGAGCCGGAACAGTACCAGTCGAGGTCGTGGCCACCCTCGCCCCAGCCGCGCCGGTCGTACTCGGTGATGACCGTGCGCAGGATCTCGGTGCCGTCGGGGCGCTCCACCCAGTCCTGGGTGCGACGGATCGGGAGCTGCCAGCACACGTCGGGCTTCATCTCGAGCGGTTCGATGCCGCGTCGCAACGCCATGGTGTGGAGGGCGCAGCCCTGACCGCCCTCGAATCCGGGACGGTTGAGGAAGATGCACGCACCCTTGTAGCGGCGGGTGCGCAGGGCGGGCTCGTCGTCGATCTCGTCCTCTTCGAGGTAGCCCTTCTTGCCCAGGCCCTTGTCCATGAACTGCCAATCGGCCGGCGTGAGGTGTTTCACTGCCTTCGCCAGCTTCTTGCGATCGTCGTCGTCGGACAGGAACGCGCCGTGCGAGCAGCACCCGTCGTCGGGTCGCTCGGCGATGATGCCCTGGCACGCCGGAGTGCCGAACACGCAGGTCCACCGCGAGAGCAGCCATGTCATGTCTGCGGCGATGACGTGTTCGTCGTTGTCGGGGTCGGTGAACTCCACCCATTCCCGAGGAAAGTCCAGAGGGACTTCGGGGGCCGGGTCGAGTTTGTGTGGGGCATGGGACATACCTGCTGTCACAGGTCCCGACGGTAGACCCAGTACCGTATTGATGTGCGCTTAGGGGTACTCGACGTCGGAAGCAACACCGTTCACCTGTTGGTGGTGGACGCCCATCGTGGTGGGCACCCCACGCCGATGAGTTCGACGAAGGCCACGCTGCGGCTGTCCGAGAACATGGACGACAACGGCGACATCACCCCCAAGGGCGCCGAGCGGCTCGTCGAGACCACCGCCGAGTTCGCCGGCATCGCCCGCACTTCGGGATGCGGCGAGCTCATGGCGTTCGCGACCTCCGCGGTGCGCGACGCCGGCAACTCCGAGGCCGTCCTCGATCGGGTGCGCCGGGAGGCCGGGGTGTCGCTGGACGTGCTCTCCGGTGAGGACGAGGCGCGGCTGACCTTCCTGGCCGTGCGCCGCTGGTACGGCTGGAGCGCCGGGAACATCCTCGACCTCGACATCGGTGGTGGTTCGCTCGAGCTCACCTTCGGCGGCGACGAGGACCCCGAGATCGCCTACTCCCTCCAGCTCGGTGCGGGACGGCTCACGCGCGACTGGTTCCGTGAGGACCCGCCCGGCAAGCGCCGTATCTCGGCGCTGCGCGACTGGCTCGACGCGGAACTCGCCGAACCGGCGAAGGTCATACGCAACGCGGGCGACCCCGACCTATGTGTGGGTACCTCCAAGACCTTCCGGACCCTGGCCCGCCTCACCGGCGCGGCCCCCTCCTCGGCCGGCCTGCGGGTACAACGGACCCTGACGGCGAGCGGACTGCGCCAGCTCATCGCCTTCATCTCCCGGATGACCACGGCCGACCGGGCAGAACTCGAAGGCGTCAGCTCGGACCGGTCCGAGCAACTCGTCGCCGGCGCCCTCGTCGCGGAGGCGAGCATGCGTGCCCTCGGAGTGGAGACGCTGCAGATCTGCCCGTGGGCGTTGCGCGAAGGCCTGATTCTTCGGAAGCTCGATACGGATATGGGTGGCGAACTGGTGGTGGCAACCGGATGAGCGAGAATCGCAGCAACGACACGGGGCAGATCTCCGTGGCCGAGCTGTTGGCGCGTAACGGCCAGAAGGTGGGAACGCGGGCCGGGGGACGACGCCGACGAGGCGCGAGCGGCGGCATCTCCGTCGCCGAACTGACGGGCGAGATCCCGATCACCCGCGCGGCCGACGACCGCGCGGACGGCAAGGGTGAGCGGCACACCTCTGCCGACGCCGAAAACGCTTCTGCGCAGACGGATTCGGCTTCCTCGACGGCTACTGCCGATGCGGGGACCCCGTCGAAGGTCGTGCCGGCGCCGCGCAAGGTCGAGACTCCGAACATCGAGACACCGAAGCTCGAGACGCCGAAGGCGGCGACCTTCGCGCTGTCCGACATCGAGAAGACCACCGTGACCCCGCGGGTCGCCGTCGGGACGAAGACGCCGCCGGTGAAGACCGGAACGAGCACGCCTGCCGTCACGAAGACACCGCCCGCCGCGAAGACACCGCCCGCCGCGAAGACGCCCGCATCGACGGACGCGGTGTCGAAGACGGATGCGGTCTCCAAGGCGGCCGCACCTACGGAGGCGGCGTCCAAGGCGGCTCCGCCCAAGATCGAGTCGCCGACCGAGGTCATCCGTCCCGAGGCGCTTCCCCGTCGCGCGCGGGCGCATCTCGGAGCGGCCGCGACCGGCTCGCCGTCCGGTGAGGGAGCAGCGGTCGCCGACAAGAAGTCGGACACGAAGTCCGAGAAGGCGGGCGCCCCGGCGGTGTCGGTGCGCAAGGCCGACGTCGCCGAACCGCGACTGCTCTCCGGCCCGGCCAGCGACCTGCAGGGCACCGGCTCCGACGCCGACGACTCGACCGACACCATCGGTGCCGCGGACGCCGCGTCCGACGCCGCCGAGGGGTCGGCATCGTCGCGGTCGCAGAAGTCGCGCGGCAAGAGCAAGAAGGCAGCGGCCGGCGCCACCGACGACTCGGCACGGCAGAGTGCGGACGACGAGTCCGCCGACGCGGAACAGGGCAGCGGCCTCAAGCAGTGGGCGTTGCTGATCGGCGAGAGCGTTGCCGCGATCGTCGCGGGCGGATTGCTCTTCAAGGGATTCGAGCGGTTGTGGGATCTCCTGCCGTGGGTCGCCTTCGCCCTCGCGCTGCTGGTGATCGTGGGCCTGGTCGCGCTGGTGCGCGTCCTGCGGCGCACCGACGACATCACGAGTCAGCTCATCGCGCTCGCGGTGGGAGCATTCGTGGCCTTCGGGCCGCTGTTGTTCCTGCTGCCCGGGTGAGCCGATGCCGACCGCGCAGGGAATCCGGGTAGGGCTGTCCACCGCTTCGGTCTATCCGGAGAACACCGAAGCGGCGTTCCGCTTCGCGGCCGATCTCGGTTTCGACGGGGTCGAACTGATGGTGTGGGCCGAACCGGTGAGCCAGGACCCCACCTCGGTGGAACGTCTGGTCCGCGAGTACGGCGTGCCGGTGCTCGCCGTGCATGTGCCGTGCCTGCTGATCTCGCAGCGCGTGTGGGGATCCGATCCCGCCGCCAAGCTCGACCGTTCGGTGCGTGTCGCCGAGATCCTCGGTGCGGAGACCGTCGTGGTCCATCCGCCCTTCCGGTGGCAGCGTCGCTATGCGGAGGGATTCTCCGACCAGGTCGCAGCACTCGGGGCAGACAGTCACGTGGTGGTCGCGGTCGAGAACATGTACCCGATGAGGGCCGACGTCGTCTTCGGCGGTCGTGATCGCGGCGCCGAACGTCTGCGCCGGCGCGGACCCGGCCGCGCGGTCTCGGCCTACAGCCCGTCGCTCGACCCCACCGACACCGGTTTCGCGCACTACACGCTCGACCTGTCGCACACCGCGACCGCCGGGGCCGACGCCCTCGCGCTCGCGGATCGGATGGGGGAGGGGCTCGCTCACCTCCATCTCGCCGACGGCCGGGGCTCCTCGCTCGACGAACATCTCGTCCCGGGAACGGGCACGCAACCCTGTGCGGACGTGTGCCGCCGGCTCGCCGCGAGCGACTTCGGCGGTCACGTGGTCCTGGAGATCAGCACCCAGAGCGCACGGACGCGTGCCGAGCGCGCCGGGATGCTGGCGCGTTCGCTGGCCTTCGCGCGCACGCACCTGGATCGCTCGGCGACGCGTGCGATCACCGCCGGCCCCGAGAGTCCCCGGCACACGGACATTGCGCGCGTCCCCGCCTCAGAGGGCCGCGATTCCGGCGGCGAGCACGGCGACGCCTGAGATCAGCACGCCCGCGGTGAGGGAGACGGCGCCGAGCCGGACCGCCGCGAACATCCGGCCGGGCCGGGCCGGATCGGGCCCGAGCACCGACAGGAAGAAGCCTGCCGGGATCAGGATCGCGGCGACGAGCACGGCGATGGCACCGGCCGCCGACCAACCGGGTGATGCGCCCACGACGTGTGTGAGAACGGCGATGAGCAGCCCGAGCGTGACGAGTACTCCCGCGTGGGCGTGACCGGCACGGAAGAACGTCTTCTGCAGGTCGTTGGTGGGTACGCCGCCCGCGGCGACGCGCAGCAGGAAGGTGCCTCCGAAGGCGATGCCTGCGACGGTGAGCACGGTGCTCCCGAGAACGATGGTCACGAGCGGATGCATGAGGGCCTCCTCGGCCGGGACTCCATCACTGGATAGTTTCACTATCCAATACTGGATAGTTGTAGTATCCGGTGTCAAGGGATGGAGGTGATCTGTGCGTATCTCGGAACTCGCCGAGCGCTGCGGCGTACCGCTGCCGACGGTGAAGTACTACCTGCGTGAAGGGCTGCTCATGCCGGGCGTGGCGACGAGCGTCACCTCGGCGACCTACGACGACCGGCACGTCCGCCGTTTGGGTCTGGTCCGCGCTCTCGCCGCGCAGGGTCTGCCCCTCGAGAAGATCAAGACCGTCGTGGACCTCGTCGACAACCCGCGCGACGACCTGTTCGTCGAACTCGGCCACGCCATCGCCGCGCTGCCGCCCTACGTCGAGGACTCGGTCGGCCCCGACTACCCCCGCGCCCGCCGCGTGCTCGAACACCTCGGCCAGATCTACGACCCGCGGTTCGCGGGCGTGGCCCAACTCGAACACGCGCTCGCGGCCCTCGAGGCCGCCGGCCTGCGGATGGACGACCGCCGGATCGACGCCTACGGCCGTCACGTCCGCGCCATCGCCGAAGTCGATCTCGAGTTGCTGCCGACGCACTCCCGGGAGGCCACCGTGGAAGCGGCCGTGCTCGGGACGGCCCTGTACGAACCGGTCCTCACGGCCATGCGCCGACTGGCCCACCAACATCTCGCCGCCCGCATGTTCGGGTCCGGTGAACTCCCCACGACCGGCGCCGATCCGGCCCCGAACGACGACCAGGAGCAGCAGTGACCCTCACCGACCGGCCCTTCCTCGACCTGACCTCGGTCACCCGGGTGCCGGGGGACCACCCCGACGGCACCTCTGCCTGGCAGGCGCACATCGATCCGGTGTGGACCATCGGACCCAAGGTGCACGGCGGATGCATGCTCGCGGTGTGCGCGTCCGCGGCGCGCAGGTCGGTGCTCGACGCCGGCGTCGACCCGCTCACCCAGCCCCTCGCCGTCAGCGCCTCGTTCGTCGCCGCGCCCGATCCCGGCGACGTCGAGATCACCACCGTGCTGCGCAAACAGGGCAAGCAGATCGGTCTCGTGGACGTCGAACTGTCCCAGGCCGGACGCGTGGCGGTGCGGGCGAGCGTCACCCTCGGCACGCCGGACTCCGAGGAGCCCTTCCACACCGTGCCGCACCGCGCGACCACCATGCCCGCCGACCCGCCGGCCGAGTCGGTGCTCGTCACCCCCGAGCACCCCATGGGGCAGATCGTGAAGTTCGCCGCCACCTCCCGCCTCCGGATCGACTCCGCCACCGCGCGTTTCCTCGACGGGCAGCAGGGCGAACCGCTCGTGTCGATGTGGACGCGGCCGTCGCCGGGCGACGAGGCCGATGTCGACACCTCGGTGCTGTTCGCGCTCATGTGCGGCGACGTGTCGGCTCCCGTCGCGATGAACCTCGGCCGTTTCGGCTGGGCGCCGACGGTGCAACTCACCGCATATCTGCGGCGGGTGCCGGCTCCGGGATGGCTGCGCGTCATCGCCGAGAGCAGCGTCCTCGGCAACACCTGGTTCGAAGAGGACCACACCGTCGTCGACTCGACCGGCCAGGTGGTCGTGCAGTCGCGTCAGCTGGCCATGATGCCGCGCTGATCCGCCCGACAGCGGCCCGTCCCGACGGGCGGCGACCGTGGTGTAGGCCGCACGGACGGTCGTGGCAGGCTGTCCCCATGACGAGAATCGCAGTGATCGGTGGCGGCAGGATCGGCGAGGCGCTGGTCTCGGGTCTGCTGAAGAACGGCTTCGCGACCAAGGACCTCGTGGTCGCCGAGAAGTTCGAGGAACGGCGCGAGGAACTGTCGCGGACCTACTCGATCCGGGTCACCGACAGCACCGCCGACGCCGCGGAAGGCGCCGATGTGGTGGTCGTGGCCGTCAAGCCCAACGACGTGGACGTCGTCGTCACCGCTCTCGCAGCGGTCGACGCCGGGAACGACGACGAGCAGATCCTGGTGTCGCTGGCCGCAGGCATCCCGACGGTTCGCTACGAGACCAAGCTCCCGGCGGGCTTCCCCGTCGTACGCGTGATGCCGAACACCCCGATGCTCGTCGGGGAGGGCGCGAGCGTGCTGTCCGCCGGCCGGTACGTCAAGCAGCAGCATCTCGACACGATCCGCGAGATCCTCGCGAGCGTGGGAACGGTCTCGGTGGTCCCGGAATCGCAGATCGACGCGGTCACCGCGGTCTCCGGATCCGGCCCCGCCTACTTCTTCCTCGTCGCGGAGGCGATGATCGACGCCGGTGTCTCGCTCGGCCTGACGCGGGCCGTGGCCACCGATCTGGTGGTGCAGACGATGACCGGCTCGGCCGCGATGCTCGCGCGTTCGGGGGACAACGCCGCCGATCTGCGCGCCGCGGTCACCTCGCCGGGTGGCACCACGGCGGCTGCCATCCGTGAACTCGAGCGTGGAGGGCTGCGTACGGCCTTCTACGAGGCGCTCGACGCCGCGAAGCGTCGCTCCGCGCAGCTCGGGGCGGCATCGGACCAGCCGTCGCCCGCGGCCCGGGAGGGGCTGTCCGGAACCGCCTGACAGGGCGTCCACCCGAGGCTCTCGCAGGGCGTCACTGCGGAGCGCTCACAGGCGTCCCTGCGGAACGCTCACAGGCGTCACTGCGGAAGGCTGACAGACGTCACTGCGGGGCGTAGCGTGGCGACGAACAGCCGCCCGCCGGAAATTCCCCAGCTGCATCGTCGCACAGGAACCATTCGTCACGCTAAGCTCGAATCAGCACGTGCGTGTCTGTTCCGCCGGAGGGGAAGCCGGCGGCGCGGGCGTGCCGGAGGTGTGTAATGGTTTCAGGAAACACGCCGTCGAAGGGTCAACCTCAAGACGGACAGTCGGTTCTCGCCGGTACCCAGTTCCTGACGGTTGCCGAGGTGGCAGCTCTCATGCGGGTGTCGAAGATGACCGTGTACAGGCTGGTGCACAGTGGCGAACTACCCGCAGTGCGCGTGGGACGCTCGTTCCGCGTGCATGCGAAGGCCGTCCACGACTACCTCGAGACGTCGTACTTCGACGTCGGATAGAGGTCGGACAGGGACGGTCGGCGCGTCGTCGGGGGACGACGGTACGACGAACCGTTCCGGTGCGCGAGGGAAGTCGCGTTCCGGGGCGGACCTCGGTTTCACGCCGGGTGGGCCGCCCCGGTAGGATTGCTTGTCGTCGTACCGGCCAGCCGGTGTCGTGAGGCGCTGTTACTCGTCGCCACGAGGCCCAGCGTCGACATACATCAGGCGTACGTCACCGGCGTGCGCAGGAACGCTACAAGGAACGTGAGGGATGCCCACATGGGATCTGTGATCAAGAAGCGCCGTAAGCGCATGTCGAAGAAGAAGCACCGCAAGCTGCTCCGCCGCACCCGAGTGCAGCGTCGTAAACTCGGCAAGTAAGCCCTGCGCCTGTCCGATGCCCGTCACCTCCATGGTGACGGGCATCGTTCGTCTGTGCATCCCGGTACCCGGAAGTTCACCCGCGAGTCGTGCGATGGCAGCGAAGTGGCCGTATTGTGGGACGGCATACCGCGTCGGGGCGAATGTGACCGATGACGCGTGTGGTGCAGCAGGGGGTTTCACGAGTGGTTTCGCAGGGGCACGAAGTGGCACGTCCACGAGTCGTGCTGGTCACCGGAGCAAGTCGGTTCCTGGGTGGTTTCCTCGTCACCAGGCTCGCTCAGAATCCGGACATCGAGCGGGTGATCGGCGTCGACACCCAGTCGCCGTCGAAGGACATGCTCCGGCGCATGGGGCGGGCCGAGTTCGTGCTCGCCGACATCCGCAACCCTCTCATCGGCAAGATCATCCGCAACATGGACGTCGACACCGTCGTCCACGCGTCCGCCGTCACGAAGGCCCCCAAGTCGGGGAGCCGCACGGCGATGAAGGACATGAACGTCCTCGGCGCGATGCAGCTGTTCGCGGTGTGCCAGAAGGCACCCTCGGTGCGCAGGATCGTGCTGCGCTCGTCGTCCGTCGTCTACGGCTCGAGTGCCAAGGATCCCGCGAAGTTCACCGAGGAGATGAGCGCCCGCCGCCGGCCCACGGGCGCCTTCGCCCGCGACATGATGGAGGTCGAGGGCTACCTGCGTGGCGTCGCCCGCCGGCGCAGTGACATCGCGACCACCATCCTCCGGCTCGCACCCACCGTCGGGAACCGGCTGCCCGGCTCGGTGTCGAGCTATCTCACCTCCCCGCTCGTCCCCAACGTGCTCGGCCGCGACGCGCGATTGCAGCTGCTGCACGAGGAGGACGCGCTCGGCGCGCTCGAACACGCGGTCGTCGCCGGACCACCCGGGACGTACAACATCGCCGGTGAGGGCATCGTCATGATGACCCAGGCCGTGCGCCGGGCCGGGGGCGTCACCGTGCCGATGCCCTACGCGCTGTTCCGCACGGCCGGGCACGCACTCATGGGTTCCGTGATGAACTCCTTCACCAAGGAAGAACTCGACTATTTCCATTTCGGATGCGGACTCGACACCACGCGCATGCGCAACGAGTTCGGATTCGAACCACGCTGGACCACGAGAGAAGCGCTCGACGATTTCGCCCGGGGCCTCGCCCTCACCCGCATCGTGAAGACCGAATGGGTGGACAAGGCCGAGTCGATGGCGCTCTCCGTGCTCGGAGAGACGAGGGAGACGCGATGACGGAGGTCGCGAAGGTCATCCCGTTGCACGCCGGCAACCGCCGTCCCGGCGAACGGGTCACACGCACACCCCATCCGTCGATGGGGCCACCGCCCACCCCCGAACAGGTGAGCCGCACCGACCGGTTCCTCGACGACCTGCGCGGCACCCTCGCACAACAGGTCACCGCCACCGCCGAGTTCGTCCGTCGCCGGATGACCGGCGACTACGAGGTCGACGACTTCGGCTTCGACCCGCACTTCACCGAGAACGTCGTCCTGCCGGTCCTGCGACCCCTGTTCGACAAGTGGTTCCGCGTCGAGGTCCGAGGCGTCGAGAACATCCCCGCCGAAGGCAGCGCACTCGTCGTCGCCAACCACGCCGGCACGCTCCCCGTCGACGCACTGATGACCTCCGTCGCCGTGCACGATCACGCGGATCGTCACCTGCGGATGCTCGCCGCCGACCTCGCCTTCGGTATGCCCGTCGTCGGAACGGTGACGCGCAAGGCCGGCCACACCCTCGCGTGCCATCCCGACGCCGAACGGCTCCTCCGGCAGGACCAGGTG
The DNA here is from genome assembly GCF_058211795.1 of Rhodococcus sp. S3. NCBI lineage: Bacteria > Bacillati > Actinomycetota > Actinomycetes > Mycobacteriales > Nocardiaceae > Rhodococcus > Rhodococcus sp. S3. The sequence goes on along the minus strand of NZ_CM177074.1, from coordinate 3,917,731 downwards.
GTCGCGGTCTTCCCCGAGGGCTACAAGGGACTCGGCAAGCCGTTCAAGGAGCGCTACAAACTGCAACGGTTCGGCCGCGGCGGTTTCGTGTCGGCCGCCCTGCGCACCCAGGCGCCCATCGTGCCGTGCTCGATCGTCGGCTCCGAGGAGATCTACCCGAACATCGCCGACCTCACCTCGCTCGCGCGTCTGCTCGGCCTGCCCTACTTCCCGATCACCCCGCTGTTCCCGGCGCTCGGCCCGCTCGGAATCGTGCCGCTGCCGTCGAAGTGGTACATCGAGTTCGGCACACCGATCGTCACCGACGTGTACGACGACGCCGCGGCGGAGGATCCGATGGTCCTGTTCGAGGTCACCGACCACGTGCGCGAGACGATCCAGCAGACCCTCTACAAGCTGCTCACGCGCCGGCGGAACGTCTTCCTCGGCTGAGAAAGACGGAAATCAGGCCGCTCGGTCGCGGCTGTACTGTCAGGCCGCTCGGTCGCGGCTGTACTGTCAGGCCGCTCGGTCGCGGCTGTACTGTCAGGCCGCTCGGTCGCGGCGGCGGCCCACGAGGACCGCGACCGCACCACCCGCGGCACCGAGGCCGAGCGCCGTCGGAACCCCGACCTTCGCGGCCTTGCGCGCCGTCCGGAAGTCGCGGATCTCCCACCCACGTGTGCGAGCGACCTGCCGCAGGTCCGGATCGGGATTGATCGCGACGGCCGTGCCGACCACCGAGAGCATCGGCACGTCGTTGTGGCTGTCCGAATAGGCCGTGCAGCGCTTGAGATTCAGACCCTCACGGATCGCGAGGGCCCGCACCGCGTGCGCCTTGCCGAGACCGTGCAGGATGTCGCCGACGAGGCGGCCCGTGAAGACGCCGTCCTCCGACTCGGCGACGGTGCCGAGCGCACCGGTCAGGCCGAGGCGTTCGGCGATGACGTCGGCCAGTTCGACCGGCGTCGCGGTCACGAGCCACACCTGCTGGCCCGCGTCGAGGTGCATCTGCGCGAGCGCGCGGGTGCCCGGCCAGATCTTGTCGGCGATGATGTCGTCGTAGATCTCCTCGCCGAGCCGGCGCAGTTCCTCGGTGGAGCGGCCCTGCACGAACGACAGAGCCTTGTCGCGACCGGACGCGACGTCGTTCATGTTCTCCTTGCCCGTCAGGCGGAACTTGACCTGCTGCCAGGCGAACTCGAACAGGTCGGACTTGTCGAAGTAGTCCCGGGCGACGAGGCCACGGGCGAAGTGGATGATCGACGCGCCCTGCACCATCGTGTTGTCGACGTCGAAGAACGCCGCCGCGGTCAGATCGCGCGGGACGGGAGTGGTGTCGGGGGAGGGCTCGGGCTCGACACGGGATTCCTGCAACGCGAGGGCGGCATCGGCGCTCGCCTCACCTGCGAGATTGGCGCGGACCTCTTCCTCGCTGGGCCCGAACTTGCGAGAGAAGAGCCGACGTCCGGGACGGATGATGCGCGCCCACGTCTCACCCATGCCCCATCCGTAGGGAAACGAACGTCCTGGCACTCGCACCTCCGGTGTCGTAACGGGCGGGGCTGTCGAAACGGGCGGGCCCCGTGTGACCCCTGTGCTCCGGGCGCCGCGCACACGGCGCCCGCATACACGGGTGACCCGCGCCAAGCCTAGCCCGCGATACGGCCCGTCACCGGGAGGCCGTCGCCCCCGTGACCGGGTGTGACGTTCATCTCGACAGGTCGTGCCGCACAGTGGAGGCATGAGTGAGCAATCGTCATCGGCAACGAGCGGCTCCGCGAGCCGTCATCACCTGACCCTTCTGGTGCGCGCCGGGTGCGGTGCGTGCGGTCCGGCGCGCGAGCAGCTCGAGGCGCTCGCGGAGGAGCTCGGCGTCGAGGTCACCTGCATCGACGTGGATGTCGCTGCCGCAACCGATCCCGATCTGCGGGCCGAATTCGGGGACCGTCTGCCCGTCGTTCTCCTCGACGGACGCGAGCACAGCTACTGGGAGGTGGACGAGCCGCGACTGCGCGCAGATCTCGCCCGCTGAGTCGGCAGGTCCTTGTCGTACAGCAGGTGGGAAGCACATTCGGGGTGCTTCGAGCAACTTTGTGCATGGCTTCACAAGCGGTTACCGTGGTGTGAACGAATTCCCGGATCACCGTGAGGCCAGGCGTGTATCCACCGGCCGGACGAGGAGCCACGTACCGTGACGCAGTTGCACCCACCGCAGGGCGAGGACGCTCGCGGCACCGCCGAGTCCGGCGAGGGTGCCACTCCCACCCCTCCGGTCCGCGATATCCCACAGGCTACTGTGACGCGTCTCGCCACTTACCTCCGGGTCCTCGGTGCGTTCGCCGAAGCGGGCACCCTCATCGTCTCCAGTGAGGAACTCGCGGCCGCGGCCGGGGTCGGTTCGGCCAAACTGCGCAAGGATCTGTCCTTCCTCGGACCCAACGGAGTGCGCGGCGTCGGCTACGACGTCCTGCGCCTCCAGTCCCGCATCGAAGCAGCTCTCGGACTCGACCGGGGCCATCGTGTCGTGCTCGTCGGAGTGGGCAGCCTCGGCCGCGCCCTCGCCCGGTATCCGGGCTTCGACCGCCGCGGATTCACGATGGCCGGACTCTTCGATTCCGATCCCGACGTGGTGGGCACACGTGTGGGCGATCTCGTCGTGCGTCACGTCGACGATCTCGAGAACGGAGCCCGTGAACTCGGCGCGACCATCGGTGTCGTCGCCACCCCCGACGAGGCAGCGCAGCAGGTGTGCGATCGGCTCGTGCTCGCAGGAGTGCGCAGCATCCTGAGCTTCGCTCCCGTCGAACTCGATGTCCCCGACCACGTCGAGATCCGACGCGTCGATCTGTCCGTCGAGATGCAGGTTCTCTCGTTCAACAGCACGCGCAACGGGGAGACCCCCCGCGCCGCGACCGCTGACGTTCGTCCTGCAGCCGGCGACGTACGCCCCGCCGGCATCCCGCGGGTGTCCACCCGGAGCTCTGCACGGCGTACCACAACAGGAAAGGCGGGTCCGATGGGCTCGGCCGCGACCAGAAACGGATCGGTGATCGCACCGTGAGTGTTCTCCTCGTCGGGATATCGCATAGGAGCGCACCGGTCCCGGTGCTCGAGAAGGTGGCGGTCACGGACACCGACCGTCCCAAGCTCACCGACAAGATGCTGGCGTCGGACAAGATCTCCGAAGCGATGATCGTCTCCACCTGCAACCGGGTGGAGATCTACGCGGTGGTCGACGCCTTCCACGGCGCGCTCGCCGCGGTCAGCGAACTGCTCGCCGAGCACTCGGGTCTGCCCGTCACCGAACTGCACAAGCACGCCTACGTCCGGTACAGCGAGGCCGCTGCCGAACACCTCTTCTCCGTCGCCAGCGGGCTCGACTCGATGGTCGTGGGGGAGCAGCAGATCCTCGGCCAGATCCGCACCGCCTACGCCGCCGCCGACGCCCAGCAGGCCGCGGGCCGCACCCTGCACGAACTCGCGCAGCAGGCGCTGCGCGTCGGCAAGCGGGTGCACTCGGAGACCGGCATCGACGCCGCCGGTGCGTCCGTCGTGTCGGTCGCGCTCGAGAAGGCCGCGAACTTCCTCGGAGGCGACCTGAAGGGTCGCACCGCCGCGGTGATCGGCGCCGGCGCCATGGGCGGCCTCGCGGTCGCGCATCTCGTCCGCGCCGAGGTCGGCTCGATCGTCGTCGCCAACCGCACCCGCGACCGTGCCGAGCGACTCGCCGAGACCGCACGGGCCGCCGGTGTCGACGCCGAGGTCGTCGGATTCGACGATCTCGCGACCGCGCTGAGCCGCGCCGACGTCGCCGTCACCTGCACCGGAGCGGTGGGCGCCGTCGTCACCCTCGCCGACGCGCACCGCGCACTCGCGCAGCCCGGCCGCGGCGAACGCCCCCTCGCGATCTGCGATCTCGGTCTGCCCCGCGACGTCGACACCGCCGTGGCCGGTCTGCCGGGCGTGCAGGTCTTCGACATGGAGTCGCTGCAACGCGACCCGTCGGCCGGTGCCGCCGCGACCGACGCGGAGGCCGCCCGCAAGATCGTCGCCGCCGAGCTGTCGCAGTACCTCACCGCGCAGCGACTCGCCGAGGTCACCCCCACCGTGACGGCACTGCGTCAGCGCGCCGCCGAGGTGGTCGAGGGCGAACTGATGCGCCTCGAATCGCGACTGCCCGATCTCGACGACGGCCAGCGCGGCGAGGTCGCCCGCACCGTGCGCCGGGTCGTCGACAAGCTCCTCCACGCCCCGACGGTGCGCGTCAAGCAGCTCGCGTCGACGCCGGGAGGCGACCAGTACGCCGAGGCCCTGCGCGAGCTGTTCGAGCTGCGCCCGGGCTCGGTCGAGGCGGTCGCGACACCCACCAAGGATCTGAGCTCGCTGACCGATCCCACCCTCTCGGGGGATCTGTCCGCCGCGCTGGACCCCGCTGTCACCACCGAACTCCAGGCCTCACGAAAGGACGGCACCGCATGAGCACCGAAGCCGCATCGGTTTCCCGCGACGATGTTGCTCGGCAGGATCGTCCTCTGCGGATCGGTACCCGCGGCAGCGTGCTCGCCACGACCCAGGCCGGTACCGTGCGCGACGCACTCATCGCCGCGGGTCGCCCGGCAGAGCTCGTCGTCATCACCACGAAGGGCGACGTGACGCCCGGCCCGGTGCAGCGCATCGGCGTCGGCGTGTTCACCGCCGAGCTGCGCGAGGCGCTGCTCGCCGGTGAGGTCGACGTCGCCGTGCACTCCTACAAGGACCTGCCGACCTTCCAGGATCCGCGTCTGGTCGTCGCGGCCGTCCCCGAGCGGGAGGATCCGCGTGACGCGCTCGTCGCCCGCGACGGACTCGTCCTCGGCGAGCTGCCGCCCGGCTCGAAGGTCGGTACCTCGGCGCCGCGCCGGCGGGCACAACTCGCCGCGCTCGGCCTGGGACTGCAGATCGAACCGCTGCGCGGCAACATCGACACCCGCATCGGCAAGGTCGACTCCGGCGAACTCGACGCGATCGTCATCGCGCGGGCCGGACTGTCGCGCATCGGACGCCTGGACCGCGTCACCGAGTCCCTCGAACCGGTGCAGATGCTGCCCGCGCCGTCGCAGGGTGCACTCGCCGTCGAGTGCCGGTCGGACGATCCCGAGATGATCGAGCTGCTCGCCGGACTCGACCACGCGCCGAGCCGCGCCGCCGTCGTCGCGGAGCGCTCGCTGCTCGCCGAACTCGAAGCCGGATGCACCGCACCGGTGGGGGCGATCGCCGACGTCGTCGAGTCGCTCGACGACGACGGCCGGGTGATCGAGGAACTGTCGGTGCGTGGATGCGCCGCCGCCATGGACGGATCGGATGTGCTGCGAGCGAGCGCGGTGGGGGCGCCGGAGAAGGCCGAGGAACTCGGTCGTCGTGTCGCCCGCGAACTGCTCGAGCTCGGTGCGCGCGAGCTCATGGTCGAGCACGGGGTCGTCCCCGAGACGAGACCTGCCGATGATTGACCCAGCCGTCACCGTCACCCGATTTGCCCTTACCGCTGATTTGACCGCACTGGAGAATGACCGATGAGCCGAGTCCGTAAGCACAACCCCGGGCGCATCCTGTTCGTGGGATCGGGTCCGGGCGATCCTGCGCTGCTCACCGTGCGCGCGCGTGACGTGCTGGCGGGCGCCACGATCGCCTTCACCGACCCCGATGTCGACAAGGGTGTCGTGGCCCTCGTCGGTGTCGATCACGGCACCGACCCGGAGACCGGTGAGCCCGTCGCCGAGGTCCGCCCCGCGCTCGGCGAGCCCGCCGAGGTCGCCAAGACGCTCGTCGCCGAGGCGAAGGCCGGACGCGACGTGGTGCGCCTCGTCGCCGGTGACCCCCTCACCACCGACTCGGTGATCGCCGAGGTCAACGCCGTCGCCCGCACCCAGGTGGTCTTCGAGGTCCTGCCGGGCCTGCCCGCCGGGTCGTCGGTGCCGAGCTACGCCGGCATGGCGCTCGGCTCGTGCCACACCGAGGTCGACGTGCGCGGAGAGGTCGACTGGGCCGCGCTCGCCGCAGCCCCCGGCCCCCTCGTTCTCCACGCGACCTCCGGTCACCTCGCCGAGACCGCCAGCGCGCTCGTCGAGCACGGTCTCGCGCCGCAGACCCCCGCCGCGATCACCGTGCGCGGCACCACCCGCCAGCAGCGCACCGTCGAGGCCACCCTCGCGACCCTGAACGATGCGGGTTCCGAGCTCGTCGGGCCGCTCGTCGTCACCGTCGGCAAGGTCGTCTCGCACCGCAACAAGATGTCGTGGTGGGAGTCGCGCGCGCTGTACGGCTGGACCGTGCTCGTGCCCCGCACCAAGGATCAGGCCGGCGAGATGAGCGAGCGGCTCGTCACGCACGGCGCCATCCCGATGGAGGTGCCGACCATCGCGGTCGAGCCGCCGCGCAGTCCCGCGCAGATGGAACGCGCGGTCAAGGGACTGGTCGACGGCCGCTACCAGTGGGTGGTCTTCACCTCTACCAACGCGGTGCGTGCGGTGTGGGAGAAGTTCGAGGCGTTCGGTCTCGACGCGCGGGCGTTCTCCGGCGTCAAGATCGCGTGCGTCGGTGAGGCCACCGCCGCGAAGGTGCGCTCGTTCGGCATCATCCCCGAGCTCGTGCCCAGCGGCGAACAGTCCAGCCTCGGCCTGCTCGCGGAGTTCGCCCCGTACGACGACGTCTTCGACCCGGTCAACCGGGTGCTGCTGCCGCGCGCCGACATCGCCACCGAGACCCTCGCCGAGGGCTTGCGCGAGCGCGGCTGGGAGATCGACGACGTCACCGCCTACCGCACCGTGCGTGCCGCTCCGCCGCCGGCCGCGACCCGCGAGATGATCAAGACCGGTGGTTTCGACGCGGTGTGCTTCACGTCGTCGTCGACGGTCCGCAATCTCGTGGGTATCGCCGGCAAGCCGCACGCCCGCACGATCGTCGCGTGCATCGGCCCGAAGACGGCCGAGACGGCGATCGAGTTCGGTCTGCGGGTGGACGTGCAGCCCGAGACCGCGCAGATCGGGCCCCTGGTCGACGCGCTCGCCGAGCACGCGGCCCGGCTCCGCGCCGAGGGCGCGCTGCCCCCGCCGCGGAAGAAGTCCCGCGCCCGCCGCTGATCTCTCGTGATCCGATGATCCGTGCGCGGTTCCGGTAGTCGCCACTACCGGGGCCGCGCACGGCCCGTATGGAAGGTGTTCTCCCCATGTTTCCCGACATCCGTCCCCGCCGGCTTCGCAGCACACCTGCCATCCGACGACTCGTGGCAGAGACCTCCCTCGAACCCCGCCACCTCGTGTTACCGATGTTCGTGGCCGACGGTCTCGACGAGCCGCGCGAGATCGCGTCGATGCCCGGTGTGTACCAGCACACCGCCGATTCGCTCCGCAAGGCCGCGGCCGAGGCCGTGTCCGCCGGTGTCGGCGGCCTGATGCTCTTCGGTGTGCCGCGCCCCGAGGACAAGGACGCCCGCGGTTCCGCGGCGAGCGATCCCGACGGTGTGCTCAACCGCGCGCTGCGGTCGCTGCGCAGCGAACTCGGCGACTCCACGGTGATCATGGCCGACACCTGCCTCGACGAGTTCACCGATCACGGCCACTGCGGTGTGCTCACCGACACCGGTGTCGTCGACAACGACGCCACCCTGGAGCGCTATGCCGAGATGGCCGTCGCGCAGGCCGAGGCCGGAGCGCATCTGCTCGGCCCGAGCGGCATGATGGACGGTCAGATCGGCTTCATCCGGTCGGCGCTCGACGAGGCCGGGCACACCGAGGTCGGTCAGCTCGCCTACTCCGCGAAGTACGCCTCGGCGTTCTACGGTCCCTTCCGCGACGCCGTCGGCTCGTCCCTCGAGGGCGATCGCCGCACCTACCAGCAGGATCCGGCGAACCGTCGCGAGTCGCTGCACGAGGTGGACCTCGACCTCGCCGAGGGCGCCGACATGGTGATGGTCAAGCCGGCGATGTCGTACCTCGACGTGCTGCGCGAGGTCGCCGACCGATCGCCCGTCCCGGTGGCCGCCTACCAGATCTCGGGGGAGTACTCGATGATCACCGCGGCCGCGCAGAAGGGCTGGATCGATCGCGACGCGGCGATCCTCGAATCGCTGGTCGGCATCCGGCGGGCCGGCGCGGACGTCGTCCTCACCTACTGGGCCGCCGAGGTCGCGGGTCGCCTGTCATGAGCTTCCCCGCACCTCCTGTCGGGCCCGGTCCCGCGGCGAATCGTCCCGTTCCCGGAGACGTCACGACGGCCTACCAATTGTGGTGCGGGGTACTCGCTCTCGCCGTCGTGAGTTTGGCGGCAAGTCTCGCCGATCTGCTCGGTCGACGCGACGAACTGCTCGATCTGATGACGATGATGGCCACCGATCAGGCCGTCGAGGGGGTCACGACGGAGCAGCTCGAATCGGCGGTTCCGGTGCTGGTCGCGCTGACCGCCGGCATCGGCCTGGTGATCGTCGGACTGCTGTATCTGGTGGTCAGGCAGCTGTTGAAGGCCAAGAACTGGGCCCGGATGCTGCTCACCCTGCTCGGGGTGTTCATGTCGCTGTCGACCCTGCCCACCGTCTTCGGTGTGGGCGTCGGGGAGGGCGGCGCGGGCTGGATACTCGGTGTGGTGGGCATTCTGCAAGCCGTCGCGACCGTCGGAGCGATCGTGCTGATGCACCGGCGGGATGCCAACCGGTTCTTCCTGCGACTGCCGGAAGAATAGACGTACCACTCGGTTTCGTCGGGCGCGACGGAAGAGTACGGTGGGCTCACCATGTGGGCCGCACGGCCCTTTCCGTCGAGCGAAAAGGACGTCATGCAGGTGGAACCGCGGCCCTATGGGCGCCGTCGCGAACTGGTGTTGATCGCTCTCATCGCCCTCCTCGGCCTGGTGACCACCGTGCTGCTGGTGATCCCCGGCGCGTTCGCCGCTTGACCGACCCGACGACCCCCGACCCGATGGGCACCGACGCGACCGGGCCGCTGTTCCACGAACCCGGGGCGCGATGGCGCACGGTCGCCATCGGTCCGCTGTTCTGCGTCGTGGCCCTGGTCGTCGAACTGCTCACCGGTCCCGTCGTGCACTGGGCGGCACTGCCGATCATCGCGATCGTGCTCGCCGGTTTCTCCTACGTGATGGTCGTGGCGGCCCGTCGGCACGTCAGTGTCGAGCTCACCTCCACGACCCTTCGGCAGGGCACCGAGGAACTACCGGTCGCCGAGATCGAGGCGGTGCTGCCGCCGCCACCGGAGGACCGGCGCGATCCGGAACGCTGGGAGACCGCCCGGAGCCTCGGCGAACTGGCCGACGTGCCGCGCGGCCGCAAGCCCGTCGGACTACGGCTCACCGGAGGGACGTTCGTGCGGGCGTGGGCGAAGGACGCCGACGAGCTGCGAGCACGGCTCGGTGAGCTCGTCGGCGACCCGGGTCAGACCGCGACTTCCTGAGGCGGGACGACCGCTCCCTCACGGTCGAGCATGGCCGAGCCGAGCAGGTAGTCGGGCACACCCAGCCCGTCCACGAGCGTCAGCGCGTGCGGACGCAGGCTGCGGCACCGCTCGTTGATCCCGCGCGTGACGGCCTTGGCACGTTCGACCGACAGCAGGCGGTGCTCCATGAACCACGCCTTGTCCTCGTCGATGATCGTCAGCGCGTAGAGATCGCACAGCTCAGACAGCAGGTCGCCGGCGGTCTCGTCCTTGCAGTCCTCGATCGCGGCGACGAACGCCTCGAGCACGACGCGGTCGATGTGGGCGCGGGCGGCGTGCAGCACGTGGTCCTGCACGAAGTTGAAGGCGTCGAACGGGTTGTCCTCGCGCTTCATCGCGGCCTGCAGGCGCCGGGCCGCGGTGGACAGCAGGTACTGCTCGCGGTCCTCGAACATCGTTACCTGGGTGCCGCGGTTGAAGAGGCTGCCGTCCTCCTCGTTGTCCTGGCGGGTGTCGACGATCGTCTGGATGATCTGCTGCGCCGCGGTGCGCTTCTTGACGATGTCGGAGATGGTGGTCGCGGCGAAGCGCATCCACTCCACCGGGCTCATGCCCTGCACCTCGTCGGCGTAGGCGGTGAGCAGTTCCTTCGCGACCAGCTGGGTCAGGACGTGGTTGTCGCCCTCGAAGGTGGTGAACACGTCGACGTCCGCGCGCAGCGCCGTCAGCCGGTTCTCGGCCATGTAACCGGCACCACCGCACGCCTCGCGGCACTCCTGGATCGCCCGCGACGCGTGCCAGGTGTTGGCGACCTTGAGGCCCGCCGCGCGACCCTCGAGTTCGCGCTGTTCCTGCGCGTCGAGTTCCTGCAGCGACGTCGACTGCAGCCGGTGCATCGTCGTGAGCAGCTCGTTCTGGGCGAAGCCGAGCGCGTACGAGCGGGCGATCAGCGGGAGCAGGCGACGCTGGTGGACGAGATAGTCCATGATCGGCACCTCACCGTCGCGTCCGGGGGCGTCGAACTGGCGGCGCTTCTCGGCGTAGCGGGTGGCGATGCTCAGCGCGACCCGCGCCGCCGCACCCGCCGAGCCGCCGACGGTGATGCGACCGCGGACGAGCGTGCCGAGCATCGTGAAGAACCGCCGGCTCGGGTTGTCGATGTCCGAGACGTAGGTGCCGTCCGGTTCGACGTCGGCGTACTTGTTGAGCAGGTTCTCCCGGGGGATGCGGACCTGGTCGAAGACGATGCGGCCGTTGTCGACACCCGGCAGGCCGCCCTTGTAACCGCAGTCGGAGGTCGTCACGCCCGGCAGGTCGTTGCCGTCCTCGTCGCGGATCGGGACGACGAAACAGTGCACGCCATGTGTCTCACCCTGCGTGACGAGCTGCGCGAAGACCGACGCGAACCGGGCGTGCTGCGCCGCGCCACCGATGTAGTCCTTGCGGGACGACGGGGTGGGGGAGTGGATCACGAACTCCTGGCTGTCCGGATCGTAGGTCGCCGTGGTCTCGAGCGACTGCACGTCGCTGCCGTGCCCCGTCTCGGTCATCGCGAAGCAACCGAGCACATCGAGATCGATGAGCCGCTTGACGTACTTCTCGTGGTGCCGCTCGGTGCCGAGGTTCTCGACGGCACCGCCGAACAGTCCCCACTGCACGCCGGCCTTGACCATCAGCGACAGGTCGGACATCGCGAGCATCTCGATGGATGCGACCGCACCGCCCGCGTCGCCCGTGCCGCCGGACTCGACGGAGAAACCTGCCGCGGCGTAGCCGTGCTCGGCGAGGATGCGCATCTGCTCGAGCGTGATGGCGCGGGCCTTGTCGGTCTCGGGGGTGTAGTGCGGCGCGAACTTCTCGTGCGCGAGATCCTTGCGGGCGCGTTCGCGGGCTTCGTGCCACGCACCGTCGAGTGCGATGCGCAGGTGTTCGGCTGTCGTCGGCATGCCTCAGACGATAGGTGCGACACGTCACTCACGGTGTCCCTTTTTCCTGGTAAGGGAGAAAAAACACATGAGGTTTGAGGACCGCTGTTTTTGGCAAATCCCGCGAAACTACGGACACTGGAAGTCGTGACTGCGACCCCCGATGCTTCGTCCACCCACGACACTCGATCCGCTGCACTCTTCCACCGGGCATCGAAGGTGACACCGGGGGGCGTCAACTCTCCGGTCCGCGCGTTCGGATCGGTCGGCGGCAATCCTCCCTTCTTCGCATCGGGATCGGGTCCGCTGCTCACCGACGTCGACGGAAAAACCTACGTCGACCTGGTGTGTTCCTGGGGTCCGATGATTCTCGGGCACGCGCATCCGGCGGTCGTCGAGGCCGTCCGATCCACCGCCGTGGCGGGTCTGTCGTTCGGTGCCCCCACCGAGGGTGAGGTCGAACTCGCCGAGGAGATCGTCGCCCGCATCGCGCCCGTCGAGCAGGTCCGGCTCGTCAACTCCGGCACCGAGGCGACGATGAGCGCTGTCCGTCTCGCGCGCGGATTCACCGGACGATCGAAGATCGTGAAGTTCGCGGGCTGTTATCACGGTCACGTCGATGCGCTGCTCGCCGACGCCGGTTCCGGCCTCGCCACCTTCGGTCTGCCCACCTCGCCCGGCGTCACGGGCGCCCAGGCGGGCGACACCGTCGTCGTCCCCTACAACGACCTCGCTGCCGTGCGTGCCGCCTTCGAGGCGAACCCCGGTGAGATCGCCGCGGTCATCACCGAGGCCGCCGCCGGCAACATGGGCACCGTCCCGCCGGTGCCCGGCTTCAACGAGGGCCTGCGCGAGCTCACCCGTGAGCACGGTGCGCTGCTGATCATGGACGAGGTGATGACCGGCTTCCGCGCGAGCCCGACCGGCTGGCACGGCATCGACGGCGTCTCCGGCGACCTGATGACCTTCGGCAAGGTCATGAGCGGTGGTCTGCCCGCCGCGGCCTTCGGTGGTCGCGCCGACGTCATGGCCCATCTCGCCCCGAGCGGGCCGGTCTACCAGGCCGGCACCCTGTCCGGTAATCCCGTCGCCGTCGCCGCCGGCCTCGCGAGCCTGCGTGCCGCCGACGCCGAGGTCTACGCCGCCCTGGACCGCAACGCCGAGACCCTCGGTCGTCTGCTCGACGAGGCGCTCGCCGCCGAAGGGGTGCCGCACCACGTCCAGAACGCCGGCACGCTGCTGAGCGTCTTCTTCACCGACGAGCCGGTGACGAACTACGAGCAGGCCAAGGCCGCGCAGACCTGGCGCTTCCCGGCCTTCTTCCACGCGCTGCTCGAGCGCGGCGTCTACGCACCCCCCAGCGCTTTCGAGACATGGTTCGTCTCGTCCGCGCTCGACGACGACGCGTTCTCGCGGATCGCCGACGCGCTGCCGCATGCCGCTCGCGCGGCCGCCGCGGCGACCGCGCCGTAGCGCCGCTCTCCTGCCTGCTCACACGAACCCGCCCCTCCCACACCCCTCGAGGAACATCGACGTGACCGACGCCGCCCCGTCCGAGACCCGCACGATCGTGCACGTGCTCCGCCACGGAGAGGTCCACAACCCCTCCGGAATCCTCTACGGCCGCCTGCCCGGCTTCCGGCTGTCGGTGACCGGCGAGGCCCAGGCACGAGCGGTCGCGGCGTCGCTCGCCGACCACGACATCGCGCACGTGGTCGCGTCCCCGCTCGAACGGGCCCAGCAGACCGCCACCCCGATCGCGGAGAAGCACGGCCTGCAGATCCGCACCGACGAGAACCTCATCGAGGCGGCCAACGACTTCGAGGGCCTGAAGGTCTCGGTCGGCGACGGCGCGCTCAGCAAGCCGCGCCACTGGTGGAAGCTGCGCGATCCGTTCACTCCCTCCTGGGGCGAGCCCTACCTGCAGATCGCCCACCGCATGCTCGCCGCCGTCAACGCGGCCCGCGTGGCTGCGGCGGGACGCGAAGCGGTGTGCGTGAGCCACCAGCTCCCGGTGTGGACGCTGCGCCGCTTCCTCGAGGGCGAGCGCCTGTGGCACGACCCGCGTCGCCGCCAGTGCAGCCTCGCCTCGCTGACCTCCCTGGTCTACGAGGGCGACACCCTCGTCGACCTGGTCTACTCCGAGCCGGCCGGCGCCTCCGACCCGAACGTCCACGGCGCATGAGAAAGGTGTTCCGGGCGACGGTCGCCGCGATCTGCGGTGCCGTCCTGCTCACCTCCTGCGCCACCGGGGACGACGCCGTCGCCACCGGGGGAACGTTCGACTTCGTCTCGCCCGGCGGGCAGACCCGCATCTTCTACGATCCCCCGGCCGAACGCGGCACCCTCGGTGAGCTCACCGGCGAGGACCTCATGAACGAGGGGGAGACCATCTCCCTCGACGACTACGAGGGCCAGGTCGTCGTGCTCAACGTGTGGGGCCAGTGGTGCGCGCCCTGCCGCAGCGAGGCCGACGATCTCGAGGAGGTCTACGAGGCCACCAAGGATCTCGGGGTGCAGTTCCTCGGCATCAACGTCCGCGACAACCAGCGCGACAAGGCCCAGGACTTCGTCACCGACCAGCAGATCGGCTACCCGTCGATCTACGACCCGCCGATGCGTTCGCTGCTCGCCCTCGGACGGAACTACCCGACCTCGGTCGTGCCGACGACGGTCGTCCTCGACCGCGAGCACCGCGTGGCCGCGGTCTACCTGACCGAACTGCTCGCCGAGGACCTGCAACCGGTCGTCGAGCGGGTCGCGGCGGAACCGGATTCGGAGCAGTAACAGTGATCCTTGCGTCGGGTGTCGGGGAGACCTTCCAGAACGCGGCCCTGTCGGGTCCGCTGCTGCTGGCGATGGGCGCGTGCCTGCTCGCCGGTCTCGTCTCCTTCGCGTCGCCGTGCGTCGTGCCGCTCGTTCCCGGCTATCTGTCCTATCTCGCCGGGGTGGTGGGAGCCGAGGCTCCCGCCGTCACCGCCGAGCAGGCCGGTGCCCGCACCACGACCGTCCGCAGCGACGGTCGCCTCCGGGTGGCGGGTGCCGCCGGGCTGTTCGTCCTCGGATTCACCGTGGTGTTCGTCCTCGCGACCGCCTCGGTGTTCGGGGCGATCTCCGCGCTGGCCGTCAACCGCGAACTGCTCATGCGGGTGGGCGGTGTCGTCACCATCGTGATGGGCCTGGTCTTCATCGGCCTCATCCCGGCCCTGCAGCGCGACACGCGCCCGGCGCCCCGGCGCATCTCGAACCTCGCGGGCGCCCCGCTGCTCGGCGCGGTCTTCGCGCTCGGGTGGACCCCGTGCCTCGGCCCCACCCTCGCCGGCGTCATCTCGCTGGCGGCGGGCACCGAGGGCACCACCGCGGCACGGGGGGTGACGCTGATCGTCGCCTACTGCCTCGGCCTCGGGTTGCCGTTCGTCGTGCTCGCGCTCGGCTCGGCGCGGGCGCTGCGCGGGGTGGGCTGGCTGCGCACCCACGCGCGGACCGTGCAAATCGTCGGCGGCCTGATGCTCATGGCCGTCGGCATCGCTCTCGTCACCGGCGCGTGGGACCTGTTCGTGTCCTGGGTCCGTGACTCGTTCATCTCGGAAGTGACTCTGCCCGTATGACCGCGACACACACCCCGACCCCCGCACCGCAACCGTCGCCTCCGCCGCGACAGGGCGCGCTCGGACGTGCCACGGCCTTCGTGCGGAACACCTGGCGCGGCCTGACGTCGATGCGGACCGCGCTGGTCCTGCTGTTCCTGCTCGCGCTCGCCGCGATCCCGGGCGCACTCCTGCCGCAGCGCAGCCTCAACACCCAGAAGGTCGACGAGTACATCGCGGCCCGCCCGACGCTCGGACCGATCATGGACCGGTTCGAGCTGTTCGACGTCTTCGGCAGCTTCTGGTTCACCGCCGTCTACGTGCTGCTGTTCGTCTCGCTGGTCGGCTGCATCCTGCCGCGGTGCGTCGAGCACTTCCACGCCCTGCGCACCCCGCCGGTCGCCGCGCCGCGCAACCTGCAGCGCCTACCGCACCACACGCAGACGACCGTGGCCGACAACCCCGCCGACGCCCTCGACCGGATCCAGGGAGAACTGCGCGGCTGGAAGGTCGTGCGCCGCGAGGGCGGTGCCCGCGGACGTGACGGCGAGATGACCCTGTCCGCCGAGAAGGGCTATCTGCGCGAGGCCGGCAACCTGGTCTTCCACATCTCCCTCGTCGGGCTGCTCGTCGCCGTCGCCGCCGGCAAGCTCTTCGGCTACGAGGGGCAGCGCATCCTCGTCGCGAACGGCGAGGAGTTCTGCACCACCTCGCCCGCCTCCTTCGACTCGTTCCGCGCCGGCAGCACGCTCGACGGCACCGGCCTGAACCCCATGTGCGTGCGGGTGAACACCTTCGCCGCCGACTATCTCGACAACGGCCAGGCCGAGATGTTCACCTCCGACATCGAGTACCAGTACGGCGACGACCTCGTCACGAACACCTGGCGCGACGCGCAGTTGAAGGTCAACCATCCGCTGCGGGTCGGCAGCGACCGCGTGTACCTGCAGGGTCACGGTTACGCCCCGACCTTCACCGTCACCTGGCCGAACGGCGAGACCCGCACCGAGACGATGCAGTGGGCGCCCGACGACGCGACGACCTTCCTCAGCAGCGGCGCCATGCGCTTCGACCCTCCCGGCGGCATGTACCCCGACGCCGACGAGCGCCGGAAGAACCAGATCGCGCTCGAGGGACTGTTCGCGCCGACGGCGTCCTTCCACGGCACGCTGCTCACGTCGATCTTCCCGGCGATGATGGACCCCGCCGTCGCGATCGACGTCTACAAGGGCGACTCCGGTCTCGACACCGGCAGCCCGCAGTCGCTGTTCTCGCTCAACAAGGAACTGATCAACCAGGGCCGCCTCGTGAAGCAGGACCGCGTGAACCTGCGCCCGGGGGAGAGCGTGACACTCGCCGACGGCACCGAGGTGCGGTTCGACAAGGCCACCGACTTCGTCAACCTGCAGGTCTCGCACGACCCGGCGCAGCAGTGGGTGCTCGTCGCGGCGATCGCGATGATGGCCGGTCTGCTCGTGTCGCTGCTGGTCAAACGACGCAGAGTGTGGGCGCGCGCGTACCCGAGCGGTACAGTGAACGACGGTGAACGACGAACCGTAGTAGAACTCGGTGGTCTCGCACGGACCGATCAGGCCGGATGGGGAGACGAGTTCGACCGACTGGTCGAGCGACTCCTCGGTGACGATGCACCCTCCGCCCCGGCGGCACAGGAGAAGAAGAACTGATGACACAGAACGACACCCTGGCGCGGTACAGCGACTGGGCCTTCGAATCGGCGTTCGCGGTGCTCGTGCTGGCGCTGGTGCTGCTCGTCGCCGAATATGCGACCCACCGCGCCGACGTCGTGGCCGAACGGGAACGCGAACTCGTCGCGGCCGGCCGGCGACCGGCCTCCGACACCGTCGAACGCACCGCCGGCCCGGGTCGCGTCGAGGAGGCGCCGAAGCGCGCCCTGTCGCAGCGTCTCGGCAACATGGGCCGCGCGCTGGTCGTCGTGGTCGCCGGACTACAGGTCGCCTCGATCGTGCTCCGCGGCCTGGCCACCGAGCGCTTCCCGCTCGGCAACATGTACGAGTTCGTCGCGATGGCGTGCACCGCCGCCGTGATCTTCGGCCTGATCGTCCTGCGCAAGCCGGCCTACCGGACCATGTGGGTGTACCTGCTGGTTCCCGTCCTGATCCTCATGTTCCTCGCGGCGACCGTGCTCTACGCCGACGCCGCCCCGGTGGTTCCCGCGCTGCGCTCGTTCTGGCTGCCGATCCACGTGACGATCATCAGCGTCGGCAGCGGCATCTTCCTCGTCTCGGGTGTCGCGAGCCTGCTGTTCCTCCTGCGCATCCGTTTCCCGAAGGGTGAGGAGCGCAGCGGTGTGTTCGCGTCGCTCGCCGAGCGTCTGCCCGACGCCCAGACCCTCGACCGTCTCGCCTACCGCACCACGATCATCGGTTTCCCGCTGTTCGGTGCCGGCATCATCCTCGGTGCCATCTGGGCCGAGGCGGCCTGGGGACGCTTCTGGGGCTGGGACCCGAAGGAGACGGTCTCGTTCATCACGTGGGTCGTCTACGCCGCCTACCTGCACGCCCGTGCGACCTCCGGTTGGCGCAACACCCGCGCGGCCTGGATCAACGTCGCCGGTTTCGTCGCGATGCTGTTCAACCTGTTCATCATCAACATGGTCGTCTCGGGCCTGCACTCGTACGCCGGGCTCAACTGAGGCTGCTATCGTCGCGCCGTCGTCCGTGACAGTCGACGGGGGGGAGAACGCGGTGGATGGGGCCGACAACGGTTCGTCGGGGCTCGGCGGACACGCATTGGACGCGACGGCGCTGGACTCGTCGCTACTGGTACGCCCGGTCGCCGCGCCGCCGCGGAAGGGCTGGCGGCGGGTGGTCTACCGGGCGACCGGTGGTCGCGTCCATGTGGGGGAGAGCCCCCGGCAGCAGCGCAAGGAGGAATCGGCCGAGCGGGTGCGTGTACCGCTGCACGGCTGCCATCGGATCGCCCTGCTGAGTCTCAAGGGCGGGGTGGGCAAGACGACCACCACGGTCACGCTCGGTTCGACCTTTGCGGAGCTGCGTGGCGATCGGATCGTCGCGGTCGACGCCAATCCGGACCGCGGGACGTTGAGTCAGAAGGTGGCCGAACAGACGCCGGCCACGGTGCGCACGCTGCTGCGTGATCAGGAACTGCTCGAGACGTACGCGGACGTGCGCGCCTACACCTCGCAGAACACGCATCGTCTCGAGGTGCTCGCCTCGGACACCGATCCGGCGGTCTCGGAGGCCTTCAGCGCCGACGACTACGAGCGGACGCTAGGTCTGCTCGAGCGGTTCTACAGCATCGTGCTCACGGATTGCGGGACCGGGCTCATGCACTCTGCTATGAGCGCGATCCTCGAGAACGCCGACACTCTGGTCGTCATCAGTTCCGGTTCGGTGGACGGCGCCCGCAGCGCGTCAGCCACCCTCGACTGGCTCGACGCGCACGGCTATCGCGAACTCGTCGAGCGGTCGGTGGCCGTCGTCAACGCGGTGCGGCCGAGGTCGGGCAAGGTCGATCTCGACCTCGTGGTGCGGCACTTCGAACAGCGGTGCCGCGCGGTCCACGTCCTACCCTTCGACCCCCACCTCGAAGAGGGGGCGGAGATCGATCTGGACCGGTTGCAGTCGGGTACGCAGCGCGCCCTTCTCGGACTCGCCGCGGATATCGCCGACGGGTTCGCCGCGCGGTGACAGGCTCACCGCACACGGTGAACGGTCAGTCGCCCCGTTCCTGATCGGACTCGCCGGTGCCGTCGCCACTGCGGCGGCGGTGCACCTCGCGATCGACCTTCCACAGGAAGTCGGGATCGTCGTCCGGACCCATCACGCGGGTCGGCGGACGGGACGTGGGACCGTACGCCTTCCACAGCAGGACTGCGAGTGTCACCGCACCGATGAGTGCCAACAGATAGAGCACGTTGCACCTCCTGACCGTGGCGGTGCCGGACGAGGACGTGCCCTCGCCGTGCACCTCCGGGCCGCGGCGACCGCAGACCGGTTCGTCCACATTCTAGGTGGGCGGAACCCGGTCCGGCACGTGGGTTCCGCGGGTGGTCGGCCGGGGTCCGGCAGGTGCACGCCGGAGGTGCGGATTCTGCTGTCTCGGATCAGCGCGTCGCTTCGGTCGTCAGGGAGCGGAGCAGCGCCAGGACCTCGGACTCACGGAAGCGGCGATGGCCACCGGGGGTCCGCAGCGAGCCCAATCGGCCGGCGTGGGCCCACCGGGTGACGGTCTTGGGATCCACATGGAACAGTGCTGCCACCTGACCCGGGGTCAGCAGGGATTCCTTCGCGCCGTTGAAAGTGGGTGCGCTCATTGCGAATGTCCTCCCGGTTGTCGTGATCGTGTTGTTCGACGCGATCGAGTTGTTCGATCGGGATGTCCAAGCCCATGGTGGCACCGATACCCCTGGTTGCTCGAACGGTCTACGGTTGGTAAAGCGGAAGTAATAGACAAAACGGACGGATGTCCGACTTCCGGAAATCGTCGCGGAACTCGTCGTCCTGACGGCCGGTTAACCTGGAGTGGTGAACGACGAACGCCGGAACGAACCCTCGGATACCCCCTCCCAGCGCACTCCACACCCTCACGGCGAGGGCGCCACGGCCGCAGGCCGTCGAGCGGGGACCGGGTCCCTGATCCGGGACGTCGCGTTGTACTCCGTGGCACGGCTCGCCCTCGTCGTCGTGCTCACACTGCTCATTCTCTACGTTCCGCGGGCATTCGGGGTGGAAATCCCCCTCCTCGTCGCGGCCCTGTTCGCCGTGCTCATCGCCCTGCCCGTCTCGCTCGTGCTCTTCGCCTCGCTGCGGCGTCGCGTCAACGAGAGCATCGCCGCGGTCGACGAGCGCCGGCGTACCGAACGCGCCGACCTCGAGAAGCGCATGCGCGGCGAGAACGGGCGGTGACGGCGACCGGCGCGGTCGTCGACCGCAGCGCACCCCGGGGCTGGGTCGACAACGCGGTCCGGCTCATCGAGGCCGACGCTCAGCGCAGCGCGGACACCCACCTGCTCCGCTACCCGCTCCCGGCGGACTGGCGCATCGACCTGTACCTCAAGGACGAGTCGACGCACATCACCGGCAGCCTCAAGCACCGTCTCGCGCGCTCGCTGTTCCTCTACGCCCTGTGCAACGGCTGGATCCGTGAAGGGACCCCGATCATCGAGGCGTCGTCCGGGTCCACCGCGGTCAGCGAGGCGTACTTCGCGCGGCTCCTCGGCCTCGACTTCGTGGCCGTCGTACCGCGCCGCACCTCACCGGCGAAGGTCGCGCTCATCGAGGCCCAGGGCGGCCGGTGCCACTACATCGACCGCCCGCCGGAGATCTACACCGAGGCGCAGCGGCTCGCCGACGAGCTCGGCGGCTGCTTCATGGACCAGTTCACGAACGCCGAGCGGGTCACCGACTGGCGAGGCAACAACAACATCGCCGAGAGCATCTACTCGCAGATGCGTCTCGAGCGTCATCCCGTGCCGGAGTGGATCGTCGTCGGCGCCGGGACCGGCGGCACGAGCGCGACTCTCGGCCGCTACATCCGCTATCGCCGTCACCGGACGCGGCTGGCGGTCGTCGACCCCGAGAACTCGGCGTTCTTCGGTGGGTTCGAGACGGGTTCGGCCGACTACACCACCGGCATGCCCTCGCGCATCGAGGGGATCGGGCGTCCGCGCGTCGAGCCGTCCTTCGTGCCCGAGGTCGTCGACCGGATGGTGCGGGTGCCCGACGCGGCGTCCATCGCCGCCATGCGGCACGCGAGTGCCGCGCTCGGACGCCGGGTGGGCGGCTCGACCGGCACGAACCTCTGGGGAGCCTTCGGTCTGATCGCCGAGATGCTCGCGGAGGGCCGTGAGGGCAGCGTCGTGACGCTGCTGTGCGACGGCGGCGAGCGCTACGCCGACACCTATTTCTCCGACGAATGGGTCGTTGCCGAGGGAATGGATCTCGCCGCACCGCTCGCGATGCTGGAGAAGTTCGCGACCACCGGTCGGTGGCCTCGGTAGATCGTCCACCTGCGCGGATCCCGCTTCTTGTCAATCTTCGTTGACGCGCTGGAGTTGTCAACCTATATTGACACCATGAGTGAAGCCACCACCCTCGCCGCTGCCGCCGCGAGCTCCGATCCCGCAGTGGGCCTGCGCGCCGTGCGTGCCCTGCGCCGGCTGCTGGAACGGCTCGAGGAGGTTCAGGTCGCGAATGCCCGGGATCGAGGTTGGTCCTGGCAGGCCATCGCCGACGAACTCGGCGTCAGCCGGCAGGCGGTCCATCAGAAGCACAACCGGAAGCGCAGGTGATCGACATGTTCGAACGATTCGCCGACAGTGCCAGATCCGTCGTCGTCGCAGCACAACAGGAAGCGATCCGGGTGCACGATCCCCGGATCGAGGCGCCACACCTGCTCATCGGTGTCGCCGTCGCCGCGGAGGAACCGCTGCGGGTCCTGCTCGCGGAAGAAGGTCTCACGGTCGACGGGCTCCGCTCCGACCGGGCCGCCCGGACCACCGACGCCCCACTCGGTGAGGAGGACGCCGCGGCACTCGAAGCGATCGGCATCGATCTCGACGAGGTCCGGAGCCGTCTCGAAGCCGCCTTCGGCAAGGGGGTGCTCGACGGGAAGAGCGCCGATCGGCGGGGCGGCGCGAACCGGCTCGGCCACATCCCGTTCGACCGGGCGGCGAAGAAGTCGCTCGAACTCGCGCTGCGGGAGGCGATCGCACGCCGCGAACGCGTCATCCGTCCCGAGCACATCCTGCTCGGACTGCTGCGCAGCGACGATCCGGCGACCGTCGCCCTCGTGGAAGCGCACGTGCCGCGCGCGCAGCTCCGTCAGCGACTGAACGGCCACCTCGACGCCGCCGCCTGACCCTTCGGGCGGTTACCGGGTCGGCTGTGCGGGAGCGACGGCGAGCGGACGCCCGGCAACGAGCGGGACGACCGTCGCAGCGACGAGCAGCAGCGTGCCGACCGCGATCGTCGCGAACGGCCACCACTGACGATCCGACGTCGCCGTGACCTCCGCGGCCTGCGTGTCCGGAGCGGCCGGCGCGGTGCGCGGCAGCGCTTCGGTGGCCGACCGGACGTTGTCGGCGATCCCGCCGACGACATCGGCCACCGGCCCGACACCGTCGACGAGCTGTCCGGTGCCGTCCGTCAGGGCCCGGCCCCCGTCGTCGAGGAGGACGAGGCCGTCGCGGAGCTGCCGCGAGCCGTCGGCGGCCTGCGCCATGCCCGCGACGAACTGCGCGTTCGGATCGGTGAGTTCGTAGGCGAGCTGCCGTGCGCCGTCGCGCAACTGCCCGAGCTGCTCGAGGGTGTCCGGCCCGAGGCCTTGCGTGTCGAGGGTCTCGACGAGTCCGCGCAGTTGGCCGGCCGCGCCCTGCGAGACCGGATCCGCGGACGCACCGAGCGTGTCGGCGACGGTCGTGAGGCGCGCCGTGACGTCGCCCTGCATCTCCCCGAAACCGGAGAGCCGGTCGACCACCTCGTCGACGCCACCGCTCACCTGGCGGGCGCCGTCGCCGAGCATGTCGACACCGCCGTCGAGCTGCCCGAGGCCGTCGGCGAGCTGCTCGCCACCGTCGCGAGCCTGCCGGAGGCCGTCGGAGAGTTGACGGGCACCGTCGTCGAGCTGGGTGCTGCCCTCCGTCAGCTGCCCGACCCCGCCGTCGAGCACCGACAGCGGCAGTCCGGCCCGTTGCAGGTTGCTCCGCGCCTCGTCGACGCCGTCCGCCGAGGGACTCGGCTCTTCCGCGACGGTCGCGACCGCCGTCTCGGGACGGTCGAGCCAGGCGAAGACCGAACCCGTGCCCACGAGGAGCAGTCCGGTCACGGCGAGAAGCAGGGGGAGAAGACGTGAACGCACGCCGGCCGACGCTACCGTCCGTCGCTGAGAGGCCCCTGAGGGGGAGGGGCGACCCCGCATGCGTCCGATTTGCCCGTTACGAGACCGGGTTCCGTGTGCCACAGTGGCACCATGATTTCTCTGATACTGCGGTTGATCATCAACGCGGTCGGTCTGTGGCTCGCGGTCGAGCTGGTCGACGGGATCGACTTCACCGATCCCGCGGGCACCTCCGACACGACCCGCGCGGTCATCACGCTCGTCGTGCTGGCCGCCATCTTCACCGTCGTCAACGCACTCGTGAAGCCGCTGGTGAAGCTGCTGTCGCTGCCGCTGGTGATCCTCACCCTCGGGCTGTTCCTGCTCGTCGTCAACGCGCTGATGCTCATGCTCACCGCGTGGCTGAGCGGCTTCACCGAGTACGGCCTCACGATCGACGGCTTCTGGGCGGCACTGTGGGGCGGCGTGATCATCGCGATCGTCAACTTCGTCCTCGGACTGGTCGTCCCGGACCGCGACTGATCCCGCCCGTCCGCGGCAGATTCCGCCGTGCCCGCGTCCTGGTCAGCCGAAGGCCAGCGCGGGCGCGGTGGCCACCGCCCACACGAGCATCGCCACACCCGAATCGCTCAATGCCGGGATCAGCGCGAGACCGAGGGCACCGGCCCGCACCGGCTTGTGCGCGCGGACCGCGAACGGCGCGGCGAGGAAGCCGGCGAGCGCCCACGGCGTCGCCGCGACCAGCACCAGCGACATCACGAACGGCACCACGACCAGCACCAGGTGGAGCGTGCGGGTCCTCGGATCGCCCAGCTTGACCGCCAGGGTCCGCTTGCCGGTCTCCGCGTCGGTCGCGATGTCGCGGAGATTGTTCGTCACCAGCACGGCCGTCGAGATCGAGCCGACGGCGATCGCGCACGCCAGACCCACCCAGTCGACGCGACCGGCCTGCACGAACTGCGTGCCGAGCACCGCGACGAGCCCGAAGAAGACGAAGACGCCGATCTCCCCGAAGCCGCTGTAGCCGTACGGGTTCTTCCCGCCGGTGTAGTACCAGGCCCCGGCGATGCAGACCGCGCCGACGAGCACGAGCCACCAGGCGGTCGTGACGGCGAGAGCGAGTCCCGCGACGGCCGCGATGCCGAAGCACACGAACGCCGCGCGCTTGACGGCACCGGGGCTCGCCGCGCCCGAGCCCACCAGCCGCATCGGCCCGACCCGCTCGTCGTCGGTGCCGCGGATGCCGTCGGAGTAGTCGTTGGCGAAGTTCACGCCGATGATCAATCCGAGCGCGACGACCAGTGCCAGCAGCGCCTTCCACCACACGGCCTCACCGAGCCACGCCGCAGCGCCCGTGCCTGCCAGGACGGGTGCTATCGCATTGGGGAGGGTGCGCGGACGAGCGCCTTCGAGCCATTGACCAGCCGTTGCCATGGATCGATCTTCGCACCCGGGCCCGCCTGCCGCGTCGTGCGCACCCCGTCAGGAGAAGCGCGAGACGAGGGCTCGGCGATCCACCTTGCCCGGCCCACGCAGCGGCAGTGTGTCGACGACCTGCAGCTCACGCGGCGCAGCAGTGGGATCGAGCGTGGCCTCGACGTGGTCCCGGAGCTCGGCGAGCGTCGGCGTCGTGCCGGGGGTGGGAACGACGACGGCCGCGACGCGCTGCCCGAGCCGGGGGTCGGGCAGACCCACCACCGCGACCTCCCGGACGGCCGGGTGCTCGACGAGCACGGCCTCGACCACCTGGGGGACCACGGTGAGCCCGCCGGTGGAGATGGCCTCGTCGAGCCGTCCCAGGATGCGCAGGACCCCGTCGTCGAGCGTGCCTGCGTCGTCGGTGCGGAACCAGCCGGGTTCGGCGAAGGCGGGATGATCGGGCAGGTTCCGGTAGCCCGAGGCGAGCGTGGCGCCGCCGAGCCACACCCGCGAGTCGCCGTCGACGCGCACGTGCACCCCGTCGAGCGGCACGCCGTCGTAGACGCAGCCGCCACAGGTCTCGCTCATGCCGTAGGTGCGGACGACCGTGATACCGGCCGCGCGGGCACGTTCGAGGACCGGCACGGGAGTCGCGGCCCCACCGAGCAGGATCGCGTCGAGGCGGGCGAGCGCCGCGGTGGCGTCGGGATGATCGAGGGCCTTGATCAGCTGGGTGGGAACCATCGAGCTGTACCGGCGAGGACCCGGCATGGCGTCCACCGCCGCCGGCAGATCCGCGGGATCGAAACCGGCGGACACGTTGACGACGACGGGTTCGGTTCCGGAGAGCAGGCCGCGCAGCAGCACCTGCATGCCGGCGATGTGATGGGCGGGCAGGACCAGGAGCCACGAGCCCGTCCCACCCAGCCGGGCGTGGGTGGCGTCGCCGCTCGCGCGCAGCGCCTGCGCGGAGAGCAGGGCGCCCTTCGGGGTCCCGGTCGTGCCGGAGGTCGCGACCACCAGTCCCACCCCGTCGGCGACGGGTTCACCGGGGCTCAGCGCATCGGTGAGGCGGAGTGTCTCCCGCTCGTCCCCGGCAGGGACGGGGAGCAGCGCCGGTCCGTCACCGTCGAGCATGCGCTGCAGGGCGGGCAGCACGGATCGGACGGCGGACCCGGCCGGGACGGGCAGGAGCTCGAGTGTGGTCACAGATCGTATTGTGTCGTGTCCCATCCGCCCGCTTCGAGTTGGCGGCGGACCCGGTCCACGTCGTCGGGCGACGGCATGTTGTTGGTGATCTTGCTGATCAGGACCGCGATGTCGATGCGGTTGATCGAGAGGTCACCGTCCTCGACCAAGGTGTCGGCGACCTGGGCGACCTCCTCGTCGGACAGGCGCCGCGCGAGCAGTGCGAACAGGGGTACGTAGTCCTGTTCCGGCACCCCTTCGGGGTAACCGGCGCGGAGCCACTCGACGATGGAAGCGAGAAACGGCGGGAGGGCCACCCGTCACTCCGATCAGAAGATGTCGATGCCGAATGTTCCGGCGAGGAAATCGGACGCCAGCAGGAGGATGCCCGCCAGGATCGCGCAGGCCACCACGGCGAAGCACAGCACCGCGGCGGTCCGGGCCGCCGGATTCGGTGTGCCGTCGCTGCCGCGACCGGTGTCGAGCGCGCGGACCCCCAGCGCGAACAGGGAGGGCAGGCCGGCGCCGAGCAGCAGGCCCACGAGAACGACCTGCCACAGGGAGTCGAGGGTGTGCGTCAGCAGGTTCACGAGCGTCCTTCCCCGGTGACCGTTTCGGAGGCACCCGGCGCCGGGGCGAGCTTGTCGTCCCAGTCGGCGGTGACGTTGGAGGCGTCGACGGGCTGTCGGCGCGAGCGCAGCCACATGAACACGGCCAGGGCGCACAGGATCGCGAACACGACGAGCACGCCGGGCATGCCGCCGATGAGGTGGGCGAGCCCCCAGCAGATCGCTCCGACGACCGCGGCGCACGGCAGGGTGATGACCCACGCGACGACCATCCGTCGCGCCACCGACCAGCGCACCTCCGCGCCCTTGGTGCCCAGACCCGTGCCGAGGATCGAGCCCGTGGCGACGTGCGTGGTCGACAGCGGCAGACCGAAATGGCTCGAGGTGAGGATGATGGCGGCCGACGACGACTCGGCGGCCAGGCCCTGCGGCGGGGCGATCTCGACGAGACCCTTGCCCAGCGTGCGGATGATGCGCCAGCCGCCGAGATAGGTGCCGAGTGCGATCGCGACGGCACAGGCGACCTTCACCCAGAACGGCATGTCCGTGTCGGCGGTGATGGTGCCGTGGGCGACGAGGGCCAGGAAGATCACGCCCATCGTCTTCTGCGCGTCGTTGGTGCCGTGCGCGAGGGACATCAGGGACGCCGTGCCGATCTGTCCCAGCCGGAAGCCGCGGTCGCGGTGTTCGTTGGAGACGGAGCGGGTCAGGCGGTGCATCGACCAGATGCCCACCGTGGACACCAGCGCCGCGATGACGGGCGCGAGCACGGCGGGGATCAGGACCTTGCCGAGCACTCCGTCCCACACCACGCCCTGGACACCGATCGACGCCAGTGCAGCGCCGACGAGACCGCCGAACAGGGCGTGCGACGAGCTGGACGGAAGGCCGAACAGCCAGGTCGAGATGTTCCAGAGGATCGCTCCGACCAGACCGGCGAAGACGATGAGCAACAGATCGGTACCGCCGACGGTGTCGAGGTCGACGACACCCTTCGCGACGGTCGCGGCGACTTCCACGGACAGGAAGGCGCCGACGAGGTTGAGGGTCGCGGACAAAGTGACCGCGGTTTTGGGTTTGAGGGCGCCGGTGGCGATGGATGTCGCCATGGCATTGCCGGTGTCGTGGAAGCCGTTGGTGAAATCGAATGCGAGGGCAGTGACGACCACCACCAGGAGCACGACGAACTCTGCGGTCACGTCTGTCGATTGTGGGGTAGCGGGCACGTGAATGTACAGCGACGGGGGTGTGAATTCTGCGTCTCGCCGTCACGCCCGACCGGTTCTTTCGGACTCCGACCATGAGCGGAGTGCAGAGCAGACCGCGCGGCTTGTGTGCAAGATCACCGGCGCCGCGCGACTGCCTGCGGTCGTGCCCGGGTACCTCCGTTCGTCAGCGGAGGTCGCGGCGCAACGGATGGTCCTCGGGGATCTGCACCAGGACGATCGGAATCCCGTCGGGATCGGCGATCCACAGCTCGTGCAGTCCCCACGGCTCCTGCTTCGCACCCCGGACGATGCGTACACCCTTCAGTGCCAGCTCGGCCTCGGCGTCGTAGACGTCGCGCACCTGGAGCCACAGGGCGCCGTGGAACACCTCGTCGCTGTCGTCGGACCGGCCGTGGGCGGCGATCTCGATGAGCGACTGCCCCGCGAAGAAGACGGTTCCGCCGGGATACTCGCGGGCGATCGCCAGTCCCAGCGTCGAGCCGTAGAACTCGAGGGCGGCCTCCTGATCACGCGGCCGGAGGATGGTGCGGCTGCTGAGGATCTCCACCGTCACTGCTCCTCGGCCGGGCGGGCCTCGTGATGGCGGCGGCCGTGTGTGCGCCGCGATTCCTTCATCTCTGCTTCGAACAGATGGCGCCGGCCCTGCACGAGTTCGTCGCGCACCTGCTTCTCGAAGGTGCGGAAGTCCGACCAGTAGCCGTCGTCGAACGCCTCGACGAGCTGGAAGGTCCAGCGACCCTCGGCGATGTTGCGTCCGATGATCTCGGTGTCGAGACGCTCGGCGATCTCGTCGTGCCCGGCCTCGCGGAACAACTCCTCGGCGTCGCCGGTGAGCAGATCGGCGCGGCCCATCAGCTGGTGGAAGGCATAGAGATGGCCCCGCGCCTGCTCGACGGTCTCGAGGGCCTCGGACAGTTTGCCGGTCGCTTTCACAGTGGCGTCGGAGACGCCTTCCGGGCGGGTGTGGGCGGTTCGCGGACTCTGGCGATCGGTCATGTCCCACAGTGTGCCCGAGAGCACACAGTTCGAACGTAACTGGACATATGTGTTTGACGAAGCTTCGGGTGGGACATTACTGACGGCAACGGTGCCCATGACAGCGCCGGCCTGCCACAGCGGGTCCGACGCAGCCGTAACCCGCGGCTGCGCGGCACCGCCGACAACGAGTGAGGAGAACTGCCATGGCGACCGACTACGACGCTCCCCGCACCACCGACATCCTGGGCGGCGGTGGCACTGCCCTGGACGAGCTGGACATCAAGCCCACCGCGGCCGCCGACACCGACGAGGGTGAGATCCTCGAGACCCTCGACCTGCCCGGCGCCGACCTCTCGGCACTGTCGGCGGAGGAGCTCTCGGTCCAGGTCCTGCCGAAGCAGTCGGACGAGTTCACCTGCATGGGCTGCTTCCTCGTCCAGCACCACAGCCGCCGCGCGACGGGCGACGGCGAGCAGGCCTTCTGCCGCGACTGCGTCTGACCTTCCGTCCGACGACCCCTCCTTGCGTGGCGAACCGGGCCTTGCACCTGCTGTAGCAGGGGCGAAGCCCGGTTCGTCGCGTCAGGATCAGTAGTAGTGGGGGTACGGCGACCAGTCGGGATCGCGCTTCTCCAGGAAGGCGTCGCGACCCTCGATCGCTTCGTCGGTCATGTAGGCCAGGCGCGTGGCCTCGCCCGCGAACAACTGCTGGCCGACGAGTCCGTCGTCCTGCAGATTGAAGGCGTACTTGAGCATGCGCTGCGCCTGCGGCGACTTGCCGTTGATCTTCTGCGCCCACTCCAGCGCGACGTTCTCGAGCTCGTCGTGGTCGACGACCTTGTTGACCGCACCCATGTGGTGCATCTCCTCGGCCGTGTAGGTGTCGCCGAGGAAGAAGATCTCCCGCGCGAACTTCTGGCCGACCATCTTGGCGAGGTAGGCGCTGCCGTAGCCACCGTCGAAGCTGCCCACGTCGGCGTCGGTCTGCTTGAAGCGAGCGTGCTCGCGGGAGGCGAGCGTCAGGTCGCACGTGACGTGCAGGCTGTGCCCGCCGCCGGCGGCCCAGCCGTTGACCAGAGCGATGACGACCTTCGGCATGAACCGGATCAGCCGCTGGACCTCGAGGATGTGCAGGCGGCCGGCGCGGGCCTTGTCGACGGTGTCGGCCGTCTCGCCGCTCGCGTACTGGTAGCCGCTGCGGCCCCGGATCCGCTGGTCGCCGCCGGAGCAGAACGCCCATCCGCCGTCCTTCGGGCTCGGGCCGTTGCCCGTGAGCAGCACGACGCCGACGTCGGAGGTGGTCCGCGCGTGGTCGAGCACGCGGTAGAGCTCGTCGACGGTGTGCGGGCGGAAGGCGTTGCGCACCTCGGGACGATCGAACGCGACGCGGACCGTGCCCTGCGTGACGTGTCGGTGATAGGTGATGTCGGTGAGGTTCTCGAACCCGGGTACCGGGCGCCACAATTCTGGATCGAAGGTCACCTCGTCACCATAAAGGGCCGGGCATCGCGACGATGTGTGCTGCCGCCCGATAACGTGCACAACCATGAGCGAGCAGACCGATCCCCGCGACGACTACGAACACCACGGTGGATTTCCGGTCTACGAACCGGTGAAGGCGGGGCCGAACTACGGTCGCTTCGTCGAGACCTTCCGGCGTCTGCAGGATCTGATGGTCGCCACGAACCCGCCGGACGAGGTCGTCGACCGCGCGATCGAGCAGACCGAGGCCCTGGTCGATCTGCTCGCCGAGCACGCCGTGCCCGAGGGCCGCTCGCCCGCGGGCTTCAACGTGGACCTGCCCGGACGCGGCAGTGCGCTGCTGCTGCCGTGGACGATCGAGAAGTACGGACCGGACGGTGTCCGTGAACGCGGCGTCTTCCGCCGCTACCACCTCGGAGGCAACGGGGCCGCGCACGGCGGCACGTTGCCGCTGCTGTTCGACGACCTGTTCGGCATGGTCATCCACGCCAACGGCCGGCCGATCGCCCGCACTGCCTATCTCCACGTCAACTACCGCAGGATCACCCCGATCGAGACCGAACTCGTCGTCGACGGCTGGGTCGACCGCGTGGACGGTCGCAAGGCCTTCTGCAAGGCCGAACTGCGCGATGTCGACGGCAACCTCCTCGCCGACTGCGAGGCGCTGATGGTCCAGTTGCTGCCGGGCCAGCCGTGACCTCCCTACCCCTCCCGTCCGCGGACGAGCTGCTCGACGGGGCGGTCGTCGTCTCGATGCCCATGCGCGTCCGGTTCCGCGGCATCACCGAACGCGAGGTGCTGCTGCTGCGCGGACCCGCCGGGTGGGGCGAGTTCGGGCCGTTCCCCGAATACGGTGACGACGAGGCGGCGCACTGGTTGCAGTCGGCGATCGAATCCGCCTGGCAGGGCCATCCGGCTCCGCGCCGCTCCCGGATCGCTGTCAACGCGACCGTGCCCGCCATCGGCCCGGAGCGCGTCCCCGAGGTGCTCGCCCGGTTCCCCGGCGCGCGCACCGCGAAGGTGAAGGTCGCCGAGCCGGGCCAGGATCTCGCGCAGGATGTCGCTCGTGTCCGGGCCGTGCGCGAGCACGTGCCCAACGTCCGGATCGACGCGAACGGCGGCTGGAGCGTGGACGAGGCCGTCCGTGCGCTCACGGCACTCACCGCCGACGGTCCGCTCGAATACGCCGAGCAGCCGTGCGCGACCGTCCCCGAACTCGTCGAGGTGCGCCGGCGACTGCCCGGGGTGCGCATCGCGGCGGACGAGAGCATCCGCCGCGCCGAGGATCCCCTGCGGGTCGTGCGGGCCGGGGGAGCGGATGTCGCCATCGTGAAGGTCGCGCCGCTCGGCGGGGTCCGACGCCTCGTCGCGCTCGCCGACGAACTCGCCGGACACGGCGTCGAGGTGGTCGTCTCGAGCGCTCTCGACTCGGCGGTGGGAATCGCCACCGGTCTCGCGGCGGCCGCTGCCCTGCCCGACCTCCCGTACGCCTGCGGGCTGGGCACGGGTGGCTTCTTCGAAGCCGACGTCGCGCCGGCTCTGCACATGTCCGACGGAGCGCTCGACGTCGTCGCGGTCGAGCCCGAACCCGAGCGGCTCGATGCGCTGCGGGCCGATCCCGATCGAGTCGAGTGGTGGTGCGAACGGGTGCGTCGGTGCCGTACGGTGCTCGCCGGACGCGGACTGTGACGACCTCGCCGGACGCGGACTGTGACGGCACGGAATCGTCGTATATCGTTCCCCGCGTCCCAACGGTCACAAGTGTCACATCTACGGAGGCAGTGAAAGTGGTTGCAGCTCTGGGCGATGCCCTCCTCGGCGCCGACAAGTTCCCGGCGGTCAAGGCAGACGTCGAAGCCCTGATCGATGCTGAGGTGTCGGACAAGAAGGGTGCGTCCGGTCTCGCCCTCAAGGGTGGCTACGCAGCAGTGAAGAAGGTCGGCCCGGGCATCGTGCCGGGTGCCGTCGAAGGTCTGCTGCCCGAATTCGTCGAGAAGCTCCAGCCGTTCTGGGTGGAGTACGCAGGCAACGGTTCGTTCTCGGACTTCCTGGTCGCCCGCGGCGAGGTCGTCGCCGACGCTCTTCTCGGGGTGACCGACGAGCGCATCGCCGGCACGTCGAAGTCCGGTGTCAAGAAGGTCTACGACTCGCTGCGCCCCTCGGCCAAGAAGCACGTCGTCGAGGCCCTGCCGCGCCTGGGTGATCTCATCCAGAAGCACGCCGGCTGAGCCGACACCAGCGACATCCGGACGTCGCGGTCCCGAACCGGTTCGCCGGTCGGTACCGCGACGTTCGTCGTTCCGGGGAAGATTCGGACCGTCAGTAGACGGGCTCGCCGTACTTCCAATATCCGATGAAGGTCACCGCCGACCGGTCCCAGCCGCACTCGCGCACGAGATGACGGCGCACACCGGTCGCGAGCGACGACTCGCCCGCGACGAACGCGTGGGTGGAATCCGACGACGGGGTCGCCTCCCGAACCGCATCGACGACGAGACTGCCCGGTACCGCCTCGGCATCGGTCCTGATCACCGGATGAACCCGCACGTTCTCTCCCGTCGGCAGGTCCTGGGCGGTGAGGTCGTCGGGGTGCGGAACCTCGACGAAGACCTCGACGGACGCGAGCGGATCGAGGGCGAGGATCGAGTCGAGGATGCCGGCCACGGCGGGCACGGCGCTCTCGTCACCGACGAGCAGCCACGACCGCGCCTCGTCGAGAGGGAGGTTGCTGATGCCCTCGTCGAGGATGCCGATCTCGTCGCCGGGCTGTGCCCGCTCCGCCCATGCCGAGGCCGGGCCCAGATCGCCGTGCGACGCGAAATCGATCTCGATCTCGGAAGTCGGGCCGAACAGCCCGGTTCCCGCAGGTCGCACGCGGCGGAACGTGTAGTTCCGCAGCACGGGCCGCCGCTCCTCGGGGAGCTCTCGATATTCGGGCCACCAACGGTCGTCCGTCGCCCCGGGGAGGGTCAGTTCCTGCTGCTCCGGGGTGGGGAAGAACATGCGGAACCAATGGTCGAAGCCCATCGGTGCGATCGAGTCGACGTCGTCGCCGCTCACGGTGATGCGCACGAAGGTCGGGCTGATGCGTTCGGCGGCGAGTACCTGCGCGCGCACCATCCGCCGCGACCCGGGCTTGAGATAGGGGTTGCGCCGTGCGGTTCCGGTGCTCTTCGCCATGCGGCCCTCCGAGGTTGCTCGGATGCCATCACTGACGACGTGCAGCATCCCGACGATCGTTCAGCGGAGCCTAACCTGTGTTCTCACCCGGGAGTGCCGGGCCGCTCCAGTCTCCGCACCGCGGGCGTCAGGCCCCATTCCGTCCGCCCCAACCGGCTCACCGCGCCGAGCGCCGCGAAATCCGGGGCACCGTCCTCCGCCAGCACCTCGGGGTCGACCGTCACCGCGAGGACGTCGCCCATTACGACGAACGAGTCGCCGATCTCGATCACTCGATGCAGCCGGCACTCGATCGAGGCGGGTGCCTCCGCGACCCGCGGGGGCCGCACCCGCTCGCTCGGCTCGGCGTGCAGACCCACCTCCGTGAACTCGTCGATGTCGTGCGGGAACGCCGCCGACGAGGCGTTGACCTTCTCCATCAACGGCACGGTCGCGATGTTGATCACGAACTCGCCCGTCTGCTCGATGTTCCGCAGGCTGTCCTTGCGGCCCACGGACGTGAACTGCACGACCGGCGGGGCCGTACTCGCCACCGTGAAGAAGCTGTACGGAGCGAGATTGAACACACCGTCCTCGGCCTCGGTCGACACCCATGCGATCGGTCTCGGCACGATTGTCGCGGTGAGAAGGCGGTAGAAGCGGCCGGGACTCGACTCGGCGGGATCGAAGACTGTGCGCACGGCCTCCATTCTGACCACACCTGGACCCGGCCACACTTCCGGCGCAATTACCCTGGACTCCGTGAATCCGTCCACTGCCCAGGCCACTGCTGTCGTCGACGAACTCGCCCGGGGCGGTGTTCGGGACGTCGTGCTGTGCCCGGGCTCGCGCAACGCGCCGCTCGCCTTCGCGCTCCAGGCCGCCGACAACGCAGGACGTCTGCGCCTGCACATGCGTATCGACGAGCGCACCGCCGGATTCCTCGCGATCGGCCTGGCCCTCGCCTCGGGTCGTCCCGTCCCGGTCGTCATGACCTCCGGGACCGCCGTGGCCAACCTCGCACCGGCCGTGCTCGAGGCGAACTACGCCCGCGTCCCATTGGTCGTGCTCAGCGCCAATCGCCCCTACGAACTGCTCGGATCCGGCGCGAACCAGACCGTCGAACAGCTCGGAATGTTCGGCACCCAGGTACGCGCGACCATCAGCCTCGGACTCGCCGAAGGCACCGAACAGAACAGCCAGTGGCGTTCGGCGGTCTCCCGAGTGCTCGCCGCCGCCCGCGGAACCCGCTCCGGCAACGCCGGCCCGGTCCACTTCGATATCCCGCTGCGCGAACCGCTCGTGCCCGAGCTCGACGCGAAGGGACCGGTGCCCGAGGGGCGTCCCGACGGCAAGGCCTGGACCACCACGGTGAACGCCACCCTCGACGTCCCGCTCGAGATCGATCTGACCCCCGACACGATCGTCGTCTCCGGTCACGGTTCCGCTCACCGCCCCGAGCTGTCCGGGCTGCCGACCGTCGCCGAACCCACCGCACCGCTGCACGGCATCCCGGTGCATCCGATGGCGCTGCCGCACCTGAAGCCGCGCCAGGCGATCATCACCGGCCGGCCCACGCTGCATCGGCCGGTGTCGAACCTGCTCGCCGACCCCGCCGTCACCGTCTACGCGCTGACCACCGGGCCGCGCTGGCCCGACGTCTCGGGCAACGTCATCGCCACCGGCACCCGCGCCGTGGTGTCGGGAGCACCCGACGAGGCGTGGCTCGAACGATGCCGCCAGCTCTCGGCGCACACCGACAAGGCCGTGCGCGCCCAGCTCGACGGGCATCCGAAGGCCACCGGACTGCACGTCGCCGCGGTGGTGACGGATTCACTGAAGCCCGGCGACCAGCTGCTGCTCGGGGCGTCGAACCCGGTGCGCGACGCGGCGCTCGTGAGCTACCCGAAGCCGGACGTGAAGGTGCTGTCCAACCGCGGTGTCGCCGGGATCGACGGCACGGTCTCCACCGCCGTCGGTGCCGCACTCGCCTACGAGCAGGGACGGACCGTCGCGCTGCTCGGCGACCTGACCTTCCTGCACGACGCGTCGGGCCTGCTCATCGGACCGTCGGAGCCGCGTCCGCAGAACCTCACCATCGTCGTCGCGAACGACGACGGCGGCGGAATCTTCGAATTGCTCGAACAGGGCGACCCGCAGTACGCAGGTGTCTTCGAGCGTGTATTCGGCACGCCGCACGGCATGGACCTCGCGGCACTGTGCGCGGCCTACCGCGTCCCGCACGAGCGGGTGGATCTGCAGGGCCTCGCGCTGGCGCTCGCGGACGACACGGTGCCGCCCGCAGGCATCCGTGTGGTCGAGGTCACCACGGATCGGGCCGGCTTGCGCGAACTGCACGCGGCGGTGCGGGCGCAGCTGTGAGCGGACCCGAGCGCGCGCGGCGCGCGGTTCTCATCGTCGCGGCGGCGATCTCCGCCCTCGCGGTGATCCTGTTCCTCGGCGCTCTCCGCAACGACCTCACCATCCGCTCCGACACGGGTACGGCCGTCGCCGAGGTGCTCTCGGCCGGATCCCTCCGGTCCGCGGTGAGTTTCGTCACCCCCGACGGCGTGACACACAATCCCGAGCTGGGTGTTCTGTATCCGACGGGGCTGACCACCGGGCAGCGGATCGCCGTCGAATACGCCCGGAGTGATCCCGATCTCGTTCGCGTGACCGGTCGGGACGCTCGCGTCGCACTGATCCCCACCGGATCAGTGATTGTCGTCACATGGCTGATCGCCATGCCCGTGTCGATCTGGCTCAGGCGGAAGAGGAACGCGGCTGCCGCAGCCCCCTCCGACGAGAAGGGTCGGGAACTTCGGGTGTGACGAACGCAACGTCCGTCGCGACGTCGCTCCCGGGACGGCACGACGGCCGGGACGGCGCAGGGGAGCGGGTAACGTTTCGGCCGTGGCAACAACTCACGGATCACGCGCGTCGCTCGACAAGGACCCGCGTGAGGTCGCGTCCATGTTCGACGGGGTCGCTGCACGCTACGACCTGACCAACACCGTCCTGTCGTTCGGGCAGGACCGCGGGTGGCGTCGCGCGACCCGTGCCGCCCTCGACCTGAAGCCCGGCGAGCGCGTGCTCGACCTGGCCGCTGGCACCGGGGTCTCCACCGTCGAACTCGGACGGTCCGGCGCATGGGTCGTCGCCACCGACTTCTCCACGGGCATGCTGCACGCCGGTGAGTTCCGCAACGTCCCGATGGTCGCGGGCGACGCGATGCGACTGCCGTTCGCCGACGCCGTCTTCGACGCCGCGACCATCTCCTTCGGCCTGCGCAACGTCGCCGACCCGGACGAGGGGCTGCGCGAGATCGCCCGCGTGGTCAAGCCGGGTGGACGCCTCGTGGTGTGCGAGTTCTCCACGCCCGTGCGCGAACCGCTGCGCACCGTCTACATGGAGTACCTGATGCGGACGCTGCCGCGGGTCGCGCGGGCGGTCAGCAGCAATCCCGACGCCTACGTCTACCTCGCCGAATCGATCCGGGCCTGGCCCGATCAGGAACAGCTCGCCCGGCGCATCGAGGCCGCGGGCTGGAGCGACGTGAAGTGGCGCAATCTCACCGGGGGCATCACCGCCCTGCACCGCGCGGTACGCACGTAGCCGCGCGCATCGGTGCAGCGCGGTACGCACGTAGCCGCGCGGCACATGTAGCGGCTCAGGCGAAGAGCGGCTGCCGATCCCAGCGCATCGAGAAATGACCGCTCGTCCGCCACACCCGGGCCACGAAGTCGGCGTCCTCGTCGGTGACGAGATTGCCCATCACCCGCACCGCGACCGACATCATCGTCCGCGACCGCATCGCGATCGGACCCGTCGCCGGCAGGAACTTCGGGATCGTGAGCAGGTTCGCGAGGCGACGCGCGGTGGAGAACGCCCGGCCGTAGTGGGAGCGCAGCGTCGCCGGCCACAGTTCGGTGAGGTCGTCGGAGTCGAGCAACCCGGCGACCAGCCGCCCGCCCTCGAGTCCGTAGTCGATGCCCTCGCCGTTGAGCGGATTGACGCACGCTGCGGCGTCGCCGATCAACGCCCAGTTCCTGCCCGCGACCCCCGACACGGCTCCGCCCATGGGCAGCAGCGCCGACGCCACCCGCGTCACCTCACCGAGCTCCCATTCGCTGCGGCGCTGCCGCGCGTACAGGTCGATGAGCGGTCGCAGCGATCCGTTCGCGGGTCGCGAGGCGGTTGCGAGGGTGCCCACCCCCAGGTTCACCTCGCCGGTGCCGAGCGGGAACACCCAGCCGTAACCCGGCTGGACGGCGCCCGCGTCGTCGCGCAGTTCGAGGTGCGAGGTGATCCACGGATCGTCGCTGCGCGGGGAGGTGGCGTAGGCCCGCGCGGCCACGCCGTAGGTGGTGTCGCGGTGCCAGCGACGTCCGAGCACCTTGCCGAGGGGAGAGCGCACCCCGTCGGCGACGATCAACATGCGGCACCGGACGGTCCGCGGTCCGTCGGCGGTGCGGAAGATCACGGCCGAGACCCGGTCGCCGTCGCGTTCGACGTCGACGGCCTTCGTCCCGTCCACGGCGCGGGCACCCGAGTCGAGCGCGACCTGCCGGATCCGGGCGTCGAGTTCGGTGCGCGGCACGGCACTGCCCACGACGGGGAACGACGAGTCGGGCCAGGGGAGTTCGAAGCGGCCACCGAAGCCCTCGAGACGCAGACCGCGGTTGACGGTGCGGGTGCGCAGCCAGTCGCCGAGACCGAGTTCGTCGAGTTCGGCGACGGCGCGCGGGGTCAGTCCGTCACCACAGGTCTTGTCGCGAGGGAAGGTCGCGGCATCGACGAGCAGCACCTCGCGACCGGCGCGGGCAGCCCACGCAGCGGCGGCGGAACCGGCTGGACCGGCACCGACGACGAGAACATCGGTACTGTCGGGAACGCAGGACTGGGATTGCCGCGGATCTCGCGCGGAGTGTTCGGCCACCACCGCTCCATCTTCTCAGGCCGCGATCGGCCGCCTCGACGAGGTGGATCGGGGAACGAACGGCTAGGTTCACTACGGTGAAGTCGAGGCGACAGAACAGGATGGGTACGTCATCGTGAGCACTGAGGGGGCGGCTCGGACCGCCGGTTCGGCCGATGCGGCGCCGAGCACCGTCGTGGCCGGTGTGGAACTCGGCGATCCGGTCCTCGCCGCGACAGTCGGGGACGGCCTCGCGAGCGTCGAGAAACTCCTGGTCGAGGAATTGTCCGACGGTGAGGACTTCCTGACGGAGGCCGCACTGCACCTGGCGAAGGCGGGTGGCAAGCGGTTCCGGCCGCTGTTCACGATCCTCACCGCGCAGCTCGGGCCGAAGCCCACCGATCCCGCCGTGGTGACGGCGGCGACCGTCGTCGAGCTCGTGCACCTCGCGACGCTCTACCACGACGACGTGATGGACGAGGCGACGATGCGTCGCGGAGCTCCGAGCGCCAACGTGCGCTGGGGCAACAGCGTCGCGATCCTCGCCGGCGACTACCTGTTCGCGCACGCCTCGCGACTGGTGTCGACCCTCGGTCCGTCGGCCGTGCAGATCATCGCGGAGACGTTCGCCGAGCTGGTCACCGGTCAGATGCGCGAGACCATCGGTGTGCGCAGCAACGACGACCCGGTCGAGCACTACCTGCGGGTGATCTGGGAGAAGACCGGTTCGCTGATCGCCGCCAGCGGTCGCTTCGGCGGTACGTTCTCGGGCGCCGATCCGGAACACGTCGAGCGTCTCGAACGACTCGGCGACGCCGTCGGCACCGCCTTCCAGATCGTCGACGACATCATCGACATCGCGTCCGACACCACGGAGTCGGGCAAGACCCCCGGAACCGATCTCCGCGAGGGCGTGTACACCCTGCCGGTGCTCTACGCGCTGCAGGAGACCGGGCCGGAGGCCGATCGCCTGCGCGAACTGCTCGTCGGTCCCATCGAGGACGAAGCGCACGTCGCGGAGGCACTCGAGCTGCTCGTCCGCTCGCCGGGGATGGATGCGGCGAAGGCGACCCTCGCGACCTATGCCGCCCGCGCCCACGCCGAACTCGACGCCCTGCCTCAGGGCCCGGCGAACGAGGCGTTGCGTCGCCTCGTGGACTTCACCGTCGCCCGCGTGGGCTGACGGACCGTCGTGTGGTCCCGCCCCGTTTCGGGGCGGGAACCGCGCCGTGCGCTCGTTCGTTGGACGAACGAGTGGGGAATCGTGGTGCGGAAGGGGTGCGACGTGCACGGATACTCGAACCGTCTCAAGACGGCCGGTCTGCTGATCGGAATGTCCGCGCTGATCGTGTTCGTCGGAGCGTTGTTCCAGAACTCGACGATCCTGCTGATATCGATCGTGCTCGCCGTCGGCATGAACGGCTACGCGTACTTCAACAGCGACAAGCTCGCCCTACGGGCGATGCACGCCCAGCCTGTCACCGAGGTGCAGGCTCCGGCGATGTACCGGATCGTGCGCGAACTCGCGACCGCGGCGCACCAGCCCATGCCGCGGCTCTACATCAGCCCCACCAACGCCCCCAACGCGTTCGCCACGGGACGTAACCCGCGCAACGCCGCCGTGTGCTGCACGACGGGCATCCTGGAGATCCTGAACGAACGGGAACTGCGCGCGGTGCTCGGCCACGAACTCGCCCACGTCTACAACCGCGACATCCTCATCTCGTCGGTCGCCGGCGCGATGGCCGCCGTCATCTCGGGTCTGGCGAACTTCGCGTTCTTCGCGTCGGCATTCGGCAACCGGGAGGGTGGCGCGAATCCGTTGGCGCTGCTGCTGGTTTCCCTGCTCGGCCCCATCGCGGCATCGGTCGTCAAGCTCGCCGTGTCGAGGTCGCGCGAGTACCAGGCCGACCAGTCCGGTGCCGAGCTCACCGGCGACCCGCTGGCCCTGGCGTCGGCGCTGCGCAAGCTCGCTCTCGGCACGCAGGCCGCGCCGCTGCCGCCCGAACCGAAGCTCGCGACCCAGTCGCACCTGATGATCGCCAACCCGTTCCGGGCGGGCGACAGGATGAGCCGGCTGTTCTCGACGCATCCGCCGATGGCCGACCGCATCGAACGACTCGAGCGCATGGCCGGGATCCGCTGACCGGACGGCACACGACACCCACAGACGACACCGCCCGCGACGGAAGTCGCGGGCGGTGTCGTAGGGGAGGGGTTCGTCAGCAGAGGTCGACGAACCAGCGGTGCTCGACGAACCAGCGGTAGTTGACGAACTAGCGGTAGTTGACGAACTGCAGGGCGATGTCGAGGTCGGCGTTCTTGAGCAGCGAGATGACGGCCTGCAGGTCGTCGCGCTTCTTGCTGGTCACGCGTAGCTCGTCGCCCTGGATCTGCGCCTTGACGCCTTTGGGGCCCTCGTCACGGATGAGCTTGGAGATCTTCTTGGCGTTCTCCTGGCTGATGCC
The DNA here is from genome assembly GCF_058211795.1 of Rhodococcus sp. S3. NCBI lineage: Bacteria > Bacillati > Actinomycetota > Actinomycetes > Mycobacteriales > Nocardiaceae > Rhodococcus > Rhodococcus sp. S3. The sequence continues at coordinate 3,877,570 of NZ_CM177074.1, read as the reverse complement.
CTGCACCAGGGTTCCGGTGATCTTGTAGACCTTGCCGGACTGCGTCGGCTCGCCGGCGTCGAAGGACTTCAGCGAGAGGTCTCGGCGGATCAGCTTCTCCTTGAAGACCTCCAGCGCGGCGAGTGCGCGGTCCTCGGTCTCGGCCGAGATCGTGATGGCCTCGTCACCCGACCACTCGATGTGCGCCCCGGTGTTCCGGAAATCGAAGCGGTTGGCGATCTCCTTCGCCGCCTGGTTCAGCGCGTTGTCCACTTCCTGGCGGTCGACCTTGCTCACCACATCGAACGACGAATCAGCCACGTCTCACTCCACTTCCGGGTCGGTCTGTAAGGGTTCTGTCCACCCGACGCTATCGGGTCGCGCGGGGCTGTGACCACTCGGTTTGCGTTTCGGGGGGGTATGCGTTGTATTCTTCCAAACGCATCGAGGACGCGGTCCCGATCGCACCCGGCAGGTTGCCCGAGCGGCCAATGGGAGCGGACTGTAAATCCGTCGGCTTACGCCTACGTAGGTTCGAATCCTACACCTGCCACCGGAACGGCCCCGGTTCTTCGGAACCGGGGCCGTTCTGCATTCCGGGGTCTCTGTAGTGCGGATTCTCTGTAGTGCAGGTCCTTGTAGCGCAGGCCCTGGAGTGTGGTCCGGGAGTGTGGGTCCTGCTCTCCCGGGACTCTCCCGAGGTTCTGGCCGGCTCGGCACGCGGTGCCGTTCCGTCCCGCGTCCGGTACCCACCGCCGGCCCACCGCGCGCGTACGTGTGGGCACGGGTGGGTGCGGGTGCGCAGAGCTCGGAGAGCAGCGGCGTTTATGGGCCTCTACCAGCGGATTTTGCACCAGGACCGAGTGTGTGTAATCTTTTGGAGGCCGCAGCGAGCAGAGATGCTCCGGAGGCCACGCCCCCTTAGCTCAGTCGGCAGAGCGTTTCCATGGTAAGGAAAAGGTCGACGGTTCGATTCCGTCAGGGGGCTCGCTGGATTGAGGTGCCGCCTTCGTAGCGACACTCGGCACCGAGGCGGTGTAGCTCAGTTGGTAGAGCAAACGACTCATAATCGTTGCGTCGCCGGTTCAAGTCCGGTCACCGCTACCAAAAGTTCATTGATCCACCCTGATCGATACTGATCGGATTGACGCGAAAGAAGGCATCCCGTGGCCTCCTCTACTGACGTTCGGCCGAAGATCACCTTGGCCTGCGAGGTGTGCAAGCACCGCAACTACATCACCAAGAAGAACCGTCGCAACGACCCCGACCGGCTCGAACTGAAGAAGTTCTGCCCGAACTGCGGTACGCACCAGTCGCACCGCGAGTCCAAGTAGCCGGTCGGAACGACGTCGACGCGTAAGGTCTCCGCAATACCGACCGTGCCAGTTGGCGTCGTCGGAATTGCGGAGGTTTTGCGTATGACGAACGTACTCGAGAACCAGGAATCGGTGGACGCGACCGAACAGGCCGGGATCCCGTTCGATGCCGCCGCGCACGCCAAGTCCATGGTCGGCCACCACTACCGGGTGGACGACTACTACGAGGTGGGTCGCGAGAAGATCCGCGAGTACGCCCGTGCCGTGCGCGATTCGCATCCGGCGCATCACGACGACGACGCAGCCCGCGGGCTGGGGTACGACGGAGTGATCGCGCCGCTGACCTTCGTCTCGATCGTCGGCATGATCGCGCAGCGCAAGCTGTTCGAAGAGGTCGTCACCGGATACGACCTGAGCCAGATCATGCAGACCGACCAGCGGATGGTCTACCACCGCCCGATCCAGGCCGGCGACAGGCTGTTCTGCGACGTCTACCTCGACGATTTCCGTCAGGCTGCCGGCAGCGACATCATCACCACCAAGAACGTGATCACCGATCAGTACGACAATCTCGTGCTCACGTCCTGGACGACGCTCGTCGCCCGTTCCGGTGGCGAGGTCGACGACAACATCGCGCACGCGGTCAAGGATGTGGTGATGCACAGTGACACTCCGTAGTTTCGCGGATGTCGCGGTAGGGGACGAGCTTCCGTCGAAGGTCGTCACACTCACGCGCGGAAATCTGGTCAACTATGCAGGTGTGTCGGGTGATCCCAACCCGATCCACTGGAGCGACAAGGTGGCCGAACTGGCCGGCTTGCGCGACGTCGTCGGGCACGGCATGCTCTCGATGGGCATCGCGGCCGGCTTCGTCACGGAGTGGCTGGGAGACCCCGGCGCGGTGACCGAATACAACGTTCGGTTCACCAGTCCGGTATATGTGGAGGCCGACAAGGCCGCCGAGATCGAGTTCACCGGCAAGATCAAGTCGGTGGACGCGGAGAGCAAGACAGCAGTGGTCGCTATCGTGGCGAAGTCCGACGGTCGCAAGATCTTCGGTCGGGCCACGGCAACGGTCCGTTTGGCCTGACGGCCGAGCGGATTGGGTTTGTCCCGGGGCAATGCAGTACACTTAGGCTTCTGGGATCGCATAGCAGCGCGCTGCTCTACGAAGGCCGTAACGGCCCGACGGGGTAGCGCGCGTGTCATGTGGTCGCAGATGGGTCGGTTCCGGACACTCGCTTCGTACGAGTGTGGATGTCCGACCAGAGGGGCGTAGCTCAATTGGCAGAGCAGCGGTCTCCAAAACCGCAGGTTGCAGGTTCAAGTCCTGTCGCCCCTGCCCCCGGACTGCCAGCGACCGAGAGGAACGATGTGAGCGAGGAGCGCGGTCAGCGCCACAGCGGCACCGCAGGGAACATCCCCGGCGACGCTGGAACGGCTACCGGCGCGACCCCCGACGGTTCCTCCGCGGCTGCTCGGCCGACCGGCAAGCGGGCCACCCGTCGTGGTGCAGCCGGTTCCTCGGCTTCCACGACGAGCGCGGTGTCCATGAAGAAGACGTCGCGTTCGGCCACGGCCGTGAGCGATCGTCCCGCCGCGAAGTCCGAGAACATCTTCAAGCGACTCGTGCGCTTCTTCCGTGAGGTCGTCGCCGAGCTCCGCAAGGTGATCTGGCCCAACCGCAAGCAGTTGACCACCTACACACTCGTGGTCCTTGCGTTCGTGACCGTCATGACGGCGTTCATCTTCGGATTGGATCTGGCGTTCGTACAGGGCGTCAGCTGGTTGTTCGGTTAGCGCCTGTCCGCGCGAGACGAAAAATGTGATCGACGAGAGGAAAGTGCCCGGTGAGCACCCCCGAGAACGACTCGTACGAGGCTTCGGCCGAGGAGCACGTTTCGGACGAGGCCTTGGTTGACGACGTGACGGCCGAGTCGGCGGATGCGGACACCGAGGTCTCCGAGTCCGACGCTGCTGTCGAGTCCGGCACCGATGTCGAGTCCGATGCCGATGTCTCCGACGCAGCGGAGGACGCCGCTGACGCGCCCGCCGAAGAGGACGAGGTCGATCCGGCCGAGGCCCTCGAGAAGCAGCTGCGGCGTGAGCCCGGCGACTGGTACGTCGTGCACTCCTACGCCGGTTACGAGAACAAGGTCAAGACCAACCTCGAGACCCGTGTCCAGAACCTCGACCTCGCCGATTACATCTTCCAGGTCGAGGTGCCGACCGAAGAGGTCACCGAGATCAAGAACGGTCAGCGCAAGCAGGTCAACCGCAAGGTCCTGCCCGGCTACATCCTCGTCCGGATGGAACTCAACGACGAGTCGTGGGGTGCCGTCCGGAACACGCCCGGCGTGACCGGCTTCGTCGGAGCCACGTCGCGTCCGTCGCCGCTGACGATCAAGGAGGTCGTGAAGTTCCTCCTCCCGCAGCAGGCGAAGAAGAAGCCGGCGGCCGGTGCCCCGGCCGCAGGCGAGCAGGCTCCCGCCGCCGCTGCGAAGCCCGCCATCGAGGTGGACTTCGAGGTCGGCGAGTCCGTCACCGTGATGGACGGCCCGTTCGCGACGCTGCCCGCCTCCATCAGCGAGGTCAACGCCGAGCAGCAGAAGCTCAAGGTCCTGGTGTCGATCTTCGGCCGTGAGACTCCCGTGGAGTTGTCGTTCAACCAGGTGTCGAAGATCTGACGGTCCCCGGGACCCGACGGCGCCGGCATCCGGCGCGCACAAGCTTGCAGTAGCAGTACGCAAGAACCACACCGAGCAAGAAACTAGGAATAGAGATGCCCCCCAAGAAGAAGAAGATCGCCGGGCTCATCAAGCTCCAGATCCAGGCCGGCCAGGCCAACCCGGCTCCGCCGGTCGGCCCCGCGTTGGGTCAGCACGGCGTCAACATCATGGAGTTCTGCAAGGCGTACAACGCGGCGACCGAGTCGCAGCGTGGCAACGTCGTGCCGGTCGAGATCACGGTCTACGAGGACCGCTCGTTCGACTTCAAGCTGAAGACCCCGCCGGCCGCGAAGCTCCTGCTCAAGGCTGCAGGCGTGCAGAAGGGCTCCGGCGAGCCGCACAAGACCAAGGTCGCCAAGGTGACCATGGATCAGGTGCGCGAGATCGCCAAGACCAAGCAGGAAGACCTGAACGCCAACGACATCGAGGCTGCCGCGAAGATCATCGCCGGCACCGCTCGGTCGATGGGCATCACGGTCGAGGGCTGAGCCCTCACTGTTCCGGGGACCCGTCCCCGCCTGCAGTAGCACTCGTGGGAGGGCCGGCCAGGCCCGCTACCACGCCCGAACCATTCACCTGCCGGTGAGAAGTTAGGAAAGAACATGGCAAAGCGCAGCAAGGCATACCTCGCCGCGGCCGAGAAGATCGACTCGGACAACCTGTACAGCCCCCTCGCAGCTGCGAAGCTCGCGAAGGAGACCACCTCGAAGAACTACGACGCCACCGTCGAGGTCGCCATGCGACTCGGTGTGGATCCCCGTAAGGCGGACCAGATGGTGCGCGGCACGGTCAACCTGCCGCACGGCACGGGTAAGACCGCTCGCGTCATCGTCTTCGCGGTGGGCGAGAAGGCTGCCGAGGCCGAGGCCGCAGGCGCCGACGTCGTGGGCGCCGAGGATCTGATCGAGCGCATCCAGGGCGGCTGGCTGGACTTCGACGCCGCGATCGCGACCCCCGACCAGATGGCGAAGGTCGGTCGTATCGCCCGCGTCCTCGGTCCCCGTGGTCTGATGCCGAACCCGAAGACGGGTACGGTCACCCCGGACGTCGCGAAGGCCGTCACCGACATCAAGGGTGGCAAGATCAGCTTCCGCGTCGACAAGAACGCCAACCTGCACTTCGTGATCGGCAAGGCCTCGTTCGACGAGACCAAGCTGGTCGAGAACTACGCTGCTGCTCTGGACGAGGTGCTCCGCGCCAAGCCGTCCAGCGCGAAGGGCCGCTACATCAAGAAGGTCACGATCGCTACGACCACCGGCCCGGGCATCCCGGTGGATCCGCAGCGCACCCGCAACCTCCTCGAGATCGCGGAGTAGTTCGCACTGCACGCAGTGGATGTGCATTCGAAGCGGCCGGCACAGCATCGCTGTGCCGGCCGTTTTGCATTTCGCGGATATCGTCCGCTACAGTGGTCGGGTAGTTCGGCGTGCGCCGATCTTCACCCCGATCATGTTCTACCCAAGACCGTTGGTCACCGAATCCGCGTGCGGATCGGTTGAAGGTCCGGAGTTGTCCGGCGGCCCACGCAGGAGGACGAGGTTAGGGGAGATGTGAGCCGTGATGTGCCTTCCGGGTGCATTCGAGTTCCTCCTCCTTTCACGCCCCGTGTGCCCTGCGCCGGGGCGTTCGTCGTTTTCCGGTCCCGGCGGTCGTCCGGTGGGGCGTCCCACTCGGGACACCGGGAAAACGACTGTTACTGAGAGGAGGCGAAGTATGGCAAAGCCCGAGAAGGTTTCCGCAGTTGCGGAGATCACCGAGCAGTTCAAGACCTCCACCGCTGCCGTGATCACGGAATACCGTGGTCTGTCGGTGGGAAGTCTGACCGAGCTGCGTCGCGCTCTCGGAGAGGGTGCCACCTACTCCGTCGCCAAGAACACCCTGGTCAAGCGTGCCGCCGCTGAGGCGGGCGTCGAGGGTCTCGACGACCTGTTCGTCGGTCCGACCGCCATCGCGTTCGTCAAGGGCGAAGCGGTGGACGCTGCGAAGGCTCTGAAGAACTTCGCGAAGGACAACAAGGCTCTCGTCATCAAGGGCGGCTACATGGACGGCGCTGCGCTGTCCGTGGAGCAGGTCAACCAGATCGCGGACCTCGAGTCCCGCGAGGTGCTGTTGGCCAAGCTCGCCGGCGCGATGAAGGGCAACTTGGCAAAGGCCGCAGGCCTGTTCAACGCCCCCGCTTCTCAGGTGGCCCGCCTCGCGGCCGCTCTGCAGGAGAAGAAGGCGGGCGAAGAAGCCGCCTGACGCTGATCCGCATCACTGCGAATCCGCATCACCGCGAAAGATACATCCACGCGTGCTCCGGCACGCACCATCCCATCCGGTCGCGGATCAGCGACATGGGACTTATCAGGAAGGACCGCCACCATGGCGAAGCTCACCACCGAAGAGCTGCTCGACGCGTTCAAGGAACTGACCCTGCTCGAGCTCTCGGAGTTCGTTAAGGCATTCGAGGAGACCTTCGAGGTCACCGCTGCTGCTCCGGTTGCCGTCGCTGCCGCCGGTGCTCCGGCCGCTGCTGCCGAGGCCGAGTCCGAGCAGGACGAGTTCGACGTCATCCTCGAGGGTGCCGGCGACAAGAAGATCCAGGTCATCAAGGTCGTTCGCGAGATCGTCTCCGGCCTGGGCCTGAAGGAAGCCAAGGACCTCGTCGAGGGTGCTCCGAAGCCGATCCTCGAGAAGGTCGCCAAGGACGCTGCCGACGCTGCCAAGGCCAAGCTCGAAGAGGCCGGCGCCAAGGTCACCGTCAAGTAAGACGGTTTCCGAACTTCCCCGTCGAGCGTTCGTCGCTCTCCGGGACGGTTCCGCACAGGGCCGTTTCCGCGAATTCACTTTCGCGGGAACGGCCCTTTCGCATTCTCGGACAAGAATGCCGAGCGATATGTCCGATATCGGCAGAATTCGATATTTACATCGTGTTCATGCAGGTCACGGCATAAGTCCAGATATGTATGCCCCCTTGTACGAGGTCCTTACTCATGAGTAGGATCGCTTGTCACAGGTACCACTATCCATGCGATAGAGTGACCCAACCCACACGGGGGCGACGGTATCGGACAGCGGAGGTAATCGTGGGAGTCGAGGTTTCCGTCGAGGGGCTGACCAAGTCCTTCGGCTCGCAACGTATCTGGCAGGACGTGACGTTGACGTTGCCGGCCGGTGAGGTCAGTGCGCTGCTCGGTCCGTCGGGTACCGGTAAGTCGGTGTTCCTCAAGTCGTTGATCGGTCTGTTGCGCCCGGAGGAGGGCTCGATCGTCATCGACGGCACCGATATCCTGCAGTGCTCGAGCAAGGAGCTCTACGAGATCCGCAAGCTGTTCGGGGTGTTGTTCCAGGACGGGGCGTTGTTCGGGTCGATGAACCTCTACGACAATGTCGCCTTCCCGTTGCGTGAGCACACCAAGAAGACCGAATCGGAGATCCGGCAGATCGTGATGAGCAAGCTCGAGCTCGTCGGTCTGCTCGGCGCCGAGGACAAGCTGCCCGGTGAGATCTCCGGGGGGATGCGCAAGCGCGCCGGCCTGGCCCGTGCGTTGGTGCTCGATCCGGAGATCATCCTGGTCGACGAGCCGGATTCGGGTCTCGATCCGGTGCGCACCACCTACATTTCGCAGACGTTGATCGATATCAACGCGGAGATCGATGCGACGATCCTGATCGTGTCGCACAACATCAATCTGGCGCGTACGGTGCCGGACAACATCGGCATGTTGTTCCGTCGGCAGTTGGTGATGTTCGGTCCGCGTGAGGTGTTGTTGACCTCGGACGAGCCGGTGGTCAAGCAGTTCCTCAACGGCACGATGATCGGTCCGATCGGGATGTCGGAGGAGAAGGACGAGGCGACGATGGCGCACGAGCAGGCGCTCGTCGATGCCGGTCATCATGCCGGTGGTGTGGACGATATCGAGGGGATCGTGCCGCAGATGCAGGCCACGCCGGGGATGCCGGAGCGGCAGGCGGTGGCGCGTCGGCAGGAGCGGGTGCGCTCGATCCTGCACACTCTGCCCCCGGCCGCCCAGAGCGCCATCCTCGAATCGCTCGATCACACCGGCGCGCCCCGGACCTCCCGGGGATACGCCGACGACGACACCCAGATCATTCCCGCCTACACCGGAGAGGGATACGAGCAGGCCCCGAAGTAGCAACAGCCGCAGCAGTCGTACAACGTCAGTAGTAGTACAGCCGCAGGCTGGAGAAGCAGGAGAGTAGATGGGGGCGGGCAGCTCGCTCGTGCGGCCGGTTCACGGCGCACTCACCCAGGCCGGCAACATCGTCGAACTGTTCGTCGACGTCGTGCGGAACACCTTCCGCCGACCGTTCCAGTTCCGGGAATTCATCGAACAGGCGTGGTTCATCGCCAGTGTCACGATTCTTCCGACGGCGCTCGTCGCGATCCCGTTCGGCGCCGTCGTGTCGCTGCAGACCGGCTCGCTGATCAAGCAGCTCGGCGCCGAATCGTTCACCGGCGCCGCGAGCGTCCTGGCGGTCATCCAGCAGGGCAGTCCGATCGTGACAGCTCTGCTGATCGCCGGTGCCGCAGGCTCCGCGGTCACCGCCGACCTCGGATCGCGGACGATCCGCGAGGAGATCGACGCGATGGAGGTGCTGGGTATCAATCCCATCCAGCGGCTCGTCGTCCCGCGAGTACTGGCGATGGTGCTCGTGGCGCTCCTGCTCAACGGCCTAGTCTCCGTGATCGGCATCGCCGGCGGCTACTTCTTCAACGTGGTGCTGCAGGGCGGTACCCCCGGCGCCTATCTCGCCTCCTTCTCCGCCCTCGCGCAGCTACCCGACCTCTACGTCGCCGAACTCAAGGCTGCGATCTTCGGGTTGATCGCCGGCGTCGTCGCGTCCTACAAGGGACTGCACCCGGGTGCGGGCCCGAAGGGCGTGGGGGAGGCCGTGAACCAGACCGTCGTCATCACGTTCCTGCTGCTCTTCTTCGCGAACCTGATCCTGACGATGGTGTACCTGCAGATCGTTCCTGCGAAGGGATCCTGACCAGATGACAGTCTCCAGAGGCCGCGGAGATCTCGTTCTTCTCCGGGGTCGCCGAGCGGTGCGCGCACCGCTGAACGTGCTCGACCGCGCGGGGGACCAGATGTCCTTCTACGCGCGCGCCGTCGCGTGGACCCCGCGAACCCTCACCCACTACCGCAAGGAAGTCCTGCGGTTGCTCGCCGAGGTCACCTTCGGCAGCGGTGCACTCGCCGTGATCGGTGGCACCATCGGCGTCATCGCGATGATGTCCGGCTTCACCGGCGTCGTCGTGGGTCTGCAGGGTTACGCCGCGCTCGAGCAGCTCGGCTCGTCGGTGCTCACCGGCTTCCTCTCCGCCTACGTCAACACCCGTGAGTTGGCCCCGATCGTCGCGGCGCTCGCGTTGTCGGCGACCGTGGGCTGCGGCTTCACGGCACAGCTCGGCGCCATGAGGATCAGCGAGGAGATCGACGCCCTCGAGGTGATGGCCGTGCCGTCGCTGCCGTTCCTGGTGACCTCCCGGATGATCGCCGGCTTCGTCGCCGTGATCCCGCTGTACATCATCGGTCTCCTCGCGGCCTATCTCGCGACCCGCACGATCAGCACGCTGTTCAACGGCCAGTCGAGCGGCTCGTACGACCACTACTTCTATCTGTTCCTCCCACCGGAGGACGTGTTGTATTCGTTCGCGAAAGTGCTGGTCTTCGCGTTCGTGGTCATCCTCATCCACTGCTACTACGGTTTCCACGCCAGCGGCGGTCCCGCCGGCGTCGGTGTGGCCGTGGGCCGCGCGGTGCGTACCGCGATCGTGACGATCGCGATCCTCGACTTCTTCCTCAGCCTCGCGATCTGGGGCACGACGACCACGGTGAGGGTGGCCGGATGAGCGACACGACCACTTCGCCCGTGCGTCGGCGCACCCTGGGACTGATCTTCTTCGTGGTGCTGGCGCTGTTCCTGTACGTCACGATCGCGATGTACAACAAGACGTTCACGAAGGTCGTGAAGGTCGACCTCCGCACCGACAGCATCGGCAACGCGCTGCCGCTCAACGCCGACGTCAAGGCGCGCGGTGTGCTCGTCGGCGAGGTCCGCGGAACGAGCGCGGAAGGCGGCGACGTCACCGCGCATCTCGCTCTCGACCCCGACAAGGCCGAACTGATCCCGGTCAACGCCACGGCACAGCTGCTGCCGAAGACACTCTTCGGTGAGCGCTACGTCTCGCTGATCATCCCCGACGATCCGGGGCGTCCCGTCACGAACGGCGATGTGCTGGTGCAGGACACGAGCGAGCGCACCGTCGAACTCGGCGACGTGCTCGACGGGCTGCTCCCGCTCCTCGAGGCCGTCCCGCCGCAGGACCTCGCCAACACGCTCGGCGCACTGGCACAGGGACTGAGCGGACGCGGGGAGAAGCTGGGGCAGACGGTCGACGACCTCGAACAGATCTTCCGTGAGGTGAACGTCGAACTGCCCACGCTGCAGGAGGATCTGCGCGGTCTCGCCGACTTCTCGCAGACCTACTCCGAAGCCGCACCGGAACTCGTCGAGGCGCTGAACAACCTGCGCACGACGGGTGGCACGGTCGTCGAACAGCAGAACCAGATCCGCACGCTGCTCGCGAGCGCGACGGGAGCGTCGTCGCAGACGGCCGATTTCATCGAGCAGAACTCGAACTCGATCATCACGCTGTCCGCCGATTCGAAGGAGGCGCTGCAGCTGCTCGCCCGTTACTCGCCGTCCTTCCCGTGCACCTTCGAGGGATTCGCCGACGCGAAGCCGGCCGCCGTCGACCTGCTCGCGGCCGACGATCCGTTCCCGGGTGTGCGCGCGAACATCCAGTTCACGAACCCGAAGGGCCGCTACCTGCCGAACCAGGACGAACCGCGTCTGCTCGACGATCGCGGACCGGCCTGCTACAACGACGTGACCGCGCCCGGCCGCAACTTCCCGCAGTATCCGGGCGGTTCGGTCAACGACGGTTCGTACCAGGTGCCGTCGCGTAATCCCGGCCCCGAGACCATCGATTTCTTCCCTGCCCCGGCAGGATCCGGCGTCCCCGACGACGTCGGCGAGATCATCGGCACCTCGGGCAACGGCGCGACTCCCGTCTCGTACGCCGGCTCGCGTCTGGAACAGGACACGCTCGACGTGATCTACGGACAGGCCACCGGTGTCGACCCCGAGGAGGTCCCGTCCTGGACCACCCGGCTCGGCGCTCCGGCGATCCGCGGTACGGAGGTGAGCTTCCAGTGAGAGGTCTGGCAGCACCCCTGATCAAACTCATCGTGTTCGCTGTGGTCACCGTCATCGCGACCGGTGTCCTCGCCGCGACCATCGCCAGTGTCGGCGGTGGGGGAGGAACGAAGTTCCACGCGATCTTCTCCGACGTCACCTCGCTCAACAAGGGCGACGACATCCGCATCGCGGGTGTCCGCGTGGGACAGGTCGAGGAGATCTCGGTCTTCGACGAACGGCAGGCGCGGGTCACCTTCTCGCTCGAGGAGCGCGACTGGTTGCCTGCCGGTGCCACGGCGACCATCCGTTTCCGCAATCTCGTCGGCCAGCGGTACATCGCGCTCGGTCAGGGCGAGGGTGCGCAGGGCGAGAAGATCACGAGCGGCGACACGATCCCGATCGAGCGAACGAAGCCGGCGGTGAACCTCACGACGCTCTTCGACGGCTTCCGGCCGTTGTTCCAGACGCTGAGCGCCGACGACGTCAACAAGCTCTCGTTCCAGATCATCCAGGTCTTCCAGGGTGAGGCCGGAACGATCGACGATCTGGTGCGCAGCACCGCGTCGCTGACCAACACCATCGCCGACAAGGATCGCGTGATCGGTGCGGTGATCGACAACCTCAACACCGTCCTGGCCACGATCGACCAGCGCGACGAGCAGCTCGATTCGCTGCTCGTCAACACGCAGGCACTCGTCAGCGGATTGTCGGCCGACCGGGCGACCGTCGGTTCGGCGGTGGCGTCGATGGCGGGGCTGACCGACGCGGTCTCCGACGTCCTCGAGCCCACCCGTCCGTCGATCGCACAGTCGATCACGGCGCTCGAACAGGTCACCTCGAATCTCAACGCGAACCGCGACGAGGTCGACCGCGTCCTCGAGACGTTGCCGGTCAAGCTCGACAAGCTCGGGCGCGTGGCCAGCTACGGTTCGTGGTTCCAGTTCTACCTGTGCGGTATCGACATCGTCGCAGGTCCCGGTTCGGTCCCGTATCTGAATCTGCCGACGGGGCTGCCCACCGTGAACCAACCCATCTACACGAATGCGGCGAAGCGTTGCTCGCAGGAGGGGATGCAGGAGTTGCAGGGACGATGAGCAAACGTCGCAGTCCGGCCGCCGCCGGTGCCCTGGGCATCGTCGTGGTGCTGCTGGGGACACTGTCCGCCTTCTTCCTCGACGAACTGCCCATCATCGGGGCGGGCGCAACCTACGAGGCCGAATTCAGCGAGGCCGCAGGTCTCAAGCCCACCAACGAGGTGCGTATCGCCGGCGTGAAGGTCGGCAAGGTCACCGGAGTCGACCTCGAGGGCGACCGCGTGATCGTCTCGTTCAAGGTCCAGGACGCCTGGGTCGGGAACGACACGGCGGCCTCCATCCAGATCAAGACGATCCTCGGGCAGAAGTATCTGGCGCTCGAGCCGCGGGGTACGGAGGTGCTCGACCCGGACGACCGGATCCCGCTCGACCGGACGGTCGCGCCGTACGACGTGATCGAGGCGTTCTCGTCGGCGGCAACCACCCTCGGCGAGATCGATTCCGAACAGCTCGCGACCGGCTTCCAGACCCTGTCGGAGGCCTTCTCGGAGACACCCGACGACATCCGGGCCTCACTCGACGGCATCAGCCGCCTGTCCGAGACCGTCGCGAGTCGTGACCAGGAGCTGAAGAAACTCCTCGATGCGACCGGCAACGTCTCGAAGGTGCTCGCCGACCGCAACGCCGAGTTCAACCGGTTGCTCTCCGACGGCGCGCTGCTCGTCGCGGAACTGAACAACCGGCAGGAGGCGATCTCCCAGTTGCTCGACGGCACCAAGCGGTTGTCGGCCGAGCTCTCCGGGCTCGTCGAGGAGAACCGCGAGACCATCGGTCCCGCCCTGCAGCAGTTGCGCGGCGTCGTCGACATCCTCCAGGAGAACAACGACAACCTCGATCGGGCCATGGAGCTGTACGAGCCGTTCGTGCGCGTCTACACCAACGTCGTCGGCAACGGCCGGTGGTTCGACCAGGTCGTCGTGAACCTGACCCCGCCGGGCCTGCCGGAGATCCCCGGTTACCGCGAACCCGGTCGCCGCCTGGAAGGGGGTAACTGATGGCACACGCCGAGAACGGCGAGTCCCGCAGCAATCGCGGGCGCATCGCGCTGATCGCGGCCGTCGTGGCGGTCGCGGTGGCCCTGGCCGGAGCCGGCTGGTGGCTGTTCACCCGACTGGGCACCACCGAGATCACCGCCTACTTCGACAAGGCCGTCGGCATCTACGAGGGCTCCGACGTGCGGGTGCTCGGCGTCGAGGTGGGGAAGGTGACCTCCGTCGAACCGCAGGGCGATCTGGTGAAGGTCGGTCTGCGGGTGAACCGCGGCGTCGACATCCCGGCCGACGCTCGCGCCGTGCAGATCACCCCCTCGGTGGTCGCCGACCGTTACGTGCAGCTCACCCCCGCCTACACCGGCGGCGACACGATGAGCAGCGGTGCGGTGATCGACCGCGAGCGCACCGCCACCCCGGTGGAGGTCGACGAGCTCTACGCGAGCATCGACGAACTCTCCCGCGCGCTCGGTCCCGACGGCGCGAACCGTGAGGGCGCGCTGACCGATTTCGTGGAGGTCGGTGCGGAGAACCTCGCCGGCAACGGCGAGGCCCTCGGGCAGAGCATCGAGAACCTGTCGGCCGCCGCGCGCACGCTCGACCAGTCGCGCGACGACCTCTACGGCACGATCGAGAACCTGCAGGTGTTCGTCAGCGCCCTCGCGGCCAACGACGAGCAGGTGCGCCAGTTCAACGCCCAGCTCTCGGACCTGTCGGGATTCCTGGCGGGGGAGCGGCAGAACCTCGGCGAGGCCCTGAACACGCTGTCGGTCACGCTCGGCGACGTCGCGACGTTCGTGCGCGACAACCAGGCGGCCGTGAAGGACAACGTCGACGCACTCGTGCCGATCACGGAGACCCTGTCGAATCGTCGGCAGGAACTCGTGGATTCGCTGACGCTGCTCCCGCTCGCGGTGAGCAACCTCGTCAACTCCTACGACGCCGAAGCCGGTGTGCTCGCGTCGCGCCTCGTGCTGCCCGACCTGCAGGATCCTGCGGGAGCGGTGTGCAAGCTCATCGATCTGGGCAATCTCGTGCCCGGCGACGAGCGTTTCGAGCAGCTCGGCCGGCAGATGCAGCCGCTGATCGACCGGTGCCGCGACGTCGCCACACAGATCACCGAGGACCAGCGGTCCCCGGATCTGATCCTGCCGTTCGGTGTCCTGAGCGGCGAGAACATTCAGCGGCAGGTCACTCCGGGCACGGTGCCCGGCGTGGTCTCGCCCCGGCTCGACCTCCAGGGAGGAGATCGGTGAGCGGCGCGAAGAGGATGGGCCGCACAGGTGTCTTCGGAGCGGCCGCGTGCGTGGTCGCTGTGACGGTCACGGGGTGCGGCGGTCTGTCCGACGTCCCGTTGCCCGGCGGCGCCGACGTGGGGAGCGATCCGATCCGTCTGTCCGTCCAGTTCGACGACGTGCTCGACCTGGTTCCGCAGTCGAGCGTGAAGGTCGACGGTGTACCGGTCGGGCGCGTCGAATCGATCTCGGTCGCATCCGATTTCGGGTGGACCGCCGACGTCGGCATCGTGCTCGACTCGAGTGTCGACCTGCCGGCGAACGCGCTCGCGAGCGTCGAACAGTCGAGTCTGCTCGGTGAGAAGTTCGTGCAACTCACGCCTCCGGAGGACGAGCCCCCGACGGGCCGGCTCGCGGACGGCGACGTGATCCCGCTCGACCGCACCCGGCACGCCACCGAACTCGAACCGGTGCTCGGCGCGCTGTCGCTGCTGCTCAACGGTGGCGGTGTCGGTCAGCTCGCGCCGATCGTCAACGAATTGTCGACGGCCTTCGACGGCCGCGAGGGAACCACGCGCAGCCTGATCGAGCAGGCCGAGACCCTGATCACCGGTCTCGAACAGCAACGCGACGACATCACCCGGGCGCTCGACGGACTCGACGAGCTCACGGTGCGGGTCGCGGAGCAGAACGACAAGATCGCCGCCGTGCTCGACGAACTGCCGGTCGCGACCGAGGTGCTCGAACAGCAGCGGCCGCAGCTGACCCAGCTGCTCGGCCAGCTCGACCGGCTCGGCACCGCGGGTGTCGACGTCCTCGATCAGTCCAAGGAGGATCTGATCGCCGACCTTTTGGCGCTGCGCCCGACCCTCCAGGCACTCGCGGCATCGGGCGACGACCTCGTCGAGGCGCTCGCCTTCGTGCCCACGGTGCCGTTCCCGGACGGTGTCGAGAAGGTCGCGCTGGGCAACTCGGTGAACCTCTTCCTCGTCGTCGACCTGCAGATCGGCAACGCGCTGGCCGCGCTCGGTGTGGGCCAGGGCGACCCGGTCTACCGCGAGCCGAAGTTCGGCAATCCGAAGCCGCTCGTCGACCCGTCCAACCCGTACTACGACGGGAACGGGCCCGCCCCGGGCTGGCCCACCGTGTCGCTGCTGCCGGTGCTTCCCACTCCGCGTCTGCCCGGTGTGACGCTGCCCGAAGGGGTGTCGCTGCCCGACGGCATCGAGATCCCGGGGGTCACCGAGGCCGGCGCGGACACCGACACCGGTGCCGACGGTGACGAGGCCCCACAGCCGGGGCCGCTGCAAGGTTTGCTGAATCAGCTCGGACTCGGGGGTGGGCAGTGAGATCGCGCCTGGTGAAAGTGCAGCTCGCGCTGTTCGTGATCATCGCGCTGCTCGGCATCGTGTTCGTCGGTGCCCGGTACGTGCGGCTCGACAACCTCATGGGCTTCGGCCAGTACACCGTCGACGCGCGGTTCCCCACCGGCGGCGGCATCTTCCCGAACGCCGAGGTCACCTACCGCGGGGTGCCCGTGGGCCGTGTCGGGGCGCTCAGCCTCACGGACGACGGCATCAACGTCGAGCTGCGTCTCGACAACGGCGGACCGCAGATCCCGGCGTCGGCGCGACCGGTCGTGGCGAACCGGTCGGCGATCGGTGAGCAGTACGTCGATCTGCAGCCGCCGAACGACGAGGGCCCCTATCTCGAACAGGGCTCCGTCATCGAGGGCACCGAGGAGGATCTGCCCACGCCGGTCGAGGACCTGCTGCTGAGCACGAACGACCTCGTGTACTCGGTTCCGCTCGAGCCGCTGCGCACCGTCGTCACCGAGCTCGGCGCGGCCTTCGACGGCCGCGGCGACGACCTGCAGGTGCTCGTCGACGCGCTCGCCGGTCTCAGCGAGAAGGGCGCCGAGTACCTGCCGCAGACCGTCACGCTGATCCGCGACAGCCTCACGGTGCTCGACACGCAGTCCGACCAGTCGTCGGCGATCCAGCAGTTCAGCTCGGATCTGGACCTGGTGACCGCACAGCTCCGCGACAGCGATCCCGATCTGCGGCGCCTGATCGACACCGGCACCGACGCGAGCGACCAGCTCTCGCAGCTGATCGAGGGCTCCGGCCCGGGCCTGACCACCGACCTCGCGAACCTCGCGGCGGTGGCGGAAGTGGCCGCGCCGCAGTCGATCGCCCTGCAGCCGCTGCTGGCCTTCCTTCCCGCCGTCGCGGGCAGTGCGAGTACGGTCGCTCCGGGCGACGGTGCGGTGCGTCAGGGCATCGTGCTCGAGACCAACAATCCGCCTTCGTGCACCATCGGGTACGAGGGGACGCAGGAGATCCTCGCGCAGATGCGCGCGCAGGATCCGAACTTCGACGAGACCCAGCAGGACTTCCCGTTCAACACGAACGCCTCGTGCGAGGTGCCGCAGGGCAGTGTCACCGGCGTGCGCAGCGCGAACCGCATCGTCTTCGCCGATCCGAACACGATCCAGCCCTGGGATTTCAAGCCGAAGAAGGACCCCGACAAGCTCAACCTGAATCCGATCGCGACGCAGCTCGCGCCGTTGCTCGGAGTCACCCCGAAGTGAGCAGTTAGTAGGTTTGTGGAGTGAGTGCACCAGTTTCCTCCGACGCTCCGCCCACCCCGCCCCCATCCGCCGACGGCAACTCGCCCGCGGACGGCCGGGGACCGGGCGGGGCACGCAGGGCGGCCCTTGCCGTCGTCTCGGTGCTCGCCGTCGTCGCCCTCGCGGCGGCGGTGTGGTTCGGCTACGGCTGGGGGCGTGCGCTCCTGGTGGACCGTTCGGCCGCCGAGGCGCGCGACGCCGCACTCTCGGGAGCCATGCAGGCGGCCGTCAACCTGAACAGTGTCGACGCGAACGACGTCGACCTGTCGATCGAGAACATGCGGTCGTCGATCACCGGCGACGCCCTGCGCAACGATCTCGCGGCGACCGAGGAGGACATCCGGGCTCGGGTCGCGGAGACCGGCACCAGCATGTCGGCCGAAGTGCTGTTCGGAACGCTCACCGAACTCAACACCGACGACGATCTGGGTAAGGCGCTCGTCGTGCTCGCCGTGCGCACCCAGACCCCCGAGTACTTCGTGACCAACAAGGTCCCGGTGCTCGTGTCGCTGCGCAAGGACGGCGACGTGTGGAAGGCCGAGACCATCGAGCCGCTCGCCTCCGTCGAGATGGAGTCGGGCCCGGTCCCCGGTGCTCCGGCTCCCGATCCCGGCGCGCAGCCCGCGCCCGACGATTCCGGGGCGCCCGCGCCGGGAGATACCGGGGCGCCCGCGCCGGGAGATACCGGGGCGCCCGCGCCGGGAGATACCGGGGCGCCCGCGCCGGGAGATACCGGGGCGCCCGCGCCCGAGGGCGAGGCGGGCCCATGATGTTCGGCAAGTCGACGAAGGAGAACGTGTAGTGCCCCCGCAGCGACGGAAGACCGGCCCCAGCGGGCCCCCGCGCCGTCGGCCGAAGGTCGCCGGCACGTCCCGACCGCCCCGGATGACCCCTGCAGAGGACGAACGCCCGACCCCGGCGCAGGACGAACGCCCGTCCCGGACGGAGCGGACGATCACGCCGCCCGAACAGGGGAGTACCGGACCGGCGGAGACCCGTACAGGGGAAAACCCTGCCGAGCAGTCGCGACCTTCCGAGGTGACGCTCGACAAGCAGGAGAACGAGCACGAGAAGCCCGCGCCGACGGCCGCCGACACGGCCGGGTCCCCGGCAGCGAGCCCGGCGGAGACTGCGACCGAGCCCGGGGATCCACCGGAGCCTCCCGCCGGTGAGGCCGGCGGGTCGCGTGCCTCCGGTGGGTGGCGCCCGGTGATTCTCGTCGGTGCGGTGGCGGTGGTGCTCGCGGTGATCGCCGCGGTCGCGGCCTTCCGTCCCGGTGCCGACGTCTCGAACGTCGCGTGGGTCGACACCGCGGAGACCCGGGAGGTCACCGAGGCCGCGAAGGTCGCGATCGAGACCATGCACGGCTACGACTACCGCACCATCGACGAGGACTTCGGGCGGATCCGGGAGTTGCTGACCCCGGAGCGGCTCGAGGAGTTCGACTCGACCGCGGACGTCACCAAGAAGGCCGCGATCGACACCCGCACGGTCACCGAGGTGATGGTCGAGCACATCGGCGCGACGATGCTCGACGACACCCGCGCCGAGGTCGCCGCCTACATCAACGTCAGCGCCACCGGCGACGGGATCGCCCAGGGCAGCGCGGCCGCACCGCTGCTGGTGAGGATGGAGAAGTCGGACGGACGATGGCTGGTCTCGGAGATCCGCGACCGGTGACGACGGCTGCGGATCGCCCCCTCACCGGGGGTGTCCGCGGCCGCGACGCGCGGATCGTTCCGGACGCGCAGTCTTGACGCAGGCGACGCGAGCGGTCACTCTATCGGTACGCCTGTTCGACTGAAGGCTTCCTCGTGAGCCGCTCGAGGTCGTTTGCCAGGTTTCTTTGAGGCACCCCTGTGGACATTTCGCCTACTTAGGTGTAGGTTAGTTCTTTGCGCTGGCTGCCTCCTGTTCACCTTCTGATCGTCGAGTCGGAATCCGCCCTTTCGGGCGAGACCGTTTCGGTGTGTCGGTGGGGTTCTCGTTCGGGTTGCGACCAGCGAAAACGCCCCACATGAAGAAGCAGGTACAGCGGCGGTCGCACCGGTTGGAGCGGCCCGCGTGAGGTGCTGGAAGGACGCATCTTGGCAGTCTCTAGCCAGACCAAGGCAGTAGCCGGAATCCCCGGAGCCCCGACGAGGGTGTCGTTCGCGAAGATTCGCGAACCCCTCGAAGTTCCCGGGCTCCTCGATCTACAGACCGATTCCTTCGAATGGTTGATCGGCTCGGAGCGCTGGCGCGCGAAGGCTGCCGAGCGCGGCGACAATCACGTCGTCGGTGGCCTGGAGGAGATCCTCGACGAGCTCTCGCCGATCGAGGACTTCTCGGGTTCGATGTCCCTGTCCTTCTCCGATCCTCGTTTCGACGAGGTCAAGGCCTCCGTCGAGGAGTGCAAGGACAAGGACATGACGTACGCGGCTCCGCTGTTCGTCACTGCCGAGTTCATCAACAACAACACCGGCGAGATCAAGAGCCAAACGGTCTTCATGGGTGACTTCCCGATGATGACCGACAAGGGCACCTTCATCATCAACGGCACCGAGCGTGTCGTGGTGTCCCAGCTCGTCCGTTCGCCGGGCGTGTACTTCGACAAGACCGTCGACAAGAGCACCGAGAAGGACCTGCACAGCGTCAAGGTCATCCCGGGCCGCGGTGCCTGGCTCGAGTTCGACGTCGACAAGCGCGACACCGTCGGTGTGCGTATCGACCGCAAGCGCCGTCAGCCGGTCACCGTGCTGCTCAAGGCGCTGGGCTGGTCCACCGAGCAGATCGTCGAGCGTTTCGGATTCTCCGAGATCATGATGTCGACGCTCGAGAAGGACAACACGGCGGGCACCGACGAGGCGCTCCTCGACATCTACCGCAAGCTCCGTCCGGGCGAGCCGCCGACCAAGGAGAGCGCGCAGACCCTGCTGGAGAACCTCTTCTTCAAGGACAAGCGCTACGACCTGGCGCGCGTGGGCCGTTACAAGATCAACAAGAAGCTCGGCCTGAACACGGGTCAGCCGATCGAGGCGTCCACCCTCACCGAGGAAGACATCGTCGCCACGATCGAGTACCTCGTGCGTCTGCACGCGGGCGAGAACAAGATGACCGTCCCCGGCGGCGTCGAGGTTCCCGTCGAGGTCGACGACATCGACCACTTCGGCAACCGTCGTCTGCGCACGGTCGGTGAGCTCATCCAGAACCAGATCCGCGTGGGCCTGTCCCGCATGGAGCGCGTGGTCCGTGAGCGCATGACCACCCAGGACGTCGAGGCGATCACGCCGCAGACCCTGATCAACATCCGTCCGGTCGTGGCTGCGATCAAGGAGTTCTTCGGAACCTCCCAGCTGTCGCAGTTCATGGACCAGAACAACCCGCTGTCGGGCCTGACGCACAAGCGTCGTCTGTCGGCGCTGGGCCCCGGCGGTCTGTCGCGTGAGCGCGCCGGCCTCGAGGTCCGCGACGTCCACCCGTCGCACTACGGCCGCATGTGCCCGATCGAGACCCCGGAAGGCCCGAACATCGGCCTGATCGGCTCGCTGTCGGTGTACGCGCGGGTCAACCCGTTCGGCTTCATCGAGACGCCCTACCGCAAGGTCGTCGACGGTGTCGTCACCGACGAGGTCGAGTACCTCACGGCCGACGAGGAGGACCGCTACCTCATCGCGCAGGCCAACTCGCCGATCGGCTCCGACAACCGCTTCTCGGACGAGCGTGTCCTCGTCCGTAAGAAGGGCGCGGAGATCGAGTACGTCGCCGCCGACCAGGTCGAGTACATGGACGTCTCGCCGCGCCAGATGGTGTCGGTCGCGACCGCGATGATCCCGTTCCTCGAGCACGACGACGCCAACCGTGCCCTCATGGGCGCGAACATGCAGCGTCAGGCCGTGCCGCTGGTGCGCAGCGAGTCGCCGATCGTCGGTACCGGCATGGAGCTGCGTGCCGCCGTCGACGCCGGCGACGTCATCGTCACCGAGAAGAGCGGCGTGATCGAAGAGGTCTCCGCCGACTTCATCACCGTCATGGCCGACGACGGAACCCGCAAGACCTACCGTCTGCGCAAGTTCGACCGTTCGAACCAGGGCACCTGCTCGAACCAGCGTCCGATCGTGGACGAGGGACAGCGCGTCGAGTCCGGCCAGGTCCTCGCCGACGGCCCCTGCACCGAGAACGGTGAGATGGCGCTCGGCAAGAACCTGCTCGTGGCGATCATGCCGTGGGAGGGCCACAACTACGAGGACGCGATCATCCTGTCGCAGCGCCTCGTGGAGGAGGACGTGCTCACCTCGATCCACATCGAGGAGCACGAGATCGACGCCCGCGACACCAAGCTCGGTGCCGAGGAGATCACCCGCGACATCCCGAACGTCTCCGACGAGGTCCTCGCCGACCTCGACGAGCGTGGCATCGTCCGCATCGGTGCCGAGGTCCGCGACGGCGACATCCTCGTCGGCAAGGTCACGCCGAAGGGCGAGACCGAGCTGACCCCCGAGGAGCGCCTGCTCCGCGCGATCTTCGGTGAGAAGGCGCGCGAGGTCCGCGACACCTCCCTGAAGGTGCCCCACGGTGAGAACGGCAAGGTCATCGGTGTTCGCGTGTTCTCGCGCGAGGACGACGACGATCTGCCTCCGGGTGTCAACGAGCTCGTCCGCGTGTACGTGGCGCAGAAGCGCAAGATCCAGGACGGCGACAAGCTCGCCGGCCGCCACGGCAACAAGGGCGTCATCGGCAAGATCCTCCCGCAGGAGGACATGCCGTTCCTGCCCGACGGCACCCCGGTCGACATCATCCTGAACACCCACGGTGTTCCGCGTCGTATGAACATCGGCCAGGTCCTCGAGACGCACCTGGGCTGGATCGGCAAGGCCGGCTGGCAGATCCAGGTGGCCGACGACGGCAGCCGTCCCGAATGGGCACAGAACCTCTCCGAGGAGATGCTCGCCGCCGAGCCCGACACCAACATCGCCACGCCGGTGTTCGACGGTGCCCGCGAGGAGGAGCTGACGGGTCTGCTGTCCTCGACGCTGCCGAACCGCGACGGCGAGGTCATGGTCGGCCCCGACGGCAAGGCGACGCTGTTCGACGGTCGCTCCGGCGAGCCGTTCCCGTACCCGGTGTCGGTCGGCTACATGTACATCATCAAGCTGCACCACCTGGTCGACGACAAGATCCACGCGCGTTCGACCGGTCCGTACTCGATGATCACGCAGCAGCCGCTCGGTGGTAAGGCGCAATTCGGTGGTCAGCGCTTCGGTGAGATGGAGTGCTGGGCGATGCAGGCCTACGGCGCCGCCTACACCCTCCAGGAGCTGCTCACGATCAAGTCCGACGACGTCGTCGGTCGCGTCAAGGTCTACGAGGCGATCGTCAAGGGCGAGAACATCCCCGAGCCGGGTATCCCCGAGTCGTTCAAGGTGCTCCTCAAGGAACTCCAGTCGCTGTGCCTGAACGTGGAGGTCCTCTCCAGCGACGGCGCGGCCATCGCGATGGCCGACGGCGACGACGAGGACCTCGAGCGGGCGGCCGCCAACCTGGGCATCAACCTTTCCCGCAACGAGTCGGCCACGGTCGACGACCTCGCGAACTAGGAGCCGAGCCGACGCGGTACGCACCCCGACACCACTGGGCGCGTACCGCGTCGGGCCCCGGCAGCGATAGCGACAACTAGCAGCAATACAACCCGCACAGGGGAAAGGAAGTTACGTGCTCGACGTCAACTTCTTCGATGAACTCCGGATCGGCCTGGCCACCGCCGAGGACATCCGTAACTGGTCGTACGGCGAGGTCAAGAAGCCCGAGACCATCAACTACCGCACGCTCAAGCCCGAGAAGGACGGCTTGTTCTGCGAGAAGATCTTCGGTCCCACCCGGGACTGGGAGTGCTACTGCGGCAAGTACAAGCGTGTCCGCTTCAAGGGCATCATCTGCGAGCGCTGCGGCGTCGAGGTGACCCGCGCCAAGGTCCGCCGTGAGCGTATGGGCCACATCGAGCTCGCCGCTCCGGTGACGCACATCTGGTACTTCAAGGGTGTGCCGAGCCGCCTCGGCTACCTGCTCGACCTCGCGCCGAAGGATCTCGAGAAGATCATCTACTTCGCCGCGTACGTCATCACGTCGGTCGACGACGAGCTGCGCCACAACGAGCTCTCCACTCTCGAAGCCGAGATGGAGGTCGAGAAGAAGTCGGTCGCCGACCAGCGCGACGCCGACCTCGAGGCCCGTGCACAGAAGCTCGAAGCCGACCTCGCCGAACTCGAGGCCGAGGGCGCCAAGTCCGACGTCCGCCGCAAGGTCAAGGACGGCGGCGAGCGCGAGATGCGTCAGCTCCGCGACCGTGCGCAGCGCGAGCTCGACCGCCTCGACGAGATCTGGACGACCTTCACGAAGCTGAAGCCGAAGGACCTGATCGTCGACGAGATGATCTACCGCGAGCTCCAGGACCGCTACGGCGAGTACTTCACCGGTGCCATGGGTGCCGAGGCGATCCAGAAGCTCATCGAGAACTTCGACATCGATGCCGAGGCCGAGTCGCTGCGCGAGACCATCCGCAGCGGCAAGGGCCAGAAGAAGCTCCGTGCTCTCAAGCGCCTGAAGGTCGTGGCGGCGTTCCAGCAGTCCGGCAACTCCCCCATGGGCATGGTGCTCGACGCCGTGCCGGTGATCCCGCCGGAACTGCGTCCGATGGTGCAGCTCGACGGTGGCCGCTTCGCGACCTCCGACCTCAACGACCTGTACCGCCGCGTCATCAACCGCAACAACCGCCTCAAGCGACTGATCGACCTCGGTGCCCCCGAGATCATCGTCAACAACGAGAAGCGGATGCTGCAGGAGTCGGTCGACGCCCTGTTCGACAATGGCCGTCGTGGCCGGCCGGTCACCGGTCCCGGTAACCGGCCGCTCAAGTCGCTGTCCGATCTGCTCAAGGGCAAGCAGGGCCGCTTCCGTCAGAACCTGCTCGGTAAGCGCGTCGACTACTCGGGCCGTTCGGTCATCGTCGTCGGTCCGCAGCTCAAGCTGCACCAGTGCGGTCTGCCGAAGCTGATGGCGCTCGAGCTGTTCAAGCCGTTCGTGATGAAGCGTCTCGTCGACCTCAACCACGCGCAGAACATCAAGTCCGCCAAGCGCATGGTCGAGCGTCAGCGCCCGCAGGTGTGGGACGTCCTCGAAGAGGTCATCAACGAGCACCCGGTTCTGCTGAACCGTGCTCCCACGCTGCACCGCCTCGGTATCCAGGCGTTCGAGCCGCAGCTCGTCGAGGGCAAGGCCATTCAGCTGCACCCCCTCGTGTGTGAGGCCTTCAACGCCGACTTCGACGGCGACCAGATGGCCGTGCACCTCCCGCTGTCCGCGGAGGCGCAGGCCGAGGCCCGCATCCTGATGCTGTCGTCGAACAACATCCTGTCGCCGGCATCGGGCCGCCCGCTCGCCATGCCGCGTCTGGACATGGTGACGGGTCTGTTCCACCTGACCCGTCTGGTCGAGGACGCCCCCGGCGCCTACACGGCCGCGACCGCCGACGAGCCCGAGCAGGGCGTCTACTCGTCGCCGGCCGAGGCCCAGATGGCCGTCGACCGTGGCGTGCTGTCGGTCCAGGCTCCGATCAAGGTGCGCCTGACCCAGCTGCGTCCTCCGCGCGACGTCGAGAACGAGCTGTTCCCGGAGGGTTGGAAGTTCGGTGAGCCGTGGACCACGCAGACCACCCTCGGTCGCGTGCTGTTCAACGAGCTGCTGCCGACGAACTACGCGTTCGTCAACGACATCATGCCGAAGAAGCGCCAGGCCGCGATCATCAACGACCTGGCCGAGCGGTACCCGATGATCGTTGTCGCGCAGACCGTCGACAAGCTCAAGGACGCCGGCTTCTACTGGGCCACGCGTTCGGGTGTCACCATCTCGATGGCGGACGTGCTCGTTCCGCCGGAGAAGAAGGACATCCTCGAGCGGTACGAGACCCAGGCCGACGCCATCCAGCGGCAGTACGACCGAGGCAAGCTCTCGGAGGACGAGCGTCGCGACTCGCTCGTCAAGCTGTGGCAGGAAGCGACCGAAGAGGTCGGTCAGGTCATGGAGGCGCACTACCCGGACGACAACCCGATCCCCACGATCGTCAAGTCCGGTGCTGCGGGCAACATGACCCAGATCCGTTCGCTGGCGGGCATGAAGGGTCTGGTGACGAACCCGAAGGGCGAGTTCATCCCGCGCCCGATCAAGTCCTCCTTCCGTGAGGGCCTGACCGTCGCCGAGTACTTCATCAACACGCACGGCGCGCGTAAGGGTCTGGCCGACACCGCTCTCCGTACCGCCGACTCGGGTTACCTGACCCGTCGTCTGGTCGACGTCTCGCAGGACGTCATCGTCCGCGAGGTCGACTGCGGCACGCCGCGCGGCATCGAGATGACCATCGCCGAGCTCGCACGCGACGCGACCGGTCAGCCGACCGGTGAGCTCGTGCGCGACGCTCACATCGAGACCAGCACCTACGCTCGCACGCTGGCGACGGACGCGGTCGACGCGAACGGCAACGTCGTCGTCGAGCGTGGTTCCGACCTCGGCGACCCGGCGATCGAGGCGCTGCTCGAGGCCGGTATCCAGAAGGTCAAGGTCCGCTCGGTCCTGACCTGCGACACCGGCACCGGCGTGTGCGCGACCTGCTACGGCCGTTCGATGGCGACGGGCAAGCTCGTCGATATCGGCGAGGCCGTCGGTATCGTCGCCGCCCAGTCGATCGGTGAGCCCGGTACGCAGCTGACGATGCGTACCTTCCACCAGGGTGGCGTCGGTGAGGACATCACCGGTGGTCTGCCCCGCGTCCAGGAGCTGTTCGAGGCTCGCGTCCCCAAGGGCAAGGCCCCGATCGCCGACGTCTCCGGTCGCATCCGTCTCGAGGACGACGATCGTTTTTACAAGATCACGATCATCCCCGACGACGGTGGCGAGGAGGTCGTGTACGACAAGCTGTCCAAGCGTCAGCGTCTGCACGTCATCCGCAAGGCCGACGGCACCGAGGGCGTGCTCGCGGACGGCGATCACGTGGAGGTCGGTCAGCAGCTCCTCGAGGGCTCTGCCGATCCGCACGAGGTGCTGCGCGTGATGGGCCCGCGTCAGGTTCAGGTCCACCTGGTCCACGAGGTCCAGGAGGTCTACCGGAGCCAGGGCGTGTCGATCCACGACAAGCACATCGAGGTCATCGTGCGTCAGATGCTGCGTCGCGTGACGATCATCGACTCGGGCTCGACGGAGTTCCTGCCCGGTTCGCTCGTCGAGCGCAGCGAGTTCGAGGCTGCGAACCGTCGTGTGGTTCAGGAGGGTGGCGAGCCGGCTGCCGGCCGTCCGGTCCTCATGGGTATCACGAAGGCGTCGCTGGCCACCGACTCGTGGCTGTCGGCGGCGTCCTTCCAGGAGACCACTCGCGTGCTCACCGACGCGGCGATCAACTGCCGCTCGGACAAGCTGATCGGTCTCAAGGAGAACGTGATCATCGGTAAGCTGATCCCCGCCGGTACCGGTATCAACAAGTACCGGAACATCGAGGTCCAGCCGACCGAGGAGGCCCGTGCGGCCGCGTACGCCATCCCGGCGTACGACGACCAGTACTACTCGCCGGACGGCTTCGGCCAGAACACCGGCGCTGCAGTGCCGCTGGATGACTACGGTTACTCCAACGACTACCGGTAGTTCGCTGCCGTAGTAGACGACGAAGGTCCCGCCCTCTTCTCTTCGGGGGCGGGACCTTCGTCATTTGTTCTCGACGGTGATGCCGTCACGGCGTGCGTGCGAGCGTCCCGTGGCAGTTCCGCTCGGGGTGGGTCGCTCGGGACGCGGGTCAGCGCGGGATGTGGAAGTCCACGAGTTCGGCGGTGCCTCGCGACAGTTCGGACCAGGATCCGCTCACCGTGAGGACCGCGATCGCGGAGGTGGGGAACTTCTCGGCCACCTGATGGGCAGCGTCGGTGCTGTGATCCGTGATGAGCCCGAGGACGGTCGCGGAGAGGGTCGGCTCGTGCCCGATGACGAGCAGGGTGTGCACGTCGTCGGCCGTTCTCCGGATCTCGGCGACCAGGGATTCCGGATCGGCGTGGTACAGGCTGTCGCGGTACTCGACGGGAGCATCCACGGCTGCTTCGGCGAGTGTCTTGCGCGTCCGGGTCGCGGTGGAGCACAGAACGGCGTCCACTTCGGGCAGGTTCGCCCGGATCCAGCGACCGGCGAGTCCGGCCTCGCGGCGTCCGCGGGGGGAGAGGGGACGCTCGTGATCGTCCACGTCGTCCGGGTACGCGGACTTGCCGTGGCGCAGCAAGATCAGGGTACGGGTCATGGGGTCCACCGTAGAGCGTCCGGTTTCCGGCCGATCCACGCGACCGCGCGAGTGTGATCCTCGACCGTGAACCAGACCGTCAGTCCGTCCTCTCGCAGGGTCGTCCGCAGTGTGAGGGTCTCGCCGGCGGCGACGGGGCGCAGGTGTTCGATCACCGCCCGGTACGGCGCGTCCGGGATGTCCGGCCGGAGGGGCAGGAGCTCCTCGAGGCCGTGCCAGTAGACGGCGTTGTTGACGTGCCCGAACGGGTCGAGGTCGGTGGCGCGTAGGGGGAAGACGCGTTCGTCGTCGAGCTCGTCGGGTGCGCGAGCGGGCAGCCACGCCGTCCACTTCAGGCGTGTGTCGTGCGCGTAGCGGGCCATGTGCTCGAACAGGCCGTCGCTGATCCGGGTGGGGACGCCGGTGGTGGGACCGATGTCGATCCAGAACGCCGCGGTCTCGATCAGCGGGCCGTCCGGGGCGTCGCCGGGGTCGTCGAAGCGGACCCGCACGTTCGCCCACCGCGTCGACAGGGCGTCGCACCAACGTCGCAGCCGGAGCGTGCGGCCGTACTCGGCGGGGCGGTGCACGTCGACGATCGTGCGCCGGACGATCCAGAGCGGGTCGGTCTCGGACGCGCCGACGGCGGCGAGGTTGTCGGTGCCGATGTCCTGGAGATAGCGGGCGATGCCGTCGAGCCGCAGTCGCTTACCGGTGTCGACGTCGCCGGTGCGGACGGTGCGCTCGGTGGAGAAGGGGTTCGCCTGCTCGGGCAGTTCCGTCAGCGGTCGCGTCCGAGGCAGATCGGTGCTCGGCGTCGACGTGGCCATGTGTCCCCCCGGGTCGGATGTCCGATCGTGCGATTCTCGCAGTTTCGGTGGGCGGTCGCAGGTTCTCTTGCGAACCCACGGCGACAGCCGCTACAGTCGAATTAACTGTTACGGATCGTTACATGAAATTCGCGGACGCTCCGCCCGGCTGCCGAGGACCCTTCCCATGGCCTATGTGATCACCCAGACCTGCTGCAACGACGCGAGCTGCGTCGCAGTCTGCCCCGTGAACTGCATCCACCCCTCGCCGGACGAGCCCGAGTTCGCCACCGCCGAGATGCTGCACATCGATCCGAAGACCTGCATCGACTGCGGCGCCTGCGCCGACGCGTGCCCGGTCGAGGCGATCCTGCCCGACGACAAGCTCGATCCCTCCCAGATGCGGTTCGCCGAGATCAACGCGGCCTGGTACGAGGACCACCCGGCGCCGGAGGGGTGGAAGCCCCTCGTGCCCACCCCGGCGCCTCCGCGCGATCGTGGAACGCTGCGGGTCGCGATCGTCGGCGCCGGCCCCGCGGCCTGCTACGCCGCCCAGGAACTGCTCGAACGTTCCGAAGTCGAGGTCGAGATGTTCGACCGGCTCCCGACTCCCTTCGGCCTCGTGCGCGCCGGTGTCGCCCCCGATCATCCGGGGACCAAGGCGGTCACGGAATCGTTCGAATGGTCGTTCCGGCGCGAGGAGTTCGCCCTGCACCTTGCCACCGAGGTCGGTCGCGACATCACCCACGCCGAACTGCTCGAGCACCACCACGCCGTGATCTACGCGACCGGTGCGTCGTCCGACCGGCGCCTCGGGGTCGCCGGTGAGGACCTGCCCGGCAGCCACGCCGCCACCGAGTTCGTCGCCTGGTACAACGGCCACCCCGACTACGCCGACCGCACTTTCGATCTGTCCGGCGAACGCGCCGTCATCGTCGGCAACGGCAACGTCGCCCTCGACGTCGCGCGGATACTCACCATGGACGTCGACGAACTCGCGCGCACCGACATCGCCGACCACGCCCTGACGGCGTTGCGGAAGAGCAACATCCGCGAGGTCGTCCTGCTCGGCCGGCGCGGCCCGGCCCAGGCCGCGTACAGCAATCCGGAGTTCCTCGCCCTCGGCGACCTCACCGGAGTCGACGTCGTCGTCGACGACGCCGACCTCGAACTCGATCCGGTGAGCGCCCGGGCCGTGGAGGAGGACGCGGCGACCGCGCTGCGCGTCCGTCTCGCCCGCGAGTACGCCGGCCGGCCCGTCCGTCCCGGGCACCGCCGCATCGTCTTCCGGTACCTCGCCGCGCCGAGCGAACTGCTCGGCGACGACCACGTGACCGGCGTGCGGATCGAACGCACCGAACTCGTCGACGACAGTGGTCGTCTCTCCGCCCGACCCACCGGCCGTTTCGAGGACCTGCCCGCCACGCTCGTACTCCGGTCGATCGGCTATCGCGGCGTTCCGCTACCGGGTGTGCCCTTCGACGACGTCCGCGGGGTCGTTCCCAACACCGGCGGTCGTGTGGACGCCGGCGTCTACGTCACCGGGTGGGCCAAGCGCGGCCCGAGCGGCGTCATCGGCACCAACAAGGGATGCGCGAAGGAGACCGTCGCCGCGCTGCTGGCCGACTTCGACTCCGGTGCACTCGCCGCTCCCCGCGGCGACCGTCGTGCGCTGAACCGGTTGCTCGCACAGCGCAGGCCCGATCGGGTGGACCTGGACGGCTGGAAGACCATCGACGCCGCCGAGCGGCAGGCCGGACGAGCCCAGGGTCGGCCGCGCGTCAAGATCACCGATCGCGAGAGCCTCGTCGAACTCGGTCGTCGCCGACGCCGTCTTCCGCTGCTCGCCTCGTTGCGTCGTTGACACAGCCGCGGGTGACGCAGGTCGCGGCCTGCCCGGACGTTCGTCGATAGGCTCGGGAGAACCGAATCCCGACCCGAACGGACATGTGCATGAGCAGCGACAACCTCGACCGCACGGCGCTCACGCGCCGCACCCTCATCAGCGGCGCCGGTGTGGTGGCGGCCGGCGCGGCCCTTACAGCCTGCGGATCGTCCGGCGACACCGGCGAGGCGCGATCGGCGGTGCCCGCACCGACCACGACGGCGCCTCCCGGACCCGATGCGGAGGTCGTCGCCGCCGTCGCGGACGTGCCGGTCGGCGGAGGCGTCATGCTCGAATCGAAGAGGCTCGTCGTCACCCAGCCCGCAGAGGGCGACTTCCGCGCGTTCATCGCGATCTGCACCCATCAGGGCTGCAATCTCAGCGGTGTCGAGGACGATCGCATCATCTGCCCGTGCCACGGCAGCCGGTACGACCTCGACGGCGCGCCGGTCGAAGGACCGGCGAAGCGGCCGCTGAAGACCCGTCCCGTGGCGGCCCGCGGGTCCGATCTCGTCGTGGGCTGATCGGTCCGGGGATAGAGTCCGCTCCGTGGAGACCAGCGGAGGCCGGCGCCCGAAGGCGCTGCACGGTTGGCGCCCGAAGGCGCTGCGTGACGGTACGGACCCGGACCCTCGTTTCACGCTGGCCAACGAGCGCACCTTCCTCGCGTGGGTGCGGACCGCGCTCGGCGTCATCGCCGCGGCGGTCGCGCTGGAGACCTTCGCGGGCGGCATCGTGTCGGAGGGGCTCCGCACGGTGCTGGCGTGCGTGTTGCTCGGATTCGCCGCTGTGCTCACGGTGTTCGCGCTGATCCGCTGGCACCGCGTCGAGCACGCGATGCGCACCGGACGGGCACTCCCGGTGCCGTGGGTGGCCTATCTGCTCGCCGTGGCCCTCGGGGTCTCGGGGGTCGTGCTCGCCGTCGCGATCGCCCGGTGAGACGAGCCGCACCGTGAGCCGGGACGATCTGCGGCACGGCGACGTCGGTCTGCAGCCCGAACGGACGAGTCTGGCGTGGCTGCGCACCGCCTCGGTGCTCGGTGCGGTGGTGCTCGGATTCATGCGGTTCGTGCCGGGCCCGGGTGCCGTGGTCGCGTCGATCGGCCTGATCTGCCTCGTGCCCGTGCTGGCGGTGCTGCTCGCCTCCCGGATCGGTCACCGCGCGCGAGTGCGCGGTCTGGTCGCGGGTCGCGCGCCCTATTTCTGGTGGCGCAACGTCGCGGTCTCCGCCACGGTCGTGGTGCTCGCGATCTCGTCGGCCGTCCTGATCGTCACCGCCCGCTGAGTGACAACACGCCGATCAGGGCTATCGCCGCGACCCAGACGGTCGCCGCTGCCGCGAGTGCGATCGGGCGCCATCCGACCCCGCGAAGCACCTCCCGGCGCACCCCCGCGCCCAGGGCGAACATCGCGACCGTCAGCAGTGCCCTCTGCACCGTGCCCGCAGCCTCCACCACGATCGGATCGAGCAGTCCGGTCGAGCGCAGCGCGACACACGCGAGGAAGCCCAGCAGGAAGACCGGCACGATCGGGGGAGTGCGCTCGTCGCGGCGGCCCTCACCGCGCCGCCGGGCGACGACCCCGACGATCGCCACGACCGGAGCCAGCAGTGCCACCCGCGCGAGCTTGACCGTCACGGCCGCGGCGAGCACCCCACCGGCGGTGGCCTCGAGAGCGGTGCCGGTCGCGACGACCTGGGCGACCTCGTGGATCGCCGCACCCGCCCACAGACCGGCGGTCCCGGGGGTCAGCCCGAGCATCCCGGCGGCGAGCGGAACGAGCGGGATCATCGCGGTGCCGAAGACGACCACCAATGCGACGGTGGTGACGAGTTCGCGTTTGCGCGAATCGATCACACCGTCGACCGCCGCCGCGGCCGCGGCTCCACAGATCGAGAAGCCGCACGCGATGAGCAGGCGCTGGGTCCAGCCCACCCCGAGCCACCGGCCGAAGGCGAGCGAGCCGCCGATGCCCGCGACGACGACGGTCGCCGCGACGATCGCTGTGCCCCACCCGAGGTCGACGAGATCGGAGACCGCGAGCTGCACGCCGAGCAGCGCGACGCCCACTCGGAGCAACCGCTTCGATGCCGTACCCAGACCCGGCTCCAGAACCTCGACCACCGGTGCGGGCAGACCGACGTTCGCCACGACCACACCCAGGACGATCGCGACGAGCAACGGGCTCGCCCCGGGGATCAGGTGCGCTGCTCCCAGTGCGACGACCGCGCCCGCCGCGGCCACCAGGAGACCCGGGACGACGGTGGGCCGGGACACGGGCGCGTGGACGGTGAGCATGCCTCGACTCTTCCGTTGCAGCGGTGTCCGCACCAGCCGTCGATCGGACATGAGCTCATATCGAATGGATATGTGCAGAGGGTCCGGCATATCGTTCGTGCATGACCAGCTGGCCGGATCTCGTCGCTCTGGAACTGCTCGTCGGGGTCGACGACCGGGGCGGGCTCGGCGCCGCGGCCCGCGCGGCCGGTCTCGCCCAGCCCAACGCGACCCGCATGCTGCGCCGGCTCGAACGGCAACTCGGCGCGGTCCTCGTGCGGCGGGGCCGCACGGGTTCGGTGCTCACCCCGGAGGGCACGGTGGTCGCGCACTGGGCGCGGGAGGTCCTGGCCGACGCGGAACGCCTCCTCGACGCCGCTGCAGCACTGCGCGTCGAACAGCAACCCGAACTGGTGGTCGCGGCGTCGATGACGGTCGCCGAACACCTCATCCCGCGGTGGCTCGGCGCCTTCCGCACGCTCCGCGACGACGTCCAGATCCAGTTGCAGGTCCACAACTCGATGCGGGTGTGTGACGTCGTCGCCGAGGGCGGATGCGACGTCGGGTTCGTCGAGGGGCCGACGGTTCCGGAGGGACTGCACAGTGTCGCGGTGGCACGCGACCGCCTGGTCGTGGTCGTCCCGCCGCAGCATCCGTGGGCACGGCGGCGGCGCCCGCTCACCGTGGCCGAGTTCGCGGCGACACCACTGGTCGTCCGCGAGGAGGGGTCCGGTACCCGCCGCACCCTCGACCTCGCGTTGCAGGAGTACGACCGGGCCGCACCGCTGCTCGAACTCGGGAGCGGAGCCGCGGTCCGCACGAGTGTGCTCGGGGGCACGGGCCCGGCGGTGCTGAGCACCCTGGCGGTGGAGGAGTATCTGGACTCCGGCCGGCTCGTCGCGGTCGCGGTGGACGGACTCGACCTGCAGCGTGTGCTCCGCGCGGTCTGGAGGCCGCCGCGGGTGTTGTCCGGTCCGGCGGGGGAGTTGGTCCGACTGATCACCCGTACCCGCTGACCGGGCCTGCATCCGGTACCGGGTCACGCGCGCGAGTGCTGCAACGCGCCGGCTCCCGCGACCACGACGAGTGCGATGCCTACGAGGGCGAGAGGTTCGACGACCTGCCCCAGCACCAGAGCGCCGGCGAGCGCTGCGGCAGCGGGCTCGAGCGCGATGAGGATCGCGAACACCTTCTTCGGCAGGTCGCGCAGGGCACGGATCTCGAGGGTGTACGGGATCGCCGACGACAGCAGCGCCACGGCGAGTCCTGCGAGCGCGAGGTCGGGCCGGAGGAGCTCGGTGCCGGCGGTCGCCGCGCCGAACGGCAGGACGACGACTGCCGCGATCGTCGTCGCTCCCGCCAGTCCGGCCGATCCGGGCAGGGTCGTCGCCACACGTGAGCCGGCGATGATGTACCAGGCCCACCCCGATGCGGCGACCAGCGTGAAGGCGACCCCGAGGGGATCGAGACCGGTGGACAGTCCGGCACCGTCACCCACGCCGAGCAGGACCACTCCGGCCAACGCGAGCACCACCCACAGGGCGTCGCGGAGGCGTCGGGACAGGATCGCGGCCAGTCCGAGTGGGCCGAGGAACTCGATGGTGACGGTTGCGGCGAGGGGCAGCCGCGTCAGCCCCCCGTAGAAGGCCGTGTTCATCAGCGCGAGACTCGCGCCCAGTGTCACCACCGCCCGCCACTGTTCCGGTGTCCACGTCCGCGGCCGGGGCCGGGTGAACGCGCAGAGGATCACGGCCGCGAACAGCAGGCGCAGGGTCACCGTGCCGAGGGCGCCCGCCCGGCCGAACAGGGTCGCGGCGAAGGCCGCCCCGAACTGCATCGACAACACCGCGGTGAGGACCGCAACGACAGGCCCGACGGTGTGCGTGCGGGAGTCGTCGGCCATCCCGTCAGTCTGTCCGACAGGCCCGGACGACGTCTGCCGCAAAAAACAATCACGCGTGCTTGATTTTAGAGCTGTGACGTGTGACGCTTGCCGCATGTCCGATCTGCACACCGTGCTCGACGATCTCCGCGCGGAGGGCGACGATCTCGACGCTCTCGTTGCGAACCTGCCCGACGAGAGCTGGGCGCTGCCCACTCCGGCGGAGGGTTGGACCATCGCCCACCAGATCGGCCACCTGTTGTGGACCGACCGGGCGGCGCTCACCGCCGTCCGTGACCCGGACGCCTTCGTGAAGATGGTCGAAGCGGCGTTCGGCGACCCGCTGGGATTCGTCGACGTCGGTGCCGCGAAACAGGCGGGCCGGCCGCCCGCGGAGTTGCTCGCCGACTGGCGCGACACCCGCCGCGAACTCGCCGACGCGCTCGCCGAACTCCCGCGGGGTACGAAGATCCTGTGGTTCGGACCGCCGATGTCGCCGGCGTCGATGGCGACCGCGCGGCTCATGGAGACCTGGGCGCACGGGGGTGACGTCGCCGACGCCCTCGGTGTCACCCGCACGCCCACCGCGCGCCTGAAGAACGTCGCGCACCTGGGGGTGCGGACGCGCGACTTCGCGTACGTCATCCGCGACCGGAAGCCCCCGGCCGAGCCGTTCCGCGTCGTGCTTACCGCCCCCGACGGGGACAGCTGGGAATGGGGTCCGGAGGACGCCGCGCAGTCGGTCACCGGCCCGGCCCTGGACTTCTGCCTGCTCGTCACCCAGCGCATCCACCGCGACGACACCGCCCTCGTCGCCGACGGCCCGGACGCGGAGGAATGGCTCGGCCTCGCGCAGGCCTTCGCCGGTGCCCCCGGCGCCGGGCGCGAGCCCGGCTCGTCCGCCACCTGAGACCGCCCGCCCCACAGTCGAGACACCTCCGGCCGAGACATCTTCGACCGAAACACCATCCTCGACCGAAAACACCATCGGAGACATCGTGAGTTCGGAGACACCGTGAAGATGTGGACCACCCCCGAGCGTCTCGCCCTCCGCGAGACCGTCACCGGTTTCGTGA
Organism: Rhodococcus sp. S3; assembly: GCF_058211795.1. Lineage (NCBI taxonomy): Bacteria > Bacillati > Actinomycetota > Actinomycetes > Mycobacteriales > Nocardiaceae > Rhodococcus > Rhodococcus sp. S3. The sequence goes on along the minus strand of NZ_CM177074.1, from coordinate 3,842,171 downwards.
AGCGTGAGATCCTGCCCCACCTCGACGACTGGGAGCGCGCCGGCGAACTGCCCCGCGAACTGCACGTCGAGGCCGCGAAGATCGGCCTGCTCGGCGCCGGATTCCCCGAGGAGGTCGGCGGTTCCGGTGGCGACGGCGCCGACACGCTCACCGTGTGCGAGGCGTTCCACGAGGCGGGGGCCTCGGGCGGCGCGTTCGCATCACTGTTCACGTGCGGCATCGCCCTGCCGCACCTCATCGCGGCCGGCGATCCCGATCAGATCGACAAGTGGGTACGGCCCACTCTCGCAGGCGAACTCGTCGGGTCCCTCGCGATCACCGAACCGGGCGGCGGATCGGACGTCGGTCATCTGACCACCACCGCGGTGCGAGACGGCGACCACTACGTCGTCAACGGCGCGAAGACCTACATCACCTCGGGATGCCGCGCCGACTTCGTGGTCACCGCCGTCCGCACCGGAGGTCCCGGCGCCGGGGGAGTCTCGTTGCTCGTGATCGAGAAGGGCACACCGGGTTTCACCGTCTCCCGCAAGCTCGACAAGATGGGATGGCGCGCGTCGGACACCGCCGAGTTGTCCTTCGCCGACGTCCGCGTACCGGTCACCAACCTCGTCGGCGCGGAGAACACCGGATTCTGGCAGATCGCACAGGGTTTCGTCTCCGAGCGGATCGCCCTCGCCGCCCAGGCCTATTCTGGTGCGCAGCGGTGCCTGGACCTGACCGTCGCGTGGTGCCGCGACCGCGAGACCTTCGGCCGGCCGCTGATCACCCGCCAGGCCGTGCAGCGCACCCTGTCCGAGATGGCGCGTCGCGTCGACGTCGCGCGCGTCTACACGCGGCACGTCACCGAGCGCGCCGTGGCGGGAGAGACCGACCTGATCGCCGAGGTATGTTTCGCGAAGAACACCGCGGTCGAGGCCGGCGAATGGGTCGCCGACCAGGCGGTTCAGTTGTTCGGCGGCCTCGGGTACATGGCCGAATCGGAGGTCGAACGGCAGTACCGCGACATGCGCATCCTCGGCATCGGTGGTGGCACCACAGAGATCCTCACCGAACTCGCCGCCAAGCGGCTGGGTTACGGCGCCTGACCCACCTGTTCCCTCATGCGACCGCCCACGGCCGCGCGTCCTCTCACCCGACCCGGAAGGCATCCCCATGAGCATCATCGAGACCGAAGAACAGAAGGAACTACGCGCTGCGGTGGCGGCTCTGGCCGAGCGCTACAACTACGTCGACTACGTACTTCCCAAGTCGCGCGCGCACGAGCCGCTCACCGAATTGTGGGCGGAGGCGGCCAAGCTCGGCTTCCTCGGCGTGAACCTTCCGGAGCAGTACGGAGGCGGCGGCGCCGGCATCTACGAACTCGCGCTGGTGCAGGAGGAGCTCTCCGCGAAGGGCGCCGGGCTGCTGCTCGTCGTGGTTTCACCGGCGATCTGCGGCACCATCATCTCCAAGTACGGCACCGACGCTCAGAAGCAGGAATGGCTGCCCGGCCTCGCCGACGGCTCTTGCATCATGGCCTTCGGCATCACCGAGGCCGACGCCGGATCCAACTCGCACAACATCACCACGATCGCGCGCCGCGACGGTGACGACTGGATCCTCTCCGGCAGCAAGGTCTACATCTCCGGTGTCGACCAGGCCGACGCCGTGCTCGTCGTCTCCCGCACCGAGGACGCGAAGACCGGCAAGCTCCGTCCGGCCCTGTTCATCGTGCCGACCGATGCCCCGGGCTTCACGAAGACGCCCATGGAGATGGACATCCTCGAGCCGGACTACCAGTTCTCCCTGTTCTTCGACGACGTCCGACTTCCCGCCGACGCACTCGTCGGTGAGCCGGAGGCCGCGCTCATGCAGCTGTTCGCCGGACTGAACCCCGAACGGATCATGGGCGCGGCGATGGCAGTGGGTATGGGCCGGTACGCCCTCGACGCCGCGGTGCGCTACGCCAACGAGCGGACCGTCTGGAAGCAGCCCATCGGTGCGCACCAGGGCATCGCGCACCCGCTGGCGCAGCGCCGGATCGAGCTCGAACTCGCCAAGCTCATGATGCAGAAGGCCGCCGTCCTCTACGACAGCGGCGACGACTTCGGGGCCGCCGAGGCCGCGAACATGGCCAAGTACGCCGCGGGTGAGGCTGCGATCGCCTCGCTGGACCAGGCGATCCAGACCCACGGCGGTGCCGGCCTCACTCGGGAGTACGGCCTCGCGGCGATGCTCGGCGCCGCGCGCATCGCACGCGTGGCGCCGGTCAGCCGGGAGATGATCCTCAACTTCGTGGCCCAGCACTCGCTGGGCCTGCCGAAGTCGTACTAGGCCGACGCTTCCGAGTCGGATGTTTCCGGGTTCGAGGTTTCGGGGTTCGACACCTCGAACCCGGAGGTTCCGATGTTCGGCGGGAAGGAATCCGGCGGGAAGAAACCGGTCGCCTCCTCCGCTGGGAGCAGCGTCCCCAGCAGATAGGCGAGGGACCACCGCAACGAGCTCACGTCCTGCAGCGGCACGGTCTGCTGGTAGCCCACGAGCGTGTACAGGGCCAGCCGCGCGAACCGCTCGGCCTGGTCCCTCGAACCGAGGTACTGGGCCACCGCTTCGGCCACCACCGCGTACCGCAGGTCGTCGACCTCGCTCTGCACCTCGTGGACGCCGGAGTCGCTGTGCGACCAACCGCGGATGGCGGACTCGGCGGAGTGGGGGAGGCTGCACGCGAATTCGACGAGCAACCGGAGCCGCCGGGTCATCGAACCCTCGAGGCGCGCCGCGGCGGCGAGCTGGAGCGTCTGGCTCTCGAGCCAGTGCTGGAGGAATTCGGTCTTGAACTGCGCCCAGCTCTCGAAATAGTTGTAGAACGAGCCGGTCGTCACCTCGAGGTGACTGCACAACCGTGCCTGCTTGAGTCCGGCATGGTCGTTGGTGGCCAGGATGGCCAGCGCGGCGTCGAAGTAGTCCTCGCGCCTGACGGTGGTCGCCACGTGGTGCTCCCCTTTCCCCCCGACCTGTTATACGAGTGTACGGATGATGACCTTTGCGTACGGTCTCGGGGTCGCACGAATACCCGTTCGGCGGAAGATCAGTCGTGACGGAACGGTCGTGACCACGGGGTCGTGACAGGACAGGCAGGAACAGGAGTCCCGATGGCGCGAGAACCGAAGCAGGACCGCAGCCGCGCCACGCGGCGGCGACTGCTCGAGGCGACGATCGACTGCCTCGTCGAATCCGGTTGGGCCGCAACCACGGTGAGTGTGGTCGCCGAGCGGGCAGGAGTGTCGCGCGGGGCCGCCCAGCATCACTTCCCGACCAGGGAGGATCTCATCACCGCATCGCTCGAGTTCATGTTCGACAGTCGCATCGAGCGGGTCCGCACCGAACCGTTCGACGTGCCCGAGGGCGTCGGCCGCACGGAGGCGGTGGTCGAGCGCATCGTCGACCAATGCACCGGCAACATGTTCAAGGCCGCCCTGCAGGTGTGGACGGCCGCGGCGGCCGATCCGGCTCTGCGCGAGATGCTCCTGCCGCTCGAGGAGAAGTTCGGCCGTGTCTCGCACGCGGTGGCCGTCGAGCAGCTCGGTGCCGACGACACCGACCCGGTCGTGCACCGGACGGTGCAGGCGACCCTGGATCTCGCGCGCGGCCTCGGCCTGGCCGACGTGCTGACGGACGACTCGGCCCGCCGGCGGGAGATCGTCCGTCACTGGGCCGCGCAGCTCGACGAGGTGCTCCGGGAGTCCTCGAGTCGTCGCACACAGGTGGGCCCGGCTCGGTAGTCTTCCCGCCATGCCTCTCCCGCGCATCGGAAGGACGGCGGCTGCCGTGGCGACGGTCGGTCTCATGGGTCTCGGTGCGGCGGCGTGCGGGAACTCCGACGACGCCGGACAGGTCGAGACCTCGCCGACCGCGTCTGTCACCGACCCCGGCCCGCTGTTCGACGAGTGCGGCGCGATGTCCGACGACGAGGTGGCGGCGGCTTTCGGTCTCGGCAGTTTCACGACGGTGACGCGCAACTCGGTGGGCTGCGAGTGGGAGATCTACGTCGGCGGCCCCAGCGTGAGCTTCTCGTGGTACCGGGGAAGTCCCATCGGCCGCGAACGCGCCGGCTCCGATCTCATCGGCCGGCCCGCCGCCGACGTCGAGATCGGGGGACGGTCGGGTTTCATGGGGTCCTATCAGAACGAGCTGGGGCAGACGACGCTGTGCGAGATCGGCGTGGAGTTCGGCGGCGACTTCGTCCACTGGTCGGTCTCGTACTCGAACCTCACGCCCGTCGCCGACGCCTGCGTCGTCGCTCGCGGACTGGCCACCACGAGTGTGGAAAGGGTGCAGAAGTGAACGCCCGCCGCTGGGGTGCCGCACTCGCGACCGTCCTCACGACGGGTGCTCTGCTCACCGGATGTACCCGCACCATCGAGGGGCGGGCCGTCCCGGAGGGGATCGGCGGCGGCACGGGCGCCGAGTTCACCCGGCTGCTCACCGAGTGCGATGCGGTCGCCGACGAGAAGATCGCCGAGGCCGTGGGCGCGGACTACGTCTATCGCGGGTTCTTCGGTGCGATCTGCCGCTGGGACGGCGAGGGGCCCACTGGAGTAGTGAAGGTCACCTTCAACTGGTTCGAGACCGGTTCCCTCGACCACGAACGCGCCGCCGCCGAGGGGCTCGGCTACGAGATCGAGAACACGACCATCGAGGGCCGGCGGGCACTGCAGATGCGCCGACCCGGCGATCCGCTGTCGTGCGGGGTCAGTTCCGGGGCGTCGACGACCGGCATCTTCGGCTGGTGGGTGCAGTACACCTCCGGGGGAGCGGACCCGTGTGAAGCTGCTGCTACGTTGGCCCGGCTCACACTGAACCTCAGCAGTTGACGGTGTGTGCGGATCCTCGGGAGGGTGCGTGCTCCTCACTTTGACCTCATGCGCGCACGCCGGGTATCGTTGTGGGTCGTGTCCGGCATGCCCGGGCCGGTCTGTGTGCCTATGCGAGGTAGTGCCGTGCGCGTGGTCTGTAGATATCTGCAGGAACGAGCCCCCGGCTGCCTGTGTGGGGGTACGCGACACACCCGACCTCGTGTGCACACGAGGGGCGAGTGCGGGGCAGCAGCTTTCTTGCCCCAACCGATGGATCCCTAATTTCAGAACAGCCGAGGTTGCTCGAAGTGAGCAGCTTCAGACAACGAAGAAAGCCGGTTAATGCCAACCATCAATCAGCTGGTCCGCAAGGGCCGCCGCGACAAGGCCGCCAAGGTCAAGAGCGCGGCGCTCAAGGGCAGCCCCCAGCGTCGCGGTGTGTGCACTCGCGTGTACACCACCACCCCGAAGAAGCCGAACTCGGCTCTCCGTAAGGTCGCCCGTGTGCGCCTGACCTCCCAGGTCGAGGTCACCGCCTACATCCCCGGTGAGGGCCACAACCTCCAGGAGCACTCGATGGTGCTCGTGCGTGGCGGTCGTGTGAAGGACCTCCCGGGTGTGCGCTACAAGATCATCCGCGGCTCGCTCGACACCCAGGGTGTCAAGAACCGCAAGCAGGCTCGCAGCCGCTACGGAGCGAAGAAGGAGAAGGGCTGATGCCACGTAAAGGTCCCGCTCCCAAGCGCCCGCTGATCGCCGATCCGGTCTACGGTTCGCCGCTGGTCACCCAGCTGGTCAACAAGATCCTGCTGGACGGCAAGAAGTCCACCGCCGAGCGCATCGTCTACCAGGCGCTCGAGCAGGCTCGCGAGAAGACCGGCACCGATCCGGTCGTCACCCTCAAGCGCGCGCTCGACAACGTCAAGCCCGCCCTCGAGGTCCGCAGCCGTCGCGTCGGTGGTGCCACCTACCAGGTGCCGGTCGAGGTTCGCCCCGGTCGTTCCACCACCCTCGCCCTGCGCTGGCTGGTGACGTTCGCGCGTCAGCGTCGCGAGAAGACCATGGTCGAGCGGCTCGCCAACGAGCTCCTCGACGCGAGCAACGGCCTCGGCGCATCCGTGAAGCGCCGCGAGGACACGCACAAGATGGCTGAAGCCAACAAGGCGTTCGCGCACTACCGCTGGTGAGTCGTCGCCGACCGGGAGATGCCGTCATCACGGACCTCCCGGTCGGCTGCTCGCACAACTGTGTCGGTCCCGTAAAGGCCGGCTGACAACACAAGAACATGTGGTCCGCACCCAAGGACCGACACGAGCTACGAGCGGGGTTACCTGTGGCACAGGAAGTGCTGACCGACCTGAACAAGGTCCGCAACATCGGCATCATGGCGCACATCGATGCCGGCAAGACCACCACCACCGAGCGCATCCTCTTCTACACCGGTGTCAACTACAAGATCGGTGAGACGCACGACGGTGCCTCGACCACCGACTGGATGGAGCAGGAGAAGGAGCGTGGTATCACCATCACCTCCGCTGCTGTGACCTGTTTCTGGAACAAGAACCAGATCAACATCATCGACACCCCCGGCCACGTCGACTTCACGGTCGAGGTCGAGCGGTCGCTGCGCGTCCTCGACGGCGCAGTCGCCGTGTTCGACGGCAAGGAGGGCGTCGAGCCCCAGTCCGAGCAGGTCTGGCGCCAGGCTGCCAAGTACGACGTTCCGCGCATCTGCTTCGTCAACAAGATGGACAAGATGGGCGCGGACTTCTACTTCACCGTGCAGACGATCATCGATCGCCTGGGCGCGAAGCCGCTGGTCCTCCAGCTCCCCATCGGTGCCGAGGATGCCTTCGACGGCGTCGTCGACCTCGTCGAGATGAAGGCGCTCACCTGGCGTGGCACCACCGACATCGGCACCGAGGCCACGGTCGAGGAGATCCCGGCCGACCTCGCCGACAAGGCTGCCGAGTACCGCGAGAAGCTGCTCGAGACGGTCGCCGAGTCCGACGAAGAGCTCATGGAGAAGTACTTCGGCGGCGAGGAACTCACCGTCGCCGAGATCAAGGCGGCCATCCGCAAGATGACCGTCAACTCCGAGCTCTACCCGGTGCTGTGCGGCTCCGCCTTCAAGAACAAGGGCATCCAGCCCATGCTCGACGCGGTCATCGACTACCTGCCGAACCCGCTCGACATCGGCGACGTCATCGGCCATCAGGTCGGTAACGAAGAAGAGGAACTGCGTCGTAAGCCTTCGAAGGAGGAGCCCTTCTCGGCTCTCGCCTTCAAGATCGCTGCGCACCCCTTCTTCGGCAAGCTGACCTTCGTCCGCGTGTACTCCGGCCGGATCGACTCGGGCACCCAGGTGCTCAACTCGACCAAGGGCAAGAAGGAGCGCGTCGGCAAGCTGTTCCAGATGCACGCCAACAAGGAGAACCCGGTCGACGAGGCGGTCGCGGGCCACATCTACGCGATGATCGGCCTGAAGGACACCACGACCGGCGACACCCTGTGCGCGCAGGACGCCCCGATCGTCCTCGAGTCGATGACCTTCCCGGACCCGGTCATCCAGGTCTCCATCGAGCCGAAGTCGAAGGCCGACCAGGAGAAGCTGTCGACGGCCATCCAGAAGCTCGCCGAAGAGGACCCGACCTTCTCGGTCGAGCTCGACGACGAGACCGGCCAGACCGTCATCGGCGGTATGGGCGAGCTCCACCTCGACATCCTCGTCGACCGCATGAAGCGCGAGTTCAAGGTCGAGGCCAACGTCGGCAAGCCGCAGGTCGCGTACCGCGAGACGATCACCAAGCCGGTCGAGAAGCTCGAGTTCACGCACAAGAAGCAGACCGGTGGCTCGGGTCAGTTCGCAAAGGTCATCATCGGCCTCTCGCCGTTCGTCGGCGAGGACGGCGCGACCTACGAGTTCGAGAACAAGGTCACCGGCGGTCGCATCCCGCGCGAGTACATCCCGTCGGTCGACGCGGGTGCTCAGGACGCCATGCAGTACGGCGTGCTCGCCGGCTACCCGCTGGTGAACCTGAAGGTCACCCTCATCGACGGTGCGTACCACGACGTCGACTCGTCCGAAATGGCGTTCAAGATCGCCGGCTCGCAGGCACTGAAGGAAGCGGCCCGCAAGGCCGCCCCGGTGATCCTCGAGCCCCTCATGGCGGTCGAGGTCACCACGCCCGAGGACTACATGGGTGAAGTGATCGGCGACCTGAACTCCCGCCGTGGCCAGATCCAGGCCATGGAGGAACGCAGTGGTGCCCGTGTCGTGAAGGCGCTGGTTCCGCTCTCGGAGATGTTCGGTTACATCGGCGATCTGCGGTCGAAGACCCAGGGTCGTGCGAACTTCTCCATGGTGTTCGATTCCTACGCAGAGGTTCCCTCGAACGTCGCGAAGGAAATCATCGCCAAGGCGACCGGCGAGTAGCCTCCGGGTTATCCCTCGGTCACCTGCACGACCAAGTAATACAAACCGCACTGCTGCATACAGCAAGCAACAACAGTCCAGGAGGACATCCAGTGGCGAAGGCGAAGTTCGAGCGGACCAAGCCGCACGTGAACATCGGCACCATCGGTCACGTCGACCACGGCAAGACCACCACCACGGCTGCGATCACCAAGGTGCTTGCCGACAAGTTCCCCGACCTGAACGAGAGCTTCGCTTTCGATCAGATCGACAAGGCACCTGAGGAGAAGGCTCGTGGTATCACGATCAACATCTCCCACGTCGAGTACCAGACCGACAAGCGCCACTACGCGCACGTCGACGCCCCGGGTCACGCGGACTACATCAAGAACATGATCACCGGTGCCGCCCAGATGGACGGCGCGATCCTGGTCGTGGCCGCCACCGACGGCCCGATGCCCCAGACGCGTGAGCACGTGCTGCTCGCCCGTCAGGTCGGCGTTCCCTACATCCTCGTCGCCCTGAACAAGGCCGACATGGTCGACGACGAGGAAATCCTCGAGCTCGTCGAGATGGAGGTGCGCGAGCTCCTCGCTTCGCAGGAGTTCGACGAGAACGCTCCGGTCGTCCCGATCTCCGCTCTCAAGGCTCTCGAGGGTGACGAGAAGTGGGTCCAGTCGATCGTCGACCTCATGCAGGCCGTCGACGACTCCATCCCGGACCCGGTCCGTGAGACCGACAAGCCGTTCCTCATGCCCGTCGAGGACGTCTTCACCATCACGGGTCGTGGCACCGTCGTCACCGGCCGTATCGAGCGTGGCGTGATCAACGTCAACGAAGAGGTCGAGATCGTCGGCATCCGCCCCGAGTCGACCAAGACCACGGTCACCGGCATCGAGATGTTCCGCAAGCTGCTCGACCAGGGCCAGGCCGGCGACAACGTCGGTCTCCTCGTCCGCGGCATCAAGCGCGAGGACGTCGAGCGCGGCCAGGTCGTCGTCAAGCCGGGCACCACGACTCCCCACACGGAGTTCGAGGGCCAGGCCTACATCCTCAACAAGGAGGAGGGCGGCCGCCACACGCCGTTCTTCAACAACTACCGTCCGCAGTTCTACTTCCGTACCACGGACGTGACGGGCGTTGTTACCCTCCCCGAGGGCACCGAGATGGTCATGCCCGGTGACAACACCGAGATGTCCGTCAAGCTGATCCAGCCGGTCGCCATGGACGAGGGCCTCCGCTTCGCGATCCGCGAGGGTGGCCGCACCGTCGGCGCCGGTCGCGTCACGAAGATCATCAAGTAGGCACCGCCTACGGGATCATCAAGTGAGCTAGTCCTCACTGACGCTCGAACGGCGTCCACCCTCCGGGGTGGGCGCCGTTCGGCGTTTCGGGATCACGGCGATCAGCCGACGATCTCCTTCAGCTGGTTCGCCACGGGGGTCACCGGTTCCTCCCCGTCGGCGGTCGGGATGTCGCTGTTCACGGCAGCGACGACCACGGCCTGCCGTTCGGGCAGATATCCCACGTAGGTGTTGAAACCGGGGAGCTCGCCCGTGTGGCCGAGCCAGCCGTTCTCGATACCGAGCCCGAGACCGTAGGCGCGGGTGTCGGTCGCACCGGGGATGTCGAACAGGAACGAATCGAGACGGAGCTGCTGCATCTCGGGGGAGAGGATGCCCTCGCCCGTCCCGAGGGCCGTGCCCCACAACTCGAGATCGTCGACCGTGGAGATCACCGCGCCGGCCGACCATCCCCACGACGGGTTCCAGTCGGTCGCATCGGCCGTCTGCCCGTCCGGCTGTCCCTGTTCGGTGATCCCGTACAGGTGCGGTGACGCGATCGCCGCGTCGGTGGGCATGACGGTCTCGGCCATGCCCAGGGGCTCGAAGACGTTCACCCGGAAGTACTCGTGCAGGCTCTGCCCGGAAACCTGCTCGACGACCAGCCCGAGCGCGATGAAGTTGGTGTTCGAGTACTCGAACCGCTCGCCGGGAGCGAAGTTCGGTGCGTCGCCGCGCACGAAGTCGAGGAGCTGGTCCGGGGTCCACGGGGCCTCCGGATCGGCGAAGAGCCGCTGCTGGAATTCCTCGTCGAAGGTATAGCTGGGGATACCGCTCACCATCGAGGCCAGCTGCCCCAGAGTGGCGGTGTCCCCGTTCGGCAGACCCGGCACATAGCGGCCGATCGGATCCTCGAGCGACAATTCGTCGTCCTCCGCCAGTTGCAGCAGAGCGGTGACCGTCATCGTTTTCGTGATGCTGCCGATACGGGTGTGATCGTCGGGGCCGGGCTCCTCCGATCGATCCGCACCGATCGTGCCGGACGCACCGGTCCATTCGTAGTCCGGAGTGACCACGCGCGCAACGACTCCGGGGAAACCGACCTCCTCGCGCATGCGGTCGAGCACGTCCTGGAACTCGTCGGCGGGCGCCTCGCCGGTAGCGGTCGAATCCGTAGCCGTCGCCTCGGATGTTGCGGCCGGCGGTGATTCTTCGGCGGTGTCGTTGCCGCAGGCGGCCACGACGGTGAGCATCACGGCGGACAACACGATCGGTAATCGGCGCACGGCATTCTTCCCGGTCGAGACGACGGTGTGAGGACGACAGTGATCAGTATGTGCCGTTCGGCAGGACATCGGGTCTGTTTTCGGGTCGAAAAACGACCGCCCCGTATGTGAAGTACTCTTGTCAACCGCGCCGTGTGGTCGGCGCTCTCCCGATCAGGCGCTCTCGATCGCGGCGAGGAGCATCCGCGCCGTCATCGCAACCATCTGCGTCCGATCGGATCTCCGGGGACGTAGGAGGGCGATCCGCGAGCACAGGCTCGCCGTCGCTCCCATCACGATGAAGACGAGATCGTCGAGTGCTGCGTCGTCGAGATCGGGTCGCAGCCGCGCCGGGATGATGCGCCCCAGCGGCCGCAGCGGACCTTCGACCTCGGCCCACGCGAGCCCGAACTCGATCTCCTCCGAGGTGTACGACACCCGGAGTACCGCAGCGTGTTTCTCGAACACGGCGGTGAGGCTCTCCACGACCGTCACCATCGCCTCCGCCGGTTCCTGGTCCATCGCCCGCCCGATGGCGGTGGACAGCGAGGTGGTGATTGCGTGGACGGCGGTCATACGGAGTTCGTCGAGCACGGCGTCGACGTCGGGGAAGTACCGGTAGACCGTCCCGATGCTCACGTGGGCGTGCTCGGCGAGTGCCGTGGTACTGATCCGCGCGGTGGGGCTGCGCTCGAGCAACTCGTGCGCAGAGGTGAGGAGCAACTTGCGGGTGTCGTGACTCCGCTGCTGGACAGGTCGCTTCCGAGGTGCTTTGCCTGCGGTTCTGTCACCGCGCGGGGAGCTCATGAAAAGTGAATAGTAAGTGAGGATTCCTCGTGTTTCCATGGATGTATGGAGCGACGTATCCCACGTGATCTCGTCAACGCCGACCTTGCGGTGCGCCGATACGCCGATCTCGGTGAGCGCTGGCTCGACGGCATGTGGCAGGCGGACCCCCTGGCCGACGCCGTGGTGAACGACGACTTCGGTCCGAACTCCGCGACCGACGCCGTGCGGGTCGCACTCGCCGACGGCGTCGACGCGGTCCCCGGGGCACCCGATTCCCTGCGCGAGCTGTTCGCCTTCCTCGACGACGAACCCGCCTGGGTCGACCACGACCGCATCGACAACGCCGCCGATGCGCTCGTCCGGCACACCCCGATCCTCGGCATGGTGCTCGGTGCCGCGTCGCTGCTGCGCGGTGCCGGAAACTTCATCGCCGGAAAGCCTCTCGCGCTGACGGGGCGCTACGTGAGTCGGCCGGCCGTGCGGTCCGTGGAGGTCGGGGAGTGGCTGCGGCACGTCCTCACCCGCGGTGGGATGCGACGCGACGGAGGCGGATTCGCGTTCACGGTGCGGGTACGCCTGATCCACGCCCACGTGCGCAAGGGCATCCTCGCGAGCGGAGTGTGGGACGAGGACGCCTGGGGCGTGCCGATCCCGCAGTCGTACATGGCGCTGACGATGGCCGAGTTCGGCCACATCGCGGTCGAGGCGATGCAGATCCTCGGGGTGCGCTTCACCGATCGCGAACTCGACGACATCTACCACCTGTGGCGATATGTCGGGCACGTGATCGGGATGGGCGAGGAACTGGGCCTGCGTACCGAACGCGACCACATCGCGGTCGAGGACCTCTACAGGCTCACCTCGCCGGGCCCCAGCGACGAGGACCGGGAATTCGTCACCGCACTGACCGAGCAGTATCTCGTCCCGGAACTGGCGAACCTGTTGCCGGGCACCGCACCGATCCGGACGGCGGTCGCCCGCACGGTGATGCACTCGCTGCAGCGGGTGTTCATCGGCGACGCCGACGCCGACGCCCTGCACATCCCCGACAGTCCGCTCAAGCACCTCCTCGGACGCGTCGGGCCGCTGCTCGCGCTCGTCACCCGCGTCCAGGAACTCCGCTACCCGGACCTCGAACGCACCACGCAGCGGGCGTACAAGGTGCGCGACGTGGCGATCGACCGGATGCGCGTGGACTACCGCGTCGAGCACGACCTCGTGGACGCGGCCCGAAGCTGAGCCGGCCCGGGCGGGGTGGGCTCAGTGGACGTCGACGGCCGGGTCGAGATGTACCAGGACCTGCGTCGCGACGTGCGCCCCACCGAGAGCACGCGCGACCCGCTGGGCGGCATCCTCGGCGGCCTCCGTCAGTTCGGTGACGTCGATGGTCGGGTCGGCGTGCACCACCACCGAGAGCGTCGGCAGGTGGCGTTCGACCACGGCGCGTCCGCGCACGGCCCGCACGCCGGGTAGGGCGGCGAGTTCGGCTGCCACACCGTCGGCGACGGGACCGAGTTCGACACCGAGAGTGGCGTCGGTGACCTGGTCGTAGAGCTGCACGGTCGAGGTGCGCCGGCGCGACAGGTTGACGGCGAGCAACGCGATGCCGAGCACGAGTCCGCCCGCGAAGACCGACCACAGGGCCGGCGTCCACCACGACTGGTCCGGAATGTCGGTCACGCGGGGACGGTCGAGACGCGAGAGCTGTTCGCGGGCGGCGGGAACCTGCCACACCCAGGCGAGGGCGAATGCGCCGGCACCGGCGAGCGCGAGGCCCGTCAGGAAGGTGACGAGCCGATTCGCCAGCACGGTACGAAGTTTCACCGCGCCACCTCCACCACGAGTTCGACGGGGTCGGCGAGCGCCGCGAGGTTCGGGGCGACCGCGCCGCGCACGGAGGCGGTGATCTCGTCGATCGGTGTCTCGTCCTCGATCGAGATACGCACCACGGCACGGCGACGATCGACGACCGTGCGGGCCGTGCGCACGCCGGTGAGCGCGGATGCGTGGGCGCTGCACATGCGTGCGACGTCGGTGCGCCGCATCCACACCGTCGGCACCGGTCCCGCGACCTGCAGTGGGACATGCGTCCGGCGACGGGGTTTGAGCGAGACGACGATCAGGACGATTCCGAGGACGAGGCACACCGCGGCGATCGGCGCGAGCCAGGTGTGCCAGTGCAGGCGGCCGAACCACTCGAAGGAGTTGCGCAGCCACGGGGCGCCGCCGTATGTCCCGTTGACGATGAGCAATTCCCGGGCAGCGACGAACGACAGGGCGAGTGCCGCGATCGCGACGATCGCGGCGGCGGGTGCGGCCGCGGGCGGCGCCAGCGGCGGCAGGGGAGCGACGGTGGGGATGTCGGGATGCGGGGTGGTCCGCGCCGCGACGATGTCGGATTCCAGGTACTCGACGGGTGGCTGAGCCTCGTCGGTCTCGCCGTCCTCGACGAGCGCGGTCGCGACGATGAGCACGTTGAGTTCGCTGATCCGCATGCCCGTCAGGTCGTGCAGCTGGCGTTCGACCGCGTCGTGGACCCTGCGGGTGAGCATCGCCGCGTCGTACGGCCATTCGGCGGCGATGTAGAGATTCACCGCGACGGCCTTCGCGCCGGTGGTGACGTCGGCCCGGGGCAGGTCGCGTCCGGTGAGACGCAGGATGCCGCCTCCGCTGTGCCGCACCACACCGGGGACGCCGAGCGCGGCGGCCGCGGCGATGCGTTCGATCGCGCGGTCCTTGACGACGAGGCTGCCGCGTTCGCCCGGCGGCACGACTCCGGTCCCGGAACCGGTCTCCGCGGGTGCGGCATCGTCGGATGTCCCGACGTCGGGTGCGGTGGGGTCAGCCACGGCCCCGACTCCTCAGCAGGGCGCCGAGGTCGAGGTGGCCGTCGCGGTGGGCGCCGATCGCGGCACCGAGCGCGCCGAGCAGCACGGCGAACAGTAGGCCGCTGAACCCGCCGATGATGCCGGCGAGGGCCAGGAGCAGCCCCGCGAGGAGTCCGACGACGGTGTTGCTGACGGGTGTGTGGTTCACGATGGGGCTCCTTCTCGTTCACCGGCGTGGACGTCTTCGATCGTCACCTGGACGGGCACGTCCACCAGCGGGGACACCCGGACGCGGACGGCGTCGGCGACGGCCGGGAGATCGGCGGGGATCCGCACGACGATGTGCACCGCGCACAGCCGATCGGTCAGCCGCACACCTTCGACGCGTCGCCCGGGTAGGTAGGTGGCGACCTCCCCGAATGCGCCGCGGTGCAGACCCACGACGCCGGGAACGGACAGCGCGGCGTCCGCGACCAGGTCGGCCGCGCTCGCGTGCGCTGCGGATCCGGGGTTCACTGCACGCGGGGTTTGGCGTCGTCGGTGAGGGCCGCGGCCTCTTCGTGGAGCATGACGTCGAAGACCGTGATGTTGACCTCGGTGACCTCGAGTCCTGTCATGCGCTCGACCGCGGCGATGACGTTGTGCCGGATGGCGACGGCGAGTTCGTGCAGCGCGACGCCGTATTCGGCGACGATGCCGATGTCGATCGCGGCCTGACGTTCACCGACCTCGACGGCGACACCCTGGCCGTGGTTGATGCGCGCACCGGGGATGCGGTCGCGCAACGCGCCCACGACGCGGGCGGTGCCGGCGCCCACCTCGATGACGCCGCTGATCTCGCGGGTCGCGAGCCCCGCGATCTTGGCCACCACCGCGTCCGCGATGATCGTGCGGCCCTGCGGGTCGGCGGGTCCGGAGGAGGTTCCGGCGCCGAACTGTATGCGGCTGATACCTGCGCCGCTGTCGCTGGTCATGAGGGCTCCCAGGTAGGTGTACCGGTCGTATTCCGTGCTCGATCCCATTGTCCTCACGGTGCCTCGAACTCTAACGGCCGACGTAGGTCTGTCGCCCGCCGTCGCCGTTTGGTAAGAACGTGGGACGCAGGGTGGGATGTATCACTACCGCGCGGCACGAGCATTCGTGTCACAGACGAAGCGAAGGATGGGGCGAGGGTGTCGAACGAGCGGGAGACCGAGAGTACGCCGGAGCGTGTCGTCGTCGTGGGCGCCGGCCTGGCGGCGGTGCGTACCGCCGAGGAGCTGCGCCGCGCCGGATACGAGGGCGAACTCGTGCTCGTCGGCGACGAGACGCACCTGCCCTACGACCGCCCGCCCCTGTCCAAGGAGGTCCTGCGCGGCGACCGTGACGACACGACCCTCCGTCCGAGCGAGTTCTTCGACGAGAACCGCATCGAGCTGAAGCTCGGTGCCGCGGCCCGCTCGGTCGACACCGCGGCGCGCACCCTCACCCTCGCGGACGGCACCGAACTCGGCTACGACGAACTCGTCGTTGCTACGGGTCTGCGGCCCCGCCGCATCCCCGGTCTGCCCGATCTGACAGGAGTCCACGTCCTGCGGTCGCTCGAGGACAGCCGCGCGCTGCGTGAGGCGATCGTCCCGGGTGCCCGCGCGCTCGTGGTCGGCGCCGGATTCATCGGGTGCGAGGTCGCGGCGAGCCTGCGGTCGCGCGAGGTGGAGGTCGTGCTGGTCGAACCGCAGCCCACCCCGCTCGCGTCGGTGCTCGGTGCCGAGGTCGGTGCTCTCGTCACCCGCCTGCATACCGCCGAGGGTGTCGACGTGCGTGCCGGGGTCGGTCTGTCGGAGATCCGCGGCGACGAGCGTGTCACCTCGGCCCTCCTCGGCGACGGCAGCGAGATCGACGTCGATCTCGTGGTGCTCGGTATCGGTTCGATCCCGGCCACCGAGTGGCTCGAGGGCTCGGGCGTCGAGATCGAGAACGGAGTCGTCTGCGACGGCACGGGCCGCACCTCCACCCCGCACGTGTGGGCGGTCGGCGACGTCGCGTCCTGGCAGGTGCCGGCCGGTGGACGCAGGCGCATCGAGCACTGGACGAACGCCGGCGAACAGGCATCCGTCCTCGCGAAGACCATCATGGGCGTCGAGGCCGGCGCGGCCGCGCAGGTGCCCTACTTCTGGAGCGACCAGTACGACATCAAGATCCAGGGCCTCGGTGCGGTCACGGCCGACGACACGGTGCACGTCGTGCGCGACGACGGCCGCAAGTTCCTCGCGTACTACGAGCGCGACGGCAGACTCGTCGGCGCGGTGGGCGGCGGCCTGCCCGCGCTGGTCATGAAGTCGCGCGCGAAGATCGCTGCGGGTGCCCCGATCGACGAGCTGCTCGCGGCGACGGTCTAGGGGAGTGGGGTTGCGCGCCGCACCGACCGCACTCGGGCCGGCGACGCGCGACCCGCTAGATTCGTAGGGTGATCGTTGCGCTCATCGACTCGGGTCTCGGGCTGTTGCCGACGTCCGCGTGGCTGCGACGGTTGCGTCCCGATCTCGACCTCATGTTGTCGACGGATCCCGACGGCGCCCCGTGGGGACCGAAGTCACCGGACTGGGTGATCGACCGGGTCGTCACCACCGCTCGCCGCGCCGTCGACCGCGGCGCCGAGGTGGTCGTGCTCCCGTGCAACACCGCATCGGTGACCGCCCTCGAACACGTCCGGGCCGATCTCGGTCCGTCGGTGCCCGTGGTGGGCACGGTCCCGGCGGTCAAGCCCGCGGCCGCGGCGTGCGATTCGGTGGCGATCTGGGCCACCGCCGCGACCACCGCGAGCAGGTACCAGGCGAATCTGATCGAGCAGTTCGCGAACGGGTCCGAGGTCGTCGGGGTGGCGTGTCACGGACTCGCCGACGCCATCGATGCGGGCGATCGTGTGGCTGTCGCCGCAGCGGTCGCCTCCGCGGCCGAGCGCACCCCTCGGGACGTCCAGGGTGTGGTTCTCGGCTGCACCCACTATCCGCTGGTCGCCGACACCATCACCGAACACCTGCCGGCCGGAGTGCGCCTGTTCGACAGCGCCGAGGCCGTCGCACGGCAGACGCTGCGCCGGATCGATGCGCTCGGGCGACCCGCCTCGGGTTCGGGCCGTGTCGAGGTCTTCCGCAGCGGTGTGCCCGGAGAGTTGCCGCCGGCAGCGACGGTCTTCGCCGCCGGTCGCGCCCTGCTCGCGGCGCCCGGTGACATGCGCGACGAGGACGTCGAGGACGCCACCTCCCTCTGAGTGTCCGAGCAGCCGGGTGGGTGGCCGGAGGAATACTTCGTCGAGCGAAGTATGTTGGTGAAGGGGTGTTCACCAATTCGCGCGGGGGCGCATCGTTCGTTTCCGCGTGGGACACGCCGTTCGTCTCTCGCGTGGAACGCGCCGATCACCTTCTGGAGGTTCGATGACTGCTCCCGTACAGCCCCGCGGCCGTATCCGCTCGTTCGGTTTCGCCGTGGTCGGCCTGGGAGCGTTCACCCTCACCGCGTCGTCGTCGGCACCGTCACCGCTGTATCCCGTCTACCAGCAGATGTGGGGATTCTCCGCGGCGATGCTCACGGTGGTGTTCGCGGTCTACGTGCTCGCACTGCTCGCGGCGCTCGTGACGGTGGGGTCGCTGTCCGACCACGTCGGGCGCAGACCCGTGATCGTGACGGCCCTGCTGCTGCTCGCGGCGAGCATGGTGGTGTTCATCGCCTCCCCGGGCGTGGGGTGGCTGATTCTCGCGCGGATCCTGCAGGGTCTCGCGGTGGGCGCGGCGACGAGCGCGCTGGCCGCCGCCGTGATCGAGATGCAGCCGAACAGACACATCGGCCCGCTGATCAACACCGCGGCGCCGTCGCTCGGCCTCGCGCTCGGCGCGGCGGGAGCGGGCGTGCTCGTGCAGTTCGCGCCGTTCCCGACGGTCCTGAGCTATGCGGTCGTCGGCGTTCTCGCCGTCGTGCTGGCGATTGCGCTGATCTTCGTGCCGGAGACGTCGCCGTCGGTGGGTTTCCCGTCGCGACGCGACGCCCTGCGGAGCCTGGTGCCGAGCGCGTCGGTGCCCCGTGAGGTCCGGGGCCGCTATCTGCTCATCCTGCCCAGCCTGATGTCGGCGTGGGCGCTCGGCGGGCTGTACATGTCGCTGGGACCGTCGATCGTCGACTCGGTGTTCGGTATCGACAACCGTCTCGCCGCGGGCCTGGCGATCGGCACCCTCTTCACGGCGGGCACCGTCGCGGCGACCACCACGGCCCGCCGCGACCCGCATCGCATCGTGGTCCTCGGGGCCGTGCTGCTCGCGACGGGACTGGCCGCGGTGATCACGGCGCTCCTCACGGGATGGGTCGCGGTGTACTACGCGGGTACCGCCGTCGCCGGTTTCGGCTGGGGCTCGACCTTCGTCGCGGCCATGGGCGTCGTCGGCTCGCTCGGCCGACCCCATGAGCGCGGCCGGATCTTCGCGACGACCTTCGTCGTCTGCTACTTCGCGTTCTCGGTGCCCGCGATGGCCGCCGGGGTGGCGGCCGGATCGTTCGGCCTGATGTCCACCGCCGTCGGCTACGGCGTGGTCGTGGCCGTGCTGGCGCTCGTTGCCGGGGTCGGCGTGCTCGTGCGCAAGCCGAAGCCCGACTCCGCCGGGATGCGGGAAGTGCCCGTCCCCGCACGTTCGTAGGGGCCGGGCACTTCCGCAGAGGGAGCGAGCAGCGGGGCGTGAACCCGCCGGCTCAGAACTCGATCTTGAGGTGGTCGGTCACCGGCCGGGCCTGGCAACCGAGGATGTAGCCCGCTTCGATGTCCTCGGGGTCGAGCACGTCGCAGTTCTCCATCTCGACCTTGCCCTCGAGCACGGTGCACGCGCACGACCCGCATTCGCCCTCCTGGCACGAATACGGCACGTCGATGCCCTTCGCGAGCATGATGTCGACGAGGGTCTGCTTGCGCGGCCACGACAGCTTGTGGACCTCGCCGTCGAGCTCGACCTCGACGGTCGCGGCGTCGGCGGCGTCCTCGTCGCTGACCTCGACCGGCGCCTGGTCGGCGAACGGGTCGCCCGACAGCGAGTTGAAGACCTCGGCGTGCACGCGGGCGCGGGGCATGCCCACGGTGTTCAGGGCCTGGTGGACCGTGTCCATGAACGGTCCGGGGCCGCACATGAACGCCTCGTACGACTCGTAGGGCGCTGCGATCGCCGCGAGCTGATCGGCCGTGGGAAGGCCCTGCACGGACTCGAGCCAGTGCACGACGGTCAGGCGCGTCGGGTACTTCTCCGCGAGCGCGCGCAACTCCTCGGCGAAGATGACGGACTTCTCGTCGCGGTTGGCGTAGACCAGCACGACCTTGCCGCCGCCCTGGGTGAGTGCGGACTTGAGGATCGAGATCACCGGGGTGATGCCGCTGCCGGCGCCGAACAGCAGGAAGTCGTGGTCGAGCGACTTCGGGGTGAAGACGCCCGCGGGAGGCAGCACCTCGAGGGTCTGTCCGGCCGCGATGTTGTCGCACAGCCAGTTGGATCCGTAGCCGTCGGAGGTGCGCTTGACGGTGACCTTGGGGGCGTCGTCGGTGAACGGCGAGCTCGCGAGCGAGTAGCAGCGGGCCACCGAGCCCGTCCGGTCGCTCGGGATGCGCAGGGTGAGGAACTGGCCGGGCCGGTAGGCGAATTTGTCGCGCAGCTCGTCCGGGACGGCGAACACGATCGACCGCGTGTCGGCGGTCTCCTCGACGACGGCGGACACGGTGAGGATCACCGAGCGTGAGCCGTGGGGCACCTCGACAGTCGTCATGGGTGGGTCTCGTCCTCTCCTGCAAAGATGGCCGCGCACGACCGAATCTAGAACGTGTTCTAATTCAGGTTACCAGCGCGCATGGGATGAGGAAAACGGTACCGGCACTGCTCGGGCGGGTGCGGAGCCCACCCGGTCAGCGGGAGGTCCCCTACCCGAACGGGCGGTGCCCCCGCGGCGACCGGACGGTTTCGGCCGCTGTGTCTTTCACGCCTCGCGACTCTGGTCGATGGTGAATCGCGGATGAGGTCCACATCACACTCCCGATCCGGTACACCCCCTCTGCGAGGAGATACACCATGGCAATCGAGCTCAATCAGATCTGGGACTTCCCGATCAAGGAATTCCATCCCTTCCCCCGCGCGCTGATGGGCGTCGGTGCCCACGACATCCTCGGCGTCGAGGCGAAGAACCTCGGTTTCAAGCGCGCCCTGCTGATGACGACCGGCCTGCGCGGATCGGGGATCATCGAGGAGCTCATCGGCAAGATCGAGTACCAGGGCGTCGAGGTCGTCCTCTACGACAAGGTCGAGTCCAACCCCAAGGACTACAACGTCATGGAGGCCGCGGCGCTCTACCAGAAGGAGAAGTGCGACTCGATCATCTCCGTCGGCGGCGGATCGAGCCACGACGCCGCCAAGGGCGCGCGCGTCGTGATCGCCCACGACGGCCGCAACATCAACGAGTTCGAAGGCTTCGCGAAGTCCACCAACAAGGAGAACCCGCCGCACATCGCCGTCTCCACGACCGCCGGCACCGGCTCCGAGACGTCCTGGGCGTACGTCATCACCGACACCTCCGACATGGACCACCCGCACAAGTGGGTCGGCTTCGACGAGGCCACGATCGTCACCCTCGCGATCGACGACCCGCTGCTCTACTACAGCTGCCCCCAGCACTTCACCGCCTACTGCGGCTTCGACGTCCTCGCCCACGGCTCCGAGCCGTACGTCTCCCGGCTGGACTTCGCGCCGTCGCTGGGCAACGCGCTCTACTCGATCGAACTGGTCGCGAAGAACCTGCGCGAGGCCGTCTTCGAGCCGCGCAACCTCAAGGCCCGCGAAGGCATGATGAACGCCCAGTACATCGCCGCGCAGGCCTTCAACTCCGGCGGCCTGGGCATCGTGCACTCCATCTCGCACGCCGTCTCCGCCTTCTTCGACAGCCACCACGGCCTCAACAACGCGATCGCGCTGCCCCGCGTGTGGGAGTACAACCTGCCCTCCCGTTACGAGCAGTACGCCCGCATCGCCACCGCGATGGGCGTGGACACCCGCAACATGACCACCGTCCAGGCCGCTGACGCGGCGGTCGAAGCGGCGATCCGTCTCGCGAAGGACGTCGGCATCCCCGACAACTTCGGTCAGGTGCGCACCGACTCGTACGAGAAGAACCAGATGAACACCAAGAAGTACGCGGGTCGCGGAGACACGATCCGCGGCGACGAGAAGACCGTCCGGGCGATCTCCGAGCACATCCAGGACGACTGGTGCACCCCGGGCAACCCCCGCGAGGTCACGGTCGACTCGATGATCCCGGTCGTCGACCACTGCATCAACCGGTCCTACTGAGAACCCGTGCTCCCGGGGCGTCCCCTGCGCCCCGGGAGCGCCCTGCTCCGCTGCGACCACGCCAGACAAGGAGACCCCGGATGACCCCGTTCGCCTCGGGCGCCGAGTTGAAGGATGCGCTGCGCCGGCACGACTACATCGCCGACGACGAGTTCGCGACCGTCGTGCACCTCGCCACCGCACTCGAGCGGCCACTGCTGCTCGAAGGCCCCGCCGGGGTCGGCAAGACCGAACTGGCCAAGGCGCTCGCCGCGGTCGGCGACCGGAAACTGGTGCGGCTGCAGTGCTACGAAGGGCTCGACGACAGCCGCGCCCTGTACGAGTGGGACTACGCCAAACAGCTGCTGCACGTGCAGATGCTGCGCGACCGCATCGGCGAACTGCTCGCCGGTCACGCCGACCTCGCGGACGCGTCGAAGTTCCTCGCGCAGCAGGACTTCGGCCTGTACTCGGAGACCTTCCTGTCGGTCCGTCCGCTGCTCGAGGCCGTGCTCTCGGAGGAGCCGGTGGTCCTGCTCGTCGACGAGGTGGATCGCACCGAGGAGTCCATGGAGGCACTGTTGCTCGAGGTGCTCGCCGAACGGCAGGTGACGATCCCCGAGGTCGGCACGTTCACGGCGCGGTCCACACCGTGGGTGATCCTGACCTCCAACGACACTCGCGAGTTGTCGCCCGCGCTCAAGCGTCGCTGCCTGCACTACCACGTCGGATACCCGACACCCGAACGTGAACGCGAGATCGTCACCGCCCGGGTGCCGGATGTGCGCCCGGGAACGGCCCACCAGATCGTCGATCTGTCCCGGACCCTGCGCGATCTGCCGCTGCGCAAGAGCCCCTCGATCTCGGAGGTCATCGACGCCGCGCGCGCAGCGACGGTGATGGGACACGATGCCGACGACCCGGATTCGCTGGGCGGCATGCGCGACGTGCTGTTGGCGACGCTGCTCAAGTACACCGGCGACGTCGACCTCGCGAAGACGCGGCTCGGCGGTGCGGCACCGGCAACCGCGACGTCCGAACCGGATATGTCCGAAGCGATTGCGGCCGAACCTGTCCCGTCGCACGAACGTGTGACGGTCGCATCACGCCCGGCGAACACCACGACCTCCGTCTTCCGGGGACGCGGTGGTGGCGGTCGCGATGCCGCGGGCAGCGGACTGCGGGGGTGACCCCGCGATGTACGCATCCCGAGTGGGACGGGTGTCCACACCCCGGGCGACACGGGTGACCGCGCTCGACGAGCGTCGCCCCCGCTACGTGCTCGACGTGGTGGCGGCGGTGTTCGGCATGCTCCTGCGACGCCACGGTGTCGCGGCGTCACCGGCCGAGAGCATCGAGGTGCGCCGGGTGCTCGACCTGGTCCCCGTCCGCGAGCGGGATTCGCTGCGCTCGTGCTTGCGGGCGGTGTGCGCGAAGTACCCGCACGAGAGGGCCGGCTTCGAGCGCGCCTTCGACGAGTTGTTCGGTGCGGTCGACGCCGCCGTCGTCGCGAGCGGCGGCGGTCCCGCCCGCGCGCAGTTCGCGGAGTCCCTGCCGGCGGCGCTCGAGATCGGCGACGACCCGAGTGTCGCGCGCTACGCCGAGTACAACGAACGCGCAGCCGAGGTCGGCGACCACTTCGACACCCCGGAGGCCCGCAAGGGATTCAACCCGCACAAGGACGACGACGATGTGTCGATGACATCGTCCGACGCCGATCTGTCGGTGGACACGGGTGCGGACTCGGGCCGTCGCGGCGTCACCTACACCGTCGACGTCGAGAACGCCGCGACCACGACGGTGGGTGATCTGTCCGGTGAACCCGGGGCCGCGGTCGTCGGATCGTTGTCGTGGGACGACCCGGCGTCGATCCTCGCGTGGCTCGACGCCTACGACCCGCACCGCACGTACGGGGGAGAGGTCCTCGACGAACCTCTCTCCGCCTCGCAGCTCGCGCGACTCGTGGACGCGGTCGAGGCATTCGTGGCCTCGCTCGCCGCCGCGGTGCCGGGGACCGAAGGCGTCGAGGCACCCGAATCGCACGACACCGCCGGTATCGACCGTGCCGAGATCGAGCTCGCATGCCACGAGGTGCTGCGCCGCATGCGCGGACCGGTCCGGCCCCATCCGCGTGAGCGGACCCGCGGACGGCTCGACATGCGCAGGACCGCCCGAGCGGGGATGCGGACCGACGGCGTGCCCTTCCGGCTCGTCGTCCGCGCGCCCCGCCCCGACCGGGTGCGGCTGCTCGTCCTCGCCGACGTCTCGTTGTCGGTCCGTCCGATCACCGCGTTCACGCTCCGGCTCGCCCAGGCGATGCACGGGCGGGCGCACCGGTGCCGGGTGGTCGCCTTCGTCGATCGTCCGGTGGACGTGACGACACAGTTGCTCGCTGCCGGCGGTGACGGTGCTCTGGCCGCCGTACTCGCCCATCCCGCAGTCGATCTCGAAGCGAGCAGCGACTACGGCCGGATGTTCGACGAACTCCTCACCGAGCACTCCGGATCGATCGACGGCCGGACGTCGGTGCTGGTGGTGGGGGACGGGCGCTGCAACGGTCCTCCCCCGCGCACCGATCGGCTCGAGGAACTCCGTCGCCGCGTGCACCGCCTCGCGTGGATCACGCCCGAGCCCGAGCGGTACTGGACGCAGGCGACCTGCGCGATGCCCGACTACGCCGAGGTGTGCGACGAGGTGGTCGTCGCCCGCGACGGCGTGCAACTGCTCGCGCGCGCCGCCGAACTCGGCCACGCCCTGCGGTGAGCGGCGCTCACCGTGTCGCGGACCCGGCCAGCAGCTCCTCGAGTCGTTCGAAGCCCTCGGTCAGGCCGGTCTCCATACCCGATTCCGCCATGCCGTCGCGGGCCTCCTGGCTCGGGTACACGGAATGGCCGACCAGCTTGCAGCGGCCGTTCCCGAGGTCGACGAAGGTGAGCGTCTCGAGGCTCACCACATCCGGGAATCCGAGATATTCGAAGGTCTGGACGATGAGCTCGTTCTCGCGCACGGTGTGGAAGACACCCGCGAAGCGGTAGCTGCCGCCGTCGTCGGAGTGTTCGTAGCGGTACGAACCGCCGGTGCGGAGGTCGTACTCCTCGATCTTCATCTCCATGCCGCGCGGGCCGAGCCACTGCGCGACGAGATCGGGGTCCTTGTGGGCGCGGAAGACGTCCTCGAGGGGGAAATCGAACTCCCGCTCGTAGTCGATGAAGGGGACGCCCTCGGGGATCGAGAGGGTGACTGCGTTGCTGGTCATGATGGTCCTCCGGAGACCGGGGTGCGCTGTGCACACTATGAGGATCGGGGTGGGCTACACACCCCGTGGACGATCGGGGGCCGCTTCCCGGGCCAGCACGGCGTCGAGATCGCGGAACTGCTGCTCCTTCACCAACCGGTAGCGGTCGATCCAGGAGGTCAGCATCTCCAGCCGTGCAGGGTTCAGATGGACGGGCCGGCGCTGGGCGTCGCGCGTGCGCGTGACGAGACCGGCGTGTTCGAGCACCCGAATGTGTTTCGAGATCGCCTGCGTGGTGATCTCGAAGGGTTCCGCGAGTTCGGTGACCGTGGCCGGGCCCCGGCTGAGCCGGGCGACGATGCAGCGGCGGACCGGATCGGCCAGTGCGGTGAACGCCAGGTCGAGTGCGGTGTCGTCCGTCTCGTCGTCGTACACGATCGCCTCCGCTTTGTGAACCTTCCGGTTTATCAACCATCCGGTTGAATAAAGGATGCTCCCTGGGCGACGGCCGCGTCAAGGGGTCCGGCGCACGGACGCGAGCCGCTCGCGGTCGAATTCCCTACGGCCACTCACGCGCCCGGTTACGGTCGGGGAATGGTCCTGCCCTCGAGAGTCCGGTCCGGTGTCCGCGCGGCCTTCGCCGCGACCGTCTCGATCACCCTCCTCGGCGCGTGTATGTCCGCGTCCGGCGATACGGAATCCGACGGTGCCGCCGATGTGCAGGAGACCGCGGCGGCCGCGACCTGCACCGCCGAACCGAACGGCACCCCGATCACCGACACGCAGCCGACGGAGACCGGGGATCGCGACATCTCCACGAACCCCGAGATCGCGACCGGTTACCGCGCCGGCATGACAGCGGTGACCACCTCCTCCTTCGCCGTGTCGACGGCCAATCCCGTCTCCACCGAAGCAGCGTGTGAGGTCCTGCGCGACGGCGGGACCGCAGCCGACGCACTCGTCGCCGCCCAGATGGTTCTCGGCCTCGTCGAGCCCCAGTCCTCGGGTATCGGCGGTGGAGCGTTCCTGGTCTACTACGACGCCGCGTCCGGTGAGGTGACGGCATACGACGGCCGCGAGACGGCACCGATGTCCGCGACCGAGAACTACCTGCGCTGGATCAGCGACACCGATCGCACCGAACCCCACCCCGACGCGCGTGCGAGCGGCCGGTCGATCGGCGTGCCCGGCGTCGTGCGGATGCTCGAAACCGTCCACGCGGAACACGGGAACGCCGCTTGGGGCGAGTTGTTCCGCCCCGCCATCGATCTCGCCGACCAGGGCATCGTGATCAGCGACCGCCTGGCGCAGTCGATCGCCGATTCCGCCGAACAGCTCGCCGTCGACGACGAGGCGCGCGCCTACTTGCTGCAGGCCGACGGCTCACCCAAGGCCGCGGGTGAGACCCTCACGAATCCCGCCATGGCCAAGACGCTCTCGGCGATCGCCACCGACGGCGCGAACGCCTTCTACACCGGTGACATCGCGGCCGGCATCGTCGAGTCCACCGGCACCGATTCCGGCGGGCGTACACCCGGAACGATGAGCCTCGAGGATCTCGCCGTCTACCAGGCGAAGGAACGGCAACCGCTGTGCACCCCCTACCGCGAGTACGAGATCTGCGGCATGCCCAATCCGTCCTCCGGTGGCATGGCGGTCGCGGCGACGCTCGGCATCCTCGAGAACTTCGACCTCGCGTCGCTGCCGCCGGGTGATGTCGACGCCGACGGCGGTGTCCCCGACGCGGACGCGGTGCACCTGATCTCCGAGGCCGAACGACTCGCCTACGCCGATCGCGACAAGTACGTCGCCGACGCCGATTTCGTCCCCCTGCCGGGCGGCTCACTGGAGACCCTGGTGAACCCGGACTACCTGTCCGAACGTGCAGGGTTGATCGATCCCGGCAAGAGCATGGGCGAAGCGCAGCCCGGCGACTTCGGTCCGGTCCCGCTCGGTATGCCGCCGCAGAGCCCCGAGCACGGCACCAGCCACATCTCGGTCGCGGACAGCTACGGCAACGTCGCGTCCATGACGACCACGATCGAGTCGGCCTTCGGCTCGTTCCACATGACGGACGGCTTCCTGCTCAACAACCAGCTCACGGATTTCTCGGCCGAACCGGTCGACGAGGAGGGACTGCCCGTCGCCAACCGCGTCGAACCCGGCAAGCGGCCGCGCAGCTCGATGGCCCCGACGCTCGTCTTCGAACGCACACCCGACGGTGGTCGCGGCGACATCCGGATGGTGGTCGGGTCGCCGGGCGGTTCGGTGATCATCCAGTTCGTCGTCAAGACGCTCGTGAACACCCTCGACTGGGGCCTCGACCCGCAGCAGGCCGTCTCGGCCGTGTCGTTCGGCGCCGCGAACACCCCCGTCACCGGGGTCGGCGGCGAACATCCGGCGATCGACGGTGCCGACGACGGAGCGAACGATCCGCTCGTGCAGCAGCTCCGCGACATGGGCCACGAGGTGTCCGTCGCCCCGCAGTCCAGTGGATTGAGCGCGCTGCTGCGTCAGGGGCAGGGATGGGTCGGTGGTGCCGACCCCCGCCGCGAGGGTGCCGTGATGGGCGATACCGGCGGGCAGTGACGTAGCGGCGCAGAACCGTCGACGTATCGGTGCAGGACTGTCGATGTATCGGTGCACGCCGTAGGGGGAGATCCGCCGCGCGCCGACCCGCTTCGGTGACCTACCCTGTCGGATAGGTGCCGACCTCGCCATCGGTCCGGTGCGTCCCGTGCCCGCTCCGCCCGACAACCCGTGCACCGTAAGCTGGATCACACAGGTGCGCGGATCGTGCGGATCGTCAGGAGTGAACAGTGGCCGTCGTCATGCCGGGACACCAGAACACGACCCATCCCCGTGCTTCCGCGACCCCTCGGGACGACCACCACGCTTCGGGGCCGGCCCTGGTCAAGTTCCACGCCCCCGAGATCGTCTTCGGGGAAGGCTCGCTCGTCGAAGCGGCCCACGCCGCCGTCCGGCTCGGCGGTGTCCGCCCCATGCTCGTCACCGATCCGGGGCTTATCGAGGCCGGTTGGGTCGACGAACTCCTCGGATACCTGCGTGACCAGGGTGTCGAAGCCACGGTGTGGGCCGGGCTCACCCCCAATCCGAAGGACCACGAGGTCGCCGCCGGTCGCGAGCTGTACCGATCGCGGGGCTGCGACGTCCTCGTCGCCCTGGGCGGTGGCTCGGTGATCGACGCCGCGAAGGGCGTCGCGATCCTCGCCGCCAACGGCGGCAACATCCTCGACTACGAGGGCGTCGACCGCGCGCCGCTTCCCATTCCGCCCATGGTCATGGTGCCGTCGACGTCCGGGACAGGAGCCGACGTCTCCCAGTTCTGCGTGGTCACCGACACCGCTCGTGGCAGCAAGATCACCATCATCGGGCGGTCGCTCGTCCCCGACCTCACGGTGATCGATCCGCGACTGCTCACCACCATGCCCGCCGACCTCAACGCCGCCACCGGACTCGACGCCCTCACCCACGGCATCGAGGCGTTCGTCTCCCGCGCCCACAACCCCCTCACCGACCATCACGCACTGCGGGCGGTCGGCATGGTCACCGGCACGCTCGTACGCACGATCGACGACCCGACCTACATGCCCGCTCGCGCCACCATGGCCCAGGCGAGCCTCGAGGCCGGACTCGCGTTCACCAACGCGATTCTCGGCGCCGCCCACGCGATGAGCCATCAGGTCGGCGGGCTGCTGGATCTGCCGCACGGGGTCATCAACGGCGTGCTGTTGCCGCACGTCATCCGGTTCAACGGCGCCGATAACCCCGAGCCGTTCGTCCAGGTCGCCGCGACCCTCGGTCTGGAGGAGGCGCGCGGTGCCGCGCCCGAGGCCGTCGAGGCCGTCGCGGCGCGCATCGACGCTCTCGCCCGTCAGGTGGGTGTTCCGCGCGGACTGCGCCAACTCGGTGTGCGGGAGGAAGACCTGCCGCGACTCGCGGAGGGATCCCTGCGCGACGCGTGCATGTCGACGAATCCGCGCACCGCGACCCGCGAGCAGATGATCGAGTTGTTCCGGACGGCGATGTGAGTGCTCCCGACCTGTCGGCACTGACCGGACTCCGCTCCGGGAAGTCGACCTTCTATCCGCAATATCGCGGCGCCGCCGAGCGACTCGAACGCGTCGTCCACGCACTCGAGCTGATCTCCCGGGCGCTGGTGCGCACGGTCGAAGGGCCGGAGACGCTCATCTGCGCCGTTGCCGAGGCCGCCCGCGCACACCTGAGTGCGACGTGGGTGGCCTTCGCTCTCGCCGACGGTGTCCTGCCCGATGCCGGACCGCGCAGGCTCGTGCTCGGCCCCGACGCGACCCCCTTCCTCGTCGACAACGTCGAGGGACCGCCCCTGCCCGACGAGGTCGTGGCCCTGCTCGACGCCGTGCGCACCGGAGCCGTCGAGCGACGCGAGCTGGTCGAGAACCACCACGCGTTCGTGCCCATCGTCCTCGACGGGGGAGTCGCCGGTGCCATCGCCGCGTGGACACCGGAGCACCGCGCCCTCGACACCACCGACCGCGCCGTTCTGTCGATCCTCGCAAGCCAGACCGCGGTGGCGCTGCAGAACTCCGCTCTCTACCAGCGCGGGCAGCTCCTGCTCGAACGCGCCGAACAGGCCTACCGCGAAGCGAACCGCGCCGCCGCCGACCTGCAGGCACGCAACGAGGAACTCGAAGCGACCCTGAAGAAACTCGCCGTCACGCAGCGGCAGCTGGGCGTCGCCCACCGCAACCAGGCGCTCGACGAGGAACGCCACCGCATCGCACGCGAACTCCACGACAGTGTGACACAGGCCGTGCTCTCGGCGGGCATGCAGATCGAGGTGTGCCGCAGCGACATCCCCGACACCGAACGCAGCGAACGACTCGATCTCGCCAAGGAACTCACCCGCGGCGCCGTCGAGCAGTTGCGGTCGGCGATCTACGCGCTGAACCGGCCGTCCGATTCCGAACGGATGTCGTTGCCGGAGATGCTCGAACAGCTCAGCGTGGCTCACATGCCGGGCGAACTCGAGGTCAGGACGAGGATGGGCGGCACGCCGGTCGAGCTGAGCGGCGAGGCCGAGCACGCCCTGCTCAGGATCGCCGGCGAAGCGCTGTTCAACGCGGCGGTGCACGCCAACGCGAGTCGCGTGGTGCTGCGGCTCAGTTACGGACGCGACGCGGTCCTGCTGTCGGTGGCCGACGACGGCGACGGCGACCCCGCGCGTCTACGGGTGATGCTGCGGCTCGCCGCCAACGACCTCGACGGGAGCCACCGCGGTCTCGCGAACATGCAGGCCCGCGCCCGCGAACTCGGCGGCACGCTCGAGGTGCGTCGTTCGCGACTCGGCGGTGTGCGGATAGCGGCCCGGATTCCGTTGCAGGACAATGCTGTAGCTCAACAGGTGGGAGAACCGTCATGACCGTCACGCCGCCGCAGGCGACCCCGCGGGCGCGGCCCGGCACGGTGCGCATCGCACTCGTCGACGACCACGCGATCCTCCGCCAGGGACTCCGCTCGATCCTCGACCGCGAGCCGGATCTCGAAGTGGTGGGGGAGGCTTCGACGGACGCGGAGGCGCTCGCACTCGTCGACCGCATGCGCCCCGACATCGTGCTGCTCGACCTCAAGCTCTCGGCCGGATCGGACTTCGAGGGACTGGGATTGTGCGGACGGCTGTCCTCGGCGCATCCGGGTATCGGCCTGCTCGTCCTCACCACCTTCCTCGACGAACAGCTCGTCGTGCGGGCCGTGCACGCCGGCGCGCGCGGTTACGTCGTCAAGGACGTCGACACCACCGAGCTGGTGCGCGCCATCCGGGCGGTTTCCCGCGGCGAGAGCGCCTTCGACTCGCGCAGTGCCGCGGCGGTCGTGCGTTCGCTCAACGGGCAGGGTGCACCCGCCGAACAGTTGACCGGCCGCGAACTCGAGGTGCTGAAGCTTCTCGCCGCCGGCATGTCGAACGTGAAGATCGGTGAGCAGCTGTTCATCTCGGCCACCACCGTGAAGTTCCACGTCAGCAACATCATGCGCAAACTCGGGGTGAGCCGCCGAGCCGAGGCGGTCTACGCCGCGAGCAAGCAGGGGTTGATCTGACCCCCGCTCTCCCGACACTCAGCTGCGCTCGGTGAGCCTGCTGCTGTAGGCCGCACCCCAGTCGTCGAGCCACGCGACGGCCGGCTCGAGGGTCCGGCCGAGCTCGGTCAGCTCGTACTCCACCCGTGGCGGTACCTCGGCGAAGACCGTGCGCGACACGATTCCGTCGGCCTCCAGTTCGCGGAGCTGCCGGGTGAGCACTCGCGCGCTGACGGGACCGACACGCCGGCCCAGCTCGCCGAACCGACATGGCCCGTCGATCAGGTTCTTGACGATCGTGAGCTTCCACGCGCCCCCGAGGACCGCCACGGCGATCTCCACCGGGCACACCTGCATCGCCGTCTCCACGGCCTTCCGTGTCATCGGAACTCCTCGGTCATCAAGAATCGCTGGTCATCAGGAATCCCTGCTCATCGCCGATCGTTACATCTCGGTCCGTATGTGATCGCAAAGTGCGTACTTCCCATAGCGTTCCCGTCCCCAGACTATGGAGACATGGCCGAGAAGGACAGTGCAGAAAAGGACAGTGCAGAAAAGGACAGTGCAGAAAAGGACAGTGTCGAAAAGGACAGTGTCGAAAAGGGCAGCGTTCTGTGGGTGCACGCCCACCCGGACGACGCCTCCCTGGGGCACGCCCTCGTCCGCTCGGGGGCGGCACGACTACGCGAGTCGGGCACGCGCGTCGCGATCTCGGATCTCTACGCGATGAACTGGAATCCGGTGCTCGCCGACGCCGACTTCGGTACGGCGCCGGGGAGCACGTTGTCGGAGCGGCAGAAGAACGCCACAGCCACCGGGCTCCTCGCCGACGACATCCGTCGCGAACAGGACGCGCTGCGCGCCGCCGACCACTTCGTGGTGTCTTTCCCACTGTGGTGGTACGGCATGCCGGCGATCCTGAAGGGATGGTTCGACCGCGTGTTCACCAACGGCTTCGCGTTCGGTGTCCGCGACGAGCGTGGCCGCGTCCGCAAGTACGGCGACGGGGGACTGGCCGGCAGAACGATGCTCGCCGTCGTCACGGCGGGCGATCGGGCCGCAGCGCTCGGACCGCGCGGAATCAGCGGGTCGATCGATCACGTGCTGTGGCCGCTCCTGCACGGTACGGGCTTCTACACCGGGATGCGGGTACTGCGACCGCATCTCGTCGCGAGTGCCGACCGGCTCGACGAGGAGACCTTCCTGCGCGAGGAGCGCCGTCTCCACGATCGTCTCGCCGGCTTGTCGTCGGAACCCGGAATCCCGTACAGGCCGTTGCGCGGAGGCGAGTACGACCGCGAGCACGTGCTCGTCGACCACGTCCGCCCGGGCGAGTACGGCCCCGACGTCCACACCGCCTCAGCGCCCGCTCGGAGCAGACGAGTGCAACGGTACGAGTACCGACAGTGCGCCGGTGTACAGGATCAGGCGCAGTAGCGGTCCGCCTCCGAGAAGTTGTCGGGTGATCTCCCGGACCCGTCGGCCCTCGTCCTCACCCGGCGGTGCGGCGAGCACGATCGCGGGACCGGACCCGGGCCGGGTCGCGGTGACGAGCAGGCACTCCTCCGACGCGGTGAGTACCGGAATGTCGTTCTCGCCGTCGGTCTTTCCGATCGTCACGGCGTCGTAGTCGGAGTCGTCCGCGTCGTCGTGGTAGACGAGCAGTCGCACGTCCGGCCGCTCGGGGAGCGGCCGGCAGTCCGTCACCACTCCGGACGAGGACATCTGCCGGTCCGCGGCGCGGCGGGGAAGGACGACGCGGCGGGTCGTCCGGCCGAAGTGGCTCTCGGCGATGTGGTTCATCGCGCCACCTCCTTCCGTCCACACCGGGTATTCGTCGCCGGACGGGAATCGGATGGGCGGGCAGGCGGATGGCCGGGTGGATCAGTCGACGACGAGCCACCCGCCGTGATGTTCGAACACCTCGAAGGGACGCCCCGTGCTGCGCCCCAGTTCCTCGAGCGTGGGCAGGTCGAAGGTGCGCACGTGCCCGTGGCAGGCCGTCGCCTCGTCCTCGAACGGCACCGCGACCACCACCCGCTCCCGGGCGATTCGGAGGGCCTCGGCGAGGATCGTGGCACCGAGGGCGTCGTCGACGTGCTCGAGCAGGTGGATCGCGGTGACGGTGTCGGCGCTGTCGTCGGGCACCGGAACGTTCGCCGCGTCGCACACGAGCGTGTCGACGTGCAGTCCGAGTCGCGGTGCGACCGCATCGAGCAGGCGCATCGTGCCGGGCAGGATGTCGGTGGCGGTGACGGCGGTGCCGGCGGCGGCGAGCCGCAGCGGCAGGAAGCCGAAACACGATCCCAGGTCGAGCACGCTCCCACGCACGAGTTCGGCCGCGCGATCATGGATGGGCGCGAAATCGGCTGTACCGTCGAGCAGTTCGCCGAGCGAGTTGCGGTAGTAGGTGACCCACGAGTCGAGGGCGCCCGGCACCGTGGAGCGGACGAGTCCCACCATCGTCAGTTCGAACTCGTCCTGGCCGAACGCGGCATCCTGGATGGAGGCGGTCACCTCGGCGACGAGGCGCTCGCTGAGCTGCTCGGCCGTGAGGGAATGCGTGACGTGGAGCCGCTCGTCCTCCCGCCGGACGTTCAGCGGCCCGGCGGGTACGCGTTCGACCGTCACGTGGTCGTGTGTCCACCGGCCCGGGCTGCAGGGAGCGAGCGAATCGAGCAGGGTCATTGTTTCGCAACCTTTTTCGGAGGTGTGGAAGGGGGCGACGTGGAAGGGGGGGTGCGGGTCACTGTAGTCGAGACCGGCGGTCAGTGTCCCCATCCCGGTGGACAGGAATTCGTGCAGATCCGATCCGGGTTCGTCGAGCCACGCCTCGTAGGCGGAGATCGCGACACCGAGCAGCAGATAGCCGACGGTGCGGGGGATGTGGTCGTCGGGATCGGCCCCGGTGCGACGGGCGACGAACTCGGCGACGACACGTCTCCAGCCCTGGTACATCACCGACGAATAGCCCTGCAGCGCGGGCGTGTGCAGGATGAGCCCCATCCGCGCGCGGTGTCGTTCGGCCTCGCTGTCGGGGAAGGTGTTGAAGTCGTGCAGGGCGGTGGTGAGCGCTTCGGAGAGCGGAACGTCCTCGGGGATCGATTCGAGGCTCGCGCGCATGCCGGCGAGGTGTTCGTCGAAGTTCCCCCATGCCACCTCGTTCTTCGACGGGAAGTAGCGGAAGAAGGTGCGTCGCGCGATGCCGGCCGCCTCGGCGATGTCGTCGATGCTCGTCTCGTCGAAGCCCGCCTCCATGAACAGTTCGATGCCGATCGCGGCGAGTTCCTCCTTCGAGGTGGACGGGCGGCGACCTATCCGAGCGGACGGTTTCCCGCGGCTGCGCGTCATTCTTCCTCCCGGAGGGGTGACATTCTGCACTCGATGTCATTACAGTGGTGAACCGGCTCACAGCGCAAGTCCACTGTGATGACCGACTCCGATCCAGGAGAAGAAACCGAGGAGGAAACATGTCCGATCGTGACAACGCCGTGATCGAATCCGATCTGATCGAGGAATCCCTCGTCGAGGAGGTCTCCATCGACGGCATGTGCGGCGTGTACTGACATGACCGCGCCCGGAGTCACCGACGTGTCCCCCGTAGCAATGGACACCGAGTTGTTCGATCCGGGTGCCGGCTGGCGGCTCCACCCGCAGGTAGCGCTTCGCCCCGAGCCGTTCGGGGCGTTGCTCTACCACTTCGGCACCCGCAAGTTGTCGTTCCTGAAGAACACCGTCATCGTCGACGTCGTCCGATCCCTCGGCGACCACGGTTCGGTGCGAGAAGCGTTGCGAGCGCACGGGATCGACGAGAACGCCGAGCGGCCCTACGTGCGTGCCCTGGGCACCCTGGCCGATTCGCACATGATCGTTCCTGCCTGACGTCTGTAAGGACCAGCCCATGACCTCGCTGCTCGAACCGCCCACCACCTCCGCCCCACCGAAGGTCGGCCGCCTCGTCGACCAGTTCGAGAAGGGCCTCGACGCCCCGATCTGCCTGACCTGGGAGCTCACCTACGCCTGCAACCTCTCGTGTGTGCACTGCCTGTCCTCGTCGGGCAAGCGCGACCCGCGCGAACTGTCGACCGAACAGTGCAAGGCGATCATCGACGAGCTGCAGCGCATGCAGGTCTTCTACGTCAACATCGGTGGCGGCGAACCCACCGTGCGATCCGACTTCTGGGAACTCGTCGACTACGCCACCGAACACCAGGTGGGCGTGAAGTTCTCGACCAACGGTGTGCGCATCGACAAGAAGGTCGCTGCCCGGCTGGCCGCCTCCGACTACGTCGACGTGCAGATCTCCCTCGACGGCGCCACCGCCGAGGTCAACGACGCCGTGCGCGGGCCGGGTTCGTTCGCGATGGCCGTGCGCGCGCTCGAGAACCTGTCCGAGGCCGGTTTCCGCGACGCGAAGATCTCCGTCGTCGTCACCCGCCAGAACGTCGACCAGCTCGACGAGTTCAAGGCTCTCGCCGACCGTTACGGCGCGACGCTGCGCATCACGCGACTGCGCCCGTCCGGCCGCGCCGTGGACGTGTGGGACGACCTGCATCCCACCCACGAGCAGCAGCGGCAGCTCTACGACTGGCTCGTCGCCCACGGCGAGGGCGTGCTCACCGGCGACTCGTTCTTCCACCTGTCCGCCTTCGGCGGCGAGGCCGGTGGCTCGCTGCCCGGACTGAACCTGTGCGGCGCGGGACGCGTGGTGTGCCTGATCGATCCGGTCGGCGACGTCTACGCGTGCCCCTTCGCGATCCACGAGAACTTCCACGCCGGGAACATCCTCACCGACGGTGGTTTCGCGTCGGTGTGGAAGAACTCCGAGCTGTTCCGCGAACTGCGCGAACCGCAGTCCGCCGGTGCGTGCGCGTCGTGCAACTTCTTCGATGCGTGCCGCGGCGGCTGCATGGCCGCGAAGTTCTTCACCGGCCTGCCGATGGACGGCCCCGATCCCGAATGCGTGCAGGGCTACGGACAGTCCGCGCTCGAGGCCGAGCGCACCGTGCCGCAGTCGAGCGTCGACCACTCGCGCACCGGAAAGCGCGCCGAACGGCGCACCCCGGCCGCACCGGTACCGCTGACCCTGCTCACCAAACCCCCAGCCAAGTTCTGCGACGAGAATCCGCTCGCAGGACTCTAGATCTTCCGAGGAGACGACCGACGATGGCCAAGCCTTCCTGGTTGAAGAATCCGTGGGCCCAGGACCCGTGGTTCGAGACCGTCGCAATCGCACAGCAGCGCGCCCGTAAGCGCCTGCCCAAGTCCGTCTACGGCGCGCTCGTCGCCGGGTCCGAGGCCGGCATCACGGTCGACGACAACACCACCGCCTTCCGCGAACTCGGATTCGCCCCGCATGTCGCGGGACTGTCCGACAAGCGGGAGATGGCCACGACCATCATGGGACAGGATGTGTCCCTGCCCGTGATGATCTCGCCGACCGGCGTGCAGGCCGTGCACCCGGACGGTGAGGTCGCCGTGGCCCGCGCGGCCGCCGCCCGCGGTACGGCGATGGGTCTGTCGTCGTTCGCGTCCAAGTCCATCGAGGAGGTCGCGGCGGTCAACGACAAGACCTTCTTCCAGATGTACTGGGTGGGCAGCCGCGACACGCTGATCCAGCGCATGGAACGTGCCCGCGCCGCCGGTGCGAAGGGTCTGATCATGACCCTGGACTGGTCGTTCTCCAACGGTCGCGACTGGGGCAGCCCCGCCATCCCGGAGCGGATGAATCTCGAGGCGATGATCAAGTTCGCCCCCGAGGGCATCACCCGCCCGAAGTGGCTGCTCGAATGGGCGAAGACCGGCGGGGTGCCGGATCTGACCACCCCCAATCTCACCCCGCCGGAGGGTCAGGCCCCGACCTTCTTCGGTGCGTACGGCGAGTGGATGACCACGCCCCTGCCCACCTGGGAGGACGTCGCGTGGCTGCGCGAGCAGTGGGGCGACGCGCCGTTCATGCTCAAGGGCGTCATGCGCGTCGACGACGCCAAGCGCGCCGTCGATGCCGGGGTCACCGCCATCTCGGTGTCCAACCACGGCGGCAACAACCTCGACGGCACCCCGGCACCGATCCGGGCGTTGCCGGCGATCGCCGAAGCGGTGGGCAAGGACGTCGAGGTGCTGCTCGACGGTGGTATCCGCCGCGGTAGCGACGTCGTCAAGGCGATCGCGCTCGGTGCCAGGGCCGTGCTCATCGGCCGCGCGTACCTGTGGGGTCTGGCCGCGAACGGTCAGGCCGGTGTGGAGAACGTCCTCGACATCCTGTCCGGCGGAATCGGTTCCGCCCTCATGGGTCTGGGCAAGAACTCGATCCACGAGCTCACCCCCGACGACGTCTTCGTGCCGGACGGTTTCCGTCGCGATCTCGGCATCTGACCGAACCGACGACATGAGCCCCGCGCTCACCGAACCGATCACCCTCGCCGGACGCACCGCTCCGGCGAGGGTGATCTTCGGTCCGCACGTCACCAATCTCGGTGACGGCCGGTCGTTCTCGGACCGCCACGTCGCGTACTACGCGCGACGTGCGCGGGGTGGGTGCGGGATCGTCGTCACGGAGACGGCGTCGGTGTACCCGTGGGACCACCCCTACGAACGCGCGCCGCTGGCCGAGCACTGCGGGGACGGCTACCGGCGGATCGTCGAGGCCTGCCGTCCGCACGGCACACTCGTGCTCGCAGGCCTCGGCCATCGCGGCCTCCAGGGTTCGAGCGCGTGGACCCGCGCACCGCTGTGGGCGCCCTCGCGCGTGCCGGACCCGGTGACACGTGAACTGCCCGCCGAGGCGACCGAGCGCGAGATCGCCGAGCTGGTCGAGTCCTTCGGTCGCGCCGCCGCGGTCGCCGTGGAGGCGGATCTCGACGGGGTGGAACTCGATGCGGGACCGACCTCGCTGCTGCGGCAGTTCCTCTCCGGGCTGACCAATCACCGCGATGATGCATACGGCTCCGACCGCCTGCGGCTGCTGCGCGAGGCGATCGCCGCCGTGCGCACGCGGATCGGCGCGGATCGCATCCTCGCCCTGAGACTCTCGTGCGACGAGAACACGCCGTGGGCGGGCATCACGCCCGAGATCGCCGCCGGATACGTCCGCGCGATCGCGCCGTCGATGGACCTGCTGACCGTGGTACGCGGTGGGTTGTTCTCACCCGAGTCGTATCGGCCCGACGCGCATGTCCCTGCCGGGTTCAACGACGACCTGTGCCGCCGCATCCGTGACGAGATCGCCGGATCGATCCCGATCGCTCTGCAGGGCAGCATCGTCGACGTCGGACACGCGCAGCGGGCGCTCTCCGACGGCGCGTGCGACCTGGTCGAGATGACCCGCGCGCAGATCGCCGACCCCGACCTCGTCGCCGCCGCCCGTGGTGGTCGTCGGCCGCGTCCCTGCGTGCGCTGCAACCACGCGTGCCTCGTCGACGACTTCCACAATCCGGTTGTGGGGTGCATCGCGAACCCGGAGGCCGGCGACGAGACACGGGACCCACCCGGACCGGTGACCTCCGCACGCGACGTACTCGTGGTGGGTGCCGGACCCGCCGGCCTGGAGGCAGCCCGCGTGGCAGCGACGCGCGGTCACCGTGTCGTCCTGGTCGAGGCGGACGAGCGGATCGGTGGGACGATCGCCGCCGTCTCGCGCGGTGGCAGGCCCGACTTCGCTGCGCTCGTCGGCTGGCTCGAACAGCAGTGCCTCGAGTCCGGCGTCGACATCCGTACCGGCACGGAAGCCGGTGCTGCCGACATCGAGAGCGCACTCGCCGCCGGCACCGCGGTCGTGCAGGCCACCGGCGGGCTGCCACGTCCGCCCTCCTGTCCGGTGACCGCGCCCGAGCGGTACGCGACCGCCGCGGAGGTGCTGTCGGGGAAACGGCCTCCTAAGTCCCCGGTGGTCGTGTGGGATCCGATGGGTGGTCCGGTGGCGAGGGCCGTCGTCGACCGTCTCGTGGAGCGCGGTGTGGAGGTCCACTACGCGACGGGTGATCAGGTGGCCGGATCACGACTCGCGCCGACGGGGGACCTCGTCGCCTTCGACGTCCGCATGCAGCGGGCGGGCGTGGCGAGACATCTCGGGTGCCGGATCGGTTCGGTCGATGCCGACGGAGTCGTCCTCCTCGACCGGGTGTCCGGGGAATCCACGTCGGTCGCGGACGCGGTTCTGGTCGATTGCGCACCCCTGCTCCCGGCAGAAGTGTCCGAGCGGCCGGGATCGTGGTCGATCGGCGACCGCGCGGCCCCGAGAACCGTGCGCGAGGCCGTCCGAGAGGGATACGGGGTGGCCGCGGCACTGTAACGTGGGGCACACTGAAACGTGTTCTAATCTGGGTCGACGGGAAGGGCCGACATGGGAGATTTCGACGGCAAGGTCGTCTTCATCACCGGGATCGCACGCGGGCAGGGCCGCAACCACGCCATCCGGTTCGCGCGCGAGGGCGCGTCCGTCATCGGCGTCGACATCGCGGCCCCGGTCTCGGAATACGCGACCTACGAGCAGGCCACCGAGGACGACTTCCACGAGACTGTCCGCCTCGTGGAGGAGGCCGGCGGGAGGATCCTCGCCCGCGTCGCCGACGTGCGCGACAGCACGGCGCTGACGGCCGTCGTCGACGAGGGCGTCGCCCAGTTCGGACGGCTCGACGTGGTGGTCGCCAATGCAGGCATCTGCAGCTGGAACCGCTTCTGGGAGATGCCCGACGACCAGTTCGAAGAGCTGATCGACATCAACCTCACCGGTGTCTTCAAGACCCTCAAGGCAGCCGCCCCCGCGATGATCGAGGCCGGCAACGGCGGCTCGATCATCGTCGTCAGCTCGGTGGCGGGCCTCAAGGCGATGCCGGGGCAGATCAACTACGCGGCAGCGAAATTCGGCCTCGTCGGCATCACGCAAGCGGCGGCGAAGGAACTCGGCCCGTACCGGATCCGGGTCAACTCCATCCACCCCTACAGTGTGAACACCCCGATGGGCACCGACGTCAGTGTCCTGAAGCTGTTCGAGCAGAACCCGTCCTGGGAGCCGTCCTTCGCGCCGATCCTCACCCACAAGCCGATCGCGGATCTCGACGACATCTCCGAAACCGTGTTGTTCCTCGCGAGCGATCGGGCCTCCACCATCACCGGCAGCCAGATGGCTCTCGACCAGGGCAACTCGAAGGTCTGACCGTGACGCGCACGGGGACCGGAACCGTTCCGCACGCGTCGTTGCGGATCGGTCCGGTCACCCTGCGCAATCGCATCGTCTTCCCGGCGCACCTGACCAACTTCTCGGTCGACGGCACCGTTACCGACCGGCACATCGCGTACTACGAAGCCAGGGCACGCGGCGGCGCGTCGATGATCGTCACCGAGGAGCACACCGTGCACCCCTCGGACCGGCCCTACGAGAAACTGATCCGCGGCTGGGACCCGGATGTCGTCACCGGTTACCGCCGCCTCACCGACGCCGTCCACCGGCACGGCTCACGGATCCTCGCGCAGCTCAACCACAACGGCGCGCAGGGCACCTCGATGTACACGGGGCAACCGTTGTGGGCGCCGAGCCCCGAACCCGACCCGCTCTTCCGCGAGGTCCCACGCGTGATGACGGAATCCGACATCGCCGAACTCGTCGCGGGCTACGCCGACGTCGCCCGCCGCTGCGCCGAGGGCGGCTTCGACGGTGTCGAGATCCAGTGCTCCCAGGCATCCGTCCTGCGCGCTTTTCTCGCATCCGCGACGAACCGTCGCACCGACCGCTACGGCGGGGATCTCGCCGGGCGAGCCCGTCTGCTGCTCGAGGTCGTGTCCGCGGTGCGGGGGGCCGTCGGGCGCGACCGTGTCGTGGGCGTTCGACTGACGGGTCACGACGGCACCGACGGCGGTGTCGGTATCGACGACGCCGTGCAGGTCGCGCGGATGCTCGAGGCGAGCGGCGACGTCGACTACCTCAACACGTCCGTGGGCGTCGCGACCGAGACGTTGCATCTGGTCGAAGCGCCGATGTCCACCCCGCACGGTTATTCACTGTTCGTCCCCGACGCGATCCGGGCAGCGGTATCGCTGCCGGTCGTCGGGGTCGGGCGCTTCACCCGACCCGAACAGGTCGGTGCCGCGCTCGCAGGCGGAGTGTGCGATCTGGTGGGCGCCGTGCGTGCGCAGATCGCCGACCCGGAGTTCGCGAACAAGACCCTCTCCGGACGCGACGACGAGATACGGCCGTGCATCGGCTGCAATCAGGAATGCATCGGACGGGTCGGGCTCAACCGTCCCATCGCGTGCGCGGTCAATCCTCACGCCGGGTACGAATCCGACGGTCCTGCTGCGCCCGCCGTACCGCAACGGGTCGTCGTGGTCGGCGGCGGACCCGCGGGCCTGCAGGCGGCGGTAACGGCTGCCGGAGAAGGGCATTCGGTCACCTTGCTCGAACGGAACCGGTGCACCGGCGGCCAGATCCGTGAGGCGGCCGCGGCGCCGCACCGTGCAGAGCTGCTCGGTGCGGTGACGCACCTCGACGCCGAGTGTCGGCGCAGGGGAGTGGACATCCGCACCGGTGTGACCGCGGATGCCGCGACCCTGCGTGCGTTCGCACCCGACGTCGTGGTCGTCGCGACGGGTGCGCGCCCACACCGGCCCGCCTGGGCGGGATCGTCGGCGCGGGTGAGCGACGTGCGCGATGTGCTCACCGGTCGCACTGCACCCTCCGGCCGGGTCCTCGTCGTCGACGATCTCGGTTTCCACCAGGCGACGTCCGTCGCCGAACTGCTGGCGGACCGGGGATGTGCGGTGACGGTGTGCACGCCGGGGATGCTCGTCGGCCAGGATCTCGGCCTGACGCTCGAGCTCGACGGCTGGTTGCGCCGCGCCCACGCCACGCGGATCGAGCGACTCACCGGCGTCGCCGTCGGCGGTGTCGTGGACCTGCCGGACGGTGCCGAGGTCACCGTGGTCCACCACGCGACCGGCGAGCCGACGACGCTCACGGTGGACGCGGTCGTCGTCGCCACCCATCAGGAGCCCGTCGACGAGTTGTGGCGGGAACTCACAGGAGCCGGCACGAGGGTGATCCGCGTGGGCGATGCGGTGACCCCACGCCGCCTGCACGCCGCGATCGCCGAGGGGGAGCGGGCCGCCAGGGACCTGGCTCCTACGTCTCCAGCCCGCGACGCATGACGATCCGCGGCCAGCGGTCGAGGCCGTGCTTCCGTTCCTCCGCGCGGATCCGGGTGAGCGCGGGGGAGAGGGCATCGTCCGCGACCGTGCGGAAGCCGAGACGCGCGTAGTACGGGCCGTTCCACGGCACGTCGCGGTAGGTGGTCAGCGTCAGCGATCCGAACCCGGCGTCCCGAGCCCACCCCGCGACATGGTCGATCAGCTTGCGGCCGATCCCGCGACGCGCGTGAGCGGGATGCACCGACACCTGCTCGATGTGGACACCGTCGTCGACGACGTCGGCCACGAGATACGCGACCGCTCGTCCCTGCTCGTCGAACCACGCCCAGCAGCGGCCCGCGTCCCGGTGGGCGCGCAACTCCTCGACGGACGGAGGATCGTCGTCGGCGACGAACGCCATCCCGATCTCGGTGAAGGGCTTGCCCGCCGCGCGTTCGATCTCCTGCAGCACCGGCAGGTCGTCGTCGGTCGCCGGACGGATCGGGGGCAGTTCCTTGCAGTAGTACATCGCCGTCGGTGATTCTGCGTAGAGCCCGAAGCGCTCGGTCATCGGCACGTACCCGGCCTTCGCGTACAGCGCGATCGCCTCGGGTTGCTCGCTGCCCGTCTCGAGGATCATGCGGCGGCGACCGGCATCGGTCGCCGTCCGCTCCAGCGCACCCAGCACCCGTGCTGCCACACCACGTCGCCGCATGCTCGCCCGCACGTACATCCGCTTGATCTCGGCATCGTCGTCGCGCACCCCTCGATGCGAATGCTCCGGTGCACGCCAGCCGCCGATCCCGGCCGGAACCCCGTCGGCCACCGCCAGGAGGAACACCCCGCGTGGCGGCTCGAATTCGTGCGGCGCCAGTTCGGTGTCGTCGGGCCCGCCGTACCTCCGCACGTATTCGAGCTGGACCTCGCCGATGAGGTCCTGCACGTCCGGATCGTCCAGCGGACGAGGTTCGATCAGCACCGGGAAAGAGTACCGATCGGATCTCGGCGTCCGGGCGGACCTACCGGGACCTCCGGGTTTCGTGCACGCCCGCGAAACCCTTAGCATCGGAGCGGTGATGCGGGAGCTCGCCGACGCCTGTTGGACGGACATCGAACCCGACCGGGTGACGGTGGCCGTCCCGATCGGTGCGCTCGAACAACACGGCCCGCACCTTCCCCTCGACACCGACACCCGGATCGCGACTGCTGTCGCCGCGGCGCTGCCCGAGGTGGTCGTCGCCCCGCCGCTGCCCTACGGAGCGAGTGGCGAACACGAAGGTTTCGCCGGCACCGTCTCGATCGGAGCCGAGGTGACGAAGGCGGTGATCGTGGAATACGGCAGGTCGGTGTGCCGATGGGCGAAGCGGGTCGTCTTCGTCAACGGGCACGGCGGCAACGCCTATCCGCTGATCGAGGCGGTGAGCCTCCTGCGATACGAAGGCCGCGACGCTGCCTGGCTTCCGTGCGCGGTGCCGGGATCCGACGCCCACGCCGGTGTCACGGAGACGAGTCTGCTGCTGCACCTGGCACCCGGGACGGTCGACATGACACGGGCCGCGGTCGGAGCGACGGAACCGATCGGAGCACTGATGCCACGACTGCGCGAAGCCGGTATCGTCTCGGTGTCCGCGAACGGAGTGCTGGGAGACCCCACCGAGGCCACCGCAGAACTCGGCGCGCGCCTGTTCGCGAGTCTGGTCGAGCGGGCGAGTGCACAGGTCGCCCGGTGGCAGCCGGGAACGGAAGGAAGGCTTCGGTGAGTCGGGCGATCACTCCACAGGCGACCTCCCCGGAGGCGGCGCAGCCCGGGGCGACCCGGCTCCCCGACGGTTTCGGTGTGCGCATCGACGCGCGGGTGCGCAGCTTCGCCGGGGGACGTGTCCTCGTCGGAGGATCGCCCACGCGCATGCTCAAACTCGCACCGGCCGCCGCGGCGATGATCGACGAGGACTTCGTCGAGGTCGTCGACGCGCAGAGCGCTGCGGTCGCACGCCGCCTGCTCGACTCGGGAATCGGGAACCCCCGCCCGACGAAGCTGCCGCCGAGTTCCGCCGTCACCGTCGTCGTCCCCGTCAAGGACAATCCGTCCGGCCTCGCCCGTCTGCTCGCCGCCGTCGAAGGGCACGAGGTCGTGGTCGTCGACGACGGTTCCGAGAAGCCGGTCGAGGCTCCGGAACGCGGTCGCGTCCGCGTGATCCGGCACGAGACCCCACGCGGGCCCGCAGCGGCCCGGAACACCGGACTGCAGCAGGTGACAACGGAATTCGTCGCCTTCCTCGATTCCGACGTGGTGCCGCAACTCGGCTGGCTCGAACGATCGCTGGGGCACTTCACCGATCCCGCGGTCGCTCTCGTCGCGCCGCGCATCGTGGCCCTCGAACCCGACAGCAGCGCGCTCGCGAAGTACGAGCATGCACGCTCGTCGCTCGACCTCGGCAGCCGGGAATCCGCCGTGGTCGCGGGTGGCCCGGTCTCGTACGTGCCGAGCGCGGCGCTGCTCGTGCGCCGCGATGCGCTCGTCGCCTGCGGCGGTTTCGACGAGACGATGCATGTGGCCGAGGATGTCGATCTGTGCCGGCGACTGCAGACCTCGGGGTGGCGGTTGCGGTACGAACCCATCTCGCGGGTCGCGCACGACCATCGCACCCGCTTCCGGACGTGGTTGACACGCAAGGCCTTCTACGGAACCGGTG
Organism: Rhodococcus sp. S3; assembly: GCF_058211795.1. Classification (NCBI taxonomy): domain Bacteria; kingdom Bacillati; phylum Actinomycetota; class Actinomycetes; order Mycobacteriales; family Nocardiaceae; genus Rhodococcus; species Rhodococcus sp. S3. Next base: position 3,797,307 of record NZ_CM177074.1, on the reverse strand, counting down.
CGGCCCCGCTCGCCGAGCGGCATCCGGGTTCCGTCCCACCGATGGTGATGTCGATCTGGACGCTTCTCGCGTGCGTTGCGATCGCGAGTTTCACCCGCGTCGGGATCATCGCAGCGGTGCTGACCCAGGTGGCCACCTTCGTGCGGTTGCGGCGCATGTTCTCCGAGCTCGACCGGCCCGACCGTATCGCCGCGCTGCTCACGGCCCAGGGATTCGCCGGCGGCCTGTGGCAGGTGGCGTCGGCGGTGTGCCGGCACTACTGGCCCGTGACGATCGTCGCAGCGGTGTTCTCCCGCAAGGTCCGCTGGGCGGTGCTGGCTTGTGCTGTGGCCGAAGGTATCTGGGACTGGAAGACGCACCGCGAGAGCGGCGGTCTCGATCCCGTCCGGTATCTGCTCTACAAGCGCCTCGACGACCTCGCGTACGGCGCGGGGCTGTGGAAGGGTGCGCTCGACGCCCGCACGGCGGCCGCGCTCGTACCCGACATCCGGAAATGACATGATTCCGGCGCACGCCGATGTGGTGATCGTCGGTGGTGGAAGCTGCGGCTGCGTTCTGGCCGCCGGGCTCAGCGGCGATCCGGACCGCACCGTGCTACTGCTCGAGGAAGGCGCGGCGTTCGGGTCGGCGTCCGCTGTTCCGCGCGCGATCCGTGACGCTGCCGTCCTTCCGGTGGGGCCGGAGAGCCCGTGGACCGCGGACTTTCCCGCACGGCTGACTCCGGATGTCGAGGCGACCGTGACGCGGGGCCGGGTGCTCGGCGGCTCCGGCGCGGTCAACGGCGCCTACTTCGTGCGTGCGCGGCCGGACGACTTCGCGTCGTGGCCCGCCTCGTGGTCGTACGAGGAGGTGCTGCCGTACTTCCGGGCCGTCGAGACCGACGCGGATCTCTCCGGCGACCTGCACGGAAGTTCCGGCCCGATACCGGTCGCCCGGGTACCGCGCGAACGAATGCATCCGCTCTCGCGTGCCTTCGTCGACGCCGCCGAGGGCGCGGGATTCACCCCGGTCGCCGATCTCAACGCCCCCGGACCCGACGGGGTGGGCGCGGTCCCGTCGAACGTCCGCGACGGCACGAGGGTGGGTCCGTTCCTCGCGTACCTCGCGCCCGTCCTGGACCGGCCGAATCTGACGGTCGCCGGCGGGGTGCCCGCGACCCGCATCGTGATGGCGGGCGCTCGCGCGGTGGGCGTCGAGATCGCCGGGCCCGACGGACCACGCACGGTCTCGGCCGCACACGTGATCGTCGCCGCGGGCGCCGTGAGGTCTCCCCAGTTGCTGATGCTCTCCGGAATCGGACCGGCCGGCGAACTGCGACGGCTCGGCATCGATCCGCTGCACGACCTTCCCGGGGTGGGCGGAAACTTTTCGGACCATCCGGAGTTCACCGTCCCGTACCGGTTCCGCCCGGGTCTCCCGTCGCACACGCTGCTGCTCGAGACGGTCGTGCACACCGGCAACCTCGAACTGCGCCCGTACACCGCGGCATTCGGAGCGGTGATCCCCGGCAGCGGCGTCGTCGATCCGGTGCTCGGAGTCGTCCTGACGCGCCCACGCAGCCGCGGACGCATCGTGCTCGACGAACGCGACCCGCGACGTCCACCCCTGCTCGACTACCGATACCTGACCGATCCGGCCGACCGGGAGGCCCTCGAAGAAGGGGTCCGGCTCGCCGCCGACCTCCTCGCCGCGACCACCGGCGTCGCCGAGGCCGGCAGCGTGGACGTGCGCGGCGGCAGGCTCGGGACGTCGCTGCACCTGTCCGGCACGTGCCGGATGGGCGACGACAAGCACGCCGTGGTCGACGAGTGGTGCCGCGTGCGGGGAATCGAGGGGCTGAGCGTCGTCGACACCTCGGTGTTTCCGCAGGTCCCGAGCCGTGGACCGCACGCCACCGCGGTGATGCTCGCCCACCGCGTCGCCGCGACCGCGAGGGATGCCCTGCCGCACACGGTGTGATCCCGACTACAGTGTCGGGGGAGGAGGTGCCGGTACATGACGGATCGTGGAATCGCGACGACCAATCCCTGGGTGGCACTCGGCCCGGGAGCGGACGTGGCCGCGCATGCACGTGCGGTGCTGCGTGCGCACGGAACCTTCGTCTCCGCACGCGGCAAGGATCGGCTCGACGGGGTGCGCTCGGTGGTCCGCGACTCGTGGAGCCGGAGCCTGCAACGCGGCATCGATCCCGACGTCGTCGAACAACCCGCGCTGCTCTCCGGACACGACCTCGAGGAGTACCGCGCCGGCCACCCGATGTCGCTGATCCGCCCGGTGGTGCGCAAGCTCCTCGTCGAGGACGCCGCCGACAGCGGACTGCTCGTCGCCATCACCGACGGGCAGGGACGGCTGCTGTGGGTCGAGGGCGATCACGCCGCGCGCGACCGCGCCCTGTCGATGAGCTTCGTCGAAGGGGCCGACTGGAGCGAGGACCGCGTCGGCACGAATGCGCCGGGAACCGCTCTCGCCGTGGATCATTCGGTGCAGATCATCGGCGCCGAGCATTTCAACCGCACGGTGCACGAATGGAGTTGTTCGGCCGCTCCCGTGCACGACCCCACCAGCGGCCGGGTCCTCGGTGCCATCGACATCACAGGGGGGCACCGCGTCGCCGCGCCCGAGGTCCTGCAACTCGTCCGCGCGACGGTCGCGGCGGCGGAGGCCGAACTGCGCGTGCATGCCCTGAGCGGCCGCCCGCTGTTCCCCTCGACGACGCCGCGCATCGAGACGATCGGCGCCGGCCGGCCCGCACTGCACCGCGGAGGCGAACGCGTCGGCCTGTCCCGCCGGCACGCCGAGATCCTGCTGATCCTCGCCGATCACCCCGAGGGCCTGAGCTCCGACCGGCTCGCGGTGCTGCTCGACGAGAACGAACTCGACTCGGTGACGATCCGCGCCGAGATGTCGCGCCTGCGCAAGGTGCTCGGGGCCGAACACCTCGGATCGCGGCCCTATCGACTGCTCACCACGCTCGACACCGATGTCGCGGACGTGCGCCGCGCACTCGACCGCGGCGATGTGGCCTCGGCGGTCCGCCTCTGTACCGGGGAGATCCTGCCCGGATCGGTGGCGCCGGGCATCGAGGAGATCCGCGACGAACTCCGCTCGGGTGTGCGGGCGGCGCTGTTGCGCTGCGGCGACGAGCACCTGCTCGCGCAGTGGACCTCGTCCGTCCACGGCCGTGAGGACATCACCGCCTGGGCGGCCTACCGGGCGTCGATCGACCCGCGGTCGCCCCGTTTCGCGCAGGTCGATGCCACATTGACCCGATTGGACAGGCAGCTCGCAACGTAGTTGCAACCCTCGCGTTCGTAGTGTTCCGGATCACATACCGACCGCTCGACGCTGCAGGAGATGCACATGACCGTGTACGCCCGTCCCGGTTCGCCCGACGCCCTCATGTCGTTCCAGTCCCGGTACGACAATTGGATCGGCGGCCAGTGGGTGCCGCCGGTGAAGGGGGAGTACTTCGAGAACGTCACCCCCGTCACCGGCCAGGTGTTCACCGAGGTCGCTCGCGGCACCGAGGAGGACATCGAGCGCGCGCTCGACGCAGCCCACGCCGCCGCACCGGCCTGGGGGAAGACGTCGCCCGCCGAACGCGCGGTGATCCTCAACAAGATCGCCGACCGCATCGAGGAGAACCTCGAATCGATCGCCCTCGCCGAGTCGTGGGACAACGGCAAGCCCATCCGCGAGACCCTCAACGCCGACATCCCGCTCGCGATCGACCACTTCCGCTACTTCGCGGGGGCCATTCGCGCGCAGGAGGGTTCGATCTCCGAGATCGACTCCGACACGGTCGCCTACCACTTCCACGAGCCGCTCGGCGTCGTCGGCCAGATCATCCCGTGGAACTTCCCGATCCTCATGGCCGTGTGGAAGCTCGCGCCGGCCCTGGCCGCCGGCAATGCGGTGGTCCTCAAGCCCGCCGAGCAGACCCCGGCGTCGATCCTGCACCTGATCTCGATCATCGGCGACCTGCTGCCGCCGGGTGTGGTCAACATCGTCAACGGCTTCGGTGTGGAGGCGGGCAAGCCGCTCGCGTCGAGCCCGCGCATCCGCAAGATCGCGTTCACCGGTGAGACGACCACCGGTCGGCTGATCATGCAGTACGCCTCGCAGAACCTGATCCCGGTCACCCTCGAACTCGGTGGCAAGAGCCCGAACATCTTCTTCTCCGACGTGCTGTCGGCGAACGACGACTACCAGGACAAGGCGCTCGAAGGCTTCACGATGTTCGCCCTCAACCAGGGTGAGGTGTGCACGTGCCCGTCGCGTGCACTGATCCAGCAGGACATCTTCGACGACTTCCTCTCGCTCGCCGCGGTCCGCACCAAGGCCGTCCGTCAGGGCGATCCGCTCGACACCGACACGATGATCGGCGCCCAGGCCTCTAACGACCAGCTCGAGAAGATCCTGTCGTACATCGAGATCGGCAAGAGCGAGGGTGCCAAGGTCATCACCGGTGGTGAGCGCGCCGATCTCGGCGGCGACCTCTCGGGCGGCTACTACGTGCAGCCGACGATCTTCCAGGGCGACAACAAGATGCGCATCTTCCAGGAGGAGATCTTCGGCCCGGTCGTGTCCGTGACGTCCTTCAGCGATTTCGACGACGCGATCTCGATCGCCAACGACACCCTCTACGGTCTCGGTGCCGGTGTGTGGTCCCGCGACGGTGGTGTCGCCTACCGTGCCGGTCGCGCCATCCAGGCGGGCCGCGTGTGGACGAACACCTACCACCAGTACCCCGCGCACGCGGCCTTCGGTGGTTACAAGCAGTCCGGCATCGGCCGCGAGAACCACCACATGATGCTCGACCACTACCAGCAGACGAAGAACCTCCTGGTGTCCTACGCTCCCAAGGCACAGGGCTTCTTCTGATCCGAACTTCGGCGCCTGTCACGTCCGCACGACGTGGCAGGCGCCGTTGCCATACGCTCGGAACATCGTGCACCCCAACGGAAAGGCAGGCCTGTGACCGTCCCGCGACTCGTGGCGACCGTCGACGCCGTCGCCCTGCTGCGCCGCCTCGCGCAGCGCAACGGACCGCTCATGATGCACCAGTCCGGCGGATGCTGCGACGGCTCCGCGCCGATGTGTTATCCCGACGGCGATTTCGTCGTCGGCGACCGCGACGTGCTCCTCGGAGTCCTCGATCTGCGCCTCGGGGCAGGGGAGACCCGCTCGGATCCGCCGGTCGGCGCCGACGCCGTGCCGGTGTGGATCTCCGGTTCGCAGTTCGAGGCGTGGAAGCACACCTGTCTCGTCCTCGACGTGGTGCCCGGACGCGGCTCCGGGTTCAGTCTCGAAAGTCCGGAGGGGGTGCGTTTCCTCAGTCGGGGGCGCGCATTCACTCCCGACGAACTGGCCCTCCTGGAAGCCGACCGGCCGCTCACCGGGCGGGACCGGGAGGCCGGCGTGGAGCCCGCCGTGTCCGATGTACCCACGGTGGTCGCCGAGGCCGCCGACGCGTGCCCGGTGCCCGGCCTGTCCTCGTGATCCGATCTGCGTGATCCCACCGGGAGGAGGGTGACTCACCTGCCCGTTGCCGGTGTGCGTCAGAATCGGAGCGGAATCCGGCCGGATTCCGGACGACGACGTGGGCGCCCGGCGGGTGCGACGAGGAGTGGGCATGGCCTTCGCAGGCAACGTGGACGAACTGGCACTGCTGCAGACGGTGCGTCTGAAGAAGCAGGTCACGGCCGAGGTGCTCGCCGCGCACCTCGGTGTGTCGGTGGCGGCCGGCCAGGCTGCGGTGGCCGCACTCCTCGAGCAGGGCAAGGCGTCGGAGAACGACGGCGGCATCAGCCTCACCGACAAGGGCACCTCCGAGCTGAACGATCAGCTCGACGCCGAGCGGGTCTCCATCGACGAGGATTCGATCTCGGAGCTCTACGACCAGTTCCTCCCGCTCGACGAGGAACTCAACGCGCTCCTCGAGAATGCCGACGCCGACGGATTCGTCGACGGCCTCATCGATCTCGACCGCCGGGCGCAGAGCCTGTTCGACGACGTGTCGGCGTTCGTGCCGCGCCTGTCGCGGTACCAGGACCTGTTCGCCGAGGCCCTGGAGAAGATCAAGGGCGGCTCGCTCGCGTGGGCCACGGCCGCCAACATCGACTCCTACGCCTCCGTGTGGGGCGAGATGCGCCAGGAGATCGCGGGCGCCGCCGGCCGCTGAGAATTTCGTTCGTTCGGCACACTATGTGATGCCGGTCACCCCCACCCCCCTTTCGGGGGTGGTGAGGGGGTGACCGGCATCACTACGTTTTCGTTCATCCGCCGAGGCGATCACGCCCGCGGTTCGAACGGACAACGGAGGACTCACGTGACCAGTGTGTCGACCCCGGGGGCTGCCGAACCCCCCGTCGCCGGACCGGTGGGACGTTCGCGTCCCGACCCATCCACACCCCGCCACGCGGGCCCCTCGAAGGAAGGGCCCGGTATCCGGCGCGTCGCCGTCGCCAGCTGCATGGGCACGACGATCGAGTTCTACGACTTCTTCATCTACGGCACCGCCGCAGCGCTCGTCTTCCCGACGGTCTTCTTTCCCGCGCTCGGATCGACCGCGGGTACCGTCGCCTCCTTCGCGACCTTCGCCGTCGCCTTCATCGCCCGCCCCGTGGGCGCAATGCTGTTCGGCCACTTCGGTGATCGCATCGGACGCAAGAAGACGCTGATCTCCACGCTGCTGCTGATGGGTATCTCCACCCTGCTCATCGGCCTTCTGCCCGGCGCCGAGACTATCGGTGTCGCCGCCCCGATCATCCTCGTACTGTTGCGATTCGCCCAGGGCTTCGCAGTGGGCGGTGAGTGGGCCGGCGCGACCCTGCTCACCGCCGAATATGCGCCACCGGGCCGACGCGGTCTGTACGCGATGTTCCCGCAGCTCGGTCCCGCCATCGCCTTCGCCCTGTCGAGCGGCACCTTCCTGTTCACCGGTCTCGCACTCGGCGACACCAACGACGCCTTCCTGAACTACGGCTGGCGGATCCCGTTCCTGCTCAGCATCGTTCTCGTCGGCATCGGCCTCTACATGCGCCTCGCCATCGAGGAGACCCCCGTCTTTCGTGCAGAGCAGGAAGCCCGCCGTAACGCCCCGGTCGCCGAGGTCGAGGCCCCGCGCCGGCTGCCCTTCCTCGACGCGTTGCGTTACCAGGCCAAGGAGATCTTCCTCGCCGGCGGCGCGCTGGCCATCATGTTCGCCTTCTTCTACATGGGCACGGCCTACCTGACCAGCTACGCGACCTCCGAGCTGGGATTCGACCGGCCGTTCGTCCTGATGGTGGGCATCGCCTCGTCGCTCGTCTTCGGTCTCGCGATCGTGCTGTCCGCGCTGTATTCCGACCGCTTCGGGCGCAAGAAGGTCATCATGGTCTCGTGCGCCTTCTCCGTGGTCTGGGCACTGGTGTTGTTCCCGCTTCTCGACACCGGCTCACCGATCGCGTTCGTGCTCGGGATGATGATCACCCTCGCGATCTTCGGTATCGCCTACGGACCGTGCGGAGCACTGCTGCCCGAGATGTTCGCGACCCGTTACCGCTACACAGGCGCCGGTCTGGGCTACAACTTCGCCGGGGTCCTCGGCGGCGCCATCCCGCCGATGATCGCCGCACCGCTCGCCGCCTCCTACGGCGGTATCGCGATCGGGATCATGCTGGCCGGAATCGGCCTCGTGAGCCTGGTCTGCACCGCGGCACTTGTGGAGACCCGCGACCGGGCCCTCTGATCCATTCCCGGTGGATCCGTTCCGAACCGATCCACCCCCCGGTGGCGGTCGTCCGGCAGCAGCCCGACGACCGCCACCACAGCCGTATCCCCGTCTCGTGAAGGAGAATGCGATGTCCGGCCTCGACGTCGACCGTCTGCCCAGCTACACCCAGGGTGCCTGGGACGTCCCGTTACTCGGCGACACCATCGGCGACAACCTCGACCGCACCGCCGCCCGCTTCGGCGACCGTGAGGCACTCGTCGACTCCGCCGCCGGAAAGCGCTGGAGCTACACCGAATTCGTCGCGGATGTCGATGAGCTCGCGCTCGGCATGCTGCGGGCGGGCATCACCAAGGGCGACCGTGTCGGCATCTGGGCACCCAACTGCTGGCAGTGGGTGCTCGTGCAGTACGCGACTGCGAAGATCGGGGCGATCCTCGTCAACATCAACCCCGCCTACCGCTCGCACGAACTGCAGTACGTCCTCGAGCAGGCCGGTGTACGGATGCTGGTGTCCGCCCCGACGTTCAAGACCTCCGACTACGCGACGATGATCGAGACCGTCCGGCCCAACTGCCCCGACCTCGAGGACGTCGTCCTGCTCGACTCGCCGCGATGGGACGAACTCGTCGAGTCCGGCCGCGCCGCGCTCACCGAGGACCGGGCGCCGCTCGACTCGGCCCAGGCGGCGCTGTCGCCCGACGACCCGATCAACATCCAGTACACCTCGGGCACCACGGGTTTCCCCAAGGGCGCCACCCTCAGTCACCACAACGTGCTCAACAACGGTTTCTTCGTCGGCGAGCTGTGCCACTACACCGAACGCGACCGGGTCTGCATCCCCGTCCCGCTGTACCACTGCTTCGGCATGACGATGGGCAATCTCGCGTGCACGAGCCACGGCGCGACCATCGTGCTGCCGGCGCCGGGATTCGACCCCGCTGCGACGCTCGGTGCGGTCGCCGAGGAGAAGTGCACGTCGCTCTACGGCGTGCCGACGATGTTCATCGCCGAACTGGCCGACCCGGGATTCGACAACTACGACCTGTCGAGTCTGCGCACCGGCATCATGGCGGGATCACCGTGCCCGGTGGAGGTGATGAAGCAGGTCATCGACCGGATGGGCATGAGCGAGGTCTCGATCTGCTACGGCATGACCGAGACCTCCCCGGTCTCGACGCAGACCCGCAGCGACGACAGCATCGAGCGGCGTGTGAGCACCGTCGGTCGTGTCGGCCCACATCTCGAGGTCAAGGTCGTCGACCCCGTCACCGGACTGACGGTGCCGCGCGGCGAACCCGGCGAACTGTGCACCCGCGGTTACTCGGTGATGCTCGGCTACTGGGATCAGCCCGACAAGACCGCCGAGGCGATCGGCTCGGCCCGATGGATGCACACCGGCGACATCGGCGTCATGGACGAGGACGGATACGTCTCGGTGACGGGCCGGATCAAGGACATGGTCATCCGGGGTGGGGAGAACATCTATCCCCGCGAGATCGAGGAATTCCTCTATACCCACCCGGACATCCTCGACGCCCAGGTCGTCGGCGTGCCCGACGTGAAGTACGGCGAGGAGCTGATGGCGTGGGTCCGGATGCGCGAGGGCGCCGAACCGCTCGACGCCGAGTCGCTCCGGGCGTTCTGCACCGGGAAACTCGCCCACTACAAGATCCCGCGCTATGTGCACGTGGTCGAGGAGTTCCCGATGACGGTGACCGGGAAGGTCCGCAAGGTGGAGATGCGTCAACAAGCGATCGCGCTCCTCGAGGCGGCAGGAACAGAGGGGGCCCGGTGAGATCCGGGCCCTGCCGGAGAAGGAAATTCACCCGGAAGGGACGTCGAATCCGCCTCGTGTGAGCCGTTCATGATCGACACTGATGGGGTACATGGTCGTCGAGGTTGCGCCGCCCGCAGGTGCGGCGCCGAACAGAGAGGCTCACCATGGGACAGATCATCGGCACGATCATCTTCGGCGCAGTCATCGGCATCCTCGCCCGGTTGGTGATCCCGGGTAAGCAGGCGATGGGGATGCTCATCACCATCGTCATCGGCATCATCGGTGCGCTGATCGGTTACTGGATCTGGGGTCTGATCTCGTCCGAAGGCAACGAGGACACCTCCGGCATCGACTGGATCCGGTGGATCATCTCCATCGCCGTCGCTGTGGTGCTCACTCTCATCTACACGTCTGCGACGCGCGAGCGGCGGTAGCCGGGAGTCCTCGCGTGAGGCTCCGTTTCGGACGTCTCGGACGTCGTGCACGGGCAGTCCGTCCGTGCACGACGGTCCCCGGCCGGTCCGGGCGGGGCCTTCACCCGTCTTCAGGTACGGTCCCGGACCGGGAGGTGAACTGTGGTGGAACCGCAATGGACTCCGACGGACGTCGACATCGAGCAGGCGAACGTCACCGGATTCACCCGGTTCGTCGAGGAGAGACACGGACTCGACCTGCCCGGCTACCGGGCGTTGTGGCAGTGGTCCGTCGACGAGCCCGGTGATTTCTGGCAGGCAGTGTGGGACGCCTTCGACGTCGTCTCCCACACCGATCCCGGCCCGGCTCTGGCCGACGCCTCCATGCCCGGTGCCGTGTGGTTCCCGGGCGCGCGACTGAACTTCGCCGAGTACGTCTTCCGGGAGCGTCCCCCGGACGAGGCCGCCATCGTCCATCTCGACGAGGAGGGACGCCGGCGCGAGGTCTGCTGGTCCGAACTCGAACGCCGGACGGCCGCGCTCGCCGCGACGCTCCGCGCGCACGGGGTGGGGGAGGGTGATCGTGTCGTCGGTTACCTGCCGAACATCCCCGAAGCGATCGTCGCCCTGCTCGCCACGGCGAGCATCGGGGCCGTCTGGGCGGGCTGTGGACAGGACTACGCCGTGCCCGCGGCGATCGACCGTCTGGGCAGGCTCGAACCGCGGGCACTCGTCACGGCGACCGGATACCGCTACGCGGGACGGCGACACGACCGCGTCGACGAGGTGAACCGGCTCCGCGCCGCGATGCCCGGTCTCGCCCTGACGGTCGTCGTGTCGACCGGTGAGACACCGTTCGATGCCGCCGCATACGCGGGGGCCGTTCTGGACTGGCAGGACGCCGTCTCCGGTGACGCCGAACTCGAACCCCTGCCCGTCGCCTTCGATCACCCGCTGTGGGTGGTCTTCTCCTCGGGCACCACGGGTCCGCCGAAGGGCCTCGTTCACGGCCACGGCGGTGTTCTGCTCGAACACCTCAAGGCATTGTCGCTGCACCTCGACCTCCGTCCCGGCGACCGCTTCCTCTGGTACACCAGCCCCAGCTGGATGATGTGGAACTTCCTGCTCTCGGGCCTGCTCGTGGGATGCACCGTCGTCACCTACGACGGCGCCCCGTCCCATCCCGAGGTCGATCGCCTGTGGCGGATCGCAGCCGACGAGAACGTCACGGTGCTCGGGACGAGCCCCGGTTACGTGCTGGCCTGCATCAAGGCCGGTGTCGTCCCGCAGGACGACCACGATCTGTCGGCCCTCCGCGGCGTCGGCGTCACCGGCTCGACACTGCCCGCCTCGTCGTCGTTGTGGCTGGCGGACAACGCGGGGGAGCACGTGCAGGTGATGTCCATCTCCGGCGGGACCGATGTCGTCACGGCCTTCGTCGGGGCCGTCCCCACAGTGCCGGTGTGGCCGGGGGAGATCTCGGTGCCCTGCCTCGGCGTGGCGGTCGACGCCTTCGACGAGACGGGGCGGCCGGTGCGCGGAGAGGTCGGCGAACTCGTCGTGACCGCTCCCATGCCGTCCATGCCGGTGCGGTTCTGGAACGACCCGGACGGCACTCGTTACCGCGACTCCTACTTCTCCGTCTATCCGGGCGTGTGGCGGCACGGCGACTGGATCACGATCACCGAGCACGACACCTTCGAGATGCACGGCCGGTCCGACTCCACGCTCAACCGTCACGGTGTGCGGATGGGCAGTGCCGACATCTACCAGGCCGTGGAGACCCTGCCCGAGATCGTCGAGTCGCTCGTGCTCGGCATCGAACGACCCGACGGCACGTACCGCATGCCGCTGTTCGTCGTCCTCGCCGAGGGCGCCACGCTCACCGACGACCTGAAGGAACGGATCCGTGCGGCCGTGCGCGAGCACGCCTCGCCCCGGCACGTGCCCGACGAGATCGTCGCCGCGCCCGGGGTGCCGCACACCCGCACCGGTAAGAAGCTCGAAGTTCCTCTCAAACGGATCCTGCAGGGAGCCGATCCCGCCAGGGCGGTGGACCGCACCGCGATCGACGACCCGGACCTGCTCGATTGGTACCGCAGCCAGGCGTGATCCCGGGCACTCGCTGAGTGTCGCCTTACTGGACAGCCCACGCCCGGAATGGTCGGATTGCGCCCATGGACATCGCCATCAAGATCTTCCTCATCCTGCACTTCATCGGCCTCGCGGGCATCATCGGATCGTGGCTCGCGGTCATCAAGGAACCCCGCGTCGTGGCCGGCATGCTGCACGGCGCGATCCTGCAGGTCGTGACGGGTCTGGCCCTGGTGGGCCTCCGGGAGGCGCAGGACGTCGTCGAGGTGAACCACATGAAGATCGGCATCAAGCTGCTGGTCGCCCTCGCCGTGCTGGTCGTCGCCTTCGTCGGTCTGAAGAAGGAGAAGCAGAATCCCGGTTCGACCGCGACACTCGCCCATGTCGTCGGCGGTCTGGGCATTCTCAATGTGATCATCGCCGTGGCGTGGACGTGATCGTCCGTACTCGGTGCACTCGGTGACAGTCGGTCGGCGCCCGAGTGGGCACCCTGTAGATTGGGGCCGGTGCGTATGTCATGGGCTCCGGTGATGACCGGCGGGTAACCTGCTTCGGGCGCCTCGGCCGACAGGCTGGGGATCCGTTGCTGCGTCCGGTCCTGCGGAGAGTCCTACCGCCCGACCACGCCGTAACGATCCTCACCTGCTCAGCAGATAAACCGAGAGGGTTGTGCGCTGCGCAAGCCACCGCCGATGGGGGATTGCGCGACGGTGAGAGAAAGGTTGGGGATTGGACTCGCTGGGTAACGGCGGATCGGACGCGGGGAACTCGCAGGGCGTCGTGCCGCCCGGGGCCTTTCCGCTCTCGCCGGCACAGCTGGGCATGTGGTTCGCCCAGCACGTCGACCCGACGGTGCCCGCCAACATCGCTCAGTACGTCGAACTCGAGGGCGACCTCGACCTCGACCTGCTGCACGCCGCGAGCGTCCGCGCCGCCCGCGAGATGGGATCGGGTTTCCTCCGGTTCATCGAGGTCGACGCCCAGCCCTACCAGCTCGTCGACCTCACGCTCGACGACTCCGTCGGCTACGAGGATCTTCGGGGCGAGCCCGACCCCCGTCGGGCCGCGCTCGACTGGATGCGCGACGACCGCAGCCGCCCCGTCGACGTCCTCCGCGACCGGCTGATCTCCGCGACGGTCCTGCGCATCGGTGACCGTCGTTACTTCTGGTACAACCGCGTCCACCATCTCGCGCTCGACGGTTTCGCCGCCGCGACCTTCATGACCCGCATCGCCGAGCTCTACACGGCGTCGGTCGACGGCGTCGAACCGTCCCCGAGCCTCGCGTCCGATCTGCGCAAGGTTTACGACGTCGAGATGGAGTACCGCGGATCGAAGCGGTTCGCCGACGACCGCGAGTACTGGGCGCAGCAGATCGAGGGCATCGAGGAGCCCACGAGCCTCGCCGGCCGAACCGCGGCGCCCGCGCCGGTCAGCCGCATCGACAGCGCGGCGCTGTCGGACGAGACCGAACGCCGCGTCGAGCAGCTGTCCGAGCAGGAGAACACGAGCCTCGCGACCGCCGTCATCGCGGCGTTCGCGGCCTACGTCGCCCAGATGACCGGGCAGACCGATGTCGTCCTGAGCCTGCCCGTCGCCGCCCGCACCACCGCCCTGTTGCGCCGCTCCGGCAGCATGGTCTCGAACGTCGTCCCGCTCCGGTTGAGCGTGACCGACGAGACCACCGTCCACGACCTCATCGCGGCGTCCGGTGCCGCCGTCTCGGGCGCGCTGCGTCACCAGCGCTACCGGCACGAGGACATCGTCCGCGACCGCGATGCGAGCTCCGCGGGTGGAGCACAGTCCACCTTCTTCGGGCCGTGGGTCAACATCATGCTGTTCGACAACGAGGTCCGCCTCGGCGACATGGTGGGACGGATCAACATCCTGTCGACCGGTCTGATCGAGGACCTCGGCGTCAACGTCTACACCAGCGGCGACAACACCCACATCGACTTCGAGTCGAACCCGAATCTCTACGGACCCGACCGGGCCGCCTCCGACCACGCGCGGTTCGTCGAGTTCTTCGACCGTTTCGTCGGTTCGGCCTCCGACCGGCCCGTCTGGGACATCCCGCTCGCCGGCGGCACCGAACTCGACCGGGTCGTCCGCGACTGGAACCGCACCGACCATCCCGTGCAGCGCCGCGACCTGCTCGCGGAGTTCCACGACCGGGTCGCGACCTCTCCCGACGCGACCGCGCTGGTCTTCGAGGGCGAATCGCTGACCTACGCCGAATTCGCCGCGCGCGTGAACAGCCTCGCCCGGGCACTGGTCGATCTCGGGGTCGGCCCCGAGTCCCTCGTCGGACTGTCCATCCGACGCTCGCTCGAGCTCGTCGTCGGCATGTACGCGATCGTCGAGGCGGGTGGCGCTTGGGTGCCGATCGACCCCGACCACCCGGCCGATCGCACCGCGTACATCCTCGAGACCGCCCACCCCGCGGCGGTGCTCACCACGGCGCGCGACGACGTGACGCTGCCCGAGGGCATCCCCACGATCGAGGTCGACACCTTCGACCACTCGCGGTTCGACACGGCGCCGCTCACCGACGCCGAACGACGCGGACCGATCCTTCCGGACACGACCGCCTACGTCATCTTCACCTCCGGTTCGACGGGCCGGCCGAAGGGCGTGGCCGTGAGCCACGTGGCGATCGACAACCAGATCCAGTGGATGAACGACCAGTACGGTCTGACGTCCTCCGACGTGTACCTGCAGAAGACCGCGACGACCTTCGACGTGTCGCTGTGGGGCTTCTTCATGCCCCTGCGTGTCGGCGCGACCCTCGTGATCGCGACGCCCGACGGGCACCGCGACCCGGTCTACGTCGCGAACAGGATCGCCGAGCACGGTGTCACGATCACCGACTTCGTGCCGTCGATGCTCACGGTCTTCGTCGCGAATGCGCCTGCCGGAACGTGTGATTCGCTGCGGCACGTCTTCGTCATCGGTGAGGCCCTGCCGTCGGAGACCGCCGCGGACTTCGCGCGCATGTGCTCGGCCGGACTCCACAACCTGTACGGACCCACCGAAGCCGCGGTCTCCATCACCTACCACCGGGCCGCTCCCGGCGACGTGCACAGCGTCCCGATCGGCGTTCCGCAGTGGAACAGCCGCGCATACGTCCTCGACCGGCGGCTGCGTCCGGTGCCGGTGGGCCGCCCCGGCGAGCTCTACCTCGCCGGTGTCCAGCTCGCGCGCGGATATCTCGACCGTCCCGACCTGACCTCCGACCGTTTCCTCGCCGACCCCTTCGGGGCGCCCGGCGAACGGATGTACCGCACCGGCGACCTGGTGCGCTGGGAGACCGCCGCCGACGGCACGGGTCTGCTCGAGTACATCGGCCGCACCGACTTCCAGGTCAAGTTCCGCGGCCAGCGCATCGAGCTCGGCGAGATCGAAGCGGTGCTGCTCGCGCACCCCGCCGTCTCGCAGGCCGTGGTGCTCGTGGTGGCGACCCCCACCGGCGACCAGCTCGTGGGGTACGTCGTCGCGGCTCCCGGCCGCACGATCGACACCTCCGATCTCGCCGACCACGCCGGCCGGTCGCTGCCGTCGTACATGGTTCCGGCGTCGCTCATGGTGCTCGACGCGCTGCCGCTCAACACGAGCGGCAAGCTCGACCGGAAGGCGTTGCCGGAGCCGGTCTTCAGCAGCACCCGCATCTTCCGTGAGCCGCGCACCCCCGCCGAGCGTGCCGTCGCCGAAGCGTTCGGTGAGGTCCTCGGTGTCGAACGTGTGGGTCTCGACGACGACTTCTTCGAACTCGGCGGCAACTCCCTCGTCGCCACCCAGGTGGTCTCCCGCATCGGAGCCGCGCTCGACACCCAGGTGCCCGTGCGTGTGCTGTTCGAGGCGTCCACCGTCGTGGGTCTCGCGACGCGGCTCGCCAAGCAGATCGGTACCGGCGCGCGGTCCCCGCTCGTCGCCCGGCCGCGACCGGACGTGCTGCCGTTGTCGACTGCGCAGCAACGGATCTGGTTCCTCAACCGCTTCGACGTCAGCACCGCCGCCTACAACCTTCCGTTCACGGTGCGGCTCACCGGCGCCGTCGATCCCGCAGCGGTGTCCGACGCCTTCGCCGACGTGGTGGCGCGGCACGAGAGCCTGCGGACCGTCTACCCCGAGGTGGACGGCGAACCGCAGCAGATGATCCTGCCGGTCGAGCAGGTCGTCGTCCCGCTGGAGCCGATCGACGTCGGCGAGCAGGACCTCCACGCGGCCGTCGTCGACCTCGCGAGCCGCGGTTTCGACGTCGTCCGCGACGTCCCCTTCCGGGTCGCGCTGTACCGGCTCGCCCCCGACGACTACGTCCTGGCGATGGTGCTGCACCACATCGCCGCCGACGGCTCCTCGTTCGGCCCGTTCGCCCGCGACGTGGTCACGGCCTACAGCGCCCGCGCCGAGGGGAACAAGCCGAGCTGGACGCCGCTTCCCGTCCAGTACGCCGACTACGCCGTCTGGCAGCGCGAGGCTCTCGGTGACGAAGCCGACCCGAATTCCGTTGCAGCGCAGCAGCTCGACTACTGGGTGAACGAGCTCGACGGTCTGCCCGACCAGCTCGACCTGCCCACCGACCGGACCCGTCCCGCCGTCTCCTCCTACAACGGCGACAAGCACCGCTTCGAGATCGACGCCGAGACCCACCGCGGTCTCGTCGACCTCGCCCGCAAGCAGCACGCGTCGCTGTTCATGGTCGTCCACGCGGCCTACGCCGCCCTGCTGTCCCGCCTCAGCGGATCCGACGACATCGCCATCGGTACCGCCGTGGCAGGTCGCGGGGAGAAGGACCTCGACGACCTGATCGGCATGTTCGTCAACACCCTCGTCCTGCGTACCCGGATCGATCCCGGCATGTCGTTCGAGGACTACCTCGCCGGTGTCCGGGAGACCGACCTGACGGCGTTCTCGAACGCCGACGTTCCCTTCGAGCGTCTCGTCGAGGTGCTCAATCCGCCCCGCTCGACCGCGCGTCACCCGCTGTTCCAGGCCGCGCTGTCCCTCGAACCGGGAACCGCGCGCGACGTCTCGTTCGCGGGAGTCCACGCCGTCGGCGCCGAACTGGACGTGCCGATCTCGAAGTTCGACATCCAGCTGTGGGTGACCGAGAAGACCGGCGACGACGGCGAACCCGCCGGCCTCGACGCCCTGTTCGAGTACGCCACCGACCTGTTCGACGCGGCGACGGTCGCCGTCTTCGCCGAACGCTTCGCGCGGATCCTCGCGGGGATCGTCGCCGATGCGTCGACCTGCGTGGGCGACCTGGCGATCCTCTCTCCCGGAGAGGCCGAACGCCTGCTCACGGCGACGGGACCCGAGCCCGCCGAGGCCCGCACCCTGGTGGAGCTGCTCACCGCCGGCGCCGTCGAGCATCCCGACCGTGTCGCGGTCCGCGACCGCGACACCGTCCTGACCTACCGCGAACTCGACACCTGGTCGAACCGCATCGCCCGGCGGCTCGTCGAGCGCGGTGCCCGGCCCGACGGCATCGTCGCGCTGGCCTTCCCGCGGTCGTGGGAGATGGTGCTCGCTGTGTGGTCGGTCGCCAAGACCGGCGCCGCCTACACGCCCGTCGACCCGGAATACCCGGCCGAACGCGTCACCCACATGCTCGACGACTCGTCGGCCGTCTTCGGCCTGACGACGGGGGAGCACGCCACCGGTCTGCCGTCGGCCACCGAGTGGATCCGGCTCGACGACCCCGAGTTCGTCGACGCGTGCGCGTCGTGCCCGGACGGCCCGCTCACCGACGCCGACCGCGCTGCGCCGCTGCGCCTCGACCACACCGCCTACGTCATCTACACCTCCGGTTCGACGGGCAAGCCCAAGGGCGTCGCCGTCACCCACCGCGGCCTCGCCGGTCTCGTCCGCGAGACCGTCGAACTGTACGGCGTGACAGAGGAATCGAAGCTCCTGCACATCTGCTCGCCGAGCTTCGACCCGACGGTCCTCGACTGGACGCTCGCCGGGTCCACCGGCGCCGAACTCGTCGTGACACCGCCGTCGATCTACGGCGGCGCCGAACTGCGCGCGCTCATCGAACGCACCGGCGTCACCCACACCGTCATCACCCCGGCGGTGCTCGGTTCCGTCGACCCGAGCGGGCTCGACGCCCTGCGCGTCGTGAACGTCGGTGGCGACGTGTCCACAGCCGATCTCGTCTCCCGCTGGGCGCCCGGCCGTCGCTTCTACAACGCCTACGGACCGACCGAGACCACGATCGTCTCGACGCGCGCCCTCCTCGAACCGTCCGGTCCGATCACCATCGGACGGCCCGTGGCCGGCGTGCACGCCCTGGTCCTCGACAGCCGGCTCCGTCCCGTCCCCGCCGGTGTCGCGGGTGAGCTCTATCTCGCGGGCGACGTGCTCGCCCGGGGCTACCACCGCCGTCCGGCGCTCACCGGCGACCGATTCGTGGCGAACCCATTCGGCGCGAACGGAACCCGCATGTACCGCACCGGCGACATCGTGCGCTGGGACGGGCAGGGCCGCATCGAGTTCGCCGGCCGCGCCGACTTCCAGGTCAAGGTCCGCGGCTACCGCATCGAACTCGGCGAGATCGACGCCGCGCTGCTGACCCACCCCCTGGTCGCCTTCTCGACCACCGTCGGCCACGAGATGCCGTCGGGCCAGACCGCGCTCGTCGCGTACGTGCACGGGGACGAGCAGATCGATCCTGCCGAACTCGCCGATCACGTCGGCCGCTCCCTGCCGTCGTACATGGTGCCCTCGCAGATCATCGTGCTCGACGAGGTGCCGCTCAATCCGGTCGGCAAGCTCGACCGCCGTGCCCTGCCCGAACCCGATCTCGGCATCAGCTACCGCGAGTTCCGTGCCCCGACCACACCCATCGAGGAAACGGTCGCGAACGTCTTCGCCGAGGTGCTCGGCGTCCAGGGCGTGGGTCTCGACGACGACTTCTTCGAGCTCGGCGGCAACTCGCTGCTCGCCACGCAGGTCGTCTCCCGGCTCGGTGTCGCCCTCGACGCGCAGGTGCCGGTGCGGGCGCTGTTCGAATCCAGCTCGGTGGCGGCCCTGGCGGTGCGCGTCGAGCAGGAGGCAGGTCGCGGAGCGCGCATCGCTCTGACGAAGATGCCGCGGCCCGAACGTGTTCCGCTGTCGCTCGCACAGCAGCGCATGTGGTTCCTCAACCGCTTCGATCCGCGGTCGTCCACCTACAACCTCCCGATGGCACTGCGCCTGACCGGCGAACTGGACGTCGCCGCACTGCAGGTGTCGATCATGGACGTCATCGATCGGCACGAGTCGCTGCGCACCGTCTTCCCCGACTCGCCGAACGGACCGCACCAGGTCGTCCGTGCCGCGGCGGAGGTCGTGCCGGATCTGACCCCGACCCGGATCACCCCCGACGAGCTGCCCGCCTCCGTCCGGCGCCTGGTCTTCACCGGCCTGGACGTGACGTCGGACGTGCCGATCCGCGCCGAGCTGTTCGAACTCGACGACCAGGAGCACGTACTCGCGCTCGTCGTGCACCACATCTCGGCCGACGGCTGGTCCACCGGTCCGATGGCGCGCGACATCATGGTCGCCTACACCGCCCGCACCGAATGGGAGGAGCCCTCGTGGGCGCCCCTGCCGGTGCAGTACGCCGACTACACGCTGTGGCAGCGGCAGGTACTCGGAGCCGAGGACGACCCGCAGTCGCTGATCTCCCGGCAACTCGACTACTGGCGTCGCACCCTCGCCGGTGTGCCCGACCAGCTCGATCTGCCCGCCGATCGTCCGCGCCCGGCCGTGCAGTCGTACTCCGGTGCGACCGTGGACTTCTCGATCGATCCGGAACTGCACCGCGAGCTCGTGGCCCTGGCGCGCACCCGCAACGCGTCGCTGTTCATGGTGGTGCACGCAGCCCTGAGCGTGTTGCTCGCGCGGATGTCCGGTCAGGACGACATCGCGATCGGTACCCCGGTCGCGGGTCGCGGCGAGCAGGCGCTCGACGACCTGATCGGCATGTTCGTCAACACCCTCGTGCTGCGCACCGATGTCGATTCGGGTACGCCCTTCACCACGCATCTCGCCCGGGCGCGCGACGCGGCGCTCGGCGCCTTCGGTCACGCCGACGTGCCGTTCGAGCGGCTCGTCGAGGTGCTCAACCCGGCGCGCTCCACCGCCCGGCACCCGCTGTTCCAGGTGATGCTCTCGTTCGAGAACCTGCGCGCCGCGCACGTCGAACTGCGTGGCCTGACCCTCGACGTGCTCGACATCGACACGGCGGTCGCCAGGTTCGATCTGCAGCTCACCCTCACCGAGGACTTCGCCGAGGACGGCACGCCGAACGGTCTCGGAGCGGCGTTCACCTATGCGACCGACCTGTTCGATCACTCGACGGTGCGCGGATTCGCCGATCGCTTCGTCCGCATCCTCGAGGCCGTGGTGCGCGAGCCGGAGGTCGTCGTCGGCGACATCGACCTGCTCGACGCCGGCGAGCGTCTCGCGGTCCTCGAATCGTGGAACGACACCGCGCACGAGCTGGAACCGGCCACTCTCGTCGACCTGTTCGACGCCCGGGTCGCGACGGATCCCGACGCCGTGGCCGTGGCCTTCGAGGGCGAGCAGCTGACCTACGCGGACTTCGACGCGCGGGTGAACCGCCTTGCCCGCCATCTGATCTCGCAGGGTGTCGGACCGGAGTCGACCGTCGGACTCGCGGTACGGCGATCCCTCGACCTCCTCGTCGGCATGTACGCGATCGTCAAGGCCGGCGGTGCCTACGTGCCGCTCGACCCCGACCAGCCCGCCGACCGCAACGCGTACATCCTCGACACGGCGGCGCCGGTCGCGGTGCTGACCACCACCCGCGACGCCTTCGAGTCGACCGCGGCCGTGCGCACGATCGAGATCGACACGCTCGATGTGTCGGACCTGCCGTCCGGCCCGATCACCGACGCCGACCGCATCGCCACGCTCACGCCGACGAACACCGCGTATGTCATCTTCACGTCCGGCTCCACGGGACGCCCCAAGGGTGTCGCGGTGCCGCACGGCGCGATCGTCAACCGCCTGCTGTGGATGCAGGACGAGTACGGCCTCGGCCGCGACGACGTGGTGCTGCAGAAGACGCCGTTCACCTTCGACGTGTCGGTGTGGGAGTTCTTCTGGCCCCTGCAGATCGGTGCGCGCCTCGAGATCGCGCTGCCCGACGGTCATCGGGACCCGGCCTATCTCGCCCGGGTCATGGCCGACCGCGGTGTCACGGTCGCGCACTTCGTGCCGTCCATGCTCGCGGTCTTCGTCGCCGAGAACGCCGCGGCCTCGGCCTCGTCGTTGCGGATGGTCTTCGCCTCGGGCGAGGCACTGCCCGCCTCGGTCGCCGCACGCCTGCGGTCGATCCTGCCGGGCGCTCGCCTGCACAACCTGTACGGCCCCACCGAGGCGGCCGTCGACGTGACCTACCACGAGGTCACCGCCGCCGACTCGGTGTCGGTGCCCATCGGCGTCCCGGTCTGGAACACCGGCGTCCACGTCCTCGACGGCCGACTGCATCCGGTGCCGGTCGGTGTCGCGGGTGAGCTCTACCTGTCGGGTGTCCAGCTGGCGCGCGGTTACGTCGCGCGGTCGGACCTGACGGCGGAACGCTTCGTCGCCTCGCCGTACGGGGCGGGGGAGAGGCTCTACCGCACGGGCGATCTCGTGCGGTGGGTCGCCCGGGAGGCCTCCGACGCACGCACGGCACGTGCCGAACTCGAATACATCGGCCGCACCGACTTCCAGGTCAAGCTGCGCGGCCTGCGCATCGAACTCGGCGAAATCGAGACTGCCCTGCTCGCGCTCGACGACGTCGACCAGGCCGTCGTGCTCGTGCGCTCGGACGCCCACTCCGGTGAACACCTCGTCGCCTATCTCGTCGCCACCGACGGCCGCTCGCTCGACACCACCGCCGTCTCGCGTCGTCTCGCCGGCTCGCTGCCGGCCTACATGGTGCCGTCGGTCTACGTCGTGCTCGACGAGTTCCCGCTCGGATCGTCGGGCAAGCTCGACCGCAAGGCCCTGCCGGCCCCGGTCTTCGAGGTCGAGGAGTTCCGCGCCCCGACGACCCCGGTCGAACAGATCGTCGCGTCGGTCTTCGCCGACGTCCTCGGACTCGACCGCGTCGGTCTCGACGACGATTTCTTCGCGCTCGGCGGCAACTCGCTGATCGCAACACAGGCCGTCTCCCGTATCGGCGAATCCCTCGGTGGCCGAGTGGCATTGCGCGCGATCTTCGAGGCGTCCACCGTCGAGGCGCTCGCCGCGGCCGTCGAGGCCGACTCGTCGGGTGCGGCCCGCACACCGCTCGTCGCCGGGCGCCGCCCCGAACGGGTTCCGCTGTCGCTCGCGCAGCAGCGCATGTGGTTCCTCAACCGCTTCGACCCGGAGTCCGCGGTCAACAACATCCCTGTGGCCGTGCACCTGTCCGGTGCGCTCGACGTCTCCGCGCTCGGGACCGCGCTGCGCGACGTCGTCGCACGGCACGAATCGCTCCGCACCGTCTACCCCGACGTCGACGGCTACGGCTACCAGAAGGTGCTCCCGGTCTCGGAGGTGCCGGTCGAGCTGACCGTCACCCGCATCGACGCCGACCGTCTGCCCGCCGAACTGCGGGCACTCGCGGCGACCACCTTCGACGTCGTGCGCGACGTGCCGATGGTGGTGCGGTTGTTCGAGACCGGACCCGACTCGCACGTGCTGGTCGCGGTCCTGCACCACATCGCCGCCGACGGTTTCTCGATGGTGCCGCTGACCCGCGACATCATGATCGCCTACGCGGCCCGGTCGCAGGGCGAGGTTCCGGCCTGGACCCCGCTGGAAATCCAGTACGCCGACTTCACCCTCTGGCAGCGCGAGGTGCTCGGCGCGGAGGACGATCCGGAGTCGGTGCTGGCCCGCCAGATCGACTACTGGACCGACACCCTCGCCGACCTGCCGGAGAGCCTCGGCCTGCCCACGGACCGGCCGCGTCCGGCGGTCGCGTCGTACCGCGGTGCCGTCACCCGGCTGACGATCGACCCCGAACTGCGCGCCGCGGTGGAACGTCTCGCGCAGCAGCGGCGCACGACCGAGTTCATGGTCGTGCACGCGGTGCTCGCGACGCTGCTCGCGCGCCTGAGCGCCTCCGACGACATCGCGATCGGCACGCCGATCGCCGGTCGCGGCGAACGCTCCCTCGACGACCTGATCGGCATGTTCGTCAACACCCTCGTCCTGCGGACCCGGGTGGACGTCACCGCCACCTTCGACGAGTTGCTGGCCCACGTCCGCGAGGTCGACCTCGGCGCGTTCGCCCACGCCGAGATCCCGTTCGAGCGTCTCGTCGACGTCCTCGCCCCGGTCCGCACCCAGGCGCACAACCCTCTGTTCCAAGTGATGCTGGCCTTCCAGAATCTCGGACAGGTGTCGCTGCAGCTGCCGGAACTGTCGGTCACGAACGTGCCCCTCGACAACGGACTGTCCAAGTTCGACCTCGTGGTGACGGTTCTCGATGCCGACACCGAGGGCGCATCGTCCGACGGCTGGGTCGTCGAACTCTCCTACGCGACCGATCTGTTCGACGCCGAGACGATCGACGTCCTCGGTGAGCGGTTCGTCCGTCTGCTCGCCGCCGCGACGGCGACTCCCGCCACCGGGATCGACGAGCTGCCGCTGCTCACCGCCGGCGAACGCGACGCCGTCGACGCCGCCGCGCACGGTGCCCGCACCGAGCTCGGCACGACCGCGACCCTGCCCGCCCTGCTCGACGCGCAGGTCGCCCGCACGCCCGACGCCCTCGCCGTCGTGCCCGGCACCGACGCGGTCGGAACGCCGCTGACCTACCGCGAGTTCGGGGAACGGGTCAACGCGTTCGCACGCCACCTCGTCGAGCTGGGCGTCGGCCCGGAGACCCGGGTGGGCGTGGCGATCGGCCGGTCCGTCGACATGCTCGTCGCCGTCCACGCCGTGATCGCCGCCGGCGGCGCCTACGTGCCGCTCGACCTCGATCAGCCCGCCGACCGCATCGCGTACGTCCTCGAATCCTCCGCTCCCTCACTGGTTCTGGTCGCATCCT
This sequence comes from Rhodococcus sp. S3, assembly GCF_058211795.1. NCBI lineage: Bacteria > Bacillati > Actinomycetota > Actinomycetes > Mycobacteriales > Nocardiaceae > Rhodococcus > Rhodococcus sp. S3. The sequence goes on along the minus strand of NZ_CM177074.1, from coordinate 3,773,260 downwards.
GGGACGAGCTCCGGGACCGGACCGGTTTCGGGGACATCCCGACCGTCGAGATCGACGCCGTCGACCTCTCCGGCCGCGACGGCTCGCCCGTCCGCGACGACGAGCGGACCCGTCCGCTGCGAGCCGAGCACCTCGCCTACGTCCTCTACACCTCCGGTTCCACCGGCCGCCCCAAGGGCGTCGCCGTGCCGCACGGCGCGGTGGTCAACCAGTTGTCGTGGATGCAGGACGAATTCGCCCTCTCAGCCGACGACCGGGTGCTCCTCAAGACCCCGGTCACCTTCGACGCATCGGTCTGGGAACTCTTCCTGCCGCTGCACGCCGGCGCACGCACGGTCGTCGCATCGCCGGGCCTGCACCGCGAACCCGCCGGAATGGCCGCCGAGATCGCCCGGGCCGGCATCACCGTCGTCCAGTTCGTCCCGACCGTCTTCGACGCGGTGCTCGAGCACCTGGGGGAGGAGGCCGCGGCCTCGCTCACCCACGTCTTCTGCGGCGGCGAGAGCCTCTCCGGGGAGAGCGCCGCCCGCTTCCGCAAGCTCGGCGCAGCACCGGTGCACAACCTCTACGGTCCCACCGAGACCACCATCCAGACGCTGCACCGCACCGCCGAACCCGACGACCACCCCGCGGTGCCGATCGGCTCGCCGGTGTGGAACACCGCCGCTCGCGTCCTCGACGCGCGCCTGCGGCCCGTCCCGGTGGGAGTCGCCGGAGAGCTGTACCTGTCCGGTGCGCAGCTCGCCCGCGCCTACCACGGTCGGCCGGACCTGACCGCGGAACGCTTCGTCGCCGATCCGTTCTCCACCTCCGGTGGCCGCCTGTATCGCACCGGCGACCTCGTGCGATGGGTGCGCACCGCCGGCGGCGACCGTCTCGAACTCGACTACATCGGCCGCACCGACCAGCAGGTCAAGCTGCGCGGTCTGCGGATCGAACTCGGCGAGATCGACACCGCGCTCACCGCGCAGCCCGCGATCGGTCGTGCCGTGACGGTGGTGCGTGAGGATCCCCGATCAGGACCGCAGCTCGTCTCGTACGTCGTGCCGATCGCCGGCGCCGACATCGACCCGGCGGACGTCAAGACCGCGCTGCTCTCGCGACTGCCGTCGTACATGGTGCCCGCCGCGATCGTCGCGCTCGACTCGCTGCCGCTCAACACGAGCGGCAAGGTCGACCGTCGCGCGCTGCCCGCACCGACCTTCGAGGTGCAGGAGTTCATGCCGCCGCGCACGCCGGTCGAGGAGATCGTCGCGGGTGTCTTCGCGCAGGTGCTCGGTGTCCCGCGCGTCGGCCGCACCGACGACTTCTTCGCGCTCGGCGGCAACTCGCTCGTCGCGACGCAGGTGGTCGCCCGTCTCGGCGACGCCCTCGACACGACCGTCCCCGTCCGTGCCCTGTTCGACGCCCCCACCGTCGAGACCCTCGCGGTCCGCGTCGAACAGTTCGGGGGAGCCGGTTCGCGGCCCGCCCTCGAACGGCGCGAGCGTCCGGAACGGATCCCGCTGTCGCCCGCACAGCAGCGCATGTGGTTCCTCAACCGCTTCGACCCGGCCTCCGCGGCGAACAACATCCCCGTCGGTGTCCGCCTCACCGGCGACCTCGACGTCGGGGCGCTGCGCACCGCGCTCGGCGACGTCGTCGAGCGGCACGAGTCGCTGCGGACGGTCTACCCGGACATCGACGGCGTGGGCCACCAGTCGGTGCAGCCGCCCTACGAGGTGGAGCTGTCCGTCGAACGGGTCGACGAGAGCACCCTGTTCGAGCGCGCGGAGCAGCTCACCTCGGCCGGCTTCGACGTCACGAGCGAGGTGCCGCTGCGAGTCGTATTGTTCTCGCTCGGCGCGCGCGAGCACGTGTTGTTCCTCGTGGTCCACCACATCGCGTCCGACGGCTTCTCGCTGCGGCCGCTCGCGCGCGACATCATGGTCGCCTACGCGAACCGTTCGCGCGGTGAGACCCCGAGCTGGGCGCCGCTCGAGGTGCAGTACGCGGACTACGCGTTGTGGCAGCGCGACGTCCTCGGCTCCGAGGACGATCCGCGTTCGGTGCTGTCGCGTCAGGTGGAGTACTGGACCGCGCAGCTGGCGGACCTTCCCGACCAGCTCGACCTGCCGTCGGATCGTGCTCGCCCCGAGGTCGCGTCGAACACCGGACGCACCAGCCGGTTCCGCATCGAACCCGAGCTGCACTCGGCTTTGGAAAGCCTTGCCCGGGAGCGGAACACGTCCCTGTTCATGGTTGTGCACGCGGCGCTGGCGGTGCTGCTGTCGCGACTGTCCGACAGCGAGGACATCGCGATCGGCACGCCGATCGCGGGCCGCGGCGCGGCCGCCCTCGACGACCTCATCGGCATGTTCGTCAACACGCTCGTGCTGCGTATCGGTGTGCGCAACGACATCCGGTTCCAGGACCTCCTCGCCGAGGTGCGCGACACCGACCTCGACGCCTTCGCGAACGCCGACGTCCCGTTCGAGCGGCTCGTGGAGATCCTCGACCCGCAGCGTTCGCAGGCGCGCCACCCGCTGTTCCAGGTGGCCCTGACCTTCCAGAACACCGGCCGGGTCGAATTCGACCTCGACGGCGTCACCGCCGCGGCGGTCGACTACGAGGCGCCCACCGCCAAGTTCGACCTGCAGTTCACCTTCGCCGAGACCGTCGGCGAGGACGGCTCGGCGGCCGGTATGGACTTCGCCGTCACCTACGCGACCGATCTGTTCGACGACCTGCGGGTCGCGGCGTTCGCGGAGCAGCTGCTGCGCATCCTGCGCGGGGTGGCCGAGGATCCGGCAGCGGTGGTCGGCGACATCGAGATCGTCGACGACTTCGAACGCGAACTGGTCGTCTCGCGCTGGAACTCGCTGGGTGACGACGTCGCACCGGCCGGCACGACACTCGTCGACATGTTCGAGGCGCGCGTCGCCGAACGCGGCGACGCGGTCGCAGTGCGGTTCGGCGACGAGCAGTTGTCCTACCGCGAACTCGGTGCGCGGGTGCACCGCCTGGCACGTCATCTCGTCGATGTCGGTGCCGGACCGGAGGATCTGGTCGCGGTCGCGATGCCGCGCTCGCTCGATCTGATCGTGGTGCTGCTCGCGGTGCTCGAGGCCGGTGCCGGTTACCTGCCGATCGACCCGAACTCGCCGACCGACCGGATCGAGTTCCTGGTCTCGGACGCGACGCCGGTCGCGGTCGTGACCACCTCGGACGTCGAGGTGGCGTTCCCGGCTTCGGTGCCGGTTGTCGAGATCGACCGTCTGGATCTGTCGGAGGTCGACGACGCGCCGATCCTCGACGCGGAGCGTCGTGCCCCGCTGACGTCGACGAACCTCGCGTACGTGATCTACACATCGGGATCGACCGGACGCCCGAAGGGTGTGCTGATCCCGCACCGCAATGTGGTGCGGCTGATGGTCAACACCGAATCGGTGTACGGCTTCGACTCGTCGGACGTGTGGACGATGTTCCACAGCTACGCCTTCGACTTCTCGGTGTGGGAGCTGTGGGGTCCGCTGCTCTACGGCGGGACCCTGGTGGTGGTCGACTACTTCACGTCGCGTTCGCCGGAAGCCTTCCGCGAGTTGCTGATCCGTGAGCGGGTCACCGTGCTCAATCAGACTCCGTCGGCGTTCTACCAATTGGTCGAGGCCGATCGGGTCGCGGCCGACGAGGCACAGTTGTCGCTCCGGTACGTGATCTTCGGTGGTGAGGCGCTCGAGCCGCGTCGTCTGGCCGGGTGGTTCGAGCGTCACGGGGATGCGGGGCGAGCGCAGCGACGGGGGATCGGCGCAGCACCGCGGTTGGTGAACATGTACGGCATCACCGAGACGACCGTGCACGTGTCGTACCGGGAGATCGGTGCCGACCTGGCGCAGGGTGCGTCCGCGAGCGTGGTCGGTGTCCCGATCGCGGGTCTGCGGGTGTACGTGCTCGACCGGCGGCTCAAGCCGGTACCGGTGGGTGTGGCCGGTGAGATGTACGTCGGCGGCGGCCAGTTGGCGCGTGGTTACCTGCGTCGTCCCGAGCTGTCGGCGGCACGTTTCGTCGCCGATCCGTTCTCGTCCGACGGTGCGCTGCTGTACCGGACGGGTGACGTCGCACGCTGGGTCGTCTCGGGCGATCTCGAATATCTCGGACGCGCCGATGACCAGGTGAAGATCCGCGGTTTCCGCATCGAGCTCGGTGAGGTCGAGGCCGCGGTGCTCGCGCAGGACGAGGTCGCCCACGCCGCGGTCATCGTGCGTGAGGACACCCCGGGAGCGGCCCGGATCGTCGCCTACGTGGTTCCGCACGACGGCATGTCGATCGACACCGAAGCGCTGCGCAGCGGTGTCGCCGTGGTCCTGCCGGAGTACATGGTGCCCTCGGCGTTCGTGGTGATCGATGCGATTCCGCTGACGGTCAACGGCAAGCTCGACCGTCGGGCGCTGCCCGAGCCGGTGTTCGAGACGCGTGGTTTCCGCGCGCCGAGCACCCCGATCGAGGAGATCGTGGCGGGCGTGTTCGCCGAGGTGCTCGGTGTCGACCGCATCGGCGCCGACGACGACTTCTTCGCGCTCGGTGGCAACTCGCTGATCGCGACGCAGGTGGTTTCCCGGCTCGGTGCCGCGCTCGACGCGCAGGTGCCGGTGCGGGCGTTGTTCGAGGCGTCCACCGTCGCGGAACTCGCGACGCGGGTCGAGCAGGAGTCCGGTCGCGGTGGACGAGTGGCGCTCACGGCCCGGACCCGGCCGGAGTCGATCCCGCTGTCTCCCGCACAGCAGCGGATGTGGTTCCTCAACCGCTTCGATCCCGACTCGACGGCCTACAACATCCCGTTCGCGTTGCGGATGACGGGCGCACTGGACGTCGACGCCTTGCGTGCCGCGGTCGCCGACCTCGTCGCGCGGCACGAGTCCCTGCGCACCGTCTACCCCGAGACCGAATCCGGTCCGGTGCAGCGCATCCTGCCGGCCTCGCAGGTCCGGCCCGAGCTCGAACCGGTGGACGTCGCCGCCGCCGATCTCGAACCGCGGATGCGGGAGATCGCCGCGGTCGGCTTCGACGTCACCGTCGACGTGCCGGTGCGGATGCATCTGCTCCGCGTCGCCGACGACGATCACGTCCTCGTCACCGTCGTCCACCACATCAGCGCCGACGGCTCGTCGATGGTGCCGCTGGTCCGCGACGTCATGACGGCCTACGCCGCCCGGTCCGCGGACAGCGATCCGGCGTGGGCGCCGCTCGAGGTGCAGTACGCCGACTTCGCGCTGTGGCAGCGGGAGGTCCTCGGCTCCGAGGACGACCCGGAGTCCACCGCCGCCGAGCAGCTCGGCTACTGGCGCATCGCGCTCGCCGACCTGCCCGATCAGCTCGACCTGCCGCTCGACCGTCCGCGGCCGGCGCAGCAGAGCTTCCGCGGCGACCGCGTGGAGTTCACCATCGGTGCCGATCTGCACCGGGAGCTGCGCGACCTGGCACGCAACCGGAACGCGACGGTGTTCATGGCCGTGCACGCGGCCTTCGCGGCGTTGCTCGCGCGCCTGTCCGGCTCGACGGACATCGCGGTGGGCACCCCCATCGCGGGTCGTACCGAGCAGGCCACCGAGGACATCATCGGCATGTTCGTCAACACGCTGGTGCTCCGGCTCGAGGTGAACGGTGGTGCGTCCTTCGACGAACTGCTGTCCGCGGCACGGGAAACCGATCTGCAGGCCTTCGCGCATGCGGACGTGCCGTTCGAGCGTCTCGTCGAGGTCCTGAACCCGGCCCGCTCGACGGCCCGGCATCCGCTGTTCCAGGTCGGCTTCTCGTTCCAGAACCAGAGCCGCTCCGAACTCGCCCTGCCCGGGCTCGACATCGAACCGGTCGACCTCGAGGGCGGCACCGCCCAGTTCGACATGCACCTGATCGTCGCCGACAGCTACGGCGACGACGGCGCGCCGCAGGGCATCGACGCGATCCTCACCTACGCGACGGATCTGTTCGACCGCGAGACCGCGGAAGCCGTCGCGGCCCGTTTCGAGCAGCTGCTCGAAGCGCTCGTCGAGTCGCCGGCCCTGCCCGTCGGTGATCACGCGTTGCTCCTCCCGCAGGAGCGCGACGCGGTGCTCGGCGCGTGGAACGACACCGCCCACGGAACCGACACCGGAGCGACCCTCGTCGGTCTGTTCGACGAGCAGGTCGCCGCACACCGCGACGACGTCGCGCTCGTGTACGAGGGCCGGCGGTGGACCTACGGCGAGTTCGACTCGTCGGTCAACCGTCTCGCCCGGCACCTGCTCGGTCTCGGTGTGGGCCCGGAGGATCGGGTCGCGCTCGCGATCCGTCGTTCACCCGAGTTGCTCGTGGGCATGTACGCGATCGCGAAGACCGGCGCGGCCTACGTGCCGGTCGACCCGGACCAGCCCGCCGAGCGCAACACCTACATCCTCGACACGGCCGCTCCCGTCGCGATCGTGACGACGAGCGGTGACCGGGTCGAGCACGGCACGGCGCCGGTCGTCGAACTCGACGGCCTCGACCTCGCCGGGCTCTCCGACGATCCGATCACCGACGACGACCGGTCGGCTCCGCTGCGGCCGGACAACACGGCGTACGTGATCTTCACGTCGGGTTCGACCGGACGCCCCAAGGGCGTCGCGGTCTCCCACGCCGCGATCGTCAATCAGTTGCTGTGGAAGCGTGAGTATTTCGGCATCGGGTCCGACGACGCGGTGCTGCTCAAGACCGTCGCGACGTTCGACCTGTCGGTGTGGGAGTTCTGGTCGGCGCTCACCTCCGGCGCCCGACTGGTGATCGCCACCGCCGACGGACACCGCGATCCCGACCACCTGCTCGCGTTGTTGCGCGACGAGCAGGTGACCACGCTGCACACCGTTCCGTCCATGCTGTCGATGCTGATGACGGTCGCGGCCGGTCCGGTGGCGCCGTCGCTGCGGCGGATCCTCGCGATCGGTGAGGCGCTGCCCGCGGCGGTGGCCCAGCAGTTCCGCGCGGACAACACCGCGACGCTGTACAACCTCTACGGGCCCACCGAGGCCGCGGTCTCGGTGACCGTCCACGAGGTCGACGACGCCGACCGCACCGTCGTCCCGATCGGTGTGCCCGAGTGGAACACCGCCGTCTACGTCCTCGACGACCGGCTGCGACCGGTGGCGCCGGGCGTCTCCGGCGAGCTGTACCTCGCGGGTGCCCAGCTCGCGCGGGGCTACCACGACCGTCCCGACCTCACCGCGGACCGGTTCGTCGCCGACCCGTACGGGCGCGGACGCATGTACCGCACGGGCGACATCGTCCGGTGGAACCGTGCCGGTCGCCTCGAATACCTCGACCGGGCCGACTTCCAGGTCAAGGTGCGCGGTTACCGCATCGAACTCGGCGAGGTCGAGACCGTCCTGCGCGAGCTGCCGGACGTGAAGGACGTCGCCGTCCTGGTGCGCAACACTGCCCACCTCGGCGACCGTCTGGTCGCCTACGTCGTGCCGGCCACCGACGCGTTCGATTCCGGTGTGACACGGGCGTTCGACACGGGTGCGACACGGGCGTTCGACGCCGCTGCGACACGGACGGCGCTCGCGGAGCGACTGCCGTCGTACATGGTGCCGTCGGCCTTCGTCGAACTCGAGGCGCTGCCGCTGAACACCAACGGCAAGCTCGACCGGCGGGCCCTGCCCGACCCCGAACTCGACGCGGGGCAGTTCCGTGCCCCGACCGATCCCGTCGAGGAGATCGTGGCTGCGACCGTCGCCGAACTGCTCGGTGTCGAACGGGCCGGTCTCGACGACGACTTCTTCGAACTCGGCGGCAACTCGCTGCTCGCGACGCAGCTCGCCGCCCGGCTCGGTGCCGCACTCGACACCCGCGTGCCCGTCCGGACGGTGTTCGAGTCGTCCACGGTGGTGGCGCTCGCCGCCCGCATCCGGCCGTCGGTGGGCGAGGGTGCCCGTCCGGCGCTCACGACCGTCCCGCGCCCCGAGCAGGTGCCGCTGTCGCTCGCCCAGCAGCGCATGTGGACCCTGAACCGGGTCGATCCCGAATCGGGTGTCTACAACATCCCCGTCGCCGTGCGCCTGACCGGTGCGCTCGACGTGGATGCCCTGCGCGCCGCGGTCGCCGACCTGTTCGCACGGCACGAGGTGCTGCGCACCGTCTACCCGGACAGCGGTGACGGTCCGGTGCAGGTCGTGCTGCCTGTCGCGCAGGCCGTGCCCGAACTCGCCCCGGTGGACGTGACCGCCGACGAACTCGTCGAGCGTCTCACCGAGATCCTCGGCAGCGGATTCGACGTGACGGCGCCGGTCCCGCCGGTGCGGGTCGCGCTGTTGCGTCTCGCCGCGGACGAGCACGTCCTCGCGGTCGTCGCGCACCACATCAGCGCCGACGGGTACTCGATGCGTCCGCTCGTGCGCGACGTGATGACCGCCTATCTCGCGCACGCGGCGGGGGAGACCCCGGGCTGGGCACCGCTCGAGGTCCAGTACGCCGACTACACGCTGTGGCAGCAGAGCGTTCTCGGCTCCGAGGACGATCCCGGGAGCGAGCTGTCGCGTCAGCTCGACTACTGGGCCGACGAACTCTCCGGTGTCCCGGAGGTTCTCGCCCTGCCCACGGATCGTCCGCGCCCCGCCCGACAGTCCACCGTCGGTGAGTCGTTCACCTTCACGATCGGTGAGGAACTCGCGCAGCGGATCGAGAAGACCGCCCGCGAGCACAACGCGACGGTCTTCATGACGATGCACGCCGCCTTCGCGGTACTGCTCGCCCGCCTGTCGGGCAGCGAGGACATCGCGGTGGGTACACCGACCGCCGGTCGTGGTGAGGAAGCGCTCGACGACCTCGTCGGCATGTTCGTCAACACCCTGGTGCTCCGAACCCGGGTGGCCGGCTCGGCGACCTTCGCGGAGTTGCTCGCGCAGGCCAAGGAGAAGGACCTCGCGGCGTTCGGCAACGCCGACGTGCCGTTCGAGCGGGTCGTCGAACGTCTCGGGGTGCGACGCAACAGCGCGTACACCCCGCTGTTCCAGGCGATGCTCACCTTCCAGAACATCGACACCGGCACCTTCGCCCTGCCGGGGCTCGAGGTGACCGCGCTCGAGACAGGAGCCGACCAGGCGAAGTTCGACCTGCAGTGCACGGTGGTCGAACGGTTCTCCGAGTCGGGAGCACTGACCGCGCTCGATGTGACCTTCACCTACGCCACGGCACTGTTCGACGCCGCGACGGTCGAGACCTTCGGCGATCGCTTCGTCCGGATCCTCGAGGCCGTCGGCGCCGACCCGCAGGTCGTCCTCCGTTCGATCGACATCCGCACGGATGCCGAGCGGACGCGGGCGGCCCGGCCGAAGAAGGCGCGCACCGTCGCCGATCTGCCGGCGCTCGTGGCGGCAGCGGCCGCCGTGGCCCCGGACACCGTCGCCTTCCGGCACGGTGAGCGCGAGGTCACACTCGGCGAGTTCGCCCAGCGTCTGGACACCATGGCCACCACGACCGGCGGTGCGCTCACCGCCGAAGCGCTCGTGTCGGTGGTTTTGAACGGCCTCGTACCGGGGATGCTGCCCCAACTCGGCGCCGACGGTCTCGCACAGTTGGTGCGCGATGTGATCGCCGTCGCGGAAGGCGTCGATGCCGATGCGGTGAGAGACGCGGATTAGTCCTGTGTCGGTCACTTCGGGATAATGGAAGATCGGCTGTCGTTCGACTGCCCGGCCAGTACGGTGCCGGGTGGCAGCGGGGGGCGGTGTCGCGTGCACAGCGCGATGCCGAGCGCAGGTTATTTCAGGAGGCTGACGTAGATGACGGGTGACATGGCGGGCAAGCCGGCGCTGGCGATCGAGGACCTTCCCCGGTTGCTCGCCGCCGTCGCGGAGATCGAACCCGACCGCGTCGCCCTCACCGACGGAGACACCCGTGTCGGCTACGCGCGCCTGCGCGACGAGATCGCCACGCTCGACACCGCCATGGGTGGCGCGCTCGGTTTCGACGCGCTGTTCCCGGTCGTCCTGTCGAACATCGCGCCCGCTCTGCTGGGTGCTCCGGGTCTCGCGGGGGTGGTCGACGCCCTGCTGGCCGACGCCGTCGAGGTCCTCGGCGACGATGCAGCAGCACCGGCCACGGTCGATCCCGACACACTGGTGGCGCGTTTCGACGCCCAGGTGGCGCGGACCCCCGAGGCGGTCGCTCTCGAGTTCGACGGGCAGGCCCTGACCTACCGCGAATTCGATGCCCGCGCCAACCGTCTCGCACGTCACCTCATCGGTCTCGGTGTGGGCCCCGACGCACGGGTCGGTCTCGCCGTCCGCCGGTCGTTCGACCTGCTGGTCGGCATGTACGCGATCGTCAAGGCCGGTGGCGCCTACGTGCCGCTCGACCCCGACCATCCGGCCGACCGCCTCGCCTACGTCCTCGAGATCGCCGAGCCGGTCGCCGTCGTCACCACCGAACGCGACGCCGTCGATCTCCCCGGTTCCGTCCCGGCGCTGACGATCGACACCCTCGACCTGTCCGAGATCTCCGACGAGCCGATCACCCCGGAGGAGCGCCGCGGCGCGCTCACGGCCGATCACCTCGCCTACGTCATCTTCACGTCGGGTTCGACGGGACGACCCAAGGGCGTCGCCGTCGAGCACCGGGCGATCGTCGCGAACATCGATTGGCGCCAGTCCGAGTACGGGATGCGCGCCGACGACGTGGTGCTGCAGAAGACGCCGTTCACCTTCGACGTGTCGGTCTGGGAGTTCTTCTGGCCGCTGCAGGTGGGCGCCCGCCTCACGATCGCCGTGCCGGACGGGCACCGCGACCCCGCCTACCTCGCGCAGACGATGATCGAACGCGGTGTGACGATCGCGCACTTCGTGCCGTCGATGCTCGCCGTCTACCTCACCGAGCCCACCGCCGCGTCGGTGAGCACCCTCCGCTACGTCTTCGCGTCCGGTGAGGCGCTGCCCCCGCAGACCGTCGCCCGCTTCTACGAGATCTCCTCGGCGCGTCTGCACAACCTCTACGGGCCCACCGAGGCCGCGGTCGACGTCACCTACTTCGCGACCTCGGCCGACGACACCGTCGTGCCGATCGGTGCCGCCGTGGCCGACACCGGCCTCTACGTCCTCGACGAGGGCCTGCGTCCCGTCCCGGACGGTGTCGAGGGTGAGCTCTACCTCGCGGGCGTCCAGCTCGCGCGCGGCTACCTCCGTCGCCCCGATCTGACCTCCGATCGCTTCGTCGCCGATCCGTTCGGCGAGCCCGGCGACCGCATGTACCGCACCGGCGACCTCGTGAAGACGAACGACGACGGACAGATCGAGTACATCGGCCGCACCGACTTCCAGGTGAAGCTGCGCGGTCTGCGCATCGAACTCGGCGAGATCGAATCGGCGCTGCTCGACCACCCGGGCGTGCGGCAGTCGGTCGTCGTCGTGCACTCCGACCCCACGCTCGGCGACCACCTCGTGGCCTATCTCGTCACCGACGGCCGCGACATCGAGCGGTCCGAGCTCGCCGACGCCGTGCGCCGGCGCCTGCCCGACTACATGGTGCCGTCGCTGTTCGTCGAACTCGACGAGTTCCCGCTCGGCGGCAGCGGCAAGCTCGACCGGAAGGCGCTGCCCACCCCGGACTTCAGCTCCCTGCAGCGCGAGTACCGCGCACCGTCGACGGCCACCGAGCACGCCGTCGTTGCGGCGTTCGAGCAGGTCCTCGGCGTCGAGCGGCTCGGTGTCGACGACGACTTCTTCGAACTCGGCGGCAACTCGCTCAGTGCGACGCGGGTCGTCGCGCGGCTGAGCGCCGACCACAAGGTCCGCATCGACGTCCGTGAGTTCTTCGATGCCCCGACCGCGGCCGAACTGGCCTCGCTCGTCGACGCCGCCATGGCCTCGGGCGGCGACGGACGCGCACCGCTGGTCCCGCAGGTGCGTCCGGAACTGGTGCCGTTGTCGCTCGCGCAGCAGCGGATGTGGTTCCTCAACCGCTTCGAGCCCGAATCGGCGGTCAACAACATCTCCGTGGCGATCCGCCTGTCGGGGGCACTCGACGCGGCGGCCCTGCAGGCCGCGGTGACCGACGTGCTCGGCCGGCACGAGTCGCTGCGGACGGTCTACCCGGACGTCGACGGCGTGGGCTACCAGCAGGTGCTGCCGGTGGACGAGGTGGTGCCCGACCTGACGCCGGTCGCTGTGGCGGAGTCCGATCTGATCGCCCGGGCAACCGAGATCGTCGGCACCGGCTTCGACGTGACGACGCAGGTCCCCTTCCGGGCCCGGTTGTTCGCCGTCACCGAGACCGGGACCGCGGCCGAGCACGTGCTGGTGCTGGTCGTGCACCACATCGCGTCCGACGGTTTCTCGATGGGTCCGCTGACCCGCGACGTCGTGACGGCCTACGCCGCACGCGTCTCGGGCGACGCCCCGCAGTGGGAGCCGCTCGCCGTGCAGTATGCCGACTTCGCGATCTGGCAGCGGGAAGTGCTCGGCTCGGAGGACGATCCGGAGTCGATCATCTCCTCGCAGGTCGCGTTCTGGCGGGAGACCCTCGCGGGTCTGCCCGAGCAGCTCGATCTGCCGGCAGACCGTCCGCGACCGGCCGTCGCGAGCTACCGCGGTGCCTCGCACCGGTTCGTCCTGGGCTCCGAACTCCGTTCCGCCGTCCGCGATCTGGCCCGCCGCACCTCCACCACCGAGTTCATGGTCGTGCACGCGGCGCTGGCCGTGCTGCTGGCGCGTCTGTCGGGCACCGACGACATCGCGATCGGCACGCCGGTGGCCGGTCGTGGCGACGCGGCGCTCGACGATCTGGTGGGCATGTTCGTCAACACCCTGGTGCTGCGCACCCGGGTGGAGGGTGGCGAGTCGTTCGAGCAGGTGCTCGGCCGGGTGCGCGGCGCCGACCTCGAAGCGTTCGGGCAGGCCGACCTGCCGTTCGAGCGGCTCGTCGAGATCATCGACCCCGAGCGGTCGACGGCACGTCACCCGTTGTTCCAGGTGCTCCTCGCGTTCCAGAACCTCGACGCCGACTCCCTCGAACTGCCCGGCCTGACCGTCTCGGCGCTCGACGTCGACGCGGCACTGGCGAAGTTCGACCTGCAGGTCACCGTCTCGGACGACGCCACCGCCGAGGGCTATCTCGTCGACCTCACCTATGCCACCGATCTGTTCGACGCCCGGACGATGGAGTCCTTCGCCGAGCGCCTGACCCGGATCCTCACCGCGGTCGTCACCGAACCCGCACTCCCGGTCGGTGATGTCGCGCTGCTCGACGACGCCGAGCGCACCGATGTGCTCGCCACGTGGAACGCCACCGAGCACGAACTCGGCGATGCCCGGACCCTGGCGGAGTTGTTCGCCGAGCAGGTCCGGCGGTCGCCGGGTGCGGTCGCGGTGGAGTTCGAGGGCGAGTCGCTGACCTACGGCGAGTTCTCCGAGCGTGTGAACCGTCTTGCGCGGCATCTGATCTCGCTCGGTGTCGGGCCGGAGGCGTCGGTGGGTCTGGCGATGCGCCGCTCGCTGGATCTGCTGGTCGGTATGTACGCGGTCGTCACGGCCGGTGGTGCCTACGTGCCGATCGATCCGGATCAGCCCGACGATCGCAACGGTTACATCCTCGACACGGCCGCTCCCGTGGTGGTGCTGACCACCGAGCGCGACGGATTCTCCGTGCCGGCCACGGCATCGGTGCCGTCGCTCGCGATCGACGGGCTCGACCTGTCCGCGACCCCGGCCGAGCCCGTCACCGACGCCGATCGCGTCGCGCCGTTGCGACCGTCGAACACCGCGTACTCGATCTTCACCTCCGGTTCGACGGGACGCCCGAAGGGTGTGGCCGTGGCCCATGCCTCGGTCGTCAACCAGATCCGGTGGATCACCACCGAATACGGGATCGGCCCCGACGACGTGGTGCTGCAGAAGACCCCGTTCACCTTCGACGTGTCGGTGTGGGAGTTGTTCGGCACCCTGGCCGTCGGTGCGCGCATGGTGATCGCGGTTCCGGACGGTCACCGCGACACCGCTTATCTCGGCACCGTCATCCGTGAGCGTGCGGTGACGGCGACCTCCTTCGTCCCGTCGATGCTCGCGGTGTTCGCGGCGTCGGTGTCCGCCGACGACTGCGTGTCGTTGCGCACCGTGCTCGTCGCCGGTGAGGCGTTCCCGCTGTCGGTGGCCGAGCAGTTCTTGCGGATCAGCGACGCCGAGCTCCACAACCTCTACGGCCCCACCGAGGCCACGGTGCACGCCACCGCCCGCCCGGTCGCAGGAACGACGGGCGGTTCCGTCGCGATGGGTGCTCCGGTGTGGAACACCCGCGCCTACGTGCTCGACTCGCGGCTGTCGCCGGTTCCCGCCGGTGTCGTGGGCGAGTTGTATCTCGCGGGCGTGCAGGTGGCGCGTGGCTACGTCGGCCGCCCCGATCTGACCGCCGAGCGTTTCGTCGCCTCGCCCTTCGGCGACGGTGAGCGCCTGTACCGCACGGGCGACCTCGTGCGCTGGAGCAACGACCGCAGCGGCGATCTCGAGTACCTCGGCCGCACCGACTTCCAGGTCAAGCTCCGCGGTCTGCGCATCGAGCTCGGGGAGATCGAGACCGCGCTGCTCGACCACACCGGGGTGTCGCAGGCCGCCGCGCAGGTGCGCCGCGATCAGCTCGTCGCGTACGTGGTTCCGGCCCCCGACACGACCTTCGACCGCGACGCCGCGCAGGCCGCGCTGAGCGCGGTGCTGCCGGCCTACATGGTGCCGTCGCAGTTCGTGGTCCTCGATGAGATGCCGCTCGGCAGCTCGGGCAAGGTCGACCGGAAGGCGCTGCCCGACCCGGTCTTCGAGGCTCGCGGCTTCCGTGCACCCACGACCCCGGTCGAGGGGGTCGTCGCCGGCGTGTTCGCCGACGTCCTCGGTGTCGACCGTGTCGGACTCGACGACGACTTCTTCGCCCTCGGCGGCAACTCGCTGATCGCGACGCAGGTCGTCGCGCGCCTCGGTTCCGAACTGGGAACCGTTGTGCCCGTTCGTGTCCTGTTCGAGGCGCCGGGTGTGGCCGCCCTCGCCGCCCGCGTCGAGCAGAGTGAGGCCCAGGGCCGCACGCCGCTCGTCGCGCAGGAACGTCCCGAGCGGGTCCCGCTGTCGCTCGCGCAGCAGCGGATGTGGTTCCTCAACCGATTCGAACCGGAATCGGCCGTCAACAACATCCCCGGCGCGATCCGGTTGACCGGTGCCCTGGACGTCGAGGCGTTGCGCTCCGCGGTGGTCGACGTGCTCGGCCGGCACGAGTCGTTGCGGACGATCTACCCGGACGTCGACGGTGTGGGCTACCAGCAGGTGCTGCCGGTGTCCGAGGTCGAACCCGACCTCACGCCGGTCGACGTCGCCGAGACGCAGTTGGTGCAGAGCATCACCGATCTCGTCTCGTCCGGCTTCGACGTCTCCACGCAGGCACCCTTCCGGGCGCAGCTGTTCGCGGTGTCGGCGACCGAACACGTGCTCGCGCTCGTCGTGCACCACATCGCCGCCGACGGTTTCTCGATGGGCCCGCTCACCCGCGACATCGTCTCCGCCTACGCGGCCCGCGCCGCCGGCGGCGAACCCGGCTGGGAGCCGCTGCAGGTGCAGTACGCCGACTTCGCGATCTGGCAGCGGGAGGTGCTCGGCTCGGAGGACGATCCGGAGTCGGTCATCTCCTCGCAGGTCGGTTTCTGGCGGGAGACGCTCGCGGGTCTGCCCGAGCAACTCGACCTGCCGGCCGACCACC
Source organism: Rhodococcus sp. S3 (assembly GCF_058211795.1). Classification (NCBI taxonomy): domain Bacteria; kingdom Bacillati; phylum Actinomycetota; class Actinomycetes; order Mycobacteriales; family Nocardiaceae; genus Rhodococcus; species Rhodococcus sp. S3. The sequence goes on along the minus strand of NZ_CM177074.1, from coordinate 3,757,546 downwards.
CGCGCCCTGCCGTCGCCACCAACCGGGGTGCCCTGCACGAGTTCACCATCGACGAGACGCTGCACGACCGCATCGTCACGCTCGCCCGCGAACGCAACGCGACCCCGTTCATGGTGGTGCACGCCGCGCTGGCCGTGCTGCTGGCGCGGCTGTCGGGCACCGACGACATCGCGATCGGCACCCCGGTGGCCGGTCGTGGCGACGCGGCGCTCGACGACCTGGTGGGCATGTTCGTCAACACTCTGGTGCTGCGCACCCGGGTGGAGGGTGGCGAGTCGTTCGAGCAGGTGCTCGGCCGGGTACGCGGCGCCGACCTCGAAGCGTTCGGTCACGCCGACCTGCCGTTCGAACGACTCGTGGAGGTGCTCAACCCTGAGCGCTCCACCGCACGCCACCCGCTGTTCCAGGTGATGCTGTCGTTCCAGAACCTCGAGACCGGCACGCTCGAACTTCCGCGGCTGACCGTCGAGGCCGTCGACCTCGACATCGCGACCGCCAAGTTCGACCTCCAGTTCGTCGTCACCGAGACGCCGACCGCGACCGGTGCCGCCGAGTACTCGGTGGGCCTGACCTACGCCACCGATCTGTTCGACACCCGCACCGTCGAGCGCATCGCCGAGCGCTTCGTCCGTCTCCTCGATGCGGTCACCGGTGATCTCTCCGCCGCGATCGGTGATGTCGACCTGCTCGACGACGCCGAACGCGTGCAGGTCCTCGAGCAGTGGAACGACACCGACCACGCGCTCGACGGCACCTCGACCCTCGTCGATCTGTTCGCCGAGCAGGTCCGGCGGTCGCCGGATGCGGTCGCGGTGGAGTTCGAGGGCCAGTCGCTGACCTACGGCGAGTTCTCCGAGCGTGTGAACCGTCTTGCGCGGCACCTGATCTCACTCGGCGTCGGCCCCGACGCGCGGGTGGGTCTGGCGATGCGTCGCTCGCTCGATCTGCTGGTCGGCATGTACGCGGTCGTCACCGCCGGTGGTGCCTACGTGCCGATCGACCCGGACCAGCCGGAGGATCGCAACGGCTACATCCTCGACACCGCCGCTCCCGTGGTGGTGCTGACCACCGCTCGCGACGGATTCTCCGTGCCGGGGGAGAGGTCCGTCCCGAGCCTGCTCGTCGACACCCTCGACCTGTCCGCGACGGCGTCCGATCCCGTCACCGACGCCGAGCGGACGTCCCCGCTGCGGGCGTCGAACACCGCCTACGTCATCTTCACGTCCGGGTCCACCGGACGGCCGAAGGGTGTGGCGGTGCCGCACGGCGCGATCGTCAACCGCCTGCGCTGGATGCAGCACGAGTACCCGCTCACCGGCGCCGACGTGGTGCTGCAGAAGACCCCCTTCACCTTCGATGTGTCGGTGTGGGAGTTCTTCTGGCCCTTGCAGATCGGTGCCCGACTGGTGGTCGCCGTGCCGGACGGTCACCGCGATCCGCGGTACCTGACCTCGGTGATCGAGCGCCGCGGCGTGACCGTCGTGCACTTCGTGCCGTCGATGCTCGCGGTGTTCGTCGCCGAGGCGTCGGCCGACGAACTCACGTCGCTCCGCCACGTCTTCGCCTCCGGTGAGGCGCTTCCGTCCGCACTGGCCGCACGCACGCGGGCACTGCTGTCCGACGCCGGCCTGCACAACCTCTACGGCCCCACCGAGGCGGCCGTGGACGTGACCTACCACGAGGCCACCGACGCCGACACGGTCTCCGTGCCGATCGGTGCCCCCGTGTGGAACACCCGCGTCTACGTCCTCGACGAGCGTCTCGCACCCGTGCCCGTGGGGGTCGCGGGAGAGCTCTATCTCGCGGGCACCCAGCTCGCGCGCGGGTACATGCAGCGCCCCGACCTCACTGCCGAGCGCTTCGTCGCCTCGCCGTTCGGCGACGGTGAGCGGTTGTACCGCACCGGCGACCTCGTGCGCTGGACGGAGGGGACCGGCGAACTCGACTACATCGGCCGCACGGACTTCCAGGTCAAGCTCCGCGGTCTGCGCATCGAACTCGGTGAGATCGAGACCGCGCTGCTCGCCCTCGACGAGGTCGATCAGGCCGTCGTGCTCGTCCGTCAGGACCAGCTCGTCGCCTACGTCGTCCCGCAGGCCGGTGCGACCTTCGATCAGGTGGCGGCCGGTGCGGCACTGTCCGCACAGTTGCCGGCCTACATGGTGCCCGCCACCTACGTGCTCCTCGACGCCATGCCGCTCGGTGCGTCCGGCAAGCTCGACCGCAAGGCACTGCCCGACCCGGTCTTCGAGGTCAAGGAGTTCCGCGCTCCCACCACGTCCACCGAGCAGGTCGTGGCGTCGATCTACTCCGAGGTCCTCGGTGTCGACCGCCTCGGCCTCGACGACGACTTCTTTGCCCTTGGCGGCAACTCGCTCATCGCCACCCAGGTGGTCTCCCGCATCGGTGCCGCGCTGAACGCCACCGTGCCGCTGCGCCTGCTGTTCGAGGCCTCCACCGTGGAAGAGCTTGCGGCGCGCCTCGAACGCGGGGTCTCCGGCGGTCCGCGCCGGCCCCTCGTCGCCACCGAACGACCCGACCGGGTTCCGCTGTCGCTCGCGCAGCAGCGCTACTGGTTCCTCAACCAGTTCGACACGGCGTCCTCCGCGGTCGACAACATCCCGATCGCCGTGCGGCTCGTCGGTACCCTCGACGTCGAGGCACTCCGTGCGGCAGCACGCGACGTCATCGCGCGGCACGAATCGCTCCGCACCATCTACCCGGATTCGCCGGAGGGCCCGCACCAGGTGGTGCTCCCGCTCGACGGTGCGCTGCCCGAACTCGTCGTGCGCGAGGTCGCGGAGGCCGAACTCGAACCCGAGATCGTCGCCTTCATGTCGACGACCTTCGACGTGACCTCCGAGGTGCCCGTCGCGGTGCGCATCTTCCGCGTCAGCGACGACGAGCACATCCTCGCGCTGGTCGTGCACCACGTGTCGGCCGACGGCGCGTCGGTCGGCCCGCTGACCCGCGACCTGATGACGGCCTATGCGGCGCGCTCGCACGGCGACGCCCCGGCATGGGAGCCGCTGCCCGTGCAGTACGCCGACTACGCGCTGTGGCAGCGCGAGGTGCTCGGCAGCGAGGACGATCCGGAATCGCTGGCCGCGAAGCAGGTCGAGTACTGGAAGCAGGCCCTCGCCGGCCTGCCCGACCAGCTCGATCTCCCGTCCGACCGCCCGCGTCCGCCGAGCCAGAGCTTCCGCGGCGAATCGTTGCAGTTCACGATTTCGCCCGAACTGCACCGCGGCCTGCAGGACCTCGCGCGGTCGAAGAACGCGACGTTGTTCATGGTCGTCAACGCGGCCTTCGCGACCCTGCTGGCGCGGCTCTCGGGTACCCGCGACATCGCGATCGGCACCCCGATGGCCGGTCGCGGCGAGCGCGAGCTCGACGACCTGATCGGCATGTTCGTCAACACGCTGGTCTTCCGCAGCGACGTCGACCCGGCCCAGTCCTTCGAGCGACTCCTCGAAGGCACCCGTGAGACCGACCTCGGTGCCTTCGCGAACGCCGACGTGCCGTTCGAACGCCTGGTGGAAGTGCTGAACCCGGTGCGCTCGACCGCCCGCAACCCGCTCTTCCAGGTGGGTCTGTCGTTCCAGAACCTGGCGCGTACCCAGCTCGAACTGCCCGGTCTGACGGTGAGCTCCACCGATTTCGAGCTGCAGCTCGCCAAGACCGACCTGCAACTCACGGTGTTCGACCACTACGACGACGACGGTGCGCCCGACGTCATCGACGCCACCTTCACGTACGCGACCGATCTGTTCGACGAGTCGACGGTCGAGGGCTTCGCGCAGCGCTTCGTGCGTGTCCTCGAGGCGATCGTCACCGACCCGGCCACGGCCGTCGGCGACATCGACATGCTCGACGGATCGGAGCGGGTCGAGATCCTCGAGTCGTGGAACGCCACCGACCGTGCGGTCGAGCAGACGTCGACCCTGGCGGATCTGTTCGACGAGCAGGTTTCGCGGGTGCCGGATGCGACGGCGTTGGTGTTCGAGGGCGAGTCGCTGACCTATGCGGAGTTCGATGCGCGGGTCAATCGTCTTGCGCGCAGGTTGATCTCGGAGGGTGTGGGTCCGGAGTCGACGGTGGCGCTGGCGATGCGTCGTTCGGTCGAGTTGCTCGTCGGTATGTATGCGGTGGTCAAGGCCGGTGGCGTCTACGTGCCGGTCGATCCCGATCAGCCGGACGATCGCAACGCCTACATCCTCGACACGGCTGCTCCGGTGGTGATCCTGTCCACCGAGCGCGACGAGTTCACGGCACCGGGGGAGAAGTCTGTCCCCACCCTGCTGCTCGACACCCTGGATCTGTCCGAACTGTCCGCGGCGCCGGTGGCCGATACCGAGCGGGTCGCGCCGCTGCGTGCGACGAACACGGCGTACGTGATCTTCACGTCGGGTTCGACGGGTCGGCCGAAGGGTGTGGCGGTGCCGCACGCGGCGATCGTCAACCAGTTGCTGTGGAAGCGTGAGCATTTCGGTCTCGGTGCCGATGATGCGGTGTTGTTGAAGACGGTGGCGACGTTCGACCTGTCGGTGTGGGAGTTCTGGTCGGCGCTGGTCTCCGGCGGCCGGGTGGTCATCGCGTCGGCGGACGGTCATCGCGATCCGGCCTATCTGAACCGGTTGCTGACCGAGCAGTCGGTGACGACGCTGCATGTGGTGCCGTCGATGCTCGAGGCTCTGATGGTCGATGCGGGCGGCACCCTCACGCCGTCCCTGCGGCAGGTGTTGGCGATCGGTGAGGCCCTCCCGCCGGCCACCGCGAGGCGGTTCGTCGAGCACAACGCCGCCCGGTTGGTGAACCTGTACGGTCCGACCGAGGCCGCGGTGTCGGTCACCGCCGGTGATGTCACCGACACCTCGGGTGCGTCGGTGCCGATCGGTGTGCCCGAGTGGAACACCCGTGTCTACGTGCTCGACGAGCGTCTGCATCCGGTTCCGGCCGGTGTCGCCGGCGAGTTGTATCTGGCCGGTGCGCAGCTCGCACGTGGTTACTTCGGGCGCCCGGATCTGAGTGCGGAGCGGTTCGTCGCCTCGCCGTTCGGTGACGGGGAACGCTTGTACCGCACGGGCGACCTGGTGCGGTGGACCCGTGACGGGCAACTGGATTACCTGTCGCGCACGGACTTCCAGGTGAAGGTGCGTGGTTTCCGCATCGAGCTCGGTGAGATCGAGTCCGCCCTGCGTGCGATGGATGCGCTGCGTGATGTCGCGGTGATCGCCCGGGAAGACGAGCGGGTCGGCACCCAGCTCGTCGCCTACGTCGTGCCCACCGAAGCCGACACCCTGGACGTGGCGACGGTCAGGAGCGACCTGGCGACGCAGGTGCCCTCGTACATGGTCCCGTCGGCGTTCGTGACGCTCGACGCGTTGCCGCTGAACGTCAACGGCAAGCTCGACCGCAGGGCCCTGCCCGAGCCGGTCTTCGAGACCCGTGAGTTCCGAACCCCCGTCACGCCGGCCGAGCAGGCCGTCGCCGCGGTCTTCGCCGAGGTGCTCGGCGTCGAACGGGTCGGTCTCGACGACGACTTCTTCGAACTCGGCGGCAACTCGCTGCTCGCCACCCAGGTGGCCTCCCGGCTCGGAGCCGCACTCGGTGCGAAGGTTCCGGTGCGCGCCCTCTTCGAGAACACCACCGTCGAATCGCTCGCCGGTGCGGTCGAGTCGCAGCGCGGCGACGACCGCCGGCCTCTCGAAGCCGTCGAGCGGCCCGCACGCATCCCGTTGTCGCTCGCGCAGCAGCGCATGTGGTTCCTCAACCGCTTCGACACCGAATCGTCGGCCTACAACGTGCCGATCGCGATCCGGCTCACCGGCGATCTCGACGTCGACGCGCTGCAGGCCGCAGTCGGCGACGTCGTGGCCCGCCACGAATCGCTGCGCACCTTCTACCCGGAAACCGAGGACGGTCCCGTCCAGGTCATCGTTCCGGCCGCGCAGGCGGTTCCCGACCTCACTCCGGTGGACGTGCCGGAAGCGGACATCGTCGCCGCCGTCCAGGAACTCGCGGCGACGATCTTCGACGTCACTACGGCCGTGCCGCTGAGCGCGCGACTGTTCCGGGTCCGTGAATCCGACTACGTCCTTGCCTTCGTGGTCCACCACATCTCCGCCGACGGCTCGTCGATGGGGCCGCTCACGCGCGACCTCATGACGGCCTACGTCGCGCGGTCGCAGGGCGATGCCCCCGCGTGGGAGCCGCTGTCGGTGCAGTACGCCGACTTCGCCATCTGGCAGCGCGAGGTGCTCGGCGACGAGGACGATCCCGAATCGCTCGCCGCCGAGCAGGTCGAGTACTGGAAACAGGCGCTCGCCGGCCTGCCCGACCAGCTCGATCTCCCGAGCGACCGGCCGCGTCCCGCGGTCCAGTCGTTCCGGGGCGGCCGCGTCGACTTCACGGTGGAGGCCGACCTCCACCGGCGCCTCGCCGACCTCGGCCGGCGCACGAACACCACGATGTTCATGGTGCTGCACACCGCGCTCGCGGTGTTCCTCGCACGCATGTCCTCGAGCGACGACATCGCGATCGGCACGCCGATGGCCGGTCGCGGCGAGCGCGAACTCGACGACCTGATCGGCATGTTCGTCAACACGCTGGTGTTCCGGACCCACGTCGAGTCGGACGCGTCGTTCACCGAGCTGCTGGGACGGACCCGTGAGGCCGACCTCGGCGCGTTCGCGAACGCCGACGTGCCGTTCGAGCGGCTCGTCGAGGTGCTCAACCCCGCACGGTCCACGGCACGGCACCCGCTGTTCCAGGTGGGTCTGTCGTTCCAGAACCTCGCGCAGGCCGCACTCGAACTCCCCGGTCTCACCATCGCCGGTCTCGACGCCGACATGGAGATCTCGCAGTTCGACCTGCACCTGATCGTCACCGACCGCTACAGCGACGACGGCACGCCCACGGGCATCACCGGTTACTTCACGTACGCGACCGATCTGTTCGACGAATCGACCGTCGCGGAGTTCGCCGCCCGGTTCATCCGCGTGCTCGACGCCGTGGTCGCCGATCCGGCCCTGCCGGTCGGCGATCTGTCGCTCCTCGACACCGCGGAAACTGCGCGAGTGCTCGAGGCGTGGAACGACACCGTGCACCCCACCGCCTCGGCGACCCTGGTGGATCTGTTCGACGAGCAGGTTTCGCGGGTGCCGGATGCGACGGCGTTGGTGTTCGAGGGCGAGTCGCTGACCTATGCGGAGTTCGATGCGCGGGTCAATCGTCTTGCGCGCAGGTTGATCTCGGAGGGTGTGGGTCCGGAGTCGACGGTGGCGCTGGCGATGCGTCGTTCGGTCGAGTTGCTCGTCGGTATGTATGCGGTGGTCAAGGCCGGTGGCGTCTACGTGCCGGTCGATCCCGATCAGCCGGACGATCGCAACGCCTACATCCTCGACACGGCTGCTCCGGTGGTGATCCTGTCCACCGAGCGCGACGAGTTCACGGCACCGGGGGAGAAGTCTGTCCCCACCCTGCTGCTCGACACCCTGGATCTGTCCGAACTGTCCGCGGCGCCGGTGGCCGATACCGAGCGGGTCGCGCCGCTGCGTGCGACGAACACGGCGTACGTGATCTTCACGTCGGGTTCGACGGGTCGGCCGAAGGGTGTGGCGGTGCCGCACGCGGCGATCGTCAACCAGTTGCTGTGGAAGCGTGAGCATTTCGGTCTCGGTGCCGATGATGCGGTGTTGTTGAAGACGGTCGCGACGTTCGACCTGTCGGTGTGGGAGTTCTGGTCCGCGCTGGTCTCCGGCGGCCGGGTGGTCATCGCGTCGGCGGACGGTCATCGCGATCCGGCCTATCTGAACCGGTTGCTGACCGAGCAGTCGGTGACGACGCTGCACGTGGTGCCGTCGATGCTCGAAGCGTTGATGGTCGACGCCGACGGAGTGTTGGCTCCCTCGCTGCGCCACATCCTCGCCATCGGCGAAGCGCTGCCGCCGGCGACCGCCCAGCGGTTCCTGACCCACAACCGGGCGCGGCTCGTGAACCTCTACGGCCCGACCGAGGCCGCGGTGTCGGTCACCGCCGGCGATGTCACCGACACCTCGGGTGCGTCGGTGCCGATCGGTGTGCCCGAGTGGAACACCCGTGTCTACGTGCTCGACGAGCGTCTGCATCCGGTTCCGGCCGGTGTCGCCGGTGAGCTCTACCTCGCGGGCACACAGTTGGCGCGTGGTTACTTCGGGCGCCCGGATCTGAGCGCGGAGCGGTTCGTCGCCTCGCCGTTCGGTGACGGAGAACGCTTGTACCGCACGGGCGACCTGGTGCGGTGGACCCGTGACGGGCAGCTGGATTACCTGTCGCGCACGGACTTCCAGGTGAAGGTGCGTGGTTTCCGCATCGAGCTCGGTGAGATCGAGTCCGCCCTGCGTGCGATGGATGCGCTGCGTGATGTCGCGGTGATCGCCCGGGAGGACGAGCGGGTCGGCACCCAGCTCGTCGCCTACGTCGTGCCCGCGGACGATGCGCAGGCGGACATCGAGTCCATCAGGTCCGCGCTCGGTGCCCGGGTGCCGTCGTACATGGTGCCGTCGGCGTTCGTGACGCTCGACGCGCTGCCGCTGAACGTCAACGGCAAGCTCGACCGCAGGGCCCTGCCCGAGCCGGTCTTCGAGACCCGCGAATTCCGCGCCCCGAGCACCCCGGTCGAGGAGATCGTCGCCGGCGTGTTCGCCGACGTCCTCGGCCTCACCCGCGTGGGTGTGGACGACGACTTCTTCGAACTCGGCGGCAACTCGCTGCTCGCCACCCAGGTCGTCTCGCGGATCGGGGCGGCACTCGACACCCGCGTCCCCGTGCGCGTGCTGTTCGAGGCCCCCAGTGTCGCGGCGCTCGCCGTCGCGGCCGAGCAGCACACCGGTGCGGCGGCACGTCCGCCGCTGGTGCCGCAGCCGCGGCCCGAGCGTGCGCCGCTGTCTCTCGCGCAGCAGCGGATGTGGTTCCTCAACCGATTCGAACCGGAATCGGCCGTCAACAACATCCCGGTCGCGGTCCGGTTGACCGGGGCACTCGACCTCGGTGCGCTGCAGGCAGCGGTCCAGGACCTGCTCGCCCGGCACGAGGTGCTCCGCACCGTCTATCCCGAGATCGACGGGCAGCCCTACCAGCTGATCCTCCCGGTCGCGGAGGCCGCGCCCGACATCGACGTCGAATCGGCCACGGAGGGTGACCTGCTGTCGAAGGTGACGGCGGTCGTCTCCCGCGGGTTCGACGTCACCACCGAGATCCCGCTGCGCGCACGACTGTTCGAGCTCTCCGAGCGCGATCACGTGCTCGTCTTCGTCGTCCACCACATCAGCGCCGACGGCTGGTCCATCTCGCCGCTGACCCGCGACGTCATGACGGCCTACATGTCCCGCGCCGAGGGCGAGGCCCCCGGCTGGGCACCGCTGCCCGTGCAGTACGCCGACTTCGCGATCTGGCAGCGCGACGTGCTCGGCGACGAGGACGATGCCGCGAGCCTGCTCGCGGCGCAGGCCGACTTCTGGAAGCGCACCCTCGCCGGGCTCCCGGACGAGCTGAACCTGCCGATGGACCGGCCGCGTCCCGCGGTGCAGTCCTTCGCCGGCGGCAAGGTCGACTTCCTCCTCGATGCCGACACGCACCGCGGTCTCGCGGCGCTCGCACGGCGGACCGGCACGACGATGTTCATGGTCGTGCACACCGCGCTCGCGGTCTTCCTCGCACGGATGGCCGACACCGACGACGTCGCGATCGGCACGCCCATCGCGGGTCGCGGCGAGGCCGAGGTCGACGACCTGATCGGCATGTTCGTCAACACCCTCGTGCTGCGCAGCCGGGTGGACACGGGTGAGGGCTTCTCCGACCTGCTCGCACGGGTGCGCGAGGCCGACCTCGAGGCGTTCGCCCATGCCGACATCCCGTTCGAGCGGCTCGTGGAGATCCTCAACCCCGAGCGGTCGACGGCACGCCACCCGCTGTTCCAGGTGGTCCTGTCGTTCGAGAACCTGCCCGAGACCGCTCTGGAACTGCCCGAGCTCACCGTCTCCGGCGTCCCGTTCGAGGTCGACACCGCGAAGTTCGACCTGGGCCTGACCCTGCGCGAACACATCGACGGATCCGGCGCACCCGCCGGCCTGTCCGCCGAATTCTCCTACGCCAGTGCACTCTTCGACGAGAGCACGATCCAGCGTTTCGCCGAGCGGTTCACCCGACTGGTCGGCGGCATCCTCACGGACGACCGTGCCCCGGTCGGCGACCTGCCGCTGCTCGCCGACGACGAGTTCGCGCAGCTCACGGCCATGCGCGGACACGACGTCGTCACCGAACCGAGCACCCTCGCCGAGTTCCTCACGCGTGGGGTCGCGATGGATCCCGACGCCGTCGCGGTGCGGTACGAGGGACGGTCGATCACCTACCGCGAACTCGACGAGACCTCGTCGAGGCTCGCGCGGGTGCTGATCGATCGCGGCATCGGCCCGGAGAACTTCGTGGCCGTGTCGTTCCCGCGCTCGTACGACATGACGGTCACCGTCATGGCCGTGGCCAAGTCCGGTGCGGCGCACGTCCCCGTCGACCCGACCTATCCGGCCGACCGCGTGCGCTACATGCTCGACGACTCCGGGGCCACCCTGGGCATCACGTCGTCCGAGTACGTCGGTGGACTGCCCGACGACGCGGAATGGCTGCTGCTCGACGACCCGGCGTTCGCCGCGGACGTCGAATCCCGCTCCGCCGCACCGATCACCGACGCCGACCGGGTACGCCCGATCCGGGTCCACCACCCGGCCTACCTGATCTACACGTCGGGGTCGACCGGCAAGCCCAAGGGCGTCGTCGTCACCCACACGGGTCTGGCGGGCCTGAAGGACATGGTCACCGATCTGTACGGGGTGACCTCCGAATCGCGGTTCCTGCAGATCTGCTCGCCCAGCTTCGACCCGTCGGTGCTCGAGTGGATGGCGGCCTTCGCATTCGGCGCGACGCTCGTGATCGTGCCCGCCGGGATCATCGGCGGTCCGGATCTCGCCGAGCTGCTGAAGACCGAGCGCGTGACGCACACCATCATCACGCCGGCGGTGCTCGGCACGATGGACTCCACGGGCATCGACAGCTTCGAGGTGCTCTCCGTCGGTGGCGACGTGACGACGCCGGAGTTGCTGGCCGAATGGTCGCAGCGCACCACCTACGTCAATGCGTACGGCCCGACCGAGGCGACCATCGTGTCGACCTTCGGCGAGATGGAACCCGGACGTCCGATCACCATCGGCGAACCCATCGTGGGTATGACGGCCCTCGTGCTCGACTCGCGTCTGCGCCCCGTGGCCGCCGGCATGGCGGGTGAGCTCTACGTGGCCGGCCGGGCACTCGCCCGCGGCTACCACCGCCGCAACGCGCTGACCGCAGAGCGGTTCGTCCCCAACCCCTACGGCGAACCCGGCGACCGCATGTACCGCACCGGCGACGTCGTCCGGTGGCGGCCCGTCGAGGACCGGCTCGAGATCGAGTTCGTCGGCCGCAGCGACTTCCAGGTCAAGGTGCGCGGTTTCCGCATCGAACTCGGGGAGATCGACGCGGTCCTCAGTGCACACGAGTCGGTGAACTGGGCGACGACGGTGGGGCGGTCCACCCCGTCCGGCGCGACCGTCCTCGTGTCGTACGTGCTGCCCGTCCGCGGCCGCACGATCGACACCGCACAGCTGACGGAGTTCGTGGCGCGCTCGCTGCCGCCGCACATGGTGCCGTCGGCGATCGTGGTGCTCGACGAGGTGCCGTTGACGCCGGTGGGCAAGCTCGATCGTGATGCGTTGCCGGAGCCGGTGATCGAGGAGCGTGAGTACCGGGCTGCGGAGAGCGAGGTCGAGCAGATCATCGCGGAGGTGTTCGCGGAGGTTCTGCATCTGGACAAGGTGAGTGTCGACGAGTCGTTCTTCGCGCTCGGTGGCGACAGCATCGTGTCGATCCAGTTGGTGTCGCGGGCGAAGGCGCGGGGTGTGGTGTTCACGCCGCGCGATGTCTTCGAGCGTCGTTCGGTGGCGGGCCTCGCCGAGGTCGCCACCCGCGCCGACGAGACGCAGACCGAGCGACTCGAGGAACTCCCCGGCGGCGGTGTCGGCGACGTGCCGCTCACCCCGATCATGCGCGAGGTCCTCGGCTGGCCCGGCGGCTTCGACCGCTTCTCGCAGACCGTCGCCGTGACCCTCCCGGCCGACATCGACCGGGACGTGCTGACCCGCACCATCGGTGCGGTCGTCGACCATCACGACGCGCTGCGCTCGATCCTCGAACGCGATGCCGACGGAGAGGTGACCCTGCGGGTCCGCTCCGCGAGCACCGTGGATCCGGACGCCCTGCTGTCGCGGGTCGAGGTCGCGGCCGACGTCGACGACGCCGAGCTCACCGAGATCGCCTCCCGCGAACTCGATTCCGCGCTCGGAGCGCTCGACCCGTTCGCCGGTTCGGTGCTGCGATTCGTGTGGTTCGACTTCGGCTCGACCGAACGTCGCGGCGTGCTCCTCGTCGTCGCCCACCACCTGGTGATGGACGGTGTGTCGTGGCGCATCCTGCTGCCCGACCTCGGTCTGGCCTGGGGACAGATCGTCTCCGGTGAGCAGCCGCGGCTCGAGGCCGTCGGGACGTCGCTGCGCCGCTGGGCCCACGGCCTGGTGGATGCCGCAGCACAGCGCCGGTCGGAGCTGCCGCTGTGGGAACGGATCCTCGAGGGACCGGACCCACTGCTCGGCGAGCGTCCCTTCGACCCCGCCGTCGACGTCACCTCCACCGTCGAACGCATCGAGATGAACCTCGACGCCGCGCAGACCGATGCACTGCTCACCACGGTGCCGGCCCTGTTCCGCGGCGGTGTCGCCGACGGTCTGGTGGCCGCGCTCGGACTGGCACTCGTGAGCTGGCGCCGCGACCGCGGCATCGAATCCTCCTCCGCCCTCGTGAAGTTCGAGGGTCACGGCCGCGAGGAATCCGTGGTGCCGGGCGCCGACCTGTCCCGGACGGTCGGCTGGTTCACCAGCGCCTACCCGGTGCGGGTCGACCTCGCCGGTGTGGACGTCGACGACGCCGTCACCGGTGGTCCCGCGATGGGTGCGGCGGTCAAGGCCGTCAAGGAACAGCTGCTGGCCATCCCGGACAAGGGGATGGGCTTCGGTCTGCTGCGCTACCTCGATCCGGAATCGTCGGCGCGGCTCGCCGCCATCGCACGCTCACCGCAGATCAGCTTCAACTACCTCGGTCGCGTGTCCTCCGCGGACGTGCCGGAGGAACTCGCCGAGATCGGCTGGGCCCCGACCGACGCGCTGGGACGCGTCGACGCCGCCCTCGACGCCGACATGCCCGCGAGCGCGGCGATCGACATCAACGCGATCGTCAACGACGGCGCGGACGGCCCGCAGCTCGGCGCGAACATCGCCTTCCCCGCGGGTCTGCTCGACCGCGAGGACGTCGACGAGTTCGTGCAGCACTGGCGGGCCGCCCTCGCAGCGCTCGTCACGCACGCCGCCGACCCCGCCGCCGGTGGGCTCACGCCCTCCGACGTGCCGCTCGTGTCGGTCACCCAGGCCGATCTCGACCGTTGGCACGTGCGTTACCCGTCGCTGGCGGACGTGTGGCCGCTGTCGCCGCTGCAGTCCGGTCTGCTCTTCCACGCGTTGATGACCGGCGAGGACGACGTCGACGTCTACACGATGCAGGCCGTCCTCGACCTCGAGGGAGAAGTGGATCCCGAGCGGCTCCACCGCGCCGCGCAGGCACTGCTCGACCGGCACGCCAACCTGCGGACGGTCTTCGTGACCGACGCCGACGGCGACTCGGTGCAGCTCGTCCTCGACGACGTGCAGGTGCCGTGGCGCACCGTCGACATGTCCGCGGAGGTCGCCGCGGACGGCGTCACCGCCACGGTGCCGTTCTGGAAGGACGAGGAGGCACGCCGCTTCGTCATGGACACCGGACCGCTCATGCGGTTCGTCCTCGTGCACCTCGGCGACGGCCGCTACCAGCTCGGCGTGACCACCCACCACGTGCTGGTCGACGGCTGGTCGATGCCGCTGCTGATGCAGGACCTCATGGCCCTGTACGCGACGAGGGGAGAGGTGTCCCTGCTGCCGCGGGTGCGCTCGTACCGCTCCTTCCTCGAATGGGTCACCGCCCGCGACCGCGAATCCTCGCGTGAGGCGTGGGCGCAGACCTTCGCCGGCTTCGAGGAGCCGACGCTGCTCGCTCCGCAGACCCCGCGCCATCCCGGGCTCCAGGGCGACGACCGGGTGAAGGTCGAACTCGACGCCGAGCGACTGGCCGCCGTCAGCGGCGCCGCCGCGCGCCTCGGCGTCACGGTGAACACGCTCGTGCAGGCCGCCTGGGGCGTGCTGCTCGGCCGCCTCACCGGTGCCGAGGACGTCGTCTTCGGCGCCACGGTCTCGGGTCGCCCCGCCGACCTGCCCGGTGTGGAGTCGATGGTCGGCCTGTTCATCAACACGCTGCCCGTGCGGGTCGCCTTCGATCCGGACGAGCCCGTCTCGGCGTTCCTCGAACGCCTGCAGGGTGAGCAGGCCGCACTGCTCGGCCACCACCATCTCGGACTCACCGAGATCCAGCGGGCGACGAGTCCGTCGGTCGCCTTCGACACGCTCACGGTGTTCGAGTCGTACCCGCTCGACGAGGAAGCCCTCGCCGAGCAGTCCGCCTCCATCGACGGCATGGCTGTCACGGGTGTGGGCACCCACGACGCGACCCACTACCCGCTGAGCCTGTTCGTGCACCTGCGCTCCGCGCTCGAGGTCGAACTGCGTTACCAGCGAGCACTGTTCGACCGCGACCAGGTCGAGACACTCGTCGAGCGTTTCGTTCGCGCACTCGAGGCGATGGCGCAGCAGCCGGAGATGCCGGTCGGCGACATCGCGCTGCTCGGCTCCGAGGAACTCGACCGGATCCTCCACGCGTGGAACGACTCCGATCATGCCCTCGACGGGACCGCACTGCTCACCACGCGTTTCGACGCGCAGGTGGCACGCACCCCGGATGCGGTCGCGCTGTCCTACGAGGGCGAGGAACTGACCTACGCCGAGTTCGACGCGCGGGTCAACCGGCTCGCCCGGCACCTGATCGGCCGTGGTGTGGGGCCGGAGTCGCTGGTCGGCCTCGCCGTCCGCCGCTCGACGGAACTGCTCGTGGGCATGTACGCGATCGTGCGGGCCGGCGGCGCCTGGGTGCCGATCGATCCGGATCATCCGGCCGACCGCATCCGCCACATCCTCGACACCGCAGATCCGGTGTGCATCGTGACCACGGCGCGCGACGAGTTCGAGATCCCGTCGGGAACCGCCGTCGACGCGGTGGAGATCGACCGGCTCGACCTCGCGGCCGTGCCGGCGACGCCGGTCCGCGACGAGGACCGGCTCTCGCCGCTGCGTCCCGACAACACCGCCTACGCGATCTTCACGTCCGGCTCCACCGGACGGCCGAAGGGCGTGGCCGTGACGCACCGCGCGATCGTCAACCAGACGGAATGGATGCTGCACGAATTCGAGATGACCTCGGAGGACGTGTACTTCCAGAAGACCGCGACGACCTTCGACGTGTCGCTGTGGGGCTTCTTCATGCCGCTGAGCGTGGGTGCGAAGCTCGTGATCGCCACCCCCGACGGCCACCGCGACCCGGCCTACCTGTCGGAGGTCATCGCCCGCGAGAAGGTGACCATCACCGACTTCGTGCCGTCGATGCTCACCGTCTTCGCCGCGCACGCCGACGCCGCCTCGTGCAGCACACTGCGCGACATCTTCGTCATCGGTGAGGCCCTGCCGCCCGAGACGATCGACGGTGTGCGCCGGATCAGCTCCGCGGACATCGACAACCTCTACGGACCGACCGAGGCCGCGGTCTCGGCCACCTCCTGGCAGGCGCCCGCCGAGGGGCCGGTCGACGTCGTGCCGATCGGTGTGCCCGAGTGGAACGTCCGCGCATACGTGCTCGACGGTCGTCTGCGGCCGGTGCCGGTGGGTGTCCCGGGTGAGCTCTACCTCGCGGGTGTCCAGCTCGCGCGCGGCTACGTCCGGCGACCCGATCTCACGTCCGACCGGTTCGTCGCCAACCCGTTCGGCGCACCGGGCGACCGGATGTACCGCACCGGCGACCTCGTGACGTGGAACGGCGACGGCGAGCTCGAGTACATCGGCCGCACCGACTTCCAGGTGAAGTTCCGCGGTCAGCGCATCGAGCTCGGCGAGATCGAGACCGCCCTGCTGGCACACGAATCGGTCAACCAGGCTGCGGTCCTCGTGGCCCAGACCCAGACCGGCGACCAGCTCGCCGGCTACGTCGTGCCGGTGCCGGGTCACGAGATCGACAGCGGTGCGCTGATCGAGTTCGTCTCCGGCTCCCTGCCGTCGTACATGGTGCCCGCCGCCGTGGTGGTGCTCGACGAGTTCCCGCTCAACACCTCGGGCAAGCTCGACCGCAAGGCGCTGCCCGCGCCGACCTTCGAGGTGCGCGAGTTCCGCGCGCCGCGCACGCCGGTCGAGGAGATCGTGGCGGGCACCTTCGCCGACGTGCTCGGCGTCGACCGCGTGGGTCTCGACGACGACTTCTTCGCGCTCGGCGGCAACTCGCTGATCGCCACGCAGCTCGTCGCCCGCCTCGGGTCCGCGCTCGACGTCCGGGTCCCCGTGCGGGCCCTGTTCGAGGCCTCGACCGTCGAGGCGCTCGCCGCGCACGCCGAACGGCAGACCGGTACGACCGGGCGTGCCCCGCTCGTGCCGCAGCCGCGCACCGACCGCATCCCGCTGTCGCTCGCGCAGCAGCGCATGTGGTTCCTCAACCGCTTCGACAACTCGTCGGCCGCCGACAACCTGCCGGTCGCCGTGCGGCTCACCGGTGCGCTCGACGTCGAGGCCCTGCAGGCGGCGGTCCGCGACATGCTCGACCGTCACGAGGTGCTGCGCACGATCTACCCGGAAGACGACGGGCGTCCCTACCAGCTCGTCCTGCCCACGGCCGATGCGGCACCGCAGGTCGTCGCCGAGGACGTCGACCCGGCGGACGTGCCGGACCGGATCCGCGAGATCGTCACCACCGGTTTCGACGTCACCGCGGAGTTGCCGTTGCGGGTGGCGCTGCTGCGCCTGAGCGAGACCGACCACGTGCTGGTCTTCGTCGTCCACCACATCAGTGCCGACGGCTGGTCGATGGCTCCGCTGACCCGGGACGTCATGACCGCCTATCTCTCCCGTGCACACGGGGAGGAACCGGGCTGGACACCGCTGCCGGTGCAGTACGCCGACTTCGCGGTGTGGCAGCGTCAGGTGCTCGGCTCCGAGGACGATCCCGAGAGCGTGCTGTCCGCCCAGGCGGCGTACTGGCAGGACGCCCTCGCCGGACTTCCGGACGAGCTGAACCTGCCGATGGACCGTCCGCGCCCGCCGGTGCAGTCGTTCGCCGGCGGCACGGTCGGACTCACGATCGACGCGCAGACGCACCGCGCCGTCGCCGAACTCGCACGCCGGACCGGCACGACGATGTTCATGGTGATGCACACCGCGCTCGCGGTGTTCCTCGCCCGCATGGCGGACACCGACGACGTCGCGATCGGTACCCCGATCGCGGGCCGTGGCGAGCACGAACTCGACGACATGATCGGCATGTTCGTCAACACGCTCGTGCTGCGCAGCCGGGTGGACGGCGGGGAGAGCTTCACCGAGCTGCTCGCCCGGGTCCGGGAGACCGACCTCGAGGCGTTCGCCCACGCGGACATCCCGTTCGAGCGGCTCGTGGAGATCCTTGCGCCGGAGCGGTCGACCGCCCGCCACCCGCTGTTCCAGGTGGCGCTGTCGTTCGAGAACCTGCCGTCGGCCGGTCTCGAACTCCCGGGCCTGACGGTCTCGGGTGTCCCCTTCGACGTCGACACCGCGAAGTTCGACCTGTCCCTGACGCTGCGCGAGCAGTACGACGAGACGGGCGAGCCCGCCGGCCTCGGAGCCGAGTTCTCCTACGCGACGGCCCTGTTCGATCGGCGGACCGTCGAGGAGTTCGCGCGCAGGTTCTCGATGCTGCTCACCGGTGCGTTGGACGATCCGCAGGCACCGGTCGGCGACCTGGCGATCCTCGACGCGGACGAATTCGACCGGCTCACCCACGTCCACGGCGACCGTGTCAGTGCCGGGGGAAGCCTCACCGACATCCTCACGACCGGTGTCGCGATGGACCCCGATGCCGTGGCGGTGCGCTACGAGGGTCGCTCGATCACCTACCGGGAACTCGACGAGACCTCGTCGCGACTGGCACGCCTGCTCATCGAGCGTGGTGTCGGACCGGAGAACATCGTCGCGGTCGCGTACCCGCGGTCGTACGAGATGGTGCTGAGCGTGTGGGCGATCGCGAAGACCGGCGCCGCACACCTGCCGGTCGACCCGACCTATCCGGCCGACCGCGTGCGTTACATGCTGTCCGATTCCGGTGCGGCACTGGGCATCACAGGCGGCGCGCACATCGACGGCCTGCCGGACGAGGCCGACTGGCTCGTGCTCGACTCGGCGGAGACCGCCGCCGCACTCGAGGCACGGTCGGCCGATCCGATCACCGACGCCGAGCGACTGCGCCCGATCCGGCTCGACCAGCCGGCCTACGTGATCTACACGTCGGGTTCGACCGGTCGACCGAAGGGTGTCGTCGTCACGCACACCGGACTCGGGGGAGTGGTCGACACCGCGGTGGATCTCTACCACCTGCGGGCCGGCCACCGCTTCCTGCACATCTGCTCGCCGAGCTTCGACCCGTCGGTGCTCGAGTGGATGGCGGCGTTCTCCAGCGGCGCCACGCTGGTGATCGTGCCCGCCGGGATCATCGGGGGCCCGGATCTCGCCGAGCTGCTGAAGACCGAGCGCGTGACCCACACGATCATCACGCCCGCGGTGCTGGGCACGATGGATCCGACCGGCATCGACAGCCTCGAGGTGGTCTCCGTCGGCGGCGACGTCACCACGCCCGAACTGCTCGCGCGGTGGGCGCCGGGACGGAAGTACTTCAACGGCTACGGCCCGACCGAGACGACGATCATCTCGTCCTTCGGCAAGCTGCAGCCGGGACGGCCGATCACGATCGGTAATCCCACGCACGGGGTCTCCGCGCTCGTCCTCGACGCCCGGCTCCAGCCGGTGCCCGAGGGTGTCGCCGGTGAGCTGTACATGGCCGGTGGTGCACTCGCACGCGGCTACCACGGTCGCAGCGGCCTGACCTCGGAGCGATTCGTCGCCAACCCGTACAGCGCCGACGGATCCTGCATGTACCGCACCGGCGACGTGGTGCGCTGGCGCTCGATCGACGGCGGCCCCGTCGAACTCGAGTTCGTCGGCCGTAGCGACTTCCAGGTCAAGGTGCGCGGTTTCCGCATCGAACTCGGCGAGATCGACGCGGCGCTGACCGAACACGAGGCGGTGGACTTCGCGGCGACCCTGGGCCGCACGACCGGCTCCGGTGCCACGGTGCTGGTGTCGTACGTGCTGCCCGTCCGCGGCCGGACGGTCGACACGGCGGAGCTGACGGAGTTCGTGGCGCGGTCGTTGCCGCCGCACATGGTGCCGTCGGCGATCGTGGTGCTCGACGAGGTGCCGTTGACGCCGGTGGGCAAGCTCGATCGTGATGCTCTTCCGGAGCCGGTGATCGAGGAGCGCGAGTACCGGGCTGCGGAGAGCGAGGTCGAGCAGATCATCGCGGAGGTCTTCGCGGAGGTTCTGCACCTGGACAAGGTGAGTGTCGACGAGTCGTTCTTCGCGCTCGGTGGCGACAGCATCGTGTCGATCCAGCTCGTCTCGCGGGCGAAGGCCCGAGGTGTGGTGTTCACGCCGCGCGACGTCTTCGAGCGTCGTTCGGTGGCGGGTCTCGCCGAGGTCGCCACGCGTGCGGAGAGTTCCGGCCCCATCCGCCTGACCGAGCTGCCCGGCGGCGGTGTCGGCGAGGTGCCGCTCACGCCGATCATGCGCGACGTGCTCGGCTGGCCCGGCGGCTTCGACCGGTTCTCGCAGCTCGTGTCCGTCACGCTGCCGCAGGGCATCGACCGGGACGTGCTGACCCGCACCATCGGCGCGGTGATCGACCACCACGACGCGCTGCGCTCGATCCTCGAACGCGGTGCCGACGGCACGCATGTCCTGCGGGTCCGCGCGGCCGGCACGGTCGAACCCGGAGCGATCCTCGACCGCGTCGAACTGTCCCCGGACGTCGACGACGCCGAGCTGACGGAGATCGCCAACCGCGAGATCGATGCGGCCCTCGGCCGTCTCGATCCGTCGAGCGGTTCCGTGATCCGCTTCCTGTGGTTCGACCTCGGCGACACCCGCTCGGGCATCCTCACGGTCGTCGCCCACCACCTCGTGGTGGACGGTGTGTCGTGGCGCATCCTGCTGCCGGATCTCGGGCTGGCCTGGGGCCAGATCGTCTCCGGTCAGGAGCCGCAGCTCGAGGCGGTTGGGACGTCGCTGCGTCGCTGGGCCCACGGCCTCGTCGAAGCGGCTCCGTCGCGACGGAGCGAACTGCCGCTGTGGGAACGGATCCTCGAGGGACCGGATCCGGACCTGGGCGCCCGCCCGTTCGATCCCGCCGTCGACACGATGGCGACGGTGCAGCGACTGGAGATCTCCGTCCCGGCGGCCGACACCGATGCGTTGCTGACGTCGGTGCCGTCCCTGTTCCGCGGCGGTGTCGCCGACGGTCTGGTGGCCGCGCTCGGATTGGCGATGGTGCGCTGGCGCCGCGACCGTGGCGTCGAATCCTCGTCCGCCCTCGTGAAGTTCGAGGGTCACGGTCGTGAGGAGGTTGTGGTGCCGGGCGCCGACCTGTCGCGGACGGTCGGCTGGTTCACCAGTGCCTACCCGGTGCGGGTCGACCTCGCCGGCGTGGACGTCGACGACGCCTTCGCCGGCGGTGCCGCGATGGGTTCGGCGGTCAAGGCCGTCAAGGAGCAGCTGCTCGGGATCCCGGACAAGGGCATGGGCTTCGGTCTGCTGCGTTACCTCGATCCGGAATCGTCGGCGCGCCTGGCCGAGATCGCACGCTCGCCGCAGGTCAGCTTCAACTACCTCGGCCGGGTCTCCTCGGCGGACGTGCCGGAAGGGCTCGCCGAGATCGGCTGGGCGCCCACCGACGCGCTGGGCAAGCTCGACGTGACCCAGGACGCCGACATGCCCGCCAACGCGAGCGTGGACATCAACGCCGTGGTCTCCGACGGTGCGGACGGCCCACAGCTCGGGGCGAACATCGCCTTCCCAGCGGGTCTGCTGGACCGCGACGACGTCGACGAACTCGCGCAGCACTGGCTCGAGGCGTTGAGCGCACTCGCGCGGCACGCCGCGTCGCCGGCCGCAGGTGGCCTGACCCCGTCCGATCTGCCGCTGGTCGACATCGACCAGAAGGAGATCGAGACGTGGGAGCAGCGCTACCCGTCGCTGATCGACGTGTGGCCGCTGTCGCCGCTGCAGACCGGTCTGCTCTTCCACGCATCGATGACGATCGACGAGCGCGTCGACGTCTACACGATGCAGGCGGTCCTCGACCTGGAGGGCGCGGTGGATCCCGACCGTCTGCGGGACGCGGGGCAGGCGCTGCTCGACCGGTACCCGAACCTCCGCACGGCGTTCGTCACCGACGACGAGGGGCAGTCGCTGCAGCTCGTACTCGACGAGGTCGAACTGCCGTGGCGGACGGTCGATCTCACCGATCGGGCGGACGACGTCCGAGAGGTGGAACTCGCCGATGTGCTGGCCGACGAGCAGGCCCGGCGTTTCGACATGGAGACGGCACCGCTCATGCGGTTCCTGCTCGTGAGGTCCGGGGCGGATCGCTACCACCTGGCGGTGACGAGCCACCACATCCTCCTCGACGGATGGTCGATGCCGCTGCTCATGCAGGACCTCATGGCCCTGTACGTGCTGCGCGGAGACCGCACGGTGCTGCCGCGCGTGCGTTCCTACCGGAATTTCCTCGCTTGGCTCGCCGAGCAGGACCACGCCGCCTCGCTCGACGCGTGGGCACAGACACTCCAGGGGCTCTCCGAGCCGACGGTGATCGCGCCGGTCCAGCGCGATCCCGACAACGAGACGATCTCGAAGGTCTCCGTCCTGGTCGACACCGATCACACCGCCCGGCTGACGATGCTGGCCACGGAGCTCGGCGTCACGGTGAACACGCTCGTGCAGGCCGCCTGGGGTGTGCTGCTCGGCCGCATCACCGGCAACCCGGACATCGTGTTCGGTGCCACGGTCTCGGGTCGCCCCGCCGACCTGCCCGGCGTCGAGTCGATGGTCGGTCTGTTCATCAACACCCTGCCGGTGCGCGTGCGGGTCGATCCGCACGAGTCGGTGGCGCAGCTGCTGCAGCGCCTGCAGTCCGAACAGGCCGGTCTGCTCGACCACCACTACGTCGGACTGTCCGAGATCGAACAGCGGATCGGGAACCCGATCGGCTTCGACTCGCTGCTGGTGTTCGAGTCGTACCCGATCGACCGCGAGGCACTGTCCGACGCCGCGGGGTCGATCGACGGCATGACGATCACCGGGGTCGGGGTCAAGGACGCCACGCACTACCCGATCACTCTCATGACGGTCGCCGACACGCAGATCGACCTGACCTTCAAGTACCTCGAGCGGTTCTTCGCCGAGTCGGAGGTCAGGAACATCTCGGAGCGGCTGGTGCGCGTGCTCGACGCGTTCGCCGCCGATCCGGAGTCGGCGGTCGGCGACATCGACCTCGTCGATGCGGAGGAACTCGCCCGCATCGTCGCCGAGTCCGGACCGTCCAGCGCGGCCGTGGACACCGGCGCGCGGACGCTGGCCACGGTCTTCGCCGAGGTGGTCGAGGAGGATCCGGCGGCGCCGGCGCTCTCGCTCCCGGCCGATCCGGAGATCGGCGGTGAGGGAACGGAGATCGCCTACCGGGAACTCGACGCACGGTCGTCCCGCCTGGCTCGGTTGCTCATCGGCCGCGGCCTCGGCACCGGCGACGTGGTTGCGGTCGCGATCCCGCGTTCGGTGGAGTCCGTGGTCGCCCAGTGGGCGGTGGTCAAGACCGGTGCCGCGATCGTGCCGGTCGATCCCACTCGCGTCGACGGGCAGCTGCCCGCCGGAGCCGCTCTGGGACTGACGGTCGCCGGTACCGCGGCGAACGGTGCGGACAGCTGGTTGGTCGTCGACGAGCCCGGTGTGCGGGACGAGCTGGCTGCGCAGCCGGCGGATCCGGTGACCTACGCCGACCGGTTGCGTCCGGTCGGCTCGGCGGACCCGGCGCTCGTGCTGCCCTCGCGGACGTTCACGAACGCCGAGCTGGTCGAGCGGATCGGCACGCTGCGGGATCGGTACGAGCTGACCTACGAGTCGCGCAGCCTCGCGGTGGGCGGTGTCGACATCGAGGCGGTGGCACTCGAACCGCTGGTCGTCACGGCGACCGGTGCCGTCGTCGTGGTCGTACCCGAGGGCGCGTCGTCGGGTACGGCACTGGACAGCGTGCTCTACAACGAGTGGGTCACCCACGTGCACCTGCCCGAGGCGTCGCTGAGCACACTCGAACCCGGGTCGCTCGAGGACCTCGCGGCCGTCGTCGTGGTGGACGACGCCCCCGACGGATTGCTCGAGGAGTGGGGCGCGGCACACCGCCTGTACCGGCTCGCTGACCTGGACTGACGATGTGGTGGGGCCGCTTCGGCCGGCCCCACCACCTCGGCGGACGAGTCCCCGCGGGATGCGCCGGTAACGTCGGGAGTGGTCGGAGAGATGAACCCCATGGGGTTACTGCCGAGTAAGTTCGCCCGTCTCCGGCGGGTGACTATGCTTGCTCGGTTCGCAGACGCGACCGTTGGGATCGAAAGCGAAGGGTATGGGCTTTTTCATGCGTTCACGACACGATGGCAGCTCGAACGGGGCCTCTCCGGTGAACGCATCCTCTTCGTCCGATTTCCCGTCGGAGACGCAACCCCGCGAGACGCAGGACGGTGCCCGCAGCCGGGCACCGCGTCCCGAACGTGCACCCCGTCCCGAACGCGCGCCCCGGCCCGAGCGCGCACCCCGCCCCGAACGCGGCGCACGCCCCGAGCGCGCTGCGCGCCCGGCGCGCGGCGAGCGCGCCCGTGGTCGTCGTGGTGTGTTGTTGCCGCAGTTGTTGGTGTCGGCGGTGGAGTCGGCCGGTGATGCGGTGGCGGTGGTGGAGGGTTCTCGGTCGTTGTCGTATCGGGAGCTCGATGCGGTGTCGTCGCGGTGGGCGCGGTGGTTGATCGGTCGTGGGGTGGGGCCGGGGGATGCGGTGGTGGTGGCGGTGCCGCGGTCGCTCGAGTCGGTGGTGGTGTTGTGGGCGGTGGCGAAGTCGGGGGCGACTTTTGTGCCGGTGGATCCGGGTTATCCGGCCGAGCGGGTGCAGTTCATGGTGGCCGATTCGGGTGCGGTGTTGGCGTTGACGGTGGCGTCGGTGGCGCAGGTGGTGGCTGAGGCGGCGGGGTCGGTGCCGGTGGTGGCGGTCGACGAGGTGTCGGTGGCTGCGCAGGTGGGGCAGTTGTCGTCGCGTCCGGTGTCGTATGCGGATCGGGTGCGTTCGCTCGAGCTGTCGGATGCGGCGTGGATGATCTATACCTCGGGGTCGACGGGGCGGCCGAAGGGTGTGGTGGTCTCGCATGCCGGTGTCGGTGGGGTGATCTCGGCCGAGCGTGAGCATTTCGGGGTCGATGCTTCGTCGCGGGTGTTGCATGTGTGTTCGCCGAGTTTCGATGTGTCGTTGCTCGAGTTGGGGGTGGGGTTCTCGGCGGGGGCGACGGTGGTGGTGGCGCCGGCGGGGGTCGGTGGTGGTCCGGATCTGGCGGATGTGATTGCGTCGCAGTCGGTGTCGCATGTGTTCATGACGCCGGGTGCGTTGGGGTCGATGGATCCTGCGGGCTTGGACGATCTGCGTGTGGTGGTGGTGGCGGGGGAGTCGTTCACCCCGGATCTGGTGCGGCGGTGGTCGGTGCCGGGTCGGCGGCGGTTCTTCAATGCCTATGGTCCGACGGAGACGACGATTCTGGCGACCTCGTCGGCGGAGTTGGTGTCCGATGCGCCGGTGGTGATCGGGTCGGCGATCGCGGGGGTGGGGGCGTTCGTGCTCGATGAGCGGTTGCGTCCGGTGCCCGAGGGTGTGGTCGGTGAGTTGTATGTGGCCGGGGCGCAGGTGGCGCGGGGTTATCACGGTCGGTTCGGGTTGACCGCGGCGCGGTTCGTGGCCGATCCGTTCACTCCGGGGGCTCGGATGTACCGGACGGGGGATCTGGTGCGTCGCGGCGCCGATGGGGTGTTCGAGTATGTGGGGCGCAGTGATTTCCAGGTCAAGATCCGGGGGTTCCGGATCGAGTTGGGGGAGATCGATGCGGTGTTGTCGTCGGTGCCGGGGGTCGGTTTCGCGGTGACGGTGGGGGCGGCGTTGGCGTCGGGGGAGTCGGCGTTGGTGTCGTATGTGGTGCCCGAGGCGGGGGTGGTGCTCGATCCGGGGCAGGTGCGCGCCGCGGTGGGGGAGGTGTTGCCCGGTTATATGGTGCCGTCGTCGGTGACGGTGCTCGACGAGGTGCCGTTGACGCCGGTGGGGAAGGTCGATCGGGCGGCGTTGCCGGCGCCGGTGTTCGAGGTGGCCGAGTATCGGGCTCCGCGGACGCCGGTGGAGGTGGCCGTCGCCGAGGAGGTCGCGCAGGTTCTGGGGGTCGAGCGGGTCGGGTTGGACGATTCGTTCGTCGATCTCGGTGGTAATTCGTTGGCGGCGACGCGGTTGGTGGCGCGGTTGTCGGCGCGGTTGGGGTATCGGGTGGCGGTGCCGGTGGTGTTCGAGGCGTCGTCGGTGCAGGAGTTGGCGGCCCGTCTCGACACCGCCGATACCGGGGCCGGTGCCGGGAGTGTGGTGTTGGCGGCGCGGCAGCGTCCGGAGCGGGTGCCGTTGTCGTTGGCGCAGCAACGCATGTGGTTCCTCAACCGGCTCGAACCGCATTCCGCCGTGAACAACATCCCTGTGGCCATTCGTCTTTCGGGACGACTGGACGCCGATGCGCTGCAGGCGGCGGTCTCCGACGTGGTGGAACGCCACGAATCGCTCCGTACCGTCTACCCCGAGATCGACGGTGTCGGCTACCAGCAGGTGCTGCCCGTCGCGGACGCGGTCGTCGAGGTCCGTCCCGAGACCGTCGGAGCCGACGAGGTCCCGGCCCGGGTCGCCGAAGCGGTCACTACCGGTTTCGATGTGACGCAGCAGGTTCCGATCCGAGTGCGCCTGTTCTCCGTGGCCCCGGACGAGCACGTGCTCGTCGTCGTGGTGCACCACATCTCCGCCGACGGCTACTCGATGGGACCGCTGACCCGCGACGTGGTGACGGCCTACGCCGCGCGTGTCGCGGGCGGGGAACCCGGATGGGCACCGCTCGAGGTGCAGTACGCGGACTACACACTCTGGCAGCGCGAGGTCCTCGGCGAGGAGTCCGACCCCGAGTCGCTCATGGCGCGCGAGACGGACTTCTGGACGCGGACCCTCGCGGATCTGCCCGAAGAGGCGACGCTGCCGTCCGATCGTCCCCGGCCGGCCGTCGCGAGCTATCGGGGTGCCTCGCACCGACTCACCCTCGGCGAGCGGGTCCGCGCAGCGATCGCCGATCTCGCCCGCCGCAGCGGCGCAACGGAATTCATGGTCGTCCACGCCGCGCTCGCCGTGCTTCTCGCCCGGCTCGGCGGTGACGACGACATCACCATCGGCACTCCCGTCGCCGGCCGCGGCGACGCCGCGCTCGACGATCTGGTGGGCATGTTCGTCAACACCCTGGTGCTGCGTACACCCGTCGAACCCGATGCGTCCTTCGGTGATTTCCTCGACTCGGTGCGCACGGCCGACCTCGAGGCGTTCACCCATGCCGACGTGCCGTTCGAGCGGCTCGTCGAGGTGCTCGATCCGCCTCGTTCGCAGGCGCGCCACCCGCTCTTCCAGGTGATGCTCACCTTCCAGAACATGCCGGTCTCGCAGCTGGAACTGCCCGAGCTGACCGTCTCCGGTATCGACTTCGACGCGCAGGTCGCCAAGTTCGATCTGCAGGTCACCGTCGCGGATGTCGTCGACGCCGCCGGCGATCCTTCCGGCCTCGTGGTGGAATTCAACTACGCCACCGAACTGTTCGATCATCAGACCGTCGCCGCTGTCGGAGAACGATTCTCGCGGATCCTCGAGGCGGTCACCACCGATCCGCGCGTCGCGGTCGGCGACGTGCCGCTCGTCACCGACGGCGAGCTCGACCGCATCCTCACCGAGTGGAACACGCTCGGCGAGTCCGTCCCGGTCGCCGAACCGGCCACGCTCGCTGCCCGTTTCGACGTGGCCGTCCGCGCGCACGCCGCGAATGCCGCGGTGACCCACGGGGAGACGACCCTCACGTACGCCGAACTCGGTGCCCGCGCGAACCGGATCGCACGCCGACTCGTCGCCGCAGGCGTCCGACCGGGCACGCTCGTGGCGGTGGCCCTGCCGAGGACCGAGGACCTCGTGGTCGCCCTCACCGCGGTCGTACTCTCCGGCGGCGCCTACCTGCCGATCGACACCGCGCATCCGCAGGATCGCGTGCGGTACATCCTCGACCAGGCGCGGCCCCGTGTGATCCTCACCTCCGATGCACTCGGCGACGAGCCCGGAGCGGACGCATTGCGCGGCAGCGGAATCGAGATGCTCGACGTCGCCGACGCACAGAACGACGACTCGGTCTCCACCGATCCGCTCACCGATACCGACCGGATCGCATCGCCGCAACCGGACGATCTCGCGTACGTCATCTTCACCTCCGGTTCGACCGGCCGCCCCAAGGGTGTCGCCGTCACGCACCGGAACGTGCTGACCCTCTTCGCCAACGCCGAGCCCCGCTTCGGCTTCGGCCCGGACGACGTGTGGACGTTGTTCCACTCCTACGCCTTCGACTTCTCGGTGTGGGAACTGTGGGGACCGCTGCTGTACGGGGGCCGGCTCGTCGTCGTCGACTACCTCACCTCCCGGTCACCCGAGCTGTTCGCACAGCTCGTCCGCCGCGAGGGCGTCACGGTGCTCAACCAGACGCCCTCGGCGTTCTACCAGTTCGACGAGGCCGATCGCACTCTCGCCGCCGACACGGCACCGCTCGCGCTGCGCTACGTCGTCTTCGGCGGCGAGGCACTCGACCCGGCCCGGCTCGCGGGCTGGTTCGATCGTCACCCCGCCGGCCCACAACTGGTGAACATGTACGGCATCACCGAGACCACGGTGCACGTGTCGTACCAGCCCATCGACCGCACCCTCGCGAAGGCCGGTGCCGCCAGCGCGATCGGACGGTCGCTTCCCGGACTGGACGCCTACGTCCTCGACCGGCGCCTGCATCCCGTGCCCGCCGGCGTGCCGGGCGAGCTGTACATCTCCGGCGACCAGCTCTCCCGCGGATATCTCGGACGCCCCGACCTGACGGTCGCGCGCTTCGTCGCGAACCCCTTCGGTCGCGGTCGCCTCTACCGCACCGGCGACATCGCGCGGTGGAACGGTGAAGGCATCCTCGAATACGCGGGTCGCAGCGACTCGCAGGTCCAGCTCCGCGGCTTCCGCATCGAACTGGGCGAGATCGAGTCGCAGCTACTGCAGGCTCCGGGTGTCGCACAGGCCGTCGCCATGGTCCGGGACGACGGACTCGGCGAACGTCTCGTCGGTTACGTCGTCGCCCGCACCGGTGAGACCGTCGACGCGGCCGCGGTGCGCGCGCACGCGTCCGAATTCCTCACGGGGTACATGGTTCCCGATGTGGTGACCGTGCTCGACGAACTGCCGCTCACGGTGAACGGCAAGCTCGACCGGCGCGCTCTCCCCGCACCCCGCATCGACATCGACGCCGATCGTTTCCGCGAACCGGCCACCGAATCGGAACGGATCGTCGCGCAGGTCTGGACCGAGGTGCTGGGCATCGAACGCGTCGGTGCCGACGACTCGTTCTTCGACCTCGGCGGCAACTCCCTCGTCGCGACGCGGGTCGTCGCGCGCATCAACGAGGCGACCGGAGCGAGCCTGGCCATCCGGGAACTGTTCGAGGATCCCACCGTCGAGGGTCTGGCGGCGCGCGTCGACGCCGGCGGTTCCGATCGGGC
Organism: Rhodococcus sp. S3; assembly: GCF_058211795.1. NCBI lineage: Bacteria > Bacillati > Actinomycetota > Actinomycetes > Mycobacteriales > Nocardiaceae > Rhodococcus > Rhodococcus sp. S3. The sequence goes on along the minus strand of NZ_CM177074.1, from coordinate 3,728,447 downwards.
TGTGCCGGAACTCGTCGCACGGCCGCGTCCCGATCGCATCCCGCTCTCGCTCGCGCAGCAGCGCATGTGGGTGCTCAACCAGCTCGATCCGGGCTCCGCGACCTACAACATCCCGCTCGCCATCCGCCTGAGGGGTGCGCTCGACATCGATGCGCTGACCGCAGCGGTGGGCGACGTCGTCGAGCGTCACGAGACGTTGCGCACCGTCTACGCGCAGGACGAGCAGGGCCCCTTCCAGAAGATTCTGGATGCGGAGTCGATGCCGCCGCTCGAGGTGATCCGGGTGGCCTCCGAGCAGGAGGCATTCGAGGCCGTGGTCGACGTCGCCGCGCAGGGATTCGACGTGTCCTCCGAGCCACCCGTGCGCGGTCGCCTCGTCTCGATCTCTGCCGGCGGCAGCGCCGGCCCGGTCGTCTCCGACGATCATGTCCTCGCGCTCGTGGTGCACCACATCTCGGCCGATGGCGCCTCGCTCGTGCCGTTGGCGCGCGACCTCATGGAGGCCTACGTCGCCCGGCTGTCCGGATCGCGCCCCGATCGCCCGCCGCTCGAGGTGCAGTACGCGGACTTCGCGACGTGGCAGCAGGAGACCTTCGGCGACGCCGAGAACCCCGACTCGCCGGCAGGCCGCCAGCTCGCCTACTGGAAGCAGCAGCTGGCCGGGGTGCCGGACCTGCTCGACCTTCCCACCGACCGGCCGCGCCCCGCGGTACCGAGCCTGCGCGGGGCCACGGTCTTCACCGAGGTCGACGCGTCGACCCGGCAGCGGCTCGAGGCACTGGCGACCGAGAACCGCGCGTCGTTGTTCATGGTCGTCCACGCCGCGCTCGCCGTCCTGCTCGCGCGGATGAGCGGTTCGCGCGACGTCGTCGTGGGCACCGCTGTCGCGGGACGCGGCTCACGGGTGCTCGACGACATCGTCGGCATGTTCGTGAACACACTCGCGCTGCGCACGGACGTCGATCCGGGCGCGCATTTCGCCGACATCCTCGGACAGGCACGCACCGCCGATCTCGAAGCGTTCGCGCACGCCGACATCCCGTTCGAGCGCATCGTCGACGAGGTCGTCGCCACCCGGTCGCCGGCACGTCATCCCGTCTTCCAGACGATGCTCTCGTTCCAGAACCTCGAACCGGCCCGGCTCGAACTGCCCGAGCTCACGGTGGAAGCACTCGATTCGGGGGTGCTCGCCGCGAAATTCGACCTGCAGGTGACCGTGGAGCCGCTCGCCGACGACAACGGCATGCGGATCGCGCTCACCTACGCCGTCGATCTCTTCGACGAGACGACGGCGCAGGCACTCGCGCAACGCTTCGTGACGGTCCTCGACGCCGTTGCCGCGGATCCCGGTTCGGTGGTCGGCGACATCGAGGTCCGGACCGAGACCGAGCGCGAGGCGGCAACCACCTCGGTCGCCGTTCCGGTGCGGGAAACCGCTCTCGAGACGGTCGACCGGACCGTCGTCCAGGAGTTGCAGATCGCGGTCGAGTCCGATCCCGAGGCGCCCGCCGTGGTGGTGGGCGACACCGAGCTCGGCTTCGTCGACGTCGAGCGCCGGTCGTCGCAGTGGGCCCGGTACCTCATCTCCCGCGGAGCGGGTCCGGGTCGCACCGTCGCCGTCGACCTTCCGGTCGGTCCCGACCTGATCGTTGCGGTGTGGGCCGCCGTCAAGACGGGAGCCGCCGTCACGGTCGACCCCACGGTCACTGCCGACCACGTGCTGACCACCCTCGCACGCAGCGACGATCTGCCGTCCTCGGTCGCGGGGACGTTCGTCGACGATCCGGAGACGCTCGCCCTCGTCGCGGAGCAGCCGACCCGCTCGATTGCGTACACCGACCGTTCCGGTGTCCTCGGCCCCGATGACACGGCCGTCCGGACGAGTGAACTCGAGCTCACCCACGGTGCGGTCGTCGCGGCGCTGCGGCGCGGCCGGAAGGATCTCGATCTGACCTACGAGTCGCGGGTCCTTCTCGCCGGTTCCCGCCTCGACCAGTGGACGGTCTTCGCCGTCCTGGCCGCGGCGATCACCGGTGCCGTCGTCGTTCCCGCCGGTCCCGACCATGATCCGGGCATCCTCGTCGACGAGGAGTGGGTGACCCACGGCTTCGTCCCGGCCGACGAACTCGCCGCTCTGCCCGACACCGAGGATCTCGTGGCGGTCGTCGTCACGGACGGACCGGCGCACGACGGTGCGGAGCTGTCCGCCGGTCTCGCCGGCAAACTCTCCGACCTGCGTTCCCCCTGGGTCCTGCAGGAATGATTGCGGAAAGGTAACTTTACTTCCCGGCCGAGTTCGTTCGGGGTGTCCACGGCCGGAAGGAGAGCTGTTCCGTGTTGCACAGAGGTCTTGTCGGGGGCCGAGCACGCTCGGGGACGCGCACACGGATGGGGGAACCCACCGCATGAGGGCACGGAGCCAGGACCGTGCTCGCCCTCGTGCTCCGCGTATGACCCGTGGTCGTCGTGGTGTGTTGTTGCCGCAGTTGTTGGTGTCGGCGGTGGAGTCGGCCGGTGATGCGGTGGCGGTGGTGGAGGGTTCTCGGTCGTTGTCGTATCGGGAGCTCGATGCGGTGTCGTCGCGGTGGGCGCGGTGGTTGATCGGTCGTGGGGTGGGGCCGGGGGATGCGGTGGTGGTGGCGGTGCCGCGGTCGCTCGAGTCGGTGGTGGTGTTGTGGGCGGTGGCGAAGTCGGGGGCGACTTTTGTGCCGGTGGATCCGGGTTATCCGGCCGAGCGGGTGCAGTTCATGGTGGCCGATTCGGGTGCGGTGTTGGCGTTGACGGTGGCGTCGGTGGCGCAGGTGGTGGCTGAGGCGGCGGGGTCGGTGCCGGTGGTGGCGGTCGACGAGGTGTCGGTGGCTGCGCAGGTGGGGCAGTTGTCGTCGCGTCCGGTGTCGTATGCGGATCGGGTGCGTTCGCTCGAGCTGTCGGATGCGGCGTGGATGATCTATACCTCGGGGTCGACGGGGCGGCCGAAGGGTGTGGTGGTCTCGCATGCCGGTGTCGGTGGGGTGATCTCGGCCGAGCGTGAGCATTTCGGGGTCGATGCTTCGTCGCGGGTGTTGCATGTGTGTTCGCCGAGTTTCGATGTGTCGTTGCTCGAGTTGGGGGTGGGGTTCTCGGCGGGGGCGACGGTGGTGGTGGCGCCGGCGGGGGTCGGTGGTGGTCCGGATCTGGCGGATGTGATTGCGTCGCAGTCGGTGTCGCATGTGTTCATGACGCCGGGTGCGTTGGGGTCGATGGATCCTGCGGGCTTGGACGATCTGCGTGTGGTGGTGGTGGCGGGGGAGTCGTTCACCCCGGATCTGGTGCGGCGGTGGTCGGTGCCGGGTCGGCGGCGGTTCTTCAATGCCTATGGTCCGACGGAGACGACGATTCTGGCGACCTCGTCGGCGGAGTTGGTGTCCGATGCGCCGGTGGTGATCGGGTCGGCGATCGCGGGGGTGGGGGCGTTCGTGCTCGATGAGCGGTTGCGTCCGGTGCCCGAGGGTGTGGTCGGTGAGTTGTATGTGGCCGGGGCGCAGGTGGCGCGGGGTTATCACGGTCGGTTCGGGTTGACCGCGGCGCGGTTCGTGGCCGATCCGTTCACTCCGGGGGCTCGGATGTACCGGACGGGGGATCTGGTGCGTCGCGGCGCCGATGGGGTGTTCGAGTATGTGGGGCGCAGTGATTTCCAGGTCAAGATCCGGGGGTTCCGGATCGAGTTGGGGGAGATCGATGCGGTGTTGTCGTCGGTGCCGGGGGTCGGTTTCGCGGTGACGGTGGGGGCGGCGTTGGCGTCGGGGGAGTCGGCGTTGGTGTCGTATGTGGTGCCCGAGGCGGGGGTGGTGCTCGATCCGGGGCAGGTGCGCGCCGCGGTGGGGGAGGTGTTGCCCGGTTATATGGTGCCGTCGTCGGTGACGGTGCTCGACGAGGTGCCGTTGACGCCGGTGGGGAAGGTCGATCGGGCGGCGTTGCCGGCGCCGGTGTTCGAGGTGGCCGAGTATCGGGCTCCGCGGACGCCGGTGGAGGTGGCCGTCGCCGAGGAGGTCGCGCAGGTTCTGGGGGTCGAGCGGGTCGGGTTGGACGATTCGTTCGTCGATCTCGGTGGTAATTCGTTGGCGGCGACGCGGTTGGTGGCGCGGTTGTCGGCGCGGTTGGGGTATCGGGTGGCGGTGCCGGTGGTGTTCGAGGCGTCGTCGGTGCAGGAGTTGGCGGCCCGTCTCGATACCGGCACCGCCGGTGCCGGGGTCGGGAGTGTGGTGTTGGCGGCGCGGCAGCGTCCGGAGCGGGTGCCGTTGTCGTTGGCGCAGCAACGCATGTGGTTCCTCGGACGATTCGATTCTTCTGCGGCATACAACATTCCGATCGTCGTCCGGCTGACCGGAGATCTCGATGCCGAGGCGATGCAGGCGGCGGTGCGCGATCTCGTCGCTCGGCACGAATCGCTCCGCACCGTCTACCCCGAGATCGACGGTGTCCCGGTGCAGGAGGTCCTTCCGGTCGAGGCGTTCCTGCCGGAGCTCCTGCCGGTCGAGGTCGAACTCGACGCCGTGCAGTCCGAGGTCGACGCAGTCCTCTCGACCCGGTTCGACGTCACCCGTGAGGTTCCGGTTCTGGCCCGACTGCTCCGGTGCAGCGGCAGTGTCGAAAGCGGCCGTGACGCAACGGAACACGTGCTCGTCGTGGTCGTCCACCACATCGCCGCCGACGGAGCGTCGCTCGCGCCGCTGACCCGCGACCTCGCCGCCTTCTATGCCGCCCGCGCGACCGGGACCACGGCGGAGCTGCCGCCGCTGGCCGTCCAGTACGCGGATTACGCACTGTGGCAACGGGATGCGCTCGGTGATGCATCCGACCCGGAATCGGTCGCCGCGCGGCAACTCGACTACTGGCGGCGCGCCCTCGACGGGTTGCCCGACCAGCTCGATCTGCCCACCGACCGTCCCCGGCCGACCGTGCAGTCGCACCGCGGAGGTAGTGTCGACGTCGAGGTCGACGCCCACGTCCACGAGCAGTTGCGCGAACTCGCCGCGCGTCACGGTGCGACCCCGTTCATGGTCGCCCAGGCCGCCTTCGCGGTGATGCTCGCCCGGTTGTCGGCGACGCGCGACATCGCCATCGGTACCCCCGTCGCCGGGCGCACCGATCCACTGCTCGACGACCTCATCGGCATGTTCGTCAACACCCTCGTCTTCCGGACCGTCGTGGACCCCGCTGAATCCTTCGACGAACTCCTCGACCGCAGTCGCGCGACGGTGCTGGAGGCCTTCGACCACGCCGACCTGCCGTTCGAGCGGCTCGTCGAAGCGCTCGATCCGGCCCGATCCCTGGCACGGCACCCGCTCTTCCAGGTGGGCCTGTCGTTCCAGAACCTCGCACCGTCCCGGCTCGACCTTCCCGGTCTGTCCGTCGAGAGTCTGGTCCCCGACACCCGTATCTCGCAGTTCGACCTGCATCTGCTCGTCGGCGAGCGCGTCGACCAGGACGGACGGTGCGGTGGGCTGGCGGGTCGGCTCACGTATGCGGCCGACCTGTTCGACGAGGAGACCGCCCGCTCGTTCTCGTCCATGTTCACGCGCGTGCTCGCCGCACTCGTGGACTGCCCGTCACGTCCCGTCGGCGATGCCGACATGATCGGAGAGAGCGAGCGGACCAGGCTGCTCGACATCGGCAGGGGAGAGCACTGCAGTCCGGACGCATCCGTCCTTCCCGATCCGTTCCGGGCGCACGCCGATCGTCGCCCCGATGCGATCGCCCTCGTCCACGAGGGAACGTCGGTGTCCTACAGGGAATTCGACGAGCGCGTCAACCGGTGTGCGCGTGCGCTGATCGCGGCCGGTGTCGGCCCCGAGACCCGGGTCGGCCTCATGATCGGGCAATCCGTCGAGCTGGTCATCGCGATGTACGCGGTGTCCGTCGCCGGCGGAGCCTACGTTCCACTCGACCCCTCCCTGCCGTCCGGACGCATCGCGCAGATCGTCGCGGCCGCCGAACCCGCCGTCGTCGTGCGTGCGGGTGGGGCGTCCGCGGACGTCGATCTCGGCGGTGCTGCGGTGATCGAGGTCGACGATCCCACCCACGCGAGACTGTCCGCGGCGCCGGTGACCGATGCCGAGCGGCTCGCCCCGCTGCGACCGGAGAACATCGCGTACGTCCTGTTCACCTCCGGTTCGACGGGGGTCCCCAAGGGTGTTGCGGTCACCCATCGTGCGGTCACCAATCAGATGCGTTGGCTGCGGGAGCGGTTCGACCTCGGACCCGACGACGTGTCGGTCCTGCACACCCCGGCGACCTTCGACCTGTCGGTCTGGGAGTTCTGGGGCTGGTCGACGTGCGGTGGCCGGCTGGTGATCGCCGACCGGGGACGCCACCCCGACCCTCGCGTCATGATCGCCCTGCTCGAACGCGAACGGGTCACCACCTTCCACGGGGTCCCGACGATGCTCGGCATGCTCCTGTCGGGGGTCGAGGACCGACTCCCGTCGACGCTTCGGCGTGTGCTGTCCATCGGCGAGTCCCTGCCCGCCGCGACCGCGCGGGAGTTCGCGGCCCGCAGCGACGCCGAACTGGTGAATCTCTACGGGCCGACGGAAGCGGCCGTCTCGGTGACCGATCACCCGGTGACCGACGCCGACGTCCACGGCGTGCCGATCGGGACACCGGTGTGGAACACGGGCGTCCACGTGCTCGACGACCGTCTCGGTGCGGTCCCGCTCGGCGCGGTCGGGGAGTTGTACCTGTCCGGCGAGCAACTCGCGCGCGGCTACGTCGCGCGGGCAGGTGAGACCGCCGGCCGGTTCGTCGCCGACCCCTTCGGCAGCGGAGGGCGTCTCTACCGGACCGGGGACCTGGTGCGCTGGGTGACGACCGCACGCGGACCCGAACTCGACTACGTCGGTCGCCGGGATCTCCAGGTGAAGATCCGTGGGTTCCGGATCGAGCTCGGTGAGATCGAGGACGCACTCCGGGCATGCCCCGGCGTCGCTGCCGCGGCGGCAACGGTGCAGCAGGACGCACATCGTGGCGACCGCGTGGTGGCCTTCGTGGTCACCTCGGACGGCACCGCACCGGACACCGCCGCCCTGCGGACCTCACTCGGCGAACGGTTACCGAACTACATGGTGCCGGTCGACATCCGCGCGATCGACTGCCTGCCGAAGGGGAGCACCGGCAAACTCGACCGGAATGCCCTCCCACTCGTCCCGGCCGCGCCGGCCGAGCACCGTCCGCCCGCCACCGCCGTCGAATCCGCCGTGGCGAAGGTGTTCGGGAAGGTCCTCGGCATCGAGTCGGTCGGACGTGACGACGACTTCTTCCGCTCGGGCGGTACCTCGTTGGTCGCGGTCCGGGCGGTCAGCGAACTCGCGGCGGCGCTGGAGCGTCCCGTGCCTCTCGAGTGGTTGTTCGCCCACCCCGTCGTCGCCGAGCTGGCGGAGCGAATCGAACGTAGCGAGCGCGACGGTGAGGAGTCGGCGTCCACGGCGTTCGACGTCGTGTTCCCCCTGCGCACGGGACCCGCCACCGGTGAGCCGGTCTTCTTCGTCCACCCCGTCGTCGGCCTCGCCTGGGGATTCTCGCGGCTCGCGGAGTTCGTCGAGGCCGGTCGTCCGGTCTACGGACTGCAGTCTCCCGCGCTGTCGGGCACCGAGGAGCTTCCCGGATCGATCCGGGAGTGGGCGGCCCTGTACGTGGACGAGATCCGGCGCGCACATCCCGACGGTCCCTACCACCTCGTGGGGTGGTCGATGGGCGGAGTGATCGCGCACGAGATGGCCGTGCAACTGCAACGACGCGGGAGCTCCGTCGGCTCCCTCGTCCTGCTCGACGCGCACGTCCCGGCCCCGCTGCCGGAGTCCGTCGATCCGCAGTCGGTGGCCCTCGCGGCGCTGAGCGGTCTCGACAACGGCGACCGCGCGACGCCGCATGTCGGGGATATCACATCGATTCTCGAGCGTGTCGAACACGGTGGCGACGTCTTCCCGTCCGTCGAGTCGTTGCTCGCCGGTATCGGCCACTCGTTCGACGTCCTCGAACGGCATCTGCCGGAACGCTTCGACGGCGACCTGCTCTTCGTGGGGTCGCGGAGTTCGTCGTCGCCGGAAGACGATTCCCGGCGGGACTGGACCGAGTTCGTCACCGGACGGGTACATCGCCACGACATCGACGTGTCCCACTGGGCGATGACGGGAGAGCATGCGTGTCGCACCGTCGGACCACTCCTCGCCGCCTGGTGCAACCGACGCGTATGTCCGAATTGTGAAGCCTACGAGCGCGACTCGACACTCCGTGTCGGCGATTGAAGTGGCAGCGTCTGTACTACTGTGCAAAACTCGTGTAGTTCGGCGAACGTGATCCGGCTGTCGGGGGCCTGATCACGTCGATGCGCTAGGACGCGTGCCTGTTTCGGCGTGCGTTGATCAGCCGTACCGTCCCCCGGCGCGAAGCGGGGAGTGGTATGACGACGAATGCGATGGACTTCGACTCGGCCCCCTCGGACGAGGGATCCGTTTCCGGGATCCGCACGTCGAGCAGGCCTCGGAGATTGCGCCGCAGCGCACCGACCGCATCGTTGGCCCATCTGCTTGCCGTCGCCGTCGAACGGAATCCGGACGGTATCGCCGTCGTCTCCGAATCCGGCGCTCTCACCTACCGCGAACTCGACGCGGCATCGTCACGCCTTGCACGTCTTCTGATCTCGCGCGGAATCGGTCCCGAGGACCGCGTGGCACCGTTCCTCACTCGCTCGCTCGAATCCGTCCTCGCGACCTGGGCGGTGGCGAAGACAGGCGCGGCGTTCGTGCCCGTCGACCCCACCTACCCTGCCGATCGCATCGCCTACATGCTGAACGATTCGGGGGCCGGGCTCGTCCTGACCACCGAGGAACACGCCGGCGCGCTGCCGGGAGAGGCACCCGCACTCGTGCTCGACTCGGCCGAGGTGCGCGCCGATTCGGCCGGGATGTCCTCGGAGCCCGTCTTCTTCGACGAGCGACGCGGTGTCGTCCGCGCGGAGAACGCGGCGTACGTCATCTACACGTCCGGCTCGACCGGTCGCCCCAAGGGCGTCGTGGTGACGCATTCGGGACTCGCCAACTTCTGCGCCGAACAAGTGGAGCGCTACGGGCTCTCGCCGCAGTCGCGCACATTGCATTTCGCGTCACCGAGTTTCGACGCCTCCGTGCTGGAACTCCTGCTGGCGGTGGGTGCGTCGTCGACGATGGTCGTCGCCCCGCTGACCGTCTTCGGCGGAACCGAGTTCGCGGACGTCGTGCGGAAGCACGGGGTCACCCACGCATTCGTCACACCCGCTGCGCTGGCCTCGGTGGACCCGGCCGGTCTCGAGGTACTCGGCACCGTCGCGGTGGGCGGCGAGGCGTGCCCGCCCGAACTCGTGACGCGATGGGCGCCGGGCCGCCGCTTCCACAACGTCTACGGACCCACCGAGACGACCATCGTCTCGAACATCTCCGAACCCCTCACCCCGGGCGACCGGGTGACGATCGGACCTCCCATCGGCAATGTCACGGAGACCGTGCTCGATTCGCGACTCCACCCCGTCCCCGTCGGTGTCGCGGGCGAACTCTACACAGCAGGGCCGGGGGTGGCCCGCGGGTATCTCGGTCGCCCAGGGCTCACCGCAGCGCGATTCGTCGCAGCGCCGGGAGGTGCGCGGATGTACCGCACCGGCGACGTCGTGCGCGGACCCGAGACGCCCTCGTCGGGCATCGTCTACGTGGGCCGTAACGACTTCCAGGTCAAGGTCCGCGGATTCCGCATCGAACTCGGGGAGATCGACGCCGCACTCGCGTCGCACCCGGGGGTCGACTTCGCCCTCACCGTCGGCCGCGAGACCCCTGCCGGGGAGACCCAACTCGTCTCCTACGTGCACGGCACCGACGGCCCGCCCGATCCGGGCAGCCTCGTCGAACACGTCGCCGGCGTGCTCCCGACGTACATGGTCCCCGCCGCGGTCGTGCCCCTCGACCGCATCCCGCTGACCCCTTCCGGGAAGGTCGACCGCGCGGCACTTCCCGAGGTGGGAACGACCGTCGCCGAATTCCGCGCTCCCGTCACCGCTTCCGAGAAGGCCGTCGCCGATGTCTTCGCCGATGTCCTCGGTGTGGACCGGGTCGGACTCGACGACGACTTCTTCGATCTCGGCGGCAACTCGCTCCTCGCGACGTCCGTCGTCGGCCGCCTCCGGGCGCGTCTCGGCGTCACCGTCCGCGCGGCCGCGCTGTTCGACGAGCCGACCGTCGCGGCACTCGCCCGGCACCTCGACGCGGCCGGCTCCGATCGCGCGGTACCGCTCGTCGCCGGCCCGCGACCCGCACACCTGCCGCTGTCCTACGCGCAACAGCGCATGTGGTTCCTCAACCGCCTCGATCCCGAATCCGCCCTGTACAACATCCCTCTCGCGGTGCGTCTGACCGGTGGACTCGACGTCGACGCGATGCGCGCGGCGTTCGCCGACCTCGTCGAGCGCCACGAGACCCTCCGTACCGTCTACCCCGAGATCGACGGTGTGGGTGAGCAGCGCATCCTCGAACCGGGAGCACGCGTCGTCGACGTTCCGGTCGAGCAGGTGCCCGCCGGCGAGTTGCCGGAGCATCTCGCGCGCGTCGCGGGCCGCGGATTCGACGTCACGGCCGAGGTTCCGGTCCGTGCGCACCTGTTCGCGACCGCACCCGACGAGCACGTGCTCGTTCTCGTCCTGCACCACATCGCCGGCGACGGCACCTCGCTCGCGCCGCTCGTGCGCGACCTCGTCACCGCGTACACCGCACGTGTCGGTGGGCACGCGCCCGACTGGGCGCCGCTGCCGGTGCAGTACGCCGACTACACGCTGTGGCAACGGGAGGTCCTCGGCACCGACGACGACCCCGAATCGATCGCGGGCCGTCAGCTCGCGTACTGGACGGACGCGCTCGCCGGTGTCCCCGAGCATCTCGATCTCGCCACCGACCACGTGCGACCTGCGATCCTCGGCGCGGGCGGCGGTGCCGTGCGCGTCGAACTCGAGGACGACGTCCACGAGGCGATCACCGGCCTCGCCCGCCGGGCGGGAACCACCCCGTTCATGGTCGTGCACGCCGCACTCGCCGCACTCCTCGCACGCCTGTCGAACACCCACGACGTCGTGATCGGGACCCCGGTCGCCGGGCGTTCGGCGCCCGAACTCGACGGTGTCGTGGGCATGTTCGTCAACATGCTCGCGCTGCGCACCGAGGTCGATCTCGGCGGCACCTTCGCCGATCTGCTCGAGCAGGCCCGCACCGTCGACATCGACGCCTTCGACCACGCCGACATCCCGTTCGAACGGCTCGTCGAGGTGCTCGACCCCGTTCGGTCGCCGTCCCGGCACCCCCTCTTCCAGGTCGGGTTGTCGTACCACAACTTCACCATCGACACGCTCGAGCTGCCGGGCCTGCGTGTGGAGGCGCTCGACGCGTCGTCCTCGTCGGTCCGTTTCGACCTGCACGTGACGATCGTCGACAAGGGCATCGACGGCGGGCCGGGTGGATTCGACATCGAATTCGGTTACGCCACCGACCTGTTCGAGGAAGCCTCGATCCGGCGAATGGTCGACCGCTACCTGCGCATCCTGCGCTCCGTCGCCGAGGACGCCGACGTCGTCGTCGGCGACATCGACCTGCACGAGCCCGACCAGCTCGCCGCGATGCTCGAAGCCTGGGAGGCCGAGCAGATCGCGGTGGGCCCCGGCCGGACCCTCGCCGACCTGTTCGACGATCAGGCCCGCACGACGCCCACGGCATGCGCGCTCGTCGACGCGAACGGCGAACTCACCTACGGGGACTTCGCGGACCGGGTCCGACGCCTCGCGCGGATGCTGATCGAGCACGGCGTCGGTCCCGAGACGGTCGTCGCGCTCCCGATCCGACGTTCGATCGACCTCGTCGTCGCGATGTACGCGGTCGTCGAGGCCGGCGGCGCGTATCTGCCGCTCGACCCCGACCACCCGCGCGAACGCGTCGAGTACATCCTCGGATCCGCCGACCCCGCCTGCATCCTCACCACGAGCCGCGACCGCCTCGACCTGCCCGGCGACCGGCCGACCATCGAGGTCGACACCGTCGACCTCGCCGCCTACAGCGGCAAGGAGATCCGCAACGCCGACCGCCTCGCTCCGCTGCGCGCGAGCAACGCCGCCTACGTGATCTACACGTCCGGGTCGACGGGACGGCCGAAGGGCGTCGTCGTGCCGCACGAGGCGATCGTCAACCAGCTCGTCTGGAAGCGGAAGGAATACCGCCTCGGTGTGGGCGACGCCGTCCTGCTCAAGACCGCAGCGACCTTCGACCTGTCGGTGTGGGAGTTCTGGTCGTCGCTGACCTCCGGCGCGAAACTCGTCGTCGCCGCACCCGACGGCCACCGCGACCCGGCCTACCTCAACGACCTGATCCGCCGCGAGCACGTGACGACCCTGCACGTCGTGCCCTCGATGCTCGACGCGTTGCTCGACGACGCCGACGGAGAACTGCCCGACTCGCTGCGACGAGTGCTCGCGATCGGTGAGGTGCTTCCCGTCGACACGGCCGAACGCACCCTCGAACGGTCGGACACCGACCTCGTCAACCTGTACGGGCCGACGGAGGCGGCGGTCTCGGTGACCGCGCACCGCGTCACCGAGACGGGGGAGAGCTCGGTTCCGATCGGCGGCCCGATCCCCAACACGCAGGTCTTCGTCCTCGACGAGCGGCTGCACCCGGTGCCCCCGGGAGTGGCCGGGGAGCTCTACCTCGCAGGAACCCAGCTCGCGCGCGGCTACTCCGGCCGACCGGAACTGACCGCCGAGCGGTTCGTCGCCAACCCCTTCGGCGACCCCGGCACACGCCTGTACCGCACCGGCGACCTCGTGCGCTGGCGGTTCGACGACGATCAGCTGTCGGGCACGCTCGAATACCTCGACCGGGCCGACTTCCAGGTGAAGGTGCGTGGTTTCCGCATCGAGCTCGGGGAGATCGAGTCCGCGCTGCGGGCGCTGCCGCAGATCCGCGACGCGGTGGTGACGGTGCAGCACGGCGACCGGATCGTCGCCTTCGTCGTCCCCACCGGCGGAGCCCCCGACATCACCGCGATCCGCGGCGCGCTGGCGCGGACGCTGCCGTCCTACATGGTCCCGCAGGGCTTCGTGACCCTCGACGCCCTCCCGCTGAACGTCAACGGCAAGGTCGACCGCAAGGCCCTCCCGGAGGCGGAGGTCGTCACGGCGCCCTACCGCGCCCCGCGCACCGGCACGGAGGCGACGGTCGCGTCGGTCTACGCCGAAGTGCTCGGCAGCGACGACCCGGTCGGTCTCGACGACGACTTCTTCGGCATCGGCGGCAACTCGCTCAGCGCGGTCAAGGTCGCCGCGCGCCTGCGGGACCGCCTCGACGCCCACGTCGAGCTGCCGTGGCTGTTCCTGCGCCCGGGTGTGGAGGAACTCGCCGCCCGGATCGACTCGCACAGCACGTCCGAGACGGACACGCTCGGGAGTGCCGGTCTCGACCCGCTGCTGCCGCTGCGTTCCGGTGGGGACGGTGCACCGGTGTTCTGCATCCACCCCGTCACCGGCCTCGCGTGGGGCTTCGCCGGTCTCGTGCCGTACCTCGGCGACCGTCCCGTCTACGGTCTGCAGTCGCCCGCGCTCGGCGAGGCGGGCAACCTGCCCGGCGACATCGGCGCCTGGGCGGACGAGTACGTCCGGCTCATCCGGCAGGCGCACCCGCACGGCCCCTACCATCTCGTCGGATGGTCCATGGGCGGCATCCTGGCCCACGCCGTCGCGGTCCGGCTGCGACGGGCGGGGGAGCAGGTCCCGACCCTCGCGATCCTCGACGCCTACCCCGAGACCGGGGCCGCGCGGACCGACGCGCAGCGCACCGCGGCCACCGCCCCGACGGTCGCGAACGTACTCGGCATCCCGGCCGAGGGCCCGGCTGCGGAGATCCCCCTCACCGAGCTCACCGCCGAGAGCGCGCAGCAGGTGGTGCAGGCTCTGCCGGCGCCGTTCGACAGCCTCTCCCCGGAACGGATCACCCGGATCGTCGAGGGCGTCCGGCACTCGTACTCGGTCCTCGCGGTGCATCGTCCCGAGGTCTACGACGGTGACCTCACGGTCTTCGTCGCCGAGACCGATCGCCCGATGTCCTCCACCGAGGCCTGGTATCCCTACGTGAACGGGCTGGTGACCACGCGTGAGGTGCCGGTCTCCCATTGGGACATGGCCACCAGGAAGGCGTGGGCGGTCATCGGACCCGCCATCGGTCGCCGTCTCGACGAGAGGCGCTGACCGGCCACAACTCGACATCCCGCCACGGTGGGGCGGCCCGGACCGGGTCGTCCCACCGTGACGTGCGCGCCCACGGCCGTAACATGGCTCTCCGGCCGCCGATGCTCTAATGGGCACATGACTGCCCGGTAACAACCGGGTGGCCGCGGCCGGAACGGGACGTACGAGGGATCGGGACCAGTGGTGAGTGAAGCCTTGCGTAAGGTCGGCGAGCAGGGGGCCGAGGGGAACGGTGGAGCCACCGGCGGTGCTCGTATCGAAGCCTCCGGCGATGCCCGCCCTGCGGCAACCGAGCGGCGGCGGCCACGCAGGCGTCCCGAGCGTCGCGGAGCCAGGGCCGCGCTGCTTCCCCAGCTGATCACCGCTGCCGTCGAACGCGACCCCTCCGCGACCGCAGTGGTCGAGGACGACCGTTCGCTCACCTACGCCGAGCTCGACGAGGCGTCGTCGCGTCTCGCGCGGTATCTCATCGGCCTCGGTGTCGGTCCCGAGGACGTCGTCGCGCTCGCGATCGCCCGGTCGATCGACTCGGTGCTCGCTACCTGGGCGGTCGCGAAGACCGGTGCCGCCTTCGTGCCCGTCGACCCGAACTATCCCGCCGACCGCGTCGAGCACATGACGGTCGACTCCGGCGCGGCACTCGGCCTGACCCTCGCCGAGAACGAACCCGCCCTGCCCTCCACGACCCGATGGATCGCACTCGACGACCCCGCGATCGCGCAGCAACTCGCGGCTCTTCCGTCCGAGCCCGTCTCGTTCGACGAACGGGTACGGACGCTGCGGGTCGAGAACACGGCATACATCATCTACACCTCGGGGTCGACGGGACGGCCGAAGGGCGTCGTCGTGACCCATTCGGGTCTGGGGAACTTCTGCACCGAGCAGGTGGAGCGGTACGCCCTGACCTCCGACTCGCGCACGCTGCACTTCGCGTCCCCGAGCTTCGACGCCTCGATCCTCGAACTGCTGCTGGCGATCGGCGCCTCGTCGACGATGGTGATCGCCCCGACCTCCGTGTACGGCGGCGAGGAGTTCGCTGAACTCGTTGTGCGACAGGGCGTCACGCACGCCTTCGTCACGCCGGCCGCGCTGGCCTCGGTCGACCCGACGGGCCTGGAGGTGCTCGACTGCATCGTTGTCGGCGGTGAAGCGTGCCCTCCGGATCTGGTGGAGCGGTGGGCTCCGGGCCGACGATTCTTCAACGGCTACGGTCCGACCGAGACGACCATCATGACGAACATCTCGGACCCGCTGGCTCCGGGTGACCAGATCACGATCGGTGCGCCCATCAGGAACACCACCGCGCACGTGCTGGACACGCGACTGCACGCCGTTCCGGCCGGAGTGACGGGCGAGCTCTACCTGTCGGGCCCGGGCGTGGCCCGCGGATACCACCGACGACCGGAGCTGACCGCCGCCCGGTTCGTCGCGGCCCCCGGCGGCGCGCGCATGTACCGTTCCGGCGACCTCGTCCGCGGACCCCGCGACGCCGCATCACCCATCGTCTACATCGGCCGGAACGACTTCCAGGTCAAGGTCCGCGGCTTCCGCATCGAACTCGGCGAGATCGACGCCGTGCTGGCGTCCGCGCCAGCAGTGGACTTCGCGGCGACGCTCGCGCGGACGGGCCCGTCCGGGCAGACCCAGCTGGTCGCGTACGTGCACGCCGCGCCCGGCGCGACGGTCGACCCGCAGGAACTGTCGGCCCTCGCTGCGGAGCGCCTCCCGGCCCACATGGTGCCCTCGGCGATCGTGCCGATCGACGAGATCCCCCTCTCGCCCACCGGCAAGCTCGACCGCGACGCGCTGCCCGATCCGGGACCGATCGTCACCGAGTTCCGGGCCCCGGAGACCGGCACCGAGCTCGCGATCGCCGCAGTGTTCGCCGACGTGCTGGGACTCGACTCCACGCGGGTCGGTCTCGACGACGACTTCTTCGATCTCGGCGGCAACTCGCTGGTCGCCACGCGGGTGGCGGCGCGGTTGAGCGAGCGCCTCGGCGTGCGGGTGCCTGCACGCCTGCTCTTCGAGGGTTCGACGGTTGCGCAGCTCGCGGCCCTGGTCGAACCCCTCACCGGTGACGACCGGATCCCCCTCGTGGCCGGTCCGCGCCCCGAGACGATCCCCCTCTCGCTCGCGCAGCAGCGCATGTGGTTCCTGAGCAGATTCGACACCGCCTCGGCCGCGAACAACATCCCCGTCGCACTGCGTCTGCGCGGGACACTCGACACCGAAGCGCTCGGCGCCGCGGTCGCCGACCTCGTCGAACGTCACGAGACGCTCCGCACCGTCTATCCGGACCACGACGGGGTGGGCAGTCAGCTGATCCTGCCCGCCTCTGAAGCGACACCGACGCTGCGGGCCGAGGACGTCACGGAGGCCGAGGTGCACGGCCGGGTGGTGCGCGCGGTGACGACCGGCTTCGACGTCACCGCCGAGGTCCCGCTGCGCCTCGAACTGCTCCGCATCTCGCGCGACGCCGCCGGCGTCACCACGGCGCAGGACGAGCACGTCCTGATCATCGTCGTCCACCACATCGCCGCCGACGGCACGTCCATCGAGCCGTTCGTGCGCGATCTCGTCACCGCCTACTTCGCCCGCACGTCGGGCACGGCGCCCGGTTGGGAACCGCTGGCCGTGCAGTACGCGGACTACACCCTGTGGCAGCGCGCGGTCCTCGGCGACGAGGACGATCCGGAGTCGACGATCTCGAAGGAGATCGCCTACTGGACTTCAGTTCTCGCCGATCTGCCGGATCGTCTCGAACTGCCCACCGACCGGCCCCGTCCGGTCGAGGCGTCGGGTCGCGGTGCCACCGTCGAGTTCGAGATCGACCC
Source organism: Rhodococcus sp. S3 (assembly GCF_058211795.1). Taxonomy (NCBI): domain Bacteria; kingdom Bacillati; phylum Actinomycetota; class Actinomycetes; order Mycobacteriales; family Nocardiaceae; genus Rhodococcus; species Rhodococcus sp. S3. The sequence goes on along the minus strand of NZ_CM177074.1, from coordinate 3,711,332 downwards.
GGCCCTGCACGAGGCCGTCGTCGAACTCGGCCGGGCGGCAGGATGTTCGCCGTTCATGGTCGTCCACGCCGCCTTCGCCGTTCTGCTGTCCCGGATCTCGGGTGCGAGCGACATCGCGATCGGCACCCCGGTCGCGGGCCGCGGCGAGCAGGCGCTCGACGATCTGATCGGCATGTTCGTCAACACGCTCGTGCTGCGGACCACCGTCACGCCCGATCGGACGTTCGCCGACGTCCTGCGCGAGGTCCGCGCCTCGGACATCGACGCGTTCGCCCACGCCGACCTGCCGTTCGAGCGGCTCGTGGAGGTCCTCGACCCCGTTCGTTCCGCCGGTCACCATCCGCTCTTCCAGGTGGCCCTGTTCTTCCAGAACATGGAACAACCCGAACTCGCCCTGCCCGGACTGGACGTCGAGCCGGTGGATCTCGGTGGCAGCATCGCCAAGTTCGACCTGCAGCTCACCGTCGGACCGCGGGAGGTCGAGGGACGGCCGGCCGGTATGGGCGCCCAGTTCACGTACGCCACGGACCTTTTCGACGAGGCGACGGTGCGGTCGCTCGCCGTCCGCCTCGTGACGGTTCTCGAAGCGCTCACCGGCGACGTCGACACGGTTGTCGGTGACGTCGACCTGCTGGCCGCGCCGGAGCGGCAGACGCTCACCGTCGAGGTGAACGCCACCGAACGTCCGGTGGCCGCGCAGACCCTGCTCTCGCGCTACCGTGCGCAGGTCGCCTCGACCCCGGACGCCACCGCGGTCGTCTTCGGCGACGACGCGCTCACCTACGCGGAGTTCGATGCGCTGGTCAACCGACTCGCCCGTCACCTGATCTCGGGGGGTGTCGGACCCGAATCGCTCGTCGCACTGGGCATCCGGCGTTCGATCGACCTGGTCGTCGCCATGTACGCCGTCGTCACGGCGGGTGGCGCCTACGTGCCGCTCGACCCCGACCACCCGGCCGACCGGATCGGTCATATCCTCGACACCGCACGACCGGTGTGCGTACTGAGCACCACCGCCGACGCCGACGACCTTCCCGCCGGCGTCGAGGTGATCCTCGTCGACGACCCTGATCTGCCCGAACTGTCAACAGAGCCGGTGCGCGAGGACGAACTGCGGGGCGCCGTCCGGCCGGCCTCGCCGGCCTACGTGATCTTCACGTCCGGATCCACCGGACGTCCGAAGGGTGTATCCGTCCCGCACGAGGCGATCGTCAACCAGCTCGAGTGGATGGCCGCGGAGTACGACATCTCGGCCGACGACGTGTACCTGCAGAAGACCGCCACGACCTTCGACGTGTCGCTGTGGGGCTATTTCCTGCCGCTGCGCACCGGCGGAACACTCGTCGTCGCGACCCACGACGGTCACCGCGACCCGGCCTACGTGGCCGACGCGATCGTCCGGTACGGCGTCACGCTCACCGACTTCGTCCCGTCCATGCTCACCGTCTTCGCCGCTCACGCCCCGGCGGGCAGCTGCGCGGGTCTGCGCCACGTCTTCGTCATCGGCGAGGCTCTGCCGCCGGAGACCGTGACGGCCTTCCGGCGTCTCGGTGACGCGGCGGTCCACAACCTCTACGGCCCCACCGAGGCCGCGGTCTCGGCGACCTACTGGCCCGCCGAGGACGGCGACCATTCCGTGCCGATCGGCGTTCCCGAAGCGAACGTGCAGGTGTACGTGCTGGATTCGCGTCTGCGTCCCACCCCGGTGGGTACGCCGGGCGAGCTGTATCTCGGTGGCGTGCAACTCGCGCGCGGTTACGAGAAGCGCCCCGATCTCACGTCCGACCGGTTCGTCGCGAGCCCCCTCGGGGCGCGGGGGAGCCGGATGTACCGCACCGGCGATCTCGTGCGGTGGCGCCGCAGCGCCGACGGTGCCCTCGTCCTGGACTATCTCGGCCGCACCGACTTCCAGGTCAAGTTCCGCGGTCAGCGCATCGAACTCGGTGAGATCGAGACGGCGCTGCTCGGCTGCGCCGAGGTGAGCCAGGCCGTCGCGCTCGTCGTGCCGACACCGACCGGTGAGCAGCTGGTCGCCTACGTCGTGCCGGCGCCCGGGCACGCCGTCGACAAGGCGGTCCTGCTCGATGCCGTGCGCAGCGTCCTGCCGTCGTACATGGTGCCGTCGGCGGTCGTCGTGCTCGACGCGTTCCCGCTCAACACCAGTGGCAAGCTCGATCGCAAGGCCCTACCGGAACCCGTCTTCGAGGTCCGCGAATTCCGCGCTCCCCGCACCCCGATCGAGGAGATCGTCGCGAACGTCTACGCCGACGTCCTCGGCGTCGACCGGGTCGGACGCGACGACCACTTCTTCGACCTCGGCGGCAACTCGCTCGTCGCCACGCAGGTCGCTGCGCGACTCGGGGCCGCACTCGGCATGCGCGTCGCGGTGCGGTCGCTCTTCGAACACCCCGTCGTCGAATCCCTCGCCGCCCACATCGAGTCGTCGACGGCCGGTGCCGCAGCCGTCCCGCTCACGGCACGCACCCGGCCCGACCACGTGCCGCTCTCGCTGGCGCAGCAGCGGATGTGGTTCCTCAACCGGTTCGAACCGGATTCGGCGGTGAACAACCTGCCGCTCGTGATCCGGCTGCGCGGATCGCTGGATCTCGACGCCCTGCGCGGTGCCGTCGGCGACGTGGTGCTGCGGCACGAGTCCCTGCGGACCGTCTACCCGGAGACCGACGGCATCGCCCACCAGGTCGTCCTCCCGGCGGCGTCCGTCGTTCCCGACATCGAACCGTCCGAGGTCGATCCTGCCGACATCCTGGACGAGGTCGCCGCGATCCTCGATGCCGGTTTCGACGTCACGGCGGAGGTCCCGCTGCGGATCCGGCTGCTGCGTCTCGCCGACGACGACCACGTGCTCGTCGTGGTGCTCCACCACATCAGCGGTGACGGTTTCTCGATGGGCCCGCTCGCCCGCGACGTCATGGTCGCATACAGCGCCAGAACCGAAGGGCTGCAGCCGAACTGGGCGCCGCTTCCCGTCCAGTACGCCGACTACACCCTGTGGCAGCGGGAGGTGCTCGGCTCCGAGGACGACCCGGAGTCCCCCATCGCCCGCCAGCTCGCCTACTGGCGTCACGCCCTGAAGGGCATCCCGGAGCAGATCGACCTGCCCGCCGACCGTCCGCGGCCCGCGGTCGCCTCGGGCAGGGGTGCGAACACCGCCGTGGAGATCGACGCGCGGACGCACGCGGCACTCGATCGTCTCGCGCGCGAGCGCGGCGCGTCGTTGTTCATGGTCTTCCACAGCGCCCTGGCGGCCGTCCTCGCACGACTGTCGGGCACCGAGGACATCGTGATCGGCGCCCCCATCGCCGGACGCGGTGAGCAGCTGCTGGACGACATGATCGGCATGTTCGTCAACACGCTCGTGCTGCGCAGCGAGGTGCGCCCCTCCGACACCTTAGCCGACCTCCTCGGACGGGTGCGCGAGAGCGACCTCGGGGCGTTCGGGCACGCCGACCTGCCGTTCGAACGGCTCGTGGAGGTCCTCGACCCGGAACGGTCGCAGGCGCGCCACCCGTTGTTCCAGATCGCTCTGACCTTCCAGAATCTCGGGCAGTCCCGCTTCGAACTGCCGGGCCTGGCCGTCGAAGGTTTCGACGTCCCGGTCGCCCACGCCAAGTTCGACCTGCAGGTCACCGTCGTCGAGCGGTTCGACGCGGACGGCGCTCCCGGCGGCCTCGACGTCGTGCTGACCTACGCCGTCGACCTGTTCGACGAGGCGACGATACGCAGCTTCGGCGACCGTCTCGGTCGCATGCTCGCCGCGGTGGCGACCGATCCCGAGTCCGTGATCGGCGACGTCCCGCTGCTCGACCCGGCCGAACGCACCGAGGTGCTCGAGGCGTGGAACGAGCCCGGTACCCGAGTCCCCGACGTCACGCTCGTGGACCGCTTCCGCGAGGCCGCCGAGGCGCACCCGGATTCGGTCGCCGTGACCTTCGGCGACCGGCAGCTCACCTACGCCGAACTGTCCGCGCGGGTCAACCGCCTCGCGCGCGAACTCGTCGACCGCGGTGTCCGTCCCGACGCCCTCGTCGGAGTCGCGTTGCCGCGCACGGAGGAACTCGTCGTCGCGCTGCTCGCGGTGCAGCAGGCCGGCGGTGGCTATCTGCCGATCGACCTCACCTACCCGGCCGAGCGTCTGACCTTCATGCTCGAGGACGCGGCGCCGGTGTGTGTGCTCGTGGCGGGGGAGCCGGATGCGCTGCCCGCCACCGACGTCCCGGTGATCGACCTCGAACGGCTCGACCTGTCGACGCGGTCGGCCGATCCGCTCTCCGACGACGAGCGCGCGGCACCGCTGCGCAGCGACAACCTCGCCTACGTCATCTACACCTCCGGTTCCACAGGCCGGCCCAAGGGCGTGCAGATCCCGCACCGCACGGTGCTCGAACTGTTCGAGAACACCGCGCCCGCCTTCGGATTCGACGCCGACGACGTGTGGACCCTGTTCCACTCCTACGCCTTCGACTTCTCCGTGTGGGAACTGTGGGGTCCGCTGCTCCACGGTGGTCGCCTCGTGGTCGTCGACTACCACACCTCCCGGTCCCCGGAGGACTTCCACGCCCTCCTGCGGCGCGAGAAGATCACGGTGCTCAACCAGACCCCGTCGGCCTTCTACCAGATCGCCGAGGCGGACGCCGTTGTGGCCGAGCAGGATCCGGATGCGCAGCCGCTGTCCCTGCGGTACGTCGTGTTCGGTGGTGAGGCACTCGATCTGCGTCGCCTGGCCGGCTGGTATCGGCGGCACGGGGATTCAGGGCGAGCGCCGCGCCTGGTCAACATGTACGGCATCACCGAGACCACCGTGCACGTCTCGCATCTCGAACTGTCCGCTGCCGACGTCGACAATCAGGCGAGCGCCGTCGGTCGCGCGATCCCCGGCCTCGGCATCTACGTGCTCGACGCCCGTCTGCAGCCCGTCCCGGTGGGCGTGCCCGGCGAGATCTACGTCCGCGGTGGCCAGCTCGCACGCGGCTATCTCGGTCGTGCCGAGCTGACCTCCGGGCGGTTCGTCGCCGATCCCTACGGTGCGCCGGGCTCGCGCATGTACCGCACCGGTGACGTCGCCCGATGGAACGCGCACGGGCAGCTCGAATACGCCGGTCGCAGCGACCTGCAGGTGCAGCTGCGCGGCTTCCGCATCGAACTCGGCGAGATCGAGGCGGCACTGACCGGTGTGGAGGGTGTCGCGCACGCCGTCGCGTCCGTGTGGTCGGACGAGCACACGGGGGACAAGCTCGTCGGTTACGTCGTGCCGCGGGCCGGGCACACGGTCGCCCCGTCCGAGGTGCTCGAACGGGTGGGTGAATTCCTCACCGGTTACATGGTTCCCGATGCGGTGCTCGTGCTCGACGAGTTGCCGCTGACCCCGAACGGCAAGCTCGACCGCAGGTCGCTGCCCGCGCCGGTGTTCACCAGCGACCGCGAGTTCCGAGCGCCGCGAACACCCACGGAGGAGACCATCGCCGAGGTCTTCGCCGACGTGCTCGGTCTCGAACGGGTCGGGATCGACGACTCGTTCTTCGCCCTCGGTGGCGACAGCATCGTGTCGATCCAGCTGGTGTCCCGCGCGAAGGCGCGGGGTGTCGTGTTCACCCCGCGCGAGGTGTTCGAGCAGCGCACGGTGGCCGGTCTCGCCGAAGTGGCGCGCGCCGGAACGGGATCCGAACCGGTGCTGCGCGAACTCGAGGGCGGCGGCGTCGGCGAGATCCCGCTCACCCCGATCGTGCGGTACATGGTCGAGCGTGGCGGCGGTTTCGATCGCTACACGCAGACCATCGCACTCGAACTGCCCGCCGGTATCGGACGCAGCGACGTGGTGGCGACGATCGCCGCCGTGGTGGACCGGCACGACATGCTCCGGGCGTGCTTGCGGAACAACGGTTCCGGTGAGTGGGTGCTGTCGACCTCCGTGCCGGGAAGTGTCGACGTCGATGCGCTCGTGACGCGCGTCGAGGTTCCCGCGGATGCCGGCGACGACCAGTGGGTCGAGATCGCCGCGCGCGAACTCGACGCCGCCGAGGGGCGTCTCGCTCCGTCGCAGGGCATCGTCACGCAGTTCGTCTGGCTCGACCCCGCTGCCGGGGCGACACGGACCGGACGGCTGATCGTGGTGGCGCACCACCTCGTCGTCGACGGGGTGTCGTGGCGGATCCTGGTGCCCGACTTCGTCACCGCGTGGGCCCAGATCGATCACGGGCAGCAGCCCGCCCTCCAGCCCGTCGGCACGTCGTTCCGCACCTGGGCGCACGCCCTCGTCGACGGTGCCGCCGGACGCGTGACGGAACTGCCGTTGTGGACATCCGTTCTCGACGGACCCGACCCGCTGCTCGGCGACCGCCCGTTCGACCCGTCGGTCGACCTGGCGTCGACGGTCGTGAAGGTGCCGGTCCGGGTCGACGCGGCGACCACCGAGACGTTGCTGACCACCCTTCCCGAGCTCTACCACGGCTCGGTCAACGACGTGCTGCTCACGGGTCTCGCACTGGCCCTGGCCGAGTGGCGGCGGGCGCGGGGTACGGACGTGCGATCGGCACTGATCCGTCTCGAGGGCCACGGCCGCGAGGAGGACGTCGTACCGGGCTCGGACCTCTCGCGCACCGTCGGCTGGTTCACGACGATGTTCCCCGTGCGGCTCGACCTGACCGACGTCGACCTCGACGACGCCGCGGCCGGTGGTGCGAGCGCGGGTGCGGCACTGAAGGCGGTCAAGGAGGATCTCCGCCGCGTCCCCGACAAGGGCATCGGCTACGGGCTCCTCCGGTACTGCAACCCCGAGACCTCCACCCGTCTGGCTGCGACTCCCGCCGGTCAGATCAGCTTCAACTATCTCGGCCGGCTCGACGCCGGTGAGGTCTCGACCGACCGCGTGCCGGAACTCGGGTGGCTGCCCGCCGGCGACCTCGGGGACCTGTCCGGAACCGACGATCCCGACGCCCCGGCCCTCGCCGCCGTCGACATCAACGCCGTCGTCCTCGGAGGCGAGCTCGGAGCGAACTTCGGCTACGCGTCCGGTCTGCTCGACCGCGCCGACGTCGAGGATCTCGCGCAGCGCTGGGTGCGCGCACTCGAAGCCCTCGCCGCGCACGCCACGCGCCCGGCTGCCGGCGGACGGACCCCGTCCGACCTGTCGCTGGTCGACGTCACCCAACGCGACATCGACCTGTGGGAGTCGCGGTACCCCGGCGCGGCGGACGCCTGGCCGCTCGCTCCGCTCCAGGCCGGCCTGCTCTACCACGCACTCCTGGCGGAGGGGCACTCCGACGCCTACAGCACGCAGGTGCTCGTCCACCTCGCGGGAGTGGTCGACGCGCAGCGGCTGCGCGCGGCGGCGGATGCGCTGCTGGGGCGCTACCCGAACCTCCGCACGGCATTCGTCGCGAGCGAATCGGGCATCCCCGTCCAGGTCGTCGTCGACGAGGTCACCCTTCCGTGGCGCGAGGTCGACATCCGGGGCGAGGACTCCGCAGTACTCGCCGATGTGCTGCGAGCGGAACAGGCCGTCGCGTTCGACATGGCCGAGCCGCCGCTGATCCGCTTCGTCCTCGTCCGCACGGGTGACGACAGTTGGACCCTCGCCGTCACGAGTCACCACATCCTGCTCGACGGCTGGTCGATGCCGCTGTTGATGAAGGACCTGCTGGTGCTCTACGCGACCCGCGGTGATGCGGGCGTCCTCGGCCGGGCACCGTCCTACCGGGCGTATCTCGAGTGGCTCGCGCGTCGCGACCACGAGACCTCCGTCGAAGCGTGGATACGCTCGCTCGACGGGATCGAGGAGCCCACCCTGCTGGCCGGGGGCAACACCGACGGCACGGGCGGCACCCCGGACGAGCACCGGATCGACCTCGGTCGTGAACGGTCCGACCTCCTCGCGGACACGGCCACGCGGCTCGGCGTCACGGTCAACACCGTGCTGCAGGGCGCCTGGGCCGTCCTCCTGGCCCGCACGACCGACCGCGACGACGTCGTATTCGGCACCACCGTGTCGGGCCGGCCCGCGGACCTCCCCGGCGTCGAGGCGATGGTGGGACTGTTCATCAACACCCTCCCGGTGCGGGTGCGCCTCGGCGCCGGCGAGACCGGGCACGATCTGCTCCGCCGCATCCAGGGCGAGCAGGCCGAACTGCTCGATCACCATCACGTCGGGCTCGCCGAGATCCAGCAGCGTGCCGGTACGGGAGCGTTGTTCGACACGCTGCTCGTGTACGAGTCCTATCCGGTCGACCGCAGCGGAATCGAAGCCGCGGGATCGATCGACGGACTCGTCGTCGCCGGTGTCAACGCCCGGGACGCGACGCACTATCCGCTCACGGCCGTCGTCACCTCCGAGGAGGCGTTGACGCTCGCGTTCAAGTACCGCAGCGACATCCTGGCCGCGGAGGACGTGGCGACGCTGGCCGCCAGGTACGTCCGTATCCTCGATGCGCTCGTCGCCGATCCCGACGCCTCGGTGGACTCGCTGCCGTATCTCGACGCGGCCGAGATCGAGGACCTCGCCGACCGGTGGGGCGGACCCGCACTGCCCGCGGTGCCGCTCGGTGATCTGCTCGCGGAGACCGCCGTCCGCAACCCCGACGGCGTCGCGGTCGTCCACGACGGACGCTCGCTGACCTACGCCGAACTCGACGCCCGGTCGTCGCGACTGGCGAGGCTGCTCGTCGGCCGGGGCATCGGGACGGAGGATGTGGTCGCGCTCGGACTGACGCGGTCGTTCGACTCGATCACCGCCGTGTGGGCGGTCGCCCGCGCCGGAGCCGCCTACGTGCCGGTCGATCCGAACTATCCGGCCGACCGTGTCGCCCACATGCTTTCCGACTCGGGGGCCGTCCTCGGCCTCACCGTCTCGGCCGAGCGGGAGCGGCTGCCCGGCGACGTGCAGTGGGTCGACCTGACCGACCCCGCGACGCTCACCGAGCTGGAGGCCCTGTCCGACGAACCGTTCGCCGCGCACGAGAGGGTCCGTCCGGTCCGAGCGGACAACACCGCCTACGTCATCTACACCTCGGGGTCCACGGGCCTTCCGAAGGGCGTCGTGGTGTCGAACTCCGGATTGGCGAATTTCACTGCGGCGCAGCGTGAACACTATGGACTGGATGCCGACACCCGGGCGCTGCACTTCGCGTCGCCGAGTTTCGACGCCTCCATGCTCGAACTGCTCCTCGCCGTGGGCGGAGGCGGCACCCTCGTCGTCGCGTCCCCGGGTATCTACGGAGGCAGCGAACTCGCCGAGCTGATCCGCTCCGAGCGCGTGACGCACGCGTTCATCACTTCCGCGGCGGTCGCCACCCTCGATCCGGAGGGACTCGACGGGCTCCGGGTGCTCGCCGCCGGCGGCGAGGCCGTGCCGCCGGAACTGGTCGCGCGCTGGGCGCCCGGACGGGCGTTCCACAACGTCTACGGTCCGACGGAGACCACGATCGTGACCACGATCAGCGAACCGTTGGCGCCCGGGGACCCGATCACGATCGGAGGACCGATCCGAGGTGTCCGCGCGCTCGTGCTCGACAGGCGCCTGCGGCCGGTGCCGGTCGGTGTGCCCGGCGAGCTGTACATGTCGGGAGTGCAGATCGCACGCGGATACCACCGCAGGCCCGGTCTCACGGCGGAGCGCTTCGTCGCCGATCCGTTCGGATCCGGTGGACGCCTCTACCGTACCGGCGACGTGGTCCGGTGGACCGACGACGGGAAGATCGCCTACGTGGGTCGGTCGGACTTCCAGGTGAAGGTGCGCGGCTTCCGTATCGAACTCGACGAGATCGACGCCGTCCTGCGACACGATCCGAGCGTGGACTTCGCCGTCACCGTCGCCCGCCGGTACGACACCGGCAGTGTCCGGCTCGTCTCGTACGTGACCGCGACGGCCGGCCACGTCGTCGACACGGACGATCTGCTCCGCGCGGCTGCCCGAGCGTTGCCGCAGCACATGGTTCCCGACGACATCGTCGTGCTCGACGCCGTGCCGCTGACGCACGTCGGCAAGCTCGACCGCGCGGCGTTGCCGGAACCGGAGACACGGACCCGCCCGTACCGCGCTCCGCGCACCCACCTCGAGGAGGTCGTCGCGCGGGTGTACGCCGACGCCCTCGACGCCGAGCAGGTCGGTCTCGACGACGACTTCTTCGACCTCGGCGGCAACTCCCTCGTGGCCACCCAGGTGGTCGCGCGGCTGCGCGACGAGACCGGACTGCAGGTCCGCGTCCCGTGGCTGCTGGAGACGCCGGCTGTCGAGGCTCTCGCGTCGCGGCTGGCCGCGGCCGTGGACGGAGCGGACGTCGATTCCGCAGGGACCGCGAACGCGGCGTCGGACGTGCTCGTCACGCTGCGTCCGGGCGATGCGACGACACCGGTCTTCTGCTTCCACCCGATGATCGGACTGGCCTGGCCGTATGCGCCTCTGGCAGCGCGACTCGCGACGAGCAGCGCGGTGTACGGCGTACAGACGCCGGCTCTGCGCGAACCCGGCTTCGTCGCATCCTCGCTCGCCGATCTCGCGCGGAGGTACACGGACGAGATCGTCGCCGCCGCACCCGGCGGCCGATACCGCCTCATCGGATGGTCGCTCGGCGGTGTGCTCGCGCACGCCGTCGCGGTCGAGGTGCAGGCACGCGGACTGCAGGTCGAGGGCCTCGCCCTCATCGACAGCATCCCGCGGATCGACACCGACCGGTTCGCGACCGAACTCGCGGAGAACCTGCGTGCCTTCGGGGTCTTTGTGGACACCACCGCACTCGACGGCGGTCTTCCGCAGGAAGCTGCGGAAGCGCTGGTCCGGGCCGTGCCGGACGGGTTGATCGACCTCGACGTGGAGCGGGTGCAGGGCCTGTTCTCCGCGGCCGTGACCTCGCCCGAACTGATCAACGGTCACGACCCTGAGGTGTTCGCCGGCGACATGGAGTTCTTCAGTGCGACGGAGGAGCACCCGACGGAGGCGGACGCCGCAGATCTGTGGCGACCGTTCGTGTCGGGCCGTATCCGGACCCGGTTCGTGCCGGGTGCGCACGGCGAGATGATGGAGCCGTCCGCCATCGAGATCATCGCGCCGGCGCTCGACGCCGCCACACGGGTGGTCGCCGAAAGTGGAGGAGACCGTCGGTCGCGGTAATGTGCACGAACGATTCGTCGATACACGTTGTGCTGCGCCGGACGGCGCGCCTCGGCCCCGCCCGAGGTCTGTAGCCCACGCCCGGAAGCGGGTCTGAGGAGGTTGTCGGAATGAAGGTTGTCCAGTCGAGGACGCGAGCTCGGAAGGTGAGGTTCGCTGCGGTCTCCGCGGCGGTCGTCGCCCTGCCGTTGTTCTTCGGCGGCGTGACCGCCGGGGCGGACCCGGTCGCGGACACGCTTCAGCCGATCGAGTCGGTGACCAGCGAGAACGGCTCGAAGATCACTCGTATCGAGAACTACGGCGAGCAGCAGCTGCTGGTCTACGTGTACTCCGCTTCGATGGACAAGGAGATCCTGCTCGACGTCTGGCGTCCGGCCGACACGAGCGAACCGCGCCCGACGCTGTACCTCCTCAACGGCGCCGGCGGCGGCGAGGACAGCGCGACCTGGCGCTTCCGTACCGACGCGATCGAGTTCTTCAAGGACAAGAACGTCAACGTCGTCTCGCCGGTCGGCGGCAAGTGGAGCTACTACACCGACTGGAAGAACGAGGACCCGGAGCTCGGCGTCAACAAGTGGGAGACCTTCCTGACGAAGGAGATCCCGCCGCTGATCGACGCCGCGCTCGGCACCAACGGCGTCAACGCGATCGCCGGTCTGTCGTCCTCGGGTACGTCCGTCCTGCAGCTGCCCATCGCTGCCCCCGGCCTGTACCAGGGCGTCGCGGCCTACAGCGGATGCGCGCAGACCTCCGACCCGATCGGTCAGCAGTTCGTCAAGCTCGTCGTCGAGACCTGGGGTGGCGGCGACACCCGCAACATGTGGGGCGAGCTCGATGATCCGGCCTGGGTCGAGAACGACCCCTACGTGCACGCCGAGGAGCTGCGCGGGCTCGATCTGTACATCTCCAACGGCACCGGACTGCCGGGTGTCCACGACACCCTGAACGGCCCGCAGATCGACGGTGAGGTCGACGTGCTCGCCAACCAGATCGTCGTCGGCGGTGTCATCGAGGCTGCGACCAACTACTGCACGCACAACCTCCGTGGCCGCCTCGACCAGCTGGGCATCCCCGCCACCTACAACTTCCGCGACTCCGGCACCCACTCGTGGGGTTACTGGCAGGACGACCTCAAGGATTCGTGGCCCGTCCTCGAGAAGGCCCTCGGTCTCTCGGACTGACAGGCTCGGCGACAGAGCACAGCAGAAGGCCCCTACCGCTCGCGTAGCGGTAGGGGCCTTCTGCGTTCGGTGTTCGACGTTCGGTGTTCGACGTTCGGTGTTCGACGTTCGGTGTTCGACGGTCGACCGAGGTGCGACGGCGCTATCCGGCCTCGGGCGCCGGGCACGGCACGGAGTTTCCGGCCGCGTAGTCGGGGTCGAGGGCGGCCTTCACCAGATGGAGCGATTCGGGCCGCATGAGGATCGTGGAGTGGTCGGCGGGGGAACTCGGGCAGCCGTCCTGGACCCACACGTTGCGGACCTCGGCGCCCGGTCCGGGCCGCAGGAACGAGCTCTCCGGTGGCGTGACGATCTGGTCGTAGCGCGTGGCGATCGACGTGTACGTCACGCCGGGACGGGTGTCGCCGTCCTTGTTCAGATTGCTGAGCATGCGCGAGCCGATCAACTGCTGCTGGCCGGCGGCACCGAGATCGGTGCCGCGGAACAACAACTCGGCCACCGCATCGCTGCCGTTCGTCAGGCCGAGCACGGCGAGCACCGTGTAGAGCTGCTGGAGACCGTTGAAGGTGGTGCCGTGGTTGGTCGCACCCAGCATCACGAGGTTCCGGACGCGGTTGAGGGCAGGATCGGCCGGGTTCGCGCCGCCCTCGAACTTCAGGTACTGGCGGGAGACGACACCACCTTGGGAGTGACCGACGAGATCGACCTGCCCGGCGCCGGTGTGCTCGAGGACCGCGTCGACGAACGTTCCGAGTTCCTCGGCGGACCTCTCGATGTTCGACACGCCCCACACCGTGCGATCGGGATCGAGATACCCCTGCGCGGCGCCGTAGTTCAATGCGTAGACGCAGTACCCGAGCCGTTCGAGTTCGGGCGCGACATAGGTCCATGTCGGGTACATGCCCGCCCCGGTGCCGTGCACGAGGACGACCGGACGTGGATGCTCCGGCGACGGCACACACCCGAGGTCGTTCGCACCGTCGATGCCCTGGCCCATCGTGCTCAGCAGGGCAGCGAGGCGACTGTCCGGCGCATCCGCCGAGGTGGGGAGCGGTACGGGAGCGGGGGCGGTGGCCGCCGGATCGGCATCCCGCCGGTCGGCCGGGATCGGATCGGCGGCCGAGATCGCCGGCGCGACGAGTGCCGATGCGGAGACGGCGAGGACGGCGACGCCGGACACGAGTGTGCTGCGACGAAAACGGAACATACGAAACTCCTCGGCGAACGCTCTGGGTACGGCGTTCACACGGGTCGGGATCGCGGGACAGCGTAACAGCAGGTCGCGGGGTGGTCCGGAGAGTGGAAGATCAATTCTGTTCGGCCGAGCGCCGGTATCCGACGACGGCGGGGACCACGAAGATCGCCACCATCCCGGCCGACCACAGGACGGTCTTCAGGAACGGTTCCGCGATCGGACCACCCATCGCGAGCGAGCGCATGGTGTCGATCGCGCAGGACATCGGCTGGTTCGCCACCACGGGTTGCAGCCAGCTCGGGTATGCCATGACCGGCACGAACCCCGAGTTGAAGAACATGAGCAGGGTGCACAGGATCGAGACGGTCTCGACGAGGGGTGTGCGTCCCGGCAGGGTCGCCAGAGCCGTCACCATCATCGCGAATCCCAGACCGAAGATCAGCGGGACCACGAGGCTGAGCAGGGTGGGGCCGATGCCCTGCGTGAACCGGAAACCCAACGCCATGCCGGCGGCGAAGATCACGAGAGAGGTGACGAACACGCGCACCATCTCCGCCATCAATCGTCCCACCAGACCGGACGAGCGGTGGACGGGCAGCGTGTGGAACCGGCTCAGCAGGCCGGAATCGCGTTCGGTGCGCAGCCCCACCGCGCTGACGACCGAGCCGAACATCGCGCCGACGAGCACGATCATGGGCACGGTGCCGAAGATCGACGAATAGCCGGTCGCGGCGGTGATGCTGTCGCCGAGCACGATGCGGAACATCACCAGGGTGAGCGCCGGATAGATGAGCGCCTGGATCATCGTGGCCGGATCGCGGGCCCATCTGAGCAGCAGTCGACCGCACTGCAGGCGACTGTGCTCCCACAGTGCGCCGAGGGAACTCTCGCTGCGGACACGATCCGGTTCGGGATAGGCGAAGGCGCGACCCGGAGTCCCTGCCCGCTCCCGCGATCGGGCCCGTGCCCGCTGTGTCTCGACGGTCTTGCTCATCGACTCACTCCCGCCTCGTCGCGGCCCACACGGCGCCCGGGATGCAGATCACGGCCAGCCCGATCATCCAGAACAGGCTCGGCCGGAAGACCTCCCAGGTCACGCCGTCCTGGGCCATGTCGCGCATCGCGAAGGAGAACTGCGAGATCGGCTGGTTGCGGACGAACGGTCTGATCCACTCGGGGAATCCCTCCTCGGGCACGAAACCGCACGAGAGCATCCCGAGGATCAGCTGCGGCAGGGTCAGCGCCTGCGCTGTGGCCTCGGGGCTCCGGAACAGACATCCGATCGCGTCGGCGCCCAGGCACAACAACAGGCTGATGATCAGTGCGGTCGCGCAGAACAACGCTGCCTGCCCGGGCCCGGCGGAGAAACGGAAACCGATGAGATAACCGAATCCGATCGCCGCGGCCAAGGAGATGACCGACCGCACCATGCTCGCCGTCATCCGTGACGCCAGGGGCGCCGCCGGGGCGACGGGCATCGTCTGCAGACGCGAGGTCACACCGGTCGTGCCCTCCTGTGCTGCCAGCTGCGCCGCGGAGATGGCGGTGAACGCCATCGACTGCAACACGATGATGGGCATCAGGAACTGCGCGTAGTCGATGCCCTGTAACTGCATGACGAACTTGAGCGGCAGATAGAAACTCAGACCGAAGACGAACGGTGCCAGGACCGCGAGGACCAGTTCGCCGTACCGCGCCATCGTGCGCAACGACCGGAGTGTCAGCACCCACCACTGCTCGACTCCCGACGGCGTGATCCGGCGGTGGACACCTCCCCGGCGTGCGGGAGGGGTGGACGAGGAGTCGGTGAACGAGACGGTGGGGGCTTCCGTCCCGCGGACCGTCTCGTCGGTGCGGGCCGTCACGGCCGCTCACCTGCCGGCGCAGGCTCCGCTCGTTCCGCCTCGGGCAGTGCTGTCGGGCCGCCGTCCGTGGGGTCGCCGTCCGTCGGGTTGCCGTCCGGAGCGGATGCGGAGTGCCCGGTGAGTCGGAGGAAGACGTCGTCGAGCGAGGGACGTCGCAGACCGATGTCGGCGAGTTCGATGCCCAGGGGTTCGATGCGCCGCAGCACCTCGGTGAGGGTCGCGGCACCGTCCGGCGCCGGGACGGACACCCGATCCGTGTCGGGGACCGTGCCCACCAGGACGTCCTGGGGGAGAAGGCCGTCCAGGACGTGCAGGATATCGGGTATCGCCCGTGGGTCGGCCGGAACGATCTCGCAGTGGGTGCCACCCGCGGAGGACTTCAGTTGGTTCGCGGTGCCCTCCGCGATCACGATGCCCTTGTCGATGACGATGATGTTGTCGCTCAGCACGTCGGCCTCTTCGAGGTACTGCGTCGTCAGCAACACCGTGATGCCCTGGTCCTTGAGCGCCGCCACCAGCGACCACACGCCCTGTCGGCTGCGCGGGTCGAGACCGGTGGTCGGCTCGTCGAGGAACACCACCTTGGGACGGACCACGAGGCCGCACGCGATGTCGACCCGGCGGCGCATACCGCCGGAGTAGCCCTTCACGGGGCGGCGACCGGCGTCGACGAGATCGAACTCCCGGAGCAGATCGTCGGCACGCCGGGTGGCGGACTTCTTGTCCAGGCCCATCAGGCGGCCGAACAGGATCAGGTTCTCCCGGCCGGTGAGGGTGTCGTCGAGCGCGGCGAACTGGCCGGTCATCATGATCGAACGCCGGACCGCTGCGGCGTCGGCGACCACGTCGTGCCCGGCGACCACGGCGCGACCCGAGGTGGGACGCAACAGGGTCGACAGCACCTTGACCATCGTGGTCTTGCCGGCGCCGTTCGGGCCGAGGATGCCGAGGACACGGCCCGGCGGTGCAGAGAAGCTGATCCCGTCGAGTGCGTGGACGTCGCCGAACGACTTGTGGACGTCCTCCACGAGAACTGCCTGGTCGTGATCGCTCACATCACACCCCGCCGTAGATCTCGGTCCCCGTCGGGGACGGGTCGGTCCGTCACCGTCGGAATCGTACCGGTGCGCACGATCCCGGGAGGGGTGGACGGACATGCGCGTCGGCGCCGACGTCCGTTCCCCTCGGGGTGTTCACGCCGGTCGGTCAGGACCAGACGCCGAGATCTTCGAGGTGTTCGACGAGTCGGTGGGCCCCGTCGGTGAAGTGTTCGCGCGTCTCGCGTCCGGCGGCCTCGACGTCACCGGTGCGCAGCGCCTGCAGCAACCGCTCGTGCGAGGCGATCGCCGCCGTCCCCCAGTTGCGATCGTCGGAGTAGAAGTGCACGGGGGTGTACCGGGTCGCGTTGTGGAGGAACCACGCGAGCTTGCGCGAACGCGCCACCCGGTTCAACGTCCGGTGGAACTCGAATTCGAGGTCCTCGATGCGCGCGCCGTCACCGGCCCGCACGGCCTCGGCGAAACGCGCGGCCAGCTCGTCGAGCTCCGCGAGGGTCTCGGCCGTCATCAGGGTCGCGGCGCGCTCCACGAGCCGCTCGGCGAGTCTGCCCTGGAGCCAGAAGATGTCGTCGATGTCCGATCTGTCGAGCGGGGACACCACGTACCCGCGATGGGGGACGAGTTCGACGAGCCCCTCACCACGGAGGGTGAGCAGAGCCTCGCGCACCGGGGTCACGCTCACCCCGAGTTCGGCCGCGGTCTCGTCCAGACGGACGAAATCGCCGGGTCGCACACCGCCGGACATGATGAGGTTTCTCACGTGCGCCGCCACGTCGTCCGAGAGCTGCGGTCGCCGACGAATCTTCGGAGACCGTGATGATCCGGACGAAGCGGACGAGTTCATGGCATGCGCCTTCCTCTGGTGGACGGCTCGCATTATCACCGCACGGTCTCGACGGCATCACGGCCGGGGGTGACATGTGGCACACATTCCCCGCCTCGCCCGGATCGTGACGCAGTTCGTGGTTTGGTTGGCGGGGTGAGCACCGGAGTATCACGCCGACGGTTACTGGGAGGGGCCGCCGGCGGATTGTTCGCGTGGGGTGCGACCGCGGGGAGCGGTCGTGCGGCTCCGCCACGCAGGCTTCCTCCACCCGACACCGTCACCGATCCCGCGAGGATGAGTGCGGTCGAGGCGGCAGCGCTGCTGCACGCCGGCGAACTGCACCCCCGGGAACTGCTCGACGCCTGTCTGGACCGCACCCGCTCGTACGACGGAGCGATCGGTGCGTGGATCCGGCTCTACCCCGAGGTCGCCTACGCGGCGGCCGACGCGGCGGGGGAGCGACTCGCCCGCGCGCGCCGCGATCAGGCCCCGGCACCGCTCGTGTGCGGGCTTCCGATCGCGCTCAAGGACATCTTCGCGGTGTCCGGACTACCGCTCACGGCGTCGAGCCGCGTGCTCGAGGGCAACATCGCGGCCGGCCACTCGGGTGTGTGGCGTCGACTCGAGGACGCCGGCGCGGTGCTCATGGGGCACGCGCACACCGACGAGTTCGCGATCGGTGTCGCCACCCCACAGGTGGGCAACCCGTGGAACACCGAGATGTCGCCCGGCGGATCGTCGGGCGGCAGCGCGGCCGTGCTCGCCGCACGGTTCGCGCCCCTCGCGCTCGGCAGCGACACCGGCGGTTCGGTCCGGTTCCCGGCGAGCGCCTGCGGTGTCTCCTCGATCAAGCCGACCTACGGGCGCATCACCTCGCACGGCATGATCCCGCTGACCTGGACCCGCGACCACGTGGGTCCGATGGGCCGCAGTGTTGCGGACGCGTCCCTGATGATGACCGTGCTCGCGGGCGCGGACCCGGCCGACCCGATCACGGCACTCGGCCCCGACGTTCCCGAGGGTGGTTATCCGGTGACGCCGGCCGGTGGAGCGAGTCCCCTCGCCGGCGTGCGCATCGGCCTGCCCGTGAACACGAATCCCGCACCTCCCGAGGCCGTGCAGCGCGTCGTCGACGACGCGGCGCGGGTGGCGGAGTCGCTCGGCGCGGTCACCGTCCCGGTGACGATGCCGCCGCTGCCCGAATCCCTCGCGACCGGCGACCAGGTCGAGATGGGCGCCTACCACCAGCAGTTCACCGACCGGCTCGGCCTGTACCGTCCCGAGAACGCGGTGGCCGCAGGCACGGCAGTGGCCTCGCTGGCCGTGCCGGTAGGCGACTACCTCACCTTCGAACGCGACCGCCTGCGCTACCAGAGCGACTACAACCGGATGTTCGTCGACCAGGATCTCGACGCGATCATGCTGCCCGGCGCCTCCGTCGACGGCGCACGGCGCCAGGAGTTCCTCGGCATCAGCGTCACGGCCGGAGTGACGGGTCCCGTGCGCTGGGCGAACTACTCCGGTGCCCCCGTGGTGACGCTGCCCGCCGGGTACTCCACCGCGACAGGGATGCCGGTCGGTGTGCAGCTCGGCGCGCGGCCGTGGCAGGACGAACGTCTCATCGGCATCGGGCTCGAACTGCAGGAGGCGCTGCCGGTCTGGCGTGACGAGCCGCAACTCGTCGCCGCCGGCGCGCGGGTCCCCGAGGTGGCGCAGGTGCCGCCGGGTCCCGGCCCCGACCCGACGAATACGATCGGGGCGGCCGCTCCGGTTCGGACCCTGCCGATGAACCCCATCGGCTAGGCTCGACCACGCGGACCCCACCGCGCGGCGTATCGCCGAGGTGCAGATCACGCACCGTCGTGAGTTGAACTCTCGGCCGTGCTCCTGCATACTGGTCGGGTTGCCTTGACCGGGCCATGGATGTTTCGCGGCTCGGAACGGGAAAGACGTGACAGTCGCGGATCGAGCCTCACGGCCTGGTCGCGGCCACATGCAAGACGGAAGCAGTACCCCTGTGTGCTCCTGCGGAGCGCAGCCGGTTCCGTTCCTTGTGGTGTCGAAGCCTTCGAGCATCGACGCCGGGGAATGAGCGGCGGGCCGACACGCCCGACCGCGTGGACCGGAGAACAATGACAGATGAACAGCGGCAAGCGGATCGGATACGTCCGGCTCGCACTGTGTTTCGAGTGCTGTTCTCGGTCGCCGTTCCCTGGGGAACTGTGCAGACGAGGTGGTTTCCGGCTCCGCCGGGGATCACGAAACGCGGCAAGAAAAGGACACTAAGCGTGGCGGGACAGAAGATCCGCATCAGGCTCAAGGCCTATGACCACGAGGCGATCGACGCATCTGCGCGCAAGATCGTCGAGACGGTGACCCGTACGGGTGCCCGCGTGGTCGGCCCGGTGCCGTTGCCCACTGAAAAGAACGTGTACTGCGTCATCCGCTCGCCGCACAAGTACAAGGACTCGCGCGAGCACTTCGAGATGCGGACGCACAAGCGGCTCATCGACATCCTCGACCCGACGCCGAAGACCGTCGACGCGCTCATGCGCATCGATCTCCCGGCGAGTGTCGACGTCAACATTCAGTGACATTCGATTACAGCGAGCTTGTGAAAGACGCAGCGGAGACAACACATGACTAACCAGATCAAGGGAATCCTGGGCACCAAGCTCGGCATGACCCAGGTCTTCGACGAGAACAACCGGGTCGTCCCGGTCACCGTCGTCAAGGCCGGACCGAACGTGGTCACGCAGATCCGCACCGAGGAGCGCGACGGCTACAACGCCGTGCAGCTCGCCTACGGTGCCATCGCGCCGCGCAAGGTCAACAAGCCGGTTCGCGGCCAGTTCGAGAAGGCCGGCGTCACGCCGCGCCGTCACCTGGTCGAGCTCCGGATCGAGGACGCCTCCGAGTACGAGGTCGGCCAGGAACTCACTGCAGAGGTGTTCGAGGACGGCGCCTACGTCGACGTCACCGGCACCTCGAAGGGCAAGGGCTTCGCCGGCACCATGAAGCGTCACGGCTTCGCCGGCCAGGGTGCGTCGCACGGTACGCAGGCCGTGCACCGTCGTCCGGGCTCCATCGGTGGTTGCGCCACCCCGGGCCGCGTGTTCAAGGGCACGCGCATGTCCGGCCGTATGGGCTCCGACCGCATCACGACGCAGAACCTCTCGGTCCACAAGGTGGACGCCGAGAACGGTCTGCTGCTGATCAAGGGCGCGATCCCGGGTCGCAAGGGCGGCCTCGTGATCGTCAAGACCGCAGTGAAGGGTGGTGCACGGGCATGACCAGCACCGAGACCGCAACCAAGCTGACCCTGGACGTCAAGGCCCCCGGTGGCCAGACCTCCGGCTCCGTCGATCTCCCCGCCGAGATCTTCGACGCTCCCGCGAACATCGCGCTGCTGCACCAGGTCGTCACCGCGCAGCTCGCCGCGGCCCGCCAGGGAACGCACGCCACCAAGACCCGCGGCGACGTCCGCGGCGGTGGCAAGAAGCCGTACCGCCAGAAGGGCACCGGCCGCGCACGTCAGGGCTCGACCCGTGCGCCGCAGTTCGCCGGCGGTGGCACCGTCCACGGCCCGCAGCCGCGCGACTACAGCCAGCGCACCCCCAAGAAGATGAAGGCCGCCGCCCTGCGCGGAGCCCTCTCCGACCGGGCGCGCAACGAGCGCATCCACGTGATCACCGAACTCGTCGCGGGTCAGACCCCGTCGACGAAGAGTGCTCGCACGTTCCTGGGCGAGATCAGCGACCGCAAGAAGGTCCTGCTCGTCGTCGGCCGTGAAGACGTGGCGGCGTGGAAGTCGGTTCAGAACCTTCCCAACGTCCACGCGCTCGCGCCGGATCAGCTGAACACCTACGACGTGCTCTACAGCGATGACGTCGTGTTCAGCGTCGAGGCGCTCAACACGTTCATCCACGGGCCGGCCGAGTCCGGCCAGGAAGTTAAGGAGGAGAGCAAGTGAGCACGATCGCCGATCCTCGCGACATCCTGCTGGCTCCCGTCGTCTCCGAGAAGTCCTACGGGCTGATGGAAGAGGGCACCTACACCTTCCTGGTCCACCCGGACTCGAACAAGACGCAGATCAAGATTGCCGTCGAGAAGGTCTTCGGCGTCAAGGTGAGCAGCGTCAACACCGCCAACCGTCAGGGCAAGCGCAAGCGGACCCGGTTCGGTTACGGCAAGCGCAAGAACACCAAGCGCGCGCTCGTGACCCTCACGGCCGACAGCAAGCCCATCGAGATCTTCGGAGGCCCGGTCGCCTAGCGATCGGAACTCTCGAGAGATAGAGGACGAGAAGACTCATGGCAATCCGTAAGTACAAGCCGACTACGCCGGGCCGTCGTGGCGCCAGCGTGGCGGACTTCGCCGAGATCACTCGGTCGACGCCCGAGAAGTCGCTGGTGCGCCCGCTGCACGGTCGCGGTGGACGTAATGCGCACGGCCGCATCACCACCCGTCACAAGGGTGGCGGACACAAGCGCGCCTACCGCCTGATCGATTTCCGTCGCAACGACAAGGACGGCGTGCCGGCCAAGGTCGCTCACATCGAGTACGACCCCAACCGCACCGCGCGCATCGCGCTGCTCCACTACGTGGACGGCGAGAAGCGCTACATCATCGCCCCCAAGGGCCTCGTGCAGGGTGCTCCGGTCGAGTCGGGCCCCAACGCCGACATCAAGCCCGGCAACAACCTGCCGCTGCGCAACATCCCGACGGGTACGACCATCCACGCGGTCGAGCTGCGTCCGGGTGGCGGCGCCAAGATGGCCCGCTCCGCCGGTGCGAGCATTCAGCTCCTCGGTAAGGAAGGCACCTACGCCACGCTGCGTATGCCCTCCGGCGAGATCCGCCGCGTCGACGTGCGCTGCCGCGCCACCGTCGGCGAGGTCGGCAACGCCGAGCAGTCGAACATCAACTGGGGCAAGGCCGGCCGTATGCGCTGGAAGGGCAAGCGCCCGACCGTCCGTGGTGTCGTGATGAACCCGGTCGACCACCCGCACGGTGGTGGCGAGGGCAAGACCTCGGGTGGTCGCCACCCGGTCAGCCCGTGGGGCAAGCCCGAGGGCCGCACCCGCAAGAACAAGGCGTCCGACAAGCTCATCGTCCGTCGTCGCCGTACCGGCAAGAAGCGCTAGTCAAGGAGGGAGTTAGAGAATGCCACGCAGCCTCAAGAAGGGCCCGTTCGTCGACGACCACCTCCTGGCGAAGGTGGACACGCAGAACGAGAAGGGCACCAAGCAGGTCATCAAGACCTGGTCGCGCCGTTCCACGATTCTGCCCGACTTCATCGGTCATACGTTCGCTGTCCACGATGGACGCAAGCACGTGCCGGTGTTCGTCTCGGAGTCCATGGTCGGTCACAAGCTCGGTGAGTTCGCGCCGACCCGTACGTTCAAGGGCCACATCAAGGACGACCGGAAGAGCAAGCGTCGATGAGCACTGAAACCACCACCAACAGCGCTCGGGCTGTTGCGCGCCACGTGCGCGTGACCCCGATGAAGGCGCGCCGCGTCGTCGACATCGTTCGCGGTAAGTCCGTCGAGGAGGCCCTGGCCATCCTCAAGTTCGCGCCGCAGGCCGCGGCCGAGCCGGTCGCCAAGGTGATCGCGTCGGCCGCTGCGAACGCGCAGAACAACTACAACCTCGACCCCAGCACGCTCGTCGTCGCGACTGCGTACGTGGACGAGGGTGCGACCCTGAAGCGGTTCCAGCCGCGTGCCCAGGGCCGTGCGTTCCGCATCCGCAAGCGGTCGAGCCACATCACCGTGATCGTGGAAAGCGTCGGGTCGGCCTCGACTCGTAACCGCCGGAAGGGAGCTCAGTAGTGGGCCAGAAGATCAACCCGCACGGCTTCCGTCTGGGCGTCACCACCGACTGGAAGTCTCGTTGGTACGCGGACAAGCAGTACGCGGACTACGTCAAGGAAGATGTCGCGATCCGCAAGTTCCTGGCCTCCGGCCTCGAGCGCGCCGGCATCGCGAAGGTCGAGATCGAGCGCACCCGCGACCGTGTGCGTGTGGACATCCACACCGCTCGTCCGGGCATCGTCATCGGACGCCGCGGCGCCGAGGCCGATCGCATCCGCGCCGAGCTCGAGAAGCTGACCGGTAAGCAGGTCCAGCTGAACATCCTCGAGGTCAAGAACTCGGAGTCCGAGGCTCAGCTCGTGGCGCAGGGCGTCGCCGAGCAGCTCTCGAACCGCGTCGCCTTCCGTCGTGCGATGCGCAAGGCCATCCAGTCGGCCATGCGTCAGCCGAACGTCAAGGGCATCCGCGTGCAGTGCTCGGGCCGCCTCGGTGGCGCCGAGATGTCGCGTTCGGAGTTCTACCGCGAAGGTCGCGTCCCGCTGCACACGCTGCGCGCGGACATCGACTACGGCCTCTACGAGGCACGGACCACCTTCGGCCGCATCGGCGTGAAGGTCTGGATCTACAAGGGCGACATCGTCGGTGGCCGTCGTGAGCTCGCTGCTGCTGCAGCTGCTCCCGCCGACCGGCCGCGTCGTGAGCGTCCGAGCCGCCCGCGTCGTTCCGGCGCGTCGGGCACCACCGCGACGAGCACCGAGGCCGGCCGCGCCGCATCGAGCGACGCCCCTGCCTCGACCGAGAACAAGGAGGGCTGACGCAATGTTGATCCCCCGGCGGGTCAAACACCGCAAGCAGCACCATCCGAGCCGTACGGGTGGCGCCAAGGGCGGAACCCAGGTGGCCTTCGGTGACTACGGCATCCAGGCTCTCGAGCCGGCCTACATCACCAACCGGCAGATCGAGTCCGCTCGTATCGCCATGACCCGGCACATCAAGCGTGGCGGCAAGATCTGGATCAACATCTTCCCGGATCGCCCCCTCACCAAGAAGCCTGCCGAGACCCGCATGGGTTCCGGTAAGGGTTCGCCGGAGTGGTGGGTCGCGAACGTCAAGCCCGGTCGCGTGCTGTTCGAGATGAGCTACCCCAACGAGGAGATTGCGCGCGAGGCCCTGCGTCGCGCGATGCACAAGCTCCCCTGCAAGTGCCGCATCGTGACGAGGGAGGAGCAGTTCTGATGGCTACCGGTACCCCCGCCGCGGAACTCCGCGAGCTGAGCGACGAAGAGCTGACCGACAAGCTCCGCGAAGCCAAGGAAGAGCTGTTCAACCTCCGCTTCCAGATGGCCACCGGCCAGCTGGACAACAACCGTCGGCTCCGCGTCGTGCGCAACGAGATCGCCCGTATCTACACGGTGCTGCGCGAGCGCGAGCTCGGACTGGCCACCGGCCCGAATGCGGGTGACGTGGCATGAGTGAGGAAAAGGCAGTGAGCAACCAGGAACAGCGCGCGAGCCGCAAGGTCCGCATCGGTTACGTCGTCTCGGACAAGATGGAGAAGACCATCGTCGTCGAGCTCGAGGACCGCGTGAAGCACCCGCTGTACGGCAAGATCATCCGCCGTACGACCAAGGTGAAGGCGCACGACGAGAACGGTCTGGCCGGCATCGGCGACCGCGTGCAGCTGATGGAGACCCGTCCGCTGTCCGCGTCGAAGCGCTGGCGTCTGGTCGAGGTGCTCGAGAAGGCCAAGTAAGGCCTCCTCGTCCTCGACGGGACCGAGAACATGCAGCACCCCACCACCTGCACCGCGGGCGGTGGGGTGCTGTGCGTCCGGTAGTAGGTACAGCCCTCGCGCGGGGGAGCGGTGGACGTCGCTGCGACACGCCCGGTTCCGGGGTGGGGAGTGACATCACAATTCGCGAATTTGCCCTGCGTACGGTATATGGCCTACTCTGGACGGGTTGCTTACGGGACCCGTGTGTGATTCGCACGTGCGCCGCAGGCGACCGACGACCGCGTACGTCCAGGTCGGAAATCTGACGTACACACCAATCCAGGTCAAGGAGAAGTAAGTGATCCAGCAGGAGTCGCGACTGCGCGTCGCCGACAACACGGGTGCCAAGGAGATCCTCTGCATCCGCGTTCTCGGTGGCTCGTCCCGTCGCTACGCCGGAATCGGTGACGTCATCGTCGCCACCGTCAAGGACGCGATCCCCGGCGGCAACGTCAAGCGTGGCGATGTCGTCAAGGCCGTGATCGTGCGCACCGCCAAGGAGCGCCGCCGTCCGGATGGTTCCTACATCAAGTTCGACGAGAACGCTGCCGTCATCATCAAGGGCGACAACGATCCTCGCGGCACCCGCATCTTCGGACCCGTCGGTCGCGAGCTCCGCGACAAGCGGTTCATGAAGATCGTCTCGCTCGCTCCGGAGGTGCTGTGATGAAGGTGCACAAGGGTGACACCGTGCTCGTCATCTCGGGCAAGGACAAGGGCGCCAAGGGCAAGGTCATCGCGGCCTACCCGGCGACCGACAAGGTCCTCGTCGAGGGCGTGAACCGTATCAAGAAGCACACCGCCGTCTCTGCGAACGAGCGTGGCGCCTCCTCCGGCGGCATCGTGACGCAGGAGGCCCCGATCCACGTTTCCAACGTTGCGGTCGTCGACTCGGACGGAAACCCCACCCGCGTGGGCTACCGCACCGATGAGGAAACCGGCAAGCGCGTTCGGATTTCCCGGAAGAACGGGAAGGACCTCTGACATGACTTCCACCGAGAACAAGACCCAGCCGCGCCTGAAGGCCCGCTACCGCGCCGAGATCAAGGACGCGCTGAACGCGGAGTTCGACTACGCGAACGTCATGCAGATCCCCGGCGTCGTGAAGGTCGTCGTCAACATGGGTGTCGGCGACGCCGCCCGCGACGCGAAGCTCATCAACGGAGCCGTCAACGACCTCGCGCTCATCACCGGTCAGAAGCCGGAGATCCGCAAGGCCCGCAAGTCCATCGCACAGTTCAAGCTGCGCGAGGGCATGCCGATCGGTGCGCGCGTCACGCTGCGCGGCGACCGCATGTGGGAGTTCCTGGACCGTCTCGTGTCCATCGCGCTTCCCCGTATCCGGGACTTCCGCGGCCTCAACGGCAACCAGTTCGACGGCAACGGCAACTACACGTTCGGCCTGAACGAGCAGTCGATGTTCCACGAGATCGACGTGGACAAGATCGATCGCCCGCGCGGCATGGACATCACTGTCGTGACCACCGCTACCAACAACGAAGAAGGCCGTGCCCTGCTCAAGCACCTCGGCTTCCCGTTCAAGGAGAACTGAGCCCATGGCTAAGAAGGCACTGGTCAACAAGGCCAACAAGAAGCCGAAGTTCGCGGTGCGCGCCTACACCCGCTGCCAGCGCTGCGGGCGCCCGCACTCGGTCTTCCGCAAGTTCGGACTCTGCCGCATCTGCCTTCGCGAGATGGCACACCGCGGAGAACTTCCGGGAGTTCACAAGAGCTCCTGGTGACGTGAGCGGTGGGCGGAGGACGAGATGTTCTCCGCCCACTGTCACGCTGTCATGGGTTCGTCGCCGATCCGGCCGACGAACCCGCTATCGAACCGAGTTTCGATGTAGGCCCACGGCCGGCACGTTCCGGCGTTGCATGGGAACCGCATCGAGAAAGGTGAACAGGTCAGCCATGACCATGACCGACCCCATCGCAGACTTCTTGACGCGTCTGCGTAACGCCAACACGGCGTACCACGACGAGGTCAAGCTCCCGTCCTCGAAGATCAAGGTGAACATCGCCGAGATCCTCAAGCGCGAGGGCTACATCTCCGACTACCGCACCGAGGACGCCGAGGTGGGCAAGACCCTCATCGTCGACCTCAAGTACGGACCTTCCCGTGAGCGCAGCCTTGCCGGCGTGCGTCGCGTGTCGAAGCCCGGCCTGCGCGTGTACGCGAAATCCACCAACCTGCCCAAGGTCCTGGGCGGCCTCGGCGTGGCGATCATCTCCACGTCCTCCGGTCTGCTCACCGATCGCCAGGCGGCCAAGCAGGGAGTGGGCGGGGAAGTCCTCGCCTACGTCTGGTAAAGGGAGGCCACCACAATGTCGCGAATCGGAAAACTCCCCGTTGCAGTTCCTTCGGGCGTCGAGGTCACCATCGACGGCCAGGATGTTGCAGTCAAGGGTCCCAAGGGCAACCTGTCCCTGACGATCGCCGAGCCGATCGCCGTCGCCAAGGGCGAGGACGGGGCAATCAACGTCACGCGCCCGAACGACGAGCGTCGCAGCCGCGCGCTGCACGGCCTGTCGCGGACGCTCGTGCAGAACCTCATCGTCGGCGTGACCGAGGGTTACACCACGAAGATGGAGATCCACGGCGTCGGCTACCGCGTGGCTCTCAAGGGCAAGGACCTCGAGTTCTCGCTCGGCTACAGCCACCCCGTGCTGATCGAGGCTCCCGAGGGCATCACGTTCGCCGTCGAGAACCCCACGCGCTTCTCGATCTCGGGCATCGACAAGCAGAAGGTCGGCCAGATCGCGGCCAACATCCGCCGGCTGCGCAAGTCCGACCCGTACAAGGGCAAGGGCATCCGCTACGAGGGTGAACAGGTCCGTCGCAAGGTCGGAAAGACGGGTAAGTGATCATGAGCCAGACCGAGAACCAGAAGGCCAAGCGCATCCCGCGCGGCAAGGACGCCTCCACCACGCGTCGCCTTTCGAAGACGCGTCGTCACTTCCGCCTCCGCAAGAAGATCTCCGGCACCGCCGAGCGTCCCCGCCTCGTCGTCAACCGGTCGTCGCGCCACCTGCACGTGCAGCTGGTCGACGATCTGACGGGCACCACCCTCGCCGCAGCGTCGTCCATCGAACCCGATGTGCGCGCTCTCGAGGGCGACAAGAAGGCTCGCGGCGCGAAGGTCGGTCAGCTGATCGCCGAGCGCGCGAAGGCTGCCGGCGTGGAAGCCGTGGTCTTCGACCGCGGTGGCCACACCTACAGCGGACGCATCGCGGCCCTCGCGGACGCGGCTCGCGAAAGCGGGTTGAAGTTCTGATGACCATTTTCTCGAACGGAAGGAACGCCTGATGCCGGGACGTCAGCGGCGTGACGGCGGCAACGGCCCCGCCGGACAGAACCCCAACAGCGGTGACAACCGTGGCGGTCGCGACCGCCGCGACCGCGACTCGCGCGGCGGCAACGCTGCCGAGAAGTCGAACTACATCGAGCGTGTCGTCTCGATCAACCGTGTGTCGAAGGTCGTCAAGGGCGGTCGTCGCTTCAGCTTCACCGCTCTGGTGATCGTGGGCGACGGCAACGGCCTGGTCGGCGTCGGCTACGGCAAGGCCAAGGAAGTTCCCGCGGCCATCCAGAAGGGTGTCGAGGAAGCTCGCAAGAACTTCTTCCGCGTCCCGCTCATCGGCGGAACCATCACCCACCCCGTCCAGGGAGAGGCTGCAGCCGGTGTCGTCCTGCTGCGTCCGGCTTCCCCCGGTACCGGTGTCATCGCCGGTGGCGCTGTGCGCGCGGTGCTGGAGTGCGCGGGTGTCCACGACATCCTGTCGAAGTCGCTCGGCTCCGACAACGCCATCAATGTGGTGCACGCGACGGTTGCGGCCCTCAAGGGTCTGCAGCGTCCCGAGGAAGTCGCGGCTCGCCGTGGCCTCACCCTCGAGGAAGTTGCTCCCGCCGGCATGCTGCGCGCACGTGCACAGGCTGCTGGGAGCGTGAAGTAATGGCAGAGCTGAAGATCACCCAGATCAAGAGCACCATCGGGGCCAAGTCGAATCAGCGCGACAGCCTCCGGACCCTCGGTCTGCGGAAGATCCGCCAGTCCGTCGTCCGCGAGGACAACGCGCAGAACCGCGGCCTCATCAACGTGGTGCGTCACCTCGTCACTGTTGAGGAGGTCTGAGAATGACCATCAAGCTGCATCACCTGCGCCCGGCTCCGGGTGCGAAGACGGACAAGACCCGCGTCGGACGCGGTGAGGGTTCGAAGGGCAAGACCGCCGGCCGCGGTACGAAGGGCACGAAGGCACGCAAGAACGTGTCGCCGGCCTTCGAGGGTGGCCAGATGCCCATCCACATGCGTCTGCCGAAGCTCAAGGGCTTCAAGAACGCATTCCGTACCGAGTACCAGATCGTCAACGTCGGGGACATCGCTCGCGTGTTCCCCGAGGGTGGACAGATCGGTGTCGCGGACCTCGTGGCGAAGGGTCTGGTTCGCAAGAACCAGCTCGTCAAGGTCCTCGGCGAGGGCGAGCTGACGGTGGCCGTGCAGGTCACCGCCGACAAGTTCTCGGCCTCCGCTCAGGAGAAGATCGCTGCAGCCGGTGGCAGCGCGACCGTCCAGGCCTGACCTGTACTTTCGCGTGTGAGTCACGGCTGTCGAACGGCCGCGGTGCAGATATCTGCACCGCGGCCGTTCGCGCGTTCACAGCGGTGTCACAGGCTGCGTTCGCAGCGGTGACATAGGCTACCGGGCTACCCCTCTCATCGGGGCCCACTGTTAGAGTTTCAGAGTTGTCCACCGTCCGACGGATCCTTCTCGATCCGTCGTCCCCGATCGGCCCGCCAGGAGGATCTTTGCTTTCCGCCTTCGTCTCGGCCCTCAGGACACCGGACCTGAGGCGGAAGATTCTCATCGCCCTCGGGCTCGTGGCGCTGTACCGCCTCGGTGCTACCGTGCCGTCCCCGGGCGTCGACTACGGCAACGTCCAGGCCTGTGTCGATCAGCTCGCCGGCAGTGAGCAGGCCGGCATCTACTCGCTGATCAATCTGTTCTCCGGCGGCGCACTGTTGCAGCTGTCGGTCTTTGCGATCGGCATCATGCCGTTCATCACCGCGAGCATCATCGTCCAGCTGCTCACCGTGGTCATTCCACGCTTCGAGGAACTGCGCAAGGAGGGCCAGTCCGGCCAGGCCAAGATGACGCAGTACACGCGTTATCTCGCCGTCGCGCTCGCCGTCCTGCAGGCCACCGGCATCGTCGCCCTCGCCGCCCGAGGGCAGCTGCTGCAGGGCTGTTCGGAGCCGATCCTCGCCGACGACAGCATCTTCGGGATGGTCGTCATCGTGCTGGTGATGACCGCCGGTGCCGCCGTCGTCATGTGGTTCGGTGAGCTCATCACCGAACGCGGTGTCGGCAACGGCATGTCGCTGTTGATCTTCTCCGGTATCGCGGCCGCGCTGCCGAGCGAGGGTCGCATGATCCTCGAATCCCGCGGCGGTCTCGTCTTCGCGATCGTCTGCGTCGTGGCCCTGGCCCTCATCACCGGCGTCGTGTTCATCGAGCAGGGTCAGCGCCGCATCCCGGTCCAGTACGCCAAGCGCATGGTCGGCCGTCGTATGTACGGCGGGTCGTCGACCTACCTGCCGCTGAAGGTCAACCAGGCGGGCATCATCCCTGTCATCTTCGCGTCGTCGCTGCTGTACCTGCCCAACCTCGTTGCGCAGCTCACCGGTGCCACGACGAACCCGGATCCGAGTTGGTGGCAGCGGATCATCAACGAGTACCTGGTCAATCCGAACAACCCGGTCTACATCGCGATCTACTTCGCGCTGATCGTGTTCTTCGTCTTCTTCTACGTCGCCATCACCTTCAATCCGGAGGAGCGGGCCGACGAGATGAAGAAGTACGGCGGCTTCATCCCGGGCATCCGCCCCGGTCGCCCGACCGCCGAATATCTCAGTTTCGTGCTCAACCGCATCACGGTTCCGGGCTCGATCTACCTCGGTCTCATCGCGACGCTGCCGAACTTCTTCCTGTCCGGCAGCCAGACGGCCTCGAGCATCTTCGGTGGCGCCGCGGTTCTCATTCTCGTCAGTGTCGCGCTGGACACTGTCAAGCAGATCGAAAGTCAACTGATGCAGCGCAACTACGAAGGGTTCCTCAAGTGAGACTTGTACTGCTCGGTCCTCCCGGTGCCGGCAAGGGCACACAGGCCGCGATTCTGTCCGAGAAGCTCGGCGTCCCCGCCATCTCGACGGGCGATCTTTTCCGCGCGAACATCGGGCAGGGCACCCCGCTCGGAGTCGAGGCCAAGAAGTACATCGACGCGGGGGAGCTCGTTCCCGCCGAGATCACCAACAACATGGTGCGTGAGCGTCTGGCCGAGCCCGACGCCGCCAACGGCTTCCTCCTCGACGGCTTCCCGCGCAGCGTGGAGCAGGCCAAGGAACTCGAGAACATCCTGAAGGATCTCGGCGTCGAGCTCGACGGCGTGCTCTCCTTCGTCATCGACGAGGACGTCGTGGTCGAGCGCATGCTCGCCCGCGGTCGCGCCGACGACACCGAAGACGTGATCCGCAACCGTCTCCGGGTCTACCGTGAGGAGACGGCCCCGCTGCTCGACTACTACGCCGACTCGATCATCACGGTCGACGCGATCGGTGAGGTCGAGGAGATCAATTCGCGGGCACTGTCCGCACTCGGAAAGTAGACGGGTAGTTCGATATGGGTTTCGGGCGCAAGCGCTCAGTGGTTCCGTTCCGCACCTCGGGTGAACTCGACGCGATGGCGGCGGCGGGAGCCGTGGTCGGTGCCGCACTCGTCGCAGTGCGTGAGGCGGCCAAGCCGGGCGTGAGCACCCTGGAACTCGACCAGGTGGCGGAATCGGTCATCCGTGATGCGGGGGCCGTTCCGTCCTTCCTGGGCTACCACGGCTTCACCGGTTCGATCTGTTCGTCGGTCAACGAGGTCGTCGTCCACGGCATCCCGTCCGCGTCGGTGGTGCTCGCCGAGGGCGACCTCGTCTCGATCGACTGCGGCGCGATCCTCGAGGGCTGGCACGGCGACTCGGCGTGGACCTTCGGGATCGGGGAGCTGTCGCAGGCCGACATCGACCTGAGCGAGGCCACCCGCCTGTCGCTCGAGGCCGGTATCGCGGCGATGCTCCCGGGCAACCGCCTGACCGACGTCTCGCACGCGATCGAGCAGGGCACGCATGTCGCCGAGAAGTTGCACGGCCGCTCGTACGGCATCGTCGACGGCTACGGCGGTCATGGCATCGGGCGCGAGATGCACATGGATCCGTTCCTCCCCAACGAGGGCAAGCCGGGCAAGGGCCCGAAGCTCGTCGTCGGGTCGGTGCTCGCCGTCGAGCCGATGCTCACCCTCGGTACCTACGAGACCGAGGTCCTCGACGACGAGTGGACGGTCGTGACCGTCGACGGCAGCCGGGCCGCGCACTGGGAGCACACGGTCGCGGTCACCGAGGACGGCCCCCGCATCCTCACCGTCCGGCCGGAGTGACGGTCGCGGTCACGCCGCGTGGTTCAGACCTCGACGAGGAGCGTGACCGGTCCGTCGTTGACGAGGCTCACCTCCATGTGGGCCCCGAACTTCCCGGTCTCCACCGTCGCGCCGAGATCTCGTAGAGCGTTCGCGAACGCATCGACGAGAGGTTCGGCGATCGGGCGGGGAGCGGCGGCCGACCACGACGGACGCCGGCTCTTCCTCGTGTCGGCCATGAGCGTGAACTGACTGACCACCAGGATCGGGGCGCCGACGTCGGAGGCGGAGCGCTCGTCCTCGAGGATGCGCATCGTCCACACCTTCCGGGCGAGTGTCGCGGCCTTGGCCTCGTCGTCGTCGTGCGTGACGCCGACCAGCACGAGCAGGCCGTGACCACCTTCGGCCGGCGTGATACGGGCCACCTCGGCTCCGTCCACCGCCACTGCCGCCGTGGTCACCCGCTGGATCAACGCCCGCACGTGCGGTCCTCCTCCTGGTCGTGGGCACGAGTGTGCCCGAGCTCATTTGTCCTGGACGGTCAACTTCCCGTACCATTGATCGGTGGTGCGCGCTGCGCTCCGATCGGTCCCGTGTCGAATTCCTTCGAATCTCGGTTCGTGTCCGGTCCCGGAGTTGCCGAGCGTCACGGTAACGGATGCCGATGCAACCACAACGCCGAACAACGGATCGCGGAGGATATGGCTAAGAAAGACGGGGCAATCGAGGTCGAGGGCCGGGTAATCGAACCGCTGCCCAATGCGATGTTCCGCATCGAGCTGGAGAACGGGCACAAGGTTCTCGCCCACATCAGCGGAAAGATGCGTCAGCACTACATTCGTATCCTTCCCGAGGACCGCGTTGTCGTGGAGCTTTCTCCCTACGACCTCACGCGTGGACGCATCGTCTACCGCTACAAGTAACGAAGCTTCCCCGGCCACACGGTCGGGGAGAATCATGTCGCCGGGCCGGCTCTGCCGTGTCCGGCGGCGCACATACAGGAGATCGGACTTACGTGAAGGTTCAGCCTAGCGTCAAGAAGATCTGCGAGAAGTGCAAGGTGATCCGCCGTAACGGTCGGGTCATGGTGATCTGCGAGAACCTGCGCCACAAGCAGCGTCAGGGCTAGATCCACCTTCGTCTCGAAGATCTGCTTGGCAACAAGCACGAAGACCTTCCAGCACCAGTCGCGTGGTTACGATCCTCGATCCGTCGAGGAGCTGCGCGATCAACCCCCGGTACGGAGGCCGGGGCCCCACTGTGTTTATGAATCACACAGTTCTTCGACGCAGGGGACGGGCTGGGAGCAGACCTCCGCACACCGAATAGGAATGCCACATGGCACGTCTCGCAGGTGTCGATCTTCCCCGCGAAAAGCGGATGGAGATCGCACTCACGTACATCTACGGCATCGGCCGTACCCGCTCCAAGGAGATCCTCGAGGCCACGGGTGTCAACCCGGACCTGCGCAGCAAGGATCTGACGGACGAGGACCTCGCCAAGCTCCGCGAGTACATCGAGGAGAGCTACAAGGTCGAGGGTGACCTCCGTCGCGAGGTTCAGGCGGACATCCGCCGCAAGATCGAGATCGGCTGCTACCAGGGCCTGCGACACCGTCGTGGTCTGCCCGTGCGTGGACAGCGCACCAAGACCAACGCCCGCACCCGCAAGGGTCCGAAGCGCACCGTCGCAGGAAAGAAGAAGTAATGCCTCCCAAGTCACGCAGCACCGGTCCGAAGAAGACCCAGAAGGCACGGCGCAGGGACAAGAAGAACGTTCCGCACGGTGCCGCTCACATCAAGAGCACGTTCAACAACACCATCGTGTCCATCACGGACCCGCAGGGCAACGTGATCTCCTGGGCGTCCTCCGGCCACGTCGGCTTCAAGGGTTCGCGCAAGTCGACCCCGTTCGCCGCGCAGCTCGCCGCCGAGAACGCCGCCCGCAAGGCGCAGGAACACGGTGTCAAGAAGGTCGACGTCTTCGTCAAGGGCCCGGGCTCGGGCCGCGAGACGGCGATCCGTTCCCTCCAGGCCGCAGGCCTCGAGGTCGGCACCATCTCCGATGTCACCCCGCAGCCGCACAACGGTTGCCGTCCGCCCAAGCGGCGTCGCGTCTAACGGGAAAGGAAGGTAAAGAATAATGGCTCGTTATACCGGTCCCGTTACCCGTAAGTCGCGTCGTCTTCGCGTCGACCTGGTCGGAGGCGATCAGGCCTTCGAGCGTCGCCCCTACCCGCCCGGCCAGCACGGCCGCGCGCGGATCAAGGAGAGCGAGTACCTGCTCCAGCTGCAGGAGAAGCAGAAGGCCCGCTTCTCGTACGGCGTCATGGAGAAGCAGTTCCGTCGCTACTACGAAGAGGCCGCCAGCCGCCCCGGCAAGACCGGTGAGGTTCTGCTGGTCATCCTCGAGTCGCGCCTGGACAACGTCGTCTACCGTGCCGGCCTCGCCCGTACGCGTCGTCAGGCCCGCCAGCTGGTGAGCCACGGCCACTTCCTGGTCAACGGCAAGAAGGTCGACATCCCCAGCTACCGCGTCTCGCAGTACGACATCATCGATGTCCGCGAGAAGTCGCTGAGCACGCTGCCCTTCCAGGTCGCCCGCGAGACCCAGGGCGAGCGCCCGGTTCCGGGTTGGCTGCAGGTCGTCGGCCCGCGTCTGCGGGTGCTGGTCCACCAGCTCCCCGAGCGCGCGCAGATCGACATCCCGCTGCAGGAACAGCTGATCGTCGAGTACTACTCGAAGTAAGACACCTCGGTGTCGTGGTGTCCTCCGGTCCGTCCGGGCGGGAGGACACCGCTCCATTCCACTAGGGCGTCATATGGCGGACGCCCACAAGGAGGCAACAGATGCTCATCTCTCAGCGACCCACACTGACCGAAGAGGTCATCGCTGAAAACCGCTCGAAGTTCGTCATCGAGCCGCTCGAGCCTGGCTTCGGGTACACCCTCGGCAACTCGCTTCGTCGCACCCTGCTCTCGTCGATCCCGGGCGCCGCTGTCACCAGCATCCGTATCGACGGTGTTCTCCACGAGTTCACCACCGTTCCCGGCGTGAAGGAGGATGTCACCGACATCATCCTGAACCTCAAGGGTCTCGTGGTGAGCTCCGAAGAGGACGAGCCGGTCACCATGTACGTCCGCAAGCAGGGACCGGGCACCGTCACGGCCGGCGACATCGTGCCCCCGGCCGGTGTCACCATCCACAACCCGGATCTGCACATCGCCACCCTGAACGACAAGGGCAAGCTGGAGATCGAGCTCGTCGTCGAGCGCGGTCGCGGCTATGTTCCTGCCGTGCAGAA
Source organism: Rhodococcus sp. S3 (assembly GCF_058211795.1). Classification (NCBI taxonomy): domain Bacteria; kingdom Bacillati; phylum Actinomycetota; class Actinomycetes; order Mycobacteriales; family Nocardiaceae; genus Rhodococcus; species Rhodococcus sp. S3. Next base: position 3,675,735 of record NZ_CM177074.1, on the reverse strand, counting down.
CAAGGCGTCCGGCGCCGAGATCGGCCGTATCCCGGTCGACTCGATCTACTCGCCGGTGCTCAAGGTGACGTACAAGGTGGAAGCGACCCGCGTCGAGCAGCGCACCGACTTCGATCGGCTCATTCTCGACGTGGAGACCAAGAACTCGATCAGCGCGCGGGACGCGCTCGCCTCGGCGGGCAAGACCCTCGTGGAGCTCTTCGGTCTGGCTCGTGAGCTGAACGTCGAAGCAGAAGGCATCGAGATCGGTCCCTCGCCCGCCGAGGCCGACCACATCGCCTCCTTCGGACTTCCGATCGAGGACCTCGACCTCACGGTCCGGTCCTACAACTGCCTCAAGCGCGAGGGTGTCCACACCGTCGGCGAGCTCGTGGCACGGACGGAGTCCGACCTGCTCGACATCCGCAACTTCGGCCAGAAGTCCATCGACGAGGTCAAGGTCAAGCTGCACTCGCTCGGCCTGTCCCTCAAGGACAGCCCGGCATCGTTCGACCCCAGCACCGTCGCCGGCTACGACGCCGCGACCGGTACCTGGAGCGATACCGAGGCCGGCTCCTTCGGTGACAACGACGGCAACGAGGACTACGCCGAGACCGAGCAGCTGTAGCAGCTCACGGTCCGTTACTAGGAGAAAATCATGCCCAAGCCCAAGAAGGGCGCCCGCTTCGGCGGATCGGCCTCGCATCAGAAGGCGCTCATGGCCAACCTGGCCACCGCGCTCTTCGAGCACGGCCGCATCACCACCACCGAGGCCAAGGCCAAGGCCCTGCGCCCGTACGCCGAGAAGCTCGTCACGCACGCCAAGGCCGGCACGCTGGCCTCGCGTCGTGAGGTGCTGAAGGTCATCCGCAACAAGGACGTCGTCCACTCGCTGTTCGCGGAGATCGGTCCCTCCTTCGAGGACCGCAACGGCGGCTACACCCGCATCATCAAGACGATGCCGCGCAAGGGCGACAACGCCCCCATGGCCATCATCGAGCTGGTGCGCGAGAAGACCGTCACCTCCGAGGCCGACCGCGCACGTCGCGTCGCCGCCTCGCAGGCACCCGCCGAGGACAACGCGGTCCAGGCCGTCGAGGCCGAGGCCACCGACGCCGAGGTCGCGAACGCCGACGCCGTCGTCGAGGGTGTCGAGGACACCAACGCCACGGCTGCCGACGCACCCGAGGCGGACGAGGCCAAGAAGGACTAGTCCACTTGGTTTCGGCATCTGCTGAAGCTCACGAGCCCGCCGTCCCTTCCGAGGGCGGCGGGCTCGTGGCTTCTCACGAGACAACCCGTCTGCGACTCGACATCTCGTACGACGGCACCGACTTCTCCGGCTGGGCACGGCAACCCGGACGTCGCACCGTGTGCGGGGAGATCGAGGAGAGGCTCTCCGCGATCGTCCGTACCCCCGTGCTGCTCACCGTCGCCGGCCGCACCGACGCCGGCGTGCACGCGTCCGGGCAGGTCGCCCACGTCGACGTCCCCACCGCGGCGCTGCCCGACGATCCGTCGCGCTGGGTCCGCCGTCTCGCACGATTCCTGCCCCGCGACGTGCGGGTCACCGGGATCTCCGTCGCCCCCGAACATTTCGACGCCCGGTTCTCGGCGATCCGGCGTCACTACGAATACCGCCTCACCACAGCGGTGTACGGCGCCGAGCCGCTGCGTGCCCGCGACACCGTCGCGTGGCCCAAGGCCGTCGATCTCGATGCGATGCAACGCGCGTCGCAGTCGCTGCTCGGCCTGCACGACTTCGCTGCCTTCTGCAAGCGACGCGAGGGTGCGACGACCGTACGCGAACTGCAGCGATACGACTGGACCCGCAAGGGTGACATCCTCACCGCCTACGTCAGTGCCGACGCCTTCTGCTGGTCGATGGTGCGTAGTCTCGTCGGCGCGGCGCTGGCCGTGGGGGAGGGGCGCCGCAGCGTCGAGTGGATGACGGCTCTGCTGGAGGAACGTGAACGTGCGGCCTCCGTCGCGGTGGCACCGGCCCACGGCCTGTCACTGGTCCGCGTCGACTACCCTGCTGACGAGGAACTGGCCGCGCGCAACGCTGCGACGCGGGAGATGCGCGGGCCCATCACGCCCGGCTGTTGCGGATGAAGGGAACGAATGTGCGCGCACGACGGTTTGCGTTGATGGGGACGATCGGGGCGCTCGCCGTCTCGTCGCTGGTCCTGCCCGGTGCCGCGGTCGCCCACGCCGAGGACCTCCCGGTCGCCGCGACCGGCGAGACCCGGTCGCAGAGCGCGACTGTCGAACGCATCGAGAAGCACACCGACCGCGACTGGTCGCTGTTCGTGTACTCACCGTCGATGGAACGCACCATCGAGCTGCAGGTGCTGCGCCCGGCCGACACGAGCGCGCCGCGACCGGTCTTCTACCTGCTCAACGGTGCCGGCGGGGGACTGGACCGGGCGACCTGGCGCGAGCAGACCGACATCGTGGAGTTCTTCGGCGACAAGAACGTCAACGTCGTCACCCCGGTCGGTGGCGCGTTCAGCTACTACACCGACTGGCTCGAGGACGATCCCGTTCTCGGACGCAACAAGTGGACGACCTTCCTCACCGAGGAGATCCCGTCGGTGGTCGACGAGACGCTCGACGCGAGCGGCCGCAACGCGATCGCCGGTGTGTCGATGTCGGCGACGTCGGCGCTGGCTCTGGCGCAGCAGGCGCCCGATCTCTACCAGGCGGTGGGTTCGTACAGCGGATGCGCCGAGACCGCGTCGGAGATCGGTTCGCGCTACGCGGAGATCGTCGTCGCGTTCGGCGGGGGCGAAGTCGAGAACATGTGGGGACCGGTCGCCGGTGAGCACTGGACCGAACAGGACGTCGTGCTCAACGCCGAGAAGCTGCGCGGCAAGGCCGTATACGTCTCCACGAGCAGCGGTGTCCCGGGTCCGTACGAACTGAAGGCATGGGAGCAGGACGGTGTCGCCGTCCTTCCCGACGTGGCTCTGCTCGGGCTCATCGAGGCCGGCGTGAACGACTGCACGACGCGACTGCGCGGTGCGCTGGACGCAGCCGGGGTCGAGGCGACCTACTCGGTCCGTCCCGACGGCACCCACACCTGGGGCTACTGGCAGGAGGCCCTGCACGAGTCGTGGCCCGTGCTCGGCGAGGCCATCGGCGCCTGAGCCGGACGCGCCGAGAAAGACCCGAGGGGGTGAGGTCCGCGACCTCACCCCCTCGGGCGTTCTCACATGCTCGTCAGATCAGCCAGTCCAGGAAATTGAGGACGTTGCTGATGAGGGCGTCGAGCGAACCGAGAAGCATGTGGTGACCTCCATGTCGAAAACGAATCGGACGTATGTCCAGAACTGATTCAAGCGAAACTGCCGGTAACGGGCAACCTCGGCGAATGTGACAAATATCCGTCGAGAAGTTGTTAACGCGCGACTGTCGACGCACGAGCGAGCGCCTCGGCGATCATGCGATGCCCCTCGGCCTCGTAACAGTCGTCGCCCACATGGAAGGCCCACACCGCGACCGCGACCGCCGCGCGGACACGTTGGCGGAACCACGCGTCCTCCTCGCGCGGGTCCTCGCCGTAACCGCGCAGGAAGGCCTGCTCGGCCCCGGGGACCCGGAGGAACTCGCGCACCGCGAGCCGCTCGAAGTCCTCACCCGCCGGGCGCATCGCGGCACGGCCGAAGTCGATCACCTTCACTGTGCCCGCGTCGTCGGCGAGCCAGTTCCGGCTCTGCCAGTCGCCGTGGGTGGGCACCAGGGTGGCCGTAGGCGTCGGCCACCCCTCGACCATCGAGCGCAACCGGCCGGCGACATCGGGGCCGATACGGTGCGGCGCCGCGAGCCACCGCAGCGTCTTCGTGTTCGCCGATCGCTCGTATCCCTCGTCCACCACACGTTCCTGGCGGTGGAACTGCGCGAGCAGCGCGCCGGCCTGTTCGTAGACGTCCAGGCAGGACGATGCCGCCGTGCCCTGGATCAGGCGGCCCGGAAGATATTCCGTCACGACGAGCTTCGTCGCGCGGTCGGCGTACACCATCCGGGCGGCCCGGCCGCGCCGCACCCACGGAGCGGTCCACCGTTCGTGGGCGCTGATCTCGCGGCCGATGTGCCGGTCCGGGGTTCTGCCCGCCTTCACGACCAGCCGCCCGTCGTCGGTGTCGACCTCGAGGACGGTGGTCGACACCAGCCCCCAACTCATGTCGGAGACCACGACGATGCGGCCGAACCGCTGCGTCAGCAGGTGGCGTTGCTGTGGAGTGAGCCGCTCCAGGGCGTCCGGCATGCAGGCACTCTAGCGATCTTTCGCCGCGAGAACCCCTGTCGCTTCCGGCTCGTGATCGTTCACCCCGCGAGGGAGCGCGCGATCACGAGTCGCTGAATCTGATTGGTGCCCTCGAAGATCTGGGTGATCTTCGCGTCGCGCATGAAGCGCTCGACCGGGAAGTCACGGGTGTAGCCGTATCCACCGAGGACCTGGACCGCGTCGGTCGTGACCTTCATGGCGGCATCCGTCGCGACGAGCTTGGCCACCGATGCCTGCCGCGAGTACGGCAGACCGGCGTCCTTGCGCCGGGCGGCGTCGAGATAGGTGGCGCGGGCCGAGTCGACGGCGGCGGCCATGTCGGCGAGGACGAAGCCGAGGCCCTGGTGGTCGATGATCCGCTTGCCGAAGGCCTGTCGCTCCTTGGCGTAGGCCGTCGCCTCGTCGAGCGCGGCCTGGGCCAGGCCCGTCGCGACGGCGGCGATCCCCAGTCGTCCGGAATCCAGTGCGCTGAATGCGATCGGCAGTCCCTGTCCCTCGGCGCCGATCCGGCGCTCGGCCGGGACGAAGGCGTCGTCGTAGTGGGCGGAGGTGGTGGGGACGGCGTGCAGACCCATCTTCTCCTCGGGCTTGCCGAAGGACAGACCCTCGGTGCCGGCGGGCACAAGGAAGCACGAGATGCCCTTGCTGCCGGTGTCGGCCGTGCGGGCAAACAGGGTGTAGAAGTCGGCCTTGCCGCCGTTGGTGATCCACGCCTTCGAACCGGTGATGCGGTAGCCGCCGTCGACGGGCTTCGCGCGGCACGCGAGGGCGGCGGCGTCGGATCCGGCCTGCGGCTCGGACAGGCTGTACGCGCCGATGGTGTTGCCGCCCAGCATCTCCGGGAGCCACTTGTTCTTCTGCTCGTCGGTGCCGTGGGTGGCGAGCGCGAAGCACGACAGTCCGTGCACGCTCACCGCGACCGCCACGGCCGCCCAGCGGGCACCGAGTTCCTCGAGGACCTGCAGGTAGACCTCGTAGGGCTGGTCGCCGCCGCCGAACTCCTCGGGGTACGGCAGGCTCAGCAGTCCGGCGGCGCCGAGTGCGGGGAAGACGCCCTCGGGGAAGGTCTCCTTGCGCTCGTGCTCGTCGACGCGCGGGGCGAGCACCTTGTCGGCGACGTCGCGGGTGAGGTCGATCAGGTCGTAGGCCTCGCGGGTGGGAAGCAGACGCTCGACGGGCACGGTGGTTTCTCCTGGAAGGCTGGGGACCGAAAATAGTACTGAGAACGATACTGGCGTACTGTTCTCGGTATGGCAAGAGTCGGTAGCCGGCGGCCCACCGCCCGGCAGGCGCAACTGTTCGACGATCTGGTCGCGTTGTTCCTGGCAGAAGGCTTCGCGCATCTGACCCTCGACGACATCGCCGCGCGTCTGCGCTGCTCGAAATCGACGCTCTACGCACTCGCGGAGAACAAGGACCGGCTCGTCTACGCGGCGACCGTCCACTTCTTCAAGGGCGCCGCCGACCGGGTGGAGGCCGACGTCGCGCGGGCCGCGGACGCGCAGGCACGCATCGGCGCCTATCTCGAGGCCGTGGGGCGCGAACTCGAACCCGCCTCCACGCGGTTCATGGAGGACATCGCCCACACGCCCGTCGCGCGCGAGGTCTACGAACGCAACACCCGGTTCGCCGCCGACCGCGTCCGCCAGCTCATCTCCGACGGTGTCGCGGCCGGTGAACTGCGCGACGTCCACGCGGCCTTCGTCGCCGACGTCGTCGCCTCGGTCATGGTCCGCATCCAGCAACGACAGGTGGCCGAGGCGACCGGTGTCGAGGACGCACGTGCCTACCGGGAACTCGCCGCGCTGCTCGCGCACGGGCTCTCGGCCGCACCGCACCTACGATCGACTCCATGACCACGGCAGCATCGAACGATCCGATCCGCCTCGAGGTCGTCGTCGCCAGTGTCCGTGCCGGTCGCATCGCCCCGGTCGTCGCCGACTGGTTCGCGGCCACCGCGCGACAGCACACCGAGTTCGACGTCGGCGTTCTCGATCTCGCCGAGACCCCGCTCCCGCAGGACCTCTCGGGCGGGCCCGTCGCCGACGACTTCACCCGTCGCATCGGTGCCGCGGACGCCTTCGTGATGGTGACCTCCGAGTACAACCACGGCTATCCCGCCGCGCTGAAGACTGCCATCGACACCGTCAAACGTGAATGGCGTACCAAGCCGGTCGGATTCGTCTCCTACGGTGGCCTGTCCGGCGGCCTGCGCGCCGTCGAGCAGTTGCGGCAGGTCGTCGTCGAGGTCCACATGGTGCCGGTGCGGCAGTCGGTGAGCTTCCACCGCGTCAAGCACGCATTCGCGGCCGACGGCACCACCACGGACGAGGCCGCGATCGACGGCGCGGAACGCATGCTCGACCAGATCGCGTGGTGGGCTCGCACCGTCCGCGCCGGAACCGCTCTCGACCGCTATCCCGGCTGAGGCGCCGGATCCGGCATGCGCGACCGGCCGAGATGGGTGCTCTCCGCCGCGATCGTCACGAGTGTGAGGGGCGTGCGTTCGTCGCCCGCCGTGAGCACGACGCGGTCCCCGGCCGCTCCGGGTTGCAGCAGTGACACCGTGGGACGCTCGCGCGGCCATCCGTCCGGGTGGATGTGCACGTGGATCGCGGTCGCGTGCGGCATGGACGAGGTGGGCGGGACGCCGTCGTGGACGACCGTGTCGAAATCGCGGTCGCCCGCGTACTCGCCCGCCAGACGCAGCCGGTCGGGTCCGGCCGCGGATCCGACCAGGCCGCGCCACGCGCCGGGGCGGTCGGTGTGGACGACGACCCGCGCCCCCACCGCGACGGCGCGGAAGACCACTTGCTGGGCGAGATACAACTCGCCTGCGATGTGGACCGATCGGACACCGGGACCGGTGAGACGCGCGGTGACGGCGCGGCCGGCGTCGTCCGATCCGACGAGCTGCCCGCACCCACCGGCCGGAAGAGCGAGGGCGTCGAGTCCACCGGGGCGCGATTCGCGCAACGGAACCCGGCCCTCCAGCTGCGGAACCCCGAGGGGCAGCGCAGCGGTGAGGAGTTCCGCGTGACGTCCGTACGCCGGGAGCAGTCCGGCAACCGAGGGGACGTCCGCCTCGCGCGTGGTGAACCGTGCCAGCGCCCCGACCCGAACCGACCCGTCATCACCCGGTCGCAACCGGAGGACCAGCGTCGACGCCAGGGTCGGATGCGACCAGACCGCCGCCGTGTGGTGGCGGTCGATCCGCCGGGGGTCGAAGGCGCCGCCCGAGTCGAAGACGGAGGACAGGGAGACATGCCGGTGCGTCGGGACCCACTCCGTCGCCGGGACCCCGTGGGAGATGCGCAGCGCCGCCTGTTCGATCTCGCTCGCGGTGAGCAGTCGCGCACCGTACCCGGCGTCGGCGAGCGCGCGGATCACGCGCCGCGCCGCCGCGACGACGGTCCGGGCCGCACCCTCGGAGCCTCCGCCCCGACGGGCGGCAGCGCTCGCGCAGGACGTGACGTCGAGTCGGAGCACCACCCGCACCGTGCGTTCGGCCGCGGCGGGAAGCGGACCCAGCAACTGCGCGTAGGCCTGGCCCGCGGGGGTCGAGTCGCGAACCCGGCGCCCCTGCACCACGACATCGATCCCGTCCAGGACGACATCGTGCCGGTACAGGCACGCGGCGATCGCGTCGAGGGGAAGGGTTCGCCCCGTCTCCTCGCTGTCGCGCCCGAGCCGGGCGATCGCGCCGGCCGGGGAGGTCAGCTCGAGAACGACGGTCGCGTACGGGCCGTCCCATCGCACCCCCACCGGGACCGCCGACCCGACATGGAAGTCGCGGAGGACACCCGAGACGGGGACAGCATTCGTGCGTCGGCGCAGAACGGTCGCGATCCACTCGGACGTGCCGCGTCCGCCGACCCGCATGAGACACAGCGCGGCGGGCGGTACGGCGATCGCGCAGGCCACCCACACGGACGCCCCCGACACCACCGCCAGCGCCCACACGAGGACGGCGACGCACTGCGCACCCACGAGCCGCACGGCGACGCGACTTCTCGCCTCACCTGCTGTTGTGCGGACCCGTGCACTGTCGGGTGCTGTGCTGACCCGTGAATCCTCCGTCTCGGATACGGTCCGTTGCATCGATCCCCCCGAACGACGGCCGGCAATGATTCCGGCGCGGTGCCGACCTTCCCCCTGACCGCGCAGAGCGCGTGTGGTGAGCGCCCGACAGGACTGTACTGTGTTGCGCCAGAGAGCGTGCCGTACGGGGGGAGATCGATGGCAGCGCAACCGACCACGCGATGGCAGGTCAGTGGATACCGCTTCCTGGCGCGGCGCATGGATCATGCGTTGGTGCGGGGTGACGTACGAATGATCCACGACCCCATGCATTCCCAGTTCCGGGCGCTCGTCGTCGGCGTCGTCGTCGCGTGTGTCGTGCTGGGAGGCTGTGCCGCCCTTGCCCTGTTCCGGCCCCAGGACCGGATCGGTGATGCGTCCGTCGTCGTCGGCCGCGACTCCGGTGCGCTCTACGTCGCGATCGACACGACCTTCCATCCCGTCCTGAACCTCGCGTCGGCACGGCTGATCCTCGGATCGCCCGCCGAACCTGCGGTCGTGGCCGACGAGGAACTGACGACACGACCGCGCGGACCGCTGGTGGGGATCCCGGGTGCGCCATCCTCCCTGGCCCACGATGCGGAGGTGGTGCCGTGGACGGTCTGCGACGTCGCCGATCCGAACGGCCTGCAGTCCTCGACCACCGCCGTGCTCGCCGGCACACCCGACCACCGGGCAGGCTCGGTGCTCGCCGACGACGAAGCGCTCCTCGTGACCGCGGACGGCAGATACCACCTGCTCTACGAGGACAGGCGCGCCGAGATCGACCCGAACGACCGGTCCCTCGTGCGCCTGCTGGGCATCGACATCTCCCGCGCGCGCCCCGCGAGCCCCGGACTGCTCGCCGCCGTGCCGGAGGCACCGAAGCTGACGGCACCCGTCATCACCGGCGCCGGAGGCGTCCCGAGCGTGTCGATTCCGGGTGCGCGCGTCGGGTCGGTCGTCTCGGTGTCCGAACCGGACGGTCAGAGTTTCCACGTGGTGCTCGAGAACGGTGTGCAGGAGGTCTCGCGGGCCACCGCACATCTCATCCACTTCTCGGATTCGCAAGGAGCACCGGAGATCCCCGTGGTTCCACCCGACGTCCTCGCGGCCGCGCCGGTCGTGCACGAACTGCCGGTCGACACCTTTCCCGAGGTCGTCCCGCGGATCGTCGATCCGGGGGAGAGGCCCGTGGCGTGCTCGACCTGGCAGCCGGGCACGGCCGAGGACGACCGGCACCGCTCGGCTCTGCGGTTGTCCGCGGGGACGGCCCTGCCCACCGGCAAGGACGCCGTGCCCGTGGTCCCGGCCCAGGCCGACGGTGCCGGACCGCAGGTCGACGCGATCCACATCCCGCCGGGCCGCGGCAGATACGTGCAGACCACTTCGCTGACCTCGGACACCGACCGTCTCGGTTCGTTGTTCTACGTCGCCGACACCGGCGTGCGGTACGGCATCACCGATGCGGACGCCGCTGCGGCGCTCGGCCTCACGGATCCACCCGCCCGGGTCCCGTGGCCGATCCTGCAGTTGCTCGCTCCGGGACCCGCGCTCGGCCGGGAGCAGGCGCTGCTGGCACACGACGGTGTCGCCGCCGACCCGGGGGCGGTCCCCGTCCGGGCGGGCAACTGATTCAGGTCCGTGATCGGGCGAGTCGTCGTGCCGGTGCGGTGAGGACGAGAACGAGGGCGGTCGCGGCGATCACGGTTGCAGCCGAGATCAGTGCGATGGCGCGCGGCCGATGATCCGGTACCGGGGGAGGAGTCGGCTCGGCGACGGCAACCGCCGGCACCGGCTGCGCGCGCTCGGCCGGTAGCGGCGCGGTGACCGCGGCGAGCGGATCGACGACCCCGTGCCCCACCCGCGGATTCCATCCTTCCGCGGGTGAGTGGGCGGTGTTCTCGATGCGCGCCATCACCTCCCGGGCGGACAACTGCGGATGCCGCGAGCGCACCAGCGCGACCGTCGCCGCGACGAGCGGCGCCGCGAAACTCGTCCCGGATACCGGCCTGCCGCCCTGGGGTCCGGGGATCAGGTCGGCCAGACCGTCGGTGCCGGGATTGAGCGAGACGAGCCCACTCCCGGGAGCGGCGACGTCGACCCACGGCCCGGGCAGGCTGTACTCGGCCGGCGTGCCGTCGTCCTCGACCGCACCGACGGTGAGGACGTACTCGTCGTACCAGGCCGGTGATGCCAGGGTGACGACCGAATCCCACGGATCCGCACCGGGATCGGCCGGATCCACCGAGCGCGGATTGCCTTCGCGGCAGGTGTCGGTGTTGCCGGCCGCCGCGACGACGACCGCGTCGTGCACATCCGTCGCGTACTGCACCGCCGCGCCCAGTGGACCGTCGACGAGGCCTTCGGCGACCGTCCGACAAGCGACCTCGGAGATGTTGACGACGGTGGCGCCGAGATCCACCGCCTGCCGGACGGCCGCGGCGAGGGTCCGTACGTCGCCGTATCCGGAGGCGTTGCGCGCGGCATCGTCGTCCGATCGGGAGCGATCGGAGAAATGGCCACTGGACTGGCGGATGGCGATGATCCCGACGTCGGGTGCGCCACCGGCGAAACCCGACCCGGGTGTCGGTCGCGCCGCGATCAGGCCGGCGACGAGCGTGCCGTGCGCGTCGCAGTCCTCGGTGCCGTCGCCCGTGGACACGTAGTCACCACCCGGCCTCGGGGCCGGCAACCGCGGATGCGGATGGACCCCGGTGTCGATGACGGCGACCACCTGCCCCGCTCCCCGGGTGATCGGCCACACGGACGCGAAGTCGAGGATGCGTTGTGCCCGAGGGATCTGTGGCCCGTCCGGAGCATCCGGCAGTTCCGCGCACAGCACCCGCATCTCGGTGGCCTCGGGAGGTGCTGGCGTCGCGCCGGCGGGCAGTTGCGCCGGATCGGGTACCGGCGGCGCGGCCGTCGCGAGACCCGGCGTGGTGGTCGCTACCAGGGCAGCGAGGGCCAGGACCGCGAACCGGTGTGACAGCCGCACCGTCACAGTCCGCGGATCGCTGCGTACACACCGGCGACCCAGCAGGCCAACGGCACGACGGTGGCGATGGTTGCGTACTCCGCGATTTCGGCGATCCGGCGTTGTACCGGGGTGAACGTCCGTCGCGGCGCGACCACACCGAAGAGGAAACCGGCACACGTGAGACCCGTAGCGGATGCGAACACCGCCCACGGTGGCAACGCACCGCTCGCTGCCGCGCCGACGAGCAGCCCGAGCAACAGTACCGCGCCACCCGCCACGAGGGGAGCCGCCTGCGCGGTCGCGGTGTAGGTGCGGCCTCGGAAGACGAGGACCACGGCCGACGCGACGGCCAGTGCCACCGCGGGGACGAAGACCTCTCCGTCCCACGGGTATGCGGCGCACCACGCCCCACCCGCCGTGAGGACGACGACGGCATGGACGATCCCGGTCAGCGCGCTGCGTGCCCGGTCGGCTCGGTCTTCGAGCTCCGCCGGTGACGGCAGACCGGACACGCTGCTGCTGTCGGTGCTCTCCGGTTCGAGCGGAGCGCCCGGAGCGGGCACCGGGGGGATGGGGAGTTTGGCGAGCATCGCCGCGAGACGCGGTGCCGTGCCGGCGAGCAGCAGCGCCGCCACGACCGTTCCGGCCCCGAGCGCACGCGCGTCGAGATCGGTGGTCGATGCGAGGGAGGCCGTCACGACGACACCCGCGGCGGTCGCGGCGACCGCCGTGCACGGTGCGAGGCCGATGCGGGTGACACGCACGGCGAGCACCGCGACCGCGCCGGTCAGAGCCGCCGCGAGGACGAGACGCGGCGCCGGCGAGTCGCCGGGAACGAGCAGCGCACCGGCCGTCGATGCGAGCGGGAAGATGCACCACAACAGTGCGGTGGCGGTCTGCCGATCGTCGTGCAGCCGGGCGAGGATGCCTGCGGCGAGCAGCACCAGGAGAGACAGCGCGGCACACACGGCTCCGAGGGCGAGACGACTCGCACCGTCGGGCAGGAACAGCAACGGTACGCAGCCCGCAGCGAGGGCGACCGGACCCAGGACGGCCACGATGAGACCCGACGGGCCCGCACCCCACGGCGTCATGGTCCGGTCCGACGCCGCGACGCTGTACATGACGTCGTCGAACAACGGTGGAGGAGCGGGGGATCCGGCATCCTCCAGGACGAGGATCTCCCCGTCGCGGACACCGTGCTCGTCGAGGCTCAGTGCCCCGGACAGCGGGGCCCGGCCGATCCGGGCGAGCGCCCAGCCGTCGGGCTCCGTGCGTTCGGGTGTCGCGTCGAAGTCGTTGTCGGGCCGGTGACCGGCGACGAGATCCACGATCCCCGGGAGCAGCAACGCCACCGGAACATCGAGGGGCAGCGCGAGATCGACCTCGGTGTGGCGGGCGAGCACGGTGATCCGGCACAGATCCGGGGCTCCCACCTGCCCCGGGGTCTCGGATCGCGCACGCACAGATGTCATCGGCCTCGGTTCCCCCCGTCACTGCAGTCCGAACGACGCAGACCATACGACATCGTCCCGACAAATGTCCTGCCCGAGTTGCCCGTCGGGGGACCGAGATGCGAGCAGGAGCACGGAAGGTCACCGCCATGGGTTAGTCTTCCACGACCGTGGGGCCGTAGGGGGCGGCCGACGGCGTCCCGGGGGGTTGGCGAAGTGAGTACCGTGCGTTTCGTGCGCAGAGCACGGCGGGAGGCGCCGCGCGCTCCCGGCGGGGAGGTGAGTGTCCAACCGCCACCGGACATCCCCCGGGCCACACCCGGAAATCTGGTGACCAGGCTGCTCCCGCTCGTGATGGTCGCGGCGATGATCGGGATGGTCGCGCTGATGTTCACCACCGGCGCCGCACGCAGCCCCATGGCGATGATCTTCCCGCTCATGATGGTCGTGTCCCTGGTGGGCATGCTCGCCAACGGTGGTCGCAGCGGGGGAACGAAGACCGCCGAGGCGAACGAGGACCGCAAGGACTACCTGCGCTATCTCGACCAACTCCGGCGCGAGGTCACAGAGACGGCACACGAACAGCGTCGGGCGCTCGAATGGTCACATCCCGACCCGGCCCTGTTGTGGACCCTCGCCGGCACCGTCCGGATGTGGGAGCGGCGGGGCAGCGATCCCGATTTCGGTCACCTCAGGGTGGGGCGCGGCGGGCAGCGACTCGCGACCCGGCTCGTGCCTCCCGACACCGGACCGGTCGAGGATCTCGAACCCGTCGCCGCCCTGTCGCTGCGCAGGTTCGTGCGCGCGCACTCGGTGGTGCAGGCGCTGCCCACGGCCGTGTCGCTGCGGGGTTTCGCCGCGATCGGCATCGAGGGCGATCGCGGCGCAGCGCGCTCGCTCGCGCGGGCGATGCTCGCGCAGGCGTGCACCTTCCACGGTCCCGACACGCTGCAGGTCGCCGTCGTGTGCGGTCCCGACACCGCCGCGGAATGGGAATGGATCAAGTGGCTGCCGCACGCGCAGAACCCGGTCCTGCGCGACGGTGCGGGCAGTGCACGCACCGTGTTCGGTTCGCTGTTCGAACTCGAGACCGATCTCGCGGCGGTCCTCGCCGGTCGCAGCAGATTCGTCCGGAACACCCCGGCCGGCGAAGGTGTCGTGCACCTCGTCGTGGTCGTCGACGGCGGGGTCACGGGATCGGGTTCGGGCGTGCTCGACGACGGTCTCGACGCGGTGACCGTGCTCGATCTCTCGGGTTACGCCACACGACTCAGCGCGACGCGTGGCCTGCGCCTGGTGGTCGAGGACGGAGGGGTCGGGGTCGCCACCGGCACCGACGTCGACATCTTCGCCGAGGCCGACGGCATCGGGACACCGCAGGCACAGACGCTGGCCAGGCGGCTCGCGCCGTACCGGGTGGTGAGCGGGGCGGTGGACGAGAGCGCCGGTGACGAGCGGCCGTCGAGTTGGCAGGAGCTGCTGGGACTCGGGGACGTGGCCCGTTTCGACCCCGCCCAGGCGTGGGTGCCGCGCCGCGGACGCGACCGCCTGCGGGTACCGATCGGTGTCGGCATCGACGGTGCGCCCGTCGAGCTCGACCTCAAGGAGGCCGCCGAGAACGGGATGGGACCGCACGGATTGTGCATCGGCGCAACCGGTTCGGGGAAGAGTGAATTCCTGCGGACGCTGGTCCTCGGTCTCGTGGCGACGCACCCACCGGAGGCGCTCAACCTGGTCCTCGTGGACTTCAAGGGTGGTGCGACCTTCCTCGGTCTCGAGCGGCTCGCGCACGTCGCGGCGGTGATCACCAACCTCGCCGACGAGATCGCGATGGTCGACCGCATGAAGGACGCCCTCGAAGGCGAGATGAACCGACGGCAGGAACTGCTCCGGACCGCGGGCAACTTCGCCAACGTCGGGGACTACGAGAAGGCCAGGGCGGCGGGTACACCTCTCGACCCGCTGCCTGCGCTGTTCATCGTGGTCGACGAGTTCTCCGAACTGCTCTCGCAACAGCCCGAATTCGCCGACCTCTTCGCGGCGATCGGACGTTTGGGCCGGTCGCTGCACATGCACCTGTTGCTCGCCAGCCAACGACTCGACGAGGGGCGCCTCCGCGGTCTCGACAGCCACCTGTCCTACCGCATCGGTCTGAAGACCTTCTCCGCCAACGAATCGCGGAGCGTCCTCGGTGTTCCCGACGCCTACCACCTGCCGTCGACACCCGGCGCCGGATATCTGCGGACCGATTCCGCCGACATCCAGCGGTTCTCTGCGGCGTACGTCTCGGGACCGTACGAGCCCGGCCGCCCCACCCGGCGCGCCCGGTCGGCGGTGCCGGCCGGCACGTCCCGGCCCCGGCTCTTCACCGCGCGGACGGTGCCGGTCGATGCCGGTCCGCCCGCCCCGGTCACGGAGCCGCTCCCGGTTCTTCCCGTCGGAGACGGGCGGAGCGTGCTCGAGGTGGTCGTCGATCGGATCCAGGGCCATGGAAGACCGGCACACGAGGTGTGGCTTCCTCCGCTCGACGCCTCCCCGTCGCTCGACATACTGCTGCCCAGATCGGTGCTCACCGGCGACGTACCGCGTCGGGCAACCCTGCGCACCGTCGTCGGTGTCGTCGACCGGCCGTTCGAACAACGCCGCGATCCGCTGGTGGTCGACCTGTCGGGGTCGGCCGGCAACGTCGTGGTGGTCGGCGGCCCGCAGTCCGGGAAGTCCACACTGCTGCGCAGCCTCGTCCTGTCGATGGCCCTCACACACACCGCCGAGCAGGTGCAGTTCTACGGTCTCGATTTCGGCGGTGGCACCCTGTCCGGTCTGGCCGGCCTGCCACACGTCGGTTCCGTCGCGGGGCGGCACGACACCGACCGGGTGCGCCGCACGGTCGCGGAGATGATGTCGTTGCTGCGTCGCCGCGAACGGTCCTTCGCCGAGAACGGCATCGAGTCCATGGCCCAGCTGCGGCTGATGCGCGCCGACTCGGTCGCACCGGCCACCGACGATCCGTTCGGCGACGTCTTCCTCGTCGTCGACGGCTGGCCGAGCATCCGGCAGGACTTCGAGGCACTGGAACAGACGATCGGGATCCTGGCCGCCCAGGGTCTGTCCTACGGCATCCACGTGGTGCTCAGCGCCCCGCGCTGGGGTGACGTCAGGCCCGCCATGCGCGACCTGCTGGGTACGCGGCTCGAACTCCGCCTCGGCGACCCGTCCGACTCCGAGTACGGCCGCAAGAGAGCGGCGATGGTGCCGGAAGGGCGGCCGGGACGCGGTATCGACCGCGACGGCCTGCACATCCTGGGGGCGCTGCCCCGAGTGGACGGAAGCTCCGATCCGGCCGATCTCGCGAGTGGCGTCGCAGCGGCGGTCGAGGCCGTCCGTGCGGCCACCCCGGGGCGTTCGGCGCCGCCGGTGCGCATGCTGCCCGAACGCATCGACCGACCCGACCTCCTCGCAGCGCTGCCGAGGGGGTGGCCGCCGCCGGCCGAGGCGTCCCCGACGGCCCGGCTCTCCGTCCCGATCGGCATCGACGAATCCGAGCTCGCGCCCGTATCGGTGGATTTCACCGACCATCCGCACCTGCTGATCTTCGGCGACTCGGAGTGCGGCAAGACCAATCTGCTGCGAGGACTGTGCCGCGGACTGGTCGAGGCCGGCAGAGGCGCGCAGACCAGGATCATCGTCGGCGACTACCGCCGCACGATGCTCGGCGTCGTCGGCGGCGACCATCTCGGGGGATACGCGCCGTCGGCGACGGTCCTCGCGGCCATGGTCCGCGAACTCGCCGGCATCTTCGAACGTCGGCTGCCGGGCCCCGACACGACGCAACAACAGCTGCGCGATCGATCGTGGTGGACCGGACCCGAGGTGTTCGTGGTGATCGACGACTACGACATGGTCGCCACCTCGGGCCAGAACCCGCTGCTGCCGTTGCTCGACTACCTTCCGCAGGGACGCGACATCGGCCTGCACCTGGTGGTCGCGCGTCGTTCGGGTGGTGCCGGACGCGCGATGTACGAACCGATCCTCGGACGTCTGCGGGAGTTGTCGACTCCGGGTCTGATCATGAGCGGTAGCCGCGACGAGGGAGCGCTCGTCGGCGCGGTCCGTCCGTCGCCGATGCCGCCGGGTCGCGGCACGCTCGTACGACGCGACGGCACGGCGCTCGTCCAGACCGCCTGGGTGCCGGAGGTGTGATGGCGGTCCGGGACGAGACGGTCGCCGCGGTCGCGTTCACGTTGACGCCCGGGTCCGTCCACATCGGGTGGCCCGGAACGACGCGCAGTGTGCCTGCTCTCGCAGCGGATCTCGGTGACCGGCGGGTGTACGGAGCGGCAGCGGTGGAGGAGTCGGATCCCGTCGGCCTCGGAAGGGTCGTGGATGTCACGGAACTCGTGGATGCGGCCGCGGTCGGAGGGGAAACCGAACTCGGAGAACTGCTGAGCGGACTCGTCTCCTACGCAGCAGCGACCGTGGGTGCACCGGACACCGGCGGGCTGGCGTGCGCGATACACCCCACCTGGTGGAACGAGCGGCGCCGTGATCTCTTCCGGACCGCTGTGCGGCAGGTCGCGGGCGATACGATCCTGCTCCCGGTCGCGGTGGCCGCCGCGCGCGCCGCCGATCCTGCGCCGCACGAGCGGTGTGCGGTACTCGAATTCGCCGCCGGGGGAGTCACCGCCGTGAGCATCGGTCCACCCGGACCCGACGGGCCGACCGTCGAACGACTCGCGCGTGATCCGGGTCTGTCGGTGCACTCTCCGGACGCTGCGACGCGACTCGAGAACCTGCTGACCTCGGTGTGCAGCGGGGCCGGGCCGGAGGTCGTGGTGGTGACCGGAGCGCCGGGCGAACCGTCCGGTATCGAATCGTTCGCTCTCGTGGCAGATCTCGTGGGTGCGGGTCGGCGGGTCGTGCCCGTCGCGGCCTCGGAGATGCTCGTCGCGGTGACCGGTCCTCCAACGCCACCGGCCGGAATCGGACCGACCTCGAGGGCTCCGGCCGTCGCGTCGACGACCGACGGACCCGACAGGACACTGCCATGGCTGAGCGAGGTGCGCGCACGCCCGGATCCCCCTCGTGCCGGACGGGCCGGCGCGGTGCGCACGCTGGTCGTCGCCGGTGCGGTGATTCCATCCCTGCTCGCCGCAGCGATCTTCCTGTGGCCGCTTCTCGCCGGAGAAGGCGGAGATGCGGAGGCCCCGGATCCGCCGGAAGTCGTTGCTGCTGAGGAGACGCCGACCGACGTTGATGAGTCCGAGCCGGCCGCCGACACCGGTCCGTCCCCGTCGACGCGGATCGACGCCGGCCCACTGCACCTCGACCTGCCGGACGGCTGGCGTGTCCGCGACCCCGCGACCGTGCCCACGGGTCGCGCGGAACTCGTACCGGTCGGCGGAACCGATCGTCGGATCCTGGTCGTGTACCGCGATCTCCCCGGCGGGACCGACGAGCACTCGGTCGCCGCCGCGTTGGCGGAACGGGCCGCCGAACGTGCACCGGTCATCCGCGACCTCGACACCGACACGACCTTCGCCGACCGCAAGGTCGTGGCGTACACCGAGGTTCCCGACGACTACTCGGTGGTGCGGTGGTCGGTCCTGATCTTCCCCTCGTCGGCGACGCCGACCGGGCGCGGCCTCCAGGTGTCGGTGGGATGCCAGTACCTCGAGGAGGAATGGACTCGTATCCGCAGCGAATGCGAGCAGGCCGTCCACACCCTCCGGGTCGGGTGAGGAAAGAAGGTCCACGAATTTCGGAAGGGGTGGAACCGATACCGGATCGGGTGCGTCCAACCACATGTAGGAGCCAGGACCGGCTCGACGCCGAGCCGGACGACCCACGCACAAGCGAAGGAGTACGCCGTTGACCCAACCGACCGGCAATTCGAATCACCTCACCACCGATGTGGCGACCATGGAGGTCGTCGCGGGACAACTCCAGGACTCCCGCGCCGAACTCGACGCGATCCTCGGTCGACTGACGGGCGTGGTGCAGTCCGCGCCGTCGGTCTGGCGGAGCCGCTCGGCGGAACAGTTCGCCGGAATCATGGAGCGCTGGAACGTCAACCACACCAAGCTGTCGAACGCCCTGGACGAACTGGCCGAGGCCGTGCGCACCAGCGGACGGTCGTACGCCGCGGCCGAGGACCAGCAGGCACAGTCCCTGTCGGCGATCGACCCCGACGGCGGTTCGGTGCTCAACGGCTCGTTCACCTGATCCCGGTTCCTCCGGCACACAGCCCCTCCGGCACACATTCGAGAACAAGGAGAACGATCCGTGTCCGAGATCTATCAGAACTTCGCCGGCGTCGCCGACCTGCACGCCCAGCTCGTGTCCGGTCAGAAGGCGATCGAGGCGACGCTCGACCGCATCGAGGGGCAGGTCGCGCCCCTCATCGCCACCTGGGACAGCGGGGCGCAGGAGCGGTACGCCGCCACGCAGGCCCGCTGGAACGAGGCCGAGGCCGGTCTCATCCAGGTGCTGCACGACATCGGTCGGGTGGTCTCGACCGGTAACGACAACATGCAGGAGGTCGAGCGACTGAACCAGCAGCGTTTCCCGGGCTGATCCGGGTCCGCCGGATCCGGACCGATCCGGCGCTGTCACGTCCCGGTGGTGGAGAGGCCGCCGGGACGTGCTGCTGCTTCCGGAGCGTTGCGGCCGGGGGTGTGCCGGGTCGGGGCTGCTGCGGCGCTTTGACCGGCCCCACGTCCGCCCGGTAGAGTGTCCCCTCGGCGTGTCGCACGTCGTCGTGCCCTGTGGCGCGACGAACACCTCTCCCGGGTCCCAACTGGCCGCCGGGCGTGGCAACCGTCGGCATGCAGGCCAGCAGCGAAACGATAGACGAGGAAGATCTGTGTCTACGTACACACCGAAGGCCGGCGACGTGACCCATCAGTGGCACGTCATCGACGCCACCGACGTGGTGCTCGGCCGCCTCGCGGTGCAGGCGGCAAACCTGCTCCGCGGCAAGCACAAGCCCACATTCGCGCCGCACGTCGACGGTGGTGACTTCGTCGTCATCATCAACGCCGACAAGGTTGCCGTCTCCGGCAACAAGCGGACCGACAAGTTCCTCTACAGCCACTCCGGTCACCCGGGCGGTCTGCGGGCTCGTTCCGTCGGCGAGGTTCTCGAGAAGAACCCCGACCGCCTCGTGGAGAAGGCCGTCACCGGCATGCTCCCGAAGAACAAGCTCGGTCGCGCCATCGCGAAGAAGCTGAAGGTCTACGCGGGCCCGAACCACCCCCACGCCGCGCAGCAGCCGGTGCCGTTCGAGATCAAGCAGGTGGCACAGTGACGACGCCCGAGGAACAGAACGTGAACCCCGAAGAGTACGTCGAGAACGTCGAGGTCGCTGCAGACGAGTACGTCGAGGACGTCGTCGAGGCACCTGCTGCCCCGATCGTGTTCGACCGTCCGGTCCAGACCGTCGGTCGCCGTAAGGAGGCCGTCGTCCGCGTCCGCCTCGTGCCCGGCACCGGCAACTTCACCCTCAACGGCCGCACCATCGAGGACTACTTCCCGAACAAGGTGCACCAGCAGCTCGTGAAGTCGCCCCTGGTGACGGTCGAGCGCACCGAGTCGTTCGACATCCACGCACGCCTGCACGGCGGCGGCCCGTCCGGCCAGGCCGGCGCGCTGCGTCTCGCCATCGCGCGTGCACTCACCGAGGTCACTCCCGAGGATCGCCCCGCGCTCAAGCGTGCCGGCTTCCTCACGCGTGACCCGCGTGCCGTCGAGCGCAAGAAGTACGGCCTGAAGAAGGCCCGTAAGGCATCGCAGTACTCCAAGCGCTGATGTGCCGCCGACGCTGATTTCGTCAGAGTCGGCACCTGTTCCACCACGAGAGCAGGCGTCGGTAGACATCTCCTACCGGCGCCTGCTTTCGTGCATTCTGACCTCTATCGACATCCGCGGCGGGGGCCGCACACGACTGGGAGGCTGTGTACATGGGTCGGTTGTTCGGCACCGACGGAGTCCGGGGCTTGGCCAACGCCGAGCTCACATTGGAGCTGGCAGTACGTCTGGCAGGCGCTGCAGCAGCGGTCCTGGCCCCTCAGGGTGCCGACCGGCGACCGGTCGCGGTCGTGGGTCGAGATCCACGCGCGAGCGGGGAGATGCTCGAGGCGGCCGTCACGGCCGGACTCACCGCAGCCGGAGTCGACGTGGTCTCGGTGGGCGTGCTGCCCACGCCCGCGGTCGCGTACCTCACGGGTGATTACGGCGCCGACCTCGGCGTGATGATCTCCGCGTCGCACAATCCCATGCCCGACAACGGCATCAAGATCTTCGCGGCCGGCGGGCACAAACTCGACGACGAGGTCGAGGACCGGATCGAAGCGGTGCTGCACGGCGACGCCGAGAGCGCTGCACGCCCCACCGGCTCGGCCATCGGCCGGGTACGCGTCGTGTCCGACGCCCTCGACCGTTACCTCGCGCATCTCGCGACGGCCGTGCACAAGCCGCTCACCGGTACGACCGTGGTGGTCGACTGCGCGCACGGCGCCGCCTCACAGGCCGGCCCGGCCGCCTACGCGGCCGCAGGTGCGACGGTCATCGCGATCAACGCCGAACCCGACGGACTGAACATCAACGACGGCTGCGGATCCACGCACCTGTCCGTGCTGCAGCAGGCCGTGCTCGAGCACGGCGCCGACCTCGGTCTCGCGCACGACGGCGACGCCGACCGCTGCCTCGCCGTCGACGCGACCGGCACGGTGGTCGACGGCGACGCGATCATGGCGATCCTCGCCCTCGGCATGCACGAAGCCGGCGAACTTCCCGACGACACGCTCGTCGCCACGGTGATGAGCAATCTCGGTCTGCATCTCGCGATGCGCGCGGCGGGAATCCAGGTGCGCACCGTCGGTGTGGGCGACCGCTACGTGCTCGAGGAGCTCCGCCGCGGTGGCTACGGCCTCGGCGGTGAGCAGTCCGGTCACATCGTCCTGCCCGCGCACGGCACGACCGGCGACGGCGTGCTCACGGGTCTGCGCCTGATGGAGCGGATCGCCACTACGGGCCTGCCGCTCGCGAAGCTCGCCTCGGTGATGACGTCGCTCCCGCAGGTTCTCGTGAACGTGCGGGTCCACGACAAGGTCGCCGTCGCGAACGATCCTGCGGTGGCGGCTGCGGTCGCGGAGGCCGAGCGCGAACTCGGTGAGACCGGCCGGGTGCTGCTGCGTCCGTCGGGTACCGAACAGCTCGTGCGCGTCATGGTCGAAGCCGCCGACGACGATCATGCCCGGGCAGTCGCCGACCGTCTCGCGGGAGTCGTCGCCGCCGTCTGATCTGCGCGGTCACCGGCTCCTCGTAGCCGCATTCCACGGGTAGTCCCGCTGCGGTGGAACCGGATCGCCCTGCGCTGCGTCCTAACTCTTCGAGAGGGTTCGGTGGGCGAAGGGCGGACATGGACACACAGCAGCAGAGCGCGGCGACACAGCACGGCACGATCAGGTTCGACGGCGAGGCGGTGCGCGCCGTCGCGGCACGACTCGCGGAGGTCGCCGAGGACGCCGACGACGAGATCCGTCGCGGCTTCGGCGGTCTCGTCTTCGACGGCTCCGGTGCCGGATCGACGCACCGGGCGGCCGGCGTCCGCGTCGAGACCGGCTGTCGCAGGATGCGTGCTGCATGCGAGACCTGGGCGGCGACCGTGCAGGCGCATGCCGATGCGCTGCGCGCCGCGGCGGACACCTACCGCCACCAGGACGACGCGACCGGCATCGCCGTCACCGCTGTGACCGGCGCCGAACTCGACAGCGTCGGGTTCGGCGACGCAGGGACCCGGCAGCCGTGAGGACCCCTCCCGAGAGCGCAGGCGACATCCTCGATGCAGGAGCGCCCGGCCTGGCCCGTCTGACCGACCTCGTGCAGTCCCTGCATGCTCTCGGGCTCGAGTCCGGCTGTTGCGTCGCGGACGTCCGGGCACGTTACGACGAGGAACGAACCCTCGCGTTGCCCGCCCTCGCCGACGACGCCGCCACGACGCGCTCGCTGGCGACCTCCCTCGGTCGTCGGACCGACGAACAGCGTCGTCTCCTGCTGCAACTCGACGAGTCGTGGGACGGATCCGCCGCCGACCGGGCTCGCGCGGAGCTGACGGCCACCGTCCGTGCCGGAGTGGCGCTGTGTTCGTCGCTCACCGATCTCGCGGTCGCTCTGGAGTCGGCCGCCACCGCGATCGCCGCGGCCTTGCGTGAGAAGGCCCGCGTCGTCGGGGATCTCGCGGAAGGCACCGTCGACGGTCGCACGAGGGACGAGATCGACACGATCGTCGCCGGAGCGAGCGGGAGCCCGCACGGACCGAGCCCGGAGGAGCATGCCCGCTGGTTCGGCGACCCGCCCGGTTGCGACGTGGGCGACCCGCCCGGTGGCGACGTGGCCGACCCTGCCGCCGACTGTCGGAGATGGGTCGAGGAACGTCTGGTCCCGGCGGTCCGGGACGCCGTCGACGTGGTGCTCGGGGCGTGTGAGGAGGCCGGCCGCCGGATCGCCGGCAGTGTCACCGACCTGGCGACGACCACCGAACGCGTCGCCGAGGGTGCCGGGGCGGCCGGGGGCGCGTCCGGTACCGGGACGGTGGCTCCCGTCGTCGACGACGGGTCGATGCAGCACGGACCGAGCGACCCGCCGAATCAAGGTGCACTGCTGACGGTTCCCGGGATCCGCCCGGGCGAACGCAGACGCGAACATGCCTCCGGACCGCTCGAGGACGACCGTCGGCAGAACGAGAACGACGAGGGTGATACGGGAGTCGTGCTCGCGGAAGCCGGGCCGCTGTGACGCGAACGACGGAACGGAGGTCCGTCAGCGCCCGAGGAGCAGGTTGACCTGCGTGCCGAGATCACGATCGACGACGTCGGGGTCGGAGATCACCGTGGAGCCGGGCAGCTCCGTGGTGAGGTCGGAGAAGATCGCGTACGTCTTGTCGCCCGTGAGACGGTGCAGCAGGAAGCCGGTGAGCAGCGCACGAGTGCGTTCCTGGGTGCGACGCTCCGCACCACCGACGCCGAGAGCGCCGAGCAGGCGGCGCCCCTCGACGAGTCCTTCGTCGTTCGCCTTGTCGACGACCCGCAACTGCACGTCGTCGCTGCCCCAGCCCCGGGCGACCGCGACGGCATCGCTGGTCATCGACCCGATGCTCTTCTCACCGACGAGGACGAGGCCCGGTGCCCGCACGCGGCCCGCGGCGTCGGAGGCGGCAGGGGAGACGGGCGAGGGGTAGAGCGCGGCGACGGCCGCCACCTCACGCCTCGCTGCGGCGAGCACCGCCGCTCCGGCGCCCGAGCCGTGGCCCACCAGCGCGAGCTTCGACGGATGGACACTGATCCGCCCGGTGCCGAGACGCACGCCGGTGCAGATGTCGAGGGTGGTGAGCAGGTCGGTCGACAAGCCGATCGCCGACGGCACCGGTCCGCGCTCGGTGTTGGGGGCGCCCACCACGATTCCCCAGGACGCGAGGTGCTCGAAGAGCTTCGTGTACTTCGTGACCCCGGTGAGCCAGCCGTGCCCGAACGCGATCGCGGGCAGGTCGAAGCCTTCCGCGGGGGTGTACACGACACCCGGCTGACCGGCGAGCGCCAGGTCGCCGCGCAGCACCGAGTGCGGGCCGCGCCGGGAGAGTTCCTGAGCCAGTTTCTTGGGGTTCGCCGCCACGGCCTGAACGTTAGCGGATGGCGCTGCCCGCCGGGGTCGGTGCGTACCGGACGGCGTGCCCCGATGCAGGTGTACGGGCTCACCGGTGTGTTGTTCCCGGACGGGGGTCGACCAGTACCCTGCTAGGCATGTGCGGAATCGTGGGCTATGTCGGGCACCGTCGTGCTCTCGACGTCGTGGTGGAAGCGCTGCGGCGGATGGAGTACCGGGGTTACGACTCGGCGGGAATCGCCATCCTCGACGGCAAGGGTGGTCTGGCCGTCGAGCGGAAGGCGGGGCGGCTGGTCAATCTGGAGGCCGAGCTCGCCGAGATCGGCGAGGAGCACTTCGCCGGTACCGCGGGGATGGGGCATACCCGGTGGGCCACCCACGGTCGTCCCACCGACCGCAATGCGCACCCGCATCGCGACGCGACCGGCAAGGTCGCAGTGGTGCACAACGGCATCATCGAGAACTTCGCGCCGCTGCGTGAGGAGC
This sequence comes from Rhodococcus sp. S3, assembly GCF_058211795.1. NCBI lineage: Bacteria > Bacillati > Actinomycetota > Actinomycetes > Mycobacteriales > Nocardiaceae > Rhodococcus > Rhodococcus sp. S3. Next base: position 3,650,828 of record NZ_CM177074.1, on the reverse strand, counting down.
TCGAGAAGTCGGGCGTGGAGCTGGCCAGCGACACCGACACCGAGGTCGCGGTGCACCTGGTGGCCCGCGCCTACGCCGAGGGCCCGACGGCGGGCAACTTCGTCGACAGCGCCCGCAGTGTGCTGCGCCGGCTGCAGGGTGCGTTCACGCTGGTCTTCGCGCACGCCGATCATCCGGGCACGATCGTCGCCGCGCGCCGGTCGACGCCGCTGGTCGTCGGGGTCGGCGACGGCGAGATGTTCATCGCCTCGGACGTCGCGGCGTTCATCGAGTTCACCCGCCAGGCGGTCGAGCTCGGTCAGGACCAGGTCGTGGTGATCACGAACAACTCCTACGAGGTCACCGACTTCGACGGCAACACCGACGTGGCGACGCGTCCGTTCACCATCGACTGGGATCTCGCCGCCGCCGAGAAGGGCGGCCACGACTACTTCATGCTCAAGGAGATCGAGGAGCAGCCGGCCGCGGTCGCCGACACCCTGCGCGGTCACTTCGTCGACGGGTGCATCGTGCTCGACGAGCAGCGCCTGTCCGATCAGGAACTGCGCGACATCGACAAGGTCTTCGTCGTCGCCTGCGGTAGTTCGTACCACTCGGGCCTGGTCGCCAAGTACGCGATCGAGCACTGGACCCGCCTGCCCGTCGAGGTCGAACTGGCCTCGGAGTTCCGCTACCGCGATCCGGTGCTCGATCGGTCCACGCTGGTCGTGGCGATCTCGCAGTCCGGGGAGACCGCCGACACCCTCGAAGCGGTCCGGCACGCCAAGGATCAGAAGGCGCGGGTGCTGGCGGTGTGCAACACCAACGGCGCGCAGATCCCGCGGGAGGCCGACGCGGTGCTCTACACCCGCACCGGCCCGGAGATCGGTGTGGCGTCGACGAAGGCGTTCCTGGCGCAGATGGCCGCGAACTACCTCGTGGGTCTGGCGCTGGCGCAGGCGCGCGGCACGAAGTATCCCGACGAGGTGGCCCGCGAGTACCAGGACCTGGCGGCGATGCCGGAGAAGATCGCCGAGTTGCTGACCGGCATGGAGCCGGTGCGGGCGCTGGCGCGTGAGCTGTCGGCCTCGCCGGCCGTGCTGTTCCTGGGCCGGCACGTGGGCTACCCGGTCGCGCTCGAAGGTGCGCTCAAGCTCAAGGAACTGGCGTACATGCACGCCGAGGGCTTCGCCGCCGGTGAGCTCAAGCACGGCCCGATCGCGCTGATCGAGGACGGGCTGCCCGTCATCGTCGTGATGCCGTCGCCGAAGGGCCGCGCCGTGCTGCACAGCAAGCTGCTCAGCAACATCCGGGAGATCCAGGCCCGCGGAGCCGTCACCGTCGTCATCGCCGAGGAGGGCGACGAGACGGTCCGGCCGTTCGCCGATCACCTCGTCGAGATCCCGTCGTCGGCGTCGCTGCTGCAGCCGCTGTTGTCGACGGTGCCGTTGCAGGTCTTCGCCGCGGAGGTCGCGCAGGCCCGCGGTTACGACGTCGACAAGCCCCGCAACCTCGCCAAGTCGGTCACCGTCGAATAGCGGCCCACCCGCCGGTGCAGGAGGGACGATGCGCAGTTTTCACCCGTCCGACGTGGTCCGTGCGGCGGAGGCGCCGCTGCTGGAGTCTCTCCCCGAGGGGGCGCTCATGCGGCGCGCGTCCTACGGACTCGCGCGGGTCGTGGCTTCCGAACTGCGCGAACGCACCGGTGGGATCGCCGGTCGGCGGGTGAGTCTGCTCGTCGGGTCCGGCGACAACGGCGGCGATGCGCTGTGGGCGGGAGCCTTCCTGCGTCGCCGTGGCGTGTCCGTCACCGCGCTGCTGTTCGCCCCCGATCGGGCGCACCCGGCGGGTCTGCGGGCACTGCGGAAGGCCGGCGGACGGATCCTTTCGGCGACTCCCGAGCACGTCGGCGACCCGGACCTCGTGCTCGACGGCATCGTCGGCATCTCCGGACGCGGCCCGCTGCGACCGGCAGCGGCCGCGGTCGTGGACGAGATCACCGCGCCGATCATCGCCGTCGACATCCCGAGCGGTGTCGATCCCGATACCGGTGCCGTCGACGGACCTGCGATCACGGCCGCGGTGACCGTCACCTTCGGCGCCTACAAACCGGTCCATGCGCTCGCCGCCGCGCGCTGCGGCCGTGTCGAACTCGTCGACATCGGACTCACACTCCCGGAGGCCGGGCTGGTCGCGGCGGAACCGTCCGAGATCGGTGCGATCTGGCCGGTGCCCGGCGCCGAGGACGACAAGTACTCCCAGGGTGTGGTGGGTATCCGTGCCGGCAGCGCCCGGTATCCGGGGGCGGGTGTGCTGTGCACGGGAGCGGCGGTCGCCGCGACCTCCGGCATGGTGCGCTACGCCGGGTCGGGTGCCTCCGAGGTGCTCGCGCGGTTCCCCGAGGTCGTCGTGTCGCCCTCGGTGGCCGAGACCGGGCGGGTGCAGGCCTGGGCCGTGGGGCCGGGTGCCGGTACCGACGACGAGGCCTGCGCGAACCTGCGCGACATCCTCGCCACCGACCTGCCGGTGCTCGTCGACGCCGACGGGCTCACGCTCCTCGCCCGGGAACCCGGTCTCGTGCGGGGCCGGTCCGCGCCCACCCTGCTCACCCCGCACGCCGGCGAGTTCGCACGCCTGACCGGGAACCGCCCCGAACCGGACCGGGTCGCGGCGGTACGTTCCCTCGCCGCCGACTGGGGTGTGCACGTGCTGCTCAAGGGGCGCGCGACTCTCGTGGCACGGCCCGACGGGCACGTCTTCGTCAACGATGCGGGCGGGTCGTGGGCGTCGACCGCGGGTGCCGGGGACGTGCTGGCCGGTGTCATCGGGTCGCTGCTTTCGTCGGGCATGCCGGTGGACCTGGCCGCGGCGGCCGGTGCACGGGCCCACGCGCTCGCCGCGAACCTGGCCGCGCAGGACCCGGAGTCCCCCGGAGCGGCGCCGATCTCGGCGAGCGCGATCCTCTCGCGACTCGGCGACTCGATTCGTCTGCTGCGCACCCACATTGCCGAATCGTGACGTGGCACACGGGGACACGACGTCGGCGTCCGACGGCACAGTGGCAGGATCGACAGATGTGACCACGACCCAACGCACCCCGCGACCTGCACGTACCGTCCTTCCCCAAGTCGAAGCCGTCATCGATCTCGATGCCGTGGCGGAAAACGTACGAGCGCTCCGGGAGTACGCGGGTCCGGCTGCGGTCATGGCCGTCGTCAAGGCCGACGCCTACAACCACGGGGCCGTGCCGGTCGCGCGTGCAGCGCTCGCCGCAGGCGCCCGCGAACTGGGTGTGACGACGCTCGGCGAGGCCCTCGCACTCCGTGCCGCGGGTATCGAGGCTCCGATCCTGTCGTGGCTGCACACCGCCGACTCCGATTTCGCTCCCGCCGTCGAGGCCGGGGTCGAACTGGGCCTGTCCTCGCCGCGGCACCTCGCGGCCGTCGTCGAGGCGGCTCGTCGGGTCGGGGCCACCGCGACCGTCACGGTCAAGGTCGACACCGGTCTCAACCGCAACGGTGTCGCCGTCGACGAGTGGGACGACATGCTGCGCGACCTGGGCCGGGCACAGGCCGAGGGTGCCGTGCGCGTGCGCGGAGCCTTCTCGCACCTCGCCCACGGCGACGAACCCGAGCATCCGGGTAACGCCGAGCAGCGCGATCGGCTGAGCGAGGCCGTCGCGGATCTGCGGCGGCACCAGCTGGCTCCCGAAGTGGTGCACCTGTCGAACTCCGCCGCCACCGTCACCCGTCCCGACCTGCGATTCGACATGGTTCGGCCCGGAATTGCGATGTACGGATTGACACCGATCCCGGAACTCGGAGATCTGGGCTTCCGGCCGGTGATGACCGTGCGGGCGAGGGTGGTGCTGGTGAAGAAGGTGAAGGCGGGGGACGGCGTGTCCTACGGGCACACCTGGACCGCTCCCGCGGATACGACGGTGGCACTGCTGCCCATGGGATACGCGGACGGGATCCGCCGCAATCTCAGCGGGCGCATCGAGGTGCAGCTCGGTGGGCGCCGGTGCCCGCAGATCGGGCGCGTGTGCATGGATCAGGTCGTTGTCGACCTCGGCCCCGACGGTGCAGGAGTAAGCGAGGGCGACGAGGCGTTGTTCTTCGGTGACGGGCGTCACGGAGAGCCGAACGCCCAGGACTGGGCCGACAAGCTGGACACGATCAACTACGAGATCGTGACCGGCATCGGCGGACGGACCGTCCGGACCTATGTCGGAGCGAAGGGAGCGTGACGTCATGTCCCTCGTGAACAGGATGGGACTCCTCGGTGCGAGCCTCGCGACGCTCGCATCGTCGGCGGGACTGTACGCGGTCAGGACCGCGGGCGCGCCCGCCCCCGAGATCTATCAGAACGAGGACTTCGACGAGATCCTCCGGCTCCCGCGCCGCATCGTGGCCACCGAGGACGGTGTCCCGCTCGTGGTCCGCGAGAGCGGCTCGTCCCTGGCTCCGCTCACCGTCGTGTTCGTCCACGGCTACTGCCTGCGCATGCAGGCCTGGCACATGCAGTACCGGCACCTGCGCGAACAGTGGGGACGCGACGTGCGCGCCGTCTTCTACGACCAGCGTGGCCACGGCGAATCCGGTTTCTCCGGCGCCGCGACGTGCACCATCGCGCAGCTCGGCCGCGACCTGGGCCGGGTGATCGACGAGGTCGCGCCCACCGGTCCGGTGGTGGTCGTGGGCCACTCGATGGGCGGCATGACCGCGATCGCCCTCGCTTCCCAGCGACCCGACCTGTTCGGCGAACGCATCGTGGGGGTCGGTCTCCTCGCGACCACCGCAGCAGGTCTGAGCAAGACCGGTATCGGACGCAATCTCGAGAACCCGGTGATCGACGCGTTCCGGTACGCGGCGCGTACCGCACCGGGATTCGTGCAGTTCGCGCGCGGCGCGGCCCGTGCCGTCGTGACCCCGATCCTGCGCGCGGCGTCCTACGGTACGGTCGTGAGCCCTCGCCTGGTGAAGTTGTCCGACCGAATGCTCGACGAGACGTCGGTGCTCACCATCGTCAACTTCCTCCGCACCCTCGAACTGCACGACGAGTCCGCGGCGCTTCCGGTCCTGGGCACCGTGCCCGTGTTGGTGTTGTCCGGCGACGCCGACATGGTCATCCCGTACGCGAGTTCCGAGGCGCTGGCGGAGGAACTGCCCGACGTCGAACTCAAGCGGGTACGCGGTGCCGGGCACCTCGTGCAGCTGGAGTTCCCCGAGGTGGTCGACCGTGCCCTCGATCGCCTGATCCAGCGGAGTTTCACGCAGGGAGTGAACGGAAGGCAGATCGCAATTGGGTGAGTCGCAATCGAGTGGGCCACAGGTGGGGGAGCAGACCATCGAACTGCCGACCGTGGAGGACACCGAGGCGTTCGGGCGGCGGCTTGCAGCCGAGTTGCGGGCCGGCGACCTCGTCGTGCTCGACGGACCGCTCGGCGCGGGTAAGACGGCGTTGACCCGTGGGATAGCCGCCGGCCTCGGGGTGGAGGGACGCGTGACCTCCCCGACCTTCGTCATCGCCCGCGAACACCGTCCCGGTAGTCCGGAGGGACGCGAACCGGTCGGGCTCGTCCATGTCGATGCCTACCGTCTCGGCGACGGCCCGGACGCCCTCGACGAACTCGACGCGCTCGACCTCGACACCGACCTGACCGACACCGTCGTGGTGGTCGAATGGGGCGGTGGCCTGGTCGAACAGCTCGCCGAACGGCATCTGAGGGTCCGGCTCCGGCGCGACCCGGGCACCGACGTCCGCCGTGCCTCGTGGGAGTGGATCGGCTGACCCAGCGGAAGCCCACATGCCGGTGGCTTCCGTCACTGCGCACCGACCGGGCAGGTCGTGCGGGGTAGGCTGGTACATCGTGCTCGTGCTCGCCGTCGATACCGCCACCCCCGCCGTGACCTCGGGAGTCGTCCGTCTCGACCGCGGTCGGGACGATCCCCGGCCCGAGACGGTCGCCGCGCGCGTGCTCGACAATCCGCGAGCGCACGCCGAAGTCCTCACCCCGCAGATCCTCGAATGTCTCGCCGAGGCCGGCGCCGCACCCACCGATCTCGACGCGATCGTCGTCGGCATCGGACCAGGCCCGTTCACGGGTCTCCGCGTCGGCATGGCCACCGCTGCGGCCTTCGGTGATGCTCTCGGCATCCCCGTGCACGGTGTGTGCAGCCTCGACGCGATCGCCGCGGACGTCCACCGGGAACACGGTACGGACGCCGATCTGCTCGTCGTCACCGATGCCCGTCGGCGCGAGGTCTACTGGGCACGCTATTCCGGCGGCCGCCGCGTCGAAGGACCCGAGGTGCGCAAGCCCGCCGACGTGCCCGCCGAGCCGTCGGTGCGGGTGGCCGGCTCGCCGACGCACGTCGCGCTGTTCGACCTTCCGGCGGTGGACGTGCAGACGCCGTCCCCGGCGGGCCTGGTGACCGTTGCCGCCGACGCCCTGTGCGCGGACGCCGAACCGGAGCCGCTCGTGCCCCTGTACCTGCGTCGTCCCGACGCGGTGGAGACCGCGAACCGCCGAGCATGAACGCCACACCCGACGAGAATCCGGCCGCCGAGAACGCGGTCGTCATCGACGCACTGCGCCCCGAGGACGCACCCCGCTGCGCCGAACTGGAACAGATCCTGTTCCCCGGCGACGACCCGTGGAGCGCCGACGCCTTCCGTTCGGAGCTGGCCTCGCCCCACAACCGCTACTTCGCCGCGCGCGACCCCCAGGGCCGGCTGATCGGTTACGCGGGACTCGCGCGACTCGGTACGGCCATCGAACCCGAATCCGAGGTGCACACCATCGGCGTGGACCCCGCGGCGCGCCGCCGGGGGATCGGCGGAGCCCTGTTGGGGGAGCTACTGGCCGTCGCCGACCGCTGGGGCGGGCCGGTCTTCCTCGAGGTACGCACCGACAACGACGCGGCGATCGCCCTGTACCGGCGTGAGAGCTTCGAGATCGTCGGAACCAGGAAGCGTTACTACCAGCCGAGCGGCGCGGACGCGTACACGATGCGTCGTCCGGACCCGCGAGAGGAGTCACCGGCGTGAGCACCATCAGCCCCCGATTCGAGCTGCCCGAGCGCCCCGTCGTGATGGGCATCGAGAGCTCGTGCGACGAGACCGGTGTCGGCATCGTCCGTTGGGTGGGTGACGGCACCCTCGAGCTGATGGCCGACGCCGTCGCGTCGAGCGTGGACGAGCATGCCCGCTTCGGCGGTGTGGTGCCGGAGATCGCATCCCGCGCCCACCTCGAGGCCATGGTGCCGACGATGCGGCGCGCCCTCGACGAGGCCGGGATCGAGAAGCCGGACGCGGTGTGCGTGACCATCGGGCCGGGCCTCGCGGGAGCACTTCTCGTCGGTGTCGCCGCCGCCAAGGCCTACGCGGCAGCGTGGAACGTGCCGTTCTTCGCGATCAACCACCTCGCGGGCCACGTCGCGGTCGACACCCTCGAGCACGGACCGATGCCGCCCTGCGTGGCGCTGCTCGTCTCCGGTGGCCACACACATCTGCTGCACGTCGAACATCTCGGCAAGCCCATCGTCGAACTCGGCACCACCGTCGACGACGCCGCGGGTGAGGCCTTCGACAAGGTCGCGCGGCTTCTGGGACTCGGTTATCCGGGCGGTCCCGAGGTCGACAGGCTGGCCCGGGAGGGCGACCCCACCGCGGTCGTCTTCCCGCGGGGTATGACCGGTCCGCGCGACGCGCGTCACGACTTCTCGTTCTCCGGTCTCAAGACCGCGGTGGCCCGCTTCGTCGAGGCGAAGGAACGTGCGGGCGAACCGGTGCCGGTCGCCGATGTCGCTGCGGGTTTCCAGGAGGCGGTGGCGGACGTGCTCACCATGAAGGCCGTGCGGGCCGCCCAGGATCTCGGTGTCGACACGCTCGTCCTCGGTGGCGGAGCGACCGCCAACAGCCGGCTCCGCGAACTCGCCGAGGAACGGTGCGCTGCCGCAGGTATCGCCCTGCGTGTGCCGCGACCGAAGCTGTGCACCGACAACGGCGTCATGATCGCGTCGCTGGGCGCGCATCTCATCGCCGCGGGGGCGCAGCCGTCCTCGCTGGGCGCTGCGACGGATCCGGGCCTGTCGGTGTCGGTGTCGCAGATCGTGGCCTGACCGTTCCCGACCGACTGCCACCCGAGGAGGGCGCGCTGCCTAGGTGGGAGCGATCTCCGAGGTCCCGGAGCCGGTGGTGGTCTCTCCGGTGGTCGTGTCGCCCGTCGTGGTCTGTCCGGTGGACGGCACGGTCGTGCTCTCCTCCGTGACGGACGCGATCGTCGAGGACACGTCGGTCGGATATGCACCGGTGGACGATGCGGACGGCGACTCGGTCGGCGATGTGGTCGACGGGGGTGTCGGGCTCACACCGGTGCTCGGTTCGGTCGTCTCCGGATCGGTGGGCGCAGGGCTCGTCGTCTCCGGCGGTGTCGTCGGCTCGGTGGTGTCGGGAGCGGTGGTGTCGGGAGCGGTGGTGTCCGGTGCCGTGGTGTCCGGAGAGGTCGTGTCCGGAGCCGTGGAGTCCGGATCGGGCCTCGGTGCGGTCTCGGAATCCGGCGATGTGAGCGGTCGGTCCGTCTCGGACTCTTCCTCCGCTGTCGACCCGGGAGTCGGCACCTGATCGATCGGGGTGGGCGTCACCGTGGTGCTCGTCGACTCGGGCGCGGTGGGCCACGGATCCTGGGTCGACGGAACGGTGTGCTCGACGGTCGGCAACGGCCAGGGAACCGTCGTCGGCGCGGGTGCGTCCTGGGTGCTCCGGGACGTCACGGGTTCGGGCGGCGGGTCGTGGGACGGGACGGCCGACTCGCCGGGACCGGCCTCCTGCGTGGGGACGTCGCCGCTCGTGAAACGCGGCGAGACCTGGGCGTCGCTGCTCTCGCGTTCGGTGAAGTGCTGGGTGGCGAAGCCGGCCATGATCGCACTGAGCACCAGGAGCCCGGCGACCGCACCGGAGACACGACCCGAGGATCGGTTGCCGGTGCGCGACAGGGCACCGACCACGGTGTATCCGACCGAGGACGCGGAATCGGCCGACAGTGCCGCACCGATCGCGGCAGCCGCTCCCGGCTCGGGGACGGTGACGATCTCGCCGTCGAACTCCGCCGAGATCGCCGCGGCGAGGACGGGGGACGCGGCAGCACCTCCGATGAGGGCCATGGTCTCGGGAACCGGATCGGTGCTCGAGCAGATGCGCCGGGTGAACGCCGCCGCTTCGTCGGCCAGATCGGTCGTCAGTTCGTCCAGTTGCGCGCGGGTGAGGGTGACCGTCGCGTCGGGACCGGCCTCGGCGATGTCGATGCGGGTCGTCGGCGCCGAGGAGAGGGCCTCCTGGGCACCCTGGCACCGGGCCGCCAGCAGGCCGGGGTCGATCTGCCGCCGGGTGCGCATCCGCTCGGTGGCGTTGCGGACATGATCGAGTACACGTGCGGTCAGGGCATCGCCGCCGACGGTCTCGGTGCGTGCGGACCGCAGCAGGGTGCCGGTCTCGCGGTCGAGGACGGAGACGGTCGTGCCGGTGGCTCCGATGTCCACGAGCGCGATCGCGCCGGGTTCGCGACGGACTCCCACGGTGTAGAGGTATTCGAGGGCGGCGGTGGTCTCCGGAACGAGACGGACCATGTGGCCCGTCCGCTCGGCGGCCGTGCGGATCTCGTTCGCCTGCTCCTCGGTGCGGTATGCGACCGTGATGATGTCGGGGCCGTCGGCTCCGCGGGCGGTTCCGCGAGGAGACGTGAGCGAGACGGCGTCGAAGACGAGATCTCCGAGATCGCGCCCGGGCTGGGACTCGGAGGCGAGTCTGCGGAATTCCGTTGTGGGCGCGTGTGCAGCATCGACGCGCAGGGCCGAGCCGACGCCGGAGGCGCCGACGGAGATGCCGAGCGACGTGGGCATTGTTCACCTTCCGTGCGTGATCGACGACCAGGCGTCCAGGGCCTACCTCGGCTGAGGCCACCGAACGATCACGCTCATGGGTTTCCGTTATTCAACCGTAACATGACGCCGGGTTCGATGCAGGTCGGCGTGTTTGCACCCGTTGCCCTTGAGCGCTGGCACTCGCGTGTATAGAGTGCTAGTGACACCGAGCGCCGGCCCGGCACCCGCGACGACGGGACGCGTGCGGAGTCACCGTGATGACTGAACACACCCGTGTTCGAGAACACCGGTTCTCGGACCCCATTACCCCTGAAAGTGGAGGGCTCATCGTGGCGAGCGTGAACATCAAGCCGCTCGAGGACAAGATCCTCGTCCAGGCCAACGAGGCCGAGACGACGACTGCCTCCGGCCTGGTCATCCCGGACACGGCGAAGGAGAAGCCCCAGGAGGGCACCGTCGTCGCCGTCGGCCCCGGCCGCTGGGACGAAGATGGCGACAAGCGCATCCCGCTCGACGTCAAGGAAGGCGACGTCGTCATCTACAGCAAGTACGGCGGAACCGAGATCAAGTACGCCGGCGAGGAGTACCTGATCCTGTCTGCGCGCGACGTCCTGGCTGTCGTCGCCAAGTAGGCCGCTTGCATTCCGCCCCGGTGTCCCGTTTCGGACCCGGGGCGGAATACGTTGGGGAACATCCGAGTCCAGGAGTAGTCGCAGAACATGTCCAAGCAAATCGAGTTCAACGAGACCGCGCGCCGGGCTCTCGAGCGCGGTGTCGACCAGCTGGCCGACGCCGTCAAGGTGACGCTCGGCCCGCGTGGCCGGCACGTCGTGCTCGCCAAGGCATTCGGTGGTCCCACCGTCACGAACGACGGTGTGAGCATCGCCCGTGAGATCGAGCTGGAGGATCCGTTCGAGAACCTCGGCGCCCAGCTCGTCAAGAGTGTCGCGACCAAGACCAACGACGTCGCGGGTGACGGCACCACCACCGCGACCGTTCTCGCCCAGGCGCTGGTCAAGGCCGGCCTGAAGAACGTTGCCGCAGGCGCCAATCCGATCTCGCTCGGAGCCGGTATCGCCCAGGGTGCGGACAAGGTGAGCGAGGCACTGCTCGCGTCCGCCACTCCCGTCGAGGGCAAGACCGCCATCGCGCAGGTCGCCACCGTGTCCTCGCGCGACGAGGAGATCGGCGAGATGGTCGGCGAGGCGCTGACCCGCGTGGGGAAGAACGGTGTCGTCACCGTCGAGGAATCCTCCACGCTGCACACCGAACTGGTCGTCACCGAGGGCGTGCAGTTCGACAAGGGCTTCCTGTCGCCCTACTTCATCACCGACATCGACGCGCAGGAAGCCGTCCTCGAGGACGCGCTCGTCCTGCTGTACCGCGAGAAGATCAGCTCGCTTCCCGACTTCCTCCCGCTCCTCGAGAAGATCGCAGAGTCCGGCAAGCCGGTCCTGATCATCGCCGAGGACATCGAGGGCGAGCCGCTGTCGACCCTCGTGGTCAACGCGATCCGCAAGACCCTCAAGGCCGTTGCCGTCAAGGCCCCGTACTTCGGCGACCGCCGGAAGGCCTTCCTCGAGGATCTCGCCGTCGTCACCGCGGGTACGGTCATCAACTCCGATCTGGGTCTGTCCCTCAAGGAGGCCGGACTCGACCTGCTCGGTTCGGCCCGCCGCGTCGTCGTCACCAAGGACAGCACCACGATCGTCGACGGTGCCGGCACAGCCGAGGACATCGAGGCACGCGCCGCCCAGCTGCGTCGCGAGATCGAGGCCACCGAGTCCGACTGGGACCGCGAGAAGCTCGAAGAGCGTTTGGCGAAGCTCGCCGGTGGCGTCGCCGTCATCCGCGTGGGTGCTGCAACCGAGACGGACCTCAAGGAGCGCAAGTTCCGCGTCGAGGACGCCGTCAACGCCGCGAAGGCGGCCATCGAGGAGGGCATCGTCCCCGGTGGTGGTTCGGCTCTCGTTCAGGCCTCGCGCGCGCTCGAGGAACTCCAGGCGTCCCTCTCCGGCGACGCTGCCACGGGTGTTGCCGCGCTGCGCTCCGCACTCACCGCGCCGCTGTACTGGATCGCCACGAACGCCGGCATCGACGGTGCGGTGGTCGTGAGCAAGGTTGCCGAGAGCGGTCAGGGCTTCAACGCCGCGACACTCTCCTACGGCGACCTCGTCGCCGAGGGCGTCGTCGACCCGGTGAAGGTGACGCGCTCCGCCGTCGTCAACGCTGCGTCGGTCGCACGCATGGTGCTCACCACCGAGAGCGCCGTCGTCGACAAGCCGGAGGAAGAGGCAGAGGCCGGGCACGGCCACGGTCACGCTCACTGAGCGACCGGCCGCGGACCCGCCCGGCGGGTCCGTAGGCCGCCCCGGACGTGAAAGTCGTTCCGGTCGGCACGGATACAGCGAGGCCCCGCAAGGAATGTTCGCATTCCCTGCGGGGCCTTCGTCGTATCGACGGTCGTATCGACGCATCTCCTCCAGCCGGCCTCCCGGTCGTACCGTCACGGTCGTGTCGACATGGTCACGATCGTGACGGCTTCGTCACGGGGCGGGTGAGCGCCTCACACGGCGATCTTCCGCCGTCGTTGCCTCGTGTACATCTCCCGTTCGGTCTCCGACATGCCACCCCAGATGCCGTACGGTTCGGCGACGGCGAGGGCGTGGTCGCGGCAACGGGCCAGCACGGGGCAGGTGCGGCACAGCTCCTTCGCGCGGTTCTCCCGCTGGGCGCGGGCACGACCGCGCTCTCCGTCGGGGTGGAAGAACACCGAGGAGTCCACACCACGACACTTGCCGTGCATCTGCCAATCCCAGAGGTCCGCGTTGGGGCCGGGCAGTGTGTGTGGTGCAGGCATGTGGCACTCCTTTGCAGCAAGCTCGCGTGAGTTGTGCGAGCGGACCGTGGACACATCGGGATTCCCGCTGTGATCCGAATCAAACAAACTCACCGTAGGATCTGTATCGATTCGTCGTCAATATTTTCGACGAGTGGGATAGTCCATAACCGAACGGCCAAGATTTAACCGCGGAAATATTTACTTTCGTGAGGAGTCGTGCCTGTGCGCTGCGGGCGGGGGCGATCCGGGGTATTGTCCGCTCCCGACGTGGGTCGAAGGTCCCTTACTCGCTGGTAACCCGGACTTTCGGTGGCCGAAGGTGGCTCCGACTCGGGCTCGGAGGGCCGGGTCGGCACCTTACATGCGCCACGCATGTTTTAACGCGATGTTTAACAAAATGTTCGGAAATGTCTTCTGTGCATCCCTGCGTTCCAATCGTCGAGACTATTTGCGCTCACGGTGAGAATTTCTCTCCGACAAATGCCCGGCGTCGGCCCCGGAGCCCCGCGTATCGCCGGAATCCGCTGGTGCGATGATTCCGCGATGGCACATCCCGACGCCCGCCCGCAGGCGGCACCGACACCGTCCGACCGCCACGCGATCCTGGTCGCCGCGGCCTTCGGTCCGACGCCGGGGGCACATCCGCTCCCCGCGGCGCACGGACCCGAACAGAGCTGGCTGCGGGCCGTCGCGCTCGGTGGGCAGGGGCGTTACGCCGCCGCGCGGGCCGAGCTCACCCGAGTGCGTGGCACCGGAGCAGTGTGGTCGTCGTTCGGAGCGAGCACCGAGGCCTCCCTCCTCCGTCAGTTGGGTGGGCATCGTGCCGCCGCAGTGCTGGACGGACGTGCTCTCGTAGAGGCGGGGTCGCTGCGAACCGGCTCCGGGAACACTGTCGCCGCACGGCGCGACGCCGACACTGTCGCTGCATCGCGCGACGCCGCTGCTGTCGCTACATGGTGCGACGCCGCCACGGGGTTGGCGGCCGATGCGCTCGGGCGGGGCCGTCTCGCGGTCTGCGGGTCGCTCCTCGACCGATGCGCAGCCGCGCTCGACGCTGCCGAATCGGAAGCGGGGGAGAAGGCCTTCGTTCGGCAGCGGATCCGTCTCGCGTGGGTCGGGGCCGAATCCGCTCTCGCGGCAGGCGACTTCACCCGTGCTCGCAGCCGGGCGGACCGCGCGGTGGAACTCGCGGACGGATTCGGATCGATCCGGCACGCCGTGAAGTCCGACCTCGTGCGGGCGGCCTCTCTGACCGGACTGCCCGACCACGGTCCGGCCGTGGAACTGGCCGCCGACGTCCTCGCGCGCGCGGAGGAACACGGACTGGTTCCGTTGCAATGGGCCGCGGCGATGCTCCTCGACGGACTCGGAGGGGGTGATGCGGGTCGCGTCCGTGATCTCGATGCGGGTCGCGTCCGTGATATCTGCGCGACCACCATCGTCGGGCGTGGGGGCCGGTTCGTGACCTCGTCCGCCTGCTGAGTTCCACTCGCGCGCGGGGGGTGACCCGACCGGTCGGTCGTTGTAGTTACTCTGGGGGTGTTCCACGGTCAGGTGGAAGCCCGCCCGGGGGGGTGGTGCCGTCTGTAACGCCAGGACTTGCGCAATCGATGACTGTTATGGGTGAGGAGTTGGACTCCGCGGTTGCTGCGGCTGCGCAAGGCGACCGGGCGGCTCTCGCTCAGGTTCTTGCAAGTGTCCGGCCCCTCGTCGTGCGGTACTGCCGCGCACGGGTCGGATCTGCAGAGCGCGGCCAGCTCTCTGCAGACGACGTTGCACAGGAGGTGTGCCTGGCCGTGATGACCGCTCTGCCGAGATATCAGGACCAAGGCCGCCCCTTCATGGCGTTCGTGTACGGGATCGCTGCCCACAAGGTCGCCGACGCGCACCGAAGTGCGGCCCGCAACCGCGCGGAACCCGTGGCGGATGTGCCGGAGGTGATGTCGCTCGACGACAGCCCCGAGGAATACGCGATCAACTCCGAGGCGGGCCGGCAGATGAAGCAGCTGCTGGGCATCCTCCCGGAGAAGCAGCGCGAGATCCTCATCCTCCGTCTCGTCATGGGATTGTCGGCCGAAGAGACGGCCGCAGCAGTGGGAAGTACTGCAGGAGCGATCAGGGTGGCCCAGCACCGGGCCATCGCGAGACTCAAGAAAGAAGTCACGAGAGCAGGTGAGCGGAATGGGTAGGGGGCGTTTCTCGGGCGACGGCTTCGACGACGAGTTTCCCGACGACGAAACCTCCGTGGACCTCGCCGCCGTGCGTCGTGACGACGCGCTGATCGATGCGATCTCCGGTAACGGGCTCGTCGAGACGAAGGACAACGAGGAGTACGAACTCGCCACTCTGCTCGCCGATTGGCGTGCAGAGATCCTCGCCGAACCGATGCCCGCCGGCCCCGACCTCGACGAAGTGGTCGCCGCCGTCCACCGGGAACTGGGAACACGGGAAACGCTCGCTCCGGCCCCGGAGGTCACCCCTCTGCGCCCGAGATCGAAGGGGCAACTCCGGTTGCTCCGTCCGCTCGCAGGTGCAGCAGCGCTCGTCGCCGTCGCCGTCGGCAGCGCGACCGCCGTGTCCTACGGCGCCGAGCCCGGCGACCCGTTGTGGGGCGTCAAGCAGGTCGTGTTCAGTGAGCAGGCGCAATCCACCGAGGCCCGGATCGACACCACATCGACCCTGGAGCGTGCCGAACAACTCATCGCCGAGGGCAACACGGAGGAAGCACGTGAGTTGCTGACGTCCGCGGAGTCCCGTTCGGGCGACGTCCGGGACGCGGAGGAGCGCGATGCGCTCGGCGACTGGGTGCAACGCCTCGCCGAGGAACTCGGCCGGTTGGTGCCGCAGGTGCCTCCGCCGCCTGCGGTACCGGTGGCACCCGAGGTTCCGGTGGTTCCCGGTGCCGTCGTGCCCCCGCCGGTCACGACGCCCGGCACCGAAGGGCAGCAGCCCGCTCCCACGACGGGCACCGGCACGGGCACCACCGCGCCGCCGACGTCGTCGACGACCGTGGATCCGACCATCCTGCAGGCGCCGCCGCCGGTGACCGGCACGTCCGCGCCGTCGCAGACCGCGCCGCCGCCGTCGTCGTCGTCCAGCACGCAGCCGTCACCTGCGCCGAGCGAACCGCCGCCGCCGGCGACGTCGGAGTCCCAGACCCCTGCACCCACCACGACCGCGTCGTCGCCGCGGTCGACGCAGGACGGGCCGGCCGCCGATATGGCACCGGCGTCGCTCACGACGCCGGAAGGCGAGTAGAAGCAACGAGAGAACGGGCCCGGCAGCAGATGCTGCCGGGCCCGTTCTCTCGTTGAAGTGCCGTGATGCGTGGTTCGCGGTGGGCTGAGGAATTCAGGAATCCAGGGGACTCAGGAATCCAGACCGTAGGGGTCGACGGGAAGAGCCTCGTTCATGGACGCGTCCGCGTAGCCGCGGCAGTAGTCCCAGGTGACGTAGGCGTCGGGGGACGGATCGAAGGCCGGCTCGTGCGGTCTGACGGTGCCGTCGACGAGCAGCTGCAGCAGGTTCGCCCGCAGCATGTCCCAGTCGTGGTAGTGGTCCTGGTGGCAGTCCTCGCAGCACACGACGAGTCCGCGGACGCCGCGGGGAGCCAGCAGCGCCTCGTAGACGGCCAGGTCTGCGAGGTCCTCTTCCACCGCGAGCCGCTCCGCAGGATCCAGGGGCTGGCCCGGTTCGATCGCGTCCAGTGCTGCGGACGGATCGTCGGGGTCTCCTGCGAACGGGTCCGGTGGGAGTCCGGGAGGCAACTGATCACGCACGACTCCACGGTACGCAGACCGAGGGGGTCTGCGCCAGCGGTCGCCAGGGGACACGCCGTGAAATCACACGAGGTGATGTGACGAACATCGGGGAACAGGGTGGGAGCCGAGCTTGTTCCCCGGAACAGATAACATGAATGGGTGCGTGCCGCTCTCCAACCGCCCGTCGGTGCGACGAGCGTGCACAGCCTTCATTCATTCCCGCTGCCGGACGGTTCTGCCGTCCGCTCCCATCGACTGTCACGGAGGGTCCGAACCGCATGAGTAGTACCGGAGGGCGCGTGCACACCGGCGGTGACGACCCGAACAAGGTCGCAATGCTGGGTCTGACCTTCGACGACGTGCTGCTGCTTCCCGCGGCTTCCGACGTCGTCCCGAGTCAGGTCGACACGTCGAGCCAGCTCACCCGCGAGATCCGCCTGCGGATCCCGCTGGTCAGCTCCGCGATGGACACCGTCACCGAGTCCCGCATGGCCATCGCGATGGCCCGGGCCGGTGGCATGGGCGTGCTGCACCGCAACATGCCCACCGAGGTGCAGGCCGCGCAGGTCGAGACCGTCAAGCGGTCGGAGGCCGGCATGGTCACCGATCCCGTCACCTGCAAGCCGACCGACACGCTGGCCGAGGTCGACGCGAAGTGTGCGCGATTCCGCATCTCGGGTCTGCCGGTCACCGACGACGAGGGTCAGCTCGTCGGCATCATCACCAACCGCGACATGCGGTTCGAGGTCGACCAGAACCGCCCGGTCGCCGAGGTCATGACGAAGGCTCCGCTGGTCACGGCCCGCGAAGGCGTCACCGCCGAGGCCGCGCTCGGTCTCCTGCGTCGCCACAAGATCGAGAAGCTGCCGATCGTCGACGGTCAGGGCAAGCTCACCGGCCTGATCACCGTCAAGGACTTCGTCAAGACCGAGCAGCACCCCAACGCCACGAAGGACCGCGACGGCCGTCTGCTCGTCGGCGCTGCTGTGGGTGTCGGCGACGACTCCTGGACCCGCGCCATGACGCTGGTCGACGCCGGAGCCGACGTCCTCGTCGTCGACAGCGCCCACGGCCACTCGGCCAACGTGCTGTCGATGATCTCCAAGCTCAAGAGCGAGGTCGGCGACCGCGTGCAGATCATCGGCGGCAACGTCGCGACCCGCGCGGGCACCGAGGCGCTCATCGGCGCGGGTGTCGACGCGGTCAAGGTCGGTATCGGCCCCGGCTCGATCTGCACCACGCGTGTCGTCGCGGGTGTCGGCGCGCCGCAGATCACGGCGATCCTCGAAGCGTCCACGGTGGCGCGCGCCCACGGCGTGCCGGTCATCGCCGACGGCGGTATGCAGTTCTCCGGCGACGTCGCCAAGGCCCTGGCGGCCGGTGCGTCCACCGCGATGCTCGGTTCGCTGCTCGCCGGCACCACCGAGTCCCCGGGTGAGTTGATCCTGGTGAACGGCAAGCAGTTCAAGAGCTACCGCGGCATGGGTTCGCTCGGTGCGATGCAGAGCCGTGGCGAGGCCAAGTCGTACTCGAAGGACCGCTACTTCCAGGACGACGTGCTCTCCGAGGACAAGCTCGTGCCCGAGGGCATCGAGGGACGCGTGCCGTTCCGCGGCCCGCTGCAGCAGGTCACGCACCAGCTCATCGGTGGTCTGCGCGCAGCGATGGGCTACACCGGCGCGACGACGATCGAGCAGCTGCAGGAGGCACAGTTCGTGCAGATCACCGCCGCCGGCCTCAAGGAGAGCCACCCGCACGACATCACGATCACCGCCGAGGCACCGAACTACGTGGTCCGGTAGTTTTCGCGTCCGCAGCAGGGTCCCGTTCCGAGTAGGGCGGGAGCATCGTCCAAGAGGAGAAAGGGGCGCGCGTGCGCGACCTCGTTGAAATCGGCATGGGTCGCACGGCCCGACGTACGTACGAGCTGGGCGACGTCGACATCGTCCCGTCGCGCCGGACGCGTTCGTCGAAGGAGGTGTCGACGGCCTGGCAGATCGACGCCTACCGTTTCGACATCCCGGTGCTGGCGCACCCCACCGACGCGCTGGTGTCGCCCACCTTCGCGATCGAGTTGGGCAAGGCCGGCGGTCTCGGCGTCATCAACGGCGAGGGCCTGTGGGGTCGTCATGCCGATGTCGACGCCGTCGTCACCCGTCTCGCGGAGATCGCGAGCACGGATCCGCGTGCGGCCGTCCGCTACCTGCAGGAACTGCATGCGGCTCCGCTGCAGGGCGATCTGCTGGCCGCGGCCGTCGCACAGGTGCGGGATGCGGGTGTCACCACCGCGGTCCGCGTCAGCCCGCAGAACGCGCGCGCCCTCACACCCGAGCTCGTCAAGGCGGGCATCGATCTCCTCGTCGTCCAGGGCACCATCATCTCGGCCGAGCACGTGGCCCACGGTGAGGACGAGCCGCTGAACCTCAAGACGTTCATCTCGGAGCTCGATGTGCCGGTCATCGCCGGTGGCGTCAGCGACCACCGCACCGCGCTGCACCTGATGCGCACGGGTGCGGCCGGTGTCATCGTCGGCTTCGGCTCCACGAAGCAGGCGACCACCACGTCCTCCTCGCTCGGCATCGGCATCCCGATGGCCACGGCCATCGCCGACGCCGCTGCGGCCCGGCGCGACTACCTCGACGAGACCGGGGGCCGCTACGTCCACGTGCTCGCCGACGGCGACATCGAGAATGCCGGCGACCTCGCGAAGGCGATCGCGTGCGGGGCCGACGCGGTCGTGCTCGGCGCGCCCCTGGCTCTCGCCGAGGAGGCCGCGGGCAAGGGCTGGTACTGGCCGTCCGTGGCCGGGCATCCGTCGATGCCGCGCGGCGCGGCCGTCCGGGTCGCCGAGGACGGACGACCGGGCCTCGGCCGGGTGCTGTTCGGCCCGTCCGACGACCCGTCGGGCTCGCTCAATCTCGTGGGCGGTCTGCGTCGATCGATGGCGAAGGCCGGTTACTCCGATCTGAAGGAATTCCAGAAGGTCGGTCTGTCGGTCCGCGGATAAGGACCTTCCCGGTACATTCCGATGGCCGGTCACAGCGTCGCAGGACGCGGTGACCGGCCATCGGCATTTTCACCCTTCGTTTTCGTGCAACTCCACGTAACGGGTAGAGTCGGGGCTGTGCCTGTAGTCACACCGCCGAGGTGCATACTGGCCGGTAACAACTCTCGTCGCTGGAGGTTCCATGGGTAAGCAACGGGTCACGGACTACGACGTCCTGATCGTCGGATCGGGTTTCGGTGGAAGCGTCACGGCGTTGCGCCTCGTGGAGAAGGGTTACAAGGTCGGCGTTCTCGAGGCCGGTCGCCGCTACGCCGACGCCGACTTCGCGAAGACCAGCTGGGACCTGCGCCGCTTCCTCTGGGCACCGAAGTTCGGTTGCTTCGGCATCCAGCGCGTGCACCTGCTGCGCGACTGCCTGATCCTCGCCGGTGCCGGCGTGGGCGGAGGGTCGCTGAACTACGCGAACACCCTGTACAAGCCTCCGGCGCCGTTCTTCGAGGACCGCCAGTGGGCGCACATCACCGACTGGCAGGACGAACTGAGCCCGTACTACGACCAGGCGAAGCGGATGCTCGGCGTGGTGCAGTACGGCCGGATGACCGACGCCGACAAGGTGATCAAGTCGGTGGCCGACGACATGGGAGTCGGCGAGACCTTCATCCAGACGCCCGTGGGCGTGTTCTTCGGCGAACCCGGCCGCACGGTCGCCGACCCCTACTTCGGTGGTGTGGGCCCCGACCGCACCGGCTGCATCGAGTGCGGCGAGTGCATGACGGGATGCCGCCACGGCGCCAAGAACACCCTGGTGAAGAACTATCTGGGTCTCGCCGAGCGGGCGGGAGCCGAGATCGTCCCGCTGACCACCGTCACCGATCTCCGTCAGGTCGCCGACGGCACCTGGGACGTGATCACCGAACGGACCGGCGCGTGGGTCCGCAAGCGGCGGCGCACCTACACGGCCGCGCACGTCGTCCTCGCTGCCGGAACGTGGGGCACGCAGCACCTGCTGCACCATCTCAAGGACACCGGTGCGCTGCCCGAACTGTCCGACAAGGTCGGCGAACTGACCCGCACCAACTCCGAATCGATCGTCGGTGCCGGGAAGATGAGGATCGACCCCGATCTGAAGCTCACCGACGGTGTCGCGATCACCTCGTCGTTCCATCCCACCCCCGACACGCACATCGAGCCCGTGCGGTACGGCAAGGGATCGAACGCGATGGGCCTGCTGCAGACGCTCATGACCGACGGCGACGGACGCACTCCCCGCTGGGTGAAGTTCCTCGGGCAGGTCGCGCGGAACCCCGTGAAGATGCTGCGGATGCTCTCGGTGCACCGATGGAGCGAGCGCACCATCATCGCGCTGGTGATGCAGAACCTCGACAACTCCATCACCACCTACACGACCAAGGGTCTGTTCGGCCGTCGCAAGGTCACCAGCAAGCAGGGCCACGGACAGCCGAATCCCACCTGGATCCCGGCCGGCAACGAGGCCACGCGTCGCATCGCCGAGAAGATCGACGGTGTCGCGGGCGGCACGTGGGGTGAGATCTTCAACATTCCGCTCACCGCACACTTCCTCGGCGGTGCCGTGATCGGATCCGATCGCGACCACGGGGTGATCGATCCGTACCACCGCGTCCACGGCTACCCGACGCTGAGCGTCGTCGACGGGGCCGCGGTCTCCGCGAACCTCGGCGTGAACCCCTCGCTCACCATTGCGGCGCAGGCCGAACGCGCTGCGTCGTTGTGGCCCAACAAGGGTGAGGACGACCAGCGCCCCGAGCAGGGGCAGCCCTACCGTCGTGTCGCGCCGGTCGAACCGAAGAACCCGGTGGTGCCCGTCGACGCGCCCGGTGCGTTGCGACTGCCGGTCGTCGAGGTCAAGCACAGCGGCGTCGCGTAGCGACCCGGAAACGATCGGATGAGCGGCCGCGTCGGGAACACCCGGCGCGGCCGCTTAGACTGTTCGGGTGTCGTCGCAAAGCCAGCAGTCCAGACCGGTCGTCGTCGTCGATTTCGGAGCTCAGTACGCGCAGCTGATCGCTCGGCGCGTTCGTGAGGCCAACGTCTACTCGGAGGTCGTGCCGCACACGGCCGGTGTCGAGGAGATCGCGGCGAAGAATCCGCGCGCAGTGGTGCTGTCCGGTGGCCCCGCCAGCGTGTACGAGGAGGGCGCACCGCGCCTCGATCCTTCTCTGTTCGATCTCGACGTCCCCGTCTTCGGCATCTGCTACGGCTTCCAGGCGATGGCGCAGGCGCTCGGCGGCACGGTCGCGCACACCGGCTCGCGCGAGTACGGTCGCACCGAACTGTCGGTGTCCGGAGGTGTGCTGCACGACGGCCTGCCCGAGACGCAGCCCGTGTGGATGAGCCACGGCGACGGCGTCACCGAGGCTCCCGAGGGCTTCGAGGTCACGGCCACCAGCGCCGGCGCGCCGGTCGCGGCGTTCGAGGACCGCGCCCGCCGCCTCGCCGGTGTCCAGTACCACCCCGAGGTGCTGCACTCGCCCCACGGCCAGCAGGTGCTGAGCCGGTTCCTGCACGACATCGCCGGGATCCCGGGCGACTGGACCGCAGCGAACATCGCCGACGCGCTCGTCGAACAGGTCCGTGAGCAGATCGGCGACGGCCGTGCCATCTGCGGCCTGTCCGGTGGTGTCGACTCCGCCGTGGCGGCAGCGCTGGTGCAGCGCGCCATCGGCGACCGTCTGACCTGTGTGTTCGTCGACCACGGCCTCATGCGTGAGGGCGAACGGCAGCAGGTCGAGAAGGACTTCGTCGCCGCGACGGGTGCCCGCCTGGTCACCGTCGACGCGTCCGAGACCTTCCTGCGCGAGCTCGCCGGTGTCACCGATCCCGAGGCCAAGCGCAAGATCATCGGCCGCGAGTTCATCCGTTCCTTCGAGGGCGCGGTCTCCGAGGTGCTCGGCGAGGGTGCCGACAAGGGCGAGACCGTGAAGTTCCTCGTGCAGGGCACCCTGTACCCGGACGTCGTGGAGTCCGGCGGCGGTTCCGGCACCGCGAACATCAAGAGCCACCACAACGTCGGTGGACTTCCCGAGGACCTCGAATTCGAGCTCGTCGAGCCGCTGCGCCTGCTGTTCAAGGACGAGGTGCGCGCGGTCGGACGTCAGCTCGGCCTGCCCGAGGAGATCGTCGGCCGCCAGCCGTTCCCCGGCCCCGGCCTCGGCATCCGCATCATCGGTGAGGTCACCCGCGACCGCCTCGAGATCCTGCGCCGCGCCGACTCGATCGCCCGCGAGGAGCTCACCTCCGCCGGCCTCGACGGACAGATCTGGCAGTGCCCGGTCGTGCTGCTCGCCGACGTCCGCAGCGTGGGCGTGCAGGGCGACGGCCGCACCTACGGACACCCGATCGTGCTGCGTCCGGTCTCCAGCGAGGACGCGATGACCGCCGACTGGACGCGCCTGCCCTACGAGACTCTCGAGCGGATCTCCACCCGCATCACCAACGAGGTGGCGGAGGTCAACCGAGTGGTGCTCGACGTGACGAGCAAGCCCCCGGGAACGATCGAGTGGGAGTGATTCCTCACTCGCGTGTGACCGAGTGGGAGTGATCCTCACTCGCGTGTGACTGCGTGGGAGTGATCCTCGCTCGCCGGAAGCGGTGAGACGACGAACGTCCCCCGGACCGATCAGGTCCGGGGGACGTCGCGTAGGTGGGGGTGGTTACCTCCGGCGGGTGGGGAGGAAGACCAGCACCGCTCCGATCAGCAGGGCCGCGCCCACCAGGACCCATCCGAGGTCGACGGCGGCGAGGAACTCGACGGAGAACGGCCCGATCATGGCCCATCCGCTCACGACCAGCGCTGCCAGTGCGGCGAGCAGGAGCAGGAGCGACGGTCCCTTGCGGGTGCGCTCGGTCCGATCCTCGGTGTGTGTTCCGGTTTCGTGATCAGCCACGATGCACCTCCAGAGATCCGAATTCCATGTTCGCGTTCAGGTCCAGGACCGGCCCGTCGTCGACTCCGTCGGCGCCGCCGTCGATGCCGGGGGCGGGGCATCCCCTGATCTCACCGGGGCCGACCGTGCAGTCGGCGCGGACGTCCAGGTTCTCCGGCAACAGCACCTCGACGCTGCCGAACCGGCCGTCGACCTGCACGGTGCGGTCCTCGGTGAGTTCGAGTCCCCGCAGGTCGAGGGTCATCGCCCCGAACTGGAAGCTGTACTCGGACTCGAGCTGGTCGGTGCTGGTCGGTGCCCAGGTGCGGTCGCCCCAGTTCGAGGTGTCGACCGGTCCGGCGATCGAGGCGAGGACGACGAATCCCAGCAGGGGGCCGGTGACGACGAGCAGTCCGTGACCACGGTGCAGGAACGCGCCGATCAGCAGGCCCAGACCGACGACCGCGAGGGCCACAGCGCCCACCCGGGCGGGGGTCACCCAGGCCAGGTCGGCGGCGGCACCGAGCGCGCCGGTCACCGCAGCGGCGATCACGGCCAGGCCGAGGACCGTCGTGGTCAGGCGCGAACGCCTGTTCGTGACGACCGCGGGTTCGTGCTTCGGCGCCGGTTCGGGCAGATCCCACGCGAACGGGGCGACCCCGAGGGGATCCCATGCCGGCGGTGCCGAACGGTGGGGCGAGAGTGCGTTGACATCCGGGAGCGGAACGTCGGTGTCCGTGCGGTCGGTGTCCTTGCGTAGGTCGGGCATCGGGGACGTCTTCCTCTCCGTCGTCTCGGGGGGCGCTGTGGCGTCGGTGCCCGAGGCAGGGGTATCGGTGCCCGAGGCGGGGGTATCGGTGCCCGAGGCAGGGGTATCGGTGCCCGAGGCGGGGGTGTCGGTGCCCGAGGCGTCGGTGGTGTTCACGACCTCCGTCGCATCGGTGGTCTGCGCAGGCGGGGTTGTCTCCGTGCCTGCTGTCTCCCCGCCCGGTGTCGTCGTGGCCGCCGGACCCGCGTGCATGTTCCATGCACCGGTGTGTGCGCCCCACGGGGAGCAGTACGAGTTCGTCACCGGGGGCTGAGGAAAGGCCGCCTGGGTGGGGAAGGATGTTCCTTCGGGGGCCGGCAGCACCGGCGGTTCGGGACGCCGCTGATAGAGCAGCCACCAGCCGCCGAGCAACAGGAGCGTTCCGATGAATCCGGAACCACCCGAACCCGCCCCCACCGGTCCGATGGCGCCCGCCGCGATCGCCAGGGCCACGAGGATTACGACGACCTTGGTGGTCGAGTCCGAGCTCGCGCCCCGCCCGACGAGCGATTCGAGCGGAGAGACCTGGTCGCCGTGGCGGGGAAACATCAGCCAGGCAGCCAGATAGAGGACGAGACCGCCACCGCCGAACAGCGCCGACGCGACGAAGACGACACGGATCAGCACGGGATCGACGCCGTAGCGCACTCCGATACCCGAGCACACACCCGCGATGTGCCCCTCCTTCGGCAGACGCACGGGGCGGGTCCGCCACATGTCCGCCACCTGGTCCTGAAAGCTCCTCGTGTCCATGGCACCCATCCTGCTGGGCTTCCGCGCGCGGCACATCAGGGACCGACCCTGATTTCCGAGGGCCCGATCGGAACCCGGACATCAGGGTTCGTCCCCGATGCCGGGCCGGCGATCGCCGTGCCAGTATCGAGGTGTGCAACCGGTACCTGGACTACCCGTGACCGTTCCCCGCCTCGAACGGCGGGTGGGCGGTCGCATCGTGGGCGGTGTGGCCGGTGGCGTCGCCGACCATCTCGGCATCGACGCCACCAAGGTGCGGGTCGCGTTCACGGTGCTCGCCGCCCTCGGCGGCTTCGGGATCGCGGCCTACGGCCTGCTGTGGATGTTCGTGCCCCCCGGCTCCGACACCGATCGCCCCACCGGCCCCGAACGTCGCCGTGCCATCGGTCTCGCCTTCATGGGTATCGGGCTGGCGGTGGGTCTTTCGTGGCTGTTCAGTGGTGGTGCCGCCGGCGTGGTGCTGCCGATCGTCGTGGTGGTCGTCGGTGCGGCGCTCGTGTGGCGTGAATTCGACGTCGAAGGCCCCCGATCGGTGCTCGGGCTGCCCGCGCATCCGACGGTCCTCACGTGGGCTCGCGTACTCGGCGGCCTGACCCTCGTAGTCACCGGACTCGGGGTGATGGTCATCGCGCAGGTCGACGTCGCGGCGCTGCGCTCGTCGCTGGTCGCCGTGGTGGTCACGCTGGTCGGCGCGGCCCTGCTGTCGGTGCCGCTGTGGATCCGGATGTGGCGTGCCCTCGAGACCGAGCGTGCCGCCCGGGTGCGCAACGAGGAGCGCGAGGAGATCGCGTCGCACCTGCACGACTCGGTGCTCCAGACCCTCGCGCTCATCCAGAAGCAGGCCGGCGACCAGCAGGAGGTCGTGCGACTGGCACGCAGCCAGGAACGCGAACTGCGCCGCTGGCTGTTCGGCGGGGACGAGACGCCGAGCACCTCGCTCGCCGAGACGCTGCGCACCATCGCCGGTGAGGTGGAGGACCAGTACGGCCTGTCCGTCCAACCCGTCATCGTCGGCGACGTCGCGCCGGACGACAGCGATCTGACCCCCGAGGCCGCGACCGCCGTGCTCGGCGCGACCCGCGAGGCGCTCGTCAATGCCGCCAAGCACGCCGGAGTGGACAGCGTCGACCTCTTCGCAGAGGTGGAACCGCATCAGGTGAGCGTGTTCGTGCGCGATCGCGGCGTCGGATTCGATCCCGACGAGGTGCCGGCCGACCGGCAGGGTCTGGCCAAGTCCATCCGCGCGCGCATCGAACGTCGCGGCGGCCGGACGGTCGTGAAGTCGAGTCCCGGAAAGGGAACCGAGGTGCGCATCCATGTGCCGCGCGCCGGCCGGCCGGAGACCGAA
Organism: Rhodococcus sp. S3; assembly: GCF_058211795.1. NCBI lineage: Bacteria > Bacillati > Actinomycetota > Actinomycetes > Mycobacteriales > Nocardiaceae > Rhodococcus > Rhodococcus sp. S3. The sequence goes on along the minus strand of NZ_CM177074.1, from coordinate 3,624,541 downwards.
CGCGAACAGGACACCGAGTCGACCTTAGAGTGGGGGGTGAACGACCCCCACCCCGAGGAGCAGACACAGTGACTTCGATTCCGGCGACATCGTCCGATGCCACCGAGAACAACCGTCCCTATCGTGTCTTCCTGGTGGACGACCACGCGGTCTTCCGTTCCGGAGTGCGCACCGAACTGGGGCGCGAGGCCGACATGGAGATCGTCGGCGAGGCCGGAGGGGTCGCCGAGGCCGTCGCCGGGATCGAGGCGACCAAGCCGGATGTCGTGCTCCTCGACGTCCACATGCCCGACGGTGGCGGTGTCGCCGTCCTCCAGCGGATCCCGGACGGCCCGGTGTGCCTGGCGCTCAGCGTGTCCGACGCGGCCGAGGACGTCATCGCCGTCATTCGCGCCGGCGCCCGCGGGTACGTGACGAAGACGATCTCCGGTCCGGATCTGGCCGACGCCGTCCGGCGGGTCGCCGGGGGAGACGCCGTGTTCAGTCCGCGCCTGGCCGGTTTCGTGCTCGACTCGTTCACCGGCCGGTCGGCCGCGCCGGAACCGCCCCTCGATCCCGAGCTCGACTCGCTGACCCCACGGGAACTCGAGGTGCTGCGCCTGCTCGCTCGCGGCTACACCTACCGCGAGATCGCCGAGGAACTCGTGATCTCGGTGAAGACCGTCGAGACCCACGCGTCGAACGTCCTGCGCAAGACGCAGCAGTCGAACCGCAACGCGCTGACCCGTTGGGCGCACCGCCGCCGCATCGACTGAGCGTGACCGGTGCTCGTCGTGCCGATGCCGGCGGCGTGCAGTTCTCGTCGCTCGCGCGCGAGATCGTCGACGAGAACTGCGGAGCTGGGGCGGATCAGACGATCAGCGCGATGATGACGGCGATGAGCAGCGCCACCACGATCACCGCGACCATCGCCGCCATCGCCAGGGGTGCATAGGCGACGATGCGGTCCTGCGGGTTGTCGGGCACGGGACCCTTCGGGAGCAGACGGTCGAGCAGATCCGCCGGGGCGAAACCCTTCGCCGACTTCTTCGGACCACCGGCGGCCTGCGTCGCGGCACCGAGGGGGCGGTCGACGAAGGAACCGCGGGGACGTGCGGGTTCGGCGAAGTGCGCGGAACGCTGTGCCCACGACGGGATCGTGCCGTCCTCGTTCTGGATGGGACGGCCGCGCAGGGCCGCCGCCGATCCGCTCGGTCCGAGGACCACGCGGGCGAGGAGATCGCGCGCCTGCGCCATCGTCGGGCGTCGCGCCGGATCGGGCTGGAGCATCTCGAGCAGGGGCTCGGTGAGCGGACCGGTGTGCGTGGGCATGATGATCTCGGCCCGGGCGACCCGGTGCAGCAACGCGATCGAGTCGGTTTCGAAACCGAAGGGTGGTTGCCCTTCCACCGCGGTGTAGAGGGTCGCGCCGAGCGAGAAGACGTCACTGGCCTCGGTGGGGTCGTTGCCGCGCGCGACCTCGGGCGCGAAATAGGCGGGGGTGCCGATGATCACGCCGTCGGGGTCGTTGTCGCCCTTCGCGCGGGCGATGCCGAAGTCGCTGATCTTCACGATGCCGGCGTCGCGGCCGCGCTCGGCGATGAGGATGTTGCCGGGCTTGACGTCGCGGTGGACGATCCCAGCGGCGTGCGCGGCGGTCAGGGCGTCGGCGACATTCGCGCCGATCTGCGCCACCACGTACGGCGGGAGGGTGTCGACGACGTTCATCACCTGCGCCAGGCTGCGGGACGGCAGGTGCTCCATGACGAGCCACGGTTCGCCGTAGTGCAGAGCCATGTCGTACATCGAGATGGCGTGCTCGTGGGCGAGCTGGGCGGCGGCCCGGCCCTCCCGGAGCGCGCGGCGGCGGAGATCCTCGGCCTCGTCGGGATCGAGGTCTGCGGTGGAGATCACCTGTTTGACGGCGACGTCGCGGCCCAGACGGTTGTCGCGGGCGAGCCAGACGGCACCCATGCCGCCACCGCCGAGCTTGGAGTCGAGCCGATATCGACCGGCCACCAAGTGATCCGGCCCTACGGCCCGTCCTACCCACGCCTGCTCCGCCACTCGATCGAGAGTAGTCGATCGGAGGTGTTCGCCCCGGCCGAAAAACGGGTGAGCTGCACTGTGGTCACCGGCGGGGGTGGTGCTTCCGGCTTGACGGGAAGGATTCGGGTCGGTTCTACTTGATGAAGATCGAAAGTATGTTCGAATAGAGTGCGAGCCGGGCCACGACTTCCCCGTGGTCGGCCGGTCGTGTGTGTCAGACGGCAGGCGGATGACAGGGGTGACAGTGGGCGAGGTGGCCGAATTTCCGGTGGACGACGAGGAAGCGGGTCGCGCGGAGCGGATCGAGGCACTGCGACGTCGGATCGCGGCAGTGCCGGCGCGGGGCGAGATCCAGTCCGTCGCGCGAGGCCGGGTCGAGGCCCCCTCCGACCGCATCCTGCCCGTCCCGGCTCCGCTCGCGGAACTGTTGCCGCAGGGCGGACTGGTGCGCGGCAGCGTCGTCTCGGTGTCCGGCGCCACCTCCCTCCTCCTCGGGATGCTCGCGTCCGTGACGGCCTCCGGCGGGTATGCCGCCGTGATCGGTCAGCGCCGACTGGGTCTGCTCGCCGCCGCGGAGATGGGAGCCCGCCTGCACCGGCTGGCCGTGATCCCCGATCCCGGACCGGATCCCGTGGAGATCGCCGCGGTGCTGCTCGACGGGATCGACCTGGTGGTGCTGGGACTCGGTGGGGCATCGGTGCCCCCGTCCCGTACTCGTGCGGTCGCCGCCCGGGCGCGGAGCAAGCAGTCCGTCCTCGTGGTCACGGACGGTCGCTGGGAAGGTGCCCACGTGCGACTGGAGGCGCGGGTCGACGGTTACCGGGGTGTGGACGGTCCCGGCCGGGACCGGCTGTGCGCGACCCGTCTGTCGGTCCGAGCGCACGGGCGGGCATTCCCTCCGCGCGCCACCCGAGTGGAGGTGTGCGCCGACCGCAGTGCCGTCGAGTGGGCGAGCGAGGAGCGGAATCGGCTGGAGGACGGGCGTTTCCGTAAAGCGGTCCGGTGAACGACTCGTCCTCCCGACGGGCACCCGCGCGGGTCGTGGCCCTCTGGTGCCCCGACTGGCCCGCGGTCGCCGCCGCCACCGCCGCGGAGCTGCCCGCGACCGTCCCGGTGGCGGTGGTCTCGGCGAATCGTGTCGTCGCCTGCTCGGCCTCGGCGCGGGCCGCGGGTGTCCGGCGCGGCCTGAGACGGCGTGAGGCGCAGGCCCGCTGCCCGGAACTGCATGTGGCCCGCTCGGATCCCGACCTGGAAGCGCGGACGTTCGAGGCGGTGGTGGCCGCGATCGATGCGGTGGCCCCGGGCGTGGAGGTGCTGCGCCCGGGTCTGGTGGTCCTCGCCGCGCGCGGGGTGGTCCGGTGGTTCGGCTCGGAGGAGGCCGCCGCGGAGACCCTGATCGACGCGGTCGCGGCGACCGGCGTGGAATGCCAGGTCGGTGTCGCCGACGAGCTGTCCACCGCGGTCCTCGCCGCGCGACGGAACGCACTGGTCCCGACGGGGAGATGCGCCGAGTTCCTGGCGCCGCTGCCGGTCTCGTATCTCGCGGTGGAACCGGCGCTGGCGGCTCCTCGACGGGCCGACACGGTGGATCTGTTGCGTCGCCTCGGTATCCGCACCATCGGAGCGTTCGCCGCGTTGTCCTCGATCGATGTGGCCTCACGCTTCGACGCGGACGTCGTCGCTGCGCACCGGAGCGCACGGGGCCTGCCGGAACGTCCTCCGTCGGGACGGCCGATCCCTCCGGACCTGACGGTCGAGCAGCCCTGCGACCCGCCGGTGGAGCGCGTCGACGCCGCGGCCTTCGCCGGTCGCGCACTGGCCGAACTGCTCCACACCCGGCTCGCGGCGGCGGGAGTCGCGTGCACGCGACTGCTCGTGACGGCACGCACCGGGGCCGGGGAGGAGCTCGCGCGCACCTGGCGCTGCGCCGAACCGCTCACCCCCGAGGGCACGGCCGATCGTGTGCGCTGGCAGCTCGACGGATGGCTCACCGGCCGCAACACGAACCGGCCCACGGCGGGAATCGTGCTGCTGCGTCTCGAACCGGTCGAGGTCGTCGCCGCCGGTGCGCTGCAACTCGGGTTGTGGGGCGGTGTCGGCGACGAGGACGAACGGGCACGTCGGGCGCTCGTCCGGGTGCAGGGCCTGCTCGGTGGGGACGCCGTCCGGATCGGGGTGCTCGGCGGCGGCCGGGGACCCACCGAACGGATCGTCCTCGTGCCCGTCGGCGACGAGGCGATACCGCACTCCGACCCGGACGCATCGTGGCCGGGCCGGCTCCCGCCCCCGGCTCCCGCACTGGTGTTGCACACACCTCCCGCGATCCGGCTGGACGACGACGTGGGAAATCCGGTCTCGGTGACCGAGCGCGGACTGCTCAGCGGGTCACCTGCTCGGCTGCGATGGGGAAGTCGCAGCTGGACGGTGATCGGATGGGCCGGTCCGTGGCCGGTGGACGAGTACTGGTGGGATCCGGCCGCGGCCCGGTGCGCCGCCCGTCTGCAGGTGCTGCTCGAGGAATCACGGGCCCTGCTGGTGTTCTTCGGTGCCGACGGCTGGCGGGTGGAGGGCGTCTACGACTGAGTAGGCTCGAGCATCATGAGATCTCCGGTCCTCACCGCCGCGCCGAACGGGGTCGCCCTCGCATATCGCGAGTTCGCACCCTCCGCTGCCGCCGCCCGTTCCGTGCCCGTACTGCTGGTGCACGGGATGGGTGGCGACGGGCGCACGTGGACCCGGTTCGCCGGAGCCCTGGTGAAGGCGGGCCGACGGGTGGTCACCGTCGACCTGCGCGGGCACGGACGCAGCGGCCGGGCCCCCTCGTACCGTTTCGGCGAGTTCGCCGCCGACGTCGCCGGCTTGTGCGCCCACCTCGACGTCGAGGCCGTCGATCTCGTCGGACACTCGCTCGGCGGTCACGTGGGATCGCTGGTCGCGCAACAGAATCCCGGCCTCGTCCGACGGCTCGTCCTCGAGGAGACACCCCTGCCGCTGCGGGAGGGGGATCCGGTTCCGGAGGTGCCGGCCCACCGCCCGACTCCCGCGGAGCTGTGGCACGCCGCGACCAGCATGGCGCTCAACCCGCGCGCGGTCACCGCCTTCGACCGTTCGATGACACCGTCGGTCGTCGCCCAGTTCCACACGCCGAATCCGGTGTGGTGGCAGCACCTTCCGTCCCTCACCGCCCCCACCCTGCTGTTGCGCGGAGTGCGGCGCGGCAGCATGGTCGACCCGCGCCTGCTGACGGCGGCAGTCGAGGCGCTGCCTTCGGCATCCGTGCGGGAGGTCGGCTGCGGGCACAGCATCCATCGCGACCGTGCCCGCGATTTCGCGGCGGCGGTCGTCCCGTTCCTCACGGATCGAACGGTTGCCTAGACTGGACGATCGTGCGCATCGCGACCTTCAACATCAACGGAATCCGCGCCGCACAGCGACGCGGATTCGAGAACTGGCTGCGTGAGCGCAACCCCGACGTAGTGGCCCTGCAGGAGGTACGTGCTCCGGCGGCCGCGATCCCGCAGGGTGTCTTCGGCAAGTACCACCTCGCCTACGACGAGGGCACCCTTCCCGGCCGCAACGGCGTCGGGATCCTGACCCTGCACGAACCCGCCGCCGTGCGCGCCTGGAGCGGCACCGCACTGCTGCGACTTCCCGGTGAGGAACACGTCGACCGGATCGAGTTCGATCGGGGACCGCTGGCTCGCGGACTGTCCGAATTCGCCCACGAGGGGCGGTACGTCGAGGTGGATCTCGCCGACGCGCCGATCACCGTGGCGTCGCTGTACCTGCCGAAGGGTGGGCTCCCGGCGCACCTCCAGAAGCCCGGGCGCATGCGCGACGAGCCGGACGGTGGGGTGCGTTACCAGCGCAAGATGCGGTTCCTGTCGGCCTTCGCCCGGCAGCTGACCCGTAGCCGGCTCGCGGCGCGCGCCCAGGGGCGGGAGTTCCTGATCATGGGTGACTTCAACGTCGCCCACACGCGTTACGACGTGCGCAACTGGCGGCGTCGCGGGCAGGCCGAGGGTTTCCTGCCCGAGGAACGCGCCTGGTTCGATTCGCTGCTGTCGCCGCGCACGCTCGTCGACGTCGTCCGCCGGCATCATCCCGAGGTCGACGGTCCCTACTCGTGGTGGTCGTGGCTGGGGGAGTCGTTCACCTCCGATTCAGGGTGGCGGATCGACTACCACCTCGCCACCCCGCGATTGGCCCGGACCGCGATCTCCGCAGGGACCGACCGCGATCCGGCGCCCGACCGGAGGATCAGCGATCACGCGCCGGTCGTCGTGGACTACGACATCTGAACCGACGGGGACATGGATGGATGTTCAGTCCATGGTGAGGATCTGACGGAGGGCGGTTCCGTCGGCCAGGGCGTCCATCGCCTCGTTGATCCGGTCCAGCGGCAGACGGTCGGTGACGAGCCGCTCGACCGGCAGTCGCCCCTCGCGCCACATGTCCACGAAGCGGGGGATGTCGCGGGCCGGGACGGCGGAGCCGAGATAGCTGCCCACCAGCGAGCGACCCTCGCCGACGAGAGCGGTGGGCGAGATCTCGAGCCGGGCGTCGGGCGCAGGTAGTCCGACGGTGATCGTGGTGCCTCCCGGTCCGGTGAGCGCGACCGCCGTGGTGAGCGCGGGCACGCTCCCCGCGGCCTCGATGACCAGTCGTGCCTTCACACCCTGTCCGACGGCCTCGTCCGGTGAGAGCACGAGTTGTGCTCCCAACGAGCGTGCCGTGTCGCGCTTGTCGGGGGAGGTGTCGACGGCGATCACGGTGACGTCGTCGTGGGCCAGCGCCACGAGCAGCGCGGCCATGCCGACTCCGCCGAGACCGACGACGACCAGCGTGTCCCCGGCCTGAGGACGAGCAGCATTGACGACCGCACCGCCACCGGTCAGCACGGCACAGCCCATCAGCGCGGCGACCTCGGCGGGGACGTCGTCGCCGACACCGACGAGCGACCGCGTGTCGACGACGGCGTGGGTCGCGAAGGCCGATGCTCCCAGGTGGTGGTGGACGTCGTTCCCGTCGCGGTGCAGCCGCCGGGCGCCCGACAGCAGGGTCCCCGCAGCGTTCGCGGCCGATCCCGGGATGCAGGGGCGGATGCCGTTGCTCGCGCAGCCCTCGCATTCGCCGCAGCGGGGCATGAAGGTCATGACGACCCGCTCGCCGACGGAGAAGCCGGTGGTGTCGTCGCCGAGTTCGACGATGCGTCCGGCCGCTTCGTGCCCGAGGAGCATGGGCACCGGCCGGGGCCGGTTGCCGTCGACCACGGACAGATCGGAATGGCACACACCCGCGCATTCGATCTCGACCAGCGCCTCACCCGGTCCCGGTGGGTCGAGTTCGAGAAGGTCCACGCTGAGCGGGGTGGACTCCTCGTACCGGCGTCGACGTCCGATCTCCTCCAGGACTGCTCCGGTGATCTGCACGGGTCTCCCTTCCGTAGGGTCGCGGATTCTCTGCCCCTAGCATCACGAGCATGACACTCACTCGGGCGGACCGCTTCCTCATCGGTGCTGCCGCCGTCTTCCTCGTGTCCCAGGCGAACATCGGCCGGGTCCTCGGCTCCACGGCGCCGACGGTGGGCACCGTCCAGACCACCTTCTCGGCCGCGAAGTACCGGAAGATCCTCGACGATCTCGGTCCCGAGGAGATCGAGCGCTACCGGGAGCACTACTACTGGGACATGGTCCACCCGGCGACCTTCGCGATCGCGCTGCGGGCCGGTGCGCGCTCGCTCGACAAGCACCGCCCGCTGTCGCCGCGCACGCGTCGGATCCTGATGGCGGCGCCGGTCGTCGCCGCGGCGGGGGACTACGTCGAGAACGTCGTCGGCCTGTACCTGCTGGATCACCGCACCCGGATCGACGACCGGACGGTCCGGGCCGCCTCGACCGTCAGCGTCACCAAGTGGGTGCTGGCGCTGGGCAGCTTCACGTACCTGTCGCAGGGATTCCTGCGGATGTGGGGCGGTGCGGCACGGCGGCTTCTTCGCCGCGGCTGACCGGTCACCGCGGGGTGCCGGGCCGTCACGAGGGTGTCCGGGCCACAATGTCCGCGTGACCACCATTGCCGCGCCCACCTGTTCCGCACTGTCCGCGCTCGACGAGCCGCTGCCCGGTACGGCGGCCACCGCGCCCGGCTACGTGTGTCTCGAGGTGCCGACGGGTTGGGGACGCGACGTGCTCGACGGCACCGCCCTCGGCACAGAGTTGTCGGACGAGCTGTCCGCCCGGGCGAAGGTCGCGGACGTGCGGATCCTGTTCATCCGGAGACCCGGCCGCGACGTGGTGCGGGAGACCCGGACCGTCCTGCTGGCCCGCACCGAACCGGGGAACACCTGGTGCGAGCGGCTCGAGATCACCGAGCCGGCGGAGCTGCTCGACATCGTCCCGCGCGTGCTCGCGGGTCCCGCCCCCGGTATCGGTGCCGCCGTGCAGGACCCGATCGCCCTGGTGTGTGCCCACGGCAAACGGGACCGGTGCTGCGCTGTGCTGGGGCGTCCGATCGCGGCGGCTCTGACCGCCGAGTTCGGGCAGGACGTGTGGGAGTGCTCGCACACCGGCGGACACCGTTTCGCGCCGTCGATGATCATGCTGCCGACCGGGTACACCTACGGACGGCTCGACGAGGACGACAGTCTCGCCGCGGTCCGCGACGCCCGGAACGGACACGTCCACGCGGCCGGCCTGCGGGGTCGCAGCACCTGGGGTGCGGCCGGGCAGTCCGCCGAGATCGCGGTGCGCGAGGCGATCGACGAGTTCGCGATCGACGCCGTGACGGTCGAGGACGGGGACGAGCCGATCGTGCGTCACCGCGACGGCCGGGCATGGCGGGTCGGGGTGGAGACCTCGGAACTACCGGCCCGGCCGGCGAGCTGCGGTGCCGCGGCCAAGCCGGCGCGTCCCGTCGTCGCGACGACGATCACGCCGCTGTAGCGACCCCGAACACCGGCCGCCTTGCGGTCTAATGACCCAGCCCGACCTTCGCGTGCACGCGCTTCATCCATGCCGGTGCCCACCAGTTGGCCTCGCCCATGAGCTTGACCAGCGACGGCACGAGCAGCATGCGCACGATCGTCGCGTCGATGATCAGCGCGACGATCATGCCGACGCCGAGGAACCGCATGATCGACAGGCCGGAGATGGTGAAGGCGCCAGTGACCACGATCAGCAGCAGTGCAGCGGCGGTGACGACACGTCCGGTGCGGGAGATGCCGTACTCGACGGCTTCTACCGTGCTCGCCCCGGCCGCGCGGGCCTCCATCATGCGCGACATGAGGAAGACCTCGTAGTCGGTCGACAGGCCGAAGACCACGGCGAGGATGAGGACGACGAAGGTCGGCTCCATCGCCGCGGGAACGACGTGCAGCCACGAAGCACCGTGGCCCAGCTGGAACACCCAGGTCAGCACGCCGAAGGTCGCGGCGAGACTCAGTGCCGCCATGAGCACCGCCTTGATCGGCAGTGCCACCGACCCGAATGCCAGGAACAGCAGCACCAGGGTCGAGAGCACCATGATCGTGATCATCCAGGGCAGCGAATCCGAGACGGCCTGATTGGCGTCGTCGACGAGGGCCCGGCCACCGCCGACGAGCAGGTCGGTGCCCTCCGGCACGTCCAGGGCGCGCAGTTCGCCGGTGATCTCGCTCGCCCGTGCGGTGCCGTCCACGCCCTGCGCGTAGAGGCCCTGCAGGACCACCACGTCGGACTCCTGCCCGACGATGACGGTCTGGGAGATGCCGTCGACCTTGGCGACCTCGGTGGACACCGTGCGCACGGCAGCGCTGTCCGGGGCCTGTCCGTTCTCACCGCGCAGGACGAGCGTGGCGCCGTTGCCGGTGCTCGGGAACTCGTCGAGCAAGGTCTGGGTGGCCGCGCGAGCCTGGCTGTCCTCGGGCAGCGCGGTGTACTCGATCTCCCCGAACCGTGCTTCGAACACGGGTGACGCGAGTACGAGGAGACCGCCGGTGATCACCACCGCGATCAGGGCGGGACGGCGCACGACCTTGCGGACGACCCCGCCCCAGAAGCGGCGCGCCCGCGCTTCGGCGCGGGTGGAGGTCTCACGGTCCCAGGTCCACGCGTTGATGCGGTGGCCGAGCATTGTCAGCAGCGCGGGAACGGCAGTCAGCGACAGGACGGCGGCACCGAGGACGGCGGCCATGGCCCCGAGGCCGAGCGACCGCAGCACCGTCTGCGGGAAGACGAGCATGCCCGCGAACGCGCAGATCAGCAGGGCAGCGGAGAACATCACGGTGTGACCGGCGGTGGACATCGTCCGCTTGACCGCCGAGGTGACGTCCGAACCGGCCGCGAGTTCCTCGCGGTAGCGGCTGACGATGAACAGGCCGTAGTCGATCGCCAGACCCAGACCGATCAGTGACGTGATGTTCAGCGCGTACGACGACACCTCGGTGAAGTTCGACAGCAGGCGCAGGGTGGCGAGGGACGAGAAGATCGCGAGCACACCCACGAAGACCGGGACCGCAGCGGCGATCACCCCGCCGAAGATGAACACCAGCAGCACCAGCGTGATGGGCACCGCGATGAGCTCGGACCGGACGAGATCGCTCTCCAGGGTGTCGGTGAACTCGATCGCGACCACGGTGTTGCCGGCGAACTGCGATTCCACGCCGGGCACCTCGAGCAGGTCGAGGGCTTCGGGGAAGCTCGCGGCGGTGAGTCCGGAGTTCGCGCCGAGCGTGATCGAGGCAGCGACACTGCGCTGGTCGGTGGACAGCAGCAGTTGGTTCATCGGCGGCGGAGCGGTCCAGTAGGTCTGAATCGACTCGGCGGGGACGGCGTCCTGGAACTCGGCGAGGGTTCTCTCGATGTCGGGACGGATGTCGTCGACCGTGCGTCCCTCGGGTGCGGTGTAGAGCGCGATGATGTCCGCGGCCTGCGACCCGAAGTTCTCGTAGATGATCTGCTCGACCTCGACGGCCTCGCTGTTCGGGTCGTAGTAGCCCGTGCCGGTCAGCTTGCCGAAGATCCCGACGCCCCAGGCGCCGGCGAAGAGCACGACGAGCAGCACGATCGCCAGTACCCATCGGCTCCTGGTGACGACGATCTCGGCCCAGCGACTCATGCCCACTCCCGGTTCCGCTGACGATTGTGACGATCGGCAACTGTACTGGCGTGGAGTGGGAGGGCTTCACTCTGCTCGGCCGGAACGGCCGCGAGATCAGGGGAGGAAGTAGGTGGACCGACGCGCCGGATGCCTCACGGCACGTTGCGCAACGTGGCTCCAGCCGGACGGTATTCCACGAAGGCGGTTTCTCATTGGCTCCGGGGCGTACGCGACGCGCCGATCCACACTCCTCAACAGGGCTGGGCAAGGATCCATTCCCGGCCCTGCCGGACGTGACCGGGTTCACCCGCCGTCGTGGGCATGGTGGGCCGTGCCGGCCGCCTGCGTCACGTCGTGCACCTCGTCGGCGCCGACCACCACGAACTGCCCCATCATGCCGCTGTCCTCGTGTTCGAGCAGGTGACAGTGGTACATGTACGGTATCGCCGGATCGGTGTGGCGACCGAACGGAACGAGCAGCCGTACGGTCGCCGCCGGCGGGACGAAGACGGTGTCCTTGCGACCGGCCAGGGACGGATGGTCGGGACTCACCCCGGTCATGCCGAGGATCTCGAACTGCACGTCGTGGATGTGGAAGTTGTGGATCGTGCCGCTGACGTTGCGCACCTCCCACAGTTCGGTGGTGCCGGCGACGACCACCTCGTCGATCCGGCCCATGTCCATCTCGCGATCGTTGATGGTCGTCGACGAGGTCAGGTCGATGCGGCGGGTGCTGCTCGGTTCCCCGAGCTCCGGAAGGGTGGTCAGTCTCTCCGGGATCGCGGCCGACGACCTGAGGACGGGTGCCGCCCGCAGCTCGAGGACGTCCATGCGGTCGTCGCCACCGGAGAAGCGGTCCTGCCAGAAGCCGGCCTTCAGCTCGGGCGGGGTGCTGCGCAGCACGTGCCTCGAACCTGCTTCCGGCCGGACGACGATCTCGGCGCGCTCACCCGGCGACAACTGGAGACTGCGGACGGCCCGCGGCTCCTCGAGCAGACCACCGTCGCTGCCGACGACGAGGAACGGCATCCCGGTGTCGAACGAGAAGTTGTAGACGCGCGCGTTCGACGCGTTGAGCACCCGGAGCCGGACCGTCTCGGTAGCGACGTCCAGGAACGGCCGCGGTGTGCCGTTGACGAGGATCTCGTCGCCGAGCGTGCCGACATCGGCGAAGATCGCGTTGCTGTCGTCGAGCTGGTCGCTGTCGAACTTCCGGTCCTGGACGATGAGGGGGATGTCGTCGACCCCGTAGTCGTGGGGGAGCGGCGACGTGCCGGGCTCGTCGATCAGGAACATGCCCGCGACACCCCGGTACACGTGCGCGGCGGTGGAACCGTGCAGGTGCGGGTGGTACCAGAGGGTCGCGGCCGGTTGATCGACGGTCCAGTACGGTGACCACGTCGTTCCCGGCTCGATCGGCTGATGCGGTCCGCCGTCCATCGCCGCGGGCAGGTGCATGCCGTGCCAGTGCATCGTGCTCGTCTCGCCGAGCTCGTTCGTGACGTTCACGCGCACGTTCTCTCCGCGCACGGCGCGGAGGGTGGGTCCGAGATAGCTGCCGTTCACGCCCCACGTCCGGGTGTCGGGGCCGTGCCCGAGGTCGGTCGTGCCGCGCCGCATGGTCAGGTCGAACACGCGCGTGCCGTCGGCGTCGACGGTGCCCGACTCGACGGGAGGGATGCGCAGGGCGGTGTCGAAGTCGACGCGTCCGGTGGTGTCGAGCGCGCGCGTGGTCCACGCGTGGACGGCCAGGCCACCGATGACCGCCACGAACGCGATGAAGAGCACGAAGGGTATGGCGAGCAGACGCACCAGGAGTTTCACGACACCCATGCTCGTTCTCCCACACCGTCGGCACATCCGGCGTGACACCGGATTTCGTGGTGGGGGAGAACCCTGACGGAACCTCAGGAAACGCGGTGCAGTCGTGCCGCCTGCCGCACGAGATGGTCGCGTTCGGGGATGCTGGTCGCCAGGTGCGCGGCCTCCGCATAGAGCCGGGCCGCCGTGACGGTGTCGCCGGCGCGTTCGTGGAGATACGCCGCGGCCGCCGTGTACCGGGGCAGGCTGGGGTCGAGCTCGGCCATCGCTGCGAGACCGGCGTGGGGTCCGTCGGCCTCACCGACCGCGACGGCACGGTTGAGGCGGGCCACCGGGTTGTCGGTGAACTGCAGGAGCTCGTCGTACCACTCGACGATCTGCACCCAGTCGGTCTCCTCCGCGGTGCGCGCGTCGGCATGCAGGGCGGCGACGGCGGCCTGCGCCTGGAACTCGCCGAGCCGGTCGCGGGCGAGCGCGGCCTGCAGGATCTCCACGCCCTCCGAGATCATGCGCGTGTCCCACAGGCTGCGGTCCTGTTCGGCGAGCGGGACGAGACTGCCGTCCTGCCGGATGCGCGCCGCTCGCCGGGCGTGGTGGAGCAGCATCAGCGCGAGCAGACCCGACACCTCCGGGTGATCGATCACCGCTGCCAGCCGGCGCGTGAGCCGGACGGCCTCGGTGGCCAGGTCGACGTCACCCGAATAGCCCTCGTTGAACACGAGATAGAGCACCCGCAGCACCGTCGCGACGTCGCCCGGCCGATCCAGCCGGACGTCCGCGATCGTGCGCTTGGCCCGGCTGATGCGTTGGGCCATCGTCGCCTCCGGGACGAGATAGGCCTGCGCGATCTGCCGGGTGGTCAGCCCACCGACGGCCCGCAGGGTGAGCGCGACCGCCGAGCCGGGCGTGAGCGACGGGTGGGCACACAGGAAGTACAACGCGAGCGTGTCGTCCACCGGTGTGCCCGGACCGGGCCGGGGCTCGGTGTCGACGAGGATCTCGCGGCGTCGGCGGGACGCATCGGCGCGCACGGTGTCGAGGAATCTGCGCCACGCCACTGCGACCAGCCAGCCCTTCGGGTCGTGCGGCGGATCCTCCGGCCACACCCGCAGGGCTTCGACGAGCGCGTCCTGCACGGCATCCTCGGCCGACGCGAAATCCGCTCCGCGGTGGACGAGGATGCCGATCACGGTGGGGACGAGCGTGCGCAGCAACGCGTCGTCCATATCTCACTCCGTGACGGTGTCCATGACGTCACTCCGTGACGGTCGGCGGTTCGGACATGAACGGGCGCACCTCGAGCCATTCGTGGATCGGCTTCCCACCGGCTCCCGGCGCGGCCGACAGTTCGGCAGCCAGTTCCAGTGCCCGGTCGTAGCCGTCGACGTCGATCACCATCCACCCGGCGATGAGATCCTTCGTCTCCGGGAACGGCCCGTCGGTGACCGGGGGACGTCCCTCACCGTCGTAGCGGACGAAGGCACCCTCCGGGGAGAGTGCCTGCGCGTCGACGAACTCACCGGTGCTCTCGAGACGGGCGGCGAAATCCTGCATGTACCGGATGTGGGCCGACACCTCCTCCGGCTCCCACTGATCCATGGGGACGTCGTTCACCGCTGCCGGGGCGCCGCGGTAATGCTTGAGCAGCAGGTACTTGGCCATGATGTTCTCCTCCGTGCGGTACGGCTCATTGTGGCCGCGTTCATGGAGGAGACGGAGTCGCTTCCGGATTCTCGACATCCCTCCGCGAACGATTCGAGGTTAGGGTCGCGGCATGCGTATTCATCTCGGACCGGGCCACGACGAACACCTCGCCGCCGCGATCGTCTCCGGCGGTGGAACTCTCTCCGAACTGGACGAGGCCGACGCCCTGGTGTGGGACGGCAGCGCCGAGGAGTTCCCGGATCTGCCCGACCGGGTCCGCTGGGTGCAGCTCACCTACGCGGGTATCGAACCGTTCTTCCGGGCGGGCGTGATCGACGACCGGCGGCTGTGGGCGAATGCGTCCGGCGTGTACGCCGACAACGTGGCCGAGTACGCGGTGGGAGCGTTGCTCGTGGGGTTGCGGCAGTTCCACGCCTCGGTCGCCGCGAAGCGGTGGACCAAGGACGTTCTCGACCCGCGGGTGCGGACCCTCCACGGCTCGACGGTGGCCATCGTCGGATGCGGCGGTATCGGCCGGGCGATGATCCCGCGCCTGCATGCCCTCGGCGCGGACGTCGTCGCGGTCAATCGTTCGGGGCGTCCCGTCGACGGCGCGAAGGTCACGCTGCCGGCCGACCGCACCTCGGAGGTGTGGTCGATGGCCGATCACTTCGTCGTCGCCGCACCCGCGACCGCCGAGACCGATCATCTCGTCGACGCCGCCGCGCTCGCGGCGATGCCCGGGTCGGCGTGGCTCGTGAACGTCGCGCGGGGCAACCTCGTCGACACCGACGCGCTGGTGAAGGCCCTCGGGGACGGCGCGATCGCCGGGGCGGTCCTCGACGTGACCGATCCCGAACCGTTGCCCGACGGTCATCCGCTGTGGGATCTCGACAACGCCGTGATCACGCCGCACATCGCCAACACGCGCAGTCGGCTGACACAGACGTTCGCGCCGACCCTCGAGGAGAACGTGCGCCGGTTCGTCGCGGGCGAGGAGTTGATCGCCCGGGTCGATCCGAACGCGGGTTACTGAGGCCGTTCGGCCGCCTTCTTGATCACGGACAGGCGACGGTCCCAACCGGCCCCCACCGCCTCGATCGCACGCCCGACCGCGCTCAGCCGCGATCCGACGGCGGAGAAACGGATCTCCCGCCCGGCGCGCTCGGAGGTCACGAGACCGCACCGTTCGAGCACCGCCAGATGCTTGGCGATGGCCTGACGGGAGACCGTGAACTCGGCCGCGAGCCCGGACGCCGACGCCGGAGACCGGCCCAGTCGCTGCAGAATGCGCCAGCGGGTGTCGTCGGCCAGGGCCGCGAAGACGGGATGCAGGTCGGCGGAGAACTCAGCGTCGGGCAACGCTTCCGTCCTTCTCGAGATGGTGCTTGGCGATCTCCAGTTCGGTGGTCCAGCCGCGGGAGTTCTCCTCGAAGCGGGTGCGGCGTTCGCTCGCGTCGCCGGGCAGGGAGTCGAATCCGCTTTCCGTGACGCGTAATTCGGTCGTGCCGGTGTCGAGTGCGGTGAGCCGGAACTCGACGAGGGTCGACGGACTGTCGGGATCGGTGTGGTCGGCGAGCCAGCGGAAGGCCGCGTAGTGCGGTTCGTCGAGGGTCACGGTGCGGAAGACGAAGGCGCCGTGGACCGGATCGTGCACGGTGGTGAGATCTCCGTCGTGTTCGAGGCGGTGCTCGGTCCACTCGTTGTCGTTGATGTACCAGCCGGGTTCGGCCACGAGTGCCCACACCCGGTCGACGGGGGCGTCGATGGTGATGTCGCGTTCGATGCGGTCGAGTTCGTCGGTCATGACTTCTCCTCCGATGGGAATGCAACTCCAGGGTTGCACCATGTCGCCTATGATGCAACCCCCCGGTTGCAGTCGATCGTGCAGTTCTCGTCGCGACACGCCGGGATACGTCGACGAGAACTGCACGCGTTCGAACGTCTTGTTCGAACACATGTGCGATACTGGACCGGTCGAGGAGGTGCCGGAGTGGGATGGGGAAACGGTCCGCCGACCTGGTCGGAGATGGAACGTGTGCTCTCGGGACGACCCGGCACTTCCCGTCGCGATGCCGAACATCCCGGCGACGGGAGCGACAGCCCGGCGTGGTCGCGCACCCGCACCGAGTACGAGGCGCGGGTCCGGCGTCCGCAGGGACCGGTCGTGCCCTACGCCGAACTGCACGCCCACTCCGCGTTCAGCTTCCTCGACGGTGCCTCCACGCCGGAGGAGCTCGCCGAGGAGGCGGCACGACTCGGACTCGAGGCCCTCGCGGTGACCGACCACGACGGACTGTACGGAGCGGTGCGATTCGCCGAAGCCGCACGCGAACTCGACATCCGCACCGTCTTCGGAGCCGAGCTGGGCCTCGACGATGCGCACCTGCTCGTCCTCGCCCGCGGTCAGGAGGGCTATCGACGCCTGTCGCGGCAGATCGCCGACGCCCACCTCGCGGGAGGGGAGAAGAACAACCCGACGTACGACTACGACGCGCTCACCGATGCTGCCGGTGGGCACTGGCAGATCCTCACCGGTTGTCGTCGGGGGCACCTGCGACAAGCGCTCGCCACGGGCGGGGTCCCTGCCGCCGAGGCGGCATTGCTCGACCTCGTCGACCGGTTCGGTGCCGACCGCGTGACCGTCGAACTCACCCGTCACGGATATCCCGACGACCACGAACGCAACGCAGCCCTCTTCGAACTTGCCGGGCGACACGGCATTCCGTGCATCGCGAGCACGGCGGCGCACTTCGCGCACCCCCGTCGGCGACGTCTGGCGATGGCCGTGGCGGCGATCTCCGGCCGGCAGAGTCTCGACGACGCCGTCGGCCGGATCCCGCCGACCGGCGGCGGGCACCTGCGGTCGGGGGAGGAGATGGCACGGCTGTTCGAGGCCTTTCCGGGTGCCGTGCACCATGCCGCCGAACTGGGTCGTGAATGCGCCTTCGACCTGCGTCTCGTCGCACCGAAACTGCCGCCCTTCGATGTTCCCGACGGGCACACCGAGTTCACCTGGCTGCGCGAACTCACCTACGACGGGGCGCGTCGCCGTTACGGTCCGGTCGAGCGCCGCCCCGACGCCTATCGGCAGATCGAACACGAACTCGACGTCGTCGGCCGGCTGGGGTTTCCGGGATACTTCCTCGTCGTCCACGACATCGTCGACTTCTGCAAGCGGAACGACATTCTCTGCCAGGGAAGAGGGTCGGCCGCCAACTCGGCGGTCTGCTACGCGATCGGCATCACCAACGTCGACCCCGTCGGCAACAAGCTGCTGTTCGAACGCTTCCTGTCGCCCGAACGCGACGGTCCACCCGACATCGACCTCGACATCGAATCCGACCGGCGCGAGGAGGCGATCCAGTACGTCTACCGCAAGTACGGACGGATCAATGCCGCGCAGGTCGCGAACGTCATCACCTACCGCGGTCGTTCCGCCGTCCGCGACATGGCCCGTGCCCTCGGATACTCACAGGGGCAACAGGACGCGTGGAGCAAGCTGATCGGCCGGTGGGGTGGGGTGCGGGTCGAGACCGACGAACGGATCCCGGAGACGGTTCTCGATCTCGCCGAACAGATCGAAGGTCTCCCACGGCATCTCGGCATCCACTCGGGCGGCATGGTGATCTGCGACCGGCCCGTCGCCGACGTGTGCCCCGTCGAGTGGGCGCGGATGGAAGGGCGCACCGTCCTGCAGTGGGACAAGGACGACTGTGCCGCAGCGGGTCTCGTGAAGTTCGATCTGCTCGGCCTCGGCATGCTCTCCGCGCTGCACTACATGATCGACCTCGTCGACGAACACGAAGGCGTCCGAGTCGATCTCGCGCACCTCGACCTCTCCGAACCGGGGGTGTACGAGATGCTGTGCCGCGCCGACTCGGTGGGCGTCTTCCAGGTGGAGTCGCGGGCGCAGATGGCCACTCTGCCGCGGTTGAAGCCGCGCTGCTTCTACGATCTGGTCATCGAGGTGGCCATCATCCGGCCCGGCCCTATCCAGGGCGGTTCGGTGCACCCCTACATCCGGCGGCGCAACGGTCTCGAACCCGTCACCTACGACCATCCGTGCCTCGAGAATGCCCTCGAACGCACCCTCGGCGTTCCGCTCTTCCAGGAGCAGCTCATGCAGATGGCCGTCGACGCCGCGGGATTCACCGCGGCGGAGGCCGACCGGTTGCGTCGCGCCATGGGATCGAAACGGTCGACGGAGAAGATGGAGCGTCTGCGAGGACGTCTCTATCAGGGCATGCGGGACCTGCACGGCATCACGGGAGACGTCGCCGACCGCATCTACGAGAAGCTCTACGCCTTCGCGAATTTCGGTTTCCCCGAGAGCCACTCGCAGAGCTTCGCCTCGCTGGTGTTCTATTCGGCGTGGTTCAAGCTGCACCATCCCGCAGCGTTCTGCGCGGGCCTGCTGCGTGCTCAGCCGATGGGTTTCTACTCGCGGCAATCGCTGGTCGCCGATGCCCGACGTCACCGTGTGGTCGTCCACGGCCCCGACATCGGGGCGAGCCTCGCGCACGCCACCCTCGAGAACGAGGGTCGCGAGGTCCGGCTCGGCCTGGCGACGGTGCGGCACATCGGCGACGATCTCGCCGAACGCATTGTGACCGAACGCAGTGCCCACGGCCCGTACACCTCGCCCGCCGACCTCGCCGCCCGCGTCGGTCTCACCACCGCGCAGGTCGAGGCACTGGCCACCGCAGGAGCGTTCTCCTCGTTCGGTGTCACCCGCCGCGAAGCCCTCTGGGGTGCGGCCCCGGCCGCGGCACAACGCCCCGGACGGCTTCCCGGGATCGGGACGGTGCCGGCTCCGGCCCTGCCGGGCATGAGCGCTCTCGAACTCGCCGCCGCCGACGTCTGGGCCACGGGAATCTCGCCCGACAGCTATCCGACGCAGTTCCTGCGCGAGAGGCTCGACGAACTCGGGGTGATCCCGGCCGCTGACCTGTTGCAGGTCCCCGACGGGACACGCATCCTCGTCGGCGGGGCCGTGACCCACCGGCAGCGACCGGCGACCGCCGCCGGTGTCACCTTCCTCAACCTCGAGGACGAGACCGGAATGGTGAACGTGGTGTGCTCGGTCGGCCTGTGGGCGCGCTACCGGACGGTGGCCCACACCGCTCCCGCCCTGCTCGTCCGCGGCCGGCTCCAGAACGCCGAGGGGGTGGTCACGCTCCTCGCCGACCATCTCGAAGCCATGGATCTGCGAATGCCGAGCAGATCACGCGACTTTCGCTAGCATCGCCGAGTGTGAAACGCCTGTCGCTGGTGTCGTTGGCTCTGTTCGCGCTGGTCGTCACCGGCTGCGACGAGGGTGGGGGAGGCGAGGGCTCCTCGGCGTCCGCGCCGGCGATCTCGGCACCCGCGATCGTCGACGGCGGTCTCCGCGAGTCGCAACCCGCCGAGGAGTCCGACCGCAAGGAGGTCGTCACCGGCTACCTCGAGATGGATGCCGGCGATCCCGTGGCGACCGGCCGCCGGGTCGTGACGGTCGTCGAGGAGGCCGGTGGGCGCGTCGACTCGCTCACCGAACAACCGGAGACGAGCAGCATGCTCACGGTGCGGGTGCCCGCCGAGCGGCTCGACGAGGTCGTCGACGAGATCCGCACGCTCGGCCGTGTCACGAGCTTGAGCACCACCCGCGACGACGTGACGATGCAGTACACCGATCTCGAAGCCCGAGTAGGGGCGTTGCGGGCCTCGGTGGACCGCCTGCGGGCACTGCTCGAATCGTCGGCCGACGTCGAGGCACTGATCGCCGCCGAGACCGCCCTGGCCGAACGACAGGCCGAACTCGACAGTCTCGAGGCGCAGCGACGTCAGCTGGGCGACCGGATCGAACTGTCCACGCTCACCGTCGACATCACCACCGATCGCCTTCCCTCCGAGCAGGACAGTTTCTGGGACGGGCTGGTCGCAGGATGGAACAGCCTGTGGGCCGCGCTGGGGGCAGCGGTGGTCGGTATCGGCGCCGCGCTACCGTGGGTGGCGTTCCTGTTCGTGTGTGCAGGTGTCCTCTACCTGGTCATCCGGCTCATCACCCGACGGGAACGTTCGTCCGGAACCACCGGGACGCCCGATACCGAGAGGACCGACAGCGATGCGTGAGGTCGACCTGGCCGCACTCGAATCCGCGCTCACCGACGGGGCGACCGTCATCGACGTGCGTGAACGCGACGAATACGCCCAGGTGCGCGTACCCGGCGTCACGAACATCCCGCTCAGCGAGTTCGTCGCGCGGATCGACGAGATCCCCACCGAGGGCACCGTCTACGTCGTCTGCGCCGTGGGTGGCCGCAGTCTGCAGGCCGCGCAGTATCTCGCCGGTCGCGGAGTCGACGCCGTGTCCGTCGCGGGCGGCACCGACGGATGGGCCCGCTCGGGTCGTCCGGTGGAGAGCGGCGCCTAAACCCCTCCGGGGAAACCGTGCTGCCGCCACGCCTCGTAGCAGGCGACGGCTGCGGCGTTCGACAGATTCAGTGAACGACGCCCGGGCAGCATGGGGATACGGATCTGTTCGGTGATGTGCGGGTCGGCGAGCACCTCGGGCGACAGCCCGGTCGGTTCAGGGCCGAACAGCAGCACGTCGCCGGCCCGGTACTCGATCTCCGCATAGCTCGACGTGCCGTGCGCGGTGAACGCGAACACCCGCTCGGGGGCCAGCGCCGCCCACGCGGCATCGAGGCTGCTGTGCACGGTGACCGACGCGAGATCGTGGTAGTCCAGGCCCGCACGGCGCAGTTTCGGCTCGGACAGGTCGAAGCCGAGGGGTTCCACCAGGTGCAGTTCAGCGCCGGTCGCGGCGACCATGCGTATGGCATTGCCGGTGTTGGGGGGAATGCGCGGCTCGTGGAACATCACTCTGAACACGATGCAGGTTAACAAGTCGGCACTGTGTGGCCCGGCTCGCACGCCCCTCCCACCTGCCTCGGTGAGGTTTCCGAATCGTCGGTGTAACACACCGATCGGTACCGGCGACGTTCTGCGGAACGTATTCCTCAGAACGGATCGAGCATGAATCCTCCTGCCGGTTGGCATCCCGACCCCTACGACCCGTCCATCGATCGCTACTGGGACGGTCAGCAGTGGACGAACCAGACCAGGCCCAAGGGCAGCGGCGACCCCACGCAGGTGTTCGGGGCTGTCGGCCAGGGTGGCAATCCTCCTGCCGGAGGTGGGCAGAAGCGACGCAAATGGCCGTGGGCGCTCGGCGCCGGCCTCGTCGGACTCGTGGCGCTCGGTGCCGCTGTCGGTGACGAGGAACCGAAGACGGAAACCTCCTCGGTGGTGTCCACGACGAGCAGTTCGGTGGCTCCGACCACGACGACGCCTCGGACGACGACACCGGCGCCCACCACGACCTCCGACTCACCTGCCGTGGTGCCGTTGGTTCCCCAGGTCGGAACGACCGTCGTGGAAACCACGACGGAGTACACCCCGCCGCCCGCTCCCGCATACACTCCGCCGGCGACGACGGAGTACACGCCGCCCCCGACGCCCGAGTACACCCCGCCGCCGGTCACGCAGTACACGCCCCCGCCCGCTCCTGCGTACACGCCACCTCCGGTGCAGCAACCGTCGGTGTCGTACAAGAACTGCTCCGAGGCGAAAGCAGCAGGGGCTGCCCCGATTCTGCGCGGGGAACCCGGATACGCATCGCGTCTCGACAAGGACAACGACGGCATCGCCTGCGACAAGTAGTGCGCGCTCCGGTGTTCGGGTGTGCCTGTCACATCCGAACACCGGTGACGGTGCATTGTGCGCAGCCTGAGCGGAACCGGTGACAGTCCGGAAGCGCCCGTGATCGAGTGGCGTGGACCCGAATTCCGCTGGAACCGAAAGGCGAACCCCGCCCGATGTCGCACGGCACCGTCGAAACTCCGTACACCGCATCCGAGGACCGTTACGAGACGATTCCCTACCGTCGCTCGGGGCGGTCCGGGCTCGACCTGCCGGCCTTCTCGTTCGGCCTGTGGCAGAAGTTCGGTACGGACTATCCGTTCGAGACGCAGCGGGAGATCATCCTCCACGCCTTCGATCTCGGCATCACCCACTTCGACAACGCCGACCGGTACGGTCCGCCGCACCGCGCCGCGCAGAAGAACTTCGGCCGGATCCTCGGCAAGGACCTCGCGCCCTACCGGGACGAGATCATCCTGTCGACGAAGGCCGGCAACCCGATCGGTCCCGGTCCTTACCAGAAGGGCGGGTCGCGCAAGTCGCTGCTGGGCTCGCTCGAGCACAGCCTGCGTGATCTCGGCACCGACTACGTCGACATCTTCTACAGCCACAGCCCGGACCTGTCGACGCCGCTCGAGGAGACCGTCGGGGCACTCGTCTCCGCGGTCGAGCAGGGGAAGGCGCTCTACGTCGGCATCTCGAACTATCAACCGGACCGTGCGCGCGAGGCCGCGGCACTCCTGCGGGAAGCCGGTGCCCCGCTGCTCGTCCATCAGCCGCGCTACTCGATCTTCGACCGCAGCATCGAGCAGAACGGTCTGCTCGATGCTGCCGAGCAGGACGGCTTCGGACTCGTCGTGTATTCGCCGCTCGCACAGGGACTTCTGACCGACAAGTACCTCGAGACCATCCCGGACGGTGCGCGAGCGGTGGACAGCGCGTTCCTCTCCCCGGACGTGATCGACGAGACCTACCGGCAGCGCGTCACCGAACTCGACAAGCTCGCCCGGTCGCGTGGGCAGTCGCTGGCCCAACTGGCGCTGCAGTGGGTGCTCCGGCAGCCTGCCGTGACCTCGGCGCTGGTCGGTGCGAGCTCGACCTGGCAGCTCGACCACAACCTCGAGGCGCTGAGCTTCCCGCCGCTCACCGACGACGAGCTCGCCGTCATCGACGAGTACGGCGTCCACGGCACCGGGCTCGGTCTCTGACATGACTGCGGGTGCTTCGCCGGCGGTCGACGCCGTCGAGGTGGACGAGGACGTCCATCCGCTCGACGATCCGATCCGGCAGTCGCTGCGTGGAGTGCATGCGCGCTTCGCGCGGTGGTCGGGCCGGATCGGCGGATACCACCCCGACGTCGCGGGGCACATCGGACACCCGGCAGTGATGACCGACGAGGACTGGACGCACCTGGCCGCGCTCGTGGGTCCGTCGGTCGAGGTGGCCGTGCGCGGACCCGGGCACACACCACCACCCGGCTGGGAGGTGCTCGGCTCGTTCGGGCTCGTCCAGATGGACGGGACGGACCTGGTCGTCGAACCCGATCCGGACCTCGTGGTCCTCGGCCCCGCGGATGTCCCGGAGATCCTCGAACTCGTGGCCCGCACCCGACCGGGACCGTATCTGCTGCGAACCGTCGAGATGGGCACCTATCTGGGCATCAGGGTGAACGGACGTCTCGTCGCGATGGCGGGGGAGCGTCTGCATCCGCCGGGATGGACCGAGATCAGTGCCGTGTGCACGGACGCCGAGTTCCGGGGATGCGGATTCGGCACGCGCCTGGTCAAGGCCGTCGGTGCCGGTATCCGCGCACGCGGCGAGATCCCGTTCCTCCACGCATCGGCCGCGAACACGACCGCCATCCGGCTCTACGAGAACCTGGGATTCACGCTGCGCAAGCGATCCGTGCTCACCCGCGTGCGCACACCGACGGTGTAGCCGGGAGACGCGTGCTTTCATTCTCGGGTTCGATCCGGTCGACCGCGGGAGATGTCATGGAATCACCGGTAGCGACGTATGTCTCGGCGGTACGCAGCTTCTCGGAGCTGGTCCGTGTCGTGCCGATCGACCGCTGGGACGGCCCCGGCCTGGGTGAGTGGGACCTCCGAGCGCTGATCGGCCACACCTCGCGCTCGTTGACGACCGTCACGAGCTATCTGGACGGTCCCGCCGACACCGAGGACCTCGCGAGCGCGGAGCAGTACTACGTGCACGTCAAGGAACTCACCTCGGTTCTCGGCGCGGAGGACATCGTCGAACGCGGACGTCGTGCCGGTGCCGACCTCGGCGACGACCCGGTGGCCACGATCGATGCCCTGTCGACCGCGGTGATCGAACGGCTCGGTGCCGGCGAGGACCGTCTGATCCGGGTGATCGGAGACAAGGGGATCCGGTTGCACTCCTATCTGCCGACGCGCACCTTCGAGCTCGCCGTCCACGGTCTCGACATCGCAGCTGCGGCGGACGTCCCCTTCACGCCTCCGGCCGACGTCCTCGAAGAGGCAACCCTGCTGGCCACGAGGATCGCGCTGGCACTCGGCGACGGTACGACCGTGCTGCGGGCCCTGACCGGACGGACGTCGCCACCGGACGGTTATTCCGTCGTGTGAGCGGAGACGTTCAGCGCAGCCGGGACCGGAACATCCGATCCTCGAGCAGCGCGAGCACGGATGCCGGGGGAGGCAATCGTGCGATCTCGACGCGCAATTGCTCGGCCCCGCGGCGGAGAGAGCCCGAGGACAGCGCGTCGAGGGTGATCCCTCCGATCTCCGCCGAGGTTACGGTGACGGGATCGACCGTGGTCCCTGCGCCCAGCGCGACCAGACGTCGGGCGTTGAGTTCCTGGTCCGCGCCCATCGGAAGCGCGACGACCGGAACGCCGTGGGTGAGCGCACCGATGACGCTGCCCGATCCGCCGTGATTGACGACGAGATCGACGTGCGGGAGCACCGCCGACTGCGGCACGAACCGCTCGATGCGGACGTTGCCGCCCGGTGAGGGCAGGGTGGCCGGGTCGACGTCGCGGCCGCCCGTGACGAGCACGCGCGCAGGTAGTCGGTGGAGTCCCCGGACGAGACGGCCGAAGAGATCACCGGACTCGGTGTTGAAGACGGTACCCAGCGTGACGTACACGCGGTGGGGCTTCTCGCCGCTACGAAGCCAGTCGATCGCGGGGTGTCCGTGGGACGCGAGCGACGGGCCCGGCCCGATCGAGACGGCTGTGGCGGGCAGGGGGAAGTCGGGATCGCGGAACGACGGCGGGAACGGTGAGATGACGAGATCCCGTTTCAGGAAGGAGAACTCGGGATCCGAGGGGAGTCCGTGGGTCGCCCGCAGTCGTCCCAGTGGCTCACGGATGCGGTCGATCCGGGTGAGCGCTCCGGACGCGATCACGTCGACCACCACGCGGGGAACGGCGGCGTGTTCGGCCGCCGTCATCGCACCGAAGTCCATCTCGTCGCAGATCACCAGATCCGGATGCCAACGGTCGACGACATCGCAGACCAGGTCGAATCGTCGCGCCGCGAGCGCACCGGCGAAGTGGGTGCCGATCACCGAGTACTCGTGGTCGAGGTCCGGAGGAGCGAGCGTGCCCGTGGACCGTCCGGAAGGAGATGTCGTGTCCCCCTCGGGGAAGTACGCGTCGAAGCCTTCGGCGCCTGCGAGGACGTCCGCCTCCCCGCACACGCCGAGACGGTGGCCGGCCCCGCGCAGGACGTCGGCGATCGGGAGCATCGGTGCGAGATGGCCGAGGCCGCCTGCGAACGAGAACAGGACGCGACGCGCGGCCCGGCCTCGTGTGCTGCCGGTCGTCGATCCGACTCGGTGCGCCATGGCCGAATTACACCGCTCCGCGTTCCTGTACGCGAATCGCCGACCGGATGTGACCTCGAGCGGTAACTGGTTCAATCGAGAGGCACGAGCAGCGGGCGACCCGGGAGAGAACCATCGCGATGACACGCCGACGCGGAATTCGACTGGCCGCGCGGGACGCGCTCCACGTCTTCGTGGGGGACACCGACCCCGAAGCCCCGCCGCCGACCATGGTGAGTTTCTACGTCTTCGACGCCCGGGCAGGCGAAGCCCCCATCCGCACCCGTGAGGATGCCGTCACCTGGATCGGGGAGCGTCTGCATCGCGCACCGGCGCTCGGCCGACGTCTGCACCGCGTGCCGGCGAACCTCGACTTCCCCTACTGGGTGGAGACGGACGTCGATCCGGACGATCACGTCCGGTACGAGACGATCGGACCGACCTCGCGCAGCGAGTTGCATCGGCTGCTCGCGTCGACGAAGGAACGCCGTCTCGATCTGTCCGCACCGCCGTGGGAAGTGCACGTCCTGAGCGACATCCGCGGTGTCGAGGACCTTCCCGAGGGCGCCACCATCGTCGCGTTGCTCCTGCACCACTCGGTGACCGACGGGCTCGGAGCCGTCGAGATCGCTCGTGCGCTGCTCGACGATCCGGCTGCCGCCCCTTCGACGGGAGGACGCGTCGTCGCCGTGCCGGGACCGGTCCGCGCGGCGGTCTCGCTGCCCTTCCGGTACGCGAGGATGCTCCCGGCTCTGGTCGCAGCACGTCGCGCTCGACGAGCACTGGGTGATCTCACCACCTCGGGGGAGATCACCGCGCCCCGGCCGCAGCGTCCCCGCACCCGCTTCGACACCGACGCCGGCGGCCCCTGGCAGTTCGGCGTCGTCCGTATGCCGTTGCCGGAGGTGCGTGCCGTCGCGCGCGCCACGGATACCTCGGTGAACGACGTGATCCTGACGGTCGTCTCGGGCGGACTGCGCGCCTACCTCGCATCCCACGAGGAAATTCCCGCCGACTCGCCGGCGGCGATCGTTCCGGGATCCCTCCGGGACGGAGCGGGAGCGGAGTCGGAGAACAAGGTCACGCTCATGTATGTCGACCTGCACCTCGATCGGGCTGATCCGCGCGAGCGGCTCCGCCGAGTCCACGAGTCGGCCGCTCTCGAGAAACAGCGCATCCGGCGTCCGGAGGCGGCTGCCTCCGTTGCGGCGGTGGATGCATCGCCCGCGTTCGACCTGGCGATGACGATCCGGCGAGCGCACCGCGGGCGGGTGGGGCCCACGGGAGACGTGGTGCCGCTGGCCAACACCACCGTGACGAATGTGCCCCGCGGGCCGGTCGAGGGACTCCGCTTCGGGGACAGTCCCGCCGTCGAGGCGATCGGTACTCCGATGCTCAACCGGAACTACGGTCTCGTCCACTCCGTGACATCCCTCGGCGAGGCCCTCACCTTGTCTTTTCTGGCCTCGGACTCCTGCATGCCCGACCCCGGGCAGTACGAGCGGCATCTCGCCGAGGCCTTCGCGGAACTGGCCCGGGAGTGCCTGCCTCCGGGCGCGCGGACGGTTTCCGGTACCGGCCGCGATTCGACGCCGGACGGGCGCCTGGAAGAATGAACGACGTGACTGCGACGATCCTGGACGGCAAAGCAACCCGCGACGAAATCTTCGAGGACCTGAAGGTCCGCGTGGATGCGCTGAAGGCCAAGGGCGTCACGCCCGGTCTCGGCACGATCCTCGTCGGCGACGATCCGGGATCCGCGGCCTATGTGCGCGGCAAGCACAACGACTGCGCGAAGGTCGGCATCACGTCGATCCGCAAGGATCTGCCCGCCGACATCACCCAGGAACAGCTGTTCGAGGCGATCGACGAGCTCAACGCCGATCCTGCCTGCACCGGCTACATCGTCCAGCTCCCGCTGCCGAAGCATCTCGACGAGAACGCGGCGCTCGAGCGCATGGATCCGGGCAAGGACGCCGACGGATTGCACCCGGTCAACCTCGGCCGGCTCGTGCTCGGCAAGGAGGCTCCGCTGCCCTGCACGCCGCGCGGCATCATCCACCTGCTGCGCCGCTACGACGTGGAGATCGCCGGCGCGCACGTGGTGGTGGTCGGTCGTGGCGTCACCGTCGGTCGCCCGATCGGTCTGCTGCTGACCCGTCGTTCGGAGAACGCGACGGTCACCCTCTGCCACACCGGCACCCGCGACCTCGCCGCAGAGGTGCGCCGCGCCGACATCATCGTCGCAGCCGCAGGTGTTCCCGGCCTGGTGACGGCGGACATGGTCAAGCCCGGCGCCGCTGTGCTGGACGTGGGTGTCTCCCGCACCGAGGACGGACTGCGCGGCGACGTCGCCGCGGACGTGCGTGAGGTCGCGGGCTTCGTGTCCCCGAACCCCGGGGGCGTCGGACCGCTGACCCGCGCCTTCCTGCTGACCAACGTCGTGGAGCGGGCCGAGCAGCTCGCGTCCCGATAAGCAGGTCGACGACTCCGGGAGACGAGATGGCTCAGGCTCTGCGATTCACGCGTCTGAACCTGCCGCTGCTCGCGGTCACCCTGGTGATCGCGGCAGCGGTGATCTTGGTGATCGCCGACCGGTGGCGACGCGGAGCGTTCGTCTTCGGCGGCGCCACGATCCTCGCCGGCCTGTTCCGCTGGGCTCTCGACGAGGACAAGGTCGGTGTCCTCGCGGTACGCGGCAAGGCGTTCGACGTCGCCTCGATGATGGTCGTCGGCGGAATCGTGGTGGCGCTCGCCGCGTCGATCGACCCGCTGGGAACCGACTAGCCCTCGGCGAGCTTCATCAGTTCGACGAGGAGCTTCGCGACCTCGTCTGCCTCCGTGAGGAATCCGTCGTGCCCGTCGCGGGAGACGAGCACACGCAGGTCGCCCGATCCCGGGAGCAGATCGGCGATCTCCTGCTGCAGGCGCAGCGGGTACAGCCGGTCGGAGTCGACGCCGGCGACGATCGTCGGGACCGGGGTGGACGCGAGTGCGGCCTCGACGCCGCCGCGTCCGCGGCCGACGTCGTGCCGGTTCATCACGTCGGACAGCACCACGTAGGTACCGGGATCGAAGCGCGCGACGAGCTTGCGCGCCTGGTGCTCGAGATAGCTCTGCACGGCGTACCGGCCCCCACGCCACGGGTCCTCGTCGTCCTGGGGGAGATTCCCGAAGCGCGTGTCGAGTTCGAGTTCGGTCCGGTAGGTGAGGTGCGCGATGGTCCGGGCGATGGCGAGCCCGGCTTCGGGACGCCGCCCAGAGCCGTAGTAGTCGCCGCCCTGCCAGTCGGGGTCGGCCGTGATGGCAGCCATCTGCGCGGTCTGGGTGCCGATCTGGTCGGCGGTCGCGCGGGCACCGGTGGCGAGGACGAGCGACGCCCGCACCCGCTCCGGGTACGCGATGATCCACTCGAGAGTGCGCATGCCACCCATCGATCCGCCGGTCACGGCGGCGAGGACGTCGATGCCGAGCTTGTCGAGCAGCGCAACCTCGGCCGCCACCTGGTCGCGCACGGTGATCAGCGGGAAGCGGGACCCCCAGGCCTTGCCGTCGGGCGCGGTGCTGCCGGGCCCGGTGGAGCCGCGGCACCCGCCGAGGATGTTCGTCGAGACCACGCACCAGCGATCGGTGTCGATCGGAGCACCGGGGCCGACCATGCCCGACCACCAGCCGGGGGACGGATGCTCCGGTCCGGCGGGGCCGGTGACGTGCGAGTCGCCGGTGAGGGCGTGTTCGACGAGCACCACGTTGTCGCGGGCGGGGGAGAGTTCGCCCCACCTCTGCACGGCGATCGTGACGTTCGGCAGCGTCTCGCCGCTCTCGAGCGCGAGATCGCCGATGTCGATGGTGTCGAGGCGTCCATCCGCCGGGGGCAGTTCGACGCGACGCCGCTCGGTGCCCGCCGTCAAGAGGTGACCGCCTCGAGGCTCGCGGTGGGCTGGCAGCGCCGGCTGCGGATGTCGGTCATCGTGTCCTTCCGGCGGTGATGGGAGGTGTGATCGTGGCTTGGGTGCGACAGCACATCATCATCTCAGTCCTCCCGACAACAGGCTTGTCGGTGGGGTTCCACCGACCGTGTCATCACCCGGAGCACCCCACCCCGGTCGGAGGGTTGCCGGCCAGCAAGCCGGGGCTTGACGCTGGCACTCATGACTTTCCCGGCAGTCTAGCGACTCTCCGTCGCAGGGTCTTATGCACCCTCTGAACATCCCTGACCAGCAGGAAAGTTACCGGTCGGTAGGGCGTGGGGCTGGGACGAGGTGCTTTGCGGTCGTCGGCAATAGCAGTACGCTTGTCATGTTTGGCCGCGGTCCAGGACGTGGACACGGCCATGCTCGCTGCTCGCGAGCCGACGGCGACCGCACCCACAAAGTGCGGTCGATTGGGGACCTACAGAAACGTCCTAGGAGGACACGAAGCGCATATGTCCAAGATCAAGGTTGAAGGTAAGGTCGTCGAGCTCGACGGCGACGAGATGACCCGCATCATCTGGCAGTTCATCAAGGACAAGCTGATCCACCCGTACCTGGACGTGGATCTCGAGTACTACGACCTCGGCGTGGAGAACCGCGACGCCACCGACGACCAGGTGACGGTCGACGCGGCGAACGCCATCAAGAAGCACAACGTCGGCGTCAAGTGCGCCACCATCACCCCCGACGAAGCGCGTGTCGAGGAGTTCGGCCTGAAGAAGATGTGGCGGTCGCCCAACGGCACCATCCGTAACATCCTCGGCGGCACCATCTTCCGCGCGCCCATCATCATCTCGAACGTGCCGCGCCTGGTGCCGGGCTGGACCAAGCCCGTCATCGTCGGCCGCCACGCGTTCGGCGACCAGTACCGCGCCACCGACTTCAAGGTCGACCGCCCGGGCACCGTCACCATCACCTTCACGCCCGAGGACGGCAGCGAGCCGATCCAGCACGAGGTCTGCCGGATCCCCGAGGACGGCGGCGTCGTGATGGGTATGTACAACTACAAGAAGTCCATCCAGGACTTCGCGCGCGCCTCGCTCTCGTACGGCCTGCAGCGCAACTACCCGGTCTACCTGTCGACCAAGAACACGATCCTGAAGGCCTACGACGGCATGTTCAAGGACGAGTTCCAGCGGATCTACGAGGAAGAGTTCAAGGCGGAGTTCGACGCCGCCGGTCTCACCTACGAGCACCGCCTCATCGACGACATGGTCGCATCGTCCCTCAAGTGGGAGGGCGGCTACGTCTGGGCCTGCAAGAACTACGACGGCGACGTCCAGTCCGACACCGTCGCGCAGGGCTACGGCTCGCTGGGTCTGATGACCTCCGTCCTGATGACCCCGGACGGCAAGACCGTCGAGGCGGAGGCCGCACACGGCACCGTCACCCGGCACTACCGTCAGCACCAGCAGGGCAAGCCGACGTCGACCAACCCGATCGCGTCGATCTTCGCCTGGACCCGTGGCCTCGAGCACCGCGGCAAGCTGGACAACACCCCCGAGGTCATCGAGTTCGCGCAGCAGCTCGAGGATGTCGTCATCAAGACCGTCGAAGCCGGTCAGATGACCAAGGACCTCGCCCTGCTCGTCGGCCCCGAGCAGGGCTGGCTGACCACCGAGGAGTTCCTCGCCGCACTCGACGAGAACCTGCAGAAGGCTCGCGCCTGACCTTCCGCTCCGTTCTCGACAGCACGTACACGGGACGCCCGAATCGGGCGTCCCGTGTCGTGTTCCCGAGCACTCCCGGCACCGGCTACCGTTTCGTGTACCACTGTCAGTCGCATCACCGTCAGGCCCGGGAGGAGGACGGCCGTGACCACCACTGCCACCGACTCCGAAGCCCGCGGCGGAGCGCACGCCCGCCGGCGGTTCTGGACCCGGGTGTGGATGCTGATGTTCGGCTCGGCGCTCGCCTACCTGCCCGTCGCGCTCGCACCGAATCTGATCCACGCGGTCGCCCGCCGCACCGACGAACTGGCCTACGACCGGTCCACGCCGGTGCGCAGCGGCGTGCTCACCACCCTCACGATGGGTGAGGCCGCCGCCGTCCTCGGGGTGCTCGCCGCCCTCGTCATCGCGCTCAATCTCATCGCGTGGTCGCTCGGACCGGCCATCACTGCGGAGGGTTCGTCCCGGTCGACCGAAGCGCTGCGCCTCGAACACCTCGAACTGTGCGGGTCGGTGTTCGGCGTCGGGGCGACGATGACCTTCGTCGCTGCGCTGCTCGACGGCCTCCCGCACTCCGTGGATCTGGCGGCGCTGCTGCTGTTCCCGGCAGTCTTCGTGATCGTCGTGCTCAGCCAGGACCTGTTTCTCGCGACCCAGCGTGGCGTCGGTGCCCGCCGTCGTCTGCGCCGGGAGGCGTCGCTGCTGCGCCGGCGTGAATTGCTCGCCACGGCAGCGAGGCTGCGACCGGGCGACCCGCGGGTCGCCGGCCACCCCTTCGCGGCGCTCGCCGTCGAACTCGCGATCCTGGCTGTCGTCACGGTGGTGACGGGGCTCCTCATGATCGTGGTGTTCGACGACGAGTCGGGTTCCGGACTCCTCCTGGACTCCTCGGACGTCGCTTTCGTGGTGGTCACGTCCGCGATCACGATGTTCACGGCCGTCGTCCTCGTGCTGTGGACGGTCCGCTGCTGGTTGCTCCGCCGATACGTCGGCGCCGTCCTGTCCGCGGCCCTGGCTGGCACCCTCTACGTCGTGGTCGGTGCGGGAATCGTGTGGGCGGCACTCGACGAGGACGCCGTCGCCGAGGCGATCGCCTCCGCCGCCGTCCTGTACGCCTGGATAGTGCTGCCGGCTGCCGTCCTGCTCCTCGGCACCGTCGGAGTGGGCCGTCGCGGTCGCTTCCCTGGTGTCACCGCCGCCCTGCGCGCCGCGGTGCTGCGCGAGCGGTACCGGGTGCGGCGGGCCGAGCTCGACGGTGACCGGAGGAACGGTCGAGCGGAGGGTTCCGTCCCGCCGCTCCGTCATCTGATCGTGCGGGCCCGCACCGTCGCCCGCGTCGCTCCGGCGGACCCGACATGACGATGGGGACGTCCTCCTCGGAGGACGTCCCCATCGATCCACTCGTCTACCGGTGCGCGCCCACCGGTTCGGGCTCCGTTGCCCGCTGCCGCTCCGTCTGCTCGGTCAGCAGGTGGCCGAACAGACCCCCGGCGCGCAGCCATTCCCACTCGAGGGGAGTGTCGATCCGGCAGAGCGCCGTGCCCTCCCACACGATCTCGTCCGCACGGCGGACCCGGACGGTGATCTCGGTGGTCGATCCGAGATCGGCCAGTCCGAGCAGGTCGATCTCCTCACTGCCGTCGAAGTTTTCCGGGGCAGGTCCCTGCCACTGGATCGGCAGGACACCCATTGCGACCAGATTGGTGCGGTGGATGCGTTCGAAGCTGCGGGCGAGTACCGCGCGGATGCCGAGCAGCCGAGTGACCTTCGCGGCCCAGTCCCGCGCCGATCCGGCGCCGTAGAGTTCACCGGCGACCACCACGACCGGAGTGCCCTGCCGGCGGTGGTACTCGGCGGCCTCGTGGACGGGCACCGGCTCCTCGCCGGGTGCGGTGCGCGTCCAGCCGCCCTGCTTCTCGGGCACGAGCAGGTTCGCGAGGCGGGTGTTGGCGAAGCCACCCCGGATCATGACGTCGTGGTTGAGCCGTCGGGAGCTGAAGGTGCCCAACGCCCGGTCGCTCACACCGCGCTCGCGGAGCCAACGCCCCGCCGCGGAGTCGGGCAGGACCCGGGCGACCGGCGAGATGTGGTCGGTGGTGACCGCATCGCCGAGGACCAGCAGGGGCCGGGCGGTCAGATCCCCGGTGAGGGTGGGCGACGTCAGCTCCGGTCGGTGAAGGGTGGGCGGCGGATGCTGCCGGCCTCCCCGTCCCAGCGGTAGTGCTCGCCGCGGGGGTACTCGAGTTCCTGCCAGCGCGCGGTGGTCAGTTCCCGGTGCGCGTCGCGCCCGAGTGCGGTGGCCTCGTGCTCGGCCAGCAGTGCGTCGATCTCCTCGTCGGAGGGCCACAGGTCGGCGAGGGTGACGTCGGTGCCGTCCTCGGCCCGCCCGATCGGCTCGCTCGTCACGTCGATGCGGACGTTGCCCGCGAGGGCGTAGGCCACGACCATCGCGGGGGAGGCGAGGTAGGCGTGCGCGACGGCCGGGTGGATGCGTCCGGTGAAGTTGCGGTTACCCGACAGCACCGCCGCGAGCGCGGTGTCCTTCGCCCGGTCCGACTCGGACAGGGCCGGGCTGAGCGGCCCGGAATTGCCCATGCACGTGCCGCATCCGAAGCCCGCGACCTGGAAGCCGAGCCGGTCGAGGTGGTCCTGCAGACCCGCCGAGGCCAACAGGTCGGCGGCAGCCCGCGAGCCGGGCGTGAACGACGTCTTCGTCCAGACCGGTGGACGCAGCCCGGCCGCGACGGCGTTGCGCGCGAGCAGACCCGCCGCGACCAGCGATCGGGGATTGGACGTGTTGGTGCAGCTGGTGATCGCGGCGATCGCAATGTCGCCATCGAGCGGTCCGCCGTCGCCGCGGGAGGTCGGGACCTCGGAAGGCGACAAGGCGTCGTGCGGTCGGGACGGACCGGCGAGGGTGGTGGTGATGCTCCCGAGGTCGATCGACAGGCCGCTGTCGAACCGGGGTGCCGGGCTGCTCGGGGTGCGGAACAGTCCCTGGGCCCGCAGGTACTGCTCGGCGAGACGGACACGCTCGGTGGAGCGGCCCGTCGCGGCCAGGTACTCGATCGTCCGGCGATCGGCGGGGAACCACGCCATCGTCGCTCCGTGTTCGGGTGCCATGTTGGCGACGGTCGCGCGGTCGGGCACCGACAGTGCCTCCAGGCCCGGACCGTGGAACTCGACGACGGCGCCGACGACGTTCAGTGCGCGCAGCTTCTCGGCGAGGGTGAGGGCGAGATCGGAGGCGAACACCCCGGGGGCGAGACGCCCGGTGAGTTCGATGCCGACGACGCGGGGCACGCGGATCATGACGGCCTGCCCGAGAGCCGCGGCGGTGGCCTCGATGCCGCCGACGCCCCAGCCGGTGACGCCGAGAGCGTTGATCATCGTGGTGTGCGAGTCGGTGCCGACCAGGCTGTCCAGCGCTGCGACGTGACGGCCCTCGGATTCGGTCGTGGTCACCACCGGCGCGAGGACCTCGAGGTTCAGTTGGTGGCAGATTCCGAGCCCCGGAGGGACGACCCGAAGACCGGGAAGCCGGTCCTGCGCCCAGCGCAGGAATCGGTACCGATCACGGTGACGCTCGTACTCCAGATCGATGTTGCGAAGTGCCGCTTCGGGATTCGCGTACTCGTCCACCTCGAGCGCGTGATCCACGACCAGGTCGAGGGGCAGTGCCGGTTCCAGTGCGGACGTGTCCAGACCCTCGGCTCGGGCACGTTCGAGCAGGGTGATCATGTCGGCCAGCACCGGGATCCCGGAGGCGTCCTGGAACAACACGCGACCCGGGAAGAACGGGATCGCGGCCGTCTCGTCGCGGCGGGTGACGGCGTGGACGTGCTCGGGCAGCGCCTGCGGATGACCCTGGTGACGCAGGATTCCTTCGGCGAGCGTCTTCAGCGACCATGGCAGGTCGGAGATCGGTCCGGCGCCGTGCGCTTCGGCCTCGGCCAGGCTGAAGTAGTGCAGGGGAGTGCCGGTTCCATCCTCGACGGCCAGGGTCGTCAGCGACCGGAAGGGATCGGTCGTCATACCGCGCCTTCTTCCCTGAAGCGGGTGATCTGCTCGTCGCTGAAACCGATCTCACGGAGGATCTCGTCGGTGTGCTCTCCGAGCGTCGGCGGCGGAGTATCGGGACGGACCGACTCGCCGTCGACGTGCGTGGGCAGACCGAGGACCTGGACCGTGCCGGATCCGGCCGCAACGTCCAGTTCGGAGATCAGCCCGCGGTGGCGGATCTGATCCGAGCGCAGCGCTTCCGACACCGGAGCGACGGGCGCAGCGGGAACACCGGTGTCGAGCAGGATCTCGTCCCACTCGGCCGCCGTCTTCTCCTTGAGGGAGATCTCGAGTTCGTCGCGCAGGATCTCGCGGTTGCGCTTGCGGTCCTCGCGGGTGACGAAACGGGGGTCGGTGACGAGCTCCTCGCGGCCGAGCACCTTGCACAGGATCTCGTACTGTTCCTGCTTGTTCGCCGCGATGTTGAGGACGCCGTCGGCCGTCCGGAACGCACCCGACGGCGCCGAGGTCATGTTCTCGTTGCCCATCGGTACCGGCTCCTTGCCGGTCACCAGATGGTTGGAGACCACCCAGCCCATCGACGTGATGGCCGCGTCGAGCATCGACGTGTCCAGATACGCGCCCTGCCCGGTCTGTCGCTGGCGGACGATGGCGGCGCACACGGTCATGGCCGCGGCCATACCGCCGAAGCTGTCGCAGACGGGATATCCGACGCGCAGCGGTGCGGATTCGGTGTCGCCGGTGACGCTCATGATGCCGGACAGTCCCTGGACCACCTGGTCGTAGGCGGGTCGGCTGCTCATCGGTCCGGTGGCGCCGAATCCCGAGACCGCGCAGTAGATCAGGCGGGGATTGAGTTCGTGCAGATGTTCCCAGTCGAAGCCGAGGCGGGCGAGTACGCCCGGGCGGAAGTTCTCGAGCAGCACGTCGGCGTCCGCGAGCAACTGCTCGAAGACCTTCTTGCCGCCCTCGGTCTTGAGGTTGACCGTGACCGAGCGCTTGCCGGCGTTCTGGGCGAGGAAGGACACCCCCATGTACTCGGCGCTGAGGTCGGGATCGGCGCCGAGCTGGCGGGCCAGGTCGCCGCTGCCGGCGGTCTCGACCTTGACGACATCCGCGCCGAGCAGGGCCAGTTGGTAACCCGCGAAGGGGCCGGCCAGAACGTTGGTCATGTCGAGGACGCGCACGCCCTCGAGAAGGTTTGTTGTCACAGGAAGGCCTCCACGGTTCCGAGCCCGGCAGCACTGATCTGCCGGGCGGTGTCGGTTACGGCATCGACATAGGCGGCGACCCGGTCGGCGGTGAAGCGCGACGTGGGGCCACTGATCGACAGGGCTGCGATGACACGCCCGTCGGCGGACAGGATCGGCGCGGCGACCGCGGAAGCGCCCAGCTCCCGATCGCCGTGGGTGATGGCGTAACCCGCCTCCCACGCTCCGGCGGCCTCGGTCCTCAGGTCCACCGTGCTCGTCGTGCCCTCTTGCTCGGCGAGAGCCTGGAGGACGTCGTCCGGGCAGCCACCGAGCAGGATCCGGCCGGCGGCGCCGACGACGAGCGGGTACTGCGCGCCCACCTGGACGACACTGCGGACCGTCGTCGTGCCCTCGACCTGAGCGACGGAGAGGCGGTGCAGGTCCTGGCGGATGTAGATGTTGACGGTCTCTCCGCATCGATCGCGCAGTTGCGTCATCGATCGCCGTGCCTCGGCACCGATTTCCCACATCGCGTCGGCCAGACCGATCCAGCGGAGGAAGGCGGGGCCGACGCTGTAGGTCGTCGAGTCACCGCGGGTGGCGACGATCCCCTGCGTGGTGAGGGTGCCCAGGAGGCGCACCACCGTCGACTTGGGGAGTCCGGTGATCTCGACGAGTTCGCGCAGCGTCCGGATCGGGTGCTCGGCGTCGAATGCGTTGAGCAGATCGAACGCGCGGGCAACGCTCCGCACGCCGCCGTCGGCTCCGGTGACCGTCGATGCCTGTGTCATGCGAGTCACTCTAGGTTCGTAGAACGGTTTCGACAATCCGCATAATGGATCACTGAAGCGTTTTCCCTGGAAGAACTCTTGCGCGTTCCGGTGGATGAGAGAAAGTGGTGCACCCGTTCCGTCCTACGGAACATCCGACCGTGGGGTGCACCATGCTCACGGCAGGCTCCTCCTGAGGTGAAACAGTCGCGTCGCCGGTGTCGGCTACGGTGACCCGGTGCCTCTCGTGATCACCACCGTGAACGTCAACGGCGTGCGCGCAGCCGCAGCCAAGGGTCTCGTCGACTGGCTCGCCTCGTCGGCCGCCGACATCGTGTGCCTGCAGGAGGTGCGCGCCACCGAGAAGCAGTTCCACGCCGCCATCGTTCCGGCGCTCGAGGCCGGATGGCACTGCGTCGGCGCGGAGTCCTCGGCCAAGGGCCGTGCCGGGGTGGCGATCCTCTCGGGCGTACCGGCGGACGCCGTTCGCGTCGGATTCGACGTCGACGAGTTCGCGTCGGCCGGCCGCTACATCGAGGCCGACTTCGGCGACGTGACGGTGGGAAGCCTCTACTTGCCGACCGGTGAGGCGCAGACGCCGAAGCAGGACGAGAAGGAACACTTCATGAAGAGCTTCGCGACCTATCTCGCCGAGCGGTACGCCGTAGTGACGGCCGCAGGGCGCGACATGGTGGTGTGCGGCGACTGGAACATCGCCCCCACCGAGCGGGACATCAAGAACTGGAAGGGCAACGTCAAGAAGTCCGGCTTCCTGCCCGAGGAGCGCGCCTGGGTCGGCGACCTGCTCGACGCGGGCTGGCGCGATGTGGTGCGCGACCTCCACGGAGACGTCGCCGGTCCCTATTCGTGGTGGTCGTACCGCGGCAAGGCATTCGACACCGACGCAGGTTGGCGCATCGACTACCACCTCGTGACTCCGGGCCTGGCGGCCCGCGCGACCGAGGCCCGCGTCGAACGCGCCGCGAGCTACGACCAGCGCTGGTCCGACCATGCACCGGTGACGGTGGCCTTCGATCGCTGACCACTTCTGCGGATCGCCGCAGAAGTGCCCACCTCGGTCGCAGCGCGGCGTGGCCTGCGTGAAATCATCGACGGCATGTCGAGCACTGCAGAACAGAACGCCACGAAGCCGAAGGCCCGCCCCCGTGTGCTGTCCGGCATCCAGCCCACCTCGGATTCGTTCCACCTCGGGAACTTTCTCGGGGCGCTGGCGCAGTGGGTTCCGGCGCAGGACGAGAACGACGCCTTCTACTTCATCCCCGACCTGCACGCGATCACCGTTCCGCACGAGCCGAAGCTGCTGCGCAAGCGCGTGCTCGTCTCCGTGGCGCAGCTGCTCGCGATCGGTATCGATCCGGAGAAGTCCGTGCTGTTCGTGCAGAGCCAGGTGCCCGAGCACGCCGAGCTCGCCTGGGTCCTGAGCTGCATCACCGGTTTCGGTGAGGCCAGCCGGATGACGCAGTTCAAGGACAAGTCGGCCAAGCAGGGCACCGAGCACGCCGGCGTCGGCCTGTTCACCTATCCGATCCTCATGGCCGCCGACATCCTGCTCTACCGCGCGAGCCACGTGCCGGTGGGGGAGGACCAGCGTCAGCACCTCGAGCTGACGCGAGATCTCGCGCAGCGCTTCAACTCCCGCTTCGGCAAGACCTTCGTCGTCCCCGAGCCGACGATCGTGAAGGAGACCGCGAAGATCTACGACCTGCAGGATCCGACGTCGAAGATGAGCAAGTCCGCGGCGACCGACGCGGGCCTGATCAACCTGCTCGACGATCCGAAGGTCTCGGCGAAGAAGATCCGCTCCGCGGTGACCGACAACGAGCGTGAGATCCGTTTCGACCGCGAGAACAAGCCCGGAGTGTCGAACCTGCTCACCATCCAGTCGGCGCTGTCGGGTCGCAGCATCGACGAACTCGTCGCCGGCTATGAGGGCAAGGGCTACGGCGATCTGAAGGCCGACACCGCAGAGGTCCTCACCGAGTTCGTCACGCCGATCCGCACCAAGGTCGACGAGTACCTGGCCGACCCGGCCGAACTGAACCGCATTCTCGCGGGCGGCGCGGACCGCGCTCGTGAGGTCGCATCCCGCACCTTGGCGCAGGTCTATGACAAGGTGGGTTTCCTGCCGCGGACCTAGACGAAGGAGCACCCGGATGGCCGGCGAACCCGACGAGAAGCCGGGCTTTCTCGAGCGTCAACGCGCGGCCCATCCGGTGCTCGACCGCATCCTCCGGGCCGGGGTGCGGTACCAGGAGAACAAGGGCGACTACTACGCGGCCGGTCTGACCTACTTCACGGTGCTGGCGATCGTCCCGATCATCATGGTCGTGTTCTCCCTGGCCGGTTTCGTGCTCGCCGGGCGACCCGAACTGCTCGACCAGATCCGCCAGATCATCTCCGAGAACATTCCCGGTCAGCTCGGCGGCACCGTGCAGAGCCTGATCGACTCGGCGATCGAATCCCGCGGCGCGGTCGGCCTCATCGGTCTGCTCACCGCCTCGTATGCCGGTCTGGGCTGGATCACGAATCTCCGAGAAGCCCTCACCGCCATGTGGGAGCACCCGCGCGACAAGGGCAACTTCTTCGTGGTGAAGCTGCGCGACGGCGGCGCACTCCTCAGTCTCGGCCTCGCGATGACCGTGTCGTTGGGGCTCTCGGCGCTGAGCAGCGGGCCGATCGCGCGCAGGATCGTCGAGTTGCTCAACATGGAGAACCTCGTCGGTATCGGCGTGGGTCTGCGCGTTCTGGCGCTGGTGACGGCCACCGCCGCCACCGCTCTGGTGTTCACCTGGGTGATCGCTCGCCTGCCCCGCGAACCCGTTCCGTTCCGCAGCGCTCTCGTCGCGGGTCTGATCGCCGGGATCGGTTTCGAACTGCTCAAGCAGACGGGTTCGATCTACCTCGAACGTGTGCTCAACGGACCGGCCGGCGTCGCGTTCGGACCGATCCTCGGCATCCTCGTCTTCGGTAACCTCACGGCCCGCCTGGTGCTCTTCTGCACCGCGTTCGCGGCGACGTCCCGAGCGAGCCTCGCTCTCGCACACCATCCCGCGCCCTCGGGGGCGGTCATCACGCCCCGCCTCGAGGTGCACGAGGGTCTCGATGCGCGCCGCGGTGCTGCGCTCCTCGGTGCGGGTGTGGTCGGTGGACTCCTTGCCGGACTGCGATTCCGGAGGAAATGAACGAACTCCCGGGGTGAAAACCCGGTTCGGGGGTGCCGATCGTGCCGCGGACGGGCGACGATGGAGGCGTGGCAAAACAGACGCGATCCGTCGCGCCCCGACGCTCGTTCCGGGTGACTCCGCGCAGAGTGCTCGCGGCCGTCCTGGTCCTGCTCGCCGCGCTGTTCGTCCTCCAGAACCGCAACAGTACGAGCATCGACCTCTTCTGGATCTCGCTGCAGGCACCGCTGTGGCTGGTGCTCGTCGTCGTCTTCGCGGTCGGGTGGGTCGCGGGCTTTCTGTTCGAACGCGGACGCTGATCCGATCCCGCTTCCGGCTCACCCGCGCGCGGAGTCCTGTTCCATCGACCGGCGGGCCTGTTCCTCGGTGAAGTTCGGGACGATACGCAGTTCGTCGAGCGCGACCCGCCGTCCCGATTCGGTGCGCAGTTCGACCCGCACGGGTTCGCCGGTCCGGTCGTCGGCCAGGGCGAGCGGGGCGCCTCGTTCGCCCTGCAGATACATGTCCCCCCACTGCATCAGCGCGACGACGGCCGGCAGCAGATCGCGTCCCTTGTCGGTGAGCACGTATTCGTACCGGGTGCGCTGCCCGGGTTCCTTGTAGGGCCGCCGCTCCAGCAATCCCTCGGCGGTCAGTTCGCGCAGACGTGTCGCCGCCACCGCCTCGGTGATCCCGACGCGCTGCGCGAAGTGGTCGAACCGGGTGGTGCCGTAATAGGCCTCCCGCAGCAGCAGGATCGCCGAGCGGGTTCCGACCACGTCCATGGCCTTGCCGATGGAGCACTGGGTGGGTCGCCACGCGTCCCGGTCCGAGAGGAATCCGTCCAGCCGTGCAGCCTCCATGGGATCCACTCTACTACTGACTTGTGTAATCCATAGTCAGGATGCACACTCCTGACTATGGAAGACAGGAGTCAGCTCGTCGTCGGGCTCCTCCTCCGTCCCAGGAGTTGCGCTCATGACAACGACCCTCGCCCCGTTCCCCGTCCGCTTCGACGAGACCTGGCGCGCCTTCGACGGCATCCACGGCGGCCTGGTGCTCGCCGCGATGCTGCGTGCCGCGGCAGTCGACACCGGTGCCGTCCCCATGGCGGCCGCCGCGCACTTCTACGCCCCCGTCCGACCGGGACCGATCGAACCCGCCGTGGAACCCGGCCGCGACGGTCGCTCTCCGGGGGTGCGTGTGCTGATCGGTGATGCGGCGACCGCCCTGGTACGTCTGTCGCGCACTTCGGCGGAGACCTCCCACAGCCCGACGATCGATATCGGGGCCGATCCGGAGAGCTTCGCGGTGCTCGACATCCCCGTCGAATTCGTGCCGTTCTCCCGGCACATCGAGATCCGGCCCGTCGACGCGGCCCGCCCGATGGCCGGGGGAGAGGACCCCGGTTACGACGTGTGGATCAGGCTCCGGTCCGATCCGGAGTTCACGGGAGCCGAACGCACAGCGGTCCTGCTCGACGCGCTGCCGCCGGGACTGTTCGCCATCCGCACCACGTCCGTGCCGATCCCCACCGTCGAACTGTCGGTGCACTTCACCCCGGCTGCGCACTCCACCGCCGGGCCCTGGTACCGGTTGCGGCACCGGACGGTCTGGTGGACCGCGGACCTCTGCGTCGACGAGACCGAATTGTTCACGGCCGACGGCGAACTCGCCGCCCAGGCGCGCCAGCTCCGCCGGATCCTCGAGTGAATACAGCCGAGTGGGGCACAGGGGAGTGGGCACAGACGACAGCAGGCCCGTCCCCGAAGGGACGGACCTGCTGTCGTGCGAGGTGATCAGCGAGCGAACATGAGCGCGCGCTTGACCTCCTGGATCGCCTTCGTCACCTGGATGCCACGGGGGCACGCGTCGGTGCAGTTGAAGGTGGTGCGGCAGCGCCACACGCCTTC
The DNA here is from genome assembly GCF_058211795.1 of Rhodococcus sp. S3. Taxonomy (NCBI): domain Bacteria; kingdom Bacillati; phylum Actinomycetota; class Actinomycetes; order Mycobacteriales; family Nocardiaceae; genus Rhodococcus; species Rhodococcus sp. S3. The sequence goes on along the minus strand of NZ_CM177074.1, from coordinate 3,581,749 downwards.
CTTGTCGTTGAGGATGTCCAGACGCTCGGAGACACCCTCGTCACGCGAATCGAAGATGAACCGGTGCGCGTTGACGATCGCGGCGGGGCCGAAGTAGCTGCCGTCGCTCCAGTACACCGGGCACGAGGTGGTGCAGCACGCGCACAGGATGCACTTGGTGGTGTCGTCGAACCGGGCACGGTCGGCCTGCGACTGGATACGCTCGCGGGTCGGCTCGTTGCCGGAGGCGATGAGGAACGGCTTCACGGCGCGGTAGGCGTCGAAGAAGGGCTCCATGTCGACGACGAGGTCCTTCTCGACCGGAAGGCCACGGATCGGCTCGATCGTGATCGTGACGTCCTTGCCGTTCTTGTCCAGCATGTCCTTCATGAGGATCTTGCAGGCGAGACGGTTGACGCCGTTGACACGCATCGCGTCCGAGCCGCACACGCCGTGGGCGCAGCTGCGACGGAAGGTGAGCGTGCCGTCGAGGTAACCCTTGACGTAGCCCAACAGGTTGAGCAGACGGTCGGACGGCAGTGCCGGCACCTGGAACGAATCCCAGTGCTGACCCTTGTCGTCCTCCGGGTTGAACCGGGCGATCTTGAGGGTGACCATCGTCGCGCCCTCGGGCACGGGTGGCAGTGTCGACGCGCCCGTGTCGGTCTTCTCGATGGTTGTCATCAGTACTTACGCTCCATGGGCTCGTACCGGGTCTGGACCACCGGCTTGTAGTCCAGGCGAATGTCGGAGATCAGTTCCTCGCCCACCTTGTACGCCATGGTGTGCTTGAGGAAGTTCTCGTCGTCGCGCTTCGGGAAGTCCTCGCGGGCGTGCCCGCCACGCGATTCCTTGCGGTTCAGCGCACCGACGACGGTGACCTCGGCCATCTCCAGGAGGAAGCCGAGCTCCAGCGCCTCGAGCAGGTCGCTGTTGTAGCGCTTGCCCTTGTCGTGGACCGTGATCTCCTTGTAGCGCTTCTTCAGCTCGTGGATGTCGTTGAGCGCCTGCGTCAACGTCTCCTCGGTGCGGAACACCGACGCGTTGTTGTCCATCGTCTGCTGCAGCTCGGTACGGATGTCGGCCACCCGCTCCTTGCCGCCCTGGTGCAGGATCAGATCGAGCCAGTCGTCGACGTACTTCGTCGGCTGCTCCGGCATCTCGACGTGCTTCGTGCTGTTGGCGTACTCCGCGGCGGCGATGCCGGCGCGACGACCGAAGACGTTGATGTCGAGCAGCGAGTTGGTGCCGAGACGGTTGGCGCCGTGGACGGACACGCACGCGCACTCGCCGGCCGCATACAGGCCGGGCACGACGTTCTCGTTGTCGCGGAGGACCTCGCCGTCGACGTTGGTCGGGATACCGCCCATGACGTAGTGGCAGGTCGGGAACACCGGCACGAGTTCGGTGACGGGATCGACACCGAGGTAGGTGCGGGAGAACTCGGTGATGTCGGGGAGCTTCTCCTCGAGGACGTCCTCGCCGAGGTGGGTCACGTCGATGTAGACGTAGTCCTTGTTCGGTCCGGCGCCGCGACCCTCGAGCACCTCGAGCACCATCGAGCGGGCGACGATGTCGCGGGGCGCGAGGTCCTTGATGGTGGGGGCGTAGCGCTCCATGAACCGCTCGCCGTCGGCGTTGCGGAGGATGCCGCCCTCACCGCGCACGGCCTCCGAGATGAGGATGCCGAGACCGGCCAGGCCCGTCGGGTGGAACTGGTGGAACTCCATGTCCTCGAGCGGCAGGCCCTTGCGGAAGATGATGCCGAGGCCGTCACCGGTGAGGGTGTGGGCGTTCGACGTCGTCTTGTACATACGGCCCGAGCCACCCGTCGCGAAGACGATGGCCTTGGCGTGGAAGACGTGGATCTCGCCGGTCGCGAGCTCGTACGCGATGACACCCGTCGCGACGGGACCGTTCTCGGTCTCGGTGAGGGTGATGTCGAGCGCGTAGAACTCGTTGAAGAATTCGACGTCGTGCTTGACGCAGTTCTGGTACAGCGTCTGCAGAATCATGTGGCCGGTGCGGTCGGCGGCGTAGCACGCGCGACGGACCGGGGCCTTACCGTGGTCGCGGGTGTGACCACCGAAGCGACGCTGGTCGATCTTGCCCTCGGGCGTCCGGTTGAACGGAAGACCCATCTTCTCGAGGTCGAGAACGGCGTCGATGGCCTCCTTGGCCATGATCTCCGCAGCGTCCTGGTCGACCAGGTAGTCGCCACCCTTGACGGTGTCGAAGGTGTGCCACTCCCAGTTGTCCTCTTCGACGTTCGCGAGGGCGGCGCACATGCCACCCTGAGCGGCGCCGGTGTGGCTGCGGGTGGGGTAGAGCTTCGTGAGCACTGCGGTGCGCGCACGCGGGCCGGCTTCGATGGCCGCACGCATGCCGGCGCCGCCGGCGCCGACGATGACTACGTCGTAACGATGTTCCTGCATGAAGGGTCGGCTCCCCTAGCTCGCCGGGATGTTCGGGTCGAAGGTGAAGATCACGTAGGTGCCCAGGCCCATGATCAGGATCATCGACACGACGAGGATCGTGTTGAGCCAGAACCGGGTGGAGTCCTTACGTGCGTAGTCCGCGATGACGGTGCGCAGACCGTTACCGCCGTGGAGCTGTGCGAGCCACAGCATCGACAGGTCCCAGACCTGCCAGAACGGGCTGGACCAGCGGCCTGCGACGAACGCGAAGTTGATGCGGTGCACGCCGTCATCGAGCATCAGCATGATGAAGAGGTGACCGAGGACCAGGATGATCAGGGCCAGGCCGGACAGGCGCATGAACAACCAGGCGTAGAGCTCGAAGTTGTTCTTCGCGGCACGCCGCGGCGTGCGCGGGTTGTCGAGGCCGGCGGGCCGGTCGTATTCCTTACCCAGAGTCTTCGCTTCGGTCATGTCAGTGCCCCGCAAACGTGTTGAAGAGGATGCGAACGGCCGCGGGGATCATCACCACGAACCAGATCGCGAGGATCGTCCAGAGCATCACGCGCTGGTACTTCGGGCCCTTCGACCAGAAGTCCACGAGCATGACCCGCAGGCCGTTGAGTGCGTGGTACAGGACCATCGCGACCAGGCCGAGCTCCATGAGGCCGACGATCGGGTTCTTGTACGTATCGATCACCGCGTCGTAGGTCTCGGGGTTGACCCGGACGAGTGCGGTGTCGAGGACGTGGACGAAAAGGAAGAAGAATGTCGCCACGCCCGTGATCCGGTGCAATACCCAGGACCACATGCCGGGGTCTCCCCGGTAAAGCGACCGTGTGCGCCCCGCCTTTGCGGGGGCGGCTTCAGTCGTGCTGCTCATCGAGTGCTGTGCCTCCAACGTCAATGGTGGACGCGTCGAGCTGCTCCTACCTGTGGGGGATTCCGCAGTACGGGCCCGACGTGAACCTGAACCGACTTGGATCGACTCTAGACCCATCCCAAACTCGGGAACTAATCTCCGCCCCCATTCGTACAGGGCTCCAAATGCGAAGTTAGGTTTGCCTTTCCAACTGTGATCTGGCGCGGTGGGGGTCGCCTACCGTCGCCCACGCCACCGTGACAGGATGATGAACCATGCCGGACATCGACTGGAAAATGTTGCGCGCCAAAGCACATGAGGTGATGGGTCGAGCCTACGCCCCCTACTCCGGGTTCCCGGTGGGGGCCGCCGGCCTCACCGTCGACGGTCGGATGGTCCTCGGGTGCAATGTGGAAAATGTCTCACACGGACTGGGTCTGTGTGCCGAGTGTGTACTCGTCGGTAACTTGTTCGCCCAGGGTGGAGGCCGCCTCCGGGCCGTCGCCGTCTGCGACTCCCGAGGCCACGTCCTGACCCCGTGCGGCCGGTGCCGGCAGGTGCTTCTCGAACACGGCGGCCCCGATCTCGAGGTCGACGCGCAGGGCGGCCCGCGTCGTCTCTCCGAGCTCCTCCCCGATGCGTTCGGCCCCGACGATCTGGCGGCCGTGCGGGAGAACGAGGACCGCCGTGCCTGACATCGTCACCGTCATCCGCCGCAAGCGCGACGGCCACGAACTCTCCGGCGCCGAGATCGACTGGGTCATCGAAGCGTTCACCCACGGGATCGTCTCCGACGCCCAGATGTCGGCCCTGGCGATGGCGGTCTGGTTCCGTGGCATGAGCCGGGCCGAGACGGCACGCTGGACCACCGCCATGATCGACTCCGGTCGTCGCCTCGATTTCTCCGCGCTCGGCCTGCGCACCGTCGACAAACACTCGACAGGCGGTGTGGGGGACAAGATCACCCTGCCGCTCGCCCCGCTCGTCGCGGCGTGCGGCGTCGCCGTCCCGCAGCTGTCGGGCCGCGGTCTCGGTCACACCGGCGGCACCCTGGACAAGCTCGAGGCGATCCCCGGCTGGAAGGCCGATCTGACCACCGCGGAGATCGCCGAGATCCTCAGCGACCCGGCCGTCGGTGCGGTCGTGTGCGCGGCGAGCGCCGATCTCGCCCCCGCCGACCGCAAGCTCTACGCGCTGCGCGACGTCACCGGAACCGTCGAATCGATCCCGCTCATCGCCAGCTCGATCATGAGCAAGAAGATCGCCGAGGGCACCGGAGCCCTCGTCCTCGATGTGAAGGTCGGCAGCGGTGCCTTCATGAAGGAACTCGGCGAGGCCCGCGAACTGGCACGCACCATGGTCGAGCTCGGCACCGACGAAGGGCTGCCCACGACGGCCCTGCTCACCCGCATGGACAGCCCGCTCGGGCGTACGGCGGGCAACGCGCTCGAGGTCCGGGAGTCCGTCGAGGTGCTCGCCGGCGGCGGACCCGACGACGTCGTCGAGCTGACCCTGGCCCTGGCCCGCGAGATGCTCGAGGCCGCCGGTGTCGACGACGTCGACCCCGCCGACCGGCTGCGCGACGGCACCGCGATGGACCGGTGGAACGCGATGATCGCCGCCCAGGGTGGCGACCCCACAGCGCCGTTGCCGGTCGCGACCCACATCGAGACCTTCCACGCCGACGCGGACGGGGTGCTCTCCGAGCTCGACGCGTACGCGGTGGGCATCGCCGCGTGGCGTCTCGGAGCCGGCCGCGAACGGCAGGGTCAGGACGTCCAGCCCGGGGCCGGTATCGAACTGCACGCGGTCCTCGGCGATCGCGTCCGCGCGGGACAACCGATCGCGACGCTGCACACCGACACCCCGGGACGTATCCTCGACGCGCTCGCCGCCCTCCGCGGCGGTGTCCGCATCTCCGACACGGCCCCCGACCGGCAGCCGCTCGTCATCGAACGGATCCGGGCGTAGGGTCCCGGCGGCCGGAGACCGAGCGGAACCGGCCGCCGCCGACTACCGTCCCGATCATGAACGGCCGTCTGACTCCCGAACTCGTTCGCACCGCACCCAAAGTGGTCCTCCACGACCACCTGGACGGCGGCCTCCGTCCCCGGACGGTCCTCGAACTCGCGGACGCGTGCGGGTGGTCGTTGCCCGCGGACACCGAAGCGGATCTCGCCCGGTGGTTCCGCGAATCCGCCGACAGTGGGTCGCTCGAGCGCTATCTCGAGACTTTCGAGCACACCGTCGCCGTGATGCAGACGGCAGAAGGGCTCGAACGGGTCGCACGCGAATGCGTCCTCGACCTCGCCGACGACGGCGTGGTGTACGCCGAGGTGCGCTTCGCACCCGAGCAGCACCTGGAGAAAGGTCTGTCGCTGGACGAGGTCGTCGAGCACGTCCTCGAAGGTTTCCGCGCCGGGGAATCCGAGGTGGCGGCGGGAGGTCGACGTATCCGGGTGCGCTGCCTGCTCACCGCGATGCGGCACGCGGCGCGTTCGTTGGAGATCGCCGAACTCGCCGTGCGCTTCCGGGACCGCGGCGTGGCAGGTTTCGACATCGCCGGCGCCGAAGCGGGCAACCCGCCGAGCCGTCATCTCGACGCCTTCGAGTACACCCGCGCGGCCAACGCACACTTCACGATCCACGCCGGCGAGGCGTTCGGGCTCCCGTCCATCCACGAAGCGGTCGCCTTCTGCGGCACCGACAGGCTCGGCCACGGCGTACGCATCGTCGACGACATCGAAGTGCACGACGACGGAACCGCCACTCTGGGCCGGCTCGCCAACTACATCCGCGACAAGCGCATCCCGCTCGAACTGTGCCCGTCGTCGAACGTGCAGACCGGCGCGGTGCGCACCCTCGCCGAGCATCCCTTCGACCTGCTGGCCCGCCTGCGCTTCCGCGTCACCGTCAACACCGACAACCGGTTGATGAGCGACACCACGATGACGCAGGAGATGGTGCGGCTCGTCGAGACCTTCGACTACGGCTGGGTCGACCTCGAACGGTTCACGATCAACGCGATGAAGTCGGCCTTCCTCCCGTTCGACCAGCGGCTGGACCTGATCGACGACGTCATCAAACCTGGCTACGCCGTCCTCGTCGGGTAGAGACCGCGACCCGCAGATACCTCTATGGGGCGCGGAGCGGGAAATGGTCATCGGAGCGCGCTCCAACGCGCTCTTGTGACCACTTCGCGCGCCGGAGTGCCCGAGTCGACCCGCGTCAGTGCCGACCCGACGCGACCCGCGTCAGTGCCGGCGCAGTCGTGCCTCGAACTCGCGCTCGAGTTCGCGCCAGGCGAGGGACTCGGTGTCGAACGGCGGCTTGGGTGCCGTGCGTCCCGAATCGGGTTCGATCACGTGGTTGACGAACCAGCCGAGTTCCGTGGACGCGGCGAGCGCGGCCTCCGTCGAGTCGTCGTCCGCGAAGTTCGCTGCGTCGACGAACAACTCGACCGCGAGTTCGAGCTGATCGGGATCGACGGCCGCGACACCTCCGGCGATGTCGTCGGCGATGCCGGTGAGCACGTAGACGTTGTCGTCGGTGACCGTCACGTCGAGCGATCCGTCGACGGCCGCGAGCTGGATCTCCGTGTACGGCTCGAGCGTCGCGAGGTCGTGGTCGTGGTTGTCGGCGAGGTGGCGGGCCAGCGCGCGCTCGGACGGGAAGACGTCGATCGTGCCGTCGTGGCCGAGGAAGACGGCGTCGTCGTTCACGTAGCACCGCAGCGAGTACCAGGTGCCGGCGGTCGTGATGATCCGGATGGGATCGATGCCGACCCGGGTCCAGAACTCGTAGCCGTCGTCCTCTTCGTCGTCGTCACCGTCGATGAACTCGTACTCGTCGTCGTCGTCGACGTCCTCGACCGTGTCGTCCGCCTCGACCTCGTTCTCGTCGACCGCGACGAGCTCGGATTCGATCTCGGCGACCACTGCGGCGTCGACGTCGGGAGTGGAGATCACGGCATCGAGCGCGTCGATCACGCCGTCCCAGTCCTGCGCGACCGCGGTGCCGACGCGATTCCACAGGTCGAGGCCCTCACGCGTGCGGAAGGCCGAGACACCGTGCTGCAGCAGGAGGTCGATCTCCTCGCGTTCGAAGAACTTCGACACGACGTCGAGATCGCAGACGTCGCCGAGGATGCTCACGATGTCGAAGGTGTCCTGCAGCTCGGACACCGAGACGGGATCCGGGTCGTCGGCCACGAGCTCGGGTACGCCGACGAGGTCGTAGGTGTGCGGCTCGTCGGGCTCGAACTCCGAGGCCGCGAGCTTGGACACGATCGGCCATGCCTCGTGCTCGACGAGGTCGTTGTCGGCACCCGAACGCACGAACGCGACGAGCTCGGGGACCGACGGGAAGGCGTACAGATCGTCGCCGTGGCCGAGGAATGCCTCCCACTCGTCGTCGCCTTCGCGCCAGCGCGGCGCCCAGAGCGTCACGAGGTTGCCGTCGGTGAGACCGAGCTCGATCGGGACGATGTCTCCAGCCATGGCGCGAAGCCTAGCCATGTCGGCGCCGAGAATATAGCCGGGGGCGGCTCGCTATCGGTTTCATCGCGTTACCGGACGGTCGCCGACGGTGACCGGACCGTCGTCGCTCGCGGAGAGGGCCCCGCGGAGCTCGTCCATCGCGGAGACACGCGCGGCAGCGGCCTGCCGCGCGGCCTCGTGCACGGTCGCGAGGATCAACGTGGCCAATTCGCGGGTGTCGGTGCCGCCGATCGGCTCGGCCAGCTCGAGTCCTTCGAGCGCTCCCGAACCGTCCACGCGGGCGGTCACCCGTCCGTCGGGACTGCTCGCGGTGCCCCGCACCGCACCGAGCCGCTCCACCGTGCGTTCGAGCGCATCGAGCCGGACATGGGCCCGATCGACGATCGCCTCCACCATCCGTTCGCTCATCGGACGAGACCTCCTCGACGATCGGTCGGTCCGTCCGCCAGGTCGGCACGGGACGGCAGCCGCATCCGGTCGAGGATCTCGCGGGGGACACCTTCGGCGGCGAGGCGTTCGCCGCGGACCACCGCGGCCTCGAGGGCGGCCTGCCGGTTCAGGGCGAGGATCTGATCGGCCAGTTGCCGTGCTCCGTAACGTAACTCGCGGGGGTCGATGCGAAGGTCCACCGGCAGTCCACCGTCCGTCGTCCGCACCGAGATCGTCCCGGCCCGGTTGTGGGCGGTGGCCGTGATCGGTTCCGTCGTCGTGCTGTCCATATCGGGTTGGACGCAGCGCGAGTCCGGCCGGTTCCCCTCCGGTGCGGAATTCTCCGGAATCAACCGGCGGTCGGTCGGTAGACGCCGTGGAAGGCCATTGCGCCGTTGGTGGTGCGCATCGGCGACACGGAGACGGGGTCCCCCGCCTCGACCATGAGGCCGTTGCCCACCACCATCGCCACGTGCCCGTCCCACACGACGAGGTCTCCGGGCAGGGCGGCCGCAGGATCTACCCGTGTGCCGACGTCCTGTTCCTGGGCCAACCGCGGCAGTTCGACGCCGGCCTGCGCGTAGGCGTACTGCGTCAGCCCGCTGCAGTCGAGCCCGGAGCCCGGACTCGTGCCGCCCCACACGTACGGGGTGCCCTGCTGGGCGAGGGCGTGACGCACCGCTGCCGCCGCGGTCTCGTTCGGTGCCCGGCTGACGCTGCCGTCCGGGAGTCGCACCTCCACGCCCGCTAAGAACCCTCCACCGAAGGTGCGCAGCGTGCGTGGCTCGTCACCGGTCGGGTCGGTGCCGCGGTGGTCGCCGGAGCCGATCGGGGGAGCGGAGGGCTCGGGTGGGAGGAGCGCGGACGCCCGATCGGTCAGCTCCGCGAGGGTTCCGGTCACCCGTGTCAGCACGTCCAGCCCGGCGACGAGGTGGTCGATCGCCACCGCGAGGAGTGCGAGCTGACCCTGCGGAAGCGACGTCACGGGTGCGGCCTGGTCGGCGAAGGTGACGAACGAGTCGACGAGACGAGCGATCTCGGCCGCACCGGTGACCACCGTGACGGTTGCTTCGAGCGCGATCCCGGCCAGTGCCGACCCGCGATCGGCCGCCGCGAGGACGTCGGTGAGCACCTGCTCGGCACTCGCGATCGCCTGCGAGGCGGCCGGGCCGCCCCAGGCCCAGGCGAGTTCGGCGACGGCGTCGCGCCCGGCCGCGTGTACCTCCTCGGCCCACTGTGCACCGATGCGCACCATCTCACCCGGATCCACGCCGGGTGGCGCCGCGGTGCCGAACGCGTCGAGCAGGCCGGTCAGCGGTGCGACGAGCGCATCGGCCGGGATCACAGTGACTCCGCGACGGAGTCGAGTCGTGCGGCGGTGTCGTCGGTGGTGCGCTCGTAGGCGGCCGCGGAGGCCTTCGCGGCGTCTCCCATCCCGCCGAGCAGGTCGCCGAGCCGGCCGAGATCGCGCACGTGGGCGGTGTGGGTGGCGGTGAGCGCGGCGAGCAGGGATGCTCCGATCGGGCCCAGTGCGGCGCTCAGCGCCGAGGGGTCGCCGTGCCGTGTCCGGTCGGCGGCCTCGTGCAGGCGCGCGGCCAGTTCGGCGGCGTCGTCGCCGAACCTGCCGACGGCGCTCGTGTCGATCCGTATCGCGTCCCTACCGGAGTACTCGGTCACCTCGTCGCCTCTCGCGTCGTCGCTGTGGGATTCGGCACCTTCGGGCGGTTCCGTCCCTGTCGGGTTCGACGCACCCGACTGTCGATCGGTTCCGTCGTTCTATCCTTCGGACATGGATTCGCTCGTCGTCGACCACCCGCTCGCTGCTTCGCTCCTGACCATCCTTCGCGACGAACGCAGCGACAACGCTGCTTTCCGGCACGCGTTGAGGCGGCTCACCCAGATGCTCGTCTACGAGGCGGTGCGCGATGCGCCCACCGCGACGTTCGACGTGAAGACGCCGGTCGCGGTGACGACGGGAGTGCGGTTGCAGCAGCCTCCGCTGCTCGTCCCGGTCCTTCGCGCCGGCCTGGGCATGGTCGAACAGGCCCACGCCCTGATTCCCCAGGCGCAGGTCGGTTTCGTCGGTCTCGCTCGCGACGAGAAGACCTTCGAGCCGGTGCCCTATCTGGAGTCGCTGCCGGAGGACCTGTCGGGTCTTCCCGTCTTCGTGCTCGACCCGATGCTCGCCACCGGTGGGTCGATGGTGCACACCCTCGACATCCTCGCCCAGCGCGGTGCCACGGACATCACCGCGATCTGTGTCGTTGCGGCGCCGCAGGGCGTCGAGGCCCTTGCTGCCTCGGGTCATCCGGTCCGGTTGGTCACGGCGTCGGTCGACGAAGGTCTCAACGAGAACAAGTACATCGTGCCGGGTCTCGGTGACGCGGGGGACAGGCAGTTCGGACCGCGGTAGATCGCGCATCGCGTGTTACTCGTGTGACTGGCGGTACGGATGTGACATCCGACCGCAGTCATCTCGTTATCGAAAAACAACCCGCAGGTCTCGATTTCTTCTTGCGCTCGGTGTGCTCCGTGTGAAGTCCACTGCGTAGGTACAGCCAGAGATGGGGTCGGCGGGATGGCAAGAATCTTCTCCCGCAAACTGATTCGTGGAAGTGTCGGAGCGGCTTCGGTGGGCGCGGTCGCCGTCCTCGCCGCCGTGACGAGTCACGGCACGGCTGCGGCCGCTGTCGACAACTCGCGCATCCTCCCGCTGGACGGAGGGCACGCGATCGAAGTGATCCAGGCCGACACCTCGACACAGTCGGTGCCGCCGCTCGACAGCTCACCGCTGAGTGTCGAGTTCTTCCACGACGAGGTTGCGACCGTTCGGATCACCGGTCCGAACGCAGCGAACTTCGCCGGGACGGCGGTGGAGGTCGGTTTCCAGGTCGGCTACCCGGTCGCACTGCCGGGTGCGACGGTCACCGTCATCACCCCGAGCCTGTCGTGGGGCGTGGAGAACGGTGCGGCCATCGGCCTCTCGCTCGACAACGAAGGTGGGGCCTCGCTCGATCTCGGCTTGGAGTCGGGTGGTTCGCTCAGTGGCGACATCATCCCGTCCCAGGAGATCGAGATCCCGCTCGAACCGGGCGGCATCACATCCGTCCCGATCGTCGAGGACTTCGAGTTCGACGGCAGCTCGACGACCATCCGGATCGCCGGCGTGCACGGTTCGGTCTCGGGAGCCATCGGACCGGTGATGATCCGTCCGTACCTGAAGGCGGTCACCGCCGACCGGAACACCGTCGTCACCTACGGTGTGCCGCAGCAGGTCTGATCGAATCGGCTCCTGACCCGGTCGAGTCCGGCCGGGTCAGGAGCTCTCGTCACCGAGCGAGGCCGCCCATCCGCGCAGGGCGTCGAGTGTCGCCTCCGCGGTCGGGCGGTCTCGCTCCGTGACCACCTCCAGATAGACCTTGAGCTTCGGCTCGGTGCCCGACGGTCGCACCACCACGCGTACCGTCGTTCCGTCCGGGGCGTCCGCGCGACTGACGAAGACGAGCGCATCGGTGCTCATCGGTCCCGGACTTCCGGCGAGATCGGTCGCGGTCACATCCAGACCCGCAAGGGTCGTCGGCGGATCCGCACGCAACCGCGTCATCACGGCGCCGATGCGCTGCAGGTCGTCGACGCGGATCGACACCTGATCGCCGACATGGACACCGAGTTCGCGATGCAGGTCGTCGAGTGCGTCGAGCAAGGTCCGGCCCGATTGCTTCAGGTCCGCGGCGTAGTCGGCGACCACCACGGCGGTCGCGATGCCGTCCTTGTCGCGTACAGCGTCCGGATCGACGCAGTGCCCGATCGCCTCCTCGTACGCGTAGACGAGGCCGTCACCGGCGCGGGCGAGCCACTTGAAGCCCGTGAGCGTCTGCGCATAGCGCGCGCCGCGTGCGGCCGCGAGTCGTCCCAGCATGGTCGACGAGACGATGGTGGTCGCGACCAGCGAGCCGGGCGGCGACGACGCGAGGATCCGGTCGCCGAGCAGGACCCCGGTCTCGTCGCCGCGCAACATCGTCCACCCCTGCGGGCCCGGGACACCCACTGCGCAACGGTCGGCATCGGGATCGAGCGCCAGCGCGATGTCGGCGTCGACCTCGGACGCCAGCGTGAGCAGAGCATCGGTCGCGCCCGGTTCCTCGGGGTTGGGGAAGGCGACGGTGGGAAACGCCGGGTCGGGTGCGAACTGGGACGCCACGACGTGGATGTCGTCGAATCCCGCGGCGCGCAGGGCCGCGACCGCCGTCTCGCCGCCGACACCGTGCAGGGCCGTCAGGGCGATACGCACCCCTCGGTGCGGTGAGCGGGGGAGCGACGCGACCCGGGCCAGATAGCGGTCGACGAGGTCGTCCCCCGACGGCGCGACCGGCATCCGGGGCACGTCCGCGGCGGCACCGACGGCGTCGATCGCCGCTTCGATCTCCCGATCGGCGGGTGCGGCCAGCTGCGCTCCGTCGGCGAGATAGACCTTGTACCCGTTGTCGGCCGCGGGATTGTGCGACGCCGTGATCTGCACGCCCGCAACGGCGCCCAGCGCCCGCACCGCGAAGGCGGTCACCGGCGTGGGGAGGGGCTCTCCGAGGGCGACGACGTCGAAGCCGGCCGCGGCGAGAACCTCCGCGGCGGCGGTGTGGAATTCCGCCGAGCCCGTACGAGCGTCGCGGCCGACGACGACGGTGCCGTCGCCCTGCCCGTTCGCCCCGAGCCACGCCGCGAGTCCGGCGGTGGTGCGGACGACGACGGGCACGTTCATGCAGTCCGGTCCGTCGCCGACCGGGCCGCGCAGACCCGCGGTGCCGAATCGCAGCGTCACAGCCGGGCCGCCAGATCGCGCAGGAGATCGCCCATCCGGGTCGCGGCCGCGCGTCCGGCGGCGAGCACCTCGGTGTGGTCGAGGGGAGCACCGGTGATGCCGGCCGCGGCGTTGGTCACCAGCGAGACCGCGAGCACCCGCGCGCCGGCCGCGCGCGCCGCGATGGTCTCGTGGACCGTGGACATGCCGACGAGATCGGCGCCGAGGGTGCGCAGCATCCGGATCTCCGCCGGTGTCTCGTAGTGCGGCCCGGGCAGACCGGCGTAGACCCCTTCGCGCAACGACGGATCGATCTCGCGGGCGAGCGCGCGCAGCTCCGGTGAGTAGGCGTCGACGAGGTCGACGAACTGGGCACCTACCAGCGGCGAGCGACCGGTGAGATTGAGGTGGTCCGAGATGAGAACCGGCTGCCCCACGGAGAACTCGGGATCGATGCCGCCCGCCGCATTGGTGAGGACGACGGTGCGGGCACCCGCTGCGACCGCCGTGCGCACGGGATGGACGACGCGGGCGAGATCGTGCCCCTCGTAGGCGTGGACGCGGCCGGCGAGGACGAGGACGGCGTTGTCACCGGCGCGCACCGAGTGGATGTTCCCGGCGTGCCCTGCTGCCGTCGGTGGTGCGAAGCCGGGCAGCTCGCTCATCGGGATCGTGGCGACGGGGATGCCGAAACTTTCGACCGCGGCCCGCCAGCCGGACCCGAGGACGACGGCGACGGAGTGTTCGGCGACCCCCGTCCGTTCGGCGAGAGCGGCGGCTGCGGCGTCGGCGGCCGCTGCGGGGTCGAAGACGTGATCGGGTTCTCCCATGGCATCGGACCCTAATCGCTCACAGCATGTTACTCGCGGGTAAGTAGGCGCGGTATGCTCACGCGCATGCCTTACCTCGAACGTGACGGCGACGTCTTCGTCCTGCATCTCGGTGACCGCGATGTGGAGGTCTCCGAGAACCGGTTCCACCCCGACCGCCTCGTCGCGATCCACTCCCTCCTCGACGAGGTGGAGGCGCACGACGGGCCCGCAGCTCTTGTGACCGCGGCGACCGGCAAGTTCTGGAGCAACGGACTCGACATCGACTGGGTCGGCGCGAACCTGCCGGATCTGCCCGGCTATCTGGACTCCGTCCACGACCTCTACCTGCGGCTGCTCACCTTCCCCGCGGCGACGGTCGCGGCCGTGCAAGGACACGCCTTCGGTGCCGGCGCGATGCTCGCGCTCGTGCACGACTTCCGGGTGATGCGCGCCGATCGAGGCTACTGGTGCCTGCCCGAGGTGCAGCTGAACATGCCGTTCACCGTCGGAATGTCCGCGCTGATCCGTTCCCGTCTGCCGATCCAGACGGCGGTCGAAGCCATCACCACCGGTCGTCGCTACGGCGGTGAGGACGCCGTGACCGCGGGCATCGCCGAGCAGGCCGTCACCGGTGACGACGTGCTCGCCGCGGCGGTCGAGCGGGCCGCGGCGCTCACCGCCACCCGCGGACCGAATCTGTCGGGCATCAAGCGCGGTCTGCACGCACCGCTGATCTCGGCGCTGGAGATCCGGACCGACGCGTCGAACTTCCGGCTGGGCTGATCGCCCCCGCCGCGAAGTCGACGAACCGGTCGCACGCGCCGATCGATCGGGGCGCGGTGAGCATGACAGACTGGACCCCGTGACGACCGACTACGCCACGGCGATCGAGGCTGCTTCCGACACCCTCGTCGGCCTGTCGCATTCCATCCACGCCGAACCGGAACTCGCGTTCGAGGAACACCGGAGCGCCGCGAAGATCGTCGAGGTGCTGCGCGCCCACGATTTCGAGGTCACCACCGGCATCGCCGACCTGCCCACCGCCTTCGACGCGCGGTTCGGCAGCGGCGAACTCGTCCTCGCGTTCTGCGCCGAGTACGACGCGCTGCCCGGCATCGGGCACGCGTGCGGCCACAACATCATCGGGGCGTCGGCCGTGGGTGCCGGGATCGGCCTCGCCGCGCTCGCCGACGAACTCGACGTGACCGTCCGCGTCATCGGAACCCCCGCGGAGGAGACCGGCGGCGGCAAGGTCCTCATGCTCGAACGCGGCGTCTTCGACGGCGTCGGTGCAGCGATGATGGTGCACCCCGGCCCGTTCGACATCACCGGGGCGACCTCGCTCGCCCTCGCCGACATCGCCGTCGAGTACGACGGCCGCGAGGCGCACGCCTCCGCGGCCCCCGAATACGGGCTCAACGCCGCCGACGCGGCGACCGTCGCCCAGGTCGCGGTCGGACTGCTGCGGCAGCACCTGCATCCCGGGCAACAGATCCACGGGATCGTCGCGCAGGGCGGGACGGCCCCGAACATCGTGCCCAGCCACACCGAACTGCTGTACTACCTGCGGGCCGGGACGAGCGAACTCCTCGACGACCTCGTCGAACGCGCACGCAACTGCTTCGCCGCCGGGGCGCTGGCCACCGGATGCAACCACCGGATCCGGACGGTCTCGCCGACCTATACCGAACTCACTCCCGACCCGTGGCTGGTGCAGGCATATCGTGAGGAGATCATCGATCTCGGGCGCCGACCGCTGCCCGTCGAGGAGGAAGGAGCGCGCCCCCTGGGCAGTACCGACATGGGAAACGTGACGAACGTGGTGCCGGGAATCCATCCGGTCATCGGACTCGACTCCGGTGGCGCGGTGACACATCAGGCTGCATTCGCGGCCGCGTGTGTCACCGAGTCCGCCGATCGGGCAGTACTCGACGGAGCGCGCGCGCTCGCAGCGACCGCCGTACGCGCGGCGACAGACCCGGTCCACCGGGCACGGCTCCTCGAACAGGTCGGCCGCCGATGAACCCGTACGTCGAGAAGTGGTTGGACCGCCACACCGAGGACCTCTCGCTCTGGCGCCGTCACATCCATGCGAATCCCGAGCTCGCCCGGCAGGAGTACGCCACCACCGAGTTCGTCGCGAAGCACCTGCGCGCGGCCGGGCTGGACCCGAAGGTCCTGCCTCGCGGCACCGGCCTGATCTGCGATCTCGGCCCCGCCGACGGACCGCGCATCGCCCTGCGGGCCGACATGGACGCCCTGCCGATGCAGGAGGCCACCGGCCTGCCGTTCGAATCGACCGTCCCCGGCGTCTCGCACGCGTGCGGACACGACGCCCACACCACCGTCGTCCTCGGCGCGGGCCTGGCCCTCGCTTCGATGCCCGAACTCCCGACCGGTGTCCGGCTGGTCTTCCAGCCCGCCGAGGAGGTCATGCCCGGCGGAGCGCTCGACGTCGTCGCGGCGGGCGGGCTCGACGGGGTCTCGCGGATCTTCGCGCTGCACTGCGACCCGCGTCTCGAGGCGGGCAAGGTCGGTATGCGGGTCGGGGCGATCACCTCGGCCGCAGACACCGTCGAACTCGTCCTCGACTCACCCGGCGGGCACACCTCCCGGCCGCACCTGACCGGCGATCTCGTCTACGGCCTCGGTGCCGTCATCACGGGTCTTCCCGGCATGCTCAGCCGCCGCATCGACCCGCGCACCGGCACCGTGATGGTGTGGGGTGCGGTCAGCGCCGGCAAGGCACCGAACGCGATCCCGCGCACCGGCATGCTCGCGGGCACCGTGCGCACCGGCGACCACGAGACCTGGGAACTGCTCGAACCGATGGTCCGCGAGATCGTTCACGGTCTGCTCGCGCCCACCGGCGTCAGCTACGAACTGAACTACCGCCGCGGCGTCCCGCCGGTGGTCAACGACGAGGCGTCGGCGCGCATGTTCGAGGACGCGATCCGCGCGACCGGCCCCGACGCCCTCGCGGACACCCCGCAATCCGGTGGGGGAGAAGACTTCTCGTGGTATCTCGAACACGTCCCCGGCGCCATGGGACGGCTCGGGGTGTGGCCGGGGGTCGGGCCCGAACTCGACATCCACCAGCCCACCTTCGATCTCGACGAGCGGGCGCTCGCCGTAGGTGTGCGGGTGATGACGAATCTGGCGCTCGGCGCGAGCCGAGAGCGCTAGAAGCTGTCGGGTCGTCCCGGTCCGACGTTGCGGCTGTTACGGGTCCTTAGATCCCGAACGTAGTCGGCGGGCGCTCCGGCGATCTCGGCCGCGTCGGCCATCACACCCAGATAGCGTGCCGACGGCAGGCCGCCCTCGTATCCGTCCACGACGTACAGCCACGCGAGGACCGGGCCGTCGGCCGTGTCGACGCGCACGCGAATCTTGCGGTGGAAACCGAGTTCGGCTCCCTCCCAGCGGTCGAGACTGCGCTCGTCGTCCTCCGGCACGTCGTAGAGCACGACGAACACCTTGGAATCGGGATCCTCGACGACCGTCGCGAGGGCACCCTCCCAGCCGATGTCGGCGCCGGCGAAGGTCAGTCGCCAACCGTGCAACCACCCGGTTCCCGCCATCGGCGAATGCGGGCAGCGCGTCAGCATCTGCTCCGGATGCATGTTGGACCCGTAGGCGGCGTAGATCGGCACGAGGATAAGGCTAACCCGTCGTCCACCGGAGTCGTCGGAGGGGCGGCGCAGGGACAGGCGAGGAGTGTCGGAGGACTCCGGTGGGCCGGGTCCACCGGTCCCTGTGCGCGAGGTGGGGGCATTGGCATAGCGTTGAGACCGACGTGTGTGCCCACCAGGCGCCCACGTGCAGCCCGACCCGGCACCCTTCGGAATCGATACAGAGGAGAACAATGACCCGGATCGTCATCATCGGCGGCGGCCCCGCAGGATACGAGGCGGCGCTGGTGGCATCCCAGTACGGCGCGACGGTGTCACTGATCGATTCGGACGGGATCGGTGGCGCCTGCGTGCTCTTCGACTGCGTCCCCTCCAAGACGTTCATCGCCTCGACCGGCGTGCGCACCGACATGCGCCGCGCCGCCGACCTGGGCATCGAACTCGAACGCGCCGAGGTGTCGCTGCCGCAGGTCCACAGCCGTGTGAAGAGCCTGGCCCGCGCGCAGTCCGCCGACATCCGCACCAAGCTCGAGGCCGCCGGGGTGAAGCTGTACTCCGGTTACGGCGAACTCGTCGACACCCAGCCCGGCATGGCCGCCCACCAGGTGCGCGCCAAGCTGCTGACCGGCGAGGAAAAGGTGCTCGACGCCGACGTCGTGCTGATCGCGACCGGCGCGAGCCCGCGCATCCTGCCCGGCGCGGAGCCGGACGGTGAGCGGATCCTCACCTGGCGTCAGCTCTACGACCTCGAGAAGCTGCCCGAGCACCTCGTCGTCGTGGGTTCGGGTGTCACCGGCGCCGAGTTCGTCTCTGCCTACACCGAGGTCGGCGTGCAGGTCACCGTCGTCTCGAGCCGCGACCGGATCCTGCCGCACGAGGACGAGGACGCGGCCCTCGTGCTCGAGGAAGTCCTCACCGAGCGTGGTGTGACCCTCGTCAAGCACGCTCGCGCCGACCGGGTCGAACGCACGGAGGACGGCGTCCGCGTGCTCCTCGCCGACGGTCGGATCGTCGAGGGCAGCCACGTGCTGATGACCGTCGGCTCGGTACCCAACACCCGCAATCTCGGTCTCGACAAGGTCGGACTCGAACTCGACCGGGGCGGTTACCTTCCCGTCGACCGGGTCTCCCGCACCGCCGTCCCCGGCATCTACGCCGCGGGTGACTGCACCGGACTGCTGCCGCTCGCGTCGGTCGCGGCCATGCAGGGCCGCATCGCGATCTACCACGCGCTCGGTGAGGGTGTCAGCCCTATCAAGCTGAAAACCGTTGCCGCCGCGGTGTTCACGCGACCCGAGATCGCCGCCGTCGGTGTCAGTCAGGCGACGATCGACAAGGGTGAGGTGCCCGCCCGCACCGTCATGCTCCCGCTCAACACCAACCCGCGCGCCAAGATGTCCGGCCTGCGGCGCGGTTTCGTGAAGATCTTCTGCCGCCCGGCGACCGGTGTGGTCATCGGCGGTGTGGTCGTCGCCCCGACCGCGTCCGAGCTCATCCTTCCCATCGCGCTGGCGGTGCAGAACAACCTGTCGGTCAACGACCTGGCGCAGACCTTCTCGGTCTACCCGTCGCTGAGCGGATCGGTCACCGAGGCCGCCCGCCAGCTGATGCGCCACGACGATCTGGACTAGACGTCGGACGGGGCGGGATCCGCAGCGATCCCGCCCTGCTCAGGCCCAGTCGTAGGTGCGTTCGACCGCCTTGTTCCATTCGCCGAACAGACGCTCGCGTTCGTCGACGGGCATCGCCGGTTCCCACGTGCGGTCCGCGGTCCAGTTGCGGCGGATGTCCTCCTCGTCCTCCCAGAAACCGACGGCGAGACCGGCCGCGTAGGCGGCACCGAGCGCGGTGGTCTCGGAGACGGTGGGCCGCACGACCGGCACACCGAGGATGTCGGACTGGAACTGCATGAGCAGATCGTTGGCGACCATGCCGCCGTCGACCTTGAGGGTGCGCAGGTCGACGCCGGAGTCGGCGTTCATCGCCTCGATGACCTCCCGCGTCTGGTAGGCCGTCGCCTCGAGTGCCGCCCGCGCGAGGTGGCCCTTCTCGACGAAGCGCGTCAGACCGGCGATGACGCCCCGCGCGTCGGGTCGCCAGCGCGGCGCGAACAATCCCGAGAATGCCGGCACGAAATACGCCCCGCCGTTGTCTGGGACGCTCGCGGCGAGCGCCTCGATCTCGTCGGCGGACCGGATGAGCCCGAGATTGTCGCGCAGCCACTGCACGAGCGAACCGGTCACGGCCACCGAACCTTCGAGGGCGTAGACCGCGGGGGCGTCGCCGATGCGATAGCAGACGGTGGTGATCAGGCCGTGCTCGCTGCGGACCGGGGTCGTGCCGGTGTTGAGCAACAGGAAGTTGCCGGTGCCGTAGGTGTTCTTCGCCTCGCCGGGGGACAGGCAGCCCTGACCGAAGGTCGCGGCCTGCTGGTCGCCGAGGATGCCGGCGATCGGAACCCCGGCGAGCGGCCCGCGTTCGCGGGCGTGCCCGTAGACCTCCGACGAACTGCGGATCTCCGGCAGCATCGACTCCGGGATGCCGAGTTCCGCGCAGATCTCCGGATCCCACTGCTGCGTCCCGAGATTCATCAACAGCGTGCGGGAGGCGTTGGTCACATCGGTGATGTGCAGTCCGGGCGGCTGGCCCTCCTCGCCGACACCACCGGTGAGGTTCCACAGGATCCAGCTGTCGATGGTGCCGAAGGCCAGGTCGCCGGCCTCGGCGCGCTCGCGGGCACCGTCGACGTTGTCGAGGATCCACCGCACCTTCGGCCCCGCGAAATAGGTCGACAGCGGCAATCCGGTGACCTCGCGGTAACGGTCGGGTCCGGCGTCACCGGCGAGCTCCTCGACGAGCCTGTCGGTGCGGGTGTCCTGCCAGACGATCGCGTTGTACACCGGTTTTCCGGTGGTACGGTCCCACACCACCGTGGTCTCGCGCTGGTTCGTCAGGCCGATCGCCGCGATGTCGCTGCGCCGCAGATCCGCCTTGGCGAGTGCCGCGGCGCCCACCTCACGGGTGTTGAGCCACAGTTCTTCCGGGTCGTGTTCGACCCATCCCGACCGCGGGAGGAACTGGCGGTGTTCCTTCTGCGCGAGCGAGACGATGCGCCCGTCGTGGTCGAAGATGATGCACCGGCTGGACGTGGTGCCCTGGTCGATCGCCGCGATGAACTGGTTCACAGGTGGTCCTCGGGTGAAGGGGACGGCTCGGTTCGGCAACGCTTCCGCTGCGCGCTGCGGGTCCGAAGCTACTACCCTTGATCGGGATACGTCGGCGACTCACGGGAGCGGGTGCGGTGACCAACCAATCGGGTGTGCAACTCCTCGGACCGCAACAGCGCGCCGACGCCTGGCGTCGTCTCGCCACCGAACAATTCGACGTCGTCGTCATCGGCGGTGGTGTCGTCGGGGCGGGAGCAGCGCTCGACGCCGCGACCCGTGGCCTGCGGGTCGCTCTCGTCGAGGCCCGCGACTTCGCGTCCGGCACGTCGAGCCGGTCCTCGAAGATGTTCCACGGCGGCCTGCGCTATCTCGAACAGCTCGAATTCGGTCTGGTGCGGGAAGCCTTGCGCGAACGCGAACTCGCGTTGACGACCCTGGCCCCGCACCTGGTCAGGCCGTTGAAGTTCCTCTTCCCGCTCACCCATCGGGTGTGGGAGCGGCCCTACGTCGCCGCGGGCATCTTCCTCTACGACCGTCTCGGCGGCGCGAAGTCCGTTCCGGCGCAGAAGCACCTGACCCGGTCGGGCGCCCTGCGGATGGTTCCCGGTCTCAAGCGCAATTCGCTCGTCGGCGGAATCCGCTACTACGACACGGTCGTCGACGACGCCCGGCACACCATGACCGTCGCACGGACGGCCGCGCACTACGGTGCGGTCGTGCGTACGTCGACGCAGGTCGTCGGTTTTCTGCGCGAGGCCGACCGCGTGTCGGGTGTGCGGGTGCGCGACAGCGAGGACGGTTCGGTCACCGAGGTGCAGGCGCACGCGGTGATCAACGCGACCGGGGTGTGGACCGACGAGATCCAGTCGTTGTCGCGGCAGCGCGGCCGATTCCGGGTCCGCGCCTCGAAGGGTGTGCACATCGTCGTACCCCGCGACCGGATCGTCAGCGATTCGGCGATCATCCTGCGTACCGAGAAGTCGGTGCTGTTCGTCATCCCGTGGGGCAATCACTGGATCATCGGCACCACCGACACCGACTGGAATCTCGACCTGGCGCACCCGGCGGCGACGAAGGCCGACATCGATTACATCCTCGACCACGTCAATCGCGTGCTCGTCGTCCCGCTCACCCATGACGACATCGACGGTGTCTACGCGGGTCTGCGACCGCTGCTGGCGGGGGAGAGCGACGAGACGTCCAAGCTCTCGCGCGAGCACGCCGTCGCGCGGGTGGCGCCCGGACTCGTGGCCATCGCCGGCGGCAAGTACACGACCTACCGTGTCATGGCCGAGGACGCCGTCGATCTCGCGGCCGAGGACATCCCGGCCCGGATCGCGTCGTCGATCACCGAGAAGGTGCCCCTCGTCGGGGCCGACGGGTACTTCGCGCTGGTCAACCAGACCATGCATCTCGCCGAGCAGTACGGTCTGCATCCCTACCGCGTCAAGCATCTGCTCGACCGCTACGGCTCCCTCGTCGAGGACGTGCTGAGCCTCGCGAAGGGCCGGCCCGAACTGCTCGAACCGCTGACCGATGCCCCGCAGTATCTACAGGTCGAGGTGGTCTACGGTGCGGCCGCCGAGGGCGCTCTGCATCTCGAGGACCTGCTGGCGCGCCGGACCCGCATCTCGATCGAGTACCCGCACCGGGGCCTGCACTGCGCGGAGCAGACGGCCCGGCTGGTCGCTCCGGTCCTCGGCTGGGACGACGCGACGATCGACCGGGAGGTCGCGACCTACCGGGCGCGCGTCGAGGCGGAGATCGAGTCGCAGAACCGACCCGACGACGAATCCGCGGACGCACTGAGGGCAGCGGCCCCGGAGGCTCGGCCGGAGATCCTCGAACCGGTGCCCATCACGTAGCCGCGGGCGGTTCGTGACGGGTCTCGGTGCGCGAGCACCGCCTTCTCGGCGGTCAGTGCGTGAGCACCACCTTCACCACGACCACGATCGTCGCGATCAACGCCACTCCCACTGCGGCGATCACGGTCCGGTGATTCGGCTTGCGGTTCTGCAACCGGCGCACGACGAACACGGTCGAGCCGATACGGATCAGCACGGCGACCTCGGCGAGGATGTGTGCCGTACGGGGCTCGAGCCAGCCGATCCAGGCCGTGGCGAGCACGAGACAGGGCAAGACCGCCGACGACAGGATGGGAACGGAGTCGCGGAGTTCCTCGATGCGTTCACTGCGCGTGAGTTGTTCACCCGAACGAACGGATTGGGCGACCGACTCCGCGAAGACATGGGCGATGAACGTCGAGAGCGCGGTGCCGACCACGATGGCGATCCCGACGTACTCGGGAGAGGTCGTGATGGGGACGAGCGCGGCCAGCACCAGGATGTTGCCGTAGACATAGGCGCTGATACGGGAGGCCGCCGAACTCGGCGGCAGGGGACGGCGCCGTCGGGACAACAGGTACGAGGGCGTGGACACCTCGCTAGCGTGACACAGAACGCCCTCGTCGACGCCTCTACCGGCAGGACGCGTCAGGGTGAAACAGAAGTGGGACGGTGGGGATCCGTCACCTTCGGGCTGTAGTGCATCGGCGAGGCGCGGCGGTCGAGGGGCGGCAGGTTGCGCCCCGGTGTCTCGAGCAGGCCGGTATCGGCCGGGATCCGCCCGAACGCGCGGTCCCAGCCGGCACGCGCCCGCGGGTGGTAGCGGTACCGCCACGGCACGAGTTTCGTGCCGAGTCCGATCGCGCGACCGACGAGAGCGTGCAGTGCCGCCTCCGGTCGGCTCCACCGGTAGCCGAGCAGCTCGCGCACCGGCGGGTCGTACAAGCCGACGGTGAGCCACAGGAAGCCGGCGGTCACCGGTGGGCGGATCAGCTTCCAGACCCCTGCGGGGAACCACCGCAGGAAGGGCGGACGGTCGAGGTTCGACAGGTCGAGCACGTCGCGGGTGGCCTTGTTGTCCTCGAGCACGGTGCGGCACATGCGGTCCCAGTACTCGAGGAAGTCCTCCCAGGATGCAGGGACCGAGTGCATCGGCATGCCGTACAGCCGGTACCACTGCACATGCTCGTCGAACAGACGGTGCTTCTGTTCGAGGGTGAGCGGACCGTCGAACCATTCGATGGAGACGACGAGGCTGTAGAAGAAGGTCGCGTGCGCCCAGTAGAAGGTGTCGGGATCGAGCGCGTGGTACCTGCGGCCCTTCTTGTCGATCCCCTTGATGGTGTTGTGGTAGCCACGCACCTTCGCCGCGGTCTCCGGGGCGCGGGGGCCGTCGAAGACGACGCCGTAGATCGGGTACAGCGACCGGTAGAGCCGTTCCCATCTTTCGTCGAAGAACTTCGAGTGCTCCTCGACCCCGGCGCCGAGTCCGGGATGCATGTTCTGCATCGACCCCGCCCACGGCCCGAAGAGCATGCCGCGCCACCCGCCGAAGTATCGCCAGGTCGAGGAATCGGGACCCAGGGGTTCCGGGAGGTCCGGCCGCGCAGGGCGCGGTGCCGCGTGGTGCGACGACTCGGCGGTGTCCGGCCCGACGGAACCCTGACTACGCATGTTGTCAGAGTAGGATTCGGCGGGCATGCAGTCAACGACGGGAAGCGACAAGGTGGACACCACGCGCCGCAGTTGGGCGGGCGTCGGCATCGACGAACGCCGTCGGCTGCGCAGGGAACGTCTCCTCGCGGTGGGCGTCGACCTGCTCGGAGCGCCCGACGGCGCGGCGGCGAACGTCCGGGCCGTGTGCCGGGCCGCCGAACTCACCGAACGGTACTTCTACGAGAGCTTCACCGACCGCGACACGTTCGTCCGCGAGGTCTACGCGCACGTCGCCGACCGCGCCCGCGACGCGCTGACCGAGGCGGTGCTCTCCGCCCCCACCCTCGGCCGGGCCGAGGCCGCGGTGCGGGCGTTCGTCGAGCTCATGGTCGACGATCCCGCGAAGGGGCGCGTGCTCCTCCTCGCTCCGTTGCGCGAACCCGCGATCAGCCGGCGCGGTATCGAACTCGCGCCGACCTTCGTCGCGCTGGTCCGCGACCAACTGCCGCCGGGCGGCGACGAGGGGGAGCGCCACATGGTGGCAGTGGGTGTCGTCGGCGCCCTCACCAGCCTGTTCATGGGGTATCTCGAAGGCGACCTCGCGGTGTCGCGGGAGACCCTCGTCCGGCACTGCGTAGCGCTCGTCGAGGACGCCGGCAGGGCGGCGTGCCTGCAGGACGATCAGGCCGGGGATCCTTCCGGGCGCGGCTGACATCGCGGGCACCGGTAGACCACCCGCTCGGGATCGGTCGCGGTGCCGATCTCGCCGAACCGGATCGGGGTATGGCAGCGTCTGCACGGCTTCCCGCGACGCCCGTAGACCCACAGATTGCGGCCCGGACGACGGTCGCCGGTGGTGATACGGGTCGTCCGGTCGCGGTTCGCGACCAGCAACCGATGCGTGAGGTCGACCCACGCAGCGGGATCCCCGGCCTGCGCGACCGGGGTCCACGGATCGACGCCCCGCAGGAAGCACGATTCGGAGCGGTACACGTTCCCGACGCCGGCCATGATGCGCTGATCGAGCAGGGCCACCCCGATCGGACGGTCCGGGTCGCGCACGAGATTCGCCGCCGCACGCTCGGGATCCCAATCGGGACCGAGCAGATCCGGCCCGAGATGGCCCACTGCATCGTCCTCCCGGTCACGGGCGAGCACCTCGACGATGCCGAGTTCGAAACCCACCGCCTGCACGTCCTCGGTGCCGAGCACGATGCGCGCCTTGTATCCGGGCTTGCGCCACCGTGTTCCGCGCGGATAGACGTGCCATTCGCCTTCCATCTTCAGGTGCGAATGGATCGAGACGTCGGCGACGCGGACGAGTAGGTGCTTGCCCCGCGAGACCACTTCGTCGACCGTGCACCCGGTGAAATCGGCCGTGGCGAAACGCGGAACGCGGAAGTCCGTCTCTGTGAGCACCTTTCCCTCCAGTGCCGTTCGGAGGCGGTGCGCGGCGCGGAACACGGTGTCTCCCTCGGGCACGTCAGAACCTCAGCCGGTAGCCGCGCGGGGTCGCCGAGAATCCCGCTTCGGCAAGATATCCGGCGAACTCGTGCCCATGGATCGTCTCACCGTCGACCTTCTCGACGACGATCTTGTCGACACCACCGCGTTTGACGCTCGCAGCGAGCGACGCGCATGCGCTGCGCAACCGGCCCGGATCGTCGTCGAAGGTGAGCAGCGTGCGTCCGCCGCGTTCGACGAACAGCACGAGCGCCCCGTCGACGAGCACCACGAGTCCACCGGCCTTGCGGCCCGGCCGGTGCCGCGGCGCGTCGTCGTCGGCCGACGACTTCGGCCACGGCAGTGCCGCACCGTACGGGTTGGCCGGATCGCACGCCGCGAGGGTGACGGCCGCGGTCTCCGAGTGCCGGCCCTCGATCGAATCCGAGAACGACCGGAGACGGTCGACGACCGACGGTGTCGAGAACTGCGCTCCGCCCAGCGAATCGACGAAGTAACCGCGGCGGCACCGGCCCGTCTCCTCGAACCGGCTGAGCACCTTGTACATCGTCGCGAATCCGCCGGGCACACCCTCGCCGACGACGACACCGCGGGTGACCACGCCGTACCGCTCGAGCAGCAGTTCGGCGGTGGTGTGTGCGCGGACCGTCGCGTCGGTCTCGCGTTCGGGCAGCATCGACCAGCGCCCGCTGACGGTCGGGGGCCCGGTGCGGCTCGGCAGGGTGGGCCGCGCTCGGTACATCCGGGCCCGCGGCGCCCGGCGCGGGGTGCGGTGGGCGGGCTTGGCGCGGGAGGTGTCGCCGATCAGGGCGCGCAGCGGGGCGAGGGTGTCGCCCGCGACGTGCCCGCTCCACACCAGCTCCCACAGAGCGTCGGCGACCGTCGTGTCGCTCGCCGTGGTGTGGAGGGCGGTGACGGCGTCGACGAGTTGCCGGAAGAAGTACGCGCCGCCGCCCGAGAGCGACTCGAGGATCGCCCGGTGCACCGGTCCGAGCTCGATGTCGTCGACCGGGGCCAGGCTCACCGGGGCCAGATCGGCAGGATGCAGTGCCACCCAGCCGTCCTTCCCGGAGATGGACCCGGCACCCGACCACAAGACCTCGCCGGTCGTGGTGAGCTCGTCGAGCATCGTCGGCGTGTAGTCGCGCACGCGGGGAGCGAGGATCAGCGGTTCGAGGGCGCTCGCGGGCACCGGTACCCCGGCGAGCTGTTCGACGACGGTGAGGACACCGTCGATGCCGTAGAGCGCACTCGTGCCGGGGCCGGTGCCGAGGTGGTGCCAGTCGGGCAGGAAGCGTCCGAGGGTCGTGGTGCTGACGGGTTCGACGTCCTGCCGGGCGGCGGCGAGCGACCGGCGCCGCAGCCTCCGGAGCACCTCCGTGTCGCACCATTCCGATCCGCTCGCGCCCGGCCGGAATTCGCCTGCCGTGACGCGCTTCTCGGCGGCCAGCCGGTCGAGGACGGATTCGACGACGGCTGTGCCCAGTCCGAACCGGGCGGCGGCCTGCGCGGTGGTGAACGGACCGTGGGTACGGGCGTGCCGGGCGATCAGATCGCCGAGCGGGTCGGGGACCGGCTCGACGAACACCGTCGGAACGCCGATCGGCAGGGGCACGCCCAGCGCGTCGCGCAGACGCGAGGCATCCTCGATCGCCGCCCACCGATGTTCACCGGCATACGAGACCCGCAACGCGCGACGCTGGGTCTCGAGGTCGGCGATCCACTCCGCCGGATCGTCGGTGGTGCGCTCGCACAGTTCGGCGTCCGTGAGCGGACCGAGCAGGCGCAGCAGATCGGCGACGCCCTCGGCGTCTCGCGCCCGTCGCTGCGGGGTCAGTCGTTGCAGTTCGTGCTCGGCCTCGGTGATGACGTCGGCGTCGAGCAGTTCGCGCAGCTCGACCCGGCCGAGGAGTTCGGCGAGCAACGTCGAGTCGAGCGACAGCGCCGCGGCCCGCCGCTCGGCGAGCGGGCTGTCGCCCTCGTACAGAAACTCGCCCACATAGGAGAACAGCAGCGACGTTGCGAACGGTGAGGCCGTGGGGGTCTCGACCTCCACCAGCCGGATCCTGCGCTGGGCGATACTGCCGAGCAGGTCGCGCAGGGCGGGCAGGTCGTAGACGTCCTGCAGGCACTCGCGCACCGTCTCGAGCAGGATGGGGAAGTCGGGATAGCGGCGAGCGACGTCGAGCAGCTGCGCCGATCGTTGGCGCTGCTGCCACAGCGGGGCCCGCTTGCCGGGGTTGCGGCGGGGCAGGAGCAGGGCCCGCGCCGCGCACTCCCGGAAACGGGACGCGAACAATGCGGATCCGCCGACCTGTTCGGTGACGATGTCGTCGATCTCCTCTGTGTCGAAGATGAAGATCTCCGAGCCGGGTGGGGCGTCGTCGGTGTCGGGCAACCGGACGATGATGCCGTCGTCCGAGGGGGTGGGATGGGATTCGACGCCGTAGCGTTCGAGCAGTCGCGCGCCCACCGCGAGCGCCCACGGTGCGTGCACCCGCAACCCGAACGGCGAGTGCAGCACCAGCCGCCAGTCGCCGAGTTCGTCGCGGAACCGTTCGACGACGAGCGTGCGGTCGGTGGGCAGGTGCCCGGTGGCGGTGCGTTGCTCGTCGAGCAGACGGATGAGGTTGCCGGTGGCGTAGTCGTCGAGACCGCCCTTGCGGCAGCGGGTCTCGGCGTCCTCCGGTGAGGCGTGCCCCATCTCGCGGAGGAAGGCACCGAGCGCGGCACCGAGTTCGGCGGGGCGACCCTGACTGTCGCCGTGCCAGAAGGGCAATCGGCCGGGCCGGCCGTAGGCGGGGGAGACCAGCACCCGGTCGAAGGTGATCTCCTCGATCCGCCAGCTGGTGGCACCGAGCGCGAAGACATCGCCCACCCGCGACTCGTAGACCATCTCCTCGTCGAGTTCGCCCACCCGCGTGTTCTTCTCGCCGACCATGTACACGGTGAACAGACCACGATCGGGGATCGTGCCGCCGGAGGTGACCGCGAGTCGCTGGGCGCCGGGCCTGCCGGTGAGGGTGCCGGCCGTGCGGTCCCACACCACCCGCGGGCGGAGTTCGGCGAACTCGTCGGACGGATAGCGACCGGCAAGCAGGTCGAGGACGGATTCGTAGACACCGCGGGAGAGCGTCGCGAACGACCCGCTGCGCCGCACCGTGTCGAACCAGTCGTCGACCTCGACGGGTTCGAGGGCCGTGGCCGCGACCGTCTGCTGGGCGAGCACATCCAGCGGATTCGCCGGGATCTGCAGCGCCTCGATGTGCCCCTCGACCATCCGCTCGACGGTCACCGCGCAGTGCACGAGATCGGTGCGGTGCTTGGGGAACAGCACGCCGCGCGAGGTCTCGCCCACCTGGTGACCGGCGCGGCCGACGCGTTGCAGACCGCTGGCGACCGAGGGCGGAGCCTCGACCTGGATCACGAGATCGACCGCACCCATGTCGATGCCGAGTTCGAGACTCGACGTCGCCACCACGCACCGCAACCGGCCCGACTTGAGGTCGTCCTCGATCAGGGCGCGCTGGTCCTTGCTCACCGACCCGTGGTGGGCGCGGGCGAGCACGGGGGCAGCACCGGCGGTGGTCTCGGTGGGCGACCCGAGTTGTGAAGGTGGTGCGCCCTCGCGGTCCACCTCCTCGCCGAGGCGTTCGGCGTGGATCTCGTTGAGCCGGGCGGTGAGACGTTCGGACAGTCGCCGGGAATTGGCGAACACGATCGTCGACCGGTGCTCGGTGATGAGATCGACGATCTGCTCCTCGACGTGCGGCCAGATCGACCCGGCCTGCGGTGTGGGTGAGAACGATTCCTCGTCGGGCTCGGAAACCCCGAGTTCGGTCATGTCCTCGACCGGTACGCGCACCGCGAGATCCCACGTCTTCGCCGAGGGCGGCGCGACGATCCGGATGGGGGCGGAACCGGCGAGGAACCGGCCGACCTCCTCGTGCGGTCGCACGGTGGCCGACAACCCGATGCGTTGGGCCGGCGCGCGCAGGAGCTGGTCGAGACGCTCGAGCGACAGCGCGAGATGCGCCCCGCGTTTCGTCCCCGCCACCGCGTGGACCTCGTCGACGATCACCGTCTCGACACCGACGAGGTTCTCCCGCGCGGACGAGGTGAGCATGAGGAAGAGCGACTCGGGCGTCGTGATGAGGATGTCCGGTGGCGTGCGCGCCATGGCGCGACGATCGGCCTGGGAGGTGTCGCCGGAACGCACACCGACGGTGATGTCGGGTGGCGTCAGACCGAGCCGTTTCGCGGTCTGCGTGATGCCGACGAGCGGAGACCGCAGATTGCGCTCGACGTCGACGGCGAGGGCCTTGAGCGGCGAGACGTACAGCACGCGGGTGCGGTGCTCACGCGCGGCGTGCTCGTCGGCCGGGGTGGACGAGAGCCTGTCGAGCGACCACAGGAACGCCGACAGGGTCTTGCCCGAGCCGGTGGGGGCGACGACGAGCGTGTGGGCTCCCGAGGAGATCGAATCCCACGCGCCGAGCTGGGCCGGGGTCGGGGACTCGAACGCCCCGGCGAACCACGCCCGGGTCGGCGCGGAGAAACGATCGAGGATGTCGGTCACCATCCCATCGTCTACCCGCCGACCGACACACTCAGTCGTCGCAGGTGAACCCGCTCAGTCGTCGTACGCGAACCGGGCGATCTGCCGGCAGTGGTCGTCGGCCCAGGAGTTGCGTCCGCCGCGCATCAGTTCCGTCACGAGCGCTCGCGCCGGGGCTCGCCACGGCAACGCCTCGAACTGCTCCCGCGCGGGGGGTTCGTCGCTCCACACCACGGACACCACGGAGCCCTCGTCGACGAAGGAGAGGGCGGGGGAGTCCGCGGCGAGCTGTTCTCGGGTCGAGCCCGACGCCTTCTCCAGTTCGGCCCCCGACACGCGGACGTAGCCGGCGAGGCGCCGCTGCCCGGCCGAGAGATCGACGAACACCCCGGCGACCGCCATGTTGCCGGCATGCACCGACACCAGCGGCTTCCGCGGGTCGTCCGGATCCCCGGCGGGAAGACACACGACGGACCAGTACTCGCATTCGCTCATGCGGGCGTTGGGCACGATCGACGACACGACGTCGCGGAGCCAGGCCGTGACGGAGCCGAACTCGGGATACTGTTCGAGCTCGCGGTACTTGGTCTCGCGCAGCGGCAGGGCGGTCGTTGACGGGGGCACACGGGTGTTCACGCGACGATTATGACCGCAGCCGATGTGGTGTGGGTCATCAGATCACCACGCCGGGATTCAGGATCGCGTTCGGGTCGAGCGCGGCTTTGATCCGCTCGGTCAACGCCATCACGTCCGGTCCCACCTGATCGGGTAGCCAGGCCTTCTTGAGCCGGCCGACACCGTGTTCACCGGTGATGGTGCCGCCGAGTTCGATCGCGAGATCCATGATCTTCCCGAAGACCGTCTGTGCCCGCGCCGTCATATCCTCGTCGGCGGGGTCGTAGACGATCAGCGGGTGGGTGTTGCCGTCCCCGGCGTGGGCGATCACGGCGACGGTGACGTCGTGTCGGGTTGCGAGATCGGCGATTCTGCTCACCAGTTCCGGCAGTGCGGGGATCGGCACCCCGACGTCCTCGAGCAACAGGCTGCCGGTGCGCTCGACGGCCGGGATCGCCATGCGGCGGGCGACGGTGAACGCCTCACCCTCCTCGGGGTCGTCGGTCGCGAAGACGTCGTCGGCGCCGGCCTCGCGGCAGGCCCGCACCATGATCTCGATCTCCTCCGCGGCCGCGTTGCCGGGTGCGTCGGAGCGTGCGATGAGCATGGCCTCGGCGGTGCGGTCGAGTCCCATGCGGAGCATGTCCTCGACCGCCCCGATCGACGCCCTGTCCATGAACTCGAGCATCGCCGGTCGCAGGACCGCGGTGATCGCGACGACCGCGTCGGCGGCGGCCTGCACGGTGGCGAAGGTCGCGACCATCGTGGAGGCCGGTGGCGGCGGTGGGACGAGTCGCAGGGTCACCTCGGTGATGACCCCCAGAGTGCCCTCGCTGCCGACGAACAGCTTCGTCAGCGACAGGCCCGCGACGTCCTTGACCCGCGGACCGCCGAGCCGCACCGCGGTGCCGTCGGCGAGGACCACCTCGAGTCCGAGCACGTAGTCGGTCGTCACCCCGTACTTCACGCAGCACAGCCCACCGGCGTTGGTGGCCGCGTTGCCACCGATCGTGCAGATCTCGAAGGACGACGGATCGGGCGGATACCAGAGGCCGTGTTCGGCCGCGGCCTGCTTCACCTCGACGTTGAGCAGACCGGGTTGGACGACGGCGGTGCGGGTCGCGGTGTCGACGGTGATCGCCCGCATCTTCTCGGTGCTGAGCACGATCCCGTCGGCGAGCCCGCCGGACCCACCGGACAGGCTCGTCCCGGCACCGCGGGGTACCACCGGCACCCTGTGGGCGTTCGCCCACCGCAGTGTCGCCTGCACGTCCGCAGTGGACGTCGCGCGCACGAGCGCGAGCGGAACTGCGGCGTCCGGGTCCTGCGCACGATCCTGCCGGTAGCCGGCGAGGATGTCGGGATCGGTGACCAGCACGCCGGCGGGTAGTTGCCCGGCGAGTTCGTCGAGGGCCGGGGTCGTATCGGTGGCCGGGCGGCTCATCCGCGCACCGGCTCCACGTAGCGCGCACGCAGCTTGTGTTTGACGAGCTTGCCCGTCGGGGTGCGCGGGAGGTCGTCGGAGAAATCGATGCTGCGCGGCGCCTTGAAGTGCGACACACGGCCGCGGACGTAGGCGAGCAGTTCCTGCTCGAGTTCGGGGCTCGGCTCGATTCCGTCGACGAGCTGCACGACGGCCTTGACCTCCTCACCCATCTCCTCGTTCGGCACGCCGATCACCGCGACGTCGAACACCTTCGGATGCAGCGTGAGGACGTTCTCGGATTCCTGCGGGTAGATGTTGACGCCGCCCGAGATGATCGTGAACGCGGCCCGGTCGGTGAGGTAGAGATAGCGTTCCTCGTCCAGATAACCGATGTCGCCGCTGGTCGTCCACGTCGGATGCTCGGGATGCGTCGCCTCCTCGGTCTTCACCGGGTCGTTGTGGTACTCGAACGAACGCTCGTCGCGTTCCCACCACACCGTGCCGATCGAGCCGGTGGGCAGTTCCTGCCCCTGGTCGTCGCAGATGTGGACGGTGCCCAGGGCACCGTCACGGCCCACCGAGCCGGGATGGGCGAGGGCCTGGGCGGAGTCGATGAACGTCGCGCCGGCGCCCTCGGTGGAGGCGTAGTACTCGTTGATCACCGGCCCCCACCACTCGATCATCGCCCGCTTGATCTCGGGAGGGCACGGCGCCGCGGCGTGGATCGCGACCTTCATGCTCGACACGTCGTACTTCGCGCGGATCTCCTCGGGGAGCTTGAGCATCCGGACGAACATCGTCGGCACCCACTGGCTCGCCGTGACCGAGTAGCGGTCGATGAGCGCGAGCGCTTCCTCGGGATCGAAGTGGTCCATGAGGATCACGGTGCCGCCGACCGACTGGATCGTGCCGCAGAAGCGCAGTGGCGCAGCGTGGTACAGCGGTGCAGGGCACAGGTAGACGGTGCTGTCGTCGAATCCGTACATCGGGGCGAAGACCGCCGTGTAGGGGTCGGGGATGTCCTGGACCTGCCCGTCAGGGAGCTTCGGCTTGATGCCCTTGGGCCGGCCCGTGGTGCCCGACGAGTACAGCATGTCCTGGCCCCGGGGCTGGTCGTCGAGCGGTGTCGCGTCGAAACCGGCGAGCGCGGCGTCGTACTCCTCGAAACCGGCCGGCGACCCACCGAACGCCAACCGGTGGGTGACGCCGGGATACGCGCCGGGGGACAGGTCGACCGCACCGACGGCCTGCGCCGACACGACGAGGGCCTTCGCGCCGCAGTCGTCGACGATGTAGGCGGCTTCGGCCGGGGTCAGGTGCCAGTTGACGACGGTGATGTAGAGGCCCGAGCGCAGGGCCGCCCAGTAGACCTCCATGACCCGCAGGTCGTTGTTCGAGATCAGGGCGATGTGATCGCCGCGTTCGAGGCCGAGGGACCTCAGGTACTTCGCCAGCCGGATCGAGCGTTCGTCGAGTTCGCGATAGGTCAGCGACTCCCCGGTGGCGGGGCGGATGATCGCGGGTTTGTCGGGCGTGGTGGCGACGAAGTTCCCTGGATACATGCCCAAGGTCTACCACAGGATGTGTCACAGGCCACATATCCTCTGATTGGGCGCAGTGTCGTCGGGTACCCGTGCGGAAGGACCATGGAAGGAGAAGACGATGCCGAACCCGTCGATCAAGAACGAGAAGATGTACGAGGAGCTGCGCGAGGACGGCGCCTCGAAGGAGAAGGCAGCCCGGATCTCCAATGCCGCTGCGAACGAGGGCAAGTCGGAGGTCGGGAAGAAGGGCGGCAAGTCCGGCTCCTACGACGACTGGACGGTCGACGACCTGAAGAAGCGCGCGAAGGAACTGGGCATGACCGGTTACTCCGACATGAAGAAGGACGAGCTGATCGACGCACTGCGCAACCATTAGCCACCCGGACCCCGAGTTCGGATCAGCCGAACTCGACACCTTGGGCGAGCGGCAGCTCCGTCGAGTAGTTGACGGTGTTCGTCGCCCGCCGCATGTACGCCTTCCACGCATCCGATCCGGATTCGCGCCCACCGCCGGTGTGCTTCTCCCCGCCGAAGGCACCCCCGATCTCGGCCCCCGAGGTGCCGATGTTGACGTTGGCGATACCGCAGTCGGATCGAGCGAGGAACAGTTCGGCCTCCCGCTGGTCGAGTGTGAAGATCGACGACGAGAGTCCTTGCGGCACACCGTTGTGCAGGGCGATCGCCTCGTCGAGATCGTCGTAGTCGAGGACGTACAGGATGGGGGCGAAGGTCTCCTCGCGCACCACCTCGGTCTGCGCGGGCATCCGGACCAGCGCGGGCGAGACGTACACGCCACCACCGGCGACCTCCACTCGGTCGCCGCCGACGACGAGCGTGCCCCCGTCGGCCTGCGCGCGGTCGAGCGCCGCGGTCATCGCCTCGTAGGACCGTTCCGAGATGAGCGGACCCACGAGGACACCCTCGTCCAGCGGATTCCCCACCCGCAGACCCGAGTACGCCTTCGCGATGCGATCGACGAACTCGTCGGCGATCGACCGGTGCACGATCAGCCGACGTAAGGTGGTGCAGCGCTGGCCCGCCGTTCCGGCGGCCGCGAACACGACGCCCCGGACGGCGAGATCCTGATCGGCGGACGGAGCGACGATCGCCGCGTTGTTGCCGCCGAGTTCGAGCAGGCTCCGGCCGAACCGGGCCGCGACGCGCGGCCCGACGATCCGCCCCATCCGGCTGGAGCCGGTCGCACTCACCAGCGCGATTCGAGGGTCGTCGACGAGCGCTTCACCCACCGTGTGGTCGCCGAGGAGAAGATGGTGGAGCCCTTCGGGGGCGCCGACATCGGTGGCGGCGTGGCGCAGCAGCGCGTCGCAGGCGAGCGCGGTGAGCGGGGTGGTCTCCGACGGCTTCCACACCACCGGGTCGCCGCACACCAGCGCGATCGCGGTGTTCCACGACCACACCGCCACGGGGAAGTTGAACGCGGAGATCACGCCCACCACGCCGAGCGGATGCCAGATCTCCATGAGGCGGTGCCCGGGTCGCTCGGACGGCATCGTCCGCCCGTAGAGCTGTCGCGACAGACCGACGGCGAACTCGCAGACGTCGATCATCTCCTGCACCTCGCCTGCGGCCTCCGACGGGATCTTTCCCGCCTCGAGAGTGACGAGTTCGGCGAGATCCGACTTGTGTTCGACGAGAAGTTCGCCGAGCCTTCGCACCACGCGGCCGCGCACCGGAGCGGGGATGTCCCGCCACTGTTCGAAGGCCTGTGCCGCCGCTGTGATCGTCGCGTCGACCTCGGCGGCCGAGTGGACCGGGAGGTGCCCGATCACGCTGCCGTCGATCGGGCTGGTCACCGCGAGCGCCGCGTCGTCGGGCAGGGCGTCGACGCCGCACTGCCTCAGAGCGGTCGCCGCGCGATCGGCGAGATCGGTGGTCGCATTCATCGGTGAGCTCCTTTACTGCTCGGATACCCTGCGCTGGTGCCCGAATCCTCGAGAAACGACTCGTCGAAGGAGTCGCTGGACGACATCGATCGGATGCTGCTGCGCGAACTGGTCGCCGACGGTCGCGCGACGCTCGCGGCGCTCGCCGAGAAGGCAGGACTGTCCGTCTCGGCTGTGCAGTCGCGGGTGCGCCGACTCGAGGCGCGCAACGTGATCCGCGGATACAGTGCGCGCGTCGATCCCGAAGCGCTCGGGCTGATGTTGTCGGCGTTCGTGGCGATCACCCCTCTCGACCCGTCGCAACCCGACGACGCACCGGCCCGTCTCCGGCACATCTCCGCGATCGAATCGTGTCACTCGGTGGCGGGCGACGAAAGCTACATCCTCCTCGTACGTGTCGAGTCTCCTCGCGCTCTCGAACGGCTGCTGCAGGAGATCCGTGCGACCGCCAACGTCGCGACCCGCAGCACCGTCGTCCTGCAAACATTTTACGAACGATAGGCATCTACGCCGTAAGTGTTGCTGTGATACCGGGTTTGCCCCGTTGATTATCGCGTACGGTGGGGTCATGAGCACTGCATTCCGAAACCCGGACGGTGCCGAGAACCTCGCCCCCGACCGGGTACACAGCATCCTCGGCCGGCACATGCTCGCCGACGGTTTCGACCTCGTCCTCGATCTCGACCGTTCCCGCGGAGTACGCCTCGTCGACGCCCGGGACGGAACCACGTGGCTCGACATGTTCGGGTTCTTCGCGTCGTCCACGCTCGGGATGAACCATCCGGCGCTGACCGATCCGGAGGCAGCGCACGAACTCGCCGCCGTCGCGGCGAACAAGCCCAGCAACTCCGACATCTACACCGTGCCCATGGCACGCTTCGTCGAGACCTTCGTGCGCGTCCTCGGCGATCCGGCGCTGCCGCACCTGTTCTTCGTCGACGGTGGTGGGCTCGCAGTGGAGAACGCGCTCAAGGTCGCGTTCGACTGGAAGAGCCGCCTCAACGAGTCCCGTGGTCTGCCCGCCCACCTGGGCGGATCGGTGCTGCACCTGACCGAGGCCTTCCACGGCCGCACCGGGTACACCCTGTCTCTGACCAACACCGATCCGGTCAAGACCGACCGGTTCCCCAAGTTCGACTGGCCGCGGATCGACGCGCCCTATCTCGCCGAGGGACGCGATGTCGCCGCGGCCGAGGAGAAGGCCCTCGAACAGGCACGCCGCGCCTTCGCCGAACGTCCCCACGACATCGCGTGCTTCATCGCCGAACCGATCCAGGGGGAAGGCGGCGACCATCACTTCCGTCCCGAGTTCTTCCGGGCGATCGCACAGTTGTGCCGGGAGAACGACGCCCTGATGATCTTCGACGAGGTGCAGACGGGTGCCGGCACGACCGGCACCGCGTGGGCCTACCAGCAGCTCGGCGTCACCCCCGACATCGTCGCCTTCGGCAAGAAGACGCAGGTGTGCGGGATCATGGCCGGTGAACGCATCGACGAGGTACCCGACAACGTGTTCGCCGTGAGCTCGCGGATCAACTCGACGTGGGGCGGCAATCTCACCGACATGGTGCGGGCCCGCCGCATCCTCGAGGTCGTCGAACACGACAGGCTGATCGACCGCGCCCGGTTGAGCGGAGCGCACCTGCTGTCGGGGTTGCAGCAGATCGCCGCGCGACGACCGGTCGTCACCGAACCGCGGGGACGCGGACTGATGTGCGCGGTCGATCTCCCGACTCCGGAGATCCGCGACGAGGTGCTGCGACGGCTGTACCGCGACGAGCACGTCCTCGTGATCGGGACGGGCACGCGCGGCATCCGCTTCCGGCCGCCGCTGATCGTCACCACCCACGAGCTCGACGAGGCCCTCGACGCGCTCGACAGGGTGACCTCGCAGTACGAATGACGGGGCGGGTCCCCCTGTTCGGGGCCGCACGGCGGTAGCTTGTCGGATATGGCCGATGCACTGGACGAGACCGTGACCGGCGGCGAATCCTTCGCGATTCCGTCGCTCGCCAACCTGAGGGACATCGGCGGTTGCCGTAGTTCGTTCGGCGGCGTGGTCCGCACCGGGGTGGTCTTCCGCTCCACCGACCTCAGCCGCCTGACCGACACCGACATCGAGACCCTCGATGCCCTGAGTATCGCGACGGTCTTCGACCTGCGCACGCTCGAGGAGCAGCAGGCCCGTCCCGATCGCGTCCCCGACGGCGCCCGGCACCTCGGCCTCGACGTCCTCGCCGATCGTGAAGGCGGATCGATCGCGGCGGCGCTGCCGCAACTCGTGTCGAATCCGGAGTTGGTGTCGCAGATACTCGGCGACGGTCGCGCCACCGACTACCTACGTCAGAGCTACCGCGATTTCGTCACTCTTCCGAGCGCAGTGGCGTCGTACCGGACCCTGGCCGACACCGTCGCGCACGGCGACGTTCCGGGGCTCGTGCACTGCAGTGCCGGCAAGGACCGCACCGGGTGGGCGGCGGCGTCGCTGCTCCTGTTCGCCGGCGCCGACCAGGAGGCCGTGTTCACCGACTATCTCCGCACCAACGACGAACTGCTCCCGCATTTCGACGACTTCTTCGCCCGGTTCGCATCGCTCGGCGGCGATCCGGACCTGATCACGCCCCTGCTCGGTGTGCGCCGCGAGTACCTCGAGGTGGCGATCGACGAGGCGTTGTCGCGCTACGGAACCATCGAGCAGTACTTCGCCGCCGGACTCGGTCTCGACGACGACACCCTGCAGGCCCTGCGGACCCGGCTCGTCGATTCGAACGTGACCGCCTGACCGTCACCTCGGCGCCGGCGTGCTCAGGGTCGGCACGGGGACCGGACCGTAGCGTCGCCACCGCGGTCCGGGTGCGTAGGAGCGCAGCTCGTCGACTCGGCGTGCGACAGCGTCGGGATCGGTGAGTTCGGCGCGGGCGTCGGGGTCGCGGAGATAGTGGTCGAGCACGGCGTCGAGGAGTTCGGGTGCGATCTCGAACCGGCGCCGGTCGATGCGGGCAGTATGACCGGGGCGGCGTCGGGATGAGGGACGTAGGTCGCCGTCCTTGCGGTCGTCGATGATCCGCCACGGCAACGGAACCCGCGAACTCGTGGTGGCGCCACGCGCCGGTAGGGCCGGCACGACGACATAGAGGGGATCGGCCAGTACTCCGGACGCCGTTGCCTCCCAGGGGATCCAGGTGTCCGTGGCGTGATCGCTGAAGCGGATTCCCTCGGCGGAGAGTGTGATGTAACCGGGGCGTAGTTTGTGTCGGACGATGAGGAAGCAGTAGCCGACCTGCCACGCGCAGGCGAGGACGGCCAGGACGACGTTGATGTCCAGCCGCTGTTCGTCGGGCTCGCCCGTCAGCCAGATGAGCCCGAGGAGCATGAGCGTGAACGCTCCGATCTGGACGAAAGCGATCCGGAACACCCAGGACGACTGCCGCAGAACCAGCGCCGGTGCCGTGGATCCGGTGTCCGCCGTGATGTGGTCCGCCTTCGTGCGAGGGCTGTACATGAGGAAGCCGAGCACCGGATACATGAGGATCGTGGCGCTCAGCGCCAGGATTACCGGCCAGCCCCTGGGCAGTTCGAGGGGAGCCCCCTGTGCTGCCTGCTCGATCAACACTGCCGGGACGAGCAGCAGGAAGACGAGACCGACGATTCCGGTCCCGAGAACGACGAAAGGGGCACGCGAGTCGCCGTAGGTGCGGAGACCGTGGTCGTCAGAAGATGGCATCGAATGCTCCTCGTCCCAGCCTGGCCAATCCTCCGATGGAGGCACCGGCGAGTTCTTTGGTTGCGCTTGCAGCACTTCCGACTTCGGCCAGGCCAGCGCTGAAGGATCCACCGATCGATTTCGTGCTCGACTCGTAGAGATTGTCGACCGCGCCGGAGGTGAAGATTCCGGTGACCGTCCCTGCTGCTGCGCCGACCACCGCTCCGAACGCCGTGCCGGCGCCCGGAACGATCGACCCGACCATCGCACCTGCCGCGGAACCGGCGGCTATCGATGCTCCGAGACCGAGGCCGTTGGATACCACGGCCTGTTCGAGGGACTCACCACCCGCGAAATAGTCGAGCCCGACACCGGCGACGAGACCTATGGTCCCCGCGGCCCGGCCGGCGGTCCGGGACATCGATGCCATGTCGTCGAGGCGTCCGGTGGTCGCCACCAGATCGTCGAGTGGTTCCCGCGCAGAACCGAACAGACGTCGTAACTCGTCGTAGGGTGTGTCCGGCGAAAGCGAGAGAAATCGCTCCATCTCACGGATCGCCTCGGTCTGGAGGTGCTGCTGCATGGTGAGGAGGTCCGCGATCCTGCCTTGCAGGTTCTTGTCGACGTAGTCGAGCGCGGTGCTCACGAGGAAGGACGCGGACCACGGGTGTCCGGTCCAGGTGTTCGTGGCGGTTGCGACTGCGACGGACCAGCGAGCGTGCACCGCCTCGGCGGCGTCACTCGCTTCTTGATATGCCGAGGTCCTCCGGAAAGCGGCTTCGTCGTCACCCGGGGGAGGATCGCTGATCGTGTTGCACACCACCGGCAGTCCCGCGGCCAAGGCACGAGCGCGGATGTCGGCCATGTCGGACAGGGCGCGCGACAGTTCGCCCGCCAGGCCCGCGAAGACATCGGCGGTCCTCGATGTCCGCTCGTGGAAATCGTCGATGGCGTGGACGTGTTCGCTCGACCTGTCGAGGTAGGTCTCGGAAGCGTCGCCGTCCCAGGCGTCGTCGGCGATGCGACGCGCCCGGGCCGCGGCGTCGGCGACGTTCCCGATCGTGGTGCCCAGCGTCGTGCGAATCCAGTCCTCGACCCGTCGGATGTCGGTGGGGTTGCCGGCGATGAAGGTGTCGATCGGCACGGTCACTCCGACCAGGTCCGGACGAGCGCGGCGGCGGCCTCGTCGTCGGCGTCCCGGTACGTCTGCGCTGTGGTCGTCAGCAGGCCACCCGTTCCGCCGAGGAGCTCGACCATGCCGGCGAGGTCGGTGACGATCTGCGCAAGCATGCCGGTGAGCGGGCCGGTCGCGAGACCCGCGTCCACGCTTGTGGGGCAGGTGTCGACGAGATCTGCGGTGTCCGTGGCCGCACCCGTGTAGATGCCTGCGGCCCGATCGAGTTCGTCGGGATCGACGTACAGGCTCATCTCGCGTCTCCGGAGGCCGGGTGTCGACGTTCCGCTTCGGGTATCGGGACGTCGAGCAGCAGCGAATCCCACGGCTGTGCCTCACGCAGTCGCGGGAGCACGTGCGTGGGCAGCACCAGCCACGGTTGCCCGGCGCCGCAACAGGAGTGGAGACGGTCGAGTGCCGTGTAGGCGAGCAGCGCGATGCGGCCGTCGCTGAGATATCGATAGTCGACGGTGGCATCGGCCGGATCCGAGACCGCTTCCGCGCACGGTAGGTAGAGATACGGCGGGAGCACCGTCGGTAGTGCGTCCGCGACCTGTTCCTGCGACATTCGTTCCCCCGTGAGCAGCCCGTCCGATCCCCCGTCGGACTGTCGGCGCGGAGGAGGCTACCAGCGTCAGGGTTTGTGACGAATCACGGGTTGATGCTTACGGTTTCGACCGCGTGCGAGAACGTGAGCCGACGACGGCCGCGACGGCGAGGCCGATCGCAACGCCGACGAGATCGGCGCACCAGTCCCAGAACGATCCGGAACGCCGGACCGCGACGGTGGCCTGGAGGATCTCCGTCAGCACGCCGTAGAGGCCCAGCCACACCACCGTGACGACGGGGGAGATCCGTGCGTAGCGGGAGCAGAGCGCGAGGGCCACGAACATCAGTGCGTGCGTGACCTTGTCGGCGTGCGGCGGACCGCTCGGCACGGTGCCGCCGGGGGAGAGCAGCATCGCGGTGATGACGACGACCGCGAGGACCAGGGGCAGAGCGCGGTGCCGGAGGAGCGTGAACGGCACGGTTCAGGCGTTCTTGTTCTCACCACGGTGGGTGTCGGCGTCGTCGGTGCTGTGCCCGTGCCGGTCGCGACCGGCGAACAGGACGATGCCCACGGCGGGGATCAACAGGAAGAACAACCACGTGTCGAACGTGAAGAACAACACGAGCGCGACGAGCGGGGTCAGCCCCATCACGATCTCGCGCCGACGCTCGGGATCCTTCCTCGGGGTGATCACCGGCAGGTCGTCGCGGGTCGTCGTGGGCAGCTCCGTGACGTGGGCGGGCAGGTCGGTGAACAGCACCTGGAGATCGCCCCGCGTCGTCGCGGCCGACGCCTTCGCGCTGCGTTCGTCGAACTCCGACAGCGTCAGCCGGCCGAGCGCGAAGTGTTCGCCGAGCAGGTCGAGCGCCTCACTGCGTTCTGCGTTGCCGATCCGGATGTCGGGGTGTTCGGGCATGCCGGCCACACTAACCTGTGCGGTCGGACCGGCGACAGGCACGGGCACCCCGCGAAGGGCTGTGATCCCCACTACAGGATCTCCGCGACGGCAGGAGGACGCGGCCGGGCACCGCGAGGTCAGGACGGCCCGCGGCCCTCGCCGAGGAGCCGGTAGGCCCGGCGACCGACGACGAACAGCACGCCGAAGGCGATGAGCAGCGCGATCGGATGCCGGAAGACGACGATCACGAGCAACGCGACCAGGATGAACGGAACCAGCGTGAGCAGCTGTTCCACCAGATCACGCGGCCCGGTCGTAGCCATCGCCGCCGGCGCGGAGGGCAGGTCGGCGAAGAGGGGGATCAGGTCGCCGCGCACCGTGGCCTGCGTGGCGAGCGCGACCCGCTCGTCGAACTCCGCCAGGCTGAGACGGCCCGCGGCGAAGTGCTCGCCGAGCAGCGCGACGGCTTCTTCACGCTCGGCGGTGCCTATGCGGATGTCGGGGCGGTCGGCCATGACTCCAGGCTAGTGGTTTTTCGCGCGCAGGAGCCGGGCCGCGACACGGCCGATACGACGAGTCCCCCGCATCGTGAGCGATGCGGGGGACTCGTCGGGAGCTGCCGTGTTGCCCGAGCGTTGCTCGAGCGGCGTCCTACTTGATCTCGGTGAGCACGGTGCCCTGGGTGACCGCGGCACCCGGCTCGACCGCCAGGCCGGTGACGACGCCCGCCTTGTGAGCGTTGACCGGGTTCTCCATCTTCATGGCCTCGAGCACGGCGATGAGTTCGCCCTCGGCGACCTCCTGGCCCTCGGTGACCGCGACCTTGACGACCGTGCCCTGCATGGGTGCGGTCACCGCGTCGCCCGACGCCTTGCCGGCGCCGCCGCCACCGCGCTTGCGGGGCTTCGGCTTCTTGCGGATCGCGCCGGCACCGCCGCCGTTACCGCCGAGCGAGAACTGGCCGGGCAGCGACACCTCGACGCGGCGTCCGCCGACCTCGACGACGACGTTCTGACGCGGCAGGGCCTCGTCCTCGTCCTCGATCGGGGCACCACCGGTGTACGGCTCGATGGTGTTCTCCCACTCGTTCTCGATCCACTTGGTGTAGACATCGAACTTCTCGCCGTCGCCCACGAACGCCGGGTTCCGGACGATGTGGCGGTGGAACGGGATCACCGTGGCCAGGCCCTCGACCTCGAACTCGGCCAGCGCACGGGCAGCGCGCTGCAGCGCCTGCTCGCGGGTCTCACCGGTGACGATCAGCTTGGCGAGCATCGAGTCGAACTGACCGCCGATGACGTCGCCCTGGACGACACCCGAGTCGACGCGCACGCCGGGGCCCGTGGGCTCCTTGTAGACGGTGATCGGGCCGGGGGCGGGGAGGAAGCCGCGACCGGCGTCCTCACCGTTGATGCGGAACTCGAAGGAGTGGCCGCGCGGGGTCGGGTCCTCGGTGAGCTCGAGCTTCTCGCCGTTGGCGATGCGGAACTGCTGACGCACGAGGTCGATGCCGGCGGTCTCCTCGGTGACCGGGTGCTCGACCTGCAGGCGGGTGTTGACCTCGAGGAAGGAGACGGTGTCGCCCTGCACGAGGTACTCGACCGTGCCGGCGCCGTAGTAACCGGCCTCGCGGCAGATGGCCTTGGCGGAGTCGTGGATGCGCTTGCGCTGCTCGTCGGTCAGGAACGGCGCGGGGGCCTCCTCGACGAGCTTCTGGAAGCGGCGCTGCAGCGAGCAGTCGCGGGTGCCGGCGACGATGACGTTGCCGTGCTGGTCGGCGATGACCTGGGCCTCGACGTGGCGGGCCTTGTCGAGGTACTGCTCGACGAAGCACTCGCCGCGACCGAAGGCGGCGACGGCCTCACGGGTGGCCGACTCGAACAGTTCGGGGATCTCCTCGATGGTCTGCGCGACCTTCATGCCGCGTCCACCGCCGCCGAAGGCTGCCTTGATCGCGACCGGCACGCCGTACTTCTTCGCGAACTCGACGACCTCGTCGGCGTTCTTGACCGGGTCCTTGGTGCCGGCCGCCATCGGAGCCTTGGCGCGCTCGGCGATGTGGCGGGCGGTGACCTTGTCGCCGAGGTCGCGGATGGACTGCGGCGAGGGGCCGATCCAGATGAGGCCGGCGTCGATCACGGCCTGGGCGAAGTCGGCGTTCTCGGAGAGGAAGCCGTAGCCGGGGTGGATGGCGTCGGCGCCGGACTTGGCGGCGGCGTCGAGGATCTTGTCGAACACCA
The DNA here is from genome assembly GCF_058211795.1 of Rhodococcus sp. S3. Taxonomy (NCBI): domain Bacteria; kingdom Bacillati; phylum Actinomycetota; class Actinomycetes; order Mycobacteriales; family Nocardiaceae; genus Rhodococcus; species Rhodococcus sp. S3. Next base: position 3,537,581 of record NZ_CM177074.1, on the reverse strand, counting down.
GGTAGGACTCGGCCGAGGTGTTGCCGCCCAGCGCGAACGCCTCGTCGGCGAGCTTCACGAACTGTGCGTCTGCGTCCGGTTCGGCGTAGACGGCGACACTGCCGTAGCCCGCGTCCTTGGCGGCTCGGATGACCCGCACAGCGATCTCGCCGCGGTTCGCGACGAGCACCTTCGTGATCTGCGCGCTGGCATGACTGGGCACGGAGCCTCCTGTTGATCGATCGTTAGGTTATTTCCGTCGACGGGCAGTCTAAGCGGCGATCGGATCGACGATGTAACCGGATGCCCATATACATTACGGCGGCCGTTCGAGCGCACAATGCTACTCACCGGTAGGTGGGACTGCTGCCGTTTCCGGCTGCGCGATCCACGGCCCACCCACCGCGACCTCGTGCATCAGTTCGCGAGTGCGCGTGAGAAGGCTCGGAACGTTCTCGCCCGCGATGGTGTTGTCGGGGAATCGCGCCGACATGTTCACACCCTCGGGCGTGCGATTGATCCACACGTAGACGTCGTGCGTGAAGCTGCGGCTGCGCAGCGCCTGGGCGTTCCATTCGGGCCACTGGGCCGCCATCGGCACGAACCGCACGTCCATGTACGAGACGACGAAACGGGGACGAATGGGCACGCCGAGGAGTTCACCCACCCGCACGAACGGCACCCGGGCGCTCGCGCGGGTGCGGTGCAGTTCGTCGCCGGCCCGCATCGCCAGAGTGTCGAAATCCGTTGTGTCCGTGAGCTTCAGATCGATCGGGCGCAGGCCGACGAACCAACCGAGCGAACCCGCCCAGATCGGCCCGGCGCGGGTGTGTGCGGGCGCGACCGTCCGGAACCGCTCCGCGCCGGTGAACTCGGCCGTCGCCCGGCCGAAACACGCCAGCACACCGGCGAAGAAACCCGTCCCGGCGCGCCGGCAGCACGCCGCGAAGGCACTCGCCTCGTCGTCGTCGAACCAGCGTTCCGAGAGTCGCTGCTGGGGTGTGGAGTGCGCGGGTCGCGGACCGATCGGAAGGGGGAAGGCGGGCGGTTCGCCGCCGCATTCGGTGAGGGTCCGCCGCCAGATCTGCACGGCCTCGTCGTGGTCGTCGAGCTGCGCGGACTCGTCGCGTTCGGCGGCGCCGAAATCGATGTAACTGCCCACCGGGAACAGGTCGGCGGCGCGACCGGTGCGCTCCTCCTCGTAGAGCGCCGAGATCTCGTGCGCCACGAGCACCACCGAGTACCCGTCGATGATGGAGTGGTCGGCGCCGAAGAAGACCGTGAACCGCTCGTCGGTGTCCTTCGCGCTCCCCGCGTCGTCGGCATTCCCGTCCGGTGTCCGCTCGAGCGTCGCGAAGACGTAGGACGGCCACAGGTGCGGCGTCGTGTAGTCGTCGAACAGGCCGAGGAGGTGGTCGTGGATGGTGCCGGGATCGGCGGGATCGTGCCGGATGGGCCGCACCGACACCCGGCCCGGGGGAGCGGTGCGCCGCACCAGACCGCCGCCGCTCTGCTCCTCGGCGAGGTGCGCGTGGCTGCGCAACGGTTCGTGCCGGTCGATCCACCGCTGCAGGGCCCGCCGGAACCGCTCGGTGTCGAGCGGACCGGCGACCTCGAAGGCCGTGCCGAGCCACGAGTCGCGGCCCCCGCCGTACCGGACCCCCGAGGTACGCCTCAGATGCGCCTCGTGGATGTACGAGGCGGGGCGGGGGTCCTCGCGCCAGTCGTCCTCGGCCGCGCACGGCAGCCATTCGGTGAGAACACCCGGGGGGATCCGGTAGTCGGCGAGCTCGGTGAACTCCATGACCGCGTCAGGCTCGGAGGTGCCGCTTGATACGCGTGAGCATCGCGCTCATTCCTCGCAGCCGCAGCGGGCTGACCGCCTCGGCGAGCCCGAGCGACGCGTAGAAATCGTCGGGTACGTCGAGGATCTCCTGCGCGCTCAGACCATCGAGTCCCTGATGCAGGATCGACGCGAAGCCGCGCGTGGTCGGCGCTTCCGCGGGGGCGCTGAAGTGGAGCTTCACCCGCGAACGGTCGGATGCGTCGACGGACAGGAACAGCGGCGACTGGCACTCGGGCACCGGCTCCATCGCCGCCTCCTCCAGCTCCGCGGGAAGGGGCGGGAGCTCGCGGCTGAACTCCAGTAGCAACTGCAGCTTGTCCTGACCCTCGACGGCGGCGAAGTCGTCGACGATCTCGGCGAGCGGGGCGGGGATGCTCATGCTGCCGGCGCTTCTCCGGGCTCCTTGCCCTTGACGATGGGCACGCGGACCGCGTTGCCCCACTCGGTCCACGAACCGTCGTAGTTGCGCACGTTCGAGTATCCGAGCAGGTAGGTGAGCACGAACCAGGTGTGGCTCGAACGCTCGCCGATCCGGCAGTAGGCGATCACGTCGGCATCCTTGTCGATGTCGCCGTAGATCTCCTCGAGTTCGGGCCGCGAACGGAACCGGCCGTCCGGCGCCGCCGCCTTCGCCCACGGGATCGACACCGCGGTGGGGATGTGGCCGCCGCGCAGGGCGCCCTCCTCCGGGTAGTCGGGCATGTGGGTGCGCTCGCCGGTGTACTCCTGCGGCGACCGCACGTCGACCAGCGGGCCCTTGCCCAGGTGCGCGAGGACGTCGTCCTTGAACGCGCGGATCAGCGCGTCGTTGCGCTCGACGACCGGGTAGCCGCTCGTCGTGGCGACGGGGATGTCGAGGGTGGTGTCGCGGTTCTCGGAGATCCACGCGTCGCGGCCACCGTCGAGCAGACGGACGTCCTCGTGACCGAAGAGGGTGAAGACCCACAGCGCGTAGGCGGCCCACCAGTTGGACTTGTCGCCGTAGATGATCACGGTGTCGGTGCGGCGGATGCCCTTGCGGTCCATCAGCGCGGCGAACTGCTCGCCGTCGATGTAGTCGCGGGTGACGGGGTCGTTGAGATCGAGATGCCAGTCGATCTTCACCGCACCGGGGATGTGCCCCACGTCGTAGAGCAGGACGTCCTCGTCGGACTCTACGACCTTCACTTCGGGATGGCCGAGATGAGCGGACAACCATTCCGTCGACACGAGACGGTTGGGATCCGCGTAGACGGCGAACGAAGGGTTGCTATCGGGTGCGACGGGCACATGGGCTCCTGAGGCTGTGGTGGCAGGTGCGCCGTCGATTCTAGGCGGTACCGTGACGGGACGTGACCCGCAGTGACACCAACGGCGACCGGGCGGTCCCGGTCGAGCTCGCATCGCGGGAGCACATCGACCTGCTGGTCCGGCGGTTCTACGAACGGGCCCTCGACGATCCCGTGCTCGCGCCGGCCTTCGACGTGCTCGCTGTGGTCGGACTCGACGACCATCTGGTGGTCGTCGGCGACTTCTGGGAGCAGATCCTCTTCCGCACGACCCGCTATCGCGGAGCATTCGTGCCGGTGCACCGGGCGCTGCACGGACACCACGGACTGACCCCCGCCCGATTCGAGCGGTGGCTGCAGTTGTGGTGCGGGACCGTGGACGAGATGTTCCACGGCGTGGACGCGGAGCGCGCGAAGAGCAAGGCCGCGGCGATGGTGGGCTCGTTGCAGAAGACCCTGTACGGCGGCACGGCTCGATAGAGCCCGCGCGACCGGATTCGCCGGTCCGGCTCAGTTCTCGAGCGACTCGAGGGGGATCGCGGCGTTCTCGGCCCACAAGCGTGCGACGGAGATGCCGACCTCGGCGAGGAGGCGCCGCACCAGCGGCAACCCGATGCCGATCACCGACGACGGATCGCCCTCGATGCGCTCGACGAACCAGCCCCCGTGACCGTCGAGCGTGAAGGCACCGGCCACCTCGAGCGGCTCACCGCTGTCGAGATATGCCTCGAGTTCCTCGTCGGTGGGGGTGCCGAAGTGCACGACGGTGCCGCTGTGGTCGGCGGCCTCCGCGACGACCTCGTCGTCCCGGATGCGGAGCACGGCGTGGCCCGTGAGCAGCTCACCGCTGCGACCGGCCATCGTCCGCCAGCGCTTCCGGGCCGCCTCGACGGTGCCGGGCTTGCCCTGCAGAGCACCGTCGATCAGCAGCATCGAATCGCATCCGATGACGACGGCGTCGCGCAGCCTCTGCTCGCGCAGGACGGGCAGGATGTCGGTGGCCTTGGCTCGGGCGAGCTCGGTGACGACCTGCGCCGGTGGCGTGCCGGGCCCGAGGGACGCGATCAGTGCGTCCTCGTCGACCTCCGACACCTGCACCAACGGCTTCACGCCCGCCGCGTGGAGAACCGCGAGGCGGGCGGGTGAAGCCGAGGCCAGAACGAGCCGGGGCATGTCAGCCGCGGTTCGGGTACGAATACGGCGAGAACGGCGCCCACCGACGGTGCATCCGCGTCGGATCACCCCAGGTCTCGGGCGGCCGGGTGTCGACGACCTCGTCGCTCGCCGACGCAGCGGCAGCGGCGAGCACGGCGACGAGAGCCGCGATCTCCTCGTCGGACGGGTTGCCCTTGACGATGCGGATGGCGGCCGCGGTCTCGGCAACCGCGGTGTTCTCCTGGGGCGCTTCGGCCGCACCGTCGGCGGCCGTGGCCTCGACCGCGGGCGACTGCTCTTCGACCTCGAACTCGGTGATGATCTTGTCCTCTGCCGTCGCTGTCACAGGGCACCCCCCGGATACGCGTCCACACGGGCATCGGATGCCCACCGGGTCGCTGTCATGTCGATCCCTCTCTCGGGTTCATCGCACGTCGTCGGCGACGTGCTACGCCGTACGGTCGCGGCAGGACCGGGATGCGCCCGGTCCTGCCGCGGAGCGTCACAGCGGAATGTTTCCATGCTTCTTCGGCGGGAGCGAAACCATCTTCCGCTCGAGCAGGCGCAGCGCGGAAACGATCTGACCGCGCGTGTGCGACGGCGGGATCACCGCGTCGACGTAACCGCGCTCGGCCGCGACGTACGGGTTCACCAGGGTGTCCTCGTACTCGTTCTGCAGCTCGAGGCGCAGCGCGTCGACGTCCTCGCCGTTCTTGGCGGCCTCGAGCAGGCGCTTGCGGTAGACGAAGCCGACGGCGCCGGAGGCACCCATGACGGCGATCTGCGCGGTGGGCCATGCGAGGTTGACGTCGGCACCCATGTGCTTGGAACCCATGACGTCGTACGCGCCGCCGTAGGCCTTACGGGTGATGACCGTGATCTTGCCGACGGTCGCCTCGCCGTAGGCGTAGAGCAGCTTGGCGCCGCGGCGGATGATGCCGTTGTACTCCTGCTCCGTGCCGGGCAGGAAGCCGGGAACGTCGACGAGCGTGATGATCGGCACGTTGAACGCGTCGCAGGTGCGGACGAAGCGCGCGGCCTTCTCGGATGCGTCGATGTCGAGGCAGCCGGCGAACTGCGTGGGCTGGTTGGCGACGATGCCGACGCTGCGGCCGTCGACGCGACCGAAGCCGACGATGATGTTCTTGGCGCGCTCGGCCTGGACCTCGAGGAACTCGTCGTCGTCGAGCAGGCGACGGATGACCTCGTGCATGTCGTACGGCTGGTTCGGCGAATCCGGGATCAGCGTGTCGAGCTCGATGTCCTCAGCGGTGAGGGAGTCCTCGATCGCACCCTCGATCGGGTCGCTCGGGGCGAGACGCGGCGCAGCGGCCTGGTTGTTGCTGGGGAGGTAGGACAGCAGGTCCTTGACGTAGTCCAGGGCATCCTGCTCGCCGTCGGCGACGTAGTGCGCGACACCCGACTTGACCATGTGGGTGTGGGCGCCGCCGAGGTCCTCCATCGTGACGTCTTCGCCGGTGACGGTCTTGATGACGTCGGGGCCGGTGACGAACATCTGGCTGGTCTGGTCGACCATCACGACGAAGTCGGTGAGTGCGGGGGAGTAGACGTGACCACCGGCCGCGGGGCCCATGATCAGCGAGATCTGCGGGATGACACCGGAGGCCTGCACGTTGCGGTGGAAGATCTCACCGTAGAGGCCGAGGGAGACGACACCCTCCTGGATGCGCGCGCCGGCGCCCTCGTTGATGCCGATCAGCGGACGGCCGGTCTTGAGGGCCAGGTCCATGACCTTGACGATCTTCTCGCCGTAGACCTCGCCGAGGCTGCCGCCGAAGACGGTGGCGTCCTGGGAGAAGACACAGACGTCGCGGCCGTCGATCGTGCCGTAGCCGGTGACGACGCCGTCGCCGAGCGGACGGTTGTCGGCCAGGCCGAAGTTGGTGCTGCGGTGGCGAGCGAGGGCGTCGAGCTCGACGAACGATCCTTCGTCGAGGAGCGCCTGGATGCGCTCGCGAGCGGTCAGCTTGCCCTTGGCGTGAACCTTCTCGACTGCGGCCTCACCGACCGGGACGCGGGCCTGTGCTTGACGGTTGCGCAGGTCGGCCAGCTTGCCGGCGGTGGTGTGGATATCGGGCGTACTCGCCGCCTCGGGCGCGGACGGCTCCTGGACAGTGGTCATGGCCAGTCAGCTTAGCGATCGTCATACAAGGCCGCTGCATCGAGGTCCCGAAGGCCGGACCACCGCTCCGGACCTACCGGCGGGTAGGTAGCGAAGGTCCACTTTAGGCTGTGTACATGGCATCCGACCGGCCCACGACCGATCTTCTCGCCCTCCGTACACCGCTCGACGAGGCGGCGCTGCGCGATGCCCTCGTCGGCGCCGAGCGCGAAGGCTTCTACACACGTCTCGACGTCGTCGCCGACACGGCGTCGACGAACGCGGATCTGCTCGCCGTCGCCGCGACCGGCGACGACCGTCGCGTGCTGCTCGCCGAGTTCCAGCACGGTGGCCGCGGCCGCCACTCGCGCACCTGGAACGGTGTTCCCGGCGCGCAGGTCATCGTGTCGGTCCTGCTGCGGCTGCCCGAGTGCCCGCTGCAGAACATCGGCTGGCTCCCACTGCTGTGCGGCATCGCCGCCGTCGACGCCGTGCGATCCGTGACCGGTGTTGCGGCGCAACTGAAGTGGCCCAACGACGTCCTCGTCGACGGGCGCAAGCTCGCCGGGATCCTCGTCGAGGTCGCGGCCACCTCGCCGGTGCCCACGGTCGTCGCGGGGATCGGCATCAACGCCACCCTCGGGCGCGACGAACTGCCCGTCCCCACCGCCACTTCGCTGCTGCTCGAGGACGCCACCGAACTCGATCGCACCCCGCTCGCGCAGGCACTGCTCGCCGGCTTCGGCGACCGGATCCGGGCGTGGGCCCGCGCGGGATGGGACACCGCCGAACTCGCCGCGGCCTACCGCGAACGGTGCAGCACGGTCGGGCAGCGTGTCCGCGCGATCCTGCCCGGCGACACCGAACTGCACGGCGTCGCGACCGACGTCGACGACCAGGGACGGATCGTGATCCGTCCCGACGGCGGGGGAGAGGCCGTGGCGGTCGCTGCGGGCGACATCACACATCTGCGACCGGTCTGAGCACCCTGCGACCGCTCGCATCGGTACAAGACCGACATATGCCATCGTGGGCGGTATGGGATATCCGGAGGACGCCCTCGCACCCGAGGAAGAGTTGCTGCTGCATCGGCATCCGCACTGGAAGTCTCTCGTGCTGCCGACGGCGACCTTTCTCGTGTCGACGATGGTCGCCGGTTTCCTGCTGGGACTCGTCCAGGCCCGGCTCGACGGCGCCGCCGCGACCTGGTGCGGTTTCGCCGTGGCCGCGGCGTGGATCGGCCTGGTCGGCTGGCGGTGCGTCCCTCCCTTCGTCGGGTGGCTCACCACGCACTTCATCGTCACCGACCGGCGCGTGCTCGTCCGCACCGGTGTGCTCACCCACACGGGTATCGACATCCCGATGGGCCGGATCAGCAACGTCCAGTTCCGGCACGGTCTCGTCGACCGGATGCTCAGGACCGGCACGCTCGTCGTGGTCTCCGCGGCGGACGATCCCATCGAGTTCGACGACATCCCCGACGTCCAGCAGGTGCATGCCCTGCTCTACCGGCAGGCCTTCGACGCGCAGGACCAGCGCCCCGACGACCGCCATACCACCCGCTATCGGCGCGACGAACACGAGCACCGCAAGGCCTGGTGACCGCGAGTCGCAGGTGTGCCGACACGACCCGCCGGTAATCCCGACAAAGCGAACCCCGATCCGTAGGCTGGCGTGGTGACTGCCGTTCTACTCGCCGAAGACGACGACGCAATCGCTGCACCGCTGTCCCGTGCGCTGGGACGCGAAGGGTACGAGGTGACCGTCGAGGACAACGGTCCGGCCGCGCTCGAACAGGCACTGTCGGGCAGGTTCGAACTGCTCATCCTCGACCTCGGCCTTCCCGGGATGGACGGACTCGAGGTGTGTCGCCAGATCCGGGCGAGCCGCTCCGATCTGGCCGTGCTCATGCTCACCGCCCGCACCGACGAGGTCGATTTCGTCGTCGGTCTCGACGCCGGCGCCGACGACTACGTCGGCAAACCGTTCCGTCTCGCCGAACTCATGGCGCGCGTGCGCGCGCTGCTGCGCCGGCGCGGCGGCCCGGAGAACGACGACGTCGTGGACGTCGCCGGGATCCGGCTCGAACGCGCCGCGCGCCGCGTCCTCGTGGACGGCTCCGAGGTGACTCTCGCCAACAAGGAGTACGAGCTCCTGCGCGTGCTGCTCGAGCACGCGGGGCAGGTCGTCTCCCGCGATGCGATCCTCGAGGAGGTGTGGGGCGACGCCGACCTGCGCGGTTCGAAGACGCTCGACATGCACATGTCGTGGTTGCGCCGCAAGATCGGCGACGAGGGACCGGCCGGGGAACGTCGCATCGCCACGGTGCGCGGTGTCGGTTTCCGGCTGAACACCGACTAGCGTCTCCGGCGTGCGCAGCCGCATCCTCAACGCCGTCCTGGCGACCGTGCTGCTCGTCGCGCTGTTGCTCGGCATCCCGCTCGCCTACACGGCGTTCCTGTTCGTCGAGGACACCGCCCGCCGCGACCTGCAGAACCGGCTCGAACGCATGGCCGACGAAATCATTGCCCAGGAGGGCACCGACGGATTCGTCGTCGGTGGCCTCGACACGAGCTCCCTGCGCCTGCTCGTTCCCACCGACGGGCGGGCCGTGGTGGTCTACCCGACGCCCGAGAACGTCGCGGCGCGCCTGGACATCGGCACGCCGGTGCTCGGGGCGTCGATCGTCGAGTCGTTGTCGATGGGGACGTCCGGCTCGCTGCTCATCGAGGTGCCCTCGGAGAGCATGCGCACCCTGCAGCAGCAGGTGCTCGCCGCGGTGAGCCTGCTGGTGCTGCTCTCCGTCGCGGCCGGAGCGCTGGTCGCGGTGGCGACCGCCCGACGACTCGCCGACCCGCTTCGCGACGTGGCGAACCGGGCGGCCCGCCTCGCCGAGGGCGACTTCCGCCCGGTGGCCCGGCGGCACGGCATCCCCGAACTCGACCGCGTCTCCGACGTGCTGGATTCGGCCGCCGTCGAGATCTCACACCGCCTGCAGCGCGAGCACGCGCTCGTCGGCGACGTCTCGCATCAGCTCCGCTCCCGGATGACCGCGATCCGGCTGCGGCTCGACGAGCTGTCCACCCACGACGATCCCGCCGTGGTGGAGGAGGCCGAGGCGGCCATGGCACAGGTGGACCGGCTGACCACCGCGATCGACGGCCTCGTGCGCCAGTCCCGCGACAGCAGCGCCGACCAGCGCACCGACGTGTCGGTGGTCGGCGAACTCACCGGTGTCGTCGCCGACTGGCGCGGCCCCTACGAGGAGGCGGGACGGGAACTGGTGCTGCGCGGCGACCCGTCGCTGCGGGCGGCGGTGACCGGTTCGCGGTTGCGTGAGGCGGTGGCGGTGCTCGTCGACAACGCGCTCGTGCACGGCGGTGGCACGTGTACGGTCTCGGTGCGGCAGGTCGCGACCCGCGGCGACGTCACGGTGTGTGTCGAGGTGGCCGACGAGGGGGAGGGCGTCAGCGACGAGGTCGCGCCGTACGTCTTCGACCGCGGCTTCTCCGGGGGCGGATCGACCGGGGTGGGACTGGCGCTCGCCCGCGCCCTCGCGGAGGCCGACGGCGGTCGTCTCGAACTGCAGCGACGCCGGCCCGCACTGTTCGCGCTGTTCCTCGGCGCGCCCCGCGATCGGGACGTCCCTACGCCGAACGGCACGCGCGAACCGCGCTAGACCTTCTCCCGGTCGGGCCCGGTCGAGATGCTCTGCTCAGGACCGGTCGAGCTGTTCGGTGGGTTCGTCGAGGGGAGCGTCCGGGACCATCTCCTCCGGGAAGACGAACTTCTTGAAGCAGTAGAAGCGGAAGATCATCTGGAGCAGGTTGCCGATGATGTACGCGCTGACGAAGTCGGCGATGTTCTCCGTCGCGAGGCTCACCTCGGGTACGCGCAGGTTGAAGACGTAACTCGAGATCCACAACGGGATGAACGAGAGCACTACCCCGATACCGCTGACGAAGAAGAACAGGAACGCCTCGTGGGCGCGCTCGCGGCCGCCGCGATTACGGAAGGACCATTCGCGGTTGAGGATGTACGAGCAGATCACCGCGACGACACCGGCGATGATCTTGGCGGTCACCGGCTTCTCGGACAGAACTGTGAGCTTGAGCGTGTAGAAGATCGCCGAGTCGATCACGAAGGTGGTGCCACCGACGATGGCGAATTTGATCAATTCGCGATGCCGGAGCAACAGCCCCCGGAAAGGCTGGGGAACTCTGCTCAACGCTTCATCGACGATTGTCACTTGGAGAAGTGTACGAAACGAAGATGTGAATTTCCGAAACCCGACCGCACATGTCGGCATTCCCACACCACCGCGCGGGTCGTTCCGCGGCGTCGGTACACGCTCGTGGCGGGTCGGTGGGAGGTCCCTCGACGCTCGGCGGGGGAGCAGCGGAACGACGCCACGACATGCTGTGACACCATGGACAGCCGTGACAGGCAGACCTGAATCGTCCCCCAGATCCGACACGCCCCGCACCCTGACGACGGGTATGCCGGTCGTCACGATGATCGGTGGTGGACAGCTCGCGCGGATGACCCATCAGGCGGCGATCGCGCTCGGCCAGACGCTGCGCGTCCTCGCCGGGAGCGCCGACGAGCCCGCCGCGCAGGTCAGCCCGAACGTGGTGCTCGGCAGCCACGACGACCTCGACGCCCTCCGCCGCGCCGCGACCGGCGCGCACGCGCTCACCTTCGACCACGAGGGTGTGCCGACCGAACACCTCGAGGTCCTGCAGCGCGAAGGCGTCGCTGTGCTGCCGCCGCCGCAGGCCCTGATCTACGCCCAGGACAAGATCGCGATGCGCAAGCGGCTCGGTGAGCTCGGCGCACCGATGCCGAAGTTCGCGGAGATCACCTCCGTCGAGGACGCCCGCGCCGCGCTCGACACACTCGGCGATCCGTACGTGCTCAAGGCCGCACGCGGCGGCTACGACGGCCGCGGCGTGTGGATCCTCGACGACCACGCCGAACTCGAGCAGGTCGTTGCCGACCAGCTCGCCGCCGGTGTCCCGCTCCTCGCCGAGGAGAAGGTCGAGTGGACGCGTGAGCTGTCGGCGATGGTCGCGCGGTCCCCGTTCGGTCAGGGCGCGTCGTGGCCGGTCGTCGAGACCGTCCAGCGCGACGGCCAGTGCGCCGTCGTCATCGCACCCGCCCCGAACCTGCCCGAGGACGTCGCCACCGCCGCCGAGCAGCTCGCGCTGCGCATCGCCGGAGAGCTCGGCGTCGTCGGTGTCATGGCGGTCGAGTTGTTCGAGACACGCTCGGGTGAGCTGATCGTCAACGAACTCGCGATGCGTCCGCACAACTCCGGTCACTGGGGCATGGACGGTGCCCGCACCGGCCAGTTCGAACAGCACCTGCGCGCCGTGCTCGACTACCCGCTCGGCGACACGAGCCCGATCGCGCCGGTGACGGTGATGGCGAACGTGCTCGGCGCGCCCGAGGCGCCGGCGATGAGCATGGACGAGCGGCTGCACCACCTGTTCGCCCGGATGCCCGACGTGCACGTGCACCTCTACGGCAAGGGCGAGCGCAAGGACCGCAAGATCGGCCACGTCAACGTGCTCGGCGCGCCGTCCGGGTCGATCGACGATCCCGAGTACGTCGCCGCCGTGCGCGAACGCGCGGAACGCGCGGCGCACTGGCTCTCGCACGCGGTGTGGACCGACGGTTGGAACGAACACACGGGAGAAAGCGGTGAGTGACGTGGCACAGGGTGCACAGGTCGGCCTGATCATGGGCAGCGACTCGGACTGGCCGACCATGCAGGCCGCTGCCGAGGCGCTGGTCGAGTTCGGGATCCGCTTCGAGGTGGGTGTCGTCTCGGCGCACCGCACGCCGCAGCGGATGCTCGATTACGCCAGGGACGCCGCAGGTCGCGGGATCAAGGTCATCATCGCGGGCGCCGGCGGCGCCGCCCACCTGCCCGGCATGGTCGCGTCGGCGACCCCGTTGCCGGTGATCGGTGTCCCGGTACCGCTGAAGTACCTCGACGGCATGGATTCGCTGCTGTCGATCGTGCAGATGCCCGCCGGTGTCCCGGTCGCCACCGTCTCGATCGGCGGCGCCCGCAACGCGGGTCTGCTCGCCGCGCGCATCCTCGGTGCCTCCGATCCGGCGCTGCGTGAGCAGATGGAGAAGTTCCAGGCGGGTCTCGAGCAGATGGTGCTCGAGAAGGACGAGGCGCTGCGGCAGAAGCTGCTCGGCTGACGGAGAGGGCTGCCTAACTCTCGCCGGGCGGGCGGATGTGGGCCGGTCGGGTCCACGGCGCCCCGGACCTCCGCTCGATGTCGGTGTTGAACCGTTCGAGATAGCGGGCGAACAGTGTCACGTCCTCGGCGTCCCAGTCGACCAGAACGCGCTCGAGTCCTTCGACGGCTCGGGCGCGTTCGTCGTCGAGTCGGCGCTCACCCTCGTCCGTGATCCGGAACTTGCGGGCGATACCGCCGTCCGGGTCGGGGATGCGCTCGGCGAGTCCCGACTTCAACAGGACCGCGGTCTGCCGGTTCACGGTGGAGGCGTCGAGACCGAACGCGTCGCTGAGTTGCCCGATGGTCATCGGTCCCTGGGCCCACAGCCGGCTCAGCATCGTGTAGGTGCTGCGATCGAGGTGTCCGGCATCGCGGCGGCGTGGACCGAAGAAGGTGAGATGCCGCCCCAGGAGCATGATTTCGAATTCGATCAGGTGCGTCGGCTTGTCCATGCGTGCGCTTCATCACTCCTAGATGGGTCCTGTCCAGTATGGGCGGTCCCGCGTTGACCGACGGATATGCATCATGCATACCATGTGCGCCATACATATCCTTGCCGGCGCAATCGGCGCTTCTCATCGATCACGGAGTAGTTCATGTCGGAATCACCCGGGGCGCAGCAGATGCGCTCCTCCCTGCTGGTGGGGGTCCTCGCCTTCACCGGCATCGTCGGCGCCCTCACCCAGACCCTGGTCGTGCCGCTCATCGCCCAGTTGCCCGCGATCCTGAACACGTCCTCGTCCAACGCGTCCTGGGTCATCACCGTCACCCTGCTCACCGGAGCCGTCGCCACGCCCGTCGTCGGGCGCCTCGGCGACATGTACGGCAAGCGGCGGATGCTGCTCATCTGCACGGTTCCGCTCATCGTCGGCGCTGCCCTGTGCGCCATGGCGTCGACGCTCGTGCCGATGCTGCTCGGCCGCGGCCTGCAGGGACTCGGCGTCGGTCTGATCCCGCTGGGTATCAGCCTCCTGCGCGACGCGCTGCCGCCCGAGCGTCTGCACTCCTCGATCGCGCTGATGAGCGCGTCGATGGGCATCGGTGGCGCGCTCGGCCTCCCGATCGCCGCCGCGGTCGCCCAGAACGCCAGCTGGCGCGCCCTCTTCTGGGCCACGGCAGTGCTGAGCGCGGTCGTCTTCGTCCTGCTGTGGCGCGTGGTTCCCGAAGGGCGCGGCTCCGGCAGCACCGCCCGCTTCGACGTGGTGGGCGCGCTCGGCCTCGGAACGGCCCTGACCTGCCTGCTGCTCGCGATCTCGAAGGGCGGCGACTGGGGGTGGACGAGCTCGACGACCCTCGATCTGTTCGCCGCGGCCGTCGTCGTCCTGCTGGTCTGGGGTTGGTGGGAACTGCGTCGCTCCGAGCCGCTCGTCGATCTGCGGGTCGCGGCGCGGCTCCCGGTCCTGTTGACCAACTGCGCCTCGGTCGTCGTGGGCTTCGGCATGTATGCGCAGTCGCTGATCGTCCCGCAGCTGCTCCAGTTGCCGGCCGAGACCGGCTACGGCCTGGGTCAGTCGATGCTGGCGATGGGTCTGTGGATGGCTCCTGGCGGGCTCATGATGATGCTCGTCTCGCCGATCGGCGGGAAGCTCTCGTCGAAGCGCGGACCGAAGGTCACGCTCTTCGTGGGCTGCCTGATCATCGCGCTCGGCTACGGCTCGTCGGTCGTCCTCATGGGATCGACGTGGGGTCTGCTCGTCGTCACCGCGATCTGCAGCACCGGTGTCGGCTTCGCCTACGGCGCGATGCCCGCATTGATCATGTCGGCCGTGCCGCAGTCCGAGACGGCCTCCGCCAACAGCGTCAACTCGCTCATGCGCTCGATGGGCACGTCGATCTCGGCTGCCGTGGTGGGTGTGGTGCTGTCGCAGATGAGCGTGCAGGCCGCCGGCTACAGCATCCCGACCGAGGCCGGATTCCGTACCGGTCTGCTCATCGGATGCGGCGTCGCGCTGGTGGCCGCCGCGATCACGCTGACGATCCCGGTCGTCCGCCGCAAGGATCTCCACGCCGTCGACGGAAACGTACCCGCGAAGGTCTGAGCGGGCCGGCGGAGACTCGGAACGAACAGGGGCGGCGTAGGCTCGAGCCGTGTCGGGACGGGATCGGAAGCGTGCCAGGGCGATACGTGCATCGCGCGGCGTCCCGTCGGCGCGGTTCGTCACCGCGCTCGCGACGGTGTGGGGCAGGGCCTGGGGTGGCTCGGTGTCCTTCGACGACGAGTTCGGCCTGTTCGTCTGCAGCGGTATGCGCGGTGGATTCGCGCGCGGCGGCACCACCGTCGGTGGCGTCTTCCTCACTCGCATACGGCCCACGCGCGCGCTGCTGCGCCACGAAGCCGTCCACGCGGACCAGTGGGCCCGCTACGGCATCGGCTTCGCGGCGCGCTATCTGTGGGAGGAACTCCGCAACCCGGGGTCCCGCAACAGGTTCGAGATCGAGGCGGGACTCGCCGACGGCGGCTACCGCGAGGAGCGCGGGATCACCCGTCCAGACGAACGGTGATCTTCTCGCTCGCGACGCGGCGTTCGGTGGCCTCCGGGTCGGGATTGCTCACCTGCACCAGCGACGCCCGGGCCGCGAGCACCGCGAGCAACCCGGCGACGAGGTCGTCGGGCTGCGACCAGGACCGGGACGACAACACACGGTCGCCGCTGCCGATACCCGCCGCCGACGCCGACTCGGTGGCGGCGGTGAGCACGTCCGCCTGTGAACGTCCGGCGAGCACCGCGTCGCCCGCACCGGAGGACCGGAACCGGTCGCCGTGCATCCGCACGTCCGTGGCGTAGTCCGTGATCCCGGGCGCCAGGTCGCGGACGGGGGCACCGAAGGCGTCGAGCGACAACGCCGCGACCTCTGCGACCGTGTCGACCTCGTCCAGTCGGTCGGGGGTGACGAGAGCGAGCTCGGCGTCGGGGTCGGCCTCGAGCACGACCTCGGCGCCGGCCCACCACGCACCGAGCAGCACTGCTGCGCTCTGCCAGTGGGCGGGCAGCAGCACCGCGACGCGGCCGCCGGGAAGAACTCCGAACTGGTCGCGGATCATGTTGGCCGTCTTGGCGGCCCAGTTGGCGAGGGTGAGCGCCGACAGTTCGATACGCGCGCCGGTCGCGTCGTCGTACCAGGTGATCCGCGGACCCGCCGGATCTTCGGCGAGGATCGGGTCGAACAGTGCGTCGGTCAGGGTGGTCACGATGTCCTTCTTCTCGGCTGTCAGTTCACGCAGCGCGGGCCGTCGGAGCCCGCATCGATGGGCGGTGCGGCGGGAGCAGGGGTGGCTGTGTCACCGGCCGGGCTCACCCCGATGCCGGAGGCGGATGCGGCGGTGGACGAACCCGAGTACGACGACGAGCCCGGACCGGTGTAGTCACCTGCGAGCACGACCCGCACGGTGCCGGCGGGGAGCGAGGGGTCGGAGTCGGTGGCGAGACCACCGAGCGCCGCAGCCACTGCGCGGGTCTCGTCGGAGTCCTCGTCGGAACCGAAGACCGTCGAGGTGCCCACACCGGAACCGGTGTAGTTGCCCACCTCGCCCTCGACGTAACCCTCCTCGGACAGCGCTGCGGAGACCTGGGAGGCCAGACCGGAGACGGATCCGGCGTTCGCGACGTCGACCGTCACCGTCGACGCGTCGATGTCGGGAGCGGGCACCGGGGTCGAGGTGGTCTCGCTGCCGTCCGGCTCGCGGCCGATCAGCTCGGCCACGTAGGAGCGCACCTCGTCCGGGTCGACCTGCACGACCGACTCGCCGTAGTCGGTCATCGCGTTGATGTCCTGCACCGGGATCGTCGAGAACGTCACGTCGCCACCGGCGAGACCCTGCAACTGGGTGGCGAGCGCCATGATGTCCCAATCGGAGTCGAGTACCACGGAACGCTGCACCGCCGCGGTCAGCTGACTCACCTTCGACGGGTTGGACAGTGTCTTCGCGCTGAGCACCTTCTGTGCCAGCGACGCCATGAACACCTGCTGCCGCACGATCCGGTCGAGATCGCCGCGCGGCAGATCGTGACGCTGGCGGACGAAGCTCAGTGCGTCCGAACCCTGCAGTGTCTGCACACCGGCATCGAAACGGGCACCCGACAGCGGCTCGTCGACCGGGGCGTTCAGGCACACGTCGACACCGCCGACGGCATCGGTGAGCAGCACGAAGCCGAGGAGCCCGACCTCGGCGTAATGGTCGACCGTCACCCCCGTCAGGTCGGCGACCGACTCGATGAGCGCCTCCCGGCCCGCCTGGGTCGATTCCTTCTCGAGTTCCGCCTCCGTCGCGTCGGCGTCCGCTTCGACGAGCTCGGCGCGCCGATTCGCCTTCGTGGCGCCGTAGGCCGCGTTGATCTTCGACATCCCGATCTCGGGCACCTCGACGTAGGTGTCGCGGGGGATCGACATCGCCGTGGCCGACCGGCCGTCGTTCGGCACTCGGAGCAGGATGATCGTGTCGGTGTTGTTCGCCACTTCCTCACCCGCGCGCAACGCGTCGAGCTCGCGCTGGGAGAGGGGATTGCCGTGCGCATCGGTGCGGCTGTCCGTGCCCACCAGCAGGATGTCGACGGCGCCGTCCTCCCCGCCGCCGAGGGCCAGGCCGCGGACCGAGGCCAACGACGACTGCAGCGCGTCGACACTGCGCCAGGCAACACCGGTGACGACCAGCACCAGGCACGCCGCGATCGCGACGGCGATCTGCCACGGCCTGCCGCTGTACACCCGCGCCTCCGCCGGTGTTCCGGGGCTGCGCGAGGGCGGCTCGCGCCGGGCGGTACGCCGCGACTGTCGAGGGCCGGGATCCGACCCGTACCTGCCGTCGGCAGCTGTCGGATCGCCCGCGCGGGGGCGACGTCCCGTCGGGTCGGGACGCCGGCCGGTGCGGCGACGCGGCTCTGGCGGCACCTGGTACTCCTCCTGTGGCTGGTACGGGGTCTGCGTCGGTAGCTCTCGGTTGAAGGCTACTGGTGGGAACGCTCGCCCGGCGCGCACCACTCCGGCGTGCCAGACTTCTCCGAGTGCGTAGCGTTCTCGTCACCGGAGCCCGTGGCCAGCTCGGCCGTCATCTCGTGAACCGCGGCACCGCGGCGGGGATACCGATCCGCGGTGTCGGATCGTCCGAGGTCGACATCACCGATCCGCAGGCCGTGGCCGCCGCCGTCGCACCGGGATCCGTGGTGATCAACGCCGCCGCGTACACCGCCGTCGACGCGGCCGAGACCGACGAGGACCGGGCCGCTGTGGTGAACGGCACGGGCCCGGGCGTGTTGGCCGCCGTCTGCGCCGACAAGGGTGCCCGTCTCGTCCATGTCTCCACCGATTACGTCTTCGCCGGCGACGCGACCGAGCCCTACCGGGTGGACGCGCCGACCGGCCCGCGCACGGCCTACGGCCGCACCAAACTCGCAGGTGAAAGAGCAGTGCTCGAGGCGCTGCCCACCGCGCACGTCGTGCGCACCGCCTGGGTGTACACCGGCGACGGCAACGACTTCGTCGCGACCATGCGGCGACTCGAGGGCGAACGCGACACCCTGCGTGTCGTCGACGACCAGCGCGGTTGCCCCACCTACGCCCGCGACCTGGCGGACGGCCTGCTCGAACTCGCCTCCCGCGCCGACGGCATCCCCGGCGGGATCCTGCACGCGACCAACGCCGGGGAAGCGACGTGGTTCGATCTCGCCCGGGCGGTCTTCGAGGAGATCGGTGCCGATCCGGAGCGGGTGCACCCGTGCAGCAGCGACGAGTTCGTCCGGCCCGCCCCCCGGCCCGCCTACTCGGTGCTCGACGACAGCGCGTGGATCGGTGCCGGCCTGACACCCTTCCGTCCGTGGCGGGAGGCCCTGCACGCAGCGATCGCCGGTGACGGAACCGTGCCGCCTGCACGATGACGTCCGACGAAGCGGCCCGTGAGGTGTCGCACACCGTCGAGGTCGCTAAGGTGACCGGCGTGGAATCGACGCTGGCCGTGGTGACGGTGACCTACTCGCCCGGAGAGCACCTCGAGAACTTTCTCACCTCGCTCACCTCCGCGACCGTTCTGCCGACGCAGGTGATCCTGGCCGACAACGGTTCGACCGACGGTGCTCCCGAGGCCGCCGAGACGGCACACGAGAACGTGCGACTTCTCCGGACCGGCGGGAACATCGGTTACGGCGGTGCGATCAACCGCGCGGTCGCCGAGGTCGACCCGTCCGCGGAGTTCGTCGTCGTCGCGAACCCGGACGTCCGGTGGCACCCCGGTTCGCTCGACGAGATGCTCGACGCGGCGCGTCGCTGGCCGCGCGCCGGCTCGCTCGGCCCGCTGATCCACGAACCCGACGGAAGCGTCTACCCCTCGGCGCGCACCGTCCCCACCCTCGCCTCCGGTGCCGGTCACGCGCTGCTCGGCACCGTCTGGCCGGCCAATCCGTGGACACGCCGCTACCGCCAGGAGAACGAGGAGATCAGCGAACGCCCCGTCGGCTGGCTGTCCGGATCGTGCCTGCTGCTGCGGCGAGCGGCCTTCGACTCGATCGACGGCTTCGATTCGCGATACTTCATGTACATGGAGGACGTGGACCTCGGCGACCGGCTCGGGCGAGCAGGCTGGCTCAACGTGTACGTGCCGTCCGCGGTGGTCACACACGCCAAGGGCCACGCGGCCGGACGGCACCCCGAACTGATGCTCCCGGCACATCACGAGAGTGCCTACCGCTTCCAGGCGGACCGTCACCCCCACGGGTGGCAGGCGCCGCTGCGATGGGCGTTGCGGGCCGGGCTCGCGGTGCGATCGCGAGTGGCGGTCGCGGCGGCCGTGCGGGAGCGTCGGAACGGGAGGACCGACCAGAACATTCCGGTCGGCACGACAGTGAACAGGGGAGACGATGACGAGTGATTCGGCACCGCACACCGATGCGGTGATTCTGGTCGGCGGACAGGGCACGCGGCTACGGCCGCTGACGCTGTCGGCACCCAAGCCGATGCTGCCCACCGCGGGGGTGCCCTTCCTCACCCACCTGCTCGCGCGGATCCGTGAGGCGGGCATCAAGCACGTCGTGCTCGGCACCTCGTTCAAGGCCGAGGTCTTCGAGCAGCACTTCGCCGACGGGTCCGACTTCGGCCTCGAGATCGAGTACGTCACCGAGACCGAGCCGCTCGGCACCGGCGGTGGTATCCGCAACGTGCTGCCGAAGCTGCGTGCCGACAACGTCATGGTCTTCAACGGCGACGTGCTCGGTGGCACCGATCTCGGCGCCGTGCTCGACACCCACGTGCGCACCGAGGCGGACGTGACCCTGCACCTGGTGCGGGTGAGCGATCCGCGTGCCTTCGGCTGTGTGCCGACCGACGAGGACGGCCGGGTGACCGCCTTCCTCGAGAAGACCCAGGATCCGCCGACCGATCAGATCAACGCCGGTTGCTACGTCTTCCGCCGCGAGATCATCGAGCAGATCCCCGAGGGGCGCCCGGTCTCGGTGGAGCGCGAGGTGTTCCCGGCGCTGCTGACCGAGGGCAAGAAGGTCTACGGACACGTCGATGCCGCCTACTGGCGCGACATGGGCACCCCGGAGGACTTCGTCCGCGGTTCGGCCGATCTGGTCCGTGGTATCGCCCCGTCGCCGGCGCTTCCGCCGCAGCGCGGCGAGTCGCTCGTGCATCCGGGTGCCTCCGTGGCTCCCGGCGCACTGCTGATCGGCGGCACGGTCGTCGGCCGCGGCGCGGAGATCGGTGCCGGCGCCCGCCTGGACGGCGCGGTGATCTTCGACGGTGCGCGGGTCGAGGCCGGTGCGGTGATCGAGCGGACCATCATCGGTTTCGGGGTGCGGGTCGGTCCGCGCGCCCTGATCCGCGACGGCGTGATCGGCGACGGCGCCGACATCGGCGCCCGATGCGAACTGTTGCGCGGTGCGCGGGTGTGGCCCGGGGTGAAGATCCCCGACGGCGGCATCCGTTTCAGCACCGACGTCTGAGTCGAGAGGACGAAGTGAGCTTCGAACGGTATGTGGCCCTCGGCGATTCGTTCACGGAGGGAGTCGGGGACCCGGATCCGTCGCGTCCCAACGGGTTGCGCGGCTGGGCCGATCTCGTCGCCGGTGAGCTGGCGCGGCACTCGGAGAACTTTGCGTACGCGAACCTCGCCATCCGGGGCCGGTTGCTGCGACCGATCATCGACGAGCAGCTCGAGACTGCTGTGGCGATGCGTCCCGATCTTGTGACGATCTACGCCGGCGGCAACAACCTCATGCGTCCGAAGCTCGACCTCGACGCGCTCGCGGCCGAGTACGACGAGGCGATCGGCAAGCTCGCCGCGACCGGCGCCCGCATCCTGATGTGGACGGCCTACGACGGCAGCTGGGCACCGGTCTTCGGGATGCTGCGCGGCCGCTGGGCCGTGTACAACGAGCTCGTCCGGGAGATCGCCGACCGGCACGGGGCGACCATCGTCGATTTCTGGCGGTTCGACGAGTATCGCGATCTGCGGATGTGGGACTTCGACCGGCTGCACATGTCCGCGGCCGGCCACCACAACATGGCGATCCGCGTGCTCGATCTGCTCGGCGTCGAACACGGTCTCGGACCGGTGGAGTTCGACGAGGCACCGGTCCTCACGCGGGCCCAGGAACGCGCCGCGGACCGCGCATGGATGCGCGAGTTCCTCGTCCCCTGGGTGGGCCGGCGGCTACGCGGGGTGTCCTCCGGCGACGGCATCACCCCGAAGTACCCCGAACTCGGACCGGTCCGGGTCTGACCTCACGGCCCGGTTCCGACCTCACGCTCGTCCCGGCGACCCGCCGGGACGAGCGTGGTCGTTCCAGGCCCGTCGGGCCGCCTCGGCTCAGGCCCGTCGGGCCGCGGCGAGCCGGACCATATGAGTGATCGTCTCGTGCTCGGCCTCCGGCGGGAGCGCGTCGACGGGCCACCACTGCAGATCGGTGGATTCGTCGCTGCGCACCGGCCGGGCACCCACGGGTGCGGTCACCAGGAACCGCAGGTCGAGGTGACGGGTGGGCACCCCGAGGGAGCACGTGATCGGATGCGTATGCGCCGAGAGCAGTTCCGGATCGATCACCAGATCGGCGATGCCCGATTCCTCGGTGGCCTCGCGCAGGGCCGCGTCGACGACGGTCTCGTCCGACGGCTCGCAGTGCCCGCCGAGCTGGATCCACCGCCCCACCCGCGGATGCAGGGTGAGCAACACGTTGCGGTGGTCGGCGTCGAGCACGATCGACGACGCCGTGATGTGCCCGGGCACGTGTTCGCGCAGGCACCCGTCGGGCGCCGAGTCGAGGAACGCCAGCATCGTGTGCCGCAGCGATTCGGCGTCCTCGGAGTCGGTGCGCCAGGCGGTGAGCCGGTCGATCGCCGAGGCGTGCAGGGAACGCGCCGACACGACTACAGCTCCACGAGGGCGTCGCCCGGGTCCGCGGGTTCGCGCGGCTCCGGTTCGGTGAGCGGGTAGCCGACGGCGACCGCCCCGAGCGGCGACCACTCGGCAGGAAGCCCGAGTTCCTCGCGAACCACCTCGGGCGCGAAGATCGTCGAGCCGATCCAGCAGCTGCCGAGCCCGCGGGTGGCGAGGGACACGAGCAGACCCTGCACCGCGGCGCCGGCGGCGACGGTGAACATCGTGGCCTCGGCCGCGGTACGACGGGCATCCGGATAGTGGTGTGCGCCGTCGGGCACCCAGAAGGGGACGATCACCTCGGGCGCGTCGTAGAGGATCGCGCCGCGGGAGATCCGGCGTTCGACGGCCACCGGGTCGAGTCCGTCGCCGTGGAGATCCTCGGCCCACCTGTCGCGCATGCGGTCGAGGAGCCGGCGGCGCACCTGCTCGGTGCGCACCCACACGAACCGCACCGGGCGGGTGTGATGGGGTGCGGGTGCGGTGAGGGCCTCGGCGACCGCTTCGCGCAGATCCTCGGGATCGACGGGCTCGGCGGCGAACTGCCGCACCGACCGGCGCAGCAGCAGTGCCTCGCGCCGACCGCGTTCGAGGGCTTCCTCGGTGCCGAGCCAGAACAGGTCGTCCTCGCCGCTGCGGATCAGGGCGCGGGCGGTGGATCCGTCGTCGGGCAGGTCGAGTCCGCGCACCACGGCGACGGGCACACCGCCGAGCTTGCCCTTGACCAGATCGCCTGCGGCGGCGATCTCGTCGGCGACCGCCACGGAGGTCACCTGCAGTTCGTTGCCCTGCGAGTCGTGCGAGCCGGCGTAGCCGTGCAGGACGGGAAGCCCCGACGAGCCGATCGCGGCGTCGGTCTGGCCGTTGCGCCAGGCGCGGCCCATGGTGTCGGTGACCACCACGGCGACCCGGACGCCGAGCAGCGCACCGAGCCGCTCGCGGAGGGCCGCTGCGCTCGCGTCGGGATTCTCGGGCAGCAACGCGAGTTCGGCGCTGTCGACGTTCGATCCGTCGATGCCGGAGGCCGCCTGCACGATGCCGAGCTTGTTCTCGGTGATGAGGGTGCGGCCCTTGCGTGCCAGCACGCGCACGGCTTCCTCGTTCACGAGGCGGCGTCGGAGCGCGTCGCGGGCGTCGGGATCGGTGGGCGCGGCGACGATCCGTCCCTCGACCTTCGAGACCACCTTGCTGGTGACGACGAGGACGTCCCCGTCGGCCAGCCACGGTGCGGCCTGCGCGAGGGCCTCGGCCAGGTCGTCGCCGGGCCGGAATTCGGGAAGCCCGGCGACGGGCAGGATCTCGATCGGGCCGCCCGGCGCGTGGTCGCGCACTGCGGGGTCGGCGACGGCGTCCGGCATCACAGGGTCACTCCGGCGAGGTCGAGGGCGGCGTGGGCCATGTCGGCCGTGGCGTCGGTGTCGGTCATGAGCAGGGGAACGGATCGGACCTCGACGCCCGGCACCTCGGCACTGTCGGTCGAGTGCACGAGCCAGCCGTCGAGAATGCCTGTGCCCGAGCGGGCGCCGTAGTACCGGCCGACGGCCTCGGCGGTGGTCTCCACTCCGATGACGTCCAGGCACGCATCGGCCATGCCGCGCAGGGGCTTGCCGTCGATGACGGGGGACAGGCCGACGACCTTCGCCGACGTGGTGCGCAGCGCGCCGCGGATACCGGGGATCGCGAGGATCGCCCCGACGCTCACGACGGGGTTCGACGGGGCCAGGACGACGGCGTCGGCGTTCTCGATCGCCTCGAGCACACCGGGAGCCGGTTTCGCTTCTTCTGCGCCGATGTGCGCGAAGCTGTGGGTGGGCACCTGGGCGCGGTGGCGGACCCACCATTCCTCGAAGTGCACGGCCCGCTGTTCACCGTCCTCGGGATCGGTGATGACGACGTGGGTCTCGCTGCGGTCGTCGGAGACCGGCAGCAGGGTCACACCGGGCTTCCACCGCGCGCACAGTGCTTCGGTGATCGCGGAGAGCGGGTAGCCGGTCCGCAGCATCTGTGTCCGGATGAGGTGGGTGGCGATGTCGCGGTCGCCGAGACCGAACCAGTCGGGGATCGCCCCGTAGGCGGCGAGTTCCTCCTTGGCGTTCCAGGTCTCGCCGGCGCGGCCCCAACCGCGTTCGGTGTCGATCCCACCGCCGAGGGTGTACATGCAGGTGTCGAGGTCCGGACAGATCCTCAGACCGTGCATCCACACGTCGTCGCCGACGTTGACGATCGCGGTGATGCGGTGTGCCGCGTCCGGATTCGGCTCCACGCCCGGGGAAATATCGAGAAGTCGGCGCAAACCTGAGAGAAAACGCGCCCCACCGACACCTCCGACCAATACAGTCACATTCACGGCCCAAGCCTAAGCGGTGCGTCGTCTACCCGGTCGCGCACCGTCCGAAACGCGTTTCGGCAAAGCGGCCGATGATATGTGAACAACGCCGCTCCGCTTGACCGCGACACACCCGAAGTGTCTAATCACATACATGTCATTCGATAATCGAATTCGAGATCCCTTGCGGTGAACCCGCATTCGAACGAGTATTCGAAGGATGGCAGCGGGTTGATCCCCGGTCATGATTCGGCGCTGCAGGTGAGGAGGGACAATGGCCGGCGAGCGCGACAGCTTCGAGCTCACTCGAAGCGATACTGCAGTCGAGGCTGTCTGTGACTACCCGGACGTCGGGGTGCCCGTCCTGAGTTTGATCTCGGGATTCGGCGACCCAGCGGATGGCGAGGAGCAGTGGCAGGAGCGTGCGCTCTGTGCGCAGACCGATCCGGAGGCATTCTTCCCAGAGAAGGGTGGCTCCACCAGAGAGGCCAAGCGCATCTGCATGGGGTGTGAGGTCCGGGACGAATGTCTCGAATACGCACTCGCCCACGACGAGCGGTTCGGTATCTGGGGCGGGCTTTCCGAGAGGGAACGCCGTCGCCTCAAGCGCGGAATAGTCTGACGAGGGGTTCGGCCCGGTACGGGGAGTACGGGACCGAGTGAAACGCCGAGTCGGACGACGAAGGTCGGGTTGCGGCCGTGGGGGACGAGCAACCCGGCCTTCGTCCTATCCGGATGTCGTTCAGTCCTCGTCGTCCTCACCGAGTGTCGGATCCACCACTTCCGGCTCGACGCCGAGATAGGTGGCCACCTGGTGCACGAGGACGTCGTGCACCAGATCCGTCAGATCGTCCGGATCCTTCGCGCGCACCTCGAGCGGCCGGCGGAACAACACGATCCGCGCCCGGGTGGCAGCGCCTCGTCGATCGATCCCTGCCGGCACGAGCCGGGACAGCGGCACCGGCCCGTCGGCGACCACCTCGTCCGGCCAGTTGACCGAGTCGGGGTCGCGTGCCCGGATCTTCGGGACCTCGTCGACGGCGATGTCGAGCTTGGTGAGGCGGTCGTGCCAGCGCGCATCGATCGGCGCGAACGCCCCCAACACGAGCAGGTCGAATTTCTCGGCGCGGGTCTTCCACGCCGGCAGGCTCTGCGGGAACAGGGGACCGCGGATTCCCCTGCCGCGGCGTGCCACGGAACGGGACGACACAGGGCGGGAACGTCGTGCGCGGACCATGCCATGGACACTACGACACGAAAATCGCTCCACCCTTTCGGTGTGTCCGAATAGTCCTGGCGCGTCCGGCGCGCTACGCTCCCAGTCGTGAGAACACTGCGTCGATGCTGCCGGCCTGGGTGCAAGAACCCTGCTGTTGCGACGCTGACCTACGTGTACTCGGACTCCACTGCCGTTGTCGGTCCCCTGGCGACCGTCGCGGAACCGCACTCGTGGGATCTCTGCGAGATGCACGGTTCGCGCATCACGGCACCCAAGGGCTGGGAACTCGTCCGATACGAGGGAGCGTTCTCGTCGGCCACCCCCGACGAGGACGATCTGACCGCCCTCGCAGAGGCCGTACGCGAGGCCGGCCTGGGGGAGCGTTCCCGTTCCGACTCGAGCGACGACGACGCCGAGGAACCCCAACGGGCCGTCGTGCCTCCCACCGCACGCACCGGTCGACGCGGCCACCTGCGTGTTCTTCCCGATCCCACGTCCTGAGCCGTTCGCACTAGGCTGAGCGAGTGCGATGTCGCGGAGGACGGCATCGCGCGAGTCGAGTTCAGGAGCTAATACAGTGGCGAGAGCTGCCGAGTCGGTGTCAGCAGTCATCAAGGCCTACGACGTACGGGGAGTCGTCGGAGAGCAGATCGACGAAGAGTTCGTTCGCGAGGTCGGAGCGTCGTTCGCACGCCTGTTGCGCAGTGAGGGCAGCGCGGACCGTGTGGTGATCGGGCACGACATGCGTGCCTCGTCCCCCTCGCTGTCGCAGGCCTTCGCCGACGGGGTCACCGCCCAGGGACTCGACGTGGTGCTGATCGGCCTCGCGTCCACCGACCAGCTCTACTTCGCGTCGGGTCTGCTCGACGCACCCGGCGCGATGTTCACCGCCAGCCACAATCCCGCGAAGTACAACGGCATCAAGCTCTGCCGTGCCGGTGCCAAGCCCGTCGGTCAGGACACCGGTCTGGCGCAGATCTCCGCCGATCTCGTCGAGGGTGTGCCCGCCTACGACGGCGAGCGCGGCAGCATCACCGAGCAGGACGTCCTCGGGGACTACGCCTCGTTCGTCCGTGGCCTGGTCGATCTCGCGGAGATGCGGCCGCTGAAGGTGGCGGTCGACGCCGGCAACGGCATGGGCGGTCACACCGTCCCCGCCGTCTTCGGCGCTCTGCCCGTCGATCTCGTGCCGCTGTACTTCGAACTCGACGGCACCTTCCCGAACCACGAGGCCAACCCCCTCGACCCCGCCAACCTCGTCGACCTCCAGCGTCTGGTCGTCGAGTCCGGCGCCGACGTGGGCCTGGCCTTCGACGGCGACGCCGACCGCTGCTTCGTCGTCGACGAGCGCGGCGAGCCGGTCACCCCGTCCGCGGTCACGGCGCTCGTCGCCGCCCGCGAGCTCGCCAAGGAACCCGGTTCGACGATCATCCACAACCTCATCACCTCGCGTGTGGTGCCCGAACTCGTCGCCGAGCAGGGCGGCAAGCCGGTGCGCACCCGGGTCGGGCACTCGTTCATCAAGCAGCAGATGGCCGAGACCGGTGCCGTCTTCGGCGGGGAACACTCGGCGCACTACTACTTCCGCGACTTCTGGGGTGCCGACTCCGGCATGCTCGCGGCCCTGCACGTCCTTGCCGCACTCGCCTCGCAGGACGGTCCGCTCTCCGAGCTGATGAGCTCCTACAACCGGTACGCGGCGTCGGGCGAGATCAACTCGACGGTCGCCGACGCGGCCGAGCGCACCGAGGCCGTCGTCGCGGCGTTCGAGGATCGCGCGGTGTCGGTGGACCGGCTCGACGGTGTCACCGTCGACCTGCCCGACAACGCATGGTTCAACCTGCGCGCGTCCAACACCGAGCCGTTGCTGCGGCTCAACGTGGAGGCCCGAACGGACGGTGAGGTCGAGGCATTGGTGAAGGAGATCCTTTCCGTCGTTCGTGCGTAGACGGAGGGACAACGGGAATAATCGAAGTGCCGGTGCATGGCGTGCCGGGCTCGGTCAGGTGGCTCGCCGAGGTCGCGGCGGCGGAAGGAAGGTGATGCGGTCGTGACGGCACCCTCACCGCTGTTCGACTTCGACGATGCGGGCGGCCTGCTCGCTGCCGATGTCGACGGCATCCTCAGGAGCGCGGCCCTCGGCGGCGCTCAGATGCGCGCGGTCGCCGCGGCGGTCGACGAAGGTCTGCTCGGCCGGCTCACCGACATGCACCCCCGCAGTGTGGTCTTCGTCGGCACCGACGCCCGCGCCCGGTCGGCCGCGGAACTGGTCGTCGCGATGTTCGGTGGACAGGCCGGTGTACCGCTGGTCTCCGCCCCTGCCACCCCGCCCTGGGTCGGCGCGCTCGACGTCGTGGTGGTCTCGGGGAACGACGCGGGCGATCCCGAGCTGGCGCGCAGCATCGACGCCGGGCTGCGGCGCAGTGCGGAGGTCGTCGTCGACGCTCCGGACGAAGGTCCGGTGCGGGCGGTCTCGGCCGGTCGCGCGATGTCGTTGCCGCCGCGCGTCCGGGTCCAGACCCGGTACGTGCTCGCCCGACACGTCGCGGTGTTCTGTGCGGTGCTCGGCGTGTTGCAGCGCGCTGTCCGGATCACCGGTGTCCCGCCGCTCGCCGAGGTCGCCGACACGGCCGACGAGGAAGCGGCGCGCAATCACCCCGCAAACGAGGTCTTCCACAATCCCGCAAAGTCCCTCGCGGTGCGCATGCAGTCGCGTCGCGTGGTGTTCGCGGGAGATTCCGCCGCGACGACGGTGCTCGCCCGGCACGCGTCGGAGTCCCTGCTCCAGGAGGCGGGTGTGGTCGCCGGCGCTGCGGCACTGAGCGACGTGCTGGTCGCGCGCGACCGGCTCACGAACGTCGTCACCGCGAGCGGCGAGAACTACGACCCGTTCTTCCACGACGAGGAGCTGGACGGACCGGCACCGATCGCGCCGGCGCGGGTGTTCGTACTCAGCACCGACCCCGACCGCTCGGCGGCGCAGCGCAGGACGGCGGCACTTCCGGATGTGGAATTGATGTCCGTGATCGGAGAATTCGAATCGAGCACGGTTCCGACCGTGCTGGAACAGGTGGCAGTGTTGACCGTCCGCACAGAGATGGCGGCCGCATATCTCGGACTGGCAGGGGGGAGATAGTGCACCGACTCGAAGGTGCGGTGCGCTCGTACGCCTGGGGGTCGCGGACCGCGATCGCCGCCCTGCGTGGCCGCAATGTGCCGTCCCATCATCCCGAGGCCGAGTTGTGGCTCGGTGCGCACCCGGCCGATCCCGCCAGGCTGGTGGATCCGGACGGCGACGAGCACTCGCTGCTCGACGTGCTGTCGGCCGATCCGCAGCGACACCTCGGTGATCGCACGGTGGGGGCGTTCGGTCCCCGGCTGCCCTTCCTCCTCAAGCTGTTGGCGGCGGAGGAACCGCTCTCACTGCAGGCGCATCCCAGCGCCGGCCAGGCGGCCGAGGGCTTCGCTCGTGAGGAAGCACTCGGCATCCCGGTCGACTCACCCGTCCGCAACTACAAGGACGCCAGCCACAAGCCCGAACTCGTGGTGGCGCTGACCCGGTTCGAGGCCCTGGCCGGCTTCCGCGATCCGAAACGGACCGTGGAGCTGTTCGAGGCCCTCGCCGTGCCGGAACTCGACCCCTATGTGGGACTGCTCGCGGGCCAGCCCGATTCGAGTGGTCTGCGGGCGCTGTTCACCACCTGGATCACGTTGCCCCCGCCCGCTCTCGCGGCGCTGCTGCCGCGTGTGCTCGACGGTTGCGTGACCTATCTCGCGGCCGGACGGGACGGCGAGCGCGGTTTCGTTCCGGAGGTGCGCACGGCCCTGCAGCTGGCGGATTTCTATCCCGGCGACGCCGGAGTGCTGGCCTCGCTGCTGCTCAACCGCATCACGCTGCAACCGGGCGAGGGCCTGTACCTCGACGCGGGGAATCTGCACGCCTATCTGCACGGCATGGGCGTCGAGATCATGGCGAACTCCGACAACGTGCTGCGCGGTGGTCTCACCCCGAAGCACGTGGACGTGCCCGAACTGCTGCGGGTGCTCGACTTCGGTGCGGCCTCGGTACCGATTCTCGAAGCCGTACCGGAGGCGTCGGCGGAGTCCGGGCCGGGGCAGGGCCCGATCGAACGCCGTTACCGCACGCCGGCGCCGGAGTTCGCGTTGTCGCGCATCGATCTCGGCGCGGGCGACACCCTCGGGGTCGGCGCCGACGGTCCGCAGATCCTGTTGTGCACCGCAGGCGATGCCCGCGTCGAGTGCGACGGCGAGTCGGTGACGCTGAGACCCGGCGATTCGGCGTGGTTGTCGGCGTGCGACCGGAATCCGACCGTCCACGGTTCTGCCGCAGACACGCAGGTCTTCCGGGCCCGTCTCGGCGAGATACCGGGAGCGGTGACCGACGAGTCCTGAAACAGGGTCCTTGTAGGGACGGAATCGAATCGAAGGCGAGCCCGCACGGGCTCGCCTTCGTCGTTTCCGGATGCACCTTCGTGAGATTTACAAATTCCTCCAAATGTCTAGACCTCGGACGAATGACGGCCTAGAGTCAAGATATGAGTGGTGTGCGTCACCGAGTGGTGGCGTACCCGGCGCCATCGACGGTGATGAGGAGACCCGACATGAGTACGGCATCCGCGGATTCGGTGGATCGACCCGATCTCCAGTGGCGCGACCGGAAACGCCATCTGTGGCTTCTGGGGTTGGTACCCCCGACAGCACTGTTCGTCGCCACCGCGCTGGTGTGGGCTGGTAACGGACTCGGTCTGCAGAGCGTCACCCCGGTCCTGTGGTGGATCGGCCCCCTGCTGATCTACGTCCTCGTCCCGCTGCTCGACCTGTTCGTCGGGCCCGACGGCGAGAACCCACCCGACGAGTTGTTCGAGCAACTCGAGAACGACCGCTTCTACCGCTACTGCACCTACCTCTACCTGCCGTTCCAGTTCGCGTCGCTGGTCTTCGCCTGCTACCTCTGGTCGGCCGAGAATCTGTCCTGGCTCGGCATCGACGGCGGGCTCGGCGTGATGTCGAAGATCGGTCTCGCGATCTCGGTCGGCGTGGTCGCGGGCATCGGTATCAACACGGCGCACGAACTCGGCCACAAGAAGGTCGAATTCGAACGGCGACTGTCGAAGTGGGCGCTCGCCCCGTCGTTCTACGGGCACTTCTACATCGAGCACAATCGCGGTCACCACGTGCGGGTCGCCACCCCCGAGGACCCGGCCTCGGCCCGGTTCGGGGAGAGCTTCTGGCGATTTCTGCCCCGCAGCGTCGTCGGCAGCCTGCGGTCGGCATGGCGCCTCGAACGAGCACGCCTCGAACGGCTCGACAAGCCGGTGTGGAGCGTGCACAACGACGTCCTCAACGCGTGGGCGATCTCCGTTGCGCTGTACGCGGTGCTCCTCGGCGTCTTCGGCCTGTCGATCGCGCCGTATCTCGTGATCCAGGCGGTCTTCGGGTTCTCGTTGCTCGAGGTCGTGAACTATCTCGAGCACTACGGTCTGCTGCGGCAGAAGACCGCGAAGGGGCGCTACGAGCGCTGCTCGCCCGCACACAGCTGGAACAGCGACCACCTGGTGACGAACATCTTCCTGTACCACCTGCAGCGGCACAGCGACCATCACGCCAACCCCACGCGGCGCTACCAGACCCTGCGCAGCATGGAGATCTCACCGCAGCTGCCCGCGGGCTACGCGACGATGATCACCCTCGCCTACATCCCTCCGCTGTGGCGCAAGGTCATGGACCACCGCGTGCTCGACCACTACGACGGCGACCTCACCCGCGTCAACATCGAGCCGCGTCGACGCGAGAAGATCCTGGCCCGCTACGGAGCATCGAATCCCGCGGCCGCGGAAGGGAAGTGATCGTGGCGTCCTACCGCTGTCCCGTCTGCGAGTTCGTGTACGACGAGACCACCGGTGTTCCGCGGGAGGGCTTTCCGGCCGGCACCCCGTGGTCCGACGTGCCCGACGACTGGCCGTGTCCCGACTGCGGAGTCCGGGAGAAGATCGATTTCGAGGAGTACACCCCGTGAGCACCGACTACCGCTTGTTCCGTTGTCTCGTGTGCGGATTCGAGTACGACGAGGCCGAAGGATGGCCCGACGAGGGCATCGAACCCGGCACCCGATGGGAGGACATCCCCGACGACTGGTCCTGCCCGGACTGCGGCGCCGCCAAGGCCGACTTCGAGATGGTCGAGATCGTCCGCCGGTGAACCGCTACCCGGTGGATCACTGCCCGTGTTGCTTTGACGCGCACATCCGTGCGTGAGAGCGTTCCCACCATGTCGAACGCGCGGGTTCCCTTCCACGAGGCCAGTCGGGTGCTGCTGCGCTCGACGATCCTCGACGCGATGCGCGAGCTGCTGCTCGAACGCGACTGGTCGGCGGTCACCATGAGCGACGTCGCCCGCGCCGCCGGTATCAGCCGGCAGACCCTGTACAAGGAGTTCTCCTCCCGGCAGGGGCTCGCCCAGGGATATGCGTTGCGTCTGGTCGACGAGTTCGTCGATGCCGTGGCCGATTCGGTGTACGCCCACGTCGGCGACGCGCGGGCCGCGCTCGTGGACGGATTCACCTTCTTCTTCGAGGCGTCCGCCGCCGACCCCCTGGTGCAGTCGCTGCTGAGCGGGGAGGCCAAGCCCGACCTGCTGCGGTTGATCACCACCGACGCCGCCCCCATCCTCGAGCGGGGCGCGGGTCGTCTCACGGAGACCTTCCACCACAGCTGGATCGCGGCGTCCGAGTCCGACGCCGGGATCCTCGCGCGCGCCGTCGTGCGGGTCGCGCTGAGTTTCGTCTCGATGCCCCCGGCCTCGGGGCGCGATGTCGCCGCCGACCTCGCCGATCTGCTCGTGCCGTTCGTCGAACGGGCCGCTGTCCGCGGCTGACGAACGGCCCGCTGTCCGCGGCCGGCGGCTGCGGATGCACCGCGAAGGCGGTGGATTCCGTCGGGAGACGATCTGCCGGGCCTCTTCTTGCGCAGGTTGTATAGCCTGGAACCAACATCGTCTGCCGACAGGAAGAGGCATCTGCACGTGTCTGACACCACGCTCGTAGCCGACCGGGTCAACGGTCTCGATTTCAAGGTCGCCGATCTTTCCCTCGCCGAGTTCGGGCGCAAGGAGATCCGGCTCGCCGAACACGAGATGCCGGGCCTGATGGCGCTGCGTCGCGAGTACGCGGAGGTGCAGCCGCTGAAGGGCGCACGGATCTCCGGCTCGCTGCACATGACGGTCCAGACCGCTGTGCTCATCGAAACGCTCGTCTCCCTCGGCGCGCAGGTGCGCTGGGCGTCGTGCAACATCTTCTCCACCCAGGACCACGCCGCCGCGGCCGTCGTCGTCGGCCCGCACGGCACCCCCGAGGAGCCCAAGGGCGTCCCGGTCTTCGCCTGGAAGGGCGAGACCCTCGAGGAGTACTGGTGGGCGGCCGAGCAGATGCTCACCTGGCCCGGCGAACCCGCCAACATGATCCTCGACGACGGCGGCGACGCCACGATGCTCGTGCTCAAGGGCGCCCAGTTCGAGAAGGCCGGCGTCGTCCCGCCGATCGACGACGAGCAGGACTCCGCCGAGTACAAGGTCTTCCTCGAGCTGCTGCGCCGCTCGCTCGCGGCCGATTCGAAGAAGTGGACCACCGTCGCCGAGTCCGTCAAGGGCGTCACGGAGGAGACCACCACGGGCGTCCTGCGCCTGTACCAGCTCTCCGCGGCCGGCGAACTCGCGTTCCCCGCGATCAACGTCAACGACTCGGTCACCAAGAGCAAGTTCGACAACAAGTACGGCACCCGGCACTCGCTGCTCGACGGCATCAACCGCGGCACCGACGTCCTCATCGGCGGCAAGGCCGCGCTCGTGTGCGGCTACGGCGACGTGGGCAAGGGCTGCGCCGAGGCCCTGCGCGGCCAGGGCGCACGCGTCTCGGTCACCGAGGTCGACCCGATCAACGCCCTGCAGGCCATGATGGACGGCTACGACGTCGTGACGGTCGAGGATTTCATCGGCCAGGCCGACATCGTCATCACCGCGACCGGCAACAAGGACATCATCACCTTCGAGCACATGAAGGCGATGAAGCACCAGGCCATCCTCGGCAACATCGGCCACTTCGACAACGAGATCGACATGGCCGGCCTCGAGCGGGCCGCCGACGTCACGCGGATCAACATCAAGCCGCAGGTCGACGAGTTCACCTTCGCCGACGGTCATTCGATCATCGTCCTGTCGGAGGGCCGCCTGCTCAACCTCGGCAACGCCACGGGCCACCCCTCCTTCGTGATGAGCAACTCGTTCGCCAACCAGGTGATCGCCCAGATCGAGCTGTGGACCAAGCCCGACGAGTACGACAACGAGGTCTACCGCCTGCCCAAGCACCTCGACGAGAAGGTCGCGAAGATCCACGTCGAGGCGCTCGGCGGACAGATCACGAAGCTGACCAAGGAGCAGGCCGAGTACATCGGCGTCGACGTCGAGGGCCCGTACAAGCCCGAGCACTACCGCTACTGATCCCGGCAACTCGACGGGAAACACGAAGCGCATGAGTGATCCGGGATCACAGGGCACATGGGCGATCTGATCGTCGTCGAGGGTCTCGACGGGGCCGGCAAACGGACGTTGTCCGCCGGACTCGTCGAGACCTGGCGCGAGGCCGGACGGAAGGTCGCGACGCTGGCCTTCCCGCGATACGGGCAGTCGATCCACGCCGATCTGGGCGCGGAGGCGTTGCGCGGGCAGCACGGCGACACCGCCTCGAGCATCGAGGCGATGGCGTTGCTGTGGGCGCTCGACCGTCGCGATGCTGCCGACGAGTTGCGGAAGCTGCTCGCCGACAACGACATCGTGCTGCTCGACCGGTATGTCGCGTCCAACGCCGCGTACACCGCGGCGCGCCGGAACCAGGGCGCGACCGGCCCGGCGGTGGAGTGGATCCGCCATCTCGAGTTCGAACGGTTCGGGCTCCCGGTGCCCGATCTGCAGGTGCTGCTCCGCGTTCCGGTGGCCCTGGCCGCGGAGCGTGCCCGTAACCGCGCCGCGACCGAGGCCGACCGCGATCGCGACGCCTACGAGCGCGATACCGGTCTGCAGCACCGCACCGGCGAGGTCTACGACGAGCTCGCACAGCAGCAGTGGATGTCTCCGTGGGAGGTCGCAGGCCCGCAGACCTCTCCGCGACAACTCGCCGTTGACATCTCAAATCTGCTTCACGACGGTCGAGGGGTGACACGATAGAGGCTATGAAGCCGAGGATTCTGGTAGTCGACGACGACACCGCGCTTGCCGAGATGCTCACGATCGTGCTGCGCGGCGAGGGATTCGAACCGTTCGTGGTGGGGGACGGCACCCAAGCGCTGGGCGCCGTGCGGGAGATCCGGCCCGACCTCGTCCTGCTCGATCTCATGCTCCCCGGCATGAACGGCATCGACGTCTGCCGTGTGCTCCGTGCGGACTCCGGTGTGCCGATCGTGATGCTCACCGCCAAGTCCGACACCGTCGACGTCGTGCTCGGCCTCGAATCGGGCGCCGACGACTACATCGTCAAGCCGTTCAAGCCGAAGGAGCTCGTCGCACGTGTGCGGGCCCGGCTGCGTCGCACCGAGCAGGAACCGGCGGAGGTCCTGACGATCGGGGACATCACCATCGACGTCCCCGCCCACAAGGTCACCCGTGGGGACGAGGCGATCTCGCTCACGCCCCTCGAGTTCGACCTGCTCGTGGCGCTCGCGCGCAAGCCGCGCCAGGTGTTCACCCGTGAGGTCCTGCTCGAGCAGGTCTGGGGCTACCGGCACGCCGCCGACACCCGGCTCGTGAACGTCCACGTCCAGCGTCTGCGCGCGAAGGTCGAGAAGGATCCCGAGAATCCCGAGGCGGTGCTCACGGTGCGGGGGGTCGGCTACAAGGCCGGACCGCCGTGATCCGAACCTACCGGCTTCGGCGGCGTATCACGCGTAGGACGCTGCCGCTGGTGAGGTGGTCGCGGTCGATGAGCAGCCGACTCGCGCACACCTGGCGACGATCGCTGCAGCTGCGGGTCGTGACCTCGACCCTCACGCTGTCGCTGATCGTCATGTTCGTGCTCGGAGTGGTACTCACGAGCCAGATCACCGACCGACTGCTCGAAGTGAAGATCGACGCGGCGACCGAGGAGATGGATCGCTCGCGTGCACTCGTCGAGGGGCAACTCGCGGGCGCCGACGACTCCGGGTCGCTCGCCGTCCGCCTCGACGGTGCCGCGGCGATCCTCACCAGCCGCGGCAGCGACGGGGGACAGGACACCGGCGTCGCCGGAACCTTCGATCCCGTCCTGATCGTCCCCGGCGACGGACCGCGGGCCCCCACCTCGAGCGGGCCCGCCGACCAGATCCCGCAGAACCTGCGCGCCTTCGTCCAGAACGGGCAGATCGCGTACCAGTTCGCGACGGTCGCCGATCCCGACGGCTACACCGGGCCGGCCCTGATCATGGGCAGTCCCACCGACTCCGACATCTCGACGCTCGAGCTGTATCTCGTCTTCCCGCTCGGCGGTGAGGAACGCACCCTCGCCCTCGTGCGCGGCACCCTGCTCGTCGGCGCGGTGGTCCTGCTCGTGCTGCTGGCTGCGATCTCGATGATCGTCGCGCGGCAGGTCGTGCTGCCCATCCGGTCGGCCTCCCGGATCGCCGTGCGCTTCGCCGACGGGCGGCTCAAGGAACGCATGCCGGTCCGTGGTGAGGACGACATGGCGCGGTTGGCGATGTCGTTCAACGAGATGGCCGAGAGCCTGTCGCGGCAGATCACCCAGCTCGAGGAGTACGGCAACCTGCAGAGACGGTTCACCTCCGATGTGAGCCACGAACTGCGCACCCCACTCACGACCGTCCGTATGGCCGCCGATCTCATCCACGACGGCAGCGACGACCTCGACCCCGTCCTCAAGCGGTCCTCCGAACTGCTCGTCGCCGAACTCGACCGCTTCGAGAGCCTCCTCAACGACCTGCTCGAGATCAGCCGGCACGACGCGGGTGTCGCCGAACTCGCCTCCGAGCGACTCGATGTGCGGATGTGCGCGCGTGCCGCCGTCTCGACCGTGCGGCACCTCGCCCGCGAGACCGCCACCGAGCTCATCATCGACCTGCCGGACGAGCCCGTCGAGGCCGACGTCGATCCCCGCCGCGTCGAACGCATCCTGCGCAATCTGCTCGCCAACGCGATCGATCACGGCGAGGGCAAACCCATCCTGCTGCGACTGCGCGCCGACGACGCCGCCGCGGCCTTCGTCGTGCGCGACCAGGGCGTGGGTCTGCGACCGGGGGAGGAGAAGCTCGTCTTCAACCGGTTCTGGCGCTCCGACCCGTCGCGGGTCCGCCGCTCCGGCGGCACCGGCCTCGGTCTCGCCATCAGCGTCGAGGACGCCAACCTGCACAACGGCAAGCTCGAAGCGTGGGGCGAACCGGGACGAGGCGCCAGCTTCCGGCTGACCCTCCCGCGCGAACGCGGACGTAAGGTGGGTCGCAGCCCCCTGCCACTCGTGCCCAGCGCCGCGAAGGCCGTGCAGGGCAAGCCCCCACCGGGTGACGACACCCCGGCGCAGCCGTCGACGGGAGAGATCCCGACCGGCCCTGCGAGC
This sequence comes from Rhodococcus sp. S3, assembly GCF_058211795.1. Classification (NCBI taxonomy): domain Bacteria; kingdom Bacillati; phylum Actinomycetota; class Actinomycetes; order Mycobacteriales; family Nocardiaceae; genus Rhodococcus; species Rhodococcus sp. S3. The sequence goes on along the minus strand of NZ_CM177074.1, from coordinate 3,500,434 downwards.
ACACCGTCCGAAGGAGCCAGTACATGAGCCGCTCGACTCCGCGTGCAGCGGGCGTGCTCGTCGTACTCCTGACCGTGGCCGGGCTCGTGCTGTCGGGATGCGCCACGCTGCCCGATTCCTCGTCACCGCAGGCCATCGGAACCCTCGAACGCGGCCCCACGACCACCGAGGTCGCCGCACCCGTGCCCGGTCGCGAACCCGACCTGCTCCTACGCGACTTCCTGCAGGCGAGCACGGATCCGACCAACCGCCACCGCGCGGCCCGGCAGTTCCTCACACCCGCGATGTCCGAGTCCTGGGACGACGCGGCGAGCGCGACGATCGTCGACAAGGTCGACGTCCTCGTCGAGGAACGCGACGGCGACAGGGCCACCTACGTGGTGCGGGCGAGCACCGTCGGCTATCTCGAGGAGGGCGGCATCTACCGTCCCGCCGACGGGGAATTCGAGGCACGGTTCTCCCTGGTCCGCACGGACGGGGAGTGGCGCATCGACCGGTTGCCGGCCGGCGTCATCATGGACCGCCCACGCTTCCTCAACACCTATCAGCGCCGCTCGCTGTACTTCCTCGACCCGACCGGCAACGCCGTCGTCCCCGACCCGCGCTGGATCACGGGCACCCCCGAACAGACGGCGTCGCAGCTGATCGGCTTGCTCGTCGAAGGGCCGAAAGAGGTCCTCGCGCCCGCGGTCAAGAACCTCCTCGAGGACGTCACCGTCATCGGCTCGGTGACGAAGGCGGACGGCCGCACGACCGACGTCGGTGTCGGACTCGGCGGCATCCGCATCGACTTCCAGGGCGTCGGCTCGATGGGCCGGCAGGATCGCGAACTGCTCGCCGCGCAGGTGATCTGGACCCTCGCCAACGCAGACATCAGCGGCCCGTACCACCTCCTCGCCGACGGCCAGCCCCTCGACGAACGGTTCCCGAACGGGTGGACCACCGCCGACGTGGCGTCGATGAACCCCCTCGCCGCGTCGAGCGTGACGGTGGGTCTGCACGCCCTGCTGGACGGGGCGCTCGTGAGTGTCGCCGAGACCGGTGTGACGCCCGTCCGCAGCTTCTTCGGCACGGCCGACGACCTGCAGTCCGTCGCTCTGTCGCTGGACGGGGAACTCGTCGCCGCGGTCGAGAACACCCGGAAACCCACACCGGAGCCGGCCGTGCAGCTGATGGTCGGTGCCTACAGCGAAGGCGCCGCCGAACCCGCGGTCGACGGCGAGTCGATCACCCGTCCGTCCTGGTCGCCCAACAACAACTCGGTGTGGGCGGTCGTCAACGGCACCGCGGTGGTGCGCGCTGTACGCGAACCCGGCACCGGGCGGGTCACCGTGGTCGGCGTCGAAGCGGGTGCGATCCGCGCCCTCGGGGGCCGCATCACCGAGCTGCGCCTGTCGCGCGACGGTGTCCGCGCCGCCCTGATCATCGACGGGCGGGTCTTCGTCGCGACGGTCGTACCGACCACGACCGGCGAGTACTCGCTCACCAACCCGCGCGAGATCGGCTTCGGCCTCGGCGGTCCCGCGCTCGCCCTGGACTGGAGCACGGCCGACACGATCGTCGTCTCCCGCGCGTCGGCCGACGTGCCCGTCGTGCAGGTCGCGGTGGACGGCTCGCGCATCGACGCACTCCCGAGCCGCAACCTCACCCCTCCGGTGGTCGCGGTCGAGGCGTCCACGGCCAGCGAGTTCGTCGCCGATTCCCGGACGGTCTTCCAGCTCAACAACCGCGATCCCGCGGGCGACCGGTACTGGCGCGAGGTCCCCGGACTGGCCGGGATGGCGGCCATCCCCGTCCTTCCGGGCTGAGCCTGCCGACTGTGACCTCCGGTCGTCGGTGACTTCGGGCACACTCCCGGTGTGCTCACGGCCCTTCTCGACCTCGTCCTGCCCGCCCGGTGCGGTGGCTGCGCCGCTCCCGGGACGAGCTGGTGCCGGGCGTGCGCACGCGAGTTGTCCGACCATCCCGTGGTCGTCGCGCCGCGCGTCGAACCCGGGGTCCCGGTGTGGAGTCTGGGCCCGTACACCGGCCCCAGGCGCCGCGCGGTGATCGTCGCGAAGGAGCGTGCCCGCCGCGATCTCGCCGAGCCGCTCGGGCTCGCGTGGGCCGTCGCGATCGCGCGGCTGCGCCGATGGAGCGAACTGCCCGAGGGCCCGATGATCGTGGCGCCCGCCCCCACCCGGGCGCGTGCGGCGCGGGCCCGCGGAGGCGATCCCGTCACGCGTGCCGCCCGGGCCGCCGCCACCCACGACCGTCGCCTCCACGTCCACCCGATCCTGAATGTGGCGGCCGGGGTACGCGACTCGGTGGGGCTCTCGGCAGCCGACCGGCAGCGCAACCTCGCCGGTCGTGTCGGGGTGCGCGCCGACGGGCTGCCGCGCACGATCCCGGTCCTCGTCGTCGACGATGTGCTCACCACCGGAACCACCGCGCGCGAGTCGGTGCGGGCACTCCGGCGCGCCGGATTCGACCCTCGCGCAGTGCTCGTGATCGCCCACGCGTGAGCCTGTGGGCGGGCCCGGAAAGTGCCCCGCCGGGTGACCGGAAGACGACGCGACGTGAAATCGCGCGGGAACGGTGGCACACCTCCGCGTTACGTACTACCGTCGCCATCAGACCCGGAAACAACAAGGTAGACGGGTGGAAACGCCTGTTCTTCCGATTCCGGGCGAGCGCGCTCTCGCGCTCATACATCATGCCGGCGCGCGGGCTGCGCCGGCCGTAACTCGGGAGGTACGCGTGACGACCCCTTCGAAGTCCAGAGGTTCCGTTGCAGAGGCCGATGCCGCCACGGAAGGCCCCCGTGCCGACGTTGTCGTGAAAGGACGCAACGTCGAGGTTCCCGATCATTTCCGGATCTACGTCTCCGAGAAACTCGCTCGGCTCGAACGTTTCGATCCGACGATCTTCATCTTCGATGTCGAGTTGCAACACGAACGCAACCGGCGTCAGAGGAAGAGTTGTCAGCGGGTCGAGATCACTGCCCGCGGAAAGGGACCTGTCGTACGCGCCGAGGCCAGTGCCGACAGCTTCTACGCTGCCTTCGAGTCCGTGATCAGCAAGCTCGAATCGCGGCTGCGACGGACGAAGGAGCGCCGCAAGGTCTCCTACGGTGAGAAGACACCCGTGTCCGTGGCGGAAGCCACCGCGGCCCTCGCCCAGGACGACGAGCTCGCGATCTCGCCCGACCTGTCGCTCGGCGACAGCGAGAAGGAACCCCAGGACGGTCCCGGTCGCATCGTCCGGACGAAGGAACACAACGCTCAGCCGATGACCGTCGACGACGCCCTCTACGAGATGGAACTCGTCGGTCACGACTTCTACCTGTTCCACGACAAGGAGACGGACAAGCCGTCCGTGGTCTACCGGCGACACGCCTTCGACTACGGTCTGATCAGGCTCGTGTGACACTGCCGGGAGTGACCGAAGGCACCTCGCCATCGCGGTCACTCCCGCGCAGCGCCTACCATGGAATCCGGCCGGGGTCCGACAAGGCCTCGGCCGGATTTCTTGTCCGTGCAGGTACCCGAGATTGAGGACGAACACACCAGTGCTGTCGCTGACGAAGCTGCTCCGGATCGGTGAAGGTCGCATGGTCAAGCGGCTCAAGCACATCGCCGAGCATGTCGATTCCCTCTCCCCGGACTTCGAGGCCCTGACCGACGCCGAGCTCCGGGCCAGGACGGACGAGTTCCGGAGTCGCTACCGGGACGGCGAGACGCTCGACGATCTGCTTCCGGAAGCCTTCGCGACCGCCCGCGAGGCGTCCTTCCGTGTGCTCGGCCAGAAGCACTATCTTGTCCAGATCATGGGTGGCGCGGCGCTGCACTTCGGCAACATCTCCGAGATGAAGACAGGTGAGGGCAAGACCCTCACCTGTGTGCTGCCGGCCTACCTCAACGCGATCTCCGGCGACGGCGTCCACGTCGTCACCGTCAACGACTACCTCGCCAAGCGCGACGCTGAGTGGATGGGCCGCGTGCACCGTTTCCTCGGCCTCGAGACCGACGTGATCCTGTCCGGAATGACCCCGGCCCAGCGCCGCGCGGCCTACTCCGCCGACATCACCTACGGCACCAACAACGAGTTCGGCTTCGACTACCTGCGCGACAACATGACGCACTCGCTCGACGACCTCGTGCAGCGCGGCCACAACTTCGCGATCGTCGACGAGGTCGACTCGATCCTCATCGACGAGGCCCGGACGCCGCTGATCATCTCGGGTCCCGCCGACGCGTCGAGCAAGTGGTACTCCGAGTTCGCGCGCATCGCCAAGTTGCTCGAGCCCGAGGTGCACTACGAGATCGACATCCGCAAGCGGACCGTCGGTGTGCACGAGGCCGGCGTCGAGTTCGTCGAGGACCAGCTCGGCATCGACAACCTGTACGAGGCGGCCAACTCGCCGCTCGTGAGCTACCTCAACAACGCCATCAAGGCCAAGGAGCTCTACGCCAAGGACAAGGACTACATCGTCCGCAACGGCGAGGTCGTCATCGTCGACGAGTTCACCGGCCGCGTCCTGTCGGGTCGCCGCTACAACGAGGGCATGCACCAGGCGATCGAGGCCAAGGAAGGCGTCGAGATCAAGGCCGAGAATCAGACGCTCGCCACGATCACGCTGCAGAACTACTTCCGCCTGTACGACAAGCTGTCGGGCATGACCGGTACGGCCGAGACCGAGGCCGCCGAGCTCCACCAGATCTACAGCCTGGGCGTCATCCCGATCCCGACGAACCGTCCGATGGTGCGTGTCGACCAGGGCGACCTGATCTACAAGACCGAGGAAGCGAAGTTCGCGGCCGTCGTCGACGACGTCGTCGAGCGTCACGAGAAGGGCCAGCCGGTCCTCATCGGTACGACGAGCGTCGAGCGGTCGGAGTACCTGTCGCGGCAGTTCACCAAGCGCGGTGTTCCCCACAGCGTGCTCAACGCGAAGTTCCACGAGCAGGAAGCACAGATCATCGCGCAGGCGGGTCGGTCCGGGGCGGTGACGGTCGCGACGAACATGGCCGGTCGCGGTACCGACGTCGTGCTCGGCGGCAACCCCGACATCCTCGCCGACATCGAGCTGCGCAAGCGCGGCCTCGATCCGGTCAACACGCCGGAGGAGTACGAGGCGGCCTGGGACGAGACCCTCGAGCGGATCAAGCTCGAGTCGAAGGCCGACGCCGAGAAGGTGCGCGCGGCCGGTGGTCTGTACGTGCTCGGCACCGAGCGGCACGAGTCGCGTCGTATCGACAACCAGCTGCGTGGTCGTTCCGGTCGCCAGGGCGACCCGGGCGAGTCGCGGTTCTACCTCTCGCTCGGCGACGAGTTGATGCGCCGGTTCAACGGCGCCGCGCTCGAGTCGATCATGACGCGTCTGAACCTGCCCGACGACGTGCCGATCGAGGCGAAGATGGTCTCCAAGGCCATCAAGAGCGCGCAGACGCAGGTCGAGCAGCAGAACTTCGAGATCCGCAAGAACGTCCTCAAGTACGACGAGGTGATGAACCAGCAGCGCACCGTCATCTACGAGGAGCGCCGCCGGATCCTGCGCGGCGAGGACCTCGAGGGTCAGGTGCAGCACATGCTCACCGACGTGATCACCGCCTACGTCGACGGTGCCACCGCCGAGGGCTATGTCGAGGACTGGGATCTCGAGCAGCTCTGGGCGGCCCTCAAGACCCTCTACCCGGTAGGTGTCGACCACAAGACGCTCGTCGCCGAGAACGAGGATCTCGACCGCAACGGCCTGCTCGAGGTTCTTCTCGAGGACGCCCGCGCCGCCTACACGCGTCGCGAGGCCGAACTCGAGGCCATCGCCGGGGAGAACGCGATGCGCGAACTCGAGCGTCGTGTGCTGCTGTCGGTCCTCGACCGCAAGTGGCGTGAGCACCTCTACGAGATGGACTACCTCAAGGAGGGCATCGGCCTGCGCGCGATGGCCCAACGCGATCCGCTCGTCGAGTACCAGCGCGAAGGCTTCGACATGTTCACCGCGATGCTCGAGGGTCTGAAGGAGGAATCGGTCGGATTCCTGTTCAACCTCCAGGTCGAGGCCGCGCAGCAGCAGCAGCAGTCCGCGGGTGTGGCGGTCACGCCGGCCTCCGCGGCGGCCGCCGCGCAGGCGGCCCCGAGCCTCGCCAAGGCGGCTCCCGCCCGACCGGCACAGCAGCCCGCTCGGACGGCACAACCGGCGCAGGCGGAACCCGCTCCGGCCGCGCTGCGGGCCAAGGGGCTCGACGAGACCGAGCGGCGCCTGACCTACACCGGCCCCGACGAGGACGGCCGCGCTCACGTCGCGCGTACGACCGCCGGTGCCGACGCGGGCTCCGCGCCCCGGCAGGCCGGCACCCGCAAGGAGCGTCGTGCCGCGGCCCGCCGCGACGCGAAGACCAACCGGCGGCGCTGAGTCGAAGACTCACATGGAGCGATCACCCCACGACCCTGTGGCTCACCCGAGCCACAGGGTCGTGATCGTCCAGCGGTGCGGAGCACGAGGACGGGGACGCTTGCGCACCATGCGGCCGGCGAAGGCGAACACCCGGTCCCCGCGGCCGTAGCTGCCGAACAATTCCACGGTGTCGGCGTCGACGGGACGAACTCGTGTCCGCAGCAGCACCGCGGTGCTGCGTCCTGCACGCGGAGGCCGGCCCGCGGTGATCGTCGCGACCAGACGTGGATCGAGGACCGCGGTGGACTGCACGGCGGGGCGGCGGCCGTCGACCACTTCGAGGACCAGGCGCACCGCCGTCTCCGCGACCCGCACGACACCCGGATCGAGCACGATCGCGGGCCGGTCACCCGGTGTCGCGACCGGACCTTCGGTGCCTCGGGCAACCGCCGGACGTTCGATTCCGTCGCGGTGGACCGGGGCGCGCCCCGAGCGTCCGTCGTGCGGCGTGGGCCGACGGGTGACGTGGCTGCGGGGGTGTTGGCAGGGTGCCTCGACCGGGGGTTCGAGGCGGGTGAGGCGGCGCACGTAGCGCCCGGTGTGATGCGACATGGGCTCTCCCGAAGGGCATGAGAATGGGATCGGCACGGTCGACACCGTGCCGGTGAAGCGGTTCGGGAGAGGACGAACCGCGCACATGATGCCACATTTCCGGAAGACGGTCCCGGTTCGACGCGCACGGGTTGCGCTGCGCGAGCGGGACGTCCGGGACCTACGGTGGTGTCGTGATGCGAGGACTCGTACTCGATGTCGGTGGCGTCCTGGTCGGGCCGGGAAGCGACCCCGGCACGTTCGGCGCGGCGGTGACGGTCCTGCGTGCACGCGGTGTGCGGACCGCTCTGTTGAGCAACGACCCCGGTGGGCCCGGCGCGCAGTGGCTGCGCGATCTCGAGGGCCCGTTCGTCGATCGAGTGGTGCTCTCGGGGGACGCGCGTGTCGCCAAACCGGATCCCGAAAGCTACCTGCTGGTCGCCCGGCTGCTGGACCTCGAACCCGGCGAGTGCGTCTTCGTCGACGATTCGGTCGGCAACGTGCGAGGCGCCGCCGCTGCGGGGATGGTCGGCGTACACCATGATGGTTCACACGACGCGCCGGGCGAACTGGCCGTACTCTTCGATCTCGATCCCGAGGAGATCGGGAGCGGAGCCACGGAGGGCGCCGGGTCGTGGTGGCGGCGCTCGGGAGGTTCGGGTCAGGAGGGGGAACGGGGTCGATGACGAGCCGGATGACAGCGCAGGACGCGTCGTACTACTACCTGGAGACGAGCAACACGCCGATGCACGTCGGGTCGCTCGCGATCCTCGAACCCCCCCAGGGCGGTCTCGACTACGAGAGCGTGCTCCGGTTGGTCGAGCAGCGACTGCCCGAGGTGCCCCGCTACCGGAAGAAGGTGCGGGAGGTCGCATTCGGGCTTTCGCGACCCGTGTGGGTCGACGACCGCGACTTCGACATCACCTACCACGTGCGACGCTCCGCGCTGCCGAAGCCGGGCTCCGACGAACAGCTGCACGACCTCGTCGCGCGTCTGGTCTCGAGGCCGCTCGACCGCACGCGACCGCTGTGGGAGATGTACCTCGTCGAGGGACTCGCGAACGATCGGGTGGCGTTGTTCACGAAGTCGCATTCGGCGCTCGTCGACGGCGAGGAGGCCCTCGACATCGTCCAGGTACTCTTCGACAAGGAGCCGGTGCCGCGTGAGGTCCCCGAGGAATTGTGGATGCCCGAACGCGAACCGTCGGAGTCCGCTCTGCTCGTCGGAGCGCTCGCCGAACTCGTCGCGCGCCCGGGGGAGGGGATCGCCGCCGTGCGATCGGCCGTGGGCGATCTCACGGCGACGCTCACCGAGACCGTCGACGCGGTGGGCAGGATCGCCCGCACGGCTGCGCAATCGGCGCCCGAGACTCCGCTGAACACGCAGATCTCGCGGAGCCGCCGGTTCTCCGTGGTGCGCTCCGATCTGGAGCCCTACCGCAAGATCCACTCCCGCTACGGCTGCACGATCAACGACGTGGTGCTCGCGGTCCTCGCGGGGGCGCTGCGCTACTGGCTGCTCTCCCGCGGGGAACCGGTGACCGAGGCGACCGTGGTGCGGGCGATGGTCCCGATGTCGGTCTACACCCAGGATCCGGACGACTGCGGCGACAACGACACGATCCAGGTGCACCCGCAGGGTGAGGTGTCGTCCTTCCTGCTGGATCTGCCGGTGGGGGAGCCGAACGCGGTGGTCCGGTTGTCGCACATCGCGCACGCCGGCGAGGCCTACTCGCGGCAACGGCGGCGCGTGGCGGCGCAGACGATGGTCCGCTTGTCGGGCTTCGCTCCGGCGACGATGCACGCGGTGGGAGCGAGGGTCGCGATGGGTTTCTCGCAGCGGATGTTCAACCTCATGATCACCAATGCGCCGGGTCCGCAGCACCCGCTCTACCTCACCGGGGCCCGGTTGCTCGAGATCTTCCCGGTCTCGCCGCTGCTGAAGAATCAGTCCTTGAGCATCGCGTTGACGTCCTACGACGGCAAGATCTACTACGGTTTGAATGCGGATCGTGATGCGATGCCCGATGTGGACGTGGCAGCGACGCTGATCCAGGAATCTCTCGAGGAGTTGACGGATGCCGGCAGGTGAGAAGTGACGCGTGTCTATGTACCGGCAACGCTCGCGATGTTGCAGGGCCTCGTCGCCGACGGTGAGGTCGACGCGGTGGGCCGAACGGCCTTCGCGGTGACCCCCGCTCTGCGCGAGGCGTATACGGCGGGCGACGACGAGGAACTCGCCGAGGTCGCGATGGCCGAGGCGGCACGCGCGTCGCTGCGGTTGCTCGGCTCGGAGGAGCCGAACGATCATCCGTCCTTCGCGTCCCGTCGGGTGGTGATCGCCGCCGACGTCGACGAGGTGAAGCCGCGCCCGGATCTCGACGACGCGGTCGTCAAGCTCACCGGTCCGATCACGATGCGTGCGGTCGCGTCGGTGCACATCGACCTGCAGGAGGCGGAGGCCGACGTCGCGCGGGCACGCGAGATCGTCGATGCGGCCGAACTGGGCGACGAGGAGGCCGAGTTCGTCCTCGGCGACGCGGAGGACCACGAACTGGCGTGGTACGCGGCGCAGGAGTTGCCCTTCCTGCTCGAACTGCTCTGACCTCGCATATCGCCACGTCATCGGTGTGACGGCCGTCTCCTGCTCAACCTACGCTTCCGTAACCTCTGATAACCTACGGAGGCGTAACCGGAGTGAGGAGAAACGGTCGGATGGGCCTGAAGGAATGGATCGAGAAGCCTGCGGCACACGTCGCGCCAGGGGAGAAGTCGCTCTCCAACGTCCTGCGTGGCGCGGTGGCCCGGCTGACCACCCCTCTGCTTCCCGACGACTACCTGCATCTGGTCAACCCGCTGTGGTCCGCCCGTGAACTGCGCGGTCGCGTCGTCTCGGTGCGTCAGGAGACCCCCGATTCCGCGACGATCGTCATCCGTCCGGGCTGGGGCTTCGACTTCGGATACGCGCCCGGCCAGTACATCGGCATCGGTCTGCACATCGACGGTCGCTGGCACTGGCGCTCGTACTCGCTGACCTCCTCGCCCACCTGGGACGACAAGGTCATCTCCATCGCCGTGAAGGCGATGCCCGAGGGCTTCCTGTCGAGCCACCTCGTCGGTGGTGTCCCCGAGGGCACCGTCGTGCGCCTCGCGGCCCCGAAGGGCGATTTCGTCCTGCCCGACCCGCCGCCGGCGAAGATCCTCTTCCTCACGGCCGGCAGTGGCATCACGCCGATCATGTCGATGCTGCGGACGCTCGACCGGCGCGCGGTCGAACGCGAACTCGACCTGCCCGACGTCGTGCACATCCACTCGGCGCCGACAGCCGAGAACGTGATGTTCCGGTCCGAACTGGAGCATTTCGACGCCACCCACGATCGCTTCCGGGTGCACGTGCGTCACACCCGTGAGAAGGGCAAGTTCGCGCTCTCCGAGCTCGACGAGGTGTGCCCCGACTGGCGCGAGCGCCAGACCTGGGCGTGCGGTCCCCAGCAGATGCTCGACGACATCACCGCGCACTGGACCGCGGAGGGTATCGAGGATCAGGTCCACCTCGAGCGTTTCGCCGTCAGCCGCGCCGACACCTCGGGATCGGGTGGAACGATCACGTTCGCGAAGTCCGGCAAGACCGTCACCGTGGACGGCGCCACGACGATTCTCGAGGCCGGTGAGAGCGTCGGTGCGCTGATGCCCTTCGGCTGTCGCATGGGAATCTGTCAGACTTGTGTTGTGCCGCTCGAGAAGGGGCACGTCGTCGATCTGCGATCCGGCAAGGAGCACGCAGAGGGCGAGCGCGTCCAGACCTGCATCTCCGCCGCTGCCGGCGACTGCACACTGGACGTGTAGACACCGACAGCAATCTCCGAAGGATCCCGCTTGGCCATCACCGACATCCGCGCGTTCTCGCATCTGACCGAAGACGATATCGTTGCTCTCGCAAACGAATTCGACGCGATTCGACGGGATGTGGAGAATTCGCGCGGCCCGCGGGACGCCCGCTACATCCATTCCGTCATCCGTGCGCAGCGTGTGCTGGAGGTGGTCGGACGCTGCGCGCTGTTCGGTTCGCGTCGACGGTCGCGCTGGATCATCGGTACCGCTGCGCTGTCGCTCGCGAAGATCATCGAGAACATGGAACTCGGGCACAACGTGATGCACGGGCAGTGGGACTGGATGAACGACCCCGAGATCCACTCGACCTCGTGGGAATGGGATCAGACCGGTCCGTCCGAGCACTGGAAGCGCGCCCACAACTACGCGCACCACACCTACACGAACATCGTGGGCATGGACGAAGACGTGGGATTCGGTATCCTGCGGATGACGCGCGACGAGAAGTGGCGTCCGCGCAATCTCGCGCAGCCGATCGCGAACATCGTCCTCGCGCTGACCTTCGAGTGGGGGATCGCGCTGCACGACCTCTCGGCGAAGAAGGAACTCGAGGGCGTCCCGCCCGCGCAGTGGAAGTCGGGGCCCAACAAGGAATTCGCGGCGAAGGCCGGCCGGCAGATCGTCAAGGACCTGGTGTTCTTCCCGGCGCTCACCGGCCCGGCCTGGCGCAGCACGTTGTCGGCGAACCTCACCGCTAATGTGATCCGCAACATCTGGGCGTATCTCGTGATCTTCTGCGGCCACTTCCCCGACGGCGCAGAGAAGTTCACGACCGAGCACTACGAGAACGAGACGCGCGGGGAGTGGTATCTGCGCCAGTTGCTCGGCAGCGCAAACATTTCCGGTGGGCGTGCGATGGATTTCCTCACCGGGAATCTCAGTTACCAGATCGAGCATCACCTGTTCCCGGACCTGCCGAGCAACCGCTACCCGGAGATCGCCGCCCGTGTGCGGGCGCTGTGCGGCAAGTACGACCTGCCGTACACGACCGGCTCGCTCGCCCGGCAGTACTGGCTCGCCCTGCGCACGATCCACAAGCTCGCCTTGCCCGACCGGTTCCTCAAGGCGACGGCCGATGACGCCCCCGAGACCTCCTCCGAGCGCAAGTTCGACAGGTGGCGCCCGGACGTGCCCGCGGTGGTCACCGAGGCGTCCACCGGACGTCGCCGGGGTCTGCTCACGGCGCTGCGGGTCCACGCCGAGCATGCGGTAGCAGAGCGTCGTCGTCGCAGTGGTGAATCGCGACCTTCCGCCACTGTGTGATTCGCGACACAGCTCCGAATTCGGCTAACCTACGGGCCCGTAACCTACGGTAGAGTAGCCCGCATGGCGATATCGGATGTCAAGGAGTACGCGCACCTGACGGAGGCGGACGTCGAGGCCATCGGCCGCGAACTCGACGCCATCCGGCGCGATATCGAGGAGTCCCGCGGTGAGCGCGACGCTCGATACGTCCGCAACACGATCCGGCTGCAGCGCGGCCTCGAGATCGGCGGGCGCCTCGTGCTGCTCGGCTCGAACAAGCGTCCGCTGTGGCTGCTGGGCACGGGCATGCTCTCCCTGTCGAAGATCATCGAGAACATGGAGCTCGGGCACAACGTGATGCACGGGCAGTGGGACTGGATGAACGACCCCGAGGTGCACTCGGCCAACTGGGAGTGGGACAACGTCGACCCGTCGGCGCACTGGAAGATCACCCACAACTACCTGCACCACAAGTACACCAACATCCTCGGCATGGACGACGATGTGGGATACGGCCTGCTGCGCGTCACCCGCGACCAGCGATGGAAGCCGTTCTACCTCGGCAACGTCGCGTACAACGCCATCCTCGCAGCGCTGTTCCAGTACGGCATCGCCATCCAGCTGCTCGAGCTCGGCAAGGTCATCCAGGGACGCGACGACCGCGAGCTCACCAAGGCACGCGGCAAGGAGGTGCTCGCCAAGCTCGGCAAGCAGCACCTCAAGGACTACGTGATCTACCCGGCGCTCACCGGCAAGTCGTGGAAGTCCACGATGAAGGCCAACGCCACGGCCAACTTCGTGCGCAACATCTGGACCAACGCGGTGATCTTCTGCGGTCACTTCCCGGACGGTGCGGAGAAGTTCACGAAGCAGGACATCGAGACCGAGACGCGTGCCCAGTGGTACCTGCGTCAGATGCTCGGCTCCGCGAACATCTCCGGCGGCAAGGTCATGGACTTCATGACCGGCAACCTGAGCTACCAGATCGAGCACCACATCTACCCCGACCTGCCGTCCAACCGGTACGCGGAGATCGCGGTGCGCGTGCGTGAGCTGTGCGAGAAGTACGACCTGCCGTACACCACGGGTCCGCTCGCGGTGCAGTACTGGAAGTCGTGGCGCACCATCGCCAAGCTGTCGCTGCCCGACAAGTACCTCAAGGACGACCGCGACGCCGCTCCGGAGACCGCTTCCGAGCGGGGCTTCGGCGGAGCGCCGGAGATCGATCCGGCCACCGGTCGCCGCGTGGGTCTGGCCACCACCATCGAGAAGACCCGCAAGCGTGGATTCATCCGCCGCGCGCTCGGCATGCGCTGACGGTCACGAGAACGAGCACGAACCCCGGCACCACACGGTGCCGGGGTTCGGTGCGTTCGGCCGGGGTTCGGCGGTTCACCAGGGGTCGTTGGACGCGAGCGCCGTGAGCAACTCGCGCACGGCCATCGCCCGGTTGTGCGACTTGCCCTCCAACGAGTCGAAGGCGCATTCGGGATCGGCGGGCGGGCCGAGATGCGTGCATCCGCGCGGGCAGTCCTCGACCGCTTCGGCCAGGTCCCCGAACGCCGCGACGACGTCGTCGGGCCCGATGTGCGCAAGCCCGAACGATCGGATGCCCGGGGTGTCGACGACCCACCCGCTCTCGGGTAGGTGCAGGGCCACCGACTGGGTGGAGGTGTGCCGTCCCTTGCCCACCCCGGAGACCTCACCGGTGGCGCGGTCGGCGTCGGGAACGAGCCGGTTCACCAGTGTCGACTTGCCGACCCCCGAGTGCCCGATCAGGGCGGTCACGCGACCGTCGATCCGCTCGTGCAGGGCGGTGAGATCGTCGTCCTGACCGACGAGCAGCACCGGGATGTCGAGATCCGCGAAGTGCGCGGCGAACTCGTCGGGATCGGCGAGGTCGCTCTTGGTCAGTCCCAGCAGGGGAGCGAGACCGCCGGCATAGGCAGCGACGAGCGCGCGTTCGACGAGTCCGGTCCGCGGTGGGGGATCGGCGAGCGCGACCACGATGAGCAACTGTTCGGCATTGGCGACGACGATGCGCTCGAACGGATCGGTGTCGTCGGCCGTGCGCCGCAGGACGGTGCTGCGGTCCTCGACCCGCACGATGCGCGCGAGCGTGTCGGGGCGACCGGAGAGATCGCCGACGACACCCACCTGATCGCCCACCACGATCGGGGTCCGGCCGAGCTCACGTGCCCGCATCGTCGTCACGATCCGATCGGGATCACCGCCGAGCGCGACACCCCATCGCCCCCGGTCGACGGAGACGACCATGCCCTCCTCGGCATTGCGGTGGGCCGGGCGGTCCTTCGTGCGCGGCCGCGAGCCGCGCCCGGGACGGACCCGGACGTCGGACTCGTCGTACTCCCGCCGCCTCAGGAGTCGCTCCCCGTCAGCAGCGACTCCCACAGACCCTCGAAGTCGGGGAGGGTCTTGGCGGTGGTGCCGATGTCCTCGACCTCGATCCCGTCGACGACGAGCCCGAGGATCGCCCCGGCCGTGGCCATCCGGTGGTCGGCGTAGGAGTGCCAGATGCCGGCGTGCAGCGGAGCCGGCTCGATGTGCAGTCCGTCCTCGGTCTCGGTGATCGAACCGCCGAGACGGCCGATCTCGGTGGCGAGGGCCGCGAGCCGGTCGGTCTCGTGACCGCGCAGGTGCGCGATGCCGCGCAGGTCGGAGGGCGAGGCGGCGACCGCGGCGAGGGCCGCGACGGTCGGCGCCAGTTCACCGACGTCGTGCAGGTCCACGTCGAGGCCCCGCAGTTCGTCCGGGCCGCGCACGGTCAGCGTCCCGTCGGCCCAGGTCACCTCGGCGCCCATCTGCTCGAGGATGCCGCGGATCGCGTCGCCGGCCTGGGTGGTCGACTCGGGCCACAGGGGCACCGAGACGACACCACCGGTGACCGCCGCCGCCGCGAGGAAGGGAGTCGCGTTCGACAGATCGGGCTCGACGGTGACGTCGACGGCCTTGATCGTCGTCGGGGGCACCCGCCAGGTGTCGGCCTCGGAGGTGTCGACGGGGACTCCGGCCGTGCGGAGCATCTCGACCGTCATCTCGATGTGCGGCATCGACGGCACCGGTTCGCCGGCGTGGTGGACCACCACACCCTCGTCGAAGGCGGCACCGGACAGCAGCAGACCCGAGACGAACTGCGAGGACGCGGACGCGTCGATGGTGACGGAACCGCCGCGCACCGAGCCCCGGCCGTGCACGGTGAAGGGCAGCCGGTCGCCGTCGATGTCGGTGCCGAGGGCGCGCAGGGCGTCGAGCACGGTGCTCATCGGGCGGACCCGGGCCTGTTCGTCGCCGTCGAAGCGCACGTCGCCGTCGGCCAGTGCTGCCAGCGGCGGTACGAACCGCATGACGGTGCCGGCCAGCCCGCAGGCGACGTCGCCTCCGCGCAGGGGTCCGGGGGTCACGTCGAGGGTGGTGCCGCCGTCGCGTTCGGTGACGGTCGCGCCGAGAGTGCGCAGGGCCCCGATCATCAGGTCGGTGTCGCGGCTGCGCAGTGCGCCGGTCAGGGTGGACGGCCCGTCGGCGAGTGCGGCCAGGATCAGGGCACGGTTGGTGATCGACTTCGATCCCGGCAGCGTCACCGACGCTCGAACCGGGGACACGGCGCGGGGTGCTCTCCACAGACTCACCCGACCATCTTCGCCCATCCGCACCGGTGCGGGCACCCTCGCCCACCCGGTGCGCGCCGGTGTCGGTTCCGTCACCCGGCGATGCCACACTCGACGGCATGTGCGGAAGGTATGTCTCCACGGCCGACCCGGCGACGCTCGCCGTCGAACTCGACGCACTCGACGAGACCGGCGACGGCGGCCGGGACGAGCGCGGGCCCGACTACAACGTCGCGCCGACGACCGAGGTGCTCACCGTCGTCGCCCGGCACGACGGGGAGGATCCCGACGGTCCCGTCCGCCGCCGTATCCGCCGCATGCGCTGGGGACTCGTGCCGCCGTTCGCCGAGGAGGTCGGCGGAAGCGCACCGCTGATCAACGCACGATCCGAGTCGGTCGCCACCAAGCCGAGCTTCGCGCGGTCGCTGCGTCACAAGCGGTGCCTGATCCCGATGGACGGCTGGTACGAATGGCAGGTCGAACCCGCGCCGGACGGCAGACCCCGCAAGGTGCCGTATTTCATGGCGCCGGCCGACGGATCGCGGATCTGCATGGCCGGGGTGTGGGCGGAGTGGCGCGACCCGCGGAACCCGAAGGCGCCGCCGCTGTCGAGTACGGCGATCCTCACCGCACAGTCGGTCGAGCAACTCGGCAACGTGCACGAGCGGATGCCGCTGATCCTCCCGCCGGAGCAGTGGGATGCGTGGCTCGACCCCGACAGTCTCGGCCATCCGGATCTGATCGTGCCGAGCGTCGAAGCGATCTCGGCGATCGAGATCCGCCGCGTGTCCGCGAAGGTCAACAGCATCCGCAACAACGGCCCCGAACTGCTGCAACCCGACGACGGTGCCGGCGACCAGATGGTGCTGCTGTAGACGCCACCGGACTCTACGGCCCGGCCGTGATCGGGGCCCTACGACCCGGCCGTGATCGGTGCCACGACCGCGCCGGTCAGCCGGATCAGATCGCGCGGATCCAGTTCGATCTCGAGCCCGCGGCGGCCCGCGCTGCACAGCATCCGGTCCCACTGCTCGGCGGAGGCGTCGATCACGGTGCGCAGACGCTTGCGCTGCCCGAGCGGGGAGATGCCACCGACGACGTATCCGGTCGCGCGTTCGGCGGCGGTGTGCTCGGCCATCACGGCCTTGCCGCCGCCCAGCGCCCCCGCTGCGGCCTTGAGCGACAGCGTCGCCGGGACCGGGATCACCGCGACGGCGAGCTTGCCGTCCGACAGAGACACCACCAGCGTCTTGAAGATCTGTTCGGGGGAGACCCCCAGGCGTGCGCCGAGTTCCTCGACGGCTTCGGCGCCGAAGGACGACGATCTCGGGTCGTGTGCGTACTCGTGGACCCGGTGCGCGACCTTCTCGCGCTTCAGCAACACCGTCGCGGGAGTGGATGTCGAGGCCATCCGATCACTCTAGGAAACCGGAGGTGGGGAACAAGTGCGGTGGGTACGGCGTTGCACACCGACGGGTGGATCCACCGGCCACCCGACACCCGACGATCGGAGAATTCGTGGCAGTGCTGTGCCCGCCTCGACCGGACGCCGCCGGACGTCCCGCCGATCCGGACGCCGTCGGACCGGTAGCCTTCTCGACAGGCGTCGATGAAGGGATCGGTGTGATCGAGGAGTCTGTGGAAGAACTGACCGAGCGGTTCGAGCGGGATGCACTTCCCCTGCTCGATCAGCTCTACGGCGCTGCGCTGCGGATGACCCGCAATCCCTCCGACGCCGAGGACCTCGTGCAGGAGACCTACATCAAGGCGTTCTCCGCCTTCCGGTCGTTCCGCGAGGGCACCAACCTCAAGGCCTGGCTGTACCGGATCCTCACCAACACCTACATCAACTCGTACCGGAAGCGTCAGCGGCAGCCCGCGCAGTACCCGACCGACGAGATCACCGACTGGCAGCTCGCAGCCACGGCCGAGCATTCGTCGACCGGTCTGCGATCCGCGGAGGTCGAGGCGCTCGACGCGCTTCCCGATGACGACATCAAGGCGGCGCTGCAGGAGCTTCCCGAGGAGTTCCGCATGGCCGTCTACTACGCCGACGTCGAAGGGTTCCCCTACAAGGAGATCGCCGAGATCATGGGGACGCCGATCGGCACCGTGATGTCGAGACTGCACCGGGGTCGCAAGCAGTTGCGGGGCCTGTTGGCCGACGTGGCGCGCGATCGCGGTTTCATGCGGGAGAAGGCCGTGGACGCGACAACCGGAACTTCGGATCAGACCGAGAGCGGAAAGGGAGCACCGCAGTGAGCGAACCCGACTTCGATCGACTCGACTGCTCGGCGGTCATCGCGGACGTCTACCTGCTTCTCGACTCCGAGTGCGACGCCGGTTCCCGCGAGAAGCTGCAGCGGCACCTCGACGAGTGCGGCACCTGCCTCGAGGCCTACGGGATCGAGGAGAAGATCAAATCGCTGCTCAGCCGCAAGTGCGGCGGGGAACACGCACCCGAGGGCCTGCGGGAGCGGCTCATGCTGCAGATCCGCCGCACCGTCGTGATCACCGAGACGGACATCACCGAGTCGTAGGCGAGTTCGACTCGCACCGAGTGCTGGGCGAGACCCCCGAACGTGACAGGGGCCGAAAAGCTGCTGCTTTCCGGCCCCTGTCCGCGTCTCAGGCGTTGGGACGCTTGCCGTGGTTGGCGGCGTTACCCTTGCGGCTGCGCTTCTTGCGACCTCGCTTACCCATGGTGGGATCTCCTTTCTCGTTCATTACAGTGTTTCACGTGCGGTCGAGTGGTCCTGTCGGCAGGTCCGCCGCCGGAGCGTGAAACGAGGTGTTCGATGGCGGAAGACGTACGCGCGGAGATGGTATCGACCGTGTTCGAGGTCGTCGTGCGAGAGGGTGACGTGGTGGCCGAAGGCGACACACTGGTGATCCTCGAGTCGATGAAGATGGAGATCCCCGTGCTCGCAGAGTCGGCGGGCACCGTGACCTCCGTCGGTGTCTCGGTCGGGGATGTCATCCAGCAGGGTGACCTCATCGCCGTGATCTCCTGACGGCGGACAGTCTGAGTACGAAAGCGGTTCCCGTGTCCACACTCAGTTCGTTGCTCGCGAGGTACACGGATCTTCCGGGCGCGGCCGTCGATCACCTCCAACGTGTCGTGGGCGAGTGGCAGTTGCTCGCCGACCTGTCGTTCGCCGACGTCCTCCTGTGGGTCGACGCGGCGCCGTCCGGAATCGTGTGCGTCGCACAGTGCCGGCCCACCACCGCCTCGACCGTCATCCCTGAAGACGCTGTCGGCACGCTCGTCTCCGACAACGAACATCCTTACGTCCGTGAGGCTTTCGAAACCGGGGAGATCGTCGACGTCAAGTCGGCCCCGGGTGCGGGGATCAACATCCGTCAGGCCGTGCCGGTGCGTTGGGACGGCCGGGTCGTCGCGGTGCTCAGCCGCGACGCCGCCCGCGTGTCGCGGCGGTCGGCCAGCGCGCTCGAGACGGCCTATCTCGAATGCGCCGACGACCTCTACCGGATGATCAGCGAGGGCACCTTCCCCACACCGGAGGCGCGCTCGGACACCAAGTCGAGTCCGCGCGCGGGCGACGGGTTCATCCGGCTCGACCGGGAGGGCAAGGTCGTCTACGCCAGCCCCAACGCGCTGTCGGCCTACCACCGGATGGGTCTGAACTCCGACCTGATCGGTCAGGACCTCGTGGAGACGACCCGCGCACTGGTCACCGACCCCTTCGAGAGCCGCGACGTCACCGACTACCTCCGCGGGGCCGTGGAGGGCCGTCTGGGGCAGCGCATGGAGATCGAGGCACGCGGTGCCACGGTTCTGATCCGTGCGTTGGTCCTGAATCCGGGAGGCAGGATCCGGGGCGCCGCGGTGATCGTCCGCGACGTCACCGAGGTCAAGCGACGCGACCGGGCACTGCTGAGCAAGGACGCGACCATCCGCGAGATCCACCATCGCGTCAAGAACAATCTGCAGACGGTCGCCGCACTGCTGCGCCTGCAGGCGCGCCGGACCGGGAACGCCGAGGCCCAGCAGGCGCTCGGCGAGGCGGTCCGCCGGGTGACGTCCATCGCCCTGGTGCACGAGGCGCTGTCGATGTCCGTGGACGAGGAGGTCGATCTCGACGGTGTCTTCGACCAGCTGATCCCCATCGTCGTCGACGTGTCGACGGTGGGCAGCCAGATCCGCGTGCTGCGGGAGGGGAATCTCGGTGTGTTCCCCGCCGATCGCGCGACGCCCCTGGTCATGGTGCTGACCGAACTCGTCCAGAACGCCGTCGAGCACGCCTTCGATCCGGGCGTCAACGGCACGGTCACCGTCAATGCCCAGCGTTCGGCCCGCATGCTCGACGTCGTGGTCCGCGACGAGGGGAAGGGTCTTCCCGACGGATTCAGCCTCGAGGCGTCGAACCGGCTCGGTCTGCAGATCGTCCGGACCCTCGTGGCCGCCGAACTCGGCGGATCGCTGGAGCTGACGTCCAACGAGGCCGGCGGGACCGACGCGCGCCTGCAGTTACCGCTGGGCAAGGTGCCGGTCGCCTGATCGTTTCCGTCCGGGCACGTAAGAAGGCCCGGCCTCCCCGTGGGGGAGCCGGGCCTTCGAACGTCTGTCGGAGCTGCTCAGACCGCCGTGCGAGCGCGGGTGCGTGCGTTGCGACGCTTGAGAGCGCGGCGCTCGTCCTCGCTCATACCGCCCCAGACGCCGGCATCCTGGCCGGACTCGAGCGCCCAGGAAAGGCATTCGGCGGTGACGGGGCAACGGTTGCACACGAGCTTGGCATCCGCGATCTGCGCGAGAGCCGGGCCGCTGTTTCCCACGGGGAAGAACAGTTCCGGATCCTCGTCGCGGCAGATGGCCTTGTGGCGCCAGTCCATGCTTCTACTCTCCTTCGATGGTGCGTGTGCACCGGCTGATCGGTCAATGCGTGTTCACGCCTGTGGCACGGAGTGTTTCCGCGCGGTTACTTGTGAATGCTTTCACGAACGAGCGTGGAGTCAATAGAATCGGCCACGATCGTGGGGAAGCTCACGCTGTTGTGAGCTACGAGTTCGCCAATCCCTATTTCTACTCCACTCGAGCCGAGAAGGTAGTGGTAATCACAGAATTCGTGCTTCTCTTTCTGTCGCTGTCCCGCTAGAGGGGATGGTCAGCGGGGCGCGACGACATCGAGGATCGACGGCACGGCCACGAACTCGACCTCGGTGCGGAGTCCGAGATAGTCGCCGTCGACCTGAAGTCCGATCGGGCGCGAGGCCCGGGCGCGCACGCGCTCGACATCGTCCGCACGCACCAGATGCGGTGACGCCGGCTCGCCACGGGCGGCCAGGAGCTGCCTCACCACCCGCAGGCTCGGAAATACCCGGGTCGTCGTCATGGCAAACACACCCAATCCGGTGTCGAACGACGTGCCGGGATTCGTGTGCACCGGACGGGACTCGAGATAGGTCCACGGACTCGAGTTCGACACGAACGCGTAGTGCACCCCCGGTACGGGTTCGGATCCGGGCATCTCGAGCGTGAGCGCCGGCTCGTCCCGCTTCGACGCGAAGAATCGGGCTACGGCATGCCGCACGTAGCGCGCCGTCGTGACCTTCTTGCCCTCGGCGCGGCTCAGATCGATGGCCTCGCACACCTGGGCGTCGAGACCGAGGCCCGCGTTGAAGGTGAACCACCGGCCGTCGCAGTGGCCGAGGCCGATCCGGCTGGTCCTGCCCTCCTGCAACGACTCGAGCACCTGCTCGGTGGCCTCGAGCGGATCGGCGGACAACCCCAGGGACCGCGCGAACACGTTCGCCGAGCCGCCGGGCACCACCGCGAGTCGCGGGAGGCTCGGATCGGCGCTCCGATCGGGGGAGGGGCCGAGCAGACCGTTGACGATCTCGTTGACGGTGCCGTCGCCCCCGTGCGCGACGACGACGTCCATCCCGTCGGCGTGCGCCGAGCGCGCCAGTTCGGCGGCGTGACCGCGGTGGGTGGTGTGCGCGACGGTCAGTGCGAGCCGGCCCCTCAGGGCATGAGCGAGGCGGTCGCGACCGGCCGGGGTGGTCGTCGTCGCATTCGGGTTCACGATCAGCAGGGCGCGCACGGAACATCAGCCTAAGTGGTGCCCGGCGGGTCCACTACGCTGGACGGGTGCCTCTCGAAACACCTCGCAGCAGCGTCCCGTCGACCGTGCGTGCCGCCGGCTGGCTCGTCGTCCTCGAGGGCGTCGTCGCGATGGGGTTCGCGGTGTACTCGATCATCCGCGCCGCCTCGGGCGAACACGATCAGTCGGTCACCAACGGTTACGGCTTCGCGCTGTGGCTGTTCGTCCTGTTCGGCGGGGTGCTGGCCGGCGGGATCGCGCTCGTGCGCGGCGTGCGCTGGGGACGTGCCGTGGCGGTACTCGCGCAGTTGTTGTTGCTGCCGGTGGTGTGGTCGCTGTTGACCGACTCGCACCAGCCGATCATCGGCACCGTGCTGGCGCTCGTCGTGGTCCCGACGCTCGTGCTGCTGTTCAGCCCGCCCACGACGCGGTGGCTCGCGCACGAGTACGCGCCCGACGTCGACGAGTGATCCGGCTCAGCTGCCGAGTGCCTGCAGTGCGGCGCCGCTGAGCCTGAACGTCGTCCACTCGTCCTGAGCGACGGCACCGAGCGAGCGGTAGAAACCGATGGACGGCTCGTTCCAGTCCAGCACCGACCAACTCAGGCGGGTGTAACCGCGCTCCACGCACTCGTGGGCGAGCGCCGCGAGCAGAGCGCGTCCGTGTCCCCTGCCGCGGTGTTCGGGACGGACGAACAGGTCCTCGAGGTAGATGCCGTGCACGCCGTCCCAGGTGGAGAAGTTCCGAAACCACAGCGCCACCCCGACGACCTGCCCCTCGGTGCCGTCCTCACCGGATTCCTCGGCGACGTGCGCGTACACCGAGGGTTGCGGCCCGAACAGGGCCTCGTGGATCTGCTCGGGCACCACGGTGCACTCGTGCCGGGCCTTCTCGTATTCGGCGAGGTCGTAGATCAGCCCGGTGATCGCGGGGACGTCCTCGGGTGTGGCTCTGCGGATCACGACGGGCTGCCTCCTGCGGTCTCGTGGGCGGATTCACCTCGCGCTGCGCCGCCGAGTGCGCGAGGATCGGGGTCGTGGCAACGGTACTTGCAGTGGCAAATCAGAAGGGTGGCGTCGCCAAGACGACCACCGTCGCGTCGTTGGGGGCCGCATTGTCGGCGCTGGGCCGGCGGGTGCTCGTCGTCGATCTCGACCCCCAGGGGTGCCTGACCTTCTCCCTCGGACACAACCCCGACAAGCTCGAACAGTCCGTGCACGACGTGCTTGTGGGCGGCGTCGAGACGAAGGACGTCCTGCTCGACACCGCGGAGGGGATGTCGTTGCTGCCGGCGACCATCGACCTCGCGGGTGCGGAAGCGATGCTGCTCATGAAGCCGGGACGCGAATACACCCTCGAGCGGGCCCTGGCGTCGGTCGAGGACGACTACGACGTCGTCGTGATCGACTGCCCGCCCTCCCTCGGTGTCCTCACGCTCAACGGCCTCACCGCGGCGCGGTCCGTGCTCGTTCCGCTGCAGTGCGAGACACTCGCCCACCGCGGAGTGGGGCAGCTGCTCCGCACCGTCGACGAGGTCAGACAGATCACCAACCCGGATCTCGAGCTGCTCGGCGCGCTGCCGACCCTGTACGACTCGCGGACCACGCACAGCCGCGACGTGCTCGCCGATGTCTCCGATCGATACGACCTGCCGGTGCTGGCCCCGCCCGTACCCCGCACGGTCCGCTTCGCGGAGGCCTCCGCCTCGGGCGCGACGGTGCTGGCGGGACGCAAGAACAAGGGCGCCGAGGCCTACCGGGCGCTCTCCGAGAACCTGCTGCGCTACTGGTCGGGGGAGGCGGAACTCGAGACCTTCGAGACCGCCGTCGCGGACTGAACCGGCCCCACAGTCAGTACCTACCGGGGACGGCTCGCCGTCAGCGCAACGCCACGAGTTCGTCGCCGCGCTGCTCGACCACGACGTCCCCGGCGACAGCGACGTTCACTGTGGAGACCGCCCCGCGCTCGACGTCGATGCGCGGACCGGGTTCACCTGTCCGTGAGTCGACACCCACGAGGGCGTCCTCGACGGGAAGAAGCAGCGAACCGGCCATGATGTCGCCGTTGCCGAGGGTGTCCTCGACGGTCCACTGCGGAGCGAAATCGGTGGTGGACAGTGCGACGGTGTCGCGGCCGGTCCACCACACGAGCATGCCGCCGCGCTCGAGGGCGGGGTCGTCCGATTCGCCGGCAGGACGCGGCAGGGCGTGCGTGTCGACGAGGACGCCCTCGCTGTCGAAGACCTCGATGCGCGGCCCGTCGTTGTCGTCCGGGGCCAGATAGACCGCTGTGCGATCGCCGACCACCGCGACGATGCGGGAATCCCCGCCCGCTTCCGGCAGCACCGACGAGGCGAACTCCTCGGGCTTGGTGCTGTCGTCGGGGGTGGGATCGAGAAGGGTGAGCCGATTGGTCGGCTCGTTCGCGCACTGTTCGAGGACGGCCAGCACTTCGGCGCCCGAATCCGCCGAGAGCAGTTCGCAACCCGATCGTGGCTGGGCGTTCGGGTTCACCGGTGCGTCGACGCGCCCGTACTCGACCGTGCGCACCAGATCGGAGCGCCACATCTCGAGACGCGACTCGCCGAAGGCGATCAGGTGCGAACCGGCGTCGACGAGCCGGATCGGATCGTCGGCGTCGCTCGACCGTTGCGCGCCGCGAGCGCCACTACCGGCGTCGAGCGCGGTGACCTGCCCGCATCCCCGCGGGCCGCGGTAGGCCGAGACCACGTCGCCCCAGGCTTCGGTGACCGCGCACAACGCCCGGTCGCGGTCGTACCGCCAGCGTTCCTCGCCCGACTGCGGGTCGCGGCCGACCACCGCACCACCGTCGGCCGTGGCGATCGTTCCCCCGGACACCACCGGCGCAGTCGTCGCCGTACTCGGCGCACGCCACAGTTCGGCGAGAGTGCGCGGAAGCGCCTGTGCGGCAGCGGGAGTGGGGACGGGGCCGTCCCAGGTGGTCGACGTGGTGCCCCGCGCATCCGAGCTCAACCAGACGACACTCGCCGCCACCAGAGCGGTGACGACGAGTGCGGCTGCGACGAGAAGGTCGGTGCGGGTGCGGCGCTCGGGCGCGAGCACGTGGTTATCGGGCAGACGACGTCGAGACCGCTTCCACGTTCGACGTGTCCTGCTGCTCTGCGCGACCGGCCGGGCCCTCGCCCGAGCGGGTGCGACGGCGACGACGGCGACGACGTGCCGGAGCGGAAGCCCCGGTGTCCTCACCCGTCTCCGCTGCGGCAGACCCGTTCTCGGCCTTCGCCGAGTCGTCCGAACCGGTTGCGGTGGCATCCGTCGCGGAGCCGTCGGCCGACTTTCCGCGGACGGTGCGGCGACGGACCCGGTTGCGCTTCGGTCGGGATCCGCCTTCGCGCTCGACGCGCTCGCGCTTCTCACCGTTCTCGGAGGCGGCGGGAGTGGCCTTGCGGACGCGTCCGGTGGCGTCGGACGGGATGTTCAGCTCCTCGAACAGGTGCGGGGAGCTCGAGTAGGTCTCGATCGGATCCGGGATACCGAGATCGAGAGCCTTGTCGATGAGCTGCCAGCGCGGCACGTCGTCCCAGTCGACGAGGGTGATGGCGATACCGGTGCGTCCGGCGCGACCGGTACGGCCGATGCGGTGGACGTAGGTCTTCTCGTCCTCGGGGCACTGGTAGTTGATGACGTGGGTGACGTCGTCGATGTCGATGCCGCGGGCGGCGACGTCGGTGGCGACGAGGACGTCGATCTTGCCGCTGCGGAACTTGTCGAGGGCCTTCTCGCGCGCGATCTGACCGAGGTCGCCGTGCACCGCGCCGCACGCGAAACCGCGCTCGACGAGGTCGTCGGCCACCTTCTGCGCCGTGCGCTTGGTGCGGGTGAAGATCATGGTGGCGCCGCGGCCCTCGGCCTGCAGCACGCGGGCGACCAGTTCGGCCTTGTCGAGCGCGTGCGCCCGGTAGATGAACTGCTGGGTGCGCTCGTGCACGGCCGACGATTCGGCCTCCTCGGCACGGATGTGCGTCGGGCGGTTCAGGAACGTGCGGGCGAGGGTGATGATCGGGCCGGGCATCGTGGCCGAGAACAACATCGTCTGACGACGGTCGGGGACCATCGTGAGGATGCGCTCGATGTCGGGCAGGAAGCCGAGGTCGAGCATCTCGTCGGCCTCGTCCATGACGAGCACGCCGATCTTGCCGAGGATCAGGTGACCCTGGTTGGCGAGGTCGAGCAGACGACCGGGAGTACCGACGACGACGTCGACACCCTTCTTCAGTTCGTCGATCTGCTGCTCGTAGGGGCGGCCACCGTAGATCGACAGGACTTCGAGGCCCGACTTACGGCTGCCCGGCAGGTACTTGGAGGCATTTACGAGGTCGTTGGTGACCTGGATGCACAGTTCGCGGGTCGGGACGATCACGAGGGCACGGGGAGTGCCGTCGAGCGTGGTCGTGCCGGAACCCTCGGTGGCGATGCGGTGCAGGAGGGGAACGCCGAAGCCGAAGGTCTTGCCCATGCCCGTACGGGCCTGACCGATGAGGTCGTCGCCGGCGAGGGCGAGCGGCAGGGTGAGTTCCTGGATCGCGAAGGTGCGTTCGATGCCGACCTCGGCGAGGGCGCGGACGATCTCGTCGCGGACACCGAGTTCGCCGAAGGTGGGGGGTACGTGGGTGGAGTCGAGTTGTGCGGAGACGGTGGTTTCGCTCGCGTCGTCTTCGTGGTCGATGGTGATCTTGCTCAGGGGTCCGGCCTTCCTGGTCTCGGCACGCACGCACGAGGGGGAAAGGCGACCGGCCTGCACCTCAGCGCGAGCGGTTTCCACCAGGCTCGGCGAAGCGCGGCAGCGATCCGCAGTTCGGGTGCGCGCACATTATCTGGGAAGCTCGCGGGCCACGGTCGGCGGCTCGAAGCGCGGGCTTCCCGAACCATTGTACCGGTTCCGGCGCATTCCACGAGGTAGTACTACGCTTCGTCGTCATGGGAGCCGATACGCCGCAGTCCACCTCCGAGTCCGGCGCGACGCCGGACGGACCCGCAGTCCCCGCCGATCACCCCGGTGTCGCAGAGCTCTTCGCAGTGCTCGCGTACGGCGAGATCTCGGCGTTCTACCGCCTCGCCGAGGACGCCCGATTCTCCCCGTCCCTGCGCGGCCGGGTCGCGCTCGCAAGCATGGCAGCTGCGGAGATGAGCCATTTCGAGACACTCCACACGGCGCTCACCGATCGCGGCGTCGAGGTCTACGCGGCGATGGAGCCCTACCGCAAGGCGCTCGACGCCTACCACGCCTCGACCACTCCGTCGACGTGGCTCGAGGTGCTCGTGAAGGCGTACGTGGGCGACGGGATCGCCGCAGATTTCTACTGTGAGATCGCCGACATGCTCGCTCCCGAGGTGTCCACGGTGGTCCGGGAGGTCCTCGCCGAGACCGGCCACTCGGAGTTCGTGGTGCAGGAGGTCCGCGAGGTCGTCGAGCGCAGCCCGCTGCAGAAGGACCGCCTGATGTTGTGGGGACGCCGGCTGCTCGGTGAGGCCATCACCCAGGCGCAGTACGTCCTCGCGCAGAACGAGGAACTCGCCGAGCTGGTGATTCTCGCGTCCGGCGACCTGACGAACATCGCCGCGCTGTTCGATCGCATGCAGGTCGAGCACGCCGAGCGGATGTCGGTGCTCGGACTGCATTAGCCTGGGGCTGACAGCAGTACCAGCTCGGTTTCAACGCATGAGAATCGGAGGTCCACCGTGGAGGTCAAGATCGGCGTCGCGGACAGCCCGCGCGAAGTTGTCGTCGTCAGCGACCAGACGCCCGACGAGGTGGAGAAGCTCGTCCGGGCCGCGTTGAACGGCGCCGACGACGGGGTGCTCGCCCTTGTCGACGAGAAGGGCCGCAAGGTTCTCGTGCAGGCCGCCAAGATCAGCTACGTGGACATCGGTCCTGCCACGCTGGGCAAGGTCGGCTTCGCCGCCAACTGAGAGCGACCGACGAGAACGGGCCGGGGCATGTCGCCCCGGCCCGTTCGTCGTTCTCGGTATGTGTCGTCAGCGACGACGGTGCCGCACTGTCGTCAGCGACGGCGCCCCTGTGTCGTCAGCGACGACGGAGCTCCGGCTGCAGCGGCACGTGCTTCAGACCGCCCCAGGCCAGCGCGACCGTGGTGTCCACGGCGTCCTCCTTGGGGATGGGGCGCGCGGCGTCGAGCCAGTAACGAGCCGTGAACTGGCTCGTTCCCACCAGGCCGACCGCGAGGATGCGGGCCCGGTACGGATCGAGACCGGAGTCGTGGCTGACGAGGTCGAAGACGGCGTCGACGCACGCCTCGGTGGCCTGCTCCACTCGCCGCGACACCTGCGGTTCGCCCATCAGATCGGATTCGAAGACGAGCCGGAATCCCTGGCTGTCGTTGTCGACGAAATCGAAGAAGGCCTGCACTGCGGCGCGCACGCGCTGACGGTTGTCGGTGGTGGACCGCAGGGCCTGACGTACGCCGTTGATGAGGGTGTCCACGTAGTTCTGGAGCACGGCGCAATACAGTTCGAGCTTGCCGGGGAAGTGCTGGTACAGGACGGGCTTGCTCACTCCGGCACACTCGGCGATCTCGTCCATGCCGGCCGAGTGGTAACCGCGTGTGACGAATACCTCGCTGGCAGCCTCGAGCAACTGGGCACGACGCTCGTCACGCGGCATCCGGGCGCCCCGTTTGCCGTTGGAACCCCGGCCGGATGCTCGTTCGGTGACGTCGGTCATGCTTACTCCCAATCTGCACTACTTCCGAACGTGGCCTGTACCACCTCGGCGCTCCTCGTCTCTGCACGTTACAGGTGAAGTCGCGTGTCGAACGGATCGGCCTACCGCCCAGTATCTGTTCCCGGTGCACGAATGGGGGCGCAGGTTCGGCGCTTCGGATATCGAAATGGTCTCGATATGACATCCTGACATCCGTGATCGAGCGTGGAGGAGTGCGCGAGAGCAGGGGCCCGCAGGGCTCCTCGCCGACAGATCCTTCCCCGACGCTGCCCGGTTCGTCCCGGTCGCGAGGAACGGAACGACCCGAGGCGGGTCGCCGGTCGCACCAGCCCCTGCGTGCCGTGTGGGACCCGGTGGGACGGCCGGACCGGCCGCCGCGCCGACCGCGACCCGAACGGGACGTCCGCAAGCAGACCCGCGTGGGCAGGTTCGTCGCCACCTACGGCTGGCGCGCCTACGCCGTTCCGATCCTCGCCGTCGTGACCCTGATCGTGCTGTGGGACGCCGCGCGTGGCGCCGGAGCGGAGGAGCCCGCCGACCAGACCGACGCGAGCGAGGTCACCGAGATCATCGTCGAGGCCCCGCAGCCCGATGGGGCCTTCCCCGAGTCGCTCGAGTCCGGTGCCCTGCCGGACGGCGGGCCGTTCACGGAAGTCGGTGCGCGGCAGTGGCGGGTCGTGCCCGGCACCACCGGGCAGGTCGGTGCGGGGCAGACCCGCGTGTTCACCTACACGGTGGAACTCGAGGAGGGCATCGACACCACCGGTTACGGCGGCGACGCGGCCTTCGCGACCATGGTGGACCGCACCCTCGCCGATCCGCGGAGCTGGATCGGCGACCAGGCGGTCGCCTTCCGCCGCATCGACACCGGCGAGCCGGACTTCCGGGTCTCCCTCACCTCGCAGATGACCATCCGCGAAGGATGCGGCTACGACATCCCGCTCGAGGGATCGTGCTTCAACCCCTCGATGGAGCGGGTGTTCCTCAACGAAGCGCGGTGGGTGCGCGGAGCCGTCGCCTTCCAGGGCGATATCGGGTCGTACCGCCAATACCTCGTCAATCACGAGGTCGGTCACGCCATCGGCCTGGCGCAGCACGACGCCTGCACCATCGACGGTGGTCTGGCGCCGATCATGATGCAGCAGACCTTCGGAACCGCCAACGACGACATCGCGCGCCTGGACCCGGGCGGCACGGTCCCCGCCGACGGGACGCGGTGCCGGTTCAACCCGTGGCCGTACCCGCGGGCGTAGGCGCCGGTCGGGGTCGACGGGCCGGGCGGAGTCGACGGGCGAGGTGGGGGTCGACGGGCGGAATGGGGGTCGCAGCAGGGAATGGCACCATGGACGGTGACGCAGGACGCATCGCGACAGGAGAACCCGTGACCGCAACGACACCGTCGACGCGCCGATCCCTTCCGCCGTTGGTGGAACCCGGCCCGGAGCTCGGTCGCGAGGAGGTCGCGCGGTACAGCCGTCACCTGATCATCCCGAATGTTGGGGTCACCGGCCAGCGTCGCCTGAAGAACGCGCGGGTGCTGTGTATCGGCGCCGGCGGCCTGGGTTCGCCCGCCCTGCTGTATCTCGCGGCGGCGGGGGTCGGCACGATCGGCATCGTCGAGTTCGACGACGTGGAGACGTCCAACCTGCAGCGCCAAGTGATCCACGGCCGCTCCGACGTCGGACGGCCCAAGGCGGACAGTGCCCGCGACAGCATCCTGGCGATCAACGACGGTGTGACTGTGCGCCTGCACGAGACGCGCCTGGAGTCGAGCAATGCCG
The DNA here is from genome assembly GCF_058211795.1 of Rhodococcus sp. S3. Taxonomy (NCBI): domain Bacteria; kingdom Bacillati; phylum Actinomycetota; class Actinomycetes; order Mycobacteriales; family Nocardiaceae; genus Rhodococcus; species Rhodococcus sp. S3. Next base: position 3,470,136 of record NZ_CM177074.1, on the reverse strand, counting down.
TGCAGCTGTTCGAGCAGTACGACCTCATCCTCGACGGCACCGACAACTTCGCGACCCGCTATCTCGTCAACGACGCCGCCGTCCTCGCCGGCAGGCCGTACGTGTGGGGTTCGATCTTCCGGTTCGAGGGCCAGGTGTCGGTGTTCTGGGAGGACGCCCCCGACGGTCGCGGCCTGAACTACCGCGATCTCTACCCCGAGGCGCCGCCGCCGGGGATGGTTCCCTCGTGCGCCGAGGGCGGTGTGCTCGGTGTCCTGCCCGGCACCATCGGCACCGTCATGGCCACCGAGGCGATCAAGCTCATCACGGGGATCGGTGAGCCGTTGCTCGGCCGCCTCATGATCTACGACGCGCTCGCGATGTCGTTCCGCACGGTGACCCTGCGCCGCGATCCGGGACGGGTGCCGGTCACCGAACTCGTCGACTACGAGGCCTTCTGCGGCATCGTTCCCGACGCCGCCGCGTCGGTGCGATCGGCCGTCACCCCCACCGAACTGCGCCGCATGCTCGACGAGGGCCGCGACCTCGCGCTGATCGACGTGCGCGAGCCGGTCGAGTGGGAGATCGTCCGTATCGACGGTGCCCGGCTCGTGCCGAAGGACCGCATCCTCTCCGGTGAGGCCCTCGCCGACCTGCCGCAGAACACCCCGATCGTGCTGTACTGCAAGACGGGTATCCGTTCGGCGGAGGCGCTCGAAGTGCTTGCGCGCGCCGGATTCTCGGATGCGACACATCTGCACGGCGGCGTGATCGCGTGGGCGCAGCAGGTCGACACCTCGTTGCCGGTCTACTGACGGTGACCTCGTTGTGACCTGAAACAGCGGAGTGCCTTCCCGATCCGGGCGGTTTGCGGAGGTAGGTTGAGCGTCGTGAGCTCACCCGAACCGCCTCAGCACGTGTGCTCCACATTCGGTCTCCGCGATGTCGAACCGGTCCCGCTCGGGCCCGACTGGGACGGAGGTTTCCGGTGTGGGGACGTCGTGCTGTCCCGAGTCGCCGATCATGCCCGCGCGGCCTGGTCCGCCAAAGTGCGGGAGACCCTGACCGTCGACGGCGTGCGGCTTGCCCGCCCGGTGCGGTCCACCGACGGTCGCTACGTGGTCTCCGGATGGCGTGCCGACACCTACATCGTCGGCACGTCCGAGCCCCGGCACGACGAAGTGGTCTCGCTGTCGCTGCGGCTGCACACCGCCACCGCACAGCTCGAACGTCCCCGTTTCCTCATGCAGCCACCCGTCGCACCCTGGGAGGACGTCGACGTCTTCGTCGCCGCCGACCGTGCGGCCTGGGAGACCGTGCCCCTGCGCAGCGCCCGCGCCGCGGGTGCGCCCGAGACGGTGACCCCCGACGGCCGTAAGAGCCTCGACCTGATCAACCAGCTCGCGACCTTCCGCAAGCCTGTGCACCTGCCCGACCAGCTCGTCCACGGCGACCTGTTCGGCACCGTCCTGTTCGCCGGGCGCGCGGCGCCCGGGCTGACCGACATCACCCCCTACTGGCGTCCGGCCTCGTGGGCGGCCGCCGTCGCCGTCGTCGACGCACTGTCGTGGGGCGGTGCCGACGAAGGGCTCATCGGCCGCTGGGAGGACCTTCCCGAGTGGCCGCAGATGCTGCTGCGCGCGGTGATCTTCCGGCTGGCCGTGCACGTGCTGCACCCGCGTTCGACCGAGGACGCCTTCCCGGGTCTGGCGCACACCGCCGACCTCGTGCGGTTCCTCCTGTAACACCTCACAGGGCGGCCGGGGCCGGGGTGAGCAACTCTTGACGCGACGGTCACCGCGGGCAGCACCGTAGCAACACCCGTTTCCTACCTTTGGGATCAACACGGACCCGAGGAGGAACGGCGATGACGACCTTCATCGAAAATGAAAGTCTCAGAGACAAATTCGCACGCAACCACAACATCGAGCGTTGGGACGCCGAGGATGTGGAGGCGTGGGAGGCCGGCGGCAAGCAGGTCGCCAAGCGCAACCTGGTCTGGTCGGTGATCGCCGAACACGTCGGCTTCTCCGTCTGGTCGATCTGGTCGGTCATGGTGCTGTTCATGCCCACCGAGGTGTACGGCATCGACGCCGCCGGCAAGTTCTTCCTGGTCGCGGTCCCCACACTCGTCGGCGCGATCCTCCGCATCCCCTACACCGTCGCCACCGCCCGCTTCGGTGGCCGCAACTGGACCATCTTCAGCGCCCTCGTGCTGTTGATCCCCACCATCGGGGCGCTGTACCTGATGCTGAACCCGGGCCACTCCTACGCCACGTTCATGCTGGTCGCGGCGCTCGCCGGTGTCGGCGGCGGCAACTTCGCGTCGTCGATGACCAACATCAACGCCTTCTACCCGCAGCGCCTGAAGGGCTGGGCCCTCGGACTCAACGCCGGCGGCGGAAACATCGGTGTCCCGGCCGTCCAGTTGATCGGCCTGCTCGTCATCGCCACCGTCGGCAACACCGAGCCCTGGATCGTGTGTGCGGTCTACCTGGTCCTGTGCGCCGTCGCCGCGCTCGGCGCCGCCCTGTTCATGGACAATCTCCGTGACCAGAAGGCCGATCTGCGGGCCATGGGCGCCGCACTGAAGTTCCGCGACTCGTGGATCATCTCCTTCCTCTACATCGGCACCTTCGGTTCGTTCATCGGCTTCAGCTTCGCCTTCGGTCAGGTCCTGCAGATCAACTTCCTCGCCGGTGGCGACACCCCCGCCCAGGCCGCACTGCACGCCGCACAGATCGCCTTCATCGGCCCGCTCCTCGGATCGATCTCGCGCCCGCTCGGCGGAAAGCTCGCCGACCGCATCGGCGGCGGGAAGATCACCCTCTACACCTTCGTCGCGATGGCCCTGGCCGCCGCGGTGCTCATCGTCGCCGGCACCCTCGACGACCGCACCACCGGCGCCGCGACCGGCGGTGTGCTGACCGCCATGGTGCTCGGCTTCATCGCCCTGTTCCTGCTCTCCGGGCTCGGCAACGGCTCGGTCTACAAGATGATCCCGTCCATCTTCGAGGCCCGGGCGCAGGATCTCGACGAACTGGATCGCGACGAGAAGGCCGCCTGGTCGCGCAGCATGTCCGGTGCCCTCATCGGCTTCGCCGGTGCCATCGGCGGACTCGGCGGCGTCGGCATCAACCTGGTCTTCCGCGCCTCCTACGGCGGCGAGGCGCAGTCCGCGACGATGGCCTTCTGGGTCTTCGCGATCTTCTACCTCGTGTGCATCGCGGTGACCTGGTTCGTCTTCCTCCGCCGCCCCCACACCACCCCCACGAGCGAGCCGTCCACCGAGGCTCCCGCCCCGGCCCGCGTCGCAGTCTGACCGATCCCGGCACGAAGAAAGAGAACATCATGAGCCGCAAGAACGTCGTCGTCGTCGGACACGGAATGGTCGCCCACCGCTTCGTCGAAGCCCTGCGCGTCCGCGACGAGCAGAACAGCTGGTCGGTGACCGTGCTCGGCGAGGAGGCCGACGCCGCCTACGACCGCGTGGGACTGTCGTCCTACGTCGGAGCCTGGGACCGCAAGGAACTCGCCCTCGCCGGAAACGACTACGCAGCAGACGATCTCGTCGACCTGCGTGTCGGCACCCGCGCCGTGGGAATCGACCGCGCGGCCCGCACCGTCACCACCGCCGGCGGCGACGTTCTACCCTACGACAGCCTCGTCCTCGCGACCGGCTCGTACCCCTTCGTGCCGCCGGTGCCCGGCCACGACCTGCCCGGCTGCTTCGTCTACCGCACGCTCGACGATCTCGACGGCATCCGCGCCGCCGCCGAACGCGCCAAGGCCGCCGGCCTCGCCGGCATCGTCATCGGTGGCGGCCTGCTCGGACTCGAAGCCGCCAACGCGCTGCGCCTGCTGGGCGTGACCCCACACGTCGTCGAGTACAACAACCGGCTCATGCCCGCCCAGGTCGACGAGGGCGGCGGCCGTGTCCTCGACCGTCTCGTCACCGACCTCGGCCTCGTCACCCACACCGGAGTGGGCACCGAGAAGATCGAGTCCGGACCGGACGCCCTGCAGGTGTCCCTGTCCGACGGGTCCGTCCTCGAGGCCGGGCTCGTGATCTTCTCCGCCGGCATCCGTCCCCAGGACGAACTCGCCCGCGAGGCCGGACTCGAACTCGGCGGCCGCGGCGGTGTGCTCACCGACCGCACCTGCCGGAGCACCTCGGACGAGGCCGTCTACGCCATCGGCGAATGCGCCGCCGTCGAGGGCACCTGCTACGGACTCGTCGCCCCCGGCTACAGCACCGCCGAGGTCGTCGCCGACCGGCTCGTCGGCGGCACCGCCGAGTTCCCCGGCGCCGACATGTCCACCAAGCTCAAGCTGCTCGGCGTGGACGTCGCGAGCTTCGGTGATGCCCACGCGACGACGCCCGGCGCCCTCGAGGTCGTGCTGTCCGACTCCGCGAAGGGCACCTACGCCAAGCTCGTCGTCTCCGACGATGCGAAGACCCTGCTCGGCGGCATCCTGGTCGGCGACGCCTCCGCCTACGGCACGCTGCGGCCGCTGGTGGGCCGCGAACTGCCGGGTGATCCGGCCACTCTGATCTCCCCGGTGGGGGAGAAGCCGGGCGCCGGTGCGCTGCCCGACGACGCCGAGGTGTGCTCGTGCAACGGTGTCACCAAGGGCGCGATCTGCGGCGCGATTTCCGAGGGTGCCTGGGACATCGCGCAGATCAAGTCGTGCACGAGCGCCGGCACCACCTGCGGCGGCTGCCTCCCGAGCATCAAGCAGCTGCTCGCCCAGTCGGGTGTGCAGATGTCGAAGGCCCTGTGCGAGCACTTCGAGCAGTCGCGCGCCGAGCTGTTCGAGATTGTCCAGGCCACCGGCATCCGCACCTTCTCCGCGCTCATCGCCCAGTACGGCACCGGACACGGCTGCGACATCTGCAAGCCGGTGGTCGCCTCGATCCTCGCGTCCACCGACTCCGACCACATCCTGCACCCGAAGCAGGCCGGTCTGCAGGACACGAACGACCACTTCCTCGCCAACATCCAGAAGAACGGCACCTACTCGGTCGTGCCGCGCATGCCCGGTGGCGAGTGCACCCCCGAGCAGCTCATCGTGATCGGTGAGGTGGCACGCGATTTCGGTCTCTACGTGAAGATGACCGGCGGTCAGCGCGTCGACCTGTTCGGTGCCCGCGTCGAACAGCTCCCGCAGATCTGGAAGCGTCTCGTCGACGCCGGCATGGAATCCGGCCAGGCCTACGGAAAGTCGCTGCGCACCGTCAAGAGCTGCGTCGGCTCCACCTGGTGCCGCTACGGTGTGCAGGACTCGGTCGGCATGGCCGTCGCCCTCGAACTGCGTTACCGCGGACTGCGATCGCCCCACAAGCTCAAGATGGGTGTGTCGGGTTGCGCCCGTGAATGCGCCGAGGCACGCGGCAAAGACGTCGGTGTCATCGCGACGGAGAACGGCTGGAACCTGTACGTGTGCGGCAACGGCGGCCAGTCGCCCAAGCACGCACAGCTCCTCGCCGGCGGTCTCGACGACGAGACCCTCGTCCGCTACATCGACCGGTTCCTGATGTTCTACATCCGCACCGCCGACCGCCTCCAGCGCACGGCTCCGTGGCTCGACGCACTCGAGGGCGGCCTCGAGCACCTCAAGGAGGTCGTGTGCGACGATGCGCTCGGCATTGCCGACGATCTCGAGGCCGCGATGGCCAAGCACGTCGAGGGCTACAAGGACGAGTGGGCGGGCGTCCTCGAGGATCCGGAGAAGCTGGCGCGGTTCGTCTCGTTCGTCAATGCGCCCGAGCAGCCCGACCCCACGGTCCGCTTCGACGACAGCGGCCCCCGCAAGGTCCCCGTCCTCGTGGGTATGCCGGGCATCGGACCCGGAACCGGGGCGTGACGACCGCTTACCCCGAGGGAACGAGCGGGTAACGCGCTCGAAACACCGGACACCCAAACTTCAGGACAGCAGTTTCAAGGAGGACAGCGATGACCGTCATCGAGACGCATACCGTAGGGGGATCGACGCGCGACAGCGTGTTCGACGGGCGACTGGAATGGACCTCGGCCTGTCCGCTCAGCCATCTCATTCCGGGCCGCGGCGTGGCCGTGTTGTTGCGCGGCGGCGAGCAGGTGGCGTTGTTCCTGCTCGACGACGGAACGCTGCGCGCAGTGGGCAACTTCGATCCGTTCGGCCGCGCCGCGGTGATGTCCCGCGGCATCGTGGGCGACCGGGCCGGAGAGCCCACCGTGGCGTCGCCGCTGCTCAAGCAGGTCTTCTCCCTCGACGACGGCCGATGCCTCGACGATCCGTCGGTGCGTCTGCCCGTCTACGAGGTGCGCGTGTGGGCGGGAGTCGTCCAGATCCACAGCCTCGTCCCGCGCGACCAGCGGCGCGAGGGTGCGACCGGAGAGGGTTCGTGAGCGACGACACCGCGCCGTTGCGGGGATTCACCATCGGCGTGACGGCGGCTCGGCGCGCCGACGAGTTCGCCACGCTCCTCACCAGGCGTGGGGCCGAGGTCGTGCACGCCCCCGCCATCCGCATCATCCCGCTGTCCGACGACGACGAACTCGAGCGCGTCACGCGCTGCATCGTCGCGCAGCCCCCGGACATCACGATCGCCACCACGGCGATCGGGTTCCGCGGGTGGATGGGTGCAGCGGAAGGCTGGGGACTCGCCGACGACCTCGCGCAGGCACTCGGCTCGAGCCGGATCCTTGCCCGTGGCCCGAAGGTCACGGGCGCGATCCGGGCCGCCGAACTCCGCGAGGAGTGGTCTCCCTCCTCGGAATCGTCCGCCGAGGTGCTCGAGCTCCTGCTGAAGGAGGGCGTCGCCGGCCGCCGCATCGCGGTGCAGCTGCACGGTGAGCGCACCGAGTGGGAACCCGGCACCGACGTGTGCGAGGCACTGCGCGCTGCGGGTGCCGACGTCGTGCCCGTCCCGGTCTACCGCTGGACCGCCCCCGAGGACCTCACCGCGCTCGACCGGATGATCGAGCAGATCGTCGAACGCGGACTCGACGCCGTGAGCTTCACCAGTGCACCGGCCGTCGCGTCGATGCTCATGCGGGCCAAGGAGACCGGCTGGCTCGAACCGATGCTGCGGTCGTTGCGTACCGGCGTCACCGCGGTCTGCGTCGGTCCCGTCACGGCGGCGCCGCTCACCGAACTCGACGTGCCCGTCAGCATGCCCAACCGATCCCGGCTGGGTTCGCTCGCCCGGCACATCGCCGAGGAACTGCCCCGGCGGGCCGTGCGCATCGAGGCCGGCGGTCACGTGCTCAGCCCGCGAGGGCGCTGCGTGATCGTCGACGGCACCGTGCGGTGCCTTCCCCCTGCCGGGATGGCCCTGATGCGCACGCTCGTCGCGCGCGCCGGTCTCGTCGTCTCCCGCGAGGAACTCCTCGCCGCACTGCCCGGTGGTGGCGGCGACACCCACGCCGTCGAAACCGCGGTCGCCCGGGTGCGCTCGGCTCTCGGCGCACCGGCGATCGTGCAGACCGTCGTCAAGCGTGGCTACCGCCTCGCCGTCGACCCGGAAGGAATGCATCCATGACCGGTACACACACCGACCCGGCGCTGCTGCTCGTCGCGCACGGCACCCGCAATCCGCGCGGCGTCGACATGATCGCGGCGCTCGCCGAGGCCGTCTCCTCCCGCGTCGGCCCCACCCGCGTCGCCTTCGTCGACGTCCTCGGACCGTCGCCCTCGGAAGTCCTGCGCGACACCGACCGGCCGACCGTGCTCGTCCCCGCCTTCCTCGCCTCCGGCTACCACGTGCACACCGACGTTCCGCGCGAGGTCGCGGCCGGCGGGAACGACGCGGTGACGATCACCCCCGCGCTCGGCCCCGACCCTGCTCTCGCCCGCGTCCTCGTCGAGCGGCTGCGGCAGGCCGGCTGGGTCGAGGGCGACGACGTCGTTCTCGCAGCCGCCGGCTCGTCCGACCCTCGCGCCCGGCGCGACGTCCAGGTGACGGCCCGCATGGTCTCGTCGCTCGTGCAGACCCCGGTGCGGGTCGGATGGATCGCCACCGGCGAACCGCGGGTCGCGACCGTCGTCGACGAGGTCCGCGCCGGTGGCGCACGCCGGGTGTTCGTCGCGTCGTATCTTCTCGCCGACGGTCTGTTCCACCGTCGCCTGTCGGAGGTCGGTGCCGACGGCGTCGCTGCGCCGATCGGTGTCGCCGAACCCGTCGTCGACCTCGTGGTCCGGCGCTACCGCTCCGCCGTCGACGCGTTGCGTCTCGCGCCTGTGGCAGCGGCTCGCCACCGCGCCTGAATCAGCGGGGGAGCGGCAACAATTCGACGCGATCGCCGTCCGCCGCTCCCGGCGGCACCACGGCGATCGCGGTGCGCCCGATGAGGCCGGCGAGATGTGCCGTGCGAATCGTGTTGTCGCACAACCATCGTCCCTGCGCGTCCTGGCGGGCGGGCAACAACCGCGTGATGTCGCCGACGACCTCCGAGGCGTTCGCCAGCGGAGCGGTCACAGGAGTCGCCGGCGTGCGGAGGGTGCGGCCGTCGGCGATCGCAGGCAGCATCACCAGCAGGGTCGCCACCGCTGCCACCGGATTCCCGGGCAGTCCCAGCACGGCACGCCCGTCCGGCAGCGTCGCCGCGACCTGCGATCCGCCGGGCTTGCACCGGACCCGTTCGACGACCACCTGCGCGCCGGCCCGCGCCAGCGCACCGCGCAACTGGTCGGCGGCGCCACCACCCGTCGCACCCACGATGACGATCGCATCGGCATCGGTGCCCGTGAACAACGCGTCGAATCCGTCCGCGGTGTCCCGGAGATGTCCTTCACCGACCACCGTGGCGCCGCACCAGCGGACGAGGTCGGGGAGTACCGGACCCAGCGAGTCGCGGGTCTGCCCCTCGCGCAGAGGGCCGGTGCGGCGGATCTCGTCGCCGGTGAGCACGATGTGCACCCGCAGGGGACCGCGCACCCGAAGTTCGGTGACCTCACCGCTGGCGGCCGCGGAGACGACCGCCGGGCTCACGGCGGTGCCCGCCTCGGCGAGGACCGTCCCCGACTCCCAGTCCTCCCCGCGGCGACGCGCGTCGTCGCGCACGGGGGCATCGGGCAGTCGGGTGACGAGACCGCCCTCCACGCGGACGAACTCGTCGCGCACGACGGCGGTCGCGCCGGCCGGCAGGTGGGCGCCCGTCGCGATCCGGGCGGCTTCCCCGTCGCCGAGCGTGAGCGAACCTCCGTCGCCCGCATAGCGAATCTCGTTGCGCAGCACCCACGGTCCGTCGCCGGCCACCGCGTAACCGTCCATGGCCGAGGTGCGTACGCGAGGCAACGCCTCCGCCGCGACGAGTGGCGCCGCCAACGTGGCGTCCCGCGCCTCCTCGACCGGTACGGTGCGGGAAGGCAAGGGTGACAACGCTTCCCGCAGAATCCTGCGTGCATGGTCGGGATCGGTGGCCACACGGGTGGTCGTGGACCCGGCGCGCGCTGCCTCCAGATCGGCCGGGGTGTCGCAGTCGGTCGACTCGGACACCGCGACGGTGACGTACCGCTCGGGCAGCAACGCCTTCATGGGCCGGTTCGCGACGTCCCCACCGAGGGAGTCCAGACGTGCGGCCATCGCCGGTGTCCGCCACGCGGCGAGCAGGAACTGCACCCGTCCGGTGTCGTCCACCGCGAAGGCGGCCTCGGCCGCCGCATCCTCGTTCAGGGCTTCGAGCAGGGCCGCGACGGTCTTCGGGGTGACGAACGGAAGGTCGGCGGCGAGAGTGACCACGAGATCGGCGACCGGATCCGCCGCTGCCAGCGCCGCGACCGGACCCGCACCGGGCGGTGTCTCCTGGATCTGCAGCACATGCGGGTCGAGATCGTCGCGGTGCGGACCCACCACGGTCACCCGCGCGCACCCCTCGACCGCGGTGAGAGCGGTGTCCAGCATCCTCCGGCCACCGACCGTCAGAGCGGGCTTGTCGACGCCTCCCATGCGGGTCGCGCGACCGCCCGCGACGATCACGGCTTCGACGTGCGTGAGCGTGCTCATGCCTTCATGCTGCCTCATCCGCCCTCACAGGACCGTCCCTGCGTACGCACCGCGCGGCATAGACTGCCGGTCATGTTCTTCGGATGGCGGAACGGTGCCGCGGTATGCGTCGTTCTCCTGTCCTGGCTCGTCGCCACCGTCGTGCCGGTCACCGCCGTGTCCGCCGGCGACACCGCCGGACTGCTCGCCGGACTTCTGATGGTGCTCCTTGCGACGCTCGCGTTCGTCGCGGCCGCCGACGACCCGTTGTTCGCCTTCGGCCGCAGTGTCCGAGGGCCGACCTCCGAGGAACGACGCCTGCGCGGCGGGTTCCGTCGCCACTCCCACCCCGACACCCCCGGACGGCCACGTCCACGCTCACCCGGTTCCGTCCTCGCGTTCGACACTTCGTCCGACGAGGAACACCGGGAGACCTTCCATGTCCGATCCCATCCGATGCGGCACACCCGCCGTGTCCGTCCGGAATGCCCACCGTTCGTTCGGTGACCTGACCGTCTTCACCGGGGTGAACATCGACCTCGCGCCGGGCCGATGTTGCGCCGTGATCGGGGCGAACGGCAGCGGCAAATCCACTCTGCTCAGATGCATCGTCGGCGCCGACCGGCTCGACGAGGGTTTCGTCGAGATCGACGGCGTCCCCGTCGACGAGAGCTCCCCGACGTTGCGCCGGCGGGTCGCCGCAGTCCTCGGCGACGTCGCGACGTTCGCGCATCTCACCGCACACGAACACCTGCAACTCGTCGCGACCGGTCACGGCGTGACCGACCCGTTCGCCGCCGCCACCCGGGTTCTCGAGGAGGTCGGTCTCGCCTCGTCGGCGGATCGACTGCCGGTGACCTTCTCGGGTGGCCAGCGCCGCCGGCTCGCCCTGGCCTCCGCGCTGGTCCGACCGCGGCGGCTGCTCGTCCTCGACGAACCCGAACAACATCTCGACGACGACGGGCGCCGGTGGCTGGCGTCCACGCTCGCGGCCGAGAAGCGTGCCGGCGGCACCGTGCTGATGGTCTCGCACGATGCCGGGCTGGTGGACGCGGTCGCCGATGTGGTGGTGGAGGCGGACCGATGGAACTGACCGCGGTCGTCCCCGGCGCGCGGGATCTCCGCGCGCTCCGTCGCAGCTTCGAGCGTCGACACGCCACGTTCGCGGATCGTCCCGCTGCGGTCGTGCTGATCCTCCTCGGCCTGTATGTGGGTGGGGGATCGGCGTGGTGGCTGTTCTCCCTGCCGTCGGCGCCGGTCGCCTGCACGGCTCCGATCGGGCGTGACGTGGGGTGCACCTCGGCATGGGGATGGGCGGTCGTCGCGGCCGCGGCCGCGGTGGGGACGGCGTCCGCCCGGGCTGTCGGTCCGGTGACGTGCGGTGGCGAGACGGAGTTCTGGCTGCTGTCCACACCGATGGATCGCGGCGCGGCACTGCGGCCCGGAGCGGCGGCGATCCTGATGGGCGGTGCGGTCGCGGGTGCCCTGGCAGGACGGCTCGCGACCTTCGTGGCCGCCCCGCCGGATCGGCTCGCGTTCACGCTGCTCACCATCGCTCTCGGCGTCGGCGCTGTCGCCCTTCCGATGCTCGCGCAGTGCCGGATGCTCCCGCCCGCCGTCGTGAGCACCGTGATCCGGCTGTGTTTCTCGGCCCTACCGGGCGTGGTGATCGTCGCCGCCACCGGCGTGCCGATACCGCCACCGGGGCCGGTGCTCGTCGCCGCCGTCTGGGCCGTCGTCGCGGCACTGGCGATCTCGGCACTGTTCGCGTGCGGCAGGATCGCCGCACCCGAGTGGAGGGCCGGAGCGGGCACCGCGGTGGGGGTGTCGGCCTCGCTCACCGCGCTGGATCCGTCACTGCTGGTCGACGTGGTCGAGCACAGGGCGTGGCTGCGCATCGGAGCCCGTCGCTCCCGGATGCTGCCGCGCGGCCGGATCGCGGCGCTCGTCCGTGCCGATCTGCTCCGCCATGCCCGCCGGCCGGCACCCGTGCTCCTCACGTGTGCCGCTCTGCTCGGCGTCGTGGTCCTCGCGTCGGTCGTATCGCCGCCTGCCGCCGCGGTCGTGCACCTCGTCACCGTCTTCGTGGTGGCTGTGGCCTCCGGTGCGGGTCTGCGCGACGTGTGCCGCGACCCCGATGTCGCCGTTCTGCTGGGCGCGAGCGACACACAACTGCGTCTTCCTCTTTCGGTCGTCCCGGGCGCGGCCGCCGTGATCGCCGCCGTCGTCACGGCCCTCGCCGGGAGTGCGTCGGTGGTGAGCGCCGCGGTCGGGCTCGTCGGTGGGTGCGCGGCCGCCTACCGTATGCGCACGCGACCGCCGATCGGGTACGACGGCCTGATCCTCGAGACGGCGGTCGGGCAGATTCCGGTCGATCTGCTCCGGCAGTGGGCCAGGGGACCGGATCTACTCGTCGTCTGCGCGTGGCTCGTCGCCGTGCTCGCGTGAGCCGTGCGGGAACCGGTGGCGTGCCCGGGACAGGTCGACCATGTCGCCGGAGATCGGGACGCCTTCGAGTTCGAGGCGTGCGAGCTGCCGTCGGGCGATGTGCGCGGCCGGCCGTCCGGAGGCCGGGACCACGCGATGCCACGGCAGGTCGGCGGAATCGGTCCGCATGATCCAGCCCACCGTCCGCGCACTCGACAGGCCCGCCGCGGCGGCGATGTCGCCGTAGGTCACGATCTGCCCCGCCGGCACCGAGGCCACGAGTTCGCGGACCCGTTCGATCTGCTCGTCCGTGGTGGCCACCGGCTACACCATCCGGGCCACGAGTTCGGCGGTCTCGGCGGGACGCGTCTGGTCGATCATGTGGTCGCAGTCGAATTCGAGCACGGTCAGGTCGTCGTCGAGCCGCTCCGCGAGGTCGCGACGGAAGTCCGCCGTGGTGTACGGGGGCCGGACCTTCCCGGCCTGCACGAGGATCGTCGGGATGCCGGACGGCGGCAGGACGGGTTCGCGGGCGAGCTCGCCCCACGAGGCGACCAGGGCCGGTACGCACACCCGCCAGCCGACGCGCCCCGAGTCCAGCTTCACGAGATGTTCGGCGATCTCCTCGTCGAGCAGCGCGGGTGCCACCTCACTCCAGTCGCCGTGGACCTTCTCCGCACGGGCTTCGGCCTCGTCCGTGTAGTCGGGATGACGGTGGGTGAGCTCGGCGATCTCGAGCATCCGGCCGGCCGGGAGACCGATCGCCGGGTCGAGGAGCACCAGCGCCCGCACCCGGTCGGGCACCGCGGCGGCCAGGTGCAGCGCGAGGGCGCCGCCGAACGAATGCCCCACCACGGTGACGGGACCGGTGGTGTGCGCGTCCAGCACCGCCGTCAGGTCGGCGACGTGGGCTTCGAACGACCACGGGGGAGTCCACGGGGAGCGTCCGTGTCCGCGCAGGTCGGGGGCGACGAACCGCAGGTGGGGCAGGTGCCGCTCCGCGAGGTTCCGCCAGCGCCGGCCGTGACCGGTGAGGCCGTGCAGCGCGAGGACCTCCGGTCCGTCGTCGGGCCCGAACAGATGGGTGTGCAGAAGCTCGGTGGCACTCACGCCGACCACTATCGCAGTCGTCGTGGCGCCACGCATCGCGCACCGGACCTGTCGTACCGATCTGGTGGGATGGGGTCATGCTCGACGTCGACACCGGCATCCCCGACCTGCACCCGACCCGGGCGCAGGTCACCGACCTGCCTGCCACCGTCTCGCGCATGTCCGAACCGCAGATCCCCGATCGCGTCCGTCGCCCGGCCGCGCGCCTGGTGCGCAGGTCCGCCGAGGCGCCGGTGGCCCGCGAATGGCCCGACGACGTGCGCGTGCTGTTCGACGACGCCCCTCCCGCCCTCCGCTGGCGTCCGTGGCAGGTCCTCGGCGGTCCCGGCACGGGCAAGACGTCCCTGCTCGTCGATCTCGCGGTCCACCGCATCGCAAGCGGCGCCGATCCCGAGTCGGTGCTGATCCTCACGCATTCGCGGCGGGCCGCCACCGCCGTGCGCGAGGCGATCACGGCCGGTCTGATCGCCCTCGGCGACGGCGCTGTACCCCGCGCGACACGCGAGCCGCTCGTCCGTACCGTCCACTCCTACGCCTTCGCGGTGCTGCGGTTGCAGGCCTCGGCGCACGGCAATCCACCACCGCGCCTGATCACCGGCGCCGAACAGGACGCCGTGCTGCGCGAACTGCTACGCGGCGACATCGACGACGGCGCCGGAATGTGGCCCGAGCGGTTGCGTCCGGCACTGGGCATGACGGGCTTCGCCGTCGAACTGCGCGACCTGATGCTGCGCGCCAACGAGCGCGGTCTCGGCCCCGAGGATCTGGTCGCGCTCGGGGAGCGCCGCAATCGACCGGAGTGGGTCGCGGCCGGGCGTTTCGCGGAGCGCTACGAACAGGTGATGCTGCTGCGCGGCGCCGTCGGTCTCGAAGCTCCGGAGGCCACCGCTCCGGCACTCGACGCGGCCGAGCTGGTCGGTGCGGCGCTCGCGGCGTTCGCGACCGATCCCGATCTGCTGGCCGCCGAGCGCGGCCGGATCCGCCATCTGCTCGTCGACGACGCCCAGCACCTCGATCCGCAGGCCGCCGACCTGGTCCGCGTGATCGGTACCGGCACCCGCACGAGCACGATCGCCGGCGACCCCGATCAGGCCGTCTTCGGCTTCCGCGGCGCCGACACCTCCTTCCTCGAGAGCCTCGGCGAGGCCGACGGATCGCGCCGGATCGTGTTGGGGGTCAACCATCGTGCCGCTCCCGAGGTGGCGTCCCTCGCCGACGGGATCGCCCGCAGACTGCCGGGCCTGCCACCGCACCGGGGTACGGCCGGGCACCGCGTCGAGGAGAGCGATCCAGGGCAGGTCCGCGTGGCGGTGTGCTCGTCGCAGGCCAAGGAGGCGGCACTGGTCGCCGACACCCTGCGCCGGTCCCATCTCGTCGACGGTGTGCCGTGGTCGCGCATGGCGATCGTCGTGCGGTCCGTGCCGCGGGTACTCGCGCCGCTGCGTCGCGCGCTGCTCGCGGCGGGCGTCCCGATGACGACCGCCGCGTCCGAACTCCCGCTGGCCCGCCAACACAGCGTCGCAGGCCTGCTCCTCGTGCTGCGCGCGGTGTCCGACAGCGGCTTCGAAGGCGACGAAGCGCTCGCCCTGTTGTCCGGGCCCATCGGCGGTGCCGAACCCGTCGCGCTGCGGAGACTGCGGCGTGGCCTGCGACGGGTCGAGCTCGCGGCGGGCAACGACCGCGACTCCGCCGAACTGCTGCGCATCCTGCTCACCGAGAGCGACGACACCGCCGAGAACGCGCACCTGATCCGCGGGCTGACCGACGTCGAGGCGGCACCGCTGAAGAAGGTGCTCGGTGTGCTGCGCAAGGCCCGCTCGGCGGCGCTGCGCGGGGGCGGTCTCGAGGACGTGCTGTGGGAGGCGTGGCAGGCCACCGGACTCGAACGGCGATGGGCCGCCGCGTCGGCCTGGGGTGGGCCGATCGGGGCGCAGGCCGACCGCGATCTCGACGGAGTGGTGGCCCTGTTCGATGCTGCCGCCGACTACGTCGACCGTCTGCCCCGCGCACACATCGCCGGGTTCGTCGACTACCTCACCGAGCAGGAGATCCCCGCCACGTCCCGCACCCGCGTCGCCGCCGAATCCGAAGCGGTCACGGTCGTCAGCGCGCACTCCGCCGCAGGCCGCGAATGGGACGTCGTGGTGGTCGCCGGTGTCCAGGAGGGTCTGTGGCCGAGCCTGCGCGCCCGCGGCACCCTGCTCGGCATCGAAGCCCTGATCGACGCCGTCTCCGGCGCCGACGGCGGCGACGAGGCCGGTGCACGACTCTCGCGCACCGCACCGCTGCTCGCCGAGGAGCGACGCCTGTTCCTCGTGGCGTGCAGTCGCGCCCGCACCCACCTCCTGGTGACCGCCGTCGATTCGGTGAGCGGCGACAGCGAACTGGTCCGTTCCCGTTTCGTCGACGAACTGCGCGGTGTCGGTACCGACGACCTCGATGCGGCCGACGACCTTCTCGCCGAACCGGTGCCCGACGAGGTCCGCACCCGCGTGCTGGCCCTGCCCGCCCTCGTCGCCGAACTGCGCAGCGTGGTCTGCGATCCGGAGATCGCCGAGACCGAGCCCGAACGGCAGCAGCGCGCCGCCCAGCAACTCGCGCGGCTCGCGCGCGCCGGGGTCCGCGGCGCCCACCCCGACGACTGGTACGGCACGGCCGATCCCAGCACCGCCGACCCGCTGTGGGATCCCGACGACGACGCGGTGCGGTTGTCGCCGTCCACGGTCGAGCAGCTCACGACCTGCCCGCTGCGGTGGATGTTCGAGCGCCACGGCGGTTCCGACGGCGAGAACAGCCACGCCGTCACCGGCACCCTCGTGCACACCCTCGTCCAGGCGCTCGCCGGGCGGATCCCGCCCGACCGCATCGACCAGGCCCTCGAGAAGGCCTGGGACTCGGTCGATCTGGGCGCCGAATGGTATGCCCGCCGCGAGCTCGAACGCACCCGCCGCATGCTCGACACCTTCTCGACGTGGCTGCAGGGCACGCGTGGGGAGCTCACCGAGATCGGCGTCGAGATCAAGGTCGACGGCATCCTCGAACCCGATTCCGACGACAAGCCCCGCGTGCGGCTCCGCGGTCGTATCGACCGGCTCGAACGCGACGCCGAGGGCCGCCCGGTCGTCATCGACGTCAAGACCGCGAAGAACCCGGTGTCGAAGGACGCCGCGCGCGATCATGCCCAGCTCGCCGCCTACCAAGTGGCCGCGGCGGCCGGCGCGATCGAGGGTGAACCGGCATCGGAGCCCGGTGGCGCGCGCCTGGTCTTCGTGGCGAAGCCCCACAACAAGGAAGGTGCGACGCAGCGCGTGCAGCCGCCCCTCGACGAGGACGGTCTCGCGCAGTGGCGGGAGATCATCCACGACGCCGCGGCCGCAACCCGCGGCCCGCGCTTCGTCGCGAGGGTCAACGACGGGTGCCGGCACTGCCCGGTGCTGTCGAGCTGTCCGGCGCACGACGAAGGCAGGCAGGTGACAGGGGAATGAGTGCACCACGGGTGACCGCGAAGCGCCTGGCGGAGGCACTGGGACAGTTGCCGCCGACGGCCGAACAGGCCGCCGTCATCGAGGCCCCGCCCGGCCCGATGCTGGTCGTCGCCGGGGCCGGGGCCGGCAAGACCGAGACCATGGCCGCGCGGGTGGTGTGGCTCGTCGCCAACGGTCTCGTCGAACCCGAGCAGGTGCTGGGCCTGACCTTCACCCGCAAGGCCGCGCAGCAGCTCACGGCCCGCATCCGGGCGCGCCTGGCCAAGCTCGCCGGATCGGCGCTCCTGCGCGACCTCGACCCGAGCGGTGGGCTGCGCGCGCGGATCCTCGGCAGCGAACCCGAGGTGAGCACGTACCACGCGTACGCCGGCCGCCTGCTCACCGAGCACGGTCTGCTGCTGCCCATCGAACCGTCGGCGACCCTGCTGTCCGAGACCGAGCTGTGGCAGGTCGCGCACCGCGTGGTCAGCTCGTGGGACGGCGAACTCGACACCGACCGCAATCCCGCATCGGTGACCGAGGCCGTTCTCGCCCTGTCCGGCCAGCTCGCCGAGCACCTCGTCGAGCCGGATCTGCTGCGCGACGCCCACCTCGAACTCGAACAGCTCGTGCACACCCTCCCGCCCGGCCCGGGGCAGCGCGGAGCACCGTCGAAGACGCTGCTCGGCTACCTCGAGACCCAGCACGCGCGGTTGCAGTTGCTTCCGCTCGTCGAACGGCTGTCCGAGACGCTGCGCCGCGAAGGTGCCCTCGACTTCGGGAGCCAGATGTCGCTCGCCGCGCGGGTCGCCCGCGCTCACCGCGAGGTGGGAGCCGGTGAGCGGGAACGATTCCGGGCCGTGCTGCTCGACGAGTACCAGGACACCGGGCACGCCCAGCGCGTGTTGCTCGCCGCCCTGTTCGGCGGTGGTGCCGATCCCGGCCTCGCGGTCACCGCGGTCGGCGATCCCATGCAGTCCATCTACGGCTGGCGCGGCGCGTCGGCCGCCAACCTGCCGCGGTTCGCGACCGACTTCCCAGCGGCCGACGGCGAACCGGCACCCACCCGCGAACTGCTCACCAGCTGGCGCAATCCGCCGCAGGCCCTCGAACTGGCGAACGTCTCGTCCGAACCCCTGCGCGATCGCGGAGTGTCGGTCAGCCGGTTGCGTCCCCGCCCCGACGCGACCGCCGGCGACGTCCGCCTCGCGCTGCACTCCGACGTCGCGGTCGAACGCGACTGGGTCGCCGACCGGATCGCCGCCGAGTACGCCGCCGCCCGCGAGGCCGGACGCAAACCCCCGACCGCGGCGGTCCTCGTCCGCCGCAACGCCGACGCCGCGCCGATCGCCGAGGCGCTGCGCGCCCGCGACCTTCCGGTCGAGGTCGTCGGCATCGGCGGGCTGCTGCACACGCCGGAGGTCGCAGACGTGCTCGCGATGCTGCGTCTCGCGGCCGATCCGCTGGCCGGGAGCGCGGCCGTGCGGGTGCTCACCGGCGCCCGCTGGCAACTCGGTGCCGCCGACCTGAAGGCGCTGTGGGAGCGCGCCCAGGAACTGGCCATCGCGGGACGTTGGGGTGTCGCCGGTGCGGTGACCGATCCCGACGCGCTCGAGGACGCCCTCGATTCGGCGCTGCCCGGTGAGTACGCCGACCAGGCCGGTCTCGCCGACGCGATCTCCGATCCCGGCGACAGCAGCCGCTATTCGGAGTTCGGCTACGCGCGCATCGTCGCGCTGGGGCGCGAGCTGACCTCCCTGCGCGAGCGGCTCGGCCAGCCGCTCACCGAACTCGTCGCCGAGGTCGAGCGTGTGCTCGGGATCGGCATCGAGACCGAGGCCCGCGTGGGCAGCCGGCGTGGTGTCGCCGGCCGCGAGCATCTCGACGCCTTCGCCTCCGTCGTCGCGTCCTACGCAGGGCGGACCAACGCGACCCTGCCCGGTCTGCTGTCCTACCTTGCGGCTGCGGAGGAGATCGAACAGGGGCTCGCGCCCGGTGAGGTGGAGGTCGACCCCGACCGGGTGCAGGTCCTCACCGTCCACTCGGCGAAGGGTCTCGAATGGGAGGTCGTCGCCGTCCCGCACGTCGCCGCCGGAGTCTTCCCGTCGTCCACGGCCGCCGCGACCTGGCTCGGCTCGACGACCGAACTGCCCCCGCATCTGCGCGGCGACCGGGTGCTGCCCGACGACGATCCGGGCAGCACCGACGGTGTGCCCGTGCTCGACCTCGACGACGTCTCCGACCGCAAGATGCTCGAGCGGGCCATCGACGCCAACAAGGACGCGCTCAAACGCCGCAAGCTCGACGAGGACCGCCGGTTGTTCTACGTCGCTCTCACCCGCACCGAACGAGCACTGTTCGTCTCCGCCCACCACTGGGCCGATACCGGATCCGAACCGAAGGGGCCCTCGCCGTTCCTCGAGGAACTGCACGAGATCGTCACGGCCCGGCCCGAACTCGGTGTGGTCGACCACTGGGCTCCGGAACCCGAACCGGAGGAGGAGAACCCGCTCACGGCCTCACCCCGCAGCGCACTGTGGCCGCGCGACCCGCTCGGTGCGCGGCGCACCGAGGTCGAACGCGGCGCGGCACTGGTCCTCGCCGAGTTCGACCGGACCGACCTCCCGACCGAGTACGACGACGATCCCGACGAGTGGGCCACCGACGTCGATGCGCTTCTGGCCGAACGCGAACAGCGTGCCGAGCAGAGCGCCGAAGTGGTGCTGCCCGCACAGCTGTCCGTCAGTCAGCTCGTCGATCTCGCCACCGATCCCGACGCTCTCGCTGCTCGTCTGCGTCGTCCGTTGCCGTTCCGGCCCAATCCGCTCGCACGTCGCGGCACCGCCTTCCACGCGTGGCTCGAGCGCAGATTCGGCGCGACACGCCTGCTCGACCTCGACGAGCTTCCCGGCGCCGACGACGAGGACGGCGACGATTCGCACTTCGACCGGCTCCAGGAGGCGTTCCTGCGGTCGAAGTGGGCATCACGCAACCCCGTCGAGGTCGAGGTGCCGTTCGAAACGGCCCTGGGCGGCACCGTGATCCGCGGACGCATCGACGCCGTCTTCGAGGATCCGGACGGCGGTTGGACGGTCATCGACTGGAAGACCGGCGCCGAACCGGAAGGCGAGAAGCTCGCCGCGGTGGGTGTGCAGCTCGCCGCCTACCGGCTCGCCTGGGCCCAGTTGATGGCGGCGCGGACCGAGCGGTTCACCGGCCGGCCGGCCGAACTGCCGCTGCACAAGGTCCGAGCGGCCTTCCACTACGTCCGCACCGGACGCACCGTCGCACCCGAGGAACTGCCGAATGCGGCGATGCTCGAACGCCTCGTGCTCGAGGCGGGAAATCTGCGAGGGCGTGCCGACGGCGAGTGACGCGGACTCAGGGGCGCTGCCCCACACCGGTGGCCACCTCGTGTGCCCGGCGGCCGGCGGTGTCAGGTGCCAGGGGAGCGGTGGGCATCCCGGCTCCCTCGCGGAGGCCCGACAGGAATTCCTCGAGGATCTCCGGCGGCGAATACTGCGGTTCCCAGCCCAGTTCGGTGCGGGCGCGCGTGCTGTCGAGCAGCGGAAGTTGCAGCACGGTGTCGAGCAGGCCGGGCGAGGCCGGAACGAGATGCGCGTGCCACGCCGCCCGCACGGCCTCGCGGAGTGCCGCGCGCGGCACCGGAATCTTCCTGGCAGAGAACATCTCTGCCAGGAACGCGCCGTCCACGGGTGGTTCCGTGGCGAGGTTGAACGCGCCGCGGACGGGCCGGACGGTCGCACGGACGAAGGCGTCGGCCACGTCGCTCGTGTGCAGCACCTGGGCACGCAGATCCTCGACCAACGGCATCACGGGGAGCAGTCCGCTGCGCAGCAGGTTCCCCGGGAGCAGGGGGGCCGACGAACAGGCGTCGCTGCGAGGTCGCCGATTCGCGCTTGAAGATGAAGTAGGGACGCATCCGCACGACGCGCGTCTCCGGTGCCCGCAGTTCGAGGGTGTCGAGAAAACGTTCCAGATAAGACTTCTCGCGGGGATAGGCGGCACCCGGCCACCCGTGTGTGGGCCAGTCCTCGGTGACGCGATCCGTCGAGCTTCCGGGCGAATAAGCCGCGACCGACGACGAGTAGATCAGCGCGGGAACCTTCTCCGCGGCCGCCGCCTCGAAGACCGAGATCGCGCCGAGCACATTGTTCTCCCAGGTCACCTCCGGACGGTGCGTGGGCTGGAACAGCCACGACAGGTGGATCACCGCGTCGGCACCCCGCACGATCGGGCGGAAGTCGTCGGTGGTGGTGTCGGCGACCGTGAACGTCGCCTTGGGGGACGTCCACTCCGTCGGTCGTCGCGCGACGCCGACGATCTCGGCGACGGCGGGTTCGCGCCCGAGCGCCTCGACGATCCCGGTTCCCAGATTGCCGGTCGCGCCGACGACGACCACCTTCAGACCACGTGCGGTGTCCATACCGACGCATACCCGCTCGCTGTGACCTCAATCACCGCGGGTGAACGGTAGGTGGATCGTTCAGCGAACCGCGGTGCGGCGGACCTTCAGTGCCTCGGTGACGAGCGGGATCTGCAGCGGGAGCCGGGCAAGCGACACCGCCTTGGCGGCGGGGGAGAGCTTCGGGCTGCGCAGCCACGTCACGGCCATCTGCACGTTGGCGGGGAAGACCGCCAGGAACAGCGCCGCGGCCAGGGAACCGCCGAGGCGTCGGGTGCGGGGCACGGCGAGCGCGCCGGCGACGGCGATCTCCGCGACCCCCGAGGCGTAGGTGTAGGTGCGGGCATCGCCCGGCAGGGCGCGGGGCACGATGCCGTCGAACGGTTCCGGTCGCACGAAGTGCAGGACCCCGACGCCGAGGAGGAGACCTGCCAGCCGGATCGCAGAGCGCTGCGACGCTTTCGTGGACATGCGTGCCAGACTAGCGCGCGGCGGTAGGCTGCGATCCGGTATCGAGGCGGTCCGCCCGGTGCCGCGACGGCGGAGGGCGGCCTCCGGCGCAGGTCGACAGCAGGAAGGTGGGACACCGCGATGCCCGGGAGGTTGCGTGCGCGGTTCAGCCGCTCCGATCAGCTCACCGAGCGCCCCGACTTCGCGCTCGTCGGTGTGCTGCGCGTACCGCAGGAGCAGACGAGTCCCGGCTTCGCGATCGCGCGTCGCATCGGCTACGCCTTCGCTGCGCTGATCCTCGCGGTTCTCGTGGTCTACCTCGACCGCGACGGCTACCGCGACTCGCAGGGCAGCGAACTGTCGCTGCTCGACTGCATCTACTACGCCACCGTGTCGCTCTCGACCACCGGTTACGGCGACATCACCCCCTTCACCCCCCAGGCGAGACTGATCAACATCCTGGTGATCACTCCACTGCGGGTGTTCTTCCTCATCGTGCTGGTCGGTACCACGCTGTCGGCACTGACCGAGAGTTCCCGGCAAGCATTCAAGATCCAGCGTTGGAGGCGCCGCGTGCGTAATCACACCGTCGTCATCGGCTTCGGTACCAAGGGCCGTACCGCGGTCGACGCGATGCTCGGCGACGGAGTCCCGCCGTCCGAGATCGTCGTCGTCGACACCGATCCGGTCGTTCTCGAGTCCGCCGCAGGGCAGGGACTCGTGACGGTCCAGGGTTCGGCGACGAAATCCGATGTGCTCCGCCTCGCCGGAGTGCAGCACGCAGCCGCCGTGATCGTCGCCGCGAACCGAGACGACACCGCGGTACTCGTGACCCTCAGCGCCCGCGAGATCGCTCCGCGCGCGAAGATCGTCGCCGCGATCCGCGAGTCGGAGAACACCCACCTGCTGCGTCAGTCGGGAGCCGACTCGGTGGTCATCTCGTCGGAGACGGCGGGTCGCCTGCTCGGTATCGCCACGACCACGCCGAACGTCGTCGAGATGATCGAGGACCTGCTCACCCCGGAAGCGGGATTCGCCATCGCCGAACGCGACGTCGACCCCAGCGAGGTCGGGGGATCCCCGCGGCATCTCAAGGACATCGTCCTCGCCGTCGTCCGCGACGGACGGATGTGGCGGATCGGTTCGCCCGAGGTCGACGCGCTCGAAGCGAACGACAAACTGCTCTACATCCGCTTGGTGGGTTCGCCGCCGGGCGCCATGCGTGGCTAGGGTGCTGATGTGACCGGTTTCGCTCTGTCGGGTACCCCGCTGCTCTCACGTACCGTCGTCGACCGGGCGGAGGAACTGCGTAAGGACGAGGACGCCCTGCGCGCCGGTTGGGCCGACGCGAAACTTCTGCGGGTCGACCGGCGTAACCAGGTCCGTGTCTCCGACAGTGCGCTCGTGCTCGGTGAGGCGTCCGAACTCGGCCCCGAACCGGTCGAGGGCGCGATCTTCCTGGGTATCCGCGACGGACACCACGTCTGGGCGACCCGCGTCCTGGCGCAGACGGGCACGGTGGCCGATCTGCGGCGCGTCGGCGAGCGTCTCGACGATGCCGACGCCGACCTGATGGTCAGCGCGGTCGCGTTGCTGAACTGGCACGACAACGGCGGCTACAGCGCGGTCGACGGCTCACCCACGCGCCCGACGATGTCCGGCTGGTCGCGGATCAGCACCGAGACCGGGCACGAGGAGTTCCCTCGCACCGACCCCGCGATCATCTGCCTCGTGCACGACGGACACGATCGGGTGCTGCTCGCCCGCCAGCCGGTGTGGCCCGAGCGGCGCTTCTCCGTGCTCGCGGGCTTCGTCGAAGCCGGTGAGTCACTCGAATCGTGCGTGGTGCGGGAGATCCGCGAGGAAGTCGGTGTCGAGGTGCGCGACGTGCGGTATCTCGGCAGTCAGCCCTGGCCGTTCCCGCGGTCGCTCATGCTCGGATTCGCGGCGATCGCCGATCCCGAGCAGGCGCTGGACTTCCGCGACGGGGAGATCACCGAGGCACGGTGGTTCACCCGCGAGGAGGTCCGTGCCGCGCTGGCGACGGGTGACTGGGCCTCCGCCGAGGACGCCCCGCTGTTGCTGCCCGGCTCGATCTCCATCGCGCGCGGGATGCTCGAAGGCTGGGCCAAGGAGTAGAAGGCCTGGAGTAGAAGCCCGGGCACGAGAGAGGCCGGCCGCGGCGGACGCGACCGGCCTTTCCGAACGAGCAGGAACTACAGACCCAGAGCGCGCTGGACCTCGGCGAGCGACGGGTTGGTGGCGGTGCTGCCGTCGGCGAACTTGACGGTGGGCACCACGTGGTTGCCGTTGTTGACGCTGCCGACGAACTCCGCGGCGGCCGGATCCGACTCGATGTCGATCTCGGTGTACGCGATGCCGTTCTGGTCGAGCTGGGTCTTCAGCCGCCTGCAGTAACCGCACCAGGTGGTGGAGTAGACGGTCAGGGCGGGTGCGTCGGTGGTCGTCATGTCTTCGAGAACATCACAGCCGTCGAACATGTTCCGCGACCGGGGTGGGCTGTGGTCCTCACCACAGCGGGCGAGGTCACCGGTGGGCTGCGCTGTCGGCGGTCGCTGTCATGATGGAGGCCATGTGTGCGGATGTGGTGGACGGTCTCGACCCCGAGCAGGCAGCAGCGGTACTCGCCCCACGCGGGCCGGTCTGCGTGCTCGCCGGTGCCGGCACCGGCAAGACCCGCACCATCACGCGCCGCATCGCCCACCTCGTCTCCGCCGGTCACGTCTCCGCGAGTCAGGTCCTCGCCGTCACCTTCACCGCCCGCGCGGCAGGGGAGATGCGCTCACGCCTGCGCGCCCTGGGTATCGGCGGCGACGGCACGCAGGTGCAGGCCCGCACCTTCCACGCCGCGGCGCTGCGGCAGCTGCGGTACTTCTGGCCGCAGGTCGTCGGCGACACGCCGTGGCAACTGCTCGACCGCAAGTTCGCGGCCGTCTCGCAGGCGGCGCACCGGTGCGGCTTCCCGACCGACACCGACACCGTGCGCGACCTGCTGTCGGAGATCGAATGGTCCAAGGGCACGCTCGTCGCACCCGAGGACTATCCCGCCGCGGCCGCCCGCGCCCACCGCACCCCACCGGCCGACCCCGAGCGGGTCGCGCGTGTCTACGAGACGTACGAGCAGCTCAAGACCCGGTCGGGCGACGGGATGTATCTCGACTTCGACGACCTGCTGCTGCACACCGCGGCGGCCCTCGAGGACAACCTCGCGGTGGCCGAGGAGTTCCGCGACCGCTACCGCTGCTTCGTCGTCGACGAGTACCAGGACGTCACGCCGCTGCAGCAGCGCGTGCTCGACGCATGGCTCGGCGAGCGCGACGATCTCACGGTGGTCGGCGACGCCAACCAGACCATCTATTCGTTCACCGGCGCCACCCCGAAGCACCTGCTCGACTTCTCGCGCCGGTTCCCCGACGCCACGGTCGTGCGCCTCGAACGCGACTACCGCTCCACCCCGGAGGTGGTCGACCTCGCCAACCGCGTGATCGGTGCGGCGCGGGGCCGCATCGCCGGCACCCGGCTCAAGCTCGTCGGTCAGCGTCCGTCCGGGCCGGAGCCCACCTTCGCCGAGTTCGACGACGAACCCGCCGAAGCCCAGGCGGTTGCCAAGGCCGTCGCGAAGCTGATGGGCAAGGGGGTCCCGGCGGCCGAGATCGCGGTGCTCTACCGCATCAACGCCCAGTCCGAGGCCTACGAGCAGGCGTTCACGCAGGCAGGAATCCCGTACCAGGTGCGCGGCGGCGAAGGCTTCTTCAACCGCGCGGAGGTCCGGCAGGCGGTCAACGCGCTGCGCCAGGTGGGTACGCGTGACGACCTGCCGGAGGACGCCGGTCGCGGTGCCGGGCTGCTCAGCCTCGTCCGGGCCACCCTGGTGCCGCTCGGCCTGACCGACACCGAACCGGTGGGCGCGCAGGCACGCGAGCGCTGGGCGTCGCTCGTCGCGCTCGTGCAGCTCACCGAGGAACTGCTCGAGCACGAACCCGACCTCGATCTGCAGGGTCTGCTGCGCGATCTCGCGGCCCGTGCCGAAGCGCGCCAGCCACCGACCGTCCAGGGCGTCACGCTCGCGTCGCTGCACGCGGCGAAGGGCCTCGAATGGGACGCCGTCTTCCTCGTCGGACTCACCGACGGCACCCTGCCGATCACCCACGTCACCGGCGACAAGGACACCCCACCCGACGAGGCCGGCATCGAGGAGGAACGGCGGCTGCTCTACGTCGGCGTTACCCGTGCCCGCGTGCACCTGCAACTGTCGTGGGCGTTGTCCCGCACGGCGGGCGGTCGCCGGTCGCGGCGACGCTCCCGCTTCCTGCACGGGCTCATCCCCGACAGTTCACCCGCGTCGAAGATCGCCGAACCGGCCTCCCCGCGGAAGAAGCGCCCGCAGTGCCGTGTCTGCGGCAAGCCGCTCATGGGCACCACCTCGACCATGCTCGGCCGCTGCGAGGGCTGCCCGTCCGATCTCGACGAGAACCTGCTCGTCGCGCTCAAGGAATGGCGCCGGGAACGCTCGAAGGAGATGAAGGTTCCGGCCTACGTCGTCTTCAGCGACAACACCCTCGTCGCGATCGCCGAACAGCAGCCGCGCGACGATCGTGCGTTGGTTGCCATCCCGGGGATCGGAGCGAAGAAGCTCGAGCAGTACGGCGCCGACGTGCTCGCCCTCGTGCGAGGGGAGCGCGCCGTCGACACTCTCGACCTCTGAGGACTACCCGGCGGGGATCACTCGGCGCACAGGCAGAAGTAGTGCCCGGCCGGATCGCGGAACACCCGGAAGGTGGTCTTGTTCGAGCCGTCGTCGGCGCGCAGCGCGTCGAGCCCGAGGACGAGACGTTCGGCCTCGTCGAGGTCGGGTACGTGGAAGTCGAGATGGGCGTGCACACCGTCGGCGGGCCAGTGCCGCGGCGTGAAGTCGGGATCGCGCTGGAACGCGATGGCCGTCGAGTCGTCACGGGCGAGTTCGACCCAGTCCTCCCGCTCGTTGGTGATCGTCCATCCGAGCAACCGGCGGTAGAAGTCGGCGAGCGCGCGCGGATCCGGGCAGTCGAGGACGGGCAGGAATCTCGTGGTCGCGAGGGACATGCCCTCCGACTGTAGTGCCGGGACGAAGAACGCGGCACGAAACCGCAGGTAGAAAATAACTTGTGCCGATCGTGTCCACGAATCTAGGCTGGATGACGATGTCACGGGAGACGGCCCGTGCGCGACGAGAAAGTGAGGTGGCCCCGATGCTCGGCTTCGATGCTCTTGCAGCGACAGCGGCCCCTCGTGTCGCTGTGGCCGCCGCTACCACTCACATCGCCACACCTGTGGCTCGTATCGCCGCCACCCCTGTGGCTGCCGAAGTGGTAGCCGCGCCGCGTGCACGCCGACGTGTGTACGCCGCCGCCGTCTCGTCCGTGGTCGGAAGTCGATCGGGAAGTATCTCCCGGTAGACCTTCGTCTCCTCCAGGCCACGGACCCCGCCCAGCGGACCGTGGCCTTTCTCGTTCTCCGGCCGGGTTCGCATCGCATTCCACCGAACCAACGAAGGAGCTCACGTGCCGAGCGAATACCCGTCGAGCCTGTCGAACCGAACGGAAGGAGACGAGATGCGTCGTACCGACATCCTGTCGCGCAGCGACACTTTCGCGGTGTCACGCGACGACCGCGACCGCGACACCCTGCCGTGCCACGACAACGACCCCGACCTGTGGTTCGCCGAGACCCCGGCCGATCTCGAGTATGCCAAGACGCTGTGCGCGGGCTGCCCGGTGCGTGCCCGGTGTCTCGACGCCGCTCTCGAGCGGGAGGAACCCTGGGGCGTGTGGGGCGGGGAGATCATCGACCGTGGTGTCGTCGTGGCCCGCAAGCGGCCGCGGGGCCGGCCTCGGAAGAATCCGCTGCCCGAACCCCGCAAGGAACTGGTCTGTGCGTGAATACGGTTGCCCGGCTTCGTCACTCCTCGACGAAGCCGGGTAGCCATTCGCTGAGGATGCGCATGTACGGTGCCTCGGCGTCGAGCTGAGCGCAGATGCCGACCGAACCGAGCAGTACCCGGAACACACTCACGTACTCGGGCGGAAGGTTCAGCGTCCGGGCCGTCTTGAAGGTGGAACTCGAGAAGTCCGTGGCCGTGCCCGCCACCCGCTGCAGCCATGCGCGGGTGAAGTGGAACGACTCGGTGTGGATCGGATCGGTGAACGGCCGGAGGTAGTCGGCGATCTCCTCGTCGGTGACCGTGCGGCCGGGCAGCACGAACTTGTTGTCGTAGAGCAGCCGGGTGAGTTCGTCGAAACGCTCGTCGAGGGCGAGCCGGACCATCCGTCCGAGCACCGGCGGGAAGCCGTCGGGCATCGCTGCCGTGGCCCCGAAGTCGATGACCCCGAGACGGCCGTCGTCGAGCAGCATGAAGTTGCCCGGATGCGGGTCGCTGTGGAGCAGACCGGCCCGTGCGGGCGAGCAGAAGTGGAACTCCGCGAGCAGCGCACCGGCCCGGTTGCGCTGCTCCCGCGTACCACCGCTGATGATCGCCGACAGCGGAGTGGCCGAAAGCCATTCGGTCACGACGACCTTCGGTGCACTCGCGACGACACGCGGGATCAGGAACTTCTCGTCGCCGGCGAAGGCCTTGGCGAAGGCCCGCTGGTTGTCGGCCTCGATCCGGTAGTCGAGTTCTTCCTCGGTGCGTGCGGACAACTCGTCGAGCAGCGCACGCACATCGGCGCCCGGCATCATCGTGGCGAACAATCCGGCGAACCGGGACAGCGTGCGCATGTCGGCGCGCAGTGCCTCGTCGGCGCCCGGGTACTGGACCTTCACCGCGACCTCGCGTCCGTCCGACCACACGGCCCGATGCACCTGGCCGATACTGGCCGACGCGACGGGCACGTCGTCGAACGACTCGAAGCGCTCGCGCCACTTCGTGCCGAGTTGCTGGTCGAGCACGCGGTGCACGGCCCGGGCGGGCAGGGGAGGGGCCTCGGCCTGCAGTTTGGTGAGCGCCTCCCGATACGGCTCGGCGAACTCCTCCGGGACGGCGGCTTCCATCACGCTCAGGGCCTGGCCGAACTTCATGGCGCCGCCCTTGAGTTCGCCCAGCACGCTGAACAACTGTTCGGCGGCCTTCGCCGTCATCTCGGCGTCGATCTCCTCCCGATCTCCACCGGCGAGCCGACGACCGAAACCCACGGCAGCGCGCCCGGCGATTCCCAGAGGAATGCTCGCGAGCTTGGCAGTGCGGGACGAGCTTCTGCGAGGGATGTCTGGCACGCCCCCCATCATGCCTGACCGACCCGAGCGACGGCCGAGCAGTCGCACCGGGGATGACGGAACCACCGACGCGTGACGATGCGGTGGGATCGTAGGTCCAGTTCGAGCGTGCGATCGACCGCCGGAGTCACCGACGGATCGGCGGAGAGGAACGCCTCGATCTGGCCGACGGCCATCGCCGCGGTCGCCGACGTCACCGCCCGGCCGGCGTGGCCCTGCCGCCCGTACAGCTGACTCGCCAGCCGTGGCCAGGACGGATCGAGATCGGTCCGCACGAGATCGGCGCAGCGCAGGCAACTGCTCCGGCCGGGGAGTACGAACGGCCCGACGATGCCGCGTCCGTCCCTGATCCGCACCGCGAGATGAGGGATCCCGGCCCGTACGAGCATGCTCACGAGATGGGGGTCGGGCACCTGGCCGTCGGCAAGGACGACGCAGTCGGCCGGACCCTGCGGTTCGTCACCGGACGACGAGCGCACCCACCGCACGTCCCACACCGGGAGATCGTCGACGATCGCCGAGGCGAGCGGACCCGAGCCGTGGACCCGCACCCGCCGCGGTCGCGCCGGACCGACCGGCGACGAGGGGACCTGCCGGACCGCGCCCGTGGCGGTGAGCTCGTCGAGCACCTGGCGCACCCGTCCCGACGGAAGCCCACGCTCGGCCGCGGCGTCGAGCACCTCGTCGAGGGTGAGCCGGCCGTCGAGCAGCCGGACGAGAACGCCGAGGTCGAAGCTGTCCATGCCTTCGGGTGGCAGGACGACGGTCGCGGTGCCGGGACCCCAACCGAGCTGGATCGAGCCGTCGGACCGTTCGAGCACGGCCAGTTCGGGATCGACCCGGAGAACCGCCGCCTCGGGCGGCGCAGGATTCGTGGTCGTCTCGCGCGATGCGGTGATCATGGAGACAGACTGACAGCACCCGCGCCCGTGGACGGCTCACGAGGAGCAGTTGTCCACAGGCGCGGGTGCCTCTGTCGGGTCGTTCTAGGAGGTGCTGTCGTCCCCGGGACGATCCTCGTCGGATCCCTCCTCGGCGGCGCGATCGCGTTCGGCCTGCTCGCGTTCCATGGTCGCCTGCAACTGGGCGATCGGATCGTCGAAGGCTCCGGTGCCGCCGCCGATCACACGGTCGACGAAGGCTGCCGGGTTGTCGAGATCCGACGAGTCCGGCAGCAGGTCGGGGTGCGCCCACACGTGGTCGCGGGCCTCGGTGCCGGCATCGGTGGTGAGGCGTCGCCACAGCGCGGCGGCCTCGCGCACCTTCCGGGGCCGGAGTTCGAGGCCGACGAGCGTGGCGAAGGTCTGCTCCGCCGGTCCGCCCGTGGCGCGGCGACGGCGCAGGGTCTCGGTCAGGGCCGAGGCGCCCGGGAGCCGCTCGCCGAGGGCGTCGGCGACGACCGTCTCGACCCAGCCCTCGACGAGCGCGAGCATCGTCTCGAGCCGTTCGAGGGCGGCCTTCTGCTCCGGGGTGGTCTGGGGTTCGAACGCACCCTGCTTGAGGATCTCCTCGAGCTTGGACGGGTCGGTGAGAGCCGACGGGTCGAGTCCCTGCGCGAGATCCTCGATCGACGACATGTCCATGCGGATGCCGCGTGCGTATTCCTCGACGGTCGCCAGCATCCGCTGACGCAGCCACGGCACGTGGCTGTAGAGGCGCTGGTGGGCGGCCTCGCGTGCGGCGAGGAAGACGAGCACCTCCTGGGCGGGCTGTTCGAGTCCTTCACCGAAGCTCTCGACCGCGGCCGGCAGCAGGGCGGCGGTGCCCTCCGGGCCGAGCGGAAGACCGATGTCGGTGGAGGTGAGCACTTCCTTCGACAGCTGGCCGAGGGCCTGGCCGAGCTGGGAGCCGAAGGCGACCCCGCCCATCTGCGAGAACATGCCGAGCATGGGCCCGGCCATCGCGCGGGCCTCCTCGGGCAGGCCGTTCAGCATCATGCCGTTGACCTGCTCGGCGATCGGATCGCACAGGCGCTTCCACGTCTCGAGGGTGTTGTCGAGCCAGTCGACGGGCGTCCACGCCACGACCTTCGACGCACCCGCGGGCAGCGTGGTGGCCGCGTCGAGCCACAGTTCCGCGAGGCGCGCGGCGTCGGCCACGGCGTCGGTGGTGCGGGGCGGGACCGGGTCGACGGACCCGATCTGCTGGCGTGCGAGCTTCGTCGCGATGTCGTAGTTGACCGGGCCCGAGCCGCCGCCGGAACCCATGGCGCTGCCCATGCCGGCGAGCATCTGACCGAACTGGCTGAGCATCTGACCGAACTGCGCGGGATCGAAGCCCTGACCGCCGAACGGGTTGTCGCCCCCGCCGCTGCCGGGGAGTCCGAATCCGAACGGGATGCCGCCACCGGAGCCGCCGCTACCGGAACCCTCGTCCTTCCTGCGGTCGGGGTCGTCGTCGGGATTCGAGAATCCGAAGGGCGTGTCGCTCATGTATCCAACGGTACAAGGCGGCCGGGGCGGGGACCGGCATCGTGGTCACGCTCATGGCGAACACGACACGGTCGTGGTGTGAAGGGGGCGGTCGGGCGACCGTTACCCTGGCCGGGTGAATCGTCGCTACGTCCTGCCGCTCGCGCTCGTGCTCCCGATCCTCGTCATCGTGGTCGTGGCGTTCAACGTCCGGGCGCCGTACGTGGCGCTCGGTCCGGGCCCCGTCTTCGACACGCTCGGCGAGATCGAGGGCACCCCGGTCGTCGCGCTCGAGGGGATCGAGGCGGACGAGACCGAGGGCAGTCTGTTCATGACGACCGTCGGGGTCACCGACAATCTCACCCTCGCGCAGACCTTCACCGCCTGGATCAGCGGTCGCTACGGCGTCGCGCCGCGCGAACAGGTCTATCCGCCCGACCGCAGCAAGGACGAGGTGCAGGCCGTCGACCAGGCGCAGTTCGCCCAGTCGGAGCGCTCCGCCGAACTGGCCGCCCTGCACTATCTCGACCTGCCGGTGACCCTGCGGATCGCGGAGGTGGGTCAGGAGGCTCCCGCTTCCGGGTTGCTCGAGGCGGGCGACCGGATCGTCGCCGTCGGCGGCGAGGAGATGCGCACGGCCGGCCAGGTGCAGCGCGCGGTCGGCGACGTGCCGCCCGGTGAGTCGGTGGGCATCACCGTCCTGCGCGGCGATGCCGAGGAGTCGTTCGATGTTCCGGTCGGTCCCCGGCCCGGCGACCCGGACAAGGGCTTCCTGGGCATCGCCACCGAGGAGGTCCCCGAGGTGCCCTTCGAGGTCACCTTCAACCTGGCCGACATCGGTGGCCCGTCCGCCGGCCTGATGTTCAGCCTGGCCGTGGTGGACAAGCTCAGCCCGGGCCTGCTCAACGGTGGCCTGGACGTCGCCGGTACCGGCACGATCGACTCGGACGGGATGGTCGGGCCGATCGGCGGGATCACCCACAAGCTCACCGCGGCGTCGGAGGACGGCGCGACGGTCTTCCTGGTGCCCGCCGAGAACTGCGCGGAGGCGCAGAGCGGCGCCCCCGAGGGCGTGCAACTCGTGAAGGTCGAGACGCTCGAGGGCGCGATCGACGCGCTGGCCGCGATCGCGGACGGAAGCGACGCGCCGGCCTGCAGCTGATCACACCCGCCGCAGCACCGACAGCTCGGTGATCCGGCAGCTCAGTAGTCGTCGTCGCTCGCCTCGAGGGTCGCGTACAACGCCGCCACGACATGCGGGGCGAGGTTGTCGTAGGTCCGCAGCTCGGCGCCCGCGAACGGATCGTCGTCGTCGAGCGGACGCAACTGCAGGAGCGAGAGCGACGGCCCGTCGCGCAGCACGGCGGAGATGAGACGGGCGGCGCGCCGCTCCGGGTGACTGTGCGCTGCGAGTCGTGCCGCCTCGTCCGCCGCGTGGGCATCGGCGAGCAGCGGCGCGAAGGCGTCGTCGAGTTCGTTCTCGGCGCTCGGCGGCAACACGACCACCTCCTGCACGAGGGCGCACCCGGCGACCGAGCCGGGCCAGGTGGTCGTGGCGAGGAACTCCTCGAGTGCGGGACTGCCGCCCTCGACGTCGTCGGGGAAGTCCTCCTGCGCGATCGGCGTGTACTCGTGCCCCTCGTCGAGCTGGTCGGCGAGGGTGGGTTCGGCGGCTGCGAGAAGCACGGTCGGGACGAGCGCGAACATCACGGGAGGGCGGTCCCAACCCTCCGCATCCGCGAAATCGATGATCTCGTGGACGGCGCGCGCGAGTGCTTGTTCGGAAGGTACGGGAAGACGTTGGTTCACCGGCCTATCCTGGCACCCGTACGCGGGTGGGCGCTGCCGGACCTGCGTCGTACGACCCCCGGTAGGAGGATTCCGTAGAGTGGGGCGAAACGGTCACTCCGTGAGAACGAGGCGCGTTCGTACGCGTTCGTCGAGCGCGAGATGTACAGATGCGGTGCGATCGCGCCGCCGGACGAGTTGGGAGCGTGGCACGTGGGCATGAGGCCCCCGACCGGAGTACCTACATTGTCGAAGCGGAGCAGAGTTCTGCTGATCCTGGCAGTGGTGGCCGCAGTGCTGCTCCTGCTCGGACCGCGGTTGGTGGACACCTACACCAACTGGCTCTGGTTCGGCGAGGTCGACTTCCGGGACGTATACGTCAAGGTTCTCCTGACCCGGATCGCACTGTTCCTGGTGGTCGGGTTGTTCATCGGCGGTGTCGTCTGGCTGGCGATGCTGCTCGCCTACCGGTCGCGCCCGGTCTTCGTACCGACCACCGGACCCAACGATCCGGTGGCGCGCTACCGCACCACCGTGATGACGCGCATGCGCGCCTTCGGGATCGGTATCCCGGTCGTGCTCGGTGTGCTCTCCGGTCTGGTCGCCCAGGCCGGCTGGGTCACCGTGCAGATGTTCTTCAACGGCGGTGACTTCGGCACCACCGATCCGCAGTTCGGTCTCGACGTCGGCTTCTACGCCTTCGACCTGCCGTTCTACCGATTCCTGCTCAACTGGTTCTTCGTCGCGATCGTGCTCGGGTTCATCGCGAACCTCGTCACGCACTACATCTTCGGCGGCATCCGCCTCGCCGGTCGGGGTGGAAGCATGTCGACGGCCTCGCGTGTTCAGCTCGCCGTCCTCGCCGGACTGTTCGTCGCGTTCAAGGCGGTCGCCTACTGGCTCGACCGGTACGAACTGCTGTGGAGCAGCCGCAAGGAACCCACCTTCACCGGTGGTGGCTTCACCGACATCAACGCGGTGCTGCCGGCCAAGCTCATCCTGCTCGCGATCGCCGTCATCTGCGCGATCGCGTTCTTCGCCGCGATCTTCCTGCGCGACCTGCGGATCCCCGCGCTCGCGACGGCGCTGCTCGTGCTCTCGTCGATCCTCGTCGGCGCGGTGTACCCGCTCATGGTCGAGCAGTTCTCGGTGCGCCCGAACGCTGCCGACAAGGAGAGCGAGTACATCGAGCGCAACATCGCCGCGACCCGTGAGGCGTACGGCATCACCGACGACAAGGTGGCGTACGAGGACTACCCGGGTGTGGGCACCACCTCGCCCGAGAACATCCCGGCCGACATCACCACGATCGCGAACGCCCGCCTGCTCGACCCGAACGTGCTTCCCCGCACCTTCACGCAGCAGACGCAGCTGAAGAACTTCTACGGCTACCCCGAGTCGCTCGACATCGACCGGTACGAGCTCGACGGTCGTATGGAGGACTACATCGTCGCGGCGCGTGAGCTCTCGCCCACGAGCCTGACCGGCAACCAGACCGACTGGATCAACCGCCACACCGTGTACACGCACGGCAACGGTCTCGTCGCGGCGCCCGCCAACCGTGTGAACGCCGCCGCGAGTGCCTCGGCGGAGGAGGCCGCCAACAGCAACAGCGGCTACCCGGTCTACTTCGTCAGCGACCTGGCGTCGCTCGCCGCGGAGAACCAGGTCATCCCCGTCGAGCAGCCCCGCATCTACTACGGCGAGGTCATCGCCGAGGCCGATCCGGACTACGCGATCGTCGGCAACAGCGCCGACTCGTCCGGTCCGCGCGAGTACGACACCGACACCGAGAAGTACACCTACACCGGTACGGGCGGCGTCGACATCGGCAACTGGTTCAACCGGCTCGCCTTCGCCGCGAAGTACGGCGAACGCAACATCCTGTTCTCGAGCGCCATCGGCAGCGACTCGAAGATCCTGTTCAACCGCGACCCGCGTGAGCGCGTGACGAAGGTCGCGCCGTGGCTGACGGCCGACGGCGACGCCTACCCGGCGGCGATCGACGGCCGCATCAAGTGGGTCGTCGACGCGTACACCACACTCGACTACTACCCGTATGCGCAGCGCGCGTCGCTCGAGGGCCTCGTCGAGGACAGCATCGACCAGAACACCGGCCGGTTGCTGCCCCGCAAGGAGGTCTCGTACATCCGCAACTCGGTCAAGGCGACGGTCGACGCCTACGACGGCACCGTCACGCTCTACCAGGTCGACGATCAGGATCCGGTCCTGAAGGCGTGGATGGGTGTCTTCCCCGAGGCGGTGACCCCGCAGGACCAGATCTCCGACGAACTGCGGGCGCACTTCCGCTACCCGGAGGACCTGTTCAAGGTGCAGCGCGAGATGCTCGCCAAGTACCACGTCGACGATCCACGCGAGTTCTTCACCAACAACGCGTTCTGGTCGGTGCCGGCCGATCCGACGGTCGACACCAGCGCGAACCAGCCGCCCTACTACCTGCTGATGGGCGATCGTGAGACGGCGGATCCGCGGTTCCGCCTGACCTCGGCGATGGTGGGTTACAACCGGCAGTTCCTGTCGGCGTACATCTCGGTCGAATCCGATCCGGAGAACTACGGCAAGTTCACGATCCTGCAGCTACCGACGGACACACAGACCTTCGGTCCGGAGCAGACGCAGAACGCGATGATCTCCGACACCCGAGTGGCTTCGGAGCGGACCCTGCTCGAACGGTCCAACCGGATCCAGTACGGCAACCTGCTCACCCTGCCCATCGCGGACGGCGGCATCCTGTACGTCCAGCCGATGTACACCGAGCGCAATGCGACGGCGGGCAGCACGTCGACCTTCCCGCAGCTGTCGCGCGTGCTCGTCAGCTACCGGGAGCCGGGTGCCAGCGGTGGTGTCCGGATCGGTTACGCGCCCACTCTCGCCGGTGCGCTCGACCAGGTCTTCGGTCCCGGTGTCGGCGACGCGGCCACCGCTCCCGGTGGCGAGGCGCTGCCCACCGCCGAGGTCGAGGACGAGACCCGCGGTGAGGCGATCGGCGAGGGCACGGAGGAGCAGAACCAGCCTTCCGATCAGCAGCAACAGCAGCCCGCCTCGCCGGCGCCGACCGCTCCCGCGAATCGCGATGCCGCGGTCGCGGAGCTCGATTCGGCACTTGCGGAGCTGGCCAACGCGCAGACCAGCGGCGATTTCGAAGCCTACGGTCGGGCGCTGCGGCGGGTGCAGCAGGCCGTCGACGCCTACGAATCCACTGGCGGCTGAGTCCACCGGCGGCTGATCCGGTAACGGAAACGGACACGACGAAGGCCCGCGGTGCGAACCGCGGGCCTTCGTCGTGTTCTTGGAGGCGGTCTGCGTCAGCGACCGGCCAGCGTGATGTCGACGATCTGCGCGAACTCGGCGCCGAAGCCGTACTGCTGGGCGAGCTGGTTGGCGGTGTCGACGGCCTGGGTGACCTCGGCCGGCAGCTCGGGGGCGGCCGGAGCCGCGGGTGCCGGAGCCTCGGGAGCCGGCGCGGGAGCCTCGGGCGCGGCGGGAGCCGGCGCGGATTCGGTGGTCAGGTACTGACCGCAGACGGGCCACGCACCGGGGCCCTGCGTCTGCAGGACGTTCTCGGCGACGCGGATCTGCTCCGCCTTCGAGGCCTGGTCTGCGCGACCGCTGCCGCCGTTGGCCTCCCAGGTGCTCTGCGAGAACTGCAGGCCACCGTAGTAGCCGTTGCCGGTGTTGATGGCCCAGTTGCCACCGCTCTCGCACTGGGCGACGCCGTCCCAGTTGTGCTGGGCGGCGGACGCGGTGCCGGTGGCGAGCGCGAACGGAACCGCGGCGAGTGCACCGGTGACGACGGCAGTGCGGAATGCACGCGTGCTGAAGTTGGTCATGCTGTGGAGTCCTTCCCGCGCTCGCGGAGCGCGACGGCCCTCGTCGATCTCGGCCGACGGAGAATGTCTCCGTCCGGATCGGGGACCGTGTCGGTCGCGTCCCTGCCCCTCGGGTCTTCGTAGGCACCGGATCCCGCGGGGCAGACTGGCGGCGACGGGCCGGTGGTGGCTCGGCTGTTTCGAGCCGGGACCGACAGTACAAAGCGGGTCGCGGCCCGTCATCCCCGCGCCGAGAGGGGAGCCTGTCCATCTGATGGGATGACGGCGTCGGGTTTCCCCAGTTCAGGAAGGTGATAACGGGGGTCGATGCAAGATCGTTACACCTCCGTTATGTGGTGATAGTCATGGTGGAAATGTGAACCGGACCACCTGCGGGAAGGCGCGATTCCGGTTGTCGTCGAGGCGCATCCGCGTCCGACGAGGCGATTTGCATTCCGTTTCCGCGCTCGTGTAGGTTCGTTCATGCAACGCGGGGTGGAGCAGCTCGGTAGCTCGCTGGGCTCATAACCCAGAGGTCGCAGGTTCAAATCCTGTCCCCGCTACCACCACGAAGGCCGGTCGTCTCGGACGACCGGCCTTCGTTCGTTCGAGGGTCAGCCCCGGGCCGCGGTGTACCCCTTCTCGGGATCCTCGGGCACATCCATCTCCTCCAGCACCCGGCGCAGCAGCTTCCCGGTGGCATTGCGTGGCAGCTCGTCGAGGAAGACCACCTCGCGCGGGACCTTGTACCGGGCGAGATTCGCCTTCACGAACGCCTTGATGTCCTCGGCGTCGCGGGAGGAATCGGGGGAGGGGACCACGAAGGCCCGCAGCCGCTGCCCGAACTGCGAATCGGCGACACCGACCACGGCGGCGTCGAGCACGTCCTCCCGTTCGGCGAGCAGGTTCTCGACCTCGAGCGGATAGACGTTCTCGCCGCCGGAGACGATCATGTCGTCGTCGCGGCCGTCGACGAAGAGCAGGCCGTTCTCGTCCCAGTGCCCGATGTCGCCGATCGACAGCAGTCCGTCGATGCGTTCCTTGTCGCGACCGTCGGTGTAGCCGGCGAAGGACAGACCGCTCGAGACGAAGATGCGGCCGGAGACGTGCGGTTCGGTGATGCGCTTGCCGTCGTCGTCGAACAGCACCACCCGGCAGGTCACCGGAGGGCGACCGGCCGTGCCGGGGGCCTGCCGGATGTCGTCGGGGGTCGCGACCGTCGCGACGGCGCATTCGGTGGATCCGTACAGGTTGTACAGCACGTGCCCGAAGGCCTCCGTCGTCCGGCGGCACACGTCGGGCGAGAGCGACGAACCCGCGGAGAAGACGATCCTCAGGCTCGAGGTGTCGTACTCGGCGATCTTCTCCGGTCCGAGGTCGAGGATCCGCTGCAGCATGGTCGGGACCACGACCAGCACGTTCGCCCCGTGCTGCTCGACGAGACCCAGGGTGTCGACGGGGGAGAAGCGCCGCATCATCACCACGGTCTGACCGAGCGCGAGGGCGAGCGCGAACTGCGAGACGCCGGTGCCGTGGAAGGCGGGGGCGGCCATGAGCATCGTCTGTCCGGGACGCAGCGGAACCCGGTCGAGGAACTGGGCCGACGCGAACGGCGACGTGCGGCCGCGCGGCGCGCCCTTCGGGGTGCCGGTGGTGCCGCTGGTGAGCAATACGAATCCACCGAAGACGTCCGGGGCGGGCAGGGACGAGCCGTCCAGCCCTTCGATCGACTGCTCCAGCGTCGGGATGCCGGGGACCTCGTCGTCCACCCAGGAGACGTACCGGCGCACGTCGTCCGGGAGCGCGGCGGCGACCTCGGCGAACTCGCTGTCGAAGACGAACGTCGAGACCTGTTCGCGCGCGGCGACGTCGACGAGTTGCCGTGGGGCGAAGCCGGTGTTCATCATCACGAGCCGCACGCCGAGCTTGGCGGTGGCGAGCATCGTCAGCACGAGACCGCGGTGGTTGCGGGCCATGATGCCCATGACCGATCCCGGTTCGACCCCGGCGCGCTGCCACGCACGTACGAGGGCGTTGGAGCGGGCCTCGAGTTCCTTGTAGGTGACGTCGCCGGCCTCGTCGATCAGTGCGACGGCGTCCAGACCGCGTTCGGCCTGTGCGTGCACGGCACCGGCGAAGGGGCCGTACTTGTTGGCCGCCATGATCGTCCCGATGCTGTGGTCCACGCGTGGGAAGTGCAGCAGACCTGCGCGATGGAGTACCGCGAGTGATCCGACGGTGTCCTTGACCTGGCCGATCGTGTCGTCGAGCGTGATCCGCCCGCCCGTGATCCTGCCGAGAATGTCCTGACCGAGCATCCGTCCCCCTGGCTGTGTGTCGGTGTCAGGACACACAGTAGCCGTGACGTAGCTCACATTCCAGGCAAATGTCCTCGAACGGGTAGAGCCCTCGCCGCACCTGCGGCGAGGGCTCATCCCCCGATGGATCCTCCGAAACGCCCGGTACCGTCGCCGGCCCCTGGTCCCATCCCGCCGGGACCCGCGAACGGACCCCATGCCCCGGACGTTATTTCAGTTCGGAGGACGACTTTCCGAGCACTCGTCGAGCGACGATGAGCTGCTGGATCTGCTGGGTGCCCTCGAAGATGTCGAGGATCTTGGAATCACGTGCCCACTTCTCGATCAGCGGCCGCTGCGAGTACCCGTAGGTGCCGGCGAGTTCGACGGCCTTGAGCGAGACCGCGGTGCCGGTACGGCCGGCCTTCGCCTTGGACACCGACGCCTCGAGGGAGTTGGGCTTCTTGTTGTCGGCCATCCACGTCGCGCGCAGCGCGAGCAGGTAGGCGGCCTCCCAGTCGGCCTCGAGCGCCAGGAACTCGGCGGCCGCGGCGTGCTGGTTGTTCGCGGGGATGTCGTAGGAGACCTCGACGCCCGCCTCCTTCAGGATCGTGCGCAGTTCCTCGAGCACCGCGCGACCGAGACCCACGGCCATGCCGGCCACGATCGGACGCGTGTTGTCGAAGGTCTGCATGACCCCGGCGAACCCCTTCTCGGTGTTCACCTCCGGGGAACCGAGGATGTTGTCCTTCGGGATGCGGCAGTTGTCGAGCACGAGCACGGCGGTGTCGGACGCCTTGATGCCGAGCTTCTTCTCGAGACGCGCGACCGAGAGTCCGGGAGCCTCGCGCGGCACGACGAACGACTTGATCGCGGCGCGGCCCTTCGATCTGTCGACGGACGCCCACACGACGATGTGCGTGGAACGCTCACCGGCGGTGACGAAGATCTTCTCGCCGTTGAGGACCCACTCGTCGCCGTCGAGCACGGCCGTGGTCGTCACGGCCGCCGAGTCGGACCCGAAACCGGGCTCGGTGATCGCCATCGAGGCCCACACCTTGCCGAAACGTTCGAGCTGCTCGTCGGTGGCCACCGCAGCGATCGCGGAGTTGCCGAGGCCCTGGTAGGGGATCGACAGGGTCAGGCCGACGTCGCCCCAGCACGTCTCGATGACATTGAGGAGGCCGGCCATGTTGCCGCCGTTGGCATTTCCGGCGGCACCGTCCTGCTTGGCCTTGCTGTCGCGGCCGAGCGTGGCGCCCGCCGCGCCCTGACCGGAGTCGTTGAGTCCCTCGACCATCGCGGCCATCGTGTCGAGTTCGACGGGGTACTCGTGCTCGGCGAGGTCGTACTTGCGGGAGATCGGCCGGAAGATCTGCGCGGCGACCTGATGGGCCTGGTTCGCGGAAGCCTTGAGCTTCCGGGGAAGTTCGAGATTGATCATCACAGGTTCCTTGTTCGGGTCGGGCCGATCAGACGAGGACGACGCCCTCGGCGACTCCGATTGCTCGCAGGTCGCGGTACCAACGTTCGACGGGGTGTTCCTTGGTGTAGCCGTGGCCGCCGAGCAGCTGGACGCCGTCGAGGCCGAACTGCATGCCCTTGTCGGTGGCGAGCTTGCGGGCCAGGGCCGCCTCACGAGCGAACGACAGGCCCTGCTCGGCCCGCGACGCACCGCGCAGGGTGACCAGGCGCAGACCGTCGAGCTCGATCTTGATGTCGGCCACCATGAATGCCACCGCCTGCCGGTGGCTGATGGGCTCGCCGAACGCCTCGCGCTCGTTGACGTAGGGGACCACGTAGTCGAGCACGGCCTGACCGGTGCCCATCGCCAGAGCGGCCCAGCCCAGGCGGGACAGGCGCACGGCATCGGCGTACTGCTCGGCGCGGATGTCGGCGTCGTCGTCGCCGAGACGTGCCGATTCCGGCACCGCGACGTCCTCGAACAGGAGGCGGCCCAGCCCGGCGGCGCGCAGGCCCATGCCCGGATCGGCCTCGATGACGACGCCCTTGCTCTTCGCCTCGACGAGGAAGAGGGACGGCTTGCCGTCGAGTTCGGCTGCCACGACGAACAGTTCGGCGCTGCCCGCGGCCGGGACGAACGACTTCACGCCGTTGAGCCGGTAGCCGCTGGGGGAGCGGACCGCCTTGGTCTGCAGCGCGAAGGGATCGAACAGGGCGCGCGGCTCGGCGATGACGACGGACGCCTGGGGGACGTCGTCGCCGGCGAAGGCCGGCAGGTAGGTCTTCTGCTGGTCCTCGGTGCCCCACTGCGTCAGCGCCACGGCCACACCGCTCGGTGCGAGGATCGGCAGGGCCAGGCCCATGTCGCCGTGCGCGAGGGCCTCGGCGACCAGCACGTTGGTGACCACGCCGCGCTCGTCGGCGGCGCCGTCGAACGCCTCGGGCACGTTGACCATGGTGATGCCGAGTTCGGCTGCGCGCGCGAGCAGGTCGGCCGGGGCCGCGGCGGCCTCGTCGGCGTCGTGCGCGGCGGGCCGCAGGATCTCGGCGGCGAACTCGCGCACCGTCTCCGTGATCATCTGCTGATCGTCGGTGGGGGTGAGATCGAAGAAGTCGGCGTTCTTCGCGGTGGCGAGACGCTGCGGGCCGCTCGCGCCGCCCGACATCTTCTTGAAGGTGCGCGTGGCGGCACCCAGGGTCTTGAAGCCCGTCTTCGTGGACTGGTACGTGATCCGGTCGATCGTCTCGCGGATCTTGTACCGGTCGGCCAGTTCGGAGCCCGTGATCCGGGTGAGCACGCGCATGGCAGCGCCCATGGCGTCGCGTTTGATCGGATTGAGGCCGACGGCGGACGTGTCGCGAGGCGTGTGGCGGGCCACGCTGTCTTGCTTGCTCATGATCACCAGAAGTCTCTCGATGCGGCAGCGGACGGCTCCGATCTTACTTCTGAGTAAGGTCGGTGTCTACTGCGCGGTAAGTTCCGCGGGTTGACCCTCACACCGTGTGAGGTCGCAGGCTCGGCGCCATGACCGACACCACCAGGTTGATGTCCATCGGAGAGTTCTCGTCCCTGACCCGGATCAGCGTGCGGATGCTGCGGCACTACGACTCGCACGGAGTGCTGATCCCCGCCGTGGTCGACGAGGTCAGCGGTTACCGCCGATACCTCCCCGAGCAGACCGCCGATGCCGCGCGCATCCGGCGCCTGCGCGACGTCGGCTTCGGCGTGTCCGCCATCGGGGCGCTACTGGCGACGGCCGGAACTCCCGCCTACACGCAGGCCCTGCGACTGCAGCGCCGCGTGCTGGAGGAGGAGCTCGAACTCGGCCGCATGCGACTGAGAGCCCTGGACCGCATGCTCGACGAGATACCGGA
Organism: Rhodococcus sp. S3; assembly: GCF_058211795.1. NCBI lineage: Bacteria > Bacillati > Actinomycetota > Actinomycetes > Mycobacteriales > Nocardiaceae > Rhodococcus > Rhodococcus sp. S3. Next base: position 3,427,373 of record NZ_CM177074.1, on the reverse strand, counting down.
GGACACGATCATGACCCGAATCGAACTGACCGAGATTCCGCAGGAGACCTACGTCTGCCTCCGCGGCACCGTCGCCGACTACTCGGCCGAAGGTGAACTGTGGCAACGCTTCATGCCCGCCCTGCAGAAGCAGGGCATCGTCCCGACCGGACCCGGCGGATGCATCGAACACGACGGCGAGTTCCGCGAGTCGGACGTCGACGAATCGGTGTTCCTGCCGGTGGCGCCGGGAACCACGGCCCGCGAACCGCTGACGGTTCACGAGTTCCCCGCACGCCGGGCCGTCGTCGCCACCGTGACCGGGCCGTACGCCGAATCGATCCCGCGGGCCCACGAGGCGATCGCCGAATTCCTCGCCGAACACGGCCTGTCCGCGGCCCGGGTCGACGACGACGTGGCCACCCACCACTTCAACGTCTATACGAACGACCCGAGCGTCACGAGCGAAGCCGACCTCGAGACCGCGGTGTACCTCCCGGTCCGCTGACGGACCCGGCCCCACGCGGCGCGCGGCGCGTGGGGCCGGCCTCTCACTTCAGCCGGCCGAGCACCTCGTCGTGCAGCGTGCCGTTGGTCGCGACCGCGCTGCCGCCGTGCGGGCCGTCCGCGCCCTCGAGGTTCGTGAACCGTCCACCGGCCTCGCGCACCAATACGTCGAGGGCGGCCAGATCCCACAGTGAGACCTCGGGTTCGAGCGCGATCTCGAGGGTGCCCTCGGCGAGCAGGCAGTAGGAGAAGAAGTCGCCGTAGGCGCGCACCCGCCACACGTCGTCGGTCAGGGCGACGAAACGATCACGGATGCCGCGCTCGTGCCAGCCGCTCAGGCTCGAGAAGCTCAGCGACGCCGATGCGAGATCGGTCACCTGCGACACCGAGATGCGTCGGGGCTCGGCGCCGTCGTGCGACACCCAGGCGCCGCCGCCCGCAGCCGCCCACCACCGACGGTTCAGTGCCGGGGCGCTGACCACGCCGACGACGGGCACACCGTCCTCGAGGAGCGAGATGAGGCTCGCCCAGACCGGCACACCGCGCACGAAGTTCTTCGTGCCGTCGATCGGATCGACGACCCACTGCCGTCCGCGGAAGACCGCGTCGCCACCGAACTCCTCGCCGAGCACCGCGTCGTCCGGTCGCTGCTCGCCGAGCGTCTCGCGGATGGTGCGCTCGACGGTGAGGTCGGCATCGGAGACCGGGCTCAGGTCCGGCTTGTCGTCCACCTTCAGGTCCAGCGCACCGAAACGGTCGCGGGTGATGGAGTCGGATGCGTCGGCGAGTCGGCGGGCGAGGTCCAGGTCGGCGGTGTAGTCGGTGGTCATGACGGAAACGCTAGCCGCCGTCGTTCCGGGCCGAGCAGCTTGCCGTCCACTCCGGGGTCGGCGATGCTCGACCCGGCTCGGGCCCTGCACGTGTCGATCGCCGCCCACGGCGGGCCGGTTCGTCGCTCCGGTAACCTGTTGAATCGTGCATCCCGATGTTTCCGCAGCCCTGACCGAGCTCGACACAACCCTCCGCACCGTGGAGTCGGTCCTCGACGTCGAGGAGCTGCGACGGCGCATCGACGAACTCGAGCACCAGGCCGCCGATCCCGAGCTGTGGAACGACCAGGAGCACGCCCAGAAGGTCACCAGCGAGCTGTCGCACGCACAGGGTGAGCTGCGCCGGGTCGAGGGTCTGCGTCAGCGACTCGAGGATCTGCCGGTTCTGTACGAACTCGCCGAGGGCGAGGAGGGTGAGGCCCGCACCGCCGCCATGGCCGACGCCGATGCCGAACGCGAGAGCCTGCGCGCCGACATCGAGGCGATGGAGGTACGCACGCTGCTGTCCGGCGAGTACGACCAGCGCGACGCACTCGTCAACATCCGCGCGGGTGCCGGTGGCGTCGACGCCGCCGACTGGGCCGAGATGCTCATGCGCATGTACATCCGCTGGGCCGACAAGCACGGCTACGGCGTCGAGGTCTACGACACCTCCTACGCAGAAGAGGCCGGCATCAAGTCCGCCACCTTCGCGGTCAAGGCGCCCTACACCTACGGCACCCTGTCGGTCGAGATGGGCACGCACCGGCTCGTCCGCATCAGCCCCTTCGACAACCAGGGCCGCCGCCAGACCTCCTTCGCCGAGGTCGAGGTGCTGCCCGTCGTCGAGACCACCGACCACATCGATGTCGACGAGAACGACGTCCGCGTCGACGTCTACCGTTCGTCCGGCCCGGGTGGCCAGTCGGTCAACACCACCGACTCCGCCGTGCGTCTGACGCACATCCCGACCGGCATCGTCGTCACCTGTCAGAACGAGAAGTCGCAGCTGCAGAACAAGGTCGCGGCCATGCGCGTCCTGCAGGCCAAGCTCCTCGAGCGCAAGCGCCAGGAGGAGCGCGCCGAGATGGATGCGCTCAAGGGCGACGGCGGCAGCTCGTGGGGCAACCAGATGCGCTCGTACGTGCTGCACCCCTACCAGATGGTCAAGGACCTTCGCACCGAGTACGAGGTCAACAACCCCTCGGCGGTGCTCGACGGCGACATCGACGGATTCCTCGAATCGGGCATCCGCTGGCGTATGCGGGAAGAGCAGAAGTCGTGATCGGAAACAGGAGAGGGGCCTGTGCCGTTTCTTCCCGGAGCTAGACTGCTCGACTGGTTGTCGACGAGCGGGCTGCTGATCGCGCTCACGATCCTGGGCGCGGTTCTCATCGCCCGGTTCGTCTCCTGGCTCGGCAGCCGCATCACGCGGCGCATCGACGATCGCTACACCCAGTCCGACGACCTCGTGCGGTCCGAGGCGACGAAGCATCGCCACTCGGTCGCCCAGGTGGTCACGTGGATGGCCATCTCGTTCGTGTACATCGTCGCGACCCTGAAGGTGTTCGACTATCTCCAGCTGCCCATCGGCAGCCTGGTTGCGCCGGCGACCGTGCTCGGCGCGGCACTCGGCTTCGGTGCCCAGCGCATCGTGCAGGACATCCTCGCGGGGTTCTTCATCATCACCGAACGGCAGTACGGCTTCGGCGACACCGTGCAGATCTCCGTGACCGGTGCGTCCGAGGACGCGATCGGCACCGTCGAGGACGTCACATTGCGCGTCACCCGGGTTCGCAGCACGGCAGGTGAGGTCATCACCGTCCCCAACGGGCAGATCAACAAGGCCGTCAATCTGTCGAAGGACTGGGCGCGCGCCGTGGTGGACGTGCCGATCCCGGTGAGCGCCGACATCGCCGACGTCACCGAGATCCTGCGCGAACTGGGTGTCGCCGCATACAAGGAACCCCGCCTGCGGGAGCTGCTGCTCGACGAGCCGAGCGTGATGGGTGTCGAGAGCCTCGAGGTGGATCAGCTCAGCGTCCGCATGGTCGCGCGCACGCTGCCCGGCAAGCAGTTCCAGGTGGGCCGTCTGCTGCGTGCGCGGATCGCGCGAGCGCTGCGTGAACAGGGCATCACCGTCACGCCCCAGCTCGACACCGCCAGCGTGGTCGATCGAGTGGAGGCACAGTGACACCGGGTGGAGGGACGTCGGGTGGAGGCGCGGCCACCGAGCCGGAGGAGACGCACCGCAGGCGCATCCCGTCGCACCTGCTGGGTGGACGGATCAGGACCACGACCTTCGCGTTGTGCACCCTGTGGCTCGCGCTGTGGGTGACCTACCTGTTCCTCAACCAGCCCGAGGACACCCCCGAGGCACCGTCGACCGCCGTGCTCATCTCCGAGACCCCGTACGTGCCGTACGTGCCGCCGGCGACCACGGCCCCGCAGGAGGAGTACGTGCCGGAGACCACCGACACGCCCTATCCGCCGACGACCTCGTCGCTCTACCCGCCCACGACGGCGACCGACGGCCCGGGTTCGGAACAGGGGGTCGTGCCGCAGCAGGACGTGCCGACCACGGAGATTCCCACCACGACGAACAGGCAGTTCCCGTTCGATCTGCCGCGGACCCCCGGGTTGAACGACCAGCAGAATCCGACGGTCACCGAGGACACCGACGCCCCGCCGTCGTAGAGCGCCGACGAGCCGGTGCCGTAGGTCACCGTCCGGTAACGGTTAGCATGTCCACGTGATCCGGCTGGAGAATGTGTCCAAGTCCTACAAGACGTCCACGCGCCCCGCACTCGAAGGGGTCTCGGTGCACGTCGAGAAGGGCGAGTTCGTCTTTCTCATCGGTCCCTCCGGATCGGGGAAGTCGACCTTCCTCCGGTTGCTCCTGCGCGAGGAGAAGCCCACCACCGGCGACATCCATGTGGCGGATTTCCATGTCAACCGACTGCCGGCGCGTCGTGTGCCGAAGCTGCGCCAGAATCTCGGGTGCGTCTTCCAGGACTTCCGGTTGCTCCAGCGCAAGACCGTCGCCGAGAACATCTCGTTCGCTCTCGAGGTGATCGGCAAGCCGCGCGGGGTGATCGAACGGACGGTGCCGGAGGTGCTCGACCTGGTGGGACTGTCCGGCAAGGCCGACCGGCTGCCCGCCGAACTGTCCGGCGGCGAACAGCAGCGCGTCGCGATCGCGCGCGCGTTCGTCAACCGGCCGCTCGTGCTGATGGCCGACGAACCGACCGGCAACCTCGACCCCGAGACCAGCCAGGACATCATGCTGCTGCTCGAACGCATCAACCGCACGGGCACGACGGTGCTCATGGCGACCCACGACCACCACATCGTCGACTCGATGCGGCGGCGGGTCGTCGAACTCGATCTCGGACGCGTCGTGCGCGACGAGGCACGCGGCGTCTACGGCGTCGGCCGGTAGATCCCGTCACCCGAGCATCCCCACCAGGCAACCGAAGGATTCCCACCCGATGCGTGCCAGCTTCCTGTTCAGCGAGGTCACCACCGGCCTGCGCCGCAACCTCACCATGACCATCGCGATGATCCTCACCACGGCGATCTCCCTCGCGCTGTTCGGTGCGGGTCTGCTCGTGGTCCAGATGGCGGGCAAGACGGAACGGATCTTCCTCGACCGCGTCGAGGTGCAGGTGTTCCTGACCGAGGACATCTCCTCGCTCGATCCGGAGTGCGAGCAGGACCTCTGCTCCGCCCTGCGCAGCGACCTCGAGGGCACCGACGACGTGGTGTCGGTCCAGTACCTGAGCCGCGACGACGCCGTCGCCGACGCCACCGACCGCGTCTTCGCCGATCAGCCCGAACTCGCCGAACTCGTGAGCGCCGACAGCTTCCCGGCCTCCTTCAAGATCAAGATGTCCGATCCGGATCGCTTCGCGGCGATCCAGGACGACTTCGGCACCAGACCCGGCGTCGACAGCGTGCTCAACCAGCAGGATCTCGTCGAGCGCCTGTTCGGTGTGCTCGGCGGTATCCGCAACGGCGCGTTCGCCATCGCCACGATCCAGGCGATCGCGGCCGTGCTCCTGATCGCCAACATGGTGCAGATCGCCGCCTTCACCCGCCGCACCGAGGTCGGCATCATGCGGCTGGTCGGCGCGACCCGCTGGTACACGCAGCTGCCCTTCCTCCTCGAAGCGGTGATCGCCGCGATCGTGGGTGCCGCGCTCGCCATCGGTGGTCTGTTCGTCGCCAAGAGCATGTTCGTCGACGACATGCTCACCGAGGTCTACGACGCGAACATCGTCGCCCGCATCACCGACAGCGACATCCTTCTGGTCTCGCCGTTCCTGGTGCTCGTGGGTGTGGGAATGGCCGCTCTCACCTCGTATGTGACCTTGCGTCTGTACGTGCGTGAATAAGGTGTTGTGCGAGGTTCCTATGCTGGACGGTGTTCTGTTCGATCGATCGTGGACCGGAAAGGCCTGCACGTGAAGGAAAAGGGCCGGAAGGTCATCGCGACCAACCGGAAGGCGCGCCACAACTACACCATCCTCGACACCTACGAGGCGGGTATCGCCCTCGTCGGTACCGAGGTCAAGAGCCTGCGGGAGGGCAAGGCCTCCCTGGTCGACGCGTTCGCGACCGTCGACGACGGCGAGGTGTGGCTGCGGGGTCTGCACATTCCGGAATACGGGCACGGCACGTGGACCAACCACGCTCCGCGCCGCACCCGCAAGCTGCTGCTGCACCGTCGGGAGATCGACGCGCTCGTCGGCAAGACCCGTGAGGGCAACCAGACCCTCGTGCCGCTGTCGATGTACTTCTCCGACGGCAAGGTCAAGGTCGAACTCGCGCTCGCCAAGGGCAAGCAGGACTACGACAAGCGTCAGGATCTCGCACGCCGGACCGCCGAACGTGAGGTGACCCGCGAGCTCGGCCGGCGGGTGAAGGGCATGAGCCGCTGATCGCGGTCGCGCTCGCGCTGCTCGCGGCAGTCGGTTACGGCCTCAGCGATTTCGCGGGAGGCGCCGCTTCCCGGCGCGCGAGCGCACTCGGCGTCGTCGCCGTCACCTACCCGGTCTCGCTCGTCGTGTCCCTGATCGCCGCGTCGATCGCCGGCGGCGACCTCACCGCGGCCTCCCTCGCGTGGGGTGCCGCGGCGGGTGTGGCCGGCGGCATCGCCGTCTGGTGGTTCTATCTCGCACTGGCGAACGGGCCGATGTCGGTCGTCTCACCGGTCACCGCCGTCGTCGTGGCAGGTATCCCTGTGCTCGTCGGGATCGCGACGGGGGACCGGCCCGGTCTGCTCGCCTATCTCGGCATCGTCGTCGCGGTGATCGCGGTGGGGTTGGTCAGCCGCGAATCCGACGAGACCGTCACCGGTGTGGGACACCCGCGCTTCACCTCGAGGATCGCGTGGTGGACGGTCGGATCGGGCATCGCCTTCGCGTTGTCGTTCATCGGCCTCGGTCAGGTCGGGACCGGCACCGGACTGTGGCCGCTCGCCGCCTCCCGCGCGACCGCCACCCTCGTGGTCTGGCTGGTGATCGCCTTCTCGTGGCGCACCGTGGTGTGGCCGATCCGGTCGCTCCTGCCGATCCTGATCGGGATCGGCGTGATCGACGTGATCGCGAACGGTGCACTGCTGTTCGCCTACCAGCACGGACTGCTCTCCCTGGTGAGCGTGATCGCGGCGCTGTATCCGGCGGTGACGGTGCTACTCGCCGTCATCGTGCTCGGAGAGCGCGTGAGCCGGGTGAAACTGCTCGGCCTGCTCGCAGCCGGACTGGCCGTCGCACTCGTCAGCCTGCCCGGCTGATCCGGGGTGGGGTGGGAAGAATACGAATCCTGGAGGCGCTGGACCCGGCATCGTGGAAAGCGCGTCACCGGACGGAGCGCTACGGGTGACACCCGGCGACGCCGGACTCGGGTCACCCCGACCCGGTTCCGTTGCCGGTGAGCGGCGGTGTGAGTAGGCTCATGACCCGGCAACGAATCGTTTTCGAAAATGGGAATGACATCGGGCCTTCGGGTCGTTACAGTAGGTAGTCCTGCGAAGGTCGCAGGCGCGTACGGGGCTGAACGGTTTCGACTGCGTACGTTGAGCAAGGGGAAGCGTGTCGGTGCAGGCAAGAGACCACCGTAAGCGTCGCTGCAACCAATTAAGCGCCGAGTCCACTCAGCGCGAGTACGCCCTCGCTGCCTAAGCGAGCGCGTCTCTGTCAGCCCGGGTTTGCTCTCGACCCGGATCCTGGCATCGACTAGAGAGCTCTACCGTACGGCTCGGTCGCGGAGACGTGCGGGACAACAAACAGCGACTGGGATCGTCATCTCGTCTTGTTCGCGAGAACGGGAGATCCGAGTAGAGACATAGCGAACTGCACACGGAGAAGCCCTCGCGAGGCGGCGGAGGACCCGGGTTCGATTCCCGGCAGCTCCACCATCGACCCGGGTAGGTGATCGACCATCGATCACCTACCCGGGTTTCTTGTTGTCCGGGTGAGCCTGATCGGCAGCCTCGGGAAACGGCAGTGCCCGCCGTCGAGACTCAGAGGGTGAGTGTTCTCGACGACGGGCACGGTCGCTGTCGGTCCCGGAGACGTCGGAGACGGCGCCGAAACAGCGAGAGCGAAACGAAGAAATGTCCTCCCCGGCATCGTCTTCATTTCGTTCACCGGAGTTAGCCCACCTAATTGTGAACGCCAATACTACTTTCGGGTCAGAAACTTTGGTCCCATGGCCGTGATGACCTTTTCGTCAGTATCCGTACCGACGCGCGGATCGGGGTACTCATCCCGCGCGTGCCGCGGATCGGCGGCAAGATGAGAACACCACCATCGACGAGGAGAGCACATGGCGCACGAACGAGCGGGGCAGCCGGCCACCGCGGCGGATCTCGAAGATCTCGCACACCTTGTCACCGCCTACTACACCGTGCAACCGGATCCCGAGAACGCCTCGCAGCAGGTGGCTTTCGGCACATCCGGCCATCGCGGCTCGAGCCTCGACGGTGCGTTCAACGAAGCCCACATCCTCGCGACCACCCAGGCCATCGTCGAATACCGCGCCCAGCAGGGCACTTCGGGCCCACTGTTCCTCGGCCGCGACACGCACGCCCTGTCCGAACCGGCGTGGGCGAGCGCGCTCGAAGTGCTCGTCGCGAACGGCGTCGAGGTGGTCGTCGACTCCCGCGACCGCTACACCCCGACCCCTGCCGTCAGTCACGCGATCCTGCAGCACAATTCCGGCTCGGGTGCCCGTGCCGACGGCATCGTCGTCACCCCCTCGCACAATCCTCCGCGCGACGGTGGCTTCAAGTACAACCCGCCGTCGGGTGGGCCGGCCGACAGCGACGCGACGTCGGTCATCGCCGCCCGCGCCAACGAACTGCTCACCGCCGGGCTCGACGGGGTGAAGCGGGTGCCGCTCTCCTCGGCCCTCGCGTCCGCCGGACGACACGACTTCCTCGCCGCCTACATCGACGATCTGCCCAACATCGTCGATCTCGACGTCATCCGCGCCGCCGGGATACGGATCGGCGCCGACCCGATGGGCGGTGCGAGCGTCGACTACTGGGGCGCGATCGCCGAACGGCACGCCCTCGACCTCACCGTCGTCAATCCGCTCGTCGACGCCACCTGGCGGTTCATGACGCTCGACACCGACGGGAAGATCCGCATGGACTGCTCGTCGCCGAACGCCATGGCGTCCCTGATCCGCAACCGCGAGGCCTACGACCTCGCGACCGGCAACGACGCCGACGCCGACCGGCACGGCATCGTCACCCCCGACGCCGGTCTGCTCAACCCGAACCACTATCTCGCCGTCGCGATCGACTACCTGTTCCGGAACCGCCCCGGATGGGCGGAGTCGAGCAAGGTGGGCAAGACACTCGTGAGTTCGTCGATGATCGACCGGGTCGCCGCCGGCCTCGGCCGCGACCTGCTCGAGGTGCCGGTGGGCTTCAAGTGGTTCGTCCCCGGCCTGAGCGACGGTTCGCTGGGCTTCGGCGGTGAGGAGAGCGCCGGTGCGTCCTTCCTGCGGCGCGACGGCTCGGTGTGGACCACCGACAAGGACGGCATCGTCCTCGCCCTGCTCGCGGCGGAGATCACCGCGGTGACGGAGAAGAGCCCGTCCCGCTACTATGCCGAACTCGTCGATCGGTACGGCGACCCCGCTTACGCGCGCGTGGACGCCCCGGCGACGCGCGAGCAGAAGGCGGTGCTGTCGAAACTGTCGTCCGAGCAGGTCGGCGCCACCGAGCTCGCCGGCGAACCGATCACCGCGACGCTCACTGCGGCACCCGGCAACGGTGCCGCGATCGGTGGCCTGAAGGTCACCACCGAGAACGCGTGGTTCGCCGCCCGCCCGTCCGGCACCGAGGACGTCTACAAGATCTACGCCGAATCGTTCCGCGGCCCCGACCATCTCGCCGAGGTCCAGCAAGCGGCACGCGAACTCGTCTCGTCCGTCCTGTCCTGAGCCCGCTCGCCCACCGCGCGACCGGGCGAGGTCGTGCGCCTCGCTAACATCGTGGGCATCATGCGGACACGTGATGCGGCTTTGCCGCGGGAAATCTGGGTTCTGGTCGTCGCGAGTTTCGTGATCGCGCTCGGCTTCGGTCTCGTCGCTCCCGCGCTGCCCCAATTCGCGCGCAGCTTCGACGTCGGTGTGACGGCGGCGACGGTCGTCGTGTCGTCGTTCGCGGCGATGCGGCTGCTCTTCGCGCCGGCGAGCGGGTCGCTGGTGCAGAAGCTGGGGGAGCGGCCCGTCTACATCACGGGTCTGCTCATCGTCGCCCTGTCGACGGGCGCGTGCGCATTCGCGGCGAGCTACTGGCAGCTGCTCGTCTTCCGAGCGCTCGGCGGCATCGGGTCGACGATGTTCACGGTGTCGGCGCTCGGCCTGCTCGTGCGGATCGCGCCCCCCGATGCCCGGGGGCGTGTGTCCGGTCTGTACGCGACCAGCTTCCTCATGGGCAACATCCTCGGCCCGCTCTTCGGCGGTGCTCTGATCGGACTGGGGCTGCGCGCACCTTTCCTCATCTACGCCGTGGCGCTGCTCGTCGCGGCCTCGGTCGTGGGGGTCAGCCTGCGCTCGTCGGAGCTCGCCCGTCCCGACAGCGGGGACGGCGTGCCCGTCATGCGCCTGCGCGACGCGTTACGCTCGCCGGTCTACCGCGCGGCGCTGGGATCGAACTTCGCCAACGGCTGGGTGGTGTTCGGGGTCCGCGTCGCGATGGTGCCGCTGTTCGTCGTCGAAGCCCTCGACGAGGGTGAGGCGTTCGCAGGGGTCGCGCTGACCGCCTTCGCGGTGGGCAACGCACTCGTCCTCATCAAGTCGGGCAAGCTGTCCGACCGGTTCGGGCGGCGCCCCTTCGTCCTGGCCGGTCTGGTGGTGTGCGGGGTCAGCACGATCGCCATGGGATTCACCGAGAGCGTCGTCTGGTTCCTCATCACCTCGTTCGTGGCGGGTATGGGGTCCGGGCTGTCGAATCCCTCGCAGCAGGCCGCCGTCGCCGACGTCGTGGGCAGCAAGGCCCGGGGCGGGCCGGTGCTCGCGACCTTCCAGATGGTCGCCGATGTCGGCGCGGTGATCGGTCCGGTCGCCGCAGGCTTCCTCGCGGACCGGTTGTCCTACTCGACGGCCTTCGCGGTCACGGGTGTGATCATGCTAGCGGCGACGCTGCCGTGGTTCGTCGTCGGACGCCCCCGGGTCGTCGAGCAGGCGACACAGGTGACCGACGACACGGCGCGGTGAGACGACCGCCCGGTATTGTCGCCGGCATGTGGGTCGGTCTCGTCTCCACGCTCGCCCGATACGGTCTGGCGGCGGTGTGGCTCGTCTCCGGTTGGGTGAAGTTCTCGGATCCGACGCAGACCGTCGTGGCGGTACGGGCGTACCAGATTTTGCCCACCGGCTGGGTGCGGCCGTTCGCCGCCGCCTTCCCCGTTCTCGAACTGGCCCTGGGCCTGGTCCTGCTCGTCGGTCTCGCGACGCGCTTCGCAGCGCTCGTCAGCGCCTTGGGGCTGGTCGCGCTCGTCGTCGCGATCGCCTCGGCGTGGGCGCGCGGCCTGTCGATCGATTGCGGCTGCTTCGGGGGAGGAGGTGTGGTCGAGGGCGTCGACGGCCGCGACTACGCCATCGAGATCGCCCGGGATGTCGGCTTTCTGGCGATGTCGATGTGGCTGATCGTCCGACCGCGCACCTGGTTCGCGCTCGGTCCGGGTTCGCGGATGTCCCTCTCAGCGGCCACTCAGCCGTCGATGGCAGAGTGAGATCGTCCTTCCCCACCGACGAGCAGTAGAGGGCAGAATCCGTGAGCGCGAAGAAGGTCCCATCCGGCAAGTACACACCGGAGCCGACATCGAACAGGTTCACCTACATTCTCGGCGGCATCGCCATCCTGGTGATCGGTGTGCTCGTCGTCGGCGGTGTGCTGTGGTCCTCGGGTGGCAGCGGTCCCCGCAACGACGACTACGGCTCCGTGCAGAACGCCGCGGTGGAGGTGTCGATCGAGGACGACGGTGCGATCCTGCTGGGCCGCCCCGACGCCCCGCGGACCGTCGACCTGTTCGAGGACCCGATGTGCCCGTACTGCGCCGAACTCGAACACAAGCATTCGCAGGAGCTCGCCCAGGCGATCGACGACGGCCAATTGGCGATCCGGTACCGGATGCTCGCTTTCCTCGACCGGGCGTCGAGCAGCGGCGACTACTCGACCCGCGCGGTGGCGGCGGCGCAGTGCGTCGCCGAGAGCGGCGATGCCCGCGCGTTCTCCGCATTCCACGACGCCCTGCTGTCGCCCGACAACCAACCGGCCGAGGGTGGCGACGGTGACATCGACAACGCGGGTCTCGCGCAGATGGCGCGCGACGCGGGTGCCTCCGAGGACGTCGCGCAGTGCATCACCGACGGCGCCCGGATCGATCAGGCCTCGGCCGACGCGGAGGCGGGACGCCGTCTGCTCGCGACGACCGGAGCGGCCGGCACGCCGGCTGTCGTGTACGAGGGGACCGTTATCGACGCCCTCGGCGACGAGAACTGGGTGACCGAACTCGTCGGATAGACGGAGCGGTGGCGGGAGCTGCGCACGGTGCGTGCTCCCGCCACAGTCACGCTGTCTACCAGCCGATTTGTTGGCGTCGAGCGCGATGGTGTAGTTTTCTTTCAGCGCGAAGGGGTCAACCGGAGCGCGACGGTACAACCGAATACGGGGCTATGGCGCAGCTGGTAGCGCACCACACTGGCAGTGTGGGGGTCAGGGGTTCGAGTCCCCTTAGCTCCACAAGATCGCTACAGGCGAGAGTTCACGCTCTCGCCTGTAGTCTTCGGTGGCGGTCCCCGTCAGGGCCGTGCAAGGGGCTATGGCGCAGCTGGTAGCGCACCACACTGGCAGTGTGGGGGTCAGGGGTTCGAGTCCCCTTAGCTCCACCATAGGTGAACCCCCAGGTCAGAGACTTGGGGGTTCACTGTTGCTACTGGACGCTCAATCTGGACGTGGCGCTGAGCAGGGGAAATCCTGGTTGTGAGGGTTCTAGTTCCCCTAAAGTGTCTTCGTTGCTCCTGGTGTTGATTAGGTCGGGAGGACTCGGCTGCCTTCAGGCCAGCTGGCTGTCGGTTGTCAGGGCCGGGTTCGTCCGTGGGTTGTCGCGAGTTCGGACGCCGCGTTCGCGCAGTCGGGTCAGGACTGTGGTCGGGTTGACGGCGATGTGTCGGGCTACCTTGGCCAGGGACCAGCCTCGGCTGTAGAGGTCGATCGCGTGGTCGGCTTGTTCGGTTGAACAGGGCGTCCATATTGCCGGCTACCGCGTAGTCGGGGTGCAGGACGGGTCCGACCTCTAGCAGCGCTGGCGACTGCGCGTGTCAGAACACGCCGAGGTCGAATTTGGATGCGTAGCTGTCCGGGTAGGTGACCGTGAGCTGTACCAGATCCGGGGTCCGGCGAACGATCGTGACCGAGCATTACCGTGCCCACTGATCAACAGATCGCGGTGTCCGCGAGCAGCTGTTGTAGGTCGGGGAGTGGTTGAGCGCAGATCGCACGTGCTTCCTCATCGGGAACTCCGACGAAACGCAGTAGATCCTCGGTGATTCGGTCGCTGGCGGCCGCGTCGTCGCGGTCGGGCTGGTCGTGCAGCAGTTGACCGAGGAACACGACGGCTCCGGACACCACAACGAGCGTGAGGTCGAGGTCGGGGATCGAGAAGCGGCCGGCTTCGATGCCGCTGGCGAGGTCGCGGCGGGCGCGTGCGGCAAGTCCGCGATCCGATGACATCTGGCCGGGTGCTGCCGAGAGTACGACCTTGCTCATCTTTGGTGCGAGTCGATGCAGGCGTCCGGTCAACCGGACGGATTGCGCGAAGATTTCTGCCGGATCGGTCAGGTGGTCGGTCAGCGCATCGAGTACATCGCCGAGCGCCTCTAGCGCGTTGTCGACCGCTGCTTCGAACAGCTGTTCCTTCGTTTCGAAGTGATTGTAGAAGGAACCCATCCCGACGTCGGCGAGCTGCGTGATCTGCAGGACGGGCACGTTCTGATTCCCTGCCGCGAGCAGTGATTGGGCAGCGCTGATGAGCGCTGTCCGAGTTCTCAGCTTGCGGCGTTCGAGCCGATTCTGGGGAACGGTCACTCGGTCGATCATACCTGCGTGGTGTCAGTAATGACGATTCTGTCAATTGTCTTGACTGACGTGCTGTTCGTAGGTGACGATATCGTCATCAGTGAAGGTTGGTGACGATGGCCGACCATCACGGCACGCGCTGCGATCTCGCATGGGGTCCGGCGTCCCTTCCGTCTTTCGCAACACCACACGAAAGCTGTGACATGACCACTCTCGCCGTTGACAAATTTGACTCGGTCGGCGCGTGTTTCCTCGCTCAGGCCGGGAGGGCGCCGCATGCACCGGCGTTCCGTGCGCCCAATGAGACGGATACGGGCTGGCTGACCTTGACGTGGTCGGAGACTGCTCGGCGTGCCACGGACCTCGCCGCAGGTTTGCTTGCCTTGGGTGTGCTCGCGGAAGACCGGGTTGCCATTGCCGGCTCGACCCGTCTGGAATGGATCCTTGCCGATCTCGCCATTGCGCTGGCCGGCGCGGCGACCACCACTGTGTACCCGAGTACGAACGCCGAAGGTGTCGGCTACATCCTGGCGGACGCCGGCGCTGTCGTCGTCTTCGCCGAGGATCGTGATCAGCTGGCAAAGATTCGAGCCTCCGAAACCGCGGTGCGCCATGTTGTGCTGTTCGACGGCGACGCCGACGCTGCCGATGATTCGGTCCTCACGCTTGCGCAACTGGCGCTGCTCGGCCGCAGGCATCTTCGAGAAGACGCGGATGCTGTTGTCAAGTCCGTGCGGGCGGTCGGTCGCGATCAACTCGCGACGATCATCTACACCTCGGGCACCACGGGACGACCCAAAGGGGTGGAGCTGACCCATGCCAACTGGCTCTACTTGGGCGCGGCGGTGGCGAGTGAGGACGTTGTCCGGCCCGACCACGTGCAGTTTCTGTGGCTGCCGTTGTCCCATGTCTTCGGCAAGTTGCTGCTCGCCGCCCAGTACGAAACGGGGTTCGTTACGGCGGTGGACGGCCGGATAGACCGGATCGTCGACAACCTGCCGATCATCCGGCCGACCTTCATGGCCGCTGCACCGCGCGTTTTCGAGAAGATTCACGCCCGGGTCGTCAGCATGGTCACTGCCCAGGGGGGCATGCGGAAAGCCCTTTTCGACTGGGCTATCGCGGTCGGGGTCGACGCTGTTCGCCGACGCTCGGCCGGTCGGGCCACGGTGCTGCAACGGATGCAACTCTTCGTTGCTGACCGGCTCGTTTTCGCGCGGATCCGGCGAGGTTTCGGCGGACGGATCGAGTACCTCGTCTCCGGTAGTGCAGCATTGTCGCCGCAGATCGCCGAGTGGTTCGCGGCCATCGGCCTGGCGATCAACGAGGGATACGGCCTCACCGAGACCACGGGCGCCGCATTCGTGAACCGGCCGGGCGATATTCGTATCGGCACCGTCGGACAGCCCTTCCCGGGAACCGAGGTCCGCATCGCCGATGACGGAGAGATCATGCTGCGGGGGCCCGGGATCATGCGCGGCTACCACGGTCTACCAGAGCAAACTGCCGAGGTCATCGACGCCGACGGGTGGTTCGCCACCGGTGATATCGGTGAGGTCGATGCCGACGGGTTCCTGAAGATCACCGATCGTAAGAAGGATCTGGTCAAGACCAGCGGTGGAAAGTTCATCGCACCGGCCCTGATCGAATCGGCGGTAGTGGCCACCTGCCCACTGGTGTCGCAGGCAGTTGTGGTCGCCGACGGACGAAACTTCGTGAGCATTCTGCTGACCATCGACCCCGAAGTGCGCGGTGACCTGCCGGACGATGCAGTGTCGACAGCAGTCGAGCAGGCAATCACCGAGGTCAACTGCAGGCTCAACCGCTGGGAAACGATCAAACAGTACCGGATACTGCCACGCGATCTGACCGTGGAATCCGGCGAACTCACCCCGAGCCTCAAGGTGAAACGCGCCGTTGTGCTCCGCAATTACGCCGAGACGATCGAGGGTATCTACAGCGACCAGGCGGGCGCACTCCGATGAACGGTCGTCATGACGCTCATGCGGGTCTGCACAGCGCTGAGGGCGCCCGGCCGGGTGAACACCTGGGACGGGCAGTGAACCCGGTGGTGAAGGTCGTGGATCTGGCCTGGCTGGAGTTCGAAAAACCCGACCTTCGCCGGGCCGAGGCGTTCGCCCATGCGTTCGGGTTCGCGACCGCGTCCCGGACCGAGGCCGAGTTGCAGCTCCGTGGAACCGAACCTGGTTCACCATGCATTCGGGTACGCCGCGCTCCCCGCTCCCGATTCCTCGGTCCGGCATTTCGCGCCGCCGAAAGGTCGGATCTGAAGCGACTCGGCGACGCAGTGGGGTCGCGAGTTGTGGCGCTACCCGAATCGATCGGTGGGATGGCGGTTACGCTCGTCGACCCGAGCGGGCTTCGCGTCAGAGTTGTCTGCGACACCCGTGAACTCGATGCGTTACCGGCACCCCCTCCGTTGAGCCTCAACTTCGGGGAACGCCTGACTCGGATCAACAGCACGCAGCGTTCCCCGCGAGCGCCGGCGCGTATTCAGCGTCTGGGGCACGTAGTCGTCCAGACGACACGGTATCGGCAGACGCTCGATTGGTACCTGCAGTACCTAGGCTTGATCGTCAGCGATTTCCTGTTTTTCCCGGGGCAGCGGGATCGTGGCCCGGTCATGAGTTTCATCCGATGCGATCAGGGGTCGATCCCGGTCGATCACCATACGCTCGCGCTGACCCTCGGTCCCTCGAATCGATACGTCCACTCGGCTTTTCAGGTGGCCGACCTGGACACACTCGCTGCGGGCGGTGAATATCTCCAGGATCACGGATATCGCCGGTCATGGGGTATCGGGCGGCATATTCAAGGGAGCCAGATCTTCGATTACTGGCGCGATCCCGACGGCTTCCTGGTCGAGCATTTCAGCGACGGTGACATGTTCGACAACACCCTCGAGCCAGGTTGGGCTCCCATGACGGCCTCCGGCCTGTCTCAATGGGGTCCACCGGCGACGCGAGATTTCCTGGGGATATCGCCCGGCCCGGAATCGCTGCGTGAGCTGCTTTCGATATTTCGCGCAGTCGGTGGGAACGACAACGAATTCGACCTTCGCCGGTTATTCGGCCTGATGAAAGTAGCCCGTACATGACTGTGACTGTTCTTCGCACCGCCGATGCCTGGTGGGTGCAAACACCCGCAGGAGCGGCCCGGATCGATACGGATGCGACAACCACCGCCGAACTTCTCGCTGTCCGGCCCGCGATCAACGCCGCGTGCCGCAACAGCGAAGTTGTTCCCATCAGCGAACTCGCGCCGCAATTGGTTCCGGTCAGTGAACTCGCGCTGGTGTCGCCGGTGACCGCTCCGTGCCGGGTTGTGGCGCAGATGACGAATTTCGCGTCGCATGTCAAGGATTCGGGAGGCGATCCGGAGTCGGTTCCGCTCACGTTCTTCCGCAAGACATCCGGTTCGGTGAGTGGGCCTTATGACGATGTGATTCGCCCCGAGCATGTGCGATTGCTCGACTACGAGGTCGAGATCGGGCTCGTCTTCGGCCGGGCGATGCCGGTCGGATCGCACATCGACGCAGCGAATCTGGCCGACTACATCGCCGGCCTGGTTGTCACGAACGACATCTCCGCACGCGATGTGCAACTCCCCAAAACCCAGTTCTACGAGGGAAAGTCATATCCGACTTTCACTCCGGTCGGTCCGGCGCTGGTGCTCATGGACGCCGACGAGTTGAAGCGATTCGACGAACTGAGGCTGCGACTGTGGGTCAACGGCGATATCCGCCAGGATATGACGGTGACCGACATGATTTACAAGCCGGTCGAGACTCTGCGAAGCCTGACTCGGTTCCAGCGTATGGATGCCGGGGATCTGTTGCTGACCGGGACGCCGATCGGCACTGCGCTCAGTGCACCACCCAAGCCCGTGGAGATGATCGGGTCGCTGCTGCCGCCGAAGCTGAAATGGAAGATATTCTTCGACCGCCAGGCCAAGAATCCGAAGTACCTCCAACCCGGGGACCTCATCGAAGTATTTATCGGCACCGACGACGGAGCCATCGACCTCGGTACCCAGCGCACCACCGTGCGAGGCGCGCGCTGAGATGAGCACTGCCGCAGTTCCGGTCGTGGTCGTCGGCGCGGGGCCCAGCGGGTTGACGGCCGCGACCCTGCTCGCGCAGTACGGTATCGAAACGGTTGTCTTGGAACGCTGGAACGGCGTCTATCCGCAACCCCGCGCGGTGCATCTCGACGGTGAGGTCCGCCGGATACTGACCCGGTTGCGGGTGGGCACCGCATTCGATGCCATCTCCCGGCCCGCGCTCGGGCTGCGCTTGATCGACGGAGCCGGGCGTCATGTACTGGCGCAGTTCGATCGTGACCCCAACCCGGGCCGCAACGGGCATCCCGAGGCCAATCTGTTCGATCAACCGGAGCTGGAAGCGATACTGCGCGAAAATGCCGGTCACCGCTCCGAGGTCACTATCCGTGGCGAGGTGGAGGTCATCGGATCTGTCGATGAAATTGATTGTGTCCGTGTCGATTACATCGACCGCCGGACCGGTGCTCGGAATTCGATCCGCGGCCGGTACCTGCTCGGCTGCGACGGTGCGAACAGTATCGTGCGCACATCGATGGGCGTCGGCATGCGAGACTTCGGTTTCCGGCAACGCTGGCTGGTCGTGGATGTGGCCACCAGCGCCGAACTGGCACAGTGGGACGGTATACACCAGGTCAGCGACCCGAACCGGGCCGCCACCTTCATGCGTATCGGGGAACAGCGATATCGCTGGGAATTTCAGCTGCTGCCGAACGAATCCGCCTCCGACTATCAGAAGATGGAGGATCTGCTGCCGTTGATCCGGCCCTGGACCGAGTCGGTCGCGCTCGCCGATTTCGAGCTGCTTCGGGTGGCCGAGTACACCTTTTGTGCACGGGTCGCCCAGCAGTGGCGCTCCCGGCGCACCTTTCTGCTGGGCGACGCGGCGCACCTGACACCACCCTTCATCGGCCAGGGTATGGGCGCCGGACTCCGAGATGCCGCGAACTTGAGCTGGAAGCTGGCCGCGGTACTCAGTGGCGAGCTCGGCGACGACGCCCTCGACAGCTACGAAATCGAACGAAAGCCGCACGCGCAGGCGATGATTCGGATCGCGATGCTGCTCGGCGCATCGATGACCGCCGGTGGTGAGATCGGTAGCCGAGCTCGCCGGGTCTTCGCACCGTATGTGCACCGCATGCCCGGGTTCGACCGGCGTTTCATAAATGGCGAGACCCCCGCGCTCCACCACAGCAGCCTGGTGACCAAGACTGCGCGCTTCACCAGCCTCGCTGGACGACTCGTTCCGAATCCACCACTACCGGACGGCCGGCGACTTGACGACCTCATCACGGGCCGGTTCGCCCTCATCACCTCGCGGACACCGACCGCGGCCCAGCGCGCGATGGTGGAGGACCGCGCTGCGGTCCTGATCATCACCAACGCAGGGGAGGAACTCCATCGTTGGCTGCGCCAGGGGCGCGCCCGCGCTGCGCTGATCCGCCCCGACGGCACCGTTCAGTGCGCCGGCCGTGACCTGTCACGTCTGTGCGACGCGGTTGTCCGCCTGCCGGTATCGGACACCTGTTGCAAAGTGGTCTATCGCGACCGCTGTAGTTGGTCGGACGGTGCCCACGATGCGGCCGAAGCAGGGGGAATCCGGTAACGGTTTCCCCTCACCTCCCGGCCGGTCGGCCGGGAGGTGTTCGAGGTCGGCGCAACCCGATCCGCACCTACGTCACGCCCGCTCTCCAGCTCGGATCGACCCGTCCACACACGAACCTCGCATCGTATCCGGTCGTCGAGGCTGCCGGCCGCGCGGCGACGGGCGGTGCAGATCCGGCTCCGGCGCTGCTGATGCCGGAAGATCCACGTCTCATCGATCGCCTGAGGTTGGCCGTGAAATCCATGGCACATGGGTGTGCGCACCATATAGTGACGAATTCGTCATATCTACTTGACTGAGACTTGCGTCGAATGTGACGATATCATCATCAATGTCTCGGTGGTACGGCGATGGGAGTCCATCACTGAACCGACCGCCCTCCCCCGACCGATCGGACAGCTGTACGAGTTCGCTCGCCGCAGTCGGCCGATAGACCCCCGAGCGGCAACCGATCCGGTGGGAGCGGAACTCGAAGGGATCGACCATGCCCGATACCGCTGTCCATTCCCGGCGCCCGCCAGCGTCCGTGCCTGCGAGTGCGGCCCGCGAAACCCGTTCTCGCGCCAGTTGTCTCGGCTATATCGCGGTGGGTACCGCCACGCTTCTCGCCCTTGTCGCGATCGTCCTGCCCACCTATGTGGCGAAGAGTCTGGTGAAATTCCCGGACCGGATCCATCAGGTCACCCGCGCGACCGGGACGGGAGACGTGCTGGACTTCAGGCAACTGCTGGAGGGAACGGTGCACATCGACCATGAGGTTCCCGTACAGCTGACCACCCTGGTCAACAGCGTCGTTCCGACGGACTCGAACTTGGTCACACTATGCGCCTCCTTCGAAGTTACCCGGCGCGATCGCACCGACACATCGAGACTGCTCGACGCGTCGGTCGATCAGGTGGCCGTCAGCAGAACCACTGGCATGCCTCAGCGTCGACCAGCCATGACCATGTTCGAACTCGATCAGAAGCCGCTCGAAACTGTCCGCCACGGCCTGCAATACAAGTTTCCCTTCGGCACGGCGAAGCGTGATCATCCATACTTCGACGCGATCTCGCAGCGTGAGACCACCATGGCCTACGTCGATGACTCCACTGTCCGAAACGGTCTACGCCTGTTGCACTTCCGTGCTGACATCCCAGTTGTCGATCTCAGCGGATTGCTCCCGATGCGTGGGCGGGTGGATCTCCCTGCCAGGCTCCTGGGCGGTAAGGGCGGCGATGAACTGGTCGGAGTCTCGTTGTACTATTCGGCAACGCGTGACTACTGGGTCGAGCCGACCACCGGCGCCGTCGTGATCATCAACGAGCACCAGCTGCGCTACCTCGCCACCACCGCCGATGCCCCCGACCGGATAACCGTTTTCGATGGCGACCTGAAATTCGACGATCAGACGATCGACCAGATGGCCACCCAGGTGGCCGCCGCTCGCAAACAGATCACAGCGCTGCGCGTTATCGGCCCGAGTATCGCTGCTCTCGGGTCCGTTGCCGCGTTGATCATCGGCATCAGGCGACTGCGCTCCGCTCGGTACCGCCGCTCCATGTCGGCCGGAACTGTCGGTGGAACAACGTAACAAGTGATCCAGCATCCAGCTCGTTATCGGCGAGGTGGTGACGCGGTTTCCGGTGGCTCGGTTGACACGCGAGCCTGACGGCAGGGCGGTGCGCTCGGATGTGGGAGCTGGGCTTCCCGCGGGACACCACGCACAGCCTTTCGTGCGAGGCCGGGAGAATGGTGGGATGGCAGGTGGGGTCGAAGCTCAGTTGAGTGCGTTGCTCGGACCGTTGCGGCGAGCGGTGCTGCGACGGACGCGGGTGCTGGAGGGATTGCCCGATTTGCCGGAGGCGCAGATCGAACTGCTGAGATTGCTGGTGTCGCAGGATGGTCTGGCGCCGGGGCGGGCGGCGTTCGAGCTCAAGGTGGCGCAGTCGACGGTGAGCAATCTGGTGCGGACGATGGCGGATCTGGTGGATCGGGTGCCGTCGTCCGAGGACGGGCGCGGGGTGGTGCTTGTCGCGACGGCGCGGGCCAAGGAACTGCTGGCCAGGTACGACCGGGCCAGTGCGTCGATGCTACGGGACTCGCTGGCGAAACTGTCACCAGAGGATCAGCAAGTCCTGGAATCCGCGGTTCCGGCCTTGCGGCGATTGCTGTCCGTGCTGGACGAATAAGTCGCGCACTCTTCCCTCTGTGAGGCCGGTCACCTACAGTGGTTTTGTTCCAAAAGTATTTTACTGCGGGAGCGTTGCGTTGCGGAACCCGAGATCCTTCCGTCGACTGCTGGTGGCAGCCGCAGTCCTCATGAGTGCCAGTGCGGCAGTGGTGGTTCCGCCCGCCGCGGCGGCACCCGACGACACGGTAGTCACTGTCACGGGCGGACCCATCAGCGGTCGGCACGCCAATGGGATTGTCGAATACCTCGGTGTTCCGTTTGCCGCACCCACCTCGGGTGAAAACCGTTTCGCACCACCACAACCGGTCGCTCCGTGGACGGGTGTACCTGCGACCCACGCGCATGGGCCGCAGTGCCCGCAGGCGTCTCCGGCGCCGTTCGGGCTGGCGGTGCAAGAATCGAGCGAGGACTGCCTGAGTATCGATATCTATGTGCCGGAGAACTCTGCGGGCGCGGTTCTTCCGGTGATGGTGTGGATTTACGGTGGCGCCTTCGTACTCGGCTCCAACGCCCAGTACGACTCCCCCGACCGGCTGGTGCGTGAGGACAAGGTCATCGTGGCTATCCCCAATTACCGGGTCGGCCCGTTCGGTTTCCTTGCGCTACCCGAACTGGCCGACAGCACCGGCGGCATCACCGGGACCTACGGCACACTCGATCAACAGGCCGCGCTGCGCTGGATCCAGGAGAATGCGGCCGCGTTCGGTGGCGACCCCGGCAATGTCACCCTCTTCGGCGAATCGGCCGGCGGAATGAGTGTGTGCACGCAGCTCGCTTCGCCGCTGGCACGGGGCCTTTTCCACCGGGCGATCATCCAGAGCGGCTCATGCGCGCGCAGCCCGCTGTCACCTCCGGACTCCGAACTCGCCTTCCAGCGGTCGGCCGACTACGCGGCGAGCCTCGGTTGCCGCGATCCGCACACGCGACTGAACTGCCTGCGCGCTCTTCCGGTCGGGAAGCTGCTGGATTCGCCCAGCGCCGAACTGCATTCGATGGCGGTCGCCTGGAGCCCCGTACAGGACGGCGTCGTGTTGACCTCCGCTCCAGAACAGGCGCTCGCCGCCGGAGCCGCCCGCGACATGCCGCTCCTGGTAGGCAGCAACGCCGACGAAGGCGCCACTTTCATCGCCCTGCTCGACTACCTGAAAGGCATGATCCCCGATGAATCCGATTACCTGGCTTGGGCCCAGGAACTGTTCGGCGACAACGCGGGCCAGGTTTTGCGCCAATATCCGCCAGTCGATTTCTCCTCCGCGGTCAAGGCGAAGGCGAAGGTGCTCACCGACGGATTCTTCGCGTGCCCAGCACTGTTCACTACCGAGGCCGCGCGTGCCGGTGGGGCCGAGGTCTGGCAATACCGCTTCAACGAAGCGCCGCTCGGTCAGAACCCGGTGCTTCCCGGCGCCTTTCACGCGGCCGAACTTCCTTACGTGTTCACCGAGCTGCTCGGCATCCCGATCCCGCTTCCCCCGGCAGGCGACCAGCTCTCCCGCCGCATCCAGTAGAGCTGGGCACGTTTCGCCCACACCGGCGATCCGGTGACAGCGGACTTCGCCGACTGGCCGACCACCCCCGGCTCCACTCTCGAGATGAGCAGCTCTGGGATCAGCACCGCCGATTCCTTCGCCGCCGAGCATCATTGCGACCTGTGGTCGGGGATCAGCCGGATCGGTTAGGGCAGAATGACCTGATCATGGTTCACCACCAACGGCACTATCTCGCCACCACCGCCGATGCCCCGGCCCGGATAATCGTCGATGGCGGCGGCCGGCGGGCCCACGGTCGCGGTTCCGCGCCATCTGGAACCGCCGACGCAGCCAAACGGCTCGGAGCAATGGCTGGATGTCTCTACCTGCACTCCGCGGTCGACGGCTTCTGCCCGGCTCGCCTACACCGAAGCTATGCCGGACGAAAAAGGCTGTCACAACACGGGGATTGGACCGGACATGGGCTTTTCTCATGTGCAAGGCATCGCCCACCTCGAGCGGATCGTTGCGGCGGGGTTGCCGATGCGGGCCGACGTCGGCGCTCATGCAACCGAGTCTCCCACGCCACCACCACCTGCCTGATCCTGCGCGCCCGCGCGTGGTCTACTCGACAGCCGACGAGCTCGACCGAAAGCTGTCGAGGCGGGACTGTCTGAATAACGGTGGATCCGGGTTGGCCTGACACGCCGAGCAGCGAGCTTGGCGGGAAGGATCGACCATGACGGAAACACTGGAGCCCATGGCGGACGAGATGAACCAGCTGGAGTTGGCGCAGCAACTACTGGCCCAGGCCGAGGAACAAGGCGTCTAACTGATGGGCCCGAACGGACTGCTCGGGCAGTTGACGAAGACCGTGCTCGAAACCGCACTCGACGCTGAGGAACGAGCCGACGAGAGTGTCGACGCGGTCGAGGTTCAGCCCGGCGACGAATTCGTCAAACGGGTGCAGGGCATCAGCGAGGATCACCCCGTGTCAGACCTGAGTTCCACAAGTTGACGTCGTTTCTAGCCAATTCGTTAGGATCGCTGCAGGTCACGAGTTCGAGCATGTGGCGCGCGGGTCACTAATCGAGCGGAGTTTGGAGGAGGTGGATCTGTACGTGGTGCAGTCCAAGACCGCCTCCGGGGCCATCGGCGTGCAGATCTGGGAGAAGATCCGCGGTCGGCGCCAGATGATCGCGCACATCGGCTCGGCCCACACGCCCGGCGAGCTTGCGGCATTGATCGAGATTGCTAAGCAACGAATCAACGCTAACCAGCACGAACTCGATCTCGGGCTGGAGGATCGAGCCTCGGCGGTGGTCCGAGGTGAGATAGTTTTGAGCCACCCACCGGATGGCTCTCGGGCGTCAGAAGTTACCGTTGGATACAGTTCACTTGGCCTCCCCGAAACCATAACCGAGAGATTCAAAAACGAGGCAGGCCAGAGGTTTAGCCGATCAAAGATAAAGTGATACAGCAATGCCAACCACATTGACAGTTGATAACGAAACAGTCGAAGCTCTTGTCGAGAAACTCGCCAACGACCGCTATTTTCTCGCCGAGTATCCCGCAGACCACGCTGCCTTTATCCTCTTTTACGAGTCAAACACAATAAAACTCCTTGCCGCCGCTTATGGGCCTCAGCGTGAGGATAACGTCGGCGACATCCACCCCAAGACGTTTGGGATTCTAAAAGCGGTAGTCAACAACACTTGGCTCGACAACCGGGAAGACCAACCCGGCGAACCTGTCGCAGGGGTGATCCAGTGCGACCTCGAGGCGAAGTCCGCAACCGTGACCTACCACCTCGGCAACGAAGCCGAGGCCTGGCGCTTCAACGATGACAACTCCATGGAGCTTCGAGCCGCGCTGCCCCCCCTGACCCGACCCCCACTGAGAGGACTTGGCATGCCCGCTCCCCAGACGACTGACCCGACAGCGCTGCTCGGCCGGTGGGAATTGACCGGCTTCTCCGAACAGGACGCCGGACACCGCTCGGGCAGCTACGCGATCATCTTCCGCGACCGTTCGCTCTACACCCCGGAAACCATCTCCCCCGCCGGAGGCGAAACGCTCGAGATCACCGACTCCGACGGCGAGGTCCACTTCTCGATGCGAGGCGGCGCCAAGGTCCCCTGGACCTCCGCCGAGAAGGAGCAGGGCGTCCTGACCGACTCGATCGAGGACCAGGACGGACGCATCGTCAGCAGCGTGGCGCCATACCTCCGCATGGAGCGACTCGTGGACGGCACCTGGGTGAGCAAGTACTCCGACAGCGACCTCGACATGAACAGCAACCTGTTCACCGACGGCCCCGACCTCATCCTGATGGTCACCACCATCGTCGACGAACTCTACGTCACCAAATACTTCTACCGCTTCTCCCCAGCCTGAGCATTCCGTGCGACCATTACAGGCTCTTCCCAGATGACGGTGTAGGTCGGCCGGGCGCGTCGGTCCGCAGATAGACGTCGAGGTCTCCCGACGATGGAGGTTCCTACGCCATCCATCCGAAAGACCTCGACGTGTCCGACGCTACCCCGCCGGCCGGCTTCGGCCGCGCTGACCGCCTTCGCGGCTCATCCCAATCGACCCTGATCGGGTCTGCTGACCTCCTCGACGAGAACGCAGCGACACCACAGCCACCCGACCCCGACCGTCCGGGAAGCCGGGGCACGTCACATGGCCTGTGCTGCGGGCGTGTCGAGTGGGTCGTCCAGGGGCGACGCAGGAGCGTCGACGCGACGTGCTGAGAGGTGGTTCCAACCGAGCGCTAGGACACCGGCTACAGGCATGGCGATAGGTCAGGAACGGCGTCGCTCCCTGCGCAGGAGGGAGCGCAGAGTCTCGGCGTTCGCGTAGCCGACCCGTAGCGCGATCTCGGCGGAGGTGAGGTCCGTGGTTGCTGAGAGGTGCCGAGCTCGTTCGATGCGAAGCCGTTGGACGAAGCCGAGCGGAGTGAGGTTGAGCGCCGCACGGACTCGTCGTTCGAGGGTGCGCCGGCTGGTGCCGAGCGACTGCGCGACGAAGGCGACGTTGAACGGTTCGTCCAGGCGGGCGCGCACGAAGCGTTCGAACTCGACGACGATCGGGTCCTCGTGCCGGAGATGTTCGTAGGCGACGAAGGCCGCCTGCGACGGACGCTCGTCGATGATGAGGAGCTTGGCGACATGTTGGGCCAGGTCGGGGCTGATCGATCGCACGAGTGAGAGCGCGAGGTCGATGTGGGCGAACGCGGCGCCGGCGGTGACGAGGTTCCCGTCGACCACGACCATGGTGTCGAGATCGAGGGCGACGGTCGGATAGCGCTTCAGGAACTCCGGCCCCAGGAACCAGCTGGTCGTCGCCCGCCGATGATTCATCCGTCCGGTCTCGGCGACGGCGAACACGCCGGTGCACGCCGCGGCGATCCGGGTGGTCGCGTCGTCGAGGCGCCCGAGTGAGGCGATGACCGAACGTGCATCTCGGCTCTGGAGGGCGTCGTTGGTAGCGGCGGCCGTGAGGGTTCCAAGCGCAGGGACGATGACCACGTCGAACTCTCCGGACTCCGACAGCGGGTGGTCTACCGACAGGGTCATCGATGCCGTCGTGGTCACTCGCCGTTTCGGTCCGAGGATGGCGAGTTCGATCGGGTCGATCCGCGGGTCGACATCGCCGCGGGCTCCGTCGGCCACCCGCACGATGTCGATGACCGACGCGACAGCCGAACCGAAGCAGCCGTCGATCGCGATCAGTCCGATACGCATGGCGCGAACAATAGCAATACTGTCGTATACGCCACTCCCCACCGGCCCTCGCTCGTCATACGCTGAACTCGCCCCACGAAGAACCCCGACTTCGAGGAGAACCCCTCATGTCCACACCAGCATCACTTCCGTATGCATTCGTCGCCAAGATCGTCGCGGCCGATGGACAGCACGACGCGCTCGCCGATCTGCTCGCCGGCGCTGTCGCACTCGCCAACGAAGAAGTAGGAACGATTGTCTGGTTCGCGGCTAGGACCCACGCCGACACCTTCTGGATCTTCGATGCATTCCCCGACGAGGCCGCTCGCGACGCCCACGCCAACGGCGCCATCGTCGCAGCCCTGATGGCCAACCAGCACCTCCTCGGCGCAGCACCCGAGATCCTGGCGGCCGACGTCCTCGCGTCCAAGCTCCCGTAGTCCGCCAACGCACGAGACGATCGCGCCCCGCCGAGCCGTCGGACCCGACCGCCTCGACACCCGCACCACGTTGACGATCCCCGACGGGCCGATCACGAGGAGGCCAGGCAACACCAGGCGCAAGCCTGGAGCGGCACTGTTTCACCGGTGGTCATCGAGAGAGCCAGCGCGGTTCCATGGCAGCGCAACTGTGTCAACTTGCCCTCCGTCCCGCGAGGCGCCGTGGGCGGGTCGTGGTTGCGATCCGTTGCCGTGACGGGAGACGCGTTGCGCGTCGCAGCGATGACGGGTCGTTGGCGTTCCGGGGCGTTGCGTTCGTGCGCGCCGCGCGTGCGGCATGGAGCATCTCGCTGCGCACACAACGATCGCTGCGCCGACGCACCGTTGACACCTCGCACGTCCAGGTCGCGACACAACGCCACGCTGCGTTGCCGAGCGGAGCGAGGCCTATCGGCACACGGGCAGGATGCCGGCCCGAGCGCTCAGCCGGCGAGGGGTCCGTCGCAGAGGAGAGCGACGTCGGTGTCGGGCAGAACCGTGAGGCCAGCGCATCGCGCGACCACCAGAACCGAACCGCCCCTGCCCTGCGTTTGCGCAGGTCAGGGGCTGTTCGCCGGAGCCGCCTGTCGGAATCGAACCGACGACCTAATCATTGATCGAGATTGCTAAGCAACGAATCAACGCTAACCAGCACGAACTCGATCTCGGGCTGGAGGATCGAGCCTCGGCGGTGATCGATCTGCCCGCCAGCACGGCAGCCGTAGTCAAACGCTCGTCGCCACGAATTTTGTGGCAGGGCTTGGCTGGCAGCTACGAGCGCCTGGGGTTGGGCGTGGTGGCGGATTCGGTATTCCGCGACCTGGTACTGGCCCGTCTGGTCGAGCCGACGAGCAAACTAGATTCGGTACGGGTGCTTGGGCGCCTTGGCCTAGATCCCCCGCACGTCAACACGCTTTACAACTGTCTGGGTCGGGTAATTGCTCGCGACTACCGCACTCTCATCGCGGCCGCTTGTTGGCGCCACGTCACGGCCGCCGGCGGCCCCGGCGTCGCCCTGCTGGTCGCCCGGGACGGATTCCCGCTGGACGTGCACGTTTTCGAGGGCAACAAGGCCGAAACCAAGACCTTGATCCCGGTGATTACCGCCTTCCAGGAGCGGCACGCAATCGCGGACATGGTCGTCGTGGCGGACGCCGGGATGCTTTCAGCGGCCAACCTCAACGACTCGAAGACGCAGGTCTACTGTTCATCGTCGGCTCCCGCACCTCCAAAGCGCCCAAGGAGCTCGAAGAGCACTTCGGTCGCCGCGGCAACGCATCGACGACGGCGAGATCGTGGAGCTGACCCGCCCGATGGGGCAAGGCCGCGACAGGCGCGACCGCCGAGTGGTGTGGCATTACAAGTGGGAGCGCGCCCAGCGGGATCGCCGCACGCTCAGCGCGCAGATCGACCGTGCTCAGCGAGTGGCCCACCGGGCCGAGCCCTTGAAGAAGCAGCGGTTCGTCAAGCTCATCGGACAGAACGTCACTTTGGACGAGGCCTCGATCGAACGGGCTCGCCAAGCGGCCGGATACAAGGGGTACGTCACCAATATCGACTCGACGATCATGGATGGCCACGCCGTGGTGGCGTCGTACCACGACCTGTGGAAGGTCGAGCAGTCGTTCCGGATGGCCAAGTCCGACCTCAAGGCCAGACCGGTCTTCCACCGGACCAGGGATTCCATCGAGGCGCACTTGACCGTGGTGTTCGCCGCGCTGGCGGTTGCCCGATACCTGCAGAACATCACCGGCGTATCGATCAAGAAGGTCGTCGGCGCCCTCGAACCCCTGCGCACGATCGTGGTCGCCATCGGCGACCACGAGATGATCGTCGAGCCGAGCATCAACGACGACGCCCGCAAACTCATCGATGCGATAAACGCGGGTCACCAAAAGTTGTGGAACTCAGGCCGGAGATCGGCGCGGGGTGATCGTCGCTCGGTGGACGGAGTCAGCGTCTGCGGGTCAGGCTCCGGCGTCATCGGCACGGACTCGTTTCGTCGTGCCGTCGAGCTCGGGGATGACTCCGAAGTCGGTGAGGAGTTGTCCGATCTGAGTGTGGTCGAGGTGCTTGATGATGCGGTTGCCGACGAACTTCGGGCCGGGGAGCTCTACCTCCTCGCCGTCGCGCAAGCGCGCGGTGGCCTCGAGCAGGAACCTGAGATCATAGGTGGAGTTGAACACCTCCGGCACGCCGCGATCGATGCCCAGCAGCTGGTAGGCGGCCTCCATCGCAGTACGCACCGAGTACTCGGTGGTGAAGATCGTGTCGCGCGTGGTTTCGGCGAACTGGCCGATGAACGCGAAGTTCACTGCGCCCTCGGGCACCACGTCGGGGCGGTCACCGGCGGTGCGGGGCATGAAGAACGAGGTGACGTAGGGCATCATCACGGGCACGGTCTTCGCGCCGTTTGCCGCGAGCTCCGGGATGTCCTCGACGGGCACACCCAAGTGATAGAGCCATTCTTGGGTGATCTCTTCGCCGGTCGACTCCTGCATTGTCTTGCCGGTGAAGTCGCCGGGCACGTCTACGAACAGGCCGTAGACCCACACGACGATCTCGTCGGGTGCTTGCGCTTTGAAGTGCGGCTGGCGGTTGACTGTCCAGCTGAGCAGCCAGGACGAGTCTTTCGCGGTGACGATGCCGCCGGTGACGATGTTGCCGGAGAACGGGTCGCGCTTGGCGATCTTCTTGATGTACCTCGGGATCTCAGGGCCGATGGTGGTGACCGTCGCTGACTCCCACTTCGTCTTCGAGATGTCGCCGCAGAACACCTCGGGGCGTCCGAAAGAGGGGTGCTTGGCCGCGATGCGCCGCCACAGGTCCCACGCCGGCGCGGGACCTTCGTCGAGTCTGGCCGCATTGTGGTGGGTGCCGTCGTCGGAGTTCTCTGTGAGCGAACCGATCGTGGCGAGCACGAGGTCGTCGGGACCGAGGTCGACGCCGCCGGGCACGCCGCCCTTTGTCCAGTGGATGCGGGTGGCCTGTTTACGGTCGCCGTCGAAAACGAAGTCGATGTCGGTGACCTCGGTGGAGAACTCGAATCTCACGCCCTGGTCCAGGAGCCAGCGGTACATGGGCAGCACGAGCGATTCGTACTGGTTGTACTTTGTGAACTTCAGCGCCGAAAGGTCGGGGAGCCCGCCGATGTGGTGCACGAACCGGTGCAGGTAGAGCTTCAGCTCGAGTGCGGAGTGCCAGTTCTCGAACGCGAACATCGTCCGCCAGTAGAGCCAGAAGTTGCTGCTCAGGAACTCTTCACCGAAGATCTCGTCGATGCGCTTGTCTTCCATCTCCTCACGCGAGGCGAGAAAAACCTTGACCAACTCCTTCTGAGCTTTCTCGCTCAGGCCGAACTCATTGTTGGTGACGAACTCCTCGCCCTGCCGGTGTGTGACCCGGTTGAGTGAGTAGTTGGGGTCGTCTTTGTTGAGCCAGTAGAACTCGTCGAGGACGGATCCGTCGACCTCGAGCGACGGGATGGTGCGGAACAGATCCCAGAGGCACTCCATGTGGTCTTCCATCTCGCGCCCGCCGCGGATGACAAACCCTTTGTCCGGCTTCTTGATACCGTCCAGCGCGCCGCCGGGCAGGTCCAGGCGCTCGAGGATTGTGATCTTGTCGCCGGAGAGTTGCCCGTCGCGGATCATGAACACCGCCGAGGCCATCGAGGTGAGCCCGGCGCCGACGAACCAGGCGGTCTTGTTCTCGACTCCCTCGGGCTTGCGGGGGCGGGCGAAGGCTTCGTAGTTTCCACTGCTGTAGTACATCTGGCTTGCACGTCCTCTCGTGGACTGTTCTGCCGCGGTCGTGGGTCAGTTGTAGGTGTAGAAGCCCTCGCCGGTGGCGACGCCCAGCTTGCCGTGGTCGATGTACTCGCTCTTCAGCCAGGCCGCGAGCGCCTGGTCCTCCTCCCCGCCGTGGGCGAGGATGTTGTACGGGGTGGCCAGGCCGATGACATCGGTGATCTGGAAGGGGCCCATCGGCGCTCCCGTGCCGATCCGCCACACGTTGTCGATGTCCTTCGGCTCGGCGTATCCGCCGGCGGCGAGTGCGTACCCGGCGTTGAGGAACGGCACCAGTAGCGAGTTGAGGACGTAGCCGGACTTCTCCTTGTACACGGGGATCGGAACCATCCCGATGTTGCCGGCGAAGGCGACGACCTCGTCGAACACGGCCGGATCGGTGTCGGCGGTGCCCATCACCTCGGCGGTGTTGAACTTCCAGACCCGGTTCGCGAAGTGCAGCGCGAGGAACTTGGCGGGGCGTCCGGTGGAGTCCTTGAGGTCGCTGGGCAGAAGTGTCGACGAGTTCGTTGCGAAGATCGTCTTCTCCGGTGCGAGCTCGCCGAGCCTTCGGTAGGTGTCCTGCTTGATGGACAGTACCTCGGGGATCGCCTCGATGACCAGATCCGCGTCCGCGACCGCGTCGGCGAGGTCGGAGGAGAACCGGACGCGGGTGAGCGCCTCGTCCGCCTTCCCCTCGGCTGCCCCCGCGACTCCGTCGTCCTTGTAGGTGGTGACGAGAGCGTCGAACCGCTTCTTGGCTGCCTCGATGGCGTCGCTGCTGATGTCATATGCGGTGACCTGGAAGCCGCTGTAGGCGGTCTGGAAGGCGATCTGGGTGCCGAGGACTCCGGTTCCCAGGACGGTCACGTGTGTGATGTTGCTCATTGTTCTGTTTCCTTCATCCCTTCTCGGGCGGCGGATCCGGCCGCCGGGGTGTGTGCAGCACGCCGGTCACGATGAGCGTAGCCGGTGTTGTGGCTCTTCACTATGGATCTCGTGGACCGGTTGGTCTGACTCCTTGATGGGCGTGACGGTCTCGGCTCGGTGGACGCAGGATGGGTCTGGTGGGCGGGTCTGGCTCACGGCTCTTCTGACGCCACTGCAGGTTGGTGGCTGTCCTGTCTGCGACGTGTCGACCGGCTCGGCTCACTCGTTTGAGTGCAGCCCGGCGGGCCGTCATGTCCTGATAGGAGTCTGGCGAGATCCCCGATAGTGAACTGACTGACGCCCGGCCGGACTGCGCACCCGACAAGATGGAAGGGCGCAGTCCCATGGTGAATCAGGATCACCTCGAGGTCTACGGCGGAATCGATACCCACGCCGACACCCACCACGTCGCAGCGATCGATGCCACCGGACGACGACTGGCAGATGTACAGGTCCCAGCGACCGCGGCCGGCTACCAGGCGGCGTTGCGGTTCCTGCGGTCCTGGCCTGGGCTGGTGAAGGTAGGCATCGAGTGCACCGGCTCGTACGGGGCTGGGGTCAGTCGTGCGATGCAGGTCGCGGGCATCGCGGTCAGTGAGGTCAACCGCCCCAACCGGTTCGATCGCCGGATTCGCGGCAAGAGCGATCCCTTCGACGCCTATTCGGCCGCTGAGGCGGTGCTGTCGGGTCGAGCCAGCGCCGCACCCAAGGGTGGCGATGGGTTGGTGGAGTCACTCCGGGTGCTGCGCACCTCGAGGTCGTCTGCACTGACCGCCAGGACAGCGACGATCAACCAGATCAAGGGCATGCTGATCACGGCGCCAGAGGAGCTGCGTTCGCGTTACCGGGGCCTGTCGAACACCAAGTTGATCGCTGCGCTGGCGGCGTCACGACCGACACCTGCGCCGGTGACCGCAGCCGAGGCCACGGCCTACAGCCTGCGGCTGCTGGCGCGGCGCTGGCAAGCACTGACCGAGCAGATCGAGGACTTGTCCGGGCACCTGCAACGGCTACTCGAAGACCATGCCCCGGACCTGATGAGCGTCCTCGGCTGCGGCCGAGACACCGTGGCGCAGCTGCTGATCACCGCCGGCGACAACCCTGACAGGCTACGCTCGGAAGCCGCGTTCGCGGCACTGGCCGGAGCCTGTCCGATACCGGCGTCGTCGGGCAAGACCAACCGTCACCGACTCAACCGCGCAGGCGACCGGCAGGCGAACTCAGCGCTCTACCACATCGTGCTCGTGCGGCTGCGCTACGACCAGCAGACCCGTAACTACGCGACACGACGGATCGCGGAAGGCAAGACGAAGATGGAAATCATCCGCTGCCTGAAACGGTATCTCGTTCGGCAGCTCTATCCACTCATCGTCCAGACGCTGCAGCCTCGACGCCAAACGACCGCCGCTTGACAGCAAGTCAATAGGAGTGTCGCAGTTGAGGGGGTGGGTGGCTGAGCGCGTCGGTCGCCGGATGAAAGTCGAGGCCTTCCGATGATGGAAGCTCTCACACTGACCATCCGCCGGAAGACCTCGACGTGCACCACGCTACCTTCGCGACCCCCGACCTGACCGTCTTCTTCCACCTCGACGAGCTCGGTCTTGTGGCCGTCGGTCAGCTGCTCGAGCCGGATCGCGCGGTGATCGAGTGCCGCGTCGCCGAGCCGGACCCGTGGTGCCGGGGATGCGGTAGCCGGGCGCTCTCGCGCGGGACGGACACGCGGCGTCTCGCCCACGAGACATCCTCGCGTTCTTCGACCGGACCGGCACGTGCAACGGCCCGACCGGGACCGTCAACGGGTGCCTGGAGCGCCTCCGCGGCTCGGCCCTGAACTTCCGGAACCTGACGAACCTCATCCGGTCGAGACAGCTGAGGAAGGCTCCGCCTCGGTGCGCCTGGTGGACACGCACGCTTCCGAATAGCCCCGTGGCTCGGGACCATCCGTCCAGCGCTGGGGCAAGTTTCGACAAGCCTCCCGCTAGGTCCACCGTTCGGAAGACATTCCTCGCGGGAGACTTCCTCGCAGCAGCTCTTCTTGTCGTTCTGCAGCGGCCCCGCGCGTCGCGAGGCCGCTGCATTCTCACGATCTCAGCCCGCCGAGCCGGTGGACGTGTACACCGTCATGCCCCAACCCACCGTCGTGCGCTCGGGTTCCGCGAGGCCGGCCGCCTCGAACAGTGCCAGGTGGTCCTCGTGCGTACGACCACCGCCGCCGCTGAGCGCGAAGTCGACGAGATCGTCCTCGTAGTCGTGCTCACCGGCGATGTCGTCGAGCACAGTGCCGAAGACGAGGACCCGGCCGTCCGGATTCAGTCCCGCCGCCGCCTGCTGCAGCACGTGCACGGCGTCGGCATCGGGCAGTTCGTTCAACCGCCCGGTCAGCAGCACCGCGTCGACCGGTTCGGGGCGGGTTTCGAGCATGCTGCCCGGCGTATAGGCGACGCGCACGTGCTCGCCGTGGACGCGACGCACGACCTCGATCTCCGACGGCGCGGCCACCACGGTCGCCCGTGCCGACGGATTCGCCGTGACGAGGGCGTGGGCGTAGGAACCGGCGGCCTCACCGGAGACCACGATCGTCATGACGTCGGCGGGCACCTTCGCCGCGAGGGCACCGGCGAAGTAGACGGCCATCTCGGCTTCCTGCTCGTACCGGTCCGTCAGGAGAGCGGTGTCGTCCGCGATGCGCTGCGCGAAGCTCTTCCCGAACCGCTGTGCGTCGTCCCCGTGACCCGTGCGGACGGCGGCGAGGAGCGCGAGCATGCCCGCCAGTTCCCGCTGCGCGTGCACGCCGTCGAGTCGCAGTTCCTCGATGTGGTGGTCGTCCTCGAGTTCACGGCCGACGCCGGTGAGCTGGAACCGGCCCTCGCCGAGATCCTCGGCCACCCCCACGGCAGTGAGATAGCGGAGCAGTTTGCCCAGACCGGTGCGGTCGGTTCCGGTCTTGGCCACGAGTTCGTCGAGGGTGCGCGGCGACGCGTCGAAGGCCGTCGCCAGTCCGATGGTCGCCGCGACCCGCAGCGCGAAACCCGGTGCGATCTCGGCCAGTTCGTCGAAGCGGTCGCGTTCGTCCTCGGTCGCCTCGAAATCGGGCAGGGAGGCGTCGGCCTCCGACACCGCGACCTCCTGACGACGCCAGTAACCGGTGACCTCCACCTGCTCCTTGGGCAGGCCCTTCTCGTTGCGCAGCCACCGCCGGATCGGGGTGAGCGTGAGGGCCTCACCGGCCACCCACGCGCAGACCGTGCCGTCCCACCACTCGGCGGCCCGGATGGCATCGAACAACAGGGTCGTCGTGCCAGGCTCGGCGCCGTCGCGGCTCAGCCAGGTCAGCTCCACCCCGTCGGGAACGGGAAGATCCTGCCGATGCGAGTCGTCAGCGATCTCGACGAAGATCCGGCCACGTGCACCCTCCGGCCAGTTCTCGAGCCAGCGCCCGATGGCCGGCAGAGCCGTCTCGTCGCCTGCCACGAGCGTCCAGTCCACGCCCTGCGGGTGTCCGGCCGACGACTTCGGTCCGGCGATCTGGATGGTCTCACCGGGTTCCGCGCGGTACGACCAGCTCGACGCGGGACCCACGCCGTGGCGCACGAAGTCCACGTCGATCTCGCCGGCGACCGGATCCCAGCGCCGGACGGTGTAGGTGCGCATGAGCAGCTTCGGATCGCGCGGCCAGTTCACCACGCCGTCGGCCTGGGTGGGGCCGAGGGCCTCGTCGAGTTCGGGATGCTTGAACATCAGCTTGAACTCGTCGTCCACACCGTCGGACCGGAACGCCTCCACCGGGAACCCGTTCGGCGCGACGTGCGCCTGCAACTGTTCGCCCCCGAGGGTCACCCGTCGCATCCCGGGGCTCACGTCCGTCACGCGGAGCACCTTCAGGTACCGCGTGGTGATCGGGAAGACCTCGATGGGGCGAAGACTACGGGCCATGGGTGCGTTCTCCTCGGCAGGGGATCGTGGACGGCGGAACGACCGGCCTCTCCGGCCGCGCGGTGACCTGCGTTTAGGTGAACCTTACTTCAGACGGCGTTCGACTGCCGCGACCCGTCCTGGCCCGCGCGACGACCGTTCGCGTACATCTCGTCGACGAGACGGGCGTACCGGGCGAGCACGCGATCACGGATCGGACGCCCGGCCGGGTCGAGATCGTCGGCGTTCGGCGGCGCGCTCACCGTGACGAATCGGCGGATGCGTTCCCACGGATCCGATCGGGCGTCGAGCTGCTCCAGCGCGGCCGCGACGACCGGCTCCGGCGCGGTGGTGAACACGAGACCGACGCAGTACGGGCGCAGCTCCCCGGCCACGACGAGTTCGCTGCCCGGACACATCCGGCGCCAGCGGTCGGCGAGCGCGGTGGGGCCGACGTACTTTCCGGTGCTGGTCTTGAAGGTGTCCTTGCGGTGCCCTGTCACGACGACGAATCCGTCGGCGTCGATCTCGGCGAGATCGCCCGTGTGGAACCAGCCGTCGGCGTCGAGCGCGGCGGCACTCTCCGCGGGATCGTCGTGGTAACCGGTCATCACTCCGGGACTCCGAATGAGGAGTTCGCCGGTGTCGGCGATCCGGACCTCCGTGCCGCGCAGTGGTCGGCCGACCGTGCCGGGGCGGTGCGCGCCGAGCAGGTTCGCGCACGACGGTCCGGAGGTCTCCGTGATCCCGTAACACTCGAGCACCGGTACACCGAGTTGCTCGAACCGCCGGGCGACGTCTTCGGACAATCGCGCCGATCCGGAGACGACGAAGCGGAGCCGACCCCCGAGCTCGTCCCGTTCCAGCCGGGCGATCTTCTCGAGCACGTGCGGGACCGATCCCAGGAAGGTCGGCCGGACCGTGCGCAGATTCGCGGTGACGCGGTCGGCGCGACCGTCGACGGCGGTGCTCACGCCTGTGTGCATGGCCATGAGCAGCAACGACCGGCCGAAGACGTGCGCGAGCGGCAACCACAGCAACTGACGGTCGGACGACGAGATCATCCCGGTCTGCGCGACGGCACGGGCGCCGTAGGTCGTGCCCCGGTGGGTCAGGCACGCGCCCTTGGTGCGGCCGTCCTCGCACGCCGTGTATATCAGCGCGGCCTCGTCGTCCGGGGACAACGCCGCGATCCGTCGCTCCACGACGTCGGGGTCGGTGCGCAGCAGACGGCGCCCTTCGTCGGCGAGCTTGTCGAGTCCGTCGATGCCCAGGACGTCGGTGGCGGCGACCGGCCGGTCGGCGACGGTGAGGACGGTGTGCGCACGCCGGATCTGCGACCGCACCTCGTCGTCGCGGGTCGCCGGGTAGATCGGGACGGTGACGCCGCCCGCGCACGCGATCGCGAGGTCGGCGACGACGGTCCGATAACAGGTCGTCGCGCAGATCGCGACCCGCGATCCGGCTCCCACACCCCGACCGATCAGTCCCGCCGCGAGGTCGAAGACCTCGCGGCGTACGTCCGTCCACGTCGAAGGACGCCACCGTTCACGGTCCGGGCACAGGTAGGCGACGGAGTCGGGGGAGCGGGACACCCGGTCGAGCAGCAGACCCGGCACGGTCGCGGGGAACCCGTCGCGACCGTCGATCGCGGTCGCGGTGCCCGTCGTCGCGCGGGGGTCCGCCACTGTTCGTAGCACCTCCCACGGACGAGGAATCGATGTCGCCCCAGTGATCGGAATGTTACCGCCGGCCGGGGTCCGAGGGGCCGAAGTGGCGCAGTACGCGATGCACGCGTCGGCAGGGGCCGGGGCTCCTCCGGGAAGGCGCCGGTGGACGCCGATATCGTGGGCATGTGAGTCCCGCTGCCCGTCGCCCTGAGGTCCTGATCGCCGAGCTGCGCGACGTCCTCACCGGTCCGCTCGCGGAGATCGCGCAGCGATTCTCCACCTATGTCGACGACCTCGCTCCGCACAGTGCCCTGGTGATCTTCACGAGGGAATGCACCGGCCGGCCGCGGAAGGTGGCCGGCGACCCGTCGATCGTCGACCGGGTGACCATCGCCGAGCTGGACCGGGTGCGGAACGACCTCGTCGCGGGGGAGATCCGCCGCGGCAGCTTCCGTCTCGCTGGTCGCGATCGTGAGGTGTGCGCGATCCTCGACAGCACCGACACGCTCCTGGTGTTCGTGCCTCGCGGGGCCCGGGCCACCTCCGCGGCCCTCGTTCTCGTGCGGGCGGCGTTCGGGGTGGTCGCGACCGGCATCCGGTTGCAGGTGCACACCGCCAGCCCGGCATATCTCGCGGAATCGCGGGCCGCCTCCGCGGAGCGGGCCCGCACCGTCGCCGAGCTCACCGAATCCCATGCCGTGACCCTCGAGACGATCCTCGCGACCCTGCGGTCGAAGGATCTCGACGACACCCGTGCCCGGACCACGGCGCGGGAGACGGCGACCGAGGCCCTGATCGGCCTGCGATCGGCGGTGGACCTGCACCGCGAACTCGCGGAGGAGGCACTGACCACCGCGTTCGCGCGACTCCACGGTGAACTGCGCGATCTGGTGCGGCACCGCCCGCTCGACCTGCAGATGGTCGCTCCGCCGGTGGGTGGACGGGGACTGCCCGGCGAGGTCGCGCACGCGGCCCGCGCGATCGCCCGGGGCGCCGTGCTGGCGATGTCCGGTCAGACCGACGTGACGCGGGTGCGCGTCGCGTGGACCTGCGACGACTCGACCCTGCTGGTGGACGTGCGTGACGACGGCAGCGGCGAGATCGACGTCGTCGAACTCGGGCGCCAGCTCCGCGACCGCGTCGAAACCCTCGGCGGTGGAATCGAATCCGAGTCGACCCCCGGCTGGGGCACACGGATCGCGGTGAGCTTCCCGCTCGACCTGCCGATCGCTGCGACGGACGGACCCGCTCTCGATGCGCTCGCCGCGCTCGCGCCCCGGGAGATCGAGGTCCTCGAACATCTCGTGGCCGGACGGCGCAACCGCGTCATCGCCGAACGTCTCGGCGTGAGCGAGTCGACGGTGAAGTTCCACGTGGCCGGCGTACTACGAAAACTCGGCGTCAGCACTCGCGGTGAGGCCGCGGCTCTCGGTGCAGAGGCCGGGGTCCGCGCCGCGGGCTGACGCCGAGTTCTCGGTCGGCGGGTGGCCCGTCGAGGACGGTCAGGCAGCCGGTGCCGGCGACGTGGTCGTCGGGGCGACGGTCGTCGTGGGCGTTCCGGAGGTGGTCGATCCGGCGTCCGTGGTGGTCTCGCCCGTGGCCGGAGTCGTGGTCTCCGACGGGGTGGGGACCGGGGCCGTGGTGGTCACCGGGGTGGACGTGGCCGCCGGCACTCCCGCCTCGGTCGCGAGCGGATCCACCGGTGCGGCGGGGTCGCCCGCGAGAGCCGGGGCGCCGTCGACGGCGGCGGGCACGCTGCTGTCGGCGACCGTCGCATCGTCGCTCACGGTCGAGGACGGCGAGGTCTCCGGCGTGGTGG
This sequence comes from Rhodococcus sp. S3, assembly GCF_058211795.1. NCBI lineage: Bacteria > Bacillati > Actinomycetota > Actinomycetes > Mycobacteriales > Nocardiaceae > Rhodococcus > Rhodococcus sp. S3. The sequence continues at coordinate 3,387,826 of NZ_CM177074.1, read as the reverse complement.
ACACCTCGGCGCTCTCGGCCTTCGCCGTCTCCTCGGCGATCATGAGCACCGCGGTCTGGTCGACCTTCTTCGGATCGACCTTCTTGCCCTCCCTGGCCTCGCGGGCCAGGTGCTCGAGCCAGGCGGCGGCGTACTCGACGGTGGACGTGCCCTTGCCGTCGATGTCGTCGTCCCAGTAGTCGAAGTGGTGACCGTAGTGGTCCCGAGTCTCCTCGTTGTAGCCGAAGGTCTGGTCGTACGGGTCGGCGAGCACCACCGCGAGGGTGTTCTGGTTGCTCCGGATGAACCCGACGACCTCCTTGACGATCTTCTCCGGCAGGTACGCGAGGTTGGACAGACGCTCCGCGGGGATGGGCGCCTCCGCGCCGTCCTCTCCGGTCGCGTCCTCGTCGGCGTCGGCGGCCACAGGCGTGGTGGGGCGTGCGGTGGCGGGGTCGTAGCTCGGGTCGGAGACCTTGATCAGCACCTCGAGGAAGGTCTCGTCCGACCGCATCCAGTCCGGGTTCGCCGAGATGTCGGCGAGAGCGAGCAGTGCGACCCGGCCGACGACCTGGGCGAGATCTGCGCCGGTCGCGGGGGTCAGGCCCTCGCGCTCGAGAGCGTCGCCGTTGACCTGACGGCCCACGTTCGCGAGCAGTTCGATCAGCGCGATGTTCTCGGGTGCCGAGCAGGTGAAGTCGCCCTCGGAGCAGAACGAGGCGACCTTGCCGGCGAGATGACCGAAGCCGCCGTTCGTGTCGGGGAGGACGCCGCGTCCGGGGACGGCGTCGCCGCCGGGCTGGTAGGGGCGATCGAAACCGTCGGGGTTCGTGCCGTTCTCCGCACCGGGGAAGAAGCCTTCGCCCGCCTGGCGGCCGGCGTCGGAGAGGATGACCACGCCGCTGACGGAGTCGGGATCGATGATGTCCCAGGAACCGTCCTCGCCCTGCTCCTGCGCACCGATCTCCATTGCGGCGCGGCGCGCGACGTCGGCGCCCTCGCTGAAGCCGACGATGGCGAACTGGGTGTTCGGGCAGGACCTCCGGATGGCCTTCATGACCTCGATGGTGTTCTCGGCGCCCTTGTTCACGGCGTTCTCGTAGCTGGCGAGGTCGGCCGGGTACTCGATGTAGATGGCGGCGTATCCCTCGCCGTCCGCGTGCTCCCCCATCGGGGCATTGATCACCGGATCCACCCACATACTGCTGTAGGCGTCCTGCTGACCGGCGGGAAGTCTTTTGCCGTTCTCGTCGACGAGCATCTTCGACTCGTCGCGAGGGATGTCGCCGCGACCACCGATGCCCAGGCTGACCATGTCGTGACATTCGGTGGTCTTCGCCAGGCCGGCGAGATACGGGTCGGCAACGGTGGGGGTGTCCTGTTGCGGAAGCACGATCGCGGCCGCTGCCACGACTCCGAGCGCGGTGGGGGCGAAGACGCCGGCGAGAATCCGCCGACGCGACAGCGACTTTCGAAGTGCCATGGGCCTCTACCAATCCGTTTCTGACCGAGGAATTGCCGGCCCGCCGAAGTGCGGCGGGTCGTAACGGATTTCGTGAAGGTCGCTCGCGGCGTTACATCGACACGGGTTTTCCGAGGTGGCGACGGAAAATGCCGGCCCGAGCGTCGAGTCGCAAAATCCAAGGGAAATGCGCTAATCGGACAATTCGAGTTCGCCGCTCAGCGCCTGGCCGTTCGGCCGGGTCGGGCCCGCCGAACGATCAGGAGCAGAGCACCGCGGGAGTGGCTAGGGTCGGAATCACCGGAAGTCGGAAACACCGGACACTGCCGGTCGCATCACGAAACGGAGACACCATGTCGCAAACAGTCCGCGGAGTCGTCGCTCGCTCGAAGGGAGCGCCCGTCGAGGTCGTGCCCATCGTGATCCCCGATCCCGGACCCGGTGAGGTCGTCGTCGCGATCGCCGCGTGCGGCGTGTGCCACACCGATCTGCACTACCGCGAGGGCGGCATCAACGACGAGTTCCCGTTCCTGCTCGGCCACGAGGCCGCCGGTGTCGTCGAGTCCGTCGGTGAGGGTGTCGACTCGGTCGCCGTCGGCGACTTCGTCGTCCTGAACTGGCGCGCGGTGTGCGGCCAGTGTCGCGCCTGCAAGCGCGGTCAGCCGCAGTACTGCTTCGACACCTTCAACGCCACGCAGAAGATGACGCTCGAGGACGGCACCGAGCTCTCCCCGGCGCTGGGCATCGGCGCGTTCGCCGACAAGACCCTCGTCCACGCCGGCCAGTGCACCAAGGTCGACCCGAGCGCCGATCCGGCCGTCGTCGGCCTGCTCGGCTGCGGTGTCATGGCCGGTCTCGGTGCCGCCGTGAACACCGGCGGGGTCACCCGCGGCCAGTCCGTCGCCGTCATCGGCTGCGGCGGTGTCGGCGACGCCGCGATCATGGGTGCGCGCCTGGCGGGCGCCGGCACGATCATCGCCGTCGACCGCGACGACAAGAAGCTCGAGTGGGCCACCGACCTCGGCGCCACCCACACCGTCAACTCGACCTCGACCGACGCGGTCGAGGCCATCAAGGAATTGACCAACGGTTTCGGCGCCGACGTCGTCATCGAGGCCGTGGGCCGCCCGGAGACCTACAAGCAGGCCTTCTACGCGCGCGACCTCGCCGGCACCGTCGTCCTCGTCGGCGTGCCCACCCCGGACATGACCCTCGAGATGCCGCTCATCGACTTCTTCTCGCACGGCGGCTCGCTCAAGAGCTCGTGGTACGGCGACTGCCTGCCCGAGCGCGACTTCCCGACCTACGTCGACCTGTACCAGCAGGGACGCCTGCCGCTCGAGAAGTTCGTCACCGAGCGCATCGGCATCGACGACGTCGAGAAGGCGTTCGAGACGATGCACCGCGGTGAGGTCCTCCGTTCGGTGGTGGTCCTGTGAGCACCTCGCCGATCCGCGTCGACCGGGTCGTCACGTCGGGCACCTTCGCGCTCGACGGTGGCGAATGGGAGGTCGACAACAACATCTGGCTCGTCGGCGACGACTCCGAGGTCGTGGTGATCGACGCCGCGCACACCGCGCAGCCGATCATCGACGCCGTCGGTGGACGGAAGGTCGTGGCGATCGTGTGCACGCACGCACACAACGACCACATCACCGTGGCGCCGGAGCTGTCCGAGAAGCTCGACGCGCCGATCCTGCTCAACCCGGCCGACGACGTGCTGTGGGAGATGACCCACCCGGGTGTCGCGCACGGCACGCTCGAGGACGGGGAGCGGATCCGGGTGGCCGGAACCGACATCCAGGCGATCGCCACGCCGGGTCACTCGCCGGGTTCGACCTGCCTGTACCTGCCGGAAGCGGGTGAGCTGTTCACCGGCGACACCCTGTTCTCCGGCGGACCGGGCGCGACGGGCCGCTCGTTCTCGGACTTCCCGACCATTATCGGGTCGATCCGCGACAAGCTGTTCGTCCTGCCCGCGGAGACGAAGGTGCACACCGGTCATGGCGACGGCACCACGATCGGCACCGAGTCGCCGCACCTCGAGGAGTGGATCAAGCGCGGCAGCTGATGCTGCCGGTGCGCGGTTCCGGCGGCGGTTGCCGTCGGAACCGCGTACGAGCGCACGGCTAGTCTCACCACCATGGCGAAGAAGCAGATCCCGGTGATCGTGGTGGCCGGATTTCTCGGCGCGGGGAAGACGACGCTGCTCAACCACCTGCTGCGCAACACCCGCGGTGCGCGGATCGGTGTGATCGTCAACGATTTCGGTTCCGTCAACATCGATTCGATGATGGTGGCGGGGCAGGTCGACTCGATGGTCTCGCTGAGCAACGGATGTCTGTGCTGCGCAGTCGATGTCAGTGACATGGACGCGATGCTCGACAAGCTCGCCCACCGCTCGTCCGATCTCGACGTGATCGTCGTCGAGGCGAGTGGACTCGCCGAGCCCCGCAACATGATCCGGCTCGTCGCCGGTTCGGAGAACGAATACGTCTCCTACGGTGGCCTCGTGCTGGTCGTCGACGCGGTGGAGTTCGACGCGACCGCCGAGCAGCATCCCGAGGTCGAACAGCACGTGGCGCTCGCCGATCTGGTGCTGATCAACAAGACCGACCGGATCGACGGTGAGGCCCACGACGATCTGCTGACGCGCCTGTGCCGGCTCAACTCCCGCGCCGCGGTCGTCTCGACCGATCACGGTCGCCTCGACCCGGCGTTGCTGTTCGACATCCCGGAGCGGCCGGGTCCGCAGCCGGGGGAGCAGCTCACCCTCGACCGGTTGCTCTACGAGCAGGACGACCACGAGCACACCCATCTGCACGACGGCTACGACGCGATCACCTTCGAGTCAGCAGATGCACTGCACCCCCGCGTGCTGGTCGATTTCCTCGAGAACCAGCCCGCAGGGGTGTTCCGTATCAAGGGATACGTGCGAGTCGCTGCCGGACTGGACACCGGCACCTATCTGTTGCACACCGTCGGCGACCACATCAGGTTCGAACCGGCGGGTCGCGGCGACGACGTGCCCGACGGGACGCAGCTCGTCGTCATCGGGGCCGATCTCGACTCCGACGACGTACGCGAGCGACTACGCCGCTGCGTGCCGACCGAACCGGTGTCCGCGGACGCGATGTACGCGATACACCGATTCACGCCCCGCTGAGGCGGAAGGCCGATTCACCCGGCTGACGCGGGAGGCCGGCCCTTCGGCTCAGCGAGCGGCGGAGGTACGGCGCTGGGGGCGACGACGGCCACCGGTGGCAGCTGCAGCGCCCTGACCGGCCGAACGCTGGCCGCCTGCCGCGCGCTGCCCACCCGAGGAGCGCTGACCACCGGCGGAACGCTGTCCGCTCGACGAGGAACGCTGACCCGAACCGGAGCCCTGGCGGGGAGCCGACGAACGGCGGCTGCCGCCGTTGCGCTGCGGACGCGACGGCGCGGAAGCCTGCTTCGGTGCCGGCGCGACGTACGGCGCGATCTCGCCGACGAGCTTCAGCACGTGCTCGGAATCCGCCGTCACCTTGACGGGGGTGACGTCGATGGCGGCCTTGCGCATGATGGCCGCGAGATCCCGGCGCTGGTCGGGCAGGACGACGGTGACGACGTCGCCGGTGCTGCCGGCGCGGGCCGTGCGACCGGAGCGGTGCAGGTACGCCTTGTGCTCGGCCGGGGGATCGACGTGCACGACGAGTTCGACGTCGTCGACGTGGACACCGCGTGCGGCGACGTCCGTCGCCACGAGCACCCGAGCCTCACCCGACGAGAACGCGGCGAGATTGCGGTCGCGGGCGTTCTGGGAGAGATTGCCGTGCAGGTCCACCGCCGGGATGCCGGAGTCGGTGAGCTGCTTGGCGAGCTTGCGGGCCTGATGCTTGGTGCGCATGAACAGGATTCGGCGACCGGTTCCCGAGGCGAGGGCGCGGACGAGGTCCTTCTTCGCATCCATGCCCGCGACGTCGAAGACGTGGTGGGTCATCGCGGCGACGGGGGAGGTGGCCTCGTCGACCGAGTGCATGACCGGGTTCTTCAGGAACCGCTTGACGAGCTTGTCGACGCCGTTGTCCAGGGTGGCCGAGAACAGCAGGCGCTGGCCGTCTTTCGGCGTCGCCGTGAGGATGCGGGTGACGCCGGGCAGGAAGCCGAGGTCGGCCATGTGATCGGCCTCGTCGAGCACGGTGACCTCGATGTCGTCGAGCACGACGAACTTCTGGCGCATGAGGTCCTCGAGGCGGCCCGGGCAGGCGATGACGATGTCGACGCCGCGACGGAGGGCCTCGACCTGGCGCTTCTGCGACACGCCACCGAAGATCGTGGTGACCTTCAGGCCGGACGAATGCGCGAGCGGTTCGATGGCCGCGGCGATCTGGGTCGCCAACTCGCGGGTGGGAGCCAGGATCAGGCCGCGCGGACGGCCGGCCGCCCGGGTGCTCCGGCCGGCGAGGCGAGCGGCGAGCGGGATCGAGAAGGCCAGGGTCTTACCGCTACCCGTACGTCCGCGTCCGAGCACGTCGCGACCGGCGAGGGTGTCGGGGAGGGTGTCCACCTGGATGGGGAAGGGGCTGGTGATCCCGGCGTCGTTCAGCGTGGCGACGAGCGGGCGGGGCACCCCGAGATCGGAGAATGATGTGGTCATGGAACAGCGCTGCCTTTCGATGCGGCGTGTGTGCACTCGACGGGCCGTGTGCCCGTGGTGCTGTGCGATCGCCGCAAGGAAGGCCGGTGCATCTGTGCGTACTGCATCTGTGCGTGCGGGCCGGGCACGATCCCGGGCCGCCGGTATCCCACGACGGTGGGCGTCGTCGTGACGCCCGAACCATGTCACCCTACCGCACGGGGTGCGTCGGTCCCCTGATGTGACTACAGACCCACCCATTCCGAGGCGCCCTCGGTGAAGTGCTGACGCTTCCAGATCGGCACCTCGGCCTTGATACGTTCCACCAGTTCGGCGCAGGTGGCGAAGGCTTCGGCGCGGTGCGGGGCGGCGACCGCCGCGACCAGCGCGAGATCGCCGATGGTGAGATCGCCCACTCGGTGCACCGCCGCGACCGGGAGCCCGGACTTCATCGCGACGTCCTCGCAGCACCGCCGCAGGAACGTTTCGGCATCCGGATGTGCCTGGTACTGCAGCGCGGTCACCGACTGTCCACCGTCGTGATTGCGGACGACACCGGTGAAGAGCACCACCGCACCGTGTTCGGCGCCTGCCACCGCGGCGTCCACCGCTGCGGGATCGAGCGGTTCCGAGGAGATCCGGGCCAGTAGTTCACTCATGAGCGCCGCCTCCTGCGACTTGTGCCAACAGATGGTCGAGGATCGGGTCGAGGGCGGCGAGACCGTCCTTCACCCCGCCGGGCGAGCCGGGCAGGTTCACGACGACCGTGTGGCCGACGAGACCGGCGACGCCGCGCGAGAGCACAGCGTGCGGGGTGGCCTCGAGTCCGCGCTGCCGGATCGACTCCGCGATGCCGGGCAGTTCACGATCGAGCAGGGCGAGAGTCGCTTCGGGGGTCGCGTCGGTCGGCGACGCCCCGGTTCCGCCGGTCGTCACGACCAGGGCAGGGCCCGGACGGACCGCGTCGGCGAGACCGGCTGCGATGTCGGCGTCCGCGTGGACGAGGGGACCGCGGACCGCGAATCCCTTGTCCTCGAGCCACGACCGGATGAGCGGTCCGGTGCGGTCCTCGCGGGTGCCCGCGGCGACACCGGTCGACGCGACGACCACGGCGGCGGAGCGTCCGGTCTTCTGCACGGGCTGTTCGCCGGCCCCGGGGGTCCCGTCCCGGCCGGGTGCGTCGTCACGGGTCCAGTGGCCGCGCTTGCCGCCCTCCTTGGAGATCAGCCGCACGCCGTCGAGAACGGCGGCCGGATCCACGGCCTTGACCATGTCGTGCAGGGTCAGGCCGGCGACGGCGACCGCGGTGAGCGCCTCCATCTCGACTCCGGTCGGGCCCTTGGTCTTCGCGGTGGCCTCGATCGTGATCGAGGTGTCGGTGAAGTCGAACATCACCTTCACCGACGACAGCGCCAGCTGGTGGCACAGGGGGATGAGCTCCCAGGTGCGTTTCGCCGCCGCGATGCCGGCGATGCGGGCCGTGGCCAGGACGTCGGCCTTGGGCATGTTGTCGGCGCGGACGAGCGCGACCACCTCGGGAGTGGTGACGAGTTCGCCTGCCGCCACGGCGATCCGTGTGGTGTCGGTCTTCGAGGAGACGTCCACCATGCGGGCGCGTCCCTGGTCGTCCAGGTGGCTGAGGTCGGTCACAGGATCCGTACTTTCACGAGGTCTCCGGCTTCGAGGGAGGTGGTGTCGGCGGGGATGTCGAGGAGAACGTCGGCGGCGGCGAGTCCGGCGACGAGATGCGACCCGTGCCCGCGGAAGGGGGTCACCCCGTTCTCGTCGAGTCGCCCGCGCAGGAACTGCCGGCGTCCCGGGATCGACGTGAGATCCTCGGTGAGCGGCAGGCTCTCGCACACGACGGGCGGATAGCCGGCGGCGGCCCGCAGTGCGGGTCGCGCGAACACCTCGAACGAGACGAGCGCGCTGACGGGATTGCCGGGGAAGGTCAGGATCGGCACGCCGTCGACCACGGCGGTGCCCTGAGGGCCGCCCGGCTGCATCGCCACCGAGACGAACTGCCCGCCCCGCGGCGCGAGCGTGTCCTTCACGACCTCGAAGTCGCCCTTCGACACTCCGCCGGAGGTGAACACGACGTCGGCGACGCCCACGGCATGTTCGAGCATCGTCACGAACTCCTCCGGATCGTCGTGGCAGTGGTCGATGGTCACGACGTCGGCACCGTTGGCCGACGCGCTCGCGGCCAGCGCCGGTCCGTTCGAGTTGAAGATCTGGCCCGGCCCGAGTTCGCTCCCGGCCGTGACGAGTTCGCTGCCGGTCGAGATGATCGCGACCCGCGGCCGTGCACGGACGGGGATCGAGGTGAGGCCGACGGCGGCGAGCGCGGCGATGTGTCGGGCGGCGAGGACCGTGCCCGCGGGAAGCAGCAGATCGCCCTTGCGGACGTCGGTTCCCGCCTCACGCACATAGGTTCCGGGCGTAACGCTGCGCTCGACGGTCACGCTGCCGGCGCCGTCCGAGTCGGGGGTGGTCGCACGGGTGTCCTCGACCGGGACGACGGCGTCGGCGCCGTCCGGGACGGGAGCGCCCGTCATGATCTTCAGCGCGTGCCCCGGTTCGAGTGCCGCGACGGTGTCGCCCGCGGCCAGCACGCCCTGGACGGGCAGGTCGGCGGGGGTCGACGCGAGATCGCCGGCGCGGACGGCGTAGCCGTCCATCTGGGAGTTGCGGAAGGGTGGCAGGTCCAGCGGCGACTCGACGTCCTCCGTGAGGGTGCGGTGCAGCGCGTGCGCGAGCGGCACACGCAACGGGCTCTTCTTCCGCAACGGGTCGAGCAACGCCGCCACGTGCTGTTCGTGTTCCTCCACGGACCGCCTGCCGCTCGTCATGCCGCCATCCTAGGCACACGAGGGCCGTGCCCCGCCGCCCACGACGCGCCGCGTGTGCCCCGTCTGTCCGGATGCGATGTCACGATCGGCGGTTGTGGGCATACTGGGCTGTATGAAAGCGATGGTCGTATGACAGCGGTGGACATGGGCATCCCGGTCGTGCGCGATCGCGCAGACGACGCGTCCGATCGGCCCGACGTGCCCGAGCTTCTCGATCGCTTCGGTCGCATCGCCCGCGACCTGCGCGTGTCCCTCACCGAGAAGTGCTCGTTGCGCTGCACCTACTGCATGCCGGCCGAGGGCCTTCCCGAGATTCCGCGCGACCAGCTGCTCGCGAGCGCCGAGATCGTGCGTCTGGTGGGCATCGCGACCGGTCGACTCGGTGTCCACGAGGTGCGCTTCACCGGTGGGGAACCGCTCATGCGCCGCGATCTCGAGGAGATCGTCGCCGGATGCGCGCAGCAGACGCCGGGGCTGCCGATCGCGCTGACCACCAATGCGGTCGGTCTCCGGCACCGTGCGCGGGCGCTGGCGGACGCCGGACTGACCCGCGTGAACATCTCCCTCGACACCATCGACCGCGAGCACTTCGCGCGGCTCACGCGCCGCGATCGGCTCGATTCGGTGCTCGACGGTATCCGCGCCGCGGTGGCCGCCGGACTGGGTCGGGTCAAGGTCAACGCTGTCCTGATGCCGGAAACGCTCGAAGGTGCGGCCGATCTGCTCGCGTGGTGCCTGGACGAGGGCGTGGAACTGCGGTTCATCGAGCAGATGCCTCTCGACGCCGATCAGAACTGGGCGCGCTCGCAGATGGTGCCGGCCCAGCAATTGCTCGACGTGCTCGGGCAGCGGTTCACGCTCACGGAGACCGAACGCGAGGACCCGTCCGCGCCGGCCGAACGCTGGCTCGTCGACGGCGGACCGGCGACCGTCGGGATCATCGCGTCGGTTACGCGGTCGTTCTGCAGCGACTGCGACCGCACGCGGTTGACGGCCGAGGGAACGGTCCGGTCCTGCCTGTTCAGCGACCGGGAGACCGACCTGCGCGCCGCTCTGCGGGGCGGCGCCACCGACGACGAACTCGCCGCGCTGTGGCGCGGGGCGATGTGGAACAAGTGGGCCGGACACGGCATGGACGCGGCGGACTTCGCGCCGCCGCAGCGGAGCATGGGAGCTATCGGTGGCTGAGGTGACGACGGGGATCGAGGTGCGGTACTTCGCGGCCGCAGCAGATGCGGCCGGACGCGAGAAGGACACGATCGACCTGCCGGAAGGCGCCGATCTCGGCGCGCTGCGTGCCGTGCTCGTCGATCGTTACGGCGCCGGCATGGAGCGGGTCCTGTCGGTGGCGGCCTTCCTGCTCGAACCCGGCGAGGGTGGTACGGGCGAACTCACCCGGGACCTCGGCCGGCCGGCCGGGTCCCGAGTGGACGTCCTGCCGCCCTTCGCGGGTGGCTAACCCTCACGCCACCAGGTGTCGAAGGGCGCCACGGGCATCACGCGCTTGTGCCGTGTGTCGAGGAACTTGGTCTCGAGGCGCTTGGCGAGGTCGTCGGTGACGTCCTTGCCCTCGAGATAGTCGTCGATCTCGCTGTAGGTCATGCCGAGCGCTTCCTCGTCGGGCAGCGCAGGACGGTCGTCCTCGAGATCGGCGGTGGGGATCTTGATCCAGGTGCTCTCGGGCGCGTCGAGTTCGCGCAGCAGCGCCGCACCCTGCCGCTTCGTCAGACCGGCCAGGGGAGTGATGTCGACGCCGCCGTCGCCGTACTTGGTGTAGAAACCGGTCACCGCTTCGGCGGCGTGGTCGGTGCCGACCACGAGGTAGCCGAGTTCTCCGGCGATCGCGTACTGGATCATCATGCGTTCGCGGGCCTTGATGTTGCCGCGCACGAAGTCGCGCAGACGCGTCTCGGTGCCGTACAGCGCGCGAGCCGCTTCCGAAGCCGTCGCGTCGGCGCCGGGCTTCACATCCACACCGAGAGTGCGATCGGCTCCGATGAACTCCAATGCGACGAGGGCGTCGTGCTCGTCGGCCTGCTTGCCGTAGGGCAGGCGGACCGCGACGAACTCCGCCGTGTGGCCCTCGGCGCGGAGCTTCTCCGCGGCGAGCTGGGCGAGCTTGCCGGCGAGGGTGCTGTCCTGCCCGCCGCTGATGCCGAGCACGAATCCCTTCGCGGGAGTGCTGCGCAGGTAGTCGGCGAGAAACTGCACCCGCGCGTCGATCTCGGCGCGTGGGTCGATGGAGGGTTTCACCCCGAGTTCTTCGATGATCCGATCGCGAAGGTTCGTCATCTTCACGACCCTAGCGTTCCCGTGTTACTGCTGCGATACAACGGAGAAGAGGGCGGGGCGAAGAGTGCGGTCGGGCAGACTCTTCGGGGTGAGCACCGGAGACGTCTTCCGCAAACACGATCCGCACGCGCAACCGGATTTCTTCCGGGCCGAGGCGGCCGGTCTGGCCTGGCTCGCCGAGGCCGGTATGCCGGTGGCGGCGGTGCGGTCGGTGAGCGAGCACCACATCGAACTCGAGCGGATCGCCGAGGCATCCCCGTCCGTCGAGGCCGCACGGGAGTTCGGTGCCGCACTCGCCCGGATGCACGACGTGGGCGCCGCCGGTTTCGGTGCGGCACCCGACGATTACGACGGGCCGCTGTTCATCGGCCGCCGCCCCATGAGCCGCACCGTGCACGACACCTGGGGAACGTTCTACGTCGCAGAGCGGGTGCTGCCCTTCCTGCGCATCGCGGTCGAGGCGGGCAGCGTCACCGACCGTCAGCGCCACGACATCGAGGCCGCCTGCGATCTCGTCGCCGCCGGAGCCTTCGACGACGAGGATCCGCCCGCGCGCCTGCACGGAGACCTGTGGAACGGCAACGTGCTGTGGTCGCCGCGCGGCGTCGTCCTGATCGATCCGGCCGCGCACGGCGGCCACCGCGAGACGGATCTGGCGATGCTCGCGCTCTTCGGTTGCCCGCACCTGGGCCGGGTCGTCGACGGCTACGAGTCGGCACATCCGCTGCGTGCCGGATGGGAGCAGCGGGTGCCCGTGCACCAGCTGCATCCACTGGCGGTGCACGCCGCGGGATACGGTGCCGGGTACGGGCGGGAGCTGCACCGGGCGGCACTCGCGACCCTCGAACTCGGAGGCAGTACGTGAACGGGATCCTCGTCGTATCCGCAACCCGCGCCGAGGCGGCGCACGTCCCGGAACGCTACGAGACGGTGATCACCGGGATCGGGAAGGTCGACGCAGCGGTGGCCGTCACCGCGGCGCTCGCGGCGTATCCGGCCGACGCGCGACCGCTCGTCGTGAACATCGGCACCGCCGGCGCGTTGCACACCCACCACTCGGGACTGTTCCTGCCGTCCGCCGCGATCAACCACGACATCAGCAGCGAGATCCTGAAGAGCCTCGGTCACCCCGTGCAGGACGTCGTGCAGATCGACGAGGGTGACGGCAGGGTGCTCGCCACCGGCGATTCGTTCGTCTCGGACGCCGAGATCCGCGACGCGCTGTCCGCCCGCGCCGATCTCGTCGACATGGAGGGTTTCGCGGTCGCCTACGCCGCCCGCCGCATGGGCGCGCGGTGCCGGCTCGTCAAGCACGTGAGCGACCGGGCCGACGATTCGGCGCTCGACTGGCCGAAGCAGGTCGACCGCAGCGCACGGGAACTCGCGCGGTGGCTCGTCGAGCGTTACTGAACGATTCGCTCTCGGCCGGCCTCAGCGCCCGTCCGTACGTTCGGTGAGGGTGACGGTCACCGCGCCGGTGGTCAGGGTGAGCACCTCTCCGTCGAGAGTCCACCGGGGGGTGGCCGCGAACAGCGTCCGCACCCAGTCGTCGGCGCCGTCGCGCGGGGGAGGGCACGCCATCCTCGTGGACGCGAGCGTCCCGGCACGGATCCTGCCCCCGGACAGGTCGGCGGTGCCGGTGAACCGGTTGCATCCGGCGGATGCCGCGACCCGCTCCCGGGCGGGGAACGACAACTGGAGCGGGCCGCCGCCGGGGATGGGCCGCCCCTCGACCTCGGTCGAGACGTAACGGCGGCCGATCGGGTCGGACGGCGACGACCCGAACATGCCGCACCCGGACAGCAGCGCACCCAGTGCGAGGACGACGACCACGCGGACTGCTCCCGGCATGGGTCTCACGGTACCGAGGAGGGGTCAGCGGGCCGTGAACTCCAGTCCGTCGGTGCCGTTCGCCGCGGTGAGGGTCATCGACGAGCCCTGGACGGCGTAGGTGGTCTCACCTGCGAGCACGTTCAGGATGTGCGTCTCGATGTCGGCGACCTCGGGATCGGCGCACGCCGCGCGGGTCATGGTGAGCGGTTCGAACAGGATGACATCGTCGCCGACCTCGGCGCTGCCGCCGAACTCGTTGCACCCCGTGTTCCCGGTGAGGGTGCCGTCGTCGGACAGTGTGAGTGTCGGCGCGGCGTTCTCCAGGGCGACCGACCTGACGACGGCGTCGGCGGTGCGCAGCGAGGTCACCACCCACTCGGTGCCGGCGATCGGCAGATCGGGGTCGACCACCTTCTCGTCCTCGAGCGAGACCGTGATGTCGTCGCCGGTGAGCGTGAAGGTGTTCCCGTCGAGCGACCAGCGCGGCTCGGCGCCGAACAGCGTGGTGAGCCAGGCGTCGGCTCCCTCGCGTTCCGGCAGGCAGGCCATCATCGTGCTCGCCAGGTTCGATGTCTTCACTCGGCCGTCGGCCAGGTCCACACCGCCGACGAAGCGGTTGCAGCCGGCAGTCGCGGAGATGCGTCCGTCGTCCGGGAACTCGACGACCATCGGTCCGTCGCCCGGGATCTGCGTGCCGGTCACGCTCGTCGAGACGAAGGTGCGGCCGGTGAGGTCCTCCGCGGAGTGGGTGTCGGCCGAATCCGAATCGGTGCTGCACGCGGCGGCCACCGCTGCCAGGGAGACGACCGCGAGCACCCGGAATGTGCGAATCATGCCGTTACGGTACGGCGCTCGACCCGGTTTCATGGGTACCTCGGCCGGTCACGACGCGGTGTGTCAGTTCGGCCCAGTTGTCGGCGAGTCGGCGGAGCGGATGCCCGAGCTCGCGCCACTGGTGGAGCACGAGGGTGGCCTCGAGCGACGCGACCAGCGAGGTCGCCAGCAATCGGGTGTCGCCGGTGACGCCGGCGGCACGCAGCAGCGCGTCGACGTGGGCGAGCGAGACCAGATGGGCGGGAGCGGTGTAGCGGGAGTCGGTGGCGGATTCGGCCGCGCGGAGCAGTTCGCCCTGCACCTCGACGAGTTCGATGCGCGCACGACCGAAGGCGATGAGCCTGGCCAGGGGTTCGGCGTCCGGGCCGAGCGGCGGCGGGCCGAACAGGAAACCCTGCTGGAACTCGCGCTCGCTGTGGTCGAGTAGCGCCCGGACGAGCCCGGCGCGGGAGCCGAACCTGCGGAAGACGGTGCCCTTGCCGACCCCGGCCCGCGCAGCGACGGCGTCCATCGTCACGGCGTCGACGCCGCGTTCGGCGACGAGCAGGGCGGCGGCGTCGAGCAGACGGGAACGATTGCGCGCTGCGTCGCCCCGTTCGGAGAGTCGCTCGTCCGCCAGAGGGAGGGCCCGACTGTTCGCCGCAGGCAGCGCCCGACCGTCCGCGTGCGGGAGGGGGCGAGTGTTCACAAGGTCACACTCTAGCGGGGCGGGGAATAAAGCGGACCGCGGTCCGTTTAACATTGCGTAGTCAACCACTTCGACCCGAGGATGTTCCCATGACCCGAGTTCTCGCCCTCGTCGGCAGCCTGCGCGACGGCTCCATCTCCCGCCAGATCGCCGAGACCGCCGCGGCGGTCGCTGCCGAGAACGTCGAGGTGACCCTCTACGAGGGCCTCGCCGACGTTCCGTTCTACAACGAGGACCTCGACGGCGAGGCTGCCCCCGCTGCTGCCGTGGCCCTGCGCGACGCCGCTGCCGATGTCGATGCCGTGCTGGTCGTCACCCCCGAGTACAACGGCACCGTCTCCGCGGTGCTCAAGAACGCCGTCGACTGGCTGTCGCGCCCCTACGGTGCCGGTGCACTGAGCGGCAAGCCTGTCGCCATCGTCAGCCAGTCGCCCAGCCAGAATGCCGCGAAGTGGGCGCTCGAGGACGCGGTCAAGGTCGTCGGAATCGCCGGCGGCAAGGTCGTCGACGGCGGCTCGCTGTCCGTCGGCGAGACCTTCGGCAAGTTCGGCGGCGAGCACGCCAAGGAGCACGCCGAGACCGCGCAGCAGGTCGCAACGGTCGTGGCCGCACTGGCCGACGCCACCAAGGTGCTCGCCAACGCCTGATCGAGACGTCCGCCTCCCTTGCCGGTACCGCCGGCACCGAGAGCGGCCGGCGGACCGACCGACACCCGGTGCCGGAGACCCCCGAGGTCTCCGGCACCGCGCGTATCCGCACGGTCCGGCCGAGCAGCGAACGCACCACTCGTCGCATCCCGACGGTTCGATGACGCCTGCAGCGGGAATGCCCCGAACACAGCCCACTGTTCGGAGGTTTGCCCATGACAAGCGGGGACACGAGGACCGATACCGGCCACCGACCCGATCTCGACATAGTTCTCCACGTCGACGGGGTGGAGCGCCGCGTCCCGATCGACGTCCGCACCACCGTGCTCGACGCGCTGCGCGACCGCCTCGGGATCACGTCCCCGAAGAAGGGATGCGATCTCGGTCAGTGCGGAGCATGCACCGTGCTGATCGACGGCCGGCGCTCCCTCTCGTGCCTGGCCCTCGCCGCCTCGCACGACGGCGCCGAGATCGTCACCGCCGCCGGACTCGGCGACGGGGAGATGCATCCGCTCCAGGCGCAGTTCATCGAGGACGACGCCTTCCAGTGCGGTTACTGCACCCCCGGCCAGATCTGTTCGGCCGTCGGCATGCTCGACGAGTTCGCCGACGGGTCACCGAGTCACGTCACGGCCGATCTCGACCAGGCACCCGAACTCGACGACGACGAGATCCGGGAACGCATGAGCGGCAATCTGTGCCGTTGCGCCGCCTATCCCAACATCGTCTCGGCGATCCGCACCGTCGCCGCCGGCGACAGCCGACTCGGTACCGGCGACAGTCGACTCGATACGGAGGCGTCGCGATGAGCTCCCTCCGCTACGAGCGACCGGCAGATCCCGCCGCGGCCGTCGCCGTCGTGCACGAGACACCGGGCGCGGTCTTCCTCGCGGGCGGCACGAATCTCGTCGACCACCTCAAACTCGGCGTCGCGACCCCCGACGTTCTCGTCGACGTCTCGCATCTACCGCTCGACACCGTCGAGGAGACGACCGACGGAGGAATCCGGGTGGGCGCCAACGTCCGCAACAGCGACCTCGCGGCGCACCCCTTCGTGCGGCGCAACTACCCGGTGCTGTCGCGTGCACTGCTCGCCGGTGCCTCGCCTCAGCTCCGGAACACCGCGACCACCGGTGGCAACCTGCTCCAGCGCACGCGGTGCTCGTACTTCCGGGACGTGAGCACCCCCTGCAACAAACGCGAACCCGGCAGCGGCTGCTTCGCCATCGGCGGATACACCCGCTACCACGCGATCCTCGGCGCCTCGGAGCACTGCGTGGCCACCCATCCCTCCGACATGGCGGTCGCCCTGCTCGCGCTCGACGCCGAAGTCCTCGTCCTCGGCCCGGACGGTGAACGCGCGATCGCGGTGGAGGACTTCTACCGCCTTCCCGGCGACACCCCCGAGCGCGACACCGTGCTCGAACGTGACGACCTGATCGTCGGCGTGCAGATCCCCGCAGCGCAGAGTTCGCTGTCCACCTACCGCAAGGTGCGCGACCGGGCGTCCTACGCCTTCGCGCTGGTCTCCGTAGCGGCCGAGATGACCGTCGCGGACGGGACGATCACCGGGTGCCGCATCGCATTCGGCGGGGTCGCGCACCGGCCCTGGCGGGCACACCGCGCGGAGGAAGCGCTCCTCGGGCAGCAACCCTCCGACGAGGTCTTCGCCGCTGCGGCCGAGGCCGAACTCGCCGACGCGAGCCCCCTCGACGGCAACGCCTACAAGATCCCGCTGCTGCGGCGCACCGTGGTGGCGACCCTGCGCGAACTCGACGAACGACGGGAACGAGGTGGATCCGCATGAGCCCCGAGCCGATCCGAACAGGTGGGCGCTCCACCGCGCGAATCGACGGACCGGCGAAGGTCGCCGGGACGGCGCCGTACGCCTACGAGCATCCGGTCGACGATCCCGCCTACCTCGTGCCGCTCACCTCCACCATCGCCCGCGGGCGCGTCGACCGGATCGACACCGCCGCTGCCGAAGCGGTGCCCGGGGTGCTGAAGGTCCTCACTCCCTGGAACGCCCCGCGTCTCACCGAGGAGGCCGAAGGTGAGTACTCCGTCCTGCAGACACCCGAGGTGCTGTACCGGGGGCAGATCATCGGTGCGGTCGTCGCCGAGAGCTTCGAGATCGCCCGGGAGGCATGCTCGCTCCTGGAGGTCGAATACAGCGAGGAACCGCACGACGCGCTCTTCCGCGCCGACCATCCCGATGCGTACACCCCCGAGACCGTCAACGGTGGCTACGAACCCGACACCGAGCGAGGGGATGTCGACGCGGCGTTCACCCGCGCCGAGACGGTGATCGATCAGTGGTACTCCACCCCCGAGGAACACAACAACCCGCTCGAACCGCACACCGTCGTCGCGATCTGGCGGATCGACGTCGTGCCGTCGAACGGTGAGGTCGACGCACACACTTTGACGCTGTACACCTCGACGCAGCATCCGCACGGCGTCGTCGAGACCCTCGCACCGGTCTTCGGCCTCGACACGGCCCGGATGCGGGTGGTCTGCCCGTACATCGGTGGGGGATTCGGTTCCAAGGGCGGTCCTCACGCGCACGACGTCCTCGGCGGACTCGCGGCGCGGGCCCTGCCGGGCAAGGCGATCAAGTTCGCGGTCTCCCGTCCCGACATGTTCGGTTACGTCGGCTACCGGGCTCCGACCGCCTCGCACATCCGGCTTGCGGCCGACAGTGACGGCAGGCTCACCGGTCTCGTGCACGAGGCGTTCGCCCAGTCGTCCCGGGTCACCGAATTCGTCGAACAGGCGGGGGTACCGCTGCGCAATCTGTACGACGTCGCCAACGCCCGCACGTCGCATCGCGCGATCACCCTCGATGTCCCGGCGCCGTTCTGGATGCGCGCGCCCGGTGAAGCCCCGGGCATGTTCGCCGGTGAGGTGGCGATGGACGAGCTCGCCGCCGAACTCGGGATCGACCCGATCGAACTGCGCATCCGCAACGAACCCGAGTCCGATCCGGAGACGGGGAAGCCGTGGTCGTCGCGCCGGCTCGTCGAATGCCTCCGCGAAGGCGCACAGCGGTTCGGATGGGATCCGTCCGACCGCGAACCCGGAACCCGGCGGCAGGGCCACACCCTGATCGGTACCGGCATGGCGGTCGCGACCTATCCCCACATGGTCAATCCCGGCTCGGAAGCCCATATCCGGCATCTGGGGGAGGGGCGCTACTCCGTCCGCATCGGAGCCACCGACCTCGGTACGGGCGCGTGGACGACCCTGACCCTCATCGCCGCCGACGCACTCGGATGCCGACCGGAGGACGTGGACCTCGAGATCGGCGACAGCGCACTGCCCAACGGCACGGTGGCCGGCGGGTCGTCGGGCACCTCGTCCTGGGGCACCGCGATCGTCACGGCCGCAGAGCAATTCGGCAAACGCTTCGGCGACGATCCGCCGGTGGGCGCCGAACTGTCCGCGTCGGCAGCCGAGAACCGCGAACTCGAGCACTACACCGCACAGTCCTTCGGTGTGCACTTCGCCGAGGTGCACGTCGACGCCGACACCGGCGAGATCCGGGTGCCCCGGATGTTCGGGCTGTTCTCCGTGGGACGGGTGATCAACCCGCGGACGGCGCGGTCGCAGTTCATCGGCGGGATGTCGTTCGGGATCTCGATGGCGCTGTTCGAGGAGAGCATCCGCGACGCCCGTTTCGGGCACGTCGTCAACCACGACCTGTCGGAATATCACGTGCCGACGCACGCCGACATCCGTGGCATCGAAGCCGATTGGCTCGACGACGAGGACCTGCATGCGACACCCATGGGGTCGCGGGGGATCGGTGAGATCGGGATCGTCGGCAGCGCCGCGGCGGTCGTCAACGCCCTGTGGCACGCGACCGGCGTACGGGTTCGGAACCTGCCGGCCCGGCTCGACGACCTACTGCCCGGACTGCCCTGACGCATCGGACCGGTGACAGATCAGCAGCCAGCGATTGGTGCCGACCTGTCGCCGGTACCGCAGTTCGTCGAGCGCGGCGAGGGCGATGGCGAGTCCTCGACCGCGCTCGGCGAGGGCGTCCGGGAGTTCGACCGAACGCAGATCCACACGGGCCGGAGCGCCGTCGTCGACGAACACGGCCTCGAGACGATCCGGATGGAGTTCCAGGGTCAACGTCACCGAGACGGCTCGTCCCCGACCTGCGTGTTCGATGATGTTCGCGGCGATCTCGGCAACCGCGATCTCGAACTGCACGCGATCGGACTCGTCGAGTTCCTCGGCGGCGAACATCTCCGCGACCAGATCCATGATCCGGTCGAGGGTGCCCTCGCTCGTCGGCGCGGACAACTCCCACCGGCCGGACGCGCCGTCGGCAGAACGGATGTTGGGTGATCCGTCAGTCGCCATCGAAGGCCGCGTCCGCGGAATCGTGGGTCGCCAGGACCCGATCGAGCCGGGTCAGCGCGAGCACGCTCTGCACCTGCGCCGTGGGCGAGGCGATCCGCAGGTCGCCGCCGGCCTGCCGGGCGGCCTTCAATCCGGACACGAGTGCGCCGAGCCCGGAGGAGTCGATGAACTCCGTCGTGCTGAGGTCGACGACGAGCCGATGGGATCCGCTCTCGACGAGATCGCGCAACTGCTCGCGAAGACGTGGTGCCGCAACCATGTTCAGGCGACCGGTGGGCTGCACGACGGTACTCGTTCCGACCGTACGCGTTTCGTAGTGGCTCATCGAACTCCTTCGTTCTCGGGTCCACGGTAGCGAGCCGCGCCGATCACCACCGACAGAATCAACAGGTCGAACACGACCCAGACGAGGTTCGCGGTCACGCCGAGAACCGAGATGTCGCCGAGGAACAACCGCACCGCCCCGACGACCGCCGCCACGACCAGCAACAGCATGACGAGCAGTTGCTGACGGAACAGATACCAGGGGACACCCTCGCCTCCCTGACGCGTCTTCGGGGTGACCGCGAAATCCAGCGGCTTGTCGAAGTACACGTTGAGGAAGGCCGTCCAGCACGCCCTGATCCACACCGGGAACAGTGCGAGGCTGTACTGCTGGCCACGCCAGGTCGGTGTGCCGCGGCCGACGACGAAGAACAGCAACTGACTGAGGACCAGGAACGGGACGAGCCGCGCGAAGAAGTCGAGACTGTAGGCCTCCACCGGCAGGACCCCGAAGACGAGATAGATCACCGGCGCCGCGAAATAGGCGAGGGCCGCGAACCCCGAGAGATAGCTCCACATCGTCGCCCAGTACATGAGGCGCTGCGCGAGGGTCATGCCCTTCTGGACGAGTGGGTTCTCCCGCAGCATCACCTGAATCGTGCCCTGCGCCCACCGGAGCCGCTGCGTGACCATCGTCTTCGGATCCTCCGGCGCCAGTCCGTACGCGAGGATCTCGTGGTGGTAGACGGACTTCCAGCCCGCGCCGTGCAGACGCATCGAGGTGGCCATGTCCTCGGTCACGGAGATCGTGGCCAACGCGAGCATCGGCTCGGCCTCCTCGGCGCGGTCGACGTCGACGGCCCGGATCATCGCGCGGATCGATTCGAGTGCACCGAGCGGTGACCATTCGCGGTCGGCGAGGCGTTCGAGCACGGTCTCGTCGATGGTGAGCGCATCGGTTCCGTGTGCGTCGAGCGCGGCGATCTCCTCGAGATCGGCTCGGATACCACCGAAGTCGGCATCGACGATGCTGCGCGCAGCGGCGTCGACCGCCTGCTGGAAGCGGAAGGTGACGTCGGCGAGTGCTGTTCCCGCCCGCAGTTCGCCCCGTGCCGAGCGAACGGCCTGTCGCACCGACTCCAGTGCCGCGGCCACGTCGGGCTGATCGGCGGGCACCTTCCGGCGTGCGCGGTCGACCACCTTGCCGGCGGTGCGCAGGGTGCGTTCGACGCCGTCCTCGACGGCCCGGACATAGCCGGAGATGCCGAGTTGCATGAGCGCTTCGCGTCGGAGGATCGCGTTGGACCCGCAGAAGAACGCTGCGTTCCAGCCGTCCTTGCCCTGCTGGATCGGGCCGTAGAACAACGGGGCCTGGCTGCCGAGCGGGTCGGACTCGGGAACGTTGGTGAAGTACTGCGGTGTCTGCACCAGGGCGGTGCGGTCGTCGGTGAAGTATCCGAGTGTGCGGTCGAGGATCTCGGGTTCGGGCACCTGGTCGGCGTCGAGGATGAGGAGGAACTCGCCGTCCGAATGCAGCAGCGCGTTGATCAGGTTGCCGGCCTTGGCATGGCGCGGCTTGTTCGTCCAGCTCGCCGCCCGCGTCATGTAGTCGACGCCGAGTTCGGCGGCCGCTGCGGCGAGTTCGGGCCGGGCTCCGTCGTCGAGGATCCACGTCCGGTGCGGATAGCGGATCCGCTTCGCTGCCGCGGCGGTGTGCAGCACCAGGTCGACGGGTTCGTTGTAGGTGGTGATGAACACGTCGACCGTCAACCCCTCCGGCGCTGCGGGTGGTTCGGGCCGTCTCTTCAGCCGCCACATCGTCAACGCGAAGAGCAGCGAGTCGATCAGGCTGTACGTCTCCGCCAGCACCAGCGGTATCGCGATCCACCAGGCATCCCAGTTCACGGAGAACAGCCAGCGCCAGACGATGTAGTTCAGACCGACGACGACCGTGAGGACGATGAGGACGCGCAGGAAGGGGGACGGGTAGCCCTCTTTCGTGACAGCCTTCACGACACCTCGTTCCGTCGTATCGAGACGACCGTGACGTCGTCGAGCGGAGGTTCGTTCTCCGTCAGGGCACGTGCAGCGGCCACCAGCGCCTTCGGGGTCGGATGGTCGGCGACGAAACGGCACAGTGCCGCCGGATCGCTGTTCTCGTCGAGCAGGTCGAGCAGTCCGTCCGAGCAGACCACCAGCATGTCGCCCGGGGCGAGGTGCGCGGTCTCCGATGTCCATGTGGTGGCGGGGAACACCCCGAGCGGTGGGCCGTCGCCCTCGACGGGTTCGACCCTGCCGTCCGCGCGACGGATCGCCGCGAGTCCGTGCCCTGCATCGGCGTGGTCGACGTCTCCCGTGGAGAACTCGATCGCAGCGACGAAGGAGGTGGCGAACGTTCCCGTGTGCTCGAAGTCGTCGGCGAGATGCTCGGCGCCGAGGGTCAACGCCATCCCCGTGTCGAGCACGCCGACCGGACGGCGTCCGAAACGGTCGAGCACGCGGCCGGCACCGCGCAACGAGGAGCGCACGCCCGACGCCAGGATCGCCGCGCCGAGACCCTTTCCCATCACGTCGGCAACGGAGATCACGACGCCCTCGCGGAGCCGGTAGTGGTCGTAGAAGTCGCCACCCACCACGAAGGCGGGCAGGCAGACGGTGGCGATCTCGTAGCCCGGGAGGTCGGGTAGCGGCCGGGGGAGGAGTTGCTTCTGGATCTCGGCGGCGCGGTCGAGTTCGTCGGAACGGTCGAGTTCGCGTTGCGCCCATTCGGCCAGCTCCGCGAAGGTGTCGAGCTGATCCGGGTCGAGGTTCCTCTCCTCGGTGTCGTAGATGCAGAAGGTGCCCACGGGATGACCGGCCGGACCGAACAGTGGGTAACCCGCGTAGAACCGGATCCCACCGTCACCACCGATACCCGGGATGTCCATGAAGGCGGGATCGGTTGCGGCATCGGGGAGGACGAGTGCGAGGTCGTCCGGTCGCTCGTACGCGCGCGCGATGGTGGTGCGGCACACCGTCCTCTCGCGAGGAACCTCGGAGAGTTCCAATCCGAGGATCGACTTGAACCATTGCCGGTCGTGGTCCATCAGCGACAGCGACGCCATGGGGACGCCGAACACGCGGCACGCCATGCGGGTGATCTTGTCGAAGCGCTCCTCGCGAGGGGTGTCGAGCAGCTCGAGCCGCTCGACGTCGCGCATGCGCTCGTCCTCGAGATGGTCGGGGAGCAACGACGCCTCGGATGTCATCGTGCGGTGTGTCTCCTGTGCAGAGCGTCGCCCAGGGCCGCCGCGCACTCGGCCGTGCTGGTCAGGCGCCAGTCGGTTTCCTTGTTGTGATGGAACCACACGAACGTCGTTGCCGCGGGGTGACCGTCCAAGTAACCCACCAGATCCCGGATCCAGTCCGGTTTCGATCCACCGGCCTCCGCGCTCGCGACCTCGGTGACCGCGACGGGACGACCCGGGGCGATCCGGCCGAGTTCGTCGAAGGTCGGTCCGAACAGCTCCTCGGGGGACTGCCAGCGACTCCACGGCCGCGTGGTGCCCCAGTTGTAACCGTCGACCCCGACGACGTCGACGTGGTCGTCACCGGGATACAGGGGTGCGATGGGACTGCTGCCCTCGTGCGGGACGTTGACCGTCCAGATCCAGCGCACGTTCTCGGCCCCCTTGGAAGCGAACAGTTCGTGCACGTGTCGCCACGCCGCGACGTAGGTCTCCGGTGGGGTACCGCCGGCGGGACCCCACGGGTACCAGTCCCCGTTCGGCTCGTGCGCGAAGCGCAGGTACACCGTCCCGCCCCACGCGGTGAGTTCGTCCGCCCACCGGTAGAGATGGTCGTCGTGGACCCCGGCGGCGATGTCGGCCATCGTGATCGACGTCCGGTCGTACGTCCCGTCGCCGCGCTGCAGCCACGGCTCCCACGTGACGATCGGGTCGGCTCCCGAGGCACGCACGATGTCGAGGGCCCCGACGGGTGGAGGGGAGAGGAAGTCGACGAACCACAGCACCGCACCCGGCGCGGCGCCGACCGCCTCGGTGACCGCGCGGTACTCGTCGACGGCCACCGGGCCGCCCGGGGTGCTGATGCCGAAGCGGGGACACGCGGTGCTCGTCTCGTCGAGCGGGGCGGAGATCGGCTCGCACTGACGGCGCGAGTCGCAGGCGGCACACAGGGACAGTGCCAGCAGTGCGGCGACCATCGCGCGAACCGGGTGCACGAGGAGTCATTCTTCCCGGGCGGAGCTCCCCGCGCAGGCCCTCCGGAGGGTGTTCTCGCAGTGACCTCGGGAAGTTGTCGGTGGCACCCGCCACACTGTGCTCGAGGTCTCTCTCGGACGCGCTGCGGCGACACGCCGAGACACGCCCGAAACGCCGTGGAGGGAGGGTCGCGACCTGGGAATATCACCTTTGTAAGTCACAACATCCTGGGTTCTGTGTATCCGACGGACACAAGGTGTAGTGTCTAGACCGCTGGAGGGCCACAAGTGCCGACGATCTCTCGGGGAAGCGGGATCGGACGGATAAGTGGGCTTCCGGGTAACGCACAGCAGTCAGTCGTCAGGCCGCCCACGGCCGTCGGAAAAAGGGGCATTCATGAACATCACCGTCTACACCAAGCCTGCCTGCGTCCAGTGCACCGCCACCTACCGCGCCCTCGACAAGGCCGGCATCGAGTACGACGTCGTCGACATCAGTGAGAACCCCGAGGCCCGCGACTACGTCATGGCGCTGGGATACCTCCAGGCGCCCGTCGTCGTCGCCGGCGACGACCACTGGTCGGGCTTCCGCCCCGATCGCATCAAGGCGCTCACCGTCGCGGCCTGAGCCCGGGCCGCGTTCGCGGCGGCCCGATCGTCGTCGTCTCCGGGCGGACGTGTTCTTCCGTGTCCGCCCGGGCCGGTCTTCGCAATCGAATGAAGAGTGGTGACTACCGATGGCTTCGCTGGGGTCGATCCCGGGAACATCGCTGGTGTACTTCTCGAGTACATCCGAGAACACCCACCGATTCGTGCAGAAACTCGGGATTCCGGCCAGCCGGATCCCGCTGCACGATCGTGAGGGAAATTTCGAGGTCCACGATCCGTACGTGTTGATCGTGCCGACCTACGGTGGCGGGACGACCGCCACGGGTCGCGACACCCGGTACGTTCCCAGACAGGTCATCCGATTCCTCAACAACGAGCACAATCGGAGTCTGATCCGCGGTGTCATCGCGGCGGGTAACACCAACTTCGGCGACTCGTACTGTTTCGCGGGAGACATCGTCTCGCGCAAGTGCAAGGTGCCGTATCTGTACCGGTTCGAGTTGATGGGCACGACGGACGACGTCGAGCGTGTCCGCGACGGTCTCGCCCGATTCTGGGAGTCCGTTCTCCAGAACGCCTGAGCCACATCCGTATCCGTATTCGACGCGCGTCGCGGACGTGACTGCGCGGCCGTTTCCTAACTCCGACAAGTGGGGACAGCACTGTGACCATTACCGATCCCGCTCCCGCCACGAGCGCACACCTCGACGATTCGATCAAGGATCTCGACTACCACGCGCTCAACGCGATGTTGAATCTGTACGGCCCCAACGGCGAGATCCAGTTCGACAAGGATGTGGCCGCCGCCCGTCAGTACTTCCTGCAGCACGTCAACCAGAACACGGTCTTCTTCCACAACCTCGACGAGAAGCTCGACTACCTCGTCGAGGAGAACTACTACGAGCCCGAGGTGCTCGAGAAGTATTCGCGTGCATTCGTCAAATCGCTGTTCGAGCACGCATATTCGAAGAAGTTCCGGTTCCCGACCTTCCTCGGTGCGTTCAAGTACTACACCTCGTACACGCTCAAGACGTTCGACGGCAAGCGCTACCTCGAGCGTTTCGAGGACCGTGTGTGCATGGTCGCGCTGACGCTCGCCGACGGCGACGAGATCCTCGCCCGGCACCTCGTCGACGAGATCATCTCGGGTCGTTTCCAGCCGGCCACCCCGACCTTCCTCAACTCGGGCAAGAAGCAGCGCGGCGAGCCCGTCTCGTGCTTTCCCGCCGGTACGCTCATCGACACGATCGACGGGCAGCGGGCTATCGAGACCCTGCAGGCGGGGGATCTGGTCCTGTCGCACGACGGGGCGTACCACGCGGTCGAGGAGCTGATCGAGAACCCGAATGATCAAGCCTTGGTGTCGATTTCGCACTTCGGACACAAAGAGCCGATTCGGTGCACTCCGGAGCATCCTATCCTGGTGTGGACCGAGCGTGATGTCGAGACCTTGATCGACGGCGATGGAGCGGATCCCTTCAACGGTTTCGTATGGCTCGCTGCCCAGGACGTGCGCCCGACCGACTTCATTGTCACCGCGGCGCCGTTGGGTGAGCGCGACAAGCGCGTTTTCGACCTCATGGACCATGTTGGTAATGGACTGTACGAAGAGGTCGATGGTCTGATTCGTAAGGTGAACGTTGATGCCAAGCATCGGAACAAGCAGCGTCACAGTCAGCGCTTCGTCGGTGTCAACCGATACGTCGAGGAATCGTACGAGTTCGGACTGATTCTCGGCTGGTATGTTGCCGAGGGCTACGTATCCAAGCGTGCGGGTGTCGATGGTGTGCAACCCAATGGTGTTCACTTCACTCTCGGTGCACACGAGGTCGAGTACCAGGCAGATCTGGCGGCGGCGTTCAAGCAAGTATTCGGCGTCGAACTCTCTCAGTCCGCCAACCAGTCGGACCACTCGACCAAGATGGGTTGCAACAGCAAGGTGGTGGCGTCATTGCTGCTGTCGCTTGCCGGGACCGGTTACAGTACGAAACGCCTGACACGCGATGTCATGACTGCCGATGAAGAGTTTCAGCGCGGTCTGCTTGCGGGCTTGTTCAGGGGCGACGGCTGCAGCACCAATGGCGGCATGATCCTCGATCTCGTCAATCCGGAACTGGTGGATCAGGTGCAGTTGATCCTGCGCCGCCTGGGCATCGTGTCGGTCGTTCGCCAGTACATCAACCAGGCGGGCAATGTGACGGGCCATGTGTTCGTCCCCGGGGTGCCCGGTACCAACGAAGACTTCATCTTCGACGTCGGCAAGAACCTGCACAACTATGTCGGGCGGAAGGGCGCCAAGCGCACGACCTATCAGGTGGCGCACGGGCGTCATGTCTACGGAATCCGTGAGATCGCGAAGACCGACGAGACGCCGAGCAAGGTGTACAACCTGCACGTCGAGGGCACACATACCTATACGATTCGCGGCGCTGTGGTGCACAATTGCTTCCTGCTCCGCATCGAGGACAACATGGAGTCGATCGGCCGCTCCATCAACTCCGCACTGCAGCTGTCCAAGCGCGGTGGCGGTGTCGCCTTGCTGCTCAGCAACATTCGTGAGCACGGCGCTCCGATCAAGAAGATCGAGAACCAGTCCTCCGGCGTCATCCCGATCATGAAGCTGCTCGAGGACTCCTTCTCCTACGCCAACCAGCTCGGTGCCCGTCAGGGTGCCGGTGCGGTCTACCTGCACGCGCACCACCCCGACATCTACCGCTTCCTCGACACCAAGCGTGAGAACGCCGACGAGAAGATCCGCATCAAGACCCTCTCGCTGGGTGTCGTCATCCCCGACATCACGTTCGAGCTGGCGAAGAAGAACGAGGACATGTACCTGTTCTCGCCGTACGACGTCGAGCGCGTCTACGGCAAGCCCTTCGCCGACATCGACGTCACCGAGAAGTACTACGAGATGGTCGACGACAAGCGCATCCGCAAGTCGAAGATCAAGGCGCGCGAGTTCTTCCAGACCGTCGCCGAGCTGCAGTTCGAGTCGGGCTACCCGTATGTCATGTTCGAGGACACGGTGAACCGGGCCAACCCGATCGCCGGCAAGATCACGCACTCGAACCTGTGCTCGGAGATCCTGCAGGTCTCGACCCCCTCGGAGTTCAACGACGACCTGTCCTACAGCCATGTGGGCAAGGACATCTCGTGCAACCTCGGTTCACTGAACATCGCGAAGACGATGGATTCGCCCGACTTCGCGCAGACCATCGAGGTCGCCATCCGCGGCCTGACGGCCGTCTCCGACCAGACGACGATCTCGTCGGTGCCGTCGATCGAGCGGGGCAACAACGAATCCCACGCCATCGGCCTCGGCCAGATGAACCTGCACGGCTTCCTCGCCCGCGAGCACATCTTCTACGGGTCCGAAGAAGGCGTCGACTTCACGAACATCTACTTCTACACGGTGCTGTTCCACGCCCTCCGTGCGTCGAACAAGATCGCGATCGAGCGCGGCTCGTACTTCAAGGGCTTCCCGGAGTCGAAGTACGCCTCGGGTGAGTTCTTCGACAAGTACACCGATCAGGTGTGGGAGCCGGCGACCGAGCGGGTCCGTCAGCTGTTCGCCGAGTCGAACATCACGATCCCCACGCAGCAGGACTGGCGCGAGCTGAAGGAGTCCGTGCAGAAGCACGGCATCTACAACCAGAACCTGCAGGCGGTTCCGCCCACCGGTTCGATCTCGTACATCAACCACTCGACGAGCTCGATCCACCCGGTCGCGTCGAAGATCGAGATCCGCAAGGAGGGCAAGATCGGGCGTGTCTACTACCCGGCGCCCTACATGACGAACGAGAATCTCGAGTACTTCCAGGACGCGTACGAGATCGGCTACGAGAAGATCATCGACACCTACGCTGCTGCGACGCAGCACGTCGACCAGGGCCTGTCGCTGACGCTGTTCTTCAAGGACACCGTCACCACCCGCGACGTGAACAAGGCGCAGATCTACGCGTGGCGCAAGGGAATCAAGACCCTGTACTACATCCGCCTGCGGCAGATGGCGCTCGAGGGCACCGAGGTGGAGGGTTGCGTCTCCTGCATGTTGTGACCCTGCTCCACGACAGTCCTTGCACCAGCACACAATTCAGGTAGGTAACCGATGACTGCAGCAGCACACTCGCCGGCCGACGGCGTGCGCGTCAAACTGATCGATCGCGTCTCCGCGATCAACTGGAACCGCGTTCCCGACGACAAGGACGCCGAGGTCTGGGATCGTCTCACCGGCAACTTCTGGCTCCCGGAGAAGGTGCCCGTCTCCAACGACATCCAGTCGTGGGGCACGCTCACCGAGTACGAGCAGGAACTGACGATGCGGGTCTTCACGGGCCTGACGCTGCTCGACACCATCCAGGGCACGGTCGGCGCGGTCTCGCTCATCCCGGATGCGGTCACCCCGCACGAGGAAGCGGTGCTGACGAACATCGCGTTCATGGAGTCGGTGCACGCGAAGAGCTACTCGCAGATCTTCTCGACGCTGTGCTCGAGCCGCCAGATCGACGACGCCTTCCGCTGGTCGGAGGAGAACGAGCACCTGCAGCGCAAGGCGCAGATCATCCTCGACTACTACAAGGGCGACGACCCGCTCAAGCGCAAGGCCGCCTCGACGCTGCTCGAGTCGTTCCTGTTCTACTCGGGCTTCTACCTGCCGATGTACTGGTCGTCGCGGGCCAAGCTCACCAACACCGCCGACATGATCCGCCTGATCATCCGCGACGAGGCCGTCCACGGCTACTACATCGGCTACAAGTACCAGCGCGGACTCGAGACGATCACGCAGGCCGAGCGCGACGAGCTCAAGGACTGGGTCTTCGAACTGCTCTTCGAGCTGTACGACAACGAGACCCACTACACGGCCGACCTCTACGACCAGGTCGGGCTCACCGAGGACGTCAAGAAGTTCCTGCGCTACAACGCGAACAAGGCGCTGATGAACCTCGGTTACGAGGCGCTGTTCCCGAAGGACGAGACGGACGTCAACCCGGCCATCCTGTCGGCGCTGTCGCCGAACGCCGACGAGAACCACGACTTCTTCTCGGGCTCCGGCAGCTCCTACGTGATCGGCAAGGCCGTCGTCACCGAAGACGAGGACTGGGACTTCTGACGTAGACGTTCTCCGTCACCGGCCCGAACGCATCGATCCCGCACACCGGCGCAGCAGCGCCCGTGTGCGGGATCGCGTGCTTTTCGCGGCCCGGCCCGTCACCGATAGCATCGCTCCTCGTGACCGAGACAAGAGAAGCGTCGGGCTCGCCTCGGCCGGTGACAACCGAACGCGCGCCGTCGGGCGGGCGAGCACTCGAGCAGCGGACCCGTCTGTGGGCGGTGCTCGCCGCCGTCGTGGGGATCGTCGCATCCATCGCGATGCCGTTCCTGCCCGTGACGCAGACCACTGCGACCATCGACTGGCCGCAGAACGAGAGCAACGCCGGCATCTCGGCGCCGCTGGTGTCCTACGCACCGGTCGACCTCGACGCCACGATCGAGTGCCGGTCCGTGCGCGACGCGCTGCCGGACGGCGGCACCGTCTTCTCCACACTTCCCGCAGGAGCCCCCGACCGCGAGCGCTACGGGCTGATCGCCCGTGTGCAGGCGGCCGGTGACGACGGGCCGGCGACGTTCGAGGTGATCTCCCGCAACACACTGCTCGCCTCCGCGCCGGTGGACGACCTGGCCGGGGACTGCTCGGTCACCCTGTCCTCGAATCCGGAACGTACCGTCGCCACGATCACCGGCTCGGCCGCGGCGTCGGGGGAGCGGACCTTCGACCGCGACCTGCGGCCCCAGCTCGTCGGCATCTTCACCGACCTGCCCGGTCCTGCACTCGACGGCGTCTCGGTCACCGCGACCGTCGACACCCGCTTCACGACGTCGCCGACGGTGCTGAAGATCGTCGCGATGATCGTCGCGGTGGTGGCCACGGCACTGGCGTTGTGGACACTGGCCCGGCTCGACCGCGCCGACGGTCGTCGCCACCGCCGCCTGTTGCCGACGTCATGGTGGTCGTTCACCCGCATCGATGCGCTGGTCGTCGGAACGCTGCTCGTCTGGCACGTCATCGGGGCGAACACCGCCGACGACGGTTACCAGCTCGGAATGGCTCGCGCCGCGGGCGAGGCCGGGTACATGGCGAACTACTTCCGGTGGTTCGGTGTGCCCGAAGCACCCTTCGGCACGCCCTTCTACGACGTGCTCGCCCTGATGACCCAGGTCTCGACGGCGAGCATCTGGATGCGGCTACCGGCACTGACCGCCGGAATCCTGTGCTGGTGGGTGCTCAGCCGCGAGGTCGCTCCACGTCTCGGCGTCGCACTGCGTCGCAACCGGCTTCCGCTGTGGACCGGGGCGCTGGTGTTCCTGGCGTTCTGGCTGCCGCTCAACAACGGACTGCGCCCGGAACCGATCGTCGCGACGGGCGTCGTGCTCACCTGGTGCTCGGTCGAACGCGCGATCGCCACCCGGCGTCTGCTGCCCGCGGCGGCCGCGATCCTCGTCGCCGCGCTCACCGTCACCGCGGGACCGTCGGGCATCATCTGTTTCGCTGCGCTGATCGCCGGTGCCCGTCCGATCGCCCGCATCCTCCATCGACGGGCGCAGACCCTGGGATGGCTGCCGGTCCTCGCGCCGATGCTCGCGGCCGGGCTGGTGATCCTGGTGCCGGTCTTCGCCGACCAGACCCTCGCGGCGGTGCTGGAGATGCAGCACGTGCACGGCGTCGGTCCGAACGTGCCGTGGTTCCAGGAGTATCTGCGCTACCAGTACCTGCTGCAGATCACCGTGGACGGCTCGCTGGCCCGCAGGTTCGCGGTCTTCACCCTGGTGCTGTGCCTGGCGGTGGCGATCGTGGCGATGCTGCGCCGCGGTGGGCACATCCCCGGCACCGCACAGGGACCGTCCCGCCGCATCGTCGGCATCACCCTCGGCGCGCTGGTGCTGATGATGTTCGCGCCCACCAAGTGGACGCACCACTTCGGTATCTACGCCGGTCTGGCCGCCGCGGTGGCGATGCTCGCCGCCGTGGCCACCGGCCCCGCGGTGCTGCGGTCGCGACGCAACCGCGCCCTGTTCGCCGCGGCGGTGTCGTTCGTGGTGACCATGTCGTTCATCGGCCCCAACGGCTGGTGGTACGTCTCGAGCTACGGGGTCCCGTGGTGGGACAAGCCGCCGTCGGTCGCCGGATTCGGCTTCTCCACCGTCTTCTTCGCCGTGACGGTCGTCGCCTTGCTGCTCGCCGCGTGGTGGCACATCCACCCCGTCGCGTCCACCCGCACCGACACCCCGTCCCGGTTGTGGGCGGTGCCGCCGTTGACCCTCGCCGCCGCAGCGATGGTGCTGTTCGAGGTGCTGTCACTGGCCAAGGGCGCGATCTCGCAGTACCCGGGTTATTCGGTGGCACGGTCGAACGTGGACACGCTCACCGGCAACTCGTGTGCACTCGCGAACGACGTGCTGCTCGAAACGGACCCGAACGCCTCGGTGCTCACCCCCATCGGCGCCGACACGGCCACCGCTCTCGATGCCGGGGGAGGGGACGGGTTCACGCCGGGTGGTGTCGCGCTCGATCTGACCCCGGACGACGACTCGGCGTCGGCCGGCACCGCCAACACCGTCGACACGAACGACGACCAGACCTCGACCGGCGGTACCGGTGGCACTGGCGGCGGTACCGGCAGAGCCGGAATCAACGGCAGCACCGTCGCATTGCCGTTCGGGCTCGATCCGGCGACCACACCGGTGCTGGGCAGCCACGGATCGTCCCTCGGCGACGTCACGAGCGCCTGGTTCCGGCTGCCCGAGCCCGACGCGACCGGATCGCGTGGGGATCTCGTCACCATCGCCGCGGCCGGCCGGATCTTCTCCGTCGACGCCGACGGCACCGAAACCTACGGTCAGCGACTCGAACTCGAATACGGAACCACCGCGGCCGACGGCAGCGTCACCGCGCTGGGACGGGCGCTGCCGATCGACATCGGTCCGTCGCCCTCGTGGAGGAATCTGCGTGTCCCGATGGACACACTGCCGGGCGAGGTCGACGCGGTGCGGATCGTCGCCTCCGACAACGATCTCGCGCCCGAACAGTGGCTGGCGTTCACCCCGCCGCGCGTGCCGCAGACGCAGACCCTGCAGCAGGTCGTGGGGAGCGACACGCCGGTCCTGCTGGACTGGGCGGTCGGTCTCAACTTCCCGTGCCAGCGACAGATGCTGCACCGCAACGGGATTGCAGAGGTCCCCGAGTACCGGATCCTGCCGGACCGGATCGGTGCCATCTCCACGGATCTGTGGCAGGACCACAACGGTGGCGGTCCTCTCGGCTGGACCGACCAGTTGCTGCGGGCCCGCACGATCCCGTCGTATCTCGACCACGACTGGGACCGCGACTGGGGAGCGATCGAGCAGTACACACCGATCGATCCGTCGACGGGGACCGCGGAACTCGACACCGCCACGGTCACGCGCAGCGGTCTGTGGAGCCCGGCTCCGATCAACACCGCCTACTGACGGAACCAGGCCTCCGCACGACCGGCGAGGGCCTTCCCGAGCCGCAGACGCGACGTCTCGGTGAGCGGCTCGGGAAGGTCGTCCGGCGCGAACCACGCCACCTCGAGGTTCTCGTCGTCGGCGACGCGTGCGTCCCCGCCGGTCGCGCGGAGCAGGAAGCACACGTCGAGGTACTGCGCGACGTCGCCGTTGGGATAGGTGATAGGTGCGGTGACGTCGACGCTCGTGAGCCGCACGATCTCGGCGGTGACACCCGTCTCCTCGAGCACCTCCCGGACTGCGGCGACGGCCGGTTCCTCTCCGGGTTCGAGGATTCCGGACACCACGGCCCACATGCCGTTGTCGGCGCGGCGGGTGAGCAGGACTCGGTCGTCGTCGTCCGTGACGATCGCGCTCACCCCCGGCAGCCACAGGGGAGCGGTTCCTACGTGTGAGCGGAGCTGGACGACGAAATCGGGTATCGGCACGCCCTCGTTTCTATACCGGCAGGCGTGCTGCCGCCGGTCGAGCCGGCGATCAGTTCGAATATCCGTTGAGGGTGTACGTCAGGTCGGTGAGGATCGCCCGCGCGGCGACCGGTCCGGGGGTCGACCACACGTCGTCGGTCACGGAGAACAGACGGTTGTCGCGCACCGCCCCGAGGTCGAGCCACTCGTCGGTCTGCATGTAGTCCTTGCCGGCCTCGAGCCCGTCCTCACCGGCGAAACGGACGAAGATCACATCTCCGTCCGCCGGGGCCGGGTCCTCCGTGTCGACGGCCTGCCACGGCTGTCCGTCGACCACCGCGAACCGCTGGGCCGGAGGCCGGGCAGCGCCGACGTCGCCGAGCACCTGTCCCGCGAACGACGCGGTGCCCTCCACGGTCGGGCCGTCGGCCGTGAACCGGACGATCGACGCCTGCGTCTGGGACGACACGAGCTCGCGGCCCAGATCGCGCGCGGCCGTCGCGTAGTCGTCGAGCACGCGACGTGCGGCCTCCGTGCGCCCGAGCGCCTCACCGACCCGGACGAACTGTTCCCTCCAGAAGACCGGATCGGACCCGACCAGCACGGTGGGTGCGATGCCGCTGAGGGAGGCATAGACGTCCGGGGCGGTGGAGGAGCCGAGGATCACATCCGGCTGTGCGCGCTCGATTGCCGCGACGTCCGGGTTGCCCGCGGCGCCCACGGGCGGGAGTTCGCCGATCCCGTAGCCGAGATATTCCGGCCGGCCGGTGACCTCGGCGCTCGCTCCCACGACGCGCTCCCACAGCCCCAGGGCGCACACCGCGTCGAGCGCCGCGGGGTCGAGGACGACGATCCGCTGCGGGTCGGCGGGCACCTCCGACCGGCCTGCGGTGTGCAGGACCGGTCGGGTGCCGGTGGTGGGCCGGCCCGGATCGAGCGGGGAGGGGAGTGCGCACGCGGTCGACGTGTCCCGGTCGATGCCCACGACCGACGCACCGGCGATGCGGGTCGTGGTGCGCACGATCTCCGATGCGTCGTCGTCGGGAGGTGTGGAGCATCCGGCCAGGGCTGTCGTCACCGCAGCGACGGCTGCGACGAGCACTGCTCGTGACCGGTGCACGGAAAACACGTCGGACCAACTCCTGTAGGACGCTGCTCGGATCGGACGGCTCAGGCTATCCGGTCGTGTGACGATCGACGCCGAAGGTGTCCGCGAGGTCGTCCAGGATGCGGTGCGCACCCTGGATGCTCACCGGCATCATCCACACGCTGTCGTCGACCTCGACCTTCCGTCCCTGCAGGTTCTCCCACAGCGGATTGGTGACGAAGGGTTCGGCCGCCGCCTGCGCCTTGCCGTCGCCGAGGTCGTAGGTGGTGACGAAGACGACGTCCGCCTCGGCCTCGGTGATCAGTTCGGGGCTGATGGCGTTCATGATGCTCGACGGATCCGACGGATCGGGACCCTGGCTCGCGGGGCGGGCGAGACCGGCGTCCTCGAGCACGATGCCGCTGAACGAGGTGGTGCGGTACAGCCGGGCCGTCGGTTCACCGGCGAAGCGGACGATCGAGATCGTCGGGTTGCCGGCCTTGGCGTTGATATCCGCACCGATGGCCGCGGCGCGCTCCTCGTGCTCGGAGATCTTCTGCTCGGCGAGGTCCTCCTTACCGATGGCCTGCGCGACGAGCCGGATGTTGTCCTTCCACGTCGGTCCGGTCGACTGGGAGAAGACGGTCGGGGCGATAGCGGACAGTTCCTCGTAGTTCTCCCCGTCGCGCACCTCCGCCGAGAGGATGAGGTCGGGTTCGAGCGCGGCCACCTGTTCGAGGCTCACGTCCGCGGTCTTGCCGACGGACACGGCGTCGGTCGCGTACTGCCGCGAGTCGCCGAGATAGTCGGGGAACTCGTCGGTGCGGTAGTCGACGTATCCGACGAGAGGTGCCTCGAGGAGGAGCACGGCGTCGGAGTAGCTCGTGTCGAGCGCGACGATGCGGGTCGGCTCGTTCTCGATCGTGGTGGAACCGCGGAAGTGTTCGACGGTCC
The DNA here is from genome assembly GCF_058211795.1 of Rhodococcus sp. S3. Classification (NCBI taxonomy): domain Bacteria; kingdom Bacillati; phylum Actinomycetota; class Actinomycetes; order Mycobacteriales; family Nocardiaceae; genus Rhodococcus; species Rhodococcus sp. S3. The sequence continues at coordinate 3,352,184 of NZ_CM177074.1, read as the reverse complement.
GGGGGAAGCCGGCGGCCGAGTCGGACGCGGGGTCGGTGGACGAGGCGTCGGAGGTGTCGGCCGAACTGCAGCCGGCGACGAGGAGTCCGGCGGTCAGCAGTGCTGCCGTGAACCGAGCGGGTCGGGAGGAGAGAACAGGCACGGGTCGTCCTTCTGTGATTGTGGGGGAAGTGCACCCTAACCCGGGCTGTTCGCGCGTGGTGAGGTCACCTGCTGTCGCCCCTGCATGTGAGGTGCAGCACAGGCTCGGATTGGGGTTCTCGGCTCCGCTCCAGGTAGCCTCGCGAGTCGAGTACGACAGTGAGTAGGACCCGGAGGGCGACCGTTTCGGGGAGGGTCTACGATTCGATGAGCGCAAGCCAGAGACCGTTCGCCTCCAGCCCGAGGTCGAGCGCGCATTCAGGAGGATTAGTGACTGCCGTAGCGCCCCAGCCAGTCCCAGAGATAGCTGCAGCAAGGCCGTACCCGCCGCGGCAGGGACCCAAGGGTTCGTTCATCCACAAGATGATCACGACCACAGATCCCAAGATGTTGGGGATCATGTACATGGTCACCTCGTTCGCCTTCTTCCTCATCGGCGGCCTGATGGCACTGCTGATGCGCACCGAGCTCGCGGTCCCCGGCCTGCAGTTCCTGTCGAACGAGCAGTTCAACCAGCTGTTCACGATGCACGGCACGGTCATGCTGCTGATGTACGCGACGCCGGTCGTCTTCGGTTTCGCGAACTACATCCTGCCGCTGCAGATCGGCGCTCCCGACGTCGCCTTCCCGCGCCTGAACGCCTTCAGCTACTGGCTGTACCTGTTCGGCGCGACGATCGTGATGCTCGGCTTCGTCACCCCCGGCGGCGCCGCGGACTTCGGCTGGACGGCCTACACGCCGCTCAGCAGTGAAATCCACTCCCCGGGTGTCGGTGCCGACTTCTGGATCCTCGGCCTCGGCGTGATGGGTCTGGGCACCATCCTCGGTGCCGTCAACTTCATCACCACCGTGGTGTGCATGCGTGCACCGGGCATGACCATGTTCCGGATGCCGATCTTCACCTGGAACATCCTGATCACCAGCCTGCTGATCCTGCTCGTGTTCCCGCTGCTGACCGCCGCCTTCATGGGCCTGTTCGTCGACCGTCACCTCGGTGGCCACATCTACGACCCCGCCACCGGCGGTGTGCTCCTGTGGCAGCACCTGTTCTGGTTCTTCGGTCACCCCGAGGTGTACGTCATCGCGCTGCCGTTCTTCGGCATCGTCTCGGAGATCTTCCCGGTCTTCTCCCGCAAGCCGATCTTCGGTTACACCGGTCTGGTCTACGCCACGATGGCCATCGCGGCGCTGTCCATCGCCGTGTGGGCGCACCACATGTACGCCACCGGCGCCGTGCTGCTGCCGTACTTCTCGTTCATGACCTTCCTGATCGCCGTCCCGACCGGTGTGAAGTTCTTCAACTGGATCGGCACGTTGTGGAAGGGCCAGATCACGTTCGAATCGCCGATGTTGTTCTCGGTCGGCTTCATCGTGACCTTCCTCTTCGGTGGTCTGACCGGTGTCATCCTTGCGAGCCCGCCGCTGGACTTCCACCTGCACGACTCGTACTTCGTGGTGGCGCACTTCCACTACGTGCTCTTCGGCACCATCGTGTTCGCGACCTACGCCGGCATCTACTTCTGGTTCCCGAAGATGACCGGACGCATGCTCGACGAGCAGCTCGGCCGCTGGCACTTCTGGCTGACCTTCATCGGCTTCCACACCACCTTCCTGGTGCAGCACTGGCTCGGTAACGAGGGCATGCCGCGCCGCTACGCCGACTACCTGCCGTCCGACGGGTTCACCACCCTGAACACGATCTCCACCATCGGTGCGTTCGTGCTCGGTGCGTCGACGCTGCCGTTCCTGTGGAACGTCTTCAAGAGCTACCGCTACGGCCAGGTCGTCACGGTCGACGACCCGTGGGGCTACGGCAACTCGCTCGAGTGGGCGACGACCTGCCCGCCGCCGCGGCACAACTTCACCGAGCTGCCGCGGATCCGCTCGGAGCGCCCTGCTTTCGAGCTGCACTACCCGCACATGGTCGAGAAGATGCGCGCCGAGGCGCACGTCGGCCCGGGCAGCGGCAAGCACAACGTCAATGTCCTCGAGGGTGCCGACCGTACCCCCGGCGACCATCCGCGCGCCTGAGCGCAGAGCGACGATCGACCGAAGCCCCATCCGTGCACCGGGTGGGGCTTCGGCCTTTCGGTGGGCCGGACCCGCGAACGGGAGGGACGGTTCGACCTGCAACAATGGACGTGCGAGCCGGTACGCGCGTGCGTCCGCGTGTACCTCGACAGACAAGCGATCGGAGACGTAGTGGCGTCTGACAGCACGGTGCTGGTGACCGTGACCGGACCTGACCATCCCGGCGTGACCTCGGTGCTCTTCGCAGCGCTGACGCGGCACGACGTCGACCTGCTCGATGTGGAACAGGTCGTGATCCGCGGGCGGCTCACCCTCGGGGTCCTCCTCGTCTGCCCGAACGATGTCGAAGCACTGCAGGACGAGGTCGAGTCCGCGATGGCCACGATCGGCATGCACGCCGACGTCCAGATCGGCGCCGAGCGCGGTGCACGCACCGTCTCGACCCACGCCGTCGTCGTCCTGGGCAGCCCGGTCAGTGCTCGGGCACTGCGATCGGTGGGCCGCACGCTCGCGTCCCAGGGCGCGAACATCGATTCGATCCGCGGTATCGCCGACTACCCGCTCACCGGCCTCGAGTTGATGATCACCGCCGCCGATACCGGCGCCGAGGCCGACGCCGCTCTGCGGCACGCTCTCGTCGAACTTGCCGCGGGTCTCGACGTCGACATCGCGGTGGAGCGTGGCGGCCTCGCCCGTCGTTCCAAGCGCCTGATCGTCTTCGACGTCGACTCCACACTCATCCAGGGCGAGGTCATCGAGATGCTCGCCGCACACGCGGGTGTCGAGGACAAGGTCCGCGAGGTCACCGAAGCCGCCATGCGTGGCGAGATCGACTTCGCGCAGTCCCTCGAGCAACGCGTCGCGACCCTCGCCGGTCTGCCCGCGACCGTCATCGACGAGGTCGCGGAGCAACTCGAGCTCACTCCCGGTGCCCGCACCACGATCCGGACGCTGCGGCGCCTCGGATTCCGCTGCGGTGTCGTCTCGGGCGGCTTCCGTCAGGTCATCGACCCGCTCGCACACGAACTCGAACTGGACTTCGTCCGCGCCAACACGCTCGAGATCGTCGACGGCACACTCACCGGGCGAGTGGTCGGCGACATCGTCGACCGCGCCGCCAAGGCACGTGCCCTGCGGGAGTTCGCCGACGAGGCCGGCGTGGCTGTCGAACAGACCGTCGCGGTCGGGGACGGCGCCAACGACATCGACATGCTGTCGGCCGCGGGACTGGGCGTGGCATTCAACGCCAAGCCGGCCCTGCGTGAGGTCGCCGACACCGCCCTGTCGTATCCCTATCTCGATGCGGTGCTCTTCGTCCTCGGTGTCACCCGCGAGGAGATCGAGGCGGCCGACCGCGTCGATGGAACCCTGCGGCGCGTCCCGATCGACGGCAGTGTCTGAGCTGGACCCCGACCTCGCGGACACAGCAGCCGAGCCGGTCTTCGAGGCCGCACCCGATCGGGTCTTCGACCCGGCATCGGATCCTGGTTTCGCCGAGCGCCACGGCGTACTCACGCGTGGTTACGGGCACCGGCCCGACCCGGAGGATCCGGCGAAGGTGCAGGCGATGCCGATCGTGCTGCACATCCCGAAGGTCGATCCGCCTGCCCGCAGCGCGGTGCTCGAGGCGGCCGCGACGGCCACGGTGGCACTGTGTTTCGACCCGCGGGTCGGTCCCGGCCCGGACGGTGAACCCGGCCCGTGGCAGGAACCTTTCCTCGCGTGGAACGACGCGCGGATCCGGAAGGTCGCGCGTCGCGCCCGCGGAGCGCACTGGCGTGCCGCGCAGGACGTCGACGGAGTCACCGTCGACCACGCCGGCGCCCAGGCCCGGGCGTTCGTGCCCGGCCCGGTGGGGGAGCTGGATCCGCGCATCTCCCGATTGCAGATCGGTGGCACCGACCTGCCCCACGACGATCCGCCCTCACCGGCGGACGGCGTTCCGATCCTCTGGGTGCAGAAGGACCTCGAGATGACCGTCGGCAAGGCGGCCGCGCAGGTCGGTCACGCCGCGATGCTGTTCGCCGGAGCGCTGGACGTCGACACCGCACGCGCCTGGGCGACCGACGGATTCCCGTGTGCCGTCCGCGACGCGGACGAGGACACCTGGCGCGAGCTGCTCGCCCGCGTGGAGGCTGGCACGGCCGTCGCGGTCCGCGATGCGGGCTTCACCGAGGTGGCCCCGGGTTCGATCACCGTGATCGCGGTGCCCGGCACGGTCAGCGGACGAGCCTGACCTCGACCAGAGTCGTGCCGGGAAGGACCATCTCGGCCCCGTCGGGCCGGAAGCCGTTGCGCCGGTAGAAGGTATGGGCGCGAGGGTTGTCCTCGGCCACCCACAGCTGCGCCGGTTCCGCGCCCACGACCGCGTCGAACAGTGCCTGTCCCGCACCGCATCCGTGGTGCTCGGGTAGCACGTACAGGGTGTGGAGCTGGAGCGCGCGAACGGGCGCATCGTCACCGATGGGGTCGCCCGCCGACGCGAATCCGACGATCCCGCCTTCGGTTTCCGCGACGCGCACGCGCAGGGTCTGCGGAGGGCGTCGGAGGATCGACCGCCACAGCGCCGCGTTCTGCTCGAATGCGTGGTGGTCGTAGAACGCCGCGGGAAGCAGGTGGCCGTAGGTGGCGCGCCACGTGATGTTCCGGACGCGCGCGATCGCCTCGGCCTCGTCGGGAGCGGGAACACGCACGCGGAATCCACCGACGGCGTCGATCATTCGCGCTCGATGGGGTCGTCGTCCGCGATCCGGAAGATCAGCACCGTCGGACCGTCGACCGGGTACGAACTGCCCACCCGCATCGGGGAGGTGTCCGCGGGCCTGCCGTCGGGGGCACTCGAATCGAAGACGCACACGATGTCGCCGCGATACCACTCCGGTCCGGCGAGGGTCACCGTGGCGGCATCGCCCGAATGCAGAACGAACAGGCCGCTGCTGTCCTCGAGAGTGACGCCGGTGCGGGTCACGGTGCCGAGTTGCGAGCCGTCGACCCAGCCCTGCAGCGTGCGGCGACTGTCGTCGTGCCACGCATCCTCGTCGAGTTCGATCCCTTCGATGCCGAACCACACCAGATCGGGATAACCCACGGAGCGAGCACGCCCCTCGAAGAAGCGTCGCTGCCGCAGCACCGGGACACGCGTGCGCAGGCGGAGCAGTTCGCGCACGTAATCCGTTCGCGCACGGTCGGAGTCCTCCCAGTCCAGCGGCCAGGCGTCGCGGACGGGGACGTCCTCGGGGACGCAGTAGGCGTTGTTGTTGCCGTTCTGGGTGTGCCCGAACTCGTCGCCGGCGAGCAGCATCGGTGTGCCCGTCGACAACAGCAGCGTCGCGAGCATTGCCCGGATGTGCCCGCCGCGGGCGGCAAGGATCTCCGGATCGTCGGTCGGCCCTTCCACCCCGTGGTTCACCGACTCGTTGTTGTTCGACCCGTCCCGGCCCTCCTCACCGTTCTCGTCGTTGTGCTTGCGCTCGTACGAGACCGCGTCGGCGAGGGTGAAACCGTCGTGGGCGGTGACGAAGTTGACCGACATCCACGGCTGCCGGATGTTCCTGTCGTAGAGGTCCTCCGAACCGGTGAGCCGCGACGCCATCTCGCGGATCCCGGAACGTCCCGCCCAGTAGCGGCGCACGGTGTCGCGGTAGCGGTCGTTCCATTCGGCCCACTGCGCTCCGAAGTTCCCGAGCTGGTAACCGTGCGCGGTCGCGTCCCATGGTTCGGCGACGAGCTTGACATCGCAGAGGACGGGATCGGTGACGATTGCGGTGAGCAGCGCCGCCCGCGGATCGAACGCCCCACCGCGCGGACGGGCCAGTGCACTGGCGAGATCGAAACGGAAACCGTCCACCCCCATCACGTCCGCCCAGTACCGCAGGCTGTCGCACACCATCCGCACGACGATCGGTGAGGACGCGTCGAGGGTGTTGCCGCAGCCGGTCAGGTCGACATCCCGTCCGTGCGTGTCGAGCAGGTAGTAACCGGGCGCGTCGAGACCGCGCCAGGACAGACTCGGGCCGTCGACCGATGCTTCGCACGTGTGGTTGTAGACGACGTCGAGCAGCACCTCGAGCCCGGCGCTGTGGAAGGCGTCGACCATCGTCCGGAACTCGGCGATCTCGTTGCCCGGCGTGACGGCGTAGGCGGGGTGCGGCGCGAAGTACGAGGCGGTCGAGTAGCCCCAGTGGTTGCGCATCCCCCGCGCACGCACCGACGGTTCGGTCACGAAGGCCTGCACGGGCAACAGCTCGACGGTCGTCACCCCCAGCCCGACCAGATGGTCGATCACCGACCGGTGGGCGAGTCCGAGATAGGTACCGCGCAGCTCCGGCGGCACGAGCGGGTGGCGGGCCGTGTACGAACCGACGTGCAGTTCGTAGACGACGGTGTTCTCCCACGGCACGCGGGGCTTGTCGTGCATGGGGGTCAGGACGGGCGTCACCACCGACAGGGGTGTGTGCCCGAGCGAGTCGACGGTCGACATCGCACCGAACGGGTCGCCCTGGTGGGGGATCAGCCGGTCCGGATCACCGACCTCGCCGACGATCCGCCGGGCCCACGGGTCGAGCAGGATCTTGTGCGGGTTGGTACGCAGCCCCCACTGCGGTTGCCACGGCCCGTACGCGCGATAGCCGTACCGTTGCCCGGCGCCGACGCCGGGGACCACCCCGTGCCAGACCCCGTAGGTGCGGTCGGGCAGGTCCACGCGGTGTTCGTTCCCGTCGTCGTCGACGAGGCAGACCTGGACGCGATCGCTGTGCGGGGCGTGGACGGCGAAGCGTGTCCCACCGTCGACCGGGGTGGGTCCGAGCGGGAAGGCGGCCCGGTCGGGGAGCGCGACCGAGCCGGACACGACAGCAGATTCGGATGCGGAGGACGACACGGGAACCGATCCTGCCGCGTTTCCGGCTCGGGCGTAAGAGAAGATGGTCCGCGTGGCACAACCTGATCCCGATTTGCTCATCGAATTCGACGACGTAGTGGTCCGACGCGGCGGGAACGTCCTCGTCGGTCCCGTGACCTGGAAGGTGGAACTCGACGAACGTTGGGTGGTTCTCGGACCCAATGGGGCAGGAAAGACCTCGCTGCTGCGGGTCGCGGCGGCCGAGACGTTCCCCACCTCCGGCACCGCGCACGTCCTCGCGGAGACGTTCGGAAAGACGGATCTGTCCGAACTGCGACCCCGGATCGGATTGTCCTCCGCGGCCCTGGCCAACCGGGTGCCGAACGACGAGAAGGTCACCGATCTCGTACTCTCCGCGGGCTACGGCGTGCTGGGCCGGTGGCGCGAGCAGTACGACGACATCGACACGAGCCGCGCGGTCGAGATGCTCGAGAGTCTCGGCGCGGAACATCTCGCCGACCGTCTGTACGGGACGCTGTCGGAGGGCGAACGCAAGCGTGCGCTCATCGCCCGGGCGCTCATGACCGATCCCGAACTGCTGCTGCTCGACGAGCCCGCTGCCGGTCTGGACCTCGGCGGTCGCGAGGAACTCGTGGCCCGGCTCGGCACGCTCGCGGCCGACCCGGATGCCCCCGCGATCGTGCTCGTCACCCATCACGTGGAGGAGATCCCGCCGGGCTTCACGCACGCTCTGCTCCTGAAGGAGGGCGGTGTGGTCGCCCAGGGCCTGCTCGACGACGTGATCACCGCCGAGAACCTCAGCACGGCGTTCAGCCAGTCCATCTCGCTCGACAAGGTCGACGACCGGTTCTTCGCCCGCCGCACCCGCCAGGCGGGACGGCACCGCCGGTAGCTCCGGGTCGGGTGGTGCCGGGACCGATCGGCTAGGTTGAGGCCATGTCCAACGATCGCTCGGCATCCACCTTCGATCCCACCGCGGTACCCATCCGCGACGCGTCCACCGTGATGCTCGTGCGGGACTCCGCGCGCGGCATCGAGGTGTTCCTGCAGCGTCGTGTCGTCGGCATGGACTTCGCCGGCGGCATGACCGTCTTCCCCGGCGGCGGCGTCGACCCCTCGGACACCGACGCCGAGGTGCGGTGGACCGGCCCGGAGGTGACCTGGTGGGCCGAGCGGTTCGGTATCGGCGAGGCGCAGGCCCGCGCGCTGGTGCTCGCGGCCGTGCGTGAGACCTTCGAGGAGTGCGGTGTGCTGCTCGCCGGCCCCACCGAGGATTCGGTGGTGGCCGACACCGGCGACTACGCCGAGGCGCGTCGTCTGCTCGAAGCGCGCGAGCTGTCCTTCGGGGACTTCCTGGAGAAGGAGCAGTTGGTGCTGCGCGCCGACCTGCTGCGTCCGCAGGCGAACTGGATCACCCCGCTGGGGGAACGGCGCCGCTACGACACGCGTTTCTTCGTCGCCGCGGTGCCGGAAGGACAGCGGGCCGACGGCAACACCAGCGAAACCGATCTGGTGCAGTGGCAGACCGCGGAGGAGGCCCTCGCCGACTGGCGATCGGGCCGGTGCATCCTGCTCCCGCCCACGTGGAGTCAGCTGTCGATCCTGTCGGGCTTCGCCACGGTCGCCGACCTCATGGCGGCGGATCCGGTCATCGAACCGATCCTGCCGATCATGAGCCGCCGCGACGGGGCGGTCCACATCGCGTTCGACGGGGACGAGGCCTACTACGAGGTCGGTACTCACCCGTGGGCCCAGCGCTCCGACATCTAGGCTGAGGACCATGGCTGAATTCGTGACCCTCGACGTCTCCGACGGGATCGGCACCATCCGTCTCGACCGCCCTCCGATGAACGCATTGAACCGGCAGCTCCAGGAGGAGATCCGGGCCGCTGCGCGCGAGGCGACCGTCCGGTCCGACGTGAAGTCGGTGATCGTCTACGGCGGCGAGAAGGTGTTCGCGGCCGGCGCCGACATCAAGGAGATGGCCGACCTGAGCTACGTGCAGATGAGCGAGATCGTCGGCGACCTGCAGTCGGCCCTCGGGTCGATCGCCGACATCCCCAAGCCCACCGTCGCCGCGATCACCGGTTACGCCCTCGGCGGTGGCCTCGAACTCGCCCTCGGCGCCGACCGGCGCATCGTCGGCGACAACGTCAAGCTCGGCACGCCCGAGATCCTGCTGGGCATCATCCCCGGTGGCGGCGGCACCCAGCGACTGGCTCGGCTCATCGGACCGGCGAAGGCGAAGGATCTCGTCTTCACCGGTCGTTTCGTCGGCGCCGACGAAGCCCTGTCGATCGGTCTGGTCGACGAGGTCGTCGCCCCCGACGACGTCTACGAGGCTGCCCGTCGCTGGGCCGGGCAGTTCACCGGCGCCGCCTCGCGTGCACTCGCCGCTGCGAAGGCCGCGATCGACCAGGGTCTCGACACCGATCTGGACACGGGGCTGAAGATCGAACAGCACGTCTTCGCTGCGCTGTTCGCCACGAAGGACCGCACCATCGGCCTCGAGTCGTTCATCGAGAACGGACCGGGCAAGGCGAAGTTCGTCGGCGAGTGATGCCGACCGGCACCCGCACTTGTCCGCAGCTTACCGATGAGTAGGATCACCGCATGACTGCCAGCAGGACCGACGGGGTCGACCCCGCGCCGAATCCGCACGCCACTGCCGAAGAGGTCGCAGCGGCCCTCGGGGACACCAAGCTCGCCCAGGTGCTCTACCACGACTGGGAAGCCGAGACGTACGACGAGAAATGGTCCATCTCGTACGACGAGCGGTGCATCGACTACGCCAAGGGCCGGTTCGTCGCCGCTGCCGGCGACCAGCCGCTGCCCTACGAACGCGCACTCGAACTCGGCTGCGGCACGGGCTTCTTCCTCCTCAACCTCATGCAGGGCGGGGTCGCGAAGGCCGGTTCGGTGACCGACCTGTCGCCCGGCATGGTGAAGGTCGCGCTCCGCAACGCCGAGAACCTCGGTCTCGACGTCGACGGCCGCGTCGCCGACGCCGAGACCATCCCGTACGACGACGACACCTTCGACCTCGTGGTCGGGCATGCCGTGCTGCACCACATCCCGGATGTCGAGCAGTCGCTGCGCGAGGTGCTGCGCGTGCTCAAGCCCGGCGGTCGTTTCGTCTTCGCCGGCGAGCCCAGCACGATCGGCAACTTCTACGCCCGCATGCTCGGCCGGGTCACGTGGGAGGCCACCACCAACATCACCAAGCTGCCCTTCCTGCGCGACTGGCGTCGGCCGCAGACCGAACTCGACGAGTCCTCCCGGGCGGCCGCCCTCGAGGCCGTCGTCGATCTGCACACCTTCGATCCGTCCGATCTCGAGAAGCTGGCCTCGTCGGCCGGAGCCGTCGAGGTCAAGGCGTCGAGCGAGGAGTTCGCCGCAGCACTGCTCGGCTGGCCGGTGCGCACCTTCGAGGCCGCCGTCCCGCAGGAGAAGCTGGGCTGGAACTGGGCGAAGTTCGCCTTCGGCGGCTGGAAGACGTTGAGCTGGGTCGACGAGAACGTCCTCAAGCACGTCGTGCCCCGCAGCTTCTTCTACAACGTCATGATCACCGGTGTGAAGCCCGGCAAGTAGTTGGGTTACGACTTCACCCTCGCCGACGTCGCGTACCTGACGTCGGACGACGGCCGCGACGCTCTCGCGAGCGTCGCCGACCGGGAACTGTCGACGCGTACGCGCCTTGCCGACATCGGCTGGGCGCGTACGCGTTTCGGTGATCGTGCCGGAATGCTCGTCGAAACCGTCATCCTGCGGCGCAAAGCGGAGGCGAAGATCGCCGGTGGCGCCGGGTGGGTGCTCACCGACGACGCCCTGCAGCAGTCCACGCCCACGCGCGTCGCGGCCCACCGCGCCGAGCGGTTGCGCGGGCGCACAGTGCACGACGTGACGTGTTCGATCGGCGCCGAACTCACCGAACTCGTCGGGGTCGCCGAGACCGTGATCGGCAGCGATCTCGACGACGTGCGTCTGGCGATGGCCGCACACAACGTCCCCCGCGCGTACCTCCTGCGCGCCGACGCCTTGCGTCCGGTCACGCGGGGGACCACCGTCATCGCCGATCCCGCACGTCGTTCGGGCGGACGACGGACCCACGATCCGGCGGCGCTGCAACCACCGCTGCCCGATCTCCTCGACGCCTACGCGGGCCGGGATCTCGCCGTGAAGTGCGCACCGGGACTGGATTTCGACTCGCTCGACTGGTCCGGTGAGGTCGAGGTCGTCTCGCTCGACGGCGGGGTTCGCGAGGCGTGCCTGTACTCGCCGGGGCTGAGCACTCCCGGCGTGCGCCGACGGGCCGCGGTACTGCGTTCGGACGGAACCGGTTTCGAGATCACCGACGCCACGGACGACGACATCCCGGATCGGGAGCCGGGGGAGTGGATCGTCGACCCGGACGGCGCGATCGTGCGCGCCGGTCTCGTCCGCCACTACGCCGCAGCGCACGGACTGTGGCAACTCGACCCGCGGATCGCCTATCTCACCGGCGACAGCCTGCCCGACGGAGTACGGGGTTTCCGGATCGTCGAGCGTCTCAAGTACAGCGAGAAGACGCTCCGTCAGGCGCTCGCCCGCCACGACTGCGGCGCGGTCGAGATCCTCGTGCGCGGTGTCGACGTCGATCCGGCGGTGTTGCGTCCGCGCCTGAAGCTGCGCGGGTCGGCCTCGCTCAGCGTCGTGCTCACCCGCATCGGCCGGACGCCGGAAGCCTTCGTCTGCACGCCGTCACGCTGACCGTCCTCGCACGGACGGCTGTCCTCACACGGACTGTGGTTCGCGCAGCACCACCACGTCGCCGTCGACGGTCGTGATCACGAACTCCCCGCCCGGGCCCACACCGGTACCGACCGGCAGTCCGGTGGAGGGATCGAGCGGTTCCTCCTCGAGGGTCGCTCCGTCCGCGAGATCGAGCACCGCCGCTGCGAGACCCCGATCGCCGTCGACGACCACATAGGCCCGGCCGTCGGCGGTCACTGCCGGCGCACCGTACGGAGTCACGTCCGTCCGCTCCCACTCGACCTCGACGCTGTCGCCGGCGTCGCGCAGCGCCGTGAGCGCGGCGCTGCCGTCGGCCGACGCGAGGAGCAGCAGTCCGTCCTCGGTGACGGCGGGACCGAGCGCCGTGGGGCGGCCGGTCTCGTGGGTCCATCGTGCCTCGCCCGTCTCCGCGTCGAGCGCCCACAGGGCGCCCTCCCCGTCGTGGACGTAGACGGTCGAACCGTCCGCGGACAGAACCGGACTCGTCACCGCACCTCCGGGAAGGTCGGGTACCGACCATTCCTCGGACACCACGGCGTCGTCACCGGCCGTGTAGCGCAGCGCCACGAGCGCAGATCGGTCCGCACCCGGACGCCACACGGTGACGAACACGCGGTCGGTGGCGGTGTCGACGGCAGGCGTCGTGGCGACCGGGCAGTCCTCCGAACCACCGAAGCAGGCCGGCAGGCCGTGATCGCTCGCGAGTCGCGGCAGGTTCTGCCCGTCCTCGACGGTCGGCACCGGCACGAGATCGAACAGCGGTGCCTCGAGATGCCCCGTCTGCGGGTCGACGACGTTGACCTGACCGAAATGCGTGACCACCAACAGGCTTCCGTCGGAGGTGAACTGTGCGCTGCGGGGACTGCCGCTCACGGGAATACGCCAGCGACGCTGGCCGTGCTCGTTGAACGACAGCAGTCCGCCGTCCTCACCGACGTAGATGTTCGCGACCCCGTCGGAGACGGGCGTGATCGTCGTGACGGCCGGGGCGAGACGCGTGCACCAGCGCTTGCGGCCCGTGTCCATCTGGAAGGAGAACAGATTGCATCCGGCCTCCGTCGAGGCCGTCACGGCGACCTGGCCGTTGGCCGCGATGCCGGCGGGGGAGCCGACCGGGCCGCCCAGCGGACGCGTCCAGCCGGGCGCGAGGTCCTCGACACTCTCGGCGGTCGCGGTGTTGCTGTTGCGGGCATCGGAGTGCCGTCCCGGCCAGCCACCACTCGACAACACGTCGTCGGTGCCGGCCCCACCGCCGCACGCGCTCAGCGCGAAGACCACCGTCAGCGCCGGGACCGCGGTCCGCAGGACACCCCGCATCACTCAACTCCTCCACAGGCGAACGATTCGACGTGTCAGCGTATCGGGCCGGGGGTCGTGAGCCGCGAACGAGGCGGACCGTAGGCTGCCCCTATGACGAGCATGTGGGGTGCACCTCTGACGGCGAGGTGGCGCGGGTCCCGTCGCAGGGATCCCGAACAGGCACGATTCCTGACGCTGTCCTCTCTGAAGTGGGTGCTGGACAACAAGGCGTACACGCCGTGGTACCTGGTCCGGTACTACCGCCTGGCGAAGTTCCGGCTGGCCAATCCGCACGTGGTGCTGCGTGGCATGGTCTTCCTGGGCAAGAACGTCGAGATCCACGCGACGCCCGAACTGTCGCGCCTCGAGATCGGCCGCTGGGTCCACATCGGCGACGGCAACGCCATCCGCTGCCACGAGGGTTCGCTCCGGATCGGCGACAAGGTCGTCTTCGGCAAGGACAACGTCGTCAACACCTATCTCGACATCGAGATCGGCGCGTCGACGCTGGTCGCCGACTGGTGCTACATCTGCGACTTCGACCATCGCACCGAGGACGTCACCTACCCGATCAAGGACCAGGGCATCGTCAAGAGCCCCGTCCGGATCGGTCCGGACACCTGGATCGCTGCGAAGGTGACCGTGCTCCGCGGCACCCGGGTCGGCCGCGGTTCGGTGCTCGGAGCGCACGCGGTCGTCAAGGGTGACATCCCCGATTTCAGTATCGCGGTGGGTTCGCCCGCCAAGGTCGTCAAGAACCGTAAGGTGGCGTGGGAGAGCGCCGCTGCCGAGCGTGCCGCCCGGGAGGCGGCGCTCGCCGATATCGCACGGAAGAAGTCGGGAGACACGCCCGCGGACGTGCGTCAGTAGCGACGCGGGCCGGGACACTGTCGGGGGACAGCAGATGGACTACTCGGAGTATCGGAGTCACGACGCGACCGGTCTGGCCGAACTCGTCGCGACGGGGCAGGTGTCGGCGAGTGAGCTGCTCGAGACCGCGATCGCGCGGCTCGACACGGTCGAACCGACACTGAACACCGTCGTCCGCAGGCTCGACGACAAGGCCCGTGTCCGGGCACGCGAACCGCTCGACGGTCCGTTCGCCGGTGTGCCGTTCCTGCTCAAGGATCTGGGGCAGGATCTGGCCGGTGAGCCGACCTCGTGCGGGTCCCGTGTCCTCGCGGACCTGCCGATGGACGAGAACTCGGTGATCGTCGACCGGTGGCTCGAGGCCGGCCTGGTCCCGTTCGCCAAGACCAACACCCCCGAGTTCGGGGCGAAGGGCATCACCGAGCCCGAGGCGTTCGGGGCCACCCGCAACCCGTGGGACCCGTCGGTGACGCCGGGCGGGTCGTCGGGTGGTTCCGCCGCGGCGGTCGCGGCCGGCGTCGTTCCCGCTGCCGGAGCGAGCGACGGAGGCGGCTCCATCCGCATTCCCGCCGCCTGCTGCGGGCTCCTCGGGCTCAAGCCCGGACGCGGACTCGTGCCCACCGGTATACGCGGCGGCGAACCGCTGCACGGGGCGGCCACCAACGGGGTCATCTGCCGGACGGTGCGCGATGCCGCTGCCTTCCTCGACGTCATGGCCGGTCCGTACGCGGGCGGGCCGTATCTCGTCGAACGTGCCCAGTCGTACGCGGAGGCCGCGCGCTCGGCGCCGAAGCGGTTGCGGATCGGATACGAAACCGCCTCACCGATCGGGACGCCGGTCGATCCGGAGGCGGAGGCCGCGGTGGACGCTGCCGTCGCGGTGCTCGAGGAACTCGGCCATCACGTCGAGCCCGCCTCGACGGGTATCGACGAACGACGTCTCGCAGAGGACTTCCTCACGATGTGGTTCGCCACGGCCGCCGCGGAGGTCGCCGAGGCCTGCCGCCTCACCGGGGCTCGACCGGAGGACTTCGAGTTCGACACCCGCATCATCGCCGCCGTGGGCAAGTCGACCTCGGCATCGGATTACATTGCGGCACATGCCCGCTGGGCAGAGTACGCGAGCGGTCTCGCGCAGTTCCACGAACGCTACGATCTGTTGCTCACGCCGACACTCGCCTTCCCCCCGTCGCGCATCGGCGAACTCGACACGCCCCGCTGGATGCGGCGCGCCGGCGAGGCGCTCCTGCGGACCCGCACCGCATGGATCGCGACCCGGGCCGGTTTCATCGACCGGGTGGTGGACGACAATCTGGGTCGCACCCCCTACACGCAGCTGGCCAATATCACCGGACGACCGGCGATCTCGGTGCCGTTGCACTGGACGGCGTCCGGTCTGCCGCTCGGGGTGCAGTTCGTCGGCCCGCTCGGTGGGGAGGGCGTGCTTCTCGCGCTCGCCGGCGAACTCGAACAGGCCCGGCCGTGGTTCGATCGGCAGCCGCCGCTCGCTCCGGCCGAGTTGTCCGCTGCGTCGTGAGCCGAAGGTCGACTCAGGAGCGGCGCAGAGGCTTCCGGTACACGACCGTCTCACACGGAACCGCAAGAGCCGGAACGAGTTCCGGATGGCGTGTATCGAGCGGCGCGGGGTCCTCCGGGACGTACCCGAGCCGGGTGTAGAGCCGGTCGAGGAACACCTTCGACCCGTGCGAGGTGTCGCGCGGGCGGATCACCTCGAGTTGCATCGCCTCGAAACCCCGCTCGGCGAACTCCGCCTCGACCGTGTCGATCAGGAGGCGGCCGACGCCGGTGCCGCGGACCTTCGGGTCGGAGGCGAGCATGCCGAACTCGGCCGTCGTCGCGCCGACCGGAGTCACGCGGATGCAACCGACCACCCGGCCGTGCGAGCGGGCGATGCGGATGCTGCCCTCCCGCGCGTACCGGGTGATCTCGTCCGTGTCGGTCCGCGTGGTGCCCGGTACCCACATGCCGTCCTCGGCCACCGCGTAGACCGCGTTGAGCAGTTCGGTGACGGCGACGACGTCGGATTCGTGCGGTGCGAGGCGCTCGACCTCGACCGTGTGCTGCTCGTTCATCCGCGATCCGGGAGGGGGCGTTGCGGGATCGCGGGGCGTGCGAGGGGGTGCCGCACCCGCCGCTTCGCCGACGAGTAGACCTGCGCGGTCTCCTCGGCGACGCGGCGCCAGTCGAAGTCGTCGGTCAGTCGTGCCCGGGCGGCCCGCGCACGCACCTGCGCGGCGTCGGGATCGTCGAGGGTCTCCCGGACGGCCGAGACGAGTCCGGCCACGTCGCCGGGCCGGAACGACAGTCCGGTCACGCCGTCGACCACGGCTTCGCCCAGGCCACCGGCGGTGGACGCGATGAGAGGGATACCCGCCGCAGCGGCCTCGAGGGCGATGATGCCGAACGGCTCGTACCGGCTCGGCAGCACGATCGCGTCGGCGCCGTGCAGCCAGCCGAGGAGTTCGGTGTGGTCGAGGTTGCCGAGGAAACTCACCGAGCGCGCAACGCGGTGCACGCGTGCCTGCTCGCGCAGCCACTCGAACTGGGTGCCCTCACCGGCGACCACGAGGGTCGTGCCGGGATGCGAGCGGCGAATGCGGGGGAGCGCGGCGATCGCGTCCTGCACACCCTTCTCGTATTCGAGGCGACCGACGTAGAGCAGTCGTGCCGGCCCGGGACGCGGCTCACGTTCGCGGTACGACCAGGTGGTGATGTCGATGCCGTTGCGGATCACCGAGATCTCCGGCAGGTCCGGGCCGTACAGCTCGGTGACCTCGTCGTGCATCGATGCCGAACAGGTGATGAGACGGTCGGATTCGTTGGCGAGCCACCACTCGACGGAATGCACCTGCCGGTTGATCCGGCCCGACAGCCAGCCGCTGTGGCGACCGGCCTCGGTCGCGTGCAGGGTCGACACGAGCGGCACGTCGAAGTACTCGGCCAGCGCGATCGCGGGGTGGGCGACGAGCCAGTCGTGGGCGTGGACGACGTCGGGATACCAGCCCTCGCCGATACCGCCGCGGCTCAGTCCGATCCCGGCGCGGACCATCGCGTGGCCCATCGCCAGGGTCCAGGCGATCATGTCCTCGCCGAAGTCGAAGTGGGGTGCGTCCTCTGCGACCGCCACCACGAGCACGCCGTCGGCGATGTGGCTGATCGTGGGGTGGGTCGACGCATCGGTGCCGGTCGGGCGACGTGACAGCACCACCACCTCGTTGCCCGCGGCGGCGAGTTCGGTGGCGAGATGGTGGACGTGTCTGCCCAGGCCGCCGACGACGACGGGTGGGTACTCCCATGAGACGAGCAGGATCTTCATCGCGGGCCTCCGTGGCGTCCGGGCAGTCGTCGGGCGTCGAGTCCTGGGAAGAGATTGTCGGCGTGGTTCCATCCGTCGGCCAGGCGCTGTGCCGTCTCGGTGCGTCCGGAGTCGACCGCCTCGGCGATCTCACGCAGGGCGTGGGCGTGTTTGTGTGCGCGGTCGCGGGCGTAGGCGGCGGCGGTGTCCTTGCTGACCATGAACGCCCAGTCGCTGGAGACCGTCAGCAGCGCTTCGCGCAGCATCTGGTCGTGCACGCGGTTGCGGAGCGCGAGCGACGACGTGCTCTGCTCGCGGGACTTGTCGATGCTGTCGAGGGTCGTGCGCACCACCTCGTCGTTGAGACGCACGAGATCGGCGACCTGGTCGCCGGCCCAGACCCGCCAGTCCTTGCCCGAACCCCACGACGAGTTCTCGAGATCGACGGAAGCGCCGACGTATCCGCGGTCGCGGGCATCGGCGAGCGTTCCCACCTCGATGCCGGCCTCGGGAAGCGCGCGGAGCAGTCGTTCGAGGAAGATCGGCCCCTCGAACCACCAGTGGCCGAACAGTTCCGTGTCGAAGGCCGCGACGACGAGTGCGTCCCGGCCGATGCGGTCGGATTCGCTGCGCAGTCGCTGCCGGACCGTCTCGACGAAGTCGGCGACGTGCCGGTCGACGGCCTGCGACGCGAGTTCGGGGTCGTAGGGGGCCTTCTCGTGCGAGGGCACCGTGCGGCCCGTGACTCGGGACGGTTTGAGTCCGGTGTCGTGGCAGTAGGTGTGGAAGTCGCGGTAGGCGGAGTGGCCGGGGTAGCCGGACTTCGGCGACCACACGCGATACGAGACCTGCAGGTCGCGGCCGAAGCACACGACGTCCGAGTCGCGGACCGTGCGGCCGAGCGAGGTGTCGCCGCGCAGCGCGGGACCGTCGACCATGAAGTGCTCGACTCCCGCTGCGGCGTAACCGTTCTCCATGCCCGGCGTGTAACCGCATTCCGGACCCCAGATGCCGCGCGGGCGATGGTTCCAGCGGGCGTGCGCGTCGGCGAGACCCTCGGACAGCGAGAAGGCGCGCAGTCGCGGGTCGAGGAGGGGCTGGAACGGATGGGCGAGGGGCCCACCGAGCAGTTCGATCGCGTCGGCGTCGATCAGCTGCCGCACGACGGGGGATCCGCCGTGGCGCCAATGGGTTTCGAAGTCCTCCAGTGCCGCCGTGGCGGCGCGGTGCTCGCGGGCGCCGAGTGCGCGGTAGGACTCCTCCCGCATGCCGGCGGCCTCGTGCGCGCGGAGCTGCCAGTTGCCGAGCCAGTGGTGCATCCCGGCGAGGCAGTGCGGGTCGTCGAGTTGCGCGGCCAGTACCGGGGTGATGCCGAGTGTGAGCATCCGGGTCCGGCCTTCGGCGGCGAGCCGCCGCAGGACGTCGGTGACGGGCAGATAGGTCGCTGCCCACGACTGGTAGAGCCATTCCTCGCCGACGGGCCAGCGGCCGTGATGGGCGAGCCACGGGAGGTGGGAGTGCAGGACGAGCGCGAACATGCCGGGTTCGCGGGACGAGGCGGCACTCACGGAGCGGTGTCCTTCGCTGCGGGGTCCTTCACGGCGATCGCGACGAGATCGAGGCTCGCGTCGATGTTCTCGGGGACGATGGCGAAGTCGTCGGTGGAGACCATGGCGACGTCGGCGGTGAGGTCGTCCGGCCACGGCTGCCCGGCGAGGGCGCGCTCGATCTGGGCGTCGATGAACGATCCGCCGTGCTTGGCATCGAGTGCGCGCAACGCGGGACCGTGGTGCACGCCGGTCATGAGTTCGACGCGGAAGCCGGCGTCCTCGAGAAGCTCGGTCAGTTCGGCGGCGTTCAGCTCGCGGGTGTGGAAGGGATTGAGCGGGGTGTCGCGGCCGGGGGAGAAGGTGATGCGGTTGGGAGTGCTGATGAGCAATTCGCCGCCGGGAGTGAGAACGCGGTGACATTCGCGTAGGAACTGTGTCTGATCCCACAGATGCTCGATCACCTGGAAGTTCACGACCGTATCGACCGATTCGTCCTCGAGGGGAAGCTCGGCGAGATTTCCGTGCCGCATGTCGACGCGGGGGTAGCGCGCGCGGATGTGTGCGACGGCGCTCTCGTCGTAGTCGAGGCCGATCACACGCGTTGCCACGTCGGCGATCATGTCGGCTCCGTAGCCTTCGCCGGCACCGGCCTCGAGCACGGTCCGGTTCTCGCAACGGGGGAGAAAGTGCTGGTAGACGACCTCGTGACGTCGGA
The DNA here is from genome assembly GCF_058211795.1 of Rhodococcus sp. S3. Taxonomy (NCBI): domain Bacteria; kingdom Bacillati; phylum Actinomycetota; class Actinomycetes; order Mycobacteriales; family Nocardiaceae; genus Rhodococcus; species Rhodococcus sp. S3. The sequence continues at coordinate 3,332,628 of NZ_CM177074.1, read as the reverse complement.
ACCAATAGTTCTCCTCGGCGATGCCGGGGACCGTCCGTTCGCCGGTGAGGGGGAGGGTGTGCGCGTCGTCGGCGCGGGCGGGGGTGTCGCTCACCGCCACGACATTAGACCTCTCCCCGGAGGGGTGGTCTCCGGTGTTCCAGATCACAGGTTTCGTCGTCCTTCCGTACGGCTATGGTGAACCGGGAATCCCGTCAAGTTACTGACTGGTAACTTAGCGGCTGATAATCTATCGCACACGCCGTGCGAAAGACACGAGTGCTCGGTTCAGGCAGCGCCTTGCCGACCAAAGGCAGCTACACACAGGAGGTCGACGCAGACCCATGACGAACATCGTCGTTTTGATCAAGCAGGTCCCCGACACGTGGTCCGAGCGCAAGCTCAGCGACGGCGACTACACGCTCGACCGTGAGGCCGCCGACGCCGTGCTCGACGAGATCAACGAGCGCGCCGTCGAGGAAGCTCTGCTCATCAAGGAGCGCGACGGCGGCGAGGTCACCGTTCTGACCGCCGGTCCGGACCGCGCCACCGACGCCATCCGCAAGGCGCTGTCCATGGGCGCCGACAAGGCGATCCACCTCAACGATCCGGCCATGCACGGCTCGGACTCGATCCAGACCGCGTACGCGATCGCCGCTGCTCTCGGCCAGATCGAGGGTGTCGAGCTGGTCATCGCCGGTAACGAGGCCACCGACGGTCGCGTGGGCGCCGTGCCCGCGATCATCGCCGAGTACCTGGGCCTGCCCCACCTGACGCACCTGCGCAAGCTCACGATCGCGGACGGCAAGGCCACCGGCGAGCGCGAGACCGACGAGGGTGTCTTCGGCATCGAGGCTCCGCTCCCCGCCATCGTCTCGGTCACCGAGAAGATCAACGAGCCCCGCTTCCCCTCCTTCAAGGGCATCATGGCCGCCAAGAAGAAGGAAGTTCAGACCCTCACCCTCGCCGAGATCGGTCTCGATCCCGAGATCTTCGGTGTTGCCAACGCCGCGTCCACCGTCACCGGTGTGACCCCGAAGCCCCCGCGCACCGCGGGTGAGCGCGTCACCGACGAGGGCGACGGCGGCAGCAAGATCGCTCAGTACCTGGTCGGCCAGAAGATCATCTGATCGCGCCCCGCGACAACATCTGACATATCTAGGAGAGAAGTAGTAATGGCAGAAGTACTCGTGCTCGTCGAGCATGCCGAGGGCGCGCTCAAGAAGGTCAGCACCGAACTCATCACCGCCGCGCGTGTGCTCGGCGAGCCCTCCGCCGTCGTCGCGGGTGCCCCCGGCACCGCCGACGCGCTGCAGGACGCACTCGCCGCCGCCGGTGCGGTCAAGGTCTACGCCGCCGAGTCCGAAGACGTCGACAACTACCTGGTGACCCCGAAGGTCGACGTCCTCGCGTCGCTCGTCGAGTCCACCAGCCCCGCCGCCGTCATCACCGCCGCGTCCGTCGAGGGCAAGGAGGTGTCGGGCCGCCTCGCCGCCCGCATCGGCTCCGGTCTGCTCGTCGACGTCGTCGACGTCAAGGCCGACGGCTCCGCCGTGCACTCGATCTTCGGTGGCGCGTTCACCGTCGACGCCAAGGCCAACGGTGAGGTCCCCGTGATCTCCGTCCGCCCGGGCGCCATCGAGGCCAAGCCCGAGGCTGCGGCCGCCGAGCGCGTGGCCGTCGAGGTTCCGGCCCAGGAAGAGAACGCCGTGAAGATCGTCTCGCGCGATCCGATCGTCGGTGGCGACCGTCCGGAGCTCACCGAGGCGTCGATCGTCGTCTCCGGTGGCCGCGGTGTCGGTTCGGCCGACAAGTTCTCCGTCGTCGAGGAGCTCGCCGACTCGCTCGGTGCCGCCGTCGGTGCTTCCCGCGCCGCCGTCGACTCCGGCTACTACCCGGGCCAGTTCCAGGTCGGTCAGACCGGTAAGACGGTCTCCCCGCAGCTGTACGTCGCGCTCGGCATCTCCGGCGCCATCCAGCACCGCGCCGGCATGCAGACGTCGAAGACCATCGTCGCCGTCAACAAGGACGAAGAGGCCCCGATCTTCGAGATCGCGGACTACGGCGTCGTCGGCGACCTGTTCAACGTCGCTCCGCAGCTGACCGAAGAGGTCAAGAAGCACAAGGGCTGATCCGCTCCGGCAGATCGATCCCTGCGCGGCCCCGCTCCTTCGAAAGGAGCGGGGCCGCGTGCGTTCGGTGGGGGTGTCCACCCGCTCGACCTGGGGTGTGCCGGATCTCGCCCGTTCGCCGACCCCCTGAGCGCGGCGGGCACCTGCGCCGACCCGCTATCCTGGATCGGTCATGACCTCGCCCGCCGCCGGTCCCTCCGGTACCTCCACGACCGTCTACCTCGATCACGCCGCGACGACGCCGATGCTTCCTGCGGCCGTCGAGGCGATGACGTCGGTCCTCACCACCGTCGGAAACGCGTCCTCCCTGCACGGATCGGGGCGCGCAGCGCGCCGGCGCGTCGAGGAGTCGCGGGAGTCGATCGCGGCCGCCCTCGGCGCCCGACCCTCCGAGGTGATCTTCGTCTCCGGTGGTACCGAGGGCGACAACCTGGCCGTCAAGGGCATCTATTGGGGCCGCCGCGCCCAGGACCCCCGGCGTCGCCGGATCCTCGCGAGCGCGGTCGAACACCACGCCGTGCTCGACGCCGTCGAATGGCTCGTCGAGCACGAGGACGCCCAGGTGACGTGGCTGCCGGTCGACGGCTCCGGCCGCGTCGATCCCACCACGCTCCGTGAGGAACTCGCGCGCCACGCCGACGAGGTCGCCCTCGTGTCCGTGATGTGGGCGAACAACGAGGTCGGCACCGTCATGCCGATCGCCGAACTCGCTGCGGTCGCTGCCGAGTTCGACGTCCCGATGCACAGCGACGCCGTGCAGGCGGTCGCGCATCTGCCGGTCGACTTCACCGCGAGCGGACTGTCGGCTCTGACCCTGGCCGCCCACAAATTCGGTGGGCCGCAGGGAGTGGGAGCGCTGCTGCTCGGCAGGCAGGTGTCGTGCGTGCCGCTCGCCCACGGTGGGGGCCACGAACGCGACGTGCGGTCCGGGACGCAGGACACCGCGTCCATCGTGGCGATGGCCGCTGCTCTGCGCGAGGTCACCTCGGATCTGCCCGGCCGCACCGCCGAACTCGCGCACCTGCGCGATCTTCTCGTCGACGGTGTCGAGGCGGCGATCCCCGATGCGATCCTCAACGGTCCTCGCGAGGCGGGGCGACTGCCCAACAACGCGCACTGCACCTTCCCCGGATGCGAAGGGGATTCGCTGCTGATGTTGCTCGACGCGGCCGGTATCGAATGCTCGACCGGGTCGGCGTGCACCGCCGGGGTCGCGCGGGCGAGTCACGTGCTCGTCGCGATGGGGGCAGACCCGATCACGGCACGCGGTTCGCTCCGATTTTCGTTGGGGCACACCACAACCCGTGATGACATCGACAAACTGATCGAAACTCTCCCTTCCGTGGTGGACAGGGCTCGCGCCGCCGGACTGGCGAGCGCTGGTGGACGAGGAGGTGACCGGAGATGAGGATTCTTGCGGCAATGAGCGGCGGTGTGGACTCGGCGGTCGCCGCCGCCCGCATGGTCGAGGCCGGACACGACGTGGTGGGAGTGCATCTCGCGTTGTCGACCGCGCCGGGCACGCTGCGTACCGGTTCGCGCGGATGCTGCTCGAAGGAGGACGCCGGCGACGCCCGCCGCGCCGCCGACGTGCTCGGAATCCCGTTCTACGTCTGGGATTTCGCAGACCGCTTCAAGGAGGACGTGATCGACGACTTCGTCGCGTCCTACGCCGCGGGTGAGACCCCGAATCCGTGCCTGCGCTGCAACGAGAAGATCAAGTTCTCGGCGTTGGCCGACCGTGCCGTTGCGCTCGGCTTCGACGCCGTTGCCACCGGTCACTACGCGCAGTTGAACGACGGAGTGCTGCGCCGCGCCGTCGATGCCGACAAGGACCAGTCGTACGTGCTGGCCGTGCTCACCGCGCAACAGTTGTCGCGTGCGGTGTTCCCCGTCGGCGACACCCCCAAGAGCCGGATCCGCAAGGAGGCCGCCGAACGCGGACTCGCCGTGGCGAACAAGCCCGACAGTCACGACATCTGCTTCATCCCGTCGGGCGACACCCGCGCCTTCCTCGGCGCCCGCATCGGCGTGCGTCCCGGTGCTGTCGTGGACGACCGTTCGGGTGAGGTGCTCGCGCAGCACGAGGGCGTGCACGGTTTCACCATCGGTCAGCGCAAGGGACTCGGCATCGCCGGGCCCGGACCGGATGGCCGCCCCCGCTACGTCACCGCGATCGAACCCGAGAGCGGCACCGTGAGGGTCGGCAGCGCCGAACAACTGAAGGTCGAGTCGATCCGGGCCGAGCGCGCCGTGTGGACCTCCGGCACGGCCCCCATCGGACCGATCGAGTGCGTCGTCCAGGTCCGCGCCCACGGTGGCCTGGCTCCGGCCGTCGCCGAAGCGGTGGGTTCGGGCATCGAGATCTCGCTGCGCGAACCACTCACCGGTGTCGCCGCCGGTCAGGCCGCCGTGCTGTACCGGCCCGACGCTGCGGGCGACATCGTCCTCGGCAGCGGCACCATCACGGCAGGGGACCGGTGACGGCACCTGCCACCGGCCGCGAGGTGTGGTCCGGTCTCGCGACAGGCATCGGTTCGTGGCCCGGAACGGACCCGCGCGAGGCCGCGGCGGTCGTCCTCGGCGAACTCACCGACCTGCCCCACCTCGTCGAACTGCCGGCGCGCGGCCTCGGTGCCGACATGATCGGGCGGGTCAGCGCCCTGCTCGTCGACATGTACCTCGACACCTCCACCACCGGCTACCGCCTCGTGTCGCGACGCGGCGGCGTGGCCGCCCGGGCACGCGACCTGCTCGCCCAGGACCTCGATGCTCTCGAGGAGGCCTGGGAACGCGCCGGGCTGGACGCCGACCGTCCCGTGAAGGTGCAGGCCGCCGGACCGCTCACCCTCGCGGCCCACGTCGAACTCGCCACCGGACGACGGGTGCTCACCGACCGCGGCGCCGTCCGCGACCTGGCCGAATCGCTCGCGGAGGGCCTGGCACGACACGCCGCCGAGATCACCCGCCGGCTCGGGGTCCGGGTCGTCGCGCAACTCGACGAACCGTCGCTGCCGGACGTGCTCGCCGGAACGCTGAAGGGCCGGACCGTCCTCGAGACCGTCCCGGCCGTGCCGGACCCGGAAGCACTGGACGTGCTCGACACGACGATCCGTGGCACCGGGCTCTCCGTCGCCGTGCACTGCTGCGCGGGGACCTTCCCGGCCGACTTCCTGCGGCGCAGCGCTGCCGATGCGGTCGCCTTCGACGTCGGACGCGTACGACGCTCCGATCTGGACGGACTCGGCGAACTGTTCGACTCCGGCACGGTCCCGATCCTGGGACTCGTGCCCGCCACCGCGTCGGCCTCGACGGGCTGGCGCGAGTACGCGGCACCGGCCGTCGAGCTGATCGATCGGCTCGGGTTCCCTCGGAAGGTGCTGCAATCGGTGGTGGTGAGCCCGGTCTGCGGGCTGGCCTCGGCCTCCACGGAGAAAGCACGGGCCGCTCTGCGTTCGCTGCGCGACGTCGCGTCGGCCTTCGCCGAGGAAGCCGACACACTCTGAGCATTCCGGTCGGTCCCCTCGACTAGGCTTGCAGGCTGTGAGTGAACCGACGGACGCACCCATCACCGCTCCTCCGGAGGCGCGTGAGCGCTGGCAGGATCTCGCCGAACAGGTGCGCGAGCATCAGTTCCGCTACTACGTGCGCGACGCCCCCATCATCTCCGACGGTCAGTTCGATGCGCTTCTCGGCGAACTGCAGGCACTCGAGGAGCAGTACACCGAACTCCGCACGCCGGATTCGCCCACCCAGCTGGTCGGCGGCGGCTTCGCCACCGAGTTCGGTGCCGTCGCGCATCTCGAACGCATGCTCAGCCTCGACAACGTCTTCGACGAGGACGAACTGCGCGCGTGGCTCTCGCGCGCGGAGGTCGAGACCGGCACCCACCCAGATTATCTGTGCGAGGTGAAGATCGACGGTGTGGCACTGAGTCTCGTCTACGAGAACGGCAAACTCGTCCGCGCGGCCACCCGCGGCGACGGTCGCACGGGCGAGGACGTCACCCTCAACGCCCGCACGATCGACGACGTTCCCGAAAAGCTCACCGGCAGCGACGAATACCCGATTCCGACGTTGCTCGAAGTGCGCGGTGAGGTGTTCTTCCGGCTCGAGGACTTCCAGACCCTCAACGCCGGGCTGGTGGCCGAAGGCAAGCCGCCCTTCGCGAATCCCCGCAATTCCGCCGCGGGTTCCCTCCGGCAGAAGAACCCGGCCGTCACCGCGCGCCGGCGTCTGCGCATGTACTGCCACGGCTACGGTCGCATGGAGGGCTTCGAACCCCGCTCGCAGTCCGACGCGTACGCGGCCTTCGCGGCCTGGGGCCTGCCCGTCTCCCCGCACACCGTTCGCGTGCAGGGCGCCGAGGCGGTCGTCGAGCGGATGCGCTACTGGGGCGAACACCGCCACGACATCGAACACGAGATCGACGGCCTGGTGGTCAAGATCGACGACATGGGGCTGCACCGCCGCCTCGGTGCCACGTCCCGCGCCCCGCGGTGGGCGATCGCCTACAAGTATCCGCCGGAGGAGGTCACCACCAAGCTCCTCGACATCCGCGTCAGCGTCGGGCGCACGGGGCGCGTGACACCCTTCGCCTACATGGAACCGGTCACCGTCGCCGGGTCCACCGTCTCGCTGGCGACGCTCCACAATGCGTCCGAGGTCGAGCGCAAGGGCGTGCTCATCGGCGACACCGTGGTCATCCGCAAGGCCGGCGACGTGATCCCGGAAGTGCTCGGCCCGGTCGTCGACCTGCGCGACGGCTCCGAGTACGCCTTCGAGATGCCTTCGCAGTGCCCCGAATGCGGTACCACCCTCGCCCCGGCGAAGGAGGGCGACGTCGACCTGCGCTGCCCCAACTCGCAGTCGTGCCCGGCGCAATTGCGCGAACGGGTCTTCCACGTCGCGGGCCGGGGAGCGTTCGACATCGAAGCGCTCGGCTACGAGGCGGCCACGGCACTGCTCGAGGGGAAGATCATCGTCGACGAGGGCGACCTGTTCTCGCTCACGAAGGACGACCTCGAACGCATCCCGTTCTTCCGCACCACCAAGGGCGTGCTGTCGAAGAACGGCGAACGCCTGCTGCAGAACCTCGACAAGGCGAAGGAACAACCGCTCTGGCGCGTGCTCGTCGCCCTGTCCATCCGGCACGTCGGACCGACCGCTGCGCGTGCGCTGGCCACCGAGTTCGGCAGCCTCGACCGGATCCGGGCCGCGTCCGTCGACGAGCTCGCGGCCGTCGAGGGCGTCGGACCGACGATCGCCGCGGCGGTCACCGACTGGTTCACCGTCGATTGGCACGTCGCCATCGTCGACAAGTGGGCGACAGCGGGCGTGCGCATGGCCGACGAACGCGACGAATCCATTCCGCGGACCCTCGAAGGACTGTCGATCGTGGTCACGGGCACGCTCGCGGGATTCTCCCGCGACCAGGCCAAGGAGGCCGTCGTCGCGCGTGGCGGCAAGGCGGCCGGATCGGTTTCGAAGAAGACCGCCTTCGTCGTGATCGGCGACAATCCGGGGTCGAAGGCCGACAAGGCGGCCGATCTCGGGGTGCCTGTGCTCGACGAGGACGGTTTCCGGATTTTGCTCGACGAGGGGCCCGATGCTACTCGCGCCTACCTGGAAGGGCGCGAAGGAGAGAACTGAGACGCCTCCCGCCGGCAGGTGTCCTGTCGACGGATTATCAAGGAGCCGTAGCGGGCTCGTGTTCCTCGGCGCTTCGCCTACCGAGGAACACCGCCGCGGCCAGGAGGAAACAGATCGCGCCGACGAACGTGCCGGCGTTGGCCAGGCTCGGGTCGAGAGTATTTCCGTCGTCGAGGATGAACGAACCGACCGCGGAGACCCCGAAAGCGATCGACCCGAGCATGTTCAGCCATCCGCTGATCCAGTCCTTCGAGCGCGGCGTCCAATGCGAGCCGGACCGCCAGAGGATCGCGCACGCGATGGCGCTCGACGCCAGGAAGCACAGGGAACCTTCGAGATTGGGGTTCCATACCAGGTGCATCTCACCCTTGACGGTGTGGGCGTGCAGTGCTGCTCCCGTGCTGACGTTGAACAGCAGCGTACCGATGAACTGGATCAGCGACGCGAGCCAGTCGGCGCGGATCGCCGGGCTGCCCTTGTCCGTGACGGTGGCCGGCCCACTGAGCATCAATTGGACGAATGCTGCACCCGTGAAGAACCAGGAACCCACGAAGAACGAAGTATTTGCACCGGCGGTGCCGAGAAGCGTCGCAATTCCGGGCGCCGAACCCAATGCGAACAGGACGGCCCCGATGACGAATCCCCAGGACTGCATGCGCAATGTCGGGTGAATCAGCATTGGCGCAGTATAAGTCCGAGATTGGAAATTTGTGCGTTTTCGGAAGAAACTGTCCGATCAGATAGGTGCAGGTCAGAGTATATTTCATAAGAAGGGTGAATGGCCGGGGTGAATTGGACCGGAAACTTGTCGGTTGGTAAGAAACCGTGTTCGATGCGCGTTAGCGTCCCAGCCATGACGGAGACCGGTAAGTCCACACATCGCCTCCTTTTTCGTAATGTGCGAGTTTTCGACGGAGTTTCCGGAGAACTCGTCACCGGCGACGTACTGATCGACGGAGACCGCATCCTGGCCGTGTCCGCATCGCCGATCGGCGACGAACCCGGCCGCGAAACCGACGTGATCGACGGTGGCGGGCGGGTTCTCATGCCCGGCATGTCCGACGCGCACGTCCACCTCGTCGGCAACGCGAACTCCTATATCGACATGGTGATGGGCAGCGAAGCGCACATTGCGCTCAACGGCCTCGCGGAGGCCCGCAACATGCTGCTGCGCGGTTTCACCGCCGTCCGCGACATGGCCGGCGACACCGGCAGCATCAAGTCGGTGATCGACCGAGGACTGTTCGACGGACCCCGGATCTACCCGTCCCAGGCCGCGATCTCGCAGACGGCCGGGCACGGCGACTTCGGCTTCGTCTACGAATGCCCCACAGCCCTCGGTGGGGATCAGGCCCGCGCCGAACAGATCGGCTTCATGCGGGTCGCCGACGGTGAGGACCGGGTCCTCGCAGCCGTGCGCGAGCAGCTCAAGAAGGGCGCATCGCAGATCAAGCTGATGGTCGGCGGCGGAGCCGCGTCCATGTACGACCCGCTGTACACCGTCCAGTTCATCGACAAGGAACTGCGGGCCGCGGTCCAGGCGGCGTCCGACTACGGCACCTATGTGGCCACCCACGTCTACAACGTCACCGGGATCCGCCGCGCGGTCGCGGCCGGGGTGAAGTCGATCGAGCACGGCCACCTCGCCGACGAGGAGACCGTCGCGTTGCTCGCGGAGAAGGAGGTGTGGTTGTCGATGCAGCCCTTCGCGCTCGGCGATCACCACTATCCCGATCCGGACCGTGCGGAGAAGGACAAGCAGATCTGCACCGGCACCGACCACGTCTACGAGTGGGCACAGAAGCACGGCGTGAAGACGGCCTGGGGAACCGATCTGCTGCTCGAACCGCAGATCGCGCCACGGCAGAGCGAGATGGCCGCGCGGCTCGGCGACCACTACAGCAACCTCGACGCGCTGCGGATGCTCACCTCCGGCAACGCCGAACTGTTCCGGCTCGCCGGCGAACGCGATCCCTACCGGCAGGCCCGATGGGGTGTGATCGACAAGGGCGCCTGGGCGGACGTGCTCCTCGTCGATGGCAACCCGCTCGAGGACCTGAGCCTGATCGCCGATCCGGCAAAGAACCTGTCGGTCATCGTGAAGAACGGCCACGTCGTCAAGAACAGCCTGTGACCGTGGCGGCGCAGCGGACACGACACCACGCCCTACTCGTTCGGCGCAAGGACGGTCGGTGACTCACTACGGACAGCACAGCGACGCAGAAGCATGGGACGAGTTGTCGGACGAGCAACCCGAGGAGCCCTTCGTCGCGGACGGAAACTACGACGGAACACCGCTGGGCACAGTCGAACCGGACGATCTCGAAACTCCGCCGTACGGCACTCCGGTCGTGCAGCAGGCGGTTGCCCGGCAGACCCCGGGCTCGCTCGTGTCGGCACGCGGAATCGAACTCCACGGGCCCTGGGGGCATGTCTTCGGCCCACTCGACCTGGATCTCGACGCCGGGGGAGTGACGGTCCTGGCCGCGCAGGCCGGTGCCGCGCGGACCGCGTTGCTCATGGCTCTGTGCGGTCGGATGCGGCTGACCCGGGGGTCGCTGACGGTTCTCGGCGAGGACAGGCCGCAGAAGATCATCGCGCGGTCGGCGATCGCCTGCATGAACGAGCTCGACGAGGTACGCCCCTCGGTCACCGTGCGCGACCTCGTCACCGAGCAGAAGCGGTGGGATTCCCCGTGGTACAAGTTCGTTCCGCCGGTCCGTGAGGACGGTGTCGCCGAGATGTGCGAGGAGATCTTCGGCGACGTACCGCTGCCACCGCTCGAGGCGTTCGTCGACGACCTCCCCGAACTCCAACAACTGCTGCTGCGGATCTCGGTGGCGAACACCCGGCGTCCTCCATTGCTGGTGGTGGGCCGGATCGATCGGATCGCCGACGACGTCGAACGCGCCACGCTTCTCGACCGGCTCGTCGCGCTCGGTGAGAACCAGTCGGTGATCATCGGCGACGTGAACCCCGTCGACCCCGGCATCGGGGTACGGGCCGTGGTGGACATGCACGATCTGCTCGGACCCGGTGACATCGGCGTCCTGACGAAGAGGAAGTGACGAGTGCTCGCAGGCGTCTCTCTCGGTAGCGACTCGAAGCGATACTTCCGCGGCACGATGCCGCGCATCGCGATCGCAACGATCATCCTCATGCCGTTGCTGTACGGCGCCATGTACCTGTGGGCCTTCTGGAATCCGTTCGGGGCGGTGAACAAGATCCCCGCGGCGATCGTCAACAACGACACCGGACGTTCGTCGACGGGGGAACAGGTCGATGCCGGCGATCAGGTCGTGAAGTCTCTCATCGCATCCGGTCAGCTCGATCTGGCAGAGGTGTCGGAGGAGGATGCCGTCTCGGGTCTGGCCGACGGAAAGTACTACTACACCATCACGATTCCGGAGAATTTCACCGAAGCGGTCGAATCCCCCAACGGTGACAACCCGGAGAAGGCGAATCTGGTCTTCACCTTCAACGACGCGAACAACTATCTCGCGACGATCATCGGGCAGGATGCGTCCGAACAGGTGATCGGGCAGGTGAACTCCACGATCGGGGCCCAAGGTGTCGGGACCGTGCTCACGGGTCTCGAGAGTGCCGGCTCGGGTCTGAAGCAGGCCGCCGACGGTGCCGGGCAACTTGCCGACGGCATAGACACGGCCAAGAGCGGAGCGGACCAGCTCGCCTCGGGATCGCAGGAGCTCGCGACGAACATGGTCACGGCGCGGGACGGGTCGGCGCAGCTCGCCGCCGGCGCGAACGAACTCGCGACCGCGATCGACGGCGTGACCGGTCCGCTGCTCAGCGCGCTCGACAGTGGTGCCCTCTCGGGTGTCGCGGGGCAGGCGGCGGAGCTGCGGGCCTCGCTCGACGCTCTCGAATCCCGGGTCCCGCAGACCACGCAGTCGACGGTGAACCAGGCCGTGCAGCAGGTCGTCGACATCCTGAACCGGAGTTCCGATCCGGTCGTGCAGCAGGCGATCACCGCGTTGACACCGCTGACGGCGCAGCAGGCGGCCTCCGATGCCGACGCCCTGCGCGCAGAGATCGTGCGTCTGCAGGCCGACGCCGAACAACTCGAATATCAACTCGGTAATCCGAACAGTCCGCTGCAGGGCGCCCTGGCGACGTTGTCGAGCGGCGGTCTGGCGGCGGAGGTGAACCAACTCCGCAGCGGTGTCGACGAACTGAGCTCCGGTGCCGCCACGTTGAACTCCGGTCTCGTCCAACTCACCGACGGTAGTTTCCAGCTGGCCGACGGGGCGGGAGAACTGTCCTCGGGCATGGTCGAGTTGCAATCGGGTTCGCAGGAACTCGCGCAGGCCTTGAGCCAGGGCGCCACCCAGGTGCCGAGCTGGACGGACGAACAGCGCACCGCCACCGCCGAGACGTTGTCGACTCCGGTTGCACTGCAACAGAACTACACCAACGAGGCGCCCACCTTCGGTACCGGTTTCGCGCCGTTCTTCCTGTCGCTCGCCCTGTTCGTCGGCGGCATCATCACCTGGATGCTGCTCACCCCGCTGCAGTCGCGGCCCACCGTCGCGGGACTGGGCGCCTACCGTACGGTCCTCGCGTCGTACTGGCCGGCGCTGCTGGTGGGCATCCTGCAGGTGGTCGTGATGTACACGGTCGTCCATTTCGGTGTCGGACTGGACGTGAAGCATGTGGTGGGGACGATCCTGTTCCTGATGTTGATCTCCGCGACGTATCTGGCCATGATCCAGGCGTTCAACGCGATCTTCGGTGTCGCCGTCGGCCGTGTGGTGACCTTGGCCTTCCTGATGCTGCAACTGGTCTCGGCGGGCGGTATCTACCCCGTGCCGACCACCGCCAAGCCGTTCCAGTACATCCATCCGTTCGACCCGATGACCTACACCGTCAACGGTCTGCGGCAGCTCACCGTCGCCGGGCACATCGATTCGCGGTTGTGGATCGCAATCGCTGTCCTGGCCGGAATCCTGCTCGTATCGTTGACTCTGAGTGCCCTGTCGGTCCGGCGCAACCGCCGCTACACGATGGAGAGGCTGTACCCGCCGATCGAGGTGTGAGAACCGCCCCGTATGTCCCGATGTCACCGGATCGACGAGTGTTCGATGCGGGAAATGGAGGAAACCATGTCAGAGTCCGACGCTCCAGGCGAGACACTCGCACCTGCCTTCACCGGCAGGCTCGGTACCGAACCGATTCCTGCTCTGCGGCTTCCCAAGTCGGAGACCGATCCGGAGGCGACCTACCAGTTCATCCACGACGAGCTGATGCTCGACGGCAGCTCGCGGCTCAACCTGGCGACCTTCGTCACCACGTGGATGGATCCGCAGGCGGGCCGAATCATGGCCGAGGCATTCGACAAGAACATGATCGACAAGGACGAGTACCCCGCCACGGCGGAGATCGAGACCCGCTGCGTCAACATGGTCGCCGACCTGTTCAACGCGGACGACCTCGATCCGGCCGATCCGTCCTCGGCCACCGGTGTCTCGACGATCGGTTCGTCCGAGGCCGTCATGCTCGGTGGGCTCGCGCTCAAGTGGCGCTGGCGTGAGGCCCGCAAGGCCGCCGGCAAGGACGCGTCGAAGCCGAACCTGGTGCTCGGCAGCAACGTGCAGGTGGTGTGGGAGAAGTTCTGCCGCTACTTCGACGTCGAGCCGAAGTACCTGCCGATGGAGCCCGGCCGTTACGTCATCACCCCCGAGCAGGTCCGTGACGCGGTCGACGAGAACACCATCGGCGTCGTCGCGATCCTCGGCACCACCTTCACCGGTGAACTCGAGCCCGTCGCGGAGATCGCCGCCGCGCTCGACGAGCTCGCGGCCTCCGGCGGTCCCGACGTCCCGTTGCACGTCGACGCCGCCTCCGGTGGCTTCGTGGTGCCCTTCCTCCATCCGGACCTCGAATGGGACTTCCGTGTGCCGCGGGTCGTGTCCATCAACGTCAGTGGTCACAAGTACGGCATGACCTATCCGGGCATCGGTTTCGTCGTCTGGCGTTCGAAGGAACATCTGCCCGAGGACCTGGTCTTCCGGGTCAACTACCTCGGTGGCGACATGCCGACGTTCACACTGAACTTCTCGCGTCCTGGTAACCAGGTCATCGGCCAGTACTACAACTTCATCCGGCTCGGTGTCGCCGGCTACACGCAGATCATGGAGACCCTGCGCGACACCGCACTCATGCTGTCGAAGCATATCTCCGAGATCGAGAACATGGCGATCATCACGGACGGCTCCGCCATCCCGGTCATCTCCTTCGAGGTGACGGGCGACCCCGGCTTCACGGTGTTCGACATCTCCCACGAATTGCGGGCCCGCGGATTCCAGGTTCCGGCCTACACGATGCCGGCCGACGCGGAGGACGTCGCGGTGTTGCGCATCGTGCTTCGCGAGGGCTTCAGCCGGGACATCGCCCACAAGCTCGGTGAAGACATCGCCGATGTAGTCGGATATCTCCGCGAGGGTGTCGGTCGCGGCCACACCGACCAGGCATTCGCACACTGAACGAAGTCGCAGCGGGGGAGAAGCTCACCGAGTTTCTCCACCGCCGACGTGAGATCCGTTCGTGGACCGTGTGAATGGAGGTACGGGACTACTTCGATGTGATTCCTGGCGCGCGATCGGAATCCCGGCGAAATCCGTCATTTCCCCCGCCGGCTGCTAATATTTGAACATACTTGTGAGTCCGTTTCGGGGACGATGCTGCCCGGATGCGAAAGGGATAGTGGACGTGCCGAGAACACTGCCTTTGTCCCGTCGCCGATTGTTCTCCGTTCTGTCTGCACATTCCGAACTCGCCGTGATCCTCGGTGGCCCCTTCTCCGGCAAGACGACCCTCGTCGACACGTGGCTGGCGACCGACCCGTGTCCCGAGTGGGCGCCGGTGGTGATTCCCGAACCCGCGCACGACGTCACACCCGAGAACTACTGGGCGACGGTGGCATCGTCGCTGTGCACCTCCCTCGGAATCGACGAACCCGTTGCAACGGAAGGCTCCTTCGACGCGGTGTGTTCGATACTGGTCCGGCACGCCCGACCGGTGATGTTCGTGCTCGACGGTGTCCGGTCGGTCGAAGCGATCGAAGACCGGGTCGGGCAGTTGCTGCAGATCGGGCAGCAGGTGCGGGTCGTGGTGACCAGCAGGGCTGCGGGGTCGTGGGCCGAACATGTCGACGGACACCCGCACAGGACTATCGTCGGCGACGACGACCTCGCGTTCACCGTGGACGAGACCGCTGCACTGTGCCGCCTCTTCGGACTCGCACGGGACGAACGCACCATCGAGTGGATCACCCGCCGCACCGAAGGATTCGCCGCTTTCGTCGCGGCCGTGTGTGCGACGCTGCGCGCCGAGAAGCCGCACCGGGTCTACGGCACCGACGCCCTCGACGTCCTCGTCGACTCGGCCGTCGATCTCGTCGTCATGCACGTCGTGGCGGCGGATCCCTCTCTGGCACTGCCCTCCCGCTCGGTCCTCGTCTCCGCCGCACCGAACATGGTGACACGGTCGTCGATCTCGGCCCTGCCGCACATCGACGACAGCGAGGCCTTTCTCTCCGCGCTGGCCGAGTCGGGACTGATCGAGACCTGTTCGACGGACGCGGACCCCGCGAGCGGCCGGACCACCCGGTGCTATCCCGAAGTCGTCGGAAGATCACTCCTGCGGGTCGGCGGCGCGGAATACCCGGAGGAATTGGGGGATGCGCGGTCGGCTCTCATCGACTACTGGTTGCAGCGCTCACGTCCGGACATCGCCCTCCAACACGCCGTGGAGCGGCGCGACCGGCGATGCGCGATCGACATCGTCGAGAAGAACTGGGTGGCACTGTACGGGAGCGGATCGCTCCGCTCCCTGGGGATCGTGCTGCTCGAGTTGCTCCCCGACTGCATGGCGACCGACGATCGCACCGTCGCGTCGCTGCGGACGATCACCCGGGCCCGGAACGGCCCGGAAGAGCCGAGGGAGTGGTCCTTCCCGCAATCCTTCGAAGCGGTCCTCCGCCTCGGAAGTCTCCGGATGCAGGGTTCCTACGACGAGGCGATGGAGGTGTGCGATGGCCTGGCCACCGAACCCGTGCCGGATTTCGAGACGCTCGACACCACGGCCCGGCACGCCCACGGGCTGAAATACCTCAACTTCGGCACCGTCTACCTCCTCGGCGGCCGCACCACCGACGCCGGAACGATGCTGCGCCACGCCCACACGGCGGGGCGAGGGGTGTTCGTCGAGCGGGAGGCCGCAGGCAAACTCGCGCTCCTCGAAGCGCTCCGGGGCCGGACCCACGAGGCCACCCGGTGGATCGAGGAGGAACGCCGGCATCCGCCGATCCTGGGAGAAGCCGAGGCCCTCGTCCGTACGGCGGGTCTGGCGGCCACCGCGCTCGTGGCACTCGATCGGCTCGACACCGGCACGGCCTTCCGTGCGCTCTCCGAGCTCGGCACTCTCCGCCACACGGAGGAGCTGTGGGCGGCCGTCATGTACGTGCGGGGACGACTGGCGCTGTTGAGCGGTGTGCCTGCCGACGGCCTCCTGTACATCGATTCGGAATTGCAGCACTTCTCCCATCGCCTCACCGGTATCTCCGCGGTGCTGGTCGATGCCGCGCGTGCCGATCTGCACCTCGCGCTCGGCGAGGCCCGCGCGGCGCGCGAGTTGCTCGACGGCTCGACGCACCCCCTCACCGTTCCGGCCCGTGCGCGATTGCGTCTGCTCGGCGGCGATCCCGGAGGTGCCGAGGTGATCGTGCATCGCTGGGATGCCGCCCGTGAGCACTGTCCGGCCGTCGGTGCGGAACTCGCCCTGATCGGATCGGTGGCGGCGCTGCGACTCGGTCGCCGCACCGATGCGCGACGACGGCTCCAGCGGGCAGTGGTGCTGGCGGAACATGCCGGGGTGACGCGGCCGTTCGTCGGTGTCCCACCGTCGGCAGTGCGCGACGTCCTGTCCCTGGGTGTCGACCTGCCGATCGATCTCGACTCGGCGATGGCCGAGTACGGCATCTTCCGCGAGATCCGTGTCGCCGTACGGCTGACCCCACGCGAGCGCGCGGTCCTCGACGCATTGCTCGCCGGCGGCACGGCGAGCACGATCGCCAAAGAACAGTTCGTCACCCTCAACACCGTCAAGACCCAGTTGCGTTCCCTCTACAGGAAACTGGGTGTGCATTCACGTGAGGAAGCGATCGCGCAGGCACAGAGGCTCGTCGTCGGCTGAGGCCTGCGTCCGAGCGTCGGGGACTACCGGAGGACGGTGCCGACGATGCCCGCGAAGTAACCGACGCGTGCGATCTCGGAGGGACGGAACTCCGGTCCGCCGGGACGGCCGAGGACGAGGACGCGTTCGGGCGAGCCGAGGGGTGCGGCCGCGAGCATCGTGTCCATGTCGCGCCAGAGTTGCGGCACCCACTCACCGTCGTGGTCGAGCAGGGTGGCCTCGGCGAGCGGCATCCAGGGCACGCCGTTGAGGTGGGTCTCCGGCGAACCGGGGCTCCCCGCGATGCGGAAGATGCCGTTCGGGCCGACCCCGAGCACGGTCGCCCAACCCACCCGGAGCACCCGGGGAGCGCCGTCGACGAGGATCTGGATGCGGTCGTCGCGGGCGGCGGCGACGTGATCGATCAGTTCGAGTTCGCGATGGGTGTCGAGGATTCCGGCGTAGGGCCGGATGGAGTCGACCGTCACACCGGGCAGTGCCTCGGCCGCGGTGAGGAGCGTGTCGGGGAGCTTGCCCGGTTCGACGTCGACGACGAGATCGTCGATCGCGAAGTCCGTGCCGCGTTCGACGACGTCGAGCGACAGGATGTCGGCGCCGACCGAACCGAGCGCCAGGGCGAGCGAGCCGAGGCTACCGGGACGATCGGGGAGCCTGACACGCAAGAGGTACGACACGTGAGTCCTTTCCCCAGTCGGTTTCGTGCCGTCGACGAACGCCGCGTCGACGGCACGTGGTGCGCCGGCATCCGCATGCCGGCCCAGGGGCCCGTGTCGACCTCTGGCAGACCACATCCTTGCACCTCGTCGACGGCGTCAGGGACGGTGCAGACCCGAAAATATGCCGACCCCACCGAAAATCCCCGGTCGCGACGGGGCATGTCACACGAACGCAACACAGCGTTGCGAAGCTCGCAACATCGGCGGGTGGACGCGACGCCGACCGGGCGACGAGTGATGTCACCGAACCGCGTGCGCCGTCGCTTCCAGGACGCATTACCCTGGACAGGACGTTCACTCACCATCGGAAAGGGGCCATTCACGGTGCCTGCCATCTCCCGTGACGAGGTCGCGCATCTCGCCCGGTTGTCCCGGCTTGCGCTGACCGATGCCGAACTCGACGAGTTCGCCGGTCAGTTGGATTCGATCCTCAACCACGTCAAGGCGGTGTCGGAGGTGGCCGCGGACGATGTGGCTCCCATGGCGAACCCGAACGCCGTCACCAACGTGACGCGACCCGACGTCGTCGTCCCCGGTCTCACGCCCGAGCAGGCGCTCTCCGGTGCGCCGGCCGTCGAGGAGGACCGCTTCTCGGTCCCGCAGATCCTGGGAGAGGGCGAATGAGCACGGATACGACACGCCTCGACGCCGCGACCCTGGCGTCGAAGATCCACGCCGGCGAGCTGTCCTCGGTGGAGGTCACCCAGGCCCACCTCGATCGCATCGCCGAGGTCGACGGCGAGTACAACGCCTTCCTGCACGTCGCATCCGAGCAGGCGCTCGCCGCCGCGGCCGAGGTCGACCGGGCCGTCGCCGCGGGCGAGAAGCCGGCTTCGGCGCTCGCCGGTGTGCCGCTCGCGCTCAAGGACGTGTTCACCACCACGGACATGCCCACCACGTGCGGTTCGAAGATCCTCGAGGGTTGGGTCTCGCCCTACGACGCGACGCTCACCACGAAGCTGCGCGAGGCCGGCATCCCCATCCTCGGCAAGACCAACATGGACGAGTTCGCGATGGGGTCGTCCACCGAGAACTCGGCATACGGCCCCACCCGCAACCCGTGGGACACCAGCCGCATCCCGGGTGGCTCCGGTGGCGGTTCCGCTGCGGCGCTCGCGTCGTACCAGGCACCGCTCGCGATCGGCACCGATACCGGTGGCTCGATCCGCCAGCCCGCCGCCGTCACCGCCACCGTCGGCACCAAGCCCACCTACGGCACGGTCTCGCGGTACGGCCTGGTCGCCTGCGCGTCGTCGCTCGACCAGGGTGGCCCCTGCGGCCGCACCGTCCTCGACACGGCACTGCTGCACGAGGTCATCGCCGGGCACGACCCGCGCGACTCGACGTCGGTGAACGCCGCCGTGCGTCCCGTCGTGGAGGCGGCGCGCCAGGGTGCGGCCGGCGACCTGAAGGGCCTGAAGGTCGGTGTCGTCAAGGAGCTGCACTCCGACAGCTACCAGCCCGGCGTGCTCTCGTCGTTCGATGCCGCCGTCGAGACGCTCACGAAGCTCGGCGCGGAGGTCGTCGAGGTCTCGTGCCCGCACTTCGAATACGCACTCGCCTCGTACTATCTGATCCTGCCGTCGGAGGTCTCCTCCAACCTGGCCCGCTTCGACGCGATGCGGTACGGCATGCGCGTCGACGACGGCACGATGAGCGCCGAGCAGGTCATGGCCGCGACCCGCGCCGCCGGTTTCGGCAAGGAGGTCAAGCGCCGCATCATGATCGGCACCTACGCGCTGTCCTCCGGCTACTACGAGGCCTACTACGGTCAGGCCCTCAAGGTCCGGACCCTCATCGCGCAGGACTTCGACAAGGCCTACGAGCAGGTCGACGTGCTCGTCTCGCCCACGAGCCCGTTCACGCCGTGGAAGCTCGGCGAGAAGGTCGACGATCCGCTCGCGATGTACCTGTCCGATCTGTGCACGCTCCCGACCAACCTCGCGGGGCACTGCGCGATGTCCGTGCCGTCCGGCCTCTCGGCGGACGACGGTCTCCCCGTCGGCCTGCAGATCATGGCCCCGGCTCTCGCCGACGAGCGTCTGTACCGGGTGGGTGCGGCCTTCGAGGCGGCACGAGGACCCATCGTCGCCTGATCCCTTCCCACACCGCGACCCGTCGTGCCGTTCGTCGGCCGGCGGGTCGCGGTGTATCCGGGCGCCGATCCGTGTGGGCGCGATCTACCCGTCGGCGGAGGTGCACCGCGCCTGGTCGTCGCCGTAGCGATGGCCGTGACCGGGTGCCGCCTCGAGCGAGGTGAGCAGGTCGACCGTCGTGTTCACGAACGACACCAGCGGCAGCCACGGTGGGGTGGGGGCATCGGCGCGCGCATGCGACAGATCCGGTGGCGACCACAGCAGCGACGGCTGCCACCACACGACAGGGTCGGAGGTGTTCGCCCGGACACTCGCACCGTCGGTGCGGACCCCCGCGGGTGGCCCCGCGAGGAACAGTGCACACGGCTCCGGTTCGTCGTCGAAGACGGCGCTCGCGCCGGTCGCGCCCAGGGACTGCCCGTAGACGTGCAGAGCGGGGCGTCGCTCGTCGGGCAGCGTGGACAGGTGCGCTCGCAGTGCGGTGACCAGGGCGCGGGCCTCCTCCTCCGCGGCACCGCGGTCGAGGACGAAGGTCGCCCAGCTCGGCATGTCCGAGTACTGCTGGGCGACGATGGCGACGTCGTCACCCCACCGGTTCTCGAAACCGCGGACCGCAGCGGCATCGACCCAGCCCGAACCGGTCGGCACGGCCACCACGAGATGCGGTCGATCGAAGGCTCTCGCCCGGCGGAGTTCGTCCACCGCGAACTCGGCGCGCGCAGACGGATCCGGTGCGGCCGACAACGGCACGTAGATCCGGATCGGTGACCCCTCGGCAGGCAGGGACACGAACTTCTGCCCCTCTCGACCCAACCGGTTCCATGACACCGCCGATCCCACGCCACCCGACAGTCCCACCGAGAGCGCGGTGGGGGAGGCGACCGTGTCGATCGCCCCTCCGGGTGAGAAGGCCGCCGTGGCGCCGATCCCAACCGTGGCGCCGATTCCCAGCGTCGCGGCGACGGCCACCGCCACCCCGCGTCGCGACAGGAGGTGCACGAGGCGCGGAAGGGCGAGCAGCGCCGCGACGACCACGATCGCGACCGCCAGTGCCTCGAGCCACCAGCACACATCCACAGCGGGGACCGACATCGCCTCCCGCAGACCGTTCTGCCACCGATGTGCACCGGCCGCCGCGACCAGCACGACGGACCCGCCGACGAGCGCGACGGGCACACGCAGTTCCGGCCTCGCGGGCCGTGGAGGTCGCCCGGTCCGCCGCCGCGCGACCACGACGAGACGGAGCACCGTCAGCGCGATCACGACGAACAAACCTGTGACGACGCCCTGCACGACCGACTGTCGCGGCAGCAGGGGAGGGGCGAGGGAGATCACCGTCGCGAGAACCACCGTGAGGATCGTCATCGCCGTACCTTTCGTGCCGTGAAGCCCAGAGCGACCGAGCCCGCAGCGACGGCCAGGGCCCACGGCGATTCCGCGACAGGCGTCCGGTGGCCCTGTCGCCACGAGTTGAATTCCACTGCTGCAGAAGAGATCCCTGCGATCGGCGTGCAGGAGGTGATGTCGGGTTCGGAACGGCAGACGGTGTCGAGATGCCGCGCGAACAACCCGTCGAGGTCGCGGCGGGCACCGGTGCCCAGCTCGCCACCGGTGGTGTGGGCGTACCGCAGGAGGTCGTACCCGAGATCGTGCACCCGGCAGGCCGATTCGAACGCCGCCGGCAGCGGCACCGGGGCGGAGCAGTCACCTTCGGGGTCGGCGAGCACCGTCGTCCCGTCCGCCCACTGTTCGACGATCGGCGCATACCCCATCACGGCGGTGAAATCGGCCGGCAGGGACGACAGTGCTCCCTCCGCGTCGTCGGCGACGAGCGCCGTCACCGTCGCTGCGGCCGCGGCGTCCTCCGTCGGGGGCGCGGCGGAGTGGGCGAGCGCCCCCGGCACGGCGGCATATGCTGCGGTGGCGAGGAAGACGACCGACGCGACTCGGACCGCTGCGGATCTCACTGTCATGCCGGCGACGCTAGGAACGCACAGCCCTGCACCGGACCCCGCGACGGAGCGATCTCGCGGAGGCCGACACCACCTGCAGAGCCAGGCGGATCTCACCCCCAGGTATGAGGACAGTCGAGACCCCGGCTCCTAGCGTGGGTGAGGTGAAAGAGCTTGCGAAGTCCGGCGCGAGAACCGCGGGACGCCTGGGACGGGGACGGTGGAGCGTAGTCACCGTGGTCACCGTGACGTTGATCCTCTATGCGATCGCGTGGCCGACGCTGCCCCTGACCCACGACATCTCCCCACCCCTCCTGCCGCTGATCTCGGGGATGGCGGTGTTCCCGTTCCTCCTCGTGCTCGTCCGGCCGGCTCTCGGATGGGCGGTGGTCGCGGCGGCGGGACTCGTCATCCCGATAGCGTTCGACCTCGTTCCCGGCTACGACTATCCGTGGCAGGTCGTGCACATCCTGGTGATGCTCGCGCTGGTGTTCGCCGTTGCGATCCGCGAGGAGATCCGGATCGTCCTCGTCGTCTGGGTCTCGACGGTTCTGCTCTTCGCGGCCTTCGTCCCCGGCAGCGACGGCTGGGGCTGGGGGATCGGGATCAGCGCCCTGGTGGTATTCGGGCTGCTGGTGCGCTGGCTGGTGATCTCCCGACGGCAACTCGCCCAGGAGGAGGAGGTCAGCGAGCTCGAACGTGCGCGTCGCGCCATCCTCGAGGAGAAGGCGCACATCGCACGCGACCTGCACGACATCGTCGCCCACCACATGTCGATGATCGTCGTCCAGGCGCAGAGCGCTCCCTATCGGCTTCCGGACGTGAACGACGACGTGCGCGCCGAATTCGACGCCCTCGGTGCGACCGCACGGGAAGCGCTGAACGAGGTCCGCACCCTGCTCGGCGTGCTCCGCAGCGACGGGCAACTCCCCGAACACGAACCGCAGCCCGGCATCGACCGCATCGGCGAACTGTTCGAGTCGTCCCGCCGAGCCGGTATGACGCTCGAGACGGAGACGGTCGGCGTCCCCACACCTGTCTCCGACGGTGTCGGACTCACCGTCTACCGGATCCTGCAGGAGTCCCTGGCGAACGCGGCCCGGCACGCACCCGATGCCCGCGTGTGCGCACGGCTGCAGTGGGAGCCGGCGAGCGTCA
Organism: Rhodococcus sp. S3; assembly: GCF_058211795.1. Classification (NCBI taxonomy): domain Bacteria; kingdom Bacillati; phylum Actinomycetota; class Actinomycetes; order Mycobacteriales; family Nocardiaceae; genus Rhodococcus; species Rhodococcus sp. S3. Next base: position 3,309,730 of record NZ_CM177074.1, on the reverse strand, counting down.
CGGTGGAGGTGACCAACGGGCCGGCCTCGGCCGGTCAGGTCGACACCACCGTTCGGCCGTCGGACCGCAGCGGCGGCAACGGAATCCTCGGCATGGTCGAACGCGCGTCCGTCGTGGGCGGGCAGCTCGTCGCCCATCCCCGCCCCGGCGGCGGTTTCGAGGTCCGAGCGGTTCTCCCGGTGCTGACCGGGGCCTAAGGTGGGTGCCGATGACCGAACCGCACCCTCCCATCACCGTGTTCATCGCCGACGACCAGGCCATGGTCCGGCAAGGCTTCGGAGCGCTGCTCGGAGCCCAGCCCGACATCAGCGTCGTCGGCGATGCCCCCGACGGTCGAGCGGCCGTCTCGGAGGTCGCGCGACTGCGGCCCGACGTCGTCCTCATGGACGTGCGCATGCCCGAGATGAACGGCCTCGACGCGGCGCGGCACATCCTTGCCGACACCCGTGAGCCGCGGTCGAAGGTGCTCATGCTCACCACCTTCGACCTCGACGACTACGTCTACGAAGCGCTCGGGATGGGAGCGAGCGGGTTTCTGCTCAAGGACGCCCCCGCCGACGAACTCGTGCGAGCCGTGAGGGTGGTCGCCGATGGTCAGGCACTGCTCGCGCCGACCGTCACCCGCCGCCTGATCGCCGACGTCACCAGCCGACGCCGGCCGGCAAGAGGGCGCGACCGCGTCCTCGATCCGCTCACCCCACGCGAACTCGAGGTGCTCGAACTGATCGCGCACGGCCTGTCGAACACCGAGATCGCAGAACGATTGTTCGTCGCCGAGCAGACCGTGAAGACCCACGTCGGCAAGGTTCTCGCAAAACTGCACCTGCGCGACCGGGCACAGGCCGTGGTGCTCGCCTACGAGTCCGGTCTCGTCACACCCGGCTAGAGACATCGATACAGGTCGGTCGACATGGAGTGAAGACTCGATGATGTAGGTGTGCCTGTCAGGATTCGTCGTCGATCTTGTGGTGTATCAAGAGGTATGGCACGACGACGTGGGTTCTTCGCCGAACTCCAGCATCAACAGCGGCTGGCTGCGCAGCGACAAGCGCAACAGCAGAGGGCAGCAGTCCGGGAGCACAACCGGACCGTTGCTGCCATGCAACGAGCCGCACGTGAGCGAGAACGCGCCGAGGCAGCAGCACAGCGTGCGGCAGCTGCCGATCGTGCCAGGTTGGAGAAGGAAGCGAAGGCCGCATACGTAGCGCAGCGAGAGGCGGAGGCAGCCCAGGAGAACGCACTGATCGCCACGCAACTCCAGGACATCGAGGACTTGCTGGCAGCCACCCTCGACGTGGACGATCGGGTCGATCTCGAAGCGCTGAAACAGTCGGTCGAAAGGCGAAGCTTTCACCCTCCGGGCGAATTGCAGACGCCCACGCAGCAACCTCAGTACTTCGCACTACCCGATCAACCGCGCTTCGTGCCGCCGAGCAAGCCGTCGGGACTCGGCGCCGCGTTGGGAGGAAATCGCCGATACAACGCTGAACTCTCCGCGGCTGCAGAAGTCCACAGGGAGCACATGCGTGGCTGGTGGGATGCCTTCCAGGAGACATTCCGACAGAACGCAGTTCTACGTGACCGCTGGCGCACCTACGAACGCGAACGCTACCGGCGGCTCGAACAGTCGATGCGCGTGCACGAGGCCGCAGAAGAACGCCGTCTACGCGATGTGGAGGTTGCCAACGAGAAACTCGACAGATTGATCGCCGGGTTGCGCCGTCGCGAACCTGCCGCGCTGGAGGAGTACGTCGGTATCGTTCTGGCGAATTCGGCTTATCCCGAATGCTTCGACGTAGTGCACGAGTACAGCTACAACTCCGAGGATCGGGAACTGAAGGTTTCGGTTGCCGTTCCTGCACCTGAGGAGTTTCCGTCCACCAAATCGGTTCGATATGTGAAGGCGAGCGACGAGATCGTTCGGACTCCGCTCTCCGCGACCGACCTGAAGCGGCGGTACAACAACGCGGTGAATCAAGTGGCGCTGCGAACCGCACACGAAGTGTTCGAGGCAGACCGTGAAGCCGTGATCGACGCCGTGTCGCTCACCGTTGTGGCGGATGCCGTGGACCCCGCTACCGGGCGTGATGCCACAGTGGCACTCCTGCAATTGGCTGTGGACCGAGAAACGTTCATGGCTCTGGATCTGTCACGCGTGGAGCCCGCCCAGACGTTGAAGCATCTGTCTGCCGCAGTGTCGAAGAATCCGTACGGGCTGGTGCCCTTGGCCGGGACAGGAGTTCGAGGATGACCGACGCTCAGGAAACGATCACTGCTCTCCGTCGCACGTTGATCGCCAAGGAGCGGGAGGCGGCCGAACTCGTCGACCGGGTGGCGGAGTTGACCGCTCAATTGTCGGCGCGGCCCATTTCCCCACCACAAGGCGCACCGGTCGGAAGGGATCTTCCCTCGGACGATCGGTTGATCACCGTCGAAGACGCCCTCGTGCTTCAGGAGGTCGGTCTCTACGAATATCACCACCCATTGGAGAACGCCGCTGCCTACCAGGAGCGATTGAAGGATCTGCGGGACGAGATCCGGTCGTCGATCACAGACGGTCGTGCCATCGAGGTGGGCAAACAGTTCAGCTTCAACAATTCCCTCGCAGAAGGCCGTCGCCTCACTCGTGATCTCGGCAAGTTGATGCTGCGCGCATACAACGCAGAGGCCGAGAACTGTGTCCGCGCGATCCGGGCGGGGAATCTGCAGACCGCGATCAAGCGCCTGGACAAGGCCGCTACCGATATCGAGAAGTTGGGCGCCTCGATGCAGATGCGGATCGACCCGGCATATCACCGTCTCCGCATCACCGAGATCGAACTGACGGCCGACCATCAGACGAGACTCAGCGAGGAACGCGAGGCCGCACGAGAAGAGCGCGAACGACTTCGCGAAGAACGCAAGGTCGAGCAGGAACTCGCTCGCAGGAGGCAGGAACTCGACAAGGAGCGGGAACACTATCGAAACGTGCTTGCTCGCATCCAGGATCCGGCCCAGCGTGCCGATGCCGAGCGAGAGATCGCCCGGCTGGACGCAGCGATAGCCGACAACGACTACCGCGCGGCGAATATCCGGGCCGGCTATGTGTACGTGATCTCGAACATCGGTGCTTTCGGACGAAACGTCGTCAAGATCGGACTCACGCGTCGGCTCGACCCCATCGACAGAATCCGAGAACTGAGCGGTGCCTCGGTACCGTTTCCGTTCGATGTACACGCTCTGTACTTCTCGGACGATGCCGTCGCGTTGGAGAACGAACTCCACAAGGAGTTCTCGAAGTACCGGGTCAACCATGCGAACGTGCGCCGCGAGTTCTTCTTCGCGAGCCCGGAACAAGTCCGCGATGTACTCGCGACCAAGGTCGGTAACCTGCTCGAGTACACCACCGAACCCGAAGCAACCCAGTACTTCCAATCCGTGCGATATTGGCCCGAGTCTCCACTGCGGTCCTAGCTCTCGAAAGGCAGGATTGGCACCGGCACGAAGTCGAGTCCATGGAGGTATGGATGACGAGGATCGGAATTCTCACCAGTGGCGGGGACTGCCCCGGTCTCAACGCGGTCATCCGCGGTGCGGTGCTCAAGGGGACCGAGGTCCACGGACAGGAGTTCGTCGGATTCCTCGACGGCTGGCGCGGTCTCGTCGAGGGCGATGTGATCCCGTTGGACCGCAGCCGTGTTCGCGGTCTCGCCCAACAGGGTGGCACGATCCTCGGTACGAGCCGGTTCGGTCCGTACCAGGGACCCGACGGTGGGGCGCAGAACATCCAGAAGACCCTCGACCGCCTCGGGATCGACGCCGTGATCGCCATCGGGGGCGAGGGCACCGCTGCCGCCTCGAAGCGACTGTTCGGTGAAGGGATCCGCATCGTCGGTGTGCCGAAGACGATCGACAACGACCTCAGCCACACCGACTACACCTTCGGTTTCGACACGGCCGTCGAGATCGCGACGGTGGCGATCGACCGCCTCCGGACCACCGGCAACTCCCACAAACGCTGCATGGTGCTCGAGGTCATGGGCCGGCACGCCGGATGGATCGCGCTGCACGCCGGTACCGCCGGCGGCGCACACGCCATCCTCATCCCCGAGCACCCCGAGAGCCTCGAACAGATCTGCGAGTGGGTGACGAGTGTCCGCAACCGCGGACGTTCGCCGATGGTCGTCGTCGCGGAGGGCTTCACGCTCCCCGAGATGGAGGAGGCGTACTCCACCAAGGGACTCGATGGATTCGACCGGCCGCGCCTCGGCGGGATCGCGGAGGTGCTCGCGCCGCTCATCGAGAAGCACACCGGTGTCGAGGCCCGCGCGACGGTGCTCGGCCACATCCAACGGGGCGGTGTCCCCACGGCATTCGACCGGGTACTCGCCACGCGACTGGGTATGGCGGTGACCGATCTCGTCGCCGAGGAGGACTGGGGGCACATGGTCGCGCTGCACGGCACCGACATCGCCCGGGTCGATTTCGACGAGCTCGCCGAACCGAAGTACGTGCCCGACGAGCGCTATCAGGAGATGCGGATCCTGTTCGGGTGAGGCCGCGCGGCGGCACTGTCGGCGCCGTCTAAAATCGACACCATGACTGCCTCCGTGTCCGCTGACCTGCTCGCCTACGACGACGTGCTCGCGAAGTTCGAGCCCGTGATGGGCATGGAGGTGCACGTCGAGCTGCACACCGCCACCAAGATGTTCTGCGGCTGCCCGACGGCTTTCGGCGCCGAGCCCAACACGCAGGTGTGCCCGGTCTGCCTCGGTCTGCCGGGGGCACTGCCCGTCGTCAACCAGGCCGCGGTCGAGTCCGCGATCCGCATCGGCCTCGCGCTGAACTGCTCGATCACCCCGTGGGGTCGCTTCGCGCGGAAGAACTACTTCTACCCCGATCAGCCGAAGAACTACCAGATCTCGCAGTACGACGAGCCGATCGCCACCGACGGATATCTCGACGTCGTGCTCGACGACGGCACCACCTGGCGGGTCGACATCGAGCGCGCGCACATGGAGGAGGACACCGGCAAGTCGCTGCACGTCGGTGGCGCCACCGGTCGCATCCACGGTGCGAGCCACTCGCTGCTCGACTACAACCGTGCCGGGGTTCCGCTCGTCGAGATCGTCACCAAGCCGATCGTCGGTGCCGGCGAGCGTGCCCCCGAGGTCGCCCGCGCCTACGTCACCGCCCTGCGCGACCTGCTCAAGGCCCTCGACGTCTCCGACGTCCGCATGGACCAGGGCTCGATGCGGTGCGACGCGAACATCTCGCTGATGCCCATCGGCGCGAAGGAGTTCGGTACCCGCACCGAGACGAAGAACGTCAACTCCCTCAAGTCCGTCGAGGTCGCGGTCCGCTACGAGATGCGGCGCCAGGCTGCCGTGCTGGTCTCCGGTGGTGAGGTGATCCAGGAGACCCGGCACTTCCAGGAGGCCGACGGCACCACCTCGCCCGGTCGCCGCAAGGAAACCGCCGAGGACTACCGGTACTTCCCGGAGCCCGACCTCGAGCCGATCGCGCCCGACGCCGCCTGGGTCGAGGAGCTGCGCGCGACGCTGCCCGAGCTGCCGTGGCTGCGTCGCGCCCGCATCCAGGCCGACTGGGGTGTCTCCGACGAGGAGATGCGCGACCTCGTCAACGCCGGTGCGCTCGATCTCGTCATCGCGACCACCGAGGCCGGCGCTCCCGCCTCGGAGGCCCGCTCGTGGTGGGTCGCCTACCTGGCCCAGCAGGCCAACACCCGCGGTGTCGAACTCGTCGAACTGCCCATCACACCCGAGCAGGTCGCTCGCGTCATCGCGCTGGTGGCCGACGGCAAGCTGACGAACAAGCTGGCCCGTCAGGTCGTCGACGGTGTGCTCGCCGGTGAGGGCGAGCCCGACGAAGTGGTCGCCGCGCGTGGTCTCGAGGTCGTGCGCGACGATTCGGCGCTGCAGGCCGCGGTCGACGCCGCTCTGGCCGCCAACCCCGACATCGCCGACAAGATCCGCTCCGGCAAGGTCCAGGCGGCCGGCAAGATCGTCGGCGACGTCATGAAGGCCACTCGCGGACAGGCCGATCCGGCGCGCGTGAAGGAACTCGTCATCGCCGCGTGCAGTTGATCTTGCGCGGCTAGAGTAGCGGCGATGGACGCTGCTGTAGCCACCTCGCTGTTCTGGATCGCCGTCGCGGCGGTGCTGGCACCGCTGATCGCCGGCGCCGTTCCGCGACGGCTGGTCCCCGAGGTCGTGCTGCTGCTGGTGGCCGGTGTCCTCATCGGCCCCTACGCGCTCGACCTCGCGGAGACGGGCAGCGAGATCGGCATCCTGCGCGAACTCGGCCTGGGGATGCTCTTCCTGCTCGCCGGATACGAGATCGACCCGGCCGAGTTGCGCGGGCGGGGTGGGCGCCGCGCGATGCTCACCTGGTGCGTGTGCATGCTGCTGGCGCTCGGCACCGTCGCCGCGCTCGGAGCTGCAGGTCAGGTGCACGCCGAGATCGCCGTGGCGATCGCCCTGACGTCCACCGCGCTGGGGACGCTCCTGCCGATCCTTGCCGACCGCGGGCTCGTCGCGACCCCACTCGGACGCTCGGTGCTCAACCACGGTGCGTTCGGCGAGCTGTTGCCCGTCGTGGCCATGGCGACCCTGCTCGGTGCACGCGGCGCACTCGGCTCGCTGATCGTCCTGCTGGCGTTCGCGGTCGTGGCCGTCGTCGTCGCCGTGCTGCCGACCTGGATCCTGCGGGAAGGTTCACGGTTCACCCAGTTCGTCCGGCTCGGCTCCGACACCACCGCCCAGGTGCCGGTGCGACTGACGATGCTGTTGCTCGTCGGACTCATCGCCGTCGCCGCCGTCTTCGACCTCGACATCATCCTCGGTGCCTTCGCGGCCGGCTTCATCCTGCGTCGCACGATCCCGGCGGGCGACGAGCGGCTCGAGAAGAAGCTCGACGGTCTCGGATACGGCTTCCTCATCCCGATCTTCTTCGTCACCTCGGGCATGGCGATCGACGTCGGTGCCGTCGTGCGCGCACCGGGGATCCTGCTGGCATTCCTCGGACTGCTCGTCCTGGTACGGGGTGTGCCGGTGTTCGTCGCGTCGCGCCTCGAACGCGACGAGACAGGGAACCGGATGTTCGGAACCTCCGAACAGGTGCAGATCGCCCTGTACTCGACGACGGGTCTGCCCCTGATCGTCGCGGTCACGGGCGTCGCGGTGAGTGCCGATCAGATGACGAACGCGAGCGCGTCGATCCTCGTGGCGGCGGGTGCCGTCACCGTCCTCGTGCTCCCGATGCTCGCGGGACTGCTCCACCGCACCGAACCGGCGGAGACGCCGGAGCGGGCGTGATCAGTCGAATCCGCCGCCACCGGCCGGGAACTGGATGCGGACGACGCGGTCGTCGTTCGGTCCCGGTTCGGAACCGGACTTGTTGACCGTCGAGACCCACAGCAGTCCGTCGGGCGACGAAGCGGCGCCGCGCAGCATGCCGTAGCGGTCCTCCGCCGCGAGGACGGGCGACGCCGTGACCGCTCCGGTGCCCGGGTCGGTGGCGACGACCGCGACGGCCTTCGCGTCAGTGAGCGAGATCGCGATCCCGTCGGGAGCTGCTGCGCACCCGGCGACACCGGGCCGCTCGGGCCACGTCCAGGCCGGGCCGGTGCCGGTCGAGCCGTCGACCCCGACCCGCTGGAGCCGGTCCTCGAGGGGAGTGCGGTCGGTGACCCACAGATTGCCGTTCGGATCGCGGCACACATCGCCTGCGGTGCCGATGCCCGACAGCATCACCGAGGGAGCGGGTGCCGCGCCGGGTGCCGGGAGCGGCAGGTTCAGGAGCTTGCCGGACAGGGCGTTCGGATCGTTTGCGGCCGCTGCGTTTCCGGCGTCGCCGGTCAGGACGGCGAGTTCGGTGGGCGAAACGAACTCGATGGCGCCGGAATTGCCCGTCGCGCCGCGGGGGATCCCCGTCAGCACATCCTTGGGCGTGTCACCCGCGGCGATGCGGACGACGCGGTTGTCGGAAGCCGTGGTGATGTAGGCGTAGAGCAGCCGATCCTCGGCGAAGGTGGGGGAGAGCGCCACATCGAGCAGCCCACCGTCCCCGGAACCGTCGACGGGGATGGTCGCGATCTCCACCGGTTCGGTCTCCGGCGCGACCTGCAGTATCCGACCCGTCCGACGCTCGGTGACGAGCGCGGAGTTGCCGTCGGGCATCGTCACCAGGCCGCCGGTGACGTCGAGGCAGGTCGCGATCACGGACGGATCCGGATCGACACACGGCCCCGGTGGCTTGGGGGAGGCGCTCGGCGTCGTCGTCTCGGTGGGGTCCTGGGGGCCGACGCCCGGTCCCGGATCGAAGGTGGGTTCGGGGGTGAACGGGGTCGACGCGGAGTCGTCGAAGCGGGCGCAGGAGGGAACGGCGAGAACTCCGACGGCGAGCGCCGTCGCTGCCGCCCGTACGCCCCACGAACCGGTCCACCGCGCACCCCGTGTCATGCCGCAAACGTTACCGGCACGACGCGCGCACCCGCGGATGCCGGGTACGGGGGCGGTCCCGGGCCTAGGCTGGGGGCGTGGCCGACAACAAGAACGGTGGCATACCGGACGCGGGTTCGAATCCCTACGGCGACCAGCCCGACGAACGCACACTCGAGATGCGCCGACCACGTGAGTCGTATCTCGGATCCGACGACGACTTCAGCGCGAGCGGAACCCCCCTCGGCAGCGACGCCTACGCCGCTCCCACCGAGCAGATGTACCGGCCGGAACCGGTCTACGGTGCGGATGCGGGCGGCGCGGTGGCCGTCGGTGAGCAGACCCCGAAGGTGCGCCGCGGAACCCTCGACCTCGGTCTGTTCGTCCTGCGGGCGGCGGTCGGGGCGATCCTCGTCGCCCACGGACTGCAGAAACTGGTGGGCCTGTGGAACGGACCGGGTCTCGACGGTTTCGAGTCGTTGCTCCGCGATGCGGGATACCAGCAGCCCGCCGTGCTCGCGATCGTCGGCGCGGTCGGTGAGATCGCGGCCGGAGGACTGCTCGTCCTGGGTCTGCTCACCCCGTTCGCCGCTGCCGCGGTCGTCGCGATCATGGTCAACGCGGTGTTGTTCAAACACGAACTCGAACCGGGCGTCCAGTTCTTCGCAGCCGAATCGTCGGGCTTCGAGTTCGAGGCGCTCCTCGTCGCCTGCGCGGTGGCGATCACCCTCACCGGACCGGGACGCATCGCGATCGACGGGCGACGAGGCTGGGCGACACGTCCGTTCCTGGGCTCGTTCGTCGTGCTGCTGCTGGGTGTGGCGGCCGGCGTGTGCCTGTGGATCTTCGGACGCTGACATACGTAAGAACGGACAACGGGCGAGGGCCCCGCGATCGGGATGATCGCGGGGCCCTCGCTCTTGTTGTCGTGAGGTGTTACGGCAGGCGCCGCACGGCACCCTTGTCGGCGGAGGTCGCCAGAGCGGCGTAGGCGCGCAGTGCCTTCGAGACCGTGCGCTCACGGTCGACGGGCTGCCACGGACGCTCGGAGGCCTCCATCTTCGCGCGACGATCGGCGAGCACCTCGTCGTCGACGAGCACCTCGAGGGTGCGGGTCGCGACGTCGATGCGGATCCGGTCGCCCTGTTCGATCAGGCCGATCACACCACCGGACGCGGCCTCGGGGGAGACGTGCCCGATGGACAGACCGGACGTGCCGCCGGAGAAGCGGCCGTCGGTGATCAGGGCGCACACCTTGCCCAGGCCGATGCCCTTGAGGAAGGAGGTGGGGTGCAGCATCTCCTGCATGCCGGGGCCGCCGGCGGGGCCCTCGTAGCGGACGACGACGACGTCGCCGGCCTTGATCTTCTTGCCGAGGATGACCGAGACGGCCTCTTCCTGGGACTCGACGACATAGGCCGGGCCCTCGAAGTGGAACAGGTCCTCGTCGATACCGGCGGTCTTGAGGATCGCGCCGTCCGGTGCGAGATTGCCGCGCAGCACGCACAGGCCGCCCTCGACGGTGTAGGCGTGCTCGATGTCGCGGATGCAGCCGTTCGCGGCATCGGTGTCGAGCGACGACCAGCGGTTGTCGGTCGAGAACGGTTCGGTGGTGCGCACACCGCCCGGGGCGGCGTGGAACAGCTCGAGGGCCGTCTCGGACGCCTTGCCGGAACGGATGTCCCAGGTGTCGAGCCACTCGTCGAAGCTCTTCGTGTGGACCGTCGAGACGTCGGTCTCGAGCAGGCCACCGCGGCGCAGCTCGCCGAGGATCGCGGGGATGCCACCGGCGCGGTGCACGTCCTCCATGTGGTAGTCGGAGTTCGGGGAGACCTTCGCCAGGCAGGGCACCCGGCGGCTGATCTCGTCGATGGTGGTCAGGTCGAAGTCGACCTCACCCTCCTGTGCGGCCGCGAGGGTGTGCAGCACGGTGTTGGTGGAACCACCCATCGCGACGTCGAGCGCCATCGCGTTGCGGAAGGCGGCCGGGGTGGCGATGTTGCGCGGCAGCACCGACTCGTCGTCGTCGCGGTAGTAGCGCAGGGCCGCTTCGACGATGGTCGTGCCGGCGGTCTCGAACAGTGCGCGTCGCGCCTCGTGGGTGGCGAGGGTCGAACCGTTGCCGGGCAGCGCGAGACCGAGGGCCTCGGTGAGGCAGTTCATCGAGTTGGCGGTGAACATGCCCGAGCACGAACCGCAGGTCGGGCACGCGCTGCGCTCGACCTCGTCGAGACCCGCGTCGTCGACGGCCTCGCTGGCGGAGGCCGAGATGGCGGTGATGAGGTCGGTGGGCGCGTGGGCGACACCGTTGACGACGACGGCCTTGCCGGCCTCCATCGGACCGCCGGAGACGAAGATCGTCGGGATGTTCAGGCGCATCGCGGCATTGAGCATGCCGGGCGTGATCTTGTCGCAGTTCGAGATGCACACCAGCGCGTCGGCGGTGTGCGCGTTGACCATGTATTCGACGGAGTCGGCGATGATCTCGCGGCTCGGCAGCGAGTAGAGCATGCCGCCGTGGCCCATGGCGATGCCGTCGTCGACGGCGATGGTGTGGAACTCGCGCGCCACGCCGCCTGCTTCGCGCACGGCCTTCGCGACGATCTCACCGACGTCCTTGAGGTGGACGTGACCCGGTACGAACTGCGTGTAGGAGTTCGCGATCGCGACGATCGGCTTGCCGAAGTCGGAATCGGTCAGGCCGGTGGCGCGCCACAGGGAGCGCGCTCCCGCGGCGTTTCGTCCGACGGTGGTGGTGCGTGACCTCAACGGGGGCATGGGCTGACTTCCTTGACGGTGGCTGTGTGCGCAATCGGCCGGGCCGCGTCCGGTCGCCGGGCTGTGCGGATCCGGGCAACGGCACCGACGAATCTACTCGCGTGCTTCCGGATGCACCTATTCGCACCCGGTCGCGAGGATCAGGAGGAGCGGTCGTCCTTCTTCTCGACGGTGATTGCGTCCTCGGTGGTTTCGGCGTCCGAACCGGCTTCGGCGGCCGCCTCCTCGCGGTGTGCCTTCTCCTCCGCGCGCTGTGCTGCCGCGTACGGATCGGGGATGCGGCCTCCGCTTGCTTCCGACAGTTGCGGCAGCCGGCCGAAGGTGACGACCGGCAGTGCGACCTCGCTGCCGTCGGTGAGCCGTGCGCGGGCCCAGCCCCGCTTCGGGAACCGGAGGCCGTCGAGCTGATCCCACTCGAGACTCGTGGTCTTGAAGGTCGCCCGCGCGACGATGCCCTCGGGGCCGACGACGGTGCGTACCCGCACGATCCAGGCGGCGACGAGGAACGGAATGATCAGCGTCCATGCGAAGGCCTCCGGCCACGCCAGCGCGGGGGAGGCGAGGGCGAGGAGGAGCAGAGCGCACGCGAGGAACGACAGTCGCGAGATCTGGATGACCTGCGTCGCCGAATCGGGCGTGTGGGATGATGGAATCGGTGGCACGGGCTGCTGGGAAGATGACACCTCTACATCTTCGCACTGCAGCCGCGGCATCTCACATTCTGGGACAGTGGACCGCACCAAGTTGACTGTCTGGACACCATGCGCCTACCGTCGAGCGCGTGAATCAGAATGGGTTGCTCGTAATCGGCCGGCGCGTCGTCGCCTGAGCCGCATTTCGCAACTCGCCCACGACGCGCCACCCTCGTACAGCAGACTTGCTGACGAGGGTTTTTTGTTGCCCGGAGCCAGAATCAGAGGAATTCGCAGTGAGCGCACCAACCGCACGGCCTCAACCCTCGCCGCGAAAGCCGGGGTCCGCCACCCCGACTCCCGCAGCTGCCGCAACGCAGCCCGCCAACCGACGCCAGGTCGCCCCCGAGCGGGTCACCGGCGCCCAGTCGGTGGTCCGCGCACTCGAGGAACTCGAGGTCGACACGGTATTCGGCATTCCAGGCGGCGCGATCCTGCCCGTCTACGACCCGCTCTTCGATTCGCGACGCGTGCGCCACGTGCTCGTCCGTCACGAGCAGGGCGCCGGGCACGCTGCCACCGGTTACGCCCAGGCCACCGGCAAGGTCGGCGTCTGCATGGCCACCTCGGGTCCGGGCGCGACGAACCTCGTCACCCCGCTCGCCGACGCGCAGATGGACTCCGTGCCCGTCGTCGCGATCACCGGCCAGGTCGGTCGCCCGCTCATCGGCACCGACGCCTTCCAGGAAGCCGACATCTCCGGCATCACGATGCCGATCACGAAGCACAACTTCCTGGTCACCGACGGCGCCGACATCCCGCGCATCCTGGCCGAGGCGTTCTACCTCGCCTCCTCGGGCCGCCCGGGCGCGGTCCTCGTCGACATCCCCAAGGACATCCTCCAGGCTCAGACCACCTTCAGCTGGCCGCCGGAGATGCACCTGCCCGGCTACCGCCCGGTGACGAAGCCGCACGGCAAGCAGGTCCGCGAGGCCGCGCGACTGATCGCCGACGCGAAGAACCCCGTCCTGTACGTCGGCGGCGGTGTCATCAAGGCCGAGGCGTCGGCCGAGCTGCTCGAGCTCGCCGAGCTGACCGGCATCCCGGTCGTCACGACGCTCATGGCCCGCGGCGCGTTCCCCGACAGCCACAACCTGCACTGCGGCATGCCCGGCATGCACGGCAACGTCGCCGCGGTGGCCGCCCTGCAGAAGAGCGACCTGCTCGTCACCCTCGGTGCCCGCTTCGACGACCGCGTCACCGGTCAGCTCGACTCCTTCGCGCCCGACGCCAAGGTCATCCACGCCGACATCGACCCGGCGGAGATCGGCAAGAACCGGCACGCCGACGTGCCGATCGTCGGTGACTGCAAAGAGGTCATCGTCGAGCTGCTCGAGGCCATCCGCGCCGACCTGGCGACCGGCACGAAGCTCGACTACTCGGCATGGTGGGCCTACCTCGACGACATCCGTCGCACCTACCCGCTGAGCTACGACCGTCCCACCGACGACACCCTGTCGCCGCAGTACGTCATCCAGGCTGTCGGCAAGCTCGCCGGTCCCGACGCGATCTACTGCGCGGGCGTCGGTCAGCACCAGATGTGGGCGGCGCAGTTCGTCGACTACGAGAAGCCCCGCACGTGGCTCAACTCGGGTGGTCTCGGCACCATGGGCTACGCGGTGCCCGCGGCTCTGGGCGCCAAGATGGGTTGCCCCGACACCGAGGTGTGGGCCATCGACGGCGACGGCTGCTTCCAGATGACCAACCAGGAACTCGCGACGTGTGCCGTCGAGGGTGTGCCGATCAAGGTCGCGCTCATCAACAACGGCAATCTCGGCATGGTCCGGCAGTGGCAGACCCTCTTCTACGAGGAGCGGTACTCGAACACCGACCTGGCGACGCACTCGCTGCGCATCCCCGACTTCGTCAAGCTCGCCGAGGCCCTCGGCTGCGTGGGCATCCGCGTCGAGCGCGAGGAGGACGTCGAGCCGGCGATCCGCCGGGCGCAGGAGATCAACGACCGTCCCGTGGTGATCGACTTCATCGTCGGCAAGGACGCGCAGGTGTGGCCGATGGTCGCCGCCGGCACGAGCAACGACGAGATCATGGCGGCCCGCGACATCCGGCCGCTGTTCGACGACGACGCCGCTGCCGACGACCCCGCCGTCATCCACGAGACCATCGACGCGCTCGAAGCCCGCAGCGAGAACGCCGCGGCCGAGGAGGAGACCAAGTGAGCACGAGCCACACCCTCAGTGTTCTCGTCGAGGACAAGCCGGGCGTGCTCGCCCGGGTCGCATCGCTGTTCTCGCGACGCGGCTTCAACATCGAATCCCTTGCCGTCGGTGGCACCGAGGTGCCCGACATCTCGCGGATGACGATCGTGGTGACCGTCGACGAGTTCCCGCTCGAGCAGGTCACCAAGCAGCTCAACAAGCTCGTCAACGTCATCAAGATCGTCGAGCAGGAGGACGAGGCGTCCGTCGCCCGCGAACTCGTGCTCATCAAGGTGCGTGCCGACGCAAGCGTGCGCACCCAGGTCATCGAGACGGTGAATCTGTTCCGCGCCAAGGTGATCGACGTCTCGCCCGAGTCGCTGACCATCGAGGCGACCGGTACGCGGTCCAAGCTCGACGCGCTGCTGCGCATGCTCGAACCGTACGGAATCCGCGAGATCGTCCAGTCCGGTGTCGTCGCCGTCGGACGCGGTCCGAAGTCCATCACGGCTACCCGTTAGCCTTAACACACCCATACTTGCTGAAAGAGGTAATCACTGTGGCAGTCGAGATGTTCTACGACGACGATGCCGACCTGTCGATCATCCAGGGTCGTAAGGTCGCCGTCATCGGCTACGGCAGTCAGGGACACGCGCACTCGCTGAGCCTGCGCGACTCGGGCGTCGACGTTCGCATCGGTCTGAAGGAGGGCTCGAAGTCGCGGGCCAAGGCCGAGGAAGCCGGTCTCACCGTCGGCACCCCCGCCGAGGTCTCCGAGTGGGCCGACGTCATCATGGTCCTCGCTCCCGATACCGCCCAGGCGTCGATCTTCACCAACGACATCGAGCCCAACCTGAAGGACGGCGACGCGCTGTTCTTCGGCCACGGCCTCAACATCCACTTCGGTCTCATCACGGCTCCCGAGAACGTGACCGTCGCGATGGTCGCCCCCAAGGGCCCCGGCCACCTCGTGCGTCGTCAGTTCGTCGACGGCAAGGGCGTTCCCGCACTCATCGCCGTCCACCAGGATCCCAAGGGTGAGGGCCAGGCGCTCGCGCTGTCCTACGCCAAGGGCATCGGCGGCACCCGCGCCGGCGTCATCAAGACCACCTTCAAGGAAGAGACCGAGACCGACCTCTTCGGCGAGCAGGCCGTGCTCTGTGGTGGCACCGAGGAACTCGTCAAGACCGGCTTCGACGTCATGGTCGAGGCGGGCTACGCCCCCGAGATGGCCTACTTCGAGGTTCTCCACGAGCTCAAGCTCATCGTCGACCTCATGTACGAGGGTGGCATCGCCCGCATGAACTACTCGGTGTCCGACACCGCGGAGTTCGGCGGCTACCTCTCCGGCCCGCGCGTCATCGACGCCGGCACCAAGGAGCGCATGAAGGAGATCCTGAAGGACATCCAGGACGGCACCTTCGTCAAGCGTCTCGTCGCCAACGTCGAGGGCGGCAACAAGGAGCTCGAGGGTCTGCGCAAGCAGAACGCCGAGCACGGCATCGAGGTCGTCGGCAAGCAGCTGCGCGACCTGATGAGCTGGGTCGATCGCCCCATCACCGAGACGGCCTGATAATCACCTGATCCGGTCACGGCGGCCCGGTACCCCTACGGGGGTGCCGGGCCGTCGTCGTCGGTGCGGCGTGAGCGATGTCGCATCCACGAGCCGAGGCCGCGGAGGATACTTGGCTGATGTGGCCACTCGCCGCGTTCGGGCGGCTCCCGGGTGTCGCCACCGCCCGGTCCTACCGGCGGGGGTGGCTGCGGAGCGACGTCACGGCGGGCCTCGCGCTCAGTGCACTGCTCGTCCCCACCGGCATGGGATACGCCCAGGCCGCGGGACTGCCGCCCTACACCGGTCTCTACGCGACCGTCGTGCCGATGCTCGTGTACGCGGTGGTCGGTCCGTCCCGGATCCTCGTGCTCGGACCGGATTCCGCGCTCGCCCCGCTCATCGCGGCCGCGGTGATCCCGCTCGCCGCCGACGGTGATCCGCAGCGCGCGGTCGCCCTCGCCGGTGTGCTCGCGCTCCTCGTCGGAGCCATCCTTCTCGTCGGCGGAATACTCCGCCTCGGATTCCTGACCTATCTGCTCTCCACACCGATCCGGCTCGGTTTCCTCAACGCGATCGCGATCATCGTCATCGTCGGGCAGCTTCCGCTCCTGCTCGGCACGTCGGCCGACGAATCCGGTGTCGTCGCCGAGGTTCTCGACATCGTCGACGACGTCTTCGAGGACGGTGTCGAGCCGGCCGGATTCCTCGTCGGCGTCGGCACCCTCGCCCTCATCCTCGTGCTGCAGAAGGTCGTTCCCCGCATACCCGCGGTGCTCGTCGCGGTGATCGCCGCCTCCGCGGCGGTCGCGGTGTTCGGGCTCACCGAGCACGTGGAGATGGTGGGGGCGTTGCCCTCCGGGATCCCCGCACCCGTTCTCGGTGGGATCGAACGCGGAGACGTGATCGAACTGCTCGCACCCGCCGTCGCCGTCGCCGTCATCGCGTTCGCCGACACCGCGGTGCTGTCGCGCTCGTTCGCGCTGCGACGGGGCGAGGACGTGGACGGCAGCTCCGAGATGCGTGCCCTCGGTGTGGTGAACATCTCAGCCGGTGCCACGGGCGGATTCCCGATCTGCGGCAGCGGCAGTCGCACGCCCGTCCTCGAACAGGCCGGAGCGCGTACCCAGCTCGCGGGCGCCGTCGGAGCGGTGACGGTCGCGATCTTCCTGCTGGTGGCCCCGGGAGCGACGGCGTACCTGCCGCAGGCGGCGCTCGGTGCCGTCGTGATCGTCGCGGCGAGTGCCCTCGTCGACGTGAGGGCGCTCGGTCGCCTGTGGCGGGTCAACAAGATCGAATTCTGTTTGTCCTTCGCCGCATTCGTGGCGGTCGGCCTCGCGGGTGTGCTGAAGGGTGTGCTCGTCGCGATCGCGTTGTCGCTGGCCGCCGTCGTCGTACGCGCCTGGCAACCCCACCGGACCGAACTCGTCGAACTCGAGGACGTCGCCGGATATCACGACCGGGAACGGCATCCCGAGGGCCACCGGATCCCGGGTCTCGTGCTCGTGCGGTTCGACGCCCCGCTGTTCTTCGCGAACGGCGTGATCCTCACGAAGTTCGTCCGCGAACTCGTCCGCGAACGCGAGGACCGCATCGAGTGGGTGGTCCTCGCGGCCGAACCGATCACGGACCTCGACATCAGCGCCGTCGAGGAGATCGAACGTCTCGACGACTATCTCGCCCACCGGGGGATACGGCTCGCCTTCGCCGCGATGAAGGGTCCGGTCAAGGATAAGCTGCACCGGATGCAGACCGGGAATCGCTTCCGGGACGGTCGATTCCACCCGACCGTCCGCACCGCCGTGGTGGCCTTCCGGCACCGGAACCAGCCCGGCATCGAGCGCAGTGTGCTCGACGCACCCCCGCGGGACGTCGTCCCGCCCCCGCGGAAGGATGGGCCCGCACCACCGTGATCCCGATCCCGGTGGCCCCGCGGGAAGGGCTGGGGCACTAAACTGTGGGCGGTCGCGGGTGCCCACGCATGCTGTCGGGCGCGAGCGCCGTCGACCACTCACACATTCACGACACAGGGAGTCCGCACGTGAGCCAGAATGGCCGTCCAGTAGTCCTGATCGCCGACAAGCTTGCGCAGTCGACCGTCGACGCGCTCGGTGACGGTGTCGAGGTGCGCTGGGTGGACGGCCCCGACCGCCCCGCCCTGCTCGCGGCCGTGCCCGAGGCCCAGGCGCTGCTGGTCCGCTCCGCGACCACCGTCGACGCCGAGGTGCTCGCTGCGGCGCCCAACCTCAAGATCGTCGGTCGCGCCGGTGTCGGCCTCGACAACGTCGACATCGCCGCTGCCACCGAGCGCGGCGTGATGGTCGTCAACGCGCCCACCTCCAACATCCACTCCGCCGCCGAGCACGCGGTCGCGCTCCTCATGTCCGCGGCGCGTCAGGTCCCCGCCGCCGACCGCACCCTGCGTGAGCGCACCTGGAAGCGGTCGAGCTTCAACGGCACCGAGATCCTCGGCAAGACCGTCGGCGTCGTCGGCCTCGGCCGCATCGGCCAGCTGTTCGCCCAGCGTCTCGCGGCGTTCGAGACCCACGTCATCGCGTACGACCCCTACCTGCCGGCCGCCCGCGCCGCACAGCTCGGCATCGAGCTCGTCGACATCGACGAGCTGGTCGCCCGCGCCGACTTCATCTCGGTGCACCTGCCCAAGACCAAGGAGACCGCCGGCCTGATCAACGCCGAGCGTCTGTCCAAGGCCAAGGACGGCGTCATCATCGTCAACGCCGCCCGCGGTGGCCTGATCGACGAGGACGCGCTCTACGACGCACTCGTCGAGGGCAAGGTCCACGCCGCCGGCCTCGACGTCTTCGAGACCGAGCCGTGCACCGATTCGAAGCTGTTCGACCTCGACAACGTCGTCGTCACCCCGCACCTCGGTGCATCCACCGCCGAGGCCCAGGACCGCGCCGGCACCGACGTCGCCAAGAGCGTGCTGCTCGCCCTCGCCGGTGAGTTCGTGCCCGACGCCGTCAACGTCTCCGGTGGCCCCGTCGGCGAGGAGGTCGCACCGTGGCTCGAGCTCGTCCGCAAGCTCGGTCTGCTCGCCGGCACCCTCTCGCCCGAGGCCGTGCAGAACGTGCAGGTCGTCGTCAGCGGTGAGCTCTCGGCCGAGAACACCGACATCCTCGGCCTGGCCGCCCTCCGCGGCCTGTTCTCGGCGAGCAGCGACGAGCCCGTCACCTTCGTCAACGCCCCCAAGCTCGCGGAGCAGCGCGGCGTGACCGTCGAGGTCGAGAAGGTCAGCGAGGCCACCACGCACCGCAGCGCCGTCGAGGTCCGCGCGGTGGCGCCGGACGGACACGTCACCTCCGTCGCAGGTGCGCTCACCGGCCTGCAGCAGGTCGAGAAGATCGTCAACATCAACAGCCGCAGCTTCGACCTCCGCGCCGAGGGCCACAACCTGATCGTCCACTACCAGGACCGTCCGGGTGTCCTCGGAACGCTCGGCACCGTGCTCGGCAACGCGAGCATCGACATCCAGGCCGCGGCGCTGAGCCAGGACGCGGAGGGCCCCGGCGCCACTGTGATCCTGCGTGTCGACCGCGTCGTCGGCGACGCCGAGGTCGGACAGATCACCGAGGCGCTCGACGCGCGCGTCGCCCAGGTCGACCTGTCCTGATCCTTCGGTTCTCCATCATCCGGTGGCCGCGACCGTCTGCACGGTCGCGGCCACCGTCGCACAGGAAGTGAGTAGTGCTCATGAAACTTGCGGTCATCCCCGGTGACGGCATCGGTGTCGAGGTCACGGCGGAAGCGCTCAAGGTGCTCCGTGCCCTCGTCCCGGATCTCGAGACGACCGAGTACGACCTCGGGGCCCGCCGGTACAACGCGACCGGCGAACTCCTGCCCGATGCCGATCTCGCCGCGATCCGCGAGCACGACGCGATCCTCCTCGGCGCCATCGGCGATCCGTCGGTCACGCCCGGCGTCCTCGAACGCGGTCTCCTCCTGAACATGCGGTTCGCGCTCGACCACCACGTCAACCTGCGTCCGTCGCGCCTGTACCCGGGCGCGAAGTCGCCGCTCGCCGCCGACCACGACATCGACTTCGTCGTCGTCCGCGAGGGCACCGAGGGCCCGTACACCGGCAACGGGGGAGCGATCCGCGTCGGCACCCCGCACGAGATCGCCACCGAGGTCTCGGTGAACACCTGGTTCGGCGCCGAGCGCGTGGTCCGCTACGCCTTCGAGCTCGCGCAGACCCGCCGCAAGCACGTCACGCTCATCCACAAGACGAACGTGCTATCGAACGCCGGCGCCATCTGGACCCGCGCCGTCGAGACCGTGGGCAAGGAGTTCCCCGAGGTCACCACGGCCTACTGCCACATCGACGCCGCGACCATCTACATGGTCGACGACCCGTCGCGCTTCGACGTCATCGTCACCGACAACCTGTTCGGCGACATCATCACCGACCTCGCCGGCGCCGTGACCGGTGGTATCGGCCTGGCGGCGAGCGGCAACATCGACGCCTCGGGCACCAACCCGTCGATGTTCGAGCCCGTCCACGGCTCGGCGCCGGACATCGCCGGCAAGGGCATCGCCGACCCCACCGCGGCGATCCTGTCCACCGCCCTGTTGCTGCGCCATCTCGGGCGCGAGGAGGACGCTGCACGCGTCGAGCGGGCCGTCGAGGCCGACCTCGCCAACCGTGGCACCGGTCCGATCGTGACCACCGAGATCGGCGATCGGATCGCTGCTTCTCTCTGAGCACGGAGTTCTTCGGCGCAGAACGCGCGTGGCGCCGGCGGGTACGTCCCGTCCGGCGCCACGCGCGTTTCGCGTATCAGTCCTTCGGCACCACCGGGACCGCCGCGGCGGGAGCGATCGCGGCCAGGGCGAAGGCCGCGGGGAATCCGACCGCGGCGATGAGCCCGCCGAAGACCGGTCCGACGGCCGCGGCGAACACGAACTGCCCGGTGTTCTGGATGCCGAGTGCGCGACCACCCCAGAACGGGCCCGCGATCTCCGCGACGGCGGTGAACGCCAACCCGTTCGGCGCCGAGGTCAGGATCGACGCGACGAGCAGAACACCCACCGCGATCGTCGAATCCGTCCACGCGGTGACGGACAGCGCGACCATCGAGACGACGACAGATACGGCGACGACGCGCATCGGTCCCAGCCGGCTGCCCACCCGATCGGACCAGGCCCCGGTGACGACACGTCCGAGGGCGCCGAGGATCTGGGCGGCGGTGATGACGAGACCGGCACCGACCTCGTCCCAGCCGCGGTCGGCGATGAGCCACACCAGGGCGTAGGTCCACACGACGTACTGCGGCACCACGAGCAGGATCGACGCGAGATGGATCCGCGTGAGCGACATCGAACTCCGGTAGGGATTGCCGAGCACGCCCGCGCGCTCGGCCTCCGCCCGTCCGGGTCGCGGCGGATCCACCACCCCGACCGCGCAGGCGACCGCTGCCAGCCCGCACGCGAGCATGGGAAACGCGAGTGCCCAGGCGATCCCGTGGTCGCCCGCGAGCGTCGGGATGACGAGTGCGCCCGCGGCGACACCCAGCGGCACCGACATCTGCCGGATGCCCATCGCGAGGCCGCGCTGGTGCGGCGGGAACCATCCGACCACCACGCGTCCGCTCGCCGAGTTGGCGCTCACGGCGCCGGCTCCCGCACACATCAGCAACAGGCCGAGCAGTGCGGCGGAGGCGGTGGGGGACAGGTCCAGCGAGGTGGTCGCGCTCGCGAGCCCCATCGCGACGGCCGCGATTCCGAGCCCGGCAGCCAGCGCGAGACGTTCGCCGAACCGGTCGGCGATCGCGCCCCACACGACGAGCGTGAACACGCCGCCGAGGATCGGTGCGCCGGCGAGGGTTCCGGCCTGGGCGAGGGTGAAACCGCCCTCCTGGTTCAGCGTCGGGATGAGGAAGGCGATGCCGTTGATGACGGTGGCCTGGGAGGCCTGTGCGACGACGCCGAGGGCCAGGATCAACCATCGACGCCGACCGATGTCCGGAGTGTCCATGAGTCCCACTATCTGAGAAAGTCGTACCGTTATGTGAAATACCAGTCGGACTCTATACCCGCGGCACCCGGGCGTCGATCGCAGTGAGCGCGCACCGTTAGACTCCGGACATGCGCCTTGGTCGAATTGCCAGCCCGGATGGTGTCGCGTTCGTGAGCATCGAAGGGGAGGGGGAGTCCGCGACGGCGAAGGAGATCGCCGAGCATCCCTTCGGGAACCCCACCTTCACAGGTCGCAGCTGGCCCCTCGCCGACGTGCGGATTCTCGCTCCGATCCTCGCCACCAAGGTGATCGCGGTGGGCCGCAACTACGCCGCCCACGCCGCCGAGTCGGGCAACGAGGTCCCCGACGAGCCGATGATCTTCCTCAAGCCCAATACGTCGATCGTGGGCCCGGGCGCTCCCATCGTGATTCCGCCCACCACCTCGCTCGTCCACCACGAGGCCGAACTCGCCGTGGTCATCGGACGCCCCTGCAAGGACGTCCCCGCCGCGAAGGCCCGGGAGGCGATCCTCGGCTACACGATCGCCAACGACGTGTCCGCGCGCGACCACCAGCGCAAGGACGGTCAGTGGGGACGGGCCAAGGGCCACGACACCTTCTGCCCGCTCGGACCGTGGATCGAAACCGACATCGACGCTTCCGATCTCGAGATCTCGGCGGAGGTCGACGGACAGACCCGTCAGCGCAGCCGCACCTCGAAGATGGTGCACGACATCCCGAAGCTCGTCGAGTGGATCTCCGGTGTCATGACGCTGCTGCCGGGCGACATCATCCTCACCGGCACCCCCGAGGGTGTCGGGCCGATCGAGCCGGGCAACACCGTCTCGATCACCGTCGAGGGCATCGGAACGCTCACGAACCCCGTCGTCGCCAAGGGATCCTGACCGGAGCTCGCAGCGGGGCGGATAGCCTGGGATGGTCTCCCGTCGATCCTCAACCCTGAGCGAGTCATGACCACCAGCGAAGTACGCGTACGTTTCTGCCCGTCACCGACCGGAACCCCGCACGTGGGTCTGGTGCGCACCGCCCTGTTCAACTGGGCTTTCGCGCGTCATCACGGCGGCACCTTCGTGTTCCGCATCGAAGACACCGACGCCGCACGCGACACCGAGGAGTCGTACCAGGCGATCCTCGACGCCCTCCGGTGGCTGGGTCTCGAATGGGACGAGGGCCCGGAGGTCGGCGGACCGTACGAGCCGTACCGGCAGTCGCAGCGACGCGACCTGCACCTCGAGGTCGTGCAGAAGCTCGTCGACGCCGGTGAGGCCTACGAGTCGTTCTCGACGCCGGAGGAGGTCGAGGAGCGCCACAAGGCCGCCGGTCGCGACCCGAAGCTCGGCTACGACAACTTCGACCGCGACCTCACTCCGGAGCAGCGGCAGGCCTTCCTCGACGAGGGCCGCAAGCCGGTCGTGCGACTGCGCATGCCCGACGAGGACCTCACCTGGAACGACCTCGTCCGCGGCGAGACCACCTTCAAGGCGGGCTCGGTGCCCGACTTCGCGCTCACCCGCGGCAACGGCATCCCGCTCTACACGCTCGTCAATCCCGTCGACGACGCGTTGATGAAGATCACACACGTCCTGCGCGGTGAGGACCTGCTGTCGTCGACCCCGCGTCAGCTCGCGCTGTATGCGGCGCTGCAGCGCATCGGCGTCACCGATTTCACGCCCGAGTTCGGCCACCTGCCGTTCGTGATGGGACAGGGCAACAAGAAGCTCTCCAAGCGCGACCCGGAGTCGAACCTCTTCCTGCACCGCGATCGAGGGTTCATCCCCGAGGGCCTGCTCAACTATCTTGCCCTGCTCGGCTGGGGTCTCGCCGACGACCGCGACGTGTTCTCCCTCGACGAGATGGTCTCGGCCTTCGAGATCTCCAAGGTCAACTCGAACCCGGCCCGGTTCGACCAGAAGAAGGCCGACGCCATCAACGCCGAGCACATCCGCCTGCTCGAGCCGGCCGAGTTCGCGACCCGGCTGAAGGCGTACCTCGTCGAGCACGGCCGGATCGGGGACGACGTCGACGAGGCGCTCTTCCGGACGGCCGCCGACCTCGTGCAGACCCGCATCGTCGTCCTCGGGGACGCGTGGGATCTGCTGAAGTTCCTGTTCGTCGATGATGCCGACTTCACGCTCGACGAGGCGTCCGCGGCGAAGAACCTCAAGGAGGATGCCGCGCCCGTGCTCGACGCGTCCGTCGCCGTCCTCGAGGGCCTGGACGAGTGGACCACGCCGTCGATCGAGGAGGCGCTCAAGAGCGCGCTGATCGAGGGGCTCGAACTCAAGCCGAGGAAGGCCTTCGCTCCCGTACGGGTCGCGGTGACGGGCTCGCACATCAGCCCGCCGCTCTACGAGTCGATGGAACTGCTCGGCCGTGAGCGCACCCTCGCGCGACTGCGTGCCGGGCGGGCGCGTATCGCCTGACCCTTCGCCGGTCGCTCTCGGCCCGTCGTCGGCATCCGCCGGTGACGGGCCGAGCTCGATTTCAGACCCGCCGAGCTCGTCCCGAGCTCGATTTCATGCTTCTGACCAGCCGATTTGTAGTTGGTGGCGGGGTTGGTGCTAATCTTCTTCTCGGTTCGGAACGGAGGCCACAACGCCCGCAGGGCAGGCCGAAGGAACAAACCATTGGGGTATGGTGTAATTGGCAACACAGCTGATTCTGGTTCAGCCATTCTAGGTTCGAGTCCTGGTACCCCAGCTGAGACGCGGCGGTTTGCCCGCAACGTCTGAGCCAGCTATGCTGGCTGAGCTTCCTTCGGGAAGCGAAGAGAAGAAGTTCCATAGGCCCCCGTCGTCTAGCGGCCTAGGACGCCGCCCTCTCACGGCGGTAGCGTGGGTTCGAATCCCATCGGGGGTACAACGGACTACCCATCGATCTCCGGGTCGGTGGGTGTTCTTCTCTCGGAGGCATCGACTCGTCGATTCCTCGGAAAGTTCCAGGCCCCCGTCGTCTAGCGGCCTAGGACGCCGCCCTCTCACGGCGGTAGCGTGGGTTCGAATCCCATCGGGGGTACAACAACGAAGGCGCTCCGATCCTCGATCGGAGCGCCTTTCGCGTATGTGCGGTCAGTGCGCGGCGGACGGAAGGTAGGCGGCCGTCGTGCCGCCGATCTCCATGGCGGGCATCCCGAGCTTGCGGTGATCCCACGAACGCACCCGGACGGGCACCACGCGGACGGCCACCCGCTTGTGCATCATCTGCTCCACCGCAGGGAGCGCCTCGTCGGTGTACGGGGCGGTGTACCGCTCCCACACGTCTCGGCAGACCTCGAACAGGCGGTCGTGGTCGTCCAGGATCTCCGCGCGCCCCTCGATCGAGACGCCCCGCAACTGGTCGTAGGTGTCGCCGGCCTCGACGAGGACGGTCACGCGATCGTCGCGCCGGAGGTTGACGACCTTCTGTGATTTCGCTTTCGTCTCGAACCAGATCTCCCCGTCGAGCACGGCGTACCACATGGCGACGAGATGCGGGGTGCCCGTCGGTCCGAGGGTCGCCAGGTTCGCGACCCGGCTGCGGCGGAGGAACTCGTCGATCTCCGAGTCCGTCATCGTGATGTCTGCGCGGCGGTTGGTTCCCATGCGAAGCACTCTGGCACAGCGTGGGACCACGCCGCTGTGTTCCTCCCGCCGCCCTGCGGGCAGTCGGCTCAGAGACGCTTCTGGAGCGCTTCTGCGGCGGCGAGGAGGTCGGCGGCCCAGCGGGCGCCCGGTCGGCGGCCCATGCGGTCGATGGGACCCGATACGGAGATGGCGGCGATCACGGCACCGGTGCTGTCGCGCACGGGTGCGGCGACCGACGCCACACCGGGTTCGCGTTCGGCGGCGCTCTGCGCCCAGCCGCGGCGGCGGACCTCGACGAGCACGCGTTCACCGAAGGCGGCGTCGGGAAGGATGGCGCGCTGGGTCGCCGTATCGGCCCACGCGAGCAGAACTTTCGCGCCGGAGCCGGCCGTCATCGGAAGGCGCGCGCCGACGAGGACGGTATCGCGCAGACCGGTCGGCGGTTCGAGAGCCGCGACGCAGACCCGCTGGGTGCCCTCGCGGCGGTACAACTGCACGCTCTCGCCGGTGATTTCGCGCAGGCGGGGGAGGACGAGCGAGGCGGCCTCGACGAGGGTGTCGCCTGCGCCCGCGGACAATTCGGCCAGACCGGGGCCGGGACGCCACTGTCCGTCGCTGTCGCGCATGAGGAGACGGTGGACCTCGAGGCCCACGGCGAGACGGTGCGCCGTGGCGCGGGGCAGGCCGGTCCGCGCGCACAACTCGTTGAGGTTGCACGGCTGTTCGGCAACCGCATGGAGGACTGTCATCGCTTTGTCCAGCACTCCGATCCCGCTATGCTGTCTCATAGGTCGATACCTCCGTCTCGCATAATGGGAAGCATATCGCATGCCGAGAACGGTGGGGACGACGCCATACGCGGCCGGACAGCCCCCGGGATCCCGCGTTCGTCACGTACGACAAGGTGGAGAAGATGGCTGGAAAGACTCTGGCGGAAAAGGTGTGGGACCAGCACGTGGTCGTGCGCGGTGAAGGACAGGGATCGGCGCGACAGCCGGACCTGATCTACATCGACCTGCATCTCGTACACGAGGTGACCAGCCCGCAGGCCTTCGACGGTCTGCGGCTGGCCGGACGCCGGCTGCGGCGTCCCGATCTCACGATCGCCACCGAGGACCACAACGTCCCCACGGTGGACATCGACAAGCCGATCGCCGACCCGGTCTCGCGCACGCAGGTCGAGACCCTGCGCCGCAACTGCGAGGAGTTCGGTGTCCGTCTGCACCCCATGGGCGATCTCGATCAGGGCATCGTCCACGTGGTCGGCCCGCAGCTCGGTCTCACGCAGCCCGGCATGACGGTGGTGTGCGGCGACAGCCACACCTCCACCCACGGCGCCTTCGGTGCGCTGGCGATGGGCATCGGTACCAGTGAGGTCGAACACGTCATGGCGACGCAGACGTTGTCGCTGCGGCCCTTCAAGACGATGGCCATCAACGTCGACGGCACTCTCGCGCCGGGAGTGACGAGCAAGGACCTCATCCTCGCCATCATCGCGAAGATCGGCACCGGCGGCGGACAGGGCTACGTCCTCGAATACCGCGGGGAGGCGATCCGCGCGCTGTCGATGGAAGCGCGGATGACCATCTGCAACATGTCGATCGAGGCGGGCGCCCGCGCCGGCATGATCGCCCCCGACGAGACCACCTACGAGTTCATCGAGGGTCGCCCGCACGCCCCGAAGGGCGCCGACTGGGACGCCGCCGTGGAGGCCTGGGAGCAGCTGAAGACCGACGACGACGCGGTTTTCGACGCCGAGGTCCACATCGACGGCAGCGCTCTGACGCCCTTCGTCACGTGGGGCACCAACCCGGGCCAGGGCGCTCCGCTCGGGGCCAGGGTTCCGGTACCCGCGGAGATCGCCGACGAAACCGAGCGGTCTGCAGCGGAGAAGGCGTTGCGCTACATGGATCTCGAACCGGGCATGCCGCTGCGCGATGTGAAGATCGACACCGTCTTCGTCGGCTCGTGCACCAACGGTCGCATCGAGGATCTGCGCGCCGTGGCGGATGTCCTGAAGGGCCGCAAGGTCGCCGACGGCGTCCGGATGCTCGTCGTGCCGGGTTCGATGCGGGTGCGCGCGCAGGCGGAGGACGAGGGTCTCGGCGAGATCTTCACCGCCGCAGGCGCCGAGTGGCGTCAGGCCGGGTGCTCGATGTGCCTGGGCATGAACCCCGACCAGTTGGCGCCGGGCGAACGCTCCGCGTCGACCTCCAACCGGAATTTCGAAGGACGGCAGGGCAAGGGCGGACGGACGCATCTCGTCTCGCCGGCCGTGGCCGCCGCAACCGCGGTGCGGGGAACGCTTTCCGCACCGGCGGATCTGGACTAGACCACAGGACCGACGAGGAGAATTTTCGATGGAAGCCTTCACCACTCACAAGGGCATCGGCGTCCCGCTGCGCCGCTCCAATGTCGACACGGACCAGATCATCCCGGCCGTGTACCTGAAGCGCGTCACCCGTACGGGATTCGAGGACGGTCTGTTCGCCGCATGGCGCAACGACCCGTCCTTCGTCCTCAACACTCCGCCCTTCGACCGCGGCAGCGTTCTCGTCGCCGGACCGGATTTCGGCACCGGCTCCTCGCGTGAGCACGCCGTGTGGGCGTTGTCGGATTACGGATTCCGGGTCGTGATCTCGTCCCGTTTCGCCGACATCTTCCGCGGCAACGCCGGAAAGGCCGGTCTGCTCGCCGCTCAGGTCTCGCAGGACGACGTCGAACTGCTGTGGAAGCTCATCGAGCAGCAGCCCGGACTCGAACTGGAAGTGGATCTCGAGAACCGGACGGTGACCGCCGGAACCACCGTGGTGCCGTTCACCATTGACGACTACACGAGGTGGCGTCTTCTGGAGGGTCTCGACGACATCGGATTGACATTGCGCCAGGTAGACGCGATTTCCGAGTACGAAAAGTCAAGGCCGTCATGGAAACCGAGTACCCTTCCGGCGCCCTGAAAACACCCCTCGAACGCGCCTTCTCCGGGCCGGGCCCGGAGGTTATTTGCATGAGAATCCGCGTGGCACATAGACTCTTGCCCGTTTGCGGGTCTACCGTGGACTGGAGTCGGTCTGACGGTGGACCGTGTATGTGCGGAGGAAATCAATGAACAAGGCAGAACTGATCGACGTTCTGACCGAGAAACTCGGTTCGGACAGGCGCACCGCCACCGCGGCCGTCGAGCACATCGTGGACGCGATCGTTCGCGCCGTGCACGACGGTAAGAGCGTCACCATCACCGGATTCGGTGTCTTCGAGAAGCGTCGCCGGGCCGCTCGTGTCGCGCGGAACCCGCGCACGGGTGAGACGGTCAAGGTCAAGCCGACCTCGGTGCCGGCCTTCCGTCCCGGCCAGTCCTTCAAGAACATCATCGCGGGCACCCAGAAGCTTCCGGCTTCGGGTCCGGCCGTGAAGCGCGGTGCAGCCGCAGCGGCCAAGAAGACCGCGGCAGCGAAGAAGGCGGCCAAGAAGACTGCGGCGAAGAAGACCACAGCGACCAAGTCGACCGCGGCGAAGAAGACCACCGCAGCGAAGAAGACCACGGCGGCGAAGAAGACCACGGCGACCAAGTCGACTCCGGCGAAGAAGACCACGGCAGCCAAGAAGACCACGGCGGCCAAGTCGACTCCGGCGAAGAAGACCACCGCCACCAAGTCGACCGCGGCCAAGAAGACCACCGCGGCCAAGAAGACCACGGCGGCCAAGTCGACTCCGGCGAAGAAGACCACCGCCACCAAGTCGACCGCGGCGAAGAAGACCACCGCGGCGAAGAAGACCACCGCGGCGAAGAAGAGCCCGGCCAAGAAGACCACGGCCCGCAAGAGCACCAAGAAGTAACACCCACCCGCGATGCGGCTCGCCACGTGCGAGCCGCACAGGTGAGACGACGGCGGCCACCGGACATCCGGTGGCCGCCGTCGTGCGTACTCGGGTCAGATGCTCTCGTCGTCCGCCGGCGGACGGCCCGTGGGAAGAGGGCTGTCGATGTGGTCGGCCGCGATGAGGCGATCGCCGCGCAGCGACAACACCCACATGCTCGCCTTCCGGTTCCGCGCCGGAGGCAGCACGAGACCGTCGCGCTCGGCCCACCATTCCAGCAGCGGCGGGATCACCTTGCCCTGACTGGAGATCACGGGAGTGCCGGGACCCGACGCGATCTCCAGCGCCCGCTTGCGGCCGCGGTCCGGATCGGCCCGGTACTCCTCCTCCGACAGCGACGGCTCGATCGCGATCTCGAGCCCGTGCCGGGAGGCGAAGGGCTCGACCGTCGCGATGCACCGCGTGCGGTCGGCGGACACCACACTGTCGCCGCCGAACGCCGTCAACTGCGGAACGAGAGCCTCCGCCTGCGCCCGTCCGGACGCATCGAGGGGCCGGTAACGGTCGTCGCCCTTGTACTTCTTCCGACTACCCGCCTTGGCGTGCCGCACGATCAGCGCCGTGGTCGTGTCCAGCGGCACCCGGCGGAAGCGGCGGAGGACACTGCGGTCCATCGGATAGGACAACAGGTCGAATGCCTCTTCGGGGGACACCCAACGCAATTCGTCCACTTCGTCGTTGGGCGCGAACTGCCCGTCGAGGCACCGCGCGGCCCAGTAGTCCACCCGCTTGAGTTTGCGGTGACCCGGAACGGGGTAGACGACCTTCCCGAGACTGCTGCCGAGCGCGGCGCGGAATCCGGTCTCCTCCTCGATCTCCCGCACCGCGGCGACCACCGCCGTCTCACCCGGGTCGAGTTTGCCCTTCGGAAAGGACCAGTCGTCGTAGCGCGGACGATGCACGAGCGCGACCTGCGCATCGTGCGGAGCGTCGTCGGCCGCAGGGCGCCACAGGACGGCGCCCGCCGCGAAGATGTTGGCCTTCACGGGCTTGTCGCGTGATTCGGTCAACGTTCCCTCCACCTCAGGACGCGCGGCTACGCATGAGTTCGACCTGGTGGTCGCGGGCAGCGGTTCCCGGCTCGGGGGACGCCGTCCACGTGCCGTCGCCCTCGAGCGTCCAGCAGCGGGTGACCGGGTCGAGCGCGGAATCGAAGATGCGGTCCAACTGCGCTGCGAGCCGGGTGTTCTTCACCTGCACCATCACCTCGACGCGACGGTCGAGGTTCCGGTGCATCATGTCGGCGCTGCCGATCCAGTACTCGTCGCTGCCCCGGAAATGGAACAGCCGCGAGTGTTCGAGGAACCGCCCCAGGATCGAGCGCACCGTGATGTTCTCGCTCAGCCCGGGCACGCCGGGTTTGAGGGCGCAGATCCCGCGCACGACCACCTCGGTGCGCACCCCCGCCCGCGACGCGCGGTAGAGCGCGTCGATCACCTGCTCGTCGACGAGGGCGTTGGCCTTGAGCCGGATCCCGCTGGGGCGACCGGCCTCGTGGTGCTCGATCTCACGCTCGACGCGTTCGATGATGCCCTTGCGGACTCCGTGCGGCGCGACGAGCAGATTGCGGTACTGCGCCTTCCGGGAGTACCCGGTGAGGGTGTTGAACAGGTCGGTGAGGTCGGCGCCGATCTCGGGCGACGACGTGAGCAGGCCGACGTCCTCGTAGAGACGAGCGGTCTTCGGGTTGTAGTTTCCGGTGCCGATGTGGCAGTAGCGCCGGATCGTCGAACCCTCGCGCCGCACGACCAGACAGGTCTTGCAGTGCGTCTTGAGACCCACGAGTCCGTATACGACGTGGACACCGGCCTGTTCGAGTTTGCGTGCCCACTTGATGTTGGCCTGCTCGTCGAAGCGCGCCTTGATCTCCACGAGCGCGACGACCTGCTTGCCCGCTTCGGCAGCAGCAATCAGAGCGTTGACGATGGGGGAGTCGCCCGACGTCCGGTACAGCGTCTGCTTGATGGCGAGGACCTGACTGTCGGCGGCGGCCTGCTCGATGAACCGTTGCACGCTCGTCGAGAACGAGTCGTACGGATGGTGGACGAGGATGTCGCCCTCGCGCAGAGTGGAGAACACGCTCTTCGGTGTCTCGCGCTCGCCGAAGGCGGGATGGGTCGCCGGCACGAACGGGGCGTCCTTCAGATCCGGACGGTCGACGGCGTGCACCTGCCACAGCGACGACAGATCGAGCAGGCCGGGCAACTGGACGACGTCGACCCGGTCGACGTCGAGTTCGCGCAACAGCAGGTCGAGCATGTGCTCGGTCATGTCGTCCGACACCTCGAGCCGCACGGGAGAACCGAAGCGCCGCCGGGCGAGTTCGCGTTCGAGGGCCTGGAGGAGATCCTCGTCGCGGTCCTCCTCGACCTCGAAGTCGGCGTTGCGGGTGACGCGGAAGGCGTGGTGCTCGACGATCTCCATGCCCGGGAACAACACGTCGAGGTGGGCGGCGATCAGTTCCTCGAGCGGGAGGAAGGCCGGCAGTCCGTGCGACGAACCCGCGCGATCGACCCGGACGAACCGTTCGACGTTGTCGGGCACCTTCACGCGCGCGAAGTGCTCACCGGACGACTGCGAATCCTTGACCGTGACAGCGAGGTTGAGGGACAGGCCGCTGATGTAGGGGAAGGGGTGTGCGGGATCGACCGCGAGCGGCGTCAGGACCGGGAAGACCTGGTCGGCGAAATACTGTGTCAGTCGTCGGCGTTCGTCCTCCGTCAGATCCGCCCATCGGATGATCGAGATGCCTTCGTCCGCCAGGGCCGGCATGACCGAGTCGAGGAAGACCTGCGCCTGGCGACCGGCGAGTTCGCGCGTGCTCGACGCGATGAGCGCGAGCTGGGCACGCGGGGTCAGTCCGTCCGCGGACCGGACCGACAATCCCGTCTCGGCGCGACGTTTCAGCCCGGCGACCCGCACCATGTAGAACTCGTCGAGATTCGACGCGAAGATCGCGAGGAACTTGGCGCGTTCGAGCAACGGCTGCGAGGTGTCCTCCGCGAGCGCGAGAACGCGGGCGTTGAAATCGAGCCAGCTCTGTTCGCGATTGAGGTAGCGGTCGACGGGAAGCGTGTTGTCGTGATCGGTCCTCGACTGCAGTCCCGTCGCGGCCGGAGGCGCGCTGGTGGCGGTCGCCACGCGACCGGCAGGTCGGGCGACGCCGGACGGTGCCGCGTGCTCGGAACTCATGGGATCGGGGGAATCGCCGTTGGTCACCAGTTCATTGTGGCAGAGCGACGGCTCCCTGCAGCGCTGTCGCACCGGTGGCGCAGCGGGAACTCGACCGTGTCGAGCACGGCCGCGGTGGCCGGTCCGACGCCGAGTCGCAGTGCGGCGGCGAGATCGTCCGGTGTGTCCACATCGAGTCGCAGTCCGGGGAGCGCGTCAGGTACCGGATACGCGCCGGCATCGATGTGGCGACCGGCCGATCCCGGTCCGAACGACAGGGGCGGCAGGGTGCCGCTCACGCAGTGCAGCAACGCCGTCGTACCGCTCGCCGTGTGGTCGACGACCACGGCCGTTCCCGTCCGCCGCGCAGTCTCGCGTGCGAGCGCGAATTCCTCGGGCCGCAGGGAGGGCAGGTCGGCCTGCAGTGCCACGAGTTCGGCGCCGGGTGCATGCTCCCGCGCCCGGCGGGCCGCTGCGAGCAGTGCGGAGTTCAATGGGTCGGGGGAGTCGGGACCGACCGGATCGGGGAGGACGTCCGCGCCGCAGTCCAGCGCCGCGGCCGCGACCCGCTCGTCGGCGGTGACGACGGTGACCGTCACGTCTCCGGCGGACAGCGCCGCCGTCGCGGTGTCCTGCAGCATCGCGAGCACCAGTGATTCCCGCGCCGCCGGGTCGAGGACGTGCGAGAGCCGCGACTTCGCCAGGCCGAGGGCCTTGACGGGAACGAGCACGTGCGTCGCGGGCATTGCCCGATTGTGCCATCAGCGATCGATCGCACGATCGCGCGAGGTGACGAACCGCACGACCGCCCGCTGTGACCGCCGTCGTATGCGGTCCGTCCTCCGACCCGGCGCGGTGTCGGTGGCGCCTGCGCGATACTGGGTGCGACCGTGGGTGGTGACCGCCCGGACCGAACCGGTCGCGACCGCCCGCTCCGGGCCGATCGCGACCGCGAGTGCCGGGCATCGGACGAGAGTGAGGATCGCGTGACCACAGCAGCAGTTCTGGGCGCGGGTTCGTGGGGGACGGCGTACGCCAAGGTGCTGGCCGACGCCGGAACGGACGTGACGATCTGGGCACGGCGCGAGGAGGTGGCGCGCTGCATCGCGGAGCGACACGAGAACTCCGACTATCTGCCCGGTGTGGAACTGCCGCACTCGCTGAAGGCGACGGCCGATCATCGGGTGGCCGTCGAGGGCGCCGATTTCGTGGTCCTCGCCGTCCCGAGCCAGACCCTGCGGGCCAATCTCGAGGCGTGGAAGGTGGATATCGGACCGGAGGTCACACTTCTCAGTCTCGCCAAGGGAATCGAGAGCGGCACCCTGATGCGCATGAGCCAGGTGATCGGTCAGGTCACCGGCGCCGAACAGAATCGCATCGCCGTGCTGTCCGGCCCCAACCTCGCTCGCGAGATCGCCGAGGGGCAACCGGCCGCGACCGTCATCGCGTGCCCCGACTCCACCCGCGCCATGGAGATCCAGAAGTCCTGCGCCACAAAGTACTTCCGTCCGTACACCAACTCCGACGTGATCGGCTGTGAGATCGGCGGCGCCTGCAAGAACGTCATCGCCCTCGCGTGCGGCATGGCCGCCGGGGTGGGCCTCGGTGAGAACACCGTCGCGAGCATCATCACCCGCGGTCTCGCCGAGATCACCCGGCTCGGAACCGCCCTCGGTGCCAAGCCGGCCACGCTCGCCGGTCTCGCCGGGGTCGGCGATCTCGTCGCCACGTGCACGTCCCCGTTGTCCCGCAACCGTTCGTTCGGCGAACGCCTCGGTCGCGGCGAGTCGCTCGAGAGCGCGCAGGCGGCCACCCACGGTCAGGTGGCCGAAGGGGTCAAGTCGTGCACCTCGGTCCGAGCCCTCGCGGCGAGCTACGACGTCGAGATGCCGCTCACCGACGCCGTGCACCGCGTGTGCCACGAAGGCATGTCGGTGCCGGACGCGATCGGACAGCTGCTCGGACGCCGGATCAAGCCGGAATGAGCGGCATGACGGGCGATTCGACACGCTGTGTGAAGGCGGTTGCACACGAGGGTGTTCCGGGCTCCCCGCTGCAGGCGGGGCCGGTCTTCGCCGCGCCGTATCTGCTCGGTGAGGACGAACGCGACGATGTCGACACCTATGCGCGGGCCTCGAATCCCGGCTGGCGCGCACTCGAATCGGCGCTCGCGGAACTCGAGCACGCCTCGGCCGCCCGCGTCGTCGGCTCGGGCATGTCGGCGATCACGGTCGCGCTGCGATCACTCGTGGCCCCGGGTGGCACGGTCGTCGTCCCCTCCGACGGCTACTACCAGGTGCGCAAGTTCGCCACCGAATATCTCGCGCCGCACGGCATCGACGTCCACGAACTCTCCGTCGCCGAATTCGGGGACGGCTCCCTGCAGCGGGTCCTCGACGGTGCGGGCCGGGGTGCGGTGGTCCTTGCCGAGACGCCGTCGAATCCCGGTCTCGACACGGTGGATCTGCGTGAGACCGCGCAATCGTGCCGTCGCACCGGGGCATTGCTGCTTGTCGACAACACGACCGCCACCCCGCTCGGACAGCTCCCGCTCGACCTCGGCGCCGACGTCGTGGTGGCCAGCGGAACGAAATCGCTCAGCGGACACAGCGATCTGTTGTTCGGATACATCGCCGTCGCCGATCCCGACCTGCTGCCCGCGATCGACCGGGAACGACTGCTGTCGGGAACCGTGCTGGGACCGTTCGAGACCTGGCTCGCGCACCGCAGCCTCGGCACCGCCGGACTGCGCTTCGAACGGCAGTGCGCCAATGCACTCGCCGTCGCCGGGATGTTGCTCGAGCATCCCGCCGTCACGGACGTCCGCTATCCCGGGCTCCCCGGCGACCCCGCTCACGCCGTGGCGGCCGGCCAGATGAGCCGCTTCGGCCCCCTGGTCACCTTCCGGCTGCCCGGCCGCGACGAAGTGCACCGCTTCGTCCGTGCGGCCGCGCTCGTCGCCCCCGCCACCAGTTTCGGCGGCATCCATACGACAGCGGATCGCCGCGCACGCTGGGGCGATGCGGTGCCGGAGGGATTCGTCCGGTTGTCGTGCGGAATCGAGGACACCGCGGATCTGCTCGCCGATCTCGACGCAGCGCTGAAGGAGACGGAGTCGGCGGGGACATAGCAGGGTGTCCGGTCCCACCCGTGTAGGACTCGCCCGTCACGCGGAGATCGCCACCCGGTACGGTTCGACACGTGAGTACGCCCCGAACCCGGGTGGCCGTCGTCTTCGGTGGTCGCAGCAACGAACATTCCGTCTCCTGCATCTCGGCGGGGAGCATCCTGCGCAACCTGGATCCGGAGAAGTACGAGGTCGTGCCCATCGGCATCACTCCCGAGGGCGCATGGGTCCTCGGCGACGCGGACCCCGCCGGCCTCGCCGCGGCCGGTCGCGAACTGCCCGTCGTCGCCGGTGACGGCTCCGATCTCGTGCTCACCGCGGATCCCACTCGTGGCGGCGACATCGTCGCCCTCGACGAGGCCTCCTACGGCCGGGTGCTCGCGTCGGTCGACGTGGTGTTCCCGGTCCTGCACGGCGCCTACGGCGAGGACGGCACCATCCAGGGTCTGCTCGAACTCGCGGACATCCCGTACGTCGGTCCCGGCGTCCTCGCCAGCGCCGCCGGGATGGACAAGGAGTTCACCAAGAAGCTGCTCGCGGCCGAAGGCCTGCCGGTCGGCTTCCAGATCGTCCTGCGTCCCGGCACCGCGACCCTCACCGAGGAGCAGAAGAACCGCCTCGGCCTGCCCGTCTTCGTCAAGCCCGCCCGCGGCGGATCGTCGATCGGCATCAGCCGCGTGGCCGACTGGGCCGCCTTCGACGACGCCGTCGCGAAGGCCCGGCAGCACGATCCCAAGGTCATCGTCGAGTCCGCGATCCTCGGCCGCGAGGTGGAGTGCGGCGTGCTCGAGTTCCCGGACGGCGACGTCCGCGCGAGTGTCGTCGCCGAGATCCGCATGCCCGACACCTCCGGCGACCACGAGGCGTTCTACGACTTCGACACGAAGTACCTCGACGACGTCTGCGAGTTCGACGTCCCGGCCAAGCTCGACGAGGAGATCTCCGACCGGATCCGCGAGCTCGCGGTCCGGGCGTTCCGCGCCCTCGACTGCCACGGTCTGTCCCGCGTCGACTTCTTCGTCACCGAGGACGGACCGGTGATCAACGAGATCAACACGATGCCCGGTTTCACGTCGATCTCGATGTACCCGCGGATGTGGGAGGCCACCGGCGTGGAGTACGCCGAGCTGCTGTCGATCCTGGTGGAGACGGCGCTCGCACGGGGGACCGGCCTGCGCTGACGGCACACGGCCTGTCGGGTTCCGCGAGGACCCGACTAGGCTGGACACATGACTGCCGTGACCCCCGACTCAGCTGCGACCGACGCCGGCACGGACACCCGTGAGGCCGTCCACGAGGCCGCGCGTCGCGCCCGCGTGGCCTCGCGTCGTCTCGCGCTGCTCACCACCACCGAGAAGGACGTGGCTCTGCACGCCGCGGCCGACGCTCTGCTCGCCGCCGCCGACACCGTCCTCGCCGCGAACGCGGAGGACATCGAGGCCGCCCGCGCCGGTGGCACCGAGGAGGCCATCCTCGACCGGCTGCGCCTGACCTCCGCCCGGATCGACGGGATCGCCGCCGGCCTGCGCCAGGTGGCCGGCCTGCCCGACCCGATCGGCGGAGTGGTCCGCGGCTCGACGCTGCCGAACGGTCTCGAGCTGCGCCAGGTGCGCGTCCCGCTCGGCGTGGTCGGCATGGTCTACGAAGCGCGTCCCAACGTCACGGTCGACGCCTTCGGTCTCGCCCTGAAGTCCGGCAACGCCGCACTGCTGCGCGGCTCGTCGTCCGCGGCCCGGTCGAACGCCGCGCTCGTCGAGGTGCTGCGTGCCTCGCTCGAGAGCCGGGGCATCCCCGCCGACGCCGTGCAGCTGCTGCCGAGCGCCGACCGCTCGTCGGTGACGCATCTGATCCAGGCTCGCGGCCTGGTCGACGTCGTGATCCCGCGCGGTGGCGCCGGTCTGATCGCCGCGGTGGTCCGCGACGCGACCGTCCCCACGATCGAGACGGGCACCGGCAACTGCCACGTCTACGTCCACTCCGCGGCCGATCTGGAGATGGCGGAGAAGATCGTGATCAACGCGAAGACCCGCCGGCCCAGCGTGTGCAACACCGCCGAGACGATCCTCGTCGACAAGGCGATCGCCGACACCGCCGTCCCGAAGCTCCTGCAGGCGTTCCAGCAACACAGCGTGACGGTCCACGGCGACCTGCCCGGCCTCGTGCCCGCGACCGACCAGGACTGGTCCGACGAGTACCTCTCGCTCGACGTCGCCCTCGCTGTGGTCGACGACCTCGACGCCGCCGTCGACCACATCGACCGTTACGGCACCGGCCACACCGAAGCGATCGTCACCTCGGACCTCGCCGCTGCGCGGGAGTTCACGACGCGCGTGGACGCCGCAGCCGTTATGGTCAACGCTTCGACGGCGTTCACGGACGGCGAGCAGTTCGGATTCGGCGCGGAGATCGGGATCTCCACCCAGAAGCTGCACGCCCGCGGTCCGATGGGTCTGCCCGAGCTGACGTCGACGAAGTGGGTGGTGTGGGGCGACGGCCACACCCGCCCCGCCTGATCGAGACCGGCCCGACGAAAGGAACCAGCGTGGATCGTGCGCTGCCCGCCACCCCGCCGATCTTCGCGGACGTCCAGGACGTCGTCGATCGTCTGGCCGGTACCGGATATCTCGCCGACAAGTCCACCGCGACCGCGGTGTTCCTCGCCGATCGCCTCGGCAAGCCGTTGCTGATCGAGGGACCCGCGGGCGTGGGCAAGACCGAACTCGCCCGCGCCGTCGCCGAGACCTCCGAGGCCGAACTCGTGCGCCTGCAGTGCTACGAGGGCGTCGACGAGTCCCGCGCGCTGTACGAGTGGAACCACGCCAAGCAGATCCTGCGCATCCAGTCGGCGGGGGCGACCGCCGCGGCGGGGGAGTCGTGGGACCGCACCAAGGAGGACGTCTTCTCCGAGGAGTTCCTGCTGTCGCGGCCGCTGCTCACCGCGATCCGCCGCGAGGATCCGACCGTGCTGCTCGTCGACGAGGTCGACAAGGCCGACGTCGAGATCGAAGGCCTGCTGCTCGAGGTGCTCAGCGACTTCGCGGTCACCGTGCCCGAGCTCGGCACCATCCGGGCCACCCGCAAGCCGTTCGCGGTGCTCACCTCGAACGCCACCCGCGAGTTGTCCGAAGCGCTCAAGCGCCGGTGCCTGTTCCTGCACCTGGACTTCCCCGATGCCGACCTCGAACGGCGCATCCTCGCCAGCCGGGTCCCCGATCTGCCCGACGCGCTCGCCGAACAGCTCGTGCGCACCGTCCGGGTACTGCGGGGCATGCAGCTCAAGAAGGTGCCCTCGGTGGCCGAGACGATCGACTGGGGCCGCACCCTGCTCGCGCTGGGTCTCGATACCCTCGACGACACCGCGCTGCGCAGCACGCTCGGCGTGATCCTCAAGCACCAGTCCGACCAGGTCCGCGCTGCCGCCGAGCTCCGGCTGAACTGACATGGCGGCCGCGCACCTTCCCGGATCCGGGGCGCCCCCGGCTCCCCACGGACTGCCCGGGCACCTGGTCGGATTCGTCGAGGCGCTGCGTCGCCGCGGCATCGCGGTCGGGCCGTCCGAGACGGTCGACGCCGGACGGGTCATGACGGTGCTCGATCTCCTCGACCGGGAGGCCCTCCGCGAAGGTCTCGCGTGTACCCTGCTCCGCCGGTCCACGCACCGCCCGACCTTCGACGCCCTGTTCGACCTGTGGTTCCCACCCGCGATCGGACGTCGCGAGGCCACCGGCCCGCAGGTGAGCATCCCGCGCACCCCCACGGGGGAGGTCGACTTCGAGGCCCTGCGCGACCTCATTGCCGAGTTGCTGTCCGACGAGTCGCCGGAGGCACTCGAGGCCTCCGAGATGCTCGTCTCCGCCATCGTCGAGGAACTCGGCCAGTACGCGTCGTCGAACGGCCCGTCCTTCTCGGCCTATCAGGCGCTGCGCGACGTCTCCCCGGAGACCTTGCTCACGAAGATCCTCGAGGGTCTGCTCGGCAACGGCACCCGTGAGGAACGCGACGACGCCGCCTACGAGAGCGAGGTCGCGCGGCGCACCGCCGCCCAGCGCATCGCCGATTTCCGGGCGATGGTCGAACGGGAGACCCGCCGGCGCACCGCCGAGCAGGTCGGCCGCGAACGAGTCGAGAAGTACGGGGTGCCCAAGCTCGCCGAGGAGGTCGACTTCCTGCGCGCGTCCGACGCGGAACTCGTCGCCCTGCGCCGCAGCGTCATGCCGCTCGCGCGTCTGCTCGCGAGCCGTCTCGCCGCGCGCCGCCGGCGCGCTCGTGCCGGCGCCATCGACCTGCGACGCACCCTGCGCAAGTCCATGTCCACCGGTGGCGTGCCCATCGATCTGGTCAACCGCAAGCCCCGTCCGGCGCGTCCCGAGCTCGTCGTGCTCTGCGACGTCTCCGGTTCCGTCGCCGGCTTCTCC
This sequence comes from Rhodococcus sp. S3, assembly GCF_058211795.1. NCBI lineage: Bacteria > Bacillati > Actinomycetota > Actinomycetes > Mycobacteriales > Nocardiaceae > Rhodococcus > Rhodococcus sp. S3. Next base: position 3,269,955 of record NZ_CM177074.1, on the reverse strand, counting down.
CACTTCACGCTGCTGCTCGTGCACGCTCTGCGCGAGCAGTTCTCCCGCGTGCGCGTGTTCGCGTTCATCGACACCGCCGACGAGGTCACCCACTATTTCAGTGCGGGCTCCGATCTGGGCGAGTCCATGTCGCGGATGCTGAAGGAAGCGGAGCTGATCACCTACGACGGTCACTCCGACTACGGACACGCCCTCGGCAGCTTCGCGGAGAACCACGCACACGCCCTCACCAGCCGCAGCTCACTGCTGATCCTCGGCGACGGTCGCACGAACTACCGCAATCCGAACCTCGAAGTCCTCGAACATCTCGTGTCCGTCGCACGGCACGCGCACTGGCTCAATCCCGAGCCGAAGGGACAATGGGGTTCGGGGGATTCGGCCGCCAGGGTCTACAGCGAGGTCGTCACGATGCACGAGTGCCGGTCGGCGCAGCAGCTCGCAACGGTGGTGGCGAGTCTGCTCCCCGTGTGAACCCGTAAGCTGGACAACCGTGCATCAGCCAACGGATCGGCCCTCGGCCCCCAGGCGCCGCCTGGGCGTCATGGGTGGAACGTTCGACCCGATCCATCACGGACACCTCGTGGCGGCCAGTGAGGTCGCCGCGAGCTTCGACCTGGACGAAGTGATCTTCGTGCCCACCGGGCAACCCTGGCAGAAGACCGGACGCGACGTCAGTGCCGCCGAGGACCGTTACCTGATGACGGTGATCGCAACCGCATCCAACCCGCGGTTCTCCGTCAGCCGCGTCGACATCGATCGACGCAAACCCACCTACACCGTCGACACGCTGCGCGATCTCAGCGAGCAGTATCCCGACGCGGATCTGTACTTCATCACCGGCGCGGACGCCCTGGGATCGATCCTGTCCTGGCAGGACTGGCAGACCCTGTTCGACCTCGCCCGCTTCGTCGGGGTGTCCCGGCCCGGATACGACCTGCACGCCGAACATCTGGCACCGCATCTGGACGATCTTCCGCCGGAGGCGGTGAGCCTGGTGGAGATCCCGGCACTGGCGATCTCCTCCACGGACTGCCGCAGGAGGGCACGCGAGAACCGTCCCGTCTGGTATCTGGTGCCCGACGGAGTGGTGCAGTACATCAGCAAACGCCGGCTCTACCGCACGAATCCGCACCCCGACGGAGATCCCGTCCCGGTGTTCGACGGAAACACCCCCGGCACCATCGAGAGAAAGAGCACGCAGTGAGCGCAACGGCAGAAGCCACGGAGATGGCCCGAATCGCAGCCCTGGCCGCCGACGAGAAACTCGCCACCGACGTCGTGGTGCTCGACGTGTCCGAGCAGCTGGTGATCACCGACTGCTTCGTCATCGCGTCCGCACCCAACGAGCGTCAGGTCAACGCCATCGTCGACAACGTCGAGGAGAAGCTGCGTCTGGCCGGCCACAAGCCCGTCCGCCGCGAGGGCACCCGCGAAGGACGGTGGACCCTGCTCGACTACGTCGACGTCGTGGTGCACATCCAGCACGAGGACGAGCGCAACTTCTACGCCCTCGACCGCCTGTGGAAGGACTGCCCGACCATCGAGGTCGACGGTGTGGGCGGCCCCCGTTCGGCGATCGACGCCGCCGACTCGCCGGAGGACGTGTGAGCCATCCGGGGGAGGGGGCGCAGAGCCCACGGGTGCGGCAGCTGGTCCTGCTGCGCCACGGTCAGACCGAGTACAACGCCACGCGGCGGATGCAGGGACAGCTCGACACCGATCTGTCCGAACTCGGCCGACGGCAGGCGCTCGCCGTCGCCGACGTGATCGCCCGGTTCGATCCGCTCGCCGTCGTCTCGTCCGATCTGCGCCGCGCCTACGACACCGCGACCGCGCTCGGTGACCGCATCGGCCTGCCGGTCGCGATCGACACGCGCCTGCGCGAGACGCATCTCGGCGAATGGCAGGGCCTGACCCACACCGAGGTCGACGCCGTGGCCCCGGGCGCGCGCAGCGCGTGGCGCGCCGACGCGACCTGGGCACCGCCGGGGGGCGAGAACCGCGTCGACGTGGCACGGCGCAGCATCGCCGTCGTCGGCGAACTGCTCGACAAGTACGAGGACTGGAACGATCGGCCCATCGTGCTGGTCGCGCACGGGGGCCTGATCGCCGCGCTCACCGCGGCCCTGCTCGACCTGCCGGTCGACCGGTGGCCCGTCCTCGGCGGTCTCGGGAACACCGGCTGGGTGCAGCTCAGCGGATACGGCGAGGTGCCGTCCTGGCGCCTCGACGTGTGGAACGCGTCGGCCACGGTGGCGCCCGATGACGTCCTCTGAACCCACGCCGATCGAGACCGACGCCGCTCCGCGGCGCCCGGTCCTGCTGGTGATCGGCGACTCGCTGAGCTATTACGGTCCGAAGGGCGGTCTGCCCGCCGACCATCCGCAGATCTGGCCCAACCTGGTCGCGGCCGAACTCGGCTGGGACATCGAACTCGTCGCCCGGATCGGGTGGACCACACGCGACGCGTGGTGGGCCATGACCCAGGACCCGCGGGTATGGGCCGCGATCCCGCACGCCGGGGCTGTCGTCCTCGCCGTGGGCGGGATGGACACTCTGCCGTCCCCGCTGCCCACCGCACTGCGGGAAGGCCTGCGCTACATCCGCCCGCCGGCCCTGCGTCGCGCGGCGCGTAACGCCTATGGGTGGTTGCAGCCGCGACTGTCGCCGCTCGGGCGTCCCGTGGCGCTCCCGCCCCGGGTCAGCGTCGAGTACCTCGAAACGATCAGGGACGCACTGGCATACATGCGCCCCGATCTGCCCGTCATCGGCACCCTGCCGTCGGTGCACCGCAGCGAGCAGTACCGGTCGGTGCATGTCGGCCGGCTCCCCGCGGCACGCGCGATCACCCGCTGGGCGGCCGAGAAGTCGGTTCCCCTCGTCGATCTCGCCGAAGCGGTGCGGGAGAACGTCTTCTCCGACGACGCCAATCCCGACGGGATCCACTGGGGTTGGGAAGGACACCGTCGCGTCGCCTCCGCTGTCGGCGATGCGGTCCGGATCGTGCATCGGGATGCGGAAATCCCGGTGGAGGGCCTACGGTAGGCGTCGTGTCCGTCGTCGTCGTCACAGATTCGTCGAGTTGTATCGACCCCGAACTGGTCCGTCGGTACGACATCCGTGTTGTGCCACTGCACATCATCGCGGGCGGACGCGACCTCCGCGAGGGCGTCGACGAGTTGCCGGACGACCTGTCGACCGTGACCACCTCCGGGCCGTCGCCCGCCGAACTGACCGACGCCTACACCGAGGCGCTCGAGGCCAGCGGGGGAGACGGCGTCGTCGCCGTGCACCTCTCGCGTGTGCTGTCCGGGACGTGGGACGCCGCCCGGCACGCCGCAGAATCGCTGGGCGACCGGATCCGGCTCGTCGATTCGCGGAACACCGCCATGGGTTCGGGTTTCGCCGTTCTCGAAGCGGTGCGCGCCGCCCGGGCCGGAGCCGATCTGGCGCGGGTGTACGACCGGGCCGTGGAGGTCGCGGCGTCCGCCCGGACCCTACTCGTCGTCGACCGGCTCGACCACCTGCGTCGCGGCGGCCGGATCGGCACGGCCACAGCGCTGTTGGGTACCGCGCTCGCGATGAAACCCGTGCTGCACATCTCCGACGGCAAGCTCGTCCTGCGGGAGAAGACCCGCACGATGACCAAGGCGATGGCCAAACTCGTCGACGGAGCCGCAGCCGATGTCGGCGACGAACCGCTCGTCGCGGTACACCACCGCGAGGCACCCGAGCGGGCCCGCAGCCTCGCCGATCAGCTCGCGCAGCGCCTTCCGGAGGGTACCGAGATCGTCGTGTCCGAACTCGACGCGGTTCTCGGCGCGCACGTCGGGCCGGGCGCGGTCGGTGTGGTCGTCGCCTCCGCGGCGACCGGTACCACCGAGGACTGACCACCTACACCACCTCCCGGCCCGGATCATGCCGGTGGAGGCCCGATCCGGGCATTCATCCACAGGGGTGCTGGTCATCCACAACCTGGGCCGGATCGGCGCCGACACCGAATCCGGCGTTCGCGGACGCGGTTAGCGTCGCGGCATGGCGAGCAGTGACCACCGTGATCTCGCGCGCACCCGCCTCGGCGCAATCACGCGTTCCTCGGCGATGCCCGCGGAACCGCCCTGGACCGAAGACACATCGACCGACGACCACCCCTGGGCGGATCCCGACGACGGCGACGAACCCCTCCACAGCGGTCCCGGCCGGGAACGATTCGTCGATCGGCTGACCGCCGCGCGATGGGACACGGGACGACGGGGAACCGCAGCTCTCGCCGCGATCGGAGTGCTCGCCGCCGCAGTGGCTCTCGTCGTCGTGTGGCGCGACCGGCCGGTCCCCGAACCGGTACCGCCGCTGCCACGGGTCGAAGTCGTGGACACCGCAGAGCCGTCCGCCACGAAGGAGACGGACACGGCACAGCCGGATTCCGCCGAGTTCGTCGTCAGCGTCGTGGGCGCGGTGACACGGCCCGGACTCGTGCGGCTGCCGGCAGGGTCCCGTGTGGCCGACGCGCTCGACGCGGCCGGCGGTACCGTCGACGGCGCCGACCTCATCGGCCTGAATCTGGCCCGGCGGGTCGCCGACGGTGATCAGATCGTCGTGGGAATCGCCCCGCCCCAACCTGTTCCGCAGGCCAGTGGAATCGTCGGGGTGCAGGCACCGGGCGATGCTCCACCGGAGGAAGGCGGGCTGGTGGACCTCAACACCGCCGACGAGACCGCGCTCGACGCGCTGCCGGGAGTCGGTCCCGTGACGGCCGCGGCGATCGTGTCGTGGCGCGACACCAACGGACCGTTCACGGACGTCGAACAACTCGGTGAGGTCGACGGGATCGGACCGGCGCGACTGGCCAGGCTGCGTGAACTGGTGACGGTGTGACCGTCCGCAACGACAGGTCCGATTCCGCAACGGTTCTCGACGCCAGGTTGGTGCCGTGCGCGTTGGCCGCGTGGGGCGTGACGCTTCTCGGGTTGTACACGGGATGGCGGATCGTCACCGTCGTGGCGGTCGCGGCCGTCGTCGGATGCGCCGTGACGGTCCGTCTCGTCGCGACCGGGCGTATCCCTCGCGGAGGTGCACGGATCCTCCTCGCCGCACTGGCCGTCGTCGCGGGATTCGGGCCGGCTGCCGGTCTCCGGATGTGGGCCGCCGACCAGCACCCGATCGCCTCCGCAGCGGAAAGGGGAGCGTGGGCCGGTGTCGTTCTCGTCCCCACGGACGACCCGCGGCGCATCCGGTCCGCGGCCTTCGACGACACGCCCCGGGTACGCATTCCGGCACGGCTCGAGCAGGTGACGGTCGGTGGACGATCCATGGACACCGGGGGATCGGTGGTCGTGTTCGCGCCGGCCGACTCGTGGGGAGATCTCCTGCCCGGACAGTCGGTCACCACACGGGTGCGGGTCGCGCCGCACACCGGGCCGGGCACCACGGTGGCGGTGCTCCGCGCGGAGAACGCGCCCACGGCCCTCGGCCCGCCACCGATGTGGCAGCAGTGGGCGGGCACGGTGCGCGACCGACTCACGCAGGTGAGTTCCGCCGTGCTTCCCGCTGATCGGGCCGGACTGTTGCCCGGTCTCGTGGTGGGCGACACCACCGCGCTCACCGACGAGGTGCGCGAGGACTTCCGGGTGGCCGGACTGACGCACCTGACCGCCGTGTCCGGAGCCAACGTCAGCATCGTCCTCGGCGCGGTGCTGCTGCTCGTGCGCGCGGCGGGACTCGGCCCGCGTTCCGGGACCGTCCTCGCCGCAACGGCTCTCGTCGCCTTCATCGTCGTGGTCCGTCCGTCGGCGAGTGTGGTGCGCGCGGCGGCGATGGGATCGATCGGGCTGCTGGCATTCGTGACGGGTCGTGAGCGACAGGCACTTCCCGCACTGTGCACCGCGGTGGGCGTGCTGCTCGTGCTCGTGCCCGACCTCGCCGTCGACGTCGGGTTCGCGCTGTCGGTGTCCGCGACGGCGGCGCTCATCGTCGCCGCGCCACCGGTCGTGACCCGACTCGTGGATCGCGGGTGGCCGCGTCCCGTCGCGGAAGTCATGGCGATGTCGCTGGTCGCGTTCGCGGCGACCGCACCTCTCGTCGCGGCGGTGAGCGGGACGGTGAGCGTCGTGTCGGTCGCGGCCAATGTCCTCGTCGCCCCGGTACTCGCGCCACTGACGGTCCTCGGCTCGCTCGTCGCGGTAGCCGCTTTCGTCGTCCCGTGGGCGGGGGAGATGCTCGCACGCGGCACCGGGCCCTTCCTGTGGTGGCTGATCTCGGTGGCCGACCGGGCGGCCTCGATGCCGTCGGCAGAGTTCGAGGTGCCGGACGGACCGGCGGGGGCACTCGTCGCGGCCGTACTGGTCGTCGTGGTGTCGTCGGTGGCTCGTCACCGGCGGGTGCGGATCACGGCTCTCGTGATCGCGGTGGCCGTCGCGGCGGTGTGGCTTCCGGTGCGGATGCTGCGGCCGGGCTGGCCCGGAGCCGAATGGGTCCTCGTCGCATGCGATGTCGGCCAGGGCGATGCACTGGTATTGGCGACGGGGGACGGACGCGCGGTCGTCGTCGACACCGGGCCCGAGCCGGAACCCGTCGATCGGTGCTTGCGCCGGTTGCGGATCCGCGGTGTCGCGCTGCTCGTCGTGTCGCACCTGCACGCCGACCACGCGGGCGGAATCCGTGGTGTGCTCGGCGGGCGCTCGGTCGAGGCGGTCGTGGTCGGGCCGGGCGCTGCGAGTGACGACGCGGCGGACGTTCTCGACCCCGCGATCGAGAGCGGTGTCGTCGTGCGGGAAGTGGCCGCCGGTGCGGTCCTGCGCGCAGGCGATCTCGAGATCCGGGTGGTGGGACCGGCCGCACGCGGGACGGGCGGTTCCGAGAACGACGACTCCCTCGTCCTGGTGGTCGATACTGTCGTGGGGCGGATCCTGCTGCCGGGCGACGCGGAGGAGGCCGCGCTCGACGCACTCGTGCGGTCGGGCATCGACGTGCGTGCGGACGTGTTGAAGGTGCCGCACCACGGCTCGCGCACCACTCCTGCCCGGTTCCTCACCGCCGTGCGGCCGAGCGTCGCCCTCGTCAGCGCCGGGCGCGACAACCTGTTCGGGCATCCGCATCCCGAGATCGTGTCCGCCCTGGCCGGAATGGGGGCGCGGGTGTTGCGGACCGACCTGCACGGCGACGTCGCAGTGGTCCGTGCCGGTTCCGGGGCGCTCGCGGTGGTGTCGGACGTGCGTGGCACGATCGAACCGTGAGCGACGCGTCCCTGCATCTGGTCCTCGGTGAGGAAGAACTGCTCGTCGACCGTGCCGTCGCGCAGATCGTGTCCGATGTCCGCACGCGCAGCGGAACTCCCGGTGACCTCCCCGTCTCCCGGCTGCGCGCCGGCGACGCGGGTGTGCCCGAACTTGCCGAGCTGCTCAGCCCGTCGCTGTTTGCAGAAGAACGCATCGTGATCCTCGAATCCACGGCCGACGCCGGGAAGGACGCCGCGGCGCTGATCCTCGACGTCGCCGGCGATCCGCCTCCGGGCGTGACGCTGGTGATCCTCCACAGCGGTGGCGGTCGCACCAAGGCGATGGTGCCCGCCCTGCGCAAGTGCGGCGCCGAGGAACACATGTGTGCCGCTCCCGCGAAGGCGGGGGAGAAGGCTGCGTGGGTGCGAACGTTCGTCCACAAGGAGTTCCAGGCCGCGGGCGTGCGGGTCTCGGGCGACGTCGAACAGCTCGTCATCGAAGCGGTGGGATCCGACCTGCGCGAACTCGCCGCTGCGTGCAGCCAGCTCGTGGCCGACACCGGCGGCAAGATCGACGCTGCGGCCGTGCGGCGTTACTACTCGGGCAAAGCCGAGGTGTCGGGATTCGACGTGGCCGAGAAGGCCGTGGCCGGCGACACGGCCGGTGCGCTCGAAGCACTACGGTGGGCGATGCACCGCGGTGTCGCCCATGTGCTGCTCGCCGATGCCCTCGCCGACGCCGTGCACACCATCGCCCGGGTCGGTTCCGCCGGTCGCGGCGACCCGTTCTCCCTCGCGTCGTCGCTCGGTATGCCGCCGTGGAAGGTGAAGAAGGCGCAGGCGCAGGCGCGCACATGGGCGCCGGCGTCGATCGGGACCGCACTCACGGTGGTCGCTGCGCTCAATGCCGACGTCAAGGGAGCGGCGGCCGATCCGGACTACGCTCTCGAGCACGCCGTGCGGGTCATCTCCGAACTGGCGGCCTGAGCCGTCCGCGTCGATCCCGCTTCCGGGGCGGCGTCATGTCTGCCGTTCAATGCCACGAAGGCCGTCCCCGGCGGGGGACGGCCTTCGTGAAGCAGAGCCTGCGTCTACTACCTCGGAGCGATGAACTCAGAGCTTGTTGGCAAGCTTCGCGAGAGCAGACTTCTTGTTGGCGGCCTGGTTGGGGTGGATGACACCCTTGCTGGCAGCCTTGTCGAGCTGACGGCTGGTGGCGACGAGGAGCTCGTTGACCTTGTCCTTGTCGCCGGCGGCCGCAGCCTCGCGGAACGAACGGATCGCCGTACGAAGCGACGACTTCACCGACTGATTCCGGAGTCGGTTGCGCTCGTTGGTGCGAATCCGCTTCACCTGGGACTTGATGTTGGCCACGCGTAAAATCCTGTCGTCTTGCTGGTAGCTGGTAGGAAAGCTCTGGGTGCATCTGAGCACCGATGGACAAGGTTACCAAGAACGGATCACAAAGCCCAAACCGGTGGTCGGATCACCCTCGTTACCGAGTCTAATGTTTCGTGCATGAAACGACTTCGTTTCGTCCGAGGTCACCTGCCCCGGCATGTAGAACGATTTCGGCATGATCAGCACGACCCCCCTCGAGCAGGGCGGACCCGCCCCCGGACGCGCCGGCACCGACGTGTTCGCGGGCTACCCCGGATCCGGCGACCCCACCGCCTACGACGAGATGTTCGACGCGGACGGACAGGTCCGCGAACCCTACCGACGGCTCTTCGAAACCCTCTCGTCCAAGGGCGTCGACGACCTCGCAGCCCGCACCGAGGCGCTCGGCCGCGCGTTCACCAACCAGGGTGTGACCTTCTCGCTGTCCGGACAGGAACGGCCCTTCCCGCTGGACATGGTCCCGCGGGTGATCGCCGCCGCCGAATGGTCCGAACTCGAACGCGGAATCAGGCAGCGGGTGCGCGCCCTCGAACTGTTCCTCGCCGACGTCTACGGCGAGCAGCGCATCCTGCGCGACCGGGTCCTTCCCCGGCGCCTGGTGACCTCGTGTCAGCACTTCCACCGCCAGGCCTCGGGCATCGTCCCGCCCAACGGGGTGCGCATCCACGTCGCGGGCATCGACCTGATCCGCGACGAGAACGGCACCTTCCGCGTCCTCGAGGACAACCTGCGCTCGCCCTCCGGCGTCTCCTACGTCATGGAGAACCGCCGGGCCATGGCCCGCGTCGCACCCGATCTGTTCGCCCAGCACAAGGTGCGACCGGTCGGGGACTACGCCCTGCACCTGCTCCGGGCCCTGCGCGCGTCCGCCGCCCCGAACGCCGCAGACCCCAACGTCGTGGTGCTCACCCCGGGTATCGCCAACTCCGCGTACTTCGAACATTCGCTGCTGGCGCGGCAGATGGGCGTCGAACTCGTCGAGGGACGCGACCTGTTCTGTCGCGACAACGTCGTCTACATGCGCACCACGGAGGGCGAACGGCAGGTCGACGTCATCTACCGGCGGATCGACGACGACTATCTCGACCCGATGCACTTCCGCCCCGACTCGGTGCTCGGCGTCGCGGGACTCGTCAACGCCGCTCGGGCCGGCAACGTCGTCATCTCCAGCGCCGTCGGCAACGGCGTGGGTGACGACAAGCTCGTCTACACCTACGTGCCCGAGATCATCGACTACTACCTCGGTGAGAAGCCGTTGCTGCCCAACGTCGACACCCTGCGGTGCTGGCTCGACGCCGAACGCGAGGAGGTTCTCGACCGCATCGACGAACTCGTCCTCAAGCCCGTCGAGGGCTCCGGCGGTTACGGCATCCTGTTCGGTCCCGACGCCTCGCGCGCCGAGCTGGACGAGATGATCGGCAAGATCCGCGAGGACCCGCGCAGCTGGATCGCACAACCGGTCGTGCAGTTGTCCACGGTGCCGACGCGCGCGGGAGATGCGCTCGCTCCGCGTCACGTCGACCTGCGTCCGTTCGCCGTCAACAACGGCGAGGACGTGTGGGTTCTCCCCGGTGGTCTCACCCGGGTCGCGCTGCCCGAAGGGTCGCTCGTCGTCAACTCCAGTCAGGGCGGCGGCAGCAAGGACACCTGGGTGCTCGCCGAGACCTCCGACACCGCAGCCGAACTGGGCGGCGAGGGCGTCGTGGCGGAGCGCGAGGACGTGAACCGGTCCGAGCACGGCCCGGAACTCACCACCTCGCAGCAGCAACAACAACAGCAACAACAGAGCGGAAGGGACCGCTGATGCTCGCACGGAACGCGGAATCCTTGTTCTGGATCGGCCGATACGTCGAACGCGCCGACGACACCGCCCGGATCATGGACGTGGCAGTGCACCAGCTGCTCGAGGACTCGACCGTCGACCCCGACCGCACCTGCCGCCGGCTGCTGCGCGTGCTCGGATTCACCGAGCCCGAGGGCAGACTCGATGTACGCACCGTCACCGAGATCGTGGCCTTCGGCCGGGACGGCGCCGGGTCGATCCTCGACACCATCGGCTACGCGCGGGAGAACGCGCGCGGCGCACGTGAAGTCACCTCCACCGAGATGTGGGAGTGCCTCAACACCACCTACAACGGCCTCGCCGAACGCGAACGCGCGGCCAAACGGCTCGGGCCCCACGAGTTCTTCCGGTACGTCGAACACCGTGCCGCGATGTTCGCGGGCCTGGCCGACAGCACCATGTGCCGCGACGACGGATACCGCTTCCTGCTGCTCGGCAGGTCGATCGAACGCGTCGACATGACCGTGCGGCAGTTGCTCTCCCGCGCGGGGGACGGCCCGACGTCCCCGAGCTGGGCGACCGTGCTGCGTTCCGCCGGTGGATACGACACCTACCTGCGCACCTACCGCGGAGCGCTCGACGCCGGTTGCATCGTCGAGTTCATGATGCTCGACCGGCTGTTCCCCCGCTCGGTGTTCTTCGCGCTCAAGCAGGCCGAACAGTGCCTCGCCGAACTCGACGACCACGGCGACTACCGGTTCGGGGCACGCGACGAGGCGCAGCGTCTGCTCGGGCGCGCCCGCAGCGAACTCGAATTCATCGGTCCGGGTGTGCTGCTCGACGAACTCGCGACGCGGCTGTCGTCGTTGCAGGAGCTGTGCCGCACGGCCGGCGAGGCCATCGCGCTGCAGTACTTCCACGCGGCCCCGTGGGTCGCGTGGGTCTCCGCACGGGACGCCGGCGCGGACATGTCGATTCTGGAGGGAGAACTGTGAGCTGGCGGATGCGTGTGGTGCACAAGACCGGGTACGAGTACGACGGTCCGGTCACCGCCTCGTACAACGAGGCCCGACTCACGCCGCGCTCGGACGGCCGTCAGACGGTGGTGCTCAACCGCGTCGAGACCACCCCGGCCACACGCTCCTACCGGTACACCGACTACTGGGGCAGTGCTGTGACGGCCTTCGACCTGCACGCCCCGCACACCTCGCTCGAGGTCGTCGGACACTCGGTGGTCGAGACCGAACCGGTCCGCCCGCCCGACGAGCCCGCGGGCTGGGACGTCATCACCGATCAGCGCACCCGGGACCGGTACGACGAGGTGCTGGCCCCCAGCGCGTACGTGCCCACCGATCCGGAACTCGAGGCGACGGCCCGCGAACTCGCCCGCGGACTCGAACCGGTCGTGTAGGTTCTCGGATTCGGTGTCAGTTTCTCAATTTCATGTCAGTCGCCTGTCAGCGGCGTGTCGGTTTCTCAAATTCGTGTCAGTAGCGGGACCCTGAAAAAGTGCCCCGGACCAGCGAGGTTGAGGTCAGGTACGTGCAGGAATCAGGTGATCCTGTCGCGACGACCCTCGCTGCGGCAGATCCCTATCGGATGATCCTGGGCCTGCCGGTACGGAAAGTCCGCAGTCACCCCCATCAGCGCCACTATTCCGGGATGTTCTGGTCGGCCACCAACCGTGGCCACGTCCTCTACGAGAGCCGACTCGAACTGGACCGGTTGTGGCTGGCGGACTACGCACCGGAAGTGGTGCGGATCGCCGCACAGCCGATGTGGCTGTGCGGCCCGGACGGGAAGACCATGCGTCGGCATGCGCCCGATCTGCTGCTCCAACGCACAGACGGCGGATTCACGGTCGTCGACGTCAAACCCGCCGAGTTCGCCCGTCGCGACGCAGTTGCGCAGGTGTTCGCCTGGACCGAACGACTGTGTTCGAGTCGGGGCTGGTCGTATGAAGTGTGGACCGGTGCAAACCCAGTAGTGCTGGCGAACCTCCGAATCCTCGGGGGCGCTCGTCGTAGCGAGTGGATCGACCCCGCGGTGATGAGGGCACTCGACAGCGTCGCAGTGCCCGGGATGACCCTCGACGACCTCGCCGCATCGGTGAACAGGCCCGGCTCGCGAATCGCGGTGCTGGCGAAGCTGTGGTCCGGTCTGTGGTCGGTGGACCTGACGGTGCCGCTGTCCGGACAGTCGCAGGTGTCCGGTGTAAGGAGCACGCCGTGACCAACATCGTCGAACTACGTGCAGGAATCAAGGTCTGGCTCGACGGCTGCTCATGGGAAGTCGTGGCGCTGCAGGGACACGATGTCACCCTCCGGTCCGGAGAGCGGATGCAGCGTGTCGCGGTCACCGAGATCGCGGCACGGGGAACAGCGATCTCACCGCCGGACGACACCGCCTCCGCTGACCCTGCTGCCGTAGTGCTCTCCTCGCTGACCGCAACCCAGATTCAGGAACTGGAAACACGAGCCGAACACGTCCGCGGCATCCTGACCGAGGTTGCGACCTCCGGCGCCGAACTCGAATCGGTGTTGGCCACCAGAGCGGCGGAACTTCACGTCTCTGTGCGCACCCTGTACCGCTGGATCGCCGGATACCGCGCGGCAGGAGTTGCCGGACTCACGGACAGTCGGATCCGTAGCCGCTACGCCACCAGTGTCGATCACCGGTGGGACGCAGCATGTGTGCGGGTGCTCGATAGGTACGTCACCGTCTCGACCCCGACGATCGGCGCGGTCATCGATGCCGTTGCCAAGGACCTGGAAGCAGAATTCGGGCCGGGCATGGTGCCGTTGCCCTCCCTGAGCACGGCATACCGGCGGGTGAAGACCTTGTCGAAGGGGCGGCACGCGTTCGGTAGCGCGAAAGGCCGGCGGTCGGTGGCGGACCGGCCCCGCGGTGTCCTCGGCCGACTGCGCGCGACCCGTCCGGGGGAGTACGTGGTGCTCGATACCACCGCGCTGGATGTGTTCGCGATGGAACCGGTCACCATGCGCTGGGTTGGGGTGGAGTTGACCGTGGCGATGGACCTGTTCACCCGCTGCATCCTCGGACTGCGCCTGACACCGCTATCGACGCGGTCCCAGGACGTGGCGAATGTGCTGTACCAGTGCATCACTCCCGCCCGCGACACCGACCCGACTGCGGATCAACTCTGGCCGTATCACGGGGTGCCGCGAAACCTGCTCGTCGGCACCGAAACCCCGGACGGGATCTCCCAGCGACGCGTCGGGGATCTACCGGCATGTCTGCCCGAGGCGATCGTCGTCGATCACGGCAAGCAGTACCTGTCCTCTCATGTGATCGGAGTCTGCGCCCGACTGGGTATCACCGTTCAGCCGGCGATCCCGCACAAGCCCACCGACAAACCCACCGTCGAACGCTTCTTCCGCACCCTGCGCGAATCACTGCTACAGCACCTGCCCGCCTACAAGGGCCCGGACGTGTACTCACGGGGCAAAGACGTCGAAGACGCCGCGTTCTACTACGCCAGCGAACTCGAGCAGATCATCCGGGAATGGGTGGGCCGGGTCTATCACCACACCCGACATGACGGGCTGTGCGTGCCGGAACTGCCGCGGGTGGGGTTTTCGCCGAGCGAGATGTTCGAGATCGGGGTCGCCAAATCGGGTGGTCTGCTGTTGCCGGCGAATCCGGATCTGGCGTATGAGTTCCTCGATGTGCGTTGGCGTACGATCCAGCACTACGGCGTCGAGGTCGACGGACTGCGTTACGACGGATCCGGGCTCACCTTGTATCGCACCACCCGTTCGCCGTATGGCGGTGTGCACGCCGGTAAGTGGCCGATCTTCGTCGACAATCACGACATCCGGCACGCCTGGTTCCAGGACCCGGACAGCCACCGTTGGCATCAGTTGGTGTGGGAGCACGGCGCTTGCCTGAACCAGCCGTTCAGCAGGGACGCCGCCGACTACGCCAAACGCATCGCCGTGCGCGAGCATCGCCACTTCGATCCCGCCGCCGCGGTACGGGATCTGCTGCTCGCGTGGAGCCGAGACGACGTCGCGACACGCCGCGACCGCGCCCTGGCCCGCCGACTCAGTGCCCACCGCCCGCATCCGGAAACCGAAGGACAGCAGTCCGGTATCGACGACGAACGCGACACTGCGTCCGTGCCGGGCGTCGCCGAGCTGCTCGACGAACTCGCCACCAGTCGAACTCAACGGTTGGAGGTGGTCGACGACGTCGACGTATTCGACCGGTACTACGCGGAGCATCCCGACGAAGACGTGTTCGAGGTGTTCGACGAATGAACCCCTGGGCCACCTGGCTGGCAACGTATGGCACTGTCCGCTACCAGCTCTCCCGCAAACAGGGCTGGCACGCCTTCGTCACCGCCCCACCGCGTGAACCGTTCGAGGTCCTCTCCCGCACCGCGATGTCCCGACTGTCGCAGGAGGAGCTCGAGGACTACAACGAAGCCCGGATGGTGTGGAACGCGAACCTGCCGACGATCAAGACCAGCCAACTCGCCGCCGCCTACGGGATCTGCGATCAGGTGATGGCCTCGGCGTATCGGGACGGCGACAAGCTGCGCGGCTCGGTGGTCATCGACGCCGAACCCGGCCTCGGCAAGACCACCATCGCCACCCGCTATGCCCGCGACGTCCACCGGCGAGTTCTGCGCCGCGACGGACCCCTCACCGTGGAGGGGCATCAACGGTGGCCGGTGGCGTTCATCCCGCTCAGCGCCGGGGTCACCCTCAAAGGCCTCAATCAGCAGATCCTGCGGTTCTACGGCCATCCGGCCGTGGACCGTGCCTCCACCTCGAAACTCGGGGCCTTGGCGGTGGACTGTGTCACCTCCTGCGGTACCCGGTTGATCGTGCTCGACGATCTGCACTTCGTCGACTTCCGGCACCGCAACGGCCTGGAGGTATCGAACCATCTCAAGGGTTTGGCCAACGACATGGCCGCTACCTTCATTTACGTCGGGGTGAATCTGACCGCCAAACGCTTCTTCGACGAAGGCCTGCTCGGCGAGCACACCGTCTACGCCCAGACCAGCCGCCGCGCCACCCGCTGCCCGGTTGCCCCGTTCAGCATCGACACCGACACCGGGATGCGCGGCTGGCTCGCGCTGCTGCGCACCGCCGAAGAACACCTCACCCTCGCCGGCAGCCATGACGGGATGCTGTGCGAGCATGCTCGGCTGCTGCACCGCCGCACCCAGGGGCGGATCGCGTCGTTGACGAATCTGCTCGACCGGATCTCGTATCTCGCGATCGTCACCGGCGTCGAAGCCGTCACTGCTGAGTTGATTACGACCGCGACCGTCGACAATGCCAGCGAATCCGCCGCCCGCACCGGCTGATACCGGCTGGTCCCGCCCTGGCCGGCTCAGTGGTTGGGGAACCACTATGGCCACGATAAGAGTCGACCGGTGGCCGATCACCGTGCAACTACATCCCGCCGAGTATCTGCCGGGCTGGCTGATGCGCGTCGGCTGTCGCTACCAACTGACCCCGATCCAGATTTTGCGCGAGCTCCGTGTGCCGCGGAGCCCGACCGGATATCACCTCGTTCTCGAGCACCTGAGCCTGCACGCTCGGTGGATCGCCGCTCACCTCGGTGTCCCTGCCGGTGACCTGCGCGCCGCCCTGTGGGGCCGGCCGATCGATGCCGCCGCGGCACGGTACCTGGTGCACCACCGCCACATTCGGCCCGACCGGGGAGGATCGCGTTTCTGTGCCCGATGCCTGGCCGAACCCGATCCGTGGTGGCATGCAGGCTGGGCCAATCCGCTGCTGCCGCTCTGTGTACGCCACCAGGTGTATCTGCAGTCGACATGCGAAGGCTGCGGTCAGGTGCCGTGGACAGGAACGGCGTGGATGAGCGCTCTGGCCCCGCCGTGGCAGTGCCCGCAGCGCCATGCTCGCGAACCGCAACGCCCGGGGCGTGTGAGACCGTTCTGCCGATACGACCTGCGTGACGCTGCTGTCCTCGCTGCACCGGCGAAGCTGTGTCATGCCCAGCAGAATCTGATCGAGTTCGCTGCCCTCGCCGACCTTCAGCCGAGCCGACAGTTGCGCTACGGCACCACCGACATGCCCATCACCGAGGTGCTCGACGAGCTGTGCCGTCGATTCGTCGACACGATCGGCTCTCCCGTGCGAGGACCTGGCGACCGGCCTGGACAGTCTGAGCAAGGCGATCCTCCCGCGAGGCAGAACTGGCATGCGACCCGTTGGCCGTTCCAGGCTGGGAGCCAGCCGGCCAGTCTGTGAACGTCCCTTGAGTCGTGACGAGCCGGTCCGAGAATCCGCCAGCCGTCATCATTCGCGACCGTTGTCGGAGTCCGCACTGGCGGAGTAGAACGCGCGTTGTCCCGCTCCCTCCGCTTGATTAATCATGTTTCCTCAATATCATCGTTTTATGACGATGAATGAGCGAGCGACGACCTGCTTCGGTGAAAGTCTCGACTCTGCAGCAGCGTTGTTCCACAGTCTCTCCGACGGCACCCGCCTGGCCATCGTGCGCCGCCTCGCCGCCGGGGAATCCCGAGTAGCGGACCTGGTCGGCGAGCTGGGATTGGCGCAATCGACAGTGTCGGCGCACGTGGCATGCCTGCGGGACTGCGGCCTGGTGCAAGGCCGCCCGCAGGGCCGGCAGGTGTTCTACTCGCTGACCCGACCGGAATTGCTCGACCTGCTCGCCTCGGCCGAAACCCTGCTCGCCGCCACCGGCAACGCCGTCGCGCTGTGCCCCAACTACGGCAGCGACACCGGAGAAAAGCCATGAGTGACGCGTGCGGCTGCGGCCCCGACGAACCCCGCCCCGAGGGCGAGGACGACCACGAGCCCGACAAGTGGTGGCAGGTCACCGAGATCCGAGCCGCCGCCATCGCGGGCCTCCTGCTGATCGCAGCCCTGACCGTCCACGTGACCGGTGGGCCCGATGCTCTCGGAACGGGCCTCGAAGCGGTGGCGCTGATCGTCGCCGGCTACACCTTCGTCCCCGCCACATTGATGCGTCTGGCCCGCGGCAAGATCGGGGTCGGCACCTTGATGACGATCGCCGCAGTCGGCGCCGTGTTGCTCGGCGAGGTCGGCGAAGCCGCGATGCTCGCCTTCCTGTTCGCCATCAGCGAGGGTCTCGAAGAGTACGCGGTCGCCCGCACCCGCCGCGGCCTGCGCGCCCTGCTGAATCTGGTCCCGGACACCGCCACCGTCCTGCGCGGTGGCCGCGAACAGACCGTTCCCCCAGCGGAGTTGGTGCTCGGGGAGATCATGATCGTCAAACCCGGGGAGCGGCTCGCCACCGACGGCACCATCCGCACCGGGCGCACCGCCCTGGACACCTCCGCAATCACGGGGGAATCGGTCCCGGTCGAGGCCGGACCGGGCGCCGAGGTGTTCGCCGGCTCGATCAACGGCACCGGAGTGCTCGAGGTCGAGGTCACCGCCCGGGCGGAGGACAACTCGCTGGCCAAGATCGTGAAGATCGTCGAGGCCGAGCAGTCCCGCAAGGGCGAGGCCCAACGTCTGGCCGACAAGATCGCCACACCCCTGGTCCCGGGGGTGATGGTCGCCGCGGCGCTGATTGCCGCGATCGGCAGCGTGTTCGGTGATCCGCTGGTGTGGATCGAACGCGCCCTGGTGGTGCTGGTTGCCGCGTCCCCGTGTGCGCTGGCCATCGCGATCCCGGTGACCGTGGTCGCCGCGATCGGCGCCGCCTCCAAGCTCGGTGTCCTGGTCAAGGGCGGGGCCGCCCTCGAAGCGTTGGGCCGTATCCGCACCGTCGCGCTGGACAAGACCGGCACCCTGACCCGCAACCGACCCGAGGTCATCGACGTCGCCACCACCGGCGACGCCACCCGCGCCGACGTCATGAACGTCGCCGCCGCACTCGAGGCCCGCAGCGAACACCCCCTCGCCACAGCGATCCTCGCCGCCGTCGACGACTACACACCAGCCGAGGACGTCGATGCGGTCCCCGGCGCCGGACTGACCGGACACCTCGACGGCACCCCCGCCCGTCTGGGCCGGCCGGGGTGGATCGACCCCGGCCCCCTCGCCGCCGATATCGAGCGGATGCAGCACGCCGGAGCCACCGCGGTGCTCATCGAACGCGGCGGCACCCTGATCGGGGCGATCTCGGTGCGCGACGAACTGCGCCCCGAGGCCCGCGACGTGGTTGCTGGGCTACGCCGCGACGGTTACACCGTGGCGATGCTCACCGGCGACAACGAGCGCACCGCACGCGCGTTGGCCGCCGACGTCGGTATCGACGAGGTGCACGCGGACCTGCGTCCGGAGGACAAGGCCCGCATCGTGCACACCCTCCGCAAGACGCGGCCGACGGCGATGGTCGGCGACGGTGTCAACGACGCCCCCGCCTTGGCGACCGCCGATCTGGGGATCGCGATGGGCGCGATGGGCACCGACGTGGCCATCGAGACCGCCGACGTCGCTTTGATGGGTGAGGACCTGCGGCACCTGCCGCAAGCCCTGCAGCATGCCCGGCGGTCACGGACGATCATGTTGCAGAACGTCGGCCTCTCGCTGGCGATCATCACCGTCCTGATGCCGCTGGCGCTGTTCGGGGTACTCGGCCTGGCGGCGGTTGTCCTGGTTCACGAGGTCGCCGAGATCATCGTGATCGCCAACGGGGTCCGCGCCGGACGCGCTCGCCCCCTGACAATCTCCGGATCGGCGGCACCTGCGTCGAATCCTGGGGTACGAGAATCCTTTTCTTCCTGAAGGGCCTTCCATGAGTCCAATGCCTGCAACTGTCCGAGCCTGGTATGCCGCGGAGATGACCGCCGCTCGACACACTCACACTGCAGCCGAGCGGTGGACCCATCTCGAACGCGCGCACATCCTGTCGCAGCCCTACCCGTGGCCGCACACTCGCAATCACCTCGCCATGCTCGGTCTCGCGGTGCGTCAACGCGACCGTCGCGAAGCCCTTGGGCAGATCATCCGGATCATGGTTGCTGCCCCCGGTTCCGCGCTCGGGGGTTACCCCGAAGGCAACACCGGCCGCGTCGCTGCAGGGTTGATGACCCCCATGCCGATTCCCGCCGATCTGACCGACGTCCTCACTGGCACAGCGTGATCCGAATCGTGGCTTCAGGCATGTCTCACACGAACGACATGAGTGGACGACCCGGCCCGGTGCTGGCGGATCAACGCACCGGTGCCGGATGCCGTTCGGCCAGCTGTCCCAACGCGGTGATTCCGACCGGTTCGCTGACGGCCAGCGGAATCACCGCGCACCGATTGGCGAGTTCGTCCCGGACCGTGTCGATCTGCTCGAGTTCGGCAACCGCTCGCTGCCGCAGCAGCGGCGCGGTGGGCGCCGCCGCGGCCAGGGAATTGTTGACCACCCACCCCCACGGCTCGATACCAGCGCGCCGCAGATCATCCTGCAAACCGGCCGCCTCGAGCACCGGGGTGGTCTCGGCAAGAGTGACCAGCACAATCTTGGTCTGCGCCGGGTCCTGCAGCCGCATCAGCGGGGTGATGAAGCGCCCGCCATCGCCCATCTGCCGGGCGATCTCCCGGTGATACGAGCCGGTCGCATCGAGCAACAGCAGAGTATGCCCGGTCGGGGCGGTATCGACGACGACGAACTTGCGGCGTGATTCGTGGATGACCTTCGAAAAGGCCTGGAACACCGCGACTTCCTCGGTGCACGGGGACTGCAGATCTTCGGCGAGGGTGGCGCGGCCGGCGTCGTCGAGTTCGGCGCCCTTGGTGGCCAGGACCCGGTTGCGGTAGGTCTCGCTCGCCTCGTGCGGATCGATGCGGGAGACCTCGAGGTGATCGAGTTCCCCGGCGAGAGTGTCGGTCAGATGTGCGGCGGGGTCGGTGGTGGTCAGGTGCACGTCATGACCACGGCGGGCCAGCGCCACCGCGATCGCGGCGGCAATGGTGGTCTTGCCGACTCCACCTTTGCCCATGCACATCACCAGCCCGTGGCCATCAGCCTCGATCGCATCGACCAGATCCGCCAGTGAAGCATCGGCGACCGCGGCGACACCCGGTTCGGTGTCGTCGACACTCACAGCGGTGGTGGTGGTGGTGTCGAACAGGGTGCTCAAAGCATCGAGACCGACCATGTTGACCGGCTTGAGCTCCACCAGATCGGTGGGCAGCGCGACGATCGCGGCGCCGCGACCCGCCAATGCTGCCTGCTCACGCTGGTACACGGCGGTAGCCAGCGGGTCGGTGTCATCGGCCGGGTCGGGCAGCACGCCGTTGACGACCACATGCTGTCTCGTCATGCCGATCGCGGCGAGTTCGCTGTGGGTGCGGGCGATCTCGGCCAGAGCGGCACGGTTCGCGCGTGCCACGAGCACCAGGCGGGTACGGCCGGGATCCGACAACGCCTCGACCGCGCCGGCGTACATGGCTTTCTGCTTGTCGAGCCCGGCCAGCGGACCGAGGCAGGACGCGTCGCCCTTGCCGTGGTCGAGGAATTCGGTCCAGTTACCGGGCAGTTGCAGCAGCCGGATGGTATGGCCGGTGGGGGCGGTGTCGAACAGCACGTGATCGAACCCGGCGACCCGGTCGTCGGGATCGGTGAGCAGAGAAGTGAATTCGTCGAACGACGCGACTTCGGTGGTGCACGAGCCGGACAACTGCTCGGTGATCGACGCGATCTCCGCTGCGGGCAACAACCCGCGGACGGGACCGACGATGCGTTCGCGGTAGGCGGCGGCGGCCTCCTCGGGGTCGATCTCGAGCGCGCAGAGCCCCGCCGCCGCGGGGACCTCGGTGATCGTGTTGCCGATGCTCAGACCGAAGACCTGCCCGACATTGGAGGCGGGGTCGGTCGAGACGAGCAGCACCTTCTTTCCGGCCCGGGCCAGGCGCACCGCTGACGCGCACGCGATGGAGGTCTTACCGACCCCACCTTTACCGGTGAAGAACACGAACCGGGGCGGGTCGGTCAGAAACGTCGGGTCGGCGGCAGCCATGAAAGCAGGTACTCCTCGTCGGATGGGTATCGGCGGGCGGGGTGCGGATCTACATGGTCAGCAGCAGGTGGACTCGCCCGGGGTGCAGCAGGAGTCGCTGTCGTCCGCGAGCCCGAGCATGGTCACCCCGGACGGCGGCGCGGGTACCTCGAGGCCGGCCCAGGTGGCGAGCTCGGTGCGGGTCGGGTAGCGCCCGGTAGCGACGGTGACGTCGTCGACGAGCACGAGCGGCAGCCCGTCCGATCCGGCGAGTTCGAGGAATTTCTTGACGGTCTCGTTGTGGGCGAACGCGAGCGGGTCGTTGGCCAGGTTGTGGCGGGTGATGGCGGCGCCCTGCTCGGTCAGCGCGGCCATGTCGGCGGTGAAGGTGACCAGGTTCTGGTCGAGGTCCTCGCCGCACACGCCGGTGTTGCAGCACAGGGCCGGTTCGAAGACTGCGATGGTGCTCATAGGTATCAGGTATTCCTTCAGTGCTCGAGGGCGAACAGAGTTTCCGGGACGAACTCGGTTATCGGGCGTCGGCGTCGGAAAGCAGCCGGGTAGCGAGCTCCTCGACGCGGACAGCGATGTCATCGCGCACCAGGCGCATCCGCTCGATGCCGTCGATGCCGCGCTCGGACGGCTCATCGGTGTCCCAGTTCTCGACGACCACCCCGGCGGGCGCATCGACGTGGGCTTCGCCGCCGAGGGTGACCACCAGGTCGACTTCGGTGAGGAGTTGCGGATCGATCGGCTTGGGGCGCTCACCGTCGATGGAGGCGCCTACCTCGTGGAGGACCTGCACCGACAGAGCATTAAGGGACGCCCCTGGGGCGGTACCGGCCGAATGGACGGTGACGCGGTCGCCGGCTGTCTTGCGCATCAACGCTGCGGCCATCTGGGATTTTCCGCCGTTCTTCACACACACGAACAGCACCGAAGCAGTGGGCACGTGGAGGTCCCTTCCCGTTTGACGACTGGATTGATAACAGTCAATATAGACGCATGTCGAATCAGCTGTCGAGTGAGGCCGAACCGTGCTGCCCGCCGCTCGCCCGTGAGCCCCTGACCTCGGATTGGGCCACCGACCTGGCCCGCATGTTCAAGGCCCTCGGTGATCCGGTGCGGCTGCGCATGCTCAGCATGATCGCCAGCCACCAGGGCGGGGAGAGCTGTGTGTGCGACATCAGCCCCGCGTTCGACCTGTCGCAACCGACCATCTCGCACCACCTCAAGGTGCTGCGCGAAGCCGGACTTCTCGACTGTGAGCGCCGCGGCACCTGGGTGTACTACCGGGTGATCCCCGCCGCCCTCGAGCAACTGTCCGCGGTGCTCGCCACCGAATCCGGGGTCCTGCCCGGATCGGCCTGCACCTGCACCTGCGCCCCGACTGAAGCCCTTCAGGAGATCGTCTCGTGACCACCACTGAACACCGGTCCGTCGCCGGCAAGATGTCGGTCCTCGACCGGTTCCTGGCCGTGTGGATCGGCATCGCCATGGTCGCCGGTCTGCTGCTCGGCCGCCTCATTCCCGGGCTCGGGGACGCGTTGAGCGTCATCGAGATCGACAACATCTCTCTGCCGATCGCGCTCGGTCTGTTGATCATGATGTACCCGGTGCTTGCGAAGGTGCGCTACGACCGCCTCGACACCGTCACGGGCGATCGCAAGCTGTTGATCTCCTCGCTCATTCTCAACTGGGTGCTCGGCCCGGCGCTGATGTTCGCCCTCGCCTGGCTGCTGCTGCCCGACCTGCCCGAGTACCGCACCGGCCTGATCATCGTCGGCCTGGCTCGCTGCATCGCGATGGTCATCATCTGGAACGACCTCGCCTGCGGCGACCGCGAAGCCGCCGCAGTACTGGTTGCGATCAACTCGGTTTTCCAGGTGATCATGTTCGCTGTGCTCGGCTGGTTCTACCTGTCGATCCTGCCCGGCTGGCTCGGGCTCGAACAGACCACCCTCGATGTCTCCCCGTGGCAGATCGCCAAATCGGTGCTGATCTTCCTCGGTATCCCCCTCGTCGCCGGCTTCTTGACCCGCCATTTCGGTGAAAAAGCCAAGGGACGTGAGTGGTACGAGGACACGTTCTTGCCGAAGATCGGCCCGTGGGCGCTCTACGGGCTGCTGTTCACGATCGTGATCCTGTTCGCCCTGCAGGGCGAGCAGATCACCTCGCAGCCGTGGGACGTGGTGCGGATCGCGTTGCCGCTGCTCGCGTACTTCATCCTCATGTGGGGTGGTGGGTTCCTGTTCGGTGCGGCAGTGGGGCTCGGTTACGAGCGCACCACGACGCTGGCGTTCACCGCCGCCGGAAACAACTTCGAGCTCGCCATCGCGGTGGCGATCGGCACCTTCGGTGTCACCTCCGGCCAGGCTTTGGCCGGGGTGGTGGGTCCGCTCATCGAGGTGCCCGTCCTGGTTGCTCTGATCTACGTCTCGCTCGCCCTGCGTAAGCGTTTCACCAGTTCTCCCGCCCCCACTGTGTCGTAAGGATCGGCCACGTCAGGAGATGTCGATGTCCCAGCACGCTGCTCAGCCAGAATTACTGATGCCTCAGGCGGTGCTGCACCGCAGTGCCGAACATCTCGCCGAGAAGTACGCCGGGGTGTTCTCGGCGCAGACCGTCGAGCGGATGGTCTTCGAGTCGTATGCGGCGCTGCGGCGCACCGCCAAGATCCATACCCATTTGCCCTCGCTGGCCACCCGCTTCGCGGGCGAACGCCTCACTGCTCTGGCGCAGGCCGAGGGCGCTATACCGAAGGATGTGCCGGAGGTGCTGTTCGTGTGCGTGCGTAACAGCGGACGTTCGCAGATGGCCGCGGCACTGCTGGCTCATCACGGCGCGGGACGGGTGCACGTGCGCTCCGCCGGATCGGCTCCTGCAGCGGCGATTCATCCTGTCGTGGTCGAGGCGATGGCCGAGATCGGGCTCGATCTCGGCGGCGAATATCCCAAACCCCTGACCGACGATGTGGTGGCAGCCGCCGATGTGGTGATCACCATGGGGTGCGGTGATGCGTGCGCGGTGTATCCGGGTAAGCGCTACCTCGATTGGTCGTTGATCGATCCGGACGACGAGTCGCTGGGCACGGTGCGCGCCGTCCGCGACGATATCGACACTCGCGTGCGGGCTTTGCTGGCCGAACTCGACACCGTTTCTGCCTGAATTCTCTTCGAAAGGACGTCTGTTTTCATGACAACTGATTCCTCGACCGATCGCACACCCTCGGTGTTGTTCGTGTGTGTGCACAACGCGGGCCGTTCCCAGATGGCCGCGGGATTCCTCACTGCGCTGGCCGGCGACCGGGTCGAGGTCCGTTCCGCGGGCTCCGCTCCGGCCGAGCAGGTCAACCCGGCCGCGGTCGCGGCGATGGCCGAAGTCGGTATCGACATCTCCGCGCAGAACCCGAAGATCCTCACCATCGACGCGGTGCAGGCCTCCGATGTGGTGATCACCATGGGGTGCGGCGACACGTGCCCGGTGTTTCCGGGCACGTCGTATCGGGATTGGGTGCTCGAGGATCCGGCCGGGCAAGAGGTGGAGGCGGTGCGTCCGATCCGCGACGAGATCAAAGCCAAGGTCGAGGCGCTGATCGCCGAGCTCGTTCCAGACGGCGCCCAAGCCTGACAGGGGTGGGCGCCGATGACAACAAACATGACGGAGGCGTTCAGTCCCTCGAGTCGAGGGTCCGCGCTCGAAGGTCGTGAGTCCACGGATTGAGATGTGCCGGATACGGCAACACCGAAGCAGGCTCCGAGGTCAGACTGCAATGACGGGCAGTTCGATCGTAAAGCGTGCCCCACGGCCCGGCCCGTCACTGTGTGCTCGGATGCGCCCGTGGTGGGCTTCGACGAGGGCACGGGTGATGGTCAGGCCGATACCGCTGCCGCCGTGTCGGCGATCACGGGCTGTATCGGCGCGGTAGAACCGGTCGAAGAGGTGGTCGAGGTGCTCGGGAGCAATGCCCTCGCCGGTGTCGGCCACCGTGATCTCCACCCGATCGCGGTTCGCTCGTCTGCTGGTGACCGTGACCGTG
The DNA here is from genome assembly GCF_058211795.1 of Rhodococcus sp. S3. Classification (NCBI taxonomy): domain Bacteria; kingdom Bacillati; phylum Actinomycetota; class Actinomycetes; order Mycobacteriales; family Nocardiaceae; genus Rhodococcus; species Rhodococcus sp. S3. Next base: position 3,244,583 of record NZ_CM177074.1, on the reverse strand, counting down.
CCGCCACAGGCGGTGTGGCGCAGGGCATTGTCGAGCAGATTGCCCAGGACCTGGCCGAGCCGGTCGGGGTCGACCGATACGACCAGGGAGTCGTCGAGACGGCTGTGCAATTCGACGCCTGTGTTCTCGTACCGTTCGCGCACCGCATCGACCGCGGCGGTGACCAAGACGCCGGTGGTGGTGGGCACCGGCCGGATGCGGGTGAGGTGTTCTTCGGCGCGCGAGACCGCGGTGATGTCCTGGGCGAGACGCCCCAGCCGGTGGGTGGCATCGCGCAAAACTTGTCGGGTGTCGTCGTCGAGGGTGCGGACGCCGTCGTCGAGGGCTTCGAGATAAGAGTCGAGGGTCGCAATCGGGGTGCGCATCTCGTGGCCGAGGTCGGTGAGCATCCGGCGGCGGGTACTTTCGGTGGCGTCGAGACGGCGGGCGAGTTCGTTAACGGTGACGGCGAGCTCGTCGAATTCGCGGCCGAGACCGGGGCTGGACACGCGAGTGTCGTACCGGCCGCCTGCGATCCGGGCGGTCGAGGTGGTCACCGCGGTCAACGAGCGTTGAACACGGCGGGTGATGTACCAGCTCACCGCCAATGCCAGCAGCACCGCGACCGCGACCGCCAGACCCCATGCAAGGGCGATCGACCAGGCGAACGCCTCTTCGACGTGCGCGGCCTGACTCGAGTTGTGGTCGATGCCGGCCTGGCCGAGGTGATCATGGAAGATCCCGGGCGCGAGGGCGGAGGCGACGAGCCAGGCGCTGGCGGCGCAGCCGACCACCACCACGGTCAAGGCGAGGAACAGCCGGGTGCCGAAACTCGATCCCGCCAGTGCCTGCTGGGGCGATGCAGCTGAACCTCGTCTGCGGTGGGGGCGCCGGGCCGTCATTGTCCGGCGCCCATCTTGTAGCCGACCCCACGCACGGTGCGCACATAGCGGCCGCGGACAGCATCGTCGCCGAGTTTGCGGCGCAGATGACCGACGTGCACATCGACCAGATGCGCGTCGCCGGTCCAGCTCGGTCCCCACACCGCCTCGATCAGCTGAGCCCGGGTGAGCACCACGCCGGGATCGCGGGCCAGCGCGGCCAGGACGTCGAACTCGGTGCGGGTCAAGGCCACCGGCCTCCCGGCGACGGTGACTTCCCGGCCGTCGACATCGAGGGCCAGGTCCCCGGCGCGGCGGATCAGGCCGGTGGCGGCGGTCTCGGCCGGTCTGGGTGCGGCGACGTGGGCGCGGGGACGGCGCAGCATGGCCTGGATGCGGGCCATCAATTCGCGGGGGCTGAACGGTTTGCTCATGTAGTCATCTGCGCCGACGGACAGCCCGATGAGGGTGTCGATCTCTTCGGTGCGGGCGGTGAGCATCACGACATAGGCGTCGGAGAACGTCCGCAGTTGCCGGCACACCTCGACCCCGTCCAGATGGGGCAGGCCGAGATCGAGGACCACGACGTCGGGGTCGACCTGTCGGGCGAGGGTGACGGCGTCGGCGCCGTCACCGGTGATCGCGGTCTCGAACCCGTCGCGTTCGAGATACGAGCCGATCAGGTTCGCCAACGGTGCCTCGTCCTCGACGACCATCGCCCGCAACCCGGTCGACGGGCGCGGCGGCGCCGCAGAGTCGCTGGTCGCGGTGGGGGTGCGAGCGGAGGAGTCCATGGCGTCCATCTTCACCAGCGGACACCGCTGTCGACGAGGCGGTGTGGCTTCTTGAGCAAATCTTCATACGACCTCCACAGGAATCCACGGGTAGGCACACCAGGCTGGAAGCACGAACCGGTGAAAGGAGGCGACCATGATGGGCTGGGCAGGTGAGCTGACCTGGACCGGATGGATCGTCATGGCCGTGTGCATGTTCGCGTTCTGGGCGGTGGTGATCTATCTGATGGCCATGATGTTCCGCACCGACCGTGCGAACGGACCCGGCCGCACCAGCCAGGAGTCCGATCCGCTTCGGCTGCTCGAGACGCGTTTCGCCCGCGGTGACATCGACTCCGATGAATTCGTGGCCCGTCGGCAGGTGCTGATGCACCCCGGCGACACCACGAAGGTCGAGCACCGGCAGGGGCATGTTCATGGCTGAGCTGGTCCGTCGATCCTTCCTTCTCGGATCAATACTTGCCGGGGCCGGAGTCCTGATGGCCTGTTCCGGGTCGGGCTCACCGACCGGTGCCCCCGTGCAGGCCTCGTCGACTGCGGTGCGCCGTCTCGAACAGCAACGCCGCATCCCGGGTCAGCAGGTGGTCTCGGCGCGGTTGACGCCGCGTCCGGTCGAGGTGGACCTTGGCGGGCGCATCGTGTCGACCTGGGGGTACGACGAGCAGCTACCGGGGCCGCTGCTGCGAGCCCGCGCCGGGGATCTGCTGCGGGTGGAGGTGGACAACCAGCTGCCGGCGGAGACGAGTGTGCACTGGCACGGGCTGGCGTTGAGCAACGACATGGACGGTGTGCCCGGGCTGACCCAGGATCCGATCGTGGCCGGCGGCCGGTTCGCCTACGAGTTCACGGTCCCGGATCCGGGCACGTACTTCTACCACTCGCATTCGGGATTGCAGCTCGATCGCGGCCTGTGCGGGCCGTTGGTCATCGACGATCCGAACGAGCCCGGCGACTACGACCACGAGTGGATCGTGGTGCTCGACGACTGGCTCGACGGCACCGGCCGCACCCCCGACGACGTGGCCCGCGACCTCGGCATCGGCGCCGCCACCGGTGCCAGTGGCGACGGCGGGATGGGCGGAATGGACCACGGCGCCATGGACATGGACGGAATGGACACGGGTGAGGAGACCATGCTCTCCCCGCTGCTCGGCGGCGCCGGAGACGTGAGCTACCCGCATTTCCTGGTCGGCGGGCGCGTCCCCGAGGACCCGATCGTGTTCACCGCGACACCCGGACAGCGGGCGCGGATCCGGTTCGTCAACGCCGGCGCCGACACTGCGTTCCGCGTCGCCCTCGGTGGGCACCGGATGACCGTCACCCACACCGACGGCTTCCCGGTCGTGCCGCAGGACACCGATGCGCTGCTGATCGGGATGGGCGAGCGTGTCGATGTGCTCGTCACTCTCGGCGACGGCGTGTTCCCGTTGTTCGCGCAGGCGGAAGGCAAGACCGGGCACGGGCAGGCCCTGGTGCGCACCGCCGTCGGCGAGTTGCCCGCACAGTCGCGACCCGGCGAGCTGGACCGGCAGGTACTACTGGGCACCGATCTGGCGCCTCGGGAGTATGTGCGTCTGGCCGAGAGGGAGCACGATGTGTATCACAGCGTGGATATGGGCGGGACCATGTCGCCGTACCGGTGGACTCTTAATGGCCGCGCTCATCCCGATATCCCACCGCTGAACGTGGCCGAAGGGCAGCGGGTGCGGATGCGGATGCGGAACATGTCGGACATGTTCCATCCGATGCATCTGCACGGACACACCTTCGCGCTCACCGACACCGGCCTGCGCAAGGACACTGTCACGATCGGGCCGATGCGCACCGTGGAGATCGAATTCGACACCGACAACCCGGGCCAGTGGGCGCTGCACTGCCACAACGCGTATCACCAGGAAGCCGGGATGATGACCACCGTGTCCTACCTGGCCTGATCCCCGCATGCGGACCGGCCGTGTCCGGACTTCGGTGCCATGGCGGTCTGTGACCGTTCGAGAAAGGACCACATCCCATGAACAACAAGAAGTTTCTCGCCGTCGGCGCCACCGCCCTGGCGGTGGTGTTCGCCGCGGCTGCGTGCAGCGACACCGGGACCGGCACCACCGTCGCGACCTCGCCGGCCACGACCTCGGCCACCGCCACCTCGGCAGCCGACGAGGCCGCGGCGCACAACGACGCCGACGTGATGTTCGCGCAGATGATGTTGCCGCACCACAGTCAGGCGATCGAGATGAGCGACATGCTGCTGGCCAAGCAGGACATTCCCGCGGACGTGACCGCCCTGGCCGAGCAGATCAAGGCCGCTCAAGGCCCGGAGATCGAGCAGCTCGAGTCCTGGCTCGAGCAGTGGGGTGAGCCCACCGCGATGCCCGAGACAGGCCACGACATGCCCGGCATGGACGAGGGCATGGACGGTATGGACGGTATGGAGGGGATGGAGGGGATGGAGATGGAAGGGATGATGAGCGAGGAGGACATGCAGGCGCTGTCCGAGGCACAGGGCGCCGACGCCGCTCGCCTGTTCCTCGAGCAGATGATCGCCCACCACGAAGGCGCAGTCGACATGGCGCAGACCGAGATCGAGGACGGACAGTTCCCCGACGCGGTAGAGATGGCCCGCACCATCGGCGACACGCAGCAGCAGGAGATCGAGACCATGCGGCAGCTGCTGACCACCCTGTAACCGGGCGCCGCCCGGTTCCTCTCGGCCCGTTCGCCATCCCAGGAGGCTTTCGATGTCGCACCCGCAGCACGGACACCCCCACCCGGACCCGTCGCCCGCCGGACACAATGACGGCGCCGAGGTCCAGAGCCCGCCACCCGACGAGCATGATGCGCACGCCGGGCACGGCGAGCACCTCGCCCACGTCGGTCACGACACCCACCCTGAGCACGACGCTCATGGCGGCCATGGTGGGCACGATCGGCATGCCGGGCACGGGGCACACGGGGAGATGTTCCGCCGCCGGTTCTGGGTGTCACTGGTGCTGGCGATACCGGTGGTGTTCTTCAGCCACATGGTCGCCGACCTGCTCGGCTACACCATGCCCGACTTCCCCGGCGCCATGTGGATTCCCCCGGTACTGGGCACGGTGATCTTCGTCTACGGCGGCACCCCGTTCCTCACCGGCGGCTGGGCCGAACTACGCTCTCGCCGGCCCGGGATGATGCTGCTGATCGCCATGGCGATCACCGTTGCGTTCCTCGCGTCCTGGGTCACCACCTTGGGTCTCGGCGGGTTCGACCTGGACTTCTGGTGGGAACTCGCGCTGCTGATCGTGATCATGCTGCTCGGGCACTGGCTCGAGATGCGCGCTCTCGGCTCGGCGTCGGGCGCCCTCGACGCGCTCGCGGCGATGCTGCCGGACACCGCAGAGAAGATCACCGATACCGGCACCGCCGACGTTCCCTTGTCGGAACTGGCGCTCGGGGATCTGGTACTCGTGCGGGCCGGGGCGCGGGTGCCCGCCGACGGCACCGTCACCGACGGCCGTGCCGAGGTCGACGAATCGATGATCACCGGCGAATCCAAGGCCGTCACCCGGCAGGTAGGCGACACCGTGGTCGCCGGCACCGTCGCGACCGACAGCGCCCTGCGGGTGCAGATCACCGCCGTCGGCGAGAACACGGCCCTGGCCGGTATCCAACGGATGGTCGCCGACGCCCAGGCCTCCTCGTCCCGTGCCCAGGCGCTGGCGGACAAAGCCGCAGCGTTCCTGTTCTACTTCGCCACCGTCGCCGGCATCCTCACCTTCACGATCTGGACACTGCTCGTCGGCAACGTCGACGAAGCGGTGGTCCGCACCGTCACTGTGCTCGTCATCGCCTGCCCCCACGCACTCGGGTTGGCGATCCCGCTGGTGATCGCGATCTCCACCGAACGCGCCGCCAGATCCGGGGTGCTGGTCAAAGACCGGCTCGCGCTCGAACGCATGCGCACCGTCGACGTGGTCCTGTTCGACAAGACCGGCACCCTGACCCAGGGCCGGCACCAGGTCACCGGCATCGCCACCGCCCACCAAGTCACCGACGAGCATCTGCTGGCGCTGGCGGCGGCGGCCGAAGCCGACAGCGAGCACCCCGTCGCCCGGGCCATTGTCGCCGCCGCCGACGATCGGGTGCCGGCCAGTAAGCGGATCGTCGCCACCGATTTCCGGTCGCTGCCCGGCCGCGGGGTGCGCGCGCTCGTCGACGGCGCCGAAATCACTGTCGGCGGCCCGGCGATGCTGGCCGATCTGCGGTTGTCGGTGCCCACCGACGTCACCGCCGTGACCCAGCAGTGGGTAGCGCGCGGGGCGTCGGTGCTGCACATCGCCGAAGGCGACCGCGTCCTCGGGGCCGTGGCGCTCGAGGACGCCGTGCGCGAGGAATCCCGTCAGGCCATCGACGCCCTGCACGCCCGCGGGGTGAAGGTCGCGATGATCACCGGCGATGCGCGGCAGGTCGCCGACGCGGTAGCCGCCGACCTCGGGATCGACGAGGTCTTCGCCGAGGTACTACCCGAACACAAGGACGCCAAGGTCACCGAGCTGCAGAATCGTGGGCACACGGTCGCGATGGTCGGCGACGGTGTCAACGACGCCCCGGCTCTGGCCCGGGCTGATGTCGGTGTCGCGATCGGCGCCGGCACCGACGTCGCCATCGAATCCGCCGGGGTCGTGCTGGCGGCGAACGATCCGCGGGCGGTGCTGTCGATCATCGCGCTCTCGCACGCCAGCTACCGCAAGATGTGGCAGAACCTGGTGTGGGCCACCGGCTACAACATCATCGCCGTGCCACTCGCCGCGGGTGTGCTCGCATTCGCCGGCGTCGCGATCTCCCCGGCGGTCGCCGCGATCCTCATGTCCGTCTCGACCATCGTCGTGGCGCTCAACGCCCAGCTGTTGCGGCGCCTCGACCTCGACCCCACCCGCCTGGCTCACACCTGAGCCGGCACCCGATCGATCCGAAACGAGTTTCTGCTTCTCATGTCGAGTTTTCCCCCGCGCCGGTGGGCGCGTGTCCTGGTGCCTGTTGCTGCGGTGGCTGTGCTCGCCGCTTGTGCGACCGGTGAACAATCCACCACGACCACCGAGTCGGGGGTCGCATCGGAGGTGCCTGGCACAGCGTTGGAACCGGCCCTGGATCATCTGCACGGTCTGCACCTCGATTCCGGCGGTGTGGTGCTGGCCGGTACCCACACCGGTCTCGTCGAGATCGCCGACAGCGGGCGCACCACCCGCGTCGGCGTATCCGACGACGACTTCATGGGACTGACCGGCGCTCCGGGAACTGACCGTCTCTTCGCGTCCGGGCATCCGGGACCGTCGAGTTCGGCGCCGAATCCGTTGGGGCTGATCGACAGCACCGATGGCGGCCGCACCTGGACGCCGACATCCTTGAGCAGCGAGGTGGATTTTCACGCTCTTGCTACGGACGGTGCGCTGTTGGTCGGCTTCGATGGCGTGACCGGATTGCTGATCTCCACCGACGGTGGCAGCAGCTGGACCGCGGGCGCTCCGGTGGCTGCGGCCGCGCTCGCCGTCACCGACGCCGGGGTGTGGGCGACCACCACCGCCGGACTCCAGCACAGCACCGACGCCGGACTCACCTTCACCGTGGTGCCCGACGCCCCACCGCTGGCGTTGCTGTCCGCCGCGCAGGACGGCTCAGTGTGGGGTATCGACACCGCCGGCACCGCGTGGCGCAGCCGCACCGGCCAGGCCTGGGAGCAGCACGCGGTGGTCGGGCCGGTCGAGGCAGTGCTCGCCGTCGACTTCGACACCGCCTACGCCGCGACCGCCCAGATGCTCTATCCGCTGAACTGACCCCGGAGGAGCACTGGTCCGGATCCTGCGGAACTGCAGAGGAATCCAGTGGTGACCACGCTGTCCAGCGTGGTCCTCTCCGATTCCGATGTGTCAGGCAGCGATCGGCAGCAACTGCGGCCCCGAGACTGCGCCCAGAGTGGACTCAATTCCTTTTCCGTTCAGTAAGCGATCGCGTGGCGGGTGTGCGGGATCGGACGCGCCGAGTGGGCTGCCCGTGACAAACGGGTACGGGGTATAGCAAGCCCAAGGGCAAAGTGGTGGCCGGGACACCGGTGTGTTCGGCGAACTGGGAGATCAGCATCGTGCTCACTCCTCGACGGTAAACCTTCGAGTCGACTCGAAGGTCAAGCCGATGCCAGGTCTACCGGTGTTCGGCGTGCCGCAGCACGGTGATCAGATCGGCGGTGCTCGGAGCACCGTCGAGCCCGTCGGCGGTGCGGTAGACGCGGCAGGTCAACCCGACGCCCTCGGTGAGGCCGAACGGATCGGTCCCGTCGATGCGGATGGTCGGGGATCCGGGGAAGGCGACGCGTTCGGCGGCCTCCGGGGTCTCGATACGGCGCAGCCGGATCGGGGTACCGGCGTTGCCGGTCGCTGCCAGGGCCTCGGCGAGGCGGCCTCGCGCCTCCTCCCAGTTCGGGCAGCCGTCGAAGTACAGCAGTTCGATGTCCATCGTCACCCGCGTCGCTCTCACTCGTGCGCGGCGGCGGGAACTGTCTCGGAGCGGCGTTCGAGCAACACGGTGTCGCGCCAGATGCCGTCGAGCCGGCCGATGCGTTCGCGCACCCCCACGGTGCGGAAACCCGCCGAATGATGCAGCGCCAGGCTGGCCCGGTTCTCCGGGAAAATCGAGGTCTGCAGCGTCCACAATCCGCCCTGATCGGCGGCGATGACCTGAGTACGCAACAGCGCCTTGCCGACGCCGCGCCCGCGCATCCCGTCGCCGACATACACCGAGTTCTCGGCCACCCCGCGGTAGCACTCGCGGTTCGACACCGGGCTCAACGCTGCCCAGCCGACCACCTGACCGTCGATCTCGGCGACCCAGCGATGCTCGGGCAACCACTGGCTCTCGAGGTGGTCGCGGCTGGGGACCTCGGTGGTGAACGTCGCGGCGCCGGTGGCGATGCCGTCGGCGTAGATGCGGCGCACCGCCTCCCAATCCCGGTCGTCGAGCGGGCGCACTGCCACGTCGGCGGGGACGTCCTCGGGGCAGCACGGGCGGGCGGTGAGCACCCCCATGACCGCGTCGGCAGCACTGGGCAGGTCGCTGCAGCAGCTCGGGTTGATCCGCACCACGGTGCTGGTGCCCTGTTTGCCGGTGGTGACGAAGCCGACGTCGGCGAGTTTGCGGACGTGATGGGAGATGGTGGGCTGGCCGATCCCGAGCCTGTCGGCGAGCTCGCCGACGGTGATGCCGGACGGATGGGCGGCGACGTGGTGCAGCAGCCGCACCCGCGTGGGTTCGGCCAGGCAGGCGAACCATCCGGCGTAGGTGGCCGCGTCCTGCGGGCTCAGGGCGTCGAGGTCCACCTCCGCGCCGGGGGTCACCGTGATCGGTAGGCCGAGTGCTGTCATACCCCCACTATATCGATCAGCATCGATGGTTGCATACATCGACGACCATCGATACTCTGACAGCAGCTTAGATCGATACCCATCGATGAAAGGATCTGTCATGAGCGAGTTGCCCATCGTCGTCGTCGGAGCCGGACCGATCGGCCTGGCCGCCGCCGCCCACCTGCGCGAACGCGGCCTCGAACCGCTGGTACTCGAACGCGGCGACGTCGTCGGAGCCGCCATCACGCAATGGCACAGCGTCCGCACCTTCTCCCGCTGGGCCGAACTGATCGACCCCGCCGCCCGCCGCCTCCTCGACACCACCGGCTGGAAGGCCCCCGACGACGACGCCTACCCCACCGGCCAGGACTGGACCGGGCAGTACCTGAGCCCGCTGGCCACCGCCCTCGGCGACGCGGTCCGCCTCGATCACGAGGTCGTCGGCATCGCCCGCCGCGGCCGCGACCGCATCGTCGACGCCGGCCGCGACACCGAACCACTGTCGGTGCACATCCGCCACCGCGACGGCACCGACACCCGCCTGCTCGCCCGCGCCGTCATCGATGCCTCCGGCACCTGGAGCACTCCCAACCCCCTCGGCGGCGAAGGCCTGCCCGCCCTCGGTGAACGCGCCGCAGCCGAGACCATCACCTACCGCGTCCCCGACCTGGGCGACGATGCGGTGCGCACCCGCTACGCCGGCCGCCACACCGTCATCGCCGGCAGCGGCCACTCGGCACTCAACGCAATCGTGGCGCTGGCCGAGCTCGCCCGCACCGCCTCCGGCACCCGCCTGACCTGGGCGGTGCGCCGCGGCGAGGTCGGCGCCGCGTTCGGCGGCGGCCAGGACGACCAACTGCCTGCCCGCGGCGCCCTGGGACTGCGCGCGAAAAAGGCCGTCGACGACGGGCTGCTCACCGTGGTCACCGGGTTCCGCACCGCCGCCGTCGAACCCGCCACCGACGGTCAGGTCGCGGTGGTCTCCGATACCGGAGCCCGCCTCGAGGCGGTGGACGAGATCATCGCCTCCACCGGCTTCCGGCCGGACCTGTCGTGGCTCTCGGAAATCCGTCTCGACCTCGACCCGGTGCTGCAGGCCCCGACCGCGCTCGCCCCGCTGATCGACCCGAACGTGCACTCGTGCGGGACCGTCTACCCGCACGGCGTCGCCGAGCTCACCCACCCCGAACCCGGCTTCTATGTGGTCGGGATGAAGAGCTACGGTCGGGCCCCGACGTTCCTGGCGATGACCGGCTACGAGCAGGTCCGCAGCATCGCCGCCGCCCTCGCCGGTGATCATGATGCCGCCGCCCGCGTCGAGCTGACCCTGCCCGAGACCGGAGTGTGCGGCGGCGCCGGAGTGTTCGACGACCCCGCCGCCGACACCGCCGACGCGGGTGGGTGCTGCGGCCCCGCGGAGCCGGCGTTGGTCACCCTCTCCGCCCGCGCCGGCGGATAACGCCGGTGACCGACACCTCGATCCGCCCGCAGCCCGGTGCCCTCACCGGGGCCGGGCTGCGGCGGGTGCTGGCGGTGCTGTGCCTGACCGAGATCACCAGCTGGGGCATCCTGTACTACGCGTTCCCGGTCCTGTCGGTCTCGATCTCTACCGAGACCGGCTGGTCGCCCACGGCGATCACCGCGGCGTTCTCGCTCGGTCAGCTCGCCACCGCGCTCGCGGGTATCCCGGTCGGGCGCATCCTCGACCGGGTCGGACCGCGCACGATCATGACCGCCGGCTCGGTCCTCGCCGTCCCCGCGCTGGTCCTGATCGCGCTCGCCCCCACGCTGCCGGTGTTCTACGCCGGGTGGCTGCTGGCCGGCACCGCGATGGGCGCGGTGCTCTACCCACCGGCGTTCGCGGCGCTGACCCGCTGGTACGGCGACCGCTCCGTCCACGCCCTGATGATCCTGACCCTCGCCGCGGGGTTGGCCAGCACCATCTTCGCCCCGTTGACCTCGGTCGTGGATCAGCAGTCGGACTGGCGCACCACCTACCTGGTTCTGGCGGTGATCCTCGCCGCGATCACCATCCCCGGGCATTGGTGGGGACTATGCGGATCCTGGCCCGCCGCGACCCCGCCGGCGAACGGCGCGGACCTAGGGCACCGGGAGATCGCCCGCAGCCCCGCGTTCCTCGCGCTGGTGGGCGCGTTGGCTCTCGGTGCGTTCACCGCCTTCGCCGGGGTCTTCAATCTGGTGCCGTTGCTGCTCGAACAGGGCTTCTCCCCGTCGGTGGCGGCGGTGACGCTCGGGCTCGGCGGCGCCGGACAGGTCCTCGGCCGCCTCGGCTATCTGACCCTGGTCGCCCGTACCAGCGTCCGCAGCCGCATCGTGGTGATCCTGGCCGGGACTGCGGCAACCACCGCGCTGCTCGGGGCGGTGACCACGGCCGCGGCGTTGATCGGCGCGGCGATCGGCGCGGGACTGGTGCGCGGATTGTTCACCTTGATCCAGGCCACCGCCATCACCGACCGGTGGGGCTCGACCCACTACGGGCGGCTCGGGGGGCTGATGTCCGCCCCGATCGTCCTGGTCATGGCGTTGGCGCCGTGGGCGGGAACCGCCCTGGCCGGCGCGACCGGCAGCTACGCCACCGCTTACCTCGTCCTCGCAGTCGTTGCCGTGATCGCCGCGCTCCTCGCGGTCGCGTCCGTGCCGCGGCTGACCCCCACCGACACCCTCGAAGGAACACCATGACCGACTATGACGCTCTCGTCGTCGGCGGCGGCCAGTCCGGCCTCGCCGCCGCCCACGCCCTGTCTGCTCGAGGCCTGCGCACCGGACTGCTCGAAGCCGGCGACGAGCCGGTCGGGGCCTGGCCGCACTACTACGACAGCCTGACCCTGTTCTCCCCGGCGAAATACAGCGCCCTGCCCGGCCTGGCGTTTCCCGGCGATCCGGACCGCTATCCGCGGCGCGACGAGGTGATCGACTATCTGCGCCGCTACGCCGCCGGACTCGACGTCGACATTGTGACCGGCTCCCGCGTCGAGACCGTCACCTGCGAGCGGGGCGTCTACACCGCCCACACCGCTGTCGGCGGCAGTGTCACCGCGCCGATTCTGATCGCGGCCACCGGCTATCTCGGGTCCCCGAATATCCCACCGCTGCCGGGGCTGGACACGTTCGGCGGCACGGTGCTGCACACCGGCGACTACCGCGACCCCGCTGCACTCACGGGCCAGAACGTGGTGGTGGTCGGTGCCGGTAACTCGGCGGTGCAGATCGCCACCGAACTCGCCGAGGTCGCTACTGTGACTCTGGCCAGCCGCCGACCGCCGAAGTTCCTGCCGCAGCGGATCTTCGGCCGTGATGTGCACTTCTGGCTCACGGTCACCGGAGTCGACCGCGCCCCCTTGGGGCCGTGGCTGCCTGCGTCGCCGACCCAGCAGGTCCTCGATACCGGCCGCTACCGGCGTGCCCTGGCCAGCGGCAACCCGCAGCCGCGGCCGCTGTTCACCGGCCTCGACGACCGCCGGGTGTTCTGGCCCGACGGCGCCGCCACCACCGCCGACACCGTGCTGTTGGGTACCGGTTATCGCCCGCACCTGCCCTATCTGACCGGTCTCGGCGCTCTCGACGAGACGGGCCGGCCCCGGCACCGGCAGGGTCTCTCCACCACTCATCTGGGGCTGGGGTATGTCGGTCTCGAATGGCAGCGCAGCCTGTCGTCGGCGTCGTTGCGCGGGGTCGGCCGCGACGCCGGCCGGGTCGCCGATCGTGTGGTCGCCGCCGCCCGGTCCCGCCGCGCACTGCCTATCCGTCCCTGACCGGCGCTGCGTCCATAGATGTTCACGGAAACGGTGACACCATGGACGGCACACCGCCCGTCCCCTCGGGGGCGGGTTTACCTATCTCTCGTGCGATCCGTCGCCGATTCGAGACGGTGGGCGGCATGTCTGCCGCCGCATGCCCGCATCCGCGTTTACCATCTGTCTCAATGAGAACCCGCGTCGTCGAACGGGTTCCGGCCGACACGACCGCGGGAGCGGCGCTGATGGACATGGACGAACAGTTGCACCAGCTGGCGTGGCAACTCCAGCACAACGGACACGACTGGAGTGAAGTCGCCGCCGAGCTCGGCTGCGACGAAACCGTCGCCCGGGCCATGGCCGACCGATACCTCGCCGACTCCGAGACTCGAGCACAGAAGGACCAATTCTCGCTGTTCGATCTCTGAGCGGCGCACGTCATCCCGCGCTGCTGCTGTTACGCCAGCCGTCCGGCGGTCACGACACGGCGATCCGCGCCGCGCCACTGCGGCAGGTACGTCCGACGTGGCATCCGAGGGTCGACGGGGGCGCTATATCGATTCGCGACATGAGACTGAATTCGGCCGGCAGTTGTGGAGGCCGCCCGGGAGGGGGAAGTCTGGTATCGACGGCCATCGAGTGCCGTCGGCTCCCTGGACAGGTGGTGGATCATGGGCCATTCCGAGCGGGTGGACAGGGCCGCTATCGCCGGCGAGCTCGAACGCACCCGTGTGCATCTGCACCGGCTCCTCGCCGACGCTTCCGACACCTCGTTGCGGAGTCGATCGGCGGGGACGCGGTGGACCAACGAGCAACTGTTGTTCCACATGGTCTTCGGGTACATGGTGGTGGCGGCGCTGCTGCCCTTGGTGCGGATGGTCAGCCGGCTGCCCGCCGGAGTGGAGCGTCGATTCGCCCAGGTCCTCGATGCCGGTACGCGGCCTTTTGACGTGGTGAATTACTACGGTTCATGCGCTGCAGCCCTGGTGTTTGACCGGAACCGGATGGGCACGAAAGCCGACCGGGTCATCGGTGCGCTGAGCCGCCGACTGCAACGCGAATCGGAGCAGGCGTTGGGACGGGGAATGTTCTTCCCGGTGCGCTGGGACCCGTTCTTCACCGATTACATGACCATTGGTGAGCTGTACCGATATCCCGTCAGACATTTCGATTTCCACGAACGACAGCTCACTCTCGATCGTCCGCATTGAGTCAGAACTCAGGCTTCGAGGCAGCAGACTCTTCGATTCGGTTCTCGCGGCTTGGGCACAGGACCGAAACATCGTCCGGGATGCCTGAGGATTCCGACAAGATCGTGAGAATCCCTGACTGACACGAAATTGGAAAGCCGCAGGCCCGTGCGCCGCACTACTGACACCTCCGGCGGGAACCTACAGGTCGACGCCGTCATCGCGGCCGCGCAGTGGGTGTACGACCAGATGGACTACGTCCCCGGCACGACCGGCGTCCATACGTCCGCACTGCAGGCCTTCGAGGAACGTCAGGGCGTGTGCCAGGACTATGCGCACCTGACGCTGTTGTTGTTGCGGCGGATGGGGATCCCCGCCCGGTATGTCTCCGGCTATCTGCATCCGGTGGCGGACGCCGAGATCGGTGAGACCGTCGCGGGGCAGTCGCACGCGTGGATCCAGGCGTGGACGGGATCGTGGTGGGGATACGACCCGACCAACGCGAAATTCGTGAGTGAACAACACACCTCGGTCGCCATCGGGCGGGACTACACCGACGTGCCACCGCTCAAGGGGATCTACATGGGCGGACACGCCACTGCGCACGAAGTCGTTGTCGAGGTCACTCGCCTTGCGTAATCTGCGTCACAGCGCGAACGCGAGTTCGCCGTAGCGGTACATCGACAGCGGTACATCGACTCGAAGTGTTCTACCACCAGGTTCCGCCTGCGTGCGGGGCCGCGAGCATCGAGGTGACCCATGGAACCCCCACGCGATCCCGAATCCCGACTCGACGAAGATCTCGCGCGCCAGACATCCCTGGAGATCAGAGACCCCGGTGAGTTCTCCGACCTGCGGAAGTACGTGGCGGAGGCGATCGGAACCTTCCTCCTGGTGTTCTCCGCGGTGGGCACCGCGGTGTTCGCCGGAACCTATGTCGGCCAGCTCGGCGTCGCGCTGGCGTTCGGCCTGACCCTGCTGTTCCTCGTGTACACGATCGGCCCGATCTCCGGATGTCACGTGAACCCGGCGGTGACGCTCGGTCAGCTCATCGTCGGTCACGTGACCCCGGTGCGCGCCGTGGGCTACTGGATCGCGCAGGTCGTCGGCGGTCTGATCGCCGGTCTGACGCTCTACGCGGTGGCGTCGTCGCTGCCGAGCTACGACCGTGCCGCCGACGGGCTCGGGGCGAACGGCTGGGGCGCGCACAGCCCCTCGGCCGTGCACGGCCCGCTCGGCGGTGTGCTCGAGAACGGCTACGGCATCGGCGCGATGATCGTCGTCGAGGTCCTGCTCACGGCCGTGCTCGTGTTCGTGGTGCTGGGTGCGACCGACCAGGTCGCCGACGCACCGATCGCCGGCATCGCCATCGGCTTCACCCTCGCGGTGATCCACCTGATCTCGATCCCGATCGACAACACGTCGGTCAATCCCGCCCGCAGCCTCGCCGTCGCCTTCTATCAGGACGGTGCGCTCGGGCAGCTGTGGGCGTTCATCGTGTTCCCGCTCATCGGCGGCGCGCTCGGAGCGCTCGTCTACACCTTCCTCTTCGGACGGCGGTACGGGCTCCGGGCCTCCTGAGGCCCTGCGGTCGGGACGCGGCCCGGTTCAGCTCCAGCCGAAACCGGTACGGAGCCGGGCCGCGACCTGATCGAAGCGTGCGCGGGGAAGGATCGCACCCTCGCGGCGGATGCCGTCCTCGGGGACGTCGAGCACGCGATCGAGACGCACCCAGCTCGGGCGGTTCTCGGCGTCCCACTGTCCGGAGCCGATTCCGAGCCAGTCGCGGTGACCGTCGCGGTCGGAGTTCGACGAGAGCATCAGTCCGAGCAGCGTCCTGTCGTCACGGCCCACGACGAGCACCGGGCGGTCCTTGCCCTGCGTCGGATCCTCCTCGTAGGCCACCCAGGTCCACACGATCTCGCCCGGATCGGCGCGACCGTCGAGGTCGGGGGAGTACTCGAGGCGGCGGGCACGCTGCGCCGTCGGCGTGGTGCGCGACGCCACCGGCCGACCGGGGGCCGGACGCTTCGTACCGGACGGGGTCTTCGCAGCACCCGGCTTCGGCGTCGCGGTCCCGGACGCGCCGGGCTTCGGTGCCGCGGTGGTACCGCTCCCCGAGGTTCCGCTCGCTGTGCCTGCCTGGCCGGCCGCGTTCAGCGCGGCGCGCGCCTTGTCGAGCGCCCCGGACTGCTGCAACTGCTGGTAGATCTTCGGACCCTGCTCGACGGCGAGACGCCCCAGCTGCCTGCCCAATTTCTTCCATGTACCGGCCACGGGAACCGAGCTTAACCGGAGCTGAACCGGGCGAAGTCCCGGCCGCCGCCCGACTTGGATATTCTGCAGGGTGACCGCGGTCTGCAGGCCGCTGCCAGTCCGAGTCAGGAGCACGACATCAGCACCTTCGCCGACACCACGTTCACGGACCCCGCAAAGATCCGGAACTTCTGCATCATCGCGCACATCGACCACGGAAAGTCGACGCTCGCGGACCGGATGCTGCAGCTCACCGGGGTGGTCGAGGAGCGGCAGATGCGCGCCCAGTACCTCGACCGCATGGACATCGAGCGCGAGCGCGGCATCACGATCAAGGCGCAGAACGTACGTCTGCCGTGGAAGCTCGACGGCGAAGACTATGTGATGCACCTGATCGACACCCCGGGCCACGTCGACTTCACCTACGAGGTCTCCCGCGCGCTCGAGGCGTGCGAGGGCGCGGTCCTGCTCGTCGACGCCGCACAGGGCATCGAGGCGCAGACCCTCGCCAATCTCTACCTCGCGCTCGACAAGGACCTGACGATCATCCCGGTCCTCAACAAGATCGACCTGCCCGCCGCCGACCCCGACCGCTATGCCGGTGAGATCGCGAACATCATCGGCTGCGAGCCGTCCGACGTGCTCCGGGTCTCCGGCAAGACCGGCGAGGGCGTCCCCGAACTCATCGACGCCGTGATCCGCCAGGTGCCGCCGCCGGTCGGTGACGCCGACGCGCCCGCCCGCGCCATGATCTTCGACTCCGTCTACGACACCTACCGCGGTGTCGTGACGTACGTGCGTGTGGTCGACGGCAAGATCGTGCCCCGCGAGAAGATCAAGATGATGTCGACGGGCACGACCCACGAACTGCTCGAGGTCGGCATCGTCTCGCCCGAACCCAAGGCCACCGCCGGTCTCGGCGTCGGCGAGGTGGGCTATCTCATCACCGGCGTGAAGGACGTGCGTCAGTCGAAGGTCGGCGACACCGTCACCACCGCCCGCAACGGTGCGGAGGAGCCGCTCACCGGCTACCGCGAACCGCGCCCGATGGTCTACTCCGGCCTGTATCCGGTCGACGGCTCCGATTATCCGGTGCTGCGCGACGCGCTCGACAAGCTCCAGCTCAACGACGCCGCGCTCACCTACGAGCCCGAGACGTCCGTCGCCCTCGGATTCGGTTTCCGCTGCGGCTTCCTCGGTCTGCTGCACATGGAGATCACCCGCGAGCGTCTCGAGCGTGAGTTCGGCCTCGACCTGATCTCCACCGCCCCCAACGTCGTCTACCGCGTCGTGCTCGAAGGCGGCCAGGAGGTCGTCGTGACGAACCCGTCCGACTGGCCCGAGGGCAAGGCGCGCGAGATCTACGAACCGATCGTCAAGTGCACCATCATCGCGCCGAGCGAGTTCATCGGCTCGATCATGGAACTGTGCCAGTCGCGGCGCGGTGAGCTTGGCGGCATGGACTATCTGTCCGAGACCCGCGTCGAGCTGCGGTACACGCTGCCGATGGCCGAGATCATTTTCGACTTCTTCGACTCGCTGAAGTCGCGTACCCGCGGCTACGCCTCGATGGACTACGAGGAGGCCGGCGAGCAGGAGGCCGCGCTGGTCAAGGTCGACATCCTGTTGCAGGGCGAGGCCGTCGACGCGTTCAGCGCGATCGTCCACAAGGACGCCGCGGCCGCCTACGGCAACAAGATGACGACCAAGCTCAAGGAACTCATCCCGCGGCAGCAGTTCGAGGTGCCCGTCCAGGCCGCGATCGGCTCGAAGATCATCGCCCGCGAGAACATCCGGGCGATCCGCAAGGACGTTCTCGCCAAGTGCTACGGCGGCGACATCAGCCGTAAGCGCAAGCTGCTCGAGAAGCAGAAGGAAGGCAAGAAGCGGATGAAGACGATCGGCCGCGTCGACGTGCCGCAGGAAGCGTTCGTCGCCGCGCTGTCGTCCGAGGCATCGTCGGACAAGCCGAAGAAGTAGCCGTCCCTGCTACGACGCCCACCGGAAGGATTCGCGTGCTCGACACCTGGCTCACCCGTGAACTCGGAATCTCCGTTCCTCTGCTGGGTGCGCCCATGGGTGGCCGGGCCGGTGGGCGGCTCGCCGGCGAGGTGACGCGGGCCGGCGGCCTCGGCCTGATCGGCGCTGCCCGCTACAACACCGCCGAATGGATCGAGGGCGAGGTGCGCACCGCCCGCGAGATCGGCGGTGGGCCCGTGGGATTCGGTCTGATGACCTGGGCGCTCGCCGACGACGACAGCCTCCTCACCGCCGTGCTCGAGCACCGGCCGCAGGTGGTCACGCTCTCGTTCGGCGATCCCGCACCCTACGTCGAGCGCGTCCACGAGGCCGGGGCCGTCGTCCTCTCGCAGATCAACACGATCGACGATCTCCGGGTGGTCGAGGCCGCGGGTGTCGACGCGGTGATCGCGCAAGGACACGAGGCCGGTGGGCACACGGGCCGGATCGGCACCCTCCCGCTGCTGCAGGAGGTGCTCGAGTCGACGTCGCTGCCCGTGCTCGCCGCGGGCGGCATCGCCACGGGTCGCGGTCTGGCGGCGGTGCTCGCAGCCGGTGGGCAGGGCGCCCTGGTCGGGACGGCGTTGCTCGCCAGCCCGGAGACCGTCGGCCCCGACTACGCCCGCGGCCGGCTCGTGGAGGCCGGCAGCGCCGACACCGTGTACACCGACGTCTTCGACAAGGCCCGGCACCAGCCGTGGCCGGCGCGCTGGGGCGGACGCGCCCTGCGCAATGCCTTCACCGACGAGTGGCACGGCCGGGGCGCCGACGAGGACACCCTCGCCGCGACGTACACCGGCGACGATCCCGACATCGGTGTGGTCTACGCGGGGGAGGCCGCCGGACTGGTGCGGTCCGAGCGACCCGCGGGCGAGGTCATCCGTGGAATCGCCGAGCAGGCGGAGACCCTGTTGTCCCGCTTCCGCTGAGGACGGCATCGGCACACGGACGTCTCCACTCGAGTTAAGGTGAGCCTCACCTGAAATGGAGGTCGCCCATGCGTCGAGTCGTTCTCTCCGCCGTAGCGCTCGTACTGTTCGCCGTCCCGACCCTCGTCGCATGTTCGTCGGACACCGACGAACCCGCGACCGCCGGTGGCGAGACCGTCACCGTCGAACACTCCTACGGCACGACGTCGATCGAGGGCACACCCGAGCGGATCGTCGCGACCTCCAGCCAATGGCTCGACGCCCTCGTCGAACTCGGAGTGCAGCCGGTCGCGTACTACAGCGCCGGCTCGTACGGCGACGAGCGCGGCCTCTATCCCTGGCAGACCGACGTCTCCCCGGATGCGGTGGCGCTGAGTCCGACAGCGGAGACGTCGGTGCCCGTCGAGGAGGTGGCCGCTCTCGAACCCGACCTGATCCTCGGAGCCTGGCAGATCGCCTCGCAGAACGACTACGACACGATCTCCGCGGTCGCCCCCACCATCGGACCTCTCGGCGACACCGGCGTGGACCGCTGGGACGAACAGGTGCGCGTGCTCGGTGAGGTCCTCGGCCGCACCGACGACGCCGAGCGGATCATCGCCGACCGCAACGCCGAGATCGAGGAGGCCGCTCTGCCGGGACTCGAGGGCCGGACCGCCGCGCTGTCGCAGTACGTCACCAACGAGCAGCAGGTCGTCGTGGTTGCCGATCCGAACGACGGGGCGGCGGCGTTGTTCACGCAGCTGGGCATGACGCTGCCGCCCGCGCTGGTCGCGGAGGGCGGAGCCTCCCAGGGGCGGGTCGTGCTGGGTCCCGAACGCGTCGACGCCCTGGTCGCCGATCTACTGATCATCCTGCCGCGCGGCGGAACCGAGCAGGACCTGATGGCCCTGCCCGGATTCGACCGGTTGCCCGCCGTCACCGGAGGCGGTCTCGCCGTCGTCGACTTCCCGACGGTGGTCGCGTTCAACACGCCCTCGTCGCTGTCGATCGGCTATGCGCTCGACGTGATCCGGCCGCAGCTCGAGGCCGTCGCGAACGCCTGAGACCGGCTCACGGCCCGAGATGCGCGGGCCGGAAGTTGCCCGCTCCGATCTCCCGCTCTGCGCGGATGACGTGGACGACGGCGTTGATGAGCGCCAGGTGGGTGAACGCCTGCGGGAAGTTCCCCAGATGACGTCCGGTCTCGGTGTCGATCTCCTCGGCATAGAGCTTCAAGGGGCTCGCGTAGTCGAGCAGGCGCTGGCACAGTGCGGCGGCCCGCTCGACCTCACCGATCTCGACGAGCGCCGAGACCAGCCAGAACGAGCAGATGGTGAACGAACCCTCCTCACCCGCGAGTCCGTCGTCGGTGGTCTCCACGCGGTAGCGCAGCACCAGTCCGTCCTCGGTGAGTTCGTCGGCGATCGCCAGCACCGTGGCCCGCACGCGGGGATCGTCCGCGGGCAGGAAGCGCAGCAAGGGGATCAGCAGAGCCGATGCGTCGAGCGACGGGTGACCGTACCGCTGGGTGAAGACACCGCGTTCGTCGACGCCGTGTTCGAGGACGTCGGCCTTGATCTCGTCGGCGACGGCCGTCCACTTGCGGGCGTAGTCGGGGCGGCCCTGCAGCTCGGCGAGCTTCGCGCCGCGATCGAGGGCAACCCAGCACATGACCTTCGACGACACGAAGTGCTGGGGTTCGCCGCGCACCTCCCAGATGCCGCGATCGGGCTTGCGCCAGTTGGCCGCCGCCTCCTCGACCTGCCGGCGCAGGGTGTGCAGCAACGTCTGGGGGAAGTGTCCGCGGGACTTGACGTGCAGGTACACCGAGTCGAGCAGCGTGCCCCAGATGTCGTGCTGCTGTTGGTGATAGGCGTCGTTGCCGATCCGGACCGGGGTCGCGCCGTCGTAGCCGCTCAGATGCGCGAGGGTGGACTCGGGCAATTCGCGCTCACCACCCACCCCGTACATGCCCTGGAGCGGATATCTCACGCCGTCCGCGTCGCGCGAGACGTCGAGGATGAACGAGAAGAAATCGTCTGCCTCCCGGTCGAACCCGAGTGTGTACAGGCCCCACAATGCGAACGTCGAATCACGCACCCATGCGTAGCGGTAGTCCCAGTTGCGTCTTCCGCCAGGGGTTTCCGGCAGGGAGGTCGTCGATGCGGCGAGCAGCGCCCCGGTCGGGCTGTAGGTCAGTCCCTTGAGCGTGAGCGCGCTGCTCTGCAGGTAGGTGCGCCAGGGGTGATCCGGGAAGCGGCCCGTGGTGATCCACTCGCGCCAGTAGTCCTGGGTGGCGGCCATCTTCACGGCGGCCTCGTCGAAGGTGTGCGGCATCGGGCAGTCCGACCACGACAGGGCGACGAACGCCGTGTCGCCCTTGTGGAGTCGACGACGCGTGCGGACCTCGCGGTCCTCGATCCCGAGGCGCAGATCCGTCGTCATGCGCAGCGTCGGATGTTCGTCCGGCGCATTCCGGCATACCGCGGTGGCCTCCTCGTAGACCTTGCCGGTGTAGCTCCATTCGGTGCGGCCGCGGTGGTAGTCGAAGGCGGGCTCGCAGCTGACGTACAGATCCACCGTCCCGTTCACGCAGCGCACCGTGCGCAGCAGCATGTGCTCGGACTCCCAGTCGGACGGGGTCCGGCGGTGCGTCGTGGAGCGTTCCTCGACGTCGTACCAGGGCGCCATGACCAGCGCGTCCCGCACGATCATCCAACCCGTGTCGGTCTGCCAGGTCGTCTCGAGGACCAGACCGCCCGGCAGGTACCGGCGTGCCGCAGCAACGGTGCGGTCGTGCGGCGACAACCGGAAATGTCCCGCGCTGCGGTCCAGCAGCGACCCGAACACGCTCGGGGAGTCGGGACGGGGCACGCACATCCACTCCACGGTGCCGTCGCGCGCGATCAGGCAGGTGCTCTCGCAATCCGAGAGGAATGCGTAGTCGTCGATCGGCGGGAACGGACTCCCTCGGAAGGGTGCCCCCGACAGCGGTGAGGAGGAGTGGTGGTGGTCCATCCCTCCATGATCACCGCGGGCCGGGCGGATCGCAGGGCGGTTGCCGAACCTACTAGGGTGTAGGCAATGGATCGGGTGGCTTCGTGGTGGGACGGCTTCGAGCTGTGGCTCGCAGGCCTGTCCTTCGTCCCTCAGGTGGCCCTGGTGCTCGCAGTGCTGGTGCCGGCCTGCTTCGGGGTCGCATGGCTGCTCGATCGGGCGATGGCCGGAGTCTTCGGACTGCTCGGCCGTGGAGAGACGGACTCGCCCGCCACGACGACGGAGGATTGCTGACATGCCGCGTTCGCGCGTGACCCTGGCGCTGATCGCGCTGTTGATCATCGTCGTCGTCGCATGGCTCGTCTCCATGTGAGCACGCCGCTCGCGCATCCGGTCCGGTGCTCGACGCCCGGTGTCCGAATCGTCGATTTCGGTCGATCCTCGACCTCTGCTAATCTCTGCCGCGTGTCCGCGACCACTCTGCCCCGCATCCGCCACGAGTTGGCGTTGATCGCTGTGGGCATGCCTTCGGTCGCCGACATCGACTGTTGTCGCTGAACCCTTCTTCTCTGCGGTCCCCGTCTGCGGATCCTCGCGTCCGTCGGTGCCGCATCCTCGCGAATCCCGGCCGGTCCGATCCGGCAGCCCCTCGTCCGGTGGCCGGTCGCGTTCATCCCCCCCTCGAAACAGCCCCTCAGGAGGCTCGTCATGAAACGTTCCAGGTTCGTCGTCGCGGCGCTCGCCGCGGTCACCGCGCTCTCCCTCACCGCCTGCGCCGGCGGTTCGAGCGACACCGTCGGAGCCGAGAGCGGCGGCGACGGATCCGGCGGCACGATCAACCTCTACGCCTACGCCGTGCCCAAGGTCGGATTCGACTCGCTGATCCCCGCCTTCCAGGAGACCGAGGAGGGGGAAGGCGTCGTCTTCCAGCAGTCCTACGGCGCCTCCGGAGATCAGTCCCGCAAGGTGCGCGACGGTGCCGAGGCCAACTTCGTGAACTTCTCCGTCGAACCCGACATCACCCGTCTCGTCGACGCGGGCCTCGTCGACGAGAACTGGAACGACAACGCCTACAACGGGATCCCGTTCGGATCGGTCGTCACCATCGTCGTCCGCGAGGGCAACCCGAAGAACATCCAGGACTGGGACGACCTGCTCCGGCCGGACGTCGAGGTCGTCACCCCCAACCCGTTCAGCTCGGGTTCGGCGAAGTGGAACCTGCTCGCTCCCTACGCCGCGAAGAGCAACGGCGGCGCCGATCCGCAGGCCGGCATCGACTACGTCGACGCACTGGTCACCGACCACGTGAAGGTGCAGCCGAAGTCCGGTCGCGAGGCCACCGAGACCTTCCTGCAGGGCACCGGCGACGTGCTGCTGAGCTACGAGAACGAGGCGCTGTTCATCGAGCGCAACGGCGACCCCGTCGAGCACGTCACCCCGCCCGTCACGTTCAAGATCGAGAACCCCGCGGCGGTGCTGAAGAACGCGAAGGACGTCGAGGTCGCGCAGGCGTTCAACGACTTCCTGTACACCCCCGACGCCCAGCGCCTGTGGGCCGAGGCCGGCTTCCGGCCCGTCGACCCGACCGTCGCCGAGGAGTTCGCCGACGAGTTCCCGCAGCCGGAGAAGCTGTGGACCGTCGCCGATCTCGGCGGCTGGGAGACCGTGAACGAGGAGCTGTTCGCCGACAGCACCGGCACCATCGCGGTGATCTACGACAACGCCACGAAGTAGAGCACGCGCGTGACCGTTTCGGAACACACCGCCGGGTCGGGAGATTCGTCTCCCGCCCCGGCGGGTTCGCGTCGCGGGCCGTCCGCCACGGCCCCCGCCCGACCACGTCGCCGGATGTTCACCGGCGCCGTCGGGCCCCTCGGTATCGGCATCGCCACCCTGTGGTTGAGCCTGATCGTCCTGCTTCCCCTTGCGGCCCTGGCCTTCCACTCCGTCTCCGACGGTCTCGGGACCTTCGTCGATGCGATCACCGCGCCGGCCGCCCTGGCGACCCTGCGGATCACCGTCGTCGTCTCGCTGGTCGTCGCGGCGATCAACGCGGTGATGGGCACGGTGATCGCCTGGGTGCTCGTCCGCGACGAGTTCCCGGGGAAGAAGTTCGTCAACGCCCTCATCGACCTGCCCTTCGCCCTGCCGACGATCGTCGCGAGCATCGTGCTGCTCTCGCTGTACGGGCCGCAGAGCCCGATCGGTGTGCAGCTCAACGCGACCGAGCCGGGACTGGTGGTGGCGCTGGCATTCGTCACGCTGCCGTTCGTGGTGCGCTCGGTGCAGCCGGTGCTCATCGAGGCCGACCGTGAGGTCGAGGAGGCCGCCGCCTCGCTCGGAGCCGGCAACTTCACGATCTTCCGCACGGTGGTGCTGCCCGTGCTCGCACCGGCCGTCCTCGGCGGCACCGGCCTGGCATTCGCCCGCGCCATCGGTGAGTACGGCTCGATCGTGCTCATCGGCGGCAACATCCCGTACAAGACGCAGGTCGCGTCGCAGTACATCCAGCAGCAGATCGAGATCGACCGGCCGGTCAACGCTGCCGCGGTCTCCGTCGCGTTGCTGGTGATCGCCTTCGTCGTGCTGTTCGTCCTGCGCCTGGTCGCGAACCGGGGGCTGCGCCGAGAGGAGGACGACCGGTGAAACCGTCCCTCGCATCCCGATTGTCGCTGCGCTTCGTCGCGCTCGCCTACCTGTTCGTGCTGTTGCTCGTCCCGATCGGGGTGATCCTCTACCGAACCTTCGAGAACGGCATCGTGGCGTTCGCCGAGTCGATCAGCACCCCCGCCGCGATCTCGGCGCTGAACCTGTCGCTGCTCATCGTCGCGATCGTCGTACCCGTGAACGTGATCTTCGGCATCGTCGTCGCGCTGGCCCTCGTCCGCGGCAGATTCCCGGGGAGGGGACTGCTGCAGGCCGTCGTCGACCTGCCCTTCGCGGTCTCGCCGATCGTCGTGGGTGTCGCCCTGATCATGCTCTGGGGCGCCAACGGATGGTTCGGTGCCGTCGAGGATCTCGGCTTCAAGGTGATCTTCGGCCTGCCGGGCATGGTGCTCGCGACGATCTTCGTGACGCTGCCGTTCGTCGTGCGCGAGGTCGAACCGGTGCTGCGCGAGATCGGGGAGGAGCAGGAACAGGCCGCCGCGACCCTCGGCGCGAACACCTGGCAGACCTTCTGGCGGATCACGTTGCCGGCGATCCGCTGGGGCCTGACCTACGGCATCGTCCTCACCGTCGCGCGGGCCCTCGGCGAGTTCGGTGCCGTCATCATGGTCTCGTCCGGCTTCCCCGGCGTCTCCCAGACGCTGACGCTGCTCGTGCACGCCCGGTACATCGACGACCACAACACCTTCGGCGCCTACAGCGCCGCGACCCTGCTCATGGCCATCGCGGTGATCGTCCTGCTGCTGATGACCCTGCTCGACCGGAAGAGGAGCACCGAATGATCACCGTCACCGGGGCGCGCAAGAACTACGGAGACTTCGCCGCACTCGACGACGTCGACATCGACATCCCGTCCGGCTCGCTCACCGCCCTGCTCGGCCCGTCGGGTTCGGGGAAGTCGACCCTGCTGCGCTCGATCGCGGGCCTCGAGACCCTCGACGCGGGCACCGTCCACATCGCCGGCAAGGACGTCACCGGCGTCACTCCGCAGAAGCGCGACATCGGGTTCGTGTTCCAGCACTACGCCGCGTTCAAGCACATGACTGTGCGCGAGAACGTCGCCTTCGGACTCAAGATCCGCAAGCGACCCAAGGCCGAGATCACGAAGCGGGTCGACGACCTGCTCGAGATCGTCGGGCTCGGCGGATTCCAGCGACGCTATCCTGCGCAGCTGTCCGGCGGCCAGCGTCAGCGCATGGCGCTCGCGCGTGCCCTCGCGGTGGACCCGCAGGTGCTGCTGCTCGACGAGCCGTTCGGCGCCCTGGACGCGAAGGTCCGCGCCGACCTGCGGACCTGGCTGCGCCGCCTGCACGACGAGGTGCACGTGACCACCGTGCTCGTCACGCACGACCAGGAGGAGGCGCTCGACGTCGCCGACCGCATCGCGGTGATGAGCGCCGGACGCATCGAACAGGTCGGAACGCCGGAGGAGCTCTACGATCGCCCGGCGAACAGCTTCGTGATGTCGTTCCTCGGGACGGTGTCCAAGCTCAACGGCGTGCTGGTGCGGCCGCACGACATCCGGCTCGCCCGGCAACCCGCGCTCTCCGACACCTCCGGCGGCTCGGTCGGTGTCACGCGGGCGACCGTCGAGCGTGTCGTCCGGCTGGGCTTCGAGGTACGTGTCGAACTGCGCAACGACGCGACCGGTGAGCAGTTCACGACGCAGATCACCCGCGGCGAAGCCCACGACCTGGGGCTCGTCGCGGGCGACACCGTCTACGCGCACGCTCCCGCCGCGTCCGAGGCCGCCCCGCTCGGTACCGCCGCGCAGTAACCGAACGCCGGCGTCGGGCTCATGCGCGCCGGGTCAGTGCGCTTCGGTCTCCGACCGGTGGTGGGCCCGGCAGATCATGACCGGACAGCAACTGTGGTGGATCAGTCCCTGGCTGCTCGAGCCGACCACCGCAGCGGCCAGCGGACTCCGCCCGTGGCTGCCCACCACCACGAGCTGGGCGCTCTTGGACTCCTCGAGCAGGACGATGTCGGGCTTGCCCCGCTCGACCCGGTAGGAGACCTCGACGTCGGGGAACCGCTCGGTGTGCCCGGAGGTGTTCGACCTCATCTCCTCCCTCCGGTACTCGACGTAGGCCGTCCAGTCCGTGAACCGTGACCCCTCGCCGTAGGTGAGCGTGGACTGCTCCGTCCACGTGTGGATCGCGACGAGCGGTGCCTCGAGCGCCGCCGCGGTCGCGAAGGCGTGCTCGACAGCCCCCGCACTGACCTCGGTGCCGTCCACGCCGACGACGACCGGACGACCGTCGGGTGGCTGGAATCCCTCGCGGCTGCGCCACGTCACCACCGGGCATTCGGCGTGGTTGGCGACCGACACGACGTCCGAGCGCCGCACCATCGACTGCCATTCGGTGGTGGTGGTGTGACCGAGAACGATCATCCGTGCCTCGCGCGACAGGTCGGTGAGCACACGATCCGGCTTGCCAGACGGGGTGGACCGCCGGACCTCCACCCGGTCGACTGCGCCACGAACGGCTGCTTCCGCGGCGGTGAGAACGGCCTCCGACGGGTCGGTCCCGTTGTCGGAGGTGGGGGGATGAACGTGCACCAGGTCGATCGGTTCGCCGAGACGTTGGGCGACGCACGCGGCCCACCGGGCCGCATCGAGTGCGCTGTCCGATCCGTCGATGCCGACGACGATTCCGTGACCGACATTGGCTGTGCCCATGCTGCCTCCTCGCGTCACCGTCCAGTGTGGTACGGATCACAGGCTGCGCGCCAGCCCTGCGCGCCTCGGCACGCCCGGAGCACGACCTCCCGGCAGCTAGTCGCCGACGGCGTCCTTGCCGCGCTGGACGATCTTCGGGTCGGCCGGGAAGACGATCTGACGGTCCTTGTCGTCGTACTCGAACTGGTTCAGGAAGAACCGCATCGCGTTGATCCGGGCCCGCTTCTTGTCGTTCGACTTGATCGTCGTCCACGGGGCGTGATCGGTGTCGGTGCGACGGAACATCTCTTCCTTCGCCTCGGTGTACTGGTCCCACTTGTCGAGCGATTCGAGGTCCATCTCCGACAGCTTCCAGCGGCGGACGGGGTCGAGCTGGCGAATCGCGAACCGCGTGCGCTGCTCGTTCTGCGTGACCGAGAACCAGAACTTGGTCAGCGAGATCCCGGCGTCGACGATGAGCTGCTCGAACATCGGGATTTGAGTGATGAAGCGTTCGTACTCGTCGTCGCTGCAGAACCCCATGACGCGTTCGACCCCGGCACGGTTGTACCAGGAGCGGTCGAACAGCACGAGCTCACCGGCGGTGGGGAAGTGCTGGATGTAGCGCTGCATGTACCACTGGCCCTGCTCGCGGTCGGACGGCTTGTTGAGCGCGACGGTCCGGGCGTGCCGGACGTTGATGTACTCCTGGAACCGCTTGATGGTGCCGCCCTTGCCGGCGGCGTCGCGACCTTCGAACACGATGATGTGCTTGGACCCGTTGTCCTTGGCCCACGACTGGAACTTCAGCAGTTCGATCTGCAGTAGGTACTTCTCGACCTCGTAGGTGGCGCGGTCCATCCGGGTGTCGTACGGATAGTTCTCCCGCCAGGTGTCGACGGCCCGGCCCTCGATGTCGATCAGATCGGGGTCCTCACCGTGGTCGTCGCGCACCGAATAGCCCTCCGTGCGGAGCCGGTCGATGTAGCGACGGAGTTCGTTCTGCACGCGAGGTCCTCCCGGATCACCGATGTCGTCGAACGACGACTGTGACTCCGTTGTAGCGGAGGAATGCGAATCGTGCGTGAACTCGGGCGGAGAGTCGGACGCGACTCAGGCCACGCGCAGTCCGCGCCGGCGGTGCACGGCCTCGGTGTAGCGCTGGGCGATCACCCGCGCGACGGCATCGTGCCGGGTGAGAGTTTCCGCGACCCGCACGTGCCCGAGACTCTCGGCCTCGGCGCAGGCGCGGTCCCACAGCAGTCCGGGGGCGAGGATCCACGGCGTCAGCACGACGGTGCGTGCGCCGCGGGAGGTGAGATCGGCGAGGGTCGTTCCGACCGACGGGCCGGTGGTGGCGAAGCACGCCGCGGCCTGCGTCCACGCCGTCCCGGCGAGGATGCGGGGCACGACGAGTTCTGTCGCCCGGTTCGCTTCGGGGCGCCGCGATCCCACCGCGCACACCGCGACACCGACGGACGGATCATCGACCGACACCCCCGTGGCCGTGATCAGGTCGCGAGCCGCGTCGACGAGGAGATCGTCGTCGCCGAGGATCGGCGAGCACAGCACCTCGAGCAACGGATGACGTTGCTGCGCCTCGTGCAACAGGGCCGGCAGATCGACCCGCGCGTGGAAGGCGCTGCCGAGCAGCAGTGGCACCACCGCGACCTGCCGATGCCCGTCCGCGGCGAGCGCGTCGAGGACCTGCCCGACCGAGGGGGTGTTCAGGTCCAGGAACGCGAGTCGCACGTCCAGACCGGGGTTCTCGGCCCGGACGGTGTCGAGCGCGGCAGCCACGGCCCGCGCCGAACGCGGGTCGCGGCTGCCGTGCGCGACGGCGACGAGCGGCATCATGCCGGGACGCGGTCCCCGAGCTCGATGTCGGCGAGTCCGTCGCCCACGAGACCCGCAGCCAGGGTGTTGCCCCCGGCCGGATCGATGAGCAGGAAGCTGCCGCTACGGCGGTTGACGCGGTAGTCGTCCGCGGCGATCGGCTCGGCCACACGCACCGTGATGCGCGCGATCTCGTTGAGCTCGATGCTGTCCGGGCTCGGGACGGAGGAGAGGTTCTGCTCGTCGAACCGCTCGTCGATCGTGCCGACGATGGCCTGCGTGGTGCGGGTGCCGTGCTTGAGCAGCAGCCGGGCGCCGGGACGCAGCGGCTTCTCGGCGAGCCAGCACACGGTGGCCTCGAACTCCGACAGCGGCTCGGGTGCCGCCTCCGGGGTGGCGATGATGTCGCCGCGGGAGACGTCGACGTCGTCGGCGAGCACCAGGGTCACCGACCGGCCGGCGTGCGCGACATCGAATGCGCCGTCGGCACTGTCGATGCGCTCGACGGTGGTGCGGACACCGGACGGCAGCACGACGACCTCGTCGCCGGGGCGCACGGAGCCTGCCGCGACCTGACCGGCGTAGCCGCGGTAGTCGGGGAACTCGGCGGTGCGGGGACGGATCACGTACTGCACCGGGAAGCGCAGACCGGTCTCGTGCCGGCCGTGCACGTCGGCGTCGACGGGGACCGACTCGAGGTACTCGATGAGGGTCGGGCCGTCGTAGTAGGGGGTGTTCTCGCTGCGCACCGCCACGTTGTCGCCGTGCAGCGCGGAGACAGGGATCTCCTGCACGTCCTCGGGGGCCCAGCCGAGCGAGCTCGTCAGTTCGCCGAACTCGGCGGAGATCTGCGCGAACACCGAGGCCGGATCCTCGACGAGGTCGATCTTGTTGACCGCGAGGACGAGCTTCGGCACACCGAGCAGGGCCAGCACGGCGGCGTGCTTACGGGTCTGCGAGACGACACCCTTGCGCGCGTCGACCAGCAGGACGACGAGCTGCGCTGTGGACGCACCCGACACCGTGTTGCGGGTGTACTGGACGTGACCCGGCGTGTCGGCCAGGACGAAGCTGCGCTTCGGCGTCGCGAAGTAGCGGTAGGCCACGTCGATGGTGATGCCCTGCTCACGCTCGGCGCGCAGGCCGTCGACGAGCAGCGACAGGTCGGGGGTGTCGAGGCCGCGGTCGACCGACGCGCGGGTGACGGCGTCGATCTGGTCGGCGAGTACGGACTTGGTGTCGTAGAGCAGCCGGCCCACCAGGGTGGACTTGCCGTCGTCGACCGAACCGGCGGTGGCGAGGCGCAGCAGCTGCGTGTCGCTCTGCACGCTCCGCTCGTGAAGGTCGCTCATGATCAGAAATAGCCCTCTCGCTTGCGGTCTTCCATCGCCGCTTCGGAAACCCGGTCGTCGCCGCGGGTGGCGCCGCGCTCGGTCAGTCGTGATGCCGCGACCTCGGCGAGGATCTCCTCGTTCGTGGAGGCCTCGGACAGGATCGCGCCGGTGGTCGAGCCGTCGCCGACGGTGCGGTAGCGCACTGAACGCGTCTCGAGCTCTTCGCCCTCGGCCGGACCACCCCAGACACCCGGGGTCATCCACATGCCGTCGCGGCGGTAGACGGGACGCTCGTGCGCGTAGTAGATGCTCGCCAGTTCGACGTTCTCGCGGGCGATGTAGCGCCAGATGTCGAGCTCGGTGAAGTTGCTCAGCGGGAAGACCCGCACGTGCTCACCGGGTGCGTGCTTCCCGTTGTACAGATTCCACAGCTCCGGACGCTGACGCTTCGGATCCCACTGACCGAATGCGTTGCGCAGCGAGAAGATGCGCTCCTTGGCGCGCGAACGCTCCTCGTCGCGGCGACCGCCGCCGAAGACGGCGTCGAACCGGTTCTCCGAGATCGCGTCGAGCAGCGGCACGGTCTGCAGCGGGTTGCGGATGCCGTCGGGACGCTCGGTGAGCCGGCCGTCGGCGAGGTAGTCCTCGACGCTCGCGACGTGCAGTCGCAGGTTGTACTTCTCGACGACGTGGTCGCGGAACTCGAGGACCTCGGGGAGGTTGTGGCCGGTGTCGACGTGCAACAGCGCGAAGGGCAGCGGCGCGGGCCAGAACGCCTTGATCGCGAGGTGCAGCAGGACGGTGGAGTCCTTGCCTCCCGAGAACAGGATGACGGGGCGCTCGAACTCGCCCGCGACCTCGCGGAAGACGTGGATCGCCTCCGACTCGAGGGCGTCGAGGGTGTCGAAACGGTTGCCGTCCAGCAGCGTCCGGGTGTCGGTGGGATTCGTATCGGTGAGTGTCATGAGGCGTGCAACCCGCATTCGGTCTTGGCTCGGCCGGCCCAGCGCCCGCTGCGCGGATCGGCTCCGGGAAGTGGTTTGGTGGTGCACGGGGCGCACCCGATGGACGGGTAGCCCTCGTCGACGAGGGGATTGACGAGGATCCCGTGTTCGTCGATGTAGTTCTGCATGTCCTCGTCGGACCATGCCGCGATCGGATTGATCTTCACCAGTCCGAACGCGTCGTCGAACGAGATCAGCGGTGCGTTCGCGCGGGTGGGCGCCTCGACACGGCGGATGCCGGTCACCCAGGCGCGGTAGCCCTTCAGACTCTCCTTCAGCGGCACCACCTTGCGCAGGCGGCAGCACTCGTTCGGGTCGCGAGCGAACAGATCCTTGCCGAGCAGGGCGTCCTGCTCCGCGACGGACTGCTGCGCCCGGGCGTTGACGATGTTCACGCCGTACACCTGCTCCACCGCATCGCGCGTGCCGAGCGTCTCGGCGAAGTGGTAGCCGGTGTCGAGGAACAGCACGTCCACGCCGGGGCGCTGCTGCGCGGCCAGATGGACCAGGACACCGTCCTGCATGTTGGACGCGACGATGTACCCGCTACGTCCACCGTCGGTGGTGGGGGTACCGAAGGTCTCGTCCGTCCACCGCAGGAGTTCCTGCGCCGACGCACCTTCGAGTTCTGCCGCCCCCTGCGCGGCAATACTTCGGAGCTCGTCGATGTTCGTATCGATCGTCATCGCGTCCCTTCCCGATCCGTCTTCGTGTCGACCGCTGCAGCAGTGCCCGTCATCGCAGGTCTGCCTCCTCGGCGCGGACGACCCATTCGCCGAAGCGCTCGCCGGGCGCGCGCTCCTTGACGAAGGTGCGCACCACCCGCTCGATGTAGTCGCCGAGCTCGGCGCTGGTGACCTTGTGCTGGCGCAGCTTGCGTCCGAACTTCGCGTCGAAGCCCAGCGCACCGCCGAGGTGCACCTGGAAACCCTCGACCTGGTTGCCCTCACCGTCGTCGACGAGCTGACCCTTGAAGCCGATGTCGGCGATCTGGGAGCGCGCGCACGAGTTCGGGCAGCCGTTGATGTTGATCGTCACCGGGACGTCGAGCTGCGCGTTGATGTCGGCGAGACGCTCCTCGAGCTCGGGCACGAGAGCCTGCGAACGCTTGCGCGTCTCGACGAAGGACAGCTTGCAGAACTCGATTCCCGTGCACGCCATGAGGTTCTTGCGCCACGGCGACGGGGAAGCCGGCAGACCCAGCGCCTCGAGCTCGGTGACGAGCTGCTCGACCTTGTCGTCGGCCACGTCGAGCACGATCAGCTTCTGGTACGGGGTGAACCGGATCCGGTCCGAACCCGCACGCTCGGCGGCGTCGGCGACCTTCGACAGGATCGTGCCCGAGACACGACCGGCGATCGGCGCGACACCCACGGCGTTGAGGCCGTTGCGCAGCTTCTGGACTCCGACGTGATCGATCGGACGCTCCGGTGCAGCCGGGGCCGGGCCGTCGATCAGCGGACGCTTCAGGTATTCGGTCTCGAGCACCTCGCGGAACTTCTCGATGCCCCAGTCCTTGATGAGGAACTTCAGGCGTGCCTTGGACCGCAGCCGGCGGTAGCCGTAGTCGCGGAAGATCGCGACGACGCCTTCCCACACATCGGCGACCTCCTCGAGCGGCACCCACGCGCCGACCCGCTGCGCGAGCATCGGGTTGGTGGACAGACCGCCGCCGACCCACAGGTCGAAGCCGGGGCCGTGCTCGGGGTGCTCGACGCCGATGAAGGCGACGTCGTTGATCTCGTGCACGACGTCCTGCTGGCCGGAGATCGCGGTCTTGAACTTGCGCGGCAGATTCGAGTACTCGGGGTTGCCGATGTAGCGGCTCACGATCTCGTCGATCGCCGGAGTGCCGTCGATGATCTCGTCGAGGGACTCACCGGCGAGCGGCGAACCGAGCACGACGCGGGGGCAGTCGCCGCACGCCTCGGTGGTCTTCAGACCGACCGATTCGAGACGACGCCAGATCTCCGGGACGTTCTCGACCTCGATCCAGTGGTACTGGACGTTCTCGCGATCGGACAGGTCGGCGGTGTCGCGACCGAACTCGGTGGAGATACCGGCGATCGTGCGCAGCTGCGCGAGATTCAGGGCGCCGGCGTCGCAGCGCACCCGCATCATGAAGTACTTCGCCTCGAGCAGGTCGATGTTCTCGTCACCGGTGTAGGTGCCGTCGTAGCCCTGCTCGCGCTGGGTGTACAGACCCCACCAGCGGAAGCGGCCGCGCAGATCGCTCTTGTCGATTCCGTCGAAACCGGTTTGCGCGTAGATGTTCTCGATACGCTTGCGGACGTTGAGCGGGTTGTCGTCCTTCTTCGTCTGCTCGTTGGCGTTGAGCGGCTCGCGGTAACCGAGGGCCCACTGGCCCTCGGCGCGACGCTTGGCGGGACGCGCGCGGCGGGCGGGAGTGGCCGACTCGTCGGCGGGCGTGACGTCGGTGGTCGACGACATACAGGGTCTCCTGATATTCGCTGGAACCGGATCGACGAGCGCAGGAGGGGGCTGACCTCGTGCACGCATGCTTCGACCCGGCGGGATCTGGGATGTGCCGGGGAGTGCCGACTAGAGACAGTCGGCGCAGAGACAAGCGGCGCAAGGCAGACAACAGGATGCGCAGACGCGCTTGAAGTCGACGTGGCGTCGCGCCACGAGTCGCACTCCGTGTCCTGTCATGCGGACCATTGTGCCATGTCACCGGGGCGATTCCGAATTGCGGGCGGTATTTCCACCCAATTTTCGGGAAATGTCGAGGTAGGGGCGTCGCGCGCGGAACCGCCCTTCGGGTCTCTGGAACACTGGAGGGCGTGAACAGCACTGAGATCGGTCGACGCACCGGCACGGAAATCGGTATCGCGGGTCGTCCGGCCGGTCTCGAACTTCCCGCTTCGGCACTCGCCGGCGTGGGGACGCGACCGTTCGGCGTGTACGTGCACGTGCCCTTCTGCGCGACCCGCTGCGGCTACTGCGACTTCAACACCTACACGGCCGGGGAACTCGGCAGCGCGGCCTCGCCGCAGTCCTGGCTCGAGGGTCTGCGCCGCGAACTCGACGCCGGTGCCCGGCTGCTGTCCGAGGCCGGACGACCGGCCCCCGCCGCGGAGACGGTCTTCGTCGGCGGCGGAACGCCCTCGCTGCTCGGCGCGGACGGTCTCGCGCAGGTACTCGACGCGATCCGCGACTCGTTCGGGCTCGCCCCCGGCGCCGAGGTGACGACCGAATCGAACCCGGAGTCGACCTCCACGGAGTTCTTCTCGTCGATCCGCGAGGCCGGATACACCCGCGTGTCGCTCGGCATGCAGTCCGCGGCGCCGCACGTGCTGGCGGTCCTCGACCGCACCCACACACCCGGGCGTCCCGTCGCGGCGGCGAAGGAAGCGCGCGCGGCCGGTTTCGGCCACGTCAACCTCGATCTGATCTACGGCACTCCCGGCGAGCGCGACACCGACCTCGACGCCTCCCTCGACGCCGTGCTCGAAGCAGGGGTCGACCACGTCTCGGCGTACGCGCTCATCGTCGAGGACGGCACCGCCCTCGCCCGCCGTGTCCGTCGCGGCGAGCTGCCGGCCCCGGACGACGACGTGCTCGCATCGCGGTACGAGCGGATCGACGTGCGACTCGCCGACGCCGGAATGACCTGGTACGAGGTGTCCAACTGGGCGAAGGCCGACGATCCGTCGGCGCGCTGCGCCCACAACCTCGGTTACTGGGACGGCGGCGACTGGTGGGGCGCCGGGCCGGGCGCGCACAGCCATGTCGGCGGCGTGCGCTGGTGGAACGTCAAGCATCCGGCCCGCTACGCGTCGACCCTCGCCGACGGAGCCCTGCCCGTCGCGGGAAGCGAACATCTCACCACCGAGGACCGGCACACCGAACTCGTCATGCTCACCGTGCGGCTGCGCACGGGCCTGCCGTTGTCGGAACTCGACGACGGTGAGCGCGTCGCGGCGGAGACGGTGGTCGCCGACGGGCTCGCCGTGGAGCGCGACGATCATCTCGTGCTGACCGACCGGGGCAGGCTGCTCGCCGACGCGGTGGTCCGCACCATCCTGCTCGGCGCGGACGACTGACCGTCCGGTCGCGTCACGCCGCTCCGACCGACCGGTCGCGTCATGCCGCGCCGATGCGCTCCGAGTCGTAGACCGACAGCCGCCCACGGTTCTCGACCACCGACACCCAGCGCTTCTCCGACTCGGTCCGGCCGTCGACGGTGACGAACGTCAGGGTGACGATCACACTCGACGCATCGCGGGGCTCCACGGCATCCACCGAGACGGACCGGATCGTCGGCCAGAACTCCTCGAACCCGGCCCGGCCGACCTTCCCCGCGTAGTGGGGATCGAACAACGCCCAGGCCTGTTCGGTGTCGTCCGGGAGCAACGCGTAGTAGTCCCGCACGAAGGTCTCCATACGCTCGAACCTCGGCGGTGACTCCGACGAGGTCGGTTCGGGTGACGTCGATCCGGGTGAGGACGGCACGGTGGAGGGTGTCGAGGTCTCCGCCGGGAGTGGACTCGTGGCACCGGCGGACGGCGAGTCGCCGGTGCCCCGCCCGAGGACGAAGGCGAGCACCGCCCCCACCGCGATCACCGCGGCGGCGACCGCGAGTGCCACGACCGCACCGCGGCGCGGTGCACGCGCCGGAGGTGGGGGAGGAGGCCCCATCGGGGGTCGGTTCGGGAAGGTCGGCGGGCCCATCCAGCTCGACGGGTTCACCGCGGTCGGCGGGATCACCGCCGTGGGCGGCGGTCCGGGCTCGACCTTCCGGAGCGGGACCGGTGCCCCGCGCGGCGGCCGTCGGTCCATCGTGCTCCGGGCCAGATCCTCGGCGAGTTCACCGGCCCGGCGATACCGATCCTCGACCCGCTTGGCCATCCCACGTGCGACGACGCCGTCCAGCGCGGCAGGGAGGCCGGGCACGAGGTCGGTCGGACGCGGCGGCGGTTTCGTGAGATGGGAGGCGACGTGCTGAGCGGTGCTGTCGGTGGCGAACGGTGCTCGTCCGGTGAGGCACTGGAACAACACGCAGGTCAGCGCGTAGATGTCGGAACCCGGCCCGGATCGGCCGTCGAAGCGTTCCGGGGCCATGTACGCGAGAGTGCCGATCGCTCCGGCCTCGCGCGTGAGCGCGGTCTGACCGTCGGCATGTGCGATCCCGAAGTCGATCAGATAGGTATGGCCGCTGGGGTGCAGCACGATGTTGGCCGGTTTGACGTCCCGGTGCACCAGTCCCGCATCGTGTGCGGCGTCGAGAGCCGCAGCGACCTGGCCGATCACGCGCACGGTGCGGTCGAGCGGCAGCGAACCTTCACGTCGTAGGACGGTGCCGAGATCCTCGCCCTCGAGCAGGGCCATGTCGATGTACAGCCGTCCGTCGATCTCACCGAAATTGTGGATCGGGACGATGTTCGGATGGCGGAGCTTGGAGACGGCCCGGGCCTCACGATCGAAACGCGCGCGGTATCCGGCGTCGTCGGCGAGTTCCGGCGGCAGGACCTTGACCGCGACCTGACGATCGGTGACCGAGTCGAATGCGCACCACACCTGACCCATCCCGCCCTGGCCGAGCCGGGTCTGCAGTTCGTAGCGGCCGAACGTCTCGCCCATGCCATTCCTTCCCGGTCGGTGTCCGAGAGCTCGGGCGGTCCGTCGGACGTCGGTCGAAACGGGGCGAATCCACCCCTGATCGGGCTATGCGGGAGACGGGCCCCGAACCTCGGCGCCCGGGTCGGGCACGCCACCGGGAATCAGCACGTCGTACTCGAAGACACGCACGTGCAGCACCGGCCGGTTCCGCAGTGCGGACTGCACGGCACGGTGGAGCCCGTCCTCGAGGTACAGCACGCCCTGCCACTGGACGGCGTGTGGGAACAGATCGCCGTAGAAGGTCGAGTCCTCCGACAACAGCCGGTCGAGTTCGAGCACCTTCGTCGTCGTGACGATCTCGTCGAGGCGCACCTGGCGGGGCGGAATCCTCGACCAGTCGCGCAGAGACAGTCCGTGATCGGGATACGGTTTCCCGTCCCGGACGCCCTTGAAGATCATGCGGACACATTACGGGGGACGCGCCGACGGCGTCGCCTCCGGTTCGGGGTGGTGTCGCACACGTGCCCGACACCTTCGAGGTCGTCGCGCGATTAGACTGGCAGGGTACGGCCCCGAGAGGTGCAGTCCTGCAGGCGGCGGAAACGGAGGTGGCGGGTTGTCGAGTACCGAGGAGCGGAGATTCAAGGTCTTGCGCGCCATCGTGGCGGATTACGTGTCCACCAAGGAGCCGATCGGCTCCAAGACTCTCGTCGACCGGCACAACCTCGGTGTGTCCAGCGCCACGGTCCGTAACGACATGGCTGTGCTCGAAGCAGAGGGATACATCACACAGACCCACACGAGCTCGGGACGCGTGCCCACCGACAAGGGCTACCGCCAGTTCGTCGACAGGATCGCGGAGGTCAAACCGCTCTCGTCGGCCGAGCGCCGCGCGATCCTGCAGTTCCTCGAATCGGGCGTCGACCTGGACGACGTGCTGCGCCGCGCGGTGCGGTTGCTCGCGCAGCTCACCCGCCAGGTCGCGGTCGTGCAGTACCCGACGCTCTCGGCGTCGTCCGTGCGACATCTCGAGGTGGTCGGGCTGACGCCGGCGCGGCTGCTGCTCGTGCTCATCACCGACTCGGGCCGCGTCGATCAGCGCATCGTCGAACTCGGCGACGTGATCGACGAGGACGCCCTGTCGCGGCTGCGTGAGCTGCTCGGTGGGGCATTGACCGGCAAGCGGCTCGCCGCGGCTTCCGTCGCGGTCACCGAGCTCGCCGACAACGCACCGGACGATCTGCGCGACGCGCTCATCCGGTGCACCACCGTGCTGGTGGAGACCCTCGTCGAGCACCCCGAGGAGCGTCTCGTGCTCGGAGGCACCGCCAATCTCACCCGTAACGCCGCCGACTTCGACGGCCACGGGATAGTGCCGGGTTCGTTGCGCACGGTCCTCGAAGCCCTCGAGGAGCAGGTCGTGGTGCTCAAACTGCTCGCGTCCAGCCAGGACGCCGGCCGGGTCACCGTCCGCATCGGTGAGGAGACCCAGTTCGAGGAGATGCGCACCACCTCGGTCGTGTCCACCGGTTACGGGGCCGCGGGTACGGTCTTCGGTGGTCTGGGGGTGCTCGGCCCCACCCGGATGGACTATCCGGGAACCATCGCATCGGTCGCCACCGTTGCGAGATATATCGGTGAGGTGCTCGGCGAACGCTGAGCACCGTCCATTTTGCTCTGTAGAACGACGTAAGGACGAGAACCAAACGTGGCACGGGACTACTACGGGACGCTCGGCGTGTCCAAGAACGCGACCGACCAGGAGATCAAACGGGCGTACCGCAAGTTGGCGCGCGAGCACCACCCGGATGTGAACCCCGACGAGTCGGCGCAGAAGCGTTTCCAGGAGATCTCGGCCGCCTACGAAGTGTTGTCGGATCCCGAGAAGCGACGCATCGTCGACCTCGGCGGCGACCCGCTCGAACCCGGTGGCGGCGGTGCAGGCGGCTTCGGCGGTGCCGGCTTCGGTGGCGGCCTCGGCGACGTCTTCGAGGCGTTCTTCGGTGGCGGCGCCGGCGGTTCCCGCGGTCCGCGCGGCCGCGTCCAGCCCGGCGCCGACTCGCTGCTCCGCACCCGCCTGACCCTCGAGGAATGCGCTCGCGGCGTCACCAAGACGGTCACGGTCGACACCGCGATCCTGTGCGACGCGTGCACCGGTTCCGGCACCCACGGCGACTCGAAGCCCGTGCGCTGCGAGACCTGCGGCGGTGCCGGCGAGGTCCAGTCCGTCCAGCGTTCCTTCCTCGGCCAGGTCATGACCTCCCGGCCGTGCCCCACCTGTCGCGGTGTCGGCGAGACGATCCCGGATCCCTGCCGCAAGTGCGGCGGCGACGGCCGCGTGCGTGCCCGCCGCGAGATCACCGTCAAGGTGCCCGCCGGTGTCGGCAACGGGATGCGCATCCGCCTTGCTGCCCAGGGCGAGGTCGGTCCCGGCGGCGGTCCTGCCGGCGATCTCTACGTCGAGGTGCTCGAACAGCAGCACGAGGTCTTCGTGCGCGACGGCGACGACCTGCACTGCACCATCCGCGTGCCCATGGTCGACGCTGCGCTCGGCACCAAGGTGACGGTCGAGACCATCCTCGACGGACCCACCGAGATCACCATCGATCCCGGTACCCAGCCCGGTTCGATCTCGGTGCTGCGCGGCCACGGCATGCCGAAACTGCGCTCGGGTACGCGCGGCGACCTGCACGCGCATCTCGAGGTCGTGGTGCCGAGCAAGCTCGATCACAAGCAGACGAAGCTGCTCGAGGACTTGCGCCGGCACAGCGACCGGGAGCACGTCGAGGTCGTGACCACGGGTTCGCAGAACACCGGCGGCCTGTTCTCGCGCCTGCGCGACGCGTTCAGCGCCCGCTAGGTCGGTCGGGTGGCCGCGACACTGTTCTACCTCGATCCGCTGCCCGACGAGGGGCGGACGGCCGTGCTCGACGGCAAGGAGGGCCGGCACGCCGCCACGGTGCGCCGCATCGCGGTCGGCGAGCGGCTCGTGTTGTCCGACGGTGCCGGTGAAGTCGCCGACGTCGAGGTCACGGCGGTGGCGAAGGACCGGCTCGAAGCGCTCGTGCTCGGTCGTCGCGTCGTCGACCCGCCGCGTCCGAGCGTGACCGTCGTGCAGGCGCTGCCGAAATCCGATCGGTCCGAACTCGCCGTCGAACTGGCCACCGAGGCCGGCGCCGACGAGTTCGTGCCGTGGCAGTCGGCGCGCTGCGTCGCCCGGTGGGATGCCAAAGCGGTCAAGGGTGTTGCCAAGTGGCAGGCGGTCGCGACGTCCGCGGCGAAGCAGTCGCGGCGCGCGCACGTGCCGACGGTCGCCGGGTTGCACCGCACACCCGAGGTCGTCGCCCGGGTCCGGTCGGCCGTCGAGCGCGGCGAGGTCGTCGCGGTGCTCCACGAATCCGCCACCATCCCCTTCGCCGATCTGCCGGTGCGCGATGCCGATTCGCTGACGCTGATCGTCGGTCCCGAAGGCGGACTCGACGACGCGGAGGTCGAGGCGCTCGTCGACGCGGGCGCGGTGGCCGTCGGTCTCGGTCCCACGGTGCTGCGCACCTCGACCGCGGCGGCCGTGGCACTCGGCGCGATCGGTGTGTTGACCGACCGGTGGCGGACCAGGCCGTTGCACTGAGGGACCGCTTGCGGGTCCCGACCATGTACTGAGGGACCGCTTGCGGGTCCCGACCATGTACTGAGGGACCGCTTGCGGGTCCCGACCATGTACTGAGGGACCGCTGGCGGGTCCCGACCATACGTACCGAAGGATTTCTCTTGGCTCGTACGAAGATCGCCTACGGCACCCACTCGCAGCAGTTCGGGCACGTCTTCCTGCCCGACCCCGAGACGGTGATGGGGCCCGTTCCCGTCGTCATGGTCGTCCACGGCGGTTCGTGGCACGGCCGCTACCAGCTCACCCTCGGCACGGCGCTGTCGGTGGAACTCGCGCGTCGCGGTGTGGTGGCGTGGAACGTCGAGTACCGACGCCTCGAGGCCGGGGGCGCGTGGGACGAGATGTCCGCCGATGTGGTCGCGGCGTACGAGACGATCTTCACCGAGGTCGTTCCGCACGCGCAGCGTGGCGGTGTCGAGGTCGATCCCGACCGTGTGCGCCTCGTCGGTCATTCGGCGGGAGGCCAGCTGGCTGTGTGGCTCGCGGGTGAGAGCACGTCGGTGCGACCGGAATTCGTGGTCTCGCAGGCGGGTGCGCTCGATCTCGTCACCGCCGGGGAACGTGGTCGTCGCGTGGAGGCGTTCGAGGCGCTCTTCGGTGCGTCCTACGCGGATGCGCCCGAGCGTTACCGGTCGGCCTCACCGATGCACCGGCCGCCGATCGGTGTGCCGGTCGCGGTGCTGCACGGCACCGCCGACGAGCAGGTGCCGGTGAGTGTCGCGCATCGTTACGTCGACGCGGCCGACGCGGCGGGGGATCCGGTGTCGCTGGAACTGTTCGACGGCGAGGACCACGTCGCCTTCCTGAACCGGACCACCCGTGCCTGGGAGCGGTCGCTCGACCTGCTCACCGCGCGGTCAGTGGCCGATCTCGGCCTCGCTGCGGGTGCGCGTGTGGAGTCCGCGGGGGAGTAGCGCGGTGACGGCCGCGGCGCCGACGAGCAGGACGATGCCGGCGACGAGGCTCGCGGACGAGATCGCTTGGGCGAACGCTGCGGACGACGCGTCGAGCAGCGGTTGTGCGTAGGACGCCGCGAAGGGGTTCGCCGCGAGTTCCTCCGCGACGATCGCCGCCCCGCCCACCGAATCGCCGGCCGCCTCGATCGCCATCGCGGCCTGATCGGCCATCGGGCCCGTCAGATCCGCGAGCGGCAATCCGTCGAGGAAGCCGGAGATCTCGCGGTGATAGGTGGTCGCGAGGATCGAACCGAGCACGGCGATGCCCAGCGAACCACCGAATTCCACTGCGGTGTCGTTCAATCCGCCCGCAGCTCCGAGATCCGAGTCGGGGAAACCGCCCATGATCAGGTCGGTGGACGGGGGCGTGGCCAGACCGATGCCCAAGCCCAGCAGCAGCAACGAGATCAGGAGCGGCGTGAAGTCGGAGGCGCCGTCCGTGACGGTCAGGGTGAGGATGCCCACCGCGGCGGCGACCATGCCCGCGCCCACGAGGATCCGCGCATCGAGTCGGGGTGCGAGCCGGCCGCTCAGCGCCGCACCGAGCGAGACCGTCACCGCGAGAGGAAGCAGACGCAGGCCGGTCTCGAGCGGGCCGTAACCGAGCACGAACTGGAACTGCTGCGCGACGAAGTAGATGGCCCCGAAGGCGACGAGGAACAGCAGCAGCACCGACAGGCAGGCGCCGCCGACGGTCCGGTCCGCGACCCGGCGCACATCCAGCAGCGGCCGGGGGTGGCGAAGTTCCCACACCACGAAGAGAACCGCGGCGATCACCGAGCCGATCGAGGTGGCGATCACCCCGGTGCCCCAACCGAAGTGGAACCCCTCGATGATCGCGTAGACGATTCCGCCGAGAGCGGCGACGGACAGGGCGCCGCCGACCCAGTCGGTGCGGGTGAGATCGTCCGCCTTCGAGGCCGGCACGAGGATCAGGGCCGCGATCGCCGCGAACGCCGCGATCGGCACGTTGATGAGGAAGGTCGAACCCCACGAGTTCGATTCGAGGAGCCATCCGGCGAGCAGGGGACCGAGTGCGATGGCGAGTCCGGACGTGGCTGCCCAGGCCGCGATCGCACGGGCACGCTCGTGCACGGGGAACATCGCGACGAGCAGCGACAGTGTCGCGGGCATGATCACGGCGGCGCCCACCCCCATGACGATGCGCGCGACGATCACGTCGCCGGCGCTGTCGGCGAACGATCCGTAGACCGCGCCGGCGGCGAAGGCGACCAGACCGGCCAGCAACGCGCGGCGTCGCCCGTACCGGTCGCCGAGCACGCCGAACAGCAGCATCAGCGCGGCGTAGGGGACGGTGTAGCCGTCGATGATCCACTGCATGTCGGCGCTGGTGAGCTGCAGGTCGCGCAGCATGCCGGGGGCGGCGACGATGAGCGAGGTGTTGGCCATCACGACGATGAGCAGACTCAGGCACAGCACCGTCAGTCCTACCCAGCGCAGCCGGTAGGGTTCCTTCGCTGCAGTCCCTCCTGCGGGGGTGACGGCAGTGGTCATGGGTTCTCCTCGGGTGCGACACGGGCCGGGACCGGAGCCCCGATCTACACGGTGGTGTGCAAGTTACGCAGCTGCACATCCGTGTGCAACTAAAATGAAAGACAGATCACAGTCGGCGGAAGAGGGCGAGAACGTGGAGAACCCGGTCACACGACCGCGAACCCGATTCAATGCGAACCGCATGCGCATACTCGACGCTGCGGTGATGTGCTTTGCGGCCGACTCCGACGCGAGCATGGACGATGTCGCCAAGGCCGCGGGTGTCGTCCGGCGCACCGTCTACGCGCACTTCCCCAATCGGGAAGCCCTCGTCGAGGGGATCGTCGACGATGCCTCCACCGCGCTCGCCGAGGCTCTCGACCATCCCGAACCGGACGATCCCGCCGTCGCGCTCGCGGTCGTGGCGCTGCGGACCTGGCCCATCGGCGACCGCTACCGCGTGCTGCTCTCGTTCGCGCGCAAGGAGATGGGAGAACAGCGCATCGCCGAACTCGTCTCCCCGGTGCGCTCGCGTGTCCTCGGGCACGTCGAACGCGGCCTCGCGCAGGGCCAGCTCTCCGACTATCTTCCGGCGCCCGTGCTCGTGGGGATGATGGAAGGCCTGACGATGGCCACCCTCGAGCAGGCCAATCTCGGGCTGGTCGACGATTCCGGCGACACCATCGTCCTGGGCAACCTCGTGCTCGCCGGGGTCTCACCCGACCGAGCGCCC
This sequence comes from Rhodococcus sp. S3, assembly GCF_058211795.1. Lineage (NCBI taxonomy): Bacteria > Bacillati > Actinomycetota > Actinomycetes > Mycobacteriales > Nocardiaceae > Rhodococcus > Rhodococcus sp. S3. The sequence continues at coordinate 3,200,495 of NZ_CM177074.1, read as the reverse complement.
GGGATCCTCGCCGAGGCACGACGGTGGCTCGTGGAGGCCGGCTCGGGCGACGGCGGAACCGAACCCCGCTGAAACTCGCTGTTGCGGGAGGGGTACGCCCCGTCCGGCGCTAGACTGGCACGAACACGACGACCGTCGTGCAGGAGCCGAACCGAAAGCAGGACGTACCGTCCACGTGAGTGAACCAGACCGACCCCACGAGCCCGCCGAATTCGAACCGACCACGGTCAAATCGAGCCTCGACCTCCCCTCGGAGGCCGCAGCGCCCCTGCTCGGAGCCGCGGACGAGAATCTGATCGCCCTCGAAGCCCTCCTGGCGGCGGATATCCACGTGCGGGGCAACACCGTCACGCTGACCGGAGCGCCCGCCGACGTCGCTCTCGCCGAACGTGCGCTCGCCGAGCTCGTCACCATCGTCCGTCGCGGACAATCGCTCGCCCCCGACGCCGTGCGTCGCACCGTGGGCATGCTCACCCAGGGGCTCTCCGAGTCGCCGGCCGACGTTCTCAGTCTCGACATCCTGTCGCGGCGCGGGAAGACGATCCGGCCCAAGACCCTGAACCAGAAGCGGTACGTCGACGCCATCGACGCCCACACCATCGTCTTCGGTGTCGGACCGGCCGGTACGGGCAAGACCTATCTCGCCATGGCGAAGGCCGTGCAGGCGCTGCAGACCAAGCAGGTCAACCGCATCATCCTCACGCGTCCCGCCGTCGAGGCGGGGGAGCGGCTCGGCTTCCTGCCGGGCACCCTGCACGAGAAGATCGACCCGTATCTGCGGCCGCTGCACGACGCGCTGCACGACATGATGGATCCCGAGGCGATCCCGAAGCTCATGCAGGCCGGGGTCATCGAGGTCGCGCCCCTGGCGTACATGCGTGGCCGCACCCTGAACGATGCCTTCATCATCCTCGACGAGGCGCAGAACACCACCGCCGAGCAGATGAAGATGTTCCTCACGCGCCTGGGCTTCGGCTCCAAGATTGTCGTGACGGGCGACATCACGCAGATCGACCTGCCCGGCGGTGCCCGTTCGGGTCTCGCCGCCGCCACCGAGATCCTCGACGGCATCGACGACATCCACATCGCGCGACTCGACAGCAGCGACGTCGTGCGGCACCGGCTCGTCTCCGACATCGTCGACGCCTACAGCCGTTTCGAGGCCACCACCCGCGACGGCGACGGGATCCCCGGCAACCGCGCCCAGCGTCGCGCGCAGCGGGTGCAGCGTCGATGAACGCCCTTGTAGATCAACCGAATACCGTCGTGCAGAAGGAACTCCAGTCATGAGCATCGAGATCTCGAACGAATCGGGAATGGACGTCTCGGAGGAGGAACTCCTCGACGTCGCCCGCTTCGTGATCGCCCGGATGGATGTGCATCCGGCAGCGGAGTTGTCGATGGTGCTCGTGGATCTCGACACCATGGCCGATCTGCACGTTCGGTGGATGGACCTGCCCGGCCCCACCGACGTGATGTCGTTCCCCATGGACGAACTCGAACCCGGCGGGCGTCCCGACGCTCCCGAACCGGGACCGTCGATGCTCGGCGACATCGTGCTGTGTCCGCAGTTCGCCGCCGACCAGGCCGCGAAGGCCGGTCACCCGGTCGCCCACGAACTCGCCCTGCTCACCGTGCACGGCATGCTCCACCTCCTCGGCTACGACCACGCCGAACCGGAGGAGGAGAAGGAGATGTTCGGCCTGCAGAACCAGCTCCTCGCCGAGTGGTACGAGGAGATCCGTCGCGCCGAGCACGAGGCGCGTCTCGCCGCCCGCGACCGGAAGTTGCTGGGCAAGGCCGGTTTCGTCGACACCCCCGAATCATGAGCGGCGACAGTACGAGCCATCGTGATCGGACGACACCGATCGAGGGAGTGACGATCGCGTGAGTACCGTGCCCCTCGTCGTCCTGGCGGTCGTCCTGGTGGTGCTCGGCGGCCTGTTCGCCGCAGTCGATTCCGCGCTCAACACGGTATCCGCGGCGCGCGCCGAGGAACTCGCGAAAGAGGGCCGGCCCAGTGCGCGCCGCCTGCTCGGTCTGCTCGACGACCGGCCCCGCTACGTCAATCTGACGGTGCTGCTGCGCATCCTCTGCGAGATCACCGCCACCGTCGTGCTCGTCGGTGCGTTGCTCGCCGTGCTCGACCGCACGTGGGCGCTCGTCGTGGGCGCTGCGGTGATGGTGATCGTCGACTACGTCGTGATCGGTGTCGGTCCGCGCACGCTCGGACGCCAGCACGCGTATCCGATCGCGCTCGCCGCCACCGGACCGCTGCGGATCCTCGGTGTCCTGCTCGGTCCGATCAGCCGCATCCTCATCAGCGTCGGCAATGCCGTCACGCCCGGTCGCGGTTTCCGGAACGGCCCGTTCTCCAACGAGATCGAACTGCGCGAACTGGTCGACCTCGCTCAGGAGAGCGGGGTCGTGGCCGACGAGGAACGCCGGATGATCCAGTCGGTGTTCGATTTCGGCGACACCACCGCCCGCGAGATCATGGTCCCGCGCCCCGAGATGGTGTGGATCGAGGAGACCAAGACCGCCGGTCAGGCCACCTCGCTCGCCGTGCGCAGCGGGCACTCCCGGATCCCGGTGATCGGCGAGAACGTCGACGACATCCGCGGAGTCGTCTACCTCAAGGACCTCGTCCAGCAGACCTACTACCACCGCGACGGCGGACGCAGCGTCTCCGTCGCCGACGTCATGCGACCGGCGGTCTTCGTGCCGGATTCGAAGCGCCTCGACGACCTGCTCGCCGACATGCAACGCGACCGCAACCACATGGCGGTCCTCGTCGACGAATACGGCGGCATCGCCGGTCTCGTGACGATCGAGGACGTCATCGAGGAGATCGTCGGTGAGATCGCCGACGAGTACGACACCGGGGAGATCCCCGACGTCGAGGACCTCGGCGACGACACCTACCGGGTCTCCGCGCGACTTGCCGTCGAGGACCTCGGCGAACTGTTCGACATCGACATCGAGGACGACGAGGTCGACACCGTCGGCGGACTCCTCGGTTACGAACTCGGCCGAGTTCCGCTGCCGGGTGCGGAGGTACGGACCCACGGCCTGCTGCTCCGCGGCGAGGGCGGACCGGACGTCCGCGGACGGGTGCGTGTGAGCACCGTCTTCGTGCAGCGCGCCACACCCGAAGAAGAACCCACCGATACCGATACGGCCACCACCGAGGAGCATGCATGACCGACACCGACTTCCGTTCCGGCTTCATCTGTTTCGTCGGCCGGCCCAACACCGGGAAGTCGACGCTCACGAATGCACTCGTCGGCAGCAAGATCGCGATCACCTCGTCGCGCCCGCAGACCACCCGTCACACCATCCGCGGCATCGTCCACCGCGACAACGCCCAGCTCATCCTGGTGGACACCCCGGGACTGCACCGCCCGCGCACCCTGCTCGGCCAGCGGCTGAACGATCTGGTGCAGGACACCTACTCCGAGGTCGACGCGATCGGCATGTGCTTCCCCGCCGACGAGAAGATCGGCCCCGGCGACCGCTGGATCCTCGAGCAGGTGCGCCACATGGCGCCGAAGACCCCGGTCATCGGCATCGTCACGAAGATCGACAAGGTGGGCAAACAGCAGGTCGCCGCGCAGTTGCTCGCCGTGTCGAAACTCCTCGGCGAGAACTGCGAGGTCGTGCCGGTCTCCGCGGCCTCGGGTGAGCAGGTCGAGGTCCTCGTCGACGTCCTCGTCTCGCACATGGAGCCCGGACCGGCCTTCTATCCCGACGGCGAGCTCACCGACGAGCCGGAGGAGACCCTGATGGCCGAGCTCATCCGCGAGGCCGCCCTCGAAGGTCTCGGCGACGAGCTGCCCCACTCGCTCGCCGTTGTGATCGAGGAGATCACCGAACGTGAGGGTCGCACCGAGAAGCAGGGCGAGATGCTCGACGTGCACGCCCTGCTCTACGTCGAGCGGCCGAGCCAGAAGGGCATCGTCATCGGCAAGGGGGGTGCGCGGCTGCGCGAGGTGGGCACCGCCGCACGCACCCAGATCGAGAAGCTCCTCGGCGTGAAGATCTACCTCGACCTGCACGTGAAGGTCGCGAAGGACTGGCAGCGAGATCCCAAACAGCTGGGCCGTCTGGGATTCTGACGCCGAGCCCCTACGGGGTGGACGCGGTGATCGGCCGGGCGACCCACATCGACGCGAGGTCGTCTGCGGTCACCACGGTCCCGAAGTTCTGCGCGACCACCGCGACCGAGGCGGCGTGCGCCGCGGGACTGTAGGACGCGGTGCAGTCCTCGACGAGCGAGACCCAGTATTCGTGGAACAGCCCGCTGCGCAGGCTCGATTCGACGCAGATCTCGGTGGCGACACCGGTGAACAACAACGATTCGATACCCCGTGCCCGCAGGACGCTGTCGAGGTCGGTGCCGACGAACGCGCTGAAGCGATGTTTGACGATCACCGGTTCTCCCGCCTCCGGACGAACCCCGTAGAAGTCCGCCCCGGGAGTACCGGGCCGGCAGGTCAGACCGGTCCGCGCGGTGCCGGGACCGGTGCCGACGCGGCCCAGCCACTGCGGCGTGTCCGTGGTCTCGTCGTGCTCCGTGCGAACCCACACGACGGGCACGTCCCTGCGGCGGGCGCGGTCGATCAGTTCCGCCAGCCGCGGTGTCATGGCGACGGCGGCGGAGACATCGAAGCCGCAGCCGGCGAGAGCGCCCTCGGGGGAACAGAAGTCGTTCTGCATGTCGACGACGACCAGGGCGCAGCGTCGCGGGTCGTAGCGGAAACCGGATTCGTCCACGGGGATCCTCGCCTCGAAGGTGTTCGGTACGGATGCGGTGGTCACCAGATCACCACCGCGGCGACGGCGGCGACGAGCAGTCCGCTCACCACCGGGATCGCGAGTCGTCGCACGAGATCTCCGACCGGGACACGGCAGAAGCCCGCGACCACGATCAGCGACGACCAGATGACGAGGGTGCCGCCGCCGGTCCAGGTCGCGGCGTTCTGCGCGAGGGCAGCGAGCGTCGCGGTGTCCATACCGGCCTGCGCGGCGAGCGCGGCGGCGATACCACCGGTGAGTGGCAGACCTGCCCAGCCGGAGCCGTCCAGGCCGATGAGCATGCCGATGAGGAGCATGCTGAACGCGGCGAAGAGGCCGTTGTCGGGGATGTAGGTCTGGATGCTCTCGACGGTGTCGAACAGGAAGGCCGGTCCGGTGCCGTCCTCGAGTCCGAGGATCGAACCGGAGTAGTCGGGGATGCCGAGGTACACGAATCCGGCCACCGGCAGGATGATTCCCATGGCCTTGAACGCATACACCAGGCCGTCGACGAAATGGGTGGCGCAGTGTTCGAGGGCGTCGGCCGGACGCGTCGTCAGGGTCACGGCGGCCATGAGGACCAGTGCGGTGCCGCCGACGAGCGAGGCGCCGGCGCCGTCCGACCACGGCACGAGATCGGTGAAGCGCCCCAGCATCATGTAGACGAGTACCAGACCGAAGGTCGCGGGAACCCCGATCGCCCAGGCGCGTGCCCGGGTGGGGCGCGTGAGGACCGGTGTGAGAGTTCCGGGCAGGTCGATGTCGGCCACCGTGCCCACCGGTGCGGTGTGATCGTTCTCGGGGGTCGGGAGGTCCCCGTTCGGGTGCAGTGCCGGACGTCCGGAGACGGAGCCACCCGTGCCCGGATCGTCCGTCGCAGACACGAGATCCGCGGAGTGGCGCACGATCTCCTTGCGGATGGTGAGGAACCACGCGAGCACGGCCGCGGTCAGACCCACGATGAGGGACAACACCAGTGCGCGGTCGGCGATGTCGTCGGCCGGCACACCTGCGCCGCTCGCCGAGATCGACGGTGCGAGACCGATGACGTAGTCGGAGGCGAGTGCCATGCCCTGCCCGGAGATCGCGAGGGCGAGCGCGGCGCCGAGCGGCGGCAGCCCGGCCTTGATCGCCGCCGGGAGCAGCACGGCACCGATGAGTGCGAGAGCGGGTGTGGGCCAGAAGAACAGCGACAACAGGTAGGTGACGACGAACAGCACGACATAGGCGACGCGGCCGTTGATCATCCAGCGGCCGAAGGGGCGCACCATGAGTTCGTCGGCGCCGATGGTGCGCATCGCCGCAAGCATCGATGTCACGGCGGCGATGACGACGAAGATCTCGAAGAGCGCTCCGCCGGCGGTGAGGGTGGCGCGGAAGACCGCCATGACGGCGGAGGCGACGTTGCCGTCGTAGGCGAGGGCGGTGGCGAAAGTGGCGACGACGGCCGGGATCAGGACGTTCTTGCGCAGGGCCATGGCGACGATCAGGCCGACCAGTCCGAGCAGGAAGACGATGTGCGCGACGGTCACGGGAGACTCCTCGACGTGTGAACATGCGGCGGGTGACGACCGTGGACGGATCGAAGGGCGCCGCGACATCGATGGGCGGCACCGCCGTCGGCGGCCGGAACATGTCGATCTTGAAGAGTCGGACAGGTCTCGGCAATCGGCCGACAGACCACTCGGGACAGGAAAGAACTGTGCACAGTGCACAATTCGTGACGGTGGTGTTTCGTCGGGGACGCGGATGTGAACGCATCGTCACGCCGGGCGGGCGACCGAGCGGAACTCAGTGACGCGTGGCCGCCGCGCCGTGCAGCAACAGCAGAACGGCCTCCGACAGATCCGGTTCCGTACCCGTCGACAGGCGGCGCAGTTGCAACCCGGTGATGGTCGCGACGACCGTCGGGGCGATCGTCTCCGGTTCCGGCACCCCCAGGGCGGAGAGGATCGAGACGGTCAACGCGTCGTAGGCACGCCAGCAGCGTTCGGCGACCCGCCGCAGTTCCTCGTCGCGCCCCGCCTGCACGTACAGCTCGAAGGGGGCGATGCGTTCGGCCGTGAAGGTCAGGTCGTGGGCGACGCGTTCGGTGAGCTCGGCGGCCTCGGTCAGCGACAGGGCACGGGATCGATACTGCTCGGCGAGTTCTCGCAGCCGCTCGGTCTCCTCGTCGACGAAGAACTCGAGCGCGGCGCGCAGCAGGTCGGCCTGGGTGGGGAAGTGGTAGGTGATCGACCCGAGCGAGACCTCGGCGCGCGCTGCGATGCGCCGGTTGGTCACTCCGGCGATCCCGTCTGTGCCGACGAGATGCAGGGTGGCGTGGACGATCCGCGAGCGGGCGTCGTCGCGTGTGGTCACCACCAGTGCTCCGGGGTGTGTTCGTGCCAGCGCAGCACCGACTCGAGTTGGGAGGCGAGGGACACCAGCAGCGGTTCGGAGTTCTCCGGGCCGAGCAGCTGGGCTCCCACCGGAAGTCGCTCGTCGGTGAATCCCGCGGGGACGTTGATCGCGGGCCAGCCCAGCACGTTCCACGGCCACGCGTAGGGGCATGCACCGGTGATGACCTTGTCGGTCGCCCAGCCGCCGATGCCGTCGATCGCCGTCACCGGTAGCGGCGGGGTGGCGGTGGTGGGGGCGAGCACGACGTCGAACCGGTCGAAGATGCGGCCGACCCGACGGTGCAGGCGCGGTTCGATCGCGCGCGCCGCCCGCAACGGATAGCCGTGCAGGTACCGGCCGGTGCGGGCGTTGGCGCGGGTGCGGACGTCGGCGAGGGACGGGTCGGGCAGGCGGTACAGCCAGTCCTCGATACCGGCCATGGATCGCGGGAGGAAGGCGAGGCCGAACGTCGTTCCGTAGTCGGGGTCGGCGAGGGTCACCTCGTGGCCGAGATCGCGCAGCACGGCGGCGAGTGCGGCGATACGGGTGCGGACGCGGGCGTCGAGGCGGGTGGGTGTCGCGGTGAACGGAATCTTCAGCGACAGAGCGATGTTCAGCCTGCCGGGATCTCGTCCCACAGCGTCGGAGACGGTGAGCGGCGCGCACCTGTGCCGGTCGCCGGGGTGGTTTCCGGACACGACGTCGAGGAGCAGGGCCGCGTCGGCGACCGTGCGGGCGAGCGGGCCGTGTGTGGTGAGTCCGTTGAAGGATTCGGCGTCGGGCCACATGGAGATCCGGCCGCGTTGCGGCTTGATGCCGACGAGATTGGACCACGAGGCGGGGATGCGGACCGATCCGGCGCCGTCGGATCCCAGGGCGGCCGGCACGAGGCCCGCGGCGACCGCCGCGGCACTGCCACCCGACGAGCCGCCGGGGGTGTGGTCGCGCGACCACGCGCTGCGGGTGTGCCCGAAGGCGTCGCCGCCGGTGAGCGGCCACTGGCCGAGTTCGGGGGAGTGCGTCTTGCCGACGATCACCGCGCCGGCGGCTCGTAGACGGCGCACGACCTCGGCGTCGGTGTCCTTCGGGGTGAAGGTGCCGGCGCAGCCGAACATCGTCGTCTCGCCGACGATGTCGGTGTCGTCCTTGATCGCGATGGGGACGCCCAGCAGGGGGAGACGCTCGCCGTTCGCGCGGCGCCGGTCGGCCTCGCGGGCCTCGTCGAGTGCGGCCGTGCGGCGCACGAGGCGGAAGGCGTTCAGGTGCGGTTGCGACTCGTCGATCCGGTCGAGGCTCGCACGGACGAGATCCGTGGAGGTGGTCTCGCCGCGGTCGAGCGCCTCGACGGTCGCCTTCAGGTCGCGCAGGTCGGTTCGAGCGTCCATTCGTTCCCCCGTTCGTTCGAACGAACAATAACGCGTTCCAGTTCTGGGTGTCGAGTCCCTTCGCGGGTCGTCCCGTGTCACCGCGACATGACAGACTCGGGGAGTGAGGCTTTATCGGGACAACGCGGTGGTGCTGCGCCAGCACAAGCTGGGCGAGGCCGACCGCATCGTCACCCTGCTGACGCGCCGGCACGGACTCGTGCGGGCCGTCGCGAAGGGCGTGCGCCGGACGCGCTCGAAGTTCGGCGCACGGCTCGAACCGTTCGCCCACATCGACGTCCAGCTCCACCCGGGCCGCAGTCTCGACGTCATCACCCAGGTGCAGACCCTCGACGCCTTTGCGGTGGGCATCGTCGACGACTACCCCCGCTACACCACCGCGTGCGCGATCCTCGAGACCGCCGAACGCCTCGCCGGTGAGGAACGCGCGCCCGTGCCGCGCCTGCACGCGCTCACTGTCGGAGCCCTCCGCGCGGTGTGCGACCGCACCCGGCCGCCCGAACTCGTGCTCGACGCCTATCTGCTGCGGGCCATGGCCTACGCGGGATGGGCGCCGGCGATCACCCACTGCGCGCGCTGCGACCGTCCCGGCCCGCACACCGCCTTCCACGTCGCTGCCGGAGGTGCGGTGTGCGTGCACTGCCGCCCGCCGGGGGCGGCCACCCCCGCCCCGGGCGTGTTGGCGCTGCTCGACGCGCTCAACCACGGACGCTGGGCCGACACCGAGGCCGCCGACACGGCGGTGCGCCGCCAGGCCAGCGGCCTCGTCGCCGCGCACCTGCAGTGGCATCTCGAACGGCAACTGCGCTCGCTGCCCCTCGTCGAGCGCGGTCGTACCGAACCTGCGACGGGGAACCGGGTTGATGACGTCGCCCGCGGTGTCCGGCAGGATGGGGACCGTGATTCGACGACGTACCACGCCCCCATCGCCTGAGCGGGTGATCCGGCCGCCCGACCCGCATCCGTCGGGCGCGCGACCTCCCGTACTGCAACCCGAGCTGATTCCCCAGCACGTGGCGCTCGTGATGGACGGCAACGGTCGCTGGGCGCAGGAGCGCGGTCTGCCGCGCACCGCCGGCCACGAACGCGGCGAGGCCGTGCTGATGGACACGGTGTGCGGATGCATCGAGATGGGCGTCAAGTGGCTCTCGGCCTACGCCTTCTCCACCGAGAACTGGAAGCGCAGCCCCGACGAGGTCCGCTTCCTCATGGGCTTCAACCGCGACGTGATCCGCCGCCGCCGCGACGAGATGCACGAGATGGGTGTGCGCGTCCGGTGGGCCGGTCGCCGTCCCCGCCTGTGGCGCAGCGTGATCAAGGAACTCGAGATCGCCGAGGAACTGACGAAGGACAACGACGTCATGACCCTCACGATGTGCGTCAACTACGGCGGTCGCGCCGAGATCGCCGACGCCGCACGGGAGATCGCCCGCCGGGTCGCGGCAGGAGAACTCGATCCCGAACGCATCACCGAGTCGACGATCGCGCGGTATCTCGACGAGCCCGACATGCCCGACGTCGACCTGTTCCTGCGGCCCTCGGGCGAGCAGCGCACCTCGAACTTCCTGCTGTGGCAGTCGGCCTACGCCGAACTCGTCTTCCAGGACACGATGTTCCCCGATTTCGACCGGCGCGATCTGTGGGCGGCGTGCGTCGAATACGCCTCGCGCGACCGGCGGTTCGGTGGTGTGAAGTGACGTCGCTGCGTGAGCGGATCGCAGGTGCGCTGACGCCCTTCGTCGACGTCCGCACCCCGTCGTCCGCCGCGAACGGCGACGGCTCGTTCGGATTCGACTACGGCGCCGTGCCGTTCGCCCTGCAGGTCGTCACGCTCACCGAAGGACTCGACGTGGTCTCCGTCACCGGAGTGCTCGCGTGGGATCTTCCGCTCGACGACGCCGTGCGCGGTCGGGTCGCGGCCGCCGCCGACGCCCTGCAGTTCGGCTCGGTCCACCTCATCGAACGCGAGACCGACGCCGATGTCGTGCTGCGGTACTCGTTCCCCGCGACCGGTCTCGACGACACGGCGCTGACCACCATGCTGTTGCTCGTGCTCGACGGTGCCGCCGACGCGCGCGGTGCCGTCGCCGGCACCCCCGACCCCAAGGAGAATTCGTGACCACCACCGACGCCGACGTCGAGACCACCACCGAGGAGGTCGTCGCCGCCGACGGGGCGCACGCCGTCGCGATCCCCACCGAGGACGACGACGCACTGACCGCTGCCGTGGTCGAGACGCTGTCCGAGATCCTCGAGGAAGCGCCCGAGCCCGACGAGGACGGCGAGATCCCGATCTGGATCGACGACGTGCTCACCTACGCGACCGTCGACGCCGAGGGCGGCTTCGTGCTGCTCACCACCTACCTGGTCGAGGGCATCACGGGCCGCACCCGGGCCGCCGAGGTCCTCGGCGACCTGCAGGTCGAGTTCCCCGAGGTCAAGTTCGTCCTCGACAAGGACCGGGTCACCGTCGAGCTGCGGGTCGCAGCGTCGCCGCTGGTCCCGATCCATCTCGTGCGGGCCGTCGCATCGCTCGTGCCGGTCGTCGAGCAGGCACGCGCGCTGGCGCAGCGTCTCGGCGGCGAAGCGTCGGTCTTCGACGGTGAGGCCGAGGACGACGACGAGAACCTGCTCGTCGACGGTTGCGGCTGTGGTGACTGCGATTGCGGCTGATCGCCGCGGTGATTGCGACTGACGGCCGACGGCCCTCGCTTCAGGCCTGAGCGAGGGCGCAGTCGCGGCAGTTGCCGAAGATCTCGACGGTGTGGCTGACGTCGACGAAGCCGTTCGACTCGGCCACCTCGTGCGACCAGCGTTCGACCTCCGGGCCGTCCACCTCGACCGTGAAGCCGCAGTGGCGGCACACGAGATGGTGGTGGTGCCCGGAGGAGCACCGCCGGAACAGCGATTCGCCGCTGTCGGTGCGCAGCACGTCGACGCTGCCGACCTCGGCGAGCGACTGCAGGGTGCGGTAGACGGTGGTCAGGCCGATGCCCTCGCCGCGCTTGCGCAGCTCGTCGTGCAGGTCCTGGGCGGACCGGAACTCCTCGGTGTTGTCGAGCAGGTCGACGATGGCGCTGCGTTGACGGGTCGAGCGGACCCCCACGAGAGGTTTGCGGGCGGAGGTCACTGCGATCGTCCTTCCTGGGCGTGAGCGACGGCGTCGACGACGATGCGGGCGAGGTGGTCGTCGGCCAGGTGGTAGAGCACTTCGCGCCCCGAGCGTTCGCCGCGCACCACGCCGGCGGTCTTGAGCACGCGGAGATGCTGGCTGATGAGCGGCTGGGTGACGCCGAGGGCGCCGACGAGTTCGTGCACGCAGCGGGCCGACTCGCGCAGTTCGAGCACGATCGAGATGCGGACGGGCGCCGACAGCGCGCGCAGCAGCTCACCGGCCGCGATGAGGGTGGCGGGGGAGACGTCGACCGGGGACGGCAGGGCGTCGCTTCCGATCGGTCCGCGGGCGCGCTCGCCCGTGCTGCACTCACGTGGATCGGCGTCGATGCTCACGGGGCTCCTCGGGGCGGGGACGGCCGCCGGTCGGCGGGCCTTATTGCAAATCGATTCCATTTTGATATGCACGGTTGTGCATGTCAACCGGCGCGAATTCGAGCTGCGAACGAGGAGCGATAGGCTTACAGATCGACGCATGCTGCGAAAACCCGCATCGAAGATGGAGAAACCGAGTGGCACCCAAATCCAAGATCGATACCGTCGCCAACCTCGCCAAGCGCCGGGGCCTGGTCTATCCCTGCGGTGAGATCTACGGCGGCACCAGGTCCGCCTGGGATTACGGGCCGCTCGGCGTGGAGCTCAAGGACAACATCAAGAAGCAGTGGTGGCGCAACATGGTCACCAGCCGCGAGGACGTCGTCGGCCTCGACTCGTCGGTGATCCTGCCGCGTCAGGTCTGGGTCGCCTCCGGCCACGTCGGTGTCTTCAACGACCCGCTCGTCGAGTGCCTGAGCTGTCACAAGCGCCACCGGCAGGACCACCTGCAGGAGGCCTACGCCGAGAAGAACAAGCTCGACGACCCCGATGCCGTGCCGATGACCGAGATCGTCTGCCCGGACTGCGGCACCAAGGGCCAGTGGACCGAACCCCGCGACTTCAACATGATGCTCAAGACCTTCCTCGGCCCGATCGAGAGCGAGGAAGGCCTGCACTACCTGCGCCCCGAGACGGCGCAGGGCATCTTCGTGAACTTCGCGAACGTGCTCACCACCTCGCGCAAGAAGCCCCCCTTCGGCATCGGCCAGATCGGCAAGAGCTTCCGCAACGAGATCACCCCTGGCAACTTCATCTTCCGCACCCGCGAGTTCGAGCAGATGGAGATGGAGTTCTTCGTCAAGCCCGGCGAGGACGAGCAGTGGCACCAGTACTGGATCGACTACCGGATGAACTGGTACACCGATCTGGGCATCAACAAGGACAACCTGCGCCTGTACGAGCACCCGCTCGAGAAGCTGTCGCACTACTCGAAGCGCACCGTCGACATCGAGTACCGCTTCCACTTCCAGGGCAGCGAGTGGGGTGAGCTCGAGGGCGTCGCGAACCGCACCGACTTCGACCTGTCGACGCACTCGAAGCACTCCGGCACCGACCTGAGCTTCTTCGATCAGGCCACCAACGAGCGCTACACGCCGTACGTCATCGAGCCGGCGGCCGGCCTGACCCGTTCGCTCATGGCCTTCCTCGTCGACGCCTACACCGAGGACGAGGCGCCCAACGCCAAGGGCGGTGTCGACAAGCGCACCGTGCTGCGCCTCGACCGTCGCCTCGCGCCGGTCAAGGCCGCCGTGCTGCCGCTCAGCCGCAACGCCGACCTGAGCCCGAAGGCCAAGGACCTCGCTGCGAAGCTGCGCCAGAACTGGAACATCGAGTTCGACGACGCCGGCGCCATCGGCCGCCGCTACCGTCGCCAGGACGAGATCGGCACCCCGTTCTGCATCACGGTCGACTTCGACACCCTCGAGGACCAGGCCGTCACGATCCGTGAGCGCGACACCATGGCGCAGGAGCGCGTGAGCCTCGACCAGGTCGAGGGTTACCTCGCGCAGCGCCTGATCGGCTGCTGACCGACCCGAGAGACGCAGATGCCCTCCGGTCCCGACGGACCGGAGGGCATCTGTCACTTCGTAGGCGGGTGTTTCGTAGCGGTCAGGTCGTCGAGCGCCGATCGATGTACTCGAAATATCCGCGACCGGAGATCTCCTCGCCCCGCCAGGTCGCCGACCACGCGAAACCGGTGACGAATCCGGTGCCCAGACCGTAGGTGAACGGAGTGTCCATGATCCCTTCGAGATCCAGCCAGGGACGACCGCGGGTGTCCTTCACCAGGAACCGGGTCCGGCGCGGCACCGGCATCGGGATGCCGTAGGGAGTCGGCTCGGGCTCGTCGTGCAGTTCGAGTATCTCGAAGTCCACGCCCCGGAAACGGGTTCCGTAGCCGCCGCGGGTGCGCAGGATCGCCGTCGTCATGAAGGGCCGGCCACCGATCGCGTAGCGGCTCAACAGGATCTGCGTGTCGGCGTCGAGATCGACGATCTGGTAGACGAAATGGTCGAGCGGAGCCTTCGCCGCGGGTGGCAGGGGAGTGGACCGCATCAGATACGGGCTCGGCATCGCCCCGTACTCGAACGAGCACAGACCTTCGGCCGTGACGCTGTGGCCCTCGTGGGTGAAGGTGCCCTCGTATTCGGTGAGCAACCCGAAGTGCTTGTAGAGCGGGCTGCGGAAGAACCACGAGACCGTGTCCGTGTTGGTCAGTGTCAGCGCGACGTCGACCGTTCCGAGCCGTCCCACGAGTTCGTAGTGGGGGTAGCGGCCGGTCAGGCTCAGATCGTCCCCGAACTTCACCAGTGATCCGTCCGGGGAGGACACGAAATCGTCGCCCACGGCGTAGTTCCCGAAGTGCGCGGGATGCGATGCCGCCGTGCCGGCGACCACGGTGGCGTTGCGGCGCGGCGGCGCCACGAGCGCGTGGTCGTTGTCGAAGGCGAGCGACCCGGTGGCGCCGATCAGCGACATCATCGAGAAGAACCGGTGCGGCTCCGGCAGATCCGGGATCATGACGCCGTAGTGCACCCACCCCAACCGACGCGTGTCGACGTGCGGGCGCAGGATGTCGGGTTCGGAGAACGGTTTTCCGTCGGACGACGCGGCGGAATCGAACAGGCGGACGGCCGATCCGAGACCGGCACCCAGTGCGCGTGCTGCGATCGGGCGCATGGTCTAGAAGCGTCCTCCGCTCGATCCGCCGAAGCCGCCGCCCCCGAAACCACCGCCGCCGAAGCCGCCCCCACCGAAACCGCCGCCGAAACCACCACCGCGGCCGCTGTTGAGCACGCTGTTGATGAGGATGCCACCGAGCACGGCGCCGGCGACGTTGCTGCCCGACGAACCACCGCGGGGCGGACGGTGCTGGTTGTTCCAGCGCTGCACGTCGTTCTGGGCGCTGCGCAGTGCCTGCGCGGCCAGCGACGCGGCGGACCGCGCGTACTGGATGGCCGCCGCCGGATCGGACTCGGCTGCCTGCTGCGCGGCCTGCAGGTGCCGCTGGGCCTCCGACAGGCGGGTGCGTGCCTGGGCACCCACGACGCCGCGGCGCGTCCCGATGAAGTCGGCCGCGGCGGTGACCTGCGCCTGCGCCGCGCTCAGATCCTGCTCGAGGCGGCGACGCATCTCCTCGGCCTGCTGCTTGGCCTGCCGCGTCCGGGCACGCAACTCGTCGAGCCGCGCATCGGCCTCGACGACCCGCGTGAAACTGCCCAGCGGGTCGGTGTGCTGCTCGGCCCGAGCGTGTTCGAGGGCTTCCTGCACGGCCTTCAGGGCGTCGACGAGTTCGGGGCCGCCCGCGTCGAGGAGCTGCTTCGCGTCGGCGACACCCTGTTCGGCGTCCTCCACCGCGGCGGGAAGCGTCGCGATCGCGCGCCGGATGTCCTCCGCCGCATGGTCGAGCGCGTCGAGCAGCGTCGCGGCATGCCCCAGTGCGCGTTCGGCCTCGCGGATCGCGCGCACGGCGTCGCCCTGCTCACCGACCGGTCGCGCCACCGCGGTGCGGCCCTGGTCGATCGCGTTCTCCGCGAAGGAGATCTCCTCCCGGGCCAGCGAGACGTTGTCCACCACCGGGGTCAGGGCGCCGGTGGGGAACTCCGAGTGCAGCTGCCCGAGGATCCGCTCGGCCTCCGGGATGCGGGCCGTCAGCGCGATCGCGCGCTGCGTGAGCCCGTCCAGACGGGCCGGAGCGTCGAGCAGCAGATTCCGCATCTTGTCGAACGCCTCGACCTGCGCGTCGAGTTCGCGGTTCGCCTGCCCACACGAGGAGACGAGCTGCACGAGCATGTCGCGCTGCTGTTCGGGCGTCTCGGGGATGTCGTCGTCGAGACGCTGACGGATCTCGAAGGCGTTCGCCAACGCGACCTGCGCCTGCCGGTGCGCGCGGTCGAAGGGAGCCACCGCCGAGTCCCCGAACTCGCCCCGGGCGAGCTCGAGCGCTTCGGCACTGGACCGCACCGCGTTGTCGGTGTCCACCAGGAGGGTCTGCGCGTACTGGTCGAGACCCTCGATCGGCAGACCGCGCAGGGCGGTGGTGTCGGCCGGATCGATCTGCGCGGCCTGCGCTGCACCGGCCTCGGCGCGCTTCTTCTTCGACCGCCGGTTGTAGGCGTAGACACCGGCACCGCCGGCTGCGATGACACCGCCGCCGACGAGCAACGTCGTCACCGGAGCGGCCGACGGCGTAAGGGCGTTGCTCAACCCGTCGGCCGCACCCACGGCGGCACCTGCCCAATCACTGTTGCGTAGCGCCGGCACGACGTCGGACGAGCTGATCCGGTCGCGTTCGCTCTCGGAGATCTCCGAACCCGTCGGTGTCCACAGCGCGAACTCGCGGTCGTCGGTCGCGACCGCCAGCAGGGCGGTGTCGGGACCGAAGTTGCTCGCCTGCGCGGTGGCCTGCGCCCAACTGTCGTAGTCGCGTCCGTCGAAGCTCGACACGTAGGTCACCCACAACTGCAGGCCGTGCTCGTCGTACAGGGTGTTCGTCGCTTCCTGGATCCGTGCGACGTCGGCGTCGTCGAGCACGCCCGCCGTGTCGGTGATCGGCTGGGGGAGCCGCGAGGGTGGCTCCGCGGACGCCGACGCGGGAAGGAGCAGCCACGCGGCCACTGCCAGCAGGGCGGGGACGAATGCGAGCGCGGACCGTGCAGGTCGCCGGGGCGGTGCGGCCGATACGTGTGCCATGGAATCGAATCTAGTGGCTGCGAGGTGAGGACGGGGTCGGCGCGTCGTCCGGTCGACGCGTTCTCGTTCGCTGGCAGAATCAGGGGGTGAGCACCGCATCCCGCCGCACCGGCACCACCGCGACGTACACCGGGGACGACCTCGGGGTCGGCGCGCGCATCGCGCGCTGGCTCCGGCGACTGATCGTCGGGGTGCTGCTCGCCGCCGTCCTCGTCGTCGGCGGCACGGCGTTGCGGGTGTGGCAGGTCGCGCGGATCGACGACCGCACCCCAGCCGACGCCATCGTCGTGCTCGGGGCCGCCCAGTATTCGGGCACACCGTCGTCGGTCTTCGAGGCCCGCCTCGAGCAGGCCCTCAAGCTCTACGAAGCGGGAGTGTCGCCGCGGATCGTCACCGTCGGCGGCAAGCAGGAAGGCGACCTGTTCACCGAGGCCGCGGCGGGCAAGAACTATCTCGTCTCGCGCGGGGTGCCCGCCGAGGCGATCGTCGCCGTCGAGGAAGGCTCGGACACACTGCTCAGCGTCGAGGCCGTCAGCCGCGAGATGTCGGATCTGGGCCTGTCGTCGGTCGTGCTCGTCAGCGACCCGTGGCATTCGCTGCGCACCCGGACCATGGCGCGCGACGCCGGTCTCGACGCCTGGACAGCTCCCACCCGCCAGGGTCCGGCAGTGTTCACCCGCGAGTCGCAACTGCACGGCATCGCCCGCGAGACCGGCGCGTTGATCTGGTACCAGATCACCCACTTCTCCGCCGATTTCCCGTACACGGCGCAGCAGTGAGGCGGAACGTAGGGTCTTCGGTGACGGAAGGCAGTGTGATGCAGGGCTACAGCGAACACGATCTCGAACGGCGCGTTGCCGAGCCGCGGAAGACCTCGGCGCTCGCCGGGTCCGAGGGAGCGGCGTCCGAGCGGACCGCCTTCGCACGCGACCGTGCGCGCGTGCAGCACTGCGCGGCCCTGCGCCGCCTGGCCGACAAGACACAGGTCGTCGGCCCCCGCGACGGCGACACCCCGCGCACCCGTCTGACGCACTCGATGGAGGTCGCGCAGATCGGCCGCAGCATCGCCGAAGGACTCGGCGCCGACCCCGATCTCGTCGACCTCGCCGGCCTCGCCCACGACATCGGGCACCCGCCCTACGGGCACAACGGTGAGCGGGCACTCGACGCGGTCGCGGAGTCCTGCGGCGGATTCGAGGGCAACGCGCAGAACCTGCGCATCCTCACCTGCCTCGAACCGAAGATCCTCTATCCGGACGGCTCGAGCGCCGGTCTCAACCTCACCCGGGCCTCGCTCGACGCGACGCTCAAGTACCCGTGGACGCGTCCGCGCCCGGGCGCGAAGTTCGGCTCGTACGACGACGACGCCGAGGTCCTCCACTGGATCCGCGAAGACGCACCCGAGCGCCGCAAGTGCCTCGAGGCGCAGATCATGGACTGGTCCGACGACGTCGCGTACTCGGTGCACGACCTCGAGGACGGTGTGATCGACGGTCGCATCGACCTGCGGATGCTCGACGATCCCGACGATGTCGCCGGACTCATCGAGGTGGGCATGCGCGAATTCTCGGGTCTCGACCCGGCCGAGTTGACCGAGGCGGCCAAGCGGTTGTCCTCCATGCCGGTGGTCCGCGCCGTCGGCACCTTCGACGGCACCCTCGCCTGCTCGGTCGCGCTCAAGAAGCTGACCAGCGAGCTGGTGGGCCGCTTCGCCAACGCAGCGATCCTCGGGACCCGGGAGGCGACGGAAGGCCGACGCGTCACCCGGTACGACGCCGACCTCGTGGTCCCGCCGATCGTGGTCTCGGAGGTCGCGTTGCTCAAGACGATGGCGCTGCAGTTCGTCATGTCCGACCGCGCCCACCGCACCCGCCAGGAATCACAACGCGAGCGCATCCACCGCGTCGCCGAGTGGCTGCTGCGCACCGCGCCGGTCGGTCTCGACCCGTTCTTCGTCGCTGCCTGGAAGTCCGCGCCCGACGATGCTGCGAAGGTGCGGGTCGTGGTCGATCAGATCGCCTCGTGCACCGAATCACGCCTCGAACGGATCGACCGCGACAGCCTCGCCGCGCAGGCGAGCTGGGGCTGACGAGGCTCGAGCGATCGCGACGGCAGGTCGCGGCCGACCGTCCTGCCGAGCAGTCTGCGGGGCGGCTTAGACTCGTCTCGTGGCCGGCCGTATTTCAGACAGAGACATCGCGGCCATTCGCGACCGCGTGCGCATCGAGGACATCGTCGGCGAGTACGTCGCACTCAAGCGCGGGGGCGCCGACTCGCTCAAGGGCCTGTGTCCCTTCCACGACGAGAAGTCCCCGTCCTTCCACGTGCGGCCCAATCACGGGCACTACCACTGCTTCGGCTGCGGTGAGGGCGGCGATGTCTACTCGTTCCTGCAGAAGATCGAACACGTCAGCTTCGTCGAAGCCGTCGAGCAGCTCGCCGAGCGTGTCGGCTACACGCTGAACTACGAGGGCGGCGGTCCGTCCGTCCAGCGCGACCGGGGCACCCGTGCCCGGCTGGTCGCGGCGAACGCGGCCGCCCAGCAGTTCTACGCCGAGCAGCTGCGCACGCCCGACGCCCAGGCCGCCCGCGACTACCTGACCGAACGCAACTTCGACCAGGCGGCCGCCGAGACGTTCGGTTGCGGCTACGCACCCGCCGGCTGGGACGCGCTCACCAAGCACCTCCTCGGCCGGGGATTCGACTTCTCCGAACTCGAGGCCGCCGGACTGTCCCGGCAGGGACGCCGCGGTCCGATCGACCGCTTCCACCGTCGGCTGCTGTGGCCCATCCGCAATCTAGCGGGCGACGTCATCGGCTTCGGTGCCCGCCGTCTGTACGACGACGACCAGATCACCGCCAAGTACATGAACACACCGGAAACGGTGCTGTACAAGAAGTCTCAGGTGTTGTTCGGTCTCGACCTCGCCAAGCGCGAGATCGCCCGGTCCCATCAGGCCGTGATCGTCGAGGGCTACACCGACGTCATGGCCATGCACCTGGCCGGTGTGAAGACCGCGGTCGCCGCGTGCGGCACCGCCTTCGGTGACGAGCATCTCGCACTACTGCGTCGTCTGCTCATGGACGACAGCTTCTTCCGCGGTGAGGTCATCTACACCTTCGACGGCGACGACGCCGGTCGCGCGGCGGCGATGAAGGCGTTCGAGGGAGATCAGAAGACCGCTGCGAAGACCTACGTCGCGATCGCACCCAAGGGCATGGACCCGTGCGAGTTGCGGCAACAGTCGGGCGACGGCGCGGTGCGCGACCTGGTGGCCCGCCGCACCCCGATGTTCGAGTTCGTCGTGAAATCGATTCTCGCCGAACACGATCTCGACACCGTCGAAGGTCGCGTCGAGGCCCTGCGCCGATGCGTCCCGGTGGTGGGACGGATCAAGGACCGCACGATCCGCGACAACTACGCGGTGCAACTCGCGCACTGGACGGGATGGGACGACATCCCCACCGTGCGCCGGCGCGTGCAGGAGGAAGCGCGACGGGGAGTCCGTGCACCGGAAGCGAAGACGCGGGCCGCAACGGCCACGGCAGAGCCTGCGTCGGCCCTGCGACGTCCCCGCCCCAACGATCCGACGTTGTGGCCGCAGCGCGACGCGCTCAAGGCCGCCCTGCAGTATCCCGGCATCGCCGGGACCGTCTTCGACTCCTTGCCGCCGGAGACCTTCACCGACCCCGCCTACGCGGCCGTGCGGCAGGCCGTCGCCGACGCCGGCGGAACCGCAGCGGGCCTCGGGGGAGCCGAATGGGTCGACGCCGTCGGAAGGGCCGCGACCGACCCCGTCGCGCATTCGCTCGTGATGGAACTCGCCGTCGAACCCGTCCCCACCGAAGAGGACCGGCTGCCGCGCTACATCGGCGGCGTACTCGCGCGGCTGCAGGAGGTCTGGGTCGGCGAGCAGGTGGCCGAACTGAAGTCCAAACTGCAGCGGATCTCCCCGGCCACCGAGTCCGAGGAGTTCCACGCCCTGCTCGGTGACCTCATGGCGCTCGAACAGTACCGGCGGAGCCTGCTCGACCAGGCCATCGGGGACGGCCTGGCCGGCTGACCGTCTACTTCTTCAACTGGTCCCGCGGGATCATGATCGTCGTCGTCTCGTCGATGGGCTTCATCGGCTCGAGCTTGGGCTGAGGGCTGAGCGAGTCGGCGAGCTTCTGCCGGCCCACCTCGATCGCCTTCTTCGTGACGGGGCTCGCGGCCACCGCCTTGGCCGTCTTGCTGATCTGTTCGTATCTCGCGCGACCCGCTCGGGTGCCGAGCACGTATCCCGCAGCGACCCCGACCAACAAACCCATCAATGTGTTGTCCTTCCACCCGTGACTGCGTCGTCCCCATCCTGCCCGATGACCCCGCAGCATGCCCACAAGCAGGCGATTTGGTGCTGCGGTGGGTAGGACGCTATGGTTTTTCACGCACCGGGGGAAACCGCGGAGCACCGCAGGACAATCCCCTGTAGCTCAATTGGCAGAGCATTCGACTGTTAATCGAACGGTTGCTGGTTCGAGTCCAGCCGGGGGAGCGCCCAAGAATCCTCCCACCCGCCACGGGTGGGAGGATTCTGTGTATCCGGGGTGGGCCGATGCGGCAGAGCATCCCCAATGTGATCTCTGTTACTTCGCGCCCGGCAGCGTGTTGCCCGCTGTGTCCGGGTAGCATTCGATCGCGCCGTGCGACGAGTGCGGCACTGTGCGACGCGTGTCGTCGCGACGGGGCGGTAGCTCAGTCGGTTAGAGCCGCGGACTCATAATCCGCTGGTCGCGGGTTCGAGCCCCGCCCGCCCCACATCCTCCGCTCGTGGCCGCGAGATGTTCCTGCTTCTCGGAACGGTAGCGTTCGACCCCATGAGCACCCTTCGAGAAGTCGGCGAACGCGAGGCGTGGCGTTGCTGGTTGTGCGACGAGCCCGTGGACCCCGACATGTCGGTCAACGACCCGCGCGGTCCCAGTATCGACAGCATCAACACCGCCAAGAAGGGTGGCAAGGGGAAGGGTGGAGTCGAGCGGCTCGCGCACCGCGCCTGCAACACCAAGAAGGGTGCCGTCAAACCCGTCGTGCTGTGGCCCGACCGGCTGTTCGTCGTCGACCCGGCGCCCATCATCGGCGTCGTCGAGCAGCTCACGCGCAAGGGCGGTCGCGTCGCCGTCGCTCGGTGTCCCGAGAAGTCGGACGCGGAGGAGGCCTCCGAGTGGCTCCTCGACCGCTTGTCGCGCCTCGAGCCGGGAGTGCGGTTCGACACCAGGATCGAGTCGGCCGGCGGCGGCTACCTCCTCGTGCTGACGGCCTAACCGGGAGCCAGCACCAGTCCGGAGTGATCCGGTGACTCGGCGGAGACCTCGACCTCGATGAGCACCGTTCCGTCGTCTCCCAACAGCGTGTAGCGACCCGGCATGAGACCGGTGAACAGGAACCAACCCTCGCTCGTCGTGACGATGCTGCGGTCGATGTACTGCTCGCACACGTCCCGGCCGATCAGTCGAATCGTGGTGGACGGATGGAAGACGCCTCCGATCCGTCCGTTCGCCACCGCTCCGATCGCAGCCGGTGGATCCGGGTGGTCGCCGAGCTCGTCCGGACGCCAGGCGGGCGCGCCGTCCGGCGGCGCGCACACCGGGACCGAGGAGTGCGACGACCGGGCATGCGCGACCGTCGGGTCGGTCCCGTCCACAGAGACGGGCTGATGTGTCGTCGCCGCGACGAGCACCCCTGCTCCCAGTGCGGTGATCAACATCCATCGGGTTCTTCGGATCGTTCCCCTGTGCAGCAACGGATCCACCTCCTCTCCGTAAGAGAACTTAGGAAAGTTGTTCTCGCCGAGGGTTATTCGGAACCGACGCTTCGGTGGATCGTGACGATACCCGGCGCGGACGCGCAGGGCTATCGTCCGTGGAAGTGACACGAAGCGGCGGAATGTAACGGTCGGGCTGTCGAACCGCCGAAAACGGTTGTTGGCACAACGATTCGGTCTAGTTTCGGACGAGGTCGGTAGTCGGAAGGGTGCATTCCGCCTCCTGGACGACCGATCCGGTTGCATTGTTGTGTTCGGACAATGCAGTTCCGAATGGTCGGTTCCGGAAATAATCGTCCCGGGGTCCGGCGTTGTGCGGTTTCGTCGGCGTACTCACCGGCACCGAGTTGCTCGAAGCGGACCGTGGAACGAGGGAGCACATGACGGTCGACGAGAAACCGACGACGCTCCGCCGGGCGTCCGATCTCCTGGCAGGGGTCCGCGACGGCACGGACGACGACACGCTCGCGGCAGGCGTCGTACTCGCGGCGACCCTGATCGCTCTGGTCTGGGCCAACCTGGGCGACTCGTACGAGGCGTTCTGGCACACGCCGCTCAGCATCAGCATCGGCGACTACGGCATCGACCTCGACCTCAAACACTGGGTCAACGACGCCGTCATGACGCTGTTCTTCTTCGTCGTCGGCCTCGAGGTCAAACGCGAGCTCACCATGGGAGAGCTCACCGACCGGACGCGCGCCGCGGTCCCGCTCGTGGCCGCGATCGCGGGTCTGGCGCTGCCCGCAGCGCTGTTCCTACTGCTCAATCCCAGCGGGGAGGCCGCAGGAGCGTGGGGTGTGGTCGTGTCCACCGACACCGCCTTCGTGCTCGGTGCGCTCGCGCTGGTCGGACCCCGCTGCCCGGCCCGCCTGCGCGTGTTCATCCTCACGCTGGCCGTGGCCGACGACATCGGCGCCCTCGCCATCATCGCCTTCGTCTACACCGACGATCTGCAGCCGGTCTACCTGATACCTGCCGCGATCGGACTGTTGCTGATCCTGCAGTTCCGCCGGCTCGAGGTGTGGCGGGGCGTCGTCTACTTCGTCGTCGCGGCGGGGACATGGGTGGCGTTCTACGAATCCGGTGTGCACCCGACCCTCGCCGGTGTGCTGATCGCGTTGATCCTTCCCGTCTATCCGCCGCGTCGCAGCGAAGTGGAGCGCGCCGGCGAACTCACGCGGGCGTTCCGTCAATCGCCCAACTCCGACTACGCGCGCGCCGCGCAACTCGGGGTGCTCCGCGCGGTGTCCGTCAACGAGCGGCTGTTACGGCTCTACCAGCCGTACACGGCGTTTCTCGTCGTGCCGATCTTCGCCCTCGCCAACGCGGGTGTGGTGATCTCCGCCGAGACCGTCGGCATTGCGATCCGGTCGCCGATCACGTGGGGCGTCGTCCTCGGTCTGGTCGTCGGCAAACTGGTGGGCATCACCGCGGCCACCGCCGTCTTCTCGAGTCTGCGGCCGGGCAGCCTGCCGCCGGGACTCACTCTCTCGCGCGTCAGCGGGGGTGCGGCGCTCGCCGGCATCGGGTTCACGATCTCCCTGTTCATCGTGGATCTGGCGATCGAATCTCCCGAAGCGGCCAACGACGCCCGGATCGGCGTACTCCTCGCGGCGGTTCTCGCCACCGCACTGGGCTGGGCGTTGTTCCGGCTGTCCGACCGCCTGCATCCGCCGCAAGGACCCGCTGGGCTCGTACTGCTGCGTCCGGTGGACCCGGACCGCGATCACGTGCGGGGACCGGTCGACGCTCCGCTCTCACTCGTCGAGTACGGAGACTTCGAGTGCCCGTTCTGCAGCAAGGCCACCGGCAGCATCCGCGACGTGCGCGAGCACTTCGGCGACGACCTGCGGTACGTCTTCCGGCACCTTCCCCTCGACGAACACCACCCGCACGCACGGTTCGCTGCCGAAGCGGCCGAGGCTGCCGCCGCGCAGGGTCGCTTCTGGGACATGCACGACCATCTGTTCGCCCACAGCGACGCTCTGTCCCGTGACGAGATCTACGAACACGCCCAGCAACTGGGGCTCGACATGGACCTGTTGGACGAGGACCTGCGCCTCGGGCGTCACCGGCACCGCGTCGAGGACGACGATCTCGACGCCGAGATCAGCGACGTCTTCGGAACACCGACTTTCTATCTCGGCGTTACCGGCTCGGACCTCACCCGGCACACCGGCCCGTTCGATGCGGCAACGCTGATCCGCAGGCTCGAAGAGGTGCGCGAGGGATGATCCGATTCGGGTGGATCCGACCCCGGAAAGCGGGGGCAGATCCACCCAAATCGTGACGGGCTGTCAGCGGAGGGTGGTTCCGGCCTGCGCGGATCCGGTCGGTAGCAAGCCCGCCAGGCTGGTAAACAGCGATTCCCAGCGGCACTCCGCGGAGATCGACGCGAAGCGGCACCCGGAGTAGTCCTCGGTGGGGAGGGTAGGGGTGTCTGCGTACGCAGTGGTCGGCGCGGCAAGGGCGATTGCGGCACAACCGAGCACGCCCGCGGCGAATCGCTTCATGAAACCTCGAATCTCTCGTACGAACCTTCGGGGAAATCATTCCCCGGTGGGCCGCACCCCGCCATTCGAGACGAGCGGTTCGAGCCCGTCGAGGACGCGCTGCAGCCCGAACTCCCATGCGTGGTGCGGGCTGTAGGCGGCGTTCATCTCTGCTCCGGCCGCCGCCCCCACCCGCTGCGCGAGGGGATGGTCGTCGCCGAGATAGTGCGCGAGTCGCTCGTTCCATCGCGACCAGGCCTCGCCCATGTCGGCGGCGTGCGGATCGGGGCGTCGGGCTCGGGCCGCACCCCGCACGAAGTTCGCGACGAACGTGAGCGCGGCGTCGCGATCGATGTCGCCGAGGGATGTTCCGTCGAAGGCGTGGAGTTCGTGGTCGTACTTCGCGATCGTGCCGGGGCCGAGGGCCGTGCGCTGATCGTCGACGTCGAGCAGCCACCAGCGCGCGGCGTAGTGCTCGAGTTCGGCTTCGGCGACCTGCCGTACCCGATCCCGCCACGACGGGGACTCGTAGGGCAGCCGGGATTGCCGGGCGTGGACCCGGTCGACCATGAGGACGAGCAGATCGTCACGCGACCCGACGTGGGTGTAGAGAGCCATGGCGGAGATACCCAGATCGGTCGCGAGGCGACGGATCGTCACCGCGTCGAGGCCCTCCGCGTCAGCGACGGTGACGGCCGCGTCCACCGCGGATGTGGTGGTGACCTTGGCTTTCGGCCCACGTGAACCGCCGGTCGGCGCATCGGGATGGTCGCGCCACAGCAGGTCGATCAGATCGCGCGCCATACATGCCTCCCGAAAACTCGCTTTCGAGAGTACTCTCTACGTCGTACAAGGTTTCTGTCCCGGGGGAGGTCCTATGAAAATCAATTCGACAGCGTTGTCGCTCAACGTCGCCGACACGGCCGCATCGGCCGATTTCGCGATCCGGCACTTCGGTTTCGCCGAGGAGATGTCCGCGGACGGATTCGTCTCGTTGACCCACCCGGACGCAGGCGTCAACATCGTGTTCCTGCGTACCGGGCTGTCGACCTTCAAGCCGGAATCCGTCGCCGGTCCGGCCGGGCAGGGCATGCTCATCGCCTTCGTCGTCGACGACGTCGACACCGAGTTCGCGCGCATCGCGGAATCCGGTGCGACGGTGGTGACCAAGCCGGAGACCGAGCCGTGGGGCGAGCGGTACTGCCAGTTCGCCGATCCCAACGGGATCATCTGGCAGCTCGTCCACTGGGTCTCGGAACCGGCCTGACCACGCGACGTTTCAGTCGAGACAGAATTCGTTGCCCTCGGGGTCGGCCATGACGATGTGGCCGGCCCCGAACGGCGGCGCGGGGTCGTGACGCTCGAGGCGCGTGGCCCCGCGCGTGACGAGCCGTTCGGCCTCGGCTTCCAGCGCGGCCATGCGCTCGTCGCCGTCGAGTCCGGGCGCCGCACGCACGTCGAGGTGCACCCGGTTCTTGGCCTGCTTGCCCTCGGGCACCTTCTGGAAGAACAGCCGGGGTCCTGTCTCGTCCGGGTCGACGACGGCCGAGGCGTCGTTGCGTCGTTCGGGCGGCACGCCCATCGCGTCGAGCGCGTCGTCCCACGACACGAAATTTCCGGGCGGCTTCTGGAGTTCGTAACCGAGGGCGTCCGCCCAGAAGTCCGCGAGGGCCGCGGGATCGGCGCAGTCGAACGTGATCTGGATGTCGCGTGCCATGTCAGCTCGCCTCCTGTCGGGCGCGGGTACGGGTGTGCAGGTAGAGGTCCCGCAGGAGGCTGACCTCGGACAGATGGTGGATGAGTTCGCGGTGGATGTGCAGGACCAGCGTGCCCATCGGGTACTCGGCGTACGGTCCTTCCGCTTCACCGCACGGCTGGGCGAGTCCGTCTTCCCCGAGGGACTCGACGCCTGCGATCCACGTGGCGAGTTCGGCATCGAGCTGGGCGAGGGCGTCGTCCGCGGTCGCTGCGTACTCGAACGACATGTAATCGGTTGGGGTGCGTCCGAAATGACTCGCGTTGCGCATCGCCAGTACACCGACGATCACATGACCGAGCCGCCACGCAATGGTCGTGAAGGGCGGCGGATCGGGTTCGGGGAACGCGAAATCGATCGTCATCGCACCGGCGCCTCCCTGCACGGGAGCGGTACCCGTCCCGCGCGGCCGCACGCTCCAGCAGTCGGGTGCGGGTTCGAAGAAGTATTCGTCGTCGGTGAGGCCGTCGAGGCGGCGGCGTACCGGATAGTCGAGTTGCTGTCGCAGTAGGTGGTTCCAGTCGAGTTCTGTCATGGCTCCAGGTTGACCCATATTCCGGACAGATTCGGTCCGTGATCCGTGCGACGATCGTCGTGTGACCGTCGAGTCGACCACCGAACGGGTCCTGAGGGTGCTTGCGCTGTTGCAGAGTCGCCCCTCGTGGACCGCTGATGAACTGGCTGCGGAACTCGGCGTGACCGATCGCTCGGTGCGCCGCGACGTCGATCGGCTGCGCGCCCTCGGTTATCCCGTCCGCGCGACCCCCGGTGTCGGCGGTGGTTATCAACTCGGTGCCGGCACGAGACTGCCGCCGCTGCTCCTGCACGACGACGAAGCGATCGCGACGGCGGTGTCGCTGCGACTGGCGTCGGGCAGCACCATCGCCGGTGCCGCTG
The DNA here is from genome assembly GCF_058211795.1 of Rhodococcus sp. S3. NCBI lineage: Bacteria > Bacillati > Actinomycetota > Actinomycetes > Mycobacteriales > Nocardiaceae > Rhodococcus > Rhodococcus sp. S3. The sequence goes on along the minus strand of NZ_CM177074.1, from coordinate 3,172,741 downwards.
AGGCGGCCCTGCGCGCACTGGCCAAGCTCGACCAGGTGATGCCGCCGCGCCTGCGCGCGGAGGTGCGGGCGATCTACGGCGCCACCGAAACCGTTGTCGGCACGAGCACCGAGATCGATGCCGACACGCTGCTGGGCTTGGCCCGCGCATGCCGCGACGCGATCCGCGTGCGGTTCCGGTACACCACCCGGCAGGAGGTGGACGACGAGCGCACCGTGGAACCGGTGCGGATGGTCGCTGCAGGGCAGCGCTGGTACCTCATGGCATGGGACGTCGATCGCGACGACTGGCGCACCTTCCGGCTCGACCGGATGCGCGACGTGACGCCCACGACGTGGCGGTTCCGGCCGCGGCAGCACCCCGATCCGGTGGCCTACGTCCAGCGTTCGGTGAGCGAGTCGCCCTACCGGTACATCGCGCGGATCAGTCTGCGGGCGGATGCCGACCAGGTGCGCGACATGGTGCCGCCGCAGGTGGGGCGGGTGGAGGACGACGAGAACGGGTGGTGCGTACTCGTCGTCGGCGCGGACGACCCGGACTGGGTCGTGATGCACGTCGCGCGGATGGGTTTCGAGGCGGTCGTCCTCGATCCGCCGGAACTTCGGGTCGCCGCGGACCGGCTCGCGACGCGCCTCGCCGCGATCGCCTCCCGCTCCGATCGGTGACCGGTCCTCGCGCACGGACCCGCGGCATGGTTGTCTGGCGAAGGTGACGACGAAGTGGCTCCGGCTCGGAGCAGATGTTCTCGGGTGGGCAGCGACCGCGACAGGTGCGGTCGGCCTCGCACTCTATTTCAGTACGTCGTCGGCACGACCGCTCGTGCTCACAGCGTCCGGCGCCCCGTATCTGATGGTCGGAGCACTGGTCGGGCCGGTGGTGTTGGCGGCTCGTCGTCGCTGGGTCGCTGTCCTCGTGTCGGTCGCGGTGGCCGTGGCAGCGATCTGGACGCAGGCGCCCCTCCACATCGCAACGGCCGTGCCCAGGGACGGGCCGGAAGTCACGGTGATGCAGGCGAACATCCTGTTCCAGGGAGGTGCCGATCCCGACGTCCTCGTCGCACGAGTGCGGGAGCGGGACGTCGACGTGCTCACGGTCGACGAACTCACGTCCGCTGCGGCCGGTGCCCTGACCCGCGCCGGTCTCGACGGTCTGTTGCCTTATCGGTATCTCGTTCCCGGACGGCTGGCGTCGGGAACGGGAATCTGGAGCCGCTTCCCGCTTTCGGACACGGTCGAGCACGACGGGTTCGTGTTCCACCAGATTTCTGTGATCGCGGACGTCCCGGGCGCAGGGCCGCTCGCGATTCACGCCTTCCACCCCGTGCCGCCCGTGCTCGGTACCCATATCTGGGCTGCCGAACTGTCACAGTTGCGAGAGATCCTCGAGCGGTTCCGCGCGGACATCCCGGGGGTCGCCGGCGGCGATTTCAACGCGACCTACGGTCACTCGCAATTCCGCGCTCTGCTGTCGGGGCGGTTCGCCGATGCTGCCGAGCAGGCGGGGGCCGGTGCGGTGCGTACCTACCCCGCGGACCGGCGGCGCACACCGCTCGTCGCGATCGACCACATCCTCGTCGCGGACGGGACGGCAATCACATTCGAGCCCGTCGAGCTGCCCGGGGCAGACCACCGCGCGGTGGTCGCCCGGATCCGGCTGAATCCCGGTGCGTGACGTCGGGGATCAGGCCTCGGCGCCCATCGATTCGGCGAGGATCGGCCATGCCTTGCGCAGGTCGTCCTCCCAGTAACCCCACGAATGCGTGCCGTCGGCATCGAGTTCGGCCGTGACCGGGATGTCGAGCGCTTCGAGCCGGTCCACCAGCTGACGCGTGCAGGCGTTCGTGGCGGCCTCGATCGCTCCGCCGGCGACGATCTGCGTCGCGAACGACTCACCGGCCGCTCGTTCCTGGCCGGGGATGTCGTACGGGCCGGGCAGACCGTTGCGGCTCGACAGGTACAAGGCCTTGCCGCGCAGGCCTTCCGCGTTGAGGTAGACGTCGTGCTCGGCCCAGCGCGGACCGTCGGCCGGACCCCACATGTTCTCGACGTTGCCCTTGCCGCGACGCTCGACGACGAGCCTCACGTACAGCTGACCGACCGGATCGCTCGTGCGGACGCATCCGCTGAGGGACGCGACGCCGGAGTACAGGTCGCCGCTCTGGATCGCGAGGTCCAGCGCGGAGCCGGCGCTCATGGACATCCCGATGATCGACTGCTTGCCGTCGGTGTCGAGCAGTTCGTCGACGACGGGCGGCAGTTCTTCGATGAGGAAGGTCTGCCACTGGTTGCGACCGAGGACCGGATCGTCGAGATCCCAGTCGGTGAAGTAGCTGAAGTTGCCGGTGGCGGGGATGACGACGTTGACGTTCTTGTCCGAGAAGAACTCGGCGATGTCGCTGCTCTCCATCCATCCGGTGCCGTCGATCACGCCGACGCCCGCGCCGCCGAGGGCGTAGACGACCGGCCGGGGCTCGCTCGGATCGGCCGGTCGCAGGACGTCGAGCGGGACGATGGTGTCCATGGCGGGGGAGTAGACGCGGACCGTCCAGTGCTGGTCGGTCACCTCGTCGACGCCGTCGACATAGGCGGTGGTGGGTTCGGCGTCGGGCTGCTCGGGATCGGCGTGCGCGGTGGCGGTGCCGAACACGAGTGCCGACAGGCCTGCGAGACCGATCGCAAGGCTGCGGAAGCCACGACGGGACGCGACGGATCGGCGCACGGATGAACTCCTCGACTCGAATTGATGCTGATGAGTCGTTCCCCCACGCTCGACCCGCTGAGCTGGACAGTACCTTCCTCCGGTTGCGAAAAGCGCCCCGGGGTGCTGTGATTCCGGACTCGCGGTGGCCGCGGGACGAGTTCGGACACCGCGCTCGGGATCTCGTGCGGTGGCCGAACTTTCGAACAATCACGTGGTACTCAGAGTGACAGGATCGACGCGGCGGCGGTGCCGGGTGCACCGTAGACCTGGGCGAGGCCCACCTTCGGTTCGCCCGGAACCTGCCGCTCGCCGGCCTGGCCGCGCAACTGCAGCACCAGTTCGTGGACCTGTCGGTGGCGCCCTCGGCGATCAGCTTCTCCTGGTCGCCGTCGGCGCACAGGCCGGTCTCGGCCATGTGGATCACTTCCGCGCCGGCGTCGGTGTCCTGGAGTTGGGCGACGTCGACGTCCTCGGGGCCGATCCCGGCGGCTTCGTAGGCGGCCTTGGCGGCGTAGACGGTGGGGGAGACGTCCTCCTCGACCGACGCCCACGTCGCGTGGACCTCGTACGCGCCGTAGGTGCGCGTGCGAATCGCGGTGGAGCGCAGATGGACCGGCTTGTTGGCGGTGTACTTCGACACCAGGTCGCCGCGGCACATGATCACCGCTGCGGCGCCCTCGTCCGGCGCGCAGAACATCTTCGCGGTGAGCGGGTAGTTGAGCATCGGGGACGACAGGATCTCCTCGATGCCGAACTCCGTGCGGCGGAAGGCCTTCGGGTTGAGGCTGCCGTTGCGGTAGTTCTTCGCGGCGACCCGCGCGAGCGTCTCGTGCGAGATGTTATGGTTCGATGGCGTAGCGGTTCGCCTTCATGCCGAAGAACTTGGTGGTGACGAACTGTCCGTTCTCGGCGTACCAGGCGGGCAGGCCGAGCATGGCGGGATCGGCGGTGAAGGCGCCGCGGGGATGCTTGTCGGTGCCGACCGCGATGCCGATGTCGTACTTGCCGGAACGGATCCCGTCGGCGGTCTGCTCGATCGCGCTGGCGGACGTCGCGCACGCGTTGAACACGTTGGTGAAGGGGATGCCGGTCAGGCCGACGAGGCGGGTGACGGCGTCGGTGTTGTCGACCTCGTAGCTGCCGCCGATGCCGAACTGGATGTCCTTCCAGGCGACACCCGAGTCCTCGAGCGCGAGCTGGATTGCGTCTGCGGCCATTTCGATGGCCGACTTGGCGCCGAATCTACCGAACGGGTGAAGGCCCACCCCGATGATGGCAACGTCGTTCATGATGTCGGGAACTCCTCGATGGGATGTGTGCGGATCAGATCGGCGCGAAGGCCCACGTGACGATGTCGGTGCCCTCTTCGTCGGTGTAGAAGGGGACGAAGGTGAGCTCGAGCTCCATACCCGGGCGCAGTTTCTCGGGGTCGGTCTCCGTGAGGCGGGCCTCGACGCGGACCACGTCGTCGAGCTGGACGAGGCCGAACGCGAAGGGCGTGAAGGTCGCCGCCGTCTCGTTGCCCGCGTAGGGCTGCTTCGGCACGAAGCCCTGCGTGGTCCATGCCACGAGCGTGCCGCGACGCGGCAGCAGCAGTTCCGAGATGTTCGCCCCGCTGCACCGGGGGCAGCGCGGCTGGGTGGGCCACGTGGTCGCGGAGCAGTCGTCGCAGCGGCTGCCGATGAGCTGCGGGTTCTCTGCCGGCCACGTGGATACGTCGGGCGCGAGCGCCTTCGTCGTCATGGTTCGTCCTCCGTTGTCCGATGCCGATGCGGCGGCCCTCGCCGCGGTCGAACATGAGGATCACGTTAGACGGAAATGCCATTCTCTACAATGAGAGGATGCATATCGCGCGAGACGATTCTCGCGGAAGGTGGAGGGATCGGCTCAGAAACGGCGCCTCCGACGAGGTGGTGGCTTGCGTCGGCCCGGCCTCGAGTGGCGTCGGTGCTCCTCCGGGGGCGGGGCACCCGTGCGGTATTCGTCGAGCACCTTCCGCATCGCGGCGATCGCGCGCTCCCGGGTTCGCGGGTCGTCGATCTCGAGCAGCTGGTCGCGCAGACCGGTGGCGAACTCGGCGTACTCGTTCTGCCAGTCGCGGCCGACGTGCACCGGCGCCGGCGGTGCGACGGTCGCGACGTACTCGGCCGGGCCACCTGCCACGAGCTTGTATCGCGCACCGATCTCCGGAACGACCACGTTCAGGTCCGCATCGAGTCCGTGCAGCGACGCCGTGAAGGCGGCGAGCGCATCGGGCTCGCCGTGGTCGAGGAAGGCCGTGCCGGAGATCGGCGCGCGGTGCCCGACCCAGCGCACCAGCTCACCGCGGTCGGCGTGCGCGGAGTAGCTGTCGATCCACCGGATCTGCGCCCGGACGTCGATGTCCTCACCCGAGATCCGGACCTTCGAGGCACCCTCGAGAATCACCCTGCCGAGCGTGCCCTGCGCCTGGTAGCCGACGAAGAGCACCGTCGAGTCGGAGCGGGCGAGGTTGTTCCGCAGGTGGTGCCGAACCCGTCCCGCCTCACACATCCCGGAGGCCGCGATGATGATCGCGCGTCGGTAGGTGTCGATCCGCATCGACTCCTCGGCCTCGGCGGTGTACCGGATGCCGGGATGGCGGAAGACGTTCCGGCCGTCGAGGTCCTCGAGCTCTTCGGCATGCGCGGCGAAGACATCGGTGGCGCGGATCGCGAGCGGGGAGTCGACGAAGACCGGCACCCCCGGAATCCGCTCGTCGTCGAGCAGGTATCCGATGTCGAGCAACAACTCCTGGGTGCGTTCGAGGGCGAACGAGGGCACGATCAGATTTCCGCCCCGCTCGAGTGCCTCGTTCACCTCCCGGGCAAGGAGGTCGCGGCGCTCGGCGATCGTGAGCCGAGGGCGCGAGCGGTCCCCGTAGGTGGATTCGCAGACGACGTGGTCGAGTCCGGTCGGGCCTTCCGGATCGGCGTGGAAGGCCTTCTGTTCCGGGCCGAGATCGCCCGAGAACAACATGCGCACACCACCGGCCTCGATCTCCGCCGACGCCGATCCCAGGATGTGTCCGGCATTCCACAGGCGGACCCGGAAACCGGGTGCCGGCTCGAACCACTCCTCGAGTGGGACCGGGCGGGCGCGTGAGGCGGCGAGTCGGGCGTCCTCCTCGGTGTAGATCGGGTGGAACTTCGGCCGGTGCGCGCGGTCGCGGCGCCGATTGCGGCGCTGGGCCTCGAACTCCTGGATCCGCGCCGAGTCGGCGAGCATGAACGAGAGCAGCTCGGCCGTCGGTGCGGTGCAGAAGATGCGGCCCCCGAATCCGCGCGCGACGAGCTTGGGAAGCAGCCCGCAGTGGTCGATGTGCGCGTGGGTGAGGATCACCGCGTCGATCGACTCCGGAGCGAACGCGAACTCTGCGACGTTGAGTTTCTCGAGGCTGCGCGAACCCTGGAACATCCCGCAGTCGACCAGGATGCGGGCGTCGCCGAGTTCGATCATCGCGCACGAGCCGGTGACGGTTCTCGCCGCGCCGTGGAAGGTGAGTTCCGGATTGTCGGGCACGGCATCTCCTCGGACGGTCGGGCGGTGGGGACCCGCGGTGCTCGGGTCCCACGGTATCCGCGGTCGCATGTCGACCGGACCGGGACGAGGGCTAGAACCTGTTCCAATTCTGTGCGATTGTGTCTATCGTCACGTGCACAACCGGCAATGCGATGGAGGGCGAGCCAGATGAAGACCAAGGGTGCAGTGCTGTGGGGCATCGACGAACCGTGGTCGGTCGAGGAGATCGAACTCGGCGATCCCGTCGCGGGCGAAGTGCAGATCCGCATGGAAGCCGCCGGCATGTGCCATTCCGACCACCACATCGTCACGGGCGCAACCCCGATGCCGTCGTTCCCCGCCATGGGCGGTCACGAAGGTTCGGGCGTGATCACCAAGGTCGGTGAGGGAGTGGTGGGCCTCGAGGTGGGCGACCACGTCGTGCTGTCCTTCATCCCCGCGTGCGGGCGGTGTCCGTCCTGTGCCTCGGGGCATTCGAACCTGTGCGATCTCGGCGCCGGACTGCTCAGCGGCCAGGCGATCTCCGACGGCACCTACCGCATCCAGGCGCGCGGCCAGAACGTGATCGCGATGTGCCTGCTCGGTACCTTCTCGCCGTACATGACAGTCAACCAGAGCCAGGTCGTCAAGATCGACAAGGACGTGCCGTTCGAGCTCGCCGCGCTCGTCGGCTGCGGCGTGCCCACCGGTTGGGGTTCGGCGACGAACATCGCCGAGGTCAAGGCCGGCGACTCGGTTGCCATCATCGGCGTCGGCGGCGTCGGCATGAGCGCCCTGCAGGGCGCCGTGGCCTCCGGTGCGCGTCACGTCTTCGCGATCGACCCGGAACCGTTCAAGCGCGAGCAGGCGCTGAAGTTCGGTGCCACGCACACCTACGCCTCCATCGAGGAGGCCATCGTGCCGATCATGGAGATCACGTGGGGCCGCATGTGCCACTCGACGATCATCACGGTGGGCGAGATGAAGGGTGAACTGGTCGATCCCGCGTTGACCCTCACGGCCAAGGGCGGCCGGTGCGTCGTCACGGCGATGGGCTACATGTCCGACATGGACGTCAAGCTGAACTCGTTCCTGTTCTCGATGCTGCAGAAGGACCTCAAGGGCAACATCTTCGGTGGGTGCAACGCCCGCGTCGACATCCCGAACCTGCTCGACCTGTACAAGTCCGGTCAGCTGAACCTGGCCGACATGGTCACGCGCACCTACACCCTCGAGCAGATCAACGACGGATACCGGGACATGCTCGAGGGCAGGAACATCCGCGGCGTCATCCGCTACACCGAAGCCGACTGGTGACCGGTTCCGACCGGTGACCTCGCCCCGCCGGGCCGTCTCGTAGGCTGATCGCGTGCACAGCCTCGATCTGCTCAGCGACTGGCCTGTCGACCGTTCCGCCGCCGCGGTGGTGACCCGCGACGGCGGAACGGTCGCGTCCAGGGGAGACCTCGACGAGGTCTTCCCCCTCGCATCGGTGACGAAGCCGCTCGTGGCGTACGCCGCGCTGGTGGCCGTCGAGGAGGGCGCGATCGAGCTCGATCAGCCCGCGGGCCCCGAGGGGTCGACGGTGCGCCATCTGCTCGCCCACGCCTCGGGTCTGGCGTTCGGTGAGCGCACCGTGCAGACCGAACCCGAACGCAAGCGGATCTACTCGAGTGCGGGCTTCGAGGTGCTCGCCGAACTCGTCGAGACGGAAACCGGTATCGAGTTCCCGGAATACCTCCGGCAGGCGGTCTTCGAGCCGCTCGGCATGCCGTCCTCGTCCCTGCCGGGGCCGGCCGGTCACGGGGCGCAGTCCTCGGTCGCCGATCTCGCGTTGTTCGCGCGCGAGCTGCTCGACCCCGTGCTGGTCTCGCGCGAAACCCTCGCCGAGGCGACCAGCGTGCAGTTCCCGGGTCTGAACGGACTCGTGCCCGGCTACGGGATGTTCAAGCCCAACGACTGGGGCCTCGGATTCGAGATCCGCGGTGAGAAGAATCCGCATTGGACCGCCATCGGTAATTCACCGCGCACTTTCGGTCATTTCGGTCAGTCGGGCACCTTCATTTGGGTAGATCCCGAAATTTCCGTCGCCGCTGTGGTACTTACTGATCGTGCGTTCGGAGACTGGGCGAAACCGCTCTGGCCTGCCCTCGGAGACGCGATCATCACCGAATTCACATAAACCTCTCTGGTTCGCTGGCGAAACACACGCCACACGGGCACACTTGTACGCAGCCTGCATGGAGAAGCCTTGATCGACGAAGGTCGTTGGGGAAGACGTCCTGGTCGAATCGGAGGTGAATGTATGCGCGCATCCAACCAATTCGCGGATGCCACGGCGGGGGTGATCTATGTCCATTCCTCACCGGCGGCCGTGTGCCCGCACATCGAGTGGGCACTGGCCGACATCCTCGACTGCCGGCCCGATCTCTCGTGGACGGGCCAGCCCGCCGCACCGGGGCTGCTGCGCACCTGCGTCGACTGGGTCGGGCCCGTGGGCACGGCCGCGCGACTCGCGGACGTGCTGCGGTCGTGGCCGATGCTCCGCTTCGAGATCACCGAGAACCCCAGCGAGGGCGTCGACGGCGAACGCTTCAGCTACGTCCCCCGACTGGGTCTGTGGCGCGGGTGCACCAGCGCCAACGGCGACATCGTCGTCGGAGAGATGCGTCTACGCGCCATGCTGTCCTCCGCCGATGTCACGAGCGAACTGCACCGCGCCCTCGGAACGGCATGGGACGAAGAGCTCGAGCCGTACCGCAGCGGCGACGAAGGCGCGCAGGTGACATGGCTCCGCCGGGACGTCGGCTGACCGCGGTCCGCCGCCCCGGTGACGCGACCGGAACGCACCCCACATCTTCCTGATACGAGAACACCGGCACCGCTCCGAGGAGCGATGCCGGTGTTCTCGTGCTGTGTCCGGATCAGAGCGGAATGTTCTTGTGCCCACCGCGAACCGCGGGTGCGGCAGCGAGCGCGGCGGCCAGCGTGCTGCGCGTGGTGGCGGGATCGATCATCTCGTCGACCACACCGATCGCCATCGCGCGCCCGACGCCACCGGCGATCGCCTCGTGTTCGGCGGCGAGACGGTCGTGCAGCGCCTCACGCTCCTCCTCGGGAGCCGCAGCGAGGGCCTTCTTGTGGAGGATGCCCACAGCGGCCTTCGCGCCCATCACGGCCACCTCGGACTCCGGCCACGCGTAGACGGCGGTGGCCCCGAGCGCCCGGGAGTTCATCGCGATGTACGCGCCGCCGTAGATCTTGCGCGTCACCAGCGTGACGCGGGGAACCTTCGCCTCGGCGAACGCGTGGAGCAACTTGGCGCCGCGTCGCACGACACCCTCCCACTCCTGGCTCACACCGGGAAGGTAACCGGGGACGTCGACGATGACGACGAGCGGAACACCGAAGGCATTGCACATCCGCACGAAACGCGCTGCCTTCTCGGCGCTCTCGGAATTGAGGCAGCCGCCGAGGCGGAGCGGGTTGTTGGCGATGACACCGACGGTGCGGCCGCCGAGACGGCCGAAGCCGGTGACGATGCTGCGGGCCCAGCCGGCCTGCAGTTCTTCGAAGGCGGATTCGCCGTCGACGTTGTCGAGCAGCTGGTGGACGATCGGCCGGACGTCGTATGCGCGTCGCGGCGAGGCGGGCATCAGCGCCCGCAGGTCGGTGTCGCCGAGCGCCGCTGCGGCGACGTCGAATTCGCCCTGCTCGGCCAGCATCGACACCAGGCGGCGCGCCCGGTGCAGAGCGTCGGCCTCGTCGTGCGCGGCGATGTGGGCGACACCGGACTTCTTGGTGTGCGTCTCGGGGCCGCCGAGCGACTCCATGTCGACCTGCTCACCGGTGACGCTGCGGACCACGTCCGGTCCGGTGACGAAGACGCGGCCCTCGGGAGCCATGATGACGATGTCGGTCAGGGCCGGGCCGTAGGCGGCACCACCGGCCGCGAAGCCGAGAACGACGGAGATCTGGGGGATCAGACCGGACGCGCGGACCATGGCCTCGAAGACCAGGCCGACGGCGTGGAGGGCCTCGACGCCCTCGGCCAGACGCGCACCACCGGAGTGGAAGATGCCGACCACGGGGATCTCGTGGTCGATGGCGTGGTCGATGGCGGAGACGATGTGCTTGCATCCCTCGACGCCCATGGCTCCGCCCATGACGGTGGCGTCGGAGCAGTATGCGACGGTGCGGATGCCGTCGACGTCGCCGACGGCGGCGAGGACGCCCGACTTGTCGCGGGTGTGCAGCAGTTCCAGGCTGCCCGGGTCGAACAGTTTCTCGAGACGGGCCAACGGATCTCTCGGGTCCACCGTCGTCTCACGCGGGGTGGCTGGATCCAGGATGGTCATCGGGTACTCCTCGGGCAGACGCGGTGGTGGTGGGCTGCGGTGGAGGCTCCGGGCGGAGCCTCCACCGCATGGGGCGGACTGGCGTCGACGGTCAGGCGCGACCGAATGCGAGCGCCACGTTGTGCCCACCGAAACCGAACGAGTTGTTCAGCGCGAAATCGATCCGGCCGGAACGCGGTTCGCCCTTGACCACGTCGAGATCGATCTCTGGATCCTGATTCTCGAGATTCAGCGTGGGCGGGATGACCCCGTCACGCAGAGACAGGACCGTGAGTACTGCTTCGAGTGCACCCACCGCACCGATCGAATGACCGAGCGCGGACTTGGGGGCGTAGATCGCGGCGTGGTTGCCCACGGCCGCGTTGATGGCCTTGGCTTCGGCCACGTCGCCGATCGGGGTGGCCGTCGCGTGCGCGTTGACGTGCCCGATGTCGGCCTTGGTGAGCCCGGCGGTCTCGATCGCCCGCCGCATGGCCCGTGCCGCTCCCGTACCTTCCGGATCGGGGGCGACGATGTGGTAACCGTCGGAGGTGATACCGGCGCCGAGGATGCGACCGTGGATGGTCGCTCCGCGTGCCTTGGCATGCTCCTCGCTCTCGAGGACCATCAGTGCGCCGGCCTCGCCGAAGACGAAACCGTCGCGGTCCTTGTCGAACGGACGTGAGGCGCCCTTCGGGTCGTCGTTGCGGGTGCTCAGCGCCCGCATCATCGCGAAGCCCGCGGTGGCGACCGCGTCCAGCTGACCCTCGACACCACCGGTGACGACGATGTCGGCGTCGCCGAAGGCGATCATCCGGTACGCGTTGGCGATCGCCTCGGATCCGGACGAGCACGCCGAGACCGGGGTGATGACCCCGGCGCGGGCACCGAGTTCGAGTCCGACGGTGGCCGACGGTCCGTTCGGCATGATCATCTGCACCGCGAACGGCGAGACCTTGCGGTAGCCGCCGTCACGGAGCTTGTCGACGGCGTCGATGAGCGATTCGCCGCCACCGAGGCCCGTACCGATGACCACACCGAGACGGTCCTGGTCGACCTCGGGGCTGCCGGCGTTCTGCCAGACGGTGCGTCCGAGGGTGAGCGCGAGGCGCTCGACGAAGCTCATGCGACGGAGTTCCACGCGGGACAGTCCCTCGTCGGGGCTGACCTTCAGGGTTCCGCCGATGCGCACCGGGAGGTCGAACTCGTCGACGAATCCGCCGTCGATGGTGCCGATCCCGCTCTCACCGGCCAGCAGTGCTTTCCAGGTGGCGTCCACGTCGCCGGCGATCGACGTCGTAGCCGCGAGGCTGGTGACGACGACGTTGCGGAGCGCCCGAGGAGAAGGGGAGGTCACAGCAGAACTCATTCGTTGTCGTTCGTGGCCTGAACGCCTGCGGCCTCGAGCTTCTGGATGTAGTTCACGGCGTCACCGACGGTGCGCAGGCCGGCGAGATCCTCGTCGGGGATCTTCACGCCGTACTTGTCCTCGGTCTGGACGGCGATCTCGACCATGGACAGCGAGTCGATGTCGAGGTCGTCGACGAAGGACTTCTCGACGGTCACCTCGGAGGGCTCGATGCCGGTGACCTCTTCGATGATCTCCGCGAGACCGGCGATGATTTCTTCCTGGGTGGCGGCCACGATGTGGCTCCCTTCTCGATCTGTCGACTATGTCGTTCGAAACCGGCCGGATGTTTCCGGTCGGGGGTCCGGGGAGGTCCCGGTGAGGTGCCCGTGCTGTGCGACGGCGCGCGCAGCAACCTAACCGAGTTGAAGACTTTCGGCCAGAGCGGAGATCTCCGCGGGGGTCTTGAGGGCGACGGTGGGCGTGCCGCGCATCTCGCGCTTGGCGATGCCCACCAGCGTGCCGGCGGGGGGAAGCTCGACGATCCGGCTCACCTGCGCTTCACGCAGGGAGGCGGTGCACAGGTCCCACCGGACGGGCCGGGTGACCTGGGCTGCGAGACGTTCGAGGGCGTCGGCTCCGGAGGTGACGGGCTTGCCGTCGTAGTTCGACAGCAACGTGTGCGTCGGATCCGAAGGTGTGATCTTCGCCGCGGCGGCAGCCACGGCGTCCTGGGCGGGTGCCATGAATCGGGTGTGGAAGGCACCGGCGACCGGCAGAGCGCGGACGCGGGCCTTCTCGGGCGGGTTCGCAGCGAGCTCCTCGAGCGCGCTCAGGCGCCCGGCTGCGACGATCTGACCGGCCGCGTTCATGTTCGCGGGGGTCAGATCCAACTCGGCGAGGCGCGCAAGCACCTCGTCCTCGGCACCGCCGAGCACGGCGGACATTCCGGTGGGTTCGAGCGCGCAGGCGCGGGCCATCTCGGCTCCGCGGATGGCGGCGAGGGCGACGGCATCGTCGGCGCTGATGACACCCGCGATGGCGGCCGCGGCGAGTTCACCGACGGAGTGGCCGGCCACGATCGTGTCGGCGGGCACGAGGCCGCGACGGTCGAGATCCTCGAAGGCGAGCAGGGCGGAGGCCACCACGAGCGGCTGGGTCACCGCGGTGTCGGTGATCTCCTCGGCGGTGGCAGTGGTGCCCAGACGCGCGAGATCGAGTCCCGCCGTCTGCGACCACTGGTCGATGCGGTCGCGCGCTCCGGACTGCTCGAGCCACGGGGCGAGCATTCCGGGTGTTTGAGACCCCTGACCGGGGGCAAGCAGCGAAATCACGATCACCAGGGAACACCGCGAGCGGGTGCCTGCGAGATGTCGGTAGCGATGAAAGGTTGCCCCTCGATTTGTAGGGTTCCCACAAATCTGCACGTCGATGCTCGCTATCGGACGAAAGGTCGGAGACGTTACGTGTCCGATTCGCGAATTGTGAATCGAGTGGCAGGTGGTGCAGGCGATCTCAATTCGTTATGGCTTCGTGCCAGGCGACCTACCGTGGCAGCGATTCGGAGCACGTACGCATCGCGGGGATTTGTGGGATCCCGACCCGTTATTTCTGTGATCCGCTTCAATCGATACCGCACGGTATTTGGATGAACAAACAGCTTTCGGGCGCAAGTCTCGACAGCGCCCCCACTGTCGAGGTATGCGTCGAGCGTGTCCGCGAGGGACGGCCCGGCAGCCGCCAGCGGACCGACGACGAAGTCCTCGAGCGCGGCGATCGCGCCGGGATCACCGAGCAACGCACGCTCGGGCAGCAGCTCCGCGGCGTGCACCGGCCTGGGAGCTCCCGGCCATCCGACGACCGCCTCCATGCCGGCGAGCGCTTCGACCGCGGAGACGTGTGCGGTCGCCAGCGTCGGTGTCGTCGGACCGATCACGACGGGATCGTCGGAGAACGCGCGCATCAACTCGGTGCGGAAGTTCGCTGCGTCGACCGTCCCGTGCAGTTCCCCGCTGACCACCATCACCAGGCGTTCGCCCTGCACCACCGCGAGGGCGGCGCGACCGTGCTCCTGGGCGACGGTGTGCACGGTGGTGATCACCGAGACGCCCTGGTCGGGTGGGGGAGTGCCGACGATCACCGTCGCCGGGGCGGTCGCGTCCCAGTTGAGGGTCGCGGCCCGCGACTGCATGTCGGGCCCGGTGTCCCCGCGTACCACGGCGTCGACGACGAGGGCTTCGAGGCGCGTGTCCCATGCGCCCCGCGACTCGGCCGCCCCCGCGTACACCGCCGCGGCGGCGAACCCGAGCTCGCGCCCGTACCGCAGGATCGCCTCGGTGAGTGCCACGAGTTGTTCCTCGTTGCGGGCGAGGGCCGGCAGCCACTGCTCGAAGAACTCCATCGCCGCGCGGACCATGTCCACCGTCTGACGCAGTGTCAGGCGCCGGGCGAGATCCTGCGGGATCATCTGGAAGGCGTCGAGGCTGAACCGCAGGTCGCTGTCGGGACTGTCGGGATTGCGCACCCACTCGAGGAAGTCGACCACCGACGTCTGGATGACCAGCTGCACGGTCGACCGTTGCGATGCGTCGAGATCGGCGAAGAAGGGCAACTGCTCCTGCATGACGTGCACTGCTTCGGTGGACAGTCGCCCCGAGAACTGTTTGACCCGACGGAGCAGCGCGTCGGGCAGCGGTGCCCGCTGAGGACGGGACGGCGGTACCGGGCGTTCCCTGTGAACGCCCGGTACCTGCCCGGTCCGGCGGGGCTGCGGCTCGTCGACCATGGGACGAAAGTACCCGGCGGCCGCGAGCCGGCCGGTCACGCCACTCGGACGTGACCGGCGGACGGATCAGGCGACGCCCGGGTCCGCCATCGAGACCGGAGCGGCCGTCACGTCGTCGATCTTGTAGGTGCGGGCCGCCTCGACGGCCTTCTCACGATCGATCGCGCCTTCGCGGCCCAGCGCCGAGAGCACCGCGACGACCGTGGACTCGGCGTCGATGTTGAACACGCGGCGAGCGGCGCCACGGGTGTCGGAGAAGCCGAAGCCGTCGGCGCCGAGCACCGTGTAGTCGCCCGGAACCCACTTGCGGATCTGATCGGGCACCGCGCGCATCCAGTCGGACACCGCGACGAACGGACCCGCAGCGTCGTTGAGCACCGACGCGACATAGGGCACCGGAGCTTCCTCACCTGGGTTCAGCAGCGCCTGCCGGTCGCACTCGACACCGTCGCGACGCAGCTCGCCCCACGAGGTGACGGACCAGACGTCCGCGGACACACCCCACTCGTCGGCGAGGATCTCCTGCGCACGCAGCGCCTCGGGCATCATCACGCCCGAGACCAGGATCTGCGCCTTCGGACCCGACTCCTGGCCCCGCTTGTACAGGTAGATGCCCTTGAGCAGACCCTCGACGTCGAGGTCCTCCGGCTCGGCCGGCTGCGAGTACGGCTCGTTGTAGACGGTGATGTAGTAGAAGACGTCCTCGCCACCGAAGCCGTCGACACCGTCCGTGCCGCCGTACATCCGCCGCAGACCGTCGCGGAAGATGTGGGCGATCTCGTAGGAGAAGGCCGGGTCGTAGGTGACCGCGGCCGGGTTGGTCGACGCGAGCAGCAGTGAATGCCCGTCGGCGTGCTGCAGGCCCTCACCGGTCAGCGTGGTGCGACCGGCGGTCGCGCCGAGGACGAACCCGCGTGCCATCTGGTCGGCCGCCGCCCACAGGCCGTCGCCCGTGCGCTGGAAACCGAACATCGAGTAGAAGATGTACACGGGGATCATCGGCTCGCCGTGCGTCGAGTAGGACGTACCGACCGCCGTGAACGACGCCGTCGAACCGGCCTCGTTGATGCCCTCGTGCAGGATCTGCCCGACCTCGCTCTCCTTGTAGGCGAGCATCAGATCGGCGTCCACCGAGGTGTACAGCTGACCGTTGCGGTTGTAGATCTTCAGCGACGGGAACCACGAGTCCATACCGAAGGTACGGGCCTCGTCCGGGATGATCGGCACGATACGCTTGCCGATCTCCTTGTCGCGCAACAGTTCCTTGAGCACACGGACCGTCGCCATGGTGGTGGCGACCTCCTGCTTGCCCGAACCCTTGCGGACGACGTCGTAGGTCTTCTCCGCGGGCAGCGCCAACGGCTTCGCGGTGGTGCGGCGCTCCGGAAGGAAGCCGCCGAGGGCCCGGCGACGCTCGAGCATGTACTGGATCTCGGGCGACTCGAAGCCGGGGTGGTAGTACGGCGGCATCTTCGGATCCTTCTCGAGCTCTTCGTCCGAGATCGGGATCCGCTGGAGGTCGCGGAAGTACTTCAGGTCCTCGAGGGTGAGCTTCTTCATCTGGTGGGTCGCGTTACGGCCCTCGAAGTGCTTACCGAGCGTGTAGCCCTTGATGGTGTGCGCGAGGATCACCGTCGGCTGACCCTTGTGCTCCATCGCGGCCTTGTACGCCGCGTAGATCTTGCGGTAGTCGTGGCCGCCGCGCTTGAGATTCCAGATGTCCTGGTCGGACAGATCCTTGACCAGTTCCTTCGTCCGCGGGTCGCGGCCGAAGAAGTGCTCGCGCACGAACGCGCCGTCGTTGGCCTTGTACGTCTGGTAGTCGCCGTCGGGCGTGACGTTCATGAGATTGACCAGCGCGCCGTCCTTGTCGGCGTGCAGCAGGGCGTCCCACTCGCGGCCCCACACGACCTTGATGACGTTCCAGCCGGCGCCGCGGAAGAACGACTCCAGCTCCTGGATGATCTTGCCGTTGCCGCGCACCGGGCCGTCGAGACGCTGCAGGTTGCAGTTGACGACGAAGGTCAGGTTGTCGAGACCCTCGGTGGCCGCGACGTGCGCCAGGCCGCGCGACTCCGGCTCGTCCATCTCACCGTCACCGAGGAAGGCCCAGACGTGCTGGTCGGAGGTGTCCTTGATGCCGCGGTCGTGCAGGTAGTGGTTGAACCGTGCCTGGTAGATCGCGTTCATCGGGCCCAGGCCCATGGACACCGTCGGGAACTCCCAGAAGTTCGGGAGCAGGCGCGGGTGCGGGTACGACGGCAGGCCGCCGCCGAGCGAGGCGTGGCTGTGCTCCTGACGGAAGCCGTCGAGCTGCTCGGTGCCGATACGGCCCTCGAGGAAGGCGCGGGCATAGATACCGGGGGAGGCGTGGCCCTGGATGAAGACCTGGTCGCCGCCGCCGGGATGGTCCTTGCCGCGGAAGAAGTGGTTGAAGCCGACCTCGTACAGGGCGGCGGACGACGCGTAGGTGGAGATGTGACCACCGACGCCGACACCCGGACGCTGCGCGCGGGTGACCATGATCGCCGCGTTCCACCGGATGTACGCGCGGAAGCGACGCTCGACCTCCTCGTCACCGGGGAACCACGGTTCGCTCTCGGTGGGGATGGTGTTGACGTAGTCGGTGGAGGTCAGGGCGGGAAGGGAGACCTTGCGCTCGTTGGCACGCTCGAGCATGCGCAGCAGCAGGTAGCGCGCGCGGGTGGGACCCGCGGCCTCGAGCATCCCGTCGAACGACTCGAGCCACTCGTCGGTCTCCGCCGGATCGATATCCGGCAGGTAGGAGGCCACGCCCTCGCGGATCACCCGGACACGATTGTCCTTGGTCGATGCCGGCTTGGCCGAGGAACCCGGTCCCGACGCGCCCGGTGCGGCGCCTTGTCGGGAGTCGGATCCGTGGATCAGGTCTGTCAACGTCTGCTCCTCATCGTGGTGGGCGCGTAGGTGGAGCGCCCTCTCCGTCGGCCGGCTCTTGTGGGAGCCGACGCAATCGACATCTGAACATGATGCACCCCTCATCTTCCCCCATCCGCGACGAAGGATCACGCCGTGGCCCGGCCAACAGGACGGATCGGACACGGTGCGGGGTGGTGCAATGGGTCCCTCTCCAAAGATTCTCCCGCTTTTCCCAGCGATTCGGGTTGCGTTGAGGCTTCCGACGATGTTCGCTTTGACCAATTGATCGTCACGCCGGTACGCGGATCCGATTCGCGCACCACAACCCTTAGGAGGAGCCACCGTGGTCGCCGCGGCGGATGCCAAGAACTATGTCTCCAAGCTCGGTATCACTCACGACCACGTGGTGCAGGAACTCGGTTGGGACGAGGACACCGACGACGAGTTGAGAGCTGCGATCGAAGAGGTCACCGGTACCGAGCTGCTCGACGAGGACTCCGACGAGGTCGTCGACGTCGTGCTGCTGTGGTGGCGCGACAGCGACGGCGACCTGGTGGACACCCTCATGGACGCGATCGGTCCCCTCGCCGACGAGGGCGTCGTGTGGGTTCTCACCCCCAAGACCGGTCGCCCCGATCACGTCGAGCCCAGCGAGATCGCCGAGTCGGCCACCACGGCCGGCCTCACCCAGACCACGGCCACCAACCTCGGTGACTGGATCGGCAGCCGCCTCGTCCAGCCCAAGGCCGGCCGTCCCCGCCGCTGAACCGGCTCCCAGAACGTAAGGATCCACACGCATGCCGATCGCCGTGGGCACCGAAGCCCCCGATTTCACCCTCAAGGACCAGAACAACCAGGAAGTGACGCTGTCGAGCTTCCGGGGCAGCAAGAACGTGCTCCTGGTCTTCTACCCGCTCGCCTTCACCGGCGTCTGCCAGGGCGAGCTGTGCGCCGTCCGCGACGACCTACCCACCTTCGAGAACGACGACACTGCGATTCTCGCGGTGTCGGTCGGCCCGTCGCCGAGCCACAAGATCTGGGCGGCCGAGCAGGGCTACACCTTCCCGCTGCTGTCCGACTTCTGGCCGCACGGCGAGGTCGCGCAGGCCTACGGTGTGTTCAACGAGAAGTTCGGTTTCGCCAACCGCGGCACGTTCGTCATCGACAAGGACGGCATCGTGCAGTTCGCGGAGGAGAACCAGCCCGGAGAGGCCCGTGACCAGGGAGCTTGGGCCAGAGCGCTCGCCGCGCTAAAGTCCTGATGCGAAGTCGGCGGCACCTGCCGCCGTCTTTCGGGCGTGTAGCTCAGTGGTAGAGCTCTGGTTTTACACACCAGCGGTCGGGGGTTCGAAACCCTCCGCGCCCACAATCCTCTGTGCGATTCCGGTGGATCGAGCCCCGCTCAGCGGGGTCGGATCCACCCAGATCTAATGTCCCGCATTCACCGCCGCGACGAGCGTCGGCAGGTCGTCGGCGACGACGATCATGAGCGGCCGTTCCTTCGCGCTGCCACTGTGCGTGACGATCAACGCCGTCGGCGGCAGTTGCCCGCCCGCGGGCGGCGATAGCTTCTTGATCGCCTGCGGCACGGTGATGGTGCGGGGCAGGTGCGCGGCCCGCTCGTGTGGTTCGGCGAACTCCAGGGCCGCTCCGACGGTCTCGCCCTCGACGATCTCGTCCGTCGCGAGACGATGCGCGAGCCACCGGGCGATGCAGTTCGTCGTCAGCAACCCGAGATAGGTGTCGTCCTCGTAGATCGGGAACTGCGAGTAGTCGTGGCGCCGGATCTCGTCGAGCACCTCATTCAGCGGTGTGCCCGTCTCGAACACGGCGGGTGCCCGTCTCGGCAGGACCTGCAGCACCTTCGGCGGATCGATGATCCTGTCGCGCAGTCTCTCGATCGCCTCGACGACCTCCGGGACCGGATCGGCGACCGGCTTGCCCCCGTAGTAGTCCTGGTGCACGAGCGCGTTGCGCAGGTCCGCGAAGGCCCGGAGGGCGGGCAGATCGACCTGGGTGCGGTGACGCCGGGCGTACTCCTTGGCCATCCGGACGAAGCTCATGTGCTCCTCGTCCGTCTGCAACTGCCACTTGAAGTGGTTCTCGATGGCCGTGAACGCCGACAGGAACCGGATCGCTCCGCTGACCTCGTCCATCTCGTCTCCTTCGTGCGGAAGGGAGCCGTGGGGCGTCAGTCGCGCGGTTCCGCCGCGGTGCGGTAGGCGACGTCGAGCAACTCCACGAAGTGGTCGTCGAGTTCGTCGACCGACGAGACGCTCAGGCGGTGCGTCGTGACCGTCCCCTTCTTCGGGAACGCCTCACGCAGCGTCGCGTGGTGGATGCGCCGCGGCAGGTCCAGGGCCACCTCGAGACGCGAGGCGTAGACGAACGCCGCCGCGAACGGGCGACCCCGCGACCAGGAGATCTCCGACGCGTGGACGTGCTCGGTGACGTCGTCGCCGAGGTCGAGGATCATGGCGCGCACGTGCCGGAACACATCGACGGCGGCCGGATCCTTGTCGGCCAGGTAGTCGTCGACGGTCGCGTACATCGGGAGCTCCTCGAATCGGGGCAGGGTGGTCGGCTCGGTCACCGCGGCCGGCCGTATCGATCGGCGAGCTTCTCGCTCGCGGTGCGCGGTGCCGCTTCCGCCGGGGCCCCGGCTGCGTCACCACCGTCTTGCTGACCCTTGGTCTTCCTGCGCTCCCGCAGCTCGGCCCACACGAAGTAGCCCAGACCCAGCGGAGCCATGATCCCGAACGCCAGCCACTGCAGGCCGTACGACAAATACGGGCCGGAGTCGAGCTGGGGGAGCGGGATCACGCCGAGACCACCGGGCTGATCGGCGTCGAGCTGCAGGTAGACGTCCTCGAGGTCGAGACCCGTGATGGACGCGACCTGCGGGGCGTCGATGAAGTACACCTGCTGGTAGCCGGCGTCCACGAAGGGGGCCTTGTCCTCGACCGTTCCCTCGGACATCCGGATGCGGGCGTCGAGGGTGACGGTGCCGGACGGCGCGACCGGGATCTCCGGGATCTCGGTGCCGCGCACGGGACGCACGTACCCGCGGTTGACCAGGATCGTGCCACCGGAATCGAGGACGAACGGGGTCAGCACCTCGTAGGCCGGCCGCGACTCGACGTTGCGCAACCGCACGAGCACGTCCGACTCGGGCAGATAAGAGCCCTGCGCGAGCACGCGGCGCCACTCGTCCTCGATCGTCGGACCGTCGCCGCCCAGCAGTTCGCCGACGGGAACCGGGTCCTGTGCCATCGACGCAGAGATGCGGCTGTTGCGGTCCTCGGTGCTCGTGTTCTTACCGAGCTGCCACGGCGCGAGGACCGTGAAGCACGCGTAGGCGAAGCCGACGACCACCAGTGCCAGGACCAACCAGCCGGGGCGTAGGAGAAATGTCAATCGGCGCACAGATCCACGGTAGCCGGTGAGGTGCGTCTCACTGCTGCCGCACCCGCTCGAGCAGGCCCGGAACAGCGGCTTCGATCTGCTCGCGGACCTGCTCGAACTCGTCGAGGGAGCCGTAGTACGGATCGGGCACCGAATCGTCGTCGGCGTCGGGATCGAACGAACGCAGCAGCACACGGCGATCGGACGGGACACCGAGCTGCGCCAGTGCCCGCTCGTGGGTGGTGGTCATGGCGACGACGAGGTCGGCCGACAGGTGCTCGGCACCGAGCTTCGCGGCGCGGTGACCGGTCGGATAGCCGTGCCGCTGCAGCACCGCGTCGGTGCGCGGATCCGCCTCCGACCCGACGTGCCAGCCGTGCGTGCCGGCGCTGCTCACCCGGACCCGGTCGTCGAGTCCCTCCCGCCGCAGGTGCTCCGCGAAGATCTTCTCGGCCATCGGCGACCGGCAGATGTTGCCGGTGCACACGAAGGTCACGTGGAAGCGGTCGTCAGCGTCCACCCGTGAGCACCTCCCGCAGTTCCTGGACCGAGGCGGTCGTCCGCGCCGCCGCACGACCTTCGGTCTCGGTGCCGTAGCCCCACTCGACGAAGACCGTGGGGATGCCGAACCGGCCCGCACCGTGGATGTCGTGCTCGCGGTCGCCCACCATCACCACACCGGTCGTGCCACCGGCCTCGGCATCCTGCGGCTCGATCCCGAGAGCGGTGAGGCTGTGCGCGACGACCTCCCACTTGTGCCGCCGGGCGCCGTCGTCGCTCGCACCCCCGATGAACTCGAAGTATCCGGTCAGACCGAAGTGGTCGAGGATCCGCTCGGCGAACGTCTGGGACTTCGACGTCGCCACCGCCAGGCGGCTCCCGGCCCCGCGCACGGCCTCGAGCACCGCGTCGATGCCGTCGAAGACGGCGTTCTCCGCCCAGCCGGTCGCGGAGTAGTAGTCCCGGTAGGCGGCGAGTCCCGCAGCGACCTGCTCCTCGTCGAGTCCGAGATTCTGCAGGGTGTCGCGCATGGGCGGTCCGAGCAGCCACTGCAGGTCGCCGTCGGGTGCCTCGAAACCGGTCGTCTCGGCGGCGTGGAGGAACCCGTTGATCACCCCGGTCGCGGAATCGGTGAGCGTGCCGTCCAGATCGAACAGGACGACGGGAGCGGGGAGCACGAGCGGCTGGGTGGCAGCGAGAACGGTCACCGGGCCATTCTCCCCGTTCGTCCGGTCTTCCGCCGCGTAGGGTCGTGCGCGTAGGAGAGAGCGGACCAGCTGGAGGTGGACGTGACGGCGGCGACGCTGCGTGAGGTGATCGACGTTCTGGAGACGGCCTACCCGCCGTCGCTGGCGGAGAGCTGGGACTCGGTGGGACTCGTCGCCGGCGACCCCGACGAGCCGGTGCGCAAGGTGCTGCTCGCCGTCGACGCGACCGCGGCCGTCGTCGACGAGGCACTCGAATGGGGCGCGCAACTGCTGCTCGTGCACCACCCGCTGCTGCTGCGCGGAGTCGACACCGTGGGCGCGCACACCCCCAAGGGCGCGCTGATCCACCGCCTCATCCGCGGCGGCTGCGCCCTGTTCACCGCGCACACCAACGCCGACCGCGCGAACCCCGGCGTCTCGGACGCGCTCGCCGGGGCGCTGGGCCTGACCGGGCTGCGACCGCTCGAGGCCAAGCCCGAACCGGCGACCGACAAGTGGGTCGTCATGGTGCCGTCCGACGCCGCCGACGCGGTGCGCGCGGGACTGTTCGAGGCGGGCGCGGGTGCCCTCGGCAACTACCGCGAATGCTGCTGGTCCACCACGGGCACCGGCCAGTTCCGCCCGGTCGACGGCGCGGATCCGGCCATCGGCTCGGTCGGTGACCTCGAACGCGTCCCCGAGGACCGGATCGAGGTCATCGCGCCGCGCCGGTCGCGCGCGGCGGTGCTCGCGGCCCTGCGCGATGCGCACCCCTATGAGGAACCGGCCTTCGACATCATCGAACTCGCCGACCTGCCGAGCGATCGCGGTCTGGGCCGGGTGGGGGAGCTGCCGCACACCCGCACGTTGCGCGAGTTCACTGCCGACGTCGCCGCCGCACTGCCGGCCACCGAATGGGGTGTGCGCGGTGCGGGCGACCCCGAGCGGCCGGTGCGGACCGTGGCGGTGTGCGGCGGATCCGGTGATTCCTTCCTCGGACTCGCCACCGCGCAGGGTGCCGACGTCTACGTCACCGCCGATCTGAGGCACCATCCCGCCGACGAGCATCTGCGCGCCGGAGGTCCCGCGCTGGTGGATGTCGCGCACTGGGCGAGCGAGTACCCGTGGTGCGCGCAGGCCCGCGACGTCCTCGACGGGGCGTTCGCCGATCGGGACGGCTGGCAGGCGCGGGTCAGCGAGTTGCGCACCGATCCCTGGACGACCGCGGCGGGCGCGGTACGGTAATCAGCTACGACACGTCCCGCGTGCCCGCCGACTCCCGGCCCACCATCGAAAGCAGGAACCACCCGAGTGAACGTCGAACCCACCGTGCAGGCCAAGCTGCTGTCCCTCGCCGCCGTGGACGCAGAGCTGAACCGCCTCGCGCATCGCCGTCGGACACTGCCCGAACAGCAGGAGGTGGACCGCCTGCAGACCGAGCGCAACGCGCGCAAGGACGCCGCGGTGGCCGTCGAGATCATCCTCGACGACCTCGACCGGGACATCCGGAAGCTCGAGGGCGAGATCGAGGCCGTGCGCATGCGCGCCGACCGCGACCGGTCGATGCTCCAGAGCGGCTCGGTGGGATCGAAGCAGCTCACCGAACTGCAGCACGAGCTCACCAGCCTCGAGCGTCGTCAGGCGGCACTCGAGGACGACCTGCTCGAGGTCATGGAGCGACGCGAGGCGTCGAAGGCCGACCACGACCACGCCGGCGCGCAGGTTTCGCAGGTCGACGACCAGCTCGGCGACGCCGTCCGCGCCCGCGACGAGGCGCTCGCCGACATCGAGGTGGCCGAGCAGCGGTGCCGCAGCGACCGCGAGGCACTGCTCGCCGTCTTCCCCGCGGAACTGGTGACCCTCTACGAGAAGCAGCGCGAGAAGTCCGGCATCGGCGCCGCACTGTTGCAGGCCCGTCGTTGCGGCGCGTGCCGTATCGAGCTCGACCGCGGTGTGATCGCCCGGATCGCCGCCGCACCCGCCGACCTGCTGGTCCGGTGCCCGGAGTGCGACGCGATCCTGGTCCGCACCAAGGAATCCGGGCTGTGACGACGGTCGTCGTCGAAGCGGACGGCGGTTCCCGCGGGAATCCCGGACCGGCCGGCTACGGTGCCGTGGTCTTCGATGCCGACCATCGCACCGTCCTCGCCGAACGTCAAGCGAGCATCGGGCGCGCGACGAACAACGTCGCCGAGTACAAGGGCCTGATCGCCGGTCTCACCGCCGCCGCCGAACTGGGCGCCGACGAAGTGCACGTCCGCATGGATTCCAAGCTCGTCGTCGAACAGATGAGCGGCCGGTGGCAGGTCAAGCATGCCGACATGATCCCGCTGGCCGCGCGGGCACGTGAGCTGGCCGGCCGGTTCCGCAGTGTCGACTACACGTGGATCCCGCGTGCTGAGAACGCCCACGCCGACCGGTTGGCCAACGCCGCGATGGACGCGGCGGCCGAAGCGATGCTGGACGTCGCGTCCGACACCGTGGCGCGCCCGGTGCAGGTGGGCGCGCGGACCGAGAACGTCACGACCCCGCCGGTCGTGCCGGTGCCGGATCCGGCCGTTCCCGCCTCGCCCGGCTGGACCGGTGCGGTCGGGACACCGACCCGTCTGCTGCTGCTGCGTCACGGGCAGACCTCGCTGTCGGTCGAGCGTCGCTACTCGGGGCGGGGCAACCCGGAGCTCACCGAACTCGGTCGCGACCAGGCGGTCGCCGCGGCCCGGCGGCTCGGTGCCCGTGGGGGGATCACCGCGGTGCTGTCGTCTCCACTGGGGCGCGCGCGGGAGACCGCCGCTGCGGCCGCGGACGCCCTCGATCTCCCGGTGACGGTGCACGACGGACTCATCGAGACGGATTTCGGCGACTGGGAGGGTCTCACCTTCGCCGAGGCCGCTCGTCGCGACCCCGAACTGCACCGGCGCTGGCTCGGCGACACCTCCGTGCGACCCCCGAACGGCGAGAGCTTCGACGAGGTGGCCAAGCGGATCGCGTCGGTGCGCGACGACCTGTTGACCGACTACGCCGGCACGACCGTGCTCGTCGTCTCGCACGTCACGCCCATCAAGACGTTCCTGCAGATGGCGCTCGAATCGGGGCCGTCGCTGCTGTACCGCCTGCACCTGGATCTCGCGTCGCTCAGCATCACCGAGTTCTACGCGGACGGTGGCTCGTCGGTGCGGCTCGTCAACGACACCTCGCACCTGTGAACGGGTAGCGGTCGCGAAACGAAAAGTGGCCGCGCAGACATGTCGGGGGGTTGCCTGCGCGGCCACTCATCAGGCTTATCTGTCGGCCGCCCGACCGTGTTACACGGTTGCCGGGAAAATTTTTCCCGGCGGGGATGTCAGGTGGTGCAACCGGACCGGGATTCCTGGCCGGCGAATCGCTGAGCGAGCCAGTCGAGGCCTTCGACGACGGCCGGGAACATGCCGATCAGGTGGCCCGTCCCGGTCTTCGTCAGGACGGGTCCGACGTCGTAGCGGCGGTAGGTGACGTCGGCGCCGGCCGAGCACCACTTGTCGACCATCGTGTCGACACCCTGCACGAGCACGAAGTCGTCGCCGGTGCTCTGCGCCACGAAGACCGGCATCGACGGGGCGCGGTTGCCGAGTTGTTGCTCGGCGACCAGCGACGCCCACGGCTCGTCACCGAGGTGCTGGGCGATGGGCCGTCCGTCGACCGTGTACGACGAGGTCTGCCCGAACGGATTCAGGGTGAACGCGTCGAAGACGCAGGACGTCTCGGCGCGACGCAGGACGTCGAGTCCGGCAGGATTGAACGCCGCCAGCAGCGACGGGGCGTGCTCGGGGTAGGCCGAGATGAAACCGTCGACGACCCAGCCGATCCCGCCGGAGAGCAGGGATCCGTCGCCGGCCACGGCGAGATCGCCCAGGTCGGCGGGCGGTGAGCCCGCCACGGCGCCGACCACCGACAGTTCGGGGGCGTACGTCGAGGCGAGTTCGGCAGCCGATGCGGATGCCATGCCGCCCTGCGAATATCCCCAGAACGCGATCGGGCCGTCGGGGTCGAGACCGAGATCGCCGAGCGACCGGGTGGCGCGCGCGAGGTCGAGCATCGCCCGTCCCTGCGACTCGCGGTTGAGATAGGGGTGCACGCCGGGTGTGCCGAGTCCTTCGTAGTCGGTGACCGCGACGGCGTAACCGGCCGCGAGCATCGGACCGATGTGGATGTACTCGTACTCCTGGCCGAAGGTCATGAGCTTCGACGGTGCGCACTGGTCGCCCATGCCCTGCGTGCCGGGACCGAGCACGACGGTGGGCCGGGGTCCGGGGCCGGACCACGGTTGCGACGGGACGAGCACGGTGCCGACGGTGGCGACCGGACCCCCGGTGGCGTTCGTGCTGCGGTACATCACGCGGGTGACGGCCGCGTCGAGGACGGCCGGGGTGTTCGGGACGACGGCGGCGACCGACGGTGCGGTGCGCAGGACGTCGCCGAGCGGCGCCGTCTCGAAGGCCGGAGGGGGCGTGTAGAAGTCGGTGTCCGACTCCGCGTTCGCCACTGTCGGTGTGGTCGCGAGGAGCGCGGCCGCGGCGATCGAGGCGAATACTCCGGTGCGCCTGCGCATCCTGGACCTTCCGAACGGAACGAACGTCGAGGAGGGACGCTACCTGCAGTCTGTACGCAGGTGCAATGGATCCTCCCGATGAAGCGGCAGGCCGGTGACCTGCTCGGTCAGACGAGTCGCCGCAGCGTGTTGAGATTCCGGACGGTCGTCGTCGCCTTGTTCCGGGCCGAACCCGACTGCTTCCCCACGGCACTGTCGAGCGTCGCCCCCTTCACGACCTGCCAGTAGAGGACACCCTCGCCCGCTTCGATGCATTCGAGGTCCGGATCGAGATCGTCCGCGAGGGCGGCCAGCGGTTCGAGCGCGGCGGGATCGGAGGCGAACACGACGTACGAATGCCGGTCGGTGCGTGCGGCGTCGAAGGGATACGCCTCGACGACCCGCGCGAGATACGACTGCTCGACGACGAAGGTGTAGGCCTCGTAACCGAACCGCTCGGTGAGCGCGGCCTCGATCGCGGCCTTCGCGGTGGCGGGGTCGTCCGCGGCGTCGAAGAGCACGTTGCCGGAGGCGAGGACGGTGCGGACGTTCTCGAAGCCGAGGCCGACGAAGACCTCCTTCAGATCGGCCATCCGGATTCGGATGCCGCCGACGTTGATTCCGCGCAGCAGGGCCACGAGTCGCGTCATGAGTGCACCGTAGTTGGCGGCGCCGACACACCGCGGGCTAGTCTGGTCGAGCGAACGAGTCGGCCGGGCGGCCGCGGAGCAGGGAACCGGTACCGCATGGTGCCAGGCCCTGAATCGAGGAAAGTCCGGACTCCACAGAGCAGGGCGGTTGCTAACGGCAACCCGAGGTGACTCGCGGGACAGTGCCACAGAAAGCAAACCGCCTGCCGTACGGCAGGTAAGGGTGAAAGGGTGCGGTAAGAGCGCACCAGCGCCCCGGGTGACCGGGGCGGCTAGGTAAACCCCGCCCGGAGCAAGGTTGAAGGTCGCACCGCGTGCGGTGCGGCTGCGCAGGTGTTCGAGGGCTGCTCGCCCGAGCCTGCGGGTGAACCGCTCGAGGTACCCGGCGACGGTGTGCCCAGATGGATGGTCGCCACCCCGTTTCGGCGGGGGACAGGATCCGGCTTACAGGCCGGCTCGTTCGCCCGGCGTCTCCCGATCCCACCGCGTTGCTGCCGGTCGGGTCAGATCGGATCGATGACCAGCAGGTGCGCCCAGTACGAGGCCGCATCCGGACCCAGCCAGGGCAGCAACGCGTCGTAGAGGATGTAGGACATTGCTTGCTCCTTCGTTCGGACATCGAGCACGGGTGTGCGGCCCGACAGTACCGCGCCACGCCTGCCGACGGGTTGTCCGTACAGACAGGCGCGATTCGGGCACACTGAGACCATGAGCGACGACGGCTGGTACTACGACGTGCGCACCGGGAAGGTCTCCCAGGGCAAGGATCCGCACGCCCTCAACCGCATGGGTCCCTACCCGGACAGGGAGACCGCTCAGCGGGCGCTGGAGATCGCGGCAGAACGGAACAAGGCGGCCGACGCCGCCGACGACGACTGGAAGAACGGCTGAGTTCGACGACGAGCATCCGGACCACCAGGAGTTCACGAGCATCGTGGTGACCACTCCCATCGTCGTCGCGCCTGCGATCGACTTCGCCGACGTGCGCGCCGAATTCGACCTTGTCGACGAGTTCTCGCCGGACGCACTCGCCGAGGCGCGACACGCGACCGACCGCTACGCGGACGTCCGTGAGGACCGCACCGATCTTCCTCTCGTGACCATCGACCCACCCGGATCGATGGACCTCGACCAGGCACTGCACCTCGAACGCACCGACGACGGCTTCGTACTGCACTACGCGATCGCCGACGTGTACGCACTCGTCGAACCGGGTGGCGCGCTGGACGCCGAGACACACCGCCGTGGGCAGACCTTCTACCTGCCCGACGGCTCCGTGCCGCTGCATCCGCGCGAGCTGTCCGAGGGCACCGCGAGCCTGCTGCCGGACGCCGGCCGTCCGGCGGCGCTGTGGCGGATCGAGACCGACCACCGCGCCGAGCCCGTCGCGGTGAGTGTGCGGCGCGCCCTCGTCCGGTCGGTCGCACGCATGGACTACGCCGGAGTGCAGCGCGACGCCGACGCGGGCCGGCTGCATCCGTCCGTCGAGGCGTTGCCCGACTTCGGGCGGTTGCGGGCGGCCGCGGCGCTCG
This sequence comes from Rhodococcus sp. S3, assembly GCF_058211795.1. NCBI lineage: Bacteria > Bacillati > Actinomycetota > Actinomycetes > Mycobacteriales > Nocardiaceae > Rhodococcus > Rhodococcus sp. S3. Next base: position 3,143,816 of record NZ_CM177074.1, on the reverse strand, counting down.
CTCGTGGAGCGATCGAACTGCGCCTGCCCGCGCAGGACGTCGTGCAGCACGGCGACGGCTGGACGCTGCAGATCGAGCCGCGCACCGAGGCCGACGAGTGGAACTCGGAGATCTCGCTGCTCACCGGGATGTGCGCCGCGCAGATGATGATCGACGCGCGGGTCGGCCTGCTGCGCACGCTCCCGCCCGCCGATCCCGCCGCGGTCGATACTCTGCGCCGCACCGCGCGGTCGCTGGACGTGCCGTGGCCGTCGGGGCTCGGTGTCGGTGCCTTCCTCGCCTCGCTCGACGCCAACGACCCGAAGACGCTCGTGCTGATGAGCGAAGCGCCGACGCTGCTGCGCGGGGCGTCGTATGCGGCGTTCGACGGTGAACTGCCCGAGACGATCCTGCACGGCGCGATCGGTGCGCCCTACGCGCACGTCACCGCGCCGCTGCGCCGGTTGTCCGACCGCTACGCCACCGAGGTGTGTCTCGCGGTGTCGTCGGGCCGGGACGTCCCGGAGGCGGTCCGCGCCGAACTGTCCGCGATGCCGAAGATCATGTCGTCGACCGATTCGCTCGCCGGGAAGGTGAACCGGGCATGCATCGACCTGACCGAGGCGGTCGTGCTCGCGCCGCGGGTGGGGGAGACCTTCGAGGCGACGGTCCTGAAGGAGGCCACCGAGCGGCGCGACGCGGAGGTGTTCGTCGCCTCCGAGACCGTCATCGGCCCGTGCGGCGGTGCGCCGGAGGAGGGCGGCACGGTGCGGGTGCGGCTCACCCTCGCCGACCCGCAGGCACGCAAGATCCGCTTCGACCATGACCGGTGAGACGACGCGGCGGCGACGGCCGGTCGCTGCCGTCCTCGCCGTTGTGCTCGCACTGTGTGCGGTGCTCGCGCTGCTCGTGTGGTGGATCCTGCCGAACCGGCTGTTCCCGTGGGACAGTGCGGCATTCCCGGAGATCGACACCTCGGCGTTGTCGCCGACGCAGGTGCGGATCGTCGAACTGCTCGAGGAACAACACGAGGCGCAACATCCCGGCACGTTCTACTCGGAGGGTGTCCGCGAACCGTGGTGTGCCGACTTCGTCAGCTGGATCATGCGGGAAGCCGGTGTGCCACTGTCCAATCCGCATTCGGGGCACTGGCGGATCCCCGGTGTGTTCACGCTCCAGGAGTTCTACGAACAGGCCGGCCGCTACGAACCGGCGGGCACGGGCCACCGGCCGGAGGTCGGCGATGTGGTGCTGTACCACAACGGGATCGGCGTCGGTCAGCGCGAGCACACGAACATCGTCGTCGCCGTCGACGGTGATTCCGCGATCACCGTCGGCGGCAACGAGATGGGCCGCATCCGCGTCCACGAACTCGACGTGACCGGGGACGACGCCGTGGTCGGCTTCGGGCGGCTGCCGGACTGATCCGCCCCGGCGGCTGCCCGCCTGATCCGCGCCGGCGGATGCCCGACCGATCCGGGTCAGCGGAAGCCGTCGGTGGCCTCGACGAGCCGGTGCACGATCCCCGGTTCGGTCGCCGCGTGTCCCGCATCGTCGACGATGTGCAGACGGGAGGACGGCCATGCCTCGTGCAGGTCGTGCGCGCTGCGCGCCGGGCACACCACGTCGTAGCGGCCCTGCACGATCACGCCCGGGATGTCGCGCAGCAGATGCGCGTCGCGCAGGAGTGCGCCCTCGTCGAAGAAGCCGCGGTGGTGGAAGTAGTGGTTCTCGATGCGCGCGAAGGCCAGCGCGAACCGGGGTTCGGCCGTCTCCGCGACGCGATCCGGGTTCGGAAGCAGTGAGCTCGTGGCGCCCTCCCAGGTGGACCACGCGATCGCCGCGTCCAGGGCGACGTCCGGATCGTTCGAGTGCAGCAGGCGGTGGTAGACGTCCACGGGATGCTCGCCCGGCTCTGCGGCCGCGAGCGGGGCACAGAAGCCTTCCCACGCCTCGGGGAACAGCTGCCCGGCGCCGCCGTTGTAGTACCAGTCGATCTCGCTGCGGCGCAGCAGGAAGATCCCGCGCAGGACGAGTTCGGTGACGCGCTCCGGGTGCCGCTGGGCGTAGGCGAGGGCGAGCGTCGAGCCCCACGACCCGCCGAAGACCATCCACCGGTCCACGCCGAGGAAGGTGCGCAGCCGCTCGATGTCGGCGACCAGATGGTCGGTGGTGTTGACCGACAGGTCGGCGCCGTCGGCCACGTGGGGTTGCGACCGGCCGCAGCCACGCTGGTCGAACAACACGATCCGGTAGGCGGCGGGGTCGAAGAAGCGCCGGTGCTGCGGCGCGGTGCCGCCGCCCGGACCGCCGTGGAGGAAGACCACGGGCTTGCCCTGCGGATTACCGCTGACCTCCCAGTACAGCTGCTGGCCGTCACCGACGTCGAGCATGCCCGTCTCGTGCGGCTCGACCGGCGGATACAGTTCGCGTCGCTCCACGGATCAGAACCCGACGAGGCCCGACGCGAGATCGGGGATCTCGAGTGCCTGCACGGCCTCCTCGCGCACCTCCGGGCACTGCGCGGAGGTCGCCGCATCGATGCGGCCCCGGTCGCCCGCGAGCGCGACGAGGTCGACACCGTTCGCCGCACCCCATTCGCCGACGAGGATGTTGAGGCCACCGCGCCCCACCGAGGGGGTGTAGGTGCGCCAGTTCGACAGCTGGCCCTCGAGGCGTGCACACAGATCTGCGGCCTGCGCCTCGGTGAAGCCACCCGCTCCGGCCTCCGCGGGGCTCGACCCCGCAGCCGATGTCGTCTCCGTCGTCACCGGGGACTCGGTGGACGTGCCGGTCGGTGCCGGGTCCTGGGCCGGCGCGCACGCCGCGAGAACACCTGCCAGCGCGACGGCGACGGCGGGAACGAGACTGGAGCGGATCTGCATGGACACCTCACGGGTCGTACGGTCGGATCGTCGTCGAGTCTGCCACCGGCCGGGGACGGGGCCGTCGGCGGTCAGGACACGGGTGCCGGTCGCAGGCGCCGGACCACCCACTTCTCGAACTCGGCGACGACGAACACCAGCAGGCCCGCCGCGAGCACCTTGCCCCAGTCCGCCCACGAGATCGCGGCGGACCCGAAGATCGCCTGCATGAACGGGGCGTAGGTGAACAACAGTTGCAACGCGGCGCACGCCGCGATCGCAGCAAGCACGTACCGGTTCCCGAACAGCCCGTCGCGGGTGAGGACCGTGTCGCGGATGCGGCGGCTGTTGAGCAGGTAGAACATCTCGGCCACGACGATCGCGTCCACCGCGAGCGTGCGCGCGACCTCCACCGGTGCACCGCGGTCGAGTTCCCACAGGAACAGGCCGAGCGAGCCGACCATCATCAGCACCGACACCATCACCACGCGCCAGACGAAGAAGCGGGACAGCAGTGATTCCCCGGGCGGTCGCGGCCTGCGGAGCATGACCGACTTCTCCGTCGGTTCGAACGCGAGCGCCAGACCGAGGGTGCTGACGGTGGCGAGGTTGATCCACAGCACCTGCGCGGGTGTGAGCGGCAGGGTGAGCTGGAAGAGGATGGCGGCGACGACCACCAGCGCCTCACCGCCGTTGGTGGGCAGCATGAAGAGGACGAACTTCTTCAGGTTGTCGTAGACGCCGCGGCCCTCGCGGACTGCGGCGGCGATGCTCGCGAAATTGTCGTCGGCGAGAACGACGTCGGCCGCTTCCTTGGCGGCCTCGGTTCCGGTCATGCCCATCGCGACCCCGACGTCGGCCCGCGCAAGCGCCGGCGCGTCGTTCACACCGTCGCCGGTCATCGCCACGACGTGACCGCCGGCCTGCAGGGCGCGCACCAGACGGAGTTTGTGCTCGGGACTGGTGCGCGCGAAGATGTCCGTCTCCGCGACGACCCGGCGCAGTTCCGCATCGTCGAGGGTCTCGATCTCGGCGCCGGTCATCGCCCGCGAACCCGTGCCGAGACCCATCTGCGCCCCGATCTCGGCGGCGGTGGCGGCGTGGTCACCGGTGATCATCTTCACCGTGATCCCGGCGCGGTGGCATTCGCGCACCGCCGTGATCGCCTCCTCGCGCGGCGGGTCGATGATGCCGACCAGAGCGAGCATCGTGAAGTCGTGCCGGGCGTCTTCGAAGGCGAGCACGCCGTCCTCCGGTTCGCGGTCGCGGAACGCGAGGGCCAGCACGCGCAGGCCCTGGGCCGCGATCTCGTCGGCGCGGCGGGTCCAGTAGGCCTCGTCGACGGGGCGTACCACGCCGTCGGCGCCGAGCTGGCCGGTGCAGGCGACGAGGACCCGCTCCGGGGCGCCCTTGAGCAGGATGCGTTCGCGGCGACCGTCGTCGTGCGGGTGCAGGGTCGCCATGAACTTGTGTTCGGATTCGAACGGGACGACATCGAGGCGCGGCCACCGCTCGTGGGCCGCCGCGGTGGGCAGGCCGGCCTTGCGGCCGAGGACGACGAGCGCTGCCTCGGTGGGGTTGCCGTGCACCTCCCACACGCCGTCCTCCTCGACCACCTCGGTGTCGTTGCACAGGACACCGGCGCGGACGGCCAGATCGAGTGCCGGGTCGGTGTGCGGATCGACCGGATCGCCACTCTCGGCGGCGATGATCGAACCGATCGGCGCGTAACCGACACCGCCCACCTCGACGGTGCGGTGCGCACACACGACCTTCTGCACGGTCATCTCGTTGCGGGTCAACGTGCCCGTCTTGTCGGAGCAGATCACCGTCACCGAGCCGAGGGTCTCGACGGCAGGAAGGCGCCGGATGACGGCGTTGCGCCGGGCCATGCGTTGCACGCCGAGGGACAGGGCCACGGTCATCACGGCCGGGAGTCCCTCGGGGATCGCGGAGGCGGCCAACGCGACCACGAGGGTGAACATCTCCGCCGGGCTCTCGCCGCGCCACACGACACCGAGCGCGAAGGTCACGGCGGACGCGAGGAGGATGACCGCCGCCAGCCAACGGCCGAAGCGGCCGATCTGCTCGAGCAACGGTGTGGCCGCGCGGTCGACACCCGACAACAGGGCATTGATGCGGCCGAGTTCGGTGTCGGAGCCGGTCGCGATCACCACGCCGTCACCCTGGCCGAAAACCGCGACGGTGCCGGTGAAGCACGTCGATCTGCGGTCGCCGAGTTCGGTGTCGGCGTCGACCGGGTCCGGTGTCTTGGCGACGGGCACGGATTCACCGGTCAGGGCCGCCTCGTCGATGCGCAGCTCACGCGAGCTCAGGATCCGCAGGTCGGCGGGGACGCGGTCGCCGGAGGCGAGGCGCACCACGTCGCCCGGCACGAGATCTGCCGCGGGGATGTCGACGATCCGGCCGTCGCGGTGGACCCGCGTCCGGGGCGCGAGCATGGCACGGATCGAGTCGAGCGCGGACGCGGCGCGACCCTCCTGGACGAAACCGATGAGCGCGTTCACGATCACGGCACCCATCAGGACTGCCGTGTCTATCCAGTGGCCCAGGAACGCGGTGACGACAGCGGCCGCCATCATCACGTACAGCAGGACGTTGTGGAACTGTCGCAGCAGTCGCCACCACCAGCGATCCGAGCGGGGAGCGGGCAGCGCATTGGGTCCGTACAGCTCCCGCCGGCGGGTCGCCTCGGCCGTGGTCAGTCCCGCTTCGGTGGTCTCGAGCCGGGCGAGCGTGTCACCGGAATCGAGTGCGTGCCAGGGGTGGCTCATTACCGAAATTTTACTCAGTGTCGCTTCCGCGGGCACCCCGGGACGGCGGTGATCCCGGACGCACGAGGGGCACCACCGCGGTCGGTGGTGCCCCTCGGCAAACGAGCGATCGTCAGAAGGAGTGCTCGGACCCCGGGAAGGTGCCCTGCCCGACCTCTGCTGCGTACTGTGTTGCGGCGCGGCGCAGTTCGTCGCCGACCTGCCCGAACTTCTTGACGAACTTCGCGGTCTTGCCGCTGGTGTAGCCGGCCATGTCCTGCCAGACGAGCACCTGCGCGTCGCACTCGTTGCCCGCGCCGATGCCGACCGTGGGGATGCTCAGCTTGCGGGTGACCTGCCCGGCCAGCTCGGCCGGCACCATCTCCATCACGACGGAGAACGCACCCGCCTCCTGGACGGCGATCGCGTCGGCGACGAGCTGCTCGGCGCCGTCGCCGCGGCCCTGCACCCGGAAGCCGCCGAGCGTGTTCACGGACTGCGGGGTGAAGCCGATGTGTGCCTGCACGGGGATGCCGGCGGCGGTGATCGCGGCGATCTGCGGAGCCATCCGCTCGCCGCCCTCGAGCTTCACCGCGTGGGCGCCGCCCTCCTTCATGAACCGCACAGCCGTGGCGAGGGCCTGTTCGGGCGAGGCCTCGTACGAGCCGAACGGCAGGTCGGCGACGACGAGCGCGTGCGGGGCACCGCGCACGACACCGCGGACGAGGGGGAGGAGTTCGTCGACGGTCACGGGCACCGTGGTGTCGTAGCCGTAGACGACGTTGGCTGCGGAATCGCCCACGAGCAGGACGGGGATACCGGCCTCCTCGAAGATGCGGGCGGAGGAGTAGTCGTAGGCCGTCAACTCTGCCCAGCGGCGGCCTTCGGCCTTCATCGCCTGCAGGTGATGGACTCGCGTCTTGCGCTTGGGGGTGTCGGCAGGGGCTGCGGCGGAGGTCGCGCCACCGTATACGGACGTCACGTTGTCGGACATCACTGTCCCTTTCTTCCTCGAGGCCCTCGGGGTCCCCGGGTCGGGTGATGACTGTCTCAGTCTGCCACTCGGGTCCGGGCGCACGAAGACCGCGCAGCGGTGCGATTCGTCACACCGCACGACCGTTCGGGAGGGAGTGCAGGTCGTGCCGCTGCAGGCAGGCCGGAGCGTGGCACGATCGGATCGTGCCCCACCCTGCTCGCGCGCGCATCCGTCGTCTGTCCGTCCTGGCGTTCGTGGCCGCTGCCGCGGCGACCGCGTGCGGTGACACCGCGCAGGAGGAGCGGCAACCGTCGGCGGTCGGAGTGGTTCCGGGACTCGAGCGGTTCTACGAGCAGGACGTCGACTGGGAGTCGTGCAGCTCGTACGGCGCCGACGGGCCGATGATGGTGCGTCAGGGTGTCGAGTGCGCACGCATCGAGGTTCCCCTCGACTACGAGGACCCGAACGGTGAGGTGATCACCCTCGCGGTGTCGCGACTGCCCGCCGGTGGCGACCGGATCGGTTCCCTGCTCGTCAACCCCGGCGGCCCGGGCGCCTCGGGACTGTCCACCGCGCTCGCGGCCGACGGCACCGTCCTCGCCGACCGCTTCGACGTGGTCGGCTTCGACCCCCGCGGTGTCGGCTCGTCCGAACCGGCGGTCCGCTGTCTCACCGACGCCGAGTTCGACGCCGACCGCGCTGTGGACGACGGGGACACGAGCCCCGAGGGCATCGCCGCGACGGAGAAGCGCAATCGCGAGTACGCGGAGTTGTGCGCCGAACGCAACGGCACCGATCTGCTCGCGCACCTGGGCACCCGGGAGGTCGTGCAGGACATGGACGTCCTCCGGGGCGTCCTCGGGGACGACGCGCTGACCTATCTCGGCTACTCCTACGGAACCCGCCTCGGCACCCTCTACGCCGAGGCATTCCCGGGCCGGGTGCGGGCGATGGTGCTCGACGGCGCGATCGATCCGGAACAGGACCCGGTCGAGGAGATCGTGTTGCAGGCCGAGGGCTTCCAGAAGGCCTTCGACGAATTCGCGGCGTACTGCGCGCAGTACGCCGGGTGCCCGCTCGGCACCGATCCGGCCCGGGCCGCCGAGCGGTTTCGCAGCCTCGTCGACCCGCTGCTCGACGCTCCGGCACCCACCACCGACCCGCGCGGACTGAGCCACCGCGACGCCATCACCGGTGTGCAGCAGGGCCTGTACTCGCCGACCCTGTGGGGTTCGCTGCGCGGCGGGCTGGAGTCGCTCGCGACCACCGGCACGGGCGACACCCTGCTGCGACTCGCCGACCTCTACGAGGGCCGCGCCGAGGACGGCACCTACAGCAACATCACCGACGCCTTCAACGCCGTCCGGTGCGTCGACGACCCGCCGGTGACCGACCGGGCCCTGGCCGGCGAACTCGACATGCGGTTCCGCGCGGCTGCCCCCTTCCTCGACGACGGCCGCGGCACCGGATCCGCGGCCCTGGACGTGTGTGCCTTCTGGCCCGTTCCGGCGACGGGGGAGCCGCACACCCCCGACGTCCGCGATCTGCCGCCCGTGCTCGTGGTCTCGACAACCGGCGATCCGGCGACGCCCTACGGCGCAGGAGTCGAACTCGCCGCCAGGCTCGGCGGTGTCCTGGTGACCTTCGAGGGAACTCAGCACACCGTCGCCCTGGACGGCAACGCGTGCGTCGACACCGCCGTGACCAGCTATCTTGTGGATTCGACGGTGCCGGAAAGTGATCCTCACTGCTGAGCGTCGACGGGCGTGAGCGACACGCCATCCGCAAGTGTCACCTGATGTAACACGGAATTAACGGATTGTGCCTAGTCTCGCGAGTATGGATCGCCAGAAGGAGTTCGTGCTCCGCACCCTCGAAGAGCGCGACATTCGGTTCGTGCGCCTGTGGTTCACCGACGTCGTCGGCACCCTCAAGTCGGTGGCGATCGCGCCGGCCGAACTCGAAGGCGCCTTCGAGGAGGGCATCGGATTCGACGGCTCGGCCATCGAAGGCTTCTCCCGGATCTCCGAAGCCGACATGGTCGCGCGTCCCGACGCCACCACCTTCCAGGTGCTGCCCTGGGTCGACGACCGGGGTCACCAGTACTCGGCCCGGATGTTCTGCGACATCACCATGCCCGGCGGCACCCCCAGCTGGGCCGACCCCCGCCACGTGCTGCGCCGCCAGCTCAACAAGGCCTCCGATCTCGGCTTCAGCTGCTACGTGCACCCCGAGATCGAGTTCTTCCTCGTCGAGGACGGCCCCGAGGGCGGCGCCCCCGTCCCGGCCGACATCGGCGGCTACTTCGACCAGTCCGTGCACCGCTCGGCCCCGCACTTCCGGCGCCACGCGATCGACGCTCTCGAGTCCATGGGCATCTCGGTGGAGTTCAGCCACCACGAGACCGCACCCGGCCAGCAGGAGATCGACCTGCGCTACGCCGACGCGCTGTCCATGGCCGACAACGTCATGACCTTCCGCTACGTGGTCAAGGAGATCGCGATGCAGGAGGGCGTGCGGGCGACGTTCATGCCCAAGCCCTTCCGCGACCACGCCGGTTCCGCGATGCACACCCACATGTCGCTGTTCGAGGGCGAGACCAACGCCTTCCACGACCCCGACGACCCGCTGCAGCTCTCGGCGACCGGCAAGGCGTTCATCGCCGGTGTCCTCGAGCACTCCAACGAGATCAGTGCCGTCACCAACCAGTGGGTCAACTCGTACAAGCGTCTCGTGCACGGGGGAGAAGCCCCCACGGCCGCGTGCTGGGGCCCGTCGAACCGGTCCGCGCTCGTCCGCGTCCCGATGTACACGCCGAACAAGGCGTCGTCGCGTCGTGTGGAGATCCGTACCCCGGACTCGGCGTGCAACCCCTACCTGACCTTCGCGGTGCTTCTCGCGGCCGGTCTGCGCGGCATCGAGAAGGGCTACGAGCTCGCTCCCGAGGCCGAGGACGACGTGTGGTCGCTGACCTCCGCCGAGCGTCGCGCCATGGGCTACCGCGAACTGCCCACCGATCTCGACATCGCGCTGCGCGAGATGGAGAAGTCCGAGCTGGTCGCCGAAACCCTCGGTGAGCACGTCTTCGACTACTTCCTGCGCAACAAGTGGCGGGAGTGGGAGAACTACCGCAGCCAGGTCACTCCCTTCGAACTCGAGCAGTACCTGGGGTTGTAAGCGACGATGGAAGCGTGGTGAGACCGCCCAGCGCGCGTTCGGTAGTTCCCGGCCCCGGTCGGCTCGGCCTCGTCGAGCCGACCGCCCCCGCCGAGCTCGCTCGACTCGGATGGAACGACGCCGACAGCGTCGAACTGCTGTGGGCGCTGTCCCGTGCCCCCAACGCCGACCTGGCCCTGCGCACCCTCACGCGCCTGGCCGACGCGCTCGGTGACGACTGGGCCGAGCTCGACTCGGCGCTGCGCTCCGACACGCGTCTGCGCGGCCGGTTGTTCGGGTTGTTCGGGGCGTCGTCGGCGCTCGGCGACCACGTCGTCGCCAATCCCGATCGCTGGAAGATGCTCGCGGGCGGTACGGCACTGCCCGACAAGCACACCTTCACGGCGCGGATGCTCGACAGCGTCGACGCCGAACCCGAACCCGACGGGCGTCCCGGCCGGCTGATCCACCGGGCCGGGCTCGTCGGTCCGCACGCCGTCGCGGCGTTGCGCACCACCTACCGCGACCAGCTCATGTTGATCGCCGCCGCAGACCTCGCGGCGGTCGTCGAGAACGAACCGGTGCTGCCCTATCTCGAGGTGGGGGCGCTGCTCGCCGACCTCGCCGACGCGGCGCTCACCGCTGCCCTCGCGGTGGCCGTGTCCACGGTGATCCCGGAGGGTCCGTGCCCGATCGACCTCGCCGTCATCGCGATGGGCAAGTGCGGTGCGCGCGAGCTGAACTACGTCAGCGACGTCGACGTCGTCTTCGTCGCCGAACCCGCCGATGCCCGTGCGAGCCGGATCGCCGGGGAGATGATGCGTATCGGGACGTCGGCCTTCTTCGAGGTCGATGCCGCGCTGCGGCCGGAGGGCAAGCGCGGTGAGCTCGTCCGCACCCTCGAATCCCACGTCGCCTACTACAACCGGTGGGCGAAGACCTGGGAGTTCCAGGCGCTGCTCAAGGCGCGGCCGATGACCGGGAACCTCGACCTCGGCCGCCGGTACATCGACGCCCTGAGTCCGATGGTGTGGACCGCCTCCGAACGCGAGGACTTCGTGCCCGACGTGCAGGCGATGCGCCGCCGGGTCGAGGAGATGGTGCCCCCCGAGTTGCGCGAACGCGAACTCAAGCTCGGACGCGGCAGCCTCCGCGACGTCGAGTTCGCCGTGCAGTTGCTGCAACTCGTGCACGGTCGCGTCGACGAAGCGCTGCGCGTGCCCAACACCGTCGAAGCGCTGTGTGCGCTCGCCGACGGCGGGTATGTCGGGCGCGACGACGCCGCGAACATGCGGGCGTCCTACGAGTTCCTCCGCCTGCTCGAACACCGGCTGCAGCTTCAGCGGCTCAAGCGGACCCACACCCTGCCGCCGCCGGAGGACCGCGAGGCGTTGCGGTGGCTCGCGCGCGCCGCGCACATGCGGCCGGACGGACGCAAGGACGCGCTCGGCGTCCTCGAATCGGAGATCAAGCGCAACTCGTCCCGGATCCGGAAACTGCACGCGCGCCTGTTCTACCGGCCGCTGCTGGACTCGGTGAGCAAGCTCGACAAGGAAGCATTGCGGCTGTCGCCCGACGCGGCCGTCCGCCAGCTCGCCGCGCTGGGCTACAACGGCCCGCAGCACGCGATGGAACATCTGGCGGCGTTGTCCGGGGGAGCCTCCCGCAAAGCGCGCATCCAGGCGCTGCTGCTCCCGCAGTTGCTCGAATATCTCGGTGAGACAACCGATCCCGACGCCGGTCTGCTGGCCTACCGGCGACTGTCCGACGCGCTCTACGACACCGTCTGGTTCCTGCGGGTGCTGCGCGACGAGCCGGCCGTCGCCGAACGTCTCATGACGGTGCTCGGCTCGTCGGCCTACGTCGCCGACCTGCTGGTGAAGTCTCCCGAGGTCATCCGCCTGTACGCCGACGCGTCGACCGGGCCGCGACTGCTCGAGGCGAACCCACCCGAGGTGGCGCGCGCCCTCGTCGCATCGTCCTCGCGCTACTCCGACCCCGCTCGCGCCATCGCCGCCGCGCGTTCGCTGCGCCGCGCCGAACTCGCGCGCGTCGCGAGCGCCGACATCCTCGGCATGCTCGACGTGCCGCAGGTGTGCCGGGCGCTGTCCACGGTATGGGCGGGTGTCCTCGAAGCCGCGCTCGACGCGGTGATCCGGGGCTCGGAACAGTCCCGCAGACCGGCGCCGGCGCGTATCGCAGTGATCGGGATGGGCCGGCTGGGAGGCGGCGAACTCGGCTACGGATCCGACGCGGACGTGCTGTTCGTGTGCGACCCGCTGCCGGACGCCGACGAGACCGAGGCGGTCAAGTGGGCCACGAGCATCGCCGAGCAGGTACGGCGACTGCTCGGCGCACCGAGCACCGACCCACCGCTCGAGGTCGATCTGGATCTGCGTCCGGAAGGTCGCAGCGGCCCGATCGTCCGGACGTTCGCGTCCTACCGGGCGTACTACACGCAGTGGGCCGAGGTGTGGGAGGTGCAGGCGCTGCTGCGTGCACACGCCGTCGCGGGCGACCGCGAACTCGGCACCCGCTTCCTGCACATGATCGACGAGGTGCGCTATCCGGAGGGCGGGGTCTCGCAGGAGGCCGTCCGCGAGATCCGGCGCATCAAGGCACGCGTGGACTCCGAGCGGCTGCCGCGCGGGGCCGACCCGGCCACCCACACCAAACTCGGACGGGGCGGCCTCGCCGACATCGAATGGACCGTGCAGCTGCTGCAACTCCAGCACGCCTACCGGCTCCCGGCGCTCCGCACGACCTCGACGCTCGAGGCGCTCGACGGCATCGGCGCGGCGGAACTGCTCAGCGCGACCGACGTCGAACTCCTGCGCACGGCATGGATCACCGCGACGGATGCGCGGAACTGTCTCGTGCTCGTCCGCGGCAAACCGACCGACCAGCTCCCGGGGCCGGGACGGCTGCTCGAAGCCGTTGCCCGCGTGACGGGGTGGCGTGGTGAGGACGCGTCGGAGTTCCTCGACCACTACCTACGCGTCACGCGTCGGGCGCGGGCGGTCGTCGAGCGGGTGTTCTGGGACTGACGGACCATCAGTCGCAGAAGACGACGAGTGCGAGTCCTCGCCAGACCTCGACCTCGGTCTTGTCCCACTCCTTGTTCTCGTGGTCCCAGTCGTACTCGACCTCGACGTCGTAGCCGCGGTCGCGTTGCTCGGTCACCCTGCAGTTCTGCATGGTGCTGCCGGACCGGTTGAGGATGATGTAGGGGACTCCCGCGTCGGAGAGCACCTGCTGTGCCTGCTCCTGCGACATGCCGACGACGGAGATGTCGGTCTGGGCCGCTGCGGTGCCTGCGAGTGCGACGGACAGAGGGACGGGGGACAGCATGACAGCGGCGCATGCTGCCGAAACGAGGGATCTACGCATGGTGGCCTCCCGAGGAGACGTGTCGTTCGGATACGGACCACGTCGCATCCACTCCCCCGCGAGCGGGTGTGACGAACATCACCAAAGCTGTGTCCTCACGGTACACCCGTGTGCAGTACGGCTGTCCAGTCGGTTTCGGCTCGGCGGACCTGCGCACGACCCCCTGCACACGACGGAGCCACCCGCCGAACACGACGGGTGGCTCCGGGACGGTGCGTCAGGCGCGGTCGTGGACCGCCGGCGCGGTCACTTCTTCAGATCGAAACGATCCAGGTTCATCACCTTCGTCCAGGCCGCGACGAAATCGCGGACGAACTTCGGGCCGGCATCGTCGGTCGCGTAGACCTCGGCGAGCGCCCGCAGCTGCGAGTTGTGCCCGAAGACCAGGTCGACGGCGGTCGCGGTGTATTTGACCTGGTCCGATCCCCGAGCGCGTCCTTCGTAGACGCCCTCGCTGTTCTGCGAGACCTTCCACTCGGTCCCCATGTCGAGCAGATTGACGAAGAAGTCGTTCGTCAGGGTCTGCGGGCGGTCGGTGAAGACCCCGTGCTTGCTGCCGCCGTGATTCGCGCCGAGCGCACGCAGACCGCCGACGAGCACCGTCGTCTCGGGAGCGGTCAGCGTCAGCAGGTTGGCGCGCTCGAGGAACAGCTTCTCGGGCGGAAGCTTCTCTTCACCGCGCAGGTAGTTGCGGAAACCGTCGTGCTTCGGCTCGAGCACCTCGAACGACTCGACGTCGGTCCACTCCTGGCTCGCATCGGTGCGGCCCGGGAAGAATGGAACCGTGATGTCGTGTCCCGCATCCTCGGCGGCCTTCTCCACCGCGGCGTTACCGGCGAGCACGATCAGATCCGCCAGGGAGACCTTCTTGCCGCCGCCGGCGGAGCCGTTGAAGTCCTGCTGGATGCCCTCGAGGATCTGCAGCACCTGTGCGAGCTGCTCGGGTTCGTTGGCCTCCCAGTCCTTCTGCGGTTCGAGCCGCACCCGTGCACCGTTCGCGCCGCCGCGCTTGTCGGTGCCGCGGAAGCTCGCGGCCGACGCCCACGCGGTGGCGACGAGCTGCGGGATCGTCGCTGCCGAGTCGAGGACCTTCGCCTTGAGCGACGCGATGTCGCTGTCGTCGATCAGCTCGTGGTCGACGTCCGGCACCGGGTCCTGCCAGATCTGCGGTTCCGGGATCCACGGTCCGCGGTACCGCGAGATCGGGCCCATGTCGCGGTGCAGCAGCTTGAACCACGCCTTGGCGAACTCCTGCTCGAGTTCCTCGGGATGATCGAGCCAGCGGCGGGTGATCTCCCCGTAGATGGGGTCGTACCGCAGCGCGAGGTCGCTGGTGAGCATGCCCGGCGCGTGCTTCTTCGTCGGGTCGTGGGCGTCGGGCACAGTGTCCGCGCCGGCGCCACCCTTCGGCGTCCACTGCCACGCACCGGCGGGGCTCTTGGTCTTCTCCCATTCGTAGGCGTACAGCGTCTCGAGGAAGCTGTTGTCCCACTTCGTCGGAGTCGGCGTCCAGGTGACCTCGAGACCGCTGGTGATCGTGTCGCCACCGGCACCGGTGCCGTGCGAGTTCTTCCAGCCGAGACCCTGCTGTTCGAGCGGGGCACCCTCGGGTTCGGGACCGAGATTGTCGGCCGGGGCGGCGCCGTGCGTCTTGCCGACGGTGTGACCGCCGACGATGAGCGCGGCCGTCTCGACGTCGTTCATCGCCATCCGGCCGAACGTCTCCCGGATGTCGCGTCCGGACGCGAGGATCTCCGGGTTACCGTTCGGGCCTTCGGGATTGACGTAGATCAGACCCATCTGGACGGCGCCCAGCGGGCCCTGGAGTTCACGCTCACCGGCGTAGCGCTCGTCGCCGAGCCAGGTGTCCTCCGGACCCCAGAAGACCTCGTCGGGCTCCCAGATGTCCTCGCGGCCGAACGCGAAGCCGAAGGTCTTGAAACCCATCGACTCGTAGGCGCAGTTGCCGGCGAAGACCAGCAGGTCGGCCCACGAGAGCTTGCGGCCGTACTTCTTCTTGATCGGCCACAGGAGGCGACGTGCCTTGTCGAGGCTGACGTTGTCGGGCCAGCTGTTGAGCGGCGCGAACCGCTGCGCACCCTTGCCGCCGCCGCCGCGACCGTCGGCGATGCGGTAGGTGCCGGCCGAATGCCAGCTCATGCGGATGAACAGACCCCCGTAGTGGCCGAAGTCGGCCGGCCACCAGTCCTGGGAATCCGTCATCAGGTCGATCAGATCCTGACGGAGCGCCTCGACGTCGAGGGATTCGACTTCCTTCGAGTAGTCGAAGTCGGGTTCCAACGGATTGGACAGCGGTGAATGCTGGTGCAGGACCGTCAGATCCAGCTGGTCCGGCCACCAGTCCTGATTGGTCCTCGGCCGGTGCGGTGACGGCTCGGGGGAGGGGACTGCCGGGTTTTCGCTTTCGGACACTGCGGTTTCCTTCCGGATCAGGGTCGATCGGACCGATTCAGGGCTGTTGTCGTGGATCGTCTGTCGAACAGTCGCGGCACAGGCCCCAGAAGACGACGTCCGCCTCGTCGACGTCGAAACCTGCGTCGTCCACCGGAGACAGGCAACGCGAGTCGCCGATGGTGTGGTCGACATCCGAGATCGCGGCGCAGGACCGGCAGACGAGGTGGTGATGGCTGTCGCCGACACGCACCTCGTACCGCGCGTGGAAACCTGCGGGCTGGATTCGTCGGAGCAGACCGTGTGCCGAGAGAGCGTGGAGGATGTCGTACACGGTGTGCCGGCCGATGCCGGGAACGACGGCGCCGACCGCTTCGAAGATGCGATCGGCATCGGCGTGCGGGTGCTCGTGCGCCGCATCGAGCACCGCCAGACGCTGTCGGGTCACGCGAAGACCGGCTGCGCGTAACCGCTCGGAGAAATCCCGCGTCGAGGGCACGTGCCCACTATGGACCACTTTTCTGGAATCGGTCGCGATTTCGCCGGATTCGATGACGAACAAACGATTCTCGCGCGCCGAACCGGGGCTTGCTGCTGCTGCAGCAGGGGCGAACCCCGTTTCGGCGCGCGAGGATGCCGGAGCGGAAGGGGCGCAGACAAGGCGAGAGGCCGCCCGTCCCGGAAGGGACGAACGGCCTCTCGAAGAGTGCTTACCGGACTCGACTCAGCAGTCGAAGTACAGCTGGAACTCGTAGGGGTGCGGGCGCAGGTTGACCGGAGCGATCTCCTGCTCGCGCTTGAGCGAGATCCAGGTCTCGATGAGGTCGGTGGTGAAGACGCCGCCCTCGGTGAGGTACTCGTGGTCGCGCTCGAGGTTGTCGATCACGGCCGACAGGCTGGTGGGAGCCTGCGGGATGTTCTTGGCCTCCTCCGGCGGGAGCTCGTAGAGGTCCTTGTCGACCGGAGCGAGCGGCTCGATCTTGTTCTTGATGCCGTCGAGGCCGGCCATCATCTGCGCCGCGAAGTTCAGGTAGGGGTTACCCGAGGAGTCGGGAGCGCGGAACTCGAGGCGCTTGGCCTTCGGGTTGTTGCCCGTGATCGGGATACGCACGGCGGCCGAACGGTTGCGCTGGCTGTACACGAGGTTGATCGGAGCCTCGTAACCCGGCACCAGGCGGTGGTACGAGTTGATCGTCGGGTTCGTGAAGGCGAGCAGCGACGGCGCGTGGTGCAGGATGCCGCCGATGTACCAGCGGGCGAGGTCGGACAGACCCGCGTAGCCGGACTCGTCGTGGAACAGCGGCTTGCCGTCCTTCCACAGCGACTGGTGCACGTGCATGCCCGAGCCGTTGTCGCCGAAGAGCGGCTTCGGCATGAAGGTGGCGGTCTTGCCGGCCTTCCACGCCGTGTTCTTGACGATGTACTTGAACAGCTGCAGGTCGTCGGCTGCGGAGAGCAGCGTGTTGAACTTGTAGTTGATCTCGGCCTGGCCGCCGGTGCCCACCTCGTGGTGGCCGCGCTCGAGCTCGAAGCCGGCGAGCTGCAGGTTGGTGGAGATCTCGTCGCGCAGGTCGACGTAGTGGTCGTACGGAGCGACGGGGAAGTAGCCACCCTTCGGGCGGACCTTGTAACCACGGTTCGGGGTGCCGTCGGCGTTGTACTCGGCGCCGGTGTTCCACGAGCCGGAGATCGAGTCGAGCTCGTAGAACGCGCCGTTCATCTTCGAGTCGTAGGAGACGGAGTCGAAGATGTAGAACTCGGCCTCGGCACCGAAGAAGGCGGTGTCGGCGATGCCGGTGCTGACCAGGTACTCCTCGGCCTTACGCGCGACGTTGCGGGGGTCGCGGCTGTAGGACTCGCGGGTGAACGGATCGTGGACGAAGAAGCTGACGTTCAGGGTCTTGGCGGCACGGAAGGGGTCGATGCGGGCGGTCGTCACATCGGGGAGCAGGAGCATGTCCGACTCGTGGATGGACTGGAAACCCCGCACGGAGGATCCGTCGAATGCCAGGCCGTCCTCGAAGACGTCCTCGTTGAACGCCTTCGCCGGGATCGAGAAGTGCTGTTCGATGCCGGGCAGGTCCGTGAAGCGGATATCGACGTACTCGACGTTCTCTTCCGCGATGTACTTGATGACCTCTTCGGCCGTGGTGAACGCCACGCTTGTGCTCCTTCAGTCGGTGCGCGCCATGGGTGCTGGGCGCCTGCGTCGGATCAGACGTTATGGATCTGGTGTTGCCCGTCCATCAAGCCTATGTTTCGCGGGTGTTACACATGCTTTCGTCCTGCTGTGAGGTCGAAAAGGTGGTATAAGTCACCACTGCCAACACGGGTCGACGCCGGTCCGCCCATGAGAGCTTATCCTGGTGCCATGGCACGCATGACGGGCAGTTGGCTTTCCGGGCCTGCTGCGGCGCTTCCCAAAGGTCTCCAGCAGGAGCAGGACTATCCCGGGCAGCTGCTCGGCCTCCCCGAACACGGCCCCGGCTCCATGGTGCCCACCGTCCGCCGGGTCCTCGCCCTCGCGGTCGACTGGTTCATGTCCATGGCGATCGCCGCCGGCCTCGTCGGCGGCAACCCGCTCGAGAGTCCGTTGCTGTCGTCGTACACCCTCATCATCTGGTTCGTGGTAGGCGTGGGATGCGTGAGCCTGTTCTCGTTCACCCCCGGCCAGTTCGTCGCCGGGCTGCAGGTCGTGCGGGTGGACGCCCCCGTGCGGGTCGGCATCGTGCGCGCGCTCGCACGTCAGGTGCTGCTGGTGTTCATCGCGCCGGCGCTCGTCACCGACATCGACGGTCGCGGTCTCCAGGATCGCGCCACGGGCACCGCGGTCGTGCGTTCGCGCTGACCTCCGGAAACTCTCCGCACACACCGAAGGCCGCCTTCGTCCCCGGGACGAGAGGCGGCCTTCGGTGTAGTTCGGCAGATCAGCGGCGACGCATGGTGCGCTGCACGCTGCGCATCTTCGCGCCGGCGGGAAGCGGGCCCTTGGGCATGGCCGGCCCGGACTTCTTCGTGCTCAGCGCCGACAGACGACCCTCGATGGTGTCCATCCGCTTGGTGTCGATGTTGCGGGGCAGCTTGTTCAGACGCTTCTGCAGCTGGGAGAGCTGGATCTGGCCCTCCTCGTTGCCGACGACGAACTCGTAGATCGGGGTGTCGCCGACGAGACGCGCGACCCGCTTCTTCTCCTGGGCCATCAGGCCCTTCACGCGACCGGGGTTGCCCTCACCGACGAGGATGATGCCGGGGCGTCCGATGACGCGGTGCACGGCGTCGAGCTGGGTGGTGCCCGCGACCGCCTGGCTCACGCGCCATGCGCCCTGCAGGTTGTCGAGCGCCCACGCGGCCGCACCGGCCTGGCCGTCGGCCTTCGAGTACACGCTCTTCTGCACGCGGCGCCCGAAGATGATGAAGGCCAACAGGACGCCGACGAGGATGCCGACCGGCAGCAGGAACCACTGGATGTCGAAGATCAGGCCGACGAGGAAGAACACCACGATCGAACCGACGAGGGCACCGATCATCCACGGCAGGAGTGCCTTGTCCTCCTTGCGCTGGATCTGGAACGCCTGCCACAGCTGGGTTCGACGCTCCTTCGACGCCTGCTTGCGTGCGGCCTTCGCCGCGGCCTTCGCTTCCTTGTCGGTCTTGCTGCCCTTCGCCATGTACTCAAGGATACGGCCCCGGTGATGGCACGTTTACCACCACCGGGGCCGCCCGAGGACCTGCCGCGACGCGCGGCGCGAGGTCAGTTGCCGAAGCGCGCGAGAACGGCGCCGGCTTCCTGGGACGCCGTGCCCTCCTCGGCGAGATGCGCCTGGTCGGCGGGAAGTTCGCGTCCGTGGTGGGCCATCGCCTGCGCGTACAGGCGACCGGCGCGGTACGACGAACGCACCAGCGGCCCGGCCATCACACCGGCGAACCCGATCTCGCGGGCGGTCTCGGAGTGATCGACGAACTCCTGCGGCTTGACCCAGCGCTCGACCGGATGGTGGAGCGGGGAGGGCCGCAGGTACTGGGTGATCGTGATGATGTCGCAGCCGGCGTCGTGCAGGTCGTGCAGCGCTTCGGTGACCTCCTCGGGGGTCTCGCCCATGCCGAGGATGAGGTTGGACTTGGTGACCAGTCCGAAATCGCGGGCCTGCCGGATGACGTCGAGCGACCGCTCGTAGCGGAAGGCCGGACGGATGCGCTTGAAGATCCGCGGCACGGTCTCGACGTTGTGGGCGAGCACCTCGGGACGCGACTCGAAGACTTCCTGCAGCAGGTCGGGCTTGCCGTTGAAGTCGGGGATGAGGTTCTCGACGCCGGTGCCCGGATTGAGCGCGTGGATCTGCTTCACTGTCTCGGCGTACAGCCATGCGCCGCCGTCGGGCAGATCGTCGCGGGCGACGCCGGTGATCGTGGAGTAGCGCAGTCCCATCGAGCGGACCGACTCGGCGACACGGCGCGGCTCGTCGCGGTCGAGCGCGGCGGGCTTACCGGTGTCGATCTGGCAGAAGTCGCAGCGACGGGTGCACTGCTCGCCACCGATGAGGAATGTCGCCTCGCGGTCTTCCCAGCACTCGTAGATGTTGGGACAACCGGCTTCCTCACAGACCGTGTGCAGACCTTCGCGTCGCACCAGGCCCTTGAGGTCGGTGTACTCCGGGCCCATCTTCGCCCGGGTCTTGATCCAGTTGGGTTTGCGTTCGATCGGCGTCTGCGCGTTTCGGGTCTCGATCCGCAGCAGCTTGCGTCCTTCTGGGGCCACAGTCACGCACTCGATCGTACGCCGCCGGTCCCGCCCGGACCCGGCGGGTGCGACCGCCCCTCAGAACCGGTGCGTCGTGAATTCCGGGGTGGTGGTGGGAATTCCGGACGTCCCGACCGCCTGCTCGAAGGTCACGCGCTCGATGTCGCACTCGGTCACGGGGATTCGGCCGTCGAGAGCAGCGATGACGGCCTCGGTGACGGCGGGGATCACGTCGTCGACGGTGACCTCCCGGCCGAGTTCGCCGGTGAGCGACGCGACTCCGGCGTCGCGGATGCCGCACGGGACGATCGAGTCGAACGCGTCGAGAGCCGAATTGCAGTTGAGTGCGAAGCCGTGCATGGCGACACCACGCTGCACCCGGATGCCGATCGCGGCGATCTTGCGTTCGGGGAGCCAGTGCCCGTCGCGCAACTCGGCGGGGAGCCAGACGCCGGAGCGTCCCTCGACGCGGCCGCAGGTCAGGCCCATGTCGGTACAGACGCGGATCAGACCCTGCTCGATGCGACGCACGTAGCCGACCACGTCGATCGGCTCGGCGAGCTTGACGATGGGGTAGCCGACGAGCTGTCCGGGGCCGTGCCAGGTGATCTTGCCGCCGCGGTCGACATCGATGACGGGCGTGCCGTCGGTGGGGCGGTCGCCGTCCTCGGTGCGGCGCCCGGCCGTGTAGACGGGCGGGTGTTCGAGCAACAGCAGGGTGTCGGCGCCGATGCCGTCGGCGCGCTCGTTCGCGAGTTCGCGCTGCCTCTCCCAGGCCTCGAGATAACCGATGGTTCCGAGACGTGCGACGGCGACGGGAGCCGAATCGGAACGGGCGGAAGACGAGGGATCACTCATGTTCCTGAACTCTACGCCGCACCGCAGGGGGAGGGCACCCGCTGTGGCGCGGACGCCGACGGGGGCATCACCGCAGCGGTGATGCCCCCGTCGGAGGTCGTCCGGACGGACAGTCCGGATCCGGAACCTACAGTCCCAGATCGGCCTCGAACGCGCCCTCCTCGAGACGATGCTTGATCGTCTTGAGGAAGCGGCCCGCGTCGGCACCGTCGATCAGGCGGTGATCGTAGGTCAGCGGCAGGTAGCACATCGAGCGGACGCCGATGGACTCGTTGCCGGTCTCGTCGATCACCACGACCGGACGCTTGACGATCGCGCCGGTTCCGAGCATCGCGGCCTGCGGCGGCACGAGGATCGGGGTGTCGAACAATGCGCCCTGGCTACCGATATTGGTGATGGTGAAGGTGCCACCGGCCAGCTCATCGGGCTTGAGACCACCCTTGCGGGCACGCTCGGCGATGTCGGCGATCGCGCGGGCGAGCTCGGCCAGCGACAGGTCGCCGGCGTTGTGGATCACCGGGGAGAGCAGCCCCTGCTCGGTGTCCACCGCGATGCCGAGGTGCTCGGCCGCGTGGTAGGTGATCTCCTTCTTGCCGTCGTCGAAGGAGGCGTTGACGTTCGGGTGCGCGCGCAGCGCCTCGACGACGGCCTTGGCGAAGAACGGCAGGAAGGTGAGGTTGACGCCCTCGCGCTCGGAGAACGTCTTCTTCGCCTGGGCCCGCAACTGGGCGATCTTGGTGACGTCGACCTCGAAGGTCTGGGTGAGCTGCGCGGTGGTCTGCAGCGACTCGAGGGTCTTCTTCGCCGTGATCTGGCGGATGCGGTTGACCTTCTGGGTCGTTCCGCGCAGCTTGGCGAGCTCGGGACGGACACCCGGAGCCGGACCGGCCGCAGCGGCAGGCTTCTGCTGCTCGCCACCGGCGGCCTTGCCGCCCTCGGCGGCGGCGAGGACGTCCTGCTTGCGGATGCGGCCACCGACACCGGTGCCCTTGACCGTCGACAGGTCGACGCCGTGCTGCGAGGCGAGCTTGCGCACGAGCGGGGTGACGTACGGGGTCGCACCGCTCGGGGTGGACTCCTCCTGAGGCGCGGGCTTCGGCGTCGTCGCCGCGGTCCCGACCGGCTTCGGTGCGGGAGCCGGGGTGGCCTGCTCCACCTTCGGGGCCTGCTGCTGGGCGGCGGGCTTCTGCGCCGGAGCCTCCTGCTTGGGAGCTTCCTGCTTCGGAGCCTCCTGCTTCGGCGCGGGCGTCTCCTCGGCCGGAGCGGACTGCTGGGCCGGGGCCTCGCTGCCGATGACGGCGAGCTGTCCGCCGACCTCGACGGTCTCGTCCTCCTGCGCGGAGATCTCGGTGAGGATGCCGGCGACGGGGGACGGGATCTCGGTGTCGACCTTGTCGGTGGAGACCTCGAGGAGCGGCTCGTCCACGGCGACCTCGTCACCGACGGCCTTGAGCCACCGGGTGACGGTGCCTTCGGTGACCGACTCGCCCAGTGCCGGCATGGTGACCGGGGTGCCCTCGCCGCCACCACCCGAGGATGCGGGCTGTGCGGGCTCGGACGGCGCCGGAGCGGCCTCCTCGGACGGCTCGGTGGTGGGCTCGGTTGCCGGCGCCTCTTCGGCGGGCGCGGACTGCTCGGCGGGGGCGCCACCGCCGATGACGGCGAGCTGTCCGCCGACCTCGACGGTCTCGTCCTCCTGCGCGGAGATCTCGGTGAGGATGCCGGCGACCGGGGAGGGGATCTCGGTGTCGACCTTGTCGGTGGAGACCTCGAGGAGCGGCTCGTCCACGGCGACCTCGTCGCCGACGGCCTTGAGCCACCGGGTGACGGTGCCTTCGGTGACCGACTCGCCCAGTGCCGGCATGGTGACCGGGGTGCCTTCGCCGCTGCCACCCGAGGATGCGGGCTGCGCGGGAGCGGACTCCGCTGCGGGCTCCTCCGCGGGAGCCTCCTCGGCCGGCGCCTCTTCGGCGGCGGGTGCGGAATCTCCGCCGGCTTCCTCACCGGCGTCACCGATCACGGCCAGTTCGCCACCGATCTCGACCGTGTCGTCCTCCTGGGCGACGATCTTGACCAGCACGCCGGCTGCAGGCGACGGGATCTCGGTGTCGACCTTGTCCGTGGAGACTTCGAGCAGGGGCTCGTCGACTTCGACCGTGTCTCCTTCCTGCTTGAGCCATCGCGTGACAGTTCCCTCGGTGACGCTCTCACCAAGCGCTGGCATCTGGACGGAGAAGGCCATGTCTGTTGACTCCTCGACGGTTGTGTTCGTGTGTGTTGAGTTGTACCGACTCGTGGTCGCCGACCATTGTGTGGTCGTTGACCATTGTGCGCGGGGCGGGAACCCCGTGCCTGCTGGTTCACGTGTTCGGTCGGGCCGATACCGGCGGGGCATGGCCCCTCCCATCCTTGCACCTATCTTTCGGTGATGTTCGGGGAGGGGCGGATCACCTCACACCGTGGGTTCCGCTGTTGCCGATCACACCGGTCCTCTCCCTTGCCCGGGCGGGCCCGTAGGCGAGAGGACCGGTGCGGGAGATCATCCGTTGGCGGCGACGTCCTCGATCACGGCGAGCATCGTGCGCACGGGCACGCCGGTGCCGCCCTTGCCGACGTAACCGAACGGTCCGCCGGTGTTGAAGGCCGGGCCGGCGACGTCGATGTGCGCCCACTGCACACCCTCGGCGACGAACTCCTTCAGGAAGATGCCGGCCGTGAGCATGCCGCCCCACCGGTGCGGGGAGACGTTCGCGAGGTCGGCGACGCGGGACTCGAGATCACCGCGCAGTTCCTTCGGGAAGGGCATCGCCCAGCCGTTCTCGCCGACCTCCTGGGACAGCGCGGCCACGCGGTCGCGGAACTCGTCGTGACCCATGACGCCCGGCGTCCGGGTGCCGAGGGCGACCATCTGCGCGCCGGTGAGGGTCGCGGTGTCGATGAGGTAGTCGGGATCGTCCTCGCACGCACGCACGATGGCGTCGGCGAGGATCAGGCGACCCTCGGCGTCGGTGTTGATGACCTCGACGGTGGTGCCGCCGTACTGGGTCAGCACGTCGCCCGGACGCTGCGCGGTCGACGACGGCATGTTCTCGGCCATCGGCACGGTCGCGGTGACGTCGGCGGCGACACCGAGCTTCGCGGCGAGCACGACGGTCGCGACGACCGCGGCGGCGCCGGCCATGTCGGAGGTCATCGCCTCCATGCCGGCGGCGGGCTTGATGGAGATGCCGCCGGTGTCGAAGGTGATGCCCTTGCCCACGAGCGCGACCTTCGGGGCCTTGCGCTTCTTCGACGAGTAGGACAGACGGACGAGGCGCGGGGGACGCGACGAGCCCTTGCCGACGCCGACGATGCCGCCGAAGCCCTTCTTCTCGAGCGCCTTCTCGTCGAGGATCTCGACCTTCAGGCCGGCGGCCTCACCGAGTGCCTTCGCGCGCTCGGCGAACTCGGCCGGGAACAGGTGGCTCGGCGGGGTGTTCACGAACTCGCGGGCCGTCGCGACGGCCTCGGCGATCGCGACGGAGCGGGTGAGCGCCGCTTTCGCCGCGCGGTCGCGGGTCGACGGCACGAGCAGCTCCACCCGCGCGACCGGCCGTGCGTCCTCCTTGGGGGCGGACTTCTCCGACCGGAACTCGGTGTAGGTGTAGGCGCCGAGCGCGAAGCCCTCCGCCGCGGCCCCGAGGTCGACGGCGGACAGTGTGGTCGCGACCGTCTCCACACCCGTCAGTGCGCGTGCCGCGGTCCCGGCGGAGCGGCGGACCTGCTCGGCGTCGATCTTGTCGGCGTCGCCGAGACCGACGGCGAGCACGCTCGCCACGGGCAGGGAGGCAGGGGCCGGCACGCGGGTGAGTTCCTCGCCGCGGCCCTTCGCGCCCACGGCGACCAGGGAGTCGAGCAGTTCGCCGAGTACCGCCTCGTCGATCGGGGCGTCGCCCGCGAGGATCTCCGGGGTGCCGTCGGACGAGGTCACGCCGATCACCAGGACATCGGCTCGTTTGGAAACCGAACCGGCGAGAACGAGTTCGGGAAGATCGGGAGTGGGTGCACTCACAGGGCATCTCCTTGGAGCTTGGTCGGGAACGAGCGAGTCGTTCTCTTGCGGCGTCGTTCGGTGCGAGGGGAATCGCCTCGATGCCATCGACCCTAATGACAACGACGCCCGGCGTCGCTGTCGGACACGGTGGCGGTGGGATAGCGTCGTACGCCATGAGCGACGAGGAACTGAAGCAGGGCCCCATCCACACCGTGCACGTCGAACTCGGTGCGACCTTCGCTCCGTTCGGCGGCTGGGAGATGCCGGTCTCCTACGCCGGGACGGTCGCCGAGCACACGGCCGTGCGCGAGAACGTGGGACTGTTCGACGTCAGCCACCTGGGCAAGGCGCTCGTCGCCGGACCGGGTGCGGCCGAGTTCCTCGACACCACGCTCAGCAACGACCTCACCCGCATCGGTCCCGGCAAGGCGCAGTACACGCTGTGCTGCACCGAGAACGGCGGTGTCGTCGACGACCTGATCGTCTACCACGTCTCCGACGACGAACTCTTCCTCGTTCCGAACGCGGCCAACACCGCGGCGGTCGTCGAGGCGCTGTCCGCCGCGGCGCCGGCGGACGTCACAGTGACGAACCAGCATCGCGACCACGCGGTGTTCGCCGTCCAGGGGCCGAAGTCCGTCGAGGTCCTCGAGGCGCTCGGCCTGCCCACCGACATCGCCTACATGGGCTTCGCCGACGCCGAGTACGAGGGTGCTCCGGTGCGCGTGTGCCGTAGCGGGTACACCGGTGAACGCGGCTACGAGGTGCTGCCGCGCTGGGACGACGCCGAACGCGTCTTCCGTGCCCTGCTCGACGCCGTCCGCGCCCAGGGTGGTCAGGCCGCCGGTCTCGGCGCCCGCGACACCCTGCGCACCGAGATGGGCTACGCGCTGCACGGGCACGAGCTCTCGGTCGACATCTCCCCGCTCGAGGCGCGGGTCGGCTGGGCCGTGGGCTGGAAGAAGCCGCAGTTCTGGGGTCGCGACGCCCTGCTCCGCGAGAAGGAGACGGGCCCGGCGCGGAAACTGTGGGGCCTGCGGGCACTCGACCGCGGCGTCCTGCGTCAGGATCTGACCGTGCGTCGCGACGGCGACGAGGTCGGGCGGACCACCTCGGGCACCTTCTCTCCGACCCTCAAGATCGGTATCGCCCTCGCGCTGCTCGACACCTCCGCCGGACTCGAACCGGGCGACGAAGTGACCGTGGATGTGCGCGGACGATCGCTGCGTGCCGAAGTGGTGGCTCCGCCGTTCGTCGAGGACCACACCAGATAATGGTTTTGCGGGCGGTTGTACCATTGTCCTCCATGACAGGTGTCCTCGAATTCGCCCGCGTCCAGCATCCTTCACCGAGCTCTGCGGAGCGGCGACAGGAGATTCTGTCGAATCCCGGATTCGGGCAGCACTTCACCGATCACATGGTGTCGATCACCTACACCGACGGAATCGGCTGGCACGACGCGAAAGTCGAGCCGTACGCGCCGATCCCGCTCGACCCGGCCGCGATGGTCCTGCACTACGGGCAGGCGATCTTCGAGGGTCTCAAGGCCTACCGCCAGGCCGACGGCAGCATCGCGTCGTTCCGCGTGAACGCCAATGCCGCGCGCATGAACCGGTCCGCGGAGCGGCTCGCGATGCCGTACCTGCCGCCGGAGCTGTTCGTGAAGGCGATCACCGAGTTGGTCGAGGTCGACAACGAGTGGGTTCCCGCCGCCGGCGGTGAGGATTCTCTCTACCTGCGTCCGTTCGCGTTCGCGACCGAGCCGGCTCTCGGCGTGCGGCCCGCGAAGGAGTACAAGTTCCTCGTCATCGCGTCCCCGGCGGGTGCCTACTTCCCGCGCGGCGTGAAGCCCGTCAACGTGTGGCTCTCCCGCGAGTACGTGCGCGCCTCCCCGGGCGGCACCGGTGCCGCGAAGTTCGCCGGCAACTACGCGGCTTCGCTCGTCGCGCAGGCGCATGCCGCCGAGCAAGGCTGCGACCAGGTGGTCTGGCTCGACGCCATCGAGCGCAAGTACGTCGAGGAGATGGGCGGCATGAACCTGTACTTCGTGTACGGGTCGGGTGCCGACGCGCGTCTGGTCACCCCGGAGCTGTCCGGCTCGCTGCTGCCCGGCATCACCCGCGACTCGCTGCTCACCCTCGCCAAGGACTCCGGTCTCTCGGTCGAGGAGCGGCGCATCAGCACCGACGAGTGGCGTGAGAAGGCCGGCAGCGGTGAGATCACCGAGGTGTTCGCGTGCGGTACCGCCGCGGTCATCACGCCGGTCGGCAGCGTCAAGGACAAGGACGGCGAGTTCACCATCGCCGACGGCGAGCCCGGCCCCATCACGATGGCCCTGCGCGACACCCTGACCGGCATCCAGCGCGGTACCTTCGCCGACACCCACGGGTGGATGACGACGCTG
This sequence comes from Rhodococcus sp. S3, assembly GCF_058211795.1. NCBI lineage: Bacteria > Bacillati > Actinomycetota > Actinomycetes > Mycobacteriales > Nocardiaceae > Rhodococcus > Rhodococcus sp. S3. Next base: position 3,116,232 of record NZ_CM177074.1, on the reverse strand, counting down.
CGCAAGTGACGTAGCCACGAACGACGACGAAGGGGTGCTGCCGATTCCGGCAGCACCCCTTCGTCGTTTCCGGACGCAGTGCGATCTAGAGGAGCCCCGACGCTGCCACCGCGACGGCGGCGACCGTGCCCTCGGTGACTGCGCCGAGCACGTCGCCGTTCATGCCGCCGAAGCGCGCGACGCAGTGCCGGGCGAAGAGCACCGCGACGACCAGTACCACCGTGACGACGAGCGGTCCCGCCCAGAGCGGACCGGGCAGGCACACGAGCGACAGTGCCACCGCGGCCACCGTCCACACCGCGATCGGCACGACGCCCTGTGTGCCTGCCACGAGCGAGCCGAAGCCGCTGCCGGGCGCGGCCGGGACACCGCGCCGGCACGCGAGGACCACGGCCACACGTCCCGAGAAGACTGCGAACGCGACCGCCCACCACGCGTCGGTGTCGGCGAGCGCGCCGAACGAGGCGGCCTGCAGACCGAGGACGACGACGAGCGCCGCGACACCGAAGGGACCCGCGCCGCCGCTGTGCATCACCTCGCGCGCCCGCTCGGGCGGGCCGTAGCAACCGAGACCGTCGGCGGTGTCGCTCAGCCCGTCGACGTGCATTCCCCGGGTGCCGACCGCCAGCACCCCGACACACACCAGGCCCGTCACCAGTGGTGGCGTCCCGACGGCGGAACCGACCAGGCAGACGGCCGTGGTCGCGGCGGCGAGTACGGCACCGGCGATCGGCGCCGCGGAGATCGCACGTCCGGCGACCGTCCGGTCGATCTCCGACGGGCCTCGCGCGGGCAGGACCGTCAACCACGACAGGGCCAGCGCGACCCCGCCGATCCAGGCGCGGATCATCAGTCCGCGGTCGCCGGAGCGCTCTCGTCGCGGGTGCTCACGCCCGCCTCGGAGAAGGTGGCCATCTGCGCGAGGATCGCGACCGCACCCTGCAGTACCGGCAGCGCCGTCACGGCTCCCGATCCTTCGCCGAGGCGCATGCCGAGGTCGACGATCGGTTCGAGTCGGAGATGACGCAGCGCGATGGCGTGGGCGGGTTCGGCCGACCGGTGACCGGACACCCACCAGCGTGCCGCGCCGGGTGCGAGTTCCTCGGCGACCATCGCGGCGGCGGTGACGACGACTCCGTCGAGGATCACCGGCGTCCGGCGGACCGCGGCCTGCGCGAGGAATCCCGCCATCGCGGCGAAGTCCGCGCCACCGGCGGTGCGCAGCAGGGCGACGGGATTGCGTACGTGGGGCCGCGCCCGCCACATGGCGTCGCGGATCGCGGTGACCTTGCGCATCCACCCCGCGTCGTCGACGCCGGTGCCGCGGCCGACCGCGGCCACGGGTTCGGTGGCGGTAAGGGTGGCGATGAGAACGGTTGCAGGAGTGGTGTTCCCGATTCCCATATCGCCCGCGACGAGCAGATCGGCACCTTCGTCGACCTCGCGGTCGGCGAACGCACGGCCGGCCTCGATCGCGCGGACCGTCTCGTCGTGTGTCAGTGCGTCCTCGCGGTCGATGCTGCCGCTCGAGCGACGGATCTTGAACTCGGACACCTCGGGGGAGGTGTCGCTCTCGACTGCCATGTCGACGACCCGCACTCCTGCGCCTGCGGCGGCGGCGAGCACGTTCACGGCGGCGCCCCCTGCGGACAGGTTCGCGACCATCTGCGCGGTGACCTCCGGCGGATAGGCCGAGACCCCGTTGCGTGCGACGCCGTGGTCACCTGCGAAGACCACGACCCGCGGTCGGCGGAAGGGATGGGGCGGGACCTCGCCCTGGCAGGCGGCGACCCAGCACCCGAGTTCCTCGAGCCGTCCGAGTGAGCCGGCGGGTTTCGTCAGATCTCGCTGGCGTTCCTCGGCGGCGACGCGTGCTTCGAGATCGGGTAGGTCGACGCGCGGGAACTCGACGTCGGCGGGGGAATCGGAACCGCTGGTCACAGGTCACCTCTCGGACGGATCTTCACGCGAGAACGCTATCAATCGCCCGGTCTGGCAGAAATCCGACGTTGTGCGTCATTGCTGCCACTGTCGGGCGAACGAGTTCGGTCGGAGGATCGAAGCATGATCGAACTCACAGTCACCGTCGTGGTTCTGTCCACCCTGGTCGTCGGTCTCGAGGTGCTCCGCCGGCGGACCGCTCCCGCGCCGGCCTGGGTCCGGCGCGCACCCTGGCGGTTCCACTGGGAACGCCCCGCACGGACGACTCGGCCGCGGCACCGCATGTCGCAGGACATGCAGGCCGCGGCCGAGATCCGGCGGCTACCGCCGGTCGTGTGCGGTGCGCCTCACAACTGAGGTCGCTGGAAGGTCAGACGGCGTCGCCCGGGCCGACCCGGGGGAGCGGGGCACGCAGCTTCTTGATCTGGGAGGCGCGCACGAAGGCGTACCAGCCGAGCCCGAAGCCGCCGTCCGTCGAATCCGGGAAGCGCTCACGCGCCTTCTTGTTGACCATGCGCCCGAGGTAGATGCCCTCGATGATCATCAGGAACATCATCACGAACATCGCGAGCGTGACGTACTGCTGCACCACCGGTCCGAGGAACATCGACATGATGAGCACGAGCGCGAGCGGCATGAACAGACCGACGAGATTGCGCCGGCTGTCGACGATGTCGCGCACATAGGCGCGCACCGGGCCGCGGTCGCGGGGGAGCAGGTACTTCTCCTCACCCGCGAGCATCCGGTTGCGGCGCTCGGACGCGTCGGCGCGACGCTGCGCGGCGGCCGCCTTGCGTTCCTCCTTGCTCTGCGACTTGCGCGCGGCCTTGCGGCGCTCGCGTGCTTCCTTCGCAGTCAGGGGAGCAGGAGCGACGGGACCGCGACGACGGTTCTCGGCGTCGCGCCGCTTCGGCGTCGGACGCCCCTTACCGGTCGTCGTCTTCGCGGACGCGGAATCGTCGGGAGTCGCGGCCGGGGAGTCCTCGGTCGCAGGAACCTGGTGATCGGCGGAGTCGTCGGAACCACCGCGGCGTAGCAACTTCACACCACCAGGCTATGGGATAGTGGAGAGAAGCGGGAAATTCCGCACGCCATACCACGCTCGGCGCAACTCGTCCACGAGGAATAGATTCCGGCGCGGTACCGTTGAACCATCGGGTTTCGACACGAACGACAGGGAGCGCCCATGACTGTGCAGCAAGAGACCGATACTCACGGCGTCATCCTGACCGAGGCCGCCGCTGCGAAGGCGAAGGCACTGCTCGATCAGGAGGGCCGTGACGACCTCGCACTGCGTATCGCCGTGCAGCCCGGAGGCTGTGCCGGTCTGCGGTACCAGCTGTTCTTCGACGACCGCACGCTGGACGGAGACCTCACGAAGGAATTCGCCGGTGTGACGCTCGCCGTCGACCGGATGAGCGCGCCGTACGTCGAGGGTGCGTCGATCGACTTCGTCGACACCATCGAGAAGCAGGGCTTCACCATCGACAACCCGAATGCCACGGGGTCGTGCGCCTGCGGCGACTCGTTCAACTGAGCTGAGGACGCACTTCGGAACCCCGGCGCTTCACGGCGCCGGGGTTCCGTCGTTTCCGCGGTAGTACCGTGGGACCGCTACGGCTCTCCGTGTGAGCAGCCACACCATCGACATCCGCGGAAAGGCTCAGCCACGTGACCATCGCCGTGACCGGCTCCATCGCCACCGACCACCTCATGCGCTTCCCCGGCCGGTTCGCCGAGCAGCTGCTCGCCGACCAGCTCGCGCACATCTCCTTGAGCTTCCTCGTCGACGACCTCGTCGTCCGGCGCGGCGGAGTGGGCGGCAACATCGCCTTCGCGATGGGTGTCCTGGGCGGAACGCCGGTACTCGTCGGCGCCGTCGGTGCCGACTTCACCGAGTACCGCACGTGGCTCGAGGACCACGGCGTCGACTGCTCGTCGGTGCGGATCTCCCAGACCGCCCACACCGCCCGCTTCGTGTGCACCACCGACCTGGACATGGCGCAGATCGCCTCGTTCTACCCCGGTGCGATGTCCGAGGCCCGCGAGATCTCCATCGGCGACGTGGTGAACAAGCACGGCGTCGACCTCGTGCTCGTGGGCGCCAACGACCCCGACGCGATGATCCGGCACACCGAGGAGTGCCGCCGGCTCGGCGTCCCGTTCGTCGCCGATCCGTCCCAGCAGCTCGCCCGCCTGGACGGACAGCAGACCGAGCAGCTCATCGACGGCGCCGAATACCTGTTCACCAACGAGTACGAGTGGGGTCTGCTGCTGCAGAAGACCGGTCTCAGCGAGGACGAGGTGCAGGCGAAGGTCGGCATGCGCATCACCACCCTCGGCGGCGACGGCGCGAAGATCGTCGACCGCGACGGCAACCAGGTGCAGGTCGGTGTGGTTCCCGAGCGCGCCAAGGTCGACCCCACCGGTGTGGGCGACGCCTTCCGCGCCGGCTTCCTGCTCGGCCACCGCTCCGGTCTGAGCATCGAACGGGCCGCGCAGCTGGGCTCGCTGGTCGCGGTGCACGTCCTCGAGACCACCGGCACCCAGGAATGGACCTTCGACCGCACCGATGCCCTCAAGCGTCTCGCCGACGCCTACGGCACCGCGGCAGCCGACGAGATCGGCGCGGTCCTCGGCGCCTGATCGCCGGCCCCGGAACGACGAACGGCCGCGAGCACCCGGTAGGGGAGCTCGCGGCCGTGTCTCGTCGTGACCGTCAGATCTCGACCGGGTAGGCCGGCTCCTGGATCTGCGGCACGATGCGCTTCTCCACGAAGATGCCGTGCCAGATCATGAAGCACAGCACCGTCCACAAGCGGCGGCTGTGATCGATCGGGCCGGTGCGGTGCTCGTCGAGCATCTTCGCCACCGCGGCCTTGTCGAGCAGGTGGTCGGTCTGCGACTCGGCGATCACCTCGTGCGCCCAGTCGAACAGCTCCGTGCCGGCCAGCCAGTGCCGCAACGGCACCGGGAAGCCCAGCTTCGCGCGGTGCAGCACGTGCGGCGGGACGATGCCCTCCAACGCCTGCCGCAGCGCGTACTTGGTCGTCTGTTTGGTGATCTTCTGCTCCAGCGGAACCTGCGACGCCACCCGGAACACCTCGGAGTCCAGGAACGGCACGCGCAGCTCGAGCGAGTTCGCCATCGTCATCTTGTCGGCCTTGACGAGGATGTCGCCGCGCAGCCACGTGAACAGGTCGAGATGTTGCATCCGCGCCACCGGATCCCAGCCCGCCGACTGCGCGTAGATCGGCGCGGTGACGTCCTGATGCGTCCACTCCGGACGGAAGTCGCGCAGCACCGAGCGCAGCTGCGCGTCGTTGAAGCTGCGGGCGTTGCCGTAGTAGCGCTCCTCGAGCGTCATCGAGCCACGGTGCAGCAGGCTCTTGCCGCGCGTGCCCTCCGGGATCCGCTCCGACAGCTTTCCGGCGGCCCGCCGCAGCGCCGGCGGCAGGAACTCGAACGGACGCAGCGACAGTGGCTCGCGGTAGATCGTGTAACCGCCGAACAGCTCGTCGGCACCCTCACCGGACAGCACGACCTTGACGTGCTTGCGCGCCTCGCGGGCGATGAACCACAGCGGCACGAGCGCCGGATCGGCCACCGGATCGTCGAGATACCAGATGATCTCCGGGATGGCCGCGGCGAACTCGCTGGGGGAGACCACCCGCACCACGTGCCGGGCACCGATCGCGGCGGCCGACTCCGCGGCGACGTCGACCTCGGAGTAGCCCTCCCGCTCGAAACCGGCGGTGAAGGTGATGAGCTTCGGGTTGTGGCGCATCGCCAGCGCGGCGATGGCCGTGGAGTCGATGCCACCGGAGAGGAACGACCCGACGGTCACGTCGGCTCGCATGTGCTTGGCCACCGAGTCCTCGAGGGCCTCGGCGATCTCGCGATAGCGATCCTGCTCGCGGCCGGCCGCGAACGGCCGGACCGGGAAGGTGGGGTGGAAGTAGCGCGTGATCTCGGGCTCGGCGCCGGGCGTGATGCGCGCGTAGCAGCCCGATTCGAGGCGGCGGATCCGCCGGTGCAGCGTCTCGGGCTCGGGAACGTACTGCAGCACCGTGTAGTGCTCGATCGCACGGGGATCGAGCTCGGTGTCGATGCCGATCACGTCGGCGAGCTCGAGCAGGCTCTTCTTCTCGCTGCCGAAGGCCGTACCGCCGGTACCGGTCGCGAGGAACAGCGGCTTGATGCCGAACTGGTCGCGGGCGACGAACAGCTCGCGGGTGTGCGTGTCCCAGATCGCGAAGGCGAACATGCCCCGCAGGCGCTGGACGGCGCGCACGCCCCAGTGGTGGTAGGCCGCGACGATCGCCTCGCTGTCGCCCTCGGTCGCGAAGGAGGTGCCGAAGGTCTCGGTGAGTTCCTTGCGCAGTTCGAGATAGTTGTAGATCTCACCGTTGAAGGTCAGCGCGTAGCGGTCGGGCTGCTCCGGCGGGCCCCAGCGCAGCGGCTGATGCGAGTGCGCGATGTCGATGATCGACAACCGGTTGAATCCGAAGACGAGGTCGGCGTCGTGCCAGGTGCCGTGCTCGTCGGGGCCGCGATGGCGCAGGCAGTGCATCGCGGAGTCCACCTTCGCGACGGCGTCGTCGCTGGTGCCGTCAGTGGTCAGAAACCCGAGCAATCCGCACACGCGTGGGTTACCTCATTCCGGTCGGGGGTGTCGCGAAGAACCCCGGTGGGTGCCCAGCGCGGGACACCGCACCGCGCATGACACCGGGAACTACCACTCGGGGTCCGGCGTTCGTTCTACCGAAGTATGCCGCAGACGGTCGACACCGGGCAGCCGCGCCCGGGCGCCACCGATGATCACTCGTCCGACAGGAGAAAACCGACGTCACGAGCCGGGTCTTCCGGTCGAAACGCCCAGTCCGACACTTTCTTCGTGCCCCGGCGATGGATAGCGCCCGGGTTTGGTCTACGCTGCGTAGTAATTGGGCCGGCCCTCCGGGTGTGCCCTAGTGGAATTGCGGCGATCAGGAAGGCGTGAACGTGGCGCAAGGTCGGATCCTTCGGCGGTTCGGGCTCGCAGCATCACTCGGCATTGCAGCCTTGGTGCTGACCGGGTGCTCGAGCGAAGAAATCCTTCGTTTCGGCTGGCCGGAGGGCATCACTCCTCAGGCCGAGCGTATGCGTGAACTGTGGACGTGGTCGGTTGTCGCCGCCCTCGTCATGGGAATTCTCGTGTGGGGACTCACCTTCTGGGTGATCATCGCCTACCGGCGTCGGAAGGACGATCCGGAGTTCCCGCGTCAGACGGCGTACAACGTGCCGCTCGAGCTGGCTTACACCGCGGCGCCGTTCGTCGCCGTCTGTGTTCTCTTCTACTTCACGGTCGTGGTGCAGAACTACGTCCTGGAGAAGGAGGACAACCCGAACGTCGTCGTCGACGTGACGGCATTCCAGTGGAACTGGAAGTTCGGTTACCGGACCATCGATCTGCAGGACGGCACCGCGCGGTACGACGGCACCGACGAGGTCGCCCAGGACGCGGTCGTACTGCAGCCGTACGAGCCGGGCACCGACGGCGAGCACTCGAACGACGAGGGCGGACATGGTGAGGCTCCGGGCCCCATCCACGGTAAGCCCACGGAGGACCTGTCCTACCTCCACTACGACAAGATCGAGACGATCGGCACCAGCGAAGAGATTCCGGTGCTCGTTCTTCCCACCGGCAAGCGCATCGAGTTCCAGCTGGCGTCCTCCGACGTCATCCATTCCTTCTGGGTGCCGGAGTTCCTGTTCAAGCGTGACGTGAACCCGAACCCGATCGAGAACAACTCCGATCCGGTCTTCCAGATCTCCGAGATCGAGCGTGAGGGCGCGTTCGTCGGCCGCTGCGCCGAGATGTGCGGCACCTACCACGCGATGATGAACTTCGAGGTCCGCGCCGTCAGCCCGGAGGACTTCGCCCGCTACATCGAGCTTCGCAAGCCGGTCGAGGACGGCGGCGAAGGCCTGTCGAACGCTCGTGCGCTCGAAGCCATCGGCCAGAGCCCGATCGCGACCTCGACGACTCCGTTCAAGACCGACCGCACGGACCGGTCGGCGACCGTCGCCGCAGGCGAGTGACGGCCACCCCACCCGACAAGGACAAGTGCTGATATGAAGATCGAAGCCAAGCTCTTCGAGGTCGTGACGGTGTTCTTCGTGCTCGTCGCCATCGTGTACGGCGTGTTCACCGGGCTGTCGGACAAGGGCATCGAATGGGCCGGCCTCACGGCCATCGTCCTCTCCGCCGGTCTGACCCTGATCGTCGGAACGTACTTCCGCTTCGTTGCTCGTCGCCTCGACACCCGTCCCGAGGACTACGAGGACGCGGAGATCAGCGACGGTGCGGGCGACCTCGGTTTCTTCAGTGCGGGTAGCTACTGGCCGATCCTGCTCGCCGGTGCGGCAGCTTTCGCCGCCATCGCGCTGGCCTTCTACCAGCCCTGGATGATCGTCCTCGCGGTCGCACTCATCCTGGCTGCAGCCGCCGGTCTCGTGTTCGAGTACCACATAGGACCCGAGAAGCACTGAGCCGACACTCTCGACGCACACGGGCGCCGCACCTTCGGGTGCGGCGCCCGTGTCGTTCTCGGGGTGTCGTTCTCGGGGTTTCGTTCTTCAGGGAGCCCGGCGGGTGGTGAGGACGACCCTCGCGGTCGCCGCGACCGTGCGATCCGGGTCGTCGCTCAGCGCCGCGAGAGCGTCGTCGGCGGCCGGTCCGGGGATCTCCGCGAGTGCCTGCGTGAGACGCAGCCGGACACCGGCATCGCCCGCGCCGCCGAGTGCGAGCTGCAGCGACCGCACGATCTCGACGGACGACAGCGCCCGGTCCGCGAGCACGCCCAGAACCTCGGCGGCCTCGACGTCCGACCGGCCCTCCACGATCATCTCCACGAGCACGGGTACCGCGGCGTCCACCCCGCGCGCCCCGAGCGTCAGAGCCGCCGTGGCGCGCGCCTTGGCATCGGCGTCGCCGAGAGCCTCCTCCAGGAGCGTCGTCGATTCGGGCACACGGAGTTCCGCGAGCGTCGCGATCACCCGTCGCCGCACCGGCACCTCGTCGGAACGCAGGCCCTCCGCAAGTGCCGGCAGCGCAGCGTCGACCGCACCCACCGATCGGGCGAGCGACCAACGCAGAGCGCCGGCGACGAACGGATCCTCCTCCGACAGTGCCGCCCGGACCAGCGCTGCGACCGGCAGCGTCGTGTCCTCGTCCTGGGACAGGATCGCCTGCTGGCGCCGCGAGCCGGAATCGGATTCGAACGCGCGCAGCAAGGCGACGAGGCGCAGGACGTCGTCCCAACCCGTGGGGGAGGCCGAGTCGACGCCCTCCAGGCGGGCGAGGAGCTCGGTCTCGGCGGCGATCCGTTCGCGCGTGTGCGCGATCAGCTCCTGCACCAGCTCCGCCGGCGCGAAATCCGGTTCCCCCAGCGCTCGTCCGACCTCGTTCAGCGACAGGCCGAGACTCCGGAGACTCTCCACGTGAAAGAGTCTCCGGAGGTCGTCCTCGGTGTACTCGCGGTAGCCGCCCGAGGTGCGGCCCGTCGGCGTCACCAGCCCCAGGCGGTCGTAGTGCCGCAGCATGCGGGTGCTGACACCGGACCGCCGCGAGACCTCACCGATCAGCACCGGCTCACTCCCGGACCGCGTCCGCGCCGAGTGCGGCGACGCGTTTCGCCGACTCCACCGAGAGGACGAACGCGCTGTCGGGGTCGACGCGGATCCGTTCGGTGGCCTCCGCGTGGGCGCGGACGCGCGGATCGGGACTGCTCGTCGCCGCGCGCAGGACCGGCACCGCGGCCTCGTCGAGCGCCGCGAGAGCGCGACCGAGGCTCAGTTGCAGGTCGTGGTCGCCGCGACCCAGTTCGACGCCGAGAGCCGCAGCGAGGCCGCTTTCCGACCCCGGTGGCACGAGAGCGACCGCCGCGCGCCACGCGCTGCGTGCCACCTCGTCGTGCTCGTCGTGGAGCATCCCCGAGACCTTCGGCCACGCGACGGGATCGCCGATCTTCGACAACGTGTGCAGGGCCTGACTGCGCGCCTGCGAGACATCCGAACCGAGCTCGTCGAGCAGCCGCGGCACCGTCACCCCGGCCGGCAGGCGGCACAGCGCCCAGGTCAGCATGTCGCGGACGAAGAAGTCCGGCTCCACCGCGCAACGGTCGACGAGAACCGTCACCGTCCCGGACTCGGCTGCCGTACCCGACTCGAGTGCGGCGCGCAGACGCACGGAGGCGTCGTCGGCGGACAGGGCCTCGACGAGGCGGGTGGACGGGTCGTGATGTGTGCGCATGGTAGGCACCTCCTTCACGACCCATTCGAGCGCTTGTCACAGTGTCAAGGTCAAGACGTACGCTCCGGACGATATCCGGTGGGGGAGAGGAGGACCGGCGAACGACGAACGGGGCCCCGGACCGTGATGGTCCGGGGCCCCGTTACGAGCCGCTGATGCGGATCAGTGCTGCGACTTGTCGGGCAGCTGGGCTGCGCCGTCTCCGTTGCCGTGGACGCGCTCCTGGTACTCGCGGAGCGTGTTCCGCAGCTCGAGCTCGGCCTCGTGGTGGGCAGCCTCGAGAGCGGCGGCCTCGTCGGCCGGGTCCGGGCTCCACCAGCTGCCGGCACCGGGCTTGCCGGCGCTGCCGAGGCGGTTCATACGCTTCGGAACCGGGGCCGCCTGGTACTCCAGTGGGATCGGATGGCCGTGCTCGTCCACCGGGCCGAGCGGCTGGTGGATCTCGATGTACTCGCCGGTCGGCAGTCGACGGACGATGCCCGTCTCGATGCCGTGCTCGAGTACCTGGCGGTCGCTGCGCTGCAGACCCAGGCAGAACCGGTACGCGATGTAGTAGGCGAGCGGCGGGAGCAGGACGAGACCGATACGGCCCATCCAGGTCGTCGCGTTGATCGAGATGTCGAACTTGAACGCGATGATGTCGTTGATGCACATGATCGTGGCAACGGCGTAGAACGCCAGGGCCATGAACCCGATACCGGTGCGGACCGGCACGTCGCGCGGACGCTGGAGCAGGTTGTGGTGTGCGTCGTCCTTCGTGAACTTCTTCTCGATCCACGGGTAGACCGTGAGCACGACGAACACCAGGCCCATGATCAGCGCGATCCAGAACGGCTGCGGGATCGTGTACCGGTTGAACAGGTACAGCTCCCAGGCCGGCCAGATACGGGCCATGCCGTCCGTCCACATCATGTAGATGTCGGGCTGCGAGCCGGCGGACACCTGCGACGGGTTGTACGGGCCGATGTTCCAGACCGGGTTGATCTGCAGCAGGCCGGACATCAGGGCGAGCACCGCGAAGGTCATCGCGAAGAACGCACCCGACTTGACGGCGAAGACCGGGAGGATACGAACGCCGACGACGTTCTGCTCCGTGCGGCCGGGGCCGGGGAACTGCGTGTGCTTCTGGTACCAGACCAGCGCGAGGTGCGCGGCGATCAGGGCCAGGATGATGCCCGGGACGAGCAGCACGTGCAGCACGTAGAAGCGCGGGATGATCAGCTCACCCGGGAAGTCGCCACCGAAGATCGCCCAGTGCATCCACGAACCGATGATCGGGATCGAGAGCGTGATGCCCGAGAACGCGGCGCGGAGGCCGGTGCCCGAGAGCAGATCGTCGGGGAGCGAGTAACCGAAGAAGCCTTCGAACATCGCCAGAATGAGCAGCAGCGAGCCGATCACCCAGTTGGCCTCGCGCGGACGCCGGAACGCACCGGTGAAGAACACGCGCAGCAGGTGGACGACGATCGACGCGGCGAACATCAGTGCTGCCCAGTGGTGGATCTGTCGCACGAACAGACCACCGCGGACCTCGAAGGAGAGGTTCAGGGTCGTCTCGTAGGCGCGGGACATACCCACACCGCGCAGCGGCGTGTAGACGCCGTCGTAGACGACGTGCGCCATCGACGGATCGAAGAACAGGGTGAGGAAGACACCCGAGATCAACAGGATGACGAAGCTGTAGAGCGCGATCTCACCCAGGAGGAAGGACCAGTGGGTGGGGAACACCTTGTTGATCTGGCGACGGATACCGGCGGACAGGTGGTAGCGAGAATCGAGGTTCTCGCCGATCTGTGCGGCGCGGGACGGGGTTGCAGTACTCACGGGCGACGCTCCCAGAATGCCGGGCCGAGTGCCTCGATGAAGTCACCGTTGGCGACCAGGAAGCCCTCTTCGTTCACTGTAATCGGAAGCTGCGGCAGTGCGCGAGCAGCGGGACCGAAAATCGGCTTGCCGTACTCCAGTGCATCGAACTGCGACTGGTGGCACGGGCACAGGATGCGGTGCGTCTGCTGCTCGTAGAGCGACGTCGGGCAGCCGAGGTGCGTGCAGATCTTCGAGTACGCGAAGTAGTCGCCGTAGTTGAAGCTCTCCTGACCCTTGCGCTTGACGACACGCTCGGTGTCCTCGGTGCGCAGACGGATGAGCATGACGGCGTTACGGATGCCGCGCAGGCCCTGCAGCAGAGCGTGCTCGTCGCCGCGATCGGACTCGCGGAAGGGGAACACCGTCTCCATACCGCCGGCGTCGAGGTCCTCCGGGCGGACCAGGACGATGTCCTGGGGCCGGCCGGTATCGCGACGCAGGTAGATGGTCTCGCCGGGGTAGCGCGGGGTCCAGCCCGACACCCACAGCGGCGACTCGTCACCCTCGGCCCACGGGTTCTTGATCAGGCCACCGAGCGGCATGATCAGACCCAGGCCGAGCGCGCCACCACCGAAGATCGCGGTGCGCTTGATCAGCTTGCGACGCGGCAGGGTCGACGTCTCGAGCGAGTCGGACAACTCGGCCACGATCGTCTTGCGATCGACCTCGGACGAGCCGCCGTCGTGCCGATCCTGGATCGACACCTCCTCCGGGATGAACTTCTTGGTGAACTGCACCGCGCCCACACCGATGCCGAGGATGGCCAGACCCAGGGTCAGGCCGAGCATCGGGGTGTAGAGGCTGTACCAGCCGTAGTTCTCGTCGCCGATGCCCTGGTACTCCCACGGCCAGAACAGGTAGATCGCGATGAACGCGACACCCGCGATGCCCGCGAGGGCGAACCAGAAGGCGACGTTGCGCTCGGCCCGCTTCTCGGCACGGGTGCCTTCGACGGGCCAGCGGTCCTTGCGGAACGCGACGTCGACACCGTCGAGGTTCGTGCCGAGCGTGACGAGGTCGTCCCGGCTCATCCGGTCGAGATCTTCGACCGTGTGCTTGTTCGGCGTTTCGCCGCCACTCATGACCTTGCTCCGATCCACAGTGCAGCGCCGACGACGGCGACCATGCCGACGACCCACATGGTCGGCCCTTCGGCACCGGGGCCGAAGCCGCCGAGCCCGTAGCCACCCGGGTCTCTCGTCTCACTGGCGGACTTGATGTACGCGATGATGTCCTGCTTCTCCTCGACCGTCAGCTGACGGTCGGAGAACTTCGGCATGTTCTGGGGGCCGGTGAGCATCGCGGTGTAGATCTGCTGCTCGTTGGCCGGATCCAGGTTCGGTGCGAACTTGCCGGACGAGAGCGCGCCGCCGCGTCCGGTGAAGTTGTGGCAGGACGCGCAGTTCTGGCGGAAGAGCTCCGAACCGCGTCCGATGTCGTTGCCGCGCAGCGACGACTGGGCGATTTCGCCGTTCTCGTCGCGGATGACGGTCGGGCCTCCACCGTTGGCCTGGATGTACGCGCCGAGGGCGTCGGTCTGCGCGGCGTCGAACTTCGGGTCCTTGCGGAGGGCCTGGGCCTCGTTGCGCATCATCGGCATGCGGCCCGAGGAGACCTGGAAGTAGACGGCGGCCTCGCCGACACCGATCAGGCTGGGACCGCGGTCCTGGACACCCTGGAGGTTGACACCGTGACAGGTCACGCAGGAGGTCTCGTAGAGCTGCTGACCCTCGCGGATCAGAGCGCTCTGGTCGTCCTGCGCTGTAGCCACCTGCGGGGCAGGTGTCAGCGCGGAGGCGATGAAGCCTGCGCTGAGGAGACCGAGCGCGAGGACCAACGCTCCGGTGACGCGCCGGCGCATCTTGCGCTGGCGGCGGGACTTCGCAGCATCGGCTGCAGAGGATCGACCGGGCATGTCACCCTCGGAGGCGAGAGGTGGGGATGAACTCATCTGTATCCCTTTTTTTATGTCGGGACGGACTGGACGTCAGGGGGCTGCCTGGGCGTTCAGCTGGCTAACGGATGAAATAAATCGTGGCAAACAGCGCGATCCAAACGATGTCGACGAAGTGCCAGTAATACGAAACGACGATGGCTGCAGTGGCCTGCGCAGGCGTGAACTTGCTGACCTTCGTGCGGAACAGCAGGAACACGAAAGCGATGAGGCCGCCGATGACGTGCAGGCCGTGGAAACCGGTGGTCATGTAGAACACCGAGCCGTACACGCTGCCCGGGATGGTCGTGCCGTCCTTCACCAGGGTGATGTACTCGTAGCCCTGGCCGAGCACGAAGAAGGTGCCCATGCCGAGGGTGACGATGTACCACCGGCGCAGGCCGAAGACGTCGCCGCGCTCGGCGGCGAAGACGCCCAGCTGGCAGGTGAAGGAAGAAGCGATCAGCACCATGGTGATCGGTACCGCCAACCACAGGTTCAAGTGGGTGGGCGGGGGCGGCCACATGCCCTCCGGGGCCTGTGCCCGTGCCACGAAGTACATGGCGAAGAGCCCTGCGAAAAACATGAGCTCACTGGACAACCACACGATGGTGCCGACGCTGACCAGGTTGGGCCGGTTCAACGAGTGCACGCGCTGTGTGATTGCAGATCCTGAAGTCCCTACTGCGCTCGTCACGCTGGCTAGTATGACCCGTCGTAGTACGTCTTGGGCAATCGGGGCCGAAATCGGCGCGTCCGTGCAGGTCCCGGACCTGTATTTCTCCAGGTGGGCACTCGATGGCGGGTGCTCGGAGGGGTGTCACACGGGACATTTCGGAGGGTCGCGGAGGTCACGTGCGATCGTGGTGACATGAGTACCGGAAAGGGTCTTCGGGGGTGGCTGCGGTCCCTGGTCGGCCGGCGCAGCGAACCGCTCGACGCGAACCGGGCCGACCTGGTCGTGGTCGTCTCGTCCTTCGACGACGCGGAGGCGTGTTCGACGGCACTCGAGCGTGCCGCCGAGGCGACGCCTGCGTGGCGGGCCGAGGACGAGGCGGTTATGCGGCACCACCTGGCCCTGCCCGCCGGCACGGTGGACCGGGCGGCGGAACTGGCCGGGCAGGACGGTTACGTCGTGGCCGGAACCGACGACGGGAACGTTCCACCCGCTGCCGTCGTCGGTGGTGCTTCCGTGATCCTGCAACGCGTCCAGATCCTCGATGCGCTGCACTGTGCACAGGAGAAGTCGCGGATGGCCTCGCTCGCCCAGCGGCTCGGCGGAACGGCCCTGGGATGGGACGCTCTGCAACCGCAGGATTCCGCTGGCTAAGCTGACCGGTCGGAGGGCACGCCGGTGCCCGGTGAGGAGCGAGATGCGGCGAGGGCAGGTGCGATGAACGCGACGCGAGACGCGGACGAGGTGACGCAGAACTGGCCCTCCGTCCTGGGGGTACTCACCGCCGGGCAGGACCTGTCCGCCGCCGAGGCGCGATGGGCGATGAGCGAGATCTTCTCCGACAACGCCACCCCCGCCCAGATCGCCGCCTTCGGTGTCGCTCTGAAGATGAAGGGCGAGACACCCGAGGAGGTGCGGGCACTCGCCGACACGATGCTCGACTACGCCCGGCTGGTCCCGGTCGACGGTGATGTCGTCGACGTCGTGGGCACCGGTGGCGATCGGGCGAACACCGTCAACATCTCCACGATGGCCTCGCTGGTCGTCGCTGCAGCCGGTATCCGCGTGGTCAAGCACGGCAACCGCGCCGCCTCGTCCAAGAGCGGCGGCGCCGACGTGCTCGAAGCGCTCGGGGTGCACATCGACCTCGGGCCCGACGAGGTGGCCCACTCGGTCGCCGAGGCAGGGATCGGATTCTGTTTCGCGCCGGTCTACCACCCGGCACTGCGCTTCGCGGCCGCACCGCGCAAGCAGATCGGTATCCCGACGGTCTTCAACGTCCTCGGCCCGCTCACCAATCCGGCCCGTCCGAGCGCCGGCCTGATCGGATGCGCCTTCGAACCGCTCGTCCCGACCGTCGCGGGCGTGCTCGCGCAGCGCGGCAACTCGGCGCTCGTCGTGCGCGGCGACGACGGTCTCGACGAACTGACCACCTCCACGACCTCGAGCGTGCACATCGTCCACGGTGGCGAGGTTCGGGTCGTGACGCTCGATCCGCGCGACCTGGGTATCGAACGGGTTCCGCTCGAGGCGCTCCGCGGGGGCGACGCCACGGAGAACGCGGCGGTCGCGAGGGCCGTCCTGGCAGGGGAGAAGGGACCGGTGCGCGACGCCGTGCTCCTCAACGCTGCCGGGGCGATCGCAGCCTTCCGAGGCGTCGACGGCGTGCTCGAGGATGCCCTCGCGGCCGGACTCGGGACGGCGGCGGAAGCGATCGACAGCGGCCGGGCCACGGCCGTCCTGGAGCGGTGGGCCGAGGTCACCACGCGGCTGGGTGCCGGTTCCGGACAGAAGTGACCGGAGAACAGTAAGGACACACGAACGGGCCCGCACTGCACAGGTGCGGGCCCGTCGGTCGTCGGTGATGCTGCCGGTGTCAGTTCCCGATCGAGAAGCCGGCCTCGACGTCGGCGCTCGAGTACGACTGGAACGCGATGTGGGTGACGGTCTTCGTCACGCCGTCGATCTTGTTGATGCCCCGGGTGACGACGTCGGCGATCTTCTCGTGATCGCGGACCCGGACGACGGCCACGAGGTCGACGTCGCCCGCGCAGGAGTACACCGTGTCGACGCCGTCGAGGTCGGCCACCGCTTGCGCGGTCTCGGGGATACGGTTCGCCTCGGCATCGATCAGGACGATCGCGTTGATCATGGGGTCTCCTTCAACCTTCCTCGGGGATTGCATCAGCCTAAGCGGTGCGGCTCGTCGGCGGAGAGGAGCCTGCGGACAGCACGGGCGTCGCGTGCGAGCTCGGCCCACGCGCTCCACCGGCCCGCACCCCGCGTCGGTTCGCACCAGCCGTCGCTGGCCCGGACGATGCGGATGCCCTCGCCGTCGAGCCATCGCGCCACCAGACCGATCTCCTCCGGGGACGCGCCGCGGAGCGGGCCGGGTGACGGCCGCACCGTCTCGGCCGCGGCGACGATCGCCTCGACGACGGGCATCGGGCGCACACCGCGCGGTGCCACTCCGGCGGACGCGAGACGACCGGCGCGGACGACGGCGAACTCCCACCCGCCCTCGGCCCGCGGTCGCGCGGCGACGAGTTCGTCGACAGCCGCCAGTGCCGCGAGGCGTTGCGTGCGCCGCAGTGCGACGAGAGCGGCGGCGAGGCGGTCGCGCAGGCGGGCGGCGTTCTCGAACAGTTGGTCGCGTACGAGGGCATCGAGGCGCTCCTGCGCCGTCTCGACGGCATCGTCGGCGGTCCCGCGGACGACTGCGCGCGCACGCTCGACCTGGGCCGCATAGGTGGAAGCGTCCTGGACCCCGAAGGAGGCGGCGGCACAGCCCCCGACGGCGACAGGCGGGCAGCGGTCGCCGTGGCGGGCCGTACGGCCGATCCTGCGCGTGCATGTGCGCAGACCGCACATCTCCGCGAGCAGTGCCGCGACGTCCGCGGCGTCGGCGCGCACCGAGAACGGGCCGACCGAGTCGGGTCCGGGGGTGCGGCTCACGGCCAGGCGCGGGAACGCCTCATCGGTGAGGATGATCCACCAACCGCGCATCGGATACTTCGATCTGCGGTTGTAAGGAGGTGTGTGGGCCGCGATCAAGCGGAGTTCGCGGACACCTGCCTCGAGCCCGTGGGCGCATTCGACGTGATCGATGCGCGTGGTGAGCGCGACCATCTCGCGCAACCGCGGTCGTGTCTCGGAGCCGGTGAAATAGGTACGGACACGCCGGTGCAGATCGACCGCCGTGCCGACGTACAGCACCTCGTCGGACGGTCCCCGGAACATGTAGACGCCCGGTCTGCGCGGCAGATGCGCGGCGAGCGCGCGTTTGGCCCTCTGCTCGGCGGTGACCACCGGCATGTAGTCGCGCAGTTCGGTGAGGCTGTGGACGCCCTGGTTGCCGACCCGCTCGATGAGGGCGTGCAGGACGTCCACGGTGGCGCGCGCGTCGTCCAGGGCGCGGTGGGTGGGCACGGTGGAGACCCGGAACAGTTCGGCCAATGCGGACAGCTTCACCGACGGCGCTTCGTCGCGTCCGAGGACGCGGCGGGCCAGCTTGACGGTGCACAGCACCTGGAAGCGGGGCCACGCGAGTTCGCACTTCGCGGTGGCGGCCTTGAGGAAGCCGACATCGAATCCGGCGTTGTGTGCGACGAGCACCGCTCCGGACGCGAATTCCAGGAAGGCGGGCAGCACCTCCTCGATCTTGGGCGCCGCATAGACCATCGCAGTGGTGATGCCGGTGAGCTGCACGATGTACGGGGGAATGGGTCGTCCCGGATCGACGAGGGTCGCGAACTCGCCGAGCACCTCGCCCCCGCGGATCTTCACCGCGCCGATCTCGGTGATGGCGTCCTCGGCAGCCTTCCCTCCCGTCGTCTCGAGGTCGACGACGACGAAGGTGGTCTCGCGCAGGGGAGTGTCGAGCTCGTCGAAACCGAGTTGCACGCCGAGGGCGGATGGTTGCGGCGAGGTCATGCGGCAGAGCCTAGGAAGCGTCACCGACACACCGCCGAGCGGGCTTCGGAGCGGCCGCCGGAGGGGGTGGAGACGAGGATCACATCGCGCTTTTCTCGGCCCGATAGGGGGTAGACGAAGGCCGGAAAACAGACCGATCGGCCTCCGAGCACGACAAACCGGCGAATCGGGCGCCTCGCCTCGTGAACAGCCGGTGGGTCCGGACGTTCTGACCTGGTTCTTCCGGAAAGGACTCGGGTGAAACGGGCGCCGGACCTCCCTCGGGTAGAGGTGTGCCGAACAGGGGCCGTTACCGCGCCGTTATCGGACCGTTGCTCCGCGACGGCATTCCCCCAGGAGCGGGCCGAAACGGTCGGCTCGCACGGCGAGGCGGTCGACTTCACCGATGCCGTTTCGTAATCTTTTCGAGACCGAGCGGAGAGTTTTCCGCCCCACCCCCGGGTCGGAGCCGCACGGTTACCGCCTAATCGCTTCTCCCCGTCCTCGGGAGCGGCGAGCCGGGGACCCACACGTAGTACTCGGGGTGAATCCCCTCCGCCGCTCGCGGGGAGGGGTAGGGCTGATCTTCCGGCCCGAACCCGTCAGCTAACTCGGTCGGCGGGTGAACGGAAGAAACGGAGAACGTCCCCTCGTGGTTTCGAACAACAGCAAGCGCACCGTCCGGCGCGCACTCGTCGCCGGTGCCATTGCTCTCGGAGCAGTCACCGTCTCGGCCGGCCCGGCGATGGCCGAGCCGATCAACATTCCCGGTGTCGGAACGTTCGACCTCCCGGCCGGTGTGACCGTGCCGCCGGAGATCGCCAACATCGTTCCGCCGGCCCCCGAGGCCGCCCCCGCGCCCCAGGCCGGTTCCTTCACCGCCCCCTTCAGCTCCGTCGGCCAGCGCGCTGCCGACGCCGCACAGTCGAAGATCGGTGCCCCCTACGTCTACGGCGCCGCCGGCCCGAGCTCCTTCGACTGCTCGGGTCTCGTGCAGTGGGCCTACAAGCAGGCCGGTCTGAGCGTCCCGCGCACCAGCTACGAGCAGGCCTCCGCCGGTGCCCCGGTGGACGTCGCGGCTCTGCAGCCCGGTGACGTCGTGTCGTTCTACGGCGGCAGCCACACCGGCATCTACATCGGCGGCGGCAACATCGTGCACGCCTCCACCTCGAGCCAGCCGGTCAAGATCGCACCGCTGAACTCGATGCCCGTCGACGGCGCCCGTCGCTTCTGATCGGTCGGCGCACGTCGCTTCCGATCGGTCTGAGCACCCCCCGCTCCAGCGCCGACGCACTGCCCGAGGAGGGTGGGTCCGGTACGTACCGGACCCACCCTCCTCGTATGTCTGCACGTCCCTGCCAAGGCGCGAACTGTTTGCACAAACGGCCGCTGCGTGGGAGGGCTACTCGCAGGTAGACACAAACCTATGCAATTCCGTAACCTGATCGAGACCTTTGGGAAAGGATGCGAGCCCACGTGGTTTCCGACAGGACGAAACACCTCGTACGAGTGCAGGACAGGCGACGGACCGGCCGTCCGGCGCTCGTCGTCGCCCTCGTGATGATGGTCCTCGGTTTCACTCTGGCGCCGGCCACGGCGCAACCCGCAGGTGAGAGTCCGGCCGCACGCCTGGAGCACCTCGCGGATCTGTCGCGTCGCAGCGAACAGGCCACCGAGGCACTGCACGCCGCCGGTGCGGATCTCGAAGCCAAGGTCGCAGCGCAGCACGAGGCAGAGGTGCGTGCCGGCCAGGCCGACGAGGCCCTCGGCGCCGCTCGCGCCGAGATCGCCCGCTTCAAGCCCACCGTCGACAAGCTCGCGCGGGCCAACTACCGCGGTGCGCGCACCAACCGGTTGTTCGCCGTGATGGTGAGCGACTCGCCCCAGCAGATGCTCGACCAGATGGTCCTGCTCGACGTCCTGGGCGAGCAGACCTCGCGTGAGGTCGAAGGCTTCCGGGCGGCCACCGCCGCTGCGGCCGAGGCGGCCGTGGCCGCACAGCACGCCGCCGACGAGGCACGTGCCGCCGCTGAGCAGGCCCAGACCCTCCGCGACGAACTCCAGCGGCGACAGGCCGACCTCGAGGAGCAGATCGAAGGGGTCCTGAACGCCTTCGAGGCGCTGAGCGACGCGGAGAAGGCCGAACTCGCCGGCACTCCCTTCCCTCCGGGCCTCGACGCCGAGAAGATCCTGCAGCACCTCGTCCCCGGCAGCAACGGCGCCGCGCTCCGCGCCGCGCTGTCGCGCATCGGCTCGCCGTACGTGTGGGGCGCTACCGGCCCCGACCAGTTCGACTGCTCCGGTCTGATGGTGTGGGCGTACCAGCAGGTCGGCAAGTCGCTGCCCCGGTCGAGTCAGGCCCAGGCGCAGGGCGGCATCCCCGTCTCCCGCGACAATCTGCAGCCCGGCGACCTCGTGATCTTCTACGACGACGCCTCCCACGTCGGCATGTACGTCGGCGACGGCAACATGGTGCACGCCTCGACCTTCGGTGTGCCGGTGAAGGTGCAGTCGATCGATCGCTTCCCGTTCCACAGCGCCCGGCGGTACTGACCGGGTAGAGGCGGGATCGCCGCCGGTGGGCGAGGGCGTACGGGACCACCCTCGGACGCCGACCTAGACTGACGCGGTGCCCGCGCGATCGCCCTTCACCGCCGGTACCCGCAAGTGGGAACGTCTCGGCCTGGCCGGACTCGTGGTCGCGCTGGTCACGGCAGGACTGCTGCTGGCCGTCGACCCGGTGGACACCGACGACGCCGACAGCCGGGTACGGGCCGAACTGCAGGTCGTGCTCGACGACTGGGCGCATGCGGTCCGGACCGGCGACGACGGATCGCTCG
The DNA here is from genome assembly GCF_058211795.1 of Rhodococcus sp. S3. Classification (NCBI taxonomy): domain Bacteria; kingdom Bacillati; phylum Actinomycetota; class Actinomycetes; order Mycobacteriales; family Nocardiaceae; genus Rhodococcus; species Rhodococcus sp. S3. The sequence continues at coordinate 3,094,768 of NZ_CM177074.1, read as the reverse complement.
CGGAGTTGATCGACGACGCGTCCCCGGAACTCCTCGACGCCGAACGGGAGCGGATCGCAGCGATCGCCGTCGTTCCCCTCGCCGATCTCGGCTACGAACTCGCCTCCGAACCCGCGCTGCCGCTGCCGCCCGAGACGGTCGCCCGGTTCGCGGCCGACGAGGTACGGGCGCACCGCGTCCACCTGCGGTACGCCGTGGACGGAATCGACGACGTACCCACCCGACGGCCGGTGACCGTGCTGTTCGTCCACCGGCCGCAGGGCTGGCGGATCGCCGACGACGCACCCGATCTCGCCGGGGCGCAGACCGTCACCTGGCGAGGACCCTGGGACCACGGCAGCCTCCACCTCGCGACCGCGCAGACCGAGGGTGGTCGCTCGCTCGTGATCGGACACCCGGACAACGCCGCCTTCGTCGACGACCTGGCCGAGGACCTGCCGTCGGTGGTCGAGGCCGTCGACGACCTGTGGGGCGATTCCTGGCCGCGACGCGCACTGGTGGTCGTGACGTCCTCACGCGAGGAGTTCTCGCACCTCGTCGGTCCGCGGCACGACGGCGACGACATCGCGGCCGTCGCGGTTTCCGACGATGTCGACCACGAGCGCGGGATCGCCACCGGTCAGCGCATCGTCTTCAATCCGGCTGCGAGCGAGCGGCTCGACGACACCTCCCGACGGATCGTGCTCGCGCACGAGACGGTGCACGTCGCCGCGCGGGCCGGCACGGTGGACGGCTCACCGATGTGGGTCCTCGAGGGCTTCGCCGACTACGTCGGCCACCGCACGACCGCGGAGGGTCTCGGCACAGGGCCGGTCGACGTGCAGCGGATCGCGCCGACGCTGACCCGGCAGATGCGGGCGTCGGGTGCACCGACGTCGCTGCCCGCCGATGGCGACTTCACCGGCGACCGGTCGGCGCTCGCCTACGAGAGCTCGTGGTCGATCGCCGCGTACACCGCGGACGAGTTCGGACACGACAGCCTCGTCTCCCTGTACCGCGCCCTCGCCGCGGGTCCCGTCACCGACGAGCGGCTCGACGACGTGCTGGTCGACCTGCTCGGCGTCGACACCGCCGAGTTCGTGGACGGCTGGGGTCGCTGGCTCGGGGAACGCATCCGCGACATCCGCTGACGGGGCACCGTCCGGAACCTGCGACCGTCGCCGCCGCCCGGGACCCGTCGACGCCTTCCCGTCGCGCTGCTTCTACGGTGGTCCCATGTCGCGGACCCTGCTGGTGACGAACGATTTCCCGCCCCGACCCGGGGGCATCCAGTCCTATCTGCACGCCTTCGCGAACCAGCTTCCGTCCGACGACCTGGTCGTCTACGCGCCGCGGTGGCGCGGCGACAGCCACGTGAAGTTCGACGCGCGGGTCCCCTTCGAGGTCGTCCGTCATCCCACGACACTGATGCTGCCGACCCCCGACGTCGCGCGACGGGCCACGCGACTGCTCACCGAACACGACTGCGACACCGTCTGGTTCGGAGCGGCTGCACCGTTGGCGCTGCTGGCGCCCGTGCTGCGCCGTGCCGGCGCCCGTCGCATCGTCGCCAGCACGCACGGCCACGAGGTGGGATGGTCGATGTTGCCCGCCGCCCGGCAGGCGCTGCGGCAGATCGGCGAGCACACCGACACCGTCACCTACGTCAGTCGCTACACGAGGGGGCGGTTCGCCTCCGCCTTCGGCCCCGAAGCAGGTCTCGAACATCTGCCGTCCGGGGTGGACACCGACGTCTTCCGGCCCGATCCGGCGGCGCGCGCCGAACTGCGGGCGCGCTACGGCCTCGGCGACCGGCCGACGGTGCTGTGCCTGTCGCGCCTCGTGCCGCGCAAGGGGCAGGACGTGCTCATCCGCGCGCTGCCCGCGATCCGGAAGCGGATCGACGGTGCCGTCCTCGTGATCGTCGGCGGCGGACCGTACGAGTCACGCCTGCGGGAGCTCGCCCGCCGCACGGATGTCGAGGAGCACGTCGTGTTCACCGGTACAGTGCCGTCGGCCGAGCTCGCCGCGCACCACACCATCGCCGACGTGTTCGCGATGCCGTGCCGGACCCGCGGCGGCGGTCTCGACGTCGAGGGCCTGGGCATCGTGTACCTCGAGGCGTCCGCGACCGGGGTGCCCGTCGTGGCCGGCCGGTCGGGCGGTGCCCCGGAGACGGTGCGCGACGGGCGCACCGGCTACGTCGTCGACGGCACCTCCGTCACGGCCGTGGCGACCGCGGTGTCCGGTGTCCTGGCCGATCCCGATCGGGCCGCCGCGATGGGGGCGGCCGGTCGTGAGTGGGTCTCCACCGATTGGAGATGGGACGTCCTGGGCGCCAGATTGCGCGGTTATCTCGACGCCTCGGCGCCCCCGAACGAGACCGTGGCGCCGTCGGCGGGGTGACCGGACGGGCCGCCGGGCGATATGTGAAGCTGTCCTGCGTGAGCAGCATTCAGGTGGCGGATCAGACTTTCGTAGCGGCGCCCCCGGAGCGCATCGCCGAGGAGGTCGCGGCCCTCGATCGGTGGCGTGCGTGGTGGCCCGATCTCGCACTGACCGTGCGGGAGGACCGGGCCGAGAAGGGCATCCGGTGGGCGGTGTCGGGTCCGCTCGAAGGGACGATGGAGGTGTGGATCGAGCCGGTCCTCGACGGCGCGGTGATCCACTACTTCCTGCACTGCGAGCCGGCGGGTGTCGCGCCCGAGCGCATCGCGGGTCTCGACCTCGCGGGAATGAACCGCACGCGCCGGGTCCAGGGGAAGGTGATGACCTTCGAGGTCAAGCAGCGTCTCGAGGCCGGTCGTCCGGCCGGTGAACCGCCGCGGCACTGAAGCCACCGAAGGAGCGTCGTCCCGATTCCGTTGTTCCCACGTGTGTGATAGACCCTCGGGGCGGGACTGATCGGTGTACACCCGAGGGACCGAGAAAGGGAGCCGTCACCACATGGCCGAGAAGACGAAGAGGTCGATCACCATCGACGCGCCGGCCGAGCGTGTCATGGAGGTCATCGCAGATTTCGATGCCTATCCGACGTGGGTGTCGGCGGCGAAGACCGTGGAGGTCGTGGAGCATCGTCCCGACGGCCGGGCCGAGCGCGTGCGCTTCGTCCTCGACGCCGGCATCGTCAAGGACACCTACGTCCTGCGGTACAAGTGGGCGTCCGACAACCGTGCTGTGAGCTGGGAACTCGAGAGCGGTGAGATCCAGAAGGCCCAGTCCGGCTCGTACGTGCTGACCGAGACCCCCGACGGCACCACGGTCGTCGACTACCAGCTCACCGTGGATCTCACGATCCCGATGATCGGTCTGTTCAAGCGCAAGGCGGAGAAGGTCATCACCGACACCGCGCTGAAGGAACTCAAGAAGCAGGTGGAGGGCTGAACGTCCGGCACGCCCCGGCCCGCGTGCGATGGTTCCTCGGCAAGGGCGGCGCCGGGAAGACGACCCTGGCCGCGGCCGAGGCGCTCGCGACCGCCCGTACGGGAGAGCCCGTGCTCGTCGTGTCCATCGACCGGGCGCACTCCCTCGGCGACGTGCTCGACCTGCCTCCGGCCACGAACCGGGACACAAGCGCGACGGACATCCGCACCGTCGAGGACAACCTCGACATGGTCGAGATCGACTCGTTGCAGCTGCTCCGCACGCGGTACGCGGTCCTCGCGTCGATGGCGGCGCTCGCCGGGACGCACGAGCACGCCGATCGGTTCGACCTGCTCGAGCCCGACGAACTGACCGGACTTCCCGGCGTCGAGGAACTGTTGGTGCTCGCGGAGGTCGCGCGACTCGCGGACAGCGGGAGGTGGGTTCTCGTCGTCGTCGACGCCCCGGCCTCCGGCGACGCCCTGCGCACCCTCACCGCGCCGCGTACCGTCGCCGACTCCCTCGAACGGATCTGGCCCCAGCACAGCCGGGTGGCGGCGGCCACCGGTCCGGACCCCCGCACGAGTGTCTTCGTCGCCCTGTTCGACCGGCTGCTGTCGGGGATCACCGCGGTCCGCGACCTGCTCGACGATCGCGGACGCAGCGACGCAGTGATCGTGGCGACGCCCGACCGCGCCGGTCGTGCCGAGCTCGCCCGGATGCGGTCGTGGCTCGCCCTCTCGGGTCTCCGCGTCGACGCGGTCGTCGTCAACGGCGTCGTCCCTGCGATGGGCGGTTCGGGTGCGGCCGCGCGGCTGCTCGCCGACCAGCGGGCCGCGCACGAGGCGATCGTCGCCGAGATCAGGGCGACCGTCACCGACGTCCCCGTGATCGTGTGCGAGCGCCGTGCCGCGGAGCCGGTAGGGTTGGTAGCTCTGGAGGAGCTCGCCACGGCGCTCCGCCGCGACGCGCCCGTTCCCTCGTCGGAGACCGACGAGCCGGTCCGGGTGCAGCACGAATCGGGAACGGGGGTGGGGTCGGTGTACGCGATGCGCATGTACCTGCCGCTCGCCGACCCCGCGTCCCTGACACTCGGGCGGATCGGCGACGATCTCGTCGTCGGCGCCGACGGCATGCGCCGCCGGGTGCGACTCGCGTCGGGGCTGCGCCGGTGCACCGTCTCCGACGCCGAGTTCGACGGAACCGATCTGGTGGTGCGATTCGTACCGGATCCGGCGGTGTGGCCGCTGTGAGGGACGATCACGAAGCCCTGATCTCCGAGTTGTTGCTGCTCGCCGACGCCGTGCTCGACCGTGTCGAGGGCACGGTGCAGCAGTTCGTCGCTGCGACCGGCGAAGCAGCTCCGCATCCCGCCCCCGATGCCGCGACCGGTTCGGCGGCGCCGGGTGATACCGCGACGTCCCCGAGCGGATGCGCGTGGTGCCCGCTCTGCGCCGCCGCAGCCCTCGTTCGCGGCGAGAACCACGAACTGGTCAGCAGGCTGGCGTCGAAACTGGCGGCGTTGATCGCGCTCCTGCGGGAGTTCCTCGCACAGTTCCTGCCCTCGACCGGCGGCGTCCCGCCCGAACCGACACCCGATCCGCCGACGCGGGATCGTCCGGCCTTCGAGCCGATCTCCGTCAACCTCCTCACGTGAACACGCACGATCCCCGCCTCACCGTCGGGATCGACATCGGGGGCACGAGCATCCGGGCCGCGGCCGTCGACCGGGACGGCGACGTCGTCGACAGTGTGCGCACGCAGACGCCGTCCTCCGCGGTCGCCCTCGAAAACGCGCTGCACCGGCTCGTCGAGCATCTGCGCGACCGCAACGACATCGCGGCGGTCGGGCTGGGGGTCGCGGGTTTCCTCACCGAGGACCGCACCACCGTGCGGTTCGCGCCGCACCTGCCCTGGCGCGACACGCCGCTCGCCGAGACTCTCACCGACCGTTTCGGACTGCCGGTCGTCCTCGAGCACGACGCCAACGCAGCCGCCTGGGCCGAGTACCGCTTCGGCGCCGCCGCGGGTAGCACGATCGCGGTGATGGTCGCGCTCGGAACGGGCATCGGCGCCGCGCTGCTGCTCGACGGCAGGATCTATCGCGGTGCCTACGGTGTGGCGCCCGAACTCGGTCACCTGCAGGTCGTGCCCGACGGTCGACCCTGCCCGTGCGGCAAGCAGGGGTGTTGGGAAAGGTATTGCAGCGGAACGGGTCTCGTGGACACGACCGTTGAGATGCTCGCGGCCGAACCCGGGCGGTCCGTTCTCGCGGGCGAGATCGCCTCGGATCCCGGATCGCTCACCGGCCGGCGGATCGCCGGCGCGGCCCACGACGGCGACCCCGTCGCGCTCGCGGCCTTCGACGATTTCGCCCGCAGGCTCGGGCTCGGACTGGCGCTCGTCGCCGACGTCTACGACCCCGAGCTCGTCGTCATCGGGGGAGGGGTCTCCGGTTCCGCGCCGCTGTTCCTCGACGCCGCGCGCGAGCACTACGCGGCCGTGACCACCGGCTCCGGCCATCGTCCCCTCGCGCGCGTCCGGGTCGCGCAGCTCGGCGACGCCGCCGGGCTCATCGGTGCCGCCGATCTCGCCCGATCCGCGATCGAAACCTCACGACCGCCGCTGTAGGTGAGATTCGCTGTAGGTGAGATTATCGTCACGTCGACGGTGAAAGGGTGGGGTCGGGCACTGAGGCGATGTGCGAGTGGTAGTCGCGTCGTCGTAGAGTCGACCGGCGGGCGGTGCTGCACCGATCCGCGTGGGGGATGATCGGATTCGGGAAGGATGCCATGTGGTACTGGCTGTTCAAGTACGTCCTCCTGGGACCGCTGCTGTGGCTCATAGGACGTCCGAAGTTCGAAGGCGGCGAGAACATTCCGGCCCACGGACCGGCGATCCTGGCCAGTAACCACCGGGCCGTCCTCGATTCGTTCTACCTTCCCCTCCTCGTGCGCCGGCGGATCACCTTCCTGGCCAAGAGCGAGTACTTCACCGGTACCGGACTCAAGGGCGCCTTCCAGCGCTGGTTCTTCTCCTCGGTCGGGCAGGTCCCCATCGACCGCACCGGCGCCGACGCCGCGCAGGACGCGCTCAACGCCGGGGTTCGGGTGCTCGGCCAGGGCAAGCTGCTCGGCATCTACCCCGAGGGCACCCGCTCGCCCGACGGCCGTCTCTACAAGGGCAAGACCGGCCTGGCGCGACTGGCGCTGGAGACCGGCGTCCCGGTGATCCCCGTCGCCATGATCGGCACCGACCGGATGAACCCGATCGGGTCGAAGATGTGGCGACCGGCGAAGATCACCGTGCGGATCGGCGAGCCCATCGACTTCTCCCGGTTCGAGGGCATGGGCGGCAACCGCTTCGTCGAGCGCACCGTCACCGATGAGGTCATGTATTCGCTCATGCAGTTGTCGGGCCAGGAGTACGTCGACATCTACGCCGCCTCCCTCAAGAACAAGAGCTCGGCGGACGAGTCGGGCACGGCCGGGAACACGGACGCGTCGACGAACGGCAGTGCCGCGACTGCGCCGCAGGACGGTTCCGTCGCGGACCGTGTTCCCGACACGCGTGCCGGGTGAGCAGGTGCGCTACTTCTACGACTGCGAGTTCATCGAGGACGGACGCACGATCGAACTCGTCTCGATCGGTGTCGCCTGCGAGGACGGCCGCGAGTTCTACGCGGTGTCGACCGAGTTCGACCCGACCCGGGCCGGTGCCTGGGTGCGTCGCAACGTCCTCCCGAAGCTCCCGCCCCCGGCGCACCCCGCCTGGAAGTCGCGATCGAGGATCCGCGACGACCTGCTGAAGTTCCTCGTGCCCCGACCGGGCATCCGGCCCGAACTGTGGGCGTGGATCGGGGCCTACGACCACGTCGTGCTCGTTCAGCTCTGGGGGACCATGCCCGAACTCCCGGACGTCCTGCCCCGCTTCACCCGTGAGCTCCGGCAGTACTGGGAGGACTCGGGCTCCCCGCCCCTGCCCCCGGCGCCGGACGACAACCACGACGCGCTCGCCGACGCCCGTCACAACCTCGCGAAGTTCGAGGCGATCGAGGCTGCTCGCCGATCGCGGTGACGCGGGTAACGGGGTGCTGCGCCGCTTTCGGCCGTCACGCCATATCCTGGACGGGTGAACTGGACTGTCGACGTGCCGATCGACCGCTTGCCCGAACTTCCCCCGTTGCCCGAGGAGCTGCGTGCCGACCTCGACGCGGCGCTCGCAAAGCCGGCGCTGCAGCAGCCCAGCTGGCCCGAGGAACAGGCCGCGGCGATGCGCACCGTGCTCGAGAGCGTGCCCCCCATCACCGTGCCCCGCGAGGTCGAGGAGCTGCAGACCCAGCTCGCCGCCGTCGCTCGCGGTGAGGCCTTCCTCCTCCAGGGTGGCGACTGCGCCGAGACGTTCGCGGACAACACCGAGCCGCACATCAAGGGCAACATCCGCACGTTGCTGCAGATGGCGGTGGTGCTGACCTACGGTGCGTCGACGCCGGTCGTGAAGGTCGCGCGGATCGCCGGCCAGTACGCCAAACCGCGTTCGTCCGACACCGACGCGCTCGGTCTGCCGTCCTACCGCGGCGACATGGTCAACTCGCTGGTCGCCGATGCCGAGGTGCGCAGGCACGATCCGTCGCGCCTCGTGCGCGCCTACGCGAACGCGAGCGCCGCGATGAACCTCGTGCGTGCCGTCACCGCCGCCGGTGAGGCCGACCTGCATCGCGTGCACGACTGGAACCGGGCGTTCGTCTCGGCCTCGCCCGCCGGTGCCCGGTACGAGGCGCTCGCCTCCGAGATCGACCGCGGCCTGCGGTTCATGGACGCCTGCGGTGTCGTCGACCCGAACCTGCGCGCGGCGACGATCTACGCCAGCCACGAGGCTCTCGTCCTCGACTACGAGCGCGCGATGCTGCGCCTCGACAACTCGGGCGACAAGCCGCGCCTGTACGACCTGTCGGCCCACTTCCTGTGGATCGGCGACCGCACCCGTCAGCTCGACGGTGCGCACATCGCGTTCGCGGAGCTGCTGTCGAACCCGATCGGTCTGAAGATCGGTCCGTCGACCACCCCGGAGATGGCCGTCGAGTACGTCGAGCGCCTGGATCCGCACAACACGCCGGGCCGGCTGACCCTGATCTCCCGGATGGGTCATTCGAAGGTCCGCGACCTGCTGCCCGGCATCATCGAGCGGGTCGAGGCCTCCGGTCACAAGGTGATCTGGCAGTGCGACCCGATGCACGGCAACACCCACGAGGCGTCCACCGGCTACAAGACCCGTCACTTCGACCGCATCGTCGACGAGGTGCAGGGCTTCTTCGAGGTGCATCGCGCGCTCGGCACGCATCCCGGTGGCATCCACGTCGAGCTCACCGGCGAGGACGTCACCGAGTGCCTCGGCGGTGCGCAGGACATCTCGGATCTCGACCTGCACGGTCGCTACGAGACGGCGTGCGATCCGCGGCTGAACACGCAGCAGTCGATCGAACTCGCGTTCCTCGTGGCGGAGATGCTCCGCGGTTGATCACAGGGGAGATGCTCCGCGGTTGACCACAGGGGAGATGCTCCGCGGTTGATCACAGGGGAGATGCTCCGCGGTTGACCACAGGGGAGATGCTCCGCGGTTGATGACAGCGGAGATGCCCCGCGGGTAGGGGAAAGGCGGTCGGATCAGGGCAGTGCGGTCAGCGTGACCGTGCTGCCCTGTTCTGCTCTCCGGCCCGCCCCGGGATTCTGGCCGATCACGACCGAGCGGTCGGAGTCGCCGAGCTGCCGCACCTCGACCTCGAATCCGAGGCGGGTGAGCTCGTCGCGGGCCGAGCCCACCGAGCGTCCCAACATCGACGGCACCTTCACTGCATTGGATACAAGGAGGGTGACGGTTCCGCCGGCACCGACGTCTTCGCCCTCCTCCGGGTCGGTGCCGACGACCCGTCCCTCGTCGACGTCGGCGTCGAAGACCTCACGGATCTCGCCGACGGTCAGTCCCGCTTCGTCGAGGATGCGACGCGCCTCGTCGACCGGGCGTCCGGTGAGGTCGGGCAGGGTCACCGGGGGTGATCCCTTGCTGATCACGAGCGCGACCTCCGCGCCTACGGGCAGGACGGTTCCGGGGGCGGGGTCGAGCGCGGCCACTCCACCCTCGGGCACCGTGGTGCTGAACGCGGTGCCGCCCTCGACCGGTTCGAAGGTGCGGCTCCGCAGTTCGTCCTCGACGACGGACCTCTCGCCGGCGCCGGGAATGGACGGGACGGTGGGCCTGCCGAGCGACACGAGCAACGCGATCGTGTCGCCGTCGGGGACACGTGAGCCCGCGGTGGGGTCGGTGCCCAGGACGGTGTCGACAGGAACGTCGTCGGAGTACTCGCCCCGGATCTCGCTGGACAACCCGGCCGTCTCGATCGCGGACACGGCCGCCGCCCGGTCGAGTCCCAGGACGGTCGGGACGTCGGTGAGGCGGCCGGCGCCGAGCCACCACCCGGCGATCCCCATGAACAACGCGAGCACGATGATCGCGGCGATCCAGCCTGCGGCGGACCGGCGTTGACGGCGACGGTCGGCGGCGTAGTCGGGCCGGGGTGCCACCGGTTCGGTGTCGGGACGCGGATGGGTGCGGGTCGCGACCCGGGTCGGATGCGGACGTGTGGCCGGTGCATCCGGGTCGGGCGTAACCGGCACGGCGGTCTGCACGGTCGTCGGCGCGTGCGAGTTCGCGGCGGCGGAGCCGGGAAGGACCGTCGTCGCCGGAGCAGGATCGGCGTGCCCGGCAGCGGCGCCGTCGACGGTGCGGGTCGGTGCCGCGGCGTCGGAGTCCACCACGGGAGGCGTCCGCACCGCGGATCGTCTCGGAGCCGGAACCCGGTAGCGGGGGAGATCGAGCGTGTCGCAGATCTCGCCGAGCGCGTCGGCCATCACCTGCGCGTCGGCGTAGCGTTCCGACGGTTCGCGTTCGGTGGCCCGGCGGACGAAGGTGTCCAGTTCGGGCGGGACCCCGTCGATGGCCGAACTCGGATCCGGCACGTCCTTCTCCACGCGCTGGTATGCCACCGACAGGGACGTGTCGCCGGTGAAGGGGGTGCGGCCGGTGAGCATCTCGTAGACGAGCACACCGGCGGAGTAGACGTCGCTGCGCGCGTCGGCGCTGCCGACGGTCACCTGCTCCGGGGACAGGTACGCCGCGGTGCCGAGAATCACGCTGCGCGAGGTGGTGGTCGCGGCGGCGACCGCCCGGACGAGCCCGAAGTCGGCGATCTTCACCTCACCATTGCCGGAGATGAGGATGTTCTCGGGCTTGATGTCGCGGTGCACGAGACCCGCCCGGTGGGCGACCGCGAGGGCTCCGAGGACCGGCGCGGCCACGGCAGCTGCGGCGTGCGGCGGCATCGGCCCGCGTTCGCGCAGCAGTTCGCGCAGGGTGCCGCCCTCGACGAGCTCCATCACGAGGAAGACGTGATCGCCGTCCTGGCCCTGGTCGTAGACCGCGACGAGCCCGGGATGCGTCAGTCGTGCGACGGACCTGGCCTCGAACTCGAACCGTGCCAGGAACTGGGGATCGGCCGCGAACTGCGGATCCATGATCTTCACGGCGACGGGGCGGTCGAGACGCAGGTCGGTGCCGCGATAGACGGTCGACATGCCGCCCCGCGCGATCTGCGATTCGATGCGATAACGCCGGTCGAGCACGACGCCGACCAGTCGGTCGCCTCCAGCGGTCACCCGGTGTACCCCCGTGTCTCGTGATGGTGGGACGCCGGTACCCGGGCCTTCGAGGTATCGACGTGACGAAGCTCCGGCTCCGCGTCGGCGGAGCGATTTCGTCCCCGTCGATCGTAGCCAGCTCCCGTGGACGGTAGCCGCGTAGCTGCCCGCGAGGCCGCAGCGATAACGTGGTGGGGTGAGTGCAATCCCTTACTGCGACGACGTTCTCGACCGCTCCGTCCCCGTGGTGCAGCTCGTCGACGTGGCCAAGAGCCTCGGCGTCGCCACCTCCCGCGTGCAGCAGATGGTGCGCGACCGGCAGCTGCTGGCGTTCAAGCGCGACCGCGTGCCGGTCGTGCCCGAGGCATTCCTCGACGACGAGGGGGACGTTCTCAAGGGTCTTCCCGGCCTGATCGCGGTGCTGCACGACGGCGGTTACGAGGACGACGAGATCCTGCGGTGGCTCTTCACCGAGGACGATTCCCTTCCCGGTGGATGCCCCGTGGCCGCGATGCACACGCAGTCCGCGCGCGAGGTCATGCGTCGGGCGCAGGCGCTCGCCTTCTGAGTCTCCGGGCCTTCTGAGTCTCCGCGCCTTCTGAGTCTCCGCGCCTTCTGAGTCTCCGGGGCGCCGTTACCGCTGCCGGAGCAGTGAGCCGGCGACGTACTCGGTGAGCATGACCGCGGCACGCGTGCGGCGCGGAACCGTCGCGCGCCGGTCGAGCACCCGGAACCCGCTGCGTTCGACCTCGTCGAGGATCCGTCCGTAGAGCGTGAAGGCCGCGCGGATACCGGGCCGGATCCGGTCGGGGAGGACCACCAGTCCGGGTTCGGCCCTGCGATACTCGGCGCGGGTCAGCGCGACCGCGTGGGCGAGCGCCCGCCGGACCCTCGGATCCACCGCGCCGGTGCGCCGGCACTCCTGCAGCAGGTCGATGTCGACCCCGAACGCCGACCACAGGTCGAGCGGGATGTAGACGCGTCCGCGTTCGAGATCTTCGCCCACGTCGCGGATGAAGTTGGTGAGCTGGAACGCCTCCCCGAGCGCGGCTGCGGCCGGCGGGGCGGCCGGATCGTCGACGTCGAGGATCGGCAGCAGTTCGAGACCGATCACCGCCGCCGAGCCGTACATGTACTCGCGCAGTTCCTCCATGGTCCGGTAGTGGGGCCGGAACTCGGGTGTGCCGGGCACGTCCATGCGCATGGAGCGGATGAAGGCGTCGAAGTACTCGATCGGGATGCGGTACTGCCGGATCGTGTCGGCGAGCGCGCGGACCACGAGACCCGTGTCGTCGAGTGGGCCGGGATCACCCGCGAGTGCGACGTGCAGGCGGGTGTGCGCGTCGTCGACACCGCGGATCGCGGCCTCGGGGTCGTCCACGGCGGTGACGTCGACGATGTCGTCGACGTGTCTGGCGAAGCCGTAGAGCGCGTGCACGGCGTGTCGTCGCGGCGCCGGCAGCAACCGGGTCGCGAGGTTGTAGGTGCGTCCGTGTTCGGCGGTGAGCTCGGCGCAGTAGGCGTAGGCCCGGGTGAGATCGTCGGCCGCGATCCCGGTGGGGCGGTCAGGCACGGTCGTCCCGGGCAGCGCCGGCGGGCGATGCCGCTCGTGGCCGCAACCGCAGACGCAGCGGGTCGTAGGTGACCAGCGACCGGGCCGCGACGATCGAGGCGAACACCGCGAGTGCGACGTGCGCGATGTTGTACATCCCGATCGACCCGTCGGGGTTGAAGATCAGCATCAGCCAGGTCGACAACGCGACGAGCACCATGAGCACCCGGGGGGACATCGCGAAGGCGGCGGCGACGGCGAGCGGCCAGGAGTAGTACCAGGGCAGCGCGGCGGGCGAGAGCAGGGTCACCGCGGTCAGTGCCACCACGATCCCGAAGATCGCGTCGCGTTCGGTGCGGCGGAAACGCCACCACGCCCACACGAGGATCACCACCAGCGCGATCGCGCAGAGCATGCGCGTGATGTCGAGGACCGATCCGAGCCGCCACGGGGTGACCCAGGTGACGGCGTGCGCCATCATCGTCGGTAGCGACAGCCAGTTGATGATCTTCGACGAGCCGGACAGGGCGGTGAGCCACCCGATGCCCACACCGGCGAGCAGCGAGGTGCCGCCGAAGACCGCGGCGAAGACGACCAGTCCCAGACCGGCGGCCTTGGCGAACAGTCGGACGGGCGCTGCCGGCTCGCGTCCCTCGGCGCGCGCACGATCGCGTTCGTGGATCATCCACACCCACACCAGGAAGGGCAGCGCCAATCCTGCGGTGGCCTTGATCGCGGCGCCGAGCGAGACCAGGGCGATGCCACTGATGTGCCGGCCCTCGAGCACGAGCACGATGCCGGCGATCATGAGACCGACCATCAGCAGTTCGTTGTGCACACCGCCGACGAGGTGGATCAGCACGAGCGGGTTCAGGACCGCGAGCCACAGGGCGATCGCGGGATTCCCACCCATGCGACGGGCGAGTTTCGGCACGGCCCACGCCATGAGCGCCAGGCCGGGAAGCATGGTCAGGCGCCACAACCAGGTGCCCGTCACCACGTTGTCGTCGGTGATGGACGTGATGCCCGCACCGAGCAGGAGGTGGACGGGCCCGTACGGCGTGGTGGTCGTCGTCCACACGTTGCTGACGTTGTCGAGCAGGACGCCCGGATTGGCGACCGGGCCCACCTCGTACGGATCGAAGCCGCCGCGCAGCAGTGCGCCCTGCGCGAGGTAGGAGTAGGCGTCGCGGCTGAACATCGGGGTCGCGACCAGCAGAGGAGCGGTCCATGCGGGCAGCACCGTCCACAGATCGCGCACCGTGACGTGGCCGGCGAGGGTCGCCCGGCCGACGCGCACCCACGCCGCGATCATGACGAGCACACCGACCCACAGGATGATCCGCGAGAGTAGCTGGCCGTGGCCGAAGCGCAACCACGACAGGTAGATGTCCTCGAGCAGCGGGTCGACGCGGCGGACACTGCCCGACCCGAAACTGCCGAAGGTCATGAGTACCGCGCCCCACGCGCCGAGCAACGCGGCGTGGCCGGCGGGACTCCTCAGGAATGCCTGCTTCGGACGCTCACCCGTCGGCGCCACCGTCCCCTCCGGCGCGGTCGAGGTCTGCGGCTCGGCGTCGGGCGAGGCAGGGGACGACATCGGTACGGTTCCTCCCCCGTGGACGTGTGGATGCGCGGCGCGCAGATAGCTGGCGAACGAGGACAGTTTAGTGGAGACGCGGAGCACGGTGCGCCCGGTGTCACCGCCTTCGCGGAACACCGAGACGTTCGGCGGCGAGCCTTCCGGACAACAGCACGGTGGGGACACCGACGCCCGGCACCGTCGCCGACCCCGCGAGCACCACGCCGGGAACGGCCGGATCGAGGTTGCGACGCCGGAACGGTCCCGTCTGCCGGAAGACGTGGGCGCTCGAGAACGGGCTGCCCGCCTGCATGCCACGAGCGTGCCAGGTGGCGGGCGTGTCGATGTGGTCGACGCGGAAACCGTCCGTGATCCCGCCGTATCCGCGGCGGGCGAGGACGTCGAGCAGCTCGTTGCGGTAGGGCACCGCGAGCTCGGCCCAGGCGTGCGGAGCGCTGTCGAGGTTCGGGCACGGCGCCAGCACCGACAACGGTTCGTGTTCGACCCCCTCACGGGTGAACCGCAGGCCGGGATCGGACAGGGCCGGTCGCGTGATGAGCAGCGACGGATCCGACATCGGCCGGCCGCGTCCGCGGCTGCGGGTGATCTCCGCGAAGGTGCGGTCCCACTCGCCACCGAAGTCGATCACGTGGTGGTGTTGCGCCGCCCAGCCGCGGGTCACCCCGGTGGGGATCGACCCGTGCAGCACCACGGCCGACGGTGCGGCCAGCGTGCGGCGGCGCCGTCGGCGGGGCAGCAACCCGTCGACCACCGGGGTGTCGGGGGTCAGAACGGCCGCGTCGCACGGGAAACGCTCACCGTCGCGGGTGCGGACACCGTCGACCCGTCCGCCGGACAGATCGAGCGAGGTCACCTCCCGCCCGAGTTCGAGCCGTCCACCGGCCTCGACGAACGCCGCGGCCATCGCGCGGGCGACGGACCGCATACCGCCGTCCACCGCGTACACGCCCAGCGAGGTGTCCATGTGCGCGATCGCCCCGTAGACGGCGAGGGCCCGCGCCGGAGCAACCCCCGCGTACAGCGCCTGGAACGTGAAGACGCGGCGCAGGCGCGGGTCGGTGATCCTGCGGTTCACCTGAGCGCCGAGCCTGCCGAACCCACCCAGCCGGAGCAGACGCGCCAGGTCGCGCAGCGCCGCCGGGGACGAGACCAGGTCGAGCGGCGAGTCGAAACTCGCGTCCATGAAGCGGTCGAACTCGGCGTCGAAGATGTCGGCGAGCCACGCGCGCAACCGCAGATAGCGGCGTGCCTCCTCCGGTCCGCACACCCGCGAGATCTCCGCGACCATGGCGTCGGGATCGGAGTGCACGTCGATCGAGGTGCCGTCGGCGAACCGTGCGTGATAGGCGGGGGACAGTCGCCGGGTGCGCAGGGCCGGCCGGACGGAGTTCCGGTCGGCGCCGACCGCGGCGAGCGCGTCGTCGATCAGCTCGGGCATCGTCAGCACGGTGGCTCCGTTGTCGATCTCGTAGCCCGGGCCTCGATAGCTGCCGACCCGGCCACCGACGTCGTCGGCGCGTTCGAGCACCGTCACGTACCTACCGGCACCGCGCAGGTACAGGGCCGCCGACAGACCGGCGAGACCGGCACCGACCACGACGACCCGGTCGGCGCCGGGAACCGTCCGCACCGTCCTCACGCCACCCGTCGGGTCGCGGCGACCGCCGACTCGCGCAGGAGGGCCTTGCCCTCCTCGGTGGCGCCGGACGACTCGAGCGCCTCGAACGCGCTGTCGGTCAGTGCCGTGATGCGGTTCTCGATCCGGGCGACCGCGCCGAGATCGACGAGCAGCGAGCGGAGCTGCTCGACCTGCCCGTCGGACAGATCGGTCCCGATGGAGGCGCGCAGCAGCTCGGCCGCGGCAGGATCGGACGCGTCGGCCGTCTCGAGCGCCAGCGCGTACAGGACGGTCCTCTTGCCCGAGCGCAGGTCGTCGCCCGAGGGCTTGCCGGTGACCTCGGGGTCGCCGAAGACACCGAGCAGGTCGTCGCGCAGCTGGAACGCCAGGCCGATGTCGGTGCCGAAGCGGCGGTAGGCGGCGATGAGGTCGTCGTCGGCGCCGGCGAGGGCAGCGCCGATGTGCAGCGGGCGTTCGATCGTGTACGCCGCGGTCTTGAACCGGTTGACCCGAGTGGCGGCCTCCACCGATTCGTCCGCCGCCACCTCGTTGGCGATGTCGAGGTACTGCCCGCCGAGCACCTCGGTGCGCATCGCGGCCCAGGCCGGGACCACGCGCGCGACGGTCGCGGGGTCGAGCCCGGCCGAGTGCAGCATGTCGTCCGCCCACACGAGGGCGAGGTCGCCGAGCAGGATCGCGACCGACTCGCCGAACTGCTCCGACCTGCCGTGCCAGCCGGCCTTCCGGTGTTGCTCGGTGAACTCGACGTGCACGGTGGGGAATCCGCGACGCGTGGTGGAGGCGTCGATGATGTCGTCGTGGACGAGTGCCGCGGCCTGCACGAGCTCGAGCGCGGAGCACGCCTGCAGGACGGCCTCGGCCTCCGGCCCGGTCGGGTCACCGCCGGCGCCGAGCCAGCCCGTCCACGCGAAGCGCGGACGCACCCGCTTGCCCCCGCGCAGCACGAACGCCTCCAGAGTGTCGACGGCCTGCCGGTATCCACCGCCCACCGAGTCGACCAGGTCGGAGCGTGAGGTGAAGAACTGCCGGAGGGAGTCCTCCACCCGATGGGGGAGCTGCTCGGCAGACAAGTGATCGGCGCCGGTAGACAGGACGAAACCTCCAGGTCGATGGGTGACGGCGCCTCGGAGGCGGGTGAGCCGGAGGTGCCGCGACCAGCCTATCCGCACAGTCGGGTCGTCGCCGGTAGCGACCGCCCCGGGGGCGCCACCTATGCTGGACCGGTGACAAGCGACTTCGTCAGGGCAACCGAGGACGGCGGGATTTCTCGGACCCCGTCGATCGTGGACCGTCTCGGGTCCGCGCGTTCGGGCCGCATTCCGTTCTCCGTCGAGTTCTCCCCGCCTCGCGACGCCGAGGCCGAGGGACGACTGTGGCGTGCCGTGCGGACGTTCGAACGTCTCGGTCCGGCCTTCGTATCGATGACCTACGGCGCCGGGGGATCCACCCGCGACCGTACGGTCCGGGTCACCGGACGTCTCGCCGAGGAGACCACCCTCCTGCCGGTCGCGCACCTCACGGCCGTCGGGCACAGCATCGACGAACTGCGCGCGATGGTCGGCGCCTACGCCGATCGCGGCATCACCAACATCCTCGCCCTGCGCGGCGACCCGCCGGGCAACCCGCTCGGCGAGTGGGAGAAGCACCCGGAGGGTCTCGAATACGCCGACGAACTCGTGCGGCTGGTGCGCGATCTCGGCGACTTCCACGTGGGCGTCGCGTCGTTCCCCGAAGGACACCATCGGTCCCCGGACCTCGACCACGACACCCGCTATCTCGTGCAGAAGCTGCGTGCGGGTGCCGAGTACTCGATCACCCAGATGTTCTTCGACGTCGAGCACTACCTGCGTCTGCGCGACCGGGTCGTGGCCTGCGACGCCGAGCAGGGACTCAAGCCGATCATCCCCGAGATCATGCCCATCACCTCGCTGCGCTCGGCGCGGCGCAGCCTCGAACTGTCGGGTTCGCATCTGCCGCCCGTACTCGAGGAGCGGCTGCGGCGCGCGGCGGGCGACGGTCCGGAGGAGAATCGGGCCGCGGTGCGCGAGGTGGGCATCGAGGTGGCGACGGAGATGTGCGAGCGGCTGATCTCCGAGGGTGCGCCGTGCCTGCACTTCATCACGCTCAACTTCGCCCGCGCGACCGGCGAGGTGCTCGACCGTCTCGGCTACGAACTCGAAGCTCCCGCCGTGGTGCAGCCAGCCTGACATCCGTCCCGTTCCGGCTGGGGGTCAGGGCAGGACGCGGGCCTTCCACGCCGCGCGTCCGCTGCGCCGGGCTCGGATCGACGACGCCGTGAGCGCACCGAAGGCCAGGACCGATGCCGGGTGTGCCGCGGCGTCCAGCAGGTCGTCGACGGGACGGTCCGGAGCATCCGGGTGTGTGCGTCCTCCCCGTTCGGTGGCGCGCGCAAGGAGCCGTGACGCCATGCCCGCGGCGGTACCGGCCACGCCCCAGCGCCGCGTCCGCCCCTCGCCGAGAAGCGCCGCCGCCGGGGGCACGAGATAGGCGAGGAGATACAGCGCGACCACCGCGGCCGCGCCGGCCGGGGAACCGAACGCCGACCACAACCAGCGGGTGTAACCGCCGATCAGCGGGCGGGGCCCGTCGTACATCCGGCACGACGCCAGCCCGCCCGCGGCCGCGACCGTCGTACGCAGTCCGGCGCGACGCAGTGCCCGGGCCAGATCCAGATCCTCCGTGGGACTCGCCGCGACCGCGGCGTGCCCGCCGATCGCCGCGTAGGCGCGCGCGTCGAAGACGAGGAACTGCCCGCACGCAACCGCCATCGACGGCCGGTGGGTGCGGTGCGAGACCGCGACGGGCAGCACCGAGAACCACGACCAGAACAGCAGCGGCTGCACGAGCCGTTCGAGCGCCGATCCCGTGAGCTGGTACGGGAACGGTGAGACGAGCGCGGCGTCCTGGCGGCGCAGCGGAGCGACGGCGGCGGCGAGCGAGTCGGGTGCGAGCCGGACGTCCGCGTCGACGAACACGACGACGCCGCTGTCGGCTGCCGTTCCGGCGTGGGCGACGGCTGCGGCACACGCGGCCGCCTTTCCGGTCCATCCCTCGGGAGGCGGCTGTGTCGACCGGACGACGGTGATGCGCTCGTCGCCCTCGGCGGCGGCCCCGGCCACCTCGGCGGTGCCGTCGGACGAGTCGTCGTCGAGGATCACCACGCGCAGGGCGCGCAGTCCTGTCTGGGCCCGCAGGTCGGAGACGATCGCGGCGATGCGGGGCGCCTCGTCGCGGGCGGGGACGACGACGGTGACCTGCTCGTCGACCACCGGTCCCGGCACGAGACGGGGGAGCGCGACGCGGTTCGCGAGAGCGACGGCCGCGCCGTAGGAGGCGACGAGAGCGCCACCGGCGACGAGCCGCGCGAGACCGGGGACCGGGTCGCGCGACAGGCGGGTCAGGACCGCGTCCCGTTCGCCGACGACCACTGCGGCGCGGGATTACGGGTGAACCAGGCCACGCCCGCGATGATCAGCGTGACACCGAAGGCGGCGCCGGCCATGATCCCGGCCCAGCCCGCGAAACCGCGCGTGTTGGGATCGGCGTAGCGCACCTCCGCGCGGAGGCTGCTCACCTCACCGGCCGGAAGCTTCCAGGTCACGATCGAATCCGATTCGCGGGTGCCGTTGGTGGTCGCCACCCGGGCGGGGAACGCGACGGTGAACTGCACGTCGGTGCCCTGGGTGGGAGCGGACTCGAGATCCACACGTCCGTTCAGGGCCACCAGATCGCCGGAGCGCTGCAGATTGAGCTGGAACATGCCGGCGCTCTGATCGGACATCGTGGCGAGCTGCTGGACGTCGCCGAAGGTGAGGTCGTTGAAGAAGACCTGGCTCCCGACGTAGCCGTCCTGCGAGTACTCCTGCACCCGCACCTTCCCGGCCAGAGCCGAGGGAGCGGTGAGCTCGGGACCGGGATCGTTCTCGTCGGCGGGGATGGTCGCGGCGACGATCTGCCCCGACACACGGTCGTCGGAGGAGATCCCCATCGTCGCCTGCACACGCAGGCAGCCGGTGAGGAGCGGGAGGCCGAGGAGCACGAGCCCCACGACCGCGACGACACGACGGCGGACGGACAGGTTGGACGACTGCACGGAGAACATGGTGCCAGGCACGGTCATCCTCGTCGGTCGTTCGGGTCGCTCGCGGCGAGTCGTGCCTCGTCCCGACCGGGACCGGACACGCGTCCGCGCCACGACCGGACGAGCGAGACCAGCAGGGGAACACCCAGTACGCCCATGACGACCAGTCCGTACACCGCGGAGTAGCGGAGTTCGGGAGCGTCGAGGAAGACGCTGTGGGCGAGCGCCGAACCGAGCCACGTCCACAGGAACAGCGCGATCGGCACGGCATCGTGCCGGGGCGCGTCGGCACGGTCCGAACGGGAATCGACGAGCACGAGCACGGTCGCCATGATCGCGGCGACGAGGAGCCAGCCCGCGTAGTTGGTGAGCGGGATGTGCTCGATCCCGGGCAGTCCGCCGGCGTTGCACCACGACCAGTGCCCGTCCGCCACCATCTGGGGGTCGAGATAGAGATCCCAGCCCAGCATGCCGACGGTGACCGCCGCGACCCGGCCGGGACCGTTGCGGACGAGGCGGGAGGCCACGCACCAGACGGGGTACAGACCCGCCGACCACGCCAGCGGCACCACCAGCGGGACGTCGAAGGCGGCCGGTCCGAGCCGGTCGGTGACATAGCTGTAGCAGCCGTAGGGATAGCCGGTCATCGTGCCGACCACCTCGGACAGATATCCGATGCCGGCCGAGCTGACGAACAGGACGACGGCGAAGGTGAGGCCGCGGTTCAGCGCGGCATGGACGAGGCACGCGGCGGTGAGCAGCGTGACGACCGCGACGGTCGCGGCGTCCCGGGCATCACCCGCGGTGAGGGGATAAGCGATCTGGGCGAGGACCGCGGCGACGGCCGGGACGATCGGAAGGATCGTCCGCCACCGGGCCGGCCGGGGCGGTGCGGGGACGCGGGTGTCGGTCACCGCGACACCCAGCCCTTCACGCGGTCGACGAGGCTCCCCTTGGCGTCGGCGAGGGCGACCCGGGCGGCATTGCGGCCGCTCGCACCGGAGACACCACCACCGGGATGGGTCGAGGCGCCGGTGAGATAGAGGCCGGGCGCGTCGGGCACCCGGTAACCGGACAGCTCCGGCAGCGGCCGCCACAGGAACATCTGGTCCAGCGACATCTCCACGTGCATGACGTTCCCGCCGAGCAGGCCGAGTTCGCTCTCGATATCCGCGGGGGTCTGCACGTGACAGTGCTCCACGCTCGCGGTGAATCCGGGAGAGCGCGTCTCCATCTCGGCAAGGATGCGGTCGGTCTCGGCGCCGGCGATGTCCGCCCAGCGACGTCCGCCGCGCAGCGAGTACGGATGCCACTGGGACCACAGCGTGATCTGGTGCTTGCCGTCGGGTGCGATCGTCGGGTCGAGGGCGGAGAAGCTCATCGCGAGGACGGCCGGTCGCGGCGGCAGGTCTCCCGCCATCGCGGCACCGTGCGCGGCGCGCAGATCGGCGCGGTCGTCGACGAGCAGTTGCAGACCGGAGGTCGTCAGTTCGGGTTCGTCGCAGCCGCGGTAGCGGGGCAGCGAGTCGGTGCCGAGCCGCAGGACCATGCCGATGCCCGGGCCGACCCGCATGCTGCGACGCCAGCCCTCGAGCCGGTCGCGGTCGTATCCGCCGCGGTCGAGCAGATCCAGCGTGGTCAGCACGTGGCATCCGGCGACGACCCTGCGGGCCCGCACCGAGCGTCCCGATTCGGTGCGTACGGTCCACACATCGCCGGTCCGGCGGATCTCGGTGGCGGCGTCGCCGCAGGTCACCGTGCCGCCGTCGGACCGCAGCCGCGACAGCAGGGCCTGGGTGAGCGCGCCGCTCCCGCCGATCGCGCGGCCCGGGGGCAGGGTGTGCATGAGGGCTGCGAAGCCCACCATCGCCGCGGTGCCGGGTTCGGACATGGGCGGCCCGGACTGCGCGCCGAACCAGGCGAGGGCCGCCTTGAGAGGTTCGTCGTCGAAGTACTCGTCGAGCAGGCTGTCGCCGGTGGTGAGGAACCGGCGGGACAGGGCGCTGCCGCCCTCACCGGCGTCGAGTCCCCAGAACGACGACAGCAGGTGCCGGCCGGTCGGGGGACGGGTGAACGACTTCATCACCGCCGCGCTGCGCGGGCCCCAGTCCTGCACGAAGCGGCGGTACGCGTCGGCCTCGCGACGTCCGCAGGCGGCCTCGACGGAGGCGCAGGTCCGGTCGAGATCGCGGTGGAAGACGATGCCGGGACGGTCGGAGTCCGCCGGCGGCGGCGCGTACGCCCACGGGTCGCAGTCGATGTAGCGCAGGCCGTGGGCGGCGAGATCGAGTTCCTCGACGATCCCCGAATGGCGCACCATGATGTGCGCCGAGGAACCCCGGTCGACGGCATATCCGGGGAAACGTTCGACGGTGGAGACGGCGCCGCCCGGCACGGTGTCGCGTTCGAGGATCTCCACCGACCATCCGTCGCGGGCGAGATAACACGCGGAGACCAGGGCGTTGTGGCCCGAGCCGACGACGACGACGTCGAGTGTGGAGTTCATGGGGTACCGCTTCCGTCCGGATCGTCGATCGTGTGGTGGTGGTGCGGAACGAGGTCCGGCTCGAGGGGCAGGCTCCTGCCGAGGACCGCGAACGGGCGGGCGTCGCCGGTGAAGACGAACCGGCGGACGACATCCTGGAATCCGAACCGACGGTACAGCCGCCACGCCCGGTTGTCCTCGCCCGGCACCTCGGGGGTGGACAGCAGTACGGCTGCTTCGGTGCGTTCCCGCAGCAGCGCCGACAGGAGCAGTTCACCGATGCGGCGACCCTGCATGTCGGGTCGGACGTGCAGTTCGGTGAGCTCGAAGTAGTCGGAGAGGACGCGATCGATCTCCTCGGGGGACCGTCCCGAATGGCGCATGCCGGCGCGCACCTGCTGGTTCCACCACTGGCGGGTGTCGCCCCGATAGCCGTACGCGATTCCGACGACGGTGTCCGGATCCTCGGGGAGACTCGCGGCGAACGCCTGCCATCCCGCGCGGGCCGAATGCTCGGACCACATCGGCGCGCGGTGGTACTCCGTGCCGCGGGGATACCGCATCGCCGCGACGTAGACGGCCAGCAGCTGGGGCAGGCGCGCACGGAAGTCCGCGGGGGAGAGTTCGGTGAGGATCGGGGCGTCGTGGCGGGGGTCGGTGGTCATGCGTGACTCGTTCGGGTGGCTCGCGCTGCGTCGGAGGTGCTCGGGTCTCGCTGATCGTTCGGGATGACGTGGCCGCTTTCTCTTGACGGGTTGTCGGTGGGTCCAGCTATATTGAATACGTCGAACGCATGTTCGACACCGGTGATCCGGGGATGTTCGAGGGAAGCGAACATCCCCGGATCACCCTGGGGTCTCCCGCTCGGCGTCCGTGTCGGGCCTCACTCGAGGACAGTGATCTCCGTTCCTCGGCGTTTCGGCGGGAATGCCACCGGATACCGCTCGTTGTAACGAGTGGTGAGACCACGCCGAGGAGGTGCGTGAACATGGCCAACGGTCAGGTCGCGAGTCGAGGCCCGCGTCGGACGTCTCCCACGCTCGGACCGTCCGCATGCATCGACCGTGCCACCTCGGCGCGCGCGGCGACGCTGTTGCGCAAGGCCGACGATCTGCTCTCGGGTGCCGCCGGTGCCGGCGATCCGGGCGAGCGGTTCCGGCTCGCCTATCTGGCAGCGCTGCGCGGTGCCGGTGCGGTGGTCGCCGCCGCGGAGCTGCGGTCCGGGATCCGGCCCCGCCGCCCCGCCACGCGCAACGCATGGGCACTCATGGCGCGCGCCGACGAGTCCTTCGCCGTCTGGGCCGACTACTTCGCCGATCGTTCCGCCACCCGCACCGCGGTCGAGGCGGGGGTCGCGCAGGCGGTGGGAGCCGACGAATCCGGTGCGTTCTACGACGAGGTGGGCCACTTCCTGCACGACGTGGAGGGTTATCTCGACGCCGAAGCAGAGCCGGAGGTCGGTGTCGGTGGGTGACTTTCGCCCCCTCACGAGGGCCTTCGCCGAAGAGGGGATCGAACTCACGTGTGGAGTTTGTGGTCCACAGCGACATCTGCTCGTATTATTGACTCAGGCGGCCGTACGGACGGCCCCCCGCCGGATTCGCCCCACGGATCCGGTGGCCACCGTTTAGTGCCGGGGGAGGTACCGTGCCACTCTCCGAGCACGAGCAGCGCATGCTCGATCAAATCGAGAGCGCGCTCTATGCTGAGGATCCCAAGTTCGCCTCGACCGTGCGTGGCAGCCGGTTGGGGATGGCGTCGAACCGGCGGCGGCTGCAGGCCGGCGCCTTGTTCGTGTTGGGCCTGACGCTGTTGATCGCCGGCGTTGCCCTGCCGCTCAAGCCGGGCGGCTTCCCGATCATCAGTCTGCTCGGGTTCCTCGTGATGTTCGCCGCCGGAGTCCTGTTGCTCCTCGGCGGTCGTCGGTCGTCGACTCCAGGGGCGACGGGCGGTAGTTCCGGTTCCGGAAAGACCGGTCGAAGTTCCCGCGGCGGCAAGAAGTCCTCGGGTGGTGGCTTCACCAACCGCATGGAAGAGCGGTTCCGGAGGCGTTTCGAGCAGGACTGACCTCCTCGACCATCAGGTGTATCGACGACGGCGCGACCCACGGGTCGCGCCGTCGTCGTTTCTCTGTCGACCGACCTCTGGACCTCTGCCCGTCCGTCCGCTCCACTGTCCCTCCACCACCGTGCCCCACCCGCGCGTTCCCCGTCTCCCCACCGCCTCCCACCCCGGCTCCGGACGCAGTGTTTTCCCTGGTCGCCGATTGCTCGGTCCTCGCTCCGCCGGTGGGGCGGAGCGTCGGGGCGCCGACGACGGTCAATCCGGTGTCGTCGCGCGAGGGCGTGTCCCCATTTTTCGCCACCTGCTCTGAGCTGGGAATGTGACGACAACACGCGTGGCCGGGCGGCAGTAATCCGTTTCCGGTGGGGCAAAGTGGGGTAATGTGGGGCGCGGCGGGACAAGGTGTCCTGTCGCGCGAAGCATCCGTCCGGCAGCGGGGAGGCGCCGAGTGTTCCTCGGTACCTACACCCCGAAGTTGGACGACAAGGGCCGGCTCACGCTGCCGGCGAAGTACCGAGACGAGCTGGCGGGAGGGTTGATGATCACGAAGGGGCAGGATCACAGCCTCACCGTGTTCCCTCGCGACGAGTTCGCCGCTCTGGCCGAACGCGCTGCGAGTGCCTCACGGAGCAACCCGCAGGCACGTGCGTTCCTGCGGAGTCTCGCGTCGGGAACGGAGGAGCAGCGACCCGACTCACAAGGCCGGATCACGCTGTCGTCGGCCCACCGCAAGTACGCCGGTCTCACCAAGGACTGCGTGGTGATCGGTTCGGTCAGGTACCTCGAGATCTGGGACGCGACGGCATGGGAGACCTACCTCGCCGAGCACGAAGAAGACTTCTCGGAAGCGAGAGACGAAGCACTACGCGACATCTTGTAACCACGGCTCGGGCTGCGCGGCGAGTGCCGCGAGGCCTCTGCCCGATGTGCCGGCCCTGACGCACTTCCCCAGCGCCAGGTACGGACCGGAGGGCCCTGACGCACTTCCCCGGCGTCAGGTCTCTTCGGACTCGGACAGAGACCTCGAGGCATTCGCCGTCTTCCGTATCCACCCCCGTGGCGGCGAGCACGGTAGCGAGACGAGCGACAGGCAGGCACGAGGCACACCACCGTCCACCCGACGAGTACCCCACAGACCGTAAGCGGCCCGAGCAGGATTCCGGAGGACACATGGTGGACGGCGAGCACGAATCCGTCGATGGTACGGATGAGGCCACCGGTGCCGATGTGACATCTGCGGCGGAGTTCGGCCACGTGCCCGTCATGCTCCAGCGGGCCGTCGATCTTCTCGGCCCCGCCATCGAGAGCGTCGGTCCCGACGGTGAGGGCGCGGTCTACGTCGACGCGACGCTCGGTCTCGGTGGGCACTCCGAACACTTCCTGACGATCTACCCGAAGCTGAGGCTCGTCGGCCTCGACCGCGATACCGACGCACTCGCGATCGCCCGCGAGCGACTCGCACGGTTCTCCGACCGCACCGACTTCGTCCACACCCGCTACGACGGGATCGCCGACGCGCTCGAGAGCGTCGGCCTCGACCGGTACGGCTCGGTCCACGCGGCCCTGTTCGATCTGGGCGTGTCCTCGATGCAGCTCGACGAGGCGGAGCGCGGCTTCGCCTATTCCAAGGACGCCCCGCTCGACATGCGGATGGATGCCACCACCGGCATCACCGCGGCCGATGTCCTCAACACCTACAGCCACGGCGACCTCGCCCGCATCCTGAGCACCTACGGCGAGGAGCGCTTCGCCGGCAAGATCGCCTCCGAGATCGTGCGGACCCGGGCCAAGGCTCCGTTCCGGACGAGCGGCGAACTCGTCGAACTGCTGTACCGCACGATCCCGGCCGCGACCCGCCGTACCGGTGGTCACCCGGCCAAGCGCACCTTCCAGGCGTTGCGGGTCGAGGTCAACGCGGAGCTCGACTCGTTGCGCAACGCGATCCCCGACGCTCTCGACGCTCTCGCGGTGGGCGGCCGGATCGTCTTCATGTCCTACCAGTCGCTCGAGGACAAGGTCGTCAAGCAGGAACTGACTCCGCGTGCGAAGTCCCGCAGTCCCGAAGGGCTTCCGGTCGAACTGCCCGGGATGGGGCCGGAACTGCGCATCCTCACCCGCGGTGCGGAACGGGCGACGGACGACGAGATCGAGGCCAACCCACGTTCGGCGCCCGTCCGCCTGCGTGCTGCAGAACGAATCGCCAGGAGGTAACCGATGACCGTACAGGTGGCACCCCCGCAGCGCCGGAATCCGGGGCGATCGACCGCAGCGCAGCGTGCCTATCAGCGACGGTCGCAGCGCGCAGCACAGCTCGGGGTCGAACAGGTGCAGACCCGCGGGCGCACGACGGGGGCCGGACGTGTCCGCACCCGGATCCCGTTCGTCGCCACCATCATCGGGCTCCTGGGCGTGGGCATGGCCGTGACCCTGTTGCTGACCACCCGCGCGACCGAGGACTCCTACGAGCTGAGCGCGGCGCGGTCCCTCAACGAGGAACTCGCCCAGAAGCGGGCGGTGCTCCAGCGCGACGTAGCCACGGCCGAGTCGGCTCCGGCGCTCGCGGTCGCCGCGGCGGAGCTGGGCATGATCCCCACCGGGCAGGTCGCGCGGATCGTCGTCGCTCCGGACGGTTCGGTGCAGGTGGTGGGCGATCCGGTTCCGGCCCAGGGTGCCCCGCCGGTCCCGCTGGATCCGCCCGCCCGGGAGGACGCCCGCGTCCAGACCCCGCTGGCGGGTAGCGCCGGAGCGGAGACACCGCGGCCGCTCGGGGACGTGAGCGAGGAACCCCGGCCGCGTACCGACACCGAGGACACGCGTCGGGCAGCGCCGTCGGCCGACGGCCGCCCGGTGGGCGAGGAACCGGCACCGGCTCCCGCACCCGCGCCGGAAGCTCCTGCGGGCGCCACGCCGGACGTCGAGGGTGCCGCACCCGTTCCGCCCGCGGCGGGACAATCGGTACCCGTGAGCGAACTGCCGCAATCCGAAGCGCCCCGTGAGGCCGCGCCCGAAGCACCTGTCCAGGCCGTGCCGACGGAACCCGAGGGCGGGCCTCGGTGAACAACCGCTCCACCCCTCGGCGTGCACCGCAGCGACGTTCCACCCCGGCGACGCGCGGCGGGCGCGCTCGAATGCCCGCGCCGCGCGATCGCACACAGCGAGACCGGACGAGTTTCACGTTCCGCAACAAGTGGGGCCGGCTCGGCATGTTCGGCGCTCTGGGCATAGCCGTCGCACAGTTGCTGTCCGTGCAGCTCGTCCAGGCCCCGACCCTGTCCGCCGAGGCGGCCAGCCAGCGCACCACCCGACTCGTCGAACCCGCGACCCGCGGCACCATCGCCGATCGCAACGGCGAACCGCTCGCCTACACGATGGAGGCGAAGGCGCTGACCTTCCAACCCGTGCGGGTGCGCAAGGAACTCGAGGAGGAACGAGCCAAGGATCCGTCCCGGCCCGAGGTCTCGGAATATCTCGAGGGCGTCGCGTCGGCGATCCACGAGGCGCTCGGCGCTGCGGCGCCCGAGAGGGACGTGCTCGAGATGCTCGAGAGCGACGAGACCTTCGTGTACCTCGCCCGAGGTGTCGATCCGGGGGTCGCGGCGGAGATCGTCGACGAGTACGACAAGGTCGGCACCGAACGTCAGGATATCCGTCTGTATCCGGGCGGATCGCTCGCCGCCAATCTCGTCGGCGCGACCGGCTGGGACGGGCACGGCCTGATCGGGCTCGAAGCGTCGATGGACGCCGTACTGGCGGGTACCGACGGTTCGTCCACCTACGACCGGGGGTCCGACGGCGCCGTCATCCCGGGCAGCTGGCGCGACCGCCAGCCCGCCGTCGACGGTTCCTCCGTCGAGCTCACGATCGACAACGACCTGCAGTACCACGTGCAGCAGGAGGTGCAGCGCGCCAAGGACCTGTCCGGGGCGAAGAACGCCTCCGCCGTGGTGCTCGACGCGCACACCGGCGAAGTGCTCGCCATGTCCAACGACAGCACCTTCGACCCGTCGATCGGTGTCGCGAACAACCCGCCCGACGCCGAACAGGGCAATCTCGCGGTCAGTTCGCCGTTCGAACCCGGATCCGTGAACAAGATCATCACTGCCGCCGCGGCGATCGAGGACGGCCTGACCCGCCCCGACGAGGTCCTGCAGGTCCCCGGCACGATCACCATGGCCGGCGCGACCGTCAAGGACGCCTGGGATCACGGGGTCGTGCCGTACACCACGACGGGTGTGTTCGGGAAGTCGTCGAACGTCGGCACGCTCATGCTCGCCGAGCGGATCGGTGAGGACCGCTTCGCCGAGATGCTGCAACTGTTCGGTCTCGGTCAGCGCACCGATGTCGGCCTGCCCGGCGAATCCGCGGGTCTGCTGCCCAGCCGTGAGCAGTGGTCGGGTGGCACCTTCGCGAACCTGCCCATCGGCCAGGGTCTGTCGATGACCCTGCTGCAGATGACCGCGATCTACCAGACCATCGCGAACGACGGGGAACGTGTCCCGCCGCGGGTCGTGCGCGCGACCATCGCGCCGGACGGCACGCGCACCGAGACGCCCCGTCCCGATCCGGTGCGGGTGGTGAACCCGCAGACCGCCGCGACGGTGCGCGACATGTTCCGTTCCGTCGTCCAGTCCGATACCGGCAACCAGCAGGGCACCGGTGCGGGCGCCGCCATCGAGGGCTATCGGATCTCGGGCAAGACGGGTACCGCCCAGCAGATCGACCAGAACTGCAAGTGCTACTCGAACTCCGACTACTGGATCACCTTCGCCGGCATCGCGCCGTCCGACGATCCGCGCTATGTCGTGGGCATCATGCTCGACGCCCCGACCCGCAGCTCCGACGGCAGCGGGGGCCAATCGGCCGCGCCGCTGTTCCGCAACATCGCGTCGTGGTTGCTGCAGCGCGACGGCGTGCCGCTGTCGGCCGAACCGGAGAGCAAGTTGATCCTCCAGGTCGACTGACGAGGTGACCGTGGCGCCTCGGTAGGCTGACACGTCGGTAACGTGACACGACGGTCGTCGCCGAGACCGGATCGGGAACGAACCCGGGAACATCCGTCGGAGTGCCTGCAGACGAGCTGCAGCGAAGCGAGAGGAAACTGGTGCCTGTGCCATCGAGTCCGGATCCGGCTCCTCCGGAGGAGGGGCGGAGACCCGAGCACCCACCGATGACGCAGATCTCGGTTCTCGCCGACGCCATCGGGGCGCGCGTCGAGATCGTCAATGCAGCCGCCGGAGAGGACGCGGCCCGTGCGGCCGCGATCACCGGCATCGACCTGCGCGCCCAGGGCATCCGCCCCGGCGACGTATTCGCGGCGCTGCCCGGCGCGCGCGCCCACGGCGCCTCCTACGCGGGCACCGCGCTCGAACGTGGAGCGGTCGCCGTGCTGACCGACGAGGCCGGTCGCGACCTCGTCGCCGAGGCCACCTTCGATCCGGTCGCGGTCCTCGTCCATCCCGAGCCGCGTGCCGCGCTGGGGGCGGCGTCGGCCACCGTCTACGGACATCCCTCCCGGAGCATGCAGGTCATCGGCATCACGGGCACGTCCGGTAAGACCACGACGTCCTATCTCGTCGAGGCAGGCCTCGTCGCGGCCGGACGCGTCGTCGGTCTCGTCGGGACCGTGGAGACCCGGATCGAAGGCATCCGCGTGCCGAGCACCCTCACGACCCCCGAGGCGCCGCAGCTGCACGCCCTGTTCGCCGTCATGCGCGAACGCGGTGTCGACACGGTCGTGATGGAGGTCTCCAGCCATGCCCTCGCACTCGGTCGCGTGGACGCCACCGAGTTCGCCGTCGGCGGGTTCACCAACCTGTCCCAGGACCATCTCGACTTCCACAAGGACCTCGACGACTACTTCGGCGCGAAGGCCCGGCTGTTCGCCGAGGACTCGCCGGTCCGGGCACGCCGCGCGGTGGTGTGCACCGACGACGTGTGGGGACGCCGCATGGCCGAGGTCGCATCGGCCGGCCGCGACGACGCGACCGCCGTCCGCACGCTCATCACGGGTGGCGACGGTGACGCCGCTGACGCCGCTGCCGACTGGACGGTCACCGACGACGTCCCCGACGAGACGGGCGTGCAGCAGTTCACCCTGACCGGCCCGGACGGGACCGCCCGCCGCGCCACCGTCGGCCTGCCGGGCCGCTACAACGTCACCAACGCCGCTCTCGCCGTGGCGCTCTGCGCCGAGGTGGGCGCCGACATCGACGCCGCGATCCGCGGTATCGCCGACGTCGCGGTGCCCGGCCGGGTCGAACGCGTCGAACGCGGGCAGGACTTCCTCGCCGTCGTCGACTACGCCCACAAGCCCGCCGCGCTCGAAGCGGTCATCGGAACCCTGCGCGCCGCGACCGAGGGACGCATCGCCGTCGTCGTGGGTGCGGGCGGCGACCGCGACCGGACGAAGCGGCCGATCATGGGCGAGGTCGCGGCGCGGGCCGCCGACCTACTGGTCGTGACCGACGACAACCCCCGAACCGAGAACCCCGCCGCCATCCGCGCGGCCGTCCTCGACGGTGCACACTCCGTCCCGCCGGCCGAACGCGGCGAGATTCTCGAGATCGGCGACCGCGCCGCCGCGATCGACGCCGCGGTCGCGTGGGCCCGCCCGGGCGACGTCGTCCTCGTCGCCGGCAAGGGCCACGAGACGGGGCAGGAGATCGAAGGAGTCAAGCACCCCTTCGACGACCGAGAGGTCCTCGGCGCAGCACTCGACAAGTACCGGACCGCAGGACCCGACGGTCACCATCCGCCTGCTGCGGGCGGTTCGCATCACGGAGGCAAGGCATGATCCCGATGACACTGGCTCGGATCGCGGAGGTCGTCGGGGGCACCCTGCACGACGTCGACGATCCGTCCGCCGAGGTGACCGGTTCCGTCGAGTTCGACTCGCGACGGATCGGTCCCGGCGGCCTGTTCCTGGCGCTGCCCGGTGCGCGCTCGGACGGGCACGATCACGCTGCGGCCGCCGTCGCCGCCGGTGCGGTCGCGGTCCTGGCCGCACGGCCGGTGGGTGTGCCCGCCATCGTGGTGCCGCCGATCCCGCCGACCGAGACCAACGCCCTCGCGCTCGAACACGACAGCGACGGATCCGGCGCGGCCGTGCTCGCCGGCCTCGCGAAGCTCGCCCGCACCGTGGTGGACACGCTCACCGACGCCGGCCTCACCGTCGTCGGTGTCACCGGTTCGGCGGGCAAGACGTCCACGAAGGACATGATCGCCGCCGTGCTCGCACCGCTCGGTGAGGTCGTCGCCCCGCCCGGCTCGTTCAACAACGAACTCGGCCACCCCTGGACCGCGCTCCGCGCCACCGAATCCACCCGGTTCCTCGTCCTCGAGAAGTCGGCGCGGGGTCCCGGACACATCGCGACCCTGACCCGCATCGCCCCGCCGCGGATCGGTGTCGTACTCAACGTCGGTACCGCCCACCTCGGCGAGTTCGGTTCGCAGGAGGTCATCGCCAAGACCAAGGGCGAACTCGTCGAGGCACTGCCCAGCGCCGCCGAGGGGGGAGTCGCGATCCTCAACGCCGACGACACCCTCGTGTCGAAGATGGCGACCCGCACCACCGGTCGCGTGGTGACCGTCGGGACCGGGTCCGGTGCCGCCTACCGCGCCGAGGACATCCACCTCGACGATCAGGCGCGTGCCTCCTTCACCGCCGTCGTTCCCGGCGCCGACGGACAGGAGCGGCGTGTGCCCGTGCGCCTGGCCGTGCACGGCGAACACCAGATCGGCAACGCCCTGTCGGCGATCGCCGTCGCCGTGGAATGCGGTGCGACGGTCGAGCAGGCCGCCGAGGCGCTCGCGACGGCGGGTCCCGTCTCGGCGCACCGCATGGCGGTACAGACCCGATCCGACGGGGTGACCGTCATCGACGACGCCTACAACGCCAATCCCGATTCCATGCGCGCAGCCGTGAAGGCCCTGGTCACCATGGCGCGGTCCGGCCCGGCTCCCCGGCGCACCTTCGCGGTGCTGGGGGAGATGGCCGAGCTCGGGGACGACGCCGTCGTCGCCCACGACGCCATCGGACGCCTCGCCGTGCGCCTCGACGTCACCCGCATCATCGCCGTCGGCGCCACCCGACCGGTCCGGGGTCTGTTCCAGGGCGCCGTGATGGAAGGATCGTGGGGTGAGGAAGCGAGCCACGTCCCCGATGCCGACGCCGCGATCGCGTTGCTGCGCGACGAACTGGAACCGGGCGACATCGTGCTCGTGAAGGCATCGCAGTCCGTGGGACTGTGGACCGTCGCCGAGGCCGTCCTCGCGGACGACCCGGCCGGTAACGGAAACAACGACGCTGCTGTGGGGACGGAGGACGCCCGGTGAGACAGATCCTGTTCGCGGCGGGCATCGCGCTCGCAGTCTCGATCCTGCTCACCCCCGTCCTGATCAAGATGTTCTCCCGGCAGGGCTTCGGGCAGGAGATCCGGGTCGAGGGCCCACAGAGCCACCAGTCCAAGCGCGGCACCCCCACCATGGGCGGCGTCGCGATCCTCGCCGGTCTGTGGGCCGGTTACTGGGGATCGCATCTCATCGGCATGGGATACGACGCGGAAGGTCCCACCGCCTCCGGTCTGCTCGTGCTCGGCCTGACGACCGCGCTCGGTGGCGTCGGCTTCCTCGACGACTTCATCAAGATCCGCAAGCAACGCAATCTCGGCCTGAACAAGACGGCCAAGCTCGTCGGCCAGCTCGTCGTCGCCGTGGGCTTCGGCATCCTCGCGCTGCAGTTCCGCAATGCGGACGGCCTCACCCCGGCCAGCACCGATCTGTCCTACGTGCGCGACATCGCCACGGTCTCGATGGGCTCGATCGTGTTCATCCTGTTCGTCTACCTGCTGGTCAGCGCATGGTCTAACGCGGTGAACCTCACCGACGGCCTCGACGGTCTCGCTGCCGGTTCGATGGCGCTGGTGCTCGGCGCCTACGTCATCATCACCTTCTGGCAGTACCGCAACGCGTGCGCCGTGGAACCGACCGCCGGCTGCTACGACGTCCGCGACCCGCTCGACCTGGCGTTGCTGTGCGCCGCCGGCGCCGCCGCCTGCATCGGCTTCCTGTGGTGGAACGCCGCACCGGCCAAGATCTTCATGGGTGACACCGGCTCGCTCGCCCTCGGTGGCATGCTCGCCGGTCTGTCCATCACGACCCGCACCGAGCTGCTCATGGTGGTCATCGGCGCGCTGTTCGTCGCGGAGGCCGCCTCGGTGGTCATCCAGGTCGCGGTCTTCCGGTCCAGCCGCAGGCGGGTGTTCCGGATGGCACCCTTCCATCATCACTTCGAACTCGGTGGATGGGCCGAAACCACGGTGATCATCCGGTTCTGGTTGCTCGCCGCCATCGCCTCGGCGATCGGTCTGGCCCTCTTCTACAGCGAATACCTCGCGGCGATCGGGGACTGACCGTGACCGACGAACTCGAACGGCTCAGGGGACGGGCGGTGCTCGTCGCCGGGGCAGGGGTGTCCGGCCGCGCGACGATCCAACCCCTCACCGATCTCGGCGCCCACGTCACCGTCACCGACCGCAACGAGCGGGCACTGGCCGAGTGCGCGGCGCTCGGCGCCCGGACTGTCGACCACGACAGCCTCCTCGACGACCCCACCGCGCTGCGGGAGTTCGCCCTGGTGGTCACGAGTCCCGGATTCCCGCCCGACGCGCCGTTGCTCTCGCGTGCGGCCGGTGCGGCGATACCCATCTGGGGCGACATCGAACTGTCCTGGCGCATCGACCGCGCCGAGGTCTACGGTCCGGCCCGACGCTGGCTGGTGGTCACCGGGACGAACGGCAAGACCACCACCACCATGATGCTGCACGCGATCCTCGAGGCCGCCGGTCTCGGCAGCGTCGCGTGCGGCAACATCGGTCTTCCCGTGCTCGACGCCCTGCGCCGCGACGAGCCGCGGGCCGATGTCCTCGCCGTCGAGTTGTCGTCCTTCCAGCTGCACTGGGCGCCCTCGGTTCGGCCCGAGGCCGGTGTCGTGCTCAACATCGCCGAGGACCATCTCGACTGGCACGGCGGCATCGAGAACTACATCGAGGCCAAACTCGGTGCCCTCACCGGCGCCGTCGGGGTCATCGGTCTCGACGACCCGATCGCCGGTGGTCTCGGCGACCGTTCCCGTGCCGTCCTCACCGTGGGTTTCACCCTGGGTTATCCGCAGGAGGGTGAACTCGGGATCAGCGGAGAACTGCTCGTCGACCGGGCGTTCGCCGATTCCGCTGTACTCGCTCGCGTGGACGACGTGACGCCGCCCGGCCCCGCGGGACTGTCCGACGCCCTCGCGGCCGCCGCCCTCGCGCGGGCGATCGACGTGCCGGCCTCGGCGGTGCACGACGGCCTGCGACGGCACCGCGTCGGCCCGCACCGCGCCGCGCCGGTCGGACAGGTCGACGGCGTCGAGTACATCGACGACTCGAAGGCGACCAATCCGCACGCGGCCCGCAGTTCGCTGCTCGCCCGCGACCGCGTGGTGTGGATCGCCGGTGGTCTGCTCAAGGGCGCCCGCGTGGACGACCTGGTCGCCGAGGTGGCGCCACGACTGTCCGGAGCCGTGTTGCTCGGCCGCGATGCCGGCGAAATCGCCGAAGCGCTGGCGCGACACGCCCCGCAGGTCCCGGTCGTCGTCGTCGACACGGGCGACGATGAAGCGATGACCGATGCGACGAGCGAGACCGACACCGCTTCGGTGAACGCGACAGGCACTGCTCCGGTGCGGAGGGCCGCGGCGCCGGGCGCCGACGGTCCCGCCGCGATGCGCGTGGCGGTCCGGGAAGCGGCCGCGCTCGCCTCGCCGGGGGAGACGGTGCTGCTCGCGCCGGCCGCGGCATCGCTCGACATGTTCGCCGATTACGCGGAACGCGGCCGTAGCTTCGCGTCCGCGGTCGAGGAACTCCGCGGGGGCGGGACGCAACCGTGACCCCTCGGGCAGGAGCGACCCGAGCAGGGGCGAACACCGACGAGCCGGTGGTCGGAGTACGCGGCCGGTTCGGGGCCTGGATGGCGCGACCGCTCGCGTCGTTCCATCTCGTGGTGACGATCGCCGTCCTGCTCACCGTGCTCGGCCTCGTCATGGTGCTGTCGTCGTCGAGCGTCGGCGCGGTGGCCGCGGCGGGATCGGCATACGGACTGTTCACCTCCCAGGTGATCTTCGCCGTCCTGGGCATGGTGATCTTCTACATCGCGCTGCAGATCCCGGTCCGGGTGATGCGACGCTTCGCCTTCCCGGCGTTCGCGTTCTCGGTCGTGCTGCTCGTGCTCGTGCTCATACCGGGCATCGGTACGGTCTCGCAGGGCACCCGGGGCTGGTTCGTCATCGCCGGTATCTCGCTGCAGCCGGCGGAGATCGCCAAGATCACGCTCGCCGTATGGGGCGCGCACCTGCTCGCGTCCCGGCGCGGCGAGAACTCGACGCTGCGCGAGATGCTCGTCCCGCTCGTCCCGGCCGCCCTGCTCGTGACCGGCCTGATCGTGCTCCAGCCCGACCTCGGCACCACCGTGTCGATCGTGATCATCGTGCTCGCCCTGCTGTGGTTCGCGGGCCTGCCGCTCAAGGTGTTCCTCGGGATCGTCGGCACGGCCGCCACACTCGCGGTGATCCTCGCTCTGACGGCCGGCTACCGCTCGCAGCGTGTGCGGGCCTTCTTCAACCCCGGCGACGACCCGCAGGGCGCCGGTTATCAGGCGCGACAGGCGAAGTTCTCCCTCGCCGACGGCGGCCTGTGGGGTCGCGGGCTCGGCCAGAGCCGCGCGAAGTGGAGCTATCTGCCCAACGCCCACAACGACTTCATCTTCGCGATCATCGGTGAGGAACTCGGCTTCCTCGGCGGAGTGGCCGTCATCGGCCTGTTCGGTCTGTTCGCCTATGTCGGACTGCGGATCGCGATGCGCTCGGCCGACCCCTTCCTGCGCCTGTTCACCGCGACTGCGACGACGTGGATCATCGGCCAGGCCTTCATCAACATCGGCTACGTCGTGGGACTGCTGCCCGTGACCGGCCTGCAGCTGCCGCTCGTGTCGGCCGGTGGCACCTCGACGGCCACCACCCTGCTGATGTTCGGTCTGATCGCCAATGCGGCCAGACACGAACCCGAAGCGATCGCGGCGCTGCACGCGGGACAGGACGGCCGGTTCGCCCGGTTGTTGCGCCTGCGCAAGCCGGAGGCCTACCGGGCCGGTCGTTCCTCGGCGGCGCGTACGGTCGCAGCACGACAGCCACGAGCACGGGCCGCGGTCCCCGAGCGCAGTGCCCGCCCCGCGGCGGGTGGTGGGGGCTCGCGCAAGCGGCAGACCCCGGCGCCGAACGAGCGGCAACGGGGAGCTGCGCAGGACCGCCGGGGATCGGCGGGCCGGACGCAACCCCGCGAGGGGACCGGCCGGGCCCGGCGCACGCAACCCGCGCGCGAACCCGCCCGGGGCCGGCAGCAGACGAACCGCACGACACGCGGATCGAACGGACGAAGCGGAGAGAGAGGGAACCGTAGGTGAGTGGGGAGAGGCCGGCACTGTCGGTGGTGGTGGCCGGAGGCGGCACGGCCGGTCATATCGAACCGGCGCTCGCGGTGGCCGACGCCGTCCGCGCACTCGTGCCCGACGCGCGGATCACCGCGCTCGGCACCGAACGGGGACTCGAGACGACGCTGGTGCCGCGCCGCGGATATCCTCTCGAACTCATCCCACCGGTGCCGCTGCCCCGCAAGCCGACGACCGACCTGCTGAAGTTGCCGGGCCGGGTCGTCTCGTCGGTGCGCCGCACCCGGCAGATCCTCGACGAGGTCGAAGCCGACGTCGTCGTCGGTTTCGGCGGGTACGTGGCGCTGCCCGCCTATCTCGCAGCCGGCGCCGGTCCGCTGCGTCGACGCCGGCGCATCCCGGTCGTCGTCCACGAGGCCAACGCCGGCGCGGGCATCGCCAACCGGATCGGTGCCCTGCGGGCCGAGCGTGTGCTCGCCGCCGTCCCGCGCTCGGGCATCGTCCGGCGTGGCGACGCGCAGATCGTGGGGATCCCGGTCCGCTCGTCGATCACCGGTCTCGACCGCGCCGGGCTGCGCGCGGAGGCACGACGGCACTTCGGTCTGCCCGACGACGTGCCCGTGCTGCTCGTGTTCGGCGGGTCGCAGGGTGCCCGCTCGCTGAACGAGGCCGTGGCCGGCGCGTCCGCGGCGCTCGCGGAGGCCGGCATCGCCGTGCTGCACGCGCACGGACCGAAGAACACCGTGGACATCCCCGCCCATCCCGGTCACGCCCGCGCCCCGTACGTCACCGTGCCCTATCTCGAACGGATGGACCTCGCGTACTCCGCCGCCGACGCGGTGGTCTGCCGGTCCGGGGCCATGACGGTCGCGGAGGTCTCGGCGGTGGGGCTGCCCGCCGTGTACGTGCCGCTCCCGCACGGGAACGGTGAACAGGAACTCAACGCCCGGCCCGTCGTCGAGGCCGGTGGTGGCAGGATCGTCGCCGACGGCGACCTGAGTTCGGACTATGTCGCCACGGAAGTGGTGTCGTTGCTCGGCGACGAGCGGAGACTCGTGGAGATGGGGCGCAGCGCCGCGGCCGCCGGTCACCGCAGTGCCGCGGACGAGATGGCTCGCATAGTGCTCGAGGTTGCCGGAGTGGAACCGAACAGGAGTGAACGATGAGTGCGCAGTTGCCCGCCGAACTCGAGCGGGTGCACATGGTCGGTATCGGCGGTGCCGGGATGTCGGGCATCGCCCGGATCCTGCTCGCCCGTGGGGGACAGGTGTCGGGTTCCGACGCGAAGGAGAGCCGCGGTGTGCTCGCGCTGCGGGCGCGCGGTGCGCAGGTCCGCATCGGCCATGCCGCCGAGGCGCTCGACCTGCTCGAGGGTGGCCCCACCGCCCTGGTCACGACGTTCGCGGCCATCCCGAAGGACAATCCCGAGCTGGTCGCCGCCCGCGAGCGGGGCATCCCGATCCTGTTGCGCCCCGCGGTCCTCGCCTCGCTGATGCGAGGGAACCGCACCTTCCTGGTCTCGGGCACCCACGGCAAGACCTCCACGACGTCGATGCTCGTCGTCGCGTTGCAGCACTGCGGCTTCGATCCGTCCTTCGCGGTCGGCGGTGAACTCAACGAATCCGGGACCAACGCGCATCACGGCAGCGGGGACGTCTTCGTCGCCGAGGCCGACGAGAGCGACGGCTCGCTGCTGCAGTACGATCCGAACACCGTGATCGTCACGAACATCGAGGCCGATCACCTCGACTACTTCGGCACGCCGGAGGCGTACACGGCGGTCTTCGACGAGTTCGTCGCCCGCATCGCGCCCGGCGGCCTGCTCGTCGTGTGCCTCGACGATCCCGGCTCGGCGGCCCTCGCCGAACGCGTCGTCGCCCTCGGCCGCGACGACCTGCGGGTGCAGGGTTACGGCACCGCCGACGTCATCGGCACGGCAGGCGACCACCGCGGCGTTCCCGTCGGGGTGCGGCTGCTCGGCTGGGAGGCCAAGGATGTCGGCGGCGTCGCCGAGTTCCACCTCGCGGGTGAGGATTCGCCGCGCACCGTGCGACTGTCCGTCCCCGGCCGGCACATGGCGCTCAACGCTCTGGCTGCGCTGCTCGCCGCGCTCGAAGCGGGAGCGCAGGTCGACGAGGCGCTGGAGGGACTCGCCGGTTTCGGCGGAGTGCACCGGCGGTTCCAGTACACCGGCCGCGAACACGGCGTGCGGGTGTTCGACGACTACGCCCACCATCCCACCGAGGTCCGCGCGGTCCTCGCGGCCGCGGCCGAACTCGTCGCCGGAGAGCCGCTGCGCTACACCGAGACCGGCACCGAACGACCCCGCGTGATCGTCGTCTTCCAGCCGCACCTCTACTCGCGCACCGAGGCGTTCGCCACCGAGTTCGGGCAGGCGCTCGACCTCGCCGACGAGGTCGTGGTGCTCGACGTCTACGGCGCCCGGGAGGAACCGATCCCCGGGGTGAGCGGTGCGCTGGTCGCGCGGGCGGTGAGCAAGCCGGTGCACTACCAGCCGAATCTGTCCGCGGTGCCCCGGCAGGTCGCGCACCTGACCCGGCCGGGCGACGTCGTGATCACGATGGGCGCCGGTGACGTCACGATGCTGGGGCGGCAGATCCTCGACGCGCTGCACAGCAAACCGGGTCGTTTCCGTCCGGCCGGGGCGGTTCCCGAGCCCGGTGGATTCCGCGCACCCGGCGGTTCCGGACCGGAGCCGATCGGCTCGTGACGCCCGCCGCCGTCTCGTCACGCCGCCGTCGCGGGCGACCGTCACGCGAATCCCGTGAGCCCGACGAAGCCCGTGAACGCAGCACCGCCCGGCGCCCGTCCGGGCGGTCGGTGCGCCTGCGGACCGTGCTCGTCGGGGCGGCTGTCGTGGCGGTGCTCCTCGGAGGCATCGCGGTGGCCTGGTTGTCGCCGTTGCTGTCCGTGCGGGTGATCGAGGTGGACGGGATCGAGGTCGTCACCTACGACGAGGTGGTCGACGCGCTCGCGGTCGCCGAGGGCACGCCGCTGCTCCGGGTCGACACGGCCGGGGCGGCCCAGCGGGTCGCGACGATTCCGCGCGCGGCGTCGGTCCGGGTCCAGCGGGTCTATCCCTCCACCGTGCGGGTGACGGTGACCGAGCGCGAGGCGATGGTCTTCTTCGATGCACCCGACGGCACCCATTCGGTCGACATCGAGGGGGTCGACTTCGCGGTCGAGCCGCCTCCGATGTTCACTCCCCGCCTCGTCACCCCGACGCCGGGCACCGGCGATCCCGCGACCCGCGCCGCCGTGGAGGTGCTCGACAGGTTGCCGCCCGAGCTGCGCGTGCAGGTGGAGACGATCGAAGCGCCCTCCCCGTCCGACATCTCGATCGTCCTCACCGACGGGCGTGTCGTGGTGTGGGGCGGAACCGATCGTTCCGAGCGGAAGGCGGCGGTCGTCGGCCCGCTGCTGACGCAGCCGGGGGAGCGATTCGACGTGGCGAGTCCCGACCTGCCGACGGTGAGGTGAGGGATCGACGAAATTCGTCCGGCGTGTCCGGCGCGTCTACTGGCTAATCCCGGTACCCGTGCCATAGCGTTTCGGACAGTCGCGTTACTTGACATAACCTTCAAGCTGTGGTTGAGGGTTTGTCGGGGCAGCGCGCTGCGGAGCCGTCCGCCCGACCGGCGGACGTGACCGACATCGAGCCAGACCCAGACCCAGCACCACCCGGACACCATGCACCACCCGGAACTTCAGGAAGGCGAGAGCACATGACGCCCCCGCACAACTACCTCGCCGTAATCAAGGTCGTCGGTATCGGCGGTGGCGGCGTGAACGCGGTCAACCGCATGATCGAGCAGGGACTCAAGGGAGTCGAGTTCATTGCCGTCAACACCGACGCGCAGGCCCTGCTCATGTCGGATGCCGACGTCAAGCTCGACGTCGGCCGCGAACTGACCCGCGGACTCGGCGCCGGCGCAGACCCGGAGGTCGGCCGCAAGGCCGCCGAGGATCACAAGGACGAGATCGAAGAGGTGCTCAAGGGCGCCGACATGGTCTTCGTGACCGCAGGCGAGGGTGGTGGAACCGGTACCGGCGGCGCTCCCGTCGTCGCGAGCATCGCCCGCAAGCTCGGTGCGCTCACCGTCGGTGTCGTCACGCGTCCGTTCTCCTTCGAGGGCAAGCGCCGCGGCAGCCAGGCCGACACCGGCATCCAGACGCTGCGCGAGTCCTGCGACACGCTCATCGTCATCCCCAACGACCGGCTCCTCCAGCTCGGCGACGCCGCCGTCAGCCTCATGGACGCCTTCCGCTCCGCCGACGAGGTGCTCCTCAACGGTGTCCAGGGCATCACCGACCTCATCACCACCCCGGGTCTGATCAACGTCGACTTCGCCGACGTCAAGGGCGTCATGTCGGGTGCCGGCTCCGCATTGATGGGCATCGGTTCGTCGCGCGGTGAGGGTCGTGCGATCAAGGCCGCGGAGGCCGCGATCAACTCGCCGCTGCTCGAAGCGTCGATGGAAGGCGCGCGCGGTGTTCTGCTGTCGATCGCCGGCGGATCCGATCTCGGCCTGTTCGAGATCAACGAGGCCGCCTCGCTCGTGCAGGAGGCCGCGCACATCGACGCCAACATCATCTTCGGCACGGTCATCGACGACTCGCTCGGCGACGAGGTCCGCGTGACCGTCATCGCCGCCGGTTTCGAGGGCGGAACGCCCACTCGTCGTCCCGTCGAGGTGGGGCAGCAGCAGCCGGGACAGGCGCAGCAGCAGCCCCAGCAACAGCAGCAGCCGACCGGTCGGCCCGGTGCGATCGGCGTGGCGCGTGCCGGCGAACTCGGCCGTCCCGAGCGCGAGCCCGTCGAACCCACCCCGGTGCGTGAGCAGCCCCCCGTCGGCAACCAGCCGCCGGCCGGAGGCGGCAACGCACCTCGCAGTGTGGACATCGACGACGACGGTGACGACGACGTCGACGTGCCGATCTTCATGCGCCGTTGACGGCTCCGCACCGCCTGCTGCGCGCCCGCCGGGTCGTGACCACACGAGCCGGCGGGGTGTCCGCAGCTCCGTACGACAGTTTCAACCTCGCCGACCACGTCGGTGACGATCCGGCCGCAGTCGCCGCCAACCGGCGGCGGCTCGCGTCCGTCATCGGGCTGCCGCCCGAGCGGTTCGTCTGGATGGAACAGATCCACAGCCGCAACGTCACCGTGGTCGACGGGCCGGTGTCCGAACCCGTTCCTGCCACCGATGCGCTCGTCACCCGCGAGACCGGGCTCGCGCTCGTGACCCTCAGCGCCGACTGCGTGTCGATCCTGCTGTCCGACGAGGTGGCCGGGGTGATCGCCGCGGTGCACGCCGGCCGGGTGGGGGCGCGCATCGGGATCCTCCCGCGCGTGCTCGACGTCATGGTCGATCTCGGCGCCCGCCCCGATCGCATCGGCGCGCTGCTCGGACCGGCCGCGAGCGGCCGGCAGTACGAGGTGCCCGCGGCGATGAGGGCCGATGTCGAGGCACACCTGCCCGGCAGCGCGACCCGCACGAACCGCGGTACTCCCGGACTCGACCTGCGTGCCGGACTGCGCCGCCAGCTCGCCGATCACGGCGTGACCGCCGTGGTGGAGGATCCGCGCTGCACGATCGAGGACACCTCTCTGTTCAGCCACCGGCGCTCGGCACCCACGGGTCGGTTCGCCTCGGTCGTCTGGCTCGAGGAGGCCGGCGAGGAGGTAACGGCGTGAGC
The DNA here is from genome assembly GCF_058211795.1 of Rhodococcus sp. S3. Taxonomy (NCBI): domain Bacteria; kingdom Bacillati; phylum Actinomycetota; class Actinomycetes; order Mycobacteriales; family Nocardiaceae; genus Rhodococcus; species Rhodococcus sp. S3. The sequence continues at coordinate 3,052,089 of NZ_CM177074.1, read as the reverse complement.
GCCCCCACCTCCGAGGAGCGGCGCGACGAACTCGCCGGACGTCTCGCCGCCGTACGCGAGCGGCTCGACGCCGCGGCGCGCGCGGCCGGACGTGATCCGTCGGACGTCGCGTTGCTGACGGTCACCAAGTTCTTTCCCGCCTCCGACGCCGTGCTCCTCCACGAGCTGGGATGCGAACGCTTCGGCGAGTCCCGCGAGCAGGAGGCGAGCGCGAAGATCGCCGAGTTCCGGGAGAGCGTCACCGCGCCGGTGGAGTGGCACATGATCGGGCGGGTGCAGCGCAACAAGGCCCGTGCCGTCGCCCGCTGGGCGCACACGGTGCACTCGGTCGACAGTCTCCGTCTCGTGCAGGCCTTCGAGAAGGGGGTGCGGGCCGCCCTCGACGCCGGCGAACGCACCGCCCCGCTGCGGGCGTTGCTGCAGGTCAGCCTCGACGGCGATCGGGAGCGCGGTGGCGTGGTCGCCGAGGATCTTCCCGCCCTCGCCGAGGCGGTCGCCGCGTCCGAGGTCCTCGAACTCGGAGGCCTGATGGGGGTGCCGCCGCTCGGGTGGGAGCCCGAGCGGGCATTCGAGCAGCTGCACGACATGCACGCCCGGTTGCTGCAGGACCACCCGGCGGCGGCGGAGTTGTCCGCCGGCATGTCGGGTGACCTCGAACACGCGGTTCGATGGGGTTCGACGTGCGTGCGTGTCGGAACGGCCGTCTTGGGGTATCGACCGTTAGCCTGAATGACATCCGCCGCGCGAGGGAAAGGCGATCGATGAGCACACTCCACAAGTTCAAGGCGTACTTCGGGATGGTGCCGCTCGAGGATTACGAGGACGAGTACCTCGACGATCCGGCGAGTGGCCGCCGCGACCGTAATCGCGACTACGGCGAGGCCACCTACGGCGGCTACGCGCCGTCGCACCGCGACGAGTACGCCCCGTCGCACCGCGAGGAACCGGTTCGCGAGTTCGAGCACGACGAGTTCGACCGGTACGAGCCGGCACCGCGTCCGCGGGTCGAACCCATCACGGCCCGCAGCCCCCGTCCGGCGCCCACCCCGGCCCGCGCGGTTCCCAGCCGTGCACCACTGACGGCCGAGAGCCGGCTCGAGCGTGCCGAGCCTCGGCGTGGTGCGCTCTTCGACGAGGGAGGTCCGTTGTCCAAGATCACCACGTTGCGCCCCCGCGACTACAGCGAGGCGCGCACGATCGGTGAGCGTTTCCGCGACGGAACGCCGGTCATCATGGACCTCGTCGAGATGAGCAACGCCGACGCCAAGCGTCTCGTCGACTTCGCGGCCGGGCTCGCCTTCGCGCTGCGCGGTTCGTTCGACAAGGTGGCCACGAAGGTCTTCCTGCTCTCGCCCGCCGACATCGACGTCTCCGCCGAGGAACGTCGGCGTATCGCCGAGACCGGCTTCTACAACCAGCAGTAGTCGACGCGCGCTGCGCAGGCGTGCACACGGCACGTCCGTCGCCGCATGCCCGCCGCTGTCCCTCGAGCGTCCCGACACGCCCGGCCATGATGCAGATCACTGCAGGCCGGGCGTTTCGGTTTTGATCGACCCGTCATCGTCGGGCATTGTGGGCAGGTGGCCGTTTTCGAGGTGCTGTGGTTCCTGCTGTTCATCTTCTGGCTTCTGCTGATCGGACGGATCATCGTCGAGTTCATCAGAACCTTCGCGCGGGAGTGGAAGCCGTCCGGCTTCGTGGTCGTCGTTCTCGAGGCGATCTTCACGGTCACGGATCCGCCGGTGAAGCTGCTGCGGAGACTGATTCCGCCGCTCAATCTCGGTGGTGTACGGCTCGATCTGTCCATCATGGTCTTGCTGTTCATCGTGTATTTCCTCATGGCATTCCTGCCCAGGGGCGGCGCAGCATGATGCCTGTGTCCGACGTCGTGTCGGGCCGTCCCGGAGCTGCCGTGTGCCACAATGGAGTGCCATATACAGTGGGTTTTGATACGCGTAACGCACTGTCGATTACTCAGAACGCCTGCTTGACCGCTTACTCGACGCGTGAAGGGATCCTTCCATGCCGCTGACACCAGCTGATGTGCACAATGTCGCGTTCAGCAAGCCTCCGATCGGGAAGCGTGGTTACAACGAGGACGAGGTCGACGCCTTCCTCGATCTCGTCGAGCAGGAGTTGACGAACCTCATCGAGGAGAACGCCGACCTGCGTCAGCGGGTCGCCGAACTCGACCAGGAGCTCGCCGAGGCCAAGAAGGCGCCGCGCAGCGCGTCGTCGTCCGCGCCGGCGGCCCCGTCCAAACCCGAACCCGCACGTGTCGTGGAGACACCCAAGCCGGAACCCGCTCCGGCGCCGGCTCCGGCACCCGCCCCGGTCGCCGCGGCACCGTCGAGCGGCGACGCGAGCATGCAGGCCGCCAAGGTCCTCGGACTCGCGCAGGAGATGGCCGACCGCCTCACCGGCGACGCCAAGGCCGAGGCCGAGGAGCTCGTGCGCAACGCCCGGACCAACTCCGAGCAGCTCGTCTCCGACGCCCGCACCCGCAGCGAGGCGATGATCGCCGACGCGCGGCAGAAGTCCGACGCGATGCTCGCCGATGCGCGCACCCGCTCGGAGACCCAGCTGCGTCAGGCCAAGGAGAAGGCCGATGCGCTGCAGGCCGACGCGGAGAAGAAGCACACCGAGATCATGGCCACGATCAACCAGCAGCGTTCGGTGCTGGAGGAGCGCATCGAGCGGCTCAAGACGTTCGAGCGCGAATACCGGGTGCGCCTGAAGTCCTACCTGGAGTCGCAGCTCGAAGAGCTCGAGCAGCGCGGTTCCGCCGTTCCGGTGGACGGTGGACAGGAAGTGTTCAACCAGTCCAACTCGTCGTCGTCGTTCGGATCGTCGTCCTTCGCGAAGGGCAACAGCTGACCGACGGTCTCTCCGGCTGGTGCTGTACGGCCTGGTGCTGTACCTCGGTAGAGGAGGAGCGTCGTGCTCGTCGTCACGCTGGTACTCGCAGCTGTCGGATTCGGTCTTCTCGTGATCGCGTTGATGACCGGTTCGGTGCTCTGGGCATGGGGTTGTATCGCGGTGTGCGTCGTGGGAGCGGTGCTCCTGCTGGCGAGCGCACTCGGCGGACGGAGTTCGGCCGAAGGTGAGTGTGCCGATCCCCGTTCCGTCGGGCAGGCCGGCACCTCGGGCGGACGTCCCGGTCGACGCGCACCGCGCCGGCGTCCCGGCGACCGGAATTCGTCGGATCGCTGAAGCGTCCTACAATATGCATCACCGAGCGTGAAGCTCGATCCCGCGATCGCGGGCGGCGTCGATCCGGCCATCACCGGGGAGCCTCCGGAAGAACGGCGACCTTGCCGGTCGCCCAGTAGAACCGGACGGGTGGGCCCGTCACAGCCCGAACGAGTGGCCGTCCCTCGGGACGTGCAAGCGGGGTGGTACCGCGGTGGCCGTGCACGCGTACGGCGATCGTCCCCGTGCCGAGACGTATCCAGGCACGGAGGAGCCACGCTGTGACCGAGAACCACGCTGCACCGGATCCCACCGCAGCAACCGCCGGCAGTACTGCCGGATATCCGCGCGTCGACTACGACCTGCCGCGCGATTCGGGTGTCGACTTCCCGGCGCTCGAGGAGCGTGTGCTCGCACAGTGGGCCTCCGACGGCACCTTCGAGGCCTCGCTGCGCAACCGCGACGGCGCCGACGAGTTCGTCTTCTACGACGGCCCGCCCTTCGCGAACGGCCTCCCGCACTACGGGCACCTGCTCACCGGCTACGTCAAGGACGTCGTCCCGCGCTTCCAGACCATGCTCGGCAAGAAGGTCGACCGCCGTTTCGGCTGGGACTGCCACGGCCTGCCCGCCGAGCTCGAGGCGGAGAAGCAGCTCGGCATCAAGGACAAGTCCGAGATCGACTCGATGGGACTGGCCGAGTTCAACGCCTACTGCAAGCAGTCGGTGCTGCGCTACACCGGTGAGTGGCGCGACTACGTCACCCGTCAGGCCCGCTGGGTCGACTTCGACAACGATTACAAGACCCTCGACCTCGACTTCATGGAGTCGGTCATGTGGGCGTTCAAGTCGCTGTACGAGAAGGGCCTGATCTACCAGGGCTTCCGCGTGCTGCCCTACAGCTGGTACGAGCAGACGCCGCTGTCGAACCAGGAGACCCGCCTCGACGACGCCTACAAGATGCGTCAGGACCCGGCGGTCACCGTCGACATGGTGCTGCGCGCACCCGGCTCCGAACTCGACGGCGCGTGCGCGCTCATCTGGACCACCACGCCCTGGACCCTGCCGTCCAACCTCGCGATCGCGGTGCACCCCGAGATCGAGTACGTCGCCGTGCGCGGCGCCGACGACAAGACCTACGTGCTCGCGCAGGACCGTCTCGGCCACTACGCCCGCGAACTCGGCGAGGAGCCCGAGGTGCTCGGCTGTTACCGCGGCACCGACCTCGTCGGCCTCGCCTACGAGCCGCCGTTCGACTTCTTCACCGGCCGTGAGAACGCGCACCGGGTGATCGCCGCCGATTACGTCACCACCGAGTCCGGTACCGGAATCGTCCACCTCGCACCGGCTTTCGGTGAAGAGGACATGGAGTACTGCCAGCGCAACGGCATCGAGCTCGTGCAGCCGCTCGATCCGGGCGGCAAGTTCACCTCGATGGTGCCGCCCTACGAGGGCCTGCAGGTCTTCGACGCCAACCCGGTCATCATCAAGGACCTCAAGGCCGCCGGAAAGCTGTTGCGGCACGAGACCATCGAACACTCCTACCCGCACTCGTGGCGGTCGGGTCAGCCGCTGATCTACATGGCGGTGCCGTCGTGGTTCGTCGCCGTCACCCGTTTCCGCGACCGCATGGTCGAGCTCAACCAGCAGATCACGTGGGTGCCCGAACACATCCGCGACGGTCAGTTCGGCAAGTGGCTCGAAGGCGCCCGCGACTGGAACATCAGCCGTAACCGCTACTGGGGCAGCCCGATCCCGGTGTGGGTCTCGGACGATCCGGAGTACCCGCGCGTCGACGTCTACGGTTCGCTCGACGAACTCGAACGCGACTTCGGTGTGCGGCCCACCGACCTGCACCGGCCGATGATCGACGAACTGACCCGGCCGAATCCCGACGACCCGACCGGGAAGTCGACCATGCGTCGCGTCCCCGAGGTCCTCGACTGCTGGTTCGAGTCCGGCTCGATGCCGTTCGCCCAGGTGCACTATCCCTTCGAGAACCGCGACTGGTTCGACACCCACTACCCGGGCGACTTCATCGTCGAGTACAACGGCCAGACCCGCGGCTGGTTCTACACGCTGCACGTCCTGGCCACCGCGCTGTTCGACCGTCCCGCCTTCAAATGCGTTGCCGCCCACGGCATCGTCCTCGGCGACGACGGCCTGAAGATGAGCAAGTCGAAGGGCAACTACCCCGACGTCAACGAGGTCTTCGCCCGCGACGGCTCCGACGCGATGCGCTGGTTCCTCATGTCCTCGCCGATCCTGCGCGGCGGCAACCTCGTCGTCACCGAGCAGGGCATCCGCGAGGGCGTGCGGCAGGCGCTGCTGCCGTTGTGGAACGCATGGAGCTTCCTGCAGCTGTACGCGTCGAAGCCGGGCACCTGGCGGACCGATTCGACGAACGTGCTCGACCGGTACATCCTCGCCAAGCTCGCGCAGACCCGCGACGTCATCACCGAGGCACTCGAGACCGTCGACATCGCCGGGGCGTGCGACGAGCTGCGCACCTTCTGCGACGCGCTGACCAACTGGTACGTGCGCCGCTCCCGGAACCGGTTCTGGGACGAGGACACCGACGCGATCGACACCCTCCACACGGTGCTCGAGGTCGTCACGCGCCTGGCCGCGCCGTTGCTGCCGATGGCCTCCGAGGTGATCTGGCGGGGTCTGACCGGTGGCCGGTCGGTGCACCTGGCGGACTGGCCTGCGGCCGACGACCTGCCCTCGGATCCCGCGCTCGTCGCGGCGATGGACGAGGTGCGCGGTGTGTGCTCGACCGTGCTGTCGCTGCGCAAGGCCCAGAAGCTGCGCGTGCGGCTGCCGCTGCCCGAGGTGACGGTCGCGACGCCGGGTTCGTCGCATCTCGATCCGTTCGTCGACCTCATCAAGGACGAGGTCAACGTCAAGCGGGTCGTGACCACCGACGACGTCGAGGCCCACGGCCGGTTCGAGGTGGTCGTCAACGCGCGTGCCGCCGGTCCGCGTCTGGGCAAGGACGTGCAGAAGGTCATCAAGGCCGTCAAGGCGGGCGACTGGACGCAGGCGGAGGACGGCACGGTCACCGCGGCCGGCATCGCCCTGCTGCCCGAGGAGTACACCAGCCGTCTCGTCGCGGCCGAGCCGGAATCCACCGCCGCGCTGCCGGGTGGCAACGGCCTGGTGGTCCTCGACACGGCCGTCACCGAGGAACTCGAGGCCGAGGGTTGGGCCAAGGACCGCATCCGCGAGTTCCAGGACGCGCGCCGCAACCTCGGCCTGGAGGTCTCCGACCGCATCTCGGTGCGGTTCGAGGTTCCCGCCGAACGCGCCGAATGGGCTGCCCGCCACCGGGATCTGATCGCCGGCGAGATCCTCGCCACGACCTTCGAACTCGGTGCTCCCGAGGGCGAGGCGATCGAACTCGGCGAAGGAACCCGCGCGTCCATCGTCAAGGCGTGACCGGGCCGGTGCTTCCGGAAGGGCCGAGTGCCCTTCCGGAAGCACCGACCTGCGGCCTCCCACCGGACGTGTGGGTGCGGCGCACTAGTCTCGACACGTGCCCGCTTCCGTGAGTCGGCGCTGGGTGTTGCACCTGGATCTCGATGCGTTCTTCGCGTCCGCCGAGCAGTTGACCCGGCCGACCCTGCGGGGCCGGCCGGTCCTCGTCGGTGGGCTCGGTGCCCGCGGGGTGGTGGCCGGCGCGAGCTACGAGGCCCGCGTCTACGGTGCGCGCTCGGCCATGCCGATGAGCCGCGCACGCCGCCTCGTCGGACCGGCGGCGGTCATGCTGCCTCCGCGCGGAATCCTGTACCGCGAACTGAGCGGACTCGTCTTCGACACCCTGCGCGCCCGGATCCCGATCCTCGAGACCCTCTCGCTCGACGAGGCGTTCGCCGAACCTCTCGAACTGGCCGGCGCCGACGCCGACGAGGTCGAACGCTTCTGTTCGGAGCTACGCGAACACGTCAGGGAGAAAACAGGTCTCGTCGCCTCCATCGGAGCCGGATCGGGTAAGCAGATCGCGAAGATCGGATCCGGTCTCGCGAAACCGGACGGGTTGCTCGTCGTCCGGCCCGAAGGCGAACTTCCGCTCCTGCACAGCCTGCCGGTGCGCAAGCTGTGGGGGATCGGTCCGGTGGCCGAGGACCGGTTGCGGCGACTCGGTATCGAGACCATCGGAGATCTCGCGGCGCTGCCCGTCGCCGAGGCGGCGTCGATCCTCGGCGGCACCATCGGGCCGGGACTGCACCGGCTCGCCAACGGATTCGACGACCGGCCCGTCGCCGAACGCGCCGAGGCGAAACAGGTCAGCGCCGAGACCACCTTCCCCACGGACATCGTCGCGATGCCCGGACTGCGACGGGCGATCGCCGCGTCCGCGACCGCCGCGCACACGCGCCTGCGCAAGGACGGGCGTGCCGCCCGCACGGTGGTGCTCAAGCTGCGTAAGGCCGACATGTCGGTGCTCACCCGGTCGTCGACCCTGCCCTACGCCACCGAGGACGTGCAGGTGCTCACCGCCGCCGCCCAGCGCCTCGCGCTCGATCCCCTCGAGATCGGTCCCGTCCGGCTCGTCGGGGTGGGCTATGCGGGTCTGTCCGCGATCGCGCAGGACACCCTGTTCCCCGAACTGGACCGGACGACGACCGAGGAGACCGGGCCGGCCGAGGAGGACGACGAGGAGCGCGTCGCGGCGAGCGGACCGGCCACGCGGTGGACGCCGGGCGCCGACGTCTGCCATCCGGAATTCGGGCACGGATGGGTGCAGGGTGCGGGGCACGGTGTGGTCACCGTCCGCTTCGAGACACGCAGCACGGGTCCGGGACCAGCGCGGACGCTCGACGAGAACGATCCCGACCTCACTGTCGCCGATCCGCTCGCGAGCCTGAACTGAAACATGTTCCCGGCGCCCTCATGGTCTTCTTACTACCGCCGGGTACTCTTGCGGGCGATCCGCTGCCGGATGACCGAGCACGACGAACACATCGTGCACGACCGAACGAGAAGGACGAGAAGTTGAAGCTTCGCAAGATCACCGTCGCCACCGTGGCGCTCGCCGCCGCCCTCACGATGTCCGCCTGCAGCTCGGACGACGGCGGTAGCTCCTCCGAGACGACCGCGAAGACCAGCACGACCACGACCGCCGCGGCCCCGGCCGTCGACTACCCGCCGGTGCCGACCGTCGAGGAGCTCAACGCCGATCTCGCGCGCGCCTTCGACCTGAGCGTCCCGGCCGCCGAGAAGACCGACCTGGTCCAGGGCGCCGAGGAGGATCCGGAGCTGATCAACATGGTCGCCCAGGCGGCCAACGACGCCGGTGTGCAGGTCAACGTCGTCGACGTGACCGACAACGAGAACGGCACGATCACCGCCGGTGTCGAGATGGCGCTCGCGGGCAGCGACCAGCCGTCCTTCGGCACGGTCGACTTCGTCGCCGAGGACGGCACCTGGAAGGTGTCGAAGGACTACGCGTGCTCCATCGTCATCAACATGGCGCAGCTGCAGTCCCCGGCCTGCGCGTGATGTAGTACTCGTCCCGAACGACCCGACGGCCGGCGCGGAATGTCCGCGCCGGCCGTCGGCGTTCGTCGGTCCGTCTCCCGGACTACTGCTCCGGGGTGTTCCAGCCCACCCGGTCGACCTGCGACTGCGACAGGCGTGTTCCGCCGTCCGGCTCGACGTAGGTCTGATCGCCCCGCACCGTCAGTTCTCCGCCGACGGGCAGGGGGAGCGACGCGTCGATCGTCATCGACCCCTCACCGGCCATCGTGTACTGCTCGATGTCGAGACGGCCCTGCCCGTTCGGCAGCACCCAGGTGGACTCGCGCGGTGTCTGTTCGACCCTCACGTCGACCGTGATGCGGTCGTCGTCCCGCTCGACGAGCGTCGCCGTCCCGACCTGGTCGAGGGTGATCCCCGCGCTCATCACCTGCTGGTGGATCTCCCACACGGCGCCGACACCGACGGCTTCCTCCGGGAACGAGACGATGCGGTAGACGGCCTGGTAGAACGCCTGCTCGATCGCCGACCGTGCGATGTTCGCCGCATCGGGAGCGGGCTCGAGGCGCAGCGCACTGATCGCGCCGGTCGGCCCGATCGTCAGTCCGGCTCCGGAACCCTCTGCATCGGCCAGCGCGGAGCCGAGCGTCTCGTCCGGCGACGTGGCCGATCCGACGGTGATGTCGACCACGGTGCTCGGATTCTCGTCGGAGACCGCCTGCTCGACCGTCGCCGAGAGCGGAAGGGTCAGCTCGGGAGTGGAGAAGTCCTGCTGCGGGTCGTCGCCGACGCGCTGGAAGACCTCGGACCGGGTGGTGAGGACGACGCCCTGCTGCATTCCCGCCTCGGGTGCGAGCCGCACCACCGATCGGGGTTCGGCGCCGGGGTCGAGCACCGTCGTGGTCACTGCCGACACCGGCACCGTCACCTCCGTCGATGTCGCCGCCGTGACGGCGGGCGCGCCGTCCGAAGGACCACCGCAACCGGCGACGAGAGCGGAGAGGGACAGCACAGCCGCGAGGGCACATGGCCCCGAGCGGGGGAATCTGGACAGCGCAGGCACGCCACCCAGGGTAGCCACGGCGGGTGGGGGAACCGCCGCGGTCGTCCGGTAGGGGATGATGGAGCGGTGACGAACGAAGCTTCCCGACCCGACCGCGACGCGGAGACGCCGGTTCCCGGTCGTGCCGACGAGCCGTCCCCGTCCATCGGCCGGCGCATGCTGCGGCCGCTGCTGCTCGTGGCGCTCGTCGTCTACGTCGCGGATCTGGTGACGAAGGTGCTCGCCGTCCACTACATCGACCCCGCCGACCCGATCTCGATCGTCGGCGACACGGTCACCCTGACACTCGTCCGTAATCCCGGTGCCGCGTTCTCCATGGCCACGGGCATGACCTGGCTGCTCACGCTGGTCGCGATCGCCGTCGTCGTCGGTGTCGTGAAGATCGGCCGGACCCTGAGATCGGGATGGTGGGCACTCGGCCTCGCCCTCGTCCTCGGGGGAGCGCTCGGCAATCTCACCGACCGTCTGTTCCGCTCGCCCGGACCGCTGCAGGGCCACGTCGTCGACTTCGTGTCGGTCGGATGGTGGCCGGTGTTCAACGTCGCCGACTCGGCCATCGTGTGCGGAGCGATCCTGCTCGTGGCCCTGACCGTCTTCGGCGTCGAACCCGACGGTGGTGCCTCGAAGGGCCGGGGCGCAGCGCCGGATGCGGACGAAACGAGAAAGGAATCACACCAGTGAGGGAAACCCGCGCGATGCCCGTACCCGACGGGCTCGACGGGATGCGTGTCGATGCAGGCCTCGCGCGCCTGCTCGGTCTGTCCCGGACCGTGGTCGCCACGCTCACCGAGGAGGGCGCCGTCGTGGTCGACGGCGCGGCGGTGGGCAAGTCCGACCGACTGTCCGCCGGCTCCTGGCTCGAGGTGGAACTGCCCGAGCCGCCCCGCCCCCTGACCATCGAGGCCCAGCCCGTCGAGGGCATGGAGATCCTCTACGCCGACGACGACATCGTCGCGGTCGACAAGCCCGTGGGTGTCGCCGCCCACGCGAGCGTCGGCTGGACCGGACCGACGGTGATCGGCGGCCTCGCCGCCGCCGGCTACCGGATCTCCACGTCCGGCGCCCACGAACGCCAGGGCATCGTGCACCGGCTCGACGTGGGCACCTCCGGCGTCATGGTGGTCGCGACGTCCGAACGTGCCTACACCGTCCTCAAGCGCGCGTTCAAGGAACGCACGGTCGAGAAGCGGTACCACGCGCTCGTCCAGGGGCATCCCGATCCGAGCAGCGGCACCATCGACGCCCCGATCGGCCGCCATCGCAGCAGCGACTGGAAGTTCACGGTCACCGCAGACGGCAAGCCCAGCGTGACGCACTACGACACGATCGAGGCGTTCCAGGCCGCGAGCCTGCTCGACATCCATCTCGAGACCGGTCGCACCCATCAGATCCGGGTGCACTTCTCGGCGTTGCGTCATCCCTGCTGCGGCGACCTCACCTACGGAGCCGACCCGCGTCTCGCGGCGCGTCTCGGTCTCGAGCGGCAGTGGCTGCACGCGTGCACCCTCGGGTTCTCGCACCCCACGCGTGGGCACTGGGTCGAGATCACCAGCAAGTACCCGCCGGATCTCGAACACGCGCTCGCCGTGTTGCGCAACGCCTGACCGATGGGACGCGTCCTGCCCTGGGCGGCGGTCGTCGTTCTCGTGGTCGCCGTGCTCGTCGCCGGGTGGACCTCACCGCCGCGGCCGACCCCGGTCGGCAGCGACACCCTCGGTCCCGACAACGGGGAAGTGGTCGCCGACTATCTGGCACGGGCCGCGGACAGCCTGGCCGAGGCCGAGGCGGACGGAGACCTCGAACACTGGGGACTGGTGTCGTTCACCGACACCGTCGGCATCGACCGGGTCGTCGAACTCACCGACGAGGTGCGCGTGGCGCAGGTGCTCCTCCGTGTGCCGATCGACCGCGTCCAGACACCATTGGTGCCGGTCGCGGTGCCGGAGAACGCGGAGGCGGTGCGTCGTGCCCCCTCGGTCGCCGCGGGCCGGCTGAGCCTGGTGGAGTTCGGGACCGAACGCGCCGCACGGGTCGGGGCGGTCTCCGCGCAAAGTCTTGCCGACGGCTGCGACTGTGTCGTCGCGGCGGTGCTCCGTGGCACTCCCGCACAGTTCCGGGCCGTCGCCGACGCGCCGGACGTGCGGGCCGTGGAGGTCCTGCCCGCCGACGCGATCGCCGGACGCTTCGCGGTGACCCCGTTGCTGCCCACCCACGTCGAGACGGTCGTGCCCGGACCGGACGACGGGGAGGTGTGAAGGCGCGGTGCGATCCCGTCCCGAAACGGCGGTGTCTCGAACAGCGGTGTCTCGAAACGACGGTGTCTCGAAACGACAGCGCAACGGCGGCGCCGTAGGGTGAGCCGGTGAGCGACTCGGGGCAACAGGGCGACTCGGGGGAACGGAACGACTCGGGGCAGCGGAACATCGTGCGCACGGGGGTGCTGTGCGGTCTGGGCGCCTACGGATTGTGGGGACTGTTCCCCGCCTACTTCGGTCTGCTCGAACCCGCCGGCGCCGTCGAGATCCTCGCGCACCGCGTGCTGTGGACCCTCGTGCTCATGCTGATCGTGCTCGGCGTCATGGGACGCCTGGGCACCCTGCGCGGCCTGTCCGCCCGCACCTGGGGCCTGGTCGCCGCGGCGTCCACCGCGATCGCGGTCAACTGGGGCGTCTACATCTACGGCGTCGTCTCGGGCCGGGTCGTGGAGACCGCGCTCGGCTACTTCATCAACCCGCTCGTCAGCGTGGTGTTCGGTGTCCTGTTCTTCCGGGAACGACTGCGGCCGGCGCAGATCGCGGCGCTGGTGCTCGCGGTGTGCGCGGTGGTGGTCATCACCGTCGACTACGGCCGACCGCCGATCATCGCCCTGACCCTGGCGCTGTCGTTCGCGTCCTACGGGGTGATCAAGAAGATCGTGCCGCTCGATCCGCGCACCTCCCTCACAGGGGAGGGGATCGTCGCGGCCCCGTTCGCGCTCGGGTACGTGATCTTCCTCGCGGTGACCGGCACCGGCACCTTCCTCGGGCACGGCATCGATCACACCGCCCTGCTCGTGTCGGCGGGCCTGGTGACCGCCGTACCGCTGCTGCTCTTCGGCGCGGCCGCACAGCGGGTCCCGCTCGCGACACTCGGCATGCTGCAGTACCTCACGCCGAGCCTGCAGATGACGTGGGGTGTGGTGGTGCTCGGAGAGGACATGCCCGCCTCGCGGTGGATCGGTTTCGTCCTGATCTGGATCGCACTGGCGGTGTACAGCACGGACGCGCTCGTGCGGGCCCGTCGTCAGCGTGCCGTGGTCACCGCGGAGCCTCGCGCGGCTTAGACTCGTCTCTGCCCACAGACATCCCGGGAGAGGCACGCGTGGCTGACTCGTTCGTTCATCTGCACACCCACACCGAGTACTCGATGCTCGACGGTGCCGCGAAGGTCGGACCGTTGTTCAAGGAGGCCGAACGGCTGGGGATGCCGGCCGTGGGCATGACCGACCACGGAAACATGTACGGCGCCAGCGAGTTCTACAACGTCGCCAAGAAGTTCGGCATCAAGCCGATCATCGGTATCGAGGCGTACGTCGCGCCGGAGTCGCGCTTCTCCACCAAGCGTGTGCAGTGGGGCGATCCCGGCCAGAAGTCCGACGACGTCTCCGGCTCGGGTGCCTACACCCACATGACGATGGTCGCCGAGAACTCGAAGGGTCTGCGGAACCTGTTCAAGCTGTCCTCGCTCGCGTCGATCGAGGGTCAGCTCGGCAAGTGGGCCCGTATGGACGAAGAGCTCATCGCCCACCACCACGAGGGCATCATCGCCACGACCGGCTGCCCGTCGGGCGAGATCCAGACGCGCCTGCGCCTCGGCCACGAACGCGAAGCGCTCGAGGCCGCCGCGAAGTGGCAGGAGATCTGGGGCAAGGACAACTTCTTCCTCGAGCTGATGGACCACGGCCTGTCCATCGAGCGCCGGGTGCGTGAGGGCCTGATCGAGATCGGCCGCAAGCTCGACATCCCGCCGCTGGTGACCAACGACTGCCACTACGTCACCAAGGATGCGGCCGCGAACCACGAGGCGCTGCTGTGCATCCAGACCGGTAAGACCCTCTCCGACCCCACCCGCTTCAAGTTCGACGGCGACGGCTACTACCTCAAGTCGGCGCAGGAGATGCGCGAGCAGTGGGACCGCGAGGTGCCGGGTGCGTGCGACAACACGCTGCTCATCGCCGAGCGCGTGCAGTCCTACGAGGACGTGTGGACCCACCGCGACCGCATGCCGGTCTTCCCGGTGCCGGAAGGGGAGACGCAGGCGAGCTGGCTGCACAAGGAGGTCATGCGCGGCCTCGACCGGCGCTTCCCCGCCGGCCCGCCCCGCGAGTACGTCGAGCGCGCCGAGTACGAGATCAGCGTCATCAACCAGATGGGCTTCCCCGCCTACTTCCTCGTCGTCGGCGACCTCATCAACCACGCCCGCGAGGTCGGAATCCGCGTCGGCCCCGGCCGTGGTTCGGCCGCCGGTTCGCTCGTCGCCTACGCGATGGGCATCACCAACATCGACCCGATCCCGCACGGTCTGCTGTTCGAGCGGTTCCTCAACCCCGAGCGCGTGTCGATGCCCGATATCGATATCGACTTCGACGATCGCCGCCGCGGTGAGATGGTGCGCTACGCCACCGAGCGGTGGGGCAACGACAAGGTCGCCCAGGTCATCACGTTCGGCACCATCAAGACGAAGGCCGCGATCAAGGACTCCGCGCGAGTGCAGTTCGGCCAGCCCGGATTCGCGATCGCCGACCAGATCACCAAGGCCCTGCCGCCGCCGATCATGGCGAAGGACATCCCGGTCTCGGGTATCACCGACCCGAGCCACGAGCGCTACAAGGAAGCCGCCGAGGTCCGCCAGCTGATCGAGTCCAATCCGGACATCAAGAAGATCTACGACACCGCCCTCGGACTCGAGGGCCTGATTCGCAACGCCGGCGTCCACGCCTGCGCGGTGATCATGTCGTCCGAGCCGCTCATGGACGCGATCCCGCTGTGGAAGCGCGCGCAGGACGGCGCGATCATCACCGGCTGGGACTATCCGTCCTGCGAGGCCATCGGCCTGCTGAAGATGGACTTCCTCGGTCTGCGCAACCTCACCGTCATCGGCGACGCGATCGAGAACATCAAGGTCAACCGCGGGATCGATCTCGACCTCGACACCCTCCCGCTGGAGGATCCGGCGACCTACGAACTGCTCGCGCGCGGTGACACGCTCGGCGTGTTCCAGCTCGACGGCAGCGCCATGCGCGACCTGCTGCGCCGCATGCAGCCCACCGGCTTCGAGGACATCGTCGCCGTGCTCGCGCTGTACCGCCCCGGCCCGATGGGCATGAACGCGCACAACGACTACGCCGACCGCAAGAACGGGCGGCAAGAGGTCAAGCCGATCCACCCCGAGCTCGAGGAACCGCTCAAGGAGATCCTCGCCGACACCTACGGCCTGATCGTCTACCAGGAGCAGATCATGCAGATCGCTCAGAAGGTGGCCGGTTACTCGCTCGGACAGGCAGACCTGCTGCGTCGCGCGATGGGTAAGAAGAAGAAGGAGATCCTCGACGAGGCCTACGACGGCTTCGCGCAGGGCATGAAGGACAACGGCTTCTCGCAGGCGGCGATCACCGCGCTGTGGGACACCGTTCTTCCCTTCGCCGGTTACGCGTTCAACAAGTCGCACGCCGCCGGCTACGGTCTCGTCTCGTTCTGGACCGCCTACCTCAAGGCGAACTACCCGGCCGAGTACATGGCCGGTCTGCTCACCTCTGTCGGCGACGACAAGGACAAGGCCGCGGTCTACCTGTCCGACTGCCGCAAGATGGGCATCACGGTGCTGCCGCCGGACGTCAACGAGTCGCACACCAACTTCATGTCGGTGGGTGAGGACATCCGGTTCGGCCTCGGCGCCGTCCGCAACGTCGGCACGAACGTGGTCGCCTCGATCATCAAGGGACGCGAGGAGAAGGGTCGCTACACCGACTTCTCCGACTACCTCAACAAGATCGACACCGTCGCGTGTTCGAAGAAGGTCACCGAATCCCTCATCAAGGCAGGCGCATTCGACTCGCTCGGGCACCCGCGCAAGGGATTGATGCTCGTCCACGCCGACGCGATCGACGCGGTGATGAGCACGAAGAAGGCCGAGGCGATCGGCCAGTTCGACCTGTTCGGCGGCGACGACGCCGACGAATCCGTCGCCGCGGTGTTCAACGTCCGCATCCCCGAGGAGGAATGGGACACCAAGCACCGCCTCGCCCTCGAACGGGAGATGCTCGGCCTGTACGTCTCCGGGCACCCGCTCAACGGCGTCGAGCACGTCCTCGCGTCCCAGGCCGACACCCAGATCCCCGCGATCCTCGAAGGCGCGCTCAAGGACGGCAGCCAGGTCACCGTCGGCGGCATCCTCGCCTCGGTGAACCGGCGCATCAACAAGAACGGTCTCGCCTGGGCGTCCGCGCAGCTCGAGGACCTCACCGGTGGCATCGAGGTGCTGTTCTTCCCGCAGTCCTACGCCGTCTACGGCATGGACGTCGTGGAGGACTCGGTGGTGCTGGTCAAGGCCCGGGTGTCGATCCGCGACGACCGGATCTCCCTGATCGCCAACGATCTCGCCGTCCCCGACCTGTCGCAGATCGGGGTCGCGAAGCCGGTCTCGGTGTCGATGCCCACCCGGTTGTGCACCCCCGACAAGGTCGGTGCCCTCAAGAACGTGCTCACGCGCCATCCCGGTTCGTCCGACGTGCACGTGCGGCTCATCACCGGCAGCAAGGTCACCGTCCTCAAGCTCGACGACAGCCTGCGGGTCGAAGCGTCGTCGGCGCTCATGGGCGACCTCAAGGCCCTGCTCGGGCCGGGCTGCCTGGCCACCTAGCGGTCCGCCGCGCGGCGCGAGCCCTTCGGTGAGCGCCGCGCGGGAAGCCGGGGTCGGCCGGTTCGCCTACGCGCGCCGTGTGTGCTGCTGGATCCTGCGGACCCACCACACGACGACGGTGACCGCAGCGGCACCGAGGACGGCGCTCTGGACGCTGGTGGTGACGACGAGGACCACGAGCAGGGTCAGGAGACCGGCCGCGAGTGCTTCGAGCTTGTACAAAGGCCAGATCGTGCCGGCGATGTCCACACCGTCGGTGCGCTCACGGCGTATCCGGGTATCGAGCACGGACATCGCGGTGCACCTCCTGTGGACAGGGCGGCTGTAGGCCGCGCGGAATTCTTTCTTCAGGATAGGCGCAGGGAAGAGTTCGGGCCACCGAACTCGGCGATCGGGCGGCGACTGTCACAACGAGTGTGTTGACTGGTCGGTATGCCACTGCACGGAGAATACGAACCGAGTCCCGTCGAATGGAGCGCCAAGCAGGTCGAGGAGTACGAGTCGTCGGGCGGAACCCGCGGCACGACCCTCCAGGGGCGGCCGGTCATCATCCTGACCACGGTCGGCGCCAAGTCCGGCAAGCTCCGCAAGATCCCCCTCATGCGGGTCGAGCACGAGGGCAGGTACGCCGCTGTCGCCTCGCTCGGCGGGGCGCCGAAGCATCCCGTCTGGTACCACAACATCGTCGCGAACCCGCACGTCGAGGTGAGGGACCACACCGAGGTATGGGACATGACCGCCCGCGAGGTCCACGGCGAGGAGAAGGCGCAGTGGTGGGAACGTGCCGTCGAGGCGTTCCCGCCCTACGCGGAGTACCAGGAGAAGACCGACCGCGAGATCCCCGTCTTCGTTCTCGAACCGGTCGAGGGCTCGTAGACCGGGCACGATCGGACGGACTGTGCTGCCACCCCTCGATGCGGGTCCCGCCGTGGTGGGCGAATCGGGGGAGTGGCAGCATTGACGGGTGACCTCCACTTCGCGAACAGCAGAACCGACGCTTGTGACCGCCGTGCCCCGCGCGGCCGACATCGATGCGGCTGCCGAGCGAATTTCGGAGGCGGTCGCCCCCACGCCGCTCGAGCGCAGCCCTCGACTCTCGGCGCTCGTGGGCGCAAACGTCTACCTCAAGCGTGAGGACCTCACCCGGGTGCGGTCCTTCAAGCTCCGTGGGGCGTACAACGCCATGGCGCAGCTCGACGCGGCCGAGCGCGCCGCGGGCGTCGTCACGGCCAGCGCCGGTAATCACGCGCAGGGTGTCGCCTACGCGTGCCGGGTGATGGGAATCCAGGGCCGGATCTACGTGCCCACCCGCACGCCCAAGCAGAAGCGCGATCGGATCCGTGTCCACGGCGGCGACAGCGTCGAACTCATCGGTGTCGGCGACACCTTCGACGCCGCGGCTGCAGCGGCAGCCGACGATGCGATCCGCACCGGGGCGACGATGATCCCGCCCTTCGACGACGCCCGCACCGCTGCCGGGCAGGGCACCATCGCGCGCGAGGTCCTCGAACAGCTCGACGGCGATCTCGACGTCGTGCTCGTCCCCGTGGGAGGGGGCGGCCTCATCGCCGGTGTCGCCGCCTATCTGCGCGAGAGGTCCCCACGTACGTCGATCGTCGGCGTCGAGCCGGCCGGCGCAGCGTCGATGACCGCCGCGCTGGTCGCGGGCGGTCCCGTCACGCTGCCGGAGGTCGAGCCGTTCGTCGACGGTGCTGCGGTCAAGCGGATCGGTGACGTCCCCTACGCCGTCGTCTCCGAACTCGGTGCCGAGGTCGTGTCCCATTCGAGCCTGCCGCTCGTGGCCACGCTGCGCCGGGAGGGGCTCGGCCGGGCCCCGTTCGGGATGACCCAGATCGACGAGGGTGCGCTGTGCACCACGATGCTCGATCTGTACCAGAACGAGGGCATCATCGCCGAGCCCGCCGGCGCCCTGTCCGTCGCTGCCCTCGAGTCGATCTCGGTGCAGCCCGGAGCGAACGTGGTGTGCCTGGTGTCGGGCGGCAACAACGACGTCTCACGCTACGGCGAGATCATCGAGCGGTCGCTCGTCCACCGCGGGCTCAAACACTATTTCCTCGTGGACTTCCCCCAGGAGCCCGGCGCACTGCGCCGGTTCCTGGACGAAGTCCTCGGACCGGACGACGACATCACCCTGTTCGAGTACGTCAAGCGCAACAACCGGGAGACCGGCGCTGCCCTCGTCGGTATCGAACTGGGTGCCGCGGAAGACCTTTCGGCCCTTCTCAATCGCATGGACGCGTCGCCGATCGACGCGCAGCGACTCGAGCCGGGGTCGCCGGCCTACCGTTATCTCACCTAGTCGGAGCCGCTACCAGGGTGAGCACACCAGCCAGGGGCCGAACCAGAAGCAGTCGGGACGCCACGGATTGTCCCAACGGCGGTCCCAGTCCCTGTTGTGGTGCTTGCCGTGGTCGCGATCCTTCCAGTGATCGTTGTCGTGGTGCTTGTCGTAGCCGCGGTGGTCGTGGTTGACGACGACGACGCCAGGGGAGGTGTCGACCACCGGTGACGCCGAGGCAACCCCCGCAGGGGCGAGGACGAGGGCGGTGCTGAGGAATACGCTCGCCAGAATCTTCTTGGGTTTCATGGTGATTCACCTCGAGAATTCGACGGTACTTGAGACGGTACTCGCCCACTCGTGGCATAATCAACGACTTTTTCGCCTGACGAACGTTATCGGCGTGGCGTTTCGGGTGCCTCCAGGATCGCGAAGGACCAGCCCGGGATCAGCACTGCGGACTCGGTGCGGTTGACCACCGGTTCGTCCCACCAGAGCAGCGGCCTCCCGCCGACCGGAACGGTGACGGGGTCGGGTCCGAGATTGCACGCCACGCGCAGCGCACCGCGGTGCACGACGAGCCATTTCTCGTCCTCGTCGTACGTCACGTGTACGTGCTCGAGCCAGGGATCGGTGAGCTCGGCGCGGTCCCGCCGGAGCGCGATGAGCGCGCGGTAGCACTCCAGCAACCGGGCGTGCCCGTCCTCGTCGCGTTCGTCCCAACGGAGCTTCGAGCCGATGAAGGTCTCCGGAGCCTGCGGGTCGGGTACGTCGGCCGCGTCCCAGCCGTGTTCGGCGAACTCGCGCCGGCGACCCTCGACGACGGCGGCGGCGAGTTCCGGTTCGGGATGCGACGTGAAGTACCGGAAGGGTGTGCTCGCACCCCACTCCTCGCCCATGAACAACATCGGAGTGAACGGGGAGGTGAGCACGAGGGCGGCCTTGAGTGCGAGCTGACCGGGTTCGAGATAGGCACCCGGCCGGTCGCCGAGCGCCCGGTTGCCGACCTGATCGTGCGTGCAGGTGTAGGCGACCAGACCGCTCGCCGGTGTGCGCCGGGTGTCGAGCGGGCGCCCGTGGACCCGGCCTCGGAAACTCGAGTACGTCCCGGCGTGGAAGAAACCGTGCCCGAGCGTGTACGCGAGGCAGTCCAGGGAACCGAAGTCGCCGTAGTAGCCCTGCCGTTCACCGGACACCGCCGCGTGGATCGCGTGGTGGACGTCGTCGGCCCACTGTGCGTGCAGTCCGTATCCACCGCCGGGCCGGGGAGTGATCAGCTTCGGATCGTTGAGGTCCGATTCGGCGATCAACGACAGGGGACGACCGAGATGGGCGGACAGGCGGAACGTCTCGACCGACAGTTCCTCGAGGAGGTGTGTGGCGGTGTGGTCGATCAGCGCGTGCACGGCGTCGAGCCGGAGCGCGTCGATGTGGAACTCGCGGAACCAGCGCAGCGCATTGTCGAGGATGTACCTGCGCACCTCCCCGGATCCGGGACCGTCGAGGTTGATGTTGTCGCCCCAGATTCCCGGCGCCGCGGAGAGATAGGGGCCGAAGCGCCCCAGATAGTTCCCCGACGGACCGAGATGGTTGTAGACGACGTCGAGTGCCACTGCCAGTCCGCGCGCGTGGGCGGCGTCGACGAAACGCTGCAGGGCGTCGGGGCCGCCGTAGGGTTCGTGCACCGCGTACCAGAGCACGCCGTCGTAGCCCCATCCGTGGGTGCCGTTGAACGCGTTGAGCGGCATGAGTTCGACGAACTCGACACCGAGATCCACGAGTTCGTCGAGACGGTCGATCGCCGAGTCGAGCGTGCCCTCGGGGGTGAAGGTCCCGACGTGCATCTCGTAGACGATGCTTCCCGTCAGCTGCCGGCCGGTCCAGCCGCGGTCGGTCCACTTCGTCTCGTCGAGTACGTGAAGCTGCGACGGCTCGTGCACGCCCTCCGGCTGACGCGGAGATCGCGGGTCGGGAAGGACCGTCCCGGTGTCGTCGTCGAGCACGAAACCGTATCGGGTGTCGGGAGCGACGTCGACGGTGGTGCGCCACCAGCCGTCGCCGTCGCGTTGCATGTCGTGGAGCCGTCCGTCGGCGAACAGCCGGACGGACGACGGGATCGGAGCCCAGACCTCGAAGGTGTGCACCCGACCAGCATGCCGTGTCGACGGCGTCGGTGCAGGGAATGGCGCCGACCGGCGTTCCACCCCGCCGCGCGTCAATTTTGTTGCAGCTGCAATGCACTCGATACTGGGGGAGTGAACCCGAATCCCGAGCGAGCCCGCCGACGGTACACCTCACCGTTGCGGGAGGAAGCGGCCCGCCGAACCCGCGAGACGATCCGCGACGCCGCAGCGCGGCTGTTCGTTCGCGACGGCTACGTCAGCACCACCGTCAAGAACATCGCGGACGAAGCGGGTGTGGCGGTGCGGACGGTGTTCACCGCCTTCCCCGGCGGCAAGGCGGAGATCTTCCGCGAAGCGCTCGATCACGCGGTGACCGGCGACGGCGATCCGCGCGCGGTCGCGGCGGCGGATCCGGAATCGTCCCACGGCAGCGGCGCGGTCTCGCACGTCGACCTCGTGGTCGAGCAGGTGGTCCGCTACGGCACCGCGATGCTCGAACGCGCGGGCGGGCTGCTCATGACCTCCGTGGAATCATCGGGGGCGGACCCCGACATGCGTCGTTTCGCCGCGGACGACGCGAAGGCGACGGCCGAGAACGCCCGCACCCTCGCGGAAGGACTCGAACACGCCGGCTGGCTGCGCGAGGACGTCACCGTCGAGCACGCGGCCGATGTCCTGTTCACCCTGAGTTCCCCGCAGGTGCACGCGTTGCTGAGACGGGATCGCGGATGGGACGTCGACCAATACCGTCAGTGGCTCTCGGGGACGCTGCGCGCGACGCTGTTGCGGCGAACGGCGCCGTGACGGAGTCGGTTCAGTCGTCACCGCGGTCGTCGAGGTAGAGCCACTCGCCGTCCTCCCGCACGAACCGGCTGTGCTCGCGCATCGAATCGGGCACCCCGTCCGCCGTCCAGTGCGCGCGGAAGTCCACCGTGCCGGTGGTGTGCAGGAATCCGCCTCCGGTGGTGTGCAACACCTCGAGACCGGTCCAGCGCTGACCGGGGTCGAACTCGATCGAGCGCGGACGCGTGGACGGGTGCCAGGTGCGCAGCAGGTGCGCCGCATCACGCGTCGCGAATGCCGTGTATCGCGAACGCATCAGCCGTTCGGCGGTGGGCGCGCTCGCGCCGGCCAGCAGCGGCCCGCAGCATTCGGACAGGGGAACGCCGCGACCGCACGGGCACGGGGAGTCCGGGCTGATGTCGGCGCTGCGGTCGGCTCTGCTCATGGCCACAGTCTCCCCTGAGGGGCTCGATCGGCCGACCTCGGGGCGGTGCCTGCAGGAGCGGACGATCACCGGGCGTGAATGATGTTCTCGGACCGCGCGCTCCGGAGCGCTCCATGATGCAGAATGCCGAACATGAATGCGCAGCGCTATGTCGGGGTCGTGGGGCCGGGTGAAGCCACGCCCGAACAGCGACGCCTCGCCCGCCAGGTCGGGGGACTCCTCGCCGGACGCCGGGCCGTCGTGGTCACCGGCGGTCTGGGTGGGGTGATGGCGGCAGCCTGCCGCGGCGCTGTGGAAGCCGGTGGAACGACCCTCGGCCTGCTGCCCGGAGACGACCGTGCCGAGGGCAATCCCTATCTGACGGTGGCCGTTCCCACGGGCCTCGGAGAGATGCGCAACGCGTTGCTTGTGCGCAGCAGCGACGCGTTGATCGCGGTGGGTGGAAGCTGGGGCACCATGAGCGAGATCGCGCTCGCGGTCCGCATCGGTGTGCCGGTCATCGCGATCGGAGGCTGGCGGATGCCCGCCGCGGGAGTGCTCGACGTCGAATCGCCCGCCGAGGCCGTCGAGTGCCTGCATGCATTGCTGTGGCGCAAGGACCCGGTATGAGTCGACCGTGGCACGACAGTAGGCAGGACCCAGCAGACATGACGATGCCCGCCGATCCGGATCGGCGGGCATCGTCTGTTGTGGGCTCCTGTGGAGCAGGCCCTACGAGCCGGAGTTGGCGAGCTCGTAACGGCGGCGGTACTCCTCCTTGGACGTCTCGCTGATATCGACGTCGGTGGCACGGGCGCGCAGGGCGCCGACGGTGGCCTCCTCACGCGGGATGTGCTTGAAAGGATCCCAGCCGAAGAATTTCGCGGCGTTCGCGAAGGTGATCTTGTCGATCTCCTCGTCGGTGCACTCGCACGCGTCGAGTTCCTCTTTGAGCATCTCGGGGGAGTTCGGCCACGTCGAGTCGGAATGCGGGTAGTCGCATTCCCACGCGATGGTGTCGACGCCGAGCCTGTGACGATTGTTGAGCCCGCTCGGCTCGGTGATGTAGCAGGCGAGGAAGTTCTTGCGCCACACGTCCGTCGGGCTCATCCCGGCCGGCAGGAAGCTGGTGCCGGTCCAGGACTGGTTGACGATGTGCCGGTCGAGACGGTCGAGCCACGGGGCGACCCAGCCGACCCCGCCTTCGCTCATCGCGACCTTCAGATCGGGGAACTTCTGGAAGGCGCTGCTGAGCATGATGTCGGTCGCCGCAATGGTGGAGATGAGCGGCGTGAGGATCATCATGTCGTCGATGTTGAAACCGGCCGGGCGCTTGACCAGGTTGATGCCGCCGCCGATGTGCAGGGACAGCACGATGTCGTGCTCGACGCACGCCTTGAAGATCGGGTCCCAGTGCCCGGACTTGAAATCGGGATAACCCTCACCGACGCCGTACGGCGTCTCCGGGATGCTGATCGACCGGCATCCCATGGCGGCGATGCGCTCGATCTCCTTCACCGATTCTTCGGCATCGTAGAACGGGACGATGCCGATGGGGATGAACCGCCCCGGGTGGGCGTCCGGGACCTCGCCGACGACCCAGTCGTTGAACGCTTTCAGGGCGGCGAGGGAGAGTTTCTTGTCGGGCAGGCTCGCCAGGTGGGTGCCGGCGAAGCCGGGGAAGGTGGCGAACAGGGTCGCGGCGAGGGTGCCGTTGCCGTCCATGTCGCGCACCCGCAGATCCATGTCGTAGACGCCCGGCCGCATCTCGGCGTAGCCGGTAGGGTCCATGCCCCATTCGTGCTTGGGCCACGAGACGACCGCGTTGAGGCCGGAACTGCCGACAACGGTGCCCTGGAACTGCCAGGCCTGCACAGTGGGGTTGCGGGGATGGGCGGTGAGTTTGGGAGCCTGGTCCATCAGGCTCTTGGGGAAGTGCTTCTCGAAGATGTCCGCGGGTTCGACGACGTGGTCGTCGATGCTGATCATCACCATGTCTTCGGTTTTCATCGAATCCTCTCCCTGGGCTGCGCAAAGGTCCTGCCGGCGTCGGCGCTCGCGATGAGAACTAGATTTCCGTACTCGAGAACATAAATCAAGGATCGCTGCGTATCGGATGGATTCCGTAGGTGACGATCCCGAATCCGCCCCTCGTCGGGATCGGATCCCGCTCGGAAATCGCGGCATTGTTGCATGATTCGCCGAAGGCCGGAGCAGTGTCGGAACCTTCGATTGAGAGAATGTAATTCTCTATTTCGTGATCGACTGTGCCGAGGGGTGATCGCATGTCCAGTTCGACGGGTGTGCCGGGGTGGTTCGATGATCGAAAATGACAAGAATGCTTGACGCAAAATGACAAGCAGAGTTTACTTCTGGCCGTGACCGACACACCGAGGAGCAACAGGGTCCGCGAATTCCGCAAGCAAGCGGGACTCACCCAGGCCGCGCTCGGCGACGCGGTCGGCGTCAGCAGGCAGAGCATCGTCTCGACCGAGAAGGGCGACTACGCGCCCAGCGTCTACCTCGCCCTTCGTCTCGCCCTCAGACTCGACACCACGGTCGAGGAACTGTTCCCGCTCACCACCAAGGAGCTCTCATGACCGTCTTCCTGAAAACCGCGCGCTTCATCGGCGATCTCGACGACGAGTTCTACCGCGACGAACGTCAGCGCGACGTGTGGAACGAAGCCTCGGCCGTGGGATTCCAGTTGTCCCAATGGATCGCGCTGGTCGCGGCGGCGCTGCTCCCGTGGCTCGCCGGCCGCCCCGGGGCGTGGACGGCGCTGGGCCTCCTCGTGGCCTGGTTCGTCGTGTCGATCGTGACCCAGTTGTACGCGCGGCAACGCGACGTCGACCTGTACGCCACCGCGAAACTGTGGCGACCCCGCAGTGCCGCCGCCGCCGCGCTCTATCTCGTCGGCGTCGCCGGCATCTTCCTCCGCTTGCGCTACGAGAGCCGGCCTTTCGAGAACGACGCCGCGACCTGGGCGGGGCGCGTCGCCGGCGCGGCGGTCGTCATCGTCCTCACAGGACTGGTTCTCGCCTGGAGTCGGCGACGCACCCAGCGCCGGCTCGACGCGGAAGAAGCGCTCGACGCGCTCGAGGACTAACGGGCGCGGACGAGCGCTGCGACCGGCTGGGAATCGAGCAGATCGGCGACCCGGACCCGACCGGTGAAAGAGCGTCCGGTCAGGGCGTCCGACCAGTCGCCGTCCGGCAGATCCACGGTCGTGTCCTTCCAGCCCGAGCGCGACAGCGCCACGGTGCGGCGGGAGGCCACCGCGAGGACGTCGAGGTCGTCCGGAGCCGGACCGCGGCCGAACGCGAGCAGGTGCTCGGCGGCCGGGCCGGCGGCGAGGACCGGAACGTACGCGCCACCGACGAAGCTTGCCGGTCGTTCGCGGCGCAACCGGAGCGCGGTGCGCACGATCGTGAACTTCGCCGGGGCCGAATCGGGGGCGTCGAGCAGTCGCCGCCGGGCGTCGAAGTCCACCGGCCGTCGATTGTCCGGGTCGACGAGCGAGTCGTCCCACAGCTCGGTGCCCTGATAGACGTCGGGAACACCCGGCCCCAGCAGTTGCAGCAGCTTCTGCCCGCACGAGACGGCCGCGACGTGCGGTTCGAGCTCGGCGACGAATGCGGTGAGCTCGCCCGCGACCGGCCCGTCGAAGATCGCGTCCAGCCAGCTGCCCACGGCGGTCTCGAACTCCTCGTCGACCTCCGTCCACGTGGAACGGGTCCCGTTCTCCCGCAGCGCCTTCTGCGCGTAGGCGTGCATCCGTTCGCGCAGTTCGGCGGTCACCACTCCGTCGAGCGGCCAGACCCCGAACAGGGTCTGCCACAGGAACAGGCCGATCGCCGGATCCGGTGCGGGCGCACGGTCGTTCCACGTCCCGAGCCGGCGGGACCACTCGTCGGCGACCTGCGAGAGCACGCCGATTCGCGCCCGGACGTCCTCGCTGCGTTTGGTGTCGTGGGTCGACAGGGTGGTCATCGCCCGCGGCCACTGCCGCGCCCGCTGGGTCCACGCGAGATGGAACTCGGCCGGGGTGACGGAGAAACGGGCGGGTTGCCCGCCGACCTCCTGCAACGAGATCAGCCGCGCCGCCCGATAGAACAGGCAGTCCTCGACGGCTTTGGCGGTCGCGGCACCGCAGACCTGGCCGAAGCGTGTCGCGGCCTCGCCGCCGAGGGCCAGCGCCCGGGCGAACACCGCGAGCGCCGGGTCGAGCGAGGGTTGTGTCCGGGCGAGGTCGCCGACGATGCGCGGCACCAGGGTCGCGAGCGGCGCGTAGTCGGCGCGGTAGACGGGAAGTTGTGCGGCGACGGCGATCACGGCCTCGTGCAGCGCCGCGTCGTCGCAGTCGGTGTCGCCGGTCTCGCGTCGGATCGCCCGCACGAGTCGGCGCACCTCCGGCGCGAGTCCGCTGCCGAGCACCGAGCGTTTGAGGTCGTGTTCGCGAGCGTGCAGCCACGCCGCGTCGCCCTCGGTGCCGGTGAACCTGCGCGACAGGGCGTTCAGTTCCGGCTCACCGGACGGATCGACGAACACCGCCGACAGTTCCCCGAGCGCGTCGTAGCCGGTGGTGCCGTCCACCGGCAGGGTCGCGTCCAGCGGTTCCGCGTCGCCGAGGATCTTCTCGATCACCAGCCACCGATCGGGACCGATCACCTCGCGCAGACGCGCGAGATAACCGGCCGGATCGGCGAGACCGTCGGGATGGTCGACGCGGATCCCGTCGACCAGATCGTCGGCGATCCACGACGCGACCTGCTCGTGCGTCGCGTCGAACACCGCCGGATCCTCCACCCGCACGGCGGCGAGATCGTCGACGGTGAAGAAGCGGCGGTATCCGATCAGGCCCGAGTCCCACGCCACGAGCCGATAGGCCTGCCGCGCATGGACCTCTTCGCCATCGCCGTCGTCGGTTCCGGGGGCGATGGGGAATCTCTTGTCGTAGTAAGCGAGCAGAGGCTCGTCGCCGGAACGGTCGACGGTCAGTTCACGGACGTCGTCGTCGGATCCGAGCACCGGCAGGGCGATCCGTCCGTCCGCGCCGTTGTCGCCGGCGAGGTCGAGATCGAAGAAGGACGCGTACCGGGATCCGGAGCCGTGCTTCAGGACGTCCCACCACCACGCGTTCTGGCGTGGGTCGGCCACCCCGACATGGTTGGGGACGATATCGACGACCAGCCCCATGCCCCGTGCGCGTGCCTCCCGCGACAGCCGTTCCAGGCCCTCGCGTCCCCCGAGCGACTCGGAGACCGTACCGGGGTCGACCACGTCGTATCCGTGGGTGGAGCCGATCGTCGCGCTGAGGACGGGGGAGAGGTAGACGTGCGAGACACCCAGGGCGTCGAGATAGTCGAGCAGGGCGACGGCGTCGGCGAAGGTGCACTCGTCGCCGCGCATCTGGAGTCGGTAGGTGGACAACACCGGCGCAGTATTCCCCGCGCCGGTGCCGCTCACACCTGCCGACTCCGCACCTCCGGTGGTCACCGGGTCTTCCGGAGCACCAGCACCGAGCGTGCCTGCACCCGGACCGGCTTACCGGCGACGACGATCTCCTCGCGCAGACCGTCGGGAACGTCGGTGTCGAGCGCGACCGTCCACTCCTCGGCGTGTGGGCCGTCGGGGGTGACGAACTCGATCGGTTCGTGATGGGCGTTGAAGCACATCAGGAACGAGTCGTCGACGACGCGCTGTCCCCGCTGATCGGGTTCGGGGATGCCCTCGCCGTTGAGGAAGACCGCGAGCGACTTGCCGAAACCGCTGTCCCAGTCCTCGGGCATCATCTCGTCGCCGGCCGGTGTGCGCCACGCGATGTCGCGGGACTGATCGCCGCTGCGGATCGGCCGGCCCTCGAAGAACCTGCGACGCCGGAAGACCGGATGGTCGGTGCGCAGCGCGATCACGTTGCGGGTGAACGCGACCAGGTCGGCGTTGGACTCGGCGAGCGACCAGTCCACCCACGACAGTTCGTTGTCCTGGCAGTACACGTTGTTGTTGCCCTGCTGGGTGCGACCGAACTCGTCGCCGTGGGCGAGCATCGGAGTGCCCTGCGACAGGATCAGCGTCGCGAGCATGTTGCGCTGCTGGCGCCCGCGCAGCGCGAGGACCTCGGGATCGTCCGTGGGACCTTCCACCCCACAGTTCCACGACCGGTTGTGCGACTCGCCGTCGCGATTGTCCTCGCCGTTGGCCTCGTTGTGCTTCTCGTTGTACGACACCAGATCCGCGAGGGTGAACCCGTCGTGGGCGGTGACGAAGTTGACCGACGCGCCGGGACGGCGGCCGGTGTCCTCGTACAGATCCGACGAGCCGGTCAGGCGCGACGCGAACTCGCCGAGGGTGGCCGGTTCGCCGCGCCAGTAGTCGCGGACCGTGTCGCGGTACTTGCCGTTCCACTCCGTCCACTGACCGGGGAAGTTGCCCACCTGGTAGCCGCCCTCACCGACGTCCCACGGCTCGGCGATGAGCTTGACCTGCGAGACCACCGGGTCCTGCTGGACGAGATCGAAGAAGGCCGACAGCCGGTCGACGTCGTGCAGCTCGCGCGCCAGGGTCGACGCGAGATCGAACCGGAAGCCGTCGACGTGCATCTCGGTCACCCAGTAGCGCAGCGAGTCCATGATCAGCTGCAGGGTGTGCGGGTGACGGGCATTGAGGCTGTTGCCCGTTCCCGTGTAGTCCATGTAGTAGGCCTTGTCGTCGTCGACGAGGCGGTAGTAGGCGGCGTTGTCGATGCCGCGGAAGCAGATGGTGGGACCGAGATGGTTCCCCTCGGCGGTGTGGTTGTAGACCACGTCGAGGATCACCTCGATGCCCGCCTCGTGGAAGGCCCGCACCATCGCCTTGAACTCGGCGACCACGGCGCTCGGCTTGGTCGACGACGAGTACTCGGCGTGCGGCGCGAAGAACCCGAAGGTGTTGTACCCCCAGTAGTTCCGCAGTCCCTGGTCGATCAGCACCTGGTCGTGCATGAACTGGTGCACGGGCATCAGTTCGATCGCGGTGACGCCGAGATCGAGGAGATGGTCGATGATCGCCGGGTGCGCGAGACCGGCGTAGGTGCCCCGCATGTGTTCGGGGACGTCCGGATGCGTCGCCGTCATGCCCTTGACGTGGGCCTCGTAGATGACCGTCTCGTTGTAGGGGCGACGGGGATGGCGATCCGTCGCCCAGTCGAAGAACGGGTTGATCACCACGGTCGTCATGGTGTGCCCCAGCGAATCCAGGCCGGGCAGCTCCGCGGCGGCGTCGGAGGTCTGCCCCGTCGCGATCGCCTCGGGCTCGGCATCGTCGGTGGACGCGGCGTCGCCGGTGTCGGTGTCCTCGGTGCCGGCGGTGTCGTCCGTGTTCTCGTCCGCGGCGCTGTCGGCCTCGGGCTCGGCGCCGGGCAGCGGGTACGAGAACAGCGACGGGTCGCCGTCGAACGACCCGTCGAACGCCTTCCCGTACGGGTCGAGGAGCAGCTTGCTCGGATCGCACCGGTGACCGTTCTCCGGATCGAACGGACCGTGCACGCGGTAACCGTAACGCTGACCGGGGGAGACCGTCGGAAGGTAGGCGTGCCAGACGTAACCGTCCACCTCCTCGAGCGGGATGCGGGTCTCGCTCCCGTCGCGGGAGATGAGGCACAGCTCGACCTTCTCGGCGATCTCGGAGAACAGTGCGAAATTCGTGCCCGCCCCGTCGTAGGTCGCGCCGAGGGGATACGGGGATCCCGGCCATACTTCCAGGGTCTCGGGCATCTCGTCGCCAGCGCTCGCTTCGATGGGCTCCATGCACGCCAACAGTAGTCTTCCGGCGCTCCCGGCACCGGATGAGCGCGTCACCACCAACCGGTGGCGGGACCGAGTTGTCGGCCGAGCTCGGGCGTCAACGTCCGGACGTAGGTCGTGGTGAGGTGGTTCTCGTCACGGTAGATGAGGATGTTTCCCTCCACCGCCCGGCACAGATCCTGCCGGCAGAACTTGTCGGACAGGTCGAGCAGCGACACGGTGGGCAGGTGCGCGGATGCGGCGACGGCCGGGTCGATCGGGTCCAGCGCCTCCTCGCGCGGCACCCCGCACGTTTCCGCGGTGCCGCCCCCGGCGAGGCAGTCCGCGGCCCGATAGGCGAGATCGCCGCGGAACAGCCACGGGTTGTCGCGGATCGCCACCACCGGGATGCCGTAGTCGGCGAGCGTCTCCCACAGATCGACGTACCAGAACGGAACGAAGTCGCCCGGTCCCTCGCCCTGGTCCTTGGTGCGCGTCGACGTGGTGAACACGTAGTCGGGCGGATCTGCGCGCAGTTCCGCGAGCACGGCGGTCGACCACGTGTCGCACTCGACCGTCGGGGACTCCTCGACGAGCGGGGCGAGGGGATCGGAGAGCGGGCACCCGACCTTGAGATAGGTGTCGAGGCGGAAACCGTGTTCGATGCCGAGCGCGTCGAGCGCGGCGAGCCAGTGCTCCGAGTGCGACCCCCCGACGATCACCATGCGTCGCGTCGCGAGCGGGTCGCCGTAGGTACAGGTCAATGGTGTGCGATTGGTGTGCTGGGCGATGCAGTTGTCGAGCGTCGCGGGAGGCAGGTCGCGATGGGCGACGAGCAGCGGCGGTTGCACCGGTTGCGGCTCGGTGGAGACGGCGGGATCGAACACCGCCGCGCCGGGATACAGCTCCGTCGGCAGGGCGGCGATGTCGTCGAGGGTCTCCGTCGAACGGTCGACATGGGTGTGCCAGAGGTTCGCGGCCCCGACGAGGGCGACGGCCAGGACCGTCACGACACCTACGAGCGCGGTGCGGGACGGCCGAGGGGGTTCGACGCGGCGGATCGGGTCCTCGAACCACCGGGTCGACGCCTCGGCGAGCAGCAGCGACAGGGCGATCACGACGAGTCCGCCCACGAGGCCGACCGACGTATGGCCGCGCACGATCAGGTAGCCGATGAGGATCGGCCAGTGCCACAGGTACAGCGCGTAGGCGATCGCCCCGAGGCGCACCATGGGCGCGGACGCCAGCAGTCGCGCCGACGGTGTGTCGTGCTCGGCGCCGGAGTCGGAGTCAGGACCGGAGCCGGAGCGGATGCCCGCGACGACGAGCGCCATCGCCGCACCGACGGGGACGAGTGCCCACGGGCCGGGGAAGAGGGAGTTGCCGTCGAGGACGAAGCCGCACGCGAGCAGCACCGCGAGGCCGAGGGCGCCGAGCACGATCCGCAGGACGCGCGGAACCCGCAGCCACGGCGACAGGCACATCAGCAGTCCACCGAGGGTCAGCTCCCACGCACGGGCGGCACTGTCGTAGTACAGCCACGACTGCGGCCGGTCGGCGAGCACCGCATACGCCAGCGACGCCGCGGTGAGGACGGCCAGCAGCACCGTCAGTGGCAGACGGACAGGCACCGACATCCGCCGCAGCAGCCACGCGAAGCCGAACACCACCACGAGCGCCGCGATGTAGAACTGGCCCTGCACGGCGATCGACCACAGGTGCTGGAGCGGACTGACCATCGGATCGGCGGCCAGATAGTCGCTCGCCGTGCGGGCGAGGTGCCAGTTCTGGAAGAAGAGCAGCGACGCGCCGGTCTGGTCGGCCACCTCGAGCCACTGCGTGAACGGCCGCAGCACCACCGTGGCGGCCGCGACGGCGGTGAGCACGACGACGAGCGGCGGCAGCAGACGCCGGCCGATCCGCCGCAGGACGGGACGCGGATCGAGCGGGGCCGAGGAGTCGGCCGTCCGCAGGAGCGTGCCCACGAAGAAGAAGCCGGAGAGCGCCAGGAAGACGTCGACACCACCGGAGACGCGACCGAACCAGACGTGGAAGATCACCACGAGCGCGATCGCGAGACCGCGCAGTCCGTCGATGTCGGCACGACGTGCGGGGCGCGTGCCTGCTGTCCGCGCACCACTCTCGAGTTCCGGTCCCGAGGTGTGGACGGACATGTGACGGATACCCCCGGTGTCTTACGTGTTCGGCTGTGCTGCGAACCGGCGACGAGCGCACCGGTCGATTGCCGTGAGCGTCGTTCACGGCAACTCGGGCAGACTACGCGGCTGCGGGCGGCGACTTCCAACCGCCTACAGTCTGGGCGTGGGCAACTCTCCTCTCCCGGTCGAGCGGATCCGCACCCTCGACGCTCGGCACCTCTGGCACCCCTACGGCGCGTTTCCGGCGACCACCGAATCGTTGGTGGTCGACCGTGCCCACGGTACCCGGATCGTCCTCGCCGACGGTCGTGAGCTGGTCGACGGCATGAGTTCGTGGTGGGCCGCGGTGCACGGATACGGGCATCCGGTCCTCGACGCCGCCGTCCGCGATCAGCTCGACCGCATGAGCCACGTGATGTTCGGCGGTCTCACCCACGAGCCCGCCGCACGGCTCGCGGAACTGCTCGTCGACATCACCCCCGACGGTCTCGACACGGTCTTCCTCGCCGACTCGGGTTCGGTGTCGGTGGAGGTGGCCGTGAAGATGGCGGTGCAGTACCAGCGTGCCGTCGGCAGACCGGGACGGCGTCGCCTGCTCACCTGGCGCGGCGGCTACCACGGCGACACCTTCGCCCCGATGAGCGTGTGCGACCCGGAAGGCGGCATGCATGCACTGTGGACCGACATGCTCGCACGGCAGGTCTTCGCCCCCGCCCCACCGGCTCACTTCGATCCCGGCTACGTCGCGCAGTTCGAGGCGGTTCTGCTCGAGCACGTCGACGAGCTCGCCGCGATCGTCGTCGAGCCGGTCGTCCAGGGTGCCGGCGGCATGCGCTTCCACGACCCGCGGTATCTGCGCGAGCTGCGCAGGATGTGCGACGAGCACGGACTGGTGCTGATCTTCGACGAGATCGCGACCGGTTTCGGGCGCACCGGCGAACTCTTCGCCGCCGACCATGCACAGGTGAGCCCGGACGTGATGTGCGTGGGCAAGGCACTCACCGGCGGATACATGACCCTCGCCGCGACACTGTGCACGCGGGCCGTCGCCGAGGCGATCAGCGCGGGGGAGGGCGGTGGCGTGATGCACGGTCCGACCTTCATGGGCAACCCGCTCGCGTGCGCCGTCGCCGTCGCGGCGGTCGAACTGCTGCTCTCCCGCGACTGGCGTGCCGAGGTGGCGGCGGTGAACGCCGGCCTGACCGAGGGGCTCGCCTCCGCACGCGGGTTGCCGGGGGTCGCGGACGTCCGCGTCCTCGGAGGCATCGGCGTGATCGAACTCACCGATCCGGTGGACATGCGCGCGACCACCGACGCCGCTGTGGCGGCCGGGGTGTGGCTGCGGCCGTTCCGCAATCTCGTCTACACGATGCCGCCCTACGTCTGTGCGGCCGACGATCTCGCGGCGATCACCTCGGGGATGATCGCCGCCGTCGGCGCGAACGCCCGGTGACCGCCGCGGTCAGCGGACCGCGGTGAGGAACTCCGCGATCGCGTCGGCCACCGCCGTGGGGGTGGTGACGTGCGCGAAGTGCTCGTGCCCCGAGAACTCGACCAACCGGGTGTCGGGCATGACGGCCCGCAGGGCCTCGGTGGCCACGACGTGGTGCTGCGCGGTCCGCGAGCCCTGCAGGAACAGGGTCGGGGTCGTGACGGAGGCGTACCTCGCGACATCCGGCCCGTGACCGTCGATGACGCGCAGTTCGCGCACCCAGGTGGGTGCCAGCTCCGCCATCCGGGACCAGATCGGGGTGCCGCGCAGCCGATCGACCCCTGCTGCGGGGACGCGGAGGATGTCGGTCATGGCGATGGTGAGCGCGCGGTCGAGGTCGCCGGCGTCCACCGCCGCCGCATACGGTTCCAGGGCCGCTCCGGCGAGCGGCCCGGCGACCGGCACCGGCGGTTCGTAGAGGACCAGTCCGGGCACGTGGACTCCCGAGGTGACGGCTGCGAGGGCGCACAGTGCGCCGTAGGAATGCCCGACGAGCGAAGCGTCCGGTCCGGCGGCGTCGAGGACCGCGGCGATGTCGGCGATCTCGGTGTCGATCGAGTACGCGTCGGCGTCGCCGCTGAGGCCGCGCCCGCGCCGGTCCACGAGGTGGACCGTGAAGCGGTCCGCCAGGGCGGAGGCCACGCGCGACCATTCGTCCCCGGTCGCGATGCTGCCGTGCACGACGACGAGACCCGGGCCCTGCCCGAGCCTGCGGAATCCGATCGTCGTTCCGTCCCGGGACTCGATGTGGACGACCACGTCACCAGCCTTTCGTCGGGGTGTGCCGGACCGCCCGAGCCTACGACCCGAACCCACCGACGTAGCGACTTGAACGGTGTTCAAGTATGGTCACCGCTCATGACCGCACATCCCGCCCTGGCGTGGCTCGACGACACCGCGGCGGCACGACGCGCAGCGGGTCTGCACCGCGACCCCGTCGTCCGGACCCCCGGCTCGACCGTCGTCGACCTCGCCTCCAACGACTATCTCGGTCTGACCCGCCATCCCGAGGTCCTCGCGGGAGCCACCGCCGCCCTGCGGCGATGGGGGGCCGGTGCCACCGGATCGCGTCTGGTCACCGGCACCACCGCCGAACACGAACTCCTCGAACGCGAACTCGCCGACTTCGTCGGGGCCGACAGCGGCCTGGTGTTCTCGAGCGGATATGCCGCGAACCTCGGTGCCGTCGCCGCCCTCGGCGGTAGGGACGCACTGATCGTCTCGGACGCCGGCGGCCACGCCTCGCTCGTCGACGCGTGCCGGCTGTCCCGCTCGAGGATCGTCGTCACGCCCCACAACGACGTCGACGCGGTCGCGCACGCCCTCGCGACCCGCACCGAGGCCCGCGCGCTCGTCCTGACCGACTCGGTGTTCAGCACCGACGGCGACCTCGCGCCGCTGCGGGAACTGCATCGCGTCTGCCGAGCGCACGGCGCGTTGCTCCTCGTCGACGAGGCCCACGGAGTGGGGGTCCGCGGCGCGGGGGGCCGCGGACTCGTCCACGAAACGGGCCTCGCCGGCGAGCCCGATGTGGTCGTCACCGCGACGCTGTCGAAATCCCTTGCCTCCCAGGGCGGAGCCGTCCTCGCCGACAGGCGTGTGCGGGAACATCTCGTGGACACCGCCCGCACCTTCATCTTCGACACCGGACTCGCCCCGGCCGCCGTCGGTGCCGCCCGGGGCGCGCTGAAGGTGCTGCGCGCCGAACCCGCCCGCGCGGCGGCCGTGCTCGAGCAGGCCGCGCATCTCGCCCGGGTCACGGGTGTCGAGGCGCCACCGTCCGCCGTGGTGTCGGTGATCCTCGGCGACCCGCACGTCGCCGCCGACGCCGCGGCGCGGTGTCGCGACCGCGGGGTGCACGTCGGATGCTTCCGGCCGCCCTCGGTGCCGGCCGGCACCTCGCGGCTGCGCCTGACGGCCCGCGCGAACCTCACCGACGACGAACGCGCCCTCGTCGACGAGGTGCTCACCGACGTCCTCGCGGGAGCCCGGGCGTGAGCGTTCTCGTCGTCACCGGCACGTCGACCGATGTGGGCAAGACCGTCGCGACCGCGGCACTCGCCGCGAACGCCGTGGCCTCGGGACTGCGGGTCGCGGTGTGCAAACCCGCCCAGACGGGCGTGACGGACGACGGGCCCGGCGACCTGCAGGAGATCGGGCGACTCGCCGGCGATCGCGTCCGGCTCGTCGAACTCGCGCGGTACCCCGATCCCCTCGCGCCCGACACCGCCGCGCGGCGCAGCGGACGCCCGCTGCTCACTCTCGACGAGATCGTCGGCACCGTCCGGAGGCTCGACGTCGAGCACGACCTCACCCTGGTCGAAGGAGCGGGAGGCGTGCTCGTCCGGCTCGGCGCGGGCGGCTTCACCGTTGCGGACGTCGCGGCCGCGCTCGGAGCGCCGGCGGTGATCGTCGCCGCCGCGGGACTGGGCACACTCAACCACACCGCACTCACCGTGGCCGCGCTCCGCTCGGCAGGAGTCGAGTGCCCGGGAGTGATCATCGGATCCTGGCCTGCCGCACCGGATCTGGCGGAGCAGTGCAATCTCGACGACCTCCCCGACGTCACCGGCGTCCCCGTCGTGGGCCGGATCCCGGCCGGCAGCGCCGCACTCGACGCCCGTGTCTTCGCCGCCCGTGCCTCCCGGTGGTCGGATCTGCCGCTCCCGACGATACGGCGTGCGGGCGGATCTTCCGCTGTGCTGTGATGGATGCCACACTGCAACTGGCCTGTTCCCATCGTGTCGGCCGGCGCGACATGCCGATACCCGCTACGGAAGGGACATGTCGACCGCTCGGCCCGGAGGTACGGATGTCCATCAGCGAATTGCAGGAGCTTCAGCGCACCGCCGCCCACCTGCGCCAATGCCTCGGATCCCTACGATCGCGCTACGGGGACGCAGCCCCGGTGAAGAGGCTGTCGAACGACGTCGAACGTCTCGACATCGACATACGCGACTTCGCCGAACATCCTCCGCGCGAGGTCGTCAACAGTCTCGGTGAACGCATCCCGATTCCCGATACGCCGTACGACGACTCGTTGTTCCGCGGAACGGATACGGACGACGAAGGTCTCGGCGGGCTGCACGGCTCGCGGTGAGCACCTCCGAGGCGACGCCGGCGGCTCGCGGCACGCCGGCCACCGGCGTCCGCTCCGAGGGTCGCGCGCGGATCACCGCGCGGACGCTGCGGACCGACCGCTGGTGGCAGTCACCCGCACTCACCGTGCTCGGTCTCGGTGTGTTCGTGGTGTACGCGACGATCCGCTCGTTCGTGCGCAGCGCCTACTACGTCGAGGACTACCACTACCTGACGCCGTTCTACTCGCCGTGCGTGAGCGCGTCCTGCGTGGACGGCGCCCGCCATTTCGGCACGTGGGTCGGCGAACTCCCGATGTGGATCCCGCTCGCCTTCCTGTCGCTGCCGTTCCTCCTCGGCTTCCGGCTGACCTGCTATTACTACCGCAAGGCCTACTACCGATCGTTCTGGTTGTCGCCGCCGGCGTGCGCGGTCGCCGAACCGCACCGGCACTACACCGGCGAGACGCGGTTCCCGCTGATCCTGCAGAACTCGCACCGCTACTTCTTCTACGCCGGTTTCGTGGTGTCGCTGATCAACACCTACGACGTCATCCTGTCCTTCCACAGCCCGAGCGGATTCGGCATCGGACTCGGCAACCTGATCCTGCTCATCAACGTCGTGCTGCTCTGGGGTTACACGCTGTCGTGCCACTCGTGCCGGCACGTCACCGGCGGGCGGCTGCGGCACTTCTCGAAACACCCCGTGCGCTACCGGATCTGGACGTTCGTCTCGAAACTCAACACCAGGCACATGCAGTTCGCGTGGATCACGCTGGGGACTCTGATCCTCACGGACTTCTACATCATGCTCGTGGCGAGCGACACCATCGCCGATCTGCGGTTCATCGGCTGACGCGCACGGCACGACACCGGCCGCACCGGAGGAGGGGGAACACGGATGGTGGATGTCGAACGGCACAAGGTCGACGTCGTCGTGATCGGAGCAGGCGGCGCCGGGCTGCGCGCGGTGATCGAGGCGCGGCAGCGCGGCTTCTCCGTTGCCGTGGTGTGCAAGTCGCTGTTCGGCAAGGCCCACACCGTGATGGCCGAGGGCGGATGCGCCGCCGCGATGGGCAACGCCAACCCCCGCGACTCCTGGCAGGTGCACTTCCAGGACACGATGCGCGGCGGCAAGTTCCTCAACAACTGGCGGATGGCCGAACTGCACGCCCGCGAGGCCCCCGACCGCGTGTGGGAGCTGGAGACCTACGGGGCGCTGTTCGACCGCACCCCCGACGGCCGGATCAGCCAGCGCAACTTCGGCGGTCACACCTATCCGCGACTCGCGCACGTCGGCGATCGCACCGGACTCGAACTCATCCGCACGATGCAGCAGAAGATCGTGTCACTGCAGCAGGAGGACCACGCCGAGCACGGCGACTACGAGGCCCGGGTGCGGGTCTTCGCCGAATGCACCATCACCGAACTGCTGAAGGACGCGGAGGGACGCATCGCCGGCGCGTTCGGATACTGGCGCGAGACCGGACGATTCGTGTTGTTCGAGGCGCCCGCGGTCGTCATCGCCACCGGTGGTATCGGCAAGTCGTGGAAAGTCACGTCGAACTCGTGGGAGTACACGGGCGACGGGCACGCCCTCGCCCTGCGCGCCGGCGCCACCCTCATCAACATGGAGTTCGTCCAGTTCCACCCGACGGGGATGATCTGGCCGCCGAGCGTGAAGGGCATCCTCGTCACCGAGGGTGTGCGCGGCGACGGCGGAGTGCTGAAGAACTCCGAGGGGGAGCGGTTCATGTTCTCCTACATCCCGCCGGTGTTCAAAGGCCAGTACGCGGAGACCGAGGAGGAGGCCGACCGCTGGTACGAGGACCAGGAGAACAATCGCCGCACCCCCGACCTGCTCCCACGCGACGAGGTCGCCCGCGCCATCAACTCCGAGGTCAAGGACGGCCGGGGCACCCCGCACGGCGGAGTCTTCCTCGACATCGCCTCGCGGATGCCGGCCGACGAGATCATGCGCCGCCTGCCGTCGATGCACCACCAGTTCAAGGAACTCGCCGACGTCGACATCACCGCCGAGGCCATGGAGGTCGGCCCGACCTGCCACTACGTGATGGGCGGCATCGAGGTCGACCCCGACACCGCCGCTGCGGCAGTCCCGGGGCTGTTCGCCGCCGGGGAATGTTCCGGTGGCATGCACGGATCGAACCGGCTGGGCGGGAATTCGCTGTCCGATCTGCTGGTCTTCGGTCGCCGGGCAGGTCTCGGCGCCGCCGACTACGTGCAGGGACTCACGTCGCGGCCGACCGTCGGCGACGCCGACATCGACGCCGCCGCCCGCGCGGCGCTCTCGCCCTTCGATCCGGCCGACGCCGATCGCGCCGAGAACCCCTACACCCTGCACACCGACCTGCAACAGGTCATGCAGGATCTCGTGGGCATCATCCGGCGCGCGGACGAGATCGAACGCGCCCTGCGCGAACTCGACACCCTGCGCACACGGATCCGCAACGTCGCGGTGGAGGGCCACCGCCAGTTCAACCCGGGCTGGCATCTCGCCCTGGACCTGCGGAACATGCTCCTCGTGTGCGAGTGCGTCGCACGGGCCGCGTTGCAGCGCACCGAGAGCCGCGGGGGACATACCCGCGACGACCACCCGTCGATGGACCCCGAATGGCGTCGCACTCTGCTCGCCTGTCGCCTGGACGGCGGCGACCCGTTCGTCCCCGACGTGACGGTCACCGCCGAACGGCAGCAACCGATGCGCCGCGACCTGCTGGAGCTGTTCGACATCGACGAACTCGGGAAGTACTACACCGACGAGGAACTCGCGGACCATCCCGGACGGAGGGGTTGAGATGGGATACCAGGCGGCGTTCAGGATCTGGCGGGGCGACGCCGACGGCGGGGAACTGCGGGACTACACCGTCGAGGTCAACGAAGGGGAGGTCGTCCTCGACATCCTGCACCGCCTGCAGGCCACCCAGGCACCGGATCTCGCCGTGCGCTGGAACTGCAAGGCGGGCAAGTGCGGATCGTGTTCGGCGGAGGTCGACGGTCGCCCGCGCCTGACGTGCATGACCCGCATGTCGCTGTTCGATCCCGACGCGACGATCACCGTGACCCCGATGCGCACCTTCCCGATCATCCGAGATCTCGTCACCGATGTCTCGTTCAACTACCGCAAGGCACGCGAGATACCGGCCTTCGCGCCGCCTCCGGATCTGGCGCCGGGGGAGTACCGGATGCAACAGGTCGACGTGCAGCGCTCCCAGGAGTTCCGCAAGTGCATCGAATGCTATCTGTGCCAGAACGTCTGCCACGTGGTGCGCGACCACGAGGAGAACAAGGAGGCCTTCGCCGGTCCCCGCTATCTCATGCGCATCGCGGAACTCGAGATGCACCCGCTCGACGTCGCCGACCGGCGCGACGTCGCGCAGGACGAGCACGGCCTGGGCATGTGCAACATCACCAAGTGCTGCACCGAGGTGTGCCCGGAGAACATCCACATCACCGACAACGCGCTGATCCCGATGAAGGAACGCGTCGCCGGCCGTCGCTACGATCCGATCGTCTGGCTCGGCAACAAGCTGTTCCGGCGCTGAACCGAACGCAGGAACCGGCTCAGTTCACGCGTTCGGCGACCAGCGGAACCAGCTCGTCGAGCGCGAACGGCACCGACAGCACCGAGTTCGTCGAGAACGCCGCGGAGATGTCGGAATCGCTGTCGAGCACGAGGAACCGGCCGTCGCGCACCGCCGGGATCTGCTGGAAGACCGGATTGTCGGTCACCTCGGCGGCCGGCACGTAGATCGGCAGCACGATCAGCAGGTCGGAGTCGAGCATGTCCAGGTTCTCGTCGGAGACGGTGATGAAGAAATCGTCCGTCGCCGCGGCCTGCACCTGCGGATTGTTCACGAAGCCGAGCTCGGTCATGAAGTCGACGCGCGAGTCGCCGACGACGTAGGCGCCCCACCCCTCCGACGTGTAGGAGGCGACGGTGACGGTCTTGCCCGCGAACTCGGGATTGTCGGCGGCGGCCTGCTCGAAATCCGCATCGATCTGCGACAGCAACTCGGCACCCTTGTCCGGGACACCGAGCGCCGTTGCCACCGAGGTCACCTGGTCGTCGAGCGAGGTGAGATAGGCGTCGCTGCCTTCCGGGCCGCCGACGGTCGGGGCGATCCCCGACAGAGTCTCGTAGCGGGCCTGCTCACCGGAACTCTTGGTGTCGAGGATCAGATCGGGCTCCTGCGCCGCGAGCAGCTCGAAGGACGGCTCGATCGTGCCGATGAGCTCCGGCGGCGAGTCGTACAACCCCTGCGCCCACGGCCCCACACCGTCGCCGCCGAAGGCGAGCCAGTCGCTCGCCGCCACCGGCTGAACACCGAGCGCCAGTGCGGTTTCGGCGTCGCCCCAGCCCAGAGCCGCGACGCGTTCGGGGGCGGACTCGATGGTGACCTCCCCGAACTTCGTGTCGACGGTGACGGGGAAGGCACCGTCCGACGGAGCCGAACCGGAGTCGGACTCCGTGTCGGAGGATCCGCACGCGGTCAGCGCGATCGCGGTGGCCGTGAACAGAGCGGCGGAACGGAGCAACGCAGCGGATCGGCGTGTCATGACGGGCCTCGAGTCTGTCGAACAACAAGTGAGGCGATCCTAACCCGGTGGGGTGACCGAAGGTGAAAACCCGCCGGAAACCGCGCAGGACGGCTGTTCGAGCGCGCAGTATGTGTCCGTGACCCCACCTGACGACGGTCGGCCGGCACGGGCGAACCTGGTGCTCGCCTCCTTGATCCTCGTCGCCGCCGTGGCGAACCTGAACCTCGCCGTCGCGAACGTGGCACTGCCCGACATCGGGAAGGCGTTCGACGCGAGCCAGACCCAGCTCAACCTCGTCGCCGTCGCTTATTCCGTCGGTCTCGCCGCGTCGGTGCTCTACCTCGGGGCCGTCGGCGACCGCTACGGACGCAAGACGATGCTGCTGCTCGGCATGGTCTTGTCGGTTCCCGCCTCCGCGGTCGCCGGATTCGCGCCGAACACCGACGTGCTCTTCGCCGCCCGGGTGCTCGGCGGCGTCTCCGCCGGTCTGGCGTTCCCCACCACCCTGGCCCTGATCACCGCCCTGTGGTCGGGCGCGGCGCGCACGCGCGCCATCGCGTTGTGGTCGTCGATCGGTGGCGGCCTGACCGCGCTCGGCCCGCTCGTCGCCGGCATGTTGCTCGAACAGTTCTTCTGGGGATCGGTCTTCCTGGTGACGATCCCGCTCGCGCTGATCGCGCTCGCCCTGACCTGGATGTTCGTGCCGAGCCACGTCAACGAGTCGACCGACCCGGTCGATCATCTCGGCGGCCTCGTCTCGGTGGTGCTCGTCGGTTCGCTCGTCCTGGGCATCAACTTCGTGCCCGTCGACGGGATGAAGACCATCGCGGTGTCCGCCCTCGTCATCGCTCTCGTCGCGGTGATCCTCTTCGTGATGCGGCAGCTGCGCGCGGCGAATCCCCTGTTCGACCTGCGGGTCGCCCGGCGTCGCGTGTTCTGGGTCGCGGCCGTCGCGGGCATCATCGTGTTCGGCACCCTCATGGGCACGA
This sequence comes from Rhodococcus sp. S3, assembly GCF_058211795.1. Classification (NCBI taxonomy): domain Bacteria; kingdom Bacillati; phylum Actinomycetota; class Actinomycetes; order Mycobacteriales; family Nocardiaceae; genus Rhodococcus; species Rhodococcus sp. S3. The sequence continues at coordinate 3,009,785 of NZ_CM177074.1, read as the reverse complement.
TGTACATCAGCCAGCAGTACCTGCAGAACGTGCTCGGCTACTCGACGCTCGCGGCAGGATCGGCGGCGCTGCCCGCCGCATTCGTGATGGTGCTGGTGGCACCGCAGTCGGCGAAACTCGTCGGGTCGCGCGGCTCCCGCTTCACCCTGCTGTCGGGTTACGTCGCGATCGTGGCCGGACTCGTCGTCGCACTGATGCTGTGGGACGAGGACGCGCACTACTGGGTGATCGCCCTCGGATACATGTGCCTCGGCGCCGGTGTCGGTCTCGCCGGTACCCCGGCCTCGCATTCGCTCACGGGATCGGTGCCGGTCTCCCGCGCCGGAATGGCCTCCGGCACCGCCGATCTGCAACGCGATCTCGGCGGCGCGATCGTCCAGTCGATCCTCGGAGCGCTGCTCACGGCCGGATACTCGGCCTCCCTCGCCGCGACGATCGCGGCGAGTCCTCAGGCCACGGCCGTCGACGAGCAGACCGAGACCGCACTGGAGAAGTCGTTCGCGGGAGCCGTCGGGATCGCCGGGCACTATCCGCAGTACGCGCCGCAGATCATCGAGGCGGCCCGGTCGGCCTTCCTCGACGGCGACACCCGCGCCTACACGGCCGCGATCGCGATCGTGCTGGTCGGAGCAGCGTTGGTGGCCTTCGCGTTCCCCTCACGCACGGCCGAGATCGCGCTGCTCGAGCGGTACGCCGAGGAGGACGGTGACGCGGCGGTCGACTCGTCCGAAAAACCGGCCCACTGAACCCGGATCCTCACGCCGTCCGGGTCGGTCCGGCGGTCAGACTGAGTGCGACCAGCGTCCGACGTCACCCCGCTCGAGCGCGACGGCGAGCAGTTCCGGGAATCGGTCGGGCGTGCACGCGAAGGCGGGAACTCCGAGTTCGGCGAGTGCCGCCGCGTTGTCGCGGTCGAAGGACGGTGCCCCGTCGTCGGACAACGCGAGCAGCACCACGACCTGCACCCCCGCGGCGAGCATCTCCCGGATGCGCGAGAGCATCTCGGCGCGGATGCCGCCCTCGTACAGATCCGAGATGAGCACGAACAGCGAATCGGCCGGGCGCGTGATCAGCGACCTGCTGTAGGCGATCGCCCGATTGATGTCGGTGCCGCCGCCGAGCTGGGTGCCGAACAGCACGTCCACGGGGTCGGCGAGCTTGTCGGTCAGGTCCACCACCGCGGTGTCGAATACGACCAGCGAGGTGCGCAGCGCCCGCATCGACGCCAGGACCGCCGCGAACACCGACGCGTAGACCACGCTCGACGCCATCGACCCGGACTGGTCCACCGCGAGCACCACGTCGCGTTTCACCGCCTGCGACCGGCGCCCGTAACCCACCAGTTTCTCGGGCACCACGGTGCGATGCTCCGGCAGGTAGTGGGCCAGGTTCGCGCGGATCGTGCGGTCCCAGTCGATGTCGCGCAGCTTCGGGTTCGACGTCCGCGACGACCGGTCGAGCGCGCCTGTGACGGCGGCGCGGGTGTGCTGCGCGATGCGAGCCTCGATCTCGCGCACGACCTTCTCGACGACCGTCCGTGCCGTCGCCTTGGTGGTCTCCGGCATCACACGGTTCAGGCTCAGCAACGTGCCCACCAGGTGCACGTCCGGTTCGACGGCCTCGAGCATCTCGGGTTCGAGGAGCAGCCGGGTCAACCCGAGCCGATCCACTGCGTCGCGTTGCATCACCTGGACGACGGATGTCGGGAAGTAGGTGCGGATGTCGCCGAGCCAGCGCGCCACCCGGGGCGCGGACGCGCCGAGACCTGCCGTGCGCGGTGCGGTGCCGTCGCCGGGCGCGGTGTCGTACAGCGCGGCGAGCGCGGCGTCCATCGCGCTGTCGTCGGCCGAGGACAGCGAGCCCGTGGAGTCCTCGGCGGCCTCGCCGAGTGCCAGCCGCCAGCGGCGCAGGCGTTCGGTGTCTCCGGGTTCGGTTGTCATGCCGACACTCCCAGGATCGACGCGGTGGCGGTCAGGGCGATCCGGCCGCGGTCCACAGCGGGCGGTGTCTCCGCGCGGCGGGTGCGTTCGCCGCGCACCGTCTGCCCGAGCAGGCGTCGCTCACCGAACGCGAACGACCCGAAGGTGCGCCGCAGGACGGGCAGGACGTCGACGAAATCGTCGTCGGTGAGACCGCTGATCCATTCGTCGACGAGATCGAACAGTGCGCTGTCGTGGACGAGCAGGAGCCCACCCCCGCCGAGGAACCCGTCGATCCAGCGTGCCTTCGCGGGCGCGGGTGACCCCACCGACAACGCCCGCGCGACCCGCACGGCCGCGTCGTGTTCGCCGAGTCGGCCGGTGTCGCGCAGCATCCGGGTGGTGCGCCCGACGAGCAGACCGTCGACGTCGTCGCGCTCGCTCACCGATGTCAGCGTGTCGAGCCATCGGCCGGTCGCGCTCGGATCCGCGCGCAGCGCGAGAGCGAGGTGCACGTCGTCGATAGCGGTGCGCAGCGCATCGGCGGCGTCGTGGTCGAGACCGGTGACCGCCGCCGGGAGACCGGCGCACACCCGCGCGAGCAGGGCGTCGCAGACGTGGTCCAGGGAGGACAGATCGGTGCCCCGCACATCGCCGTACCGGACGGTGCGCACGAGGGTCGGCAGTGCGCTCATCAGGTGCAGCACATCGTGATCGAGTGCGGCGGCCGCGTCGATCGCCGTCACCAGCGACGGGATCGTGGTCCGCAGGTCGGCGAGCAGCGCCCGTTCGAGGAGTTCGGTGAGGTCGGCGAGCGCGATCCCGGAACGTGCGGCACGGTCGGCCACTGTGGCGCCCGCTGCGGATTCCACGGTCGTGCCCCACCGCGACGCCTCGACGATCGCCACCGACAATTCGGGTTCCCACCGCAGCGTCCAGGTCTCGCGGAAGGTGCCGGTCGAGCGCACCTCGCTTTCGGTGGGCGTGCCCCAGTCGATCCCGAGCAGCGCCAGGCGGTGCAGCAGTCGCGACCGCGCGACGTCGATCTCGCGGCGCAGGTCCAGATCGAGGTTCTTCGCTTCGGCGGACCGCTTGAGACGCAACGACTTCGCATTGCGCTGCAGGTCGGTGTCGAGCGGGACGGTGGGGGTGTCCTCGGAGACCGAACCGAGGGCCTCGCCGACGACGAGCCGCCGCGTGACGAGGTCGAGCAGGACGTCGTCTCCGTCGCACAGCACCGATCGGGTCGCCTCGACGACCTCGTCGAGTCCGGCCACCGCGCGACCGCGCAGCGCCGCGAGCGTGTCGGCCAGGCGCGTCGCCTCGATGACGTGGGCGCTCGAGACGGGCAGATCCTCCTCGCGCAGGACACGGGCCACGCGGGTGAACCAGCGTGCGGTCGTGTCCGCAGGCTGTGTGAACAGGTGGTGGTACCAGCCGGGTGAGGTGATGCCGGCGCCGTAGCCCGACGACAGCGACAACCGGGAGTGGCTCCACGGCACCCACGTGAGGGTGGTCTTGACCTTGGGCATGCCCTTGAGCAGGCGCGCGTCGGGCGCGGCCGGTCCGAGCCGGCCGGTCAGCGCGGGCGCGTGCATCGCCCCGCACACCACGGCGATCGCGCGGGCCCCGGCCTTGACCGTCGCGCGCAGCACCTGCCGCATGTGCGCCTCGCGTCGCGCGGTGTGGTCGTCGATCCCGACATCCTCGCGCAGCGCCCGCATCGCGTCGGTGATCTCGTCGAAGGCCTGTGCGGTGCCGTGCTCGACCACCGCGTCCCACCACTGCTCGAAGTCGGCGTAGCCGCCGGCGCGGGCGAGCATGCCGAGCAGGTCGTCGGTCGCGCGGTCGCCGACCTCGCGTTCGGCGGCGAGCGACATCGCCGCCGGAAGGTCGCAGAACCGCACGTCGGCGTCGTGCAGGTAGGCCCAGCGCAACGCCTGCCACTCGGGCGAGAAGGCCGCGAACGGCCAGAACGCCGCCCGCGCCGGTTCGTCGCGGGCGTACGCCAGCAGTGCGACCGGCGGAACCATGTCGTCGGCCGCGGCGAGCGCAAGCACCGGCTCGGCGTCCGACGGCCCCTCGATGAGCACGGTGTCGGGTTCGAACTCTGCGAGTGCCTGCAGGACCGCGCGCGCCGAACCCGGCCCGTGGTGCCGGATCCCGAAGACCCGGATCTCCGCGGGCGCATCCGCGCGGTCGAAGAGAGCGTCGGTCACCCGGTGATCTCCCGGCACGCCCGGTAGAAGTCGGTCCAGTCGCCGCGTTCCCGGACGACGGCCTCGAGATATTCGTTCCAGACCACGCGATCGGAGACGGGGTCCTTGACCACCGAACCGAGGATCCCGGCCGCGACGTCGGCGGGCCGCAACACCCCGTCACCGAAGTGCGCCGACAGCGCCAGGCCACCAGTGACCACCGAGATCGCCTCGGCGGTGGACAGGGTGCCCGACGGGGACTTCAGCTTGGTCCGGCCGTCGGTGGTGACACCGCTGCGCAACTCCCGGAAGACCGTGACGACGCGGCGGATCTCCTCCGCGGCGGCGGGCACGGCGGGCAGTTCGAGTGCGGCGCCGAGTTGTTCGACGCGGCGGGTGACGATCGAGACCTCGTCCTCCTCGCTCGCCGGCAACGGCAACACGACGGTGTTGAACCGTCGACGCAGCGCGGACGACAGGTCGTTGACCCCGCGGTCGCGGTCGTTGGCGGTGGCGATGACGTTGAACCCCTTCGTCGCCTGCACCTCGATGCCGAGTTCGGGGACGGGAAGCGTCTTCTCCGACAGGATGGTGATCAGCGCGTCCTGCACGTCGGCGGGGATGCGGGTGAGTTCCTCGATACGCGCCACGGCACCGTCACGCATCGCGGTCATGACCGGGGAGGCGACCAGCGCGGCGGCGCTCGGCCCTTCGGCGAGCAGCCGCGCGTAGTTCCAGCCGTAGCGCACCGACTCCTCGGTCGTGCCTGCCGTTCCCTGCACGAGCCGCGTCGACGAACCGCTGATCGCGGCGGCGAGATGCTCCGACACCCAGGTCTTCGCGGTGCCCGGCACCCCGAGCAGCAGCAGTGCCCGGTCGGTCGCCAGGGTCGCGACGGCGACCTCCATCAACCGGCGTGGGCCGACGTACTTCGGGGTGATGACGGTGCCGTCGGACAGTTCGCCGCCGAGCAGGTAGGTCACCACGGCCCACGGCGACAGCTGCCACGACGGCGGGCGCGGCCGGTCGTCGAGTCGCGCGAGTGCTGCGAGTTCATCCGCGTACTGCTGCTCGGCGTGCGGACGCAGCAGGTCGGTGCCGGATACGCCGGATTCGGTGGTGTCGGGCGCGTCGGCCTCGGGCGCGTCGGTATCGGACGTGCCGGTATCGGACGCCGCAGCTTCGTCGGTGCCGACAACTGCGGGGGTCGACTCGAAGTCGGTCAACTCAGCTCCTCGTGGATCGTCTTGCGGAGGGTCAGGGTGTCGGCTGCGCTCGCGAACAGGTGCAGGCGACCGAGATCGTCGGTGCGGTTCGCGGCGTCGGCCAGCAGATCGGCCAGCTCGAACGGTGCCCGGTGGGCGAGCAACGTCAGCACGTCGCGCACCACGCGGGTGGTCGTCAGCTTCGTGTACAGCGCGGTGAGCACCTTCTCGGCGACATCTCGCGGCCACGGCGCCGGGAGCGCGGCGAGCAACGCGTCGTCGAGAACCGCGGGCGGCGACGTCTCGCGCAGGTGCGCGAGCAGGATGTCGCGAGGTACGACCCGGGCGACCGACGTGTCGACGGTGCCGTCGCGTCGCAGCAACGCCGCGGCCCATCCGCTGTCGCGTTGCCGGACCGCCGCGCGGCCCCACGCGTCCGTCAGTGCCGTGCGGATGGCGTCGTCGACGTCGAACTCCGGCAGCACCCCGTCTCCGGCGTGCTCGCGCCACACCGACAGCGGAGCGGCCGCGACTGCCGCCACCAGCAGATCGCGGGCCGGACCGTCGGAGAGACCGTCGCGGAGTGCGCTCTCGTCCGGCCGTTCGGGGACGGCGAGGGTGACGGTCGAGCCGTCGACGAGCAGCCATTGCCGCACTCGTTCGGCCATGCGTCGCGCGAACGCGGAGTCGTGGAGGCGGGGAAGAAGGTCGAGCGCGACGGCGCGAACCTTGCGGCTACGGTCGTCGAGGGCGCGCTCGAGCAGGTCTTCGTCGTGCGGACCGAGACCGACCGCGAGCAGGGCGACGAGTTCGGCCCGCTGGGCGGCGGTCTGCGCACCCCATGACGCCGCGAGCGTGGCTGTCGCCGCGGCCGGATCGTGCGCGCGGAGCACCTCGAACCATCGGCGTCGCCGGGCGGGCGGACCGACGTGCCAGGGCGTGTCGTCGAGCGGGTCGGGTGGCAGCAGATCGGCCCATTCCGGGTGGCGCGCGGCTACCCAGCGTCCGCGGGCGCCGGTGAGAGCGATCAGCCGGTCGCGGTGCACCGAGTCGGTGGTCGCGACGATCAACAGGTCGACCACGATGTCGTGCGACGCGCGGAACCGGGCCGCCACCTCGAACCATTCGTCGAGCAGCGGGGAGCGGACGGCGAGCAGCGCGCGCAGGCGTTCGGCAGCCGCGCCGGGAAGGACGGGACGGTCGTCGTCCGGGGCCGGCGACGGCCGTTCGCGGACCACCGGCACGGTCGCGGCGGTGAGGAAGGTCGCCTCCAGGGCGGCAGCGGCGAGCAGTGTCGCGGCGGGGTCTCCGGCGAGTTCGCCCGCGGCACCGGCCGTGTGCAGCGCGCCGAACTCCGGAGCGGAGCGTGCCGTTCCGAGAAGTGCTGCGGTCGTCAGCGATTCGGGCAGTGTGCTCACCAGGTCATCACCTGTCCTCCGGTGAACAGGGAGACCGGGGCGAGAGCGGTTCCGTCCCAGTCGCCGCAGACCGTCACGGGACGGCCCCCTGCGACAGCGTGCAGCCGCCAGCGGCTGTCGTCGTCTCCGGTGAGCGGCAGTGCCCGTCCGGACGGGTCGACGACGTACCATCCGTCTTCACTGTCGGTGGGAGTGACCGCGTCGAGCAGGACGGGCCAGGTGCGCAACCACGGATCTGCTCCGCGCATGCGGGCGTACTCGTCCAGTGCGGCGTCGAGTCCGGTGGCGGGCAGGGTTGTGAACGGCTCCGTCTCCCCGTGCTGCCGGCCGAGCACCGCCCGTAGTGGGGCCGCACCGGGGTAGAAGTGCAGATCGGCATCGACGAGCGACCCGGGGAAGGGGAGCGGCGCGGCGAAACGTGCTGTGCCGTGTGCGAAGTCGAGCAGGATCGCCCAGCGTCCGCTCGACCGTCCCCGCAACCACGTCTTGCGGGTGAACATCCGGCTCTCCTCGGTGACGCGGACGGCGAGGACCTGCCAGCGGTCGCGCACGGCCGGTTCGGCGCGGACCTCCTCGCTGCGGGTGCCGAAACCGAGATGGGTCTGCAGCGAACGCAGGAGCGGCCTCGGCAGTTCGTCGCGCTGCCGGTACGCCACGGCCATGAGGTGCAGGCGCGCATACTCTTCGAGCAGCCTGGCGGGCCAATCGGTTTCGTCGTTCACGACGGCGGCCAGGGCGCGCAGTGCCGACGCCACGCCGGGAGCCTGGGCATCCACCATGCGGGCAGCGATCGCCTCGTAGGTGTCGTAGCCGTGATCCACCGCCCCGAGGCCGTGCCGGATGCGGTCGGTCAGCCAGCGGTCGAGGTCGTCGAGTCCTGCCGCGACCCGCTCGGCGCGGCGCTGGGCGGTCGCCGGATCGGGTGCCTTGACCGGCTCGTCCGCCGGGGCGGGCGGTGCGGTGGACGCGGCGCGGGCGGCGAGCCATCCGGTGACGAAGTCGGGTGCCTGCCCCGTGGGTACGGCGCCCTCGGACCAGCGCACGAGCAGCGACAGGGCGTGCTTGCAGGGCAGCTTCCGGCTCGGGCACGTGCACGTGTAGGCGGGAGCGCTCGGGTGGATCGCCGTGCGATACGGCGTGGTGCCGCGTCCGCGGCACAGTCCCCACAGGGCGGTGGTGTCGTGACCGGTCTCGAGCCATGCGGAGGCGACGCCGCGCGCAGCCGTCAGCGAGGACGGATCGGGTGCGACGGCGTTGATCTGCTGGAGGGTCCAGGGGGCGGTCACGAGCGTCGAAGGTAGGAGACGGGTCCGACAGGAACGGCGGGGTCAGGATGTCGCACGGGTCTCCAGACGTGCGCGGATGCCGTCGACGAACAACCGCAGGCCGAACTCGAACCGGACGGCGGGATCGCCGTCGAGCAGTTCGTCGTCGGTCTCGGTCGGCTGTTCGGTCGCGACATCGGGGGACAGCGGTGCGCGGGTGAGCGCGCCGAGTTCCTCGAGCTGCGCGCGGGACTGCTCGTCGACGGTGTGGCCGAGCACGTAGTGCAGCAGCGCGTAGCCGGTCAGTTCGGCGTACGCCCGGGACAGACCCGCGCGTTCGGCGGTGGCCACGAAGGCGTCGCGCGCCCGGGAAGTGGTCAGCCGGGAGGCGTAGCTCGAGGCGACGAGTTCGGCGCCGTCGCGATGGGCGAGCAGCGCGGCGCGGAAACGGTGCGCCAGCTCGGAGAGGGCGTCGTCCCAGGCATCGCTCGCGGGCGGCTCGTCGACACCGTCGAGGATGCGGTCCGCCATGGCGCCGAGCAGGGTCTGCTTGTTCGGGAAGTGCCAGTACAACGCACCGGGCTGGACGCCGAGCGACGACGCGAGCTTGCGCATCGTCAGGTCGCCGAGCCCGTACTCGTCGAGGATCGCCATGGCGCCGTCGAGGACGTCGCCGCGTCGCAACTGCACTGCTTCTTCGCTCCCGCTTCTCCTGCTGCCCGCGGCGGTACCGCGCCGCCGGGGATCCGAACCGAAGGATTCGTGCCTTTGACACTATCGGACGCTTCGCCCTAACCTGAACGCTGTTCAATTGAACGATGTTCAAGTTCTCGCCACCCCAGGAGACGGCAGTGACCCAGGCGCCCGCCCGCACCGACATCCTCGAAATCGCTCGCGACCAGGTGCTCGGTCGCGGAATCGGCTTCGACCGCGACCAGACCCTCGAGGTCCTGCAACTGCCGGACGACCGCATCGACGACCTGCTGGCGGTCGCCCACGACGTGCGCATGACGTGGTGCGGACCGGAGGTGGAGGTCGAGGGGATCATCAGCCTCAAGACCGGCGGCTGCCCCGAGGACTGCCACTTCTGCTCACAGTCCGGCCTGTTCGCCTCTCCGGTGCGAGCCGCCCGGCTCGACATTCCGTCGCTCGTCGAGGCCGCGAAGCAGACCGCCAAGACCGGAGCCACCGAGTTCTGCATCGTCGCGGCCGTACGCGGACCCGATGAACGCCTCCTCGCGCAGGTCGCGGCCGGTATCGAGGCCATCCGCAACGAGGTCGACATCCAGATCGCGTGCTCGCTCGGCATGCTCACCCGGGACCAGGTCGACCGGCTCGTCGCGATGGGCGTGCACCGCTACAACCACAACCTCGAGACCGCGCGCTCGCACTTCCCGAACGTCGTCACCACCCACACCTGGGAGGAACGCTTCGAGACGCTGCGCATGGTGCGCGAGGCAGGTATGGAGGTGTGCTGCGGTGGCATCCTCGGGATGGGTGAAACCATCGAGCAGCGAGCCGAATTCGCAGCCGACCTCGCGGCGCTCGAACCCGACGAGGTGCCGCTGAACTTCCTCAACCCGCGCCCCGGCACCCCTTTCGGCGACCTCGAGGTGCTGCCTGCCACCGAGGCGCTCAAGGCAGTGGCGGCTTTCCGATTGGCGTTGCCGCGCACCATCCTCCGGTTCGCCGGCGGCCGCGAGATCACGCTCGGCGACCTCGGCGCGCAGAAGGGGATCCTCGGCGGGATCAACGCCGTCATCGTCGGCAACTACCTCACCACGCTCGGCCGGCCCGCGGAGACCGATCTCGATCTGCTCGGCGAACTGAAGATGCCGATCAAGGCCCTCGGCGAGACGATCTGATGTTCGACCCGTTCACCGGCGAAGCGATCGTCGACGGGACGGTCCGAACCCCTTCCGCAGCAGTGCAACTCGGACTCGAACCGCCACGGTTCTGCGCGCAGTGCGGTCGGCGGATGATCGTCCAGATCGCGCCGGACGGGTGGTGGGCGCGGTGCTCGCGTCACGGGACCGTAGACTCGGCGCTGAGCGAACGGCGCTGAGCGCCGACCCGATTCGACGGCCGAGGGGTTTCACCCATCGTCGTCGGGATCGCCCGGATAGGTCACGACGCCGTCGGAATCCACCGACGGTGTCGCGCCCCACTGTCCCAGTTCGTGTTGTCGCGGCTTCGCGTTGTTGACGAGATGCACGACGGTCCATCCCCGTGCGGCGAGGGTGTTCGCGATCAACAGCCGGTGACAGCGCCACGGCATCGGCTCGCCGCACATGATGGCGACGTGCTGATGCTCGGCCAGGTCGGTGAGGCGCTCCAGTCCGGCCTCGAAGTCGTCGGTGAGTGTGTAGTCGGCGTAGTTCTTGAAGCTTGCGTTCTTCCAGCCGGCGTTGACGGTCGGATCGATGTCCTTCTGCTTCGGCCGCCTGCCGCCCAGTTCGGTGAGGTGCAGGTAGCCGATCCCGGCGCTGTCGAGCCAGGACGGCATCTCGTCGGCGTCGAACTGCGGGCTGCGGCGCGAACCGGGCATCTTCCGCACGTCGACGACGAGTTCGATGTCGGCCGAGGTCAGGGTGTCGAGCAGGACGGACTGCGGACACGTCCAGTGGCCGATGGTCCACAGGACACGGGAATCGGCGCTCATGGCCCCCATCGTCCCATCACGCGTGCGCCACCCGCCGGCGTAGTTCCTCCGCTCCGTCGCCCTCCAATCGGGACAACCCCGCACGACGGCCCGCGAGCAGCAGCAGGATCGCGGAGATCGGTCCCCGCACCTCGGGTCCGGAACCGGCGGACCAATCGACATCGGTTGCGGTGAAACGGAATCCGTCGAGCGGGACGTCGGCGAAGACCCGGGCCTTCCCGGTGCCGCGGGTGGACCACATCCGAGTGGCGCCCGCCGCTGTGGCATCCGGTGGCATCGGCAGGTCGCGCTGCAGCGGCACCGCGATGTCCTGGCCGTGGACGAGCAGATCGATCATGGCCTCGAGCGGGGTGATGCCCACGTTGTGCCGCCGGGAACCGATCATCCCCCGGAGGCCGGCGATCAACTCCTGCGTCGGTCGCCGGGCACGGTCGCGAGAGGACTCACGGATGATCGTGTTCACCCCGCCGGGATGACGCACGACCATCCGCACGAAATCGACCACGGTGAGCTGCTGCAACGTGAGGTGCGCGGCGACGTCGCGCACGGTCCATCCGTCGCACAGCGACGGTCGGCGCCACTCGTCGTCGGTCAGTTGTTCCAGCAGGTCGGCGGTTCGTGCGCGCTGCTCGTCGATCGTGTTCCAGATGTCGTCGACGTTCATGGGATCACCTGTCCTGGGGTCCGCCGGACACACGATTCGCTCATTCTAGATCGCGGATCGCTCCCCACCCACGGATTCCGGTGCCGGTACGGCATCTTCCGCGGCACGGCTCACCGACTCCCACTCGAGCCAGGTGTCGATCTTCTCCCGGGTGGCGGCCACGGCCGCATCCAGGACCGCGTTGCCCAGGACGATGCGTCGCGGCGGTCGGTCGGCATCGACGACCGCGAGGAGTGCCCGCGCGGCCAGGGCGGGGTGGCTGTCGATGCTCGTGGACGCGCTCTGCTGCTCGATCTCGGCTCGCAGCGAGTCGTAGTCCGATCGCGGAGTGCTCACCGTCATGGTGGTGTAGAGGTCGGTCCAGTAGCCGCCCGGCTCGACGATCGTCACGTCGATGCCGAAATGCGCGGCCTCGGCGGCCAGTGCTTCACTGAGTCCTTCGAGGGCGAACTTGCTCGCGCTGTACAGCCCTGTGCCGGGCCCGCTCAGTACGCCCCCGATGCTCGAGATCTGCACGAGATGCCCGCGTCCTCGGCTCCGGAAGGCCGCTATGGCGGCCTGGCTGACCCACATCGCCCCGAAGAAGTTCGTCTCGAACTGTGCGCGCGCCTGCTCCTCGGTGAACTCCTCGACGAATCCGTAGGCCATGGTGCCCGCGTTGTCGACGACGATGTCGATGCCTCCGAAATGTTTTCGGGCGGTGTCGAAAGCGGCGAACACCGCTGTGCGTTCGGTGACGTCGGCCGGGAGCCGGAGGAGACGCTCCGGATCCCGGGGGAGATCGGCCGATCCGATCGACCGTGAGACGGCTACGACGTTGTCACCTCTCGAGAGTGCCGCTCGGACGAACTCCCTGCCCAGACCGCGGCTCGCGCCGGTGATCAACCACGTGCGAGGACGGACGCCGGGGGTGGCGGGGGACGCGGTCGGTTGGGTTCGCATGCATACCTCCTGTGTGAGACGAGACGGTTCGTCTCGTTCAACTGAGGATGACCCTCCGGGCGCCGCCTGTCAAGACGCAACGTCTCGTCTCGATGCGATATCGTCGTCCCATGTCTGCACGCCCCGGACCCGGCAACTCCCGGCGGAACCCCGCCTCGCGGAAAGCGATCCTCGATGCCGCTTTCGACCTGGTCGCCGAGGTCGGCTACTCGAAACTCGGTATCGAGGCGATCGCCGCCCGGGCCGGCGTGGGGAAGCAGACGATCTATCGCTGGTGGCCGTCGAAAGGAGCCGTCCTCCTCGACGCGTATCTGGCGCACACGCAGGGCGATGCCGGGGACGAGGCCGCGCTGCCCGACACCGGCGACCTCCGCGCGGACCTCGTTGCGGTGCTGCAGGCCACCGTGGCGGAGCTGCGTGATCCGAAGTTCGCCGTCCCGCTGCGCGCGTTGACCGTGGCGGTACTCGAAGACCCCGGGCTCGCAGCGGAACACGAACACCGCCTCGACGCGCCGATGCGGGAGATGAAGAAGGCCAGGCTCCGCGCCGCGCAGAGTGCGGGGCAACTGCCGGACGACCTCGATCTCGATGTCGCCGTGGACATGTTGTTCGCGCCTGTCGCCCAGAAATGGTCGACCGCCGGCGAACCCCCGTCGGACGACTACGTCCGCACTCTGGTCGAGACCGTCCTCTCCGGCCTGACGCGTCCGTCCGAGGGCGACCCGTCCGCCGGTCTGTAACGTACGACTCCTCCTGTCCGACACACACGTCGGAATCACATGACGATCAGGGGAGGGACAGCATGGGTTCGGTCGATGTTCTGGAATGGATCCGCGAGGGTTATCTGGCGGGCGACCCGCTGCGCTCGGCGCTGTTCGTCGGGTCGGCCTTCCTGACGATGCCGCTGCAGTTGCTCGAGGTCATCATGGGACGGCCTTTCTGATCTCCTCCGGGAGGTTCACACCGGCGGTCGCAGGGCGGCGAATTCGTCCGTCACGCGCAGCCGGGAATCGGTGAAGCGGTAGAGCGCCGGGGGGCGACCTCCCGCTTTGCCGGACGGTGCGGTGTTGCCGGTGCGGGTGAGCACGTTCCGGCGCGCCAGCACCCGTTGGAGATTGGTGGCATCCACCTCGTAACCCAATGCAGCGCAATAGATGTCGCGCAGCGTCGACATCGAGAACTCCGCCGGCGCGAGGCCGAACGCGATGTTCGTGTACGACAGCTTCGCGGCAAGGCGCGCATGGGCGTTCGCCACCATCACCCCGTGGTCGAAGGACATCGCGGGAAGGTCCGAGACCGGATGCCAGGCCGTATCGGACGGCAGCTGGGGATCCGAGGTGAGGGGGATCAGGCCGAGATAGGTCGACGCGATCGTGCGCGGTCCCGGCACCCGATCCGGGTCGGAGAAGACCGACAGCTGTTCGAGGTGCGCGACCTTGCGGACATCGACCTTCTCCGCCAGTTGCCGCCTTGCCGACGTCGTGAGGTCCTCGTCGTTGCGCAGTTGGCCGCCGGGGAGCGACCACGTGCCGACCTGCGGATCGAGGGCCCGCTGCCACAGCAGCACCCCGAGTTCGGGCTCCTCGCGGAGGGCTCCCGAGGCGTCCGGGAAGCGGCGAACCTGGAACACGGCGATGAGCACTTCGTGACGGGTGTTACCATGTGGCATGTTTTCGATCCTAAGTCGAAAACCTCGAATACGGCAATTCCGGTAGAACCCGCCGGGATGACACCCTCGAAGGAGCTAGGCCATGACCACGACCGAGTGGGCGGGAGCCGCCACCATCGTCGACGGCCCCGGCGGATACACGGGCGTCGAGGCGACGCCGGAGTGGGCCGAGGAGGTCCACCGGTTGGCCCGTGAGCGCAACGCCACGCTGCTCGCGCACAACTACCAGCTTCCCGCGATCCAGGACGTCGCCGACCACGTCGGCGACTCGCTCGCGCTCTCGCGTATCGCCGCCGAAGCCGAGGAGGACACCATCGTCTTCTGCGGCGTGCACTTCATGGCCGAGACCGCGAAGATCCTCAGCCCGAACAAGACGGTGCTCATCCCCGACGAGCGCGCCGGCTGCTCGCTCGCCGACTCGATCACCGCAGACCAGCTGCGCGAGTGGAAGGCCGACCACCCCGACGCCGTGGTGGTCTCGTACGTCAACACCACCGCCGAGGTCAAAGGCCTGACCGACATCTGCTGCACCTCGTCGAACGCCGTCGACGTCGTCGCGTCCATCGACCCCGACCGCGAGGTGCTGTTCCTGCCCGACCAGTTCCTCGGCGCCCACGTCAAGCGCGTCACCGGCCGCGAGAACATCCACATCTGGGCAGGGGAGTGCCACGTGCACGCCGGCATCAACGGCGACGAGCTCGCCGCGCAGGCCACGGCACACCCCGACGCCGACCTGTTCGTCCACCCCGAGTGCGGCTGCGCCACCTCGGCGCTCTACCTCGCCGGCGAGGGCTTCGTGCCCGACGACAAGGTGAAGATCCTGTCCACCGGCGGCATGATCGACGCCGCCCGTGAGACCGGCGCGAAGCAGGTCCTCGTCGCCACCGAGGTCGGCATGCTGCACCAGCTCCGCAAGGCGGCGCCCGGCATCGACTTCCAGGCGGTCAACGACCGCGCGTCGTGCCCCTACATGAAGATGATCACCCCCGCCGCCCTGCTGCGTTGCCTGCAGGAGGGACGCGACGAGGTCCACGTCGCCGCCGACGTCGCCGAGCGGGCCCGCCTGTCGGTGCAGCGCATGATCGCCATCGGCAACCCGGGCAGCGGCGAGTGACCACCGCCGTCACGGTCGCGTGGGAGGACCACGCCGACCTGGTGGTCGTCGGGGGTGGCGTCGCCGGTCTCACGGCCGCGCGCGCGGCCTCCCGGCGCGGCGCGCGGGTGCTCACGGTGAGCAAGGGCGGTCCCACCGACACGGCCACCCAGTACGCGCAAGGCGGTATCGCGGTGGTGGCGCCGGTGGGCGACAGCGTCGACGCCCACGTCGCCGACACCCTCGCCGCAGGCGGGGGACTGTGCGACGAGGACGCGGTGCGCTCGATCGTCACCGCCGGCCCTGATGCCGTCACCGCCCTGCGCGATCTCGGCGCGGTCTTCGACACCGCCGGAGACGGCGACATCGCCCGCACCCGCGAGGGTGGGCACAGTACCCGCCGCATCATCCACGCCGGTGGTGACGCGACCGGCGCCGAGGTTCAGCGAGCCCTCGGCGCGGCGGGTCTGCCCGTCCTGTTCGGCGCCGCTGCCGCCCGGATCCTCACCGATGCGCGGGGCGTCACCGGACTGCTCGTCCTCGACGAGCGCGGGTTCGGCGTCGTCCACACCCCGGCCGTGTTGCTCGCGACCGGTGGTCTCGGGCAGCTGTACGCGTGCAGCACGAATCCGCCCGGCGCCACGGCCGACGGCATCGCGCTGGCCCTGGCCGCCGGCGCCGGTGTCGCCGACCTCGAATTCGTCCAGTTCCACCCGACCGTGCTGTTCGCGGAAGGCGGCACCGGACGTCGGCCGCTCATCAGCGAAGCGGTGCGCGGGGAGGGAGCACGACTGGTCGACTCCCGCGGCCGATCGATCACCGAGGGTGTGCATCCGCTCGGCGACCTCGCACCCCGCGACGTCGTCTCGCGGGCCATCGCCGAGCGACTCACTGCACTCGGTGAGGATCACGTGTACCTCGACGCCCGTCGCCTCGACGGCTTCGCCACGCGTTTTCCGACCATCACGGCGATGTGTGCCGACGCCGGTCTCGATCCGGCCCGTGATCTGCTGCCGGTTGCTCCCGCCGCGCACTATTCGTGCGGCGGTGTCGTCACCGATGTGCACGGCCGCACCCGCATCCCCGGTCTGTACGCGGCAGGTGAGGTGGCACGTACCGGCCTGCACGGCGCGAACCGGCTCGCCTCCAACAGTCTTCTCGAAGGGCTCGTCCTCGGCGAGCGCGCGGGGACGGCCGCGGCGATCGAACGGGCCGGAACGCGTGTCGGGACGGACGGCATTCCCGCCGTCGCCTCGACCGTCTGTGATCGGACGGTGCTGCAGCAGCTCATGACCCGGCACGCGCTGGTCGTGCGCGACGCGGACGGACTGGCCGCTGCCGCAGTCGAACTCGACAGGATGAGCGTCGCTGCAACCTGTACCGACGCCGATCGACTCGAGGACTCGGCCCTCACCGTCACCGCGCGGGCCCTGCTGCTCGCGGCGCAGCGCCGCACCGAATCGCGGGGATGCCACACCCGCAGCGACCGTCCGGACACCGACCCGACGCAGGCACGCAGCCTCGAACTGCGCATCGACGACGACGGCGAGTTGTCCTTCACCACCCCGGAACTGACAGGAGTCAACTGAGATGACCACCGCGCTGCCCGACGGACTCGACCTCGCCGAGACCCGCGAGCTGGTCCGGAAGGCGCTCGACGAGGACCTGCGCTACGGACCGGACGTCACCACCGACGCCACCGTGCCCGCCGACGCCGTCGCCACTGCCTCGGTGGTCGCGCGGCAGGCCGGCACCCTCGCCGGTCTCGATGTCGGTCTGCTCGTCCTCGACGAGGTCATCGGTGCCGATCATTACCGCGTGCTCGATCGCAGGTCCGACGGCACGCGCGTGCTGCCCGGGGATTCGGTCCTGACCGTCGAGGCGCCGACCCGCGGCCTGCTCACCGCCGAGCGCACGATGCTCAACCTGCTGTGCCATCTGTCGGGCATCGCCACGGCGACCTCGCACTGGGTCGACGCCGTGACCGGCACCGAGGCGAAGATCCGCGACAGCCGCAAGACCCTGCCGGGGATGCGCGCACTGCAGAAGTACGCGGTGCGGATGGGCGGCGGCGTCAACCACCGCATGGGACTCGGCGACGAGGCGCTGATCAAGGACAACCACGTCGCCGCGGCCGGTTCGGTGGTCGCGGCGCTGCGCGCCGTCCGGGAGCACGCTCCCGATATCGCGTGCGAGGTGGAGGTCGACACCCTCGAGCAGTTCGACGAGGTGCTCGCCGAGAACGTGGAATTGATCCTGCTCGACAACTTCCCGCTGTGGCAGACTCAGATCGCGGTGCAGCGGCGCAACACCCATGCGCCGCAGACACGACTCGAATCCTCCGGCGGCCTGTCCCTCGACGTCGCCGCCGACTACGCGCGCACGGGCGTCGACTTCCTCGCGGTGGGTGCGCTCACCCACTCTGTGACCGTCCTGGACTTCGGCCTCGACATGTGAGCGTGTAGGTCGCAGGTCACGGCAGGGACGAATCGGACGCGCCACCGGAACATCCGTCGGTGAGACGGTCCCGCACGTGCGCTTTCTGGGGTAGAACTGACAGCACATCGACGTGCCGGTACCGGTCACGTAGGGGCGGTGCTCCGGTTGTCGCCGGTGCCGGGTGGGGGAGGAAGACAGAACACGATGCGGTTACCGATGTCACCGACCGACTCGATGTTCCTGCTCGGCGAGTCGCGCGACCACCCGATGCATGTCGGCGGTCTCCTGCTGTTCCAGCCGCCGGAGGGCAAGGACGCGAGCGACCTGAAGTCGATGTTCGCCGAGGCGCTCGCCCGGGAGGAACCCGCCGGGCCGCTGTGGCGCAAGCGGCCCACCCGCTCGCTGTTCACCCTCGGGCAGTGGGCATGGGAGGACGATCCGCGCTTCTCGATCGACTACCACGTCCGGTTCAACGCGTTGCCGTCCCCGGGCACGATGGACGATCTGTGGGAACTCGTCTCCCGCCTGCACGCGTCGCTGCTCGACCGCACCCGCCCGTTGTGGGAGATGCACCTGATCGAAGGGCTGTCCGACGGTCGCTACGCCCTCTACGTGAAGATCCACCACGCGGTCGCCGACGGGGTGGGGGCGATGCGCCTGCTGCGCCGTGCGCTCAGCACCGACCCGGACCGCACCGACATGCCGGCCCCGTGGGCGGTCGCCGACGCGCAGTCGTCGAGCCGCTCGGCGATGGGTACCGCGATCGGGTTCCCCGGCGCCGTCGTCCGCGCGGCGACCGGTGCGGTGAACGATGCAGTGAACGTCGTGTCCGAGGCGGTCGCTCTGGTTCCGGCGCTCGTCGGCACCGTCGACCGTGCTTTGCACAATCGCGGTGGTTCGTTGTCGCTGGGCGCTCCGAACACGATCCTCAACCGGCAGATCTCCGGATCGCGCAGATTCGCGGCCCGGTCCTGGCCGATCGAGCGACTGCGGATGGTGGCCAAGGCGGCCGACGCGACGCTCAACGACGTCGTCCTCGAACTGTCCGGTGGGGCGCTGCGGGCGTATCTCTCCGAACACGATGCGCTGCCGGAGGATTCGCTGGTGGCGATGGTCCCGGTCTCGTTGCGTCGGAGCGGGAGCTCGTCGGGCAACGAGATCGGCATCCTCATGTGCACACTCGGGACGCAGTGCGCCGACCCGGTGGAACGTCTTGCGCGCGTGCGCGGTTCGATGATCGAGGGCAAGCACGCAATGAACTCGATGTCGAAGCTCGGTCGTCTCGCGACGAGCGCGGTGGGTGTGGCGCCCCTGGCGGTGGGAGTACTCACCGGCAACCGGGCGCTGCCGCGGCCGCCGTTCAACGTGATCGTCTCGAACGTGCCGGGCCCTGATGCGCCGTTGTACTGGAACGGTGCGCGCGTCGACGCGTTGTATCCGCTGTCGGTGCCCGTCGACGGGCAGGCGCTGAACATCACGTGCACGAGCACCGACGACGAGATCGCCTTCGGTCTCACGGCCTGCGGTCGCACGGTCCCGGATCTCGTCCGGCTGCTCGATCACTTCGACGAGGAACTCGAGGCGCTGGAATCCGCCCTCGGCGTCCGGGTCGAGGTCGACGACGAGGTGAGCGGCGAGAGCGACGCCGAACACGGCTGACCGCGGCGTTTCGAGAATCGTTGCGGCGCATCACCGAACGGACAGGGTGGGGTCGCGAACGGGACCGACACGCCCGTCACCCGCCCCGATTGGCTACGCTGAGCGCCCGTGACCGACTTCGACAGCCAGGTGGTGGCGGCTGTGACCGCCCACATGAACGACGACCACGCGGCCGACAGCCTGCTCATCGTGCGTGCCTTCGCCGAGCCCGGTGCCGTCGAGGCTCGGATGACCGGCGTCGACCGCGAGGCGGGGGAGTGGGTCGTCGTCATCGACGGTCGCGATCACACCGTGCGTATCCCGTGGCTCGAGCCGGTGACCGACCGGGCGGGACTCCGCACGGCCGTCGTCGACCTCTACAAGGCGGCGTGTACGCGCCTCGGGGTCGACACCCCGTCCTGATCGCTGTCCCGACCGCGCTGCGGCCGGGACAGCACGATCACGCCGACGCCGCGACGCGACGGGCGTGCGGCGTCCACACCTCCGTGAGCGCACGGCGGCCGATGAACAGCCCGATGTGGCCGGCATCGGCGATCGTGGTGGTGATCCTCTCCGGAGGGGTCGACACGTGCTCGGCCAGCGCGGTGACCTGCCGGGGAGTTGCGATCGGATCGGCGGACCCGGCGATGAGGTGGACCGGGCACTCGACGGCCGAGAGGTCGACGACGCGTCCTTCGGCCTTCAGCGTGCCGGCGACGAGTTCGTTGCCCACGAACAGGTGCCGCATGATCCATTCGCGGAAGGCCGAAGGGATCTCCTGCTTCCAGGTGAACCAGTGCCGTTCGGCCTCCCAGCGCGCCACTTCGTCGGGATCGTGGAGCAGGCCGAGCAGTGTCATCGCTCGTTCGATCTCACCGATCGGATCGGTGGTCGGCACTCCGACGGCCCGCGCCGCCCCGTACCAGAAGTCGATCGTTGTGGCCGCGGCCCCGCGGGGCGCGTGGGCGAGCACCGACAGCGCCGGCTGGTCGACGTGGAAGTCGATGGGTGCTCCCGCCACGGTCAGCGAGTGCACGCGCTCGGGATGCAGTGCCGCGTAGATCGTGCCGAGCCACCCGCCCTGGCTGTCGCCGATCAGGTTCACCCGGCCACCGAGATGGTCGACGGCCTCGGCGACGACCGCCAGGTGCTCATCGATCGAGCAGTCGTCCGTCGCGGGAGTCGCGGGTGCCCAGTCGAGGCAGTGCAGGCGGGTAAGGCCACCGGCCCTGAGGGCTTCGACCTGGCTGCGGTCGGCGGAATGGTCGACGATGCACGAGTGGGTGCCGGCCTGCGGCGGCAGCAACAGCGTGGGGATCTCGTCGCGTGCGGGATCGGGGGTGCTGCAATCACGCAGAGCTCCGAGCGACCACCGGCACACGACCGGCCAGTCCGTGGTCCAGCGCGGCGGCGTGGCCGAGGTCAGGGCGCGGCTGTACCGGTTCGCGTCGGAGACCAGCGTGCACGGCGTGGCGCCGCGTCGTACGAGGCCGGCGAGATAGCCGCTCCAGCCCGCGATCGCCGCGGTCCCGAGACGAAACGGGGCCGCGGCGATCCGGGCTGGTGTCGGTGTCAGCATGCACTGCACCGGAGAACGTCCGCTGATGCGGTGTTCGGTATCGACTGCATCGAGTGAGTCGACGATTACTTCAGCAGGTCGCGAGCGGTGCTCGTGACGGTGGTGGTGAGCTCGCGAGCGAAGGAGACCTGCGCCTTGGCGAGATCGGCGACCCACTCGACGGGGGTGGCGTCGGCGACCTTCTCCTGCAGATCCAGGAGGCTCGAGACGGCCTTCTCGTAGGTGTCGACGCCGAGGTTTCCGCTCTGCTTCGCGGCGTCGACGAACTTCGCGTTGAACTCCTGGAAGCGCTCGGTGGCCTCGTCGACGGTCTTGGTGAACTCGGTGGCGGCCTTGTCGGCGACCGCAGCGGCCGTCGAGGTGAGCTTCTCGGCCGACTGCTGGGCCGTTGCGGTGGCCTCGGCGGCGGCCTTCGTGGCGGCTTCCGTCGCCTTGGCAGCGGCATCGGTGGCCTTGGCGTTGGCGGCGGTGGTCTTGGTCGGTGCGGTCATGATGTGTACCTTCCGTGGGCGCTCGTGACAGGAGCGGGGCTTCCCCTGTGGGGGTGCGCTCGGATCAGCGCTGTTAGCAGGTTAGCAAAATGATAGCTAACGCGCAATGTCACTCGAAGACATAGGTTCCCGGGGCATCGCACAGTGGCGGATGCTGCGCGCTGCCCATCGCCGGGGGAGCGACGAGCTCACCGGCACGCTTCGTCGACCATGCGGTCCAGTCCTCCCACCACGACCCGGCGGTGCGAGTGGCCTTCTCCGACCACGTCTTCGGGTCCTCGGGCAGCTTCGGCAGCTTCTCGCCGTCGGGCGCGCCGACGGCCTCGAACCACGCCTTCGGGTTCGGGGGATTGACCGCGCCGGCCACGTGGCCACCGCTGGTCAGGACGTATCGGACCGACCCGCCGAGCAGACCAGTGGCCTTGTACGACGAGGTCCACGGCACGATGTGGTCGTTGATGGCACCCACCACGTAGGTGTCGCACGTGATGTCCGACAGGTCGAGGACCTCGCCGTCGAGCTCGTACACACCGCGCGCGAGCTCGTTGCGGCCGTACAGCGACCGCAGGTAGTGCGAGTGCATCTTCGCCGGCATGCGGGTGCTGTCCTCGTTCCACGCCAGGATGTCGAAGGCGGCGGGCTTCTCGCCCTTCATCCACCGCGACACCCAGTAGTTGAAGATCAGATCGCGCGCACGGATCATGTCGAAGCTGCCGGCCATCTCGTTGCCCGAGAGGAAGCCCTGCTTGCTCATCCGGAACTCGACACGGTCGAGCGTCGCCGGGTCGGTCAGCAGTGCCAGCTCGCCAACCTCGCTGTAGTCGAGGAGCGTGTTGAGCATCGTGAACGCGCTGATCCGCTTGTCGCCGAGCTTGCCCATGCGCGCCGCGGCCATCGCTGCCATCGCACCGCCCAGGCAGATCGACAGCACCTCGATGCGCGAGGAACCGGTGACCTCCTCGACGACGTCGAGAGCTGCCGCGACACCCTGCCGGTAGTAGTCGTCCATCGTGATCTCGTGCATCGACTCGTCCGGGTTGCGGTACGAGATCGCGAACACGGTGCGGTTGTGCTGCACGGCCCACTCGATGAGGCTGCGCTGCGGCGCGAGATCGAGGATGTAGTACTTGTTGATCCACGGCGGCGCCGCCAGGATCGGGATCTCGTGTACCTCGCCGGTCTGCGGGGCGTACTGGATGACCTCGATGAGGTCGTTGCGGAAGACGACCTTGCCGGGGGTCGCGGCCATGTTCTCGCCGAGGGTGAACGCCTCACGATCGACCTTGAGCGGCAATCCCTTCCGGTGCACGACGTCCTCGAGGGCGTACTTCGCGCCGCGGAACAGGCTCGCGCCACCGGTGTCGAGCGCGCGCACGAGCACACCCGGGTTGATGAGGAAGTTCGACGGGGCGAGCGCGTCGAACATCAGGTTCGCGAACTGGCGGGCCTTGCCGTCCTGCACGGGATCGCCCGAGCCGGCGTCGGCGAGATCCTCGACGTACTCGCGGGTGGCGAGATAGCTCTGCAGCAGCGAGAAGTAGGCCGGGTTCTCCTTCCAGGCGGCATCGGAGAACCGGCGGTCCTTCGGATCCAGCGGCACCGGGGGCTGCGGATCGGCGGCGTTCCACACGCGTGTCGCCGCCGCCGGGATGTTCGCCAGACGGCCGGCGTACTCCGTGGTCGCGCCGGCCACGGCCCGCGGATTCTTCACTGCACGGCCGGCGACGGATGCGACGGCCGGTCCCCACCCGATCGGGTCGAGGGAGGAGGTGAGCTTCTTCTGCAGATGGTTGAGCACCGAGCAACTCCAGAACTGGGTGAATGGTCCGGAGCCGATGGTGACGTCGCCGACGGAGCCGCGCACCTTACCCCCAGGTACGTGCTACCTGCATGTTCGTCGACGAGGCAACGAAATCGGGCTGACCTCGGATGCTGCGTGACGCACGAACGCGCCCGGTGCCGATTGTGAGAATGCTCACTCCTCGTCGGGTTCGCGTCCTCCACCACGCCGGCGGCGCGCGACGGTGACCTCGCGGAACGCCTCGTACATCTCCTCCAGCGAACGCCGCTGGGGATTGGTCAGGTCGGGATCCTCGCGAATCGCCCGCAGGACGGCGGACTCCGCTCCGTCGTCGGCCTGCGCGTGGGCCGCGAGGGTGTCCGCGGACAGATGCAACTGTTCGGCGATCGCTTGCAGCACACGCTCGCTCGGCGCCCGCAGGTTCCGCTCGATCTGCGACAGGTACGGATTCGAGATGCCCACCATCGCCGCGAGCTGACGCATGGGCAACTCTGCGAGCTCACGCTGGCGGCGGATCAACTCGCCCAACGTGCTCGGGCGCGACTCGTCCTCGTCCATGCCGACAGCATAAGCACGGTGATCCGTGCCGAGAGGTTCCTCACGCGGGCGCGACTTCGAACGTCATCAGGGGATGCGGGATAGTAGAGGGTGATCCCTGTTCGACGAGAGAGGACACCTCATGCTTGCCCGCACCGACCTGCGCGGTCGTACTCCCACCACTGCGGAGCTCAGGGGCGCACTGCCCCGCGGCGGAGTGGACGTGGATGCGGTGCTCCATCAGGTCCGTCCCGTCGTCGACGACATCCGCGACCGCGGCGCCGAGGCCGCACTCGACTACTGCGAGAAGTTCGACGGCGTCCGCCCCGCCTCCGTGCGTGTTCCCGCCGCGGAACTCGACCGTGCGCTCGCCGAACTCGAACCGGCCGTCCGTGCCGCCCTCGAGGAGGCCATCGAACGCACGCGCGTCGTGCACGCGGCCCAGCGGCGCACCGACGTCACCACCGAGGTCGTCCCCGGCGGCACCGTCACCGAACGCTGGGTGCCGGTCGAGCGCGTCGGCCTCTATGTGCCCGGCGGCAACGCGGTCTACCCGTCGTCGGTCGTGATGAACGTCGTCCCGGCGCAGGCCGCCGGTGTCGAATCGCTCGTCATCGCCTCGCCGCCGCAGAAGAACTTCGGCGGACTGCCGCACCCGACCATCCTCGCCGCCGCGGCCCTGCTCGGCGTCGACGAGGTGTGGGCCGTCGGCGGCGCACAGGGTGTCGCACTGCTGTCCTATGGCGGCACCGACACCGACGGCGCCGAACTCGCCCCGGTCGACATGATCACCGGCCCCGGCAACATCTACGTCACCGCCGCCAAGCGGCTGTGCCGCGCGGTCGTCGGTATCGACGCCGAGGCCGGCCCCACCGAGATCGCGATCCTCGCGGACCACACCGCCGACGCGGTGCATGTCGCCGCCGACCTGATCAGTCAGGCCGAGCACGACGTCATGGCTGCCTCGGTGCTCGTCACCACCAGCACCGACCTCGCCGACGCCGTCGACACCGCCCTCGCCGCGCAGCTCGAGCTCACCAAGCACCGCGAGCGCGTCACCACCGCGCTGTCCGGCAGCCAGTCCGGCATCGTCCTCGTCGACGACATCGAGCAGGGCCTGAAGGTCGTCAACGCCTACGCCGCCGAGCACCTCGAGATCCAGACCGAGAACGCCTCCGAGGTCGCCGCGCGCGTCCGCTCGGCGGGCGCGATCTTCGTCGGGCCGTGGGCGCCGGTCTCCCTCGGCGACTACTGCGCCGGATCGAACCACGTGCTGCCCACCGCCGGCTGCGCCCGGCACTCGTCGGGCCTGAGCGTGCAGACCTTCCTGCGCGGCATCCACGTCGTCGAGTACACCGAGGCGGCCCTGAAGGACGTCTCCGGTCACGTCATCACCCTCGCCAACGCCGAGGACCTGCCCGCCCACGGCGAAGCCGTCCGTCTGCGATTCGAGGCGCTGAAGTGACCCAGATCCCCGGCTCCAGCATCACCCTCGCCGACCTGCCGCTGCGCGAGAACCTGCGCGGCAAGTCGCCCTACGGCGCACCGCAGCTGACGGTGCCCGTCCAGCTCAACACCAACGAGAACCCGCACCCGCCCACGCAGGCGCTCGTCGACGACGTCGCCGAAGCCGTGCGTGAAGCAGCGACGCAACTGCACCGCTATCCCGACCGCGACGCGGTCGCGCTGCGCACCGACCTCGCCGCCTATCTCACGAAGGCGTCCGGTGTGCCCCTCGGTGTCGAGAACGTCTGGGCCGCCAACGGTTCCAACGAGATCCTGCAGCAGCTCCTCCAGGCCTTCGGTGGTCCCGGGCGCACCTCGATGGGTTTCGTGCCGTCGTACTCGATGCACCCGATCATCGCCGACGGCACCCAGACCGAGTGGCTGGCCACCTACCGCCGCGACGACTTCACCCTCGACGTCGAGGCATCCGCCGCGGCCGTGCGGGAGCGTCGGCCCGACGTCGTCTTCGTCACCAGCCCCAACAACCCGACGGGACACAGCATCCCGCTCGACCAGTTGCGGGTGATCCTCGACGCCGCACCCGGCATCGTGATCGTCGACGAGGCGTACGTCGAGTTCTCCTCGCAGCCGAGCGCTCTGTCGCTGATCGACGAGTACCCGACGAAGATCGTCGTCTCGCGGACGATGAGCAAGGCGTTCGCCTTCGCCGGTGGACGGCTCGGCTATCTCGCCGCAGCCCCCGCGGTGATCGAGGCGCTGCTGCTCGTGCGCCTGCCCTACCACCTGTCGGTCGTCACCCAGGCCGCCGCGCGTGCGGCCCTGCGGCACGCCGACGAAACCCTCGCGTCGGTCGCCGAACTGGCCGCCCAGCGCGACCGCGTCGCCGCCGAACTCGCCCGCTTCGGCTACGACGTGATCCCCTCCGACGCCAACTTCATCCTGTTCGGCCGCTTCGCGGATGCCCCCGCCACCTGGCAGCGGTATCTCGACGAGGGTGTGCTCATCCGCGACGTCGGGATCCCCGGCTACCTGCGCACCACGATCGGCCTGACCCACGAGAACGACGAGTTGCTGCGAGTGAGCGAGAAGCTCGCGGCCACGGAAATCGAGGAAACCCGATGAGCGACCGCATCGCGCGCGTCGAACGCACCACCAAGGAATCGAGCATCACCGTCGAGATCGACCTCGACGGCACCGGTCGCACCGAGATCTCCACGGGGATCCCGTTCTACGACCACATGCTCACCGCGCTCGGCCAGCACGGTTCGTTCGACCTCACTGTGCAGGCGCAGGGCGACATCGAGATCGAGGCCCACCACACCGTCGAGGACACCGCCATCGTCCTCGGCCAGGCCTTCGGTCAGGCCCTCGGCGACAAGCGCGGTATCCGGCGCTTCGGCGACTGCTTCATCCCGATGGACGAGACCCTCGCACACGCGTCGGTCGACGTCTCCGGCCGTCCCTACTGCGTGTTCACCGGTGAGCCCGACTACATGGTGCACTCGGTGATCGGGGGATATCCCGGCGTGCCCTACTCGACGGTGATCAACCGGCACGTGTTCGAGTCGTTCGCCTTCCACGCCCGCATCGCACTGCACGTGCGGGTGCTCTACGGCCGCGACCCGCACCACATCACCGAGGCCGAGTTCAAGGCGGTCGCCCGCGCGCTGCGCGAGGCCGTCGAACCCGACCCGCGTGTGACCGGCATCCCGTCGACGAAGGGCAGTCTCTGACATATGGATGTCGTCCTCACCTACCTGTGCTTCATCGTGGCCGGATTCGCCGCGGGCGGAACGTGGTCGATGTGGAAGGCGCGCAACACGTTGTTCGCGGGTGTGCTGCTGGCTCTTACCGTCCTGGCGGCCGCCGCGGGCGTCTTCCGGTTGCTCTGACGTGGCGGAACAACAAGGACTGTTCACCGTTCGTGGTCTGATCCCGGCGTGGTCGACGTCCGCGGCGGCCTTCGGCGGGTTCTCGCTGCTGCTGCCGGTCGTGCCGTGGGCGATCGCCGAGGCCGGCGGCAGCGACACGCTCGCCGGGTCGGTGACGGCGGTGTTCATGTTCACCACCGTCCTCACCCAGCTCGCGATGCCGCGACTGCTGCGCGCGTTCGGTCACCGCGCGACGCTCGCGGCCGGTTGCCTGTTCCTCGGGCCGCCGTCGCTGCTGTTCCTCGTGTCGATGGCCCCGGCGGCCGTGCTCGGGATCTCCGCGCTGCGCGGTATCGGCTTCGGCATGATCACCGTGGCGGCGGCCGCCCTCGTCGGCGAACTCGCGCCGCCCCGATTGCTCGGCCGGGCCACCGGCATGCTCGGCATCGCCATCGCCGCGTCCCAGACGATCGGCCTGCCCGCAGGCCTGGCGATCGCCGAGCGGTTCTCCACCACGCCGGTGTTCGTGCTCGGCGCGATCATCTCGTCCGCCGGTCTGCTCGCCGCGAGCCGTCTGCCACGGCTGACCGCGAAACAGTCCCGGACGGCGCGACGGGTACCGCCGGTCGTGCTGCTGTTCCCGCTGGTCGCGGTCGGTGCGGGAGCGATCGCCTACGGCGGTCTCACCTCGCTGCTACGCATCGCGGTCGCCGGCCTGCCCGTCGCGGCGGCGTTGGCCGTGCTCAGCGCGTCTTCGCTGCTCGGGCGGTACGCGGCAGGATCCGTCGCGGACCGGGTCGGCGCCGGCAAGTTGCTGCCCGTCGGTCTCGGCCTGGCAGGCCTGGCGATGATTCCCTTCGCGCTCGTCGCCGACGACCGCGGGGGAGCGGTGCTGCTGATCGTCGCCGCGATCGCCTTCGGCCTCGGCTTCGGTGTCGTGCAGAACGAGGCGCTGCTCGTCGCCTTCCGTCGCGCCGGCGCGGGCAACACCGGCTCGGCGAGTGCGGCCTGGAACATCGGCTTCGATGCCGGCACCGGCGCCGGTTCGTTCGCCCTCGGCGCGGTGGCCGCCGCGGCCGGCTATCCCGCGGCCTTCGCCGCTGCCGCCGTCCTGGTCCCGGCGCTGCCGTTGCTGGCCCGACTGGCCGGGCCGTCGGAACGTCCCCGTCCCACCACATAGAATCGACATCATGAGCGCAACCACGGTCGCCGTCCTCGACTACGGCTCTGGCAATCTCCACTCCGCCACGCGGGCAGTCGCCCGCACCGGCGTGCATGTGGAGGTCACCGCCGACCCGAAGATCGCGCTCGCCGCCGACGGACTCGTCGTCCCCGGCGTCGGTGCCTTCGACGCGTGCATGAAGGGCCTGCGTAGCGTCGGCGGAGACAAGATCATCGGAACCCGCCTCGCAGGCGGGCGCCCGGTGCTCGGCATCTGCGTCGGCATGCAGATCCTGTTCGAACGCGGCGTCGAGCACGGCATCGAGACCGAGGGCTGCGGCGAGTGGCCAGGCACGGTCGAGCGTCTGGACGCGCCGGTGCTGCCGCACATGGGCTGGAACACCGTCGAGGCCCCCGCCGATTCGGTGCTCTTCGCCGGCATGGACGCCGACACCCGCTTCTACTTCGTCCACACCTACGCCGCCCGAAAGTGGGAGCTCGACGCTCCCGAGCGTCTCGCGCCGCCGAAGGTGACCTGGGCCGAGCACGGCAGCCGCTTCGTCGCTGCCGTCGAGAACGGTCCGCTCTCGGCCACCCAGTTCCACCCGGAGAAGTCCGGCGACGCCGGCGCACAGTTGCTGCAGAACTGGGTCAACTCGTTGTGACCGGGCCGCGGCGCGGACGACCGAGCGGAGAGTTCTCCTTCGGCCGTCACGCGCTGCTGTCCGTCGGCGCGGCGACCGTCGTGCTGCTCGTCACCGCCATCGTCGTGGTGGTGGTCCGGCCCACGCCGGTCGTCGGCCTCGTCATCGCGTTGGTCGGCATCGTGGCGGCCGTCGTGGCCATGGGTGTCGTATCGACGCGGTCGGCCCGCCGGGCCTTCGGTCCCGCCGAGGACGACCGTCCCGGAAGCTGACGCGCCGAACCGGGCTTCGCCCGGCGTGTTGCGGTAGCGAACCCCAGTCGGGCGCGCGAGGAGCTTCGTAACGCAGCTGTGCGGACTCGAAATCGATCTGCCGCGCCCTGATTCACCTCGCGCGCTCCTCGGAGGGGACGACGGCGCCCTGCGTCGTCGCGCGCAGACGATCGGCGAACACCGCGCAGGACCGCACGATCTCCGGGTCCGCGCGCATCCGGACGTCGGCGTCGAGGGTGGCGAGCGCGAGGACGAGCCACTGCCACGACTCGACGGCGAGGTGCACCTCGGTCCGGTCGTCACCCGTCGGCCGGATCTCGGCGTCCTGGTACTTCAGCGCGTCGGCGACGTGCGTGGCCGAGGCCGCCACGTCCAGGTGCACTGGTGTCCGCCCCTGCCGGAGTCCTTGCCGCAGGTATTCCGTGGCGGACCCGGCGGGAAGCGGGCGGGGTGCGAACCGGCGGCCGGTTCGGAGCAGGTCGCGCACACGATCGAGGCGGAAGACCCGCCAGTCCTCGCGGTCGACGTCCCATCCGAGGAGGTACCACCGCAGCAGGTGGTGGACCTGCCGGTACGGCTCGACCCGGCGCGAGGTCGGCGAGCCCTGCGCGTCGACGTAGTCGAAGGTGAGCGTGTCGCACCGCGCGACCGCCTCCGCCACGGTGCCGAGCAGCTCCGCCGACACGCTGGGCGCCTGCAGCGCACTCGTCTCCACCGTGCTGCGGACGGCCGCGACCCGCGGGCGCAACCGCGCGGGCAGGAACTGGTCGAGCTTGCCGTAGGCGCGGGTGGCAGCGTCGTCCAGTCCACCTTCGGCCGGCCCGGTCGCGGCGAGAGCGCCGAGCCCCAGCAGCACCGCGACGGCCTCGTCGTCGTCGAGTACCAGCGGCGGCATCGAGCGTCCCGACGCAAGACGGTAGAAACCGCCGGGCCCGGAACGGGTTTCGACGGGATATCCGTAGCCGCGCAGCCGGTCGACGTCGCGGCGGAGCGTCCGGCGGCTCACCTGCAGCCGCCGGGCCAGCTCGTCCCCGCCGATCGCGCGTCCGGTCTGCAGGATCGACAACAACGCGAGCATCCGCTCGGTGACGTCCGCCATGCCGTCATCCTCCCACCGGTCGCGGTCAGGATCCGGCCGCGACCGGCCGTAGCGTCGAACCCATGACCACCACCGTCACGACCACCGAGGCGGCAGTGCGAGGCCGCGCCATCACGATCCGCCGCGCCCGCACCCACAACCTGGCCGACGTCGATCTGACCGTTCCGCGCAACCGGTTCGTGGTGATCGTCGGGGTGTCCGGCTCCGGCAAGTCGTCGCTCGTCTTCGACACGATCGCCGCGGAGGCCGGCTACCAGCTCAACGAGACGTACCCGCCGTTCACGCGCAATCGGTTGCCGAAGTGGACGCGCCCCGACGTCGACCACATCGACGGTCTGACGCCGGTGATCGTCGTCGACCAGCGCCGCCTCGGCGGCAACGCCCGCTCGACGGTCGGCACCATCACCGACACCTGGACCTATCTGCGGCTGCTGTACTCCCGGGCGGGCACGCCCGTGCTCGGCGAGTCGAACCGCTTCTCGTTCAACGACCCCACCGGGATGTGCCCGACCTGCTCCGGGCTCGGTGAGATCGTCGTCAGTGCCGTCGAACGGTTCCTCGATCTCGACAGGTCCCTCGCCGAGGGCGCGATCCTGGTGCCCGGCTTCGGCCACGGTGGGTACTGGTACTCCCAGTACGCCGACATCGGTTCCTTCGACGCGGACACACCCCTGCGCGAGTGGAAGCCCGCCGAGCGGGAAGCACTGCTCTACGGCGGCGAGGCCGCAGCGGCGCTGGGCCACAAACCGCCGGACGGTTACGAGGGCGTCGTCGAGAGGTTCGAGCGTATCCACCTGCACACCTCCGACAACCTCTCCGAACGCAAACAGGACGTCATCCGGCGTTTCACCCGCGCCGAGACGTGCCCGGACTGCGGTGGGGAACGGCTGAACGCAGCCGCGCGGGCGGTCACCGTGCGCGGTCGCACGATCGGGGAGCTGTCCCGGCTCGAGATCACCGAGTTGCTCGAGTTCGTGCGCACGATCGACGACGAGCGCGCCGCGCCAGTGGTCTCCGCACTGGTGGACCGGCTCGGGGCGATGGTGACGATCGGCCTCGGCTATCTCGCGCTCGCCCGGACGACCACCACGCTCTCGGGCGGCGAATCGCAACGGATCAAGATGGTCCGTCACCTCGGGTCGAGCCTGACGGAGATGACCTATGTCGTCGACGAACCGACGGTCGGTCTGCATCCCGCCGACGTGGAGTCGATGATCGAGCTTCTCGAACGGCTCCGCGACAGCGGCAACACCGTCCTCGTCGTCGAACACGACCCGGCCGTCATGGCCCGTGCCGATCAGGTGATCGAGATCGGTCCCGGTGCGGGCTCGTCCGGTGGTCGCCTGGTCTTCCAGGGCACCTTCGACCGGTTGCGGACGGCCGACACCCCCACCGGCCGATCGCTGCGCCGCGACACCGGCCGCGGTCGCCCCGCCCGCGAGGCGACCGGCCGCCTCAAGATCGCCGATGCGCGTCGCAACAACCTCCGCGACCTGACGGTGCGGATCCCCACCGGGGTGCTCACCGTGTTCACCGGCGTCGCCGGATCGGGAAAGTCCAGTCTCGCGGCCGAACTCGTCGACCGGCACGACGCCACGGTGATCGATCAGCGGTCGGTGAGCACGAATCGCCGCTCCACCCCGATCACCTACACCGGCATCGCACCCGCCCTGCGGCGGATGTTCGCCGAACACAACGGTGTGCCGGCGAGCCTGTTCAGCGCGAACTCGGCGGGTGCGTGCCCGACCTGCAAGGGGGCCGGTGTCATATACATCGACCTCGCCTTCATGGACGGACACGAGGTCGTCTGCGACACCTGCCACGGCCGCCGATTCACCGCAGACGTGCTCGGGCATACCGTGAACGGCCTGTCGATCGCCGACGTCGACGACCTCACCGTCGGTCGTGCCCTCGAGGAACTGCCGCACCCGGAGATCGCACGCCGACTGGACGCACTCGCCGGGGTGGGCCTCGACTACCTCCGCCTCGGACAGTCACTCGACACGCTCTCGGGTGGGGAGTGCCAACGGGTCAAGATCGCCAGGGAACTCGGACGAGCGAAGACGCCGACCCTCTACGTCCTCGACGAACCGACCACCGGCCTGCACGCCGAGGACGTCGGCACCCTCCTGCGCGTCTTCGACGACCTCGTCGACCGGGGGCACACGGTCGTCGTCATCGAGCACCACCTCGACGTGGTCCGGCACGCCGACCACATCGTCGACCTCGGACCGGGACCGGGACGGCACGGGGGAACCGTGCTGTACGAGGGGCCCGTCGACGAGTACACCGGCCGCCCGACCCCGACCTGCCGGGCCCTCGACGCGGCACGGTCGGCATGACGCACGGCGCTTTCCTGACGCCCCGGCCACGCGTTTGGCGATGTCACAGGTACAGGCACTAATGTGTACGCAGTGAGCCTGGTCCTTTTGCCCGCAGTCGACGTCGTCAACGGTGAAGCAGTTCGCCTCGTTCAGGGAGAGGCGGGCAGCGAGACCGGTTACGGTTCGCCCCGCGACGCCGCTCTCGAATGGCAGAACGCCGGCGCCGAATGGGTGCACATGGTCGATCTCGACGCGGCGTTCGGCCGCGGCGACAACCGTGCACTTCTCGCCGACGTCGTCGGCGAACTCGACGTGAAAGTCGAACTGTCGGGTGGCATCCGCGACGACGAGACACTCGCCGCGGCCCTCGCGACCGGCTGCGCCCGCGTCAACCTCGGCACCGCCGCGATCGAGAATCCCGAGTGGTGCTCGCGCGTCATCGGCGAGTTCGGCGACCGGATCGCCGTGGGCCTCGACGTCAAGTTCCTCGACGGCCAGTGGCGGCTGCGCGGCCGCGGCTGGGTCTCCGACGGCGGCGATCTGTGGGAGGTGCTCGAGCGCCTCGAACGCGACGGCTGCTCGCGCTACGTCGTCACCGACGTCACCAAGGACGGCACCCTCTCCGGCCCCAACCTCGACCTCCTCCGTGAGGTGTGCGCGGCCACCGACTCTCCGGTCGTCGCGTCCGGCGGCGTCTCGACCGTCGACGACCTACGTGCCATCGCGACGCTCACCGACGAAGGCGTCGAAGGCGCCATCATCGGAAAGGCGCTCTACGCGGGCCGATTCACACTGACCGAGGCGCTCGACGCCGTCTCGCGCTGACCGATGACCGACCCCGCAGACCTGAACCGGCTGCTCGCCGTCGCGAGCGGTGTACTCGACGAGGTCGCGGAACGGTTCGTCGCCGGGCACGGTGCGCCGCGCTCCGTCGACAAGGGACCGAACGACTTCGCGACCGATCTCGATCTCGAACTCGAACGGCGGATCTCCGGTGCGCTCGCCGAGCGCACCGGTATCGCCGTGCACGGTGAGGAGTTCGGCGGCCCGTCCGCGGGGGAGGGCACCGTCTGGTTGCTCGACCCGATCGACGGCACCATCAACTACTCCGCCGGGCTGCCGATGGCCGGGATCCTCCTCGCACTCGTCGAGGACGGTGAACCGATCCTCGGCCTCACGTGGCTGCCGCTGACCGATCAGCGCTTCGCGGGAATCGCCGACGGGCCGCTGCTCGTGAACGGCAAACCCACCGACCCGCTGCAACCTGCGCGGCTCGAGGACGTGATGATCGCCGTCGGCAGTTTCGACATCGACAGTCGCGGCCGCGTGCCCGGCACCCGGCGCCTCGCCGTGATCACCGAGCTGAGCCGGCGCGTCGCCCGGCTGCGCATGCACGGCTCCACCGGCGCCGACCTCGCGTACACCGCCGGAGGCGCGATCGGCGGTGCCGTCGTGTTCGGCCATCACCCCTGGGACAACGCTGCCGGTGTCGCACTCGTGCGGGCCGCCGGTGGCATCGCCACCGACTTCGCGGGCAGCCCCTGGCGGATCGGGTCCGGATCGGTGGTCGCTGCAGCGCCCGGAGTGCACGGCGAGATACTGGAGATTGTGCAGTCGGCGACGGAACAGTCCGTGGCCGAGCAGTTGGGTTCCGAAGGAGATCGAACATGACGCTGGCCGTGCGGGTCATCCCGTGCCTCGACGTGGATGCGGGGCGGGTGGTCAAGGGTGTCAACTTCGAGAACCTGCGCGATGCGGGTGATCCGGTCGAGCTCGCCGCCCTCTACAACGAACAGGGCGCCGACGAACTGACCTTCCTCGACGTCACCGCGTCGAGCGGCGACCGCGGCACCATGCTCGACGTCGTCACGCGCACCGCCGAGCAGGTGTTCATCCCGCTCACGGTCGGAGGCGGCGTCCGCACCGTCGAGGACGTCGACCGCCTGTTGCGCGCCGGCGCCGACAAGGTCTCGGTCAACACCGCGGCCATCGCCCGGCCCGAGGTGCTGCGCGAGATGTCCGAGCGGTTCGGGTCGCAGTGCATCGTGCTGTCGGTCGACGCCCGCACCGTCCCTGCAGGGCAGGAACCCACGCCGAGCGGCTGGGAGGTCACCACACACGGTGGTCGTCGCGGGACCGGCATCGACGCGGTCGAGTGGGCCCGGCGCGGCGAGGAACTCGGCGTCGGCGAGATCCTCCTCAACTCGATGGACGCCGACGGCACCAAGAACGGTTTCGACCTGAAGATGATCGAGGCCGTGCGCAAGGCCGTGCACGTGCCGGTCATCGCCTCCGGTGGTGCCGGCGCAGTCGAGCACTTCGCACCCGCCGTGCAGGCCGGTGCCGATGCGGTGCTCGCCGCGAGCGTCTTCCACTTCCGGGAGCTGACCATCGGTCAGGTCAAGGATGCGATGCGCGCGGAAGGGATCACGGTCCGATGAGCGACATCCTGAATCCGGAGATCGCCGCCCGGCTCAAGCGCAACGACGACGGCCTGTTCGCTGCCGTCGTGCAGGAGCGGGCCACCGGCGCCGTGCTGATGATGGCGTGGATGGACGACGAGGCGCTCGCCCGTACCCTCGCGACCCGCAAGGCCACCTACTACTCGCGGTCGCGGCAGCAGTACTGGGTCAAGGGCGAGACGTCCGGGCACACCCAGTACGTGCACGAGGTGCGCCTCGACTGCGACGGTGACACGGTGCTGCTCGTCGTCGACCAGGTCGGCGCCGCCTGCCACACCGGCACGCACACCTGCTTCGACACCGACATCCTGCTCGAGGCGCCGCAGATCGCCGAGTAGCCGCTTGCAGCAGGACCGGTCGGCGGGTCGTGCGGCGGGCTGCGACAATGCCCGCATGCCTCTCATCCAGATCAGTCAGACGCCGGGCCTGTCCGACGAGCAGAAGGCCGAGGTGATCTCCGCGGTCACCCGCGCGTACGCCGAGTCCTCGGGCAAGAACCCGTCGTCGGTGTGGGTGACGATCACCGAGGTGCCCCGTGAGAACTGGGGTGTGGGCGGAACTCCGCTCGGCTGACCGGGCTCCGTTCGCTCGATCTTGATCTCGCGAACCCCTTTCGCGATCCGACGGGAACTGTGTTCTCCACTCGGCGCTGTCGCTCACCTGTGTGCGGCGCGTCCGGGCGGGGTCCGGGTCAGGCCTTACCGATACCGTCGGCGATCCCCTCGTCGATCTGCTCGACCAGGGCCGAGCCGAGGCGCGCGAGCGCGCGCACCTGGTCGTCGTCGAGGCCGTCGAACACGAGCCTGCGCACCGCTTCGACGTGGCTCGGTGCAGCCTCGACGACGGTGTCGTAGCCGGCATCGGTGAGCACTGCGTACGAACCGCGACTGCCCGGCACCGGTTCGCGTCGAACCCAGCCGCGCTTCTCGAGGCGCGTGACGACGTGCGAGAGCCGTGACAGCGACGCGTTGGCCTCGGCGGCGAGAGCGTTGAGGCGCAGTCGACGCTCGGGGTTCTCGGAGAGCAGTGCGAGGACGAAGTACTCGAAGTGCGTCATGTCGGAGTCGCGCTGCATCTGGGTGTCGAGCGCGGCCGGCAGTCGCGTGATGACGGAGACGAGCGCCCGCCAGGCGTTCTGCTGCGTCGGATCGAGCCACCGCGGGTCCTCGTTGCTCATGCCTGCTCCTCGCTCGTTCGGTCGTTGTCGCACCCGGCCGGGGAATGGGAATGGCCGCGCGACGGGTTCTCCTCTATGATACTTGAAGCTTCAACTTGAGGGGATGTCATGACCACCGATTCCGCGACCACGCCCGCCTTGTTCCTCAGTCACGGCGCCCCGCCGCTCGTCGACAGCGAACTGTGGGTGTCGCAGCTGCAGTGCTGGGCAGGCGACCTGCCGCACCCCACGGCGATCCTCGTGGTCTCCGCGCACTGGGAATCCGCCCCGCTGACCATCGGGTCGACGACCACCGGCACCCCGCTCGTGTACGACTTCGGGGGATTCCCGCGCCGCTTCTACGAGGTGACCTACACCAGCCCCGGCGCCCCCGAACTGGCCCGGCAGGTCGCGGCACTCATGCCCGACGACGAACCGGTGGTGCAGCAACCGCACCGCGGACTCGACCACGGTGCCTACGTGCCGCTGACCGTCATGTACCCGGACGCCGACATCCCGGTGCTGCAGATCTCCCTGCCCACACTGGATCCGGAACGCCTGCTGCACCTGGGCGCACGACTGCGTCCGCTGCGCGAGCAGGGCGTGCTCATCATCGGCTCCGGATTCACCACGCACGGTCTGCCCTTCCTGCGCGACCCGCGTCCCGAGGCACCCGCGCCGGGCTGGTCCGCGGAGTTCGACCACTGGACCGCCGAGCAGCTCGCGCGCGGCGACGTCGACGCGCTGCTCGACTTCCGGCACCGCGCACCGGGCATGCCGTACGCGCATCCGACGGTCGAGCACTTCGCCCCGCTGTTCGTCACGCTCGGTGCCTCCGACGCTCCCGGCCGCGGCATCGACCAGGTCGTCGACGGGTTCTGGATGGGCCTGGCCAAGCGCTCGTTCCAGGTCGCCTGACGGCGGCTGCAGAGCCGGACGAGGTCCCTGGGATGATGGGGCGCATGTCCGGCGAGCCCACCACCATTCCCGCAGCCACCACCGACTCCTCGGGTGGCGGCCGTTCCGATTCGACGACCACCCGCGAGCAGTTCCGCCAGCTGGCCGCCGAGCACCGCGTGGTCCCGGTGACCCGCAAGGTGCTCGCGGACGCGGAGACCCCGTTGTCGGCCTACCGCAAGCTCGCGGCAGACCGCCCCGGAACCTTCCTGCTCGAGTCGGCGGAGAACGGCCGGTCGTGGTCGCGGTGGTCGTTCATCGGCGCCGGGAGCCCGGCCGCGCTGACCGTCGTCGACGGCGACGCCGCCTGGTACGGCAACGTCCCGGCCGGCGCGCCCACGGGTGGCAACCCCGTCGACGTCCTCGGCGAGACCCTCCAGTTGCTCCACACGGACCGCATCCACGGACTGCCGCCTCTCACCAGCGGCATGGTCGGCTATCTCGGCTACGACGTCGTCCGTCATCTCGAGAAGCTGCCGACGCTCGCCGAGGACGATCTGCAGATCCCCGAGATGGTGATGCTGCTGGCGACCGACCTCGCGGCCGTCGACCACCACGAGGGCATGATCTGGCTCATCGCCAACGCCGTGAACTGGGACGGCTCCGACGAACGCGTCGACGAGGCCTACGACGACGCCGTCGCCCGCCTCGATCGGATGACCGCGGCGCTCGCCGCGCCCGCACCGGCCACCGTCGCGACCTATTCGCGGCCCGAACCCGACTACCGCCGTCAACGCACCACCGAGTCGTTCTGCACGGACGTCCGCAAACTGATCGGTGACATCGAGGCCGGTGAGGCCTTCCAGGTGGTGCTCTCGCAGCGCTTCGAGATCGACTGCGATGCAGAGCCGATCGACGTCTACCGGATGCTCCGCGCGTCCAACCCCAGCCCGTACATGTTCCTGCTCCACATCCCCGGCCCGGACGGCGAGACGGCCTTCTCGATCGTCGGGTCGAGCCCGGAGGCGCTCGTGACGGTCTCGGACGGGGTGGCCACCACCCATCCCATCGCCGGGACCCGGTGGCGCGGCGCGAACGAGGAGGAGGACATCCTGCTCGAGAAGGACCTCGTCCACGACGAGAAGGAGAACGCCGAGCACCTCATGCTCGTCGATCTCGGCCGCAACGATCTCGGCCGGGTGTGCACGCCGGGCACCGTCGAGGTGCACGACTACCGCCACATCGAGCGGTACAGCCACGTGATGCACCTCGTCTCCACGGTCACCGGGCGACTCGCGGAGGGCAAGCACGCCCTCGACGCCGTCACGGCGTGTTTCCCCGCCGGGACCCTGTCGGGGGCGCCGAAGGTGCGCGCG
Source organism: Rhodococcus sp. S3 (assembly GCF_058211795.1). Classification (NCBI taxonomy): domain Bacteria; kingdom Bacillati; phylum Actinomycetota; class Actinomycetes; order Mycobacteriales; family Nocardiaceae; genus Rhodococcus; species Rhodococcus sp. S3. Next base: position 2,971,536 of record NZ_CM177074.1, on the reverse strand, counting down.
ATGGAACTGATCGAGGAACTCGAACCCACCCGCCGCGGCATCTACGGCGGCATCGTCGGTTATCTCGATTTCGCGGGCGACGCCGACACCGCCATCGCGATCCGTTCCGCTCTCGTCAAGGACGGCGTCGCCTACGTACAGGCGGGCGCCGGCATCGTCGCCGACTCCGATCCGGAGGCCGAGGACACCGAGGCCCGCAACAAGGCCATGTCCGCCCTCGCCGCCGTGGCCGCCGCATCCACCCTCACCACCTACGGCGGTGACGCACGGTGACCGCGGAGACGCCGGACGCCGCCCCCACCACCGGGCGCCGGCGCCGGCCGACCGTCATCGCCGCCCTGCTGCTCGGGGTCGGCGCGGCCCTGCTGTGGGCGTCGAGCCGGATGACATGGGTCACCGCGGTCTCGTCCGACGGACTCGGGATCGACCGCGTCGACGACCTCGAGGGTGGCCGCTGGGCGGCGGCACTGACCCCGCTCGCTCTCGTGCTGCTCGCGGCGGTCGCCGCCGTCTTCGCGGTGCGCGGACTCGCGCTGCGACTCGTCTCGCTCGTGGTCGCGGCCGTCGCCGTCGCCGCCGCGATCCCCGCCGTCCGGTTGCTCACCGGTGACGCGGACCCCGAGACCGCGGCCGTCGCCGCCGCGCTGCCCGACCGCGCGACCGTGACCGCCGTCGAGACCTATCCGCTGCCGGCCGTCCTTGCGATCGTCGGCGCCGTCGCGGCCCTCGCCGCGGCGGTGACGCTGTGGCGCACCCCGCGCGAGGCGGCCGGATTGTCGTCGAAGTACGACGCCCCGGCAGCACGTCGCGAGGCGGCCGCCCGGCGCGCCGAGAACGACGAACCCCTGTCCGAACGCGGTCTGTGGGACGCACTGGACGCAGGTGAGGATCCCACGGACGACGGTGGCGAGGGTGATACAGGCACCCGCCGGTGACCGCTGTAAACCACTTCACTACTCTTCTAGACAGATCCGATGAGCTTGATCACATCGGGATTGAGCAGGGTGGGAAAGGACTCGAGCCACGATGACAGTTCTCGATTCGATTCTCGAAGGAGTGCGAGCAGACGTCGCCGCCCGTGAGGCGGCCCTCGATCTCGCCTCCGTCAAGGCTGTCGCCGCAGCCGCGCCCCCACCGATCGACGCCAAGGCCGCGCTGCGCGAACCGGGCATCGCGGTCATCGCCGAAGTGAAGCGTGCCAGCCCCTCGAAGGGTGCTCTCGCCGACATCGCCGATCCCGCCGAGCTCGCTGCAGCGTACGAGTCCGGAGGCGCTCGCGCCATCAGCGTTCTCACCGAGGAACGCCGATTCCACGGCAGCCTCGCCGACCTCGACGCCGTCCGTCGCGCCGTCCGTATTCCCGTGCTGCGCAAGGACTTCGTGGTCGGTCCCTACCAGATCCACGAGGCGCGGGCACACGGCGCCGACATCGTGCTCCTCATCGTCGCGGCCCTCAAACAGACCGTGCTGACTGCGCTGATCGACCGCGTCGAGTCGCTCGGCATGACTGCACTGGTCGAGGCGCACACCGAGGAGGAGGCCGACCGCGCCCTCGAGGCCGGCGCCACCGTCATCGGGATCAACGCCCGCAACCTCAAGACCCTCGAGGTCGACAAGACGACGTTCTCGCGCATCGCGCCGGGCCTGCCCAGCAACGTGCTCAAGATCGCCGAGTCGGGTGTTCGCGGCCCGGCCGATCTGCTCGCGTACGCGGGCGCGGGCGCCGACGCGGTGCTCGTCGGAGAGGGACTGGTGACCAGTGGGGATCCGCGCCAGGCAGTCGCCGAACTGGTGACGGTGGGCACGCATCCGTCGTGCCCCAAGCCCGCACGCTGACCGTCCCGGCCGGTCCGGACCCCCACGTGATCCGCGTCGCGTGGTGGGGCAGACTGGACGCGTGACTGCAGACGATTCCGCACTTTCCGCCAAGGGCCGAGGGCTTCCCTCGATGAGCGAAGCCCTCGCCACTCCGACCGCGCACGAACCCGACGTCCGCGGCCATTTCGGAGTCTTCGGTGGCCGCTATGTGCCCGAGGCGCTCATGGCGGTGATCGAGGAGGTCACCGCTGCCTACGAGAAGGAACGCGTCGATCCCGGCTTCCTGGCCGAACTCGACCGCCTGCAGCGCGACTACACCGGCCGCCCGTCCCCGGTCTACGAGGCCACCCGCCTGAGCGAACACGCCGGCGGAGCGCGCATCTTCCTCAAGCGCGAGGATCTCAACCACACCGGCTCGCACAAGATCAACAACGTGCTCGGGCAGGTGCTGCTCGCCAAGCGCATGGGCAAGACCCGCGTGATCGCCGAGACCGGCGCCGGCCAGCACGGCGTCGCCACCGCCACCGCATGCGCGCTGCTCGGTCTCGAATGCCGCGTCTACATGGGTGAGGTCGACACCGAACGGCAGGCCCTCAACGTCGCGCGCATGCGTCTGCTCGGCTCCGAGGTCATCGCCGCCAAGACCGGCTCGCGCACCCTCAAGGACGCGATCAACGAAGCGATGCGCGACTGGGTCACCAACGCCGACAACACCTACTACTGCTTCGGCACCGCCGCCGGCCCGCACCCCTTCCCGGCGATGGTCCGCGACTTCCAGCGCATCATCGGCCTCGAGGCCCGCGCACAGATCCGCGAGCTCACCGGTCGCCTGCCCGACGCCGTCGTCGCCTGCGTCGGCGGTGGATCGAACGCGATCGGCATCTTCCACCCGTTCATCGACGACCCGTCGGTCAAGCTCGTCGGCTGCGAGGCCGGGGGAGACGGGGTGGAGACCGGACGGCACGCCGCCACCATCGGCGGCGGCACCCACGGTGCCCTGCACGGCGCGTTCTCGTACCTGCTGCAGAACGAGGACGGCCAGACCATCGAATCGCATTCGATCTCCGCCGGTCTCGACTATCCCGGCGTCGGCCCCGAACACGCCTGGCTCGCCGACACCGGCCGGGCCGAGTACCGCGCCGTCACCGACAGCGAGGCCATGGAGGCCTTCGCGTTGCTGTGCCGCACCGAGGGCATCATCCCCGCGATCGAGTCCGCCCACGCCGTCGCCGGTGCCGTCAAGCTCGGCCTCGAACTCGGAAAGGGCGCCATCGTCCTGGTCAACCTCTCCGGCCGCGGGGACAAGGACGTCGACACCGCCGCCAAGTGGTTCGGCTACCTGCCGACCGACGAGTCCGCAGACCAGACCGGCCCCGAAGGAGCAGCCCAGTGAGCGCCCCGCACGAACGCCTGACCGAGATCTTCGCGACCTGCCGCGCCGAGAACCGCGCCGCACTGGTCGGCTACCTGCCGGTCGGCTATCCCACCGTCGAGCGCTCCGTCGAGGCGATGAAGACCCTCGTCGAGGGCGGCTGCGATCTCATCGAGGTCGGCATCCCCTACAGCGACCCGGTCATGGACGGCACCACCATCCAGAACGCGGCGTTCGAGGCGATCGCCAACGGCGTCCGGGTCCGCGACGTCTTCCCGGCCGTCGAGGCGATCACCGCCGTCGGCGGCGCCGCGGTCGTGATGACCTACTGGAACCTCGTGCTCAAGTACGGCGTCGAGAACTTCGCGCGCGACCTCGCGGCCGCGGGCGGACTCGGCATCATCACGCCCGATCTCGTCCCGGACGAGGCGGAGGAATGGATCGCCGCGGCCGACAAGTACGGACTCGGCAGGATCTTCCTGGTCGCACCGTCGTCGACCAACGAGCGCCTCGCGACCACCCTCGACAAGTGCCGCGGCTTCGTCTACGCCACCTCGACCATGGGTGTCACCGGCGCCCGCGACAGCGTCGACAACCGCGCGCCGGAGATCGTCGCCCGGGTGCGCACGCACTCCGACATCCCGGTCGGCGTCGGTCTCGGTGTGCGCAACGGCGCCCAGGCCGCGGAGATCGCGGGCTATGCCGACGGCGTGATCGTCGGCTCGGCGCTGGTCTCCGCCGTCGCCGAAGGACACGACGCGTTGCTCGCACTGACTCGGGATCTCGCGAAGGGCGTTCGCTCCGCTAACGTGCACTCGTGACATCCACTGCGTCTGTTCTGGCCTATCTGCCGAGTCCGCCGCAGGGCGTCTGGTATCTCGGACCGTTCGCCCTCCGCGCCTACGCCCTGTGCATCATCGTCGGGATCGTCGTGGCGATCTGGTGGGGTGACCGCCGCTGGGTCGCGCGCGGCGGACAGGCCGGCACCGTCCTCGACATCGCCGTGTGGGCGGTGCCCTTCGGCCTGATCGGTGGGCGGCTCTACCACGTCGCCACCGACTGGCAGAAGTACTTCGGGGACGGCAACGACCCGGTCGACGCCCTGAAGATCTGGGAGGGCGGCCTCGGCATCTGGGGTGCGGTCGCCTTCGGTGCGCTCGGCGCGTGGATCGGCTGCCGCCGGCGGGGGATCCCGCTGCCGGCCTTCGGCGACGCGCTCGCTCCTGCGATCCTGCTGGCGCAGGCCATCGGACGCCTCGGCAACTGGTTCAACCAGGAACTCTACGGTCGCGAGACCACGGTGGCGTGGGGACTCGAGATCTACGAACGGCGCAACGACGCCGGGCAGGTCGCGCCCGGGCTGGTCGACGGGGTGTCCACCGGTGAGGTGGCCTTCGTCGTGCACCCGACCTTCCTCTACGAGCTGCTGTGGAATCTCCTCGTCGTGCTGCTGCTGGTGTTCGTCGACCGGAAGTTCACGATCGGCCACGGACGCCTGTTCGCCCTGTACGTCGCCGGATACTGCGCGGGCCGGTTCTGGATCGAGCTCATGCGCACCGACGCGGCGACCCAGATCGCCGGTATCCGGATCAACTCGTTCACCTCGGGCATCGTGTTCGTGCTCGCGGTCGCCTACTTCGTTCTCGCACGCAAGGGCCGTGAGGACCCGGCGTCGCTGAACCCGGCGGCTGCGGGCGCCGGAGCGGAGCCGGCCGCGCAGGACGAGGGCGGGGCGGCCGCAGGGAAGGCGGTACCCGCCTCGGAGTCGGCGGACGCCGAGTCGGGCAGCTCGGAGTCGGCCGCTGCCGAGTCGGGCAGCTCGTCATCCTCCGCCGGTAGAGTCGACGAAGCGACGTCCGGAGACAGCAAAGGGGATCACTCGTGACCACACAGGACCCGGGAACTTCGGGAGCATCCGATTCGGAGCCTGCCAAGCCGGAGCCCGACACGACGGAGCCTGCCAAGCCCGACCTGACCAAGCGGAGCGAGTCCGCCTCCGGTGCCGACACACCGGAGCGGTCCTCGGACAGTGAGCACACCCCGCCGCCCGATCTCGGACGCGCGTTCGACTACGACGCCACCGCGCAGGCATCGTTGTCCGCTCAACCGCCCACCCTCGACTCCCTCGGTGGTGCCACCGGCACTCCGGGACCGGGATGGGACACCTACTCGGGTGTGGGCAACGGACCGGGCTGGGGAACCACGCCCAGCTATCCGCCGCCGGCCGACCACGAGTCCGACTATCCGCCGCCGGGCGACTATCCCTACGGCGAGCATCAGGGCCGGCCCGAAAGCGGCACCGGACCGGTCTACGGGACACCCGATCCGCACTATCCGATCGGGTCCCCGCAGCAGGATCCGTCGCAGGGCCGCTACACCGGTCCGCAGGGATCGCACCAGGCACCGGGTTACGGTCCGCCGCCGCAGGGTGGGCAGGGTTACGGCCCACCGCCGCAGGCCGGGCAGGGTTACGGTCCGCCGCCGCAGGGCGGGCAGGGTTACGGCCCACCGCCGCAGGGCGGACAGGGTTACGGTCCGCCGCCCGGCTACGGGGTGATGCCCGCCTACGGTTACCCCGACCCGTCGAACCCGTACGGTCGCGACGCCGCGGCGCCCTTCGGACGCGATCCCTACACGGGCGAGCCGTACTCCGACAAGAGCAAGGTCACCGCGGGTGTGCTGGAGATCCTGCTCGGCGCCTTCGGTGCCGGACGCTTCTATCTCGACCAGCCGGGTACGGCGGTCGCGCAGATCGCCGTCACGTGGCTCACCTGCGGCATCGGGGGTATCTGGCCGCTGATCGACGGCATCCTCATGCTCACCGGCAAGGTCCGCGACAAGAACGGACGCCAGCTCCGCCCGTGACATCCCGACGACTCCGTCCCTTCGGCACCCCGGCGACACGCGCCGGGGTGCTGGGATGGAGGGTCGCAGGCGCGGAGGCTAGGCTCGAAGCGTGACCCGACGCACCAAGATCGTTTGCACTATGGGGCCGGCCACCGCCGACCCCGATGTCCTGCGGAATCTCGTCGACGCCGGAATGGACGTCGCCCGCCTGAATTTCAGCCACGGTGAACACGCCGACCACGAGGGCCACTACAACCGGGTCCGCGCTGCGTCGGAGGCCTCCGGGCACGCCGTAGGCATCCTCGCCGATCTCCAGGGGCCGAAGATCCGGCTCGGACGATTCGCCGAGGACCGCACCGTGTGGGAACACGGTGAAGTGGTCCGCATCACCGTCGACGACGTGGTCGGAGACCACGACCGCGTCTCGACCACCTACAAGGAACTCGCCCAGGACGCCGTCGCCGGCGACCGGTTGCTCGTCGACGACGGCAAGGTCGGTCTGGTCGTCGAGGCGGTCGAGGGCAACGACGTCGTCTGCCGCGTCATCGAGGGCGGGCCCGTCAGCAACAACAAGGGTGTCTCCCTGCCGGGGATGAACGTCTCCGTTCCGGCCATGTCGGAGAAGGACATCGAGGACCTCGAGTTCGCCCTGCGCCTCGGTGTCGACTTCATCGCCCTGTCGTTCGTGCGGTCGCCGGCCGACGTCGAACTCGTTCACGAGGTCATGGACCGCGTCGGGCGGCACGTGCCGGTGATCGCCAAGCTCGAGAAGCCCGAGGCCGTCGAGAATCTCGAGGCCGTGGTCCTCGCCTTCGACGCGGTCATGGTGGCGCGCGGCGACCTCGGCGTCGAACTTCCGCTCGAGGAAGTGCCGCTCGTGCAGAAGCGCGCGATCCAGATCGCACGCGAGAACGCCAAGCCCGTCATCGTCGCGACGCAGATGCTCGAATCGATGATCGAGAACTCGCGTCCCACCCGCGCCGAGGCCTCCGACGTGGCCAACGCCGTGCTCGACGGCGCCGACGCCGTGATGCTCTCGGGTGAGACCTCCGTCGGCAAGTTCCCCGTCGAAACGGTCCGCACGATGGCGCGCATCATCGCCGCCGTCGAGTCGGATTCGACGGAAGTGCCTGCGTTGACGCACGTTCCGCGCACCAAGCGCGGTGTCATCTCGTACGCCGCCCGCGACATCGGCGAGCGTCTCGACGCCAAGGCGCTCGTCGCGTTCACCCAGTCGGGTGACACCGTGCGACGACTCGCGCGGCTGCACACCCCGCTGCCGCTGCTCGCCTTCACGCCCGTCCCGCACATCCGCAACCAGCTGGCGCTGACGTGGGGCACCGAGACCTTCTCGGTCGAGCCGGTCGACACCACCGACCAGATGGTCGAGCAGGTCGACGCGGCGTTGCTGTCGCTGGGGAGGTACCAACGCGGCGACCTCGTGGTGATCGTCGCCGGAGCGCCTCCGGGACGCTCGGGTTCGACCAACCTCATCCACGTGCACCGGCTGGGCGAGAAAGACACCCGGTGACACTGTCGGACACAACGGATCTCGACGTTCTCCTCGGCCTCCTCGATCTGGAGCAGGTCGAGGAGAACGTCTTCCGTGGCGGCCATCCCGCGCAGGTCGGCAGCCGCACCTTCGGTGGCCAACTCGTCGCGCAGGCGCTCATCGCGGCCGGACGCACCGTTGGTGACCGTCCCGTGCACGCGATCAACGCGCACTTCATCCGGGGCGGCGACGTCAAGCGGCCCATCGACTACCACGTCGTCACCCACCGGGACGGCCGCGACTTCGCGAACCGGATGGTCACCGCCTGCCAGGACGGGCAGGAACTGTTCGTCATGCTCACCGCATTCCAGCGGTGGGGCCGGGGCCTCGAGCATTCGGTGACCGTCCCCGACGTCCCGCTGCCCGATGCGCTGCCGCCGATCGGGGAGCGGCTGCGCGGCTTCGAGGAACAACTGCCGCATTTCGTCGGAGCGCTCAAGCCGATCGACATGCGGTATGCGAACGACCCGGCCTGGATTCTCCGCGGGACCGGCGAGAAGCTCGGCCACAACCGGGTCTGGATGCGCGCGGACAGGCAACTCCCGGGCGACGACCCCCTTCTCCACGTCGCCACGCTGGCCTACGCGTCGGACACGACCGTGCTCGATTCGATCCTCACCACCCACGGTTTGTCGTGGGGACTCGATCGGATCGTCGCCGCGACCGTCAACCACTCGATCTGGTTCCACCGTCCACTCCGCTTCGACGAGTGGCATCTGTACGCCACGGAATCCCCGGTGGCGGCCGGTTCCCGTGGGATGGCGACGGGCCGCTACTTCACCATCGAGGGCGAACTCGTCGCGACCGTCGTGCAGGAAGGGCTCATCCGTCACTTCCCGCCGCGTCGCCCGTCGGGGAGCTGATCGGCCGACCGATCGAGGGCGGCCGACAACGCACGCATGCCCTCCACGATCCGCGCCAGTTCCTCGGCACCGGTCTCCTCGCACAGGGCTCGCGCGGCGTCGGCGTGGGCGGGGCCGATGGCCCGGATCGCGTCGCGGCCGGCAGGCGTCATCGCGACGAGTTTGGCGCGACGGTGCGCCGGATTGGGTCGGTACTCCGCCAGGCCCTTGTCGACGAGGAGATCGGCGATGCGCTGCACGCTCTGCCGGGTGATGCCCATCTCGCGGGCGATCGCGGACACCGGCAGTGGCTCGGGGGAGACCGCACCGAGGACCTGCCACCAGGCCGCGGTCAGGCCCACGGGACGCGCCAGGCTCTCGGCCAGCGCGAGGAACTGCCCGTTGAGGCGGAAGGCCGTCAGTGCGGCCGCGCTGAGCAGCTCGGCCGGGTGCTGCTCGGCGGCGTTCTGCTCACTCGCGTTCTGCCCCGCCGCGTACTGTTCCGTCACGACCCGGAGGCCATGAGGTCGTAGTAGCCGCGCGGGTCGCGCTCGCCGTAGAGGGCGTACCAGGCGTCGAGGACGCGCGGTTCGTACATGTCGAGCCGGGCGAAGATCGCGCGGGCGAAGTCGACCGGGGCGATGCCGCTCGCGGTGATGAGATCGCCGTCCGTGACCGCGGGTTCGTCCCGGTACAGATCGGCGCCACCGTATCCGACGCTCTGCAGGAATTCCCGAGCGTTGCTCGTGTGCGGCCGCTCGTCGAGCAGGCCGGCAGCCGCGAGCGCTCCGGTCGCGCCACAGATCGCGGCCACCGGAACGCCGGCGTCGAGGAATTGCCGGGTCTTGTCGACGAACGGGGTGTAGACGTCGGTCGGCCAGATGTCGTTGCCCGCGAGGATCAGCATCGCGCTGTCCTCCGGCGTGACGTCTGCGAGCACGGTGTCGGGAAGGATGCGGAGTCCGCCCTTGGTCGTGACCGGTTCCGTCGTGGCTCCGACGGTACGGACGCGGTACCGGCCGGGGTTGCGCTGCCATTCGGGATCCGCGATGTGTGGCGTGACGTATCCGATCTCCCAGTCCGCCAGGGTGTCGTACACGGCGACGTGAACTGTTTCGGTCATGACAATATGCTGACAAAAGGACAGCCTGCTGTCAATGGTGTCGCACTGCCGGTCGAGGGTGATTTGCCGGGTGGTCGAGGCGACGATTAGCCTTGATCAGGACCACGTCGTGGCGCCACTGTCGTCGAAGGTCGCACGCGACCTCCCCGGAGGAGAACATGGGCAACACTCACGCGCAGACTGTGAGCACACGCGCTCGAAGCGCCGTGGCTCCTGCGTGTTGTCGTTGCCGCTGATCACCCCTGTCGGGGCTGCTCGCACTGCTCTCACGATTCCCCTGAGTCCGCTGTGACCGACGATCCGGCGGTGACCGGGAATTCCTCGCATCCGATGCGGTTCGAAAGGCACATCATGTCCGATTCGACGGTATTGCCCGTCATCGATCTGTCCGATCTCGACGGCGACGACACCACACGCAACGCCCTGCTCGATCGCCTCCGGGAGGCCACCCACGAGATCGGGTTCTTCCATCTCGCCGGTCACGGGATCGACCCCGCGCTCGCCGACGAACTCGTCGCGGCGGCCCGCGAATTCTTCGCTCTCCCCGAGGCGGACAAGCTCGCGATCGAGAACATCCGCTCACCCCACTTCCGCGGCTACACCCGTGTCGGTGGCGAACGCACCCAGGGCTATGTCGACTGGCGCGAACAGCTCGACATCGGCCCGGAACGCGACGCCGTTGCCGGGATCGACCCCGATCGCCCCTGGGAGGTGCTGCACGGCCCCAATCTGTGGCCCGAGCAGGTCCCCCGACTGCGCGAGCTCGCCCTGCGCTGGATCGACGAGGCCGGTGACGTCGGACGCCGGCTGCTCGGCGCGTGGGCCGAATCCCTCGGTGCCCCCGCCGATCACTTCGAGGAGGCCTTCGCCGATCCCGATCCGCTGTTGAAGATCGCGCGGTATCCCGGGCACGACCGCTCGGTCACCGGTCAAGGGGTCGGCAGCCACAAGGACGTCGGCGCGCTGACGTTGCTGTATCCCGAGCCCGGGAGCACCGGCTTCCAGGTCGAACGCGACGGACGGTGGATCGACATCGACCCGCTCCCAGAACATTTCATCGTCAACATCGGCGAACTCCTCGAGGTCGCCACCGGCGGCTACCTCCAGGCGACCGTCCATCGCGTGCTGCCGCCGCCGGCGGGCACCGACCGCGTGTCGCTACCCTTCTTCCTCAATCCCGGTCTCGACCGCGAACTCCCGCCGGTGGAGCTGCCCGCGGATCTCGCCGCGGCCGCCCGCGGCGTGGGCCCCGACGCCCACGGCGGCACGCTGCACGCCGTCTACGGCCTCAACGCACTCAAGTCCCGCCTGCGGGCACACCCGAACGTGGCGGAGCGTTTTCACGCGGATCTCCTCGCCCGCTTCGCCGCACACCGATAATCGATCTGTCCGTCCCCGCATTTCCGAAGTCCCCGCATCTCCAACGGAAGGTATCCACCCGATGTCACTGCGTCGTATCGTCGTCGCGTCCGCCGCGCTCACCCTCGCTGCGGGCCTCGCGGCCTGCTCGTCGTCCGAAGGGGACGACACCACCCTCCGGATCTCGGCGTCGTCCACCCCGCACGTCGAGATCCTCGACCAGATCGTGAGCACCGGGGCGCTGGGCGACTACGAACTCGACATCGTCGAGATCACCGGTGAGGTCGATCCCAACGAACTGCTCGAGGCCGGCGACGTCGACGCGAACTTCTTCCAGCACGAGCCCTACCTGACGGACTGGCAGAAGCAGAAGGGTGTCGACGACCTCGTCGCCGTCGCCGACGTGCACCTCGAGCCCATCGGCCTCTACTCGAACAAGATCGCCTCGCTCGACGAGCTGAAGGACGGCGACACCGTCGCCGTGCCGCGCGACACCACCAACTACGCCCGCGCGCTGTACCTGCTCGAATCGGCCGGTCTGCTCGAGATGGACGTGCCCTTCGAGGAGGCCGACCTGTCGGTGGTCACCGAATCGAACATCACCGCCAACCCGAAGAACCTGAACCTCGTCGGCATCGAGCGTCCGCAGCTCGCCCGTCAGCTCGACGACGCGCAGATCACCGCCGCCGTGATCAACTCCAACTACGCGCTCGAAGCCGGCCTGAACCCGGCCGAGGACGCCATCGTCACCGAAGAGGTCGAGGACAACCCCTTCTCCAACCTGCTCGTCGTGCGGGCCGAGAACGAGAACGACCCGGCCGTGACCGCGCTGGCCGAGGCCCTCGAGTCGCCCGAGACGGCTGCCTGGATCGAGGAGACCTACTCCGGCGCCGTGCTGCCGGTCCACCCGACGAACTGATGATCGTCGTCGAGAACCTCGTCAAGACCTTCCCCGGAGCCGGGGGCTCCGGGGCGGTCGCGGCGCTGCGGGGGGTGTCGCTCGAGATCCCGGACGGCGAGATCTACGGCATCGTGGGCCCGTCCGGATCCGGCAAGTCCACGCTGCTGCGCTGCCTGAACCTGCTCGAGCGGCCCACCTCGGGACGGATCCTGCTCGGCAAGGACGATCTGTCGACCCTGTCCGGCGGGGACCTGCGTGCGGCCCGTCGCAGGATCGGGACGGTCTTCCAGCAGTTCAACCTGCTGCACTCGCGCACCGTGATCCGGAACGTCGAGTTCCCCCTCGAAGTGGCCGGGATCGGCAAGGAACAGCGCCGCAAGCGGGCGCTCGAGCTGCTCGATCTCGTCGGCCTGGCCGGCAAGGGGGAGAGCTATCCCTCGCAGCTGTCCGGTGGTCAGCAGCAGCGCGTGGGCATCGCCCGCGCACTCGCCGCCGAACCCGAGGTGCTGCTGTGCGACGAGGCCACGAGCGCCCTGGACCCGGACACCACCGATCAGGTCCTCGATCTCGTCGCCGAGGTGAACAGACGACTGGGTGTCACGGTCGTGGTGATCACCCACGAACTCGGCGTGCTGCGCCGGATCTGCACCTCGGCCGCCCGGCTCGACGCCGGACAGGTGGTCGAGACGGGCCGGATCGTCGATCTCGTCGCCGATCCCGAGTCGGCGCTCGGGCACGCACTCGTCCCTGTCGGCACCGATCCGTCGACGGGTTCGGGTGCCGACACGGCTCTGGTCACCGCGATCGGTGATGCCGCGCACGGACCGTGGCTCGCGGAGATGATCCGTGCGATCGACGCCGACATCGCTGTGGTCGGCGGCCGGGTCGAACAGGTCGGCAGCGTCACCGTGGGACGGATGCGCCTGCGGTTCACGGCGGGCACCGATCGGGCACTCATCGAGGGCTTCGTGGCCGAACGCCCGTATCTGAGCCTGGCGTGGGGAACGGAAACCGAACTGGAGGGACTCACGGAATGACGGTGCAGGCGCGATGAACAAACTGCAGTGGTACGACGCCTTCCCGGAGGTGTGGGAAGCCACCCTCGAGACGCTCTACATGGTTGCGGTGTCCTTCGTGCTCACCGTCGTCGGTGGTGTGCTGGTCGGGATCGTGTTGCAGTTGACGTCACCGTCTGGGCTGTGGCCCCGCCGGACGCTCAACACCGTCCTCGGCGTGATCGTCAACCTGTTCCGCTCGCTTCCCTTCCTCATCCTGCTGATCGCGCTGATCGGATTCACCCGCTTCATCGTGGGCACCGCGATCGGGCCGACCGCGGCGATCGTGCCGCTGACCATCGGTGCCATCCCGTTCTTCGGCCGCATCGTCGAATCCGCTCTGCGGGAGGTGCCCCGAGGCCGGGTCGAGGCGGCCCAGGCGATGGGGGCCACCAACGCGCAGATCGTGCGCAAGGTGCTGTTGCCCGAAGCACTGTCCCCGCTGATCGCCGGTGCCACCCTCACCCTCGTGCTGCTGATGGGCTATTCGGCCATGGCCGGTGTCATCGGTGGCGGCGGTCTCGGCGACTTCGCGATCGTCTACGGCTACCAGCGGTTCAACACGCCGGTGCTGTTGCTCGCGGTGGTCGTGCTCATCGTGATGGTGCAGATCATGCAGTCGATCGGTGATCTCATGGTCCGCAGGCTCGCGCACCGGCGGTGACGCCCCACAAGCCGGGCGCACCACCGGTGCGTCCGGCTCAGCGGTCGAGCTTCGCGATCGCCTCGTCGACGAGCGGGACGTAGCGGTCGATCGACCACGGCACCGTGAGCGGATTGATCATCGACGATCCCGTGACGAACGGCTGTTCCTCCGGCGCGACGAGCGAGCCGCGCGCGATCGCCGGAATCTGCTGGTAGACCGGCTGCGATTCGATCTCCGCGCGGTTCGCCGGGTCGGAATAGAACGTGAAGACCAGATCCGAGTCCTTCAGCAGTCCGGCGTTCTCGAGGCCGATGACCGCCGAATCGGTGCCCTCGGTCTCCTCCAGAGTCCCGGCGACCGGATCGACTGTCAGCCCGAGTCCGCGGACCATCGCCACGCGCTGCTCGTCGGGCATGAAGACACCCAGCGTGCCGGGCCCGGTGTTGTAGATGTAGGAGAACGTCACGCCGGCGTACTCGGGGTGTGCGGCCGCGGTGCGTTCGAAGGTGTCCTCGATCCCGGTGATCAGATCCAGCGACTCATCGTGTTTGCCGAGCGCGGTGCCGATGGTCTCGATCTGGTCCTGCCAGGTGATCGTCCACGGCAGTTCGGGGTAGCCGACGGTCGGGGCGATCGCCGACAGCAGCTCGTACTGTTCCTGCGTGATCCCCGACCACGGCGCGAGGATGACGTCCGGGGCGAGGCGGGCGATCGCCTCGACGTCCACCTCGGTACCGCCGGTGAACTGCTCGGGCAGCGGCTCGCCGCGTTCGGTCAGCTCCTCGTGGATCCAGGGCAGGTATCCCGTTTCGTCGCTGCCCCAGGGATATTCCTCCATCCCCACCGGGGTGACACCGAGAGCGATCGCCGTCTCGGCCGAGCCCATCCCGAGCGTGACGACCCTCTCGGGCTGCGCGTCGATCTCGGCGGTGCCCAGTGCGTGCTCGATCGCGACGGGTTCGAAGTCGCCTGTCGCAGAGCCGTTCGCGTCGTCGCCACTGCCGGACGAGCACGCGGTGAGCGCGACGGCGGCGGCGACGAGTACGACTACCGCGCGCGGCCCGCGGCGGCGCGGGGATCGGAATTTCATGAGTACCTCTCGCTGATCGGGGCCATGTCGAGAGGTGAGCCTAACCTTCTGGCCGGACCGCGGGTTACCGACAGATTTCCGGGCGGTCCACGACTTCGTGATGTCCCACAAACAGATCGCGAGACGGATGTAACATTTGATAGTATTCTGTTACCGAAACCGCTCACGGCCCGAGCGGGAGAGGGGACGGCCGCACTCGGCCACCGCGGGGGTTCGCTCATCACCGACGATTCGTCGACCGGGAACGATGAGTGGATGCGGGGGTACGGGATGCGTCGTTCCGGGGAGGAACGGAGATGCTCATGGTTGCATCCACGGACAAGAGGTCCGATTCGATGCCACGCTCGAATCGGCGGATTCTCGCGATCATCGCGCTCACGGGAATGCTCACGACCGGATTCCTGGCTGCGGTGTTCACCGGGTCGTATCTGATCGGTGCCGCATTCGCCATGCTCACCGGCGCATGCATCGTGCTGGCGCACCTGATGATCGCGCCCGCCTCGATCATTCACGACGACGAGACGGAGACGGCCACCCGTCCCGAGATCCGAGAGCGGTGGCATCCCCTCGGTAGTGGATCCTGAACTCGTCCCGGCCCGCCGATGTCGCGGCGCCGCCGCGACACGCGGGTTCCCCGGACGGGCGGGTGTGCTCGGTTAGCATCTTGCCCGTGACCGACTCGCTGCGCATCCTCGTCTACAGCGACGATGCGACCGTGCGGCAACAGGTTCGTGATGCCCTCGGTACCCGCCTGCACCCGGACCTGCCTCCACTCGACTACGTCGAGGTCGCGACACCGCCGGTCGTTGTCGAACGCATGCACGTCGGCGACATCGCTCTCGCGGTGCTCGACGGTGAATCCGCTCCGGCCGGTGGCATGGGAATCGCGAAGCAACTCGAGGACGAACTCGACTCGTGCCCGCCGATCATCGTGTTGATCGCCCGGGCCGACGACGAGTGGCTCGCCCGCTGGTCGGGCGCGGAGGTGGCGCTGCGCCATCCCGTCGACCCGATCAGGCTCGGCCGGCAGGTGCTCGCTCTGCTCACCCCTTGCTCCCGCCCCTCCTGACCCTTCCGGCGCGCGACCGCCCGGCCGCGAACTCGTATGCGGGGCCGGAGAATCTACTCTCCTTCCGGTTGTGGAGCAGTCCGACACGCCGCCCCGAATCGAGGGCGTGAAATCGCGACAAGTCCGACGCGAACAGCACTAGTGTGTGCCGTAACTCACAACCCGGAGCCGGGGTGGAACCGCCCGGCGCACGGCGGGGGTGGGTTCGCGGGCACGAGCAGACCCGCGGCCGGATTCGCGCGAGCAACCGGAGGTCGCATGAACGCTTACGTACCGATCCTGGTACTCGGTGGCATCGCGCTCGCCTTCGCGATCTTCTCCGTCGCGGTGGCGAGCCTCGCGGGCCCGAGCCGGTACAACCGCGCCAAGCTCGATGCGTACGAGTGCGGTATCGACCCCACCCCCCAGCCGGTGGGAGGTGGCCGCTTCCCGGTGAAGTACTACCTCACCGCGATGCTGTTCATCATCTTCGACATCGAGATCGTCTTCCTGTACCCGTGGGCGGTCCATTTCGACGCGCTCGGCGTCTTCGGTCTGGCGGCGATGGCGCTGTTCATGTTCAACGTCTTCGTCGCCTACGCCTACGAGTGGAAACGAGGAGGCCTGACATGGGACTGACGACCCGCATGTACGACGGGATGTCCTGGATGCGAACGGGTTCCGTGAGCGGAGGACCGGCGGCTGATCGACCGGTCCGGGTCCGGGGGAAGTGACGGGCATGGGCATCGAGGAGAAGGTTCCCAGCGGTTTCCTGCTCAGCACCGTCGAGACCCTCGCCGGTTTCGCGCGCAAGGGCTCGCTGTGGCCGGCGTCCTTCGGGCTCGCGTGCTGCGCCATCGAGATGATGGCCACCGCAGGCGGCCGCTACGACATCGCCCGCTTCGGCATGGAGGCCTTCCGGGCCTCGCCACGACAGGCCGACGTGATGATCGTCGCCGGTCGCGTCAGCCAGAAGATGGCCCCCGCGCTGCGCCGCGTCTACGACCAGATGGTCGAACCGAAGTGGGTGCTGGCGATGGGCGTGTGCGCCTCCTCGGGCGGGATGTTCAACAACTACGCGATCGTCCAGGGGGTCGACCACGTCGTCCCCGTCGACATCTATCTCCCGGGCTGCCCGCCCCGACCCGAGATGCTCCTGCACGCCATCCTCACCCTGCACGAGAAGATCGCGCAGATGCCCCTCGGTGTGAACCGGGCGGAGGCGATCCGCGCCGCGGAGGAAGCGGCCCTGGCCCAACGCCCCCTCATCGAACTGACGGTGCCGCCGCGATGACCGATCTCCAACGGACAGGATCCGACCACGACGACCGCACCGACGAGGTGATCGCCGTGCGGCGCGGCATGTTCGGCGTGCGCGGATCCGGCGACACCAGCGGCTACGGCCGACTCGTGCGCCGGGTATCGCTGCCCGGCAGCACCGAACGTCCCTACGGCGGATACCTCGACGAGCTCGTCGACACGCTCGAGGACGTCCTCGACGAACGGTCCGGCGACACCGGGGTGGGTTACGTGCAGGCGGTCGAGAAGGTCGTCGTGCACCGCCACCAGCTGACCGTCTTCGTCCGCCGCGACCATCTGCCGCTCGTGGCCCGCACCCTGCGCGACCATGCGGATCTGCGCTTCGAGCTGTGCCTCGGGGTCAGTGGGGTGCACTACCCGCAGGAGTCGGGACGCGAACTGCACGCGGTGTATCCGCTCGTCTCGATCACCCACAACCGCCGGATGCGGCTCGAGGTCGCGATCCCCGACAGCGACCCGCACGTCCCGTCGCTCTACCGCATCTACCCGACGAACGACTGGCACGAGCGCGAGACCTACGACTTCTTCGGGATCGTCTTCGACGGGCACCCCGCGCTCACCCGCATCGAGATGCCCGACGACTGGCGCGGACATCCCCAACGCAAGGACTACCCTCTCGGCGGAATCCCGGTGGAGTACAAGGGCGCCCGGATCCCGCCACCCGACGAACGGAGGGCGTACACGTGACGAGCGAACCCGCGACCGAGACCGTCTTCGACGCCGTCGGACGCGACTGGGACGACATCACCGCTGCCGTACGCGACAGCGGTGAGGACCACATCGTCGTCAACATGGGACCCCAGCACCCGTCCACCCACGGAGTACTGCGCCTGATCCTCGAGATCGACGGCGAGACCGTCACCGAGGCCCGCTGCGGAATCGGCTATCTCCACACCGGGATCGAGAAGAACCTCGAATTCCGCAACTGGACCCAGGGCGTCACCTTCGTCACCCGCATGGACTACCTCGCCCCGTTCCACAACGAGACGGCCTACTGCCTCGGCGTCGAGAAACTGCTCGGCATCGAGGATCTCGTCCCCGACCGCGCGCAGGTCGTGCGGGTGATGCTCATGGAACTCAACCGCATCTCCTCGCACCTGGTGGCGCTGGCCACCGGCGGCATGGAACTCGGTGCGACCACGCCCATGCTGTTCGGCTTCCGCGAACGCGAACTGATCCTCGACGTCTTCGAGACGATCACCGGACTGCGGATGAACCACTCCTACATCCGGCCCGGCGGACTGTCCCAGGACCTGCCCGACGAGGCCGTGCCGATGATCCGCGACCTGCTCGCCCTGCTGCCCGGCCGCCTCGCCGACCTCGAGGCCCTGTTCACAGACAACCCCATCTTCATCTCACGCACCCGCGACATCGGCTGCCTCGATCTCACCGGCTGCATGGCCCTCGGCGTCACCGGACCGATCCTGCGATCCACGGGCCTGCCCTACGACCTGCGCCGAGCCGAACCCTACTGCGGGTACGAGACCTACGAGTTCGACGTCGTCACCGCCGAGGGATCCGACTGCTACGCGCGTTATCTCGTCCGGATCGGGGAGATGCGCGAATCGTTGAAGATCGTCGAACAGTGCCTCGACCGGCTCCGTCCCGGACCGGTGATGGTGCAGGACGGCAAGATCGCCTGGCCGTCGAAACTGCAGCTCGGACCGGACGGACTCGGCAACTCGCCCGACCACATCCGTCACATCATGGGCGAGTCGATGGAGGGCCTGATCCACCACTTCAAGCTCGTCACCGAGGGCATCCGCGTCCCGGCGGGACAGGTCTACATCGGCGTCGAATCGCCACGCGGCGAGCTCGGCGTCCACATGGTCAGCGACGGCGGCACACGCCCCTACCGCGTGCACTACCGCGACCCGTCGTTCACGAATCTGCAGGCCGTCGCGGCGATGTGCGAAGGCGGCATGGTCTCCGACGTGATCGCCGCCGTCGCCAGCATCGACCCGGTGATGGGGGGAGTGGACCGATGAGCACCGAATTCGTGCGCGCCGCGGGTGCGGAGACCACCGGCACCGCGGCCACGAGCGAGACCTCCGCCGCCGTGCCGATGACCGAACCGGCCGGACGCGAACCCGTCCTCGTCCCGCTCGGGCCGCGACCCGACGAGGACACCTATCTCACCCCACCCGACGCACCGCGCCGCTATCCCCACGACGTGCGTGCCCGCCTCGACGCCGACGCCGACCGGATCGTCGCGCGCTACCCGCAGCCCCGATCGGCGCTGCTGCCGCTGCTGCACCTCGTGCAGGCGGAGGACGGGTACATCACGCCGGCCGGCATCGAGTTCTGCGCCCGGCGGCTCGGGCTCACCGGCGCCGAGGTCGCCGCCGTCTCGACCTTCTACACCATGTACCGCCGCTCGCCGACCGGCCGCCACCACGTGGGAGTGTGCACGAACGCGCTGTGCGCGACGATGGGCGGCGACGAGATCTTCTCCGCCCTGTGCACCCGGCTCGGCATCGGACACGACGAGACCACCGCCGACGGCGCAATCACTCTCGAACACATCGAATGCAACGCGGCGTGCGACTACGCCCCGGTGATGACCGTCGACTGGGAACTGTTCGACAACCGCACCGTCGACTCCGCGATCGAACTCGTCGACGACCTGCTCGCCGGCGGCACACCCGCACCGACGCGCGGCGCCCCGCTGCGCAACTTCCGCGACACCGCGCGCCTGCTCGCGGGCATCCCCGACGACCGGCCCGGTGCGCTCGAGGCCGCCGGTACCGCCGGTCCGGCCTCCCTCGCCGGGCTCGAGGTCGCCCGCAAGCACGACATGCGGGCACCGGAACCACCGGAGAAGGACGAGGCCGTCGTCGCCCTCGGGAAATCACCGACGGGTCTGACCCCCGTGCTCACCCGTTACTGGGACGAGGAACAGGCGTGGACCCTCGACGCCTATCGGCGGCACGGCGGATACGAGGCCTTGCCCATCGCGCTCGGCACGGATCCGGATGCGGTCATCGCCGCGGTGAAGGACTCCGGGATCCGCGGCCGCGGCGGCGCCGGATTCTCCACCGGAACCAAGTGGTCCTTCATCCCGCAGGGCGACGACAAGCCGCACTATCTCGTCGTCAACGCCGACGAATCCGAGCCGGGCACCTGCAAGGACATCCCGTTCATGCTGGCCACCCCGCACGCCCTCGTCGAAGGCGTGATCATCGCCGCCTACGCGATCCGCGCCCGGCACGCGTTCGTCTACCTGCGAGGAGAAGCCGTCCCGGTCCTGCGGCGTCTGCACGCCGCGGTCGCGGAGGCCTACGAGGCCGGTTATCTCGGACGCGACATCCTCGGCTCCGGATACGACCTCGAACTCGTCGTCCACGCCGGTGCGGGCGCGTACATCTGCGGTGAGGAGACGGCGCTGCTCGACTCCCTCGAGGGCCGGCGCGGCCAACCACGGCTGCGCCCACCCTTTCCCGCCGTCGCCGGCCTGTACGCGTGCCCGACCGTGGTCAACAACGTCGAATCCATCGCGAACGTCCCGCTCGTCATCCGCAACGGTGTGGACTGGTACCGCTCGATGGGCACCGAGAAATCACCGGGCTTCGCGATGTTCTCGCTCTCCGGGCACGTCACCACCCCCGGCCAGTACGAGGCCCCGCTCGGCATCACCCTGCGCGAGCTGCTCGGCTACGCCGGAGGTGTGCGCGCCGGCCACCGGCTCAAGTTCTGGACACCCGGTGGCTCGTCGACCCCGATCTTCACCGACGAACACCTCGACGTCCCCCTGGACTACGAGAACGTCGCCGCCGCCGGGTCGATGCTCGGGACCCGGGCCCTGCAGATCTTCGACGAGACCACCTGCGTCGTCCGCACGGTGCTGCGCTGGACCGAGTTCTACGCCCACGAATCGTGCGGCAAATGCACCCCGTGTCGCGAGGGCACCTGGTGGCTCGTGCAGATCCTCGAGCGGCTCGAACACGGCCGGGGCACCGAAGCCGACCTGGAGAAGCTGCTCGACATCTCCGACAACATCCTCGGCCGGGCGTTCTGCGCGCTCGGGGACGGCGCGACCAGCCCGATCACATCGTCGCTGAAGTACTTCCGCGACGAATACGTCGCCCACTTCGAGCACGGCGGCTGCCCGTTCGACCCGCACCTGTCGACGCTCGCCGCCGACACCCCCGCGGAAGGAGGCGAGCGATGACCGCAGTGTCCGGTGCCGGAGCGGAGAAATCCGAGACCACCGACCTCGTGAACGTCACTATCGACGACACCGAGATCGCCGTGCCCAAGGGCACTCTCGTGATCCGCGCCGCCGAACTGATCGGGGTCCAGATCCCGCGGTTCTGCGACCACCCGCTGCTCGAACCGGTCGGTGCGTGCCGCCAGTGCCTCGTCGAGGTCGAGGGCCAGCGCAAACCGCTCGCCTCGTGCACCTCGGTGGTCACCGACGGGATGGTCGTGCGCACCCAGTTCACCTCGCCGGTGGCCGACAAGGCCCAGCGCGGCGTGATGGAACTGCTGCTCATCAACCATCCGCTCGACTGCCCGGTGTGCGACAAGGGCGGAGAGTGCCCGTTGCAGAACCAGGCGATGTCCAACGGACGCGCAGAATCCCGTTTCGAGGACACCAAACGCACCTACCCGAAACCCATCGCGATCTCCTCGCAGGTGCTCCTCGACCGCGAACGCTGCGTGCTGTGCGCGCGCTGCACCCGCTTCGCCGACCAGGTCGCGGGCGACCGGTTCGTCGACATGCTCGACCGCGGGGCGCTGCAGCAGGTCGGCATCTACACCGAGGAACCGTTCGAGTCGTACTTCTCCGGCAACACCGTCCAGATCTGCCCGGTCGGTGCGCTCACCGGCGCCGCCTACCGGTTCCGCGCCCGCCCGTTCGATCTGGTCTCCACACCGAGTGTGTGCGAACACTGCGCGAGCGGCTGCGCCCAACGCACCGACCACCGTCGCGGAGTCGTGCTGCGCCGCCTCGCCGGGGACGACCCCGAGGTCAACGAGGAATGGAACTGCGACAAGGGGCGGTGGGCGTTCACCTATGCCACCGCCGACGACCGCCTCACGACGCCGCTCGTCCGCGACGACACCGGAGCGCTCGTTCCCGCATCGTGGATCGAGGCGCTCGGCGTCGCCGCCCGCGGCTTGGCTGCGGCGCGCGGTAGGGCCGGGGTCCTCACCGGTGGCCGGCTCACCGTCGAGGACGCCTACGCGTACGCGAAGTTCGCGCGAACGGCGCTCGGCACCAACGACATCGACTTCCGCAGTCGAGCCCTGTCGGAGGAGGAGACGGACTTCCTCGCCTCGCGGGTCGCCGGGCGGCGCCTCGACGTCACCTACCGCGACCTCGACCGCGCGCCGGCGGTGCTCCTCGTCGGATTCGAGCCGGAGGAGGAGTCGCCGATCGTCTTCCTGCGGCTGCGCAAGGCGGTCCGGCGGAACAGGCTGCAGGTCTTCACGATCGCACCGTTCGCCTCGCGCGGTGTCCACAAGCTGTCGGGCCGGGTCGAGCATTGCGTCCCGGGCGACGAGGCACGCGCGCTCGACGCGATCCGCACCGGCGCATCCGCCGACGCCGCGGCGGCGCTCGGGACTCCCGGTGCGATCGTGCTGGTGGGGGAGCGGGCCGCAGCATCGCCCGGCACGCTGTCCGCCGCTGCGGCCCTCGCCGACGAGACCGGAGCCCGCCTCGCGTGGATCCCCCGCCGCGCCGGTGATCGCGGAGCACTCGAAGCCGGCGCCTTCCCGACCCTGCTGCCCGGCGGTCGCCCGATCGGCGATCCGCAGGCCCGGCGCGACGTCGAGTCGGCGTGGGGTCTACCGGCCGACACCCTGCCGTCGGAGCCGGGCCGCGACACCGACGCCATCCTCGCCGCGGCCGCCGAAGGTGATGTGGCTGCGCTCGTGGTCGCCGGCGTCGCCCCCGCCGACCTGCCCGACCCCGATGCCGCACTCGCGGGTCTCGACGGTGCCGGCTTCGTCGTGAGTCTGGAAGTGCGACGCAGCGCGGTGACCGACCGCGCCGACGTCGTCTTCCCCGTCGCGCCGGTGGTCGAGAAGGCCGGGAGCTTCCTCGACTGGGAGGGGCGCGAACGTGCCTTCCCGATCGCCCTCCGCGACACCGGAGCACTGCCCGACCACCGGGTGCTCGCGGCGATCGCCGACGCGATGGACCTCGACGGAGGCCTCGACGATCCCGGTCCCCACGACGTCGAGACCCTGCGCCACGAACTCGCGGAACTCGGACGATGGACGGGCACCGTCCCCGAGTCGCCGGGAGTGTCCCCGCGGCCTCCGCGACGTCCCGTTCTCGGGGAAGCGGTCCTCGCCACCTGGCGGATGCTCCTCGACGCGGGCCGGTTGCAGGACGACGAACCGCACCTCGCCGGAACGGCGCACGAACCCGTCGCCCGTCTGTCGGCCGCGACGGCCGCGGAGATCGGCGCCGCCGACCATCATTCGCTCACGGTCTCCACCGAGCGCGGCTCGATCACGCTGCCGCTGGTGGTCGACGACCTGCCCGACCGTGTCGTCTGGCTGCCCACCGCCTCCCCGGGATCGATGGTGCACGGCGATCTCGGTGTCACCGCCGGTGATGTGGTGCGGATCCGGGCCGCCACGACGGGTTCCGGATCGGCCGAGGAGGATCCGCGATGAGCGTCACCGCCCAGCAGCCCGTGGACCTGTCGATGTTCGGCATCGACCCGTGGTGGCTCGTCGTCGTCAAGGCCGTGGCCATCTTCGCGTTCCTCGTCCTGACCACCCTCGTGATGATCCTCGCCGAACGCAAGATCATGGCCTGGATGCAGATGCGGGTCGGACCCGACCGGGTGGGACCGAAGGGACTGTTCCAGACCGTCGCCGACGGCCTGAAACTCGCGCTCAAGGAAGGCATCATCCCGACCGGGGTGGACAAGCCGATCTACATGCTCGCCCCGATCATCGCGACGGCTCCGGCGTTCATGGCGTTCGCGGTCGTTCCCTTCGGGCCGGAGGTGTCGATCCTCGGGAACCGGACGCCGTTGCAGCTCACCGATCTTCCCGTCGCGGTGCTCTACGTCCTGGCGATCACCTCCGTCGGCGTCTACGGGATCGTGCTCGCCGGCTGGGCCTCCGGTTCGACCTATCCGCTGCTCGGTGGTCTCCGCTCGACCGCGCAGGTCATCTCCTACGAGATCGCGATGGGACTCGCGTTCGCCGCGGTCTTCCTGCAGGCGGGCACGATGTCGACCTCGGGCATCGTCGCCGCGCAGAACGACCTGTGGTTCGTCGTGCTGCTACTGCCGTCCTTCCTGGTGTACTCGGTGTCGATGGTGGGGGAGACCAACCGCGCGCCCTTCGACCTGCCCGAGGCCGAGGGTGAACTGGTGGGCGGATTCCACACCGAGTACTCGTCGCTGCGATTCGCGATGTTCATGCTCGCGGAGTACGTCAACATGGTCACCGTCTCCGCGCTCGCGACCACCCTGTTCCTCGGCGGCTGGCACGCGCCGTGGCCGCTGACGCTGTGGAGCGGCGCGAACTCGGGCTGGTGGCCGCTGCTGTGGTTCGTGATCAAGGTGTGGGTCGTGCTGTTCGTCTTCGTGTGGCTGCGCAGCACCCTGCCGCGACTGCGCTACGACCAGTTCATGGCCCTGGGCTGGAAACTGCTCATCCCCGTCTCGGTGGTGTGGGTGATGATCGTGGCCGCGCTGCGCATCCTCGACACCGACGACGTCCTGCCCGGCACCGCGAGCCTCATCGTCGCCGGGGTGCTGTCCACCGCCCTGCTGTTCGCCTACCTCACCCTGCAGGGGCGGCGGACCCGGCGCATCGCACAGGCGACGGAACCACCCGCCGACGTCGACGAGGAATTCGACGCCATGGCCGGGGGCTTCCCCGTGCCGCCACTACCTGCTCGGTCGAGCACCCGATCGAGTCCGCCCGCCCCGGCGGGTCGTCTCCCAGGAGGATCGTGATGGTCGAATTCCGCGGCCCGCTCGCCGGTTTCGGTGTGACGCTCACGACGATGTTCAAGAAGCCCAACACCGAGCAGTATCCGGAGCAGAAGAGACCCACCGCACCCCGCTATCACGGACGCCACCAGCTCAACCGGTATCCGGACGGACTCGAGAAGTGCATCGGCTGCGAACTGTGCGCGTGGGCGTGCCCGGCCGACGCCATCCACGTCGAGGGCGCCGACAACACCGACGAGGAGCGGTACTCGCCCGGCGAACGGTACGGGCGCGTCTACCAGATCAACTACCTGCGGTGCATCGGCTGCGGACTGTGCATCGAGGCGTGCCCGACCCGCGCGCTGACGATGACGAACGAGTACGAGATGGCCGCCGACAACCGTACCGACATGATCTACGAGAAGGACCGCCTGCTCGCCCCCCTCGAACCCGGGATGCAGCCACCGCCGCATCCCATGGCACCCGGCGCCACCGACGAGGACTACTACCGGGGCACGATCCCCGTCCCGGAACACGCGTCCGCCGCCGACGGGGAGGAACGCCGGTGACCACCGCCCTGCTCGCCGCCGAACTCACCACGACCTCCACCGGGGAGGCCGTGCAGTTCTGGATCCTCGGCGCCGTCGCGGTACTCGGGGCGCTCGGCGTCGTCATCGCACCGAAAGCCGTGTACTCGGCGCTGTTCCTCGCCATGACGATGATCGTGCTCGCCGTCTTCTACATCGCGCAGGACGCATTGTTCCTCGGTGTGGTGCAGGTCGTCGTCTACACCGGTGCCGTGATGATGCTGTTCCTGTTCGTGCTCATGCTCGTCGGAATCGACTCCGCCGACTCCCTCGTCGAAACCATCAAGGGACAGCGCGTTCTCGCGATCGTCGTGGCGATCGGCTTCGCGGCTATGCTCATCGGTGGCATCGGGAACACCGCGGTCTCCGGCTTCGCGGGACTCGACGCGGCCAACGCCGGCGGCAACGTCGAGGGCCTGGCGGTGCTGCTGTTCATCGACTACGTCTGGGCGTTCGAACTCACCGGAGCCCTGCTCATCACCGCCACCGTCGGTGCGATGGTGCTCGCCCACCGGGAACGTCTGCAGCCGAGGCAGACCCAACGCGAACTCGCCGCACGCCGGTTCCGCGAAGGGGAGCGGGTCACACCGCTGCCGGCCGCGGGTGTCTATGCCCGCCACAACGCCGCCGACGTCCCGGCCCTGCTCCCGGACGGATCGTTCTCCGAACTGTCGGTCGGCGAGTTGCTCGGCCGCATCGGACGCGACTGGGACCACACCGAACTCGGCCTGCGTGAACCCGGCGACGACGCGAGGAAGGATCGGCGATGAACCCCGAGAACTACCTCTACCTGTCGGCACTGCTGTTCACCATCGGTGCGGTGGGAGTTCTCCTGCGCCGCAACGCCATCGTCGTGTTCATGTGCGTCGAGTTGATGCTCAACGCCGCCAACCTGGCCTTCGTCACCTTCGCGCGCATGCACGGCAATCTCCACGGACAGGTGTTCGCCTTCTTCACGATGGTCGTCGCGGCCGCCGAGGTCGTCGTCGGCCTCGCGATCATCGTGACCATCTTCCGGACGAGGCGATCCGCCTCCGTCGACAACGCCGACCTGCTCAAGTACTGACGACCCCACGAGGACGGTGAGTGTGAGAGCCCACGACGAACCGAGAGGACACGCGGCATGACTTCGTTCCTGAACTCGGCGCTGTGGACGATACCGGCACTGCCCCTGGCCGGCGCGTTCGTTCTGCTGCTCCTCGGGCGTCGCAGCGACCGCTGGGGACATCTGCTCGGATGTGCCACGGCGATCGCCTCGTTCGTCCTCGGCGCCGTCATGTTCGCCGGACTGCTCGGACTCGACGCGCGCGATCGGCTGGCCCAGCAGACCGTGTTCACCTGGGTGCCGGTCGGAGAACTGCAGGTCGATCTCGGACTCCGGCTCGACGCGCTGTCGATCTGCTTCGTACTGCTCATCACCGGCGTGGGTTCGCTGATCCACCTCTATTCGGTCGGCTACATGGCGCACGATCCGGAGCGCCGGAAGTTCTTCGCCTATCTCAACCTGTTCCTCGCGGCGATGCTGGTGCTCGTCCTCGCCGACAACTTCCTCGTCCTGTATCTCGGATGGGAGGGCGTCGGTCTCGCCTCGTACCTGCTCATCGGTTTCTGGCAGTACAAGCCCACCGCCGCGACCGCCGCGAAGAAGGCGTTCGTCGTCAACCGCGTCGGCGACATGGGGCTGCTCGTCGCCCTGATGATCATGTTCGCGACCTTCGGCAGCCTCGACTACGACACGGTCTTCGCCGCGGTGCCCGCGGCGAGCGAGGGCACCGTGACCGCGATCGGCCTGTGCCTGCTCCTGGCCGCGTGCGCGAAATCCGCCCAGCTGCCACTGCAGTCGTGGCTCGGCGACGCCATGGAGGGCCCCACCCCGGTCTCCGCGCTCATCCACGCCGCCACGATGGTCACCGCCGGTGTGTACCTCGTCGTCCGCGCGAACGCGATCTTCGACGCCGCACCGGCCGCGCGACTCGCGGTGGTGATCGTCGGCGCCGCGACCTTGCTCTTCGGCGCGATCATCGGCTGCGCCAAGGACGACATCAAGAAGGCGCTCGCGGCGTCGACGATGAGCCAGATCGGCTACATGGTGCTCGCCGCCGGGCTCGGGCCCGCCGGGTACGCCTTCGCGATCCTGCACCTGCTCACCCATGGCTTCTTCAAGGCCGGACTGTTCCTCGGTGCCGGCTCGGTGATGCACGCGATGAACGACGAGACCGACATGCGCCGCTACGGCGGACTGTGCGCGGTCATGCCGATCACCTTCGCCACCTTCGGGCTGGGGTATCTCGCGATCATCGGGATCCCGCCGTTCGCCGGGTTCTTCTCCAAGGACAAGATCATCGAGGTGGCCTTCGCGGCCGGCGGTGTCGAAGGCATCGTGCTCGGTGGCGTCGCGCTGCTCGGTGCGGGGCTGACTGCCTTCTACATGACCCGCGTGATGATCCTGACCTTCTTCGGCGACCGGCGATGGGCGGCCGACGCCACCCCGCACGAGTCGCCGGCCTCGATGACCTGGCCGATGATCGCCCTCGCCGTGGGCTCGGTCGGTGCCGGCGGTCTGCTGGTGCTCGGTGGCGCGTTGCAGCACTGGCTCGAACCCGTCGTCGGCTACGACCATCACGAAGCCGGTCTGCCCGTCTGGCTGGTCACCATCGTCACGCTGGCGGTCGTGCTCGCCGGTGTCGCCGTCGCCTACCGGCAGTACGTGCGCGCACCGGTCCCGGAGACGGCACCCGAAGCAGTGTCTGCGCTGACCGTCGCCGCACGCCGCGACCTCTACGGCGACGCCGTGAACGAAGCGGTGTTCATGCGTCCCGGTCAAGGCCTCGTGCGTGCGCTCGACGCCGTGGAGTCCACCGGCATCGACGGCTCGGTCACCGGTGCCGCCACCGGGATCGGTGCGCTCTCGCGCGGACTGCGCCGGCTGCAGACCGGCTTCGTCCGCTCGTACGCGTTGTACATGTTCGCCGGCGCGACCGTCGTGGTCGGTGCGCTCGTCCTGGTGACGCTGTGATGGGGGTGTACTGGTGACCACCGTTCCCTGGTTGACGATCCTGTGGGTGCTCCCGCTGCTCGGCGCCGCCGTGATCGCGGCTCTGCCCGCTCGCCTCGGTTCCGCCGTTCGCTCGATCGCCCTGGCGGTGTCGATCGCCGTTCTGGTGGTCGCGGTGATCGTCGCCGTCGGATTCGACCGCGGGGGAGAGCGTTTCCAGTTCGTCGAATCGCACGACTGGATCCCCTCGTTCGGCGCCGGCTACCGGCTCGGCGTCGACGGCATCGCGCTGGTGCTGGTCCTGTTGACCGCCGCGCTCGTGCCGTTGCTCCTGGCCGCCGGGTGGCACGATCACCGCGCCGCCGACGAGGAGGCCGGCGCGGCCCGCCCGCGTTCCGCGCACACCTATGTGGCACTGATCCTGCTCGTCGAGTCGATGGTGCTCGTGTCGTTCACCTCCCTCGACATCCTGCTGTTCTACGTCTTCTTCGAAGCGATGCTCGTCCCGATGTACTTCCTCATCGGCGGGTTCGGTTCGCCGGGGACACCGCGCGCCGACCGGGCCCGCGCCGCCGTGAAGTTCCTGCTGTACAACCTGCTCGGTGGCCTGGTGATGCTCGCCGCGTTGATCGGCCTGTACGTGGTCACCGCCCGATCCGGGCTGGGGGAGACGGCGGGAGTGGGCACCTTCGACGTCCGCACCGTCACCGCGGCCGCCGTCTCGGGGGATCTCGACGCGACCCCCGCCGTGCTCGGCGCACTGTGTTTCGGCTTTCTCGTCGCCTTCGCGGTGAAGGCCCCGCTGTGGCCGCTGCACGGCTGGCTGCCCGACGCGGCGGTGCGGACCACGCCGGTCGCGGCGGTGCTCATGATGGCCGTGGTCGACAAGGTCGGCACCTTCGGCATGCTGCGGTACTGCCTGCAGCTCTTCCCCGACGCCTCGGTGACCTTCGCGCCGGTCGTGGTGGCCCTGGCTGTCATCGGCATCGTCTACGGCGCCGTGCTCGCGATCGGTCAGACCGACATGATGCGCCTGATCGCCTACACGTCCATCTCGCACTTCGGGTTCATCGTCCTCGGCATCTTCGCCCTGACCGCGCAGGGGCAGGCCGGTTCGACCCTGTACATGGTCAACCACGGGATCTCCACGGCCGCACTGTTCCTCATCGCAGGTTTCCTCGTCTCGCGGCGCGGCGACCGCACCATTGCGGCCTACGGCGGGGTGCAGAAGGTCGCCCCGGTCCTCGCCGGGACCTTCCTCGTCGCCGGACTGGCGACCCTGTCCCTGCCCGGACTCGCACCGTTCGTCAGCGAGTTCCTCGTCTTCGTCGGCACCTATCCGCGCTACCAGGTCGCGGCGGTGATCGCGACGCTCGCGCTCGTGCTGTCCGCGCTCTACGTGCTGTGGCTCTACCAACGCATGATGGGCGGGCCCGTGCGCCTGCCCGGCGGGGACGACGGTGACGACGGGAACGACAGTGCCGACGGTGCCGACCACACCCGCAGGCTCTCCGATCTCGTGCCTCGTGAGGTCGCGGTGGTCGCGCCGCTGATCGCCCTGCTGCTCGTCCTGGGGATCTATCCGAAACCCGCGCTCGACGTCATCACCCCCGCGGTCGACGACACGCTCGTCTCGATCGACATCTCCCGGCCCGAACCGGTGGTGCCCGCCGAGCGTCCCGTCGCCGAGAGTGGTGTTCCCACACGCGGTTCCGAGGAAGGTGAAGCCGAATGAACTCCTCTGAGGGTATCGCCGTTCTTGCCGCGTCCCTTCCCGCCCCGGCGATCGACTACGGACTGATCGCACCGATCCTCATCGTCTTCGCCGCGGCCGTCGTCGGTGTGCTGGTCGAGTCCTTCGTGCCGGCCTCGGCACGCTATCTCGCCCACGTGGTCCTGACGACGGTCGCGCTGGTGGCGGCCATCGTCGCCGTGGTGATGCTCGCGGGAACCCGCGCGACCACCCTGTCGGGGGCGGTCGTGATCGACGGTCCCGCGCTGTTCCTGCAGGGGTCGGTCCTGATCATGGCGTTGCTGTCGGTCGCGCTCGTCGCGGAACGGAGTATCGAACAGGTTCGCACGCAATCGGTGTCCCGCGCCGCGGTCGGTGCGCATCTCGACGCGTTCGCACCCCAGGCGTCGGCGATCCCGGGCACCGCCGCCGAGCGGCAGGCGCTCGCGGCGGGTGGCGCACGGACCGAGGTCTTCCCGCTCCTGCTGTTCGCGGTGGGCGGGATGCTCGTGTTCCCGGCCTCGAACGACCTGCTGACGATGTTCGTCGCGCTCGAAGTGCTGTCGCTGCCGCTGTACCTACTGTGCGGTCTGGCGCGGCGCCGCCGCTTGCTCTCCCAGGAAGCAGCGCTGAAGTACTTCCTGCTGGGCGCGTTCTCGTCGGCGTTCTTCCTGTACGGAGTGGCGATGCTCTACGGCTACGCCGGGACCGTCCACCTCGGCGGGATCGACCTGGCCATCGACACCGGTGCGAGCAACGAGACCACCGCGCTCGTCGGGGTGGGTCTGCTGGCCGTCGGGTTGCTCTTCAAGATCGGGGCGGTGCCCTTCCATTCGTGGACACCGGACGTCTACCAGGGTGCGCCGACGCCCGTGACGGCGTTCATGGCCGCCGCGACGAAGATCGCCGCATTCGGCGCACTGCTGCGCGTGCTCTACGTCGCGGTCCCCGGTTCCGCCGACCAGTGGCGCCCGATCCTGTGGGCCGTCGCGATCGCGACGATGATCGTCGGTGCGGTTCTGGCGGTGACGCAGAACGACATCAAGCGCATGCTCGCGTACTCGGCGATCAGCCATACCGGATTCGTGCTCACCGGTGTCGTGGCCGGCACCGCCTCCGGGGTGTCGTCGACGCTGTTCTATCTGCTCGTCTACGGGATCGGGACGGTCGGTGTGTTCGCCGTGGTGACGCTGGTGCGCGACCCGGACGGCGAGGCGTGGGAGCTGTCGCGCTGGGCCGGTGTCGGGCGGCGCTCACCGTTGCTCGGCGGGGCGTTCGCGCTGTTCCTGCTGTCGCTGGCGGGCATTCCGCTCACCAGCGGGTTCATCGCGAAGTTCGCGGTCTTCGGTGCGGCGATCGAGGGCGGTGCGGCTCCGCTCGTGATCGTCGGTGTGCTGGTCAGTGCGGTCGCCGCCTACTTCTACGTGCGGGTGATCGTGCTGATGTTCTTCACCGACCCGACCGACGACGCCCCGCGGCTCGCGACCTCGACCGTGGCGACGAGCGCGGCGATCGCGTTCGCGGCGGTGGCGACGGTGCTGCTCGGCATCCTGCCGCAACCCGTCCTCGACCTCGCCGAGCGGGCGGCGGTGTTCGTGCTCTGACCACGAGCGGGCGCGGGCCGGGAATGCCGCGACCCTCGTCTCGGTTCCACCTCCCGAGGAGGCGTAATGACCGATACACGCAAGGCGATTCTGGCAGGCGGATGCTTCTGGGGTATGGAGGAGCTGATCCGGAGGCAGCCCGGGGTGGTGTCGACGCGGGTCGGCTACACCGGTGGGCAGAACGATCACCCCACCTACCGCAACCATCCGGGGCACGCGGAGTCCGTCGAGATCGTCTACGACCCCGCACGGACCGACTACCGGGCGCTGCTCGAGTTCTTCTTCCAGATCCACGATCCGACCACCCTGAACCGGCAGGGCAACGACGTCGGGGCGTCCTACCGCTCTGCGATCTTCTACCTCGACGACGAGCAGAAGCAGGTCGCGGTGGACACCATCACCGACGTCGAGGCGTCCGGTCTGTGGCCCGGCACGGTGGTCACCGAGGTGACTCCCGCGAGCACCTTCTGGGAGGCCGAACCCGAGCACCAGGATTATCTCCAGCGCTACCCGAACGGGTACACCTGCCACTTCCCACGGCCGGGCTGGAAGCTGCCGAACAGTCGCATCGCCGACGCGGCGAACTGAGTTGCGCGCACGGGCAGTTCCACGGGGACTGCCCGTGCCGCCGGCAGCGGCTGCTCGTCGGTGTTTCCGCGCGTCCGTATCGTGGAAGTACGGTTCGGAACGACACGCGGAGGAGTGCTCGATGGGAATGTTCGGCAAGGTGATGAAGAGCGCCGCCGCGGTGAAGGCGATCCAGATCGTCCGACGTGAGGCGGCCAAGCCGGAGAACCAGCGCAAGGCCAAGGAGATGCTCGCCAAGTTGCAGCAGAAGCGCCGCGGTTCCCACTGATCTGCCGGTCGGGCGGCGAGTGTGGTCGCCGCTGTCCGACATGTGTGTCCCGCCGGGTAGGCGGAGAGAAGGTGAACCGTGCTGCGGTTCTTCCTCGTCGGTTTCCTGGGCCTGACCCTGGTTCTGGTCGGCGTGATCGCCGCCGTCGGAGGGTGGGTCTGGTGGGTGCTGGTCGTCCTCCTGACGTTCCTGCTGCTGGTCGGAATCTACGATCTCGTGCAGCGCCGGCATTCGGTGCTGCGCAACTATCCGGTGCTCGGCCACATGCGATATCTGCTCGAGAGCGTACGGCCGGAATTGCAGCAGTACTTCGTCGAGCGGAACTTCGACGGACGACCCTTCGACAGGGACGTGCGCACCGTCGTCTACGAACGCGCCAAGGGCATCCACGGCGAACTGTCGTTCGGCACCGAACGTGACATCTACGAGGTCGGCTACGAATACCTCGTGCACTCGACCGCGCCGGTGCCCGAACCCGACGAACCGCCGCGGGTGAGCATCGGAGGACCCGACTGCACGCGGCCGTACTCGATGTCGCTGCTGAACGTCTCGTCGATGAGTTTCGGTGCGCTGTCCGCCAACGCGATCCGGGCGTTGAACCGTGGAGCGGCTCGAGGCGGGTTCGCCCACGACACCGGAGAGGGTGGCCTGACGCCGTATCACCTCGAGGGCGGCGGCGACCTGGTCTGGGAGATCGGATCCGGCTACTTCGGGACGCGCGACCGCGACGGCAGATTCGACCCGACGGAATTCGCCGACAAGTCGGCCCACGACCACGTCAAGGCGATCTCCCTCAAACTCAGTCAGGGTGCGAAGCCGGGCGTGGGCGGTGTTCTCCCGGCAGCGAAGGTGAGCGAGGAGATCGCACGCTATCGAGGTGTGCCGGCCCACGAGAAATGCATCAGTCCCGCAGCGCACACGGTCTTCACCACGCCGCGCGAACTGGTCCGTTTCCTCGCCGGTCTCCGCGAGCTGTCCGGAGGGAAGCCCGTCGGTTTCAAGCTCTGTGTCGGATCCCGCATCGACGTGCTCGCGATCTGCAAGGCCATGCTCGCCGAAGGGACGACCCCCGATTTCGTCATCGTCGACGGAGCGGAGGGTGGCACCGCCGCAGCACCCCTCGAATACGAGGACAACGTGGGTCTGCCGCTCACCGACGGACTGATGACCGTCCACAACGCACTTGTGGGTACCGGATTGCGCGACCGGATCAGGATCGGCGCGAGCGGCAAGGTCGCGACCGGAAACGACATGGTGAAGCGGCTGATCCAAGGTGCGGACTACACCAACTCGGCGCGGGCGATGATGATGGCGCTCGGATGCATCCAGGCGCAGCGGTGTCACACGAACAGGTGCCCGGTCGGCGTGACGACCCAGGATCCGAAACGAGCACGGGCGCTCGATGTGGCGGACAAGGCCTTACGGGTGCAGCGGTACCACGCGAGCACGGTGCGGCAGGCGATGCAACTCATGGCGTCGATGGGCGTCGGTGAACCGAGCGGACTCACGACGGACATGCTCCGGAAGAAGTTGTCGCCCACCGTCGTCCGCTCCTACACGGAGCTCTACGAGTGGCTCGCTCCGGGCGAACTGCCGGCAGATCCGCCGTCGACGTGGGCGGCGGACTGGCGTGCCGCCTCGCCGGATTCGTTCCGTCCCCGGTCCCACCTGTGACGAGCTCCTGCTCGCGACGAACTGGTGCAGGTCCTCATCATCGGGGTCGCTGCTTCACGAGCGTGAACTGCTGGACGTCGATGAGACGCCGTCGGAAGTTCGCGGCGCAACCGGTCAGATACCGGATGTATCGCTGGTAGACCTCCTCGGAGGCCATCCGGACCGCGTCGTCGCGACGTGCCTCGAGGGCCTGCGCCCACAGATCGAGTGTGTGGGCGTAGTGGGGCTGCAAGGACTCGATGTTCTGCACCCAGAAACTGTTTCGGCTGTGCGCCGGTGATGACCAGGTCCCGGTCGGGGAGCTGCCCTCCGGGGAAGATCTCCCTCATGATGAACCGCAGGAACAGAGCGTCCTCGCGGGTGACCGTCACCTTCATCGCCTCGAGCTGGGCACGGGAATGCCCGACGATGGTGTGCAGCAGCATCCGGTCGTCGGCGGGCAGGATGCGGGAGGCGCGTTCGAAGAAGGTGTCGTACCGCTGTCGGCGGAAATGCTCGAACGCTCCGATGCTGACGATGCGGTCCACCGGCTCGTCGAACTCCTCCCAGCCCTGCAGGCGAACCTCCGCGGTACGGCCACCGGACGACATCGCCGAGAGCAGACCGGACACGTGTTCGTACTGGTTGCGGCTCAACGTCAGACCGATGACGTGCACGTCGTATCGCTCAGCCGCCCGCATCATCGTCGAGCCCCACCCGCAGCCGATGTCCAACAAGGTCATTCCGGGCCGGAGATCGCACTTGCGGAGAGCAAGATCGACCTTTGCGATCTGGGCCTCCTCGAGGCTCATGTCGTCGCGCTCGAAGTAGGCGCAACTGTACGTGCGCGTGGGGTCGAGGAACAGTTCGAAGAAGTCGTCGGACAGGTCGTAGTGGGTCTGGACCTTCTCGTAGAACGGCGTCAGCTTCTGCATTCGGACCTACTCTCCGCGAGGAGTGGGACGCGAGTTCCTGTGTCGGAATCCACGCTTCCCGTGGGGCACACCGCTATCGGTCGATAGTGCTCCGGCAGAGTGCCTTCTCACACGAGAACGGCGATTCCTGGGGGAGTTGTCCGACTCGGGCACACGAGTGCCTGGCGGCTACCCCGCGGCGTCAGCCCGCACGGACGGATGCCCCGTCGGTGACCGGCACGATGTCGAAGGCGTCCTCGAGCGCGTCGAGGGCCGCGTCGAAGTGATCGAGCAGGGGCTGCAGTTGCGGCAGGCTGCGACTGCACGAGGTGAGCCCGAAAGCGATGGCGTCGTCGGTGCTCGTGCACGTGATGTTCAGTGCCTGACCGTCGACGGGTACGGACAGCGGATACACAGCATCCACACGAGCACCGTTCCAGTACAACGGATCCGGCGAACCCGGCACGTTCGAGACGATGACGTTGAAGGGTGGTCGCGGAAGCGCGCGATTGCGCGTGAGGATCCCCACCGCCAGCGGCGCGACGCCGAGTGCACTGGCCGCCAGCCGGGACAGGGAGGACATCCCCTGCATGGAGGCCTTGCCCTCCGTCGTCGATGCCGACACCCTGGCCAGCCGGTCGGCCGGATCGGCGAGATCCGTGCCCATGTCCGCCATCAGGACACCGAGTTCGTTTCCGGCGCAATCCTTGTCGGGTCGCAGGCACACCGGGACCATGGCCACGAGCGACTTGTCGGGCAACGCCTCCTGCTCGATCAGGAAGGCGCGCAGTGCTCCCGACGACATGGCCAGAACGACATCGTTGACGGTCGCGTCGGCCGCTCTCGCGACGGCACGCAGGCGGGCCAGCGGCCACGAGCGGGCGGCGAACCGGCGCGTCCCCGAGATGGGCACGTTGATCACGGTGTTCGGTGCGGCCAGCGACAGTGATCCGCCTCCGCCGCGCAGCGCCCTGTTCACGGTGCCGGCCAGTGCAGGCACGAAGCCGGTGACGTCGGCCGTCGCCGTCCGCACCGCCTGCATCGCGGCCTCGGGAAGATCGAGCGCGGTCCCGGAGGAGTGGGAGCGGCTCGGCGCGTCGAAGGGTGCCCACGGTGCCGGCATGCCGGTCCGTTCGGAGTCCGGGCTCAGGGCGCGGCGCAGCAACTTCATGGCGCCGACACCGTCGGCGAGGGCGTGGTGGATCTTGGTGTAGACGGCGAGCCTGCCGTCCGCGAGACCTTCGATCACGTGCATCTGCCACAGCGGCCGGCTCCGATCGAGCAGCGTGCTGTGCAGCCGGGAGACGAGATCCCAGAGTTCGTCGAGCCCGCCGGGCTGCGGCAACGCGTTGCGTCGTACGTGGTAGCTCAGGTCGAAGTTCGCATCCTCCTCCCAGGCCCACTGACCGAAGGTGCCCAGGGAACGGACCGCGCGCTTGCGCCACAGCGGCGCGACCTCGCCGTCCTCCGCGGCAGCGGTGAACAGTGCCCCCAGATCCGCGGCGGTCGTGCCTTCGCGTGGCCGGAGAAGGATCAGTCCGCCCACATGCATCGGATGATCGCGGGACTCCCCGAGGAGAAACATCGAATCGGTGGGCGACATGGGTGGACGCATCGGCACATTTCCTCCGCCCGGATCGCCGGGCAGTTCGTGACGAGGCCCCCTGCTGCCCCGTCGACATGTGCGTCAAACCATGACCCCCGTCACAGGTTTATGACGCGACACAACTAATACGCGATGCCGGGTCGTATCGCCAAGTCCGGACGCCCGATTTCCGGCCGAAACGAGAATTGTTGTCCGATTTTCGAACTCCGGGAGGTCTCGCTACCGCCGATCGATCTGGACGGAAGCCGTGATCCGGGAGCGCGTACGGAAATACAGTCGAGGACAGGAACGGAAATCACGAACTCGACACTCCCTGCTGTGCCGGGTCCCGCAGATCACCCGGAAGGATCGCGATGTCCGACCCATCGGCCGACATGCCCGCCGCAGTCCGGAACACGCAGGTGGATCGATCACTGCCCTTCTCGGACGTCCAGGATTTCGACGACGTCGATCGCGGTTTCATCGCGGCTCTCGAACCCGGGATCGTGAGGAACACCGATGGCCACGTCGTGTGGGACAGCGATTCGTACGCATTCCTCGACGACGACTGCCCTCCGACGGTGAATCCGAGCCTCTGGCGGCAGTCGCGACTCTGCGCGCGGCAGGGATTGTTCGAGGTCACGGAGCGTATCTACCAGGTGCGCGGTCTGGACCTGTCGAACATGACGCTCGTCGAGGGCGATACCGGCGTGATCGTCATCGATCCACTGATCTCCGCGGAGACCGCTGCGGCGGGTCTCGCGCTGTATCGGGCGCATCGCGGTGACCGCCCGGTCACCGCGGTGATCTACACCCACAGCCACATCGATCACTTCGGTGGCGTCAAGGGTGTCACGACGGTCGAGGACGTCGCAGCCGGGCGATGCCCGGTCCTGGCACCGGCCGGCTTCGTCGAGCACGCCGTCGCAGAGAACGTGTACGCGGGCACGGCGATGGGACGCCGCGCTGCCTACATGTACGGAGCGGCGTTGCCACGAGGTCCTCGCGGTGCCGTCGGTGCGGGATTGGGACCGACGACCTCGACCGGAACGCCGACCCTGATCGCTCCGACGATCGACATCGAGCACACGGGGCAAACGGAGACGGTCGACGGGGTCGAGATCGAGTTCCAGATGACACCGGGCACCGAGGCCCCGGCGGAGATGAACTTCTACTTCCCACAGTTGCGGGCCCTGTGCATGGCGGAGAACGCCACCCACACCCTGCACAATCTGCTGACGCTGCGCGGGGCGCTCGTGCGGGATCCGCACGTGTGGTCGCAGTATCTGACCGAGTCGATCAACCGGTTCGCGTACCGCTCCGACGTGCTGTTCGCCTCGCACCACTGGCCGACCTGGGACACCGAGCGCCTGACGGAGTATCTGTCCCTCCAACGCGACCTGTACGGCTATCTGCACGATCAGACGCTGAGGGCGATCAACAAAGGGGCCACCGGAATCGAGATCGCCGAGTCGATCGAACTGCCACCGGCGATCGAGAAGGTGTGGCACACGCGCGGCTACTACGGCAGTGTCAGTCACAACGTCAAAGCCGTCTACCAGCGGTACATGGGCTGGTTCGACGGCAATCCCGCCCACCTGTGGGAGCACCCTCCCGTCGAATCGGCGAAGCGGCACATCGAGTTCATGGGCGGCGCCGATCAGGTCCTGGAGAAGGCCCGCCGCTCGTTCGAGGACGGCGACTTCCGGTGGGTCGCGCAGGTGCTGAACTACGTGATCTTCGCGGACCCCGACAACGCGCAGGCCAAGGCGCTGCAGGCGGACGCGCTCGAACGACTCGGCTTCGGTTCCGAGAACGGCACCTGGCGGAACTTCTTCCTCATGGGCGCCTACGAACTCCGCCACGGTGCGATCGGCACGCCGACCGTCACCGCCGCCCCGGACATCGTCGGTGCGCTCTCGATCGAGCAGCTCTTCGACGCGCTCGCACTGCGTGTGGACGGTCCGCGGGCATGGTCGACGACGTTGACGATCGACTGGAACCTCACCGACGAGAACATCGTGCATCGCACTCAACTGCGAAACGGGCTCCTGGTGCACTTCGACACCGACGGCTCGTTGCCCGCGCCGGACACCACCATCACGCTGACCCGATCGCTGCTCGTCGCGGTGCTGCTCGGCGGCGCCGACCCGACGCCGCTCGTGGCGGACGGCAGCATCACCGTCGACGGGGTGGACGGCGTACTTGCGACGCTGGTGAGCGTGCTGGACGAACCCGACCCGGACTTCGCGATCGTCACTCCCTGACCATTCGCTCACTCCGGTTCGACCCGTTCGATGTTCGCGCCCACGGTATGGACGAGCTGCAGGGTGGGATCCCAGGGCAGGACCGCATCGACCGCGGCGTCGAGCTCGTCCAGGGGTGGTAGCTCGGCCGGGCCGAGCACGGAGACGACCACCGTGGTGCCGTGCCAGTCCACCCCGGTGACCTCCGCGTCGGGTGTCCCGTCGAGCCACCG
The DNA here is from genome assembly GCF_058211795.1 of Rhodococcus sp. S3. Classification (NCBI taxonomy): domain Bacteria; kingdom Bacillati; phylum Actinomycetota; class Actinomycetes; order Mycobacteriales; family Nocardiaceae; genus Rhodococcus; species Rhodococcus sp. S3. Next base: position 2,932,245 of record NZ_CM177074.1, on the reverse strand, counting down.
CGTGGCCTGCGCGGAGATCTGCCGTGCCCACAACGACGCCATCGAATTGACGACCATCGGCACCGCGACGACGACCAGTGCCACCGCGAGGACGGCGTAGGCCCGTCGCCACCGGGGGCGGACGGTCTCCGCCGCCTCCCGGGAGTAACCTGCGGCGACGAGAACCGCTGTGGCCGTGATGATCAGCGCGACCACGTTGGATGCGAACAGCACGAAGGCGCCGAGCGCGAGTGTCGGTGCGCCGGAGCCGAGGCAGACACCGACCACCGCGAGCGGAGGCACCAGCGAGATCGCGATCGCGACCCCGGGCAGGACGTCCCCGACGTCGCGGCGTGTCACCGCGATCGCCCCGACCAGTCCTGTCGCCATGGCCGCCGTCAGATCCATCAACGTCGGCGACGTGCGACCGAGGACCTGCGAGTTCGACAGGACATTGCCCGGGTTCGCGAGCACCTGGGCGAAGACGACCCCGAGGAGGACAACCAGGACGATGCCGCCGAGGATCCGGGCGACGCTGCGCGCGATCAACACACCGCGTCCGACCGCGATCCCCAGGCCGACCCCCAGGATCGGGGTGGACAACGGCGCGACGATCATCGCCCCGATCACGGTGGCCGTCGAATCACTGACCACCCCCGCCACAGCGATGACCGCCGAGAGGGTGAGCATCGTCCAGAACGCCGACCGCTTCGCCTGCCGATCACCGACCGACAGATCCAGACGCTCGTCGAGTTCCGTCAGGCTGCGTCGCTGGGACTCGGGCACAAGAGTGTCGAACATTCACGCACCTCCCGGAAGAGTCGTCGGGTCCGGCCGGATCCGACACCGCGGCACCGACGGTCGATGGCGGGGATCATCGCGACTTCTCCAGGTCGGAGACCACCCAGCGTCCTTCGCCGCGGAGTTCGAGGACGCGGTCGTGGAAGGCGTCGAGAGTGCTCCGATGCCCGACGCTGACGATCACGGCGTCCGGCAGCGCTTCCCGCATCGTCCGGTACAGCGCGTGTTCGAGACCTTCGTCGACCGCGGCGGTGGCCTCGTCCAGGAACACGATCGCCGGGGACGACAACAGGATGCGCGCGAATCCGAGCCGTTGCTGTTCGCCGGGGGAGAGGGTGCGCGCCCAGTCGGTGTCGAGTCGTTCGGCGAGATGTCCGAGCGCAACGGTCTCGAGCGCCGTGCGTAGCGCGGCGTCGTCGTGATCCGCCGCGCGGGGATAGGTGACGGCATCGCGCAGGGTGCCCAGCGGGAGGTAAGGGTGCTGGGACAGGAACAATCCGTCCCCGGTCGGTCGGTCGACCTCACCGCGCGCATACGGCCACAGTCCCGCGATCGTGCGGAGCAGTGTGGTCTTCCCGCTGCCCGACGCTCCGCGCACCAGAAGCGCCTCGCCCGCGTCGACACCCAGCGACAGGTCGGTGACGAGCGGGTCACCTGCCGGGGTCTCGACCGACAGATCCGTCAGCTCCAGCCGATCCTCCTGCGCCCGCACCGAGACCGAGGGCAGTTCGGCGGCCTGATGCGTCGTGTCGAGCAATCCGTTCAGGCGGATCGTCGTCGCGCGGAACGCCGCGAAATCGTCGTACGACTCGCGGAAGAACGACAGGGAGTCGTGTACCTGCCCGAACGCGTTGCTCGTCTGCATGACGTCACCGAGGGTCACCTGGCCGGCGAACAAGCGGGGTCCCTGTACGAGGAACGGGAAGATCACCGCGGTCTGGTTGACCGCCAGGTTGAAACCGTTGAACTTCAGCGTCCGGAACACGATGCGCCACCAGTTGCGGATCACTGCGGCGAACCGCGCGAGCAGGCCACCGCGTTCGACGCCCTCACCCCGGTAGAACGCGATGGATTCGCCGTACTCGCGCACCCGCACGAGCGCGTACCGGTAGGTCGCGCCGAGCTTCTCGTTCAGGAAGTTCAGCATGATCAGGGGACGGCCGATCCAGAACGCGACCGCTGTGGTGACGAGAACGTAGACGATCACGAGAAACACCATCGCGCGGGGGAGCTCGGTACCCAAGATCGTGATCGGTCCCGACAGATCCCACAGGATGCCGGTGAAACTGACGATCGACAGGACCGCCGTCACCGCTCCCATCGACAGCACCCGCGTGGTCGTGACGAAATTCGTGATATCGACCTGGATGCGCTGATCCGGGTTGTCGACCGGCGACGAGACGAACCGATCCTTGTAGAAGGAACCCGACTCCAGCCAGTCGTCCACGAGGCGTTCGTTCAGATGCGTCCGCCACCGGATGTCGAGGGTCTGCGCGAGGAGATAGTCGACGAGCGCTCGCACCACATGGATCGTCGCCAGGACCGCGAAGATCCGCATGAAACGCCAGAAGGCGGACTCGTCCAGATTCTGGATCGCCGTGTAGAAATCGTTGTACCAGTAGGAGAACAGCACGCTCATCCGCACGGCGAACACCGTCAGCAGCAACACGATCGCGGCCAGGACGAGACCGCCGGCGCCGTTGCGCGGGTCGAAGAAGGACGTGGCGATGCGCCACCACTGGCGACCCCAACGCGTGAACCGCACGAGCGCGGCGATCACGGCGACGAAGACCAGGGCAGTGATCGCAAACGCTTTCGCCGTCCACACGACGCTGTCGACGACGACGGTTCCCCAATCCAACATGTCGACCTCCGACAGGCGTCAGTGGAGTCGCATCCCTACAAGGATCACCCCACCGGCCGCAATGGAATGCGAAGTTGTGGAATCCGGTGGACGGAACCGGGGATCTTTCACCCCTCGTCGTCACCGCGGCTGCGCCGCCGCCACTGCACCGCGGCCGCGAGCAACCGGATCCCGACCGCGAAGAAGATCAGATTCGCGACCATCTGCACCGACACCACGGCGCGCGCTGCCTCGGACTCGGCGGAGATGTCCCCGAAACCCACCGTGGCGAAGACCGTCAGGCAGAAATAGAGCGCATCGATGCGGGACAGCGGCTCGGAGAAGTTGTCCGGAGCGACGATCGACATCCGCAGATAGACGGTCGCGAACAGCACGAGATGCAGGGACACGACGCTGATGAGCGCCTCGATCGCCTGCACCGCCGGATACTCCGCGGCGAGAATCCTGTGGACCTGCCACCCGCCGACGAGCAGGACCACGACACCGCCCCCGACGAGGAGCAGAACGTCGGACAAGCCCGTGACCTGATCCAGGGGAACGGAGAAATACACGCTGACCAGCACGAGCGCGGTGAGCGCGGGTCGCGCCAGCGCAGACAGGATCAACCGTCTCCGCTCCCGCGGATCAGGTGTGCGCGGAGGATCGGCCACGGTCGTCCCCGTCCCGGAATGATGACCTTTGCCCCTACGGTATCGATCGGGCCGGGGCGACGATGGGAAGACCGAGTAACCGATCCGGCCCGAAAGGTCGATGCGGGGCGGGAGTGTGGGGAGTCGTCGATGACCGAACACGAACTGTGGGTCCGACCGATCGCGGAGGTGGGTGCCGCCGACGCACCGACGGTCGGTGGCAAGTCTGCGAACCTCGGAGAACTCACCCGCGCAGGCTTTCCGGTACCGCCGGCCTTCGCCGTCACCACCGACGCCTATCTCGACGCCATGGCGGCGGCCGGCGTCCGATCCCGGTTGGCGGCCGAGGCGGTACCCGCCCCCGACATCGACGACGCCACCCTGATACGCACCTCCGCCGAACTCGCCGCTCTGGTGACGGGTTCGACCGTCCCGGACAAGATGTGCGCGGCGATCGTCTCCGCCTACGAGAGTCTCGGTCCCGATGTGCCGGTCGCGGTGCGGTCGTCCGCTCCTGCGGAGGACGCCTCCGACACGTCGTTCGCCGGGATCCACGAGTCCTACACGAACATCATCGGTGCCGACGCGGTGATCCGCGCGGTGCAGGCGTGCTGGGCCTCACTGTGGTCCGAACGTGCCCGCACCTACCGAGGGCTGCGCGGGGTGACCGACGAACCGTCCATCGCCGTGGTGGTCCAGGTGATGGTGAAGTCCGAGTCGTCGGGTGTCGCGTTCACGGCCGACCCGCGCACGGGCGAACTCGATCGCATCGTCGTCGAAGCAGCGCTCGGTCTCGGTGAGGTCGTCGTCGGCGGACAGGTCGAACCCGACACCTACGTCGTGGCGAAGGACGGTTTCGAGGTGCTCGACGTGCACCTCGGTCATCAGGAATTCCGCATCACCTCCACCGACAGCGGGGACAGTCGCGTCGCCGTCGACCCCACGCGCCGCACCCGGGTCCTCGACGACGAGCAGCTCCTGCGCGTCGCACGCCTGGCGGCCGGAGTCGAAGAACACTACGGGCACCCCCAGGACCTCGAGTTCGCGTTCGCGGACGACGAGCTGTGGATCGTGCAGACCCGCCCGATCACCACACTCGATCGACCGTCGATTCCCGCTCCGTCCGGCAACGGCGAGGCGCGACCGCTGCTGACCGGTCTCGGTGCGGGCCCCGGGACGACGACCGGCCGCGTGCGGGTGCTGCACGAACTCGTCGACGGGAAGAAACTCGGCGACGGTGAGATCATCGTGGCACCGATGACCAGACCCGACTGGCTGCCGATCCTGCGCCGCGCCGGTGGCATCGTCACCGACGGCGGTGGCATCACCTGCCACGCGGCCATCGTCGGACGGGAACTCGGCAAGCCCGTCGTGGTCGGTGCACGTACCGCCACCACCGATCTGCACGACGGGCAGCTGATCACCGTGGACGGCAACGTCGGTGTGGTGTTCGACGGGGCGGTCCACACCGCCGAGCGGCCCGCGGCGACGACCTCCGCGCCGGCGACATCGACTCTCTCCGCCGAGACTGTGACGGCCACAGCGGTCTACGTCAATCTCGCCACCCCCGACGCCGCGGAGGCGGTCGCCGCGACCGATGTCGACGGCGTCGGTCTGCTGCGCGCCGAGTTCATGATCACCGAAGCGCTCGCGGGGGAACATCCCTCGCACATGATCGCGCAGGACCGTCGCAACGAGTATGTGGAGAAGATGGCGGGTGGCCTCGCGCGGATCGCGGCGGCGTTCGCACCGCGTCCGGTCGTGTACCGCGCGATCGACCTGCGCAGCAACGAGTTCGCCGACCTCGAGGGCGGTGAGGTCGAACCCCACGAAGAGAACCCGATGATCGGCTACCGCGGATGCTTCCGGTACATTCGGGATCCGGAACTGTTCTCCCTGGATCTCGATGTGCTGCACCGGGTTCGGAGCGCGCACCCGAACGTGCACCTGATGATCCCGTTCGTGCGCACCCGCTGGGAACTGCGGGACTGCCTCGTCCAACTCGACCGGCATCCGCTCGGCTCCGACCAGCGCTTGCTGCGCTGGATCATGGCCGAGGTCCCGTCGGTCGTCTACTGGTTGCCGGAATACGCGAAGCTCGGCATCCACGGTGTGTCCATCGGAACCAACGACCTCACGCAGTTGATGCTCGGGGTGGACCGGGACTCGGAGGTGTGCAAGGACCTGTTCGACACCCTCGACCCTGCGGTGCTCGACGCGATCGATCACATCATCGAGCGGGCCTCGGCCGCGGGACTGACGACGTCGCTGTGCGGTCAGGCCGTGTCGACGAGCACCGAACTCGCGGAACATCTCGTCCGGCGCGGTATCACCTCCGTGTCGGTCGCGCCCGACGCCGCGGCGCAGACGAGACGGACGGTGGCGCGAGCGGAACAACGCATCCTGCTCGACCGCGCCCGGAGCGACGGGACGTGACCGGCGGGGATCAGCGCCGACTGTAGGTCGCGCACTACGGGACGACCATCACGGGGCAGGTCACCGTGTGCAGCAGCGCCCATGTGGTGGATCCCAGCATCAGGCTCGGAAACCCGCCTCGACCGCGACGGCCGAGAACGAGCAACTGCGCATCGGCAGCGTGCGACGCAAGATAGTGGGAGGGCTGGTCCAGCACCACCACCGGGTACACCCGCACATCCGGGAACGCCTCGCCGTGCCCGGCGAGACTCTCCGACAACAACGCCCGCTCCTTGTTCTCCACGCTGTCCCAGTCGATCCGGAATCGGAACGGGCCGCGCACATCGAGGTCCGACCACGCGTGGACGGCCACCACGTCGGTGCCGCGCAGCGAAGCCTCCTCGAACGCCGCGGACACCGCGCGCACACTGTGCTCCGAACCGTCGACGCCGACGACCACAGGACCGGAGATGTCGTTGACGTCGACGTGCGGCAGTTTGCGGACCACCACGGCAGGGGCGTGCGTGTGCGTCACCACCGCTCGGCTGACCGAACCGAATCGCTCCCAGCCGAACCGGTTGTCTCCGGCTCCGACCACCACCATCGACGCCGACTTCGACCGGTCCACCAGTTCGAGCGACGGGGAACCGGTGCACAGGTGGGTCTCGATGTCCAGCTCACCATCGGGCGCCGCGCGGCGCGCGTATTCGGCGGCGTCGAGGAGCATGTCGCGTCCCTCGGACTCCTCCTGCTCGAAGAATCCTGCGGGCATGCCGATCGGGACACCGAAGGTGTTGCGGACCGACACTATGGTGACCAACGACAACGGGAGCCGGCGACGTTCCGCTTCGCGAGCTGCCCAGCCCACGGCCTGCAGGGACGCTCTCGATCCGTCCACTCCGGCGACGATGGGGTGGTGTGCTGTCATCACGATCACCTCGGTGCCTGTCCGAGCTGCGGGCACGGCCGTTTCGGGACACTGCTGTTTCCGGGATCCTGCCGTTTCGGGACCCTGCCAGTACACGCTCGGACCGGTCGGTCGCACAAGAGTCGACGGTCCCGACCTGCCCGCAGGAAGTGACCGAAGACTCTCGTGTGCCGCGCACGCCGCTCCTCACACTGGAGACTGCACCCGGCGCCGTCACCCACTGCCGAAAGGCTCCGCCATGTCCGTCCTGATCGGCTACGCGACCGCCCGAGGGTCGACGCGGGGAATCGCCGAACGCATCGCTGCGGGACTGGAAAGCCGCGGTGCCGTGGAACTCCGCGCGCTCGGCGATATCGCGTCGGTGCGAACGTACGAGGCGCTGGTCGTCGGAAGTGCGATCCACAACGGCCAGTGGCTCCCCGAGGCTTCCGATGCGATCCATCGGCTATGCGCCGAGCCGGTAGGACGACCGGTGTGGGCGTTCTCCGTCTCGTCGGTCGGAGCGACCAGCACGATCCTCTCGCCCCGGGTGGCCGCATATCTGCGGCGGGTCACCCCGGAACCTCGGGCGGTGCAGAACCTCCGTTCGGTCGCCGACGTGCGTGATCACCGTTTCTTCGCCGGTGTCATCGCTTCGGGCGACTGGGCCGGAATCGGGCGGATCGTCTTCCGGCTGATGGGCGGACACTACGGCGATGCCCGGGACTGGGTCGACGTCGACGCGTGGACGGAACGGATCCGGGAAGGTCTCGTCGAAACACCGCGTGATCAGGGTTGATCGCGTGCGTCCGAGTCCGGAGGGTCCCCTCGGGATCGGTGATGAAACCGGCGGCGCGTTGGACGACGAAGAACCACCCCAGGACGAATGCGCCAATCGCGGCGGTTCGATGTGTTTTTTCGGCGTCGATCGAGCACTGCCGGGTGTCGATCGAGTACTGCCGGGTGTCGATCGAGTACTCCCTCGGCCGATCGAGCGATCATCGGAGGCCGAAGGACGGTCTCTCCTCGTGCCGTCGCGCGACGATGTCGTCGAACGCGTCGATCAGCCCCTCGGGATACCAGCGGGGATTCGTGTCGGCGGTGGTGGCGACTAGCAGCAACTGGTGCTCGCGTGCGTCCGCGGCGACCCGGGCGAGCCGGGTGCGCCCCTCGTCGTCGAGCGCTGCGACGGTCGCGGCGAGATCGGCGACGAGCAGCACGCGCGGGGGTCCGACGACCGGGGAGTCGAGTTCGGCGACCACGCCGGTGATCTGTTCGGCGGTGGTGGCCCAACAGCACGGCCCCGTGGGGAGCGAGGCGGATCCGCCGAGCCAGCGATGCCGACGATGCGGATCGACGACCACCAGGTCGTGGGTGCCGCCGGTCAGGGTCGTCATCGCGATCAGGTCGAGCGACACGCTGGGCGACGAGCGGCGCTCGTCGCGTCGGATCAACAGGTGTCGGCCGGCGGACAGATCCCACGAGACGGGCGTGCCGTCGTTGTCGCGCCCGAACGGGATCGTCGTCCGGCACGCGACGGCCCGGCCGCTCGGTCCGCGAGCTGGACGCACCGGGACGGAAGATCGGCACGGTCGACGAGTGGGCGGAGTGGCGGGCATCGACATGGTGGATCCGTTTCGTGTCGCTGGGTCCGGAGCGATCCCCGGACGGCCGAACTGTAGTGGCGAGCACCGACAGGAACGGTCGGGTGCAGGTCGCGGCCGTTACGCGCGTCCGGTTCGGGGTAACCGTCCGCATGCGCCCGATTGCGACAGCCCTCGCCGTAGCCACCCTCACCGCCCTCGGCGGTCACATCGCCTCCGCAGCACCCGCGCCGATCGTGGACGACACCGGCGCGATCGCTGCTCCGAGCAGTACCCAGATCTCGTTCGCGCACACCCCGACCGGTGTGCGCGCCGGCACCGCGAACGAACACGAGTCCCGTGCCGGTGTGCCGATCGTCAAGATGTATCTGGCCGAGTACGTCCTCACCTACGGCGACCCCGCGGACCACGCCGACGCGACCGAGATGATCCGGTCGTCGAACGATGCGATCGCCGACCGCCTGCACGCGAAATACCCGCAGGCGATCTCGTCGACCGCGGCGGAGTTCGGGCTCACCGACACCTACGTGCCCGGCTACTGGGGTGTCGGCACCACGTCGACGCACGACATGGTCACCTATCTCGAGGCGAAGAAGCGCACCGATCCCGGTTCGCCGGTGCTCGCTGCGATGGCCAGGGCCTACGACACCGCGGCCGACGGATATCCGCAGAACTACGGGACGGCGCTGATCGCCGGTGTCATCGGGACGAAGTGGGGATGGAGCGACGACCGCTCGTTCCACGCCTCCGCCTCGTTCGGTCCCGATTTCTCCGTCGCGGCGTCGACCTACGGATCGGCAGGGCAGCTCTCCGAACACGTCCTCGGCGCGTTCACCGAAGGGGTGCCGCCCGGACCGGAGACCGGTCCTTTTCGGCCCGGACCGGAGACCGGTCCTTTTCGGCCCGGACCGGAGACCGGTCCTCTTCGGCCCGGACCGGAGACCGGCCCGCTCCTGCAGGACTGCCCGCCGCTGGGTTGGCTCGCCGGCGATCCGCTGCTCGGGCCGCCCGCGCAGGATCTCCTCGACGGACTACCGCCGGTCGTCACCGATCCGATCTGCCGCTGATCTCGGCAGGGATCAGATGCGGCGCATGACGGACACGACGGTGCCCAGCACCACCGCCTCGTCGCCGTCGAGGACGGGATAGGCGGAATTCCGGGGTTCGAGGTAGACGTGACCGTCTCGGCGCCGGTACACCTTGACCGTCGCCTCGCCGTCGATCATCGCCGCGACGATCTGACCGGAGTGGGCCTCGTGCTGGCGCCGCACCACCACGGTGTCGCCGTCGCAGATCGCCGCGTCGACCATCGAGTCACCGCGCACGCGCAGTGCGAAGACGGTGCCGGAGCCGACCAGATCGCGGGGGAGCGTGAGCATGTCGTCGGTGTGCTCCTCGGCGAGAATCGGTGCGCCCGCGGCGATGTCGCCCACGACCGGCACGGTCACGGTGTCGTCGGACGCCCGTTCACCACCGGAGGCGCCGAGGAAGGGGCGCACGTCGAGCTGTCGGGCCACACCGGTGCCGCGGCGGAGGAAACCCTTGTCCTCGAGGCTCTTCAGATGCTTCGAGACCGTCGACGTCGACCGCAGACCCACCGATTCGGCGATCTGCCGGGTGCTCGGCGACGACCCCTCCGCGACGATCCAGTCGCGGATCGCGGCCAGGATCTGCTGCTGGCGCAGCGGCAGGGACGCGGGGTCGAGGCCCCCGAACATGTCGAACTCGTCGTAACCGGTCACCCGGAGAATCGTAGCTACGCGGTCTCCGCCAGGTCCGGGGGAGTGCCGGTGGAGGAACTCTGCCCGTTCTGCAGCTGCTCCATGGCCCGTCGCTCCCGCAACGCCCGGATGAGCTGCCGCTCCTGCAACTCCGCCGGATCGGCGGACAGACCGGGTATCGAGAACCCGACCACGGCGCCGGCCAGCAGCGCGAGCGCCATCCGGGCCGAGTCGTCCTCCCGGATGCCCAGGACGAGTTCGAGGAAGACGAGCGCTCCGACGGCGACGAGTACCACTGCGATCAGTGCCAGGATCCTGCGGATCCGGGGTTTCGGGCGCGATCCCGGCGCCAACGGCATCGACTGGGCCGCGAGCTGCCACAGCCGGGCGTCGACGCTCTCCCGCAGGGGACGCTTCCGGAATTCGTCGCCGAGTCCGTTGTAGATGGCCAGATCGGCTGCGATCCGGGTCCGGAGGTTTCGGCGGGACAGCTCGCGTGACAGGCGCACGACGGCCCACGACACCACCCCGGTGACGAGTGCAACGACGACAGGAACCCAGATGCTCACGCCGGAACATTACGACAGCGGAGCGGGAATCGGCGGGATGCGGAACGCGTGCTCCGACCGTGTGGCGTGAGCCGAAAAGTGGTGCCCCCGGTGAGACTCGAACTCACACTGGACGGGTTTTGAATCCGTTTCCTCTGCCAATTGGGATACGGGGGCGTTGCGGACACCACTGTAGAGGATCGGGCGAAGCGGGCGCGCACCGGTACCCTTCTTACGTTCCACCCTGCACCGGGGACCGCCAGTACCGAGGGGAAGGCCCGACCATGACCTCCGCGCCGCACGACAGCACACCAACTCCTCGTCGGGTCGTCGTAGCGGAAGACGAGGCCCTGATCAGGCTCGATCTCGTCGAGATGCTGCGCGAGGAGGGCTACGAAGTGGTCGGCGAGGCCGGCGACGGGCAGCGTGCCGTCGAACTCGCCGAGGAGCTCCGGCCCGACCTGGTGATCATGGACGTCAAGATGCCGCGCCGCGACGGCATCGACGCCGCCTCCGAGATCGCGCAGCGTCGTATCGCCCCTGTGGTTATTCTCACAGCCTTCAGTCAGCGCGAACTCGTCGAACGCGCCCGCGATGCAGGTGCCATGGCCTATCTCGTCAAGCCGTTCTCGAAGAGCGATCTCGTGCCCGCCATCGAGGTGGCCGTCAGCCGCTTCTCCGAGCTGCGCGAGCTCGAACGCGAGGTGCAGGGGCTCAACGAGCGCTTCGAGACCCGAAAGCTCGTCGACCGGGCCAAGGGACTGCTCATGGAGAAGCACGCCATGACCGAACCGGAGGCGTTCCGCTGGATCCAGCGCGCCGCCATGGACCGCCGCACCACCATGAAACAGGTCGCGGTGGTCGTCCTCGAGACCCTCGGAGACGACACCTCCGGCTAGGCGCGCGAACCGGTTTCGCGTGCTCACGGCGTCCCGTCGCGTTACCGCCACATCAAATCTCCGCCCTGCAGATAACGGTCGTATCACAAGGATTTCGGCCCGGTTCGCGGGGTGCTTCGGACCGCTATGTTTCGACCACATCCGGAATCCGCCGGATGTGGTGTCAGGCGTTCGAAGGAGAGTTGAATGGCAAGACGGACTCTGGTCCGCGCCGTAGCGGTACTCGGTGCTGCGACGCTCGCCCTCGCCGGGTGTGGTTCGGACAGCGACGATTCGGCATCCGGTACGTCGGCCGGTGACGAGGGGTCGGCGGCTGCGACGACCGTCGAGACCGACTGCGAACCACAGCAGGCCACAGCAGGGGCGACTCCCGCCACGGGACCGCTGAAGATCGGCACGATTCTCCCCGAGACCGGCAGTCTCGCTTTCCTCGGACCGCCGGAGGTCGCTGCCGTCCGGCTCGCCGTCGACGACATCAACGCCGCGGGCGGCGTTCTCGACCAGCCGGTCGAACTGTTCCCGGGCGATTCCGGGGACACGACGACCGACACCGCGAACACCACCGTCGATCGGCATCTCGCCAACGGCACCCAGGTGATCGTCGGTGCCGCCTCGTCGTCGGTCTCGCTCAAGGTGATCGACAAGATCGTCAGTGCCGGTGTGGTGCAGTTCTCGCCGGCGAACACCTCCGACCAGTTCGTCTGCTACGCCGACCGCGGGTTGTACTTCCGCACCGCCCCGACCGACGTGCTCCAGGCGCAGGCCCTTGCGCAGCTGATCGCCGAGGACGGGGCGCAGCGCGTGTCGATCCTGGCGCTGAACGACCCGTACGGCACCGGTCTCGCCGAGAACACCGTGAACAACCTCGTCGACGCCGGTATCCCGGAGGACCAGATCCAGAAGATCATCTACGACCCCAACGCGCAGTCGTTCAACGCGGAGGTCGACCAGGTGGCCAACTTCGCACCGGATGCCGTGGCGCTCATCGGCTTCGAGGAGTCGGCGAAGATCATCACCCGCATGCACGAGGTGGGCATCGGCCCGTCCGACGGCATGGCGGTCTTCGGCGTCGACGGCAACATGGGGAACGCGCTGGGCGAGAACGTCGCCGAAGGGCTGCTCGACGGCATGGCCGGCACCACGCCGCTGACCGACACCGGCGAGGAGTTCCAGCAGCGACTGCTCGGCGTCGACCCGGGCCTGATCGACTTCAACTACGCCGGTGAGTCCTACGACGCCGTGATCGTCTCGGCGCTGGCGGCGGAACAGGCAGGGTCGACCGCCGGGGTGGACATCGCCGCGAACATCAACTCGGTGACCCGTGACGGGGAGAAGTGCACCAGCTACCAGCAGTGCCTCGACCTTCTCCGCGCGGATCAGGACATCGACTACGACGGTGCCACCGGCGAACTCACCTTCGTGGACGCGGGCGAACCCGGCGTGGGCTCGTACGGCCGACTCGTGTTCGGCCCCGACAACACCCTGACCACCGAGGACTACATCGTGGTGGGGGAGTGACCCGCAGGTCGTGAGCGAAGGGGTGATCGCCGGTGGGCGGTCACCCCTTCCGCTTCTCCCGGCTGCCGGCGAGGGTACCGAGATACAGTTCCACGACCTTCGGGTCGTGCATGAGATTGCTGCCGGTGTCGGTGTACGCGTTGCGGCCCTGGTCGAGGACGTATCCGCGATCGCAGATCTGCAGGCAGCGACGAGCATTCTGCTCGACCATGATGATCGACACCCCCGCCGCGTTGATCTTCTTGCAGCGGATGAAGACCTCGTCCTGGAACATCGGCGACAGTCCCGCGGACGGCTCGTCGAGGAGCAGCACCGACGGCTCCATCATCAGTGCGCGGCCCATCGCGACCATCTGCCGCTCCCCACCGGAGAGCGCCCCCGCCTTGACCTTCCGGCGCTCGGCCAGTAAGGGGAACAACGACGCCACCCGCTCGAACTGCTTCTCGAAGTCCTTCGGGCGCAGATAGATTCCCATCTCGAGGTTCTCCTCGATGGTCAGTGAGGGGAACACGTTCTGCGTCTGCGGCACGTAGCCGATACCCTTGCGCACCAGGATGTGCGCGGGCGCCGAGGTGATCGCGTCCCCGCCGAGCGTGACGGTACCGCTGCGGATGGGGATGAGGCCGAACAGCGCCTTGAGCAGGGTCGACTTGCCGGCTCCGTTCGGGCCGATGATGCCCACGATCTCACCGTCGCGCAGGTAGAAATTGCAGCCGCGCAGGATGTCGACGCCGGGGAAGTAACCGGCCACGAGATCGTCGGCGCGCAGGAGGGCGCCGGTCGCGAGGCGGGCATGTTCTTCCGGGGTCGCGGCACGTTCCGCCGGCGTCGTCCCCGTGGTCGTCGTGGTGGACGCGGGAGGGATGTTGTCGCTCACGGCTTCTCCAGTCTCGTGGCCGTCGCGTCCGTGGACGTGGCAGTGCGATCGGACGGATCGCCTCCGGCTTCGGGGTCGGACAGATCACCGCCGGCCTCGAGGGTCTGTGCCTCCGCGTCCGCGAGGGCGTCGGCGAGTTCGGCGGTCGCGCCCACGGGATTGCCCTCGTCGTCGAACTCGAGTGCCTGGTCGTGGTGACTGCCGAGATAGGCGTCGACCACGGCCGGATCGGACGACAGGGCGTCCGGCGGTGCCTCCGCGATCACCGAACCCTGCGCCATCACCACGACCCAGTCGGAGATGTCGCGGATGACGTCCATGTCGTGCTCGACGAATACCACGGTCGTCCCGTCGTCGCGCAGGGTCTTGATGTGTCCCAGCAGATTCTGCGTGAGCGCCGGATTGACGCCGGCCATCGGCTCGTCGAGCATGACGACGGTCGGTTCGGTCATCAGCGCACGGGCCATCTCGAGCAGTTTGCGTTGACCGCCGGACAGTGAACCGGCGAAGTCGTCGGCCTTCGCGGCCAGACCGAAACGGTCGAGCAGTTCGTATGCGCGCGCGGTGATCTCGCGTTCCTGACGGCGCCACGTCCACGGTAGCAGTGCACCGGCCATGCGCTCGCCGGTCTGGTGCCGGGCGCCGAGGCGGACGTTGTCGAGGACCGTCATCTTCGACAGCGCCTTGGTGAGCTGGAAGGTGCGCACGATCCCGCGCCGCGCCACCTGATGGGGATGGAGCCGGCCGAGCGGGACGCCGTCCATCGCCCAGGTGCCGGTGTCGGGCCGGTCGAAGCCCGTGAGGAGATTGAAGAGGGTGGTCTTGCCGGCGCCGTTCGGGCCGATCAGGCCGGTGATGCACGAGCGCTGGATCTCGAGGTGGGCCACGTCCACGGCCTTGAGCCCTCCGAATGTGCGGCACAGATCGTCGACGACGAGGATCGGGTCGGGTTTGGCGGCGCCGGGGGCGCGGTCGACGCCGGCGAACAGTGCGGCGCGTTCGTCCGCGCCGAGGACCGTGCGCGGTGGTGTCGGGTCGGGTCGGATCGTGTCAGGCATCGAGTTGCACCTTCCGCTTGCTTCCCAGGATGCCTTGTGGCCTGAAGACCATCATCACCGCGATGAGGATGCCGAGCAGCACGTACCGCATCGCGCCGACCTGCTGTTCGGTGAGGGGGAGCAGCGGGTCGGGTCCGGCGATCGCCTGGCGGAGGAAGGCGTCCGGGAGGGTGAGCAGGAACCAGAACACCATGGCGCCGAGCACCGGTCCGAAGACCGTTCCCGCACCCCCGAGGATCAGTGCGCCGAACGCGAAGAAGGTCTGCGCGGTCGAGTAGAAGTCGGGGTTGATCGACTTGGTCTGCAGGGCGTTGAAGATGCCGCCGAGACCGCCGATCATGCCGCCGAGCACCAGGGCCTGCATCTTGTAGGCGAAGACGTTCTTGCCGAGCGCGCGGGCGGCGTCCTCGTCCTCGCGCACCGCCTCGAGGACCCGCCCCCACGGGCTGTGGGAGAGGAGGTAGACCAGTCCGCACAGCAACAGCACGAGCGTCCAGCCGACGACCATCGCCCACAGGTCGTCGCCGTAGAACCGCATGCCGAGCAGGTTGTACTGGCGACTCGAATCGAACGGGCTCAGCGAGGTGAACGGGTCGGCGAATCCCCACAGGCCGCGGGTGGATCCGGTCACCGAGTCGGACGCGGTCGAGCGGAACACCAGCCGCAGGATCTCCGCCGCGGCGATCGTCGCGATGGCGAGATAGTCGGCCCGCAACCGCAGGGTGGGGATGCCGAGGACGAGCGCGAGCAGACCTGCCAGTGCGAGGCCGACGAGGATGCCCACCCACAACGGCTGGTCGTAGGTGACGGTCATGATGCCCACTCCGTAACCGCCCAGCAGCGCGAACCCGATCTGGCCGAAGTTCAGCAGACCGGCGTAGCCGTAGTGCAGGTTCAGGCCGATCGCGAGCAGCGCGTAGAAGATCGCCGACGGGCCTATGAGCTGGGCGAAGGAAACCTGGAGTACCGCAACGATATCCATGGGTCACCCGATCCTTGTCCGACTGCCGAGGATGCCCTGGGGGCGGATGACCAGGATGACGATGAGGACGAGCAGACCGCCGATGTACTTCAGGTCCGGATTGATGACGAGGGTGGACAGCTGGACCAGCAGACCCACCACGACGCAGCCGACCAGCGCGCCGTAGGCGGTGCCGAGGCCGCCGAGGATGATGCCGGCGAACATCAACAGGAGCAGCTTGAATCCCATCTCCCACTGCACGCGTCCACCGAGCTCCGACAGGCCGAACAGCACGCCACCGAGCGCGGCGAGCCCACCCCCGAGCCCCCATACGAACCGGATGACGTGTTCGACGTCGATCCCCGACGACGCCGCGAGGTCGCGGTTGTCGGCCACGGCGCGCATCGCCTTCCCGATCCGGGTGCGCTGCAGCAGCAGGGCGACGCCGACGAGCACCACCAGGCTGATCACGATGCACGCGAGGTTGACCGGGGTGATCGCGACCGGCCCCCACACCAGTTGCTGCTGTGCCTGGTAGTCGTCGAACGGCTGGGTGCGGTCGGAATAGAAGGCCAGGATGAGATAGCGCAACGAGATCGCGAGGCCGATCGACACCACCAGCTGGGCGATCAGGCCCGTGTGGCGGCGCCGGAGCGGAGCCCAGATGAGTGCGTTGTTGAGCAGGCCGATGACGACGCCGACGATCACCGCCAGGATCGTGGCCGGTATCAGCTGGACACCGAGGGTGACATTGAAGATCCACGCCGCGACCGCCCCGAGGGTGACCAGCTCGCCGTGGGCGAAGTTCGTCAGGCCGGTCGTGCCGAAGATCAGACTGAGGCCCACTCCGGCGATCGCGATGACCAAACCGAAACGCAGACCGTCGACGATGGTGCGCACCAGCGTCTCGCCCCACGCCACCGTCGACCCGGTGCGCGCCTCCCCGAACGAGAAGATCACCGTGTTCGCCCGTCCCGGCGCCACGTCGCGGGTCACCGAGGTCTGGACGGTGACGTCGTCGGGCAGGCTCTCGGTGTCGACCTCGAAGACGTAGGTGCCCGGCGGAACGGTGAGTTCCCAGCGCCCGCCGTCGGCCGATTCGGTTTCCGCGACCACCTCGCCGCCCTCGGTGGTCGCACGGACGACGACACCGTCGAGTCGTTCCCCGGCATTGTTGAGCGTTCCGCGGACGGTCACCCCTTCCGCGGACTCCTCGTCGGGTGCGGCCGGTGCCGTGTTCGCGGGCGGTGAGGGTGGGTCCGGTGGATCCTGGGCGGAGGAGAGGCCGGCGCCGACGAGGACGAACAGGACACTCGCGAGCGTGACGAGTGCGGCGCGGACCGATCGGTGGAGGGTCGAGGTCGGTCGTCGCCGACATCCCGAGGTAGGGGCCACGCAGGTCCTCCCGGTTGGTGCGCTGTCATCGAGCGCGGCACTGCGCCCGGGGCGTCATCGCGAACCGCGACGACGCCGGACTACGGTGTCGTGACAGGGGACTATAGCGGCTGGATCGCACGTCCACGGGAAAAATTGGATCACCCGGACGTTTCGGTCTCGTTTCTTCGGACAACGAGTGTTCGCACATGCCGGAGAGGCACCGGTCGGGCGGTGCGGCCGACGCTGTCGTCCTCGGTCCCTAGACTGGCACGCGTGACCCGTGCATCCACTTCCGCGACGTCCACCGCGGCCTCCGACGACCGCCCGACCCTGCTGCTCCTCGACGGCCATTCCCTCGCGTTCCGCGCGTTCTACGCGCTGCCCGCCGAGAACTTCAAGACCCACAGCGGGCAGACCACGAACGCGGTCTACGGGTTCACCTCCATGCTCATCAACCTGCTGCGCGACGAGCAGCCCACGCACGTCGCGGCGGCATTCGACGTCAGCCGCAAGACCTTCCGCGCCGAACTGTTCGCCGCCTACAAGGCCCAGCGCAGCGCCGCACCCGACGACTTCAAGGGTCAGATCGACCTCACCAAGGACGTCCTCGGCGCGATGGGGATCCCGGTGATGGCGATCGAGGGCTACGAGGCCGACGACATCATCGCCACGCTCGCGACACAGGCGCACGCCCAGGGCTTCCGGGTGCTCGTGGTGACGGGCGACCGCGACGCGCTCCAACTCGTCAACGGCGACATCACGGTGCTGTATCCGCGGCGCGGCGTCTCCGACCTGACGCGCTTCACCCCCGAGGCGGTGGAGGAGAAGTACGGGCTCACCCCCGCGCAGTATCCGGACTTCGCGGCGCTGCGCGGCGACCCGAGCGACAACCTGCCCGGCATCCCCGGCGTCGGCGAGAAGACCGCCGCGAAATGGATCCGCGAGTACGGAAGCCTGAGCGGACTCGTCGACCGCGTCGACGAGGTGCGCGGCAAGACCGGCGACGCGCTGCGCGAGAACCTGTCCAACGTGCTGCTCAACCGCCAGCTCACCGAGATGGTGCGCGACGTGGCCGTGCCGTACACCCCCGAACAGCTCGCCCTCGCCCCGTGGGACCGCGACCGTATCCACCGCCTGTTCGACGATCTCGAGTTCAAGGTGCTGCGCGACCGGTTGTTCGAGACGCTCTCGTCGGCCGAGCCCGAGGCCGAGGAGGGCTTCGAGGTGCGCGGCGGGATCGTCGAGCCGGGTGCCCTCGGCGACTGGCTCGCCGAACACGCCCCGGCGGGTCGACGTCACGGTCTCGCCGTGGTGGGCACCGGCACCCCCTACGGAGGCGACGCGACCGCGATCGCCGTCGCCGGGGCCGACGGTGAGGGCGCCTATGTGAGCACGGTGGCGCTCACGCCCGAGGACGAGAACGCCCTCGCCGCGTGGCTCGCGAACCCCGCCGTGGAGAAGGCCGTGCACGAGGCGAAGTTCGCCATCCACGCGCTGCGCGGGCGCGGCTGGACGCTCGCCGGCATCACCAGCGACACCGCGCTCGCCGCCTATCTGGTGCGGCCCGGCCAGCGCTCGTTCAAGCTCGACGACCTGTCGCTGCGCTACCTCAAGCGTGAGTTGCGGGTGGAAGACACCGGTGCGCAACAACTCTCGTTGCTCGACGACGAGGACGCCGCCGACGCGCAGGCGGCCGAGGCGCAGATCCTCGCGGCGCGCGCCGTCGTCGACCTCGCCGCGGCCCTCGACACCGAACTCGGCGAGATCGAGTCGGTGCGCCTGCTCACCGAAATGGAACTGCCGCTGCTCGAGGTCCTCGCCGATCTCGAGGCCACCGGCATCGCCGTCGACTCGACGCACCTGCACGACCTGCAGTCCGAATTCGCGGCCCAGGTCGCCGCCGCCGCGAACGCCGCCTACGAGGTGATCGGCAAGCAGATCAATCTCGGTTCGCCGAAGCAGCTGCAGGTGGTGCTCTTCGACGAGCTCGAGATGCCGAAGACGAAGAAGACCAAGACCGGCTACACCACCGACGCCGACGCCCTGCAGAACCTGTTCGACAAGACGGGCCACCCCTTCCTCGAACACCTCCTCGCGCACCGCGAGCACACCAAGATGAAGACCACCGTCGACGGGCTCATCAAGTCCATCGCCGACGACGGTCGCATCCACACCACCTTCAACCAGACCGTCGCGGCGACGGGCCGGCTCTCGTCGACCGAGCCGAATCTGCAGAACATCCCGGTGCGGACCGAGGCCGGTCGCCGGATCCGCGACGGTTTCGTGGTGGGCGACGGTTTCGACGTGCTGCTCACCGCCGACTACAGCCAGATCGAGATGCGCATCATGGCGCACCTGTCGGCCGACGAGGGGCTCATCGAGGCCTTCCGTACGGGTGAGGACCTGCACACCTTCGTGGCGTCGCGGGCGTTCGGGCTGCCGCTCGAGGAGGTCACCCCCGAGCTGCGTCGCCGCGTCAAGGCGATGTCCTACGGTCTCGCCTACGGATTGAGCGCCTACGGACTCGCCCAGCAGCTGAAGATCTCCACCGACGAGGCCCGCGAGCAGATGGAGGCCTACTTCACCCGCTTCGGCGGCGTGCGCGACTACCTCTACAACGTGGTCGAGGAGGCCCGCAAAGTCGGCTACACGTCCACCCTCTACGGCCGCCGCCGGTACCTGCCCGACCTCAACAGCGACAACCGGCAGCGCCGGGAGATCGCCGAGCGCGCTGCGCTCAACGCCCCCATCCAGGGCACGGCCGCCGACATCATCAAGGTCGCGATGATCGACGTGCAGAAGGCCCTGAACGAGGCCGGACTACGGTCGCGGATGCTGCTGCAGGTGCACGACGAACTCGTGCTCGAAGTGGTCGAGGCCGAGCGCGAACAGGTCGAGGCGCTCGTGCGCGACAAGATGGACTCCGTCATCGAGCTGTCGGTGCCGCTCGAGGTCTCGGTCGGTTACGGCCGCAGCTGGGACGCCGCAGCGCACTGAGTCGCAGGCACACCGGCGGCAAGTACACGGAGCTGTACAGACGACGGCGCCCGCCCCCGGAACACCGGGGACGGGTGCCGTCGACGCGAGTGGGTCAGCCCTGCTCGGCGCGAGCCTCCGCGATCTGCTTGCGTACATCGTCCATGTCGAGGTTCTTGACCTGCGAGACGAGATCCTCGAGAGCGGCGGGCGGAAGAGCGCCGGCCTGGTTGTAGACGAGGATTCCTTCGCGGAACGCCATGATCGTGGGGATCGAGCGGATGTTCGCCGCCGCCGCGATGGCCTGCTCGGCCTCGGTGTCGACCTTCGCGTGCACGACGTCGGGGTGCTTGTCCGACGATGCTTCGAAGGTGGGGGCGAACTGCTTGCAGGGACCGCACCAGTCGGCCCAGAAGTCCACGAGCACGATGTCGTTGCTCGTGACGACCTCGTCGAAGTCCTGCTGGGTGAGAGCCTTGGTTGCCACGGAAATCCTTTCGGTCGGGCGTGTCGACGGGTCCAACATCCGGCCGCCGTTGTTTCTTCCCGTTCGTTCCCTCCGCCACGCGGCGTGACGGGGTTCCTTCCGCCACGCTACGTGACGCGCCCGCTCCGGGGGTGCCGTCGGGACGTGTCGATCGAGGGATACGTCACACGCCGGCCGGTTCGTGGCGTCCCACGCCGACCGGGTCGACGGACCGCCGGAAGGTCCGTCGGTAGGCCTGCGGCGTGGTCTGCCGCAGGCGCAGGAAATGCTGGCGCAGCACCGCCGCGGTACCGAAACCGACGCGGTCGGCCACCACGTCGATCGGGAGGTCGGTCTCCTCGAGCAGGCGCTGCGCGGCCAGAACCCGCTGGTCGCGGAGCCAGCGCGCGGGCGTGACCCCGACCTCGGCGACGAAACGCCGCGCGAAGGTCCGCGCCGACATGTGCGCCTTCTGCGCCAGTGCGGCCACAGGGAGTTCCCGGTCGAGGTGCTCGCTCATCCAGTCGAGCAACGGTGCGAGCGACTCGTCCTTGCATTCGGGCAGCGGCATCGCGACGTACTGAGCCTGCCCACCGTCGCGGTGCGGTGGCACCACCATGCGCCGGGCGATCGTGTTGGCGACCTGGGCTCCCTGGGCGGAGCGGACGATGTGCAGGCACAGGTCGATGCCGGCCGCGGTGCCTGCGGCGGTGAGGACCGGATGGTCGTCGACGTAGAGCACGTCCCGGTCGACCTGCGCCGTCGGATACGTCCGGGCGAGACGGTCGGCGTGCATCCAGTGGGTCGTGCAGCGACGTCCGTCGAGCAACCCGGCCGCGCCGAGGATGAACGCCCCGGTGCACATGCTCGCCACCCGCGCGCCGCGGTCGACGGCGGCGCGCAGCTTCGCGAACAACGGTTCGAGGCGCTCGTCGTCGAGTGCGATGCCCTCGCTGTTCACTGCCGGCAGCAGGATCAGGTCGGCGTCGTCGAGGAGATCGAGCGTGTGCGGCACCTCGATGGTGTAGCCGAAGCGGGTGCGCACCGGATCGGAGGTCGCGGCGACGAGGTGGAAGTCGTAGGTGGGCAGGCCGTCGTCGGAGCGGTCGAACCCGAACACCTCGCACGCCACGCCGAGTTCGAAGGTCTCGACGTAGGGGAGGACGGGGACGACCACCTTCTCGAGCCGGCCGGCGGTTCCAGGTGTTCCGGACACGGCATCCAGTGTGACACCGCGGTGGCAGAAAATCGATGTTCTCCGACGGCTCTGCCACTGTCGGGCCGGTTCCCGGCGCGGCAGGCTCGAAGCATGATCCTGCTGGTCCTCCTACTTCTGGCGGTCTTCCTCCTCCTCGACGTGCTGGCCCTCACCGGACGCACACCCGACACCCATATGGAAGTGACGCAGTTCGGCGACTACCGCTTCTGAACCGCCCACCGCCCCCTGCTCAGGTGAGCAGCCACTCCCGCTTGGCCTCGCCGTCCCATCGCCGCACGCCCGCACTCGACCCGGTCAGTTGCCGCTCCGGGGTCTGCGCCGCCAGGACCGCCGCGCCGACGCGCGCGGCCGGTACCCGCCGCGCGAGGGTGACGTGCGGCGTCCACTCACCGGGCCGGATGTGCGCGGGGATCCCGGGGCAGTCCGAAAGCACCTCGAACACCCGCGCCTGGAGTTCGAGCAGTTCGATCGACGGCACGACCGTCCGGGCGAGCGTCGCGTACCGGCCACCGAAGATCACCACGCCACCGAGCCGGAGGGTGAGCCGCCGGACCGTGATGGCGGCCCGCACCGCGTCCTCGAGTTCGTCCGGTACGGCATGGGCGACGAACAGCGTCACGTGCGGACGGTTGGATTCGGAACGGACCCGTCCCTGACTGTGCAGACCGGCGTCGAGCAGCCGCGTCCACTCGTCGCGCACCGCCGCGTCGAGCGGGGCGTCGAGGAGGAGTTCCACCGACTGGACCACGGTAGGCAATGATGACCGGGTGACCGACGACACCGCAACGCTTCAGAGCCACCGCATCGGACTTCTCGAGGGGGACGGCATCGGTCCCGAGATCGTGCCGGCGACCCGCAGGATCGTCGACACCGCCGTCGCGGCAGCCGGGGTCGCAGTCGAGTGGGTGCCGCTGCCCGTCGGCGCCTCCGCGATCGAGACGCACGGCAGCCCTCTGCCGCAGGTCACCCTCGACACCCTCACCGAACTCGACGCGTGGATCCTCGGCCCGCACGACAGCGCCTCGTACCCACCGGAGTTCCGGGGGCAGCTCACACCCGGCGGACGGATCCGCAAGCACTTCGACCTGTACGCGAACATCCGGCCCGCGTGCGCACTGCCGGGAGCGGCGTCGGTGTCACCGAAGATGGATCTCGTCGTCGTCCGGGAGAACACCGAGGGTTTCTACGCCGACCGGAACATGGCCGTCGGCAGCGGCGAGTTCATGCCCACCCCCGACATCGCACTCGCGGTCGGAGTGATCACCCGCGCGGCCTGTGAACGCATCGCGCACACCGCCTTCGACCTCGCGTCCAGTCGCCGCAAGCGCGTGACCATCGTGCACAAGGCCAACGTGCTCGCCCGCACGACCGGCCTGTTCCGGGACGTGTGCCAGGAAGTGGGTCGTCTCTACCCGAGCGTCACCGTCGACGACCAGCACGTCGACGCGATGGCCGCGCTGCTCGTCCGCCGCGGCGCCGAGTTCGACGTAATCGTGACGGAGAACATGTTCGGCGACATCCTGTCCGATCTCGCCGCCGAACTGTCCGGCTCGCTCGGCACCGCGGCGTCGATCAACGCGTCACGCACCAAGGCCATGGCTCAGGCCGCGCACGGCGCCGCACCGGACATCGCCGGGCAGGGCCGCGCCAACCCGATCGCGCTGATCCTCTCCGCCGCCATGCTTCTCGACCGTGTCGGTGCGCGCGCGGACATCGAGTTCTCCGCGGCCGCCCGCGCCATCGAGGACGCGGTACGCACGACCGTCGCGGCGGGTGTCGCGACCGCCGATCTCGGTGGCACCGCGTCGACGGACGAGTTCACCGCCGCCGTCATCGCCCGCCTCGAGGCCTGAGCTTCGGGTTTGCATTCGCACCCCTCCCGGGTTGGATAGTGTTCGACTGTGAATCGAGCAGTGCACACCCGCCGCGCGACCTCGTGGGGGCGTCGTCGCGTCCGGACCCTGAGCAGGCTGGCGGCGGGAGCAGCGGTGCTCACCCTCGCGACCGGGTGCGTGGTGAACACCGAATCGACCGTCCCGCCCGGCGACCGCGTCACCGTCGACAAGGTCGACGCCATCGCGAGCCGGTTGCCGCCCGACATCGCCGACGGCGGCACCCTCGAGGTCGGAGTGAACGTCCCGTACGCCCCCAACGAGTTCAAGGACGACGACGGCACCATCGTCGGCTTCGGTGTCGAACTCGTCCAGGCCCTCGGAGACGTTCTCGGACTCGAGGCGGTGCTCAACGAAGCGGACTTCGACCGGATCATCCCGGCGGTCCAGGCGGGCACCTTCGAGATGGGTTCGTCGTCCTTCACCGACACGAAGGAACGCGAGGAATCGGTCGACTTCGTCACCTACTACAGCGCCGGGGTGCAGTGGGCGCAGCGCACCGGCGAATCCGTCGACCCCGACAACGCGTGCGGCCTGCGGGTGGCGGTGCAGACCACCACCATCGAGGACCTCGAGGAGGTCCCCGCCAAGAGCGAGGAGTGCGTCGCCCGCGGACTGCCGCCCATCGACAAGGTCAAGTACGACAGCCAGGACGAGGCCGCCAACGCCCTGATCCTCGGCCGGGTGGACGCACTGTCCGCCGACTCACCGGTCACGGCGTACGTCATCGCCCGCAGCGAGGGACGACTCGAACCGGCCGGTGAGGTCTTCGACGCCGCGCCCTACGGCTTCGTCGTCGCGAAGGGTTCGCCGTTCGGTCCCGTACTGCAGCAGGCGGTGCAGTACCTCATCGACTCCGGTGCATACGACGAGATCACCGCGCGCTGGGGCATGGAGGACGGCGCGATCACCACCTCGCAGATCAACGGCGCGACGAGCTGAGAAAGGGAACCATGAGCGAGTCCACGTCCGCGAGATCCGCGGAACCGCGACCGGACGAACCGGAGCCGATACGCGCAGTACCCCTGCGGCATCCCGGACGATGGATCTCCGGCGCGATCGTCCTGATCGCACTCGGGCTGTTCGCCTGGGGAGCAGCCACCAACGAGGCGTACCGCTGGGACATCTACGCCCAGTACCTGTTCGACGCCCGCATCACTGCAGCCGCCTGGAAGACCGTCCAGCTGACGGTGCTCGCCATGGCCATCGCCGTCGTTCTCGGCGTGGTGCTCGCCGTGATGCGTCTGTCCCCGAATCCCGTGCTGCGCTCCGTTGCATGGCTGTACCTGTGGGTCTTCCGCGGTACCCCGTGTACGTCCAGCTCGTGTTGTGGGGACTGTTCCCGTCGATCTACAAGCAGATCGACCTCGGGATCCCGTTCGTCCACCAGTTCGTCCACATCGACGTGCAGGGCCTGAACGCAGCGTTCCTGTTCGCCGTCATCGGTCTGGCACTCAACGAAGCGGCCTACATGGCGGAGATCGTGCGCGCCGGCATCACCTCCGTGCCCGAGGGGCAGCTCGAGGCGTCGACCGCGCTCGGCATGTCGTGGTCGCAGACCATCCGCCGCACCGTCCTGCCGCAGGCGATGCGGGTGATCATCCCGCCCACCGGCAACGAGCTGATCAGCATGCTCAAGACCACCTCGCTGGTCGCCGCCGTGCCCTACAGCCTCGAGCTGTACGGCCGGGCCCGCGACATCTCGGGTGCGAACTTCCAGCCGATCCCGCTGCTGCTCGTCGCTGCGACCTGGTACCTGGCGATCACCAGCCTGCTCATGATCGGCCAGTACTACCTCGAACGGCACTACTCGAAGGGCCTGAGCCGGCAGCTCACCGCCCGCCAGCTGCAGGCACTCGCCGACGCACAGAACGCACCGGTCACCGAGGCCGGCAAGCCGACGCCGAAGCCCGGCGCACCGGGGGAGGAAGGCATATGACGTCCGTCGACACGCCGATGGTGCGGGCCGACCGGGTCTGCAAGAGTTTCGGTGCCGTCAAGGTGCTCAAGGGCATCTCGCTCGAGGTCGGGCGCGGCCAGGTGACCTGTCTGATCGGCCCGTCCGGATCGGGCAAGTCGACCTTCCTGCGGTGCATCAATCACCTCGAACGCGTCGACGCCGGTCGCCTGTACGTCGACGGCGATCTCGTCGGCTACGCCGAGCGGGGTTCGAAGCTGTACGAACTGCACCCGCGGGCCGCCGCGAAGCAGCGCCGCGACATCGGCATGGTGTTCCAGCACTTCAACCTGTTCCCGCACCGCACCGTGCTCGAGAACGTCGTCGAGGCGCCGATCCTCGTGAAGAAGCTCAAGCGCGACGAGGCGGTCGACAAGGCCCGGGATCTGCTCGCGCGGGTGGGGCTGGCCGACAAGGTCGACGCCTATCCCGCGCAGCTGTCGGGCGGCCAGCAGCAGCGCGTCGCGATCGCCCGCGCACTCGCCATGGATCCCAAGCTCATGCTGTTCGACGAGCCCACCTCGGCCCTCGACCCCGAACTCGTCGGCGAGGTGCTCGCGGTGATGCGGGACCTCGCGGAGGGCGGCATGACGATGGTCGTCGTCACGCACGAGATGGGCTTCGCGCGGGAGGTCGCCGATCAGCTCGTGTTCATGGACGGCGGCGTGGTCGTCGAGGCCGGGGATCCCCGCGAGGTGCTGGCCGACCCGAAGGAGAGCCGGACCCGGGAGTTCCTGTCCCGCCTGTTGTGAATCGGGTTCAGGCGGGTTTGCGACTGCAGAAGATGGCGGTGCCCGGGAAGATCGAACCGCGCAGCGGGCTCCACTGCCCCCACTCGCGGTCGAGATGCTCGGGCCACTCGGGTTCGACGATGTCGTAGACCTCGAGGCCGGCGGCGACCAGTTCGCGCACCCGGTCGCCCACCGTGCGGTGGTGTTCGGCGTAGGTCGCCCGGCCCGTCGCGTCCACCTCCACGTAGGGCGTCCGGTCGAAGTACGGGAACATCGCGACCAGGCCTTGTTCGCCCGGGTCGTCGGGGAAGATCCACCGCATCGGGTGGTTCACGGAGAACACCCACCGTCCGCCGGGCCGCAGCACCCGCGCGACCTCGCGCATCACCCGGGCGGAATCGGCGACGAAGGGCACCGCGCCGAACGCCGAGCACACGATGTCGAAGCTTGCGTCGGCGAAGGGCAGGTTCTCGGCGCCGGCCTGCACGAGCGGAACCGTCGGGCCGGAGGCGGCCATCGCCGCGCGTCCGCGCTGCAGCATCCCCATGGAGATGTCCAGACCGACCGCGCGGGCGCCCTGTCCGGCGAGCCAGCGGGCGCACGGCGCCGAACCGCATCCGAGTTCGAGGACGTCGCGGCCGGCGACCGGGCCGAGCAACTGCACATCGCCCTCGTGCAGCCCTTCCGGGCACCACACGAACTCGCCGGCGGCCGAATCCACGCCGAGGAACTCGCCGTGCGTGCGGTGGTAGTCGTCGGTGTCGGCGTCCCACCACACCCGGTTCGCGCGTTCGCTCTCGAGAGAGCCGAGGCGGGTCCGGGTGGGGCGGGTCTCGCCGAGGATCGTCTCGGCGTCCGCGTGGCGCGCGGCCTCCTCGTCGGTTCCCTCCGGGGCGCCCGAAAGGTCTGGAAAAGGGGTGTTCGCGGAGCCCGACATGTGTGTGAGCCTATCGGGTGCGGGGGAGCGGTCCCGATATCGGTTTGCCCGGGTCCCCTCGAGACGCGTAGCCTGGTGATCGCGAGTGTCCGCAGTTCGGCTCCAGGGCCGAGCGAGGAACTCGCCGTGACTCGCACATCGCCGTATCGCAGTGGGTGTTTCACGTGCCCGACCGAATTTGACCAACCGACTATCAACCCGTCCGGAGCAACTCAACACATGGCCTCCACCACCGTCACCTCGCCGCAGGTAGCCGTCAACGACATCGGCTCCGCCGAGGATTTCCTCGCCGCCATCGACGCCACGATCAAGTACTTCAACGATGGCGACATCGTCGAGGGCACCATCGTCAAGGTCGATCGCGACGAGGTGCTGCTCGACATCGGTTACAAGACCGAAGGCGTCATCCCGTCCCGCGAGCTCTCCATCAAGCACGATGTCGACCCCAACGAGGTCGTGTCGGTGGGCGATGAGGTCGAGGCTCTTGTTCTCACCAAGGAGGACAAGGAAGGCCGTCTGATCCTGTCCAAGAAGCGTGCTCAGTACGAGCGCGCCTGGGGCACGATCGAGGAGCTCAAGGAGAAGGACGAGGCCGTCAAGGGCACCGTCATCGAGGTCGTCAAGGGCGGCCTGATCCTCGACATCGGCCTGCGTGGCTTCCTGCCCGCGTCGCTCGTCGAGATGCGTCGCGTCCGCGACCTCCAGCCGTACGTCGGCAAGGAGATCGAGGCCAAGATCATCGAGCTCGACAAGAACCGCAACAACGTGGTCCTGTCGCGCCGCGCATGGCTCGAGCAGACCCAGTCCGAGGTCCGCAGCGAGTTCCTGCACCAGCTCCAGAAGGGCCAGGTCCGCAAGGGCGTCGTGTCCTCCATCGTCAACTTCGGCGCCTTCGTCGATCTCGGCGGTGTCGACGGCCTCGTGCACGTCTCCGAGCTGTCCTGGAAGCACATCGACCACCCGTCCGAGGTCGTCGAGGTCGGCACCGAGGTCACCGTCGAGGTTCTCGACGTCGATCTCGACCGCGAGCGCGTCTCCCTGTCGCTCAAGGCGACGCAGGAAGATCCGTGGCGTCAGTTCGCCCGCACCCACGCGATCGGTCAGATCGTGCCGGGCAAGGTCACCAAGCTCGTTCCGTTCGGCGCGTTCGTCCGCGTCGAGGAGGGCATCGAGGGCCTCGTCCACATCTCCGAGCTGGCCGAGCGCCACGTCGAGGTCCCGGACCAGGTCGTTGCCGTCGGCGACGACGCGATGGTCAAGGTCATCGACATCGACCTCGAGCGTCGTCGTATCTCGCTGTCGCTGAAGCAGGCGAACGAGGACTACACCGCCGAGTTCGATCCGTCGAAGTACGGCATGGCCGACAGCTACGACGAGCAGGGCAACTACATCTTCCCCGAGGGCTTCGATCCCGAGACCAACGAATGGCTCGAGGGCTACGAGAAGCAGCGTGAGGAGTGGGAGTCCCGCTACGCGGAGGCCGAGCGTCGCCACAAGATGCACACCGCTCAGATCGAGAAGATGGCTGCCGACGAGGCTGCCGAGGCTGCGGCCGGCGTGTCCGGTGGCAACTACTCGTCCGAGTCGGGTGCCGAGGCGGCTCCGGAGACCGGCGGCGGATCGCTCGCGAGCGACGCCCAGCTCGCCGCTCTGCGCGAGAAGCTGTCGGGCAACGCCTGACACAGGGTTCCACGGACGGCCCCGCACCATTTCGGTGCGGGGCCGTCCGCGTTCTACAGGGGCTCGTTGCTCCGGCGCAACGGCTCCCGGGACCACGCCCGGGACCACGACGAGACCGGCCCCCTCCGCAACGGAGGGGGCCGGTCTTCGTATGTCGTCGGTGGCAGGTGCTCAGCTCACGGCGAGTTCACCCCACGGCGGGAGTGGCCCACTGCGCGGGCAGGGCCGTCGCCCGCTTGCGCATCGCGGCGTGGCTGTGGCGCGCGTTCGTCAGCAGCGCGGTGAACCAGTTCCGCCGGTGCTCGGCGAGGGCGGCAGCGACCTCGGGGATGAGGATGCAGTGAACACCGTTTTCCATGCCGAGGCGATGCCGACCTGTGGTTGAGGTGGAGGATCGCATGGCCTGCCTTCTCGAATGCTCGGGACGAGCCGGGACGGACGCTTCGCAACGACGATATCGGACACGACGTCGAATTCTCCGCATTTGCCCCAGGTAGGAGGGGGTGTGTCCGGTCCCGAGCGGCCTGCAACTGCCCCGTGACCCTGTCGTGATCGGTGTGTGATCCCCGGTCGTCCCGACGGGGAGATGTCGGTGACTGCCGAGCGGTCCAAGAAGTACACCCGGTTCGTCCCAAGCGACGCGATGCACCGTGTCCGAGGTCCACACACCTCGATACGGAAGGACGTTCCATGACCACACCGATCCCTGCGAGAAGCACCGCGACGAAGCGGATCACGCTGCTGGTGGTATGTGTGACGACGGCGATGCTCATGCTCGACATCGCCGTCGTCAACACCGCACTGCCGTCGATCGCCGTCGACCTCGACGCGGGCGTGAGTCCACTGCAGTGGGTGATCGACGCCTACACCCTCGCCCTGGCCACAGTCGTCCTCGGTGCCGGGTCGTGGGCCGATCGCCGCGGCCGCCGCCAAGTGTTCGTCGCCGGCCTCGTCTGGTTCACGGTCGCCTCGCTGCTGTGCGCCCTCGCCCCGACGATCTGGTTCCTCGATCTCGCCCGGGCCGTGCAGGGCATCGGTGGGGCGGTCCTGTTCGCCTGCTCGCTCGCCCTCCTCGCCGACGTCTTCGACCGGGGGCCGGCACGGGCGTCGGCCCTGGCCGCCTACGGCGCGACCATCGGCGGCGCCTTCGCGGTCGGCCCGCTCGTCGGAGGTCTGCTCACCGAACTGCTCGACTGGCGCGCGATCTTCTTCGTCAACGTGCCGATCGGCCTCGTGACCCTGCTCCTGTCCCTGCGCTGGGTGCCCGAATCGCGGGATCCCCGCCCGCGCGGCGCCGATGTGCCGGGGCAGTTCCTGGCCGCGGTGGGACTGGCGGCGCTCGTGTTCGCCGTGCTGCGCGGCCACGAGATCGGGTGGTCCGATGCTCAGCCGGTGCTCGCGTTCGTCGTTGCTGCCGGTGCCCTCGTCGCCTTCGTCGTGCACGAGATGCGCACCGCCGAACCGATGTTGCCGCCACATCTGCTCGCCAACCGGGCCTTCGCCGGAGCGCAGGTCGCGGCCTTCGCCATCTCGGCGTCGTTGTTCGCGGTGTTCGTCTACACCACCCTGTACCTGCAGAATGTCCTGCTGTTGTCGCCGGTGCAGGCGGGGTTGGTGTACCTGCCCGCGACCGTCGCCATGTTCGTCGTCGCCGGTACGACGGCGAAACTCGATCGTGTCGTCCCCGCGTGGGTCTCGTTGTCGTGCTCGCTGGCGCTCGTCGCCGTCGGGTTGCTCATGATGACGGTCGCCGAGGCGGACAGCTCGAAGTACGTCCTGCTGCCGGGACTCGTGGTGGCCTGCGCGGCCGCGGGTGTCTTCAACCCGGTGATGAGCGGGATCGTCCTCGGGGAGAGCACCGCGGATCATTCCGGTCTCGCGGCCGGTATCAACGACGCGTTCCGTCAGACCGGCATCGCCGTCGGCGTCGCGGTGCTCGGGGTGTTCCTGCCCGCCGAGTCGCTGCTGCCCGGCGGGTCACCGCAGGACTTCGTGGCCGGCCTGCAGGGGGCGCTCGTGGCGGCGGCGGTCGTCGCGGCCCTCGGAGCGGTGGTGTGTGTGGCCTGCCTGCGCACCCGGCGGCAGACTGTACCTGCGTTCGGGGACACCGAGGGCGACACGGTCGAATTCCCGGCCGTGACGGGATGAGAAGTCGCCGCGCACCCGGCGAAAACTGTCCTTACACTGCAACGATCGCATAGTTCGGCCGGGGTCGAGGGGGGCTCACCACATGATGTACCGACTGCTCGGACCGCTGGAGGTGGTTCGGGTCGCGTCGACGAGTGACCCGGCGGGGCCCTCGTCGGAGTCGCAGGTCGATCTGGGTCCGCGCAAGCAGCGAGCGGTCTTCGCCGTCCTGCTGCTCAACCGGGGGCGGGTGGTCTCCACCGACCGGCTGATCGACGCCCTGTGGCAGGACGACGCGCCCGCCAGCGCGATGGCGAGCATCCAGGCGTACATCTCCAATCTGCGCAGGGTGCTGAGAGGGGAGAGCGGTGCGGCCTCCCCGATCGTGCGCCAACCTCCCGGCTACGTCCTCGACATCCCGGCCGAGTCGGTCGACCTGGCCCGCTTCCTCGACGACGCCGAGGCCGCCCGTCGGCACGCCGAGAACGGGGAATGGGAGCTCGCACTCGACATCGCCGACCGTGCCCTCGACTCGGTGCGGGGGCATCTCCTCGAGGACCTGCGCGACGAACACTGGGTGGAGGTCGCGGCGGCATCCTTCGACGAGGTACGTACCGAATGCCGTGAGACCCGGATCACCGCGCTGCTCGCCCTCGGTCGCCTCGCTCCCGCCCTCGTCGACGCCACCGAACTGTGCAGCGAGTTCCCGTTCCGCGACCGCACCTGCTGGCTGCGCATGCTCGCCCTGCACCGAGCGGGGCGTTCGTCGGAAGCACTCGAACAGTTCCGCGTCCACGAGACGAGACTGGACGCCGAGCTGGGGCTGCGGCCCGGCACCGAACTCACCGACCTGCAGGGCGCGATCCTCCGGCACGAACCGGGACTCGCGGCGTGGCCCCGCACCCCGGGATGGACGGGCGCGGAGGAGGTTCCGGCACCGGCCGCGCCCGCCGTCCCCGCGCCCACCCCGGCGCCGGGCCCCGGACGCATCTTCGTCGGGCGCACCTCCGAGACCGGAACCCTCGACCGCATGCTCGACGAGGTCCGCTCCGGCGCGACCCGGTGGGTCGTCCTCACCGGACCCGCCGGCATCGGCAAGACCCGCCTCGCCGAGGAATGCGACGCCAGGACCGCCGCGATCGGCGGGACCACCGTGTGGGCGCGGTGTCTCGAGGACGACGGAGCGCCCGCCTGGTGGCCGATCCGGCGCATCCTGCGCGAACTCGGCGCCGATGCCGACACCACCCTGATCCCGCCCACCGGAGTGGAATCCGACGAAGCGCGCTTCGCGGTCTACGAGCGGATTCTGGGCGTCGTCGAAACGGCCGCGGCGCAGACTCCCGTGCTCACGATCGTGCTCGACGACATCCAATGGGCCGACCCGACCTCCCTACGTTGCCTGCTGTATCTCGTGGGAGCCCTGCACAAGCGGGGCGTCTGGTTCGTGTGCACACTCCGCGACTCGGAGACGACCCCCACCGTCCAGCGCTTCGTGGACGCCGTGCTGCACGGTGAAGGCAACCGGCACATCGACGTCCCGGCGCTCGCCGAATCCGAGGTCGCCGCCCTGGCGGGACATGTGAGCGGCGCACCGCTCGACGCCGACGAGGCCCGCCTGCTCGCCGAACGGACCGGCGGTAACCCGCTGTTCGTGTCCGAATACGCACGTCTTCCCCGGGACGAACGCCTCGACGGGGGCATCCCCATGGCGGTCCGCTCGGTCCTCGCGCGGCGGCTCGCCGCGGTGGAACCCGCCGTCCTGCAGGTGCTCCGAGTGGCCGCGGTCGTCGGCGACACCATCGAGATGGACATCCTCGCCGGTGCGACCCGCCTCGATCCCGACACCCTCGCCGACTACCTCGACGACGCCGCCGACGAACGCATCATCGTCGCCGATCCCGGATTGCGGGGGTACGCCTTTGCCCACGGACTGCTCCGCGACGAGGTCCTCGCGGCGATTCCCGCCATCCGCCGCCAACGCATGCACGCACGCGTCGCGGAGGTCCTGGCGGACTCCTCCGACCCGGATCGTGCCGGCAGACGAGCCCGGCACCTCATGGCGGCACTACCGCTCGTCGACCCTCGCATCGTGTTCGACGCCTGCGTCACCGCCGCCCGCGAGGCCACCGAGAGGTGGAACTCGGAGGAGGCGGCACGCTGGTGGGACGATGCCGTCCGGGCCTTCGACCTGCTGCCCGCCGCGGAACGATCCCCGGGCGACCGCGACGATCTGCTCGTCGCGCGCGTCGAGGCACTCGCCCGGGCGGGTCGCGGCCAGACCGTACTCGATGTCGTCGACGCCGGTCTGCTCGACGCGGTCCGCGACGGCCGCACGTCGACGGCCGGGCGCCTGGCTGCAGCGCTGCTGCGCGCGGCCGGCGCGTGGCCGTGGGTGTCCTACGGTAAGGATCCGGGACCGGTCCTCGACCGCCTCGCCGCACTCGAACCGTTCGTCGCGACCGACCGCGCGGCGCATGCCCGGGTGCTCGCGGCGCTCGCCGTGGGCAGTTGCTATCACCCCGATTCGTCCGTCCCCGACGGGATGAGCCGCACCGCGCTGGAGATCGCACGCGAACTCGCCGACCCGGACGTCGTCGCCGACGCGTTGCTGGGCCGCATCCTCCTCTACTCGGGGGTCGCGACACACAGTCACGAATCCGCCCGTCTCACCGACGAACTTCTCGCGCTTCCGCACCAGCAGGCGCGGTTCGACGAGGTGATCGCCCACGCCGTCGCGAGCATGACGCAGATGAACCTCGGGGACGTCGACGCCGCCACGTTCCACGTCCGCCGGGGCATCGCCGGCTGCGACCTGCTGCGTCTGCCTGTGCTGCGCGTACAGCTGCGATGGATGGAGGCGACCCTCGCGGCGTGGCACGGCGACTTCGCCGAGACCCGGCGCCACTACGACACCGCCACACAGTTCCACCTGCAGACCGAGCTGTACACGGCGGGCAGTTCCGATCTCGCCACCAATACCCTCGAGTGGGAGTACGGCACCCTCGCCGACGCGGATCCCGGCACCGTCGAACCGGACTCCTGGAGCATCGCCATCGCCGGCGCCCGCCGGGACACCGCGGCGGTGATCCGCGACATCGAACAGTGGGTAGCCAAGGGAGCACCCTTCACCTGGACGACGCTCGGTCACCGCACACTCATCGCGCGCGTCGTCGCCGACCTCGCCCTCGTCGACTACGCCGAGATGTTCCTCGAGCTCCTCGATCCGTTCACCGATCGCATCGCGACGGTGGGACAGGTCGGGGTGATCGGCTCGGTGGCGGAGGTCTGCGCGCGCCTGCACGCACTGCTCGGACGCACCGACGACGCCGCAGTGCTGCTGGACCGGGCCGAGGACCTCGCGACCCGCACATCGAGCCCACCGACACTGCTGCGGTGCCGTCTGCTGCGCGCCCAACTGCGCCCGGTCTCGCCCGAACGCAGCCGGGACATCGTCGCGATCGCCGACGAAGCCACCCGCACCGGCATGCTCGGCCTCGCCGCCCACGCCCGCTCGATCCCCACCTGACCGGTTCTTGGCGGACACTTGGACGACGCCCCCACGTCGCCGCAAGAAGCCGCCAAGCCGGTCCCGGCACTCTTTCGTCGCACCTCATCCCGTGCGACGAAAGGAAGTGCACATGAACCTCCGGACGCCCACCGTCGGCACCGACCCACTCGACGCCCTCCGCACCGCGGTCACCGGATCGATCTCCCTGCCGGGCGAACCCGGCTACGACGCCGCGACCCCGTGGAACGTGGCGGTCCCGGTCCGTCCCCGCGCGGTGATCGCGGTCGAGAACGCCCTCGACGTCAGCGCCACCGTCCGGTTCGCGGGCGAACACGGCCTGAAGGTGGCCGTACAGCGCACCGGGCACGGCGCCGTGCCCCTCGGCGACGATGTGCTGCTCGTGCACACCGGCCGCCTCACCGAATGCCTGATCGACCCCGACACCCGCACCGCCCGTCTCGGAGCCGGCCTGGTGTGGCAGCAGGTCGTCGACGCGGCCGCACCCCACGGTCTGGCCCCGCTCGCGGGATCGTCACCCCACGTCGGCGTCGCCGGTTTCCTGACCGGCGGGGGAATCGGACCGCTGGTCCGCACCTACGGACTGTCCTCCGACCACGTGCGCGCCTTCGATCTCGTCACCGGTGACGGAGACCTGCTCCGGGTGACTCCCGAGCAGCACGCCGAACTGTTCTGGGGCCTGCGCGGTGGCAAGGCGACCCTCGGCATCGTCACCGCGGTGGAGATCGACCTCATGCCCCTGCCGCACTTCTACGGTGGGGCGCTGTATTTCGACGGCGCCGACGCGGCCACGGTGGCGCACGCCTGGCTCGACCTGTGCGCCGACCTGCCCGAGCACAGTTCGACCTCGCTGGCCTTCCTGCAACTGCCGCCGCTGCCGGGAGTCCCGGAATCGCTGGCCGGCCGCGCGACCGTGGCCGTCCGCTTCGCGAGCGTCGCCGGCGAAGCCGAGTCCGAGGCGATCCTCGGTGCGCTGCGCACGGTCGCGGCGCCGATCCTCGACGGCATCGCCACCCTGCCGTACGCGGCACTGGGAGCGGTGCACGCCGACCCGGTCGACCCGATGCCGACCCACGAACACAGTGCGCTGACCCGCGAACTGACGCACGACGCGATCGACGCGTTGCTCTCGGTGGCGGGACCGGGCTCGCACTCGCCGCAGACCATCGTCGAGGTACGGCTCCTCGGCGGAGCCCTGGCACGCGAACCGCGGCATCGCAGCGCCTTCTGCCACCGCGACGCCGCTTTCACCCTCTTCGTCATCGGTGTGCTCGCGCCACCCTCGGCAGACGCCGTCGTCGCACACACCCACGTGATCGACCGGGCGCTGGCGCCGTGGACCACGGGCACCTCGCTGCCCAACTTCACGGCCACCTCGGATCCGGACCGCATCGCGCGCACCTACGACGACGACACCGCGCACTGGCTCGGCGCCCTCGCCGACGAGCACGACACCCACGGCGTGCTGCGCGTCGGGCAGGTCGTTCGCCGGCCCCGATGAGACCGACACCTCCCGCCCCGAGCCCCTCCACTCCCACAAGGCAGGCAATGCGAACTTCTCGATCGATCACCGCACTCGCCCTCTCCACCTGCGCCGTTCTCGCCCTGACGGGTTGCGGCGACGGATCCGTCCCGACCGCCGAGGGCGCAGAGACCGCGGGACACCATCACGGTGTCACCACCCTCTACGGACCGGAAAGCGAACTGGGGGAGGGCATCTCCCGCACCTACGTCGTCGTCGATCACGAGGGTAGGCCGCGTGAGGTCGGTATCCGGATGTCCGAGTCCGTGCTCACCGGCCTTCCCGACGGCCCGGACGCCGAGATGACGATGCTCATGCTGGATCTTCCCGCCGGCGCCCCGGACACCGGTTTCGACCACGTGATGCTGGACTGGAACCCGAACGGGCACGATCCGGAGATCCTCTACGGCGCGCCCCATTTCGACATGCACTTCTACACGACGGACGCCGACCGCGAGGTGGACCCGGGCGCGCCCGATTTCGCGGAGCGCGCGGCGCGGCTCCCCGACCCCGAATACGTTCCGGAGGGGTACATCCCACCGCCCGGTCCGCCGGTCGAGAACACTGTGCCGTTCATGGGCATGCACTGGACGGACGCTGCCGACGGCGTGATCCCCGGATCCTTCGAGTTCACCGAGGTGCTGCTCAACGGGTCGTGGGACGGGGAGTTCATCTTCATCGAGCCGATGATGACGCGGGAGTGGCTGGCGGCGAAGCCGTCCCTGCGGGAGGTCGTGAAACAACCGTCGTCGTACCAACGGACCGGCTACTACCCGACGGTGTACACCGTCGACTTCGACGAACAGGCG
Source organism: Rhodococcus sp. S3 (assembly GCF_058211795.1). Lineage (NCBI taxonomy): Bacteria > Bacillati > Actinomycetota > Actinomycetes > Mycobacteriales > Nocardiaceae > Rhodococcus > Rhodococcus sp. S3. The sequence goes on along the minus strand of NZ_CM177074.1, from coordinate 2,895,245 downwards.
GGCGAATATGTCGTGGCGTTGTCGGGGCTGACGATGCGCGAGGCGTCGTAGGGACCGCGAAGGTGCCCCGGCGACGCGGTGATGCGAGACTGGGCAGCGTGCTGCGAATGGGGTTGACCGGAGGAATCGGCGCGGGCAAGTCGACCGTCGCCAAGGAGCTCGTCGAACTCGGGGCGGTGATCGTCGACTCCGATGTCGTCGCCCGGGAGATCGTCGCTCCCGGCTCCGAGGGACTCGCCGAGCTCGTCGACGCCTTCGGCGAGGACATCCTGCAGCCCGACGGCACCCTCGACCGCCCGGCCCTGGCGGCGAAAGCGTTCGCCAGCGAGGATGCCCGCGCGGTTCTCAACGCCATCACCCATCCCCGGGTCGGGCGCCGTACCGCCGAGCTGGTCGCCGCTGCGCCCGACGACGCGGTGGTCGTGCAGGACATCCCGTTGCTCGTCGAGGGCGGGATGGCGCCGGCCTTCCATCTCGTCGCCGTCGTGCATGCCGACGAGACGGAGCGGATCCGGCGCCTCGTCGAACTGCGCGGCATGCCCGAGGCGGACGCCCGCGCGCGGATCGCGGCGCAGGCGACGGAGGAACAGCGGCGCGAGGTCGCCGATGTGTGGCTCGACAACACCGGTGATCAGCAGGTGCTGGTCGAGCAGGTCCGGACGCTGTGGAACGACCGTCTGGTGCCGTTCGAGAAGAATCTGCGCACCGGCACGGTGGTCGGGGTTGATCCGGTGCTCGTGCCCGCGCGCGAGGAGTGGCATCGACAGGCGCAGCGGCTCATCGCCCGGCTGGCCCTCGCAGCCGGGGGAGCGGCCGAGCGCATCGACCACGTGGGCTCCACCGCGGTGCCCGGCCTGGCCGCCGTCGACGTCATCGACCTGCAGATCACCGTCGGCGACCTCGCGGCCGCCGACGCGCTCGCACCCGCGCTGGCCGCTGCGGGCTTCCCGGGCATCGACGATGTGGTGACCGACGAACCGAAGCCGTCCTACGGTGCCGGGGGAGAGACCGACCCGGCGGTCTGGGAGATGCGGTTGCACGGCAGCGCCGATCCCGGTCGTCCGGCGCGGGTGGCGGTCCGGGTGGACGGCTGGCCCGCCCAGCAGTTCGCGTTGCTGCTGCGCGACTGGCTGTCCGCGGTCGACACCGCGAGGCGCGAGTACGCCGACCTCAAGGCCGATGCCGCCACTGAAGCGGCACAGAAGTCGGATCCTGCCGAGGCGGCCGCCGCCTACGCGGCGCTCAAGGCGCCGTGGTTCGACCGGGCGCATCATCGCGCGTGGGAGTGGGCCGAGAACACCGGCTGGTCGGCCTAGGGAGTCCGGATCCCGGGCGGAGACCCGCCCGGGAATCTTCCGGACGCTCCGTCCGTTAGAGTAGTTGACAGTTCAACTACTTGACGGAGGTTCGACCGTGCAGTTCGGCATCTTCACCATCGGCGACGTCACGCGCGACCCCACGACGGGCCGGGTCCCCACCGAACACGAGCGCATCGTCGCGATGACGAAGATCGCGCTGAAGGCCGAGGAGGTGGGCCTGGACGTCTTCGCGTCCGGCGAGCACCACAATCCACCCTTCGTCCCGTCCTCGCCGACGACGATGCTCGGCTGGATCGCCGCGAGGACCGAGAAGCTCATCCTCTCGACCGCGACCACTCTCATCACCACCAACGACCCGGTGAAGATCGCCGAGGATTTCGCGATGCTGCAGCACCTTTCCGGCGGCCGCGTCGACCTCATGATGGGGCGCGGGAACACCGGACCGGTCTACCCGTGGTTCGGCAAGGACATCCGGCAGGGCATCCCGCTGGCGATCGAGAACTACCACCTGCTGCGACGGCTCTGGCGCGAACGCGTCGTCGACTGGGAGGGCAAGTTCCGCACACCGCTGCACGGCTACACCTCCACCCCGTGGCCGCTCGACGACACCCCGCCCTTCGTCTGGCACGGCTCCATCCGTTCGCCGGAGATCGCCGAGCAGGCCGCCTTCTACGGCGACGGCTTCTTCCACAACAACATCTTCTGGAACAAGGAACACATCCAGCAGATGATCGCCCTCTACCGGCAGCGGTTCGAGCAGTACGGTCACGGCGCCGCAGACCAGGCTGTCGTCGGACTCGGCGGCCAGGTGTTCATGGCGGAGACCGAGGCCGAGGCGAAGCGGATCTTCCGTCCCTACTTCGACAACGCGCCCGTCTACGGTCACGGCCCGTCGCTCGAGGACTTCTCGACGATGACACCGCTGACCGTCGGCACACCCGAGCAGGTCGTCGAACGCACGCTCGGCTTCGCCGACTACGCCGGCGACTATCAACGTCAGCTGTTCCTCATGGATCACGCGGGTCTGCCGCTCGACGTCGTGCTCGAGCAGATCGAGATCCTCGGCCGGGAGGTCGTGCCGGTGCTGCGTACGGAATTCGAACGTCGCCGCCCCGCCCACGTGCCGTCCGACCCGCCCACGCACACCACCCTCGCCGCGCAGGGGGCCGACTCGGCGCACCGCCAGGTGATCCCGGCCCGCGTCGACCTCGTGCCCGAGGAGGCGGACGCCCGATGACCCGCCGCATCGTCGTCGTCAGCGGTGGCCTGTCCGAGCCGTCCACCACCCGTCTGCTCGCCGACCGCATCGCCGAGGCCGCTCGCGTCGCGGTCGGTGCGCGAGGCGACCACGCGGAGATCGAGGTGATCGAACTGCGCAGCCTCGCGACGGATCTCGCCACCACCTTCACCGCCGGTGTCCCCACCGCGGCGGTCGCGCGGGCCCGCGAACAACTCGCGACCGCCGACGGGCTGATCGCGGTGAGCCCGGTCTTCGCCGCCGGCTACTCGGGCCTGTTCAAGATGTTCTTCGACGCGCTCGATCCGGACACGCTCACCGGTGTGCCCACGGTGATCGCCGCGACCGCGGGCAGCGCCCGGCACTCGCTGGTCCTCGACCATGCGATGCGGCCGCTGCTGAGCTACCTGCGTGCGCTCGTCGTGCCCACCGGCGTCTTCGCCGCCACCGACGACTTCGGAGAGAGCGATGCCGCCACGGCGCTGAAGGCGCGGATCGACAGGGCTGCGGACGAACTCGCCGAACAGATCACCCGTAGCACGGGATCACCACACGTGGTCTCGGACGCCTCGCCCGCCGGACGGCCGCGCGTGTCGGGGAACGCGGTCCATACGGACGGACCGTCCTTCCGGGAACTGCTCGGTGCTCACCTGGGGTGACCCCCGACGTCGCGGTCCGGTCGGCCGTCGGCCGGTAGGTGCGCGCTGAGCAGGTCCGCGGCCAGAGCGCGCAACTCGGCCGCCGGGCCGTTCACCCGATACAGTCCGCCGACCGCCAGTGCCTCCACGATCGAGAGGTGCAGTCGATCGGCCAGCCGGTCGCTGTGGCCCGGCCGTGTACTGCGCATACGTTCCGGCGGGATAAGGGAACCAGGCCAGACCGAATACCCGGTCCCCGACCTCGGACCGCAGGAACCAGCTCGGTTCCGATGCGAGGGGTGAGGGGATCGGTGGCGATATCGAGCACCCGACACCAGACGCTCTCGGGTAGTTCGGGTATCCGGTCCATCAGGTCGAGACCCAGCGATGCCCCCGACGAGGGCAACGGATTCGGTTCGCTTCGTGTCATTGCTCATCCTTCCGGGTTTCTCCGGCCGTTCGGTGCCCTCCGTGCCGGCCGCCCCGATCGTCGTTGCCGGATCGATATGGGGCCGACCGCCGGTCGGAAGCGACTCATTCTGCGCCGAGCAGTGCCGGACTCGGCAGATCGACGAGTTGCCTACGGGCACGAATGATTCGGCTCTTCACCGTCTGCACGCCCACTCCCTGATGGGCTACGATCTCGGCGTGACCGAGTTGTGCATCTTCGCGCAACACGATAGCGACCCGAAACTGTTCGGGGAGAAGGAAAAGGGCTCGACGGACCGCATCACCGTCGACCGCGCTTCTCGGCGAGAAGTATTTCCCCGGATGCGTATTCGTCCCCGACCCGGTCGCCGGGGACCTCGCCACGTCGTCTGCGCACGACGGCGAGCGCCGCATTGCTCGCGATGCGATACAGCCACGTTCCGAATGCTGCTGTGCCACGGAACGTGTCGAGATTCCTCCACGCCGCGATCAGTGCATCCTGCAGTCAACTCGGCCTCGTTCATCGAGCCCCCTGACCACCCCGAGCAGTCACATTGTCCCGCATGCACATTCGAGGCTCTGCTCGACGGGCGGGGGAGTTACGAATATGCCGTGGTTCGACGTGGTCGACGCCGTCGGGGGTAGCGTCGACCACCCGTCGACAATACCGCGAGATCAGTTCTCGCCCAAGCCCATCTCCTCGGATCGGACGAACTTCACGTACTGGGTGGCCACCCGCTGTGACATCGTACGAAGCGAGTCGTTCTCGGGAGCTTCGATCCCCACCGGCCGCAACCCCGAGAGCTCCGCCATGTACCGCCCGTAGACCATCAGGCACACACGCGCCCGCCCCTGCGCCACATCACCCGACCAGCAGCGTGTGCCGGGGATGTTCTGCGGAACCGTCTCGTCCTCGACGAGGTCCGGATACATCTCCCGGGTCGTCTCGACGAAGTCGTCCCGCAGGAGCTCCACCTCTGCGGCACCGGCCGTGCGGTAGACGTTCGACGCGGCCTTGGCGATCCGGTCCGTTCCGGTGACCTCGAAGATCCTCTCGGTACGTGCGGGATGAGGAGAGCGCCGGCACCGCCCGCCAGGACGGCGCGCGTGGCACGAGATGTACGCATGGGTCGGCTCTCTCCTCGGCGTGCGAACACGGATCGATACGTGACGCGGATCGGAGAGCGCGGACCGCATGAATGTGCCCGCCCCGGCGGATCCGTGACGCCATTCACAACTGTTCGGGGGAACGTGCCGAACGCCATGACCTCACGAACTCGGCGCCCGGGACCGCGCGCATGCGGTCCCGGGCGCCGGAAGGAAATTCCGCGGGGAGGGTCAGATCAGATCTTCGCCGTTCCGTCGGGCCTGCAGCCACTCCTTGACGAAGCCGCGGCAGAGCGCCGCCAACACGCCGGCGACGAGTACGGGCCAGATCAGGACGTAGACGGTCAGCGCGAGCGTGCTCATCGGGTCTCCTTCTCCGGAGTGGTTGCTGCGGGGTTCTTCTCGGGCGCAGCGTCGTTCTCGGGTGCGTTGTCCTCCACCACGTCGAAGTCACCGACACGCTGCGCGATGACCTCGAAGTCGAAGTTCTCGTCGGAGTTCACGGACATCGCCCAGCACACGACCGTGCTGACCGCGTAGGCGACGAGCGAGGCGCTGAGCACGGCGTAGTCGTGGACCGAGCCGAGCGCGAAGGGTGCCACGGCCACCGCGGCGACGACACCGACGACGCGTGCGGCCCGGAGTCCGAAGAAGCCGAACGCCATCAGACCCGCGATCACGCCGACACCGACCACCGAGGCGATGTCCACCGCCCAGGCGAGCACGCCGTCCATCGGGAACCACCCGAAACGTACCGGCAGGAACGCTGCCAGGGCGACGAGCACCGACGTCGTGAACGCCTTGTTGGTGACCTTGTGCCAGTAGAAGCTCGCGATGACGGGGAAGACCAGCGCACCCCACAGCGCGCCGACGAACACGAGCAGGTCGAGGATGCTCAACCGCATGCTCGCGAACGCCACGGCAGCGGCGGTCGCGACGACCATCGTGGCGCGCCCGATGAACAGCATCCGCTTGGGATCTGCATTGCGGGTGCCGCCGGCGATGTTCTGGCCGTAGATGTCGGCCATGACGATCGACGACAGCGCCGACAGGTCGGAATCGGCCGTGGACGACAGCGCACCGATGATCATGACGAAGAACACGACGACCAGTGCCGTGGGCAGGAACGACGCCACCATCTGCGGCACGATGTTGTTGACGTCGCCGTCCATCGGGTCGACGCCCAGGTACAGCGCGAGCACGCCGAACATGCCGACGCCGATGACGGTCGCGCCGTAGCCGATCGTCGCGGTGACGAAGGTCGGCTTGATGAGATCCTCGCGCACCGCGAACAGGCGCTGCGCGATCGTCTGGTTGCCGATGGCGTACGCGAGCACGGCCGCGATGTACGGCGCGCCCTGGTTCAGAAAGGCATCGCTCGAGAAGAAGTCGCCCTGCTGGTCGGTGAGGTTCGCGGACCCGCTGTCGAACGCGTCGGGGAAGCCGGTGATGAAGAAGACCGCCGGGATGATGACGACGACCGCGCCCAGCATCGCCACGACCTGCACGAAGTCGGTCAGCACGGACGCGCGGAAGCCGGACCACAGGGTGTAGAGCAACACGCCGGCAGCGATGAAGACGACGCCCTGGACGAAGCCGAACGGCGAGATCAGCGAGATGAGCACACCGCCGGCGATGAAGTTGGACATCAGGCTGATCAGGCTGCCGACGAGGTTCGACCCGGCCAGCATGAGCTGGCTCGACCGTCCGTGTCGGGCGAACATCACCTCGGCGAGGGTGTGCGCCTTCGGTGCGACCGCGCGGATCCGCTTGCCGAAGGGGTAGATGAACAGGATCATCAGCGCGCCCCACAGCCCGTAGTGGATGGGGCCGGAGATGCCGTAGGTGTATCCGGAGGTCGCCGAGGCGTACAGCGAGGACGCCCAGATCCAGGTGGCGGTCATGCTGGCCGCCGACACCCCGAAACCGACCTTGTTGCCGGCGGTCATGTAGCCGTCGGCGTTCTCGTCCTTCTTCCCGATCCGGGCGGAGATGAGAAGCGTTCCACCATAGAAGATTACGAGCAGGACAACGATCGTCGCGGCGCTGAACTGAACGAGCTCGGTGCCGTTCACTGCGACCTCCTTCGTGTTCGCGTCACGTCCGCGGCGATCGGAGCGCAGCGGAACCCAGGGCGCGCTGTGCGCGTCCTGTCCGTCGGTTCCGCTTCGGTGTCGGTCCGATCCACCACCGGACGGTGGGCATGCGTCGAGCGCCCGATCGGCCACGGGCCGGCGGGCGCGGCATACCGCTCCAGCAGGGCACGCCCGGATCCGGGCGTGTGCCGACGAAGGGATCGGCGGCGTTCTCGTCGGCGCTCGTGGGCTGCACGGGCGCGCGCCGCCGGCGCGAGGGGTGTCCTCGGTCGGGCGATGTGCACGCGGAGGGGCGATCCGGGCCGGCCCCGATGGTCGCCTTCTCGGTGCACTGCTTCGCCGGCCGGGGCAGATTACCATGTCCTTTGCGGCAGTAACTTTTTCGCTCCTGCGCCCCCGCTGTCTGCGCAGGTGACGACACCTGCGCGGAGATCCTGCGCCTCAGCGCCAGGAGACGGGCGCACCCCGTTCCCGCAGCCACGCGTCGAGGTCGTGGCCGTGCGCGGCGATGCCGTCCACCGCCCGCAGCGCCGTGTCGATCGCCGTCTCGGCCGCGGCCGCGTCGATCATCCCGGTGGTGACCGCGACCACCAGTTCGTCGATGTCCTCGACGATCGTGTCGCGGCCGGTACGGACGATCAGGTCGAGATAGTGGTCGCGGGAGTACCAGATGTCGCCCTCGCGCCGGAACTCGCCGACGTCGACGTACCGGTCCTGGTCGCGTTCGTTGCCCGGAGTGAAATGGAAGATCGAGGCCCGCAGGCGCAGGTCCGGCAGCAGCCACGATTCGAGATAGTGGAACTGCGGGTGGTCGGACGGTCGCGCCATGTACAGGCCCCACTCCTCGACGCGGTACTCGTCGACCGCGCGCACGAAGCCCTTCGGGTCGATGTTGGTCTTCGCGGCGACGTCGAACGTCTCGGTCTTCACGGGATGCGGGGTCGCGGACACGGGATGCACGCTAGCGGGCGAACCGTGCCGCACGCAGGACCGCGATGCGTGTCGGTGGGAGCGCTTACTCTGGATTCCATGGCGTTCGCAAGTGAACATCCCGTCGTCGCACACTCCGAGTTCCGGCCGGTGGGTGAGATCGAGCGCACCGAGGCCCGCTTCGAGGTCGTCAGCGAGTACGAACCGGCCGGCGATCAGCCGGCCGCCATCGACGAGCTCGAGCGCCGGCTGAAGTCGGGGGAGAAGGACGTCGTCCTGCTCGGTGCCACCGGTACCGGCAAGTCCGCCACCACCGCGTGGCTCATCGAGCGTGTCCAGCGACCCACCCTCGTGATGGCGCCCAACAAGACCCTCGCCGCGCAGCTCGCCAACGAACTGCGAGACATGTTGCCCAACAACGCGGTCGAGTACTTCGTCTCGTACTACGACTACTACCAGCCCGAGGCGTACATCGCGCAGACCGACACCTACATCGAGAAGGACTCGTCGATCAACGACGACGTCGAGCGGCTGCGGCACTCCGCCACCTCGTCGCTGCTGTCCCGCCGCGACGTCGTGGTGGTCGCGTCCGTCTCGTGCATCTACGGTCTCGGTACCCCGCAGTCCTATCTCGACCGGTCCATCCAGCTCGAGGTCGGTGTGGAGGTGCCGCGCGACGCGCTGCTGCGCCTGCTCGTCGACGTCCAGTACGCCCGCAACGACATGGCGTTCACCCGCGGATCGTTCCGCGTCAAGGGCGACACCGTCGACATCATCCCCGCCTACGAGGAACTCGCCGTGCGGATCGAGTTCTTCGGCGACGAGATCGACGCGCTGTACTACCTGCACCCGCTCACCGGCGACGTCGTGCGCAAGGTCGACTCCCTGCGCATCTTCCCGGCGACCCACTATGTGGCCGGTCCCGAGCGCATGGAACGCGCCGTCGCGAGCATCGAGGCCGAGCTCGAGGAGCGCCTGGCCGATCTGGAGAACCGCGGCAAGCTGCTCGAGGCGCAGCGTCTGCGCATGCGCACCCAGTACGACATCGAGATGATCCGGCAGGTCGGCTTCTGCTCCGGCATCGAGAACTACTCCCGTCACATCGACGGCCGCCCCGCCGGGTCCGCGCCCGCGACGCTCATCGACTACTTCCCGGAGGACTTCCTTCTGGTCATCGACGAGTCGCACGTCACCGTGCCGCAGATCGGCGCGATGTACGAGGGCGACATGTCGCGCAAGCGCAACCTCGTCGACTTCGGCTTCCGTCTCCCGTCGGCGGTCGACAACCGACCCCTGACCTGGGAGGAGTTCGCCGCCCGCATCGGTCAGACGGTCTATCTGTCGGCGACCCCGGGTCCGTACGAGCTCGGGCAGACCGGCGGTGAGTTCGTCGAGCAGGTCATCCGCCCCACCGGCCTCGTCGACCCGCAGGTCGTCGTCAAGCCCACCAAGGGTCAGATCGACGATCTCGTGCACGAGATCCGCGAACGCGCCGAGCGCGACGAACGTGTCCTCGTCACCACGCTCACCAAGAAGATGGCCGAGGACCTCACCGACTACCTGCTCGAACTCGGTATCCGGGTGCGCTATCTGCACTCCGACATCGACACCCTGCGCCGTGTCGAACTGCTGCGACAGCTGCGTCTGGGCGAATACGACGTGCTCGTCGGCATCAACCTGCTCCGTGAGGGTCTCGACCTCCCCGAGGTGTCGCTGGTGGCGATCCTCGACGCCGACAAGGAAGGCTTCCTGCGGTCGACGACCTCGCTGATCCAGACCATCGGCCGCGCGGCCCGCAACGTCTCCGGCGAAGTGCACATGTACGCCGACAAGATCACCGACTCGATGGCGCGGGCCATCGAGGAGACCGAACGGCGTCGCGAGAAGCAGATCGCCTACAACACCGAACACGGTCTCGATCCGAAGCCGCTGCGCAAGAAGATCGCCGACATCCTCGACCAGGTCTATCAGGAGGCCGAGGACACCGAGGCCGTCGAGGTGGGCGGCTCCGGCCGCAACGCCTCGCGTGGTCGCCGAGCCCAGGGCGAGTCCGGGCGGGCCGTCAGCTCCGGTGTCGTGGAAGGTCGCGACACCTCGACGATGCCGCGCGCCGAACTCGCCGATCTCGTGCAGCAGCTCACCGATCAGATGATGCAGGCCGCCCGCGACCTGCAGTTCGAGTTGGCCGCACGGCTCCGCGACGAGATCTCCGATCTGAAGAAGGAACTGCGCGGGATGGACGCCGCGGGCCTGAAGTAGTCGCACGGCCCGGTCGGCGCCGGCGACTCGGTAGGGTCGCTTCCCATGGATCCCTCTTCGGCCGGGCGTGCTGCCCGCGCACTCGAACTGCTGCACTCGGGCGTCTACTTCGCGCCGGACGTCGCGAGCGAACTCGCCGCGCTCGGTGTCGACGGCCCGGCTGCGCAGTACTTCGGGGGACGCGCGGCGCCTCTGGGTGCCGTCGGCCCCGGGGTCGTGACCGCGACGTTCTACAGCTTCTCGCCCCGCCTGGTGGCATCGGCCGTCCCGGCCGTGTGGCAGAGCGCCGAGCCGGCCGCGATCATCGCGGCGCGGTTGCGCGGACTCGACGCTCTCCACCGGCGGGTCCTCGGGCAGGACGTGCTCGATTCTGCGGAGATGAACGAGGCCGCGGACCTCGCGACCACCGCGGCGCGGGCGATCCCCGGTCCCGACGGGCGCCCGCTCTGCGCTGCTCACGCCGACCTGCCCTGGCCCGAGGAGGCGCACCTGCGCCTGTGGCACGCCCTGACGCTGCTGCGCGAATATCGCGGCGACGGCCATGTCGCGGCGCTGCAGACCGCGGGACTGTCGGGTCTCGACGCACTCGTCACCCACACTGCGACCGGTATCGGCTTCGCCACCGATCCCGCCCGGAAGCTGCGGGGCTGGTCGCGGGACGAGTGGGCGGACGCCGAGAAGGAACTGCGCGGGCGCGGGCTGCTCGACAAGCGTGGCGAGCTCACCGGCGAAGGATTCGAGGTGCGTGAGCTCGTCGAGGATCTCACCGACGACCTGGCGGTCGCGCCGTGGAGTGCGCTCGGTGACGAGGGTGTGGAGCGTCTGCTCGACCTCGCGTTGCCGTGGCGCGATGCCTTCGTCGACGCCGAGGTGTTCCCCGCCGGCCTCTTCGGCCCGCGTTACGGTGACGCGCGGTAACATCAAACGCGATTGTGGGATGAGACCCAAACGTCCCACCCGGGCCGCCCATCCCGCTACTGTCGACGCAGCGTATGGCGGGGGAGCGTGCGTGTCCTCCGTCGACGACGGCATCGGCGGCACGCGTCGATGGACCACACACCTGATGGAGGATGAATGAGCGCCTACCGGACCATAGTCGTCGGAACCGACGGTTCCGAATCGTCGTATCGGGCCGTGGAGAAGGCAGCTGCTCTGGCCGGCGACGCCGGCGCCCAACTGGTGATCGCCTGCGCCTACTACCCGGCCGACCCCAAGGACACCGCGCAGGCCGCTGACGCGCTGCGCGACGAGGCGTACCAGGTCACCGGCTCGGCACCGACCTACGAGATCCTGCGCACCGCACGGGAGAAGGCGACCGTGGCCGGCGCCCGCAAGATCACCGAGCGCCCCATCGTCGGTGCCCCCGTCGAATCGCTCCTCACGCTCGTCGAGGAGGTCGACGCCGATCTCATCGTCATCGGCAACCGCGGCCTCAACACGCTGACCGGGCGCCTGCTCGGTTCCGTCCCGTCGGACGTCGCCCGCAAGGCCCTGTGCGACGTGCTGGTGGTGCACACCGTCCGCTGACGGATCAGCAGTACTCCTCGCGGACGGTCTCGAGGTAGCGCGCGGCGGCATCGTCCGCCGACATGCGCGACCCCGAGGCGCCCGCAGCATAGGCGGCGATCGGCCGGAGCGTGACGAGGACGTCGTGCTCCGGCACGCCCGCGCTCAACTGGTCGCACACCCCTCGCACCACCGCCAGCACCGTGTCGTCCTTGACATCGGCGACCAGTCCGGACGCGTCCAGCGCCTCCTTCACCCGCAGGAACCGCACGTCGGGCGGCGTCGACGAGGTCGGGGCGATCGACGTCGTGGACGTCGCGGCCTGCGCTTCGTCCTGGGTCGGCGTCGCCGATCCGCACGCGGCGGAGACGAGGAACCCGCTCAGCGCCGCGATCGCCGCGCACCCCGCTCGACGTATCCGGTGGTGCGCTGCCCCATAGGCCACGTGTTCGTTCCCTCCGCGGATGATCCGTCCCAGTCCCTTGCCCCGAAGGACGGTACCGTCCGGTGACCGGTCCTGGGGTCCGCTCGGCGGTGTCTGCCGAACCGTGTCGGCTCAGCAGTGTGTCGGCGCGGCGAGACCGGCCAGCACCTCCGGCAACGCCTCCGAGTGCACCACCCCGAGACGCTGGGTGGCTCGGGTCAGCGCCACGTACAGGTCGTTCATCCCGCGTGAGGAATCGGTGAGGATCTCCGCCGGTTCGACGAGCAGTACCGCGTCGAACTCGAGGCCCTTGACCTCCTTCACGGTCGCGACCGTGACCGACTCGGACGCGAGATGCTCCCACGCAGCCACGAGCCGCGCCGGAACGAGCACGGCCGTCGTGCCCGGGCCGGTCTCGGCGTCGAGCGCGGCCTGGACGGTGGTGAGCACCGCGTCCGCGTCGACGTGCTGCGCCCACGGCTCGAAACCGGACTCGCGCACCGACTGCGGCGGCACCTGGTCGGGATCGATCTCCGCGAGCACCGCGTGCGCGATCCTCATGATCTCCGCCGGGGTGCGGTAGTTGACCGTCAGTTCGGTCTTCTTCCACCGGTTCGCGACGTACGGTTCGAGGATCTGCTGCCACGAATCGGTTCCCGCCGGATCCCCGGTCTGCGCGGTGTCGCCCACCAGGGTCATCCAGCGATTCGGGATGCGGCGCATGATCGTTCGCCACGCCATCGCCGACAACTCCTGCGCCTCGTCGACGATCACGTGGCCGTACGTCCAGGTGCGATCACCGGCCGCCCGCTCCGCCGTGGTCTCGTGGCGACGGTGGTTCTGTCGTTCGGCGAGCTGAGTGGCGTCGATCAGGTCGTATGCCATGAGCAGTTCGGGATCGAGATCGTCCTCGAGATCCTGCGGTGCCGAACCGGTGAGGATGTCGAGTGCGCCCTGCGCGTCGGCGATCTGCTTGCGCCAGCGCCGCTTCGCGCGTTCACGTTCGGCGGCGTCGTCCACACCGAGCAGTTCGGCGAGCTCGTCGAGCAGGGGAGCGTCGGCGGCGCTGAAATGCCCCGGTGCATCGGGACGGTGCAGCGCGTCGATCTGCTCGTCGGTCAGCGTCGGAGCCGCCGACGCGATCCGGTCGCGGGAGGCGAGCAGATCCGAGAGCACCTGCTGCGGGGACAGTTCCGGCCACAGTGCGTCGATCGCAGCGACGATGTCGGGATCCGAACGCATCTCGGACCGGATATCGTGGATGTCCTCCCGGCTCAACAGGTTCGCGCCGCCGAGCGGATTCGATCCGATGATCCCGGCGAGCTGGTCGGCGAGGGCGTCGATGACCCCGTTCACGAAGATCGGCCGGGCAAGGTTGTGCGGTCGGCGGGACGACCGGGCGCGACCCCGCGCACGGGTCACGATCTTGCGGTCGAGGGTGAGCGCGTAGGTGTCGAAGCTCAGCGGAACGGGGGAGCGGGGCACTTCCTGCCGGTCGCGGACGGCCTTCTCGAGCACCTTCACCATGTCCAGGGAGCCCTTGAGCTCGCCGGCCACGGGACCGTCCTCGACGGTCGGCGTGACCCCCGGATACAGATCCCCGACCGTCGACAGCAGCACCCCGGTCTCACCGAGCGAGGGCAGCACCTGACCGATGTAGTCGAGGAAGCGGCTGTTCGGGCCCACGATGAGCACGCCGCTCTTCGCCAGCTGCTTTCGGTAGGTGTAGAGCAGGTAGGCCGCGCGGTGCAGCGCGACAGCGGTCTTGCCGGTGCCCGGACCGCCCTGGACGACGAGCACACTGCGATGCTCGGACCGGATGACCGCGTCCTGCTCGGCCTGGATCGTCGCCACGATGTCGTGCATCTGCCCGGTACGCGCGGCGTTCAGAGCGGCGAGCAGCGCCGATTCTCCGGCCACGCCACCGGCCGGTGGGGTGTCGGCGTGTTCGAGCGCCGCGTCGAGGTCGAGGTACTCGTCGTGCAGTGCGGTGACGGAGCGGCCGCGGCTGCGGATGTGGCGGCGCAGCACGACGCCGTCGGGAGCGGCGGGGGTCGCGAGGTAGAACGGGCGGGCCTGGGGTGCGCGCCAGTCGAGCAGCAGCGACTCGTAGTCGTTGTCCTCGTCGAGGATGCCGAGGCGGCCGATGTAGCGGGTCTCCGCGCCGCCCTCCGTCACGGGTCCGGAGGTGTCCGTCCCGTCGTCCCGCACATCGATGCGGCCGAAGCACAGACCGTGCTCGGCGGCGTCGTACTTCGCGATGTCCTCGGTGTACATGTGGGTGTACGACTCGCGTTCGCTGCGCGCCTGCGGGGTGCCTCCGGTCTCGCGCAGCACGCGGGCCAGCCGGGTCTTCGCGTAGTCGCGCAGACCGTCGAGATGCGTGTAGAGCATCGCCACGTAGGCCTGCTCGCGATCGAGCTCCGGATGGGACGCGCCATCAACCGGCACAGGGACTCCTCGGGGATAGACAGGACGAGATCGCTCGCCGCCGCAGGGGTGACGCGTCGACGAAAGTGCCCGAGAAGTCTAGTCGCCGCAGGAGGGAAACGGGCAGAAAGCCTGATCACAGCAGTGCGGGCGTGCGATTCCCTCGCACGCCCGCACCACGGTGCCGTACCGGACTACTTCTTCTTTTCGATGCTCTTCTCGAGCGCCTTCAGGTTCTTCGCGAGCTTCTTCTCCGCCTTCGTGCCCTGCTTGCGCGCGGCCTCGGCACGCAGACGGGCCTTCTCCGCGGCGACATGGGCCCGAGCGTTGAGGATCGAGGACTGCTCCTCGGCGAGCTTGGCCCACTCCGAGCTGCGATCGACCGTGGTGTCCCACAGTTTCGAGCCTCGCTTGCGGGCGACGTCGGCGAGCTCAGGGGTGCGCTCGCGCGCCAGTCCGAGCAGTTCGGTGCCGCGTTCACGGGCGCCCTCGGCGAGCTCGGGGGCGCGCTCCCGCGCGACACCGAGGATCTCGGCGCTGCGATCGCGCGCCCGTTCGGTCAGCACCGGGCCGCGGTCGCGGGCGACCTCGAGCAGTCCGCTGCCCCGCTCGCGCGCGGCCTCCGCGAGTTCCGGTGCCCGTTCCTTGGCGATCTCGAGGAAGTGACCGCCCTGCTCGCCGGCTTCCTCGGTCAGCGTCTTCACCCGCTCGGCGACTGTGTGCAGCGCTTCGGCGGTGTGGCCGTCGGAGGCATGGCCCGGGAGCGCGGCGGCCACCGACTTCTGCGCGGCACGTGCGGCGCGGCGGCCCCGCCAGCCGAGCGACGGCTTGCCCTCGGTATCCACGGCAGCGATGAGCAGACCACCCATCAGGCTCACGTTCTTGATGAGCTGGGTGCGCTGCTGGGCGCGGGCGGCGGGATCCTCGACGTTCCAGAAGTCGTGGCCCGCAACGGTTGTCGGTACGAGACTACCGATCAGGGCGAGAGCGGACAGGCGCGGTGCCTTGCCGAGTGCGAACAGGGTCCCGGCGCCGATCTGCACTGCGGCGTTGATCTGGACGAGAGTCTCGGGATTGCTGGGGAGCCGGTCGGTGATCGACGCCGGCAGGGCGTTCACAGCCTGATCGAGCCCGGGCTGCGCGGCACCTGCTTTCGGCTCGGGCTTCCGCAGGGCGTCGATACCCCCGGCGATGAAGATGGACGCGAGCATGGGCCGCGCAATTCTCCGGACGAGCATGTGGTTCCTCCCGTGGTCGGCTGTGTTTCCAAACCCTGACACAGGTACCCCGGGCGTCACGGGAATATGCGCGAAGCAGGGCCGAAGGACACGAAGCGGTATTTCGGAGCGTACGGAAATCAAATAAATCCCGAATCGGATGCCGGTGGGTGCCACCCGTCCGGGCTCACCTCGACGACTGTTCCTCCGCGCGAGCGGACGGGACCTCGGGCGGCCGACCCTCGGTGGTCAGGGGCACTTCCGCGACGGTCTCGAACAGACGCGGACCCGACGCGATCTCGACGCTTCGCTCGATGGTCAGACGCGCGGCGCGTCCTCGCGTCCGCAGGGTGGCGATCTGGTTCCCGAAGCTCGGACCTGTCACCTTCGACCACGAGAACGACGCCTCGGGAACGGCCGTGACCCGGCCGAGGAGCAGTCGCACGACACGCTCGGCGGTGCTGCTCCACGCTGCGCGGAAGGCGACCCGGACGGCTGCCGGGACGTGGTTGTGCAGGGGCGAACAGGTCAGCTGGTAGACCGCGCCGGCGGTCGGCGTCGCGAATCGGACGCGGGCGGCGTAGGCATGGTGCACGTCGCCCGAGAGGACGCAGATCGTCGCGGGCGCGCGGCCGGACGTTCCGGCGCGACGTCCGGCGGCGACATCCCGCAGCAGCCGTGCGAGTCGCTCGAACGAATCACGGAAGGCCGACCAGTGTTCGAGATCCGCGGCGCGGCGGAGCTTCTCGGCCCAGCGTGCCGGTCGGGCACCGCGCGCACCGGACGCAAGTTTCTCGTCCCACGCCTCGAGGTCGTGCATCGCGCGGGGCAGGAGCCACGGCAGCGACGTGCCGATCAGCAGGTGGTCGTAGTCGCCGTCGGTCTGCTCCTCGATCCAGTCGAACTCCGGATCGGACACCATGTCGCGCCGGTCGGGCGCGAGCACCCGGCCGCACCGCGAATCGATCACCAGCAGACGCACCGGTCCGAAATCACGGCGGTACGACCACCGCACCCCAGCGCTGCCGTCGGCTTCCTCGTCGGCGCCGGACGCGAACGCACGCAGGATCGGTTCGGCGTCCCCGGCACAGTTCCGCACCCGGTCGTAGAGCGGATCCTCATCCAGTTCGGCGGGGGAGAGGTTCCCGATGTGCTGATAGATCCAGTACGACGCCAACGCCCCGACGATGCGTTCCTCCCACCATGCGGAGGCCTCCATCTCCCGGCGCCACGAATAGGAGGTGTTCCAGTCGTCGTGCACGTCGTGGTCGTCGAAGATCATCGAGGTCGGGACGGTCGACAGCAGCCATCGGACGTTGTCCTCGGACCACGACCGGCTGTACAGCCAGGTGTACTCCTCGAAGTCGCGCACCTGGGCACCGGGCGGTTCCGACAGATCGTGACGCTCACCGACCCGTCGCTTCATCTCCTCCGACAATTCGTCGGCGTAGACCTGATCTCCCAGCAGCAACAGCGCGTCGGGCCATTCGTCGATCGGCAGCGAACGCATGCGCTGCGCGTAGGCGACGAGAGCGTCTTTTCCCAGGACGGCTGTCGGTTCCGCGCTCTCCGATGTCACCCGGCACGACCCGAAGGCGAGCACGAAGCCGTCGGGGTCGTCTCCCGCTGTCCTGATCAGCGGCGGTGCAACGCCGGCCGGCGGCCACACGACCCGGCCCTCGAGATCCACTTCGTAGGACGTCACCGATCCGGGGTCGAGGTCTCGGACCGTGACGAGCGCGTAGTGGTGTCCCGCGACCGTCCACGTGTGTTCGGAGCTGCCGAGCACGTGCACCGTGCAGGGCTCGGACGTCTCCACCCAGATCGTGGCGTCCGTGTCGCCGATGTGCCGAAGCACCGGCCCCAGTACGAGATCCGCCACAGTGTCAGGCCTCCGTGCTCGTGCGAGCTCGTCCGGTTTTCGAGCGTACTCGCGGCAGTGGTGCCCAGGAGGATTCCGGCGAACTCCGATCCTCGTTCGACCTCCGGGACTCCGCGACGGGGCGCACCCTGGAACGGACGCCACCGCATCGGCCCGCTCGGGTCGGTGCCGCGTGCTGGAAGGGGGCCCGGACATGACCGACGCGGAGGATCCGACCCGTTGGGATCGGCTCGACGACGAAGAGAAAAGACAGGCGAAGGAGAAGGCCGAGGAGATCGACCGTATGTACGAACCGGGAGCACGACCGACCACGGTCGTGCCGGGCACGAACGGGATGGTCTCGGGAACGGCCTTCGCGGACACGGTGGGCGAGCGCTCGAGCGAGGAGCACGCCGATGCGGGCAGGGGTGAGGAAGGGACCGACAGGGAAAATACTCCCGACTAGACGCCGATCTTCTCCGAGCGACGAGCCCACAGGGAGCGTGCTGTGAACTCGGCTGCGCTTTTCCGGGAGCGTCCTCTGAATGCACCGTCCGAACGGACGTCGACATCTGAAGCGTGGAATGCGGGGCGAGTGACGCTTTCCGACCCGTTCAGGAATTGCCTTCCGGGCGATCGACGCTGGGAGAGCTTCTGACATGATGCGGCGATGACGATGGACCGACTTTTCGTGGAGGAACCTGAAGGCTGGGGATTGCGTGGCGACCCGTATGTGTGGGCCGCACTACGAGAGTATCTGGCCGGAGTTCCTCTTCCTGATGACGAGGTGACGTTGGAAGAGTCGCTCTTCTCGGCCTTCACGGCGGTCGTGGGCTCGGACCTGCGAACTGAGCCGGCGGAGCGGGTGTATCGGGAGGAGTTCGCTCACGGCGGCATGTCGAGCGGCCACGTTCATCTGCCGACATGGCGGGATTCTCTGATCCCGCTGTTGGTGAGTAGGGGACGACCGGCCTGAGCGACGGCGTAGGCAGGATCGCCACCTCAGCGGGAGTCCCGACATCACCGGTCGAAGATCTCAGTGTCGACGTGGCCGAACGGGAGCGACCTGGGTGGGTGTGCTCGGCTGTCGCAGGCTAGGGCTCGTACCGAGTGCCGTCGGGTCCGATCCAGGCGCTGATCCTGTCCCCGTGGGCTGCGATCGCACACCATGCGGTCTTCGGTGTGCCATAGCCGAGGCCGTTCCAGTGCTTGTTGTCCGTCACGAACCAGGTGTCCTGCTCGAACGACGAGAGGGACGTCAGGGCGTTCGGATCCGGCCACC
Organism: Rhodococcus sp. S3; assembly: GCF_058211795.1. NCBI lineage: Bacteria > Bacillati > Actinomycetota > Actinomycetes > Mycobacteriales > Nocardiaceae > Rhodococcus > Rhodococcus sp. S3. The sequence goes on along the minus strand of NZ_CM177074.1, from coordinate 2,876,510 downwards.
GGATGTTCGCATCCATCAGCTCGACGGCCCATCCGGACATGTCCGCATCCGCCGGGTCGACGATGACGTACCGCATGCCGTCGACGTCCGAACAGAGGGTGAACGGCGGCGGCACGTCATCGCGATCGGAGTGCACGGGGGCTCCTGCCTCTGCGGGCCCGGTACGGGACCGTCACCAACCCCGCTCGCGCCACTCGCCGAGATGCGGACGCTCGGTTCCGAGGGTCGAGTCCTTGCCGTGTCCGGGGTAGAAGATCGTCTCGTCGTCGAACCGGTCGAAGATCTTGGACTCGACGTCGCCGAGGAGCGATCGGAAAGCGTCGTCGTTCGGCGTCTTGCCGACCCCGCCGGGGAACAGCGAGTCGCCGGTGAAGATGTGCGTGCGACCCGTGCCCTGTTCCGTGAGGACCAGCGCAACCGACCCCGGAGTGTGCCCTGAGAGGTGGATCACCTCGAGATTCAGCTCACCGATCTGCACGGTGTCGCCCTCGGTCAGGATCCGGTCGGGCTGCACCGGCAGGGGACCGGCGTCGAGCTCGTGCGCGGCGGTCGGCACACCGGTCTCGGCGGCGACCCGCTCGAGGCCCTGCCAGTGATCCCAGTGCTGATGGGTGGTGACGATCAGTTCGAGCTCCGGCGCATTGTCGCGGAGGAACTGCACGAGACGGTCGGGTTCGTTTGCGGCGTCGATGAAGACGGACTTGCCGGTGGCGTCGTCGGTGACGAGATAGGTGTTGTTGTTCATCTCGCCGACGGCGAGTTTGACGATGCTCGCTCCGGGAATCCTTCGGCGTTGCGCGGGTCCGCCGGGAGTGACGTCGCCGGTGTAGGTGTCCTCGATGATCACGGGCTGCTGCGTCATGCAGCCAACCTACCTTCGCGTGCACGCGCGTGAGCCCCGGGCGCGCGGTGTTCGTCACGGAAACGTGTCGGTACCCGCGCCTACCATGGCTGAGGGCCGAACTCCGGCCTTGTCTACAGGAAGGATGTGGCGTGGCAGACCGCCTGATCGTGCGTGGAGCCCGGGAACACAACCTGCGTGGTGTCGACCTGGACCTGCCGCGCGACAGTCTGATCGTTTTCACCGGACTGTCGGGTTCGGGCAAGTCGAGCCTCGCGTTCGACACCATCTTCGCCGAGGGGCAGCGGCGCTACGTCGAGTCGTTGTCGGCCTACGCTCGCCAGTTCCTCGGACAGATGGACAAGCCGGACGTCGACTTCATCGAGGGCCTGTCGCCCGCGGTGTCGATCGACCAGAAGTCCACCAACCGCAACCCGCGGTCCACCGTCGGCACCATCACCGAGGTCTACGACTACCTGCGTCTGCTCTATGCGCGTGCCGGCACCCCGCACTGCCCGGTCTGCGGTGAGCAGATCTCCCGGCAGACGCCGCAGCAGATCGTCGACCAGGTGCTCGAGATGGAGGCCGGGGCCCGCTTCCAGGTCCTCGCACCCGTCGTGCGCACCCGCAAGGGCGAGTTCGTCGATCTCTTCGAGCAGCTGACCATCCAGGGCTACTCCCGTGTGCGCGTCGACGGGGTCGTCCACCCCCTGTCGGATCCGCCGAAGCTGAAGAAGCAGGAGAAGCACGACATCGAGGTCGTCGTCGACCGCCTCGCCGTCAAGCCCAGTGCCCAGCAGCGCCTCACCGACTCCATCGAGACCGCGCTGCGGCTCGCCGAGGGTGTCGTCGTGCTCGACTTCGTCGATCGCGAGGAGGACGCCCCCGACCGCGAGCGCCGGTTCTCCGAGAACCTGGCGTGCCCGAACGCGCACCCGCTGTCCATCGACGAACTCGAACCTCGGTCGTTCTCCTTCAACTCGCCCTACGGCGCGTGCCCCGAGTGCGCGGGTCTCGGCGTGCGCAAGGAGGTCGATCCCGATCTCGTCGTGCCCGACCCGGATCTGAGCCTGGCCGACGGCGCGATCGCGCCCTGGTCGATGGGTCAGAGCGCCGAATACTTCGGCCGACTGCTGTCCGGCCTGGCCGACGCCCTCGAATTCGACATCGACACCCCGTGGCGGAAACTGCCCGCCAAGGTGCGCAAGGCCGTGCTGGAGGGCAGCACCGAGCAGGTGCACGTGCGCTACAAGAACCGCTACGGCCGCGTCCGCTCGTACTACGCCGAGTTCGAGGGTGTCATGCCGTTCCTGCACCGCCGCCTCGAGCAGTCCGAGTCCGAGCAGGCCAAGGAACGCTACGAGGGCTACATGCGGGAGATCCCGTGCCCGGCCTGCGCCGGTGCCCGCCTTCGTCCCGAGATTTTGGCCGTGACGGTCAGCGCGGGCGACTTCGGTGCGATGTCCATCGCCGAGGTCAGCGACCTGTCGATCGCCGAGTGCGCACGCTTCCTCGACAGCCTCGTCCTCGGCGCGCGCGAGGCCGCGATCGCCGGGCAGGTCCTCAAGGAGATCCAGGCCCGACTCGGCTTCCTGCTCGACGTCGGACTCGACTACCTCACCCTCTCGCGTGCCGCGGGCACCCTCTCCGGTGGTGAGGCCCAGCGCATCCGTCTCGCCACGCAGATCGGTTCCGGTCTCGTCGGCGTGCTGTACGTGCTCGACGAGCCGTCCATCGGTCTGCACCAGCGCGACAACCGTCGTCTCATCGACACCCTCACGCGACTGCGCGATCTCGGCAACACGCTCATCGTCGTCGAGCACGACGAGGACACCGTCCGCGCCTCCGACTGGGTCGTCGACATCGGACCGCGCGCGGGCGAGCACGGCGGGAAGGTCGTCCACAGCGGCACCTACAAGGAACTGCTCGACAACCCCGAATCGCTTACCGGTGCCTATCTGTCCGGACGCGAGGAGATCGAGATCCCCGCGCTCCGGCGACCGATCGACAAGGGTCGGCAGGTCACCGTCGTCGGTGCCCGCGAGAACAACCTGCGCGAGATCGACGTGTCGTTCCCGCTCGGCGTTCTCACCTGCATCACCGGTGTGTCCGGCTCCGGGAAGTCGACACTCGTCAACGACATCCTCGCCACCGTAATGGCCAACAAGCTCAACGGCGCGCGGCAGGTCCCCGGACGGCACACCCGCATCAACGGACTCGACCAGCTCGACAAGCTCGTCCAGGTCGACCAGTCGCCGATCGGCCGCACCCCGCGGTCGAACCCGGCCACCTACACCGGTGTGTTCGACAAGATCCGCAGCCTGTTCGCGTCCACCACCGAGGCGAAGGTGCGCGGCTACCAGCCGGGCCGGTTCTCCTTCAACGTCAAGGGCGGCCGGTGCGAGGCGTGCTCGGGCGACGGCACGCTGAAGATCGAGATGAACTTCCTGCCCGACGTGTACGTGCCGTGCGAGGTATGCCACGGCGCCCGCTACAACCGCGAGACGCTCGAGGTGCACTACAAGGGCAAGACCATCGCCGAGGTGCTCGACATGTCGATCGAGGAGGCCGCGGAGTTCTTCCAGCCGGTCACCTCCATCCACCGCTACCTCAACACGCTGGTGGAGGTCGGTCTCGGTTACGTCCGCCTGGGCCAGCCGGCGACAACCCTGTCCGGTGGTGAGGCGCAGCGCGTCAAGCTCGCCGCCGAGCTGCAGAAGCGCTCCAACGGGCGCACCGCGTACATCCTCGACGAGCCCACCACGGGTCTGCACTTCGAGGACATCCGCAAGCTGCTCGGGGTCATCAACGGTCTGGTCGACAAGGGCAACACCGTCATCGTCATCGAGCACAACCTCGACGTCATCAAGACCGCCGACTGGATCATCGACATGGGTCCCGAGGGTGGTTCCGGTGGCGGCACGGTGGTCGCGGAGGGCACTCCGGAGGAGGTGGTCACGGTGGAGGAGAGCTACACCGGACGCTTCCTCGCGGAGATCCTCGACGGGCGGACCACCGCGCCCGCTCCGGCGCCGGCGCGCAAGCGCGCGGCGAAGACGACCAAGGCTGCCACGACCAAGGCCTCCGCGGCGAAGACTGCCGGGACGAAGACCGCCGCCGCGAAGACGGCGGCGAAGGCGAAGACCACCAAGAAGAAGGTGGCCGCCGCGAGCTGACGAGTCGAGCCGCCCACCTCAGCGGTGGGCGGCTCGGTCGCGTCGATGATGAAGTCGGGCTGTGGATCGTGACGTAGGCGAAAAGTGCCGGTTCGGCTCAGTAGACCGGGCCGGTGTACTTCTCGCCCGGGCCCTTGCCGGGCTCGTCGGGCACGGCCGACGCCTCACGGAAGGCGCGCTGCAGGGCCTGCAGCCCTTCGCGCAGCGGACCGGCGTGCGGACCGAGATATTCCACCGATGATGTGATCAGGCCGGCGAGTGCGGTGATCACGCGGCGGGCTTCGTCGAGGTCGCGTCGTGCGCTGCTGTCGGGATCCTCGTCGGCGAGACCGAGCTTCTCGGCAGCCGAACTCATGAGCATCACGGCTGCGCGGCTGATCACCTCGACGGCCGGGATGTCGGCGAGCTCGCGCACATCCTCTGCCGCAGCGTCCTGATCGGGGGTCTCGGGAGCATCCGTCATAGCGTCGAGCATAGGGTTGCGCCGCTCCTCGCCGACCGCGCGGGTGGGGCGCCGACGCGCCGATTCGTCGTCGACGTGGCTTTTTGTTAGACTTGATCCCACGACCGCCCGCGGTGATCCTCCGTGGGCAGCAAAGTGGAGTCCGACTCCCACCTCTGGCGGCACATCGATGCAGCTCAGGGGTCCGGTCCTCCGGGTGCGGAAGCCCCGGACGTCCGCCCTTCATCGGGCGGTGCGGATCATCCGGCGCGAGCCGGGTGGCCGTCGACCGGTCGGTATCGGACCCCGCGTGGAGCCTCGGCACCACAGCGGGGTCTTCTTGTCGAGGAGTAGGGCCACGTGCTGCGGTGCGGTCAGACCGACCACACCGCTCTACCTAGGAGGCCCCATCAGCGCTGAGACCCGCATCAACGAACGCATCCGAGTTCCCGAAGTCCGACTCGTCGGACCCGGCGGTGAACAGGTCGGAATCGTGCGTGTTGAAGATGCCCTCCGCCTGGCAATCGAAGCCGACCTCGACCTCGTCGAGGTGGCACCCGACGCCCGGCCGCCGGTCTGCAAGATCATGGACTACGGCAAGTTCAAGTACGAAGCCGCGCAGAAGGCGCGCGAATCGCGCAAGAACCAGCAGCAGACCGTGATCAAGGAGCAGAAGCTCCGTCCGAAGATCGACGACCACGACTACGAGACCAAGAAGCGCAACGTCGTGCGCTTCCTCGAAGCCGGTTCGAAGGTCAAGGTCACGATCATGTTCCGCGGCCGCGAGCAGTCGCGCCCCGAACTCGGATTCCGGTTGCTGCAGCGCCTCGGCGCCGATGTGGCCGAGCTCGGTTTCATCGAGACCAGTCCGAAGCAGGACGGCCGGAACATGACGATGGTGCTGGCCCCGCACAAGGGTGCGAAGACCCGCGCGAAGGCTCAGGAAGCCGCGCAGGCCGCACCGGCGAAGTCCGCTCCGCGCCCGGCAGCCTCCGCAGCCCCGTCCACGGAGTCCGCGCCGGCTCCCGAGACGGGCGACGCCCAGAGCAACTAGCCCGCTCAGGCAGCACATCCGGTGCTGTCCGTGAGCACCGATGTACGCACACGACAAGAACTGAGGACTCCATGCCCAAGTCGAAGACCCACAGCGGCACCGCGAAGCGATTCAAGGTGTCCGGTAGCGGAAAGGTCCTGCGCCAGAAGGCGGGTCGCCGCCACCTGCTCGAGCACAAGTCCTCGCGGGTGACGCGTCGCCTCGACGGCAAGGCCGTCGTCGCCGATGCCGACGCTCCGCGCGTCAAGCGCATGCTCGGGCTCTGAGCCTCTCCGACCGATCCATCCGGGGACACCTCGTTCGTCCCCCGAACTCTGACAGGACACATAACCAGTGGCACGCGTGAAGAGGGCCGTCAACGCCCAGAAGAAGCGTCGTTCGATTCTCGAGGCCTCGAAGGGCTACCGCGGACAGCGCTCGCGCCTGTACCGCAAGGCCAAGGAGCAGCAGCTTCACTCGCTGACCTACGCCTACCGCGACCGTCGCGCCCGCAAGGGTGATTTCCGCAAGCTGTGGATCAGCCGCATCAACGCTGCTGCCCGCGCCAACGACATCACCTACAACCGCTTCATCCAGGGCCTGAAGGCCGCCGGTGTCGAGGTGGACCGCAAGATCCTCGCCGAGCTCGCCGTCTCCGACGCCGAGGCCTTCGCCGGCCTCGTGGCCGTCGCCAAGGCTGCCCTGCCGGCCGACGTCAACGCTCCGGCTGCCTGAGTGCTGCCCTGAGCTACGACAACATCCAGGAACGACCCGTGGACACGCTCACCGAGCGCACACCACGGGTCGTTTCTGCTGTGAAACTGCTCCGGACCGCCGAGCGTCGCAAGACCGGGCGGTTCCTCGCCGAGGGTGAGAACTCCGTCACCGAGGCGCTCGCCGCCGCCCGCGTGCACGAACTGTTCGTCACCGAGGCGGCCGCCGCCCGGTACGCGACGGTCGTCGACGAGGCACACCGCAAGGGTGTGCGCGTGGGGATCGTCACCGAGCGGGCCGCTGCCCGGCTGTCCGACACCGTCACCCCGCCCGGCCTCGTCGCCGTGTGCGACACCCTCGACGTGCCGCTCACCGAAGCGGTGACGCCGCGGTCGCGGCTCCTCGCCGTGCCCGTCGCGGTCGCCGAACCCGGCAACGCCGGCACCCTCATCCGCGTCTCCGACGCCGTGGGCGCCGACGCCGTGGTCCTCGCCGGCGACAGCGTCGACCCGCACAACGGCAAGTGCGTGCGCTCCTCGGCCGGCAGCATCTTCCATCTGCCGGTCGCGCGCGAACGCGACACCGACCGGGTGCTGGCCACGCTCGCCGAGGCCGGCGTGCAGATCCTCGCGACGGCCGCCGACGGGGAGATCGACCTCGACGACGCCGACGAGTTGCTCGCCGCACCCACCGCGTGGCTGTTCGGCAACGAGGCCCACGGACTCGACCCGCAGGTCGCCGCCCGCGCCGACCACCGCGTCCGCATCCCCATCCGCGGACGCGCCGAATCGCTCAACCTCGCCACCGCCGCCTCGATCTGCCTGTATGCGAGCGCGCGGGTGCAACATCGGGCCGCTCGGCCCATCACATAGGATTTCCCCGTGCTTCCGCGGCCTCCGGCCCGGACCGCACCTACCGAGATCACCCGTTCGTCCGAAGAAGGAGATGCACCGGTCGTGGCCAAGAAAGAGGGCGGCACCCCGCCGGCAGTCGATCCGAGCGCCCTGACCGAGGACGCGCTCACCGCCGCCGAGAAGTCCGCGATCGACGCGTTCGCCGCTGCGACCGACCTCGACGAACTCGCCCAGGCGAAGATCGACCACCTCGGCGACAAGGCGCCCATCTCCCTCGCCAAGCGCGCCCTCGGCTCGCTGCCCGGCAACGAGCGCGCCGACGCCGGCAAGCGGGTCAACGCCCACCGCACCGCCGTGCAGGCCGCCTTCGACGACCGCAAGGCCGCGCTGCAGGCCGAGCGCGACGCCGCGGTCCTCGTCGCCGAGGCCGTCGACGTCACCCTGCCCGCGACCCGCCGCGCGCTCGGCGCCCGCCACCCGATCTCGATCATCTCCGACGAGATCGCCGACGTCTTCGTCGCGATGGGCTGGGAGGTCGCCGAAGGCCCCGAAGTCGAGACCGAGCACTTCAACTTCGACGCCCTGAACTTCCTGCCCGACCATCCGGCGCGCACGATGCAGGACACCTTCCACATCGCCCCGGAGGGCTCGCGGCAGGTGCTGCGCACCCACACCTCGCCCGTGCAGGTCCGCACCATGCTGCACCGCGACATCCCGATCTACGTCGTGTGCCCCGGCCGCACCTTCCGCACCGACGAACTCGACGCCACCCACACCCCGGTCTTCTCGCAGGTCGAAGGCCTCGCCGTCGACAAGGGCCTGACCATGGCGCACCTGCGCGGCACCCTCGACGCGTTCGCGCGGGCGCTGTTCGGTCCGGAGACCCGCACCCGGATGCGTCCGAACTACTTCCCGTTCACCGAACCGTCCGCCGAGGTGGACGTGTGGTTCCCGAACAAGAAGGGTGGTGCCGGCTGGGTCGAGTGGGGCGGCTGCGGCATGGTCAACCCCAACGTGCTCCGGGCCTCGGGCATCGACCCCGACGTGTACACCGGGTTCGCGTTCGGCATGGGCCTCGAACGCACCCTGCAGTTCCGCAACGGCATCCCCGACATGCGCGACATCGTCGAGGGCGACGTGCGCTTCACCCTGCCGTTCGGCGTGCAGGGCTGAGAGCCCGCTCCCGACACCGACTCCACCGACCGACGACCGAACGAAAGAGCTGAGCACAAGTGCGAGTAGCGCAGTCCTGGCTGACCGAGATCCTGCAGCGCGCCACCCCGGAGTGGAACGTCACCGCCGAGGAACTCGACGCGGGATTCGTCCGGGTCGGACTCGAGGTCGAGGACATCGAGACCCTCGGCCGCATCGACAACCTCGTCGTCGGACGTGTCGTGGAGATCACCGAGCTCACCGAGTTCAAGAAGCCCATCCGCTTCTGCAAGGTCGACGTCGGTGAGGACGAACCGCGCGGCATCGTGTGCGGCGCCCGCAACTTCGCCGAGGGCGACCTCATCGTCGCCGCCCTGCCCGGCGCCGTGCTCCCCGGCGACTTCGCCATCGCGTCGCGCAAGACCTACGGGCACGTCTCCGACGGCATGATCTGCTCGCTGTCCGAGCTGGGCATCGGCAAGGACCACTCCGGCATCCTCGTGCTCGAGCCCGGCACCGCCGAACCCGGCACCGACGCCAACGATCTGCTCGGCCTCGGCGACACCGTCATCGAACTGAACATCACCCCCGACCGCGGATACTGCTTCTCCGTCCGCGGACTCACCCGCGAACTCGCGTGCGGCTTCGACCTCGAATTCGCCGATCCCGCGGCCGTGCCGGCGCTGCCGTCCGACGGCGGCGAGGCCTACCCGATCCGGCTCGAACCCGAGACGAAGGCCACCCGGTTCGCCGCGCGGCGCGTCACCGGCATCGACCCGAAGGCCGTCACCCCGTGGTGGATGCAGCGCCGCCTGCACACCGCCGGTGTCCGCCCGATCTCGCCCGCGGTCGACGTGACCAATTACGTCATGCTCGAGCTCGGCCAGCCGCTGCACGCCTTCGACGCCGCCACCCTGCAGGGTGAACTGGTCGTGCGGCGCGCCCGGGCAGGGGAGAAGCTCACCACCCTCGACGGTGTCGAGCGCGACCTCGATCCCGAGGACGTCGTCATCACCGACGACTCCGGGGTGATCTCCCTCGCCGGCATCATGGGCGGCGCCACCACCGAGGTCGGCGACAGCACCACCGATGTGCTGCTCGAGGCCGCCACCTGGGATCCGCTCGCCGTCTTCCGCGGCAACCGCCGGCACAAGCTCAGCAGCGAGGCCGGCAAGCGCTTCGAACGCACCGTCGATCCGGCCCTGGCCCGCGCCGCGCTCGACCGGGCCGCGAGCCTGCTCGTCGAGATCGCCGGTGGACAGGTGGAATCGACCCTCACCGACATGGTCGTGCCCACCGAGAGCCCGACGATCCGCATGGACATCGACCTGCCCGACCGCATGGCCGGGGTGAGTTACCCGAACGGCACCGCCGCCCGCCGCCTCACACAGATCGGGTGCGCGGTCGAGGTCGGCGTCGGCGAGGACGGCCACGGCCAGCTCGTCGTCACCCCGCCGACCTGGCGTCCCGACCTGCGTCAGCCCGCCGACCTCGTGGAGGAGGTGCTGCGCCTCGAAGGTCTCGAGCAGATCCCGTCGGTGCTGCCAACCGCCCCCGCCGGTCGTGGTCTGACGGCCACGCAGAAGCGTCGCCGCGCCGTCTCCCGTGCCCTCGCCCACGACGGCTACGTCGAGGTGCTCGCCCCGGTGTTCCTGCCGGCCGGTGTGTTCGACACCTGGAAGCTCGACGCCGACGACCCGCGACGGGTGACCACCAAGGTGCTCAACCCCCTCGAGTCCGACCGTCCGGAGCTGGCCACCACGCTGCTGCCGGGTCTGCTCGAGATCCTCGGCCGCAACGTCTCGCGCGGACAGCGCGACCTGTCGCTCTACGCGATCGCGCAGGTCGTGCAGCCCACCTCCGAGACGAAGCCGGTCGACCTGCTGCCGGTCGACCGTCGTCCCACCGACGACGAGATCGCCCTGCTCGAAGGGTCGCTGCCGAAGCAGCCCGTCCATGTCGGTGGTGTGCTCGCCGGATTGCGCGAACCGGCCGGTCCGTGGGGCACGGGCCGCGCCGCCGATGCCTTCGACGCCTTCGCCGCCGCGGAGACCGTCGCACGCGCCGCCGGGGTGCGCCTCGAGCGCCGCGCCGCGCAGTACCTGCCGTGGCATCCCGGCCGCTGCGCCGAACTGCTCGTCGACGGGGTCGTCGTCGGCCACGCCGGCGAACTGCATCCCGCGGTGATCGAACGGGCCGGCCTGCCCGCCCGCACGTGCGCCTTCGAACTCGACCTCGACGCGTTGCCGATCGTGGAATCGCTTCCGGCGCCGGTGGTCTCGCCGTTCCCGGCGGTCCTGCAGGACGTCGCCGTCGTGGTCGACGCGGACGTGCCGGCCACCGACGTCGAGAGCGCCCTGCGCTCGGGTGGCGGCGACCTGCTCGAGGACATCCGTCTGTTCGACGTCTACCAGGGCGCCCAGCTGGGGGAGAACCGCAAGTCCCTCGCATTCGCGCTGCGTTTCCGCGCTCCCGATCGCACCCTCACCGAGGACGAGGCCAGCGCCGCCCGCGAGGCGGCGGTCGCCGCCGCGGCCACCGCGGTCGGTGCCGAGCTACGCGCCTGAGACGACGCCCGCGTCCCCGCCCGGCAGCCACACGTCGGGCGGGACCGTGGTGACCTTGCGGCCCGCACGGTCGAGGATGTGCCCGGCGAGCTTGTGAATGCGCAACACCAGCACCCGGTCCCGCACGGTCAGGTCCGGGCATCGTGCGAGCAGCCGGGCCTCGAAGTCCGGGACCTCGGCGGGGGAGTGCAACCACGCCTGCACCACGAGGTTCGCGGCGCCGACGACGGCGAAACAGTTGCGCACCTCCGGCTCCCGGCTCACCACCCGCCCGGTGGTGGTCAACCGCTCCACGGGCACCGTGCACCACAACGTGACGAGCACCGCGAAACCCGCTGCGGGATGCGCGAACTCGCACCGTAGGCCGACGACGTCTGCGGCCAGCAATGCCTCTACCCGGCGTTTGACCGTTGCCGCTCCGGCCCCGGCGATCTCCGCGAGGGTGCGCATCGGGGTGCGGCCGTCCACTGCCAGCGCCGACAGGATCGCGCGATCGGTGGCGGAGATCGCCGTGCGTCCGCGCCGCTCACCTACCCGCCGCGAGCCCGAGGTCAGTTCCCCTCGCTCGCCCGGCCCGAGCGCGTTCAGTCGCCACGCCCCGCCCTCGGTGAACCACTCCGAGACCACGTGGGTGCGGATCGACGCGACGCCGGGCAGTTGTGCCAGGTCGTCGACGACCAACCGGGTCATCTGCTCGTAGGTCGCGGTCGCGGCAGTGACGAGCAGGTCGGCGCCGGCCGACGGCACCTCGACGGTCACCGCGTGCGGACGCCCGGTCATCACCTCGGTCACCGATCTCCTTGCGCCGGGTGCCATGGTGATCTCCAGTAGCGCGGTGGTCACCTGCGCGAGGATGCGCGGCCCCGGGGTGATCGTGGTCCACGCCAGACGTTCGCGTTCGAGGCGGCGCCAGTGCCGGGCCACCGTGGCGGCATCGAGACCGAGCGGACCGGCCAGCGCATCCCACGTGGAGCGCGGAGACCACTGGAGCGCATTGATAATTCTCAGGTCGATTTCATCGATCGATCGCGAAGTTCCGTACTCGGAATCGTCCATTTCGTCATTATCCTGCAAAATCCGTGCCGAATTCGTGCGGCCTCCGAGCCTACGACACATGGAGACGGAGCAGAAGTATGCGCTGATCGGGGCGGGCCCCTCGGGACTCGCCGGAGCCCGCGCGCTCTCCCGGCAGAGCATCGACTTCGTCGGCTTCGAGTCCCACAGCACCGTCGGGGGGTTGTGGGACATCACCAACCCGGCGAGCACGGTCTACGAGTCGGCGCACCTGATCTCCTCGAAGACGACCACCGAGTTCGCCGAGTTCCCCATGCCGCCGCAGACACCTGACTATCCGGGGCATGCGGCACTCGCCCGGTACTTCGGCGACTACGCCGATGTCTTCGGCCTGCGTGAGCACTACCGCTTCGGAACGACCGTGACCCGCGTCGAACCGGACGGCGACCGGTGGCGGGTGACCGCCGCCGACCGGGACGGCGCCGCGACCACCGAGCTCTACCGCGGTGTCGTGGTCGCCAACGGCACCCTCGCGACACCGAACCACCCGCAGATCGCCGGCGAGTTCGACGGCGAGATCCTGCACACCAGCGCCTACAAGGACCCGACGAGCTTCCGCGGCAAGCGGGTCCTGATCGTCGGCGCCGGCAACAGCGGCTGCGACATCGCCGTCGACGCCGTCCATCACGCCCGGTCGGTGGACCTGAGCGTGCGCCGCGGCTATCACTTCGTGCCCAAGTACCTGTTCGGGCGTCCCGCCGACACCCTCACCCGCGGGCGGCCGCTGCCGGCGCCGATCAAACAGCGCCTCGACGCGCTGTTGCTGCGCCAGTTCACCGGCGACCCCACCCGCTTCGGGCTGCCCGCACCCGACCACCGTCTCTACGAATCGCACCCGGTCGTCAACTCGCTGATCCTGCATCACCTCGGTCACGGGGACGTGCAGGTGCGGCCCGACATCGAGCGGTACGACGGCGCCGAGGTCCGGTTCCGGGACGGCTCCGCCGCCGGCTACGACATGATCGTGCACGCCACCGGTTACGTCCTCGACTATCCGTTCCTGGACCGCGACCTGCTCGACTGGCGCGGCCACGCACCCGACCTGCTGCTGAACATGATCAGCCGGCGGTTCGCGAACCTGTTCGTGCTCGGCATGGTCGAGTCGTCCGGGCTCGGCTGGCAGGGCCGCTACGAACAGGCCGAACTCGTCGCCGCCGCGATCGGTCTCACCGACACCGACCCGGCGGCCGCGGCGCGATGGCGCGCGGCCCTCGCGGCCTCGCCCCCGGACCTCACCGGCGGTTACCGCTATCTGAAGCTCGGCCGGATGGCCTACTACGTCAACAAGGACGCCTACCGGGCCGCGCTGCGCGACCAGACCCGCGCGGTCCGCGAGGCCGCCGGCTCGTCCACCGCGGCGGGCGTGCGGTGAACGTCGACGACGTCAGGCTCTCCTTCGACTCCGGTTCGCTGCTCGTCCTCAACGTCGTGCTCGCCGCGATCATGCTCGGCATCGCGCTCGACACCTCCGTCGACGACTTCCGCCGTGCACTGCGCGCACCGAAGGCCATGGCGGTGGGCATCGCCGCGCAGTTCCTCGCACTGCCCGCCGTGACCTGGCTGCTGACGTTGCTGCTGGACCCCGCGCCGTCGATCGCGCTCGGCATGATCCTCGTCGCGTGCTGCCCGCCCGGGAACATCTCCAACGTCCTCACCCACCGGGCCGGCGGCGACGTCGCCCTGTCGGTGTCGATGACGGCCGTGTCGAACGTGTTCGCCATCGTGCTCATGCCGATCAACTTCGCGTTCTGGGGCAGTCGCAGCGACGACACCCGGGCGCTGCTGCGCTCGGTCGAACTCGACGGCCTCGACATGGTCGTGCAGATCGCCCTGATCATCGGGCTGCCGTTCGTCCTCGGGATCTGGGCTGCGCAGAAGGCGCCCGGCCTCGCGTCCCGCGCCCAGCCGTGGGTGAAGAACGGATCCCTGCTCGCACTGCTCGCCTTCATCGTCGCCGGGCTCGCCGGCACTTTCGCCGACTTCCTCGACTACATCGGACTCGTCCTGCTCGCGGTGTTCCTGCACGACGCGATCGCCCTCGGCCTCGGCTATCTGTGCGGATGGGCGAGCGGACTGCCCGAGTACAGCCGCCGAGCGGTCTCGTTCGAGGTCGGCATCCGCAACGCAGGTCTCGGCCTCGGCCTCGTCATGACCTTCTTCGACGGACTCGGGGGCATGGCGATCGTCGCCGGCTGGTGGGGGATCTGGGACATCGTCGCCGGACTGCTCCTGGCCACCGTCTGGTCCCGTCGCACCGCAACTCGAAAGGTGATCGCATGACCTCCCTCACCGCCCTCGTCACCGGTGGCAACGGCTTCCTCGGCAGCGCCGTCGTCGCGGCCCTGCGCTCGCGCGGTGTCCGGGTGATCAGCGCCGACCTCCATGTACCTGCCGACCTTCACGAACCCGCGGACGCCGACGACGCCGTCACCCACGTGATCGCCGACGTCCGCGACCGCCGCCGGACGGCCGAGGTCGTCGGCACCCATCGCCCGGACGTGATCGTGCACCTGGCGTCCATCGTCAACCCCGGGCGCGACACCACCGCGGAACAGGAATACGCCGTCGACGTCGAGGGCGCACGCAACGTCGTCGACGCCGCACTGACCTACGGGGTGCGGCGGCTGGTCGTGGCGTCCTCGGGCGCCGCCTACGGCTATCACGCCGACAACCCGGTCCCGCTCACCGAGGACGATCCGATCCGCGGCAACGACGAGTTCACCTACAGCCGGCACAAGCGCCTCGTCGAGGAGATGCTCGCCGCCACCCGGGTCGAGCACCCGCAGCTCGAACAGGTGATCCTGCGGATCGGCACGATCCTGGGGGAGACCGTCCGCAACCAGATCACCGCGCTGCTCGACCGCGAGCGGCTGCTCGTCGTCGCCGGCAGCGACAGCCCGTTCGTGTTCGTCTGGCACACCGACGTCGCGGCGGCCTTCGCCGAGGCCGTGCTCGGTCCGGTCACGGGCATCTTCAACGTCGCGGGCGACGGGGTCGTCACCGTGCCCGAGATCGCCGCGATGACGAACCGCAAGACCCTCACGGTGCCCGCCGCGGTCCTGAAGTTCGCCCTGAGGATCGGGCGCGCGTTGGGATTGACCGAGCACGGCCCGGAGCGGGTCGGCTTCCTGCAGTACCGTCCGGTGCTCGACAACCGGCGGTTGCGTGAGGAACTCGGTGTGCCCCTGCGGTACACCAGCCGGGAGGCCTTCGAGGCGTATCTGCGGGCTCGCGCCGAACAGGACTCAGCGGGAGCCGAGCGACGTAGCCTGGAGGCATGAGCAAGGACGAAGGCGGCCGGGTGCCGTCTCCCGAGGAGCCCGACAAGCCGGAGCAGCCCGTCCCCGACGTGACCCCGGCCGGGCCGGAGACGCCGACGGTGCCGGATGTTCCGCCGGGCCCGGACATCCCGGACGTGCCGCCGATCGACCCGGAGCCGAGCCCCGATCCCGACGTGACCCCACGCGAGGAAGACGTCCACGACGCTCAGGTCCACGACGCCGAGATCGTCGAACCGGGTGTCGTCGACACCGGATCCGCCGACGGCCCGGTCCGCGCACCGACGATCGAGGAGATCACCGGATACACCGCGGACGGGGTGCCGACCTTCGAATCGGTGCGTGAGAAGATCGAACAGCGTTCGGCGACCGCGCTCGGCGCGGAGGAACTCGCGCACGCGACGGGTGCGGGTCGCACGCTCGAGGAGCAGTACGAGGAACGCAAGGCGGCCGCCGCCGACCGGCTCGAGCAGATCCGACGGTCGCTGCGGTCGGAGTGAATCCTCCCGAAAGGGACACCCCCTATGAAACGATTTGCATGAGAGTGCATAATCATTCGTATGGGTACTTCACCGGACTTCACCGCCACCCCCGAGTCGCCGCTACGGGTCGCCGTGGCCGGCGCCAGCGGCTACGCGGGCGGCGAGATCCTGCGCCTGCTCCTCGGCCACCCCGCCTACCAGGACGGCTCGCTCGTCATCGGCGCCCTCACCGCCGGGGGCAACGCCGGCGCCACCCTGCGTGAGTTCCATCCCCATCTGCTGCCGCTCGCCGACCGCGTGCTCGGCGCCACCGACATCGACACCCTGCTCGGGCACGACGTCGTCTTCCTCGGCCTACCGCACGGCCACTCCGCCGTGATCGCCGAGCAACTGCCCGAGACGACCGTCGTCATCGACTGCGGCGCCGACTTCCGCCTCGAGAACGCCGCCGACTGGCAGCGCTGGTACGGCAGCGACCACGCCGGCACCTGGCCCTACGGCATGCCCGAGCTGCCCGGCAAGCGCGACGCCCTCGTCGGCGCCACCCGCATCGCGGTCCCCGGTTGCTACCCGACCTCCGCCTCGCTCGCCCTCGCCCCGGCCGTCGCCGCCGGCATCGTCGAACCCGTCGTGAACATCGTGGCCGTCTCCGGCACCTCCGGCGCCGGGAAATCCCCGAAGGTCGACCTGCTCGGCTCCGAGGTCATGGGCTCGGTCCGCGCCTACGGCGTCGGCGGCGCCCACCGGCACACCCCGGAGATCAAGCAGAACCTCTCCGCCCTCGCCGGCACCGACGTGAAGGTCTCGTTCACCCCGATCCTCGCGCCCATGCCGCGCGGCATCCTCGCGACCTGCACCGCACCGACCACGGTGACCGCCGCCGAGGCCCGTGCCGTCTACGAGAAGGCCTACGCCGACGAACCGTTCGTGCAGCTGCTGCCGGAAGGCGCACTGCCCGCGACCGGCGCGGTGGTCGGCTCGAACGCCGTCCAGATCGCCGTCACCGTCGACGCCGACGCCGGCCTTCTCGTCGTCGTCGCCGCGATCGACAACCTCACCAAGGGCACCGCCGGTGCCGCCGTGCAATCGATGAACCTGGCACTCGGCCTGCCCGAGACCGCCGGCCTGTCCACCGTGGGAGTGGCTCCGTGACCGAGAACAAGTACGCAGACGACGTCTACACCGGCGCCACCGAGATCGCCGGAGGACGCCTGATCCGCACCCAGGGTGTCACCAGCCCCGCCGGTTTCCGGGCCGCCGGCATCCCCGCCGGCATCAAGGTCTCCGGCAGGCAGGACCTCGCGCTCGTGGTCAACGAGGGCCCCGAACTCACCGCCGCCGGTGTGTTCACCACCAACAAGGTCAAGGCCGCCCCCGTCCTGTGGTCCCAGCAGGTGCTCAAGTCCGGCAGCCTGCGCGCGGTGATCCTCAACTCCGGCGGCGCCAACGCGTGCACCGGCGCCGGGGGTTTCCAGGACACCCACGCCACCGCCGAGGCCGTCGCCGACGCGCTGAGCAACTGGGGCACCGAGACCGGTGCCGGTGAGGTCGCCGTGTGCTCGACCGGTCTGATCGGCGACCGTCTGCCGATGGACAAGGTGCTCTCCGGCGTGCAGGAGATCGTCCACGAACTCGCCGGTGGCATCTCCGGCGGCACCGACGCTGCCTACGCGATCATGACCACCGACACCGTCCCCAAGCAGGCCGCCCTGCACCACGCCGACAAGTGGAACGTCGGCGGCATGGCCAAGGGCGCCGGCATGCTCGCCCCCGCCCTGGCGACGATGCTGTGCGTGGTCACCACCGACGCCGTCGCGACCGCCGACCAACTCGACACCGCGCTGCGCCACGCGTCCCGGCTCACCTTCGACCGCCTCGACGTCGACGGCGCCACCTCCACCAACGACACCGTGCTGCTGCTGGCCTCCGGCGCGAGCGGCATCACCCCGAGCCAGGACGAGCTGAACGCCGCCGTCCTCGCCGTGTGCGACGACCTCGCCGAGCAGATGATGGCCGACGCCGAGGGCGTCACCAAGCGGGTCACCGTCACTGTCCGCGGCGCCGCCAGCGAAGCCGACGCCCTGATCGGTGCCCGCACCGTCGCCCGCGACAGCCTCGTCAAGACCGCCCTGTTCGGCTCCGACCCCAACTGGGGCCGCGTGCTCGCCGCCATCGGTATCGCCCCGATCGAACTCGACCCCGACAAGATCTCCGTGTCGTTCAACGGGAACCCGGTGTGCATCGACGGTGTCGGCGCCCCCGGCGCCCGCGAGGTCGACCTGTCCGCCGCCGACATCGCCCTCGACATCGACCTCGGTCTCGGCGACGCGCAGGTGTCCATCCGCACCACCGACCTCTCGCACGCCTACGTCGAAGAGAACTCGGCGTACTCGTCGTGACCGGAACGAACACAGGAGACGACGTGACCGACGCACTGATCGCCGACCTCACCTCGCACCAGAAGGCGTTCGTCCTCGCCGAGGCCCTGCCGTGGCTGCAGAAGTTCCGCGACAAGATCGTCGTCGTCAAGTACGGCGGCAACGCCATGATCGACGACACCCTCAAGACGGCCTTCGCCGCCGACATGGCGTTCCTGCGCACCGTCGGCATCCACCCCGTCGTCGTGCACGGCGGCGGCCCGCAGATCAACGCCATGCTGAAGCGACTCGGCCTCGAAGGTGAATTCCGCGGCGGCTTCCGCGTCACCACTCCCGAGGTCATGGACGTCGTGCGGATGGTGCTCTTCGGGCAGGTCGGACGCGAACTCGTCGGCCTGATCAACAGCCACGGCCCCTACGCCGTCGGCACCTCCGGTGAGGACGCCGGACTGTTCACCGCGACCCGCCGCACGGTCGTCGTCGACGGCGAGGCCACCGACATCGGGCTCGTCGGTGACGTCACCAGCGTCGACCCCGGTGCGGTACTCGACCTCATCGCCGCCGGGCGCATCCCCGTGGTCTCCACGATCGCGCCCGACGCCGACGGCGTGGTGCACAACATCAACGCCGACACCGCCGCGGCCGCCCTCGCCGAAGCGCTCGGCGCGGAGAAGCTGGTGGTGCTCACCGACGTCGAAGGCCTCTACACGAACTGGCCCGACCGCAGCTCGCTCACCTCGCGGATCGACGCCGACGCGCTCACCGCGCTGCTGCCGTCGCTCGACTCCGGCATGGTCCCGAAGATGGAGGCGTGTCTGCGCGCCGTGCAGGGAGGAGTGCCCACCGCGCACGTCATCGACGGGCGCCAACCGCACTCCGTGCTCCTCGAACTGTTCACCGAAGAAGGCATCGGCACCATGGTGGTGCCGTCCTCCGAGAAGGAAGGTCCCGCATGACCGGCACGTCCGACCTCCAGCAGCGCTGGGCGGGTTCGCTGATGAACAACTACGGCGTGCCCAAGGTCGCGCTGGTCGCGGGCGACGGTGCCGTGCTCACCGACGCCGACGGCAAGCAGTACCTCGACCTGCTCGGCGGCATCGCCGTCAACAGCCTCGGCCACCGCCACCCGGCGATCATCGAGGCCGTCACCGCCCAGCTGAACCAGCTCGGCCACGTGTCGAACCTGTACGCCTCGCCGCCGGTGCTCGAACTCGCCGAGAAGCTCCTCGATCGCTTCGGTCACGAGGGCCGCGCCTTCTTCTGCAATTCCGGCACCGAGGCCAACGAGGCGGCCTTCAAGATCGCCCGGCTCACCGGACGGCCGAAGATCGTCGCGTGCGAGAAGGCCTTCCACGGCCGCACCATGGGCGCCCTCGCCCTGACCGGCCAGCCCGACAAGCGCGCCCCCTTCGAACCGATGCCCGCCGGCGTCGAATTCGTGCCTTACGGCGACCTCGCCGCCCTCGAGGCCGCGGTGGACGAGAACACCGCCGCCGTCTTCCTCGAACCGATCATGGGTGAGTCCGGCGTCGTCGTCCCGCCCGAGGGTTATCTCGCCGGCGCGCGTCGCATCACCACCGAACGCGGCGCCCTGCTCGTGCTCGACGAGGTCCAGACCGGCATCGCCCGCACCGGCACCTTCTTCGCCCATCAGGCAGCGGGCATCACCCCCGATGTGATGACCCTCGCCAAGGGACTCGGCGGCGGACTGCCCATCGGTGCGGTCCTCGCCACCGGTCCGGCCGCCGAGCTGTTCCGGCCCGGCAAGCACGGCACCACCTTCGGCGGCAACCCGGTGTGCGCCGCGGCCGCCCTCGCGGTGCTGCGCACGATCGACGAGCAGAACCTGCTCGACCACGTGAACACCGTCGGCAAGACCCTCGCCGCCGGCATCGAGGAACTCGGGCACCCGCTCGTCTCGCACGTGCGCGGCTCCGGGCTGCTCCTCGGTGTCGTCCTCACCGCCGCGAAGGCGCCGGCCGTCGAGACCGCCGCCCGCGAGGCCGGTTTCCTCGTCAACGCCGCCGCACCGGACGTGATCCGTCTCGCGCCCCCGCTGATCCTCACCGAACAGCAGGCCGAGAGCTTCGTGACGGCGCTGCCCGCCGTCCTCGACACCGCCGACCGGGAAGGGAACTGACGACCCGTGCTCCGCCATTTCCTGCGCGACGACGACCTCACCCCGGCCGAACAGACCGAGGTGCTCGAACTCGCCGCCGAACTGAAGAAGGCGCCGCTGTCCCGCCGCCCCCTCGAAGGGCCCCTCAGCGTCGCCGTGCTGTTCGACAAGACCTCCACCCGCACCCGCTTCTCCTTCGACGCCGGCATCGCCCAGCTCGGCGGGCACGCCATCGTCGTCGACACCGGCTCCACCCAGATCGGTAAGGGTGAGACCCTCGAGGACACCGCCCGGATGTTCTCCCGGTTCACCGAAGCGGTCGTGTGGCGCACCTACGGCCAGGACCGCATCGAGACGCTCGCCGAGCACTCGACCGTGCCCGTCGTCAACGCGCTCACCGACACCTTCCACCCCTGCCAGGTACTCGCGGACCTGCAGACCATCCGCGAGAACAAGGGCGCCACCGCGGGCCTGCGGATGACCTACTTCGGCGACGGCGCCAACAACATGGCGCACTCGCTGATGCTCGGCGGCGTCACCGCCGGCATGCACGTGACCATCGCGTCCCCGGCCGGGTTCACCCCCGACCCACAGGTGATCGCTGCGAGCCGCGCACGGGCCGAGGAGACCGGCGGCAGCGTCACCGTCACCGACGACCCGCGCACCGGAGCCACCGGCGCCGACGTGCTCGTCACCGACACCTGGGTGTCGATGGGGCAGGAGGACGACGGCAAGGATCGCGAGGCGCCGTTCCGGCCGTTCCAGCTGAACGACGACCTCGTCTCCCTCGCCGACACCGACGCGATCGTGCTGCACTGCCTGCCCGCCTACCGCGGCAAGGAGATCACCGCCGAGGTCATCGACGGACCGCGCTCGGTGGTGTGGGACGAGGCCGAGAACCGCCTCCACGCACAGAAGGCCCTGCTCGTGTGGCTGCTCGAGCAGAGCCGGAGCTGACCGTGAGCACCGCGGCGAACCATGCGGACAGTGCAGCGACCGCGCCGACGCGCGCGGCGCGGCAGGCCCGCATCGTCGCACTGCTCGCCGCGCACCCGGTGCGCAGCCACACCGAGCTCGCCGCTCTCCTCTCCGAGGACGGGATCGAGGTGTCCACCGCGACCCTGTCCCGCGACCTCGAGGAACTCGGTGCCGTCAAGCTCCGCGCGGCCGACGGCGGCGCCGGGGTGTACGTCGTCCCGGAGGACGGCAGCCCCGTGCGCGGGGTGACCGGAGGCACCGACCGCCTGTCCCGGTTGCTCGGCGAACTGCTGGTGTCCACCGACTCCAGCGGCAACATCGCCGTGCTGCGCACCCCGCCCGGGGCGGCGCACTATCTGGCCAGTGCACTCGATCGGGCATCATTACCCGAGGTGGTCGGAACGATCGCCGGCGACGACACCATCGCGGTCATCGCCCGCGAACCGACGACGGGAGCCGAACTGGCCGCGAAAATCGAATCACTCGCCTGACCTACCACTCATAGACGCACGTCGAAATACGAAGGAGCACAAAGACAATGGCCGAACGCGTCGTACTCGCCTATTCGGGCGGGCTGGACACCTCCGTCGCCATCAGCTGGATCGGCAAGGAGACCGGCAAGGAGGTCGTCGCCGTGGCCATCGACCTCGGCCAGGGTGGCGAGGACATGGAGGTCGTGCGTCAGCGCGCCCTCGACTGCGGTGCCGTCGAATCGATCGTCGTCGACGCCAAGGACGAGTTCGCCAACGAGTACTGCCTGCCCACCGTCCAGGCCAACGCGCTCTACATGGATCGCTACCCGCTCGTCTCGGCCATCAGCCGCCCGCTGATCGTCAAGCACATCGTGCAGGCCGCCCGCGAGCACGGCGGCACCGTGGTCTCCCACGGCTGCACCGGCAAGGGCAACGACCAGGTCCGCTTCGAGGTCGGCTTCGGCGCCCTCGCCCCCGACCTCCAGGTCATCGCACCGGTCCGCGACTACGCCTGGACCCGCGAGAAGGCCATCGCCTTCGCCGAGGAGCACGGCCTGCCCATCAACGTCACCAAGCGTTCGCCGTTCTCCATCGACCAGAACGTCTGGGGCCGCGCCGTCGAGACCGGCTTCCTCGAGGACCTGTGGAACGCCCCCACCAAGGACGTCTACGACTACACCGAAGACCCCACCGCCCACTGGCAGGCACCCGACGAGCTGATCATCGCCTTCGAGGCCGGTCGCCCCGTCGCGATCGACGGCAAGCACGTCACCGTCCTCGAAGCCATCCAGGAACTCAACCGCCGCGCCGGCGCACAGGGTGTGGGCCGCCTCGACATGGTCGAGGACCGCCTCGTCGGCATCAAGAGCCGCGAGATCTACGAGGCCCCCGGCGCCATCGCCCTCATCACCGCCCACCAGGAACTCGAGCACGTCACCCTCGAGCGCGAACTCGGCCGCTACAAGCGCCGCGTCGAGGAGCGCTGGAGCGAGCTGGTGTACGACGGCCTGTGGTACTCGCCGCTGAAGACCGCCCTCGACGCCTTCATCGAGAACACCCAGGAACGCGTCAGCGGCGAGATCCGCATGGTGCTCCACGGCGGACACATCACCGTCAACGGCCGTCGCAGCCCCGAGTCGCTGTACGACTTCAACCTCGCCACCTACGACGAGGGCGACAGCTTCGACCAGTCCAACGCCAAGGGCTTCGTGCAGATCCACGGCCTGTCGTCGAAGGTCGCCGCGAAGCGCGATCTGGGCCTGTAGTCATGACGGCTCACGGCACCAACGAAGGTGCCCTGTGGGGCGGCCGGTTCGCATCCGGACCGGCCGCCGCCATGGCGGCGCTGAGCAAGTCCACGCACTTCGACTGGGCGCTGGCCCCGTACGACGTGCGCGCCTCACAGGCCCACGCCAAGGTCCTGCACCGCGCCGGACTCCTCACCGACGACGACCTCGCCACGATGCTCGACGGCCTCGACCGGCTCGCCGCCGATGTGGCCTCCGGTGCGTTCGGCCCCGCCGAGTCCGACGAGGACGTGCACGGCGCGCTCGAACGGGGACTCATCGAGCGGGTCGGCCCCGAGGTCGGCGGCCGGCTCCGCGCGGGCCGCTCCCGCAACGACCAGGTCGCGACGCTGTTCCGCATGTGGCTGCGCGACAGCGCGCGGCGCATCGCCGACGGTGTCCTCGACGTGGTCGAGGCGATCGCCGGCCAGGCCGCGGCGCACCCCGATGCCGTGATGCCCGGCAAGACGCATCTGCAGGCCGCGCAGCCCGTGCTGCTCGCGCACCACCTGCTCGCGCACGCGCATCCGTTGCTGCGCGACGTCGACCGGTTGCGTGACTTCGACAAGCGCGCTGCGGTCTCGCCGTACGGGTCGGGAGCACTCGCCGGCTCGTCGCTCGGTCTCGACCCCGACGCGATCGCAGCCGACCTGGGCTTCGACTCGGCGGCGGACAACTCGATCGACGCGACCAGCTCCCGCGACTTCGCGGCAGAAGCGGCGTTCGTGTTCGCGCAGATCGCCGTCGACCTCTCCCGCATGGCGGAGGAGGTCATCCTGTGGAGCACCCCCGAGTTCGGGTACGTCACCCTCGCGGACGAATGGTCGACCGGGTCGTCGATCATGCCGCAGAAGAAGAATCCGGACGTCTCCGAGCTCACCCGAGGCAAGGCCGGTCGCCTCATCGGCAACCTCACCGGTCTGCTGGCCACGCTCAAGGCGCAGCCGCTGGCCTACAACCGCGACCTGCAGGAGGACAAGGAGCCGGTCTTCGACTCCGTCGCACAGCTCGAGCTGCTGCTCCCGGCGATCGCAGGTCTCGTCTCGACGCTGACCTTCCACACCGAGCGGATGGCCGAGCTCGCACCCGCCGGATTCACCCTCGCGACCGACATCGCCGAGTGGATGGTCCGCCAGGGTGTTCCGTTCCGCGTCGCCCACGAGGCGGCCGGGGCATGCGTGCGGGTCGCCGAAGGCCGCGGGGTCGGCCTCGAGGACCTCACGGACGAGGAGCTCGCCGGCGTCGATCCGGCACTGACCCCGCAAGTGCGGGAAGTGCTCACCGTCGAAGGATCCATCGCCTCACGCGACGCGCGTGGCGGCACCGCGGGCGTGCGGGTGGCCGAGCAGCTCGGCCGCGTGCGCGACGCCGCGACACACCTGCGCGACTGGGTTCGCGGCTGACACGCCTGCCGTCCCGGGCACACCCCGAGTTGCCCGGGACGGTGAGGGTGGTGTGGCAGGCTGGCACATACTCTCGGCATGCAGCGGGTACCGGTGTAGAACCGCAGGTGCCGGGGGCCGGTGCGGATACATCGTCGAGAAGGGGAGCGGACCGTGGGACTGGACGCCGATGTAGTGACCGAGTCGGTGCGACGGCTCGTCGCCACTGCCCAGAACGGTCTCGAAGTCCTGCGTTTCGGTGGCCTCGAACCCAGCCGGTCGTCGTCGCCCTACCAGGTCGTCGAGCGCACCTCCATGTACCGGCTCCGCCGGTACTTCCCCGAGTCCGACACCGCTTCCACGGGCATTCCGATCGTCCTCGTGCCACCGATGATGGTGTCCGCCGAGGTGTACGACGTCACCCGTGACGCCGGCGCCGTCGGCACCCTCCACGAAGCGGGACTCGACCCCTGGGTCGTGGACTTCGGGTCGCCCGACCAGGAGGAGGGCGGCTGGAAACGCACCCTCACCGATCACATCCTCGCCCTCGACGAGGTCGTCGACTGCGTCCGCGCCTACACCGACCGCGACGTGCACCTCGGTGGGTACTCGCAGGGCGGCATGTTCTGCTATCAGGTCGCGGCGTACCGGCGCAGCCGCGGCATCGCGAGCCTGATCACCTTCGGCAGCCCGGTCGACACCCTCGCCGCCCTGCCCTTCGGGATCCCGGAGATCGTCGCGACCCACTCCGCGGACTTCCTCGCCGACCACGTCTTCAACCGCCTCGCGATCACGGGGTGGATGGCGCGCACCGGCTTCCAGCTGCTCGATCCGGTCAAGTCCGTGCGATCGCGCATCGACTTCCTGCTCCAGCTCCACGACCGGGAAGCGCTGCTGCCGCGAGAACCTCAGCGCCGGTTCCTCGACACCGAAGGGTGGGTGGCGTGGTCCGGACCGGCCGTCGCCGAGGTGTTGCGCCAGTTCATCGCTCACAACCGCATGGTCAGTGGCGGTTTCGTCATCAACGACCGGGCGGTGGGCCTCGCCGAGATCACTTGCCCCGTCCTCGCGTTCATCGGTGAGGTCGACGACATCGGGCAACCGCTCGCCGTGCGCGGCATCCGTAAGGCGTCGCCCCGTGCGGAGGTCTACGAATACACCTTGCGCGCAGGGCATTTCGGTCTGGTCGTCGGCAGTGTTGCCGGTCAGCAGACGTGGCCGTCGGTCGGGGAGTGGGTGCAGTGGCGCGAGGGCGTCGGGGACCGGCCCGTCGGCATCGCACCGATGGCCGTGCCGAACCCCACCGACGAGGGCACCGGCGTCTCGGTCGCATCCCGCATCACGCACACGGCCGCAACGCTCGCCGACGTCGGAACCGATTTCGGCAAGGGGCTCGCGGGGATCGCGGTCGGTGCCGTCCGCGGAGCACGCGATCTCACCGGTGAGGCCGCTCGCGCGTTGCCCCGGCTCGCGCGGCTCGGGCAGATCCAGCCGCGCACCCGCATCTCCGTCGGTGGCCTGCTCGCCGAGATCGGCCGCAAGTCGCCGAAGCGGGAGTGCTTCATCTTCGAGGACCGGGTCTACACCTTCGAGGCCGTCAACCGGCGGATCGACAACGTCGTCCTCGGACTCGTCGACAACGGCATCCGTCCCGCGATGCACGTCGGCATCCTCATGGACGTGCGCCCCAGCGCAATGGCGGCGGTCGCGGCGATCTCCCGTCTCGGCGGCGTGTCCGTCCTGATCCCGCCGGGACCGGACATCGCCGAGGCCGTACGACTCGGCGGTGTCGAGAAGATCGTCGCCGATCCCGAGAACCTCGACGCGGCCGTCGCGACAGGCCTGCCCGTGCTGGTACTCGGCGGCGGTGACGTCCGCGACCTCGACATCGAACCCGGCGCCGACGTCGTCGATCTCGAACGACTCGACATCTCCTCCGTGCAATTGCCGGGCTGGTACGTCGCCGATCCCGGACTCGCACGCGAACTCGCGTTCATCCTGTTCTCCGGTGGCGGCGACACGCTCGCGGTGCGACGGGTCACCAACTACCGATGGGCGCTGTCGGCCTTCGGGACCGCCACCGCCGCTTCGCTGGGCCGCGGCGACACCATGTACTGCCTTGCGCCCCTGCATCATTCGTCGGGTCTGCTCGTCAGTTTCGGTGGTGCGCTGGCCGGTGGGGCGCGTATTGCGCTGTCGCGCGGGTTGAATCCGTCGCTCTTCAGCGACGAGGTGCACCGCTACGGCGTCACCGTCGTCACCTACACCTGGTCGATGATGCGTGAGGTGCTCGACAGTCCGTCGCTGCACATCGACGCCATCCATCCCATCCGGTTGTTCATCGGTTCCGGCATGCCACCGGGGTTGTGGCGCCGCACCCTCGACCGGTTCCAGCCCGCCCGGGTTCTCGAGTTCTACGCGTCGACCGAGGGCAACGTCGTGCTCGCGAACGTCTCCGGCTCGAAGATCGGCTCGAAGGGCCGGCCGTTGCCCGGCAGCGCCGACGTGCGCCTCGCCGCCTACGACGCCGGCGCAGGCCGACTCGTCGAGGACGAACGCGGCTTCGTGCGGGAGGCGCAGGTCGGCGAGGTCGGGCTGCTGCTCGGCCGTCCCGGCCCCGCCACCTCGGCGATCACCGGTGTGATGCGCGGCGTCTTCGAACCGGGCGACGTGTGGGTGCCCACCGACAACCTGTTCCGGCGCGATGCGGACGGCGACTACTGGCTGCTCGACAGTCGGCGGACGGTCATCCCCACCTTCCACGGCCCGGTCTTCACCCAGAGCGTGGCCGACGTGCTCGAAGCGATCCCGCGCGTCGATCTCGCCGTCGCCTACGGCATCTCGGTGGGAGGACGCGACATCGCGGTGGCCGGCTGCTCGCTGCGGGGCAACCGTGCACCGACCGCCGCGGAGATCACGGCGGCGTTCGACTCGGTCCCGGCCGACGAACGACCCGATCTCGTGCACGTCGTACCCGACATCCCGTTGGGCCCGTCCTACCGCCCGTCCGCCGATCGTCTGCGCGAACAGGGATTGCCCGTGCCCACCGTCCGCACCTGGTACCTCAACCCCGACACCGGCACGTACAAGCGGTTCACCAAGGCCGTGGCCACGGCGTGGAAGGCGGGCACGGCCGGTTCGCCCGCCGGGGCGCGGTAGCCTGGGTCCGGTTCGGTTCCGCCCTTCGAAAGGACATCCGTGGCTGTCGATCCCACGTTGCTGAGCATTCTGGCCTGTCCGGAGGACAAGGGGCCGTTGCTTCTCGTCGACGACGCCGTCCTGTACAACCCGCGACTGCGGCGGGCGTATCCGATCGAGAACGGCATCCCGGTCCTCCTCGTCGACGAGGCCCGCGAGGTCACCGACGCCGAACACGAGGACTTCACCGCGCGCGGTGTCGCCGGATGGAGCACCGACTGAGCCGCAATCGTCGATCCGTCCGCGGCGAACTCGAAGGACTCGATCCGGTCGAGGCCGCCGAAGCGCTGCTCGGAGCAACCGTCCGGGTGGGGGAGACCGCCGTCCTGCTGACGGAGGTCGAGGCCTACGGCGGACCCGAGGACGGACCGTGGCCGGACCCGGCCGCGCACTCGTACCGCGGACCGACCCCGCGCAACTCGGTCATGTTCGGACCTGCGGGGCACCTGTACGTCTACCGCAGCTACGGGTTGCACTTCTGCGCGAACGTCTCCCTCGGTCCCGACGGCACCGCCGCGGCCGTGCTGTTGCGGGGTGGCGAGGTCGTCGAGGGGGAACAGGCCGTCCGTTCGCGTCGCACGCCCGGCACACCGTTCGCGAATCTTGCGCGCGGTCCGGGCAATCTGGCCGCTGCGCTCGGACTCGACCTGACCGACAACGGCATCGACGTGGATGCTTCCGACGCTCGGGTGCGCGTGGAACTTCCGTCCGAACCGCTGGTCGGGGAGGTCGCGCGGGGTCCGCGCGTGGGAATCAGCGTGGCGGCCGACAGGCCGTGGCGATTGTGGGTTCCCGGTGCGATCGGGGTCTCCGCGTACCGGCGCAGCCCACGCGCACCCGCCGCCCCTCGGGCGTGATGGGATGATCGAACGGTGACTGAGCACATTCTCGACGAACTGACCTGGCGCGGGCTCATCGCGCAAGCGACCGATCTCGACGCACTCCGAGGCGAACTCGACAAGGGGCCGATCACCCTCTATGCCGGTTTCGATCCGACCGGCCCGAGCCTGCACGCCGGTCACCTCGTTCCGCTCCTCGCACTCAAGCGTTTCCAGCGCGCCGGCCATCGGCCCATCGTTCTCGCAGGTGGCGCGACCGGCATGATCGGCGACCCGCGGGACGTGGGGGAGCGCACCATGAACTCCGCCGACACCGTCGCCGAATGGGCAGGGCGGATCCGTGGGCAGCTCGAGCGGTTCGTCGACTTCGACGACTCCCCGACGGGAGCCGTGGTCGCGAACAACCTCGACTGGACCGGCAAGCTGTCCGCGATCGACTTCCTGCGCGATATCGGCAAGCACTTCTCGATCAACGTGATGCTCGCCCGCGACACGGTCAAGCGCCGCCTCGAAGGCGACGGCATCTCGTACACCGAGTTCAGCTACATGCTCCTGCAGGCCAACGACTACGTGCAGCTCCGCCGCGAATACGGATGTGCGCTGCAGGTCGGTGGTTCCGATCAGTGGGGCAACATCATCGCCGGCGTCGAGCTCAACCGCCGTACCGACGGCGCGAGCGTGCACGCCCTGACCGTCCCGCTCGTGACCTCGTCCGACGGCAAGAAGTTCGGTAAGTCCACCGGTGGTGGCAGCCTGTGGCTCGACCCGGAGATGACGAGCCCGTACGCCTGGTACCAGTACTTCGTCAACGCAGCCGACGCCGACGTCATGAAGTACCTGCGCTGGTTCACCTTCCTCGACAAGGACGAACTCGCCGAGCTCGAGACCGCCACCACGGAGCGTCCGCACGCACGTGAGGCCCAGAAGCGACTCGCTGCCGAGATGACCACGCTCGTCCACGGGGCGCACAACACCGCTGCGGTCGAGTTGGCCAGCCGCGCCCTGTTCGGACGAGGCGAGCTGGGCGAGCTGGACGAGGCCACGCTCGCGGCCGCACTGACCGAGGCGTCCGTGACGGAGCTCCGCGCCGGCGAGCCGGACACGATCATCGACCTGCTCGTCGCGTCGGGTCTGTGCGAGAGCAAGGGAGCTGCGCGTCGCACCGTCAAGGAAGGCGGCGCATCGGTCAACAACGTTCGCATCGCCTCGGAGGAGTGGACCCCGCGCGACGGAGAACTGCTGCACGGACGCTGGCTCGTCCTGCGTCGGGGCAAGCGGAACTTCGCCGGCGTGCGAGTCGTCCGCGACTGACACCTTCGCCGACGCTGGCGGGCCTCTGACCAGCGGATTTGACGGCTCGTTAGCGTCGGCGTAACTTAGTCGTCGTTCGAGCGACACCGAACAGCCCGCCGGACCGAGAGGTTCGGAAACAGGCATGTTCGATGTCGCATCGATCGGCTCTCACGGAAGAGAACAGGAAAGCAGCGATTTGCGGCCCTGAAATCGGATGTGATAGCTTGGAACGGTTGCCTCGGAGCGAGCCGGACAGGTGTCCGGAAGCGTGATGATGTGCGCGTGTTCTTTGAGAACTCAACAGTGTGCCGATGAATGTCAGTGCCAAATAATATTTGGTGCGACCACTTCACTTTTTGTGGGTGGTTGTTGCTGGACATCGCATTCTTCCGTCTGCGGTGATCCAGTGTTTGAGCTAGTTTGAGTTTTTATGCTAGTGATTTGACTCGATGTCTTTGACTGATTACCCCTTCGGGGTGATTGTGAGTCTTCAACGGAGAGTTTGATCCTGGCTCAGGACGAACGCTGGCGGCGTGCTTAACACATGCAAGTCGAACGATGAAGCCCAGCTTGCTGGGTGGATTAGTGGCGAACGGGTGAGTAACACGTGGGTGATCTGCCCTGCACTCTGGGATAAGCCTGGGAAACTGGGTCTAATACCGGATATGACCTCGGGATGCATGTCCTGGGGTGGAAAGTTTTTCGGTGCAGGATGAGCCCGCGGCCTATCAGCTTGTTGGTGGGGTAATGGCCTACCAAGGCGACGACGGGTAGCCGGCCTGAGAGGGCGACCGGCCACACTGGGACTGAGACACGGCCCAGACTCCTACGGGAGGCAGCAGTGGGGAATATTGCACAATGGGCGCAAGCCTGATGCAGCGACGCCGCGTGAGGGATGACGGCCTTCGGGTTGTAAACCTCTTTCAGCAGGGACGAAGCGCAAGTGACGGTACCTGCAGAAGAAGCACCGGCCAACTACGTGCCAGCAGCCGCGGTAATACGTAGGGTGCGAGCGTTGTCCGGAATTACTGGGCGTAAAGAGCTCGTAGGCGGTTTGTCGCGTCGTCTGTGAAATCCCGCAGCTCAACTGCGGGCTTGCAGGCGATACGGGCAGACTCGAGTACTGCAGGGGAGACTGGAATTCCTGGTGTAGCGGTGAAATGCGCAGATATCAGGAGGAACACCGGTGGCGAAGGCGGGTCTCTGGGCAGTAACTGACGCTGAGGAGCGAAAGCGTGGGTAGCGAACAGGATTAGATACCCTGGTAGTCCACGCCGTAAACGGTGGGCGCTAGGTGTGGGTTTCCTTCCACGGGATCCGTGCCGTAGCCAACGCATTAAGCGCCCCGCCTGGGGAGTACGGCCGCAAGGCTAAAACTCAAAGGAATTGACGGGGGCCCGCACAAGCGGCGGAGCATGTGGATTAATTCGATGCAACGCGAAGAACCTTACCTGGGTTTGACATGTACCGGACGACTGCAGAGATGTGGTTTCCCTTGTGGCCGGTAGACAGGTGGTGCATGGCTGTCGTCAGCTCGTGTCGTGAGATGTTGGGTTAAGTCCCGCAACGAGCGCAACCCTTGTCCTGTGTTGCCAGCACGTGATGGTGGGGACTCGCAGGAGACTGCCGGGGTCAACTCGGAGGAAGGTGGGGACGACGTCAAGTCATCATGCCCCTTATGTCCAGGGCTTCACACATGCTACAATGGTCGGTACAGAGGGCTGCGATACCGTGAGGTGGAGCGAATCCCTTAAAGCCGGTCTCAGTTCGGATCGGGGTCTGCAACTCGACCCCGTGAAGTCGGAGTCGCTAGTAATCGCAGATCAGCAACGCTGCGGTGAATACGTTCCCGGGCCTTGTACACACCGCCCGTCACGTCATGAAAGTCGGTAACACCCGAAGCCGGTGGCCTAACCCCTCGTGGGAGGGAGCCGTCGAAGGTGGGATCGGCGATTGGGACGAAGTCGTAACAAGGTAGCCGTACCGGAAGGTGCGGCTGGATCACCTCCTTTCTAAGGAGCAACTTCCGATACAGACACAACACAGGTTGTGCTCTGATCGGCAGAGCCATTACGGATTCACAGGTAATCCGGTGGTGCTCATGGGTGGAACGCTGACAAGCATTTTCTTCACTACTGCGGGCCCGAGTGCCGGCAGGAGGAAAGTTATATCGGTGCACTGTTGGGTCCTGAGAGAACACGCGAGTGTTTGATCAGCGACGATGTCGAAGAAAGTTCCGTGGTGTCCATGGGGTGAGTATTCGGTGTTGTGTGTTGTTTGAGAACTGCACAGTGGACGCGAGCATCTTTGTTGTAAGTGTT
The DNA here is from genome assembly GCF_058211795.1 of Rhodococcus sp. S3. Classification (NCBI taxonomy): domain Bacteria; kingdom Bacillati; phylum Actinomycetota; class Actinomycetes; order Mycobacteriales; family Nocardiaceae; genus Rhodococcus; species Rhodococcus sp. S3. Next base: position 2,844,630 of record NZ_CM177074.1, on the reverse strand, counting down.
TATGAGCGTACGGTGGATGCCTTGGCACCAGGAGCCGATGAAGGACGTGGGAGGCTGCGATATGCCTCGGGGAGCTGTCAACCGAGCTGTGATCCGAGGATTTCCGAATGGGGAAACCCAGCACGAGTGATGTCGTGTTACCCGCATCTGAATATATAGGGTGTGTGGAGGGAACGTGGGGAAGTGAAACATCTCAGTACCCACAGGAAGAGAAAACAACAGTGATTCCGTGAGTAGTGGCGAGCGAAAGCGGATGAGGCTAAACCATGGGTGTGTGATAGCTGGCAGGCGTTGCATCCGTGGGGTTGTGGGGCTTTTCTTCCCGTCACTGTCATGACGGGCGAGAGTAAGAAACCGGTTGGTTAGTCGAAGTGGTCTGGAACGGCCTGTCGTAGAGGGTGAGAATCCCGTAGACGAAAACTTGCCGGCTCTCGTGAGAAGTACCCGAGTAGCACCGGGCCCGTGAAATCCGGTGTGAATCTGTCGGGACCACCCGATAAGCCTGAATACTCCCTGGTGACCGATAGCGGACTAGTACCGTGAGGGAAAGGTGAAAAGTACCCCGGGAGGGGAGTGAAATAGTACCTGAAACCGTGCGCTTACAATCCGTCAGAGCCGATGCACGATTCAGTTCGTGGTGGGTGATGGCGTGCCTTTTGAAGAATGAGCCTGCGAGTTAGTGGCATGTCGCGAGGTTAACCCGTGTGGGGTAGTCGTAGCGAAAGCGAGTCCGAATAGGGCGCATCTAGTGGCATGTTCTAGACCCGAAGCGGAGTGATCTACCCATGGCCAGGGTGAAGCGATGGTAAGACGTCGTGGAGGCCCGAACCCACTTAGGTTGAAAACTGAGGGGATGAGTTGTGGGTAGGGGTGAAAGGCCAATCAAACTCCGTGATAGCTGGTTCTCCCCGAAATGCATTTAGGTGCAGCGTCGCGTGTTTCTCACCGGAGGTAGAGCTACTGGATGGTCTAGGGGGCCCACAAGCTTACCGAAATCAGCCAAACTCCGAATGCCGGTGAGTGAGAGCGCGGCAGTGAGACTGCGGGGGATAAGCTTCGTAGTCGAGAGGGAAACAGCCCAGATCGCCGGCTAAGGCCCCTAAGCGTGTACTAAGTGGAAAAGGATGTGGGATCGCTGAGACAACCAGGAGGTTGGCTTAGAAGCAGCCACCCTTGAAAGAGTGCGTAATAGCTCACTGGTCAAGTGGTTCTGCGCCGACAATGTAGCGGGGCTCAAGTACACCGCCGAAGCCGCGGCATTCACACAAGCCCGCTTTCTTCCCACGGGGAGGGAGCCAGGTGTGTGGATGGGTAGGGGAGCGTCGTGCAGCCGTGGAAGCGCCGGAGTGATCCAGGTGTGGAGGCTGCGCGAGTGAGAATGCAGGCATGAGTAGCGAAAGACGAGTGAGAAACTCGTCCGCCGGATGACCAAGGGTTCCTGGGCCAGGTTAATCCGCCCAGGGTGAGTCGGGACCTAAGGCGAGGCCGACAGGCGTAGTCGATGGACAACGGGTTGATATTCCCGTACCCGTGTATCCGCGCCCAATGGCGAATCAGTTGTGCTAACCGTCCAAAAGGTCGGTCGTCTCCTTCGGGAGTCGACTGGCTGGCTGCACGGGACCCCGATTGTAGTAGTCAAGCGATGGGGTGACGCAGGAAGGTAGCTGGGCCAGGTGATGGAATACCTGGTGTAAGCCGGTAGGGCGAATGGTAGGCAAATCCGCCATTCATACAGCCTGAGAGGTGATGCGTACCCGTTGAGGGGAATTCAGTGATCCTATGCTGCCGAGAAAAGCCTCTAGTGAGTTGGTACACGGCCCGTACCCCAAACCGACACAGGTGGTCAGGTAGAGAATACCGAGGCGATCGAGAGAACTGTGGTTAAGGAACTCGGCAAAATGCCCCCGTAACTTCGGGAGAAGGGGGACCACGCCCGGTGACGGCCCTTGCGGTCCGAGCTGGGGGTGGTCGCAGAGACCAGAGAGAAGCGACTGTTTACTAAAAACACAGGTCCGTGCGAAGTCGTAAGACGATGTATACGGACTGACGCCTGCCCGGTGCTGGAAGGTTAAGAGGACCGGTTAGCCATTTCGGTGGCGAAGCTGAGAATTTAAGCCCCAGTAAACGGCGGTGGTAACTATAACCATCCTAAGGTAGCGAAATTCCTTGTCGGGTAAGTTCCGACCTGCACGAATGGCGTAACGACTTCTCTGCTGTCTCGACCACAGACTCGGCGAAATTGCATTACGAGTAAAGATGCTCGTTACGCGCGGCAGGACGAAAAGACCCCGGGACCTTCACTATAGCTTGGTATTGGTGTTCGGTTCGGTTTGTGTAGGATAGGTGGGAGACTGTGAAGCGGCCACGCCAGTGGTTGTGGAGTCGTTGTTGAAATACCACTCTGATCGTATTGGACCTCTAACCTCGGACCATGATCTGGTTCAGGGACAGTGCCTGGTGGGTAGTTTAACTGGGGCGGTTGCCTCCCAAAATGTAACGGAGGCGCCCAAAGGTTCCCTCAGCCTGGTTGGCAATCAGGTGTCGAGTGCAAGTGCACAAGGGAGCTTGACTGTGAGACTGACAGGTCGAGCAGGGACGAAAGTCGGGACTAGTGATCCGGCACCGGCATGTGGAAGCGGTGTCGCTCAACGGATAAAAGGTACCCCGGGGATAACAGGCTGATCTTCCCCAAGAGTCCATATCGACGGGATGGTTTGGCACCTCGATGTCGGCTCGTCGCATCCTGGGGCTGGAGTAGGTCCCAAGGGTTGGGCTGTTCGCCCATTAAAGCGGCACGCGAGCTGGGTTTAGAACGTCGTGAGACAGTTCGGTCTCTATCCGCCGCGCGCGTTAGAAACTTGAGGAAGGCTGTCCCTAGTACGAGAGGACCGGGACGGACGAACCTCTGGTGTGCCAGTTGTCCCGCCAGGGGCATGGCTGGTTGGCTACGTTCGGAAGGGATAACCGCTGAAAGCATCTAAGCGGGAAGCCTGTTCCAAGATGAGGTTTCTCACCCCCTCGAGGGGGTAAGGCCCCCGGCAGACCACCGGGTTGATAGGCCGGAACTGGAAGCCCAGCAATGGGTGGAGGTGACCGGTACTAATAGGCCGAGGACTTACCACGAAGATGTTACGCGTCCACTGTGCGGTATCTGAAACAACACACACATCAGATATCGGGAATCCCCTTGGGGGAGAACCGAATCCGATGCGTGAAGTTTCATAGAGTTACGGCGGCCATAGCGACAGGGAAACGCCCGGTCCCATTCCGAACCCGGAAGCTAAGCCTGTCTGCGCCGATGGTACTGCACTCGACAGGGTGTGGGAGAGTAGGACACCGCCGAACACCCGTTCCGAAAGGGGACCCACTCGTTTGGGTCCCCTTTCGTGTTTTCATGAGAGGATTTTTCTGTGTCCGACGGCAACGGTGAACGTCGGTCCTTCAGGAGTGGAGGATCCACTCCGTGGTCGGGCCGCAAGAACGAGCGCGAGGAACGCGCCGACGACAGCCGCGGCGAGCGCGCACCCCGCGACCGCGACGAGCGTGGACGCGGCGACGACCGCCGGCAGGGCGGTTACGGATCCGCCGGACGTTCGTCCGGCCGCGACGACCGTCCGCAGCGCGGTGACGATCGGCGCCCGCCCCGGAGCGACGATCGACGACCCCAGCGCAGCGACGACCGGCGTGGCGACGACCGCCGTTCCTTCCAGGGCGGAGACCGCCGGGATCGCGGCCGCGACGATGCTCGCTCCGGTCGCAGCGACCGTCCCTACCGCGAACGCTCCGGAGGCGACGACCGCCCCCGCCGCAGCGATGATCGTCCCCGCCACAGCGACGACCGTTCGAGCCGCGGCGACGATCGCGGTCGGCAGTACGGCGACCGTCCCCGTCAGGGTTCGGACCGTCCCCGCGGTGAGCGCAGCTACGGCAACCGCGACGATCGCCGCGGTGGCGACCAGCGCGGCAGTGATCAGCGCCGTGGTGGCGACCAACGCGGCGGCGGCGACCGGCGAAGCTACTCCGGCGACCGCCGCGGCCCTCAGTCCGGTGACCGCCGTGGCGAGGGAGCACCCCGTCGTCGTGGCGGTGAAGGTGGATTCGGTCCGGGTCGCGGGCGCGAAGGCATCGCACCGCAGCGTCGCGACGCCCGTCCGGACGAGCCGGACATCCCCGACGACGTCGAGGCCTCCGAACTCGACCCGACGATCCGCCGCGACCTGCTGAGCCTGGACAAGTCGAACGCGAACACCGTCGCCCGGCATCTGGTGATGGCCGGTCGTCTGCTCGACGACGACCCCCGTGCTGCGCTCACCCACGCTCGCGCCGCACGCCAGCGCGCCGGCCGCATCGCGGTCGTCCGCGAGGCCGCCGGCATCACCGCCTATCACGCCGGTGAGTGGGCGGAGGCGCTCTCCGAGCTCCGCGCAGCACGCCGCATGTCCGGTGGTACCGGACTGCTCGCCGTCATGGCCGACTGCGAACGCGGTCTCGGTCGCCCCGAGAAGGCGCTCGAACTGGGCCGGAGCGAGGAAGCTCGCAAGCTGACCGGTGACGAGGCCACGGAGCTGCGCATCGTCCTCGCCGGTGCCCGCATGGATCTCGGTCAGTACGACCAGGCCGTCGTGACCCTGCAGACGCCGGATCTCGATCCGGAGCGGACCGGTACGCCGGCGGCCCGTCTCTTCTACGCCTACGCCGACGCACTCGTCGCGGCCGGGCGAACCGAAGAAGGCCTGCAGTGGTTCCTGCACTCCGCAGGCGCCGACATCGAAGGCGTCACCGACGCCGAGGAGCGGGTGGAGGAGCTCACCGGAGAGGCGCCGTGACCGACGGCACCGACCTCTCTGCCGGTACGGCCTCCAGCGACAGCCTGCGTCGGATCTACGACGTCCTGCTGCTCGACCTCGACGGCACCGTCTATCGGGGCGCCGAACCCGTCCTGGGTGCCCGCGAGGCGCTGGCCGCCGGTGACGACACCGTTCTGTACGTCACGAACAATGCCAGCCGTCGGCCGTCGGAGGTCGCGCTGCACCTGCGGGAACTCGGCTTTCCGGCCGACGACTCGTCGGTGGTGACGAGCTCGCAGTCCGCTGCGCGCTTGCTCGCCGAGCGGTTCCCGGCCGATGCGCCGGTGCTCGTCGTCGGCACCGAGGCCCTGGCCGAGGAGGTGGCCGGTGTCGGCCTCACCCCGGTCCGGTCCGCGGACGCGCATCCGGTGGCGGTGGTGCAGGGGCATTCCCCGGACACCGGATGGGCGATCCTGGCGGAGGCGACGCTCGCCGTCCGCGCAGGCGCCCTGTGGGTGGCCACCAACGTCGACTCGACCCTGCCCACCGAGCGCGGACTCGTCCTCGGCAACGGCTCGATGGTCGCGGCGGTGCGCAACGCCACCGGCGCGACCCCGCTCGTGGCGGGCAAACCCGCAGCTCCGCTGCTCGAGGACGCGATCCGTCGCGGCGGTGCCCGTCGTCCCCTCGTCATCGGTGACCGGTTGGACACCGACATCGAAGGCGCCAACGCCGTCGGTGCGGATTCTCTGCTCGTGCTGACCGGGGTCAGCACCGTCGACGATCTGCTGCGGGCTCCGGCCGAGCAGCGCCCGACCTACGTCGCGGCCTCGCTCGCGAGCCTCGACCAGCCGGCCGACCGGCTGCGCGTCGCACCGCACGACTCGTGGGACGTCACGGTCGACGGAGGTGATCTTCACCTCGCCGCCGCGCAGTCGGCGGCCGATCCGATGGAGGCGCTGCGGGGTCTGCTCGACATCGCCTGGGCCAACCCCGGATTCGGGCAGGTCCATCCGGTGGACGAGCGTGCACGGTCCGTCGTGGACGCGTGGGCGGCGACGGTCTGATCCGCACCGGAGGGTGTGGCCCGGTCGCACCCATCGACTAGCGTGGACGGCGATGAGCACGCCGATTCCACGTCCGGGCGAACACCTTCCCGGCGCACGCCCCACCGTCGATCCCGCACACGTCCGCGAGGAGGTCGACGCGTTGCTGGCGCGTGTCCGCGAGGGCGCATCCGTCCCCGGTGCCGAGAGCACCGACCAGTCCGTGCTGCTCGAGCACGCCGACCTGCTCGAACGAGCCCACGAGGTCCTCGTGCAGGCCTTGTCGACCGTGGACAAGATCTGACGTGGCACGCCGGGCACGCGTCGACGCGGAACTGGTACGGCGGGGTCTGGCGCGCTCGCGTGAGCATGCCAGCGAACTGATCGCCGCAGGTCGGGTGCTGATCGCCGGCACCGTGGCCTCCAAACCGGCGACCGCCGTCGAACCGAACACGCCGTTGATCGTCACCGAGGTGAGCGACGAGGTCTCCTGGGCGTCCCGCGGTGCCCACAAACTCCTCGGCGCCCTGGAGGCGTTCACGCCGCAGGGGCTGCAGGTGTCGGGGCGTCGCTGCCTCGATGCCGGCGCGTCGACCGGCGGTTTCACCGACGTGCTGTTGCACGAGGGTGCCGCGGAGGTCGTCGCGGTCGACGTCGGTTACGGCCAGCTGGTCTGGCGCCTGCAGTCCGACGAGCGTGTCCACGTGATCGATCGAACAAATGTGCGTAGCATCGACGCGGAGACGATCGGCGGGCGCGTCGACCTGGTGGTCGCGGACCTGTCGTTCATCTCGCTGAAGTTGGTGTTGCCGGCGTTCGTCGCCTGCGTCGCCTCCGGCGGCGACCTGCTGCCGATGGTCAAACCGCAGTTCGAGGTGGGCAAGGACCGGGTCGGCAGCGGTGGCGTGGTGCGCGACCCGGCGCTGCGCACGGAGGCGGTGCTCGACGTCGCGCGCGAAGCGCAGCGGCAGGGCCTGCGCACCCTCGGAGCGGTGGCGAGCCCGCTGCCCGGGCCGTCCGGGAACGTCGAGTACTTCCTGTGGCTACGGGCCGCAGAGCCGGGGCCGGAGGAACTCGACCCGGCAGTGATCGAACTGATCGAGCGTGCGGTGCAGGAAGGACCACAGTGAGCGAAGAGACCGTCGCGGTCGACGCGGCGCGATCGGGCCGGGAGATCCTGCTGGTCTCCCATTCGGGGCGCGACGAGATCGCCGGCACCGCGCTGCGGGTCGCGAAGATCCTCGGTGAGGCCGGCATCGGTCTGCGCACCCTCGACGACGAGGCGGTGAGCAACGGACTCGGCGTCCTCGCACTGCCGGGCAGCTTCATCAGCGTCGTCGAACCGGGACCGGAGGCGGCCGCCGGCTGCGAGATGGTGATCGTCCTCGGCGGCGACGGCAGTTTCCTGCGGGCCGCCGAACTCGCGCAGTACTCGGCGGTGCCCGTCCTCGGGATCAACCTGGGCCGCATCGGGTTCCTCGCCGAGTCCGAGGCCGAACACCTCGAGGAAGCGCTCATGCAGGTGGTGCGCCGCGAATACCGCGTCGAACAACGCATGACCCTCGACGTGACGGTGCGCATGGACGACGAGGTCCTCGACCGCGGGTGGGCGCTCAACGAAGCGAGTCTCGAGAACAAGTCGCGGCTCGGGGTCCTCGAGGTGGTGCTCGAGGTCGACGGCCGTCCCGTCTCCTCGTTCGGCTGCGACGGTGTCCTCGTCGCCACCCCGACGGGCTCGACGGCCTACGCCTTCTCGGCCGGCGGACCGATCGTGTGGCCCGAACTCGAAGCGCTGCTGGTGATCCCGAGCAACGCACACGCACTGTTCGCGCGCCCGCTGGTGACCAGCCCCGAGTCGATCATCGCGGTCGAGACCCTCGCCGGCGGCCACGACGGAGTGGTCTTCTGCGACGGTCGCCGCATCATCGATGTCCCGGCCGGGGCCCGGCTCGAGGTGGTGCGAGGATGCGATCCGGTCCGCTGGGTGCGGCTGGATTCGGCACCGTTCGCGGATCGAATGGTGCGCAAGTTCGAACTTCCGGTGAAGGGCTGGCGGGGAAGGAAACTCTGAGATGCTCGCAGAGATCCGGATCGACAACCTGGGTGTGATCTCCGAGGCGTACGCGCGCTTCCACGGGGGACTGACGGTGCTCACCGGCGAGACCGGTGCCGGCAAGACGATGGTCGTCACGAGCCTGCACCTGCTCTCCGGGGTGCGCGCCGACCCCACCCGGGTGCGGGTCGGTGCCAACCGCGCCGTGGTCGAGGGCCGCTTCGAGATCGAACCGACGCCCAGCCACATCGAACAGCAGATCGCCGAACTGCTCGAGTCCACCGGTGCCCAGCGTGACGAGGACGGCAGCATCATCGCCGTGCGCACCGTCGGCAGCGACGGCCGCTCCCGCGCCCACCTCGGGGGACGCAGCGTGCCGGTGGGGGTGCTGTCCGAGTTCACCGGGCCGCTGCTGACCGTGCACGGCCAGAACGACCAGTTGCGGCTGCTGCGTCCCGACGAGCAGCGCGCCGCGCTCGACCGGTTCGGCGGCAAGACCGTCGCCGGTCTGCTCGACCGTTACCGCACCCGGCGGCGCCGCTGGCTCGAGGCCCGCGCCGAACTGCAGGAACGCACCGAACGGTCGCGTGAGCTCGCGCAGGAGGCCGACCGCCTGCACTTCGGTCTCGACGAGATCGACCGCGTCGCACCCGAACCGGGGGAGGACACCCGCATCGTCGACGAGGTGCGGCGCCTGTCCGACCTCGACTCGCTGCGCGAGGCCGCCACCGTCGCGCACAACGCCCTCGCCGGCGACGACAGCGGCGACGCCGACGCGTACTCGGCGGCACTCGACCTGCTCGGCGAGGCCCGCGCCCGCCTCGAGGGCTGCGACGATCCCGCCCTGCGCGAACTCGGTCCCCGCCTCGGGGAAGCGATCGCGGTGGTCACCGACGTCACCGGTGACATCTCCGGTTATCTGTCCGACCTGCCGTCCGACCCGAGCGCCCTCGAGACGCTGCTCAACCGGCAGGCGGAACTGAAGAACCTCACCCGGAAGTACGCCGCCGACATCGACGGCGTGCTCGAGTGGGCGCGCGAGGCCCGCGAACGCCTGTCCGGTCTCGACGTCTCCGCGGAGGCGATCGACAAGCTCGCCGCCGAGGTCGACGCGGAGGCCGCCGCGACCGCGGAGGCCGCCACCGCCCTGTCGACGGCGCGGCACAAGGTCGCCGGCAAACTCGCGAAGGCCGTGAGCAAGGAACTGTCCGGCCTCGCGATGGGACGCGCCGTGCTCGACGTGCACATCGCCGACCGCGCGGCCACCGCGAGCGACACCGCGCCGCTGCAGGTCGGCGACCGGCTCCTGCACGCCGGCGAATCCGGGATCGACGAGGTGGAGTTCCGGCTCGCCCCGCACAGCGACGCCCCGGCCCGCCCCCTCGCGCGTAGCGCGTCCGGCGGTGAACTCTCCCGTGTCATGCTCGCCCTCGAAGTGGTGCTCGCCGGTTCCGAACGCGGCGCGACGATGGTCTTCGACGAGGTCGACGCCGGGGTCGGTGGTCGCGCCGCCGTCGAGATCGGCCGGCGACTCGCGCGCCTGTCGCGCACCCACCAGGTCATCGTGGTCACCCACCTGCCGCAGGTCGCGGCGTTCGCCGACACCCATCTCGTCGTCGACAAGGTCGACGACCGGGCCGGGGTGATCAGCAGCGGGGTGCGCACCCTCAGCGAGGAGGAGCGGGTCACCGAACTGGCCCGCATGCTCGCCGGGCTCGACGACACCGAGACCGGGCGCGCGCACGCCGAGGAACTGCTGGCCGTCGCCCACGCCGAGCGCACCGGCTGACCTGCCCGGGGCGCCGGGTGATGTTCACACGACTACCGGCGCGCCTCCACAACCTCACTCGTATACCGGCGCATCATCTCTTGCATGAAGATGCCGGCGCTGCTGTCCCGTAACAACGAAACGTTGCCCGGAGTGAGTGGCATTGCCCGGGTCGACAGGAACACCGCGAAACTGCTGCGCCGGATCGGTCCCGGCGACGTGGTCGTCCTCGACGCCATCGACCTCGACCGCGTCACCGCCGACGCGCTCGTCGAAGCGGGCGTCACCGCGGTGATCAACGCGTCCCCGTCCATCTCGGGCCGGTACCCGAATCTCGGTCCCGAGGTGATCGTCGCGCACGACATCGTGCTCGTCGACAACGTCGGCACCGAGGTCTTCAAGAAGATCAAGGACGGCGCGAAGGTCCGGGTGCACGAGGGCGGCGTGTATGCGGGGGAGAAGCTGCTCATCGAGGGCGACGAGCAGACCGACATCGAGATCTCCGACCGCATGATCGAGGCGCGGACCGGGCTCGTCGACCACCTCGAGGCGTTCTCGGGCAACACCATCGAGTTCATCCGCTCGGAGAGTCCGCTGCTCATCGACGGCGTCGGCATCCCCGACATCGACCTGGACCTGCGCGACCGGCACGTCGTCGTCGTCTCCGACGGCCCCGGGCACGTGCAGGACCTCAAGGACCTCAAGCCGTTCATCAAGGAGTACTCGCCGATCCTGGTGGGTGTCGGCCCCGGCGCGGACGCCCTCTCCAAGGCGGGCTACCGCCCCGATCTCATCGTCGGCGACCCCGACGAGATCGGCACCTCCACCCTCAAGTCCGGTGCCGAAGTGGTGCTGCCCGCCGACCCGGACGGCCACGCCCCGGGTCTCGAGCGGATCCAGGATCTCGGCATCGGCGCGATGACCTTCCCCGCCGTCGGCACGCCCACCGACCTGGCGCTGCTGCTCGTCGAGCATCACGGTGCGGCGCTGGTGGTGACCGTCGGCAGCACCGTCTCGCTCGACGAGTTCTTCGACCACGGCCGCCGCGACACCAATCCGTCCGCGGTGATGACCCGCCTGAAGGTCGGACCGAAACTCGTCGACGCGAAGGCGGTGGCCACCCTCTACCGCAGCCGCGTCTCGGGCGGCGTGATCGCCCTGCTCGTCTTCGCGGCCCTCATCGCCGTGATCGCTGCGCTCGCCGTGTCCAACCTCGGTGGCGACGTCGTCGAACTCGCCCGTCAGTGGTGGGAGTCCGCCGTGGAGTGGATTCGGGGTCTGCGCGCGTGATCTCGATGCGCCATCACGTCGTCTCCCTGGTGGCGGTGTTCCTCGGCCTGGCGGTCGGGATCGTGCTCGGCTCCGGGTTGCTGGCCGACAGCGTCGTCTCCGGCCTGCGCGACGACAAGGCCGAACTGCGCCGCGAGGTCCAGGAGGCCGAGGACCACGGCAGCCGGCTCGAGGCACAGCTGCTCGCCGCCGACGGGTTCGACTCGACCATCGGCCCGCGGATCGTGCGCGACGAACTTCTCGACCGCACCGTCCTCCTCGTGACCACCCCGGACGCCGCCCCCGAGGACGTCGACGCCGTCGTCCGCTCCGTCGGTGACGCCGGCGGCCGGGTCACCGCCCGGATCGCGCTGACCGACTCGTTCATCGACGCCTCCGGCACCGACCAGCTCCGCACCACCGTCACCAACGTCGTGCCCGCCGGGGTGGAACTGCAGACCGGCGCCGTCGACCCCGGCAGCCTCGCCGGGGATCTGCTCGGCGCGGTGCTGCTCGTCGACCCGGGCACCGGACAACCGCGCAGCACCCCCGAGGAACGCGCCCTCGCCCTGACCACGCTGCGCAGCGGCGGTTTCATCACCTACGAGGACGCCCAGGTCGAACCGGCCCAGAGCGCCCTCGTCGTCACCGGCGACCACAGCGGCAACGCCGAACGCGCCGGCAACCGCGGGTCGCTCATCGCGCGCTTCGCGGGGGTCGTCGACGGCCGCGGCGCCGGCGCGGTGCTCGCCGGCCGCACCGGGGCAGCCGAAGGCAACGGACCGATCGCCGTCGTCCGGGCCGATGCCGCGCTCGCCGCGGGCCTGTCCACGGTCGACAACCTCGACCGCGAATCGGGACGCCTGACGACGGTCCTGGCGCTGCGCGAGCAGTACGACGGGGGCACCGGCCGCTACGGGACGGGGCCGAGCGCCACCGCCGTCACCGTCGGCTCCCCGGCCCGCTGAGCGCCGCCGCCTGTGACGTCGATTGCACCGGGGGCCCGCAATCGCGAGTCGGGTACGCGCCCGCCCACGGAGGTGTTACCGTGAAGTTCCGTGGGTCGGCAGGCCCCAGCTGTATCGCATCAGTCCAAAAGTCCTGCACCTGACGTCACGGGAGCTTCTTTGCCACAGTCACGCCACTCGCGTACCCCTACCAAGCACATCTTCGTCAGCGGGGGCGTCGCGTCCTCTCTCGGCAAGGGGCTCACAGCGTCGAGCCTGGGCACTCTGCTCACCGCACGCGGCATGCGCGTGACGATGCAGAAGCTCGACCCGTACCTCAATGTCGACCCCGGCACGATGAATCCGTTCCAGCACGGTGAGGTCTTCGTCACCGAGGACGGCGCCGAGACCGACCTGGACGTCGGCCACTACGAGCGCTTCCTCGACCGCGACCTGACCGCCGACGCGAACGTCACCACCGGCCAGGTGTACTCCACGGTCATCGCCAAGGAACGCCGCGGCGAATATCTCGGCGACACCGTGCAGGTCATCCCGCACATCACCGACGAGATCAAGCGCCGCATCCTCGCGATGGCCGCACCCGACGCCGAGGGCCAGACCCCGGACGTGGTGATCACCGAGATCGGCGGCACCGTCGGCGACATCGAGTCGCAGCCCTTCCTCGAGGCCGCCCGCCAGGTGCGCCACGAGGTCGGCCGCGACAACTGCTTCTTCCTGCACGTCTCACTCGTGCCCTATCTCGGGCCGTCCGGTGAGCTGAAAACCAAGCCGACCCAGCACTCGGTGGCCGCGCTGCGCAACATCGGTATCCAGCCCGATGCGCTCGTGCTGCGCTGCGACCGCGACGTGCCGGCCTCGCTCAAGGCGAAGATCTCGCTGATGTGCGACGTCGACGTCGCCGGTTGCATCTCCTGCCCCGACGCGCCGAGCATCTACGACATCCCGAAGGTGCTGCACAGCGAGGGACTCGACGCCTACGTCGTGCGCCAGCTCGGCCTGCCCTTCCGGGACGTCGACTGGACGGTATGGGGCAACCTGCTCGAGCGGGTCCACAACCCCCGCGAGACCGTCGAGGTCGCGCTCGTCGGCAAGTACATCGACCTGCCCGACGCCTACCTGTCGGTCACCGAGGCGCTGCGCGCCGGCGGTTTCGCGCACCGCGCGAAGGTCAGGATCCGCTGGGTCGCCTCCGACGAGTGCGAGACCGAGGCCGGTGCCGAGAAGCACCTCGGCGACGTCGACGCCGTCCTGATCCCCGGCGGCTTCGGCATCCGCGGCATCGAGGGCAAGCTCGGCGCCATCCGGTTCGCCCGCACCCGCCGGATCCCGCTGCTCGGCCTGTGCCTGGGCCTGCAGTGTGTCGTCATCGAGGCCGCCCGGTCGGTCGGCATCGAGGACGCCTCGTCCACCGAGTTCGATCCCGACACCACCGCCCCGGTCATCTCCACGATGGCGGACCAGGAACAGGCGGTCGCCGGTGAGGCCGATCTCGGCGGCACCATGCGTCTCGGTGCCTACCCGGCCGCGCTGAAGAAGGGCTCGGTCGTGGCCAAGGCATACGGCAGCGAGCAGGTCTCCGAACGGCACCGGCACCGCTACGAGGTCAACAACGCCTACCGCGACAAGATCGCCAAGTCCGGTCTGGTGTTCTCCGGCACTTCCCCGGACGGGCGGCTCGTCGAGTTCGTCGAGTACCCGGCCGAGCAGCACCCGTTCTTCGTCGCTACCCAGGCGCACCCGGAGCTCAAGAGCCGGCCCACCCGCCCGCACCCGCTGTTCTCCGGCCTCGTCGCCGCGGCACTGCAGTACAAGGCGGCCGAGCGACTCCCGGTCGACATCCACGGCGAGAACAGCACCTCCGAGGAATCGGTCGGCTCGACCGCGTCGACGTCCACCGCCGGCGACGCCGAGTAGTCGACATGGCGCAGCGACACGACTTCCGCACCCTGGACAGCCGGCGGATCTACACGGGCGCCATCGTGTCGCTGCGCGTCGACGACGTGGCGATGCCCGACGGGCACACCGCCGAACGCGAAGTGGTCGAACACCATGGCGCGGTCGCGGTGGTGGCCGTCGACGTGCAGGACCGGGTGGTGCTCGTGCACCAGTACCGGCACCCGCTCGGCCGGCGACTGTGGGAACTGCCCGCCGGGCTGCTCGACGCCCCCGGCGAGGACCCCCTCGACACCGCCCGCCGCGAACTCGCCGAGGAGACCGGCCTGGCCGCCGCCGACTGGGAACTCCTCGTCGACATCGCGCTCTCACCCGGATTCACCGACGAAGCCGTGCGCGTCTTCGCCGCCCGGGGCCTGAGCGCCGTCGACCGGCCCGAACCCGAGCACGAGGAGGCCGATCTCGAGGTCCACCGCGTCCCGGTCGACGAGGCCGTGGCGATGGTGCTGCGCGGGGAGATCGTCAACGCCACCGCGGTATCCGGTCTCCTCGCGTTCGCGACGGCCCGCGCGACGGGCACCGCGACCCGCGCACCGGATGCGCCGTGGCCGGACCGGCCCACCACCTTCGCCCGCACGCGCGCGGAGGGGTGAGCGGTGCTGCCCGGTGAGGAACGTCCCGCCACGCAGGTCGCTCCGCAGCCGTCCCCGACGCTTACCGGGCAACTCGACGCCTACCTCGCGCACCTGACCGTCGAACGGGGGGTCGCGGCGAACACCCTCGCCTCCTACCGCCGCGACCTGCTGCGCTACGTCGAACACCTCACCGACATCCACATCGGCGACCTCGCCGACGTGCACGAACACCACATCAGCGACTTCGCCGCGAGCCTGCGCCGGGGGGATCCGGAACGCAACCGCCCGGCGCTGGCGGCGAGTTCGGCCGCCCGCGCCCTGATCGCAGTGCGGGGCCTGCACCGCTTCGCCGCCGCCGAAGGACAGACCCCGGTCGATGTCGCCCGCACCGTCAAACCCCCGGCGCCCGGGCGTCGCCTGCCCAAGGCGCTGACCGTCGACCAGGTCAGCGCGATCCTCGATGCCGCCGCCCCCGACGCCGACGGGCCCCGCAGCCTGCGCGACCGCGCCCTGCTCGAGCTGCTGTACTCCACCGGCGCCCGCATCTCCGAGGCCGTCGGACTCGACGTCGACGACATCGACACCGAATCACGCACCGTGCTGCTGCGCGGCAAGGGCGGCAAGCAGCGACTCGTCCCGGTCGGCCGCCCGGCGCTCGGCGCACTCGACGCCTATCTCGTGCGCGGACGACCCGCCCTGACCACCGGCCGCACCGCCGCGGTCTTCCTCAACGCCCGCGGCGGCCGCCTGTCGCGGCAGAGCGCGTGGAAGGTGCTGCAGACCGCCGCCGAACGCGCCGGGGTCGATGTCGGGGTGTCGCCCCACACGCTGCGGCACTCCTTCGCGACCCATCTGCTCGACGGGGGCGCCGACGTACGCGTGGTGCAGGAGTTACTGGGGCATGCTTCTGTGACGACCACGCAGATATACACCCTGGTCACCGCCGGTGCCCTTCGCGAGGTGTGGGCGCAGGCGCATCCGCGGGCGCGATGACCGACTCCGCAGGGGACGCGTGTCCGTGCGGTGATCCTGCCGACGAAGCGGTAGCGTTCTGGGGACGAGCCGCCGGGTCACCCGACGGGTCGACGAGAAGACATCTGGGTCGCAAGACAGGGGGAGTACCGAACGTGGGCACACCTCGGCCACCCGCCACGTACATGGAGCCGGAGCACCTCCGGTCGAACACCGTCCCGGTCGACGCACACGGCCGCGAGGACACCGACAGAACGTCCACCACCGAGCCGGCCACCAGCGCCGGAACCGCCGCCGAGCCCGATCTCGGACCGACCGGCCGGCCACGACGTCCCGTCCCGGAACCGGTGCCGCTGTCCACCCACGGACCGGCCCGCATCATCGCGATGTGCAACCAGAAGGGCGGGGTCGGCAAGACCACCTCGACCATCAACCTCGGGGCGTCCCTCGCCGAGTACGGGCGCCGCGTCCTGCTCGTCGACCTCGATCCGCAGGGCGCACTGTCCGCCGGACTCGGTGTCGCCCACCACGATCTCGATCTCACCGTCCACAATCTGCTCGTCGAACCGCGGGTGTCCACCGACGACGTGCTCGTACGCACCCACGTCGAGGGCCTCGACCTGCTGCCGAGCAACATCGACCTGTCGGCGGCCGAGATCCAGCTCGTCTCCGAGGTCGGCCGCGAACAGGCACTGGGCCGCGCCCTGTACCCGATGCTCGACCGCTACGACTACATCCTCGTCGACTGCCAGCCCTCGCTCGGATTGCTCACCGTCAACGCGCTCGCGTGCGCCGACTCGGTGCTCATCCCCATGGAGTGCGAGTTCTTCAGCCTGCGCGGCCTGGCGCTGCTCAACGACACCGTCGCCAAGGTCCGCGACCGGCTCAACCCGAAGCTCGCCGTCGCCGGCATCCTCGTCACGATGTTCGACCAGCGCACCCTGCACGGACGTGAGGTGATGTCGCGGGTCGTGGAGGTCTTCGGCGATCTCGTCTACGACGCCGTCATCAACCGCACCGTGAAGTTCCCCGAGACCAGTGTCGCCGGCGAACCCATCACCCGCTGGGCACCGACCTCTGCCGGCGCCGAGTCGTACCGCGCCCTCGCGCGGGAAGTGATCCACCGGAGCGGTCGCTGAGCCCCGTGCACGCACCTGTCCAGGACTCGGCGGACACCGGCACGGCACCCGACGCGGAGGTCGAGGCGGTGGTCCTCGAGGAACCCACCGAACCGGCCCAGCCGGAGGTCGAGGAGACCACCTCGGGTTTCCACGTGCGCCTGCGCAACTTCGAGGGCCCCTTCGATCTGCTGCTCACCCTCATCTCGCAGCGCCGCCTCGACGTCACCGAGGTGGCACTGCACGAGGTCACCGACGACTTCATCGCCTACACCCGCAAACTCGGCCCCGAACTCGGCCTCGATCAGACCACCGAGTTCCTGGTCGTCGCCGCGACCCTGCTCGACCTCAAGGCCGCCCGGCTGCTGCCCGCCGGTGAGGTCGACGACCCCGAGGACCTCGCCCTGCTCGAGGCCCGCGACCTGCTGTTCGCGCGTCTGCTGCAGTACCGGGCGTACAAGCAGATCGCCGAACAGTTCGCCGCCCTCGAGGCCGCGGCGCTGCGCCGCTATCCGCGCGCGGTGTCGCTCGAGGAGTGCTACGAGACTCTCGTACCGGAGGTCGTGCTCGGCGTCGACGCGCACCGCTTCGCCGAGATCGCCGCCGCGGCGTTCCGGCCGAAACCACCACCGACCGTCGGCCTCGACCACCTGCACACCCCGAAGGTGTCGGTTCCCGAACAGGCCGCCCACATCCTCGGTCTGTTGCGTGCCCGTGGCGCCGGGGTCTGGGTCGGATTCGACGAACTCGTCGCCGACTGCGATCTCGGGCTGCTGGTCGTCGCGCGGTTCCTCGCGTTGCTCGAGCTCTACCGCGAACGCGCCGTCACCTTCGAACAACCCGACCCGCTCGGACACCTGCAGGTCGCGTGGACGGGGGAGACCGACGGGGAGGCCATCGATTTCGAGGAGGACTACGGGTGAGCGACGACACCGTCGCGCGGGAGCACGCGGACGACGCTGCGCCCGAGAGTGATGCTGCGCCGGGGAGCGCGGACGGCACCGCGCGGGAACGTGACGAAGACACTGCGCCGGAACGCGCGTGGGACGGGGAACTTCTCGAGATCGCCGACGACGAACTCACGGCAGCACTCGAGGCACTGTTGCTCGTCGTCGACACCCCTGCGCCGACCGAGCAGCTCGCGACGGCCATCGGGGTCACCGCCGACCGCGCCGAGGCCGCGCTGCGGCGTCTCGCACAGGACCTCACCGCGCGCGGATCGGGCATCGACCTGCGGTTCGCCGGCGACGGCTGGCGCTTCTACACGCGCCGCGACTTCGCGCCCTACGTCGAGAAACTGTTGCAGGGCGGGGCGCGCACGAAGCTCACCCGCGCCGCGCTCGAGACGCTCGCCGTGATCGCCTACCGGCAACCGGTCACGCGCAGCCGTGTCCGTGCCGTGCGCGGCGTCAACGTCGACGGGGTGATGCGCACCCTGCTCGCGCGGGATCTGATCGCCGAGGCGGGTACCGATCCGGAGACCGGCGGCACGCTCTACGTCACCACGGAGCTGTTCCTCGAACGCCTCGGCCTGGCGTCTCTGCAGGATCTGCCGCCCGTTGCGCCGCTTCTGCCCGATGTCGATGTGATCGACGACATCGCCGACAGTCTCGAGTCGGACCCACGATTTGAGAGAATGGGAAAGAACGCGCGTCCCGAGACTCTCTCGCCCGCGGAGTTCGATCCAGAGAACTGACAGGAACCAAGTGAATACACCCGCTCGCCGTGATGGCACACCGGACCGTAGAAGAAACAATCCCCGCAGCGCGAACACGCGCAACACCGGGGGATCCCGCTCGGGACGCGCGGACGCACCGCGTTCCGGAGGACGCACCGAAGCACCGCGTTCCGGAGGACGCACCGAAGCACCGCGTTCCAGCGGACGCACCGACGCTCCCCGCTCGGGGCGCGCAGGGGCTCCCCGTTCGGGGGAGCGCACCGACTCACCCCGCTCCGATCGCCGGGCCACTCCCGGCCAGTCGGCCGGAGGCCGCAATCCGGCCCAGTCGGCCGGAGGCCGCAATCCCGCCCAGCCGGCCGCCGGCCGCAAACCGCACCGCAAGGGCACCTCGACCGGTAAGCCCTCCAAGCCTGCCGCCAAGCGCGCGGCGCAGCGCGTCGTTCCGACCGTGAGCAACGCTCGTCCCGCGCGTCACCAGCATCGCGAAGCCGGCCCCGCCCAGCTGCCCGCCGGTGAAGGCGTGCGGCTGCAGAAGGTGCTCGCCCAGGCCGGCGTCGCCTCGCGCCGCGCCGCCGAGGAACTCATCGCCGCGGGTCGCGTCGAGGTCGACGGCAACATCGTCGTCGAACAGGGCCTGCGCGTGGACCCGGAGAACGCCGTGATCCGGGTCGACGGCGTCCGCGTCGTCATCAACAAGGATCTCGTGCACCTCGTGCTGAACAAGCCTCGCGGCTGGCAGTCCACGATGTCGGACGATCTCGGCCGTCCCTGCGTCGGTGACATCGTCTCCGAACGCGTCGCCGCCGGGCAGCGCCTGTTCCACGTCGGTCGTCTCGACGCCGACACCGAGGGTCTGCTGTTGCTCACCAACGACGGCGAACTCGCGCACCGGTTGATGCACCCGTCCTTCGAGGTGCCCAAGACCTACCTGGCGACCGTCAAGGGTGTGCTCGCCCGCGGTGTCGGCAAGCAGCTCAAGGCCGGCATCGAACTCGAGGACGGACCCGCCTCCGTCGACGAGTTCTCGCTGCTCGAGGTGCACGAGGGCCAGTCGCTCGTGCGGCTCGTGCTGCACGAGGGCCGCAAGCACATCGTGCGGCGCCTGCTCGATGCGGTCGGGTTCCCCGTGATCCGGCTCGTGCGCACCAATATCGGTCCCGTGGCGCTCGGCGACCAGCGTCCCGGCACCCTCCGTGTCCTCGGCCGCAACGAGGTCGGTGGCCTGTACCAGGCGGTGAAGCTGTGACCGCCGCACCGGCCGACGCGCTGGTCGTCGCGATGGACGGACCGTCGGGCACGGGCAAGTCCACCGTCTCCAAGCGCCTCGCGCAGCATCTCGGTGCCGCCTATCTCGACACCGGCGCGATGTATCGCATCGCGACGCTGCACGCCCTGCGCCGCGGCACCGATCTGACCGATCCGGCGGCGATCGCCACGGCCACCGCCGACCTGCCGTGGTCGATCGGCACCGACCCCACCGTCGAGGACATCCGCCTCGACGGGGACGACGTGCGCGAGATCATCCGCGGCGCCGAGGTCACGGCCGCGGTCTCCGCGGTCTCCGCCGTGCCCGAGGTGCGCACCCTGCTCGTCGAGGCCCAGCAGCGTCTCGGTTGCGCCGAGCACCGCGTCGTGATCGAAGGACGCGACATCGGCACGGTCGTCTTCCCCGACGCGGACGTGAAGATCTTCCTCACCGCCTCGGCGGAGGCCCGTGCGCACCGGCGCAACAACCAGAACATCGCCGAGGGTCGCGGCGACGACTACGAGGCGGTCCTCGCCGCGGTGCAGCGCCGCGACCACCTCGACTCCACCCGCGCGGTGTCCCCGCTGCGCGCGGCGGACGACGCGGTCGTCGTGGACACCAGCGACATGAACATCGACGAGGTGATCGCCGCGCTGCTCGCGGTGGTCGCCGAGCAGACTGGAGCGAAGCTGTGAGCGACGACCTGAGCACCGACTACACCGGGTTCGACGGCGACGGCACCTGGTCGGAAGAAGGCGACTGGGACATCGAGTTCGCCGAGGGCGGCGATCTCGAGGAGTTCGTGCCGGTCCCGACCGTCGCTGTGGTCGGCCGACCGAACGTGGGCAAGTCCACCCTGGTCAACCGCATCATCGGCCGACGTGAAGCCGTCGTCGAGGACGTCCCGGGTGTCACCCGCGACCGCGTCTCGTACGAGGCGTCGTGGAACGGCCGCCGATTCATGGTGCAGGACACCGGCGGATGGGAGCCCGACGCGAAGGGCATGCAGCAGTCCGTGGCCCGTCAGGCGGAGGTCGCGATGCGCACCGCCGACGCGATCCTCGTCGTCGTCGATGCCACCGTGGGCGCCACCAGCGTCGACGAGGCCGTCGCGAAGGTGCTGCGCCGGTCCAAGACTCCGGTGCTGCTGGTGGCGAACAAGGTCGACGACGACCGCGTCGAATCCGAGGCCGCAGCCCTGTGGTCCCTCGGACTCGGCCAGCCCTATTCGGTGTCGGCCACCCACGGCCGCGGCACCGGCGACCTGCTCGACGAGCTGCTCGCCAAGCTGCCGGCCACACCCCGCGAGGGCACCGGTGGGGAAGGGCCTCGCCGCGTCGCGCTGGTGGGCAAGCCGAACGTCGGCAAGTCGAGCCTGCTCAACAAGCTCGCCGGCGACGAGCGGTCGGTGGTGCACGACATCGCCGGCACCACCGTCGACCCGGTGGACTCGATCGTCGAGCTCGGCGGCAAGCCGTGGCGATTCGTCGACACCGCAGGTCTGCGCAAGCGCGTCAACAGCGCGTCCGGCGCCGAGTTCTATGCCTCCCTGCGCACGCGCGGTGCGATCGACGCGGCCGAGGTTGCGGTCTTGCTCATCGACGCCTCGCAGCCCATCACCGAGCAGGACCAGCGGGTCATCACGATGGTCGTCGAGTCCGGCCGCGCCCTGGTGATCGCGTTCAACAAGTGGGATCTCGTCGACGAGGACCGCCGCTACGAACTCGGCCGCGAGATCGACCGCGACCTGTTGCGGGTGCCGTGGGCGTCGCGGGTGAACATCTCCGCCAAGACCGGTCGCGCCGTGCAGAAGCTCGTCCCGGCCATGGAGACCGCCCTCGAGTCGTGGGACAAGCGCATCTCGACCGGACGCCTGAACTCGTGGCTCAAGGAGGTCGTGGCCGCGACTCCGCCGCCGATGCGCGGCGGTCGCCTGCCCCGGGTGCTGTTCGCCACCCAGGCGGCCACCCGGCCGCCGACCTTCGTGCTGTTCACCACGGGCTTCCTCGAGGCCGGCTACCGCCGCTTCCTCGAACGTCGCCTGCGTGAGGAGTTCAACTTCGACGGCAGCCCCGTGCGGATCTCGGTGCGCGTGCGGGAGAAGCGCGACCGCCGCAAGTGAGCTCCCGACGCCCGGTCGTGAAAACGCGCTGACCAGCCGATTAGTGTTTCGGTCCGTTCCTGTTGTAATCTCTGAGAGCGCTCGGAGAGAGCGCGGACGGGCTGTGGCGCAGCTTGGTAGCGCACTTGACTGGGGGTCAAGTGGTCGCAGGTTCAAATCCTGTCAGCCCGACAGCGAAAACCCCTTCCGACTCCGGTCGGAAGGGGTTTTCTCGTTTCTGCGGGGGTCTCATCCGGTCGTCGCCTGCGCAGCGGTACGCACCCCCGTGAACCTCACCGACGGTGACGAGGACGAGGCAACGGTGTCCGACGGCGACGTCTCGTCGTGGGCGGTTGCGTGACGTGCGGTCGGGCGCGTGCCGGCCGACCTCGTCGACCGACCCGAGTACGCCCGAGCCACAGTGACGGTCTCCTGACACGGATCGCGCCGAACGGTCCCGGATCCGGTGCGCACCGTCCACGATGAGAAATGCGTCGGCGGACGGTCATTCTCCGTGCGGCACCATCCGTGCCCTGCGGCACCCGCGAAAGGACCATGATGACCACTCGATTCAATCCCTATCTCGCATTCCGCGATTCCGCACGCGAAGCCATGGAGTTCTACAGGTCGGTGTTCGGTGGTGAGCTGACGGTGAGCACATTCGGCGACATGCACGACTGGGACGATCCGAACGAGAACGCGAAGGTGATGCACTCGATGCTCACCACCGACCGCGGTTTCGTGCTCATGGCCTCGGACACCCCGCAGGGAACGGATTACACGCCCGGCACGAACTTCTCGCTCTCGCTCAGCGGGGACGACGAGAGCGTGCTCCGGGGTTGGTGGGACGCACTGACCGCGGACGGTCGTGTCGACATGCCGCTCGAGCGAGCCCCGTGGGGCGATCTGTTCGGCATGTGCACCGATCGCTTCGGCGTGTCGTGGATGGTCAGCATCGGCGACCAGCAGGGCTGAACCCGCGCCGGTCGGCGCCCGTCAGCCGAGACGGGCGTCGAGCTCGCGCACCAGCTTCGCCGGCGCGGTCTGCCGATAGGACATGTCGAGCAGTTCGGCGACCTCGTCCCAGTCCACCTCCGGACGGGCGAGGTCGTACCCGACCCACCCGGACGGCCCGAAGTACATCGGCACATAGGTGTGGGATTCCTCGAGCAGCGCGCGGCGTTCCTCCTCGTCGGGTTTGACGATGAGGGAGCGGGGAAACGGTGCGCGGGTGCCCTTCTCGCCGCCTCCGAAGACCGCGAAGGCCGTACGTGTGGAGAAGAACGGACGGCCGTGCGAGATCTTCTCGCTCGCGCCGGGCAGGGCCAGCGCGAGCGAGCGCACACGGGCGAGCAGAGGATCCGCCTCGTCGAACATCACCGGATGCGGCATGGGCGGAGCGTACCGAGCGACTACGACAACGGTCGCGGGATCGACTCCTCGGAATCAACTCTTCCGGCTCTTCAGCGCATCGATACCGGCGTGCAACAGCGGCTCGACACCGCGGCCGAGTTCCTCGAACCCCTCGCCGACCGTCTTGCCCTGGCGGAACCGGAAGTAGATGCCCTCGAGGATCACCGCGAGCTTGTAGTAGGCCAGGGCGAGATGGAACGCCATGTCCGACAGGTCACGTCCGCCCGCGGCCTCGTACCGTGCAAGCAGTTCGTCGTCACCGAGGAAGCCCGGAGCGCGGGACACCGTCGAGACGGGGAACTCCGTGTTCCCCCGCGCCAGCCGCTGGTACACCAGCAGCAACGCCACATCGGTGAGGGGATCGCCGAGCGTGGCCATCTCCCAGTCCAGCACCGCGACCACCTTGTCGTCGTCGTCGACGAGGACGTTGTCGAGCCGGTAATCGCCGTGCACGATGCCCACCTCGCCGTCGCCGGGCAGATTGTCGACGAGCAGCCGGTGCAGCTCGTCGGCGCCGTCGAGGTCCCGGCCGTGCGAGTTCTCGAGCTGTGTGGTCCAGCGCCGCACCTGCCGCTCGAGGAAGCCCTGGGGGCGGCCGAAGTCCTCGAGCCCCACGGTCGCCGGGTCCACCGCGTGCAGGGCTGCCAGGGTGTCGACCATCCGCTCGGAGATCACGCGCGTGCGCTCGGCGCCGAGCGGTTCGAGTTCCTCCGCGGTGCGATAGGGCGTCCCCACGACCAGATCCATGAGGTAGAAGGGCGCGCCGAGCACCGAATCGTCCTCGCACAGCAGATACGAGCGGGGGACCGGTACCGCGGTGCCGGCGAGCGCGGAGATGACGCGGTACTCGCGGGCCATGTCGTGTGCGGTCGCAAGGACGTGTCCGAGTGGGGGACGGCGCAGCACCAGCCGCCGGTCGCCGTCGGTCACCTCGTAGGTGAGATTCGAGCGCCCGCCGCTGATCAGGCGGGCGCGGAGGGGACCGGAGAACAGGTCGGGGGCGGAGGTCTGCAGATAGGCATCGAGCGCATCGAGGTCGAGGCCGGCGGGCACGTCGTTCATCGAGCTCCTTTCCGTCGGCTCCCACTATGACCGCGGGCGGGGATCCGTGTCCGGAGAACTCCCACCCCGGGTAGTTACTCCGAGCGGGACGGAAACCGTAGATATCCAGAATATCCCTCCTCGCGACCGACGCCACCGACACCGGCCACGACATGCGCCTACCCGCCGGTCCAGTTGTGACGAACTACTGTCGACCCATGCCCGCTGCTCATCCTCTCGACCGAGACAACGTCCGCGACGCGCTGGACGCGTTCGATTCGCGCCGACTACCGCTCGACGGCCGCCGGCACGCAGCCGTCGTCGTGGCGGTGCTCGACGACGTGAACGGCAATCCCGTCATGCCCCTCACGCGGCGACCGACGCGTCTGCGGGCGCATCCCGGCCAGTTCGCGTTGCCGGGCGGGCGTCTGGACGAGGGGGAGCAGCCCGAGGAGGCCGCCCTGCGCGAGTTGCATGAAGAGCTCGGTCTCGACCTCGGCCCCGAGGCCGTTCTCGGCCGGCTCGACGACTACGTCACCCGCTCCGGTTACGTCATGTCGCCGTTCGTCGTGTGGTCGGACATCGCCGTGACCGACCTGAAGCCCAGCCCCGACGAGGTCGACGTGCTCTTCGCCGTCACCACCGACGAACTCGACGTCGACCCGCGCTTCGTCACCATCCCCGAATCCGACAAGCCGGTGATCCAGTGGCCCTTCCGCGGTCACCTCGTCCACGCACCGACCGCTGCGGTGGTCTACCAGTTCCGTGAGGTCGTGCTGCGCCGGCGGGCCACCCGCATCGACGGTCTCGAGCAGCCGGTCTTCGCCTGGCGCTGACACCCCGGAACCTCCGGTCGCGCGGCTGTGCAAGGCTGGACTCCGCGCCCGAACGGAACTCCGGCGGGGCACCACGAGTACGACCTCACGAGAACACGGAGCGGCCCCACCATGACCGATGCGACCGGAACCGCCGACGCGCGCGGATCGGACCGCATCCTCACCGTGCCGAACGTCCTCAGTTTCGTCCGGCTGCTGGGTGTGCCCGTCTTCCTCTATCTCGTCCTCGTCGCCCACGCCGACGTCTGGGCGCTGATCCTGCTGGCCGCGAGCAGCATCACCGACTGGGCCGACGGCAAACTCGCCCGGCTGCTCGACCAGACCTCCCGCCTCGGTGCCCTTCTCGATCCCGCCGTCGACCGCCTCTACATCGTGGCCACCCTCGTCGCCCTCGTGGCGCGCGACATCGTGCCCTGGTGGATCGCGGTGATCCTCGTCGGCCGCGAACTCGTCCTGGCCCCGACCCTGGCCGTCTACCGGCGCCGGGAACTGCCCCCGCCGGACGTGCTCTACCTCGGCAAAGGCGCGACCTTCCTGCTCATGTGCGCGCTGCCGCTGATGCTCGGGGCCGTCGCCGTGCCCGCCTCGGAGCCGATCACCGGCCCACTCGGCTGGGCCGCCCTGATCTGGGGGACCGTGCTGTACGTGTGGACCGGCCTGCTGTACCTCGGGCAGGCCGTCGTGACGGCACGGATCGTGCCGGCCGGGAGGTGATCCGATGAGCCGCGCGTGGGAACGCATCCGGCGCAATCCGGTGCCCTCGCTCCTGAAGTCGCTCCTCGAGGATCATCTCGACCCCGGCTACGCCGCGTCCGCCGCGGACCGGGCCGCAGGGCGCCCGAGCACCTCTCCGCGCGCGTCGCGCGCGTGGCTCGGCGCCGGAGGTCTCCTCGCCGGCCTCGTGATCGGCGTCGCGTACGCGCAGAACGCCGACGTGCAGGCCGGCACCGACAGCACCCGCGCCGAGATCCTCGATTCCCTCCGGGCAGGGGACGAACGCATCGACGCGCTCACCGCTCGGCGGGACGAACTCGGCGCCGCGACCGACGAACGACGCACCGCCCTGTTCTCCGACGGAGGCGACGGCGCGAGCATCCTCGACGAACTCCGCGACGCCGAGACCGCAGCCGCGGCAACACCCGTGCGCGGTCCGGGGATCACGGTCACCCTCACCGAACCCGCCGCGCGACCGAACCTGTCGGATGCGGCGCGACTCGAGGACCGGCCCACCGCGCTCGTCCTCGACCGCGACCTGCAGTCGGTCGTCAACGCGCTGTGGGCGGCCGGTGCGGAGGCCGTCGAGGTCGGTGGCGTGCGGGTTGGCCCCGGCGTCACCATCCGGCAGGCCGGGGGAGCGATGCTCGTCGACAACCGACCCGTATTCTCCCCGTACACGGTCTCGGCGGTGGGTTCTCCGTCCCGGCTGCAGACGTCCTTCGTCGTCAGCGACGCCTACCTGCGCATCGCGGGGATCCAACAGCTCTACGGGGTGGGATTCACCCTCGCCGAGGAGGACGATCTCGAGTTTCCGGCCGCCACGGTCCGGAAGCTCGGCAGCAGCGGAGAAACGGGGTACAGGTGAAGCGACTCGAACACGGTCACGCGCTCTACGCGGTGCTCGCACTGGCGATCGGGATCGGCGCCGGAATCGTGTTCAGCCCACAGGTACCCGACGTCGTGCAGCCCTACCTGCCCATCGCGGTGGTCGCCGCGCTCGACACGGTCTTCGGCGGGCTGCGCGCCTATCTCGACGACATCTTCGACGCGAAGGTGTTCGTGGTGTCGTTCGTCTTCAACGTCCTCGTCGCCGCACTGATCGTGTGGCTCGGCGACCAACTCGGGGTGGGCACCCAGCTGTCGACCGCCGTCATCGTCGTCCTCGGCATCCGCATCTTCGGAAACGCTGCCGCCCTACGTCGTCGCCTGTTCGGAGCCTGACCGTGACCGAACCGCAACAACCCGGTCCCGCATCCGACACCGGCCCCGCACCCGACACCGGCACTGCGCGCGCCACCCGCTCGCAACGCGTCTTCCTCGTCCTCGCGGCGATTCTGGTCGTCCTGCTCGGCGCCGGCATCGCCACCCAGGTGCGCACCACCGACACCGGCGACGCCCTCGACTCGGCGCGCCCCGCGGACCTGCTCGTGCTGCTCGACAACCTCAATCGCCGCGAAGCCGCTCTCCGCCAGGAGATCACCGAACTCGAGCGCACCCTCTCGAGTCTCGAACAGGAAGGCTCGGAAGCGGCACTCGAGGAGGCCCGTACGCGTCTGTACACGTTGTCCGTCCAGCTCGGCACCGAACCCGCCACCGGACCCGGAGTGGTTCTCACCGTCGACGATCCGCGCCAAGGCGTCGGATCGGAGGTGCTGCTCGACATGATCCAGGAGCTGCGCGCGGCGGGTGCCGACACGATGCAGATCGCCGGGGCGAACGGGGAGACCGTGCGCATCGGAGTCGATTCGTGGGTCACCGGACCGGGCGGCGACATCGTCGTCGACGACCGCCGACTCGACGCTCCGTACACCGTCACCGCCATCGGCGACGGACCGACTCTCGCCGCCGCGCTGAACATTCCCGGCGGAGTGGTCGACACGGTCGCCCGTGCGGGCGGATCATTGTCCGTGGAACAGTCTCCGCAGGTGGAGGTGTCCGCCTTGCGGGAGATCGAGCCACGCCAATACTCTCAGCCCGGTAACTGAATCCGACGTTCCGGTCGAACGTCGTCTCCGAAAGGACCAGTCTTGACCGATTTCGCGACACCCGAGGATCTGCGGTACACCCCCGAGCACGAGTGGGTGCGCAGGACGGGCGCGACGACCGTGCGCATCGGGATCACCGACTACGCACAGTCCCAACTCGGCGACGTGGTCTTCGTGCAGCTGCCGGAGGCGGGCGCCGAGATCGCTGCCGGCGAGTCCTTCGGAGAGGTCGAGTCCACCAAGAGCGTGTCGGACGTGTTCGCGCCGCTGACCGCGAAGGTGACCGCCGTCAACACGGAACTCGACGCGAATCCCGAACTGGTGAACAGCAGCCCGTACGAGGAGGGCTGGCTCGTCGACGTGGAGGTCGGCAGCGAGAGCGCCCTCGACGAGGCCCTCGCGGAGACGCTCGACGCGGAAGGTTACCGCGGGATCACGGAAGGCTGACGGACCCGACAGGTAACGTGACCGCGACTGTCTGCGTCAGTACCCCCGCGCGGGGTACGGTCGGATATGGCGTGTGCCGTGTCGGACCTGAACGGGGCGAACGAATCAGCGACCGCCCGGGATCACCCGGGTGGTCGAACGGATAAGGAGAAACGGTGAGCGAGAACGGCAACGCGGGCTACGAGGAGACTCCTGCAGAGACCACTTCGGTATTTCGCGCCGACTTCCTGAACGAAGTGGAAGGCGCAGGTTCGGCCACCACCGAAGCGCCCGTCTCGGGTGTCGAGGGCCTGCCCGCCGGATCGGCGCTGCTGGTCGTCAAGCGGGGGCCCAATGCAGGATCGCGCTTCCTGCTCGACCAGCCCACCACCTCGGCGGGCCGGCATCCCGACAGCGACATCTTCCTCGACGACGTGACCGTCAGCCGTCGGCACGCCGAGTTCCGCCAGGACGAGGGCGAATTCCAGGTCGTCGACGTGGGAAGCCTCAACGGCACCTACGTCAACCGCGAGCCGGTCGACTCCGCCGTCCTCGCGAACGGCGACGAGGTGCAGATCGGCAAGTTCCGGCTGGTGTTCCTGACCGGTCCGCGAGGTAACCAGGGCGCAGGTAGCTGATGACCGCGGCCCGCCAGCCGGCGCCGGCCGGAATGTCGATCGGGTCGGTGCTCGACCGCCTGCGTCCGGAATTCCCGGACGTGACGATCTCGAAGATCCGGTTCCTCGAGGCCGAGGGACTGATCAGCCCGGAACGCACCCCCTCGGGCTACCGACGCTTCTCGATCGCCGACTGCGAGCGTCTGCGGTACGTGCTCACCGCGCAGCGCGATCAGTACCTTCCGCTCAAGGTGATCAAGGAGCAGCTCGAGGCGATCGACCGCGGCGCCGCCACGGTGGGATCGGTCGAGACCCGGATCACCCGGCCGCGTCCGCTGGCGGTGGCCCGCGGCGAGGTCTCGCCGGAGGATCTGCGCACCGATCGCGAGATCCGGGTGAGCCGCGAGGATCTGTGCACCCGTGCCGGGATCGACGCGGCCTTCCTCACCGAGCTGGTGGGGGCGGGCCTGCTCAAGCCGGGCCCGGCCGGTTTCTTCGACGAGGACGCGGTGTTGCTCGCCCGCACGGCGAAGGCGATGGCGGAGTTCGGCCTCGAGGTTCGGCACCTGCGGGCGTTCAAGCTCGCCGCCGACCGCGAGGCCGCGCTCGTCGCGCAGATCGCCGGCCCGATCGCGAAGGGCCGCGACGCCGGGGCACGGCAGCGCGCCGAGGAGATGGTGCGCGAACTGGCCGCACTGTCGTTGACATTGCACACCTGCCTGGTGAAAGCGGCGGTGCAAGGAGCCCTCGACCGTTAGGCGACGAATTCGTCGTCGAGTGCGACCACGGCCCTCCGTCAGGTGGTGACCTACGGCACCTGACGGATGCGCTGGAGGACACTAGAATTCCAGGCAGTACCTGTCGGGTGGTCCCGCCACCGACGAGCAGCAGGACGGAGGCATCGCGATGAGCGAGATGCGGATAGTAGGGATTCGTATCGAACAGCCGCAGAACCAGCCTGTCCTTCTGCTGCGGGAGGTCGACGGCGATCGGTATCTGCCGATCTGGATCGGGCAGAACGAAGCGACCGCCATCGCCCTCGAACAGCAGGGGGTCGAACCGGCACGGCCGCTGACCCACGACCTGATCAAGAACCTCCTCGAGGCGTTCGGTCGCAACCTCCGCGAGGTGCGCATCGTCGACCTGCGCGAAGGGACGTTCTACGCGGATCTGGTCTTCGACGGAGGGATGCGTGTTTCCTGCCGGCCCTCCGACGGGGTCGCGGTGGCCTTGCGCATCGGCGCGCCGGTCCACGTCGAGGAACCGGTGCTCACCGAGGCAGGACTGGTCATGCCCGACGAACGGGAGGACGAGGTCGAGAAGTTCAAGGAGTTCCTCGACTCCGTCTCGCCCGACGATTTCAAGGCGACGGACGGCTGAGCGCCGTCCGTCGCACGGCGACGAGCGTTGGCGCGCGCGTCGGCCGTGACGGTAGTAATGTCGAACGTTGCCTTCCGGTCGGCGTGTCGCAGCCCGACGCCCAACACCGGAGCGTACGCTGAGTTGATCCGCCAGGGATGACTCGGTGAGCCTGGGAGGGCTCGATGATCGGATGTGGTCGGGGGATCCACCAATCGATCGTTGCGAGGCAGAACTGGGCGCGCGAGAGGGAGTCAGTAGTGCGAGATCGGACGAAGGGACAGCCACTCGGCGTCGATTCCGGCGATCGCTCGAATCCGGCGCCGCGGACGAACGAGACCGACGAGATCCAACCGGGCCTGTTTCCGGACAACTCGGCGCCCGACGAACTCGTCGGCTACCGCGTGCCCATCGCCTGCCAGATCGCAGGAATCAGCTACCGCCAGCTCGACTACTGGGCCCGCACGAATCTGGTCGTACCGTCCATCCGCGGGGCTGCCGGTTCCGGTAGCCAACGGCTGTACTCGTTCAAGGACATCCTCGTCCTCAAGATCGTCAAGCGCCTGCTCGACACCGGCGTCTCGCTGCAGAACATCCGCGTCGCCGTCGACCATCTCCGCAGCCGTGGGGTGGGCGACCTCGCGAAGATCACTCTTTTCTCCGACGGCACCACCGTCTACGAATGTACGTCGCCCGAAGAGGTCGTCGACCTGCTGCAGGGCGGGCAGGGCGTCTTCGGGATCGCGGTGAGCGGCGCGATGCGCGAGCTCACCGGCAGCATCGCCGATTTCCCCGCCGAACGCGCCGACGGCGGCGGCGTCGAGGAACGCCCCGAGGACGAACTGGCGTCGCGTCGCCGCGAACGCATCAACCGCCGCATCGGCTGACCACACCACTGATGTCGCATCGGCCGACCACATGACCGCTCCACTCCACCGCAGGCGGCACTTTCCGCACCTGCGGTATTTCGACCCCCGCGACGTGAACTAGACTCGAAGACGCGTCGCCATCACGCGGGAGAGACCCGGACACCGAGCCGGGCGCCGAAGGAGCAGCACCTCCCCGTCAATCTCTCAGGCAACCGGGACCGCGTGAGCTCCGACGTCTCTGGAAAGTGGCGGGAGCACCCGCCCGCCCACGGGGAAAGGCTCTGGCCGGCCGAATCTCTCAGGCGCTCGCTCCGCGAGCTCACGACAGAGGGGGAGGAACCACCTCGCGCGACCGCGCGCATGTGGACCTCGCCGACCAGCCCGGGAGCTGCGATGACAGATGCCGTCACCTCGAACTTCGCCGATCGCCACATCGGCCCCGACACCGCCGGCCTGAACCGGATCCTCGACGTCGTGGGAGTCGATTCCCTCGACGCCCTCGCCACCGCCGCGGTGCCGGCCGCCATCCTCGACGACCGTGCAGACAACGTGCCGACCGGCCTCGACGTCCTCGACGCGCCCCGCTCCGAGCACGACGTACTCGCCGAACTGAAGGCACTCGCGTCGCAGAACACCGTAGCGACGTCGATGATCGGCCACGGCTACTACGACACGCTCACGCCGCCCGTGCTGCTGCGCAACATCATCGAGAACCCCGCCTGGTACACGGCCTACACCCCCTACCAGCCGGAGATCAGCCAGGGACGCCTCGAGGCGCTGCTGAACTTCCAGACCATGGTCGCCGACCTGACCGGCATGGAGATCGCGAACTCGTCGATGCTCGACGAGGCCACCGCCGCTGCCGAGGCCATGACCCTGCTGCGCCGCGCGAACCGCAAGTCCAAGAGCCCGCGCCTGGTCGTCGACGTCGACCTGTTCGCGCAGACCGCCGCGGTGCTGGCGACTCGCGCCGAACCGCTCGGTATCGAGATCGTCACCGTCGACCTCGCTGCCGACGGACTTCCCGAGGGCGAGTTCTTCGGCGTGGTCCTCCAGGTGCCCGGCGCCTCGGGCCGCATCATCGACGCCGCTCCGATCATCGCGGCGGCCCACGGCCGCGGCGCGCTCGTCGCCATCGGCGCCGACCTGCTGGCCATGACCTTGATCACCCCGCCCGGGGAGCAGGGTGCCGACGCGTGCTTCGGCACCACCCAGCGGTTCGGTGTGCCGATGGGCTTCGGCGGGCCGCACGCCGGCTACCTCGCCGTCGGTAGCGCCCACACCCGCACCCTGCCCGGACGCCTCGTCGGTGTCTCGGTGGACGCTGACGGCAACCCGGCCTACCGCCTCGCGTTGCAGACCCGTGAGCAGCACATCCGCCGTGAGAAGGCCACCAGCAACATCTGCACCGCTCAGGTGCTCCTCGCTGTGCTCGCGGCCATGTACGCCTCGTATCACGGCGCCGAAGGCCTCACCGGCATCGCCCGCCGCGTGGCCGGGCACGCCCGTCGACTCGCCGACGGTCTGCGCGCCGGTGGCGTCGAGGTCGTCCACGACGAGTTCTTCGACACCGTCCTCGTGCGCGTGCCGGGGCGCGCCGACGCCGTGCTCGCCGCCGCCCTCGAGGCCGGCATCAACCTGTACCGGGTCGACGACGATCACGTGTCGATCTCGTGCGACGAGGCCACCACCGCGGCGCACGTGGATGCGATCCTGGGCGCTTTCGGTGTCACCGCCGGTGAGGCCGCCGGGGGAACGGCGCTGCCGCAGGCCCTGGCCCGCACCAGCGAGTTCCTGCAGCACGAGGCGTTCACCCGCTACCGCACCGAGACCGCGATGATGCGGTATCTGCGGCGCCTGTCCGACAAGGACCTCGCCCTCGACCGGACGATGATCCCGCTGGGCTCGTGCACGATGAAGCTCAACGCCGCCGCCGAGATGGAGGCCATCACCTGGCCCGAGTTCGCGGGTCTGCATCCGTTCGCTCCGGCGGACCAGACGGCCGGCATCCGCCGTCTGATCGCCGACCTGGAGGGCTGGCTCGCCGCGGTGACGGGGTACGACGCCGTGAGCCTGCAGCCCAACGCCGGCAGCCAGGGCGAGTACGCGGGTCTGCTCGCAATCCGTCACTACCACCTCGACCGCGGCGACACCGATCGGGACATCTGCCTGATCCCGTCGAGCGCGCACGGCACCAACGCCGCATCCGCCGTGATGGCGGGCATGCGTGTCGAGGTCGTCGCGTGCCGCCCGAACGGCGACGTCGATCTCGACGACCTGCGCGCCAAGATCGTCGACCACGGTGCGCGCCTGGCCGCGATCATGATCACCTACCCGTCCACCCACGGTGTCTACGAGCACGACATCGCCGACATCTGCGGTGCCGTGCACGACGCCGGCGGTCAGGTGTACATCGACGGCGCCAACCTCAATGCGCTGGTGGGTCTGGCGCGGCCGGGCAGGTTCGGGGGCGATGTGAGCCACCTGAACCTGCACAAGACGTTCTGCATCCCGCACGGTGGTGGCGGTCCGGGTGTCGGCCCGATCGGGGTCCGCTCGCATCTGGCCCCGTACCTGCCGGGCCACCCCGCGGAGCCCGGACTCGGGGGAGCGGGACCGGTTTCGGCGGCGCCCTACGGGTCGGCGTCGATCCTGCCGATCACCTGGGCGTACATCAAGATGATGGGTGCCGAGGGACTGCGTCGCGCGTCGCTGACGGCGATCGCGTCGGCCAACTACATCGCCCGTCGTCTCGACGAGTACTTCCCGGTGCTGTACACGGGGGAGACCGGCATGGTCGCCCATGAATGCATCCTCGATCTGCGTCCGCTGACGAAGGCGACGGGGGTGACGGTCGACGACGTCGCGAAGCGTCTGGCCGACTACGGTTTCCACGCGCCGACGATGAGCTTCCCGGTGGCCGGCACCCTCATGGTCGAGCCCACCGAGAGCGAGGACATCGCCGAACTCGACGCGTTCATCGAGGCGATGATCTCGATCCGCGGTGAGATCGACCGGGTCGGGGCAGGGGAGTGGCCGGTGGACGACAACCCGCTGCGTGGGGCTCCGCATACCGCGGAATGCCTGGTGGGCGAGTGGGACCACCCGTACTCGCGGGAGATCGCGGTGTTCCCGATGGGGAAGAGCCGGGCCAAGGTGTGGCCGGCGGTGCGGCGTATCGACGGCGCACACGGCGACCGGAATCTGGTGTGCTCGTGCCCGCCCTTGGAGGCGTACAGCGGCTGACGCCGGGGATGGCCGACGGACCCGTCCGTCGGCCATCTTCATCGGTTGGGTAACTCCGAACCGGACGGAAACCATAGAAATACAGAATGCCTCCCCGTTAACAACACAACTCACCAAGTCCCAGAGCGAAGGGACGTCCGTTCGCGGCGGTCAGCTCGAGGATGGAGATCTCCGGTGGGGTGCCGACCCGCACGGGCGGTCCCCACGCGCCGGTGCCCTGGGACGTGTAGATCTGCGTGTCGCCGAAGCGGTCGAGTCCGGTGACGGTGGGGTTGGCGAGGGAGACGAACGGTCGCAGCGGCCACATCTGCCCGCCGTGGGTGTGCCCGGACAGTTGCAGGTCGACTCCGAGTTCGCGGGCCTCGTCGACGTGCCGGGGCTGGTGGGCTGCGAGGATCACCGGGGTACCGTCCGCGATGCCGTCGAGGGCGGCGGGCATGTCGGGGTGGTGGGGTTCGGTGGCGGTGTAGTCGTGGACGCCGGCGAGCGCGACGACGTCGCCGTCGCGTTCGAGGACGACGTGCTCGTTGCGCAGGGCGCGTACACCGAGGGTCTCCCAGTGGTCGAGCCATGATTCGGCGTCGTCGGAGTAGTACTCGTGGTTGCCGCTGACGCCGTACACCCCGAGCGGGGCCTGCAGCTGCCGGAGCGGCTCGAGGTCGGAGCCGACGAGTTCGACGGTGCCGTCGGCGAGGTCGCCGCCGAGCACGATCAGGTCGGGTTGCTCTTCGGCGACGAGGTCGACGACGCGTTGCACGAAGTCGGCGCCGCGGGCGGGTCCGACGTGCAGGTCGGTGACGAGCGCGATGCGGGCGCCGTCGAAGCCTGCGGGCAGGTCCTGCAGGGCGACGGGCACGGTGACGATCCGCGGCCGGTCGGCCTCGACCGTGCCGTATCCGACGGCGGCGACCGCGGCGACGACGAGCACGGCGGTCGCGATGCGCAGCCCCCGTCGCGGGGTCTCGTCGGTGGTCGGCCCGGGGCGTCCGCGCCGGGCGAGGCGGGCGACGAGCAACCCCGCTCCGATGAGCAGGAGACCGAGCATCAGGTACAGCACCACGGCGAGCCAGCTCCAGCCGAGGAACCCGAAGGGACGGGCCCAAGCGGGGTCGAGCACCGTGCCCACCCCGGAGGCAACGAGCGTGAGCACGAACATCGCCGCCAGGACGAGGGCGGCGGCGAGGGCGGCAGGACGCGGCAGGCCGGGTGCCCGGACGAGTCGTCGATGCAGCAGGTAGGTGAGGAGGGCGAGGAAGACCCCCACGACGAGAAGTCGGAGCACGGTCAGGACGTCAGCTTTCGGAGGAGGTCGGTGAGGTCGGCCGGGTCGGTGGTGTCGACGACGGTGAGGCTGCCGTCGGTGGCCTCGGCGGCCTGCTCGAGGACGGGGTCGGTGCGGTCGCCGAGGACGACGACGTCGATCCGCACGGGGGTTGCAGGGGACGAGAGTTCGTCGATCGCGGCGCGCAGGTCGCGGGCGGCCGCCTCGTCGGGGTCGTCGCTGTCTACGACGACGAGCACGGAGTTGGGTCGGCCCGGGTCGTAGTTGTCGACGGCGTCACGGTAGGCGGCAGTGAGGGTGGCGTAGACGGGTTCGCGGTCGACGAGGTCGATGTCGTCGAGGATCGAGGACATCGCCGCGCGCTTGGACTCGGTGAGGCCGTCACGGATCACGGCGACGCGGTGCCCCTCTGGGGTGTCGGCGAAGACGTACATGCCCATCACCGAGTTGATGGAGGCGCGGCGCATGGCCTCGCGCACAGCACCTGCGGTGGCGATGAGGTGGGTGCCGTCACCGGCGGGGGCACCCATGGAGGTGGAGGTGTCGACGACCATGGTGACCTTGCGCGGGGACACCGGGGCGAGACGCAGTGCGACGAGGACGTCGTCGACGGTGGGGTCGGCGGGGGCGAGGGCAGTCTCGACGCGGGGCAACGGCAGTTCCCCGGCGGGTTCGGGGACGGTGTCGGCGGTGCGGAAACCGTGGGAAGTGAGGACGCCGGCCTGTTCGGGGCGACGCGCGTAGTCGGTGAACTCCGCGGCGGCGCGGGCGAGGGTCTCGTCGACCCAGGAGGCGTCGACGACGGCGGTGGGGAAGTCGACGACGGGTGCGACGCCGATCGGCAGGTGACCGGTGAGGCCGCGGACCTGCCCGTCCGCGAGGGCACGGTGCAGTTGCTGTTCGACGACCGGCACGGCGTGGATCGGGGCCTCGGTGTCGGGGTGGGCGCCGAGCGCCGCGAGGGTGTCGGCGGTGGTGCCGACCGCGCCGAGGGTGTCGGCGCCGAGCGCGAGGGTGCTCACGGCGGTGATGGCGGCGGGGGTGGCGGCCTGTTCGAGGGTGACCGGTCCGGCGCCGATGCCGGTGGTGGCGGCGGTGACCGCTTCGAGGGCGAGGGTGGTGGCGTGGGTCTCGGTGCCGGTGGGCAGGGCGAGGCCGAGGGTGCCCCAGATGTCGAGTCCGCTCTCGCGCATGGCGGCGGGGTCGTTCTGGAGTCGGGGCAGGTCCTGCCAGCGGACGGTGGCGGTGGTGAGGGCGCGGCCGAGGTCGGTGGGGACGGCGAGCACGACCGGGGAGGTGGCGAGGGGTCGGGGGGTGCCGTCGACGGCGTCGGCGGCGCGGGCGCTCATGCGGGTGTCGAGGGGAACCCACAGGGCGGGTTCGGGGCCGAGCGCCGGATCCCAGGTGCCGGCGGCGAGGGTGTCGGCGGCGGCGAGGCTGTCGACGGCGGTGATCTCGGCGGTGACGCAGTGGTCGCGGATGACGCGGACGCCGCCGTCGGTCCACTGTTCGGCGAGTTCGGTGAGGGCGGGGGCGATGAGGGGGTCGGCGGCGATGTGCAGGACGGTGTCGCCTTCGACGCAGGTTTCGGCGGCGGCGGTGGCCTGGTTGTCGATGTTGTCGCGCAGGCGGAACCAGCCGAGGACGGCGAGCAGGACGAGTACTACGCCTACGGCGACCACGATGACGCTCGTGCTGATTCCTCGTCGTCCGCTGCCGCGATGTCGCCCGCCCACGTCGTGTCCGCCTCGTTTCGTTCGTCGATCCGATGGTCGAGTCTAGTGAGCGGCGGGATGTGACCTGGCTCCGCCGCGCGGGGCGGGGACGGGCAGGGCCCCGATCCGGTGTGGATCGGGGCCCTGTGGTGTCGGTGTGCGGGTCAGGCGAACTTGGCCTTGTTCTCGCGGCGACGGCGGTGCAGGATCGGCTCGGTGTAGCCGCTGGGCTGCGTGGTGCCTTCGAGGATGAGTTCCTTGGCGGCCTGGAAGGCGATGTTGGCGTCGAAGTTCGGGGCGAGCGGCCGGTAGCCGGGGTCGCCTTCGTTCTGCCGGTCGACGACGGGTGCCATGCGCTCGAGGGAGGCGATGACCTCGTCGGCGGTGACGACGTCGTGGCGGATCCAGTTGGCGAGGAGCTGGCTGGAGATGCGCAGGGTGGCGCGGTCCTCCATGAGTGCGACGTCGTGGATGTCGGGGACCTTGGAGCAGCCGACGCCGGCGTCGATCCAGCGCACGACGTAGCCGAGGATGGACTGGCAGTTGTTGTCGAGTTCTTCGCGCTTCTCCTCGTCGGACCAGTTCGGGTTCTCGGCGAGGGGGATGGTGAGGATGTCGTCGACGGTGGCGCGGGCCTTGCCCTTGAGTTCGTTCTGGACGGCGAAGACGTCGACCTCGTGGTAGTGGGTGGCGTGCAGGGTGGCGCCGGTGGGCGAGGGCACCCAGGCGGTGTTGGCGCCGGCCTTGGGCTGGCCGATCTTCTGCTCGACCATGTCGCGCATGAGGTCGGTCATGGCCCACATGCCCTTGCCGATCTGTGCCTTGCCCTGCAGGCCGCAGGCGAGGCCGGTGTCGACGTTCCAGTCCTCGTAGGCGGCGATCCAGCGCTGCTGCTTCATGGCGGCCTTGCGGACGACGGGGCCGGCCTCCATGGAGGTGTGGATCTCGTCGCCGGTGCGGTCGAGGAAGCCGGTGTTGATGAACACGACGCGGTCGGAGGCTGCCTTGATGCAGGCGGCGAGGTTGACGGTGGTGCGTCGCTCCTCGTCCATGATGCCGACCTTGAGGGTGTTGGTGGGCAGGGAGAGGACCTCTTCGACGCGGCCGAACAGTTCGGTGGTGAAGGCGGATTCCTCGGGGCCGTGCTGCTTGGGCTTGACGATGTAGATCGAGCCGGTGCGGCTGTTGGCGAGCGGGCCGTGGTCCTCGTCGATGTGCAGGCCGTGGATGGCGCAGAGGCTGGTGACGAGTGCGTCGAGGATGCCTTCGGGGACCTCGTTGCCGTCGCGGTCGAGGACGGCGGGGTTGGTCATGAGGTGTCCGACGTTGCGGACGAACAGCAGGGAGCGGCCGTGCAGTTCGAGGTCGCTGCCGTCGAGGGCGGTGTAGACGCGGTTCGGGTTGAGCGTGCGGGTGAGGGTCTTGCCGCCCTTGTCGAAGGACTCGGACAGGTCGCCGCGGTTGAGGCCGAGCCAGTTGCGGTAGCCGATGACCTTGTCGTCGGCGTCGACGGCGGCGACGGAGTCCTCGAAGTCCATGATGGTGGTGACGGCGGATTCGAGGACGACGTCCTTGACGCCGGCGGCGTCGGTGCTGCCGATGGGGGACTCGGGGTCGATCTGGATGTCGATGTGCAGGCCGTGGTTGCGCAGCAGCACCGAGGAGGGGGTGGCCTTGTCGCCGAGGTAGCCGACGAGCTTGTCGGGCTGGGCGAGGCCGGTGACGGTGCCGTCGCCGAGGGTGACCTTCAGTTCGGTGCCGTCGATGCTGTAGCCGGTGGAGTCGGTGTGCGAGCCGTGGGCGAGGGGTGCGGCCTTGTCGAGGAAGTCGCGGGCCCAGGCGATGACCTTGTCGCCGCGGACCTTGTTGTAGCCGGTGCCCTTCTCGGCGCCGCCTTCTTCGGGGATGACGTCGGTGCCGTAGAGGGCGTCGTAGAGCGATCCCCAGCGCGCGTTGGAGGCGTTGAGCGCGAAGCGGGCGTTGAGGACGGGCACGACGAGCTGCGGGCCGGCGGTCTCGGCGATCTCGGTGTCGACGTTCTCGGTGCCGATGGTGAACGGCTCGGGTGCCGGGACGAGGTAGCCGATCTCTTCGAGGAAGGCCTTGTAGGCGACCGGGTCGTGGGGTTGTCCGGCGCGGTCGCGGTGCCAGCCGTCGATCCGGGCCTGGAGGTCGTCACGCTTGGCGAGCAGTGCCCGGTTCTTGGGGGCGAGGTCGTGGACGATCTTGTCGGCACCTGCCCAGAAGGTGTCCGCGTCGACTCCGCTGCCGGGGATGGCCTCGTTGTTGATGAAGTCGTAGAGAACCTGCGCGATCTGAAGTCCGCCGACCTGCACGCGTTCTGTCATCACCCTCACTCTTTCCGGTTGCTGTGCGGCCGGAAACGTCCCGGCCGCACGGAATCGTCGATTATGTTACCCGCCGGTAGTAACGGGCGCAGTGGTTCTGTGCGCCTGCAGGGCGGTACATCGATTCACCAGCTCTTCTCTCAGAGCTGCGGCGCGACGGGTGAGCGCCGACTGCTCGCGGACGTACTGTGCGCGTCCGGCGGCAGTCTCGATCCTGATGGGCGAGTAGCCGTAGTCCTCGAGATCATACGGGCTCGCCCGCATGTCCAATTCACGGGCTGCGGACGCGTGTCGCAGGCACCGCACCGTCAGCTCCGAATCTGTCAACGGCAGCAGCTTGTAGGACCACTTGTACAGATCCATGCCGGCGTGCAGGCAGCCGGGTTGTTCGCTGCGCACCTGCTGGTCGCGGGACAGTTCGGTGGCGTTGCGCGGGACGGCGTCGGGGGTGAAGAACCGGAACGCGTCGTAATGGGTGCATCGGAGCTGCATTGATTCCACCACCGCGTCGGTTCCGGTGTGGCCGAGCCGCAACGGCACCGACGAATGCCGCACCCCGTCGGCCCCCGCCCGGTACACCATCGCCCATTCGTGCAATCCGAAGCAGCCGAGCTGCGGCGGGCGGGAGGCCGTCGCGGTGAGCAGTCCCGCCACGAAATCGACGGTGTCGATGCGCCGGTCGAGCACCTCCCGGGCCACCCGCACGCCCGGCTGCCCGTCGACGGTGACCCGCTCGTAGCCGGGATGGTCGCGGTAGTCGCGCACCGCGGCCGCGCCGAGCAGCACGGTGCCGAATCCGGGATGCCAGCGCCGCAGCTGACTCGGCCGCAGGCTGTAGTAGGTGAACAGGAAGTCGTGCACCGGATGGGCGCGGCCGGCGGCGCGTCGCTCGAGATGCCCGGCGAGCAACTCGTCCACCACAGCGTGGTGAACGTCGCGCCGCGCGGTCCACTCGGTCTCGGTGAGGATCGCCGGGCGGTCGGTCACGGACGGGGAACGGGTCATGGTTCTCGTTCGGTCGATCGGGGTGCGGTCGTGCGGGGGCGGTTGCCCAGCGGGTCCGCGACCCGGTGGGTGGCGTCGCGGACCGTCCCGACGAACTCTTCCACGAGGTCCTCGAGCGCGACGATGCCCCGCAGTGTTCCGGTGGTGTCGGTCACCCCGGCCAGATGCGCGTTGCTGCGTCGCAGCGCGGCGAGCGCCTCGTCGAGACCGTCGCCGATCCCGATGGTCGGCAGCTTCCGGATCACCGCGGCGGGGATGACGGTCTCGGGACCGGTGGATTGCTCCCGCACCAGATCGAGCACGTCCTTGATGTGCACGTAGCCGGTGATCGTGCCGTCGGGTCGACGGGTGGGATACCGGGAGAAGCCGGTGGTGGTGACCGCGTGCTCGACGTCGCCGAGGGTCGGGCCCGCGCCGGTGTGCGGGACGGTGCGTACCCGGGCGAGCGGGATCATCACGTCGGCGACGGTGCGGTTGCCGGTGGCCAGGGCGCGGGTGAGGCGCTTGTGTTCCTCTGCGTCGAGCAGTCCCTCGGAGCGGGATTCACCGATCATCTCGGTGAGCTCCACGGCGGAGACGGAGGTGTCGAGTTCGTCCTTCGGGTCGATGTGCGCCGCGCGCAGGGTGGCGTTGGCGCACAGGTTGTAGAACGCGATGACCGGCCGGGCGGGTCGCATGAACAGCAGGTGGATCGGCACGAGCAGCATCGCGGCGCGTTCCGGGCCGGCGATGGCGATGTTCTTCGGCACCATCTCGCCGAGCAGGATGTGCAGCACCACCACGATCGTGAGCCCGATGGTGAACGCGATGGGGTGCAGCAGCGCATCGGGCACCCGGGCCGCGTGCAGCGGCACCTCGATCAGGTGCGCGATGGCCGGTTCGGCGACGCGGCCGAGCAGGATCGAGCAGATCGTGATGCCGAGCTGGGAGCCGGCGAGCATGAGCGAGAGGTGTTCGCCGGCGTGGATGACGGTGCGGGCGCGGGTCTTGCCCTGGGCGAGCAGCGTCTCGAGGCGGTCGCGGCGGACGGTGATGAGGGAGAACTCGGCGCCGACGAAGAAGGCGTTGCCGGCGAGCAGTAGCACGGCGAGGACGATCCCGAACCAGTCGCTCATCGCTGCTCACCACCCTCGCCGTCGGCCGGGGTCTCGTCACTGTCGTCCCCGGCGCTGTCGCCGTCGGGGTTCTCGGGGGCGGCGCCGGGGACGAGCAGCACCCGGTCGATGCGGTGCCCGTCCATCTCGAGGATGCGCGCGTACCAGGTGAGGTCGCGTTCGTCGCGGCGCAGCGGCAGCTGGATCTCGTCGTCGACCTCGGGGATACGGCCGAGTTCGGTGAGGATCAGCCCGGCGAGGGTCTCGTAGTCGCCGTCGGGGGCGCGGTAGCCGGTGAGCTGGGCGAGCTCGTCGGTGCGCAGCAGACCCGTGCACGACCAGCCCTCCCCGTCGCGGTGGGCGTCGAGTTCGGTCTCGTCGTGTTCGTCGCGGACGTCGCCGACGATCTCCTCGACGAGGTCCTCCATCGTGATCAGCCCGGCGGTACCGCCGTATTCGTCGACGACGAGCGCGACCTGCATGCCGTCCGAACGCACCCGTTCCATGACGGTGTCGCCGTCGAGGCTGGACGGCACGGTGGGCACGCGGCGGGCGAGGGCGCCGACGGCGGTGGTGCCGCGCGCCGGGCCGGGCACGGTGAACGCGTGCTTGACATGCACGACGCCGAGTGGGGCGTCGAGGTCGCCGTCGACGATCGGGAAGCGCGAGTAGCCGGTGCGGGCGGACAGCTCGATCAGATCGAGGACGGTGGCGTTGCGGTCGAGGCTCTCGACGGTGCTGCGTGGGGTCATGAGGTCCTCGGCGGTGCGGTCCCCGAACTGCAGGGAGCGGTAGACAAGGCGGGCGGTGTGCTCGTCGAGGGTGCCGCTGCGGGCCGAGGCGCGCACCAGCGAACCGAGTTCCTGCGGGGAACGCGCCGAGCGCAGTTCCTCGGCCGGTTCGATGCCGAGGCGCCGCACGATGTGGTTGGCGGCGCCGTTGAGTCCGAGGATCGCCCAGCGGAACAGCAGCGAGAACGCCAGCTGGAGGCCGGCGGTGGCGCGGGCGGTGCCCATGGGCCGGGCGATGGCGATGTTCTTGGGGACGAGTTCGCCGAAGACCATGGAGAAGGACGTGGCGATGAGCAGCGCGAGGACCAGCGAGACGGTCGAGGCGACGGAGGTGCTCAGGCCGAGCGCGTCGAACAGTGGGGTGAAGAACTGCGCGAGGATCGGTTCGGCGAGATAGCCGGTGATCAGTGTGGTGATGGTGATGCCGAGCTGGGCGCCGGACAGCTGGAACGACAGGGTGCGGTGCGCGTGCTGGACCTGCCGGGCGCGGCGGTCGCCGTCGTGGGCGTGCGCGTCGACGGCGCTGCGTTCGAGGGCGGTCAGGGAGAACTCGGCGGCGACGAACAGGGCGGTGCCGGCGGTGAGCGCGACGAAGCCGAGGAGGGCGGCGATATCGAACAGGACGGACATCAGGGGCGGTCCTGCCGGGCGGGGTGGTGGCCGGGGTGGTGACCCGGCCCGATAGAGGATCCTTCCGGCCCGGAGTCGCACTCCGTGCAGGGGGAGGAGGTGTCGGGCGGTGGGGTGGTGGTGGGTGCCGCGGGCACCGGTGTCCTCTCGTCGGGTCCGGTCGCGGACGGTGTCCGCCTGCCGGAAGTGGTTTCGACGGGTACCGATTCTACTGAGGGTGGTTGCCGTGTGTCGCGGTGCCGGTGACGGCGCGGCGCCTACGGTGGGGATCGAGCAGGTGTCCCGGTGGAGCGAAGGAGCGTGGATGAGCAGCGGCGAGGGTCCGGAACACGGTGGCGGCGAGCGGGTGCCGAGCCGGTGGGAGGAGATCGTGGCGGAGAATCCGGCGCATTCGTCGTGGTACGTCGAACGGTTCCGCACCATGGTCGCCCGGGGGCAGGACACCGTCGGGGAGGCCCGGTTGATCGATGCGATGGTGCCGCGTGGGGCGCGGATCCTCGACGCCGGGTGCGGACCGGGCCGGCTCGGCGGTTATCTGCATCGGGCCGGGCACCGTGTGGTCGGGGTGGATGTCGATCCGGTGCTGATCGCGGCGGCGGAGGAGGATCATCCGGGGCCGCGGTGGCTGGTCGGGGATCTGGCCGAGCTGGATCTGCCGGCCCGCGGTGTCGACGCGGATTTCGATGTGATCGTGTGCGCGGGCAACGTGATGACCTTCGTGGCGCCGTCGACGCGGGTGGCGGTGTTGCGCAATTTCGCGGCGCATCTGGCGCCGCAGGGCCGGGCGGTGATCGGTTTCGGGGCGGGTCGTGAGTATCCGTTCGAGGAGTTCTTCGCGGACGCGCAGCAGGCGGGGTTGTCGGTGCA
Organism: Rhodococcus sp. S3; assembly: GCF_058211795.1. Classification (NCBI taxonomy): domain Bacteria; kingdom Bacillati; phylum Actinomycetota; class Actinomycetes; order Mycobacteriales; family Nocardiaceae; genus Rhodococcus; species Rhodococcus sp. S3. Next base: position 2,800,852 of record NZ_CM177074.1, on the reverse strand, counting down.
GGTGCGGCTCTCGACCTGGGATCTGCGGCCGTTCAGCGACGATGCGGAGTTTCTGGTGGCGGTGCTGGGGCGGGCGTAGCCGCGGTGTCGGTGGGGGTGTCGGCGGCCTGGGCGCGGGAGAGCGCCACGGTGGTCACGAGCATCACGATGACGGCGGCGCCGACGAGGATCCGCCCGGGCCCGTCGGTGCGCAGGTGTTCGCCGAGCACGGTCATGCCGAGCACGATCGCGGCGAGCGGTTCGCCGACGGTCAGGGCGGGCAGCGAGGCGGTGAGCGATCCGGACTGGAAGGCGCGTTGCTGCAGGTAGATCGCGGCGGCGCCGGCGGCGACGAGCGTCCAGGTCTGCCACGAGCCGAGCAGCGGGACGATGCCGTGTTCGGCGAGGTCGGTGACGTGTTTGGTGAACGCGCTGGTCACGCCGTAGAGGATGCCGGCGGCGATGCCGAACGCCAGCGCCCGCAGCCGCGGTGACAGCAGGGCGACGACGACGGCGGCGGCGGTGACGGCGAGCACCAGACCGAGCGGCAGCGCCCACCGGACGGCGGCGGCGTCGCCGGTGCCTTCGGTGGGGTTGCCCACGAGCAGGAAGATGGCCAGCGCCGCGCACAAGGCGCCGGCGAGCAACCAGGTGGTGCGGGTGACGCGGCGGCCGGTGGTGGCGGCGGCGAGCGGCAACGCGAACAGCAGCGACGCGACGAGCAGGGGCTGGACGAGCAGCACCGACCCGAATGTGAGCGCGACGACCTGCAGGATGTAGCTGCCGCCGTCGCCGAGGATCCCGGCCCACCAGCGGGGGCTGCGCAGCAGCGAGCCGACGAGCGAGTCGGTGTCGGGCACGGCAGCGGCCGAGCTCTGTTGCGCGACACTGCCGACCGCGATGAGCGCGGCGGCGGCGAGCGCGCACAGGACGGCGACTGCCGTGCCCGTCATCGGGTCAGGCCTGCACTTCGGAGCGGTCTCCGCTCCACAGGGTGTGGAACTTGCCGGGGCGGTCGGTGCGCTCGTAGGTGTGGGCACCGAAGAAGTCGCGCTGGCCCTGGGTGAGGGCGGCGGGCAGCCGGTCGGCGCGCAGCCCGTCGTAGTAGGACAGCGACGACGCGAACGCCGGGACGGGGATGCCGAGCTGGGTGGCGGTGACCACGACGCGGCGCCAGCTGTCGATGCCGATCTCGATGGCGTCGCGGAAGTACGGCGCGAGGATCAGGCTGGGCAGCGTCGGGTCGGCGTCGTAGGCCTCCTTGATGCGGTTGAGGAACTGGGCGCGGATGATGCAGCCGCCGCGCCAGATCGTCGCGAGCGCGGCGCGGTCGACGTTCCAGCCGTATTCGGCGCTGCCGGCGGCGATCTGGTCGAAGCCCTGCGCGTAGGCGACGATCTTCGACGCGTACAGGGCGGCGCGGATGTCCTCGGTGAACTGCGCGGCGTCGGTGGGGGCGGCGCCGAGGTTGCCGGCGGCGAGGCCGCGGGCGGCGGCGCGCTGGTCGCGGGAGCCGGACAGGGCGCGGGCGAAGACCGCTTCGGCGATGCTGGTGACCGGCACGCCGAGGTCGAGGGCGGCCTTGACGGTCCAGCGGCCGGTGCCCTTCTGTTCGGCGGCGTCGACGATGACGTCGACGAGGGGTTTGCCGGTGGCGGCGTCGGTCTGGCGCAGCACGTCGGCGGTGATCTCGATGAGATAGGACTCGAGGGTGCCGGTGTTCCAGTCGGCGAAGACGTCGGCGATCTGTCCGGCGTCGTAGCCGAGGGCGTCGCGCAGCAGGTGGTAGGCCTCGCCGATGAGCTGCATGTCGGCGTATTCGATGCCGTTGTGCACCATCTTCACGAAGTGGCCGGCGCCGTCGGGGCCGATGTGGGTGCAGCAGGGGGTGCCGTCGACCTGGGCGGCGATCTTCTCGAGCAGCGGGCCGAGCGCCTCGTACGATTCGGCGGGGCCGCCGGGCATGATGGACGGGCCGTTGAGGGCGCCTTCCTCGCCGCCGGAGATGCCGGCGCCGACGAAGTGCAGGCCGCGGGCGCGCAGGGCGGCTTCGCGGCGGATGGTGTCGGTGTAGAGGGCGTTGCCGCCGTCGATGATGATGTCGCCGGGTTCCATCGCGTCGGCGAGCTCGTCGATGACCGCGTCGGTGGCGTCGCCGGCCTTGACCATGATCAGGACGCGGCGCGGCTTCTCGAGGGCGGCGACGAAGTCGTCGATGGTTTCGGTGCGGACGAAGGTGCCGTCGCTGCCGTGCTCGGCGAGCAACGCGTCGGTCTTGGCGATGCTGCGGTTGTGGAGGGCGACGGTGTAGCCGTTGCGGGCGAAGTTGCGGGCGATGTTCGAGCCCATCACGGCCAGTCCGGTCACGCCGATCTGGGCCTGCGGTGTTTCGGTGCGTTCGACGGTCATGGTCTACAGCTTCCCCCGAAACGGGGGCCGATCGAAATCGGGGCGGGCCGAACGGTGCGGCGTGTCGCGGCTCAGAGGCCGAGCAGCAGGGACAGTTCGGTGAGCCAGGGCACCGCCACGGCGATGGTGGGCACGACGAGGATGGCGGCGGCGGCGGTGTAGGCGGCGGCGGAAATGCCGAGGTTGGGGCCCGGTCCGGTGAGGCGTTGCACGCGCAGCACGGTGCTCGGACCGCCGACGGCGAGCGCGCCGGTGGGGGTGTGGGCGCCGGCGCAGGCGACGAGGGCGCGGGCCAGCGGGGCGGGGCCGGTCTTGCGGACGGCGGAGTCGTCGGCGAGCAGCTCGACGAGCAGTTTCACCGAGCCGAGCGCCGAGCCGGAGCGCACGACGCGGGGGAACGCTTCGTAGACGGCGGTGAACGCCTCGAGGATGAGGTCGTGGCGGGCGCGCAGGTGGGAGTGTTCGTGGCGCAGAATCGCGCGTAGTTCGTCGTCGCCGAGGTTGTCGAGGGTGCCTTCGCTGAGCACCACCCGGTGCCGCAGCCCGGGGAGGCAGTAGGCGATGGGGTCGGCGGTGTCGAGGATCCGCACGTGCGGGTGGTGGCGGACGGCGGCGCCGCTCTCGCGGCGGTCGAGCAGGTCGACGAGCATGCGGTGGCGGGAGCGGCGGCGGCGGGTGCGCACCGCGACGCGCAGCATGGAGAAGGTCAGGCGGGCCCCGATGAACACGGTCAGGGCGAAGACGATGACGTAGGTCAGCCACAGGGGCAGACCGAGGGCGTCGATCTCTTCGAGGGGGCCGGTGGTGGGTCGGCCGTCGGCGCCGGGTGCGAGGAGGCGGGCGGCGATGGCCAGGCCGCAGGAGAACGCGGAGAGCACCGCCGCCAGGGCCACGGACTGCCACAGCACGAGGGCGGCCCGGGGGTTGCGGTGCGGCCAGGTGGCGCGGGCGAGCAGCCCCGGCACCGGACCGGCGAGGAGAAGCGCTGTGGTTCCGAAGAACAGCGCCGTGGTCGCGTTCATGACATCGAGTGTGTCAGCCGGCCCGCTCGGTGTCGTGGCCGGTGGTGTCGTCGCCGTGTTGCGCTTCGAGTTTCGCCAGCGCCGCGCGCAGGGCGGCGGCTTCGTCGGCGCCGACGCGGCCGACGAAGTGGACGAGGGCGGCGGCGCGGCCGGCGGTCTCGTCGGCCTGGTCGAGGGCGTCGACCATGAGGCTGGCGACGAGTTCGTCGCGGCCGTGCACCGGCAGGTAGCGGTGGGCGCGGTCGTCGCGTTGCTGGATGACGAGGTTCTTCTTGGCGAGGCGCTGCAGGACCGTCATGACGGTGGTGTACGCGAGGTTGCGTCGAGCCGAGAGGGCTTCGTGGACCTGCCGGACGGTCTGTGGTTCGGGGGTGGACCACAGGTGGTCCATCACTGCGCGTTCGAGTTCGCCGAGTGCTGCCATGGGTCGATTCTACGGATTTCTCCGACGAATGTGCGTACTACCCCTAGTCGTAGGGTCTGGCCTGCGGTGGGACCATCGTCACCGGCGGTGGGGACCTCCGGCGGCGCCGTAGACGTGGCGGGTGCCGATGGGCACGATCAGCGGCCGGTCGGACACCGGATCGTCGATGACCGACGCGTCGAGATCGAACACCTCGCGCAGCAACTCGACGGAGATCACCTCCGAGGGCACCCCGGAGGCGACGACGCGGCCGTCCTTCATCACCACCAGGTGGTCGCTGTAGCGCACGGCGAGGTTCAGGTCGTGCAGCACCATCACCACGGTGCGGCCGAGTTCGCTGTGCAATCGGTCGACGAGGTCGAGGACCTCCACCGAGTGCGCGAGGTCGAGATAGGTGGTCGGTTCGTCGAGCAGCAGGATGTCGGTGCCCTGCGCGAGTGCCATGGAGATCCAGGCGCGTTGCCGTTGCCCGCCGGACAGTTCGTCGATGGGCCGGTCGGCGAGGTCGGCGATGCCGGTGCGGTCGAGGGCGATGGCGACCTCGTCCTCGTCGTCGGAGGACCACTGCCGGAACCACGATTGGTGCGGGTGCCGGCCGCGGGAGACCAGGTCGGCGACGGTGAGCCCTTCGGGGGCGACGGGGGCCTGCGGCAACATGCCGAGCACCCGGGCGACCTCGCGGGTGCGCATGGTGGTGATGTCGTGGCCGTCGAGCAGCACGGTGCCGGTGCGGGGTTTGAGCAGCCGGCTCAGTGCGCGCAGCAGGGTGGATTTGCCGCAGCCGTTGGGGCCGATGACGGTGGTGACCACGCCGGTGGGGATGGACAGGTCCAGGTCGTCGACGATGAGCCGTTCGCCGTAGCCGAGGCTGATGTGTTCGGCGACCAGCCGCGGCGCCGCGTGCTCGATCGGGCCGGGGGCCGGGGCGGGGGGCAGATGGGTGTCGGTCATCGGGAGACCTTTCGGTTGGAACGCACCAGCAGGTACAGCAGGAAGGGACCGCCGAGCGCGGAGGTGACCAGCCCGACCGGCAGCGGCACCGGCAGGATGGTGCGGGCGATCAGGTCGGCGGCGACGACGAACAGCGCGCCGGTCAGGGCGGAGGCGATGATCGGGCTGCCCGCCGACCCGACGAGGCGCAGGGCGATCTGCGGGGCGGCGAGGGCGACGAAGCCGATGGGTCCGGCGGCGGCGGTGGCGACGGCGGCGAGCGCGCACGCCGCGATGAGCAGCAGCGCCTGCTGGGTCTGCAGCTTCACGCCGAGGGAGCGGGCGGTGTCGTCGCCGAGGCGCAACGCCCCGACGGTGAAGGAGGCGGTCGCGGCCCAGCCGCCGACGAGCAGCAGCGCGATCGCGGCGGGCACCACCTGACTCCAGGACACGCCGTTGAGGGAGCCGGTCAGCCACACCTGGGCGCGGCTGACGTCGTTGATGTCGGCGGAGACGAGCATCCACTGGGTTACGGCGATGAGCATGGCGTTGACGCCGATGCCGATGAGCACGAGCCGGAAGCCGTCGGCGCCGCGCCGCCAGGCCAGCAGGTAGATGACGGTGGCGGTGAGCAGCGCGCCGAGCAGCGCCGACATCGGCAACCCGAGGGTGGCGAGCAGTCCGACGATGGAGCCGCCGCTGGTGACGACGATCAGGGCGACGGCGGCGGCGGAGGCGCCGGCGGTGATGCCGAGGATGTCGGGGCTGGCCAGGGCGTTGCGGGACACCGATTGGGTGATGGCGCCGGAGACGGCGAGGGCGGCGCCGACGACCACGGCGGCGATCCCGCGCGGCAGGCGCAGGTCGAAGACGATGAACCGGTCGAGGCGTTCGCCGCCGCCGAGGAGCACCTCGACGACCTGCAGGGGGCTGAGCGGGTAGTCGCCGCGGCCGAGGGAGATCGACAGCAGCACCGCGGTGGCGACGACGATCAGCGCGCACACGATGACCATGCGGGCGCGCCAGACCACCGAGAGGGAGCCGAGCCGGAAGGCGGGCCGGCCCGGGACGCGGGTGGAGACCTGCACGGGTGAGCGGCGCCTGCCCGTCGTCGGTTCGTCCTTGTCGAGGGAGGGGGTGGGGGTGTCGTTCACAGGGCCACCAGCTTCCGGCGACGGACGAGGGCGATGAAGAAGGGGGCACCGATGAGGGCGAGGACGATGCCGACCTGCAGTTCGCCGGGGCGCACCACGATGCGGCCGACGACGTCGGCGAGGACGAGCAGCGCCCCGCCGAGCAGCCCGGCGTAGGGCACGAGCCAGCGGTAGTCGGGGCCGGTGACCGCGCGGGCGATGTGCGGGACGATCAGCCCGACGAACGCGATCGGTCCGCACGCGGCGGTGGCGGCGCCGGTGAGCACGGTGATCGCGGCGATGCCGATCACCCGGGTGGTGACGACGTTGGTGCCGAGCGAGCGGGCGACGTCCTCGCCGAGGCTGAGCAGATTCAGGGCCGGGGTGGAGGCGAGCGCGACGAGCAGTCCGACGACGATGAACGGCAATACCTGCCAGAAGACGTCCATGCCGCGGCCGGCGACGGAGCCGACCACCCAGAAGCGGTAGCCGTCGAGGCTGGTCTGGTCGAGCAGCACGATGGTCTGGATCATCGCCTGCAGGAAGAACGCGACCGCCGCGCCCGCCAACGCGAGGCTGAGCGGACTCGAGCCGCCGTTGCCGATGGACGCGAACCCGAACACGACGATGCTGGCGAGGGCGGAGCCGGCGAAGGCGAACCACAGGTACTGCGCCGGGGTGGAGAGCCCGAACAGGTAGATCGACAACACCACGAGGAAGGCGGCGCCGGCGTTGATGCCGAGCAGGCCGGCGTCGGCGAGCGGGTTGCGGGTGTGCCCCTGGATGAGTGCCCCGGCGACGCCGAGCGCGATGCCGACCAGCAGCGCGAGCAGGGTGCGGGGGACGCGCAGCGAGTGCACGATCACGTCGGTTTCGGAGCCGTCGTTGACGACGAGGGCGTGGAAGACCTCCGCGAAGGTCATCGGGCGGGCGCCGACGGCGATGCTGGCGAGCGCGCCGAGCGCGAGCAGCACGAGCAGCGCGGCCAGGCCGAGCAGGCGCCGGCGGCGCAGCGCGGCGACGCTGCTGTCGGTGGGGCGGGGGGTGAAGTCGTCGTGGCGGGCGTGGCATTCGGTGACGATCTCGGTGCCGCGGCGCAGCAGGGCGCGGCGGGTGCCGGCCGGTCCGGTGGTGGTGCGGTCGCGCAGTACGAGCCCGGTCCATTGCAGGCCCAGGCTTTGGCCGGTGCGGCCGGCGCGGTAGCCGTGGTTCCACCACAGCAGTCCGGCGGCGGCGGCCAGGGCGGCGCCGCCGAAGACGATGCGGTCGGTCTGGCCGCCGCCGTTGGCGTCGGCGAGGGTGTCGACGACGAGGGCGCCGACGAGCAGGGGGATGGCGAGGAGCGCGAGGTCGCACAGGACGGCGGCGATCCGGCGGCCCGGGCGGGGCGGGGCGGTCGGGTCGGCGTCCGGTGGGGCGTGGGGGGTGACGGTCACGGGCGCGGGGTGCTCCTCGGGAAGGCGGTGGTGCGGTTCGGGTCGTCGCGGATCGTGGGGAACGCGAAGGCCTTCGGAGTTAGGTTACGGAATCCTATGTGTCGGCGGGAGTAGGGGATGGGGTTGCGCACACCACCCCCGGATGCAATGGTTAGGCTTACCTAATCAGGATTCACCGTCGATCAGGAGGTGTCGGATGACGACGCTGCTGCTGCCGCCCACGGCGGCACCCGTCCGCCCGTTCGAGGACACGCGCGCCCGGCTGCGCGCACTCGCCGCGGGAGCCCCCCGCGTGTATGCGGTGGCCTGTATCGACGAAGAACCCCGCCGCCGCTGGTGGTTCCTCGGCGGCGGTGAACGGCAGCAGCGCATCGAGGCGCTCTACGACCGCGCCCTGCTCGACATCGAGGACCCGCGCATCGCCGTCGAACAGGTCGCCGGCGCACTCATCCACGCCGTGGTCGGCCGCGTCCTCGCCCCCTACGCCCTCGAGGGCCGCGTCTGGGATCCGGGTCTGGACAATCTGTGGCTGCACCAGGACAGCGACGGCTGCATCGACTGGGCCGGTCTCGCCGACGACACCCTGCGAGTGCTGCCCGAGGACCGCGCCGTCGGGGAACGCGACGTGGTGGTGCTGCCGTGCGAGCAGGCGATGGCGGTGTGGACCGCGCACCGCGCCGCGACCGCGCTGAACGCTGTCCATCTCGCGCTGCGGTCCCTCGCCCCCCTCGACCGGAACCGGTTCTGGGCGATCGTCGGGCGCACCGTCGTCACCGGCGCCGCCCAGCTGCCCGTGCTCGGTGGCGCCTCCCGCCGCACGGCCGCGCGCCGCGGCCAGGCGTTGCTCGACGCCTTCGTCGCCGCGGGCTATCCCGTCCGAGGCCTTGCCGGATTAGGGCAGCCTTCCCTATAATCGAATCCGTTCCGACTGCCGGACCGCAGCGGAGTCCTGAGGGCTGCAGTGACTCCCGGTCCCTTCCCGCGGCGGGCCTCACATGCATGTGGGGCCCGCCGTCGTGTGTCCGGAGCACCCCGCGCTCGGCACGCAGGAGTGCTGTCAGGACCGGATCGGGTCGTGACTGTCGGTGAAGTCGAGCACGCGCGGGATGATCTGCTCCGGATTCGCCCACAGCAGGTCGTGCCCGATGCCGGGGTAGATCTCGACCTCCACCGACGGGATGTGCCGCCGTGCCCGGGCCGCCCCGGACTCGGGATCGGCGACGCGGGTCTGCGCGCCGAACAACACCAGGGCCGGCACGCCGATCGAGGCCAACTGCTCGTCGGTAAACGGACGGTCCCAGGGCATCGCCATCCGGAACTTCGCCGCTGCCGTCGCCAGCGCCAACTCGTCGTCGCTCATCTCGAAGCCCGGCATCAACCACCGGTTGAATGCGCGCATTCGTTCCGGGGTGGGGCGGATGCCTGCGCGAAAGAACTTCAGCAGCAACCCGAATCGGGGTCGGGCGAAGGTCGAGGCGCTCGGTTCGAGCAGGATCAGGCTCGCCAGCCGGTCGGAGCGGTGCACCGCGATCGCGCCGGCCAGCCAGGCGCCGAGGGAGTTGCCCGCGAGATGGACACGGTCCTCGCCCAGCCCGTCGAGGACCTCGCTCATCCACTGCGCGATGTCCTCGGTGTCGCGCACCGGTGCGGTCTGCACGCAGCGACCGGCCCAGCCGATGACATCGGGGGTGTAGACGACGTGCTTGCGGGCGAGGTCGGCGATGAAGCGGTGCCAGATCTGGCCGTTGCCGCCGATGCCGGGGAGGAGCAACAGTGGCGCCCCCGCACCCCGACCGGACCTGCGGACCCGAGTGGTGCCGAAGGCGGTCTCGACATCGAGGGCGGTGAACGGCACGGGCCATGTCGCCGCCACGGCGTCGTACGCGCGCAGAAAGGTCTGCTCGTCGTCTTTGCTGGTAAAGCGCCCGATCTCCGGCACGGTCCCCTCCTCGCCCCCGGTTTGGTATGACCGTATCACAGCTATGGTATGTCCATACCACAACCGATGTGGACGAACGAAAGGCAGGCGAGTCCCGTGCCGGCACCGGTGGACCACCACGCACGACGACGCCAGATCACCGCCGCCGCGCGCCGGGTCATCTGCCGCGGAGGCCTCGACGCGGTGACCTTCCAGTCGGTGGCCGCCGAAGCAGGCATCTCGGTGCGGCTGGTGCAGTACTACTTCGGCACCAAGAAGGACTTCCTGCTCGCCACCCACCGCTCGGTCATGGACGACGCCGGTGCCCGCTTCACACGACGCCGGAACGAACTCGGCCCCGACGCCACCCCCCGTGAGGCGATCCGCGCGGTCTTGACGGAACTGCTGCCCCTCGACGAGCAGCGGCGCGAGGAGACCCTGGTGCTCGGCGCGTTCGGATGGTCCGCGATCACCGGCGGGGGCATCACCGCCGAGGAGACCTTCGCGGCACCACGCGCCCTGGCGACCATCGTCGCCGACCAACTCCGCCGGGCACGCACCGGCGAGGACGCCGGCGATCCGGAAGCGGACGCCGACCTCGTCGTCCTGGCAGCGGGGGGACTGGCCCAAGGCATGATGCAGGGATACTCGACCTCACGGACGCCGCTCGAGCTCGTCGAGCATCTTCTCGACCGCGTCCTGGGAAGCACCGAGAGATGACCACCCTGTGGATGATCGAAGACCTCGAACCGTGGCCCGATCAGCCTGCTCCCGGGCAGGTGTGTGAACCGACCACCTCCTGGACCACCCCCGGCGCGAGCGACTGCATCCGCGAACTCGTCCGGCACATACCCGCCCGGGTCGAGCAGATCACCGTCGACGATCGGATCGAACTGCTCGCCCATCTCGGTCACGGCTTCACCACCGTGCTCCCACCGCAACTCGACACCCTCGGCGACGTCGTGCTCACCGGGCATCTGGTGTGGGACCGCTATCTGTGGACGCTGTACCGCACCCGACCGCACGGGCGCGCCCTGGTCGCCGAACGTCACCCGGTGATCCAGCGGACCATCAGGATCCCGACCGCGGACGCGGGCTGGTACGGCGTCGAGTACGAGGGCGCGCGGACCGTGCACCGATTCGGGCCGATCCCCGACGGCTACTCGATCGTCGCCTACGCGCTGCTGGTGACCCTGCAGTGACCAGCCCCGCGTGCCACGCTCGGAGGTCAGGCGTCCGAAAATCGCCATGTCCTACCATCGTTCGACGGCCACCTGTCCCGGCGGCCGGTCGACCCACGCACGAACAAGGGAAGCCCGTATGAGCGACCAGTCCACCTCCGCCCCGGCCCAGCACGACGTGCAGGCGATCAACGCCGTCAACGACCGAGGCTTCAACACCGCCCTCGGCCTCGAGTTCGTCGAACTCGGACCCGATCTCGCGCGGGCCCGGTGGACGATCACCCCCACGCAGCACCAGCCCTACGGCATCGTGCACGGCGGGGTGTACTGCGCGGTGATCGAGACCGTCGCCAGCGTCGCCGGCGCCAACTGGCTGGGGGACAAGGGCAACGTCGTCGGGGTCAACAACAACACCGACTTCCTCCGCGCGACCCGCGAAGGGGTCCTCACCGCGACCGGCACCCCGGTGCACCGCGGACGCACCCAGCAGGTGTGGCGGGTGGAGATCGTCGACGAGCAGGACCGTCTCGTCGCGCAGGGGCAGGTGCGCCTGGCGAACATCACGAACGCGGACCGCATCGGGCACTGACCCTGCAGCCGGGCGGCTCCGGCCGGGGCGCCGTGCCCGGCCGGAGCGCCGACGATCAGCCCGCGGCCTGCGTCCCCCCGCGGCCCCGCCCGGCCGGAGCCTCCGCCGAACGGTCCCCGCCCTTCGTCGCGCTCTCGCCGTTCTGCGAGTCGCCGCCGGGTTCGTCCGAGCGCATGTGCTCGAGCGCGATCCGCGCGAACACCTGCTGCTCGGTCGCGGCCATCTCGTTGCGGCCGGTGGAGAAGAACGCCTGCGCCCACGACAACAGCGTGGACAGCTTCGACGAGAACCCCACCAGATACAGCAGGTGGATGAACAACCACGCCACCCAGCCGAGGAACCCGCTGATCTCGAGTTTGCCGACCTTGGCGACCGCACTGAACCGCGAGATCGTCGCCATGCTGCCCTTGTCGAAATACTTGAACGGTTCCCGATGGGTCGGGTCGGCGCCGTCGAGGGAGGCGATGATCTGCCGGGCCGCGTACTTGCCGCCCTGCATCGCCACCTGCGCCAGCCCGGGCAACTTGTTCAGCGACATCATGTCGCCGATGACGAACACGTTCGGATGCCCCGGCAATGTAAGATCCGGCAGCACCTCCACCCGGCCCGCCCGGTCGATCCCGGCGCCGGACTGTTCGGCGAGCTGCTTGCCGAGCGGGCTGGCCGCCACGCCCGCCGACCACACCTTGCACTGCGACTCGATGCGCCGCTGCGAACCGTCCTTCTCCTTGACGACGAGACCGTCGGCGTCGACATCGGTGACCATCGCGCCGAGCTGGATCTCCACCCCGAGCCGCTCGAGGGTGTTGCGGGCCTTGCGGCTGAGTTTGCCGCCGTAGACCGGCAGCACATCGGAGGCGCCGTCGAGCAGCACCACCCGCGCCTCGGTCGGATCGATGTTGCGGAAGGTGCCCTTGAGGGTGCGGCGCGAGAGCTCGGCGATCTGCCCGGCCAGTTCCACCCCGGTCGGGCCGGCGCCGACCACCACGAAGGTCAGCAGCCGGGCGCGTTCCTCGTGATCGTGGGACAGTTCGGCCTGCTCGAACGCCCCGAGGATCCGGCCGCGCAGCTCGAGGGCGTCGTCGATGGTCTTCATGCCCGGCGCGAACTCGGCGAACTGGTCGTTGCCGAAATAGGACTGGCCGGCGCCCGCCGCGACGATGAGGCTGTCGAATTCGGTGGTGGTGTAGCGCTCGAGGAACCGGGAGGTCACCGTCCGGTTCTCCAGGTCGATCTTCTCGACGTCCCCGAGCAGCACCTGTGCGTTCTTCTGTCTGCGCAGCACCATGCGGGTCGCCGGGGCGATGTCGCCGACCGACAGGATGCCCGTGGCCACCTGGTACAGCAACGGCTGGAACAAGTGATGGGTGGTGCGCGCCACGACCGTGACGTCCACATCGGCACGAGCCAGGGCCTGGGTCCCGAACAGCCCACCGAAACCGGATCCGATCACGACCACACGATGACGGCGGGGTTCGGTCTGCTCGACGCTCATGGATGCTCCTTCACGTTGCCGGATGGATCGATCCCCAGTCTTGCAGTTGCCGCGCCCGCCCACAGCGCAACCGACGAGCTAACCCGGCCCGTCGCCGAGCGGCTCACGACCCGACCCGAGCAACCCGTAGACGGGGTTGTGCCGCGCGGCGTGCCGCACCGCATCGTTGGTTGCCGAGGTGTACACCTGCACGGTCTGCAACGACCGGTGCCCGAGCAGCTGCTGCAACTCGACCATCGTCGCGCCGCTGTCGGCCAGGCTCGTCGCGAAGGTGTGCCGCAACGCGTGGGCGAGCGCACCGCGTTTGCGTTCGGACTCGATACCGGCGCGGCGGTAGATGCGCCGCACCCGGTACTGCAGCGTGCCGCGGGTGATGCGTTTGCCGTCCGCGCCGACGAACAGCGGGTCGGCCGGGTCGTGCCGCTCCCACACCGGCAGTTCGTCGCGGTCGCGGGTGCGGCGCCGCGCGGCGGGGAAACGGGCGTAGCGTTCCTCGAGATAGGCGGCGACGATCGCCGTCCAGCTGTCCTCGAGGGGGATCTCCCGTTCGATCGCGCCCTTGCCGAGCACCCGCAGCACCGGCGCTTCGCGGCCGCCGAGGATGCTGCCCACATCGAGCCGGATCAACTCGTCCGAGCGGATCCCGGTGAGCAGCAGGGTCGCGATGAGCGCCAGATCGCGCTGCGGCCAGTCCCGCGCCGACTCCGCGGGACGTTGCGCCTCCACGGTGATGGTGTCGACGAGTTGATTGATCGCGGTGGGGGAGAACGCCTTCGGGGTGTGCTGCGGTTTCTTCGGCTGCGCGATCGAGGCCATCGGGTTGCCTTCCGACACCCCTTCGGAGACGAGGAAGTTGCAGAAGTTGTTCCACACCGACCACGCGCGGCGCACCGACGCCGGTTGCCGTTCGGCGGCGAACGCCGCGAACGCCGACCGCAAGCCGCGCACCGTCACGTCCCCGAGTGTGAGCGTCTCCTCCGACACGGCGCAGGTCGCGGCGAGATGGGCGCGCACCGCGTGCAGGTCGAGCCGGTAGGCCTTGATGGTGTGCGGGGACCGTTTCGCGGTCTGTAAGGTCTCCAGATACGACCCGATCCAGTCCGACAATCCCGGCTCGGTCGCGCTGCCCGCCACGATGCCCCTCCCGTGAAGATCCGCTCGTACAGATGTGCGAGTCCAGTGTGACAGCAGGGACCGACGGGACAGCAGAGACCGCGTCCGGATTCGGGGACACCGGCACCGGGTACGCGGTGGACAACCGACCGTTCGTGGAGAGGAGCACCCCCATGCCCGCCGGCGATGTCGAGACGTTCCACCAGGACGGATCCTGGCACAACCGCATCGAGGGCTCGAACGACCTGCTCGGCAGCTATCCCACCCGCGAGGAGGTCGTCGCCGCCGGCCGCGATGAGGCGCGCCGCCGCAAGGTCGAACATCTCGTCCACAACCTCGACGGGAGCATCGGCGAACGCAACACCTACGGTCACGACCCGCGCGACATCCCGGGCTGATCGACCCCGAACCGAGCGACACCGAACCGATCGACACCGGGCGGAGCGACACCGGGGAGGTCAGCCGCGGCGGCGCTTGGCGCGCGCGGCGAACTCGTCGAGCACCCGCACCACGTCCTTGGCCTGCCAGATGCGATTGCGGCGCCCCTCGGTGATCTGCGTGAGGATCCCCGCGTCCACCAACCGGTCGATGGCGATCTGCGCGTTGGCGCCGGTCACCGACAAGGTCGCGGCGGCCGAGCGGTTGTCGATCACCGGTTGGCGCAACAGCACGTCCACCAGCCGGTGCACCGCCGAATCCCGCCGCGCCGTCACCCGGGACCGCCACAGCTCACGCACCGCCTCGAGATCGGCGACGAGCGTGCGGCCGTTGGCGACCGCCGCGAACGACGCATCGACGATCGAGTGCACGATCGGCCCGATGTCCCCGGCGCGGTAGGCGCCGAGCGCATCGAAGTACTCCCCGGTGTTGTGCAACAGGCCCGCCGAGACCGGCACGGCGACACTGCGGGTGAGCTGCCCGCCGCGCAGCATCGCCTGGATCAGCGCGCGGCCCACCCGGCCGTTGCCGTCCGGGAACGGGTGGATGGTCTCGAACTGGGCATGCGCGACGGCGATCTGCGCGACCACCGGCAGATCCACCCGGTTGGTGAAGACCACCAGATCGTCGATCAGCTCAGGCACCCGCGCGTGGTGCGGGGGCACGAACTGTGCGGTGTGCGGACCCAGGCTGCCCCCGCCGATCCACACCTGCTGGGTGCGCCAGCGGCCGGCGATCGCCGGATCGTCGTGCTCGAGCAGCGCGTGGTGCATCCGCAGGATCGCGTCGGCGTCGATCGCATCGGACAGCTCGAGCGCCGCGCGCATCGCCCGCACGTTGCCGACGATCAGGCGGGCGTTGCGGGAGGCGTGTTCGCCGAGTTCGGCGAGCGCGATCTGCCGCGCCCCGCTGGAGAGGTTCTCGATCTCCGAACTCGACGCGCTCTCGGTGCGCAGCAGGATGGAGGCGAACGGGGCGGTGATGTGTCCGACCTCGACATCGAAGCGGGTCAGTTCCGTCGCGGCTTCCTCGGTGAGGGCCTGCAGTTCGCCGTCGAGCGGGACGGGCCGGTGGGCGATGAGCGGGGGTACCGCGGCGCGGTAGGGGCCGGTGGTCAGGCGTTTCTCCCGCCGCGAGCCGTAGGCATCGCTGCTCACCCACGGGTGCTGTTCGTAGGTGACCGCGGGCCAACCGGACTCGACGTCAACCGATGCCATCCCCGGACCATACCATCGGATAGTCGATTATCCGATGGTATGGATCGGGGGTGGGTTCGGTTCGGGCCCGTGTGCACGGCCGGAACCGGGGGTTTGGGTCACGGGTGGTTCGGACGTAGGGTGCCGGCCATGGCATTACCGACCTTCGACATCGACACGCCCATGGCCTATCACGTTGCGCAGCACAACATCCTGCAGAGACTCGATGCCGGCGACGACGCCGGGACCGTGCGGGAGGAATGGCGGCAGACCATCGAGCGCATCCTCGACAACCATCTCGCCGGCCACGACGCGCTGAGCTTCGTGACCGCTCCCGCGCTCGGCCCGGTCGACTAGCCGCCCCGACCGCAGCGGAAGGGGCTACCGCAGCACGGTGTGCTGGAGCGAACGTATCACCGTGCGATACATCCCGCCGCCGGTGCCGTCGCGGGCCAGCGCGGCCCGCGCGGCGTTGGCGCCGGGCGCACCGTGGACCGCGCCACCGGGATGCGCCGAGGCGCCGGCCAGGAACACCCGGTCCACGGGGGTGTCGGCGCGGCCCAGGCCGGGGGTGGGCCGGAAGATCAGCTGCTGATGCAGGGCGGGGGTGCCCTGGTTGATGGCCCCGCCGACGAGAGCGGGATTGTGCTGTTCGAGTTCGGCGGGGCTCTGGACGGCACGGCCGAGGATGCGACCGGTGAACCCCGGTGCGTGCCGTTCGACGACGGCCTGGATCCGATCGGCGAACCGTTCGCGCCGGTCGGCGGTCCATACGAGATCCCGGGGTACATGGGTGTACGCCCAGACCGCCTCGGTGCCCGGCGGTGACCCGCCATGCCCGCCGACCCGCACACCGCCGTGATCCTGCGTCGCATCCTCGCCCCCGAGGACGACACCCGGCTGCGGGTCATGCTGCGCACCGGCGCCGGCTGCCACCACCACACGACGCACCCCACCCTCCGTGACGGCCGCTGGGAACTGACCGCCGGACGGATGTACCTGCGGTGGAGCGGCGCCGCGGAGGCATGCCCGACCGAGACCGGCCTCGACATGCATCTCCACCTGCCGGCCGGACGCAGCCACGACCTGATCCTCGAGATCTCCGACCGGCCGTTCCACAGCGATCCGGCCCCGGCCGACGAGCTCTGGCACCGGACGGAACAGGCGTGGGCGAGCGCGGTACGACCGATCGACGGCACACTCGCCGACCGGGATGCCCGCCACGCCACGGCCGTGCTGACCGGATTGACCAGCCGCAGCGGCGGCATGGTGGCCGCCGCGACCACCTCGTTGCCCGAACGCGCGGCGCAGGGACGCAACTACGACTACCGCTACTGCTGGATCCGCGACCAGTGCTATGCCGGACACGCAGCCGCCGCCTACGGCCCGCATCCGCTCCTCGACGCCGCGGTGCGCTTCGTCGGGGACCGTCTTCTCGCCGACGGCCCCGACCTGAAACCGGCGTACACCGTCGGCGGAGGGGACGTGCCGTCCCAGAGCGCCCCGCCGCTGCCGGGCTATCCCGGCGGCTCGGTGGTCGTCGGCAACCGGGTCAACCACCAGTTCCAGCTCGACACCTTCGGTGAAGCCCTGCTGCTGTTCGCCGCCGCCGCCCGCGACGACCGACTCGACAGCCGGGACTGGCGGGCCGTCGAGACCGCCGCCGCCGCCGTCGAGTTACGCCGGCGCGACCCCGATGCCGGTATCTGGGAACTCGACCGCCGCCACTGGACGCACTCGAAACTGACGTGTATCGCGGGTCTGCGGGCCGCCGCCACCGTCGCTCCCCGCGCACAACGGGACCGGTGGAACGATCTCGCCGACACATTGACCCGAGCCGTCCTCGCCGACAGCACCCATCCGTCCGG
Organism: Rhodococcus sp. S3; assembly: GCF_058211795.1. Taxonomy (NCBI): domain Bacteria; kingdom Bacillati; phylum Actinomycetota; class Actinomycetes; order Mycobacteriales; family Nocardiaceae; genus Rhodococcus; species Rhodococcus sp. S3. The sequence goes on along the minus strand of NZ_CM177074.1, from coordinate 2,783,721 downwards.
GCGATGGCAACGTGCACCCGACGACGACCGCATCGACGCAGCCCTGCTGCTACCCGTCATCCGCGGTGCGCTACCCGCCACCGACCCACTGAGCCGCCGCACGCTCGACACCGTCCGCACCGAACTCGGCAGCGACGGCTACATCTACCGGTTCCGCCACGACGACCGTCCCCTCGCCGACGCCGAAGGCGCATTCCTGCTGTGTGGGTTCTTCATGGCCCTCGCCGACCATCAGCAGGGCAACACCGTCGAGGCCGTGCGGTGGTTCGAACGCAACCGCGCCGCATGCGGCACCCCGGCGCTGTTCACCGAGGAATTCGACGTCGTCGAACGGCAACTGCGCGGCAATCTCCCGCAGGCCTTCGTGCACGCCCTGCTGCTCGAAGCGGCCCGGCGTCTCGCCCACCCCTGGAACTCCGAGGGATGAGCGCCCCTCACACGGAAAGGATTCCGGTCTCATGACATCCTTACGCACCGACCAGGTCGTCGTCGTCACCGGCGCCAGCGCCGGCATCGGACGGGCCGTGGCCCGCGCCTACGGACGACGCCACGCCCGGATCGCGCTGCTCGCCCGCGGCGAGACCGGGCTCGCCGCCGCCGCCCGCGAGATCGAGGCGGCCGGGGGACAGGCGCTGATCCTGCCCACCGATGTCGCCGACCCCGATGCCGTCGACGCGGCCGCCGCCGCGACGGTGGAGCGTTTCGGCCGCATCGACGTATGGATCAACGTGGCGTTCACGTCGGTCTTCGCCCCGTTCACCGAGATCACCCCGGACGAATACAGGCGGGTCACCGAAGTCGACTATCTCGGCTTCGTCTACGGCACGATGGCCGCCCTGAAACGGATGACACCGCACGATCGCGGCACGATCGCGCACGTCGGTTCGGCCCTGGCCTACCGCGGCATTCCGTTGCAGAGCGCCTACTGCGGCGCCAAGCACGCCATCCAGGGTTTCCACGAAGCGCTCCGCTGCGAACTGCTGCACCGGCACAGCAACATCCACGTCACCATGGTGCAGATGCCCGCCGTGAACACTCCCCAGTTCTCCTGGGTGCTCTCCCGGCTGCCGCGCCACGCCCGACCCGTACCCCCGATCTACCAGCCCGAGGTGGCCGCCCGCGCGGTGCTGCACGCCGCCGACCACCCGCGCCGCCGCGAATACTGGGTCGGGGCGAGCACCGCGGCGACCCTCGCTGCCAACGCACTCGCCCCCGGACTGCTCGACCGCTATCTCGCCCGCACCGGATTCGACTCCCAGCAGACCGACCGATCCCGAGACCCCGACCAGCCCGCCAATCTCTGGCAGCCCGCGGACGGGTCGGACGGAACGGACTTCGGTGCCCACGGAGAATTCGACGACCGCGCCCGGACCTCGAGTGCGCAGGCCTGGCTGTCGCGCCGTCACGGACTGCTCGCGGCGTCGGTGACCGGTGTACTCACCGCCACCGGGATGGCCCTCGCGGCACGGACCCGCACCGCATGACCTCCCCGGCCGCGGCACCCGGTCACGGATGGATCGGCCACAACAACGTGAGCGCATCCTCGGTGGCCGGTTCCCCGGCGGCCTCGGCGAAGACACCGAAGGCGGCGGCGAGTTCGTCGCGCTGCCCGGTGCTCAACCGGCTCAGGACCGCAGCGATCGCGTCGCGGCGGTGGTCCATGACGGTGTGGACCACCGCCGCACCGTCCGGTGTCAACGTCAACGCCAGTTTCCGGCGATCCTCCGGAGAGTCCCGCCGATCGAGCAGACCTGCCTTCATCAGCTTGTCGACCGCCCTGCTGGCACCGGACGGATCGACCCCCAGCTCGTCCGCCACCCCGGCGAGGGTGAGAGGCCCCCGCGTGCCCACGAGCACGAGAATGCGCAGATGCGGGATGCTGACGCGGTCTTCGACCTCGGCCACCGAGGCCGCCGCGATGCCCACCAGGGCACGCGACGCCGACATCACCGCATCGACCTGCCGATCGAACTTCTTGTTCGAGCGACCACCGGACGGGGACCGGGCAGGTGAGTTCATGGCGTCATCCTCCGACGATGCATGCGATCCCGCAACTGTTGCGCAATCGCACGGATCACGGCACCGCCCGCTACAGGACGGTGTCGAACAACTGACCCACCCCATAGGTCACGACCATCGCGAGCGCACCACCGACCACCACCCGCACCACCGCCCGACCCCGCCGGGCCCGGCCGAGCCACGCACTGATCGATCCCGTCGCCGCCAGCGCACACAACACCGCCACGAACGTCACCGGGATCCGCACCGTGTCGGGCGCCGACACGACCATCAGCAGCGGCACCAGCGCGCCCAGGGTGAACGACACGGCCGACGACAACGCCGCCAACCACGGATTCGCCAGTTCGGTCGGATCGATCCCCAACTCCACCTCGGCATGCGCGGCAAGCGGATCCCGCGCCGTCAACTCCTCCGCCGCGGCACGCGCCGTGACCGCCGACAATCCCTTGCCCTCGAGCAGGGCGGCAAGTTCGTCGAGTTCGGCCTCCGGCATGGCGGCGAGCTCCCGACCTTCCGTGTACAGTGCCGCACGCTCGGTGTCGCGTTGCGTACTCACCGACACGTACTCGCCCAGCGCCATCGACACGGCCCCCGCGGCCAGCCCGGCCACACCGGCGGTGAGGATCGCCGCCTCGTTCGTCGTCGCGGCCGCGACACCGACGACCAGTCCCGCGGTCGAGACGATGCCGTCGTTCGCGCCGAGCACCCCCGCCCGCAACCAGTTGAGTCTGCTCGCCAATCCGGCGGTGTGCGGTTCGCGGTCCTCGTGCCGCCTGCGGGAATCGTTCGGCGACGCCGAATCCGGACGGGGCATGTCGTGATGCTACACCGACGGACGGCGGCGCGGGGGGATCCCCACGGCGGAGTATCGGCGCGCCTCCGCCGCGGCGACCGCCCACTCCGGGTCCCCGGGCAGCGCACCCATCGGGTCCCGCTGCGCGCACGGCACCCTCACATCGGCGGGCAGCACTGCGCGCTGTAACGCCTGCACGATCCCCAACGGCCGATGAGCAGCCGGGGCCAAGCGGCCGATCCACCGGCGATCGCGGGCCGTCATGTCGTGCCGCAGGCTCTCCATCAGCGCCGCCACGGTTCCCGACGGCACCTCCGTGAGCCACGCGCCGAGACGGCCGATCGCCGCGCCCGGCAATCCGGCGACGGTGACCTGGGCGCGCGGCATGCCTGTGATCTGCCCGTAGAGGCGGAGCAACTCGGGATAGCGCAGCGACTGTCCGCAGCCCACATCGAACGAGTCCGTGGGAGTGTCCGTGACGGCCGCCCCGAGCACTGCGGCGACCAGGTCGACGACCGCGATCGGCTCGACCCGCGAGTCCATCCAGTCGGGCACCACGGTGACGGGTAGGCGCCCTGCGAGTTGGCCGAGCACCTCGAAGCTCGTCGAGCCGGAGCCGAGCACCATCCCGGCTCGCAGCGTGATCACCGTGCAGCGGGATCGGGACAGTTCCTGCTCGACCTCCCAGCGCGAGAGCAGATGCTCGGACAGCTCGTCCGGCGCACACTCGGGGACGAACCCGGAGACGTAGACGACGCGCGTCACCGGAGAGGCATCGACCGCGTGCCGGACGGTGCGGGCCGCTGCCAGGTCGAGGTCCCGGAAGTGCGCCGAGCGCATGCCGTGCACGAGATAGACCACGATGTCGACATCGTCGAGCGCCGGTGGGAGAGTGTGCGCGGCGGTGACGTCCACCTGCGCGGTCTCGACCTGGTCGTGCCACCAGAAGCGTCGCAAGGCCTCCGGGTTCCGAGCGGCGGCGCGCACGGTGCAGCCGGTAGCGAGGATGGCGGGGACGATCCGGCTGCCGACGTAGCCGGAGGCACCGATCACGAGAACTTTCATGCGCTGTCCCGTCCCTTGTCGCCTTCGGGAGGGATGCACGCGCGGGACCGTCGCGAAACATCAGGAGTGGTTCCCATCACCGGAAATAGTGTTACCGTTGGTCACAAATACAGTGGCCGGTATCGAAGGAGGCCTCCCATGTCGATGCTGCGCGGCAGTCCACTGCGACATCGGATCCTGTTCGTCCTCGCCGTCCCCCTCGGCGCCGGACTGCTGTCCGCCCTCGGACACCTCGTCCAGCGCCGCCACGGCCGGCCCACCTCCGTCTCCGAATCCCTCTTCGCCATCGCCAGCAGCCTGCGCCGCCGCAGGCTGTTCACCCGCCCCACCGGCGACCACCCCCCGGCCCCCGAGGCGTCAGGACAACCATGACCACGCACACCGTCCCCAACGGGCCCGTCCGACTCCACGTCGTCGAAGAAGGCAACCCGCACGGACCGACCCTCGTCCTCGTCCACGGCTGGCCCGACACCCACGCCCTGTGGGACCGCGTCGCACCCCTGCTCGCCGACGACTTCCGCATCCTGCGCTACGACAACCGCGGCGCCGGCGCCTCCACCCTGCCCCGCGAGGTGGCGCACTACCGACTCGAGCACCTCGCCGCCGACCTGCACGCTGTCATCGACGCCCTCGCCCCGAACGAACCGGTGCACCTGCTCGGCCACGACTGGGGCGCCGTGCTGTGCTGGGAAGCGGTGTGCGAACCCGACGCCGGCGATCGCATCGCCTCCTACACCTCGATCTCCGGCCCCAACCTCGACCATCTCGGCCTGTGGATGCGCCGTCGTCTGCGTCAGATGCGCCCACTCGGTCCCGCCGAACAGGCTCTCGCCTCCGCCTACACCCTCGCCTTCCAGATCCCCGGCCTGCCGAATCCGGTGCTGCGCGGCTGGCTCGCCCACCACTGGCCGGCCTTCGTCGGATTCTTCGACCGCACCGACCCCACCGCGATCGCACCCGTCGCCCCGACCCTCGCCGACGACATGGTGCACGGACTGTCCCTGTACCGGGCGAACATCCGCGCGCGGCTCGCCCGACCCCGCGAGCGGCGCACCGACGTCCCGGTCCAGCTGATCCAGAACCTGCGCGACCGCGCGGTACGTCCCGTGGGCTACGAGGACACCTCCCGTTGGGTCACCGACCTGCGCATCCACCCACTCGACGCCGGGCACTGGTCGCCGCGTTCCCATCCCCGCGACGTCGCCGACGCCACCGCCCGGTTCGTGCGGCAGATCGAGGCCGCGCGCACCTGACCGTGTGACCTCAGCCGGACGACTCCGCGCGCGGCGCCGCCTCCACCGGCGGATCGTCGTCGTGCACCGGTAGCCGACGCGGACCCGGACCCTGCTGCCCGAGCACGTCACCGGGATTCGCGAGCGGACACGACGCCAAGCTCAGGCACCCGCAGCCGATGCAATCGGTGAAACTGTCCCGCAACGCGGTGAGATCCTCGATGCGGCGGGTCAGCCGGTCGTGCCACGCCCGCGACAGCCGCGCCCAGTCCTCCGTCGTCGGCACACGACTGTCCGGCAACGAATCGAACGCCTCCTTGATCTCGTCCAGCGACACCCCCACGCCCTGCGCGACCTTGATGAACGCGACCTTGCGCAGCGTGTCGCGGCGATAACGCCGCTGATTGCCCGAGGTGCGGCGACTGGTGATCAGACCACGCGACTCGTAGTAGTGCAGCGCCGAGACCGCCACCCCGGAACGGTCCGCCAACTGGCCGGGTGTCAGCCATATCGCAGGGTTCATCGGCCCCCTCCTCGCCCCGCAGACATCGTGATCGAGTTGTGCTGCACAGTACCGGCCACCGGAGACGCCGGGCAGCCGGCTCGCGTGAGCACCCGGGGTCAGAACGACGGCGGCCCGAACTCGGCAGCGACCTCCGGCGCATCCATCCGCAACATGTCGTACGCAGCGTGTGCCAGCGTCCGCACCGACTTCGGATACGGCCGCTCGAACCGCTCGCAGACCCGCGCGGTCGCCAACGCCGCCTCGAACCGCCACTTACGCGAACCGCTCACGAACGTCCGGGCCTGGAACAGATAACTCGATGCGGGGATCGTCACGCCGACCACCGTAGAACCTCCGACCGGCACAACGGGGGAGCGGCACCCCGCGCGCCACGCCGACCCCGCCCGTCCCGACCACATTCCTAAGGGAGTGTTAGGAACCGCCACAGACCCTTCCGCAACCACTGTGACCCGAACCACTGTGGGGAGCGCACAGATCCACGCAGCGAAAGGAGTCCCGGGTGAGCACCACCTCGACGGGCGAACGCCGAGTCATCGGCAACGTGTTGAAAGGCTCGGTCGGCAACCTGATCGAGTGGTACGACTGGTACGTCTACGCCGCGTTCAGCGTCTACTTCGCGAAAGAATTCTTCCCCGAAGGCGACCCCACCGCCCAACTGCTGTCCACCGCAGCGATCTTCGCCGTGGGATTCCTCATGCGACCGATCGGCGGCTGGATCATGGGCCGCTACGCCGACCGGCACGGACGGCGCTCGGCGCTGACCCTGTCGGTCACCGTCATGGCCGTCGGCTCCCTCATCATCGCCGTCACCCCGGCCTACGCGACCATCGGACTCGCCGCACCCCTTCTTCTCGTCCTCGCCCGCATGATGCAGGGACTGTCCGTCGGTGGTGAATACGCCACCAGCGCCACCTATCTCGCCGAGGTCGCCTCACCCGGACGCCGCGGGTTCTACTCGAGCTTCCAGTACGTCACCCTCGTCGCCGGACAGCTCATCGCCCTCGGCGTCCAGATCGTCCTGCAGCTCACCCTCTCCGCCGAGGCCATGCAGGCGTGGGGCTGGCGCATCCCGTTCGTCATCGGCGCCGTCGCCGCCGTCGCCGTGATGTGGCTGCGCCGCACCATGGACGAATCCGAAGCGTTCACCGAGGAAGTCGCGGCCAAGAGCACCGCCGACCAGCCGGACGGCGCGCCCGAGCAGGGCGGCATCCGGATGCTGCTGCAGTACCCCCGCGAATGCCTGCTGGTGTGCGCGCTGACCCTCGGCGGTTGCGTGGCGTTCTACACCTACACCACCTACATGCAGAAATACATGATCAACACCTCCGGCATCTCCAAGGACACCGTGGCCTGGATCAACTTCGCCGCCCTGCTGGTGTTCATCGTCCTGCAACCCATCGGCGGCGCCCTGTCGGACCGCATCGGCCGCCGCAAGCTGCTCATCTTCTTCGGGGTCGGCGGCACCGTGCTCACCGTCCCGCTGATGACGATCCTCGGCAGCACCACGAACCCGCTGATCGCGTTCGGACTGATGATGCTCGGCCTGACCGTCGTCACCGGCTACACCTCGGTCAACGCCATTGTGAAGACCGAACTGTTCCCCACCAAGGTCCGCGCGCTCGGTGTCGGCCTGCCCTACGCGCTGACCCTCGCGATCTTCGGCGGCACCGTCGAAACCGTCGCGCTCGCCCTCAAGCGCGCCGGCCACGAATCGCTATTCTTCTACTACGTGACCGGCTGCATCGCCGTCTCGCTCGTCGTGTACTTCTTCATGCGGGAGACCTCCGACGGCTCCCCCCTGGACCGCACGAGCACCCACACCGACACCCCCGACGAGCACGCCGACCTGGCCAGCTCACGACACTGACCGAAAGGGGCCCACGTGCAGATCGCGGTGGTCGAGGACGACGACGGAGTCGGCGACGCCCTCGTCGAAGCCCTCACCTCCCACGGCCACCGGCCGATCCGCATGCGGCGCGGCGCCGACCTGCTCCTCGGCCACCGCGACCTCGACGTCGTCATCCTCGACCTCGGCCTGCCCGACGCCGACGGCCTGCAGGTGCTCCGGCAACTGCGGGCCGTCAGCGACGTCCCCGTCGTGATCCTCACCGCGCGCGGCGACGAACGCTCGGTGGTACGCGGCCTGCGCGGCGGCGCCGACGATTATCTCGTCAAACCGGCCCGCCTGGCCGAACTGCTCGCCCGCGTGGACGTCGTCACCCAACGGCGCCGCGCGCTGTCCGAGTCCTCCCGCATCGTCCGCGCCGGCGACGTGGTCGTCGACCTCGATGCCCGCGAAGTCGAGGTGGGCGGCGAACCGGTGACTCTCACCCCGAAGGAATTCGACCTGCTCGCCGTCCTCGTCGCCCGCCCCGGCGCCGCGGTCAGCCGCCAACAACTCATGGATGCCGTGTGGGGTGACGCCTACGTGGCGATCTCCCGGTCGCTCGACGTGCACATGACCGGGCTGCGCGCGAAACTCGCCCGACCCGGCCTCATCTTCACCATCCGCGGCTACGGCTACCGGTGGGGCGGCTGACATGCGCCGGCGGGTCCTGGCGGTGCTGCTCGTCTTCGCGACCATCGCCGTCGTCGCCTTCGCCGTACCGCTCGCCCTCGCCACCAGCGCCGGCCGCACCGCCGTCCTGGGAGCGAACCGGGAAGCCGACGCCCACCACTTCGCCACCCTCGCCGTCCAGATGCGCGCCCCCGGCAGCACCGCCCTGCTCGACGAGGAAGTGACCCGCTACCACCGCCTCTACGACGAGGGCGTGCTCATCGTCGACGCGCGCGGCGCACCCCGCGCGAGCGCGGGCCTGACCCCGACCGATCCCGGTGTGCCGGAGGCGATCACCGCCGGTCTGCGCAACCAGAAACAGGGCATCGGGGGTCCGCTGACCCCGTGGTCCCCGCAGCGGGTACTGCTCGCCGTGCCGGTGGGCACCGGCGCCCAGGTCGAAGGAGCCGTCGTCGTCGAGGTGTCCACCGACGCCGCCCGCCACGACATCCGCACCTCGTGGCTGCTCATCGTCACCGGTGCGGCAGCGGCCCTCGTGCTCGTCACCATCCTCGCGACCGCCCTGTCGCGGTGGACGGTCCGCCCGCTCACCGCACTCACCGCGCGGGTCGCGGCGCTCACCGACAGCGTCCCGGCGCTGCATCCACGCTTCCGCACCGGCGACACCACCGTCTCGGTCCGCTACCACGGCCCACCGGAGGTCCGGGAACTCACGCAGGCCTTCGACACCATGTCCGAAGCCGTCCACACGTCCACCCGCGCCCAGAAACAGCTCATCGCCGACACCGCGCACCAACTCCGGAACCCGCTCGCCGCCCTGCACATCCGGCTCGACTCCCTCGAACCGCACGTCGCTGCCGCCGGCACGGAGACCTACCGGCGCACGGCCGTCGAAGTCGACCGGCTCGGCGGCATCCTCGACGGCCTGCTCGCCCTCGCCACCGCCGAAGCACCCACCGACACAGCGGGCACCGAAGGACACGACGGGTGCGATGTCGGCGCCGTCGTCGCCGACCGCGTCGATGCCTGGTCCGAGGCCCTCGCCGAGGCCGGCATGACCGTCACCGTGGACGAACCGTCCGCGCAGCGCCTGCACGCCTGTTTGTCCGCCGACCATCTCGCGCAGGTGCTCGACGTGCTGCTCAGCAACGCGAGCAAGTACGCGCGCTCGGCCACCGTGGTCCGCATCATCACCCGGCGCAGTGGCGGGACCGTCCGGATCCGCGTCGAGGACGACGGTGCCGGAGTCGCAGCCGACGAGCTCGGCGACCTCACCTCCCGGTTCTTCCGTGGCTCGGGCGCCGCCGGGCCCGGCACCGGCCTCGGGTTGTCCATCGCGGTCGCTCTCGTCGAGAGCGGCGGCGGCACCCTCGGCCTCGCCGCAGCCGATCCGCACGGACTCGCCGTCGCCGTGACCCTGCCCGCCGACCTCCGATCGGAGGCATCATGATCACCCGCCGTGATCTCCTGCGGTCCGTCGCGCTGCTCGCGGTCGGCGGCGCCGTCGCCGGCTGCGCACCGACCGGGCAGCGTGAGGAACTGATCCTGGCGGCAGGGGAGGAGGGCGGGTTCTTCTGGGAGTTCGCGGAACTCACCGCGGCCGCCGCCGAGCGAGCGGGTCTTCCCATTACGGTCGTGCCGGAACGCACCCCGGGATCGGTCACCAATCTCGCCGCCTTGATGGCGGGGGACGCGGAGCTGGCGCTGACCCTCACCGACGTCGCGGTGCGGGCCCACGACGAGGGCGCCCAGTTCACGGCGATCGGGCGGGTCTACGAGAACTACATGCAGTTGGCCGTGCGTGCAGACTCACCGATCCGGGAGATCGCCCAGTTGCGGGGCGCACGGATCAGCCTCGGCGCTCCCGGCTCGGGTGCCGAATTCACCGGCGAACGCATCCTCGCCGTCGCCGGGCTCGCCGAGCCGGGAGCCGTCACCCGGGTGCACCTGTCGATGGCCGACGCCGGTCGCGCAGTGGTGGACGGCGAGATCGACGCCGTCCTGTGGGCGGGTGGTGTTCCTACCCCGTCGTTTGCGAACCTGGGTGTGCCGCTGCGGCTGATCGATCTGTCCGTGCTCCTCGAACCGCTGCGGGCGCGATTCGGTCCGCGTTACGAACCGGTGCTCATCCAGCCCGGCACGTACGGGCAGCCGGACGCCGTCGCCACCATCGGCTTGGGCAATCTGCTGCTCGCCGGCGCCTCGGTGTCGGACGGTGCGGCCGCCGCACTGGTGGATCTGCTCGTCGACCACGCCTCCGAACTCGTGCCGGCCCAGGCCACCGGCAGTCAGTTCCTCGACCGGCAATCGCTGATCGTCACCGCCGATGTCCCGCTGCATGCGGGAGCGGTAGCCGCGTACCGGCGCCATCACGGCTGACGAGACGGGCGGGCAGGGGAGAAGGACCCCGGAATCGTGCCGTCCCAAGGGCGGACAGTGGGGTGGAAGGCATGCGCTGGTGTCGTGGGGATGCGGTGCGGAGATCGGGCTCGCCCTCGAGGTTCGAGGAGATCGGGACCGGATCGGCTGTGCAGGGGACATGCGCGGGGCACAATGGAACCGCTCACCTCTGTGTGCATGAAACCTGTTGTCTGACAATATGATTCATGGATAACGGTGATTATCCATCAAATGTGGAAGAGGTGAGAAGGGGTAAGCGGTGGTCGCGGCACCCTGGGGGACGGGATGAGTCCGCCCGCCACATGCACATCATTCGGACGGTCTACTGCGCGACGTGCACGCGACAATGACACGGTGTTGCCGCAACGCACTGCATCAGCAAACTTGCGAGTCGCAGCAGTATGCATGTCGCAGTGTGCATGTCGCGCGCAGTGCGACACCGATGAATATGCGACCGATCGTGCGGCGGCCGGGCCGGCGGCTCGGTCCGGTACAGGCGCCGCCGGGCCGAGTCGGGCCGCGTGGGATCCGAAGGCGGGCCGGGGTCGAATCGACGCGGGTTGCATGCGGGACGACATCGCATCGACGCGTGTCGAATCAAGGATCTCCGGAGCGCTCGGGACGCCCTGCCGCACCTACCCGGAGGAGGTCCGATTCCACCCTAGTTAACATAATGTAGATTATCGGCACTTCTGATATGGGCGGTGACCTGGGGTTCGGCGCTGATAATCCCGATGCCGCCGACCGGCGTCCCGATCCGCAGATTCGCGCCGTCGTCGCACTGCGTCGCATCGTGCGCCGTGTCGTCCGGCGCGCGTTGTTCACTCACGCGTCGTGCGACGTACGAACCGGGCCGCACGACGCGCTCCCGACGCTCGATCTGCCGCGCATCCCGCCGTGCCCGATCCGTGGCGCCCGATCCGCGCCGTTCGGGCTTCTCAGCCCGTGGCCGGCCCGGACCGCCGCCTGGTGTCGGTTCGCTGCCTCGGGCGCCCGGTACGACCTTCCGGGCCCGCCGCCCTTGTCCCCTGCCTGCCTGTCCGCCCCAGCCGTCGTGAAAACGTCACAGTGACGTTTTCACGTGGTCCGCGGAGTCCTGCTGTGGGCACGTATCTGCGTCGATATCATCGGCGCGGCAGTGACAATGCGATCCGGGAAGGTCGACCGTGACGCAACCACGGCTCCTGCGTTTCTGGGTGGTCTTCGCGACGCGGCCGGGCAACGTATGCGCACGCCGCCGCGCGCGCTGTGGCTGATCGTCGCACTCGTTGTACCAGCTATGCTGGTGCTGGTCGCATCCATCGCGGTCGCCGGTGCCGGTCCGTCCGGCATTTCCGTCTCCCTCGTGGCGGTCGCCGGTGCGTATCTCGTCGCGGCGGTGTGCGAGGAGCTCGGGTGGACGGCGGTGTTGATGCGTACCCGCGGTGTGCTGTCCACCGGCGCGGTGATCGGCGTGATCTGGGCGCTGTGGCATCTTATTCCGTACGTGCAGGCCGGTTACGGGTCGGCGATGCTGCTCGGCCAGCTCGCGTTCACCGTCGTCTTCCGGATGCTGCTGGTGCAGATGACGGTCGCCGGCGGCGGCGCGCCGATCATCGCGGTGGTCGGTCACGCCTCGTCCAATGTGGCGTGGACGCTCCTGGCGGCGAGCGGGATCTACTCGCCTGTCGCGTCCGCGGTGGCCGTCGGGGTCGCCGTGCTCGTCCTGACCTGTCTGCGGGTCGCGTCCCGCCGGGTCGAGGGTGCGGACTCCCCTCCTCCGCCTCGGACGACAGACCCAGAAACGTCACAGTGACGTATTCATCCTGGGCTCCCGTGCATTATGACGGTCGCCGCAACCGCCGCAACCGCCGCAACTGCGCGGACAGATAATCCCGGGCACGGCGATGACCACCGACCCGGACGAGTTCGTCGGCGAGCTCCTCGAGCAGTCGGGTCAGCAGCTCCTCGTCGGGTGTCCAGCCGCGCTGCCGGCACCGGTCGAGCCATTCGACCGGCGCGACATGTCCGCGGTCGGCGTTGCAGCGTCGGCACGCGGCGACCTCGTTGGCGGTGATGCTCGGCCCGCCTTTCAGTCGCGGCACCAGATGATCGGTGGTCGGGGTGATCAGCCGCCCGAACTCCCGTCCGCACCACAGGCACCGCCCGTCCTGACGGTCGAGGGCGAGCGAGAGTCGGCTGACGCGGTCCATCCTCCGATCGTGGCCCATCGGCGCCGCCGTGGTCGCCGGTGGGTCCGATCCGGTGTCCCGGAGACGATTTCAGGGGCGTGCTTCGAGGACGAGGTTGAAGGGCGTTTCGGTGGCGCGGCGGAAGGTGCCGAATCCGGCTTCGGCCGCGACGTCGGCGAGCCGTCGCTCCCCTGCCTGCGCGCCGAGCCCGAGCGCGACCGGCTGGTCGAGCGACGACGGGGCGCACAGCACCGTGGACGCGGCGTAGTACATCCGGCCGACGGGATTGAGGTTCTCGGGCAGGCTGTCGCGGGCGAATGGTTCGACGAGCATCACCGTGCCGTCGTCGGCGAGCGCGCCGCGCGCGTACTGCAGGGCGCCGACGGGATCGCCCATGTCGTGCAGGCAGTCGAAATAGCAGATCAGGTCGTAGTCGGATCCGGGGAAATCGGTCGCCGAGGCGACCTCGAAGGTGGCGTTGTCGACGCCCTCCTCCGCGGCCAGTTCGCGGGCTCGTGCGGTGGATCCGTCGTGGTAGTCGAAGCCGCGGATGGTGGACTGCGGGAATGCCTGCGCGAGCAGGGTGGTGGAGACCCCGTGGCCGCAGCCGATGTCGGCGACGGTGGCGCCGGCACGCAGTTTGTCGACGACCCCGTCGAGGGTGGGCAGCCACACGTCGACGAGGTTGGCGCGGTAGCCGGGGCGGAAGAACTGTTCGGTGCCGACGAACAGTTCGGGGTCGTGTTCGTGCCAGCCGAAACCCTCTCCGTTGCGGATGCGTTCGGTGATGCGCAGCCGGTCCTTGTAGACCGAACTGATCAGGTGGAGGCCGCCGGCGAGGTAGACCGGGCTGTCCTCGCGGGCGAGCGCCATGGCGTGTTCCGGGGACAGTGTGAAGGTGTCGTTGTCCGGCTCGTAGGTCAGATATCCGCTCGCTACCTGTGCTGACAGCCATTCGTGTAGATAGCGTTCGCGGAGGCCGGTGCGGGCCGCGAGTTGTTCGCTGGTGGTCGGGCCGGATTCGTCGAGGGCTCGCCACAGGCCCAGATCGACACCGATCAGGACCAGGGCGCCGTTCATGGCCGCGCCCATGTCGACGACGAGTTGTCCGAGGGTCTGTTCGAGTCGTGCTTGGTCGGGTTCGTGTATCTCCGTGGTCATCACGCACCTCCTGGTGATGGGAGTACTCGCTCACGGTAGGTCGCGTGGTCGGTTCCTCGGCGTCGGCTCGGGTTCGATCGGGTGTCGATCCGGGTGGCAGTGCGGACCGGGAGGTCACGAACCGGTGTTGAGAGAATGACGCGGGGTGCACGTCGTGTTGCAGACAGCTACGCTTGTAGCAGACTGCAACATCAGGAGGCCGTCATGACGTCGTCCACCGACAAGGTCACCCGCTTCGACGCCGAACTCGTCGACAGCGCTATCGCGGAGGGCGGCCGCCAGAACCGCACCGGACGCCAGCAACTCGAATACTGGGCCCGTATCGGCCGCGCGATGACCGCCCATGAGACCGCCTCCTTGCACCGGGTGCACGAGGCGCTGGCCGGGACGCGGGAGCTGAGCGAGCTCACCGCCGCGGAGGGACGGCTGTTCGACGCGGAGATCGATGCGCGCCTGGCGGACGGGCTGGTCCGCACCGATTACGCCGCGGTGCTCGCCGCGCGTGGGGTCACCACGGTGGTGCTCGACGACGAGGGCCGGTTGGTCGAGCAGCGTCCCGACGGTAGTCGCCGGGTGCTCGACGACGCATGAGGCGTCTGGATCTGATCGTCGGTCCCAATGGTTCCGGTAAGTCGACGTTCGTCGAGTTGTCCCTCGCTCCCCTGCTGCCGCGCAGTGTGTTCGTCAACGCGGATGTGATCGCGCGGCAGCGTTGGCCCGACCGTGCCGAGGAGATGTCGTACGAGGCGGCGCAACTCGCCGCGGCGGCGCGGGATCGATTGCTGCGGCAGGGCCGGTCGTTCATTGCGGAGACGGTGTTCTCGCATCCGTCGAAGCTGGAGCTGATCGACCGCGCACACGAGGCGGGCTTCACGGTGGTGTTGCACGTGATGCTGGTGCCCGAGGCGATGTCGGTGCTGCGTGTGCAGCACCGGGTGGCCTCCGGTGGGCATGCGGTGCCCGAGGACAAGATCCGGGCGCGTTATCGACGGTTGTGGCCGCTGGTGGCCGAAGCGATCGGCCGCGCCGATCAGGCGTCGGTGTACGACACGGCGTGCGGGACCCCGGTGGTGGTGGCGCGGTTCGCCGGCGGGGTGCCGGTGAGTGCGGTGCGCTGGCCGGGGTGGACGCCGGCGGCGCTCACCGGGCTCGGCTGAGAGATCCGGGCCCGGTGAGCGGATACGACGAGATCAGTTCGTCGCCGCGCTCGTGGTGAACGGCAGCACCAGCCGCGAGGGGTGCGCGGCGTCCCGGTAGATCTTGTGGGTCACCGGCCGGCCGACGGGCAGGTGGAAGGCGTCCGGCGGCAGCAGCGCGTTGTGTTCGTCGGCGAGCGGTTCGTTGTTCGACAGTTCCACGACGAGCTTGTGGCCCGGCATGAAGGTGTTGGCGAACGGATACAGCCGCAGCACGTATTCCTCGATGGTGCCGGGTTCGACCGGCACGGCGCGGGTGTGCGGGTGGTACGGGTTGCCCTCGGTGGTGCGCTCGTCGAGTTCGCGGTGGGAGGCCTTGAGGTAGCCGGTGGTGATCAGCTGCCGCGCGCCGTTCGGGGCGTAGTCCCACATGCGGAGGATGAAGTTGGTGTCGGGCTGGTCGATCTCGGCGAAGAGGTGCGCGGCGCCGGTGCCGATCATCTCGGTGGGTTCGGCGAACACCGGCGTTTCCCAGCGCAGGATCTCGACCTTGTCGGTGACCGTGAGCGGCGCCTGGTAGAAGCCGTCCGGGGCGGCGTACTGCGTGCCCATCGGTTCGGGTTCGGTGGACAGCTTGCCGCGCGGCCGCAGGTACAGCGCCCGGTGCTCGACGTCCTTGGGCGGCCACTGGTCGGCGGTGACGCGCTGTCGGGAGCCTTCGACGAAGACGTTCACGGCGGGTTCGTCCATGATGCCGTTGTCGATGCCCTTGATCCAGTAGTCGTACCAGCGGAACATCGTGTCGTGCTCTTCGATGAAGGGCCGCGACTGCATGGGCGGGTAGGGGCCGATGTCGAGCTTCTTCGGTCCCTGCAGGGCGTGGAACAGTTCGATGGTGCCGTCCATCGTCCAGCCGCGGCCCTGGTCGATCTGCAGGTAGACGGGGATGTCGATGTTTCGGGCGAGATTGATCGGGTTGCGTTCCTCGTACCAGTCGCCGTCGAGTTCGTTGGTGATGATGTCGAACCACGCCTCGTGGTGCTTCGGGTAGTGCAGCACGTGCACGAGATTCGGCCAGGCCGCGACGTCCGGGTCGGCGAGCCGCTGGGCGACGCGCGCCCGGATCTCGTCGGGGGTGTAGGTCTCGAGCATGCGGGACTTGACCCGGTCGGTGAACGCCCAGCCGGAGTCACCGCCGCGGCCCTCGCGGGCGGCGCGGGGCATGAACCACATGATGCCGCCGTGGTAGGTGGTCTCGTAGAAGTCGTAGTGGCCGCCGGAGACGAAGATGGCCTTCAGGTGTGGGGGTCGTTCGGCGGCGGCGAGGACCTGCATGGACCCGAAGTAGGAGATGCCGATCATGCCGACGTTGCCGTCGCACCACGGCTGCGCGGCGACCCATTCGATGAAGTCGTAGGCGTCCTGCCCGAGGGAGACCCCGCCGGCGTTGTAGTTGCCGATGTGCTCGCCATCGGAGTCGCCGGAGCCGCGGATGTCGCCGATGACGTGGACGTAGTCCTCGGCGACGACGCGGGCGATGTCGCCGGCCTCGATGCAGCCGTCCCACATGGGGCTGGGGCGACGCTGCGGCGGGGTGGTCAGGGCGAGTGCCTGGAGTTCCTTGCCGTAGGGGCTCAGCGCGACCAGCGCGGGGCGGGGCTTGTCGTCGACCCCGTGGTAGGCGTCGGCGGCCAGCTCGACGCCGTCGCGCATGGGGACCCGCAGGTGCTTGCGGATGTGGATGGTCTGTCCGCCTGCGTCGAACGTTTCGAACTCGGCCATGAGAACCTACGACTCCTCTTCGTGTCGGTGCTGGTGCGAGAACTGGGTGCGGTAGCCGTGCAGTGTGGTGAAGAACGGGGACGGCTCGAGGGTGGGATCGCCGGTGTAACCGAGGTCGTCGGCGACCGGGGCGAACGGCGAGTACGCCGAGTCGGTGTCGAGCAGTCCGTGGCACAGGCAGCGGTGCGCGGCGCCGCGCACTCCCCCTTCGATGTCGACGCTCTCGCGGAGGGCTTCGGCGGCCTGGTCGCGGTCGAGTTCGACGCCGTAGGGGGTGCCGTCGGCGCGGCGGTAGGGATGCCCGAGATAGAGGGTCTCGGGGCGGATCGTCTCGCGCAGGTAGGCGAGGCTGTCGCGGTAGGCGTCGGGGTCGGTGTAGCCGGGGAATCCGTTGGCGGCGCCGTGTACCTGGACGGCGTCGCCGACGAATACGCTGTTCTGCCCTTCGACGACGTAGGCGACCGAGCCCGGGGTGTGCCCGGGGATCGAGTGCACGGAGATCTCCACTCCCCCGCCGAGGGAGATGGTTTCGCCGCCGCGTACGAGCAGGGTCGGTTCCATCTCCCCGGAGATGACGGCCTCGGCGGCGGCGGTGACCTTCGCGGCCCCGTCGGGGTCGTTCAGGTACCGGCCGCGGCCGGTGAGGTAGTCGTCGACGTGGGCCTGCCGGGAGCGCAGCAGTGGGGCGTCGGCCTCGTGGATGACCACCTGCGCTGTGCGGCCGGTGGCCTCCCACAGGGCGTGGGCGCCGCCGATGTGGTCGATGTGCCCGTGGGTGAGCAGGATCCACCGCACGTCCTCGAGCCGCCGGCCGAGCGTGTCGAGGGCGGGGGCCATGCCCTCGGCCGGGGACGACGCGATGCCGGTGTCGACGATCGCGGGCTCGTCGGCGTCGATGAAGAAGGTGTAGAGCCCGAAGCGTCCCCATGGGGAGACGATCGGGTGGATCGTCGCCTCATTCATGGGCGGTGCCCTGCAGGAAGGCGGCGGTCTCGTCGAAGACCTGCGCGTATTCGGGGATCCACGAGAAGTTCTGCACGAAGCCGTGGTTGGCACCGGCGTAGCGGCGCAGCGTCACCGGCACCCCGGCCTCGTCGAGCCGCCGGGCGTAGAGTTCGCCTTCGTCGCGCATCGGGTCGAACTCGGCGGTGACGACCAGCGCCGCCGGCAGCCCCGACAGGTTCTGCCGCTTGATCGGTGAGACGCGCGGGTCGGCGGGGTCGGCGCCGCTGTCGAGGTAGAAGGCATTGAACGGTTTCAGTCCGGCGGTTTCGAGGCCGTAGCCGACGGCGTTCTCCCGCATCGACGGGTAGCGGTCCTCGTCGAAGTCCAGGTCGAGGGACGGGTAGTACAGCACCTGGTGGGTGATGCGGTCGAACCCGTCGTCGTGGGCCAGGCCGGTGACGGCGGCGACGAAGTTGGCGCCGGAGCTGTCCCCCGCCACCGCGAGAATCTTTCCGTCCCAGCCGAGTTCGTTGCCGTGGTCGGCGGCCCAGCGCACGGCGCCGTAGCAGTCGTCGAGACCGGCGGGGAACTGCGCTTCGGGGGCGCGGCGGTAGCCGACGGAGATCACCGTGCAGCCGGTGGTCTTCGCGAGGTGGCGGGCGACGTGGTCGTGGGTGTCGAGGCTGCCGAGGAAGAACGCGCCGCCGTGGAAGTAGACGACCAGGCCACAGGTGTCGGTGTCGGTCGGGGTGTAGATCCGCACCGGCACCTGCCCTGCCGGGGTCGCCGCGATCGTGTCGCGGACGTCGTGCAGGGGCAGTCGCTCCTCGAGCGGCGGAACCTGTGTCTGCTCCCCGGCGCGCATCGCGGCCGGATCGAGCGGTCCGGGCGGCGGGGCGGGCAGGTCGGCGAGGATCCGGGCGATCTCGGGGTGCAACGGCAAGGCCGGTCGTCTCCTTCGGGCGGTGAACGGGTGGGGTGGGGATCTACTGGGCGGGCTGCTGCGCTGCGGGTTTCTGGCCCGGGAAGACGTCCTGGACCTCGTCCTCGGTCCAGCCCTGGCGGGAGATGCGCTGCAGTTCGTCGGTGACCGGTTTGCGCTGCGCCCGGAAGGCGGTGAGCGCCGCGGCGACGGTGTCGGTGTCGCGCAGGCAGTCGGCGAGCGCCCCGGCGTCGAGGATCGCCGAGTTCGCGCCCTGACCCTGGTGGTGCAGCATCGAGTGGGCGGCGTCGCCGATGAGCACCACGGAGTTGCTGTGCCAGCGCTCGATCGGGTCGATGTCGTAGACACCGCGGATGTTGACGATGTCCATGTCGAGGCCGGCGGTGATGTCGACGATGCGCTGGTCGAATCCGGCGACGGTGGCGAGCATGTCCTCCTTGCTCACCTGCGGCGCCCAGTCGGGGTCGGGGCACAGGGCGGTGATGTCGAAGGACACCTGGCCGCGGTGGCGCAGCGGCAGCAGGTACACCTTGGTTCCCTTGCCGATGTACATGCGCAGGTTGTCGTCGGTGACCATGCCGTGCGCGTCGGCGACGTCGATGACGGCGCGGTAGGCGCGTTCACCGGAGAACACCGGTTCGGCGGCGGAGAACAGTTGCTCACGGACCACGGACTTGATGCCGTCGGCGCCGATGACCAGGTCGGCGTCGACGCTGGTGCCGTTGGTGAAGGTCAGGGTGCTGCGGTCGCCGTGGTCCTCGATGCGCTCGAGCCGGTGGCCGAGTTTCACCATGCCGTCGGGCAGGGAGGCGATGAGGGTGTCGATGAAGTCGCCGCGGTGGATCAGGTGGGTGTGCTTCTGGTCGCCGTGCGCCGGCCAGGTGTCCTTCATGATCGGCTCGCCCGTGGCGGTGAGGATCTCGAAGTAGTCGCTCGGGGAGCTGACCTTGGCGATGTCGTCGAAGATGCCCCACTCGCGGAAGCGTTCCATGCTCGACGGGCGCAGGCCGATGCCGGCGCCGACCTCGCGGATCTCGGGGGCCTGTTCGTAGACGGTGACGTTCGCGCCGAGCAACGACAGGGCCCGGGCGGCGGCCGCACCGGCATAGCCCGCGCCGACGATGGCGATGGTGAGGTTGGTCGGATCCGAGGTCTGCATGTGGGTGTCTCTTTCGGAGGGCGCGCAGGGTGCGCGCCGGGAGATTCGGGTCAGGGTTGCGCGATGGTGAGGAAGTCGGCGGGGTTCTCGACGAACAGCTTGGTGATGGTGGCCTCGTCGAGTCCGGCCTCGCGCAGGTCCGGGATGAGGTCCTCGAACAGGTAGTTCACGGTGTGTCCCTTGACGCCCGGCCAGCCGAGTGGGCTGCAGTTGGCGTCGACGCCGGCCAGGGCCTGATCGAGGTGGCCGGCGTTGAGGAAGCGCAGGAAGTGGGCGAGGCGCTCTTTGCGGGGGCGGGCCCAGAACGGCGGGTCCTCGAGTTCGGTTTCGTAGCCGAAGGTGTCGAAGCCGACCCGGCCGCCCTGCTGCGCGATCCAGGTGTCGCGGGTCTTCTCGGCGTTGACGCCGTCGTCGGCGTGCCCGAACAGCACGCGGTGCAGCGGCAGGCCCTCCTCGGTGAAGATGGCGATGGCGTTCTCGGCGTCGATGGCGAGGTGGGTGAGGATCGGCACGCCGGTGGCGAGGGCGGCGCGGGCGGCGGCGCGGTAGATGCGCTTGTCGAGTTCGGTCATCTTCCCGCCGCGGGAGACCCCGACCTTGATGACGCCGGCGCGGCTGCCGGTGTCGCCGATGCCGACGGTGATCTCGTGCACGAACTGGCGCATCAGGTAGTCGACGGAGGCGCGTTCGAAGAACGGCAGGGCGGTGTCGCCGCCGACGAAACCGGTGCAGGCGACGATGTGCACACCGGTCTTCGCGGAGAGGGACTTGTAGTAGTCGATGTCGCGGCCGTTGCAGATGCCGGTGACGTCGACGAAGGTGCCGCCGCCGTACTCGTGGAACTTGCGCAGCTTCGGGACGGTCTCCTCGTAGCGGACCTCGGGGCTCTTCCACCAGTGGGTGTCCAGCTCGGAGCCGGGCATGCCGTATCCGATGTGCTCGTGGACGGCGACGATGCCCAGTTCCTCGGGCGCGATCGGGCCGGCCGGCTCGACCCGGACCGCCGCCGCATCCGCTGCGTCCTGGCGTTCGGGCAGCTCGAACACATGTCGCGCCGCTACTTCTCGCTCGGCTGGCGCACCCCGCGCGAGATCTGCCTCGACGAACTCACCGACTCGTGGTGCTACCTGCTCGACGTGCAGAACGACTGACCATCGGCGCGGTCACTCGCCGATGGTCGCGCCGGTGGTGGCCTCGACGAGGATCGTCCGCAGCCAGGAGATGAACGCGGTGTCGGCCAGGCGCGGATTCCACACCATGTCGATCCCCAACGGCGGCACCGGCAACGGGAACTCCTCGATCCGCAGCGGCAACTGACGACGCATCTGTGCCGCGACCCGCCAGGTGTGGATCGCGACCCCACCGGCACGCGCCACCAACTGCGGCACCATCAGAAAATCCGACACCAGACCGCCGATCCGATAGGGCACCCCGGCCGCATCCAGCACCGCATAGGGGGTGATGCGGTGCCGCGCGTCGTAGGCGGTGTGCGGCACCGATTCGAGCAACTCCAGCGCCCCGGCGTCGGGAGCGGTGTCGGGGTGCGCGACGACCACCCACCGGTTCTCGTAGAGCCGCTCGCGCGGATAGGGCGCGGCGAACGCCTCCGACACGAGCACCACATCCACCCCGTCGTCGGTGAAGTCCGCCGGCTGCGGCTCGACGAAGGTGCGGATACGCACCGTCGCGTGCGGGGCCCGCTCGCCGATCACCCGCATCAGCTCCGCCCCGACCACGAAGGCGGTGCTGGTGGTCATCGCCAGGGTGATGGTGCGCGTGTCGCGGGCCGGGTCGAAACCGGGAAAGTTCACCACCCGCGCGGTCTGCCGCAGCACCTCCCGCAGCGGCGCGATCAGCTCGACGGCGCGCGGGGTGAGCGCCAGCCCGCTCCCCTGCCGCACCACCAGTTCGTCATCGAGCAACCGGCGCATCCGGCCCAGCGCATGACTCATCGCCGGTTGCGTCATCCCGACCCGCGCGGCGGCGCGGGTGACCGAGCGTTCCTCGAGCACCGCCAGCAGCGGCACCAGCAGGTTGAGGTTCACCGCGGCCAGCCGCGCGAGGTCGGGATCGGCCGGATGCTCCGAAGGGCGGGTCACGCCCACGAACCTACCGAGCCGCCCTCGCGGTGCTCGGCAGTTCCCCGGTGACCGCGGCGCGCCGCAGCCGCGGGATGGGGATGCGGTCGTTGATCGCCACCGCCACCCCCGCGCCGTCCGGATGCCGCCAGTGCAGCAACGCCGGTCCGCGCGGATCCTCTCCGGCCAGGACGGTGGGCTCCCCGTCGACTGGCAGGTGCCCGATCGCCTTGAGATGCAGTCCGAACTGCTCGGTCCAGAAATACGGATCGGCATCGAACTCGGGTGCGGCGTCGCCGAGCAGCACGGCCGCTGCGGCGATGCGGGCCTGCTCGATCGCGCTGTTCCACAACGGGATCCGCCGCACCACCCCGCGGACCGGTACATGCGCGACGTCACCGGCGGCGACGATGCTCGGCGCGACCCGCCCGCGCGAGTCGGCGACCAACCTGCCGTCGGTGAGCACCCCGGACTCGCGCAGCCACTCGACGTTCGGGATGTCGCCGATCGCGGCGACGACCAGCTCGGCGGTGACGCGGCTGTCGTCGTCGAGGGTGATCGTCCCGGCGGCGAAGCCGGCGGCGGTGCCGTAGACGAGTTTGACCCCGGCGGCGGTGGCGGCGGCGGTGAACAGCTCGGACAGATACGGCCCGAACTGCGGGCGCATCGGGGCGGTGTCGGCGACGACGGTGACCTCGCAGCCGGCCTGCACGGCGGCGGAGGCGACCTCCATGCCGAGCGGACCGGCGCCGACCACCGCCACCGACGGCCGGTCGGCGAGCCGCTCGCGCAGGGCGAGGGCGTCGTCGAGGGTGCGCAGCACCAACGCCTCCCCCAGCGGCCGGGGGCGCGCACCGGTGGCGATGACGAGCCCGTCGAACTCCAGCGCGGTGCCGTCGTCGAGGTGCACGAGCCGTGCGTCCACGTCCAGGCCGACCGCGGCGACGCCGAGACGTTCGGTGGCGCCGTGCGCCGGGGCGGCGAGTTCGTGGGAGCCACCGTCGGTGAGCAGCGCCTTCGACAACGCGGGCCGCGAGTAGGCGGGGACCGGTTCGTCGCCGACGACGGTCAGCTGCCCGGTGAACCCGGCGCCGCGCAGGCTGTCGCAGGCAGTCTGCCCGGCGATGCCGTTGCCGACCACCACGATCCGCTCCATCACGGTGGGCATGTCAGCTGCGGTGCTCATGCGAGCTTCAGAGCGGCGACGGGACACACCCGCACGGCGGCGCTCGCGGCCGCGGCCTGCGGGCTGCCCTCGGGCACCTCGACGATGTCGAGGACCAGTTCGCCGTCGTCGTCGAGATGCATCAGCTCGGGTGCGGCCTCCTCGCACAGGCCGTGGCCTTCACAGCGGGGACGGTCGAGGGTGATCTTCATGCGGGCACAACCTCCAGGATCTCGAGGGCGTCGATGGAACGGGTGGTGTTGCTGGGCACCCGGATCGGGTCGGCGGCAACGAGGCGGCGCGCGTGCCGGGCCAGGGCGGCGATGATCGCGTGGGCCTCGAGGCGGGCCAGGCCCTGCCCGGCGCAGCCGTGCGGGCCGTAGCCGAAGGACAGGTGATCGACCGGGTTGCGGGCCACCCGGAAGGAATCCGGGTCGTCGTAGTGCCGCGGGTCGCGGTTGCCGGAGCCGAGCAGCACCGCCGCCTGCGACCCGCCGGGGATCAGGTGGCCGCCGATCTCGATGTCGCGGGTGACGGCGCGACCCCAGGCGTGCAGCGGCGCCCAGTAACGCAGCACCTCCGCGAAGGCGGACGGCACCAGCGTCGGATCGGCGCGCACGAGGTCGAACTGGTCGGGAAACGCCGCGAACAGCGCGATCAGATTGCCGATCGAGGCGATGGTGGTGTCCACCCCGGCCCCGAGATACTGGTGGATGATGTGCCCGGCGCTGCCGGCGGGGACGGCGCCGCGCGCCTCGGCGTCGAAGATGCCGCGCCCGACCGAGCCGGGGGTCAGATCCTCGGCCTGCACCTGTGAGCACCACGCGTACAGCTCCCCGGCGATGGGGAAGTTCTCGGCGGTGCGCTGGTTCATCGGGCCGAGCACCTCCATGGCGGCCTGTCCCCAGCGCAGCATGTTCGCGCGTACCTCGCCGGTGAAGCCGATGAGGTCGGCGACGACCTCGAGCGGGAAGGCGCGGGCGAGGGCGTCGATCGCCTCGAAGGAACCGGTGATGACGAGGTCGGCGACGAGCGTGTCGGCCTTGGTCTCGATGGTGGTCTTCAGTCCGCGCAGGGCGCGCGGCGAGAGGTTCTCGGTGAGGGTGGCGCGCAGTTCGGTGTGAACGGGTGGGTCCGAGGCCAGGGAGGTGCCCTGGAGGGCGTCGTTGGCGGCGGGGTTGAAGGCGATGGCGCGCGAGGAGAACGTCGCGGTGTCGGCGAGGGCGCCGCGGATGACGTCGTAGCGGGTCAGGGCGTAGACGTCGTGGCGCGGCAGGTACACCACGGGGCCGAGTTCGCGCAGCTGTGCGAAGGTCGGATAGGGGTCGACGAGGACGTCGTCGGCGAACAGGTCGACGTCGGCGGTGGGAGGGCTGCTGGTCATGCCCTCAGTGAAGCGACCCCCCTGGGATTAATCCAACTCATAATGTGCATCATTCATCATGCACCGTGTGCATGACGTGGGTGTCAGTTGCGGCGGTCCCCGTTGCGCCCGGCGGCCTGCACCTCGATCCGGCCCCACCGGCGCAGCGCCGCGTCGCTCTCGGTCAGCCGCGCCGAGAGCACCGCAATGATCGTCTCCACCGCCCGGGCGCTCACCATCTCGTGGTGATCGCAGTCGAGCCGGTACTGGTGGATCTCCCCGGCGATCACGTTGTGCCAGGCCGCCACCGCCGGAACCGGGGCCTCCGAGCGGGCCGCGGTGAAGAACAACGCGTCCCCGTCGAAGGTGTCCGGTTCGTGCCGCCGCGCGGCGCGGGCGGTGTCGGTCGACCCGGCGTGCAACCGTTCGAGGTGCGCGGCGGTCAATCCGGTGCCGCCGCCGAACGCCTCGTCGAGCACCGCGGCGGCGTGCTCGAAGCTCGGCTCGCCGTCGTCGACGGGAAGCCCGAGATCGCGCAGCATGTCGCGGGTGCCGACGGCCGGGGACGCCCCGACCACCAGGTGGCTGTCCAGCAGCGCGAGGGTGTCGACGATCTCCCCGGCGCGGCGCAGTTCGACGGCGACGGCGTGCGCGACCACCCCGCCGAGCGACCAACCCAGCAGGTGGTACGGGCCGTGCGGCTGCACCCGGCGGATCTCCCGCACGTAGTGGCGGGCCAGCGCGGTGATGGTGTCGTGCCGCGGACCACCGGACAGCGCCGGCAACTGCAGTCCGTAGACGGGCCGGTCGTCGTCGAGCCGGTGCGCGAGGGTGCTGTACGGCCAGGCCAGCCCCGCGGCGGGATGGATGCAGAACAGCGCGGTGCCGGTGCCGGGGCGCAGCGGCACGAGCACCCGGAACGCCTCGTCGATCCCGCTGCTCGCCTCGGACTCGCCGCTGCTCAGGTGCGCGGCGAGTTCCGCCGGGGTCGGGTGCGTGAAGATCGACGCGATCGGCACCCGCCGCCCGAGTCGTTCCCCGAGTGCCGGCAGCAGCCGGGTGGCCAGCAGCGAGGTGCCCCCGAGATCGAAGAAGTCGTCGTCGACCCCGACCCGGTCGAGACCGAGATGCTCGGCGAACAGGTCGGTGACGAGCTTGTCGAGGTCGGTACCCGGTGCCCGGTAGTCTCCGGCCGGGGCGGTGAAAACGGGGGCGGGCAGCGCGGCGCGATCGAGTTTGCCGGCCGGGGTGAGCGGGATGTCGTCGAGCACGGTGATCACCGCCGGCACCATGTGCGGCGGAAGATGCTGCGCGATGAAGGTTTTCACCTCGGCGGCGGTGACATCGGCATTCGGGGTCAGGCGCAGGTAGGACACCGGCACCGCCTGACCGGACGGGGCGGTGTGGCCGAGGGTGTGGGCGAAGACCACCTGCGGGTGCGCGGCCAGTGCCGCGTCGATCTCGCCGAGTTCGACGCGGAAGCCGCGGATCTTGACCTGGAAGTCGGTGCGGCCGACGTAGTCGAGGCGATGATCGGCGGTCCACCGCACCAGATCCCCCGTGCGGTACATCCGCTCCCCCGAGCCGGTGGGGTCGGGCACGAACCGGGCGGCGGTCAGCGCGGGCCGGTCGTGGTAGCCGCGGGCCAGACCCGGCCCGGCGACATACAGTTCCCCGGCCACCCCGACGGGCACGGGCTGGAGCCGTCCGTCGAGGACCAGCGCGCGGAAGCCGCGGCTGGGGGTGCCGATGGTGACGGGCTCACCGATGGTGAGCGGGTCGCCGAGGGAGGTCATGATCGTCGCCTCGGTGGGACCGTAGGCGTCGATCACCCGCCGCGACGCCGCCCAGCGTGCCACCAGCTCCGGGGGCAGTGCTTCGCCGGCGACGAGCAGGGTGTGCAGCTCGGGGACGGTGTCCGGATCCAGCGAGGCCAACGCGGTGGGGGTGATGAAGGCGTGGCTGACCCGCTGCGCACGCAGCACCGCGGCGAGCTCGTCGCCGCCGTAGACGTGCGGCGGCACGACCACCAGCGTCGCCGCCGCGCACAGCGCCATCATCTGCTCGAAGATCGACGCGTCGAAGCTCGGCGACGCCAGATGCGACACCCGGGCCGCGGCGGTGACCTGCAGCCGCTCCCGTTCCTCCCGGGCCAGGGAGGCCAGGCCGCGGTGGGTGACCGCCACGCCCTTGGGGCGGCCGGTGGAGCCGGAGGTGTAGATCAGGTAGGCCGGATGATCCGGGCGCAGCACCGTCGGCCGGTTCGCGTCGTCGATCGCTGCGACCGGCCCGTCGGTGAGGTCGATCTCGTCGAGGACGAGCCAGTCCACCTCGTCGGGCAGCGCAGCGCGGTGCGCGGCGACGGTGATGCCGATGCGGGCGGCGCTGTCGTCGAGCATGAAGGCGATGCGGTCGGCCGGATAGGTGGGGTCGACCGGCACGAACGCCGCGCCGCTGCGCACCGTCGCCCACACCGCGGTGACCGATTCGAGCGAGCGCGGGATCGCCAGGGCGACGACCTGTTCGGGTCCGGCGCCGCGGTCGAGCAGGTGCCGTGCGAGCCGGTGCGCGCGGGCGTCGAGTTCGCGGTAGGTGAGCTGTCGGTCGCCGTCGACGACCGCGAC
Source organism: Rhodococcus sp. S3 (assembly GCF_058211795.1). Classification (NCBI taxonomy): domain Bacteria; kingdom Bacillati; phylum Actinomycetota; class Actinomycetes; order Mycobacteriales; family Nocardiaceae; genus Rhodococcus; species Rhodococcus sp. S3. Next base: position 2,756,641 of record NZ_CM177074.1, on the reverse strand, counting down.
GGCATCCGGGGCGGCGGCGACGGCGGTGTCGAGCAGCTGCGGCCACAGCACCGCCGGTTCGGCCTGCGGTCCGATCGCGGGCACCAGGGCGGTGTGTTCGGCGGCGGTGAGCAGGTCGAGATCGCCGACGGGGCGGTGCGGGTCGGCGGCGATCGCGTGCAGCAGCCGGCCGAACCGGTCGGCGAAGCCCCGCACCGTCTCGGCGTCGAACAGGTCGGTGGCGTAGACGAAAGCGGCGTCGAGACCACCCTCGGTGTTCTCCCCGACGAGCAGTTCGAGGTCGAAGTTGCACACCGTCGGGTCGAGGGCGACGCCCTGCACACTCAGGTGCGGCAGCTCCACCGCGGGCAGCTCGGCGGTGTGGAATTCGATCGAGACCTGGAACAGCGGCGAGTGCGCGGTCGAGCGGGTCGGGGCGAGCGCGTCGACGACCCGGTCGAAGGGCAGATCCGCGTGCGCGAAGGCATCGAGGTCGCTGTCGGTGACGGCGGCGAGCAGCTCGGTGAACGACTGCTCGGCGGGCACCGCGGTGCGCAGCACGACGGTGTTGACGAACATGCCCACCAGATCGTCGAGGGCCCGGTGCCCGCGACCGGCGACCGGGGAACCGACGGCGATGTCGTCGCTGCCGGACAGCCGCGCGAGCAGCACCGCGAACGCCGCGTGCACGGTCATGAACACGGTGCTGCGCCGTGCGGCGGCGAATTGCTGCAGCCGGGCGAGCAGATCGGCGTCGACGGTGAAGCGGGTGATGTCGCCGCGGAAGGACTGCTGCGGTGGCCGGGGCCGGTCGGTGGGCAGCGGCAGCACCTCCGGCAGCCCCGCGAGGCGCTGCTGCCAGTAGGCGGTCTGGTCGGCGGCGAGGGTGCCGGGGCCGTCCGGGTCGCCGAGCCGGTCGAGCTGCCACAGGGTGTAGTCGGCGTACTGCACCGGCAGCGGCCCGAACGCCGGGGTCTCCCCGCGGCTGCGGGCGGCGTAGGCGATCATCAGGTCGCGGGCGAGCGGGCCGGTGGAGCCGCCGTCGGCGGCGATGTGGTGCACCACCAGCACGGCGAGATGGTCGTCGCGGCCGAAGGCGAACACCCGCGCCCGCACCGGGATGTCGACGGTGACGTCGAATCCGGCGCCGAGGAAATCGGCGATGGCGGTGTGCACGGTGTCCTCCCCGGCGGGCACCACGTCCAGCGGCAGCGGGGCGTCGGCGGCGGCGAGGATCCGCTGGTGCGGTCCGGCCGCCGAGGCCGGGTAGACGGTGCGCAGGCTCTCGTGCCGGGCCAGCACGTCGTGCAGGGCGGCGCCGAGCGCGGCCGGGGACAGATGCCCGGACAACCGGATGGCCAGGGGGATGTTGTAGGCGGCGGAGGTCGGGTCGAACTGGTTGATGAACCACAGTCGCTGCTGCGCCGGCGAGAGCGGAATGTGTGCGGGGCGCGGTGCGGCGACCGGGCCGGAGGTGGTGCCGGCGGCGGGTTCCTCGCTCTCGGGGGCGGGTCGGTCGTCGAGATGCGCGGCGAGCGCGGCGACGGTGGGGGCTTCGAACAGGGCGCGTACCGGCACGGGCCGGCCGAGCCGGTCGCCGAGGCGGGCGACGGCGCGGGTGGCGAGCAGCGAATTGCCGCCGAGGTCGAAGAAGTTGTCGTCGACGCCGAGCCGGTCGAGGCCGAGCACGTCGGCGAGTTCGTCGGCGACGAGCGACTCGAGCGGGTCGGTGGGTGCCGGGCGGTCGCCGGTGCCGGCGGTCAGCTCCGGTGCCGGCAGGGCGGCGCGGTCGAGTTTGCCGACCGGGGTCAGCGGGATCTCGTCGAGCACACTGACCACGGTGGGCACCATGTGCGCCGGAAGACGCTCGGCGACATGGGTTTTCACCGCGGCGGGGTCGATGTCGGCGCCGGGCACCGGGTGCAGGTGGGCGACGAGGACCGTCTCCCCGCTCGGCGCGCGGTGCGCGACGGTGGCGGCGAACCCGACGGCCGGGTGGGCGGCGAGCACGGCGTCGATCTCGCCGAGTTCGACGCGGAAGCCGCGGATCTTGATCTGGAAGTCGCTGCGCCCGACATAGTCGATGCGCAGATCCCGCCGGTCGAGGTCACCGACCCAGCGCACCAGATCCCCGGTGCGGTACATGCGTTCGCCGGGGGCGCCGTAGGGGTCGGCGACGAACCGGGCGGCGGTCAGCGCGGGCCGGGCGTGATAGCCGCGGGCCAGGCCCCAGCCGGCGAGATACAGCTCGCCGACGGCGCCGAACGGCACCGGCCGCAGCGCGGTGTCGAGGACGACGGCGTGCACCCCGCGCAGCGGACCACCGAGTGTGAGTGGGTCGTCGACCCCCAGGGGGTCGCTGATCGCGGCCATGATGGTCGTTTCGGTGGGTCCGTAGGCGTCGACGAGACGCCGCCCGGGCGCCCAGGTGGCCTGCAGATCGGCCGGCCACGCCTCCCCACCGACCGCGAGATCGGTGAAGGCGGTCAGATCCGCCGGATCGAGGGAGGCGAGCGCGGCGGGGGTGATGAACCCGTGGGTGACCCGCTGCTCGCGCAGCAGCGCGCCGAGTTCGGCGCCGCCGACGATGTGCGGGGGCACGACCACCAGCTCGGCGCCGGACCCGAACGCGAGGAGGTATTCGAAGATCGACGCGTCGAAGCTCGGCGACGAGACGTGCATGACCCGCGCGCCGGGACCGGCGTGGAAGCGGCCGCGCTGATCGCGGGCGAAGTTCTCCAGGCTGCGGTGGGTGGTGAGCACACCCTTGGGCCGGCCGGTCGAGCCGGAGGTGTAGATCAGGTAGGCGGGGTGATCGAGCCGCAGCGCGACGGGGCGGTCGGTGTCGTCGATCGTGGCGGTGCTCTCCCCCGCGGCGTCGCGGTCGAGGTCGTCGAGCAGCAGCCACGGCACCGTGTCCGGGAGCTGGTCGCGGTGCGCGGTGGTGGTCAGGCCGACGGTGGCGCCGCAGTCGTCGAGCATGAACGCGACGCGTTCGGCCGGATAGCGCGGGTCGACGGGCACGAACGCCGCGCCGGTCTTGGTGATCGCCCACATCGCGGTCACCGACTCGACGGAGCGGGCGATGCCGACGGCGACGAAGGTTTCCGGGCCGGCGCCGTGGCGCAGCAGCACCCGCGCCAGCCGGGTGGAGCGTTCGTCGAGGTCGCGGTAGGTCAGCACCCGTTCCCCGTCGCGCAGCGCCGGCTGATCCGGGTGTGCGGCGGCGGTCGCGGCCAGCAGGTGCGGCAGGGCGACGTCGCTGCCCCCGGCCGGTCCGTGCACCGGCAGCAGCGCGTCCTGCTCGGCGGTGGTGAGCGCCGGCAGCGCGGTGATCGGGGCGGCCGGGTCGCCGGTCAGGGCGTCGAGCACGGCGGTGATGCGTGTGGCGATCGCGGTGACGGCGTCGCGGTCGAAGACCTCCGGCAGGTACTTCATGCGCAGGTGCACCGCGGTGTCGGTGTGCACGACCACCGACAGCGGGTAGTGCGCGGCGTCGCGGCCGGTGATGTCGGCGACCCGCATGCCACCGAGGTCGGTGTCGCGGTCGAGGCCGGCGCGTTCGACCGGATACGACTCGAAGACGGTGAGGGTGTCGAACCGCACCGCGGCCCCGAGATGCCGGTCGAGGGTGCCCAGGTCGAGATGGTGGTGATCGAGCAGCGCGACCTGTTCGGCCTGCACCCGGTCGACGAGCCCGCCGACGGTGTCGCCGGGCCGCACGGTGATGCGCACCGGGACGGTGTTGATGAACAACCCGACCATCGCCTCGATGCCGGGGATCTGCGGCGGCCGCCCGGAGACGGTCGCGCCGAACACCACGTCGGTGCGGCCGGTGAGCGCGCCGAGCACCACACCCCAGGCGGTCTGCACCAGGGTGTTGACGGTGACGCCGCGGGCGGTGGCGGTGTCGTGCAGCCGCACCGACAGGCCGGTGTCCAGGTCCAGGTCGAGGTCCTCGGAGATCCCGGCGGTGGTGCCGGGTCGGTGCTGCGGGGCGAGCAGGGTCGGCTCGTCCACCCCCGCGAGGGCGCGGCGGTAGGCGTCGAGAGAGGCCTGCGGGTCAAGGTCGGCGAGCCAGGTGAGGTAGCTGCCGTAGTGCGGTGCCGGCGGCAGTGCCCGCTGGTCCGCGTCGGTGGCGTAGAGCATCAACAGTTCCCGGATCAGCACCGGGGTGGACCAGCCGTCGAGCAGCAGATGATGATTCGTCAACGCCAGCAGGTGCCGGCCCGGGCCGGTGTGCACGACGGTCGCGCGCAGCAGCGGCGCGGTCTCGGTGTCGAAGCGGGTGCGCCGATCGAGGGCGAGCAGCTGCGCGGCGGCGTCGTCGGGGTCGGGGTCGTCGCTGGTGTCGGCGACGGTGAACGGCACCTCCACGTGGGTGGGGATGACCTGCACGTGCCCGTCCCCGGCGGCGGGGAACGCCGCGCGCAACGCCGGATGCCGGTCGAGCAGCAGCTGCAGGGAACGGCGCATCCGGCTCGCGTCGACCTCACCGCGCAGGTCGAGCACGAGCTGCACGATGTAGGCGTCGGGGCGGTCCCCGGCGAGCAGGGCGTGGAAGAGCAGACCGGTCTGCAGCGGCGCGGTCGGCCACACGGTGTCCAGGCGCCCGTAGCGCTGCTCGAGGCGTTCGATGACGTCCTGGTGCAGTCGCACCAGCGGCAGATCCGAGGGGGTCAGGCCCCCGGCGTGCGGGCTGCGGGTGTGCCGGGTCAATGCGGTGGCGGCGGTGGCGAAGTGGTGCGCGAGGGCGGTGACGTCGGCGTCGTCGAGCAGCCCGGCCGGATACGACCAGTGCACCTTGAGCACCGGACCGGTGGGGGTGTCGGCGGTGACGGCGTTGATGTCGAGCACCGCGGCGGCGGGCATGTCCGGGCTCTGCGCCCCACCGCGTGGGAAGCCGTCGATGGGCAGCCAGGGGGTGTCGGTGTCGGTGACCCCGGCGGTGGGGCGGCCGAGATAGTTGAAGCTGACCTGCGGGGCCGGCGCGTGCGCCAGGTCGGCGGCGGTGTCGGGGTCGAGATAGCGCAGCAGCCCGAAGCCGGTGCCGTGGTCGGGGACGGCAGTGAGGTGTTCCTTGACGGTCTTGACGGCGCGACCGGCGGCCGGGCCGGCGGCGAGCGCGTCGTCGAGGTCGATTCCGGTCAGGTCCAGGCGCAGCGGGTGGATGGTGGTGAACCAGCCGACGGTGCCGGACAGGTCGGCGCCGGCGGCGGCGGTGCTGTCGCGGCCGTGCCCTTCGAGGTTGAGCAGCAGCGAGGTCGGGTCGTGGCCGCGGTCGCGGCGCCACGCCGCCACCGCCAGGGCGAGCGCGGTGAGCAGCCCGTGGTCGACGGCGCCGTGGAAGGCGGTGGGCACGGCGGTGAGCAGCGCTTCGGTGACCGAGATGGGCAGTTCGGTGGCGACGGTGGTGACGGTGGCGTTGGTGTCGCGCGCCGGATCGAACATCCGGTGCCCGAGCGGCGGGTTCGGTCCGTCGAGCACTCCGCGCCAGAAGTCGAGTTCGGTGCGGCGCTCGGGGGCGGCGTCGCGCAGGGCGTGGGCCCAGCGGCGCACGCTGGTGCCGGTGTGCGGGGGCAGCAGCGCACCGGTGCCGGCGAGGGCAGCACTGCCGGTCGTAGCGGACGCCCACGCGGCGGCCAGGTCGGGGACGAGGATGCGCCAGGACACCCCGTCGACGGCGAGATGGTGGATGACGATGAGCAACCGGCCGGCTCCGCTGGTGGCGTCGAACCACACCAGTTGCACCACCGCCCCGTTGTGCGGGTCGAGTCGGTCGGCGGCGGCGTCGAGTTCGGTGGCGGCCAGGGCGAAGAAGTCGTCGCTGTCGGCGGCGCTGGTGACCGGCACCCGGTGGATGACGGTGTCGACGTCGACGCTGCCCGGGGCGGGTACGTGCAGCACGTGTCCGCCGGGGGCGTCCGGCGCCGGACGCAGTTGCACGCGCAGCATGTCGTGCCGGTCGAGGACGGCGGTGACGATCGCCCGCAGCGTGGTCGCGTCCAGTCCGGTGGGCAGGCGCAGCAGCAGCGCCTGCGAGTAGCGGCCGATGCTGCCGCCGCGGTCGAGCATCCAGTGCGCGATCGGCGGTAGCGGCATGTCCCCGACCCCGCCGCCGGGCAGCTCGGCGAGGGTCTCGGCGGGGGCGGTGGTGCCGACGACGGCGGCGAGCGCCGCGGGGGTCTTGTGTTCGAACACCTCGCGTGGGGTCAGGTCCAGGCCGGCGGCCTTGGCGCGGGAGACCAGCTGGATGGACATGATCGAATCGCCGCCGAGGGCGAAGAACGAATCGTCCACCCCCACCGTCGGCAGGCCGAGGACCTGGGCGAACAGTTCCACCAGCACCGTTTCGGGGCCGCGCGCCGGGGCGCGGGAGACGGTGGTGCGGGCGGCGAAGTCGGGGGCGGGCAGCGCGCGCCGGTCGAGTTTGCCGGTCGCGGTGACCGGCAGCGTGTCGAGCACCACCAGGGTGGACGGCAGCATGTACGCGGCGAGTTCCCCGGCGGCATGCTCGAGCACCACGTCGACGTCGAGATCGTGGCCGGTCTCGGGCACCACGTAGCCGACGAGACGTTCGGTGCCGGCGGCGTCGTCGGTGTGGACGACGACCACGGCGCGGCCGACACCGGGGGCGCGCAGCAGCGCCGCTTCGATCTCGCCGAGTTCGATGCGGAACCCGCGCAGCTGCACCTGGAAGTCGGCGCGGCCGAGATATTCGATCTCGCCGTCGCGGGTGCGGCGCGCCAGGTCCCCGGTGCGGTAGAGCCGGTCGCCGGGGGCGCCGTGCGGGTCGGCGACGAACCGGGTGGCGGTCAGATCCGGGCGGTGCAGATAGCCGCGGGAGAGTTGGGCGCCGGAGACGTACAGTTCGCCGATCACCCCGGTGGGCACCGGATGCAGCCGGTTGTCGAGGATGTGCAGGCGCAGCGACGGAAGTGGTGGGCCGATCAGGCTCGCCGCGGCGGTGGCGGCGAGGTCGCGGGTGATGGTGCGGGCGGTGACGTGCACGGTGGTCTCGGTGATGCCGTACATGTTCACCAGCGTCGGGGCGGTGTCGTCGTGGCGCCGGTACCAGCGGTCGAGCTGCCCGAAGTCGAGGGCTTCCCCACCGAAGATCACCCGGCGCAGCGCCGGCAGGTCGGTGCCGGCGGCACGGTCGGCGTCGATGAGCTGGTAGAACGCCGTCGGGGTCTGGTTGAGCACGGTGACCCGTTCGCGGCGCAGCAACGCCAGGAACTCCTGCGGGTTGCGGGCGGTGTGGTAGTCGACGACGACGAGCCGGCCACCGTGGGCGAGCGCGCCCCACAGTTCCCACACCGAGAAGTCGAAGGCGTAGGAGTGGAACAACGTCCACACATCGGAGGCGTCGACACCGAGCATCTCGGTGGTGTCGGTGAGCAGGGTGACGACGGTGCGGTGCGGCACCATCACGCCCTTGGGGCGGCCGGTGGACCCGGAGGTGTAGATGACGTACGCCGCCGCATCCGGGTGCACGCGCGGCAATCCGTCACCGCCACCGGGCATCTCGGAAAGGCGGGTGCGCACCGCCGGGTCGTGCAGGTCCACGACCGGTGGGGTGTGCGGGGGCAGGGCGGTGGCGTGTTCGGCGGTGGTGAGCAGGCACACCGGGGCCGCGTCGTCGAACATGTACGCGAGCCGGTCCGGCGGGAACGCCACGTCGATGGGCAGATAGGCGGCGCCGCTGTGCACTACGGCGAGCAGCGCGACGATCAGGTCGGTGCCGCGCGGCAACGCGACCGCGACGAGCCGGTCCGGTCCGGCGCCGTGCTCGACGAGCAGCCGCGCCAGGCGCTGCACCCGGTCGGTGAGTGCGTCGTAGCGCAGCGACCCGTCGGGGGCGGTGACCGCGATCGCGGCCGGGTCCAATCCGGCGCCGCGGGCGTACAGATCGAGCAGGGTCTCTGGGGCCGGGCGCACCGGAGCGGGGGCGGTGGGACGTTCGTCGTCGGTGAGCAGATCGACGTCGCCGATGGGGCGGTGCGGGTCGGCGGTGACCGCGTCGAGCAACCGCACCAGCCGCTGCGCGAACGAGGCGACGGTGTCGGGATCGAACAGATCGGTGGCATAGGTGAACGCCGCCGGCATCCCGCCCGGCTCCCCCACCCCGGCCGGGTCGGTGTCCTGCAGGGTCAGTTGCAGGTCGAACTTGGCGACGGGCAGTTCCGGGTCGAGGGCGTCGACCTCGAGCTCGGGCAGCACCAGATGGGCCTGCTCGGTGTTGCCGTATTCGAGGACCACCTGGAACAGCGGGGACCGGTCGGTCTCGCGGGCCGGGGCGAGCACGTCGACGAGGGTTTCGAAGGGCAGCTCGGTGTGCCCGAAGGCGGCGAGGTCGATCTCGCGGGTGCGGTGCAGGTGGTCGGTGAACGACAGGGCCCCGTCGACGGGGGTGCGCAGCACCACGGTGTTGACGAACATGCCGACCAGGTCGTCGAGGGCGCGGTGGCCGCGACCGGCGACCGGGGAGCCGATGACGATGTCGGATGTGCCGGTCAGGCGGGCCAGCAGCGCCGCGAACGCCGCGTGCGCGGCCATGAACACGGTGGTGTCGTGCTCGGCGGCCAGCGCCTCGAGGCGCCGCTGCACGTCGGCGGGCACGGTGAAGCGGTGCAGGGCGCCGTGGAAGCTGCGCTGGGTGGGGCGCGGCCGGTCGGTGGGCAGCGGCAGCAGTTCGGGGGCGTCGGCGAGGGTGTCGCGCCAGAACCGCAGCTGCGCGGCGGCCAGGGAGGTCGGGTCGTCCGGGTCGCCGAGCAGCCGGCGCTGCCACAGGGCGTAGTCGGCGTACTGCACCGGCAGCGGTGCCCGGTCCGGGTCCGTCCCGCCGGTGCGGGCGGTGTAGGCGAGCATCAGGTCGCGGGCCAGCGGCGCCATCGACGAGCCGTCCGCGGCGATGTGATGCACCACCACCGCCAGGACATGGGCGTGCTCGTCCAGGCGCCACAGCCGCAGCCGCACCGGCACGGCCGCGGCCACGTCGAAACCGGCACCGACGAACTCGCCGAGCTCGGTGGGCAGTTCCTCGGCGGTGACCGGCCGGGCGGTCAGCGCGCCGAGCACCCGGTCGGTGTCGACGACGACCTGGCGGGGACCCTGGTCGTCGCCGGGATACCAGGTGCGCAGGCTCTCGTGCCGGTCGAGCACGTCGCGCACCGCCGCGGTGAGCGCCGCGACGTCGAGGCGGCCGGACAGGCGGATCGCCAGGGGAATGTTGTAGGCGGCGGAGGTGGTGTCGAACTGGTTGACGAACCACATGCGTTGCTGCGCCGGCGACAGCGGTAACCGTTCGGGCCGCTCGGCGGCGACCAGCGGCACCCGCCCGTACCCGCCGTGATCGTCGAGGATCCGTGCGGCGAGCGCCCGCACCGTGGGGGCCTCGAACAGGGCACGGACCCCGGCGTCGGTGCCGAGCGCGGCGTTGAGGCGGGCGACGACGCGGGTAGCGATCAGGGAGTTGCCGCCGAGATCGAAGAAGTTGTCGTCGACGGAGACCTGCGGGTGCCCGAGGACCTCGGCGACGATCTCGGCGACGGTGGCCTCGAGATCGGTGCTCGGGGCGCGGTAGTCGCCGCCGAGCCGCGTCAGATCCGGCACCGGCAGGGCGCGGCGGTCGAGTTTGCCGACCGGGGTCAGCGGCAGCTCGTCGAGCACCACCACCGCGGCGGGCACCATGTGGCCGGGCAGCCGCGCCGCGGCCCAGGCGCGCAGCGCCCGCGGATCGATCTGCGCGGCGGTGGTGTCGGTGGTGTCGGGCAGCACGTAGGACACGAGCACCGTGTCGCCGCTGGGTGCGGTGTGCCCGATGGTGTGCGCGAAGGCGATCGCGTCGTGGGCGGTGAGGGCGGCGTCGATCTCGCCGAGTTCGATGCGGAAACCGCGCACCTTGACCTGGAAGTCGGAGCGGCCCAGATATTCGACGGTGCCGTCGTGCCGCCACCGCACCACATCGCCGGTGCGGTACATGCGTTCACCGGGGGTGCCGTAGGGGTCAGCGACGAACCGGGCGGCGGTCAGGTCGGGGCGGCGATGATAGCCGCGGGCCACCCCCGGCCCGGCGATGTACAGCTCACCCGCCACGCCGACGGGGACGGGCCGCAGCCGGTCGTCGAGGACGGTCTGGTGGAAGCCGACGGCGGGGCCGCCGATGGTGACGGTGTGCCCGGGCCGCAGCTGCGGGCTCACGCTGGTCTCGATGGTGGCCTCGGACGGGCCGTAACCGTTGAACATGCGGCGTCCCGGCGCCCAGCGCGCCACCAGCTCCGGTGGGCAGGCCTCACCGGCGACGACGAGGACCTCGAGGTCGTCGAGCCCGGTGGGGTCGAGGGACGCGAGGGCGGTGGGGGTGATGAAGGCGTGGGTGACCTTCTCCTCGCGCAGCAGCCGGGCGAGTTCGTCGCCGCCGTAGACGTCCGGCGGCACGATCACCAGGGTGGCGCCGGCACAGAACGCCTTGGTGAACTCGAAGATCGACGCGTCGAAGCTCGGCGACGCCAGGTGCGAGACGCGGGCCCGGTGGGTGATGGTGAAGTGGCTGCGCACCTCGGCGTTGAGGTTGGTCATGCCGCGGTGGGTGACCACCACGCCCTTGGGGCGGCCGGTGGAACCGGAGGTGTAGATCAGATAGGCCGGGTGGTCGAAGTGCAGCGGAGCGGTGCGGTCGGCGTCGGTGATCGGCGCGTCGCTCGTCGCGGCGATCCGGGCGGCGACCGCGTCGTCGTCGAGCACCAGCCACGGCACCTGCACCGGCAGTGCGTCGCGGTGCGCGGCGGTGGTGATGCCGAGGGCGGCGGCGCTGTCGGTGAGCATGTAGCTCACCCGCTCCGGCGGGTAGGCGGGGTCGACGGGCACGAACGCCGCGCCGGTCTTGGTGACCGCCCACACCACCGCGACCGAGTCGACCGAGCGGGTCGACGCCAGCGCGACCACCGTTTCCGGCCCGATCCGGTGCTCGTCGACGAGCAGCCGCGCCACGCGGGTGGACCAGGCGTCGAGTTCGGCGTAGGTGACCTGCCGGTCGGCGAAGCGCAGGGCGACCGCGTCGGGCAGGATCGCGGCGATCGAGGTGAGCAGTTCCGGCCACAGCTGCGGGGAGACCGGCGGCAGGCCCCGCGCCGGGGTCAGATCGGCCAGTTCCCGGTCGGTGACGATGTCGATGCTGCCGACCGCGATGTCGGGGGCGGCGGTGATCGCCTCGACGATGCGCACGAACCGGTCGGCGAACGAGGCGACGGTGGCGGGGTCGAACAGGTCGGTGGCGTAGGTGAACGACGCGCGGATGCCGGCGGGGCCGTCGGCGTCGGTGGTCTCGGCGATGGACAGCTGCAGGTCGAACAGCGCCAGCATCGGATCGAGGTCGATCACCCGCACCGACAGATCGGGCAGTTCGATCTCGGGGCGTTCGGTGTCCTGGAATTCGAGCAGCACCTGGAACAGCGGGGTGTAGGCGGTCGAGCGGGGCGGGTCGAGGACCTCGACGAGCCGCTCGAACGGCACCTCGGTGTGCCCGAAGGCGGTCAGGTCGCCGGTGCGGATGCGGTCGAGCAGCGCGGTGAACGGCTCGTCGTCGTCGACCCGGGCGCGCAGCACCACGGTGTTGACGAACATGCCGACCAGATCGTCGAGGGCGCGGTGACCGCGCCCGGCGACGGGGGTGCCGACGACGATGTCGTCGCTGCCCGACAGGCGGGCGAGCAGCACCGTCAGCGCGGCGTGCACCAGCATGAACACCGACGCGTCGTGGGCGCGGGCGATGTCGAGCAGCCGGCGGTGCGCGGCGGCGTCGAGGGTGAACGGGATGCGGGCGCCGCGCCGCGACGGCTGCACCGGGCGGGGCCGGTCCAGCGGAAGTTCGAGCAGTTCCGGGGCGCCGGCGAGGGCTGCGCGCCAGAACCGGAGCTGTTCGGCGGCCAGCGAGGTCGGGTCGGTGTCGTCGCCGAGCACCCGGTGCTGCCAGAGGGTGTAGTCGACGTACTGCACCGGCAGCGGGGTCCACTGCGGGGTCTGCCCGGCGTGGCGGGCGCTGTAGGCGGCGATGACGTCGCGGGCCAGCGGCCCCATGGAGAAACCGTCGGCGGCGATGTGATGGGCGACGAGGACGAGCACGTGTTCGTCCTCGGTCAGGGCGAGCACCCGGATGCGGATGGGGATCTCGGTGGCCACATCGAATCCGGCGGCGAGGATCGGGGTGAGTTCGGTGTCGAGGTCGGTGCCGTCGTCGACGGTGAGCACCGCCAGATCAGGGACGGCGGCGCCGGCGGGCACCACGACCTGCACGGGCCCGTCGTCGGTGAGCGGATAGCGGGTGCGCAGCGACTCGTGCCGGGCGACGACGTCGCCGATGGCGTGTTTCAGCGCCGCCTGGTCGAGCCGGCCGGTCAGGCGCAGCGCGACGGCGATGTTGTAGGCCGGGGAGGTGGTGTCGAACTGGTTGATGAACCACATCCGCTGCTGCGCCGGGGACAGCGGGACCGGGTCGGGGCGCGGCCCGGCCACCGGGGCGCCGCGCCCGGCGCCGGCGCGGTCGGGCTGGTCGAGGTGCGCGGCGAGATCGGCGACGACCGGATGGTCGAAGATCTCCCGGATGCCGAGCTCCCCGCCGGTGTCCGCGGCGAACCGGGCGGCGGCGCGCATCGCGAGCAGGGAGGTGCCGCCGAGGTCGAGGAAGTGGTCGTCGGCGCCGACCCGGTCGACGCCGAGCAGGTCGGCGAAGACGGTGGCGACGAGCTGTTCGGTGGGGGTACGCGGTGCCCGGTAGCCACCGGCGGCGGTCGGTGCCGGCGGGGCGGGCAGCGCGTTGCGGTCGAGTTTGCCGTTGGGGCCGACCGGCAGCGCGTCGAGGACGATCAGGGCGGCGGGCACCATGTAGTCCGGCAGCTGCGCGGCGAGATCGGCGGTGACCGCGGCGGTGTCGATGCTGCGGCCCGGGGTGGGCACGAGATAGCCGGTGAGCCGGTCGTCGGCGCCGTGGTGGACGAGCACCACCGCCTGCCCGATCTCGTCGCGGGCGCGCAGCACCTGCTCGATCTCGCCGAGCTCGATGCGCAGACCACGGATCTTGACCTGGAAGTCGGTGCGCCCCAAGTACATCAGGGCACCGTCGGCGCGGCGGGTGGCCAGATCCCCGGTGCGGTACATCCGCTCCCCCGGCGCCCCGAACGGATCGGCGACGAACCGGTCGGCGCTCAGCGCGGGGCGGTCGAGATAGCCGCGGGCGAGCTGGATGCCGGCCAGATACAGTTCGCCGGCGGCGCCGGCGGGCACCGGATGCAGCCGCGCGTCGAGCACGTAGGTGCGGGTGTTCCACACCGGCAGCCCGATCGGCACCGATCCGTGGTCGGTGTCGGTGGTGGTCCAGGCGGTGACGTCCACCGCGGCCTCGGTGGGCCCGTACAGATTGTGCAGGGCGGTGTGCGGCAGCGCCGCGCGCAGTGCGGTGGTGGTCTCGGCGGGCAGCGCCTCCCCCGACGCGAACACGTGCCGCAACACGAGCGGCTCCCGGTCGCGGCCGTGCAGGGCGTCGACGAACACCGCGAGCATCGACGGCACGAAATGCGCCACGGTGACCTGCTCCTCGGCGAACAGCCGCAGCAGATAACCGGGATCGCGGTGCCCGCCCGGGGCGGCGACGGCGAGGCGCGCCCCGACCTGCAGCGGCCAGAAGAACTCCCACACCGACACATCGAAGGTGGCGGGGGTCTTCTGCACCACCGTGTCCTCGGCGGTCAGCGGATAGGTGTGCTGCATCCAGCGCAACCGGTTGACGATCGCGGCGTGCGGCACCGCCACGCCCTTGGGGCGGCCGGTGGAGCCGGAGGTGAAGATCACATAGGCGAGATGCGCGCCGCTCGGCTCCGGCCGATCCGCCGCCGTCAGGGCCGCCGGGGATTCGTCGTCGAGGTCGAGCCGGTCGATGCGCAGCACCTCGGCGCCGGTGTCCGGCAGGGCGTCGGCGACGTCGCTGGTGGTGAGCACCGCGATCGGCGCGGCGGTGTCGAGGACGTAGCGCAGTCGCTCGGCGGGATGCTCCGGGTCGAGCGGCAGATAGGCGGCGCCGCTCTTGACGATCGCGTACATGCCGACGAGCAGATCCAGCGAGCGCGGCGCGGCGAGGGCGATCACCCGGTCCGGTCCGGCGCCCGCGCGCAGCAGCCGCCGCGCGAGCCGGTTGGTGACCGCGTCGAATTCGGCGTAGCCGAGGGTGCGGCCGTCGACGGTGACGGCCGGGGCGTGCGGGGTCGCGGCGACCTGCGCGGCGAACAGTTCCCCGAGGGTGGTGGCGGGACCGGCGTCGGCGGCGGTGGCGTTCCACGTGTCGAGCACGGTGCGGCGTTCGTCGGCGGTGAGCAGATCCACGTCGCCGACCGGCACCGCCGGATCGGCGGTGACCGTCTCGAGCAGCCGCACGAGGCGCTGCCCGATCGCGGCGGCGGTGGCGGGATCGAACAGGTCGGTGGCGTAGGACAGCGCGCCGCGCAGCGCGTGGGTGCGGCCGTCGCTGTCGGCGACCGCCCCGAGCTGCAGGTGCAGGTCGAACTTGGTGGTGTGCGTGTCGATCTCGGCGATGTCGACGTCCAGGCCGGGCAGGGTCAGGTGCGCGCCGGTGGTGTCGGCGAAGGCGAGCATCACCTGGAACAGCGGCGAATAGGCCGCCGAGCGGGCCGGCACCACGGCGTCGACGAGCCGGTCGAACGGCAGATCGGTGTGCGCGAAGGCCGCCAGGTCGGTGTCGCGCACCGCGGCGAGGAACTCCGCGAAGGACAGGTCGGCGGGCACCGCGGTGCGCAGCGCGACGGTGTTGACGAACATACCGACCAGGTCGTCGAGGTGGCGGTGGCTGCGCCCGGCGACGGGGGTGCCGACGACGATGTCGTCGCCGCCGGACAGGCGGGCGAGCAGCACCGCGAGGGCGGCGTGCACGACCATGAACTCGGTGGCGGTGTGGGCGTGGGCGAGCTGCCGGATCCGCCCGTACAGCTCCGGGGCGATCTCGACGTCGACGCTCGCACCGCGGAAGGACTGCTGCGGGGGGCGCGGCCGGTCGGTGGGCAACGCCAGCAGATCGGGGGCGCCGGCGAGGATCTCGTGCCAGTACTCGAGCTGCCGGGCGGCGCGGGAGGCCGGGTCGTCGACGTCGCCGAGCAGATCCGCGAACCACAGGGTGTAGTCGGCGTACTGCAGCGGCAGCGGCGCCCAGTCCGGGGCGCTGCCGACGGCGCGCGCGGCGTAGGCGGTGACCAGATCCCGCGACAGCGGCGCCAGCGACGCGCCGTCGGCGGCGATGTGGTGCACCACCACGGCGAGCACGTGCTCGTCGTCGGCGACGCGGAACAGCCGCATCCGCAGCGGCGGGTCGACGGTGACATCGAAACCGGCCGCGACCACCGCGGCGACGTCCGCGTCGAGATCGGCGGTGGCGGTGGGGGTCAGGTCCAGGGCGAGCGCGTCGACGGGCAGCACCTGCTGGATCGGCCCGGCCGGGGTGGCCGGGTAGACGGTGCGCAGCGCCTCGTGCCGGTCGAGCACATCGCGGGTCGCGGCGACCAGCGCCGCGTGGTCGAGGGCGCCGCGCAGCCGCAACGCGACCGGGATGTTGTAGGCGGCCGAGGACGGGTCGAGCTGGTCGACGAACCACAGGCGCTGCTGGGCGGCGGAGACCGGGATGCGGTCCGGGCGCGGCAGCACCGGCGCCGGGGCGGGCCGGTCGACGTCGTCGCCGGCGGGCAGGTTCGCCGCCAGCGCCCGCACGGTGGGGGCCTCGAACAGCGACCGCACCCCCAGATCGGTGCCGAAGGCGTCGTTGATGCGGGAGATCACCCGGGTGGCGACCAGCGAGTTGCCGCCGAGCTCGAAGAAGCTGTCGTCGGCGCCGACCTCGGCGACACCGAGCTGGTCGGCGAAGATCGCGGCCAGCGCGGTCTCGGTGGGCGACATCGCCGCCGCCCCGCCGGCACCGGCGAAGACCGGTTCGGGCAGTGCCTTGCGGTCGAGTTTGCCGACGGCGGTCAGCGGGATCTCGTCGAGCACCATGATCGCGGCGGGCACCATGTGGGCGGGCAGCCGCGCCGCCAGCGCCGCGGACAGCTGCTCCGGGTCGAGGGTGCAACCGGCGTCGGGCAGCACGTAGGACACGAGCATCTGTTCCCCGGAGGGTGCGGCGCGGCCGAGGGTGACGGCGAAGGCGACGTCCGGGCGGTCGCTCAGGGCGGCGTCGATCTCGCCGAGTTCGATGCGGAACCCGCGGATCTTGACCTGGAAGTCGGAGCGGCCGAGATATTCGACGGTCACCGAACGGGCGGGACGGTGCGGGTCGCGGACCCGCCAGCGGGTGACGTCGCCGGTGCGGTACATGCGGGAGCCGGGCGGGCCGAAGGGGTCGGCGACGAAGCGGGTCGCGGTCAGGCCGGGCCGGTCGTGATAGCCGCGGGTGACGCCGGGGCCGGCGATGTACAGCTCCCCGGCGACCCCGACCGGCACCGGATGCAGCCGCCCGTCGAGGATCAGCTCGTCGATGCCGCACACCGGGTGGCCGATGGTGACGGTCTCCCCCGGCACCAGCATGTCGGTGATGTTGCAGACGATGGTGGTCTCGGTGGGCCCGTACGCGTTGTACATCCGCCGCCCGGGTGCCCAGCGCGCCACCAGTTCCGGCGGGCACGCCTCCCCTGCGACGGTGACCGCCTCACATTCGACGCCGGTCGGGTCCACCGACGCCAGCGCCGCCGGGGTGGAGAACAGGTGGGTGACCCGTTCGCGGCGCAGCAGCGCCGCCAGTTCGCCGCCGCCGTAGATGTGGGCGGGCACCACCACGAGGGTCGCACCGATACCGAAGGCGGTCATGTACTCGAAGATCGACGCGTCGAAGCTCGGCGAGGAGAAGTGCGACACCCGCGCCGCCGGAGGCGGGGCCAGGCGGGTGTGCAGGGTCGCCGACAGGTTCGCCAGGCCGCGGTGCGGCACCACCACGCCCTTGGGGCGGCCGGTGGAGCCGGAGGTGTAGATCAGGTAGGCGGGATGGTCGAACAGCAGCGTGCCCGGCCGGTCGTCGTCGGTGACCGGCTCATCACCGGCCTGCGCGATCCGTGCGTCGAGATCCGGATCGTCGAGGACGAGCCAGGGCACCGTGCCGGGCAGCTC
Organism: Rhodococcus sp. S3; assembly: GCF_058211795.1. Taxonomy (NCBI): domain Bacteria; kingdom Bacillati; phylum Actinomycetota; class Actinomycetes; order Mycobacteriales; family Nocardiaceae; genus Rhodococcus; species Rhodococcus sp. S3. The sequence goes on along the minus strand of NZ_CM177074.1, from coordinate 2,739,508 downwards.
GTCGCGGTGCGCGGCGGTGGTCAGGCCCAGGATCGCCCCGGAGTCGGTGAGCATGTACTCGATGCGTTCGGCCGGATACTTCGGGTCGACGGGCACGAAGGCGGCCCCGGACTTGGCGACCGCCCAGATCACCGCCACCGATTCGAGGGAGCGGGCGATGCCGACGGCGACGAAGGTCTCCGGTCCGGCCCCGGCGTCGATGAGGACGCGGGCGAGCCGGTTGGACCAGGTGTCGAGTTCGCCGTAGGTCATGCGCCGGTCCTCGCATACCACCGCCTCGGTGTCCGGCACGACCGCGGCGACCGCGCACAGGATCTCCGGCAGGGTCTGCGCGGAGCGCGCCGGGTCGCCGTGCGCCGGGACCAGCCCGGCGACCTCGTCGCCGCCGACGAACGGCAGATCCCCCGTGGGCAGGTGCGGGTCGGTGAGCGCCGCGGTCAGGGCGCGGCCGAGTCGCCGGCCGGTGGTGGTGGCGGTGTGCGCGTCCACCTGCTCGGGCCGGTAGCCGGTGCGGATCTGCAAGGTGGTGCCGGTGGTGTCGATCGCCACGCGCAGCACCGCCTCCGCAGGGGCGGGGGTCGGGTCGTCGAGGGCGAGCACCACCGGGCAGGCGGGCCCGAGGGCGGCGAGCACGGCCGGGTCGACGTCGGTGTGGGCGGACAGATCCGCGTCGAGGGTGCGCACGCGCCGCACCAACTCGGCGAAGGGTTCGGCCGGGTCCACGACGACGCGCAGCGGCAGCACCCGCCCGTCGCGGGCCACCCCGACGAGGACGTCGTCGTGGCCGGTCAGCCGGGCGGTGAGCGCCGCCGTGGCGGCGTGCAGCACCGCGGCGACGGTGGTGTCCGGGGCGCCCCCCTCGGTGGTGGCGAAGCGCGCGGCGAGCGCCGCGGCGGTGACCGCCAGGCGGTCCTGGGCGTCGATGGGTGTGTCGTCGGTGGGTGCGGTGACCGGGCGGGGCAGTTCGAGTCGTTCGGGGGCGTCGGCGAGGCGTTCGCGCCAGAAACCGGCGGCGGCCGCGGCGCGGCGGCGCTGCTCGCCGAGTGTCACGCTGGCCGGATGGATCGCGGCGACCATACGGTCGGGGGCGCTGCGCAGGAAGTCGTCGAGCAGTTCGACGAACCGGTCGTGGTGGGTGCGCAGTTCGTCCTCGTCGTAGCGGTGGGGGTTGCCGCGGAAGTCGAGGAAGGTCCGGGCCGGGTCGCCGCTCTGATAGATGTTGACCAACAGGTCCTCGACGGGACCGGAGGTCATGATGTGGAATTCGCCGCGGATGGCGCCGAGCACGATCTCCTGCCGGAACAGCATGACGTTGACCATCGGCCCGGCATAGCGATACGGATCGCCGGCCGCGCCGGTCTCGCGGCGGATGTCCTCGAGGCTGAACCGCTGGTGCCGCAGCGCCCCGGTGAGTTCGAGCTGCACCCGCCGCACCAGCTCGGTGCGGGTGTCGCCCGGTTCGAGGAAGATGTGCAGCGGCGCGGTGTTGACGAGCATGCCGCCGGAGCGGCGGGCCATCGCGGTGGTGCGGGCGAAGACCGGCAGGTTGATCATCACGTCGTCGCGGCCGGTCATCCGCGCCAGATAGCACGCGAATGCCGCGATCACCGCCGCCGTCGACGACAGTCCCGGCTCGTCGTCCACTGCGGTCAGCGCGTCGACGAGCTCGTCGGGGAGGGTGTGGCTCGACAGCAGCGACACCGCCGCGGTGGGGGCGTCGCGTTGCGCGAGGGTCGAGCCGTCCTCGAGTCCGGCGACCCGCTCGATCCAGTAGTCGCGGTCGGTGCGGTAGCGCTCGGAGGTGCGGTAGTCGCGGTCCCAGTCGTACAGGGCGCGCAGGTCGGCGGCCTTGGACGGCTCCGCCTCGCGGCCTTCGATCGCCGCGGTGTACAGCGCGGCGATGCGGTTGACCATGGTCATCGCCGCGAATCCGTCGAGGGCGACGTGGTGGATGCGGGCGTACCAGAGGAACCGGTCGTCGGCGATCTGCAGGATCGTCATGTTCACCAGCAGGTCGTTCGCCAGATCCACCGGGGTGGCGTAGTCGGCGGTCATCCACTCGTGCGCCGCCGCCATCGGATCGGGTGCGCCGCGGAAGTCGAGCAGCCGGATCTCGTTGCGGTCCTCGACGGTGGGGTCGACGTACTGGACGGGTTCGCCGTCGACGTCGACGACCCGCAGATAGGCGGACTGGAACTCGGCACCGGCGCGATATCCGCAGCGACGCAGCAGATCCAGGTCCGGGGCGCCGCGCAGATCCACATACTGCGCGATGCACACGGGTACCTCGGGTGCGAGCTGCTGCGCGAACCAGATGGCCCGTTGCGCGGACGACAGCGGGAAAGCGCCGGCCGGTATCTGCGGACGAAGGTGTCGCAGCGACATGTCCCCTCCGAAAGCGATGTTGTTGGCCGTGATCGGCGTGTGTCCCCCGACATCGCGTGCAGGGGCCGACCCCGGTGCCGCTGGGCGTGCGGCGCCGCGATCGGACCCCCGTTCGATCGTGTGATCCCGTGTGACAGGGACCACACAACAAGCTAGACCACCTGTGCGACCGGTACGACCGGATTGCGGCGACGACCGCACCACCACCGGCCGATGCGCCCCGGAGGCCGTGCCCGTGCCGCGGCAGGACCGGTACGGCACCGCGGGTGACCTCGGAAATCGTTCCCGCGCAGGGGATCAGTCGCGTTTCGATAACGTTTTCCCCGACCGCCGGGAGGAATGCCCTGTTCGTGACCGGAGTGACGAATGAGGTCGGCGTCGAAGCAGGATCGGGCTCGCCGGAAACGCCCCGAAACCGGATAGGTGTCCTTATTCTCGAAGCGGCCGTCACCTTCGTGCCTCCGTGCCGCGACCGGTGCGTGACCGGATCGCGACCGGATCGTCTCGTCCCGCCTGCTCGACCCGATTCGAAGGAGCCCGAGATGTTGCGTCGCCGATCCGCCCCGCTCGTCACCGCCCTGCTCGCCGCCGCCCTGCTCGCGGCCCCCGCTCAGGCCGCCGCCGACACCGCCCCGCCGGGGGCGCCTCTCGACCAGTTGCGTGCGGAGGTCGCCGACTCGCCCGAGACCCTCGCCGCGCTCGAACGGCTCGTCGCCGATTCCGGCTCGGCGAATCCGTTCGAGCCGCCGCCGAAGAACATCCCGCAGCCGTTCTCGGCGCCCGCGCCCACCGTCGGCCCGGGCTGCGGCGGCGGTGTCGTGCCGTTCGCGATGACCACCGCCTGGGTGCATCCCGGCCCGCACGGTCAGGTGCCGTTCGGCTCGATCGAGGTGTTCGTCGAACCCACCGCCGGCGCGCCGGTGACCGCCTCGGACCTGAAGTTCGTGTGGATCAACATGGAGAACATCCGGGCCGGGGTCGCCACCCTCGACAACAACGGCGGCGGGCTGCAGTCGACGGTGATCGACAGTGGCCCCGGCGCGGTGCTCGGCGCCCTGTTCGGTTCGCTGCAGTACGCCAACGGCGCGTTCTGCCAGGTCGTCTACACCATGGGCGGCTTCTTCGCCTGAGCCTGTGCTCCCGAGCGTGTGCTGTCGGCTCGTGTGCGGTCAGCGCAGTCGTTCGGCGTCGCGGGCCAGATCGAGCAGCTCCGCGCACAGGGCGGTCAGCTCGTCGGCCGCGGCGCCCTCGGCGACCGCGGTGGCGACGTCCTCGGCGGCGCAGCGCACCCGGAACGCGCGGTCGGCGAGCGCCTCGACCTCGGCGGCGGTGAGCACCACGGACTCCTCGGGCAGCCCGGCGCGGCGGGCGCTGCTGCGCTGCTCGTAGGCGCGTTGCCGGCACGACTGGCGGCAGTACCGGCGGCGCCGGCCGGTGCCGATCTCCGGTACCGGGCGCCCGCACCACAGGCACGTGCTCGCTCGCGTGTCACGTCCGGTCACGAGCGTCACTGTACTGCCCGCCCGCACCCCCGGCGGGGCGGCAGGAACACCGGATGCGCGGCCGGTGCGGGCGCCGTGCGCGCGGCGCTGCGGCGGGTCGGTAGACTTGCCCTTCGGCTCCTCGGCGGGCCGCGGGAACGGAATCGGCTCCGCCGACGTTGAGCACAGTGGACGTCGAGCTCGGCGTCGATGCCGCACGGCATCGCCACCCGGGCGGAGCACACAAGGAAGGACACCACCATGGCAGATCGTGTACTGCGAGGCAGCCGACTCGGGGCGGTGAGCTACGAAACCGACCGCGACCACGATCTGGCGCCGCGGCGAATCGCGCGCTACCGCTGCGACAACGGCGAGGAATACGACGTGCCGTTCGCGGACGACGCGGAGATCCCCGGCACCTGGATCTGCAAGAACGGCCTCGAGGGCACCCTCGTCGAGGGCGCCGCACCGGAGCCGAAGAAGGTCAAGCCGCCGCGCACCCACTGGGACATGCTGCTCGAGCGTCGCTCCATCGAGGAACTCGAGGACCTGCTCAAGGAGCGCCTGGACCTGCTCAAGGCCAAGCGCCGCGGCGCCTGACACCCACGCCGCCGAAACTCGCACGTGTGCCGCCCCGGACGATCGTCCGGGGCGGCACACGCCGTTACGGACCCGACGACGCACTCCCGACGGGACGGTGGTTCCGCGAATTCGGTTGCGGCCCCGCCACGAATCGATCAATCGTCGATATCGGCCGGACGGTGCGTGCAATCATGATCGCACGCCGATCGATCATGATCGGCACGCCCGATCCACGACCTTCGCGCCGGGCCTCCGGCGGGTCGCTTGCAAGGGGGTGAGTGTCCGTGACCGACCGTCACCACACTGCGGCGGACGCACCGCCGACCCGGGCCGCCGCCGAACTGGCCGATCTGCGCGCCGAACTCGACGACATCGACCGGGCCCTGCTCGACGGGGTCCGCGCCCGCCTCGAGGTGTGCGGACGCGTCGCCGCACTCAAGCAACGCCACGGCCTCGACGTCATGCAACCCGGCCGCATGGAGGTCGTGCACCGCCGCGCCCAGGACTACGCGCACCGGCACGGCCTGTCCGGCGACTTCGTGCGCTCGCTGTACACCCTGCTCATCGACGAGGCCTGCCGGGTCGAGGACCGCATCGTCTCCGGCAACGACGCCGCGGAGCGGGTCGCCTTCGGCAACGACGCCGCGGAGCGGGTCGCCTTCGGCAACGACGCCGCGGACCGGGTCGGCTCCGGTCGCCGCGGCGACGGCACGAACTGAGGCCCGTCGTGTCCGCGCCCCGACCGATCCGCACGCTGTTGATCGACAACTACGACTCGTTCACCTACAACCTCTACGACCTGATCACCCGCGTCAACGGCCTCCCGCCGCGGGTGCTCACCAATGATCGCAGCTGGGACGAGCTCGTCGCCGAACCGTTCGACAACATCGTCATCTCCCCCGGACCGGGCCGGCCCGACCGGGCCCGGGACTTCGGGATCAGCGCCCGCGCCCTCACCGACGCCGGGGTACCGCTGCTCGGGGTGTGCCTGGGCCATCAGGGACTGTGCCAACTGTTCGGCAGCGCCGTGATCACCGCCCCCGAACCGGTGCACGGCCGCACCAGCCCGATCCTGCACGACGGCACCGGCCTGTTCGCCGGGCTGCCGTCACCGTTCGAGGCGGTGCGCTACCACTCGCTGATCGCCGACCCGGTCCCCGACGACCTCGTCGCCACCGCCCGCACCCCGGACGGGCTGCTCATGGCCGTCGCGCACCGGCACCGCCCGCTGTGGGGGGTGCAGTTCCATCCCGAATCGATCGGTACCGCCCACGGCGCGCAACTGCTCGCCAACTTCCGCGACGCCACCTCGCCGCGCAACCCGATCACCGTCACCGCCCCCGCCGAACCGGAACCGGCACCCGAACCGGCCCCGCGCTACGTGCTCGCCAGCCGCCGGCTGCCGCTGCACCCCGACCCGTCCGCCGTCTACGAAGCGCTCTTCGCCGCCGGGCCGCACGGTTTCTGGCTCGACGGCAGCGCCGCGCTGGACCCGCAGTCGCGGTTCACCGTCCTCGGCAACGGCGCCGGACCGCGCGCCGACTATCTGACCTACCGGGTCGGGGAGGGCATCGTGCGCGAACACCGCGCCGACGGCACCGTCGAAGAACACCGCCGCCCCGTCTTCGACCATCTCACCGCCCGGCTCGCCGAGCGCCGCGTCGCCGCCCGCGACGACCTGCCGTTCGGGTTCGCGCTCGGCTATGTCGGCTATCTGGGCTACGAACTCAAGGCCGACGCCGGCGCGCAGCTCGTGCACACCTCCCCCTACGCCGACGCCGCGCTGGTCTTCGCCGACCGGGCGGTCGTCGTCGACCACGACGGGCGCTGCTGCTATCTGCTGGCCCTGACCGAGGACACCGACGATCCCGAGACGCTCGCCTGGTTCGACGCGACCGCCGCGATCCTGTCGGCGCTGCCCGAACCGGCGACCGACGAGCCGATCCCGGTGCCGCTGATCGGCGCGGACGGTGGCCCGCAGCTGCGGCTGCGGCACTCCCCGCAGCGCTATCTCGATCTGATCGCCCAGTGCCAGAACGAGATCCGCAGCGGCGAGACCTACGAAGTGTGCCTGACGAACACCGTCACCGTCGACGGCGGCATCGACCCGCTGAGCACCTACCGGGTGCTGCGCCGCATCAGCCCCACCCCCTACAGCGCGCTGCTCGACTTCCCCGAGGTCGCGGTGCTCAGCGCGTCCCCGGAACGGTTCCTGCGGATCGACGCCGACGGCACCGTCGAATCGAAACCGATCAAGGGCACCCGCCCGCGCGGCCGCACCCCCGGCGAGGACGCGGCGCTGCGGGACGGACTGCAGGCCAGCGAGAAGGACCGCTCCGAGAACCTGATGATCGTCGACCTGGTGCGCAACGACCTGTCCCGGGTGTGCGTGCCCGGCTCGGTGCACGTGCCGGCGCTGTTCGCGGTCGAAACCTATGCCGCGGTGCACCAGTTGGTGTCCACGGTGCGCGGCACCCTGCGCCCGGACGTCTCGGCGGTGGACTGTGTGCGCGCCGCCTTCCCCGGCGGGTCGATGACCGGCGCCCCGAAGCTGCGCACCATGGAGATCATCGACAAGCTCGAGGACGGCCCGCGCGGGGTGTACTCCGGAGCGATCGGGTATCTGTCGCCGACCGGCGCCGCCGACCTGTCGGTGGTCATCCGCACCCTCGTCGCCACCGCCCACGAGGTCACCTTCGGGATCGGCGGGGCGATCGTGGCGCTGTCCGATCCGGACGACGAACTCGACGAGACCCTCGTCAAGTCCGTGGTGATGCGCCGCTGCCTCGCCGCCGCCCGCGACACCACCCCGACCGACGGGGCCGGTGCCGTCGGCTCCGCGGCCGATCTCGTCGACGGGCCGCCGGTGCTGCCGGGGCGGGCCGGGCCGTGACCACGCCCGGCCGGGTGGTCGTCGCCGGCGGATGCGGCGCCGTCGGCGCCCTGCTCACCGCCGCGCTGCGCGAGGCCGGCCGTGAGGTGCTCGTCGTCGACCCGGCCGCCGACCCGGCTGCACCCGGAATGCTGCGCGCGGATCTGACCGCCCCCGACACCCGCCTCGCCGCGGCGCTCGACGGCGCCGACATCGTGGTGCTCGCCGTCCCCGACGTCGTCGCCGGTGCCGCCCTGCCGGTGCTCGCGCGGCTGCTGTCCCCGCACACCCTGCTGGTGGAGACCCTGTCGGTGAAGACCCCGACCGCCGCGGCGCTGCACACCTACCGGCCCGGCGCCCCCGCGCTCGGCATCAACCCGATGTTCGCCCCCGATCTCGGGTTGCCCGGCCGGCCCGTGCTGACGGTGCGCCACCACGACGCACCGGTGGTGGCCGAGTTCGTCGCGGCGCTGCGCGCCTGGGATGCCACCGTGGTCGAGACCACCGCCGACGAGCACGACCGGATCACCGCCGCCGTGCAGGTGCTCACCCACGCCGCGATCCTCGCGTTCGGTATCGCCCTCGACCGGCTCGACGTGCCGGAGGTCGCCGCGCAGGTCGCCGCGCCCCCGCACACCGTGCTGCGGGCGCTGCTCGCCCGCGTCTCCGGTGGCACCGCCGAGGTCTACCACGACATCCAGCTCACCAACCCGTACGCCGCCACCGCCCGCCGCGCCCTCGCCGAGGCGGTCGCCGATCTCGACGCCGCCACCGACGCGCTGCCCGACTTCGCGGCGCTGCTCGACCGGGCCCGCGCCGCGCTCGGCGACGAGCAACCCGCCGCCGCGCAGCTGTGTGCGCAGCTGTTCGCGGCGCTGCCCCGCGATCCGGGTGCGGCCGGCGATCCGAGCGAGGAAAGGAGCCGGACATGAGTGCGTCCGACATCCCCGGCCCGCAGCTGCGCGCGCCGGAACTCCCGCAATACGATCCGTCCGATCCGACGGAGAGCGCGGTGATCGCCGGGCTGACCCGCTCGTGGCCGCGCCGCGCCGCCGTGAAGAAACCCGAGGTCGACCTCGACGCGCTGTTCGAGGCGGACCGCGCCGACTATCCCGAGCAGATGCTGCCCTTCGCCGAGCATCGGCGGTATCTCGCGCTCGACGAGCAGCAGCAGGCGCGGCTGCGGGCGTGGGCGTGGATCGCGTACAACAAGAGCGTCGTCGACATCGAACAGCACGTCGTCAACCCCGGCTTCGCGTTGATCACCGAGGACGCCTTCGGCATCGGCCCGTCGGACACGGTGATCACCGGGGTGCTCCAGGCGATGGTCGACGAGCAGTACCACACCCTCATGCACCAGCAGGCCAATGTGCTCACCCGCCGTCGCCGCGGCTGGGCGCTGCCGGAGTCGGTGCTGCCGCCGTGCCCGACGGTGCGCGAGCATCGCGCCGCGGTCGCGCACGCCGAGACCCCGCGGGATGCGGCGCTGGTGCAGTTGGCGTTCACCACCGTCGCGGAGACCTCGATCAGCGCCTATCTGGCGTTGCTCACCACCGATCCGGAACTGCAACCGGTCAACCGCGCGACGGTGGCGGTGCACCGCCGCGACGAGCTGTGCCACGCCTCGCTGGCCGGTGGGCTGCTCACCGCGGTGCTCACCGAACTCGACGACACCGACCGGGTGCGGCTGCTCGACGCGCTCGGCACCGCGGTCGCCGCGTTCACCGGCGCCGACACCTCCACCTGGGCGGCGATCATCGCGCACGAGAACATCCCCGGCGGCGACGAGCTGGTCGCCGACACCATCGCCGTGACCGAGGGCCGGCCGGTGGTGCAGGACTGCAGCGCCATCCGCCGGCTGTGCGCGGGCCTGGGGCTCGGGGACGAACTCGACGCCCGCTGGCCGTGGCCGCGCAGCGCCTAGCGCATCAGCCGCGCGGGCCGGTTCAGCGGCCGAGTAGTGCCCGCAGGCGCGCGAGGCGGCTGCGCAGCCCCCACACGGTGACCCGGACGAGGGCCTCCTGCACGATGTTGCCGTTCATCTTCGACTCGCCGATCTCCCGTTCGGTGAACGTGATGGGCACCTCGGCGACGGTGAACCCGGCCTGCAGGGTGCGCCACGCGAGATCGACCTGGAAGCAGTAGCCGTGCGAGGCGATCGCGTCGAGGTCGAGCTTCTCGAGCACCTCACGGCGGTAGGCGCGGTAGCCGCCGGTGATGTCCTGGACCGACACCCCGAGCGCGAGACGGGAGTAGATGTTGCCGCCGCGGGAGAGCACCTCGCGATGCCACGGCCAGTTCACCACCGTGCCGCCGGGCACGTAACGCGAGCCGAGCACCAGATCGGCGCCGGCGTCGACCTTCTCGAGCAGCAGGTGCAGCTGTTCGGGGGCGTGACTGCCGTCGGCGTCCATCTCCACGAGCACCGTGTAGTCGTGCGCCAGACCCCACCGGAAACCGGCGATGTAGGCGGCGCCGAGACCGTTCTTCTCGGTGCGGTGCAGCACCGCGATGCGCTCGTCGGCGGCGGCGAGGTCGTCGGCGAGGTCACCGGTGCCGTCGGGGCTGCCGTCGTCGACGACGAGGACATGGGTGTGCGGCAGCGCGGCGTGCAGCCGGGTGATGATCCGACCGAGGTTCTCCCGCTCGTTGTAGGTCGGAATGATCACCAGGGTGCGGGCGCTGGGTGCGCTGTCGTTCCCGGCCGGCGTCGCCGCTGCCATCAGAGGTCCTCCTTGTCGAACCGGCCACCGGCCGGTGCTCCTGCTGCGCCGGTGCTGGTGCGAGCTGCCGCACCGGCCTTCTCCCGCCGTCCCCGCACCAGGGCGAGAGCGGTGGCGGCCACGGCCGCGGCGCAGAGCAGAAGCTCCGGCGCCACTCCGAGCCGACTAGCCAGCGTAACGTCTGCGCGCAAGGGCACCTGCGCCACCAGGGCATCGGGCACGAACAACGGTGTGCTCTGCTGCACCCGACCGTCCGGTTCGGCGATGGCGCTGACCCCGCTGGTCGCCGCGACGATCACGGCCCGGCCGTGCTCGACGGCCCGCACCCGCGACATCGCCAGCTGCTGATAGGTCATCTCGGTGTCGCCGAAGGTGGCGTTGTTCGTCGGCACCGCCAGCAGCTGCGCGCCGGCGTCGATCGAGTCGCGGAACGCCCGGTCGAAGGCCACCTCGTAACAGGTCGCCACCCCGATGTCGATGCCGCCGGCGGTGACCATGCCGTCGCCGTCGCCGGGCACGAAATGGCCGGCGCGGTCGGCGTACTCGGAGAACAACCGGAAGAACGACCGCCACGGCAGGTATTCGCCGAACGGCTGGATGATCTTCTTGTCGTGCCGCTCCCCCGGACCGGTCTGCGCGTCCCACACGATCACCGAATTGGTGGTGGTCCGGTCGTCGTTGACGAGCACCGCCCCGACGAGGATCGGTGCGTCGATCGCGGCGGACGCGGCGGAGATGTCGCGGGCGGCGTCGGCGTTGCGCAGCGGGTCGATGTCCGAGGCGTTCTCCGGCCAGATCACCACATCCGGGGCCGGGGCCCGCCCGGCGGCGACGTCCTCGGCGAGGGCGAGGGTGCGGGCGACGTGGTTGTCGAGCACCGCCTTGCGTTGGGCGTTGAAGTCCAGGCCCAGGCGCGGCACGCTGCCCTGGATCGCTGCGACCGTCACCGTCGACGACTCGTCGGTGGTGGTGCGCACCAGCGGCCACGCCGCCGCGGCGAGCAGCGGCCCGAGCAGGGTCACCGCGACCGGCGCCGTCCAGGCCCGCGCCGGGCGGGGTCGGCGGTAGGCGGTGAGGACGAGGGCGGCGAGCCCGGCGCCGGTCGTGGCCACCGCGAACGACACCAGCGGGGCGCCGCCGACGACGGCGAGGGAGACGAACCCGCCGTCGGGTTGCCCGAACGCCAGCCGCCCCCACGGGAAGCCGCCGAACGGGACGCTCGACCGCAACCATTCGGTCAGGCTCCACGCCGCCGCGATCCACAACGGCGCGACCGGCAGCGACCGCAGGTGCACCACCAGCGCGCCGAACAGGCCGACGAAGACTGCCTCGGCGGCGGCGAGCGCCAACCACGGCAACGGGCCGACATACACCCCGATCCAGGGCAGCAGCGGCACCAGGAAACCGAGGCCGGCGAGATAGCCGTAGCCGAACCCCGCGCGCCGCCGCATCGGCACTGCAGTCAACACACCGACCAGGAGCGCGATCCCTGCGGGGGCGAGGAACCACAGCGGACGCGGCGGGAACGACGCGAACAGCAACAGTCCCGCGACGACGGCGAGCAGCGCGCGCAGCGCCACCATCGCGAAGGGCCGGCCGGTCACCGCGCGTACACGATCCGGCCGCGGTGCACACTGCGCACCAGCACCGGATCGGCGGTGCCCGGGCCGAGATCCGGCAGCGGCGCCACCCGCGACCGCGGATCCGTCGACCAGCGCTGCACCGAATCCTTCGGGGCGGCGACCACCAACTCGCCCACCTCCCAGATCGCATACGACGCCGGCGCACCCGGCTCGAGGGTGCCGGCCAGACCGTCGCGCACACCCCCGGCCCGCCACGCCCCGCGGGTCGCGGCGGCGAACGCCGCCCGCGGCGAGATGCCGCTGCCGGCGGTGCGATGGTGCACCGCCGCCCGCAGCATCGGCCACGGCCGCGGCGCCGTCACCGGCGCATCGGAGCCGAACGCCAACGACAGTCCGGTCGCGGCCAGCGGCGCGAACGCGTTCAACGCCGCGGCGCGGTCGGCGCCGAGCCGCTGCGCGTACATCCCGTCCGGCCCGCCCCACAGCGCGTCGAAGCTCGGTTGCATGCTCGCGATCACCCCGTACCGCGCCAACACCTCCGCCTGCGCGACCGTCAGCGACTCGACGTGCTCGAGCCGATGCCCACGCGCGGCGAGCGCCGGTCCCCCGACCTCCGCGGCGACCGCCTCGAAGGCCGCGACCGCGGCGGTGGTCGCCGCGTCACCGATGACGTGGAAACCGGCCTGGATGCCCGCCGAGGTGCACGCCCGCACGTGCGCGGTCAGCTCGTCCTCGGTCAGATAGGTGGTGCCGCAGCAGTCCGCCAGGTCGTCGTACGGGCGGGCCAGCGCGGCGGTGTGCGAACCGATCGACCCGTCGACGAACAGGTCCCCGCCGAGCGCGTCGGCGCCGGTGGCGGCGAGCAGCTCCGCGGCCTCCTCGCCGGTGCGCACCGCGTGCCCCCAGTAGCCGCGCACCTGCACCGGATGGTCGGTGCCGAGCAGTTCGGTGAAGTCGTCGAGCCCGGAGATGTCGGGGCCGGCGCATTCGTGCACCGCGACGTAGCCGTGCGCGGCGAAATCGTCGAGGGCCGCCAAGCGGGCGCGGGCACGCTGCGCGGCGGTCAGCCCGTGGCGGGCGGCGCCGCGCACCGCGTGGTGCGCCGCGGCGGTCAGCGGCTGCTGCGGATCGAACCCGTCCAGCTCGTCGAGGGGTTCGGCGGCGGCCCGCAACGCGCTCGATGCCGCCGCCGAATGCGCATCGATCCGGCCGAGATAGACGAGCCGGGCCGGGGCGGCGGCATCGAGGTCGGCGGTGGTCGGCGGCGTCGGGTCGGGCCAGCGGGTCTCGTCCCAGCCGTGCCCCCAGATCACCGCGTCGTCGTGCGCATCGGCGTGTGCGCGCACCCGGCGCAGCGCGTCCTCGCGGTCGACGGCGTCGGTCAGATCCAGCCCGGTCAGGGCCAGGCCGTGGGTGGTGGTGTGCACGTGGGTGTCGACGAAACCGGGGGCGACGAACGCGCCGTGCAGGTCGACGATCTCGGCGTCCGGGTGCAGGGCGCGGCCGGGCCGGTCCTGCCCGACCCACACGACCGTGCCGTCGGTGACGGCCATCGCGGTGGCATCGGGGGCACTGGCGCTGTAGATGCGGCCGCCGACGAGAAGCTGGGTGTGCGGTGCAGGGCTCACGAGTGCCCAGTCTGCCCGGTTACCGCTCTTCGCGGCGGCGCGGGGTCTCCACGATCTCCCCTTCGAGCACGGTGCCACGGTCGTCGACCTGCTCGGTCACCGCCGGACCACCGGTCAGGTGCGGGGCGCCGCCGACGACGCTGTGATCGACGACCTGTCCGTCGACCACCACCAGCCGCTGCGCGGAGAACCCGGTGGCGCGGGCGCGTCGCGCGACCAGCGTGCGCACCACCGGCCGCAGCGCGGCGCGGGTCGGCAGCAACAACAGCATCCCGAGCACGGTGCTGACGATGCCGGGAATCAGCACCAGGGCCGCGCCGGCGCCGATGAGCGCACCGTCGGTGAGCACCCGCTCCGGGGAATTGGCGCGCGGCGCCCGGCCCCCGCGCAGTTCACCGAGGTTGCGCAGCGCGCGACGACCCAGGGCGGCGAGCACGAGATAACCGGCGGCGCTGACACCGAGGAAGATCAGCACGGTGGCCAGGGCGCCGAGGGTGGAGCCGAGCCAGGCCAGCACCGCGATCTCCGCCACGACGTAGAGCACGAACAACAACGGGTACACGGCGGGACTTCCTTCCGTCGGCGGTTTCTGTCCGGTCAACGAACGGGCCGCCGGTTTTGCTCCCGCACCCGCCCCCGGATACGGCGCGTGATCGAATGGCCGCCATGACTGCAGGTGACTGGGCGTTGCTGATGACCGCCGCGACGGCCGCCGGCTGGGTGGACGCGGTGGTCGGCGGTGGCGGGCTGATCCTGCTGCCCGCCCTGTTCCTCGTCGCCCCGCAGTTGACACCGCAGGCGGCGCTGGCGACGAACAAGCTCACCGCGATCTGTGGGACCGGCGCGGCGGTGCTGACCTTCGCGCGGCGCATCCCGCTGCGCTGGTCGCTGCTCGGCCCCGCCGCCCTGGTCGCCGCGGTGGCCGCGGCGGCGGGGGCGGCGGCGGTCTCGCTCATCGACCGGGAGGTGTTCATCCCGATCGTGATGGTGGTGCTCGTCGCGGTGGCGGTGTTCGTCACCGCCCGCCCGAAACTCGGCGCCGGCGGCACCCGCCGCCCGTCGACGCTGCGGCTGGTCACCGTCGTGATCACGGCCGCGGCGGTGATCGGCTTCTACGACGGGATCCTCGGGCCCGGCACCGGCACCTTCTTCATCATCGTGTTCGCGGCGATGCTCGGCAGCGAGTTCGTCACCTCCGCGGCCATGGCGAAGGTGCTCAACTTCGGCTCGAATCTCGGGGCGCTGGTCCTGTTCGCCGTCGGCGGGCACGTGTGGTGGGCGCTCGGGGCGGCGCTGGCGGTGTGCAATGTCGCCGGCTCGGTGCTCGGCTCCCGGATGGCGCTCGCCCGCGGCGCCGGGTTCGTGCGGGTGGTGTTGCTGGTCGTGGTGATCGCCATGGTGATCCGCCTGGGCATCGAACAGTTCGGCTGAGCCACCCGAGACGCTCGGTGCGGCAACCCCGATGCCGCACATCCCGGCGTTACCGTGGGCGGGTGAATGCGGTGGACGACGATTTTCTGGCCCTGCCGTTGCACGCCGCCGCCGACGCGGGCCTGACGGTGGCGCGGGCGGCGGGTGCGAGTCACGCCGATGTGCGGGTGCATCGGATCCGAACCGGGACGAGCACCCTGCGCGACGGCGCCCTGCAAGCGGCGGTGGACGACAGCGACTGCGGGGTGGCGGTGCGGGTGCTGCTCGACGGCACCTGGGGGTTCGCGTCGCATCCGGTGCCCGGCCCGGACGGCGCCGCCGACGCCGCGGCCCGAGCCGTCGCGGTCGCCCGCACCCTGCGCGCGTTGAACCGCGATCCGGTGCAGTGGGCCGACGAACCGGTCCACCGGGACGCGGTGTGGGTCTCGCCGTACGAGATCGACCCGTTCACCGTCCCCGCGGCCGAGCGCATCGCGGTACTCGAGGACCGTTCGCGGCGACTGCAGGACGCCGCCGGCGTCGACCACGTCGCCGCGAATCTGACCCTGGTCAAGGAACAGACCTTCTACGCCGATCTCGCCGGGTCGACGATCACCCAGCAGCGGGTGCGGATCCACTCCGACCTCGACGCGACCCGCGTCGACCGTGAGGCCGGCACCTTCGAGTCGATGCGCACCCTGGCCCCACCGACCGGCCGCGGCTGGGAGTATGTGGCCTCGGACCGGTGGTGGGACTGGAGCCGTGAGCTCGCCGAACTGCCCGAGCAGCTCGCGGAGAAGGCGCAGGCCCCGTCGGTGACGCCGGGCCGCACCGATCTGGTGATCGACCCGACGAATCTGTGGCTGACGATCCACGAATCGGTCGGGCACGCCACCGAATACGACCGCGCCATCGGCTACGAGGCCGCCTACGCCGGCACCTCCTTCGCCACCCCCGACCTGCTCGGCAGCCTGCGCTACGGTAGCGACGTCATGCACGTCACCGCCGACCGAACCGAACCGCACGGCATGGCCACCGTCGGCTACGACGACGACGGGGTCGCCGCCCAGTCCTGGGATCTCGTGAAGGACGGGGTGCTCGTCGGCTACCAGCTCGACCGGGCGTTCGCCCCGAAGCTCGGGGTGGCCCGCTCGAACGGCTGCGCCTACGCCGATTCGGCGCATCACGTGCCGATCCAGCGGATGGCGAACGTGTCGCTGCAACCCGATCCGAGCGTCGATCGCAGCACCGCCGATCTGATCGCCGGGGTCGACGACGGGCTGTACATCGTCGGTGATCGCAGCTGGTCGATCGACATGCAGCGGCACAATTTCCAGTTCACCGGGCAGCGGTTCTACCGGATCCGCGGCGGCCGCCTCGCCGGGCAGGTCCGCGATGTGGCCTATCAGGCGTCGACCACCGAGTTCTGGGGTGCCCTCGAGTCGGTCGGCGGCGCGTCGACCTGGCAGCTCGGCGGCGCGATGAACTGCGGCAAGGCGCAACCCGGGCAGGTCGCGTCCGTCTCGCACGGCTGCCCGTCGGTGCTGGTGCGCGGCGTGAACGTGCTCAACACGGTGCAGGAAGGTGGCCGATGATCCCCGGAGACCGACTCGTCGAGACCGCCCTGGCGACCTCCCCTGCCGACGAGACCATCGTGATGGTCACCGACAGTGCCGAGGCGTCGCTGCGGTGGGCCGGCAGTTCGATGACCACCAACGGCTCCGCCCGTGCCCGCGGCGCCACGATCCTCGCGATCCGCCGCACCCCCGGCGGCGCACACTGCGGGGTGGTCAGCGCCCCGATCGTCGACGCCGACGACATCGGCGCGGTGGTCGCCGCGGCGTGGGCGGCCGCGCAGCAGGCCCCGGCGGCACCGGATGCGATGCCGTTGATCGACGGCGACGACACCGACCCGCAGTGGGGCGAAGAGGCTGTCGGCACCGACGTCGAGGTCTTCGCCCCGCTCCTCGACGGGCTCGCCGCCGGCTTCGACGACACCGACGCCCTCTACGGATTCGCCCACCACCAATCCACGACGATGTGGCTGGGCACCTCCACCGGGGTGCGGCGCCGCTGGGTGCAACGCGACGGGTCGCTCGAGCTCAACGGCAAACGCGGCGGCCTGACCGGGGCGAGCGCCTGGGTCGGCGCCGGCACCGTCGACTTCACCGACATCGCGATGGATCCGCTGCGCGCCGAACTGGCGCGGCGGCTGGACTGGGCCGGTACCCGCGTCGACCTGCCCGCCGGACGGTACGAGACGCTGCTGCCACCCTCGGTGGTCGCGGACCTGATGATCCCACTGTTGTGGTCCCTCGACGGGCGCGGCGCCGAGGAGGGCCGGTCGGTGTGGGCGGGGCCCGGCGGTACCCGCCTCGGCGAGCAGATCGCCGGACTGCCGGTGACATTGACGTCCGATCCGGCCGCCCCGGGATTGGGCTATGCGCCGTTCGTGGTCGCCACCGCCTCCACCGACAGTGTCTCGGTGTTCGACACCGGCATGAGCGCCTCGCGGGTCGACTGGCTCCGCGACGGCGCCCTGCACGCGCTGGCGTATCCGCGGGCCGCGGCCGCCGAATTCGGGGCCACGCCCACGGCACCGGGCGAGAATCTGCTGCTCACCGGTGGCAGCACCGCCGATGTGGACGACATGATCGCCCGCACCGAACGCGGTCTGCTGCTGACCACCGTGTGGTACCTGCGGGAGGTCGATCCGGCGGTGCTGTTGCTGACCGGCCTGACCCGCGACGGGGTGTATCTCGTCGAGGACGGGCAGGTGCGGGCGGCGGTGAACAACTTCCGGTTCAACGAATCTCCGGTCGATCTGCTCGGCCGCGCCACCGAGATCGGCGCCACCGAACGCACCCTGCCGCGGGAGTGGAAGGACTGGTTCACCCGCACCGCGATGCCGCCGGTGCGCATCCCCGACTTCCACATGTCGTCGGTCAGCGCCGCCCACTGACCTCCGGTCCGGTCGGTAGCCACCGACCGGACCGATAGGGGCTCAGAGCAGGTCGGCGAGTTCCTTGCCGATCTCCTCGGGGGTGACCGTCGGCTCGAAGCGGCGCACCACCGCACCCTGCGGGTCGACGAGGAACTTGGTGAAGTTCCACTTCACCTCGTCGGTGCCGATCGCCTCCGGGCGGGTCGTGCTCACGTGCTCGAACAGGAAACCGTGCTGCGGCCCGAAATCGCCGGGAGCCTCGGCGCGCAGGTGCCGGTAGAGCGGGTGCGCATCGTCGCCGTTGACGTCGACCTTCGCGAACACCGGGAAGGTGACGTCGAAGTTCACGCGGCAGAACTCCTGGATCTCGCTGTCGCTGCCCGGTTCCTGACCACCGAACTGGTTGCACGGGAACGCCAGGATCTGCAGGCCGCGCTCGCCGAGTTCGCGGTGCAGCGCCTCGAGCGCCTCGTACTGCGGGGTCAGGCCGCACTTGCTGGCGACGTTGACGATCAGCAGATACCGGCCGGCGAAGCGGGCGAGATCCTCGCTGCCGCCGTCGGCGGTGGCCACGGTGTACTCGTGCACGGACATGCGCTCTCCTGAACTGGGTTCGATCGGCTCGGCCCCGCAGATGAGGCCGAGATCACCACGGACCCTACGGGATCGGACGAACCGGGACGATCCGGACGCGCTCGGGTGGCGGGGTCAGTCCAGGTCACGGACGTGCCGGGCGGGACTGCCCAGATGCAGTGTGTGCGGGGCGCAGTCCTTCGTCACCAGCGAGTTCGCGCCGATCACCGCACCGGCGCCGATGCTCACGCCCGGCATGATCACCGCCCCGGAGCCGATCCACGCGCCGTCGCCGATGGTCACCGGCTCCCCCGTCAACGTCGAGGCGCGCTGTTCGGCGGTGCCCATCCGGTGGCTACTGGTGAGCACCCGCACGTGGTCGCCGAGGAACACCCGCTGTCCGACGGTGATGTCGGCGACCGTGTC
Source organism: Rhodococcus sp. S3 (assembly GCF_058211795.1). Taxonomy (NCBI): domain Bacteria; kingdom Bacillati; phylum Actinomycetota; class Actinomycetes; order Mycobacteriales; family Nocardiaceae; genus Rhodococcus; species Rhodococcus sp. S3. Next base: position 2,720,901 of record NZ_CM177074.1, on the reverse strand, counting down.
GAAATAGCAACCGTGGTTGACGAACGAGCCCGCGCCGAGGGTGAGCCGGCCGAGGCCCTGTACCACCACGCGGGTGTGGATCAGGCTCGGCGGTGCGGCGTCGACACCGGCGCGGCGCAACCACTTCCAACGACTCCCGCTGGAGATCAGCGGGCTGCTCGCGAGCGCCACCGCGATCGCCTGGGACCGGTAGGTGTGAGAACGCGCCACGACGTCTACCGGCCGGCCGTGTCGGCGGGATCGAGCACACACGCCAACCCGACGGTGCCGGTGCGGCCACGGCGCACCACGCTCGCGCCGACGATGATCCGGCCGAGCAACCCGTACTTACGGGCGATCACCGACCGGGCGTGCGCCGAACCGTCGGCGTCGAGCACCTCCCCGATGCCGGGCACCGCCGCCGACTTCGCGTTGCCGCGCGCGTCGCAGATCGCCAGGGACACCCGCGGATCGCGGCGCAGCCGCCGCACCTTGTAGGCGTCGGCGACCGTCCACACCAGCAACCGGTTCCCGTCGGGCGCCGCCCACACCGGGGTGTCCACCGCGCTGCCGTCCTTGCGGTAGGTGGTCAGCAGCACGAACTTGGCGGCGGCGAGGTCCGCGACGGTGGGGGTCGTCGACTCGGGCATGGCCCCCACCCTACAAACCGCACGGTCTCACGGCAGCGCTCGTCCCGCGGGCGCCGCGTTCTACGCTGGCGGTCATGGCCGATACCGCTGTCGACGTGCACCTGCCCGCCGGGCATCTGACCTCCGCGCAGGTGCAGCTGCTCGCCGAACTCGCCCACACCCACGGCGGTGGCGAACTGCATCTGACCGCCCACGCCCAGCTGCAGGTGCGCGGCGACCACACCGCGATCGCCGCGGCCGTCACCGCCGCCGGTCTCACCGTCGACGTGCCCACCCGCGCACGGCTTCTCGTCTCGCCGCTCAGCGGCCGCATCGGCGGACACCACGACCTGCGCGACCTCACCGCCGCGGTGATCGCGCACCTCGACGACCGGCCGGTGCCGGCCGGCACCGTCCTCGGGCTCGACGACGGCACCGGCGACATCGTCGCCCTGGCCCCCACCGTCGCGGTCCTCGCCCGCCCCGACGGTCGCTACGCGGTGATCCGCGACGGCGCCGACACCGGGGTGCGCGTCGCCCCGGGCGACGCCGCCGACGCGCTGCTCACCCCACCGGCCGACCCCACCGGTGACCCGGAACCGGTACCGGAGCAGCCGCGGCCACCGATCGGGTGGCTCGACCAGCCCGACGGGGCCGTCACCCTCGCCGGCGGGCTGCCCGGCGGGATCCTCCCCGCGCGACTCGCGGAATTCCTCGCCGCCGTCGACCGTCCGGTGATCGTCACCCCGTGGCGGTCGGTGCTGCTGTGCGATCTGGACGAGTGGACCGCCGAGCAGGTGGTGCGGGTGCTCGCCCCCATGGGGTTGATCTTCGACGCCGACTCCCCGGACCTGCACTGATCCGTCCCCGACCTGCACGAACGGGCGGACTTCGCGAACCGGACCGTCGCCGCCGATCCGGCCCGCCGGCGGTTCGGCCGCGCCTATCGTGGACGGATGAGCGGTCCGACAGCGGAATCCGACAGCTATGACGTGATCGTCCTCGGCGCGGGCCCGGCCGGGGAGAACGCCGCCCAGTACGCCATCGCCGGCAGCGACCGCACCGCGGTGCTCGTCGAACACGAACTCGTCGGCGGCGAATGTTCCTACTGGGCGTGCATGCCCAGCAAAGCCCTGCTGCGCCCCACCCAGGTGCTCGCCACCGCCCGCAACATGCCCGGCGTCGCCGACAAGATCAGCGCCCACGGCGTCGAGGTACCGGCCGTGCTGGCCCGCCGCGACAGTTTCACCCACAATCGCGACGACAGTTCCCAGGTGGATTGGGCGAAGGGTGCGGGTATCGACGTGGTGCGCGGCCACGGCCGCCTCGACGGCGAACGCACCGTCACCGTCGCCGGCAGCGACGGGGAGCGTCGCCTGCAGGCCCGGCACGCCGTGGTCCTGGCCACCGGCACCGTCCCGTCGATCCCGGACCTGCCCGGGCTGCGCGACGCGCTGCCGTGGACCTCCCGCGATGCGACGAACCTGCTCGAGATCCCCCGCCGCGTGCTGGTCGTCGGCGGCGGTGTCGTCGCGTGCGAAACCGCCACCTGGCTGCGGCAACTCGGCGTCGAGGAACTCACCCTCGCGGTGCGCGGCGACCGCTTGCTGCCGCGTGTGGAGTCGTTCGCCGCCGAACGCGTCGCCACCCGCATGGCCCACAAGGGCCTGGATGTGCGCTACGGCACCGAGATCCGCTCGGTGCAGCGCCCCGATGTGAAGGACACCGGCGTCGGCTGCATCCACGGTGGTCCCGCCACCGTCGAACTGTCCGACGGCAGCACCCTCGAGGTCGACGAGATCGTCGTCGCCGCCGGCCGCCACCCCACCGTGGACGGACTCGGCCTCGACAGCGTCGGCCTGACCGACGGGAAGGTGACCGTCGCCGACGATCTGACCGTCGACGGGGTGAACGGGCAATGGCTGTACGCGGTCGGGGATATCGCCGGTCGCGCCGCACTGACCCACATGGGCAAATACCAGGCGCGGGTGTGCGGGGACGTCATCGCCGCCCGCGCCGAGAACCGCCCCACCGACGGGTCACGGTTCCGGGCGAGCGCCGACCACGGTCAGGTCCCGCAGGTGATCTTCACCGTCCCGGAGATCGCCGCGGTCGGCCGCACCGCCGAGCAGGCCCGCGCCGACGGCGTCGACGTCGAGGTCCTCGAGGCCGACATCGACGTCGCCGGTGCCTCGCTGGCCCGCGACGACTACGCCGGGCACGCCGCGCTCGTCGTCGACCGGGCCACCGACACCCTCGTCGGCGCGACCTTCGTCGGCCAGGAGGTCGCCGAACTCGTCCACGCCGCGACCGTCGCCCTGGTCGGGAAGGTGCCGTTGGACACGCTGTGGCATGCGGTGCCGTCCTACCCCACCATCAGCGAGATCTGGTTGCGGCTGCTCGAATCCCGCCGCAGCTGACCGCCTCTCGAACGTGCAGTTGTCGTCGTGACACGCCGCGTGGCGACGAGAACTGCACGCCGACGGTCAGCGCGGCAGACGGGGGTTCCGGTAGTAACCGCCGAAAAATCAACGGATATGGCGTAGCCGCGGCTGATTGCTGGTGAGGGCCCGGTTCGGCCTGCGGTGGAGGCGGACTACTGGTTGGCTTGGCTCCCAACGTGGTTGGTTGATGGGAGGTCGGTTTCGTGGCGACGCGGGTGTTCGCGGATGAGGAGTTGGCGCGTCTGCGGGAGTTCCCGGAGATCGGCCGGGAGCAGCTGTTCCGGTTCTTCACGCTCTCGCCGGCGGATCTGGCGTTCGTCGATCCCGGCCGCGGTCGTGGTCCGGCTGATCGGCTCGGGATCGCGATCGCGTTGTGCACGTTGCCGTGGCTGGGATTCGTGCCCGATCGTGTGGTGACCGCCCCGCCGGTCGCGGTAGCGCGGCTGGCCGAGCAGCTGCGGCTCGACGGCACTGAGATCCGTTCCTACGGCCGCCGCGCCCAGACCCGCACCGACCATCTACGCCTGGTCGCTCAGTATCTGGGCTGGCGGGCGGCGGGTGCGCTCGAACTCAAGGAGCTCGACGAGTTCCTGCTCGCGCGGGCGATGGAACACGATTCCCCGACTCTGCTGTTCCGGTTGGGGTGTGAGTATCTGATCTCGGCGCGGGTGATCCGCCCAGGCCCGGTGAGCATGGTCGAACGCGTCGCCCACGCCCGCGAGCAGGCCCAGCGCGAGACCTACGACCGTCTGGCCCACGAGTTCACCCCGGCCCGCTGCGCCGAGTTGGACGCACTGCTGACCACCGATGCCTCGCTGGGGGTTTCGCGGTTGCGGTGGCTGTCGACCGGGCCGGTGGAGGCGTCCGCGGCTGCGGTGCGCGCCGAGGTCGACAAGCTGGCGTTCCTGCGCGACCTGGGTGCCGACCGGCTCGATATGTCGGTGCTGCCCGCCGAACGACGCCGGTTCCTGGCCACGATGGGGCGCGGGTTGACCCCGCAGGCGTTGGAACGCCGGGATCCGCAGCGGCGGTATCCGATCCTGCTCACCGTGCTGGCGCAGTCCGGAACCGACGTGCTCGACGAGGTCGTGGCCTTGTTCGATCAGGCGATCTCGGCGAAGTTCGGTGCCGCCGAACGCCGGATGCAGCAGGAATTGGCCGAACGCGGCAAATCCGGAGAGGACCGCCAGGCCCTGCTGGACGACCTCCTGGCGATCGTGACCGATCCTGCGGTGGCCGATGAGGAGATCGGTGCGTTGATCCGCGGCGATGCGATCGGGTGGGAACGTCTGCGGGCGGCGATCGCGCAGGCCAAACCCCGGTTGCCGCGTGATCACGGGCACCTGGCCGCGCTGGACTCCTCCTACAATTACCTGCGTCAGTTCACCCCCGCGGTGCTGTCGACGGTGGAGTTCGCGGGCGGGACCGCGGCGACGGAGTTGTTGATCGCGGTCGCGATGCTGCGTGAACTCAACGCGACCGCGCGGCGGAAGGTGTTCGACGAGGCCCCGACCGGGTTCGTGCCCGCGAAGTGGCGCGGCTACCTCGACGCGGCGCGCAAGTCCGGCAGCGCTACCGCCTACCGGCACTACTGGGAGCTGTGCGTGCTGCTCGGGCTGCGCGACGGGCTGCGCAGCGGGGACGTGTACGTGCCCGGCTCACGCCGCTACGCCGACCCGGCCGCCTACCTGCTCACACCGCAGCGGTGGGAACCGCAGCGCGGCGAGTTCTGCCGTTTGGTCGGGCGGTCGGCCGATCCCGGCGTCGCCCTGGCCGCCGTCGTCGAAGAACTGCACACCGCGGTCGATGAACTCGAGACCGTGCTCGCCGAAGGTGAGGGGCCGGTACGCCTGGACGGCGAGTCCGGGGATCTGATCATCTCCCCGCTGACCGCCGAGGACGTTCCGGCCGAGGCGATCGCGCTCAAGGCCGAGCTGACCGAGATGCTGCCGTTCGCACCGATCGTGTCGTTGCTGATCGAGCTGGACAAACGCACCGGCTACCTGGACTGCTTCACCCACGCCGGCGGACAGGCCACCCGCACGCCGGAGTTGAAGCGCAACCTGATCGCGGTGCTGCTCGCGCACTCGACCAACCTCGGGTTGACCCGGATGGCCGAGGCCTGCGGCATCTCCTACGACATCTTGTCCTGGACCGACGAATGGTATGTGCGCGAGGAAACCCTGCGCGCGGCCAGCCTAGTACTCATCGACTACCACCAGCGGCTCCCGCTGACTCCGGTGTTCGGCACCGGGACCTTGTCGTCGAGCGACGGGCAGCGGTTCCCCACGCGCGGGAAATCCACCACCGCGCGGCCGATGAGCCGCTACTTCGCCGGTGAGGGCCTGTCGACCTACACCCATGTCACCGACACCCACGCCACCTACGGCACCAAGGTGATCGTGGCGACCAAACGCGAAGCCCACTACGTGCTCGACGAGATCCTGGGCAACGCCACCGATCTGCCGATCACCGAACACGCCACCGACACCCACGGGGTCACCCTGGTCAACTTCGGGTTGTTCGACCTGCTCGGGATGCAGCTGTCCCCACGCATCCGGGACCTGGGCCGCATCACCCTCTACCGGCCGGGCCCCCGCGCCGACGCCGAGGCCCGGTTCCCGCACGCGGGCCCGCTGATGACCCGCAAGGCCAACATCGATCTGATCGCCGAGCACTGGGACGACCTGCTCCGGTTGGCTGGCTCGCTGAAGTTCGGGCACGCCACCGCCTCCCTGCTCGTCGGCAAGCTCTCCGCCTCGGGCCGTCAGAACACCCTGGCCGCCGCGCTCAAGGAGTACGGGGCGCTGCGGCGCACCATCTACGCCGCGAAATACCTCTCCGATCCGGACTACCGGCGCAAGATCACCCGCCAGCTCAACAAGGGCGAATCCCTGCACGCACTACGCCGCGACCTGCTCTACGCACACGAGGGCACGATCCGCGCCCGCCAGCTCGCCGACCAGACCGAGCAAGCGTGGTGCCTGACCCTGGCCACCAACGCCGTGATCGCCTGGACCACCGAGTACTACGGCCTCGCGGTCGAGCAGATGCGCCGGGCCGGGCACCGCATCGACGACGAGGTCCTGGCCCACGTCAGCCCCGCGCACAGCGCCAACATCAACTTCTTCGGCGCGATCGAAGTCGACATCGAGGGCGAACTCGCCGCGCTCGGCCCGACGGGCTACCGGCCGCTGCGGGTGCGCGACACCCTGTTCTGACCGGTCCCGGCGTTACCCCAGGGCCCGGTTCGTGTGCTCGTGGTCGAGCCATTCGGTGGTCCTCATGTCCGGGATCAGGTCCGCGCAGGATCGTCCGTCCTGGGTCCAGTCGTGGTCCCAGGCCCGTGAGTGGTGCGGTCCGGCGATGTAGCCGAAGGAGTAGGGGCGCCCTCGACTCCGATCCGCAGCTTGTCGGCGGTGATGCCCGCCCACTGGCGTCCGGTGTGCCGGCTGATCACCCGCCGTGCCCGGCCGGTCCAGACGTGCAGGGCGTATTTCGGGCTCGCTGTGGGTGACGCCGGGATTCCATGCCGGCTCCTGGGTCGACTGCGCGGGCGGGGCGTCTGGTCGGCAGGTGACCGCGGCGCCGAAGGGGCGGCGCGTCAGTGGGGGCGATGCGGTTCGGCGTCGCGTTGGTCGGTGACATGCGTACTCCAGGTCCACGCTTCCCGCCGGGCGGTGTACGTCGGGGACCTCGCGGTTCCGAATGGCGAGCCCGACATATGCAGAAGTTAGGACTTACTGCGTGCGAAGAGAATCGCTTGCTGAGCTTTCGCATCCGGGTCGAGCAGCATCTGGGCCTCGACCACGAATCCGGCATCGTGCAGCCACGATGCCACCTGGTTCGGCTGCCGGCGGTGGACATGGACCTTCATCGGGTGACCGCCGTAGCCCTCTGTCTTCAACAGCGACTCGTCGCCGACGTGAAACAGGAGTTGCAACGGTCCGCCGGGACGCAGTGCTTGGTGGAAGCGCCCGAATACAGTCGGCACCTCGTCGTCTGGGATGTGGATCAAAGACTGCCAGGCGAGCAGGCCGGCCACCGAAGCGACGGGCAGGTTCAGTTCCGTCATCGAGCCCACCTCGAACCGCAGGTCGGGGTGGTCGCGTCGGGCCACGTCGATCATCGCCGGGGAGAGGTCGATACCGAAGGCGTCGACACCGAGCTCATGCAAGTGGGCGGTGACTTCACCGGGGCCGCAGCCGACGTCCGCGACCGGTCCGCCGCCAGCGGTCCGCACGCTGTCGGCGAACAATGCCAGAGCCGCGCGAAGGTACTGGTGTCCGGCGAGGACGCCGCGCACTTGGTCGGCATAGCTGACCGCAACCGTGTCATAAGAGGTTCGGGTGTCGGCCAACCAATCATCCGTGGTCATGACCGGCACGATATTCCATGATCGCGGCGGACTCGGCGCTACCCGGGAACGGCGAAGGTGCCTCCACCCGGTCGGGTGGAGGCACCGGAACGGCGGTACGCGTCTGGCCGTGACCGCTCAACGATAGCAGTGATACCCCGGATAATGGTCTGTTATCCGGGGTAACTTGAGAGGCGACCTGCGGCGGACCCGCTCCGGGGTGCACACGAAGCGACCCCGTTATCCGGGGCTATAGTACTGAAGAGGGGAATCCGATGGCCGCGAGAGTGACCCGGCTGCGTACCGCCCCGCCGGCGCGCACCCTGCGCACCGCCGCCGAGGCGTTCCTCGACACGATCGGCTCGGCGAACACCCGCCGCGCCTACGGCATCGCCGTCGTCAAGACCGTCGACCAGCTCGACGCCCGCCACGACGGACTCACCGCCGCCAGCCGCGCCCTGGACTCGGTCACCGACACCGAAGTCGGCGCCGCACTGGAAACCCTCTGGGGCACCGCCGCGGTGAACACCTGGAACGCGCGCCGCGCCGCAGTCGCCAGATGGCTGTCCTGGTGCGCCGAGCAGGGCTGGACCGCGCCGAGCGTCCCGGCCTCGGCCGCGCGGTCCACTCCGCCGGACTCCGACACCCCCGTCCGCTCGCGTACCGCGATCGACCGGCTCATCGCCCGCCGCGAGATCCACCTGCGGGAGAAGACGCTGTGGCGGATGCTGTACGAAACCTGTGCCCGTGCCGAGGAACTGCTCCAGCTCAACGTCGAAGACCTCGACCTCGCAGGGCGGTGCGCGGCGGTGAAGTCCAAGGGCGCCAAACCCCGTACCCGCCGCCGTGGCGCCGCCCACCACGAACACGTCCTCGAGAACGTGTACTGGGACGCGGGCACCGCCCGCCTGCTGCCCCGGCTCATCCGCGACCGCACCCGCGGACCTGTTTTCGTGACCCACCGCCGGCCGGGGCCCGGCAAGTACCTCGCCGACCGCGACGTTTGTCCCAACACCGGCCTGGCCCGGCTGTCCTACGACCAGGCCCGCGACCTGCTCGACGCCGCCACCGCCGTCGATGGACCCCGGACCGGCTGGGACCTGCACGAACTGCGCCACTCCGGCCTGACCCACCTCGGGGAATCCGGGGCCAGCCTGCTGGAACTGATGGCCAAGTCCCGCCACCGCAAAGCCGAGAACCTGCGCCGATACTTCAAACCGTCCCCACAGGCGATGCGCGAGCTGACCTCGATCTTGGGCCCGGGAGCCGAACGCCGACGCTGACCAGCAGCTACGTCATATCCGTTGATTTTTCGGCGGTTACTACCGGAACCCCTACATATCGAACCGCGAGGCGACGGAGAGGCGTCGCACCTCTTCAGCGACAGCGGTAGTGACGTTCCAACGTTCGAAGCCATCGCCCCTGGCACCGAGGTGGGCGTGTTGACAGCGCTGCACATGGGCGTGGCATTGACCCAACATGTGACCTTGCACTGGCAGGACGACGAGGGCAAGGACCACACTTACAGCCATACGATGACGCTCTGAACCGAGTCCGGAACGGGTGCAGCGTACAACCCCTGCTCATCGCGTCCGCTACGGGGTTGCCTCGACGCCCGAACGAATGACGAAAGGGTGGCAGATGATCGTCTCATAAACGTGGCATTTAGACAGTCATCCAGCATGCAAACGGGACCGGGTCGACCCAGCTCCCGGCGTCTCACAAGTTTATTCTGAAACAACGTCTCGAAACATCGGTACAAGAACAACTTTCGGAACATTCAGACCGCGGGGGACGCGTCGTGGAGTCTCAGCGGCGCAACGCCGCGGCGGAGATCGGTAAGCCCGCCGCGGCGAGGCGGTCGCATACATCGGCCGGTGTACCGGGTGGGTTACGCCACGCTGCAGCAGTCGCGCTGATCGCCTGATGTACCCGCGCTCCGTCGAGCGTGAACAGGTCCATGACGAACTCGTCCGGGTGCAGGGCCTCGATGCCGAACTGGGCAAGTTCGGTATCGGGGAAGTCACGCAAGTTCGCGGTGACGATCACCTGCGCTGAGCAGCGGATCGCCGCGGCGAGCACATGCCGGTCGTCCTCATCGGGCAGCGTCAACGCCGGGATGAGCGCCTCGTACCCGGTAACCAGGCAATCCGGGACCGCTCGGTTCATCAGCTCCCGCAACCTGGCCAAGGTGTCGGTAGGGATGTCCGGCCGGTCGGCGGCGAGATTGCGGAACGTCTCGTCGAGAATTCGGTCGGTCCACCGGGCATGCACCAGCCCGGTCTGAGCCAGGCGAATCAGCACATCGCGAAGCACGTTCGGGTACAGCACGTTCGCGTCGTAGAGGACGGTGAAGGTCACGTCAGTAGAGTCCGAGGCCCTCGGACAGCGCGGCCAGCTCGTCCGCCGCCCCACGCGCACCGCGCTCTTGAAGGCGACGGTATTCGAGAAGCGACGATGCCAGGATTCGGCGATGCCGGCCTACCAGCCGATACCGGATGAGGCCTTGGTCGAGGAGTTTGATCACGTGCGGGCGCGAGACGTTGAGCAGCTCGGCGGCCTGCTGGGTGGTGAGCTCCGCATGCGCAGGGACCACGGTCACGCCCTGGCCGGCTGCCATGTTCGCCAGTACGTCTTTGATCAACTCCAGGGCGGAACTCGGCAGGTGCACGGACTCCGACGTGCCGGCGACAGTGACGTCGAATGTGTCGGTACTCGGTTTCACGTCCCGCAGAGCGTTCAGTGCCTGTCGCGCCTGTTCCTGCTCCACGACACTCGGATGTTCGATCGCGGACATACCCCACCTCCTCTAAATGCAATATACGCAGCAAGCGAAACAAACGCAAAAGTAGGCAATCTTCGACTTGTGAGTCCGTCACGGCGGAAGTTCGCATGGCTCGCTCGGGCGGATTCTCGGGTGTGCTGTTTGACGATCCTCAACCAGCACAGTTTCGAGTGCAGGACCACAGCGGGCAGCGACACCTCGCTTGCACCCAATGGTTGGTGCTCTGGTTGTCGAGTGAGATGTCAGCGGCAGCAGTTCGGGTCCAGCACCATCCGCAGGGCTTCGAGGGACTCGGCGCGGGCACGGTAGAAGACGTTCATCCCGCGGCGTTCGGATTCGACCATGCCGGCCTTGCGAAGCTGGCCGAGGTGGTGGCTGACGGTGGATTCGGCCAGGTCGACGCCGCTGGCGAGATCGCAGGTGCATACCTCACCGCCGTCGGCGGTGAGCAGGATCGACATGAGCTTGATGCGGACCGGGTCCGCCAGAGCCTTCAGGCGCAGTGCGAGTTCGAGAGCTGCGTTGTCGCTCATAGGTGCGGCCGAAACCGGTTCGCAGCAGATCGGGGCACTGACATCGATCACGGGCAGAGCTTTCGGCATACTTCAAGCTTAGCCACTTACTTGACATATGTCGAAAAGGTGGCGCATCCTGTACGCGTCCAGTATTTCGACATATGTCACACAGGTGGAGGATGTCATGTCCCGCGCACAACTCGCCCTCAACGTCGACGACCTGCAAGAAGCGGTCGCCTTCTACACGAAACTGTTCGGCACCGAACCGGCCAAACTCAAGCCCGGCTACGCGAACTTCGCGATCGCCGAACCGCCCCTGAAGCTGGTTCTGCTCGAAAACCCCGGCAAGGGCGGCACCATCAACCACCTCGGTGTGGAGGTCGAGTCGAGCGAGAAGGTCCACGCTGAGATCGCCCGCCTCACCGGCGAAGGGCTGTTCACCGACGAGGAGATCGGCACCACCTGCTGCTTCGCTACCCAGGACAAGGTGTGGGTCACCGGTCCGGCCGGGGAGAAGTGGGAGGTCTACACCGTCCTCGCCGATTCGGAGACCTTCGGTTCGAGCCCCCAGCACCTCGACGATCCGGCCGCCGCGGAGGGTGGCGTGTGCTGCGGCACCGCCGCCGCCCCGACCGAGGACAAGCAGGAGGCGCCGACCGCACCGTCCTGCTGCTGAACAACACCCCTCGATGTCGGCCACCGGATTCGGGTGGCCGACATCGGTGTCTTCAGCGACGGAGCCGGTCGGCAAGGTCGGTGACACGAGCGGCAATGTCGTCGCGGACCAACCGCATCCGTTCGATGCCGTCGATGCCGCGCTCGGACGGCTCGTCGGTGTCCCAGTTCTCGAACCGTGTCCCGGCCACCGGATCGAGACGGGCTTCGCGGCCGAGGGTGACCACGAGATCGACGTCCCGAACCAGGTCGGGGTCGACCAGTGTCGGAGTCTCGCCCGCGATGTCGACACCGACTTCGAGGAGCACTTCGGCCGCCAGGGCATTGATACTGGCGCCGGGCTTCGTACCGGCGGAGTGCACCGCGACGGTGTCGCCGGCGGCGGCTTTCATCAGGCCGGCGGCCATCTGGGATTTTCCGCCGTTCTTCACGCAGACGAACAGCACCGAGGGTGTGCTCACGGTCGAGGTCCTTTCACGCAGATCAGGTGTCGAGGTCGAGGTCGGCGACGGCGGTCTTGGCGGTGCGGCCGACGCCGAGGATGGTGGCCGAACCGGGACCGGTCCAGTCGCCGTACCCGAGCAGGTGCAGGCGCGGTTCCTTGAGTGATCGGGTGCCGGCGACCGGCACCGTGCCGGTGTGATCGCGCAGCCGCAACGGCCGCAGGTGTGCGAGGGCGGGCCGAAATCCCGTGGCCCACAGCACGACATCGGCGTGCTGGTGACGCTGTCCCCACGCGATGCCGTCGCGGGTGAGCCGGTCGAACATCGGTAGCGCGGTCATGACGCCACGGTCGCGGGCGGCAAGCACCTCCGGGACCATCACGATGTCCCCCAGTGCGGCGATGCCACCGGGATCGGGCCGTCCGGCGGCCAGCGCGATCGCCCGGCGGGAGGCGAGTTCGAACAAGGCCCGGCCGTCGACGCCGTCCGCCAGGAATCGTGGGGGCCGGTTAGTGACCCAGATGGTTCTTGCGGTGGTGGTGATCTCGGCGACGAGTTGAGCGGCGGAGTTGCCGCCCCCGACGATCACCACATCGGCGCCGCTGAACTCGGCCGGACTGCGGTAATCGACGGTGTGCAACTGCCGCCCGGTGAACACCTTCACACCTGGATAACTCGGGCAGAACGGCTGCTGCCAGGTACCGGTGGCGCTGATCACCCGACGCGTCCGCCACTGCCCGCGGTCGGTGTCGACGAGCAGGTCAGTATTGTCGCGCCGCACCGCCTGCACGCGCACCGGTCGCTCGATCGGCAGGTCGTAGCGGGTTTCGTAGGCGGAGAGATAGTCCACGACATGCCGTGCCGGTGGGAAACCGCCCGGCCAGCGGGGCATCGGCCACCCCGGCAGGGATGCGAATTCCGCCGGGGAGAACAGATGCAGCGACGGCCACATGTGCGGCCACGCCCCACCTGGCCGTTCCTGATCGTCGAGGATCACGAAGCGGTGCCCGGCCCGGCGCAGGTAGTAGCCGGCAGCCAGACCCGCCTGCCCACCGCCGATCACCACGACATCGACGTTCGTCATCGGAGAGCCTCGGGTCAGCGCGGGGTGGACGGGGCGGTCAACTCGGCGATGAGGGCTTCGACCTTGGCGCGGATGGCGTCCCGGATCGGGCGCACCGCCTCGAGGCCCTGCCCGGCCGGGTCGTCGAGCACCCAGTCGCGGTACGACTTGCCGGGGAACACCGGGCAGGTGTCCCCACAGCCCATCGTGATCACCACATCCGATGCCTGCACCGCCGCGGTGGTGAGGATCTTCGGGTTCTGACCGGAGATATCGATGCCGACCTCGGCCATCGCCACGACCGCGGCCGGGTTCACCTGCTCGGCCGGGGCGCTGCCGGCCGAACGCACCTCGATCCGGTCCCCGGCCAGAGCGGTGAGGAACCCGGCGGCCATCTGCGAGCGACCGGCGTTGTGGACACAGACGAACAACACACTCGGTGTGCTCACGGCTCAGACCTTTCGTGGCGCCGGCACCTGCGCCGACTCGTGACGGGTGAAGCGCTTCCGCAGGGCGAGTGAGACGTAGACCAGGGCAACCAGGACGGGAACCTCGATGAGCGGTCCGACCACCCCGGCCAGAGCCTGCCCGGAGGTCACCCCGAAGGTGCCGATCGCCACGGCGATGGCGAGCTCGAAGTTGTTGCCCGCCGCGGTGAATGCGAGCGTGGTGGTGCGTTCGTAGCCGAGGCCGATCGCGGCACCGAACAGGTATCCGCCGACCCACATGATCGCGAAGTACGCCAGCAGCGGCAGCGCGATCCGCACCACATCCAACGGGCGGGAGGTGATCTGCTCGCCCTGCAACGCGAACAGGATCACGATGGTGAACAGCAACCCGTAGAGCGCCCACGGCCCGATCTTCGGCAGGAAGGTGTCCTCGTACCAGGTGCGGCCCTTGGCTTTCTCGCCGAAGTAGCGGGTGAGGAACCCGGCGACCAGGGGAATGCCGAGGAAGATCAACACCGATTTCGCGATCTGCCACGGTGAGACGTCGAGGGCGGCCTGTTCGAGTCCGAGCCAGCCGGGGAGCACCGACAGGTAGAACCAGCCGAGCACGGCGAACATGATCACCTGGAAGACTGAGTTGATCGCCACCAGCACCGCCGCGGCTTCCCGGTCACCACAGGCGAGGTCGTTCCAGATGATGACCATCGCGATGCACCGGGCCAGACCCACAATGATCAGGCCGGTGCGGTATTCGGGCAGGTCCGGCAGCATCAGCCAGGCGAGCGCGAACATCAACGCCGGGCCGAGGATCCAGTTGAGGATCAGCGACGAGACCAACAGTTTGCGGTCGCCGGTGACGGTGTCGAGGCGGTCGTAGCGCACCTTGGCCAGCACCGGGTACATCATGATCAGCAGACCGAGGGCGATCGGCAGAGAAATGCCGTCGATCTCGATGAAACTCAGCGCTTCACCGAGTCCGGGAATCATCCGGCCGAGCAGCAGGCCCACGACGATGGCGGCGCCGATCCACACGGCCAGATACCGGTCGAGGGTCGACATCTTCCCGACGACCGCCGGGTGTTCGGTGTTCGTCGTGGTCATCGGGCCGGCTCCACGGCATCGTCGATCACAGTGCAGTCCGAACCCGGTAGGACCCCCACCTCGACAGAGAGCACGGCCGACAACTGGGCCAAGGCCGATGGGATCACCCGGTAGTACACCCACGTCCCGCGGCGCTCACAGTCGAGCAGGCCGGCCTCGCGCAGCACCTTGAGGTGATGTGAGATGGTCGGCTGGGACAGGTCGAAGGCCGGGCTGATATCGCACACGCAACTCTCGCCGCCCTGGTGGCTGGCGATCAGGCTCAGCATCCGCAGCCGTACCGGATCACCGAGAGCCTTGAACATCCGGGCCAGGTCTGCGGCCCAATCCGGCGTCAGTGGTTCCCGCGCCAGCGGAGCGCAACAGGCACCGCCCTTGGGATCTGCTTGTATCGACATACATCAATATTGACAGATATCGAATAGGACTCCAACTCGTCGGTTCTCATGGAGCCGTTCGTGGGCGATCCAGACCGTCGGCGCGGTATCACTACTACTTCAGGTGGCGATACAGCGTCGTGCGGCCGACACCGAGGATCTCCGCGATCTCGGTTTGACTCATCCCGTTGTCGCGCATCAGCTTCGCCTGCTTGATCTTCTTCGACGTCATCTTCGGCGGCCGGCCCCCGAGTCGGCCGCGGGCCCGGGCTGCGGCGAGGCCGGCCGAGGTGCGTTCGCGGATGAGATTGCGTTCGAACTCGGCGAGCGCGCCGAAAATGGAGAAGATCAGCTTGCCGCCGGCGGTCGTGGTGTCGATCGATTCGGTTACCGACCGGAACCCGATGCCGCGCTCTTCGAGGTCGGTGACCACTTGAAGCAGATGCGGTAGGGACCGGCCGAGGCGATCGAGGCGCCACACCACCAAGGTGTCCCCGGACCGAAGGTGAGAGAACAGGTCGTCGAGTTGCGGCCGGGCGGTGGTGGCACCGCTGGCGGTCTCGGTCCAGATCCGCGAACACCCCGCGGCCCTCAGCGCGTCGCTCTGCAGATCCAGGGTCTGATCGGTCGTCGAGACCCTCGCATAGCCCAAAAGTTCGGTCACAAGCTCGAAGTGTTCCATAACTCACCGACAAGCCTGGTTTTGAACCATTGGTTTTAGACATGAGTTTCGGAACAGACGTCGCGCCTGGTCGTCCTGTGATCTTCGGCGATAGATGGCACGGTTCTGAGCGGTGAGAACGGCATGGCCCCCGGGGCAGCAGCGGGCAAATGATCAGATCCACCTCTCGTACCGGTCGGCGGGCATCAACTTCGGGAAGAACTCCCTTCGTAGGTCGCGGATCAACGCGATGTAGTTCCCGCCGTCGGTCCGAGCGGCAGTTTGAAGACTCTGGAACGTGCCCCGCAGTGGATCGAATGCAAATGATTCGGAGGCATCTCGCACCGCGTACATCGCGATGACCGGCGCCGGAGCCGGACCGTTCTCCGGGATTGTGGTGTCGATGGTGGGGTCGTCCTGGAACGCCTGCCACAGCTGCTCAGGTTCGTCGCGGCCGAACGGGGGCGGCAACGTCCGGTGGCCGTCGTCGAGCGCGTCGAGTGCCGGCGCGATCCAATCCCTGTCGGCGATGCCGGCGATGGTGAAGGCTCGTCGGACAGCCCAGACGGTAATGCGCCGAAGTTTCGGCTCGCGAGCCCTCGCGATCGCGTCCGCAAGCGCGCGATCGACACCGGCGAGGTCGATCGCGTGGGGGCACCGGCTCAGTTTCTCGGACGGCGGTCTCCCACCCCATCGGATGGCCTCCTGCTTCGCCGCCTCGGCCATCTTCTCGTAGCCGACCCTCAGGTAGATGGTTGCGTCGGCGGCCGGATCGGGGTCCCACCACTGGCGGGTCGGATGTTCGACGATCTCCTGCTCCCACGCACTGTCCGTCTTGTGAAGCCGAACCATCCCATGTGGCCGATTCACCCGCCACACCTGCACCAGGTACTCCTCGGTGGGCTCGTCGACCTCGAGAGCCCAGTGCGTGTCCCGACCGCGACCGCACACCCGGAACCGATACAACCCGCGGCCGATGGCCAGCCGGTCGAAGTCGGGTAGCGTCTCCCCACCCAGGGTGATCACGATAAATGCCTTGGTCACCTTCACCGTGGCTTCCTCGACGACCTCCCACACGCACCGGTCAGCGTCGAAGGCCGGCTCGTTGTCGCAGACCTCGACGGTCAACGACACCGGACCGTAGGCGATGCCGGTCAGGACCGTGACGAAGTTCTGCCCGACCTCGATGACGCTGCCGGTCTCCGACGGTTCGTAGGTTTCCGCGGTCACAGATCCCAGGACGAACTGGTGATGATCCGCGACGGCCACGCCGGATTGGTTCATCAAGGCACGGTAGCGCACGAGGACTGCACCCTCTCCGAGGACAAACGGGTCAACCACCGCTCTGCTCGGTGCCCCTCACGTGCGATCCGCCGCGATCACTCAACACATCCGGTAGCGGGACCACCAGATCTGTCGATGTAGTGATCATGGCGGAGTTCAACCCTGGAAACGTACTGGCCGAACACCACTACGCGTTCACGTCACTCGTGACCACGTAAGACCCGCCCCGACCTCTGGCCGATACTTCCCTTGCAACAAGGCTCCGTTTGTAGTCAGTGTGGTGATCACATCACTGACCAGCGCTCCGAGCGAGGGCCACAACGCCTCGGAGCCCCCCATGCTGGTGCTGAACTCGATGACGCAGCCGCTCAGGTCGCCGCGGCGCGTGTCCACGACCAGCACAGCACCGGTGTTGTCTTCGGCGATCGGAATGAACTGTGGAAGGAAGCGATCCGCTGGTGATCCCGCCGGACGCTCGGCATCTGCTGCAACCGGAGGAAGATCGGCATTCTGTTCGACTACGAATTCTTCAGCGTCGAAGAACATCTGCCGCACCTCGAGCACACGACCCAGATCCACCAGCTCGAAAGCAGGAACCAGCTCGAAGCCACCGCTGTGCTGGGTGAACAGTGTCCGCAGGTCGGCAGTCCATCGGACCCCCGTCGCGCTCTCCACTTTCGTAACGTCATCGAGGGGTGCACCACTGACGATCGAGACATCGGCGACCAAGTCTCGCAATGCCTGCCACGCTGTCGCGAAACCCGCGGACTCGGCCCCGTAGCGAGAAGCCACCCCAACCGGTGTCCGGACCGATCGCTCTGATCGGGGTGGCGATTGCTCCGTCTGGGATCGGCGATGCAACCTCTCTCGGACTGCGCGCTCTGCGATCTCGTCGAACGACAGTGAACCGTCGAGACCTTCGATCTTGTAGTAATCGTCATCTTCGTCCTCGCCGTCGAGTTGAAGAGTCGCGCAACCGGCGAGGGTCCTGCCGAACTTGTCGGCCCAGGCATGTGCACGGTCTGCGGCATCACCGATGACATCCGGCAGGGCGCTGCTCGATGTGCTGCCTTTCAGAGTCACGAGTCCTCGGCGAGAATCACCTTCTTGGACTGAGCTGATGGTGATCCGCCAGTGCGTCGTCATGTGATCGAGTCTCCTTCGGTCCGGCTGGAGGCATGCGGTGACCAGCACATGACCGCGGTACAGGCCTCAAAGAATCAGCCGACACCAGCGCCGGTCTTCTCGTCTCACCAGGCCAGCTGCGGTTCTGTCGAATGTAGGACGGGAGGGCTGGATTGACAGGCTACTTTGACAGAATGTCGGCGCCGCTAACGGTCGCCGTTACAGGTAAGCGCAGGTGACACCGGTTTCGCCCTGACCGATCGTTGTCAATCTAGGCGGTCGAGCTTGTCAATCTTCGCTGCATCTCGACACCTACAAACAGGATGAATCGAGCAAATCGACCGTGGTGCTGTGGTCACTCCCTGTTCTTGCGGGGTCGAAGACGTAAATTGCCGTTTACGCACCATCGACACCAAATTGCCAGGTGAGACCATTTCTGCACCCGGGGATGCTGGAGCCTGCCGATCGTGTCCGCAGCCCCAGCAGAACCAGGGCGTCCGGAACTACTTCATGTGCCCTCATCGGAATTGTCTGTGGTGTCGATGAACAACTGCATCATCTCGAAGGACCGGTCGGCTGCGTCCTCGATGTTGAAGATGCGTTCGAGGAGGTCTTCGACGGGCAAAGGCTTGGGTATTTCCCGATACTGACTGTCGACGCGACCGATGCGGAGACGAGTGCTGGTGTCGATGCAGTCCAGAATCGATCGGACCGCCTCCCGCCCAGCCACCCAGGATGATGTTCCCAGTAGGTGCAGCACGCCGGCGATGGACACCCAGTCACGCATCTCACGGAGTTCAGCCAACAGTTGTTTTTCGAGAGTGTCTTGATCAGGCATTACGGCCTCTTCCGGGGCGAAGACGGACGGCAGCACGCACCCGACCGATTCATTCATCCCATACAACGGTGAAGCACCCGCCGCTGCCAGCATGCTCGAACCCGGTTCATTCCTGCCATACCGCCGTGAACTCGTACCACGTACCGTCGAGGGACTGTCTGAATAACGGTGGATCCGGGTTGGCCTGACACTGAACCGTCTCGGGTTTCTTGCCGCTCCTATATCGGTGACGGCTCCGGTTGTGGAGTCGACAGGTGAGCGTAGTACGCCGCCTCGAATTCATCCGGCGGGACGTATCCGAGACGGCTGTGCAGGCGACTGCGATTGAACCAGTCGACCCACTCCATCGTGGCGTACTCGACGTCCTCGACGGACTTGTAGGGACCCGGATGGAACGGGTTTCCCTTGGTGATCACTTCGGTCTTGAACAACCCGATCGTGCTCTCGGCCAGAGCGTTGTCGTATGCGTCTCCGACGCTGCCAATCGACGCGGCAATACCCTCCAGCACAAGGGTTTCCGCGAAAGAGATGGAAGTGTACTGACTGCCGGCATCGCTATGGTGGATCAACCCTGAGCCGACCGGGTGGCCCGTGTGGTCACGTCGCCACAATGCCATCTTCAAGGCGGTGGTGACCATCGCGGTGTCCTTGACGGTGGCGGCATGCCAGCCGACGATCGCCCGCGAGAAGCAGTCGATCACGAACGCGACATAGACGAACCCCGCCCAGGTGCGGCAATAGGTGAAGTCGGTGACCCACTTCCGATTCGGAACCTCGGCGGTGAAATCACGATCGACCAGGTCAGGGGCGCGGCGGCTGTCCGAGCCGCCGGGCATGGTGGTGCGGTGCCGACGGCCCCGGACCGCTCCGGACAGCCCTTCGTCGCGCATCAACCGGTCGACGGTGCATGCCGCGACGTCGTGGCCGTGTCTGCGCAGGTGCACGGTCATCTTTCGGCGACCGTAGAGACCTTCGGCGGTGCCGACGGTCTCACGCAGAGCGTTCGTCAGATGTGCATCGGCGACGGTCCGGCGGGATGGAGAAGCAGTTTTCCAGTTCCGATACGTGCGTGGGGCGACCTTGACGCCACGCTCGGTGAGCACGGCGCAGATCGACTCGACCCGGTGTCCTTGTGCACGCATCTGGTCGATGAACTGGCAGATCAGCGGCGGCGAGGGTCGAGCTCCCTCGCGAAGAAAATCGAGGCCGATTTCAAGATTTCGTTGGCCTCACGGAGGTCTCGGACTTCGCGTTCGAGCTCTTTGATTCGTTGCTGTTCAGCGGTGGTCACGCCGGGTGTCTTGTCGGCATCGATCAGAGCCTGGCGGGTCCAGGTGCGCAGCGACTCGACACCGACGCCGAGCTTCGGGGCGATGGCTTTGCACGCCGCGAACGGCGAAGAATATTCGTCGAGGTGGTCGAGGACCATCTTCACCGCTCGTTCACGCTGCTCGGCGGGGTAACGCTTGGACATGATGTGAATCGTCCCGGGTTTGATGCACACCTTCTTTCTTGGGAAGGTGAACCTTATGCCGAATGTCTATCCAGCCGAGGTACGGGAGAAAGCCGTGCGCCTGGTCCTCGAACACCGTGGTGACTACGCCTCGGAGTACGAGGCGATCCGCACAATCGCCGAACGGATGTCATTGAAGACGGAGACCGTCCGGGTGTGGGTCCGCAAGGCCGAAGCGGCCGGTGGTGGCACCCCGGCTGCGTCGGCGTCCGAGGCGGAGATCGAACTGCGCGCATTGCGCCGGAAGAACGCCGAGCTCGAGAAGACCATCGAAATACTCAAAGCTGCAACGTCTTTCTTCGCGCGGGAGTGCGACCCGCCACGCAAGTGATCTGCCGATTCATCGCCGAACACCGCGATGAGTTCGGGGTCGTACCGATCTGCCGTGTGCTCACCGAGCACGGGTGCCCGATCGCCCCGAGAACCTTCTACTCCTGGCGGGCGCGCCCGCTGTCGAAGCGCGCATTGTGGGACGCCACCATCACCGCGGTGCTGGCCTCGTACTACGTCGAGCGGGACGAGCACGGGAGACGCAAACCGGAGTCACTGTACGGGTCGCTGAAGATGTGGGCCCACCTGCGGCGACAGGGCATCGAGGTGGCCCGCTGCACCGTGGAGCGGCTCATGCGCGTGGGCGGGTGGCGCGGCGCCACCCGGGCGAAGAAGGTCCGCACCACCATCGCGGAGCCGTCGGCGCCGCGGCCGCCGGATCTGGTCGACCGGAACTTCCGGGTCGAGCGGCCCGATGCGCTCTACGTCGCTGACTTCACGTATGTGCGGATGGTGCCGTGCTTCGCGTATACGGCGTTCGTGATCGATGCGTTCGCCGGCACGATCGTCGGTTGGGAGGTGTCGACGTCGAAGGAAACAGCGTTCGTTCAACGGGCGGTGAATCAGGCCTGCATGCTGCGGTCGGTGCAAGGTAATCCTTTGCGCGGGAGCACTATTCACCACTCGGATGCAGGCTCGCAATATACGGCTCTGCGCTTCGGGGAAACCCTGTTCCTGCAAGGGCTTCGGCCGTCGATAGGGTCGGTGGCCGATGCCTACGACAACGCCCTCGCGGAGACGACGATCGGGCTCTACAAGGCCGAGTGCATCGCCGACGATTCCCCGTTCCGCAAGGGCCCGTTGCGCACCGTCAGTGACGTCGAGGAGGCCACCTCGGCGTGGGTGCATTGGTACAACGCCGGCCGGCTCATGCATCGTCTCGGGC
The DNA here is from genome assembly GCF_058211795.1 of Rhodococcus sp. S3. NCBI lineage: Bacteria > Bacillati > Actinomycetota > Actinomycetes > Mycobacteriales > Nocardiaceae > Rhodococcus > Rhodococcus sp. S3. The sequence goes on along the minus strand of NZ_CM177074.1, from coordinate 2,699,447 downwards.
GGATCCCACCGGTCGAGTACGAAGCCAAGTACTACGCTGAACACCGTGCCGATCAACCGGTCGCACACAAATGACAGTGTGTGCATGAGACCCGGGATGGTTCACCCACCAATCCAGCAGGGCGAACACGATTCCGGTGCACAACAGCACCGACAAACCTGCCACGATCAGCCCCGGTGGGCGTGCCGGGCGGCCGATCGGATCACGCAACACGAACGGCTGCCGCGGCGCCGGTGGCGTGTCATCGCCGTTCATGAGTCGAGTTTTGCACCTCAGCGCACCGAGTCACGTCATCTGGACGCGACTGGAATGGGTGATCCGCGTTCGGGAAGAGGTCCCAACACGGTCCGCTGCATCTCTTCCGCCAGAGCGAATCCCGCGCTGTAGACGGGCGCCCGGCACGACCGCGGTGTGGCAGGGTCGGATACGTGAGTGAGCACAGCGACGCTGGTCCCAGCGACCGGCAGCAGATGAATCGGCATGTCGACCCGAACTCGCAGTCGCTGGTGTGGCGGGTCGACGACGTACTCGACGACACCACCGGCGGCGACTGGATCGCCGACGCGCTGCCCCGTTTCGAGTACACCGTCGGATCGCTGGTGCCCCCGATCTACACGCTGTATTCACGGGTGCTGCATCCTGCCGCCCGGATCGACCCCGACACCGGGGAGCAGGTTCGGGTGCGCCGGGCCGAGGTGGCTGCCCATACCGGCGGGGTGATCCACCAAACCGTCGAGTGGGGTTCGCTGCTGCAGGCAGGTATCCACCGCGGTGTCGGGGACGGCCGCAACACCGTGTGGGACCAGGAACCCGACGAAGGTGATATCCCGGAAGAGCAGTTCGCGGCCCTGGCCGAGGTTCTCGTCGAGCACACCAGCACCCCGGACGAGTGCTGGTTCGGGTTCTGGGAAGGCCGCGCCGGCCAAGCCCTGCACCTTCCCTTTCCCGGACCGCTGCTCCGCCTCCCGATCCGGGACAACTTTCTGGTGCACGGCACGGTGCGCGATGCGGTGCGCACTCTCGGAGGGTGGGGTCCGAACCTGTGGTGGCCGCAGGACCGGGCATGGTTCGTCGCCACCGACATCGACCTGATGTCGACCTATATCGGCTCGTCCACCGACTGCGCCCGGGCGCTGGCCGCGCACCCGGACCTGGAGGTCATCGACACCAGCAACCTGCGGAAGGTCACGGGGTAGCCGTAGCATCCGCCGGAAATCGGGCGGATTTGGCGTATCCGACTGGTGGGCACGGGGTTTCGAGTTCGGCATGCGCTGTCGACTGGTTGGTGCTTGACTGCCGATGATGATGTTGGTCGGTGCTGGTGGAGGCTGGGGTCGTGGCGACGCGGATGTTCGCGGACGAGGAGTTGGAACGACTGCGGGGATTCCCGGAGATCAGCCGCGAGGAGCTGTTCCGGTACTTCACGCTGACGCCTGCGGATCTGGCGTTCGTGGATCCGGGCCGGGGCCGGGGCCCAGCCGAGCGGCTGGGCTTGGCGATCGCGTTGTGTACGCTGCCGTGGCTGGGATTCGTGCCGGATCGGCTGGTCACGGCTCCGCCGGTGGCGGTGGCTCGTGTCGCCGAGCAGTTGCGGTTGGATCCGGTGGTGATCGGTGCCTACGGCAGGCGAGCCAAGACCCGCACCGAGCATGTGCGCCTGGCCGCGCGGTACCTGGGATGGCGTGCGGTCGGTGCGCTCGAGTTCAAGGAGCTCGATGAGTTCCTGCTCGCGCGGGCGATGGAGCACGATTCCCCGACTCTGCTGTTCCGGCTGGCGTGTGAGTATCTGATCTCGGCGAAGGTGATCCGGCCAGGCCCGGTCACCGTGGTCGAGCGGGTCGCCCACGCCCGCCACCAGGCCCAGACCGAAACCTATGACCGGCTCGCTCACGAGTTCACTGCGGCGCGGTGCGCGGAGTTGGACGGCTTGCTTGTCACCGACGCTTCGCTGGGGATCTCGCGGTTGCGGTGGCTGTCGACCGGGCCGGTGGAGGCCTCGGCGGCCGCGGTCCGCGCCGAGGTCGACAAGCTGGGTTTCCTGCGCGGGTTGGGCGCTGATCGGCTGGATATGTCGGTGCTGCCCGCCGAGCGGCGCCGGTTTTTGGCCACGATGGGCCGGCGCCTGAGTCCGCAAGCGCTGCAACGTCGGGATCCGCAACGCCGGTATCCGATCCTGCTCACGGTGCTGGCCCAGTCCGGCACCGATGTCCTCGATGAGGTCGTGGCGTTGTTCGATCAGGCGATCTCGGTGAAATTCGGTGCTGCCGAACGGAAGATGCAGCAGCGGCTGGCCGAACGAGGGAAGACTGGAGAGGACCGTCAGGCGCTGCTGGACGATCTGTTGGAAATCGTCACCGACCCCGGCGTTCCGGATGAGGAGATCGGTGCGCTGATCCGCGGCGAGAAGATCGGGTGGGAGCGCCTGCGCGCGGCGATCGCCCAGGCCAAGCCCAGGTTGCCGCGTGATCACGGGCATCTGGCGGCGTTGGATTCCTCCTACAACTACCTGCGTCAGTTCACCCCCGCGGTGCTCGAAGCGGTGCGCTTCTGCGGCGGTACCGCCGCGACCGAGTTGCTGATCGCGGTGAACATGCTGCGCGAGTTGAACGCGACCGGGCGGCGCAAGGTCTTCGATGACGCCCCGACCGGGTTCGTGCCGATGAAGTGGCGCGGCTACCTCGACGAGGCCCGCAAATCCGGCAGCGCGACCGCGTATCGGCACTACTGGGAGTTGTGTGTGCTGCTCGGATTGCGTGACGGGTTGCGCAGCGGGGATGTGTTCGTGCCGGGCTCGCGCCGTTACGCCGACCCGGCCGCCTACCTGCTCACCACCGGGCAGTGGGAACCGCAACGCGTTGAGTTCTGCGGCCTGGTCGGGCGATCCGCCGATCCTGGCGTCGCGCTGGCCACCGTGGTCGCCGAACTGCACGACGCTCTCGGTGAGCTGGAGGAGGTGCTGGCCGGCGGGGACGGCCCGGTCCGGCTGGACGAGGGCGGGGATCTGGTGATCTCGCCGCTGAGCGCGGAAGATGTTCCCGCCGAGGCGATCACGCTCAAGGCCGAGCTGACCGAAATGCTGCCGTTCGCGCCGATCGTGTCGCTGCTGATCGAGCTGGACAAACGCACCGGCTACCTGGACTGCTTCACCCACGCCGGCGGTCAGGCCACCCGGACGCCGGAGCTCAAACGCAACCTGATCGCGGTACTGCTGGCGCACTCGACGAACCTGGGGTTGACCCGGATGGCCGAGGCGTGCGGAATCACCTACGACATCCTGGCCTGGACCGACGAGTGGTATGTGCGCGAGGAGACCCTGCGCGCGGCCAACCTGGTACTGGTCGGCTACCACCAGCGGCTGCCGCTGACCGCGGTGTTCGGCGCCGGAACACTGTCGTCGAGCGACGGGCAGCGTTTCCCGACGCGCGGTAAGTCGACCACGGCGCGGCCGTTGAGCCGCTATTTCGCCAGCGAGGGCCTGTCGACCTACACCCATGTCAGCGACACCCACGCCACCTACGGCACCAAGGTCATCGTGGCGACCAAACGCGAAGCCCACTACGTGCTCGATGAGATCCTGGGCAACGCCACCGATCTGCCGATCACCGAGCACGCCACCGACACCCACGGGGTCACCCTGGTCAACTTCGGGTTGTTCGACCTGCTCGGGATGCAGCTCTCGCCACGGATCCGGGATCTGGGGCGGATCACCCTGTACCGGCCGGGCCCGCGCGCCGAGGCCGAGGCCCGGTTCCCGCACGCGGGCCCGCTGATGACCCGCAAGGCCAACCTGGGTTTGATCGCCGAGCACTGGGACGATCTGCTGCGGTTGGCCGGATCGCTGAAGTTCGGGCACGCCACCGCGTCGCTGTTGGTCGGCAAGCTGTCGGCGTCGGGGCGGCAGAACACCCTGGCCGCGGCGCTCAAGGAGTACGGGGCGCTGCGGCGCACCATTTACGCCGCGAGATACCTCTCCGATCCGGACTACCGGCGCAAGATCTCGCGGCAGCTCAACAAGGGCGAGTCGCTGCACGCGCTGCGCCGCGACCTGCTCTATGCCCATGAGGGGATGATCCGGGCGCGCCACCTCGAGGACCAGACCGAGCAGGCCTGGTGCCTGACCTTGACGACCAACGCTGTGATCGCCTGGACCACAGAGTATTACGGGTTCGCTGTCGAGCAGATGCGCCGGACCGGGCAGCGTATCGATGACGAGGTCCTGGCCCACATCAGCCCGGCCCACAGTGCCAACATCAACTTCTTCGGCGCGATCGAGGTCGACATCGACGCCGAGCTGGCCCAGCTGGGCCCGACCGGGTACCGGCCGCTGCGGGTGCGCGACACCTTGTTCTGACCGCGCGGAACCGGGGCCCGTGGTTACGGCGTGGCGATGTCGATAGCGGTGTCTGCTGGCGTGGGTGTTCGGTGGGCGGTGAGGAAGTTGTCGACGAGCCGGGTGCAGTCGTCGTGGTCGATGCTGCGTAATCCGGTGAGACGGGCGAACACGATCGGGCCGAGGAGTTCGATGATGGCGAAGGTGGTGTCGAGCTCGCCGAGCATCGCGCGGGCCTCGGGACTGGTGAGGATCTGGTCGAACGGGTGGCGGTACTGCTCGATGACGCGCGCGCGCAGCGAGGTGACCGCGGCCGGGTCGGGGTGGTCCTCGCCGATGGAACCCATCGCCAGCCAGGCCAGGGTGGTCATCTGCACCGGAGCCTGTTCGATGAGGTCGGCCTGGCTGGCGAGCAGCGCCAGGAGCCGCTCACGCACGGGCCCGGTGCCGGTCGGTGTGTCGACCTGGGGAAGTAGTCGTTCGAAAGTCGCCGCGAGCAGCTGGGTGGTGCTGCCGAAGTGCCGGTAGAGGGTGGCGCGGGCGACCTTCGACACGCGGGTGACCGCCTCGACGGTGACCGCCTCGACACCGCCGGTGGACAGCAGATGGGTGGCCGCGTCGAGCAACCGGTTGCGTGAGCGCGCCAGTCGCGGATCGGCCTGCTCGTCGTCCGCGGCGAGCGGGTCGGTCGCCGCCGGGCCTGGGTCGGTCATGGACGCGCCTTCCTCCGAATTCGTGTCGTTGAACTCTTGATATGGGTGAACTCTATCCCACCCCCAACCACTATGATACGAATGGTCTCGTACAGATACCGTTGGTCTTCAAAGTCGGGGAGGTGCCGGTGGCCACACCCGGAACGGACACCGTCGAGATCGCCCGCTGGACCAGGGCCCAGTGGTGGATGCTGGCGGTGTCGTGCCTGGCGGTGGCGCTGGTGGTCGCGGCGATGGCGGCGTTGTATTCGGCGTTGCCGCAGATCGCGCTTGCGACCGGGGCCACCCAAGCCCAGCTGACCTGGATCGTCGACGGCTACACGCTGGTGCTGGCGTGTCTGGTGCTGCCCGCCGGCGCCGTCGGTGACCGTTACGGGCGCCGCGTGGTGCTGGTGGTGGGGTTGGTGGTGTTCGCCGCCGCCTCGGCGCTGCCGCTGCTGCTGTCCGACCCGGCCTGGTTGATCGCGACGCGCGCGCTGGCCGGGGCAGGCGCCGCGCTGGTGATGCCCTCGACGCTGTCGATCCTCACTGCAGGGTTCGCCCCCGCTCATCGCGGCCGGGCGGTGGGGATATGGGCCGGGGTCGCCGGATCCGGGGCGATACTGGGGATTCTCGGTGCCGGGGTGCTGCTCGAACGATGGTCGTGGCTATCGGTGTTCGTAGGGTTGACCGTGGCCGGGGCGGTGCTGGCGGGGTTGGCGTGCACCATCGCCGAGTCCCGCCAGCGCGAGCATCCGCAGGTGGACTGGGTGGGCGCGGTGGCGGTGGCGGTCGCTGTCGCGGCGATCGTGTTCGCCGTGATCGAGTTCCCCGCGCGCGGCTGGGCCGACCCGCTCGTCGCCGCCGCCGCCGGGGTCGGCGTGGCCGCGACGGCGGCCTTCGTGGTCGTCGAGCTGCGCTCGGCGGCGCCGCTGCTGGATGTGCGGTTGTTCGCCCGCCGTGGTTTCGGTGCCGGGTCGCTGTCGGTGACCATCCAGTTCCTGGTCACCTTCGGGGTATTCCTGCTGCTTGTGCAGTACCTGCAGCTGGTCTTCGGTTACGGGCCGCTGGCCTCGGCGCTGGCGTTGGCGCCGATGGTGGTGCCGCTGGTCGTGATCTCGGTGATCGCGCCGTGGCTGTCGAGCCTGGTCGGGTTACGGGTGATGACCGTGGCCGGCCTGCTCACCATCGCCGCCGGGCTGGTGCTGGTGAGCCGGCTGACACTCGCCGCGCACTACCTCGACCTGCTGTGGCCGCTGCTGATCATGAGCGCGGGCCTGGGATTGTGCACCGCGCCGGCGACCTATGCCATCGTCGCCGACACCCCCGAGGCCAAACACGGGGTCGCCGCCGCGGTCAACGACGCCGCCCGCGAGATCGGCGCCGCGATCGGGATCGCCGTGGCCGGCAGCGTGCTGGCCGCCGGCTACACCCACCGCATCCAGCCCGCCCTGCCCCAGTTGCCCGAGCCCGCCCGCGGCCCGGTCGCCGATTCCCTGGCCGCGGCGCTGCAGGTCGCCGACCAGGCCGGACCGGTGGCCGCACCGCTGGCCGAGTTCGCCAAGGCCGCGTTCGTGCACGGCAGCGGCCAGGCCGCGCTCGCCCTGGCCGCCCTCACCACCGTCGGGGCGATCGTGCTGGCAGTACTGGCCCCCGGCCGCGCACCACGCCGCCGATACATCTCGACCATTTCCCCCGCAAAACACGCTCCCTTCTCGTGAAAGACGCCCGTCATGACGGCCTATCGCACGATCATCGTCGACACCGACGGATCCGACCGCTCCTACCGTGTGGTCGACCACGCCGCCGAACTCGCCCACGCCACCCACGCCCGGCTCCTGATCATCTGCGCCCGCCACCACATCGACGCACGTGAGCTCGGGGCGGACCTCGACCGGCTCGGACCCGACGCCTACCAGCTACGCGGCACCACTCCCACCGAGGCCATCCTGCGGACCGCCCACCAGCACGCCCTCGCCCACGGCGCCACCGACATCGAAACCCACATCCTGTCCGAACCCGCCCCGCACGCGCTGCTGCACCTGGCCGCCGCCACCGGCGCCGACCTCATTGTCACCGCCGATCCCCACCGGCCACCGCTGCTGGCCCGGCTGCTGACTGCCCCACCGATCGAGCTCGCCCGCAAAGCCCACTGCGACATCCTCTTCACCACCGCACGGTAGACACACCCCACAGAAAGCGCCCATGACCGAGAACACACCCAGCACCTATACACCCGAGCCCCGACAGGTCCCGGACTGGATTCCCGCCTTCCCTGTGCTCGCACCCGACTCCGCCGACCTGCCACCCCACCACGACCACTGCCTCGGCTGCGGACCGGCCAACCCCCACGGCCACCAGCTACGCGCCCGCCGCGACGCACACGGCGTCCACGCCCACCACCGCTTCGACTCTCGCCACGTCGGCGCCCCCGCGATCGCCCACGGCGGCGCGGTCGCCACCGTCCTCGACGAACTGTTCGGACTCTTGCTCTACACCGTCGGGGAACCCGCGGTCACCCGCCACCTTGCCATCGACTACCTCGCCCCGATCCTGCTCGACACCCCTTACACCCTCCGCGCCCACATCCACGCCCGCGACGGCCGCAAACTCCACCTGCAAGCCACCATCGAAAACGACCACGCCCACGTGATCACCACCGCCACCGCCCTGTTCCTCACCGTCGACGTCAACCACTTCCTCACCCACAACACACCCCCACACACCGATAACACCCCCTGACCTGTTCCGTAACCGGATCGGCCACCGGAACACCACGCAGAGCCAACGTCGGCCCAGCTCACCGGTGTTCCGTAGAGGTGTTCCGCTGACTGTGCCGGTCAACCCCCGCTATCTGGAACACTTTCGGCATGGGTGAGCCGTTCCGCGTCGGATACTGCCGCTGCTCCACCGACGAACAAGACGTCGAGATCCAAACCGAGCAGCTATTGGCGCTCGGAGTGCCGCGTGAGCGGATCTTCATCGACAAAGGGTTCTCCGGGACCACCCGCAAGAACCGGGCCGGGCTCGACAACGCACTCGCCGCCGTCACCTCCGCCGCGGCGGCCATCGACGGGCGACAGGTAGTGCTGACCACGCCGAAGTTCGACCGATTCGCACGCAACATGGCCGAAGCAGGCCAGACCCTGACCGAACTGCGCGAGCGCGAGGTGCTGTTCGGACTCGGGAGCTCGATCTACGACTGGAACGACCCGTTCGGCAAGCTCTTCCTGCAAACCTTGGCCATGGTCGCCGAATTCGAGGCCAACCTCAACCACCTACGCACCCGCGAGGGCATGGCCAAGGCCCGCGCGAAAGGCAGGCTCAAGGGCAAGCAGCCGAAACTTCCTCTCACGGCACGGAAAACAATCCACCGCCGCTACCACGACCCCGCCGACGACGCGAGCCTGGCGGACCTGGCCGAGGAATACAGCGTCGGCCGCTCCACCATCCACCGCATCGTCAGCAGTGCTGCACCACGAGCCTGAGAATTCACCAGCCTGTCGTCAGGATCCCGCTACTTTGCACTTCCTGACAACCTTGGGTTGCGGGCCCTTACGTCCCACACGAGTTCTGGCCCGAATCGGATCGTCGGCGAGCTGGGCGGATACGCCGCGCCCGCCAGGAGCCGGTGGCGAGACAGACGATCGTTTCGACCCAACAGGCCGAGCGGATCACCGACCGGGCACTACGCCATATCCGCCCGATTTTCGGCAAATGCTACGGCTACCCCGTCACCTGGGACAGTGACGAGATCAACCCGCTCCCGCCGCGCCCCTACGGGCAGTAACCCGCGACGGTGACCTGCGCGTCGGCGCACCCGACTTCCGTATGTGAGACGACGATCGTCACTCGTCCTCGACCGGGTGCACGCGCACCGCCACAAACGCGAAGCCCTCCACTGGACCACTCGGTTTCTGCCACTCGAAGGTGACTTGTTGGCCAGGGGTGAGTTTTCTGAAGCCCGCGACCTCGACCTCGCTGAAGTGCACCCAGCAACCGCCGGGGGTCTGTTCGCAGTCGATGACGCCCCACCCGTCCTCGCTGTTCCAGAATCGGACGATGCCTCGGGACGTCATCTCCCGATGATGCACTACATGCGCGCCGCTCACAGAGGCGGCGGCGCAGGCGGGTGGCGTACCTCGTCTACGCCGCCTCAGAGTTGCCTGCTGAGGCCGAGGCAGGACCGGAGCGAGGTGCGCACCGAGGTGGTCGTGTCGGTCCGGACCAGGGAACCGCGGGCATGGAACGGTGAGCAGGTGAACACAGGTGACCACGACGATGTCCGCATCCCCAGCACCCGTGCTACCCGAATCCTGCTGGCCGGCGCGGTTCTCGGCGTGGCGTCGGTACTGGCGGTGGGGTGCGGGTCCCCGTCGTATCCCGGTGAGCCGCTCGAGACACTGCCAGCTCACACGGCCGGCGCGGTGTCGCTCGGAGGTCTCGGTGTGGAAACTTTCGGTGGCCGCACCCTGGTGTTCGCCTTCGACGACGACGGCACCGTGCTCGGTCGTATCGAGGGCGAGCGTGTCGATGCCACGCGGGTGCTGTTCTCCGCCGATTCGCTGGTGACCGTCACCGGTGAAGCGGTGACGGTACTGACCGAGCAGGGGCGCACCGACATCCCGATCGACGAGCACACGATCTCGGCGTTCTCCCACAATCCCGTCAGTGGGGCTGCGACGGTGTGGTTCGTCCGGGGCCGAGCGAACAACTTCGTTGCGATCGGCGCCGATCAGCAGGTCCGGCACGGGTCTGTCGACGGCATGGTCCACACCGCGGCGTATTGCGGGGACCGGCAGTTCGCGATCATCGAGAACATCTCGACGGCAACCGGTCCGCGCACGAGCCGGTTCTACGAACTGCTCTCCTCGGGTGAGCTGCAGTTGCGGGGACAGTGGCAGACCGAACCCGAGCACAGCTGGGCGTCGAGCACCTCGGTGTGCACACCGGACGGTCGCTCGGTCCTGGCGTTCAACGCCGATTATTCGGCAGCGAGCATGAACGCAGGCGGACCGGCAATGGCGCTGGTGTCCATCGACATCGACACCGGCATCCCCCAGTACACGACCTTGCAGATGCCGGAGGTAGGGGACGGGGTACTGCGGGGAACCCTGAGCGTGAGCGAGGACCGGTTGTACTGGATCAACCCGGACAAGCAGGTGCTGTCGGTTCCGGTGATCGGATCCCCGACGGTGATCCACGAATGGACCGTGCCCGGGGCCGCCGACACCACGACAGTGTCCGTGCACGATGCAGTCGTCACCGCAATCGACCATCAGAATCAGCCGGTGCTCTCGCGCTACGACCTGCGTACCGGTATCCCGATCGGGGATCCGGTCGAGTTGCCGTGGCTCGACTCGATCATCGGCTCACCGGCCGGTGACACGATCTACACGCTGGGCAGCGTGGCCGGGACGCCGTGAAAGATCAGTCCTGACGCAGTCACCGGCCCCGATCTGCGACGCCGGAGCAGCACCGACACTTCTGGTCGCCACGACACTCGATCCATTCCGGCTCGTGTCGGCGCACCTCGGTAGCGTCGCTGGTCGTGGACAGCGAGCACATCCCCGCCGGTGAGGTCGTAGAGACATCCAGGGCCGGTTCTTCCCTCGACCTGCCCGATCTTGCGCCGCAGATTCTCGAACGGATCGGCGCCTCGGTGGCCTCGGCCCGCTCCGCTGGGACCCGCCGCACCTACGCCTCGGCGTGGCGGAAGTTCACCACCTGGTGCCGAAGCGAAGGACATCAGGTGTTGCCGGCGCATCCGGTGACCGTCGCCGCCTATCTGGTGGCCGCGGCTGACACCCTCACCCCCGGCGGCACGCGTGCCTACGCCCCGGCCACGCTGGCGCATCACCTCGCGGCGATCGCGCATCATCACCGCGAGGCGGGACACGCCAGTCCCACCGGCGATGACCTGGTGCGCCGGACGATGTCCGGGATCCGCCGGGACTACGCCACCGCCGGGGACCGGCCCCGGGCTCCGCGGGCCCCGCTGCTGACCGCCGATGTGCTCACCATCGTCGAGCGGGCCCGGACGGGCTGTGCAGGCTGGGCCGATGAGGTCCTCGAACGCCGCGACACCGCGATCGTGCTGCTCGGGTTCGCCGGGGCGTTCCGCCGCAGCGAACTCGTCGCCCTGACCTGCGGGGACATCTCGCTGCACCGGCTCGACGGGCTGCACATCCGCCTGCGCAAATCCAAGACCGATCAGGAGGGCCGCGGCACCATCCGCGCCCTGCCCTTCACCCACGGTCATCTCAGTTGTCCGCCGTGTGCGTGGATGCGGTGGGCGCAGATCGTCGCCGCCTACGACAGCGGTGGGCGTCCCGCGGTGATCCGGTTGCTGCGCACCACGCAACCCTTCGAGTCCCATGTGTGCCGGGGACCGCGTCCGCGTACCGCCTCTGATGCACCGTTGCTGCGGTCGATCCGCCGCAACGGCAACCTCTCCGAAACCGCCTTGTCGGGGGCGGCGGTGCACAAGGCGATCCGCCGCCGCGCCGAGCAGGCCGGCTACGACCCCGAGCTCGTGCAACAGTTGGGTGGGCATTCGCTGCGGGCCGGGTTCGTCACCCAAGCGTTCCGCAACGGGGCGTCCGCGCACGCGATCATGCGCCAGACCGGGCACAGCACTCCGGCGATGCTCGAGGTCTACGCCCGCGAGAATGCCCCGTTGATCGGCAACGCTGTCACGAATTTGGGTTTGTAGCACCGTGACCACCACACCCCCTCTGACCGACCACTCGATATCGCTGGCGGGGCTGCGAATCCCAGAGCGGTATCGGCACGACTGGGCGTTGTTCGCCGACTGGTGCCTCGCTGCCGACCGGCGGCCGATCCCCGCCGCCCCGCAGACGTTGGCGGTGTTCGTGCGCGAGCATCCGGCGGCGATAGCGACGCAGCGGCGCCGACTGTCGGCGATCAACACCGTCCACACCCGGCACGGCTACCCACCGCCCGGGCGCACCGAGACGGTGCGCCGCCACCTCGACACCACCCGCGGCCGGCGATCCGATCGACTCGCACCGATCCTGCTGCGCACCGCCGCCGCGTTGCCGACCGAGGGCTGGCCCAGTGGACTGTTCGGCCGCCGCGACGCGCTGCTGCTCGTGCTCGCCGCCACCGGCCTGAGCTTTGCCGACATCACCCGGCTGCGCCGCCGCGACATCCGCATCGACGACGGGGCCCTCGAGGTCACCACCCGAGCCGGGGAACGCGTACGCCTTACACCCGAACCCGGCGCTGCGGACCCCTGGGGGTGGCGATCTACCGGCGGTGGGCGCACATCCAGGCGTTTCTCGACGAGAATCCCGGCACGCATCTGCTGCGCCATTACCTCACCGACCCGGTCGACATCCATATCGGTCCGCTCACCGCCGAGCAGGGCCGCCAACCGCTGGTGTGTCCGATCGACCGCTGGGGACACCTGCCTCATGCCCACGCGATGACCGCCCAGTCGATCTCGGCGCTGGTACGCGCTCACCTGTCCGGCCGCGCCCCCAACCGTCCGACACTGCCGGTGGTCCCGCCGGACACCGACGAGGCAAGGGTCGAACCCGAGGTGGTTCTCGACCCGGATTACTACGAACGCGGGATCGCTGCTCGCCGTCGCGATCATCAGGACCTCGAGGACCTCGCCGATACCTTCGACGAGATCGAACAGCGCGCCGATGCCCTGTTCGACGACCTGCTCTCCGTACTCGAAGACCTGTAGCCGTAGCTGCACGACGGTGCTCGCCGGCCCCGACAGGGGCAAGTAATGCAAGCAATCCCAGCGGCTCTGTTGCAAAGATTGGCGGCAGTCAGAGGTAGGCTGTCGCTCTGCGCCGATCAGGCGGCTGCTGCGAAATGGTGGTTGAGCATGCCCATGGCCTCCGTCAGCGCCGAGGGCCCAATGCCAAAAGCTCTCTCCACAAGGCGCACCTCGCCCCTGATGCCGGGCTGCAGGCACCAGGGGCGAGCCTGTCCTTTGCGCAGGGCTCGCATGACTTCGAATCCCTTGATCGTGGCATAGGCCGTGGGGATCGATTTGAAACCGCGCACCGGCTTGATCAGTATCTTGAGCTTTCCGTGATCGGCCTCGATCACGTTATTGAGATACTTCACCTGCCGGTGGGCCGTCTCCCGGTCCAGCTTTCCTTCGCGCTTCAATTCGGTGATCGCTGCACCATAGCTCGGCGCTTTGTCGGTATTGAGCGTGGCAGGCTTTTCCCAGTGCTTCAGGCCTCGCAGGGCCTTGCCCAGGAACCGCTTCGCTGCCTTGGCGCTGCGGGTCGGCGACAGGTAGAAATCGATCGTGTCGCCCCGCTTGTCGACTGCCCGGTACAGGTAGGTCCACTTGCCCCGCACCTTGACGTAGGTTTCATCCAGGCGCCAGCTCGGATCAAAGCCACGCCGCCAGAACCAGCGCAGCCGCTTCTCCATCTCCGGGGCGTAGCACTGGACCCAGCGATAGATCGTCGTATGGTCGACCGAAATGCCGCGTTCCGCCAGCATTTCCTCAAGGTCGCGATAGCTGATCGGATAGCGACAATACCAGCGCACCGCCCACAGGATCACATCACCCTGGAAATGGCGCCACTTGAAATCCGTCATCGTTCCGTCCGTCCAATCTCCGCCAAGCATGCTCAAGCTTCACGATTTTTGCAACAGAGCCCGGCCAAGGACGACGACCGCGAGCCAACCCCGTAGGGTCGGCAAAGTAGTTGCGTTTCGATCGGGTAGTTTCTGCGGTTCCCAGATTACGGGCTCAAGGGTCGTTCGTGCTGTCCGCACAGGCCTCAGTCAACCTGCGTCTCGATGCAGTAGCGTCGCAGTTCTGCGATCATCGAGGTCTTGGGGGTGCTGACGAAGCGGAACGCATGGCTGAAACGGACGCGCATTCCTCCAGCCTCGAGGTAGCCGTCGCAGGAAGCGCGTCGTCCGTGGGTGACGACAGAAATGACCTCCACCCGCTCGGGAGAACGGCGGGCGCACCTCTCGGGCTGCACTGGGGCCGCTGTGTGTGGATTTCTCGATGAGCGTCCAGCTCATGTCATCGGCAAGCCACTCGGAGAGGGCCTCCAGCTCTCCCTTGGCCCGGTTCACAACCAAGTCTCCGTCGACGCACTTCCGTGAAGACTCATGGTGCTATGGCTCGATCCGATGCGCCCGGCCCTTCTCCGCGATCGGCACGCACATTTCGATGGGTCTATCAGGCTCCCAGCTGACCTGTCCTTGGTAGATGATGCCGAGTTTCCCGGTGGCGCCGTCTCGCTAGTCGGCCATGGCGAAGCAGTGTCGCCGCCGTGTTGCTCCTGCTCACGTCTCACAACTCACATCGAGTCGCCGCTCGCCCAAGAGCCGAACTTCGGGGACGCTGCTGTACCACGCATGATGAGAATCACGCAGGGCACGTAGAGTGCTGCGGCGCAGAGCCAGAGGAAGCCGTCGGCGTTGATGTAAGTGAGCGCGAAGATCGTTGTGAAAGCGACCGGTCCGAAGATCGATGTGACGCTGTTGATGCTGGCGAGCACACCCTGGAGGCGCCCTTGGTGCTGTTCATCGACGCGCTGGGAGAGAAGGGTTTGCAGAGCGGGGAGGCCGATGCCACCGATCCCCAGTGCCGCCAAGATAGGTGCCATGGAAAATGCGTCAGTGACAATCGCCAGGCCTACGAGACCCAAGGCGTCGGTAATACACCCGATGATGACTGTTTTTGCCTCACCGATCCACTCCACGATGCGGCCAGTAAGGAGGGCCTGCACGAGAACCTGTACGATCCCGAAAACGGACAGGGAGATTCCAACTTCGACGGGACTCCAGTCGAGGCGGTGTTCAGTAAACAGCACCCAGGTCGCACCTGGAGCCTGCCCAATGAATTGAACAAGGCCGAATGCGATTAATAGGAAGGTAATCCCAGGCACCGCGCTGAGGCCGGGGCGACCACGATGCTGAGCGAGCGACGCAGAGCGCGCAGGGGAATCAGGACGGGTCTCGCGTAACAGGATAAAGGTGAGTGCCAGATTGCTCGCTGAGAGAAGAGCAGCGAGCAAAAACGGCAGATGTGGCGAGATGGCACCGAACAGTCCACCCATGGCTGGCCCCGCGATCATTCCGCCGCCATAGCAGGCACTGAGTAAACCGAAACGCTTGGCGCGCTGGTGGGGTGGCGTGATGTCGGCGATCACGGTGGCGGTGACCGCATTGGTCGCTCCGGTTATCCCAGCCACTGCGCGGGCGATATAGAACACCGACAGAGCGGACGTCGTGGCGAGCACGAGATAGTCGACGGTCGCACCGGCCAGGGAAACAAGCAGCACCCGGCGGCGGCCGAATCGGTCCGACAGCGTTCCCAGTACGGGGGCAAAGATGAACTGCATTACCGCGTAGAGCGCGATCAGCACTCCGACGTTCAGCGGAACCGCATCAGCGGTGACCCCTGCCTCGTGTAGCAGTGCGGGAAGAATCGGCATCACCAGGCCCATGCCGGCGGCGTCGAGGCTAGCCGTGATGAGGACCGTGGCCAACGAGCCACGAGCGGAAGTGAGAGATGACACCTTATCAACGATAAAGTTATCGATGATAAAGTGCAAGCATGGCTCAGAAACAAGCGCGACTCGATCGTGCAGCAGTCTTGCGCGGTGCGAGGCATGTGCTCAATAACACGGGGATCGACGGTTTCACCACACGGGCGCTGGCTGCGCATCTGCGGGTGCAGCAGCCAGCGCTCTACTGGCACTTTCGGACAAAGGCCCACCTGCTCGGATCGCTCGCAGCTGATGTGCTTGATCGCGAACACCACGCCTCACTCCCAGAGTCAGGGGAGCGCTGGGACGACTTTCTCCTGCGCAACGCGCGGAGCTTCCGGACAGCGCTTCTGGCAGTCCGGGATGGAGCACGGCTGCACGCAGAGTTTCACCGTCAAAAGAGTGACCAGATGCCAGCGGGCTCGGATGCCCCCGAAAGTCAGATCGAGTTTCTCGTGTCCGAAGGATTCGCTGAGGGCTCTGCGGTCCGAGCTCTCATGGCTATCAGCCGCTATACGGTCGGTTTCGTACTAGAAGAACAAACAGCGCTCGACAACGGATGTGAGCCTGTCGATCAAGACCTAGATTTCGAGTTCGGGTTAGTTGCAATGGTTGAAGGGCTGGCATCAAAGCGATGAGGGATGCTCGCACTTTGGGTCTCTGCGTCAGTAAGGTCAATCCTTTCCCGCTCCCGCAGCACCTCCTCCGCGATACTGACGATTCGCTCATGGCTACGGGGCTCACAAACGAGCAAATCAGGGACCGTGTGCATGTCGCGTCGCGATCGCGGAACGGCACATCAGCAGCATCTTCACCATGCTCGACCTTAACGAGCGCACAGGGAACAAGCGCGTCATCGCCGTCCTCGAGTACCTCAAGAACTAAGCGTCGAGTGCGCGACCGGCGCGATGACCATAGGTAACGGCGGTTTAGCATCGGTGCCGCATCTTGACACGACTCAATCCGCGACAGCTAACCTCCGCATATGGAGTTCGACGGAATGGAGATCCCCGACGATATCGAGGTCACGGTCTGGGGGAGCAACGAGCACCGGCTCTGTAACGTCTGCCGCGCAGAATGCGACCCCGAGCCGAGCGGCGCCGACGGGTACGGCGTGCGAATCATCTACGTCTGCCGCGACCACGGACTCCAATCCGTCGTGGACCCATTCGAGCATCTCCGTTGAAGCGCGCTCTTCGCTATCTCCCTGCATTGACGCAAAGGCTCTGTTGCAAAGATTGGCGGCAGTCAGAGGTAGGCTGTCGCTCTGCGCCGATCAGGCGGCTGCTGCGAAATGGTGGTTGAGCATGCCCATGGCCTCCGTCAGCGCCGAGGGCCCAATGCCAAAAGCTCTCTCCACAAGGCGCACCTCGCCCCTGATGCCGGGCTGCAGGCACCAGGGGCGAGCCTGTCCTTTGCGCAGGGCTCGCATGACTTCGAATCCCTTGATCGTGGCATAGGCCGTGGGGATCGATTTGAAACCGCGCACCGGCTTGATCAGTATCTTGAGCTTTCCGTGATCGGCCTCGATCACGTTATTGAGATACTTCACCTGCCGGTGGGCCGTCTCCCGGTCCAGCTTTCCTTCGCGCTTCAATTCGGTGATCGCTGCACCATAGCTCGGCGCTTTGTCGGTATTGAGCGTGGCAGGCTTTTCCCAGTGCTTCAGGCCTCGCAGGGCCTTGCCCAGGAACCGCTTCGCTGCCTTGGCGCTGCGGGTCGGCGACAGGTAGAAATCGATCGTGTCGCCCCGCTTGTCGACTGCCCGGTACAGGTAGGTCCACTTGCCCCGCACCTTGACGTAGGTTTCATCCAGGCGCCAGCTCGGATCAAAGCCACGCCGCCAGAACCAGCGCAGCCGCTTCTCCATCTCCGGGGCGTAGCACTGGACCCAGCGATAGATCGTCGTATGGTCGACCGAAATGCCGCGTTCCGCCAGCATTTCCTCAAGGTCGCGATAGCTGATCGGATAGCGACAATACCAGCGCACCGCCCACAGGATCACATCACCCTGGAAATGGCGCCACTTGAAATCCGTCATCGTTCCGTCCGTCCAATCTCCGCCAAGCATGCTCAAGCTTCACGATTTTTGCAACAGAGCCCGCAAGGCTTCTTGCCTGTCCACACAATGCGCCGCTGTTAGCACTCGGTTGCCTTCGATGACGAAACCGCCGCATATAGTTTGATGCTGTCGCTTTGCGTCTTGTTTTGCCCAGCCTTTTTGCCAGGCGCGGTAGTGCGTCAATGCTGCTGTGGCAGCGTTTTGTTGAACGCCAGGAATAAGCCAGGCCGGACTGTTTTCAGCAAAGCCGTAGGGCTGCTCGATTGCTGACAAAGCAATAACAGACGGCATTGTATTTTCAGCCAGTGTTGGCCAATCCGGTGCAAGGTAGGGTCTGGTATCGGGTGGCAGTGTGCCGCGCTGGACGCTCTGGCCGCTGATTGAATTGTCGGACAATATGCGCTGCTCACGCCGATAGTCTTGTATTCGTTCTTCTGTGCTATCCAGGGCACGAGCATTTGCAGCGGTCGTACCCAACGCATAACTGGCCAGGAGTGACGGGCACTGGCTGGCAATGTCTAGCAACGGCAGGCATTTCGGCTGAGGGTAAAAGAACTTTCCGCTAAGCGATAGACTGTATGTAAACACAGTATTGCAAGGACGCGGAACATGCCTCATGTGGCGGCCAGGACGGCCAGCCGGGATCGGGATACTGGTCGTTACCAGAGCCACCGACCCGAGCAAACCCTTCTCTATCAGATCGTTGACGAGTATTACCCGGCATTCGCTGCGCTTATGGCAGAGCAGGGAAAGGAATTGCCGGGCTATGTGCAACGGGAATTTGAAGAATTTCTCCAATGCGGGCGGCTGGAGCATGGCTTTCTACGGGTTCGCTGCGAGTCTTGCCACGCCGAGCACCTGGTCGCTTTCAGCTGTAAGCGTCGCGGTTTCTGCCCGAGCTGTGGGGCGCGGCGGATGGCCGAAAGTGCCGCCTTGCTGGTTGATGAAGTACTGCCTGAACGGCACTGTTGCAAATAGTCGGTGGTGATAAACTTATCATCCCCTTTTGCTGATGGAGCTGCACATGAACCCATTCAAAGGCCGGCATTTTCAGCGTGACATCATTCTGTGGGCCGTACGCTGGTACTGCAAATACGGCATCAGTTACCGTGAGCTGCAGGAGATGCTGGCTGAACGCGGAGTGAATGTCGATCACTCCACGATTTACCGCTGGGTTCAGCGTTATGCGCCTGAAATGGAAAAACGGCTGCGCTGGTACTGGCGTAACCCTTCCGATCTTTGCCCGTGGCACATGGATGAAACCTACGTGAAGGTCAATGGCCGCTGGGCGTATCTGTACCGGGCCGTCGACAGCCGGGGCCGCACTGTCGATTTTTATCTCTCCTCCCGTCGTAACAGCAAAGCTGCATACCGGTTTCTGGGTAAAATCCTCAACAACGTGAAGAAGTGGCAGATCCCGCGATTCATCAACACGGATAAAGCGCCCGCCTATGGTCGCGCGCTTGCTCTGCTCAAACGCGAAGGCCGGTGCCCGTCTGACGTTGAACACCGACAGATTAAGTACCGGAACAACGTGATTGAATGCGATCATGGCAAACTGAAACGGATAATCGGCGCCACGCTGGGATTTAAATCCATGAAGACGGCTTACGCCACCATCAAAGGTATTGAGGTGATGCGTGCACTACGCAAAGGCCAGGCCTCAGCATTTTATTATGGTGATCCCCTGGGCGAAATGCGCCTGGTAAGCAGAGTTTTTGAAATGTAAGGCCTTTGAATAAGACAAAAGGCTGCCTCATCGCTAACTTTGCAACAGTGCCATTTTAAGCGTTATGCTAAGCCCAGGAAGCCGCAGGATCTTTTGAACCACAACTGCATTAACGTCCGCTATTCTGATACGAGTGGATTGTACGCCTGGGAATTCGAGAAAGATGCTCAGAAATTCAGTCTGAAAGTCAAAGGGCAATATATTGCGAACAGCACGATTCATCAGCTCGATGCAGCATTAGACGGGCTGGGGATTGCCTATATTCCCGAGTATGTTGCAGATGGATATATCAAAAGCGGCAAGCTGATTGCTGTTCTGACCGAGTGGTGTCCATATTTTGACGGCTACCATATTTATTATCCTCACCGCCGACAGGATTCTCCTGCGTTTATGGCTTTTCTGCAAGTTTTGCGTGACAGGTACAATAATGGAATAAGATAAATTTATGAGTAAAGGATTATGTCCACGATAAGCACCTGGGTCGATTCCTGGGAGGCGGCCATGAGGGTAGGGAAGCGCCGTCCCGTCAAGTCAGCGTAATGCTCTGCCAGTGTTACAACCAATTAACCAATTCTGATTAGAAAAACTCATCGAGCATCAAATGAAACTGCAATTTATTCATATCAGGATTATCAATACCATATTTTTGAAAAAGCCGTTTCTGTAATGAAGGAGAAAACTCACCGAGGCAGTTCCATAGGATGGCAAGATCCTGGTATCGGTCTGCGATTCCGACTCGTCCAACATCAATACAACCTATTAATTTCCCCTCGTCAAAAATAAGGTTATCAAGTGAGAAATCACCATGAGTGACGACTGAATCCGGTGAGAATGGCAAAAGCTTATGCATTTCTTTCCAGACTTGTTCAACAGGCCAGCCATTACGCTCGTCATCAAAATCACTCGCATCAACCAAACCGTTATTCATTCGTGATTGCGCCTGAGCGAGACGAAATGCGCGATCGCTGTTAAAAGGACAATTACAAACAGGAATCGAATGCAACCGGCGCAGGAACGCTGCCAGCGCATCAACAATATTTTCACCTGAATCAGGATATTCTTCTAATACCTGGAATGCTGTTTTCCCGGGGATCGCAGTGGTGAGTAACCATGCATCATCAGGAGTACGGATAAAATGCTTGATGGTCGGAAGAGGCATAAATGCCGTCAGCCAGTTTAGTCTGACCATCTCATCTGTAACATCATTGGCAACGCTACCTTTGCCATGTTTCAGAAACAACTCTGGCGCATCGGGCTTCCCATACAATCGATAGATTGTCGCACCTGATTGCCCGACATTATCGCGAGCCCATCTATACCCATATAAATCAGCATCCAGGTTGGAATTTAATCGCGGCCTCGAGCAAGACGTTTCCCGTTGAATATGGCTCATAACACCCCTTGTATTACTGTTTATGTAAGCAGACAGTTTTATTGTTCATGATGATATATTTTTATCGGCACTGTTGCAAATAGTCGGTGGTGAGGCTCTGTTGCAAAGATTGGCGGCAGTCAGAGGTAGGCTGTCGCTCTGCGCCGATCAGGCGGCTGCTGCGAAATGGTGGTTGAGCATGCCCATGGCCTCCGTCAGCGCCGAGGGCCCAATGCCAAAAGCTCTCTCCACAAGGCGCACCTCGCCCCTGATGCCGGGCTGCAGGCACCAGGGGCGAGCCTGTCCTTTGCGCAGGGCTCGCATGACTTCGAATCCCTTGATCGTGGCATAGGCCGTGGGGATCGATTTGAAACCGCGCACCGGCTTGATCAGTATCTTGAGCTTTCCGTGATCGGCCTCGATCACGTTATTGAGATACTTCACCTGCCGGTGGGCCGTCTCCCGGTCCAGCTTTCCTTCGCGCTTCAATTCGGTGATCGCTGCACCATAGCTCGGCGCTTTGTCGGTATTGAGCGTGGCAGGCTTTTCCCAGTGCTTCAGGCCTCGCAGGGCCTTGCCCAGGAACCGCTTCGCTGCCTTGGCGCTGCGGGTCGGCGACAGGTAGAAATCGATCGTGTCGCCCCGCTTGTCGACTGCCCGGTACAGGTAGGTCCACTTGCCCCGCACCTTGACGTAGGTTTCATCCAGGCGCCAGCTCGGATCAAAGCCACGCCGCCAGAACCAGCGCAGCCGCTTCTCCATCTCCGGGGCGTAGCACTGGACCCAGCGATAGATCGTCGTATGGTCGACCGAAATGCCGCGTTCCGCCAGCATTTCCTCAAGGTCGCGATAGCTGATCGGATAGCGACAATACCAGCGCACCGCCCACAGGATCACATCACCCTGGAAATGGCGCCACTTGAAATCCGTCATCGTTCCGTCCGTCCAATCTCCGCCAAGCATGCTCAAGCTTCACGATTTTTGCAACAGAGCCCACACGAGTATTGAGCATAGTCGAGATTGGTGCAGATCACTTCTGATATTGAACTGTCAGGAGCTGGCTGCACAACAGCCATTACGCCCAATCAACTGGTGCAGTCGTCTTCTGAAAATGACATTTGGTATCTCTCATAAACGGATGTTTTTGAGAGAACTATCTTCGGCCTTCACACGCACGAAAGGCGGCGAAGCTCCGCCGTTAATCCGTCCGCCGGAGATCTCGCCCAGGCAGGCTGAAGGCCGAGCAAGCCTGACAGGCCCGAAAAGCCCGGCACGGGCGTCGGCGGCGATGACGGCGGCGGCATTATCCAGGGTTGATGATGGAAGTGGAGGATATCGACAACCTCTCGCGCAACCAAGACATCGCGGTCGGACTGCAAGTGATCTTGAAGCCACGGGCCCGTCCCACCCCGACATGGACCTCGATGCCCGAACGGACGTTAGATTTCGAGTTCTAGGCGTTCTGCGATGAAGGTTGGATCCCAGCCGGGATTGAAAGTGTCGACGTGGGTGAATCCGAGCCGCTCGTATAGGCCACGCAGGTTCGGGTGGCAGTCGAGCCGCAGCTTGGCGCACCCCTGCGTTCGCGCGGCATGGCGGCAAGCCTCGATCAGCGCGGAGCTGACACCCCGGCCCGCATGTGTCCGTCGCACCGCGAGCTTGTGCAGATATGCGGCCTCCCCCTTGAGGGCGTCGGGCCAGAACTCGGGATCCTCGGCCGACAAGGTGCAACAGCCGACGATGCCGTCGCTGCAACTCGCGACTAGGAGCTCGGATCTCAGGACGAAGGTCTCCGCGAATGTCCGGTCGATCCGCGCGACGTCCCAGGCGGGCGTTCCCTTGGCGGACATCCACGCCGCAGCGTCGTGCATCAGCCGCACAACCTCGTCGATATCACCCGAGCAGGCGACCCGAACGTTCGGAGGCTCCTCGCTGTCCATTCGCTCCCCTGGCGCGGTATGAACCGCCGCCTCATAGTGCAGTTTGATCCTGACGAGCCCAGCATGTCTGCGCCCACCTTCGCGGAACCTGACCAGGGTCCGCTAGCGGGCGGCCGGAAGGTGAATGCTAGGCATGATCTAACCCTCGGTCTCTGGCGTCGCGACTGCGAAATTTCGCGAGGGTTTCCGAGAAGGTGATTGCGCTTCGCAGATCTCCAGGCGCGTGGGTGCGGACGTAGTCAGCGCCATTGCCGATCGCGTGAAGTTCCGCCGCAAGGCTCGCTGGACCCAGATCCTTTACAGGAAGGCCAACGGTGGCGCCCAAGAAGGATTTCCGCGACACCGAGACCAATAGCGGAAGCCCCAACGCCGACTTCAGCTTTTGAAGGTTCGACAGCACGTGCAGCGATGTTTCCGGTGCGGGGCTCAAGAAAAATCCCATCCCCGGATCGAGGATGAGCCGGTCGGCAGCGACCCCGCTCCGTCGCAAGGCGGAAACCCGCGCCTCGAAGAACCGCACAATCTCGTCGAGCGCGTCTTCGGGTCGAAGGTGACCGGTGCGGGTGGCGATGCCATCCCGCTGCGCTGAGTGCATAACCACCAGCCTGCAGTCCGCCTCAGCAATATCGGGATAGAGCGCAGGGTCAGGAAATCCTTGGATATCGTTCAGGTAGCCCACGCCGCGCTTGAGCGCATAGCGCTGGGTTTCCGGTTGGAAGCTGTCGATTGAAACACGGTGCATCTGATCGGACAGGGCGTCTAAGAGCGGCGCAATACGTCTGATCTCATCGGCCGGCGATACAGGCCTCGCGTCCGGATGGCTGGCGGCCGGTCCGACATCCACGACGTCTGATCCGACTCGCAGCATTTCGATCGCCGCGGTGACAGCGCCGGCGGGGTCTAGCCGCCGGCTCTCATCGAAGAAGGAGTCCTCGGTGAGATTCAGAATGCCGAACACCGTCACCATGGCGTCGGCCTCCGCAGCGACTTCCACGATGGGGATCGGGCGAGCAAAAAGGCAGCAATTATGAGCCCCATACCTACAAAGCCCCACGCATCAAGCTTTTGCCCATGAAGCAACCAGGCAATGGCTGTAATTATGACGACGCCGAGTCCCGACCAGACTGCATAAGCAACACCGACAGGGATGGATTTCAGAACCAGAGAAAGAAAATAAAATGCGATGCCATAACCGATTATGACAACGGCGGAAGGGGCAAGCTTAGTAAAGCCCTCGCTAGATTTTAATGCGGATGTTGCGATTACTTCGCCAACTATTGCGATAACAAGAAAAAGCCAGCCTTTCATGATATATCTCCCAATTTGTGTAGGGCTTATTATGCACGCTTAAAAATAATAAAAGCAGACTTGACCTGATAGTTTGGCTGTGAGCAATTATGTGCTTAGTGCATCTAACGCCTGAATTAAGCCGAGCCGCGAAGCGGCTTCGGCTTAAATGAATAGTTAGACGTTAGACGTTCTTGGCGCCATCGCAAATATGCGAAGTTTGAGATTTTCGCTTTTCGAGCAAATCAGCGACCGCAGACTTTGCATAGCCAATGAACGCCGAAGTCTCATCTGCACGCAAAGCAAGACTATCCTTGCAAAGCCCAAGATAGGCTTGCCGCGCCTCAACCAGTATTGGCTTATGCTCAGCTGGCAAGCGCTCTAAAACCCATTCGGCGGCCACATCCTTGGGGACGATTCCTCCAGTTTCAGTGCTATACCAGATCCGAGCTAACGTGAGTACGATGTTCCGCTCCTCATTTTCCCAATCCTCATGAGTATTCCACAGCTTAAGGGTATCGGAAAGCACCTGGAGAAAGTCATGCTCTGGCACCGGCATGAAGACTTTTTGAGCCACTGGACCTACTAAAGCGATGCTGTGTTGCCTAGCTTTCGTTATTAGAATTGCAAGGTCGGCGTCCAAGGCGGCTGGCTCGAAGACACCTTCAAGAATATCCTCCCGCAGCCACTCCCCGAACTGCAGTTCTCGTCGTGCCGGATAACGCCAAGGCACTACTTCGTTGCATGCAACAACAGTTACCTCTAGCGGCCGGAGTATTGAGCTTTCGCATGGTGGTGCCGAGATATTCAAGAAATCGAGCATCAGGGAGCGTCTGGTAGCTTCATCCAAGCGTGCATCCACGGTAACCAGCAGATCAATGTCGCTATATGGTTTGAGGCCACCATCAATTGCAGAACCATACAAGTGTATGGCTTTCAGCGTTGATGCCAAATGGCGTTTAATTACATCGCGTGCCTGTGAAAGCTGTCTTGAGATTCCGGTGTGTATAGAGTTGCTCATCATGTCTAACTTTGTTTTAGGGCGACTGCCCTGCTGCGTAACATCGTTGCTGCTCCATAACATCAAACATCGACCCACGGCGTAACGCGCTTGCTGCTTGGATGCCCGAGGCATAGACTGTACAACAAAACAGTCATAACAAGCCATGAAAACCAGCACTGCACCGTTACCACCGCTGCGTTCGGTCAAGGTTCTGGACCAGTTGCGTGAGCGCATACGCTACTTGCATTATAGCTTACGAACCGAACAGGCGTATGTCCACTGGGTTCGTGCCTTCATCCGTTTCCACGGTGTGCGTCACCCGGCAACCTTGGGCAGCAGCGAAGTCGAGGCATTTCTGTCCTGGCTGGCGAACGAGCGCAAGGTTTCGGTCTCCACGCATCGTCAGGCATTGGCGGCCTTGCTGTTCTTCTACGGCAAGGTGCTGTGCACGGATCTGCCCTGGCTTCAGGAGATCGGAAGACCTCGGCCGTCGCGGCGCTTGCCGGTGGTGCTGACCCCGGATGAAGTGGTTCGCATCCTCGGTTTTCTGGAAGGCGAGCATCGTTTGTTCGCCCAGCTTCTGTATGGAACGGGCATGCGGATCAGTGAGGGTTTGCAACTGCGGGTCAAGGATCTGGATTTCGATCACGGCACGATCATCGTGCGGGAGGGCAAGGGCTCCAAGGATCGGGCCTTGATGTTACCCGAGAGCTTGGCACCCAGCCTGCGCGAGCAGCTGTCGCGTGCACGGGCATGGTGGCTGAAGGACCAGGCCGAGGGCCGCAGCGGCGTTGCGCTTCCCGACGCCCTTGAGCGGAAGTATCCGCGCGCCGGGCATTCCTGGCCGTGGTTCTGGGTTTTTGCGCAGCACACGCATTCGACCGATCCACGGAGCGGTGTCGTGCGTCGCCATCACATGTATGACCAGACCTTTCAGCGCGCCTTCAAACGTGCCGTAGAACAAGCAGGCATCACGAAGCCCGCCACACCGCACACCCTCCGCCACTCGTTCGCGACGGCCTTGCTCCGCAGCGGTTACGACATTCGAACCGTGCAGGATCTGCTCGGCCATTCCGACGTCTCTACGACGGCTCTGTTGCAAAGATTGGCGGCAGTCAGAGGTAGGCTGTCGCTCTGCGCCGATCAGGCGGCTGCTGCGAAATGGTGGTTGAGCATGCCCATGGCCTCCGTCAGCGCCGAGGGCCCAATGCCAAAAGCTCTCTCCACAAGGCGCACCTCGCCCCTGATGCCGGGCTGCAGGCACCAGGGGCGAGCCTGTCCTTTGCGCAGGGCTCGCATGACTTCGAATCCCTTGATCGTGGCATAGGCCGTGGGGATCGATTTGAAACCGCGCACCGGCTTGATCAGTATCTTGAGCTTTCCGTGATCGGCCTCGATCACGTTATTGAGATACTTCACCTGCCGGTGGGCCGTCTCCCGGTCCAGCTTTCCTTCGCGCTTCAATTCGGTGATCGCTGCACCATAGCTCGGCGCTTTGTCGGTATTGAGCGTGGCAGGCTTTTCCCAGTGCTTCAGGCCTCGCAGGGCCTTGCCCAGGAACCGCTTCGCTGCCTTGGCGCTGCGGGTCGGCGACAGGTAGAAATCGATCGTGTCGCCCCGCTTGTCGACTGCCCGGTACAGGTAGGTCCACTTGCCCCGCACCTTGACGTAGGTTTCATCCAGGCGCCAGCTCGGATCAAAGCCACGCCGCCAGAACCAGCGCAGCCGCTTCTCCATCTCCGGGGCGTAGCACTGGACCCAGCGATAGATCGTCGTATGGTCGACCGAAATGCCGCGTTCCGCCAGCATTTCCTCAAGGTCGCGATAGCTGATCGGATAGCGACAATACCAGCGCACCGCCCACAGGATCACATCACCCTGGAAATGGCGCCACTTGAAATCCGTCATCGTTCCGTCCGTCCAATCTCCGCCAAGCATGCTCAAGCTTCACGATTTTTGCAACAGAGCCATCCCAGCAATACCGGCTGTGCCTGCACCTGGTTCGATCTGCGAGCACGCTGTCAACGACAGGATGAGCAGGGGTCCGGCCCGCGGTGTGACGTGGCGACCTCGCCGGCTCATCTCTTTCCTCACCTGTCGATCTCCCACTCCGGGTACCGTGCCGGAGGAAGAAAATCCGGGCGCCCGATCCGGATCGGGGAGACCGGATGATCATCATTGCGGTGAACCCGGATGACGGCGGGGTGCGCGATCCACTCACAGGCCCACAGCTCGGCCAGCCGGTGGACCGGAGGATCTGGTACCCGCTCGTCGTCGACAGTGACATGGACGGTGGTGTCGGGTGCCGCAGTACCGACGACCGCCCACCAGGTCGGATGTGGGGCATCGCCGGGAAAGACTTCGCCGAAGGCGGTCACCGCGGTGTAGTCCGGTTCGCTCCAGATTGACACGCCCTGTTGTTCGGCCTCGTAGAGGATCTCCAGTGCGTCCTCGGCGGCGACGAGATGCCTGCCGTCCTCCCGGCGCTGGAGCACCATCCGGGAGACGGGAAGGACGAGACGGTCGATGCGCATCGGGTTCCTCTCAAGGGTGGCAGGGGTGTTCACTCGAGGAAACCAGTGACCTGAACCCACCGCTCGATGGCCACAGACGGTGGCGCATCTTTTCCCCGGGGCAGTGTGCCTGTGCAGTCCCTGACCTGATGTTCTGCGTCGTGGACGGTGTCTTCGCCGGAACTGATTCGTCTCGCTACGAGCTGTCCGTTGTCCGTGTGCGAGCCGTCGTTCCCGGGCATCGTCGACACCACCGGAACCCGGCGGACCCCGTCCCGGAACTGTCGGCACCAGCGACGATTCGTGATCGTCTACGGGCCGGTAGGCAAAACATGCTGCACCGTCGTCGTCCGTTCCAACCGACGAATCGCTGAGATCGGGGCATCGCTGGGCAAGCCACACGCTGCCTCGTGGGGAAATGCCGGACGCACGGCCCGGCCGGCGGCATCGACCAGCCATACCGCGGGAAGACGAGCGGCGGACGCCGTGCAGTCGCTGAACCACGACTGAGGTCGCGAGGGCTGCGCGAACGCCATCAGAACACTCGACAGATCCCCGATCCAGTGTTCCTCGTCGACAGTGGCGACCCCGTTCACAGCGTCGTCCTCCGTCGTCGACTCGGTACAGGTGACCACCGCGATGGGACGAAATCCCGGTGGCAGCGAGCCGGCTTCGGGCGCATCATCGGCAGGAGCTGTCACCGACACCGGGTCGGGTAGGACCTGCCGCAGAATGTTCGGAGCCAGACAATTTGCACCGGACGCAATACCGCCGGGAGCCGGTTGCGGCAGCACCCGGAAATACTGGTCGTACAGGTGCGGTGCCGCGGCAACAGCCCCACCACGAAGACACCCGCGGCCACCCGGACAGTCAGCGAGGCCCTCACGCACGCCACCATAGGACCGAGAAGTGACGGCGTCCATCACAGCGGTGTGCTGCTGCTTTACACCGAAGCCGCACTCGAAGCACCAGCTCAGGGAACAACAGTGTTCTCGGAAGCCGGCACATGGTCTCCGCCGGCGTTGCAGAGCTGGCGGTACCCGTCGAGACAGTCCTGGGGGTGAAACGCCCCGGTCGAGGCGCCTACCGCAGTGTTGCCTCGACCGTGACGGTGAGCGTATCGGTGGGATCCGCAGTGTCGACGGTGATCACCGGTGTGCTGGTGCGGGTACCGATGAACGTCTGGGCCAGGTGGTTGTCACTGGGATAGCTGAACACTTCGACGATCGCCGAGGCACCGGAGGGGAACAGATGAACCGGCGACCGGTCGGTCCAGATATCACCGGTGTCCACCCCACTGAGGTCTATCTGTAATAGGCACTTCCCGGAAACCGGGGCGGGAACATCGGTGCCGTCACGAAAAGCGATGTCCACGAACCGCGCGGACCAACCGATCGACCCGTCACCGCCGAAGGTCAAGGTGACCTTGTCCGCCTCCGAGTCAGTGCCTGGGCCGATGGTGACGGCGTCGAGCACGGGATAGACCACGCCCGCTGGAACCTCGCCGGGTGCCAGAGCTCGATCGGCTGGGGCATCGGTCGGCGGCACCGGCGTCGGATTTCCGACTCGAAGCGTCCCGGCGAACGATTCGACCCGCTGACAGGAGATTCCGGCTGCATCAGCGGTTGCCGCAGCGGGTTCATCGCCACCCCCGTCTGCTGCGCACCCGGTCGCCAGAACGCCGAGTGACAGGATGACTGCCGCACCTCGCACAGCGGACAGCATGGGCGCCACGACCTTCCAACGCCTCGGTGGGTGGGCAAGTGGACTTTAGCGTGAAGGCCCTATGCCGCGCAGGCGCGACGTTCTCGACGCGGTGGCCTAAAGAGTCCGGACTGTGCGCGTTCAGTTCAATGCCTCGCACATCGACCGCCCCTCCCTGCGAGTCCCGGATGCTTCCCTTTTCCGCGGAGAGCGCCCGCCGGAAGCGTCGGGCATGCCGGCTCGCAATCCCATGATCGCGTTCCTGATGATCTGTCTTCGAGGTGACTGTGAAAATCATTGTCACGCAACCTGTTGGGGCGCTGTCGCCGGCTCGCGGCGGAGCGTAACGTCGACCGCACGGTGTCGCACTCCGGCGGGTTGTCGGGTGGGCGTCGAAGGATCGATGATGGTCGCGGTGGAGCTGACCCCGGCGCAACGCACCGAGGCGATGCGCCGCTACCGGATGCTCGAACCGCACCTGACCGGCGGTGTCCCCTTAACGCGGGTGGCCCGCGAGGCCGGCATCGGAGAACGCACCGCCCGCCGCTGGCTCGCGCACTACCGCGCCCACGGCCTGTCCGGACTCGCCCGCACACCCCGCCGGACCGGCCGCACCACCCGCCCGGAGCTGGTCCAGTTGATCGAGGGTCTGGCCTTGACCTGCCCACCGCCGAGCATCGCCGCGATCCACCGGCGGGTGTCCACCGTCGCCGACCACCAGAAGTGGCCCGTCCCGTCCTACAGCACCGTCTACGCCATCGTCCGCGGCCTCGACCCCGAGCTGCTCACCCTCGCCCACGACGGCACCGCGGGGTGGCGGGACCGCTACGAGCTGGTCTACCGGCGCACCGCCGATGCCCCGAACCGGATGTGGCAGATCGACCACACCCTGCTCGATGTGCTGGTCCTCGACCCGGCCGGCACCCCGGTGCGGCCATGGTTGACGGTGGTTCTCGACGATCACTCCCGCGCCGTGCCCGGCTACAGCATCACTCTCGGCGCGCCATCCACCTTGGGCACCTCCCTGGCGCTGCGACAGGCGATCTGGACCAAAGTCGATCCGAGTTGGCCGATGTGCGGGATCCCCGAAATCCTCTACGCCGATCATGGCAGCGACTTCATCAGCGACCACCTGCGCCAGGTCGCCGCCGACCTGAAGATCACCCTCATCCACTCGACCGTCGCCCGACCCCAGGGCCGCGGCAAGATCGAACGCTTCTTCGGCACCCTCACCTGTGAACTGCTGCCCGAACTACCGGGCCACCTCGACCACGGCCGGCCGGTCACCGAGCCGGCCTTGTCGGTGACCGACCTCGACCACCGGATGCGCGACTTCATCATCGAGCAGTACCACCAGCGACCCCACCGCGAGACCGGCGAAAGCCCACACCGGCGCTGGCTCGCCGACGGCTGGCTGCCGCAGCTGCCCGAGAACATCGAGGCGCTGGATCTGCTGCTCGTCCAGGTCGCCACCGGGCGGATCGTGCACCGCGACGGCATCCACTTCCAGGGTCTGCGCTATCTCGACCCGGTCCTGGCCGCGTACGTGCGTGAACCGGTCACCATCCGCTACGACCCCCGCGACATCACCGCCATCCGGGTCTTCCACCACGACCGCTATCTATGCACCGCGATCAGCCCCGAACACAGCGGCCGGACGATCTCCCTCAAAGACATCGACACCGCCCGCCGCGCCCACCGCCGCCGACTGCGCAGCCAGATCCACGAACGCATCCAGCTCGTCACCGACTACCTCCCGACCCCCGCCGCACCACCAGCCGCAGAACCCGCCCCGCACCGCCGCCGCTCCACGCTGCGCACCTACCGCGAGGACTGAACGATGAGCCCCCCCGACAGCGGCCGGTTCATCGTCACCAAAGAACACCGCCGCTTCACCGAATTCGCCGACGCGGTCCGCCGCGACCGCACCATCGGACTGTGCTTCGGCCCCGCCGGGGTCGGCAAAACCCTCTCCACCCGCCGCTACGCACACTGGGACACCGTCGAACCTCTCCTCGACGACTGGGGACCCCGCGACAACGACGCCGAACAACCCATCAACGCCGCCCTCGCCCGAGCCCGCACCATCGTCTACACCCCCTACGTCGGGGTCACCACCCGCCGGCTCCGCGAGGACCTGCACCAACTGATCACCCGCGCCGAGATCTGCATCGACACCCACCTGAACCCACCGCCGCGGCCGCTGACTCATCCCCGGCCCCGCAGCCGACGAGGAAGCCGAATCGAGTTGTGCATCGTCGACGAAGCCGAACGACTGAGCACCAGCGCCCTCGAGCACCTACGCGATCACTACGACCGCGGCGAGCACGGACTGATCCTCATCGGCATGCCCGGCATCGAAAAACGCTTCGTGCGCTACCCGCAGCTCTACAGCCGCGTCGGGTTCGCTCACCATTACCGGCCGCTGTCCCACGAGGAACTGATCTTCGTGCTCACCCATCATTGGCGCAGTCTCGCCGAGGGTCTGGACCCCGCCGACTTCACCGACCACCAGGCAATTGCCGCTGTCGCCCGGCTGACCGGCGGCAACTTCCGGCTCATTCAGCGCCTGTTCCGTCAGGTCGATCGCATCCTCAAGATCAACGATCTGACCGTCATCACCGCCGATGTCATCGACACCGCCGCCGAAACCCTCGTCATCGGCACCACCTGAATCACCTCTGTACCTGCCATATTTCACGGAAGATCCCCGGTCATACAGGCACGAAGGTCACATCGCTCGGTTCCGCCGTGGATGTTTCATATACGTTCGTTTTCGGAACAAGATCAAGTCTGCGGACCGATCCTCAAACAGCACACCCCGAAGGGGCCCGGCACTCGATCGCGTCCTGGGGAAGACGCCCGTCCGACCGTCCTGTTTAACCGTCCTGCATGTCGGTCTCGAATAGCTGACTCAAACAGCACTTTCGTCGCCTCATGGACGGAATCCTGATCGGCTATTCCCGATGCAGCACCACGGGCCAAGATCTGCAACCGCACCACGGAGCCCGCAAAGGCCGGAGTCCGCGACGACCGGCTCTATACGGACAAGGGCGCTCTATACGGACAAGGGCTACGCGGGAGACAATCGACATCGGCCCGGTCTGCGCGAAGCGCTCGCCGTCTGCCGCAGTCGTCAGCGCGGCAGACGCCGCCAGATCACGCGCGGCAACAGCCGCATCCCGAAGAACACCGGCCGCAGCACCGCCGGCACCCACACCTCCCCGCGCCCGCGGTGCAGCGCCCGCACCGTCGCGTCGGCGACCTGCGGTGGGGTGCTCGACAACGGCGCCGGGCTCATGCCCTCCGTCATCCGGCCGATCACGAAACCGGGGCGCACCAGCAGCAGCGACACGCCGCTGCCGTGCAGGGCATCCGCCAGACCGGACGCGAAACCGTCGAGGCCGGCCTTCGCGGAGCCGTAGACGTAGTTGGCGCGGCGCACCCGCCACCCGGCCACGGAGGAGAACACCACCAGCCGCCCCGAGCCCTGCGCGCGCAACCGCTGCGCCAGGTCGGTGAGCAACGCGACCTGCGCGAGGTAGTCGGTGTGCACGATCGACACCGCATGCGCCGCATCGGTTTCCGCGCGGGCCTGGTCGCCGAGGATGCCGAAGGCCAGCACCGCCACATCGATCGGCCCGAAGGCAGCGATGCGGTCGAGCACCGCGGTGTGGGTGTCGAGGGCGTCGGCGTCGAACTCGACCGGGTGCACCGCCGTCGCGCCCGCTGCCCGCACGGCGGCGCACTCGTCGGCCAGGTCGTCGGCGCGACGCGCGGCCAGGATCACGGTGCGGCCCGACGCGAGGCGGGTGGCGGTCTCGACGCCGATCTCGCTGCGTCCCCCGAAGATGACGACGGTTCCCTGCGCGGTGTGGTTCATGCGGCCAGTGTCCCGGGTCGAGCTCCGGGATGCAGTGGCGGGGTTCTACTGTCTGCGGGATGGACAGTGACCGCACCCCGAGCATCGACGTCTTCCTCGCCGATCTGAAGTCCCGCCGCGACCTCGCGACCGGGCACGCCGCCGAGGAGGGTTTCCCGGAGTTGGCCACCGTCCTGCTCACCGTCGCCGAACTCGACCGGCTGCTGGGCATCGTCGAGGACTACGACACCGAGATCCTCACCTACGAGGTTCTCACCGGCGCGCAGACGAAGTTCGCCCGCAAGATCCGCGCCCGCAACGAGGCGCTGCGGCAGGCCGCCGCCGACCATCCCGGTCCGCTCGCCGACAAGCTGCTCGCCCTGCTCGACGAACGCTGACCCGGCGGGACGGGATCAGCCCGGCAGCACCGTCAATCCGTGCGGGCGCAGGTTCATCGACTCGCAGCCGTCCTCGGTGACGACGACGATGTCCTCGATCCGCGCACCCCACTCACCGCGGAAGTAGATGCCCGGTTCGATGCTGAACGCCATACCGGGCTGCAGCGTGTCGTCGTTGCCGGAGACGATGTACGGCTCCTCGTGCACCGACAGGCCGATGCCGTGCCCGGTGCGGTGCACGAACGCCTCCCCGTAACCGGCGGCGGCGAGCAGGTTGCGGGCGGCGGCATCGACGTCCTCGGCGCGCACCCCGGGACGCACCGCGTCGACCGCGGTCTGCTGCGCCTTCTCGAGCACCGCGATCTTCGTCGCGATCTCCGGGTCCGGTTCGCCGATGCTGTAGGTGCGGGTCGAATCCGAGTAGTAGCCCGGTTCAACGGGACCACCGATGTCGATGACGACGATGTCGCCGGACTCGATGACCCGGTCGGACACCTCGTGGTGCGGGTCGGCGCCGTGCGGGCCGGAACCGACGATGACGAACGCCGCCGCGGTGTGCCCCTCTTCGAGGATCGCGGCGGTGATGTCCGCGGCCACCTCGGCTTCGGTGCGTCCCGCGCGCAACCATTCACCCATGCGGGCATGCACCCGGTCGATGGCGGCACCGGCGCGGCGCAACGCCTCGACCTCGTCGGCGTCCTTGACCATCCGCAGCTGCCGGATCACCGACGTCGCCAGCGCCGGGACGCTGCCGAACCGGGCGGTCAGCGGCACCAGGTGCAGCGCCGGCATCGCCTCGGCCACCGCGAACGCCCCCACCGTCGCGACGAGTTCGCGCACGAGCGCGTAGGGATCCTGACCGTCCACCCAGTCCCGCACCGGCAGACCGAGTTCACCGATGGCGGAGTCGTTCAGCGACGCCAACTCCAGCCGCGGCACCACCACGGTGGCGCCGGAGCCGTCGGTGGGGATCACCAGGCAGGTCAGGCGCTCGAACGACTCGGCGCGCGAACCGGTGAGATACCGCAGATCCGGTCCGGGGGTGATGAGCAGCGCGTCGAAGCCGGCGGCGGCACCGAGTTCGGCGGCCCGGGCCAGGCGGGCCGCGTAACGGTCTGCGGGGAATCGGGTGGCGGCAGTGGTCATGTCTTCGAGCCTAGTGGCCGCGACCGGATGGCAGGATGTGGTCCGTGACCGCACCGGAGAACCCCACGCCCGCACCGGACCCCACGCTGATGCTGCTCGACGGCGCGAGCCTGTGGTTCCGCGCCTTCCACGCCATCCCGGAGAAGGTCACCGCCCCCGACGGCAGCCCGGTCAACGCGGTACGCGGATTCGTGGACATGGTGGCCTCGCTGATCCGCACCCACCGCCCCACCCGGCTGGTGGTGTGCCTGGATCTGGACTGGCGCCCGGCCTTCCGGGTCGCGGCGATCCCCAGTTACAAGGCGCACCGGGTCGCCGCCGGGTCCGACGGCACCGTCGAGGAGGTCCCGCCCGCGCTGCTGCCGCAGGTGCCGGTGATCCTCGAGGTGCTCGCCGCCGCCGGCATCGCCACCGGCGGCGCGGCCGGTTTCGAAGCCGACGACGTGCTCGGCACCCTCGCCACCCGCGAGACCACGGACCGGGTGATCGTGGTCAGCGGCGACCGCGACCTGCTGCAGGTCGTCACCGACAGCCCGGTGCCGGTGCGGGTGCTCTACGCCGGGCGCGGCCTGGCCAAGGCCGAGTTGTTCGATCCGGCGCTGGTCGCCGAACGCTACGGGGTGCCCGCCGAGCGGGCCGGCGCCGCCTACGCCGAACTCGCGGCGCTGCGCGGCGACCCGTCGGACGGACTCCCGGGCGTCAAGGGTGTCGGGGAGAAGACCGCGGCGTCGTTGCTGCAGCAGTACGGCTCCCTCGACGCGGTGCGCGCGGCCGCGCTCGACGAGTCGACGTCGATGGCGAAGGGCATGCGGGTCAAACTCGCCGCCGCGGCGGACTATCTGGATGCGGCGCTGCCGGTGGTGCGGGTCGCCACCGACGCGGACGTGGACCTGTCCCGCTCGGACGTGTTGCCGGCGGCACCGGCCGATCCGGAGCAGCTCACCGCGCTGGCGCAGCGGTGGGGTCTGGAACGGCCGGTGTCCGCGCTGGTCGCGGCCCTGGCCGACCGCTGACCGGTCCCGGTCAGTTGGGGCGGCCGACCTCGTAGGTGCCGTTGTCGTCGGTGACGGTGACGGTCACCTCCCGGAACTGGCCGTCGACGGTGACCTCGCAGGTGAAGCTGTGCCCGGCCTCGACCTTCTGGTCGCTCGGGCACTGCACGTCGCCGACCTGCCCGGCCCCGTAGGACTCGGTGAGCACCTTCGCAATGCCGGCCTGGGTGGATTCGGTGTCGAGGACCTTCCCGCCGAACATCGTCGCGGCGATGATCCCGACGAGGGCGAGCACCGCGACGAGCCCGACGCCGCCGAGGATCCACGGCAGCTTCGACTTTCCCGTCTGCGGGCCGTTCTGCTGCGGTGTACCGGGCTGCTGCCAGGTGTTCGCGGGCGCACCCCAGGGCTGCGCCCCGGCGGGCTGCTGCCCACCCCACCCCGGGACGGGCTGCGTCGGCTGCTGACCGGGCGCGCCCCACGGCTGGGCTCCCGGCTGCTGACCCCAGCCCGGTGCCTGCCCTGGTGCCTGTTGACCGGGTGCCGGCTGCCCCCAGCCGGTCGCGGGCGGCTGCGGGGCCGGACCCCAACCCTGCTGCGGCGCACCGGTCGGCGCACCCCACTGATTCTGGTGCCCGGCACCGGGCTGCCCGGGAGTCTGCTGCCCGGCGGGCGGCGCCCACCCGGGCTGCGGGACGTTCCCACCCGCACCGGTGTCGGATTGCCACGGCGACTGCCCGGCGGGTGACTGCCCCCAGCCGGTGCCGCTGCCCTGCCCCCACTGCTGTTGGCCGGCGGGCGGCGCCCACGGTGATCCGGGCTGCTCACCGCCCCCGGAGGTCGGGTTCGGTGCCCATGGATCCGTCGATTCCGGCGGCCTCTGCCCCGGCGAGTCCTGCGGTTCGTTCGGCCCGGTCATCGTCGTCTCCACTCACCCTTCCCGTTGTGTGCCCATACGGTAGCGTCCACCCGCCGCGCGGGCATCCACGCCTACCGGGCGCCCCGCACACCCCGCGGGAGCCGGGTCATTCGGCGGTGGGATCGACGGCGACGACCCCGCGGCGCACCGCCCCGACCGCCTTGCCGGCGGTGCGGGCGAGCTCCGGATCGTCCGCGCAGGTGCGGATCTGGTCGAGCAGATCGATCAGCTGCCGGCACCACCGCACGAAATCTCCGGGTGAGAGTTCCTTGCCGGCTGCCTCCGCGGCGACGAGCGCCTCGGTCAGCGACGCGGTGGACGCCCAGGTGTAGGCGGCGGTGACGAAACCGAGATCCGGTTCGCGGGTCGGGGGCAGCCGGTGCCGGATCTCGTCGGCCCGCAACCCGTCGCAGATCCGGGTGGTCTCGGCCAGCGCGTGCCGGATCGGGCCGGTCGGTCCGACGACGGTCACCGGCTCGTCGGTGCGCGACTCGTAGATCACCGCCGAGGCGACCGCCGCGAGTTCGGCGGCGGACAGTCCCGCCCAGGCACGGCGACGCACGCATTCGGCGACCAGCAGATCCGATTCGGTGTAGATGCGGGCGAGCCGCTCCCCCGCCTCGGTGGTCGCCGGATCGTCACCCCCGGTGAGATAGCCGCGTTCGGTCAGCAGCGCGACGATCCGCTCGAAGGTGCGCGCCAGCGAATCCGTCGCCGCGGCGGCCTTGCGGCGCTGCTGCTGGGTCTCGCGCAGCAACCGGTGGTAGCGCTCCCCGACCCGCGCCAGCGAATCGAGATCGGGATGCTTGCGGGCCGGATGATGCTTGAGCTCGCGGCGCAACGCGTCGATCTCGCGGGTGTCACCCTTGGACCTGCTGCGCTTGGGACGGCGCGGCGGCACGAGGCCCTTCGACCGCAACGCCGACGCGATGTCGCGGCGCCCGCGGCCGGTGCGGTGATCGACGTGCCGCGGCAGCCGCAGCGTGCCCAGCACCGTCGCCGGGGTCGGAAAGTCCCCGGCGGAGAGGCGACCGGACCAGGCGTCGGCGGTGACGACCTGCGGCCGCGGATCACCGGCATCGGTGTCCGGCAGCACCACCACGGCCAGGCCGGTGTGTTTGCCGGCGGGCACGGCGATGATGTCGCCGCGCCGCAGGGTCACCAGCGACGCCACCGCCGCGGCCCGGCGATCCTGCTTGCCGCGCCGCTCGTGGGCGCGTTCGGCGTCGGTCAGCTCCGCGCGCAACCGCAGATAGTCGAGGATCTCGCTGCCCTCACCGCCGAGCTGGTCGCGCAGTTGCGCGAGGGTGGTCTCGTTGCGGTCGATGCCGCGTTTGAGACCGACCACCGACTTGTCGGCCTGGAACTGGGCGAAGGACATCTCCAGCAGCGCCCGCGACCGCTCGACCCCGACGGCGTCGATGAGGTTGACCGCCATGTTGTAGGACGGGCGGAAGGAGCTGCGCAGCGGGAAGGTGCGGGTGGAGGCGAGCCCGGCGACCGAGGCCGGTTCGATGCCCGGCTGCCACAGCACGACCGCGTGGCCCTCGACGTCGATGCCGCGCCGCCCGGCCCGGCCGGTCAGCTGCGTGTACTCGCCGGGGGTCAGCTCGGCGTGGGTGTCGCCGTTGAACTTGACGAGCTTTTCGAGCACCACGGTGCGGGCCGGCATGTTGATGCCCAGCGCGAGGGTCTCGGTGGCGAACACCGCCCGCACCAGCCCGCGGACGAAGAGTTCTTCGACGGTGTGCCGGAAGGCCGGCAGCATGCCCGCGTGGTGGGCGGCGATGCCGCGTTCGAGGGCGGTGCGCCACGATGCGTAGCCGAGGACCTCGAGGTCGCCGCGCGGCAGATCCCGGGTGTGTTCGTCGACGATCCGGCGGATCTCGGCGGCTTCGGTGTCGTCGGTCAGGTGCAGACCCGAGCGCAGGCACTGCTGCACGGCGGCGTCGCAGCCGGCGCGGCTGAACACGAAGGTGATGGCCGGCAGCAGACCGTCGCGGTCGAGGCGGACGATGACCTCCGGGCGCGGCGGCGGCCGGAAACGGGGTCCGCGTTCACCCCAGCGGTCCATCCCGGACAGGCTCTGCCGTTGCCGCACCGCCGACGCCAGTTCCGGGTTGACGACGATGTCGCGGCCCCGGCGGGTCGGGGCGGTGTCGGTGTCGGCGCGGCGGTCGAACAGGTCGTAGATGCGGGAGCCGAGCATCATGTGCTGGTGCAGCGGGATGGGCCGCACCTCGTCGACGACGACGGTGGTGTCGCCGCGCACCGTGGTCATCCAGTCACCGAACTCCTCGGCGTTCGACACCGTCGCCGACAGCGACGCCAGCCGCACGTCCTCGGGCAGGTGCAGGATGACCTCTTCCCACACCGCGCCGCGGAAGCGGTCGGCGAGGAAGTGCACCTCGTCCATCACCACGTGGGTGAGGCCGATCAGGGCGGTGGACGACGCGTAGATCATGTTGCGCAGCACCTCGGTGGTCATCACCACCACCGGCGCAT
Source organism: Rhodococcus sp. S3 (assembly GCF_058211795.1). Classification (NCBI taxonomy): domain Bacteria; kingdom Bacillati; phylum Actinomycetota; class Actinomycetes; order Mycobacteriales; family Nocardiaceae; genus Rhodococcus; species Rhodococcus sp. S3. The sequence goes on along the minus strand of NZ_CM177074.1, from coordinate 2,660,479 downwards.
CGGAGTTGATGGACTGGTCGCCGGTGAGCAGACCCACCGCGTCGCGGCCGTGCCGGGCACACAGGTCGGCGTATTTCTGGTTGCTCAGCGCCTTGATCGGGGTGGTGTAGAAGCATTTGGAACCGCCTTGCAGTGCCAGATACACCGCGAACTCACCGACGACGGTCTTGCCGGCGCCGGTGGGGGCGCACACCAGCACCGAATGCCCGTTCTCGAGGGCGCGGCACGCCTCGATCTGGAACGGGTCGAGCGGGAACCCGAGGCCGGTGCCGAACTCCGCGAGCTGCGGGGTGGGGACGAGCGGCGCGGTGCCGGTCCCGTCGTCACCGGCAGGGCCGGGAGTGGGGTCGCCGGTCACAGGGTGTCGGAGTAGTCGGTGCGGGCCGGATCGGTGGGCGCTGCCGGCTCCACCGGGCTCGGGGCGGGGATCGTCGAACCCTCGTCGTCGTCGAGATCGGCCCAGCCCTCGGCGCGGGCCTTGCGGGCGCGGCGCCGGTCGGTCAGCCGGGCGATCTGGATGGCGAACTCCACGAGCAGCGTCAGCGCCAACGCCAGGGCGAGCATGGAGAACGGATCCTGGCCGGGGGTGGCGATGGCGGCGAAGACGAACACCGCCATGATCAGCCCGCGCCGCCACGCCTTGAGCTTGGCGTAGGGCAGCACCCCGACGCCGTTGAGCGCGACGATCACCAGCGGGATCTCGAAGGACACCCCGAAGATCACCAGCAGGTTGATGAGGAAGCCGAAGTATTCGGCGCCCGACAGGGCGGTGACCTGCACGTCGTTGCCGACAGTGAGCAGGAACGACAACGCGTGGGAGATCACCAGATAGGCCAGCACCGCGCCGGTGACGAACAGCGCCGCCCCGCAGGTGACGAAGCCGATCGCGTAGCGGCGTTCCTTGCGGTACAGGCCGGGGGTGACGAACGCCCACAGCTGGTACAGCCAGATCGGGCACGCCATGACGATGCCCGCAGTGGCGGCGACCTTCAGGCGCAACATGAACTGCTCGAACGGACCGGTGGCGAGCAGACGGCACGCCCCGTCGTTGCTCAGGTCGGCGCGGGCCGAGGCGGGTAGGTCGCAGTAGGGGCCGCGCAGGATCTCCCCGAGGCTCTCGAGGCCGAACAGGCTGCGGCTGTACCAGACGAATCCGAGGATGGTGGTGAGCACGATCGCAGCGAGAGCGATCAGCAGACGCGTGCGCAATTCGTAGAGGTGCTCGACCAGCGACATGGTGCCGTCGGGATTGGTCTTGCGCCGGCTTCGGCGCGGATCGAACGGGATGCGCACGGTGCGGTTCTCAGCTCCTGTCGAGACCACCGGCGTGCGGGCGTGCCGGGGTCAGCGGAACGCCGGGACACCCGTGGTGGGCGCCCCGGCAGGATGAACGTCGGTCAGGCAGACCGCGGTTCGGTGTGCGTGTTCGGCGCGGTGGGATCGGCTGTCGGCTGCGCGGCCGGCAACGGATTCGGCGCCGGCTGTTGCGGCGTGGACGCCCGGGCGTCGTCGTTCTGCATCTCCTTGACCTCGCTCTTGAAGATCCGGAGCGAACGACCGAGACCGCGCGCGGCGTCGGGCAGCTTCTTCGAACCGAAGAGAATCACGACCACCAGCGCCACGATGGCCCAGTGCCAGGGGCTCATTGCACCCATTTACAACAACCTCCACTGATCGGCTCCGATCGATGCTACCGGACCTCGAGCACACCCTGAGGCCCCGCGCAGGTGTATCCACCCACAATTTGCAGAGGATTCACACAGATGTTTCACAACGCGACCGTCACGGTGTCGGACCCGCACCGCGGGTCGCGTCCTCCCGGCCGAGTTCGGCGTAGGCGGCCAGCGCCGCCTCGGCCCGCGCCCGCACCGCGGCCCGCAACTCCGGTGGGTCGAGCACCTGCACCCCGGCGCCGAGACCGACGAGCAGCCGCGCCATCCACCCCGGCGACGCGTACCGCATCGACGCCTCGCAACTGCCGTCGGGCAGTACCTGCACGTCGGTGAGCGGGTAGTAGTCGAGCAGCCACGTGTAGAACGGGGCGATGCGCAACCGTGCGGCGGGCAGCGAGGGGTCGCCCTCGAACAGTTCGAGGTGCTCGTCGTCGGTGATCGCCCGATGCGGGGGCCGCGCCGGCTCGTCGAGCACGGTGGCGGCGTCGATGCGGTCGAAGCGGAACAGCCGCACCCCCTCGGCGCTGCGGCACCATGCCTGCAGATAGGCGTGCTCGTCGATGATGACGATGCGGATCGGGTCGACGTCGCGTTCGGAGACGGTGTCGCGGGAGGCCGAATAGTAGGTCAGGTGCACGGCGCGACCGTCGCGCACCGCGTCCCGCACCTGTCCGGCGGCATCCGAGTCCGCGGTCGCCTCCGGATCCGGTTCGGCAGTCGCCGCGGTCGCGGTGTCAGTGGTGGTGTCGGCGGGCAGCGCGGCGGTCCCGGCGGCCGCCTCGATCTTCGCGATCGCCGACTGCGCCGCGGACGGGTCGACGACACCGGGCATCTCCTGCAGCGATCGCAGCGCCACGAGCAGTGCGGTGGCCTCGGTGGAGGTCAACCGCAGGGGGCGTTCGATGCCGGCGGTGAAGGTCACCACGATGCTGTCCTCGGAGAACGACAGATCGATCAGGTCGCCGGGCCCGTAGCCGGGCAGCCCGCACACCCACAGCTGGTTCAGATCGTCCATCACCTGCTTGGGGGTGACCCCGAGATCGCGGGCGGCCTCGGCCGCGCTGATCCCCGGGTGCGCCAGGAAGTAGGGCACGAGATTGAGCAGTCGTCCCAGTCGCGCCGACAGTCGTGTGCTCATCGCTCCTCCTCCCCCGCATCCGTGGTTGCCTGTTCGAGGATGCGGTGCACCTCGGCCCGCAACTCCGGTGGGTCGAGCACCAACGCGTCCGCGCCCTGCCCGGCGACGATCCGGGCGATCCATTCCCACGAGCGCACCGGCACCTCGAGTTCCACCCCGTCGCGGTCGCCGATCCGCCGGGCCGCGCCGGCCTGTCCGAGCCGGCGCAGCTCCCAGGCGCGCCCGTCGGCCACCCACAGCCGCGCCGATCCGCTGACCTCCGCCGGGGAGGTCGCGGCGAGCACGCGCCCCCGCAGATCCACCCCCTCCGGGATCTGCACCGCCCCCTCGGGGCCGATCGCGGTGATCTCGTCGCCGATGCGCGAGAGCCGGAAGGTGCGCACCGCGTCGCGGTCGCGGTCGTGGCCGACGAGATACCAGCGGCCGTGCACGGTGACCACACCCCACGGTTCGACGGTGCGCGTCGACCACGGCTCGGTGGGGGAACTGCGGTGGGTGAACCGCACCGCGCGGCGCGCGTCGATCGCGGCGAGCAACGCCGTCAACGCCGGTTCGGAACCGCGGGCGCGCGGCGGCAGCGGCGCCACCACTTCCCCACCGTCGGAGTCGACACGGATCCCGGCGGCACGCAGCTTGAGCACCGCGCCCTGCGCGGCGGCGGTCAGCTCCGGCGATTCCCACAGCGCCGCGGCGACGGCCACGGCGGCGGTCTCCTCGCGGGTGAGGTCGATCTCGGGCAGTTCGTAGGCGTCGCGGTTGATGCGGTAGCCCTCCACCGTCGACGACCGCGACGGCCGGCCCGTCTCGAGGGGCACCCCGAGATCGCGCAGTTCGTTCTTGTCCCGCTCGAACATGCGGCTGAACGCCTCGTCGCTCGCGCATTCGGAGTAGCCGGCCACCGAGGCACGGATCTTCTCCGCGGTCACGAACTGTCGGGTGGACAGCAGCGCGATGACCAGGTTCACCAGCCGTTCGACTTTCGAGATCGCCACGCGCCAACCCTAGTGCCCGCACGCCGCCGGCACCGCATCACCGTCCATCGGATCGGACCGTCCGGTCCGATCCGACGGCCGGCGGTACTCACATGGAGGCGATGAGCCGTTCGACGCGTTCGTCCACCGACCGGAACGGGTCCTTGCACAACACGGTGCGCTGCGCCTGATCGTTGAGCTTCAGATGCACCCAGTCGACGGTGAAATCGCGGCCCGCGGCCTGCGCGGCGGCGATGAAATCACCGCGCAGCTTCGCCCGGGTGGTCTGCGGTGGGGTGTTCACCGCCGCGTCGACGGACTCGTCGTCGGTCGCCCGCGCCGCCAGACCCTTGCGCTGCAGCAGGTCGAACACACCGCGGCCGCGTTTGATGTCGTGGTAGGCCAGGTCGAGCTGCGCGATCTTCGGATCCGACAGCTCCATGTTGTAGCGGTCCTGGTAGCGCTGGAACAGCTTGCGCTTGATCACCCAGTCGATCTCGGTGTCGACCTTCGCGAAGTCCTGCGATTCGACGGCGTCGAGGACGCGGCCCCACAGGTCCACCACCTGCGCGACGTGCGGGTCGGGTTCGCGCTGGTGCAGATACTCCACCGCCCGCGCGTGGTATTCGCGCTGGATGTCCAGCGCGCTGGCCTGCCGGCCCCCGGCCAGGCGCACCGGGCGCCGGCCGGTCAGGTCGTGGGAGACCTCGCGGATGGCGCGGATCGGGTTGTCGAGCGCGAAGTCGCGGAACGGCACTCCGGCCTCGATCATCTCGAGCACCAGCGCCGCCGACCCCACCTTGAGCATGGTGGTGGTCTCGGACATGTTCGAGTCCCCGACGATCACGTGCAGGCGCCGGTACTTCTCGGCGTCGGCGTGCGGCTCGTCGCGGGTGTTGATGATCGGCCGCGACCGGGTGGTCGCCGACGAGACACCCTCCCAGATGTGCTCGGCGCGTTGCGACAGGCAGAAGGTGGCGGCCTTGGGGGTCTGCAGCACCTTCCCGGCGCCGCAGATCAACTGGCGGGTCACCAGGAACGGCAGCAGCACATCGGAGATGCGGGAGAACTCGCCGACACGGGCGACGAGATAGTTCTCGTGGCAGCCGTAGGAGTTGCCCGCCGAGTCGGTGTTGTTCTTGAACAGGAAGATGTCGCCGCCGATACCCTCCTCGGCGAGACGCTGCTCGGCGTCGATGAGCAGTTCCTCGAGGACCCGCTCACCGGCATGATCGTGCTCGACGAGCTGGAGCAGGTCGTCGCACTCGGCGGTGGCGTACTCGGGGTGCGAACCGACATCGAGATACAGTCGCGCCCCGTTCCGCAGGAAGACGTTCGAACTGCGCCCCCAGGACACCACCCGGCGGAACAGATAGCGGGCCACCTCGTCGGGGCTCAACCGACGATGCCCGTGGAAGGTACACGTGACGCCGAACTCCGTCTCGATACCCATGATTCGTCGCTGCACACCTCGACAGTACCGCGCGAACCCGACCCCCATGGGTCGCAACGACATCTACGGTCGAGGTGTGATCGTTCCCGAGCGTTACCGCACCGCCGACCGGGCCCTGTTCGAGCGCACCGGGGCGCTGCGCGCGTCCCCCGCCGACCCACTGCTGCGCGATCTCGGGCGCGCCGCCAACCACAGTGTGCTGTGGGTGGCGTGCGCCGCGGTGTGCGCCGCTGTCGGTGGTCACGCCCGCCGCGGTGCGGTGCGGGGTCTGCTGTCGGTGGCCGGGGCCAGCGCCCTGACCAACGGGCTGCTCAAACCGCTGTTGCCGCGCCGCCGGCCCCCGGCGCGCACCGACCCGAAGTTCCGGCGCCGCAGTGTGCCGATCCCCCGCTCGTCGTCGTTCCCGTCCGGGCACGCCGCGTCGGCGGCGGCGTTCGCGACCGGGGTGGCGCTCGAATCCCCTGCGGCCGGGGCGGTCCTGGCGCCGCTGGCCGCGGCGGTGGCCTATTCGCGGGTGCACACCGGCGTGCACTGGCCCGGCGACGTCGTCGTCGGCGCCGCCGTCGGCGCGACGGTGGCGTGGTCGACGCGCCGCTGGTGGGCGGTGCGCAGCCGCGAACCGGCGACCGTGCAGGTCGCGGCCGCCGCGCCCGCCCTGCCCGGCGGCGACGGGATGCTGCTGGTGGTCAACCGCGACGCCGGGACCGCCGAGGAGATCGCCGCGGCCGTCACCGCCGCGCTGCCGGGGGTGCGGCGCGTCGATCTGGATCCCGACGGCGATCCGGCGGAGCAGCTGGAACGTCTGCTGACCGAACATCGGCCGCAGGCGGTGGGAGTGTGCGGCGGGGACGGCACGGTCGCGGCGGTGCTCGACGTCGCCGTCGACGCGCGGCTGCCGGTGGCGGTGTTCCCCGGCGGCACCCTCAACCATTTCGCGCTCGACCTCGGCGTGGTGGACCTGGAGGAGACGGTGCGGGCGGTCACCGCCGGGCAGGCGGTGGCCGTCGGGCTCGGTCAGGTCACGGTGACCGGGCCGGACGGGCGCACGGTGCGGCGGTTCGTCAACACCGCCAGCCTCGGCGGCTATCCGGATGCGGTGCGGTTGCGGGAGCACTGGGAACCGCGGATCGGCAAGTGGCCGGCGGCGGGCCTGGCGATGCTCGCGGTGCTGCGCACGGCGAGCCCGATGCCCGTGCGGATCGACGGGGCGGGGCGGGCGGTGTGGTTGCTGTTCGTCGGCAACGGCCACTACACCCCGGCGGATCAGGTGCCGATGTCCCGCGCCCATCTGGATCGGGGCACCCTCGACGTGCGGTATCTGCCCGCGGAGAGCCGGTTCTCGCGGCTGCGACTGCTCCTCGCTGCGGCGACCGGCACCCTCGGCGCGTCACCGATGTATCGGCAGCGGCACATCCCGGGCCTGTCGGTGGAGGTCATCGGGGATCCGGTGGCGTTGGCCACCGACGGGGAGGTCCTCGCCGACGGCACCGGTTTCGACTTCGAGGTGGTGCCGTCGGCGTTGACGGTCTATCGGCTCGCGGCGGATCAGCCCGCGTCGGGACCGGACCCGGTCTCCGAGCCGGTCGCGGTCTCGGACCCCGACTCGGGGGCCGGATCGGCGGGCGTCTCCGACGGCGCCGCCTGAGCAGACCCGGTGCTGGGCAGCAGCGCGTCGAGCGCCGCCCCCGAGATACGCCGGAAGGCGCGGCGCGGCCGCTGCTTCTCGAGCACCGCGACCTCGAGTTCCCCGCGGCCGAGCACCCGCGGCGCCGCATCGGCGGTGGCGGGCTGCTGCAGCGCGGTCACCGCCACGGCGACCGCCTCGTCGAGCGGCAGACCCCCCGTGTACGACGAGCGCAGCGCGGTGACGATCGGTTCGGTGTTGCCGCCCATCACCACGAACTGCGGTTCGTCGACGATCGACCCGTCGTAGGTGATGCGGTACAGCTGCGGGCCGTCCTCGGTGTCGGCGCGCCCGACCTCGGCGACGCAGATCTCCACCTCGTACGGCTTGGGCTGCTCGGTGAAGATCGTGCCGAGGGTCTGCGCGTAGGCGTTCGCCAGCGCCCGCCCGGTCACGTCCCGCCGGTCGTAGGAGTAGCCGCGCATGTCGGCGTGCATGATCCCGGCGCGCCGCAGATTCTCGAACTCGTTGTACTTGCCGACGGCGGCGAAACCGACCCGGTCGTACAGTTCGCTGATCTTGTGCAGCGCCTTCGACGGATTCTCCGCCACCAGCAGCACACCGTCGGCGTAGGTCAACGCGATCACCGACCGGCCCCGGGCGATGCCCTTACGGGCCAGCTCCGAGCGATCGCGCATGATCTGCTCGGCGGACGCATAGTACGGAAGTGTCACCGGGCATCTCCTGCGGTGCGGTCGGCCACGATGGTGCGGGCCAGCTCGGACAGGGTTTCCTCCGCGACGGCCACGGCCCCGGCCGCGGTGATCACCACCGCCGTCGGGTAGATCCCGCGGGTGGTGTCGGGACCACCGGTGGCGGTGTCGTCGTCGGCCGCGTCGTACAGCGACTCGACGGCGCTGCGCAACGCGCTCTGCTCGTCGGCGTCGGCGCGGTAGAGCTTCTTGAGCGACGAGCGGGCGAACAACGATCCGGAGCCGACCGCGTGGTAGCCGGCGCGCTCTTCGTAGCGGCCCCCGACCACGTCGTAGGACACGATCCGCCCGGCGCGGTGCGCATCGGACGCGTCGAGGTCGAAACCGACCAGCAACGGCACCACGGCCAGGCCCTGCATGGCCGCACCGAGATTGCCGCGCACCATCGACGAGAGCCGATTGGCCTTGCCGTCGAAGGTCAGCGGCACACCTTCGATCTTCTCGTAGTGCTCGAGTTCGACCGCGAACAGTCGCACGAGCTCGATCGCCAGGCCCGCGGTGCCGGCGATGCCGGCCGCCGAATAGTTGTCGGTGATGAACACCTTGTCGACGTCGCGGGAGGCGATCAGGTTGCCCATGGTCGCGCGCCGGTCGCCGGCGATGAGCACACCCCCGTCGAAGGTCAGCGCCACGATGGTGGTGCCGTGCGGGGCGAGGTCCACGTGGTCACCTCGTTCGAACCGGAACCGGTTCTCCGGCAGCATCTCCGGGGCGTGCATCCGCAGGTGGTCGGAGAACGACGACAAGGGCGACGCGAGGTGCAGCTTCGGCTGCACCTCGCGGTAGGGAAGAGAGGATCGTTCGGCTGTCACTGGCCACCTTTCTGCACATATGCCCGCACGAAGTCCTCCGCGTTCTCCTCGAGCACGTCGTCGATCTCGTCGAGAAGATCGTCGGTGTCCGAGGCGAGCTTCTCGCGACGCTCCTGACCGGCACCGCCGTCACCGACGACCTCGTCGTCGTCTCCGCCGCCACCGCGTGTGGTCTGCTCCTGTGCCATAGCCGCCGACCTCCTCCTGTACTCGGCGCGGAACCGTCACCGGTCGACGATCGGTGTGGTCACCGCTGCTTCGAACTCCTACCCTACCCAGCGAAGCGGTCCACCGGTGGCGACACGCGTACTCGCGACCTGTGATCCGGCCACCGCACCCCTGCCGGGCCGGGGGGTCAGTGGGTGAGCTGATCGACCAACTCCGCCGCCGACTGCGCCGTCTCGAGCAGCTCCCCGACATGCGCGCGGCTGCCGCGCAGCGGCTCGAGCGTCGGGATGCGCACCAGCGACTCGCGACCGAGATCGAAGATCACCGAATCCCAGCTCGCCGCCGCGATATCGGCACCGAAACGGCGCAGGCACTCGCCGCGGAAGTAGGCGCGGGTGTCCGACGGCGGGGTGTGCACCGCATCGAGGACCTGCTGCTCGGACACCAGCCGCTGCATCGACCCGCGGGCCACGAGCCGGTTGTACAGGCCCTTGTCCAGGCGCACATCCGAGTACTGCAGGTCGACCATGTGCAGGCGCGGCGCCGACCAGGACAGTCCCTCGCGGTTGCGGAAGCCCTCGAGCAGCCGCAGCTTCGCGGGCCAGTCCAGCAGGTCGGCGCATTCCATCGGGTCGCGTTCGAGCAGGTCGAGCACCATCGCCCACTTGTCGAGGATGTCGAGGATCCGCTCGTCCTCGGTGCCGTCGTGGAACTTCGCGACCCGCTCGTGGTAGATCCGCTGCAGCGCCAGGCCTGTCAGCTCCCGGCCGTCGGCGAGCGCGACGGTCTTGCGCAGCGACGGGTCGTGGCTGATGTGGTGCACCGCGGTGACCGGGCGGGCGAGCTGCAGATCGGACAGGTCGACGCCGGCCTCGATCAGGTCGAGCACCAGCGCGGTGGTGCCGACCTTGAGGTAGGTGGACATCTCCGCCAGGTTCGCGTCGCCGATGATCACGTGCAGGCGCCGGTACTTGTCGGCGTCGGCGTGCGGTTCGTCGCGGGTGTTGATGATGCCGCGCTTGAGGGTGGTCTCGAGACCGACCTCGACCTCGATGTAGTCGGCGCGCTGCGAGAGCTGGAAACCGGGCTCGTCACCGGACTGGCCGATGCCGACGCGTCCGGAGCCGGTGATGACCTGCCGGGAGACGAAGAACGGGATCAGGCCCGCGACCACCGCGGAGAACGGGGTCTCGCGGTCCATCAGGTAGTTCTCGTGGGTGCCGTAGGAGGCGCCCTTGCCGTCGACGTTGTTCTTGTACAGCTGCAGCCGGGGTGCGCCGGGCACACTCGACGCGTGCCGGGCGGCGGCCTCCATCACCCGTTCGCCGGCCTTGTCCCAGATCACCGCGTCGAGGGGGTCGGCGACCTCCGGGGCGGAGTATTCGGGGTGGGCGTGGTCGACGTACAGGCGAGCGCCGTTGGTGAGGATCATGTTCGCGGCGCCGACCTCGTCGGCGTCGATGACCGGGGCCGGGCCGTTGAACCGGCCCAGATCGAAGCCCCGCGCGTCGCGCAGGGGTGATTCGACCTCGTAGTCCCAGCGGGTGCGCCGTGCGCGCGGCACCCCTTCGGCGGCCGCGTAGGCCAGCACCGCCTGCGTGGAGGTCAGGATCGGGTTCGCCGATGGCTCGTTGGGTGAGGAGATCCCGTACTCGACCTCGATACCGATGATCCGCTGCATGCCCTCGAGCCTAGGCGATCCGGACGCTCACGGTCGTGAACAGCCCCGCCACCGGTCAGCGGTGCGGCTGCGGGGTGCAGTCCAGATAGCCGTGCGCGCCGATCGCCTGCAGCGCCACCCGCACCGGCAGCGGCGCCCAGCTCGCCTGCCGGTCGGTCCCGAGCCGCGGGTCGCGCACCGGGATGGCCCTGCCCCGAGTGTGCACCACCGCCTCGCCGGCGGCGCACACGTTGCGCACCCAGTCGGTGTCGGCGCCGTAGGTCAACGCGATCCGCAGATCGTCGCCGACACCGAACAGCAGCACCGGGGTGCGGAACACCCGGCCCGAGCGGCGCCCGCGATGTTCGACCACCGCGGTGCCCGGCAGCAGCTGCGCGAAGGGTGTGGTGACCCGGTTGGTGACGATCTTGTTGAACCGGGCCATGGTGCGCGGCAACGGCACGGTCGGTCCTCCCCCGATAGGCCGCGACGGCCGGACCTTCCGGAGGAGGGAAGGCCCGGCCGTCGCGGGTCGATTCCTACAGGTACTGGCCGGTGTTCGACTCGGTGTCGATCGCGCGGCTCGCGCTGGCGTTCTTGCCGGTGACCAGGGTGCGGATGTACACGATCCGCTCGCCCTTCTTCCCCGAGATCCGGGCCCAGTCGTCCGGATTCGTGGTGTTGGGCAGGTCCTCGTTCTCGGCGAACTCGTCGACGATCGAATCGAGCAGGTGCTGCACCCGCAGACCGGGTGCCCCGGTCTCGAGCACCGACTTGATCGCGTACTTCTTCGCCCGGTCGACGATGTTCTGGATCATCGCGCCGGAGTTGAAGTCCTTGAAGTACAGGACCTCCTTGTCACCGTTGGCGTAGGTGACCTCGAGGAACCGGTTGTCCTCGGACTCGGCGTACATCCGCTCGACGACCCGCTCGATCATCGCCCGCACGCACGCGACCCGATCGCCGCCGAACTCGGCGAGATCGTCGGCGTGCACCGGCAGGCTCTCGGTCAGGTACTTCGAGAAGATGTCCTGCGCGGCCTCCGCGTCCGGACGCTCGATCTTGATCTTCACGTCGAGGCGGCCGGGCCGCAGGATCGCCGGGTCGATCATGTCCTCACGGTTCGACGCACCGATGACGATGACGTTCTCGAGCCCTTCGACACCGTCGATCTCGGCGAGCAGCTGCGGCACCACCGTGGTCTCCACATCGGAGGACACACCGGAACCGCGGGTGCGGAAGATCGAGTCCATCTCGTCGAAGAACACGATCACCGGCGTGCCCTCGGACGCCTTCTCCCGGGCCCGCTGGAAGATCAACCGGATGTGCCGCTCGGTCTCACCGACGAACTTGTTCAGCAGCTCCGGGCCCTTGATGTTGAGGAAGAACGACTTCGCTTCCTTCGAATCGTCGCCGCGGGCCTCGGCGATCTTCTTCGCCAGCGAGTTCGCGACCGCCTTCGCGATCAGGGTCTTACCGCAACCGGGCGGGCCGTACAGCAGCACACCCTTCGGCGGGCGCAGCGAGTACTCGCGGAACAGATCCTTGTGCAGGAACGGCAGCTCCACCGCGTCGCGGATCTGCTCGATCTGCCGGCCCAGGCCACCGATGTCGCTGTAGCCGACGTCCGGGACCTCCTCGAGCACGAGATCCTCGACCTCGGCCTTGGGGATCCGTTCGAAGGCGTAGCCGGCCTTGCTGTCGACCAGCAGCGAATCACCCGGGCGCAGCGTGAACGAGTTCTCGTCGTCGACGAGCACATCGGTCCTGTCGTCGGCGGCGGCCGCGGCGAGCGGGGCCGCCAGCCACACGATGCGTTCCTCGTCGGCGTGCCCGACCACCAGCGCGCGGGTGCCGTCGTCGAGCACCTCCCGCAGGGTGGTGATCTCGCCGACGCGCTCGAACCCACCGACCTCCACGACGGTCAACGCCTCGTTCAACCGCACCGTCTGACCGGGCCGGAAGGTGTCGAGTTCGAGATTCGGGGACACCGCGACCCGCATCTTGCGGCCCGAGGTGAACACGTCGACGGTCTGATCGTCGAACGTCTCGAGCAGCACCCCGTAGCCGCTCGGCGGCTGGGCCAGCCGGTCGACCTCCTCGCGCAGCGTGATCAGCTGCTGGCGCGCATCCTTGAGGGTCTCGAGCAGTTTGCCGTTGCGGACCGTGAGGGACTCGAGCCGGGCTTCGAGGTCGCGTACCTGATCGGACGGTTCGCCGAGCCGACGACGCAAGGTCGCCACCTCTGCGCGCAACTCTTCGATTTCGCGTGCCGCCGCAACCGCATCCGGCTTCTCTGACGAGCTCATAGCGACTCCCTCCACTGTCGGTCATTCCACGCTACCGGGACATCGCCCCACATGGGGGAGGACACGAAACAGTCGTGTTCCGAACATGTGTCGCGTGTGGGACGCGCCATGGCACCGCACACCCGACACGCTGTTAGGCTGCCCTAAATATCGTGCGTCGACCGTTTCTCTCGAAAGGTACTCCTCCGTGACCCCACGTCCAGTCCGCACACTCTGCGCCGCCACCGCGATCGCCGCCCTCACCGCCCTGACCGGCTGCAGCTCCGACGACGCCGGCGACGACACCGCCACCACGACCAGCGCGACGACGACCACCAGCACCACCGTGACCGCCGCGGTCACCGTCGAGCAGCTGCAGGAACAGATCGACGTGTTCTTCGACCCGGCCGCCACCACCGAGGACCGCGCCGCGGTCGTGGAGAACGGCACCGCGCGCACCGCCGTGCTCGACCAGTTCACCGGAGTGCTCGCCGGCTACCCGCTCACCGGCACCGTCGGCGAGATCACCACGGTCGACGCCGACACCGTCACCGCGACCACCGAGGTCGCCGGCCCGCACGGCGGCGCCCCGATGCCGCTGACCTTCGAGCAGATCGACGGCACCTGGGTCATCGCCGACGAGAGCGCCTGCTCGATCCTGGCCATGGGCACGCTCAGCTGCGAATAACCCCCGCCGGTCGGCGTCGGCTCAGCCCTTGCTGGGCCGACGCTGCGGCTTCGGGGTCTCCACCCCGTCCTGCAGACGCCGGGCACTGACCAGGAACGCCGTGTGCCCCTGCATCCGATGCTCGGGACGTACCGCCAGCCCCACCACGTGCCACCCGCGCACCATCGACTCCCACGAGCGCGGCTCGGTCCAGCAGGTCTGCTCCCGCATCGCCTCGACCACCCGCGACAGCTGCGTCGTCGTCGCCACGTAGACGATGAGCACCCCGCCGGGTACCAGCGCCTTCTTCACCGTCTCGAGCACATCCCAGGGGGCGAGCATGTCCAGCACCACCCGGTCCACACGGCCGTACTTCTCGACGTCGTAGTCCGCCAGATCCCCGAGCACCGTCGTCCAGTTCGCCGGGCGCTCCCCGAAGAAGGTGTCGACATTGCGCTCGGCGTATTCGAGATGGTCCTCGCGCACCTCATAGGAGATCACCCGGCCGCTCTCCCCGACCGCGCGCAGCAGCGAACACGTCAGCGCACCGGAGCCGGCGCCGGCCTCGAGCACCGTCGCACCGGGGAAGATGTCGCCCTCCTGCACGATCTGCGCGGCGTCCTTCGGGTAGATCACCTGCGCGCCGCGCGGCATCGACATCACGTAGTCGACGAGCAGCGGACGCAACGCCAGATAGGGGGTGCCGTTGGTGGAGGTGACCACCACACCCTCGTCGGTGCCGATCAGATCGTCGTGCAGGATCCCGCCGCGATGGGTGTGGAACTCCTTACCCGGTTCGAGCACCACGGTGTACTTGCGGCCCTTGGCGTCGGTCAACTGCACCCGGTCCCCCACCTGGAAGGGTCCGCTGCGCCCGAGTCCGCCTACTGCCATCGCCGTGTCCACCTTCGTTCCAGCCCCGCACCCGGGATCGGGCACGCGGGTCCGGCACCGTGTCGGACCCGCGTCCTAGCCTGCCAGGTGTGACCACAGCTGCACCCACACCCCCCACCGACACCACGCGGCCGGTCGCCCTGTCCCCCTCCCGGGCCGCCGACTTCACCCGCTGCCCGCTGCTCTACCGCTTCAAGGCCGTCGACCGGCTCACCGCACCGCCGACCCGCGCCCAGGCGCGCGGCACCGTCGTGCACGCCGCCCTCGAAGCACTGTTCGGCCTCGACGGACCGGCCCGCACCGCCACCGCCGCGCAGACCCTGCTGCCCGACGCCCTGGCCCGGGTCCTCGCCGCCACCCCCGATCTCGGCGTCGACACCGACGACGCGGCCTTCCTCGCCGAGGCCGCCGCGCTGCTGGACACCTACTTCACCGTCGAGGACCCCACCGCCGTCACCGCCGACGGCTGCGAACTGCGGGTGGAGACCACCCTCGACGGCGACGTCCCCTTGCGCGGCATCATCGACCGCCTCGATGTCGACGCCACCGGGGCGGTGCACGTCGTCGACTACAAGACCGGCCGCGCCCCCTCGCTGCGCGGCGAGCGGGCGGCGCTGTTCCAGCTGAAGTTCTACGCGCTGATCCTGTGGCGGCAACGCGGCATCGTCCCGGCCTCGCTGCGGCTGCTGTATCTCGGCGACGGACAGGTGCTGCACTACCGGCCCGACCCCGAGGAACTGCGCCGCTTCGAACGGATCGTGCGCGCGATGTGGGCGACGATCCGGCAATTGCGCAGAAGCGGCGACTTCCGCCCCAATCCCGGCCCCGGTTGCCGGTGGTGCGATCATCGGGCATTGTGCCCGGCGTTCGGCGGTACCCCACCGCCGTATCCCCTCGACGGCGTTGCGACACCGTCGATCCAGTCGATACCGTCGACGTCGGGTGCGCCCCACCGTATCGAGCAGCAGGAGAATCCCGAGTGAGCGACGCCGCCTACTACGTGCCGGTCCCCCGGCCGAGCACCCCCACCGGCCCGGTCGACGACGTCGAGATCGCGATGTTCCGCCCCACCGAACACACCGTCAGCACCTGGGGACCGCACCTGCAGCACGGCGCCCCACCCTCGGCGCTGCTCGCCCGCGCCATCGAACGGCACCGGCCGCGCCCCGACACCCGCCTGAGCCGGCTCACCGTCGAACTGCTCGGCCCCGTCCCCCTCACCGACCTCGAGGTGCGCACCCACATCGAACGACCCGGCCGCCGCATCGAACTGGTCGTCGCCGAACTGTGGGCCACCGCCCCCGACGGCACCCACCGCGCGGTCGCGCGCGGCACCGGCTGGCGCCTCGAAACCGTCGATCTGCCGCAGGTCGCGCGCACCTCGGAGACCCCGCTGCCCGCCCCCGGCCACTTCGAAGCCAGTGCCCCGCATCCTGCCTGGAAGGGCGGCTACATCGGCACCGTCGACTGGCGCATCATCGTCCCCTTCGGCGCTCCCGGCCTGTCGTCGGCGTGGGTGCGCAGCGAGATCGCCCTCGTCGAAGGCGAAACCCCCAGCGGACTCGACCGGTTGATGAGCGTCGCCGACGTCGCCAACGGTGTCGGATCCAAACTCGACGCCCGCGAGTACACCTTCCTCAACACCGAACTG
Source organism: Rhodococcus sp. S3 (assembly GCF_058211795.1). NCBI lineage: Bacteria > Bacillati > Actinomycetota > Actinomycetes > Mycobacteriales > Nocardiaceae > Rhodococcus > Rhodococcus sp. S3. The sequence continues at coordinate 2,644,707 of NZ_CM177074.1, read as the reverse complement.
ACCGTGCACCTGTTCCGCGCCCCCGAGTTCCGCGAACAGGACTGGGTGGGGATCGCCGCGGAGATGTCCGTCGGACCCGACGGGATCGGCACGACCGCCGGTCTGCTCTACGACGAGACCGGCGCGCTCGGCCGCATCGCCCAGAACGTGCAGGTGCGGCCCCGCTGATCAGCGGGGCCGCACCAGATGATCGAAGATGTCGGGATCGGTGCGCGTCTATTCGGGGGCGCGCATCGCCCGGCACGAGCGGATGTTCGACGCGAGGATGGCGCGGGCACCGATCTCGGCGAGCCGGTCCATCACCGCGTTGTGGCCCTTGCGCGGCACCATCGCCCGCACCGCCACCGAGTTCTCGTTCGCCAGCGGCGAGATCGTCGGCGACTCGAGACCGGGCGTGACCTCGACGGCCTGCTCGAGCAGGTGCTTGGGGCAGTCGTAGTCGATCATCACGTACTGCTGCGCGAAGACCACACCCTCGAGGCGGGCGATCAGCTGGTTGCGGGCCCGATCCGAGTGATCCGAACCCTCCCGCTCGATCAGCACACCCTCCGAATCGCACAGCGACTCGCCGAAGGCGACGAGATCGTGCTGGCGCAACGTCCGGCCCGAGCCGACCACATCGGCGATCGCGTCGGCGACGCCGAGCTGGATGGAGATCTCCACCGCACCGTCGAGCCGGATCACCTCGGCTTCGATGCCGCGGGCGGCGAGATCACGACGCACCAGATTCGCGTACGAGGTGGCGATGCGCAGACCCTGCAGATCCTCGACCGACCAATCGCGGCCCTTCGGGGCGGCGTACCGGAAACGCGAGGACCCGAAGCCCAGCGACAGCCGCTCGGTGACCGGAGCCCCCGAATCCATCGCCAGATCGCGGCCGGTGATCCCCAGATCCAGCTCGCCGGAACCGACGTAGATCGCGATGTCCTTCGGCCGCAGGAAGAAGAACTCGACGTCGTTGACCGGGTCGATGACCGTCAGATCCCGCGAGTCGGTGCGCCGACGGTAACCGGCCTCCTGCAGGATCTCGGCGGCGGACTCGGACAGCGAACCTTTGTTGGGGACTGCGACGCGCAGCATGACGGAATTGGGTCCTTTCGAACGACGAGCAGAAGCGAGGAAGGGATCTACAGGGCACCTACAGGGCACGGACGGCGGCACCGACACAGCGGGCCACCGGCCGTCACAGATGCTTGTAGACGTCCTCGAGCTTCAGACCCCGCCCCACCATCAGCACCTGCACCCAGTACAGCAACTGCGAAATCTCCTCGGACAGTTCCTCGTCGGACTGGTACTCGGCGGCGATCCACACCTCACCGGCCTCTTCGAGTACCTTCTTGCCCTGGAAATGCACGCCGGCGTCCAGGGCGGCGACGGTGCCGGAGCCCTCGGGGCGGGTCGCGGCGCGTTCGGACAGCTCGGCGAACAGGGAATCGAAGGTCTTCACAGGGGTCGATTGTTTCATGCCCCGCCACCGGCCCTACAGCCAGGACACCACCACCCGCTCAGAAGTCGAGTTCCCGTCCGCTGACGAACCGCCGCGCCACCCCGCTGATCGGATCGGTGAACTCCAGCGACCGCGCCAGCAACCGCAGCGGATCGGTGAAATCGTCCGCGCGGCGCCGCCGGAACCGCGGATAGAAGTTGTCCCCCACGATCGGCACCCCCAACCACGCCAGATGCAGCCGCAACTGATGGGTGCGGCCGGTACGCGGGAACAACCGATAACGGGCCAGCTCCCCCCGCCGCTCGACCAACTCGATGCGCGTCTCCGAATTCGGTTCGTCGGCGAACTGCTCGGCCGTCAACTCCCTGTGCCGCTTCACGATCCGGGTGCGCACCACCTGCGGGAACGACAGGTCCGGGTGGTAGCCGGCGACCGCCTCGTACACCTTGCGCACCCGCTGCCGCTCGAACAACTCCTGATAGGGCCGCCGCCACGCCGGATCCGTGGTGCACAGCAGCACCCCGGCGGTCATCCGGTCCAAACGGTGCACCGGCACCAGATGCGGCAGCTCCAGCTCGCGCCGCAACCGCACCACCACCGACTCGCGGATGTGCGCTCCGCGCGGGATCGTCGCCAGGAAATGCGGTTTGTCGACGACGACGAGACCGTCCTCCCGGTGCAGGACGCGCACCGGGAACGGCACCGGCACCTCCGGCGCCGGATCGCGGTAGAAGTACACGAACCGCGTCGGCTGATACGGCGTGCGCGCATCGATGCGGCGGCCGTGCTCGTCGACCAGCTCGCCCGCGGCCATGTGCGCCGCCCAGTCCTCCTCGGGATGGCCGGCCTGCAGGAACTCGACGATCGTGGCCGCGTCGACGTCGGCGGGCATCCGGATGCGGTCGGGGCCGAGCCCGTCGCGCACCGGCAGCGGTGCAGCACGCACCGGTCTACGCCTCCACGGGGTCCGGGACGCAGCCCTCGCACACCAGGGTCAACTCCCGGCCGTGGATCTCCGGATGGTTCCGGTACCGCGAGGTCGGCGTCCCGCACAGGGTGCAGCGGCCGATCACCGTCGCCTCGTCGCTGAACTCGACGTTCATCCGCCCGTCGAAGACGTACAGCGAACCCTCCCACAGACCCTCGTCGCCGAAGGTCTCGCCGTAGCGGACGATGCCACCGTCGAGCTGGTAGACCTCCTCGAACCCGCGGTTGCGCATCAACGCCGACAGCACCTCGCAGCGCACCCCACCGGTGCAGTAGGTCACCACCGGGCGGCCCTTGAGATGGTCGTAGCGTCCACTGTCGAGCTCGGCGACGAAATCGCGGGTCGTGGCCACGTCCGGCACGATCGCATCCCGGAACCGGCCGATCTGCGCCTCGAAGCGGTTGCGGCCGTCGAAGAACACCACCTCGTCGCCGCGCTCGGCGACCAACTCGTGCACGCCGTGCGGCGACAGATGGGTGCCGCCGTCGACGATGCCGTGCTCGTCGACCTTCACCTCGTCGGGCACCCCGAACGTCACGATCTCCGGACGCACCTTCACCGACAGCCGCGGAAAGTCGTCGCCGGTGCCGTCGGACCACTTGATGTCGGTGTCCTTGAACGCCGCATAGCCGCGCAACCCGCGTACGTACTTCTTCACGTCGGCGATGTCACCGCCGACGGTGCCGTTGATGCCGTGCTCGGAGATCAGGATCCGCCCGGTCAACCCCAGCGACGACGCCAGAGTGTGCTGCCACAACCGGATCGCCTCCGGGTCGGGCAGCGGGGTGAACTTGTAGAACAGCACGATCTTCGGGACCGCCACCTCAGGGCACCCCCGCACCGTGCAGCTCGTGCAGATCCTCGGCGCTCAACCCCTCGAGCGTCGATCGGAACACCCGCCGCTCCGAGCCGGGCACATCCACCAGCGACGGCACCACCAGCACCGTGCACCCGGCCGCATCCGCCGCGGCCGCCCCGGTCGGGGAATCCTCCACCGCCAGGCACTGCGCCGGATCCAGACCGAGCAGCTCCGCCGCCCGCAGGTAGGGCGCCGGATCCGGTTTGCCGGCCGGCACCTCGTCGCCGCACACCGAATGATCGAAAAGCTCACGGCCCAGAGTTTCGAGGGCCACCTCGCACAACGCCCGCTCGGTGTTGGTCACCAGCACCGACCCCAATCCGGCCTCACGGACGGTGCGCAGCGCGGCCTGCGCGCCGGGCCGCCACGTGAGCCCGTCGGCGAACAACCGGCCCATGTAGTCGGTCAGCCACGCCGCCGCAGCCGCCGCCTCGTCCGGGGTCGGGTCCAGACCCAACCCGGCGAAGGTGCGCAACACCGCCAGATCCATCGGACCCCCGATCGTGGAGATGCGGGTCTCGTCGCTCATCGGCCCACCGAGATGCAACGACAACTCGTGCATCCCGATGTCCCACAAGCGTTCCGATTCGAGCAGGGTGCCGTCCATGTCCCACAGCACCGCCCGCAGCGCACCGGTCTGCACCGCGAGCGGCGCCTCCACCCGATCAGACATTGAAGTACTTCGCCTCCGGGTGGTGCAGCACGAACGCATCGGTGGACTGCTCGGGATGCAACTGAAGCTCCTCCGACAGCTCCACCCCGATCCGCTCGGGTTCGAGCAACTCGACCAGCTTGATGCGATCCTCGAGATTCGGGCACGCGCCGTAACCGAACGCGAACCGGGCGCCGCGGTAGGCGAGCTTGAAGTACTCCGCGACCTCCTCCGGATCCTCGTCCGCGGCCGTGCCGCCCTCGGCGAACGCCAGCTCCTGCCGCACCCGCCGATGCCAGTACTCGGCCAGCGCCTCGGTCAGCTGCACACCGATGCCGTGCACCTCGAGATAGTCGCGGTACGAGTTCGACGCGAACAGCTCGTTCGCGAAGTCCGCGATCGGCTGGCCCATCGTCACCAGCTGGAACGGCCACACATCCACCTGACCCGACGCGATCGCATCCTCCCGCGACCGCACGAAATCGGCGATGCACAGGAACCGCGAACGCTGCTGCCGCGGGAAGGTGAACCGGTAGCGCTCGGGAGCATCCGGACGCGGCTCGGTCAGCACCACCACGTCGTCACCCTCGGACACCGCCGGGAAGTAGCCGTACACCACCGCGGCGTGCTGCAGGATGCCCTCGGTCGCCAACCGGTCCAGCCAGTACCGCAACCGCGGCCGGCCCTCGGTCTCCACGAGCTCCTCGTAGCTCGGGCCGTCGCCGCCGCGCTGCCCGCGCAGCCCCCACTGCCCCAGGAACAGTGCACGCTCGTCGATCAGCGCCGCATAGTCCGCCAGCGGGATGCCCTTGATCACCCGGGTGCCCCAGAAGGGCGGCGTCGGCACCGGCAGATCCTTCGCGACATCACTGCGCTCGGGGATCTCCACCGGTGTCTCCGCGGCCTTGCGCTTCTCCGCGATCCGCTTGCTGCGCTCGTGCCGCTCCTTGCGCTCGGCGGCCTTACGGGCGGCCTCGATCGCCTCCGGGCTGTCCGGCGCCGGACCCTCACCGCGCTTCTCGGCCATGACCCGATCCATCAACGACAGACCCTCGAACGCATCGCGCGCGTACGACACCTTGCCCTCGTAGACCTCCGCCAGATCGTTCTCGACGTAGCTACGGGTCAGCGCCGCACCACCGAGCAACACCGGGAACTGCTCGGCGACCCCGCGAGCGTTGAGCTCCTCGAGGTTCTCCTTCATCACCACCGTCGACTTCACCAGCAGACCTGACATGCCGATCACATCGGCGCGCTTGTCCACCGCCGCATCGAGAATCGTCGCGATCGGCTGCTTGATACCGAGGTTGACCACCTCGTAGCCGTTGTTCGACAGGATGATGTCCACGAGATTCTTGCCGATGTCGTGCACATCGCCCTTGACCGTCGCCAGCACGATCCGGCCCTTGCCCTCGTCACCGGTCGACTCCATGTGCGGCTCCAGGAACGCCACCGCGGTCTTCATCACCTCGGCGGACTGCAGCACGAACGGCAACTGCATCTGCCCCGACCCGAACAGCTCACCGACCGTCTTCATGCCCGACAGCAGCGTGTCGTTGATGATCGCCAGCGGCGGGGTGGTCTCCATCGCCTCGGTCAGATCGTCCTCGAGACCGTTGCGCTCGCCGTCGACGATGCGCCGCTCGAGCCGCTCGAACAACGGCAACGCCGCCAGCTCCTGCGCCCGCGACTCGCGTGCCGACGCCGCCGACACTCCCTCGAACAGCTCCATCAGCTTCTGCAGCGGGTCGTAACCCTCGCTGCGCCGGTCGTACACCAGATCCAGAGCGACCTGCCGCTGCTCCTCCGGGATCCGCGCCATCGGCAGGATCTTCGACGCGTGCACGATCGCCGTGTCCAGCCCTGCCTCGGTGCACTCGTTCAGGAACACCGAGTTCAGCACCTGCCGCGCCGCCGGATTCAGACCGAACGACACATTCGAGACACCGAGGGTGAAGTGCACCTCCGGATGCGCCTCGTGGATGCGGCGGATCGCCTCGATCGTCTCGATCGCATCGCGCCGCACCTCCTCCTGACCCGTCGAGATCGGGAAGGTCAACGCATCGACGATGATGTCCTGCGGCGACAACCCCCACTTGCCGGTCAGATCCGCGATCAGCCGCTCGGCGATGCGCACCTTGTGCTCGGCGGTTCGGGCCTGGCCCTCCTCGTCGATCGTCAGCGCGACCACCGCTGCGCCGTGCTCGACGACGTGCTCCATGATCCGCTCGAACCGCGAACCCGGGCCGTCACCGTCCTCGTAGTTCACCGAGTTCACCGCGCAGCGGCCACCGAGATGCTCGAGGCCCGCCTTGATCACGTCCGGCTCCGTCGAGTCGATCATGATCGGCAACGTCGACGACGTCGCGAACCGCGACGCCAACTCCGCCATGTCCGCCGCCCCGTCGCGCCCGACGTAGTCGACGTTCAGATCCAGCATGTGCGCCCCGTCGCGGATCTGGTCCTTCGCAATGTCCAGGCACTTCTGCCAATCCGCGGCGAGCATCGCCTCCCGGAACGCCTTCGACCCGTTCGTGTTGGTGCGCTCACCGATCATCAGGATCGACGCGTCCTGCTCGAACGGCACCGAGGTGTACAGCGACGACACACCCGGCTCCGGCTGCGCGGCGCGCGGCGCCGGCTGCACCCCGCGCACCGCCTCGGCGACCTGCCGGATGTGCTCGGGGGTGGTGCCGCAGCAGCCACCGACGAAGGTCAGCCCGTACTCGGAGACGAAACCGGCCAACGCCTCGGCGAGCTCCTCCGGCTGCAGCGGGTACTCGGCACCGTTCGCGCCCAACACCGGCAGACCCGCATTCGGCATCACCGACACCGGGATCGTCGCGTGCTGCGACAGGTACCGCAGGTGCTCGCTCATCTCCGCCGGACCGGTCGCGCAGTTCAACCCGATCAGGTCGATGCCGAGCGGTTCGAGGGCGGTCAGAGCGGCACCGATCTCGGAGCCGAGCAGCATCGTGCCGGTGGTCTCCACCGTCACGTGGGTGACGATCGGGATCCGGCGACCGGCCTGCTCCATCGCCCGCTTGCTGCCGATGATCGCGGCCTTCGCCTGCAACAGGTCCTGACAGGTCTCCACGAGGATCGCGTCGGCGCCACCGTCGAGCATGCCCAGCGCCGCCTCACCGTAGGCGTCGCGCAGCGCAGCGAACGGCGCGTGGCCGAGGGTTGGCAGCTTTGTACCCGGACCCATCGACCCGATCACCATGCGGGCCATGCCGTCGGCACCGGGACCCATCTCGTCGGCGACCTCGCGGGCGAGGCGGGTACCGAGCTCGGACAGCTCACGGATGCGGTCGGCGATGTCGTAGTCGGCGAGGTTGGGCAGGTTGCAGCCGAAGGTGTTCGTCGAGACGACGTCGGCGCCGGCCTCGAAGTACGCCCGGTGGATCCCCCGGATCACATCGGGACGAGATTCGTTGAGGATCTCGTTGCACCCCTCCAAACCGCGGAAGTCGTCGAGCGAGAGATCCGCGGCCTGCAACATGGTGCCCATCGCCCCGTCTCCGATGACAACGCGCTGGGTCAGCGCATCGAGCAGGACAGAATGAAGTGGGGTGGACATGCCCTTCAGACTAGTGGGCGCCCGGATCGGCCCGGGTCGTAGGCTGGACGAGTGAGTACACCCGAGTATCCCGAGACCCCGGACCAGGACGTCCCCGTCCTGCGCGATCCGGTGCTCGTCGCCGCCTTCGAGGGGTGGAACGACGCCGGCGACGCCGCCAGCGGCGCCGTCGAGCACCTCGAGCTGATCTGGGACGCCGAGCCCTTCGCCGAGCTGGACTCCGAGGAGTACTACGACTACCAGGTCAACCGGCCACAGGTCCGTCTCGTCGACGGCGTCACCCGCGAGATCGACTGGCCCACCACCCGACTGTCGCTGTGCTCCCCGCCCGGCAGCGACCGCGACGTCGTCCTGCTGCACGGCATCGAGCCGAGCATGCGCTGGCGCAGCTTCTGCGACGCCATCATCGAACTCGTCGACGAGTTCGAGGTCCACACCGTCGTCCTGCTCGGCGCACTGCTCGCCGACACCCCGCACACCCGCCCCGTCCCGGTGACCGGCACCGCCTACAGCTCCGAGGCCGCCGAACGCTTCAAGCTGCAGACCTCCCGCTACGAAGGACCCACCGGCATCACCGGTGTGCTGCAGGACGCCTTCGTGCGCGCGGGCATCCCCGCCGTGTCGTTCTGGGCGGCGATCCCCCACTACGTGTCCAACCCGCCGAACCCCAAGGCCACCGTCGCGCTGCTGCGCCGCGTCGAGGACGTCCTCGACCTCGAGGTGCCACTCGGCGAACTCCCCCTCCTCGCCGAGGAGTGGGAGCAGACCGTCACCGACATGATCGAGGACGACGAGGAGATCGCCGAGTACGTGCGCACCCTCGAGGAGCGCGGTGACGCCGAGGCCGAGGAGGACATCTCCGAAGTCATCGCCAAGATCGACGGCGACGCCCTCGCCGCCGAGTTCGAACGCTATCTGCGGCGACGGGGCCCCGGCGGCTTCAACAGGTGAGAGATCTGCGCGAACCGCTGCAGCGCACGGCGCTGTACGCGGGAGGATTCCTCGGCCCCTTCGGCGGCAGCGTCGTGGTGTCGATGCTCCCGGAGATCGGCGCCGACACCGGTGTTTCCACCGGCACGGCCGCGACGACCGTCACCGCCTATCTCGGTGTGTTCGCCGCCGCGATGCTGTTCTCCGGCACGCTCGGCGCACGGTGGGGACGCGTCCGCACCGTGCGCACCGCCTATCTCGTCTACGCGGCGGTCTCGATCGCCGCGGCGCTGGCGCCGACCTTCTCGGTGCTCATCGGCACCCGCATGCTGCAGGGCGCGGCCAACGCGTTCACCACACCGCTGCTGCTCGCGGCGCTGGCCGTCATCACCCCGAAGGACAGGCTCGGGCGCGCGCTCGGGTTGTTCGGGGCGATGCAGGCCGCCGGCCAGACCGTCGCCCCGCTGATCGGCGGTCTCGCCGCCGAGGTGAGCTGGCGGTGGGCGTTCGTCGTGCTCGCCGGCGCCGCGCTGCTCCTGGCGCTCGCCGGGCTGCCCGACTCGGTGCGCGACGACCCGTCCGGTACCACCCGGGTCCGTCTGCGCGACGCGCTCACTCCGCGCGTTCTGCGTATCGGGCTGGTCGCGTTGCTCGGCTGGGGTGCGCTCGGCGGACTCGGGTTCCTCCTCGCCTTCCGGGTCGAGGACGACTTCGGGTTGTCCCCGTCCGAACGCGGCGTGGTACTCACCGTGTTCGGTCTCGCCGGCATCCTCAGTTCCCGACCGGTCGGGATGCTCATCGACCGCGTCGGTGCCCGCGCGATCGTGCTCATCGGCGCGGTGAGCGGCGCAGCGCTGGTCGTGGTCGTCGGTACCGTCCCGTGGCTCGTCGTGCTCGGCGTCGCATGGTTCCTGGCGGGCATCGCTTCGCAGTTCATCCTCGTCGGGGTCAACGCCGCGGTACTCGGCGGGCCGGGCGGCAACCGCGGTGGCGCGGTGTCCGTCGTGCAGGCCTTCCGGTTCGGCGGTGCGGCCTTCTCCCCTCTCCTGCTGACACCGGTGTACGGCGCCGACCCGGTCCTCGCGTTCCTGCTGCCCGCCGCACTGCTCGGTGTGCTCGTCCCCCTGGCCATGACTCGGCGTCCGGAGGCTTCGGACCGCTGATGGCGGCCTGCCCTCTCGGCTGTTGAGGTGTTGGTGGCGGTGGCCTCGATGGGTGGTGACGGGGATGAGAAGGAGGAGGAATTCTGTTTTTCTATGCTTTCCGTATTGTCCAGAATATCTCCAAGGGCTCTTCGGGCTGGCTCCGCAGTAGCCTCAGACCGAGCGTCTTTCCCGTCGTCGCCCACCCGGCGTGCGGCCGGTCCACCGCTTGAATGCCACCGAGAAGCTCGACGCATCGGCGTAGCCCAGACGGTGCGCCACCCTCTCCACCGGCAGGCCCGCATCCAGCAACTCCCCCGCCATCGCCCCCAGCGTCTCGGCCACGATCGCCCGGTACGAGGTCCCCTCCTCCCCCAACTGCCGCCGGAGGGTGCGCACACTCGAACCCAACTCCGCGGCCACCTGGTCCTGCGTGGGACCCTCGGCGGCCCGGCGCAGCAGCACCTCTCGCACGCGGGCACCGAGCTCGCCGTGATTCTGTCTGCGCTGCAGCAGTTCCGCGCACTCCCGCAGCAGTACTGCGGCGGCCTCCGGGCTCGCGGTCGGCATGGGCCGGTCCAATGCCCGCGCGTCCACCACCACCGCATGCGTCGACGCCGTCGTCTCCACCCAGAAACCCCGGTCGCGGAAGACCGGCGGGACCCGTTCACCGAGCGATTCGGCCACCTCGATGCGACGGACCTCCGACGGCTGCCCCCACAGCGCACCCCAGTGCGCGAGGATCCCCGAGACGTCCCGCTCCAGCAGGAAACCCCGCAGGTGCGCCGGCACGTGCCGGTCGTCGAGGCAGAAGCGGACCTCGTCACCCGCATACTCGAGGGCCGCGCGCGAGAAGGCGAAGGTGAGGTCGAAGAAGCGGGTGCCCACCTCGATGCCGTCGCGCACCGTCGCACAGCTCATGAGGGCGTAACCGAAGATCCCGTGCACCGCCGCCTGGTACCGCAGACCGAGGGCGAACCCTTCCCCGGGCCGGTCGTCGAGCGCCTCCACGAGATTCGCGATCACGGCCAGTTCCAGGTCGTCGGTGATCTCCCCGCCCGGATCGGTGATCTGCTCCTCCCCCAACCCGGTACCCGCCAGCAATGTCTCGGCGTCGAGGCCGCGCTCGCGTCCGAACGACACCATCAGGGCCGCGCTCGTCGCCGCGCGGCGGGAGGTCCAGGGGTTCACGAGGCTCCATCCTCGGCAGCGTGGCCGAAATTCACAAGAACTTGCCGATAGTGGCATGGATCACGGAGAGCTCGGTTCGTAGCGTCGATTTCATCAGCACAGCGAGGAAAGGACGACACGGCATGAGCCTGAACGTGCACGGCAAGAGGGTTGTCATCACCGGTGGAGCGCGCGGCATCGGACAGGCGACGGCCGAAGCCCTCGTCGCGGCCGGCGCGCGCGTGGCCATCGGCGATATCGACAAGGATCTGGTGCAGGACACCGCTGCCCGGATCGGTGCGCGCTTCGGCACCACGGTGCTCGGGTTGCCTCTCGACGTCACCGACCGAGGATCCTTCGACGAATTCCTCAGCCTGGCCCACATGGAGTTCGGCGGGATCGACGTGCTCGTCAACAACGCCGGCATCATGCCCACCGGCGCGTTCCTCGAGGAGACCGACACGGTCACCGACCGGCAGATCGACGTCAACGTCCGCGGCGTGATCCTCGGCTCGAAGCTGGCCGCCGCCCGGTTCACCGAGCAGGGCTACGGACACATCGTCAATCTCGGCTCCGTCGTGGGCATCGAAGGTGCCCCCGGACTCGCGGTGTACTCCGCGACCAAGCACGCCGTGATCGGCCTCGGATCGGTGCTGCGCCAGGAGCTCGCCGGCTCGAACATCGTGGTCTCCACGATCGCCCCGGGCTTCGTGCGCACCGAGTTGATCGCGGGCATGAAGCCGAACGCGCTCATCGAGAAGCTCGCGATGGTCGGCCCCGAGGAGGTCGCCGCCGCGATCGTGCGAGTGATCGCGACAGCCCGTCCCGGCCTGCGGTACGTGCCCCGCACGGCGGGCGCGATCCTCGGAGCGCTGAAGGCGGTGCCGGAGGCGACCCGTCACCGCATCTCCGCCGCGTTCGGTCTCCAGTCGCTCGCACTGAACACCGACGAGACGGCACGTGCCGCCTATCGTCGGCGCACCGAGGCCCCCGACGCGGCAACGGCCGGTGAGCGCCCGGTGGCGAAGGATCCTTCCGGCAGCGCACGCTGATCCGACGCGCGCTGCCGGTCGGGGCTCAGTCTCCGGTCGGCAGCGCGCGCAGCGAGCGCACTGTGGCGTCGACGGCGCGAGCCGCCTCGGCGCCCTTCTTGACGAAGTGCCGCGTGAAGTACTCGACGTGCTCGTCGTGCTCGTGGAAGTGGTGCGGGGTGAGCACGACGGAGAAGACCGGCACATCGGTGTCGAGCTGGACGCGCATCAGGCCGTCGATCACCGCGGTGGCGACGAAGTCGTGCCGGTAGATGCCGCCGTCGACGACCAGTCCGGCCGCGACGATCGCGTCGTAGCGCCCCGTCTTCGCCAGTCGCTGGGCGTGCAGCGGGATCTCGAAGGCGCCGGGGACCTCGAAGAAGTCCAGGGCGTCCTGCGAGACGCCGAGGCGGGTGATCTCGTCGGTGAAGCCTGTACGTGCCTGGTCGACGATGTTGCGGTGCCAGGTCGCCTGAACGAACGCGATGCGCCCGGTGATGTCGGTCATGGTCACGAAACTAGCGCATGCCCCGTCATAGTTTGTGGTGCGGGAGGGGCGCTGTTCCGTCCTATGAGATTTCGTTTATTTCTCTTTTCCGTCATGCACAGAGTGACTACCGTGGTGGATGTGACACAGCCGGCTCCCGCCCCCGAGAACACCGTCGGTCCCCGCCCCGAGCGGTACATCGACATCTACCGCCGCGCCACCGCCCGACTGGAGGCGTGCCTGCCGCTCGGCTGGTCGCTGTCGAGCGACCGCCCCCGCTCCCCCGAGGCACCCACCCGGATGCTCGTCACCGCCCCCGACGGCGACACCGTGTCCTTCTCCGTCGTCGCCTCCCGCGGTGTGCTCTCCGGCGACGTCGCCCGCATCGCCGCCGACCTGTCCGACTCCGACCGCGGCTTCGTGTGCGCCCACTATCTGTCCGATCCGGTGCGGCGCCAGCTCGACCGGCACGGCATCTCCTACGCCGACGCGACCGGCAACCTCTCGCTCGTCGCGAACCGCCCGGCGGTGTGGGTCCGCGACCGCGGCGCCGACGCCGACCCGTGGCGCGGCCCGGGCCGCCCGTCCGGGGTGCTCACCGGCGAACCGTCCGACCGGGTGGTGCGCGCACTCGCCGATCACGTCGGGGAGATCTCCGTCCCCGAGCTGATCAAGCTGTCCGGCGCGTCCACCGGCGCGACCTACCGCGTCGTCGAGGTGCTCGTCGAACGCGAGCTCGTGCGCCGGGTCCCGCGCGGCCCGATCGTCGAGGTGCGCTGGGAACCGATGCTGCGGGCCTGGGCTGCCGAGCGGAAGGTGTGCGCGGTCCGGCGGTTCACCGCCCCCGAGGGCGTCACCGCGACCCGCGCGCGACTGGCCGAACGCATCGACATCCCCTACGCGCTCACCGGCGTCGGCGCCACCGACTACGCGGCCCCGGCGCTGCTCGAGGTCTACGCCGACGACCCCGACGACTTCGCCGACAGTCTCGGTCTGCGCCCGGTCGAGCACGGCGGCGACGTGGTGGTGGCGATTCCCTGGTCCCCGGTGGTCTTCGAACGGATGGACCGCCGCGGCGGACTGCGCCACGCCGCCATCTCACACGTCTACGCCGACCTGCTGGCGGGCCCGTTCCGCAACGACGATGCCGCCGAACACGTCCGCTCCCGACTCACCGCGGACGAGCACTGGCGACGCCCGGTGCGTTGACCGCTGCATCCGGCCGATCCGCCTCCCCGGATCCCCGGCCGAGCATTTCGATCTTTGTGTACGGTGCGAACCATGACGGGTCGCCGCGACGACAGGAGTACCGATCAGATGACCGCGCCGCGCACCGTGGAGGACCTACCGTCGGCACTCGACGGCGCCGCCCTGTCCGACCGTCTCGCGGGCCGCCGGCCCGCGGTCTTCCTCGACTACGACGGCGTGCTCACCCCGATCGTCGCCCGCCCCGAGGACGCGGTGTGGTCGGACACCATGCGCCGCACCGTCCGTGAACTCGCCGACCGCGTGTCGGTGTGCATCGTCACCGGCCGCGACCGCGACGTCGTCCAGCAACTCATGGGTGTCGACGATCTCGTCGTCGCCGGCAGCCACGGTTTCGACATCTGGAGCCCCACCGACGGGCAGATCGCCCACGACGTCCTCGCCGACTTCACCGATCTGATCACCGAGACCACCGAGACCCTGCGCAGCCGCCTGGACGGTCTCGACGGCGTCGGCATCGAACCGAAGCGCGCGTCGGTCGCCGTGCACTACCGGCAGGCCTCCCCCGAGGTGCACGAGCGGGTGGGCGCGATCGTCGAGACGCTGTTGCAGGAGAACCCCGACCGACTCGCCGTGGTGCCGGGAAAGATGGTCTACGAACTCAAACCGGCCGTGGACTGGAACAAGGGCAAGGCGGTCCTGCACCTGATCGAGGTCCTCGGTCTCGCCTCCGACGAGGTCGTGCCGCTCTATCTCGGCGACGACATCACCGACGAGGACGCCTTCCGGGCGTTGCGGGGTCGTGGCATCGGGATCCTCGTCGGCAGCCCCGACGACCCGGAGATGGCCGGGCGCCGCACCGACGCCGAGTTCGTCCTCGCGTCGGTCGACGACGTCGAACGTTTCCTGTCGACTCTGGGCAGGTGACAGCGCTACCGGACAGTTCGTGTCGACTACGACCCGCCAGGAGGTTCGCGTGTACGACCCGGAGTTCACCCTCGACTACGACGGTTTCGATCCCGACGACGAACCCCTGCGCGAAGCCCTGACCTCGACGGGCAACGGCTACTTCTGTTCACGCGGCACGGCCGAGTGGGAGGACATGGGCGAGGTCCACTATCCGGGGACCTACGCGCATCGTTGCTACAACCGCGAGACCACCATCATGGGTGGCAGCCCGGTCCTGAACGAGGATCTGGTCAACCTCCCGAACTGGCTCGTGCTGAAGCTGCGCATCGACGGCGGTGAGGCGATCCGCCTGGCGCAGGTGGAGATCCTCGACTACCGGCACGTCTACGACATCCGCACCGCCACCGTGGTCCGCGAACTGCGGTTCCGGGACCGGCACGGCCGCGAGACGTCGCTGCGCAGCAGACGGTTCGTGAGCATGGAGCATCCGAACCAGGGAGCGCTCGAATGGTCGCTGACCCCGGAGAACTGGTCGGGGCGGGTCGAGATCGTCACCGCCCTCGACGGCCGGGTTTCCAATCGCGCGGTCGCCCGCTACCGCGATCTCGAGGCGCGGCACCTCGATCCGGTCTCGCCGCGCACCTACGGTCCCGAGACGATCGCGCTGAAGGTGCAGATCCGCCAGTCCGACACCTACATCGCCCAGGCCGCACGCACCCGGGTGTTCCGGGAGGGTTCGGGAGGAGCGATGCTCGTCGACCGGGATCTGTACCAGATGGAGGACTACATCCAGCAGGTCCTCTCCTTCGACATCGCCGAGGGTTCGACGGTGCGGATCGAGAAGATGGTGGCGATGTTCACTTCCCGCGACGACGCGATCACCGAGCCCCTCGCGTCGGCGGGCCGGCACGTGCTGCGTTATCCGGATTTCGCCGAGGCGTACGACGAGCACGTCGCGGCGTGGGACGAGCTGTGGGACATCTGCGACATCCGGTTGCCGCGGGAGTCGCGCGCGCAGTTGCTGCTGCGCCTGCACGTCTCGCACGTACTGCAGGTCTGCTCACGGCACACCGCGCGCCTCGACGCGGGAGTGCCGGCGCGCGGACTCAACGGCGAGGCCTATCGCGGGCACGTGTTCTGGGACGAGATGTTCGTCTATCCCTTCCTGAACCTGCGGGCCCCGGAGATCACCAAAGGCCTGATCCTCTACCGCTACCGCCGGTTGGGTGAGGCGCAGGCCGCGGCGAGCGAGGCCGGTTACCGCGGCGCGATGTTCCCCTGGCAGAGCGGCAGCGACGGCACCGAGGAGACCCAGACGGTGCATCTGAACCCGATGTCGGGTCAATGGGATCCGGACCTGAGCCGGAACCAGCGTCACGTCAGCGCCGCGATCTTCTACAACGTGTGGCACTACTACCAGGCCACCGACGATGTCGACTTCCTCGCCGACTACGGCGCCGAGATGATGCTCGAGATCGCGCGGTTCTGGGCGTCGATCGCGCACTACAACCCGGATCGGGACCGCTACGAGATCCACGGGGTGATGGGCCCGGACGAGTTCCACGAACGGTATCCGGGAGCCACCGAGGGCGGTGTGCGCAACAACGCGTACACGAACGTGATGGTCGCGTGGATCGCGGCGCGCGCCCTCGATGTCTTCGAGGTGCTGTCGAAGAGCCGGCGCACGGCCCTGCGGGCCCGGTTGCGGGTCACCGACGAGGAACTGCGCACCTGGTCGGAGATGAGCCGGAAGATGTTCGTGCCCTACCACGACGGGGTGATCAGCCAGTTCGAAGGCTACGAGGATCTCGAGGAGCTCGACTGGGAGCACTACCGCACGGAGTACGGCAACATCGGCAGGATGGACCGCATCCTGCGCGCCGAGGGCCGCGATCCGGATGCCTACAAGGTCGCCAAGCAGGCCGACACGGTGATGTTGTTCTTCCTGTTCGACGATGCCGAGTTGCGGCAGGTGTTCGAGCAGCTCGGTTATCCGTTCGGTCGCGACCTCGTGCGCCGCACCGTCGACTACTACGACCAGCGCACGTCGCACGGGTCGACGCTCAGTCACGTGACGTTCGCCGGTGTGCTCGCCACCTTCGATCCGCAGTCGTCGTGGTTGCGGTTCAAGCTCGCGCTCGAGAGCGACGTCAGCGACCTGCAGGGCGGCACCACCAAGGAGGGCATCCACATGGGGGTCATGGGCGGCACCCTCGATCTGGTGCAGCGCTACTACGTCGGTGCCCGTGCGTACGGCGACGTGCTCGTCTTCCGGCCCAAGCTGGTCTCGCACCTCGACGGGGTGTCGTTCTCCATGCGGTACCGCGGCACTCCCCTACGGGTGCGGATCGACGGCGACAAGCTGTCGGTGCGCGCCGAGACCGAGGGTTTCCGGGTGCCGGTGCGGGTCGCGGTGGACGGCGAACTCGTCGAGCTCGGCGCCGGCGAGTCGCACGAGTTCCGGCTCGCCGCCGTCCCGGCCTGACCGCGAGGAGGACATCGTGGCCGAGACGCAGTCGCGGTTCCGCGCGGTGATCTTCGACGTCGACGGGGTGCTCGTCGATTCACCGCACGAGACGGCGTGGCGGGAAGCGCTGGCGGAGTTGATGGCCGGCGACTGGTGCGACCTGCAGCCCGAGACCTCCTGGCAGGAGGACGCGTTCACCGCGGAGGTGTACCGGCAGGTGCTGTCGGGCCGGCCGCGGATGGACGGTGCCCGCGCCGCCCTCGAGTACTTCGCGGTGCCCGACGCCGAGCGTCGCGCGGTCGACTACGCCGAGCGCAAGCAGGCCCGGTTGCTGCGGTTGATCGACGAGCGCAGGTTCCGCGCCTACGACGACGGAGTGCGCTTCGTCGCGGCCGTGCAGGCGGCGGGGATCGCGGTGGCCGCGGCGTCTTCGTCGAAGAACGCCGGACTGTTCCTGCGGGCGATCCCCGCCCACGACCATCCCGGCGAGACGCTGCTCGACCGCTTCGACGCCGATCTGTCCGGGCGCCCGGTCGCCCACGGCAAACCCGACCCGGAACTGTTCCTCACCGCCGCCGACGAACTCGGGGTGCCCGCGCAGGCGTGCGTGGTGGTCGAGGACGCGATCAGCGGGATCCGGGCGGCGAAGGCCGGCGGCATGCGGGCGCTCGGTGTCGCCCGTTTCGACGACTCCGCCGATCTCGAGGACGCGGGTGCCGATCTGGTGGTGGCCTCCCTCGACGAGGTCGACGTCGACGCCTTCACCGCCGGACGACTGGCCCGTCGCGGATCGGTTTGACGCTCAGTCGATTCCGACGCCCTGCCAGTGCCAGTCGGTGATCACCGGCATGTCCTCGCCGTGGGTGCGCACGTAGCGGGTGTGCTCGGCGAGGATGTTCTCGAGTTCCTCGCGGGCGTGCCCGGCGATGGGCCGGATCCGCTCGACGCGGTCGAGGACGTCGAGCGCGAGGTGGTAGCGGTCGATGCGGTTGAGCACGCACATGTCGAAGGGTGTGGTGGTCGTGCCCTCCTCGATGTAGCCGTGGACGTGGAAGTTCTCGTGGTTGGTGCGCCGGTAGACGAGACGGTGGATCAGCCACGGATAACCGTGGTAGGCGAAGACCACCGGCTTGTCGGTGGTGAACAGCGCGTCGAAGTGCGCATCAGGCAACCCGTGCGGGTGCGCCCGGTCGTCCTGCAGCCGCATGAGGTCGACGACGTTGACCACCCGGATCCGCAGGTCGGGGAAGCGGCGGTGCAGGATGTCGACGGCTGCGAGGGTTTCCATCGTGGGGATGTCGCCGGCGCAGGCGAGCACCACATCCGGTTCGACGTCGCGGTCGGTCGAGGCCCACTGCCAGATCCCGATGCCCTTGCGGCAGTGGGTCATCGCGTCGTCGATGTCGAGGAACTGTACGGCCGGTTGCTTCCCGGCGACGATCACGTTGATGTACTGGCGGGTGCGCAAGCAATGATCGGCCACCGAAAGCAGGGTGTTGGCGTCCGGCGGCAGGTAGACGCGCACGACTTCGGGTTTCTTGTTGACGACGTGGTCGATGAATCCGGGATCCTGGTGCGAGAAGCCGTTGTGGTCCTGCCGCCACACGTGGGAGGTGAGCAGGTAGTTCAGCGACGGGATGGGGCGGCGCCAGCGGATCCGGTTCGTGGTGAGCAGCCATTTGGCGTGCTGGTTCACCATCGAGTCGACCAGGTGCGCGAAAGCCTCGTAGCTGGAGAACAATCCGTGCCGGCCGGTGAGCAGATACCCCTCGAGCCAGCCCTGGCAGGTGTGTTCGGACAGGATCTCCATGACGCGGCCGTCAGGGGCGACCCGGTCGTCACCCGGCTCGATGCGCGCGTTCCAGGTGCGGTCGGTGGCGTCGAGGACCGCGTCGAGGCGGTTGGAGTTGTTCTCGTCGGGCGCGAACATCCGGAAGTTCGTGGCGTTGCGCCGCATGACGTCGCGCAGGAAGGTGCCGAGGATGCGGGTGGCCTCGCCGGTGGCGGTGGCCGGTTCGGGAACGTCGACGGCGTAGTCGCGGAAGTCGGGCAGGATCAGATCCCGCAGCACCGCTCCCCCGTTGGCGTGCGGGTTGGCGCTCATCCGCCGGGTGCCACGGGGCGCGAGGTCGCGCAGGGCCGCGACGGGAACGCCGTCGTCGTCGAACAACTCCTTCGGCCGGTAGCTGCGCAGCCACTCCTCGAGGAGGCGGCGGTGCTCGTCGTTCCTGCGCGGATCACCGATCGGCACCTGGTGGGCGCGCCACGTGCCCTCGACCGGGGCGTCGTCGACCTCCACCGGGCCGGTCCAGCCCTTCGGGGACCGGAGCACGATCATCGGCCACGCCGGGCGGGTCGCGTTTCCCGAGCTGCGGGCGGTCTGCTGGATCTCGGAGATGCGGTCGAGCGCCGCGTCGAGGGCGGCGGCGAAGCGCCGATGCATGTCGGCGGGATGGTCGCCGGCGACGACGATCGGTTCGTGCCCGTAGCCGCGCAGCAGCGAGATCAGTTCGTCCTCGCCGATGCGCGCGAGCACCGTCGGGTTGGCGATCTTGAAACCGTTGAGGTGCAGGATCGGCAGTACCGCGCCGTCGCGGCGCGGGTCAACGAATTTCGTCGAATGCCAGCTCGCGGCCAGCGGTCCCGTCTCGGCTTCGCCGTCGCCGACGACCGCGGCGACGATCAGATCGGGATTGTCGAAGGCGGCGCCGTAGGCATGCGAGAGGGAGTAGCCGA
Source organism: Rhodococcus sp. S3 (assembly GCF_058211795.1). Taxonomy (NCBI): domain Bacteria; kingdom Bacillati; phylum Actinomycetota; class Actinomycetes; order Mycobacteriales; family Nocardiaceae; genus Rhodococcus; species Rhodococcus sp. S3. Next base: position 2,625,100 of record NZ_CM177074.1, on the reverse strand, counting down.
GTTCACCGCCCTCGTGGATCGATCCGGGGGTCTCGGGGGCGACGTGGCTGGGAATGCCGCCGGGGAACGAGAACTGGCGGAACAGGCGCCGCATGCCGTCCTCGTCGCGGGAGATACTCGGGTAGACCTCGCTGTACGTGCCTTCGAGCCACGCCGCGGCCACCGGTCCGGGTCCGCCGTGACCGGGACCCATGACGTACATCATGTCCAGGTCGCGGGTGGTGATGGCGCGGTTGAGGTGCGCGTAGACGAAGTTCAATCCCGGTGTGGTGCCCCAGTGTCCGAGCAGCCGCGGTTTGATGTGTTCGGGCCGCAGCGGTTCGCGCAGCAGCGGATTGTCCATGAGGTAGATCTGGCCGACGGACAAATAGTTCGCGGCCCGCCACCACGCGTCGAGGGTGTCGAAGTCGGTGTCGGTGGTGGGGAGCTGCATCGTTCTCCTCGTCGTCGCTGATATCCGGCGCCGGCCAGGGCTTTCCCGCGAAAGCGCATGCGGGGCCCGGCCTGCCGCGTACCCTCGCTCGGAACGGTACCCAATCGGGGAGGTACCCACTCCCGGTACCGACCGGAACGATCCGACACCGGAAGTCGAATGCGAATGCCCTGGGTCAGGACCGCACAGTCGATTACGAAGCACCGCAGCGGCGGGTGATCCATCCCGTTCGCAGGCCGCGCGGTGGGGGTGATCGGGCGCTCGTGGCGTTCGCACACCTGGTCACGGCGGTGGCCGGTGGCCGCGGCTACTGGTTCGACGAGATGTACATGCTGGCCGTGGGCCGCAATCACATCGACTGGGGGTTGGCCGACCAGCCGCCGGTCGCGCCGCTGATCGCATGGGTCGCCGAGGTGGTCGTGCCCGGGTCGGTCCTCGTGGGGTAGCCGTAGTACTCGGGAAAAATCGGGCGGATATGGCCAGGTAACCTGCTGACCTGGGAGTCTTCGTACTCAGGTGGGAGATGCGGGTGGCAGGCCAGGTGTTCACCGAAGAAGAGTTGATGTCCCTGCGGAGGTTCCCGGAGATCGGGCGGGAGGAGCTGTTCCGCTTCTTCACATTAACCCCGGCCGATGCGGCGTTCGTCGACCCAGGTCGAGGTCGCGGTCCAGCCGACCGGCTGGGTCTTGCTGTTGCCCTGTGCACGCTGCCGTGGCTGGGTTTCGTACCCGATGACGTGACCTCCGCACCACGGTCAGCGGTTCTGCGGCTGGCCGAGCAGCTTCGAGTCGATCCGGATGCGATCGGCTCCTACGGGCGGCGAGCAAAGACCCGCACAGATCATTTACTACTGGCGGCAAGGTATCTCGGGTGGCGGACGCCGACGACGTTGGAGTTCAAGGAACTCGACGAGTTCCTGTTGGCGCGGGCGATGGAGCACGATTCGCCGACCCTGCTGTTTCGGCTGGCCTGTGAATACCTGACCTCGGCGAAGGTGATCCGGCCGGGTCCGCTGACGGTGGTCAAGCGGATTGCCCATGCACGAGAGGTGGCGCAGGGAGAGACATTCGCCCGGCTGGCGCACGAATTCACCGCCGAACGCCGGACCGGACTCGATGGCCTGCTGGTGACCGATCCGATGATCTGAATGACCCGGCTGCGGTGGCTGGGTACCGGACCGGTGGAGGCCTCACCCGCCGCGGTGAAGGCCGAGATCGCGAAGTTGGAGTTCCTGCGCTCCCTCGGCGCGGACACCCTGGATTTGTCGGCACTGCCCGCGGAGCGGCGCCGGTTCCTGGCCACGATGGGTCGCCGCCTGACCGCGCAGGCGTTGACACGACGTGAGCCGCAACGGCGGTACCCGATCCTGCTGACGCTGGTGGCGCAGTCGGCCACCGAGGTACTCGACGAGGTGATCCAGTTGTTCGACCAGGCCATCTCGGCGCGGGAGAGCAAGGCCGGACACAAGATGCGCGAAGCGCTGGCCGAACGCGCCAAGTCCGGGGAGGACCGGCAGTCGCTGTTAGACGCGATCCTAGCCATTGTCGCCGACCCGGCGGTGCCGGACGAGCAGGTCGGCGCACTGATCCGCGGCGAGAAGATCGGATGGCAACGGTTGCGGTCGGCGCAGTCGACCGCGCTGCCACCATTGCCGCGCGATCACGGCCACCTCGCCTCGCTGGACGGCTCCTACGGGTACCTGCGGCAGTTCACCCCACAGGTGCTGGCAGCAGTGACCTTCGCCGGCGGCACCGCCGCCACCGAGCTGCTGGGGGCGGTGGCGATCCTGCGGCACTTGAATGCCACCGGTGCCCGCAAGGTCCCCGACGATGCTCCGAACGGGTTCGTACCCGCCCGCTGGCGCGGCTACCTGGACACGGCGACCGATAGCGGCAACACCAGCGCGTACCGCCACTACTGGGAGCTGTGCGTGCTGCTCGCCTTGCGCGACGGGCTGCGGTCGGGGGATGTGTGGGTGCCGGGCTCGCGCCGCTACTGCGATCCGGCCGCCTACCTGCTCACCCGCGAAAAGTGGGCCGACCAGCGTGCAGAGTTCTGTCGACTGGTCGGCAAACCCGCCGACGCCACCACCGCGCTGGCCCAGCTGCAGGACGAGCTGCACACGGCGCTGGGCGAACTGGAACAGACTCTCAGCGAAGGCGATGGCCCGGTCCGCCTCGATGAGCGGGGCGATCTGGTGATCTCTCCATTGCCTGCGGAGGACGTGCCAGCCGAGTCGGTGGCACTCAAGGCGGAGCTGACCGAGATGCTGCCGTTCGCGCCGATCGTGTCGCTGTTGATCGAGATGGACCAGCGCACCGGGTTGCTGGACTGCTTCACCCACGCCGGCGGCAAGGCGACCCGCAGCCCGGAGCTGAAACGGAATCTGATCGCGGTGCTTCTGGCGCACGCGACCAACCTCGGGTTGACCCGCATGGCGGATGCCTGCGGCATCTCCTACGACACGCTGGCTTGGACCGCAGAGTGGTACGTGCGGGAGGAGACACTGCGGGCGGCGAACCTCGCGCTGATCGGCTACCATGGCGTGTTGCCGCTGACCCCGATTCTCGGCTCCGGCACGCTGTCGTCCGCGGCCACACTATCTCTGCCCATCTAACCTTGTGTTCTACGACAACCTGCCGATCTGGGGATCCACCATCGAGCGCTATGCTCGCGACTTCATTCCCGATCGCGTGTCTATGGGCAACGAGCGCTACAGTCGAATTTTGTTCCGTCCGGACGAACGTCGACAGAACGAGGGTAGTCGAGCGGAGATAATTATCGATTTGCTTCACCGGATAGCGGTCTACTACAAGATCGACCATCCCGATGGGGCAGGCATCGAAATGGCAGCCTCCAAGGCCCGAATCATATCCGAACCCGGGAATAGAGAGACCGAAGAGGTCTACGCGATCGATTTCCTTTAACGATCGGTCCCGTCGACTACCTTCTCCAGGTTCTCATCTGGAGAACAAACAGGTCCGCCGCTGGCCTGTACGCGCTCAGAGCCAGTTGCTACCGCTCGCACCGCATAAGAGACGCCCGGACCTAGGCCCGAGATATGATCTCTTTGCCCATCGTGGACGACGATCATACGCCTCCAGGAGTGTGCAGCAGTGGACCACTACCATCGAGGTCGTGGCGTGGTTGATATTCTGTGCTTTCGGCGTTGTGGCATTGGTGGCGTGTGTGGTTCTGCCAAAGGGCTCCCGACATGAGCGGACCCCTGAATCCCCTTGGTTCTGGATGGTATTCCCTGTCACGTGCCTCATGATCGCAACCTCGGTAGGGGTCTTCATGGCCTGGCCACAGGCCATGAGCAGTTCCGGGAGTCTCTGGTGGGACTTGTCCGGTCCGAGAACACCGACAGGGCAATTCCTGTCGAGCGAGCAGTACCACGAGATCACCATGTGGAATCGGATGAGATGGCTGCTACCGGTGGCGTCTGTCGTAGGAATCGGGCTGTCCGTGTGGGCGTGGCGTCGAGGTCGCGTATAGGTGCACCTGCCCAACGTCGACGCAGAGTGTCGACGGCATGTGAATACTGACCCCGGCATGGCAGGCGGGCGAGTTCTGTTGCACCTGCGTGGGGTTTTGATTATGTGGACAACTCGGCGCGGGCAAGAGGCGGACCCAGGACCCGACTGGCCATTCAGGCATGTTCGGGGCACAGCAGCGTTGGGTCCGTTTGCCATCCGGCGTCGGTGAGCCACTGTTGTACCGGATCGGGCAGGACGTCGTTGGTGTCGATTTCGGCGGCGAATTCTCCGGCGAGGATGGGGCCGTCTCCACAGACGGTGCAGGCAACATCGACAGCAGGTTCTTCAGGTTGGCAATTGCGGCAATGGTTTCGAGCGACGATTTCGCCAGGGACGTCGAGGTCTCGGTGTAGCCAGGTGACGGCCACGTCGGCGCGTTGGTGAGCGGCCTCGGATCGGGTGCTGGGCTCGTGCCCGCAACTCGGCCAGGCACCCCGTGTCTTCCGCACCGGGACGGGGTGCTCGAGTATGTCCAGGCCAAGGTCGGTAGAGGTCGTTGTCTCGGAACCTGCCGATACATCGTCGGACTTGCTCAGGTGCCCATAAAGAGTGGTGCGGCGCACGCCGAGCAGTCCGGCGATCTGGGCGACGGTGTGCGTGTTGGCGTCGTAGAGACGTTGAGCGTGCTCGACCTGCTCGGCAGTGAGTTTCGGTGGGCGCCCGCCCTTGCGGCCGCGAGCCCTGGCTGCGGCAAGCCCATTGCGGGTGTTGGCCACGATCAACTCGCGTTGGAGCTCGGCGAGCACCGAGAGCATCCCGAACATGGCGCGGCCCTCTGCGGTGGCGGTGTCGATGCCCTGTTCGAGCACCTTCAGGCCGACGCCCTTTTCCCGGAGTTCGGCGCCGAGGCCGATCAGGTGCAGTACCGAGCGGCCTAGCCGGTCGAGGCGTGTGATCGCGAGTTGGTCTCCCTGTCTCAGCAACCTGAGCACCAGATCCAGTTGGGGGCGGGATGCCTTCGCGCCGGAGGCGTGGTCGACGTGGATGTTCTCGTCGGAAACGCCGGCCCGGCGCAGCGCGTCGATCTGGTGATTCGGGTTCTGGTCGCCGGTCGAGACGCGGGCGTAGCCGATCAGCACGTGTCGACAATATCCGACGGTGAGGTTATCCGACGTAGTTTCTCGACACGGGTATTCAACATCCTCGACCTGGATAAACGGTTTCACGCTCAACCCTGTCGAGAAACGAAGGTTTTTCGACACAACCAAAGGTGGTGGTTACCGTCTCGGCCTCAACCCCCGCCACCTCCCGGCCGCCGGCCACTCCCGCGCGGTTCCACAGACCATAGGCGTGCACTCAGCCATATCCGCCCGATTTTTCCCGAGTACTACGGCTACCCCCTCGTGCTGCGGATACCGGCGATCGTGGCGACGGTGGCTGCGGTCGTGGTCGTCGCGCTGATCGCCCGCGAGCTGGGTGGTGATCGGCGTGGCGCTCGCCGCGCTCGTGCCGTCCGTCTCGGTCCCGATGTCCAACAGCGACGTCGGGGAACGGATCGCCGCGAGCACCGCGGGCGCGTACGAGGATCTGTCGGCGCACAGCCCAACCGCGCGTACGGCTATTTCCCTCTTCCCGACGAGTCGAGCACCGATGTGCTGTTCACCGGTGCCGACCCGTTCGACCTCGAACCGTATTTCACCGAGATCCGTGAGGTGCGCGGACCTGTGAGCGACGACATCGACGCCCGGGTGTGGCTGCTGACGGGAAGGACCACCGGGTGGCACGAGATCCGGCAGCAGATCCGCACACTCGACGTGGCGTGAGCTACGGCTGGGTGGCCTTCGCCTCGTTCTTCCGTTGCACCATCTCGCCGATCCAGGCCGGCGCGTACGGTGACGTGCAGCCCGGTGACGTCGGATAGTCCTTCAGCACCTCGAGGCGTTCGCCGATGTCGAGCGCGCGGGCCCGATGGTCGGGGTGTTCGATGCCGACCTGCGCCAGGCACGTGTTCATCGCCCACTGCAATCGTTCGGGGGCGTCGCGCATCTGAGCGTCGATGATGTCGAGCAGGCCGGACAGGTCGAGTCCGTCGGCGTTCTTGACGACGCGCTCGGCGGTGAGCGCCCATCCCGCGCTCGCGACGACCGGATCGGGATCGGTCATCCACCGGCCGCGCAGTTCCTCGGCGTGCGGGTTCTTCTTCACGACGTAGTTGACGAACCAGTCGTGCACCTTCGGGGTGCCGGTCTCGCGGACCATCGCGTCGAGCTCGTCGACGGTGAACGCCTTGGGGCGGCAGATCAGCAGCGCGAGCAGCCGGGCGGCGGTGTCGCCGGTGGCCCAGAGTTGCTGCGCGAGCTCGTGCTGCGTCTTCACCCGCTTGGCGACGGCGCGCAGGGCGCTGAGGTTCACGCCGTGGTCGTCGCCGTGTTTCTCGTTCACCGCGCGGATCTTCGGATCGTCGAGTGCAGCGAGTTCGGTGAGCAACTCGTCGATGGTCGGAGCGTCCGTTTTCGTCTGTGCCACCGCGATCTCCTGTCCGTATGTCGGTCGCGCCTCAGCCTACGAGCGTCGGGCAACGGCCTGGGCTGGTTCCATCGTCGATTCGGGTGGGTTCGGCGTCGCTGAGCGGGGTCGGATCCACCCGGATCCGTTCACAGGCCGAGTTGGGTGACCGCGTTGCCGACGAGACCGGCGTGGTGGCGGCTGTACAGCGCGACCATCCGTTCGTCCGCGTGCCCGGTCTGCGTCATGATCGTCTGCGTGGTCGCGCCGCCGCGCACCGCCTGGGTGACGAACCCGGCCCGCAGGCTGTGTCCGCCGAGGGTGGCGACGAGGTCGTCGCTGAATCCGGCGCGGCGGGCGCGGCGCTGGATCATCGAGTGCACGGACTGCCCCGACAGCGCGGTCGTCCCCACCGTGCCGCTGTGGTGAACCGGCCGGAACAGGGGCCGGTCGCCGTCCTGTGTGCGCCCGGCCGCGAGACCGCGGCAGCAGTGCTCGGCCGGGTCGGCCGGGTCAGTGCCGAGCAGGTCGACGACGGCCTCGCGTCCGGACTCGTCCCAGGCGTCGAGCACCTCCCGCCAGCGTCGATAGGCGCACACCGGGCAGGTGTGCGGATCGGACCCGTACGGCAGGGTGACCGTGCGGCCGCGCGCACTGCGGTCGGTCTTGGAGCGACGGACCGTCACGTAGAGTCCGTCGGCGCGGTGCGGGACGACGTCGGAGACGTCGAGGCCGGTGAGCTCGGAGCGGCGCAGCGCCCCGGCCAGCCCCACGAGCAGCAGCGCCGCGTCGCGACGTTCGGCGACGCGTTCGGCCCACCCGGCGTCGGCCGCCTCGGTGCGCATCGCGGTGAGGATGGTGCGGATGTCGTCGGTGAGCAGCGGGGTCCGGCGCGCCGGCGGGGTGGCCCGGTCGCGTCGGATGCCGCGTAGCAGGTCCCGAACCGATTCGTGCCCACCGGGTTTCGGTAGGCCCGCAAGGGCGTGCATCTTGTTGATGGTCGACACCCACCGCGACAGCGTCGACGGCGCGTACGCCCAGCGCCCGTCCGGGCGCACTTCGGCGGCCTTCTCGGTGAGGAACCAGCTCAGTTGCTCGGCGGTGGCCGGCATCGGACTGTGCCCGGTGCGTTCGCACCAGCGGGTGAAGATCGTCCAGTCGCCGATCTGGGCGGCGCGAGTGTTCTCCGAGGTCGCCTTCTCCCGCAGCCGCCGCATCGCGGTGGCGACCGTATCCGGGACCGCGGGCACCTCGGGAAGGGGCAGATCCGGGCTGGTCACGGCGTGTTGATCCTCTGGACACGCAGGTCGCGGGCGAGATGGTCGCGCTGTTCGATCACCAGCCGCCGCAGCGCGGCCGGGGCGTCGGTGTGGGCCTCGAGCCAGGTGTCGACGGGTTCGAGGCTGTCGGCCGCGGGGAACAACCCGACGACGATGCGGCGGGCGATCTCGATGCTGCGGCTCGTCCAGGTCTCCTGCAGCACGGCGAAGTAGTCGGTGTCGTAGGCGGAGATCAGGTCGCGGCGCGCCCCGGCGCGGAACCCGGCGATGGTCGCGTCGAGGTGGTCGTTGGTGAGGGTGTGGTCGGCGAGGATCGTCGCCCACGCGTGCGCCTTGACCTCGGCGCGGGGACGGGAGGCGAGTGCGCGCAGGTGCGCGGTGCGTCCCGAGGCGGTGTCGTCGGTGCGCAGTTCCTCGTCGAGGTCGGCCTCGTCGGCGTCGCCGGTGGTGGTCAGCGCCGCCCACCAGCTCCATCGCAGGTCGGGGTCGAGGCGCAGACCCTCCGGCGGTGCGACGGTGCCGCACAGGATCGCTCGCAGGTCGGCGGCGTGCCGGTCGTCGACGCTCGCCGCGACACCGACGGCGCGGGCGAACGCCAACTGGGCGTCGCTGCCGGGTGCGGCGCCGTGCATCCCGTCCCAGACCGCGTCGAGCCAGCGACGCCGCGCGTCGGTGCGCGCCGAGTCGGGCACATAGTGTTCGACGGCCTGGGCGGCGTTGGCGAGCACGGCGGTGAGCAGCGCGATGTCGGCCTCGTGCGGGGCGAACCGGGCGGCCATCGACAGATAGCGGTCGACGGCGAGTTCCCCGTCGCGGGTCGCGTTCCACAGCGCCGACCACAGCAGGCCGCGCGCGAGCGGTTCGCGGACGCGGTCCAAGGAGGACTCGACCGTGTCGAGCGACCGGGCGTCGAGGCGGATCTTCGCGTAGGTGAGGTCGTCGTCGTTGAGCAGCACCAGCGCCGCCTCGGGCAGGTCGACGGGGGTGCGTTCGTCGGCGAGGTCGACCTCGACGCGGTGGGTGCGCACGAGGTCGCCGGAGTCGTCGGGGTCGTAGCAGCCGACGGCGAGGCGATGCGGGCGCGGATCGCTCTGCACGATCTCGTACCCGGTCCCGGAGTCTTCGAGGTGCAGGGTCGACACCCCGGTGGTCTGCAGCCACGCCTGCGCCCAGGACGTCAGGTCGCGGCCGGAGGTGCTCGACAGTTCGACGAGCAGATCGTCGAGGGTGGTGTTGCCGAAGGCGTGCTTGCGGAAGTACCGGCGGGCACCTTCGAAGAAGGCGTCGCGGCCGACATAGGCGACGAGCTGCTTGAGCACGCTCGCGCCCTTGGCGTAGGTGATGCCGTCGAAGTTCAGTTTCGCGGCCTCGAGGTCGACGATGTCGGCGACGATCGGATGCGTCGTGGGCAGCTGGTCCTGCAGATACGCCCAGGCCTTGCGGCGGTTCGCGAAGGCCACCCACGCGTCGGTGAACTTGGTGGCCTCGGCGCTGGTGAAGGCGCCCATGAAGTCGGCGAACGACTCCTTGAGCCACAGGTCGTCCCACCACTTCATGGTCACCAGGTCGCCGAACCACATATGGGCCATCTCGTGGAGGATCGTGTTGGCGCGCCCCTGGTGCTGGGCGGCGGTTGCGGCGCCACGGAAGACGTACGCCTCGGTGAAGGTGACGCAGCCGGGGTTCTCCATCGCGCCGAGGTTGTATTCGGGCACGAACACCTGGTCGTACTTGCCGAACGGATACGGATAGTCGAAGTGCTCGGCGTAGAAGTCCATGCCCTGCCGGGTCACCTCGACGATCTCGTCGGCGTCGAGATGCTCGGCGAGCGAGGCGCGGCACAGCACCCCCAGCGGCACCGTCAGCTCGTCGCGGCTCCACGACGCGTCGACCCGGTGGTACGGGCCGGCGACGATCGCGGTGATGTAGGTGGAGATCGGCTGGGTCGGCGCGAACGTCACGGTCTGCGTGTCGTCGCGCTGCACCGTGCGCTCGGCGGCCTCGTTCGAGAGCACCTGCCAGCGGCGCGGGGCGGTGACCACGAAGGTGAACGGCGCCTTGAGATCCGGCTGTTCGAAGCACGCGAACACGCGTCGGGCGTCGGCCGGCTCGTACTGGGTGTAGAGATAGGTTTCGCCGTCGACAGGGTCGACGAAGCGGTGCAGCCCCTCCCCCGACCGGCTGTACCGGCCGGTCGCGACGACGGTGACGACGTTGATCTCCTTCAGACCACCGATGGTGATCCGCGCGCCGTCGTAGACGACGGGCACGAGCTCGCCGTTGATCGTCACCGACTCGACGGAGTCGCCGATGAAATCGAGCCAGGCCTCGTCGGTGGAGGCGGTGAATTCGAGCGTCGTGACCGTGGGGAATCCGGTGCGTCGGGCGTCGACGGCACCCCGCAGGTCGAGTTCGACGCGGTAGGAGTGCACGTCGAGTGCGCGGGCGCGCGCGGCGGTTTCGGCACGGGTCAGATTCGCGGAGCTCACGAGTCCCGATCCTGCCATCACGCGCCCGGACTCGACGGGATTAGCGGGTGTCAGGCACCGATCGCTTCGGCCGCCGGCGTGGCGGGGCGTCCGATGAGGCGTTCGAGATCTCCGCTGTCGGTGTCGAGCGCGCCGACGGCGATGCCCGCGTCGGAGTCGGCGAGCACTGCCGTGAACTGTGCGGGCACACCGGTGTTCTCGAGGATCGTGGCGTACTCCTCCTTCGGCAGATCCTTGTAGGTCACGGGTACGCCGACGATGCCGGAGAGGACCTCCGCCAGGTCGGCGTAGGTCAGTCGCTGACCGCCGAGTTCGTAGACGGCACCGGCGTGTCCCTCGGTCGTGAGGACCGCGGCGGCGGCTTCGGCGAAGTCCTTGCGGGCCGCTCCGGCGACGCGGCCTGTGCCGGCCGAGCCGAACAGCGCCCCGGAGGCAGCGGCCGCTGCGACCGAGTTGTCGTAGTTCTCCCAGTACCAGCCGTTGCGCAGGAGGGTGTGTTCGATGCCGGAGGCGGCGAGCAGTTCCTCGGTGGCCTTGTGTTCGCCGGCGAGGATCAGCGGGCTCGTCGCCGCGTGCAGGATCGAGGTGTAGGCGATGAACGCGACGCCCGTGGCTTTGGCGGCGTCGATGATGTTGGTGTGCTGGGGCAGTCGCTGCCCCACTTCGCTGCCGGAGACGAGAAGCAGCTTGTCGACACCGGCCAGCGCGTCGCGCAGGGCCGCCGCATCGGCGTAGTCCGCAACACGGACCTGCACCCCGTCGGCGGCCAGATCTGCGGCCTTCGCCGCGTCGCGCACGATGGCGACGAGGTCGCCGGCGGCGACTCCGCGGGCGCGGAGAGCGGTGATGGTCAGGCGGCCGAGGTGGCCGGCGGCTCCGGTGACAGCGATGGACATGGGACTCCTCGAAGTGGTCGAGCGGGATCGGGAACGCCACCATTCCAGCACTTACTTTTAGTAAGTGCAACCTCTTGAGTCAGTACCTTTCGTTCTCATAGCCGTCGTATACTCGGCGTTCATGAGCACCGATCGCCTCCCCGAAGCCGACGTCTTCGCGCGCGAGTGCCCGTCACGTCCGGTGCTGCAGAACATCACCGGACGCTGGGGTGTGCTGGTGCTGGCAGCCCTCGTCGACGACACGCGCCGGTTCTCGGAACTGCGCCGCCGGGTCGACGGCGTGAGCGAACGCATGCTGTCGCAGACCCTGCAGACCCTCGAACGCGACGGCCTGATCCACCGCGCCGTGCTGGGGACGATCCCTCCGCACGTCGAGTACTCGCTCACCGACCTCGGACGCCGCATCACCGCGCCCCTGCTGACGCTCATCGACGTCGTGGAGGAGTCGATGCCCGAGATCGTCGCCGCGCAGCACGAGTACGACCGCAGCCACTGATCCGGGCGGCGCGAACCACCCCCACCGGCCCGGATGCGACTGACAGAATGAAGCGGCCGGTCGCTCCGGCCGGTGTCGCCCGCCGGAAGGACATCCACGATGGCGCACGTCAATCTCGGTAAGCAGCACCCGGCCGCCTACAAGAGCGTGCTGGCATTGAACAAGGAGGTCGAGGAGGCCGTCGCCCAGGCCGGTCTCGATGCGAAGCTCGCCGAACTGGTGAAGATCCGCACGTCGCAGCTCAACGGATGCGCGTTCTGCCTGCGCATGCACACGCGGGACGCTCTGGAGAAGGGTGAGATCACCGATCGTCTCGCGGTCCTCGCGGCCTGGTGGGAGTCGCGGTATTTCACCGACCAGGAGCGGGCCGCGCTCGCGCTGGCCGAAGAAGTCACGCACCCCATGGAACCCGGTCGGCACGAGTGGGACAACGGTTCACTCAACGACGAGCAGGTCTCTGCGGTCACATGGCTTGCGATCGTCATGAACGCGTGGAACCGCATCGCGGTGCGGAGCCACTACCCCGTCGCCCCGTGACCCGCACCGGCCTCACGGGCCCTCTGGTCAGAAGTTGGTGAGGTTCGGGAAGAACAGCACCTGCCCGACGGTGATCCTGTTCGGATCGTCGATGTGATTGGCAGCCGCGATCATCGCGAACATCTCCGCGTTCCCGTAGTGGTCCTCCGCCAGAGCCCGCAGGGTCTCGCCGGCGACCACAGTGTGGTGCCCCACGTCCCTGAGTTCGGGGATCAACAGCGAGCGGCCGACCTGAACGACATTCGGGTCGGCGATGTGGTTGGCCGCCGCGAGCACCGGGAACAGGGTCCCGTCGCCGTAGAAGTGTTGCGCCAATCCCGACAGTGAGTAGTGCCCCATAGAGTGGTGTAACCCGGTGACCAGCAACACAACCGGCAGCGTGTCGCTGCTGGACGTGAAACGGTCACCGCGTGATCCTTCGAGTCAACCTTCCACAGAATCCTCGAACGGAGTCATCACGATGACCGCACCCCACATTGTCGACCCTGCAGGCGTATTGCACCAAGCCCTGACCGACGCGTCGCCCGATCTGATGCGCGAACTGCTGCAAACCATGATCAACGCCCTGCTGTCCGCCGAGGCCGACGCGGTCTGCGGCGCCGAATGGGGCCGACAGTCCACCGAACGAGTCAATCAGCGCAACGGATACCGGCACCGTCCCCTCGACACCCGCGTCGGCACCATCGACGTCGCCGTCCCCAAACTCCGATCCGGAACGTATTTCCCCGAATGGCTCCTCGAACGCCGTAAACGCGCCGAGGCGGCATTGATCACCGTGGTCGCCGACTGCTACCTGGCCGGGGTCTCCACCCGCCGGATGGACAAGCTGGTCAAAACCCTCGGCATCAACGCACTGTCGAAATCCCAGGTCTCACGCATGGCCGAGGACCTCGACGAGCAGGTTGCCGCATTCCGGCAACGCCGCCTCGATCACGCGGGCCCGTTCACGTTCGTCGCCGCCGACGCATTGACGATGAAAGTCCGCGAGAACAAGCAGGTCGTGAATGCAGTCGCGATGGTCGCCACCGGAGTCAACGCCGACGGGCACCGCGAAGTGCTGGGCCTGCACGTGGCCACCAGCGAGACCGGTCCGGCATGGAACACCTTCTTCGCCGACCTGGTCGCCCGCGGTCTGAGCGGGGTCCGGTTGGTCACCTCCGATGCGCACCGTGGTCTGGTCGATGCGATCGCGGCGAACCTGCCCGGTGCTGCGTGGCAGCGGTGCCGGACCCACTACGCGGCGAACCTGATGGGTGTGTGTCCGAAGAGCATGTGGCCGGCGGTCAAGGCGATGTTGCATTCGGTCTACGACCAACCGACGGCCGATGCGGTCGATGCTCAGTTCGATCGTCTCGTCGAGTACACCGAGGACCGGCTCCCGGCGGTGGCTGAGCACCTGGGTAATGCTCGCCCGGATCTGTTGTCGTTCAGTGCTTTTCCGAAGGATGTGTGGACTCAGGTGTGGTCGAACAATCCGGCCGAGCGGCTCAATCGAGAAATCCGGCGTCGGACCGATGCGGTGGGGATCTTCCCGAACCGCGACGCGGTCGTCAGGCTGGTCGGTGCTGTTCTGGCTGAGCAGACCGATGAATGGGCGGAGGGTCGGCGGTATCTCGGGCTCGAGGTGCTGGCTCGTTGTCGTGCCGTTGGTGCGGAGCCGGAGTCCTGCGGGGAGGTGGTTACAGAGCCTGCCGCCGCGATTCCTGCTGCATAGTCAGGACAGGAGAAAGGATCACCGTCCTACACCACCTATCGGGGCTTGACCCGACAGTGTCTCGCCGGACGCGACGGTATGCCGTCTGGTGATGTACGGGATGAGCAGCTCCTGACCGACAGTGATCTCGTTCGGATCGGTGATGCCGTTCGGAACAGCGATGACGGGGAACAGCGTCGCGTCACCGTAGAACCTTTGCGCCAGCTTCGAGAGGGTGTCGCCTGCGACCACGTCGTATTTCGTAACCATGACCGTGCCTCGGGGTTGTAGAGCGTCCGCGATTCGAATCGAATCGACGAGGATCATGGTGCTCACCATCGGCGGCAGGCACACGCGTAGCGCGCTACCCGAATCTCGTATGAAAGTTCCGTCGACTACGTCGGTGGCAGCAGCTCGAAGACCGGATGGTGACCGGCCTCTGCGACGAATCGTTCCACCGGATCGTTCCTGCTCGCCTCGAAATACCGCCGGGTGGCGGACGCCAGCTCGATGTACCGCCGCAGGACGGGCCCGGCCTCCTCCGCTGACACCTCGCGGATCGAGTAGCGGCGCGTGTCGCGACGCCTGCTGAGCTCGACATCGCCGGCAGCACGCGCGTTGTGCACCCACCCCACCGATCCGTAGGGGGCCACGAGCCAGCGCTTTCCGTGCAGATCGACGACCAGCACGGGGTTGCGGCGGATCTTCCCGGTGCGCCTACCGCGTGTGGCCAGCAGATAGGAGTGCGGCACCAATCCCGCACGAGTAAACGTGCTCATCGCGACGTTCTCGATGTGTCGCCACCGGCTCGGTCGGTAGGTGCGCTCGGGACGGAACGAACTGTCGGTCATGGTCTGCCCTCATGCCCGTCGCGTACGGCACTCGGAACGTGTTCGACAAGGTTGAGGCACCGACGTCCGACGTACCCCGGGCTCCCTGAGCCGGGGCAGTGCGGCCGACATGTCCGCATGTGGCCGGTCGGGCGGCGACCTGTCAGTGCCGGCTGGTGGATTCGTCGGTGACGAGACGGTACAGCACGTACACCGCGAACCATGCGATGAGCACCGACGCGATCACGAGGGCGATCTCGTAGAAGAGGACCATATGCTCGATGCTACGACCCGCCGTGGCTACCTGCCTGTTATCGCCGGAACTGTCCGCCGCGCCAGGTCGGCAGGTCGCGCGTTCCGAGTGCCACCTCGAGGGCCGCCTGTCCGGACAGTCGTGTCGAGTCCAGTACGGGTAACGGCGAGTCGTCCGGGGAGACCAGAAGTGGGATCTCGGTGCACACCAGCGCGACCGCGTCGCATCCGGAGTCCGCGAGTCTGCCGATGAGGTCAACGAAGGACGTCCGCGTCTCGTCCGGGAAAATGCCGTGCACCAGTTCGTCGAAGATCGCCGCGTGTACCAGGTTCTGGTCGCCGCCTGTCGGGATGACGGCCTCGATTCCCCGTGCCGCCAGTTCGCGGGGATACAGAGGGCCTTGCATGGTGAACCGCGTTCCCAGGATGCCGACGCGTCGGTGCCCGGCACGCTGCGCTGCGTCGGCCACGATGTCGATCAGGTGCAGCCCGGGAATCGCGAGTGGATCACCGGGTGCTTCGAGCGCGAGGTGGGCCGTATTGTCCGGGCACACGAAGAAGTCGCAGCCGGCCCGGGCCAGACGATCGACGCTGGTGGCAAGCACTGCGCGCACCGCTTCGTAGTCGCCACGCTCCCATGCGGGCATGCAGTGCTCGAAGGAGATGCAGTCCATGGTGACGTCCGGATGTGCCGGGTGCCCGAGACGGTCGCTGTGCTGACACACCTCGCGCCAGCACAGCGAGGCACCTTCCCAGCTGTGGCCCAGGATCCCGACGTGTTCCACCCCTGCACCCCCTCTGTCCTGCGCCTGTGGTCGCTCTCCGTGTGACGAGCGGGAGAGCGACCACGACGGTGACGGATCAGGATCCGGACGACGATCCGGTCTCGATCAACTGCGTGATGACGGCGACGAGAACATCCGCGAGGAACGTTGCTGCAGAGCCCATTCGATTACCTCTTCTCTTCTGTGTGCGGGTACGCGCGCTCGGCCGAGCACAGACTGCCCAGCGCTGCACTGTGTTTCATCGCATCCGCCGGCTGAGGCAGACAGTAGACAACTCCCACTCCGCACACTCGGTGACCGGCGCCACAGTCCAGGGCCCTCCTTCCTCGGCAACCCTTCCGGTCTGCCGATCCGAGGGGTACACAGTTTTCGATCCGCGCGCGTACCTGATCGTCATAAGTGGGGATTATGACGATCAGTGCTCCCACTCGATCATGGACGAAAGCGAGCGGTTTCAATGGCGATAGTAGTTACGAAACCGGAAATCGTACGTTGTTTGGCCAGTTCAGCATGTTTCATATCGTTTCGTTTCATTACGGTCTTGTTCTGTAATAACGTAACTAAATGCGGTACGATACCTACGACCTGCGATTTCGGCGCCACGACGAGGACATCCATGACCGACGCACACTCCCCCGCCCGCGAAGCGACCACCGACGAGGACGACTCGAGCAAGCCTCGGGTGGGACGCCCCCGGAAGTACGCCACCGCAGCCGACCGCGTGCGCGCCTATCGCGAACGCGAGCGCGCCAAGAAGGAAGCTGCCGGCATGGCCCCACCGGTCGTCGAGAGCCCGGACGATGCGGTCTCCGCGCTCACGGCCGCCACCACTGCACTACGCGCGTTGGCCACCAACACCGTCGAGCAGTACTCGGCGATCGCCGAGCGGATCACCACCGCGGTCGACAAGCTCACCGACGCCGAGGCCCTCGAGGCTCAGATGACGCGGTCGGCCGCCGAACTCGCGAAGGTCAAAGCCGACGCCGACGCGAAGATCGTCCGGCTACGCGAACAACTCGCCCAGGCAATCGAGGACCGCGACAACGCCGACGCCGCAGTGGCCGCCGTCGATGCCGAACTCGCCGACGCTCGTACCGCACACACCGAACAGGTGCGCCGACTCGAGGAAGCGCATCACGCCGAGCTGACTCGGCTGAAGGACGAGCACGCCGCAACACTGCAGCGGTGGAAGGACGAATTCGAGGCAGCGACCGCCGAGCACACACGAACTGTCGGCGACCTGCGAGCGACGATCGTTCAGCAGGACGAGTCGCTCACCGCACAGCGACGGGAACTCGACGACGCGGCTGCCCAGCGTGAGCGCGCGACCGTCGAGATCACCGATCTGCGAGCCGAGCTCGCGCGCCTGCAGGCCGCGCTCGACCGGGAGGTCGCGACCCGCGAACGCCTCGACACCGAGCTCACCACCGAGCGCGACCGCACCTCCGAGCTACGGAGCCGACTCGAGGAATCGCGCATCACCGCCGCGACGGCCCAGGCGGCCGAGACCGCAGCACGGGCGCGTGGCGACGAACTGCGGGCCGAACTGTCGGCACTGCGCGACGAGATCACCGCCTTACGCGACGAGACGAGGACGCTTCAGGCGGAGAATCTGACGCTGAAGACCGAATCGAGTTCTCTCCGTGCCGAACTGGATGCAGCGAGAACGGCCGGGACGAGCTGAACCGGCCGGCCGATCATCGAGCGCGTGTCCGCGATCGGCGAGCGCGCACTCCGTCGATCACCGTCGACCACGCCAAACGACTTGCCGCGGTCATATTGGAAACGCGAACGGCGTCGCGGGTGAGAAGTGCGTTGGCCAGCACTTTCGTATGCCGCGACGCCGAACTGGTGTGACCGCTGCCGAACGGCGGGGCGGGGTCGTACTCGATCATCAGCTGGATCGCCTTCGCGCGTTCCTCCCCCGCGATCCGGGCCGCGAGCGAAAGTGCCAGGTCGATTCCGGCGGAGACGCCGGCGCAGGTGACGACTTTGCCGTCGAAGACCACCCGTTCGTCACCACACGGAACCGCTCCGAACGCGCGCAACGCCGTCAGCGCTTGCCAGTGCGACGCCGCGCGTCGGCCCTCGAGGAGTCCCGCCGCGGCGAGAATCAGCGCGCCGCCGCATACGGAGACGGTCCACGTCGAGGTCCGGTGTGCGCTGCGCAGCCATGTGCGGAGGAGTTCGTCCTCGGCGGCGACGGCGATGGCTGTCCCCGACCCGGGTACGAGCACGATGTCCGGGCACGGTGTCTCGTCGAACGTGTGTGTCGCGCCGAGCGCGAGCATTCCGCTGTCGGCAACGACCGGTCCGGTCTCGTGCCAGACGAAGCGCACGTCCGCCTCCGGAAGGTACCGGAGCACTTCGTACGGTCCGACGACATCCAGTGCGGTCAGACCCGGGAAGACGACGATGGCGATCTGCACTCCGGCACCCTAGCAGTCTGCGCACGCATGTACTCAGACTTTCGGTGCCGATCTCCGCGGGTAGGGACGAGCGTCAACCGAACTGTTCGAACAGCGAGACGATGATCCCGTCGGGTCCCCGCACGTACGCCATTCGCACACTGTTCTCGTACTCACCGATGCCCCCGACGAGGCCGTATCCCCGCTCGGCGACAGCATCGACGGCAGCGTGGAGATCGCCGACCTCGAACGACACATTGCGGATCCCGAGCTCGTTGGGCATCGCCGTCGGCGAGCCGGGAAGGTGGTCGGGTGCGATGAACCTCGAGAGTTCGAGCCGGGCTCCTCCGTCCGGGGGTCGGAGCATCACGATGTCGCAGTGCGTGCCGGGAAGACCGCAGACGGTCGCGGGAAAGTCGCCCTGCACAGTGCCGGTGCCTTCGACCTCGAAGCCGAGGCCGACGAAGAACGCCGTCGCGGCGTCGAGGTCCGAGACGGTGAGGCCGACATGATCGAAACGTCGTACGTGTGCCATGGGATCCATCCTTCGATGTTGTCTCGTCCGTTTGCTGCAGGGACGGAGCCGGTGCTCGGATCTCGACATTCCACGGACTCGGCGGGACACCGGATCGTTTCCCACCACCGCATCGATCCACCGCATCGATGAGCTACGACGCGCCCACCGCTCTGCGACGCGCAACTCTGATCCAAGCGGCCCTGACAAGCATCAGCAGACACAGCCCGATGCCCCATCCGATCTCCGACAGCATCACACCCACTCCCGCCTGACCGGTGTCGTCGGTACTGGCAACCACGCTGAAGGCGGTGGTGAACCCTGCCGCCGTGCCGATTGCGGCAGCCAGTCCGCCGCTCACCACCCAGCGGGATCGACGAGCGGAAAGGAGGCACGCCAGCACGACAGTCACTCCGCAGGCGATCACCTGCCAGGTGGGGAACTCGTTCGGTGCGGGCAGGCCGGGGCCTCGGAATTCTCCGTCGTGCTCCGCCGACCAACTCAACCAGCCCGCGCAGGACAAGAATCCGAGTGCGAATGCGGTTGCACCGGTCGCCCACAGGCCGCGCCGGCCGAGACCCACGGGTCGATCACCGGTCTGCTCGTGGTCGCTCGACGGACTCCGGACACCGACACGCTCCCGCTGCCAGGCAACCCACACCGTGCTCACGCCGATCAGGGTCGGCACGCCCACGAGGATGAGCACGATCCACAGGAATTGAGCCCAGGAGAATTCGAAACCGGCGGCCATAGGCAGACAGTATGTCGAGTGGAACGAGAGTCCGACGCACGGTCGTGATCGGCCTACGGTGCCGGCCCTTCGATCGGCCGCGTCCCCATCCGTACGAGGAGCGCGGTCACTTCGGGTACTTGCGCAGTTCGTTCTTGGCGATCGTGCGCAGGTGCACTTCGTCGGGGCCGTCGTAGATGCGCATGGCGCGGTGCCAGCCGTACATTGCGGCCAGGGGAACGTCGTCGCTCATACCCGCGCCGCCGTGCACCTGGATCGCCCGGTCGATGACCTCGAGGGTCATGCGCGGCACTGCGACCTTCGCGGCGGACACGTACGGGGCGGCGGCCTTGTTCCCGTGTTCGTCGATGGTCTTGGCCGCAAGACGGCACAGCAGCCGGGCCTGTTCGATCGCGACGCGCGATTCGGCGATCTGATGCTGCACGACACCCTGCTCGGCCAGTATCTTGCCGAAGGCGACACGCCCTTGCGCGCGCGTGGTCATCAGCGCCAGGGCCCGTTCGGCGGCACCGAGTGCGCGCATGCAGTGGTGGATGCGGCCGGGTCCGAGACGTGCCTGCGCCATGGCGAAGCCACCACCTTCCTCCCCGAGGAGGTTCTCGGCGGGCACGCGGACGTTGTCGTAGACGACTTCGCAGTGACCGTGCTGGTCGTGTCGTCCGAACACCGGCAGGTCGCGGACGATCGTGACACCGGGAGTGTCGATCGGCACCAGGATCATGGACTGCTGACGGTGGGTGTCGGCGGCGGGGTCGGTCTTGCCCATGACGATCAGCACCTTGCAGCGAGGATCCGCGGCGCCGCTGGTCCACCACTTGCGACCGTTGATGATGTAGCTGTCGCCGTCGCGCTCGATCCTGGTCTCGATGTTGGTGGCGTCGGAGCTGGCCACGGCGATCTCGGTCATCGAGAAGGCGGACCGGATCTCCCCGTTCAGCAGAGGATCGAGCCACCGCTTCTTCTGGTCATCGGTGCCGAACAGGTGGAGCAGTTCCATGTTGCCGGTATCGGGAGCCTGCCCGTTGGTGGCTTCCGGCGCGAGATGCAGGCTCCAGCCGGTGATCTCGGCGAGCCCGGCGTAGTCGAGCTGCCCGATGCCGGATTCGGAGGGCAGGAACAGATTCCACAGACCGCGCTTGCGGGCCTCCTGCTTGAGGGTCTCGATGACGGGTGGGACGGTGTGGTCGTCGGGACCGACGTTGCGGCGGTAGGCCTCGTATTCGTGTTCGGCGGGGAACACATGGCTGTGCATGAACTCCACCAGCGCCTGTTCGAGTTCGAGCGCTCTGGGAGACGGTCGAAGATCCAGTGATCCGGTGTTCGTCTGCGCGGTGAGCATGCTGTTGGCTACGTCGGTCATACGGTTTCTCCCTCGAAGGTTCGGTCGGGGACGTCGTGAAACGGGGTCGAGGTTCGGTCAGGGACCGCGGTCGAGGTCTGCGCCTCGGTACTGCATGAGATCGAGGGCGTACTCCACGTAGAGGTTCGCGACTTCTTCCGGGCTCATCCGCCCGCCGGGTCGCCACCAGGTGGGGAGAGCGGTACACATCGAAACCACGGCGCGAGCGGCGTCCTCGGGATTGCGGACCCGGAACGATCCGGCGCGCACGGCGGCCAGCACCTTCTCGTCGACGACCGCTTGTTGCCAGTTCCGCTTGTTGGCGATGATCCGTCGATTCTCCGTTGTAAGAGAACGCATCTCACTGGCACCGATGAAGCCGAGTTCGCGCCGGTGCGTGTGGTACAGCGCCAGGTTCTCGATCAACAAGGTGAAGACCGTGACAGGATCTCGGCCGGCCCCTTCGGCGAGTGCGCCGCGCGTGCGCTGCTCCAGATCGTCCATCGTCACCTGATAGATCGTCATCAGGATGTCCTGCTTGCTGGTGAAGTAGTTGTAGATGCCGGGAACCGACAGGCCGCAGCGCTTGGAGATCTCGCGCATGCTCGTGCCGTGGTAACCCACGGCGAGAATCTCCTCGAGCGCGGCCTGGACCACGGGTGCGAGCGACAACGGCTCGTACTCACGCCACTGCCGGCGCGCTTCGACCTGTCCGGGTCGGTCCGACCGGGTCGTAATGAGGGTTACCGGTTCCTCTGCAGGTACTGCGGGTGCCACCAGACCGGCTTCGAGGATCTCCGTCGGCCTCACCCCGAGCACGTCGGCGATCCGGTTCAAGCGTTCGACGGTCAGTCCGGTCTTGTCGTTCTCGATCTGACTCAGCGTGGCCGGGCTGACGTCGATGCGCTGCGCCAGGCCCCGCAGTGTCATGCCGCGCGCCGTCCGTACCTGGCGCAACCCGGCCCCGACCGACGCCGACCTGTCGACCGAAACCGCGCTCACCGACAACTCCCGTGTTTGGAATAGTTGAACACTGCTCACCCGACCCTCGACCGTTCCGGGCAGCGTATCCATTTGCACGACTGTCTCGCAGTCCTTTTCAGGAAAATATCGAACCGTTGACGTCGGCAAGTGTGATGTGCACCATAGGCGACACCGAGCGTGTGCTCGCTCCCGCTGTTTACCCGATGGAGGACAACATGACCGAGGTCGACGCTCCCGCAATGCGTGAACTGCTCGGAGAGAACGCGCCGAACAATTGGGGCAAGTGGGGACCCGACGACGAGCTGGGTGCACTGAACTACCTCGACGCAGCAGAAGTTCTGCGCGGCGTCCAGCACGTCAAGTCGGGCGAGACCTTCACGCTCCAGATCCACATGGGACGCGCCGAGAGCCCCGGCGACCCGCTCTGGCCGGGTCGCGAAGGAATCAAGCGGCAGAACGTGCTCGACGAGAGTTCCTGGGACGGCGACGGGGCTCCGGCCTTCCCGGGTGGCCTGCACTACGCCGACGACACCGCCTTGGTCTTCCTCCAGGGATCGACCCAGTACGACGCACTCGGACACGTCTGGTACGACGGCAAACTCTGGAACGGATACGACGCCCGCAGCACCGTCGGAGGAATGGACAAGGCCTCCGTCCTCCCGATCGCGGAGAAGGGCGTCGTCGGCCGCGGCGTCCTCATCGACATGGCCCGCCATCGCGGGAAGCCCTATCTCGACAAAGGTGAAACCTTCGACCACCGCGACCTCGAGGAAGCTGCCACCGCACAGGGTGTGACCATCGAGCCGCACGACATCCTGATCATCCGCACCGGATGGCTCAAGTACTGGTACGAGCTGAACAACCCCGAGCAGTTCTACGACGGATTCTGCGAACCCGGCCTGACCTACTCCCCCGAACTCGTCGAGTGGTTCCAGGACAAGGAGATTCCGAACCTGGTGACCGACACGATCGCCAACGAGGTGACCTACGACCCGCAGAGCGGCGTCGCACTGCCGCTGCACTGCGCGCTGATGCGCAATCTCGGTGTCACGCTGACGGAGATCGCCTGGCTCGACGACCTCGCCGACGCGTGCGCTGCGGATGGCCGATGGAGCTTCCTCTACACCGCCGCGCCCCTGAAGATCGTCAACGGCACCGGCGCCCCGGTGAATCCCATCGTCATCCGCTGAGGCGAACCATGACCATCTACGGCGACAAGGTGTGGTTGTCGCAGTACGACGCTGCGCAACGGCAACCACGCACGATCGAGTTCGACAATGCCCTGGCGATGTTCCGGGCGACCGTCGACCGCAATCCGGACGCCGACATCATCCGCTACTTCGACGGCCGGATCACCGCACGCGAACTCGACGAGCTGAGCGACGCCTTCGCTGCGGGCATCCTCGACGCCGGGTTCCGTCCAGGAGAACGAGTCGCGATCTACGCACAGAACGTGCCGCAATTCGTGATCGCCCAGCTCGGAACGTGGAAGGCCGGCGGTATCGCGGTGTCCGCCAACCCGATGTACCGCGAACGCGAACTCGAGGAGATCCTGCGCGACTCCGGTGCCACGGTCCTGGTCGCGCTGCAATCCCTCAACACCGACGTGGCAGCGAAGGTCGTCGAGTCGACCGACGTGCGCACCGTGATCACGACGTCGGAACTGGAGTACCAGAGTGCGAACAGCGGCACCCTCGCCGGCGTCGAACGCATCGAGTGCGCGGGCACTACGGACATGGCGGAGATGCTCGCGGAGTTCCGGGGCCGGACCGTCCCTCCTGCCGAGATCGGCCCCGACACGGTCGCTTTCCTGACGTACACCTCCGGGACCACCGGCCCGCCGAAGGGTGCGATGACCACCCACCGCAACGTGGCGTTCAACGCGCAGACCTACCGGGACTGGATCGACATCGGCCCCGACGACGTCGTCCTCGGCGTCGCACCGCTGTTCCACATCACCGGACTCGTCGGCCACATCGCCCTGTCACTGCTGACCGGTGCACCGCTGGTCCTGATGTACCGCATGGATCCGGCCGACACCATCGAGACGATCGAAAAGCAACGCGCCACGTTCACCGTCGGATCGATCACGGTGTTCATCGCGTTGATGAACGCCCCGAACGCGAGCAAGGAGGCCTTGGCGAGCCTGACCAAGATCTACTCGGGTGGAGCACCGATCCCACCGAGCACCATCGCGGCGTTCGAGGAGAGGTTCGGCCACTACATCCACAACATCTACGGCCTCACCGAAACGACTTCCCCGTCGCATGGGGTGCCCCTTGGCAGGCGGGCACCGGTCGACGAGCTGACCGGCGCGACCTCTGTGGGCGTGCCGGTCTACGACACTGTCGTGCGGATCGTCGACGACAACGGCAACGACCTTCCCCCGGGCGAGGTCGGGGAGCTCGTGACGGCGGGACCGCAGGTGGTGGCGGGGTATTGGAACAAGCCGGAGGCCACCGCGAACTCGATCCCGAACGGCGTGCTGCACACCGGCGATGTCGGCTATATGGACAGCGACGGCTGGTTCTACATCATCGATCGCAAGAAGGATCAGATCAACGCCAGTGGCTACAAGGTCTGGCCTCGCGAGGTCGAGGACGTGCTCTACGAACACGACGCCGTTCGCGAAGCTGCGGTGGTCGGTGTGCCCGACGAATACCGCGGCGAGACGGTCAAGGCTTTCGTCAGCCTCCGCCCCGGAGCCACAGTCACGCCCGATGAGCTGATCGCGTTCACGAAGAAGCGACTGGCCGCCTACAAGTGCCCACGCTACGTCGAGATCATCTCCGACATCCCGAAGACGGCGACGGGTAAATTGCTGCGCCGCGAGCTACGAACGGCGACACCGTCCTGACGATGGTCGCAGAGTTTCTCGCCCGCGTGCGCACTCCGTAGGCGCTGCGCCGAAGGCGGGTCTTCTTCGGTACAGAGCTACCGGAGAAGACCCGCCTTCTCGCGTGCGACCGGACGGCACACCATCACGATCCGCACATTGCGTGGATCAACCGCGCACGGTCGCCATCAGGGCATCGAGTGACTCGGCGGCGGGGAGCGCCAGCGCGGCTCCAGCGACCTCTACGGCGCTCTCCGGCGACAACCGTCCTTCGAGGTTGAGATCGAACTTCATCGTGAGCTCGTCGTCGGAGAGCGGGTTCGCCGGGCCACCCCGGTTATAGTCGACGCGAGCCTCGTGCCAGGAACCGTCCCGCGTACGTACCCGGAGCACCGCCGGGAACTGATGTGGGTAGATCTCGTCGCAGCGGTCGTCGCTGTAACTCGTGACCAGCCGCGCGAGTTCGAGTGTGCGCGGATCCTTCGCGGCAGCGTCGGTGAAATCGGCGTGTCCCACACCGAGTCCCGAGCCACCGAGCAGTGCCCGTGCGACGGTGAACGGGCCCGAGAAGGCCGCGTGGTAACCGGATTCGGGAGCAGCCTTCGATGCCGGGGGCTCGGCGATCGTGCGTAGTACCGGCTTCGGTACGCCGAGTTGGATCTCCACGATGTCGGCCGGGTCCAGACCGTCGCGGACGAGCGCCCGCGCGGCGTCGATGCCGGCGTGGGTGAAATGGTTGCACGGGTAGGGCTTGAAGAAGATGCCCGGCAGTTCCCAGTGCTCGCCCAGTCCGTCCAGCACCTTCGCGGTGTCGGCCCGATCGCCGCAGAAGGCGTGCAGGAATCCGAAGCGTCCTTCGATCACGGTCGGCGGTCCGGTGAGACCGGCGCGAGCGAATTCTGCCGAGGTGACACCGGAGTGTGCGGCCCATCCGCAGTGCGTCCGCCTGACCGTGCCGCCGGTGCGGTTGGCTTCGAGCAATCCGGCACCGAAGCTCGCGGCGATGCCCATGGCGTCCGCGATGCCTTCGGTCTCGAGTCCGTAGAGCATCGCTGCGGCGGCAGCCGAACCTACGGCACCGCCGATGGAGGTTGCGTGCTGGCCACGTTCGAAGAATTCGGAGTTGCCGAGTTCCTCGTCGTAGCCGCCCATTCCCAGGCGGACCACGATCTCGATACCCACACCCGCAGCGTCGAGAACGGTTGCACCGGAGGCTCCCACTGCTTCACCGACGGCGAGCGCCGCCGGGATCACCGAAGCGGACGGGTGCAGCACCGACGGCAGATGGGTGTCGTCGGAATCCATCGAATGGGCGAGTGTTCCGTTGACGAGCGCGGCGGTGGCCGCCGGGAACCGCTCTCCGGTGCCGATGCCGGTGGCCGCGGCTGCGCCCGACCAGTTGCGTGCCACCTCGGTGACGACGCGAGCGGACGGCTGGTCGTGCGCCGCGAGGGAGTTTCCGAGCAGGTCGAGCACCCGGCGCGCGACGTCCTTGCGCCGTTCTGCGGGCAGTCCCGTGGTGCGGATGTCGGCGGCGAGGGCGGCGAGCCGGCCGACGACCGTTCCGGTCAGGTCGTGTCGGGTCTCGGTGCTGGTCACGAGGCCACCACCGCGACGGGGCGCACGGGCGAACCGGTGCCGCCGGTGATGCGCAGCGGTGCCATGACGAACGTGAATTCGGTCAGGCCGCGGGCGCTTGCATCCTCGAGGTCGAGGTGCTCGATGATGTGGATTCCGTTCTCCACCAGCATCACTCGGTGGGCCGGAAGAACACTGTGCCCCTTGCCCGCCGGGATGTGTTCGAAGGCGGTCGTGTCTGCACCGGCGGCCGCGATGCCGCTGGCCGCGAGCCACCGGCCCGCACCGACATCGGCGCCCGGAACACCGTCCTGCTGGCCGAGATAGCGTTGCGGATCGTCGAAGTACCGGGCCCATCCCGTACGGATCAGCACGACATCACCGCGGCGCGGTGTCACACCGGCGGCGTCGGCCGCATCGCGCAGGTCTTGTTCGGTGACCGCCTGCCCCACGTCGAGGGAGTCGACGCCGCGGACCCGTGCGACATCGAGGAGCAGTCCACGGCGAAGCATGAAGGGAATGGACTCCGCGCCGAGCTGGGAGAATTTTCCACCGCGCTGGGCTTCCTGGGCGTCGATGCCGCCGTGCAGCTTGCCCTCGTGGCTGACGTGGGAGAGCGCGTCGACGTGGGTGCCGACGTGTCCGCCGGTCACGATGATCTCGTTCGATGCCGATCCGCCGTCGGGTCGCACCATGTCGCCGTGCCGGCGGATGAGCGTCATCCGGAATCCGGGGTGGTTCGGTGAGCAAGGCATACCGGTCGTGTGGGGATGTCCCAGCTCGACGATGTCGACGTCGGTGTCGACGACCGCATTCAGCAGTGCGTCGGGACCGGTGATGGTTTGTTCGGTCATGATGTGGCTCCTCGTACTGTGATGGCCGGGGCTCGGTCGAGTACGACGCGAGCATTCGCAACGACCGCCGGGTCGATGAATCTGCCGTTCTCGTCGAGGACCGCGGACTCCCCCGCCGCCGAGGACGCGGACGCGTCGTCAACGATGCGCTGCGCGCGCTCTCGTTCCTCGGCCGAGGGCGTGTAGGCCTCGTTGACAATGTCGATCTGCTTCGGGTGGACGACGGAGCGTCCGAAGAATCCTTGGATGCGGCCGACTCGGGACGATTCCGCGAGCCCGGCCAGGTCGCTCACGGCGGTCCAGATACTCTGGATCGGCGACGACAGTCCCGCTGCGCGTGCGGCTGTGACGATCCAGCGCCGGCGAATCCCACGCCGACTATTTCGACCGACTCTTCGGCACGTCCTATCGCGCCTGGGTCGAGCGCGACCGCGTGATGGTCGCGGGCCTTCAGGCCGTCAACTACGACGACAAGCTCAGAGCTCGGTGGACGTCGCTGGTCACCGATCTCAACGACCAACTGGCAGCGCAGATGAGCAGGGACGCCGACGCCGGGGAGATCACTCCGCTGTCGGACGACCACGAGGGTCTCGTCACGACGCTGACCGACATGATCGTCATGGCGTTCTTCAAGGACCGATCGCTCAGGCCCTCCGAAGCCGAGTCGAGACGGATGCTGGTCAACGTGAAGACGATCTGGCTCGGAACGTGGGGCGCGCCGAACCCGCCGTCGCATCGAATCGACCGATACGGCGGCGTGACGTCGTCGTGATGCGATCCGCCCCGACCTCTTCAACTACCGCAAGGCAATTCGTTCTTCCGGTACCTCTCTGACCTTCGTTCGGTCGACTGTTCAGAACAACCCGATTGCTCGAACGAGCAGACCGCCGGCCACCATCAGGGCCACGACCACTGCGATCACGATGGCGACGAGGGCGCCGGCACTGCGGCGCTGTGGCGGTTCGTGCTGCGGACCGCCCACAGAGGTCTCGGCGGGCGGAGTATCTCCGGGCGCCACCCCGCCCCCGGGTTCGAGACCGGGAGTGTTCGCGGGATCGGGGTTCTGCGGGTCGAACTCGGACGCGTCGGGATTCTCGTCAGCCATACTCTCCTGTACCCGATTATCGGCGAGCAACGCCTCGGCTTTCTTCTACGCGACGCCGCGCCGGCGAGTGCGCGGGTAGAACGCGTGGCACAACGGTTCGATGATCTCGGAATCGAACGTGGCCACCGATGCGCCCGGATAAGCTGAGAACGGCCGAACGATACACCGCTGCAGGCTCCGGGAGCCGGTAACGCCGCTGTTCCCAAGCCTTTTGACCTCGGGAGGAATCATGACTGACCCACAGCAGGATCCGAACAAGGACGAAGGCCAGGAAGGCCCGGCGGACGGCGGCGCAGTCGGCGTCCCGGGCGTTCACGACGGTGGCGCTGACGGCGGAGCCGACGGGGGCGCCGACAGCGGTGGCGACGGCGGTGCGGACGGCGGGGCCGATGGTGGAGCCGACAGCGGTGGCGACGGCGGAGCCGATGGTGGAGCCGACGGTGGGGCTGACGGAGGAGCCGATGGCGGAGCCGACGGCGGCAGCTGAGTGTGAGGACTCCTCGCACCGCACCCAGGACTCCGGCGTCGAAACGGACGCCGGAGTCCTGGAAACCCGCCTGATCGACATCGGTCGAGAGAAGTTCGCGTCCGAGATCTGGGGGCGAGCACCACTGCTGACGCGTAGCGCCGGGACATTCACCGACCTGTTCTCCGCCGAGGCGGTCGACGAACTCATCTCGCGTCGCGGACTCCGCACGCCCTTTCTTCGCGTCGCCAAGGACGGGATGACACTGCCGGACTCGTCGTTCACCTCCCCCGCCGGTGTCGGAGCGACCATCTCCGACCAACTCGACGACACGATGCTCTGGCGCAACCTTGCCGACGGTGCCACCCTCGTCCTGCAGGCACTGCACCGCACGTGGGAACCGATCTCGCAGTTCGGCACCGCTCTGAGCGACGAACTCGGACACCCCGTCCAGGTCAACGCGTACATCACTCCACCTCGGAACCAGGGGTTCAGCCACCACTACGACGTCCACGACGTCTTCGTCGTGCAGATCGAGGGAACCAAGAGATGGGTGATCCACGAGCCCGTCCACCCGGCGCCGCTGCGCAATCAACCCTGGACCGATCACCGCGCCGCTGTCGCCCGAGCCGCGACAGAGCCTGCGTGCATCGACACCGTGCTCGAACCCGGCGATTGCCTCTATCTACCGCGTGGCTGGATCCATGCCGCCGAGGCGCGAGGGGAGATCTCCATCCACTTCACCGTCGGCATCCACACGTGGACGCGCCACGCACTTGCGGAGCATCTGACCCGGGCAGCACTCGCTGCGCTCGGCGACGATCCCGAGATGCGCGACGCGCTGCCCATGGGGATCGATGACCTGGAAGCCGAGATCGCTGCTGTTCGTGAGCATCTCATCGCCGTACTGGGCGAGGCGGACGTCACCTCCCTGTTCCACCGTGCCCGGCGGGAGCAGGCCCGTCCGGCACCGCTGGCGCCGCTCGCCCAATTCGCCGCCGTCCACGATCTCGGCCCCGACACCACGGTGAAACTCCGCAGCGCACTGTATGCGCGCCTGGAAGGTTCACACCTGGTCACGCGTGTCGGCCGTGTCGCTGTGGCGGACGAGGAACTGCCGTCTGTCACGCGCCTGCTCGACGGCGGATCCCACCCGGCGAAAACCCTCGGGACCGACCTGGTCGAACGGCTGTTGCGCGCAGGGATCCTCGTCCCCGCGGAACAGTGACGGTGCACTGTGGTCTCAGCCGAACGCTTCTTCTGCGCAGACAATGCCCGCCTGCGGGGTGATCCGATGGCCGGCACGGCCCCGCGCGGATTCGTCTGGATCCTCGTCGAATATCGGGGCAGATGGCCGGTGAACGGGTTCGAGGGGCTCGATCTCGACGCCGCGGCCAAGACGGCCGTGTTCTCCGCCGCGCAGGCGGCCCGCGCACGCATACTGCTGGTCAAGCGCCCAGGCCGTCGTCGCCGCGGAGGACACGACCAGTGGGCGGTGCTCCGCCGCGAGACCTCGGGCACGGTGCGTCAGCAATGGGGAACGTGGGATCGCGAGGAGGATCTGACACAGATCGTCACCGCCCTCGAGACTCCCGGCGACCCCGGTGGCCCCTCCGTCCTCTTGGTCTGCGCTCACGGTCACCACGATCCGTGCTGCGCCGTGCGTGGACGGCCGGTCGCGCGCGCTCTGGCCGAGCGCTGGCCCGATCAGGTCTGGGAATGCTCGCACGTAGGCGGAGACCGGTTCGCCGCCAACGTCGTCGTCGTACCCGACGGTGTCTACTACGGCGGTCTCGACGCCGAATCGTCTGTCCTCACGATCGAGGAACACTTCTTCGACCGGATCCACCACCACCATCTACGCGGCTACACCGATATGTCTCCGCCTCAGCAGGCCGCGCTCGCCGCCACGCTCCGACGCTTCGGTCCGGCCGGGCGCAGCGGTTACGTGATCGCCGAGAGTGTGCGCGAGGGTGATCGCTGGCGGATCCGGCTCGCCGGTCGTGCACCACACCCGGAGCGTGTCGACGTCGAACTGCAGGCCCACCGCACTCCCCCGTGCCGATTGACCTGCCGCGGAGCGCCGACGGCTTCGGTCATGGTCTACGAACCCACCTCGGTCCGCACGCTGTGAGCGGGCGGCCGCGCAACCGGGCTGAGGTCGTCACCCCAGCTCTTCCTCCGCCTTCGCGAGGGCCGCGAACTCCTCGTCCGGGGAGTTCGCGACGAGGTGGTGACGGCTGTAGAGACCGAAGTAGGCCATGAATGCCGCAAACGCGGCGAACGTCCACAGAGCCGCAACGGGATCGACGAGGAAGGTCGCCACCACAGCGGCCGCAGCGATCACCAACGCGAACGACGTCGTGACCACACCACCGGGCGTGCGGTACGGACGCCGCATCCCGGGCTCACGCACACGCAGCACGATGTGGCTGACCATCATGAGCACGTAGCTCACGGCGGCACCGAAGACCGCCATGTTGAGAAGCATCGCGCCTTCACCGGTCAGCGACAGGACGAAACCGATCACGCCGGGCACGATCAACGCGAGCATGGGCGCCTTGCGCGAATTCGTCACCGACAGGCTCGTCGGCAGGTAGCCGGCACGGGACAACGCGAAAGTCTGCCGCGAGTACGCGTACATGATCGAGAAGAAGCTGGCGATCAGCCCGGCGAGCCCGATGTAGTTGACGACCTTCGCCGCGGTCCCGTCACCCAGCGCCTCGACGAGGGGATTGCCCGAGGTCGACAATCCCTCGGCACCCATCGCACCGGTCGCGAGGAACAGCACGGTCGCTCCTGTCACCAGGAGCACGAGCATGCTGGAGATGATGCCGCGCGGCACGTTCTTCTCCGGCTCGCGCGCTTCCTCCGCAGCGAGAGGAACGCCCTCGATCGCCAGGAAGAACCAGATCGCGAATGGGACCGCGGCCCAGATACCGAAGTAGCCGAACGGCAAGAAGTCCGAGGCACCGAGGGCACCGGTCGGCGCGATGTCCATGAGATTGTCGGACTCGAACAGTCCCACCGCAGAGATTGCGAAGATCACGAGTCCGACAAGTGCGATGGCGGTGATGACGAACATCGCCTTGAGCGCTTCGCCCGCACCGGTGAGGTGGATGCCGATGAAAACGGCGTAGACAGCGAGGTAGATCCACCATCCGTCGGTGATCCCGAAGATGTTCAACGATTCGACATAACTGCCGATGAACGTCGCGATGGCCGCAGGTGCGATCGCGTACTCGATGAGAATGGCCGTGCCGGTGGCGAATCCACCCCAGGGGCCGAGCGCGCGACGAGCGAAGGTGTATCCGCCCCCTGCGGCCGGAAGGGCCGACGACAACTCGGCCATCCCGAGCACCATCGCGAAATACATGCCCGCGATGACCACGCCGGCGATGAGCAGACCGCCGAATCCGCCTTCGGCGAGTCCGTTGTTCCATCCGGCGTAGTCACCGGAGATGACGTAACTGACACCGAGTCCCGCGAGGAGCACCCACCCTGCGGTTCCTTTACGGAGTGAACGTTTTTCGAGGTATTCGCTCTTCTCGGCGTGGAAGTCGGCGCCGTCGTGGTGCTTGCGGGTCCTCGAACTCTTCGATGGTTCTACGACCGACATTCCGTCTCCCTCAGGCGATCGGTTCGTACGGCGGCGTCACGCCGAGGTGGTGGAACGTCGCGCGAGCAGCTGCCGGTGTTCATGAGCTACCCCCCGGGGTCGTGGAGAATCGCGCAACGAGATGGAGTGCAGCCGTGTAACTCGGATGATCCAGCATCCTCCCGGGCGAACAGGGTGTCTGTTCGTTTCTCGAGTATCGGAGAAGACTGTTGCAACCCTGTTGCGCGCCTGTAATGGAACGCACGGTTACGTAGCCTGCGGGCGGTCTTCTACCAACCGACGACACGTGGAGGATTCGAAGTGACAGCGCCGCTGTGGGCGGTAGCGATCGTGGCCGTGGCTGCGTTCGGATGGGGCGCATCGGTGGTGTAGCGGGCTCATCGAGGTGTCGTGCGCCGATCCGAGGGTCCGCTCTCGGCCACGGGGCGTACCCGCATGGTGTCGGTCAGGCAGGTACAGGTCACCTTCGATTTCGTCGGACCCGAGCGAAGGCTGCGAAGAATCGGGTGCATCTCGATGTGCGCGTCGGCACAGGCTTGGAGAGCGACGAGCGACTGTCTGCTCTGCAAGCGGAGTCCGACCGACTGGTGACGCTCGGCGCTGCGCAAGTGAAGGTTCTGCACGCCGACGGTGTGGACGAGTCCTGCATCGTCGTGCAGGACATCGAAGGCAACGAGTTCTGTCTGGACTGAGCCCGTATACCTCGAAGTTCCGTGATCCGACAACCGATCACAGAGAAGCGGTGTGGTCCTCGACGATTCGCTCGGCAACTCGGGCGAGGGCGACGTTGAGATCCTGCGACAGTGTCCGCAGCATCACGAACGCGCGGGCGGTGTCGACGTCGCAGCGCTGGATCAGAACACCCTTGGCCTGGCAGATGGTGTCTCGGGCAGCCAACGCCGAGCGCAGATGCAGCTCCGCGCGTGCAGCCGTGAGCTCGGACGCCGCCTGCGCCGCCAATGCGATGCCCAGCGCCACCGCTGCACCGTCGAAAGTCTGCGGCTTCGATGCGAACAGGTTCAGCGAACCGGCGATATCGGTTCGGGTGTGAGTTGGAAGGACAACACACTGCCGACCCCGACCAGCAGGGCTTCCTCGGTGAACTGCGGCCACCGTCTCTCGGACCGCAGGTCGCTGCTGTAGACCACGCTCGTGACCCCAGCAGCGTCGATGCAGGGACCACCGGCGTCGCGTTGGATCCGACCGAGTTCCCGGGACGATGACGACGCCACTCCGTGCGCCTCGAATGTGTTCTTGCCGATGAGCACGATATCGGCACAGTCGACCCTGGCGATCGTGGCAGCCGCAGCCGCGGTCACTGCGCGCAACGCTTCGCCGAGATCGTGCCGTCCGCTCGGTGGTCTTCGTAGATCTCCAAGGGCCTTGATTCGGCCATTATGGGAAGCCTCTTCCGCCTGTTTCACGATGCCGCGTGTCAAGGCGAAAAGTCGCGGGCAAGGTGCCCGTACCACCCACGCTACCCGTGATTGCCGGTACGGAGGTGTGAAGAGCACCTTCTGGGCGTTCGGCAGATACCTCGGGCATCGGGTGGCCGACTGTGGGTCGGAAGGTCAGAGGGTGTGGCCGAGGATGTGGGTAAGGGCGATGAGAGCGGCGAACCAGATGAGAGTTCCGCCGAGTGTGGCGAAGTCCGTGTACATGAGTGGTCTCGATCGTACGCCGGTTGAAGCATCAACAAAAATGTCCGTGGTCACAGTCCCTCGCGCACGCGTTCGACTTCCGACGGCTTGTCCCCACCGGGAATAGACGGGTAGCGGGTCGCGTTGTGCTCGGCGGATCGGGTGCGTATTCGTGTCCCCCGGGCTCAACCCATTGCCTTCACGGAAGTTCCGTTCGGCTGGAGCCGTGTTGCGCCTTTCGCCGAGAGGCGACCGAACGCACCCGGTCCCTTGACATTTCGTACGTCGCGGCGACGCATACCGCCACAGAAGTATTCGCTGCCGATGTACTCCCCGAGGATATTGCCGACCCGCCGCGTCGCCCGAACGCCCCCAGGTTCAGCCGGCACTCGACCGGGTACCTCCGTGAGAAGACAACGGTTCGAGAGACGAGCAAGTGCAGGAGGACATGTGCCCACCAAGTTGACCGCCACCGACCTTCGAGAACTACTCGATTCGACGCTCGATGACCCCGCACTCGTTCTGGAGGAGGGACGGTTCCGCGTTGTCGGAGGTCAGGAGCTGACCGATCAGAACCGACCGTTTCTCGTAGTTACCAGAGAAGACCTCCGGAAGCAGCTGCCGCAGGATCGCGACTACGACGAGAGCGACCTCGAACTGCAGGCGGGCGTGCTCGACTCGACCGTCGCAAACCTCGGCGGGTGAGTACGGAGTCGACACCGGTCGTCGGGTGATAACCCTTGTATCGGCTGCCTACCGGAACAGTCAGTGACACACTCGAAGAATGAGCGAAGAACCCACATCCGCGCCGGTCTGGAATTACCTGATGGACATGGATGGTGTTCTCGTGCACGAGGATCACCTGATACCCGGCGCCGACGCGTTCCTGACCGAACTCCGCGATACCGGTACGCCGTTCATGGTGCTTACCAACAATTCCATCCGCACGCCCCGAGACCTACGGGCTCGCCTCCTGCTCTCCGGCCTCGACGTTCCGGAGAAGGCGATCTGGACTTCGGCGTTGGCGACGGCGACGTTCCTCGCGAATCAACGTCCCGGCGGCAGCGCCTACGTGGTGGGCGAGTCCGGATTGACCACCGCGCTGCACGACATCGGCTACGTGCTCACCGACAGCGATCCGGACTACGTCGTCCTCGGAGAGACACGCACCTACTCCTTCGAGGCGATCACCACCGCGATCCGACTGGTCGAACGCGGCGCCCGGTTCATTGCGACCAATCCGGATCCGACCGGCCCGTCACGGGAGGGTTCGCTTCCCGCCACCGGCGCCGTCGCGGCGCTGATCACCCGCGCGACGGGTCGCGAACCGTACTTCGTGGGCAAACCGAACGCGTTGATGATGCGCTCTGCCCTGCGCGCGATCGGTGCGCACTCTGCACACACGCTGATGATCGGCGACCGCATGGACACCGACATCGTCTGCGGCCTCGAGGCGGGCCTGCAGACGCTGCTGGTCCTGACCGGCATCTCCACCCGTGAATCCGTCGAGCGATTCCCCTATCGTCCGACCCGCGTCATCAACTCCGTTGCGGACCTGGTCGGCTCCACGGCAAATCCGTTCTGACCCCGAGATCGCCCCTCCGAGGTAGCCGCTACCCAACGTGTTCGGCCCGTACTCGTCCGATCCCGTACAGCACGTCCGCCTCGATCAGCTTCCCGGCTGATTCAACGAAAACGGGGTACTCGGGACTCGTCGGAACGATCTCCTCGGCTACTGCGGGCGTGAGGGAAGAGGTGGCGTCGTCATGGAGTCGCTGATCTTCGGAGTGATCGCTTCCAGCGCCCTGGTCATAGGCGCGCTGGTCGGCGGCCGATTCACCATCCCCAAGCGCGCACTCGCCGCCATGCTGGCCTTTGCGGCAGGCGCACTGATCACAGCACTGACCTTCGAGCTGTTCGAAGAGTCGTATCAACAAGGCGGCATCTGGCGCGCAGCGCTCGGACTCGCGGCCGGCGCAGTCGTCTTCACCCTCCTCAGCCAGCAATTGGACCGGCT
Organism: Rhodococcus sp. S3; assembly: GCF_058211795.1. Classification (NCBI taxonomy): domain Bacteria; kingdom Bacillati; phylum Actinomycetota; class Actinomycetes; order Mycobacteriales; family Nocardiaceae; genus Rhodococcus; species Rhodococcus sp. S3. The sequence goes on along the minus strand of NZ_CM177074.1, from coordinate 2,589,314 downwards.
GGCCGAGGGCAAGCACCCACAGCCGCAAGGCAGCGAGAAACTCGACCTCGACGCCGCCGCAACGGAAAACCACCCTCCACTGCCTCCGTCAGCGGATCCGCCGGACTGGCGCTACTGGCCGCGGTCACCCTCGACGGAGTGCCGGAGAACGTTGCCCTCGGTGTGTCCCTCGGCGAAGGGACAGGCGGGATAACACTGCTCGTGGCGATCTTCGTCTCCAACTTTCCCGAAGCGCTGGTCGGGAGCGCGTCCATGCGCGCGCAGGGCCGATCCCGAACCTTCATCCTCGGCACGTGGTTGATCTGCGCCATACTGCTCACCCTGGCCGTCGTCGTCGGCGCCGGCCCCCTCGCTTCGAGTGCACCCGAAACGATCTCGTTGCCGCTCGCCTTCGCTGCCGGCGCGGTGCTCGCATCGTTGGCAGACACTCTCATGCCCGAGGCCTGCGAAAAAGGAGGTCCGACGGTCGCGTTGAGCACCGCCGCTGGATTCGTTCTCTCCTACGTCCTTGCCACGGTGTGACGAGGTACAGTCCTCCGGTCAGCCGTCGGTGTTCTTGCGATGGTTCGCCAGGAACCGGGCCTTCTTCTCACGGTTGCCGCACGTGTTCATGTCACACCACCTGCGGGTGCGGCTTCGGCTCGTGTCGAAGAACGCGGACCGGCGCCTCGCATCTACTACGAGAGCCACAACTTGCTCCACCCCGAGCTTCGAGTCGACGTGCCGTCCGCGATCACCATCGCTGGAGGTCCCCGACTACCTGGTCCGAGACCTACAGGAGGGCCTGGGGACCGTACTGCTCGGGCATGTCTGAGCAACCATTGATCGAAACCCTCGTCGGCTACCTACTGCGAAGTGCACGTCGCTCGAAGCGGTAACCGACCGAGCGGGTTTTCCCCCAGCGCGACGATCGACGATTCCATCGGCAAGGACACGGTGGCCAGGCATAATGTGCTGGAATCAGCGAATATCGGCCCACTCGACCGATGAATCACCGGGTCCGAGTGAAGTATCGAGACGGCCGAGTCGACCGGTGGAGGATTCGTGCGCATGGCCCGTGCACCAGCTGCTCCTCGCGCCGCTCACCATGTCGGCGCACACTGGCGCGCTCTCTCCGAGGTCAGGGGCACCGGTGAGCGGTTCGCGCCGGCGATGACCGCATCCCTGCCACCTGCTGCGCGGCGCTGGATCAATCATGCTGTCGCCGAGGGCACGCCGATGGCCGCAGCCGCACGGTTGGAGATGTCCGGGGAGATCAGGCTCGGTTCCTGGAGACCGTTCACCGCCGTGCAACTCCTCGCTCCGGCGACGGGATTCATCTGGGCGGCGACCACTCGGATCGGCCCGGTGCCCGTATCGGGATACGACCGTTTCACCGACGGGTGTGGCGAGATGCGTTGGCGGATCGGGGGAATCATCCCGGTGATGTCCGCCGATGGTCCGGATGTCAGCGACAGTGCGGCCGGTCGCCTGGCCGGAGAGAGCATCTTCGTGCCTACAACATTTCCCCTCGCACGGTGGCTCGGCGACGAATTCGTCGCCTCGTCGACCTGGACGGTGGACGGCCGCAAGGAGACCGTACGTCTGGATGTCGCCGATGACGGGGCGTTGTGCGGGGTGCGGATGCTGCGGTGGGGCAACCCCGACAATCACGAGTTCGGCCGGTATCCGTTCATCGTCGCGGTCGAGGCCGAACGCCGGTTCGGCGGCATGACCATCGCCTCGCGGATCCGCGCGAGTTGGGACACGGGCACCGGCGGGGACGGCGAGTTCTTCCGCGCCGAGATCACCGCTGCCGACTTCCTCTGACCGTCCACCAGCCACGCCGCGAGAACCGGCGTCGTCACTTCCTGCCGGGTGTCTGTGTGTGGTCCCGCCGGTCGGCCGTCCACACCGATTGCAGCATGTGCCAGTCGGCGGGATGCGCGGCGATACCGGCAGCGAACCGGTCGGCCAGCCTCTGGGTCGTGGCGTGTACGCCGCCTGCGGTATCGATCGGCGCGTCGACGTGGAACCCCCAGCCACCCGGGGTGAACCAGCAGTGTGAGCTTGCCCCTTGAGAGTGGACACCGGATTTCATGCGGCGAGTGCGAGCGTAGCCGATGCGGTCAATCGTCGTTCGAACTCGATCGGCGCCAGATAACCCAGCGCGGAATGACGCCGTCGCCGGTTGTAGTACGACAACCACTCGAACAATTCCAGACGCGTCCGGGGCCTTGACCCCGGTTCTTGGACACGCTGAATCCAGCATCTGCTGGGGAAGCGAGATGATCTTCAGTCATGTCACGAAAGAACTACTCGGAGGAGTTCCGGCGCCAGGCGGTCGAGTTGTACGAGTCCACGCCGGGCGCGACGATCCGAGGTATCGCCGCTGACCTCGGGGTCGTGCGCGGCACCTTGACAGGCTGGATCGACCAGTACGGGACCGGCACCAAAACCCACGTCGACGGCACCCGGGTGCATACTCCGGCACGGCCTCATAGCCTGAGCTCCGGCACGGGTAGCGAATCGGAGACCGTCGAGCAGAAACTCGCCCGTCTCGAAGCCGAGAATGCCGCCCTACGAGCGGAAGCAACCAAGCTCACCACCGAACGCGAGATCCTTCGTAAGGCGGCCAAGTACTTCGCCGGGGAGACGAACTGGTGACCCGCTTCCAGTTCGTCGCCGACCACTCCGACACCTATCAGGTGAAGCGGTTGTGCGAGCTCGTCGAGCTCGAGCGTTCGTCCTACTACGCCTGGAAGTCCGCCGAGCCGGACAGGACCGCTCGCGCCGCGGCCGACGCGCAGCTGGCCGAACGAATCCGGGCGATCCATACCGAGGACAACACCTACGGAGCACCCAGGATCACCGCAGAACTCAACGATGGCGTCACCGTGAACGAGAGGGTCAACCACAAGCGGGTGGCCCGGGTGATGCGTCAGAACAGCATTGTCGGCTACCGCCGTCGACGACGGGTCACGACCACCGTCCCAGAACCTGCGGACCAGAAGGTGCCCGACCTGCTCGAGCGGGACTTCACCGCCCCTGCACCGAACTGTATCTACGTCGGCGACATTACATATTTACCGATCGAGGGCGGTGCCAACCTGTATCTGGCGACGGTGATCGATTGCTACTCCCGCAAACTCGCCGGCTGGGCGATCGCCGACCATATGCGCACCGACCTCGTCGCCGACGCTCTCCTTGCTGCTCATGGAGATCGTAATGGATTGTCCGGGTCTATCTTTCACTCCGATCACGGCGCGCAATACACCTCGAAGGATTTCGCTTCCCTCTGCGCCGACCTCGGCGTCACCCAGTCGATGGGTAAAGTCGGCACGAGCGCCGACAACAGTCTCGCCGAATCCTTCAACGCCGCCCTCAAACGAGAAGTCCTCCAGAACGCGAACGTCTGGTCGGACGAAGCCACGTGCCGGCGTCAGGTGTTCCGTTGGGTCACCCGCTACAACACCCGACGACGACATTCCTGGTGCGGACACCGGTCCCCGAACACCTACGAGACCCTCTACATCGCTACGCTGGCATCCGCGGCGTAATCCACCACCCGTGTCCATTTGCTGGGGGTAAGGCCCCCGCGCCTTCGACGTCGCGGCCTTGCCATGCAACCATTCACGCTTCAGACTCTGAAAGAACGACTCCGCCAAGGCATTGTCGTAACTTGACCCCACACGCCCCCGGCTCAGTCGAATACCCTGTGCAGCACAGAATGTCGCGAATTCAGCCGAGGTGTACTGCGCTCCGCGATCGCTGTGAAAAATCACGCCGTCCACGACACCGCCACGAGTGGTGATCGCCATGTCCAGTGCATCGGTGACCAATTCGGTACGCATATGCTCGGCGATCGACCACCCCACCACCCGACGCGAACAGATGTCGATCACCGTCGCCAGATACAACCACGACGACCCCACCGGAATGTAGGTGATGTCGCCGCACCAACGGATATCGAGCGCCTCGGCGGTGAAATCCCGACCGATCAGATCCGGCACCGCCGACGCATGCGGATCGGGAATCGTGGTGCGCCGGCCACGCCGCAGATGCCGACCGACGATGTGGTGGCCACGCATCAACCGCGTGACCTTTTTGCGGTTGATGCGCACCCCGAGTTCCCGCAGTTCGGCGTGGATGCGGGGTGCACCGTACCCGCCGCGATGCTCGGTATGGATCTCACGGATCTGCGCCACGGTCGCGGCCTCCTCGGCAGCACGCTCGGTGCGCGCATCGGCGGTGGCCAGGTGCCGGTAGTAGCCGGACCGGGAGGTACCGCGGACCCGGCACAGCCGCTGCACACCGAACTCGCTGCGGTGGGTGGAGATGAAGTCCCAGCGGCAGGTCTTCACTTCATCTCCTGCGCGAAATAGGCGGCTGCCCGGCGCAGAATCTCACGTTCGAGCTGCCATTCCTTCTCCGAGCTGCGCAGCCGGGCGTTCTCTGCCCGCAACCGCGCCAACTCGTCGGCTGCGGTCTCGTTGCCGCCGCCCGCCGTGGCAGCTGAGCCCTGCGCCGAGGCGTTGTCCTTGCGAACCCAGGTCCGCAAGGTCTCGCCGCTGATGCCCAGGTCCGAGGCCACCGCGGCGTAGGTACGGGTGCCGCCGCCGGCGCGATACAACGCGACCGCGTCTCGGCGGAACTCCTCCGTGTACTGAGACTGGCGTCCCATGTGAACATCCCTCCTGGTTCTTCTACGAACCATTGTCAGGGTGTCCACTCCGAGGGGGCAGCCTCACACCCTATCGTGTGCCCAACCTGTCCGAAACGATTCGTACCGGAGCGTGTGTCTCTCGAGGGAACTACACCTAGCGCGTCAGGGTGAGTCGGCGCCACGATCGGATCGTCAAGGCCGCGAAAATGGCGGGAACCATGAGTGTGAGAGCCAATTGTGCTCCCGTTACCGTGCCGGCCTGCGTTCCCGCCGCCCACACCCCGGGGGCAGCGAACGGGAACCAGCCGCCGAGTCCCGCCATGACCGCCATCTGAGCAACGAGCACGACAGCGATGATCGCTCCGATCGCCGGAAGGTAACCCCGTCCGACGGTGGCGACCCATGCGCAGGGTATCGCCAGTCCGGCGGTCAGTAGGGCGATGGCGGTGAACTTGCCGACGAGCGCGACGACGTCGGCTCCGAGGGTGCCGGGGTCGGCGAACAAGGCCGCCACCGTCAGCGCAACGGCCAGCACCACCGTGGTGACCACACTCCACGCCGACAGGAGCAGCAATTTGGCGGTGGCAATGACGGGCCGCGCGACTGGGGTGGCCCACAGCCCGGTGATCGTGCCCTCAGTGAATTCTCGGCCGAAGACCCATCCCGCGACCACACCGAAACCGAGCATGCCGCCGACCGAGACGATCGTGGAGGCGGCGGCGAACAGGCCGTCCTGCCCGCCGCCGTCGACGAGGTACTGAGCCTTGCTCGCAACAGCCGGATTGGCGCCGCCCACGGACGCGAGGGTGGCCACGGACAAGGCGATCACCCCGACCGTGAGCAACGCGGTCGCGGTCCATACCGGACGCGCTCGCCGGAATTTCACCCATTCCACCGCCAGGGCGACGCGGAGCTGGTCGGTGCCGGTCATCGTCTCGCCTCGCTGTCCCGATACACCAAATCGAAGAACTGCCGCTCGAGGTCGGTGCCGTCCGGATCGAGGGACCCGACGATGCGACCGGCACCCACGACCGTGATGCGATCGGCGACGCGGGCAACCTCATCGAGATGGTGACTCGACACCATCACGGCCGCACCACGTTCGCGACACCGCTGCAACTGCGTGCGCACCAGAATGACCCCTGCCGGATCGAGCGCGTTGGTCGGCTCGTCCAGGATCAGCAGACGCGGATCGGCAATCAAGGCCGCGGCCAGGCCCAGCCGCTGACGATTGCCCAGCGACAGCTTCCGCGCCCCGGTCATCGCCCACGGTGTCAGTGCCAGTTCCTCGATCCCGCGGTCGGCAGCGGCGCGGGCGGCCCTGGTGGACAGGCCCGCCAGTCGTCCCGCCATGCACAGGTTCTCGGTGACGCTCAATTCCGGGTAGGCGAACGGTGTCTCGACCAGATGCCCGACACCGGTCCAGTACCGCGCGGCCATCGTTGTCGGTGCCCGCCCGTCGACCCGGACGGTGCCCTCGTCCGGCTCGAGCATGCCGAGACACAGACGCATCAGTGTTGTCTTTCCGGCACCGTTGAGGCCGACAAAGGCATGCACTTCCCCGGATCTGACCTCGGTGGTCACATCGTCGAGCACGACCGCATCGCCGTAGCGGGTGCGGACGTTGCGGCATTCGAGCAGCGCAACTCCAGCGCCGGTCATGACCCGACCTGCGGCAGCAGCAGCTGCATCGCCTGCGCGATCCGGTTGCCGAGCGGCTCCTCGCCGTGCCGTGCCCAATCGGTCAACGCCGCCATCAGTGCCCCCACGCACGCCCCGGCTGCCACGTCGGCTTCGAGCGCACGCGCTCCGCGAGATCGGAGCGCGTGCGCGATCGCCTCCTGGGTCTCCAAGGTGTTCTCCCACATCCGTGCACGAAGGGCCGGGTGTGACACCGCGATCTGCAGGCGGAGTCGCACGTCGCCGAGATGTTCCTCGGGGATGCGCGTCCATGCGGCGAGGATTCCGTTGCATGCCCGTTCGAGGGGGCTGCGATCGGCCGGTTGCGCGGCGACGGCCTCTGCGATGAGCGGGTCGTACGGATCGTCCAGGAGCACTGCGTCCTTGGAAGGAAAATTCCGGAAGAACGTCATGTGAGAGACGCCGGCAGCGGCGACGATGCGGTCGATGGTGACGGCGTCGTAGCCCTCCTCGGCGAACAGCCTGATCGCTGTCGCCTGAAGTCGCTCGCGAGTCTGTTCGGACCTTCTCACCCGCTGAATGTTAGTCACTAACATTCAGCGTGGCAAGAGCGGTTCGCCTTCTACCGAGCCCCCAGGCGGATCGGGATTCGGTGCATGCCATCACAAGTCCTGCGTCAACGACGGCCGGATGCGCCTGTTCCGGCGCCACCTGGCAGGCCTGCTGTGTCAGCAGCGTCGACAGGTCTAGTGTTCGTCGGCGTGACCGAACGCACCGCACCGTCGACACGGACTGCACTGCGGCGCCGGCTGGCGGCGCAGGCCACCCTCACCCCGGTCCGAGTCGTGGCGTTGAGCTTCGCCGCGGCGATCATCATCGGTTCGGTCCTGCTGCTCATCCCGGCAGCGACCAGGTCCGGCGCGCAGACCTCCGTCATCGAGTCCCTGTTCACCGCGACCTCCGCCATGTGCCTGACCGGACTGATCGTCGTCGACACCCCCGTCCACTGGTCCGGGTTCGGACAAGGCGTCATCCTCGCGCTGATCCAAGCCGGCGGATTCGGGATCATGACGATGGCCTCGCTCGTCGGACTGGTACTCGCCAACCGGATCGGACTCAAGGCCAGGCTCAACACCGCTGCCGAGGCGCGGGCGTCCGGGCTCGGAGACGTACGCTCGGTGGTCTACGGCGTCGTCCGGGTCAGCGTGCTCATCGAAGCCGTTGTCGCGGCGGCGCTGACGCTCCGGTTCGCACTAGGATACGACGAACCACCATTGCGGGCGCTGTGGCTGGGCGTGTTCCACGCGATTTCGGCGTTCAACAACGCCGGCTTCGCCCTCTACAGCGACAACATCATCGGATTCGCCGACGACCCGTGGATCTGCATCCCGCTGATGGTCGCCGTGATTCTCGGCGGAATCGGCTTCCCGGTGCTATTCGAAGTCGGCCGCAGACTTCGACGCCCACTCGAAGACCGCTCCCGTCGGTGGAGCCTGCACACCCGGCTGACCGTGACGGTCACCGCGGTGCTGCTGGTGGTGGGACCGGCCCTGGTGCTGCTACTCGAATGGTCCCGGACACTGCAGCAGTACGCGTTCGCCGACAAACTGCTCGTCGCCACGTTTCAAGGCGTCATGCCTCGCACCGCCGGGTTCAACAGCGTCGACTACGCCCAGATGGACGACGCCACCCTGCTGGTGACCGACGTGCTGATGTTCATCGGAGGTGGCAGTGGCGGCACCGCCGGCGGCATCAAGGTCACCACCTTCGTGCTGCTGCTGTTCGTCATCGCCGCCGAGGTGCGCGGCCAGAAGTCGGTGACCATCTTCGACCGCCGCATCGACACCCGCGTCCAGCGACAGGCACTGTCGGTGGCACTGGTCGGTGTCGCGCTGGTCATGGTGCCAACCATCGTCCTGCTCGCCGAAACCGACTTCGATCTCAACGTCCTCTTGTTCGAGGTCACCTCCGCATTCGCCACCGTCGGCCTGTCCACCGGCATCACCGCCCAGCTCCCCGCCTGGGGGGCAACTGATTCTGGTGCTGCTGATGTATCTCGGCCGCATCGGATCGATCACCCTCGTCAGCGCCCTGGCTGCCCGACACCGTGGCCGCCGTTACGAATACCCTGTGGAAAGGCCGTTCATTGGCTAGGAAACCCGCTTCCGATGTCGTGGTTGTGCTCGGCCTCGGCCGCTTCGGTAAATCGTTGGCACTCGAGCTGATGGCGCAGGGCGCCGAGGTCCTCGGCATCGACAGCAGCGAGACGGTCATCACGAAGGTCGCCGACCGACTGACCCACGCGGTGGTGGCCGACACCACCGATGAGCATTCGCTACGTCAACTGTCGGTACCCGAGCACGCCCGCGCAGTCGTCGGTATCGGTTCCGACCTCGAAGCGAGCCTGCTCACCGCGTCCGCGCTGATCAACCTGGAAGTACCGAACATCTGGGCGAAGGCGATCAGCAACGCGCACGCCAAGATCCTCACCCAGATCGGCGTGCACCACGTGATCCGCCCCGAGCACGACATGGGTAAACGTGTCGCGCATCTGGTCCGCGGACGGATGAGCGACTACATCGAATTCGACGACGGCTTCGCCATGGTCAAGACCACCCCGCCGGCCTTCGCACACGGCAAGCGGCTCGCCGAGACCACCATCCGCTCCACCTACAAGGTCACTGTCGTTGCGATCAAACGCCCCGGCGAAGGCTTCACCTACGCCACCGCCGACACCGTTCTCTCGGCCGGGGACACCATCATCGTCTCCGGCCAGGTCCGTGACACCGAACGCTTCGCCGATCTGAGCTGAGCAGTCCGGCCCAGGGTGGTCAGGTGGTCTCCAGGTCGCGGTGGCGGAACCCCGCCACGCCGAGCGAGGACACCGCGAACGCGACCATCGTGAGCACGATCAGCGAGGTCCAGGACAATGTGTCCATCGGCAGGCGCGCGATGTGCTCGAACGGGACAGATCGTGCACCCACCGAGGCAGATCGATCAGCGGCCCGAACGAGCGCTCGCCGACCCGACTCGCATCCAGCTGATGGCGATTCTGCTCACAGCGGATGTCGGTGAGGTGTGCACATGCGACCTCGCCGGCGCGGTGCGCCTGGCCGAATCAACCGTCAGCCATCACCTCGGGCAACTCCGCAGAGCCGGAATGGTCGACTCGACCCGACGAGGCATGAACGTCGATCACCGAGTCCACGGTGAAGCCCTCGACGCCCTGTGCACGGTGCTCGATCCGAACTGCTGCCGCTGATCTGCTCGGGTCGTCCTCGGGCCACTCAGCGTAGAACTCCGTCGTGGAGTGCCCGTAACACCGCGTTGGTCCGGTCGCGGGCACCGAACTTGAGCAGAATCGACGACACGTGGTTCTTCACTGTGCCCTCGGCGAGGAACAGTGCCTCGGAGATTCGGCGGTTGCTGAAGCCCTCGGCCATCAGGCGAAGCACTTCGAGTTCTCGGTCGGTGAGGTCCGGTGCGCGCGAGGCCCCCGCCCCCGACGGTGACGGGCCGGACCGGATCGCACGGAGAAGCCGGTCGGTGATCGACGGGGCGATGAGCGTTCCGCCGTCGGCAAGGGTCCGCACCGCGTGCGTCAACTGGTCGAGCGTGACGTCCTTGAGCAGGTAGCCGCGCGCCCCCGAGCGCAGAGCATCGAGCACGAGGGCGTCGTCGTCGAATGTCGTGAGCACGAGGACCGGGACCGCGACCTCCCGCTTACGCAGGCGATCGAGCGTCCAGATACCGTCGTACCCAGGCATTCTGAGATCCAGCAGGACCACGTCGGGGCCGGTGTCGGCGATGACGTCGAGGGCCACCCGACCGTCGTCCGCTTCCCCGACCACGTCGATCTCGGCGACCTCCAGCAAACTCCGGATTCCCTGACGCACGAGGGTCTGGTCGTCCACCACCACAACGCGGATCATGAGATCGGCACTCTCGCTGTGACTCGGAACCCACCGTTGCCGTCGAATGTGGCGTGTCCGCCCAGAGCTTCGAACCGTTCAGCGAGGCCGCGCAGACCATTGCCGACGGTCAACTTCCGGGTGCCTGCACCGTCGTCGGTCGCGGACAGGACAACGCTTCCGGCCTCCGACGAGACCTCGACTCGAACTGTACGAGCATCGGCGTGCCGAAGCGCGTTGGTCACGATCTCCTGCACGGCACGCACGAATGCCGCAGCCTGCTCTTCGCGGACCTCCACATCGGATGCGACGTCGATCTGCACATCGAGCCCGGGCAGATCCCGCACCACACGGTTCAGGGCGACCTCGAGATTCAAGGGCTCGACTCGCAGCTCCCCCACCGTGGACCGGACGTCGGCGAGCAATTGCCGTGCGACCCCGTTCGCTCGCTCGACGTGTTCACGAGCCCGGTCACCATCGCGGTGCCGTGCCGTCTCGAGTTCGAGCGCGAGCACCGTGAGCTGGTGACCGATGAGGTCGTGCAGGTCGCGGGAGATCCGCAGTCGTTCCGCGGTGCGCGCGGATTCCGACAGCAGGACGGTCGCTGCCTGGAGTTCTACGTGCGCTTCGGCCAGCTCCCGCCGCATCCGCTGTTCCCGCAGCAGCGACAACGAACTGAACACCGTCGCCAGCTGGATGAGGAGATAGAAACCTGCGGTCAGGATCGTCGCACCCGTGTCCCCGGTCTGCTGCGCCGCCGCGAAGGCGATGACGAGCGTGTTGAGCACCACCACGAACAGACCCACGCGAACCGGTACGACGTAGACACTCACGGCAGCGACGACGACGAGCAGAATCGGCAGCGGCCCCATTCCCGGCGCGGTCGCCACCACCGCCCAGCCGGAGACGACGGCCACCGCGAATGAGACCTTGCCTGCCGACGGTCGTTGGGTCGCAGCGGCACCGAACAACGCGACGAGCAGGACACCGAACAGCACGATCCATGCGGCGCGCGGGATCTCGGTGCGAGCGCCGCCGAACAGGACCGGTCCGCCCACCACGACCGAGACGACGAGCATCGCCACGCCCGACAGTCCCTCCGGTGTCCATCGATGCACGACATCACTCTAAGCCGCGGCCACACGCTGAGCGGGTGCCGAAAGTCATGGTCGGCATTCCTGACATCCGGCACGCGCGAGCACGCACGCTCGGCTCATAGCGTCGGCGTCATGGACACCAGCACTCCGGCGATCGTCGCCGAGCACCTGTGCAAGCGGTACCGAGACAGGGTCGCGGTCGACGACATCAGCTTCACACTCGGTGTCGGCGAAACCCTCGGGATCATCGGGACGAACGGGGCGGGCAAGACCACCACCGTCGAAATGGTCGCGGGCTTGCGATCACCCGACGGTGGACGTGTGCGTGTTCTCGGCGTCGATCCCCACCGCGACCGTGCACACGCCCGTCAGCTCCTCGGAGTTCAATTGCAGGAGGCCACCCTCCACGGGGCATTGACCGTGGCCGAACTCGTCCGTCTGTATCGCACCTTCTATCCGGCCCCCGTCGGTGCCGCAGAACTGTTGGAGATGGTCGGTCTCACCGAGCGACGAGGAACCCGATTCGAGAAGCTCTCGGGTGGCCAGCAGCAGCGGTTGTCGATCGCGCTGGCACTCGCCGGACGACCACGAGTGGTCATCCTCGATGAACTCACCACCGGCCTCGACCCGCGGGCCCGGCGACAGATGTGGGAAACGGTCGAGCGATTGCGCCACGACAACGTTGCAGTCCTCCTGGTCAGCCACGCAATGGACGAGGTCGAACGTCTCTGCGACCGAGTGGCCCTGCTCGACGCAGGCAGGCTCGTCGCCCTGGACACTCCGCCCGGCCTCGTTGCGGCAGCTTCGGCGAACAACCTCGACGAGGCATTCGTCGCGCTCACCGGAAAAGAACTGGAGGACACCGTATGAACACCGGCACCGAGATCCGGCGGCCCGGTCTCGCGGCGTGGCTGACGCTGATCGCGTGCGAAGGGAGGATGGTGGCTCGCGACACTGCGGGTCTCGTCGTGCCGATCGGCCTCCCGCTGTTGATCCTCGTCATGAGTGCGTCGTCGGCGAGCGGCGAGATTGTGATCAACGGACGGTCGGCGCTCGATGTGTACGTCCTGCCGCTGGTGTTCACGATCATCATCGCCACGATCGGCGTCATCAACATGCCGAGCTTCCTCGCGTACTACCGTCGCACGGGGATTCTGCGCCGGCTGTCGGTGACGCCGGCGTCGCCTGCGATGGTCCTGGTGGCGCAGGTCGTGGTGAGCGTGCTGCAGACCCTGGTCGGGCTCGGTGTGGCGCTGGTCGTCGCGATCGTCTTCTTCGACGCCCGTCTGCCTGTGCACCCGGGCACTGCTTTGGGTGTCTTCGCGCTTTCGATGGCGGCGATGTACGCGGTGGGAATGATCGTCGCGGCGATCTCCCCGACCCCGAACTCCGCGGTGGCGATCGGTCTCGTCGCGTTCTTCGCACTCGGCGCAACCGGCGGTTTGTTCGGCAGCACCGATTCACTCCCGGATCCCGTTGCCGCGGTGGGACAGTGGCTACCGTTCGGCGCCTCGACGCAGGCCATGTCCGCGGCGTGGGCCGGAAGTCCGGCCGATCCGGCCCATTTCGTCGCGCTCGGCGTGGCGATCGTGACCGGTGTTGTCGTCGCGGCGGCGCTCTTCCGGTGGGAGTAACCGCGTGACGATCATCGGTTCGGTCGCGCTCACGGTGTTCGTCGTGGTCTTCCTCGTCGACGGGTGGACTCGTCCTGGCTATCACCCGGTACGCCAGCCCGTCAGTGCGCTCGCACTGGGCCGCCGGGGCTGGATCCAGAGCACCAACTTAATCGTGTGCGGTGCGGTAGTGGCCCTCGGATCCGTCGGCGTCGCCGATGTATTCGGCAGCGTGTTGCTCGGTGTGACGATCGGAGTGTTCGGTGTCGCGCTCGTAGTGTCGGGACTCTTTCCGATGGATGCGATGCGTGGATATCCGCCGGGCACACCGGACCGGACACCGACGGAGTACACGCGACGCCACAAGATTCACGACCACGCGGGTGCAGTCGTGTTCGCCTCACTTCCAGCAGCGGCGGTCATCGCGGCGTTCACGGTCCCCGGCACGGTGTGAGCTTGCCCCTTGAGAGTGGACACCGGATTTCATGCGGCGAGTGCGAGCGTAGCCGATGCGGTCAATCGTCGTTCGAACTCGATCGGCGCCAGATAACCCAGCGCGGAATGACGCCGTCGCCGGTTGTAGTACGACAACCACTCGAACAATTCCAGACGCGTCCGCGCCTTCGACGTCGCGGCCTTGCCATGCAACCATTCACGCTTCAGACTCTGAAAGAACGACTCCGCCAAGGCATTGTCGTAACTTGACCCCACACGCCCCCGGCTCAGTCGAATACCCTGTGCAGCACAGAATGTCGCGAATTCAGCCGAGGTGTACTGCGCTCCGCGATCGCTGTGAAAAATCACGCCGTCCACGACACCGCCACGAGTGGTGATCGCCATGTCCAGTGCATCGGTGACCAATTCGGTACGCATATGCTCGGCGATCGACCACCCCACCACCCGACGCGAACAGATGTCGATCACCGTCGCCAGATACAACCACGACGACCCCACCGGAATGTAGGTGATGTCGCCGCACCAACGGATATCGAGCGCCTCGGCGGTGAAATCCCGACCGATCAGATCCGGCACCGCCGACGCATGCGGATCGGGAATCGTGGTGCGCCGGCCACGCCGCAGATGCCGACCGACGATGTGGTGGCCACGCATCAACCGCGTGACCTTTTTGCGGTTGATGCGCACCCCGAGTTCCCGCAGTTCGGCGTGGATGCGGGGTGCACCGTACCCGCCGCGATGCTCGGTATGGATCTCACGGATCTGCGCCACGGTCGCGGCCTCCTCGGCAGCACGCTCGGTGCGCGCATCGGCGGTGGCCAGGTGCCGGTAGTAGCCGGACCGGGAGGTACCGAGGACCCGGCACAGCCGCTGCACACCGAACTCGCTGCGGTGGGTGGAGATGAAGTCCCAGCGGCAGGTCTTCACTTCATCTCCTGCGCGAAATAGGCGGCTGCCCGGCGCAGAATCTCACGTTCGAGCTGCCATTCCTTCTCCGAGCTGCGCAGCCGGGCGTTCTCTGCCCGCAACCGCGCCAACTCGTCGGCTGCGGTCTCGTTGCCGCCGCCCGCCGTGGCAGCTGAGCCCTGCGCCGAGGCGTTGTCCTTGCGAACCCAGGTCCGCAAGGTCTCGCCGCTGATGCCCAGGTCCGAGGCCACCGCGGCGTAGGTACGGGTGCCGCCGCCGGCGCGATACAACGCGACCGCGTCTCGGCGGAACTCCTCCGTGTACTGAGACTGGCGTCCCATGTGAACATCCCTCCTGGTTCTTCTACGAACCATTGTCAGGGTGTCCACTCCGAGGGGGCAGCCTCAGTGCACCGGCAGCAGCGGTGCGCCGGTATCGATCGCGAGCTTGGCCGGGCCGGCCGGCATGCAGGCCGGTTCGCCGAAGAAGGTGACCGGCACGCCCGCTCCTGTCAGGTCACGCTCGCCGAGGAGTCCGACGAACCGTCCCTCCCGGATCCGGGCGGTCAGTTGTTCGAACGGTGGGACGGTGCCGCCGGTGAGCGGGATGATCTCGAAACCCAGGCCTTCACGGAATCGGACGAAGCGGCGGAACAACGATTCCGGTTGCAGCCGCTCGGCGACGACGGTCGGTGTGCCGATCCGCTGTACGATCCACACTCCCGCCAGGTCCCAGTTCCCGCTGTGCGGAAGCGCCAGCACTGCGCCGCGCCCACGTGCGACGGCCTCGTGGATGTGTTCGAGACCGGTGGCCGCGGAGTCGATGGTTTCGGCCAGCCGTACCGGATCCATCGACGGCAACCGGAACGCTTCGCACCAATACCGCGCGTAGGAACGCAGACTCGCACTCACGAGTTCGTCGGGCACCTGATCGGGAGTGGTGGACAAGACCCGGGCGAGGTTGCGGCGTAGTTGGATCGGACCGCCCTTTCGGGCCGCTCGATCCGCGGCCATTTCGAACAGGCGCCTCGCCGGCTTTTCCGGTAGCGCGCATACCGCCCACCAACCGGCGGCGTAGGCGAGATCCCAGGCCCGATCCTTCATGCGCATCGAGTACCCCGAACTCGGAGGTCGACAACGATGACGACGCCGGGGACAGGGCTCAACAGCAGCATGAAACCCATCAGGTGCACGACCGCGACAGCTTCGAGGCGGTGGCGTCCCGTCCGACCTGCCAACAGAAAACCGGCTGCCTGCAGATTCGCTCTGCCGACAGCCGGATTCGGTGTGTTGTATTCGGTGCGCCTACCCCGTGGGCGGGACGGCCGGCGCCTCGCGCGACAGGATCGGAAGCCGCGACGCGAACGGCATCAGCACCACGACGACCAGCGCGACCACCAACACGCCGAGCGCCATGCCCGACAGCACGTCGTGGACGTAGTGCACCCCCACCGTGACCCGGGAGAAGGCAAGCACTGCGGCGAGCGGAGCGACCAGCCAGATCAGACGCGGAGCCGCGAGGACACACGCTGTGGCGAACGACGCCGCGATGACGGAGTGGTTCGACGGCCAGGACCAGTCCCCCACCTCGGGGCATTCCAGCACCGTCTCGATGCCGAGTGCGCGGCACGGCCGCGGCTCCGTCACCACGAGCTTGACGAGTTCGCTCGACAGGTAGGCGCCCACGACACCGATGCCGCCGACGGCGAGGGTGCCGAAGCTGCGTCGATCGTTCCGCCACAGCCACGCCGCGAGCACCCCGGTGAAGGCGACGAGGACGAGCAGTCCCTTGTCGGCGACGAGACCTGCGAGCGGTCCGAGGAAGGATCCCTCGACTGTCTGGGCGACGGACAGGTACAGGCGGTCGCGCATCGGCACCGTCGCCGCCGCGAGAAGAGTCAGCACGAGCGCCACTCCTACAGCAGGAATGAACATCGAGCGGACCAACCGCGGGGATACAGGAGGTGAACTCTCGGTGACGACCATGACCGAATACGCTATCGCGCCACCTCGACCGGCTGCAGACCGGCAGGTAGGGCGGGGTGACGAGGAACCTCGAGCCTGCGCCGCGTCCCGTTCGGGGAGGACCGCCGATTAGCGGATGAACACCCACTGTCCGCCGGTGCACTGCTGCTTCCGCATGTCGGGCGTGAACGTGACGGTGCCCTCCTCCTCGGGTCGGCACGGACCGGACACGGCGCCGCCGCCACCCATCTCGCCGGGCGGGTTGGGCGGGTTGTTCACCGCGTCGAACTCGTCGGCGCAGTGCTGCGACCACGGCGACCACGTGCCGTCGTCCCAGACCGTCGCCCCGCGATCGTGGACGTACTTGTCGGTTCCGCACCACACGATCTTCGGATCGTTCGGGTCCGCGTTCGGACCGGGTGCCGGCGCGTCCGTGTAGGGATTCGGACAGATGTCACCGACGCAGTCGAACGGGTTGGGATCGGGCACCGGCGCCGCAGCCGGTGGTGCCTCATCGACCGGTGCAGCTGCGGGAGGCGCGACTGCAGGAGGTGCGGCGACGGGCGGAGCCACTACCTCGCCCGGCTCACTCGGTGCCACATCGACGGAATTGTCCGCAGGTTCCCCGGCCTCGTCCTGATCCGCAGTGGATGTCCCTGCGACGCTGGTCGACGTCCCGGCTGCGACAGTTGTCGTCGCGGTCTCCACAGCGTCGTTCGATGCGCCACCGTCGCCGCACCCTGCCACTACGAGTCCCAGAGCGACGAACACACCCGCAACGGTTCTTCTCATGATCTGCCCCCTCGAGTCCGAATATCTCTCCCCCGACGCGCACCGCCGCGCGCTCGAGATGACCATCGGAGGGGTCCGAGACCGTGTTACGGCCCTGTCAGCGAACTGTGTTGGAACGCAATGACTTCGATCCATACGGACAAATCGGCATTCTCGGACGTGCCGTTCGTGGATCTGCCGGGTTGTGACAGGAAATGTCGGCGCTCGAAGGAACTAGGCTCACAGGCGTGTGGCGAACCTGGATCCTCTCCGCAGCGATGGTGGCCGTCGCAGCCGTCGTTCTGCTCACCGGCGCATTCGACGTGACCTCGGTGGTGACGGCAGTACTGCTGCTCGTCCTCGCCTGGGTCGCCTCTCCCCTGTTCTTCCCTCACCACGTCGACGACGCGACGGCCCGTCGCGACGCCGCAACCCGCGGCGTTCCGGTGGTGTACTGGCGCCCGGGGTGCACGTTCTGCATCCGGTTGCGCGCCACCCTGCGCACCCGCGCGCGTCGCGCGATCTGGGTGAACATCTGGCGGGATCCCGCTGCGGCCGCTCGGGTCCGGGAAGTCAACGGCGGGAACGAGACGGTGCCGACGGTGTTCGTCGGCGATGTGTCGCATACCAATCCCGACCCCCGTTGGCTTCGCGATCAACTGGTCTGACGAACCGCCACCGACACGAACGAGGTCCCGGATCCGTGTGGATCCGGGACCTCGTCGATGCAGAGCGGTCAGCGGCGCACGCCCCGGCCGGTGACGGCCTTGACGAGGAACAGCAGGATGACCGCGCCGAGGAGGCAGGTCAGGAAGCTGAAGATCAGTCCGCCGCCTTCGACATCCACGCCGAAGACCTTCAGCAGGAAACCACCGATCAAGCCGCCGATGACGCCGACGACGATGTTGAGGAGAATGCCCTGCTGGGCGTCGGTGCCCATGATCTTGCTGCCGATCCAACCGGCGAGACCACCGATGATGATCCAACCGAGGATTCCGAGTCCGAGCATGTGCAGTCCTTTCGTGAACACTGGCTAGTTCGACCCAACTCAGATACCCAGTCGTCCCACCAGTCACACCTCTCACTTCTGACAACTTCAGACTGTCACGATTGCGAGGTCCGGAAGGTCGGATTCGGCGGTTCCGACTACGGCACGTGCGGTCTGCCCGACGGGGTCGGCTTGCGCTGGCACACTCGTGCGCATGACCCAGCCTCCCGTCACGATCACCGTCACCGGTCACGCTGAGCGCACCGTCGCACCCAACCGGTGCACGGTGGTCTTGCGGGTACACGCCGACGGCCCGTCGCGTAAGCAGGCCGCCGAACCGGTGACCGCAGCCGTCGCCACCATCACCGATCTCGTGACCGAACTGCGCAGGCGCACCCGGAGCCCGGTGAAGCGGTGGACCTTCGATCGGGTGCGCCACAGCCGGCGGCGCCCGTTCAACCGCGAGGGCAAGAACCGCCCGTGGGTGTACAACTCGTCGGCGTCGATCACCGTCACTTTCCACGAGTTCGACGCTGTGGGTGCGTTCGTCGAACGGGTCGCCGAACTCGAAGTGGTCACCGTCGCCGATCTCCAGTGGTGGATCACCCACAAGGCCCGGAAGAAGCGACTCGCACAGGTCCGCGACCTCGCCGTCCGCGACGCCCTCGACAAGGCGAAGGCGTACACGACGTCATTGGGTCTCGACACCGTTCGTGCGGTGGCCATCGCCGATCCGGGCATGCTCGGCTCTCAGCCCTCACCCGTCCACGCGGGCGGCGCTCCGATGATGCGCACAGCGATGCTGCGCTCGGATGCGATGAGCGCACCCGAGTCCGCCGAACCCGAGCTGGTCTTCGAACCCGACCGCGTCACCCTCACCGCCGACGTCGAGGCGCGGTTCGAAGCGTCCCCCTAGCGTCGGGGAAACCTCGGTGTTCCGGACCCCGCTCAGCGACGTCGAGAACACCGAAACTCGAGCACCCTCCGCTCGATTCCTTGCGCGCCTTGTACAGACGGTGGCACGATGCCAGCACGCCGCCGATCCGCGCGGCCACAATCGAATAAGGCCCGCCAGGAGTTGCAGCTCCCGACGGGCCGGATGTCCGACTGAACAGGAGTCGAACGTGGGTCAGAATACCCTGGCCGGCGGCGTGCGTCGTGGACCGCGCCTTGCCGCCAACTTCACCGTCCTCAGCAATGCCGTCATCACCGACGAGCGGCTGTCCTTCCGCGCGCGGGGTGTGCTCGTCTGGTTGCTGTCCAAGCCCGACGACTGGCGCACCCGCGCCGACTCGATCGCGGCGCAGTCACCGAAGGAAGGTCGCGACGCGATCCGATCCGCTCTGCGCGAGCTCGCCGACCTCGGCTACCTGGTACGC
The DNA here is from genome assembly GCF_058211795.1 of Rhodococcus sp. S3. Classification (NCBI taxonomy): domain Bacteria; kingdom Bacillati; phylum Actinomycetota; class Actinomycetes; order Mycobacteriales; family Nocardiaceae; genus Rhodococcus; species Rhodococcus sp. S3. The sequence goes on along the minus strand of NZ_CM177074.1, from coordinate 2,569,943 downwards.
GAGAAGATCCAGAACGAGCTCGGCCAGTGGATCACCATCCAGACCATCTACGAACGTCCCGTCACCGACCCGGCGCCTGAGAATCCGACCCGCGGCAGCGCGGACATCGGAGACTCAGGCGCTCTTTCAAGTACCGATGCACCAAGGACGGAAACCAACCGCACACCGCGCGTCGCGAAGACACCGCTCGGTCCCACGGTGGTTGAGCTTGCGGCAGCCTGCAGGCAGGCCGGACTCACCGCGACCTTCGTCTACCTCAAACCCGATGCGGCAGCGGCGATCGAAGCACTCGTCGCCACACACGGCGTGCCGGCTCTGGTTGCGGCAGCGAAATCCGTGCACAGACCGGGCAATCCGATGCGACTGGCGCACGGATGGTTGCCGTTGTGGCGGTCGCTGTCGACGCCCCGTGTCCTCCACCCGAAGTGCGGCGACTGCGACGAGTACGGGTGGCTTCCCGATGACGAGCAGGGGCGTGCCGTGCGGTGCGGATGTCGCGCGCCTGTTGCGGCCTGAGATCCGATGCAAAGGCGCTCGGCCGAATTCCGTTGACCGATCGGATGGATCGGTTGTCTCATGAGGGGTAGGTAACGTTCTGCGGTAGACAGTCTCGCCGAGCAATCGACGGCGAGGGATGGTGATGGTGTCGGGAACCCGTATCGAAGTGCCCGTCGACGACGGCGTGCTGTCGGGACTCGATTTCGGTGGCCGTGGGCCGGAAGTGCTGTTGGTCCACGGCAGCGGACACAACGCCGTCACTCGTGATCGCCTGGTGTTCATTCGTGCTCAGCAGAATGGCGTAAATTCCATTGCCCCAGCACTTGTCGAGGAGTACTACTGGACGCTGGCGAATTTCGAGATCCTCGAGGAGAAACACGGCGATGGCCACCACGATCGAACGGCCGGACGGCACGAGCATTCACGGTCCGGGCAAGCTGTCTGCGGAGCGCTTGCAGCACGAGCTGGCGTTGCGTCGACGTGCGCAGCGGATACCGGCAAGGCGACGTCACGACGGAAAAGGCGGGCGTCGGCAGCAGCGACGTGCCGCCGCCGGAGCGTGGTAACTCTGCCCAGCATCGTCGAGGCCGCGGCGTGATCGGTCAGCGGCGCGCCGGCGAGGCGAGAGGAGAATCCCGACGACCTCCGGCGACGGCACTCCCCCACTGGCCGATACAACCGGACGAGCAGGGGGCATCAGCACGATCGCCGACAGTGCGGCGATGGCCACCGAGAGGATGCCGCCGAGGGGAAATCCGACCAGAACGTTGAGCCGGGACTTCGCGAGATCCCGCACCGTCCACTTCTCTTCCACCGCTCCGGAGGAGAAGAAGAACACCTCGTACGGAGTCCTCGCCGCACCGAACAACGCGATCGCGTAATACCGATATGCCGCCAGGTTTATGCTGTCCGCCAGGGATGGAGTGAACATCTGGTTCGCGAGCTGCCTCCCAATCCGGGCCGAGAAGGAACACCGCCACCGCGAACATGACCAGGCACAGTCCGACCACCCCGGTGACGTTCTCCATCACCGAGAACTTCACCCGCCAGATCACCAGCCACACCGCCAGGGCGGCTACCGGAATCCACATCTTCGGGTTCACACTGCTCGCCAACTGCAACGCCAGCGCGATACCACCGACCTCGGCGGTCCACGTCGACAGGTTGATCAGAAGCGACGCGCTCAGATTCGCCACTGCCATGCGCGGCCCGAGACGTTCGCGAATGATCTCGAAAGTGGCTCGGCCGCTGACCGCAGCGACGCGGCCGGACATCTGCGGAAGACACAGATTCCCAGCACGCCTACCGGCACCACCCAGGCCAGGACAACCCGAAACGCGCGCCCACCACGGCATTGGTGACCAGATCACCGATGTCGAGAAATCCCCCGATCGCGGTGAGGATTCTGAGAGCGACGGCGAAGAGACTTTTCATCCGGCCGCCTCGAGACGGTCTCCGAGATCGAGCAACTCCGTACCTGCACGTCCGAGCTCGGCCGCAACCGCAGTCAGCTCGGTCTGCTCGCCGACTCCGGCAACGATGTCTCGTCCCCGGATGATCTGTCCGGTAACCGTGTTCGCCGCCTGCAGGACCTCGGCGCGCAGGGTTCCCTGGCCGGGGGTGTCCACCGCTCGATCCGCGGTTGCCGAGACGGCCTGGTCGACCTCTTCGAGCATGTCCGACAGGGCGGTGTCCGTGGCGGCGGTGGTGTTGTGACCGTCGGCGAAACCTCCAGGCTCAGCTGAGCCGAGACCGCCGCCGAACCGATCTGCTGCGCTGCCCGACCGAAATTGCCTTCCACCCCGCCGCGCATCGAAGCGCACCCTGATGCGAAGACACCCAGGAGCAGCGCTGCAGCGACCACAGAAAGCAGCACACCCCTGCTCCGGCGTCCACCCGTCTCATGCGAGACGCGCCGTGAAGACCACGCTTTCCTCAGCAACCTCATGATAGAGGCCGGTTTCCGTCGCCGGTCGGTTTCGACAGCCGACACTCGCCGCGCTGTCGACCGGCGCCTATCGTTGTTCCCATGGATCCGCCCGTGACGCGGTACATCCAGCGCGACGGCGCCGCACTGGCGTATCAGATCGTGGGTGAGGAGCCACATCCGATCGCGTGGTTCTTCGAAGACATGATGCATCCGGATCTGATGTGGACCGATCCGCACTTCCACTACAACTTCGAACGTTGTGCCCGCTTCGCGCGTTCGCTGTTCTTCCAGCGACGCGGATTCGGACTGTCCGATCCCGTCGAGCACGTCCCCACGCTCGAGGAGCAGGCCGACGACGTCGTCGCGGTGCTCGACGACGCCGAGGTCGATCGCGCCACGCTCGTCGGCGCGGCCAGCACCTGCGGGCCCCTTGCCCTGGTAGCCGCTCGGCACCCCGACCGCGTTTCCGGGCTGGTCCTCGCCGAACCCTGGTCCGATACCCTGCTGTCCGACGGTGATCCGCCACCGGGATGGACTGCTGACGAGCGAGACCGGTTCGTCGAGTCGTATCGGGATGCGTACGCATGCTGGGGTCAAGGGAAGCTCACGTCCCTGGCACACCCGACCCTCGATGTCCCACACAATCGACGGATCATGGCGCTGCTCGAACGCTGCTCCGCCACACCGAGAACTGCCCAGAAACATCTCGAGTGGGCTCTCCGCGCGAACTACTCCTTGATTCTGCCGGCAATCCAATGCCCGACGAAGGTGTTGCATCAGCCGGACACTCTGTTCGCTCGAGAGGCCGGCCGCAGGATGGCCGCGCAGATTCCGAACGGCCGCTTCTACGAGCTGCCACCGATCGCCCTCGGCGCAACCCTGGGTGAAGTGCTGATTCCTGTTCTCGACCACGTGGAGGAACTCGTCAGCGGCACGGACCATCCGGTCGAGGCCGATCGGTTCCTGGGCGCGGTTCTGTTCACCGATGTCGTCCGCTCCACCGACCTGCTCGCGGAGGTCGGTGACAACCGGTTCGCGAGGTTGCTGGGCGCGCACGACCGACTCGTGCGTGCGGAGGTCGAGGCCGGCGGAGGCACGCTGGTGGGCATCGCGGGCGATGGGACCCTCAGTGTCTTCGACGGTCCAGTGGCCGCACTGCAGTGCGCGCACCGGATCAGCCGATCGACATCGACTCTCGGATTTTCTGTGCGCTCCGGCGTGCATGTCGGGTCGGTGACCCGCGCCGGTCCCGGGTTGACCGGAATGACGGTCCATATCGGAGCGCGGATCGCTGCCTCCTGCGGGCCTGGCGAGGTGCGATGCTCACAGGCGGTGCGCGAGCTTGCGGTCGGCGGAGATTTCGATTTCACCGACCTGGGCAGGCATCGGCTCAAAGGTGTGCCCGGTCAGGTGCAGGTGTTCAGTGCGACGACCAGGACCCGTCCTGCACAGCCTGCGCTGCCGCCACGCCCGACCGTCTCGGACCGCGCAGTACTGACCTTGGCGCGCCGGGCTCCCGGCATGCTTCGTGAGCTCGCCCGCCTCGCAGACCGTCGCAACAGAGCAGCGAGGCGTCCACGATGATCGTCGCCGACTAGGCTCGGCGCTGTGAGCGTGCGTGCAGGAATCATCGTGACCGGGACCGAAGTGCTGACCGGGAGGATCACCGACCAGAACGGACCGTGGTTGTCCGATCAACTCCTGAGGCTCGGCGTCGACGTCGCTCACATCACGATCTGCGGCGACCGGCCCAACGACCTGACCGCGCAGCTGCGCTTTCTCGCTGATCAGGGCGTCGACCTCATCGTCACCAGCGGGGGCCTCGGTCCCACCGCCGACGACCTCACAGTCCCCACCGTCGCGGAGTTCTGCGATCGCGAACTGTTGCTCGATCCCGAACTCGAAGAGCACATCGCGGGTGTCATTCGCCGCTTCCGCCCGGACACCCCGGATCTCGACGCCGGGCCGACGCGCATCGGTATCCGCAAGCAGGCGCACGTGCCTGCCGGTGCCACCGCCCTGCCGCCCACCGGTACAGCGCCGGGCGTGGTCATCCCCGCGGTCGCCGGCGATCGGCCGGTACCGACCATCGTCATCCTGCCCGGACCGCCCGGTGAGCTGCAGGCGATGTGGCCGAGCGCGGTCGCCTCCCCTGCGGTCGCCAACGTGTTGTCGCGCGCCGACGACCTGCAGCAGCACACCGTCCGCGCCTACGGATTGCACGAGGCACAACTCGCCGAGACGCTGCGCCGGGCCGAAGCAGAGATCACCGGCCTCGATCGCCTCGAGATCACGACCTGCCTTCGCCACGGCGAACTCGACATGGTGACGCGGGTCGCCTCCGGTGACGCGGGCATCTATCACCGTCTTCTCGATGTCCTCACCGAACACCATGGCCGCCAGATATTCTCGACCGACGGTTCCACCATCGACGACCAGCTGATCGCCGCCCTCGACGGCCGCACGATCGCGACTGCGGAGTCGTGCACCGGCGGACTCGTCGCTGCGCGGCTCACCGACCGTCCCGGGTCGTCGGCCTATGTCATGGGTGGCGTGGTCTCGTACTCCAACGACGCGAAGTCCGATCTGATCGACGTACCGGCCGAGATGATCGCGGAGCACGGGGCGGTGAGCGAGCAGGTCGCCGCAGCCATGGCCGAGGGTGCCCGACGTCGCCTGAAGGTCGACGTCGCGGTCTCCACCACCGGGATCGCCGGCCCCGACGGCGGAACCGACGCCAAGCCGGTGGGCACGGTGTGCTTCGGCGTCGCGATCGAGGGACGACCGACGTACGCGGTCACCCTCCGCTTCCCCGGAGACCGCGAACGGGTCAGGACTCTGACCACCACGGCGGCACTGCATCTGGTTGTCGCACAGCTCGGCCGGGCTTGAGCCTGCGCGGACCCTCGGCGGCCGTCAGTTCTCTCCCACCGCCTTCAAGCGGGCCCGGAGGAAATCCACTTCGGCTCGGAGGTCGTTGATCTCGTCGATGTAGGGACGGATCCGGGCGCGGACCGCTTCGTCGGTGTACTGGGGGATCAGGCTCCGTGAGCAGTTCCAGTCGAAGGCCTCGACCTCGATGACGATGCTTCGTTCGCATCGCGCCGAGATTCTCCGACCGTCTCCGAGATCGCGCAGTCGGTCGAGAAGCTGCGGGTCGTCGTCCGCATCGACCACCCGCGCGGTACCGAAGACCTTCAACCGCCTCTTCAGCGGAAAGTCCGCGAGGAACAGCGCGACCTTCCCGGTGGCTGCGATGTTCCCGACCGAGACGAACTGCTGGTTGCCTCGGTGATCCGCGAACCCGATCGTCTGCCCACCGAGGTGGTGCAGAAACCCGACGGGTCCACTGCGGTACTGGACATAGGGCCATCCGCTCGGGGTCACCGTCGCCATGTGGAACTGGAAGCTTTCGCGTACGAGAGCGAGTTCGCGGTCGCCCAACAATTGAGGTCCTTGATCGGGTTCGTCGAGGTCGGCGCCATAGGCAACGATGCTGCCTGCAGCTTCCTGACGAGCCACCGCCTGCGGGCCGAACGCCAGATGGTGATACCTCGACCCCATACCGATCTCCTCGCCGATGTCCGTTATGTCGACAGCGAGATAGTGCATCACAGTTGGCCGCAATCAGGAAGACGAGGGTATCGACTTCGAGGTTCGTCGAACATGAGTTGCCTGAGTTACGATACGGAACGTGTCGTATCTGAATGAGTCGGCTGCGCAACGCGGTCGTCCACGCGACGCCGAACTGGAGCGTCGGATCACCACCACCGTTCTCGAGCTACTGGCCGAGGAAGGCTACGAAGGCGTGACGTTCGAGGCGGTCGCTCGACGTTGCCAGGCGTCGAAAGCAACGCTGTATCGACGATGGCCGTCCAAGCGCCACATGGTGCTCGCAGCCGTGAAGGACGCTCCTGCGCATCCCTCGGCGGTCCCACTCCGACGCGGCGAGACACTCCGCGACGATCTGCTGCTCCTTGCGCAGCGCCTCAGCCACACCATGTCCGCAACCGACAGCAACGCCGCCTTCATGCTGCTCCATGCGGGACTCGAAGACCCGGAGTTGTGCGACGCCATCGAGGAGACCGTCGGCCCGACAGGCGGGCGCCTCCCCCAGGCAGTCCTCGACGATGCCGTTGCTCGAGGCGAACTTCCCACGGGCGCTCAACCATTCGCATATGAGGAAGTTGTGGGCACCGTCCTGCTCCTGCGACGGGCGAACGGCCTCACCGTCGACGACACCTACCTCGAAGCCCTCGTCGACACGGTCGTCATTCCGGCGCTCACCGCGTCCGCCGGCCGAACGGACCTGCCTGCCGGCATCTTCTCCGGCCACCCCGAAACCTCCACCACGACTACGACTACGGAAACCCCATCACCCGCTGCACCATCGAGGACTTCACCTACCGCACGATCACCGGGGACGGTGGCGTGAACCTCAATGTCGCCATCGGCGGCCAGGGCCCGGCCGTCGTCCTGCTGCACGGTTTCCCGCAGACCCACTACATGTGGCGCCACGTCGCCCACATACTCGCCGACGACCACACCGTGATCGTCCCCGACCTGCGCGGCTACGGCGCCAGCGACCGACCCCCTGCTGACAACCCCGAAACCTATTCCAAGCGCACGATGGCGAACGACGTCGTCGCCCTCGCCCGTGAGATCGGATTCGACCACTTCGGGCTCGTCGGTCACGACCGCGGCGCCCTCGTCGCCGTCCGTACAGGACTCGACCACCCCGACGCCGTCGACTGTCTCGGCATCCTCGATGTCCTGCCCACGATGGACACCTGGGCCGTACTCCAGGGCGTGAACGCGAAGGTGGCCTGGCACCTCTATCTCATGGCCCAGCCCGCGGGGATGCCCGAGAAGATGATCGCCGCGGTCGCCCCGGAATTCTTCGGCTCGTTCCTCGACGCATGGGACCCCACCGGAACGACCTTCACGCCCGAGGAGCGCGACCACTACGTCACCAACTCGATCAACTCTGTCGACTCGATCGTGGCCGACTACCGAGCTACCGCCGGCATCGACCTCGACATGGATCTTGCCGACCGCGAACGCGGCGCTCAGCTCACTATGCCCGTCGCGGTTATCTCCCAGGACTGGGGCTCTCAGCTGGGCTTCGATGCCTCAGCGCTATGGCAGGCGTGGGCACCCGATCTCACCTACCAGGCGACCACCAGCGGCCACTTCATGGCCGAAGAGAACCCCGAGGAGATCGCCGGCTTCATCACCGAGCTGGCCGCCCGCACCCTCGCCGAGCACTGACGGGGAATTCACCTGAGTTTCCGACCGAGGTGAGCATGATCACCGAAAAGCGCGCATCCCTAACAGGCCGAACAAACGAGACATCGCTATTATCGGCGTCAACTGTTGTCTGTCGGGGGCACACGAGGAGAATCGCGCATGTCCCGGATCGATCGCAGACGCACACGCACCGTCGGTCTGCTCGCCGCAGGTCTGCTCACCGCAGGACTGAACGTCGCGGGTCCGGTCGGTTCCGCGTCCGCCGACCCGGTCCGCAACTGCCCTGAGCGGTACGTCCTCGCCGTCGATGGAACCCGTGGCTTCGAAACCCTCGACTCGATCGATCCGGAGTCCCCCTTGGCGAAGATCTCCGCTCGGTTCGAGGCTCCCGGCACCGTGGTCGAACACATCCGTTACCCCGCAGTGGTCGTGCCGCTGCCCGGGACCGGCTCGCACGACGATTTCGACGGCATCGACGACGACGGCACCATCGCATACGACAGGTCGAAGCAGATCGGGCATCAGCGACTCCGCCAGACGATCACCGTCCGGCACAGCACCTGCCCGGACTCGGACCTGTTGGTTCTCGGCTACTCGCAGGGCGCTTCGATCGCCGGCGACGTTCTCGCCGAGATCGCAGCCGACGGGTCCGTTCCCCCCCAACAGATCTCGGGCATCCTCTACTCCGATCCCCGCGACGACCGCGGCGTCGAGACCCTGTTCCCGGGTCCCGTCGCTCCCGGCGTGACGCTCGGCGGCGGCCGGAACGACTTCGGTGAGATCCACGTCGAACGAGTCTGCATCGAAGGCGACGCGGTCTGCGACGGTCGCACACCCGAGGACGGCAAGGACTGGCTCCGGGAGAACGTGACGGGGTACTTCCAGTTGCACACGAAGTACCCCGACTACCAGCCCTGACCGAGCCGGGCCGGAAGTCGGCCGCGCGGGTGGAATCGGGTCCGACTCGGTCGTTACCGATAGCAGTAGGAGTCCGAGGACGCGTCGCCACCTTGGAGACGAACCTGGTGCGCCCGCAGACCCCGAAAGTCGTCGCCGTGTGGGAAGAAGCGGTCGTCGATCTCCATCCCGCCGCGAGGGTCGGTGCGCATCAGTGCCATCCAGGCGCCGACCCCGTCCGGGTAGAACTGATCGTCCCAGGCCCCGTACAGGGAGTTGGTGACGTAGACCCGCTTGCCGTCCCGGCTGATCTCGACCATCTGCGGACCACCGGCCAGTGGCTCGCTCGGTACCGCCGGATGGGCGCGGCGGCACCGCACCGAACGGCTTCAGCGCCGGTGGCAGCAGGTCCGGCTCTGCCGGTTCGGCCGGGATGGTGATCACCTTGTCCACCGCCCAACCGTCGTCACCGCGGTGCCAGCCCCAGACCGACGCGGACAGGTCCTCGGTCGAGACGACTACGCCGACGAATCCCCACGTGGCCTCGGGGTCGTGCGACGGGCGCAGTTCGAGCGGCATCTGGTACTGGGCGCCGAGGTCCACTCGCTGCTGGTGCGCACCCGTCGAGAGGTCCCAGAAGTGGATGGCATGGCCGTACTCGTTCGCCAGTAGCAGCTCGGGCACCAACCCGTTCTCGATCATCGACGGTGTGCCCCACTCGCTGCTGATCAGCGTGTTCTGGTTGAGATGCCACCAGGCGTCGTACGCGAAATACTGCGGCCCCCGGTCGGTCTCCCACTGCCGGAGCACATCGAACGTGCCGTGATCGAGCAGGGCGATCCCGCCCGGGCCGTCCGATCCGTCGGCACCGCCCAGGCAGGTCATGAACACCCCGTCCGGTCCACAGTGCAAGGTGTGCGGTCGGGAGTAACCCGCCTTGGCGGCGAGATCGGCAGCCTCCACGACTTTGGCCACGGTGGGTTGACGCGGGTCGGGCTCGGCGTCGAGCACGTACAGGGACGACGAGCGGATGCCCGGCACGATGAGGTATCTGCGTGCCAACCCCGTCATATCGTGGCCCTCGTGCTTCAACGCGCTGCTACAGGCGTTCCAACCGAAATGATGCAGTTCGTTGCCCAGCCCGGGTACCTCGGTCCAGCCCACCACCCGGCCGTAGGTGTCCGAGTCGGGATCCACGTCGATCACGCTCATGGCGTCGGGTTTGTCCGCCGCACGATCGAACGCGACCACGTAGGCCAATCGCTCCGGTGGGGCGGCGGCCGCGTCTGCCGCGGTCCGATAGAAGGTCGGGTCTGTGATCGGCTGACTCATTTTCAGCCTCCTTCGTCGAGGAGACCCCACGAGTCAGAGTACGAGGATCGCGCGAGGGACGGAACCGTGGTGAACTCACGGGAGCGCGCAGGGCTCCGAATGATGGCTTGTCCTCCCCCGCCGCCGACGAGAACAGCTACGCGCGCCAGGTCGCTGGTAGAACTCCCGCTCCACACCCGGTATCCGTGCTTCCACGCGTCGCGTCGCAGGTACAGATGCGAACGCGGACTGTCGCTCGCGACAACACGTCTCGGCCCGTCCGGGGCCCTCGCACCGAAGGTCCCGCTGCGTCCGCCGTGGTATCCGGTGGGTCGCCTCGCCGTCAACGTCGTCGAACACCATGCGATCGGCCACATCCCGGCCGGGAAGGTCTGGTTGCAGCGGCACGGCGAAAAGTGACGAAATAAGGGGAGGTTCTGTGCGAGTTCTTCACCGGAACCGCACACAACCTCCCCCGAGTTTCGACGGCCGCTACTCCTCCTCGACGCCACCAACGGCGCAACGCAAAAGGGAACCCATCCTCAGGTGAGGATGGGTTCCCTCCTCGACGAGTCCCTGGAGGACTGCAGGACTGTTATGCCTGTGCAGCGGCAGGTTCCTCGACATGCTCCACGGGGCCGGCTTCCGTGATGGGGTAGACGGGGTATTCCACACCCGACAGGTACTGGACGGTACGCACCACCTGGCACGAGTAGCCGAACTCGTTGTCGTACCAGACGTAGAGGATGGCGGTGTCGCCGTCGACGATCGCCGCATTGGCGTCGATGATGCACGCCGCGCGCGAACCGATGAAGTCGCTCGACACCGCGTCGGTGGCCGAGGTGTAGTCGAGGTTGCGGCGCAGCGCACCGGTGAGCGACTCCTGGTGCAGGTGCTCGAGCACCTCTTCCTTGGTGGTCTCACGAGTCAGCTGAAGGTGAAGGATCGCGACGGACACATCCGGCGTAGGAACGCGGATCGAGTTGCCGGTGATCTTCGCCTTCAGATCGGGAAGTGCCTTCGCTACCGCCGACGCGGCGCCGGTCTCGGTGAGCACCAGGTTGAACGGCGCGGAACGACCGCGACGGTCGGCCTTGTGGTAGTTGTCCAGCAGGTTCTGGTCGTTGGTGAACGAGTGCACCGTCTCGACGTGGCCACGCAGCACACCGAACTTGTCGTCCATGGTCTTCAGCGGCGGCACGATGGCATTGGTGGTGCAGGACGCGCACGAGACGATCTTCTCGTCCGGGTCGATGGCGCGATGGTTGACGCCGTGCACGATGTTCGGAAGGTCGCCCTTGCCCGGCGCGGTGAGCACCACCTTGGCGATACCGGGGCGAAGGTGGTTCGACAGCCCGTCACGATCGCGCCAGATGCCGGTGTTGTCGATCAGGATGGCGTTGTCGATGCCGTACTCGGTGTAGTCGACGCTCGCCGGATCGTTGCTGTAGATGAACTTGATGACGTTGCCGTTGGCAATCAGGGCATTGTTCTCGGCGTCGACCTTGATCGTGCCGTTGAACTGCCCGTGGACGGAGTCGCGACGCAGCAGCGAGGCGCGCTTGGTCAGGTCGTCACCGCTGCCCTTCCGGACCACCACAGCGCGCAGGTTCAGGCCGTTGCCCGAGCCGGCCTTCTCGATGAGAAGACGGGCGACGAGGCGACCGATCCGACCGAAGCCGTACAGGACCACGTCCTGCGGCTTCGCGGGGCTCGTCTGAGCACCACCGACCAGGTCCGAGAGGGTCTCGGCGACGAACTCCGGGATGGACCGTCCGGCACCCTCGGCCTGATAAGCCGTCACCAGCAGGCCGAGGTCGATCTTCGACGGCTGCAGGTTGAGATCGGTCAGCGCCTCGAGGAACGGGAACGTCGCCTCGACCGACAGCTCGTCACCGCGGATCTGACGCGCGAAACGGTGCGTCCGCAGAATGCCGATCACCGACTTGTTCACGAGGGAGCGGCTGTGAAGCAAGATCGTGACCGAATGCCGACGGTGCAGACCGCCGATGATCGGGATCATTGCTTCCGCAATAGCCTCTTGCGAGTTCCACTGTGCCAATTCCGGGGTGCTCACTGCGCTCCTCTGCCTTTCCGGCTCGTCTGACACGTCGCAGGCTGTTGGGTGCAGCCCAGACGAGACGCACGTCACTCGTCGGTCGGTGTCCGGATCGGTGGAACCGTACGCGACCGACGCCGATTACGGCGTGCGTACCGCCAAGCATATGAAAGAGCTCTCACGGGTCGACGCCCGGTAGGCGAAACGCGCCCGCGCGTGCGTGAAGCCGATCGTCTCTCCCTGAAAGACACCTCCGGACAGCGCGCTGTCGGGGATTACTCCCACCGGGGAAATGCCACTCCCGGCAGGACTCTCCCCGGCCGGCGATTCACGAGGTTCACGTCCGCCGAGTGATCGAACGATCCTCCCGGAGAGGTGGATCGTGCCGACGCCGGGCGTCAACTCGAGAACGAACCGCCAGCAGATCCCCTAATCCACCCAACAAACTCTCGACGCTGCCGACGCTCGGACCCGAGTGGTCGGGCACGGCGCGCCTCTTGCCCGCGCCGGTCACCGTGTACACCTGTGCGCGGCCGTTGATAGCCGAACCGAGCATCGGATCGGGTGTGCTGCACTCCTGATAGATCGCGTACGAGGTATCTGTGCGGCCCGAGTCCCAGGACGTGGTCGACGAACCGTCCCTGTCGATCGGGTGGTCGGTCCACAGGATCTTCAACGCACCCTCGGCGGCATCGGCGCGAGTGTTGTCGAGCTCATTCGCCTCGCTATCGATGTCGAGGAGTGCATTGACCGCAGCCACCCGCAGATCGAGCCTGCCCGCCTCGGACACGTCATGAACGGACAGCTGACACCTGGCCGTCCCCGAGGTCACATTCGTGACCTTCACCGTCAGCACGCCGTCGACGAGGGATTCGGCGTGCGGAAACGCCGACGGCAGAAGCACCGCCGCCGACGCCATTCCGCTTCCGGTGAATGCCACCCGCCTAGGGAACAGCATCTACCGTCCTCCGTCACACAGGGCTTGTGGTCCTCCAGCAGTTGTCACAGAACATCCCCGACGGATCGACAACCTCGGCCGGCTTGCAGATGCCGGGTCTCGGTGAGGTGGAACCGACGCACCTTCGTGAAGACTGCTACACACCGCCGACCAGCGACCTCGACAATGCACGTCGACGACGCTCGTATTCGACCGCCTGCAGTTCGCAGAATCAGAGGTGTGCGCTGGCTTCTATGGCAACGACTCCGACTGCGTCGGGCGGCCCAGGCGTCCACGAACAACTGCTCCTCGGGCGACAGACCGAGTGGTTCGCTGTCGGGGGCGGTGCCGTAGACACCGAGGACGCCGGGGATTCTTCGAATGTTGTCCCTCGCATCGGGATCCGCGAGGACGAGAAGCAGCCGTGGCCGGAGCAACTGGGTCACCGGGGCCGCTGCCTCGATGCCGGCAAGGGCCGCCTCGGCCTGCTCGGAGGCAAGGACGACCAGGTGCTCTCGGGGTGCTTCCACCATCGATGTCTCCCCGTCCTCCGAGGTGCCCCCTCGTTGCGGATTCGTGGCGTGCGAGCAGGCCGTCACCGACACCAGGACTACGACCGACAACACCGCCAGGACGACGGAGGCCTTGCGCATCGGGTACCGACTCACGGTGCGGTGGCCAACCCCGCGCCCGCATCGGTCTGCGGCAACGGCAGCACCTCGGCCCCGTCGACCAGCGTCTTCCAGAGTTCCTTCCCGGTCTTCGCTGTGCTCTGCACGATGAGCGCCGCCAATCCGGCCACGTGCGGCGTGGCCATGGACGTGCCGCTGATCGTGTTGTAGCGGTCCGGCATCGGCCACGACGAGTACACATCGACACCGGGTGCGGCGATGTCGATCGCGCCGCCCGGGACCACGGTGGCCCTGGCCGAGAACGCCGCCATCCTCAGGTCGGACGCCAGCGCCGCGACCGCCATGATCGACGGCGAGTTCGCGGGACTTCCGACGAATCCGGGGTCCGCGGGCCGACGCGCGTTGTTCCCCGCGGCCGCGATGATCAGTGTCCCGGCGGCCAGTGCGCGCTGTCCGACGGCCTCGTAGGCCATCACCGGCTGAGGAACGTTGGCGCCCAGCGACATCGAGACGACCTGGCACCCGTTGGCCAACGCCCACTCGATCCCGGCAAGGATCGTGGAGTCGGACCCACTGCCCTGATTGCTCAGCACCTTCCCGACGAAGATCGCCGCTTTCGGCGCGACGCCGTAACCCCGCGCGTTCGGTAGATTCCTCGGTCCACAGGACGTCCCGACACAGTGGGTGCCGTGCCCGTTCCCGTCCTGGACCGCCTGGCCTGCAATGAACGATTTGCTGATGATCGTCCGGCCCGCGAAGTCGGGATGGTTCAGGTCGAATCCGGTGTCGAGCACGGCCACTCGAACACCGGAGCCGTCGAACTGCGACGCGAGCGCACGGGTGGCCTGCAGACCCCAGGTGTGCCTGCGGCCGTCCGCCAGATGTGTCTCCATGGCCAGCGGTGCCGCCAGGATATGGACGACATGTTCGGGTTCCACCGCCACGATCGCCGGATCCTGCCGCGCGACCTCCTCGAGCGATTCGACCTGCGACCCGTCGACCACGGCGACAGCCACCCCGAGTCGTTCGAAGATGGTCGCGTCGGCGGATTCGAGTTCGTCGGCGGGTACCGCTTCCGGTCCCGCCTCGTCGCTGGACGCGATCGAGGTCACGCCGCCGATCGATTCGAGTGCGGCCACCCGTTCCTCATGGGTGCTGTCCTCGGTGAAAGTGATGATCTGCCGGCCCGTGGTCTCGGCTTCGACGGGGCCGTCGACATCGTCCGTCATCATGATGGGTTCCTCTGATCCGAAGGGTGACAAGAGATGCGGGAGGACCCCGCGGGATCAGTATGGGAACCGGCCGATACCGGCGCCTGCGTAGACGACTACCCCATTTCGACGGGACGGGTCGCGTCACTGGTGCGTAGCCGTTCTCGATTTCGGTGTTCCCGACCGCGCTGAGCGATGTCAGGAACACCGAAATCGCATCCGGTCACCGCATGTGCGACCGCTCCGGGACCGGCCGGAACCATTCCCCTACACGCGACATCAGTGCGGGATCACCTGCGGCCGTGACGGATCCGTCCCGGACAGCACGAGACCAATCACTCCGACCGTGGGCGAGCGCCAGCAGTGTCGGGATCGACGACTCGAGATACACGTAGCGAGCCGGGTCCAGCAGCGGATCGGTGAGGTATCCGTACGGTGGCGCGCCGCGCTGCACGACCAGCCAGTACCTGCGGTCGCACCGCTGGTGGAGCCGGAACTCGAGGACGACCGGCCGGGCCGGACAGTGGCAACTACGAGTTCCCACGCTGATGATCTGGGGTGATCACGATCCTGTGGTCCCGGTGAAGGACGCGCAGGCCGTCGCGGCACTCGTACCGCACGCGCGCCTGGAAGTGCTGGCCGCGGGGCATGTACCGCAGCTCGGTCATCCCGCCCGGGTGGCGGCGCTGATCGAGGAGTTCGCCCATTCGATTCCGTGAGCGGCCCGCGGGACGCGATCAGCGCTTCGGACGTTGCAGCCGTTCGTGTTCCGACAGTCCACCCCACACTCCGTGCGGTTCGCCGCTGAGTATCGCGTGGGTGCGGCACTCGGCCAGCACCGGGCAGTTCGCACAGATGCGTTTCGCGACGACCTCGCGTCGCCTGCGGATGCTCGGCGGCTCGCCCTCCGGGGCGAAGAAGAAGTACTCGTCGGAGGTCCGGCAGTTGGCATGCTGTTGCCATCCGAGTCGTGGCCGGACACGCTCGGTCAGCACGGTCATCCGATCATCACCACCTCCAAGGTGCGGGGGCCGTGCACGCCCTCGACGCGTTCGAGTTCGATGTCCGACGTCGCGGACGGTCCGCTGATCATGGTGATCGGCCGCTCCGGGACGAGCCGGGCCAGCGCTTCGGGCACTCCCACCTCGACGTCGCTCATCGCCACCACGCACACGTGCAGGTCGGGGACGAGCGTGAGCGCGCGTCGCCCCTGGTCGGGGCTGCCGTCGAGGAAGATCGTGCCCGTCTCCGCGCAGGTGACGGCCGAGCCGGTGACGACCCCGTCGAGATCACCGAGGTCGGCTGCGGGGCGGTCGGTGAAGTCGACCACCACCTCGCCGCCGAACTCCGCCAGCCACGACCGATCCAGGCCCTCCGGGATTCCGACGCGGCGCACACCGCGATCCGTGAGGATCTTCGCCAGCACGACGGGCAGATCCTCCGGCGTGCTCTCGTGGACGTGGGCCTTGTAGTCGACCAGCCGGTCGACCAGCAGCTCACGGCGCTCGGCGTCCGGCAGGGTGCGTCCGAGACGGTAGTCGCGCGGTACCTCGACCGGTGTCGGCGGTGCCAGAGTCTGCGCCGAACGGATCCGGCCGAGAATCGCGTCGCGGCTGCTCATCGCTGCTGTCCTTCCTCGCGTGCCTTCGCGAGTGCGGCACGTCCTTCGTCGGAGGCCCACCATTGCCGGAAGGTCTGTTTCGGCGGGGCCGGCATGTCGCGGGCGTCGGTCCAGCCGGCGAGCGGACCGGGCAGATTGGTGATCTTCCCCTTCTTCCCGGCGAGGATGCGGCCGAGACCGGCGGCCTTCTGCGCGGCCGTCCAGCGTCGCGAGGACGACATCGCCAGCGATGCGGCCTTCATCGCCGCAGCCTCGGGTCCGAAGCGGGCGTGTTCGACCTTCTGGTGGCGTAGTTCCACCAGCAGTGAGGGGATGTCGATCTTGACGGGGCAGGCGTCGTAGCAGGCACCACACAGGCTCGACGCGAACGGCAGGCTGGCGTTGGGGTCGTCGGGTTCGTCCATCCCGGCCAATTGCGGGCTGAGGACGGCGCCGATCGGGCCCGGATAGGTCGAGCCGTAGGCGTGGCCCCCGGTGCGCTCGTAGACCGGGCACACGTTCAGGCACGCCGAACACCGGATGCAGTGCAGCGCTTCGCGTCCGATCTCGTCGGCGAGCGCGGCGGTGCGGCCGTTGTCCAGCAACACCAGGTGGAATTCCTGCGGGCCGTCACCGGGGGTGACACCGGTCCACATCGAGGTGTAGGGGTTCATGCGCTCGCCTGTGGACGAGCGCGGCAGCAGCTGCAGGAACACCTCGAGGTCGCGGAAGGTGGGCAGCAGCTTCTCGATGCCCATGACGGTGATGAGCGTCTGCGGCAGCGTCAGGCACATGCGGCCGTTGCCCTCGGATTCGACGACGGCGAGGGTGCCGGTCTCGGCGATGCCGAAGTTCGCACCCGACACCGCGACCGGAACCGTCATGAACTTGTGTCGCAGGAACTTTCGTGCCGCGGCGGCGAGATGGCGGGGGTTGTCGTCGAGGTCGGGGTCGACGTCCGGCATCTCACGCAGGAAGATCTCGCGGATCTCGGCGCGATTGCGGTGGATGGCGGGCACGAGGATGTGCGAGGGCTTGTCGTGGCCGAGCTGGACGATGAGCTCGGCGAGGTCGGTCTCGTAGGCCGCGATCCCCCGTCTCTCGAGGTGCTCGTTGAGCCCGATCTCCTGGGTGGCCATCGATTTGACCTTGATGACCTCGTCGGATCCCGTCTTCCGGATCAGCTCGGTGACGATGGCGTTGGCCTCGGCGGCGTCGGCCGCCCAGTGCACCACGCCGCCCCGCGCGGTCACCGCCTCCTCGAGCTGGGTGAGCAGGTCCGGGAGGCGGTTGAGCACGTCGGTCTTGATGGCGGCGCCGGCGTCGCGCAGTTGTTCCCAGTCGGGCAGTTCCCCGGTGACGTTCAGTCGCTTGGCGCGGATGGTGTGGGTGGCCTTGCCGATGTTGCGCCGCAACTGGGGGTTCGCGAGTTCCTGGTGCGCGGCGTCGGGAAACGCCTTGATACCGCGCAGATTTCCGGATCCTCGTGGCGGGACGACGGGCATACCGAGTGCGGTCACGCGGGCACTCCCTTGGGGGCGACGGCCGGTTCCACGGAGGCGAGGATCTCGGCGAGGTGGATGGTGCGGGTACCGGTGCGCAGGCGCGTGAGGCCACCGCCGATGTGCATCAGGCACGACGAGTCGCCGGCGCTGCAGTATTCGGCGCCGGTGGCGGCGACATTGCTCAGCTTGTCGGCGAGCATCGCGGTGGAGGTCTCGGCGTTCTTGATCGCGAAGGTGCCGCCGAAACCGCAGCACGAGTCGGCCTCGGGCAGTTCGACGAGGTCGATCTCGCGCACGGCACGCAACAGCTGGAGCGGCTTCTCCCCCACCCGCAGCATCCGCAACGAGTGACAGGTGGGGTGATAGGTCACCCGGTGCGGGAAATAGGCGCCGACGTCGGTGACTCCGAGGACGTCGACGAGGAATTCGGACAACTCGTACGTCTTGGCCTTGACGGTGTCGACCCGCCCGCACAACGACGCGGAACCGTAACGGGAGGCGACGATTTCGTGCTGGTGACGGACGGATCCGACGCACGATCCGGAAGGGGCGACGACGGCGTCGATGCTGCTGTCGTCGAAGGCGTCGACGTAGTTCTCGACGAGCGGCAGCGCGTCGGGTTGGTAGCCGGTGTTGACGTGCATCTGGCCGCAGCAGGTCTGGCGTTCGGGGAAGACGACGTCGTGCCCGAGCCGGGTGAGGAGCAGGGCGGTGGCCGAAACGGCCTTCGGGAACATCGTGTCGCCGAGGCACGTCGCGAACAGGGCGATTCGCATGGAGATCTCCGCATCGGGGGTGTGGTCTGACCACATTGAACCACACGTTCCGGAGATCCGCCGCACATTTTCGGACAGTGACCGCAAATTCCGTCACGGGTCGACTGTGACGCGGACCATGGTGTACTTTCACGTGGTCTGACCACATCGGTCGAAATCAGATCCGCCGCCAACAGCGGCGCAACCACAGGAGTTTCGTGTGGCAACCCGGATATCGGCGGTGACATTCACACCCGCCACTGACGCCATCGCAGGCAGCCTCACCGCATCGGCTCTCGTGGGCCTTGCGCCGCTGCTGACCTTCTTCGTCCTGCTCGCCGGCTTCAAACTCAAGGCCTGGTATTCCGGACTCGGCGCCCTCGTCGTCGCGCTCGTCGTCGCGATCATCGGCTTCGACATGCCCGCGCCACTGGCCGGCCTGTCCGCTCTGCAGGGCATCACCTTCGGGCTCTTCCCGGTGATGTGGATCGTGATCACTGCGATCTGGTTCTACGAACTCACCGTCGTCAGCGGCCGGTTCGAGGATCTGCGGCGCATCTTCAACTCGATCGGTCACGGCGACATGCGGATCCAGGCGATGCTCATCGCCTTCTGCTTCGGCGGCATGCTCGAAGCACTCGCCGGATTCGGCGCGCCCGTCGCGATCACCGGCGCCATGCTCGTCACCCTCGGCATGCCCGCCCTGCGGGCCGCGGTCACGGTCCTGATCGCCAACACCGCACCGGTCGCCTTCGGCGCCATGGCCATCCCGATCACCACCGCCGGCGCCCTGACCGACATCCCCGCCACCGAGATCGCCGCCGTCGTCGGCCGTCAGACACCGATCCTGGCTCTCTTCGTGCCGTTGTTGCTGCTCTTCCTCGTCGACGGTCGTCGCGGTGTCCGGCAGGCCTGGCCGATCGCACTGGTCACCGGCACGACCTTCGCGCTCGCCCAGTTCTGGTGCTCGAGCCACTTCTCGTACGAACTCACCGATGTCGTCGCCTCGCTCGCCGGTCTCACCGCGGCCGTGCTGATGCTGCAGGTCTGGAAGCCGCGGACCCCCGAGGACCAGCTCTCGCGCACCCGCACCGATACCATCGCGGTCCAGGCCGGCACGGAGGGACCCGGAGCCGCTCGTGCTCCGCAGCGTCCCGTCGCCGACGAGTCGCTGACCACCTCGCGCGTCGTCATGGCCCTGTTCCCGTACCTGCTGGTCATCACCGTGTTCGGCATTGCGAAGCTGTGGACCGTCGGTGTCGATCTGCCGGAGCGTCTCGCCGCCACCGACGTCAAGATCGAGTGGCCCGGCCTGTACGGCAATCTGCTCACAGGCAACGGCGCCGCGTCGAGCAGCGCGGTCTACACCTTCTCGTGGCTGTCGTCGCCGGGAACACTGCTGCTGCTCAGCGGCGCGATCGTCACCCTCGTCTACGCACGGTGGGACAGCGGCGGTATGTTCCCGCTGACCGTCCGTAGGGCCGCGGCCACCTTCGGCACCACCGTCGTGCGGATGAAGCTCGCCATCGCCACGGTGGCCACCGTCCTGGGCCTGAGCTACGTGATGAACCAGTCCGGCCAGACCGTCGCGATCGGCACGTGGCTCGCCGGCACCGGCGCGATCTTCGCCCTGTTCTCCCCGATCCTCGGCTGGCTCGGCACCGCCGTCACCGGCTCGGACACATCCGCCAACGCCCTGTTCGCCCGCCTGCAGCAGGCCGCCGGGCAGACCGCCGGCATCGACCCGACCCTGCTGGTCGCGGCGAACACCTCCGGTGGTGTGGTCGGCAAGCTGATCAGCCCGCAGAACCTCACCATCGCCGCCACCGCCGTCGATCAGCCGGGCAGCGAATCGGTGTTGTTGCGCAAGGTGATCGGCTACAGCGTCGCGATGCTCGTCATCCTCTGTGTGCTGGTCTACCTGCAGTCCACGCCGGTGTTGTCCTGGATGCTTCCCTGATCCTGAATCGACTAGGCTCTGAAGTCATGTCGTCGTCCGAGGGTCGTGCGTGGGAGCAGGTACTGAACCACTTGGAGCAGATGCTGGTCTCGGGAGAACTCGGCCCGGGCCAGCGTCTGCCCCCGGAGCGCACGCTCGCCGCACAACTCGGCGTCGGCCGGTCTTCGGTTCGTGAGGCACTGCGGGTGATGGAGGCCCTCGGGCTGCTCAGCACCCACACGGGGTCCGGGCCGAACGCCGGCGCGATGATCGTCTCGCGACCCACCGGCGGGATGTCTATGCTCATGCGCCTGCAGGTCGCGGCGCAGAACTTCCCGGTCTCCGACATCGTCCGCACACGTCTGGTACTCGAGACGGAAGTGATGCAGACGCTGGCCAACCGGAGCCCGGCACCGGAACTCACCCCGGCCGAGGAACTGCTGGACGCGATGGACGATCCGGAGTTGGCGGCACCCGAGTTCCTCGTTCTCGACGCCCAGTTCCATGTCGCAATGGCCGACGCGGCGGGCAACCTCGTCGTCGCGGCGATGATGGCCGGTCTCCGCGACTCCATCGAGAGCTACGTCCTCGCGGGCGCACCACACACCGATTGGCCCGCGACCTGCGTGCGGCTGCGTCACGAGCACCGCGGTCTCGTCGACGCGGTCCGCGCCGGCGATGCCACGCTCGCTCGCAAGCGCATCGTCGAGCACATCCGCGGTTACTACGCTCAGAGTTTCGGCGCCGACGCGTTCTGACGCCCTGTCCGAGCGATGTCCACCGAAGGGTCTGTGACCGGTCCGGGGACGCGTGCGGATCGTCGGCGATCGACCAGCACCGCGAATATCACGATGAGCAGCAGCGACCAGCCCAGTGTCGGGCGCATGTACTCGGCGTACCGGCCGGCCTCCACCCATCTGCCCGAATACCATTCGTCGGCGCTGAGGAAGCCGTACACCGCCAGCCATGCCGGCCAGTTCCGCATCACGGACTGCGGCAGGACCACGCTCATGAGCAACGGGAACAGCAGCATCGAGTAGTACATCTGCCCGAGCGAACCGAGCAGAAACGATGCGGTCATCAGCACACCGGCACCGGTGACGACGAAGAACACCTCGTCGTGCCGGTGATAGCGGTGGAGCAGATACAGCGTGGCCGCGGCGAGGAACGCGAAACCGATGCGCAACGCGAGGATCAGGGGTTCGGGCAGACCGTAATAGGTGCCGTTGCCGGTGATCGAACTGTTGAAGTAGTCGCGGGACTGCAACAGATACGGAACGGTGCGTTCGACGAACTGCCACGGATCCGCAGCCCACGGCCACGCGAGTGCGGTGAGCCCGACCGGCACCGCTGCGGCGGTCAGGAGAGTCTTGCTCTGGCGGCGCAGCACGGGAAGCAACAGCAACGGCGCGAGAATCGGTTTGATAGCGAAGGTCACCCCGATCGCGGCGCCGGCCCAGAGGTCCCGCCGCGCCAGCAACAACGTCAGGAACGCCATCTGACCGAGTAGGACCACACCGTTGATGTTGGTGAACACCAGGGTGTTGATCACCGATTCGGACGCGAAGGCGACCGTCACCGCGATCGGGAGCGCCGCGGATCGCGCTGTGTACCCGAACATCCGCACGACCAGGTACACGGCAACGAGGACGGCCGCCGCGTTGACCCCGATGAATGCCCATCGTGAGAGTTCGTGTTCGAGGGCCGCGAACGGTGCGATCAGCAGCGAACCCGACGGCGGGTAGAGGTAGTGCGGGTCGACGTGTTCGTACGTCGCTGTGTAGACCGGTTCACGGTTCCAGAAGGCGACGGCTGCGCGGTAGACACCGGTGAAGTCGTCCGTGCGTGCACCGTCGACGGCGAGGATCACCGTGCGATGGACGACGAGCATCACGGCGACCGGCCAGAAGACGCACTTCAGCAGGGCCTGCGGTGACCGCACGGTCGGCTGGACCCACCACGGCAGACCGTCCCGACCGCGATCCGAGGTATCGATCATCGCTGATAGACGTCGGGAATCCCGTCGCCGTCCTCGTCGACCTGCTCGGCCGCCCTGATCGTGCGGTAGGCACGGTTACGGGCCACGAGAACAGTCGAGGCCAGAGCGGCGCTGAGCAACGATCCGCACAGCACGGCGACCTTCACGTGATCGGCCGCGACGGTTCCTGCACCGTAGGCGAGATCGCCGATGAGCAGGGACACCGTGAAGCCGATACCGCCGAGCAGGGACACACCCAGCACGTCCACCCAACTCAGCTCGTCGTCGAGATGTGCTCGGGTGAAGCGCGCCACCAGGTAGCTGACCCCGAAGATCCCGACGACCTTGCCGACGACCAGACCGGCGATCACCCCGGCGGAGATGGGATCGGTGAGGGCGTTCGCCAGGCCGGTGAATCCTCCGACGGTGACGCCGGCGGCGAAGAAGGCGAAGACCGGCACGGCAATACCGGCGGACAGCGGCCGGAGCCGGTGTTCGACGTGCTCGGCGACCGGAATCGTGCGGTCCCCCACCTGCCGGGCGACGGGAACCGCGAAGCCGAGCAGTACACCGGCGATGGTCGCGTGCACACCGGATTCGTGGACCAGCCACCAGGTCACTGCCGCCAACGGCACCAGGAGCCACCAGGCACCGAAGCCGCGTCGGAGCGCGATGCCGAACAGCGCCAACGGGATCAGCGCCCCGCCCAGGTAGAGCAGGTTCACCTCGTCGGTGTAGAAGACCGCGATCACGGTCACGGCGAGCAGGTCGTCGACCACGGCGAGGGTGAGCAGGAACGTTCGCAGCGCCGACGGGAGATGACTACCGATGACGGCGAGAATCGCTACGGCGAACGCGATGTCGGTCGCCGTCGGGACCGCCCATCCGTTCAACGCGTCGGCGCCACCACGAAGATTGATGACGGCGAAGATCACGGCCGGGACGATCATGCCGCCCAGGGCGGCGGTCACCGGCATGGCGGCACGCCGCAGGTCCCGCAGACTGCCTTCGACGAATTCCCGTTTGAGTTCGACGCCGACGACGAAGAAGAACACGGCGAGCAGTCCGTCGGCCGCCCAGGTGCCCAGGGACAGGTCCAGGTGCCACGACGCCGGACCGATCGAGGTCTCCCGCAGGGCATGGTAGGAATCCGACCATCCTGTGTTCGCCCAGATCAATGCGATGACGGCGCCGATGAGCAGCAGGACACCGCCGACGGTCTCCTTGCGGAGGATCTCCGTCACACGGCGTGTGTCCTGCCATGTTCCGCGAGAGAGGAAGGGGACTCCGGAGAAGATGTTCGGCATCACAGGTCCTCGGAATTCTCGACCGCACGCGGTGCGCGAACGGGGACCGGCCGGGGCGGATGCACCCGATCCGCATGGGCGGCAGTACGTTCCGATCCCCGGAGTGGGATCGGGTACCGAAAACTATGGCATCCCTGCGATTTCGGCGTCGGACGCCGACACGCAGTCAGGAGGTCGATGCGACCTTCGGCGCTGCGGTGGACGTGCTTCGCGGGGGTGCCGGTCACTGCGCCGGCTGCAGAGCTCGGGCGGGACGGGTGGCGACGGGACAGATGGGTACAGACACGGGTCCTCCGGTTCGACGACGTAATTACTTCTGCCGACCAGACTTCCCGGCGCACCGAGATCGACCATACCGTATCGGGTCAGGTCGACGCGGTGCCCGTCACATTCTCCTCGGGAGCGACCCGAACGGCGACCGTGGGTTCGTTCGCACCCGCGTCCGGCGAGACGACGGTGGGATCGACGACGAGCACAGGCACATGCGAGTGCCCGATGAGATATTCCGCGACGCTGCCGAGCATCCGAGAGGACATGCCTCGTCCGCGGCGGCCCACGACGAGAACGTCGGCGTGATGTTCCTCGGCGAACCAACCCAGGCATCGACCGGCCGGGCCGGCGAGGACGGCATACCCCACCGAAATATCACCCATCGATTCGA
This sequence comes from Rhodococcus sp. S3, assembly GCF_058211795.1. Taxonomy (NCBI): domain Bacteria; kingdom Bacillati; phylum Actinomycetota; class Actinomycetes; order Mycobacteriales; family Nocardiaceae; genus Rhodococcus; species Rhodococcus sp. S3. The sequence continues at coordinate 2,545,473 of NZ_CM177074.1, read as the reverse complement.
CGGCCTGCTCGAGGCGCCGTCGCACCGTGGCGAGAAGTTCGGAGTCGGGATCGCCGGCGTCGTCGTAGGAGATCACGACGACGAGTTCGAGCACTCCTCCGGCCGGCCCGAACAGTCGTCGCGCCGCGTCCAGCGCATGCTTGGCCTCGGTGGATCCGTCGTAACCGACCATCACGCGGAGTCCGCCCTCGTCGACCTCTCCGGCATGCTGCCGGGCCACCGTCGTCACTTCGACGGACCGGGGAACACGCTCGATGCGCTCGAAGGCGATGGGGACGAACAACGGTCCGAGGATGACGGCGATGATCGTCCAGCGAGGGTCGTGGCCTCGCCGTGCCATCCACAGACCGGTCACGAGTCCTGACAGCACCCATACGACGAGGAAGGCGACGAAGACGGCCCAGTTCATGGCGTGCCTCCAGATGCGTGCACCGAGAAGAGGTGTACCGATGCGTTCATGTCGTCCTCCGGATCGTCGAAGAAAGCTGTTCCCGCCGACCAGACTTCCCGGCACACCATGGGAGACGATACCCGACCCGGCCGCGCGATCTCACCTGTTGCTCCGACAGGTCTGCGCGCGGAGGACGTCGCGCGAGATCGCCCCCGTTCAGCGTGGTGCCGGGCCCCCGGCGGCATCCGTCCGATCATCGTCCTGCAACTGCCGGATGGCGTCGACCAGTGGCGCCAGGACAGGTTCGGCCGCGGCCTCGTCGAGCGCCTCCCGCAGGGCGGTGTTGTGGGTGGGCCGGGCCTCGTCGAGCAGGCGCCGGCCGGCGTCGGTGACGTCGGTGTAGATGCCGCGGCGATCGGTGGGACATAGATAGCGCGCAAGCAACCCGCGATCCTCGAGCCGCGTGACCAGCCGCGTCGTCGCACTCTGACTGAGGACCACGGCGTCGGCAACCTGGCGCATCTGCAGGTGCCCGCCCTCCCCGTCGTGCTGACGGTTGAGCACGTCCAGCAGTGAATACTCGCGCACGCTCAACCCGTGGCCGGACTGCAGGGCGCTCTCGATCCGGTTCTCGATCCGCCCGTGCAGGAGCGACAGCGCCGACCAGCTGTTGGCCAGCGCGGTCATCGACGGGTCCGTGGCGGTCATGGTCGGCTCCTCGGTCGGCTCGTACGAAACAGGTGACGCGGGCGGTGTGCCGGCGTTGTCACATCGCTCACTATACCCGCGCTTGCAATTCGTCGTCGTCTGCAATTATTGTTGACGCCAGTAAAGCGCGTCTGCGTCTCTTCTCGATCGAAGGATCGTTCTCATGCCACTCGCTCTACTGGCCCTGGCCATCGGCGCCTTCGGAATCGGCACCACCGAATTCGTCATCATGGGGCTGCTCCCCCAGGTCGGATCGGATCTCGGAGTCTCGATCCCCACAGCCGGATATCTCGTCACCGGCTACGCCCTCGGCGTCATGATCGGTGCCCCGATCATGACGGCGCTCGGCACCAGGATCTCCCGCAAGAACATGTTGATGCTGCTCATGGGCCTGTTCGTCCTGGGCAATGCCGTCTCTGCCCTCGCACCCACCTTCGCCGTCATGTTGATCGGCCGCGTCGTCGCCTCCCTCGCCCACGGAGCGTTCTTCGGCATCGGCTCGGTCGTCGCCGCCGACCTGGTGGCACCGCAGAAGAAAGCCGCTGCCATCTCCCTGATGTTCACCGGACTGACGGTGGCCAATGTCGTCGGCGTGCCGCTGGGCACCTTCGTCGGCCACACCGCGGGCTGGCGCGCGACGTTCCTGATCGTCGCCGCGCTCGGCGTCGTCGGCCTCGCGGGCGTCGCGAAGCTCGTTCCCGACGTCCCCCGACCCGAGGGCGTCCGGCTGCGTCACGAGATCGCGGCGTTCAAGAACGTCCAGGTCGTGCTGGCCATGACCATGACGGTCCTCGGCTTCGGGGGCGTGTTCGCCGCGATCACCTACATCGCACCGATCCTGACCGATGTCGGCGGTTTCGCCGAGTCCTCCGTCCCCTGGCTGATGGCCGTGTTCGGAACCGGCATGGTGGTCGGCAACCTCGTCGGTGGACATTTCGCCGACCGCAATCTCATGCCGATGCTCTACACCGCCCTGGCCGGCCTGGCCGTGGTGCTCGGCCTGTTCACCTTCCTGGCCTCCGCCAAGACGGTGTCCGTCGCGGCGGTCTTCCTGATCGGCGCTCTCGGTTTCGCGACCGTCCCACCCCTGCAGAAGCACGTCCTCGACCATGCGCACGGCGCCCCGACCCTGGCGTCCGCTGCCAACATCGGTGCCTTCAATCTCGGCAACGCCCTGGCCGCCTGGCTCGGCGGCATGGTGATATCCGCCGGATTCGGGTACACGGCACCCAACGCCGTCGGGGCCGTCCTGGCCGCGTCCGCTCTGATCCCGGCGGTCCTGTCCCACCGACTACAGCGAAAGGACGATCACGCCAACGCAACTCACACATTCACAGAACCCGACCTCCACGGCACCTCCCGTGCTGCCGTCGACCCCGTCCGACTGTGATCCCGAACTACGCGAACACCCCCGAAGGAGCACCATCTCGTGACATCGTCCACGATTCCTACCGTCACTCTGAACAACGGCGTCGAGATCCCCCAGCTCGGCTTCGGCGTCTTCCAGATCCCCGAGGACGAGACCACCGCGGCCGTCAGCGCGGCACTCGAGACCGGCTACCGCCACATCGACACCGCCGCGATCTACGGCAACGAAGCCGGCGTCGGCCGCGCGCTGGCGGACTCCGGACTGTCCCGCGACGAACTGTTCATCACGACGAAGGTGTGGAACTCCGATCAGGGTTACGACGCCACCCTCCGCGCCTTCGACACCAGCCTCGCCGCGCTCGGCCTCGATCGTCTCGACCTCTACCTGATCCACTGGCCGACCCCGGCCCGCGACCTCTACGCCGATACCTGGCGTGCCCTCGAACGCCTCGTCGAGGAAGGACGCCTCCGCGCCGCGGGCGTGTCGAACTTCCAGCCCGCCCACCTTCAGCGATTGCTGGACGGCAGCTCGCTCGCCCCGACGATCAACCAGATCGAACTGCATCCCGGTCTGCAGCGGAGCGAACTGCGCGCCTTCCACGCCGAGCACGGCATCGCCACCGAGGCGTGGAGCCCGCTCGCCCAGGGCGCCGTGCTGGACGACGAGGCGATCACGTCGATCGCCGGACGCACCGGCAAGTCGCCGGCCCAGGTGGTGCTGCGCTGGCATCTGCAGCTCGGCAACGTCGTCATCCCGAAGTCGGTCACGCCGTCCCGGATCCGGGAGAACTTCGAGGTCTTCGACTTCGAACTGACCGACGAGGAGATGTCCACCATCGCCGGCGCCGACCGCGATCTGCGCACCGGACCCCATCCGGACCAGTTCAACTGACAGACCTCGCGGCTCCGGGCGGATCCACCGCCCGGAGCCGGTAAGGCACTCGAAGAGCTGCGTTCAGGTGTATTCGACGGTCATCCTGTCGATGCTCCCGTCGAACGGGAACGGTGCCCGGTCGAAGTAGTCGAGCGAGACAGGTGACCCCAGGCAGGTGCCGATATCCAGGCAGTCGTTCGCCGTGAACAGCAACGGCGCACTGACCGGCACGACGGTCTCCCCCACCGACTGCCCGTCGACGGACATCAGGACGTTCAACGGACCACCGGGGCGCGCTTCGGCGTACTTGGTGACCACCTCGACGAGGTGGTGTCCGGGCGCGACGCGGCTCGCCGAACGCATCTTCGTCCGCATCAGGATGAACAGGTTGTACTCGTAGCAGAGATAGCCGTCGTCCGCGAAGCACGTCAGACCACCACCGTTGGCACCCAACGCATACAGGACGCCGTGCGCCCGCTCCGGGAAGGTCACCTCGATACAGACCCGGTTGTTCTTGTTTCCCAGTGCGGGAGCGCAGAATTCAGGCATACGGGTGACCTCGCCGGTGAAATCCCAACTCGTGTACGGCGTGGTGATGCGTTGTTCCGGATGGATCGCCGCGACCCAGAGGCCCCCACCGATGGGAAGGGCGTTGTTCTTGGCCGCTTCGATCGCGAAGATCTCCCGCATCTGTGCCAGTTTCTCGGGGTACTGCTCGGCGAGGTCGCGGCTCTGCGTCCAGTCCTCGTCGAGGTTGTAGAGCTCCCAGGTGTCGTCGTCCGGGCTCCAATCGCGGATTCCGCCGGGCAGGCCGGGCAGCCACGGTGCGCGGGGTCCGAAGGCCGACGCCATCCATCCGTCGTGGTAGATCGCTCGGCTGCCCATGACCTCGAAGTACTGGGTGAGCTTGCCCGCCGGCGCGTCACGGTCCACGAACGTCCGGGCGAAACCAGCGCCGTCGATCGGATCCTGCGGAATCCCGTTGACGGTCCGCGGCGAGGTGATGCCCAGCAGCTCGTAGAAGGTCGGCACCAGGTCGTTGCAGTGCAGGAATTGGGTCCGGGGGGTGCGATCCGGCGTGATGCGCGCGGGCCAGCGCACCACCATGGGATTGCGGGTTCCCCCGAGATGGGACGCGAGAAGTTTCATGCCCTTGTAGGGCGTGCTGCCCGCCCACGCCCAGCCTGCGTGATACATGTTGTCCGTCTTCGGGGAGCCGAGAACGTCGAGTCCGCCGAGTTCGTCGAGGGCCGCGATGTGCTGGGCCGTGGTCGTGGGGATCCCGTTCTGCGCGAGCAGTTCGCTGATGGTGCCGTTCTGGCCCTCACCGGACGACCCGTTGTCGCCCCAGATGTAGAAGACCAGGGCGTTCTCGCGGTAGCCCAGCCGGTCGAGTTCGTCGAACAACCGCCCCACCTGCACGTCGCAGTGTTCGGCGTATCCGGCCGCGACCTCCATGAGGCGTCGCTGGAAGGGCTTCTCGTCGTCGGGGATGTCGTCCCAGGCCGTCATGGTGGGGTGCCGCTCGGTGAGTTCGGCATCCGGTGGGATCCAGCCCTTCTCCTTGGCCCGCTCGAACACGCGCTCGCGATAAGCGTCCCATCCGTCGTCGAACTTGCCCGCATACCGGTCGGCCCACGGCTTCATGATGTGGTGCGGCCCGTGCAGACACCCGCTGGCCCAGTACATGAAGAACGGCCGGGACGGATCGAGCGCCTTGTGGCGGCGCAACCAGCCGATCGCGTCGTCGGCGAGGTCCTCACTGAGGTGGTAGCCCTCCTCGGGAGTCTTCGGGGGCAGGACGACGGTGGTGTTGCGGACGAGGTTCGGCTCGTACTGCGACGCCTCGCCGGCGAGGAAACCGTAGAAGTAGTCGAAACCGACTCCGGTGGGCCAGTTGTCGAAGGGACCCGCTGCGGTGGTCTCCTCCGCAGGAGTGTTGTGCCACTTGCCGAAAGCCGCTGTGGTGTAACCAAAGTGGCGCAGCACCTCGGCTCCGGTGGCGCTCGATTTCGGGATGTGCCCGGAATAGCCGTCCCAGTCGTTGGCGAGTTCGGCGATCTGCCCGTTTCCGACACGGTGATGGTTGCGTCCGGTCAACAACGATGCGCGGGTCGGCGAGCACATCGCCGTGGTGTGGAAGCGGTTGTAGCTGATGCCTTCGTCGAGCAGGCGGTCGAGGGTGGGTGTGCTCACCTCGCCACCGAATGCGCTCGGCAGACCGGGGCCCGCGTCGTCGATGAGGACGACCAGGATGTTCGGGGCGTCGTCGGGAAGGCGACGGTGTTGTGCGCGTGGGCTGTAGACCGATTCCTGCATGGTCCGTCCTGCGATGCTTCCCGACGGCACCGGTGGGAACGGCAGAGTTTCTCCGCCCGGGATCGGATCCGGACGCAGATCCTGGCTCATGGTGGATGCCTCTTTTCACCCCCATCCGTTCCCAGTACACCACCGGTATCGGGCCGCATACACCCCTGACCAGGGTGAAACCTGCCTTCTCACGGGCGAATGATGCAGCGGAATCCGATATGGCACGTCGCGGTCTCCTCGGTGTCACCCTGGCGGGCCGCGGGTCGGTACCGCAGACAGTAATTCGGGGCACACAGATGCGATCCGCCCTTGATGACGCGGCGCGGATACGCTTCGCGCGGATCGTGTTCGGCCGTGTCCACGCGGGGATTCGTCGGGATGCAACACGACGACGCCGGCGCGACGTTCTTGCCGCTCGAAGCATGGTTCGCGGTGTAGTAGTCGGCGGTCCACTCCCACACGTTGCCCGCCATGTCGTGGAGACCGTACCCGTTCGGCCGGAAGTGTCCGACAGGTGAGGTTCCGGCGAATCCGTCCGTTTCGAGGTTCTGCCACGGGAATTCGCCCTGCCAGACGTTCCCGCCGGGCCGGCCCTTCGGTTCGTGCTCGTCGCCCCATGTGAAGGCCTTGCGGTCGAGTCCGCCGCGGGCGGCGAACTCCCATTCGGCCTCGGTCGGCAGTTCCTTGCCGGCCCACTCGGCGTAGGCGCGGGCATCGAACCACGACACGTGGGTGACGGGATGGAGTTCCCGCCCGCCGACGGTGCTCCCCGGCCCTTCGGGATGACGCCAGTCCGCACCCGGGACGAACGACCACCACCTCGTGTAGTCATCGAGCGGTACCGGCCCCGGGGGAGGCGTGAACACGAGCGAGCCGGGCACGAGCAGGGACGGATCGGCGCCGGGATAATCGGCGGGGTCGGGCGCGACCTCCGCGGTGGTGACGTATCCGGTGTCCTTCACGAAGCGCCGGAACTCGGCGACGGTCACCGGGTGCGTGTCCATCCAGAACCCGTCGACCGTCACCTGGTGGACCGGTCGCTCCTCCGGATAGAAATCCTCCGACCCCATCCAGAACGTGCCTCCGGCGATGAGAGTCATGTTCTGTGTCGCAGCGCGCGTCATGACGTCAGCCTCGCACGGCCCGGGTCGGGGCGCGAGGGACGCACCGACGCGACGAGACCGCGCATTCACCGGTCCCGTCCCGGCCCCGTACCGCAGACTCGGGACATGCCCTCCACGACGACGGAACTGTCCCCGATGCTGGCGACCCTCGGTCCGCCGCCGACCGGGAACTGGGCGTTCGAGATGAAATGGGACGGCCAGCGCACCCTCGCCACGGTAACCGACGGACAGTGCCGGCTGACCAGCCGCACCGGCAACGACATCACCCGGAGCTTCCCCGAACTCCCCCACCCGCTCACCACCGCGACGGGCGGCCGGGACTGCATCGTCGACGGTGAGATCGTCACCCTCGATTCCGAGGGTCGGCCGTCCTTCGCCCGGTTGCAGCGCCGCATGCACGTCCACCGTCCCACCGAGGAGCTACGCGCCGAGCTACCGGTGCTGATCTACCTGTTCGACGTCCTCGCTCTCGACGGAGAGTCCACGACGGAGTTGTCCTATCTGGAGCGCCGGGCCGTCCTCGACGATCTGATCGTCCCCGGACCTCGGGTTCAAGTGTCGCCCTACTGGACCGATGTCGACGCACCGACCATGCTCACGGTCGCGCGCGAACACGGCCTCGAAGGGATCGTCGCCAAGGACCCGGACGCACCGTATCTACCCGGGACCCGCAGCGACGGCTGGATCAAGACGCCGCTGCGCCGGAACACCGAGGTGGTCGTCGTCGGGTGGCTCCCCGGATCCGGCAAGGCTGCCGGCGGCATCGGTTCGCTGCTGCTCGGCGCGCACGACGACGAGGAACGGTTGGTGTTCATCGGCCGGGTCGGGACCGGATTCACCGCCGCGACCCGACGTGAGTTGCGATCGCAGCTGCGTCCCTTGGAACGACCGACGACCCCACTGGCGGTTGCGCCGCCGGCACGGGAGACCCACGGCGCTCACTGGGTGGAGCCCATCCTCGTCGGCGAGGTCGAGTATCGGGAGTACGCGGGCGGAAGCCTGCGGCATCCGAGTTGGCGAGGCCTTCGCACCGACAAGACGGTGCCGGAGGTCGATCTCCCGGGTCGCCACTGAGCCTCGGCCTCCTCCCCGTCGGGCGGGTGTGGCGGCAACGATCGACGGGTATCGCCGGAGCAGGGAGCGGAGCATGGACGGCACGGGCCACCGGGACGACGCCGAGTGGAACTATCGGGTGCGCGGTGAAACCGAGACCCAGCGACTCGACCGCAACTGGAGCAATCTCCTCCAGGAGCTGCGAGTGGTGCAGACCGGTGTTCAGCTTCTGACAGGATTCTTGCTCACCCTGCCGTTCCAGCAGCGCTTCGAGGGACTGTCGGACGCCCAGGAAGTCATCTACCTCGCCACCGTTGCGCTGTCCGTGACCGCGGTGATCATGCTTGTCGCGCCGGTCGGACTTCACCGCCTCCTCTTCCGGCAGCATGCCCTGTCCACGCTCGTCGCGACCGGACAACGACTGGCGATCGCCGGCCTCACGGCTCTGGGTCTTGCCCTTGTCGGAGTCGTCCTGCTGATCTTCAGCGTCGTGGTGAACATGCCCGTCGCGATCGTTGCGGCCGCGGTAGCGACACTCATGTTCTTCGGTCTGTGGATTGTGCCGTCGTTCCGGAACCGACTCGGCACGGGCGGCGACAACCGAACATCGAGATGACAGGACCACCGTGTCCGGGCAGGCGGTCGTGTCGGGTTACCGTGAGGCGCATGGATGTCCGTCGCAGGGTCGCCGATGCCCGAGTGGCCCGCCTCGCCACCGCCGACGGATCGGGCGAGCCGCACCTCGTTCCGATCGTGTTCGCCCTCGACGGCGACGTGATCCACACGTGCGTCGACGACAAACCCAAATCCACCCGGCGCCTACGTCGCCTCGCCGACATCGCAGAGAACCCGCGGGTGTGCGTGCTCGTCGACCACTACAGCGACGACTGGTCGCAGCTGTGGTGGGTCCGCATCGACGGCATCGCCACGGTCCACGACGCCGACACTGCCGAGGGAACTACGGGCATCGACGCGCTCGTCCGCAAATACCCGCAGTACCAGGCGAAACGACCACCGGGACCGGTGATCACCATCGACAGGCTGCGCTGGCGGTCCTGGTCGGCGTGAGCGACTACCAGTCCAACGTGAGCATCGCCTCGGCGATCTCGTCGACCGCCGCAACAGGGACCGCGGTGCCGGCATCGTCCAGGACGAGCAACCGCGCTCCCGGGATCTCGCGTGCGATGGCTTCTCCGTTGCCGACGGGGAAGAACGGATCCCGGCGACCGTGCACGACGAGGGCCGGGATGCCGACCTCGGGCAAGCGTTCTCGCCAGCGGGGCGTGCAGTCGAGTCCGGCGAAGACCATTCCGAGCTGATTCGCGGAGTGGGCCGACGGTCGGTCGTTCGGGGTGCGGTCCCAGATGCGCTCGGCGACCAGGCGCGCGGCGTCCGGATCGTCGCCGAGGACTGCTGCGCGGGCGGCGGCGAATTCTGCCACGGCCGTGCGATCGGCCCACTCGGGCATCGGAAGTGCGAACATGCGCTTCATCGTCGCTGTGTCGTGATCGGGAAGGTCGCGGTCGCACGGGCCCGGGGCGACCGGACGCGTCCCGACCAGAGTCAGGGCCCGGAACGTGGCGGGATGGTCGAGCGCAGCGACCTGGGCGACCATCCCGCCGACACCGATGCCCGCTAGATGCGCCGGCCTGCCATCGAGCGCGTCGACGAGGGCTGCCGCGTCGTCGGCGAGGTCGCGCAGGGTGTAGCCGGGGGCGTCCGGGTCCTTCGTCGTCGACTCCCCGCAATCCCGCAGGTCGTACCGCACGACACGACGCCCATCCGCTGCGAGCCGCTCGCACAGCTGGTCGGGCCACGAGAGCATCGTCGTCCCGCCGACGAGCAGGACGAGTGGTGCGTCCGCGTCGCCGAAGGACTCGATGCCCAGATCGACCCCGTTGGCACTGACGGTGGTCACCGTTGCTCAACCTTCCGGTGCAGTGACGGTCGGTGCGGTCTTCGAGTAGCGGAACGCCCGGTCGAACCGGTCGATCACGTCCTCGGTGGTCCTTGTGATGTGGTGTGCCTGTCCCATGATCGGCTCCTTCGCGATCGAGGTTCGTTCCCGTCCGCGTCGGTGGCGCGGATCGGGCGTTACTCGGACAGACCGGTGCAACTCGCCGATCTCATCGATCCCCACTGTGACCTCGATTCGACTCGAGGTCGACTGCGCCGGATGAATCCGCCCCGAACCGTCGTTCTGCACGAATTCCGTGTCCGGGGGAGCACAATACGGGCGTCTGCTTCCAACGACAGGAGCACCGATGGGCGCGGTACTGGGACAACTGCTTCCGCTGGCCGTCGGTGTGGCGGTCTCCCCCGTTCCGATCATCGCGACCATCCTCATGCTGCTCTCCGACCGGGCGAGAACCACCAGCCTCGGATTCGCGGGCGGTTGGCTGGTCGGCATCGTCGTCGCCACGGTGGTGTTCGCTCTTCTGGGCGGGGTCGTCACCGATTCGCAGGACGATCCGTCGACATCGAGGGCAACGATCGAGATCGTCCTGGGTGTGCTGTTGCTGGTCGTCGGTCTCCGTCAGTGGCGCAATCGTCGCGCCGAACACGACACTCCGGCATGGATGAAGACGATCGATCACATGACCGTCGCCAAGAGCGCCGGGCTGGGTTTCGCGCTCGCTGCGATCAACCCGAAGAATCTGATCATGTGTGCCGCGGCCGGTGTCGCGATCGGTGGTGCCGATCTGACGAGCGGCGGCACCGTCGTGTCCATCGCGGTGTTCGCGATTCTCGCGGCGTCCACCGTGGTGCTGCCGGTACTGGGCTATCTGCTGGCGGCCGACCGCCTGCGCGGCCCCTTGGACGAGCTCGAATCCTGGTTGCGCGCCCACAACACTGCGGTGATGAGCGTGCTGGTACTGGTCATCGGCGTGACACTGATCGGTAAGGGTGTCGGCGCACTGGGCTGACATCCGCGACGGATTCCGATACCGCCTCCTTCGAGGGATGATCCGGCCCTGGCACCACACTTACCTTAGCGCGTTCCCGGTCAATTTCGGTGGGCAGCGACCACCGCTGCGGTCGGCGCCGCCGCTGCACGGGGAACACACCGACGAAATCCTCGCGGGATATCAGGAGGTCTCCGTTCCGTCCTAGCGACGAACGTCTCGAATATCGCTGACCTACGGCCGTTTCCGATCGATCGGGAGCGGCCGTAGGACTGTTCGACCAGAACGACGGTAGAGACATCCCGCTCCGGGTGTCGTCGCGGTCACGCAGTGCGGCAGCACTTCTGAGGTCGGCGTGTCCGGATTTCTCCGCGATACGCGGGGGTAACGTCCGCGAAACAACAGCCGCGCATGATCGGCATCGATTGCACGACCGCCGACTCGCACGAAAGAACGACATATGCAGCTGACTCCCGCCGACACCGAGAAACTCCTTCTGGCCGTCGCCGGCATGGTGGCGCGCGACCGGCGGGACCGCGGCGTCCGACTGAACTATCCCGAAGCCGTTGCCCTGTTGTCCACCTGGGTGATCGAACGGGCACGCGAAGGCGCCGACGTCGCCGACCTCATGGTGAAGGGCCGCGAGGTCCTCGCCCGCGACGAGGTCATGGACGGTGTCGCCGAGATGTTGACCGACGTGCAGGTCGAGGCCACTTTCCCGGACGGACGCAAGCTCGTCACGATCCACCACCCGATTTCCTGAAAGGAGCTCCGACATGGCATCCGGACCGACTTCGGGACCCGGAGCGATTCGCGTCGCCGAGGGCTCCCTCACCCTCAACGCGGACCGCTCCGACGACGAGCGCATCACCCTCGTCTTCCTCAACACCGGCGACCGTCCCATCCAGATCGGATCGCACATCCACCTGCCGGACGCGAACGCGGCCCTCGAATTCGACCGCGAACGCGCGCAGGGCTACCGCTTGGACATCCCGTCGGGGACCTCGCAGCGCTTCGAACCCGGCAGCAGCCGCGAGCTGGGCGCCGTCGCCCTGCGCGGGCGACGCGTCGTACCCGGCATCCAGGTGCGGAAGCAGGAGGACTGAGAACGTGGAGATCACACGCGCCGAGTACGCGGCACTGTACGGACCGACGGTCGGCGACCAGGTGCGCCTGGGCGACACCGACCTGTGGATCCAGATCGAGGAGGACCGCACCTTCGGCGGCGAGGAAGCCGTCTTCGGGGGCGGCAAGTCCATCCGCGAATCGATGGCCCAAGGTGTGACGACCCGAGCCGAGGGCGCTCCCGACACCGTGATCACGAACGTGATCCTGCTGGACTGGTGGGGCATCGTGCGCGCCGACGTCGGCATCCGCGACGGCCGCATCGTCGCCCTCGGCCGCGCCGGCAACCCGGACATCGCGGACGGCGTGCACCCGAAGCTGCAGATCGGCCCGTCCACCGACATCATCTCCGGTGAAGGTCGCATCCTCACCGCGGGCGCCTTCGACTCGCACGTGCACCTGCTGTCGCCGTCGCAGATCGTCGAAGCACTCGCCACCGGCATCACCACGATCGCCGGCGGCGGAACCGGTCCGTCCGAGGGATCGAAGGCCACCACCGTCACGCCGGGCCCGTGGCATCTGATGCAGATGCACCGCGCGCTCGACGCGCTGCCGGTGAACGTGCTGTTGCTCGGCAAGGGCAACACCATCTCCGCCGAGGGGCTGCGCGAACAGGCCCTCGCCGGTGCCGCCGGGTACAAGGTGCACGAGGACTGGGGCTCCACTCCCGCCGCGATCGATGCGGCGTTGCGCGCGGCCGACGAGCACGGACTGCAGGTCGCGCTGCACTCGGACTCGCTCAACGAGGCGGGCTTCGTGGAGAGCACGCTCGCCGCGATCGGCGGTCGCTCGATCCACGCCTTCCACGTCGAAGGCGCAGGTGGTGGGCACGCCCCGGACATCCTGAGCATCGCCGGATTGCCGCACATCATCCCGGGCTCGACCAACCCGACGTTGCCGCACACGATCAACACCGTCGACGAGCACCTCGACATGCTGATGGTCTGCCATCACCTCAACCCCGCCGTCCCGGAGGACCTCGCGTTCGCCGAGTCCCGGATCCGGGCCACCACCATCGCGGCCGAGGACATCCTGCACGACATGGGTGCCCTGTCGATCACCTCGTCCGACGCCCAGGCGATGGGCCGCATCGGTGAGGTCATCACCCGCACGTGGCAGGTCGCGCACGTGATGAAGAACCGGCGCGGGGAGCTCGACGGCGGCATGCCCGCCGACAACGAACGGGCCCGCCGCTACGTCGCGAAGTACACGATCAACCCTGCGATCGCGCACGGCGTCGACCACGAACTCGGTTCGATCGAGGTCGACAAGATGGCCGATCTGGTCCTGTGGGATCCGAAGTTCTTCGGCATCCGGCCGTCGCTGGTCATCAAGGGCGGATCGATCGCCTGGGCCGCGCTCGGCGACCCCAACGCCTCGATCCCGACGCCGCAACCGGTGCTGCAGCGACCGGCGTTCGGCGATGCGCTCGCTCCGCACACGTCGGTGTCGTTCGTCTCCCCCGCCGCCCTCGACGACGGCCTGGTAGAACGACTCGGGTTGCGCCGCAGACTGTTGCCGCTGCGGCCGACCCGGCACATCGGCAAGGCCGACATGAAGCAGAACGACGTGTTGCCGCGCATCGAGATCCGCCCCGACACCTTCGACATCGACATCGACGGCGAGCGGGTCGTTCCGGCGCCGGCCACCGAACTGCCGCTCGCGCAGCTGTATTCGATGTTCTGATGTTGCCCGACACTCTGTCCCCCACCACGGTGCTGCTCCTTCTCGCGGACGGGCGCGCGCCGGTCGGCGGGAACGTCAACTCGGGTGGGCTCGAACCCGCGCTCCAGGGTGGGATGTCGCCGACCGAGGTGCGCCGCTTCCTCGTCGCGCGGTTGCGCACCTCGGCGGCGGTCGAGGCCGGCGTCGCCGTGGTGACCCGGCACGCGGTGGACGCCGCTGCCGGAGCCGCCCTGACGCTCCGGATCGACGAGATCGAGGACCACTGGGCGGCGCGCACTCCGGGCCCGGCCCAGCGCGACGCGTCCCGGTTGCTGGCCCGCGGCTATCTGCGACTGGCCCGGAACCTGTGGCCCTCCACCGTTCTCGACGATCTCGACACCCGGACCCCGCGGCCCTCGCGGGGACTGGTCGTCGGGGCCATCGCGGCGCTCGCGCGCATCCCGGCGATCGACACCGCACGACTGGTGCTGTACGAGGAGGCGCAGGCGATCGTCGCGGCCTTCCTCAAACTGCACCCCACCGACCCGGCCACCGGTTCGCGATGGGCGCTCGAGGCCTGCGCTCATCTCGAACCGCTCATCGCCGAGCTGTCCGCTCTCACCGATCCGGCGGACATCCCGGCCACCGGTGGTCCCCAGACCGAATTGTGGGCCGAAGCCCACGCATCCGCTCCAGAAAGGCTGTTCCGTGCCTGAACACACCACCACCAGTTCGCTCCGTCTCGGCGTCGCCGGTCCCGTCGGCACGGGCAAGAGCTCGCTGATCGCGACCATCTGCCGCACCCTCGCGTCCGAGCTGCAGCTCGGCGTGATCACCAACGACATCTACACCGACGAGGACGCCCGTTTCCTCCGCTCGGCGGGCGTGCTCGACCCCGAGCGCATCCGCGCGGTGGAGACCGGTGCGTGCCCGCACACCGCGATCCGCGACGACGTGACCATGAACCTGCTGGCCGTCGAGGATCTCGAACGCGACTTCGCGCCGCTCGACGTCGTCCTGGTGGAGAGCGGCGGCGACAACCTCACCGCGACCTTCTCCCCCGCGCTCGTCGACGCACAGATCTTCGTGCTCGATGTCGCCGGTGGTGGCGACGTCGCCCGCAAGGGCGGTCCGGGCATCAGCCGCGCCGACCTGCTCGTGGTGAACAAGACCGATCTGTCCCCCTATGTGGGTGTCGACGTGCCGCAGATGGTCGCCGACGCCGAGAAGGCCCGCGAAGGCGGACCGGTGCTGGCGCTGTCCCGGACCGACGCCGCATCCGTGCAGGCGCTCGGTGACTGGGTGCGCGAGATGCTGGCGGCCCACCGCGCCGGGTCGCACACCCCTGTCGATCCCGGTCCGATGGCTCCGCACTTCCACGCCGACGAGGACGACGACCACGATCACGGCCATGGGCACGGTCACGGTCACGGTCACAGCCACGATCACGCCGTCGCACACACGCACGACTGATCATGTCCCGCACCACGATCCGTATCGACCGCGCACCGGACCGGGCACGCCTGGCCCTGCGGGCGGGCATGCTCGTCCCCCGCACGGTCGAGGTCGGTCCGGACCACGCGCGTGTCGCCCTCGTCGCCGCCGGCGCGCTGTTGCTCGGTGGTGACTCGGTGACCGTCGACGTCCACGTCGACGCCGGGTGCACGCTCGAACTGCAGGACATCGGTGGCACCGTCGCCTACGACGCCGACAACCGGTTGTCCCGGTGGGACGTGCGGATCACCGTCGCCGAGGGCGGCACTCTCGTCTGGGACACCTACCCGTTCGTGATCGCCACCGGCGCCCGCGTGCACCGCGACACCCGGATCGAACTCGCCTCCGATGCCGCCGCGAGCATGCGGGAGACCCTCGTCCTCGGACGCCACGGAGAAACCGGGGGCGCGATCCGCAGCCGTACCTCGGTCACTCTCGATCGTCGTCCCCTCTTCGTCGAGGAGTTGTACGCGCACGGCGCGTTCCCCGAGCCCGGGATCCTCGGTTCCGCGCGGGTGCACGACGTCATCGCGACCTACGGGCGACGCGCCGAGGGCGACGGCGTCGTCCAGCTCGAAGGGCCCGGCAGCCTGCTGCGGTTCCTCGGTGCCGATACCCACTCCTCGCCACTCGAGTCGACCTGGCGCTCCTGGCGCTCCGCACACGTTCACCCGTCCACCCTCGAAGGGAGTCTCACCCATGCACGTCCCTGACCATTTCCTTCCCATGAGCGCCACCGCGCCCGCCGCGGCGATCGCCACCGGTGCGGTCGTCCTCGCCGCCACCGCCGGGCGGCCGCGCATCACGAGCCGGGACACCCTTCTCGCCGGAACGACCGCAGCGATGATCTTCGGCGCTCAGATGGTCAACTACCCCATTGCCGGCGGCATCAGCGGCCATCTCATCGGCGGCGCTCTCGCGACCGCGCTTCTCGGGCCCCGGCTCGCGCTTCTCGCGATGACCGCCGTCGTCGGTGTGCAGGCATTGCTGTTCGGGGACGGCGGGATCAACGCCCTCGGGGTGAACGTGCTGCTGATGGCGGTGCTGCCCGTCCTCGTCACCGCCGGTGTCCGTACCGGCGCCGAGCGACTCGGCCTCGGGAAGCTGACGCGGACCACCGCCGCCGTCGGCGCCGGTCTGTCCGTGCCGGTGAGTGCCGCAGTTCTCGGCGTCGCGTACTCGGCGACCGCCGGAACCGGCGCCGCAGCAGCGTTCATCGGCGATCTGACTGCGGTCCACCTGACCATCGGCCTCGGTGAAGCCCTCATCACCGCTGCCGTGCTGAGCGCCGTGATGGCGTTCGCGCCCGGCGTCGCCGCGTGGGACGCACGGTCCTCCGTCACTCCTGTTGCCGTCCGACGTGGTCTCGCCGCGATCGGCGGTCTGGGCGTGGTCAGCGCCTGTGCGCTGGCTCTCGGCGCGTCCGGTAGTCCGGACGGTCTCGAGCACATCGTCGGTGCCTATTCGCTGCCGGTCGGTGACGCCGCCTTCGCCGGTCTTCCCGGCCTCGCCGACTACGGCACGCTCAGTGGCACCGAATTCCTCGCGGCACTGGCCGGGCTCGCCGCCACCGCGGTGATCGGCGCCGCCCTCACCGCGATGGGTCGTCACACGCCGGTCCGTCAGAGCGCGTAACGGTCCTCTCGAAGCCCCTTCGAGCGGTGCGGTCGCTGATGCGGCCGCACCGTTCGGCGTTTCGCAACCGATACGATCACCGACCGTTGCAGCTCCGTGACCTGGCGTTTTCACCGCCGATCAGGAATCTCGGAAATTTGTTCGATTCGGCGGGAACCTTTCCGCCTCCCGGTCTCTCTTACCTGTGTCAGTCACCGAGACACCGAAAGAGGCACCCACCATGGCTACCAACTCCTTCCCCGGCAGCAGCTCCTCGAACGCCGACCGCGCCGCATCGCAGTCCACCGCCAGCGACCGTGCGGACTCGTCGTACGGCTCGCAGTCCTCCTACGACGGCAACTCGTCCTACGGCTCCTCGTCGTCCGACCAGTCGGGATCGACGAGCTACGAGTCCTACGAGCGTTACGAGCGGTACGACAGCTCCGGCTCCTCGAGCTCGGACTCGTCCTACGGATCGGCGAGCAACTCGGGTGCGTCGAGCTCCGCCGGATCGGCCTCCTCGGCCTCCGACCGCGCCGCCGCGGAGAACGCCGAGTCCACCTCGAGCGTGACCTCCGGATCGGCCTCCACCGAGCCGGTCGTGCTCGACGAGTACACCCTCGGTGACGGCACCCGCGTCGCCGACGTCGACGTGGACGGCGACGGACAGGTCGACCTGTCGCTGGTGGACTACGACGGCGACGGCAGGACCGACGCGCAGATCAGCGACTCCGACGGCGACGGCAACGCCGACCTGATCGAGTTCGACCGCGACGGTGACGGTTACATCGACGCCGTCGCCGGTGATCTCGACGGTGACGGCCGCCTCGATCTGGCCGTCTTCGACGAGGACGGCGACGGCGAGGTCGACGTGGTGGTGGACCTGCACTCCGGTGCGGTGGACTACGACGGCGACGGCATCGCCGACGACTACGTCGACGTCTCGGCCTTCGACAACGGTTCCGAGTCGACCGACGCCGGTTCCGATCTGGTCTGAGACCCACTCCGACCGATCCGAGACGAAGGGCAAGCAGGTGATGTCACCGCAGATCCGTGAGCGGATCGACGAACTGATCGCGGCGGCGGATGTCGCGGCGGACGGGCCCGAGCGCGCCGCCGCGACCGCACGACTCGCCGATCTGGGGGTCGAACGTCTGGCCGTCGAGCCCGGTACGCGATTCGATCCGAGCCGTCACCGTGCGGTGGCGGTGACGCCGGCAGCGGCACCGGCGGACGAGAACCTGGTCGCCGCAATGATCCGGCCCGGCTGGTGTCACGAGGGGCAGATCCTGCGGTACGTCGAGGTGCGGGTGCAGGTTCCGCCGGCGCAGTACCCCAGTCCGGGGGCGTCGTGACACCCGCCACCGGGCGACGACCGTTCGCCGCTATAAAGTCCGCGGCGGTCATCGCACCGTCCATGCAGGTTTTGTCGGTTCGCATTCGAAAGGCACGATCGAGATGAGCTGGGTTCTGGCGGTCGATTTCGGCACGTCCAACACGTCGGCGGCGCACCGGATCGGGCCGGACCGGGTCGAATCACTGCCGCTGACCCACACCTCCAACCTCATGCCGTCCTCGGTGTACGTCGACCACACCGGGGCGATCACCACCGGCGACGTGGCCATCAACCAGGCCACCGTGGACCCGGCCGGCTTCGTCGCCTACCCCAAGACCCACGTGGCCGTCGGGTCGGTGATGGTCCGCGGCCAGGACGTCCCCGTCGCCCACACCATCGCCTCGGTCCTGCGCACCGTCTACAACCAGGCGCTACCCCGGCACAACAACCATCCGCCGGCGGAGGTCGTGCTCACCCACCCCGAGGCCTGGTCTCAGCGCGAACTCGACGTGCTGCGCCACGCCGCATCCCTGGCCGGACTCGGCGGCAGCGTCTCGCTGATCTCCGAACCCCGCGCCGCGGCGTTCTACTACTCGCGCCAGCACGACGCGAAGATCGTCAAGGGCTCGACGATCGCGGTGTTCGACTTCGGCGGCGGCACCCTCGACATCGCCGTGCTCACCGCGACGAGCGAATGGACCTTCGAGGTCATCCGGGCCGGCGGCGACAACACCCTCGGCGGCAAGAACCTCGACGCCACCGTCGCCCGCTGGGTCGACGAACGCCTGCGTGACGACGATCCGGATCTGGCGGCGTGGTTGCGCACCCCGGACGGGCTCGACGCCCGTCGCACCCTCGACGATCAGATCCGCCGCGCCAAGGAACTGCTCTCCGAGCATCCCTCGGCGACGATCCGGGTCACCGGCAACGGCGCGGATCTGACCTTCACCATCACCCGCGACGAGTTCGAGCAGCTCATCGAACCGCAGATCACCCGTGGCGTGCAGCTCGCCGCCCAGGTGCTGCGCGATGCCGGGGTGGACCGGTCGAGTCTGCAGGCGCTGTATCTGACCGGCGGCTCCTCCCGGATCCCGTACGTGCATCGGCGGCTGTCCGAACTCGGATCCATCGCCACCCTCGACGACCCGAAGACCGTCGTGGCCAAGGGCGCCGCCGGGTTCGTCGCCGGCGGACGCACCACCGAACCCGCCGCCGACCTCGACACCGAGGTGCTGCGACCGGACACTCCCCGCCCCGCAGCACCCCGACCCGGCGTTCCCCGTCCGGGTACCCCGGCGGCGCAACCGAACCCGGCACCGACGCGCGACGTGGAGCGGTCACGGCCGTCTCGGCCCCTGCTCATCGCCGGGGCCGCCGTGCTGGCGGTGCTCGTCGCCGCCGGGGCGGTCTTCGGACTCACCCGTGGGGACGCGGACGACGGAGCGGCGGCCGGCGCCGCAGCCGCCCCCGCTGTGGCCGAGGACAGGTCGGACACCGGAGCACCGCCCCCGGCGACATCGGATTCGGTCTATCGCAGCGAGAGCACCGACGAGGTGGTCGAACTGCTGCCGACCAAGTTGCTCACCGGGTCGAGTTCGTGCGAGAAGTCCGGCTTCTCCTCGGAAGGTGCCATGCAGGTGCGGTGCCAGATCAGCCCCAATTCCAACCTCGGGAAGGCGCTGGGCATGGAGCCCACCGACTACGAATCCGTGTCGGCGTACCGGGACGATCAGTACGCACGCTCGAACTTCATCCGGCTCCGTGACGCCAAGAACGACAACACCAGGATCGTCTCGGCGGACGGCACGCGTATCGCCGACTACGACCACCCACCGGGCGGCAACTCGTACTTCACCGTCATCGACAAGTCCACCGGACTCGTCGCGCAGTTCTCGACGACGACGGAGCGCGGCGAAGCACTGCTCGCCGAACTCGGTTGGAACGCCTGACCTGCCTTACCTCCCATACCTTCCTCTTCAGGAGTCCTCTTCTCATGCACATCCCTCGAACCGGCCGTCTCGCCCTGGCCCTGGCGGCCGTCACCGTCGTCACCGTGGCCGGCTGCTCGTCCGACAGCGACGCCACCGTCGTCGACGAGACCACGACCGAACAGACCTCTGCCGGTGTGGATCTCGACTCGCTCGATACCGGTGACTACAACACCCAGCCGCGCGATTTCGTTGCGCTGGGCATGGCGGCCGAGGATTTCGGTCCGGCGGTGGAAGGCCAGCGACTCGCCGAGTTCGTCGTCCACCCGCACACCGTCGACCCGGCCCTCACCGTCGGCGGATCGACCAACGGCGTGTTCCTCGGCGGCACGGGCAACATCTTCTCCGGCAGCGAGAACGAGATCCTGAAAGAATTCTCGATCATCAACGCCTTCACCAGCTTCCGGAGCACCGACGACGACAGCCGCGAGTTCGGTGTCAGCGTCTGGCGATTCCCCACCCCCGAGGACGCCGCCGGCGCCGCGCAGGCCCTGTACGAGTACAAGCTCGGGCCCGCGGACGGTCCGTTCTCCACCGGTCCGGAGACCCCGACGACGCTGCCGGAACTGCCCGACACACTGGCCACCACCTACTCCTGGCCGGAACTGGCCACCACGTCCCTGAGCACGCTCACCACACGCGGCATGTTCGTCGTCTACACCTACAGCGGCGACGACAGCGGTGGGACCGAGTGGATCACCGATACCGCGACGCGCGGTGTGCAACAGCAGATCGAGCTGCTCGACCGGTTCCCGGCCACCCCCACCGACGAGATCGCCTCGCTGCCCATCGATCTGGACAAGGTGATGGCCCGGGCCGTGGGATTCGTCGACAGCGAGTACTCACGTAACTCCGACATGGCGGTCTACGGACCGGACGGCTGGTTGCACTACGACTCCGCTCCAGCCGACACCGAGGTGGTGTTCGAGCAGACCGGCACCGATCGTGTCGCGAAGGTCAACAGCGTCGTCTATCGCACCGCGGGCCCGGACGAGGCCGAAGTCCTGAAGGACGCGTTCGCTGCACACACGGCCGAGACGTATCCGGACCTGGTCGAGGACCCCTCGCTGACGCAAGGTCTTCCGAACACCACCTGCTGGTCGGGCGACGTCGCCGACGGTCGAGCCGCCGCGTGCCTGATGACCTACGGCCGCTACGTGGCCGAACTGTCCGGCTTCCGCTCGATCGGCAACGAGAATCCCGACTCCGACACGCTGCGCACCGTGCCGCAGCGCGTGGCCACTCAGTACGTGAAGTTCGTCCGCGCCGAGGAGATGGGCCTCGGCGAGAACTGACCTCCTCGCGGTCCGGTGACCGTCGGTGCACGACACCGAGGGCGGTCACCGGACCGCTGCGCGACGCGGCCGGGTAGGTTACTCCGCGTACAGATGGGGGTGCCATGCACGAGACGGAGTTGATCGAACGGTGCCGGTCCGGCGACCGGGCCGCGTTCGCCGCACTGGTGGAACCGTCGCGCACCCAGGTGTGGGCGGTATGTGTACAGATCACCGGTAACCGCCACGACGCCGAGGACGCCCTGCAGGACGCCCTGATCGCCGCCTGGCAGAACCTCGACAAATTCCGGGGCACCTCCCGCTTCGGTTCCTGGCTCTACCGCATCGCGAGCAACGCCGCGCTGGCGATCGTGCGCAAGCGCCGCGAGATCCCCGACGACGAGATCGACCTCGGTCGGGCCTCCACGGTGCCGGGACCGGCCGATCGCGTCGTCGACACCGACGCGGTGCGTCACGCCCTCGCTCGACTCCCGGAACAGTTCCGCGTCGCGGTCGTGCTCCGCGAATACGCCCAGATGAGTTACGCCGAGATCGCCGAGCATCAGAACGTGCCGGTCGCGACGGTCAAGACCCGCATCAACCGGGGGCGAGCACAACTCGTCGAACTGCTCGATCCCGCCCGCCTCGATCCCGCCGGTCTCGATCCCTGACCGGTAGATTGGGACGTGGCAGGAACATTCCGGGGCCCACACGACTCCAACCTGACGACGACGGACAACGGGGGAAGAAGGAAGAGCCCATGACAAGCGATGAGACCGATCCGGTGCCCTCACTGGGGGAGCTGCTCGGTATCGATGTGCTCGCCGACCTACCGGAACTGCCCGATCAGGTCTGGGAGCGCGCGCTCGACATCGCCACCGACCCCGGCACTGCCGCGGTCGATACCTCGTTGATCCCGGACGACGACGAGATCGTTCCGGAGACGGTCACCGTCGACTCTGTCGACCTCGATCCTGCCCTCGACCCCGATGCCGACCTCGACAGCGCAGGTGGAATCGACCCCGGCCTTGTCGACGACGACAACGGCGAGGCTTCATCCGACGACGAGGCAGCCTCGTTCGGCTTCACCGACAACGTCGACGAACCCGATCTCGGCGCGTAACCCACCGACCGGGTCAGTGTCCGCGGACGATCACCGTATAGGCGTGCGTCAGCGCTGTCAGCGCCGTGTCCTCCGCCGCCGACCGCGTCGACACGCTCTGGGCCTGCACCGCGACAAGCTTCTGTTGCGCCATCGCTCGGATCTGCTCGGGTGACGCCGTCGGCTCCAGCCCCAACGCCTCGGCGATCGTGCCGCCGCGCAGCACCTGGACCAGTTCGTCGACCGCCGGCGCGCTCGGGTCGGCCTGCAGCAGAGATCGCAACGCCCGCAACAACTCCACCGGCACCAGCGCCGGGTCCGTGCGCAGCGCCGAGACGATCTGCCGGATGGCGTCGCGCGCCGGATGCGAATAGACGAGGGCGTCGAGTTCGGCGAGGATCCGGCCGGCGCGGTGCAGCACCGCGAAGCGACGCAACGACTGTTCGAGCACCGCTCGCAGCGGATGGACGCCGGACACCCCGGACAACCACTGGTTGACCTGGTGCGCCCCACCCGTTGCCTGCGCGCGGGCGTGCACGAGCCCGTACTCCCCGATCAGCTCCAGCAGTCGCCACACCTGATCGCGCGGCACCGGCAGCGCGGCGGGATCCGCGTCGAGCAGATCGAACAACTCCAGCGGGGCCAGTGGGGCGAGCGCCACGAGCGCGTGGGCGTCGGCGTCGGTGAACGCACCGGTGTGGGAGGTCTGCGCCAGCAACCCGGCGACCGGCACCACCGTGCCGACCTGTCCCGCCAACCGCCGCGCGAGCACGTTCGCGTGTTCGGCGGCGTGTCCGAGCGGATCGCGGTTGCCGAGCACCCCGCGGCCGAAACCGTCTGCGCGCGACAGCACTCCGAGTGTGTTCAGCGGAGTGAAGCCGAGGCGCTGCAGGAATTCGACCTCGTCGGTGCGCGGCATCGAGTCGAACAGGAACACCGCCGCGTCGGCGTCGACGGACGCCGAGCGGGTCTGCTCGAATCCGTCGATCAGGGCGCGCTCGGTGGCGGCGGCGTTGGTGACGGTCAGTGTCGCCAGACCGGGGGTGTCGACGAGGGTGATGGTGCTCAGCGCATGGGAGGGCAGGTAGCGGTGCACGTACGCGACCTGCTCCGGCGGGACGCCGAGGTCGACGGTGGTGCCGAGTGCCAGCGGCACGGGTCGACGGGTGCCATCGGTGGACACCACGTCGGCGCGGGAGGGCGCACCGTTCTCGTAGACGGTGACGACATTGGTGGC
Source organism: Rhodococcus sp. S3 (assembly GCF_058211795.1). NCBI lineage: Bacteria > Bacillati > Actinomycetota > Actinomycetes > Mycobacteriales > Nocardiaceae > Rhodococcus > Rhodococcus sp. S3. Next base: position 2,521,904 of record NZ_CM177074.1, on the reverse strand, counting down.
CTCGAGCGCCGCGGTCTCGGCGACCGGCGCCCCGATCAACGCGTTCACCAGGGTGGATTTGCCGGCCTTGAGCCGCCCGACGACGACGATGCGCGGCGGTGACCACAGGATCGCGCCGATACGGTTGGCGTGGGCGACGAGATCACCGCCGAGCGCGGCGAGTTGGTGCAGGGCGGCGTCGATGCGCTGGTGCACCGGATCGGGTGCCCCGGTCTGCGGTGGGATGTGCGGGGCGCTCATGCGGCACCTCCCCTCAGAGCCGTATCGATCGGGGTGATGCGGGCGCGAGTGATGCGCAGGTTCTTCTCCAGTCGTTCGATGTTCGCGGTGCGGGTCGCGGCGTCCGCCTGCGCGGCGCGCTTGGCCTCGTCGATACGCTTCTGCAACTCGGTGATCCGGTCCTGCAGGTGTTTGCGGCGACGCAGCACGATCTCCGGGCGGGTGGTGGCCATCGCGGCCTCGAGCATGCGGGTCGTGACGGTCCGCACGGTCGCGAGGGTCTCGCGCAGCCAGGTCAGCAGGTTCGTCTTGCCGGTGCGCATCGCCTTGAACCCGAGATTGATCGCCACCCAGGCGACGCCGGCGATGGCACCGGCCCCGATCACCGCGCCGAGCATGGTGGTGCCGATCATGCCCATCGTCAGCACGCTCGGATCCAGCAGCCCTTGGCGTTTCGAGCCCACCTCCCCGGTCACCAATGGATCGGTCTGCAGCGCCTCGAGGGTGATCTCGCGGATGTGCTCCCACTGCTGCGGGTCGTCGAAGAGGTCGGTGACGATCTTCTCGAGGTCGTCGAGGAAGACCTGCGCGGTGGTGGCCATCGCGTCGAGCAGGTCGGCCTGGATCTGGGCGGTGAACACCTGCGGGCAGCGCCGCAGCACCTGCATCGACGACTTGTTGATGCGTGTCGTCCAGTCCTCGCGCACGCGGGCGAGCTCCTCGTCGAGGCGGGTGATCGCCCGTTGCCGCGCGAGGGTGAGGTCGCGCTGCAGGTGCTGTTCCCACTGCTGCGCCTCGTCCTTGAGCCCCTTCAGCCGTTCCATCTCGGCGGTCAGGTCCGGGATCGCGGATTCGCCGTCGCGCACCACGGAGAGTTCGTCGCTGATTCCGGTTTCGATGCGGCGCAACCCGTCGAGGGCGACGCGCAGCGCATCGGCTTCGGGGCGGTGCCGTGCGGCGGCGACCCGCTCGTCGAGCATCCCCCACAGTCCGGGGAGACCGGAGCAGGCGAGGCTGCGCTCGCGCACCGGGGAGGGCGGTAGCGCGGTCGCGGCCAGGGCTCGCACGCTCGAGACGGCGACGACGGGGATGTCGCGGCCGACGTGTTCCGCGACGGCGCGGCGGTTCTCCGCGACGATCTGTTCCCAGCGGGTGAGGTTCTTGTCGGTCTTGGTGACCACGACCAGCACGTTCTCCACTCCGGCAGCGCTCTCGCGCAGGAACCGCATCTCCGGTTCGGTCAGCGGGGTCGACGCATCGCATACCAGCACGAGCACGGCGGCCCGATCGGCGGAGTGAGCGGCCATCGCCGCGTGCCGGGGGTCGAGGCCGCCGATGCCGGGAGTGTCGACGATCGACGCGTTCGTGAGCTTCTCGGACGCGATCGGCACGACCGCCGCGACCGGCAGCGCCTCGACGGTCGGGTCCTGGACGTAGCGGCCGCCGGTGGTGATCCACTCCCCCAGCTCGGCGCGGTCGATGCGCCGGCGCCCGTCGGGGAACACCAATTCGGCGGTGCCCTCCGGGAAATCGTCGGTGGCGGTGACGAAACGGGTTGCGACGGCGGTCGAGTGCTCGACGTCGTCGAGAGCGGCGCCGTCGCGGCCGATGAGAGCGCTGACCAGCAGACTCTTGCCGCGCTTGATCTCCCCCACCACCACGATCGACGTCGGCCGGCCGGTGTCGGCGAGTTTGCGTTCGGCGCGGTCGGCGACCTCGTCGTGCTTGTAGGCGCGCAGCACCTTGCACGCGCCGTCGATCAGGTCGGCCACAGACGGATCAGGAGACACGCGACGACACTACATACCGGTCGGTACGGGGCCGTGCTCCACTCCGGCGTTCGGACTCGTGGCCGCGTCCACGATGATTTCCGGCTCCTGCCCCGGTCAACATTCGTGAACGGATCCGTCCGGCTCCGGGAGACGTCATGACCCAGCAGACCACCCGCGCCCTTCCTCCGATCGTCGACGAGCAGACATGGCGGTCGGCGCTCGACGACCTACGGCGACGGGAGAAGGCCGCCACTCGCGAACTCGACGCCATCGCAGCGCAGCGCCGCCGGCTGCCGATGATCGAACTGCCCGACTACACGCTGATCGGCGCCGACGGCCCGATCCGGCTCGTCGATGTGTTCCAGGGCCGCTCGCAGCTCATCACCTATCACCACATGTGCTCCGACGGTGCCGAATGGCAGTGCGGCGGATGCACGAGTCTCACGACGCAGTGGACCCGGCTCGGCATCCTCGACAACTACGACGCCCGCATGGTCATCGTCACCAACGGGCCGATCGACGAAGCCCTCGCCTACAAGGCGAAGGTGGGCAACACGATGGAGTGGTACTCGTCGTCGGAGAGTTCGTTCGGCGCCGACGTCGACGCACCTCCCGGTGGAGGGTTCGCGGTCAACGTGTTCCTGCGCGACGGCGACAAGGTCTACCGCACCTGGCACACCACGGGCCGGGGCACCGAACAGCTCAGCTACACCTTCGCGCTGATCGACCTTCTTCCGTGGGGCCGTCAGGAGGAATGGCAGGACTCGCCCGAGGGCTGGCCGCAGTCGCCGACCTATTCGGGGTGGCTCGACTCCCCCGACGTGGCGCGGCTCTACGGTCCCGGCACCGGCGCGCAGTGAGGGCCGGGTGACATGGCGGACTCGACACCCTCGCGCAGCGGACATCTGCCCATCAACGGCCTGAGTCTGTACTTCGAGGTGCACGGCGAACTCGGCGGGTCCGCTCCGCTGCCCTTGCTGCTGATTCCCGGCGCGTTCATGAGCACCGAGTCGATGCCGTCCTGGGTGACCGCCTTCGCCGAACGGCGCCCGGTGATCCTCTTCGATCAGCAGGGGCACGGTCGCACCCCGGACACCGATCGTCCGATGTCGTACGAGCAGTTCGGCGACGATGCGGCGGAGTTGCTGCGGGCTCTGAACGTCGAGCGTGCGGACGTGATGGGTTATTCGCAGGGCGGCGGGGTGGCGTTGCAGGTGGCGCTCCGGCATCCGGACCTCGTCGGAAAGCTCGTCACGTTGTCGGCCACCTACCGACAGGACGGTTGGTACGCGTCGGTGCTCGAGGGCGTCGGACATCTCGATGCCGAGGTGTTCGCCGGTTCCTCCGTCGAGAAGTCGTTCATGGAGCACACGCCCGATCCCGCGGCGTTCGCCGTCTACGTCGACAAGATGAAGGTCCTCAACATCGAGGACCAGCAGATCACGGACGAACAGATGCGGTCGATCATTGCGAACACGATGGTGATCGTCGGCGACGCGGACGGCGTGAAACCGGAACACGCGGTGACGATGTTCCGCTTGCTCGGTGGCGGCGACGAGGAAGCAGCGGCGACGGGGATGCTGCAGAAGGTTCCTCGGGCACGCCTGGTGATCCTCCCGGCGATGTCACACCTCGGCATCTCCGGAGAGGCCAACGTGCTGGCGCCGATGGTGACGGCGTTCCTCGACGACGTTCCGCCGGTGACGCCCGAGCTCTTCTGATCCGGCCGGCGGTCCTCAGTCGGCGAGGTAGCGCAGCATCACGGCGGTCGTGAACTGTCGTGTCTCGACCAGGCGCAGATCGACGCGCTTCTCCAGGGGCGGGAACATCGGTGTGCCTCCACCGAGCAGGACGGGTGAGACGAACACCTGGTACTCGTCGATGAGACCGTGCGGGATCAGCGACGCGGCGAGATTTGCCCCACCGACCTCCATGACGCCGTCGCCCTCGGTCTTGAGCCTGCGCACCTCCTCCACCGCGTCGTCGCTGACGAGGCGACTGTTCCAGTGGACCTCGGTGAGGGTGCGGGAGAAGACGACCTTGGGCGTGGTCGTCCACAACTCGGCGAAGTCGCGTTCGATGGGCGAGGCGTCCTCGGGCAGGTGCGGCCAGTACTCGGCCATCAGCTCGTACATCCGCCGGCCGTGCAGCGAGAGCTCGAGCTGACGGAACCGGTCGTTGTGGAACTGGTGCAGTTCGTCGTTGGGGTCGGTCCAGTCGATGTTGCCGTCGCGGTCGTTGATGTAACCGTCGAGGGACACGCCGAAGTCGTAGATAAGTTTTCTCATGATCCGATAGACCGTCGACGGGCCCCGAACTCATCGGCCCGGTGCGAACGTGTCGCGCCTACGGCTGGAGCAGCACGTCCAGGCCACGCTTGAAGTCGTCGATGCGGCGACCGAGAGCGTGGTGACCGCCGTTGACGAGCTCGGACACCCGGACGATCCCCGCGGTGTCCGCGACCTCGTTGAGGTTGCGCGACGTCCAGTACCAGGCAGCGGTGGTGAAGGCGTTCTCCGGCGCAGCGAGCAGCTCGGGGTGCGCGACGAAGTCGACGCCGATGTGCTCGCTGACCTTCTCGTAGTTGTGGCGACCCGTGATCTGGATCGCGCCGCGACCCTTGTAGCGCTCACCGTCGCCGGGATGGGTGTTGCCGAGATCGGCACGACCCTCGTAGGCGCGACCGGACGCGTACTCCTCGAAGGTGCGGAAGGAGTCCGATTCGACGGCCAGCTGGGCGATGAACGCCGCTTGACGGACCGGATTGTCGATGCCGCTGCGCGCCATCGCCTCGTTCAACGGCGCGATGAACTGCTCGACCTTCTCCGCCGGGATACCCGGCACGATGCGGGTCAGTTCCTCGGGTGTGACGGCGGGCGGCGCGGGAGTCGTCTCGGCGACGAGTTCGACCACCTCGGTCGCCTCTGCCGAGTCGGCCTCCTCCTCATCGTCCGTCACGGTCCAGCCGTCGGCGGCCAGGGCGTCGAAGTCGAGCGCCCGGAGCAGGTCGCGGGGCTCCTGGAAACGGGTCTGGGTGGGGGTGGTGGGTGCGGTGTCGGCATGGGCGGCGGAGGTACCGACGCCGAGCGCGGCGGTGAGGACGGCCGCCGCGGCGACCGCGGCACGGAAACGGCGCAATGATGAAACGGACAAGGGTCGTGCTCCAAGATTCGCCGAAGCTGGGTTCGGCCTTCGAACGGGGCCGCGGGCATCACCGGCGGGATCATTACCACCGCACGGAGGGCCAACACGCGACCATTAGGTCACAACCAGGTAACGTCGCAGGTCGAGAGGTTTTCAAGCGATCGTGGCCGACGCCATCTGAACCCACGAAAGTGATGCACGCCATAATCGGAAGTCGATCATTGCGGCGATCGCATTCGGCCGGCCCAACGAGAACCGGCCGCGGCGACACCTGGCCGATCCTGCCCCCTTGTCCACCGAGGATCGACGATCTCTTACCGAATTCCTTGTGCGCCAACACTTTCGATACAACGGGCGCACGCGCCGAAGGTTCGCGTCACCGATGATCGAATCGACGCCGCGATGGGTCGCCCTCCCGGGAACAGACCGGTTCGGTTCGACCGAGGAGAAGTACACCCCCGAGCTGGGTCGTAATCATTTCGTGTCCGACGACACACCTCGATAACGCGCAGCTTCGCGCCCACCGAGACCATCCGCGTTCACACTGCGACGGACCCGAGCAGGAAGTACCGACCGGTATGTTCGCGCAGGTCGAAGGCCCCGACCATTCGGTCGGGGCCTTCGATGATCAGCGCGCCGAAACGGGGTCGACGCGGCGTGTTGCAGTAGCGAGCCCCGGTTCACCGCGCGAACTGCGCGGGAGAGTACCGACCGCCTTGTATGCCGCGCCGAGAACCCTCAGCGGTCGCGGTAGTACGCCCGGATCGCGCGGCTCATCACCTTGAGCTCACGGGTCCGCTCGCGCCGCAATCGGGCATCGGACCGGGCCGCAACCCACTCGTTCTCACGCCGCAGCTTGCGATGACTCTCCACTCGCCGGACATCGAGGTCGCCGCGGTCGACGGCGGCGCGAACCGCGCATCCCGGTTCGGTCTCGTGCGCACAGTCCGCGAAGTGGCAGTACTGAGCGAGCTCGTCGATCTCGGGGAAGGCGGAGGCGATGCCGGCACCGGCGTCCCACATCCCGACGCCCCGCAATCCCGGCGTGTCGATGAGGGTCACGCCGCCACCCAGAGGGAACATCTCCCGATCGGTCGTGGTGTGCCGCCCCTTGCCGTCCCCCTGCCGCACCGGCGCCGTCGCCTGAATATTGCGACCACACAGCGCGTTGACCAGGGTCGATTTCCCGGCGCCGGACGCTCCGACGAACACGACGGTGCCGTGGAGCAGCTCGCGCAGTTCGTTCAATCCGGATCGGTCCGGCGCACAGACCTCGACCACGCTCGCTCCGGGTGCGAGCACGGCGACCTGTTCGAAGACCGCTTCGGTGGCGAGGTCGACCTTCGTGAGGGCGACCACCGGTTGCGCGCCGCTGTCCCAGGCCAGCGCCAGCAGACGTTCCATGCGACCGACATCGAGGGTGTCGGCCGCGACGGTCACCACGACGGTGTCGACGTTGGCGGCGAGAACCTGCTCCTCCGAACGACCCGACGCATCGGCTCGACGCATCGCGCCGCTACGGGGCAGGACCGCACAGACGGTGCCGATCGTGTCGCCTTCCGTGGGCGGTTCGCGCACGATCACCCAGTCGCCGGTGCAGACGTGGTGGCCCGCCGTCCGCACCCGCAGCGGACCGGCGGAGGTCACGGCGTCACCGTGACCGCGACCGACCCGCACGATCCGGCCGGGAGTTCCCTGGATGTCGTTGTCCGCGAACCGTTCCGCGATCTGTTCGGACCAGCCGTACTCGACCGGCGAATCGATTCCGGGTGGGACATCGGGGTGCACGGTGACTCCTGGATCGTGACGAGGCGCGGGTGGTCCGCTCCGACAGATCCGATGGTGAACTTCGCACCCCGGCAATGCAATCGAATTTCCGCGTGCACCCTCAACCGCGGTGGGCCGACAGCAACCAGGCCGGGAGCATCGAGCGGCCCTTGTCGTCACGCTGCCACGCGGCAGCATCCTCGTCGCCGAGAAACGCGTGGATGAACGCCGGCCGCACGTCGTCGACGGTCCAGAACTCGGCGACCGCGTCGCGCAACTCGTCGTCCGTCACCGGATTGGGTCCCTGACCCTCTTCCGGAAAGGCGTCCTTCGAGAAGGCGAGGACGAAGAAAGACGCGTTCGGAGCAGCGGCACGGGTGACGGCGCTCAGGTAGGCGCGGCGCCGGTCCACGGGCAGCGAATGGAACAGGGTGCTGTCGACGATCGTCGCGAACCGGCCGTCGAATCCCGTGAACGAAGTGATATCGGCGACCTGGAAGGTCGCGGTCGTCAGGCCCCGCTCCGACGCCGCGGCCCGAGCTGCCTCGATGGCTGTGGGCGACAGGTCGAGACCCACCACCGTGTATCCCTGGGCCGCCAGGTGGAGGGAGGTCTCGGCATGTCCGCAGCCTGCGTCCAGCACATCGCTGCGGAATCTGCCCTCGTCGATCAATCGGGCGATCTCGGGCTGGGGTTCGCCGATGTTCCACGGTACGGGGCCCGAAAACCCTTCGGCGACGCCCCGGTAGATGTCGTCCCACGGTGCAACCTGGCCGTCCTCGGTCATGGATCCGACGGTACGCCCGCCGCCGGATCCACCGCACCGATTCCGAATTCGGCACCGGTAACCGGTTCACTCGGCCGGGTTCGTGAGGAAGGATCGACAAGCGCCACCGTTCGAGAGGGGAACTCACTCGTGACCGAAACTGCCGCATCCGCACCCGCCGGTCCCGGCCGGGAACGTCAGGGGGTCGTGTACCGCAACGGAGCGCTGGGCCGGCGTCCGGCCGTTCCGACGTCCTTCGGCGACCTCGAACGCGCCGCGCGGCGTGCGAGTTCGAAGCGGGCCTGGGCGTATGTCGCGGGCGGTGCCGGTGGGGGACGCACGATGCGCAACAATCGGCGCGCGTTCGACCGATGGGCGACCGTCCCGCGCATGGCCCACGGTGTCACCGAACGCGACCTGCGTACGACCGTGGCGGGCACGTCGCTCTCCTCGCCGCTGCTGCTGGCCCCGATCGGGGCGGGAGCGTTGATGGCCGCCGACAGCGACCTGGCGATCGCGCGGGCGGCCGCCGCGACCGGCGTGCCGTACGTCTTCTCCAATCAGGGCTGCAATTCCATGGAGGACTGTGCCGGCGCGATGGGCTCTGCGTCCCGCTGGTTCCAGCTGTACTGGAGTTCCGACGAGGATCTCGTCGACAGTCTGCTGCGACGGGCCGAAGCAGCCGGCGCCGAGGCCGTCGTCGTCACCCTCGACACGACGATGCTGGGGTGGCGTCCGCAGGACCTGAATCTCGGGTCGCTGCCGTTCGCACGTGGTGAGGGCATCGCGCAGTACACCTCGGATCCCCGCTTCCTCGACATCGTCCGGGAGCGGATCGACGCCGCCCGCGAGATGGTGACGGAGCGACCCGACGTCACGCTCGGTGCGATCCGCACACTGCTGTCGATGACCCGTAACCATCCGGGTCGATTCCTCGACAACCTCCGCTCCCCCGTGCCGCGCGCCGCCGCGGAGACCTTCCTCGACATCTACTCCAATCCGGGACTGAGCTGGGAGCATCTGGCGACGTTGCGGGATCGGACGCGACTTCCCATCGTGCTCAAGGGAATTCTGCACCCCGACGACGCGCGTCGCGCCGTGGACCTCGGAGTCGACGCCCTCGTCGTGTCGAATCACGGTGGACGCCAGGTCGACGGATCGATCGCCTCGCTCGATGCCCTGCTCGACATCCGCGCGGCGATCGGCCGGGAGCCGACCGTGCTGCTGGACAGCGGGATCCGAAGCGGTGCCGACGTCTTCGTCGCGCTCGCGCTCGGCGCGGACGCCGTGCTGCTCGGCCGGCCCTACATGTACGGGTTGGCGATCGCGGGTCGACAGGGCGTCGAGGAGGTGGTCCGCAACGTGATCGCCGAGTTCGACCTCACCATGGCGTTGACCGGCGCCCGATCGATCGCCGATATCGACGAACGGTTCGTCCGGCCGAATCCCTCCTTCTGAAACAGGGTCAGGCCTTGCGCGCACGCACCTTGCGGTAGGGAGTCTCGTCGATGCGCGTGGTGATCTCGGCGACCATCTTGTCGTACGACTCGTTCTTGCGGGCGATGCCGATGAGCTGCTTGGTGGTGCGCGCCGCGGCGCGCAGGTTCATCGGGCGCCCCTCGATGCCGTACATCAGGCGTGCCCACTCCGGCAGGAGCGACAACATGCCGTCCTGCACGACGACGAAGGTGGACACCTTCACCGGATTGCCCCACAGGTTCGGCTTCCGGAGTGCGTGCGTCACCTCGGCAGCGGCGAGCGACAGCGACAGCCAGTGGCGCTGCTCGTCGACGTACGCCTCGAGGTCGGCCCGGGTAGCGGGCAGGCGGGCCGGGTCCGCGCCGACGAGTTCTGCGGCGATGTGCTGTTCGACGACGAACTTGTCCTGTTCGGCCGGGGTCAGGTCGAGGCCGAAGGCTTCCGCACCGCGCAACAGCGCGAATGCGAGGGCGTTGTGGGTCCAGTCGATCCACGCGGGTTCGTCGGCGCGCAGCGTGGTGCCTGTGTCCGGGTCGTCCCACACGGCGTGAGCGTGCATGCGGCGCACCGACGCAGCGGCGGCATCCGCATGGGCCTTGTCGCCGAACATGACCGTGTCGAGATAGCGGCCGGTGCGCTCGTCCCGCCCCTTCGGATCGACGTACGCGGCCGACGCGCGCTCGAACAGTCGCATCATGCCGGGGTTGAGTGCCTGCAGCAGTAGGCCCGCCATGCCGGCGACGCGAGAGGACGAAGTTTCGCACGCCCCGCGCACCCCCACCGCACATTCACCCCGGAAGATCACCTCATGCCTTCAGGTACGCCAGCGCCGACCGGGCCGCGTGGTAGCCGCACATGCCGTGCGCCCCGGCACCCGGCGGAGTCGCCGCCGAGCACAGGTACACGCCGGGAACGCCGGTCGCGTACGGGTCCAGGGCCGGGCGGGGCCGGAGCACGAGCTGCACCGCACTGTTGGCTCCGGTGACGATGTCGCCGCCCACGTAGTTCGCGTTGTGGACGGACATCTCGGTCGTCGTCCGCACGTGCGCGGCACGGATCGTGTCGCGGAAGCCCGGGGCGAACCGTTCGATCTGGGCGGTGATCGGCTCGGTCGCGTCGCCGGTGTACCCGTGCGGGACGTGCGCGTAGGCGTAGAGCGGGTTCAGGTTCCCTGCGGAGCGCGACGGGTCGGCGAGGAACTGCTGGCCGACCAGGACGTAGGGGCGATCGGGCATGATCCCCCGGTTGACCTGACGTTCGGCCGCCGCCGTCTCGGCGTACGAACCGCAGACGTGGACGGTGCCGGCGCGGCGGGACGGTTCGTGCTGCCAGGGCACGGTGCCCTCGACGGCGTACTCGACCTTGAACGCTCCGGGCCCGTGCTTGTACCGACGGTAGGCGCGGGCGGTGCGGCGAGGCAGCCTGTCGCCGACAATCCGCACGGCGTCGGCGGGTGAGGTGTCGAGGAGCACCAGATCGGGGTTGCCGAGTTCGTCGAGGGACTCCACGCGCACCCCGGTTTCGACGGTGCCGCCGTTCTTCTCGATCAGTGACGCCATCGCTGCGGCGATCGCGCGCGATCCGCCCTGCGCGACCGGCCACCCGTAGGCGTGCGCCGCCGTGCCCAGCGCGATGCCGATGGCCGACGACATCGGCGAGCCGAAGGGCCGCAGGGCGTGTGCCGCCACGCCACCGAAGAGGGCGCGCGCCTCGGGAGTGGACCAGGCGCGTGCGAGCGCGTCGGCGGGCATCGCGGCGAACATCCCGAATCTGGCGAGCAGCACCGGATGGACGGGTACGTGCAGCATCGGCCGCAGGAAGTCCTCGGTGATGCCGCCGAATCGTTCGGTCAGTGCGCCGAAGATCCGGCGCCACCTGGTCCCGTCGGTCCCGAGTTCCGTGGCGGTGTCGTCCACGGATCGGTAGGCCGCGCCACCACGTCCGCCGTCGAGCGGGTGGGTGTACTGCACCTCGGGCCACGACCAGGTCAGTCCGTGTTCCGCGAGGTCGTACCTCCTGCTGAAGGGTGTGTCCACGGCCAACGGGTGGAAGCCGCTGCATTCGTCGTGGAGCAGGCCCGGCAGGGTCAGTTCGCTGCTGCGCGTGCCGCCACCGATCGTCTCGGCTGCCTCGAGCACTCGTACCCGTACGCCCTCGGAGGAGAGGACGACGGCGGCAGCGAGCCCGTTGGGCCCGCTGCCGACTACCACCGCGTCGGTCATGCTCCAACCTTGACACGATCGGGTCGGACCTGCGGGTGGAGGTAGGCCGTTCCGGCCGGTTCGTAGCCGGCCATACGCCAGGTGACGGTGTGCGGGATCGGGCCGTCGGGCAGCCACGGTTGCGCCGAGACCGCGTCCTCGATGTGATAGTGACCGCGCTCGACGACACCGAGCGCAGCGTCGATCACCTTGTAGTCCAGCGTCTTCCGATGGATCGGCTGAGACTCGATCCACACGATGACGCATTCTCCCGGTTCGAACCGGCACCGCTCCTGCACCGCGGTGATGGTCTGCTCGTTGTGGAGGTGACCGTCGCCGAACTGCCAACCCACCAGGGTGGTGCAGGTGAACTCACCTTCGCGGATGCGGTAGTTCTCGAGCTTGTCGAGGTGCCGCATCATCAGCGACATCAGTCCGCGCCCCTGGCTGTGCATGGTGCGCCATGCGACCGCCTTCTGCATGAAGATCTCGGCGACCTCCTTGCCGAACGCCCCGCTGAGCTGGTCGATCTGGTTGTCGTTGAACTTGGTGAGATTCTCGTTGAGCTTGTTCTCCGCCTCGTCACCGCGGAAGGCCCACAGCGCCGACGCCCAGTTGCCGGCGTACTGACGCATCGACGGCAGGAAGGAGACGAGGTCGGGGCGCAGGTTGCCGAGGATCGGGAACAACAGGAAAGCGACGAGGATCGGTGCGAGGATCCAGACGGAACTCACGTCGCCCACACCGTAACCGGCGCCGGCGGGGAATCCACCGAAGAGCCAGACCGCGGCGAACATATAGAAGACGTTCCACTCGAGCGGCACCGCCAGCGGGAAGGTCGAGGTGATGAAGATGTGGAACATGACCATGCCGATGATGGCGAGCCAGGTGATCGTCGTGTTCGTGGAGAACAGCAGCACCAGCGGGACGACGAGTTCGACGACGGTGCCGCAGACGTGGGCAAGGAACCAGCTGACCTTCGACGGACGCAGGTCCTGCGGGAAGTTGCGGTAGAGCGAGCGCTTGAACCGCTTCGAGGTGATCCACGGGGTGTTGCTGAGCATCGGCGGGATCACATTGGTGAAGTGGTGACCGAACTTGGAGACACCTGCGCCGAACCACACGGTGACCAGCGCGATCTTGGCGGCCAGGATCATATCGACGTGGTTGCTGAAGATGCCGAAGAAGAACATGACGGCGACGTACTGTTCCGAGCGTGCGGCCAGGAAGACCACGCGGTCGCGCAGACCCATGACGACGATGAGGCCGACATAGGTCAGCAGCGCCCACTGCGGGAGCAATCCGACCTCGCTTCCCGGCAGGGCAGCGGTCGTGACGCCGGGTCCGAGCAGCAGGAACAGCAGCGTGGCCAGGAGCGCGAAGTAGATCGCGACGTCGACGACGGTGCGATGGTCACCGCGGGTGAACGGCACCACCTTCGGCCAGGGTGGGAGCCGCAGGGTGCCGCGGCGGGTCCAGTAACGCCAGCCACCGGTGAACGGCTTGAACTTGAACGCCAGCGGTCCGGAGGACGACGCGTAGCCGGTGATCTCGAACAGGAGCGTCCACACCATCAACTTCTGGTAGACGATCGGCTCGCCCCACCAGCCGGCGGGATCGGCGAAACCCAGTCCGGGCGTGGTGAGTCCGACGACCGCCACCCCACCGAGAACGTAGAAGATCAGCTTGTACACGTAGAGCATGTGCATCTGTTTGGGGCTGCCGAAACCGTATTCGGCCCAGTGGGTCGCCAGCACCCGCATGCGCTCCATGAAGGGCATGTCGTCGTAGGTGGCCGGGTCGACCGGTGGCATGTCTGCCGTCTTGAATCCCATTGTGACTCCTGAAGGTGGGCAGGGCTCATCACCGCGAGGGGCACTCGCGTCGAGGTAGGACGAGGGATGGGGGTCAGGCGTGTTGCAATGTGCGCCTGAGCGAGGGTTTGTCGATCTTGCCGACGGGGTTCTTCGGTAGCGCGTCGAGGATGTCGATCCGCTCGGGCACCTTCGCGCGCATCAGGTGCCGCCGGCAGTGCTCGAGAAGGTCCTCGGTGGTCGTCGTCGCAGCCGGGTACAGCACCACGTAGGCGACGGGAACCTCACCGAGGACCGGGTCGGGCCGCCCGACGACCGCGGCTTCGAGAACGTCGTCGACCGAGGTCAGGACGGTTTCGATCTCCTTGGGATAGATGTTCTCGCCTCCGCGGATGATCATGTCCTTGACGCGGTCGACGATGCGCAGATAACCGTCCTCGTCCAGGATCCCGATGTCCCCGGTGTGCAGCCAACCGTCGCGGACGGTCTCGGCGGTCGCATCGGGGCGATCGAGGTAGCCACGCATGACCGTCGGTCCCGCGATGACCACTTCCCCTGTCTCGCCGGGTGCCAGCAGTTCACCGTCCGGGGACATGATCCCGATCCGCTGTCCGGGCAGTGCCGGTCCGACCGTTCCGAGTTTGCGGACGCCGTCGACGGGATTACAGGCGGACGCGCAGGTCGCCTCGGTGAGTCCGTATCCCTCGACCATGACGAAGCCGAAGCGGTCGTGGCACCGCTGCAGCAGTTCCTTCGACACCGGCGCCGCGCCACACACCACGAACCGCAGGGACGAGGTGTCGGGGCGCACGGTGTCGGGCAGCGCCGCGAGCATCGCGTAGATCGCGGGTACAGCGGAAAAGTATGTGGGACGGAGCTTTTCCACGTGGTCGAAGAACCGGGTCGCGGAGAACGATCCGATGACACTGAGCTGTCCGTGCGAGCGCCAGACCGCCAGTGCACTCACCATGATCGCGTTGACGTGGAACAGCGGCAGGACGAGCATGCAGTGGTCGTCGGCGGTGAGACGGAAATGCTGCGCCATCGTCGACGACATGGCCTCGGCGTTGTCGTGATCGAGCATCACGCCCTTCGGCCGGCCGGTGGATCCGCTGGTGTAGATGACCAGGCTCAATTCGTCGCCGCGCAGGGCCACGGGTTCGGGGCCGTCGCCCCCGTCGGCGAGATCGTTCACCGCGATGCTCGGCCGGCCCCCGTCGGGTGCGTCGGTCGAAGTCTTGACCACGAGGACAGCGCCGGAGTCCGAGATCTGATATGCCGCTTCCGATTCTGTGAACGCCGGATTGACAGGTGTCGCGGCAGCACCGAGACGCCACGCCGCGATCATCGCGACGAGCAGTTCGATCCGGTTCGGCAGCATGATCGCGACGATGTCACCCGCACCGACGCCGTGACGCGCGAACTGCGCTGCGACAGCGCGGGTTCGGTCGTCGAGCTGAGCGTAGGTGAGTTCGATCCTGTCGTCTCGCACCGCCGTACGAGAGCGATCCTCGGCGGGGACGTTCCAGGGGAGAAAGGGAAAGCGGGAGAAGGGCATCTACAGCTCCTCGGTCCGACGAGCACGTATCGGTTGTGATGCACGACACTATGCGGTCGGCGTGATCCAGGACACGTCCCCACGAAACCAACTTCGACGCTTCTCTTGTCGATTCTGCACAAAAAAACGGGTCAGCGACCGGACGAGCGCTTTTCCTTGGACAGCAGCACGGGCCGTCCGAGCACATGACAGACGTGCAGAGCCAGCTCGAGATCCAGCCGGTTGTCGGAGATCGGCCGTCCCCGTTCGTCCTCCGCCTTCTGCAGCCGGTACTTCACGGTGTTGCGGTGGAGGACGAGTTCCTCGGAGGTCTGCACATAGCTTCCGCCGGTTCGCAGGAACACCCGCGTCGTGTCCCGCAACCGCTCCGCGGCCGGGCTGTCGATCGCGAGTCGGCCCAGCGTATCGGCGACGAAACGCCTGGTCGTCGCGAGATCGCGTGCCAGCACCGCTGTCGCGGACATGCCGTCCTCGCCGTAGTACACCGCTCGGCTGTGGGGAACGGTCGCGGTGCTCGCGACGATCCGCACCGCCTCGGCCTGCTCGTGACTCCGCCGGAACCCCGCGACCCCGACCTCCGGCTTCCCGAACGCCACGCGCAACCCGGGGACGGCCTGCACAGCCGTCCGAAGGCGTGACACGTCGACGACCGTGCCACCCGCCGTCGTCGTCCACAGCCAGGCCGTGCGCCGATCCACCGGTACGAACAGGGGTGCGCCTCCCCCACCGGCCGCGACGGTGAGAGTCTCTGCCGCCGCCGCGAGCGTGGGCGTCTGGTCTGCGCCCTGCGCCGGGCCTTCGATCCACGCGATCGCACCGAGGTGGGTTCCGTCGAGCCGGTAACCGGTCTTCGTCGCGAACTCCTCGGTATCGAATGCACCGCCGCTCAACACCTGCTCCACCAGCGCCGACGTCACATTCTCGGACTGCTGGACCAGCACCCGCTGCTCTTCTTCGTGTGCGTCGAGCACGACGCGCGTCATCCAGTCCACGTACTTGTGCATCCACCCGGCGAAATGATGGAGCAGTTCGAGTTTCAGGTCGGGTGCACAATCGAGCTGCTGGATCTCCGCGAACATCTGGTTGAACAGGTCGTCGGAGCCGATGTGGTACGCCCGCCGCAGCGCCGCCGCAGGAACGCCGTGTCGCGCGAGCCGCACCGCATACTCCGTGGCCGCGGTGATCGGCTGGATGCGATCGAGCGGGATGTCGTTGCTGATCATGTGCAGGATGGTGGCGACATTGCCCTCCACACTTGCCCGCAGCATGTCCGTCAGTTCGGACTCGTCGAGATCCTCGACGACCGACTCGATCGCCGCGTCCATGCTCGCCACGAGCTCGCCGGACCGCCGTTGCAGCCGCTCACCGACCACCACGACGAGTTCCTGCACCTCGGCGGCACGCGCGTCCTTCGACGGAGTCCCGCGTCGGGCGTCATCGCTCATTGCACTCGTCTACCAGAAAACTCTCGTGCACAGTGCGCGATCACCACACCACCGGCGAGGTCTTACCCGAGCGTCAGCCTGCGGCTTCGTCCTGGCATGCCGCATTGCCATACACGATGACCGCAGGTCACCGCATGGGGAACGGATCCGGTAGACGAAATCGTCGATTTCACCCTCGTCGCCTCAGGCGAGGAGCGCGGCGTCGAGCACTCGGCGCGCCGCTGCGGGCTCGTCGACGTGGATCGCGAACCGGCTCACGAGCGCCGGACGGCGGCGATGGTCGAAGAAGGCCGGCAAGAGGGCCTCGACGGGTTCCGCGAGGACGAGATCGAGATTGGTGCCGTCGGGACCGGGCAGGAACAGCACCTCGCCGTCCACGCCCGTCTCCGTCGGCTGAAAGCGGCGGCGCGGGAGGCATCGCTGCACGTTGTCGATGTCGATATGGGCCACGACCTGATGCCCGGAGCGCAGGACCAGGCCGTCCCGCGTCAGAAGATGCGGATTTACGACACGATCCGCGAGCCACCCGACGAGGGGTAGAAGCGAGTACACCGACACGATCAGCAACGTCCAGCGCAACCACTCCCAGGGCACGAGTATGTGGACCACCGCGATCTCGATGACCGACGCCACGAGCCATCCGATCGGCACGCTCATCGTGCCTCGGGTATAGCCGATCGTCGTCACCTCAGGGCCGGCGCCGACGCGACACCCTCGTATCAGGAACCACAGTGCGCGGTAGCTTCTCAACTCTGCGCGGATCAGGGTCGCGGACACGCGGCCGACGAGTTCGTCGAGCACCCCCGCCCACGGTGTTCCGGATCGGCGCAGGACTCGGACGCGCAGTGCGCCGACGATCAGCACCAGGATCCCGAGAGGAAGCTCGAATCCGAGCCAGACCTTCAGCGCGGTCGCCGGTGTGAGGACACCGAACGCGGCAAGGACGGCGTTCGTACATGCCACCACCACGGTGAGGATGAGAGCGGCCCGCTGGACGAGCCGGACGGTGCGCCCGGTCATGCCCGCGCTCCGTCCCGCTGCGGTCCCGACTGTGCAGAGACGCGCCGGACGAACCCGATCGCGACGGCCTGCTGCGCCGGGTCCGGAAGGAACTCGGCAAGCACCTCGGTGTTCGATTCGAGGGCAGCTGCCGCCTCGGCCGCCCACGAACCGAGCACCTCCGCCATGATCGGGATGTCGTCGAGCAGCGCGGTCATGCCGTCGATGACGGCGGTGATCTCGTCGGTCGCCGCGGTGGGATCCTGTCCGGCGAGCGCACCGAAGCGTCGGTAGACGGCGATCATCGCGTGCCGTTGTCCGGGGTCCTCGAGCAGGGTTCGCATGGCGTCGAGATACTCCGGCGATGCCTGCCCGGTGAGTGCGAGCATCTCCCAACTGTCGCGTTCGCGGACGAACAGCGACCGGGTGTGCGGGTCGTCCTCGCCGTCGATAAGTTCGTCGAACGCGTCGACGATCGGTGACGGCAAGGGCGAGAGCCGGTCGCCGGCGCGGTGACGCTCGAGAATCGCGGCGAGTGCCTCACGTTTGACCTGGAGCGTCCGGATCTGATTATCTGCCGCCTCGAGCAGCGATTCGAGGTCTGCGGTGAGATCGGACTCGGCATCTCGGTCGCTGCCGTCGGTGAAGTGGCCGCCGAGGACGGTCGCCACCGAACCCAACGGAACACCCGACTGGGCGAGCCAGCGGATGCGCAGCAGGCGCACCAGGTCGGCGAGTTCGTAGTCCCGGTATCCGTTGGGTGTCCGTGAGGGTTCGGACATGAGCCCGAGCCGGTGATAGTGCCGGACGGCGCGAACGGTGGTTCCTGCGGCCTGGGCCAAGTCACTGATTCTCATGGCTTCAGCATCAACCCTGACGCTGCGTCAGGGTCAAGTCGAAGATGCACCCGCGCGTCCGGGCGGGAACAACTCGGAGAGAGCAGTGGTTGAGTGCAGTAAGGTAGTTGACAGATCAACTACATAACCGAGAGGGGTTACCGTGCCCGCCGTGACCGTCGACAACGTTCTCGCTCTTCCCCGCGTCGAAGAGCCCGCACCCGACGCGCTCTCCCGTCCCGTCCTATCCGTGACCACCGCACCGCGTGGCTTCGAAGGCGAAGGCTTCCCCGTCCGCCGTGCGTTCGCGGGCATCGAGACGAAGTACCTCGATCCGTTCATCCACATGGATCAGATGGGCGAGGTGAACTACGCACCCGGCGAACCGAAGGGCACACCCTGGCATCCGCACCGCGGCTTCGAGACCGTCACCTACATGATCGACGGCATCATGCAGCACCGCGACTCCCACGGAGGCGGCGGCACGATCGGTGGCGGCGACACCCAGTGGATGACCGCAGGCAGCGGCATTCTGCACATCGAAGCACCACCGGAACACCTGGTGGTCAGCGGTGGACTGTTCCACGGCGTGCAGTTGTGGGTGAACCTGCCCAGGGCCGAGAAGTTCGTCACACCGCGGTACCAGGACATCGGCGGCGGCGAGGTCGCCCTGCTGTCCTCGGCCGACGGCGGCGCGCTCATCCGGGTGATCGCCGGAGAACTCGACGGGCACCGTGGCCCCGGTTCGACGCACACGCCGATCACCCTGCTGCACGCGACCGTGGCGCCGGGAGCGAGCGTCACCCTGCCGTGGAACCCCGAATTCAACGCCCTGGCATACGTGCTCGCCGGTGATGGCGCGGTCGGACCGGAACACCGCCCGATCCGCACCGGACAGACGGCCGTCTTCGGTAGGGGTGAAAGCCTGACCATCTCTGCTGCCGCGACACAGGATTCGCGCACCGACGCCCTCGAGGTGTTCGTGCTCGGCGGCAAGCCGATTCGTGAGCGCGTCGTCATGGCGGGTCCGTTCGTCATGAACACCCGCGCCGAGATCATCGAGGCGATGGAGGACTTCCAGGCCGGGCGATTCGGTTCGATTCCCGCCGTGCACGCCTCGGACGAGAAAGGCCTGGACGGATAGTTGCAATTCGGGTGGTTTCGACCCCGGAAAGCGGGGTCGAAGCCACCCGAATCGTCTATCCACTGTGGTCCACGAAGCGATCGCCGACGAGCACGGGCACGGTCGCACTCCGACCGACCTCCGCTGCCACGGCGACATCGGAGCCGTATCCCATGGCGATCAGCTCCCGACCCGAAGCGCACTCCCCGAGCGAGGACGCCACCTTCTCGCGAACCGCATACCAGGCGGCCACTGCCATCTCGGCCTCGGGCGACGCGGCCAGTTCCGGACGCCGAACCAACACGTCGGCAAGCACCGCGCCCGCACCCCACAGATCTTCGACGCACGGTCGCAGAGACCCGTCGGGCCACTTCTCGCCAGCGGCGATCACTGCCACGGTCGCACCCTCCGACAGCGCCTCCGCGATCCATGCTGCCACCGCAGTGGCATTGCGCAGGCACGCCCCGACGACGACAGACGACGACGTAGCCAGCGAGTGCGCGATCGACGAGCCGTTCGGCGAGGGCAGGACGAGGCGATGCAGGTTGTCGGCGTCGCGAACGGTGCGCGGAGACAGACTCACCTCCCCCGCCTCCGCTCGGCTACGCCCGACCGCCAGGACGGCATCATGTCTCGCGGCGTACTCGGCGGCCGAATCGTCTCTCGCCCAGTACGGCAACACCTCGATTCCACGATCCGCGGCGACCGACAGCGTCGTGGTGAACGACAGCACGTCCACCACGACCGAGATGTCGGAGGCCCCGAGAGCAACCGCTCCGAACAAGTCCCACTCGAAGCGAACAGAAGCATGCGACTGCTGGTGCGCGGGGTTCACGCCTCTACCCTCACACATGCCACGAATCCGGTGTTCCCGACCGCGCTGAGCGAGGTCGAGAACACCAAATCGTCGGCCGCGCCGCTTCTACACCAGCGCCAGCGCCCCGAGCGCGACCAGCGACGGCACGCTTTGGCACAGCGATCCCACCACCCCGGCCCCGCGCGGACGGCTCATCGCCATCCGGTCCGAGGCGAACAATGCAATGCCGGCCAGGAACATGAACGTGCACGTATAGACGACGAGCGTGCGGCCCGGCGTCTCGTAGCCGGTCCACCACAGGATCACGCCGGCGAGTGCTCCGGATCCGAGGAAGAGGTTGTAGAAGCCGACGTTGAATGCCCACATCCGCACCGGCTGGACGTCCTCGGTCGGGATGCGGAACACGTCCCGGTGGATGCTCGGACGGCGGAAGAGGATCGTCTCCCACACGAAGACCAGCAGGTGCACTGCGGCAGCGACCAGGGCCGCGAGTTGCGCAACGACGATCATGGCGAGACCTCCTCGGCGAATCGGATGCCGTAACTGGTGGCGATCTGCCTGAACCCGCTCATCAGCGCGTCCTCGGGCAGGTGCTCCTCCCCCAACGCGTCGAGGTCGGTGAAGAATCCGCTCATCCCCGTCCCGGGACAGACGAGGAGAAAGACCGCATCATCGGTGAGCACCGAGAAGCTGTTCATCGTTCCCGCCGCGATGGTGAGCGTGTCACCGGCGGTGAGTTCGCAGCCCTCACCGTCGAGCAGGACGAGGATCCGGCCGCGCAGCAGGTGGTAGGTCTTGGGCCAAGGCTCGGAGTGCAGCGGCGGTGGGGTGCCGCAGGGCGCCTCGACCAGCATGACCTCGTAAGCGTCGCCGGTGTGTTCACCGGACGACAGGACGGTGACGACGGCGTCCGGCACCGACAATCGCCTGCCCGTACCGGCCCGCTCGAGATGAATCATGGACACATTTGCGACGCTAGGGACCCGGAAGCAGCCGAACCATCCCCTGAATCGGGGATGCTCCCGTCTCCCGGATCCGGCGCATACTGGGCTCATGCTCGAAGTGCGGGCGAAGCGGCTACGCCGCGAGATCCTGGAGTTCGCGGGCACCGGCGCCGGCGTCACCGCACTGCACCAGCACGCCATCGAACTGGTCGATCGCACCGTACGCAGCGACCTGACGTGCTGGGCACTGTTCGATCCCCTGACCCTGGCGTTCGGTTCGATGACCAGTGGGCGCAACCGCATTCCCGGCGAGTACGAGCCACTGCTCGCCGAATCGGAATGCGGTGGACACGATCCCGCGACGTTCGCAGACATCGCCCGCAGTGGACGAACGGTGGTGCGGGCCTCGGATCTACCGTCGACCGAACTCGCCCACAGCCTCCGGCACGCTGCGGTGTGGCGCCCACTCGGACTCCACCGTGAGGTGCGGGTCGTCTTCACGGTGGACGGGTTGTGTTGGGGATCGGCCGGTTTCGTCCGATCGGGACCGGACTTCACGGATCGGGAGCTGGAGTTCCTGACGATGGTCGCGCCGGCGGTGGCGGCCGCGACCCGGGCGGCCGCCGTCCACACCCTGCGTGCACGCCCCGGAGCCAATCCGGGACCGGCCGTGATCGTGACGGATCCAGCGGGTGAGCCGGTCGCATCGACGGTCGCGGCGCGGGCATGGGAGGAGCGGCTCGCCGGTCCCGTGCGATTGGCACTGCTGTTGCGGGCGGCAACGTTCGGAGCTCGGGCGAGTTCGACCGGAGTGTTCC
This sequence comes from Rhodococcus sp. S3, assembly GCF_058211795.1. Lineage (NCBI taxonomy): Bacteria > Bacillati > Actinomycetota > Actinomycetes > Mycobacteriales > Nocardiaceae > Rhodococcus > Rhodococcus sp. S3. The sequence continues at coordinate 2,500,202 of NZ_CM177074.1, read as the reverse complement.
GGGCGCGTATCCGCAACGAGGGTGGAGGCTGGATCGTCGTCCGTGCAGCGCCGTTGAGCACCGACGGCGACGAATCCCGCACGGCGGTCACCATCGAACCCGCGGCGGACAGCGAGCTCACAGAGGTGCTGTTCGCCGCGTACGCGCTGACCGCACGCGAGTGCGAGGTGTGCACCGACGTACTGAGCGGACTGTCGACGACCGAGATCGCTCGGCACCGGGGCATCACGCCGAACACGGTGCACGACCACCTCAAATCCGTCTATGCGAAGACGGGAGCGGGTAGTCGCGCGGAACTCGTCGCTCGGTTGGCCGGCCGGCAGATGCCCCGGCCGTCGCTGTCGTCCCCTATCTAACGCAGCACCACCGGGATCAGTTCGGTGGGCGCGTCGGACCCCGTGAACGCCGTGGTTCGAGGCTGAGAATCCATGTCCTCGAGGATGGCGCTCTGGGCGGCCGGGGGCAGAGTGTGCAGGATCGAGCGCACCCGCTCCTGCCGACGCGCCACCGCCTGCCGCTCCGGCATCCCCGGCGTGGCCTGCATCTGCGGCACGATCCCCTCGATATCGTCCACACCACCGGCATGATGACCGGCATCGACGAGCGCCTGCTCGTGCGCCATCGTCGCCTCGTCCTTCTCCTCCGACATCCCGATCGGACCGATCATCGTGCCGTTGAGGAACTGCTTGACCACCGGCTCGTCCGAGGTCAACAACACCTCACGCGGACCGAACATCACCAACTGCCGACGGAACAACATGCCGATGTTGTCCGGCACCGTACGCGCCAGATTGATGTTGTGCGACACGATCAGGATCGTCGCATCGATCTCCGCGTTGATATCGATCAACGTCTGCGAAATATAGGTCGTGCGCACCGGATCGAGACCCGAATCCGGCTCGTCGACCAGGATGATCTCCGGATCCAACACCAGCGCGCGGGCCAGGCCGGCGCGCTTGCGCATCCCCCCGGAGATCTCACCGGGCAGCTTGTCCTCGGCGCCGAGCAGACCGACGAGCTCGAGCTTGCTCATCACGATCTGCCGGATCTCCGATTCGGTCTTCTTGGTGTGCTCACGCAACGGGAAGGCGACATTGTCGTAGAGGTTCATCGACCCGAACAACGCCCCGTCCTGGAACAACACCCCGAACAGCTTGCGGATCTCGTAGAGCTCCTTGCTCGAGCACTGCAGGATATCGGTGCCGTCGATGACGATCGAGCCCTCCTCCGGGCGCAACAGACCGATCAACGACTTGAGGAACACCGACTTACCGGTACCCGACGGACCGAGCAGCGCACTGACCTCACCGGCCGGCAACGTCAACGTCACGTCCTGCCAGATACGTTGCGAGCCGAAGGACTTGGTCAGCCCCTCGACGGAAACCTCGACTCCCACACTTACCTCCTGATGAACCCGACTCGGTGCCGGGTGATGATCCGTTCTGTCGATCCGCGGTGCGGTTACCGCGTTATCGGTCCTCGACGCAGGCGCCGGTACGTCGCGTATGCGGTCAGGGCGTGTCGATCGGCAGCGCCGACGTCGACCTCCCACAGCGTGCGCGCGGCCGGGTGCAGCAGCGTGCGGACGACCCGGGCCGGGATCCCGCGCTGCACCCAGTCGCGGGGCCGCAAGATCTGGTCGCGGTAGCGGTCGCCGCTGGGTGTGCGGGCCAGGACCGAGGCGCAGGTGTCGTCGAAATAGTCCGTGAACTCCGCCCAGTCCTGCGGCATCCGCCGATCGGAGATGCCGTAACGCCGGTACCACGCGCAACTGTCCAGGTAGAGCGCCTCCTTCTCCCCCACCTCGAGGCGACGGACGAAGACGTCGATCATCGTCACGAGCGTGTCGACGTAGGTGGCGTGCTGGAAGAAGAAGACATCCGGGTCGAGCGCGTGGTACCGGCGGCCGAGATCGTCCGTTCCCTTCACGTCCTCGTGCGCGAACCGGACGATCGGGCGGATGTGCCGGTCGTCGTACGCGGCACGGACGAGCGCCGGCACCGTCCGGCGTTTGTGCAACCAGAGCCGGCGCGGCGTCCGCGAGTGGTCCATGCCCGCCGCGATCGCCGGATGCAGCATCTGCAGCGCCACCGCCCGCGGCAGGGCGAGCAGGAAACGCCGGTCGTGCAGGTAGCGCCGCAACAACCCGTCCGGGTCGATGTCGGTGTCTGGAACGGTCATGCGCCTGTCAGATCAGATTGCGACCGGACTTGACGCGGCGACGCAGATCGGCGACGAGCGCTTCGCTTCCGCCGTGCCGCAGGAAACGCGGGATGAACCGATTGACGAACGAGACGAACACGAACAAGTGCTCGTAGCGTCGGCGGTCGGCTTCGCTCCATTCCAGGTCGAGCGCTTCCCGGAAGATCGGGGGCAGGCTCCCGATGGTGAGGAAACGCAGGAGATTCCGGAACATCAGGCGCATCGGCCAGTTGATCATCTTCAGATCGACCAGGTCCATCAAGTACGCCTTGGTGGTCTCGCCGAAGACGACCCGCTCGCAGGCGATGTTCCAGTACCTGTCGAAATCGGCCCGCGTCGCGGGCCACATGTCCTCGGTGACCTGCAGGGTTGTGCCGAGGGTGGAACCGGTGCGGTAGAACTCCTCGAGCTGCTCGTCGTCGAGCTTGCCGTGCAGCAGCTGGTACATGTCCTCGATGCCGATGTACAGGCAGGCAGCGACCCACAGCTGCAGTTCGCGGTTGAACGCGTTGTACTTGACCGGGCTGTTCTCGTCGGATCGCACGAACCGGTGGGCACCGTTGACGGCCTCGCGGTAGGCCTTGCGGTCCTCGTCGTTGCCGAGGATCGCCACAGCCAGGTAGGTGGCGGTGGTGCGGGCCCGCTTCCACGGGTGCTTGACCAGCGAGCCGGATTCGACCTTGCTTTCCATGACGCCGTACGCGACCTCGGGCCAGCCGAGCTGCATGATGACGTTCGCGGCGGCCCCGGCAAAGGACCAGAAGTCGACGGCGTCGGACACCTTGTGCTGCTTGCGAATCCACCGGTTGGGGCCGCTGGTGATGGTGATACGGGTCCGGCGCGAGCTCAGTACCGGTTCCCGGTCCAGGTCGTCGAGATAGGGAGTGGGCATCGCGTGTCTCCTCGTGGTGTGGGTCAGAGTGTTTCGACGTTGTCGACGAGCCAGCGGTCGTCGATGCGGACCAGGGAGAACACCATGCGGAAACGCGAGGTGCCCCCGTCGGGCGTCGAGACGTTCGTGGCGTTCTGGTCGGCGAAGACGAGCACCGTGGCGGTGTCGCCGTCGGCGTGCTCGGCGGCCGCGTGCAGCGCCTGCGCTTCGGCGCTCCCCTGTCCCTCGGTGACGAGTTCACGCAATGCGTCGACCATCGATCCGTAGCGTTCGGCGAAGGCCGGCGTGGACATCTCCGCGATCCGTTCGCGGTTGGCGTCGAGGTTCTGGTAGTCGAAGGTCGACATCACCACGGCGTACTCGCGCGCCAGTGCCACCGCCTCCTGTTCGGCCTGCTCGTCGGTGCGGTGATCGAGGAGGACCACGACGAGTGCTGCCAGCATCACGAGCAGAGCGTTGATCGAGAGGACCAGCGCGACCACCAGCCCGCGGGGCTTCGACGAGCGTCGTTCGACGGTCGTGGACTCTGGGACCGGAGCCTTGTCGAGGACTGCCGTACCGGTGTCATCGTGTGCCATGGGTGTTGCCTTCCAGCAGGCTCTTCCAGAAGTAGAGCAGTTCGGTGCCGCTCGGGATGAGGACCGGATCGGCAACGACAGGCGGTCCGATCACCGTGCCCGGGATGGTGCCTCCGAGCCCGAGATCGTTGGGGCGGGGTGCGTTGCGGGAGCCGCGTTGCTCGAGGTCCTGCCCCGGTGGGCAGTAGTAGTCGAGGTTCGGTTCGATCGGGGACGTGTCGCCGAGCGCGCGACGGGGATTGTCGTAGTAGCAGGCCGGTCCCTGCGTGGCGATCAGGGCGAAGTCCGCGCGGTCGCCGTGCACGATCGATTCGAGTGCCGCCAGGCCGCGGGGAATCGCGTCCAGACCGGTGCGCAGCGCCGCGGACCGGTCGGAGATCACCGGACCGACCGCGCCGAGGTTGGCGAGCACCGCGGAGAACGACTCCTGGTTCGCGCCGATGGCCTCGTCGGCACGGCGCATCGCGTCGGGGCCGGTGGCCATCATCGAGGCGATGCGATCCTCGTTGGCCTGCAATGATTCGGCGACGGTCCGCGCCGACGCCATCCCGTCGACGAACTCGGTGGAGTTCTCGGCCATGGTGCCCGTCAATCCGGCTGCGCGATCGAGCAGTTCGGCGAGGGCGGGCGCGTCCTCGGCGAACTGCGCGGAGATCCGGTCGGCGTCGGTGACGAGACGGGCCAGGTCGGGTCCGAGTCCTTCGAACGCGCTGCCGAGCTCCTGACCGACGGTCGAGATCACCGCGGGGTCGATGGTTTCGAGCAGATCGGCGGTGTGGGCGAGGGTTTCGGAGATCTGGGTGGGCTGCTCCTCGGCGGGCATCGTGATCTCGTCGCCGTCGGTGAGATAGGGGCCGTGGTCGACACGCGGGAAGATGTCGACGTTGAGCATGCCGGCCATGGTGCCCTGGGTGATCTTGGCGTAGGAGTCGACGGGGATACGGGTATCACCGTCGAGCGCGAAATCGAGGCGGGCACGCCGGGTCTCGGGGTCGAATCCGATACCGGTGACCATGCCCGCCTGGACACCGCGATACGTCACGACGGTGCCCTCGCCGACACCGAGGGCGTTGTCGACCGTGGCGTGGATGTTGATGCGGTCGCCGACACCGGTGGGTCCGACGATGTAGTAGATGCCGTAGGGCACCACGGTCAGCGCGGTGATGACGAACAGGACCAGCTGGACGACGACGATCTTCTTCATCGCTCCCCTCCGAGCAGTTCTTCCAGCGAGGCCGATGCGGACGCGTCGTCGAATCCGGTGAAGTCACCGGTGAAATACCCGCCGGTGAAGATCGTGTCGAGGCTTTCCGGGATCTCCAGGGCACCGTCGAACACCAGGTAGTCGCCGCGGACGGAACTGTCGAAGGCGGCCATGAAGGCGTTCATGTTGGCGAGGGCGGTGCCGATGCGGTCGTTGAACGACGCAAGCGTGGCGGTGATCGTGTCGGCGTCGCGCAACAGTCCGCCGGCCCCGTCGGGGGTCGCGGCGGTCAACTCGTTGACGTTCGCCGCCAGGCTCGTGGTGGCGTCGAGCAGGGAGGCCATACTCTCGCGTTGGGCCACCAGGACATCGACGGCGCCGGCGGTTTCGACGAGATAGCGGTCGAACATCTCCTCCTCCTCGACCATCCGTCGGGTGACGTCGGCGGCGAGCGTCATGGCCTGGTCGAAGGAGGTCTGTTCGTCGATCGCGCGGGTCATCATCTCGGTGGCGGTGTCGGCGAGGGCCTGGACGCTCCCGGATCGGCCGTTGAATGCGACGTTGAGTTCGCGCACGACGGTTTCGAGTTGGGTCAGTCCGCTGCCGCTGACGACATTGCCGAGCGCGGCGAGCATCGTCTCCACCCGGGGACCGAGGTCGACGTTCTGCTCCGATACGACGTCACCGTGGGCGAGCAGCGACGAACTCGGGTTCGGAGGCGGGACGAGTCGCAGGTACGGGCTGCCGAGCGCGGACGGGATCTCGACGGAGACGAGGACATCGGACGGCACCTCGAGGTCTTCCTCGAGCGAGACCCGCACGTCGGCGCCACCGGGTGCGGTGTCGAGTCCGGCGACGCGGCCGACGATCTGCTGGCCGTAGCGCACGTCGGCGCCGAGGACCAGGCCGTCCGCGGACGGCAGTTGCACGGTGACCTCGAAGTCGCCACCGCCGATGGAGCGTCCGACGGGAAGATCCTGGATGCCGTAGCCGCATCCGGACACCACCGTCGCGCAGGTGAGAGCGGCACCGACGAGGGCCAGGACCCGCGTCACGGAGTGACGAGGTGACGCTGCAGAAGCTGAGCTCACGGGTTACGTCCTGGTTGTCCACCGGTGACCGCGCTGACGATGCCGAGCGGATCCGAGGCGCTGATCGGGAAGGAGATCGGGTTGGTGAAGCCGGCTCCCGTGCACAGCGGGAGCGGATGTTCCGCGCACAGCGGGGCCGCGACCGCGAACTGCGTCAGCGCGGTGGAGATGTTCAGACGGATGCGGCCGCGACCGTCGGGGCCGATCGTGTCGGTCAGGTTCTCCATCATCAGCGGGACGAGGTCCATGAACTCGGCCAGACCCTGAGGGTTCTCGCCGAGGGTGTCGCCGATGACCTTCAGGTTGTCGGAGATCGCACCGAAGCTCTCCTGGTGCTGCGCGACGAAGGTGTCGACCTCGTCGAACACGACCTGCAGTTGCTGCAACGGCTCGGTGACGTCGAGATCGCTCTCCTCCCAGACCCCGGCGAGCGCGCTGAGATCGGTGACCATGCTGTCGAGACCCACCGACCGTTCGTCGAGGGCGCGCAGCAGTGCCGAAAGGTTCTCGACGAGCAGTGCGAAGTCCTCACTGGATGCCCCGACGACGCCCGTGGCGGCGGCGAGATCGGCGATGGCGTCGTGGAAGGCCGCGCCGCGATCCTCCCACACATCGGCTCCGCTGGTGAGGACGGCGCCGAGGTCGGCGTTGTCCGGTCCCATCGTCTCGATGATCGTGGACAGGCTGTCGAGCATGTTGTCGATGTCGATCGGCGAGTGGCTGCGGTTCTTCGGGATCACCCCGCCGTCGGCGAAGGTGGGACCGCCGTCGTAGGCGGGCCCCAGTTCGACGTAGCGTTCGCTGATGATCGCGGGGCTCATCACGTAGGCGGAGACGTCCTCGGGGAGGGTCACCTCGTCGGGGACGGTCATCGTCACTCTCACGGACGTTCCCTGCGGTTCGATGTCGGTGACGGTGCCGACCTCCACGCCGAGCACGGCGACGGTACTGCCCACGTAGATGCCGTTGACGTATTCGAAGTCGGCGTGGACGGTGTGACTGCGGTCGGTGCGGCCGAAGACGTACCACGCGGGCAACGCGATCAGAAGGAGTAGGACAAGGGTCGCCGCGACGATCTTCTTCCGTCGCGAGGTTCTCGTCGGTGTCGAGGTCACCGGCATTCCTGCATCACTCCGATCGCGCAGAGAAGATTGTCGGGAAGGACCGTGGCGGGGGTGACGACGTCCGCCCACGAGCCGTTGCCCGTGGCATCGGTGACGGTGCGCAGGGCTGGGGGCAGGCGGTCCATGAGCAGGCCGATCCGGTCGGCGTTGCGCTGGAGGGTCCCGGAGACCTCCACCAGGTTGGCGACGAGGCGGTCGGCGTCGCCGCGGTTGGCGGTGAGCGTCTCCGACATGGTCGCGATGACGACCCGCAGGTTCTCGACGAGCCGGGTGAGTGTGTCCTTGCGGACGACGAGGGTCTGCACGAGGGTGCGGGCGTCGACCGCGTTCTGCACCAGGATGTCCTGCTGGTCGACCGCCATCTCCGACAGCTTCCGGGCGGTGTCGAGGAGCTGGTCGAACTGTTCGCCGTGCCGGGAGAACGCGGTCGAGGCGGCGCTGATACCGGTGAGGGCACGGTCGAGCTCGTCGCTCTCCCGCGGCAGCACCTGCGACAGGGTGCTCATCATCTCGGTCATCGCGTCGAGGTCGAGGTCCTCGGCGACCGCGTCGGCGCCGGCTCCGATCTTGTCGAGCGAGTAGGGAACGGTGGTGCGGGCCAGCGGGATCCGGTTCGCTCCGTCGTCGACCCCGGCAGGACGGAGATCGAGATACCGCTTGCCGAGGACGGTTTCGAGCCGGACCGATGCGGTGGAGGTGTTGCCCACGGCGCGCTGCTTGTCGAGGCGGAAGTCGACGTCGACGTGGGTACCGGCGAGCCGGATGCCCTCCACGCGCCCGGCCGGCACGCCCGCGACGTAGACCGGATCGCCGGTGGCGAGTCCGGCGGCGTTGGCGAACTCGGCCGTGTACGGCTCGGTGCGCACCTGGTACCACACCCGCGGAAGTCCCACGGCCGCACCGAGTCCGACGACGAGGACGAAGATTCCGATGGTGCCGAGCACGAGCGGCATGTGGGTGGTGTTCTGCCGTCGGCCACCCCCGAACAGGAACTCGAGGGCACCGACGAAGACGTCGATGAGCTTGACGAGGAACATCATCGGGTGAGTGCCCCTCCCCCGGCTGCCGAGGCTGCGTCGCTTCGGAGGACGTGGACGAGATCGTCGATGTAGGCGATGCCCACCGCGACGAGCGAGACACTGGCGACCGCCACCACGACGACGACCGTCCAGGCCGCGAACTGGGGCACCCGGCCGATGCGGCCACCGAGTGCGGTGACGAAACGCACGAGCAGATCGATGAATCGGGTAAGGGTCATCATGAGCACACCGGCGAATGGGTCGGGCCGAAGATGTTCACTTCCGCGTCGCCTGCTTTCAGGGTGAAATTGCAGAGATAGAGACTGATGAAGCTGCCGTACTGCCCCGTGTGGTTGATGTTGTCGGCGAAGGCGGGCAGGCCGGCGAGCATGCGCTCGAACTCGGGAGTCGACGCGATCCACTGGTCGGTGACGGCGCCGAACTGCTGCAGGCTGCGGGTGAAGGCGCCCTGCGAGTCGGCGATGGTGTCCGCCAGTGCGGACACGCTCTGCGCACCGGCGTCGAGGAAGGCGGCCAGTTGCTGCCCGTCCCCCACCACCGAGGCGCCGAGCGCGGCCAGCCCGTCGGTGAGGTCGCGCAGTTCGTCGTGCCGGTTGTCGAGCGAACCGAGGATGCGGTTCATGTTCGTCGTGACCTCGCCGAGGATGTGTTCGCGGTCGCCGAGCTGCGTCGACAGCACCGCCACCCGGTCGAGGAACCGGGCGACCGCGTCGCCTCGGCCGTTGAAGGTGTCGACCACGTTCCGGGCGAGGACATTCACCTCCTGCGGGGGCAACGACTCGAACAGAGGCCGGAAGCCGTTCATCAGCGCGGTGAGGTCGATGGGTGGAGTGGTCTGCGAGACGGGCACCACGCCTCCCGGTTCGAGCACCTCGGCGCCGTCGGATTCGGCGGGCACCCCCGCCTCGGCGCCGTCGGATCCGGCGGCGACCCCCGCCTCGGGCAGGGTGAGCGCCACATAGCGAGCGCCGAGCATGTCGCCGTACCGGACGGACGCCTCGACGTCCTTCGGGAGGGTGCGTCCGCGTTCGACCTCCACGGTGACGCGGGCGAGCGCGCGACCGTCGTCGGTGTCGGCGACGTCGACCGCGTCGACCCGGCCCACCCGCACCCCGGACAGGGTCACGGGGTTGCCGGGGTTGAGCCCTTCGACATCGGTGAACTCGAGGACGTAGTTGTCGCTGGCACCCCGCACCGGCACGGCGAGCGCGTTGTAGACGAGGGTGCTGCAGACGACGCCGATGGTGCAGTAGCCGACCAGGGTCGAGACCTGGAGTCGTGTCAGTTTCACGGAATCCGTACCTCGCTTCCGCGGAAGAGGGGGGCGAGCAGTGCCGTCACCGCGGCGTGCGGTCCGGTCGGCTCCGCCGTGTCCTGTTCCGCCGGCGCCGCGGCGGGCTCGCCGCGCAATTGCTGTTCGAGAAGTTGCAGGGGGCCGGCCTCGGTGGCCGCGTTGATCACCGGCTTGGCGGCACTGTAGGAGCCGTTGCCGGGACTATTGCAGTTCGCGCCGGTGAGGGACCCGTAACTGGGGCAGTCCGCAGCGGTGTAGGGCAGCGGGCCGGCGAAGGACGGGACGGCGGTGATGTCGAACCGGCCGCTGCCGAAGACCCGAGCACCGGCGGCGCCGAAGGTCTCCGCGTTCGCGAGGGTGGCGTAGAGGCCGTCCGGATCGGCGCCGGTGGTCGCGAGGATCGTGCCGATCGAGTCGGTGACCGTGATCATCGTGTCCAGTCGGGGGCCGGTGAATCCGTCGACGGAGGCGGCGAGCAGAGTCGCCGCTCCCATCGTGTCGGCCAGGTCGCCGCGGTGTTCGACGATGGCCCGGGAGACCTCGGTCGCGGCGGACAGCATGCCCACCATGTCCGGGGTCGCGGTCTGGAGCGATTCCATGACCGTGACGAAGAGCGGTGTCGCGTCGATGAACTCGTTCAGCGACGGAGTGAGCTGGTCGGTGGTCGCGGCGAGCCGGTCGATGGTGCGTCCGATGGTCTCACCGTTACCGTCCAGGGCGCGCCCGAGCGCGTCGAGGGCCTTGGCCATCTCCTGCGGCTGCATCTGCTCGAGCACACTCGACATGCGGGTGAACACGTCGTACATCGCGACGGCCTCGGGGCCGGTGTCGACGGCGATCGAGTCGACCTCGGCGAGGGCGACCGCCTCGGAAGGCCCGGCGCTGCCGTGGGCCGCATCGCCGCCGGCCGGATCGGTGGTGACCAATTCGACGTAGATGTCGCCGAAGAAGGTGCGCGGAACCACGCGGGCCAGGACGTCGGACGGGATCGTGCGGGAGGCATCGATGTCGACGGCCAGTCGCACCCGCGATTCGGTGGCGCCGGCCTCGATCGAGGCGATCCGGCCGATGTCGACGCCGAGATACCGGACCGGTGCTCCGGCGTTGACCAGGCCGACGGCGGAGGGCACCTCGACGAAGACGTCCTCGGTCCGATCGAGCGCGCCGGTACCGCGCAGCACCATCACCGCCGCGACGCCGAGGGCCACGGCGAAGGCCACAGCACCCCGGACCAGATAATTCAGTCGTTCGCGTGAACTGGGACGGTCCACGAATCACACCCCCATACCAGGAATTTCGGGAACCAGTCCCCACAGCGCGAAGGTCAGCAGCACGTCGAGCACACCGATGGACAGGATCGCCGTGCGCAGCGCCCTGCCCGCGGCGGCACCGACGCCTGCGGGACCACCCGAGGCGTAGTAGCCGTAGGCGCAGTGCACCAGGCTGACCACCATCGCGAAGGCCATGGCCTTGATGCCCGAATACAGCAGGTCCTGCGGGGTGAGCACGAGGTGGAAGAAGTAGTCGTAGGTGCCGGCGGACGCGCCGTTGAACACCACCACGACCAGTCGGGTGGACAGGTAGCTGGCCAGCAGTCCGATCATGTAGATCGGGATGACACACACCATCGCGGCGATGGTGCGGGTGGCGGCCAGGAACGGGATCGACTTGATGGCCATCGAGTCGAGCGCGTCGATCTCGTCGGAGATGCGCATGGCCCCGATCTGGGCGGTGAAGCCGACGCCCACCTTCGCCGACAGGGCGATGGCGACGACGACCGGCGCCAGCTCGCGGGTGTTGGCCACCGCGGAGAGCATGCCCGACATCGTGGTCATCCCGACGAGTTCGAGGCCGCGCTGGGTCTCGACGCCGAGCATCATGGCCGCGGCGAGCGACATCGCGAAGACGATGCCGATCGTGCCACCACCGGAGAGCAGTGACTGGGTACCGAAGCTGACCTCGCTGATCTGCGCGATGACGTGCTTGCGGAATCGGGTGAGCGCGTACGGGATCGACGCAATGGTGCGGCAGTAGAAGGTGACGTGCATCCCGAGCGTCGCGAGATTGTCGCCGGTCTGCCGGATCGGCTGCGCCAGCCGGGTGGCCTGCAATCGGACATCGGTGCTCGTCGGAACTCACCCACTGCCGGGACGATCACCGTGTACAGCGCCGACAGAGCGGTGTTGACGATGAAGACGAGCGCGAAGGCGATGACGACGGCTTCGTTCACCGCGTCGGCCACCCCGCGCGGGCCGCCCTTGGTGTGCAACCCCTTGAACGTGGCGACCAGCGCCGCGAGCAGGCCGAACACCGCGGACTTCACGAGGGCCATGACGAAATCGGCCGGTCGGCCGTACTCGGCGAAGGTCGCCATGAACGTGCCGGCGGGCAGATGCTGCACGTAGATGTGGTAGAGCCAGCATGCCGCGACACCACCGACCGTGACCATCGAGCACAGCGCCAACGAGACGATGACCGCTCCGACGAGCCGGGGGGCGACGAGGCGCTCGAGGATGTCGAGACCCATCACCTCCATCGCGTCGATCTCCTCGCGGATCTTGCGGGACCCGAGATCGGTGCAGATGGCGGAGCCGGCGACGCCGGCGAGCATGAGCGCGCAGACCAGGGCCGAGGCCTGTCCGACGATGATGAACGCGACGACGGCACCCGAGTAGCCGCCGGCTCCGATGCGGCCGGCGAGTTCGCCGACGGACACCGCGATGAACACCCCCACCGGGACCATGAGCAGCAGAGACGGCCCGGTACAGACCCTCCCGATGAAGAGTGTCTGAGTGACCGTCTCGTGCAACGAAAGTCGCCGTCTGAACACCGCGGCCGCGAGGACCACGAGCGATTGGACGGCGAAGCCGATGAGATAGCCACCTTCCGTCGCGACGTCCCTGATGGGACCACGCGAGTTCGGCAACTCGTAGGTCATCTACCGGTTCCCTTCATCGAACCCCCCCTGGATGTCGGCGCCGGAAACCGCCCGTCGGCGCCGAGTGGAACTGTCCGGCCGGTGGCGGAGCGCGTCACGGTCCGAGCGCGTGAAGTGTGCCACGCCAGTCCTGTGCCGGACAAGAGCTAAGTGAACAACCATTCCGACGTTCACGTCATGCACACGTCGGAGAAGATGAGGACCGGCCAGCACACGATCGATCCGAGGAACGAGATCACCGGATCCACCCCGTCCATGGCACCGAGATGTGAGGTGTGGGTGAGGGTCCAGATCACCCCGACCAGGCCGTACGGGATTGCGACGAGGATGACGAGTCCGATGAACTCGGCGACGGTCATCTCGTAGGACAGGATCCTGCGGGCGATGGCAAGCATGGCAGAGCCCTCCTCGATGGATGGAAGAACGAGTGGAGAACGACGGTCCCGGCCCGGGCCGGATCAGGATCGATCGAACCGGTCCGCCGGCACGACCGCCGGGGAGGTTATCAGGAACATCCGAAATTTGTGAACGGTCATTCCGAAGGTCTCCGAAGACCCGATCGACGTCGCGCGGACATCGTTCGGACGGCCCCGATGGCAACAAGGAACCGGCCGCTCGGATGGATCGATGCCCCGCCGGTGTGTACGCTGCTCGCAGAACGGGTCGAGAATTTCCCCGACGGAGCGACACCGATCCTCCGCGAACGACATCCAGAATCAGTGAGGCGAACACGCGTGGTCGGCAAGACGTCCCCCGACACCGGACGACGAACCCGCCCGAAGGATCGTCGTGCACGAATCGCCGCCGCAGCTGCCGTCGCCTTCGCCGAGCGCGGCTACCACGGTGTGAGCGTCGAGGACATCGCGACGGAGGTCGGTGTCACGAAGTCCGCGCTCTACCGGCACTTTCCGGGCAAGTACGCCCTGTTCCTGAATTCGGCGCTCATGCTGATCGATTCGCTCGAGGGCGCCCTCGATTCCGTGCCCGACGACCCCGCGCGCGATCCACGGGAGACCCTCCGTGCCCAGATGTCCGCGATCATCGCGGTGACGGTCGAGCAGCGTCGGTCGGCCGGGATCTACCGATGGGAGCGCAGATATCTCCGGAAGGAGGACCGCCCCGCCATCCGCGAACGCTCCTGGGCGGTCAATGCCCGCATCCGTCGCCCACTGCAGCAGATCCGGCCGGATCTGTCCGACGAGGACGCGTTCGTGCTTGTCGCGGCCATGCTCAGCACCATCGGCAGCATCACCGTGCACAATCTGACGCTGCCTCCGCGGTACATGGAACAACTACTGCTCGATGCGTGCACCGCGCTCGCCGAGACCCGCTTCTCCCCCCCTCCCGCCGCGCCCGAGCGAGTCGCCGCCGCGGATCGCCCGGGCCAGGACAACATGCGGGAAAACCTGCTGCGCTCGGCGGTCGGGCTGTTCCACCAACGGGGCTACAACGAGGTCGCGGTCGAGGACATCGCTGCCACGGTCGGCCTCCCCGCCTCCGGGATCTACCGTTATTTCGTGTCGAAGTCCGACATCCTCGCTGCGGCCTTCCACCGAGCGGCCGACCGACTCGAGACAGCCGTGGCCGCCGGGACGGCCGCAGCGTCCGATCCGGAGGACGCGTTGCGATCGCTGGTCTCGATCTACGTCGACCTGTCGTTCTCCCAGCGGGAACTGATGTCGGTGTACTTCGCCGAGCTCGTCAACGTTATGGACGCCTCGCGCGCCGATCTGCGGCTGCGTCAGCGCGCCAATGTGGAGCAGTGGTCGTCCTACCTGCAGGCGATCTGCGACGGTCTGTCCGCCGCGGATGCCCGCTTCCTCATGTACGCCGCGATCAACCTGGTGCCGGATCTCGGGGTCCTGCTGGGCACGTCCGCGGCACAGCAGCAAGCGGAGAACATCCACCGGTGCATGCTCGCGGTGCTGCTGAGCCGGTCCGGTCAGCGCCTCGGCCACGGCGAGGACGCCCCGTGCACGCCGACGATCGGGTCCGCGCACTGAGCGATCACGCTCAATACGCACTGAGTGGTGCCGCTCGTTGCACACTGCGCGAGATCACCCGCTGACGCCCGTAGTGCCACTGGGTGCACACAGCTGTGATCCCCGAAAATCCTCTGTTCCAGGCTAGGTGACGTCGACCCATTGTTTTTTGCACCTTGTTGCACATAGTCTGGCGGCAGAGGGACCGTCCGGAGACGAAGAAGGAACACATCATGACGCTGCCACCGATCCTGTCCGGCCCGCTGAGCGTGCCCCTGGTCGCTTCCCCGATGTTCATCGCGTCAGGGCCGGAACTGGTGTCCGCCCAGTGCCAGGCCGGAGTCGTCGGGTCGTTCCCGGCACTCAACGCCCGTCCCCAGTCGATGCTCGTCGACTGGCTGCAGCAGATCACCGAGAGCAACGCCGACTACGCGGCGCGCCACCCCGAGGAGTACGTCGCGCCGTTCGCCGTCAACCAGATCGTGCACCGCTCCAACGATCACCTCGAGCAGGACCTCGAGGTGATCGTCGAGCATCGGGTCCCCATTGTGATCACCTCGCTCGGTGCCCGCGAGGAGGTCAACGAGGCTGTTCACTCCTACGGCGGCATCGTCCTCCACGACGTGATCTCGAACGAGTTCGCGCACAAGGCGATCGACAAGGGCGCGGACGGCATCGTCGCCGTCGCCGCGGGCGCAGGCGGCCACGCCGGGACGCAGTCACCGTTCGCATTGATCCAAGAGATCCGCCGGTGGTTCGACGGCCCCCTGCTGCTGTCCGGATCCATCGCCCACGGCCGCTCGATCCTCGCTGCCCAGGCCGCCGGCGCCGACCTCGCATACGCCGGCACGGCCTTCCTCGCCACCGAGGAGGCCCGCAGCGCCGACGACTACAAGAACATGATCGTCGACAGCACCGCCAAGGACATCGTCTACAGCAACCTGTTCACCGGCGTGCACGGCAACTACCTGCGGGGAAGCATCGTCGCCGCCGGACTCGACCCCGACGACCTCCCCGAGTCCGATCCGTCCGCCATGAACTTCGGGTCCGGTGGCAACACCGACGCCAAGGCTTGGCGCGACATCTGGGGCGCCGGCCAGGGCCTCGGCGCGATCGAGTCCGTCGTCCCCGCCCGCGAGCTCGTCCAACGACTTCGCGACGAATACGAGCAGGCGTGGACGTCCCTCGAACGACGCCGAGTCGCCATGATCGACGCCGGATAGCGTGACCTAGGCTGACGCGGTGTCTCTCAGGTTCGCCATCCTCACCGCACTGGTCGAGCGCGACAGCACCGGTCTGGAACTGGCGCGGCGCTTCGACCGGTCGATCGGGTACTTCTGGCCCGCGACCCACCAGCAGATCTACCGCGAACTGGACCGGATGCGGGCGGGCGACCTGATCCGCGAAGTCCCGACGGACGGAAAACCCGGTCGCGGTCAGCCCCGACGTTTCACCATCACACCCGATGGTCGCCGACTGCTGCGCGGCTGGATCTCCGAGATCGAGGATCCGGACGTAGTGCGCTCCGGTGTCTCCGTGCGCTTGCGCGCGGCCGCGGCGCTCGACGATCCCGACTCCGCGCGTCCCGCGTTGGAACATCAACGCGCATACCGCGCGGCGATGCTCGAGCAATATCGCGCCATCGAGCAACGCGACTTCGCCGAGGCCCGGGGCGACGCGCGGAGCACCCTGCAGCATCTCGTGCTCCGCCTCGGCATCCTCCTCGAAGAGACCTGGCTGACCTGGCTGGACGAGGCGCTCGACACGATCGACCGGCTCGACTCGACACCGGATTCCTCCGCCGACCGCAGCGGAACGGTCCCGTAGACCGGAACACGAGAACCGGGCCGAGGTGTACTACGCGAGGAGGTCGACCGGCCCTCCGTTCGAGGGCCGGTCGACCTCCCTCTGCCCGTGCATTCTCGGGACTGCTCGACGACCCGCGCGGTCACACCGGTCGAGGAGCGGCGGCTTGTCTACACGGATGCAGGTCTACCTGTCACGGTGCGTTTCCGGCCTCAGGGTCGACTGCCGTCAGCGCGGTGGTCAAGGTCCGACTCGGCCGCATCACGGCCACCGTCTTGTCCCTGTCCGGCCGGTAGTAGCCGCCGATGTCGACCGGCGCGCCCTGCACTTCGTTCAGCTCCCGCACGATCGTGTCCTCGTCCCTGGCCAGCGCCTCGGCCAGCGGGGCGAACTGTTCTGCGAGTTCCGGATCCTCGGTCTGCGCGGCAAGTTCCTGTGCCCAGTACATCGCGAGGTAGAACTGGCTGCCCCGGTTGTCGAGCTCGCCGGCCTTGCGCGACGGGCTCTTGTTCGTCTCCAGCAGCTTGCCGGTCGCTGCATCGAGCGCGTTCGCCACGATCTTGGCGCGCTCGTTGCCGGTCTTGATGCCGAGATCCTCCAGGCTTACGGCCAACGCCAGGAACTCACCGAGCGAATCCCAGCGCAGGTGGTTCTCCTCCACCAACTGCTTGACGTGCTTGGGCGCCGACCCGCCGGCACCCGTCTCGTAGAGGCCACCGCCCGCCATCAGCGGCACGATCGACAGCATCTTGGCGCTCGTACCGAGTTCGAGGATGGGGAACAGGTCGGTGAGGTAGTCGCGCAGGATGTTGCCGGTCGCGGCGATGGTGTCCATCCCGCGGATCAGCCGCTCCAGCGTGTACCGCATCGAGCGCACCTGCGACATGATGTGGATGTCGAGGCCCTCGGTGTCATGATCCTGCAGGTACAGTTCGACCTTCTTGATCAACTCGTTCTCGTGGGGGCGGTACGGGTCGAGCCAGAACAGGACCGGCATACCGGAGTTGCGTGCCCGGGTGACCGCGAGCTTGACCCAGTCGCGGATCGGCGCGTCCTTGACGGTGCACATGCGCCAGATGTCACCCGCCTCGACGTGCTGGGTGAGCAGCACCTCACCGGTCTCGACATCGACGAAGTTGGCCTCGCCCTCCTCCGGAACTTCGAAGGTCTTGTCGTGCGAGCCGTACTCCTCGGCCTTCTGCGCCATGAGACCGACGTTGGGAACGGTACCCATGGTCGTCGGGTCGAACGCGCCGTTGGTCTTACAGAAGTTGATGATCTCCTGGTAGATGCGCGCGAAAGTGGACTCCGGCATGACCGCCTTGACGTCCTTGGGTCGTCCGTCGGCGCCGTACATCTTGCCGCCCGAGCGAATCATTGCGGGCATCGAGGCATCCACGATGACATCGCTGGGGGAATGGAAGTTGGAGATGCCGCGGGCGGAATCGACCATGGCCAATTCGGGACGGTGCTCATGGCAGTTGTGCAGGTCCTGCTTGATTTCGTCGCGCTGCGTGCTGGGGAGCGGCTCGATCTTGTCGTACAGGTCGCCGAGACCGTTGTTGACGTTGACGCCCAGTTCGTCGAACAGCTTCTGATGCTTGGCGAAGGCGTCCTTGTAGAAGGTCTTCACCGCATGGCCGAAGACGATGGGGTGCGAGACCTTCATCATCGTCGCCTTGACGTGGAGGGAGAACATCACGCCCGTCTTGCGCGCATCCTCCATCTGCTCCTCGTAGAACTCGAGCAACGCCTTCTTGCTCATGAACATGCTGTCCATGATGTCGCCCTCACCCAGGTCCACCTCGGGCTTGAGGACGATCGTCTCGCCACTCTTGGTCACCAGCTCCATCCGGACCTTGCGCGCCCGGTCCAGCGTCATCGACTTCTCGCCGTGGTAGAAGTCGCCGTGCCGCATGTGCGCGACGTGGCTGCGTGAGGCCATCGACCACTCGCCCATGCTGTGCGGGTGCTTACGGGCGTACTCCTTCACCGCCCGGGGTGCGCGCCGATCGGAGTTGCCCTCACGCAGGACAGGGTTGACCGCACTGCCGAGAATCTTGCCGTAGCGCTCCCGGATGGCACGCTCTTCGTCCGTCTTCGGGGCGTCCGGGAAATCCGGGACCTGGTAGCCCTTGCTCTGCAGTTCCTTGATGGCAGCCAGGAGCTGCGGCACGGACGCACTGATGTTGGGCAGTTTGATGATGTTGGTCTCGGGCAGTTGCGTCAGACGACCCAGCTCGGCCAGGTTGTCCGGGACGCGCTGCTCTTCCGTGAGGTGCTCGGGGAACTCGGCCAGGATCCGCGCAGGCACCGAGATGTCGCTGGTCTCGACCTCGATACCCGCGGCCCCAGCGAAGGTACGCACGATCGGCAGGAAGGCGTAGGTCGCAAGCAACGGCGCCTCGTCGGTCAACGTATAGATAATGGTCGACTGCTTGTCGGCGCTCATTCTTGTCTCGACTCCCTACGTCGGTTCGGTCCGCCTCACGAAATGCTCCGCGTGCGGGATTGCATCGGGTATCAGGCTACGTGCGAGAACACGAGAACGATATTTACTCGCCGGTAACTCGAACTCCGCCGACAGGCTTCGACGGCCCGGCGGGCGCCCGACCGTCGACCTCGTGTCCGCTCGCGACCGACAACGCCGCAGTCCGGCGCGCCACCGATTCGATGGCCCCTCGACCTGTCGTGACACGGGTGCGATCAGCGCACCGCATCGCCGTCAGGAAAGTAGTCTTCGCAAGCAGTGGAAAGACTGCTGTCACAAGCGATCCCGTTGTCGAACCGGACTTCGATCCCTCGGCCGTCCGATCGCGGTCGAACGCCGACGCCCGCAGATGCTGTCGGCGGGGACGATCGTTCCGTCGAGATTCGTCGATCGTCGCTCTGCGGGGAGACGACCGCGGACCCGAGAGGGAGCCGCACGCCTGCGTCCCGATGAAAAACTTCACATTTCTCGCCGACGACTCGACTCGAGCGGTTACCGCCAGGAGCCCGCCACTGCTCCGACATCAATCGCAGGCGGGCGCCGGAACATCCTCGAACAGCGGCGACCCGATCGGCACGAGGTACACCACGTCGAGGATCACCGGCTCCGCGCCGAGATTCCGGCCCACGTGCAGGTGGTCCCGACCCGACGGTTCGTTGATGAAATCACCGGTCTCGAACACGACAGGCTCGCAGTCTCCTTCGGGATGCGTCAATGTGCCGGCCCGCACGATGCCGAGCACGGGACCATCGTGATAGTGCCAACCGGTGCTACCACCCGGTTCGATGGTGATCTCCCGGGCCACGGCGTGCACACCGTCCGGTACGACCGGCAGCAGTCCCGGTGGCACCTCGATGTCCACCCATGTCACCCCTGAGATGCCCTCGCTCGGGGTGGCGTACGCCCACCCGGGCACCGCCACCGCTGCTGCACATGCCGTCGCCGCGAGTACACCCTGCACGGAGCGCTTCATGCGCACGGACGCTACCGCCTACACGACACTGCTGCAGGACAACTCGTGCACTCGATGAACCCGTCCTCTGCTTGCCGCTCCGCCGCGGCCCATCATGCCCATCCATGACGGCTCGCTCGGAAGCCGGCGTGTCGGTAGCGTCTCGTGAATGACGAACTCGGATCACGGAGACCCCGGCGACGCTCCCACCGTGCCGCCGCCGTTGGCGGAGATCGTCAACGCGACCCGACCTACTGCCGCCGAGGAAGCGCGGACGGTCGCGGCGTCGACGAACACCGGCACTCTCGCGACCCTCACGAAGGAAGGAGACCCTTGGGCCTCCTTCGTGACGTACGGACTGGTCGGCGGCTCACCGGTGTTGTGCGTGTCGCACATGGCAGAGCACGGCCGCAATCTTGCGCGCGACCCACGCGCGAGCATCGCGATCGTCGCGCCCGACCCGCAGTCCGACCCGCTCGCCGGCACCCGCATCACTCTCGCCGGGTACGTCGAGCGTCCCGAAGGTGAGGAATTGGCCGCCGCGCGCGAAGCACACCTGGCCGCTGTCCCCGCGGCCCGCGTGTACATCGATTTCAGCGACTTCACGCTCTGGGTTCTTCGGGTTCAGCGCGTGCGCTGGGTCGGTGGGTACGGACGGATGGATTCGGCCACCGCCGAGGACTATGCCGAAGCGTTGCCGGATCCTGTGACCCCGTCGGCGGCTCGTGCGATCGCGCATCTCAACGACGATCACGCCGACGCACTGCTGGCGATGGCCCGGAAGCTCGGCGGGTTCCCGGATGCGACAGCGGCAACCTGTGTCGGAGCCGACCGATACGGCCTCGACCTCGATGTCACCACGCCGCGTGGGCGAGCCATGACGCGCGCCGGCTATCTGTCGCCGCTCGACTCCGCCGACGAATTGCGCGCAGCAACAGTCGCTCTGGCTCGCGCGGCGCAATCACCGTAAACATGGTCAGTGCTGTGGCTCGAGCATCGCTGCTGCCGTGGCGAGGTCGGATTCCTTCTCGGTGATCAGCGCGAACAATGCGTACCCGACGGGGGCCGCGTTCCAGACGGCAAGGCCTTCGCCTCGATGGCGGTTCCGACCCAACGATGCAGAAACGCGCGCAGCTCGGCCGGGGAACGGAGAGGATCACCAGGGTCGACGAGGAGCGATTGAACGAACCGGAGCATGATCTCGACCAGTTCGTTCATGTCGGCGTCCGTCCATCCGTGTGCTGCCCAATCGATGGCGAGGTGATCCACGATCACGCGTCCTATGGCGATGGACCGGGCGGCGGTCACTTCGGCGGTGAACTTCGCGTTCTCGGGCCGGGCGAACAGCAGACCGAAGCGGCGATGCTTGCGTAGACGCTCGAAGGTCAGAGCGATCGCTTCGACGATCGCGTGTGACGGCTCGGTGAGACCTTCGAGAGAACGCGCCAGGTCGCCGAGGAACTCGTCGGTGGCGTGTTGCGCCGTCGCGGCCAAGAGGGCCTGACTGTTCGGAAAGTACCTGTAGACGGTCTGGCGAGCGATGCCGAGTTTCTGCGCAACCTGACGGATGTTCACGTCGGTCGCGCCCGAATCCATGAGCTCTCCGGCAGCGATGATGATGCGTTTCGACGCTTCGTTGTCATCGGCAGGGGGCATCAAACCGGCCCATCCATGGGTACGCACCCACTCATTGTCCCGTGCCGAATGCGACAGTGCTCGTTCGGCCGGGACGTACCGGACAATACGGCTGGACATAGAACACGTTTCATGTACTGTCACCCTTGCTGACATCGGTAGCGAAAGGACCTGGCATGGCCACCGTCGAGAATCCGACCCCAGCACCGACCACAGTAGTGCCCCATAGAGTGGTGTAACCCGGTGACCAGCAACACAACCGGCAGCGTGTCGCTGCTGGACGTGAAACGGTCACCGCGTGATCCTTCGAGTCAACCTTCCACAGAATCCTCGAACGGAGTCATCACGATGACCGCACCCCACATTGTCGACCCTGCAGGCGTATTGCACCAAGCCCTGACCGACGCGTCGCCCGATCTGATGCGCGAACTGCTGCAAACCATGATCAACGCCCTGCTGTCCGCCGAGGCCGACGCGGTCTGCGGCGCCGAATGGGGCCGACAGTCCACCGAACGAGTCAATCAGCGCAACGGATACCGGCACCGTCCCCTCGACACCCGCGTCGGCACCATCGACGTCGCCGTCCCCAAACTCCGATCCGGAACGTATTTCCCCGAATGGCTCCTCGAACGCCGTAAACGCGCCGAGGCGGCATTGATCACCGTGGTCGCCGACTGCTACCTGGCCGGGGTCTCCACCCGCCGGATGGACAAGCTGGTCAAAACCCTCGGCATCAACGCACTGTCGAAATCCCAGGTCTCACGCATGGCCGAGGACCTCGACGAGCAGGTTGCCGCATTCCGGCAACGCCGCCTCGATCACGCGGGCCCGTTCACGTTCGTCGCCGCCGACGCATTGACGATGAAAGTCCGCGAGAACAAGCAGGTCGTGAATGCAGTCGCGATGGTCGCCACCGGAGTCAACGCCGACGGGCACCGCGAAGTGCTGGGCCTGCACGTGGCCACCAGCGAGACCGGTCCGGCATGGAACACCTTCTTCGCCGACCTGGTCGCCCGCGGTCTGAGCGGGGTCCGGTTGGTCACCTCCGATGCGCACCGTGGTCTGGTCGATGCGATCGCGGCGAACCTGCCCGGTGCTGCGTGGCAGCGGTGCCGGACCCACTACGCGGCGAACCTGATGGGTGTGTGTCCGAAGAGCATGTGGCCGGCGGTCAAGGCGATGTTGCATTCGGTCTACGACCAACCGACGGCCGATGCGGTCGATGCTCAGTTCGATCGTCTCGTCGAGTACACCGAGGACCGGCTCCCGGCGGTGGCTGAGCACCTGGGTAATGCTCGCCCGGATCTGTTGTCGTTCAGTGCTTTTCCGAAGGATGTGTGGACTCAGGTGTGGTCGAACAATCCGGCCGAGCGGCTCAATCGAGAAATCCGGCGTCGGACCGATGCGGTGGGGATCTTCCCGAACCGCGACGCGGTCGTCAGGCTGGTCGGTGCTGTTCTGGCTGAGCAGACCGATGAATGGGCGGAGGGTCGGCGGTATCTCGGGCTCGAGGTGCTGGCTCGTTGTCGTGCCGTTGGTGCGGAGCCGGAGTCCTGCGGGGAGGTGGTTACAGAGCCTGCCGCCGCGATTCCTGCTGCATAGTCAGGACAGGAGAAAGGATCACCGTCCTACACCACCTATCGGGGCTTGACCCCGACCACCAGCCCCTACGGGGCCGAACTCACCCGAAGGGCCCTGAATCTGGCGCTGTCCGACACCACGGACATGGCCGAGGCAACACTCCGCGTGCCGCTGGCGTACTACCGAGACGACAAGTTTGCGGAGTTCGAACGCACTCGACTCCTGAGGGAGACACCTCTGCCGTTGTCGGCGTCGGCGCAGATCCCGAACAACGACGACTACGTGGTGCGCACGGTGCTCGACGACTCGTTGCTGATCACCCGTGACCATGACGGGCAGGCTCATGTCTTCTTGAACTACTGCCGCCACCGCGGAGCAATGCCGGCGTGCGGGGCCGGGAACAGTCGCCGGTTCACGTGTCCGTACCACGCATGGGTCTACGACAACAAGGGAAGACTTCGGGGAGTCCCCGGCAAGGCGGGGTTCGACGACATCGATCGGAACGACTACGGCCTCGTGGAACTACCCAGCGAGGAGCGTCACGGGTTCGTCTGGGGTGTCCTCGACGCTGATGTACCACTGGATCTGGACTCTCATCTGGGTGAATTCGGCAACGAGCTTGCACGGTGGGACTACCGGAATTTTCAGTATCACGACGAGCGACACCTGGAAGCGGACGTCAGCTGGAAGGGTGCACTCGAAGCATTCGCCGAGGGCTATCATTTTCCGTTCGTTCACGGGGACAGCGTCATCGGACAGAACACCATCGCGAATACCCATGTGTACGACGAGTTCGGTCCGCATCACCGGATCGGCTTCCCGTTCAATTGGGTTCGGGACCTCGAGGGCAAGGAGCAGGACGACACCTGGGATGACCCGATCGCGCACATGGGCATCATCTATTGGGTCTATCCCAACCTGATTCTGGCCAACAGTCCTGTGGGGGTGGAGGTCATCGACATCTTGCCCGGCAGGTCGGCCACCACCTGCGTCGTGCGGCACAGTTGGATGGCGAAGTACCCCGCGGAGAGTCCGGAGCAGGTGGAGCTGTACGCCGGCATTTTCGCGCAGGTTCATGCTGCCGTAAGGGATGAGGACTTCGCGATGCTCCCCCAGTGCGGCGAAGGAGTGCGCCGCGGCCAACATGAGCACATGCTCATCGGGCGCAACGAGATAGGCGTGCAGCACATGATCAGGGTGATGGCCGAGAGGGTGGGGATCGACCTGAAATGACCCTCGTTGCCCGTCGCCATGCCCTCCTCCCGTTCCGGCTCGGGTGATCCGTCAGCACCGGATCCGACGAGCGCTCACCTCGTGTGACGACACGGCAACATGTCGACAGTCAGCGCGTGTCCTGCCCCGGAATCGCCGGTCACTCGTGGCAATGTCCACAGAATGCATCCGTACGACCAGGGGTTCGAGCCTCCGCAAGCATGCTCCGAGTGGTGTCGGGCGCGCTCGTTCGACCTGCAGGTGCTCGACGAGGGCGTCACCGTCGACCTGAAATGGTGGAACAGCCACCTCGAACGCGCCGGGCACGAGATCCGCCTCCGGGGACGGAATCTCGACGGACGGATCATCGACGACGGCGACGCGATCGTCCAACGCAACGACCTCCGATCGGACAGTGAACTGATCGAAGCCGACCACGCCGGCCTGGGGCTGTTGTTCCTGTGCGCGGCCTGGCGCAGCGCGCATCCGCGACGACGCGGCGCCCGACGTTTTCCGGACGTCCGCGACGCACACGCCCCGAAGGACCGGGACCGGTTCACCAAGATCAAGGGAGTCCTCGACTACTGCGCGAAGACCAAGTCGCTGCCCGACACCGCGCGGCAGACCTGGTCCGGATGGCCGGACACTCCCGGCGTCGGCGTACCGCTCCTGGCGACCTATCTGTGGGCGGTCGAGGTGCGGACCGAGGCGGGCCCGGCACAACTTCTCGATCAGCACGCGGTGTCGACGCTCATCCACGAAGGGTGGCTCGAGGATCCGTCGGTCGCCGACTTCACGCTGCGGCGCTATCACCGGTACGTCGAACTTCTCAACATGTGGGCCTCGTTGATCGCCACGCGTCCGGAGATGGTCGAGATGTGGCTCGTCGACCGTTGGCACGCCCGTATCTGTGAAGCCCGGGACGGGTCGCACGCGACTCCGCGATTGTTCTGATCGACCCGGGCGTCGCGATGAGGCCGCCCGAATCGTCCCGTCGGGGCTGATGCACACTCGCAGGATGGGGTCACCGACTACGACGAGCATCACCAGGACGACCGGCGCACAGCCGATTCCACAGCCGCGATGGAGACTTCCGCTGGTGGGTGATCTGCTCAGTATCGATGTGGCCAAACCGGTTCAGCGTGAGATGCAGATGGCTCAGGAACTAGGTGGAATCTTCGAACGCAAGATCCTCCGGCACCGATTGATCGTGGTCTCCGGCGCCGAGCTGGTGCGCGAGGTCAACGACGAGGAGAAGTGGGCGAAGTTCCTCGGCAAGCCGCTGCGCAAGCTTCGTGTCATCGCCGGCGACGGGCTGTTCACCGCGTTCAACTCCGAACCGAACTGGAGCAAGGCCCACAACATCCTCGGCCCGGGATTCGGCCAGGCCGCGATGCGCGGCTATCACGACTCGATGCTCACGGTCGTCGACCGGCTGGTCGACAGCTGGGACGCCGCCGCGGCCGGCGGCGAGTATGTGGACGTGCCGAAGAGCATGACGTCGCTCACCTTCGACGTCATCGGCCGGTGCGGCTTCAGCTACGACTTCGACTCGTTCGGCCGCACCGAACCGGATCCGTTCATCGCGGCGATGAGCCGGGCGCTCGAGTACATCAACCGCTCGTCGAACGACATCCCGATCCTGCGCGCCCTGTTCGGCCGCAGCGCCCGTGAGCAGCACGAACGCGACATCGCGCTGATGCAGGAGACGGTCGATCGCATCGTAGAGGAGCGGATGCGCTCCGGTGAGCAGCACGGCGATCTGCTGGACCTGATGATGCACACCGCCGATCCCGACACCGGTGAGCAGCTCGATCGCGAATCGATCCGCAATCAGGTGCTGACCTTCCTGGTCGCGGGCAACGAGACCACCGCGGCCACTCTGGGGTTCGCGGTCCACTTCCTGAGCCGACATCCCGAGGTGGTGGCGAAGGCGCGGGCCGAGATCGCCCAGGTCGTCGGTACCGACGGCCGGATCGGGTATGAGCAGGTCGCCAAGCTGCGGTATGTGCGGCGAGTGGTGGACGAGACGCTGCGATTGTGGCCGGCCGCCCCGGGCTATTTCCGCAAGGTGCGCGGTGAGACCACCCTCGGGGGTCGTGTCCTGCCGAAAGGTTCGTGGGTGTTCGTGCTGCTGCCACAGCTGCACCGCGACCCGCTGTGGGGCGACGACCCCGAGCGGTTCGACCCGAACCGGTTCGAACCCGAGGCCGTGCGGAAGCGTCCGGCGCACATCTTCAAACCGTGGGGCACCGGCATCCGCGCGTGCATCGGTCGGCAGTTCGCGCTGCACGAAGCGGTGCTCACGCTCGCATCGCTGATCCGGCGGTACGACTTCGCTCCGGAACCCGGCTACGAACTCGACGTCCACGAGGCAATCACGTTGAAGCCCCGTGGCCTACGGGTGCGGCTCTCCCCCGCCTGATCCGTCGCGTCGCTGCTCTTGCACGGTGGACGGCGGTCGGGTCGTCGACAGGGGCTGACCAGTCGGTGACGACGAGCACGGCGATCACGGTCACCGCGACCAGCAGAGCTCCCACCGGCAGCCCATTCTCCTGCAACCACGATGCCTTCGCGGTCCTGGTCGCGCCGCCGAGAAGGCGTCATGATGGAGAAGTGACGCCCGCGTCGCCCGGAGACTTCGTCCTCCTCGCCCGGATCCATTCGTGTGGTCCGGAATCGCTGTGCGCCAATTCCGTTCACGCACGAGGAGCAGCACCATGACATCGACCGAACCCGCCGGCGGCCGGAGTGGCGGCGGAACGATGGCCCGACCGAATTCGTCCGGGCTGGCAGACGTCATCGACACCATTCTCGACAAGGGTCTCGTGATCGACGCGTTCGTGCGGGTGTCCCTCGTCGGCATCGAGATCGTGACCATCGATGCCCGCATCGTGGTCGCCAGCGTGGACACCTACCTGCGGTTCGCGCAGGCCGTCGACAGGCTGGAGATCTCACAGACCCAGCCGAAGGGTGTGCCCGAGATCGTCGGTGATATCGGCGGCAAGGCCGTGGAGAGCGCCGCCGAGCACAAGACCCACAGCGCCCTGGACTCCGCTGCCGAGAAGGTGCTGGGATTTCTCGACGATGTGTCGGAGAAGCGGCAGGAAGCTCCGCGAAGCAAACGGAAGCGGCGGTAGCGGATCGACCGTCGTTTTCCGGTGGCGAACGTACGGCGAAGAGCACGGATGGGCGATACCATCGGAACCGCAGCACGTCGACCGAGGGGTGGCAGTGGCGGATTTCGAACGGGACCGGGCGCTGATGATCCGTCTGTGGCGCATGTGGGGCTCACGCGCCGCCGACCTGTCCGACCAGCAGTGGACGACCGACACCCGACTACCCGGTTGGACGGTTCGCGACCTCTACGTGCACATCACTCCGTCCGTGATGATCGACATGCTCGCCACCCCCACAGCGGACGGTGCCGCGAAGGTCACCAGCGCGGCCGAAATGCTCCGGGTCTTCAATGCCGATCCGACCGTGGCCGAATTGCGGCACGGGCAGATGGCCGAGATGGTCCGGCAACTGGCGGTCGATGCCGATCGCGCGACCATGGCGACGCGCTTCGTATCCGAGTTTCCCGCCGCCTTCGAGCGACTCACGGGATTGAATCGTGCCACCGTCATCCCGCATCCCTTTCTGGACTCGGTCGCGCTCGGCGCCTTCATCGACGTAGCGATCCTGGAGACCACGATCCACTGGCTCGACGTGGCCGATGCGGTCGGAGGACCACCGCCGGAGTCGATGGCACTCGAACGGACGCGCGACATCCTCGCCGCGGTACCCGATCCGCTCATCTTCGTCGAGGCGGCGTCGGGTCGCGCCGACCCGACGATCCTTCCCGTCATGCACTGAAGGACCACGCGTCGTCGCTCTATGCTCGGACGATGTTCCTTCTCTTCGGCTTCGGCACCAAGCGACAGAACCTCGGTCCAGGGCAGAACCGGACGTGTCCGCGCTGCCACAACACCACGCAGTGGCTTCGGATCCGGGAGTCCAAGCAGTTCACGCTGTTCTTCGTGCCGGTCGCGCGGTGGGGCCGCCGACAGTTGGAGCAGTGCGGGATCTGCGGTACCGCCGTGGAGATCTGAGCCCGGTCAGTCGGGATCGGCGAAGGCGGGAGCACGCTTGGCTCTCCCCGCCGTGACCGCCTCGATCTGATTGGGCGACCCCATCAGCTCGACCTGCAGCGTGCTCTCGAGCATCAGCGCGGACTCCGGATCGGAGCCGGTCCACGTCTCCTCGTACAGGCGCTTGGCCGCCTGCACGGCGTGCGGCGACTTGCCGGCGATCTCGTGGGCCAGTTCCTGCGCCGCGGCAAGCGGGTCGTTCGAGACATGGGTGACGAGACCGAGTGCGTCGGCCTCGGTGCCCGTGAGGATGCGCCCCGTGAAGGTGAGTTCCTTCGCCACATCGAGGCCCACGAGTCGCGGCAGGCTCTGGGTGATCCCCATGTCGGGGACGAGGCCCCACTTGACCTCCATGATCGACAGCCGCGCGTCGGGCGTCGCGAAGCGGATGTCGGCGCCGAGCGCGATCTGCAGGCCGCCGCCGAAGCAGTTGCCGGTGATCGCGGCGATCACCGGGGCCGGGACGCGGGACCAACCGTAGGCCACGCGTTGGGCATGGTTGGCGATGTGGCCGTCTGCGCGGGCGAGCAGATCCCGCGGGCCACTGCCGTCGCGGTTACCGAGACCGGTGATGTCGAGGCCGGAGCAGAAGCTCTTGCCGGCGCCGTGGAGCACGACGGCGCGTACCGTGCGGTCGATCGCGAGCTGCTCGGTGGCATCGACGATCGCATCGAACATCGCCGGGTCGAGCGCGTTGTGCTTCTCGGCGCGGTCCAAGGTCACGGTTGCGACACCGAACTCGTCGATCTCGATCCGCACTCTCTGCTCGCTCATCCGCCGAACCTCCTCGAGAACCGGTGGGGATCGGGACGTCCGGAGAATCCTGCCCGCGATCGCGAAGCCGACTGTACAGCAAGGATTTCGCCGCCGACGGTGAACATGCGAGAGGCCGCGACGAACGTCCTCGGCTGCCGTTCGGAGACGCGCCGCCATCCGGGCACCGCCCGCCTCCGGCGTGCAGACCGTGACCGAACCGTTATAGTCGGCGGCATGACTACAGTTCTCGGTGTCTCGGTCGGTGCCAGCGCGGTGCGCTTTGCGCGACGTGACACCGGGAGCCTCGACAGCCCCGTCTTCGGATCCCGCTCGATGCCCGCCCTGCTCGACCGGCCGGCCGAGCTGGCCGCGGAGTCCATCGAGACGATGCTCGCCGAGACCGACGAGATCGAGCAGGTGCGCGCCATCGGCGTCGCCTACCAGAACGAGACGCAGGCCGATTTCGTCCAGGGCGCGATGAGCCGCCTGGACATCGACAACTTCCGGCTCGTCCCGGAAGTGACCGCGGCGCTCGAAATGCTGGAAACCACAGGAGAGCTCGGCGATCACGAGACGCTCGTGTTCTACGACCTCGGCAGCTCGGGCCTCACCGTCACGGTTGTCGACCGGGGTACCCGCATCGCGTTGAGCACGGCACGCTCGGAGGGGATCAGCGGCGACCTCGTCGACCGCCTGATCTACGACCACCACGTCGACCTGCAGCGTTTCGCCGAGCCGGCCGACATGGCGGCACAGCGGGCCCTCACCGCCCGGTGCCGCGACGCGAAGGAGCAGCTGTCCTCGAAGGATGCGGTGTGCATGCCCGGCGAGGGTGGTCTGCTGCTGCTCTCGCAGGACAGCTTCGATTCGCTCATCGACGGACCTGTGAAGGCCTCGGCCCGCCTCACCCTCGACGTGATCCGCCGTTCGGGACGCACTCCCGACGCCGCGGTGCTCATCGGGGGCGGAGCGAACATTCCGCTGGTCACCGCCGTGATGGAATCGTGGCTCGATATTCCGGTGATCGTGCCCCCGCAGCCCGAACTGGTGGCGGCGGAAGGCGCGGCGCTCCTCGCCCGCCCGGACACCGCGAAGGTCGCCGAGACGGCGGAGTTCGCGGCGCCGCTCGAGCTCACCGAGACGGCACAGTTCGCTCCGCAGCCGGTCGCGCCGGACGCGCCGACCGAGAGCTTCGCTGCCGCCGACATCCGGCAGGAGACCGAGACGCCCGCGCAGCCGCGGAACCGTCGACGCCTCCTGCTCGCCGGTGGTGCCGTCGTCGTCGCAGCGGCGATCGGCCTCGGTATCGACCTGCTCCAGAGTTCCGGTCGCGATCCGCAGCCGACCGCCACACAGCAGGAGATGCAGGAGCCACCGGCGCAACCGGCAGCGGAGCCCCGGTCCACGACCACCACGGACGCTTCGACCGTGCCGGAAACCGTCCCGGCGGTGTCGGACGAGCAGTCGACGGTCACCGATCGCAGCGAGACCCGCACCACCTCCCGGCCACCGACGACGGCGGAGACCTCCACGCAGATCCCCACCACCGGGGCACAGGACGACGCGGCGGCCGACACCTCGGTGCCGTCACTCGAACCGGAGCCGGCCCCGATGGTCCCCGGCCTCCCCCAGTTCGAGATGCCGACGCTGCCGCCGCCCCCGCAGATCCAGCTCCCGCAGCTGCCCCGCATCCCCGGGCTCTGATCGGTCAGCCGCAGACCGCCGGGGTGCGACGCGAACTCGTCGGTTCCGGATGAGGCAGCAGTCGCTGCCACCACCGGGTCACCCGCGGACTCGCAATCGGTCGCGCGACACGGAACCGGTTCGTCCCGGGTCCGGTGCGCATCGGCGGCGCCGCCGTCACGGCCTGTTCTCTCGACGCCGAGTGCACGCGTTCGTCGTGGCACCAATCGACCACCACCGACCGCGCTCCGCTGCGGATGATCAGCGACCGCACGGGTCCGTCCACGAAGACCTCCCGGTCGACGTGATGGGGGCCGGGATGCCCGGGCTCCGGGGCGGAGGCGACGCCCAACAGGATCTCGGGTTCGGTGGACGGCCGGCTCGCCTCGACCAGCAGACGCTCCTCGTCGACCTCGCGGACGGTGACGTCGCTGTGTCCCGAGACGTCGCCCACCAGCAACGCCACGTAGTCGGTCTCGCTCTCCGAATCGCGAATGGCCAGCAATCGGGCCTTTCGGGAGCCGCAGCGCAGTGACTCGTCGAGCTCCGGTGTCACCGTGCGCGCGTCCGCTGCAGCGCTCAGGTCGATCCGTCTCGACGTCCAGCTGAAGAACGGCTCCGACGATGTCGTGGTCATCACCAGCTCCTTCGGCTGTTTTCCGTTCGCTTGCTCCGACGACTCCATCGTGGTCGCCGAGAGTGGGGACGTCGCGCGTAGTGGAGTACTCGATCTGCGGTCGCCCGCGGGAGGTGAAATCTCCAACCCGGAGATATCCGCACTTCGCGGATCTACGATCGTGTGCATGGATCAGCGCTGGCCACTGATTCAGCGGCGGGGGAACTGGAAATCATTGTCGCGGCCCTGACGGACCACGACCGAGGCGGTGTGGTCCTCACCGGAGATCCCGGAGTCGGGAAGACCACCCTGGCCCGCATGGCCACCGACTCGCTGTCCGCCCCGGTGCGCTGGATCGCGGGAACGGAATCCGCTCGGAGCATCCCTCTGGGTGCCTTCGCGCACCTCATCGAAGCTCCCCCTGCCAGCGACCACGTCGCCTTCCTCGCCGCTGCACGACAGGCCCTGCTGGGCGAACACGGCTCCGATCGCGCACGGCTCGTCCTCGGGGTCGACGACGCCCACCTGCTCGATCCACTCTCGGCCACCTTCCTCCATCAGCTCGCCCTCGATCGCGCGGTCCACACGGTCGCTACGGTCCGCAACGGCGAAGTCGTGCCCGACGCCGTCACCTCCCTGTGGAAGGACGGCCATCTCATCCGCCTGGAGCTGTCACCGTTCACCCGGCAGCAGTGCATCGATCTCATCGAGACCGTGCTCGGTGGACCCCTGGAAGAGTTGAGCGCCGACCTGATCTGGAAGGCTTCGGGTGGGAACGCGCTGTTCGTCCACCACCTCGTGGTCGGGACCCGTGAGGCCGGCACGCTCCGCCGGGTGGGGAACGTGTGGCAGCTCCGGGGCGGCACCGCCGTCACCTCCGAGCTCGCCTCACTCCTCGAACATCGCATCGACCACCTCACGCCCGAGGTGTTGCAGGCCCTGCAGCTGTTGGCGTTCTGCGAACCGCTCGACCTCGAGATCCTCTGCGGTCTCGCCGGTGACGACGCGGTCGAGGAAGCCGAACGACGTGGACTGATCGACGTCGTCGACGACAACCGCAACTATCGCGTCCGCTACACCCATCCCCTCTTCGGTGAGGTCGTGCGCCGCCGCGTGGGCCGGGTCGCGGGTCGCAGGATCCGGGGGCAGCTTGTCGAGGCGCTGGGTTCACGCGTCCAGCGAGGCCCGGCCGACCGGATCCGTCTGGCCGAGCTCTCCTTGGACAGCAGCCGGTCCGTCGACCCCGAATTGCTCGAGACCGCGGCTCACGATGCGATCGCCCTGGGCGACGCACCGCTCGCCGAACGTCTCGCACGCGCGGCGTTCGATGCCACGGGGACGTTCTCGGCCGCCGATCTCCTCGCCCGCGCACTGGTGTGGCTGGGTGGAATCAGTGAGGCGGAGTCCGTGCTCGCCTCGTTCGATCCCCGCACCCTCGACGAGAGCGAGCTCGTGCGATGGGGCGCGACCCGCATCTCCAATCTGTTCTGGGGGATGGGTAACGCCGCCGAGGCCCAGCAGGTGCTCGCGACCCTCCGCGAATTGGTGACGCGGCCCCACCTGGGGTCGGTGGTCGACGCGATCGACTGCGGATGCGCGGTGTACGAAGGGCGTCCCCGCGATGCACTCACCCTCGCCCATCGCGTCCTCGCCACCGAAACCGCGCTCCCCTGGGCCGTCGAGTGGGCGTTCTTCGGCGGCGGACTGGCCCTCGCGGTGATGGGACGTGGTCACGAGGTCCCCGCCATGGCGGCGCGCTGCGCAGCAGTCGCCGATCAGGTCGACGGCCTGCTGCGTTATCCCGCCGGACTGGGCGAGGTCCTCGCACTGCTCCTCACCGGGAGCCTCGACGAGGCCGAGCGTCGGGCCGAGACCTATCGGGAGAGCGCGATGCGTGGTCCCGCCGACGCCCACGGGACCGTCACGTCGATAGGCCAGTATCTCGCGTGGGGGCTGGCGAACATCCTGCTCGGCGTCGTCGACACCGCGCGCGGGCGGTTCGTGCACGCCGTGCACCGCCTCGAACAGGCCGTCGCCGCGCTCCAGGTGGACGACCGGGCTGCCACCGTCTCCTGGAACGTGCCGGCGTACCTCGCCCTCACACACGGCTACGCCGTACTCGGGCGTGTCAACGACGCGGATGCCGCTCTGGCCCAGGCGACCTCGCGCAGCGGCCTGCACGTCGCCGTCTTCGAGCCGCAACTCCGGATCGCAGAGGCATGGCTCGCCGCGGCGCGCGGCGAGACCACGAACGCGATCACCTCGGCCCGAGAGGCGGCGCAGATCGCGGCACGGCACGATCAGTTCGCCGTCGAGGCGATCGCCCTGCACACCGCCACCCGGTTCGGGGATCGCACCACCGCGGAACGACTCTCGGCACTGACCGAGCAGTGCGACGGACGTCTCGTCGCCGCCATGGCGGCCCACGCCACCGCTTCCGCGGAGGCGGACGGCCGGGGACTGACCGCGGCCGCGGAGACCTTCGAGGCGCTCGGGGCCCTCGCCGACGCCGCCGATGCCCACGCCCTGGCCGCCCTCGCCTACCGCGACCACGGCGACACCCGACGATCCGTCGAAGCCGCCGCCGCGGCCGCGGCACTGGCTGCGCGATGCGATCACGCCTCGTCGCCGGCGCTGGACGAGGCGGCTCGCCCGCTCCCCCTGACCAGCCGGGAACGGGAGGTCGCCGCGATGGTCACCGCCGGGCTGTCCAACCGGCAGATCGCCGACCGGCTCGTGGTGTCGGTCCGCACCGTCGAGGGGCACATCTACCGGGCGTGCACCAAACTCGACGTCTCCGACCGCACGGAGCTCGCCGAGTTGATGCGCGACACCGGCCGGCGCTAGCGCGACCTCCGGTTCACCCCATCGACTTCGATCCGTCGAGGGATTCGCGGATGATGTCGGCGTGGCCGGCGTGCTGCGTCGTCTCGGCGACGATGTGCAGCAGCGCGCGACGCACCGACCAGGCGTCCTCGGTGTTCCACGGTGCCTTGGGAAGTTCGTGGACGACGTCCAGCGACGGCAGCGTGCGTACCAGCTCGTCGGTCCGGGTGGCGACCTCGTCGTAGGCGCGCAGCGCTCCTTCGAGGGTCTCACCGGGCTGCAGCTGGAAGACCTTGTCGTGTTCGGCGAAATCCTCTTCGGTCCACTCGGTGAAATCCTTCTCCATGTAGTCGGCTCCGACCACGAGGAAATCCGCCCATCCCCGCTCGACCTCGGTGACGTGCTTGATGAGTCCGCCGATCGTCAAGGCGCTCACCGTTGTTCGTTGCGACGCCTGTTCGGTGGTGAGATCGCGGGCCGTGAACCGCAGGAAGTGCCGCGCGTGGGCGAGGCCCGACAGCAGATCGCGGCGTTCCTGGTCGAGGGTCGGGGTGGCGTTCCGGGTGGTGGTGGTCTCGGTCATCGGGTGCTCCTCGTCGTCGTGATCCGGCAAGAACTACGCTACGAGCCATTGGTGCCAGTTCCTGTCACTTATAGGTCCGCAGGTGCGGAAGAATGAGGTCATGTCCGACACGAGCTCCCGCACCCTGCGGCTTCTGTCGCTGTTGCAGACCCACCGCTACTGGCTCGGCGCCGAACTCGCCGACCGGATGGGCGTCTCGCTGCGCACCCTCCGCCGCGACATCGAACGGCTCCGCAATCTCGGATATCCGGTGCGGTCCGATCGTGGGGTCGGCGGCGGGTACCAGCTCGCGCCGGGCGCGTCGTTGCCACCACTGGCTCTCGACGACGACGAAGCGGTCGCGCTCGCGGTCGGCCTACTCACCGCGGCCCAGACCTCGATCACCGGGATCGCCGAGATCTCCGTGCGCGCGCTGGCCAAGGTCATCCAGGTGATGCCACCGCGGCTGCGACGCCAGGTGGAGGCGCTCGATGCGGCGACGGTCTCCGCCGACACCCCCTGGGCGACCCGCGCGACCGATTCACAGCAACTCGTCACCGTCGCGCGCGCGTGCCGCGACGACGAACGCATCGTCTTCGAGTACACCGCGGCCGACGGCACCACGACGAGCCGGCGCGTCGAACCCCGGCAGCTCGTCTCCCTCGGGCGACGCTGGTATCTCGTCGGCTACGACCTCGACCGTGGTGACTGGCGCAGCTTCCGGCTCGACCGCATGGCCGAGACCACCGCCACCGGGATGCGATTCCGGCAGCGCGAGCTGCCCGGCGGCAATGCCGCGGCCTTCGTCGAACGCGGCATCCGCAGCCGCTCCCAGGTGAAGGTCAGTGCGGAACTCGAGGCGCCGGAGCACGAGGTGCGGCGCCGGATCGGTCAGTGGGCCGAGGTGATCGCGATCGACTCCGAACGGTGCCGGATCGAGGTGGACGCCGACAGCATGGACTGGGCGGTCTTCGCCGTGGGCATGTCCGGAGGACGGCTGCTCGGTGCGTCGCCACCGGAGTTCGTCGAGCACCTGGAGAACTGGTCGAATCGGCTGGTCACCGCCGTCGAACACTCGGAGTGACCATCCACCCGGCGCTATGACCCATCCCACAATCGGCCGGGCACCGGAATGCCGTCGGGGGTGGGGGTCGGCCGGTGTACCCGGAGATCTGATCGTCGAGCACTACCGTCAGCGGGCGAGCGCCGGACTCATCATCGCCGAGGGAACCTATGTGAACTTCGAATCGCAGGCCTTCGTCGGTCAGCCCGGCATCGTCACCGACGAGCAGGTCGCCGGCTGGCGTCGCGTCGCGGATGCCGTGCACGAGCGCGACGGACGCATCGTGCTGCAGTTGATGCACGGCGGCCGCGTCACGCATCCCGACGTCAACGGTGGCCGGCGTGTCGTCGGGCCGAGCGCGATCGCGATCGACGGCCAGGTGCACACCGAGCAGGGTAAGCAGCCCTACCCCGTGCCCCACGCGCTGACCATCGACGAGATCCCCTCCGTCGTCGACGACTTCGTCGCCTCGGCCCGCCGTGCAATCGATGCCGGACTCGACGGCGTCGAGGTCCACAGCGCCAACGGCTACCTGCTGCACGAATTCCTCTCCCCCGCATCGAACGTGCGGGACGACCAGTACGGCGGTTCGGTGGAGAACCGGATCCGCCTCGTTGTCGAGGTCGTGAAGGCCGTGTCGGAGGCGGTCGGCGCCGGACGTGTCGGGCTGCGGATCTCCCCCGAACACAACATCCAGGACGCCGTCGAGACCGATCGCGACGATGTGCGTGCCGTCTACGGCGCTCTGGTCGACGCCCTGCAGCCCCTGGGCCTGGCGTATCTGTCGGTCCTGCACAAGGAGCCGACCGGCGATCTGGTCCAGGAACTCCGGAAGCGTTTCGGCGGCAAGGTGATCGCCAACAGCGGCTTCGGCTCGCCGACCACCCGCAACGAGGCCGTGCAGCTGATCGACGATTCGCACGCCGACGCCGTGGCCGTCGGCCGCGCGCTGATCGCCAATCCCGACCTGGCCGAGCGCTGGCGGGACGGGCAGCCGGAGAACGCACCGCGTCCGGAGCTGTTCTACGCGTCCGGAGCCGAGGGCTACACCGACTACCCGTTCCTGCAGACCGCCTGAGCGTAAATCCTACGAGGCGCTCGGATCCTCGCGCGCCGAACCGTTTCTCGCCGCTGCTGTAGCGCGGGCGAGGCCCGGTTCGGCGCGCGAGGTCGTTTCGGTCTCCCGATACAGGTCGGGCATCATCCGTTCGAGCACCGGTCGCCACCGCGCCACGTCATCCGGGAAACACGTGCTCAGCAGCTCGACCATCGCCGATGGAGCGATCGAGGCGCCGGGCGACGCCCCGAGCAACCCGGCGATGCTGCCGTCCGCGCTCGCCACGACCTCGGTGCCGAAGGTCAGGACGCCGACCCTGCGACGATCGGGTTTGACGAGCTGGGCTCGTTGCCCCGCGTCGATCAACTCCCAGTCGGACTGCTGTGCCTCGGGACAGAATCGCTGCAGCTGCCGGAATTTCCGCGCACGGGACGCGAGCAGTTGGCCGACGAGATAGCGCACCAGCGACAGATTCTGCAGGCCCACCGCCACCAACGGGGCGATGTTGTGTGGGCGCAGGGTGGTGAACAGATCGGTGAGCCGGCCGTGTTTGAGCAACCTGGTGCTGAACGTGGCGTACGGGCCGAACATCAGCGACTCGCGTCCGTCGACGATCCGTTTGTCGAGATGCGGCACGGACATCGGTGGTGCGCCCACGTCGGCCTGGCTGTAGACCTTCGCCGCATGTTGGGACACCACGTCGGGATTACCGGTGCGGAGGAACTGCGCGCCGATGGGAAAGACGGCAAAACCTCGCACCTCCGGGATGCGGGCCTTCTGCAAGAGTTTCAGGGCGTACCCGCCGGCGCCGACGAACACGAACCGGGATCGGACCGAAAACCGTCCCGTCGTCGTGCGTCCCGAGACCGTCCACCTCCCGTCGGTGGTGCGGCGCAGTCGTGTGACCTCGTGCCCGGTACGAAGCTCGACGCCACGACGACGCGCGTCCGACAGCAGTCGGTGGGTCAGGGCACCGAAGTCGACGTCGGTGCCTGCCTCGTAGTGCGTGGCCGCGATCGGTTCGGATCCGGAGCGACCGCCCATCACCAGCGGTGCCCACCGGACGATCGTGTCGGGGTCCTCGCTGTACTCCATGGCGGAGAACAGCAGCGAGCGTTGCAAGGTGGCGTGCCGCCGACGTAGATAGTCCACATCGCGTTCGCCGAAGACGACGTTCATGTGCGGTGTCGCGTTCACGAACGTCGTCTCGTCCGGCTCGTCGAGGGACTCCCAGAACTGCCGTGAGATCCGGAACTGTCGGCCGATCTCCTCGGCCCGGGTCGAATCCTCAGGATCGGGCATGTAGTTCAGTTCGCAGAGGCCCGCGTGGCCGGTGCCGGCGTTGTTCCACGGGGCGCTGCTCTCGGCCGCGACCTCGTCGAGTCGTTCCAGGACGAGGATCGACCGATCGGGTTCGAGCCGTGTCAGCAGTGCACCCAGTGTTGCCGACATGATGCCGCCGCCGATCAGGACGGCGTCGCACTCGTGGTCGTCGTGCTGTGGTCCGTCGGCAGAGTGCTTCCGATTCACCATCATTCACCTGCTTTCGCCGTTGTCGATCTTCAGCGTGCCTCTTCCCGATTCATCCGTCCAATGAGATTTCGCAGGTATTACCATGCAGATGTGGATTGGTATATGACGTCCGAGACCGCAATGGTCGCCCCACTGCTCGTCGCCTTCGACGCCGCGGCGCGCGAAGGCCACATCACGCGCGCGGCGGATCTGCTCGACGTTCCCCAGTCCTCGGTCAGTCGCCGCATCCGGGCACTCGAGAAAGCAGTGGGTGTGGCGTTGTTCCAGCAATCCGGACGAGGGGTCGTGTTGACGTCGGCCGGGCGGGAGTTGCACGAACGCACCCGGCATCTGGTCCGGGAGCTCGACGGTGCGATCGCCACGGTGCGTGAGCACGCCGATCCCGATCACGGCGTCGTCCGCTTCGGGTTCCCGCTCACCCTCGGGCCGGTGAGCATCCCGTCGTTGCTGGCCGAGTTCCACCGTCTCGTCCCCGGCGTCCGGTTGCACTTGGTCCAGGCGCACGGCGAAGCGCTCGCAGAGATGGTTCGCGACGGCCGGCTCGATCTCGCCGTCATCATCCCTCCGCCGGAGGATCTGCCGGTCACCGTGCTCGCCCAGCAGCGGCTGTTGCTCCACCTCCCGAGCAGCCATCGACTCGCCGGCCGTGCCCGCCTCGACCTGCGCGACCTCGCGGACGATCACTTCATCGCCAACCCTCCCGACTACCACATCCGGAGACAACTCGAATCTGTTTGCGCTGAAGCAGGATTCGAACCGTACATCGCGTTCGAGATCAGCGAGTTCGAAACGATCCGGGCACTGGTCGCCCAGGGCCTCGGGGTTGCACTGTTGCCTCGCTCGGAAACTCCGGTCCCCGGAATCGTCACCGTGCCGGTCGCCGGCATCGCGAATCGCACCATCGGATTGACGACGGGGACGAGGACGCCTTCACCGGCGGTCACGCGACTGCACGCTCACATCGCCGGACACGCCGACAGATTCGACGATCGCCGGCTCGATTCGTAGGCATCGTCCATCGAACGCAAGACGTGGCGCACAGCCGCGAGAGCCGTGCGCCATTTCCTGCGTCGCCGGTCCCGACCAGGCGCAAGCTCCGGGTTCGAATGGTCGCCGGCGGGGTACGCCACACAGATGCGATCGTCTGCAACGAGTGTTATCCGACGCCGCTGTCGGCAGTTCTCGGATACGAGGACATCGTGCGGACTCCGGCATCCAGACCGGCAGGTGGAGCCTATTTGTTCGAACAGATCAACACCACATTCGACGATTCGGTAAACGCATCGACCTTCGAGCCCGTCGTCGCTTTTCCCTGACCTACCTACCGTCGAGGAGTTCTCCATGACAACAACAGATCTCGGTTCCACCGCCACGTTCGCCGGGCAGCCGGTCGCCTCCCAGTTCATCGATGGGCAGTGGCGCGAGGGACGCTCCGACCGCGTCCTGACCGACACCAACCCGTTCGACGACAGCGTGGTCGCCACGATCCGCCTCGCCTCCGCCGAGGACGTCGACGCCGCCTACACCTCCGCCCGGGCAGCACAGGCCGAGTGGGCCGCGACCGGTCCCGCCGACCGCGCCGCGGTCCTGCGTCGCGCCGCGCAGATCCTCGAACAACGCCGAGCCGAGATCATCGACTGGCTGGTCGCCGAATCCGGCTCGACGCGGATCAAGGCCGATACCGAGGTCTCCCTGGCCATCGGCATCACTCAGGAGGCGGCGTCGTTCCCGTCCCGGGTCCACGGATCGATCTTCGATTCGAACACCCCGAACCGTGAGATGCGGGTGTACCGCAAGCCCATCGGAGTGGTCGGGGTGATCAGCCCGTGGAGTTTCCCGCTGCACCTGTCGCAGCGATCGGTGGCACCGGCATTGGCGTTGGGCAATGCCGTGGTGATCAAGCCGGCCTCGGACACTCCGGTGACCGGCGGCCTGTTGATCGCCCGGATCTTCGAGGAAGCAGGCCTACCGGCGGGAGTGTTGTCGGTGGTGATCGGCTCCGGTTCGGAGATCGGCGACGCTTTCGTCGAGCATCCCGTCCCGCGGTTGATCTCCTTCACCGGCTCGACACCGGTCGGCAAGCAGGTCGGTGCGGTCGCCACCGGCGGTGAGCACCTCAAGAAGGTGGCACTCGAATTGGGCGGCAACGCACCCCTGGTGGTCCTCGACGACGCCGACCTCGACGCGGCCGTCGAGGCAGCGGTGACCGGGTCGTTCCTGCATTCCGGACAGATCTGCATGGCCGTGAACCGCATCATCGTGCAGGCGCCGGTGTACGACGATTTCGTCGAACGGTTCACCCGAGCCGCGCAGGCCGTGCCCTACGGCGATCCCTCCGCAGACGGCACTTTGGTCGGGCCGGTCGTCAACGATTCGCAGTTGAAGGGCCTCGAGGAAAAGATCGAGCAGGCCCGGCACGCCGGAGCACGCGTTGCACTCGGCGGGAAGATCGACGGCCGGGTCGTGCCTCCGCACGTGTTCGTCGACGTCACACCCGACATGGAGATCGCCCGCGAGGAGATCTTCGGCCCGATGGTCGCGGTCCTGCGCGCCGACGACGAAGCACACGCCCTCGAACTGGCCAACGACCACGAATTCGGTCTGTCCAGCGCAGTCTTCACGCAGAACATCGACCGCGGACTGCAATTCGCGCATCGGGTCGAGGCAGGCATGACGTTCATCAACGAGATGACCGTTCAGGACGAGGCACACGTGGCATTCGGTGGCGAACGCAACTCCGGTCTCGGACGATTCAACGGCGAGTGGGCGATCGAGGAGTTCACCACCGATCACACCATCGGCGTGACTCGGCTGGTGTAGGCACGCAACAGCGCCTCCGCTACGCCGACGGATTCGACGACCGTCGCGGCCGTACGTAGCCCGACCGCACGCAGTCGGCATCCACGGCTGTGTCACAGCTACCGACCGGCTCCGATACGACACGCTGCCGTCTGCA
This sequence comes from Rhodococcus sp. S3, assembly GCF_058211795.1. Taxonomy (NCBI): domain Bacteria; kingdom Bacillati; phylum Actinomycetota; class Actinomycetes; order Mycobacteriales; family Nocardiaceae; genus Rhodococcus; species Rhodococcus sp. S3. Next base: position 2,458,995 of record NZ_CM177074.1, on the reverse strand, counting down.
CCCTGCGCAGACTCGGGGTGCAGACGGCAGACGCTCACAGGGCGATGTACTTGGTGTCGAGATACTCCTCGATACCTTCGGCGGCGCCCTCCCGGCCGAAGCCCGATTCCTTCACACCGCCGAACGGTGCGGCAACGTCGGAGATGACACCCCGGTTCACGCCGACCATCCCGGTCTTCAGCGCCGACGCGACGCGCATCGCCCGATCGAGGTCGCAGGTGTAGAAGTAGGCGGCCAGACCGTATTCGGTGTCATTCGCGGCGGCGATCGCCTCGTCCTCGGTGTCGAAGATCGTGACCGCCGCGACCGGACCGAAGATCTCCTCCTTCAACAGCCGGACGTCGGCCGGCACCCGGTCGAGCACGGTCGGTGGGTAGAAGCTGCCCGTCCCGTCGGGGATCCGCCCGCCGGTGCGGACGCGGGCTCCTCGCTCGACCGCGTCGCGGACGAGTTCGTCGACCGTGGCGCGCTGCCGGTCGGTGATCAGCGGCCCCAGGTCGGTGCCCTCGTCGAGGCCGTGGCCGGTCTGCAGTGCGGCTATGCGTGCGGTGAGCTTGTCGGTGAACTCCTCGGCCACCGCCCGCGCGACGTGGAATCGGTTGGCTGCGGTGCAGGCCTCTCCCCCGTTGCGCATCTTCGCCGCCATCGCCCCGTCGACGGCCGCGTCGATATCGGCGTCGTCGAAGACCAGGAACGGGGCGTTGCCGCCGAGTTCCATCGAGGTGCGCAGCAGCCGGTCGGCGGACTGCCGGACCAGGTGCTTGCCGACCCCCGTCGAACCGGTGAAGGTGATCTTGCGCATCCGCGAATCGGTGATCAACGGCTCGGTCAGCGCCGCAGCATCGGAGGTCGGCAGGATGGACAGCACGCCGGCCGGCAGACCGGCGTCGGCGAAGACCTGGCCGAGCAACAGCATCGTCAGCGGGGTTTCCGCCGCGGGCTTGACGATGATCGGGCAGCCCGCCGCAAGGGCGGGACCGATCTTGCGGGTGGCCATGGCCAGCGGGAAGTTCCACGGGGTGATGGCCAGCACGGGACCGACCGCTTCCTTGGTGACGAGGATGCGTCCGTTGCCGGCCGGGGCGGTGGCGGTTCGACCACCGATCCGCACGGCCTCCTCGGCGAACCAGCGCAGGAACTCGGCCCCGTAGTTCACCTCGCCGCGCGCCTCGGCCAGGGTCTTGCCCATTTCGAGGGTGATCACGCGGGCGAAGTCGTCGGCGCGGGCCTGCACGAGTTCGAATGCGGTGCGCAGGATCTCACCACGCGTGCGCGGTGCGGTGGCCGCCCACTCGGCCTGTGCCGCACTCGCGAGCTCGAGAGCCTGCAGGCCGTCGGCCGGCGAGGCGTCGGCGACCTCGGCGAGCACCGCACCGGTGGCCGGATCGGTCACCGGGAACGTCGCGCCGGTCGAGGCATCGGCGAGCTTGCCACCGAGCCAGAGCCGGGTCGGAACATCGGCGGGAAGGGTGTGGTTCATCGGATTGCTCCTGCAAGGGACGTGGCGCCGGCGACCTCGCGGACGGCGGCGGTGAGGACGTCGAGACCGTCTTCGAGCAGTTCGTCGGAGATCACCAGCGGCGGCAGCAGGCGGATGACGTTGCCGTAGGTGCCGCAGGTCAGGATGATGACGCCCTGCTCGAGTGCCTTGGCGGCGATGGCCTTGGTCGCCTCGGGGTCGGGTTCACGGGTGCCGGGCTGCACGAATTCGACGGCCAGCATCGCCCCGCGGCCGCGGACCTCACCGATGATGTCGATGTCGGCCGCCAGCGCACGCAGCCGGTCGGTGGCGATCTGCTCGATACGGCGGGCCCGGCCGCACAGGTCCAGCTCGGCCATACGGTCCAGGGTCGCCAGCGCAGCGGCACAGGCCACCGGGTTGCCGCCGTAGGTGCCGCCGAGGCCGCCGCCGTGCACGGCGTCGATGAGATCGGCGCGACCGGTCACCGCTGCCAGCGGCATACCACCGGCGATGCCCTTGGCCAGGGTCATCAGGTCGGGGACGATGTTCTCGTCGTTGCTGGCGAACCAGTCGCCGGTGCGCGCGAAGCCGGTCTGCACCTCGTCGGCGACGAACACGATGCCGTTGGCCTTCGCCCAGTCCACGAGGGCGGGCAGGAAACCCTTGGCGGGCACGATGAATCCGCCCTCGCCCTGAATCGGCTCGATGACGATCGCGGCGACGTTGTGCGCCCCGATCTGCTTGTCGATCTGCGAGATGGCGCGGCGGGCGGCCTGCTCACCGCTGACCTCGGTGCCGTCGTGGTTCAGGCCCTCGCGGAACGGATAGGACGCCGCGACCCGGTAGATGTCGGGCGCGAACGGTCCGAAGCCCTCCTTGTAGGGCTGGTTCTTCGCGGTCAGTGCCATGGTCAGGTTGGTGCGGCCGTGGTAGGCGTGGTCGAACACCACCACGGCGCTGCGACCGGTCGCGACCCGCGCGATCTTCACGGCGTTCTCCACCGCCTCGGCGCCGCTGTTGAACAGCACCGTGCGCTTCGGATGATCACCCGGGGTGAGCTCGGCGAGCTTCTCGGCGACGGCGATGTAACCCTCGTATTGGGTGACCATGAAGCAGGTGTGCGTGAAGTGCGCGACCTGCTCGCTCACCGCGGCCACCACGGCGGGATCCGAACCCCCGACGCTGGTGACGGCGATACCGGAACCGAGGTCGATCAGCGAGTTGCCGTCGACGTCGACGACGACACCGCCGTCGACGTCGGCGGCGTAGACGGGCACGGACGAGGCGACGCCCGCGCCGACAGCATTGTGGCGGCGTTCGGTCAGAGCGACCGAGCGCGGGCCGGGCAACTCGGTGACGAGGCGACGCTGCTGGGGAAGTCGGTACTCCATCTCGGACATGAGGGTCCTTTCTCGATCATTCGCTCGGCGCGTGATCGCAGCGTCGCCGTCGACGGTGCGGTGCGGAGCAGGTGGTGATTCGAGTATCGAAGCGGGGACGGAACGGCTCCATATCCATTTCGTACAACCTGCTCCGAGGAAATACGCCGATTCGTCCACCGCCATAGGATGACGGTCATGAGCGTGGGCATCGCCTGGTTACTACGACAACCAGGACTCGGGCTGGCACTGCGGGCCGTACGGGCCGGGCAGGAGCGACTGATCGATTTCGTCCAGCCCACCGAACTCGTCGACCCGCGACCATGGTTGTCCGGAGGCGAACTGGTCCTGACCACCGGCCTCGGCCTGCGCGACGAGGAGGGTGGCGACTACGTCCGGCGACTCGCAGAGGCCGGGATTGCCGCACTCGGCTTCGGCACCGGCCTGTCGCACGAACAAATCCCTCCGTCGGTACTCGAGGCCGCCGACGCGGCGGGATTGGCGCTGCTCGAAGTGCCCTACACGACCCCGTTCGCGGCGGTCAGCCGTGCGGTGACGACGCGGCTCGCCGAGCAGGAGTACGAGTTGGTGCGCCGAGCAGCCGACACCCAGGTCCGCATCACACGGGCCGCACTGCGCGGGGGCGTGACCGCCATCGTGCGCGAACTGGCCGTCTCGACCTCCGCCTCGGTCGTGTACGTGGCCGAGCGCGACGATGCCGTGATCGCTCATCCGATGCCGGACCCGGACCTCACCGAGCCGATCGCCGAGGCGCGGCGGGACGGCACCGGGTCGGTCACCTTGATTCGCCCGGGGAGGACGGTGACGGTTCAGCCGGTCGTCCACGGCGGCATCGTGAACGGATACCTGGCGGTCCAAGCGGACCGACCCCTCCAGAACGTCGAACTCGTACTGATCGGTCACGCTGTCTCCCTGGTGACCCTCGAACTCGACAAGCCCCGGCGTCTGCGGAACGAACGAAACGACCTCGGGTCCAAGGTCTTCGACCTACTCGCCGCGGGTCTCCTGGACGCGGGCGATGCACTGGAGTACCTGGCCGACGCTGTCGGTCGACGCAACCGCGTCCGCGTCCTGCGGCTGAGCACACCGCATTCGTCCGAGGTGCGTCGGCATCTCGACATCGTTCTCGACGCCCGCCGGCGACCGTTCTACAGCCGCGAGGAGGGGGGACGAACTCACCGTGCTGTTGCGCGGCGACGACAGCATCTCCGACGTCACGGCGATGCTCGCCGACCTACCGGCGAAGCACGCCCGCCCCCTGCGCGCCGGCCTCAGCCCCGCCCATCGGATCGCCGAGGTCCGACAAGGACTCGAGCAGGCCGAGCATGCACTGCGCACCACCGACGCCACCTGTCGTATCGCGGAGTTCGATGCCACCCACGGCACCGCCCTCCTCGCCTCTCCCCAGGTACGGTCCGTGCTCGAATCCGTCGCCGCGTCGACCGTAACGGTCCTCGCCGAATACGACCGCGAGCGCGGCGGGCGCCTGGTTCCTTCACTACGCGCGTTTCTCGAAGCCAACGGACATTGGGAATCGGCAGCGGCCGCGCTGGACGTCCACCGGCACACGCTGCGCGGGCGCATCGCGAAGATCGAGCAGTTGCTCGATGTCGACCTCGGGGACGCGCGGGTACGGGCGGAATTGCTGCTCGCGGCGCTCATCGCCGACGCACCGACCAGCTAAGGGCCCGAAGAAGCTCGATTACGGATGCGGATGCGCAGGCGGTGTGCGTTGCGTTCGGCGTCGCCGCTTTGTACGCTCCGTGCATACACAGGATTGTCGACAATCCTACAAACTGGGAGGCGGCCGATAGTGTTCCTTGATCCGACGCGCCCACATTCTCTGCGGTCCCCGTTCCTGACGCGGCGCACGCGATGAACGACGACCAGCTCACCATAGGACAGGACGGCGGAGCTTCCTCGACCGACGAGAACGTCCGAGTTCGACTCCTCACCGACAGACTCCACGCACTGGGCGTCCCGATCGACACCTCGACGCGTCGACGGGCCGAGTACTCCTACGACGCCTCCAACTATCGGGTGCCACCCTCGGCCGTGGTCTTTCCTCGGTCGGTGGACGACGTCGTGACGGTGGTGACCGCCTGCGGCGACACCGGGATTCCGCTGGTCAGCCGAGGGGGCGGGACGTCGATGGCGGGTAATGCCATCGGCTCCGGTGTCGTCCTCGACTTCTCCCGGCACATGAACCGCATCCTCGACATCGACGAGACGTCCGGTGTCGCCGACGTCGAACCGGGCGTCGTGCTCGACACCCTTACGCGGGCAGTCGAGGACGCGTCCTCGGGTCGGATGACCTTCGCCCCCGATCCCTCGTCGAAGAACCGGGCCACGGTCGGTGGCGCGCTGGGCAACGACGCCTGCGGAAACCACTCGGTGCGCTACGGCCGCATGTCCGATCACGTCCACGAGATCGACCTCGTCACCGCCGACGGGTTCCGGCTCACCGCGGCGCAGCGAGGCCTGCGTGCCACCGACCCCGACGACGCGGCCGCTGCGGCTCGCGCGCAGCAGCTCGACGCCGAGCTCACCGCGTTGGCGGGCGAGCACCTGTTCGAGTTCCGCACCGAGCTCGGGAGGATCCAACGGCAGGTCTCGGGGTACCACCTGGACAATCTGTTGCCGGAGAAGCGGTTCGATGTCGCCCGTGCGCTCGTCGGATCCGAGGGAACGTGCGCGGTGATCGTCGGCGCCCGCGTCGAGTTGGTTCCCCGCCCGTCCAGCGCGTTGCTGGTCTGCCTCGGCTACGACGACGTCGTCGACGCAGCCCGCGACATCGGAACCATCCTGGAATTCTCTCCTGCGGCGGTCGAGGGTGTCGACGCGGCGATCGTCGAGACCATGCGGCTGCGTCGGGGCGAGAACTCCGTCCTCGGTCTCCCCGCCGGAAGCGCGTGGCTCTACGTGGACCTGGACGGTGACGACCCGGACTCCGTGGCCGCGGCCGCCGACGCACTGCTCGACAAACTTCGCCGCAACGGCCGTCTCGTCGACGGCCGCATCGCGGCCGACACCACCGAGCGCGCTTCCCTGTGGCGGGTGCGCGAGGACGGCGCCGGACTGTCCTCCCGTCTGGCGTCCGGTGGCGAATCCTGGCCGGGCTGGGAGGATTCCGCCGTCGCGCCGGAAAACCTCGCCGATTACCTGCAGGACTTCCGTGCACTGCTCGACCGGTACGGTCTGCAGGGGGTGATGTACGGGCACTTCGGCGCCGGCTGCATGCACATCCGCATCACCTACGACCTGCGCACCGAGGAGGGCCGGAAGGTCTTCCGCGAGTTCACGCACGAAGCCGCGCGTCTGGTGGTCCGTCACGGCGGATCGCTCTCCGGAGAACACGGCGACGGCCGTGCCCGCTCGGAACTGCTGCCGGTGATGTACTCCGCGCGGATGATGAGCGCATTCCGCGCCTTCCGCACGATCTGGGACCCGCAAGGCATCCTGAACCCGGGATCGCTGACCGACCCGGCACGGATCGATGAAGATCTGGCGTTGGCGGGCGTTCCCGAACGCACCTGGCGTACCCACTACGACCTGCACCCGATCGAGGCGGTCCGTCCCGACGGCGCGCGGCCGCAACACACCCCCGACCCGTGGGTGCACGCCGTCCAGGGCTGCATCGGCGTCGGACGGTGCCGGGCCGACGCCGGGGGCGTGATGTGCCCGAGCTACCGCGCGACCCGCGACGAGAAGGATTCGACTCGCGGCCGGGCCCGGGTCCTGCAGGAGATGGTGCGCGGCGCCCGCACGATCGAACAAGGGTGGAAGTCCGAACAGGTGCGTGAGGCACTCGATCTGTGCCTGTCGTGCAAGGCCTGCTCGACCGACTGCCCGGCCGGCGTCGACATGGCCACCTACAAATCCGAGTTCTTCTCGCACTACTACGACGGCACACGACGACCGGTATCGCACTATTCGCTGGGGTGGCTGCCACGCTGGCTCCGCGTCACGGGGTTGGCAGCACCGCTGGTCAACGCGGTCCTGCGCACTTCTCTCGCCAAGCGCGTCGCCGCTCTCGGCGGCATCTCCCCCGACCGGGTACTTCCGCCTTTCGCCTCCCGGCGGGCCTGGAAGAAGGCCGTGAGCGACGCGCTGAGCGGCCGGTCCGGTTCGATGCCGGTGGTGCTGTTCGTCGACACCTTCACTCGCGGGTTGCGGCCGGAGGTCGCCGGTGCCGCCGCCCGCGTGCTCGCCTCGGCGGATCAGCAGGTGAGCTGCTCCGCGGACGCGTGCTGCGGACTGACGTGGATCTCCACCGGCCAGCTCGACACCGCGAAGAAGAAACTCTCCCACGCCGCCCGCACACTGGACGACGGCACCGACCGGCCGATCGTCGTCGTCGAGCCGAGTTGCGCCGCCGCCCTGCGCAAGGACCTGCCCGAGCTGGTGCCCACCGAGGCTGCGCGTCGCGTCGCCGCACGGGTCCACAGCTTCGCGTCCTACCTGGACACCATGGTGCGCAACGGCTGGACACCCGCTCCTGCACAGCCGCTACCGAACGAGATGGTGCTGCAGACCCATTGCCACGAGTACTCCGTGTTCGGCGCCGGAAGCCATCGCCGGATCCTGACCGCAGCGGGAGTCGACGACGTCCGCGACGCGGTCGGATGCTGCGGCGTAGCAGGAAACTTCGGATTCGAGAAACAACACCACGACATCAGCATGAAGGTCGCCGAGACCTCCCTCGCCCCGGCACTGCGCGCGGCCGACGACGACTCCGCGGTGGTCACCGACGGATTCTCGTGCGCGATGCAGGTCGCACAGATCGACGTGTCCTGCCCGGGGCAACATCTCGCAGAACTGCTCGATCCCGGGCCACGAATGTCGATGAACAACACCATCTCCGAGGAGGAAAGCGCATGACCGATGCAACGATTGTCGGGACACGGGTGGGCGTCTCCGACGCAGTGTCCCGCGTCAGCACAGGATTGTTCATCGACGGTGAGTGGGTCGAATCGAGCTCCGGTGAACGATTCGAGGTCGTCGCCCCGGCGACCGAGGAGGTCGTCGCGACCGTCGCGAACGGCAACGCCGACGACGCCCGGCGTGCCATCGAAACCTGCGCCCGCGTGCAGAAACACTGGGCGAAGACCGCTCCGCGCGAACGCAGCGTGATCCTTCGCCGGGCCTACGAGCTCATCCTGGAGCGGCAGGACGAGTTCGCGACCATCATGACCACCGAGATGGGCAAACCCTTCGCCGAGGCGAAGGGCGAGGTCGCCTACGCGGCGGAGTTCTTCCGGTGGTTCTCCGAGGAAGCCGTCCGCATCCGCGGTGATGTGACCAGCACCGGCGACGGCGCGACCCGCATCCTGGTGTCCAAGGAGCCGGTGGGACCCTGCGTCCTCGTCACGCCGTGGAACTTCCCGCTCGCCATGGGTACCCGCAAGATCGGACCCGCCATCGCAGCCGGGTGCACCATCGTCTTCAAACCCTCGGAGCTGACGCCGTTGACCTCGCTGGCCCTGGTCGACGTGCTCGTCGAGGCCGGTGTGCCCAAGGGTGTGCTGAACGTCGTGCCCACCACCGCACCCGGGGAGGTCGTCTCGACCTGGATGTCGAGCGGTATCGCACGCAAGGTCAGTTTCACCGGTTCGACCGCGGTGGGCATCCGGCTGCTCGAACAGGCATCCCAGCACGTGATGCGCAGCTCGATGGAGCTGGGCGGAAATGCCCCCTTCATCGTGTTCGAGGACGCCGATCTCGACCGGGCCGTCGACGGCGCGCTCGCCGCGAAGATGCGCAACATGGGTGAGGCCTGCACCGCTGCGAACCGCATCTTCGTGCACCGCGCGGTCGCCGATCGGTTCGCCGAGAAGCTCGCTGCTCGGATGGATGCCCTCGTCGTCGGGGACGGCCTGGTCGAGGGTAGCCAGGTCGGTCCGTTGGTCGAGGAGAAGGCTCTGACGAAAGTGGAGCGTCTCGTCGCCGATGCCGTGGAACGTGGAGCGCGCGTGGTGTGCGGCGGAAGCCGACCCGAGGGACCCGGCTACTTCTACCCACCCACCGTCCTCGCCGACGTGTCGAAGGACGCCGCGTTGATGAGCGAGGAGATCTTCGGACCGGTCGCGCCCATCATCGTCTTCGACACCGAGGACGAGGTCGTCGAGATCGCCAACAACACGCCCTGGGGACTGGCCGGATACCTCTTCACCCAGGATGTCGACCGCAGTTTCCGTGTCAGCGAAGCGCTCGAGGTCGGCATGATCGGGCTGAACACCGGCATCGTGTCCAATCCCGCGGCACCGTTCGGCGGCATCAAGGCATCGGGTCTCGGACGCGAGGGAAGCACCATCGGTATCGACGAGTTCCTCGAGGTCAAGTACGTCGCTGTTCCTCGTCGGTGACGCATGGTCTCACTGCGCCGCCGATCCTTGCGCGCCGAACCGTGTTTCGACGCAACTGCAACGCGCGCGAAGCCCTGTTCGGCGCGCAAGGTCGGTACGGTCTACCCGCGTAGGTCAGGAATCACCTGCTCACGCAACGGTTCCTGGTCGGCCGGCCGCAGTGCCGCACCACTTCGCGAGCGCGGCGTCGAGACCGTCCGTCGAGCCCCCCACCCATGCCACGTGCCCGTACGGGCGCACGACCACAGCCGACGGCGCGTCCCCCTCACCGAGCAACGACAATCCCCAAGCGGCGTCGTAACGCGCCCACACGAGGTCGACGCATTCAGGACGATGCCCGGAATCGATTGGTGGACCGTCGAATTGCAGCAGAAGTGGGCGAGCCCGAACACTCGAACCGGCTTCTCCTCGGCAATGACGTCGAGATCCGGCATGCGTCGTCCCAGCAGCGGGTGTCTCTCACCGAGGTCGTAGGCGACGTCGAGGCCGGAGATCAACGCCGCGATCGGTGAGCCGGCATCGTCGACGCGGAGCACCTCGTCGATCAGATCGCGCAGGGCCTCCTAGCGCGAATCGGCCTTCTGGATGCCCAGGCCGACACCCAGTCCGCCGGTGGGGAGTTCCTCGGTGACCCGCACTTCGGCGATCAGGCTGCTACGTGTCGCAGCCGACCCCTCGAATCCGATCCCGGCCTCGCAGCGCACGACACTGCGCCCACCACGTACCGAGCCTGGTGCACCCGAAGGTCGCGGTGTTCACCGTTCGCCCCTCGGCAAGGAGTCGCCCGGCGATCCCTCGATGATCGACGAGCGTCCCGGGTCAGCCCTCGATGATGCGCTTGATCGCGTCCAGGGTCGCCGGAATTCCGCTGCGGGCGGCCTGCTCCCGCGCGGCGATCCGGGCAGGTGCCTCCGCCCCCAACTTCTCGTGGAATAATTTCTGCCCGGCTTCGGTGAACTCCCAGGTCTCCGTGAGTTCCGTGCCGGCGTCCGCGGGCTTGATGACGTAGCTCCAGCGCACGAGGCCCGGGCCGACCGACCATGCGAACTCGCGGCCCGGGGAGGCGACGACGACCTTCGACCGGGCCTCCCAGATGCGTTCGGGGGTGACGTTCCGGCCGGTGAAGAAGGAACCGACCTCGGGGCCCTGCCCTTCGTCCCACCAGCACTCCGCGCAGACGGGCGACCATTCACCCGTGCGGGTGACGTCGGAGACGAGGGCGTACACCTCGTCGGGGGTGGCGGAAACGACAACGGAGGACTCGAAGGTCAGGGGTGTGGTCTGCATGGCCACCATCCTGCCCTGTCCCGATCAGTGCGGCGCGACGCACCTGCCTGCCTTTGCCGACGACTACGCAGCGACGGCTCTGGTCCCCACACGCGCGGGCACGGGTCCGGCCGCGACCAAGGTGAACGGCGTCTTTACCGGAAAATCGTCGTGAAGGGATTCCACCTCGAGTTTTCGCACCACACTGGCGAGGCCCAGGATTGCTTCGAGCATGGCGAAATGATCTCCGATGCAGGTGCGTGGGCCACCACCGAACGGCAGATACTGCCACCGCGACCTGTCTACCGATTGCCCGGAGGCGAACCGATCCGGGTCGAATTTCTCGGGCTCGTCCCAGAGCGACGGATCATGGTGGAGCGCGTAGGTGCCGACGATCGTATTCGTCCCGGCAGGGATACGGTAACCGTCGACCTCCACGTCGCGCATTGCCATTCGCGCGGCCGTCGCTGCGGGCGGACACATCCTCAGTGACTCATGGACTATCTGGACGGTGTAGGGCAGATCCCCGATATCGCTCGCGCGCAACAGGCGGTCTCCGATGGCTGCAGCCTCCCGCGCCACCCGCTCCTGCATCTCGCGATTGCGGCCGAGCTGCCACAAGCTGTAGGCGAGAGTGGTCGCGGTGGTGTCGTGACCCGCGAAGAGAAACGCGAGCAACTCGTCACGGATTTTCTCGTCGCTGAACGCTCTGCCAGTGACCGGATCGGTGAGCTCGAAGAACAGCTTGATCAATTCGGCGCCATTGCCAGCACCGCTCCGCGCGGCGTCCATCGCCTCGTCGAGCGTTTCGGTGACAACAGCCAACGAAACACGGAAACGATGACGGGCACGTGTCGGCAGCCATGTCGGGGTTCGTATCGGTTGCAGGGCACGTCGTCCCACGAATTGCACCACCTGTCCGAGTGGAACTCCGACAGCTTCGGATTTCTCGCTGAGATCCGTTCCGAAGAGTGACCGGCCAAGGACACGCAGGGTGAGTCGCCGGGTTTCGGTGTCGAGATCGATCGACCCGCCCTCGCTCCACTCTGCCGCCATCGTGTCGGCGACCTCGGCGATCCGGTCGGCGTAGACCGCTACGTGCTTCTTGGTGAACAAAGGCTGCAACGCACGACGGTGCGGCACCCACGAATCGTGAGGAAGATTGAAGAGATTGTCGCCGACCCACACCCGTCCCTCGACGTGGACGGTCATTTCCTTGTCGAAGGAACCGTCGAAACCGCCGAGAACATCGTGGGCGCCCTGCGGTGAGGTGACGATAGCGAAGGTCGGCGCCCACCGGGCAGGACCGATATGTACGAGGGTGACCGGCCCGCCTGCATCACGGAATTTCTCGGGACCGGTATCGAGATGTCGGAGTGCCCGGATGCGGTCGATCAAATGCATCGGCACGTCGGGCGCAATCGGAAAATCCTGGGCCTGTGCGCTTGTCCTGGCCATTCTCCGAGTGCGGTCCGCCTCGGACGGTCACACCAGACCCACTACCGAGTCATTGCGCAACCGCAACCTTGCTGAACTCGAAGGGCAGGCTCGCATGTAACAACAGTTTGACCCGTGGGAAGACCGGATCTCGAATTGCACTTTCGAGACGTAAAGCGGGGTCCGCGTGAGGATGTCCACTTGTACTCGCGCAATGTTGATCATCGGAATCATTCTGTTCGGGCTGCTCGTCGGCGCGGTGGCACAGCTCGTCGTGGGCAGGTCCGGGACCGGGATCGACTGGACTCTCGCGTTGGTCGCGGGCGTCGGTGGTTCGTTCATCGGCGGTCTACTCATCAGCCTTCTCGCAGGTGACGGACTCGAATTACGCCCCAGCGAGATCATCGGCTCCCTCGCCGGCGCGATCATCGTGACCGCTGCCTGGTCGGCCTGGAAGTCCCGGTCGCGTCAGGCCTAGCGCTATCGGTATCCCGCGACGAGAGACGATGCCCGAGTGACCTCACGCCCCGCAACCGAGCAGCGACTGCTCGACATCGTTCCCGGAAATCCGGTGTGCCGGGTCGTCCTGGACCGGACGGGTGAACTCGGCATCGGAGACTGATATCTCACCGCGGGCGGAGTCTTCCAGACGGTCTGGAACTTTCTCGACGGCCGCGACCGGCAGGCCGGCATCCGGGACTACGGGTCTACGCTCCGCACGGTTTCGACGACCTGTTCGGGATGGTGCTCCGCCCGAATCCGGTGCTGGCACCTCGCAACGTGTACGAAGCGAAAGCCCGACGATGACAGGTGGAATGGCCTCGATTGGTCGTCGAACCGTGGCCCGAGCGCTGACATCCTCATTCGCCGAGATCCTCGTCGAATCTGCGTCGCGCTTCCTCGATGCGAGGAAGATTCGTCGACGCCCACATCAACAGAGCGTCGATCGGTTCGCGCACCGTCTTCCCCAGTGGCGTGATGCGGTATTCGACCGCGACGGGGCGGGTGTTCACCACCCGGCGTTCGACGATTCCGTTGCGTTCGAGTCTGCGCAACGTGGTCGTCAGGGATTTCTGCGTGACCTCGGGAACGGCGCGCCGCAGCTCGTTGAAGCGGCGCGGAGCCTCGCACAATTCGGTGAGCACGCTCAAGGACCACTTGTCGAGGATCTGCCCCAACAGTTCCCGGTGGGCGGCGACGGCGAGCAGATCGTGGTCAGCGGTATCCGACATGAAACCTGGTTTCGTTGAAGTGACTTCCGGATACCAAGTATAACTCGGATACCATTTGGTTCCGACCCCAGGAGAACTCCATGTCCGTGTCCGTCACCCTGTTCAGCCCCGAAGGCACGCTGCCGAACGCTCCTTACCACCACGTCGCAGTCTCCACCGGCACGCGACAGGTCCATCTCGCCGGACAGGTCGCATACATGCCGGACGGCTCACCGATTCCTACCGAGCTGGCCGGTCAGGTGGCCCAAGCGCTGCGCAACGTCGCACGAGGCTTGGACGGAGCCGGCGCGACCTTCCGCGATGTCGTGCGCCTGACGTTCTACGTCACAGACTGGCATCCCGAGAAGATCGGACAGTTCATGGCCGGTGTGCAGGCCGTCGCGCAGGAGATCGATCTGCCCGATCCGATGCCGCCGGCATCGCTGATCGGTGTCGCGGCGCTCTACGAACCTGTCGTGCTCGTGGAGATCGAAGCCACCGCGGTTCTCGAGGGATGAGCGTCGTAGATCAGGCCGCGCAGATCCCGAAGACGGGGAATCCGTCGTCACCCGCAGTGGACCGGAACGCGACCCGCACCCGGGCCTCGGCGCAGTCGGGGAACGATCCTTCGATCTTCGAGTAGAGCCATGGCCCGTCGTCGAGTTCGACGATTGCGAGGGTGACCGCGCTGTCGTCCTGCGCGCCGTCGTCGAGCGGTTCGACGACCTTCCAGGACACGATCGAGCCGGTGCCGGAGCAGCGGGCGGACTCGAGGTTCGCGCCGCCGCAGGAGGAGCAGCACGCTGTCTCCGGAGCGTGAAGCGTCGTGCAGCTTCCGCAGCGCAGGATCGTCATGCAGTTCTGCGTCGCGTGGGGCGCCATCGCAGTCCTTCCGTCAACGGAAAATGTCCGAGCCACGAAGCGGTCCGTCGTAGAGGGGGGCGGGACCCCGACGGGCCGATGACGTGGCTCCGATCATCGGCCCCCTATTCGAAGGTAGGTCGACTCGGGAGCTTTTCCATCGGTACGCGAGCACACAGATCGTGGGGGTTCGCTGGTCGCAGCGCACAATGCCGGGTCGGTCGACAGGGGCTTTCGGGTCGTTCGGGCCACCGGATATCACTTGGACAAGCGCCCGAATAAACCTCCCTACCTGCAGATCTTCCCTACTTCGACGTGTTCCAGCTCGCACCGGCACCCAGTGCCACGCGCGGACACTGTGCGCACAGCCCGAATCACTACCGAAACAGTGTGCAGCCGCACCGGTGAACCGAGGGACGTTCGTCCTTCACGTGGAAGACAGCGGCACCCGATTCGCCGGGTCGACTCGCCCGCAAGCTCGGCCACTCCAACGCCGCACACTGCGCGCTGCTGCCCGGCAACGCACTCGAGGCGCTGGCCGGTCTTGCAGGACGTCGCCAGGAGTCGGGGCGGCTCTGCCCTGCCGACGCGGATCTGTCGGGCATGCCGCCCACGCTCATCCAGGTCGGCTCGCACGAATTGTTCCTGGTGGACGCGGAGTCGATGGCCGACCGTCTCGCCGACGCCGGTATCGCGTGCGAACTGCAGGTCTGGGACCGGCAGGTGCACGTATTCCAGGCCGCCGCGGATCTGCTACCCGAAGGAATCCGCGCGATCGGCGAGATCGGACGGTTCGTCCGCAGCGCCGTGCCCGGCTCCCGATAACGGGCCGTCACCCGGGCGAAGGTGGACCTTCCGAATCGGGCGCGAGCACGGCGGCTCCGAGCCAGTGGCACAGCGCGAGCGCGTTCTCGAGGTCGAGTCGACACTCGCGGACACTGTGCCCGATCTGCTCCTCCGCCTTGCTGATCCGGTAGGCGACCGAATTCCGGTGCAGATGGAGCTTTTCCGCGGTGGCGACGAAACTGCCTCCACTGGACAGGAACTCCCGCAGTGTGTGCCGCAGTTGTGCGGCAGCGGGATCGTCGGCGGCGAGGCGGCCGAGCACATCCCCCACCCAGGCGCGCGCCCATTCGAGATTCGTGCACATCAACGCGACCGCGCCGACCTCGTCGATCGAGACGAGACGTGGGACCGGCAGAGCCGATGTCAGAGCCACCTCCCGCGCCCGCGCCGCCTGCCGATGGGTGCGGACGAAACCGTCGATCCCCTCCTGCGGCGCTCCGACGGCGACACCGACGGGTCGCTGCCAGGCCGCGACGACCCCGGACAGTCCGCTCGGGTCGATGCGATCGACGGTACCGAGCGGGATCCATGCCCAGGCGGTGTACTCGTCGAACTGTTCGAACAGCACCCGACCTCCCCGCCCGAGATGTTCGGCCAAGGCCGTCACCGCCTGCTCGAGGCCGTTCCATTCGGTGCCGGACCGGTCCCCGCCGACCACTTCGATGTCGTCCGTCCAGACGATCACCCCGAGGTGGTGCTGGCCGAGCCGGTAGCCGAGGGTGCGCTCGGCGTCCCCCACCTCGATCGGCCGTCCGGCCAGGATGTCCTGGATGCGGGCGGTCCGGGAGGCGTTGCGGTTGAGCAGCCAGGTGTCGCGCTCGGCCTCGTAGACCCCGAGCAACTTCTGCGACACCCCATCGATCCCGGCAGAGAGTTTCATCAGGATCTCCACGCCCGCCTGCATCACTGCCGCGGCGTCGTCGCTGAGTCCCGCCAGCACCTCGAGGCACCAGCGCATGATGCTGTCCTGCGCGAGCCGGTTGCTGCGGTCGACCACCGAGACCGGGAATCCCTGCCGGGCCAGCATGCGCACCAGTGAATAGGACGCCGCCGGGATCTCGATCTCGGCAAGATCGTCCCGCAGGAACCGGGTGATGGCTGCGACACCCTCCTCCGCGGCCTGGGCGAGGGAGCGGCGGGTGTGGCGGTCGGTGGACATCGCCTCGATCTCGGCCGAGATCCGCTCGGTCATGTACTGCGTGATCTCGGCCTGCCGCGTCGTCGACAGGTCGGCGACCGCCTCGATCAGTGCACGCGTGGCGGGTCCCGGATCGCCCACTCTGTGGGTGTCCTGTCCGATCTCGTGAGGATTCATCGTGTCCGATTCCGGAGGCTGCGGCGTCTGTCCGGGCGCACTGCCCTCGCCGAGCGCACCGCCTCGACCGTAACGGCTCGGGGCGGGCCGCCACCGCGGATCGGGGCGTTCATCGGGCAACGATCGTGCCGACACTCACGCCGGGTGTTGTCCGGACCCGTCGGTTGCGCCGCCTAACCTGTCACGGTGAGTGAATCAGGCCGAGCGCGGTTCGGCGCGATGGAGGACGCGTTGGTGCGGGACGACCGCCTGCGCCTCTTCTCGTTCGCAACGGCCGAGAAAAGGGTGCACTACCTGTGGGTTCTGCGCGCATTCGATCATGCGCGCGGCAACTACTCGGTGCTGCTGCACGCCGGCGACGTCGAGAACGTCCTCACTCGGCTGCCCGGCGCGAACGGCGACGACGTGCCCGATTCCTCCGAGATCCCGGCCCTGCTCGAGCAGCTGCACGCGTGGGGTGTGCTCGAACGCAGCTACGACGGATCCCGGGCGGCGACGCTCGCCGAGTACCGCAACCGGCACTACGTCTACCAGTTCGGGCAGGCCGGTTACCGGGTGTTCCGCGCCGTGGAGGACGTGCTGTCCTCCCGTGGGGAGGACGTCTCGCTGTCGCGTCTGGCCCTCCCCGATCTGCTCGCCGACCTGAACGATCTCGCCGATGCGAACGCGGCCGGCGACGGCGAACTGGTCTACCGGAAGTTGAGTCGCCTCGACGCGACGCTGTCGGACATGGCCGAGCGCGCTGCCCGTTTCTATCTCGTCCTCGGCGAGCTGGTGCGCACCACCGAGGTCACCCCGGAGACCTTCCTCGCCCACAAGGACGCGCTCCTCACCCACATGCGTGAGTTCAGCACCGATCTGGCCCGCTACGCCCCGAAGCTTTCCGCGGCGCTCGACCGGGTGCAGGTCACCGGGGTTCAGAAGCTCACCGCGGCCGCGGCCCGGCACGACGAGCGGGTGCTGCTCTCGTTCGAGGAACGCGAAGCGGACTGGGCGCAGCGCTGGTGGGGCATCGAACACTGGTTCGTCGGGGTGGGCTCCGAACCGAGCGAATCCGAACGCCTGCGCGGCGCGACCATCAACGCGATCTCCGCGGTGCTCGGGCTGCTGCGCCGGCTCACCGAGCAGCGTCGTGGGGGTGTCAGCCGCGAGTCGCAGCTGCGGCATCTCGCGGGATGGTTCGCTGCCGCGCCGTCCGAGGAGGCCGCGCACGCGCTGTTCGATGCGGTGTTCGACCTGGGCCGGCCCCGACACTTCTCCGTCGCCCATCCCGATGCCGACATCGTGCCGGTCACCCGGTCGTGGTGGGACGCGCCTCCCGTGGAGATCGCCCGCACCCTCGCCGAGACCGGCCGGCGCCCCGCAGCGGGAGCGCCGGGACGGATCCAGCGCAACGACGCCGGAGTACGGCGGCTGCGCGAGGCGCAGCTCGAGAAGCAGCGTCGCCGGGCCGAAGCGGCGCGCTCCCTCGCCGCCGGAGGTGTGCGCGAACGGAAGCTGAGCGAACCGGAAGCCGAGGTGCTGTTGAGCCTGCTCGACGCCGCACTGTCGGCCCGGGTGCCCGTGAGCGGGCGGGTGCGCAGCGACGATGCCTCCTCCGGTACGCAGAACGGCGTCAAGCTCACCCTCCGACCGAGCGGCGAGTCGACGGTGGTGCACACCGCGCGCGGGCGCCTGTATCTCGACGGTCTGTCGGTGGAGGTGCGATGAGGGCCCGTTCGATTCCGTCCGTCGAACTGGATTCGTATCAGCGCGCCGCGCGGCTGGTGCTCACCCACCATCTCGTCACCACGACCTTCCCCGACCGGTCGGCGCTGGCGACGGTGCGCCGCTGGGCCACCGAGCTGCGCGAGGATCTGCTCGCCACCTTCGGATACCGGCTCGAGGTCACCGAGACCACCGCGCGGCTGTTCACCGTCGCCGATCGCCTCGACGCGGGGGCAGGCACGTCGACGCACACCGGCCGGCCGTTCGACCGGCGCCGTTACGCCTATCTCGCGTTGGCAATCGCCGCGCTCGGTCGCGGCGCCGGGCAGATCACGCTGTCCGAACTCGCCGAGCACGTCGCCTCCGAGGCGAGCCGGGTGGACGGTGTCGAACTCGACACCGAACGTGCCGCCGACCGCGATGCCTTCGTCGATGCCGTGACCTGGCTCGGCGTGCGCGGCGCGATCACCCTCGCCGACGGTGATGCGGGCAGGTGGGCGAGCGATCCCGACAACGGTGAGGCGCTCTACGACGTCGATCGTGCGGTCGTGCACGCCCTGTTCCGGCCACCGCGGGCGTTGCAGCACCTCGAATCGGTGCGCGGTCTGCTCGGCAATGCCGGTGCCCCGCACTCGGATACGGCGGAGGTCCGGCGGCGGGTGCGCCGCGCACTGGTGCAGCGTCCCGTGGTGTACGCCGACGATCTCGACGACGACGAGGCGCTGCAGTTGGCGTTGCCGCGCACCACCGACGAGGTGGAACTGCTCACCGGCCTGGTCTGTGAGCGTCGCGCCGAAGGCGTTGCGCTGGTGGACACCTCGGGACGGTTGTCGGATATGCGGTTCCCGAACACGGGGACGGTCGCGCAGGTCGCGCTGCTGCTGGCCGGGGAGATGTGCGATCGCGTCCTCGATCCCGACGCCCCTGTCCCGCCCCGGATGCCGGTGCCCGCGCAGACGCAGGACGTCCTCGTCGCGGCGGTCGATTCCGCGATCCCGAGGTCGACGGTGTTCACCCCGCTCGCGGCGTCCGACACCCCGATGCCCGACGAGCAGGAGCAGGACGACGACGCTCGTGCCCCGCTCGAGCATCCCTTGCTCGAGGATTCGTGGCTGGCGGGCACGGTCGGTCGTCTCGTCGACATCTACGGCCGGACCTTCGCCGCGCAGTGGCAGGCCGACCCCGCGGGACTGGCCGAGGCCGCGGTGGACATGCTCGACAGACTGCGCCTGGTGGCCCGCGTACCGGGCGGAGTGTTGGTCCTGCCCGCCATCGCCCGCTTCCGCGGCGTGACGGTCAGTGTGCGCGAACGGGATCCGGAGATCGACCTGTTCCCCGAGACCACCCCACCGACAGTCCCCGCCCCCGATACGACCCCGACGGAGATCTCATGAGCAGCGCCCGATTCCGCCCCACGCGTGCCGGGATCATCAACCTGTGGGACTACCGCGACCAGGAGTTCTCGTTCGCCGACGGACGACTGGTGCTGCGCGGACCGAACGGGTCGGGCAAGACCAAGGCGCTCGAGGTGCTGTTCCCGTTCGTGCTCGACGGCCGGATCGAACCGCGACGTCTGAACCCGTTCGCCGGCGAGGAGCGCACCATGCGCTCGAACCTGCTGTACCGCGGCCAGGACAGCGCCCACTCGTACGTGTGGATGGAGTTCTGCCGCGGCCGCGCCGACGACCCGGAGGCCGTCACCGTCGGCATCGGGATGCGCGCCACCCGCGGCAACGACAAGGTCACCCGCTGGCATTTCGTCGTCGACGGCCGTGTGGGAGTCGACTTCTCGCTGCTCGACGACGAGGACCGACCGCTCACCCGCAAACAACTGGTCGATCAGATCGGAGCCGACGCGATCGCCGATCGTCCCGTCGACTACCGGGCCGCGATCGACGCGCGCATGTTCGGTCTGGGCGCGCAACGCTACGACCAGCTGATCAACCTGATCCTCACGCTGCGCCGCCCCCAGCTCGCCAAGAACCTCGACCCGAAGGGCCTGTCGCAGGCGCTGACCGACGGCCTTCGCCCCCTCGACGACGATCTCATCGTCGAGGCCGCCCGCTCGTTCTCCGCGATCGAGGAGGTCGAGCGCACCCTCGAATCCCTCGCCGCCGCCGACGATGCGGCGCAACAGTTCGTCAAGGTGTATTCGAAGTACATCCGTCAGCAGGCGCGCACCGCCGTCGACAAGGTCGCCACCCGTCTCGGAGTGGTGGACACCGCCGTCCGGTCGCTGCGCGAGGCGACCGAAGCCCGCACCGAGGCCGCCGCCGCCCGCGCGGCCTCCGAGGAACAGCTCCTGGTGGCCGAACGCGACCACGAACAGGCACGCACCACCCTCGAGGCACTGCACCGCTCCAGCGCCTACGAGGGCAAACAGCAGCTCGACGACCTCGCGTCCGCGGTGAAGAACCTCGAGCGCACCACCGCCGCACAGGCCGAGCAGGCGAACCGCGCCCAGGCCGTCGTAGCCGACCGGCTCCGCGACCACGACAGCGCCCGCGACGCGCTCGAGACGGCGACGGCGGCGCGTCGTCGCGCCGAGGACGGGCTGAGTGCGGCGGCCGAGGACGCCGGCATCACATGGACCGGTCTCGACGGCATCGAACGGACCGAGCAGCTCAACACCGCGATCGACGCACTCGCCGAGGAACGCGACGCCGACGTGCGCGCGGTGCGCAGCGCACTGTCCCAGCTCGACGGTGCGACCGCCGCGCGGTCACGGGCCGAGGCCGCCGCGGTGCGTGCCCGCGCGCAACGCGACACCGCCTCGGCCGCGGTGGAGGCCGCCGAGACCATGGTCGAGCTGTCCCGCAGCGAGGTCGCCGCCGAGCTGGGCCGGTGGTGGTCCGATCGCGCCGAGACCTTCGCGGCCGTGGGCCTGTCCACCCCGGTCTTCGAGGCGCTCGACACCGCCTTCGGCACCGTCGGTCAGGACGATGCCCCGTCCCCCGCGGCGGTGTTCGCCGAGCACACCGGGCCCGTGCTCGACGACCTGCGGTTCCGGCGTCGCGTGTGCGGCTCTGAGATCGAGTCGCTCGGCACCCGCATCGCCGAACTCGAGACCGAACGCACCGCCGTCGCGGCCGAACGCGACGACGCTCCCCCGGCGTTCCCTTCCCGCACCGGCAGCCGCGACGATCTCGTCGGCGCCCCGCTGTGGCAGCTCGTCCGGTTCCGCGACGATGTGTCGACGCAGGACGCTGCCGGTATCGAAGCGGCGCTGCAGGCCGCGAACCTGCTCGACGGGTGGATCACCGACGGCGACCTGCCGGACATCGAGTCGGAGCAGTTACTGGTGCCGTTGGCGCCCGAGCACCGCCCCAGCGGTCTCACCCTCGCCGACGTACTCGTTCCCGAACCCGACACGGCCGTCCCCGAGGAACGGATCGCCGCGGTGCTGTCGTCGATCGCGTGGACCACCGATCCCGGTCCGGACGCGCGAGTGTCGGTCGATGCGCACGGCGGGTTCCGGCAGGGAGTGCAGCTCGGTCGCCACGTCAAGGAGCAGGCCGAGTTCATCGGAGCCACCGCCCGCGCCCGGCGTCGGCAGCGTCGCATCGTCGAACTCGAGACCACCATCGCCGAATGCCGCGCCGACGTGGAGGCGCAGCGCGAGCAGGACCGCGAGATCGGCCACCGGCTCACCGCACTCGACGAGGCCGTGAAGTCGTTGCCGCGCACCGGATCCGTGCTCGCGGCGCTGCGCAAGGTCACCGAATGCGCCGGCGCGTTGCGGACCGCATCCGAATCCGCAGCCGCCGCCGATCGCGACCTGGACCAGGCGATCGCCGCGGTCGCCACCAAGGAACAGCACTTGCGGTCGACGGCCGGCCGGCACCGAGCGCCGCTCACCGCGACGGAACTCGACAGTCTCGACGCAGCCGTGCGGCACTTCCGTTCCCAGGGCCAGGCCCTGCAGCGCGCCCTGCGTGAGCAGGTCACCTGGGGTGATCGACTCCGCGACACCGAAGTTCGGCTCGACGAGGCGCGGGTCTCCGCCGAGAACGCGGCCGAGCTCGCGGCGGAGAACGCCGAGACGCTGGCCAACGAGCAGCAGAAGCTCGAGACGCTGCGCGAGTCGATCGGGGCGAGCGCCGACCGGATCGATGCCCAGCTCGACGAGGCCCGACGCCGGATCGAGACTGCGAAGACCGCCGAGCGAACCGCGCGTAAGGCCCACGAGTCGGCGCTCGAGCGGATCGGCAAGGCAGAGGCCGCCCA
This sequence comes from Rhodococcus sp. S3, assembly GCF_058211795.1. Classification (NCBI taxonomy): domain Bacteria; kingdom Bacillati; phylum Actinomycetota; class Actinomycetes; order Mycobacteriales; family Nocardiaceae; genus Rhodococcus; species Rhodococcus sp. S3. The sequence goes on along the minus strand of NZ_CM177074.1, from coordinate 2,436,898 downwards.
CACGGGCGCCGAGCAGACACTGCGGTCGGCGCTCACCGAGGCCCGCGCCGACGCCGACGCCCTGGCACCCTTCGCCCGGCGCGACCTGCTGACCCTGCTCGGCGTGGAGAGCGAGCACGTGTGGCCGTCCAGCGCCGCCGCGTGGCTCGATGCCGATCAGCTGGCCTACCGGATCCGACAGTCCCCCGACGACACGGTCGATGTGCTGCCCACCGAGGTCCTCTCGTTGTTCCGGGCACTCGACGCCGCCACCGAATCGGTCACGGCCTCCGAGTCGACCCGCAAGTCCACCGCTTCGGCACTGACCTCCGCACTGCAGGAGTTCGACGCCGAACTCGCCCGAGGCCGCGACTACCGGCTGCACTGGGACGCCGCCGACGGCATTACCGTCGTGCAGGTACAGGACGAACAGGGTTACACGTCCGTCGCGGCGTTCGCGCAGCGCATCGCCCGGGCGCGGCAGGAACAGGAAACCCTGCTCACCGACTCCGAACGACGGATCCTCGAGGACGCGCTGCTCACCGGTCTCGCGCAGCAGATCCACGAGCGCACCGTCGACGCCCGCGACCTCATCGCCCGGATGGGCACCGAGATGCGGCAACGGCACATGTCTTCGGGCAACACCATCGGGGTGCACTGGGTGCTCGCCGACCATCTCGACGAGCCGGCCCGCGCGGTGTGCAAGCTCCTCGACCGCGACGCGTCGATGCTGGCGCCGGAGGACCTCGCGGGGATCCGCGCGCATTTCGCGTCGCGGATCCGCGCGGAGCGGGCCGCGCATCCGGAACGGTCGTACCCTGAGATCCTCGCCGCCACGCTGGATTACCGCCGGTGGCGGGTGTTCTCGTTCAGTCTCGTCGGTGCGGACGGCAGTGAGGACCGCCTCACCCCGGCCCGGCACTCGGCGCTGTCCGGTGGCGAGCAGTCCGTCTCCCTGCACCTGCCGTTGTTCGCCGCGGCGCACGTGATGCTCGATTCCGCCGACCCGCATGCGCCGCGTCTGCTCGCCCTGGACGAGGCCTTCGCCGGTGTGGATGACACCGGTCGCAGCGAATTGCTCGGTCTGTCCGTGCAATTCGACCTCGACCTGTTCATGACCGGTTTCGACCTGTGGATCACCTATGCCGGCGTGCCGGGTTGCGCGCACTACGATCTGTCGCATTCGGTGGCCGAGCACACCGTCGCCACGACGCTGCTGGTGTGGTCGGGTGGCGAACTGCTCGCCGAGCACGACGGGTCGGATCTGGAGAGCGCGCTCGGATCCCCGCGCACCCGACGGGTCACACGCCCGGTGGAGGGAGCCCTCGAGTTCGCCTGATCGTGACGACGGTCACTGCGGCGTGTTCCTCCTCGATCGGGGCTCTCACCTGTGCCGCGGACCTACGATCCGGAAGATGACGAGGCTTCGGGTATCCAGACTCATCGTCGGCGCCGCGACCGTGGTCGGGCTGCTGCTGGGCACGAGCCCCGCGGCAGCGGCACCGGCGCCCGGCGCGCGGGTGACCGCGTCGCCGGACGGTTTCGCGCTCGACGGTCGGGCCTGGTGGCCCACCGGGTTCAACGCCTACCAGCTCGCCACCGACTGGTCGGTGAACTGGGGATGCGGAGCGATGGTCGACCTCGACGCCTATTTCGGTGCGCTGCCCCCGAATTCGCTCACCCGCTTCAACCTCTTCCAGGCGCTGGCCGTCAACCGGTTCACCGGGCAACTCGACTTCGGACCGATGGACGCGGTCTTCGCGGCGGCCGAAGCGCACGATCAGATGCTGCTGCCTGTCCTGGCACCTCAGGACGGTGCGTGTGAGGACGAGGTCTTCAAGGACCGGCAGTGGTACGTCGACGGCTGGACCGAGTTCACCCCGGGCCACGAGCGGGTGGTGATGAGCTACCGGGACTGGATGCACACTGCCGTCGCCCGCTACCGGGATTCCCCCTCCCTCGCGGCGTGGGAGCTCGTCGGCGAGCCGGAGACGAGTTCCTGCACCGACGCCGCGTGCTATTGGTGGACCCGGTCGTGCGAGCCCGGGGCCGCCCAGGTGCTGCGCGACTTCTTCGATACAGCCGGTGCCGAACTGCGCGCCGTCGACCCCCGCACCCTGATCACCGCGGGCTACACCGGGGGCGGTCAGTGCGGCACCCAGGGCGACGAGTACCAGTTCGTCAGCGCCTCCTCCTATGTCGATGCCGTGCAGTACCACGACTACGGCGCCGACGGCGTGCCGTTGCCCGGCGATCAGTGGAACGGCCTTGCCCGGCGGGTCGCGCAGGCCGCAGCCGTCGGAAAGCCGTTGCTCGTGGCGGAGATCGGTGAGCGCGCCGGATCGTGCGGGTCGCTCGGTGACCGCGCCGATCACATCACCACGAAGATCGAGGGTCAACGCGCCGCCGGCACCGCGGGTGCACTGCTGTGGGCGTTCGTACCCGACCCACGCGAGTCCGACTGCACCTTCGACATCGGGTTCGACGATCCCCTCTGGGATGTGGTCGACAACTTCGGCTTCCTGGAACCCTCCACCGCCTCGAACCCGCAGTTCTTCCCATAGATCGACGCGGGGAGGGTGCAGTCCTCACACGTCGACGGTGAAACCGAGATCCACGTCGCACGCAGCCTGCCCGCCGCGAATTCCCCAACTCGCGGCGGGGATGTCCCGGACGATAACCGTGACGTGGTCGGCGGGGATCCCCAGAACTTCGAGCCGCTCGGTGATCTCACGGTAGAGGCGCCGCTTCGCGTCCACGCTGCGCCCCGCGAAGCAGTCGACGATCACCAGGGTGTAGAGCTCGGGTGATCTCAGGGTCGGCGGCACCGCGAATCGTTCCGGTTCGTGCACCACGAGCCGGATGTGCTTGTCTATTTCCGGAATCCGGAAGGCCGCGACGAGCGCGTGGTGGACGGCGTCGATGATGCCGGTCTCGATGTCGCGGTCGTGACGGTTGCGAACCTCGATGAGGGTGCTGGGCATCCGACACTTCTACCGGCCCGAGGACCGCTGCGCAATGAGCGGTGGAGAATTCATCTGCGGGCGGTGAGGAAACCCTTCCGCCTCTCGTTGGGGATCGCCGCCGGTGCGCCGTCGGTTGTCCGGTGACGTCGAAGGTTGCCCGCGCACACCCGTCCCACGAGCGCAGGGTGGAACAGACAGCTCGGCGGATCCATCAGGCTGCTGACCCGCAGGACTCGGTCGACGACCACGGGATCGTTCTCGGCAGCGGCCAGGACACGCGCCACATACGCGTTGCCGAGTCGGGTCTGCACGCTGCGTGAACCTTCGACCTCGGGCAGCGCCAGATCCGCGCCGACCGCGAGCTGCCACGCGGCGCCGATGGGTTTCCTCGCGGCCCGGAAGAATCTGCGGGACAGGTCGTCCTCACCGCGCCGCAGGCAGTCCCGCAGCGACATCGCTTCGACGGCGGCTACCGTCATGCCCTGACCATAGACCGGATTGAAGCTGCAGATCGCATCGCCGAAGACCAGCAGTCCATCCGGGAAACGGTGCATCCGCTCATAGTGTCGCCATTGGCTGGACGGGAACTTGTGCTGTGCCAGCTCACCGAGGGGTTCGGCGGTACGGAGCGCGGCCACGACATGCTCGGGCGCGTACGCCTCCACGGCGGAGATCATGCCGTCCAGGCGCGGTGGCGGTTCACGACCAGCCATGGCGGCGACCGTGAACAGCCACGTGTCGTGCTCGTAGCCGAACAGCGCCATGCCCGCGGGGCGACCCGGCACGGCGCCGATCAACACCATCTTCTCCATCGGTGTGCCCGGCGCGAGTCGCAACAGCTGGCTGCGATACACGACGTGGACGACGACATGCTCCTCGACCGGTCGCCCGTAACCGAGTTTCTCGAGACCCGCCGGGGTGCGGGCTCCGCGCCCCATCGCGTCGACCACCAGATCCGCCGTCAGGCTCCGAACACCCTCGCGGCTGCCCACCTGCACTCCGGTGATCCGGCGGCGGTCGGGTGTCGTCGTCAGGTCGCCGACGTTGTGCCCGTCGAGGAGAGTGATGTTCGGGATGGCGCGCACGCGCCGCCGGACATGATGTTCGAGCAGCGGCCTGCTCGGCACGTAGGTGGCTCGGTGGTCGCGGAAGCGACCCGACGGCGCCAGCCGGTGGCCACCGAGGACGAAGTGCATCTCCGACAGGTCGCCGTCGGCGATCACCGGTGCGCCGTCGGCGATCAGTTCGTCGAGGATACCCGGGAACAATTCGTCCATGGACCGGGCGCCGCGGGCGAGAAGCCCGTGTCCGTGCCGCCCCTGCGGTACCCCGTGGCGGTTCTCCGCACCGGTCGGGAGGACGTCGCGTTCGACGACCGTCACCGCGCGGTACGAGTCGGCCAGTGCACGGGCCGCGAGCAGACCGCCGACGCTCGCGCCCAGAACGATTGCATGGTCACAGTAGTGCCCCATAGAGTGGTGTAACCCGGTGACCAGCAACACAACCGGCAGCGTGTCGCTGCTGGACGTGAAACGGTCACCGCGTGATCCTTCGAGTCAACCTTCCACAGAATCCTCGAACGGAGTCATCACGATGACCGCACCCCACATTGTCGACCCTGCAGGCGTATTGCACCAAGCCCTGACCGACGCGTCGCCCGATCTGATGCGCGAACTGCTGCAAACCATGATCAACGCCCTGCTGTCCGCCGAGGCCGACGCGGTCTGCGGCGCCGAATGGGGCCGACAGTCCACCGAACGAGTCAATCAGCGCAACGGATACCGGCACCGTCCCCTCGACACCCGCGTCGGCACCATCGACGTCGCCGTCCCCAAACTCCGATCCGGAACGTATTTCCCCGAATGGCTCCTCGAACGCCGTAAACGCGCCGAGGCGGCATTGATCACCGTGGTCGCCGACTGCTACCTGGCCGGGGTCTCCACCCGCCGGATGGACAAGCTGGTCAAAACCCTCGGCATCAACGCACTGTCGAAATCCCAGGTCTCACGCATGGCCGAGGACCTCGACGAGCAGGTTGCCGCATTCCGGCAACGCCGCCTCGATCACGCGGGCCCGTTCACGTTCGTCGCCGCCGACGCATTGACGATGAAAGTCCGCGAGAACAAGCAGGTCGTGAATGCAGTCGCGATGGTCGCCACCGGAGTCAACGCCGACGGGCACCGCGAAGTGCTGGGCCTGCACGTGGCCACCAGCGAGACCGGTCCGGCATGGAACACCTTCTTCGCCGACCTGGTCGCCCGCGGTCTGAGCGGGGTCCGGTTGGTCACCTCCGATGCGCACCGTGGTCTGGTCGATGCGATCGCGGCGAACCTGCCCGGTGCTGCGTGGCAGCGGTGCCGGACCCACTACGCGGCGAACCTGATGGGTGTGTGTCCGAAGAGCATGTGGCCGGCGGTCAAGGCGATGTTGCATTCGGTCTACGACCAACCGACGGCCGATGCGGTCGATGCTCAGTTCGATCGTCTCGTCGAGTACACCGAGGACCGGCTCCCGGCGGTGGCTGAGCACCTGGGTAATGCTCGCCCGGATCTGTTGTCGTTCAGTGCTTTTCCGAAGGATGTGTGGACTCAGGTGTGGTCGAACAATCCGGCCGAGCGGCTCAATCGAGAAATCCGGCGTCGGACCGATGCGGTGGGGATCTTCCCGAACCGCGACGCGGTCGTCAGGCTGGTCGGTGCTGTTCTGGCTGAGCAGACCGATGAATGGGCGGAGGGTCGGCGGTATCTCGGGCTCGAGGTGCTGGCTCGTTGTCGTGCCGTTGGTGCGGAGCCGGAGTCCTGCGGGGAGGTGGTTACAGAGCCTGCCGCCGCGATTCCTGCTGCATAGTCAGGACAGGAGAAAGGATCACCGTCCTACACCACCTATCGGGGCTTGACCATGGTCACCGATCTTGTCCATCTCGTCATCTCCGTCGGCCGGTCGACTGTCGCGCACCTACGTGCCTGTACACGAAGTCTGGGGCGGCGATCGTCGACGGTCGCGAGTAGCGCACTACTCGATTCGGAATCCGGTTGCCCGGCCGCGGCGGCGCTGCTTCGATCGGAGCCATGAACAACCGCACACGTCTGACGCGCAAACCCGAACGCGGCACCGACGATCCCGCCGTCCTGCACCGCCTTCTCGACGAGGCCCGCATCGCGCACGTGGGATTCGTGCGTGACGGATCGCCCGTGGTGCTGCCGATGGCGATGGGACGCGACGGAGACCGGTTGCTGCTGCACGGTTCCACCGGCGCCGGGATGTTCCTCGCCGCCCGTGCCGGAATCGAGGTGTCCGTCGCGGTGACACACCTCGACGGACTCGTGTTCGCCCGGTCGGCCTTCGACCACAGCATGAACTACCGCAGTGCCGTGCTGTTCGGAGTGGCCACACCGGTCGTCCCGGACGAGAAGGAACGTGCGTTGAGGGTGGTGAGCGAACATCTGATGCCGGGACGCTGGGACGAGGTCCGGTCGCCGACCCCGAAGGAGCTGGCCGCCACCACCGTCCTGGAGGTGCCGCTCGCCGAGGTGAGCGTGAAGGTCCGGGCCGCCGGTCCGGGTGAGGATCGCGGGGACGGCGAGGACCACTCCGTGTGGGCGGGAGTGGTGCCCCTGCGTACCGTCGCCGACGATCCGATCCCGTCACCGATCACCGGTTCCGCGAGCGCACTACCACGTTCCGTGCGCGCACTCCTGTGATCTCGTTCGGAGTGTCCGCCGTGTCCACCCCCGATTCCGGCATCGGTGATGAAAGGATGCCCGGGTCGGGGGAACAGATCGGAGTCGCCGCGAGTGCCACCAACGTCCGTGTCCGTGAAAGCCGCACGCAAGCGGCTCGGTGAACTGGTCCGAGAGGTCAACGACGACACTGTCGCCGTCGAGATCGTCGGCAAACGTGGCACGGGCGTCCTGATCTCCCAGGACCGTTACGCGGCGCTGCAGGAGGCGACCTTCCTGCTGCGCTCCCCCGAACTGATGGACAGCCTCCGCCGCGAGATGCAGCGGGCGCTGCTCGAGGACGCCGAGCCGGCGGACGAACCGCCGCTACGATCCGCTCGCCGGCGCACGAAGAACAAGAAGAAGCGGAAGAAGCGCCATCGTTCTCGCTGAGCGCCGACCTGCCGGAGCGTCGTCGGTCCGTCGTCCACAACAGTTCGGGCCGGATCGACCCATCCCGTACGTCTGCACACCGTCACCGTCCCCGTCCCCGTCACCGTCATCGTCATCGTCACCGACGACCACGGCCCGCCCGGCACCCGACTCGTCCAGGGCCGGCCGAGACGGCCGACTCCCCGAGAGCGCCTGATCGAGCAGAGGTGCGCGGGATCGGACGGTCAGGTGCCGCAGAAGGTCCGGAAGGACTCGGCGAACGAACGTGGTGCCGGCAAGGCGTATTCGGCCCACTCGGCACGCATCTCGAAGGGATGCGTCACCACGTCGAGCAGTGTCGCGAACGGCGCGAGGTCACCGGCCGTCGCGGCCTTCAGAGCTGAATCGACGTGATGATTACGGGGGATGTACAGCGGGTTCACCCGGTCCATCGCCTCGGCCCGCTCTTTCGCCCCACGGTTGTCGCTCGTCGCGGCGGCGTGCCAGCGTTCGAGCCAGGGCGCTGTGCGCTCGCGCGGCACGAGCATGTCCAGGGATGCCGGATCTCCTCGCAGTTCGCCGGCGAGGGCACGGAAGGTCGCGGTCCAGTCGGCGCCGTGCTCTTCCAGCAGGGCCAGCAGATCGTCGACCGAGACCCGGTCGAGCGCGTCCTCGGAGAGGCCGAGCTTCGCCGCCATACCGACCCGGTAATGGTGCTCGTAGCGCACGTCGAAACTGTCGAGAACCGCGGTGACGGCGCCGATCGCCGCGTCCGGGGTGGAATCGACCAATGTGAGCAGGGTTTCGGCGAGACGTGCCAGATTCCACTTCAGGACGGCAGGCTGGTTGCCGAAGGCGTAGCGCCCACTGTGGTCGATGGAACTGAACACTGCGGCCGGATCGAAGGCGTCGACGAAGGCACACGGACCGTAGTCGATGGTCTCTCCCGAGATGGTGGTGTTGTCGGTGTTCATCACGCCGTGGACGAAACCGACGAGCATCCACTGCGCGACCAACGCCGCCTGGGCCTCGACCACGGCGGCGAAGAAGCCCAGGTAGCGGTTGTCCTCGCCGGTCTCCGGCCGGTCGAGCAGGTGCGGATAGTGCCGGGCGATCGCGTGGTCGGCAAGCGAGCGCACGATCTCGCCCCGTCGCACCGCGAACTCGAAGGTCCCCACCCGCAGGTGACTGGACGCGACCCGGGCCAGCACCGCTCCGGGCTCGACACCCTCGCGGTACACCGACCGGCCGGTCGCCACCACCGACAACGAACGGGTGGTCGGGATACCGAGCGCGTGCATGGCCTCGCTCACGAGATATTCGCGCAGCATCGGCCCGACAACCGCGAAACCGTCCCCGCCCCTGGAGAACGGCGTAGGGCCCGAACCCTTGAGATGCAGGTCGGCACGTCGGCCGTCCCCGTCGACGAGTTCGCCGAGCAGCAACGCGCGACCGTCGCCGAGCAGCGGGGCGTATCCGCCGAACTGGTGACCGGCATACGCCATCGCGACAGGCTTGGCGCCGACCGGCACCGCCGAGCCTGCCAATACGGCTACCCCGTCGGCGCTGCGCAGGGCCGCCACGTCCAGGCCCAGTGACACCGCGAGCTCCTCGTTGAGCGCGAGGAGTTCGGGCTCGGGCGCCTCGGTGCCCTGCCACGGCACCGACAAGCCACTCAACTCGTCGGCGAAGGAACTACCGAGACCGGATATCGTGGTGTTCGTGCCGACGGGGAAATCCGGAATCGCAGTCATCCCTCGAGGGTAACCGTGTGACTCCGCCGCCTGTCGCGGGCGAATGGAACGCCGGTGCACCCCGGTCACCGGCGGCGCATCATTTCGCCCCGGACCGGGTATCCGCCCCCGTGCATCCCGACCCGGACGATCCTGGCCGCCCCTCCCGGCAGATCCGGATCCGCGACGTCGCCGAGCACCTCCGCGATGTCCTGCGAGTCGGGCCGCCGGACGGTCACGACCGCGTGATCACCGGGATCAGCGACGATTCCCGGACGGTGCAGCCGGGCGATCTGTACGTAGCGTTGCCCGGGCATCACGTCCACGGCCTGGACTTCGCGGCCGAAGCCGGCTCCCGCGGTGCGGTCGCGGGGCTCAGCGACCGGCCGTCGCATCTGCTGCCGACGTTCGTCGTCGATCGGCCTCGCGACGTGGTCGGTCCGCTGGCGTCGTGGATCCTGGGTCATCCCTCCCACGACCTGCAGGTCCACGGCATCACCGGCACCAACGGCAAGACGAGCGCGACCTATCTCCTCGACACCGCGCTCTCCGCGAACGGTGTCGTGACGGGCATGATCGGCGGTGTCGTCGTCCGCGGTCCCACCGGGGTTCGGGCCGCAACCCGCACGACCCCCGAAGCCGCGGTAATACTTCAGCTCGATCAAGTACTAGAGTGTCGCGAGCGAGGACCAGCAGGTCCACCTCGTGCCAGCGGCCGCGGTTGTCGCGGAACTCGAAGTTCGACCACGCCCGGAACGGCGGGGCGTCGGGAAGGATCTCCTTGATCCGTTCGAGCCCCTCGCGTTCGTGGTCGAACGGGGAAGGGCTGACCTCGACCCACCGGTCACTGTGCACCGGGCTCCCCCTCTTCCATCCGATCGTTCACGTCCGTCACAACTTACCCGGACGGGTCATCCTGCTCAGGATCGGCAACACGGGCCCAGGCGTTACGGTCGGATTCGAGGGCGGTCGACGATAGGTGTAGTCGTCCCGGGCGCCGGACGATGCCGTGGCCGAGCCGGTGCCGTTCACCACGGCAATGGATCAGGTGAGTCCGATTCCCGTGCTTCGGCATCCGGGACGCTTGCGGCGGTGACCGACCCGGATACAGCGCTGCGGCGACCAGCGGGTGCAGGCGGTCGAGGTCGAATCCCGCTGCGGCACAGGCGACACGCCAGTCACCTGCACGACGCCGGTCGGGCGCGGCCTCGATCAGGACGGCGGCACGGCGAACTCGCGCACGCGACGTGGGGGCATAGACTGCTCACCCATGTCCGGCCATCCCGCATTCGCGCATCTCGTCCAGTCCTTGATCGCCGCGGTGGGCCGATCCACCTTCGACCGCGGCGTGCGCTACGCCGAGCAGGGCGCGGTCGTCGACTGCGGATTCGACGAGGACAATCTCGTCGGTCTCGGACGCATCTCCGGCACACGAATGTACGAGACTGTCGTTCAGCTCCACCCCGGACCGCGGGGACTCGAGTTCGAGTACGGCGAGTGTTCGTGCCCGGTCGGCTACGACTGCAAGCACACCGTGGCGCTTCTACTCACACTGCTCACCCCGCAGGAGGACATGCCTTCTCCCACTCCCTCGTGGGAGGCACCGTTCGAAGCGATGTTCGAGGACCACGACACCGGCAGCGGAACGCCGCTCGCACTGCAACTGGCGTTGACACAACGCGCCCACACTCCTGCACCGGCACTCACCGCACGGGTGCTGCGACCCGGCCGCACCGGGTGGGTGTCCGGCAACATCTCGTGGCAGAACCTGGCCTACACCTACGACGTGAACGAGCAACATCGGCAGTTGCTGCTCGAGTTCGCAGCGCTGGTACACGCCTCGACACGGAGTTACTACAGTTCCGCCCAGACCACCCTCGATCTGTCGGCGGTGTCGCCGCGACTGTGGTCGCTGCTCGACGATGCCCACCGCCTCGGGATCGAGCTGCGCTACGCGAAGAAGAAGCACGGTGCGGTGCCGCCGCCAGGCACCGCCGATGTGCATGTCGACGTCGCCGATTCGGGTGACGGCCTGACCGTCACCCCAGCCCTGCACATCGGCGACGATTCGACCGGGACCGCCGTCGCGTTCATCGGCACCCCCGCCCACGGCGTCGTCTACCTCCCTTCAGGGGATCACGACGGCGGCGCGCCGGCAGATCTACCGTTCCGTCTCGCGCAGCTCCGCAACCCCGTTGCCGCCGGCATGCAGCAACTGCTGCAGAGCAGCGGTGCGCTCACCGTGCCGGCAGATCAGGTGCCGCGGTTCGCGACCACCTACTACCCGCGCCTGCAACGAGCAGCGACCGTCACCTCCGCCGACGGCTCGTTCACAGCCCCGAGCGTCAGCGGGCCGACGCTCGTGCTGCACGTGACGTTCCATCCCCAGCATCGCGCCGATCTGCACTGGCAGTTCGTCTACACAGTCGGTGACGGCGAGTACACGGCCGAGCTGTACGAACGTCTCGGCGACACCGTCCGCGACCGCGACGCAGAGGACGCACTGCTCGCCGAGATCCGGCCGGTCGTCGCTCCGTTCGGCCTTGACAACTCCGTCGATGGGCGCCTGCTCTCGCATCTCACCTTCGCAGCACTCGATACGGCACGCCTGGTGTCCGATCTGCTGCCCCTACTGTCCGACCGCGACGACGTGCACGTGCGCGTCGACGGCACTCCCGCCGACTACCGTGACGTCGGCGACAGTCTGCGCATCGGACTGTCCACCGAGGCCACCGCCGACACCGACTGGTTCGACCTGAACATCACCATCGAGATCGAGGGTGAGACGATCCCGTTCTCCGAGGTGTTCACGGCGCTCAGTGAAGGCGCCTCGTATCTGATGCTGCCCGACGGTGCTTACCTGTCGCTGGACAAACCCGAATTGCAGCAGCTGCGCCGACTCGTCGACGAAGCCCGCGCGCTGCACGAAAACGACGATCCGGATCGATTGCAGCTGAGCCGATTCCAGGCCGGCATCTGGGAGGAATTGGCGGCACTCGGTGTCGTCGAGAAACAGGCCGCGGCCTGGAAGAAACAGGTGCAAGGACTTCTCGATGTGAAGGCGACAGCGAAGACCCGCGTACCGAAGGCATTACACGCAACACTGCGGCCGTACCAGCTCGACGGATTCCGGTGGTTGACGTTCCTGTGGACGCACGGACTCGGCGGAATCCTCGCCGACGACATGGGCCTCGGCAAGACCCTGCAGTCGCTTGCACTGATCTGCCACGCTCGCGCGAAGCGACCCGCGGATGCTCCGGTACTCATCGTCGCGCCGACATCGGTGGTTCCGAACTGGGCCACCGAAGCCCGGCGATTCGCACCGGACCTGAATGTCGTAGCGATCACCGAGACATCCGCCAAACGCGGTGTGTCGCTGGGTGATCTGTTCGACGGGATCGACGTCGTCGTCACGTCGTACACGCTGCTGCGCCTGGATATCGACGAGTATCTCGAACGGGCTTGGTCGATGCTGCTGCTCGACGAGGCACAGTTCGTCAAGAACCACCGGGCGAAGGCATATCAGTGCGTGCGGCAGATCGAGGCACCGCTGAAGGTCGCGATCACCGGAACTCCGATGGAAAACAACCTGATGGAGTTGTGGTCGCTGCTGTCGATCACCGCACCCGGCCTGTTCCCCCATCCGACGAAGTTCCAGGACTACTACCGCAAACCCATCGAAAGCGGCAGCCACCCCGAACTGCTGGTGCAGCTGCGGCAGCGCATCAAACCGCTGATGTTGCGTCGCACCAAGGAACAGGTCGCCACCGACCTGCCGGAGAAACAGGAGCAGGTACTCGAGGTGGAACTCACACCGAAACACCGTGCCGTCTACGACCGGCAGTTGCAGCGCGAGAGGCAGAAAATTCTCGGGCTCGTCGACGACCTCGACAACAACCGCTTCACGATCCTGCGGTCGCTGACCCTGCTGCGGCAGATGAGCCTCGATCCGGCCCTCGTCGACGACGCGCATAACAAGGCCGGCTCCGCAAAGATCGATGCGCTGCTCGAACAGCTCGACGACGTGATCGTCGGCGGGCACCGAGCATTGGTGTTCAGCCAGTTCACCGGGTTCCTCGACCGCGTCCGGGCACGGCTCGACGCCGCCGGAATCGACTACCTGTATCTGGACGGCAAGACCCGCAAACGCGGAAAAGTACTCGAGGAATTCAAGTCCGGAGCGGCACCGGTGTTTCTCATCAGCCTCAAGGCCGGCGGATTCGGCCTGAATCTGGTGGAAGCGGACTACTGTTTCCTGCTCGACCCATGGTGGAATCCCGCGACGGAGGCGCAGGCCGTCGACCGTACCCACCGCATCGGGCAGACCCGCAACGTCATGGTGTACCGGCTGATCGCCCGCGACACCATCGAAGCGAAGGTGCGGGCGCTGCAATTACGCAAGGCGGAGCTGTTCTCGTCGGTCGTCGACGACGGAGAGATGTTCTCGTCGGCCTTGACCGCCGACGACATCCGCGCCCTGCTGGCGTAGCTACGGTGCGTGGTCCTGGTGATGCCTGCTACCAACACCACGCACCGACGCGTCAGCGCAGGTTCACACCGAGCAGCGCGTCGACGGCGTCGGCGAACAGGCCCGGTGCGGCAGCGTCGTCGCCGCCACGCTCGACGGCGAAGGTCGCCCACCCGTCGAGGGCGTCGAGGGCCTTGGGGGTGTCGAGGTCGTCGGCGAGGTGCTGGCGCAGGCGCGCGACCACGTCCTCGGCCGACGCCGCCGACGGCAGCGCGGCCGCCTGCTTCCACAACGCCAGTCGCGCCTCGGCGGCGGCGAGGACCTCGGACGTCCACGGCCGGTCGACGCGGTAGTGCCCCGACAGCAGACCGAGGCGGATGGCGGCCGGATCGACGCCCTCACCGCGCAGTTTGGAGACGAACACCAGGTTGCCGCGCGACTTCGACATCTTCTCGCCGTCGAGGCCGATCATGCCGGTGTGCACGTAGTGCCGGGCGAAACGCCGGTCGCCGGTGACGGCTTCGGCGTGCGCGGCGGAGTACTCGTGGTGCGGGAAGATCAGGTCGCTGCCGCCACCCTGCACGTCGAAGCCGGAACCGATGCGGTTGAGGGCGATGGCCGCGCACTCGATGTGCCAGCCGGGGCGTCCGTCACCGAACGGCGACGGCCAGGCCGGTTCGCCGGGACGCTGCGCACGCCACAGCAGGGCGTCGAGCGGGTCGCGCTTGCCGGGACGTTCCGGGTCGCCGCCGCGCTCGGCGAAGAACCGCATCATCGTGTCGTGGTCGTAGCCGGACTCGTAGCCGAACTGCTCGGTGGCGTCGGTCCGGAAGTAGACATCCGGGTACTCGGCGTCGTCGACGATGTACGCGGCACCGGAGGCGACGAGCTTCTCGACGAGTTCGACGACCTCGTTCACCGATTCGACGGCGCCGATGTAGTCGCGCGGGGGCAGCACCCGCAGCGCCTCCATGTCCTCGCGGAACAGCGCGGTCTCGCGCATTCCGAGGACGACCCAGTCCTCACCGTCGCGCTCGGCGCGTTCGAACAGCGGGTCGTCGACATCGGTGACGTTCTGCACGTAGTGGACGTCGTGGCCGGCGTCGCGCCAGATGCGGTTGACCAGATCGAAGGTCAGGTAGGTGGCGGCGTGGCCGAGGTGCGTGGCGTCGTAGGGGGTGATGCCGCACACGTACATCGTTGCCGTGTCGCCCGGGGTGACCGGACGCACCGCTCGGTCCGCGGTGTCGAACAACCGCAACGGAGGCCCCTGACCGGGGACGGACGGGATCGCGACGTCGGACCAAGATTGCATGACTACGAGCCTAATGGAGTCGCGGGAGTGCTCCGCGCGGGCACCCGGGCGTGCGGTAGGCGAACGGCTGGGACGTCAGAAGGCGGGCCAGGGAATGCGCCGGTCGCCGCGCGGATGCGGCATCACGGGACGTTCGAGCAAGCGGGTGATCCTGCGCTGCAGGGCACGCACCTCGATGGTGGTGATGTGCTCGCACAGCTCCTCGGCGAAGCCGCCGTCGAACCGGCGCAGCAGCTTGTCGAGGTCGGCGAGGAGGACCGGGTCGACCGGGTCGCCGCTCCACCCCCACAGCACGGTGCGCAGCTTGTCGTCCTGGTGCAGGCAGATGCCGTGATCGACGCCGTAGACGTGTCCGTCGAGACCTTCGAGGACGTGGCCGCCCTTGCGGTCGGCGTTGTTGAGGACGACGTCGAGCACCGCCATGCGCTGCAGGCGCGGATCGTCGGCGTGGACGAGCACCACCTCGGCGCCGTCCAGATCGCGGGCACGCAGGATCGGCAGCCACCCCTGCGCAACCGCACCGGCCGGGCACAGGTCCACCAAATCCAGGCGTTCCGTTCCGCCCTGCGCGGAGTCGACCGTGTCGATCCAGCGCTGCACCATGCCGGGTCCGTACGGCCCGTCGCGCAGCACGGTGAGCGGAACAACGTCCCAGCCGAGCGCCTCGGAGATCAGGTACGAGGCGACCTCGCGTCCGGCGAGGGTGCCGTCGGGGAAGTCCCACAGTGGCCGCTCGCCCCGGACGGGCTTGTAGACGCACCGCACGACGGTGTCGCCGTGCCGCGCGTCGCACACGAGGGTGGCGTTGCTCGCGTGCACGATCTGTCCGACGACGGTGAGGTCGCCGTCGGTCAGCGCGGTCCGCACGTCCGGCGCCGTCACGCGGTCAGCTTTCTTCCTCGCCGAACCACGCGGCCGGATCGAATCCGGGCGTACGCAGGTAGCCGTTGGTGCGGACGCAGATGTGGCCGTCGGCACCGATCGGTTCGCCGCACAGCGGGCAGGGCGCACGACCGGCCGAGACGACGAGTTCGGAACGGGCCGCGAACTCGCGGGCCTGCACCGGGGTGAGGAACACCCGCACCGCGTCGGGACCTTCCTCCGTGTCGTCGAGCACCACGGACTCGTCGAGTTCGGTGTCGGTGACGGCGAGCAGTTCCACCACCACCGATCCGGCGTCGGCGTCCCAGCCCAGACCCATGGTGCCGACCCGGAACTCGGCCTCGATCGGTGTCACCAACGGGCTGACGTCGACCTCGGGATCGTCGGGGATCACGGTGCCGAAGCGGCGCTGCACCTCTTCGAGCAACAGCCCCATCCGGTCGGCGAGGATCTGCACCTGCTGCTTCTCCAGAAGCACGCTCACCACACGGGACTCGTGCACGGCCTGCAGGTAGAACACCCGGTCGCCCGGTTCACCGACAGTGCCGGCGATGAACCGATCAGGTGTTCGAAACACGTGTATCGCGCGGGCCATCACACCTCCTCGAGTCCCCACACTCTGCCATGACGGACACTGCCATTATCCGCGTGCCGTCTCCTGTCGGTGCCCCTGCGGTGGGTCGCCGGGTTCCTCGGCCGCGCCGGGCACTTCACCGCCGGGCACGGACTTGGGTTCGGACGGCCCGGCAAGCCCGGACAGATCCGAACCGGTGTCGTTCACGCGCAGCACGAACGGCCGCGTGTCGGTGTAGCGGACGACGCTGATCGACGCCGGCTCGGCGACGATCCGCTGGAAGCTGTCGAGATGCGTCGCGAGCGCGTCGGCGAGGATCGACTTGATGACGTCGCCGTGGCTGCACGCGATCCACACGACGTCCTTGCGGTGCGCCTCGCGCAGACGCCGGTCGTGTTCGCGGATCGCAGCGACCGCGCGGGACTGCACCTGCGCGAGCCCTTCACCGTCCGGGAAGACCGCTGCGGAGGCGTGCTGCTGCACGACCGCCCACTGCGGTTCCTTGACCAGTTCCTTCAGTTCGCGTCCGGTCCACTGCCCGTAGTCGACCTCAGCGAGTCGCTCATCGACGACCGGTTCGAGTCCACGATCGGTCGCCAACGGCTGCACTGTCTGCCGGCACCGCAGCAGCGGCGACCGCACGATCTCGGTGATCTCGAGCCCGGCCAACCGGGTGACGAGATTCTTCGCCTGGACGTGGCCGACCTCGTCGAGTTCGACACCGAGGGAACGACCGGCCAACACGTGCGAGGTGTTCGCCGTCGACCGTCCGTGCCGCAGCAGGATGACCGTCATGCGCCCAGCCTAGAGGTACCGCCTGTCGGCAGCCTCTCAGGTGGCGGAGACCACGCCGGTGGCGAGCAGTCCGAGCACGATCACGCCGAGGATCACGCGGTAGCCGACGAACCAGTACATCGAGTGGTTGACGACGAAGCGCAGCAACCAGGCGATCGCAGCGTAGCCGACCGCGAAGGCGATCACGGTCGCGACGAGCAACTGCGCCCCCGAGGCATTGAGCCCCTCCCCGGCCGGTTCGAAGGCGTCCGGCAGGCTGAACAGACCGGAGGCGACGACGGCGGGGATGGCGAGCAGGAACGAGTATCGGGCGGCAGCCTCGCGGGTGAGCCCGAGGAACAGACCGGCGGAGATGGTGCCGCCGGAGCGGGACACGCCGGGGATCAGGGCCAGCGCCTGCGCCGAACCCATGATCAGACCGTCCTTGAGGGTGAGCTGACTGACGTCGCGCCGCTGCTTGCCGAAGTACTCGGCGGCGGCGATGACGATCGAGAACAGGATGAGCATGGTGGCGACGAGCCACAGATTGCGGGCGACGGTGCGGATGTCGTCCTTGAACAACACACCGAGGATGCCGATCGGGATGGTGCCGAGGATGACGTACCAGCCCATCTTGTAATCGTGATCGGCGCGGTGCTCCTTGTGGAACAGGCCGCGGAACCACGCGCGCAGGATCCGCCAGATGTCGCCGGCGAAGAACACCAGCACCGCGGCCTCGGTGCCCAGCTGGGTGACCGCGGTGAACGACGCGCCGGCGTCCTCTCCGAAGAAGATCTCCGACACGATCCGCAGGTGACCGGACGAGGAGATCGGCAGGAACTCCGTGAGGCCCTGCACGATGCCGAGGACGATCGTCTGCAGCCAGGTCATCGATTCGCCGATCATGCGGCGACTCCCGGCACGGAGGCTGCGGTGGGGACGGATCGGCGGTCGCGGATGCAGGGAGCGGTTCTCACTCGCCGAAGGGTACGTGGAAGCCGACCGGTCGGCGCGCCGGACGCTGCCGCGCGCCTGTCGCGCATTAGGGTGCAGTACCGGGGTCGTGGCCGAGCGCGGCAACGTCCCGTCGTGTCGGGAGGAAACGCGGACGGTTATGGAATACAGGACAGTCGGTGCGAGCGGCCTGCGGGTTTCACGGCTCGGCCTGGGCACCTTGACGTGGGGTCGCGGAACGGACGGCGACGAGGCCGCAGCCCAGTTGTCGGCCTTCGTCGATGTGGGCGGCACGCTCGTCGACACCTCCCCCGCCTACGGGGACGGGGTCGCGCAACGGATCCTCGCCGAACTGCTCGACGACGTGGTGCCCCGCGACCAGCTGGTGCTCTCGGGCAGCTCCGGCATCGACACCTCCACACTCGGTTCCGGCCGGGTGGACTGCTCCCGCTCGGGCCTGCTCAACCAGCTCGACGCGACCCTGCGTGAACTCGGCACCGACCACCTCGACGTGTGGCAGGTCGCGACGTGGGAGCCGCACACCCCCGTCGACGAGGTGATGGACGCCCTCGAGTTCGCCGTGACCAGCGGGCGCGTGCGATACGTCGGGGTGCGCGGCTATCTCGGCTGGCAGCTCGCGACCGCCGCGGGGGCGGCCCGGCGTCCGGCTCCGCTGATCAGCACGCAGGTCGAGTACTCCCTACTCGCCCGCGGCGTCGAGGAGGAGTTGATCCCCGCCGCGGCCCACCACGGCGTGGGTGTGTTCGCGGCCGTGCCGCTCGCCGGCGGTGTGCTCACCGGTAAGTACCGGTCGGGGGTGCCGGCGGATTCGCGCGGCGCCGACGACGTGCACGCCGAGGAGGTGCGCCGCTATCTCACCGAATCCGCGGTGCGTGTCGTCGACGCGGTCGCCACGGCCGCCGACGGTCTCGGCACCTCGCCGCTGGCCGTCGCGCTGGCGTGGGTGCGCGACCGGCCGCACGTCGCCTCGACACTCGTGGGTGCCCGGGATCTCGCGCAGCTGACCGGAGTGCTGGTCGCGGAGGAGTTGGCGTTGCCGCCGGCGATCGCCGCGGCGCTCGACGACGTGAGCGCGTGATCCCGGCGACACCGCCCGCACCCTGCCTTTTTCCGGAAGGTTAGGCTAGCCTGCCGAGTACATTCGGTTCAGGCAATGTGAGGGAGGTCGGTCGATGGCCGCGACCGAAGTCGTCGGATTCGCCGAGCGCATCCGGCTCGAGACCCAGCAGGCCCACAGCGACACCGAGAACTCGGTGTTCGTCTCGGAACTGCTCGGCGGCAAGTTGTCGACCGAAGCCCACGCCGCGCTCATCGCGCAGACCTGGTTCGTCTACGACAGCCTCGAGCGGATCGGCCGTGGCTACACCGACGACCCGATCGCCGGTCCTTTCCTCAGCGACGAACTGCTCCGCACCGCCGCGCTCGAAGCCGACCTCGACTTCCTCGTCGGCTCGGACTGGCGCGAGCGCATCGCGCCGCTGCCCGCGACCGTCGCCTACGTCGACCGGCTCGAGCAGGTCGCGGCGGTGTCCCCGGAAGCCTTCCTCGCGCATCACTATCTGCGTTATCTCGGCGACCTGTCCGGTGGTCAGATCATCCGCCGCATGCTCGAACGCGCCTACGGCTACGAACGCGACGGCCTGCGCTTCTACATCTTCGATCAGATCCCGAAGCCCAAACCGTTCAAGGATGCCTACCGCGCGAAGCTCGACGCCGCACCGCTCGACGGCGACCAGCAGCAGACCGTCATCGACGAGGCGAACCTGGTGTACGGACTCAACGGTGCCCTGTTCGCCGACCTCGCGCGGGACATCGACCGTTACCGGGTGCGTGCCTGACCGATGTACCGTTCCCTCCTCCGCCTCCCGGTCGCGCTGATCGCGGTGCTGGGTGTCCTCGTCGTCGCCGCGTGCAGCGCCCCCACCACCGACGGTACGACCGCCACCGACATCGCGACCGGTCCGCGCACCGCCGTCGTCGACTCCGAACCCGAGCCGATCACCACCGACCCGGATCCCGTGCTACCGGCCACGGTGCGCGGCGTGGACGGGGTCGAGACCACGATCACCGACATCTCCCGGATCGTGGTGGCCGACCGCTCCGGTACCCTCGCGCAGACCGTGTACTCGCTCGGTCTCGGCGACAAGCTCGTCGGCCGCTCCACCGCGTCCTTCCCCGCGATCGAGGACGTCCCCAACGTCACGCCCGGCGGGCACGGTCTCAACGCCGAGGCGATTCTCGCGCTGAACCCGACCGTCGTACTCACCGACACCTCGATCGGTCCGCCGGCGGTGCAGGAACAGATCCGCGCGACCGGCGTGCCGGTGGTGTTCGTCGACCCGGAACGCTCCCTCGACACCGTCGCCGACGACATCGAGGCGGTCGCGGCCGCGCTCGGCGTCCCCGAAGCCGGAGCGGCGCTCGCTCAGCGGACGCTCGACGAGATCGCCGCGGCGAAGGACTCGATCCCCGTTGATCATCCCGAACCCACGGTCGCCTTCCTCTATCTGCGCGGTGCGGCGATCAAGATGCTCGGCGGCCCCGGCTCGGGAGCCGATGCGCTCGTCGCAGCGGCCGGTGGTCGCGACGCCGGCATCCTCGCCGGCCTGGACTCGCAGTTCGTGCCCATCACCAGCGAGGCGATGATCGCCTCGGCGCCCGACATCATCCTGGTGATGACGCACAGCCTCGACTCGGTGGGCGGACCGGACGGGCTCGCGCAGCTCCCGGGGGTCGCCCAGACTCCGGCCGGGAAGACGGGCACCATCGTGGACATGGACGATTCGACCCTGCTCAGCTTCGGCCCGCAGACCGGCAAGGTCCTGGCCGCTCTGGTGGAGGCGTTCTACCCGTCGGACCGGGCGTGATCGCCGGATGTCCGTGAGCGAAGACGTCACCGAAGCGACCGGTCTGCCCGAACGGGCACTGCGGAAGGCCGGACGGGGACGCACCACCGTCGTCCTCGCCGGTCTCGTCGTCGCCCTGCTCGCCCTGGCCGTCGCGTCGACGTGCCTCGGCCAGGTGCCCACGAGTCCGGCCGATGTGGTCGGCAGTCTGCTGCACCGCATGGGGCTGGACCTCGGCCCGGTGCCCGCGCACCCCGCCGGGGAGGTGACCCTGTGGGAGGTGCGCTTCCCGCGCGTGGTGCTCGCGATGCTCGTCGGTGCCGCCCTCGGCTGTTCCGGGGCGCTGCTGCAGGGCATCTTCGCCAATCCGCTCGCCGAACCCGGCGTGATCGGCGTGTCCTCCGGCGCCGCCGTCGGCGCGTCCGCGGTGATCGTGCTCGGCGGCGCCTTCACCGCCGGCTGGGCGCTGGCCGGCGCCGCACTCGTCTCCGGTCTGATCACCACCGTGCTGGTCTATGTGCTGTCCCGATCGAACGGACGCACGGAGGTGGTCACGGTGATCCTCACCGGCGTCGCCGTCAACGCCGTCGCCGGCGGGCTCATCGCGTTCTTCACCTTCGTCGCCAGTCCCGCCGCCCGCGACCAGATCGTGTTCTGGCAACTCGGCAGTCTCGGCGGCGCCACCTGGGACATCGTCGCGGTGGTCGCCCCGCTGACCCTCGCCGGGGTGCTCGTCGCGGTGCTGCTCGCCCCGAAACTCGACCTGCTGGCGCTCGGTGAGAGCGTCGCCCGGCATCTGGGTGTGGACGTCGAACGCGTGCGGCAACTGTCGATCCTGGCGGTCGCCGTGCTGGTCAGCGGCGCCACCGCCTTCACCGGCATCATCATGTTCGTCGGACTGGTCGTGCCACACCTGATGCGCCTGGCGCTCGGCCCCGCCCACCGGGTGCTCGTCGTGGCGAGTGTGCTTGCCGGCGCGGTCGTCCTGCTCGCCGCCGATCTCGCGGCGCGCACGCTGGTCGAGAACGCAGACCTACCGCTCGGCATGATCACCGCCCTCATCGGCGGTCCGGTCTTCTTCCTGATGCTCCGCCGCACCCGAGCGAAGCAAGGCGGATGGGCATGAGGCTGCTCCCCCGCTCCCTGGGATCCCCGGCGACCGCCGTCCCGGCCCGCTCGGCGCCCGGCACCGCGACGATGCGCGCGGTGGGTGTGCGACTGCGGCGCGGCGAGCGGGAGATCCTGCACGGTCTCGACTTCGAGGTGCGCACCGGCGAGGTCGTCGCGCTGGTCGGCCCCAACGGGGCGGGTAAGTCCACCCTGCTCGCGGCGTTGTCCGGCGATCATCCGATCAGCGGTGGCACCGTCGAGATCGAGGGCCGCCCCCTCGAGCAGTGGTCGTCGCTCGCGCTGGCGCGTCGCCGTGCGGTGCTGCCGCAGCAGCACACGGTCGGTTTCCCGTTCACCGCCCGGCAGGTCGTGCGGATGGGACGGGCCGCGTGGACGCGCACCCCCCGGCAGGACGACGACGATCGCATCGTCGCCGAGGCATTCGCAACCTGCGACGTCACCCATCTCGCCGACCGGCCGTTCCCCGCGCTGTCCGGCGGCGAACGCGCCCGGGTGGCGCTCGCGCGGGTGCTGGCCCAGGACACCGAGACACTGCTGCTCGACGAACCCACCGCGGCACTGGACCTCGGCCATCAGGAGGCGGTCATGCAGGTCGTGCGGGCCCGCGCCGACCACGGGCACGCCGTGGTGGTCGTACTGCACGATCTCGGCCTCGCCGCCGCCTACGCCGACCGCATCTGTGTGCTCGAACAGGGCCGCATCGTCGCCGACGGCGCACCCGGCGACGTCCTCACCGAAGAGCTGCTCGGCCGCGTCTACCAGTACCCGGTGGCGATCGGCCGCCACCCCGAGACCGGTACCCCGCTCGTGTTGCCGCGACGACCGAACCGCGACAGGTCCGCGTCGGCGCAGACCTGAGCAGCAGGTCACATCCGGCCCGTCGGACGACCCACTGATTTCTTCCCCGCGACCGGCATCAGGAACACTGAAGGTCGGCGCGCCGGGCGCCGGAGCGCGTCCGGCAGGTGCGAATCGAATCCGAGGACGAGGAGCAACGATGGGCAGAGCGGGGATCCGAGCGGTCACGATGGTGGGCGCGATCGCGATGGTCGTGCTGGCCGGCTGCTCGTCGGAGAGCACCCCGGACGTGCTGCAGACCATCGAACCCGCCACTCCCGCGGCCGCCCCCGAGGTCGGCCCCTCCCCTGCCGGCGACGTCCGTCCGCTCGACCTGCAGGTCGACGCGCTGGTCGTCGAACCGTCCACAGGCACCTTCGCCGCGCTCGTCGACGACGGCGCACGACTCGCGTTGTTCGACGACACGGTGTTCGACGGTGCCGGGGCGGAACCGCGCCTGGTGGACCTGCCATCGTCCGCCGCGACCGTCGTGACCGGCCCCGAGGGCAGTGTGCTCGCGCCCGTGTCCGGGGCCGTGCTGCGCATCGACGCCGCCGGCGGCACCATCACCGAGGTCCCGGTCGACGGCAATGCCGCGTCGGCGGCCGTGCTGTCCGACGGCCGCTGGGCCGTCGGCACCGACGACGGCCGGGTGCTCGTCGTCGACCCCGAATCCGGCGAGGTGGCCACCACCCTCGGGGGCCTCGCCTCCGTCGACGCTCTCGCCGTGACCGGTGACGCCGTCGCGGCGCTCGACCGCCGGCAGACCTCCCTCACCGAGCTCGACCTCGCCGACGCCCATCTCGGGCCCGCGCTGCGCGCCGGCGAAGGCGCGACGCAGCTGACCACCGACCCGTTCGGACGCGTGGTGGTCACCGACACCACCGGCGACGAACTGCTCGTCTACACCCTCGACGCGATCGTCCTGCGGCAGCGTTATCCGGTCGGCCCCGCCCCGTACGCTGTGACCTACGACGAGACGCGGGACCTGATCTGGGTGACTCTGACCGGCAGCAACGAGGTCGTGGGCTACGATCTTTCGACCGGGATCCCGCGAGAACGCCACCGCTTCGCAACGGTGCGGCAACCGAATTCGATCGCCGTCGATCCGGCCGATGCGGCACTGGTGATCGCGTCGGCAACCGGTGACGGACTGCAACGGATCCCGATCGAAGGACAGTGATGGCGAACGAGCGACTCGGCCGGCTCACCCGGATGCCCGTCGGTTGGGACACCAGCAACGACGAATACGAATACGTGCCGCTCAAGCTGCCCCGGGACGTGTCCCGGGTGAGCGCGTCGATGCGTCTGGCGATCTCCGCCGAATTCCACGGCTGGGAACTCACCCGGGTGCGTCTGTATCCGGACGGGAGCCGGCGGGTGCTGCTGCGCCGCCGCAAGACCGCCCATCACGTCCCCGAACCCACCGTTGGTTGATAACAGATCCCGGACCGTCGTGGACCGGGCTTGCAGGGAGTAGTTCGTGTACCGCTATCTTCTTCGGCTCATGTTCCTGTTGCCGCCGGAACGAGCCCACCACCTCGCCTTCCTCGCGATGCGCTGGTCGACTCGCTTCGGGCCGCTGCGCGCCCTGGTGGCGAAAGTGCTCGTCACCGACGACCCCATCCTCCGCAACACCGTCTTCGGCGTGCAGTTCCCCACGCCGGTGGGTCTGGCGGCCGGTTTCGACAAGGACGCGACCGGTGTCGACGTGTGGGGGCCGCTCGGATTCGGGTTCGCCGAGATCGGCACCGTCACCGCCCAGGCGCAGCCGGGCAATCCGCAGCCGCGACTGTTCCGCCTCCCCGAGGACCGGGCGATCGTGAACCGGATGGGCTTCAACAACCACGGTGCCGGGGAGGCCGCCAACCGGCTGCGTCAGCGCCGCCGCACCGTCCCCATCGGCGCGAACATCGGCAAGACGAAGGTCGTGCCGGCCGAGCAGGCCGCCGAGGACTACACCGAGAGCGCGCGACTGCTCGGTCCGCTCGCCGATTTCGTGGTCGTCAACGTCTCCTCCCCCAACACCCCCGGCCTGCGGGATCTGCAGGCCGTCGAGTCGCTGCGCCCGATCCTCGCCGCGGTGCTGGACACCGTCACCGTGCCGGTGCTGGTGAAGATCGCCCCCGACCTGTCCGACGAGGACGTCGACGCCGTGGCCGACCTGGCACTCGAACTCGGGCTCGCCGGCATCGTCGCCACCAACACCACCATCCGCCGCGACGGGTTGAACACCCCGCAGAGCCGTGTCGAGGAGATCGGCGCGGGCGGCCTGTCGGGCGCCCCGGTCGCCGAGCGCTCCCTCGAGGTGCTGCGCCGACTGCGCGTGCGGGTCGGCGATCGACTCACCCTGGTCTCGGTGGGCGGCATCGAAACCCCGGAGCAGGCGTTCGAGCGCATTCTCGCCGGCGCGTCGCTGGTCCAGGGCTACACCGGCTTCATCTACGGCGGTCCGTTCTGGGCGCGGCGCATCAACCGCGGCATCGCCCGCAAGCTGCGCGCGCACGGCTACCGCTCCATCGCCGACGCGGTGGGCGCCACCGCACGGGTCTGACCTGCAACGGACGGGGCCCGGGTCGTACTCGACCCGGGCCCCGTCCGTCACGACCTGTCAGCGCACCTCGTAGGTGCCGGTCAGCAGACCACGGGCGATGGCGTGCCCGAAGACGTTGAAGCCGAGGAAGGCCGGGCTCGACTCGGGCGTGACACCCTCGAGCACCTCGACGTCGAGTGCGTGCACCGCGACGATGTAGCGATGGTGGCCGTGTCCAGCCGGCGGAGCGGCACCGATGAACCCGTGGGCTCCGCCGTCGTGGCGCAGCGTGACGGCCTGCTCCGGAAGAGCGTCCGAGTCGGCGCTACCCGCACCCGTCGGCAGTTCTGTGACCGAGGCGGGGATGTTCGCGACGGCCCAGTGCCAGAAACCCGACGCCGTGGGGGCGTCCGGATCGAACACCGTGACGACGAAGCTCTTCGTCTCGGAGGGGAAACCCGACCAGGACAGCTGCGGGGAGACGTCGCCGCCCCCGGGGATTCCGAACGCACCGCTGGCCTGCGGGAGTTTCCATTCCTCGCCCTCGGCGAAGTCCGCGCTGGTCACCTCGAAGGTGGGCAGCTCGGGCAGGAACTTGTACGGGTCGTAATCGAAAGCCATTCCGGTCCTTTCGTGACGTTTCGTGTGTTCTAGGCGTGCATGAGGAAGTGTTCCATGACCCGGGTGCCGAAGCGCAGTGCCTCGACGGGGACACGCTCGTCGACACCGTGGAACAGCGCCGCGAAGTCCAGATCGGGCGGCAACTGCAGCGGCGCGAAACCGAAGCAGCGGATACCGAGCTTGGCGAACGCCTTGGCGTCGGTGCCGGCCGAGAGCATGTACGGCACCGTCCGGCCGATCGGGTCGTGCGCGAGGATCGCCGCGTTCATCGCGTCGACGAGGTCGCCGTCGAAGGTGGTCTCGTACGGCTCGAGCCCGGTGATCCACTCCCTGGTGACGTTGGGGCCGATCAACTCGTCGACGGTGCGTTCGAACTCGGCGAGCCGGCCCGGCAGGATGCGGCAGTCGACGACGGCGTGCGCGGTGCGCGGGATGACGTTGGCCTTGTACCCGGCGTCGAGCATCGTGGGGTTCGCGGTGTCGCGCAGGGTCGCGCCCACGATGCGGGCGATCGACCCGAGCTTGGCGAGCGCCCCCTCGAGATCCGGCGAGGCCGGATCGAAGTCCAGGCCGGTCTCCTCGCTCACGACGGAGAGGAACTCGGCGACGGAATCGTTGACGACCAGCGGGAAGGTGTGTGATCCGAGCCGGGCCACCGCGCGGGAGAGGACAGTGACGGCGTTGTCCTCGTGGAGGAACGAGCCGTGCCCGGCGACACCCGTTGCGGTCAGGCGCATCCAGCGCATGCCCTTCTCGGCCGTCTCGACCATGTACAGGCGACGTTCGGTGCCGTCGGGGCGCGGCACGGTCAGGGAGAACCCGCCGACCTCCCCCACGGCCTCGGTGACGCCCTCGAACAGCTCGGGCCGGTGCTCGACCAGCCACTGCGAACCGAACTTGCCTCCGGCCTCCTCGTCGGCGACGAACGCGAACACCAGATCGCGCGGGGGCACGATGTTCTCGACCTTGAAGTAGCGGGCGACGGCGATCATCATCCCGACCATGTCCTTCATGTCGACCGCGCCGCGTCCCCACACGTAACCGTTCTCGACGGCCCCGGAGAACGGGTGCACACTCCAGTCCGCGGCTTCGGCCGGCACGACGTCGAGGTGGCCGTGGAGCATGAGGGCACCGCGGCTCGGGTCGGAGCCGGGAAGCCGCGCGAAGACGTTGCCGCGGCCCGGCGCTCCGGATTCGACGTAGGTGGTCTCGTAGCCGACCTCCTCGAGCACGGAGGCCACCCATTCGGCGCACTCGCGTTCGCCGCGGGTGGTGGTGGGTTCGCCGGTGTTGGAGGTGTCGAACCGGATGAGGCGGGAGACGAGGTCGACGACCTCCTCCTCCGCCCGGGACGGCTGGTGGGCGCTCATGTCATTGGCCATGGCCGTATGTCTACCACCGCCCGTCCACCATCTCGACAGTTCGGATCACCGCAGGTGGAGGTGGCGATTTGGGACCGTGGGCGCGGTGGGTTACTCTTTCACAGCGCCCACGACGAGCGGGCGCGAGCATCAGGTCCGAGTGGCGGAATGGCAGACGCGCTAGCTTGAGGTGCTAGTGTCCTATTAACGGACGTGGGGGTTCAAGTCCCCCCTCGGACACTCTGAGTCGAGACAGACGACGAAGGCCCCGAACATCATGTTCGGGGCCTTCGTCGTTGTCGGGAAACGATCGAACGGGCGACAGCCGCTACCGCTTTCGTCAGCCGCGGCGGCGGTTGCCGTAGCGGCTGACGAATCAGCGCGCGGATCCATACGAGGTCCGGCTCGTCGAGTACCGCGGGCGCGCCTGAAGTGCCGTTTTGGGGATCGGGCGCCCCATGCGCTACTGTTTCTTCAGCGCCCGCGGGAGCGGGTTCTACCGACATGCCCCGTGTGGGCGTCGGTCCGAGTGGCGGAATGGCAGACGCGCTAGCTTGAGGTGCTAGTGTCCTATTAACGGACGTGGGGGTTCAAGTCCCCCCTCGGACACTCCGAAACCCGAAGGCCCCGAACCGATATCGGTTCGGGGCCTTCGGTTCGTCCGGGGTCCGCTCAGTCCCGGCGGCCCTTGCGGAAGTACCGGATCGGACCGAAGAAGTTCACCGCGATGGTCAGCGCCCAGCGCAGTTTGCTGCCGTTGATCTTGTCGGCCGGTCGCCTCGCCAGATCGACCCAGGCCGTGATGGCGAGCGACAACTGCACCACCGCGAGGAGGACCACCAGCGCCTGCTGGGGGCGGCTCAGTTCGGCGAACTTCTTCTTGGACAAGGGGGAGCTCGGGCTCATCGTTCCTCCGGTACCTGCACGGGAATTCGGACACGATCATCCTGCCCGATACGATCGGGCATACAGCAGCACACGGAAAAAGGCAGATGAACCCCCACAGCGACACCACCGCCGAGCCCGCCACCGACGGCTTCACCCGCATCGACCCCGACGATCTGGCCACCTGCCTGCGGGTGCTCGACCAGGCGGCGGGTCTCGACGCCGAGCATCCCGACGCGATCACCGTGCAGCGGGCCGTGGGGCACATGTTCAAGAAGTTCAAGCGGTTGCGCCGCAACGAGGCCCGCAAGCAACGCGTCGACGCCGACCGTCAGGTGCTGTCCGCGACCGCCACCGCCTCCCCCACCCGCATCGACGACGAGACCGCCGGACTCCCGCTCGCGTCGGCGACGCGCGGTGCGAGCGCGGGAACGCTGCTGCGTCCGCGGCACTGCTACATCTGCAAGGACAAGTACACCCGCGTCGACGCCTTCTATCACCAGTTGTGCCCGACCTGCGCCGAGGAGAACCACGCCAAGCGCGACGCGCGCACCGATCTGCGGGGTCGTCGCGCCCTGCTGACCGGCGGGCGCGCCAAGATCGGCATGTACATCGCGTTGCGGTTGCTGCGCGACGGCGCGCACACCACCGTCACCACCCGGTTCCCCAACGACGCGATCCGCCGCTTCACCGCGATGGAGGACAGCGGCGACTGGCTGCACCGGCTGCGCATCGTCGGCATCGACCTGCGTGATCCCGCCCAGGTGGTCGCCCTCGCCGACGATGTGGCCGCGCAGGGTCCGTTGGACATCCTCATCAACAATGCCGCGCAGACGGTGCGCCGCTCCCCCGGTGCCTACTCGGCGCTCGCCGAGGCGGAGGCCGATCCGCTGCCCGCCGGCCCTCGCCCCGAGGTCCTGACCTTCGGCAAGCCCTCGGACGCCCACCCGGCCGCCCTGGCCGGGTCGCTGCCGGCCGAGTTGTCGGCGCACTCGCTGACCTCGCTGGCACTGGTGGCCGGCTCGGCGACACCCGAGCGGGTAGCGGCCGGCGTCGCCGTCGACGCCGGCGGATTGCTGCCGGATCTCGTGCACACCAACAGCTGGGTGCAGACCGTCGGCGAGGTCGAGCCGCTGGAACTGCTCGAGGTGCAGCTGTGCAACTCGGTGGCGCCGTTCATCCTCGTCAACCGTCTGCGTCCGGCGCTCGCCGCATCCCCGGCACGCCGCAAGTACGTCGTGAACGTCTCGGCGATGGAAGGGCAGTTCGCGGGTCGCCGCTACAAGGGCGCCGGGCATCCGCACACCAACATGGCCAAGGCCGCGCTGAACATGCTCACCCGCACCAGCGCCGAGGAGATGCTCACCGACGGCATTCTCATGACCGCCGTCGACACCGGGTGGATCACCGACGAGCGGCCGCACCACACCAAGATGCGGCTGGCCGAGGAAGGCTTCCACGCGCCGCTCGATCTCGTGGACGGCGCGGCCCGCGTCTACGACCCGATCGTCCAGGGCGAGACCGGTACGGACCTGTACGGATGCTTCCTCAAGGACTTCCGCCCGGCACCCTGGTGATCCGGACCCCGAAATTCGGGGAGACCGGTTCCACACCGTCGATCGTGGCCCGGCCTCGGGGCCGCGGCGATAATGGAGGACGTCCCCGCAGGCCCGCACGAGGAGAGTCATGACTGTCGCTGTCGTTCACGCCGATACCCCCGAAGGCCGGATCGCTCTGCAGGCCGCGGTGCGGGAGGCCGCCGATCGGCAGCAGTCGCTGGTGGTGCTCCACCCGCTCGACGAGCCCGACGAGGTGGAGGACGTGCGGGCACAGGTGAGCGAGGTGGCCGGTACCGACGGGTGGGAGTTGCTCTCGGCCGTCCACGACGGCGATCCGGTCGGCACGACCGTCGAACTGCTCGCGCGCAGCGGCGCCGAACGCGTGGTCATCGGCAGCCGCGGGCGCACCGCGACCGGCAAGTTCCTCGTCGAGCGGGCGGTGCAGCGGCTGATCACCGAGTCGTCGGTGCCGGTGCTCGTCATCAAGGCCGGCTGAGGCACCGCCCGCCCTCCGGCAACCGCGTTCGTTCCGCGGCCGTTCGTTCTACCCTGGGCACATGGCGTTCCGGGTGGTCGCCGACCTCACGGCCTTCGTGCATCTGCTGTTCGTGCTCTACGTCGCGTTCGGTGGTTTCCTCGCGTGGCGGTGGCCCCGCACGATCGTCGCGCACGTCGTCGCCGTGGTGTGGGGAGCGGCCTCGGTGGCCGTGGGGTTCGACTGCCCGCTGACCGCGGTGGAGAACTGGGCCCGCCGCGGGGCCGGCCAGGAGGGTCTGCCGCCGAGCGGGTTCATCGATCACTACCTCACCGGCGTGATCTACCCGGAGTCCGCGCTCGGTGCGGTCCGCGCCCTCGCCGCGCTCGCCGTGCTGATCTCATGGGTGGTGCTGTGGCACCGGATCCGTGTGACGAAGGTCGCCCCGAAGACTTACTCCTGAGTAGGGTGGGGACATGACTGTCTCCCGGGATCTCGACATCGTCGTCTACGGCGCCACCGGCTTCGTCGGGCGCCTCACCGCCGCCTATCTCGCCGAGAACCTCCCCGACGGCGTCGCCGTCGGACTCGCAGGACGTTCACGCACCAAACTCGAGAAGCTCGCCGCCGACCTCGGAACCGACTGGCGGCTGATCGAGGCGAACGCCGACGATCCCGCCTCGCTGACCACGCTCGCCGAGTCCACCCGCGTGGTGATCACGACCGTCGGTCCCTACGCCACGTACGGGCTGCCGCTCGTGCAGGCGTGCGCCGAGGCCGGCACCGACTACGTCGACCTCACCGGCGAGGTGCTCTTCCACCGCGAGAGCATCGACCGCTTCGACGACGTGGCCCGCCGCACCGGCGCCCGCATCGTCCACTCCTGCGGTTTCGACTCCGTCCCGTCCGACCTCGGCGTCCACGCGCTCTACCGCGCCGCGGAGGCCGACGGCAACCTGCCGCTCACCGACACGACCTTCGTGCTCGGCTCCTTCCGCGGCGGCGTGAGCGGCGGAACCATCGATTCGCTCCGGCAACAGCTCGACGCGATCCGCAAGGATGCCGCCGCACGGAAGATCGCCGCGCGCCCGTACTCGCTGTCCCCCGATCCTGCTCGGGAACCCGATCTCGGTCGGCAGAACGACTTCGCGTTCTTCGACGGCAAGTCCGTCGCCCCGGAGGTCTCGGGCCGGCTGGCCCCGTTCGTGATGGCCTCGTACAACACCCGCATCGTGCGACGCAGCAACGCGCTGCGCGACTGGGCCTACGGACGCCGCTTCCGCTACCGGGAGGTGATGAGCGTCGGGTCCTCGCCGCTGTCCCCCGTCCTCGCCGGGCTCGTCGGACTCGGCACGGGCGCCCTCGCCGCCGGCCTGTCGTTCCCGCCCACACGGTTCGTCCTCGACAAGCTCCTGCCCGCGCCCGGTGAGGGACCGTCGGAGAAGACCCGCGAGAACGGTTACTTCACGGTGGATCTGTACGCCTCGACCGAGTCGGGTGCCCGCTACACCGCGCGGTTCTCCGCGCAGGGCGACCCGGGTTACAAGGCCACGGCCGTGATGCTCGGCGAGTCCGCCCTCTCGCTCGCGCTCGGCGGCGCGGCCCTGCACGCCGGTGGCGGCGTCCTCACCCCCGCCGTGGCCTTCGGGGACGTGCTCAGCGAACGGCTCCGCGCGGCCGGTTTCGAGATCTCCGCACGCCGCCTCGGCTGACCTCGCGTCCGGCGCGCCCGATCGGGCGCGCATAGCCCGCCGAGTGTGGCTCCGTCGCCTCGACGGGCTATGCTCGACCGGACCGAACGATCCGCGCGCGGAACGAGACCTGAGGACGTGACCATGGCTGCGACGAGTACCGAGATGGCTCCGGCCGCTCGTCTCGCGCTCATGCCGTTCTGGCCGACCCGTCGCGGCGCCTGCTTCGATTGTCTGTGTTGCACCCGGGAGTGTTGCTGAGCGCTTCGCCGCTCGTCCAACTTTTCGGGTTCTTCCAGCTTTCGGAGCCAACGCATGTTCAATCTGCTCATCTTCACGCTCGTCGGTGTCGGCGCACAGCTCGTCGACGGCGCACTCGGCATGGCCTTCGGTGTCACCGCGACCACCCTGTTGCTGTTCAGCGGTGTCGGTCCGGCGCACGCGAGCGCCGCCGTGCACCTCGCCGAGGTAGGAACCACCCTCGTCTCCGGTGCCTCGCACTGGCGGTTCCGCAACATCGACTGGAAGGTCGTGCTGCGGCTCGGTGTTCCCGGCGCCATCGGCGCCTTCCTCGGCGCGACCGTGCTGTCGGGACTGTCGACCGAGGCCGCAGAACCGGTGACCGCCGGGATCCTGCTGGCCATCGGCGTGTACGTCGCGTTGCGCTTCTCGGTGCGACCCCCGGCGGTCGCCCCTGCCCGCACCTCCCCGCACACCGCGAAATTCCTGTCGCCGCTGGGCTTCTTCGGCGGATTCATCGACGCGAGCGGCGGTGGCGGCTGGGGCCCGATCACCACCAGCACCCTGCTCTCCCGCGGCAAGACGGCACCGCGCACCGTGATCGGCTCGGTGAGCGCGTCGGAGTTCCTCGTCGCGGTCGCGGCGAGCGTCGGCTTCCTGTTCGGGCTCGGGCACGACTCGCTCGGCAATCTGGTGATCGTCGCCGGTCTCGCCCTCGGTGGTGCCCTCGCGGCGCCGGTCGCGGCGTGGCTGGTCAGCCGTGTGCCCGCGACGTTGCTCGGTACCGGTGTCGGCGGTGTCATCGTGCTGACCAACGCGCACAAGCTCGCCAAGGCGTTCGAACTCTCGGGCCCGGCACTGGCGGTGCTCTACCTCGCCATCGTCGCCGCCTGGCTCACCCTGCTGATCGTGTCCTGGAAGCGTTCGCGCCTCACCGCCGCGGAGAAGAGCGGTTCGCTCGAACCGCTGGCGCAGCCGACGCCGGTGGCACTGCTCGAAGGCGCCGACGCGACGCCCCTCGCCGGGGCCCGTCCGGAGCCTCGGGAGGTGCCCGGACACAACGAGACTCGCCTGAATTCCACCCCGTCACCACGCTCCCCCGACGGCGCTTGATAATCGCTATTATGCCCGCGTGCGACAAAAGCGAATACATACTGGTGCCTTCGTCTTCCTCACCGCCGGCGCCGCTCTGACGGCCTGTTCCTCGGACGATTCCACGGTCGGCATCCGCAACGCAGCCGACATCAATTCCCCGACGTCCACCTCCGCCGAATCGCCGTATCTGGTGAAGATCGCACAGAGCTTCCCCAGCTGCGAGGCCATCGGCGCGACCCTCGAGCGCTACATCGACGGGCTGACGCCCGCTCCCGGCGGCATCGTGAGCACCCAGCGCGTGAACTGCGTGTGGGAGGCCGGAGCCGGCGAGCCGCCCTCCGGACTCCGTTCCGTCGAGGTCGTCGTCGAACCCGAGACCGTCACACCCGCCACCGCGGCGAAGACCGGCCTGGTGGTGCTTCCCGATCCCGCCATCGAAGCGGCCGGCGGATTCGCGCACAGCATGCCGATCAACATGGCCGGCACCGCCTTCACCGCGACCGGCGTCGAACTCCCCCAGGCCTCCGTGTCGATCACCGTCGGCGGCCGCGATGCCGCGATGGTCCTCGATCCGGCGGGCGGCGTGGCGGTCGCCAAGCAGCTTCTCGGGCTGTAACGCACGGTGTCGCGGCCCTCGACCGCCCGGGCGGAACCAAGATCACATACAACTCGTACGGACGCTACGATGCGCCGTGTGAATCTGACCCGATACGCGGTCGCATCCGCGACCCTCGCCGGCGCTCTGCTCCTCGGAGCGTGTTCCTCCGGCGACGACGCCTCCTCCGACACCGCCTCGGACGCCGACTCCGCAGCCGTCGACACCACCTTCGACGCCGACACCGTCGGCGAACCGACCGGCCTCGGCAGCGACATCCTCGCCCGCTTCGAATCGTGCGACGATGTCGCGCCCGCCGTCGCCCCCTACATCGAAGGCCTGAGCCTGCGTTCGTCGAGCGGCGTGGACGAGTACAGCGTCTACTGCGCGTGGGAGACCCCGGACACCGCGACGAACCTCGACGAGATCCGGTCGGTGGAGATCGTCCTGGCACCCGGATCCGGAAACGTCCCGTCGGCGAGCGACCTCGAAACCGGCGGTCTCGAATTGCTTCCCGACCCCGACATCGAGGCCGCCGGCGGCGTCGCCTACACCATGGGAGAGGCCGTCTCGGTCGCCGCCGTCTCGGTCACCCAGATCCAGCTGCCCGACGTGGAGGTGTCCATCACCGGCGGGCAGTGGGGCGACTACCCGTCGCTCGACGCCCCGACATCGGTGACCGTCGCCAAGGAACTGCTCGACCTGTAGGCCCGTCCGCGCCGATCGTGCGCGGTGAGCACACCGCGCACGATCAGGGCCTGGGCCGCGATGTAGGTGGCCATGATCCACAACCCCACGGCAGGCAGATCCGCGTCGACGAAGGCACGCGCGGCGATGAGCGCATCGGAGACGACGAAGAGCATCGCGCCGACCGCCGCCGTCCGGTTCAGACCGGTGGCGAGCACCGCCATCGCCGCCAGACACGACGCGTAGACCGCCATCGGGACCACGAGAATCCCTGCCGCCGAAGCGCACACGGCGACCATGGCGATCACCGCGAGGGCGTAGAGACCGACCACCCACGGGCGGGTCCGCACCACGCTCGACCGCCGGTACGGCCGGAACGCGACGATGTAGGTGAGCTGGGCGCACAGGAAGAAGCCCACCAGCACCAGGAACGAGGCATCCCCCTCGACGAGATCGGGCGCGGTGTCCCCCAGCCACGAGAACCCCAGCGCCACAAGCGTGCCCACGACCAGCCGGTCGCGCGGTGCGGACGTGACGAGGACGAGTCCGAGCGCGAGCAGCGGCATGAGGAACCACTGCGAGACGTCGGTGAACGCCGAATCCGGCGCGAGAACCTGGAAGACGACATGAGCCGCCGCGACGATCGCGAACGCACCGAGAACGGTGGCGGCGATCGTGCGGCGGCTCATGGGATCAGGAGTCCTCGCCGGACGTTCCGGGGTCGTTCACCCCGTCGAAGGCGTCGAGCAGGCGTTGCGCGGCGAGCGCGGCGGTCAGCGAACCGTCGCGCACCCCGGCCTCGACATCCTTGCGGATCGCCCGCACGCGCGGGGAGGTCTCGAGACGACGCAACAGCTGGTCGTGCACCATCGTCCACGTCCAGTCCACCTGCTGACGGCGCCGGTTCTCCTCGAACATGCCCGCCTCGGTGAGCACCTTCTTGTGCTCGAGCACGGTGTCCCAGAAGGTGTCCAGACCGTTGCCGGTCATGCCGCTCATGGTGATCACCGGCGGCTTCCAGATCGCGTCGTGCGGATGCACCATGCGCATCGCGCCGGCGAGTTCGCGGGCGGCGACCCGCGCGTCGCGTTCGAACTCCCCGTCGGCCTTGTTGACGGCCACCAGGTCGGCGAGTTCGAGCACGCCCTTCTTGATGCCCTGCAACTGGTCGCCGGTGCGGGCCAGGGTCAGGAAGCAGAAGGTGTCGACCATGTTCGCCACGGTCACCTCGGACTGCCCGACACCGACGGTCTCGACGAGGATCACGTCGAAACCGGCGGCCTCGAGCAGCACCATCGTCTCGCGGGTGGCCTTCGCGACCCCACCGAGCGTGCCGGCCGAGGGCGACGGGCGGATGTAGGCGTCCCGCTGCACCGCGAGACGCGCCATCCGCGTCTTGTCGCCGAGGATCGAACCACCCGTGCGGGTCGACGACGGGTCGACGGCCAGCACCGCGACCCGATGCCCCTGCTCGAGCAGATACATGCCGAGCGCATCGATGAAGGTCGATTTGCCGACACCGGGCACACCCGTGATACCGACACGAATCGCGTTGCCCGCCTTCGGGAGCAGGCGCAGCAGCAACTGCTGCGCCCGCTCCCGATGGTCGTCGCGGGTCGACTCGATCAGCGTGATCGCCCGCGCGAGGCCGGCCCGCTCGTTGGCGAGCACGGCCTCGGCGAGGGCGTCGACGTCGATCTGCCGTCGGCGGGTCTGCGCGGCGCCGGCCGAGGTGTCGCTCATGCCGACGTCAGCCTCCGAGGTGGTGGCCGAGCTGCGCGGCGAGCTTGGTCAGCAGACCGGTCGCCGCATCCGCGATCACGGTGCCGGGCGGGAAGATCGCCGCCGCACCCGCCGCGTAGAGCTCGTCGAAGTCACCCGGCGGGATGACACCACCGACGACGATCATGATGTCCTCGCGGCCCACCTCGGCCAGTGCCTGCTTGAGGGCAGGGACCAACGTCAGGTGACCCGCGGCCAACGACGACACGCCGATGACGTGCACGTCGTTGTCGGCCGCCTGCTGGGCGACCTCTTCGGGGGTCTGGAACAGCGGTCCCACGTCGACGTCGAATCCGAGGTCGGCGAAGGCCGTGGCGATCACCTTCTGGCCTCGGTCGTGACCGTCCTGGCCCATCTTCGCGACGAGGATGCGGGGGCGACGGCCCTCCTCCTCGGCGAACTTCTCGACCAGCTCGGTCGCGGCGGTGATGTTGGTGGCCTTGCCGGCCTCGTCGCGGTACACGCCGCTGATCGTACGGATCTCCGCCTGGTGACGGCCGTAGACCTTCTCCAGGGCGTCCGAGATCTCACCGACGGTGGCCTTCGCGCGGGCCGCGTCGATGGCCAGCGCGAGCAGGTTGTTGTCGAGACCCTGGCTCTGCGCACCGGCGGCGCGGGTGAGCGCGTCGAGGGCGGCGCGAGTGGCCTCCTCGTCGCGGTCGGCGCGCAGCTGTTCGAGCTTGGCCAGCTGCTCGGCCCGCACACGCGAGTTCTCGACCTTGAGGACCTCGATCTCGTGGTCCTCGGTCACCTGGTACTTGTTGACACCGATGACCGGCTGGCGACCCGAGTCGATGCGCGCCTGGGTGCGGGCGGCCGCCTCCTCGATGCGCAGCTTCGGGATGCCCTCCGAGATCGCCTGTGCCATACCGCCGGCCGCCTCGACCTCGGCGATGTGGGCGCGGGCCTTGTTGGCGAGCTCGTGGGTGAGCCACTCGACGTAGTGCGAGCCGCCCCACGGGTCGATGGGCCGCGTGGTGCCCGACTCCTGCTGCAGCAGCAGCTGGGTGTTGCGGGCGATGCGCGCCGAGAAGTCGGTGGGCAGCGCCAGCGCCTCGTCGAGCGCGTTGGTGTGCAGCGACTGGGTGTGGCCCTGGGTCGCGGCCATCGCCTCGACGCAGGTGCGGGCGACGTTGTTGAAGACGTCCTGCGCGGTGAGCGACCAGCCGGAGGTCTGCGAGTGGGTACGCAGCGACTTCGACTTCGGGTTCTTCGCCCCGAACTTCTCGACGAGCTCGCTCCACAGCAGGCGACCGGCGCGTAGCTTCGCGACCTCCATGAAGAAGTTCATGCCGATCGCCCAGAAGAACGACAGGCGCGGCGCGAACTTGTCGACGTCCATGCCCGCGTCGAGTCCGGCGCGGATGTACTCCATGCCGTCCGCGAGGGTGTAGGCGAGCTCGAGGTCGGCCGTCGCGCCGGCTTCCTGGATGTGGTAGCCGGAGATCGAGATCGAGTTGAAGCGCGGCATCTTCGCCGAGGTGTAGGCGAAGATGTCGGAGATGATCCGCATCGACGGCTTCGGCGGATAGATGTAGGTGTTGCGGACCATGAACTCCTTCAGAATGTCGTTCTGAATGGTTCCGGCCAGCTGCTCGGGCTTGACGCCCTGTTCCTCCGCCGCCACGACGTACAGCGCCAGGATCGGCAGCACCGCGCCGTTCATGGTCATCGACACCGACACCTGCGACAGATCGATGCCGTCGAACAGCTGACGCATGTCGAGGATCGAGTCGATCGCGACACCGGCCATACCGACGTCACCCTGCACGCGCGGGTGATCGGAGTCGTAGCCGCGGTGCGTGGCCAGGTCGAAGGCCACCGACAGACCCTTCTGACCGGCGGCGAGGTTGCGCCGGTAGAAGGCGTTGGACTCGGCGGCGGTGGAGAAGCCGGCGTACTGGCGGATGGTCCACGGCTGGTTCACGTACATCGTCGGGTACGGCCCGCGCACGAACGGGGCGATACCCGGGTAGCTGCCGAGCGGATAGCCCTCGGCGACGACGGCGTCGCGGTCGGCCTTGGTGTAGACCGGCTTGACGTCGATGCCCTCGGGCGTCGACCACACGACGTCCTCGGTGCTGTAGTTGTTCGCCTCGGCGACGGACTCGACGAGCGCGGCGGCCTGCTCCGCGGTGGGAGCAGTGGGCGCCGGCGCTGCCGGGTCCGTCAACGGGACGTCGGCGAAGCTGCCGATTTCGTGTTCGATGCTCACTTACGCTCCCAGAGTGTTCAGCAGGTCGGTGAGGGCGGCGACGGCGTCGATGCGCGCGGTGAGGAAGCCGTCCGGACGATCGTCGCCCTGTGCGTCCTTCACGGCCTTCTCCGGTCCGGCCAGCAGCACCGTCGTGATCCCCGCCGCACGCAGCGCAGCGGTGGCCGTACCGGCCTGCTCGCCGTAGCGGGTGTCGGTGCCGCACAGCACGGCGACGGACGTTCCGGTGTCGCCCACCAGGGACGACAGGTCGGCGTCGATATCGAGCGGTCCGGGATTGACCGCTTCGATGCCACCGGCGGCGAGCAAGTTCGCCGCGAAGGTCGCACGCACGTTGTGCTCGGCGATCGGTCCGAGCGGGGCGAGCAGCACCCTCGGCCGGGCACCGTGCGAGGCCAGGTAGGTGTCGGAGCGGTCGCGCAGGGCCTCGAACGGCGCGGCGTACCGCGCGGCGGACGCGCCGGCCTCGGCGACACCGACCGGCAGCGGCTTCTCGGCCAGGTTCGGGAACTCGTTGACACCGGTCACCGAGAACTTGCGGTGCGCGATGTCGGACTCGCGGCGGGCACGCGTCTGCGCGACACGCTCGGCGATCAGCCCCGACTCGAGAGCGGCGCGGTAGCCACCGGCCGCCTCGATCTCCTGGAAGAAGCCCCACGCCTTCTCCGCGATCTGCGCGGTCAGTTCCTCGACGTACCAGGAACCGGCGGCGGGATCGAGGACACGACCGAGGTTGGACTCCTCGAGCAGCAGCAGCTGGGTGTTGCGGGCGATCCGGGCGGAGAACGCCTCGGACACCTCGAGCACACCGGCCGGCAGCGCGGAGTCGAACGGCAGGACCGTGACGGCGTCGGCGCCACCGACACCCGCACCGAAGGCGGCGAGGGTCGTGCGCAGCATGTTCACCCACGGATCGCGCTGGGCCATCATCGCCGCCGAGGTCACGGCGTGCTGCGGTGCGTTGCCGGCCTCGGGGGCACCGGCGACCTGGGCGACGCGCGCCCACACCTGACGACCCGCGCGGAACTTGGCGATGGTCTGGAACTGGTCGTCGGTCGCGGCGAGACGGAACTCGAGCTGGCCGAGCGCGGCCGCGACGGGAACCCCGGCGTCGACGAGTGCTCGCACGTAGTCGAGGCCGGCAGCGATCGCGGCGCCGAGCTCCTCGGCGTCGGACGAACCGGCGTTGTGGAAGGCGGTGCCGTCCACGGTGAGGGCACGCACCGCTTCGGTGCGGTCGGCGGCGGCCCGGGCCAGCTCGACGGCCTCGGCGAGGGGCACGTCGGGACGCTCGGAGAACGCGCTGGTGAGCGGCGCTGCACCGAGGAAGATGCGCACGGCGGTGCGGTCCTCGATGTCGGTGCGGTTGTCGAGCACGGCGTACACGGCGGTGGTCGCTGCGACCGCGTCGGCACCGGCGTCGAGACGGACCGGCGCGAGGTCGAGGAGCACACCGCTCAGCGCAGTGTCGAGCGCGTCCACGGGGACCGCGCCGGCGCCGAGACCGAGCCACACCGAGCTGACGCCGTTGTTCAGGGCGTCGAGGATGCGCTCGTTGACCGAGGCCGCGTCGGTGCCGGTGAAGCGGACGTCGACGAGCCAGCCGGTGTTGACGTCGCGCGTGGACGAGCCGCCGCGGACGAACGGGAACTCACCGGGCAGCGGCGCTTCGTCGCGCTCGTCGCGGACGCCGTACAGCGGCGCGACGGTGACGTCGTCGTAGGTCGTGGTCTCGAGCAGACGCTGCGGCTCGGGTCCGAGTTCGGCCGGGTCGACGCGTCGGGACTTGGCCAGCACCCCCGCCACCGCGTCCTGCCACTGCGCGTATGCGCGCGCGGCATCCTCGGCTTCTGCAGCTAATGACACGGGCGATTCCTCCTACTGCGGGTTTGCAGGCTTTGTACGGACGGCGTTGTCGGCCGGAGGTGGACAACCTCGAAAAGGGTAGGTTGCCTTCGGTGTGATGCTATCCCCACACACCGCGCGGTCGTTGTGGGGATCACCACAGTTTTTCTAGCGTTCGATAACGACGTCCTCGACCGGAACGGTATCGTGCCGGCTTCCTCACGTTGCTCGCGGGGAAGCAGACACTGCTCGGCCGGTAGTGTGGACGCTCGTGACGAGGCTTGCCGCAGACCGCAGAGTGCTCGGCATCCTGGGCCTGGTGGCGGCGCTCGTCGTCGTAGCTCTCGTGGTGCCGCATCCGACGATCGCCCAGATCCGGGAGTGGTCCGAATCGGTGCACGGCCCGGCACTGGTCCTGGCGTTCTTCGCCGTCCACGCCCTGGTCACGATCGCCCCGATCCCGCGCACGGTGTTCACCCTCAGCGCCGGCGTGCTGTTCGGCAGTGCCGTCGGCATCGGCGTGACGGTCGCCGCCTCCACGGTCAGCGCCGTCCTCGCGTTCCTGCTCGTGCGGGCCGTCGGACGCAAGGCCGTGGAATCGCGTCTCACACACCCGGCGGCGAAAGCGATCGATCTGCGGTTGGCACGCCGCGGATGGCTCGCGGTCGGCTCGTTGCGGTTGATCGCCGCCGCCCCGTTCTTCGTCGTGAACTGTTGCTGCGCCGTCTCGGCGGTCCGCCTCGTCCCCTACACGCTCGCGACGGTCGTGGGCATCCTGCCGGGCACCGTGGCGGTCGTGCTCCTCGGCGATGCCCTGACCGGGCAGACCGATCCGCGACTGATGGTGATCACCGGGGTGTGCATCGCACTCGGTCTCGCCGGGCTGTTGCTCGAGGCCCGGCTCCCCGAGCCCGCCGGTTCGGCGCTCGACGCCGTCGTCGATCCGGATCAGGACCCGGCGGCGAGATAGTCCGCCAGGATCGGGCCGAGGACAGCGAGCACGGCCGGGGTCATCATCTCCAGATGGTCGCAGTCGATCGTGTGCTCGGTGATCGTGCCGGACACCCACGGCCGCCACAGGGCCGGTGACGCACCGTCACCCGTGCCGAGCGATCGCGCCGCGGCGACGAACAGCAGGTCGCCGTCGAAACATCGCAGCTCGAGTGTCGGCGCGGCCCGATGGACGTGCGCGTAGGCCGTGAGGATCCACTC
This sequence comes from Rhodococcus sp. S3, assembly GCF_058211795.1. Classification (NCBI taxonomy): domain Bacteria; kingdom Bacillati; phylum Actinomycetota; class Actinomycetes; order Mycobacteriales; family Nocardiaceae; genus Rhodococcus; species Rhodococcus sp. S3. The sequence goes on along the minus strand of NZ_CM177074.1, from coordinate 2,395,531 downwards.
CAGGTCGGCGGTGGACAGTCCGGTCTCGTGCCCGAGACTGCGGTTCACCGCGTCGAGCAACTGTTCGGAGGTCATGTCGTCCGGCCTCGCGCCGGGCAGTTCGATGCCCAGGCCCGCCAGCAACTCCGCGTGGGTATGGGCACGTCGTTCGCGTTCGAGCGGGTAGTAGTCGAGGACGACCAGGTCGACGGACTCCCCCGCGGCGCCGAGTTCGACGCCCATGTGATGGGCGATCAGTCCGCCCTGGGACCAGCCGAGCACGGTGTAGGGACCTTGCGGTTGCACGGCCCGCAGCTCCTCGACGTAGCGGTGCGCCAGTTCGGCGGGCGTCGCGTCGAGGGGTCCGCCGGAGAGGTACGGCAGTTGCAGTCCGTACACCGGCCGATCCGGCAGGTAGCGCAGCAGTCCCGCGTACACCCAGGACAAACCGATCGCGGGATGCACGCAGAACACCGGTGGGCGGTGACCCTGCCTTCGCAGGGGGATCAGCATATCGAACATCCCGGTCGCCGGAGCAGCGGTCGCCGGCGGCTCGTCGAGGTGATCCGCGAGCCCGGCCGGTGTGGGGTCGAGGAAGACCAACGACAGCGGAACGTCCCGGCCCAGCTCGCTGCGCAGCTTCGATGCCACGGCGGTCGCGGCGAGCGAGTTACCGCCGAGGTCGAAGAAGTTGTCGTCGATCCCGATCCGGTCCCGTTCGAGGACGGAGGCGAACGCGCGGGCGACGACTCCTTCGGTCTGTGTACGCGGCGCCCGGTAGGCGGCCCCGACGGGCGCAGCCGCCGGCAGCGCCGACCGGTCCACCTTCCCGCTCGGGGTGACCGGCAGCCCCGGCAGCACGACGATGACCGATGGGACCATGTACCGCGGCAACCGGGTGGCGGCGAAATGCAGGATCTCGGGCGCTTCGACCGGAACGGCCCCGGCGGGCACCACATATCCGACGAGCCGGTCGCCGCTGCCGTCGTCACGCACCACCACGACCGCCTGGGCGACGGCCGGATGCCGGAGCAGTGCCGCCTCGACCTCCTCGAGCTCGATGCGCAGACCGCGCAGCTGGATCTGGAAGTCACTGCGCCCGACGTAGACGGGTTCGGTGCCCTGCGCGGTGCGGGTCCAGCGCATCAGATCCCCGGTGCGGTACATCCGGCGCCCCGGTGCGCCGAGGGGGTCGGCGACGAAATGCGTCGCGGTCAGGCCGGGTTGTCCCGCATACCCGCGCGCCAGACCCGGTCCGGTGAGGTACAGCTCCCCCACCGCGCCGCCGGCCACGGGCTGGAGGTACGAGTCCAGCAGGTATTCGTCGAAACCGGGCATCGGCGGTCCCACGGTGGGGTTCTCGCCGGGGATGAGCGGATCGAGCAGGTTCGACATCACCGTGGCCTCGCTCGGACCGTAGCCGTTGACCATGTGACGACCCCGGGCCCACGTCTCCACCAGGGACGGCGGGCACGCCTCCCCACCCACGCTCACGAAGGTCAGAGCCGGCAGCGCGTCCCGATCCAGCGTCGCCAGCACCGCTGGCGTGGTGTACAGGTGGGTGATCTCCTCGTCGGCGAGCACACGCTCGAGGTCGTCACCGGCGGCGATACCGGGCGGCACCACGACGAGCCGCGCCCCGGCCGAGAACGCGACGATCGTCTCCAGCAATGAGGCATCGAACACCGGCAGCATCGCCTGCGCGACACGCGACTCGCGGTCGGCGACCGTCGAGAGCCGATCGACCAGCTCGGCGATGCCGCGATGCGTCACGGTCACCCCCTTCGGCGTGCCCGTCGATCCGGACGTGAAGATCACGTACGCCGTGTTGTCGGCACGCACCGGCGCGCGGCGGTCGATGTCCGGCTCCGGCGTTGCCGGCGCACCGTCGAGCTCGACGTCCCGGACGGGAACGACGGATACCCCGCCGGGCACCGCTGATTCGGGTCCGTCGACGAGCACGCAGAGCGGTGTGACCGTCCGGACCATCGCGGCGACACGGTCACAGGGTTGGTCGGGGTCGACGGGCACGTAGACGGCACCGGCGCGGACGACGGCGAGCATCGCGACGACCCGCAGGAACGATCGCCGGATCGCCACCACGACGGTGGTCTCCGGTGCCGCTCCGCGGGAGACGAGCAGATGCGCGAGCCGCTGGACCCGCTCGTCCAACTCCGCGTAGGTCCACTGCCTGCCCGCATCGACGACGGCGACGGCCTCCGGAGACCGCGACATCCAGTCGTCGACGATCTCCGTCCATGTCCGCGAAGGCGCGGTGCCGGGAGCGGACACGACCGGCACCGCGTCCCCGAACAAACGGAGGCGGCCGAGCGGCACCTTCGGCCGGTCGACGACGGCCTCGAGGACCTGAGCGACCTGCGACACGATCGCGTCGGCCGCGGCCGCGTCGAACAGGTCCGGGCGGTAGCTCAGTCGCAGCCGCAGCGCGTCGTCGACGTGTGCGATCAGGGTCAGCGGATAGTGGCCGGAGTCGTGTCCGGTGACCTCGCGCACCTGCATGCCCGCGATGTCGACCGCATCGGACAGAGCGGCACGGTCGACCGGATACGACTCGAACACCGTCAAGGTGTCGAACCCCGCGGCGGGGCCGGCGGCCTGCTGGATCTCCGTGAGGCCGAGGTGATGCCGGTCGAGCAGTGCGGTCTGTTCGGCTCGGATCCGCTCGACGAGCTCTGTGAGAGTCTCGTACGGGTCGAGCCGGACCCGCACGGGAACGGTATTGACGAACAGGCCGATCATCTCCTCGACCCCGTCGACCTCCGCGGGCCGCCCGGAGACGGTCGATCCGAACACGACGTCGCGCTGCGAGGTGAGCTTCGCCAGCACGATCCCCCACGCGACCTGCACCACCGTGCCGACGGTGACCCCGTGGTCCCGCACGAAGCCCTCGAGGCGCCGGGTGTCCGCCGGATCGAGTGCCCAGGTGGTCTCCTCGGACAGGGCCTGCACGGAGGTCTGCTCGGCGTCCGGGGCGACCAGCGTGGGCCGATCCGGGCCGGCCAGGTACCGCGACCAGGCATCGCGGGCGGGTGCCGGGTCCTGCTGCACGAGCCACCGCACGTAGTCCCGGTAGGGACGTGCCGGCGGGAGAACCCCGGTGTCCGCGTCGGTTCCGTACAGCACGAGGAGTTCCTTCAGCAGCAGCGGCGCCGACCAGCCGTCGAGCAGGATGTGGTGGTTGGTGAACACCAACCGGTGATCGTCCGGTCCCATCCTGACCAGGCTCAGGCGTACCAGCGGTCCGTGCGCCGTGTCGAAACGCTGCGTCCGGTCCTCGGTCTGCAGTCGGACCAGTTCCGCCGCACGGTCCTCGGGGTCCAGGTCGCTCAGATCCAGCTCACGCAGCGGCAGTTCGACCGACGCCTGCACGACCTGCACGGGCGGGGGCTGCCCGTCGAAGACGAAGTTCACCCGCAGGTTCGGATGCCGCGCAGCCAGGGCGGCCACCGACCGCCGGAGGCGTCGCGGATCGACGACACCGCGCAGGTGCAGGGTCAGTTGCACCGTGTACGCGTCGATCGAATCGTTCCGGAGGGCATGGAACAGGAAGCCGGTCTGCAGGGGGGGTGAGGGGCCACACGTCCTCGAGGCCGGGATAGCGGCGCGCGAGCTCGTCGAGGCGTTCCTGGCTCAACGGGACCAGCGGCAGATCCGAGGGGGTGTGTCCTCCCGCGCCCGGTTCGGCGACGTGCCGGACGAGGCCGCTGAGCATGCGTCGCCACCGTTCGGCCAGATCCGACACCTCCGGGCGGGTGATGACCCCGGTCGGATAGGCGAGATCCGCGCGCAGCACCGGACCGTCGGCGGTGTCGACGACCATGGCGTTGACGGAGATCACCGCCGGTACCGGCTGGGCGGGATCGAGGCCACCGCCGAATTCGATGTCCGTGACGGCATCCGGCAGCGTGCTCCGGCCGTGGAAGTTGAAGGCGAGCCGGGGCGCCGGCAGGGGCTCGAGCGCAGCGCGGCCCTCGTCGTCGAGATACCGCAGCATCCCGTATCCGATCCCGTGGTCGGGAACGGCACGCAATTGTTCCTTGACGGTCTTGATCGCGGCCCCCGCTGCGGTACCGCCGCGTGCCACGGCCTCCACGTCGATACCGGTCAGGTACAGCCGCACCGGATAGGCCGCGGTGAACCACCCGACCGTCCGGGACAGATCGGCTCCCGGTACGGCCTGCTCCTCCCGGCCGTGCCCTTCCAACCCCACCAGCACCTCGGCAACGCCGATCCCGCGCTCGGCGCGGTATGCGACGACGGCTCCGGTCAGGGCCGCGAGAAGACCGTCCATCACGCTCCCGTGGAAGGCCGCCGGAAGGACGGTCAGCAGCGCTCCGGTGGCCGGGGTGGGAATCTCGACGGTGACGGTGTCGACGGTGGCCCCGACGTCGACCGCGGGATCCAGCTCTCTGGCGCCGAGCAGCGGATCCGGACCCGACAGCGTCGAGATCCAGAACGGCAGTTCGGCCGCACGCGTGCCACGGCGGGTCGCCTCGACGAGACCGTGCGCCCAGCGGCGCATCGAGGTGCCCGTCGGTGCGGGATCCGGAGCGAGTCCGTGTTCGAGTCGAGCCGCCGCAGCAGCGAGGTCGCCCAGCAGGATCCGCCAGGAGACACCGTCGATCACGGCATGGTGTGCCACGAGCAACAGCCGCGAGGCGGGCCCCGCCTCGAATTGCACCGCCTGCAACATCACTCCCCTGCCGGGATCCAACCGTCCGGTCGCGGCAGCGTGCTCGGCGGCGGCGATCGCGGTGAACCCGGGCCCCGTCAGATCGTCGACCCGGACGCGACGCAGGATCGACGACGCCGAGACGGATCCGACCGGCCGTGTCTCGAGACGCAGCTCGTCGGTCGCTCCGGACTCCGCGTGGAGCCGCGCCCGCAGCATGTCGTGCCAATCCACGACCGCCTGCAGCGCCGCGAGAAGGTCGGCCTCGCGGAGTCGGTCCGGCAGCGGAACCGACACCGATTGACAGAAGCCCGGATACGTTCGGCCACTCCCGAGCAGCCACCGCAGTATCGGGGTGAGCGGAACGTCGCCGACGCCACCACCCGGCAGTTCCTCGAGCGTCAGCGTAGGACGGGGACGGGGTTGCTGCAATGCTGTGCAGCAGAACGAGATCGAGATGCGACCAGGACATGACGCAGAGGACGACGCTCGCACATCCCGACATTCGGCATTTTCACGCCATAAACCTTGGGTTTGTTTGATGGGATGGATAGAAACCCTCCGTCCGCGCTATGCTCATTTTACAAACTTAGAATACAAAACTTTCGGTAAACTCCGGACGAAGGGGAATTCACGCCCGGTCCGACGGTCGCACGAGCACGGGACCCGCGAGAGCGGACGATGCACGAGGCCGGGCCGGAACAGTCGAACATTTTGCGCTGCAACAGTTTCCACTCGTCGTATGCCTGCTGCGCGAAACAGCCTTCCGACAATCCTTTCCAAGAACCTTCCCCGGTTCCCACAGACACGCGACATCCATCCCCCTGGAGGGAGGAAGCGCAGATGCCGATCCAGAGACGAGTCGGGCCTCGTTCGGGCACGGTCTGGGTGGACCTGTTCGGTGAAACCTCCGAGTACGCAGACGAAGCGAGCGCCCACCTGTTGAGAACGTGGGCGAGTGGGTATCTCACCGAACCCAACCCCGACCTCGGCCGCAGCGGGCCCGTCTGCCCGTTCGTTCGTCCGTCGATCGGCAAGCAGCTCTTCGGAGCCGCGTTCGTCCACGGACCCGCAATCGACGCCGGGGCACTCGGCACGATCGTGGAGGACCAGTTCGACCTGTACACGACGCTCTCACGCGAGGACGATCGCGACCGGAGCCTGAAGACGCTCGTGACCGTACTGCCCGACCTCACCGGCTTCGAGGTGATCGACGTCGTCCACGCGGAATTCAAGTCGCGGTTCGTCGAACACGGTTTCATGCTCGGCCAGTTCTACCCGGGCTGCACCCAGCCGGGTCTGTGGAATCACGACTTCCATCCGCTCGACGCCCCGTTGCCGATGCTGGTCGCCCGCAACATGATGACGACCGATTTCCCGTTTCTCGTCGGTCGCCAGGAATGGCTGTGCGCCTACTTCAAGAAGTTCGCCCCGGCACTGCCGTCGACACTCCGCCTCACCATCGCGAAACGGATGAAGTACGACGGCGATGCGGTGGACGCGATCACCGCACATCATGAGCTGACGGGGAACGAGCCGGCCCGCTAGCCCGTACGCATCGCCGCGCGGCACCCGATTCGTCAAGCTTCAGGTCTTGATTATCCGGAATCAAGCCCTCACACTTGACACATGTTCGTCTTGACGGTCGACCAACGGGGCAGCCGCCGCGATGTCGACCGCGTGGCGGACCTCCTCACCGCACTGCAGGACGTTCCGTTGGTACGGCCCTTCGATCGCACCGCGGGCGACGAGGTCCAGGCCGTCGCGGACGATCCCGCTCTCGTCGTCGATCTCGTCCTAGACCTCCTCCGAAGGGAACGCTGGAGTATCGGGGTGGGAATCGGCCCGGTGGAGACCCCGCTCCCCGAGCAGACACGCGCCGGCCGCGGACCCGCCTTCGAACATGCCCGCACCGCTGTCGAACGCGCCAAGAGCGCACCCGGGCAGGTCGCGGCCGAAGGTGACGACCCCGAGGCCACCGCCGATGTCGACGCCGCGCTCACCCTGCTCGCCACCGTCGTCCTGCGCCGCACCGAGCAGGGGCACGAGGCGGTCGATCTTGCTCGCCAGGGTCTGTCGCAGGCGCGGATCGCCGAGCGTCTCGACATCAGCAAGCAAGCGGTATCCCAGCGCCTCGCCACCGCCGGGTGGCAGGCCGAACTGGCCGGACGCGAACTCGTGCGCCGACTCCTGGAAAGGGCCGATCGTTGACCGTCCTCTCACTGGTGTGCCTGGCCGTCGCCGCTCTCGCACCCACGCTCGCGCTGCGCCCGAGCCTGCCGGTGTGGCCGGCCGCCTCGCTGAGCCTCGCGGGTCTCGCCGGTGCCGCCCTCGCCGCCACCGCGACCACACCGGTTCAGGGAGTCGCGCTCGCGGCCACGCTGATCCTCACCGCCACGGCGGCGATCACCGGGGGCGGACCCGCGGTCCTCGTGGCTTTCCGGATCGCGCGCCGGCAACCCGACGCCGGTCCCGAGCCCACCCCTCCCCCGGGCCCGCTCCGCGGCGGACGCGTCATCGGCGTGCTCGAACGCGGAGCGGTCACCGCCTCCGTCCTCGCCGGATGGCCCGAAGGGATCGCCGTCATCATGGCCGTGAAGGGCCTCGCCCGTTATCCCGAACTACGCGAACCGAATGCTTCCGAACAGTTCATCATCGGCACGTCCACCTCGGTGCTGTGGGCGGTCGCGGTGTGCGGTGTCGGGCAGGCGCTGATCACCTGACGCCGGGATCTCCACCGTCAGGTCTTCTTCAGCGCACTGCCCTTGTGCATCGCGACGTGATCGGTCTTGTCGCTCCGGATCTCGTACTGCGGCTCGTCCTCGCTGCACCGCCGCGTGCGTCCCTTGAACTCCACGTCCTCCGTGTGCTTCGCGATGATCACACCCTCGACGTATCCGGCCTCGGAGTTCCATCGGACGTGGTCACCGACGGAGAAGTGGGTCGCCATGTCGTCGTCCTCCCGCTCGGCCCGCTTCCTGTGACAGTCGGATAGCCGTCTCCGATCGGTCCTACACCCCAGGTCGATCAGTCCGTCCGATGCTCCGCGGGATCCGCGGATCCCTCGGCGACGGCCCGGAAACGTTCGAGGTCCTCCGGACGGAACTCGGGCCGGTCGACCACCGCGTCGACGAGCAGCCGCAACTGGTGTTGCAAGGCCGGTACCGACTCGGTGCGCCCCTGCTCGGAGAGATGATCGATGAGCATGCGCAGAACCCGGGCGAGCGCCGTGGCCACGTGCAGCTGCGCCGAACCGGCCTGCCGGATCTGTTCGAAGGCGTGCTCGATGTACTCGTCGGGCGACAGGATCCACGGACGCAGCAGAATCCGGCCGTCCGCCCCCTCGATCGCCGGCACCGGACTGTCGGTGACCAGCAGGGTGCGCAGCAGACTGCCGAGCCGGAGCACCACCTCGGTGGCGGTCGTCGGGTCGTTGATCGCCTGACTGAGGGCGCGCAGCGCGATGTCGACGAGTTGCCGCAGCGCGAAGTCCACGTCCTGTTGCATGGTGCGCGCATTCGAGATCTCCACGGCCGCCTCGAGCCGCCGCAGGACCACCGCCCGTTCCGGCTTCGGATGGACCCGCAGCAGCGGTTCCCCGAAGTGGATGTACGCGCCGGGACGCGTCTCCATCCGCACGACCGAGCCCGGCGGTACCACGGCGAGAACGAGCTCGGCCGGCGCCTGTGTCACCCAGCCGTCGCGCGGGGCGTGCACCGTCGCACCCTCGGTGAAATCCGGCTCCGGCACCCGGTCGACGTGGATCTCGCGGTGCGCACTCCGGCTCGTGTTCGCGATGACCTTCTCGGCCTCCGAGGCGATGCTGCGCACCACCTCCCCGACCTGCAGACCGTGGGCCAGCCGGTTGAGATAGGCGATGATGAGCACCACGGTCGACACCGCGAGGACCACTGCGAGGGTGGTCGACAGTGTCGGGGCGGGTGCGGCGTCGTCCGCGCCGATGTGGCGCAGCGTCAGCACGCAGTAGACGAAGGTCGCCACCAGCATCCCGATCACCGTCTGGCTGGCCCGATCCCGAATGAAGGACCGCATCACCCGCGGTGAGAACTGGCTGCTCGCCAACTGCAGGCTCACGACGGTCAACGAGAAGACGACACCGGCGGTGGTGATCGTGGCACCCGCCACGGTGCTCAGCAGCCAGATCGCGGCATTGCTGTTCATCTTCATGCCCCACGGAAAGGGGCCGAAGGCCCGATCGATGTAGCCGCTCACCTCCGCGAGCACGGCTCCGGCGACGACGACCAGCGCGGGCAGCGCGAACAGGCTCTCCCGGAATCGGTATACGCCCGCGGCGATCCGCAACTGCATCCACGATCTCGGTAGAGCACTCATGTCGACCAAGCTAACCATCCGTTCTCCGCACCGCGGGCACTCGCAGCGAACTGTGGGCACGCGCACCGGATGTCCCCTTCGGCGCGGTCACGACGAGTCCATGAGATACTCGACGGACAACTGAACAGCCACCGAACCGCGGCGGGAGAGTCCCGCACACAGCGGGCGCCGAAGGAGCAACCTCCCCGGGAATCTCTCAGGCCCCCAGACCGCCACGGCGAGGCTCCTCTGGAAAGCAACTCTTCCGGGTTCACCGAAGGTGTAAGCGGCTCCGTCCGCGAAAGCTCTCAGGTCCGATGACAGAGCGGGGAACGACAACACCCGCTGGTGCTCGTTTCGTGCACCCTGGACCCGAGGTAGACGTGTGACCGTTTCCCTGGGCGCGCCTTCGCGCGCCGATAGTTCGCTGTCCGCGCCCCTGCGCGCCGATGATGCGCTGCTCGAGCAGCTCGCCGAGATTGCATCGACCGAGTCGCGTGGCCCCGTTCTCCCTCCCTCCCCCGCCCCGAAGTCGCCGCCGCGTACGAACCGGCGACTCGGGATCGCCGCGATCGTGCTGTCCGCGACCACGATGGGCGCCGCAGGATTGTTCGGCCGCAAGGCCACTCCCGAAGGCGCGGTGCTCGGTGAGGCACTGACGCTCGGGCGGATGGCAGTCGGAGCGCTCGGCATGCTCGTCCTGATCGCGCTCTCCCGCCGTCTCGGGCAGTTGCGCCGGACCCGCCTGTCCTGGTCGGTCGTCGGTGGAGGTGTCCTCCTCGGACTGTCCCTCGCGACCTATCTGTCCGCCACGGTGTTGACCGACCTGTCCCGTGCCGTGGTTCTCCATTACCTCGGCCCCGTCGTCGCGACGGCCCTCGCCCGGGTGTTCCTGAAGGAGAGGGTCGGTCGGCTCGACGCCCTGTCGATCGGCACGGCGTTCGCCGGGATGTTGCTCGCCGCCGGCCTGGTGGGCGGTGAGTCGTCCGGGGGTGAGCACGAGACGCTGGGCACCGTGCTGGGCGCGGCCTCGGGAGTCTTCTACGGCGGGGCCCTGCTGTGCTACCGCTATCGCACCGACATGCCATCCGACGTCCGGTCCCTGTGGAACTTCGTCTTCGGCGCCGTCGCGGCAGGTGGGATGGTCGCGGTGACCCGACCCGACATGTCGGGGATGACCGCGACGCACTGGTTGTGGGCCGGTGGGTTCTTCGTCGTCTGCGGTCTGTTCGCGCTGGGGCTGCTCGTCGTTGCGGGCAAGCACCTCCGCGCCGCGGAACTGTCCGGGCTGTCCTACCTCGAAGTCGTGGTCGCGCTGATGATCGGCATGGTCGCCTTCGGAGAGTCCGTGACCGTGCTCGCCGCCGCGGGCGCCGGTCTCATCATGGTGGCGATGGCACTGCCGATGCTCGGCCGCCGATGACACTGCCGATGCTCGGCCGCCGATGACGAGTGGGAGGGCGCGCCGACGGGCGCGCCCTCCCACTCGAATCGGTTTCCGTTACTGCTGTTGCGGCGGCTCGGCCGGCTGCTCGGATGCGTCGTTCGTCATCCAGCGCTGCGCGGGCGGCGTTGCGGGCAACGCCGACTGCCCTTCACCGGCACCGCCCTGCGCACCCTCCGTGGCGAGACCCGTCCGGACCGCGGGATCGACCGGCTTGCGCGCGACCGCCTCGGCTTCGGCGACGGCCTGGGCCACCTCGGGGTCGCGCTTGGTCGCGAACCAGTCCTCGACCTCGGCGCTGTCGTCCTCGGGCCGTTGCAGTTCCTCGTCGACAGGACTCGGCTCGAAGCGGAAGACGCCGTCCTCGCCGGGCGCACCGAGCGTCCGCGCGAATCCTTCGAGCGCCTTGCCGAAGTCGCTCGGCACCACCCACATCTTGTTCGCATCGCCCTGGGCCATCTGCGGCAGGGTCTGCAGGTACTGATAGGCGAGCAGCTCCGGAGTGGGCTTGCCGGCCTTGATCGCGGCGAACACCTTCTCGATGGACTTCGCCTCGCCCTGGGCCTCGAGGTACCGTGCCGCGCGATCACCCTGCGCGCGCAGGATCCGCGACTGCCGGTCGGCCTCGGCCTCGAGGATCGCGGCCTGCTTCGCACCCTCGGCGGAGAGGATGCGCGACTGCTTGTCGCCCTCGGCGGTCTTGATCGCGGATTCGCGGTGACCCTCGGCCGTGAGGATCATCGCGCGCTTCTCGCGGTCGGCCTTCATCTGCTTCTCCATCGATTCCTGGATCGACGGCGGCGGATCGATGCTCTTGAGTTCGACCCGGGCGACACGCAGTCCCCATCGGCCGGTCGCTTCGTCGAGCACCCCGCGGAGCTGGCCGTTGATGGAGTCACGGGAGGTGAGCGTTTCCTCGAGGGTCATACCGCCGACGACGTTGCGGAGCGTGGTGACGGTGAGCTGCTCGACCGCGGCGATGTAGTTGCTGATCTCGTAGACGGCCGCCTGCGGGTTCGTGACCTGGAAGTACACGACCGTGTCGATGCTCAGCGTGAGGTTGTCCTGGGTGATGACCGGCTGCGGCGGGAACGAAACCACACGTTCGCGCAGATCGACCTTCGCCCGGATGCGGTCGACGAAGGGCACCAGGAAGGTGAGCTGACCCGACGCCGTCCGGTAGTACCGGCCGAGACGTTCGATGACCGCGGCCTCCGCTTGCGGTACCAGCGATACCGATTTGGCCACGACCACCACGACCAGTGCCACCACCACGGCGAGCACGATCAGAGCTTCCATCCTCAGACACCCCTCCACACGACGGCGGTCGCGCCGTCTATCTGCATCACTGTCACTGTCGTTCCCGGCTCGTACACCTCGGTGGCGTCCAGCGGCCTGGCGGTCCACACCTCACCGTCGATCTTCACGCGCCCGGAATGCTCCCCCACCTGCTCGAGGACCAGGGCGTGCTTGCCCGGGAGAGCGTCGATCCCGGTCGGCAGAGCGGGCGGCTGAGAGTACCGCCGCCTCAGCATCGGCCGGACACCGAGCAGCAGAACCAGCGAGGTCACGGCGAAGATCACCGCGTCGATCCAGACGGGCAGATCGGTCACCGCGGAGACACCGCCGGTGACGAGCGCTGCACCGCCGAGCATGAGCAGCGCGAAATCGCCCGTGAGCGCTTCGCCGGCCGCCAACGCCACTCCGGCGATCAACCAAATCAATGCGGCCACGGTCACCATCGAACCACAAATCGGACATCCTGGCAGATGCCCTGGTGGCGGAAGCGGTCTCGGCTTCGCGTCCTCGACGCCGCTTTCCGCAGGGGAGTTCTCAGGTCGGGAATTCTGCAGTTTTCTCTTTTCCGTCCCGACCGGACTCCCACCTCGGTTCATAAGTGAAGTTAGCCGAAACACATCCTTTTGCCGTTGTGAGATCGGTGATACCGTCCCCGAACTATGGGTATCACCCCCGTGCGTTCGCTCCTCGTGGGAGCGTTGATCGGCCAGAGCGCCGACGCCGATCCGACCGACACCGCAATCCTTGCGGCCACCATCCGCTGTCTGAGCCATCACGGCCTCGAGCGGACGACCGTGGCCGACGTCGCGGCGGAGGCCGGCGTCGGCCGCGCGACGGTCTTCCGGCGGTTCGACACCAAAGAGGAACTGCTCGGTCGCGCGTTCGCGTGGGAGCTCGATCAGCTCGTCACGCGGTTCCACGCCGCCATCGACGACATCGAGGACCCGTACGAGCGCGCGGTCGAATGGATCGTCGAAGCGGTCCGCACCGTTCGCCACCACCCGGTCGCACGACGATTCGTCGACGACGGAGCCGCCCTCCCCCTCCTGCACGATCCGCAGATCACCGCTGCGCTGCTCACGTCGGTCCGCCACGAACTCGACCTCACCGCACAACGGGCGGGGATCACGTTCGACACGGCCACCGCCGCGGAGATCGTCTCGCGATTCTTCGCGAGCGTGTGGCTCGCACCCGATCTCGGCAGCGCCACCGCGACCGACGACGGGGTACGACGGGTGGCCCGGACCATGCTGTCCTTCCTGATCGTGCCCTCGACGCCCTCCACCGACAGCTGATGTCCGCATCCGTTCCCCAGCCTTCGAACCCGAGGAGTCCGGCCATGGAAGTCACTCCCGCACAGCGTGTTCGCGCAAACATCGAGGACGACGTACCCGTCGCCGACCGCACCTTCGTCCGGTTGCAGACCGCCGCATCTGGCCGATGTTCCTGTTCCGGGCGCTGTCGCTCCAGGGCACCCACCCCACCGTCATGGTTGCGCTCGAACAACATTCGAAGTCGTTCACCGAGCCGTCGGTACGTGCGGAGAACACCCTCGCGTACACCTACCGCATCTACTTCGGCGAGAACGTCGCCGATTCGGCACGGGAACTGCGGGAGATGCACCGCCCCATCACCGGACTCGACTACGAAGGCCGGAGATACCACGCGTGGAACCGCGACGTGTGGACGTGGGTCCACCTCACCACCATCGAATCGCTCATCTATGCGATCGAGGTCTGCTTCGGTCCGCAACCCGCACCGGAGGTGGAGGCCTTCTACCGGGAGAGCTGCCGGCTCGGCGTGCTGTTCGGGGTTCGTGAGCAGGACATGCCGGACGACGTGGCAGGTCTTCGCGTCTACGTCGACCGGGGGGTCGCCGACAAGCTCGCGATGTCGCCCGGAACCCGGCGGATGCAGCAACTCGCCGATGAGCAGGACGTGATCGCCACCCTCGAGCCGAAACTCGCCGCACTCCCCCGGCCCCTTCCCGCCGTCCTGGAGAAGTTGACGGGGCGGCCGGTGAAGACGTTGATGTTCGGCGCATTCCCCGAATCCGTCCGCCGGATCTGGGGAGTGCCGTGGAGCGCGGCCCGCGAACGTGAGTTCCGAGCGATCCTCGCACTCATGCGCGTCGGTTCCCGGCTGATTCCCGAGCGCCTGCGCATGATCCCGGAAGCCCGCGCCGCGCTGGGGATCTGACCCACCGGTCGTCACCGCCGTACACGCGTTCGCTCGTCACGGACGCGAGCCGATGCTGCAGTCGTCGGCCGTCCTTCAAGTACCCGACCCGGATATCCGGTTGCTTCCGCGCCGGTTCCACCCAGTACCACTCGATCCAGTGTCAGTTCATCAGGGGGGCTCGATGAAGACCTCGCGACCCGCGGACGCAGACGTCCGGGGCGAGCGGCCGTTCGGAGGTGCCGTGGTCACACGCACCGCCGACTCCACACGCACATTCGGACGCACGCTCCGTCTGGCGTTCCGCTCCACCGCATACCTGGCCGTCGACATCGCGCGCGGTCGTTTCCCGATGCGGGAGGCAATCGTTCAGGGATGGTTCTTCATCTCTGTCTCGGCCGTGCCCGCCGTTCTGGTGGCGCTGCCGCTCGGCGTCGTCATCGCCGTCCAGGTCGGCAGCATGACCGACAATGTCGGCGCCAACTCGATGGCCGGTGCGGTGGGCGGCATGGGGGTGATGCAGCAGATCGCCCCCCTGGCCGCGGCACTGCTCATCGGTGGTGCCGGTGGTTCGGCCATCTCCGCCGACCTCGCCTCTCGCACCATCCGCGAGGAGATCGACGCGTTGCGCACCCTCGGCATCGACCCCCACCGCAGGCTGGTCTCCCCCCGCATCCTGGCGATGGTCGTCGTCGCCCCGATGTTGTCGGTGCTGATCATCCTCATGAGCATCCTCGCGAGCTTCGCGGTGGCCTCGCTCGGCCAGGGCGTCGCCCCCGGCTCGTACTGGTTGTCGTTCGGCAGTTTCGCCTCGACCACCGACCTGATCGTCTGCCTGTTCAAGGCCGCGGTCTTCGGGTACGTGGTGGCGATCATCTCCAGCCAACGGGGCCTCGAGGCCAAGGGCGGCCCGAAGGGCGTCGCGGACAGCGTCAATGCGGCCGTGGTGCTCAGCATCATCGCCTGCATGGTCGTCAACCTCTTCATCACCCAGGTGGTCCTGATGTTCGTCCCCATGAGGTTCCTCTGATGAGCGCCACACGCAGCGGATCCGTTGCCACGCCGTCGCCCTATCGTCCCCGCGGTCTGCGGTGGACGCGCCACGCCGGACGGGCGTGGAACCCGATCGAATCCCTCGGGCTCTACCTGCACTTCGTCGTCGTCTCCTTCCGCGGCATCGGCCACGCCCTGCGCCGCAACCGCCGGCAGACCGTCGCCATCTTCACCGACCTGACGTGGGGCAACGGCCGCGCAGTCATCGTCGGCGGAGGTGTCGCACCGGTGCTGGCCATCCTCGGCATCGTCGCCGGGGCGATGGTCGGGCTCGTCGGCTTCTCCGCACTCGACATGCTCGGAATGGGACCGCTGACCGGAGCCATGTCGGCCCTGGCGAATCCCCGCGAGCTCGCACCGCTCATCGCGGCGATCGGATTCGCCGCCCAGGCCGGCTGCCGCATCACCGCCGAGGTCGGCGCCATGCGGATCTCGGAGGAGATCGACGCGCTCGAAGCCCAGGCCATCGACTCGATCCCCTACGTCGTCTCCACCCGGCTCATCGCCGCCGTCGGCGCCGTAGTCCCGTCCTATCTGATCGCGCTCGCACTCGGATTCGCCGCCACCGGCGCGACCGTCACCGTGGTGCAGGGTCAGGGCTCGGGCGCCTACGACCACTACTTCCACATGTTCACCGAGCCGATCGACCTGATCTACTCACTGGTCAAGGTGATCGTGTTCGTCCTGGTCGTGACGCTCGTGCACGCCTACCAGGGCTATCACGCGAGCGGTGGTCCCGAGGGGGTCGGGATCGCCTCGGGCCGCGCCATCCGGGCGAGCCTCGTGCTGATCGTGACCACCGACATGGTGCTCACGCTCGTCATGTGGGGCCTCGACGCGACGATCAGCTTCTCGGGGTGAGGAACCAGTGAGCGCAGCACAGTATTCGGGCTTCGGCCCCAGCCGCCGCGGACTGCGGATCCGCGGGCTCGCCGTCGTGGTCGCCGCCGCACTCGTCGTCACCGCGGCCTGGTGGGCGTCGCAGCCCGACCGCTCCGGTGAGGTGCAGTTCGCCGTCACCGCATCGAATCTCGGCGACGGGGTCTCCACCGACACCGCCGTGCGTCTGCGGGGCATGTCGATCGGATCGGTGATCGAGGTCGAACCGCAGGGTCCGCAGCAACAGATCGTCACACTCAGCGTCGACGAAAGCCACGTCGCCGAGTTGTCGACGGCCATGCACACCCGTTTCGTCTCGTCGAACATCTTCGGTTCCACCGCACTCGAGCTCATCCCGATGCCGGGCGGCGAGCCGATCCGAGCCGGCAGCACCCTCGCCCTCGGCGATGTCGGGGACTACACCGTCACCACGGTGCTGCGCGATTCCGGTCGTCTCCTGCTCGACGTGGTGACGCCACAGCTGTCGGACTCGATCGACAGCGCCGCCGAACTGACCCAGCAGATGGCGCCGCTGCTCGCCTCTTCGCTGCTCGTGATGCGCAACATCGCCCGCACCCAGAACGAGCCGCTCAGTGAGTTGCTGCCGAAGTTCGCGGATGTCTCCGAAGGTGTCGCGGCGTTCACTCCGTCGGCACTGAACACTCTGTCGGCCATCGCGTCCGTCGAGGAACTCGAGGACGACTTCCGCACGCAGCAGGCGAGCGAGACGATCACCGAGGTCTCGCATCTGGTGCTCGCACTCTCGGGTGAGATCGTCGGCGCGCTCGGCCCCACTTCGTCTGCCGTCGACATGCTCCTCGACATCCTGATCCCGCTGAACCAGAGCCTGGGCGGGGTCACCCCCGACCAGGTCGACCGGCTCGTCGACGGCGCCGACGGCGCACTGCAGCACCAGGGCGACCGGGTGGTCCTGGGGGTGGACGTGCTCGTCGACACCTTCCCGGCCTTCCGGGTCCCGCTCGAGACCACCGGGGGTACCCGATGAGAACTCCACGCCAGGCAGCCGTCCGGCTCGCCCTGCTCGCCGGCGTCGTCGTCCTGATCATCGTGCTGATCGTGCAGGCGATCGAACGTCCCGTCGGCGGATCGACCGTCGCCTACAAGGCCCAGTTCGGTGACGTCTTCGGCCTCAAGGAGAACGCCGATGTGCGCCTGCGGGGCGTACAGATCGGCAAGGTCACCGACATCTCGGTGTCCGACGGCAACCGTGCGCTCGTCGACTTCACGGTGCTCGAGGAGTACCGTCTGCGCGAGTCGGACCGGCTGCTCGTCAAGTTCCAGAACCTTACGGGCCAGCGCTATCTCGAACTCGATCGCAGCGAGGAGGGCGGTCAGGAGGTCGATCCGTCGGGGCTGGTCGTGAACACCGTCGACTCGTTCGACATCACCACGGTCTTCAACGGACTCAAACCGCTTCTGCGCGAAGCCGATCCGGCCGTCTACAACCGGCTCGCCACGAATGTGGCCGCGTTGATCGAGGGCAGCGAGTCCAGTCCGACCCCGGTGATGCGCGACATCGCCGAGCTCGCGAGCTACGCCGAGGACCGCAGCGCCCTGATGAGCACCCTGCTCGACAACTTCACGGCCCTCAACGAGCAACTCGAAGGCCGGTCCGCGAACCTCGAGAACATCCTCGAGGTCTTCCACTCGATCTTCACCCCGCTGGTGACACGTATGACCGAGTTCCTGTCCCTGACCAAGCTCGGTGCACTCGAGATGGCGGAGGTCGACCGCACGGTGAACCTGCTCTCCCAGCTGGGCCTCGGCGCGCCTGCCGAACACGACGGATTCCTGGAACGCAACGACGATTTCATCGTCCGGGTGGACCAGGTGATCCCGGATCCGCAGACGGCCATCGACACCCTGTCGGTTCTGCCGGGGATCTTCGAGGGCATCAACTCCCTGGTGCCGCGCGTGGACGAGTCCCGGCAGTGCAGCAACGGCGCGGTGCAGTTGCCGATCGAGGCCGACATTCTGCTCCAGGGCCGTCCCCTGACCATCTGCAACGGAGGTGCCTGATGCGCACCCGCCTGTTCGGACGACTCGACTTCGGCGCCGAGGACGCCGATCCCCGCACCCAGATGTGGTGGGCGCTGTCGGGTCTGATCGTCCTCGCCCTCGTCGCGGGCATCGTCCTCGTGCTCTATCTGCGACCGGTCGGTTCGACGACCTACCGCCTCGAACTGCCGGAATCGGCGGGGCTCGCCGCGGGCGACGACGTGCGCATCGCGGGTGTGCCGGTCGGTTCGGTCACCGGCCTGCACCTCGCCGACGACCACGTCGACGTCGAGTTCACCGTGGACTCCGAGCATTTCGTCGGCGACCAGACCTCCGTGTCGGTGCGGATGCTCACCCCCATCGGAGGCCTGTACCTCGCGGTGCACCCGGCCGGCCGGCAGCCGCTCACCGAACCGATCCCCGAGAACCGCGCAGCACTGCCGTTCCTGGTGAACGACATGTTCGAGGAGGCCACCGAGGTGGTGGAAGAACTCGACACGCAGGCACTGCGCACCGCCCTGGACAAGACCGCGGCGCTGCTCGGCGAATCTCCGGATTCGGTGCGGATCACGGTCACCGATCTCGAAGCCGTCATGGACGTCATCGCGAATCAGAAGGACCAGGTCGAGAGCCTGCTCGAGCTGTCCAACGAATATCTCCGCACTGCCAACGACAACAAGGAACTCGCGCTCGAGATCATCCGCGGCTATGCGATCCTCGGCCCGAAGATCGTCGAGGCCCATCAGGACGTGAAGATCTTCGCCGACGGGCTCTCCGGGCTCGCAGGACTGCTGTTCGACTTCCTCAGCGGCCCGTACCAGGAGAAGGTCGAACCGATCATCCCGCATCTCGCCGAAGCCGCCGACAGCAGCGCGGAACTGTCGGCCTCCGTCGAGTCGATGACGGAATCCCTCCGTGCCACCCTCACGGGACTCGCGGCCGTCGCCGGTCCCGAAGGCCAGGCCCTTGTCGACCAGAGCGGACTGACGGTCGAGCGACCCGACGTCTGTCTCCCGATGCCGGGAACACGGTGCTGACGTGCGAACACTGACGACGACTACACGACGACTCGTTCCCGCGGTGACGGTCGTGGCGCTGGCCGTGGCCGGCGCGACCGCCTTCGCTGCGACCTCGGGAGACGACACCTCGATCTGCGCGTACTTCGAGGACTCCTACGGCCTCTACCCCGGTTCCCCGGTCACCATCCGCGGGATCTCGGTCGGGACCGTGGACCGGATCGAACCCGACGGTGCGCGCGTGCGCGTCGACATGACCGTCGGTGACCGCGAGCTTCCCGCCGAGACCGGCGCGGTGATCACCAACGCGTCCATCCTCACCGACCGCAGACTCGAACTCGTCGACGCCGATCCCCGGCCGGGACCGACCCTGTCGCGGGAGACGTGCATCGACACGGCGCACACCCGCACCCCGGTCAGCGTGTCGGACGCGCTCGGATCGTTCTCCGAACTCGTGCGGCAGATGACCGAGCGCGGACCCGACGGGACCGCGCCGCTCGAAACCGCATTGAAGGACGCCGGACGCGAGTTCGAGGACCTGGGACCGACACTCAACCGAGAACTGCGCGACCTCGCGGACCTGCTCTCCTCCCCCGACAACTTCATGGACCAGCTGGGGCAGATCCTCGACAACTCGGCCGAGATGACGACCCTGCTCACCGGCGAGTGGGAGAACGTCAAGTCCACCATCCAGACGTTCGCCCCGGGCCTGGCGGGCATCGAGCAGATGCTCGTCGTGGCGAAGATCCTCGTCGAGAAGCTGTCACTGGCCGTCGGACCTCTCGACCGGCTGTTCAACGAGCACTTCCCGTACCTGATGAACGCCCTGAACTCGACGCTGCCCACGCTGACGATGTTGCGCACCCAGGCGGAGAGCTCGAGCGAACTGCTCGCCACCATTCCCGGCACGATCACGATGCTCGAGACCATGGTGCAGTCCCACCCGGGGTCGGTCGCCGTCGAACTCGATCCCGCCCGCGCCGAGGTGCCGACCCCCGATGCCGCGCTGACGTGCACGGCACTCGAGCAGATCGCACCCGACAGCTGCACCGTGGTGTCCTCCCGCTCGGTGTCGGTGCCGCTGCCTCAGCTGGTCCTGTCGACGATCGGAGCAACGCCGTGACCCGTTCGTTCTCCCGGTCCCGCCTTCTCATCGGTGCGGTCCTCACCGCTCTGGTGGCATTGTGCGGATGCAGTTTCGACCCAAGCGACCACGCGCTGCCCGGCTCCGGGGTGCGCGGACCGACCTACCGGCTGAACCTCGAATTCGAATCGCTGCTGAGCCTGCCGGCCGGGGCGGACGTCCGCTCCGAAGGCATCTCGGTCGGCACCCTGCGGGCGATCGATCTCGAGCCGCACAGCGCCGTTGCCCGGATCGACGTGCGCGAGTCGGTGGTCGTGCCCGCGGGCACCCGCGCCGAACTGCGGCAGAACACCGTGCTCGGCGACATCTACGTCGCTCTGCTCCCCCCGAAGGACGGCAGCGGCGCACCCTTGCAGGACGGCGACACGATCCCGTTGCAGGACACGGATCCGGGTCCGCAGATCGAGGACATGCTCGAACGCATCGCGATGTTCGTCAACGGCGGAAGCCTGACCCGCCTGCAGGATTCGCTTGCGCGGCTGAACGACGTGCTGCCCGAGGACACGCAGGAGACCCGTGAGTTGTCGGCGGTCGTCTCCAACGATCTGAGCGAGGCCGCCGCGAACATCGACCAGATCGATCGCATCGTCGTCGCGACGGAGGACCTGTCCCAGCGTCTCGATGCCGCACGCGACGACGTGGGGTTCCTGTTCTCCGACACCGCACGTCGGCGTCTCGACCGGGTGCCTTACTTCATGGAGGCCGTGCTCAACATCGTCATCGACGTGAACACCATGGTCACGGGCCTGGAATGGCTGATCCCCCGCCTCCCGCACATCAACGACAACCTCGAGATCCTCACTCCGCTGCTGCGCGAACCGTCGCCGAACGCCACCGAACTGCGCGGCAACGCAGCAGAACTCGTGGAGCTCGTCGACGAGAAGCTCGTCCCCTTCCTGCTCGAACCCGGCATCGACATCCGTGAGGTGACCATCGCCGGTAACGAGGGAAGTCCGGCGGCCGACGGACTGGTTCTCCTGCGCATGATCGGAGCGATCCCGTGACCCGAATTCCGGCCTGGATGTCCGCACTCGCCCTGGCCCTCGTGATGATCCTGGGAACCTGGTATCTCGTCGTCGGTGTGCTGCAGATCGATCCGACCCAGCGCCGCGTGCACGCCGTGGTGGACATGCGCGACGCGGCAGGACTGCGCACCGGATCGAGCGTCGTCTACCGCGGGGTGAACATCGGACGGGTCGACGGCATGGAAAACCTCGACGGTTTCGTCCGCATGAACATCTCTTACGAAGCCGAACACCGCATCCCCGTCGACAGCACCATGCGCGTCGAGAACCTGTCGTCGCTGGGCGAACCGGTGTTCTCGTTCCTCCCGGCCTCGACCCAGGGGCCCTATCTCGAGGACGGCGCCCACCTGACCGAGATCGTCGAGCTGCCCACCTCGGTACCCGATCTCCTCGCCACCACCTCGGAGCTGCTCGAACAGACCGACGCCGAGTCGCTGAACGAGCTCGTCGCGACGTTCACCGAATCGGTTGCGGGTCTCGAGGAGACCATGCCCGCGGCGGGTCGTGGCGCCGAGCTGCTGCTGTCGACCCTGACCCGGCACGAGGGATCGCTGGAAACGGTACTGAGCGACCTGATGTGGATGATCGGCGATGTGGACTGGGTGCGACCCGCGATGGTCGCGGCGCCTCCCATGCTGGACCAGTTCGGTGAGACCCTCGGTGTCTCGTACGAGTACCTCTTCGAGGGGTCCTCGGTACTGAAGGGTGAGGAGATCCTCGGCTCGTGGCGCGAGGAGGAGATCGAACTCGCCGACTTCCTCAGGAGGTTCGCACCCGAACTCGGCGCGATCGGTGTCGCGCTCCGCCCGGTCACCCAGGCCACCGGTTCCGTGGTGGGCCGAATGGATCTCGGTACCCTGCTCGAACAGGCCATCGCGACCATGCCGGGCGACAGCGTCCGATTCACCGTGAACGTACCCCGATGAAGAAGGAAGAAATCGTCATGTCGAACACCGGCCCCTCGAACACCGGGCCCTCGAACATCGGGGTCACCGAACAGGAACCGGCCACCTCCACGCCGACTGCCGCCGAGGCGGGAAGCCGCGGTCCGTGGTGGTCGTCGGTCCGTGCCCTCGCGGTCGTGACGGTGCTCGCCGTCGTCGCCGCGGTCACCTTCGGGGTGCTGTGGGCGACGGACGACTCGTCCGAGCAACTGCAAGCCCTGCAGAGCCGACTCGACACCGAGGCCGAGGCCGAGGCCGTCGCCTCCGACTACGCGCTGAGCGTCTCGGAGGTCGACTTCCGTGATCTCGACGCCTGGCGGACGGCGCTGACCGACGGCGTCAGCGAACAACTCGCACCGAAACTCGAAGGCGCCGTGGACGTCGTGGCTCCGTGGCTGACGCAGATGGAGTACACCGCCGACGCCCGGTTGCTCGCGGCCGAGGTGGCGAGCAACGACGGCGATACCTTCGTCGTCCAGGTCTTCGTCGACATGATCTCGAAGAGCAAGCAGACACCCGACGGCGTCGCCGCCACCGCGACCTACACGGTGACGATGGACCGCGCGTCGGACTGGACCATCACCGACGTCGGCGGAGTGGGCACCGGCCTGCCGGGTGGCGCCGCGGAGCCGGAACCTGCGCCGGCGCCGGCGGACGGGGGCCGCTGAGGTTCCGGTCGGTCAGCCCTCCTCGGGTTCGGTGACGAAGTCGACGAGGCGCTCGACGGCGCCGATGAGGTGCGATTCGAGATCGCGGAACGAATTCACGGCGTTGTAGACGCGCCGCCAGCCGTCCTGCGGGGTGCCCCAGCCGAGTTCACGGCAGACGCCGGTCTTCCAGTCCTGCCCGCGCGGGATGGTGGGCCAGGCGTCGATGCCCACGGCCTTCGGTTTCACCGCCTGCCACACGTCGATGTAGGGATGGCCGGTGACCATCACGTGCGGACCGAGATTCGCGGTGAGACGCTCCTCCTTGGATCCGGTGACGAGGTGGTCGGCGAGCACACCGACGCGCCGGCCCGGGCCGGGTTCGAACTCGGCCAGCCGGGCACCCAGATTGTCGAGGCCCTCGAGCTGTTCGACGACCACGCCCTCGACCCGCAGGTCGTGCCCCCACACCCGTTCGACGAGGGCGGCGTCGTGCACGCCCTCCACCCAGATCCGGCTCCCCCGCGCCACGCGTGCGCGCAGACCCTCCACCCGGGTGGATCCCGAGGCGGATCTCGTCGGTGCGGAGGCGGGACGGATCTTCGGCTTGACGAGGGTGACGGATGCTCCGTCGACCAGGAACGCGGCGGGGCGCATCGCAAACAGGCGGGTGCGTCCCTGCGCGTCCTCGAGCCGCACGAAGTCGCCGTCGTAGGTCTTCTCGATCCCCACGATCGCGCCGCACCAGCCGGATGCGGCGTCCTCGACGACGACGCCGCGCTCCGCTGCGAGTTCGGGAACGGCCTTCTTCTTGGTGCGGGCGTGACCGGCGTAGATGTCGCCGCCGTAGATATCGCGTGGGCTCACGCCAGTCGACCCTAGGACATCGCGCGGGGCCGCTCGCGCTGCCACGCCGGACCGCCGTGCGCGGTCGCCGTATGCTTTCGGGGTGAGTTCTCCGAGCCTGACGCTGACCGTGTGGGCGGGGTCGTGGCTGTCCGGTCACGCCTCCCCCGACGATGTGATCGACGCGCTGCACGAGTGGGCGCCGATGCATCTCGTGGGTGCCCACGATGCGGCGACGGCCTCCGCGGCGGATCTGCCCGACAGGGGTGTCGCCGACGGTGCCGCACTGCTGCTCACCCTGATCCGCCGCGTCGACACCGCAGCCGGCGCGGGTCTGCATCTCGTCCTTCCCGCCCCGGGCGACGTCCGCGCGCTGCCTGCAGGTACAGCGTTCGCCTCCGCGGCGCTCGCGGCCGGTGAAGGCGTCGTCGTGGGAGCGCCCGGTGCACCGGGGTTGGGCCTGGTGCCCGTGATCGAGGGTCCGGACGTGCTGCAATGGAACGTCTTCACACTGTCGGCGGTCCCCGAGATCGCCGTCGATGGTGGTCTCGGTGCGGCCGAGTTCGCGATTCGCGAGGCGGTACGTGATGCCGCCTCCGCATTGAGCGGAATCCCGACGGTGGGCACCGACGGGCGCCGCGCCGATCCGCGGACGGAGATCGCCGAGGAGATCGCCGAACTCGCCCGGCACCGCTATCCCCCGTCCCTGCCCGCACGTGCCGTGCGCGTCCTCGACACCGCCGACCAGGTCGCGGCGATTCTCACCGTGGCCGGTCGCGGAGGGGGCCTGCGGGCCGGTTCGGTGTCCGCCGCCACCGGTCGCGAGGGCGCGCTGCAGCCGCTGTGGGCCGCGGTCCGCGAGGCCCGCACCGGTGCAGTCGCGGCGGCTCTGCGGGCCGAGCACCATCACTGACCGCGCCGGCAGTGCGCGTCGACTCCAGTGCGCGTCAACCTCGTTGCGCGGTGACCAACAGGTACTCCCAATTCATCGCTCCCCCACCGAGATAGTGACGCTGGGCGAGTTCGAGCAGATCGAGATCGAGAGCCGCGACCCGTTCGTGGTCGTCCGCAATGTTGCGGTACACCGCGATGGTGGGACCGTAGGCGGACTTGAAGAACTCGCGGAAGTCCTCCCCGGTCGCGAACCGTTCGACGCGCAGATTGTCGGTGCGTGCCTGCAGGTCGGTGACGCGGTCGCCGATCAACTCGCGCACGTGCACCTCGTCGCCCCACAGCGGCGGCGGCTGTGCGCCCGGCGGGGGCGGTGGCGCATACGGTTTCATCGTCGCGAACATCTGCCCGATGAAGCCGGTGGGGGTCCAGCTCAGGAGGCCGATACGTCCGCCCGGCCGGGTCACCCGGAGCAGTTCGTCGGCAGCGGCCCGGTGGTGGGGCGCGAACATCACTCCCACGCAAGAGATCACGGCATCGAAGCTCGCATCGTCGAACGGGAGTGCTTCGGCGTCGGCTTCCTGCCAGTCGAGCGTCGCACCTGCCGCGTCGGCGTCACGACGGCCCACCTCGAACAGTTCCGGGGTCAGGTCGGTCGCGAGCACCGTCGCACCGGTGAGCGCGGCGGGGATCGACGCGTTGCCCGATCCGGCGGCGATGTCCAGGACGCGGTCGCCCGGACCGATTCCGGTCGCGGCCACGAGAGCGGGGCCGAGTTCGGCGATGACCTCGGTCGCCACCGCCGGATAGTTGCCGAGTGCCCACATCGCCCGGTGCTTGGCCTTCAGGGCGAGATCGGCGTCGTGTGTCGTGGAGATGTCGGTCATCAGAGGATTCCTCCTGTGGAGGGACCCGGCTTCGGCGCCGTCCCGAAGGCGGCCCGGGTCACAGATCGACTGTAGGAACGCGGACGCGGTGTCCTCCAGTACACAATCTGTACTGCACCGCCACACATTCGTGCTGGTCGCGGCGGTCCGACCGGCCTAGGATCCGATCATGGGCCCGCCCTACCACCAGTTCTGTCCCGTCGCGAAGGCGATGGAACTGTTCGACGAGAGGTGGACGCTGCTCGTGGTGCGCGAACTCGTGCTCGGCAGCGAACGGTTCAACGATCTCCGGCGCGGCCTGCCCCGCATGTCGCCGACGCTGCTGTCGAAGCGGTTGCACCAGCTCACGGCGGCGGGAATCGTGCGGCGTCTCGAGGACGGAAACGACGTCCGGTACGTGCTCACCCCGGCGGGACGCGATCTCGAGACCGTCGTCGACGCACTCGGTGCGTGGGGCACGCGGTGGACCGGGAAACTCGGTGACGTCGACCTCGATCCGCGACTGCTGATGTGGGACATGCACCGGCACGTCGACCATGCGGCCCTGCCGGAATCCCGGGTGGTCGTGGAGTTCGCCTTCCCGACGGTCACCCACGCGTCGCGCCGGTGGTGGATGGTCATCACGCCGCACGACGTCGACGTGTGTGACGAGGACCCGGGCTTCGAGGTCTCGATCCGGGTGACGACGGGACTGCGGGAGCTGACCGAGATCTGGCGTGGCGAAGCGACCTGGCCGGACGCATTGCGCTCGGGCGCCGTGGTCGTCGACGGTCCGAGCGCCCTGCGCCGGTCGCTGCCGCGCTGGTTCGACTCCCCTCTGGCCTCACCGGTCGGGCACGCCGCCCGGTGAGGCGCGGAGGGATCTATCCGTTCGCGGCGGGACGGGACGGGCGTTTCGGCGGCTCGCAGCACCCGACGGCGCACAGGCTCCCGTTGCACGCGGCCCCGAGCAGCGGTTCGGTGCCGCAGCGACGGGCGGTGATCCCGTCCCGCTGTTCCTCGACGAGTTCGCGGACGAGTTGCGCGAAGCGCGGGTCGGTACCGGCCGTCGCCGCACGAGAGAAGCCCATGCCCAGCTCAGCGGCCCGGTCGCGAGCCTCGGTGTCGAGATCCCACACGACCTCGAGATGATCGGAGACGAACCCGACCGGCACGACCACGACGGCGCGGACTCCCCGTTCGTGCAGGGCGTCGATGTGGTCGACGATGTCGGGTTCGAGCCACGGCACCTGTGGCGGACCGGACCGCGACTGCCACACCAGGTCGTAGTCGTCCTCGCCGAGCGCCTCGGCCACCAACCGCGCCGCTTCGGCCACCTGCCGGCTGTAGAGATGCCCACCCTCCTCCGGCGGACCACCGGTCGCGTCGAAGGAGGTCGGAACGGAGTGCGCGGTGAACACCACGCGAGCGGAATCGCGCACGTCGTCGGCGAGTTCGACGCGGGCCGCGCGCACGGCGTCGGTGACAGCGTCGAGGAACAGCGGGTGGTCGTAGAAGTGCCGCAGCCTCGTCAGCTGCGGGGCGTTCTCGACGGCGTCCCGCGCCCGGGCGATGTCCTCGTGGTACTGCCGGCAACCCGAGTAGCCGCCCCAGGCGGAGGTCGCGAACACCAGGGCGTTACGGATCCCGTCCTCACGCATCCGCGCGACGGTGTCCTCGACCATGGGATGCCAGTTGCGGTTGCCGAAGTAGATCGGCAGATCGATACCGTGCGCGTCGAACTCGGCGTGGACGGCGTCGATGATCGCCCGGTTCAGGGCGTTGATCGGCGAGACACCCCCGAAGTGCAGATAGTGCTGCGCGACCTCGTCGAGTCGTTCCGGCGGGATCCCTCGTCCGCGGGTGACGTTCTCGAGGAACGGCCGCACGTCGTCGGGTCCTTCCGGTCCGCCGAAGGACAGCAGCATCAGCGCGTCGTACGCCCCGGGGGTGTTCGTCATGGGAGTGCCTTCCGTCGTACGGTCAGCTGCCGAAGCCGACCTGGGAGTGGAAACCACCGTCGACATAGACGATGGATCCCGTTGTCCCGGGTAGCCAGTCGGACAGCACTGCACACACGGTCTTCGCCACAGGCGTCGGATCGTCGACGTCCCAGCCGATCGGCGACGCGGCCGACCAGCCCTCGTTCAGACGGTTCATCTCCGCGCCCGGGCCGGTCGCGTCGCCCGCGATGGCCTTGGCCGCGAGCGTCTTGATCGGGCCGGCGGCGACGAGGTTCGAACGGATGCCGCGCGGGCCGACCTCCTTGGCCACGTAGCGGTTCACCGACTCGAGCGTCGCCTTGGAGACACCCATCCAGTTGTAGAACGGCACGGCCCGGGACGGGTCGAAGTCCATTCCGACGATCGAGCCGCCCTCGTTCATGACGGGCAGGACGGCCTTGGCGAGCGCGCCGTAGGAGTAGGCCGACACCTCGAGCGCCACCGCGACGTCCGTCCAGGGCGCGTCGAGGAACGGGCTGCCCAGGCAGGACCGGGGTGCGAAACCGATGGAGTGGACGACACCGTCGATCCCCTCCGGTGCGAGTTCGCGGATCTTGTCGGCGAGACCGTCGAGATCCTCCTGGTTCTGCACGTCGAGGCTGATCGCCGGCGGCACCGGCTGCGGGAGACGCTGCGCGATCCGGTCGATCAACCGGAGTCGCTCGAAGCCGGTGATGATCACCTTCGCGCCCTGTTCCTGCGCGGCCTTCGCGGTGTGGAAGGCGATCGAGGCATCGGTGATGATGCCGGTGACGAGAATGGTCTTGCCCTCGAGCAGTCCGCCCATGAGTGTGTCGGTCCTCCAGTGAGATTCGGATGTGGTCGTGAGACCGTCAGTGGCCCATGCCCATGCCGCCGTCGACCGGGATGACGGCGCCGGAGACGTAGGCGGAGTCGTCGGAGGCCAGGAAGCTGACGACGGCTGCGACGTCCTCGGGCTTGCCGAGCCGCTGCAGCGGGATGAACTTCTTCGCGGTGTCGCGCAGGTCGTCGGACAGATCCGCGGTCATGTCGGTCTCGATGAAACCGGGAGCGACGACGTTGGCCGTGATCGATCGCGAACCGAGTTCGCGGGTGACCGAACGGGCGAGACCGATGACACCGGCCTTCGAGGACGCGTAGTTGATCTGACCGGCCTGACCGGCGAGGCCGACCACGGAGCCGAGGAAGATCATGCGGCCCCAACGGGCACGGAGCATCGCCCGGTTGGCGCGCTTGGCGCACCGGAAGGCGCCGGTGAGGTTCGCGTCGATCACCGAGCTGAATTGGTCCTCGGTCATGCGCATCAGCAGGGTGTCGTCGGTGATGCCCGCGTTCGCGACAAGCACCTCGACGGGACCCTGATGCTCCTCGACCTCCTTGAACGCGGCGTCGACCGAGTCGGCGTCGGTGACGTCGCACCGTACACCGAACAGGCCGTCGGGCGCGCCCGAACCGCGGTGGGTCACGGCGACCTTGTGGCCGTCGGCCTGCAGGCGACGGGCGACGGCGAGGCCGATCCCGCGATTTCCGCCGGTGACGAGGACGGATCGGGGGGTGACACCCGCGCGCGTGGACGCTGCGGCACTATCTGCGTCAGTCATGCATTCCAACCTATCTGGTGGCCGGTCCAGGACGGAAAACGCTCCGTGAGCGTGCACAAGGGGGATCAGGGCAGCCGCTGGCGCAACACCATCGCCGCGCCGAGCCCCGCGATCACCGAGAGCGCTCCGAGCATGAGCCACGGACGACTGGCGTCGCCGCGGGTCGTCTCGAAGCCGATCTGCTCCTCGAGCGTGTTGTAGGCGTCCTCGAGTTCCTCGAGGCTCGCCGCCGTGAAGAAGCTCCCACCCGAGAGATTGGCGATCTCCTTGAGCGACGGGTCGTCGACGGGCACGGGGATCCGATCGTCCTCGATGGTGACGGTGCCCGTCTGCGTGCCGAACGAGATGGTCGAGACCGGGATTCCCTTCTCCGCCGCCTGTCGCGCCGCGGTGAACCCCCCGCGAGGATCGTCGGGACTCTCGGGGACGGTCTGCTTGCCGTCGGACAAGAGCACGATCCGCGCGGGCGGCGCCTGGTCGCTACCGCCGAGCACGGCGGCGAGCGTGTCGATCGACTGCATCGCCGTGAAGATCGCCTCGCCGGTCGCGGTGCGCTCGCTGAGCTGCAGGTTGTCGATCGCGGACTTGCTCGCCTCCCGGTT
The DNA here is from genome assembly GCF_058211795.1 of Rhodococcus sp. S3. NCBI lineage: Bacteria > Bacillati > Actinomycetota > Actinomycetes > Mycobacteriales > Nocardiaceae > Rhodococcus > Rhodococcus sp. S3. Next base: position 2,366,088 of record NZ_CM177074.1, on the reverse strand, counting down.
GGTGGTCGGCGAGACCAGGACCGAGGCGGTACCCGAGAACGCGACGAGACCGAGGTTGATGCCGGGTGTCAGGTCGTCGGCGAACTGCTTGGCCGCCTCCTGAGCGGCGGCGAGTCGCGTGGGTGCGACGTCCGTGGCCTCCATCGACAACGACACGTCGATGACGAGCACGACCGTGGCCCGGTTGCGCGGCACCCGCTGTTCGGCGGTCGGGCCGGCGAGCGCCACGGTGAGGAAGACGAGGCCGACGAGCAACAGTGCGACGGGAATGTGCCGAGCGCGTCCCGGGCGGGCGGGCGCGACCTTCTCGAGCAGCTCGAGATTGGTGAAGCGCAGCGTGTTCGTCTGGCGCCGGCGCTGGACCAGCACGTACGCACCGCCGAGGGCGGCGACGACGAACAGCAGCAGCAACCACCACGGTGAAGTGAAACCGGACAGGCTCATCGTCCCCCCTGCCGTGCGGGTGCGCCGAAGCTGTGCCGCCGGGCCGCGACGAACCGCACGACGTCGCCGATCCAGTCGCGGTCGGTGCGCAGCGTCAGCACGGGTGCACCGGAACTGCGCAGTGCCTGGTGCACGGCCGCGCGATGCTCCGCGGCCGCCTGCGCGTAGTCGGCCCGCAGTTCGGGAGTGGTCGTGAATTCGCGGGTGCGGCCCGTCTCCGGGTCGTGCAGCACCACGTCGCCCAGATCGGGCAGTTCGAGGTCGCGGCGATCGATGATCTCGACGGCGAGCAGTTCGTGCCGGCCGGACAGCGCCCGCAGGGAGCGCTCCCAGTCGAGCGGACCCAGAAAATCGCTCACCACGACGGCCAGACCGCGGCGGCGCTGGGGGCGTCGCAGCGACTCGACGAGGCCTTGGAGATCGCCGCGGGTCCCGTCGGGTGCATGCGGGGTGGTCGCGACGGTACGCAGCAACGACTGGGCGTGCAGCCGCCCACCCCGCGCGGGGACGCGGACGGTCTCGTTGCCGGTGGAGATCACCGCACCGATCCGATTCCCGCCACCGGTGGTCAGATGCGCGAGCGCGGCCACCGCTGCGATCGCCAGGTCGCGCTTCTCGCACATACCGGTACCGAAGTCCAGGCTGGCCGACAGGTCGACCGCGAGCCACGTCTCGAGTTCCCGGTCGGCGACGGTCTGCCGCACGTGCGGGTGCGTCGTGCGCGCAGTGACCGACCAGTCCATCTGCCGCACGTCGTCGCCCGGCTGGTACTCGCGGGCGTCCCCCGGTTCGGAACCCGGGCCCGGGATCAGACCGAGGTGGTCGCCGTGCAGGACGCCGTCGAGACGGCGCCGCACGGTGAGCTCGAGGGTGCGGAGCGCGGCGGTGAGCGCGGGATCGCGCAGTTCACCGGACCGGAACCGCGGTGGCGACCCGTCGTGAGGACGTGTGCTCACCGCGCGCCCGCACCTCCCTGCGGACCGGGTGCACCGACGGGCGCCTGCTGACCGGCAACGGTCCGCGGATCGGCGGGCGCCGGGCCGGGGGTCGCGGTCGGCACGGGTGCGTTCGCCTGGGGCGCGACCTGCGGAAGACCCACCGTCTGCAGGATGCGGGTGATGATCTGGTCCGGGGAGACGTCGTCCGCGAGCGCGTCGTAGGACAGCACCAGGCGATGGCGGAGCACATCGGGGATGACGTCGACGATGTCCTGCGGTACCACGTAGTCGCGACCGCGCACGAGCGCCAGGGCACGCGCCGAGGAGATGATGCCGAGCGTCGCGCGGGGCGAGGCGCCGTAGGCGATCCAGCCCTGCACATCCTGCAGGCCGAGTTCGGCGGGCCGACGCGTCGCGAAGATGACCCGCACCACGTAGTCGACGAGCGCGTGGTGCACGAACACACGTCCGGCGATCTTCTGCAGGCGCAGGAGCTGCTCGTTGTCGAGCACCTGCTTCGGTTCGGGAGCGGCGACACCCATTCGGTAGACGATCTCGCGTTCTTCCTCCACCGTCGGGTAGTCGACAAGGACCTTGAACAGGAAGCGGTCGCGCTGTGCTTCCGGGAGCGGGTAGACGCCCTCGTTCTCGATGGGGTTCTGCGTCGCCATCACGAGGAACGGCTCGGGCATCGGGAAGGTCCTGCCACCGATGGTGACGTGGCGTTCGGCCATCACCTCGAGCAGCGCCGATTGCACCTTCGCCGGGGCGCGGTTGATCTCGTCGGCGAGCACGAAGTTCGCGACGACCGGTCCGAGTTCGGTGTCGAACTCCTCGCGTCCCTGCCGGTAGATGCGGGTACCGACGAGGTCGGTCGGCACGAGGTCGGGGGTGAACTGGACGCGGGAGAACGATCCACCGACGACCTTCGCAAAGGTCTCGACGGCCAGCGTCTTCGCGACACCGGGAACGCCTTCGAGCAGCACGTGCCCGCGCGCGAGCACACCGACCAGCATCCGCTCGACCAGCAGGTCCTGGCCGACGATCACGCGCTTGACCTCGTAGATGGCCCGTTCGAGGAGACGGACGTCGTCGGCCGGGTCGTACGCCTTCGCAGGAGCGTCGCCGGGTTTCCGCATGTTCGCGCCGGCTGCCGGCTGGGTGTTCGTACCGGCCGCCGGCTGAGTGTTCGCACCGGTCCCCTGCGGAGCCGGCTGAGCGTTCGCGCCGGACCCCTGCGGAGCAGGACCGTTCGCGCCCGCCGCCTTCGGCGCCGACGCGGCACCCGCCGCAGCCTGGTAGTTCTTGCGTCCGTCGTTACCGCTCTGGTCGCCCGGCGTTGCCGAACCGGACGTCCCACCCTCGCGTGAGGTCACCAACAATCCACCGCTTTCGCCTACGTCGCTCCGCTGGAAACACCTGCTGCACCACTATTGCAGGTGCCGGCTCGGTGTGTCGTCGCCCCTGCACCGACCGGGAGACGGCACCCGGAAACGACCGGATGGCACCCGTCCTCGGTGGTACGAGGGCCGCGGCAAACCTCGCCCTCACGACACCATGCGCACCACGTACGGTGTCATGCCGCCCCAGCGTACCGGCGAGATCTTCACGAACGATCCCGACTGCGGCGCCTCGAGCATCTGCCCGTCGCCGAGATACAGCGCGACGTGCTGGCTGGCGTTGGGCCCGTAGAAGATCATGTCGCCCCGCCTCATCTGCGACGACGGGACCTGCGTGCCGGCCGTGTACTGGTAGCCGGTGTAGTGCGGGAGCGAGATACCGATGCCCGCGAAGGCGTAGATCATCAGTCCCGAACAGTCGAAGCCGACCTTGGCGTAGTCGCCGTGGACATCGGCGACGCCACCGTCGCGGATACCGCGGGTCGGGCCGTTCTCGTTGCCACCACCCCACGCGTACGGGACGCCGATCTGGGACATCGCGCGGTCGATGACGATCTCCACCGCAGCGGGACCCGTGACGGACGGACGCGACGGGGTGCTGGGCGTCGAATTCGGTGTGGAGGGGCGAGAACCCGATCCCCCGGTCCCCGATCCGGGGGTCTCCACGACGGGGTCGCCCGGATCCGGGTTCTCCCAGTCGATCCCACCGTCGCTGCCGCTGTCCTCGTCTTCGTCGGGGATCGTGCCGCTGTCGGTGCCGTCCGGGACGGATCCATCGTCGGTGTCATCCGGGACGGTTCCACCATCGGTGTCATCCGGGACCGTTCCGCTGTCCGTATCCTCGAGGACGTCGTCCAGGACGCTTCCACGGTCGCCGTAATCCGGGACCGTGGCGTCGTCGGTGTAGTCCGGTGCAACCGTGTCGGTGCCACTGGTATCGGTGCGACTCGCAGCGGTGTCACTGTCCTCCGGCGCTCCGGATTCGGTGGTGACCTCACCCGGTGCGGCGACGTCGCTGTCGCCGGTCGACGGAGACTCCTCGATCAGCGTGTGAGGGCGACGGCCGTTGGCCAGTTCCGCCGCACGTTCCCGGGCTGCGGCGTCGGCGGCGACACGCTCGGCCGCCTCGGCTGCCGCGACCCGTGCCGCCGCGGCGGCTGCTTCCTCGGCTGCGCGGCGACGCTCCCAGTCCTGGTACTGCGCGCGTTGCCCTTCCAGGCCCGCAACGTTCACGCGGGCCCGGTCGAGTTCGCTCTGCGCGTTTTCACGTTCCTGCTCGATGCGCGACTTCTCGGCAGCCTGCCGACCGAGTTCCGCTCGCGCGACGGCGATCGCGGCCTCGGCCTCGGCCCTGCGCTGCTCGGCGGCTTCCGCCGCCGCGTCGGCCTCGAGCTTGGCCGCGCGTGCCCGCGAATGGGAGTTGGCCTCCTGGGCCCGGGCGCGCTGGAGCGCATCGAGCACCGCGGTGCGCCCGGCGGACAGCAATCGCATGACCTGGGCGCGGTCGAGCAGATCGTCGGGACCGTCGACGTCGAGGAAGGCCGCGAGGGAGACCGAGTTGGCGCCACGGGTGTAGCTGTCGCGGACGAACGCGTCGAAGTTCTTCTGGGCAGCAGCGATCCGGTCGGCGGCGTCGTCGAGTGCGCGGCGGGAATCCACGACCACCCGTTCGGCGAGATCCGCCGCGTCGCGCGCGCTCTGGAGATCGACGAGGGCGCGGTTGACGTCCTCGCGGCGGATGGCGACCTGCGCGTCGAGCTCGGCGAGCTGCTGATCCGCGTCGGCGATCCGGACGATCAGCTGCCCGACCCGGTCGATGTTGGCCGCGACGGCCGCACCTGCGCGGTCGATCTCGGCGTCCGAGGGGTTCGGCGGCGGGGCCGGTGCGGCGGACGCCGTCGTGGTCACGGTGAGGAGCACGGCTGTGACCAACCCCAAACCGGCGAGGAGCGTGCCGGTGCGCGTCCGCGGGATGCGACCGGGCGTCGGACCGTCGGGTCGACGGCCTGCAGTGAGCGTCGTGGCGGTGCCGTCCGGCCCCGACCGTCGCGGAATCCCTCCGTGGATACCGAACCGTCTCACGTGCATCTCCCTCGGTCGCACCTGGTGGCCGAGACATCCGGCCGGACGACCCGAGGAAGGCAGGCAGCATCCGCTCGCCGTGGGTGCCCCACGGCTCACACGCTGCAGTCGTACACCGACTGCGGACAGCGTCCCCACGAGCCGGGTTGTGACACACCTTCCCCAAGAGCGTCATGAGAACCGTACGACACCTCAGGGGTATGTCGCATGACAGTCACGAAGATCGGCCGGAAGAACGCCGAAAGAACACGGTGCGGACACCGAGCAACACCGTGAGGACGCCGAACGATCTTCCCTGCCGGATTCCGTCACGATCGGGACGAGGACAACCCGGAGAAGATCTCTACGGTGACGGGAAAGAGACCTCAGACATCTTCGGCCGATGACGATCCGCTACCTCCGGCAACGGTCGCGTCGCCGTCCGCGCGGCGGCGTTTGGCGAGCCAGGTCGCGCCGGCCGCAAGAGCGACCACCGCGACGATCAGCAGCGTCATCAGCGTCCAGGGCGGAGACGGCTCGAGCACCGAGTCGACGAAGTTGCGTGTGGAGACCACCGGATCGCCGGTGTAGGTGCGATCCTGGGCGGCCTCGAGAGTGACGCGGTCGAGATCCTCGCTGAACGTCCCGACCCATCCCGGGCTGAGGACCAGCACCGTTCCGCCGTCCTCGGCGCCGACCTCCGTCGCGAGGTCGCGCAGCTGCGAATCCATACGGGGGTCCCGGTCGAGCACGACCACGCTGAGGTCGATCCCGTTCTCCTGCGCGCGCTGCACCTCGGCGACGAGGTCGTCGACGTACTGCGAGGGCGCCGCCACCTGGTCGTCGGCGAGATCGGCGAGCACTTTTTCGACCGAGACCCCGGTAGGAAGATCCGTGAGCGCAGGGCCCGGTATGCGAAGCAGTGGCGCAGACATCTCTCTCCGGTGGTGCAGGGTCGGAAGCCGGGCGATACGGCGATCCGGCCGCGCGGAGACGACACGAAGCGCCACACCCGTGCGGCAAGGGAGAACACTACGCGATCGCGCGACGGCGCCTCGAAGCACTCGTCGCGAGCAGGACCGATGCCGGCGGGACGCCTCGTCGACACGACGGACCCGACTTCGGTTCAATACAGGACAAGCGTACTGTTAGAATCGAGTGCGAGACGCCACGACTTCGGCATCCGGGCAACAGGCCGCGGGTGGACGTCGTGTGCCTCGCTTCAGCCGTCGACACAGCCCCGTCGGCGGCCAGCCGAAACGACGAGTGGAGCTGACGTGAGCACCAGTAGTGATTCGTTCGGCGCCAAGGGTTCGCTGCAGGTCGGAGACAACTCCTACGAGATCTTCCGCCTGTCGGCCGTCCCCGGCACCGAGAAACTTCCTTACTCTTTGAAGGTCCTGGCCGAGAACCTGCTGCGCACCGAGGACGGTGCCAACATCACGGCCGATCACATCCGGGCCATCGCCAACTGGGATCCCTCCGCCGACCCGAGCATCGAGATCCAGTTCACGCCCGCCCGCGTGATCATGCAGGACTTCACGGGTGTCCCCTGTGTCGTCGACCTCGCCACCATGCGTGAGGCCGTGACCACCCTGGGCGGCGACCCGAACAAGGTCAACCCCCTCTCCCCCGCCGACATGGTCATCGACCACTCGGTGATCCTCGACTACTTCGGTCGCGCCGACGCCCTCGAGCGCAACGTCGACCTCGAGTACGAGCGCAACGGCGAGCGCTACCAGTTCCTGCGCTGGGGCCAGGGCGCCTTCGACGACTTCCGCGTCGTGCCCCCGGGCATGGGCATCGTCCACCAGGTCAACATCGAGTACCTCGCCCCGACCGTCATGGTCCGCAACGGGCAGGCCTACCCCGACACCTGCGTCGGCACCGACTCGCACACGACGATGGTCAACGGCCTCGGCGTGCTCGGCTGGGGCGTCGGCGGCATCGAGGCCGAGGCCGCGATGCTCGGCCAGCCGGTTTCCATGCTCATCCCGCGCGTGGTCGGCTTCAAGCTCACCGGTGAGATCCAGCCCGGCGTGACCGCGACCGACGTCGTGCTCACCGTCACCGACATGCTGCGCAAGCACGGCGTCGTCGGCAAGTTCGTCGAGTTCTACGGTGCCGGCGTGGCCGAGGTCCCCCTCGCCAACCGCGCGACCCTCGGCAACATGAGCCCCGAGTTCGGTTCGACCGCAGCGATCTTCCCGATCGACGGCGAGACCATCAACTACCTGCGCCTGACCGGCCGCAGCGACGAGCAGCTCGCTCTCGTCGAGGCGTACGCCAAGGAGCAGGGCCTGTGGCACGATCCGAGCCGCGAGCCCGAGTTCTCCGAGTACCTCGAGCTCGACCTGTCGACGGTCGTCCCGTCGATCGCCGGCCCGAAGCGCCCGCAGGACCGCATCCTGCTGTCCGAGTCGAAGGTCGCCTTCCGCAAGGACATCCACAACTACGTGGAGGAGAACCTCCCGGCCGAGCACACCAAGCTCGACGAGGCCGTCGAGGAGACCTTCCCGGCGTCCGACCCGGCCGTGCTGTCCTTCGCTGACGACGGTGCCGTCGACGTCCACTCGGCTGCCAACGGCGCCCACGGACGTCCGTCGAAGCCGGTCAAGGTCGTCTCCGAGGAGCGCGGCGAGTTCGTCCTCGACCACGGCGCCGTCGTGGTCGCGGGCATCACCTCCTGCACCAACACCTCCAACCCGTCGGTCATGCTCGGCGCCGCGCTGCTCGCCCGCAACGCCGTCGAGAAGGGCCTGTCCACCAAGCCGTGGGTCAAGACCAACATGGCTCCGGGTTCGCAGGTCGTCAACGACTACTACGAGAAGGCCGGCCTGTGGCCGTACCTCGAGAAGCTCGGCTTCTACCTCGGTGGCTTCGGTTGCACCACGTGCATCGGTAACACCGGCCCGCTGCCCGAGGAGATCTCGAAGGCCGTCAACGACAACGACCTCTCGGTCACCGCGGTGCTCTCCGGCAACCGCAACTTCGAGGGTCGCATCTCCCCCGACGTGAAGATGAACTACCTGGCCTCGCCGCCGCTGGTCATCGCGTACGCGCTCGCGGGCACGATGGACTTCGACTTCGAGACCGACGCGCTGGGCAAGGACAAGGACGGCAACGACGTCTTCCTGAAGGACATCTGGCCTTCCGCCCAGGAGATCGACGACACCATCAAGTCGGCGATCAACCAGGACATGTTCCGCAAGTCCTACGCCGACGTCTTCAAGGGCGACGAGCGCTGGCAGAACCTCGAGACCCCCGAGGGCGACACCTTCGCGTGGGACGAGGAGTCGACGTACGTCCGTAAGGCTCCGTACTTCGAGGGCATGACGATGGAGCCGGACGCGGTCAGCGACATCAAGGGCGCTCGCGTCCTCGCGCTGCTCGGCGATTCGGTCACAACCGACCACATCAGCCCGGCCGGTCCGATCAAGCCGGGTACCCCGGCCGCGCAGTACCTCGACGCCCACGGTGTCGAGCGCAAGGACTACAACTCGCTCGGTTCGCGTCGTGGCAACCACGAGGTCATGGTCCGCGGCACCTTCGCGAACATCCGTCTGCAGAACCAACTGCTCGACGGTGTCTCCGGTGGCTACACCCGCGACTTCACCCAGGACGGTGCTCCGCAGGCGTTCATCTACGACGCCTCGCAGAACTACCAGAAGGCCGGCATCCCGCTGGTCGTCCTCGGTGGCAAGGAGTACGGTTCCGGCTCCTCGCGCGACTGGGCCGCCAAGGGCACCCGCCTGCTCGGCGTCAAGGCCGTCATCACCGAGTCCTTCGAGCGCATCCACCGCTCGAACCTCATCGGCATGGGTGTCATCCCGCTGCAGTTCCCGGCGGGCGAGTCGGCCGCGTCGCTGGGCCTGACCGGCACCGAGGTCTTCGACATCGAGGGCATCGAGAAGCTCAACGAGGGCGTCACGCCGAAGACCGTCAAGGTCACGGCGACCAAGGACAACGGCGAGAAGGTCACCTTCGACGCTGTCGTCCGCATCGACACCCCCGGTGAGGCCGACTACTACCGCAACGGCGGCATCCTGCAGTACGTGCTGCGGAACATGATCCGCGGCTGAGAGCAGTGCTCGTGACCCGATCGGTCACATCCGTGTGAAGCGGCGGGCCCGGGACGAGACTCGTCTCGGGCCCGCCGTCTCCATCGAGCCGAAAGGAAGTGGCGCGTGCCCAAGGTCAGTGAGGACCATCTCGCCGCGCGGCGCAGGCAGATCCTCGACGGTGCCCGTCGCTGCTTCGCCGAATACGGTTACGACGGCGCGACCGTGCGACTGCTCGAAGACGCCACGGGTCTGTCTCGTGGCGCGATCTTCCACCATTTCAAGGACAAGGACGGACTGTTCCTCGCCCTCGCCCAGGAGGATGCGAGACGGATGGCCGACGTCGCGGCCAACGAGGGTCTCGTGCAGGTCATGCGCGACATGCTGTCCTCCCCCGACCAGTTCGACTGGCTCGGGACGAGGCTCGAGATCACGCGCCGTCTCCGCACCGACCCCGAGTTCGCGAAGGCGTGGATGCAACATTCGGCCGAACTCACCGAGGCCACCGTCGGACGCCTCGAACGGCAGCGGGAAGCGGGCCGGCTGCGCGACGACGTGCCGACCGAAGTCGTCCTGGGTTATCTCGACCTCGTGCTCGACGGGCTCGTCGCCCGCCTCGCTTCAGGGCACACCGAACAGGACCTCGTCGCGGTTCTCGACCTCGTCGAGGAATCCGTGCGCCGGCGCGACTGACGCGCCGGATCCGTTCCTCATGCCTTCTCGTCGCTCGCTGCCGCCCGACGACGGTTCGGGCCGCCGCGGCCCCGCAGCCGCACCTGCGACTCCACGAGAACGTTGTGCACGAAACCGTAGGATCGACCGGTTTCCTGCGCGAGCCTCCGAATGCTCGCGCCCTCCTCGTAGCGGCGCTTCAGATCCTCCTGCAAGCGGTCCCGCGATTCCCCTGTAACTCGGGCTCCCTTCGCGTAGGTCGTCTCTCCACCACCGGAATTTCGCGCCATCGGATCCTCCCTGCGCCCTCGCCAAAGGTCCCTTTCCCAGGCTAGAGGACTGTCAGGTTGCGCGGACGCAGATCGGACCAGCAGGAGCGGATCGGGGGACGGATCCGACCGGAGGCCCGATCAGGCGAGCTGGATGAGCTCGAGGTATTCCTGGGACCAGTGGTCCTCGGTTCCGTCGGGAAGCAGGATCACACGTTCCGGGTCGAGGGCCTCGGCCGCACCCGGATCGTGGGTGACCAGCACGACGGCACCCTCGTAGCTCCGCAATGCATCGAGCACCTGCTCGCGCGAGACGGGATCGAGGTTGTTGGTCGGCTCGTCGAGGAGCAGCACGTTAGCCGCGGACGACACGAGCCCCGCCAGGGCGAGTCGCGTCTTCTCACCACCGGAGAGCGTTCCGGCCGGCTGCTCGAGCTGCGGACCGGTGAACATGAACGCGCCGAGCAGTCCGCGCAGGTCCTGTTCACCGGCGTCGGGAGCGGCGTGCCGGATGTTCTCCCACACCGTCGCCGAGTCGTCGATGGTGTCGTGCTCCTGCGCGAAGTAGCCGATCTTCAGACCGTGACCGGGCACGAGTTCACCGAGATCCGGCTGCTCGACACCGGCGAGCAGTCGCAGCAGCGTCGTCTTGCCGGCACCGTTGAGGCCGAGGACGACGACGCGGCTGCCCCGGTCGATCGCGAGGTCGACGCCGGTGAAGATCTCCAGGGAGCCGTAGACCTTGGTCAGTTCCTTGGCCATCAGCGGGGTCTTTCCGCAGGCGGCCGGCGTGGGGAACCGGATCTTGGCCACCTTGTCGGCGACGCGTACGTCGTCGAGGTCGGAGAGCAGCTTCTCGGCGCGCTTGGCCATGTTCTGGGCGGCCGTGGCCTTGGTGGCCTTCGCGCCGAGCTTCGCGGCCTGCTTCTGCAGGGCGGACGCCTTCTTCTCGGCGTTCGCGCGCTCGCGCCGGCGCCGCGCCTCGTCGGTGGCGCGTGCGTCGAGGTACTTCTTCCAGCCCATGTTGTAGACGTCGGCCTCGCCGCGCACCGCGTCGAGGAACCACACCTTGTTCACCACATCGGCGAGCAGGTCGACGTCGTGGCTGATAACGATGAGCCCACCGTCGTGGTTCTGCAGGAAACCGCGCAGCCAGGTGATCGAGTCGGCGTCGAGGTGGTTGGTCGGCTCGTCGAGCAGCAGCGTGGTATCGGACTTCCCGCCGGAGCCGTCCGAGGCGGCGAACAGGATGCGGGCGAGTTCGACACGACGGCGCTGACCACCCGACAGCGTGTGCAGCGGCTGGCCGAGGACCCGGTCGGGCAGGCCGAGGCTGTGGCAGATGCTCGCAGCCTCGGATTCGGCGACGTATCCGCCGAGCGTCGCGAAACGCTCTTCGAGCGAACCGTACTTGCGCACGGCGCGGTCGCGGATCTTCTCGTCGACAGCCTCCGCCATGAGCGCCTGCTGCTTCTCCATGCTGCGCATGATCTCGTCGAGACCTCGCGCCGAGAGCACCCGGTCCTTGGCGAGGACGTCGAGATTGCCCTCCTTGGGATCCTGCGGCAGGTAACCGATGTCGCCGGAACGGATCACGGTGCCGGCGTAGGGTTCGCCTTCACCCGCGAGGATCCGCAGGGTCGTGGTCTTGCCGGCACCGTTGCGTCCCACGAGGCCGATACGGTCCCCGGCCTGCACCCGCAACCCCGATCCGGGGGCGGAGAGCAGTGTCCGCACGCCGGCGCGGACTTCGAGGTCGGTAGCGGTGATCACGCACGGGCTCCTAGAACGAAAGACGATGGATGAGTGCCATGGTGGCAAACAGCCGGGCACACGAACCACTCATTTTACCGTGACGGCCCCTCTCCCCCACGGTGAGATTCGCTACCCTCGCCACGCACGGCCGGGTCCTCCCCTCGCGCGACCTAGGCTGACGCCCGTGACCCACCTTCCCCCCACCGACCTCGTCGTGGCCGGACTCGGTCCCGCGGGCCGTGCGCTGGCGTTCCGAGCGGCCGCAGCCGGACTGTCGGTGACGGCCGTCGATGTGCGCCCGCAGCGCCGATGGACCGCGACCTACGCGGCGTGGGCCGACGAACTACCCGCCTGGCTGCCCGACGAGGTGGTGGCAGCGCACATCGACAGGCCCGCAGCGTGGACGACCGGGCCCCACGTCGTCGATCGCGCCTACCGGGTGCTGGACACGGCGGGACTGCAGGACTTCCTCGCCCTCGACGCCGTCACGGTGGTCACGGGTCGGGTGCGCGACGTCGATGCGGACGGCGTGGTCCTCGGGGACGGCCGCCGGGTGCCTGCCCGCTACGTCGTCGATGCCCGCGGGGTTCCCGCCGAACCGGAACGCGCCCAGCAGACGGCGTTCGGGCTGATCGTCGACGATGCGACCGCGGCTCCGGCACTCGACGGCCACGACGCCTGGTTCATGGACTGGCGCCGCGACAACGGTACGGGCCCCGACGACGTGCCGTCCTTCCTGTATGCGGTGCCGGTCGGTGACGGACGCACGATCCTCGAGGAGACCTGCCTCGTCGGCCGTCCGGCACTCGGTCTCGGCGAACTCGAGCGGCGCCTGCACATCCGCCTCGCAGCGCGAGGAGTGCGCACGACCGGCGACGAGCAGGTCGAACGGGTGCGCTTCGCCGTCGAGGGTGCACCGACAGCCCCCGGGGTGATCGGTTTCGGCGCTCGCGGTGGTCTGATGCATCCGGCCACGGGATACGCGGTGGCTACCGCCCTGTCCACCGCTGATGCGGTGGTCGATGCGATACGCCGCGGCGACGATCCGCAGCGCGTCCTGTGGCCGGTCCGCGCCCGCTCGGTGGCGACGCTGCGGCAGATGGGGCTGCGGGTCCTGCTGCGACTCGACGCACGCGGAGCGATCGAGTTCTTCGACGCGTTCTTCGCCCTGCCGGTCGAGCAGCAACGCGCCTACCTGTCCGGTCGCGACGACGCGACCGGCGTGGCGGCCACGATGTGGCGCCTGTTCCGGGTGCTGCCGACGGGTGCGCGCGCGACGATTCTGCGTTCCCTCCGCTGATCCGCCGGGTGCGGCGTGTGGCGAACGTCTCGGCGAACGGGCCGGTGAGTTTCGCAGCTTTCCAGCGTGCTTTCGAGGTGTCGATCATGATGGACACATGCGGTCGATCTGGAAAGGCTCACTCGCGTTCGGCCTCGTCAACGTGCCGGTGAAGGTGTACTCGGCGACCGAGTCGCACGACATCTCCTTCCACCAGGTGCACGCGAAGGACGGCGGGCGGATCAAGTATCAGCGTGTGTGTACCGAGTGCGGTGAGGTCGTCCCCTACCAGGAGATCGACAAGGCGTACGACTCCGAGGACGGCGAGCGGGTCGTGCTCACCGACGAGGACTTCGAGAAACTCCCGGCCGCCGAGAAGCACGAGATCCCGGTGCTGCAGTTCGTGCCCACCGAGCAGATCGACCCGATCCTGTTCGAGAAGTCCTACTATCTCGAACCCGATTCGTCGTCGCCGAAGGCCTACGGCCTGCTCGCCGCGACTCTCGAACAGAGCGACCGGACCGCGCTGGTGCACTTCACGCTTCGTCAGCGCACCCGGCTGGCCGCCTTGCGCACCCGCGACGGACTGCTCATCCTGCAGACCCTGCTGTGGCCCGACGAGGTGCGCGCGGCCGAGTTCGAGTCGCTCGACGACATCGAGAAGCCGAAACAACGCGAACTCGCGATGGCCGAGACCCTCGTCGAGTCGATGTCCGACGATTTCGATCCCACCGAATTCACCGACGAGTACCAGGTGGAACTGCGCACGCTGATCGACGAGGCCCTCGCCCGCGGCGGCGAGAAGGTCTTCCAGGTCGCCGAACACGACACCGGTGAAGAGGACGCCGAGGTGCTGGACCTCGTGGCGGCCCTGCAACGTAGCGTCGATGCGGCGGGCAAGAAGGTCCCGTCCGGTTCGTCCTCCGGCGGGAAGAAGTCCTCGAAGGACGACGACGAGGACGAAGGCGAGGACGAGGGCACGAAGAAGAAAGCCCCCGCGAAGAAGACCGCGTCCAAGAGCTCGGCAGCCAAGAAGACTCCAGCGAAGAAGACGGCCGCCAAGAAGACCTCCGGCGAACGCAAAGGCGCCTGACCTCCGACGGGAAGTCGAAGATCAGGCGCCGAGGCTCGGAACCGGAGACCGCGGGATCAGACGGTGAATCCGAGTGCGCGCAGCTGCTCGCGTCCGTCGTCGGTGATCTTGTCGGGACCCCACGGCGGCATCCATACCCAGTTGATGCGCAGCTCGTCGCACAGGCCGCTGCGCACGAGTGCGCCCTTGGCCTGCTCCTCGATGACATCGGTGAGGGGGCACGCCGCCGAGGTGAGCGTCATGTCCACGGTCACGGTCTCGTCGACCTCGGAGATCCCGTAGACGAGACCGAGATCGACGACGTTGATGCCGAGCTCGGGGTCGACGACGTCGCGCAGCGCTTCCTCGAGTTCGTCGAGGCGGCCCGGATCCAGCGGCGGCGCCGTGGCCGCGACCAGCGTCGAGGTCTCGTCCGCGCCGGCATCGGCCGTCGGGTTCTCGTCGGTGTTCACGGTGCCCGGTGCGGGTTCGGTCATCAGTTCTGTCCTCCGCTCGAAAGGGTGTGCGCGCCGCCCGCCAGGTCGGCGGGGGCGGCGTCCACGGTCTGCGCGACCGCGTCCTTGAAGGCCATCCAGCCCAGCAACGCGCACTTCACGCGCGCCGGGTACTTCGCGACGCCGGCGAACGCGATGCCGTCGCCGATCAGGTCCTCGTCGCCTTCGACGGTCCCGCGGCTGCCGACCATCTCGACGAACCCTTCGACGATCTTCAGCGCGTCGCCGAGCGGAACGCCGATCACCTGGTCGGTGAGCACGGACGTCGATGCCTGGCTGATCGAGCAGCCCTGCCCGTCGTAGGAGACGTCGCTGACGGTGTCGCCGTCGATGTGCACGCGCAGGGTCACCTCGTCGCCGCAGGTCGGGTTGACGTGATGCACTTCGGCGCCGAACGGTTCGCGCAGTCCGCGATTGTGCGGGTGCTTGTAGTGGTCCAGGATCACTTCCTGGTACATCTGCTCCATCCGCATCGGATCACGCCTCCCCGAAGAACTTCTGGGCGCGCCGGATCGCCGCGCCGAGTGCCTGCACCTCGTCCGGCGTGTTGTACACGGCGAACGATGCGCGGGCGGTCGCGGCCACCCCGAAGCGGCGGTGCAGCGGCCAGGCGCAGTGGTGTCCGACCCGGATCTCGACGCCCTCGTCGTCGAGGATCTGGCCGAGATCGTGAGCATGGATTCCGTCCACGACGAACGACACCGCCCCGCCGCGCTGTTCGCCGGTCGTGGGTCCGATGATGCGCACGCCGTCGATGCCGCCCAGCTCGGCGAGTGCCGCAGCAGTCAGCTCGTGTTCGTGTGCGGCGACGGCGTCCATGCCGATGTCCTGCAGGTAGCGCACGGCGGCACCGAGGCCGACGGCCTGCGAGACCATGGGCGATCCGGCCTCGAATCGCTGCGGCGGTGCGGCGAAGGTCGTCGCCTCCATCGTCACCGTCTCGATCATCGAGCCACCGGTGATGAACGGCGGCACGTCGGCGAGCAGGTCACGTCGGCCGTAGAGGACACCGACGCCGGACGGACCGAACATCTTGTGTCCGGAGAACGCCGCGAAATCCACACCGAGAGCACGGAAGTCGACGGCCATGTGCGGCACCGACTGGCACGCGTCGAGCACGACGATCGCGCCGACCTCCTTCGCGCGCCGCACGATCTCCTCGACGGGAGCGACCGCACCGGTCACGTTCGACTGGTGCGTGAACGCCACGACCTTCACGGCGTCGGTCAGCGTCAGCGAATCGAGATCGATGCGACCGTCGTCGGTGACCCCGTACCAGCGCAGGGTGGCACCCGTGCGCCGCGCGAGTTCCTGCCACGGAACGAGATTCGCGTGGTGCTCGAGTTCGGTGACGACGATCTCGTCACCGGGTCCGAGCCGGTTCGGGAACCGGTCGTCGGCGAAGGCGTACGCGACGAGGTTGAGCGACTCGGTGGCGTTCTTGGTGAACACCACCTCGTCGACGTCGACCCCGACGAAGGACGCGATGACGGCGCGAGCGTCCTCGTACGAGTCGGTCGCCTCCTCCGACAACGCGTGCGCACCGCGGTGCACGGCCGCGTTCCGCGTCGCGAGGAACTCACGCTCGGCGTCGAGCACCTGTACCGGGCGCTGGGAGGTGGCCCCCGAGTCGAGGTAGACCAGGGGTTTGCCGTCGCGCACCGTGCGCGCGAGGATCGGGAAATCGGCCCTGATCCGGGCGATGTCCAAGGTCCGCACCGGCACCGTCATCCGATCACGCTCCTTGCGTTGCTGCCTGGGTGAAACGAACGTAGCCGTTGGTCTCGAGCTCGTCGGCGAGCTCGGGGCCGCCGGACTCGACGACGCGGCCACCCACGAAGACGTGCACGAACTGCGGCTTGATGTAGCGCAGGATGCGGGTGTAGTGGGTGATGAGCAGGACGCCGCCGTTCTCGTTCTCCTGGTAGCGGTTCACGCCCTCGGAGACGACGCGCAGCGCGTCCACGTCGAGGCCGGAGTCGGTCTCGTCGAGGATGGCGATCTTCGGCTTGAGCAGACCCAGCTGCAGGATCTCGTGGCGCTTCTTCTCGCCACCGGAGAAGCCCTCGTTGACGCTGCGCTCACCGAAGGCCGGATCGATGTCCAGATCGGACATCGCCTGCTTGACCTCCTTGACCCAGTGGCGCAGCTTGGGGGCCTCGCCGCGCACGGCGGTCGCGGCGGTGCGGAGGAAGTTCGACATCGACACGCCGGGCACCTCGACCGGGTACTGCATGGCGAGGAACAGGCCGGCGCGGGCGCGCTCGTCGACGCTCATCTCGAGCACGTCCTCACCGTTGAGGGTGATGCTGCCCGAGGTGATCTCGTACTTGGGGTGGCCGGCGATCGCGTACGACAGGGTGGACTTGCCGGAGCCGTTGGGGCCCATGATGGCGTGCGTCTCACCCGAGCGGACCGTGAGGTTCACGCCCTTGAGGATGTCGATCGGCTCGGCGTTCTCGTCGGTCTGTGCGACGCGGACGTGCAGGTCTTTGATCTCGAGGACGTTCGAAGGTGTGGACATCGAAATGCGTTTCCTTAGTGAAGTATCGGGAGTACGGGAGGCAGGGCCGGTCAGGCGCCGACGGCGGCGAGTTCCGCCTCGATGGCGGCCTCGAGCCGTTCGCGGACCTCGGTGACCGTGATGCGCTCGAGCAGCTCGTGGAAGAAGCCGCGGACGACGAGGCGACGCGCTTCCTCCTCGGGGATGCCGCGAGCACGCAGGTAGAACAGCTGCTCGTCGTCGAAGCGGCCGGTCGCCGACGCGTGTCCGGCACCGACGATCTCACCGGTCTCGATCTCGAGGTTCGGCACCGAGTCGGCGCGCGCACCGTCGGTGAGCACCAGGTTGCGGTTGAGCTCGAAGGTGTCGGTGCCCTCGGCCTCGGCGCGGATGAGCACGTCGCCGATCCACACGGTGTGCGCGTCGGGCTTGCCGGAGGCCGGATCGCCCTGCAGCGCACCCTTGTACACGACGTTCGACTTGCAGTTCGGCTGCGAGTGGTCGACGAGCAGACGCTGCTCGAAGTGCTGACCGGCGTCGGCGAAGTACAGGCCGAGCAGTTCGGCGTCGCCGCCGGGGCCGTCGTACTTGGTGGTCGCCGACACGCGCACGAGATCGCCGCCGAGCGCCACGGTGAAGTGGCGCAGCACGGCATCGCGGCCGAGGCGAGCGTGATGCGCGGCGACGTGTACGGCGTCGTCGGCCCAGTCCTGCACCGCGACGACCTTCAGCTGTGCGCTGTCGCCGAGCACGAACTCGATGTTCTCGGCGTAGGTGCCGCTGCCGCGCTGGTCGATGACGAGCGTGAGGTTGGCGAACGCCTCGAGCCGGATCTGCACGTGTCCGTAGGCGACGGCGCCCTCGCCCGGTCCCGTGATCGTCACGGTGACGGGCTCGGCGACCTCGACCTCGCGGCCGACGGTCAGGACGGTCGCGGTCTCGAACGACGAGTACGCCTGTGCTGCGATCCGGTCGAACGGCACACCGGCCTGCCCGAGTCGCGCGTCGTCGCGCGCCACGGTCTCGACCTGCACGCCGTCGACCGGGGTGACCTCGACGGTCGCGGTGCCGGTCGCGGGAGCGGTGCCGTCGTGCAGACCGCGCAGGCGACGCAGCGGGGTGAACCGCCACACCTCGTCGCGACCCGACGGAATCTCGAAGGCATTCACGTCGAACGACGTGAAGACCTCACCCTTGTTGATTGCCGGCTTGCCGGCGGTCTTGACCGCCGGGGCACGATTCTCGGCACGCACGGCATCCTGCACTCCGGTAGCCGGAGTGTTCTTCGCTTCCGCAGTCATTTAGCCGACTGCCCCTTCCATCTGCAGTTCGATCAGGCGGTTGAGTTCGAGGGCGTACTCCATCGGCAGTTCCTTGGCGATGGGCTCGACGAATCCGCGCACCACCATCGCCATGGCCTCGTCCTCGTCGAGTCCGCGGCTCATCAGGTAGAACAGCTGGTCGTCGCTCACCTTCGAGACGGTCGCCTCGTGACCCATCGTGACGTCGTCCTCACGGATGTCGACGTACGGGTAGGTGTCGGAGCGGCTGATCTGGTCGACGAGCAGCGCGTCGCACTTGACCGTCGACTTCGAGCCGTGAGCGCCCTTGTTGACCTGCACGAGGCCGCGGTAGGAGGCACGTCCACCACCGCGCGCCACCGACTTCGACACGATGGTCGAGGAGGTGTGCGGAGCCAGGTGCAGCATCTTCGCGCCGGTGTCCTGGTGCTGACCCTCGCCGGCAAAGGCGACGGAGAGCACCTCACCGCGAGCGTGCTCGCCCATCATCCACACGGCCGGGTACTTCATCGTCACCTTGGAACCGATGTTGCCGTCGATCCATTCCATCGAGCCGCCGGCCTCGACCTTGGTGCGCTTGGTCACCAGGTTGTAGACGTTGTTCGACCAGTTCTGGATGGTCGTGTAGCGGCAGTGGCCGCCCTTCTTGACGATGATCTCGACGACCGCGGAGTGCAGCGAGTCGGACTTGTAGATCGGCGCGGTGCAGCCCTCGACGTAGTGCACCGAGGCGCCCTCGTCGACGATGATCAGGGTCCGCTCGAACTGGCCCATGTTCTCCGTGTTGATGCGGAAGTAGGCCTGCAGCGGGATGTCGACGTGCACACCCGGCGGGACGTAGATGAACGAGCCACCCGACCACACCGCGGTGTTCAGGGCGGAGAACTTGTTGTCGCCGGCGGGGATGACCGTGCCGAAGTACTCCTTGAACAGCTCGGGGTGCTCACGTAGACCCGAGTCGGTGTCGAGGAAGATCACGCCCTGGCTCTCGAGGTCCTCGCGGATCTGGTGGTAGACCACCTCGGATTCGTACTGGGCGGCGACACCGGCGATGAGGCGCTGCTTCTCGGCCTCCGGGATGCCCAGCTTGTCGTAGGTGTTCTTGATGTCCTCGGGGAGCTCGTCCCAGCTCGCGGCCTGCTTCTCCGTCGAGCGCACGAAGTACTTGATGTTGTCGAAGTCGATTCCGTCGAGGTTCGAGCCCCACACCGGCATCGGCTTCTTGTCGAAGGTGCGCAGCGCCTTGAGGCGGATGTCGAGCATCCACTCGGGCTCGTTCTTCTTGGCGGAGATGTCCCGCACGACCTCTTCGGACAGGCCGCGCTGCGCCGTGGCGCCGGCGGTGTCGGGGTCCGCCCAGCCGTATTCGTAGTGGCCGAGAGAATCGATCGTCTCTTCCTGCGTCAGCGGCGCGGTTCCGGACGTCTGATCCGATGCGACGGTCATGCGAGCTCCTTCCGGAGTCTGGTGGGCGTCGGCGCGGGCTGTGCGTCGACGGTCGACGGGTGGGTGGATGTCTTCCTGGTGTGCCCTGGTTCGCGGAGCACTCGCGGTGGGGTCGTCACGTGGGCGGCTCCGGACGGGGCACATCCGCTCTGGGGAGAACGGGCACGTGTGTCGTGCAGAAGGCGTCGCCGTTCGCGATCGTCGCGAGGCGTTGCACGTGGGTTCCGAGGATCCGCACGAAGGCCTCCTGCTCCGCCTCGCACAGTTCGGGGAACTGCTCCGCGACGTGCGAGACAGGGCAGTGGTGCTGGCAGATCTGCACGCCGGTGCCGACGCGGCGGGTCGAGGCGGCGAAACCGGAGGCGGTGAACGCCCCGGCGATCTCCTCGGCGACGCTCTCGACGTCGTCGACGTTCTCGTCGGCGGGTGCGATGGTGCCGAGGATCGAGTCCACGCGGCGCCGCGCGAAGTCCTCGACGGCAGCGTCGCCTCCGAGTTCGCGCAGGTGCCGCATCGCGGCGGTGGCGAGATCGTCGTAGGAGTGCCCGAGGCGGGCACGCCCGACGGCGGTGAGCTGGAAGCGGCGGGCGGGGCGGCCACGACCGCGTCCCTGCCTGCGCGGCGGCGCGGCGGCCTGCGCCTCACCGGACTCGATGAGCGCGTCGAGATGGCGTCGCACGCCCGCGGCACTGAGCCCCAGACGCTCGCCGATCTCCGGCGCGGTGATGGGACCTTCTTCGAGCAGCAGCTGCACGACTGCGGCGCGGGTTTGACCCTCCGGGATCTCGCGGCCCGTCGAAGCAGGATTCCTGCGGGTGTCCTCGACGCGCGACGCCGTCGCGGCAGGTGCGTGACCTGCGCGTTCTGCGGTGTCGGTGGTGTCGGACCGGTATTTCACAACACCAGTGTGACGGAATTCGGAAGCACGGTCCACCAAGGGTGCCCTTTGTTACACCTCATGACGGAGCCGTCGAAGACCACCCCCGCCGTCCCGTTACGCTTCTGACGTGCCGTCGACTCCTCCCCTGTGCGCCCCGCGCACGACGTCTCCGTCGCCGGGCCGATCCGGGGTCCGCGAACGGCTGCACGTGTGGATCCGACGCGCCCTGGGCCTCGACGCCCCGGGCCCACACGCCGATGTCTCGGTCGTCCTGCACGGCGACGAGACCGAAGGTCGCGGACTCGATGCGATCGAGAACATCTATCTCCACCGCATCCGATTGCTCGGCGCCACCGGTGCCGTCCTCATGGCCGTCGGAGCGCTCGGCGCCGGCGCCCAGCCGGTCCTGCAGAACCCCGTGCAGGGCGTCCGCGCCCTCGGGTTGGCGGCACGCATGCCGAGCGCCGCCCTCACGACGACCATGATCGGCACGGCGCTGGTGATCCTCGCCTGGTTGCTGCTCGGCCGGTTCGCGATCGGCCGGGGCGCACCGGACGGTCCCGTGCGCCGACTGTCCCGGTCGCAGCTCGACCGCACCTTGCTGCTGTGGATCCTTCCGCTGGTCGTCGCGCCGCCGATGTTCAGCAAGGACGTCTACTCGTATCTCGCGCAGAGCGAGATCGCGGCGCGCGGGCTCGATCCCTACGCCATCGGTCCGGCCGGCGCGCTGGGGGTCGACCACGTCCTGACCCGGACTGTGCCGAACATCTGGCGCGACACCTCGGCCCCCTACGGCCCGGCCTTCCTGTGGATCGGCGAGAAGATCACCTACCTCACGGGCGAGAACATCGTGGCCGGCATCTTCGTCCACCGCCTGCTCGCGCTCGTGGGTGTGGCCCTGATCGTGTGGGCGCTGCCGCGGCTCGCCCGCCGGTGCGGCGTCGCGTCGGTGAGCGCATTGTGGCTCGGTGCCGCGAACCCGCTGTTGCTCTTCCACCTGGTTGCCGGCATCCACAACGAGGCCCTGATGCTCGGGCTCATGCTCGCCGGAGTCGAACTCGCGCTGCGGGCCGTCCACCCGGACGACGAGGCAGCCTCGCGCCTGCGTCTCGCGGGATGGCTCGCGGCCGGCACCGCGCTGATCGCCCTGTCGTCGATGATCAAGGTGCCCTCGCTGCTCGCGCTCGGATTCGTCGGCATGGCCCTTGCCCGCAAGTGGGGTGGCGGCTTCCGCGCCGTGATCGCCGCCGCCGCGATCCTCGGGATCGGGACCTGCGTCGTCATCGGCGCTGTGAGCTGGGGCAGCGGCTTGGGCTTCGGCTGGACGAAGACCCTGGGCACCGCCACGGAGGTCCGCAGCTGGATGTCGATCCCGACCCTGCTCGGCATGGGTACCGGCCTCGGGGGCGTGCTGCTCGGTCTCGGCGACCACACGACGGCCGTACTGTCCATCACACGCCCCATCGCAGCGCTGGTGGCCGCCTTCGTCACGGTGCGCATGCTGCTCGCGGTGCTCATGGGACGGATCCATCCGGTCGGTGCGCTGGGAGTGTCGCTGGGTGCGATCGTGCTGCTCTTCCCGGTCGTGCAACCGTGGTATCTGCTGTGGGCGGTGATCCCGCTCGCGGCCTGGGCGACCCGCCCGGTCTTCCGGATCCCCACCATCGCGTTCTCGTCGGTCGTCGGCATGATCCTCATGCCCAACGGCAGCGAATACCAACCGTTCATCATCGTCCAGGCGTCGATCGCGACCATCGTCGTGGTCGGGCTGATCATCGTCGCCACACGCTCCCGGCTGCCGTGGCGGCTGCAGGAGCGCACACCACCGCGTCCGACGGAAACCGCGGACGCCTAGGCTGGAACCCTGTGACCCCGAGTTCTCCCGCCGGTGCGGTACCGGCCGTGCGCCTGGACGGCGTCGTCAAGACCTACGGGGGCGTCACCGCCGTGAACGGTCTCGATCTGACCGTCGAACGTGCCCAGGTGCTCGCCCTCCTCGGCCCGAACGGCGCCGGTAAGACC
The DNA here is from genome assembly GCF_058211795.1 of Rhodococcus sp. S3. Taxonomy (NCBI): domain Bacteria; kingdom Bacillati; phylum Actinomycetota; class Actinomycetes; order Mycobacteriales; family Nocardiaceae; genus Rhodococcus; species Rhodococcus sp. S3. The sequence continues at coordinate 2,343,470 of NZ_CM177074.1, read as the reverse complement.
ACCACCGTGGAAATGTGCGAGGGGTTCGTCACTCCCGACGCGGGCACGGTCCGCGTCCTGGGTCTCGATCCTGTCGCCGATTCCGACGCCCTCCGCCCCCGGATCGGCGTGATGCTGCAGGGTGGCGGCGCATATCCGGGTTCGCGGGCCGGCGAGATGCTCGACCTGGTGGCGGCGTACTCGGCCGATCCCCTCGACCCCGACTGGCTGCTCCAGCGCCTCGGACTCACCGATGCCCGCCGCACCCCCTACCGCCGGCTGTCGGGCGGACAACAGCAACGCCTCGCGCTCGCGTGCGCGCTGGTCGGACGCCCCGAACTGGTGTTCCTCGACGAACCGACGGCGGGTCTCGACGCGCAGGCCCGGCTCCTCGTGTGGGAACTGATCGACGCGCTGCGCCGCGACGGCGTGAGCGTGCTGCTCACCACCCACCTCATGGACGAGGCCGAAGAGCTCGCCGACGAGATCGTCATCATCGATCACGGCCGGGTGGTCGCCGCGGGAACGCCGGACGAGGTCACCCGTGACGGCGCCGAGGGCCAGTTGTGGCTGACCGCGCCTGCGGGTCTCGACCTGAGCGCCCTGCAGTCCGCTCTGGCCGGCACCCACCGGGTCCGGGAGGACAATCCCGGGCGGTATCTCGTCGAGGGCACGATCGAACCGTCCGTCGTCGCGGCGGCGGCCACCTGGTGCGCGAACCTGGGCGCACTGGCAACCGAGATCCGGGTGGATCAACGCAGCCTCGAGGACGTCTTCCTCGAGTTGACCGGTCGGGAGTTGAGAGGGTGAGCGTGACCCACGATCGTCTGGCGAACAACCGGTTCGCGGAGGGGACCTTCACCCCGCGACCGCAGCCGAACTCGCCGTCGAAGATGCTCGCGGCGCAGACCGCCATGGAACTCAAGCTGCTGCTACGCAACGGCGAGCAGCTCCTGTTGACCATGTTCATCCCGATCACGCTGCTGATCGGCCTGTCGCTGCTGCCCATCGGCGATCTCGGCGACTCGCGGGTCGACAGCGTGCTGCCTGCGGTGATGATGGTGGCCGTGATGTCGACGGCGTTCACCGGTCAGGCGATCGCCGTGGGCTTCGACCGCCGCTACGGCGCCCTCAAGCGGATCGGCGCGACCGCGCTGCCCAAGTGGGGGATCATCGCGGGCAAGAGCGCAGCGGTGGGCATCGTCGTCGTGCTGCAGGCCGTGCTGCTCGGCGCCATCGGACTGGCCCTGGGCTGGCGCCCCTCCCCCGTCGACCTGCTCATCGGGGCGGTCGTCATCGCCCTGGGCACGGTGATGTTCGCGACACTGGGGCTGCTGCTCGGCGGAACCCTGCGCGCCGAGATCGTGCTCGCCCTCGCGAACATCGTGTGGTTCGTGCTGTTGGGCATCGGCAGCATCGTGGTGCTCGGCGACGTGATCCCCGAAGCGGTGGTCCACCTGCTGCGGATCGTGCCGTCGGGGGCGCTGACGCTCGCGCTCGAGAACGCCACCTCGGGTGTGTTCGACTGGCTGTCGATCGTCTCGCTGCTCGTCTGGACGGTGATCGGCGGCACCGCCGCGGCGCGCTGGTTCCGCTTCACCTGAGTCGTGGGCGGCCCGATCGGGCACGACCCAACTACAGCGTGTAGTGGTTCACGCCGTACCATCGAACCGTGTTGTATCGCGGCTACCTGAGCCTTGTCGACCGTCTCCCCCTGCCGTCGCTGCGGACGCAGAAGATCATCGCGTTCCTCACGATCGTCACCCAGGGCGGCATCGCCGTGACCGGCTCGGTCGTCCGCGTCACCGCCTCCGGACTGGGTTGCCCGACCTGGCCGCAGTGCTTCCCCGGGTCGCTGGTTCCGGTGGGTGTGTCGAGCGGGGTGAACACCCTGCATCAGGTGGTCGAGTTCGGCAATCGGCTGCTGACCTTCGTGGTCGTGGCCGTCGCAGCCGCGATCGTCCTGGCCGTCACCCGCGCGCGGCGCCGCAAGGAGGTCATCGCCTGGGCATGGTTGATGCCTGCGGGCACCGTGCTGCAGGCGATCATCGGCGGCATCACCGTCCTGGCCGGTCTGGCCTGGTGGACGGTCGCGATCCACCTGCTCGCATCGATGCTCATGGTGTGGCTGGCGACGGTGCTCTACGCGAAGGTGAGCGAGCCGGACGACGGGACGGTGGTGCAGGTTCTGCCCCAGCCGCTGCGCTGGCTCACCGCGTTGTCGGGTGTCGCGCTCGCCGGGGTCCTCGTGCTCGGCACGATGGTCACCGGCGCCGGCCCGCACGCCGGAGACAAGAGCATCGACAGGCCCGTTCCGCGCCTCGCACTCGACATCACCAATCTCGTCCACCTGCACGCCGAAGCGCTCGTCGGCTACCTCGCGCTGCTGATCGGCCTCACCTTCGCCGTCTACGCGGTCCGCGCACCGCGAGCCGTCACGCTGCGACTGAAGGTCGTCCTCGCCCTGGTGGTCGCACAGGCCGGCATCGGCCTCGTCCAGTTCTGGACGGACGTGCCAGCCGTACTGGTCGTCTTCCACGTCGCCGGCGCCGGACTGTGCACGGCGGCGACCGCGGCGGTGTGGGCGGCCGGACGGACGCGCACGACCGCTCCGGATCGCGAACCCGTTCCGGCCTGATCGTTCGACGACGCGGCCCCTTCCCGGGTTTCCGGAAAGGGGCCGCGTGTCGTCGTACGGGGATCGGGCCTGTCAGCGCTCGTTGCGGGCCTTCGGGAACTTCGTCTGGCGTGCCACCCAGCCGGCCATCTTCGCCCAATGACCCTTCTGCGGGTTGGCGATGCTGGTGACCTCGCGGTCCCACTCGGAGACGGTGACGTCGGGGATCTCCTCGACGATGACGCGCGCCGTCGGGAGGTCCTTCGCGACGCGGTCGCCGAGGGTGCCGTCGGCGGCGACCACGGTGATCCGGACGCCGGACAGACCGATCGGCTGCAGCACGGCCTTCCCGGAACCTCCGTGCTCGGCGACGAAGCTGCGGATGGACGAGACGATGTCGGCCGGTGCGGCCACGACCTGTGTTTCGACGCTCATGTCTGCAGAATACTGTGAGCGCTATGCACGCAATCGAAGTGGCACAGCACGGAGGCCCCGACGTCCTCGTCCCCGTCGAACGACCCGACCCCTCGCCCGGACCGGGTGAGCTGCTGGTCCGCACGGACGCGATCGGCGTCAACTTCATCGACACCTACTTCCGCACCGGCCTCTACGGCACGGAGCTGCCGTACATCCCGGGCTCGGAGGGCACGGGCACGGTCGTCGCCGTCGGCGAAGGTGTGCGGGACACGGCGGTCGGCGACCGGGTGTCGTGGTGCGAGGCACCCGGCTCGTATGCCGAACTGGTCCGCGTCCGCGAGCAGGTCGCCGTGCCGGTCCCGGACTCGGTGCCGGCCGAGCAGGCCGCCTCGGTCCTCCTGCAGGGCATGACGGCGCACTACCTGCTGAACTCCGTCCACCCGGCACAGCCCGGCGAGACGGTGCTCGTCCACGCCGGTGCCGGTGGGGTGGGGCTGATCCTGACGCAGCTCGCCGTCGCGAAGGGCGTGCGGGTGATCACCACGGTGTCCTCCGACGAGAAGGAGGCCCTGTCACGCGAGGCCGGTGCCGCGGAGGTGCTGCGCTACGGCGACGACCTCGCCGGGAAGGTGCGCGAGCTCACCGACGGTGAGGGGGTGGCCGCGGCCTACGACGGTGTCGGTGCCGCGACCTTCGAGGCGTCGCTGGCGTCCGTCCGCGTGCGCGGCACGGTCGCGCTGTTCGGTGCCGCGAGCGGACCCGTCCCGCCCTTCGACCTGCAGCGGCTGAACCCGGCGGGTTCGCTGTTCGTCACGCGGCCGACCCTCGTGCACTACACCCGCGACCGCGAGGAACTGCTGTGGCGGGCGGGCGACGTGCTCGCGGCGCTGGCCGACGGGTCGCTGAAGCTCCGCGTCGGAGCGAGCTATCCCCTCGCCGAGGCCGCCCGCGCCCACGCAGATCTCGAAGGACGCCGGACCACCGGATCGATCGTCCTGATCCCGTGATCTCCCGACCCGACACGACGAACGCCCCGGCCGATCGGCCGGGGCGTTCGTCGTCGAGCGTGGGTCAGAAGTACGAGCCGATCGTGGGCAGTGCGAGCACGGAGTCGATCGCCAGGCCCAGGCACACCACCGCGAGGTAGTTGTTGGACTGCAGGAACAGCTTGAGCGGCTTGACCGACGCCCCACCGCGCACGCTGTTGAACAGCTGGTGCGCGACGATCAGGAACCAGGCGCCCGCGAGCAGCGCGACGGCCGCGTAGATCACACCGGCGGCCGGGACGATCACCAGCGTCGCGATCACGGTCGCCCAGGTGTAGAGCACGATCTGCTTCGTGACGTGCTGCTCGGTGGCGATGACCGGCAGCATCGGCACGCCGGCGGCCTTGTAGTCCTCCTTGTAGCGCATCGCGAGCGCCCAGGTGTGCGGCGGCGTCCAGAAGAAGATGACCAGGAACAACACGATGGGTTCCCAGCTCAGCGAACCCGTCACGGCGGCCCAGCCGACCATCACGGGCATACATCCGGCGGCCCCGCCCCAGACCACGTTCTGCCAGGTCCGGCGTTTGAGCACCATCGTGTACACGAGTACGTAGAACGCGATCGTCGCCACGACCAGCAGTCCGGCCAACAGGTTGGCGCGCCACCACAACCACGCGAAGGACGCGATCCCGAGGATCATGCCGAAGACGAAGGCGTTGCGTGTCGGCACCGTCTGCCGGGCGAGAGGACGCAACGCGGTGCGTTTCATCACCTTGTCGATATCGGCGTCGACGACGCAGTTGAGCGAGTTGGCGCTCGCCGCACCCATCCAGCCGCCGAACAGGGTGCTCAGGATGAGCACGATGTCGACGTTGCCGCGGTCGGCGAACAGCATCGCGGGAATGGTCGCGACCAGCAGAAGTTCGATCACCCGCGGCTTGGTCAACGCGATGTAGGCGAGGACGGTGCCGGAGATCCGGCCCCACGCGGTGTCGGGGCGCGGGGCGCTCGGCGCTTCGGGGACGCCGAAGCCGTGTCCTCCCGGCCGTCGCCCTGCCCGCACACTGTCTCCTTGTCCCACGCGGATCCGCACCTTCGTTTCGCCCGTTCACGGTCGCCCGGTTCCGGACGCTCCTCTACTACGAACGATGGTAGACCGGACCGTTGCCCGGACCGAATCGACCCGTTCGGAGCAGCGCACTAGTCTGAAGTAGCGCGCGGGCCGACTTCCACCCGCCGGGACCCCGTACACCCATGTCAGGAGACTTCAAGCTCGTGTCGATCACAGACGAGATCCGCACCCTCACCCAGCCTGCGCATCCTGCCGACTGGACCGACCTGGACACCAAGGCCGTCGACACCGCGCGCGTGCTCGCCGCCGACGCCGTGCAGAAGGTCGGAAACGGGCATCCCGGTACCGCGATGAGCCTCGCTCCCCTCGCGTACACCCTCTTCCAGCGTGTGATGCGCCACGATCCGACCGACCCCGAGTGGGTCGGCCGCGACCGCTTCGTGCTCTCGTGCGGACATTCGAGCCTGACGCTGTACACCCAGCTGTACCTGTCCGGTTACGGACTCGAGCTCGCCGACCTCGAGGCGCTGCGCACGTGGGGTTCGCTCACCCCGGGCCACCCCGAGTACGGCCACACCGCCGGCGTCGAGATGACCACCGGCCCGCTGGGTCAGGGTCTCGCCTCCGCCGTGGGTATGGCGATGGCCGCCCGCCGCGAGCGCGGTCTGTTCGATCCCGAGGCGCCCGCCGGCTCGAGCCCGTTCGACCACTACGTCTACGTGATCGCCTCCGACGGCGACATCGAGGAGGGCGTGACCTCCGAGGCGTCCTCGCTCGCCGGTGTCCAACAGCTCGGCAACCTGATCGTCTTCTACGACGACAACAAGATCTCCATCGAGCACGACACCGCGATCGCTCTCGGTGAGGACGTCTCCAAGCGCTACGAGGCCTACGGCTGGCACGTGCAGACCGTCGAGGGCGGAGAGAACGTCGCCGCGCTGCTCGAGGCCGTCGAGGCCGCGAAGGCGGTCACCGACCGTCCGTCCTTCATCTCCGTCCGCACGATCATCGGCTACCCGGCCCCGACGAAGATGAACAGCGGCGACGCGCACGGTGCCGCGCTCGGCGCCGACGAGGTCGCCGAGATCAAGAAGATCCTCGGCTTCGACCCCGAGAAGAACTTCGACGTCGACCCGGCCGTGATCGAGCACGCCCGGCAGGTCGTGACGCGCGGCACCGAGGCACGCGCGGCTTGGCAGGCCGACTTCGACGCGTGGGCCGCCCGCGAGCCGCAGCGCAAGGAACTGTTCGACCGCCTGCACGCCGGTGAGTTCCCGGAGGGCTGGGTCGACGCACTGCCGACCTACGAGCCCACCGAGAGCGGTCCCGCGACCCGCTCGGCGTCCGGCAAGGCCCTCGCCGCGCTCGGACCGGTGCTGCCCGAGCTGTGGGGCGGCTCCGCCGACCTCGCCGGCAGCAACAACACGACGATCCCCGGTTCCGACTCCTTCGGTCCCGAGTCGATCTCCACGAAGGACTGGAACGCGCAGCCCTACGGACGCACGCTGCACTTCGGTGTCCGTGAGCACGCGATGGGATCGATCCTCAACGGCATCGCCCTGCACGGCCCGACCCGCCCCTACGGCGGCACCTTCCTCGTCTTCTCCGACTACATGCGGCCCGCGGTGCGTCTCGCGGCCCTCATGCAGACCCCGGCGATCTACGTGTGGACGCACGACTCGATCGGTCTCGGCGAGGACGGCCCGACGCACCAGCCGATCGAGCACCTCGCGGCGCTGCGCGCGATCCCGAATCTCGCCGTGATCCGCCCGGCCGACGCCAACGAGACGTCGTTCGCGTGGAAGGCCGCGCTGGAGAACCGCACCGGCCCGACCGCGCTCGCGTTGACCCGTCAGAACGTGCCGGTGCTCGAGGGCACGCGGGAGAAGGCCGCCGAGGGTGTCGCCCGCGGCGCCTACATCCTGGCCGAGGCATCCTCGGGCACCCCGGAGGTCGTGATCCTCGCGACCGGTTCCGAGGTTCAGCTCGCCGTCGCCGCCCGCGAGACCCTCGAGGCCGACGGTGTGGCCACCCGCGTCGTCTCGGTGCCGGTGCTCGACCGGTTCCTCGAGCAGGACCAGGCCTACCGCGACGAGGTGCTGCCCCCGTCGGTGCGTGCCCGCGTGTCCGTCGAGGCCGGTCTCGCGATGCCGTGGTACCGCCTCATCGGCGACGCCGGTGAGCCGGTCTCGCTCGAGCACTACGGCGCCTCCGCCGACTACAAGACCCTGTACCGCGAGTTCGGCATCACTGCCGAGGCCGTCGTCGACGCCGCGCGTCGCTCGCTGACCCGAGTGAAGGGATGATCCGATGACCCAGCAGACCTCCACGCAGAACGCGGCGCTGGCCGAACTGTCCGCCCAGGGTGTCTCGGTGTGGCTGGACGACCTGTCCCGCGACCTCATCGATTCCGGCGAGCTCGCCGAGCTCGTCGCGACCCGCAGTGTCGTGGGTGTGACGACCAACCCGTCGATCTTCCAGGCCGCCCTGTCGAAGGGCCACGCCTACGACGCGCAGATCCGCGATCTCGCTGCCGCCGGCGCCGACGCCACCGAAGCGATCCGCACCGTCACCACCGACGACGTGCGCGCGGCCTGCGACGTCCTCGCGCCGGTGTTCGAGGCGACGGACGGCCTCGACGGACGGGTGTCGATCGAGGTCGACCCGCGTCTGGCGCACAAGACGGACGACACCGTCCAGCAGGCCCTCGAGCTGTGGCGAATCGTCGACCGCCCGAACCTGTTCATCAAGATCCCGGCGACGGTGGCGGGTCTGCCGGCCATCGCCCGGGTGATCGGTGAGGGTGTCAGCGTCAACGTCACGCTGATCTTCTCGGTCGAGCGCTACGAGCGGGTCATCGAGGCCTACCTCGACGGCCTGACCGCAGCGAAGGCCTCCGGTCACGACCTGTCGAAGATCCGCTCGGTCGCGTCGTTCTTCGTCTCGCGTGTCGACACCGAGATCGACCCGCGCCTCGAGGAGATCGGCACCGATCAGGCGTTGGCGCTGCGCGGCAAGGCCGGTCTCGCCAACGCGCGACTCGCGTACGGCGCCTACCAGCGCGCGTTCGAGGGCGGGACGCGGTTCGAGCAGCTCACCGAGGCGGGTGCCGTTCCCCAGCGTGCGCTGTGGGCGTCGACGGGTGTGAAGAACCCCGATTACCCCGACACCCTCTACGTCACCGAACTGGTCGCGCCGAACACCGTGAACACGATGCCGGAGAAGACCCTCGAGGCCGTCGCCGACCACGGTGAGGTCACGGGCGACACCGTCACCCGCAACATCGCCTCCTCCCAGCAGGTCTTCGACGCGCTGGCATCGGTCGGTGTGGATCTTCCCGACGTCTTCCGCAAGCTCGAGGACGAGGGTGTGGAGAAGTTCGTCGTGTCGTGGAAGGACCTGCTCGCGGCGACGGCGGAACAGCTCGCGGCTCACGCGCCGGGCGCGGAGGGCTGAACGTGCCCGAATCCGGTGCGGCGGAGTGGGTGAATCCGCTCCGGGACAACAGAGATCGCAGACTGCCACGTATCGCCGGCCCGTGCGCGCTGGTGATCTTCGGTGTGACCGGCGATCTGGCCCGGCGCAAGTTGATGCCCGCCGTCTACGATCTCGCCAACCGCGGCCTCCTGCCGCCCGGATTCGCGCTCGTCGGTTTCGCCCGGAGGGACTGGGCCGACGAGGATTTCGGTCAGGTGGTCCACGACGCGGTACGTGAGCATTCGCGTACCCCCTTCCGCGAGGAGGTCTGGCAGCGCCTCGCGGAGGGGATCCGCTTCGTGCAGGGCACCTTCGACGACGATGCGGCGTTCGCGGAGCTCGCGACGACCCTCGAGAAGCTCGACCGCGAGCGCGGTACGGGTGGCAACCACGCGTTCTACCTGTCGGTTCCCCCGGACGCCTTCCCCGTGGTGTGCGGGCAGCTGTCGCGTTCGGGTCTGGCCGCGCAACGCAACGGCTCGTGGAGCCGCGTCGTGATCGAGAAGCCGTTCGGGCACAACCTCGAGAGTGCGCGCGAGCTCAATTCGGTTGTCGGTGAGGTGTTCTCCGAGGAATCCGTCTTCCGCATCGACCACTATCTCGGCAAGGAGACGGTCCAGAACATCCTCGCGTTGCGGTTCGCGAACCAAATGTTCGAGCCGGTGTGGAACGCGCACTACGTCGACCACGTGCAGATCACGATGGCCGAGGACATCGGTCTCGGTGGTCGCGCCGGCTACTACGACGGCATCGGCGCGGCGCGCGACGTCATCCAGAACCACCTCCTGCAGCTGCTCGCCTTCACCGCGATGGAGGAGCCGGTGAGCTTCGCGGCGTCGGAGCTGCACGCGGAGAAGATCAAGGTGCTCTCCGCGACCCGGCCGGCCGAGCCGTTCGACGAGACCACCGCGCGCGGCCAGTACGCATCCGGCTGGCAGGGCGGCGAGAAGGTCGTCGGTCTGCTCGAGGAGAAGGGCTTCGCGGCGGATTCGACCACCGAGACGTACGCGGCCATCACCCTCGAGGTCGACACCCGCCGCTGGGCGGGTGTCCCCTTCTATCTGCGCACCGGCAAGCGCCTCGGCCGCCGCGTCACCGAGATCGCGGTGGTCTTCAAGCGGGCCCCACACCTGCCGTTCGACAAGACCATGACCGAGGAACTCGGTCAGAACGCGCTGGTGATCCGCGTGCAGCCCGACGAGGGCATCACGATGCGCTTCGGCTCGAAGGTGCCCGGCTCCGAGATGGAGGTCCGGGACGTGAACATGGACTTCAGTTACGGCCAGGCGTTCACGGTCTCCTCCCCCGAGGCCTACGAGCGGTTGATCCTCGACGTGCTCCTCGGCGTCCCGTCACTGTTCCCGGTGGACGAGGAAGTCGAATTGTCCTGGAAGATCCTCGATCCGGTGCTCGAGCACTGGGCGGCGAACGGGCGACCGGAGCCCTACGAGTCCGGCACCTGGGGTCCGCGTTCGGCCGACGAGATGCTGCGGCGCACCGGCCGGGAATGGAGGCGTCCGTGAGGCTCCAGTTGCGCAACACCTCCGCCAACGCCATCAGCCGCAAGCTGGTGGAGTTGCGGCGGTCGAGCGGAATGGTCACGCAGGGACGTGTTCTCACGTTCATCGTGTGCGCCGGCGACGCGCGGGGCCTCGACGCCGCGATCACGGCCGCCACCGAGGCGTCGAAGGAACATCCCTGCCGCGTCATCGTCGTCGGTCGCGGCCGGCAGGACGGTCCGTCGCGGCTCGACGCGGAGATCCGGGTCGCCGGTGAAGCGGGTGCCTCCGAGGCGTTGATCCTCGCCCTGCACGGCGAACTCGGTGAACATCAGGAGTCGGTCGTGGTGCCGTTCCTGCTGCCGGACACCCCCGTCGTCGCGTGGTGGCCCAACCAGGCCCCCGCGGTCCCGGCCGAGGACCCGGTGGGTCGCCTCGCCGTCCGCCGCATCACCGACGTGACCAACTCCGACGACCCGCGTGCCGATCTCGCGACCCGCCTGTCCGGTTACCGGCCGGGCGACACGGATCTGGCCTGGGCCCGCATCACCTACTGGCGGGCGCTGCTGGTCTCGGCACTCGATCAGCCGCCCTACGAGCCGGTGCTCTCGGCGCGCGTGTCGGGTCTGCGGACCGAGCCGGCCGTCGATCTGATCGCGGGCTGGCTCGCGAGCCGTCTCGACTGCCCCGTCGAGCGAGCTATCGGCGAGCTGAGGGTGGAACTGCGCACGGCGTCGCAGACGATCGCCCTGGAACGCCCGCAGGAAGGCCGCGTGGCGACCCTCGAACGCACCCACAAGCCCGATTCGCTGATCAGCCTGGCACGCCGGAACTCGGCCGAATGTCTCGCCGAGGAACTGCGTCGCCTCGATCCCGACGAAGTCTACGAAGCCGCATTGTCGGCCCTGCCGAAGGTGGATTATGTCTGACACGGTCCGCACTCCGTCCGAGATCCGGCGTTTCGCCGACGCCGACGAGGTCGCCCGCGCCGCGGCGTCCGCCTTCGTCGATGCCGTCGTCGCCGCGCAGCGCGAGCGGGTGCAGGCCCACGTCGTGCTCACCGGCGGCGGTACCGGTATCGCGATGCTCGAGAACGTGCGGCGCGACCAGGGCGCCATCGACTGGTCGGCGGTGAACGTCTACTTCGGCGACGAGCGTTTCCTGCCGCCCGGCGATCCGGATCGCAACGAGGTGCAGGCCCGTGAGGCTCTGCTCGACCACGTGCCGATCGACCCGGCCCGCATCCACACCATGCCGGCGCTCGGTGAGGACGGGTGCAGCACGCCGCAGGACTCGGCCCAGCGGTACGCCGAACTCCTCGCGGCGCACTCCCCTGACGGCACCGCACCGGTCTTCGACGTGCACCTGCTCGGCATGGGCGGTGAGGGACACATCAATTCGCTGTTCCCCCACACCGACGCGGTGCGCGAGTCCGAACGTTTCGTGGTGGGTGTCGACGACTCCCCGAAGCCGCCGCCGGCCCGGGTGACGCTGACGCTGCCCGCCGTGCAGCGGGCGCGGCAGGTCTGGTTGCTGGTCACCGGTGACGCCAAGGCGGAGGCCGTCGCAGCGGCCGTGGGTGGTGCCGCACCGGAGGACTTCCCCTCCGCCGGCGCCCGCGGCACCGAAGGCACCGTGTGGTTCCTCGATCCGGCTGCCGCAGCGCAACTCCCGGCGTAGTAACCGAGCGGAGCACCGGGAGCCCGACGCCGTGATCGGCGATCCGGACGTCACGCGCCGGCGCCGTCGAAGTCGGGATCGTCGGCGTCGTCCGTCTCCACACGGCGCCCCTCCGAAGTACCGGCGGTGTCGCCGTCGTCGACACCGCTTCGCACGCACCGCATCCGATTCATCGAACGCGGGCCTGCCGTCGAGCGCAGCGCGCGCAGTGGTGATCGGCCCGGGACACATCGCACCGTTCGTGGGTCCATGCCGGTGAGCTCCTCCCGTCGTGGACCGTTGTCGTCACGGCCCTCTGTCTCGTTCGACGCGCCGGGACGCCCGACGGTTCCACTCGGGACGAAATCGATGGTTCCGATCCGGGATCGAGCGGTCAGATACTCCGTTCGATCACCGCGGCGGTGACGCGGTCGTCGATCGACGACACGGGGTTCTCCCGTGCCACCCAGGGATCGCCACCGAAGTACTTCGCGAAGATCTTCTCGGCCGTGCGGGTGGCGATCGCCTGTGTCGTCAACGTCGGGTTCGGGCCTCCGAGACTGTTGGCGAGCGCCGAGTTGTCGGCGACGAACAACCTTTCCACCCACCGCGCCTCCGCGTCGGCGTCGAGCACCGAATCCCGGTCGCTCACCCCCATCCTCATGCTCGACTGCGAGTGCAGGATCAGCGGTGGCCAGTCGCAGCGATGCACCCTCTTCGCGCCCGCCGCCCTCATCAACTCGACGGCCGTGCGGGTCGCGTGGTCACGATTGCGGCGGGTACGAGCCGAGCGCCGACGATGCTGCACGGTCACCCGCGGCGCCAGACCCCCTTCGTCCGGATACAGGATCGGTGAGAGCGTCACGCGGTTGTCCGGTTCGACGTCGTCGTCCGAGATGACGAGCGCGGCGAGGACGCGGTCGGCGTCGGCCATCGTGTCGAGCAGGTCGCGTCCGACGAGCCGACCCACACTGTCGGCCCCCGCCGAATCGACGACACCGCCGGCACGTCCGTATCCGTGGATGCCGGAGTCGCTGAAGTTCAGCGCGTACGCGATCAACGCCGGGGGCAGGCCGACCTGCTCGATCCCGCCGTAGCCGGGCAGATCGACGCGCGCGTTGGATCCCGGTCCGCGCGTCTGCCCGGTGTACTCGTCGAAGACGCCGAAGACCGCGTCCATGTGGTGGTCGGTGAGGCCGCGGCCGACCCAGCCGTTCGGATTCGGCAGCGTCGAGTTCAGCCACAATCTCGGGCTCTCGATGCACCCTGCCGCCAGCACCACCACCGGCGCGGTCGCCTCGTGCTCCTCCCCCGCTGTCGTGAACCGCACGCCGCGCGCCACGGTCTCCCCGTTCACCTCCTCGACGAGGATCTCGGAGACCACCGCATCGGCGATCAGGGTGACGGCACGCCCCTGGGGTGACTACGCGTCTGCGGTGAGCATCATCGGGACATACGAGTTGTCGGTGGAGCGTTCGGCCTTGAGATTCCGCGGCGCCCCCAGCGGCAGGAAACAGCCCTGATAACAGTGCCCGCACATCGTGCAGCCCCGCGCTTCTGGATGGTGCAGACGCGCGCGGTCCCGGGTGCGGCCGGCGGTGCCACCGGGCTGGAGGATCGCGTTCTGCTGGGCGCGATGGGCTGGCCCGGTGGTGTCGAGCGAGGTCTGGTGCGGCAACCCCATGGCCGCTGCACCCCGCAGGAACAACTGCTCCTTGGCGCCCATCGGTGCGGTCTGCACGGGCAGCGTGGCCTCCACCCACTCGTAGTAGGGACGCAGCTCGTCGTATCCGAAGGGGAACAGGTGCGCCGTGTCGTACATGGCGCGGTCGGCGCCGTCGTATCCGGAGAACGCGCCGGGTGCCGCCCGCGGCGAGTTGCCGAAGAAGTGCAGCGTGGTGCCACCGACACCGGACACCTGCCACACGAACGAGTTCTGGGGCAGATCACGCAGCCACGGCGTGCCCGAGCGGTCCCCCGGCCCGTGGCGGAACAGCCCGGTGATCGGATTGTTGATGTCGTCCTCGAAATGGGTCCACTCGTTCTCCGGGTCGGCGAAGCGGGGGCCTGCCTCGAGAACGAGCACGTCGAGACCGCGCGCTGCGAGTTCCTTGGCCACGACGGGTCCGCCGCCACCCGCCCCGATGACGATGACGTCGGTCATCTATTTCTCCACCTCGTCGATTCCGCCGTAGTAGCCCAGGAACTCGTCCCACCCGTCGCTCGGCCCGGAATAGCGGCTCAGTTCCCAGCCGACCGGGCGCCCGGTGACCTAGCGCCGGGCGCGGTCGTACGCGGAGACCTCGGAGAAGGCCGCGAAGGCGGCCAGGGTGGGGATCGCGTTGACCACGAATTTCAGCACCAGGCCCTCGAAACGCGGGTCGGTGTCGAGCCATTCGAAGACCTGCGCTTTCGCGGCATGGCTCAGATTCGCGAAGGGCGCCGCGAACGGCCCGCTCACCGAACGCGGGTCGGCGGTGACACCGAAGGTGTTGAGCAGCACTGCGATCGCCGCGGCACCGGGCAGGTTGCCCGCCTCGGGTCCGAGCAACGGCATCGGCGACGCCTGGTCCAGGGTTCGCTCGAGGGATTCCGCCGTGCCGACGGTGACGCCGCCGGGCCGGTCGGTCCACACGCCCTGCTGGTGCGAGTACGGGTCGTTGCCGGGTACGACGAACGCGAGCACTCCGTTGATCGTGTCGCGCACGGGAGGCGTCTCGCTCAGCGGACTCGCGTTCACCTCCCGCGCGAACACGCCTGCGGTGCCGACCAACGCCGCCATCGTCGTGGCCATCCCGGCGAGAAAACGCCGCCTGTTCCAGTACCCGTGCTGCGGGTCGTCCACGTCGCCCCCTCGTCGCTTCGTGGTGCAGCGTACGAGATGTCACGGAACGGTTGCGGTATTTCGTCCGGATCGCCCCTCGGTCGCACGGACCGGCGGAGCGATCGACGGAATCGGGTAGCTCGCTACCCGTGCCGTCCGCACCCGAGGCGCGCAGGATTCGAATACAGCCGAACGATGCAACGGGGTGAGAATCATGTTGCAGAAGAGGGAGAGCAACCGGTTCGCGTCTGCCCTGAAGACACTCCGAAGCCTGGACGATGCTCTCGCTACCCGTCCCGGCAACGATAGCCACGGCGGCGCTCCCGCGCCGGCTTCGGACACGGCACCTGCGGAACTGCGCAATGCGACGCCTTGCCGCTTGCACATCACCCACGCGGACGGTCGGACGCTCGTGTTCGCACCGCTCGAACGCCGCGTACCGACCGACCCGGAGCGACAGTGGCCCTGGGAGGGCCTGATCCGCCACGGATACGTCGTCCCCCTGCACGCCACAACGGATACACCCCTCGACGGCACCAAGGCTCGTTCCCGCCGTCAACTCCACACGGTCACGTTGTGGTGCATGCTCGTGATCAGCGTGGCGGTGCCTATCTCGGCATTCGCTACCGGACTGGTGAGCATCACGGCGGCGCCCGTCGTCGCAGTCGCATTTGTCGCAGTGGCAACCATGTTGCCGGGCCTGTTGTTCTTCCTGTTCGACCGTCAACGTCTGAGTACGCTCCGCGACCGCTTCGAATGGCAGATCTTCCGCCTGGACCCGAACGTCCACACGTTGGCAGACGTGCAGGCCAAGTACGGCGGCCAGATGGACGAGGTCTTCTACGCCGCAGACGAGCGGACCACCACGGTGAACGCCACCCAGCGACTGTGGCCCATCCTCGTTTCCACCGTCACCATCGCGTTGGGCTGGACCATGGCGCTGTACTCCCCAGCCGCGTCGTCCGGCACGCCCGATACGAAGTCTCTTCACTGCGCTCGCCGATCCGCTCGCGTTCGCATTCCTGGGCGCGTACTTCTTCTCCCTCAACACCTGCCTGCGCCGGTATTCACGGAACGACTTACGGCCCAAGGCATACAGCGCGATCACCGTACGAGTGATCACCGTCGTCATCCTTGCCTGCTTGCTCCAGGCCGTCGTCGAATCACCGGAGTCGCGGGTCTACGACGCCACCGTGCTCCCATTGGCGTTCGTGATCGGCGTGCTTCCCGAAACCGCGATGGTGCTACTGCGCGACACCCTGCGGCGTTTCGCCCTCACCAAGAAACGCCGCATGCTCGAAGAGCAATTGCCGCTCACCGACATCGAGGGACTCGACCTCTACGACCGGGCACGACTGATCGACGAGGGTGTGCCCAACGTCGAAGCCCTTGCGCATCACGATCTCGTCGATCTGCTGCTCGAGACACGGATTCCGGTCGGCCGCCTCGTCGACTGGGTCGATCAGGCGATTCTGCGACTCCATATCGTGGATTCGACCGCCGAGACGGATCCCGAGGGCGCGAGAGTGCTGTCCGACCTGCGCGCACTGGGCATTCGTAGCGCGACCGACCTCCTGGCGGCCCGGCAGAGATGCGCCCACCGTAAGGCGTTGGTCGAGGCGGTCGCCCGTGGTAACGAGTCACCCGCAGACGCCGAGAACCGTCTGGAACTTCTCGTCACCGCCCTGTGTGACGACGAGTGGATCACCTACATACGCACCTGGCGGGACCGGACCCTGGTCTCGGACCGGTACATCCGGCTCGACCGGAACGGTGAACCCGCATCCGTGAGGACCGAAGTGCCGGACAACGACCTTCACGACTGCCGCCGTCCGAATTCGCGGATCTCTTCCCTGTACCGACGGTTCACCCCGCCGTACCGAATCGAGACGATCCTGTGAACGGATTCGAGTAGCGCACTACTCGTGCCGATGCCTGCCGATGGCGCACACTGGGAATATCGATTCGGTGGACACGGAAGCGTCCCCCGTCCGAGGAGAAGTCATGCGAATGCAGAACATGGAGCGACGAGTATCGCATCGGTGATCCCGCCTTCCGGCGGTCCGATCCCGGCGTGCCCTCGCTTCGTGTTGCATTCCGTTCCGGCCCTGCCCTCGACTCCGTCGAGCGCCGACTTCTTCCAAGGACCCGTCATGTCCTCGCACCATGTTGCGGTTCCGCAGCTCTCATCACCGACGTCCGGCGATCCATTACCCACACATCGCGACATTCTCGCGGTGCTGCTTCCCCTGCTCGCCGCGCTGTTCGCCGCCTTGCTCTCCGGCACCGTCGCGATCCCTGCACTGCCTGCCGTCACGGCGGAACTCGGTGGCGGGTCCGTAGGCCTGACCTGGATCATCACGGTCGCTCTCCTGGCCAACGCGACCACCACCCCGGTCTGGGGATCGATATCGACCGCTACGACACACGCCTCCTCGTCCAGGCGGCGCTGCTGACGCTGACGGCGGGATCGGTGGTCTCGGCCTGCGCTCCGGCTCTGCCCGTCCTCCTCGCCGGCCGCGTGGTGCAAGGGATCGGCCTCGGCGGCGTCGTGGCCGTCACCGTCGCGGTGCTCGGCGCCCTCATCCCGCCGCGGGAACAGGGTCGTTATGCCGGATACGGCGCCGTGGTCATGGCGGTGTCGATGGCCGGCGGTCCGCTCCTCGGCGGCGCCCTCGTCGATACGCCCCTCGGCTGGCGGGCCTGCTTCCTCGTTCCTGCGGCACCGGCCGCCATCGCACTGGTCGCACTGCGACGCAGGCTGAAGCCGGGGCCGCGCAGCTCGTCGGACGCGCGGATCGACTGGGTCGGCGCGGTACTGCTCACGTCCGGGGTGACGCTGGTGCTCGTGTGGGTCAGCGCCGGAAATGGGAGCCGGTCGTCGTGGCCACAGGTCGGATACCTCCTCGGCGGCGGTGTCCTGCTCGTCGCTGCGCTCGCCGTCGAACGCCGCACTCCCGCACCTGTGGTTCCGGTGGATCTGCTCGGGCAGCGCACCGTCGCGTGCGCCCTGATCACGTCCGTGTCGTCCGGGTTCGCGTTCTACGCAGCGCTGTCCTTCCTCAGCGAGTACTTCCAGGCGGTGCGCCACCACACGGCCACTGCCACAGGGATCCTACTGACCCCCTTGGTGTTCGGACTCGCGTCGTCCTCCTACACCTCGGGTCGTCTCATCACCCGCTCCGGCAGGTGGAAGGCACTGCTCGTGGCCGGGTCCGTGCTCCAGGTCGCCGGATGCGCGATGCTCGCGTTCGCCGACGGCAACACCGCTCCGTGGTGGATCGAGCTCGCCGTCCTGCTGCTCGGCCTGGGAATCGGGGTCCTGTTGCAGAATCTCGTGACGCTGGTCCAGAACGCCGTCGCTCCGGAGCGTTTCGGAGCGGCCGGTGCGGCGGTCTTCTTCTTCCGTCTCATCGGAGCGGCGGTGGGTCTGCCTCTCCTCGCCGCGACGGTCCCGCCCCACGGCCAGGGCACCGGCCAGGTCTTCCTCCTGCTGGCGGCGCTGTCCGTCGTCGGACTCGTCGCGGTCGCGCTGCTGCCCAACCAACGGCTGCGCACCTCCTTCGCCGCAGCGGAGGAACCATCGCGGTGAAACGGACCGCGCAGGCAGCCGAATGCAGGACAATTCCGATAAGGCGAGCGCCATCGAGAGGAGCCGTGATGAGCACGCCGAGGACGAACACAGGCGAAGTGAGCCCGGAACGTGATTGTCCGAGCGACGCGTCGCTGGTGCGGCTGATCTACCACCGCAACTTCCTGCTCCCGATCGGCGAGGTCTGGGCGGCACTCACCGATTCGGAGAAGCTGGGTCGCTGGTACGGCACGTACACCGGCGACCCGGCCACGGGCCGTGTGCTCCTGACGATGACCGACGACCTCGACTCGGCCACCACCTATGTCGACATCCTCCGGTGCTCTCCCCCGGAGGGATTCGCCGTCGACGTGGACGAGTGGCAGCTCGAGGTGGCGCTGCGCCAGGTCGGGAAGGTCACCACCCTCGAGTTCACACACCGCCACGTCCCGCGCTCGGAGGCCGGAGAGATCGGGCCGGGGTGGCAGTACTACCTCGACCGTCTCGACGCGGCACTGGCCGGCACTCGCCCGCCGGTGTGGGACGACTACCTCGACCTGGTCGACGAATACCGCTGACCGGCGCCGTTCGCTGCAGTGATCCGCCTGACGAGCACCACCGGATTCGAGTAGCGCACTACCCGTGAGACCTCCCGAGCCGCCTCCTAGCGTCGAATCCACCAACCGGTCGCATTCAGGGAGCACTACGATGCCGCAGCCCGGAACGAGCACACAACCGACAGAGATCACGCAGAAGGTCGCGAGAAGGAAGGGATCGAAGAACATCGTCCTGTGCTTCGACGGCACCGGCAACGAAATTCGGGCGAAGGGGAACACCAACGTCGTCCGTCTGTTCCGCGCGCTCGAGAACACGACGGGCGAACAGGTCACCTACTACGACCCCGGCGTCGGTACCTTCTCCTCCGCCGGGGCCTCGACGCGTGTGGGACAGAGGATCTCCCGCACGCTCGGCCTCGCATTCGGCGTCGGTATCAAGACGAACCTCGCAGAGGCCTACACGTTCCTGATGAAGCAGTGGGAGCCCGGTGATCGCATCTATCTCTTCGGGTTCAGCCGGGGCGCCCACACAGCACGTGCCTTCGCGGCGATGTTGCATCTCGTCGGCCTTCCACGGGCGTCGTCCGAGAATCTCGTGCAGTACGCGATCGCCGCATACGCCCGTCGCAGGTCCTGGGACTCCGACGACTTCGCATGCGCCGAACAGTTCGCGACGACCGTGTGCCGCGCGTCGAACGGGACGTTCTCCGTCCCCGTGCACTACCTCGGGATCTGGGACAGCGTCAGCGCACCCGGAATCTTCGAGAAGGACTACCACTTCGAAAAGACGGCCGAGTTGCCGAACGTGGAATCCGGCCGGCACGCGATCTCCATCGACGAGTACCGCAGGCCGTACAGGGTGGACAAGGTCGCGAACGACCGGATCGAGGAGGTCTGGTTCTCGGGCGTCCACTCCGACGTCGGAGGCGGATTCGAGGACTGCCGACTCGCCGACGTCTCGCTCCGCTGGGTCCTCGAGGGTGCCCTCGACCACGGCGTGCTCCTGCGCCGGACGGTGAGCCTGCGGCAGCTTCCGAAACCGGAGCAGACGAGCGCGACGGCCACGCCGACCCGGATGAGCCGCATCTGGTGGCTCATCGGTCGAGGAACTCGTGAGATCCTCGGCGGGACACGATCTCCCGAAGGACTGAAAGTCCACGAGAGCGTCAGGCTCCGGGAGGACCGTCTGGCGGCCCGGCTACGGAATCCGCACTGGGTCGATCCGGAGTGGTACACGCCGAAGCGCTACGACCTCGAGGTATCCGGCTATACGAACCGCCGAACCGCGCCGCTCCGTCCTGATCGGAGGTCTCGGCGCACCGGGGTCGGTCACAACTCGCGCGAACGCGACAGCTCCGCCGACCTCGCCCTGAGGTGGCGTCGCTCGGGTTCGGTACCGGCGAGCTCGAACGCCCGCCGATATGCTTCGGCCGCTTCGCCTTTCCGGCCGACCCGGGCCAGCAACTCGGCCCGCGCCACCACGTACGGCCCGTAGTCGCGCAGACCCGGCTCCTCGGCGAGTCCGTCGAGGAGTTCGAGGCCGGCCGCGGGCCCGTCGCGCATCGCAACCGCAACGGCGCGGTTCAGTGCGACGACCGGTGACGGGCTCATGGCGGTCAGCACGTCGTAGAGGGCGACGATCTGCGGCCAGTCGGTGCTGTCGAGGTCGCTCGCTTCGTCGTGCAGCGCGGCTATCGCGGCCTGCACCCCGTACGGTCCGGGTGGTCCTCCGGTGAGCGCGGCGACCACCAGTGCACTGCCCTCGTCGATCATCGCGCGATCCCACCGGGAACGGTCCTGCACCTCGAGCAGCATCACGGCGCCGGACGGGTCGGTGCGCGCGTCCCGGCGGGCGTGGACGAGCAGCATCAGCGCGAGCAACCCGCTCACCTCCCGTTCCGCCGGCATCAGACGGTGCAGGATGCGTGTGAGGCGGATCGCTTCCTCGGCCAGGTCGGGGCGTTGCAGATGTTCGCCGCTGCTCGCGGCGTAGCCCTCGGTGAAGATCGCGTACAGCGCCGCGAGCACCACGGGCAGCCGCTCGGGCAGTTCGTCCGGTCCGGGCACCCGGAACGGGATGCGGGCACCGCGGATCTTCTTCTTGGCCCGCACGATCCGCTGCGCCATCGTCGGCGACGGGACGAGGAAGGCCCGCGCGACCTCGTTCGTGGTGAGACCGCCGAGGCAGCGCAGGATCAGCGCGACGCGGTCGTCCGTCGCGAGGGCGGGGTGGGCGCACGTGAAGAACAGCTCGAGGCGGTCGTCCGGCAGTTCCCCGGCCCCGAGCGGCTCGTACGGCGCGCGACGTTCGGTGTCGACGGCGAGTTCGGCCAGTCGCGTCGCATACACGCGGTCGCGGCGCACCCGATCCAGCGCTCGGCGCCTGGCCGTGGTGAGCAGCCACGCGCCCGGACGCTCGGGCACACCGTCGACCGGCCAGTGCACGAGCGCCGCCTCGAGTGCCTCCGATGCGACCTCTTCGGCGAGATCGAGATCGCCGAAGCGATGGACGAGCGCGGCGAGGAGCCGGCCGTGTTCCTCACGGAACACCGACTCGACGGCGGCGGCCGACTCCCCCATCGCTCAGTCCCCGAAGTCGGCGATCGGCCGCACGACGACCGTGCCGCCGTCCCTCGACCCGGGGCAGCGTGCCGCCCAGTCGAGTGCCTCGTCGAGGCTGCCGACGTCGATGACGTCGTATCCGCCGAGCACCTCGCGGCTCTCGCCGAACGGCCCATCGGTCACCGTGCGTCGTCCGTCCGCGTCGACCTGCACGGTCGTCGCGGTGACGAGATCCTGCAGGGCGTGCCCGGACACGAGGACACCCGCATCGCGCATCGCCTTCTCGTAGTCCTGCCAGTCCTCGAAGGTGCAGGTGGGCTCGTCGGTCGTGGATGCGTAGATCAGCAGCATGTACTTCATCGCGGTTGCTCCCGTCTGTGTGGTGTTCGTCCTACACCATCACGACGAGCGGACACCTGCCGTATCGACAACCGACGAGAAAAAATTTCTAGCCGCTGTTGCGCAACGCCGTGGCGAGACCGTTCATCGTGATCTGGATACCGCGCCGGACCCGGTCGGTGTCCTCCCCGGCACGGAACCGCCGCAGCAATTCGACCTGCAGGTGGTTGAGCGGTTCGAGATACGGGAAGCGGTTGTGCAGCGACCGCTCGAGCGCCGGATTGTCCGCGACGAGCGAGTCGTATCCCGTGATCTGCCGGTAGGCGTCGACCGTGCGGGCGTGCTCGTCGACGATGCTCCCGAACACCCGCTCGCGCAGTTCGGTGTCCTCGACGAGTTCGGAGTACCGGGCGGCCAGGCCGAGATCGGACTTGGCGAGCACCTGCGCCATGTTCGACAGCACCGAACGGAAGAACGGCCAGCGACGGTAGAGATCCTGCAGGGTCGCCAACCGGTCCGGATCACCGGCCACCCAGTCCTGCACGGCCGTTCCCGTGCCGTACCAGCCGGGGAGCATCACGCGGCTCTGGGTCCACGAGAGCACCCACGGGATGGCCCGCAGGTCGCTGATCGCCTTCGTCTGCTTGCGGGACGCGGGACGGCTGCCGATGTTGAGGGCACCGATCTCCGAGACCGGTGTCGCGGTGGTGAAGTACTCGACGAAACCCGGTGTCTCGTGCACGAGCCGGCTGTACGCGGCGCGAGCGAGATCGGCGAGTTCGTCGAGGATCCGGTAGGCCTCCGGTGCGTCCTTGCCGAGGCCCTCGACGTCGAGCAGGCTCGACTCGAGGGTCGCCGAGACGAGCGCCTCCAGGTTGCGGCGGGCGAGCACCGGTTCGCGGTACTTCGCGGCGATGACCTCGCCCTGTTCGGTCAGGCGCAGCGAGCCCTGCACCGCGCCGGGCGGCTGGGCGAGGATGGCGTCGTAGCTCGGTCCACCACCGCGGCCGACGGTGCCGCCGCGACCGTGGAACAGGCGCAGCCGGATCCCGGCGGTGCGCGCCGCCTCGACGAGGTCGAGTTCTGCGCGGTAGAGCGCCCAGTTGGCGGTGAGATAGCCGCCGTCCTTGTTGGAATCGGAGTAGCCGAGCATGATCTCCTGCAGTCCGTCGTGTCCGTCGACGAGGCTGCGGAACTCGGGCACGGCGAGCGCGGCGGTCAGCGTGGCGGCACCGCCGCGCAGGTCGTCGATCGTCTCGAACAGCGGGATGACCTGCACCGTGCTGCGCGGATAACCGCGGTCGAGATCGAGCAGCCCGACCTCCTTGAGCAGGACCTCGACCTCGAGCAGGTCGGACACCGACGTGCACATGCTGATGATGTAGTGCTCGATGGCGGCCGGTCCGATGCGACGGACCACGTCGGCCGCGGCACGCAGGATGCCGAGTTCCTTGGCGGTCTCGTCCGACAGGTGGGCGTCAGGAGCAGTGAGCGGGCGCCGGATCCGCAACTCCGCGGTGAGCAGCGCGACCTTGTCGTCCTCCGGCAGGTCGCGGTAGCGGTCGGTCACCCCCGCCCAGGAGAGCAGTTCGGCAACGACGTTCTCGTGGACCTCGGAGTTCTGCCGCAGATCGAGCGGGGCGAGATGGAAGCCGAAGACCTCGACGGCGCTGCGCAGGTGCGCGAGCCGATCGTCGGCGATCACGGCCGCGCCGCCGGCACGCAGCGAGGCGTCGACGATGTTCAGGTCGGTGTGCAGGCGGGCCGGGGTGGCATAGGGCTCGCACGGGATACGCACCGTGTGGGGCAGATCGACGCCGGGCAGCAACCTGTCCGCGGTCGCGGTGAGGCGAGCACGGATGCCGTGCACTGCGCGTCGGTACGGCTCGTCGCTGTGGGCGGGATTGTCGTCGCCCGAGTCGTCGGCGAGCTTCTTCAGAGCGCTGCTGATGGTCGCGGTGCGTTCGGACATCGACAGTGCGCGTTCGAGCGCAGCGAGTTCGGTGAGGTGGTGTCGCAGCGCGGTCTCACAGGCGCGGTTCGCTGCGGTGGTGACGACCTCGCCGTCGACATTGGGGTTGCCGTCGCGGTCGCCGCCGATCCAGGTTCCGGGCCGGACCAGCGGTTCGGTGAGCACCGCCGCGTCGGGCCAGCGTCGCCGGAGTTCGCGTCGCACTTCGGCATTGAGGGCGGGAACGACGTCGAACAGCGCGAGGTCGTAGTAGCGCAGACCGTTGTCGACCTCGTCGCTGATCCTCAGACGCGCGAGCCTGATGAGCGCGGTGTCCCACAGGGTCAGGATGTGCCGGTACAGGGCGCGGTCGATCTCCTCGAGCGCGGCGGGATCGTCGGTCCTCTCCCGGCGCCGCATGAGCTCGGTGACGGCGGTCTGGACGTCGAAGACGGTACGTCGGCGGGTCTCGGTGGGATGAGCGGTGATGACGGGGGCGACGAGAGCCGATGCGAGCGCGTCGGTCACGGTATCGGCGTCGAGACTCGGGCCGGCGGCGTCGAGTTTGGCATAGGTGGCGGCGAGGCTGCTGTCCTGCGGTGGGTCGCCTGCGCGCACGTGCAGGGCCCGACGTCGTTCGCGGTGCAGGTCCTCGGCGAGATTGGCGAGCAGACCGAAATGGCTGAACGCCCGGGCGACGGGAATCAGGTCGTCGGTGGCGACGCCGGCGAAGCGTTCGGCGAGTTCGGTGCGGTCGATCTCGGAGCGCCGGATCCGGAAACTCTCCACCCGGGCGGATTCGACCAGGTCGAAGGTCTCGGGTCCCGCCTGCTCACGGATGACGTTGCCGAGGATGCCGCCGAGCAGGCGGATGTCCTCGCGGAGTGGTTCGGTCGCAGAGGCAGGCACAGTGTCCGTCATACAGCCAGTATCTGTGCCTGGCGGCCGGGGCGCGACCGCGGCAGCGGCTGTGCACCCGCGGGGATCAGCTGAACTTGATCTGCAGTCCGATGCCGAGGATCGAGATCACCCAGATGATGCCGGTGAAGACGGTGAGACGGTCGAGGTTCTTCTCCGCCACGGTCGAGCCCGAGAGATTGGACTGGACTCCGCCACCGAACAGGCTGGACAGACCACCGCCCTTACCGCGGTGCAGCAGCACCAGCAGGATGAGCAACAGGCTCGTGACGATCAGGAGGATGTCCAGGAACAGTTCCATGTCGGTGTTCGATGTCCTTCGGATGGTGGGCGACGTCGGCGTCAGCTTACCCGCTCGTCATACGGGGATGCTGCGGGTGTGCCGGGGACGGTCGTCGTGGCTGCGCGGGTCGGGGTAGCAACACCGCGGTGAGGCGAAACGCGGGTGGGGTGCAGGATCTCGTCGAGATCCTGCACCCCACCGTGATGCCGGTCGCTCTAGAGGAGCGGACCGCCTGCGGCGATCGCCGACAGCTGGGCGAATTCGTCGGCCTTGAGGGAGGCGCCTCCCACGAGGCCGCCGTCGACGTCGGTCTGAGCGATGAGCTCACCGACGTTCTTGGCGTTGACCGACCCGCCGTACAGGACGCGGACCGAGGCCGCGACCTCGGGCGAGGCCAGCTCGGCGAGGGTGTTGCGCACCGCGGCGCACACCTCCTGCGCGTCGGCCGCCGAGGCGACCTTGCCCGTGCCGATGGCCCAGACCGGCTCGTACGCGACGACGATCTTCGCGATCTCCTCGGCGGACAGGCCGGCGAGCGAGTTCTTCAACTGCTCGACGTTGTACTCGACGTGGTTGCCTGCTTCGCGGACGTCGAGTCCTTCACCGATGCACACGATCGGCGTGAGACCGTGCCGCAGCGCGGCCTTGGTCTTGTCGCGGACGATCTCGTCGGTCTCACCGTGCAGGGTGCGACGCTCCGAGTGCCCGACGACCACGTAGGTGCAGCCGAGCTTCGCGAGCATCGCGCCGGAGATCTCGCCGGTGTAGGCGCCGGAGTCGTGGACCGACAGGTCCTGGGCTCCGTAGGTGATGCCGAGCTTGTCGCCCTCGACGAGGGTCTGCACCGAGCGGATGTCGGTGAACGGCGGGATGACCGTCACGTCGACCTTCTCGAGGTACTTCTCGGGAAGGGTGAACGCGATCTTCTGCACCAGGGCGATGGCCTCGAGGTGGTTGAGGTTCATCTTCCAGTTGCCCGCGATGAGCGGTGTCCGTGCCATGACCGTCAGCCCTCCAGAACTGCGATGCCGGGCAGTTCCTTGCCCTCGAGGTACTCGAGGGAGGCGCCACCACCGGTGGAGATGTGCGAGAAACGGTCCTCACCGAGGCCGAGCGACCGCACGGCCGCAGCGGAGTCGCCGCCGCCGACGACGCTGAACGCTCCCTTGCCGGTGGCCTCGATGATCGCTTCCGCGACACCCTTCGTTCCGGCCGCGAAGTTCTCGAACTCGAACACGCCCATCGGGCCGTTCCAGAACACCGTCTTCGCCGAGCCGAGGAGCGAGGCGAAGCGCTGCACGGATTCCGGTCCGATGTCGAGGCCCATCCATCCGTCGGGGATGGAGTCGGCCGCGACGGTCTGCAACTGTGCGTCGGCCGCGAACTTGTCGGCCACCACCACGTCCTGCGGGATGTGGATGACGTCGCCGAAGCGTTCGAGCAGCTGCTTGCAGGTGTCGATCATCGACTCCTCGAGCAGCGAGGTGCCGACCGAGTAGCCCTGTGCCGCAAGGAAGGTGAAGCACATACCGCCACCGATGACGAGCGTATCGACCTTGGGTGCGAGCGCCTCGATGACCCCGAGCTTGTCGGAGACCTTCGAGCCGCCGAGCACCACGGCGTACGGACGCTCGGTGTCGGTGGTGAGCTTGGCGAGCACGTCGACCTCGGCTGCGACGAGACCACCCGCGTAGTGCGGGAGCAGCGTCGCGACGTCGTAGACCGACGCCTGCTTGCGGTGCACGACACCGAAGCCGTCGGAGACGAATGCGCCGTCGTCGCCGACGAGCTCGACGAGCTCACGGGCGAAGGCGAGCCGCTCGGCATCGTCCTTGCTGGTCTCGCGAGCGTCGAAGCGGACGTTCTCGAGCAGGAGGATGTCGCCGTCGGTCAGCCCTTCGGAACGCGCCAGCGCATCCTGGCCGACGACGTCGGAGGCGAGCTGGACGTTGCGGCCGAGCACCTCACCGAGCTTCGCTGCGACGGGCGCGAGCGAGTACTTCGGATCCGGCTCGCCCTTGGGGCGGCCGAGGTGCGCGGTCACGACGACCTTGGCCCCGGCCTCCGCGAGCGCGCGGATGGTGGGCGCGGACGCGAGGATGCGGCCGGCGTCGGTGATCGTGTCGCCGTCGAGCGGGACGTTGAGGTCGGAGCGCACGAGTACGCCCCGACCCTCCACACCTGCGTCGAGCAGATCCTCGAGGGTCTGAACTGCCACTGTTCAAATGTCCTGTTCTACGAGTTTCAGAGAGACTTGCCGACGAGACCGACGAGGTCGGCAAGACGATTCGAGTAGCCCCACTCGTTGTCGTACCACGAGACGACCTTGACCTGCTCGTCGATGACCTTGGTCAGAGGCGCGTCGAAGATCGACGAGTGCGGGTCGGTGACGATGTCCGAGGAGACGATCGGATCGGTGTTGTACTTCAGGATGCCCTTCAGCGGACCCTCCGCAGCAGCCTTCAGTGCGGCGTTGACCTCGTCGGCGGTGGCCTTCTTGGTGAGGGTCGCGGTGAGGTCGGTGACCGAGCCGGTCGGGACCGGGACGCGCAGCGCGTAGCCGTCGAGCTTGCCGCGCAGCTCGGGGAGCACGAGGCCGATGGCCTTGGCGGCGCCTGTGCCGGTGGGGACGATGTTCAGGGCGGCGGCGCGAGCGCGACGCAGATCCTTGTGCGGTCCATCCTGCAGGTTCTGATCCTGGGTGTACGCGTGGATCGTGGTCATCAGGCCCTTCTCGATGCCGAATTCGTCGTTCAGCACCTTTGCGAGGGGGCCGAGGCAGTTCGTGGTGCACGAGGCGTTGGAGATGATGTTCTGCGTGCCGTCGTACTTGTCGTGGTTGACACCCATGACGATGGTGATGTCCTCGTCGGTGGCGGGCGCCGAGATGATGACCTTCTTGGCACCGGCGTCGATGTGACCCTTCGCCTTGGCGGCGTTGGTGAAGATGCCGGTGGACTCGACGACGACGTCGACACCGAGGTCGCCCCACGGTAGAGCGGAGGGGCCTTCCTTGATCGAGAGGGCCTTGATCTTCCGGTCGCCGACGACGATGTCGTCGCCCTCGACATGCACGTCCTTGTCGAGGCGCCCCAGGATCGAGTCGTACTTCAGGAGCGTCGCGAGGGTGTCGTTGTCGGTGAGGTCGTTGACGGCAACGATCTCGATGTCGGTGGTACCGAGTGCCTTCTGTGCCTCGACCGCCCGGAAGAAGTTGCGCCCGATGCGTCCGAATCCGTTCACGCCTACGCGGACAGTCACAATGAAGCTCCTTTGCCCAGTATTCGATGGTCGTGGTGGTGCTCGTGCTCGTGTGACCTCCACCCTAGTGGGATGTGGCCGTACTGCGGGGAGCCGCCCGGTCGTGGCGCGAACTCCCTTGCAAGCCTGCCCCGCTATGCCTCGTCCAGCAACTCAGCGGTGACGGCCGACTCCGTGTCGGGGATCCCGAGTTCCTTCGCTCGACGATCCGCCATCGACAGCAGACGGCGGATCCGTCCCGCGACGGCATCCTTGGTCATCGGCGGATCGGCGAGCTGACCGAGTTCCTCGAGGGACGCCTGACGGTGCTGCACGCGCAGCGCGCCGGCGGCGGCGAGGTGATCGGGAACGTCGGCGCCCAGGATCGCCAACGCCCGCTCGACCCGCGCAGCGGCAGCGACGGCGGCGCGTGCGGACCGGCGCAGATTGGCGTCGTCGAAGTTGGCGAGACGGTTCGCGGTCGCCCGCACCTCGCGGCGCATGCGACGTTCCTCCCAGACCAGCCGGGTGTCCTGCGCGCCCATGTGGGTGAGCAGCGCGCCGATGGCCTCGCCGTCGCGGATCACCACGCGGTCGGCGCCGCGCACCTCACGTGCCTTGGCGGTGACGCCGAGCCGGCGGGCGGCGCCGACGAGCGCGAGGGCGGCCTCCGGGCCGGGGCAGCTGACCTCGAGGGCCGAGGAACGGCCCGGTTCGGTGAGCGAACCGTGGGCGAGGAACGCTCCGCGCCACGCCGCGGCGGAGTCGGAGACGCTGCCACCGACCACCTGCGCAGGCAGTCCGCGCACGGGTCGTCCGCGCCCGTCGAGCAGGCCGGTGCGGCGGGCCAGCGCCTCACCGTCCTTGCCGACGCGGACGATGTACCGGGAGCTCTTGCGCAGACCGCCCGCGCCGAGCACCTGGATCTCGGCGGGATAGCTGTAGAGCTCGAAGATCTCGCGGCGGAGGCGACGTGCGATCGATCCGAGGTCGACCTCGGCCTCGACGACCACCCGTCCGGCGACGATGTGCAATCCCCCGGCGAAGCGCAGGAGGGCGGACACCTCGGCCTTGCGATTGCTGATCCTGGTGACCGACAACCTGCTCAGCTCGTCCTTGACCTCCGCTGTCATTGCCACGAGACGCTCTCCCTCCCGTCCCCGCGCGCGGCACGGACTCCACCGCGCGAGGACAGACATGTTTCCAGTGCCCCCGCCAACTTGGCGGGGTCGTGTCGATGCGTACCGGTCTCGGCGACGTCGACGAACGAGACGTCCGCTCCGAATCGGGCCGCGGACCGGCTCAGGTGCTCGCGCTCGCGTCCTTCCGGTACCGAGGCAGCATCCACGACGACGTGGTCGACACGGAAATCGGGGGCGTGCTGGGCGAGAACGTGCAGGTGACGTTCCGCGGAGAAGCCTGCCGTCTCCCCCGGTTCCGCCGCGAGGTTGAGCACGAGGACCTTGAGCGCCGTCGTGTGGACCAACGCCTCGTGCAGGTCCGGGACGAGCACGTGCGGGATGACGCTCGAGAACCAGGATCCCGGGCCGAGCACCACGAGATCGGCCTCGCACACCGCGTCGAGCGCCGGCGGACAGGCCGGCGGATCGGCGGGGATCAGGCGGACGCGGCGCACCTTGCCCGGGGTGGTCGCCACCGCGACCTGTCCCCGGATGCAGCGGCTCACCCGCGGGTCGGATTCGAGTCCCGACACGTCGGCTTCGATGTCGAGGGGGATCGGCGACATGGGCAGTACCCGACCGCGTACGTCGAGGACGCGAGCGAGCATGTCGAGAGCAGTGACGGTGTCGCCCGCCACCTCGGCGAGCCCGGCGAGGATCAGGTTGCCGACGGAGTGCCCGGCGAGTGCGCCTGTGCCGCCGAAGCGGTGTTGGACGGTCTCGGTCCACACCCGGACCTCGTCGTCGCGGCCGGCGAGTGCGGCGAGGGCCATGCGCAGGTCGCCGGGTGGGACGACGCCGAGTTCGGCGCGCAGCCGTCCCGAGGAACCTCCGTCGTCGGCGACGGTCACGACGGCGGTGACCCGGTCGGTGAGGCGCCGGACGGCACTGAGCGTCGCGTACAGACCGTGTCCGCCGCCGAGAGCGGTGATCGCAGGTCCGGGCGCTGCCCCGGGGTTCGGAGCGCTGTCGGAGTTCGGAGTCTCGGCGTTCACTCGCGCCCCAGATCCCGGTGCACCACGTTCACCGTCAGATCCGGTTCCTGCTCGAGGCGTGCGGCGAGGGCCTCGGCCATCGCCACGCTCCGGTGTTTCCCTCCGGTGCAGCCCACTGCAATCGTCATGTAGCGCTTCCCCTCCCGACGGTAACCGGCGGTCGTCAGATCGAGCAGCCGGTGATAGGTGGCGAGATAGTCCTCGGCACCGTCGCGGGAGAGTACATAGTCGCGCACCGCCGCGTCCTGCCCGGTGTGCGGACGCAGTTCGGCGATCCAGTGGGGGTTCGGCAGGAACCGCACGTCGCACACGACGTCGGAGTCCATGGGCAGGCCGTACTTGAAGCCGAACGACTCCACGGTCACCCGGATGGTGTCGGATGCGGCGTCGCCGAAGGCCGCATCGATCTTGCGACGCAGATCGGGCCCGGACAGCGCGGACGTGTCGATGACGAGGTCGGCCGCGGCCTTGACGGGAGCGAGCTGCTCGCGTTCGACGGCGATGCCGTCGGTGAGCGTGCGGTCGGCCGTGTCGGACTGCAGCGGATGGCTGCGGCGCACCTGCTCGAACCGCCGGACGAGCACCGAGTCGGCGGCTTCGAGGAAGAGCACCCGGGTGTTGACCGGGCGGGCCGCCAGATCGGTGACCACGCGTTCGAGGTCGCCGGTGAACAACCGGCTGCGCACGTCCATCACCACGGCGAGGCGTTGCAGCGGAGGTTCGGCCTGCACCGCGAGATCGATCATCGACAGCACCAACTGGGGCGGGAGGTTCTCCGCGACGTACCACCCGAGATCCTCGAGGGCGGTCGCCGCCGTACTCAGTCCGGCTCCGGACAGGCCGGTGACGACGATGACCTCGGCCTGCGCCGGCCGTTCACCGTCGACACCCTGTTCCGAACCGTCCGCCATTCCCGGGATCCGACCCACTTCGGTCACTGTTCCGACTCCGCTCGTACTCCCGACACGCCGACGGAGCCATCATCGCCTACCGGCGTGTCGCCCGCATCCGCGGCAGCCGGGTCGACCACAGGTGCCGTAACCGGAGCGCCCGCAGGGGCGGGGGTGGCGTCGCTCTCGTCCGCGACGGCCGGGGAGTCGGTGTCCTGCGGCGATTCGGCCGGAGCGGGTGCGTCACCCCGCAGCGCCTCGAGGACGGCCTTCGCCGTGGCCTGCCCGATCCCGGGCACCGCGGTGATCTCCTCGACGCTCGCCTCCCGCAGTCGCGCGACGGACCCGAAGTGGGTGACGAGCGCCTTGCGCCGGGTATCGCCGAGACCGCGGACCCCGTCGAGAGCGGAGGCCGTCATGCGCTTGGACCGCTTGCTGCGGTGGTAGGTGATCGCGAAACGGTGTGCCTCGTCGCGGATGCGCTGCAGCAGGAACAGCGACTCGCTGGTCCGCGGGAGGATCACCGGATCCTCCTCCCCCGGCACCCACACCTCCTCGAGACGCTTCGCGAGTCCGACGACCGCGACATCGGTGACACCGAGTTCGTCGAGGACCTCGCCCGCAGCCGCGACCTGCGGTGCACCACCGTCGACGACGAACAGGTTCGGCGGATAGGCGAACCGCCGCGGACGGCCCGTCGCCGGGTCCAGTGCCGCTTCGGGCGCCAGATCCCCGCCGTCGCCTCCCTCCGGGGCGGAACCGTCCGGATCTGCCTGCCGGGCGAGGTCGCGGTTGTGGCGGAGGAAACGCCGGCGCGTGACCTCGGCGATCGAAGCGACGTCGTCGGAGTGCCCGTCGCCGGCGGCGTGCTTGATGGCGTAGTGCCGGTAGTCGGACTTACGGGGCAACCCGTCCTCGAAGACGACCAGCGATGCGACGACGTCGGTGCCCTGCACGTGGCTGATGTCGACGCACTCGATGCGCAGCGGCGCCGAGTCGAGGTCGAGGGCGTCCTGGATGCCCTGCAACGCCGCCGATCGGGCGTTGAAGTCGCCCGCGCGCCGCAGCTTGTGCTGCGCGAGTGCTTCCTTGGCATTGCGCTCGACCGTGTCGGCCAGTGCCTTCTTGTCGCCGCGCTGCGGGATGCGCAGACGCACGGGACCGCCGCGCAGGCGCCCGAGCCAGCGGCTCATCTCGTCCGGGTCGGGCGGCAGGGCGGGAACGAGCACCTCGCGCGGCACAGCGCTGGTGGCGTCCGCGTCGTCGGTGCCGAGCGCGGCCTCCTCGCCGTAGAACTGGGTGAGGAACTGTTCGACGAGCAGCGAGAGTTCTTCGGCGTCGTCGGTCCCCTCGGCGGCCTCGACGCCTTCGACGTCGCGGTCCTCGGGACGGTCGAGCACGTCACCGGACTTCTCGACGACCCAGCCGCGTTGACCGCGCACGCGACCGCCGCGCACATGGAAGACCTGGACGGCCACCTCGAGGTCGTCGCCCGCGAACGCCACGAGGTCGGCGTCGGTGCCGTCGCCGAGCACGACGGCCTGCTTCTCGAGTGCCTTGCGCAGTGCGCCGAGATCGTCGCGCAGTCGCGCCGCGGTCTCGAAGTCGAGTTCCTCGGCAGCGGCCTGCATCCGTCGCTCGACCTCGCGCACGAGTTTGTCGGTGCGACCGGCGAGGAAGTCGCAGAAGTCCTCGACGATGCGGCGGTGCTCGTCGGCAGTGACGCGGCCGACGCAGGGCGCCGAGCATTTGTCGATGTATCCGAGCAGGCAGGGGCGGCCGATCTGGGCGTGCCGTTTGAACACCCCCGCCGAGCAGGTGCGCGCCGGGAACACACGCAGCAGCAGGTCGAGGGTCTCGCGGATCGCCCACGCGTGCGAATAGGGTCCGAAATACCGCACCCCTCGACGACGCGGACCGCGGTAGACGAACAGTCTCGGATACTCCTCGTTCAGCGTGACGGCGAGCATCGGGTACGTTTTGTCGTCCCGGTACCGCACGTTGAACCGCGGGTCGAACTCCTTGATCCAGTTGTATTCGAGTTGCAGCGCCTCGACCTCGGTGCGCACCACCGTCCACTCGACCTTGCCCGCCGTGGTCACCATCTGCCGGGTCCGCGGGTGCAGCGACGCGATGTCGGCGAAGTACGAGTTCAGACGCGAGCGGAGGTTCTTCGCCTTGCCGACGTAGACGACCCGGCCGTGCGGGTCGCGAAACTTGTAGACCCCCGGCTCCGTGGGAATGGAGCCGGGGGCAGGACGATATGTCGAGGGGTCGGGCACAGGTCCAGGTTAGTCGTCGCCCCTGACGGCTCCGCCGTCGTCACCGTCGGTGTCGTCGTTGCGGACGGTGTTCGTGTAGCGGGACTCGAGTTCGCGGAATCGTTCGAGCGCATCCACCGCGGTCTCCCCGTCCCGGGCCTGGATCGCGACGACGGCCACGTACTCGTCGAAGGGCAGTTCCAGGCGGGCCCAGGGCGCGCCGTGGTCGAAGAACAATCCCCGCACGTCGCTCCAGGGGATGTGACGTTCTGCGATCACGTTGCGCACGGTCACGCCGGCCGCGCCGGCCCGCAGCCGCGGCCGGGTGAACAGCAGGATGCCTCCGGTGAGCACGACACCGATCGCGAGCAGAGCGATCTGGTCCACGACCCGCAGGTGTACGCCCGTGTCGCCGCCGCCGCGCAGTACGAGCGCCGCGAAGATGTGCACGGCGAGGACGAAGACCGCGGCGACGACGACCCAGCGCCGCATCTTCTCCGGGCGTACCTCGAGATCCCAGCCGGTCTCGGTGCCGGTCACCTTTGCGCCTTCCGCAGTCGCCGCAGTGTCACGGCGGTGTCGAGGGCGGCAGCGCAGGCCTGTCCGCCCTTGTCCTCCATCGAATCGGGCAGACCCGCGCGGTCGCGGGCCTGCTGCTCGGTGTCGGTGGTGAGCACACCGTTACCGACCGGTGTCCCTTCGTCCAGGGCGATCCGGGTGAGGCCGTAGGTCACGGCGTCGCACACGTACTCGAAGTGCGGCGTTCCACCACGGATGACCACACCGAGCGCGACCACCGCGTCGTGGGTCCGGGCCAGTTGCTGCGCGACGACCGGGAGCTCGATGGCACCTGCGACCCGCTCGAGGGTCACGTCGGTCACGCCGGCCTGTTCGGCCACGCGTTGCGCACCGGCGATCAGGGCGTCCGAGATCTCGGCGTGCCAGCGACCGGCGACGATCGCGAGACTCAGTCCTGCGGCGTCCGCGAGCTGCAGCTCGGGCAGGCCTTCGCCGCTCATCAGGCGTCTCCCTCGTCGAACTCGTCGAGACCGATCAGGTCGTGGCCCATGCGATCGCGCTTGGTGCGCAGGTACGAGATGTTCTCGCGGTTCGCGCGCAACGGCATCGGGACGCGCTCGGTGATCTGCAGGCCGTAGCCGTCGAGACCGACGCGCTTGGCCGGGTTGTTGGTCAGCAGGCGCATCGACGAGATGCCGAGGTCGACGAGGATCTGGGCGCCGATGCCGTAGTCGCGGGCGTCGGCGGGCAGGCCGAGCTGCAGGTTGGCGTCGACGGTGTCGGAACCGGAGTCCTGCAGCTGGTAGGCCTGCAGCTTGTGCATCAGGCCGATGCCGCGTCCCTCGTGGCCGCGCATGTACAGCACGACGCCGCGGCCTTCCTCGGCCACCATCTCGAGGGCGGCGTCGAGCTGCGGACCGCAGTCGCAGCGCAGCGACCCGAAGACGTCGCCGGTCAGGCATTCGGAGTGCACGCGCACGAGCACGTCGGAGCCGTCGCCGTCCGGGCCGGCGATGTCGCCGCGGACGAGCGCGACGTGTTCGACCTCGTCGTAGATGCTCTGGTAGCCGACGGCCGTGAAGTCGCCGTGCCGGGTGGGGATGCGGGCCTCGGCGACGCGCACGACATGCTTCTCGTGCTTGCGGCGCCACGCGATGAGATCCGCGATCGAGATCAGGGCGAGCTCGTGCTCGTCGGCGAAGACCCGCAGTTCGTCGGTGCGGGCCATCTCGCCTTCGTCCTTCTGCGAGACGATCTCGCAGATGACGCCGGCCGGCCGCAGGTCGGCCATGCGGGCGAGGTCGACGGCGGCCTCGGTGTGCCCGGGCCGGCGCAGGACGCCGCCCTCCTTGGCGCGCAGCGGCACCACGTGACCGGGACGCGTGAAGTCCTGGGCAGTGGAGGTCGGGTCGGCGAGCAGCCGCATGGTGGCGGCGCGGTCGGACGCGGAGATACCCGTGCCGATGCCTTCCTTCGCGTCGACGGTGACCGTGTAGGCGGTGCCGTGCTTGTCCTGGTTGACGCTGTACATCGGGGGGAGCCCGAGCCGGTCGCAGTCCTCGCCGTCGAGTGGGACGCACAGATAGCCGGAGGTGTAGCGCACCATGAACGCCACGAGTTCGGGTGTGGCCTTCTCTGCGGCGAAGATGAGGTCGCCCTCGTTTTCACGGTCCTCGTCGTCGACTACGACGACCGCCTTACCGGCGGCGATGTCGGCGACCGCGCGCTCGATGGTGTCGAACCTCGTCACTTCCCTGGACTCCAACTCTCGTATCCGGACGACCCGTACCGGAAGGTCTCCGGCTCGTGAACACAGCACTGTCGTGCTCCACACTACGACGCGTCAGCGCGCGTTCTGCAGGCGCTCCACGTACTTGGCGATCACGTCGACCTCGAGGTTGACGAGGCTGCCCGGAGCGGCGGTGCCGAGCGTCGTGAGCGACAGGGTGGTCGGGATGAGTGAGATCTCGAACCATTCGTCACCGCGTTCCCCACCGAGCGCCGAGACGGTGAGCGAGACGCCGTCCACGGTGATCGAGCCCTTTTCCACGACGTAGCGGGCGATTTCGGCGGGTAGCGAGATGCGCACGACCGTCCAGTTCTCGGAGGGTGTGCGGGC
The DNA here is from genome assembly GCF_058211795.1 of Rhodococcus sp. S3. NCBI lineage: Bacteria > Bacillati > Actinomycetota > Actinomycetes > Mycobacteriales > Nocardiaceae > Rhodococcus > Rhodococcus sp. S3. The sequence goes on along the minus strand of NZ_CM177074.1, from coordinate 2,307,554 downwards.
CAGGACCGTGCCCGTCGCGTCGACGTGTCCCTGCACCAGATGGCCGCCGAGACGACTGTCGATCGCGGCGGCGCGTTCGAGGTTGACCGGGCTGCCGGGCGTCAACTGCCCGAGCGACGACCGGTCCAGCGTCTCTTTCATCACATCCGCGGTGAACGCGCTGCCGTCGACCACGTCGACCACTGTCAGGCACACACCGTTGACCGCGATCGAGTCACCGTGCTTCGCGTCGGAGGTGACCACCGGACCGCGCACCGTGAAGCGCGCCGCGTCGGCGAGATCCTCCTTCGCCACGATCTCCCCGAGTTCCTCGACGATGCCGGTGAACATGTTCCGCTCCTTGCCCCGGTGCGTGACCGGTCTCGATTCAGTCGTCCCGGTCCGGGACGAGTGTCAACAGGATGTCCGAGCCGACCGTTTCGACCCGCTCCCGGCGGAACCGTAACGCGTCCGCGATCGTGTTCACTCCCGCGCCCTCGACGGCGGCCTCCCCTGCTCCGAGCACCACCGGCGCGAGGTATGCCTGGATGCGGTCGACGCAACCCGCCGCGAGGAAGGCACCTGCGAGCCGGGGACCGCCCTCGAGCAGGACGTCGGGATGATCCCCGAGCGCGTCCAGCACCTCCCCCACATCATGGGTACGCAGCACCAGGGTGGGGGCAGCGTCGTCGAGAACCCTTGCCGAGGTAGGTATCTCACGCATCCCGACGACCACCCGAAGCGGCTGGTGCGGGGCGAGCTCACCTTCGGGCAGCCGAGCCGTCAGCCAGGGGTCGTCGGCGAGCACCGTGCCGGTTCCGACGATGATGGCGTCGAGCCGGCTGCGCTGGTCGTGCACCCGTGCCCGTGATTCGGGGCCGGAGATCCACCTGCTCGTCCCGTCGGCGGCCGCACTCCGGCCGTCCATCGAGGCGGCGTACTTCCACGTCACGTGCGGTCGCCCGGTGCGCTGGCGGTGCAGCCAAGCCCGCAACGGTCCCCGTGTGACGGCCTCGGCCCCCAATCCCGGATGCACGGTCACCCCGGCGGCGCGCAGGGTGTCCGCACCACCGCCGGCGACGGGGTTGGGGTCGGCCACCGAGTAGTACACCGTCGCGATGCCCGCCTCGACGAGGGCGCGCGCGCACGGGCCCGTGCGTCCGGTGTGATTGCACGGCTCGAGAGTCACGACGGCGGTGCCGCCCCGGGCGCGTTCTCCGGCCGCTTCGAGAGCCCGGATCTCCGCGTGCGGCCCCCCGGGCGGGGCGGTGGCACCGACCCCCACCGGCTGCCCCTCCGCGTCGAGGATGACCGCACCGACCGGCGGGTTCGGGCTCGTCGTGCCCCGCACCGCCTCCGACGCGTCGAGCGCGAACTGGAGCGCTTCGGCGATCTCGGGTGTGGTCACGGGGCGAGCGTCAGGTGCCGGGACGCAGTCCCGGCCTGCGCCCGAAGTTTCCGGACCGCCTCACCGGGATCGTCGGCGCCGTAGACGGCCGATCCGGCGACGAAGCAGTCCACACCGGCCTCGGCGGCGGCCTCGATGGTGTCGGCATTGATACCGCCGTCGATCTCGACGAGCAACCGCAGTTCACCGGAGTCGACGAGACGACGGACCTGCCGGGCCTTGTCGAGGACGTCCGGGATGAAGGACTGACCGCCGAAGCCGGGTTCGACGCTCATCACGAGCAGGGTGTCGAATTCCTTCAGGATCTCGAGATAGGGCTCGATCGGGGTGCCGGGCTTCACGGACAGCCCCGCCTTGCCACCGGCGGCCCGGATATCGCGCGCCACGGCGACCGGATCGTCGGTCGCCTCGGCATGGAAGGTCACGTTGTGCGCACCCGCCTCTGCGTAGGGCGGCGCCCAGCGACCGGGATTCTCGATCATCAGGTGACAGTCGAGGGGGATGTCGGTCGCCTTCAGCAAGGACTCGACGACGGGGAGTCCGAGGGTCAGGTTCGGTACGAAATGCGCGTCCATGACGTCGACGTGGAGCCAGTCGGCACCGGCGACAGCCTGCGCCTCGTCGGCGAGACGAGCGAAATCTGCGGACAGGATCGAGGGGGCGATCATCGGGTGGGCCACATCGGTCGAGTCTAGACGAGCGCGCCGGGCGTGTCGGCACCCGGCGGCCGGCTGTCGGAGGCACCCCGTCGCGGTCCGGCATCCTCGGCTCGAGAGGGTCGCCGAGTCGCACGATGGGCGGCAGCCGGCCCCGGAGAGGTCGCGTTCGACACACGAAAACGGTTGCACGCCGGTCTGTCCGAACATCCGCCGCACTCACCGATTCCGGACTCTGCGCGCCGCCGAGCCGACCCGCGAGAACCTCCCCTCGCTCGGCAGCACCTCCTCCACCATGAACGTCACGGTCAAATCGATGCGCTCGAGGGACCGGAGTACCTGTGACAGAGGCGTGCCGTACGGAATGTCGTACTCGTCGACCACTTCCACATCCCCCTCCACCGGGCCGGGTGTCCCACCTTCCAAGGCAGTCAGGAGCGCCCCGAAGTTGCGTTCGGTGATCGCCTGGATGTCGCGCCGCTGGGCGTCGGTCAGCACATTCTCGTCGGGGGACAGATGCTCGGTGGCCGAGACGAGGTGCCGCACATAGAACAACAGCGCCCACAGCGCGGTGAGTCTCCCTTCGATTCCCCGGACATCGAGTGCGCCGGAGGAACGGCGCAGCGGCAGCGCCGTGTTCTCGACTTCGTTCACCAGCTTGGTCAAGGCGAGTTCACGGCGTTCGAGATCGCCCATATCCAGCTTCCCGACGGAACCGGATCGGAGGTGGTCGAGGCATATCGCAGTCACGTCGCGCACCGTGCGCACCAACTGTGATGTATCCGTAGCCAGTCGTGTGCCGGTGTGGGTGGGCAGGACCAGCGCGGCGACCACCAGGGCGAGCACGGCTCCGATTACTGTCTCCACGACACGTAGTTCGATCGTCTCCGAGTCGAGTTTTCCCAGGAGGTCGTACAGCAACGCGACGAGCATGGTCGTCCAGAACGCCCTCAGCACGGACGACACGGGCCCGAAGTACATCGATGCGAACACACACAGTGCCAGCAGGGGCAGCACGGCGAGGGTGTCGGTCCCGATCCAGATTGCGAAGCCGAACCCGATCGCGCCTCCGAACACGGTACCGACGATCCGCTGCACCCCCTTGAGAAGTGTCTCCCCGTCGGTCTCACCCAGCACGAAGAACGCCGGTAGCGCGGCCCAGTACTGATATGTCTGAGATACCGCACCGCCGGCCCACAGCGAGAGCCCTGTTGCGAGCGTGGCCTGGATTCCGCGGCGAACCGGTCCCGCGATCAGGTTTCGGCCGCCGCTGCCCGGGCCGGAGGGTGCTTCCGCCTTTCCCGTGGCAGGGGACGGTGTTTCCGTCTTTCCGGCGGCGCTTTCCGGACCGGTCGGCGCAGGCAGGCGATCGGCTCGATCCGTGGTAGCCGGACGCGCGATCAGGTCCTCGGCGCGTGCAAGATGCAAATCATCGGCTGCGGACCACAATTCGCGCATCGCATGATGCAAACGTTGCGCCAGGATCGGCCAGTCGACAGGGTCGGGTGCACCACCGGGAGGATCGAGTGAATATGTCCTGTCGTCTTCCGAATCCCCAACCCATCCAGGAAGACCCGGGTAACCGCGGATGTGCTGTTTGAGCCGTTCGAGCTCACCGGCGAGTGCGGCCCGAATCGGCAGCGACATACCGAATCCGGTCGCGTCGCGAGTCGCGGCACCGAGGTTCACCGCCGCCAGTTCGACATCGAAGATCCGAATTCGCAGATCGGTCAACTGCTCCGGCGACAGGTGCAGGCCCGGTACCTGCCCGGTGAGCTGACCACCCAGAAACGAGGCGGTGTGATGAAGCTGATCGAGTTTGCTCTGCACCCGTTTACGCAGGTCCGGATCCCAGCGAGCAGCGGAGACCGTATCGACGAGGGGGTCGATGGTGTCCGCGACACTGCGTTCGAAAGCGCGGATGCCTCCGCGCACGAGCCCCACTCGGCCGCTGCCCAGCGGAATGAATTGAACGAGCACCGACACGGTGACGCTCACGAGGCCCGTCAGCGCATACACCCAGAAGTCGTCGGAACTCAAGCGGAGCAGGACACTGAAGTAGAACGTCATGAACAACACACGGCCGAGCCCGGCTCCTTGTGGTCCGAATCTGCCGAGCCACACGCCGACGAAAGCCAGCGCTGCGACTGCGAGCCCCGACGGCAACGGGTCGTGCGGGACCACGGTCATCAGCCCGACCGCGACCACTACAGGGACCGTCACGAGCATCCCGCCGAACTTGGCGATGCCCGGGCGCGAGGCGGACTGTGCTGCGACACCGGCTGCGAACATTGCGATCATTCCGCCGAAGATCGCCGTGGGCATCGGCGTTCCCCCGACCAGTTTCAGACCGATCGCCATTACCGCGACCGCAACGATCGCAGCGAGAACGACGCGCAGCGCACCGAACAATCGAACGTATCCGGGGTCGATGAGGGTGAGCCGATTGGCGAAGAAGGTGCGGAGGCTGTGAGTCCCCGCACTCGGACGCTCGGTTGGCGCCGCAGATTCCGCGACATCGGTCCAGCCGGGTGCGTACACGGGCTGATAGTCCAGATCGCGGCTGACCGCCTCGGTGAACTGCTGCGCCCGGTACGCGAACGGCAGCCACTCGACGTACCGTTCGTAGGCATCGCCGAGATCGGTGAACGGTTCGACGTGAGCCAGTTCGCCCATCTTCCGATTCACCCGCGCGAACCGGGTGACCCACGGATCTTCGCTTTCCTCTGGAGGCCCCGAGCGATCTCCTGCCGTCCGGTGCAGTTCGATGTCCTTCTCGATCAGCCGCTGGAATTCTTCACGCGACCTCGTCTCGGGAACGTCGGTGCTCGTCCACCCGAGAATGGGATGCATGTAGTCCGCGAACCGGAGGAACTGGTCGGTGAGTGGAAGCAACAGAGGCTCGACGGTCACAGGGTGGGACTTCGGCAACCCCCACCGAAGTACTGCGACGATTCCGCTCAGCATCCTGATCGAGTAGGGCAGCGAGAAGGTGTCGCGGCCGCTCTGGAAGTAGTAGGCGGAGTGGTGCAGTCGGACCCCATCGGTGTAACTGCTGAAGCTCTCGGCGACGGACGAAAGTGCCACGTCGAGGTCACGCGGTTCGCCGCCCGGAAAGTACGGCTTCAGGCTGGCCACCGGGTCGCCGATGCCGTTTCCAGGATTGTAGAACCGCGCGGAAAGTTCGCGCAGGGCACTGATCACTCCGTAGACCCCGAGAAGAAACGTGACGATGAGGGGGACGAGCATCAAGCCGGTGAGGGTCTCCAGGGCCGAAATGATCCGTGTCGCATCAGTGTTGGGGGTGATCTGGGACGTGCCTATCGTCGCGAGCTGAGCAGTGCTGAAATACAGTGCGCCGAACGCGTCGCCGGAACCACCGTCGTGCAGGAAGCCCTGCCCGCTCATCATGCCGAGGTAGATGAACGCGTAGCCCACGATCGAGCCACCCACCCAGATACCCACGATGACCACGATCTGGATACCCGTGACCTGACGGAGTACAACAGGCCTCCGGCGGCGTGACATTCTTCGCGTCACTCGCCTGATGACGCGCCACACCCACGCCGCAACCGGTTGGTGGAGAAAGCCTGCTTCGTCGTAATTGAGGGCGGTGAGGAACAGGTCGAGGAGGGTCATCCCCAGGATGATGATCCCGGCTCCCACCCAGACGGCCTCCACAGCGCAAGTCTAGAGCCCTACGAGTGCGCCGGTAGAGAGGAACGGACGGACGAACTGCCCGGTAGGTGACATGCCCGTCGCCGGCACGCTCGGCGAGGAACAGCGTCACGGTAGGGAGTCGAGTTGACGCGATCGACCCACATCGCGCAAAGGGGGTGTATATGCTCACCTCGGACTACAACTCTCGCCGCCCGGCGATTCTGCTGCCGGCATCGAGAACCGCGTCACTGGCCGATGTGAGGATCGGAGGTCGCTGGATGCATATCGCTCGTCATCGGGCAGAGCAGAGCCCACCGTCCCGATCCCGAGTCGACCGAAGTCCGAAATACCTTGTTCGGCAGACTCGTTCAGGGACGATCACACCTCTCCCGAAAGCGCAGGCCCGTCGATGACCACTTCGACCTTGTCGCAAGCCGCGATCGACAGCGGCGACACCGCATGGGTACTGGTGTGTGCGGCCCTCGTCCTGTTCATGACACCGGGTCTTGCGTTCTTCTACGCAGGCATGGTGAGCAGGCGCAACACGCTCGTGATGCTGCAGCAGAACCTCGTCGGCCTGTGCATCATCTCGCTGACCTGGTTCGTGTTCGGCTACAGCATCGCTTTCGGTAACGACCGGGGCAACGGGATCATCGCCGATCTCGGGTTCGTCGCGCTCACCAACATCGGCGAGGCCCCCAAGCCGGACCTCCACGTGGTGACCGAAACCGTTGCGATCCCGACGCTGGCCTTCTTCGCATATCAGTTGATGTTCGCGATCATCACCCCGGCGCTGGCCACGGGAGCAGTGGCCAATCGCCTCAAGGCTCTGGGCTGGGCGGTGTTCATCGCCATCTGGTCGGTGATCGTGTACGCACCTGTGGCGCACTGGTTGTGGGCTCCCAGCGGATGGCTGACCAAGATGGGAGCGCAGGACTGGGCCGGCGGAATGGTCGTCCACTCGTCCGCCGGAGCTGCCGCGCTCGGTCTGCTGATCGTATTGGGACGACGCAAGGTTCGACCCAACCGCGCACCACTGCCGCACTCGGTCCCGCTGGTGATTGTGGGCGCGGGCATCCTCTGGTTCGGCTGGTTCGGCTTCAATGCCGGAGACGGGCTGCAGGCCAACGGGGTTGCCGCTCAAGCTCTGGTCAACACCCAGCTGGCCGGCGCCGCCGCGATGCTCGTCTGGCTCGTGATCGAGCGCTACCGGGAAGGCCATTCGACCGTACTGGGAGGCGTGACGGGCGCGGTGGCCGGACTGGCGACCATCACCCCCGCCGCGGGCTACGTCAACACGTGGGCCGCGGTGGTCATCGGTGCTCTTGCCGGAGTGGTGTGTTATGTGGCGCTCGGACTGAAAAAGCTTCTGCGTGTGGATGATGCGCTCGACGTGCTGGCAGTCCATTTCATCGGTGGCGTGTTCGGCACCCTGTGCGTCGGCTTCTTCGGCGAAGAGGCGATCAATTCGATCGGCCGGGACGGAGTCTTCGCCGGTGGCGGTTGGGCACTGCTGGGTTACCAGGTCGTCGCACTGATCGCGGTGATCGTCTACGCCCTCGTGCTCACCCTGGTGATCGGCTTCGCGATCGAGAAGACGATCGGCCTTCGCGTCAGCGCCGAGGAAGAAGAACATCTCGATCTCAGCCAGCAGGGCATGAACGCCTATCACGAGGGCCCCACTCCCCCCGATCCCGCAGCAGACGGCTCGATATCGGCGCTCGTATCGAAGCCGATGGAACCCGGACACAAGCTGTACCTGGTCACGGCAGTTCTCGACTCGGCCGGAGCCGCAGGTGTGGAACGAGAGGTACTTGCCGCGGGTGCACGCCGCGCAATTCTCTCCGAAGTCTTCGTCACCACAACCGACTCGGTCGATCAGATGGTCCGAGGGCAGAAACGAACCCTGGATGTCTCCCCACGGGTCCGCGCGGAGATCCTGACGCCTGCGGAGGCGCTGACTCCCGTACGAAGCGCCTTGTCGGCGTTGGGTGACGACCTCGTCGAGATGACCGTCGTGCCGGTCGAGAGTGGATAAAACGAGGCGCTCATTCCGATTCGGTGATCGAACCGGGCGGAACACACACGCACCGCGCTACGACCATTTCCTCTTCCAGTGTGGCGCGCAACGGGATCCGATGTCGTAGCAGAGATCAGGGGAGCCGGTACGTCCCCGTCCGGGCAGCTCGCCCTCGGCCGGCGAATCCGCCGACATCACTTGCGCGACTGCACATATGAACAGATTTACATCCGATGAGGATGCATTCGACGAACGACGAAACTGCGAACTTTGTTGGGCCTCCGGCGTATCGTCGAACACAGCGAGCCGGCTCGTAGCCGGAAGATGCTCATCGAATCGGCCCTACGGCATTGCGGGAGCGGAAAATGGATTTGACTCCTCGAGAAGTCGAAAAACTCTACGTGTACCAGGTGGCAGAACTCGCACGCCGACGACGCGAGCGGGGTACGAAGCTCAACGTCAGCGAGGCGACCGCGCTCATCTCCGAGGCGATCCTGGAAGGCGCACGCGACGGCCGATCCGTTGCCGAAGTCATGGAACTGGGCAAGACGATCGTCTCGGAGAAGGACTGCATGAACGGAGTCCGCGAACTCCTGCCGCTTCTGCAGGTCGAGGCGACCTTCGTCGACGGGAGCAAGCTGGTCTCCTGCCACGACCCGATCGGCGGCTGACGCAGTGGGAGGCGGGAACGAGACCGGAACGGTCCTGGTCGCGGGCCACGAGAGCGCTGACGGCGCCGACCTGCGTTTCCTCGAGCAGGGGCGCCCCGACCGGTTCGTCACCCCGGTCGGCCGACCGCTCCACAATCTCGTCGCCCACCTCCTGGAATCGGTTGACGGACCCATCTCGATCGTGCCCATGACTCTGGGGCGCAATCCGACGCTGATCGCCGACACGGCGAGAACCGTGCAGTGGCTCTCCTCGAGCGCACCGGGCCGTCTCGCATTGGCGGAGCCGTTCGGCACCGCCGACCATCTCATCGCGTGGTTGCGTCTCGCGGCCACAGGCATCCGGCGCGACTCTCCCGACGCCGCGATGGTCGTCCAGGCCCCCTCGTCCGATCCGTTCGACGAGGCCGAACTGCACCGCATCGCATATCTGGTGCGCACCCACGGCACAGGAAACGTCGTGGAGGTCGCCACGACACGCACGACCGACGATCTGGCCGCGGTCCTGGAGCGGCTCCGGCGGCTCGGTCACCGTCACACCGTCGTCGTCCCTGCAGGATTTCGTCGCGTCTCTCCGATCCCGCTCGGCGACACCAGATTTGCAGACTGCACCTTCTACGGACCGTTGATGAGCGAACAGGCGACGATCCGCATCGTCGACACGCGTACCCGAAACGCTGCGCACGAATTGTCGCACGGCCGTTCAGGAGTCGAAGCAGGTCTGATGGCCGACCACGGCCACGGCTATGCGCACTCACACGCCTTCGACGAGTCCGGAGGCCACGGCCACGGCCACGGCCACGGCCATCATCCCGGCGAGGATCCCGGCGGCGATCTCGGTCGTCGACGCCCAGCGACCGCGTCTTCGCACTGACCGACACCGACCGGCAGATCGACCACCGACACGGACTTCTCGACACGCCGCCGCGAGGAAGGAAACACCATGGTAGCCAAGCCGACATATCACCACAGGGACGAAGAGATCGAGATCAATGCAGGACGCCACACCGTCACGCTGCAGGTCAGCAACACCGGAGACCGTGCGATCCAGATCGGGTCCCACTTCCACTTCTTCGAGGTCAACAAGGCACTTCTGTTCGAACGTGAACTCGCCTACGGCATGCACCTGGATCTGCCCTCCGGATTGAGTGTGCGCATCGAGGCGGGCGACACGCGCGAGGTGACGCTCACGGCCTATGCCGGCAACCGCCACGTCATCGGGTTCAACAACCTCGTCGACGGTGGCTTGGACTCCGAAGGCACGAAAATTCGTGCGATGGCCCTGATGAAGGAACTCGAGTACCAGGACGGCACCCCGAAGGCGCGAGAGAGCGCGAGCACTCCGAAGAAGAAGAAAGGCGCGAAGTAATGGCGATCATCTCACGCAAGCAGTACACCGATCTCTTCGGTCCCACGACCGGTGACCGCGTGCATCTGGCCGACACGAATCTGATCATCGAAATCGAGAAGGATTTCAACGAAGGCAATTACGGCGACGAGATCGTCTACGGCGGCGGCAAGACCGCACGCGACGGAATGGGAGCCGATCCGCAGGGAACCGACGCCCAGGGCGTGCTGGACCTCGTGATCACGAATGCGATCATCCTCGACCCCGTGCTCGGAGTTCTCAAGGGTGACATCGGCGTCCGGGACGGGAAGATCGCGGGGGTAGGCAAATCCGGCAATCCGCATCTTCAGCGCGGGGTCGATCCCCGACTGGTCGTCGGGCCGGGTACCGAACTACTCGCCGGTGAGCACTGCATCGCGACCCCCGGCGGGTTCGATTCCCACGTGCACTACATCTCACCGCAACAGGGAGTGACCGCACTGTCGAACGGCATCACCACGCTCTTCGGCGGTGGTACCGGACCCACCGACGGGACCAACGGCGTCACCACCACGCCCGGTGTCTGGAACTTGCACCGCATGCTGGAATCCGCCGAGGCGATGCCCGTCAACATGGGATTCCTCGGGAAGGGCAACGGTTCGCTCCCCGAGGCCCTGTGCGAACAGATCGAGGCCGGCGCTGCGGGGTTGAAGGTGCACGAGGACTACGGCGCCACGCCCGCCGCGATCAGCAACGCCCTCGACGTCGCGGACCGCTACGACATCCAGATCTCGGTGCACACCGACACACTCAACGAGTCGGGCTTCGTCGAGAACACTCTGGATGCGATCGACGGCCGGACGATCCACACGTTCCACAGCGAGGGTGCCGGCGGTGGACACGCACCGGACCTCATCAAGGTCGCCGGCCATCCGAACGTGTTGCCGTCCTCCACGAACCCCACACTCCCGTACACGGCGAATTCGGTGGACGAACTCCTCGACATGGTGATGGTCTGCCACCACCTGTCGCACGACATTCCGGAGGATGTCGCGTTCGCGGATTCCCGCGTCCGAGCCGAGACCATCTCCGCCGAGACGGTCTTCCACGACGAGGGCATCATCTCGATGGTGTCGTCCGATTCCCAGGCCATGGGTCGAATCGGCGAGTCCTTCATGCGGGCATTCCAGATCGCTCACCACTGCAAGGACAAGCGCGGCAAACTCCCGGAGGACGCGGAGGACAACGACAATTTCCGGGTGTTGCGCTATCTGGCGAAGGTGACCATCAATCCCGCGATCACGCAGGGTATCTCGGAGTACATCGGGTCGCTCGAAGAAGGAAAGATGGCCGATATCGTGCTGTGGCCGACGACCTCCTTCGCGGCCAAGCCCAAGGTCGTCGTCAAAGGCGGCCTCATCAACTGGGGACTCATGGGCGAACCGAACGCGTCGCTCCCCACACCTCAGCCGGTCTACTTCCGGCCCATGTTCGGTGCGCAGGGCAGAGCATTGCAGTCCACCCGGGCCACCTTCATGTCGAAGGCATCGATCGACCTCGGCGTGCCGGAGAAACTGGGGCTGGAAAGCCAGATCCTGCCGGTGAAGAGGTGCCGCAACATCGGAAAGCAGCACATGGTGCGCAACAATGCGACGCCGACCATCGAGGTCGATCCGGAGACCTACGACGTGACCTACGACGGAAAAACCGCCGCGATCGATCCCGCGCAGACTCTTCCGCTCACCCAGATGTTCTTCCTGGCGTGAAGGAGACAGCGTGACGTCGGACATCCGTCAGTTGCTGACGAGTCTGCAATTCGCGGACTCGGCGTTCCCGAGCGGCTTCTACACCATGTCCCACGGACTGGAGGGGTACAGCCAGGCCCACCTCGTCGATCGCGGCGAGGTGGAGGACCTTCTGGGATCTCTTCTCGTCCACTCGGTGGGGCCTGCGGACGCGACTGCGCTCGCCTGCGCCCACAAGGCCGCGCAGATCGGCGACTGGGATCTCGTGGAGGAGGTCGATCACCGACTGTTCGCGTCCAAGCTGAATGCCGAGATGCGGCGTGCCTCGGTTCGCAGTGGCCACCAACTCGCCGGCCTCGTCGAGGTCGTGCTCGGCGACGAGGCGCTCGCCGAGTACCGGCGACGCCTGAAAGCGCGTGTCACGCCGGGATGCCAGCCCGTGGTCTCCGCGCTGATCTATGCGGCGACGGGCGTCGGCACCCACTTCGCAGTGGCTTCCGACCTCTCCGCTTTCGCTGTGAGTTTCGTAGGGGCGGCGTTGCGCCTGCGCCTGACCGATCACCGGGAGGCTCAGGTGATCCTGCACAGGATCGGACCGGTGATCGAACAGGTGACGAAGGACGCCGTCGTACGCGAACTCGACGATCTCGGGGGCTGCGCACCGATGGCCGACATCATGTCCGCCCGGCACGAAAGAGCAGAAGCGCGTTTGTTCGCGAGTTGACCTGTCCGATATGCGAGGTGGGGGCTGCCACTTCGTTTCGTCACGAACCGTAGGGAAGGAGCCACCATGGCTGACGATGTTCTGAGAATCGGTGTGGGCGGGCCGGTGGGCTCCGGCAAGACTGCATTGACGGAGGCGCTGGTACCACTGCTCATCGCGGCCGGACGCACTCCCGGTGTCATCACCAACGACATCTACACCCAGGAGGACGCACAGCACGTGCGACGGGTTCTCGACGGGATTCTCGATCCCGATCGGGTGGTCGGCGTCGAGACGGGTGCCTGCCCGCACACGGCTGTGCGCGACGACCCCACGATGAATCTCGCTGTGGGTGAAGAACTGCTGCAACGGTTCCCCGAGATCGACACGTTGATCTACGAATCGGGCGGGGACAACCTGACACTCACGTTCTCACCTGCTCTGGCAGACGTCTTCATCTTCGTCCTGGACACGGCGGAGGGCGAGAAGATGCCACGCAAGCGGGGTCCCGGCATCACCGACAGCGACATCCTCGTCATCAACAAGATCGATATCGCACAGTACGTGCGGACCGATCTCGGCGTGATGGAGAGCGACGCCCACCGGGTGCGGGGCGGCACGCCGGTCGTTCTCACCAATTCCCTGACCGGGGAGGGACTCGACGAGTTGCTCGACCAGATCCTCTCGTTGTGGAACGACTCGCGGACAGAACTCGTCTGATGACGGCCGGCATCTCGGCTGCTTCGGCAGACACCGGTCGCGGCCCCGGCGAGTCCCGGGGTCTCGCCCCGGTGAGCCCCCTGCCCGTGTCCGCGCCCCATCCCGGTGGGTACCGGCTCCAACCGGACTTCTTCGAACCCTCACGGGTACCGGCCGAAGTCCTCCGGCACAGCAGCCCTCACGCGACCCTTCCCGTGGGGAGCCCCGGCAAGGTGGGCATTCTCCAGCTCGGTTTCGAGCACAACCGGCTCCGTGACCGGACGGAACTCGTTCGGCACTACCAGAAGTCGCCGTTGCAGATCATGCGCCCGCTGTATTTCGACCCGCTCCGCCCCGATTGTCCCTACACGTACATGATGTCCTCGGGTGGAGGTGTTCTCCAGTCCGACCGGTTGCGAACCGATCTGACGTTCGGGGCACGCACATCGGCCCACGTGACGACTCAGGCTCAGACCCGGGTGTACAGGATGGACAACGACTATGCCTCGTCCGTCACACACATCACGGTCGGGCCGGACGCCTACGTCGAGTATCTTCCCGACGCCGTCATTCCGTTCGCCGGCTCACGCTTCTACCAGCACACCTCGGTCACTCTGGACGAGTCGGCCACCTTCCTTCTCGGGGAGACCGTGTACGCGGGTCGCCTCGCGCGCGACGAGCGGCACCGATACGACGTGTACGCCTCCGATGTCGAGGTGCGCCGACCCGGCGGGCAGATGATCGCACTCGACCGCGTTCGCCTCTGTCCCACAGGTACGGACGACATGTCGGCTCCGACGGGATCGGGGGTCATGGCAGGTCACGACATCCTGGCGATGCTGTACGTGTTCACTCCCCTGGTGTCCGCGGCGGACCTCGCCGATCTGCTCCACGATGCCCTGGCCGCCACATTCGACGGGGGACTGTTCGGTATCAGCGCGCTACCGAACGACGCCGGAGTGTGGATGCGGCTGCTGGCAGACAATCCGGTGTCGGTGGCCCGCGCGAACTATGCAGCGGCAGCGGCCGCGCACGAGGTTCTCACCGGGTCGGCGGCACCGGCGATCCGCAAGACCTGAGAGCGGAACGACACAGACACGACGGGCGTACGGAAGGAGCTGGATATGACCACGGGAACTGCAGAGTCCCACCAGTCCATGGGATCGCCTCGCTCCTGGCTCGTCGGTTTCGGCCACGGTCCGTCGCAGATCTATTTCCAGGCGAACATCTACACGACTCTGCTCATCATGGCGGGCTTCGTGGTCGCCAGTTGGCAGATGGCAGTACTCGTGGCGATCGGCTGCGTGGCGCAGACCTTCACCGGATGGGTCATCCGGACGAAAGCTGCCGACCTGATCTTCGGGATGCAGGGTTTCTCGGGCGCCCTCGTCGGCGCGGCGACCTTCGCGACCCTCGGCAGCCAGTGGTTCTCGTACCCCATCGCACTGGTCGGTGGGGCGCTCGCCGCCCCTGTCACCTGGCTGATCGACGAACTGTTCACCAAGACGCCCCTGAAGACCTACGCGTTGCCGTCGACGACAGCGCCGTTCTGCATCGTCGCGACCATCATCCATTTCGTCTTCGAGCGTTGGTGGGTCGACTCGTCGCAGATGACGATCGACTCGACCGTAGTCGCCTTCTTCCGATCGTTGCTGACCAATGTCTCGGAAGTCGTGCTGGTCGACAATGTCTGGGCCGGCGGACTCATTCTCATCGGCCTGTTCATCGCGAACTGGAAGGTCGGCCTGGCCGGTCTCCTCGGAAGTGTCGTCGGTACCCTGTGCGCCCTCGCGCTGGGCGAGAGTCTCACCGATACCGGCAACGGCCTGAGCGGGTATTCCGGTGTGCTCACAGCGATCGCGCTGTCGGTGACCTTCTTGAAGGAGAGCGTGATCTCCTGGGTGCTCGCGGTGATCGGCACGATCGTCACAGCGGTGGTCACCCTGGTGATGCACGACCTCGACGTCCCCACCTACACGTGGCCCTACATTCTCACCACGTGGGTGTTCCTGATCATCGCCCACTACATCCCGTCCGCCGAACGTCCCTGAGGGGTTTCCGCTTCGGACTCAGATCGAGGTGCCGATCCACAACCCGAGTCCCGCCGCTGCCAGGGCCAGCACCAGCATCACCACGCCGCTGATGAACGACTGCCCGTAACGGCGCTCCTTGATGAGCTGGACCGTCTCGTAACTCGCCGTACTGAATGTGGTGTACCCGCCGAGGAATCCGGTGCCGAGGATATAGCTCGCGTCGGTGGAGACGAGATGTTCCACCGTGAGGCCGGTGAGGAATCCCAGCACGAGCGATCCCGACACGTTGATGATGGTCGTCGCCCACGCGAACCTCGTCGTCATGTGGGCACGGAGGAAGCCGTCGAAGATGTACCGCACAACTGCGCCGACGCCGCCGGCGATACTCAGCGTGATGAAGACGAGCGGCGTCACGTCGTCGCCCCTCCCCCGGCGGGCGGTGCCATCCTCGCGTTGACACTGCTGGCAAGCGCGATTCCGGCCCAGGTGGCACATCCACCGACGACGACCGTCCCCAGGGCGTACACCACGCCCTGCCAGATGTACCCGTCGCGGAAGAGCACCGCGGTATCGGTCGCGAGGGAGCTGTAGGTGGTGAAGCCCCCGCAATATCCCGTCCCGAGGAGAAGCTTCAGGTTGTTGCCGGTCGGCTTCGCGGTGTCGAGCCGGGTGACGGCTTCGTACAGGTAGCCGAGAAGAAACGCGCCGACGACGTTGACGATCGCGATCACGATGGGGACTTCACCGAGTTTCGGGATGACGAGCGACAGGCCTTCGCGGCTACCGGCGCCGAACAGGCCGCCGATTGCGACGAGCCCGATCGAGGCCCACCGGAGATAAGCCGGCCGGCCGCTGCTCATGTCCGCGCCTCGACGTGTCGACCGCGGGAGGACTTCATCCGAAGGTCCATCCTCTCAGTCTATCCGAGCCTCGCCGGGAAACCCTGCACTTTGTTCACTTCAGCCGCGGCGCCGGGAAGCCCCCGGCCGGCCTCACGCACGGGCGAGCGCATCGAACCGGTCGATGTCCTCTCGACGGCACACACGGCTGCCTGCGGTCAGCAGCGCAGCCGTACCGCACGCGATGCCGAGCGCCAAGGCGTCGTGCAGCGACCGTTCCTGCAGCAGCCCGACGACGAGTCCGGCCACCATACTGTCGCCGGCACCCACCGCACTGCGCACCTCGACGTCGAGTGCGGGAACCTCGACCTCGTTCTCCGCGGTGACCATGACGGCTCCCTCGGCACCGAGGGACACCACCACGATCTCCGCGACACCGCGCTCGACCAGTTCGCGCGACGCCGCGACCCGCTCCTCCACCGTGGGGAGGTCGCGCCCCACCCACTCGCACAACTCACCGAGCGACGGCTTGACCAGGAACACCCCCGACTCGATGCTCGCGAGCGCGTCATCGGAGGAGTCGAGCACGAACCGGGCCCCCGACGCACGGGCGATCTCCGCCACCCGGTTGACGAAGGCGCCGGGGACACCGGGTGGAAAACTGCCGCTGGCCACGACATACTTCGCGTCCTGTGCGACCTCGGTCAGCACAGCAAGACACCGTTCCTGCTCGTCGCGGGTGACGTCCGGGCCCGGCGTCACGAATCGATATTCGGCCCCGGTGGTGCGATCGATCGCGGTGAAGCACTCGCGGGTGTCGTCGGCGATGGGGACGGCGTACGCGTCGACACAGTCGTCGTCGAGGAGGCCGCTCATCTGCCGGCCGCGTGCACCCCCCACAGGGAAGACCGCGCCGGCCGAGGCGCCGAGCACCCGCGCGACCTTCGCCACGTTGATACCCCCGCCCCCCGCATCGTAGAAGGGCTCGTCACATCGAAGCTTGCGGGTCGGAACGACCTCGTCGGCGAAGGTCGTGACATCGAGAGCCGGATTCATGGTCAGCGTGACGATATCGGGCATACCGAAACCCTAGCCGGTGCGGTGCGTTCGGCCCGGGCCGTACGCAGTCGACCCCGAATCCTCGATGGACGCCTGTCCTTCCGGGAGGTGTCTCAGTCCGAAGGTTTGCGCAGGGCCGCCATGAACATCGCGTCGGTACCGTGCCGGTGGGGCCACAATTGAACCCCAGGACCGTCTCCTGTCCGCGGCACGCCGGGAACGAGTTCGCGTGTGTCGAGTTGCTCGACACCGTGACGGCGCACTGCGTCCGACACCACCGCCACCGTCTCCGAGACGTGCGGTGAGCAGGTCGAATAGAGCACCACTCCCCCGGGACGCAGAAGTCCGATCGCCGAAGCCAGCAATTCCTTCTGCAGACGCACGAGTTCGGCGACGTCGGCGGGCCTGCGACGCCACCTCGCCTCCGGCCGCCTCCGCAACGCGCCGAGCCCTGTACACGGAGCGTCGACGAGAATTCGATCGTATCCGGGTTCCAGACCGGGATCCCGCCCATCGGCGACATGCACGGTCACAGGTAGGTCGCGTGCCGTCTTGCGGATCAGATCCGCACGGTGCTCGACCGGCTCGACCGCATCGACCGTGTGTCCGTCGATGGCGGCGATGGCCCCGAGCAGAGCAGCCTTCCCGCCGGGCCCCGCACACAGATCGAGCCAGCGGCCCCGATCCTCGCCGTGGAGCGGAGCGAGGGTCAGAGCACGGGCGACGAGCTGACTTCCCTCGTCCTGGACCGCGGCCATCCCGTCCCGGACCGGCTCGAGACGACCGGGATCACCGTGCTCGAGGTGCACGGCGTAGGGCGACCAGGGCCCGATCTCACCGCCGGTGACGAGGGCGAGTTCCTCTGCGGTGATGACACCGGGGCGGGCGACGAGGTGAACGATCGGGCGGGCGTCGTCCGCGGCGAGCACATCCGCGAGTTCGGACGCATCCGGGCCGAGTGCGTGCGCGAACGCCTGTGCGATCCACAGCGGGTGCGCGTAGCGGAAGGCCAGGTGGCCCACCGGATCACGTTCCGCATCGGGGGCGAGCAGCTCGATCCACTCCTCCTCCGGCCGCTCCCCCACCCTACGTAGCACTGCGTTCACGAAACCCGCTCGACCCGAACCGAATTCGGATCGAACCAGATCCACGCTCGTCGCCACCGCGGCATGCGGAGCGACCCGCGTGCGCAACAGCTGGTAGGTGCCGAGACGCAGCACGTCCAGCAGGGCACCGTCGATCTCGTCGACGGGACGGTTCGCGGCTTCCGCGATCACCGCGTCGAGCAGTCCCTGTGCGCGCGCCGCGCCGTAGGTGAGTTCGGTGGCCAGGGCAGCGTCGCGCGCGTCGAGATGCCGTTCCCGGAGCAGCGACGGGAGAACGAGATTGGCGTAGGCGTCCCGTTCGCGCACCGCGCGCAGCACGTCCCGCGCGGCGACGCGTGCGGGGTCGGCGGGTGGCTTCGACGGCCGGCGGGTGTGTTCGGACGCCGGATTGCGGTTCGGCTTCCCTCCGCCGTTGCGTCCCCCGCGGCCTGCCGGGTTCCGTCCTCCGGGATTGCGCTTGCCCCGCGGGGGCCTGCCGGATTCGCTCATCGCGCACGCACCTTCGGGTCGAGACGGGCGCCGCGCGCCCAGTCCGTGGCTGCCATCGCCTTCTTCCCGGGCGGTTGCACCGTCCCGAGCCGGACGGCAGTCGTGGCGGTACCGACGAGCACACCGTCCTTGCGGATGTCGAGCTCACCGGGTTCGAGGGTCTCGTCGGTCACTGTCACGGGGCCGATCTTCACGCGCAGGTCGCCGATCATCGTCCACGCGCCCGGAGCGGGGGTGACGGCGCGGATCCGGCGGTCGATGACGTGTGCGGGGAGGGTCCACTGCACCTGAGCGGCCTCGACGGTGACCTTGGGCGCGTGCGAAACACCGTCGGCCGGCTGCGGTGCGGGCGTGAGGATGCCGTCCTCGAGTCCGTCGAGGGTGGATTCGAGCAGTGTCGCACCGGCCTCGGCGAGTCGGCCGAGCAGGTCGCCGGCGGTGTCGGTGGGACGGATCGTCTCGGTGACGACGCCGTAGACCGGACCGGTGTCGAGTCCGGCCTCGAGCCGGAAGGTGCTCGCTCCGCTGATCTCGTCACCGGCGGCGATCGCCGCCTGGACGGGCGCCGCGCCGCGCCAGGCGGGCAGCAGCGAGAAGTGGAGGTTCACCCATCCGTGCGTGGGGATGTCCAGGACGTCCTGCGGGATCAGGGCGCCGTAGGCCACCACGGGGCAGCAGTCGGGTGCGAGTTCGGTCAGCCGCGCGACGAACTCGGGGTCGCGCGGCGAGCGCGGCGTGAGGACCTCGATGCCGTGTTCGTCGGCGATCTGCCCCACGGCCGATCGCACGACCTTCCGGCCGCGACCGGCGGTGGTGTCGGGGCGGGTGACCACCGCGACGACCTCGTGGCGCGTCGACTCGATGAGGCGGAGCAGCGACGGGACGGCGGGTTCCGGCGTTCCCGCGAAGACCACGCGCATGTCAGAGCACCGCCGGACAGGAGGTGGGGTGCGCTGCGTGTGGACTGTGCGGGGATGTCACGGATGCTGCTCCAGTTTTCGACGGCGATGATCTCTCACAGTCTAGGGAGTCGACGTCGTGGGACCTGCATCACCGCGCCGAGCGGTCACCTCACGGAGGTCGGTGCCCGAGCAGCAGGGAGCTCAGGTGTTGGACTGCAGGATCAGTTCGGGGATACCGGTGCCGAGCGCGACGGGAGTGCACTCCCCGATCGCGTACCGGTCGGGGTCGAGCGCATGCCGCGCGAGCTGCAGCGAGAACGGGTCGTAGACCATGTTGAAGTGACCCGTCAGATCCTGCGGGCACAGCTCCTGGATCACGTGGTTGACGGCGCCCTCACCGTGGAGCGCGACGTTGCCGGCAGGCTGGATGACCTCGTCGACCTCGCTGCCGATGGTCGTGTAGCGCACGCCGGGCACGGTGTCGGTGGGTGTGTTGAGCTCGGTGAGCAGTTCCGACCCCTGGAGCTGCTGCACGAGGGCGACGGAGAACTCGCCCTCGACGATGTCGGTCGCTCCGGGCAGCGTGGCGAAGGCTGCCCCGATGCCGTAGAAGGTGCCGCCGTAGCTCGGCGACGCGACTCCGACCCACCGGTCGACGACCTCGGAACCCCCGAGCTCGTTGATGTAGTAGCGGGCGACGGTGGCTCCCTGCGAGTAGCCGACGACGTCGACCTCCTCCGCACCGGTGGCGTCGAGAACCTCGGTGACGAACTCACCGAACTGTGCTGCGGAGACCCGAATGTCGCCCGTGCCGTAGTCCTCGGCGCCGTCGGCGAACCCGTAGTTCAGAGCGAACACGCACCAGCCGGACGCGGCGAGCAGCGGTGAGAGAGCAGCGAAGTCGGAGTAGGCGTTGGAATCGGTGCCGTGCGCGAGCACCACCGGACGGGGGTGCTCCTCGGACGGCACGCACGCGAAGTCGTTGCTACCCGCGGGGGCGACATCGGGGTTGTTCTCGGCGTATTCGGCGGCTTCGGCGTGCCCGGTGGCCACCGGTCCCACCGGGACCGGCACGCTGCTGTACGACCCCTCCCCGAGACCGAGGATCGGTCCGTCGTCGGACGGGAGCGGCTGCGCCGCCGCTGCGCCCGCAGTCAGTGCCGCTGCACCCACAGTCAGCATCGCGACGACACACGCTCCGACGGCACCACCGACATTCCGCCCGGCACTCATTCGTCCGCCCTCTCCTCCTGTGCCTCCCCGGCACCTACTGAAGTAGATCGGTCACAATCACCGGCTCCGTTACTGTGACAAATAATATCTCCGGCAACGCGTGTCGCTGTCGTACATATGCAGGACAGCAGCGGGCGGGTCTTGCGCTCGGTCCGTGCCGGATCGACACTGGGAACAGCCTCCGTCGACGGAAACCCCACGGTGCGAACACGGTGCCCCCACCGTCCTCGCAGATCCCCGCCTGCGCTCCGCAGGTCTCGTTGCTCGTCGATTCACGGGAGTCGTCATGATCACCGATCCCGACGGACCTGCCGATACCCGAATCATGGGAATCGTGCATTCCGCCCTCCGCCGCGACCTACTCCGCATCGAGGTCGCCACCTCGACGAAGACATGGCAGGAGACCCACCGAGTGGCTCTCGCCGATCATGTGTTGTGGATGATGGATTTCCTGCACCATCACCACGAGTCCGAGGACCGTGGGCTCTATCCGCGCGTGGTGCAGTGCAATCCCGACGCGGCGCCGCTCGTGGAGAGGATGAACGCCGACCACCGCACCATCGAGCCTGCGATCGCCACCGTCGAGGACGCCGCCCGGGATTTCCGCGCCGACCGCCCCGGTTCCGGGGAGGCACTCGGTGCAGCACTGTCCCGCCTGTCCGAGGTGCTACTACCCCATCTCGAACGCGAGGAGCGGGAGATGATGCCGCTGGTCTCGACCAGTATCACCGATGCGCAGTGGCGCGCGTGGGACCAGGAGTTCAATATCGAGCCGAAAGGCATGCAGCAGCTCGGCACTGGCTGATCGACGGCCTCGACGACTCCTCGCGCGATCGCGTCGTGCATCTCGTGCCGCCCGTACCGCGCTTCATCCTCGTGCACGTCCTCGGCATACGCCATCGCCACGACTTCGCGGCACTGTGGAAGGGTACGGACGCCGCATCGATTCCGTCGCAACCGATTCCGAAAGCGGCCTAGCCGCGCGGTGGCGATCCGCGCCCGCTCACCTCGGCCGGTTCAGCCGATACGCGGCGGATCCACCTGGACCCGCAGCGGCCCGTCCGCGCGACGCGCCGTGCGGGTGGCCTGCGCGTCTCGCAGGGCGCGACCGAGTGCGCGACCGCGCTCGCGTGCGACCCGCACGATCATCCGGTGCACGTCCTCCGGTTCGGGTCCCTCGGACCCGAACGGCAGTCGTTGCCCCGGCGGTAGCGGCACGGGCCCGAGCACCTCGGCTCCCTCGGGCAGGTGTGTGGCCTCGAGCAGTTCCGCGACCGCCGCGGACGACCCGTCGATCGCGGCCATGTGGACCGCAGGTGGGAAACCGACCTCGGCTCGTTCGGAGACCTCGGACTGCGCGTGCCCCACGGGATCCCAGCGGACGAGCGCCTGCACGGTGGGGATGCCGGAATCGGCGACGACCACGACCTGTCCCCCGTCGGCGAACGACCGTACGAGCGCCGACGCGGTGAGCCAGCGGCGCATCGTCTCCTCGGTGGCGCGCAGGTCGGCACGGCCGAGCAGCGCCCACCCGTCCAGGAGCAGCGCCGCCCCGTAACCACCTTCGGCGACCGGTTCGGCACCCACAGTGGAGACGACGAGCGACGCCGAACCGGGCACGGTGTGCTTGACGTCGTTGCCGCCGGAGGTCACGACCGGCACGCCGGGGAAGGCGCGGCCCAGTTCTTCGGCGGTGCGGGCCGCCCCGACCACCACGGCCCGCAACGAGCGCGCACCGCACGCATGGCAGCGGTGACGCGCATCGGCGACACCGCACCAACGGCACGCAGGGATCGCGGCACCGTCGGGACCGGCCGCCGTGGGCAGAGCGAGCGGGCCGTTGCAGTGCCGGCAGCGGGCGGGTGCCCGGCACTTTCCGCACGCCAGCGCGGGCACGTACCCGCGCCGCGGTACCTGCACGAGCACCGGGCGGTCGGCCGCGAGGGCGGATCGGGCGGCGGCGAACGCGATGGCCGGCAGTCGCGCGGCACGCGCGGCCGGATCCCGTGCGAGTGCGTGGTCGCTGTCGGCGAGGGCCGTGACCTTCGGCGCGCACGCCCGTACGACGTCACGGGGTGCCACGAGATCGTGTGCCCAACCGGCGTCGACGAGTGCCTGGGTCTCGGCGGTGCGGGCGTGCCCGGCGATGACGATGGCGGCACCCACGGCGTGGGCGCGCAGAGCAGCCACTTCGCGGGCGTGCGGATACGGCGACCGCGGTTCGCAGTGCAGGTCGTCGCCGTCGTCCCACACCACGAGGAGCCCGAGCTCGGGCGTCGGGGCGAAGACCGCAGCCCGCGTTCCGACGACGATGCGGGCGGATCCACGCAGGGCCGCGAGCCAGCGTCGATAACGTTCGGCCGGTCCGAGGCCGGCGGCGAGGCCGACGACGTGATCGGCGCCGGCGACGTCGGCGCACGCCGTCACGAGACGGTCGAGGTCGCGCTGGTCGGGAACGACCAGCACGGCCGCCTTCCCCGAGGCGAGGGTCAGCGCGGCGAGTTCGGCGAGCCGTCGGGGCCAGTCCTCACCGGGCAGCGCCTGCCAGGCCGCGCGCGGGGCGCGGCCGCCGCCGAGCGCTTCGAGGAAGTTCTCGCCGTGCCGGTACCGACTCCATGCCGCGTGCTCGATCTCCGGGACAGGCGGAGTTTCCGGTGTACGCGGCGCCTCGGCTTCGACGCGTGCGTGTCGCGGAGGTACCGCCAGACGCAGCACGTCGGCCCGGGTCCCGGCATAGCGGGTCGCGACTTCCTCTGCCAGAGCAGCGATCTCGGGGGTGAGGACCTGTTCGGACGAGACGACCCGGTCGAGCCGGCCGAGCTTGCCGGTGTGATCGCTCGTCGCGGCGCGCGCGAGCAGGAAACCGTCGACGAGACGTCCGGCGAAGCGGACGCGGACGCGGACGCCCGGGCGGGCGTCCGCGTCCAGGTCGCGCGGGATCAGGTAGTCGAACTCCCGGTCGAGGTGCGGAACCGGTAGCAGCGGGAGAACCCGCGCGACCGGATCGACCTCGGCGGCGTCGAAATCAGCAGCCACCCGGGCCCGATCGGAATCTACAGACCGGCGGCCGCGCGCAGCTTGTCGGCGCGGTCGGTGTTCTCCCACGGCAGCTCGATGTCGGTACGGCCGAAGTGGCCGTACGCAGCGGTCTGCGCGTAGATCGGGCGCAGCAGGTCGAGGTCGCGGATGATCGCGCCCGGACGCAGGTCGAAGACCTCGCCGATGGCCTGCTGGATGCGGGCCGGGTCGGTCTTCTCGGTGCCGAAGGTCTCCACGAACAGACCCACCGGAGCCGCCTTGCCGATCGCGTAGGCGACCTGCACCTCGATGCGGTCTGCGAGACCGGCAGCGACGGCGGTCTTGGCGACCCAGCGCATCGCGTAGGCGGCCGAACGGTCGACCTTCGACGGATCCTTGCCGGAGAACGCGCCACCACCGTGACGGGCCATGCCGCCGTAGGTGTCGACGATGATCTTGCGACCGGTGAGGCCGGCATCGCCCATCGGGCCGCCGAGGACGAACGATCCGGACGGGTTGACCAGCAGCCGCACGTCGGTCGTGTCGAGATCGGCCAGGTTCGGGTCGGCGAGCACCGCGTCGACGACGTGGGTGCGCAGGTCCGGCGTGAGCAGGTTGTTCAGATCGATGTCGGCGGCGTGCTGCGTCGAGATGACGATCGTGTCGAGGCGGACGGGCTTGTCGCCGTCGTACTCGATGGTGACCTGGGTCTTGCCGTCGGGACGCAGGTACGGCAGGACCCCCGACTTCCGGACCTCGGTGAGCCGGCGCGACAGGCGATGCGCGAGGGAGATCGGCAGCGGCATGAGTTCGGGCGTGTCGGAGCACGCGTATCCGAACATCAGGCCCTGGTCGCCGGCGCCCTGACGAGCGACCTCGTCGTCGGTGAGCACACCGCTGCGCGCCTCGTGCGAGACGTCGACGCCGCCGGCGATCTCGGGCGACTGCGCGCCGATCGCGATGTTGACACCGCAGGAGTTGCCGTCGAAGCCCTTCGACGACGAGTCGTAACCGATCTCGAGTACCCGATCGCGGACGATCTTGGGGATGTCGGCGTACGCCGAGGTGGTGACCTCACCCACCACGTGCACCTGACCCGTGGTGACGAGGGTTTCCACTGCTACCCGGGCACGAGGATCCTCGGTGAGGAGCGCGTCGAGAACCGAGTCGCTGATCGCGTCACAGATCTTGTCCGGATGCCCTTCGGTCACGGACTCACTGGTGAAAAGACGACCGCCGGTCTTGCTCACGAAACTCCCTCTCGACTGTGCGCCAGGCGCTGGACGGACAAACCGTATGGAGCATGCGCTCCCCGATCGGGCCGGAAGGACCCGATCGCAGTGCCGACGCTACTGCTCCGCAGGCGTCGGCGCGAGTATTGAAATCACCCGATTCTGCTGCGTTCCGCCAGCAGAGGTCCCAACGCGTCGAGCACGCGGCTGGCCATGAGAGCCTTCGATCCGTGGGCGAGGGCCGTTTCCGAACCGTCCGCGGACAGCAACCAGCCGTTGTTGTCGTCGACCTCGAACGCCTTGCCTTCCCCGACGGCGTTGACGACGAGCAGATCGCATCCCTTGCGGGCGAGCTTCTCGCGGGCGTAGGAGAGCACGTCGCCGTGTTCGTCGCCGGTCTCCGCCGCGAATCCGACGATGACCGTCTCGGCGGACAGGCCGCCGTCGGCACGCGCCCGGACGAGACCGGCGAGTATGTCGTCGTTCTTCGTCAGCGCGATGGAGTCGGGTTCGCCCTCGCCCTTCTTGATCTTGCTGGTCGCGAAGGTGGAGGGCCGGAAATCGGCGACGGCCGCGGACATGATGACCGCGTCGGCACCCGAGGCGTGCTTGGCGACGGCGTCCTGCATCTGTGCGGCCGTCTGGACCCGGACGACGTCGACCGCGGCCGGGTCGTCGAGACCCGCGATGCTGCCGGCGACGAGAGTGACGTCGGCACCGCGCTGCGCGGCGAGACGGGCGAGCGCGTAACCCTGCTTGCCGGACGACCGGTTGCCGAGGAAGCGCACCGGGTCGAGGGGTTCACGGGTACCGCCGGCGGACACGACGATGCGGCGACCGGCGAGGTCGCGGGGCAGCGCGTCGGCCCGCTCGAGCAGCAGCGAGGCCAGATTGAAGATCTCGTCGGGTTCGGGCATCCGCCCGGCACCGGTGTCCTTGCCCGTCAGACGACCGGACGCCGGTTCGACGACCACGGCACCGCGGCGGCGCAGCGTCGCGACGTTGTCGACGGTCGCGGGGTGCTCCCACATCTCGGTGTGCATCGCGGGCACGAACATCACGGGGCACCGCGCGGTGAGCAGGGTGGCCGTGAGGAGGTCGTCGGCGCGACCCGCGACCGCCCGCGCCATGAGGTCGGCGGTGGCCGGAGCGATGACGACGAGGTCGGCCTCCTGCCCGAGCCGGACGTGCGGCACCTGCGGCACCTCGGCGAAGACCCCGGTCTGCACGGGATTGCCGGAGAGCGCCTCGAAGGTGGCGCGCCCGACGAATTCGAGGGCGGACTCCGTCGGGACGACCCGCACATGGTGCCCGCTCTCGGTGAAGGCACGGATCAGTGCGCAGGACTTGTAGGCGGCGATGCCACCGGCGACACCGACGACGATACGGCGGCGCTGCACGGATCCGGCCTCGCCGCTCGAAGCGGGGTTGCTCACTCGCCTTCGGTGTGCTCGAGCAGATCCGAGTGGATCTCGCGCATGGCGATCGACAGCGGCTTCTCCTGCAGGCCCGGCTCCACGAGGGGGCCGACGTACTCGAGGATGCCGTCGCCGAGCTGGTTGTAGTAGTCGTTGATCTGGCGTGCCCGCTTGGCCGCGTAGATCACCAGCGCGTACTTCGAGGAGGCGCGCTCGAGCAGCTCGTCGATAGGCGGGTTGGTGATACCCGTGGGGGTGTCGTAGACCGGAAGGGTGTTGCCCTCGAGGTCGGTCGCGGCTGCCTGGATGCTGCTCACTCGGTGTTCTCCTGAGATGTCGCGGGATGGGAGGGCGCCGGAACCGGCAGCCGGACGCGCTCGAGGCGCGGACGGTCAGTCGGCTCCGGGTCCAACCAACAAGGATACCAATTCATCGCAGGCCCGGTCGACATCGTCGTTGACGATCACGACGTCGAACTCGTCCTGCGCGGCCAGTTCGCTGCGGGCGGTATCGAGCCTGCGAGCGACGACCTCGTCGGTTTCGGTGCCTCGGCCGGTGAGGCGCTCGACGAGCACCTCCCAACTGGGCGGGGCGAGAAAGGCGAGGACTGCGTCCTGCATCGCGGCACGGACGGCCCGCGCTCCCGCGAGGTCGACCTCCACGAGCACCGGATGTCCCTCGGCGAGTGCGTCGAGCACCGGCTTGGCCGGAGTGCCCGATCGTTGCAGGCCGCCGTGGATGTCGGCCCATTCGAGCAGTTCACCGGCTTCGATCATCCGGTCGAACTCGGCGCGGCCGACGAAGTGGTAGTCCACCCCGTCCACCTCGCCCGGTCGCGGGTCCCGGGTGGTGGCCGAGACACTGAAGTGCAGATCCGGGATCCGGCTCCGCAGAAGGCGTACGACGGTCGACTTACCCACCGCGGAGGGTCCGGCCAGTACCACCAGCCGGCCCCTCCGCGTTGCGGGTGCGCTGTCCGTCACGGGTCGTGCGTCAGCTACCACGGTGCTCAGGCGTCGAAATCGAACCTGGCGAGCAGGGCCTTGCGCTGACGGTCGCCGAGGCCGCGCAGACGGCGGGTCGGGGCGATCTCCAGCTCGGTCATGATTTCCTGCGCCTTGACCTTGCCGACCTTCGGCAGGGCCTCGAGCAGAGCCGACACCTTCATCTTGCCGAGGATCTCGTCGTTCTCGGCGTCCTTGAGCACCTGCTTGAGGTCGGTGCCGCCGCGCTTGAGGCGCTCCTTGAGCTCAGCCCGGGCACGACGGGCAGCAGCCGCCTTCTCCAGAGCAGCGGCGCGCTGCTCATCGGTCAGCTGGGGAAGGGCCACGGTTCCTCCGTCTCATCGTTGGCTTTCGAGTCTTCACCGCTGTAACCAGCGGCGATAGCGACCGTACTCACGACCACCGACGAATGCGAACCCACCCCCCGGCGATCCGCTCGAAAATCCGTGCGGTAGTGCACGCCGTTTCCGCAGTGGATCTCGCGCCCCCCGATCGGCGTCGAGACATCGCCGCGAACTGCTCGAACAGCGAAAAACCGCAGGTCACCGGGTATCCGCCGCGACAGAGGGGGCGGCATCGGGCCGGGCGGCTTCCCCGCTCACCGACCCGCTGTTCCGGCGATTCGGCGGGCCGAGAAATTTTTTTCCCATTCCGCGTGTCGCGCCACTCCGAGCGCAGGTCAGAGTGCATACGAGCGGTATGTACGACTCGTGCCCGGACCGCGCATGGCGATCCGGGCACGAGAGTCGAACGTCTCAGCTCGTGAGGAAGGCGAAGCCGTCCAGGGTGCGGGCGACGGCGGCCCGCAGGTCGGCGACGGACGGGCCGGCCCGCAACACGTCACGTGAGACGTTGGGCACCACCGCGCGCAGATGGTCGCCTACGAGTCGTCGCACGTCGTCGGCAGTGCCGCCCTGGGCCCCCACTCCGGGCATCAGGATGGGCCCGTGGAGGTCGGACAGGTCCGGTGCCTCGGCGAGGGTCGCACCGACCACCACACCCACGGAGCCGAGTTCTGCGGCCCCGTCCGTGCGGGCAGCGCTGTTGCGGGCAGCGCACTCGTCCACCACGACCTGCGCGACGGTGCGCCCGTCGTCGAGCCGTGCGCGCTGGAACTGGGCGCCCTCGGGATTGGAGGTCGCCGCGAGCACGAACACCCCACGGCCCGTTCCGGCAGCCAGATCGAGCGCCGGGGCGAGCGAACCGAACCCCAGGTACGGGGAGACGGTCACCGCGTCCGAACGCAGCGCAGAGCCGTCCGACAGCCAGGTGCGCGCGTAGGCGTCCATCGTGGAGCCGATGTCGCCGCGCTTGGCGTCGGCGAGGACGAGCGCTCCCGCCTCCCTGAGGTCGGCGATGGTGCGTTCGAGCACCGCGAGACCGGCGGAGCCGTACGCCTCGAAGAACGCCACCTGCGGCTTGACGACCGCGACGGTGTCGCCGAAGGCCTCGACGCACAGTTCGCTGAACCGGGCCAGGCCGTCGGCGTCGTCGTCGAGCCCCCACGCGGTGAGCAGCCCCGGGTGCGGGTCGATGCCCACGCACAGCGGCCCGCGGCGCCCGAGGGCGTCCGCGAGTCGCTGCCCGAAGGGCGTCACGCCTGTTCGGCGGGCACGCCGCGCAGCCGCGCGTGCATCCGCTGGATCGAGCTGACTCCGATCTCGCCGCGCAGTGCCGCCTCGATACCCTGCACGGCCGCGGAGGCACCCTGCACCGTGGTGACGCACGGGATGTTCGCGGCGACCGCCGCGCTGCGGATCTCGTAACCGTCCACGCGCGGACCGGCGTTGCCCCAGGGGGTGTTGATGACCATGTCCACATCGCCGGCACGGATGCGGTCGACGACGTCGAGCGCGCCTTCCGGCTTGTCCTCACCGGACACCTTGTGGACCTGCTCGCACGGAACACCGTTGCGGCGCAGCACCTCTGCGGTTCCCACAGTGGCCATGATGTGGAAGCCCAGGTCGGCGAGGTGCTTGACCGGGAAGATCATCGACCGCTTGTCCTTGTTCGCGAGCGAGACGAAGACCGTGCCGGAGGTCGGCAGGGAGCCGTAGGCGGCGGTCTGGCTCTTCGCGAATGCGGTTCCGAAGTCGTCGTCGAGGCCCATGACCTCACCGGTGGACTTCATCTCCGGGCTGAGCAGGGTGTCGATGCCCGTGCCGTCGGCACGTCGGAACCGGTTGAAGGGCAGCACCGCTTCCTTCACCGCGACCGGTGCGTCGAGGGGGATGTCACTGCCGTCGCCCTCGGCGGGGAGGATGCCCGCGGCACGCAACTCGGCGATGGACTCGCCGAGCATCACCCGGGCGCAGGCCTTGGCGAGCTGCACCGCGGTGGCCTTGGACACGAACGGCACCGTGCGGGAGGCACGGGGGTTCGCCTCGAGGACGTACAGGATGTCGTCCTTGAGCGCGTACTGGACGTTGAGCAGGCCCTTGACACCGATGCCCTTCGCGAGCGCCGCAGTCGAGCGGCGCACGTTCTCGATGTCGGCGCGGCCCAGGGTGATCGGCGGCAGCGCACACGCCGAGTCACCGGAGTGGATGCCGGCCTCCTCGATGTGCTCCATGATCCCGCCGATGTACACGTCGGTGCCGTCGCACAGTGCGTCGACGTCGATCTCGACGGCGTCGTCGAGGAAGCGGTCGACGAGCACAGGGCGGTCGTCGGAGATCTCGGTGGCGTTGGAGATGTAGGTCTCGAGCGCCTTCTCGTCGTAGACGATCTCCATGCCGCGACCACCGAGCACGTAGGACGGGCGCACCAGCACCGGGTATCCGATGCCGGCGGCGATCTCGCGTGCACCCTCGAAGGTGGTGGCCGTGCCGTACTTCGCGGCCGGCAGGTCGGCCTCGTCGAGCACGCGGCCGAACTCGCCGCGGTCCTCTGCGAGGTCGATGGCCTCCGGGGAGGTACCGACGATCGGCACCCCGGCGGCCTTCAGGCGACGCGCCAGGCCGAGCGGGGTCTGGCCGCCCAGCTGGACGATGACGCCGGCGACGGTGCCGGACTCGCACTCGGCGCGGTAGACCTCGAGGACGTCCTCGAAGGTCAGCGGCTCGAAGTACAGGCGATCGGCGGTGTCGTAGTCGGTCGAGACCGTCTCGGGGTTGCAGTTGACCATCACGGTCTCGTAGCCGGCCTCGGACAGCGTCAGCGCGGCGTGGACGCACGAGTAGTCGAACTCGATGCCCTGGCCGATGCGGTTGGGGCCGGAACCGAGGATGAGCACCTTCGGCTTGTCGCGCTGCTCCGCGACCTCGGACTCGGCCGCGGGGTCGAGCTCGTAGGTCGAGTAGTGGTACGGCGTCTTCGCCTCGAACTCGGCGGCGCAGGTGTCCACGGTCTTGTAGACCGGGTGGATGCCCAGCTCCTGACGCAGGGCGCGCACGTCGTCCTCGGAGGCGAACTGCGACGGGCGCAGGGCTGCGATCTGCCGGTCGGAGAATCCGTGGTGCTTGGCGTAGCGCAGCTCGGTGGCACCGAACTGCTCTGCGTTGCGGACGTCCTGGCCCAGCTCGACGATGTGCGCGAACTGCTCGAGGAACCACGGGTCGATCTTCGTGGCGTCGAAGAGCTGCTCGACGGTCGCACCGAGCTCCAGGGCCCGGGCGATCCGGTAGAACCGGCCGTCCGTGGGGGTGCGGATCTCCTCGAGGATCTCGTCGAGGGTGCCCTCGACCTCGGGGCCCGTCCAGAAGCCGGCGGACTTCGTCTCGAGCGAGCGCAGCACCTTGCCGAAGGCCTCGGAGAAGTTGCGGCCGATCGACATGGCCTCACCGACCGACTTCATCGTGGTGGTGAGGGTGCCGTCGGCGCCGGGGAACTTCTCGAAGGCGAACCGCGGGGCCTTGACCACGACGTAGTCCAGGCTCGGTTCGAAGCAGGCCGGGGTCTCCTTGGTGATGTCGTTGACGATCTCGTCGAGCGTGTAGCCGATGGCGAGCTTGGCGGCCATCTTCGCGATCGGGTAGCCGGTGGCCTTCGACGCGAGGGCCGACGACCGCGACACGCGCGGGTTCATCTCGATGACGACGAGCCGGCCGTCGCGCGGGTCCATCGCGAACTGGATGTTGCAGCCGCCGGTGTCGACACCGACCTCGCGCAGGATGGCGATCGAGAGGTCGCGCATCTTCTGGTACTCGCGGTCGGTGAGCGTCATCGCGGGAGCGACGGTCACCGAGTCGCCGGTGTGCACTCCGACCGGGTCGACGTTCTCGATCGAGCAGACGATGACGACGTTGTCGGCGCCGTCGCGCATGAGCTCGAGCTCGTATTCCTTCCAGCCGAGGATGGACTCCTCGATGAGCACGTTCGCGGTGGGCGAGGCCGCGAGGCCGCCACCGGCGATGCGCTCGAGGTCGGCATCGTTGTAGGCCATGCCGGAGCCGAGGCCACCCATCGTGAAGGAGGGGCGCACGACGACCGGGAAGCCGAGTTCGGCGACGGTCGCGCGGACCTCGTCCATCGTGTAGCAGACGGCCGAGCGGGCGGACTCGCCGCCGCACTTGGCGACGATGTCCTTGAACTTCTGCCGATCCTCGCCGCGCTGGATCGCGTCGAAGTCGGCGCCGATGAGTTCGACGTCGTACTTGTCGAGGATGCCGCGCTCGGACAGGGCGACGGCGGTGTTGAGGGCGGTCTGGCCGCCGAGGGTCGCGAGCACCGCGTCGATCGGGGTGCCGTTGGCCTGCTCGGTCGCGATGACCTTCTCGACATAGTCGGCGGTGATCGGCTCGATGTAGGTCGAGTCGGCGAACTCGGGGTCGGTCATGATCGTGGCCGGGTTCGAGTTGACCAGGGAGACGCGCAGGCCCTCCTCGCGGAGCACCCGGCACGCCTGGGTGCCCGAGTAGTCGAACTCGCAGGCCTGTCCGATGACGATCGGGCCGGACCCGATGACCAGGACGTGGGAGAGGTCGGTACGGCGTGGCATCAGTTCTTCTCTCCCTCGAGCATGCGGGTGAAACGATCGAACAGGTAGGCGGCGTCGTGCGGTCCGGCCGCCGCTTCGGGGTGGTACTGCACGGAGAAGGCACGGCCGTCGAGGAGCTTGACGCCCTCGACCGCACCGTCGTTGGCGCAGGTGTGGCTGACGACTGCGCGACCGAACGGGGTGTCGAACTCCTGGCCGGCCTCGCCTTCGAGCGCGAACCCGTGGTTCTGCGCGGTGATCGCGATGCGGCCGGTCTCGTGCTCGACCACCGGGATGTTGATGCCGCGGTGACCGAACTTCATCTTGTAGGTGCCCAGGCCGAGCGCGCGGCCGAGGATCTGGTTGCCGAAGCAGATGCCGAACAGGGGCAGTCCCTGGCCGAGCACTTCCTTGGTCAGGTGCACCGCGCCGTCGGCGGTCGCCGGGTCGCCCGGGCCGTTGGACAGGAAGACGCCGTCGGCCTTCAGGTCGAGGATGTCGTGCAGCGTCGCGGTGGACGGCAGCACGTGCACCCGGATGCCGCGCTGGGCGAACATGCGCGGGGTGTTGGTCTTGATGCCGAGGTCGATGGCCGCGACGGTGAAGCGCGCGTCCCCGTCGGTCGGTTCGACGACGTAACCGGAGGTGGTGCTCACCTCGCCGGCGAGGTCGGCGCCGAGCATCGAGGGCTGGCTCTTCACCCGGTCGAGCAGGACGTCGATGTCGAGGTCGTCACCCTTCCAGGCGAGGGCGTCGCCGGAGAAGATGCCGGCGCGCATCGAACCGCGGGTGCGCAGGTGCCGCACGAGTGCGCGGGTATCGATACCCGCGAGACCCACGATGTTCTGCCGCTCGAGTTCGTCCTGCAGCGAGCCGGTGGCGCGCCAGCTCGACACGCGACGCGAGGGGTCGCGGACGATGAAGCCGGCCACCCAGATCTTGGACTCGGTGTGGTCGCCGGTGGGGCCGACGGACTCGTTGTCCTCATGGTTCCAGCCGGTGTTGCCGATCTGCGGGGCCGTGGCCACCACGATCTGCCGGTGGTAGCTGGGGTCGGTGAGGGTCTCCTGGTAGCCGGTCATACCCGTGCTGAAGACGGCCTCGCCGAGGGTCTGTCCGACCGCACCGAAGGGGATGCCGCGGAAGACCCGTCCGTCCTCGAGGACCAGCACAGCCGTGCCGCCGCCGAATGTTCTGCCGCTCATGCGTTGTCTCCGTTCTTATCGACCGCACCAGAGCCGGCCGCACGGGCTGAGATCTCGCGTGTCGTGATCGTCGTGTTGTTCGTCGTGATCGTCATCGTCGTTGTGATCGTCACCGTCTCAAGATTTTTCGTCCGACCCGTTCGTCCAGAGCGGGTAGATCGACTTGTCGTCACCGCGGAAGCCGGTGTCGACCTCCGTGCCCGAGGGCAGCTGCCAGCGGATGACCAGCACCCCGTCCTTGGACATGACCTTGCCCGCCAGACCGCGTTCGGTGCGGATCGCGCGGATCGAGTCCTGCGGGATCCAGATCGGGGACGCACCGTCGCGTTCGAGCAGGGCACCGGATCGGTATCGGGTCAGTTCCGCGTTGGCGCGGTGGCCGAGATCGCCGACCGCGATGCGGTCCTGCCAGCTCGGCGCGAGCGTGCTGCCGACGTATAGACCGGTGGTCGGTTCGACGAGCCGCTCCCCCAGCTCGGCCGGCACGGTCGGCAGTTCGCCGACCGCGTCCTGCTGACGTCGGGCGCGTCCCTTCCAGCCCTTCCACATCAGCAGCACGAGCACGACCCAGAGCGCGAGGAAACCGACGGTGATGAAGAAGCGATCCATGTCGGTTCCTACCTTTCGGTCGAGCGCGGGAACACCGCACCGTCGCGAGCGGTGATCCGCCCGCGCAACACGGTGGTGGTGACCCGGCCCGGCAGGGTCATGTCCTCGTAGGGCGTGTTGTGGGAGATGCTCGCGAGGTCGGGGCCGTGCACCGTCCACTCGGTATCCGGGTCGACGAGCACGATGTTCGCGGGTTCGCCCACCTCGAGGGGCCGGCCCTGATCGTCGAGGCCCACGATTTCCGCGGGACGCTCGCTCATGACCTTCGCGACGCCGCGCCAGTCCAGCAGGCCCGGCCGGACCATCGTCTCGATCACGACGGACAACGCCGTCTCGAGCCCGAGCATTCCCGGACGCGCCTGCGAGAACTCGCAGCACTTGTCCTGTTCGGCGTGCGGGGCGTGGTCGGTGGCCACACAGTCGATGGTCCCGTCCGCGAGGCCGCGGCGCAGCGCTTCGACGTCGGATCGCTCGCGCAGCGGCGGATTGACCCGGTTGATGCCGTCGTAGCTCTCGAGACGCGAGTCGTCGAGGAGCAGGTGGTGCGGCGTGACCTCGGCGCTGATCGAGATGCCCTGCGAGCGTGCCCACCGGACGAGTTCGACGGTGCCGGCCGTGGACGCGTGGCAGATGTGCACGCGGGCTCCGGCGTCGCGGGCGAGCAGCGCGTCGCGGGCGACGATGGACTCCTCGGCGGCGCGGGGCCAGCCGGTGAGGCCGAGACGCGCCGCGGTCGGTCCCTCGTGCGCGACGGCACCGACGGTCAGCCGCGGTTCCTCGGCGTGCTGGGCGATGAGCACCCCGAGCGAGGCGGAGTACTCGAGCGCGCGACGCATGAGCAGCGGGTCGTAGACGCACTTGCCGTCGTCGGAGAACATCCGCACGCCCCCGACGCCGGCGGCCATCGTGCCCATCTCGGCGAGCTGCTTGCCCTCGAGTCCGACGGTGACGGCACCCACGGGGTGGACGTCGACGAGCCCGACCTCGCGGCCGCGGCGCCACACGTGGTCGGTGACGACCACCGAGTCGGCGACCGGATCGGTGTTGGCCATCGCGAACACCGCGGTGTACCCGCCGCGCGCCGCGGCAGCCGAGCCCGAATCGACGGTCTCGGTGTCCTCGCGGCCCGGTTCACGCAGGTGCGTGTGCAGGTCGACGAAGCCCGGGAGCACGATCTGCCCGGTGCCGTCGACGATCTCCGCGTCGGCGTCGGCCTCGAGGTCGGTGCCGATCGCGAGGATCTGCTCGTCGCCGAGCAGCACGTCGACCGGGTCGCCCTCGCCGTAGAGGCGGACGTTGCGGATGAGCACCTGCGGCGTCACCTGTGTCACTCCTGTTCCTGTGTCTCCCGGGTGGGAAGTGTGGGTCACGACAGGTTCCCTTCCGTGCCCACGAGCAGGCGGAAGAGCACCGCCATCCGCACGTGGACACCGTTGCTCACCTGCTGCAGCACAGCGCTCTGTGGGGCGTCGGCGACGGGGAAGCCGATCTCCATGCCGCGGAGCATCGGGCCGGGATGCAGGATCACGGCGTGCTCCGGCAGCAACGCCGCGCGCTTGGCGTTGAGCCCGTATCGGATCGAGTACTCGCGGGCGGACGGGAAGAACCCGCCGTTCATGCGCTCGGCCTGCACGCGCAGCATCATGACCGCGTCGAGGGTGGGAAGTTCGGCTTCGAGCGAATCGGCGACCGTCACCGGCCAGGTCTCCACCCCCACCGGCAGCAGGGTGCGAGGAGCGACGAGCACGACCTCGGCGCCGAGCATGCTCAGCAGCAGCGCGTTCGACCGGGCGACGCGGCTGTGCAGCACGTCGCCGACGATGCCGATCCGGCGCCCTTCGATGGAGCCGAGACGCTGGCGCAGGGTGAGCGCGTCGAGCAAGGCCTGGGTGGGATGTTCGTGGGTGCCGTCGCCGGCGTTGACCACGGCCGGTCCGGAGCCGGATTCGTTGGTCCACTGCGCGATCCGGTGTGCGGCACCGGAGGCGGAGTGACGGACCACCAGCGCGTCGGCGCCGGCGGCGTGCAGCGTCAGGGCGGTGTCGCGCAGCGATTCGCCCTTCTTCACCGACGAGCTGGACGCCGAGACGTTGATGACGTCGGCGCTCATCCACTTACCGGCGACCTCGAAGGACACGCGGGTGCGGGTGGAGTTCTCGTAGAAGACGGTCATGATGGTGCGGCCGCGCAGCGTGGGGAGTTTGCGCACCTCACGCCCGAGCAGTGCCTGCTCGAACCGCTCGGCCTCGTCGAGAAGCCCCGTCGCGGAGTCCTTCGTCAGATCCGCGATGGTGAGCAGGTGTTTCACTGGGACTTGCCTCCGGAGATCTCGACGGCGTCGCGCCCGTCGTGTTCGGTCAGCAGTACGCGGACGTCCTCGCTGCGCGCGGTGGGCACGTTCTTGCCGACGTAGTCGGCGCGCAGCGGCAGTTCGCGGTGGCCGCGGTCGACGAGGACCGCGAGTTGCACCGCGCGGGGTCGGCCGAGATCGCGCAGGGCGTCGAGCGCGGCGCGGACGGAGCGTCCCGAGAACAGGACGTCGTCGACGAGGACGACGAGGGTGTTGTCGACGCCGCCCTCGGGCACCGAGGTGCGCTCCAGCGGGCGGTGCGGCTTCGTGCGGAGGTCGTCGCGGTAGAGCGTGATGTCGAGCGAGCCGACCGGGACACGGACGCCGGCGAATTCCTCGATGCGGTCGGCGAGGCGCTGGGCGAGGGTGATCCCGCGGGTGGGGATGCCCAGGAGCACGACACGCGGTGCGTCCTCGGGGGTGTCGAGCGCGGTCTTCTCGATGATCTGGTGCGCGATGCGCGAGATCGTCCGGTGGACGTCGGCAGCGGAGAGCAGCTCACGCGCCGGCACGCCGGTACCGGAAGACGTAGTGGGGGTAGAAGCTGTGGACCCGTCCTCGGACACGGCCATGCAGCGACCTCCTTCTCCGCCTCACTGGACGGATCGTTAAAGGATGCCTGACAGTTGTCGAGCCTATCAGCGTCGACGTCCGCCCCGGCACGGATGACGGGTGAAGCGCAACACAGACCCCGGATGCGTGAGCGGGCCCGGCGGGAAGACTCCCACCGGGCCCGCTCACGGTGCCTCGTGTCGTCGCTCACCCGAAGAGGGTGACGAATTCAGGACTCGTCCGAGCCCTGATCCTGCGACTCCTGCGCCGGCCGGACGAGGGTGGCAGCGGCAGCTGCACGCACCTGGTCGGCGACGGCGACGATCTGACCGAGCACCCCGTTGACGAAGGCCGGCGAATCGTCGGTGGACAGCTGCTTCGCCAGCTCGACCGCCTCGTCGACGGCCACCACGGGCGGCACGTCGGTCGCGTGGAAGAGCTCCCACACCGCGATGCGCAGGATCGCGCGGTCGACTGCGGGGAGACGGTCCAGCGTCCATTCGTGCAGGTGATCGGCGATCACCCGATCGGTCTCGTCGAGATTGTCGGCGACACCGCGGATGATGGTCTGCGCGTATGCCGGCACCGGCGCGACCTGGTCGTCGTCGATCGCGAGTTCGACGCGATCGGCGGCGAGGTCGACGGGATGCACGTCGCGGGCCTCCGCCTCGAAGAGCAGATCCACGGCCCGCTTGCGGGCCTTGTGGCGGGCCCCGAGCTTCTTCTGGTTACCGGACACTCAGGAATTCACTCGCCCGAGGTAGCTGCCGTCACGGGAATCGACCTTGAGCTTGTCGCCGGTGTTGATGAACAGCGGGACCTGGATCTCGGCACCGGTCTCGAGGGTCGCAGGCTTGGTGCCACCGGTGGAGCGGTCGCCCTGCAGGCCCGGATCGGTGTGCTGGACGACGAGCTCGACCGTGACCGGGAGCTCGACGAACAGCGGAACGTCCTCGTGCGTCGCGACCTGCACGGGCATGTTCTCGAGGAGGAAGTTGGCGCTGTCGCCGAGCAGCTCGGGCGAGATGGTGATCTGGTCGTAGGTCTCGCCGTCCATGAAGACGTAGTCGGTGCCGTCGTTGTAGAGGTAGGTCATGTCGCGGCGATCGACGGTGGCGGTCTCGACCTTGACACCGGCATTCCAGGTCTTGTCGACGGTCTTGCCCGACGTCACATTCTTGAGCTTCGTGCGCACGAAGGCGGGGCCCTTGCCCGGCTTGACGTGCTGGAACTCGATGATCTGCCAGAGCTGTCCGTCGATTTTCAGAACGAGGCCGTTCTTGAAGTCACTGGTATCAGCCACTTGGTTCGTGTCTCCTAGGGTCGAGGAACCGCCCTCAAACGACGGTCAATGTCTTGTCGGTGAGCGTGAGCAACTCCGGAGTATGCTCCCGCACCACGAGCGTGTCTTCGATCCGCACGCCTCCGCGCCCCGAGAAGTACACACCCGGCTCGACGGTCACCGCCGCACCGGCGACAAGTGTACCGGTCGCCGCCGCACCGATTCCGGGTGCTTCGTGGATCTCGAGCCCGACCCCGTGACCGAGCCCGTGCAGGAACAGGTCGGCGTAGCCCGCCTCGGCGATCACGGTGCGCGCCGCGGCGTCCACCGCGGCGCAGTCGACACCGGGGGCGAGCGCCTCGCGTCCGGCCTGCTGCGCACGCAGGACCAGCTCGTACAGATCACGCTGCCAGTCCGCGACCCGGCCCAGCACATAGGTGCGCGTCATGTCGGAGTGGTAGCCGCCGATCTGCGCCCCGAAGTCGAGTTTCACGAAGTCGCCCTCCGCGAGGACCGCGCCGGTCGGGCGATGGTGCGGGATCGCCGAATTGGCGCCGGCGGCGACGATCGTCTCGAAGGAGATGCCGTCGGCGCCGTGCTCGAACATGCGCCATTCGAGGTCGCGGGCGACCTCCTTCTCGGTTCGCCCGGGACGCAGCCCGCCCGCCGCGATGAGATCCGCCAGTGCGCGATCGGCCGCACCGCACGCGTCGCGCAGCAGGCCGATCTCGTGTTCGTCCTTCACGGCCCGCAGCTGCTCGACGAGCCCGGGAGCGGGAACGAAGCGGACGGACACGCCGAGATCGTCCCACCGCGACCGTTCGTCGACCGTGACGACGTGGCTCTCGAATCCCCAACGCGCAGAACCGGTTCCGAACTCGGTGACGAGGTGCGCGGCCGACGACCGGGCGATCACGGCCCGCAGATCGGGGACCTGCTCCCCCACCTGCGTGACATAGCGGCCGTCGGTGCAGATGACGGTGCGCGTCTCGTTCTCGTCGTCCTCGCTCGAGACGATCAGCGCCGCGTTGGATCCCGTGAAGCCCGTGAGATAGCGGATACCGGTCAGATCGGTCACCAGCAGCGCATCGAGTTCGCGTTCGGCGAGCAGCGCACGCAGCGCGCGCCGGCGGGAGGCGTGGTCGGCAGACATATCGCTCAACCTACCGCGATCACGGCTGTGGGACGGGACACACTGTCGGCTTCGCCACCCGTTACGCTGAGGTACATGAAACCCTGGT
Source organism: Rhodococcus sp. S3 (assembly GCF_058211795.1). Classification (NCBI taxonomy): domain Bacteria; kingdom Bacillati; phylum Actinomycetota; class Actinomycetes; order Mycobacteriales; family Nocardiaceae; genus Rhodococcus; species Rhodococcus sp. S3. The sequence continues at coordinate 2,268,199 of NZ_CM177074.1, read as the reverse complement.
TGCTCCGCGGACTCGGGCTCGCCCTGGTCCACGTGGTCGTGCGCGTCCTGCTCGGTGCCGCTCTCATCCAGTGGCCGTTGCAGGGATCGGTACTGCGCTGGCTGGGCTTCGCCGTGGTGGTCGTCGCAGCGTTCGTCTGGGCCGGCCTCGACGGCATCCGCGACCACCGCGCCCATCCCGACGCCGACGAGGGCGACGACCTCACGATGCGCTGGCTCGCCGCCGGTGCGGTCACCGGACTCGTCGGCGGGGTCCTCACCTGGCTCGTCGACACCGTCACCCCGATCCCGGTGGGCGTGACCTCCCTGTTCTTCGAGATCACCTCCGGTGCCGCGTTCACCGTGCTCATGGTGTTCCTGCCGGCGATGGCCGCGGTGACGCTGGGCCGGTTCTTCGCGCGCCGGAACGAGCGCAAGGCCGCTCGCGACGACGACTGGTCCGTCCACCACGAGCACCACGAGCCCGCAGGGGTCGCAGCGACCGCGTCCGCGGGTTCGGCGCCCGTGAACTCCGCACAGCAGGCCGATCCCGCCTGGCGCAGCGACGACTCTCCCACCGAGGTGTTCCCGAGGATCGATCCGAAGCAGTGACATCGCAACACTGAGACCGCAACACTGCTGAGCGCCCGCCCCGCATGGGCGGGCGCTCAGTTTTCGGCGCGGTGACGGTCGGTACACGTAACCGACCTCGAGGAGCTGGCCATGACCGACACCACCGAGACGCTCGACCTGACTCCCGCGACCCGCCGCATGGAACGCATCCTGGCGGGGATCGACGACGCACAGTTGGCGGGGCCCACACCGTGCTCGGAGACCTCCGTCGGTGCGCTCGTCGACCACGTGCTGGGCCTGTCGCTCGCCTTCACCGCGGCCGCGCGCAAGGACATCGGCCCGTACACCGACATTCCCCCGCAGCTCACGAGCGAACTGCCGCCGGATTGGCGGCGTCTCGTTCCCCATCGGCTCGGCGAACTTCGCGGAGCGTGGAGCGATCCCGCAGCGTGGGAGGGCATGACGCGTGCGGGCGGCCTCGACCTGCCCGCGCCGGTCGCCGGACTCGTCACGCTCGACGAACTCGTCGTCCACGGCTGGGACCTCGCCGTCGCCACGGGACAGCAGTACTCCTGCGAGCCCGACGAGATCGCCGCGTGTACCGCATTCGCGGAGAGCATCACCGACGAGGAACGCGTCGCCGACGGGGGTGGCCTGTTCGGTCCGGCCGTCCGGGTGGGCGAGGACGCCCCGCCGCTGGAACGCCTGATCGGACTCACCGGGCGCGACCCGTCGTGGAGACCGCCCGCGTCGAACCGGACGGTCTGACTACGCGGAGGTCAGAGCAGGACGGTTCCCGCGTCGGCCTTGCCCTGGCGCGCGACCTCGGAGTAGGCCGCCGCGAGCAGGGTCGGGTCGGGTCCTTCGAGCCTGCCGGGCTTCGCGAGCCCGTCGAGGACGACGAACCGGAGCATGCCGGCACGGTTCTTCTTGTCGGTCTGCATGCCCTTGAGCAGATCGCCGAAGGCATCGGGATCGTAGGTGGTCGGCAGGCCGACGGATTCGAGGATCGCGCGGTGCCGATCGGCGGTGGCGTCGTCGAGACGCCCGGCGAGCCGGCCCAACTCGGCGGCGAAGACCAGGCCCACCGACACGGCGGCGCCGTGACGCCAGCGGTACCGCTCGCGACGCTCGATGGCGTGGCCGAGCGTGTGACCGTAGTTGAGGATCTCGCGCAGGCTCGACTCCTTGAGGTCGGCCGCGACCACCTTCGCCTTGACCTCCACCGAGCGCCGAATGAGCTCGGGCAGCACCCTCCCGGCGGGATCGAGCACGGCCTCGGGGTTCTCCTCGATCAGGTCGAGGATCACCGGATCGGCGATGAAGCCGGTCTTGATCACCTCGGCGAGGCCGGCCACGATCTCGTTGCGCGGCACCGTCTCGAGGGTCGCGAGGTCGACGAAGACCGCCGACGGCTCGTGGAACGACCCGACGAGGTTCTTGCCCGCCTCGGTATTGATGCCGGTCTTGCCGCCCACGGCGGCGTCGACCATCGCCAGCAGCGTGGTGGGGATGTGGTAGACCCGCACGCCGCGCATCCACGTCGCGGCCACGAAGCCTGCGAGATCGGTGGCGGCACCGCCGCCGAGGCTGATGACGGCATCCGAGCGGGTCAGGCCGATGCGGCCGAGCACCTCCCAGCAGAATCCGGCGACGGCGAGTTCCTTACCGTCCTCGGCGTCGGGGATCTCGATGCGGTGGGCGTCGATGCCGGTCTCGGCGAGCGCCTCCCGCACGGCCTCGGCCGTCGCGGTGAGCGTCGGCTGGTGGAAGATCGCGACGGTCCGCGTGCCGGACAGTTCTTCGACGACGTCGCCGAGCAGTCCCCGGCCGATGATCACCGGGTAGGGCTGGGCGGTCTCGACGTCGATGCGTACCGGTTCGGTCACGGTGTGGGGCTCCGATCCTCGCTGATGGTCTGGCTGGTGGCGGCGTCCGCCGCTTCGAGTTTGGCGAGCACCTGCTGGACGACCCGCCCGGGGCTGCGGCCGTCGGTGCGCACCCGGATGGTCGCCGCCTGCCGGTACAACGGGCGGCGGCGACGCATGAGGTCGCGGTACTTCTGGGCCGGATCACCGCCGGCCAGCAACGGCCTGGTTCCGGCGGCGCCGACCGCGCCGGTGCGACGCAGTCCTTCCGCCACGCTGATCTCGAGATAGACGACGGTGTGGCCGGCCAGTCGCGCGCGGGTGCGCTCCGAGAGGATCGCTCCTCCGCCCAGGGACACCACTCCGTCGTGGGTGTCGAGGGCCCGCGCGACGACCTCCTCCTCGATCTCCCGGAAGGCCGGTTCGCCGTCCTGGGAGAAGATCTCGGGGATCGTCCGGCCGGTCACACGCTCGATCTCGGCGTCGGTGTCGAGCAGTGGCAGTTCGAGTGCGTTCGCGACCCGACGTCCGATCGTCGACTTGCCCGCTCCCGGCGGGCCGATGAGTACCAGGCGAGGCGACATGAGATCACCGCGGCGGCCGCGCCGCGATGCCCTTCAGGTAGTGGTCGATGTTGCTCACGGTCTCGGCGAGCGAGTCGCCGCCGAACTTCTCGAGGGCGGCCTGCGCGACGACGAGGGCGACCATCGCCTCGGCGACGACACCCGCTGCGGGCACCGCGCACACGTCGGAGCGCTGGTGGATCGCGACGGCCTCGTCGCCGGTGGTCATGTCGACCGTCGACAGGGCACGCGGGACGGTCGAGATCGGCTTCATCGCCGCCCGCACGCGCAGGGCCTCACCGTTGGTCATGCCGCCTTCGATGCCGCCGGCACGGTTGCTCGAACGGAGCACACCGTCGGGGCCGGGCTTCATCTCGTCGTGGGCGGCGCTGCCGCGTCGGCGCGCGGTCTCGAAGCCGTCGCCGACCTCGACACCCTTGATGGCCTGGATTCCCATGAGGGCCGCGGCCAGTCGCGCGTCGAGGCGATCGGCACCGCTGACGAACGAACCGAGGCCCACGGGCAGCCCGTGCACCACGACCTCGACGATGCCGCCGAGGGTGTCGCCGTCGCGCTTCGCGGCCTCGATCTCGGCGATCATGGATTCCTCGGCGGCCTTGTCGTAGGCGCGCACGGGGCTCGCGTCGATCGCGGCGAGATCGTCGGCACCGGGTTCGGGGCCGACATAGGGATCGGATGCGCCGATGGAGATGACGTGCGAGACGACCTCGGCGCCGAACGCCTGGCGCAGGAAGTTCCGGGCGACGGTGCCGGCCGCCACGCGTGCTGCGGTCTCCCGGGCACTGGCACGCTCGAGGACGGGACGCGCGTCGTCGAAGCCGTACTTGAGCATGCCCGCGAAGTCGGCGTGGCCGGGGCGGGGACGGGTCAGCGGCGCGTTGCGCGCCTGGCCTTCGAGCAGTTCGGCATCGACCGGGTCGGCGGCCATGATGGTCTCCCACTTGGGCCATTCGGTGTTGCCGATCTCGATCGCGATCGGGCCGCCCAGGGTGCGTCCGTGCCGGACGCCACCGATCACGGTGACCTTGTCGGCCTCGAACTTCATGCGTGCGCCGCGGCCGTAGCCCAGTCGCCGTCGCGCGAGTTGCTCCGAGATGTCGTTCGACGTCACCTCGACTCCGGCGACCATCCCCTCGAGCATCGCGACGAGGGCGGGACCATGGGATTCTCCAGCAGTTATCCAACGCAGCACACGTCCATCCTTCCATGTTCGTCCGCCGGCTCGACATGCCGCCCCTGGTCAACCCGTCGAGATCGCCGCCAGTGCCGCGGCGGCGCACATCGACGGTCCGTGCGGAAGCACGCGCGGAGCGGCACGCGCTCCCCCGCGGCCGGCCTCCCGGAGCCGCAGAAACAGGGCCGCACCTGCGGTGAGGACGGGTGGGAGGAGTGCACCGAGGAGTACCGCCGAGGGGCCGGCGAGTCCGGTGACGGCGCCGAGACCGAGGGCGAGTTTGACGTCGCCCGCACCCACCGACCGCGGCACCACGAGGTGGGTGATCAACAACGGTGCCGCGAGCAGGAGTGCACCGGCGAACGCCGCGCGGCCGTGCCCCGTCGCCGCGGCCACGCCGAGGATCGTGCCCGCTCCCCCGAGGGTCAGTACGTTCGGCAGACGCCGCACGAGCAGGTCCACGGCGCTCAGGCACACGCACCACCATCCGAACATCGCTGCTCCGACGACCGCGGCACCTGTGGTGATCGAGACCGCGACGAGTGCGGCTGCCGCGCATGCCGCCTCGCACAGACCCGGCGGTGGCCGACGACCGGCCATTCCTCCCGCCACCACGCGCACGATCGCTCCCACGCCCACGCCGAGGACCACCGTCGCGAGCACACCCACCGTCTCCCCTGCCACGACCCGGAGCATCTCCCATCCGCACTCGCAGGCAGGGTGTTCGCGCGGTGTCCGGCCCGGCCTGTGGACAGGCACACCTCCTGTGGACAAAGCCGCACGGTGCGGCGATCGTCCTGCGAGGATTGCCGGAGTCTGTCGGTTCCGGTCGGAAGGTTCTGGTCGAATGGAGATTTCGTCGCTGCTCGAACACGTGGGCACGGCCATCGACGTCGTCGGAGTCGGCGTCATGGTGATCGGCGCATTGGCGGCGACGTGGATCGCGGCGACCGCCCGGCGGGGCGGGCCGGGTTCGGAGATCTACGAGCCGTACCGGCGCAATCTCGGCCGGTCGATCCTGCTCGGTCTCGAATTCCTGGTCGCCGCCGACATCATCAAGACCGTCGCTGTCACGCCGACCTTCACATCGGTGGGTGTGCTGGCGGTCATCGTGCTCATCCGCACCTTCCTGAGCTGGTCGCTGCAGCTGGAGATCGATGGCCGGTGGCCGTGGCAGCGTTCGGTTCCCGAGGCCGGGACGACGGCCGGCACGACACCGGCTACCTGAGCGAGCCCCGGAGCTCGTCGCGCCGGTGCAGGAGATGGGCGCGTTCGATCGTGTTCGCCGTCCGCGCGGCGGCGGTGGCGTATGCCTCGCTCGCCTCGGTGATCCGGCCGAGGCGGGCGAGCAGGTCGGCTCGGACGGCGTGGAAGACGTGGTACGGCTCGAGGTGGAGGCGGTCGACGATCCCGAGAGCGACTGCGGGACCCTCCACTTCGGCGAGTGCGACGGCCCGGTGCAACGCGACGACCGGTGTGGGGTCCGTGGCCATCAGCAGGTCGTAGAGCGCGACGATCTGCGCCCAATCGGTGTCCTCGAAGGTGGGCGCGTCCGCGTGCACTGCGGCGATCGCGGCCTGGATCTGGTAGGGCCCCGGCCTGTTCCAGCGCAGGGTGCGCCGCACGAGTGCCTGCCCTTCGTCGATCAGCGCGCGGTCCCACCGCGAGCGGTCCTGGTCTGCGAGCAGGACGAGTTCGCCGCCGGGTCCCGTCCGCGCCGGGCGCCGGGATTCACCGAGGAGCATCAGGGCAAGAAGTCCGGTGGTCTCGGGATCGCCGGGAACGAACCCGGCCAGCACACGCGCCAGCCGCACCGCCTCCGAACACAGGTCCGTGTCGGCGAGTTCGGGTCCGGCGCTCGCCGTGTGGCCCTCGGTGTACACGAGATAGAGCACGGACCGCACCGCGTCGAGGCGTTCGGGAAACTCGTCCGGAGACGGGATACGGAACGGGATGCGCGCGTCGCGGATCTTCCGCTTGGCGCGGGAGATCCGTTGCCCCATCGTCGTTTCGGGAACGAGAAAGGCCCGGGCGATCTGCGCGGTGGTGAGTCCGCCGAGCAGCCGCAAGGTCAGCGCGACTCGCGACGCAGGCGCGAGCGCCGGGTGACAACAGGTGAAGATCAGACGGAGGCGATCGTCGGGGATTTCGGGCGAGTCGACTGCCTCGGGGTCGAACGCGACGCCGGATGCCGGGTGGAGCAGGTCCGCCTCGGCGTGCTTGACCGAGCGTGCGGCCTCCCGCCTCGCCCTGTCGATCGCCCGGCGACGGGCGGTGGTGATGATCCATCCGGCCGGGCTCGGCGGGATCCCCTCCCCGGGCCACCGTTCGACGGCGGTCGAGAAGGCGTCCTGCACCGCGTCCTCGGCGACGCCGATGTCGCCGAGGACGCGGGTGAGCACGGCGACCGCCCGGCCGTACTCCTCACGGAAGACACGTCCGATGTCGGCGGCGGAGGGCCCGGTCATCGAGGTGTGCACGTCATCCGGCGCAGGATCCGAACGCCAGGGGCCTCACCTCGATGGGCAGTGTGGTGGCGTCGGCGAGACCGCGCGCCCACTTCAGCGCCTCGTCCAGGTCGGGCACATCGATGACGTCGAAACCGCCGAGATGCTCCTTACCCTCGATGTACGGACCGTCGGTGGTCACCGTGCGCCCCTCGTCCGTGCGCACGACCGTCGCCGTGTCCGGCGGGTGCAGGCCGCCGGAGAACACCCAGACCCCTGCCTCCCGGATCTCGTTCTGCCACGCCGCGACCTTCTTCATGATCGGTTCCAGGAACTCCGGTGACGGCGGTTCACCGTCGGGCTGGTAGATGCTCAGCAGGTACTGCGCCATGGCGGGGTCCTTTCCCTCGGCGGCCGGCGGTTCCGGCCTCTCACCCTCTACACGAACGGTAGGGCGCCGATTCGACACCTGCGCGGAGAAATCCGCTGCCCACCCGCTCAGGCATCGCGGGTGGACAGCGGACGGTGTCGGGTGCGGCCTACTGCGCGACGAGCTCGAGAATGGTGGCGTTGGCCTGGCCGCCGCCCTCGCACATGGTCTGCAGGCCGTACCGGAGATTGTTGCGGCGCATGTGGAAGATCATGTCGGTGAGGATGCGAGCACCGGAACCCCCGAGCGGGTGACCGAGGGCGATCGCACCACCGTTGGGGTTGAGCTTGTCCTCGGGTGCGCCGATCTCCTTCTGCCACGCCATGGGCACCGGAGCGAACGCCTCGTTGACCTCGAAGACGCCGATGTCGTCGATCGACAGGCCGGACTTCGCGAGCGCCTTCTCCGTCGCCGGGATGGGTGCGGTGAGCATGATGACCGGGTCGGAGCCGGTCACGACGGCAGTGTGGATCTTCGCGAGCGGGGTCAGGCCGTGCTTCGCGGCGGCCTCCTCGCTCATGATGAGCAGTGCGGCGGACCCGTCGGAGATCTGCGAGGAGTTCCCGGCGTGGATGACACCGTCCTCCTTGAAGACGGTCTTCAGGCCGGCGAGCTTCTCGACGGTGGTGCCGCGACGGATGCCCTCGTCCTGCGAGACGACGGTTCCGTCCGGGGTGGTCACCGGCACGATCTGGTCGGCGAACAGCCCGGCGTCCTGGGCGGCGGCGGCGCGTTCGTGCGAACGCGCGGAGAAGGCGTCCACGTCGGTGCGGCTCAGGCCCCACTTCTCGGCGATCATCTCGGCACCGATGCCCTGGTTCGGCCGCGCCCCGTCGTACCGCTCGAGGAAGGCCTCGGGGTAGGGCGACCCGCCCACGGAGGTCGAGGTGCCCATGGGTACCCGCGACATCACCTCGACGCCACCGGCGACGACGACGTCGTAGTGTCCCGCTTCGACGCTCGCGATCGCGAAGTTCAGCGCCTGCTGGCTCGAGCCGCACTGCCGGTCGATGGTCACGCCGGGCACGGACTCCGGCCAACCCGCTGTGAGCACCGCGGTGCGGGCGATGTCGATGGCCTGCTCGCCGGCCTGCTGCACGCAACCCCAGATGACGTCCTCGACGACCTCCGGATCGATGCCGGCGCGCTCGACCAGCGCGTTCAGGACCACGGCGGACAGCTGTGCCGGGTGCACGCCGGACAGGCCGCCGTTCCTCCTGCCGACAGGTGTGCGCACGGCCTGGACGATCACTGCACTCATGTCTGCTCCTTCTCGACCCGCAGGCGACAGCGGTGACGGCCGTCACGGCCGTCGGACGGGTCCGACACTACTTCGCGAACGGGTCGGAAACTGCTCGCGGACCATTCTTGTTCGGTATCGGACCCCTCACCCGTATCTATGGATCGAGGAGCGCGCGAATTCTCAGGCCGGGTGCGGAGAATTCAGGTCGAGTCCGACGGCGCGCGCCATCTCCGCGTGCGGGGCGGAGAGACCCGTGAACTGCTCGACCTGCCCGAACGCCTGGTTCAACAGCATGTGCAGACCGCTGACGACGCGGACGCCGCGCGCCTCGGCCGCTGCCGCGAGCGGCGTGGGCCAAGGGTCGTAGATCGCGTCGAGGATGCACGGGGCCTGTGCGAGAGCCTCCGCGTACGGCGCCGCCGCGGGTGCGGGCACGGTGCTCACGAGCGCTCCGGCCTCGGCGCAGACCCGGCCGAGTTCGGGTGCGTCGAACGACAGCCATCGGGCCTCGATGTCGTCGTCGAGACAATCGAACGTCGCTCGGGCCTTCTCCTCGGACCGAGCGACCACGGTCACCGAGCGCACACCGAGGTCGGTGAGACCGACGAGCGCCGGCCGCGCGGTACCACCCGAGCCCACGACGACCGCCGCCGCGTCGGACAGATCGCCGACGCCGGCCGAACGCAGTGCTCCGGACACGCCGTCGACGTCGGTGCAGTCGGCACGCCAGCCGTTCCCGATGCGGACGAGGGTGTTCGCCGATCCGATCCTCACGGCCCGCTCGGTGCGTTCGGTGGCGAATTCCAGTGCCGCGAACTTGCCGGGCATCGTGACGGACAGACCGACCCATTCCTCCCCGAGTGAGGACACGAGCCCCGGCAGTTGTTCACCGGTGCATTCGATGCGTTCGTAGGTCCACTCGGTCAGCCCGAGTGCCCGGTACGCCGCGAGATGCAACAGGGGCGACTTCGAGTGCGCGATGGGTTTCCCGAGGACCGCGGCCCTTCGGACACCCCCGTTCGGATCAGCGGCCACTGTCGAGGATCCCGCTCGCGAGTGCCAGTTCGGTGTTCTGCAGGTGCTCCTCGTAGGAATTCGCGAAGAGCGTGGTGCCCTTGTCGTCGATCGTCACGAAGTAGATCCATTCCCCCGGTTCCGGGTTCTCCATCGCCTGCAGCGCACCGATGCTCGGTGACGAGATGGGCGTCGCCGGCAGACCGACCATGGCGTAGGTGTTCCAGGGGGTCACCCGCGCGCGGTCGGCGTCGGTGGTCGCGAGTTCGGTCTCGTCGAGCTCGTAGTTGACGGTCGAATCGAACTGGAGCATCTGGTCGATGTCGAGGCGGTTGAGGATCACGCGCGCGACCTTCGCGAAATCCTGTGGCAGGGCCTCGCGTTCGACGAGCGATGCGGAGATGAGCATCTCGTACGGGGTCAGCCCCACCCGTGCGGCCGCGTCGGTGATCCCCGTCGCGTCGTAACTCGCAGCGCTTTCCGACACCAGGCGGGCAAGGATCTCGACGGGTTCGGCCGTCGGATCGAAATCCCAGCTGCCCGCGGCGATGAGGCCTTCGAGCTGCCGCCTGCGGTCGGGCACGTTCGCCACCGCGTCGCGCGCCCATTCCGGAACGCCGAGTGCCTGCAGGTCCGGGGTGGCACCGGCCGCGTCGAGTTCCTCGTAGGTGACGCAGTTCTCGGCGGCCGGATCGCCGTGGCAGCTCGCCTCCGCGATGAGTGTGTAGATGCCCTTGCGGACGGCACCGGTATTGACGTCGCGGATGTCGTGGAGCTGACGTCCCTCGGAGATCACGAGCGCACCGACCCGGCTGGCCGGGTCGACGAGCGCGGCGACGGCGTCGACGGCCGGGATGTTCGTGGCCACCTGGTAGAAGCCGGGCTGCAGCGAGTTCATCCCCGAGTTCTGCACGGCCGCTTCGTAGAAGGCGGCGGAGCTCGCGACGACTCCCTTGTCGACGAACTCGCTGCCGATCTCCCCGGCGGTCTCGCCCGGGTTGACCTGGACGACGACGGCAGGTCCGGGAGGTCCCGTGAAGTCCGGCGGAAGGTTCGTGCCGAGGAACCGGTCGTAGGCGAGATAACCGCCGCCCACGACGACGAGCAGGAGCACGGCGGCGGCGAGCGCGCCCACGACCCGTCCGCGTTTCTTGCGCCTGCTCGCCTTCGGATCGCGGCGTGCAGCGCGTTCCGAACCACCGACCGCGACGGGGACCGCACGTTGCTCGGCGGTGATCTCCTCCGCTGCGACCGCGTCGTCGGCGGGGTCGTCGTCGCGGTGGCCGTCACGGTTCGCGTCGCGTGCGGCGTAGGAGTATCCGCCCGGGTACTCGTCGTCGAGATGTCCACCCTCGGGGTGATCGGCCGGAGCGTATCCGGGATCGGTGTCGGTCGATCCGTCCTGCTCGTACCCGGATCCTGCGTAGCCCCCGTCGCCGTAGCCCTGCTCGACGTACCCCTGCTCGACGTACCCCTGGTCCGCATAACACTGTTCGGCGTAACCCTGTTCCGGGTGACCGGGCGGCGGGCCGTCGAACACACCCGGCTCGAAGTTCAGGACCGTGGTCTCGTGATCGTCCGGATCGGGTCGACGGGCCTCCGGGGTCTCACCCGGGGCGCCCTCGTACGCACCACCGCCGTACGGGTCGTGCCCGTACGCATCGTGACCCCGGGGGCCGGATGCGTACGGATCGTCGTACCGGTACCGCGGGTCGGATCGATACGGATCCTGGGATCCGGTGCGATACGGATCCTCTGCTCCGGTGCGATCGACCGGCGGTTGCGTGTACCCACCGGCATAGGGATCCGCGAACAGATCCTCCCGTGCGTTCTCCGAATGGTCGTCGTGTCGTCCGTGCCGGCTCACCGGCTGCCCCCCGCGTCACGCCCCGACTCGTTCACTACCGAACTCCGCTCGTCCAACCAACCCTGCAAGATGGCCACGGCGGCAGCCTGGTCGATGACCGGCCGCGCACCTCGCGCACTCACCCCGCTCTCGCGGAGGGCGCGCGCCGCAGTGACCGTCGTGAAGCGTTCGTCGGCCATGCGCACAGGAACGTCGGGTAGGGCACGGCGAAGTCGGCGCGCGAAGTCGCTCGCCAGTTTCGCAGCCTTGCCGGGCTCACCGCGCAGTGTCTGCGGCAGCCCGACGATAACCTCAACAGCCTCGTATTCCCTAACGATCTCGACGATGCGCCGGATATCGGGTGCGTCGGGTCCGCGTTCCTTGGACCGCGGCACCGTCTCGACCGGGGTGGCGAGGATGCCGTCGGGGTCGCTGGAGGCGACCCCGATCCGGACGCTGCCGACGTCGACTGCGATGCGGCGACCACGGCCGGGATCGTCCACTCCGGGACGATCGGGGCGCGGCGGTTCGGCCACGCTCAGCCGGCCAGCTCGCTCAGGCGGGCACGGAAGGCATCGAGTGCGGCCGGGATACCGGCCGGATCCGACCCTGCACCCTGCGCCATGTCGGGCTTGCCGCCACCGCGACCACCGATCGCGGGACCGAAGCTCGCAACGAGGTCGCCTGCCTTGATGCCCTTCTCCTGCGCTGCCTTGGTGGTGGCGACGACGAAGGGCACCTTGCCGCCGGCGTTGCCGAGCAGCAGCACCACGGCGGGCTCGGTGCCGAGCCGGCCACGGACGTCGGATGCGAGTGTGCGCAGGTCGTTGCCGGCGACACCCTCAGGGGCGGCGTCGGCCACGACGAGCACGTCACCGACGCGCTGCGCCTTGCCCACGTACGTTCCGGCTGCGGCGGCGACGTTCGCCGCGCGGGTCTTCTCGAGTTCCTTCTCGGCGGCCTTGAGCCGGTCGAGCAGGGCCTCGACACGTCCGGGCACCTCCTCCGAGGGAACCCTCAGGGTCGAGGACAGGCCCGCGAGCAGCGCGCGTTCCTTCGCCAGGTGGCGGTAGGAGTCGAGACCGACGTACGCCTCGACGCGGCGGATACCGGAACCGACGGACTGCTCACCGAGGAGCGTGACGGTGCCGACATGCGAGGAGTGCTGCACGTGCGTGCCACCGCACAGCTCCATCGAGAACGGCCCACCGATCTCGACGACGCGGACCTCGTCGCCGTAGTTCTCGCCGAACAGGGCCATCGCACCCATCTTCTTGGCCTTGTCGAGGTCGGTGACGAAGGTGTTGACGGGATAATTCGCCGCGACGGCCTCGTTGGTGACAGCCTCGATGTCCTGCTTCTGCTGCTCGGACAGGGCGCCGGGCCACGAGAAGTCGAAGCGCAGGTAGCCGGGCTTGTTGAGCGAACCGGCCTGCACGGCGTTGGGGCCGAGCACCTCGCGCAGCGCGGCGTGGACCAGGTGGGTGCCGGAGTGGCCCTGGGTGGCGCCCTTGCGCCACTCGGGATCGACCTGCACGAGGACGGCGTCGCCTTCGACGACCTGACCCTCGAGCACCGTGACCTTGTGCGTCCACAGCTGCTTGGCGATCTTCTGGACGTCGTCGACCTTGATCTTCAGGCCGGGGCCGGTGATGGTGCCGATGTCGGCGATCTGGCCGCCGGACTCCGCGTAGAGGGGGCTGCGGTCGAGGATGAGCTCGACCTGCTGGCCCGCGCTCGCCGCGTGCAGGCGCTCGCCACCGGTGATGACGGCGAGCACGTGCGCCTCGGTCACCAGCTCGCTGAAGCCGGTGAACTCGGTGGGACCGCGGTCGAGGAGTTCCTTGTAGACGGTCAGGTCGGCGTGGGCGTGCTTGCGGGCGCGGGCGTCGTCCTTGGCGCGCTGGCGCTGCTCGGCCATCAGCGACCGGAAGCCCTCCTCGTCGACGGTCAGGCCCGCCTCGGCCGCCATCTCGAGGGTGAGATCGATCGGGAACCCGTAGGTGTCGTGGAGGGTGAACGCCTCGGTGCCACCGAGCACGTTGCTGCCCTGCGACTTCACGGTCTCGACGGCGCCTTCGAACAGCTTGCTGCCGGTACCGAGGGTCTTGAGGAAGGCCGTCTCCTCGCCCACCGCGACGGTCTCGATGCGCGAGAAGTCGGTGTCGAGTTCGGGATAGGACGGGGCCATGGTGTCGCGCACGACCGCCATGAACTCGCGCATGGTGGGCTTGTCGGCGCCGAGCAGACGCGCCGAGCGCACGATGCGGCGGAGCAGACGGCGCAGCACGTAGCCGCGGCCGTCGTTGCCGGGGTTGACGCCGTCGACGATGAGCATCGCCGCGGTGCGGGCGTGGTCGGCGATGACGCGGAAACGCACGTCGTCGTCGTGCTTCGCACCGTAGACGGCGCCGGTGAGTTCGGCGGCCTTGTCGATCACCGGGCGCAGCAGGTCGGTCTCGTAGACGTTCTCGACGCCCTGGAGCAGGAAGGCGACGCGCTCGACACCCATGCCGGTGTCGATGTTCTTCTTCGGCAGCGGGCCGAGGATCGGGTAGTCGTCCTTCGCACCGCCCTCACCGCGCTCGTTCTGCATGAACACGAGATTCCAGATCTCGATGTAGCGGTCCTCGTCGGCCTCGGGGCCGCCTTCGACGCCGTAGGCGGGGCCGCGGTCGTAGAAGATCTCGGAGCACGGGCCGCACGGTCCGGGGATGCCCATCGACCAGTAGTTGTCCTTCATGCCGCGACGCTGGATGCGTTCCTCGGGCACGCCGACCTTGTCGCGCCAGATCGAGAACGCCTCGTCGTCGTCGAGATAGACCGTCGCCCACAGCTTCTCGGGATCGATGCCGTAGCCGCCGTCCTCGACGGAGCCGGTGAGCAGCGACCACGCGAAGGTGATGGCCTCTTCCTTGAAGTAGTCGCCGAACGAGAAGTTGCCGGCCATTTGGAAGAAGGTGTTGTGGCGGGTGGTCTTGCCGACCTCCTCGATGTCGAGGGTGCGCACACACTTCTGCACCGACGTGGCGCGGGTGTAGGGCGGGGTCTGCTGACCGAGGAAGTAGGGCACGAAGGGGACCATGCCGGCGTTGACGAACAGCAGGTTGGGATCGGCGAGGATCAGCGACGCGCTGGGCACCTCGGTGTGTCCCGCCTTCACGAAGTGATCGAGAAAGCGCCTGCGGATCTCGTGGGTCTGCACGTCGATGGTCCTTTGTGGTCTGGCGATGGTGTGAACTACCCGGGACGGGCGGTCGATCCTGTCGATCGGCCGTTCTTCAGCTTATCGCGCCGCCCGAAGTGGCCTCGGTACGGCGCCGTGAGTACTCGGCGTCACCGCTCACCGCGCACGATGCGGCGCAGCTTGGGCAGGCGGGCCGACAGCTCCCGCTCCACGCCGCGGCCGGTCGGCTCGTAGTAGTCGACGCCGACCAGCTCGTCCGGGGCGTACTGCTGCGCGAGCACGCCGTCCGGGTGCGCGTGCGGGAACTTGTAGCCGATCGCGTTGCCGAGCTTCTGCGCGCCCTGGTAGTGCCCGTCGCGCAGGTGCGCGGGTACCGGACCGGCCTTGCCGGCCCTCACGTCGGCGATCGCGGCGCCGAGGGCGGCGGTGACCGATCCCGACTTGGGGGCGGTGGCGATGTGGATGGTGGCCTGGGCGAGTGCGAGCTGGGCTTCGGGCATCCCGACCTGCTGCACGACCTGCGCGGCGGCGACCGCCGTCTGCAGAGCGGTGGGATCGGCCATGCCCACCTCCTCGCTGGCCTGGATCATCAGGCGACGGGCGATGAAGCGCGGGTCCTCCCCCGCGACGATCATCCGTGCCAGATAGTGCAGGGCTGCGTCGACGTCGGAGCCGCGCAGCGACTTGATGAAGGCGCTCGCGACGTCGAAGTGCTGGTCGCCGTCGCGGTCGTAGCGGACGGCGGCCTCGTCGATGCTCGACTCCACGGTCGCGAGGTCGATGACGGCCGCGTCGCCACCGGAGACGGCGAGCGCGGTGTCGGCGGAGGCCTCGAGCGCTGTCAGGGCGCGGCGGGCGTCGCCCCCGGCGAGCCGGACGAGGTGGTCGAGGGCGTCGTCGTCGATCTCGACCGCACCCACGAGTCCACGGGCGTCGGTGCGCGCGCGTTCGAGCAGTGCCCGGATGTCGTCCGGCCCGAGCGGCTGCAACTGGAGCACCAGCGAGCGCGACAGCAGCGGGGCGACCACGGAGAACGACGGGTTCTCGGTCGTCGCGGCGACGAGCAGCACGATGCGGTTCTCGACCGCGGCGAGCAGCGCGTCCTGCTGGGTCTTGGAGAAGCGGTGGACCTCGTCGATGAACAACACGGTCTGTTCGCCGTGGGTGAGGCGCCGACGTGCCAGGTCGATGACGGCACGTACGTCCTTGACGCCCGCCGACAGAGCGGACAGCGCTTCGAACCGGCGTCCGGTGGCCCCGGAGATCAGTGAGGCCAGGGTCGTCTTCCCGGTACCGGGCGGACCGTAGAGCACGACGGAGGCCGCACCCGATCCCTCGACGAGCCGCCGCAGCGGCGCTCCGGGTTCGAGCAGGTGCTGTTGTCCGACCACCTCGTCGAGACTCGCCGGTCGCATGCGCGCAGCGAGGGGCGCGTTCGCGCCGCCGGCCGCCACGGGTTGCCGGCGGACCTGCGGTTCGTCCTCGGGTTCCGGTTCGCGTGGCGCCTCGAACAGGGCGTCCGGTTCGGCAGACGGGTCGTTCGCCCCGAAAAGATCACTCACGCATCCGACGCTACAAGCTCGCGCCGACGCCCGGTCGACGGCGGTGTTCGTCGTTCGTATGGACGGATGACCGACCGTGTGGTCGGATCTTGGTCGTGGCCACGACACCGTCCGCCGATCATGTGTCCCGCCGCGCCGTGCTCCGGTCGTCGATCCTCGCCGCCGGTGTTGCGGCCTTCGCCTCGACCACGCAGCACGCGCAGGCATCTCCCGCCGTCTTCGCGCACGGCGTCGCGTCGGGAGATCCGTTGCCCGACGCGGTGATCCTGTGGACGCGGGTGACACCCTCGCCGGAGGCGACACCCGGCTCGGGTGCGGGACCGGACGTCCCGGTCACCTGGGAGCTCGCCCGCAGCAGCAGCTTCGACGCGGTGGTCGCTAGCGGGACCGCGACGGCGAGTTCCGTCTCCGACCACACGGTCAAGGTCGACGCTCGTGGGCTCGCACCGGGAACGACCTACTTCTATCGATTCCGCGCCGGCGGTGCCGTCTCCCCGACCGGCAGCACGTCCACCGCCCCCTCGCACGACGCTGCGGTCGGACGCCTGCGCTTCGGGGTCGTGTCGTGCGCCGACTGGGAGGGCGGCTTCTTCTCCTCCTACCGCCACCTCGCCGCACGCGACGATCTCGACGCCGTGATGCACCTCGGCGACTATCTGTACGAATACGCGGCGGGGAAGTTCCCCGTCGCCGGCGGCCGGGGCGTCCGGACGCACGAGCCCGCCCACGAGATCGTGAGTCTCGCCGACTACCGCATCCGGCACGCGCAGTACAAGACCGACCCGAACCTGCAGGCGCTGCACGCAAAGGTGCCGTGGATCGTGATCTGGGACGACCACGAGGCGGCGAACGACGCGTGGGCGGGAGGGGCGGAGAACCACGATCCGCTCGTCGAGGGCGACTGGGCCTCCCGCAAGGACGCATCGGTGCAGGCCTACGACGAGTGGATGCCGGTGCGTCCGAACGGCGGCCGACTCTACCGGCGTCTGCGGTACGGACGGCTCGCCGAACTGTCGATGCTGGATCTGCGGAGCTACCGTTCCCGGCAGGTCCTCGCAGTCGGACGGCAGGTCGACGATCCGGGTCGCACGATGACCGGACGGGACCAGATGGAGTGGCTCACCGCCGGCCTGACGACCTCCCCCACCCGATGGCAGTTGATCGGCAATTCGGTGATGTTCTCGCCGATCGTGTTGCCGCCCCTCGATCCGCGGACCACCGGAGCACTGACCGAACTCGTCGGAGTGCCGGCCGGAGGTGTGCCCTTCAACACCGATCAGTGGGACGGCTACACCGCCGACCGCCGGCGGTTGATGGACACCATCACGGCGGCGGGACTGCGCAACGTCGTCTTCCTCACCGGCGACATCCACACCTCCTGGGCGATGGACGTCCCGGTGGACGCCGCCGACTATCCGGGTGCGGGCACCGTCGCCACGGAGTTCGTGGTTCCGTCGGTGACGTCGGCGAACATGGACGAGTTGCTCGGTGTGCCCCCGCGTAGCCTGTCTCCCGCGCTGGAGGCGACGGCGACCGCGGCCAACCGGCACGTGCGGTTCGTCGAACTGGATTCGCACGGTTACGGCGTACTCGACGTGACTCCCGAGGCGACACAGATGGAGTGGTTCTTCATCGGCGACCGCACGGATCCGAACACGGCCGCGCGTCGCGTCGCGGGATACCGGGTAGCCGACGGCGCGACGAGGATCGAGCCCGCCGCTCCGCTGGTGTAGACGCCGGTCGGCGCCTGCCGGATCGACCGCGCTAACCGGCGGCGCGGTCCTCGAGGTGGGCGAGCACGTCGCGGGCGTGGACGGCGACGTCGTCGTGGCCTGTCGCGGTGGCGAACTCGGCGAGCAGCGACCAGCGGGCGCGGAGCGCGGGGATGCGCGGCACCGACAACCCGTGTTCGCGTACCGAGGCGATCCGGGCATGGTCCTCGGGCAGGAACAGGTGCGTGCTCAGCCAGATGCACGCGAGCAGTGCGTCGAGCAGCCGCTCCTCGAGTACCTCGTCGTAGGCCAGCTGCGGCCACATGGCGACGACCTCGGCGCGCCACGCGTCGGCCATCGCACGGATGCGATCGACGGACAACGGCACCGAGCACAGGCACAGCGGGAAGGAGCTGAGTGCGTACGCGATGTCGAGGGTCGCGTCGCGGAAGCCGCCCCATTCGTAGTCGAGGAACTGCACACCCTCGTCGCCGACCACGATGTTGTCGGGGCACAGGTCGGACGGGCTGAAGGCCCGGAAACGACCGCCGGTGAAGAGCTTGGACGCCCGCTCGGCACGCTCGCGTACCGACTCGGGCACCGACAGACCGAAGTCGGCCTCGAGGAGCTCGGGCACGCCCCGCACGGCGTCGAGAGCCTGCTGGGACACGGCGTCGGCGACCCGCGCGACGTCGGCGCGACGGAGCAGCGCCGCGAAGTCCTCCTCGCGGCCGACGGTCGCGGCATGCATGCGCCCGAGTGCCTGGGCCAGGGCCATCAGGGTGTTCCCGGCGGCCTCGGAACTGTTGCGCAGCACCTCCGACAGCGTGGTCGCGTCGCCGAGGTCGCTGAGGACCAGCAGGCGGGCGTCGAAGTCGTAGGCGAGCAGTTCGGCGCCCGGACGGTGATCCTTCGCCAGGGCCGTCGTGAACTGGTAGGAGACCGCCTCGCGGAGGAAGGCGATCTGCTCGTCCGTCTCGGAACCGCGGAAGTCGACGTGGCCGGTGCCACGCGAGGGCGGTACCTGCTTGAGGACGAGGGTGCGCGGGAGCGAGAACGGATTGGCGGCCACTCGTACCCGTACGACCACCGAGCGGCCACTGCCCCCGAGATCCACGGGATCGGTCAGGGTCACCGTGGCGCCGGTACGGCGGGTGAGCAGCGCTTCGGCGGCGTGAACCACCTCGGACACGGGGTCTGCCAATGTTGCGGTCATCACTGCCCAATCTACAGGTTCCCGGTCACGACGAGGTCGTCCACAATGCTCGGATCGAGCAGGACCTTTCTCACCCGCGCCCGGCCCACCAGGTCGCTATTGTCTGCTTTGCGAGGGAAAATCGCTGTTCATGCGGGCGTGTCCCCGTCCGCGCCCCGGCAACTCCGCGCTTCGGGCACCGATCACGATCGGGACACGTCATGATCATTCGGGTGAAACGTGTGTCACCTTCTGAAAACCACGGGCCGTACCGCGGTCCACCGCAGCCTTCACGACACCGAAGATCAGGCCCTGGAGGGCAGCCGCGATCAGCACGTCCCGGGTGCGCTGCGACAGATCCTGGGGTTCGGGCCGTTCGTCACTGCCGCCGACCTTCTTCCACACCTGGTTGAAGACGGCTCCGGCGAGGATGCCGCCTCCCACACTGGCTGCGAGAGCGAGCGGCTTGTAGAAGATCACGCGTGCGTCGGCCATGGATACCTCCTCGATCCGTCGCCACCGTTGGCGCCGGACCGACGGAGTACCCGGGCTCGATCCTCACAAACCTCATCGGGCCCACGAACCTCACCCGGGAACACCGCCGGACGGCACACACGACGGCGCGGCGCCCCGTCCGGAGACGGGCGACACCGCGCCATCGACAGCTACGGGTGATCAGGCCTTGTCGGTGCCCTCGGTCTCGGGTTCGGGCACGAAGTCGATGCCCGTCTCCTTGCGCTGCTCCGGCGTGATCGGGCCGGGAGCATCGGTCAGCGGATCGACACCGCCACCGGACTTGGGGAACGCGATGACCTCGCGGATCGAGTCCACCCCGGCGAGCAGCGCAGTGATGCGGTCCCAGCCGAAGGCGATGCCGCCGTGCGGGGGCGCGCCGTACTTGAACGCCTCGAGCAGGAAGCCGAACTTCTCGTTCGCCTCCTCCTCCGAGATGCCCATCACCTTGAACACCCGCTCCTGGATGTCGGGGCGGTGGATACGGATCGAGCCGCCACCGATCTCGTTGCCGTTGCAGACGATGTCGTAGGCGTACGCCAGCGCCGAACCCGGATCGGTGTCGAAGGTGTCGATGTACTCGGGCTTGGGCGAGGTGAACGCGTGGTGCACCGCGGTCCACGCCGAGTGACCGAGGGCGACATCGCCACTCGCGGTCGCGTCGGCCGCCGGCTCGAACAGCGGGGCGTCGACCACCCACACGAACGCCCAGGCGTTCGGATCGATCAGATCGAGCTTGCGGGCGATCTCGTCGCGGGCCGCACCGAGCAGGGCGCGCATCTGCTTGGTCGGACCGGCGGCGAAGAAGATGCAGTCACCAGGGTTCGCGCCCACGTGCGCGGCGAGGCCCTCGCGCTCGGCGTCGGTGAGGTTCTTGGCGACCGGACCGCTCAACGTGCCGTCCTCACCGACGAGCACATAGGCGAGGCCCTTGGCACCGCGCTGCTTGGCCCACTCCTGCCACGCGTCGAGCTGACGACGCGGCTGGCTCGCACCACCGGGCATGACCACGGCACCGACGTACTCGGCCTGGAAGACACGGAAGGTGGTGTCCTTGAAGAACTCCTTGCACTCCACGAGTTCGATGCCGAAACGCAGATCCGGCTTGTCGGTGCCGAAGCGGCGCATGGCCTCGGCGTAGGTCATCCGCGGGATCGGGGTCTCGAGTTCGTAGCCCACCAGACGCCACAGCGCGTGCAGCACCTCCTCGGCGAGGAGGATCACGTCGTTCTGGTTGACGAACGCCATCTCGATGTCGAGCTGGGTGAACTCGGGCTGACGGTCGGCGCGGAAGTCCTCGTCGCGGTAGCAGCGGGCGATCTGGTAGTAGCGCTCGATGCCACCGACCATGAGCAGCTGCTTGAACAACTGCGGGGACTGCGGCAGAGCGTAGAAGTTGCCGGGCTGCAGACGGGCCGGGACCAGGAAGTCGCGCGCGCCCTCCGGCGTCGAGCGGGTGAGGGTCGGAGTCTCGACCTCCACGAACTCGTGGTGGGCGAGCACCGCGCGGGCCGCAGCGTTGACCTTGCTGCGCAGACGGATGGTCTTGCCGGGCTTCTCGCGACGCAGATCCAGGTAGCGGTACTTCAGGCGCGCTTCCTCGCCGACCTGGTCGTCGAGCTGGAACGGCAGCGGGGCGGCCTCGTTGAGAACCACGAGCTCGGAGGCGTCGACCTCGATCGCACCGGTCGGGATCTCGAAGTTCTGGTTGCCCTCGGGGCGGATGTCCACCTTGCCGGTGATCCGGACGCAGTACTCCGCGCGGAGCCGGTGCGCCTGCTCGAGGACGCCGGCGCTGCGGAAGACCACCTGCGATACACCCGAGGCGTCGCGCAGGTCGATGAAGATGACCCCGCCGTGATCGCGTCGCCGGGCAACCCAACCGGTGAGGGTGACTGTCTGCTCGGCGTGCTCGGCTCGCAACGAGCCGGCGAGATGGGTGCGCAGCACGGAATTCCTTTCGAAACGATCAGCGACGGGTTCGTCGGCTGTAATCCTACGAAAGACACGATCGGCCCGAGCGCACCCGTACCGAATAGTTCGTGCCAAGCTTGTCCGAATCCGACGAACACAGGAGAAAGCGGCGGCGATGACGTTCAGAGAAGGTGCACGCATGGATGCGGGCCGGGTCCGTACCGGCGGCGGTGGGCGCGGTGGAAAGCTCGCTCTCGGTGGCGGGGCCGGTGGCCTGATCGTCATCATCCTGGCGCTGCTGTTCGGCGGCGATCCGTCCTCGCTGCTCGGCTCGGGAGTGCCCGACACCTCCGGCGATCCGCAGGCCGAGAGCGCACTCGAACAGTGCGAGGTCGGCGGCAGCGCCGCGAACGAGAACGTCGACTGCCGGGTGCTCTACACCGTCGGGTCGCTCGACTCCGTGTGGGAGCAGCAGTTCGGGACGCAGACCGGCGTGGCCTACGTGCAGCCGGAGGTCGAGATCTTCACCTCGGCCACGTCCACCGGGTGCGGCAACGCCACCAGCGACATCGGGCCCTTCTACTGCCCGGCGGACCGGACCGCCTACTTCGACACCAGCTTCTTCGACGAACTCGAGACGCGGTTCGGCGCCAGCGGCGGTCCGCTCGCGCAGGAATACGTCGTCGCCCACGAGTTCGGGCACCACCTGCAGAACCAGCTCGGCGATCTCGGTCGCGCGCAGGCCGATCCGCGCGGCCCCGAATCCGGCGCCGTCCGTACGGAACTGCAAGCCGACTGCTACGCCGGGGTGTGGGCCTACCACGCCGACAAGCTGCCCGAGCCGACCACCGGCGAGCCCTTCCTCGTGCCGCTCACCGACACCGACATCCGCGACGCACTGTCGGCCGCATCGGCCGTCGGCGACGACCGGATCCAGCGGGCCGCCACCGGCCGGGTGAACCCGGAGGGCTGGACGCACGGGTCGTCCGAGCAGCGTCAGGCATGGTTCCTGGCCGGCTACCGCACCGGTCGGGTCGACGCGTGCGACACCTACTCGGCACGCGATCTCGACAACCCGCCGGCCCTGCGCTGAGTCCGTGCGCCTCCGGCACTGCGCTGAGTCCGTGCGCCTCCGGCACTGCGCTGAGTCCGTGCGCCTCCGGCACTGCGCTGAGTCCGTGCGCCTCCGGACGCCGTCACGCGACGGTGACGGTCATGTTCGCGCGGTCGGCGACGAGATCGGCATGCTTCCGCATGCGCAGGGAGATGGGCCAGGTGCCGGCGCGGCGCGCCTTGAAGAAGAAGACCCGCTCGCCGGTCCCTCCCGGCAACGGGTTCTTCGACGGCACGAATCGGATGTCGCGAAGGACGAGCCCCTCTCCGACCCTCGACGTCGACCAGCAGTAGTCCCGGGAGGTGTTCTCGGGAAGATGCAGCTCGATCATGTCCCCGACACCGACAGTGACATCCTTCGGACCAGTGGCGATGTGCTTCATGACCTCAGGATAGCCCGCGAATGTGATTTTCCTCACTCCCGTGACGGCGGCGCTCGTTCACTGGTCACGGCAGCGATGTGTGATGGGACACAAAACGGGGCATTCGTTCTCCATGCACGAGGAACGAGCCGGAATCACACGCAGCGACGCGGTGATGGGAGGACGCCTTCTCGCTCTGGCACACGAGAACGGCTACAGCGAACTGACCGAAGAGGTCGCGGCGCTGGTGTCGAGCGCCGGTTCGGACTCGCCGTCACAGATCACTCCCCCGCTCTACGGGGGCGTGCTGAGGTGGACGGTCTCGACGATCGCCGACGTCGTCGTCGACAAGATCGGTCCGCAGGTGCGGGGCGACGAGAGCTTCGAACTGACCATCCGGACCGAGAGCAGCCGTCACGTCCGGCCGGAGGAACTCCCGCAGCCGGAGAGCACCGTGATGAAGGCGGTCGTCGACGCGCTCGCCGGCGACTCGATCGCGGCCCGCAGCGACCTCGACGAAGTGGTCTTCGCGATGGACTGGGCGTCGCAGATGGAAGCGCTGGTCGAGGCGGTGCTCTGGCTCGACCGGCTTCTCGACACACCGGTACCGGAGGGGAACGACACACCGCCCTGGTGACGTCCACCCCCGGAAGGGAGTGACGGCGAGCGATGGCCGCCTTCACTCCCCTGACCCCCGAGATACTCACGATCTCCGTCGCCGATCGCGCCGCAGCGCTCACCGGACGCGTGTGTGTCGCCGTGAACGCACCGGACGCGGCGGATCCGGTGGAGTTCGCGCAGCGTGTCGCGACGGAACTGAGAACGCGGGGTCGCGCGGCGGACGTCGTCGATCTCCACGATTTCGTCCGGCCCGCGGCGCTCCGGTCGAGCACGGGCGGACCGATCCGTACAGCTACCGCCACGACTGGTTCGACTACGCCGCGGTCGACCGGGAGGTGCTCCGCGCGGTACGCGAACACCAGCGGTGGCTTCCGCGGCTGTGGGACGAGCGCACCGACCGTTCTGCGCGCGAACGCCCTCGGCGAGCGGCGGAGGACCAGATCCTCGTCGTCGCCGGCCCCATCCTCCTCGGCCGTGGTCTCGACTTCGACGTCACCGTCGTCCTGACGATGTCCCGGGGCGCACTCGAAAGGCGCACGCGCGCCGAGGATCACTGGACGATCGACGCGGTGCTCGAACACGACGAGACGGACGCGGACGTCCTGGTGCGCTACGACCACCCCACCCGCCCGGCAGTGCGGACGCGATCGGCCTGAGCGCTCCTGCCGTCGCGGATCATCGCCCCGATCGAGGCTTGGCCAGGACCCGGTGGACGGCCGAGGTCACCGCGTCGGGCGCCACCGTGCCGAAGACCGCCATCGACTTCGCGAGCACGGAACCGGGCACCACGTTCGCCTCGCCGCGCATCAGAGCGGCATAGCCGTCGCGCGCGACGTGGGCGGGATCGTCCTTGGGCGCCTTCCCGAGGATCGTGTCGAGCATCCCGGCACGTGCGAAGAAGTGGGTGTCCGTGGCCCCGGGCAGCATGGCCGTGAGCGTGACCCCGCTGCCGTCGAGTTCCTTGCGGACGCCGTCGGTGAAGGACTGCACGAAGGCCTTGGATGCGTTGTACACGGCCTGGTACGGGCCGGGCATCTTCGACACGACCGACGAGGTGACGAGCATCCGGCCCGAACCCACCCGCAGCATGTCGTTCAGCAACAGATGCGCCAGATGCACCGTCGAGCGCACGTTGACGTCGACGATCGAGAGAACGTCCTCGAGCTCTGCGTCGACGAACGCCCCGCCGATCCCGACACCGGCGTTGAGCGCAGCCGCCGCCGGGACGCGACCTCCGGCCGTCGCCGCCTCGTGCACCGCCCGGACCCCTTCCGGAGTCCTCAGATCCGCGTGGACCGACATCACCTCCGCACCGGATGTCCGCAGGTCGGCGGCGACCTCGTCCAGAGTGTCCGATCTCGCCGCGAGCACGAGGTCGTATCCGTCGGCCGCGAACAGGGCCGCCAGCTCCCGGCCTATGCCTCGCGATGCTCCGGTCACCAGAGCGAGAGGTCGAGCGTCGTTCATATCTCCTCCTCGGCACGTATGGCTCGCGGGTACCCACACCCCGTCGGGTCGACACGGCACCGGGAGCTCGCAACCGTTTGGGTCGGGCACGTCGTCGGGTATGCGGGAGACATCCTGCGCTCGCCCCGTCACGGGCAGTCCCTTCCGATTTCTGGAGTCCACTTGCAGCACAAGACATATCGGCCTTCGTCCGACAGAGCATCGGAGGATGCCCGCGAGGAACTGTGCGCCGCGGCGCAGAAGGTGTTCGGCTGGGACACGCTGCGCCCCGAACAGTTGGACGCGATGGTTCCGCTGCTCGACGGACGCGACGTCCTGGCCGTGATGGCCACCGGCTCCGGGAAGTCCGCGATCTATCAGGTGCCCTCACTGCTGCTACCGGGGGTGACGGTCGTCGTCTCCCCCTTGATCGCGTTGCAGAACGATCAGATCGCCGGTCTGGACCACTCGGAGGCGCCCGAGGCGGTCGCGATCAATTCACGCCAGCGCGAGTCGGAGAACGAGGCGAACTGGCAGGCCGTGCTCGAACACGACGCCGACTACGTCTTCCTCGCTCCCGAACAGCTCGCCAAGGACGAGGTCCTGGAGCGCCTGAGGAGCGTGGAGGTCTCGCTCCTCGTCGTCGACGAAGCGCACTGTGTCGCGATGTGGGGGCACGACTTCCGGCCCGAATATCTGCGCCTGGGAGACGTGGCCGAGGCTCTCGGCCGACCACCCGTCGTCGCACTCACCGCGACCGCCTCACCCCCGGTCCGCGAGGACATCGTCGAGGCGTTGCGCATGCGGGATCCGCTCGTCGTCGCCGGAGGTTTCGACCGGCCGAACCTCGACATCGAGGTGCGCAGACACACCGACGACGGCGAGAAGCGACGCGCCGTCGTCGAAGCAGTGGCGTCCCTGTCCGGTCCGGGCATCCTGTACGCCGCGACCCGCAAGGACACCGAGCGGTACGCCGAGGCCCTGCGCGAACGCGGGATCGATGCGTGCCCTTATCACGCCGGGATGCGCGCGGCCGAGCGCGAGGACGTCCACCTCGGATTCCTCGACGGTCGCTGCGATGTCGTGGTGGCGACCTCCGCCTTCGGCATGGGTATCGACAAGCCGGATGTGCGTTTCGTCGTGCACGCCTCGGTACCCGACTCGGTCGATTCCTACTACCAGCAGATCGGGCGCGCCGGACGCGACGGGGAGCCGGCCACCGTCCTGATGTTCTACCGTCCCGAGGATCTGTCGCTCGCGACCTTCTTCACCACCCACAACCCCGACGAGGAGCTGATCGGCCGGGTGTTCTCGGCGGTCCGCTCCGCGTCGCCGATGAAGCTCGGACGGCTGCGTACCGAACTCGACGTGCGGGGCCGGAGACTGTCAAACGCGGTGAACCTGCTCGAGCGGTGCGGGGCTCTCGTCTCCGGCCGACGCGGACTCTCCGCCGCCGACATCCCACGACGGAAGGCGGTCGTGCGCGCACGCGAGACGGCTGCCTCGGGTGAACGACTGGACCGGTCGCGGGTCGAGATGATGCGCGGCTACGCCGAGACCCGCGGATGCCGCCGCCGGTTCCTGCTCGGATACTTCGGCGAGGCGCTGTCCGACCCCTGCGGCCGGTGCGACACCTGCCGGGACGGCGCGTCCGACGAGGCCGCAACGGTATCCGTGCTTCCGGGCACCGAGACGGCGCAGGTGGACTGCGAGACGTCGGCGTTCGCCCCGAACACTCGCGTGGTGCATGCCGAGTGGGGACCGGGAGTGGTGATGACTTGCGAGCACGATCGCGTCACCGTCCTGTTCGACAGCGAGGGCTACCGGACGCTGTCGCTCGAGGCGATCGCCGAGTCGGGGGTGCTGACGGTCGACGATACCGATCGCCCCGACGAGACCCACACCGACACCCTGCCTGCCCACATGGAAGAACCCGTGGCGTGAACCACGGGTTCTTCCGGATCCCGACGTCGGGAGGGGCGGGCTCGGGTCAGGGGCGAGCCGTGCCCGGGGCCGTTCGCGTGCGTGTGAGAAGCACGCCGAGAGCGATCATGCCCAGGCCGAGGACGAAGTGCAGCCAGTCGTCCGCGGTGTTCAAGGGCACGAAGTTGGCGCTGCTGTCCTTGTCGATGATCAGACCGTAGATCCACAGCACCAGGTAGATCGCACCGCCGATGATGAGGAAACTGCGGGCCATGGCTGCATCCCGGGCTGCAGCGAGTCCCAGGACACCGAAGAGCAGGTGCACGATGTTGTGGAGGATGGAGACCTGGAAGATCCCCAACAGCAGAGCCTCGGAATGGTGGCCTGCACCCGAGAGCTGGTCGTAGTCCGACGTGACACCCGGGATGAAACCGAGGATGCCCACCAGGAGGAAGACCGCGCCCACCACGAGCGCCGCGGTCTGCACCGGCGTTGCCGTCATCGAGCCGCGGCCGGGGCTTGGTGTTCGAGATGTCATCTTTCGCGTCCTCTCACCGAACGTCCGTTTGGGTTGAGTGGTCCGAATTACACCCACCGGTTAGCTCTGGCGAAACGAACCCAAACGTCGGTTTTCTGTGGTCGGGACGGGATCGAGAACGGGGGTCGGAAACGGTGCGGCACTCCGCTCCCCCTGGCCGGACGGAGACGACCATCTCCGGACACGACGAAGGCCCGCGGGATCAACCCACGGGCCTTCGAGTCTGCGAGGCTCAGGCCTGGCTGCTGCCGAACGCATCGCCGGCCGCATCAGCGGAACCGGTGAAGAAGTTCAGCACGTCGAACAGGTCGGCGAGGTTACCGAAGAGGTCGACAAGGAACTCGAGTGCAGGCACGGGCTTCTCCCATCAATGGAACAACAACGAAGTTGTGACGACGCGCGTCGACACGCGATCCAATTGTTACCTGCATTCCACGTCCGCGCAGCACTTAGATTTGTAATCCGGGCCACAAAATGCCCCTACCAGCACAAACGTCGAAATATTCGAGAAAATCGGTCAGAAATGTCGTAATCGCTCGGAAATACCCGCGTCGGACAATCCGGTCCATTCGGATGATAATCCGGGGATTACAAGATCGCTTTGTGACCATACCTCCACCCGGATGGTGGAACTTCCACCCCCGTCCGTTCGTCCTATCCTGTGAATGCATCCGTCAGCCCGACCCGACCCAGAGGGAGTCATGAAACGCCCCAAGCGAAAACCTCGAAGACCCGTCCCGCCCAGATGTGACGCTCTGCTCGTCACCCGAGCCCGGTCCCCGAAGTGCTGACCGCCCTCGGAATCGCGGCCGGCATTCTTGTCGTTCTCGCCATCACTGCACTGACCGGCTACTTCGTCGCGCAGGAATTCGCGTACATGGCCGTCGACCGCTCCCGCCTGAAGGCCCGCGCCGAAGGCGGTGACTCGGCTGCGGCCCGCGCACTGGCGGTCACCCGCCGCACCTCGTTCATGCTCTCGGGCGCTCAGCTCGGCATCACCGTCACCGGCCTGCTCGTCGGTTACGTCGCGGAACCGCTGATCGGTAGCGGCCTCGGCGAACTGCTGGGCGGTGTGGGCATCCCCACCGCCGTGGGTGTCGCCGTCGGCACCGTGCTGGCCGTGCTCTTCTCGACGGTGGTCCAGATGGTCTTCGGTGAGCTGGTACCGAAGAACCTCGCCATCGCCCGTCCCGAACCGGTCGCACGCCGTCTCGCCCTGTCGACGAGCGCCTATCTCGCCGTCTTCGGATGGCTGATCAAACTGTTCGACGCGTCGTCGAATCTCCTGCTGCGCGCGCTGCGCATCGAGCCGGTGCACGACGTCGAGCACTCCGCGACACCGCGCGACCTCGAACACATCGTGGCCGCGTCCCGCGAGACCGGCGAACTTCCGCCGGAGCTGTCCACCCTCCTCGACCGGATCCTCGAGTTCCCGACCCGGACCGCCGAACACGCGATGATCCCGCGGTCGCGGGTCGACGTCGTCGAGCTGGACGAGCCGGTCGCCACGATTCTCGACAAGATGAGCGAGGGGCACACCCGCTACCCCGTGGTGGGCACCTCGTCCGACGATCTGCGCGGGGTCGTGCACCTGCACGACCTCCTCGGCCTCGACACCCCGACGGGCACGGCCGCGACGGTCTGCCGACCGCCCGTGATCGTGCCGGCCACGCTGGCACTACCGGAAGTTCTCACCGAACTGGCACGGGCCGACGACGAGATGGCACTGGTGATCGACGAGTACGGCGGTTTCGCCGGCGTCGTCACGCTCGAGGACATCGCGGAGGAACTGGTCGGCGAGATCGCCGACGAGCACGATCCCGCGATGGCCGTCGAGGTCATCCGTCCCGAGGGCGACGGCTGGATCGTCCGCGGCGACGCACACATCGACGAGGTGGCCCGCACCCTCGACCACGAACTGCCCGAGGGCGACTACGAGACGCTCGCCGGTCTGGTCATCACCGAGTTCGGCGGCCTGCCCGAGGTGGGCGACACCGTCCGGATCACGCTGGATCCGGAGCCCGCCGAACTGCTGAACGAGGACGGCCCGATCCACAGGACCCTGGTCGCCGAGGTACGCGACATCGACAAGCACGTGCCGTCGTCCGTGCGCGTGACCGTTCTGACGGACGAGGTGACCGGCAATGAGTAACCCTGTGGTCGTCGCGGTGGTGACGATCGGCCTGATCGCCGCCAGCGCGTTCTTCGTCGCGGTCGAGTTCGCGCTCATCGCGGCGCGACGACACCGGCTCGAGGACGCAGCGCCGTCGAGCCGGTCGGCGCGCGCCGCCCTGCGCAGCGCGTCCGAACTGTCGGTGCTGCTCGCAGGATCCCAGCTCGGTATCACGGTGTGCACGCTCGCACTCGGTGCGACGACGAAACCCGCAGTGCACCACTGGCTCACGCCCTTGTTCGAGAACTGGGGCGCGCCGCTGTGGCTCGCGGATGTCGCCGGCTTCGTCCTTGCGCTGATCATCGTGACGTTCCTGCACCTCGTCGTCGGCGAGATGGCACCGAAGTCGTGGGCGATCGCCCACCCGGAGAAGTCCGCCACGATGCTGGCGCTGCCGATGCGGGCGTTCATGTGGGTGACCCGGCCGTTGCTCGTCCGGTTGAACCACATGGCGAACTGGTGCCTGCGGAAGGTCGGCGTGGATCCCGTGGATCAGGTCGCCGAAGGTCAGGATCCCGATGCACTCCGCCATCTGGTCGAGCACTCGGCCACCGTCGGCACGCTCGACGAGCGCTATCACGGGCACCTGAGCAGCGCGCTGGAGCTCGAGACGCTCACGCTCGGCGAGATCGTCACGCCGCAGGCGGAGCCGAGCAGTGTGAAGCCGACCTCGACGGCCGACGAGATCCGTGAGACGGCTCATCGCACGGGGCATCTCCGGTTGCTCGTACGCGCCAACGGGCACGTGGACGGTGTCGTGCACGTGCGTGACAGTCTCCAGGCCGCACCCGGAACCACGGCGGCCGAACTGATGCGCCCCGCGCTGACGATCGACGCCGCGACGCCGGTCTACGAGGCGCTCACGACGATGCGGGAGACCAGGAACCATCTGGTCACCGTCACCGAGAACGGACGGATCGTCGGGTTGATCACCCTGTCGGACGTCCTGGCCCGGTTGCTGCCGATGAGCGGCGCCGCGAACTGACCCACGACGGCGACAGGCCCGTCCCGGATCTCCGGGGCGGGCCTGTCGCCGTTTCCGGTCCGCCGGACCGGTCGGGAGTGGCGGTGTTCAGGAATGTCCGAGTGCGGCGTGCATCTCCCAGACGATGACCTCGGCGCCGGTCGCCGTGGTGAGCGCTCGACCGCCACCTCCGGCGATCCGCACCGCGTCTCCTTCGGCGAGAGGTCCGGCTCCCTCGAGTGCGGCTTCGCCCCGGGCGACGAAGAGGTGCACGAAGGGTGCGTCCGGCAGCGTCACGGGGCGATCCGGACGCATCCGCGCGACGTGCATGGCGGCATATCTGTTGCGGATGCGGATGGCGGAATGGTCGGCGTAGGCGTCCATTCCGGATGCGACCGGCACGAGACCGCCGGAGAGCAGTTCGTCGTCGATCTCGAGTTGTTCGTATCCCGGCTCGATCCCGGCTTCGTCCGGCAGCACCCACATCTGCACGAACCGCACCGGTTCGTCGTGCTCGGCGGCATACGACGCGGTGGCGCCGGGATGACGCCACGAGTCGTTCTTCTCGGAGTGGAGGATGCCGGAGCCCGCGCTCATGCGCTGCGCGAGACCCGGGTAGATCACCCCGGAGTGTCCCGTCGAGTCCTGGTGCACGAGCGATCCGCGGAGCACCCAGGTGACGATTTCCATGTCGCGGTGCGGGTGGGTGTCGAAACCGCTTCCCGGACGGACGATGTCGTCGTTGTTGACCATCAGCATCCCGAAATGCGTGTTGTCGGGATCGTAGTGGTGGCCGAACGAGAAGGAGTGCCTCGAGTCGAGCCAGTCGATCTTCGTGTGGAGGCGGTCGTCCGCGCGGCGGACGTCGAGAATCGGTGCGGTGCTCATGCGGGGTCCTGTGTCGGGCAGTTCGGATCTGCGGTGGGCGGATTGCGGCGGGGGCGGATACGTGCCTGGGGCAGGGGTGGCGCCGGGAGACGCTCGACCCTGCCGGTGTAGCCGGAGACGCTGCCGAACCGATCGGAGCCGCGTTCCCAGGCGTTCCGGTAGGCGACGATCTCGTCGTGGTCGCGCCCGACGAAGTTCCACCACATCACGATCTCCTCGCCGAAGGGCGTTCCACCGAGGAGGACGATACGTGCGGGTTCGTCGGTGGTGTTGGTCAGTTCGAGGGCCGGCACGCCGGTTCCGGTGTAGCCGAGCGCGGCACGGGTGAGCACGGTGCCGAACAGTGCGACCGTACCGGTGTCGACGAGCACCCCGTGTTCGAACGACGGGTCGACGTCGAGGGTGATACTCGCTGCGGGGTCCAGGACGATCTCCGCGCCGAGCAGCGGGGTGTACGTCGTCACGGGCGACTCCTGGCCGGCGAGCGAACCGAGGAAGACCTTGACGTCGGCGCCGGGCACCCGGACGACCGGCGGCACGTGGTGCTGGAAGTCGCGGGGCGCATCGCGATGCGTGTCGGGCAGGGCCACCCACAGCTGGACACCGTGCAGCGTCGCGGTCGCGGCGGTGGAGACCTCGGAGTGGCAGATCCCGTGGCCTCCGGTCATGAGGTTCAACTCCCCCGGCCGGACCATCGCGTGCACGCCGTGACTGTCGCGGTGTTCGATCTCCCCGGTGAACAGCCACGACACCGTCTGGAGCCCGGTGTGGGGGTGCGGTGCGACGTCCATGCCGCCGGTGCGGGAGACGTCGTCGGGACCGTAGTGGTCGACGAAGCACCACGCACCGATCAGCGAACGTTGCCGTTGCGGGAGCGTGCGGCGGACGGGCATGGCCCGGGGGCCGCCGAGCGGGACCTCACGCGAGGTGATGATCTCCACGCGGGGGCGGAGCGGGTCGCGAATCGGGAGGTCCTCCGTCCGGCAGCGGATCTCCTCGGGACGGGTGTCGGTGTTGCTCATGCCGCTCGACTCCTCTCGGTGGTCCGTCGGTCGACGCTTCCAGTGTGTCACATTTGATTGCGCAGTCAACTAACACGGGTACACTGGAGGTCATGGGAGAAGCGAAGTGGCTCGGCGACGACGAACAGCGCCTGTGGCGCGCCTATCTCGATGCGACGCGTCTGCTGTTCCAGAATCTCGACAAGCAGCTGCTGCGGGACTCCGACATCTCCTTCACCGACTTCGAGATCCTGGTCCTGCTGTCCGAGGCACCCGACCGCCGGATGCGCATGCGCGACCTCGCCGACGCGAGCACCACGACCCGCAGCGGCATCACCCGCGCCGTTTCCCGCATGGAGAATGCGGGGTGGGTCCGGCGCGTGGAGTGCGAATCCGACCGACGTGGCGCGTGGGCCGAACTGACGGACGTCGGCTACGCGAGACTCGCCGAGGCGGGTCCGGGCCACGTCGAGGCGGTCCGCGAGAACATGTTCGACCTGCTCTCGCCCGATGACGTCACCTCCATGGCCGAGGCCTTCACCCGCATGCGCGATCGCATGATCGACGGTAGACGGTAGGCCGTCCACCCCGGGACGAACACCTCCCGCGCCTCCGAAGCGGGACGCCGGCCCGGTCACGGATATGTTGACCGGGTCACAGTCACCATCTCGAAGGCGGTACCTCCCATGCGGTACGACCCGCGACGCACCTCGCTCGACCTGTATCCGTTGCAGCGCACGATCACGCCCCTCTTCGGCGACACCGACGCGCTCGGGCACATCAACAACGTCTCGATCGCCCGCTACTTCGAACAGGCCCGCGTCCTCGTCATGGAGGCCGTGTCGTCGACCCTGGGCGGTACCCAGCCCTTCGAGCGTGCGGTACTCGCGAAGATCGAGATCAACTTCCTGGCCGAGGTGTTCTATCCGCACGACATCGTCATCGCCACCGGTGTCCATCACATCGGGACGTCGTCGGTCGTGATCGGCTCGGCCCTGTTCCAGCACGGCAGGTGCGTCGCGCTCGCCGATTCGGTGGACGTCGGCACCGCCGCCGAAGGCGGCTCACGGCCGGTCCCCGAAGCCTCGCGTGCGGCGTTCGAGAAGTTCCGGCTCGCATACGACGACTGACACGCCGCCCGCGAACCGCCTCAGAACAGGGTGAGCGCCGCCTCCGGTTCGGGGGCGCGTTCGTCGGTGCGCAGCGCCCCCTTCTCCTCGCGCCGAGCGGACGCCCGGGCCCCGAGGCGGTGACGGTCGAGCAGGGGCGCGACCCGCTCGTCCAACCACTGCGAGTACTCGGGAGCGACGTAGGCGCCCCGGCCGTAGAGGCGGCGATAGCGGCGCATGAGGGCAGGATGCTCCTGGGCGAGCCACGACAGGAACCACCCGCGGGTCGATCCGCGCAGGTGCAGCGGTATCACCGTGACCCCCGACGCGCCGGCTGCGGCGAGGGAGTCGAACAGCGTGTCGAGGTGCTGCCGCGAGTCGGTGAGGAAGGGCAGCACCGGAGCGACCATGACATGGCACGACAACCCGGCCTCGACGATCGCCTTCACGAGATCGAGACGGGCCTTCGGTGACGGCGTGCCCGGCTCGATGTGCGCGGCGAGCTCGGGATCGCCGATCGGGAGCGACACCGCGACCGACACGTCGACCTGACCGGCCGCCAGCGACAGCAGCGGGAGATCCCGGCGCAGCAGCGTGCCCTTCGTGAGAATGGAGAAGGGGGTGCCGGATTCGGCGAAGGCCCGGATGACTCCGGGCATCAGCCGGTAGCGCCCCTCCGCACGTTGGTAGGGATCGGTGTTGGTGCCGAGCGCCACGTGTTCCCGGGTCCAGGATCGTCGCGCGAGTTCGCGGCGCAGGACGGCGGCGACGTTGGTCTTGACGACCAGCTGCGAGTCGAAGTCGTGCCCGGCGTCGAGATCGAGGTACTCGTGCGTGGGCCGGGCGAAGCAGTACCGGCACGCGTGTGTGCAGCCGCGGAAGGTGTTGACGGTGTACCGGAACGGCAACCGGGAGGCCTCCGGCGTCCTGTTCAGCGCGCTCTTGCACAGCACCTCGTGGAAGGTGACGCCCTCGAACTCCGGCGTGCGGACACTACGGACGAGGCCGGCCCGTTCGAGACCCGGCAGAGCTCCGTCGTCCGCATCCACAGCCTGACCCGCCCACCGCATGCCCTCCAGTCGAACATGTGTGCTATTCGCTGTCAACAGATCGTTCGACATCGTGTTCGATCGGACGGAGCGCACTCGCTGTGCAACGAATACATCGGCATTCCCGCCGCTTCATCCACAGCCGGCCGAGGGCCCGGTGGCTCGCCCGGTTCGCTCGAGTTACAGTGCTCGCCACACTGATCTTCGATGGGGGGGTTCGATGAGCGGTCTGTTTCCCGGTGCCGGAATCCGGGTGGTGCCCGACGGAATTCGAGCGTTCGGGACCACGAATCTTCGTGCGGCCGAGCAGGTGGCGCAGGCGGGGACGTTCGATCTGCAGGCCAACATCTCCGCGCTGAGCCCGGCCATGGGACTCATCGGCGGAGAGTTCCTCGCAGTGTTCGCGGCGGCCCAGTCCGAGCACAGCCGCGCCGTCGCGCAACTGTCGTGGGCCTACGCGTCCAACGGCATCGCGGCACACGAGGCGGCCACCGGCTACGAAACGACCGACACCGGAACGGCTTCGGCGCTGGCCGATGCTGCGGGAGGACTGTGATGCAGGGATCGGTCGTCGACACCGCAACACCCGCCGCCTCACCGACCGTTCTCGACGCTCTCCGCGCGTCTCCGATCGGACCGGTCCTCGACGCACCGCTTCCGGTACTGCCGGAACCCGTGCTCCCCGAGCCCGGTCTGCCCGTCCTCGAGGCGAATTCGATCGTCGAACTGCTCGAATCGATCCCGGTACCGGTGCTACCCGATCTCGAAACGATCGTGCGGCCGCTCACCGACCTCTGCTCGATGTTCGGGACCGGCATCCTCGACTCACTCGACCCCTCGGCGATCCTGCAGCAGGGGTCGCGTCTGCTCGAGACCGCCACGATGCTCGGCCGCAGTGCGCTGCACGCACTTCCGGAGTCGTGGGAGGGGGTGACGGCCGACGAGGCCGCAGGGCACGGGGTGCGCGCACAACAGTCCGCCCTCGAACTGGCCGACCGCGGCGACCGGATCGGCGACGTCACCCGCGCCGCCACGGCGACCGTCGAACGCGGCAACATCGAATTGACCGGCATCGCACAGTCGTTCGTGGCCACGGCGATGGCGGCCGCGCCCGCTCTCGCGACGCCGCCGGGCCAGGCCGCCCTGTTGGCGTCCGCCGTGCAGCATCTCCAGGCGGCACTGGCCGTCGTCGCGCGCACCCGGGGCGAGCTGACGATCCATACCGCCGCGATGACGGCGCTGACCACACCGATTCCCGTGCCCGCGCCGGTCGCCGTGGCCGGGGTCCACGAGATGCGCACGGTCGCCACTGCCGCAACCGATGTCGCGTCGAGTGTCGCAGCGCCGTTCACGGCCGCCGCGCACGCCCCGACCATTCCCACCGCCCACGCGGCGACCGTGCCCACCGCACACGCGGCGGTTCCGACCGTCGGCGCGGCGGTCGCGGGATCGGCCGGAACGATGTCGGCCGGAGTGGCCGCCGGTCACGGCACCGCAGGGGCCGCGTTCGGAACTGCAGGTGCGCCTGCCGCCGCTCCGATTCCGACCGCGCCCGGTACGGGTGGGGGTTCGC
This sequence comes from Rhodococcus sp. S3, assembly GCF_058211795.1. Classification (NCBI taxonomy): domain Bacteria; kingdom Bacillati; phylum Actinomycetota; class Actinomycetes; order Mycobacteriales; family Nocardiaceae; genus Rhodococcus; species Rhodococcus sp. S3. The sequence goes on along the minus strand of NZ_CM177074.1, from coordinate 2,232,199 downwards.
CGACCACGACCGGCGCGACCGCGATGGGAAGGGCACCCTCGACCGGCGGGATGGTCCCCGCGGGCTCGACCCGCGGATCCGACGACGAGGAGCACCGCTCCCCCACCCGTCTGCTGAGTGCCGCCGCGGAGGGCACCGAGGTCGTCGGCGAACTGCCGTTGGTCGTTCCCGCGGTGATCGGTTCGTACGACGACCGGTGAGCGCCACTCGCCGATCGACGGGCCGTCAGTCCACGAGCGAGGCGACCTCGTGGTCGGTCAGCGTCGTCTGCGGCACCCGGCCGGCGCCGCGCGCGAGTTCGATCGCCCGGTAGAGCGGGCGTTCGCCGAGCGCGGCGTCGCGGGCCTCGGCCCGCAATTGTTCGACGAGCACCGACGAGATCGCCGCCGCCGGTGCGATCTCGCTGGTGGCGAGCGCATCCGCGAGCTTTCGCAGGGCCAGTACGTCGAGTTCGCGGCCGCCGCCGTTCGCGTACAGGGCGAGCGGGACCGACACGAGGTTGTGCTCGCCGTCGTTGACGCGCACGACGGCCTGCGATACCCCGCCCACCCGAACGATCAGTTCGACCCCGGCGAGTCGCGCGAGATCGACACTGCGCGACCGGAACGCCCCCGACAGGGTGACGACGGTGCCGCGCAGCAGCAGGTGCCGACGCGTGGCCAGGAACGCACCGACGGCCGGCGGCACGGCGAAGACGCCCCCGACGAGCAGCGCTACCCAGCCGGGCGCGACGATCCAGACGAGGAAGCCGAGGACGACGCCGACGGCGAGTGCGAGCAGCGCGATCCTGCGGGCGCGTGGCCGGAGCAGTTTGGACGGGATCAGATCGAGCGGGACGGCGGCACCGTCCCGGTCGTCATGCGCCGGCAACGACCTCACCCACACGGGCGACGACGTCCGTGAGTGCAACGCTGTGCTGCTCGCCGTTGCGCAGATCCTTGACGACGATCTCGCCCGCCTCGAGTTCGCGGTCGCCGAGCACGAGCGCGACGACGGCGCCCGACTTGTCGGCCGCCTTCATGGCGCCCTTGAGGCCGCGCCCACCGTAGGCGAGGTCGACGCGGACACCCGCAGCGCGCAGCTTGTGTGCGATGGGCACGAGTGCGGCCTTGGCGGCATCGCCCATCGGCACCCCGTACACCTCGCACCGCGCGGGGCTACCGGCGGTCTTGCCCTCGGCGGCGAGCGCGAGAACCGTGCGGTCTACGCCGATTCCGAAACCGATGCCCGAGAGGGGCTGGCCGCCGAGCTGTTCCATGAGCCCGTCGTAGCGGCCTCCACCACCGATGCCGGACTGGGCGCCGAGCCCGTCGTGGACGAACTCGAAGGTGGTCTTCGTGTAGTAGTCGAGGCCGCGCACCATGCGCGGGTTGACGACGTACGGGACACCGATCGCGTCGAGGTGGGCGAGCACCTCGTCGAAGTGCGCGCGAGCGGTGTCCGAGAGGTGGTCGAGCATCAGCGGTGCGTCGGCGGTCATCTCGCGGACCTCCGGGCGCTTGTCGTCGAGCACCCGAAGCGGGTTGATCTCGGCGCGGCGGCGCGTCTCCTCGTCGAGCGGGAGCGCGAAGAGGAACTGCTGCAGCTTCTCCCGGTACTGCGGGCGGCAGGTCTCGTCGCCGAGGGACGTGATCTCGAGGCGGAAGCCGTCGAGTCCGAGCGACCGGAATCCTGCGTCGGCGACCGCAATGACCTCGGCGTCGAGCGCGGGATCGTCGATGCCGATCGCCTCGACGCCGACCTGCTGCAGCTGACGGTAGCGGCCCGCCTGGGGACGCTCGTAGCGGAAGAACGGTCCGGAATAGGACAGCTTCACGGGGAGCTGACCGCGATCGAGACCGTGCTCGATCACGGCGCGCATCACACCTGCGGTGCCCTCGGGACGCAGCGTGACCGAGCGTTCACCGCGATCCGCGAAGGTGTACATCTCCTTGGTGACGACGTCGGTGGACTCGCCGACGCCGCGAGCGAACAGGCCGGTGTCCTCGAAGATGGGCAGCTCGACGTGCCCGTACCCCGCCAGGCGTGCGGCACGGGTCAGACCGTCCCGTACCGCCACGAACTCCGCCGACTGCGGGGGAACGTAATCGGGCACACCCTTCGGCGCCGAAAACGTGGAGGCCTTGCTCACTGGTACTGCCTTCTCTCGGGATTCTCTCGGTTGGTCACCGGACGGATCGCGGTGTTCGTGCGTCGGTATCGATGCGCCGGCGTTCGTGCGTCGGTGTTCGTGCCGTCAGCGGGATTCTGCCAGGCCGGTGAGGAAGGGGTTCGACACCCGCTCCTGGCCGATCGTGCTCGCCCCGCCGTGTCCGGGGAGGATGTTGGTGCCGTCGTCGAGCACGAGCAGCTTGCGCGCGATCGAGTCGAGCAGTTGCGCGTGGTCGCCGCCGGGCAGGTCGGTGCGGCCGATCGATCCCTGGAACAGGGTGTCGCCGGTCAGGGCGACGTTCAGGACGGCCCCGTCGGGCGTGGTGGTGCGGGTGCGCAGGACGACCGAGCCGCGGGTGTGTCCGGGCGTGTGGTCGACGACGAACCCGATTCCGGCGTGTTCGATCTCGTCCCCGTCGGCGAACTCCACGACCTGCTGCGGTTCGACGAACTCGACGCCGTCGAGGAAGGGCGCAAGGCTCGACCCCATGCCCTGCAGCGGATCGGTGAGCATCATCCGGTCGTCCGGGTGGATGTAGACGGGGATCCCGTACCGGTCGGCCACCGGCTGCGCCGACCACATGTGGTCGAGGTGACCGTGCGTGAGCAGCACCGCCCGGGGCGTGAGATCGGATCCGGTGAGGAACTCCACGAGCGGCTCGGCGGCGTCCTGGCCGGGATCGACGACGACGCACTCCTTCGCGTTGTCCTGCGCGAGGATGTAGCAGTTGGTCTGGAACATCCCTGCAGGGAATCCGGTCACGAGCACGAGCATCGCTCCTACGGGTGGAAGCCTTCGAGGTCTCCTACAGACTATGCGTTGCGCCCTGCCCGCGGGTTGCCGGTCCCGGGTGGCAGACTCGGGTCTGCTTCGAAGTCGGTTGGACCACATCGATCGTTCACGGGAGGACTACTGCAGTGCCGAGCAACGCACAACGGCGCCAGGCCGCGAAACGCAAACTCGAACGGCAGCTCGAGCGTCGAGCCGAACGCGAGCGTAAGCGGCGCCGCATGACGATCGCGCTGTCCGCGCTCGGAGTGATCGTGGTCGTCGGTGCGGGTGTTGCTCTGTGGGCGGTCGACCGGGGCGACGACACGGCCACCGAGGCGGCGTCGAACGACACCTCGGGTTCGGAAACGGAGTACGCCGCGCTCCCCGAGGGCCGGTCCGAGCCGTTGCCCGAGACGGTGAACTGCTCCTACCCCGCGGACGGCCGCGAACCGTCGAAGCCGGCGGAGCCGCCGCGCACCGAGGGCATCCGCACCACCGGCGAGGGCAACACGGACATCAGCGTCAGCGTGGAGACGAGCCAGGGGAACATCGGCCTGATCCTGCACAACGACGATTCGCCGTGCACCGTCAACAGCTTCCTGTCGCTCGCCTCGCAGAACTTCTTCGACGAGACGGCCTGCCATCGGCTCACCACCTCGCCGTCCCTGCAGGTCCTGCAGTGCGGCGACCCGTCGGGTAGCGGGTCGGGCGGGCCGGGTTACCAGTTCGCGAACGAGTTCCCGACCGACCAGTTCGCCGCCGACGATCCCGCGGCGCAGGAACCGATGACCTATCCGCGCGGCACGCTCGCGATGGCCAACGCCGGCCCGGACACCAACGGCAGCCAGTTCTTCCTGGTGTACGGCGATTCGGTGCTGCCGCCGCAGTACACCGTCTTCGGCACGATCGACGAGACCGGTCTCGCGACCCTCGACAAGATCGCCGCGGCCGGTGTCGCAGGCGGAGCCGCCGACGGTGCCCCCGCGCTGGAGACCACCCTCACGTCGGTCAGGATGGACTGATGATCCGATTGCGCACCACCCTCGCCGCCGGCGCCGGGCTGGCACTCCTGCTCACGGGATGCTCCGACGACACGTCCACCGACAGCGCCGCGACCTCCTCGGCACCCGCGTCCGTCGCCGACCGGGAGTCCCCCGCCTACACGGGCGAACTGCCGGAGCGACCCGCCGGTGGCGATCTCGTCTCGTGCACCTACAACGCCTCGGGCGACGCCGCGCGCGACGTGACCGCCCCGTCCGCGGACGACGTCTCCGCCACCGGCACCACCGCCGCGCAGATCACCACCAGCGTCGGCGAGATCGGCGTGGAGCTCGACCGGGCCGCGGCGCCGTGCACGGTCAACAGCTTCGTGTCCCTCGCGGAGCAGGGCTACTTCGACGACACGCCCTGCCACCGTCTGGTGACCTCGCCGGGTCTGCAGGTGCTGCAGTGCGGCGACCCGACGGGCACCGGCACGGGCGGTCCGGGTTACGGCTTCGACACCGAGTACCCGGAGAACGTGTACGCGCCCGGCGACGCCCAGCTGCGCCAGCCGGTGATCTACCCGCGCGGCACGGTCGCGATGGCCAACACCGGCCGGCCCGGCAGCAACGGCAGCCAGTTCTTCCTGGTCTACGAGGATTCGCAGCTTCCCCCCACCTACACGGTCTTCGGGACGGTCGACGAGGCCGGACTCACCGTGATCGAGGAGGTCGCGGCGGAGGGCGACGACGGATCGATGGCGGCCGGCGGCGGTGCCCCCAACCGCGCGGTGCAGATCGAGTCGGTGACCGTCGGGTCCTGACACCCCCTCGCCCGACAGCGCACGACGTCCCGCCCCGGATCCCGGGGCGGGACGTCGTGCCGTCGGGACTCCGACGGCGCGGATACTGCCGGCCGGTACGAGATCCGCTGGACCACACCACCTCACGGGGTGATCTCGGGGGTGATTGTTCACCGATCCACCCTCGGCCCCTATCGGTTCGTGCAGGGTTCCGATAGCGTCCCGATGCTGTGATCCACACCACCGAACAGCGGTTCGCGTCCCGGCTCCGTACCGTTGTTCCGCTCTGTCTCGTCGCCGTCGCAGTGTTGCTCGGCGGCTGTGCGCAGGACGCCGGTTCCGAAACCACGAAGGTCACCGAGGTCGCCCAGCCACGGTCCGCTCCCCCACGCGATCTGTCCATCTACCGCGGACTCCCCGAGGTCCCGGCCCCACCGGCACCGACGGTGACATGCGAGTACGTCGACAGGGGTGGCGCTCGTCCCCCGTCCACCGCATCGACCGTGGGCATCGTCGACCTGACACTCGAGACGTCGATCGGCGCGATCCCGCTCGTGCTCGACCGGACCCAGGCTCCGTGCACCGTCAACAGCTTCGTCGATCTCGCGCGTCGCGGGTTCTACGACGGCACCTCCTGCCACCGTCTCGCAACCGATCCGGGCGGTGAGCTCTACCAGTGCGGCGACCCCACAGGGACGGGATCCGGCGGGCCCGGTTACACCTTCGCGGACGAGTACCCGGTACCGCAGTTCGCGGCGGAGGCGGCGACGTCCTATCTCCCGCCGGCGGTGCTGTATCCACGCGGCACGGTCGCGATGGCCAACGCCGGGGTGGAGAACAGCAACGGCAGCCAGTTCTTCCTGCTGCTCGGAGATTCGCTGTTGCGACCGGACTTCACGGCCTTCGGCCGCATCGCCGATGCCGGGATGCCGGTGCTCGACGCAGCCGCCGCGGACGGGCACGACGGTTCCAGCCCGCTCGGGGGCGGCGTACCCACGACGCCCGTCGTGATCGGAGCCGTGCGGTGACGGAGCGACCCGACCGCCGCGATCAGGCTGCCGAGGTCACCCGGTAGACGTCGTAGACGCCCTCGACGTTGCGGACGACGTTGAGCACGTGTCCGAGATGCTTAGGATCGCCCATCTCGAAGGTGAACCGGCTCACCGCGACCCGGTCGCCCGTGGTCGTCACCGAGGCCGACAGGATGTTGACCTTCTCGTCGGCGAGCGCCTTCGTGACGTCCGACAGCAGGCGGTGCCGATCGAGCGCCTCGATCTGGATCGCGACGAGGAAGACCGACGACGGCGAGGGCGCCCACTGCACCTCGATGATGCGCTCCGACTGCTCCCGCAGCGACCCGGCGTTGGTGCAGTCGGTGCGGTGCACGCTCACCGCTCCGGTGCGGGTCACGAAGCCCATGATCTCGTCGCCGGGGACGGGCGTGCAGCACTTGGCGAGCTTCGAGACCGTGCCCGGTGCGCCGGGCACGAGGACACCGGAGTCGCCGCTGTGCCGCGAGCGGGTGGGGATGGTCGACGGGGTGGACCGCTCGGCCAGTTCCTCCTCGACGCCACCGACCCCGCCGAGCAGCGCGACCAGCCGTTGCACGACGTGGTGCGCCGAGACGTGGTGCTCACCGACGGCGGTGTACAGCGCCGAGACGTCGGCGTAGCGCAGTTCCTTGGCGACCGCGACCATCAGGTCGGCGTTCATCAGGCGCTGCAGCGGCAGACCGACGCGGCGGACCTCCTTCGCGATGGCGTCCTTGCCGGATTCGAGGGCCTCCTCGCGACGCTCCTTGGCGAACCATTGCCGGATCTTCGCCTTGGCGCGGGGTGAGACGACGAACGACTGCCAGTCGCGGCTCGGGCCGGCGTTGGGGTCCTTGGAGGTAAAGACCTCCACGACCTCGCCGTTCTCGAGCTTGCGTTCGAGGGCGACGAGGCGGCCGTTGACGCGGGCTCCGATGCAGCGGTGCCCGACCTCGGTGTGCACGGCGTACGCGAAGTCCACGGGCGTCGAGCCGGAGGGCAGGGTGATCACGTCGCCCTTGGGCGTGAAGACGAAGATCTCCTTGACCGCCAGGTCGTAGCGGAGCGATTCGAGGAACTCCCCCGGGTCGGCCGCTTCCCGCTGCCAGTCGAGGAGCTGCCGCATCCAGGCCATGTCGTCGAGCTCGGCGACATCACCCGAGTGGCGTCCCTTGGTCTCCTTGTACCGCCAGTGCGCGGCGATGCCGAACTCGGCGGTGCGGTGCATCTCGTGTGTGCGGATCTGCACCTCGAGCGGCTTGCCCTCGGGACCGATGACGGTGGTGTGCAGCGACTGGTAGACGCCGTAGCGGGGCTGCGCGATGTAGTCCTTGAACCGTCCCGCCATGGGCTGCCACAGCGAGTGCACGACACCGACGGCCGCGTAGCAGTCGCGGATCTCGTTGCACAGAATGCGCACGCCGACCAGGTCGTGGATGTCGTCGAAATCGCGGCCCTTGACGATCATCTTCTGGTAGATCGACCAGTAGTGCTTGGGCCGGCCCTCGACGACCGCATCGATCCGCGACGCCGCGAGCGTCCGGCCGATCTCGTCGCGGACGGTGGCCAGGTAGGTGTCGCGCGACGGCGCGCGGGTCGCGACGAGCCGGACGATCTCCTCGTACTTCTTCGGGTGAAGGATCGCGAAGGCGAGGTCCTCGAGCTCCCACTTGACCGTCGCCATTCCGAGGCGGTGGGCCAGCGGGGCGATGACCTCGAGGGTCTCGCGTGCCTTGCGGGCCTGCTTCTCGGGAGGCAGGAAGCGCATGGTCCGCATGTTGTGCAGGCGGTCGGCGACCTTGATGACGAGCACCCGGGGGTCGCGCGCCATCGCGATGATCATCTTGCGGATGGTCTCGCCCTCGGCGGCCGAGCCGAGCACGACCTTGTCGAGTTTGGTGACGCCGTCGACGAGATGCGCGACCTCTTCACCGAACTCGGCGGTGAGCTGCTCGAGCGTGTATCCGGTGTCCTCGACGGTGTCGTGGAGCAGTGCCGCGACGAGGGTCGTGGTGTCCATGCCGAGCTCGGCGAGGATCGTGGCGACCGCCAGCGGGTGGGTGATGTACGGATCGCCGGACTTGCGCTTCTGGCTCGCGTGCCGCTCCTCGGCGACGTCGTACGCGCGCTGCAGTTGCGAGAGGTCGGCCTTCGGGTACAGCTCGCGGTGGATGGTGACCAGCGGCTCGAGGACCGGCTTGAGGCTCGTGCCCCGCTGACCGGTGATACGTCGCGCCAGGCGGGCGCGCACCCGCCTCGACGCGGAGGTCGATGCCGGTGTGGGTGTCGGGTTCTGACCGGAATTGTGCGACCGATCGAGATTCTGGGTCATGCCTCCACCTCCCGTCGCGGCTGCGAACCCGGTTCGTCACCGATGCGCATGTCCGGACCGTACGGGCCCGGCGGGTTCACCGGCACCTGTGGCAACTCTATCTCTCAGATCCGCACGAGAGACGTGAGCGGGTACTTCTGCAGTCGCGCCCGGCCGCCGAGGGCTTCGATCTCGGTGACGACGGTGATCCCGACGACCTCGGCACCGACGCGTTCGAGCAGTTCGACGGTCGCGGCGAGGGTTCCGCCGGTTGCGAGGACGTCGTCGACGACGAGGACCTTGCGTCCCTGCAGGGCCATCCAGTCGCCCGGGATCTCGATCGCGGCGGTGCCGTATTCGAGGCTGTATTCGCAGGTCTGAACGGGCGGCGGGAGCTTGCCCGCCTTGCGGACGGCGAGCACGCCCACGCCGAGGGTGCGGGCGATGCCGCCGCCGAGGAGGAAGCCGCGCGCATCGATACCGGCGACGAGTTCGGCGTCGGGTGCCGCGGACGCCAGCGCCGCGATGACGGCCGAGAAGGACGGTCCGTCGGCGAAGACGGGCGTCAGGTCGGCGAAACGGACACCCGCGGTCGGGAAGTCGTCGACCCATCGGGTGTGTTCGGCCACGGCCACGGCAGCTTCCTCGACGAGCCGCGGGTCGCCGATCCGTTGAGCGTTCATCCTCCGAGTATCCACCGGTCCATGTTCCAGCCCGCACCCGCGGTCGTCGGGTTCGGCACCCCGGCATGCATTCCCGCCGCGAACCCGAGCGTGCGGGGCTGCGCGAACAGGGGCAGGGTGGGGACGTCGCCCCACAGGATGCGTTCGGCCTCGGTCGCGAGTCCGGCGATGGCCGCGTTGTCCTTCGCCACGAGCAGACCGTCGAGCAGTTCGTCGACGCGTCCGATCGAATAGCCGCCGACGTTGCTGCCGGTGCCGGAGTGCAGCGAGCCGCGGGCGTCCTCCATGTCGGCGGCACCACCGGCACCGGCCGCCGTGGCCGTCCCCACGAGGATCGCGTCGACCTCCCCCCCCGTCAGCTGCGACGGCGTGAAGGTGTCGGAGCCGGCGTCGACGATCTCGATGCCCGCCTCCCGGCAGGACTCGCCGATCAGCTCGACGGTGCGCGCGCGACGCTCGTCCGGTCCGAGATAGCCGATGCGGACCTGCATGCGGTCCTGACCGGAGGCCTCACGTTCGGAACGCGCGGCGTCGATGTCGACCTCGGCGTAGCGTTCGGCGGTCTGCGCCGTCTGCGGGTACAGCGGCGAATCGGGCGCCAGGAGCCGCGATGTGACGGGGCCCGTGACGCCGTTCGACTCGTCGGATGCGCCGAGTTCGTCGAACAACTGTGTCCTGGGCGTGCACAGGGCGACGGCGCGGCGCGCCGCCGGGTCCTGGAAGACACCGCTCGTGGCGAACACCAGTTGCTCGAGGTTGCGTGAGACGACGGTGGAGACGTCGGCGCCGTCACCGAGGTTGCTGTGGCCGACGGATCCCTCGGCCACGTCGACGACGTGGATGCGGCCGTCCTCCGCGGCCGCCGACGTGTCGGTGCCGCGCGGCCAGACGACGATGCGGTCGGTGCCCGGGGCGTTCCCCCACCACCGCTCGTTCGCGACGAGGGTCAGGCCGTCCTCGGCGGTGTACGACTCGATGCGGTACGGCCCCGCGGACGGGAACAGCGCCGGATCGATCTCGCCCGGGGTGAGGGCCCAGCCGGTGTTCCAGAACTCCGCGATGCGCCGGACGGCCTCGGTGTCGTTCGCCGTGATCGCCCCGACCACGTCGGGGACACCCGACCTGTCCGCCGCCACGTGGGCCGGCATCAACTCGGTGGCCCCGAACAACGCCTTCCAGTTCGTGTCCTCACGGCCGGGCCGGAAGACGACGGTGGCCTCCTTCGACCCCGCCTGACAGTCGACCCGGTCGATGTCGGCGTAGCCACCGCGATGGGCGGCGTCGAACAGCGGGACCTGCTCGCCGGACTCGTCGGGTGCGGTGAAGCGTCCGCTCGACGCAGCCCAGGCGAGGACGAGGTCGTCGCAGGACGTCGGCACGCCGTCGGAGTAGACCGCATCCGGCGACAGGCGGTACTGCACGGTCAGGCCCTCACCGGGCACGACCGAGGCGGTGCCGATGTCGGTGTCCGCGATCACCCGGCCCGACGGGCCGACGTAGCCGAAGCCCGGCAGCACCCGGGCGAACGCCTGGCGTGCGCCGGAGGCGGCGCCGTCGACGGTGTTGGCGTTGTAGGTCGTCACCGTGTTGTCGATCGCGTACCCGATCGAGTGCACCGGTTCCTCGTCCGTGCCACAGGCCACGGTGGAGAACGCGAGTGTCGAGGCCACCGCTGCGCACGCGAGGAGCGTGCCGCGGCGCCTCGGCGACCGCCTCGTCGTCGGGTCGTTCCGCTCGCTCACCGCCATGTCAGGACCTTCTCTTGCCGCGCTTTCCGGTGGGTCGCGCTCCGGGGGCGGGGCCGCGACGGACCGTCGCCCGGTCGGGCAGGGCTCCGGCCCCCTGGACCGTCGGCACAACCTTCGCAGAGGGCGCGGCGGCCGACTGCGATCCGGCCGTCGTCCCGGCCTTCGCTGCGCGGGCGGCGGCCTCCTCCCGCTTGGCGAGCACCTTGCGGGTGTGCTTCGCGACCGGACCACGCCATTCCTCGAGCGTAACCAGCAACGGGGTCGCGAAGAAGATCGACGAGAAGGTACCGACGACGATGCCGACGAGCTGGACGAGGGCGAGGTCCTTGAGCGTGCCCACTCCGAGGAGCCACACCGCGACCACCATGAGCGCGAGCACCGGCAGCACCGAGATGATCGTGGTGTTGATCGAGCGCATGAGGGTCTGGTTGACGGCGAGGTTGGCCTGCTCGGCGTAGGTGCGGCGGTGCAGGTGCAGGATGCCGCGGGTGTTCTCCTCGACCTTGTCGAAGACGACGACCGTGTCGTACAGCGAGAAGCCGAGGATCGTGAGCAGGCCGATGACGGTCGCCGGGGTGACCTCGAAACCGACGAGGGCGTAGATGCCCGCTGTCACGATGATGTCGAAGAACAGGGCCGCGATCGCCGCGATCGCCATGTTCCGCTGGTAACGGATCGTGATGTAGATGCTGACGATGACGAGGAAGACCACCAGCGCGATGAGCGCCTTGTTGGTGATCTGGCTTCCCCACGTCTCGCTGACGTCGGCGACGCTGATCGCGTTGCGGGACGGCTCACCGTCCGGCCCGGCAGGCTGGAACTCCTCGAACAGTGCGGTCTGCAGCTCGGCGACCTGATCGCCGTCGAGGGTCTCCGACCGGATCTGGACGGTCGCACCGTCGCCGGCACCGACGGTCTGCACCGCTTCGGGTTCGAAACCGATGGTGTCGCTGAAGACGGTTTCGACTTCCTCGACGGCGACGCCCGGCACGGCCGGCATCTGGATGCGGGTGCCGCCCTCGAAGTCGATACCCCAGCTGAATCCGCGCAGCAGCATGCTGAGCAGGGCGATCAGCACGATCACCGCGGTGACGATGTACCACCGCTTGCGGCGGCCGACGATCTCGAAGGCGCCCGTGCCGGTGTACAGGCGGGACAGCAGACCGTGCTGCGGTATGGCCGTCGTCGTGGTCGTGTCGGTCATCGTCACGCCTCCTTCGCAGCGGTCGCGGCAACGAGGCGACGCTCGTCGGCCACCTGCTGGATCGCGCCCAGACCGTTCACACTCGGCTTGGACCAGAACTTCGACTTCGAGGCCAGGAACACCAGCGGCCAGGTCACGAGGAACACCACGACGACGTCGAGGATCGTGGTGAGGCCGAGGGTGAACGCGAAGCCACGGACCTGACCGACGGCCAGGACGTAGAGCACGGCGGCGGCGATGAAGCTGACCGCGTTACCGGAGAGGATGGTCCGGCGGGCACGGGCCCAACCGCGCGGCACGGCGGAACGGAAACTTCGTCCCTCGCGGATCTCGTCCTTGATCCGTTCGAAGAAGACGACGAACGAGTCGGCGGTCATGCCGATACCGATGATGAGACCGGCGACGCCGGCGAGGTCGAGCGTGAACCCGATGTATCGGCCGAGCAGCACCATGACCGCGTAGACCGCCAGACCCGACAGGACGAGCGACAGTGCGGTGAGCAGTCCGAGCATCCGGTAGTAGGCGAGGCAGAAGATCAGCACGAGGGCCAGGCCCACCGCACCGGCGATCAGGCCGGCCTCGAGCGAGGCCAGACCCAGTGTCGCGGAGACGGTCTCGGCTTCGGACGCGACGAACGACAGCGGGAGCGAGCCGTACTTGAGGGTGTTCGCGAGCTCGGCGGCCTGCGTGTTCGTGAACTGGCCGGTGATCGAGGTGGCGCTGCCGGCGGGGGTGGCGCCCTGGATCACCGGGGCGCTGACGACCTTCGAGTCGAGCACGAAGGCGGCCTGCTGACCGATGTTCGCCGCGGTGAACTGCGCCCAGGTGTTGCTGCCCTCGCTGTCGAAGGTCAGGCTGACCTCGTAGCGCGACTGCTGCTGGTTGAAGCCGGAGGTGGCGTCGTCGATCTGCTGGCCGTCGATGATGCTCGGGCCGAGCAGGTAGATCGCGGTGCCGTCCGTGGAGCACGCGACGAGCGGAAGCGCCGGGTCGTCGTTGCCTGCGAGCGGGTCGGCCGCGGAGCAGTCGAGCGCGAGAGCTGCGGCCTGCTGCACCGCGGGGTCCTCGCTCTGGCGGGTGGCCTTGGCCGCGGCGATGTCGGCGGCCGCCTGTTCCTGCGGGGTGAGCGAGCCGTCGTTCTCGGGAACCTCGGGTGCTCCGGTGGTCTCGGTCGGAGCCTCGGGCGTCTCGGCCGGTTCCGGGGCATCGGTGGGCGCGGTGGGATCCTGCGCCGGGAACGGACGTCCCTGCGGTTCGGGCGCATCGGCGGGCGGAGCCTGATCGGCCGGTGCGGGTTCGCCGGGTGCCGGTTCGGCAGGGGCCGGTTCTGCGGGCAGCCCGCCCTCGGGCGTACCGGCGCCGGGCTGCTCGGCGAGATCCTCGGCGGTCATGTTCGCGTCGATCGGTCCCCCGATCACCGGCCTGATGTACAGACGGGCGGTCTGGCCCAGCGTCCTGGCCTGGGAGCTGTCCTCACCCGGGACGGTGATCACGAGGTTGTCGCCCTCGACGATCACTTCCGAACCCGACACACCGAGGCCGTTGACGCGGGTCTCGATGATCTGCTGGGCCTGGCGGAGGCTGTCCGGACTCGGGCTGCTCCCGTCGGGGGTTCGCGCGGTGAGGGTGACGCGGGTGCCACCCTGCAGGTCGATGCCCAGCTTCGGGGTGGGCGACTTGTCCCCGGTGAAGAAGACCAGTGCATACAACGCGGCGAGAATCACCCCGAACAGGGCGAGAGCGCGCACGGGATGCACCGATCCGTTGGAAGGTGCCACGGTCTGTCAGTCTCCTCGATGCGAGTGAGTGAGTGAGTGAGTGGTGGTCGGGTCCAGTCGCGCGGCGCTCGTCACCGGCACCGGAGACTCCGGTGCCGAACCGTGCGTCGCGAATCGGCTGTCAGTACTCGGTCGGACGTCCCTCCGGCGGGGTCGCATCGTCGTCCTTGCGGAGCAGATCCGGATCCTGCGGGGTCTCGGTCTCGACGCGCTCCCGGATGACCAGACGCGACCAGGTCGTGACGACACCCGGCGCGATCTCGAGATCGACGGTGTCGTCGGCGAGGGCGGCCACCGTGGCGTGCAGACCCGCGGTGGTCATCACGCGGTCGCCGATGCGCAGGGAGTCCTGCAGCGCCGTCACCTTCTGCATCTCCTTCTTCTGACGCCGCACGCCCAGGAAGGTCGGGACGAGCAGTGCCAGGATCAGGAGAGGGAAGAGCAGTTCCATCGTTGAAGTCAGTCCTCGGTCGTTGTCGGTGGGTGGTGACGCGGGCGACACCAGCGGGTCGTGGTGGCGCATGCGGCACCACGACGTCGGGATCGGCCTCCACGGACCGACGCAGTAGACCAGTGTGCCATTCCCCGGGCGAGGGTCCTACCGCCGTACGTCCGGATCGTCCGGGTCGGACGGATCGACACCGCCCTCGAGGGTCGTGTCGGGGTCGTCCTCGAACAGCTCGAGCTGGGGTTCGCGCGCGCGCACCTCGATGCCCCCGGTGGCGGCTTCCGGCGGCGGGGTGAGGCCGAGCTGCAACCAGGCGGCCTGCGTGGCCACACGTCCGCGCGGAGTGCGCGCGACCATGCCGGCACGGACCAGGAAGGGCTCACACACCTCCTCGACGGTGGCGGGCTCCTCCCCCACGGCCACCGCGAGTGTCGACACGCCGACCGGGCCGCCACCGAAGCTGCGGACGAGTGCGCCGAGAACGGCGCGGTCGAGACGATCGAGACCGATCGGGTCGACGTCGTACACCTCGAGCGCGGCCTGGGCCACGGCCCGGGTCACGACACCGTCGGCGCGCACGTCGGCGTAGTCGCGGACGCGGCGCAGCAACCGGTTGGCGATACGCGGCGTGCCGCGGGAGCGACCGGCGATCTCCGCGGCGGCGTCGTCGCGCAGATCGATCCCGAGGATCGACGCGGAGCGGTGCAGGATCCGCTGCAGTTCGGGAGGCTCGTAGAAGTCCATGTGCGCGGTGAAACCGAACCGGTCGCGGAGCGGGCCGGTGAGGGCGCCGGAACGGGTGGTCGCGCCGACGAGGGTGAAGGGTGCGACCTCGAGCGGGATGGACGTCGCGCCGGGCCCCTTGCCCACCACGACGTCGACGCGGAAATCCTCCATCGCGAGGTACAGCATCTCCTCGGCCGGTCGGGCGATGCGGTGGATCTCGTCGATGAACAGCACGTCGCCCTCGGCGAGATTCGACAGCATCGCGGCGAGATCGCCGGCGCGTTCGAGCGCGGGACCGGAGGTCAGTCGCAGCGACGTGCCGAGTTCGGCGGCGATGATCATCGCCATCGACGTCTTGCCGAGACCGGGCGGGCCGGACAGGAGGATGTGGTCGGGAGTGCCGCCGCGGAGTTTCGCTCCTCGCAGGACGAGCTGCAGCTGCTCGCGGACCCGCGGTTGCCCGATGAAATCGTCGAGACTGGTCGGGCGCAGGCTGGTCTCGATGTCGCTGTCGGAGGGCAGGTGCTCCGCCGTGACGGGCGACCGATCACGGTCGGCCGCTGCAGCATCGAACTCACGGTACTCGTCGGTCACCGCGACCTACCCAGCAGCTTGAGCGCCGAGCGCAGCGCCGTCGAGACGTCGGCGCCCGGGTCGTCGGCGAGGACCTTGTCGGCGGCCGGTTCGGCCTGACGCGGCGTGAATCCGAGGCCGACCAGCGCCTCGACGATCTGGTCGCGCAGCGGCGAGGCTCCGGCCGCGACGGGCGACGATCCGGTCGCACCGAAGGCCGCGACCTTGTCGCGCAGTTCGACGATCATGCGTTCGGCGCCGCGCTTGCCGATCCCGGGCACCCTCGTCAACGCTGCGGTGTTGCCGTCGGCGAGAGCGGCACGCAAGGCATCGGGTTCGAGGACGGCGAGCGTGGCCATGGCGAGCCGGGGGCCGACGCCGCTGACCGTCTGCAGCAGACCGAACAGCTCGCGCGCCTCCGCGTCCACGAAGCCGTACAGCGTCATGGAGTCCTCGCGGACGATCATCGCGGTGGCGAGTCTGGCCTGCTCGCCGCGCCGGAGACCGGCGAGGGTCGCGGGTGTGGTGTTGATGCGATAGCCGATCCCACCCGCCTCGATCACCACGTGGTCGAGGGCTATGTCGAGTACCTCGCCGTGTACCGAGGCGATCACCGGCTACCTGCCTTCCGTGCGGCCGACTGTTCGCGCAGCCGCTCCTCGTAGCGTTTCTTCTGCTGGGCGGCCGCAGCTTCGGCGGCCGCAAGTCTGGCGATCAGCGGGGCCCGCCAACAATGTGCGACGGCCAGCGCGAGCGCGTCGGCGGCGTCGGCGGGCTTCGGCGCGGCGTCGAGCTTGAGGATGCGGGTGATCATCGTGGTCACCTGCTTCTTGTCGGCCGTGCCACTGCCGGTGACCGCGGCCTTCACCTCGCTCGGCGTGTGGAACATGACCGGGATCGAGCGACGCGCCGCGGCCAGGGCGACGACACCGCCGGCCTGCGCGGTGCCCATCGCGGTGCGCACGTTGTGCTGGGAGAACACGCGCTCGATCGCGACGACGTCGGGCTCGTAGCGGTCCATCCATTCCTCGACCGAGTCGGACACCTTGAGGAGTCGGTGCTCGAGGTCGAGGTCGGGTGAGGTGCGGATGACCCCGACGGCGACGGGGATCACGTCGCGTCCGCGTCCTGTGTCGACCATCCCCAGACCACAGCGGGTCAGACCGGGGTCGACACCCATCACGCGCACCCGACTCACCTCTCGACACCCGAATACGGCCGGTTTCCGACACATCCGACGGACCCGACCCCGCTCCGCACGATTGCGAACGCCTGTTCGAGAGCATAGCGGCCGGGGTCGGGTGCCGGGAGACCGACACGCGACCCCGGCCGCTGTGACAAGTACGACGAGCGTCGCTCGGGGACGAGTACGACGAGAGCGTCGCTCAGGCGTCGAGTTCGGCGAGCACGTCGTCGGAGATGTCGACGTTCGTGTAGACGTTCTGCACGTCGTCGCAGTCCTCGAGCGCGTCGACCAGCTTCATGACCTTGCGCGCGCCCTCGGCGTCGACGGGCACCTCGACCGAGGCCCGGAAGTCGGGGTCGGCCGAGTCGTAGTCGATGCCGGCGTCGACGAGCGCCGTACGCACGGCGATCAGGTCGGACGCCTCGGAGACGATCTCGAAGGAGTCGCCGAGATCGTTGATCTCCTCGGCGCCCGCTTCGAGGACGACCTCGAGGATCTCGTCCTCGGAGCGGCCGTTCTTCTCGAGCACGACGACAGCCTTACGGGTGAAGAGGTAGGCGACCGAACCCGGATCGGCCATGTTGCCGCCGTTGCGGGTCATCGCCGTGCGGACCTCACCGGCGGCGCGGTTGCGGTTGTCGGTCAGGCACTCGATGAGCAGCGCGACACCGTTGGGGCCGTAGCCCTCGTAGGTGATGTTCTGCCAGTCGGCACCGCCGGCTTCCTCACCGGCGCCGCGCTTGCGGGCACGCTCGATGTTGTCGTTCGGGACCGAGCTCTTCTTCGCCTTCTGGATGGCGTCGAACAGGGTCGGGTTACCCGCCGGGTCGCCACCGCCGGTCCGAGCCGCCACCTCGATGTTCTTGATGAGCTTCGCGAACATCTTGCCGCGCTTGGCGTCGATGACCGCCTTCTTGTGCTTGGTGGTGGCCCATTTGGAGTGGCCGCTCATTCGCTTCGAGCCCCTTCCGGCGAAGTGTGGTCGGCGTCAACCGACAGGTCGGAGCGTCGATTCTACTCGCTCCCGCTGTGGGCCACCGCACGGTGGCCGTGTCGTCATGTCGCCGAGGTCGTCGGGCGCACTCCGCGGTCAGGTGGCCGAGCGCACGGTCTCCACGAACAACCGGTGCACGCGATGGTCGCCGGTGATCTCGGGATGGAAGGAGGTCGCGATCACGGCACCCTGTCGCACCGCGACCACCCGGCCCGCCGCCGGCCCGTCCGGCACCGTGGCCAGGACCTCGACGTCGGGCCCGACCTCCTCCACCCAGGGCGCGCGGATGAACACCGCGCGCACCGGACCGTCGTCGAGGCCGGTCAGCGGCAGGTCGGTCTCGAACGAGTCGACCTGACGGCCGAACGCGTTGCGGCGCACCACGATATCGAGGGCGTCGAGGTGCTCGGCGTCCTCGGTGGTGTCGAGTACCCGGGAGGCGAGCAGGATCATGCCGGCGCACGAACCGTAGGCGGGCAGGCCCGCCTTCAACCGGCTCCGCAACGGCTCGAGCAGATCGAACACGCGTAACAGCCGGCTGACGGTCGTGGACTCGCCGCCGGGGAGGACGATGCCGTCGACCTCGTCGAGTTCGCGCTCGCGCCGCACCGCGATCGTCCGCGCACCCGCCGCCTCGAGAGCACTGCGGTGTTCGCGGACGTCGCCCTGCAGTGCCAGGACGCCGATCGTGGGGGAAGAAGTGGTCACCGTTGCCTGCCTGTCCGTCCGGGGTCGCCGGGGCGCAGGCACTCCGTGAGGACGTCCTCGTCGGGGACGCCCTCGTTCAGGACTCGCGCAGGTACCGCGTGAGTCCTTCCTGCACCACCGCCGCGACCATGTTGCCGTTGCGATCGAAGATCCGCCCCTGGGTCAGTGCGCGCCCCAGCCCGGCGGAGGGTGACGTCTGGTCGTAGAGCAGCCAGTCGTCGGCGCGGAACGGCCGCAGGAACCACATCGCGTGGTCCAGGGATGCGCCCTGCGTCCGTTCGTCGTCGTGGCCGACACTCGCCGAGCCGAGCAACGTCATATCGCTCATGTACGCGAGCGTGCACACGTGGAAGACCGGGTCGTCGGGGAGGATCTCGCGGGACTTGAACCACAGCTGCTGCTGTGCGGCCATCCTGCTCGACGAGTCCATCCGGTCGCGGGGAACGAACCGGAAGTCCCATTCGGCCCATTCCTTCTTCGCCCACAGCAGGGTCGCGTCGTCGACCACGGTCTCCGGATCGGGCAGTTCCTCCGGAGCCGGCACGCGCGGCATCGTGTCCTGGTGCTCGATCCCCTCGTCGCGCACGTGGAACGACGCCGACATGGTGAAGATCGCCTTGCCGTCCTGGACGGCCGTCACGCGCCGGGTGCAGAAGGAGCGGCCGTCGCGGATCCGGTCGACGAGATAGACGATCTGCATCGTCGGGTTCCCCGGCCGGAGGAAGTAGCCGTGCAGAGAGTGGACCCCGAAGTCGGGATCTACGGTGCGGACCGCCGATACGAGCGCCTGACCGGCGACCTGACCACCGAACGTCCGCGGCAGCAACGTCTCCGTCGCTATGCCCCGGAAGATGTCGTTCTCGATCTGTTCGAGCGCCAGGATCTGCTCGATCTTCGCCATGGAAACTCCTTCTGTGCGCCGTACGCAAGAAGGCTAGCTGTACGGACGCGTGCCGAACGCCGTGTCCCCGGGAAGATGCGAGAGAACCGGGATCGCTATCGAGTTGCGAATATGACACCCTCGGGAGAACGGAGGGGGTGCAATGCGACAAGTCACCGATGTGGTGCGCAGGAACAGCGTGACGATCACGGGCAACCGAGAGGGCCCGGTGGTCGTCCTCGCGCACGGTTTCGGCTGTGACCAGCACCTGTGGCGCCTGGTGATCCCGCTGCTCGAACCCGACTTCACCGTGGTGCGGTTCGACCACGTCGGCTCCGGGCGTTCCGATGCGACCGCGTGGGATCCCCAGCGCTATTCGCGGATGGAGACCTACGCCGAGGACGTCGTGGACCTGTGCCGGAGCCTGGATCTCGGTCCGGTGCTCTTCGTCGGCCACTCGGTGAGCGCGTCGATCGGTGTCCTCGCGGCCGCCGCTGCCCCGGAAATCTTCTCCGGTCTCGTGCTGCTCGCACCGTCCCCGTGCTTCATCGACGATCCGGCCACCGGTTACCGCGGTGGGTTCAGCACCGACGACATCGACGAGTTGCTCGAATCCCTCGAGGCGAACTATCTGGGCTGGACCGAGTCGATGGCGCCGGTCATCATGGGCAACCCGGAACGGCCGGAGCTCGGCGACGAACTCGCCGAGATCTTCTGCCGCACAGATCCCGAGGTGGCGCGCGTCTTCGCCCGGGTGACCTTCCTGGCCGACAACCGCTCCGATCTGGCCGCGGTGTCGGTGCCCACGCTCGTCGCCCAGTGCGCCCACGATGCGATCGCTCCGCGCGAGGTCGGTGCCTTCGTTCACGAGCA
Source organism: Rhodococcus sp. S3 (assembly GCF_058211795.1). Classification (NCBI taxonomy): domain Bacteria; kingdom Bacillati; phylum Actinomycetota; class Actinomycetes; order Mycobacteriales; family Nocardiaceae; genus Rhodococcus; species Rhodococcus sp. S3. Next base: position 2,212,350 of record NZ_CM177074.1, on the reverse strand, counting down.
GATCCCCGGGAGCGAACTCGTGACCCTGAACGCGACCGGCCACTGCCCGCAGCTCAGCGCACCCGAAGAGACAGCAGCCGCGATCGCGGCGTTCGCGCGCCGATCGGGGTGACGGCGACGACCGATCGGACCCTCGATCCCCGTATCCGACACGGCGACGCGCTCTACGACAACGCGCCGTGCGGATTCCTGACGACGCTCCCGGACGGCCGTATCACGGACGTGAACCGGACGTTGACGGACTGGCTCGGATTCCCGAGCGACGAGCTGGTCGGCAAGCGGTACTTCTCGGACCTGCTCAGCGTGGGCGGCCGCATCTACCACGAGACCCACTACGCGCCGCTCCTCGTCATGCACGGGCAGATCAACGGGATCGCCCTCGAACTCGTCCGGGCCGACCGGACGCGGCTGCCGGTCCTGGCGGCCTCGGTGGTCGAACCGGACGCCGAGGGCAGGCCCGCGCTGATCCGCACGATGCTGTTCGACGCTCGTGAGCGCCGCGCCTACGAGACCGAACTGCTCCGTGCCCGTCGCGAGGCCGAACTCGAGCGCGAGCGGCTCCGCAAGATCAACGCCACGCTCCAGGCGACCCTCCTTCCGCCGAGCCTGCCCGCGGTACCGGGACTCGAGGTCGACGCGTACTACCACATCGCGTCCCCCGACGAGGTCGGCGGCGACTTCTACGACCTGTTCCCCGCGCGTACCGGCACGTGGGGGCTGTTCCTCGGCGACGTGTGCGGAAAAGGCGCTCGCGCAGCGGCGGTGACGTCGATCGTCCGCTACACGCTGCGCGCCGCGGCGGTCTACGAGACGTTCCCGTCCGCGGCGCTCAGGACGCTCAACACCACCCTGCTCGACGAACGCGACAGCGAGACGCGAGCCCCCTTCTGCACGCTCACCTTCGGTACGGTCGCTCCCGACCCGGATACGGGACGGGTCGACATCCGTCTCGCCTCGGGTGGGCATCCGCCGCCGCTCCTCGTGCGCGCCAACGGCAACGTCGACTATCTCCCCACGATCGGCGGACAGCTGATCGGGATGCTGCCCACGCCGCGGCTCGTCGAGCACACCTTCGCGCTGCGCCCCGGCGACACACTGCTGCTGTACACCGACGGGGTGACCGAGGCGCTCGTCTCCGGTGAGACCCGCGAACGTTTCGGAGAGGATCGGCTCCTCGACCATGTCCGCGCGTCGAAGCCGACGAGCGCGGCGGAAGCGGTCGGGGCCGTCCGCGAGGCGCTCGCGACGCTCGGAGCGGGCGTGCAGGACGACGTCGCCCTGCTCGCCCTGCACGCACCCCGATAGAGCGGTCACCAGCCGCGTTCGGCGAGCCGGTGCGGCTGCGGGATCTCGTCGACGTTGATACCGACCATCGCCTCGCCGAGACCCCGCGAGACCTTCGCGAGCACGTCGGGATCGTCGTGGAAGGTGGTGGCCTTGACGATCGCGGCCGCACGCTGGGCAGGGTTACCCGACTTGAAGATTCCGGATCCGACGAACACGCCCTCGGCCCCGAGCTGCATCATCATCGCGGCGTCGGCGGGGGTGGCGATGCCACCGGCGGTGAAGAGGGTGACGGGCAGCTTGCCGGCGCGGGCGACCTCGACGACGAGGTCGTAGGGGGCCTGCAGTTCCTTGGCGGCGACGTAGAGCTCGTCCTCGGGAAGCGAGGTCAGGCGCCGGATCTCCTGGCGGATCCGGCGCATGTGGGTCGTGGCGTTCGAGACGTCGCCGGTGCCGGCCTCGCCCTTCGAGCGAATCATCGCCGCACCCTCGTTGATACGGCGCAGTGCCTCACCGAGATTCGTGGCGCCGCACACGAACGGCACGGTGAACGCGAACTTGTCGATGTGGTTCTCGTAGTCGGCGGGGGTGAGCACCTCCGACTCGTCGATGTAGTCGACCCCGAGAGCCTGCAGGATCTGCGCCTCGACGAAGTGGCCGATGCGCGCCTTGGCCATGACGGGGATCGAGACGGCCTCGATGATGCCGTCGATCATGTCGGGATCGCTCATGCGCGACACGCCGCCCTGCGCGCGGATGTCGGCGGGCACGCGTTCGAGGGCCATGACCGCCACCGCGCCGGCGTCCTCGGCGATCTTCGCCTGCTCGGGGGTCACCACGTCCATGATCACCCCGCCCTTGAGCATCTCGGCCATGCCGCGCTTGACGCGGGCGGTGCCGGTGACGGGGGCGGTATCGGGGCTGGTCACGATGGGGATTCCTCCTCGGTGGACGGATCGGCGAATACTGCCGGCGCACGGGCGACGGGCAGCGGACCCCAGCCTAGGACCGTATCCGAGCCACCCCCATAGCCAGTTGACAACAACTGGACTGCACGCTGCCGGTCCACTCCCCCGACTGGGCTCCGGAGGTTTTCGATCACGCCGACTCGAACCGTCGCCCGGATCGTTGCCGATACTCATGATGGGAGGGATGTGCGCCCACGGCCGTGGGCGCACTCCGCCGTTTCACCTCGAGGGTTCACGCGGATGTCCGGGAACCGACGAAAGGCTGGGATGCCCGTGGCACCGAACCGCCCTGTTGCTCGTGAACCGCTCCGCGGAGCCACCTTCCGGGCAGGGATCGCGATGATGGTCGAGGACTGTCGCCGATTCCCCGTCCCCGCGGCGGTCGCGATCGGCGCGAGCATCGCCAACGGCCTGTGCACGGTGCTGTTCGCCGACGTGATCGGCTCGGCCACCGACGATCTCGTCCTCGGGAGTTTCGAACGCGGCGAGCTGTCCACCGGCATCGCTGTGGCAACGGCTCTCGCGTTGATCGGCGTCGCTCTGTTGCGCGTCCTGAGCATCGTGACCCGCACGTTCGCGGGAGGCACCGTCCAGTTCCGCGGACTGGCCCGCACGCGCACGCGCCTGGCCGATCACTATCTCGATTCCGGATCGCGCTGGCACCGAGGTCATCCCACCGGTCGTCTGCTCGCCCATGCCGTCTCCGACGCCGACTCCGCCCACGCCCCGATGCAGCACTTCCCGTTCGCGGTCGGCATGACCGGCATGCTCCTGGCGGTGCTCGTCCAGGTCTTCCGCACGGACACCCGGCTCGGTGTGATCGCGGCCGTGCTCATCCCCGCGCTCATCGCGACGAACGTGGTCTACCAACGGGTCCTGTCGCCGCGCGCCCGGCAGGTGCAGTCGCGCCGCGCCGAGGTCGCCGCGCTCGCGCACGAGGCGATCGCCGGCGCCCAGGTCATCCGCACGCTCGGAGCGACCGACGACGAGACGCGGCGATTCGCCGGCGCCGCACACGAACTCGCGAGGGCCAATCGGTCCGCGGGTCGTGTCGGGGCGATCTTCGACCCGCTCATCGAACTGACCCCGTCGTTCGCGGTCCTCGTGGTCCTGCTCGTGGGCGTGGTGCGGATCGAGGCCGGTGCGGTGACCATCGGCGCCCTGGTCTCGGTCGTCTACCTGCTGCTCACCATGGCGATGCCGCTCGGTGTCATCGGCCGCTTCCTCGCCGTCCTGCCGGCCGGTGTCGTCGGTCGCCGCCGCGTCGAGACGGTACTGGCCGAGGCCGAACCGGAGCCGTCCGGCTCGGCCTCCGTCCCCCACTCGGCGGCTCCGGCCCGTCTGCGCGCCGATGCCGTCTCCTACCGCTTCGCCGACGCCGACCGTCCCGCCGTCGACTCGGTCGACCTGGATCTGCGCCCGGGACGCATCGTGGCGCTCGTCGGGCGCAACGGTTCCGGCAAGTCCACCCTCGTCGCGCTGCTCACTCGTCTGTTCCCGCCCACCTCGGGCACCGTGACCCTCGACGACGTCGACCTGGCCACGACACCACCCGATCACACGGCACGACACGTCGCTCTCGTCACCCAGACCCCGTTCGTCTTCGCCGGATCCGTGCGCGACAACCTCACCCTGTGGGACGACGGGATCGACGAGGCAGCGGTCCGTCGCGCGCTCGCGCTCGCCGAGGCCGGCTTCGTCGACGAACTGCCGGACGGTCTCGACACCGTGATCGGCGACGGTCACGCGCGGTTGTCCGGCGGCCAGCGTCAGCGCATCGCCCTCGCTCGGGCACTCGTGCGGCGACCCCGTGTGCTCGTCCTCGACGACGCCACGTCCGCGCTCGATCCCGCCGTGGAGCGTGCCGTCGTCGACAACCTGCGGGCGGAGTTCTCGCAGGGACGATCGGAGACCACGATCCTCGTCGTCGCACACCGTCCGGCGATGATCTCACTCGCCGACGAGGTGGTCTTCGTCGATCAGGGCCGGGTGGTCGCGACCGGCACTCACGCCGGTCTCGCGGCATCGGTGCCCGCCTACCGCGATCTGGTGACGGCCTACGACGACAATGCACGCACGGCCGAACTCGAGGGGGCGACCCGATGACCGTGTCCCCCACCGCATCCCCACAACCGGACGCCGAAAGGACCGACACCGAACGACTCGGCACCGTCGCGTTGCTCCGCCGCGTCGCCCGGCTCGTCCCGTCGGTGCGGACCGGCCTGGCCGCCACCCTGGCGTTCGCCGCGCTCGCGGCGGTGGGACGCATCGTCGTTCCCGTCGTGGTGCAGTACACGATCGATCACGGTCTGCTCACCGCAGTCACCTCCGAGGAGCGCACCCGGATCGTCGTCTGGTGCGCGCTCCTGGGAATGGCAGCCGTGCTGGTCGCAGGCGTCGGCTCGTCGCTGATGAACCGTCGTCTGATCTCGACCGTCGAGGACGTCGTGTCCGCCCTGCGGATCCGGGTGCTCGACCACACCCTGCGGCTGCCTCCCACCCGTCTGGAATCCGGCGCGCAGGGCAGCTTCGTCGCCCGGAGCACCGACGACCTCGATGCGGTGACGGTGTTCGCCCAGGGTGGCGGCATGACCCTCGTCCAGAACCTGACCCAGATGACGATCGCGTTCATCGTCATGGCGGTGTACTCGTGGCCGCTGGCGATCCTGGCGGCGCTGGTCGCGTGCGTCGTGCCGCTCGTCGGCCGCTACGTGCAGCGGATCATCGCGGGCCGGTTCGACGTGGTGCGCTCGCGGATCGGGCAGCTGTACGCGGCGTTCGCGGAGACCCTCACCGGGATCGACACGATCCGGGCCGCCGGCGCCGTCGAGCGGGTCCGGACCCGGGTGCATTCGCGGATCGATGCGACGGCGGACGCACAGGTCCGCACGCTGCTGCCGATGAGCGCCTCGTTCTCCGTCGGCCAGAGCATCGACACGCTCATCACGATCGCGGTGATGTACGGCGGGGTCGCGCTCGGCCTCGGCACCTCCGGTGTGGGTTCGTCGATCACCGTGGGGACGGTGGTCGCCTTCGTCTTCCTCGTGACGTTCTTCGTCCGGCCTCTGCAGTTCGCCGTCAACACACTGGCCGACGCCAAGAACTCGGAGGCGGGACTGCGCCGGGTGCTCGCGATCCTCGACCTGGAGACCGACGCGGTCGCACAGGAGATCGCGACGCCGCTGCGACCCGGGATGTTCGACGTCGACATCGACGCCGTCGAGGTGGGCTACGTCCCCGGACGCCCGGTCCTGAGCGGGTTAAACCTGCGGATCGGTGCCGGGCAGCAGGTCGCGGTGGTGGGCGAGACCGGTTCGGGCAAGAGCACCTTCGCCAAGCTGCTCACCCGGCAGCTGCACCCCACGACCGGCACCGTCCGCTTCGCCGGTGTCGACGTCGCGAGCATCGACGACGGGTCGCTCGCCCGGCGTGTCGCCGTGGTCGCCCAGGATCCCTTCCTGTTCGATCGCAGCGTCCTCGAGAACATCGCCGTCGCCCGTCCGGGAACCGACCGGCACGACGTCGAAGCGATCCTTGCCGAGCTGGGGCTCGACGACTGGGCCCGCGACCTACCGCACGGCCTCGACACCCGCACCGGCCAGCGGGGTGAGGCGCTGTCGGTCGGCGAACGCCAGCTCGTCGCGCTGGCACGCACCGCGCTCGTCGACCCCGACCTGCTGGTCCTCGACGAGGCCACCAGCGGTGTCGATGCAGGAACCGACGTGCGCCTGCAGCGGGCGCTGACATCGATCGGACGGGGACGCACCACGGTGACGATCGCCCACCGCCTGCACAGTGCGCGGGTCGCCGATCGAATCCTGGTGTTCGACCGGGGCCGGATCGTCGAGGACGGCACGCACGACGAGCTGGTCGCAACGGGTGGGCTCTACGCCCGGCTGCAGGACGCCTGGTCGTTCCGGTCGACGCTCGTGTGAGGGGAGCGGCTCGGGCTCAGTGGATCGCGCGGATCTCCGGCTCGAGCCGCCGCATCGCGACCTGCCGCGCCTCGTCGAGCAGCTCGGGCAGATCGTGCGGGTAGACCGGGTTCCCGGACTGCACGAGCGTCTGCAGTTCGTCGTCGTCGAACCAGCGGTGTTCGAGGCGCATGCTCCGCTCGAGATCGGTGAAGCCGTCCGCTGCGGGTTCGAAGGATGGCACCCGCACCGCAAAGAACAGCTCCTCCGAGTGCAGGACCTCGCCGTTGAACGGGAAGACGGCCACGCGCCGCCACATCGGCCCGCACAGGAGATCGCGCTCGACCCGCAGGCCGGTCTCCTCGGCGAGCTCGCGGAGCGCGGCCGACGCGAGGTTCTCGCCGGGTTCGACGGCGCCGCCGATCGTGAACCAGAAGTGCCGCTCGGGCACTGCCGGGTCGTGTCCGCGCAGCAGCAGGACCCGGCCGTCCTCGTCGAGCAACACGACGCGGGCCGACGTGCGTGCCCGATCCGGCACAGGGATGGTGCGCGCAGCGGGAGCAGTGGCAGTGCCGGATGCAGGGGCCGCGCTCGGAGAAGGAGCCGTGCCGGGAACGGCCGGAGACGCGGTGGCGACCGCACCCGCCCGCTCGGCGATCTCGAAGTAGGTGGGCAGCGGCGCGGTTCCCCCGAGGTGCAGCCAGCGGACCGGTCGTCGGGTGCGCAGCGCCAGGGTGTCGCGTACCGCGTCGTTGTGGAAGCGGCGGGCGATGAGCACGCGCGCCTCCGCGTCGGCGAGTTCGGCCACGAGCTGGGGGCGCAGCCGGCCGGTCTCGAGGCGTGCCAGGGCAGCCGACAACGCGTTCTCGGCCTCCTCGCGCCGGTCGCGGTCGGCCCGCTCGGCGGTGTCGGCGAGTCGGGCGAGTGCGCGTCCCTCCGGGACGGGGATCGACGCGGCGATGCTCCGCACGACCACCGCGCGGCGCGCCAGGGCCGCATCGAGTGCCTGCCAGGACAGATCCGAGCGCACGTGGAGACGGTCGAGCCGGTTGGCGGTGGAATAGGCCCACACACCGATCGCCACGACCACGGCGGCGACCAGCGACAGGACGAGGATCGTCACCGCGCTGACGGTCACGACCGGACCTCCCGCACCGGGCCGGCACCGACGGTGACGGTCTCGTAGACCCGCAGGATCTGATCAGCGACCACCGGCCAGTCGTACGCCTCGACCACCGTGGATCCGAAGTCGACCAGCGCCTGCCGGCGGTCGTCGTCGTCGAGGACCTCGAGGATGCCGCGTGCGAGCGCGTCGGCGTCGCCGACCGGGACGAGGACACCGGCCTGTCCGTCGCGCAACACACGGCGGAAGGCGTCGAGCTGGGAGGCGACGACCGCCGTCCCCGCCGCCATGGCCTCGACGAGCACGATGCCGAAACTCTCACCACCGAGGTTCGGCGCGCAGTACACATCCGCGCTGCGCATCGCGGACGCCTTCTCGTCGTCGTCGACCTGCCCGAGCAGGCGCAGGTGCCGGAAGTAGCGCCCCGCCTCCTTCCGCAACCGCTCCTCGTCGCCGCGCCCCACCACGAGGATCTCGATGTCGGGATGCCGGGCGACGAGAGCCGGCAACGCTCCGAGCAGGACATCCATGCCCTTGCGGGATTCGTCGTACCGGCCGAGGAAGAGCACCGTGCGGCCCGGTCGCGGATAACCCGGCAGCAGCGGGGCGTGCCGGAAGAACGGCACGTCGACACCGTTGGGGATCTCGACCGCGTCGGCGCCGAGAGAGGTGACCTGCCAGCGCCGGGCCAGCTCGGACACCGCGATCCGGCCGCTGATCTTCTCGAGATAGGGCTGCAGGACGCCTTGGAAGGTGCTGAGCACCAGCGATTTCGTCGTGGAAGTGTGGAAGGTCGCCACGATCGGCCCTTCCGCCACCTTGAGCGCGAGCATCGACAGGCTCGGCGCGTTCGGTTCGTGGATGTGGAGGACGTCGAAGTCGTTGTCGTTGATCCAGCGGCGGACCCGCGCGTAGGAGACGGGACCGAAACTCAGGCGCGCGACCGATCCGTTGTACGGGATGGCGACGGCGCGACCTGCGGAGACGACGAAGTCCGGCAGGGGCGTCGTCTCCGACGCGGGAGCGAGCACGCTCACCTCGTGCCCGCGCCCGATGAGGACCTCCGCGAGATCCACGACGTGTGCCTGTACTCCACCGGGAACGTCGAAGGAGTACGGGCAGACCATCCCGATCCTCACCTACGCCTCCATCCGGGCGCGGCGGGCCTCCGACAGATCGTCGAGCCACAACGGTTGCAGCATGTGCCAGTCCTCGGGGTGGGCGGCGATGTTGGCGGCGAACCGGTCGGCGAGGGCCTGTGTGGCAGCGTCGATCCCGACGCTCACGTCGAGCTCCGGATCCACGCGGAACCCCCAGCCGTCCTCGGTGAACCAGCAGTGCACCGGCAACAGTGCCGCACCGGTGTCGATGGCCAGTTTCGCCGGTCCGGCGGGCATGCGGGTCGGTTCGCCGAAGAAGGTGACCGGGACTCCCTTGCGAGCGAGGTCGCGTTCGCCGAGCAGGCACACGATCCGGTTGTCGCGCAACCGCGCGGCCAGCTCCCCGAACGGAGGTGTCTCCCCGCCGCTCGAGGGGAAGATCTCGAAACCGAGACCCTCGCGGTAGTCCACGAAACGGCGGTAGAGGGACTCGGGACGCAGGCGCTCGGCGACCGTGGTCAATCCGCCGAAGTAGCGGACGCACCACACGCCGGCGAGATCCCAGTTCCCACTGTGGGGCAGCGCCAGGATCGCGCCGCGACCGGCGGCGAGCGCCGCCTCGATGTGCTCACGGCCCTCGATGGACGAATCGATCGACTTCGCGGTCGCGTCGAGATCCATCGACGGCAGGCGGAACGCCTCGCGCCAGTAGCGCGCGTAGGACCGGACCGACCGGCGGATCAGATCGTCGGGCACCTCGTGCGGCTGCACCCCGAGCACCCGCGCGAGGTTGCGGCGCAGTTGCTGCGGTCCGCCGCCACGGCGCGCCGCATGGTCGGCGCCGGCGTCGAACAACCGTCGCGCGACGCCGTCGGGCAGCGCCCGGACCAGGCGCCAGCCACCCGCGTACGCGAGATCGGACGCCTTCTCGCCGACACTCACTGCGCTCCCCCGTCGTCCCGGGTCTCCGTCGTCCCGCCGGCCGGGGGCGTGATGGGAAGCAGTTCGCGCGCACCCGCGGAGTTGCGGACGGCGAGAACCCGCTGGAAGACCGTGATCACCGATCCGACGACGAGCAGCCACATCGCGATGTGGATCGCCCAGTCGAGCCCGAGGCCGGTGAGACCGGCGCCCACGAGCACGATCACGAGCCGGTCGGGCCGCTCGATCAGACCGCCGTCGGCGGACAGACCGCTCGCCTCGGCCCGCGCCTTCGCATACGAGATGACCTGCGAGGTCACGAGGCAGACGAGGGTGGCGACGAACAACGGGCGGCTCTGCTCGTGGTAGACGGCCCACCACGCGAGACCACCGAAGATCGCACCGTCGGCGACCCGGTCGCAGGTCGCGTCGAGTACCGCTCCGAAGCGCGTTCCGCCCCCGCGGGCCCGGGCCATGGCGCCGTCGAGCATGTCGAACATGACGAACAGCCAGATGACCATCGCGCCCCAGAACAGGTGTCCCATGGGGAACAGCGTCACGGCGGCGGCGACTGTGGCGACGGTGCCGATGAGCGTGACGGCGTCCGGAGTCAGGCCGGTACGGATCAGCGCCTTGCCGAGCGGCGCGGTGACCTTCGACACCGACGCACGCCCGAAGAAGCTCAGCATCCCGCGACCCCTGTCTTCCTGTCCGACCGTTGTGTCCGGAATCCGATCCTGCCACGAGTGGAGCCGGAAATGCGCGGTCGGCCCGCGGTGGGTCGGCACGCGAACGGCACCACGGCCGTGCGCTGCGATCGCGACGACTCGGGGAGGACTGTCACTCGTCCCATGCCGAGGCGAGCAGTGCACGGGTGTCGCGCAGCAGCTGCACCATCACCTTCGACCCACCGAGGACGGTGATGAAGTTGGCGTCGCCGCCCCAGCGCGGGACGACGTGCAGGTGGAGATGCTCGGCCAGCGAGCCTCCCGCCGCGGCACCGAGGTTGAGGCCGACGTTGAAGCCGTGCGGCCGCGAGACGCGCTTGATGACGCGGAGCGCCCGCTGCGCGAACTGCATGAGCTCGGCACTCTCCTCGGGCGTCAGATCCTCGAGGTTGGCCACCCGGCGATACGGCACGATCATCAGATGGCCCGGGTTGTACGGGTACAGGTTGAGCACCGCGTACACCAGTTCGCCGCGTGCGACGACCAGGCCCTCCTCGTCGGACATCTTCGGGATGTCGGTGAAGGGCTCGTACGGCTCGTCGCGACCCCGCGGGGACTCGGTGATGTACGACATCCGGTGTGGCGACCACAGGCGCTGCAGGTGGTCGGACTCTCCCACGCCGCGATCGACCATCGAGGCGGGACTGTCCTCGGTCGCTGGGATGTCGGCGGGTCCCGGGGTGCGGTCGCCCGTCACGACGGGCTGCCTTCCCCACCGGAGCCGACGAGTTCGGCGGTGGGCGAGGCGTTCTCGCGGCGGCGGACCCATTCGGTGACGATCCGCACGGCCTCGTCGACGGGCACGCCGTTGACCTGCGTGCCGTCGCGGAAGCGGAAGCTGACCGCGCCGGCCGCGACGTCGCGCTCGCCGGCGAGCAGCATGAACGGCACCTTCTGGGTGGTGTGGGTGCGGATCTTCTTCTGCATGCGGTCGTCGGAGACGTCGACCTCGGCGCGGATCCCCTGCGCCTTCAGCTTGCCGACGACGTCGAACAGGTGACCCTCGAAGTCGGCGGCCACGGGGATGCCCACGACCTGAACGGGCGAGAGCCACGCGGGGAAGGCACCGGCGTAGTGCTCGGTGAGCACACCGAAGAACCGTTCGATGGAACCGAACAGTGCGCGGTGGATCATGACGGGACGGTGCTTGGCACCGTCGGCGCCGGTGTACTCGAGCTCGAAGCGTTCGGGCAGGTTGAAGTCGAGCTGGATCGTCGACATCTGCCAGCTGCGGCCGAGCGCGTCCTTGACCTGCACGGAGATCTTCGGGCCGTAGAAGGCGGCTCCGCCCGGGTCGGGCACGAGGTTCAGGCCGGAGGCCTCACCGACCTCGCGCAGCGTCTCGGTCGCGACGTCCCACAGTTCGTCGCTGCCGACGAACTTCTTGGGGTTCTTCGTCGACAGTTCGAGGTAGTAGTCGTCGAGCCCGTAATCCTTGAGCAGGTCGAGGATGAAGTTCAGGACGCTGGTGAGCTCGTCGCGCATCTGCTCCGGGGTGCAGAAGATGTGTGCGTCGTCCTGCGTCATGCCGCGCACGCGGGTCAGGCCGTGGACGACACCGGACTTCTCGTAGCGGTAGACCGAACCGAACTCGAACATGCGCAGCGGCAGTTCGCGGTAGGAGCGCCCGCGCGACCGGAAGATCAGGTCGTGCATCGGGCAGTTCATGGGCTTGAGGTAGTAGTCCTGGCCCGGCTTGCGGACGGTGCCGTCCTCGTTGAGCTCCTCGTCGATGTGCATCGCGGGGAACATGCCGTCGCGGTACCAGTCGAGGTGACCGGAGACCTCGTACAGCTGACCCTTGGTGATGTGCGGCGAGTACACGAACTCGTAGCCGGCCTCGACGTGCCGCTGGCGCGAGTAGTTCTCCATCTCCTGGCGGATGATGCCGCCCTTGGGATGGAAGACGGGCAGACCCGAACCGAGCTCGTCGGGGAACGAGAACAGGTCGAGCTCGTTGCCGAGCTTGCGGTGGTCGCGGCGTTCGGCCTCGGCGAGGAGTTCGAGGTGCGCGTCGAGCGCCTCGGTGGACTCCCAGGCCGTGCCGTAGATGCGCTGCAGGCCGGCGTTGTCCTGGTCGCCGCGCCAGTAGGCCGCGGAGCTGCGCGTGAGCTTGAAGGCCGGGATGAACTTGGTGGTGGGCACGTGCGGGCCGCGGCACAGGTCCTTCCAGACGAGCTCACCCGTGCGCGGGTTGAGGTTGTCGTAGATGGTCAGTTCCTTGCCGCCGACCTCCATCACCTCGGGGTCCGGCTCGAAGTCACTGCTTCCTGCCTTGTCGTCGATGAGTTCGAGCTTGAACGGCTCGTCCTTCAGTTCCTCGCGGGCGTCCTCGAGGCTGTCGACGACGCGACGCGAGAAGCGCTGGGCGTCCTTGACGATCTTCTTCATCCGCTTCTCGAGCTTCGCGAGATCCTCGGGCGTGAAGGGACGCTCGACCTGGAAGTCGTAGTAGAAGCCGTCGCGGATCGGCGGGCCGATGCCGAGCTTGGCCTCCGGGAACTCCTGCTGCACGGCCTGCGCGAGCACGTGGGCGGCCGAGTGGCGGATGACGCTGCGGCCGTCGTCGGTGTCGGCGCCGACGGCCTCGACCTCGACGTCCGCTTCGGGCGTCCAGGACAGGTCGCGCAGCGCGCCTTCGGAGTCGCGGATGACCACGATCGTCTCGGGTCCCTTGGTGGGCAGACCCGCGTCACGGACCGCCGCGCCCGCAGTGGTCCCCGCGGGCACCCGGACGATCGTGGCTGGTTTCGCGGATGCGGGCGTGGTCACTGTGACGGACTCCTCGGCTCGATGCCTGATACGTGGTCGTCGCCGGGCACGTGCTGCGGTCGACGACCGCGAGCACACGGCAACTTCCTCATGCTATCGACATCCGCGCGGACCGCGAACACAGGGAGCCGTGAAGTCCTCAGAGGTGGTTGAGACCCGTCAGTACCCGTTCGAGCAGTTCGACGTTCGGTCCCACCTTGTCTGCGGTGCGGTGCACGGTGATCTCGCCGGTCGCCGCGAGATCGCCGACGAGCACGCGGGCGACACCGAGCGGGATCTGCGCGAGGGCCGCGATCTCCATGATCGATCTCGGCTGGGCGCACAACGCCAGCACGAGGCGATGCTCATCCATCGCCGGACCGGACTCACTGCCCATCGCGGAGGGGACGGCCGACACGAGCACTTCGAGAGGCAACTCCACCTCGGCTCGGGTGCGTCCCCCGCTCCGTACGAACGGGCGCACGAACGACGACGTCTCTGGCTGGTTCATGTCCTCGATTCCCACACTGGTCCCGGTGCCCGCATTCCGGCCGGCCGCCTGCGCTGCTCCGACCGACTGCGCTCTGTCGACCGATCGCGCTGTGTCGACCGATCGCGCTCTGTCGACCGGTTGCGCTGCGGGCCGGTACACCTCGGCTGCCGTGACCTCGTCCACGACGGGGCCCGGCTCGCGGTGATTCCGTACCGGCACGGCGTGATCCGCCGGCCGCCGACGTCGACGGGACCGACCGGATCCGAATCTCGCTCCGGTCGCCCCCACGACCGGCCATTCGTTGTCCGCAACGCTCATCCGGACGTGTCCTCCTCGACGACCACGATCCTGCCATCACTATGCGCACTTCGGCCACAAGCACCACAGCTGTGCCCACACGACACGCGTGGTCGAGCCCGATGGGGCCGTTGCGGTTCGAAGGAAACAAGCGCTCGCGGGCGACCCGCCCGACCGGGCGCCACGCACGCTCAACGATTTCATCAAGGTACGAAAAAAGGCACCCCTGCGGGGGTGCCTTTCGTCACTGTCCATCTCGGTGGTCCCGGCTGGGATCGAACCAGCGACCTCCCCGGTGTGAACGGGACGCTCTTCCACTGAGCCACGGGACCGGGCCGCTTCGCAGCGGCTCGAACGAGATGGAACACTAACACGCTCCCGCCACGAACACGAATCGCCTGGTCGCAGCGTTTCGATGCGATGTTCCGTGCAGCGCGTCCGGGCGCTGCACGCGCGCGCACGCGGGCGGGCAGGAGTCGGCACCCGGAGCGGCACGCCCCTCCGCCCGGGAGGCCCCGGAGGGCGCGACCGCCGGCGGGATCGACCCGAGCAGGAGACGCGAGATCGGCCCCGAAGCCGAATTCGGAAGCCCGATTCGACACCTCTCATGGGGTCATCGAGCCGTCACGTTCGCGAAATCTGCCGGTTTTCCGCCGTTGACCTGCGGATTTGTGTGTTTCGTAGATGCTCGGCTACTGTTTTGAACCGCACCACGGAGAGCAAGACGCCGAACGGTGCGAATGCGGATGTAGCGCAGCTGGTAGCGCATCACCTTGCCAAGGTGAGGGTCGCGGGTTCGAATCCCGTCATCCGCTCGAGAGGTTGGACTCGACCTTTTACGGTGGAGTGGCCGAGTGGTGAGGCAACGGCCTGCAAAGCCGTGCACACGGGTTCGATTCCCGTCTCCACCTCGCGCGATTAGCTCAGCGGGAGAGCGCTTCCCTGACACGGAAGAGGTCACTGGTTCAATCCCAGTATCGCGCACCAGGTTCGACCAGCACGTGGGTCGAACCGGTTCACCGAAACAACGTGCACATGCGGATGTAGCGCAGCTGGTAGCGCATCACCTTGCCAAGGTGAGGGTCGCGGGTTCGAATCCCGTCATCCGCTCCACTCCGGCGATCACCATGCCGGCGCGATTAGCTCAGCGGGAGAGCGCTTCCCTGACACGGAAGAGGTCACTGGTTCAATCCCAGTATCGCGCACAGAAGATGAAGGCCCCCTTCGAATTTCGAAGGGGGCCTTCATTCGTTCGTGGAGACGCATTCGTTCGTGGAGACGCATTCGTTCGTGGAGCCGGCCGATCGTCCGGGTCACCCCGGTGAGAGATCCGACTGCGGGTGGTCCGGTGCGAAGGTACTCCCCCGCACCGGACCGGCGCGTCACGCGCCGAGCTTGTTGATCCCCGCGATCATCGCCCGCAGCGACGACTCGTTGCCGGTCTCGCCCGTGCCCATCACCCAGGTCGTGCGCTCGCCGGAACGGCACAACAGGAAGGTCGCGGACATCCCACCGAGGTCGTGGCGGTGGAACGACAGGATCTCGATGTTCAGCCCGAGGTCGTACAGCATCGCAGTCATTGCGGCGATCGGCCCGCAGGTCGTGGCGGATGCCGTGTGGATCGTGTCGCCGATCGCGATCGTCGCCTCGAAGGCGCTGCGCCCCGCACCCAGGGCCGTCGCGGTCCAGCCACCGAGGCGGACCGGGCCGTGCTGGGCACCGTAGGTGGATTCGAACTCCGTCCAGCTCATGCCGGAGGCTTCCTCACGCAGTCCGCGAGGAAGGGCACGCCCGTAGCGAGCGAAGAACGGATCGGCATCAGGGGTGCCGAAAGGGAACATCGGAGCGAAATCGGAGAAGGAGGTGAAGGCGTTCATCGTTCGTAGTGGTCTTCCACGAGAAGGGAGGACCGACGCGTAGCTCAACGACCCGCAGCGAGGGGTCGGTCCGAATCAGACCCCGCTACGGCGGTGAACTACGAGTACGCGCTTCATAGCCGCGACGGTACAACGCACCGACATTTCGTGCAAGTCGTATGCACGGGACCGTGTGACGGAACCGTGACCAGTGCGGCTGGAACCTGAGGTATCCCTCATGTAGCGTGGATGTTGCCATCCCCCCGATGGTGTCGAACCCCAGCCATGACCCCCCATCCAAGGCTGGGGTTCAGCCATATCCGGACCCTTTTCCGCCTCACGTCCGGCTCGTGTCTCCGTCTCGCATCGACACGCGGGGCACCTGCCGGATCGTCCCGTCCGAGTGCTTCACTGGTGTGCATGTCCATGCCACCACTCGAAGAAGCGGTCTCCGTCGACGAGGCAGGCATCTGGGATGCCGAGGCGATCGCCCAGGTCGCCGCCGCGACCTTCCCGCTCGCCTGCCCTCCGGACGCCGCCGAGGACGACATCGCCGACTTCATCGAGCGCACCCTCAGCGCGGAGAAGTTCGCCGAGTATCTGTCCTCCCCCGAACGCATCGTTCTCGAGGCGCGCGCGGGTGAGGAGATCGTCGGCTATCTGATGGCAGTGGACGCCGCTCCCGAGGATCCGGCGATCGATGCGATGCTCACGGCACGGCCGGCGACCGAGATCAGCAAGCTGTACGTGATGCCGGGTCACCACGGTTCCGGGGTGTCCGCGGCGCTCATGGACGCGATCGTCGCGCGGGCCCGCACGCTCGGGCGGGCGGGCCTGTGGCTCGGCGTCAACCAGGAGAACACCCGCGCCCGGCGCTTCTACGAGAAGCAGGGCTTCGAGGTGGTGGGCACGCGCACGTTCGTCGTGGGCGCGCAGACGCACGACGATTTCGTCATGCAGCGCACCCTCTGAACGAAACTCCCGGCAGTGAGCCGGTGATGGGGTGAGGACGACCCGGCGCACACGAGCGCCGGGTATCCGATCAGCCCGCGGCGACCTCGAAGCGGGACAGCGCCAGGAGACGGGACGTCGCGCGCAGGTACTTCTTGCGGTAACCGCCGGCGAGCATCTCGGGCGTGAAGATCTCGTCGAGCTTGGCGCCGGAGACCGTCACGGGGATGCTCGCGTCGTACATGCGGTCGGCGAGGACCACCAGACGCAGGGCAACCGACTGGTCCTTCGCCGGGTGCACGCCCTCGAGGAAGACCGCGGGGACACCCTCGACGAGCTTGCCGTAACGCGAGGGGTGCAGCGTGCTCAAGTGCGCGCACAGCTCGTCGAAGTCGTCGAGCGTGGCGCCCGGGATCGCTTCGGCGCGCTCGGCGAGCTCGGCCGAGTCGACCGGATCGGGTGCGGGCGGCAGGTCGCGGTGACGGTAGTCGGGGCCGTCGACGCGGATGGTCTCGAAGATCGACGCGAGCTTCTTGATCTCGCGCAGGAAGTCCTGTGCCGCGAACCGTCCCTCACCCAGCTGGCCGGGGAGCGTGTTGGAGGTCGCGACGATCGAGACGCCACGGGCCGACAGTTCGGTCAGCAGACGCGAGACGAGCATGGTGTCGCCCGGATCGTCGAGTTCGAACTCGTCGATGCACAGCACGCTGTGGCTCGACAGCTCCTCGACGGCCTTGTTGAACCCGAGGGCGCCGACGACGTGGGTGAGCTCGACGAACGTGCCGAAGGCCTTGGGGGCGGGTGCGCTGTGGAAGATCGAGGCGAGCAGGTGGGTCTTGCCCACGCCGAAGCCGCCGTCGAGGTAGAGGCCGGCACCCTGCGGCTGGGAGCGGCGGCCGAACAGGCCGCGCTTGCCGCCGCGGATCTTCCCGATCTTGCCGACGAACTCCGCCGCGGTCTTCACCGCGGCCGCCTGACTCGGCTCGTTCGGATCCGGGATGTACGACTCGAAGCTCACCTCGTCGAACATCGCGGGGGGCACCATCTGCGCCACCAACTGGTCTGCAGGCACCACCGGATTGCGGTCGACGAGACGTTCGTGCATTAGCCCAGGGTACGACCGCACCATGCTCGGATCCTCACTCGAATCCGGATTGCGACCTACTTCACACGGCGTTCACCTCGGCGTCATGCACCGGGAGGACACTTCGGATCGGCCGCTCCACCACCGGCTGCACGCGTCCGCCGGTGAACCTGGCAGGCTGTGCGCATGCGCAGATCGGGAGTGATCGCCGCGATGTTGATCACGGTTGCCGCGGCGTCGACCGCGTGCGGAGCAGGACCGTCGATACGTCCCGACGTCGCCGTGGTGCGCGACGATCCCGGTGTCGCCGTCGACAGGACCCCGCAGGACGAGACCGAAGTGCCCGACCTTCCAGTGCCGTCGGCCGAACCGGCGTGGCGGAACTGCACCGACGAGACACTCTCCTCGTTCGACGCACCGCCCGGCCCTCAGGGCCTGGTTCTCGAGTGCGCGGAGGTCGTCGCCCCGATCGATGCGGCCGGCACCGTGACGGGCACCTTCCCACTGGCGGTCATGCGGGCACGACTGCCCGATACGCCCACCGACGTGGCGCCGCTGGTTCTCACGACCGGCGCCGACATCGCGTCCTCGCGTGCACTGACCGGCATGGCGACCGGTCCGATGTCCGGTGCACTGGCGATGCGCCCGATCGTCGCGGTGGATCGGCGCGGAATCGGCAACTCGCTCGCGATCGACTGCATCTTCCCCGCGGACCGTCGTGGTCTCGGCGATCTCGGGCAATTCGGCCGCACCGGCGATGCACCCGAACGTGTCGCCGATCTGGGCCGACAGGCGACCGTCTCGTGCACCGACTACCTGCAGCCCCAGCAGCTGATGTTCGGCGCATCGCACGCCGCCGACGACATCGAACGCCTCCGCCAGGCATGGGGCGTCGACCGGATCGGCCTCCTCGGGGTGGGGAACGGGGCGACGGTCGCGCTCGCCTACGCCGCCGCCTATCCGGGCGCGGTCGGCCGCCTGGTCCTCGATTCCCCCGCCGCGGCCACCGCCGACGCCGAGCTCATGGCCGAGTCGCAGGCCCGCGGCGCGGAGGCCGCCGTCGATGCCTTCACGCGGCAGTGCATCGCCCTCGACTGCGCCCTGGGCGACGATCCCCGCGCGGCGATCGAGGATCTGCACGAGCAGGCCACCGAGGGTGACCTCGCGCCGGTCTCGGCCAACTCGTTCCTCACGGCGCTGACGGGTGTCCTCGGCACGCCGCGCGGCGATCTGCAGGGCCGCGTCCGTGAGGTGGCGGACGTCCTCGCGGCGGCACGGGACGGCGATGTCATGCCGCTCATCGAACTGGTCGGCGCGGCCGAGGAGAGGCTCTCGACGGACGGTCAGTTCGTCGCCCGGTGCAGCGACGGACAGCGGTGGCCGACCCCGACCCATGCGGGCGATCTCGCCCGGAGCTGGTCGACCCTGTATCCGCTCTACGGCGCGGACCTTGCGACGGGCCTGACGGCATGTGCGGCGTGGCCGAGCCTGCCTCCCCCGCCGCTGCCGGCTGCGCTCGACGTGCCCGTGCTCGTCTCCTCGGGGGCCGCGGACCCGGTCGTGGGCAATGCCGGCGTGGAGTCGGTGACAGGTGTGCTCACCGCGGGCGGTATCGCCTGGGCGTCGCTGTCGTGGCAGGGGGCCGGCTACTCGGCGGTCCTGCACTCGGGTTGCGTGCAGGCCCGGGTGGAGGCCTATCTGTCCGAGGGGGAACTTCCGCCCAACGGGAGCCTGTGCCCCGCGTGAACCTTCCCGGCACGGGGTCAGGGCGTGTGCACGGGTCCGCAGGCCCGCGGTGTACCGTGCCGTAGTGTTCCTCAGAAGTCTCGAACCCCGGACCGCACGCACGACCGCCGAGGTGGTCAAGGCCGTGGTGTGGCCGCTTGCCGTACTGACGGTTCTGCACCGGGTCGTGGTCAAAGCGGTCAACGGGTTCCGGACGGACGACTTCACCCCGGTCTACAACGCGGCGCTGGCCTTCCTCAACCGCCGGCCGGTGTACACCGCCGAGTTCCAGTGGGTCGATCCCCACTATCTCTACCCACCTTCCGGCACGCTGCTGATCGCCCCGATCGCGGTGATCGACCCCGAACGGTCGCGGTGGTTGTTCATCCTCGCCAATGCGATCGCGATCCTCGTCGCGCTCTACCTGTTGCTGCGCATGTTCGGTCTGCGACTCGACTCGCCGATCGCGCCGGTGCTGGTCTTCGCCGCGTTCGCGTCCGAGACGGTGACGAACACGCTCGTCTTCACGAACATCAACGGTCTCGTCCTGCTCGGCGAGATCGCCTTCCTGACGCTGCTGCTCAAACGCCGTGATCTGTGGGCGGGAGCTGCGCTCGGCCTGACCTTCGCCGTCAAACCGATCCTTGCTCCCCTGCTGTTCCTGCCACTCGTGCGCGGACAGTGGAAGGTCTTCATCACCGCCGCGGGCGTCCCGATCGCGCTGACGATCATCGCGTGGCCCCTGTCGGTCGACGCGTGGCAGTTCGTCGAACACACCGTGCCGTACCTGCTCGAGTCCCGCGACTACTTCAACAGCGCGATCGTCGGCAACGGCATGTACTACGGGCTCCCGGCCTGGCTGGTCTTCGGCCTGCGGGCGGTGCTCGCGGTGATGGTCGCGGTCTCGGTGTGGCTGCTCTACCGCTACTGCCGCCACGACGAGGTGTTCTTCGTGTGCACCGCCGGCGGTGTGTTGCTCGCGGCCTCGTTCCTGCTCGGATCGCTCGGCCAGATGTACTACTCGATGATGCTGTTCCCGCTGCTGATGACGGTGCTGCTGCCGAATTCCGTGATGCGGAACTGGCCCGCCTGGCTCGCCGTCTACGGCTTCCTGAGCTACGACTCGTGGCTGTCGAGCCGATGGGTGGAAGCCGGGCGCGCGGCGGAGTACATGAAGACCACCTTCGGTTGGTCGCTGCTGCTCATCGTCGTCTTCGCCGTCCTGCTCGACCGCTACCTCGCCGCGAAGCGGGAAGGACGCCTGGCGGACGGTATCGAGCCGTCGCACCTGCTCGAGGAGAAACAGCCGGCACGGACGTGACCCGCTGCTTCCGGTGCAGACGTGACGCGTGCGCCGACCGCGGTTAGCGTGGAGATCATGACGTCTGCTCCTCGATCCGAACCCGCACCCAAGGTCGTCCACACCGACGAGGAATGGCGCGCGAAGCTCACACCCGCCGAATTCGCCGTGTTGCGTCAGGCAGGCACCGAGCGCCCCTTCGTCGGCGAGTACACCGACACCGAGACCGAGGGCATCTACGAATGCCGCGCGTGCGGTGCCGAACTGTTCCGCAGCACCGAGAAGTTCCACTCCCACTGCGGGTGGCCGTCGTTCTTCGACCCCGCCGACTCCGACGCCGTGATCCTGCGCGAGGACAACTCGCTGGGCATGCGGCGCATCGAGGTGGTGTGCGCGACGTGCCACAGCCATCTCGGGCATGTCTTCGAGGGCGAGGGTTACCCGACGCCCACCGACCAGCGGTACTGCATCAACTCGATCTCCCTGCGCCTGGTTCCGTCGGAGTGATCCCGGCCGCGGCCAGCGCGGTCCACAGTGCGTCGTGCCGCTCGGTGGTCGGTGCCGGTTCGACGAGTTCGAACGCACATCCGATCGACCGGGCGGCACCGTCCGCCTTCTCGCTGTCGCCGATCATCAGCGTCCGTCGCGGGTCGACACCGAGTCTGTCGACGGCGTAGCGGAAGATCTCCGGTTCGGGCTTGACGGCGCCCACCTCGAAGGACAGCGCGAACACCGACACGAGGTCGTCGATACCGAGCCGCGCGAAGGCCGGCCGCAGGTCGAAGGCGATGTTGCTCACCACGCCGACGGCGATCCCGTCTCCGGCGAGCTCCTCGATGACGGGAACGGTGTCCGGATAGACGGTCCAGCAGTCGGGGTCGGTCACCTTCTCGTAGAGCGCCTGTGCCTGCTCGGGATCGGCCACGCCCGACCTGCGCAGCACCGTCAGGTAGGCCTCGCGGTGCCAGCGCGGTTCGCGGTCGCGGTTGGTCCACGCGTGGTGCTCGTCGGCGTCCATCTCGACGGGCTGCCCGACGGGTTGCGTCAGCCGCCGCATGAGTTCGGCCTGCCGGTGCACGTCGAAGGGTCTGCCCTCGTGGTCGGTGACGTCCGCGAGCCAGCTCTCGTCCTCCTCGAGCCGGAACAGGGTGCCGGAGAAGTCGAACAGGACGGCATCGAAGGGAGTCTCGGCCATGTCCCGAGGCTAACGGCTGCGCGACAGTGGCAGGTCGGCTCGGGTAGATCTCCTCGAGCAGTCGCATCGCCGCCATCGCGGCGGGCCGGCCACTCGCAGGGAATGCCCCGATACGGACCGAATCATGTGGCCCGAGGTCACCGACCGAGCGGCCGGTATACGCCATAATTCCTCGCATGAGCGAGACGGGTACGAGAATCCGGCGACACACGAAACTGTCCGTCGTCGGTGCCGGAAGCGTCGGCACCGCGGTGGCGTACGCATGTCTGCTCCGGGGGTCGGCAGACGCGATCGCGCTGTACGACACGAATACCGCGAAGGTGCGCGCGGAGGTCCTCGACCTGAACCACGGCACCCAGTTCGCGCCGTCGTGCCGGATCGAGGGCAGCGACGACATCGCGGTCACCGCCGGTTCCGATCTCATCGTCGTGACCGCGGGGGCCAAGCAGCATCCCGGCCAGTCGCGCCTGGATCTCGCGGCCGCGAACGTCGCCCTGGCACGGGACCTGACTCCCGGCCTGCTGTCCGTCTCCCCCGAGGCGGTGATCGTCTTCGTCAGCAATCCGGTCGACATCGTCACCCGCGCCGCGATCGCGGCGACCGGCATCGCGGACGGCCGGATCTTCGGGTCGGGCACGGTGCTCGATTCCGGCCGGCTGCGGTATCTGCTCGCCCACCGTGCCGACGTCGCGATCGAGAACGTCCACGTGTTCGTCGTCGGCGAGCACGGCGATTCGGAGGTCGCCCTGTGGTCGAGTGCGACGATCGGCGGTGTGCCGGTAAAGTCCTTCACCGTCGACGGACGCCCGGTCTTCGGTCCGGACACCCGCGCCGCACTCTTCGAGGAGGTCGTGCGCAGCGCCTACGAGATCATCCGCGGCAAGGGCGCCACGAATCTCGCGATCGGACTGTCGAGTGCCCGCATCGTGGAGGCCGTGCTGCGGAACCAGCGCCGGGTGCTTGCGGTGTCGACGCTGCAGACCGGGCGGCACGGCCGGCAGGACGTCTGCCTCTCGCTTCCCACCGTCGTCGACGCGCGCGGCGCGCACACCGTGCTCGACGTGCCGCTGTCGTCGGAGGAGGAAGCGGGGCTGGCCGCCTCCGCAGCCACCCTGCGTGAGGTCCAGGCGTCCCTCGGCCTGTGACCGCTCAGCGCTGCCGGACGACGGGCGGATCGTAGGCCCGGATGGGCGGTAGCTCGCCGTCGAACCGCTCGACGTCGACGAGCACGTGCTGCCCGGTGCAGCCGTGGGACAGCGACGATGTGCCGACGTCGGGGGTGAGCACGTTCGCGTTCCCGTGCACGCACATCGATCCGGGATCGGACGGATCCAGCGGGTCGTACCAGGCTCCCGTCGCGAGCTGGACGACGTTCGGCAGCAGACCGTCGTCGAGGACGACCCCGGCGAGGCACGAACCACGATCGTTGAAGACGCGGACGATGTCGCCGGCCTCCAGACCTCGCGCGGCCGCGTCGTCGGGACGCATCCGGATCGGTTCGCGGCCACGGATCTTCGACGCCTGGCTCACCGAGCCGTGATCGAGCTGCCCGTGCAGGCGCGTGGCCGGCTGGTTGGCGATCAGGTGCAGTGGGAACCGTTCGACCCGCGAGGAGCCGAGCCATTCGTCGGGTTCGTACCAGGTGGGGTGCCCGGCACAGTCGTCGTAGCCGAACGAGTCGATGTCGGCGGAGAAGATCTCGAGCCGTCCGCTGGGAGTCCGCAGCGGGTTCGCCTCGGGGTCGGACCGGAAATCCTCGAACAGCGTCAGATCGTCCTCGGTCCGCATCCGGACCGGTCCGCCGTACCAGAAGTCGTCGAAGGGCGGCGGGTCCTCGACGCGCCGGTCGTCGGCGAGGACGAAACCGCGCCACTGCTCGTAGAGGTGTTCGAGCCACTGCCGGGACGTCCGGCCCTCGGTGAACTGCTCGCCGAAGCCGAGGCGGTGGGCGAGAGCGGTGAAGGTGTCGTAGTCGTCGCGGGCGTCGGCGAAGCGCGGGACGGCGGCCTGCATCGCGACGAGCAGCGGATCGTTGCGCGTGCACGTCAGGTCGTCGCGCTCGAGCGCCGTGGTCGACGGCACGACGATGTCGGCGTGCTTGGCCATCGGCGTCCAGTACGGGTCGTGAACGACGATCGTGTCGGGTCGCTGCAGGGCCCGGCGGAGCCGCCCGATGTCCTGGTGGTGGTGGAAGGGATTGCCACCCGCCCAGTACACGAGCCGGATGTCCGGGAAGGTCAGGCGACGGCCGTCGTAGTCGAACTGCTCCCCGGGCTGCAACAGCAGGTCGGAGATCGCGGCGACGGGGATGAAGTCCTCGACGTCGTTGTTGCCCTGGAACAGGGTGGGCAGCGGATACGGGACGGGCGCGAGACCGGGTTCGTTCATCGACCCGTAGCCGTGGCCGAAACCGCCTCCGGGAACGCCGAGTTGACCGAGCATCGCGGCGAGGGTCACGCCCGCCCAGGGCGCCTGCTCGCCGTGCCGCACGCGTTGCAGCGACCATGTGACCGACACCAGGGTGCGGCCGCGGGCCATGCGTCGCGCGAGGTCGACGAGGGTGCCGGACGGGATGCCCGACAGTCCGGCGGCCCACTCGGGGGTCTTCGGGACGCCGTCGGTGCGGCCGAGCAGATATTCCTCGAAGCGGTCGTAACCGGTGCAGTAGCGGTCGAGGAACTCGCGGTCGGCCAGACCTTCGGTGGCCAGGACGTAGCCGAGGGCGAGCATGATCGCGACGTCGGTGCCCGGCCGGGGCGCGAGCCACTCGTGCTCACCGTGCACGTCGCTGCGGATCGGGCTGAACGAGACGATCCGCCCGCCGCGGGCCCGCATCCGGTCGAGGGCGTCGCGGGTGGGGTGATCGCTCGTGCCGCCGTCGTTGACAGCGGTGTTCTTGAGCGGGATCCCGCCGAAGCACACCATCAGATCGGTGTCGCGGGCGATGACCTCCCAGGAGGTCGAGCGTGCGAACAGTTTCCAGTGGGTGCCCACGACGTGCGGCATGATCACGCCGGTCGCGCCGAGCGAGTAGGAGTGCACCGAGCGGGTGTAGCCGCCGAACATCTTCAGGAAGCGGTGCACCTGGCTCTGTGCGTGGTGGAACCGGCCCGGGGCGGACCAGCCGTAGGAGCCGCCGAAGATCGCCCGGTTGCCGTGCCGGTCCTTCACGCGCTGCAGTTCGCCCGCGAGGATCTCGGTGAGTTCGTCCCACGAGACGGCGACGTACTCGTCGTCGCCGCGTCGTGTGCTCGGTCCCGGTCCGTTCTCGAGCCAGCCGCGGCGGACGGCCGGCCCGGCGATGCGAGCACGGTGCCGCACCGATCCGGGGATGTTCCCCAGGATCGGTGAGGGGTCGCGGTCCCCGGCGTAGGGCTGCACGGCGACGATCTCGCCGTCGCGCGCCTGCGCCGAGAACATGCCCCAGTGCGCCATCTGGGAGAACAGACGACCGTCTCCCTCCGGTGGCACCGCGCTCGTCGAGGTCACGTCAGGGTAGCGACGCGACGAGGGCTTCGACGTCGACCCGCGGTCCGGTGAAGAAGGGGGTCTCCTCGCGGACGTGCAGGCGCGCGTCGGTGGCACGCAGGTCGCGCATGAGATCGACGATGCGGTGCAGCTCCGGCGCCTCGAAGGCGAGGATCCACTCGTAGTCGCCGAGCGCGAAGGCCGGAACGGTGTTGGCGCGGACGTCGGGGTAGCCGCGGGCCGCCATGCCGTGGTCGGCGAGCATCTTGCGGCGCTGCTCGTCGGGCAGCAGGTACCACTCGTAGGACCGCACGAAGGGGTACACGCAGACGTAGTTGCCCGGCTCCTCCCCTGCGATGAAGGCGGGGAGGTGGCTCTTGTTGAACTCCGCGGGCCGGTGCAGTGCGGTGTTCGACCAGACCGGGGTGCTCGCGCGGCCGAGGATCGTGGTGCGCCGGAAGTCGGCGTACAACTTCTGCAGATCCTCGATGTGCTCGGCGTGCGTCCAGATCATGAAGTCGGCGTCGGCGCGGGTGCCGGCCACGTCGTAGATACCACGCACGATCACGTCGGTGTCGTCGAAGCGGGCGAAGAACGCCTTCGCGTCCTCGATCGCCGCGGTGCGGTCGTCGCCGAGGACGCCGGGCCGGACCTGGAAGACCGACCACATCGCGTAACGGAGTGTGGAATTGAGCTTGTCGTAGTCGAGACGTGCCATGACGTTCATCCTTCCATTCGTGCAGCCAGGCGTGCGGCCGCGGCCGTGCCTGTTGCGACACATGCGGGTACGCCCACACCGTGCAGCATCGCGCCGGCGACCTCGAGTCCGTCGATCCCTGCGATCTCGGCCTCGAAGGCGGCGACGATCTCGCCGTGGTGTTCGCGGTACTGCGGCAGCCCGCCGTGCCACCGCTGCACGAAGGCGGCCACCGGTTCGGCGTCGACTCCGGTGACGGTCGCGAGATCCGCGCGGGCCAGCGCGATCAGATCGGCCTCGGACGCGTCGACGAGCGCGTCGTCGCCGAACCGTCCGAACGACGCGCGGGCGAGCGCGACGGGTCGTTCGGCGAGGTGGGGCCATTTGCGGCTCGACAGCGTGAAGGCCTTCGCCGACAGGTTCTCCCCCGTCGCGACGAGGATTCCGGAGTTCTGCGGCAGGCCGGCGTCGTGCGGCAACGCGAGCGCGACCACCACCGACGAGGCGAGCGGGATCTGCGCTGCGCACTGCGCGGCGGATCTCACGCTGTCGGCGAGCAGCCGGGCGGCGTCCGGGGCGGGCACGGCGAGCACTACACCGTCGACCTCGCCGAGCGGGTCGACCGACCACCGGCCGGCGCTGCGCTTCAGTCCGGATGCCGCCGTGCCGTAGAGGAACTCGGCGTCGGCCTCGCGGACGAGGGCCTCGATCAGCACGCCGTAGCCCTCGCGCAGCGTCCCGAAGACCGGGGCGTCCGTCTTCGGGGGCAGGGCGCGGGCGACGGCCTCGCTCAGGCTCGTCGCGCCGGCATCGAGCGCCGCCGCGAGCGTCGGGACGGTGGCGCGGACACCCGCGGTGTCGGACAGCCCCGAGTACACCCCGCCGAGCAGCGGGTCGACGCTGCGCCGCACCACCTGCTCACCGAAGCGTGCTCGGACGAGATCCGCGACGGAGACGTCGGAGTCCCGGTCCCAGTGGAACGGCACGGTGGGTTCGGCGGCGATGCGTGCCAGGGTCTCGTCGTCGACGAGTCCTTCGACGGACTGCGCGGATGCGGGGATGCCCATCAGCGTGCCCGCCGGCAGCGGATGCAGTCGCGCGTCGGCGTACAGGAGGGGACGGGCCGCCGAGGGGTGGACGATGTGGTCGCTCAGGCCGAGTTCCTCGACGAGCGCGAGCACCTCGGGTCGGCGTGCGATGAACGCCTCGGCACCGACGTCGACCGGGTCGCCCGCGAGCGGGACCGTGCGGAGCTTGCCGCCGAGCCGCGTCGACCGTTCGAGCACGACGATCCGCGCGGCGGCGCCGAGCGAACGACGCAGCCGGTACGCGGCGACGAGCCCGCTGATCCCACCGCCGACGACCGCGACCGTCGGCGGGGTCACAGCGAATGCACCAGCTCGACCACTCGGGTGATGACGTCGGGATCGGTGTCGGGCAGGACACCGTGACCGAGGTTGAAGATGTGTCCGACAGCGCCGGCCTCGAGAGCACGGTCGGCCTCGGCGACGATGCGGCGCACCTCGCGTTCGACGACCTCCCGGCCCGCGAACAGGATCGCGGGGTCGAGGTTGCCCTGCAGGGCCTTGCCCGGGCCGACGCGGGTCGCGGCGACGTCGAGCGGGATGCGCCAGTCGACGCCCACCACGTCGGCGCCCGCCTCACCCATGGCGCCGAGGAGCTCACCGGTGCCGACACCGAAGTGGATGCGCGGCACCCCCGCACCGGCGATCTCGGCGAAGACACGCTCGGAGTGCGGCAGGACGTACTCGCGGTAGTCCGCGAGAGAGAGGGCACCGGCCCACGAGTCGAAGAGCTGGACGGCGTCGACACCGGCACCGATCTGCGCGCGGAGGAAGGCGATGGCGACATCGGTGAGCTTGCCGAGGAGGGCGTGCCAGGTCTTCGGGTCGGCGTGCATGAGCGCCTTGGTGCGCTCGTGGTTGCGGCTCGGGCCGCCTTCGACGAGATAGGAGGCCAAGGTGAAGGGCGCGCCTGCGAACCCGATGAGCGGGGTGTCTCCGAGCTCGCGGGTCAGCAGCCCGACCGCGCGGGCGACCGCTCCGACCTCCTCGGCCTCGAGGGTCGGCAGCGCGGTGACGTCGGCGGCGGTGCGGACGGGGTTCGCGACGACCGGGCCCGTGCCGGCGACGATGTCGAGGTCGATCCCGGCGGCCTTGAGCGGGACGACGATGTCGGAGAACAGGATGGCGGCGTCGACCTTGTGGCGCCGCACCGGCTGCATCGTGATCTCGCAGACCAGTTCGGGGTCGAAGCACGATTCGAGCATGCCGATACCGGCCCGGATCTCCCTGTACTCGGGCAGGGAGCGGCCGGCCTGGCGCATGAACCACACGGGGCGGTGGGCCGGCTTCTCACCGCGAGCGGCCGCCAGCAGGGGCGCATGGGGCAGGATCCTCCGCGCGGGGTAGTCCGCGGGCACCGCAGATCCGACGTTCGTGTTCTCCAAGCCGGTCATCGATCCTCGTTCTTCGGGCACTGCGCGCCGTCGCGCAGGGCAGCGTCTGCCGGGGCGCACACGGGACGTGTGGTCCGGACCCGTTGCCCATGCTGCCACGCCCGTGCCGTTCGCCGGAATCGGCGCGCCTCCCGCGTGCGGTGCGTCACCGGCACTAACCTCCGCTCGGTGACCACCTCGCCCGCCGAGCCGGCCCGCTTCCGTTCCGCAGTCGATGCGATGAACGCGGCCACCGTGCGCCCGGAGATCGAGGTCGGGCCGATCCGGCCCCCGCAACGGCTCGCGCCCTACAGCTACGCGCTGGGCGCCGAGGTCCTGCACGACGAGACCGACCGGGTGCCCGAACAGTCCGAGGGCGACGCGTTCGGCCGCCTCATCCTTCTCTACGACCCCGACGGCGACGAGGCGTGGCACGGAACCACCCGGCTCGTCTCGTACATCCAGGCCGACGTCGACGAGAGCCTGGCAGCGGACTCACTGCTGCCGGAGGTCGCGTGGAGTTGGCTCGTCGACGCCCTCGCCGCGCACGGTGAACCGCTCACGGCGCTGGGCGGCACGGTGACGGCGACGACCTCCGTGCGGTTCGGGGACATCGCCGGGCCGGGACGGGCCCACCAACTGGAACTGCGTGCATCGTGGACTCCGCAGTCCGACATGCTGACCCCGCACGTGGAGGCGTTCTGTGACGTCCTCGCCTATGCCGCGGGTCTGCCTCCGGCGGGGGTCGCGCGACTCCAGCGGTGAAAACCGGCGCAATCCGACCGGATTTCTAGAACCTGTTCTATTCTTGGTTCATGCAGCGTCTCAGCGGGCTCGATGCCGGTTTCCTCTATCTCGAGACCCCCAGTCAGCACCTCCACATCTGCGGGCTGATCGTGCTGGATCCGTCCACCGTCCCGGGTGGCTACGACTACGTGAGCCTGCGCAACGAACTCGAAGCACGCCTCACCGCCGTACCCCAGTTCCGGATGAAGCTCGCCGACAGCAGATTCAACCTCGACCATCCGGTCTGGGTCGACGACCACGACTTCGACCTCGACCGGCACGTCCACCACGTCGGCGTGCCCGCCCCGGGCGGCCGGACCGAGCTCGCGGACCTGTGCGGCCACATCGCCGCGCAACCCCTGGATCGCTCGCGGCCGCTGTGGGAGATGTGGTTCGTCGGCGGCCTCGACGACGGCAGGATCGCGGTCATCGCGAAGATGCACCACGCCGGGGTGGACGGGGTCTCCGGCGCCGCACTCATCGCACAGCTGTGCAGCCTCGACCCGGCCGATCCCCGGCCCGAACCGGTCCAGTGGGGTGCCGGCGACGCGAACGACCTCGCCATCGCGATTGCCGGAGCTCTCAACGTGGCCCGCCGGCCTCTCCACCTGCTGCGGATCCTGCCCGGCGCGGTCACATCGCTGACCTCGTGGATCGCCCGCGCACGACGCGGCGACGCCATGCCCGCGCCGTTCACGGCGCCGCGCACCCCGTTCAACTCCACCATCACCGGACACCGCAACGTCGGCTTCGCCGAGTTGAACCTCGACGACGTGAAACTGGTGAAGAACGTCTTCGGCGTCACCGTCAACGACGTGGTGATGGCCGTGTGCTCCGGTGCGCTGCGCCGATATCTGGAGCGGCGCGGCGAGCTGCCCGACTCGCCGCTCATCGGGATGATCCCGGTCTCGGTGCACGGAAGGTCGGATCGGCCGGGGCGCAATCAGGTCTCGGCGATGTTCGCCGACCTCCACACCCACATCGCCGACCCGGCCGAACGGCTGCGGGCACTCTCGGAAGCGAACGCGGTGTCCAAGGAGCACAACGCCGACCTCGGCGCGAACCTGCTGCAGGACTGGTCGCAGTTCCTCGGCGCGGCGGTCTTCGCCCCCGCGATGCGCGCGTACGCCGGGCTCCGCCTCGCCGACCGGCATCCGGTGATCCACAACCTCGTGATCTCCAACGTGCCCGGACCGCCCGTGCCGCTGTACTTCCTGGGTGCACGCATGACGGCGATGTACCCCTTCGGACCGATCTTCCACGGCGCGGCGCTCAACGTGACGGTGCTCTCCCTCGACGGCAGGCTCGACATCGGCCTGATCTCGTGTCCCGATCTCGTGCCCGACCTGTGGGAGCTCGTCGACGACTTCTCCCCCGCCCTCGAGGACCTCGTCCTCGCGGCCGGTACGGACAGCGACGATGTCGTCTCCCAGGAGGGCTGACACGGGCGTCCCGGAGAGGTTCGCGTGGCATCGAGCGGGTCCGCGCGTGTCCACCGATCGAACGTTCCGGACAGGAACGGAATTGCGCACGGGGACGACACCGCTAGAGTCACGCCCATGCCGGCACAGAACGACGAGGACGAGCAGAAGAGCACGAGCATGACGACGGTGCCGCTCCTCGAACCGCGCGACGGCGTCCCGGAGGTCGTCACCACGGCGCGCGGGGTCGCCGACGCGGCAGCGATGCTCGCGCGGGGACACGGCCCGCTCGCCGTCGACGCCGAACGCGCATCGGGTTACCGCTACTCGGCGCGCGCCTATCTCGTCCAGCTCCGTCGTGAGGGCGCCGGCACGGTGCTGCTCGATCCCATTCCGACACGGGACGACCTGGCTCCCCTGGCCGAGGTGATCAACGACCTCGAATGGGTCCTTCACTCCGCCGACCAGGATCTCCCCGGCCTGGCCGAACTCGGACTCCGCCCGGCGAAGCTGTACGACACCGAACTCGCCGGTCGTCTCGCCGGATTCCCTCGTGTCGGTCTCGCCGCGATCGTGGCCGAGACCCTCGGCCTCGAACTGCGCAAGGGCCACGGTGCGGCGGACTGGTCGACGCGACCGCTCCCCGACTCGTGGCTCAACTACGCCGCGCTCGACGTCGAACCGCTCGTGGAACTCCGCGAGGCGATGGCGCGCGAACTCGAGCGGCAGAACAAGACCGAGTGGGCCGCCCAGGAATTCGAGCACATCCGGCTCGCGGGGCCGCCCGCTCCGAAGCCCGATCGGTGGCGGCGCACGTCCAAGATCCACGCGATCAAGGACCGACGCCGTCTGGCGATCGTCCGGGAACTGTGGACCACACGCGACGAGATCGCTGCGCGGCGCGACATCGCGCCGGGGCGCATCCTTCCCGACTCCGCGATCATCGCCGCCGCAGAGGCGAATCCCACGACCGTCGAACAGTTGCAGAAGCTTCCGGTCTTCGGCGGTCCGCGACAGCGCCGTTCCTCCCGCGCGTGGCTCAACGCGATCGAGCGGGCCCGTGCGCTGCCGGAGGACCGGCTCCCACCCCTCACTCCGCCGCTGACCGGGCCTCCGCCTGCCGGCCGGTGGTCGCGCCACCACCCCGAACAGGCCGCACGTCTCGCCCTCGCGCGCGGCGAACTCGCCGCTCTGAGCGAGGAAGTCGCCGTTCCGGTCGAGAACCTGGTCAGTCCCGAACTCGTTCGGCGCCTGTGCTGGGACTGGGACGTCTCCGAGGGGGGCGACGTCGAGGAGTACATCGACGGCCGCTTCGCCGAGGGCGGGGCACGTCCGTGGCAGCGCGCGTTGACCGTGCCGCGACTCGCGAAGGCCCTGACGGCGGAGAACTGATCTCCGCCGCCTCTGCCGCATGCTGTCTCTTTCCGGCGCTGCCGCGTCCTAGGCAGCGACGTGCGCGGGCACCGCGGCGAACCTCTTACGCGCGTCGCGCAGGACCAGCTTCTTGGGCAGGTGGCGCGCCGCCGCGGGCAGCGCCCGGTAGGCGGGCACCGCGATCCGCATGAGGCGGTCGAACCATCGCTGGTGGGCCTCGGTCCATGTGAAGCCGTAGGCCTCACGGATACGGGGATCGAGCATGCCCAGGGTGAAGAACCTGTTGAGCGCCATCGCCGGCCGGACGACGATCGGCAGGTCGCCACCGGAGAGCAAGGCGCGTGCGTAGGAACGAACGGTCTCGTCGATCTCGAGATCGTCGACGACACTGTGCCAGTAGGCATCGAACGCGTCGAGGTCCGCGGGCCACATCTCCTCAGGTACCTGCAACGACGTGCCGTAGACCGCGAACTCGCGGTACAGCCGTTCGGCCTCGGCCCGGTCGAGGCGGCCGAAGAACCGCTCGTACACGTCGCGGCCGCCGTGGAACATCACCGCGGCGATCCACAACTGGAGCTTCGGATCGAAGGCGTTGTATCCGTCGGAGCGAACCGGTGCGTGGGCGCGGTTGACGAAACGCACCACCCTGCGCCGTTCCTCGGCGTCGCCGAACGCCACGAGGAAGATGTACGCGCTCGTGTTCCGGAAGCGTGTGACGGGATCGATGAGCGCCGTGCTGTGTTCCACCACCCCGTGCCCCACCGGAGGCAGAGCGATCTCCATGAGGAACCTCCGAGGTGAGGTCAGCAGGAACGCCGCTTCACCCACCACACCCTGTACCGTCGCATCCGGTCGTCGCCGAGTCATGGAACGCGACTGTATTCCCAGATCACACAGTGTCAAGCGGAGGTCCTCACCGGATGGGAAGGTCGCAGGCAGAGCAACGACGCGGAGAGAATATTCCTTAACTTCTTGCCCGCTCTGAGGCGTCGCCACACTCCGTCGATGCCCCGTTCGAAGTCCGCCCTGTGGGCGAGTTCTCGCCGGAAACGTCGAGTCGGCCGTTCACCCCGGCGTAATGTTCCACTGAAGAAAACACACTGTGTCCAGCCCTTTTCCCGCCCTCGCGGCCAGTCCGATCCAGGAGTTCCTCGGTGACCCAACCATCGACCGCACACGCCGCGAAAGTCATCGCCGTGACCGTCGCGGCGGCCGTGGGCGGTTTCCTGTTCGGCTTCGACAGCTCGGTCATCAACGGCGCCGTCGACTCCATCCAGGACAACTTCGCGCTCAGTTCGTTCGTGACCGGTTTCGCCGTCGCCATCGCCCTGCTCGGCTGTGCCGTCGGGGCATGGTTTGCCGGACGCCTCGCCGACAGTTGGGGCCGCAAGCGGGTGATGCTCCTCGGCTCCGCCCTGTTCGTCATCTCGTCGATCGGGTCCGGCCTGGCCTTCAGCGTTCCCGATCTCATGCTGTGGCGTGTGCTCGGCGGCCTCGGCATCGGTATCGCCTCGGTCATCGCCCCGACCTACATCTCCGAGATCGCACCCGCTCGCTACCGCGGCGCCCTCGCATCACTGCAGCAGCTCGCCATCACTCTCGGCATCTTCGCGGCCCTGCTGTCCGACGCGGTGCTGCAGAACGCCGCCGGTGGAGCGTCGAACGAGCTGTGGTGGAATCTCGAGGCCTGGCGTTGGATGTTCCTCGTCGGCGTCGCGCCCGCCGTCCTCTACGGCGTACTGGCGCTGACGATCCCGGAGTCCCCCCGTTATCTCGTCGGCAAGGACATGGACGAGGAGGCTGCGGCCGTCCTGGCCAACGTCACGGGCGAACTCCGGCCCGACGAGCGTGTCCGCGAGATCCGGCTGACGCTGCGACGCGAGTCGAAGGCGTCCTTCGGCGACATCCGCGGCCCGGTCTTCGGTCTGCAGCCGCTGGTGTGGGTCGGCATCACGATGGCCGTCTTCCAGCAGTTCGTCGGTATCAACGCGATCTTCTACTACTCGACGACCCTGTGGAAGTCGGTGGGCTTCACCGAGAACCAGTCGTTCACGACGTCGGTGATCACGGCCGTGATCAACGTGCTCATGACGTTCGTCGCGATCCTGTTCGTCGACAAGATCGGCCGCCGTCCGCTGTTGATGACCGGTTCGATCGGCATGTTCGTCAGCCTGCTGCTCGCCGCCATCGCCTTCTCGCAGGCGGTCGGCAGCGGTGAGGATGTCGAACTTCCGGCACCGTGGGGTGCGCTCGCCCTCGTCGGCGCGAACGCCTTCGTGATCTTCTTCGCCGCCACCTGGGGTCCGATCATGTGGGTGATGCTCGGCGAGATGTTCCCGAACCGCATGCGCGCGGTGGCCCTCGGTATCAGCACCGCGGCGAACTGGGTCGCGAATTTCACGGTGACACTGGCGTTCCCGCCGCTGACCTCCGCGGTCGGGCTGTGGTTCCTGTACGGACTGTTCGCGTTCTTCGCCCTGCTGTCGTTCTTCTTCGTCAAGACGAAGATCCCCGAGACCAAGGGCATGGAACTCGAGGAGATGCAGACCTAGTCGATACGGACGCGAGGGGCGGTATCCGGTGGTCCGGATACCGCCCCTCGCGTCTGTATGAGCGCGTCGGCCGACTCAGCCCGCTTCGCGATCGGACTGTTCCACCGCCGACGGTCGCGACCGCTCCTCGGCTTCGCTGTCGAGGCCGGCGACCCAGCCGGTGACCTGACGCGCCACGTCCTGGGCCGTCAGACCGAGTTCGGCGTGGATCTCGTTGCGGGAGGCGTGATCGAGGAACTTCTGCGGCACCCCGAGATCGCGCGTGGGTACGTCGACGTCATTGCGGCGCAGCGCGGCGGAGACCGCCGAGCCGACGCCACCGTGGAGGCCGCTGTCCTCGATCGTGACGACGATGCGGAAGTCACGGGCGAGGTCGACCACCGCGTCGGGCACGGGAAATACCCACCGCGGGTCGACGACGGCAGCGTCGATGCCCTGCTTGGAGAGACGATCGGCGACGTCGAGCGCGAGACCGGCGAAGGCACCGACCGCGACGATCAGTGCGTCGCCGCGACGCGATGGCGGCATCCGCAGCACGTCGACGGTGCCGTCGAGACGCTCGATCGCCGGGATGTCTTCTCCCACCGAGCCTTTGGGGAAACGGAGGACGGTCGGGCCGTCGGAGACGTCGAGCGACTCACCGAGTTCCTCGCGCAGCGTCGCCCCGTCGCGTGGAGCGGCGACCCGGATGCCGGGGACGATGCCCAGCAGGGACAGATCCCACATGCCGTTGTGGCTGGCGCCGTCGGAGCCCGTCACACCCGCACGGTCGAGCACCACGGTGACCGGCTGCTTCAGCAGCGCGACGTCCATGAGCAGCTGGTCGAACGCCCGGTTGAGGAAGGTCGAGTAGACGGCGACGACGGGATGCATCCCGCCGAGCGCGAGACCTGCCGCCGAGGTCACCGCGTGCTGTTCGGCGATGCCGACGTCGAAGGTGCGATCGGGGAACCGTTCGCCGAACTTGGCGAGGCCGGTCGGCCCGGGCATCGCGGCGGTGATGGCCACGACGTCCTCCCGCTTCTCCCCCAGCGCGATGAGTTCGTCGGAGAAGACCGACGTCCAGTCGGGGGCGGAGGCGGACTTCGCGCGACCCGTGCGCGGATCCATCACGCCCGTGGCGTGCATCTGATCGGCGAGGTGGTTCTCGGCGGGCGCGTAGCCGGCTCCCTTGCGGGTGACGGCGTGGACCAGGACGGGGCCGCCGTACGCCTTCGCGCGACGCAGAGCCGATTCCATCGCCTGCTCGTCGTGCCCGTCGACCGGGCCGAGATATTTGATGCCCAGATCCGTGAAGAGCACCTGCGGGCTGACGGCGTCCTTCACGCCGGTTTTCATGCCGTGCAGCACCGAGTAGGCCGCCGAGCCGATCCAGGGGATCCGCTTGACGATGCGCCGACTGTTGTCGAGCACCTTCTCGTAGCCGGGCTTGAGGCGCAGCGCCGCGAGGTGCTCGGCGAGACCGCCGATCGTGGGGGCGTAGGAGCGGCCGTTGTCGTTGACGACGATCACCATCGAGCGGTTCTGCCCGGCGGCGATGTTGTTGAGCGCCTCCCAGCACATACCACCGGTCAGCGCGCCGTCGCCCACCACGGCCACCACGGTCCGATCGGACTGTCCGGACAGCGAATAGGCCTTGGCGAGTCCATCGGCGTACGACAGGGCCGCCGAGGCGTGCGACGACTCGATCCAGTCGTGTTCGCTCTCCGCGCGGCACGGGTAGCCGGACAACCCGCCCTTCTGCCGGAGACTGTCGAACTCGTCGCGACGACCGGTGAGGATCTTGTGGACGTAGGCCTGGTGACCGGTGTCGAAGAGGATCGGATCGCGTGGCGAATCGAACACCCGGTGCAGAGCGATGGTCAGCTCGACGACGCCGAGATTGGGCCCGAGGTGACCGCCGGTCGCCGCGACCTTCTCGACCAGGAATTCCCGGATCTCCCCCGCGAGCTCGGTGAGCTCCACAGGGGAGAGTCGACGCAGATCGTCGGGCGACTGGATGCGGGACAGAACACCCAACTGGAACAGCTCCCTCCGGCTCGTGGCTCACGCTCGTCGCGCGAGTGATTTCCTCAGTCTACGGAGCGCGGGAACGGAGCGTCTCCCGCCACCGCCTCGCTTCCGCGTGATCTCCTGGTCACCGGCGGACGGATCGTCCGCCGGTGAGCGAGGTCACCCTCACGAGGAGATGTCGGCGCGATCTGCCGGCGACTTCTCCTCGACGAGGTCGATGGTGGTGCGCAACGCCTGGTTCGGAATCAGCACCACTGCCACCAGGGTAACGACCGCGAACGCCGCCGCCACGAGGAAGAGGGTCGCCGTCGCGTCGCCGTAGGCGGCACGGATGACTTCCGCCACGGGTGCGGGCAGCTGGGAGAAGTCGAGGCTTCCGCCCGATCCGCCGCCGGAGGTGTCCACACCGAGCTTCGCGAGGCCGTCGGCGGAGATCGTCGCGACGCGGGACGCGAGGATCGAGCCCAGCACCGACACACCGATCGCGCCACCGAAGGTGCGGAAGAAGGCGACCGAGCTGCTCGCGGCGCCGATGTTGCGCACGCTGACGGTGTTCTGCACGGCGAGGACGAGGTTCTGCATCAGCATGCCGGTGCCCAGACCCACGATCGCGATGTACACGCTGATCAGCGTGAGCGAGGTGAGGTGGTCGACCGTGCCGAGCAGGCCGAAACCGACCATCTGCAGGATCGCGCCGCCGATCAGGAAGCCCTTCCACTTGCCGAAGCGCGTGATGAGCTGACCGGAGAGCATCGACGAGACGAGCGTGCCGGCGACCATCGGGATGGTGAGCAGACCGGCCACCGTCGGGCTGTAGGCCCGCGAGGTCTGGAAGTACTGACCGAGGAAGGTCGTGGCACCGAACAGACCGATACCGACTGCCACGGACGCGATGATCGCGAGGCCGGTGGTGCGTTCGGTGACGATCTTCAGCGGGATGATCGGATCGGCGACCTTCGACTCGACGATCAGCGTCGCGACGAGCAGGACGATGCCGGCACCGACGTAGAGGGCGGACTCGAGCGAGAACCACTCGTAGTAGCCGGCCTTACCCGCGAAGGACACCCACACGAGCAGGACGCTCACGGCGGCGGTGATGAGCGTGGCTCCGAACCAGTCGATGCTCACGTTCTCCTTGCGGACGGTCGCGACGTGCAGCGTGCGCTGCAGCAGGATCAGCGCCACGACGGCGATCGGCACGCAGACGTAGAAGCACCAGCGCCAGCCGAGGAGGTCGACGATGACACCACCGAGCACGGGTCCACCCGACATGGCGACGGCCATGACGGCGCCCATGTAGCCGGAGTACCGGCCACGCTGACGGGGCGGGATGATGCTGCCGATGATCGCGACGACGAGAGCGGTCAGACCACCCATGCCGATGCCCTGGATCACGCGGGCGGCGAGCAGGACCGGCACGTTGTGCGCGATACCGGCCAGCACCGAGCCGATCACGAAGACCAGGATCCCCAGCTGGACGAGCAACTTCTTGTTGAACAGGTCGGCGAACTTGCCCCAGATGGGCGTCGACGCGGCGTTCGCGAGGAGGGCCGTGGTGATGACCCAGGCGTACTGGGTCTGGGTGCCGTTCAGGTCGGCGATGATCGTCGGCAGGGCGGTCGAGACGATCGTGCTGCTCAGCAGCGCCGTGAAGAGAGCGGCGAGGAGGCCCGACAGCACGACGAGGATCTCGCGGTGCGTCATCTGCTCCTCGGCTGCCGGAGCATCCGGCTGCGCTCCCGATCCGGAGACTGTGGTCATGAATTGGTCCTTCGAGTATCGATGACGAGCGGAGCCAGGGACGAGGTGAGACGGTCGAGCGTC
This sequence comes from Rhodococcus sp. S3, assembly GCF_058211795.1. Taxonomy (NCBI): domain Bacteria; kingdom Bacillati; phylum Actinomycetota; class Actinomycetes; order Mycobacteriales; family Nocardiaceae; genus Rhodococcus; species Rhodococcus sp. S3. Next base: position 2,174,067 of record NZ_CM177074.1, on the reverse strand, counting down.
GTGATGGCGCCCGCGATCTCGTCCTCGTGCCAGTCCGCGAGTTCTGCGGAGAGCCGTTCGGTTCGGCGCTTCTTCACGAGTTCGAGGATCTCGATACCCGCGACCGAACAACTCACCCGATGAGCGCGACGATCGTCGGGATCGGGATGTCGATCCACGAGGCCTCGCTCGACGAGTTCGGCGATCTGTCTGCTCAACGACGACTGGCTGACGCACATTTCGACGGCGAGCTCGCTGGGCCGGCACTCCCCCATCCGTGCGAGCACGAACAGCACCGCGACGAGCGCAGAAGGAAGCACATCGGTGTCGTGGTGCACGAGTGCACCACGCAGCGTGCGACCGAACATGAAGATGGCGTCGGCGAGTTCGTGGGCCTGAGCCTTTTCCAGCACAGCGAACCTCCGTCGGAACGAACTAATTGATTACGTCATGCAACTATACAGATTAGTTGCGTACTACAAGCAATCGTATTTTCATGTCACACCGACCACCCCGATGCGGTCTCCGTCACACCTCTTCCGAGCGGTGCGGCGGGAACCCTGTTCAACGGGTGAACAGACCGATGCATTCCACGTGATGGGTGGAGGGGAACGCCGCGAAGGCCCGGACGTCCGTCAACTCGAATCCGTGGTCCCGGTACAGACCCACGTCCCGACCGAAGGACGCGGGATCACAGCCGACGTGGACGATCCGGCGAGGTCCCGCCGCGGCCACGGCGGCCACCACGTCCTTGCCCGCCCCCGCGCGCGGCGGATCGAGGACGACCACCTCGGGAGCCGGGAGATCGGGGATGATCCGCTCCACACGTCCGTGAAGGAAGGACACCTGATCGAGGTCGGCGAGCGCCTCGATCCCATCGTCGACCGCGGTCTTCGACGACTCGACCGACACCACCCGGCCGGACGGACCGACCTGCTCGGCGAGCACGGCCGCGAAGACCCCCACTCCGCCGTACAGATCCCATGCCGTCGCACCCTCCGAGGCCCGCGCCCAGTCGGCCACCGCAGCCGAATAGGTCGACGCAGCGCCGCGATGGGCCTGCCAGAAACCGGTCGGAACCAACCGCCACTCGCGCTCGCCGACCCGCTCGACCACGCGTCCCGGGCCTTCGATCACCTTCTCCGGACGAGGCGCGTTCACCGCCGCCCGTCGCGACGCCGCGCCGCGCCGGCCCTGCCGCCGGGCACCCCCCGAGAGGACCGGAGGTGCGATCTCCACCACGTGCCGCCTGCCGTCCGCGTCGAGCACGACCTGCAGCTCCGCTCCCGGCTGCCACACACGATCGGCGAGACCGACGTAGGCGTGCGGATCGATCTGCGGGCACGCGAGTTCCGGGACGACCTCGTTGCTGCGATACCGGCGGTAACCGGGGTTCCCCACCACGTCCACCGCGAGCCGGACCCGGGTGCGCCACAGGGTGCCGTTGGACGCACCGCCCGGCACCTCCTCGACGGTCACCTCCCGGTCCACCCCACCGAGCCGACGCAGTTGTTCGGCCACCACGGCGCCCGTGAAACGGCGTTGAGCCTCGACGGTCATGTGCGAGAGATCGCAGCAACCCGCTCCCCCCGGACCGGAGATCGGGCAGACCCGCTCGAGGCGGTCCTCGGACGCCTCGAGCACGTCCTCCACGTCGGCGAAACAGAACGACCCGCCCCGATCCTCGGTGACGCGAGCGAAGACCCGCTCCCCCGGCAGTCCGTGCCGCACGAACACGACGCGTCCCTCGAACCGCGCGACACACGCACCGCCGTGGGCGGGATTGCCGAGGATCACCTCGATCCTCCGGCCGGACCAATCCGTGCGCGGGTGTGCCTGACGATTCACCGCGGTTCCTCCTCGTTGTCGAACTGTCGATCCTGCCCGTTCGGGGTGGCCCGCCCCACGGCGCCGGCGTCCGCGGACGAGCGCAGCTGCCAGGGCACACTCGTCACCATCACCCCCGGCTGGAAGAGGAGCCGGCTCTTGAGCCGCAGGGCGCTCTGGTTGTGGAGCAATTGCTCCCACCAGTGCCCCACCACGTACTCGGGGATGAAGACGGTCACGACGTCGCGGGGAGAATCACGCCGCACCCGGCGGACATAGTCGAGGACGGGCCGCGTGATCTCCCGGTAGGGCGACTCGACGACCTTCAACGGCACGGTCAGATCGCTCTTCTCCCACTCGAGGACGAGACGCCGGGTGCTCTCGTCGTCGACGTTCACGGTGATCGCCTCGAGCGTGTCGGGGCGTGTCGCCCGCGCATAGGCGAGGGCGCGCATCGTGGGCAGGTGCAGGGTCGAGACGAGCACGATCGAATGGGTGCGGCTGGGCAGCACGCCGTCCCAGTCCGCCCTCTCGAGTTCCGCGGCGACCGTGTCGTAGTGGTGCCGGATCGCCTTCATGAGCCCGAACGCGACGACCATGGTCACCACCGCGATCCACGCACCGGCGGCGAACTTGCCCGTCAGCACGACCAGCAGCACCACCGACGTGGAGACGCATCCGACACCGTTGATCCACCGCGACCGCGTCATGCGGCCCCGGGCCGCCGGATCCGTCTCGGTGCCCAGTTCCCGCGTCCAATGACGCACCATGCCGGCCTGTCCCAGGCTGAACGCGACGAACACACCCACGATGTACAGCTGGATCAACCGGGTGACCTCGGCCTCGAAGACCCACACGAAGACGATCGCGATCCCGGCGAGGAAGAGGATGCCGTTGCTGAAGGCGAGCCGGTCGCCGCGGGTGTGGAACTGGCGCGGCAGGTAGCGGTTCTGCGCGAGAACCGAACCGAGCACCGGGAATCCGTTGAAGGCCGTGTTGGCGGCGAGCACGAGGATCACGGCGGTGACGATCGTGATCAGGACGAATGCTGCCGGCACCCCCTCGAAGACGGTGTGCGCCAACTGGGAGAGCAGCGTCTTCTGCTCGTAACCCTCGGGTGCACCGCGCAGCTGGGTGTCGGGATGCTCGGCCACCACCACGCCGAGTCGCTCGGCGAGGAAGACCACCCCCAGGAACAGCGTGACGGCGACACCGCCGAGCACCAGCAGGGTCGTTGCAGCGTTGCGTGCCTTCGGCTTCTTGAAGGCCGGCACGCCCGTGCTGATCGCCTCGACACCCGTCAGCGCCGCGCAACCGGACGAGAAGGCGCGTGCGAGCAGGAGGACGAAGGCGAGCGCGGTCAGATCGGTCTGCTCGGCGACGAGTTCGAAGTCCGCCGACTCCGCACGCAGGTCGTCGCCCAGGACGAAGATCCGGAACAGCCCGGCCCCGAGCATCACCAGCATGCAGCCCACGAAGGTGTAGGTGAGCACGGCGAAGGCCCGGCCGGCGCGCCGGAGTCCGCGCAGGTTCACCGCGGTCAGCAACGCGATCGCGACGACGACGAAGAGCACCTTGTGCCGGGCGACGAACGGGACGGCCGATCCGACCGTCGCCGCCGCGGACGACAGCGACACCGCGACCGTCAGGACGTAGTCGACGAGCAGCGCACTGCCCACGGTCAATCCTGCCGTGGGGCCGAGATTCTTCGTGGCGACCTCGTAGTCGCCGCCGCCGGACGGGTAGGCGCGCACGGTCTGGCGGTAACCGGCGATCACGATCACGAGCACGAAGGCGACCGCGAGACCGATCCACGGGGAGAAGGCGTAGGCGGACAGCCCCGCGACGGACAGGACGAGGAAGATCTCCTCGGGTGCGTAGGCGACCGACGACAGCGCGTCGGAGGCGAAGACCGGCAGTGCGGTGCGCTTGGGCAGCAACTCGTGCCCGAGAGTGTCGCTGCGGAAAGGGCGACCCAGCACGAGCCGCTTCGCCGCGGTGGAAAGCTTGGACACGCGCAAAGCCTATGCGGTTCCGGCCCCGAAGTACCCCTCGGCCGGGTCACGACCTCTCGAAGATCGTCACGCGGTACCGTTCGGATCGGCGGTCCGCTGCGGTCCGTCTCGGAAAGATCGACCGGAACGGAGTCCACGGGTGTACGTGGTGGTGATGGGGTGCGGTCGGGTCGGTTCGGCGGTGGCCACCGCTCTCGTCCGGCTCGGTCACGAGGTCGCGGTCATCGACCGCGACGAGAGCGCGTTCGGACGGCTCGGCCCGGACTTCCCCGGGCACACGGTGCTCGGCATGGGCTTCGACCGCGACGTCCTGATCTCCGCCGGCATCGAACGAGCCGATGCCTTCGCGGCGGTCTCGTCCGGCGACAACTCGAACATCATCTCGACGCGCGTGGCCCGGGAGACCTTCGGCGTCGAGCGCGTCGTCGCGAGGATCTACGACGCCAAGCGGGCCGCGGCATACGAGCGGCTCGGCATCCCCACCGTGGCGACGGTGCCGTGGACCACCGACCGTTTCCTGCATGCGCTCACGCACGACAGCGAGACCGCCCGTTGGCGCGATCCCACCGGATCCGTCGCCATCGCCGAGGTGAACGTGCACGAGGGGTGGGTCGGACGACGCGTCACCGAACTCGAGGAGGCCACGGGTTCGCGTGTCGCGTTCCTGATCCGGTTCGGCACCGGACTGCTGCCCGACCGCAGGACGGTGCTGCAGGCCGACGACTCCGTCTACATCGCGGCCGTGTCGGGTTCGGTCTCGGAGGCGATCACGCACGCCGAGAACCCGCCGGTCGACGAGAACTGACCCGTCCACCCGAGAGGAAGCCCACATGAAGGTGGCGATCGCCGGCGCCGGCGCGGTGGGGCGCTCGATAGCGCGGGAGCTGCTGCGCAACGCCCACGAGGTGATGCTCATCGAACGCAAGCTCGACCACGTCGAACCCGAGTCCGTGCCGGACGCGACATGGGTCCACGCCGACGCCTGCGAACTCAGCTCGCTCGAATCCACCGGACTCGAACAGTACGACGTCGTGATCGCGGCGACGGGTGACGACAAGGCCAACCTGGTCCTCAGCCTGCTCGCGACCACCGAGTTCGGTGTCCCGCGGGTCGTGGCCCGCGTCAACGATCCGCGCAACGAGTGGCTGTTCGACGAATCGTGGGGTGTGGATGTCGCGGTCTCCACCCCGCGCATGCTTGCGGCGCTGGTCGAAGAGGCCGTCACCGTGGGCGATCTGGTGCGGCTGATGACGCTGCGCAAGGGCGCGAATCTGGTGGAGGTCACCCTGCGCGACACCACCGCCCTCGCCGGGAAACCGGTCCGGAAACTGGAACTGCCGCGCGATACGGCCCTGGTGGCGGTCCTGCGCGGAGGGCGGGTGATCGTCCCGCAGCCGGACGACCCGCTCGAAGGCGGGGACGAACTGCTGTTCGTCACGGCGGAGGACGTCGAGGACGATCTCCGGCAGGCGGTGAACCGCTAGTCGCGGAGGCTGTGCCGACTGGTCGCGGAGGCTGTGCCGACTAGTCGCGGAGCCGGTGCTGGCCGGGGAGTCGGTGCTCGTCGCGCGCGCCGTGCTCGTCACGGGACTTGTTCGACAGCGCGTCGTCCGCCGCCGGATCATCGGTCGGTGCGGCGTCGACCGATGCGTCGTCGACCGTCTCCGCGGGCGGGGGTTCGACGATGCGGTCGGCACGCCGGACCGCCCAGAGGGTCACGAGCAGGGCCAGCGCGGTCAGCGGCCAGCCCATGCCGATCCGGGCCACCGCGAGCCAGCCGGTGCGGTCCTCGTCGTAGAGGTGGTTCTGCACGAGATAGCGTCCGAGGAAGACCAGGGTCCATGCGAGGGTCGCGACGTCGTACGCGCGCACCGCGGTGTGATGCGAGCGCCACCGCGATCCCTGGCCGTTGAGCATTCCCCAGATCACGCCCACGAGCGGTCTGCGGACGAGCACGGACAACAGGAAGGCGCCCCCGTAGACCAGGCTCGCGTAGATCCCGAAGAGGAAGTATCCCTTCGCATCGCCGGTGCGATGAGCGATGAAGGCACACAGCGCGACTCCGAAGAAGCCCGAGATCGCGGGCTGGATCGGGGTGCGCTGGATCAAACGCCACACGAGCACCGCGAGAGCGACGCCCAGCGCGGACCAGATGGCGACGGTGAGGCCCCAGAGACTGTTGACGGGAACGAACACCAGGACCGGCAGCGTCGAATAGATCAACCCGCTGATACCACCGAGTTGTTCGAGCATCGTCTGCTGGTTGGTGTCGCTCACTCCTACGAGCCTGCCACATCCGGCACAGGGCCACGACCCCGCATGCACCGGGTTGTCGCCCCCGAGGTGCACCGATCAGGCGGGCTCGCGCAGCTCGTAGTAGGGGTTGTAGATCACCTTGCGTCCGTCGCGTTCGCCGACACGACCGCGCACCGTCAACGTACGCCCGGGCTCGATTCCCGGGATGCGCCGACGGCCGATCCACACGAGCTGGATCGAGTCGGTCCCGTCGAAGAACTCCGCTTCGACGACGGCGGCAGCAGCACGCGAACACGACTCGACACTGCGAAGACGTCCGTACATGGTCACTTCCTGACCGCGGGCGCATTCGACGACGGGTAGAGCGCCCGTGGAGTGCGAGGATTCGGCCATCTCCTCGGCATCGAGTTCTTCGATGTCCTCGGTGAGCCGCCGTGTGAGCCGACGCAGGTAGCCGGCCGGGGAAGCCATAACACGCTCCTGTACGGAAGGGGCACGGATCTCGTGCCACCGGACTCTTCTTCGACCGCCACTGTAGACGCATTCTCGCCGGATACAAGTTGCACGGTGCACACGCGCGTGCAGCCGCCCTCCGTCCTGCTGTGCGGGCAGGTGAGCGCAGTCTCCGGGGGCCGATGGTGCAGGATCGTCCGCATGTCCCACAGCGAATCCCCGGTCCCCCCGACCGTCGGCACCGCGGTCGTGCTTCCCGGCACGGGTTCGGACGCATGCTTCGCCGAGAAGGCGTTCGGCGCCGAACTCCGACGGCGGGGCATCACCCCGATCGCCGTCGATCCGGATCCGCGCGGTGTGGTGGCCAGCTATCTCGCCGCGCTCGACGACGCGGCCGGGAACGGACCGATCCTCGTGGGAGGGGTGTCGATCGGAGCGGCCGTCGCGGTGAGGTGGGCGTTCGACAATCCGGGCCGGGCCGTCGGCGTCCTCGCTGCCCTACCTGCATGGACCGGCGATCCGCGGGAGGCGCCGGCCGCCGCGAGTGCGCGGTGGACGGCCTCCGAGCTACGGACCCACGGGATCGATGCGGTCACCGCTGCGATGACGGCGTCGAGCCCGTCCTGGCTCGCGCGGGAACTGAGGCGTTCGTGGAGCGCCCAATGGCCCGATCTCCCGGCCGCACTGGACGAGGCCGCGCGCTATCGGGCACTCGACGTCGACGAACTGCGGTCCGTGGCCGTGCCGGTCGGCATCGCCGCCGCGGTGGACGACGCGGTCCATCCGCTCGAGGTGGGGCGGCAATGGGCGCGGGAGATCCCTCGCGCGGAACTCGCGACGGTGACACTCGAACAGGTCGGGGACGATCCCTCCGTGCTCGGGAGGCTGTGCCTCACCGCGCTCGACAGGATCGTCCCCGTCCCGAACCGATGATCGGTCTCGGTGTCAGAAGCCGAGTTGCTGCATCGCCGAACCGGATTCGCCCCGACGCGGCGGCGTCTGCTGAGTGGGCGGAACCTGCTGCGTCTGCTGGGTGGGCTGTGCCGGCGGGGCCGTCCGCGGAGCGGGTTGCGCCGGATCCGTGCCCTGCTGGGGCGCGGCCTGTTGTTGCTGCTGCGCGGCGGCGGCCTGTTGTTGCTGCTGCGCGGCAGCGGCCTGCTGTTGCTGCTGCTGGGCCGCGACGAGCTGGCGGGTGAGTGCCTCGGGCAGCACGATCGGCAGCGGCGTACGGACCGGATGGGGCTCGGATCCGCGGCGGACGACGGTGCCGGAGATCACCGACCGCGCGATCCCGACGAGTTCGGAGTCGGCTCCGGCGTTCCCCGCGGGCGCTGCGACGACACAGCGGATCATCCAGCGGAAGCCGTCGACACCGATGAACCGGAGATCCGCGTTCGCGGTCCTGCCGTGCAGCTCGCGGCCCCACGGCCCCGATTCGATGCTGACCTCGGCCTTGTCGTTGCGCAGCGTCTCCGCGAGCTCCGCGGCGACCTCGCGCCACTGTCCCGGCGACTTCGGTGCCGCGTACGCGGAGACCGTGATGCGCCCGAACTGGGTCACGAGGTGGACGTTCTGCGGCGTGCCGTTCGGTGCCATCTCGACCTGGATCTGGCCACCGGCCGGGAGCGGAACGAGCACGGATCCGAGGTCGAGACGGGAGGCCGTCACCGTCTCCTCGTCGACCTCGTCGATGTCGTACGGGCCGGAATCGGCCGCACTTCCGGTGGCGTACTCGTCGTACTCCTCGTCGGAGGGCTCGTCGTACGCGCCGAGGTCGCCGGCGGGTGCGGCGTCGGCCGCCTCGACGTTCGACCCGCGGTCCTTGCGGCGTCGTCCGAACATGTCAGGAACCCTCCTTCACGAGGCCGGCGTGCCCGCCGCTCGATCCGTATCCGCCGCTGCCCCGCGCCGTGTCGTCGAGCTCGTCCACTTCGACGAAGTCGACGAGTTCGACACGCTGGACGAGCAGCTGCGCGATGCGGTCGCCCCGGCGGAGTTCGACGGCGCGCTCGGTGTCGTGGTTGATCAGGCACACCTTGATCTCTCCACGGTAGCCCGCGTCGACCGTCCCGGGAGTGTTCACGACGGACAGGCCGAACTTGGCGGCGAGGCCCGAACGGGGGTGGATCAGGCCGACCGTGCCCACGGGCAGCGCGACGGCGATGCCGGTGCCGACGAGCGCCCGCTCCCCCGGGCCGAGAGTCACGTCGACCGACGTGCACAGGTCCACACCGGCGTCACCGGGGTGGGCACGAGTGGGCACGGGGAGCTCCGGATCGAGCCGGCGCAGCGGTATCGGGGGAAGATCGGTCACGTCGTCCGAGACTACTCGCGTGCCGGGCCGCTCCACCGAGCCGACTATCCTTACGGTGTGTCCCGTTCCTCGCGCACCTCACCGACTACTCCTCCGACGGCCGACGCTCCGACCTTCTCGGAGCGGATGTGGGTACCGTGGTGGTGGTGGCCGATCGGGCTCGGTGTGGCCGCTCTGCTCGCGGCCGAGCTGCACATGGGCGCGCCGGGGATGTACGCGTGGCTGCCCTACGTCCTTCTGCTCCCGGTGCCGATCTGGGTGCTCACCTGGCTCTCACGCAGTCGGGTCGAGGTGGTCGGCGGCGAACTCGTCGTCGGTCGCGCACATCTGCCCGTCGACGTGATCTCGCGGGGTGTGGTGGTGCCGGCGTCGGCCAAGAGTGCCGCGATGGGACGCCAGCTCGATCCGGCGGCGTTCGTCCAGCACCGCCCCTGGGTGCGGACCATGGCGCTCGTCGTGCTCGACGACCCGGAAGATCCGACGCCCTACTGGCTGGTGAGCACGCGGCGGCCTGCCGAACTGCTCGCGGCGCTGGGTTGCGACGAGTCGGGCCGCAAGGACGATCCGACCCGCAAGTAGGGCTGCTCGAACGGGAATCGGCCCCGGATACGACAGGGCCCGGATACGACAGGGCCCGGATGCCGGGAACAGCGGAGGCTGCCGCGGCGCCGGGGCACGCACGAGGGAGACGCGGGTGACCACGGCGCACCGTCGTCACCCGGCCTCGTTCCGCACCTATGTCCTCATCACGCTGCGCAGTCCCGGCAGATCATGACACCGTTCTCCTCGCTTGCGAGTCTGCTCCGGTGATGCACCAGGAAACAGCTCGAGCAGGTGAACTCGTCGGCCTGCTTCGGGACGACACGCACCGACAGCTCTTCGCCGGACAGATCCGCCCCGGGCAGCTCGAAGGACTCGGCGGTGTCCGATTCGTCGACGTCCACCACCGCGGACTGGGCCTCGTTGCGCCGGGCCTTCAGTTCCTCGAGTGAATCCTCCGACACATCGTCGCTGTCGGTCCGCCGGGGTGCGTCGTAGTCAGTCGCCATTTCCTCTTACCTTCTAGTACTCGTACCGGTAGCCGGCCGGGACACGGACGGTGCTCCCGGCCAGGGCAACGCACGGCCGTCCGTTGGAGTTCCCGACGGGCGTGTCACTGCTGTGGCATACCCGAATTCACTCTGTTTTCGCGCCGCACCGCCCCTTCTTGGACGGTTCGGCCGCCGAACAATAGCCGACCTCACGCACGAATATGCAATCGATGCGTGGAACCGCCGGAAATTGTCGGGCAATCGTCATCAACAACACAACGACTCGTGACATTTCCTCGGGTCGGCGGTTCCACCGACCACGTCCACGACCTCTACAGTGAGTGCGACGAACCCGGCATGACACGAGAGGCAGGGCCGCGTGGTTTCCCTGATCACCGAAGGAAGCGCAAACGATGATCGCGGCCGCCCGTTCCGTCGGCGCCGGGTGGTCCCGGCCGCCGTCGCGGGTGCCGTCCTCGCCGCCGCCACCATCGTCGTGTGGACCTCCGTGTTCACCTCGTCCGAGCCCGTCACGACCACCGTGGCATGCAACGCTCCCCCGACCGAGGCCACCGATCCCGAAGGCCCGCAACCGGCGCCGCTCGGCGAGGTCGTGGACCGATCGACGCTGCTCGAGGTCGAACCCGCTCCCCTGGCGGCCACCCGGGTCCGGGTCTACAACGCCAACGGCGAACGCGGCCAGGCCACGCACGTGGCCGCCCAGTTGAGCGATTACGGTTTCTCGAGCCCGCCCGACGTGCAGGCCGGCAACGATCCGGTCTACGTCGACCAGAACATGCAGTGCCAGGGGCAGATCCGCTTCGGCGAGGCCGGACGCGCGGCTGCGTCCTCGGTGTGGTTGCTCGCCCCGTGCGCCGAGTTGGTGCAGGACACACGCGAGGACGACACGGTCGATCTCGCGCTGGGGACCTACTTCCGGGACATCTCCCCCGGGGCGGATGCCGAGGAGGTCCTGCGAGCGCTACGCGAGGTCCCGGTGGGCGAGCAGACGGCTCCGCTCGACCTCGATCTGCTCACGGCCGCACGCAATGCCCGGTGCTGAATCTCTTTTCACAGACCGTGCATCCTGTTTTTCGTCACTACTGCGATAAAAGGTGACGAACGGCAATTCGTGATGTGACGAATCGGTCAATTCGGAATTGGGTCGAGCGCTCCGATTTCGGCGAGCAGAGTTTCGAAATCGGCGGCGATCCCCGGCGCGGCCGCGACCGTGAGCTCGCCGTCGTCCCCGGTGCCGTTCGGGACACGTACCACGGCACCGGCTTCCGCGGCGACGAGCGCACCCGCCGCCCAGTCCCAGGGACCGAGTCCGTGTTCGTAGTGGGCGTCGACCCTGCCGGCCGCGACCATGCACAGGTCCAGGGCGGCCGCTCCGACCCGCCGGATGTCGCGCACCCGCGGTAGCAGCGCCGCCACCAGTTCTCCCTGCCGTGCACGCCGTTCCGAGGAGTACGAGAACCCGGTGGCCACGAGCGCCAGCTGCAGATCCGTTATCGGATTACAGCGCAACGGGACCCGCGTGCCATTCGTTTCGAGATGGGCACCGAGACCTTCTGCCGCCGAGAACGTCTCCCCCGATGCGATGGCGACGACTGCGCCGGCCACCGAGCGTCCGTCGACCTGCGCAGCCACCGACACCGCCGACGCCGGGAGTCCGTAGACGAAGTTGACGGTGCCGTCGATGGGATCGACCACCCAGACGACGCCTCTCGCAGTCGACGTTCCAGCGTCGCCTCCGGTCTCCTCCCCCAGGAAGGCATCCCCGGGCCGCAGCACGGCAAGTCGGCGCCGGATGAGCTCTTCGCTCTCGGTGTCGGCCACTGTGACGGGATCGGTCACTGTCGACTTCGTCCCGACACGGGTGATCTCGCCCGATCCCGGAGGGCCGAACAACGTGGCCCTACGTCCTCGTACGTAGGCTGCGGCCTCCCGCGCGACGGTCACGGCGACGTCCCTCAAGCCGGACAACTCGGATGCGGAGAGCGTTCTCTGTGTATGCACGAACCGATCCGAACACAGCGCCGAGCGTTTCGCCAGTGTGTGCCGCACCGGTCACACGGGCATTATCGTTTCCACACGAGCGGAGCAGACGGCCCCACCCAGCGAGAGGAAGTACGCAATGGCACAGGACGTCCCCACGGACCGATCGACTGCCGTCAACCACGGGTTCGGAGTCGACATCGGGGGCAGTGGCGTCAAGGGTGCCGTGGTGGATCTCGACACGGGCCGTCTGGTAGGCGACCGGATCAAGATCCTCACTCCGCAACCGTCCACTCCGGAGGCCGTGGCGAAGACGGTGGCGCAGATCGTCGAGCAGGCCGGCTGGACGGGCCCCGTCGGCGTGACACTGCCGAGCGTGGTCACCGGAGGCGTCGCCCGCACCGCCGCCAACATCGACAAGTCGTGGATCGGCACCGACGCCGGATCCCTCTTCTCGCGGGTGCTCGGCGACCGGGACGTCTCGGTGCTCAACGACGCGGATGCCGCGGGGATCGCCGAGGACCGCTTCGGTGCCGCCAAGGACACCGACGGCGTGGTGATCCTGCTGACCTTCGGCACCGGGATCGGTTCGGCCGTGCTGCACAACGGTGTACTGCTGCCCAACACCGAGTTCGGACACATGGAGGTCGACGGCAAGGAGGCCGAGCACCGCGCCGCTTCGTCGGTCAAGGAACGCAACGACCTGTCGTACAAGCAGTGGGCGAAGGAGGTCTCCCGCGTCCTCACCCGCTTCGAGGCCCTGCTCTGGCCCGACCTGTTCATCGTGGGCGGCGGTATCAGCCGCAAGCACGAGAAGTGGGTCCCACTCCTGACCAACCGCACCCCGGTGGTCCCCGCCGAACTGCGCAACGCGGCGGGAATCGTAGGGGCTGCATATGCCGCGAAAACAGGTGTCACTCCCTGAGTCCGGCGCATCGGCTGCCCGAGGGATCGTTACAATGGTCCCCAGCAGGCCGGAACCGGCCCCCATCCCGACAGACCTCTCCGCCGGAATCACTCTGGCGCGACGCCGCACTACCTCGTCACGAAAGGGCGTACGTGGCAGCCACCGACATCCACACCGCTGATTCCGCCAACGAATCGGCACCCGTTGCGGACGCTTCGAGCGTCGCAGGCGCTGCGGACTCCGCGGAGGGCACCGCTCCCGGTGCCAAGCCGCCGGCGAAGAAGACCGCTGCGAAGAAGGCCCCCGCGAAGAAGGCAGCCGCCAAGAAGGCTCCTGCGAAGAAGGCAGCCAAGAAGACCACCGCGAAGAAGGCAGCAAAGAAAGCCACGAAGGCTGCAGGTTCGGGCGACGAGGACTTCGACGCCACCGAGGAAGCGGACCTCGCAGACCTCGAGGTCTCGGAGGGTGATCTCGCCGGCGCCGAGGATGTCGTGGTCGACGACGACGAGCCCAGCGAGAAGGACAAGGCCTCGGGCGACTTCGTCTGGGACGAGGAGGAGTCCGAGGCGCTGCGTCAGGCACGCAAGGACGCCGAGCTCACCGCGTCGGCCGACTCCGTGCGCGCCTACCTCAAGCAGATCGGCAAGGTCGCCCTCCTCAACGCCGAGGAGGAGGTCGAGCTCGCCAAGCGCATCGAGGCAGGTCTGTACGCGACCCACATGCTGCAGCAGCTGGCGGAGAAGGGCGAGAAGCTCCCCGTCGCCCAGCGCCGCGATCTGAACTGGATCTGCCGCGACGGCAACCGGGCCAAGAACCACCTGCTCGAGGCGAACCTCCGCCTCGTCGTCTCGCTCGCCAAGCGCTACACCGGCCGCGGCATGGCGTTCCTGGACCTCATCCAGGAAGGCAACCTCGGTCTGATCCGCGCGGTCGAGAAGTTCGACTACACCAAGGGTTACAAGTTCTCCACCTACGCCACCTGGTGGATCCGTCAGGCCATCACCCGCGCCATGGCCGACCAGGCCCGCACCATCCGTATCCCGGTGCACATGGTCGAGGTCATCAACAAGCTCGGTCGTATCCAGCGCGAGCTGCTCCAGGATCTGGGCCGCGAGCCCACACCCGAGGAGCTCGCCAAGGAAATGGACATCACGCCGGAGAAGGTGCTGGAGATCCAGCAGTACGCGCGTGAGCCCATCTCCCTCGACCAGACGATCGGCGACGAGGGCGACAGCCAGCTCGGCGACTTCATCGAGGACTCCGAGGCCGTCGTGGCCGTCGACGCCGTCTCCTTCACCCTGCTGCAGGATCAGCTGCAGTCGGTGCTCGAGACCCTGTCCGAGCGCGAAGCGGGCGTCGTGCGTCTGCGCTTCGGCCTCACCGACGGCCAGCCGCGCACCCTCGACGAGATCGGTCAGGTCTACGGCGTGACGCGCGAGCGCATCCGCCAGATCGAGTCGAAGACCATGTCGAAGCTGCGCCACCCGTCGCGGTCGCAGGTGCTGCGCGACTACCTCGACTGATCTCCGTCACGCAGAACAATCGCACGGAACGAGGGCCATCCGATCGGGTGGCCCTCGTTCTGCGTTCCGGGCCACAGGCCCGCTAGAGGAGTTCCGGCTCGTCTCCGGGAAGGCGCTGGCGCCCCTCGCGTCCGGGGAGCCGTGTGGATGCGAACCGCATGACCGGTTCGACGACACGCGCGGCCACCGGACCGAGCACCGCGGTGATCATCACGTATGCCGAGGCGAGAGCCGCGAGGCGGCTGTCGACGTGGCCGGAGGCGACGGCCAGACCGGCGATCACGATGGAGAACTCTCCTCGGGCGATGAGCGCCGCGCCGGCGCGGGCCCGGCCCATCACGGCGATACCGTGATGGGCCGCCGCGATCCATCCGGTGACGAGCTTCGTCAGCGCGGTCAGCACGGCCAGCAGGACCGCCCAGCCGAGCACCGGCGGTATAGCCGTCGGATCGGTGTTCAGTCCGAAGAAGACGAAGAAGATGGCGGCGAACAGGTCGCGGAGCGGTTCGAGGACCCGGACCGCGTTGTGTGCCGTCGAACCGGAGATGGCGATGCCCAGTAGGAAGGCTCCCACGGCCGCCGACACCTGCAGGGCCGACGCGATCCCCGCCACCAGCAGCGCTGCGCCGAGCAGCTTGAGCAACAGCGTTTCCCGGTCGGGGCTGTCGAGCACGACCGAGACGTAGCGTCCGTACCGCACCACCAGGACCAGCACCACGGTGACGAGACCGAGCGAGATCGCGACGGCTTCGAGGCCGCCGAGCAGGCTCACGCCCGCCAGGATCGCGGTGAGGATCGGGAGGTAGACGGCCATCGCGAGATCCTCGAAGACGAGAATCGACAGGACGACCGGTGTCTCACGATTGCCGAGGCGTCCCAGATCGGCGAGAACCTTCGCCACGATCCCGGACGACGAGATGTAGGTCACGCCCGCGAGCACGAAGGCGCCGATGGGACCGAGCCCCAGGATCAACGCGACGGCGGCTCCGGGCACCGCATTCAGAGCAAGGTCGAGCAGGCCTCCCATCCGGGAGCGTCTCAGGCCGCTGATCAACTCGTTCGCGGTGTACTCGAGCCCGAGCAGCAACAGCAGCAGGACCACGCCGATCTCGCTGGCGAGGTGACTGAACGCCCCGATGTCGCCGAGTTGGATGAAGCCACCGTTGCCGAAGCACAGGCCGCCGATCAGATAGAACGGGATCGGCGACATGCCGATCCGCGCCGCGAGCCGGCCGAGGACGCCGAGTCCGAAGAACACCGCACCCAGTTCGATGAGTGCGAGTGTCGTGGTGTTCATTCCGCGGGATCAGCCGTTGCGCAGGATCCTGGCGGCAGCGTCGAGACCGTCCGCTGTGCCGACCGCCACCAGGATGTCCCCACCCGTGAGGACGAAGTCGGGTGTCGGGGACGGCATGACCTGACCGGCACGCATCACGGCCACGACCGACACGCCGGTGCGCGTGCGCAGCGCCGTGTCGCCCAGTACCGCTCCGTCGAACCGCGAATCCTCGTGGATGTGGAGCTGGCGAGTGAGGATTCCGGGCAGGTCGCGGTGGTCCTCACGCAATTGGGCGACGAGCTGTGGGGCACCGAGGAGATTGCTGAGCGTCGCTGCCTCCTCGACGGTGAGAGGCAGGGAGGCGGCACACGCGTCGGGGTCGCCCGCCTTCGAGATGATGAGGTCGCTGTGACCGTCCCGATGGGTGATCACCCCGATGCGGCGTCCGGAGGCGAGTTCGAAGTCCTTGCGTACACCGATCCCGGGTAGCGGCGTCACGTCGACGATCATGGCCGAAAGACTAGTCCTCCGGACCGACGACGTCCGCCTGCTCCCGGTCGAGGGGTGCGAACCGGCCGTCCGGTCCCGGCAGGTAGGGCATCACCTCCACCACGGCATCGACGGGCAGCGGCCCGTAGAGGTGGGGGAAGCGCATGGACTCCGGGTCCCCCGGCACGCCGGGTTCGAAACGGAGCGGGTCGACGAGACGCGTCGGATCGACATGCAACAGGAGCAGATCCGTACGGCCGGAGTACAAGCGGTCGGCGGGCAGGTGCACCTGGTGCGGCGTGGAGAGGTGGACGAAACCCTGGGTCCCGAGGGACTCCGGTGCGACCGCCCCGAGGGGTCGGAAGTGGTCCCACTCGTCGCGGGAGATGATGTGCAGCAGGGTCTCGGTCATGGCGTCATTGTGCGTCGGACGGCCTCTCCGGGGCGTTCCCGGCCCCCTGGAGCTCTGCGCTGTGAGCGAACACACTGTGCGGAAAACGGCCATGTCGCAGCGTTTTCGCTGTTCGATGCGTGAAACACGCCACCATTGGGCATCCAGGGGAACAACACGTGAATACGAATCGTCTGTCAGAGTAGATCCACCGCGCCGGCCGGTGCGGCGGACCAGACCCCGGCACCCGATATGAGCGGTGGCCAGTTTGGAGGAGTCATGCCCGGTACGTTGACCAGCCCGAAGTTGACCGCTGCAGATCGCTGCGATCGGTGCAATGCCGCCGCTCGTGTCCGCGCCGTCCTTCCGACCGGCGGAGAACTGTTGTTCTGCGGGCACCACGCGAACGAGCACACCGACCGCCTCCGTGAACTCGGAGCGACGATCGTGAGCGAGTCCGACGCCACCGTGTGATCCGCCGTCCGGAACCACGGTTCCGAGACCCGACCGAACGGGCGACCACCTCGAGGTGGTCGCCCGTTCTCGTCGTCACCAGCTGCGCAGGATCGTGATCCGGTCGCGCAGTTGCTCGGCGGTCGCCATCGCCGTCGGCGGACCACCGCACTGGCGACGCAGTTCGCCGTGGATCACCCCGTGCGGCTTCCTGGTCCGGTGGTGCACGACCGCGACGAGCGAATTGAGTTCGCGGCGGAGCTGGGCGAGGGTGTCGGCGGTCTCGACCCGCTCGGTCACCTGGGGCGGCGGAGTGGGTGCCGGTGCGGCCTTGGGCTTGTTCAGCTGCTGTTCCTGACGCTGACGCAGCAGTGCCCGCATCTGTTCCGCGTCCAGCAGACCCGGGAGTCCCAGATAGTCGGCCTCCTCGTCGGAACCGGCGAATGTCGCGGTGCCGAACGAGGATCCGTCGTAGATGACCTGATCGAGTTCGGCGTCCGCTCCGAGCGAGTGGTAGGCCTTCTCGTCCTCGCCGGGTTCGTCCTTGCGCCGGTTCGCGTCGGCGAGCAGCTCGTCGTCGAAGCCTTCCTTGACCCGGTGCGGCTTGCCGAGGATGTGGTCGCGCTGGGCCTCGAGCTGGCTGGCGAGCTCGAGCAGCACCGGCACGGACGGCAGGAAGACACTGGCGGTCTCCCCCTTGCGCCGCGACCGCACGAAGCGGCCGATCGCCTGTGCGAAGAACAACGGGGTCGAGGCGCTGGTCGCGTACACACCCACCGCGAGTCGCGGGACGTCGACGCCCTCGGACACCATGCGTACGGCGACCATCCACCTCTGGTTGCCCTCGCTGAACTGCGAGATGCGCTCGGAAGCAGTGGGATCGTCCGAGAGCACCACGGTCGGCATCTCGCCGGTGATCGACTCGAGGATCTTCGCGTACGCACGCGCGGTGGTCTGGTCGGTGGCGATGACGAGTCCACCGGCGTCCGGCATGCCGCCGGCACGCAGCTGCTGCAGACGGGTGTTCGCCGCCCCCAGCACCGCGGGAATCCAGTCGCCCTGGGGATCGAGGGCCGTCCGCCACGCACGGGCCGTCTGCTCGGCACTGAGAGGTTCCCCCAGCCGCGCGGTGAACTCCTCCCCCGCACTCGTGCGCCAGCGCGCCTCGCCCGAGTACGCGAGGAACACGACGGGGCGCACGACGCCGTCGGCGAGCGCGTCGGCGTAGCCGTAGGCGTGATCGGCCTTGGACTGCAGCAGACCGTCCTCGTTCGGCTCGTAGCTCACGAACGGGATCGCACTGTCGTCGCTGCGGAAGGGTGTACCGGTCAGCGCCAGACGGCGGGTCGCGTCCCCGAACGCCTCGAGGATGCCCTCACCCCAGCTCTTCGCGTCGCCACCGTGGTGGATCTCGTCGAGGATCACCAGGGTGCGACGCGCCTCCGTACGCACGCGGTGCTTGAACGGATGCGAGGCGACCTGCGCGTAGGTGACCACGACGCCCTGGTAGTCGCTCGACGTCTGCCCGGTGGAGTTCGTGAAGTTCGAGTCGAGCGCGATACCGATGCGGGCCGCAGCACCCGCCCACTGGTGCTTGAGGTGCTCGGTGGGGGCGACCACCGTGATCTGGTCGACCGTCCGGTCGCGCAGCAGCTCCGACGCCACCCGGAGGGCGAAGGTCGTCTTACCGGCGCCGGGGGTCGCGACGGCGAGGAAGTCACGCGGCTTCGTCGCGAGGTACTTGGTGAGGGCGCGGCGCTGCCAGGCACGCAGCTGGGCCACAGGGGCGGAGGTCGTAGCTTGTCCGACGGTTTCGGTGCTCACCGGTTTCTCGTGCTCCTTGTCCGCTTCGCTCGGGTCGGTGCCACCGCACTCGTCCGGGCGCCGACCGTCATGCAGCCTATCGTCTCGGAGCCCGCGAACCCGCCGAAGCCGCGGCGTCGGCGGGTTCTCCGAGGACTGCGTGGCAGAATTCGAGAGGCCCTCACCTGCCTGTGCGCGCACGCGAGCGTGTCTTCAGGAATTCTGGAAGTAGATGAACGACACACCACGGTCCCCCGCACAGGCATCCTCCGGCCGCGTTCGCCGCGCGGTCGGGAAGGGCTGGGAGGTCGTCACGCACACCCTGTCGTCGGCCTGGGACCACTCGATCTTCAGCAAGGCGGCGACGGCGGCCTTCTGGCAGACCCTCTCGCTGCCGCCCTTGGTGCTCGGTCTGCTCGGCAGCCTCGGTTACGTCGGAGGCTGGTTCGGTCCCGACACGGTGGAGATCATCACGTCGAAGACCGTCACCTTCCTCCGCTCGGTCTTCAGCGACAGCGTGGTCGACCAGATCATCGAACCCACCGTCGAGGACGTCCTCCGGCGGGGCCGCGCCGACGTGATGTCGTTGGGCTTCGTGTTGTCGCTGTGGGCAGGATCGTCGGCGATCTCGACGTTCGTGGATTCGATCGTCGAAGCGCACCACCAGCAGGACCATCGCCACCCGGTGTGGCAGCGGATCTTCGGCCTGCTCCTCTACGTGGTCTTCCTGATCCTGGCGGTGTTCACGATGCCGCTCGTCGCGCTCGGGCCCACACTGATCGGCCGGCTGCTGCCCGACGCCTGGTTCGACGTCGGCTCACGGATCATCGACACCTTCTACTTCCCCGCGGTGGGCCTGCTCCTGCTGATCGGTCTGACGACCCTGTACAAGGTGGCGCTGCCCAGGTCGCTGCCGTGGCACCGACTGCTCGGCGGCGCGGTCCTGGCCGGGGTGTTCTTCCTCGCGTCGAGCGTGATCCTGCGGTGGTACCTGACGTGGGTCGCGGCAACGGGCTACACCTACGGCGCGCTCGCCGCCCCGATCGCGTTCCTGCTGTTCACGTTCTTCCTGGGTTTCGCCGTGGTCCTCGGAGCCGAGTTCAACGCCACGGTGCAGGAGTTCTGGCCGGCACGCGCCACACGCCTGGAGCAGTGGCGGATCTGGCTCGCCGAGCAGTCGGCACGAGATCCGTCGCCCGACAGCGGGCCGGTGACGAACCTCACGCGCCGGTTGACGGGCTCCACGACGATTCGGCTGTCCGACCTGATCCGGCCCGGGGATCGCCAACCCGAGTCGTGGCCGATCGACGGGAAGCCGACCGAGTCGGATACGGCGACCCACAACGACACGTCTCTGCACGACGACACTGCCTCGTGCGACGAGCACGACGCCACTGCCTCGTGCGACGAGAAGGCCCGGCACGACGACAAGGCCGGGGGATCCGAAGTTCCCCCGGCCGAGACCGAACTTCCGCCGGTGGAGACGCTTCCGCAAGAATCACCCGACGCCGCGGCGGACGACGGGGTGTTCCACCAGGTGTCTCAGTCGCCCTTGCGCAAGCCGTCGTAGACTTTCTTGCATTCGGGGCACACCGGCGAGCCGGGCTTCGGCGACCGGGTCACCGGAAAGACCTCACCGCACAGCGCGACCACATGGGTACCCATGACCGCACTCTCGGCGATCTTGTTCTTCTTCACGTAGTGGAAGAACTTCGGGGTGTCGTCGTCGGTCGTTTCGTCGGTGGTGGTATCCGGCCGTTCCTTGATATCCGTGCTCACGTGTCCATGATGCCGCACGGAAGGGCCGGATGCGTATGTGCGTGCGACGGCCCGGCGTGGGAAGGTGGAAGACATGGCGAGAACTCACGGTTTCGGCGGATCCCCCGAGAACGGATCGCCCGACAACCCGGTTCTGATCACCGCGGCGGAGACGTCGCTCGAGGATCAGCACCGAGCACGGGTTCGCAAGTACCTCACCATCATGTCGGTCCGCATCCCCGCCCTGCTGCTGGCGGCGATCGCGTACGGCATATGGGCCAATCCCTGGATCTCGATGGCGATCATCGGGGTGTCGATCCCGCTGCCGTGGATCGCCGTCCTCATCGCCAACGACCGGCCGCCGCGCCGCAAGGACGAACCGAGCCGCTGGGACGGCCGCTTCGACGATCCCCCGGCGATCGAGTCGTCCCGCCACCATGTGATCGACGGCTGAGAGGGACCCCGGACGGGACGCTTGCGAGAATGTCGTGGTGGACCGCGACCTTCTTCTGTCTCTCTGCCCGGCTCTGCGCACCGCACTGATCCGGTGCCGCTACGACCTCGACACCGTCCGGGAACTGCTCGGCCCCGAGGCGCACGCCGCCCTCGGGCGCAGCGAACCCGTCCCTGCCCGGCGCATCGCGCGCGGTGCGGGCGATCTCGGCGTGCTCGTGCGGCTGTTCCTCCTCCAGGACACCTGCCCCGAGGACGAGGTCGCGCAGGCTCTCGCTCCGGTGACGACGGAGCAGGCCGTGCAGGCGGGACTCGTCGAACGCGACGGCGACGGCGTGCGGGCCGCTCTCGACCTGCGGCCCCTCGACGCCGGGACCGGCAGCCGCTGGGTGCTGTCCGATCTCGACGGCTCGATCCGTCCCGTCCCGACCCGTCCCGATCACGTCCTCGGCGTCGGTCAGGCCTCCTTGTCGCTGCTGCAGGCCACCCCGACCGATCGGGTCGGTTCGGTGCTCGATCTCGGCACCGGTTGCGGGGTGCAGGCCATCCGCGCCGCGGACCACGCGGACGAGGTCACCGCGACCGACATCAATCCCCGCTGTCTGACCCTGGCCGCCGCGAGCGCCGCGTTGAACGAGATCGACATCGATCTTCTCGAGGGGTCGTGGTTCGAGCCGGTCGCCGGCCGGACCTTCGACCGCATCGTCGCGAATCCGCCGTTCGTGGTGAGCGCCGGACGCGTCGAGCACAGCTACCGCGACTCCGGTCTCGACCTCGACGGCGCCAGCCGCCTCATGATCTCGCAGGCCGCCGAACACCTGAATCCCGGCGGCACCGCCGCGATGCTCGCGTCCTGGGTGCACGTCGAGGGTGAGGACTGGCGGGCCCGCGTCGCATCGTGGTTGCCGTCACACGGCGTCGACGCCTGGATCGTGCAGCGCGATGTCGCCGATCCCGCCCTCTACGTCGGGACGTGGCTGCGCGACGGTGACGCCGATCAACGCGAGCCGGAGGTCGCGGTGCGCGCCGAGCAGTGGCTCGACCACTTCGAGGAGCACGGCGTCGAGGGCGTCGGGTTCGGGTTCGTCTACCTGCGCCGCACCGACCTGCCGTCCGATGTGATGGCCGAGGACCTGCGGCACGCGTTCACCGACGCGCTGGGTGACGAGGCGATCGACTACTTCCGGCGCCTCGACTGGTTGCGTACGCACGAAGTGCTCGACGCCCGCTTCGCGGTGCGGCCCGACACGGCCCTCGAGCGGGTGCACCTGCCCGGTGAGGACGGGTGGGACCAGGTGGTCGCGCGGGTGCATCGCGGTGGCGGTCCGGCCTGGCAGCACGAGGTGGACGACCTCGCGGCCGCCCTGCTCGGCGGCATGCGCGCCGACGGCCTGCCGCTCGGGGATCTCGTGTCGCTGCTCGCGGCCGCGCACGGCGAGGACGAGGACGACCTCCTCGCGCAGGCGGTGGGCCTCGTGCACGGGTTGGTGCGGCACGGGCTGATCGAGCCCGCCTGACCCCCTTCGGGGCGTTCCTGAGGTTCCACGATTCGGTTCTCTCAGCAACTTCTCAGGAGCTCATCGGGTTAGTGCAGGTCAGCGCGGTGGTACTCGGAGACCGACGGGAACTCCACCGCTTCGCCGGTCGTTGAACCCTGTGAGACACCACCGATGAGGAGGCACGTCATGGCACGCCCCGAAACCACCGCTCGCTTCGATTCCGACCTCGACGGTCAGAGCCCCGCAGCCGATCTCGTTCGCGTCTACCTGAACGGTATCGGACGGACTGCTCTGCTCACCGCAGCCGACGAGGTGGAACTGGCCAAGCGGATCGAGGCCGGCCTGTATGCCAAGCACCTGCTCGAGACGAAGAAGCGTCTGTCGGCCGCGAAGAAGCGCGATCTCGCGATCATCGTCCGCGAAGGACAGGCCGCTCGCAGCCACCTGCTCGAGGCCAACCTGCGCCTCGTCGTCTCGCTGGCGAAGCGTTACACCGGACGCGGTATGCCCCTGCTGGACCTCATCCAGGAGGGCAACCTCGGCCTGATCCGTGCGATGGAGAAGTTCGACTACGCGAAGGGCTTCAAGTTCTCGACCTACGCGACGTGGTGGATCCGTCAGGCCATCACCCGCGGCATGGCCGACCAGAGCCGCACCATCCGGCTCCCCGTCCACCTCGTCGAACAGGTCAACAAGCTCGCCCGCATCAAGCGTGAGCTGCACCAGCAGCTCGGCCGCGAGGCGACCGACGAGGAACTCGCCAACGAGTCGGGTATCCCCGTCGAGAAGATCGCCGACCTGCTCGATCACAGCCGCGACCCGGTGAGCCTCGACATGCCCGTCGGCAACGACGAGGAGGCCCCGCTGGGCGACTTCATCGAGGACGCCGAGGCGACGTCCGCCGAGACCGCGGTCATCGCCGGCCTCCTGCACAGCGACGTCCGCAGCGTCCTCGCGACGCTCGACGAGCGCGAACAGCAGGTCATCCGGCTGCGCTACGGACTCGACGACGGCCAGCCCCGCACCCTCGATCAGATCGGCAAGCTCTTCGGGCTCTCCCGTGAGCGCGTCCGCCAGATCGAACGCGAAGTGATGGCCAAGCTCCGCGAAGGCGACCGCGCCGAGCGCCTTCGCGCCTACGCCAGCTGACCGGGCGCGTCAGCGGTATCCGATCCCCGAGAACCGGGCTGGGTTCTCGGGGATCGTTGCTGTCCGGGGCCTGTTCGGTGAGACGTCCACCAGGCCGCCGTCAGCGCAGACGGCGCGGGCCGAGGTCGAGAGGGTGCGGTTCGGGCCCGATCCGCACATGGGCGTCGGTGAGTTCGGCTCCCACCACCGAGGCCAGCACCGGCTCGCACACCAGCTCGCGCACCTCGGGAAGGTCGTCGGCGAGCGCCGAGATCCGCTGGACGAAATCGACGAGTGCCGGCTTGTTCACCGGCGCGGCGTTGCGGTAGCCCGACAGCAACGGCGCCGCCTTCGGAGCGTCGATCAGCTCGACCGCCTCGTCCTCCGTGAGCGGCAGGACCCGGTAGGCCCGATCACCGAGCAGATCGGAGATCACACCGGCGAGACCGAACGAGATGAGCGAACCGAACGACGGGTCGTCCTGCACACGGATCGCGCACCCGATGCCCTTGTGGGCCATCCGCTGCACGTGCATCAACGGCTCCCCCGACACCGCGGCCAGGTCGCGATAGGCGATCCGCACCGAATCCGCGTCGACGAGATCGAGCCGGACACCGCTCAGGTCGGGCCGGTGCCGCCACTGGGCACCGGTGGCCTTGACCGCCACGGGGAAACCGATCTCCTCCGCCGCCGCGACCGCCTCCTCCTCGGTGGTGACGGCGCGGAAGTCCGCGACCTCGACCCCGTAGCAGGACAGCAGCAGCGCCGCCTCGGTGTCCGACAGGTAGCGGCCCTCGGGTGTCGTTTCGAGCCAGCCGTCCACGAGCCCGCGGGCGCGTTCGGGGTCGATGCCCGCCGGCCGCACGACCTGCGAGGGCGGACGACTGCGCCACTTCGCGTACCGCCAGGCCCGTCCCAGGGCGAGCGCGGCCCGTTCCGGACCGGGATAGGACGGCACGGATCCGCGCGTCGGGTTGCCGTCCGGCCCGCGTACGGCCAGCACGTCGGGAATACCCTCGGTCGCCAGAAAGGTCGTGACCACGGGCTTCTCCGACCCTGCGACGGCGTCGCGCAGGGCCTGGGCGTAGGGCTGGACGTCGACGGCGACCGGCGGGACGAAGACCGCGATCACCGAGTCGACGTCGGGTGAGTCGAGCGCCTTCGCGACGGCCTCGGCGAACTCCTCCGGCGACGCCTGCGCGCCGAGATCCACCGCGTCCGGTGCCTGCAGGCCCTGGCCCCGGGCGGCGTCGACGGCGAGCAGGCCCAGCGCGGTGGAGTTGCCGACCACGGCGACGCGGGGACCGGCGGGCAGCGGCTGGTAACCGAACAGCAGCGCCGAGTCGAAGAGCTGGCCGATCGACTCGACCTGGACGACACCGGCCTGCTCGAACAGGTATCGCACGATGGTGTCGTCCATCTCCCCCGTCCGGGCGGCGAGCGCCGGGGGCACCGCGTGGCGGCCGCTCTTGACGGCGACGATCGGCTTGCTGCGCGCCACCCGCCGCGCGATGCGCGAGAACTTGCGCGGGTTGCCGAAGCTCTCCAGATACAGCAGCACCACTTCGGTGGCAGGATCGGTGTCCCAGTACTGCAGCAAGTCGTTGCCGGACAGGTCGGCGCGGTTACCGGCCGAGACGAAGGACGACAGTCCGACGCCCGTCTTGGCGGCCTCGTCGAGGATCGCGATGCCGAGGGCGCCGGACTGGCAGAAGAAGCCGACGTTGCCGGACGCCGGGAGCACGGGCGCGAGGGTCGCGTTGAGCCGGATGGCGGGATCGTTGTTGGCGACACCGAGAGCATTCGGCCCGATGAGTCGCATACCGTGCGACCGCGCGGCCAGGGTGAGCCGACGCTCAGCGTCGCGGCCCTCCGGTCCGGTCTCGCCGAAACCGGACGAGACGACGAGCAGCGCCTTGACGCCCTTCGCGAGACAGTCGTCGAGCACCGAGTCGATCGATTCGGCGGGTACGGCGGCGACCGCGAGGTCGATCTCGTCGGGGATGTCGCGGACGGTCGGGTAGGCGCGGACACCCCGGACGGACCGGTGTTCGGCGTTGACCGGGTAGACCGGCCCGGTGAACCCGCTGCGCAGCATGTTCACCAGCACGGCGTTGCCAACCTTGCGGCTGTCGGTGGAGGCACCGATGACGGCGACACTGCCGGGACCGAGGATGTTGCGCACGCTGCGCGCCTCGGCGGCGCGTTCGCGGGCGTTGCGGACCGAGACGAGGGCCTCGGTGGGGTCGATCGCGAACTCGAGCCGGACGACTCCCCCTTCGAAGCTGCGGCTGACCTGGTAGCCGGCCTCCCTGAAGACCGTGATCATGTGCCGGTTCTCGGCGAGGACCTCGGCGACGAAGGTGTGCAGTCCGTTCTCGGCGGCCGCGCCGGCGAGATGTTCGAGCAGGATCGGGCCGAGACCGCGTCCCTGGTGGGCGTCGGCGACGGTGAAGGCCACCTCGGCGGAGAGGCCGTCGCCCTCGTGCGAGAGTCCCTCGTACCGCCCGACGGCGATGATCTCGTCGCCGAGCACCGCGACGAACGCCACTCGCGACTTGTGGTCGACGACCGTGAAGTTGAACAGGTCCTTCTTCGAGATCGTCGGGTACGGACCGAAGTACCGCAGATAGCGGGTTCGTTCGGACAGCTTGGCGTGGAAGGCGACGATCCCGTCGGCGTCCTCGGGGACGATCGGCCGCAGGTGCACGACACCACCGTCCGAGGCCAGCACGTCGGCGACCCAATGCCGCGGATAGTCGCGGGCGCGCGCCAGCGCCGCCTCGCGCGCGGGGTCGGTCTCCCCTGTCGTCCCGACGCCGTGTGCGGGTGCGGCGCCCGCCGCAGACGCGGTGTCCGGTGCCGCCGCGGGATTCTGCCGGTCAGTCACGGGGGTCCTCCGGGTCCAGGCCGAGCAGCGGGAAGGCCGCCCGCCTCGTGGCGATGATCGCCGAATCGATGCGGGTCAGTGCACGGTCCAGGGACGCAATGCCCGTCTCCGGTGTGCCGCCGGGTCCGTCCCACGGCAGGTACGAGACGTCGGAGCCCTCCCCCATGACGGTGGGCAGTTCGACGCTCGGAGCGAGAGCGCCGACGCGCTCGCTCCAGTCCGCCGGGACGGGGGTGCTCAGGTCGATCTCGCGGTCCAACGCCGCGGCGATCAGGTGGGTCCACGCCCGGGGCACCACCCGCACGAGGCCGTAACCGCCGCCGCCCACGGCGAGCCAGCGGCCCTCGCAGTAGCGGTCGGCGAGATCGCGCATCGCGAGATACGACGCGCGCTGGCCGTCGACGGTCAGGGAGAGGTCGGCCAGGGGGTCCTCGCGGTGGCTGTCGGCACCGCATTGGCTGATGAGGATCTGGGGGCGGAACGCCGCGACCGCGCCCGGTACGACGGCGTGGAAGGCGCGCAACCACAACGCGTCCACGGTGCCCGGCAGCACCGGCAGATTGATCGCGGTGCCCTCGGCCGGACCCGAACCGACCTCGCTGGACCAGCCGGTGTTGGGCCACAACGTCGCGGGATGCTGGTGCAGGGAGATGGTCAGGACGCGGGGATCGCCGAGGAAGGCGTGCTGCACACCGTCGCCGTGGTGGGCGTCGACATCGATGTAGGCGATGCGGTCGTAGCCGTGGTCGAGCAGCCACGAGATCGCGATGGCGGCGTCGTTGTAGACGCAGAATCCGGCAGCCCAGTCGGCCATCGCGTGATGCATCCCGCCCCCGATGCTCACCGCGCGGCGGGCCCGGCCGCTCGCGATCTCGCGTGCGGCTGCGAGGGTCCCCCCGGCGAGCGTCGCGCTGGCCTCGTGCATGCGGGGGAAGATCGGGTTGTCCTCGGTGCCGAGACCGTGGGGCGCGTCGGCCGGAGGCGCCGCTCCCTCGGGGGCGGAGCCCGCGCGCTTGACCGCGTCGACGTAGGAGGCGGTATGGATGCGCAGCAGATCGGTGTCGTCCGCAGGGGACGGGCGGACCGTCTCGACACCTTCGAGGAGACCGAGACTGCGGGACAGCGCCATGGTGAGATCGAGGCGCGTGGGATTCATCGGATGTGTCGGACCCCACCGGTAATCGAGGTAGTCGGGGCTCCACACCACTATCCGATCGCCGCTCAGCTGTGTCGTACCGCCCGCCGCGGTGGAGCTCGTGGTCATGGACACAGACGCTACTGGTCCACCCACGGACATGCGAGCCTCGGAGGGCGCCCCCACCGTCCTGTTCGCACGGTTAGAATCGGCCCAGACGAAGGGGTGTGAGAGTGAAGGACCTGGTCGATACAACGGAGATGTATCTCCGGACCATCTACGACTTGGAAGAGGAAGGCGTGGTGCCGCTGCGCGCGCGTATCGCCGAGCGCCTCGAACAGAGCGGACCGACGGTCAGCCAGACCGTGGCCCGTATGGAACGCGACGGCCTGCTCCGGGTCGCCGGCGACCGCCACCTGCAGCTCACCGAGAAGGGCCGCGACCTCGCGGTCTCGGTCATGCGCAAGCACCGGCTCGCGGAACGGCTTCTCGTGGACGTGATCGGTCTCGACTGGGAGAACGTGCACGCCGAGGCGTGCCGCTGGGAACACGTGATGAGCGAGGAGGTCGAGCGCCGCCTCGTGGAGGTGCTCAACAACCCGACCACCTCCCCCTACGGCAACCCGATCCCGGGACTGGCCCAGCTCGGTCTCGACCGCACGGCGGTCCTCGACGAGAAGCTGGTGCGGTTGACGGAGATCCCGCACGGCAAGCCGACCGCGGTCGTGGTGCGCCGGCTCGCGGAGTACGTCCAGTCCGACCCCGAGGTCATCGCGCGGCTGCGTGAGGCCGGTGTGGTCCCCGACGCGCGGGTTACAGTCGAGACGCGACCGGGCTCGGTGTCCATCACCGTGGCCGGTCACGACAGCTTCGAGCTTTCCGACGAGATGGCCCACGCCGTGCAGGTGAAGCAGGTCTGACCCAGACCCCTTTTCGCATGTCCGGTACGGGCATGCGAAAAGGGGATGTCCAGCGTGAGACTTCTGGTGACCGGCGGCGCCGGCTATGTGGGCAGCGTGTGCACGACCGTGTTGCTCGAGCAGGGCCACGACGTCGTGGTCGTCGACGACCTGTCCACCGGCAACGCCGGGGCGGTGCCCACCGGTGCCGAGTTCGTCGAGGGCGACATCGCGGCCGTCGCCGACGAACTGCTCTCCGGATCCCGTTTCGACGGCGTCCTCCACTTCGGTGCACAGTCGCTGGTCGGCGAGTCGGTGGAGTTCCCCGAGAAGTACTGGCAGGGCAACGTGGTGACCACCCTCGCCCTGCTCGAGGCCATCCGCCGCTCGGGCACCCCGCGGTTGGTGTTCTCCTCCACCGCCGCGACCTACGGCGAACCCGAGAGCGTGCCGATCACCGAGGACGCACCCACCCGGCCGACCAACCCGTACGGTGCGTCGAAGCTCGCCATCGATCACGCGATCTCGTCGTACGCGCACGCCCACGGTCTCGCGGCGACGAGCCTGCGGTACTTCAACGTCGCCGGCGCCTACGGCGGTGCCGGGGAGAACCGGGTCGTCGAGACGCATCTGATCCCGCTGGTACTGCAGGTCGCTCTCGGTGTGCGCGATCACATCTCGGTCTTCGGCACCGACTGGCCGACCAAGGACGGCACCGCGGTGCGCGACTACATCCACGTCAAGGATCTCGCCGACGCCCACGTACTGGCACTGACGAAGTCCGAGCCCGGCCGCCACGGCATCTACAACCTCGGAAGCGGAGAGGGTTTCACCGTCCGCGAGGTCATCTCGGCGTGCGAGCGGGTCACGGGCCTCCCGATCGCTGCGGTCGACGCGCCGCGCCGCGCCGGTGATCCGGCCGTGCTCATCGCCTCGAGCAGCCGCGCGATCTCCGAGCTCGGATGGAACCCCCAGCACACCGATCTCGACGAGATCGTCTCCGATGCGTGGGAGTTCACCCGGTCCCTCGGCGACCGTCTGCACGCCGCTCGACGCTGATCGAGCGCACCACTCCGGTTCAGGACGGTTCGTCGCCGCGCGGCAGTTCGAGTCCCAGCCGCGCCGCGATCTCGTGTCCGGTCTCCGCGAGGCCGCGGATCGACTCGGGACGCAGTCCCGCCTGCAGGGCCTGGTCGAGCAGATCCGAAAGCCGGTGGCGGGGATCGGATTCGAGGGCCGCTGCGAGCGCAACCCCGGCGAGCGGACCGTCGCCGCGCACGTAGGCACCGAAGCCGACGAGCGCGGCGGCATCGGCCCGCTCGGGATCGGGCAGAGCTCGAGCGAGCTCGGTCCACAGACGCTCCGCCGGCCGCGCGAGCGGTCCGGTCGCGAGTCCCATGGCGGCGTCCCGCACCGTGCGGTTGGCGAGCAGGACGGCCAGCTCGGCGATGTCGGACGCGCTGGGATCCGTTCCGGCGGCGTACGTCTCGATGTGCGCGAGCACGGTCTCGAGTTCGAGACGGTCGGCGCGTTCGCCGCCGCCCTCACGGGCACAGCGTTCGTACTCGCGGTCGCGGGTCTCGACGACCTCGTCGATGCACCGCGCGACCTCCTGCCGCACCGCCGGCGGATACGGCGCGAGCAGCGCGGCGAGTTCGGTGCGGGAGCCGCGGATCGGGCTGCCCTCGAACACCCGGGCCGCCGCGACCACCGAGGACCCGGGATCGGCCACCCTGCCGGTGATGTCCTGGCCGGGCACGAACCAGGTCGCTCCGCCGGTGATCTCCGGAAGCGCGTACACCCCCGCCAGGTCGATGCCGACGGCGTCGAGATGATCGGCGAAGTCGTCGACGAGCCTGCACAGGTCGGCGATCACCGGATCGTGCCGGTCGGCGAGATCGTCGTCGACGAGAACGGCCACCACCGATTCCGCGCCCTCGCGGGCACAGACGGCGCAGAAGCGCCGGAACGCCGCGCGCATGAGCTCGGGGACGGGTTCCCCCGGCCGGGGCAGGACGAGGTCGTGTCGCATCACCGCGCCGATGCTCGCCACCCTGCCGTTCGGGCGGGTCGGGGCGTCTCCGGTCGGGGTCAGGCACATCACGACGATCGAGCGCGTCGGCGGGAAGCCCATCAGTGCGGGCAGGGCAGCGATGACGTCACCGACATCGGTGAGACGGAGCGGATGCGACGACGAAGGCGTGGAAGTTGTCATGCGCCGACCGTGGCCCATCGGTCCGAACGACAAGCGGCGCCGGAGGCCGTTCCGGGGTCTTCTGGGGATGAACCGGCCGGCTGTGGACAACTCCGCGAGCGGCACCGCGATCGGATGCCGGACGGGCGATCCCGTCGGCAGGCGCTGTTAGGGTGCGCGCCCTGCCCCCGTCAGGGACGGGCGGCGAAGTCGACGGCCTCCCGGAACACGCGGTCGAGATTGTCGGTGTCGGGCGCCGCCGCATCGAAGGACATGTACGTGACCGTCACACGCACGTCCTCGATCTGCGCGATCCGCGTGGCCATCGACTGGGTCATGCCGCCCGATCCCCGACCGGAGTCGACCGTGCGGGTCAGGGCCAGCGTCCCGGCTCCGTCGAGGGGCGCAGCGGGATCGTCGCCCAGGACGGTCGAGACGGTCGAGGTGATGCCCCGCACGGTGGCGTCCACCTGCGAGCATTCCGTCAGATAGGTGCGGTACTCGGCGAGGTCCGGAGCAGGCCGGGTGACCTCGACGCTGATCGTCGCGCGACTGGCGTTGTCGGTACCGACCACCATGGCGGTGCTCTCGGGGCCGTAATCCTGCGCGGGCGGCAGACATCCGCCCGGATCGACCCTCGAGCCGGGCTGGATCCCGGTCAGGTCGGGCGCCGCCTGCGCCACCGCCTCCGGTGGGAGGACCACCGCGACGTACGGTTCGGGAAACCGTTCGGGGGGAAGCACCAGTTCGCCCGGTGCCCGGACGATCGCAGGCGCAGGCGCAGGCGCAGGCGCGGACGCGGTTCCTGTCAGGGCTGCCGGTTCGGGCCGGGGGTCGCCGGAGACGGTCTGGGAGCAGGCGGATGCGAGCATCAGGCACGCGGCCGCCACCACGCTCCGGCCGGCCGATGCGCGGCGCCTCGGACGAGTATCGCGTCGGGTCATCCGAACCTCCCTCGGTCGTCGACGTCGGGCAGGGTGTGCGCCCCGGAATCGGTCGTCGTGGCGTCAATTAGACTCGAACACCACCATGCCACGTCGGGTGACCCCGGCGGAGATGCCGAGACTGAGTGTGATCGGAGTGGTTCGCAGATGGACGAGCAGTCCCGCATGTACGAGCTGGAATTCCCGGCTCCGCAGCTCACCTCCCCGGACGGTGAGGGGCCCGTCCTCGTGCACGGTCTCGAAGGGTTCGCCGACGCGGGACACGCGGTGCGCCTGGCGACCACGCACCTGCGCGAGAACTTGGAGACCGAACTCGTCGCGTCGTTCGCCGTCGACGAACTGATCGACTACCGGTCGCGTCGGCCGCTCATGACGTTCAAGGCCGACCACTTCTCGGACTACGCCGAGCCCGAACTGAACCTGTACGCGCTCATCGATGAGGCCGGCACCCCGTTCCTACTGCTCGCGGGTGCCGAGCCGGATCTGAAGTGGGAGCGTTTCATCACCGCGGTGCGGTTGCTCGCCGAGCAGTTCGGGGTGCGGCGGACCATCGGACTCAACGCGATCCCCATGGCGATCCCGCACACCCGGCCGTTGGCGGTCACCGCGCACTCGACGAACAAGGACCTCATCGCGGGGCACCACCGTTGGTCGGGCGAGCTCCAGGTGCCCGCGGGAGTGTCGTCGCTGCTCGAATACCGCATGGGCCAGCACGGGCACGAGTCCGTAGGCTTCTCCGTGCACGTGCCGCACTATCTCGCCCAGACCGACTATCCGGCGGCCGCCGAGACGCTGCTGACGAACGTCGCAGAGGTCGGCGGCCTCGAGCTGTCTCTGCAGGCGCTCGGTGAGGCCGCGGCGCGGGTGCGGGAGCAGATCGACGAGCACATCGAGGACAATGCCGAGGTCCTCGGCGTGGTGCACGCGCTCGAGCGGCAATACGACAGCTACGTCGCCGCCCAGGAACAGCAGACCTCTCCCCTGCCGACCGACGAGAGTCTGCCGACGGGTGAGGAGATCGGGGCGGAGTTCGAGCGGTTCCTCGCCGAATACGACCGGCGCGGCGCCGGTCCCGGCGGCGATCTCCCCGGTCCGGACGACGGAAGAACCGGCGACGGCGGATTCGGCGAGTTCGACCCGGACGACGGGGACGATTCCGCTCCGCGTTGACACCACGGCGGGTTCGCCGGATGTTTCATGATCATCACAATCGTCGTTGTCGACGTCACATACAGACATGTACGCTTCGGCGACATGCCACAGTAGTAGTTGTGTCCGGTTCTCGGCCACGGGTCGGGCAGCCTGACTACCACCACGCGATCACCGACGTCGCAGGAGACGCTCATGGTTCCACCGCGCGCCCGGACGCTCCGCCCGGTTCCGGACAACGAACCCCGCATCGTGTTCCGCACGATCCACGGTTACCGACGCGCGTTCCGCCTGGCCGGAAGCGGTCCCGCACTGCTGCTCGTACACGGAATCGGTGACGACTCGTCGACCTGGCAGGACGTGATCCCGCACCTGGCGGAGAAGTACACCGTGATCGCCCCCGACCTGCTCGGGCACGGTCGATCCGACAAGCCGCGGGCCGACTACTCGGTGGCCGCCTACGCGAACGGTATGCGCGACCTGCTGTCGGTCCTCGGGATCGAATCGGTCACGGTGATCGGCCATTCGCTCGGCGGCGGGGTGGCGATGCAGTTCGCCTACCAGTTCCCGCACATGGTCGAGCGTCTGGTGCTCGTCGCGTCCGGCGGGGTCACCAAGGACGTCCATCTTGCCCTGCGGCTGATCTCGGTGCCGATCGTCAGCGAAGCGCTGCGGGTCCTGCGACTGCCCGGGGCGATGCCCGTCCTGCGCGCTGCCGGCGCGATGCTGAACCGGGTCAACGGATCGCCACTGAGGCCCGGTGCCCTGCTGCACGACACCTCGGATCTGGTGCGCGTGCTGGGGAACCTCCCCGACCCCACGGCCTACGAAGCGTATTTGCGCACGCTGCGCGCGGTGGTCGACTGGCGTGGTCAGGTGGTGACCATGCTCGACCGCTGTTATCTGACGGAGAACCTTCCCGTCCAGCTCATCTGGGGCGATCACGACAGCGTCATCCCCATCGCCCACGCCTATCTCGCGCATTCGGCCATGCCCGGTTCACGTCTCGAGATCTTCCGGGGCTCCGGCCACTTCCCGTTCCGCGACGACCCGCTGCGCTTCCTGCGGGTGGTCGAGAACTTCCTGGAGACCACCGCTCCCCTGGAGTTCGACCTCGACCGCTGGCGCCGGCTCCTCGTGTCGGGCGTGAGCGAGTCGCAGATCAGCGGTGGCCCGGAGACCCGCATGGCGGTGCTCGGCGCGATGGGTTCGGACGAGCGCAGCGCCACCTGACCTGAACTCGACCCAGGGCCACCGACTGCGCTCCTGCAGCGCCGCGCGACCCGCTCCGGTGGGTCGGGTCCTTCCGACTAGCCTGGAGAAGTGCTGCTTCCCGATCTGATACCCGACCCCGTCGACGACGACGCGCTGTTCGACGCGTTCACCACCTGGACGACGGATCGGGGCATCTCGCTGTATCCGGCGCAGGAGGAAGCGCTCATGGAGCTCGTCGCCGGCTCCAACGTCATCCTCGCCACGCCCACCGGTTCGGGTAAGTCGATGGTGGCGCTCGGCGCGCACTTCTTCGCGCTCGCTGCGGGGAAGCGCACCTTCTACACCGCCCCGATCAAGGCGCTGGTGAGCGAGAAGTTCTTCGCCCTGTGCGACGTCTTCGGCGCCGACAAGGTCGGCATGATGACCGGCGACGCGTCGGTCAACGCCGGAGCACCGATCATCTGCGCGACCGCCGAGATCGTCGCGAATCTCGCCTTGCGCGAGGGACCGGACTCCGACATCGGCCAGGTCGTGATGGACGAGTTCCACTTCTATTCGGAACCCGACCGCGGGTGGGCGTGGCAGGTTCCGCTCATCGAGTTGCCGCACGCACAGTTCCTGCTCATGTCCGCGACGCTCGGCGACGTGACCTTCCTGCAGAAGGATCTGACCCGGCGCACCGGACGGCCGACGGTGGAGGTCTCGGGCTCCGAACGTCCGGTCCCGCTGACCTTCTCGTACTCGCAGGCGCCCATCGGGGAAGCGATCGAGGAGCTCGTCACCACGCATCAGGCTCCCGTCTACGTCGTGCACTTCACCCAGGCCGCGGCCCTCGAGCGCGCCCAGGCCCTGACCAGCGTGAACATGTGCACGAAGGCCGAGAAGGAGGCAATCGCCACCGCGCTGGGCGACTTCCGGTTCTCCACCGGTTTCGGCAAGACCCTCTC
The DNA here is from genome assembly GCF_058211795.1 of Rhodococcus sp. S3. Taxonomy (NCBI): domain Bacteria; kingdom Bacillati; phylum Actinomycetota; class Actinomycetes; order Mycobacteriales; family Nocardiaceae; genus Rhodococcus; species Rhodococcus sp. S3. The sequence goes on along the minus strand of NZ_CM177074.1, from coordinate 2,139,135 downwards.
GCGTCTCGTCCGGCACGGTATCGGCGTGCACCACGCGGGCATGCTGCCGAAGTACCGGCGCCTGATCGAGAAGCTCGCGCAGGACGGGCTGCTGAAGGTCATCTGCGGCACCGACACGCTCGGCGTCGGCATCAACGTCCCGATCCGCACCGTGTTGCTCACGGGCCTGACGAAGTTCGACGGCACCCGCACCCGGCAGCTCAAGGCCCGCGAGTTCCACCAGATCGCCGGTCGTGCAGGTCGCGCCGGATACGACACGATGGGCACGGTCGTCGTGCAGGCCCCCGAGCACGAGATCGAGAACGTCCGGGCCCTCGCCAAGGCCGGGGACGACCCGAAGAAGCGCCGGAAGGTGCAGCGCAAGAAGGCACCCGAAGGGTTCGTCTCGTGGGGTGAGGGCACCTTCGACAAGCTGATCGCGGCGTCGCCCGAACCGCTGCAGTCGCGGTTCTCGGTGAGCAACTCGATGCTGCTCAACGTCATTGCGCGACCGGGCAACTGCTTCGACGCGATGCGGCACCTGCTCGAGGACAACCACGAACCCCGTCCGGCGCAGCGCAAGCACATCCTCAAGGCGATCTCGCTGTACCGGGGGCTGCTGCAGGCGGGCGTGGTCCAGCAGCTCGACGAGCCGGACGAGTTCGGGCGCCGGGCCCGTCTCACCGTCGACCTGCAACGCGACTTCGCGCTCAACCAGCCGCTGTCGCCGTTCGCGCTCGCAGCGATCGAACTGCTCGACGTCGACTCCCCCACCTACGCACTCGATGTGGTGTCCGTCATCGAGTCGACGCTCGACGATCCGCGTCAGGTGCTCATGGCGCAGCAGCATGCCGCGCGCGGTGAGGCCGTCACGCAGATGAAGGCCGACGGCATCGAGTACGACGAGCGGATGGAACTGCTCGAGGAGATCACCTGGCCCAAGCCGCTCGTGGAACTGCTCGAGCCGGCCTTCGAGACGTATCGGGGTGGGCATCCCTGGGTGTCGGAGTTCCCGCTGTCCCCGAAGTCGGTGGTGCGCGACATGATCGAGCGCAGCATGACCTTCTCCGAGCTGGTCTCGCACTACGGTCTGGCCCGCTCCGAGGGATTGGTCCTGCGCTATCTCGCCGACGCCTACCGCGCGCTGCGGCAGACGGTGCCGGACGCCGCGCGCACGGAGGACCTCGAGGACATCATCGAGTGGCTCGGTGAGCTGATCCGCCAGGTCGACTCGTCGTTGCTCGACGAGTGGGAGTCGCTGACCCACCCCGGGGCGGAATCCGACGAGCAGCAGATCGCGTTCGGCGCCGACTCCCCTCGCCCGTTGTCCGCGAACGTCCGTGCGTTCAAGGTCATGGTCCGCAACGCGATGTTCAAGCGGGTCGAGCTGGCCTCGCGTCGACGCTGGGACGAACTCGCGGCCCTCGGCGACGGTCTCGATGCCGAGGACTGGGAGGACCTGCTCGAGCTGTACTTCGAGGAGTACGACGAGATCGGCACCGGCCCCGACGCGCGCGGGCCGTTGTTGTTCACCGTCGAGACGGGTCCGGAACTGTGGCGGGTGCGTCAGACCCTGCACGACCCGCAGGGGGATCACGGCTGGGCGTTGATCGGCGAGGTGAATCTCGGTGAGTCCGATGCCGCCGGCGAAGTGGTGTTCGATGAGTTCGAGATCGTCGAGGGTTGATCGTCGCAGGCGGCGGGTCCCGGGAGCGGTAGCCTGACTCGGTGAGCGAACCGACCGTGCAACCCTTCCGCTTGGCCTACGTCCCGGGTGTCACCCCCGCGAAGTGGGTGCGGGTGTGGAACGAACGGATTCCGGACGTCCCGATCGAACTGGTCCCCGTCGAACCGACGGCAGGTGCGGATCCGCTGCGCGAGGACGTCGCCGACATCGCGCTGCTGCGCCTGCCGCTGCAGCGGGACGGCCTGTCGGTCATCCCGCTCTACACCGAGGTCTCCGTCGTGGTCGTGCCCAAGGAGCACGTGTTCGCGGCGGTCGACGAGGTGTCGGTGTCCGACCTCGCCGACGAGACGGTGCTGCATCCGCTCGACGACGTGCTCGACTGGGTCGCCCTCCCCGGTGAGGAGGCCTTCGAACGGCCCGCGACCACCGAGGACGCGATCTCGCACGTCGCCTCGGAGGTGGGTGTGCTCGTCACGCCGCAATCGCTCGCCCGCCTGCACCACCGCCGCGACCTGACCTACCGTCCCGTCGTCGACGCGCCGGCGTCCCAGGTGGGTCTCGTGTGGATCACCGACCGGACGACCGACCTCGTCGACGAGTTCGTCGGGATCGTCCGGGGGCGGACGGCCAACAGTTCTCGTGGACGCCGCAGTGATTCGGAGCCGGAAGGCGAGTCGGGCGGCACCTCGCGTCGTGGCGAACGCAAGGGCTCGGCCCCCAAGCGCCGCGCGCCGGAACCCAAGACGTCCCGCCGGGCGGGGGCGTCCGCGCGGAAGCGCCCCGGAAAACCCCGACGCGGTAAGCGCTGATCGACACGACGCGGTCGGCGCTGATCGGGGTCGTGGTCAGGAGACGACGGGGCGGCAGGTGGGCGGCACGCAGCCACGGATGGTCTCGGCGAGGATGCGGTAGTCGACTCCGCGCGGGGACGACGAGCGGAACACCAGTCCGATCCGGCGGCCGGGTGCCGGGTCCGCGAAGTGCGCGACCTCGAGGTCTCCCCTGGCGGTTTCGACGGCGACCGCGGAGGCCGGGACGAGGGTGATGCCCAATCGTCCTGCGACGCAGCGCAACACGGTGGACAGGGAGGTCGCGCGGGTGTCGCCGAGTGCCGGTCGTGCGTCGACGGACCGGCACAGGTCGAGTGTCTGGTCGCGCAGGCAGTGGCCTTCGTCGAGCAGCAGCAGTTGAGCGTCGTCGAGTGCGGACACCGAGAGGTCGGTGCGCCCGGCGAGTTCGTGTCCGGTCGGCAGGACGAGGACGAAATCCTCGTCGTACAGAGGAACTTCGATCACACCCGAGACGTCGGCGGGCAGCGCGAGGACGGCGACGTCGAGGGTTCCGGCTCGCAGTGCGTCGAGGAGCCGGGCGGTCTGGTCCTCGACGACCTGCAGCGACAGGGCCGGCATCGCTGCGTCGAGGGCGGGCAGGATCTCGGGCAGGACGTAGGGCGCGACGGTGGGGATCAAGCCCACCCGCAGCGGGCCCGACAGCCCGTCGGACACTCCTGCCGCCGCGTCGACGAAGCCGTCGGCGGCGTCGAGCACCACCTCCGCGTAGGGAAGCAGGCGTGCGCCCACCGGTGTCACGAGCACACGGCGGGTGCTGCGCTCGATGAGCTGGACGCCCAGGCCGTTCTCGAGAGCCGCCAGGCCCTGGGACAGTGTGGGCTGGCTGACCTCGAGTCGCGCTGCTGCCGTGCCGAAGTGGCGGTAGGTGGCCACCGCGACGAAGGCACGCAGCTGCGAGAGGGTGGGCTGGTAGCTCTGATCGCTCACGCCTATCAGTGTAGAGCGACCTATCGCCTTTACCTTTCGCAGCTATCGGACTACGCCGGCCGCGGGCCCTACGACGTCGAGCCTGCCGCCTTGCCGGCAGCGAGGTCGTCCTCGTCGAGCACGACCTCGATCTCGCCACCGAACTCCACACCGGGGGCGAGCGGCAGCCGATCGCCACTCCAGAACCGGCCGGGGTCGTACCAGTTGCTCCCCCGGTGCCGTTGCCGCAGCAATCCCATCTCCTCCAGGGTCAGACCGACCACCTCGGCGCAGTAGGCGCTCTCGAGCCCACCCGACGGGACGGCCGCACGGCGGCGACGTGGGAGCCGACCCGCGAACCATCGCCCCGTCAGTTTCGTCGTCGACGGGAACGGTGTGCCGTCGAGCCGCGCGATCGTGCGCAGCAGCTGGTCCTCCTGATCCGGGGTGACCGCCACCGAGATCTGCCGCAACCAGCCGCGCTGTCCGTAACGAGCGGCCCACACCTGCACCGCACTACGAAGGTCGTGCAGCTGCACGCCGCGCTGGTGCCGCCCCGTCCACATGTCCGGGAGGCTGCGTCCGAGCTCGGCGTGCCACATCAGCGGCGGTAGGTCCTCGAGCGCGACCGTCATCCCCACGTGGTTCACCGGCGCGTTGGTCAGCGTCTGGATCGCCCGGTCGGCCGGGGTGGCGCCGCGGAAGATCCACAGGTCCCCCGTGCGAGTCGTCGCCACGGCCTCGTCGAGGGTGAGACGCGAACGCGCACCGGCGGACCGATCTGCCGACGAAGTGTCCATGCCGTGAGCCTGCCATGCCCGACGGCCGCTGGGGTCGTCCGCACGGCCCCGAGGGCCGCTGGGGTCGTCCGCACGGCCCCGAGGGCCGCTGGGGTCGTCCGCACGGCCGCGACGGCCGCTAGGGTCGTCCGCATGACACTGCGCGGTGGCAAGTGGTGGAAGCTCGTCGGACTCGCCGGGATCGTGGGAGTCGCGGCGACCGGTGCCGTCACCGCCCGCAACGAGCGACAACGACGGAACTACAGCCCCGACGAGGTGCGGTCGGTACTGCACGAACGCTATGCGCGTTCGCTCGCCGCACGCGACGGCAGCGCCGAACTCCCCCTCGCCGAGGTACCGGCCGGGCCGAAGGAACGGATCAGCCGAGTGCTGCGGCGATTCCGTCGGCGAGATCGGTGATCTGCTCGTCGGTCATCACGAACGACGGGGAGATCTGCATCGCGCCCTGACCGGCCGCTCGTCCCGAGATCCCGTGCTGCCGCAGGGTCTTCACGAAACCGAGCGCCTCGGACGGATCGGCGAGCTGCACGGCCGCCACCGCACCGAGGCCGCTGCGCACCTCCGCCACCCGCGGGTGGTCCGCCAGCGGAGCGAGCTTCTCGTGCAGCGTCCGCTCGATCCGCGCCGCCTCGGCGAGCAGATTCTCACGCTCGATGATGTCGAGGTTGGCGAGCGCGGCCGCTGCGGCTGCAGCATGCCCGCCGTAGGTGTATCCGTGGCGCCACCACACGCCGCCGGCGAAGAACGGTTCGGCGACCCGCGGAGCGACGAACAGGGCGCCCATCGGCAGGTAGCCGGAGGTGAGTCCCTTGGCGGTGGTGACCATGTCGGGATCCAGGTCGAATCGCGACGACGCGAACCACGAACCGCCGATACGACCGAAGCCGGTGACCACCTCGTCGACGACGAACAGGATGTCGTGCTCGCGGCAGATGTCGCGGATCTCGGCGAGATAGCCGTCCGGCGGCAGGTACACCCCGCCCGCACCGATGACGGGTTCGCAGAAGAAGGCCGCGATGGAGTCGGCACCGACCGAATCGACGAGTTCGAGCAGCGCCTTGGCGTCGTCCCACGCAACCCGCGCGGTGTCCTCCCACAGGCGGCCGTAGCCCTCACCGTTGACGGGGATACCGGCGAGCGAGGTGCCACCGACGTGCATGCCGTGGTACGCCTTCTCGCGCGAGACCAGCAGCCGCTTGCCGGGCTTCCCGACCTCCTGCCAGTACCGCCGCGCGAGCTTGGCCGCCGAGTCGACGGAGTCGGATCCACCGGAGGTGAAGAAGATCTTGCTGCCCGGAACGGGGGCGATCCCCGCGAGACGCTCGGCGAGTTCGACGGTGGGTTCGGAGGTCAGATCGCCGAAGTTCGAGTAGTGGGCGAGCTTGGCGACCTGCGCTGCGATCGCGTCGCCGATCTCGGTACGGCCGTGACCGACATTGGTGAACCACAGTCCGGCGGTGGCATCGAGGTAGCGGTTGCCGGCGTCGTCCCAGATGTACGCGCCTTCCCCGCGCGACACGACGAATGCGCCGTCCCGTTCGATCGCGCCCATATCGGCGAATCCGTGCCACAACGCACCCACGACCAACTCCCGTCCACGACGATCACGACACCCGTCATCGTATGCGGAGGAAACGACTCTGGTGCCGGAGGCCCGAACCCGCCACCCTGGGTGCCATGACCGAGTTCCGCTTCTCCGTCAACATCTTCGAGGTCGGGTCCCCCGACGAGTTCGTTCGCTGGTGCCGCGCCGTCGAGGACGCCGGCTTCGATGCGGTGTACGCGGCCGACCATCTCGGTGTCCCCGCGCCGTTCCCCGTCCTGGCCGCCGCCGGCGCCACCGAGCGTCTGCGGGTCGGCACGATGGTGCTCAACGCCGGTTTCTGGAATCCGGCACTGCTCGCCCGCGAGATCGCGACCACCGATCTGCTCACCGGCGGCCGTCTCGAGGTCGGTCTCGGCGCAGGCCACATGAGATGGGAGTTCGAGGCGGCCGGGATCGAGTGGGAGCGCTTCGACGAGCGCGCCGAGCGTCTCGAATCCACCGTGCAGGAACTGCAGCGATCGTTCACCGGGTCCGGTTTCGACGAGCAGGCGGCGCTGCGCGAAGCGTTCGATCTGCCCGTGCTCCGTCCGGTACAGCGGCGCGGATTCGGCGGCTACGGCCCGCCCCTGATCGTCGGAGGCACCGGCGACCGGATCCTGTCCGTCGCCGCCGCCCATGCCGACATCGTGAGTGTCGCGGGTGCCGTCCAGCTGCCGGGGAGGCCACCGGGGACGTTCCGCATCGCCACCGCGACCGAGGCCGACGACCGTGTCGCGTTCGCGCGGGCGCGGGCCGGCGACCGGGTCGAGGACATCGAGTGGCACACCCTGCTCCAGGCGGTCGTCGAGACCGACGACCGGGCGGGCACCGCCGCCGCGCTCGCCGAGCGGTTCGAGCACACCGTCGGCGCCGACGACCTGCTCGACTCGCCGTTCGTGCTGATCGGCACGGTGGACGAGATGGCCGGGCAGATCCTGCGCAGCCGGGAGCGCTACGGGTTCACCCACTTCACGGTCCACGCCCCGTACCGGGAGATCTTCGGCGCGGTGATCGGCCGGGTGCGTGCCCTGGCGGGCCGACCACCGGAGGCCTGACCTCCCCGACCGGCCCCGACCGGGCCGTTTCGCTAGGCTGTGTGATCAGCATGTCCATCTCCCCCGCCCCGAATCGTCGCGAACTGCGCGCTGCCCTGTCCGAGGTCTCCCTCCGCGACGAGAACCGCCTCCGTCGCAGGCTCGACCGGGCGCGGGGCGGCGAGGCGCTGACCGAGGTCGCCGCCGAGATCGAGAACGCCCGCACCCGGCTCGCGTCCCGCGCGTCGTCGGTCCCGCAGATCCGCTATCCCGAGGATCTGCCGGTCTCGCAGCGCAAGGACGACATCGCCGCCGCGATCCGCGACCACCAGGTCGTGGTGGTCGCCGGTGAGACCGGTTCGGGCAAGACGACGCAGATCCCGAAGATCTGTCTCGAACTCGGGCGTGGGGTTCGCGGCCTGATCGGCCACACCCAGCCGCGCCGTATCGCCGCGCGCGCCGTCGCCGAGCGACTCGCGGACGAACTGGACACCGAGCTCGGCGACGCCGTCGGATACACGGTGCGGTTCAACGATCAGGTCACCGAGTCGACACTCGTCAAGCTGATGACCGACGGCATCCTCCTCGCCGAGATCCAGCGCGACCGGCTGCTGCGCCGGTACGACACGCTCATCATCGACGAGGCGCACGAACGCAGCCTCAACATCGACTTCCTGCTCGGTTACCTCGCGCAGCTGCTTCCGCGTCGTCCCGACCTGAAGGTGATCATCACCTCGGCGACGATCGACCCCGAACGTTTCGCGCGCCACTTCGCCGACGCGAACGGCACGCCCGCCCCCATCGTCGAGGTCTCCGGCCGCACCTATCCCGTCGAGGTGCGTTACCGGCCGCTGACCGTCGAGGCGGGCGACACGCTCGTCGACCGCGACCCCGTCGACGCCGTGTGCGAGGCCGTCGAGGAACTCCAGCGCGAGGGCGACGGCGACATCCTGGTCTTCCTCTCCGGCGAACGCGAGATCCGCGACACCGCCGACGCACTGCGCGACCGTAAGCTCCGCAACACCGAGATCCTCCCGCTCTACGGACGCCTGTCGGCGGCCGAACAGCACCGCGTCTTCGCACCGCACACAGGACGCCGGGTCGTGTTGTCCACCAACGTCGCCGAGACGTCCCTGACGGTTCCCGGTATCCGCTACGTCGTCGACCCCGGCACCGCCCGTATCTCGCGGTACTCGGTGCGCACGAAGGTGCAGCGACTGCCGATCGAGCCGATCTCGCAGGCCTCGGCGCGTCAGCGCGCGGGGCGCTGCGGTCGCGTCGCCGACGGCATCTGTATCCGCCTGTACTCGGAGGACGACTTCGACGGTCGGCCGGAATTCACCGAACCCGAGATCCTGCGCACCAACCTCGCGTCGGTGGTGCTGCAGATGACGGCGCTCGGACTCGGCGACATCGAGGCCTTCCCGTTCGTGGAGGCACCGGATCCCCGCGCGATCCGCGACGGCATCGCTCTGCTCGAGGAACTCGGCGCGCTCGAACCGGCGAAGAAGGGCGAGACGCCGCGCCTGACCGCGACGGGCCGCGAGATCGCCCGGCTTCCTGTCGATCCGCGCATGGCCCGGATGATCGTCGAGGGCCACCGCAACGGATGCCTGCGCGAGGTGCTCATCATCGTCGCGGCCCTGTCGATCCAGGACGTGCGCGAACGCCCGACCGAGTTCCAGCAGGCCGCCGACGAGAAGCACGCCCGGTTCGCCGTCGAGGGCTCGGACTTCCTGGCCTTCCTGCGGCTGTGGGACTACCTGAAGGAACAACGGCGGGAACTGTCGTCGAGCAGGTTCCGCAGGTTGTGCCGCGACGAGTTCCTGCACTGGCTGCGGATCCGTGAGTGGCAGGACCTGCAGGGGCAGCTCCGTCAGATCACGGTCGACATGGGCTGGCAGACGCACCACCGCGACGTGAATCCCGACGACGTCCACAAGTCGCTGCTCGCAGGCCTGCTGTCGCACATCGGTCTTCGCGAGGGCGACAAGCGCGACTTCCTCGGTGCCCGCGGCGCACGGTTCGCGATCTTCCCCGGATCGTCGTTGTTCAAGAAGCCTCCGCGCTGGGTCATGGCGGCCGAACTCGTGGAGACCTCACGGCTGTGGGCGCGGACGGCCGCGCGCATCGAACCCGAATGGGTCGAGAAGCTCGCTCCGCACCTGGTCAAGCGCACCTACTCGGAGCCGCACTGGTCGACGCGCCGAGAGTCGGCGATGGCCTACGAACGCGTCACGCTCTACGGCATCCCGCTGATCGCCCAGCGTCCCGTGCCGTACGGACGGATCGATCCGGAGGTCTCGCGAGAGCTGTTCATCCGCCACGCCCTCGTGCAGGGCGAATGGCGCACGCAGCACAAGTTCTTCCACGACAACCGGGCGCTGCTCGAGGACGTCGAGGAACTCGAACACCGTGCGCGCCGGCGCGACATCGTCGTCGATGACGAGACCCTGTTCGACTTCTACGACCAGCGGGTGGGCCCGGAGGCGATCTCGGCCCGGCACTTCGACATGTGGTGGAAGAAGACCCGGAAGCAGCAACCCGACCTGCTGACGTTCACGCCGGACACCGTGGTGAACCAGGACGCCGCGTCGGTGCTCGAGGGCGACTACCCGGATGCGTGGCGTCAGGGCGAGATCCAGTTCCCCCTCACCTACCAATTCGAGCCGGGCACGGAGGAGGACGGCGTCACCGCACGCGTCCCCGTCGCGCTGCTCGCGAACCTCAAGTCCGTCGGTTTCGACTGGCTCGTACCCGGGATGCGGACCGAGCTGGTGACGGCCCTCATCAAGACCCTGCCGAAACACCTTCGGAGGCAGGTCGTCCCGGCTCCCGATTTCGCGGCGGCCGCCCTCGCGTCGGTGACGCCGCGCTCCGAACCGCTCGTCAACGCGATGGCCCGCGAGCTGTCGCGGCTCGGCCGGTGCACGATCGAGCCCTCGGACTTCGATACCGGTGCGTTGCCCGACCATCTGCGGATGACCTTCGCGGCGGTCGACGAACGCGGCACCGTGCTGGGCCGCAGCAAGAGTCTGGCGGCGCTGCGGAAGAAGCTGGCTCCGCGGGTCGAAGCGGAGGTCTCGCGCGCCGCTGCGGGCACCGAACGTCCCGCGGCGGTGGTGTGGACGGCCGAGACCCTCGGGAACCTGCCGGAGACCGTCACCCGTGAGGTCGGCGGCCGGAAGGTCACCGGTTATCCCGCCCTGGTTGCGGAGAAGGACGGCGTCGCGGTGCGCGTGCTCAGCACACCGCAGGCCCAGCAGAACGCGACGCGTCAGGGGTTGCGTGCCCTGCTTCTGTCGTCGGCACCGACGAAGGCGAAGGCCGTGACCTCGGGACTGACCAACATGGAGCGACTCGCGCTCGGGCGGAACCCGGACGGATCGTTCGAAGCGCTGATCGAGGACTGCCGTGCCTGCGCGGTGGACGAACTCATCGCCGCGCACGGAGCTCCCGTGCGCACACCCGAGGAGTTCGAGGCGCTCGCGGCCACGGTGCGCTCACATCTGCCGGGGCGCGTGGCCCGTCTGTTGAAAGCGGTTGTGCCCGTGCTGTCCCGCGCCCACGAGGCGGGTGTGCTCCTCGATCGGTCGAACGGCGAGGCTGCCGACGACGTACGCGAACAGCTGCAGTCGTTGCTGTTCCCCGGCTTCGTCACCGACCTCGGATCGCGGCGGATCGCCGACCTGCCGCGCTACCTCACCGCGGCCGCGCAGCGCCTGGAGGCGTTGCCGGCAAGTGCGCATCGCGACGCGGCGGGAATGGATGTGCTCGATCGCGTCTACGGCGCCTACGACAAGCTGCTCGCACGACTGCCGGAGGAGCGACGTGCCGCACCCGAGGTGGTCGAGATCTACTGGATGATCGAGGAATTGCGCGTGAGCCTGTTCGCGCAGGGTCTCGGGACGCGGATCCCGGTGTCGGAGAAGCGCGTCCTGAAGGCGATCGACGCGATCCGGTAGCGACCGAAACCGTCAGTCGGTCGCGTCCGAGCGGGACTTCTTGTGCTCGCGCAGTTCCTGGATCTCGCGTTCGAAATCCTCTGCGGAACTGAAGGAACGGTAGACCGAGGCGAATCGCAGATAGGCGACCTCGTCGAGATCGCGCAGGGGCCCGAGGATCGCCAGTCCCACCTCGTGGCTCGGGACCTCGGGGGATCCCTTCGCCCGCACCGCGTCCTCGACCTGCTGCGCGAGCTTGTTGAGCGCATCGTTGTCGACATCGCGTCCCTGGCAGGCACGGGCCACGCCGCGCACGACCTTCTCGCGGCTGAACGGCTCGGTCACGCCGCTGCGCTTGACGACGGACAGCACGGCCGTCTCGACTGTGGTGAAGCGGCGCCCGCATTCGGGACACGCCCGCCGACGACGGATCGCGGCACCCTCGTCTGCCTCGCGCGAATCGACCACCCGGGAATCGGGGTGGCGGCAATACGGGCAGTACATGTCGGTTCCTTCGTCGTGCCCGTGCGGGTCGCGACGTCGGCGCCGAAGCAATGTCTCCCGACCGGAACCGTCTCCACCCGCGAGTGGGCCGACACCGCCGCAACCACACGGAGTGGTGTGACTGACAGTGTTAGACAATACCCGCCTGTCCGGTTCGGGCGCGGATCGCGGGTCGGGCAGGGCCACGACACCCTCATCCCCGGGAGGAATCCGGCACGAGGAGACGGCTTCCGGCCTGCACGGCCGTACCGTCGAGCGAGTTGAGGTCGGCGATCCTCGCCACCGTGACGTCGACCGGAGCATCGGGCCACACGCGAGCGGCCAACGCCTCCAGGCTCTCCCCCTCGCGTACGACCGTGACCGTGGTGCCGGCGCCCTGCGGGATCACCTCATCGGTACGCACGTGGGCGAGCACGAGGAGCATCGTCGTCGCGAGCGCGGTGAGGAGCACCGTCGCGGCCATCTGCCGCCAACTCGTCCCCTCCGCAGGCCGGCGACTGCGCGGCGTGATCTCCGAGCGACGGTGCAGGGGTTCGCGCGAGGGTGCGGCGACATATTCGCGATATTCGCGCGTGGGCGCGGCGACGCGCGGTCTCGTCCGCGCCGGGACACGGGTGCGATGATGCAGCGTCGACGTCGCGATCGGCCGGATGCGATACGCCGCCGCCCCGGGTGCACCTGCTCCGGGCGGGCCCGTGACGGTCCGTCCTGCCGTGCTCGTCCGGACTGAGGCACCGGTTCGGGCCACAGCGCCCTGTCGCGCCGTACCCACCGGAACCGCCGTGTCGATCCGAACCGCTCTGCTCATCGGAAATCCTCCGTGTCGCTGTGCGTGGTCTTCCGACCTCGACCGTGTCGCTGTGCGTGGTCTCACGACCCCGTTCGATCAGTCGCTCATGTGTTCGAACGAAAGTCTGTTCGAATGTTCTACCACGAGTCGCACCCCGACGACAGCTCCTCGGAGGGTGAATCTCGAACATCTGTTTGATATACGCGCGGGATCTCGATAGATTCGAAAGGCAACTTGCAACCCATCCGACACTCGCCGCACGGAGGTCACGATGAAGGCGGACGGAACATCCACAGCCCGCCGGGGCGGACCCACGACCGACGATCCCACCGCGAGCCTCACCGAGCGTCAGCGTCGTGTGCTCGAGGTCATCCGCGATTCCGTCAGCGAACGGGGGTACCCACCGAGCATCCGCGAGATCGGCGACGCCGTCGGGCTCAACTCCACGTCCTCCGTCGCGCACCAGCTGCGCACCCTCGAACGGAAGGGCTTCCTGCGCCGCGATCCGAACCGTCCGCGTGCCGTGGACGTCCGCGGTCTCGAGCCCACCCCCGCAGCCGAGTCCTCCCCCGAGGTGGTCGCCGGCTCGTCGACCGACGACATTCCTTCGGCGGCAATGGTTCCCGTCGTCGGTCGGATCGCGGCCGGTGGCCCGATCCTGGCCGAGGAATCGGTCGAGGACGTCTTCCCGCTGCCGCGCGAACTCGTCGGTCAGGGCTCGCTGTTCCTGCTCAAGGTCGTCGGCCAGTCGATGATCGATGCGGCCATCTGCGACGGCGACTGGGTGGTCGTCCGGCAGCAGAACGTCGCCGACAACGGCGACATCGTCGCCGCGATGCTCGACGGCGAGGCCACCGTCAAGACGTTCAAGCGGGTCGACGGCGACGTCTGGCTCATGCCGCACAACCCGATGTTCGAACCGATCCCGGGCAACGACGCCGTCATTCTCGGCAAGGTCGTCACGGTCGTCCGCAAGATCTGATTCCCGGGTGCACCCGGAGAGGAACGAGGCCGGGGTGGCTCCGCTGAGCGGAGCCACCCCGGCCTTTCTCGTACGTGCCTCAGACGTTGAGGCCGCGCCCGATGACTTCCTTCATGATCTCGTTCGTGCCGCCGTAGATCTTCTGCACGCGGGCGTCGAGGTACGCCTTGGCGACCGGGTACTCGCGCATGTAGCCGTAGCCGCCGTGCAGCTGCAGGCAGCGGTCGATCAGCTCGACCTGCTTGTCGGTGGTCCAGTACTTGGCCATCGCGGCTTCCTGGACGGTGAGCTTCTTCTCGTTGAGCAGCTCGATGCACCGGTCCACGAACACCCGGGCGAGCTGGGTCTCGGTGGCGAGCTCGGCGAGCTCGAAGCGGGTGTTCTGGAACTTGCCGATCGGCTTGCCGAAGGCCTTGCGGTCGCGGCAGTACTGGATCGTGTCGTCGAGCACGCGCTCCATCGCAGCCGCGGCGACGACCGCGATCGCCAGGCGCTCCTGCGGCAGGTTCTGCATCAGGTAGATGAAGCCCATGCCCTCCTGACCGAGGAGATTGGCCGCCGGGACGCGGACGTCGTTGAAGCTGAGCTCCGCCGTGTCCTGCGCGTCGAGGCCGATCTTGTCGAGGTTGCGTCCCCGCTCGAAGCCCGGCATGCCGCGCTCGACGACGAGCAGCGAGAAGCCCTGGGCGCCCTTCTCCGGGTCGGTGCAGGCGACGACGATCACCAGATCGGAGTGGATGCCGTTGGTGATGAACGTCTTGGCGCCGTTGAGGACCCAGTCGTCACCGTCGCGCACCGCGCGGGTCTTGATGCCCTGCAGGTCGCTGCCGGTGCCCGGCTCGGTCATCGCGATGGCTGTGATCAGCTCACCCGAACAGAAGCCCGGAAGCCAGCGCTTCTTCTGCTCCTCGTTCGCGAGCTCGAGCAGGTAGGGAGCGACGACATCGTTGTGCAGCATGAAGCCCAGACCGCTGAAGCCCAGCTTGGTGGTCTCCTCGGCCATGATGGCGTTGTAACGGAAGTCGTCCATGCCACCGCCGCCGTACTCCTCCGGCACCGCCATGCCGAGGAAGCCCTGCGCGCCGGCCTTCTTCCACACCTCACGGTCGACGATCTTGTCCTTCTCCCACTGCTCATGGAAGGGGGCCACCTCCTGTTCGAGGAACTTCCGGTACGACTCCCGGAAGAGGTCGTGCTCGGGCTCGAAAAGGGTGCGTTCCATCTGCGCTCCTGTGTGAGACGTCGTTCGACATACTCACGGTATGCAGCCGAGCGCGCGGTGACGCTGACACAACCGAGCGCATTTTGTGACCCGGACGACCCCGGCGGGCGCCCGTCGGTATCGAACGGCCCGCGGGCACGGGGCGGTGTCGGCCGATGCGCCGGGCGCCGGTCAGCGGCGCAGATCCGCGAGTCTGCGCAGCAGCGGGTACGCGACGAGGATGCCGATCGACCCCCAGGCGATACCGCCGAGTTCGACCGAGCCGATCGACAGGGTCAGGTCGCCGATGCCGGCGACGAGCGCCGCGGCTGCGACCGTGAGGTTGACCGGATCCGTGAAGTCGACCTTCGCCTCCGTCCAGATGCGGACACCGAGGATGCCGATCAGGCCGTAGAGCACGAGGGTCGCGCCACCGAGGACACCGTCGGGCACGGTGAACACCAGCGCACCGAACTTCGGCGAGAAGGCCAGCACGACGGCGGTGACCGCCGCAACGGCGTATGCAGCGGTCGAGTACACGCGAGTCGCCGCCATGACGCCGATGTTCTCGGCGTAGGTGGTGGTGCCCGAGCCGCCGCCCGCACCGGCGAGGGTGGTCGCGAGGCCGTCGGCGATGAGCGCGTTGCCGGCCATGTCGTCGAGGTTCCGGCCGGTCATCGCGGCGACCGCCTTGACGTGGCCGACGTTCTCCGCGACCAGCACGACGACGACGGGCAGCGCCAGCAGCACGACCGACAGTTCGAAGGTGGGGGCGCGCAGGTCGGGCAGACCGAACCAGGCGGCGTCCCGCATGGCGTCGATGCGTTCCGACGCGATCGCCCCGGTGAACGCCGCGAAGATCCATCCGACGATCACACCGACGAGGATGCCGAGGCGGCCGAGCATGCCCGGGCCGACCACTGTCACGAGCAGCGTGACCACGAGCGTGATCGTGGCGACGAGCGGTTGGGCTTCGAACGAGCCGGTGGCGGTCGGTGCGAGATTGAGGCCGATGAGGGCGACGATCGCCCCGGTGACCACCGGCGGCATGACCGCGTCGATGATGCGCGAACCCGCCGCCTTGACGATCAGACCGATGAGCACCAGCACGATGCCGACGGCGACGATTCCGCCGAGCTGCGCTGCCGGACCGGACCCGGCCGACGCGCTGAGCGGCGCGATGAACGCGAACGACGAACCGAGATAGCTGGGCACCCGGCCGCGCGTGATGATCAGGAACAGCGCGGTGCCGATACCGGAGAAGAGCAGCGTCGTCGTGACGGGGAAGCCGGTGATCGTCGGCACGAGCAGGGTGGCGCCGAACATCGCGATGACGTGCTGCATCCCGATGCCGATGGTGCGCGGCCACGACAGTCGCTCGTGCGGTGCGACCACCGCACCGGGATTGATACGACGCCCGTCGCCGTGCAGGGTCCAGCCGCGGCGTGTGGTCGTGCGTCCGGTCGTGTTCGCTCGTTCGGTCACGACAGGTCATCGTAGAACCGGCAGCCTCGGGCGCGTGGAACAGGCCGTCCCGGCCGCGTGGAACCGGCCGTCCCGGCCGCGTGGAACCGGCCGTCCCGGCCTTGCCGTTCAGTCCAGCAGTTTCGCTGCCGCGGCCCGTGCCGCGACGGGGTCGTCGCTCGCGAGGACCGCCTCGGCCGCCTCGCGGCAACGGTCCATCGGGACCGAGGCGAGCCGGGCCCCGACACCCGTCACCGCCGAGGCGGCGCACGACAGGGAGGTCACGCCCATGCCGGCCAGGACGCAGGCGAGGAGCGGGTCGGCCGCCGCCTCGCCGCACACCCCCACCGGCTTGCCCGCGACCGCCCCGGCCTGTGCCGCGCGGGCCACGAGCGCGAGCACCGCGGGCTGCCACGGGTCGGTGAGTGCGGCCAGCTGCGGCGACATCCGGTCGGCCGCCATCGTGTACTGGGCGAGGTCGTTGGTGCCGATCGACAGGAAGTCCAGGTGTTCGAGCAATCGGTCGGCGAGCAGGGCGGCGGACGGAACCTCGATCATGACGCCCGGCGACAGTCCGCGCTCGCGTACGCGCGCGGCGAAATCGGCGGCCTCCGAAACGGTCGCCACCATCGGAGCCATGACCCACGGCGTGGCGCCGGTACGCGAGGCGGCCGCGGCCACCGCGTCGAGCTGACGATCGAGGACTCCCGGCGCCGTGGTCGTGATGCGGATACCGCGGACGCCGAGGGCGGGATTGTGTTCGTCGGGGTGGTTGGCGAACCGGAGGGGCTTGTCGGAGCCGGCGTCGAGGGTCCGCAGGACGACCTTCCGTCCCTCGAACGCCTCGAAGACCTCCGCATAGATGTCGGCCTGCTCGTCCACCGTCGGTTCGGTGTCGCGGTCGAGGAAACACAGCTCGGTGCGGAACAGTCCGACGCCCTGCGCCGGCGTCCGGCGCGCCGCGCGGGCACCCGATCCGTCCTGCACGTTGGCGAGGATCTCGACCGGGTGACCGTCCGCGGTGGCGCCGGGACCGGACCAGCCCGCCACCCGCTCGCGCTCGACGCGGTCGCGTTCGACCTCGGCTGCGGCCTCGGCGCTGTCCGGGGAGAGCACGATCCGGCCCGTCGCGCCGTCGACCAGCACCTCGGTGCCGGCAGGGACGTCGTCGAGACCTGCCACTGCGACGACACACGGGATGCCGAGCTGGCGCGCGATGATCGCGGTGTGGCTCGTGGGTCCTCCGAGGGAGGTGGCCAGCGCGACGACGACGGACGGGTCGAGTCCGGCGGTGTCGGCGGGTGCGAGATCGGCCGCGAGGAGCACGGACGGCGAATCGGGCATCTCGAGACCGGGTTCGGGGGCGCCCTGCAGTTCGGCGATCACGCGGTCGCGGATGTCGAGCAGGTCGGTGACCCGCTCGGACTGCAGCCCGCCCATCTTCTCGAACAGGGCCGCGAACTGGTCGGTGGCGGCGACGGTGGCGCCGACCGCGTCGGATCCGGACCGGATCTTCGTCGCGGCCGCTCCGCGCCAGGCGCGGTCCTCGACCAGCACAGCGGTGGCTTGGAGCACTTCTGCCGCGGCACCCGATGCACGCGAGGCGCGGGCGCGCAGCCGCTCGGCCACGACCTTCGCGGCGTCCTCGAACCGGCCCACCTCGGCCTCGCGCGCCGTGTCGGGGATCGAGGCGCCCTGCGCCGGGACCACAGGACGCGCGACGGGACGGATGACCGGCCCGTATCCGATACCGGGGACGACGGGGGTGCCGTGCAGGACGGACGCCGACTGCTCCATGGAGATCTCCTCACCGCAGTAGTTCGTTGTGACTCAGATTACTCGGAAGCCTTGACATGTCAACACAGACGGGCGTAAAACAACATAAACCAACATTGTTTTCCCCACAGATCGGGTACCCCCAGGAGTGTCGGTGTACGCAGAGGAACGGCAGCAGGCGATCGCAGCACTGGTGGCGGCACGTGGCCGCGTGTCGGTCGCAGTGCTCGCCGACCGGTACGGCGTCACCACCGAGACCGTGCGCCGCGACCTCGCACACCTCGAACGCCTGGGCCTCGTGCGGCGGGTTCACGGCGGCGCGATCCCGGCCGCCTCGCTCTCGGTGGCCGAGCCTGCCCTCTCCGAGCGCGAGCACACCCGCGCCGAACACAAGGACCGCATCGCCGCCGCCGCGACGTCCTTCCTCCCGCCGTCCGGCGGAAGCGTGCTCTTCGACGCCGGCACCACGACCGGCAGGATCGTCGGAGCGCTGCCGCCCGAGGTCGACCTCACCGTCGTCACCAACTCGGTGCCGATCGCCGCGCGCCTCGCCGCAATGAGCACCGTGCAGCTGCACCTGCTCGGCGGTCGCGTCCGCGGTGTCACGCAGGCCGCGGTGGGTGCCGAGGCCCTCGCCACCTTGTCGACGGTGCACGTCGACGTGGCCTTCATCGGCACCAACGCGCTGAGCATCGACCACGGCCTGTCCACCCCCGACGCCGACGAGGCCGCGGTCAAGCGCGCGATGGTGCGCACCGCCGACCGGGTCGTCGTGGTCGCCGATTCGTCGAAGGTCGGTCGGCGCAATCTGCTGAGCTTCGCGTCGCTCGAACCGATCGACGTTCTGGTCACCGACACCGATCTCGACGACACCGACCGTCGGCAACTCATCGAACACGGAATCGAGGTGGTGACGACATGATCGTCACGCTCACGGCCAACCCCAGTCTCGATCGCACGGTCGGGCTGACGGGCCCGCTCGAGCGCGGGAAGGTGCATCGCACCGAGCGATCCACCGTCGATCCGGGCGGCAAGGGGATCAACGTCGCGCGTGTGCTGCACGCCGCGACGACCGAGGTCGTCGCCGTTCTCCCGGCCAACGCCGGCGATCCTCTGCTCGCCGCGCTGGACGAGCAGGGCATCGCCCATCGGGCCGTGCCCACCTCCGGGCCGACGCGCAACAACATCACCGTCGCCGAACCCGACGGCACCACGACCAAACTCAACGAACCCGGAACCCCCTGCACCGGACGCACACTCGGCGAGTTGCACGCAGTCCTGCTGGAATGCGCGCAGGGAGCCGCGTGGACCGTCCTGTCCGGTTCTCTTCCTCCCGGTGTGCCCGAGTCGTGGTATGCCGATCTCGTGGGTGCCCTGCGCGGTCTCGGATGCCGCATCGCGGTCGACACCTCCGAGCGGCCACTGCTCGCCCTCGCCGAGCGGTTCCCCGCGGCGGCCCCGGACGTGATCAAGCCGAACGCCGACGAACTGGCCCAGCTCACCGGCGCGGACGCCCACGAACTCGAATCCGGCGCCGCCGCAGGAGACGTCGGCGCCGTGGTCGACGCGGGACGGGTGCTGGTGGAACGCGGGGTCGGCGCGGTACTCGCGACCCTCGGCGGTGCGGGCGCGGTGCTGGTCACCGCCACCGGCGCGTGGCGGGCCACCGCCGACGACGTCACGGTCCGCAGCACGGTCGGCGCGGGCGACTCGTCGCTCGCCGGATATCTGCTCGCCGAGCAGGCCGGTCACACCCCCGACGAGTGCCTGCGCCTCGCCGTGGCGTACGGAACCGCAGCCGTCACGCTCCCCGGAACAGCCCTGCCCACACCCGATTCCGTCGATCCATCCCGAGTGCACGTCACCGACGTCCACCGCCGACCCCGACCGCTCCCCTCCCACTCCTAAGGAACGTCATGTCCGACACCACCTCCGGCTCCGCAGGCGGTTCCTCGATCATCGGCACGGAACTCGTCTCGCTCGATGTAGACCTGGGATCCGACAAGAACTCCGTCATCGCCGCGCTCGCCGAGCGTCTCGCAGCGAACGGTCGCGCATCCGACGCCGACGCACTCACCGCGGCCGTTCTCGAACGGGAGGCCAAGTCCGCCACCGGCCTTCCCGGCGGGATCGCGATCCCGCACGCACGCAGCGAAGCGGTGACCACGCCGTCGCTCGGTTTCGCCCGGCTGTCCCCGAAGGCCGACTTCGGTGCGCCCGACGGACCCGCCGACCTCGTCTTCCTCATTGCCGCGCCCGAAGGTGCGGGCGGCGACCACATGAAGCTGCTCACCGCTCTCGCTCGTGCACTCGTGCGCCCGGACTTCGTCGCGTCGCTGCGCGCGGCCGCGTCCGCGGACGAGGTCATCGCGCTGGTCGAGGACGTCCTCCCGCCCCGACCGGAGTCGTCGGGCAGCGCTCCTGCCGGCTCGACCGCAGCGCCGGAACAGCCGTCACCGACAGCCGCTGCGACGCCGGCGGTCGCGCCTCCGCAGAGCGCGGAACAGCCCGGAGGCCGCACGATCGTCGCGGTCACCGCGTGCCCGACCGGTATCGCGCACACCTACATGGCCGCCGATGCGCTGGCCGCCGCCGGTGAACGCGCGGGCGTGACGGTCCGGGTGGAGACGCAGGGATCGAGCGGCAGCACTCCCCTGCCCCCCGACGTGATCGCCGGCGCCGACGCCGTCATCTTCGCCACCGACGTGGGGGTCAAGGGCCGCGAACGGTTCGCCGGGAAGCCCGTGATCGCATCGGGCGTCAAGCGCGCGATCAACGAACCGGACACCATGGTCGACGAGGCCCTGCGGGCCGCCACCGATCCGTCCGCACGCACCGTCGAGGGCACCGCGGGCGCCCCGGCGGGTGAGTCGGAGACCGGCACCGACCTCGGTTGGGGTACCCGGCTGCGGCAGATCCTGCTCACCGGTGTGAGTTACATGATCCCGTTCGTCGCGGCCGGTGGTCTGCTCATCGCTCTGGGCTTCCTGCTCGCCGGTCCCGACATCACCGACTCGGCCGCCGACATCGTCCTCGACAACACGCTCACCAACCTTCCCGAGGGTGGGCTCGGCACTTATCTCGGTGCGGTGCTGTACCAGATCGGCTCGTTGGCGTTCTCGTTCCTCGTCCCGGCACTGGCCGGGTACATCGCCTTCGCGATCGCGGACCGTCCGGGTCTGGCTCCGGGCTTCACCGCCGGTGCGGTGGCCGTCTTCGTCGGCGCCGGTTTCATCGGCGGTCTGGTCGGCGGCATCATCGCCGGCTTCGCGGCCCTGTGGGTCGGCCGTATCCCGCTGCCCACTTGGGCTCGTGGCCTGATGCCTGTGGTGATCATCCCGCTGCTCGCGAGCCTGATCGTCGGTGGGCTCATGTTCCTGCTGCTCGGTCGCCCGCTCGCCGCGATCACGACCGGTCTCACCGACTGGCTCAACGGTCTGTCCGGTGGTTCCGCGGTGCTGCTCGGTGCGATCCTCGGCCTGATGATGTGCTTCGACCTCGGCGGACCGGTCAACAAGGCCGCCTACGCCTTCGCGGTCGCGGGTCTCG
The DNA here is from genome assembly GCF_058211795.1 of Rhodococcus sp. S3. NCBI lineage: Bacteria > Bacillati > Actinomycetota > Actinomycetes > Mycobacteriales > Nocardiaceae > Rhodococcus > Rhodococcus sp. S3. The sequence goes on along the minus strand of NZ_CM177074.1, from coordinate 2,118,083 downwards.
ACGTCGCCAACACCGGTTCGCTCGAGATCATGGCGGCGGTCATGGCCGCCGGTATGGTTCCGCCGCTCGCCATGGCACTGTCGTCGCTGGTGCGTCCGCGTCTCTACAGCACGGCCGAACGCGAGAACGGCAAGGCCGCCTGGCTGCTCGGTGCATCGTTCATCTCGGAGGGCGCCATCCCGTTCGCGGCGGCCGACCCGTTCCGGGTCATCCCGTCGATGATGCTCGGCGGCGCCGTGACCGGCGGCATCGTCATGGCGACGGGTGTCACGCTCACCGCTCCCCACGGCGGATTGTTCGTGCTGTTCGCGATGGACCGCGTCGTGTGGTTCCTGATCGCGCTGGCGGCGGGCACGGTGGTCGCCGCACTCGCGGTCAGTATCGCCAAGTCGATCACGCGTCCCGCCCGGGTCGCCGCCGACGAGACGAACCCCCAGCCTGTAGCGGCACGCTCCTGAACACAGCGGCACGCTCCTGATCGATCCGACCCTCTGCACTTCCCCATCACGAAGGAGATTCACATGCCCAGCACCACGGTTGCCGTCGGTTCGTCCATCGGCCTCCACGCCCGTCCTGCAGGGATCATCGCCGAGGCCGTGGTCGCGGCCGGTGTCCCGGTGACCCTCTCGGTCGACGGCGGCGAGCCCGTCGACGCCGGTTCGGCCCTGATGATCATGACGCTCGGCGCGGAAAAGGGCACGCAGGTCACGATCTCGTGCGACGACGACGCGGTCCTCGCGCAGGTCGCGGAACTGGTCGCCGCAGACCTCGACGCCTGATCTCGGCCGCGGGCTCGCGGCGCCTGATCTCAGCCGCGGGTGCGGCGCCTGATCTCAGCCGCGGGTGCGGCGCCGGACGACGAGTCCGAGGACCCCGAGCGCGATGACCCCGGCGGCCACGCCCGCACCGACGACCGGCAGTGCCGCGGGCGACATCTCGTCCGCGGCATCGTCGTCCGCGGGTGCGAAGAGATCGGTCGCACCGCGACGGATATGGATCGGTGGATTCTCCGTGCCTGCCGCGCCGCGCTCGGACGCGGTGACCAGGTCACCGTCGGCGGTGAATGCGACGGCTTCGCCCTGCGGTTCGCCCGGGACCGGGACGCGGAAGCGCGGACCGGCGACCAGAGCGGACGCGAGATCGCCGTCGGGGACGTGGAACAGGTAGACGTCGGTGTAGGTGCGGACCGCCGCGACCGTCCCGTCGGCGCTGACCGCACCGCCGGTGACCATCGAGGAGGACGCACCGGGAACGGGACCGCCGGGGGTGTCCGACGGTCCGAGTGCCAGCGATCCGACCTTCTCGAGGGGGGCCGGTCCCGGGACGGGCAGGCCGTCGATCGTGAGTCCGCGTGCGGGCCGGTAGACATTGCTCGATCCGAACAGCGCCTTCGTCACGATGATCGGTTCGCCTGTCGCGGAGACGAGTACGGTCTCGGCGTCGCGGGGACCGTCGGGATAGGTCAGCCGGTGCAGATCTCCCTGCCCGGTGTCGGGGTCGAGGGAGATGAGCGCGATCGTCTCGCGGACGCGGGTGTTGTCGCCGAGATCGCCGAGCCACAACCGGCCGTCGGGACCCGCGGCGAGATCCTCGACGTCGTAGGGATCGACGGGCGACGGGATCCGTTGCAGAACCGCACAATCCCCGTCGAGTTCGACGATGCGTTCGTCCTCTCCGGCGTCGGGGGTCGCGAACAGCCGGTCGCCGATCGTCGCGAGGCCGGACAGTTCGGCGAGCGCGGGATCGTCGGGAGTGCACAGCATCTCGGTCGGCAGATCCGCGGCCGGGATCGCGGTGTCCTGCGCGCCGGCGTTCGGGGCCGGCACGAACGCCACGACGGCAGCGAGCAGCGCCGCCCGGCGCACGACCCGCATCAGGCCGCGAAGTCGACCAATGCCGACGCCAGCGCTGCCGGCACCTTCGCGTGCACCCGTGTGCCGTCCACCTCGTGCTCGGACGAGAGGATCTGACCGTCCGAGTGGATGCGTGCGAGCAGGTCGCCGCGGGTGTACGGCAGGAGCAGCTTCACCTCGACGTCGGGATCCTCGAGCAGACCCGCGAGCTGGGTCTGCAACTCCTCGACGCCCTCCCCGGTGTGCGCGGAGACGAACACCGCGCCGGGGATCGCGCTGCGCAACTGTGTCAGTGTCACCGGATCGGCGGCGTCGATCTTGTTGACGACGATCAACTCCGGCGGCGGCGGGGCGTCCGATTCGCGGAGCACCTCGGTGACGACCTCGCGCACCGCCTTGATCTGCTCGGTGGGCAGCGGGTCGGAGCCGTCGACGACGTGGAGCAGCACATCGGCGTCGGCGACCTCCTCGAGGGTCGACCGGAACGCCTCGACCAGCTGGGTCGGGAGGTGCCGGACGAAACCGACGGTGTCGGTGAGCACGTACTCGCGGCCGTCGGGCAGCGCCGACCGGCGGGTCGTCGGATCCAGGGTCGCGAACAGTGCGTTCTGCACCAGGACACCGGAGCCGGTGAGCTTGTTGAGCAGGCTCGACTTACCGGCGTTGGTGTAGCCCACGATCGCGACGGACGGGATCCTGTTGCGCAGACGCCGGGTGCGCTTGGTGTCGCGCGCGGCCTTCATCGCCTTGATCTCGCGACGGAGCTTGGCCATCCGCTCGCGGATCCGGCGGCGGTCGGTCTCGATCTTCGTCTCACCGGGGCCACGCAGGCCCACACCGCCGTTGCTGCCGGCACGACCACCGGCCTGCCGCGACATCGACTCGCCCCAGCCGCGCAGGCGCGGGAGCATGTACTCCATCTGCGCGAGGGAGACCTGCGCCTTGCCCTCTCGCGAGGTGGCGTGCTGGGCGAAGATGTCGAGGATCAGCGCGGTCCGGTCGATGACCTTGACCTTGACGACCTTCTCCAGCGCCGTGAGCTGGGCGGGAGTGAGTTCACCGTCGCAGATCACGGTGTCCGCGCCGGTGGTCAGGACGATCTGCCGGAGCTCGTCGGCCTTGCCGGAACCGATGTAGGTGGAGGCATCGGGCCGGTCGCGACGCTGGACGAGACCTTCGAGGACCTCGGAGCCGGCGGTCTCGGCGAGTGCGGCCAGCTCGGCCAGGCTCGCTTCCGCCTGGGCGGCCGTTCCGCCCGTCCAGACACCGACGAGCACGACACGCTCGAGTCGGAGCTGGCGGTATTCGACCTCGGTGATGTCCTCGAGTTCGGTGGACAGACCGACCACACGCCGCAACGCGCTGCGGTCTTCGAGTTGCATCTCGCCGACGGACGGATCCTCGGCGGTCCAGCCTCCGGGTGCGTCGTACGCGGTCGAAGTGCTGTCATCTGTGGTTGCGCGGCGCGTGCGCTGTGTGTTCGTCATACACCTCCATGGTGTCACGAAGCCCGAATCGGTGCATTCGAGTTTTTCCGCCGCATTCGCGCAGGGGCATACCCGAGTGCGCCTCAGCAGGGCCGATCGGTGCCGATCAGTTCGGCGCCGACCACCAGGTGTCGTCGAGTTCACCCACCGCGACCAGCACCGACGGTCCGCGTAGCCAGGCGTGACCGTCCTCGATCCGCACCTCGACCGAGCCGCCCGGGATCCGGACCCGCACCGCGCCGTCGGATGCGCCGTCGAAGCGCAGGGCCGCAGCGGCCGCGGCGACCGTGCCGGTTCCGCACGAGCGGGTCTCCCCCACGCCGCGTTCGTGGACGCGCATGTGGACCGTTCCGGCCGCGATGGGGGTCAGGAACTCGATGTTGACGCCGTGTGGGAAGAAGCCCGGGTCGAAGCCGGGCGAGGTGAGGTCGAGACCGGCCAGGCTCGTCTCGTTCAGGTGCGGGTCCACGCACGCGAGGTGCGGGTTGCCGACGTCGATGCCGATGCCCGGGTAGACCCGTCCGTCGATGGTCGCCGCCGACTCGCCGAGGGTGCGCACCGTCCCCATGTCCACGGTCACCTCGCCGAGGACAGGTCCGGTCTCGTGCACCGTGACGGGCTTGCCTCCGGCGCGGCTGCCGACGACGAACTCGCGGCGGTTCTCGAGCCCGTGCGCGGTGAGATAGTGCGCGAACACCCGCACACCGTTGCCGCACATCTCGGCGATGGATCCGTCGCCGTTGCGGTAGTCCATGAACCAGTCGTCCGCCCCGGTGCCCTCGGGCAGTTCTCCGAGCACGCCGGCCGACACCAGCGCACCGGCACGGGCGACGCGGAGCACACCGTCGGCACCGAGCCCGCGACGCCGGTCGCACAGGGCGGCGATCCGGCCTGCGTCGAGGTCCAGGCGCGCGTCGGGATCGGGAAGGATCACGAAGTCGTTCTCGGTTCCGTGCCCTTTGCTGAACTCCATGCGCGCTACCTTATCGGGCTGGTGAGGCCGGTGATGTGCGTGCGTCCCGGACGGCCCGCAGGGCAGCGTCGAGCAGGTGGGGGTCGGCGCCGTCGAGCCAGTGGATGCGCGGGTCGCGGCGGAACCACGAGCGTTGCCGTCGTACGTAGCGCCGGGTCCCGATGAACGTCCGCTCGCGCGCGTGATCGAGGTCGTACTCCCCGTCGACGTACGCGAGGACCTGCGCGTAACCGATCGCGCGACGTGCGGTGACACCCTCGCGCAGGCCGACCTCGAGGAGACCGTGCACCTCGTCGACGAGGCCGCGTTCGAACATCAGGTCGGTGCGCCGCGCGATGCGGTCGTCGAGTTCGGCGGTGTCGCGGTCGACGCCCAGGATCACGGTGCCCCAGCGAGGCTCACCGATCGTCGGCTGCGACGCCGCGAACGGTTGCCCGGTCAGTTCGACGACCTCGAGCGCGCGGACCATGCGGCGGCCGTCGGTGGGCAGGATCGTCGCCGCGGCGGCGGGATCGGCGCTCTGCAGCGCCCGGTGGACCGCTGCGAGCCCCTCGGTCTCGAGGACCGCCTCCCACTTGGCGCGGACCTGCGGATCCGTCGCCGGGAACTGCCATTCGTCGAGCAGTGCCTGCACGTACATCATCGATCCACCGACGACGATCGGGAGGCGACCGCGGCCGAGGATCGCCTCGACGTCGGCGATCGCGGCCTGCTGGTAGCGGGCGACCGTCGCGGTCTCGGTGACGTCGAGGACGTCGAGCTGATGGTGCGGGATGCCGCGACGCTCGTCCGCTGGCAGCTTGGCCGTCCCGATGTCCATGCCGCGGTACTGCTGCATCGCGTCGATGTTGACGATCTCGCCGCCGAGCACCTCGGCGAGGTCCAGTCCGAGATCGGACTTGCCCGTGGCCGTGGGGCCCACGACCGCGATCGGGACGAGCGTGTCGGCGGGACCGGTGTTTTCTGCGCTCACGGTGTCCAGATCCCCACGTGGTAGCCCACGCCGTAGGGCGCGGCGGAGTAGGTGACGGACGCCGAGCGCGGGCGCGCGCCGAGGGCGGCCGCCAGGACGTGCCAGGCGGCGCGTCCGGTCAGCTCGATGTCCGAACACAGGTCGGGGTCGAGCGCCGCGAGCGCCTCCGGGTCGCCGGCGGCGAGCGCCGCCGCCAGGACGGCCTCGACGTCCTCGGCGCGAGGATCGTAGGCGCCGGGCGCCTTGGCCGTGAGGGTGGTCGCTCCGTCCGCGACGACGAGCAGTGCGCGCGGCAGATCGTCGCGGTCGAGCGCCGTGCGCAGGTCGCGGCCGAGATCGGCGCAGTGCGCGGCGTCCGCGTCGACGGCCACCACGTGGGTCGTCACGCGGGTGCCGGGTGCCGTGCGATCGCGGATCCAGCCGGCCACCAGAGCGGTCAATGCGAGCTCGGGATCGGGTTCGCCGGCGGCCTCGGGACCGAGCTGCACGGTGACGTCGACTCCGAACCCGAGGAAGGTCCCGCGCGCGGTGGAGGGAACGGTCTGTTCGGCCGACTCGGCGCCCACGACCACCCATTCCGCGGCATCGGACAGGCTGCGACCGACCTCGAGAACCGCCTCGCGCAGATCGTCGGTCTCGGACGCGGCGAGACCGGTCAGCTCGGGCACGAGCAGCGGTGGGGACGGCACGAACGCCGCGGCGGTCAACACATCGGCAACCGTAGTCCACCGGACCCGGCGCCCTGCATCGACACGACCTGTTTCAATAGTGGGCGGACACGATCGCGGAACCCCGGGATCGACCGGCGGTAGACCATGCGACCAGGCAGCCGTGCCGCGCGGCAGAGATGAGGTATCGATGAGCGACCCGAACGCACAGGACCGAACCGGCGAGTCGACGCAGGAGCGGACCCCGCGTCCCGGTCCCGCCACACCCCGAGCCCATGCTGCGACGCCCGGCCCTGCGGGCCGAGAGAACGGCAGTTCCACCGCAGCACCCCCGAAGCCGCATCCCGTCGCGGCCCAGACGCACCCCCACGTCCCGGCGGTGCCCGCGAGCGATCCGAGTCGGTTCGGACGCGTCGACGAGGACGGCACCGCATGGGTCCGCACGAGCGAGGGCGAGCGGTGCATCGGATCGTGGCAGGCAGGCGACGCCGCCGAGGGCCTCGCGCACTTCGGACGCCGTTACGACGATCTCGCCACCGAGGTGGCGATCCTCGAGACCCGGTTGACCTCCGGCACCGCCGACGTGAAGAAGACCCGCGCGGCCGCCGAGGCACTGGCCGAGTCGCTGCCGACCGCCGCCGTCATCGGTGATCTCGATGCGCTCGCCACCCGGCTCACCGCGATCATCGAGCACTCCGAGGAGGCCGCGGCTCTCGCCAAGCAGGAGAAGGAGCGTCGGCGCGCCGAGAGCACGGCCCGCAAGGAGGCCCTCGCGGCCGAGGCCGAGACGATCGCCGCCGAATCCACCCAGTGGAAGGCCGCCGGCGACCGGCTGCGCGAGATCCTCGAGGAGTGGAAGACCATCCGCGGGGTCGACCGGAAGGTCGACGACGTGTTGTGGCGTCGCTACTCGAAGGCACGCGAGGCGTTCAACCGGCGTCGCGGAGCCCACTTCGCCGAACTCGACCGCGAGCGCGCCGCGGCGAAGAGCCGCAAGGAAGAACTCGTCGCCCGGGCGGAGGAACTGCAGAACTCCACCGACTGGGGTGCCACCGCCGCGGCCTTCCGCGACCTGCTCGCCGAGTGGAAGGCGGCCGGACGCGCACCGAAGGACGCCGACGACCAGCTGTGGAAGCGGTTCAAGGGCGCCCAGGACGTCTTCTTCGCCGCACGCAACGCCGCGAACGCCGAGCGCGACGCCGAGTTCGAGGAGAACGCCCGCGCGAAGGAGGCCCTGCTCGAGGCGGCCTCCTCGATCGACCCGGCGGCCGATCTCGAAGGTGCCCGGGCGCGCCTGCGCGAGCTTCAGGACCAGTGGGAGGCGATCGGCAAGGTGCCGCGCGAGCGCATGCACGATCTCGAGGGTCGGCTGCGGGCCATCGAGAAGAAGGTGCGCGAGGCCGCGGATTCCGAGTGGCGCCGCACCGATCCCGAGGCACTCGCCCGTGCGGCCCAGTTCCGTGAGCGGGTGCGCCAGTTCGAGGAGCAGGCCGCCAAGGCGACCGCCGCCGGCCGGGCGAAGGAGGCCGAGAAGGCTCTCGCCCAGGCCGCGCAGTGGCGCGAGTGGGCCGACGCGGCCGAAGGCGCCGTCGGCGAGCGCTGACCCGCGACATCCGAAGACGACGATCCCCCTCTCCCGATCGGGAGAGGGGGATCGTCTTCGTTCGGGAGGCGTCAGGCCTCGGGGTCGTCGCGCATCAGGCGGGGCCGTTCGTGCTGGGCCGCGACCTTCCGCAACTCGGCCTCGGCCTCGAGCTGGGCCGAGGTCCGCGCCCACACCACACGGGCCCAGTGGAAGACGATGACCATGACGGCGAACCAGCCGATGACGAGACCGAATCCCGGTCCCGCGGCGGACGACTCGACGGGCAGGGTCTGGCGCGACCAGATCGCGAGCATGCCGAAGACGATGGTCACCGCCGATCCGGCCAGGGACACCCACGCGAGCGACCACTTGCGGGTGACGAGCGCGAGGATCGAGCCCAGCCCGGCGAAGACCACTGCGAAGCCGACGAACAGCCGCGACGGCAGACCGATCTCCTCGGTGGTCGCGTCCGGGGCGAAGGACAGCACCTCCCACCCGTTCGCGGATCCGGCGTGGGGCAGGCTGAAGGTCGCCAACAGGATCAGGACGGCGATCGCGACGAACATCGCCCGGGCGCCCGGGTCGATGTCGCTCGCCACCTTCCGTTCGGCGGCTTCGAGTTCGGCGCGTACGTCACCCGTCGCGTGGTGATCGTGCGGCTTGTCGGTGGTCATGCGTTGCATCCCATCTGAGGCGGCAGCGGGTCGGGGACGCCGATGCTCGGCAGTCCGAGTCCGACACCGATCGGCGGTGTCTTGGGCAGCCGGCCCTGTTCGAAGTGGTCGCCCGCACGTGTACGGCGGTGCGTGAGGATCGGGGTGTCCGCGACGAGGTGGTGCGGCGCGGCGTCGCTGACGACGATCGTGATGACGTCGCCGGGACGCACCGCGGTGTCGATCGCGCCCTCGGGACGGAAGTGGACGAGGCGGCCGTCGCGGGCACGCCCGCTCATCCGGGCGGTCTCGGCGTTCTTGCGGCCCTCCCCCGCGGCGACGAGCAGTTCGACCTCGGTTCCGACGAGCTTGCGGTTCTCCTCGAGGGTGATGCGTTCCTGCAGCGCGATCAGGCGCTCGTAACGTTCCTGCACCACGGCCTTGGGGAGCTGACCGTCCATGTCGGCAGCGGGCGTGCCGGGGCGCTTCGAGTACTGGAAGGTGAACGCGCTGGTGAACCGTGCCTTCTCGACGACCTCGAGGGTCTGCTGGAAGTCCTCCTCGGTTTCGCCGGGGAAGCCGACGATGATGTCGGTGGTGATCGCGGCGTGCGGCATCGCGGCACGGACCCGCTCGATGATGCCCAGGAAGCGTTCCTTGCGGTACGAGCGGCGCATGGCGCGCAGGATCCGGTCGCTGCCGGACTGCAGCGGCATGTGCAGCTGCGGGCACACGTTGGGGGTCTGCGCCATCGCGTCGATGACGTCGTCGGTGAACTCCGCCGGATGCGGGGACGTGAAGCGCACCCGCTCGAGGCCCTCGATCTCGCCGCACGCGCGCAGCAGCGACGCGAAGGCGCCCCGGTCGCGGGGCTGCTCCGGATCGGCGAAGGACCGGCCGTAGGAGTTGACGTTCTGGCCGAGCAGTGTCACCTCGAGCACGCCCTCGTCGACGAGCGCCTGCACCTCGGCGAGGATGTCGCCCGGGCGCCGGTCGACCTCCTTGCCGCGCAGCGACGGCACGATGCAGAAGGTGCACGTGTTGTTGCAGCCGACGGAGATCGACACCCATCCGGCGTACGACGACTCGCGCTTGGCGGGCAGCGTCGAGGGGAACGCCTCGAGGGCGTCGAGGATCTCGACCTCGGCACGGCGGTTGTGCCGCGCGCGTTCGAGCAGTGCGGGGAGATTGCCGATGTTGTGCGTGCCGAAGACCACGTCGACCCAGGGCGCCTTCTCGACGACCGTGTCGCGGTCCTTCTGGGCGAGGCAGCCTCCGACGGCGATCTGCATGTCGGGGTTGTCGTCCTTGACCGGACGCAGATGACTCAGATTGCCGTACAGCTTGTTGTCGGCGTTCTCCCGCACCGCGCAGGTGTTGAAGACCACCAGATCGGGTGACGCGCCGGGCCCGGCCTTGGTGAAGCCGGCGTCCTCCAACAACCCCGACAGACGCTCGGAGTCGTGTACGTTCATCTGGCAGCCGTAGGTGCGGACCTCGTAGGTCCGGGCACCGGTGCGGGGGGCTTCTTCGTCGATCAGTGACACGTCTCAGGGTATCTCACCTCGACCGGTCTCCTTTCCACGCGCTGCCCCCATGAGCCCCGTCGAGGTGTCGGTCACCGCTCGTGCCGTAAAAATCCCGTGACGCGTGCACCGAAGGTGTCCCGAAATGCGAAGTCTCGGGCGCCGGACGGCATAGGGTCTGCAGATATGACATCAGCGGCAGCCGGAACGGATCGTCCGTCCGAGAAGTCGGACACCAGCTCGTCCATGATCTCCATGAACGGGGTGAACAAGCATTTCGGATCCCTGCACGTACTGCAGGACATCAACCTCGAGATCCCGCGAGGACAGGTCGTCATCGTCGTCGGTCCGTCGGGTTCGGGTAAATCGACCCTCTGCCGCACCATCAACCGGCTCGAACCGATCGACTCGGGAGAGATCCACGTGGACGGCACCCTGCTGCCGGAGGAGGGCAAGGCACTCGCCCGCCTGCGTTCGGACGTCGGCATGGTGTTCCAGTCGTTCAACCTCTTCGCCCACAAGACGATCCTCGAGAACGTCATGCTCGGCCCCATCAAGGTGCGCAAGATCAAGAAGGAGAAGGCCCGCGAGTCGGCGATGCAGCTGCTCGACCGGGTCGGCATCGCCAACCAGGCCGACAAGTACCCGGCACAACTGTCGGGCGGCCAGCAGCAACGCGTCGCCATCGCACGCGCGCTCGCGATGAACCCCAAGGTCATGCTGTTCGACGAGCCCACCTCCGCCCTCGACCCCGAGATGGTCCAGGAGGTCCTCGACGTGATGACCTCCCTCGCGAAGGAGGGCATGACGATGGTCGTGGTCACCCACGAGATGGGATTCGCCCGCAAGGCCGGCGACCGCGTGCTGTTCATGGCCGACGGTCGCATCGTCGAGGACACCGATCCCGAGACCTTCTTCACCGCACCGAAATCCGATCGCGCCAAGGACTTCCTCGGCAAGATCCTCAGTCACTGAACCTTTCCCCGCATCCGACGGGCCACCCGGTCCGTCGGACGTAGTTCCGAACCGCACCGGAGGTATTCGATGAAATTGTCCCGCTCCATCCGCCTGGGCATCGGCGCCGTCGCCGTGGCAGTGGTCGCCACGGCGTGCGGTGGCGACGAGACGCGCAGTGTCTCGCAGTCCGCGGAGAACGGCACCCTGACGGTCGGTATCAAGTTCGACCAGCCGGGCCTGGGCCTGCGCAACCCGGACGGTTCGTTCAGCGGGTTCGACGTCGAGGTCGCCGAGTACGTCGCCGACCAGCTCGGTGTCCCGCCGGAGAACATCACCTTCAAGGAGGCTCCTTCGGCCCAGCGCGAGACGCTCATCCAGAACGGTGAGGTCGACTACGTCGTCGCGACCTACTCGATCACCGATTCCCGCAAGGAGAAGGTGGACTTCGCAGGTCCGTACTTCATCGCCGGACAGTCGCTCCTCGTGCGCGCCGACGAGACCGAGATCACCGGACCCGAAACGCTCAACGGCGGCAAGCGCCTGTGCTCGGTGGCGGGTTCGACCCCGGCCCAGAACGTGAAGGACAACTACGCGCAGGACGTCCAGCTCCAGGAGTTCGACACCTATTCGCTGTGCGTGGAGGCGCTGCGCAACGGCGCCGTCGATGCGGTGACCACCGACGACATCATCCTCGCCGGTTACGCCGCGCAGAGCCCGGGCGACTTCAAGGTCGTCGGTGAGCCGTTCACCACCGAGCGTTACGGCATCGGTCTCGCCAAGGGCGACGACGAGTCGCGCAACGCGATCAACGACGCGATCGAGGAGATGATCGCCAGCGGTGCATGGGAGGCCGCGTTCCAGGAGACGGTCGGTGCCTCGGGCTACGAGCTCCCGGAGCAGCCCACCGTCGATCGCTACTGAGTGTCGATCGACACCGCGTACGGGTACCACCCGTCACGTCCGCCGGTGCGGCCGGTCCGTGATCCCACGGACCGGCCGGACCGTTCCGGACTCCCACCCGTCCCCTCGATCCCGGAGTGACCTGTGGATCTGTTGAGCAAGTACAGCAGCCAGCTACTCGACGCGTTCTGGACCACGATCCAGCTGACCGTCATCTCGGCGATCGGTGCACTGATCCTCGGAACGATCCTCGCCGCGATGCGCGTGTCCCCCATCCCCGTCGCGCGTGCCGTCGGCGCCGCCTACGTGACGATCTTCCGTAACACCCCGCTGACCCTGATCATCATCTTCTGCCTGTTCGGTCTGTCCCAGACGCTCGGCATCAAGCTGGCCTCCGAGTCGTCGCCGACCTTCCTGGTGGACAACAACTTCCGGCTCGCCGTGCTCGGCCTGAGCGTCTACACGGCGGCCTTCGTGTGCGAGTCGCTCCGCTCGGGCATCAACACGGTCTCGCTCGGCCAGTCGGAGGCCGGCCGCTCGCTGGGCCTGACCTTCAGCCAGAACCTGCGCCTGATCGTCCTCCCGCAGGCGTTCCGCGCGGTCATCGCCCCGCTCGGTTCGGTGCTCATCGCGTTGACCAAGAACTCGACGATCGCCTCCGTCATCGGCGTGTCCGAGGCCTCGCTGCTGATGAAGACGATGATCGAGAACGAAGCGGCCATCTTCGTCGTCGGTGGCATCTTCGCGCTCGGATTCGTCATCCTCACCCTTCCCACCGGCCTGCTCTTCGGCCGGCTCAGCAAGCGATACGAGGTCGCCCGATGAGTGCACACGGAACCGTTCTCTACGACGCACCCGGGCCCCGCGCCAAGGCGCTCTACCGGATCCTGTCGGTGGTCGTGGTCGCGCTCCTCGTCCTGGTCGGCTGGATCGTCTACCGCGCGCTCGACGCCAACGGACAGCTGACGGCCGCCAAGTGGGAGCCGTTCGTCGAATCGTCCAGCTGGACCACCTATCTGCTGCCCGGCATCCGCGGCACGATCATCGCGGCCGTCGCGTCGATCGTGCTGGCACTCGTGCTCGGCACGGTCCTGGGTATCGCGCGTCTGTCCGACCACCGGTGGGTCCGCTGGATCGCCGGCACGATCGTCGAGTTGTTCCGCGCCGTCCCGGTGCTGATCCTGATGATCTTCGCCTACCAGGTGTTCGCCGAGTACCGCGTCTTCAAGTCCGGATATCTCGCGCTCGCGGCGGTCATCACCGGCCTGACCCTGTACAACGGCTCGGTCATCGCCGAGATCGTGCGCGCGGGCATCCGATCGCTTCCGCGTGGTCAGAGCGAGGCCGCCTACGCGATCGGCATGCGGAAGAACCAGCTCATGCGACTGATCCTGCTGCCGCAGGCCGTGACGGTCATGCTCCCGGCGATCGTGTCGCAGATGGTGATCGCGCTCAAGGACTCCGCGCTCGGCTACCTCATCGGCTATGTCGAAGTGGTGCGTTCCGGCCAGCAGCTCGGCGCGTTCTTCCAGAACTACCTGCCGTCGCTGCTGGTGGTCGCGGCGATCATGATCATCCTCAACAGTGCGCTGACACAGTTCGCGATCTGGCTCGAGAAGCGTCTGCGATCCGGGAAGCGGAAGAAGGGTGCCGTGGCGGCCGAAGAGCCGCAGACGATGCCCACGATGTCGGTGCCGGGCCTGGACCTGAGCGGCGAGGGCCGCAAGTAACAGCAGCACTGCGGTTGCGAAGTTCGCAGTCGAGCCCAGGCGTTTCGCAGTCGGGCTCAGTCGTGCGGGAGGTCGCTCGCGTCGGCACCGAACGTCGCGAGTTCTTCCCGCACGACATCGAACGCCATCCCCTGCGCGTAGCCGCGCCGGGCCAGCATCCCGACCAGCCGCCGCACCAACTTGTCGCGTTCGGCCGCGATCTCGCGCCGATCGCCCTCGGTGGGCAGCGGCGGCTGGGTGCGGAGCTTCTTGCGGACGAGTTCGACCGCCCGTTCCCGTTCGTCGGCGGTGTCGATCTGTTCGAGGGCGGCCGCTGCGTCGTCGGCGTCGATTCCCTTGCGGCGCAGTTCGAGTGCGATCGCGCGCTTGCCCTTCCCGGCGTGCAGATGCCGTGAACGCGCCCACTGGTTCGCGAAATCCGCGTCGTCGATCAACCCGACCTCGGTGAGCCGATCGAGGGCACGTTCGGCGACGTCGGACGCGAACCCTTTCTGCTCGAGTTTCGTCGCGAGCTCGGATCGGCTGCGTGCGCGATCGGTCAGCAGACGAAGGCAGACGTCCTTGGCCTGCGCTTCGGTGCCGCCGCCGGGCAGTTCCTGCTCGGTGCGAGCCGAGCGCCGCCGTCCGCGTCGTTCGCGTCGGGCGTCGGGCCGTCGTTCCTCGGGGTCGTCCATGACGCGCACAGTAACCGGACCCACCGACAACGCGGCCGGGTGCGGATACGCCGCGGGGGCACGGACGCGATGTGCGTCCGTGCCCCCGCAGAGCCGTGGGTGGTGACTAGAAGTCGACCGGCTCCTCGACGTCGCTCGGATCGGTGAGAACGGCACCGATGCCGAGCTTCTCCTTGATCTTCTTCTCGATCTCGTCGCGCACATCGGTGTTCTCGAGCAGGAACTTGCGGGCGTTCTCCTTGCCCTGCCCCAGCTGGTCGCCCTCGTAGGTGTACCAGGAGCCGGACTTGCGGATGAAGCCTTGCTCGACACCCATGTCGATGAGCGAGCCCTCCTTCGAGATGCCCTGGCCGTACAGGATGTCGAACTCGGCCTGCTTGAACGGAGGCGAGACCTTGTTCTTGACGACCTTCACGCGGGTGCGGTTGCCCACCGCGTCGCCGCCGTCCTTGAGCGTCTCGATCCGGCGCACGTCCAGACGCACCGAGGCGTAGAACTTCAGTGCCTTACCGCCCGTGGTGGTCTCGGGCGAGCCGAACATCACGCCGATCTTCTCGCGCAGCTGGTTGATGAAGATCGCGGTGGTGCCGGAGTTGTTGAGAGCACCGGTCATCTTGCGCAGTGCCTGGCTCATCAGGCGGGCCTGGAGACCGACGTGGCTGTCGCCCATCTCGCCCTCGATCTCGGCGCGGGGCACGAGCGCCGCGACCGAGTCGATGACGATGATGTCGAGCGCACCCGAGCGGATGAGCATGTCGGCGATCTCGAGGGCCTGCTCACCGGTGTCGGGTTGGGACACGAGCAGGGCGTCGGTGTCGACACCGAGCTTGCGCGCGTAGTCCGGATCGAGGGCGTGCTCGGCGTCGATGAACGCCGCGATGCCGCCGGCGGCCTGCGCGTTGGCGACCGCGTGGAGGGCCACCGTCGTCTTACCCGAGGATTCCGGGCCGTAGATCTCGATGACGCGCCCGCGCGGCAGGCCGCCGATACCGAGAGCCACGTCGAGTGCGATCGACCCGGTGGGAATGACTGCGATGGGCGGACGGACGTCCTCGCCCAGGCGCATCACCGAGCCCTTACCGAAGCTCTTGTCGATCTGCGCGAGGGCGAGCTCGAGCGCCTTCTCGCGGTCGTGAGCCTGTGCTGCCATCTTGGTCCCCTTAATAGAATCTCGTCCTTGTTGTCGACGACGTTAGAACCCGGCACCGACAAGTTCGCTGTCGCGACCGCGGAAACGCCGTATCTGTGGATGGAATCACCACCTGTGGACAACCCACCCGGCGTTCCCAGCATAGCCGAACACGTGTTCGAAATCCGGTCGCTTCGTGTACGCCAGGAATGGTCTCATCCCGGTCGGACAGAAAATCGATTCCGGCATCTACTCCTGCACCGATTCCGGTCGGGAACAGCCCCGATCGGCTCCGCGGCTACCGCCGCACGGGTGGGACGTCGAACTCGTCGCAGAGAGCGCGCCATACCTCCCGGGGCTCCTGTCCCGCCTCGATCGCCTCGGCCGCCGTCCGTCCACCGAGCGAAAGCAGCACGTGATCGCGCAGCAGGGCATCGCCGTGCATCTGTCCGAACTCGTCCCGGACCACCTCGTAGAACTCCGTCAACCGCACCCCGACCACGGTAGTCGCGCGCGGTGTGGCGCGACAGTCAGTCCGCTGCGGCCTCGCACACCGCGACCGGATCCTCCACGTCGCCGGCACCGTCCGCGGCCGCACGAGCCGCGGCGGCGAAGTCCGGCGACGACAGCACGGTGTCGATCGCGGAGCGGACCGCATCCGCGTCGAGCGGACGCACCACCACCGCACTCCCCTGCCGTGCGGCGCGGTTCGCCAGCTCCCACTGGTCGCCGCCCCCGGGAACGATCACCGCCGGAACCCCCGCACTCAGCGTCTTGGCGAGCATCCCGTGCCCACCCCCGCACACGACGACATCGGCCTGCCGGAGCAGGACGTCCTGCCTGCCGCGACCCGAGACGGCCCAGCTGGGGAGCGACTGCGGCGGAGGGTCGAGCATCGTCGCGGCGACCCGCATCCCGGCCCCGTCGAGTGCGTCGCAGACCGTCTCGACCATCCCGGTCACGCCGGTGACCGCGGTCGACGGCGCGACCATCACGAGAGGTCCGTCCCCTGGCGGCGGATCGAGGATCTCCACGGTGGGTTCCCACAGCAGCGGACCGACGACGTGCGCGTGCCCGGGCCAGTCGGGACGTGGCACCTCGAGTGCCGGCAGGGTGGCGATCAGCCGGGGCCGGGGCCCGGGATCGCGCGCCGGCAGACCGATCCCGACGCGTGCGGCAGAACGCTCGCGCTCCCCCTGCCGCAGCGATCTCGCGGTCATCGCTCGCAACGCGGCATCCCTCAACCGGCCCCGCACGCCCCTGCCCACATCGAGACCGCTGCCGATCGGCGGGAGCCCGCGCGACGGCAGGTACAACGGGTGCGGCGAGAGCTCGACCCACGGGATCCCCAGGCGCTCGGCGGCCATCCCTCCGCCGGCGGTGAGCACGTCCGCCACGACGAGGTCGGGTAGCAGGGCCCCGAGATCCGGGAGCATCTCGCTCGCGATATGGGCGGCGCGGGCGTGGATCTTCGCCCCCGCGTCGCCGTCGTCGTCACCGAGCCGGGGCGCCAGCCCCTTCAACTCAGCGAACGTCACACCGGGCAGCTCGAGGCCGAGCCATCGTTCGCCCGTGAGGACGACCGCGTCGTGCCCGGCATCCGCGAGCCGCAGCGACAACGCGATCGCCGGAATCGCATGACCCGCATCGGGCCCGGCCACCACCGCCACTCGCACGCGCACAGCCTGCCACAGGCCACCGACGGCGGGACGCTTCCTATCCCGCGAAGGTGTACAACTCGAACCCGGAGGCGCGCTCGGCAGCGAATCCCGGCAGCGGCGCCGATGCGCGCTCCACCTGTTCGCGCGCTTGTGCCTCCACCGGCCTGTCGTCGAGAGCCTGCAGGTACAGACGGTGCGCCGCGAGGGACTCGACTGCCAGTTCGACCGTATCGGTCACGTCCACCGCGTGGGTCGGAGGCGAACCCGGACACACGGCAGCCCATCGCACGCCGTGCCACGGTTCCAGACCGCGTTCGGTGAGTTCCGGGAAGATCCATTCGTTCGCGGCATCGGAGACGGCGTCGAGGACGCTGATCCCGAGCGCCCGATGGTCGGCACTGTTGACCCAGCCCGGCCGGGGCGACAGCCCGAACGCGAGCGTGACCACCATCTCAGGACGATGACGTCGGATGGCGGAAGCGATGTCGCGACGGAGATCGAGACTCGGGACGAGTCGACCATCCGGGTGCCCGAGGAACTCGACGGTATCCACTCCGACGATCCGCGCGGACTCGCGCTGCTCCGATTCCCGCACCGGCCCGCTCTTCTCGGGCGACAGACCGGCGATGCCCGCCTCGCCACTGGTGGCCAGAACGTAGGAAATCTCCTTGCCCTGTCGGGTCCACCGCGCGATCGCCGCCGCCGCGCCGTATTCGATGTCGTCCGGGTGGGCGACGACGACGAGTCCGTCCTGCCAGTCCTCCGGTACCGCCTCCACAGCTGCCCCCTTCGTCCTACAGACGTGTCAGGTCGTGCTTGTCACCTCCCGATACTGCCTTGTACAGCAGGTATCCGCCGAAGATCACGGCGCCGAGTACGAGAAAGCCGAACAGGTTGTCGAGCAGGGCACCGAGGACGGCGAGACCGACCCACACCACCGCGACGATTCCTACGATCTTCCAGAACATTGGGTACTCCCACCCTCGATGCCGACCTCTTCCGTGCCGGACTCCGTTTGCTCGGTACGCCTCGATCCTGACAGCTCGAGTGGAGAAAAACAGCAGGTCAGCGCAGATATCAGGGAAAGATCAGGGGACACCCGGAGACGCACCCCGGGTGTGGCCCACGGGCACCCGGAGGTGGGTCGGTGACCCGCGGCACGCCGGTACGGCTTAGGCTCTACGGGTTCACCGTCCATACCGGAAGGCTGAGTAATCGTGTCCACGTCCCGCCGTATCCCCGCGCGCGACCTCGCGCAGATCGCCGTCTTCGCCGCCCTGATCATCGCCCTGGGACTGCCCGGTCAGATCAGCATCGGATCGTCCGGCGTGCCCATCACGTTGCAGACCCTCGGCGTGATGCTCGCGGGTGCACTGCTCGGCGCACGCAAGGGTGTCCTGTCGGTGCTCACCGTGATCGTGCTGGGACTGGCGCTGCCCGTACTCGCCGGCGGGCGCACGACCCTCACCTCGCTGGCCGGTCCCACGGTGGGCTTCCTCATCGGCTGGGTTCCTGCCGTCGCCGTGATCGGCTGGCTGAGCATGAAGATGCTGCCGCGATACCGCACGTTGCCCGGTGTGGCCGTCAACGTCCTCGGTGGCATCGTCGTTCTCTACGCCTTCGGTATCGCGGGCATGGTCCTGCGCACGGATCTCACGGTGTGGGCCGCCGCTGCTGCCAACGTCACCTTCCTGCCGGGCGATCTCGCCAAGGCGGTCGTCGCCGCAGCGGTCGCCGCCCAGGTGCACCGCGCCTATCCCGCACTGGCGGCACCGCGCATCGCGCCCCGCCCCGCTGCGGATCCCGCGCACTGACGCCGCCGCCCGACCGTCGATGAGCGAGATCCGATTCCGGGAGGTGCGGCACGCCTACGGCGACCGCACCGTCCTCGACGGGGTCGACGTGGTCCTCACCGAACGACGCGTCGGCATCGTCGGCGCGAACGGCAGCGGCAAGTCGACGATGGCGCGCATGATCAACGGCCTGCTCGTCCCGTGGTCCGGTTCGGTGACCGTCGACGGCCTCGACACAGCGCGCAAGGGCCGGGAGGTCCGCAAGAAGGTCGGATTCGTCTTCACCGACCCGGACCATCAGATCGTCATGCCGACGGTCGCCGAGGACGTCGCCTTCTCACTGCGCCGCAGCGGACTCGGCAAGGAGGAACGCGAGGCCCGGGTACGGCAGGTCCTCGCCGACTTCGGGCTCGCGGGGCATCACGACCACCCCAGCCACCTGCTCTCGGGCGGCCAGAAGCAGTTGCTCGCGCTCGCCGCGATCATGGTGACCGACCCGGCGGTGCTCGTCGCGGACGAACCGACGACCCTGCTCGACCTGCGCAACACGAAGCTCATCGCGCGCACCTTCGCGAGCCTGCCACAGCAGGTGATCGCGGTGACCCACAATCTCGAACTCCTCGCGGACTTCGATCGTGTGCTGGTGGTCGATTCGGGGCGGGTCGTTGCCGACGACGAACCGGCGTCCGCGCTCGCGTTCTACCGGAATCTGATCGGGTGAACACTTTCGGCCTCTACCATCCCGGACGCTCCGTCCTGCATCGGCTTCCGGCGGGAGCGAAGCTGCTCGCGGTGGCAGCACTGATCCTCGCCCTGACCCTGTGGATCCGGCAGCCCTGGCAGGTGCTGCCCGCCCTGGCGTTGGCCGTGCTCGCGTACGCGGCCGCGCGCATACCTCCGCGTCTGGCCGCTGTGCAATTGCGGCCGCTGGTGTGGATGCTGGCGATCATCGCAGCGTTCCAGGTCCTGGTGGCGGGATGGGAACGGGCGGTGGTGATCTGCGGGTCGCTGCTCGTGGCGGTCGCTCTGGCCGCCCTCGTGACCCTCACGACGCGGACCACCGAGATGCTCGACGCGATCGTGCGGGCGGCGCGTCCCCTCGCGCGCGTCGGGGTCGATCCCGATCGGGTGGGACTCGTGCTGGTGATGACCGTCCGGGCCATCCCGCTGATCGGCACCGTGGTCACCCGCGTGACCGAGGCACGCAAGGCGCGTGGTCTCGGATTCTCGTTGCGGGCCCTCGTGGTTCCGGTGGTGGTGGGAGCGCTGCGCACCGCGGAGGCGATGGGTGAGGCCCTCGCCGCTCGTGGTGTGGACGACTGACCGGTGTCGACGGCCGACGTGCTCGGCTCGCGGTGTCGATGACGGAGGTGTTCCACCCCTCAGGGGCGGTAACGCTGCTCGATCTGTCCCAACTCGCGCCAGGACTGCGCCCAGCTCTCGAGCTTGTCGGACGTGGCGATCAGTTCGGCGCGTCGCTGGTCGAGCATCGCCAGCGACCGGTTGCCCTCGGCGGTCGCAGCGAGGCGTGCGGCGGCGGCGACGAGTTCCTCGAACTGGTCGACACCCGTCCCGAGACGCTCGCCGGCGTCGACGATGGCGGCGGAGAGATGGGTCTTCGCGGCCGCACTGCCCCGCGCGGCGGATTCGAGGGCCACGACGTCCTCGACGACGGCATCGAGTGCGGATGCGGCTGCGCGGGCCGCGTCGTCGATCTCGGTGAGGTCGTCGGGGGCCACGGAGTTCGACCGGACGAGCACACCGAGCAGTCGCCGCAGGCTCTCCTCGTTCGCCGCGAGGCGTTCCATCGGGGCGCGGGCGACCGAACCGGCCGGTGGCAGCGACCGGCGGCGCGGCGGCGGTGGGGGCAGCGGCACCGCATCGAGACGACGGAACGTACGGACGGCGAGGACGGCGGGCACCGCGAGAGCCGCCGTGGCTCCCCCGGCCGCGACGAGCGTCCATTCGGGAGCCGACGCGACGGCGAGAGTGGCGGTGCCGATTGCTGTGGTGCCCGAGCCGGCACCGAAGAAACTGGCCCGGCGACGCGCGCGACGCTTCTTACGCCGTAAGCGGGCGGCGGGATCGCGCCAGCGGCGCGCGGCCTCCATCGCGTTGTCGGTGGCGTCGCGGAACGCAGAGACGACCGAACCGGGGATGTTCCCGGTCCGGTCGTCTCCGGAGGCGTTCACGGCGGATCGGTTCCGAGGCGTGCGGATCAGCGGCCGGTGGTACCGGCAGCGTTCGGGGGCTCTTTGCGCGTGTCGACGGCAGGGTTGGCGGGAGTGCCCGGAAGGGCCTCGCCCTTCATCGATGCCCGGATCTGCTCCAGTCGGCTGTGGCCGGCCATCTGGACGGTGGCCTGCTGCACCTCGAGCATGCGGCCCTGCACCGAGTTCTGGGCGAGCTCGGCGGAACCGAGAGCGTTGGCGTAGCGACGCTCGATCTTCTCGCGGACGGCGTCGAGGCTCGGGGTGGTGCCCGGCGCTGCGAGGGTCGAATCCATCGAACGCAGCGACTCGCTCACGCGCTCCTGCATCTTGGCCTGCTCGAGCTGGCTGAGCAGCTTCGTGCGCTCGGCGACCTTCTGCTGCAGCGCCATGGCGTTCTGCTCGACGGCCTTCTTGGCCTGCGCGGCGGCCTGGAGCGACTGGTCGTGCAGCACCTTGAGGTCCTCGACGGACTGCTCGGCGGTGACGAGCTGGGCCGCGAAGGCCTCCGCCGCGTTCGTGTACTGGATCGCCTTCTCGGTGTCGCCCGCCGCCGTCGCCTGGTCGGCCATCATGACGGCCTGGCGAGCACTCGCGTTGAGCTTCTCGACCTCGTCCAACTGACGGTTGAGCTTCATCTCGAGCTGACGCTGGTTACCGATGACGGAAGCCGCCTGCTGCGAGAGCGCCTGGTGCTGCCGCTGCGCGTCCTCGATCGCCTGCTGAATCTGGACCTTCGGATCGGCCTTCTCATCGATCTTCGAGTTGAAAAGCGCCATCAGGTACTTCCAGCCCTTGACGAAAGGATTAGCCATGGGTGTGATCCTGCCTCCATCTGGTACGCCGCGCCGAACGCGACCCGGTACGCGGCCCTCGCGCCCCGGTTCGAAGATCGCCGGTCCGCTGCTACCCCCGACGACCCACCTGCCCCGGCCGGGTCCGTGCACGCACCACGCCCCGGTCGATGTCGCTTACGACCGTATCCGGCAAGGCCGGCACGGTTCGTGATCCATGTTAGGCGGCTGCCAGCGCCTGTGCGGCGGGTGCAGGGATCACCATGCGCGGCTCCTGCGCGAGCAGCCCCGGCTCGGCGGTGGCGCCGTCGTCGGACCGCTCGGCGGGTGCCGTGGCGGCTGCGGTGGTCTCCATGCCCGCGCGACGGTCGACGCCGTCCGCCAGCAGACCGCTCACGTCGAACAGCACGTCGGACAGCGGGACGTCCAGTGCATCGCAGATGGCCGCGAGCAGTTCGCTCGAGGCCTCCTTCCTGCCGCGCTCGATCTCCGAGAGATAGCCGAGGCTGACCCGGGCGCTGCTGGAGACTTCGCGCAGGGTGCGGCTCTGCGAAACACGGGTGCGCCGAAGGCTGTCACCGAGTGCCTCACGCAACAACAGCGCCATCCCATCCTCCTTCGTCCGTCGTGCCGACACCTCGTCAACGCACGACGACGCTGCGAGGTTCCCGCAGATCGATCGGACCTCGATACCGCGGTGTCCAGACATTACAACGCCGACGGCGGTTGCAGACGTCCGAGTAGTCCCGACACAGCGGTGTCGGCCGCACCGGGCCGGATCCCGCACGTGCCGCACGTGGTTACCGGACGCGGTTACGGGGCAGGGTCACCGGGCGTCCTCACCCACCGTGCGACCGTCGTCCGGCGTGTCCTGGGCGGCGACGTCGTCCGCCGGCCCGTCCTCCGCCCGGACGGTCTCGCTCCGGCGCACCCCGGTACGCAGCCGGATCGCCTGGACCACATAGTCGAGTCCCGTCACCACCGTCAGGGCGACCGCGAGGATCATCAGGCCGATCGCCACCGGTGCCACCGAGTCCGGCAGCGGCAGCAGGTAGACGCCGATCGCGAGCGTCTGTACCAGGGTCTTGAGCTTGCCGCCGCGACTCGCCGGGATCACGGCGTGCCGGAGCACGGCGAACCGCAGGGCGGTGATCCCCAGTTCCCGGGCCGCGATGATCCCGGTGACCCACCACGACAGGTCGCCGAGCAACGACAGGCCGACCAGCGCGGCACCGATGAGGGCCTTGTCGGCGATGGGATCGGCGAGTTTGCCGAAATCGGTGACGAGACCGTGCTTTCGCGCGAGTTGACCGTCGATCCGGTCGGTGATGGCGGCGATCGCGAAGACTCCGGTCGCCGCGAGCCTCCACACGGTGTCGTGCCCGTCGCCGACGAAGAGCAGCACCAGGAAGACCGGCACCAACGCGATCCGGCCCACCGTCAGGATGTTGGCGATGTTCCACAACGGCACCGGATCGTGCGGGCTCCCGGCGTGCGGTCCCGGTGCGGCGCCGCTCCCGCCCGACGCGGTGACATGCTGGCGGGGCGTGCTCATGTGCCCCACAATATCGGTAGCCGCACGCGCTACTGTTCACCGCATGACGACACCGCCGACGAACCACGACTCGAACGATCGAATGGTCGTCCGGCGCGCCCGAACCTCCGACGTGCCCGAGATCAAGCGGCTCATCGACATCTACGCGGGCAAGATCCTGCTCGAGAAGAATCTGGTGACCCTGTACGAGGCCGTCCAGGAGTTCTGGGTCGCCGAACTCGGAGGGCAGGTCGTCGGTTGCGGTGCCCTGCACGTGCTGTGGTCGGATCTCGGCGAGGTACGCACCGTGGCCGTCGATCCGTCGGTCAAGGGTCACGGCGCGGGTCACCTGATCGTCGCGCGCCTCATCGAGGTCGCCCGCGAGCTCGAGCTGGAACGATTGTTCGTGCTCACCTTCGAGGTGGAATTCTTTGCGCGGCACGGTTTCGCGGAGATCCAGGGGACTCCTGTGACGGCCGAGGTCTACGCGGAGATGTGCCGGTCGTACGATACGGGCGTCGCGGAGTTCCTGGACCTGAGCTATGTGAAACCGAACACGCTCGGGAACACCCGGATGCTCCTCACCCTCTGATCGAGACCACGAAAGCGAGGCCCGCATGGCCCTGTTCGCCGTCGAGTACACCTATTCGGACGCGACCGCCTCGGCGCGCGACGAGCACCGCCCGAAGCACCGCGCATGGCTCGGCGATCTCGTCGAACAGGGCATCGTGCGGGCAACCGGCCCGTGGACGGACGGTTCGGGTGCGCTCATCCTCGTCGACGTGGCCGACGAGGCCGCGGCGCGCGAACTGATGGCCCAGGACCCGTTCGCGCAGCGCGACCTCGTCGATGCCGTGCGCATCACCGGGTGGAACCCGGTGATGGGCGTATTCAACTCCTGACGGATTCCTTCTCGCCGCGCGTTTTCAGCAGGCTGGCCACCGTCGTCACGGCCAGCACGCCGACGATCACGACCAGGGACACGCCGGTGGAGATCTCCGGGACGGCGACGTGCTCGCCGCCGTTGATCCAGCCGAGCGTGTTCTCGTGCAGGGCGTGGAGCACCAGCTTCACGCCGATGAACGCCAGGATGATCGACAGTCCGTAGGACAGGTAGACCAGCCGCTCGAGCAGACCGCCGATGAGGAAGAACAGCTGTCGCAGACCCATCAGCGCGAAGGCGTTCGCGGTGAACACCAGGTACGGCTCGTTCGTCAGACCGTAGATCGCGGGGATCGAGTCGAGCGCGAAGAGGATGTCGGTGAACCCGATCGCGACGAGCGCGAGCAGCATCGGCGTGACGAGCTTCTTGCCGTCGATGCGGGTGACGAGCCGGTCGCCGTCGTACTCGTCGTGCACCGGCAGGAACTTCCGGGCCAACTTGACCATCCGGTTCTCCGAGATGCCCTGCGGGTCCTCGCCGTGGTCGCGGATGAGCTTGACGGCGGTGTAGACGAGGAAGAAGCCGAACAGGTAGAACACCCAGCTGTAGGCGTTGATCGCCGCGGCACCGACCGCGATGAAGGCACCACGCATGACCAGGGCCAGCACGATGCCGATGGTGAGAACCTTCTGCTGGTACTCACGGGGCACCGCGAAGGTGGCCATGATGATGACGAAGACGAAGAGGTTGTCGACCGACAACGCCTTCTCGGTGATGTAGCCGGCGAAGTACTCGCCGCCGTAGGTCGGGCCCCAGATCACGAAGACGATCACGCCGAAGAGGATCGCGATGGCGATGAAGACGGCCGACCAGAAGCCGGATTCGCGCAGGGTGGGCGCGTGCGGCTTGCGGACGTGGGCGAAGAAGTCGAAGACGAACAACCCGATGATGACGGCGATCGTGATCAACCAGGTGGTCAGGGTTACGTGCATGGATACACGGGCCTTCCGGTAGGTATGCGTACCTGCCGGAGGTCTCTCCCGCCCGGACTATCGCCGGACCGACGGCCCCGGGACGGCATCGGCGCCGCACGTGTTGACGAGACCGCCGCGGATCAGGGGATACTCCCCTCCACAGCTCCCACGATTGTGCCACACATCGTCACTTCCCGCCGGAGACAGCAGGGACGGCCCGTCGAACGGGCATGTCTCACTGCTCTGCGGCCGGGGCCTCCGCCGGGTCTCCGCCGCCACGGATCGAGTACAGCAGGCCGTCGAGTTCCTCGGGCTTGACCAGAACCTCACGGGCCTTGCTGCCCTCGCTCGGGCCGACCACGCCGCGGGTCTCCATCAGGTCCATCAGGCGACCGGCCTTGGCGAAGCCGACGCGGAGCTTGCGCTGCAGCATCGACGTGGAACCGAACTGGCTGGTGACGACGAGTTCGACCGCCTGCAGGAAGACGTCGAGGTCGTCGCCGATGTCGGGGTCGACGTCCTTCTTGTCGCCGGCCTTCGGGGCGGTGACGCCCTCGTTGTACTCGGGTTCGGCCTGGTTCTTGGCGAAGTCGACGACCCCTGCGATCTCCTCGTCGGTGATGAACGCACCCTGCAGGCGGATCGGTTTGCCCGCGCCCATCGGCAGGAACAGTCCGTCGCCCATACCGATGAGCTTCTCGGCACCGGGCTGGTCGAGGATGACACGCGAGTCGGTGAGCGAACTCGTCGCGAACGCGAGTCGCGAGGGCACGTTCGTCTTGATGAGACCCGTGACGACGTCCACCGAGGGTCGCTGGGTGGCGAGCACGAGGTGGATGCCGGCGGCGCGGGCCTTCTGGGTGATGCGGACGATCGCGTCCTCGACGTCTCGCGGGGCCGTCATCATCAGGTCGGCGAGCTCGTCGACGATGGCGAGGATGTAGGGATACGGCCGGTACACGCGCTCGCTGCCGAGCGGTGCGGTGATCTCCCCCGACTTCACCTTGGCGTTGAAGTCGTCGATGTGCCGCACACGGTTGGCCTGCATATCCTGGTAGCGCTGCTCCATCTCCTCGACGAGCCACGCGAGCGCCGCCGCGGCCTTTTTGGGCTGCGTGATGATCGGGGTGATCAGGTGCGGGATGCCCTCGTAGGGCGTCAGCTCGACCATCTTGGGGTCGATGAGGATCATCCGCACCTCGTCGGGCGTCGCGCGGATGAGCAGCGACACGAGCATCGAGTTGACGAAGCTCGACTTACCGGAACCGGTAGAACCGGCGACCAGCAGGTGCGGCATCTTCGCGAGGTTGGCCGAGACGAAGTCGCCCTCGATGTCCTTGCCGAGACCGATGACGAGGGGGTGGTGGTCGCGGCGGGTCGACGGTGCCGCGAGCACGTCCGACAGACGCACGAGTTCGCGGTCGGTGTTGGGGACCTCGATGCCGACTGCGGACTTACCCGGGATCGGCGCGAGCAGACGGACGTTGTCGGTCGCCACCGCGTACGCGATGTTGCGGGCGAGCGCGGTGATCTTCTCGACCTTGACGCCGGGGCCGAGCTCGACCTCGTAGCGGGTGACGGTCGGGCCGCGGGTGAAGCCGGTGACCGCGGCGTCGATCTTGAACTGTTCGAGGACCTCGGTGATCGCCTCGATCATCTGGTCGTTCGCGGCCGACCGCGTCTTGGGCGGATCGCCCTTGGTGAGCAGTTCCAGGGAGGGCAACGTGTAGTCGCCCTCGACCTCGCGGTCGCGGACGAACGTCTCTGCCGGTTCCGGTTCGGAGGTCTGGTCGACGACCTCGGGGACGGGCGCGGCCTTCGGTTTCTTGCGGGCGGGAGCGGGGGCCGGTGCTGCGGCCGGGGTCTCGGCGACCGAGGGCATCTCCAGCGTGGCCGGCGGTGAGGTGGGCTTCTCCGGTTCGGGTGCGCGGTCGTCCCACAGCGGGAGCACCTCGGTCTTCGCGTCGCCGTCGAACTCGTCGGGCGGGTAGTTCTCCACCGGGGTACGCCGGCGACGGGACCGCTTGGGGGCGGGCGGCTCGTCGATCGGGTAGCCGTCGGCGTCGAACATCGGCGGCTCGTCGTAGCCGTAACCGTCGTCGTAGTGGTCGTCGTAGTCGCCGTATTCGTCGTCGGCGCGGTAGCCGAGGCCGAAGTAGTCGCGGAACAGTTCGGGCAGCTCACGCACCGTGGTGCCGGTGAGGAGCAGGATCCCGAAGCCTGCCGCGAGGAGCATCAGCGGCACGGACAGCCAGACGGTGAGTCCGGAGGTGAGTGGTCCGCCCACGGCAGCACCCACGAAACCGGCTCCTTCGGATCGGCCCTCCGCGTCGGTGGGCGAACCGGAGGCGATGTGCCACAGGCCCAGTGCGGGCAGACCGACGAGCAGTCCGCCGACGACGAGCCGGGGACGGATCTCGGGATGCGGTTCGGTGCGCATGAGCGTCACCGCGATGCCGACCGCGACGAGCGGAAGGACCGCGCTCGCACCGCCGGTGACGGCGCGGACGGCCGTCTCGACCCACTCCCCCACCGGGCCGCCGACGCCGAACCACACCGTGCCGGCGATGATCACGCCGATGGAGATCAGTCCGAGCGCGATGCCGTCGCGGCGGTGTCCGGACTCGATCTCGGTGGCGCGACCCATCGTCCGGGTCGTGGCTCCGAGGGCGCGGGCCGTCATCATCCAGCCGGCGCCGACGGTGCGGCCGACAGCGGTGAGGATCCCCCCGGAACTGCGCCGGGGACGGGCGGGCGCGGGGCGGCGGCTCGCGGCCGGAGTGCGACGTGCGGTGCCACCGCTGCGACGGTTCGCGGTCGAGGCCGCGGCGCGCGGCTTGCGTGCGGGGGTGGACCGGGTCGATCCGGACGCCTTCGACTTCGCGGTCGATCCGGTCTTCGAGGTGGAGGCACCCGCGCTGCGAGCACGGGAGGTGCTGCCGCCCGAACCCCGCGCCCCCGCCCGCGACCGAGCGGTCGTAGACGACGTTCCGCGGCTGCCCGACGACTTTCCTGCCATATTCGCCAGGGTAGCCGCACGGACCTCTCATGAACCATCAGCAACACGGGTACCGGGCGGCGGCACTGGTCACACGCTGTCCCGGGCGAGCGCTCACAGTCCGCGTTTCGACCCCGCCAGTTCGGTGACCGCCGACTCGTCACCCTCGATCTCGAGCCGCACCTGGTCCCGGCCGAAGGCGTGCAGCACGAGTTCGGACGGTTCGCCGCGCAGCACGACGGTGCGCGGACCGCGCTTGCGCAGGGTGACCCGCTCGCCGGAACCGGACCGCTCGAAGACCACCGTGACGTCGCATCCGCCGTAGCTGTTGCGTCCGATCATCCGCGCGATGCGCCAGAGCTGGTCCTGGTCGTCCGCCGACAGCGTCCGCGGCTCCCATCCGGGCTGCGCGCGGCGCACGTCCTCGTGGTGCACGAACATCTCCGCCGCGTTGGCGACGGCGTCGAACAGGAACATCGGCGACCACTTCGGCGGGCCGGAATCGACGTCGGCGAGCAGGTGTGCCCACTGCCGGTCGGTGGCGGAGCGTCGCACCTTCTCCGTGTGATCGGCCAGGGCCGGGACGACGATGCCGGGCATCGCGTCCACCCGGCGCTCGCGGACGAGCAGGTGCGCGGCGAGATCCCGGACCGTCCAGTCGCCGCAGAGCGTCGGCGCGTCGGGCCCGACCTCGGACATGGTGCGGACGAGGGCATGTCGTTCGCTTCGGGCGAGGCTCATTCCGCCACTCTAGCGATCACTCCTGCCCTCGCCCATCGCGCGAGCCCGCGTGTTCGGCGGGACCGCGCGCACCGCACTCAGGAGACCGGGATCACCGTGGGCACGATCATCGGGCGACGACGATAGGTCTCGGCGACCCAGCGGCCGACGACGCGGCGGATGCCCTGGGCGATGCGATGGGTCTCCGTGACCCCTTCGGCAGCGAGTTCGTTGAGCGCCTTGTCGACGAGCTGCGCTGCTTCGTTGAGCGCGCCCGGATCGTCGGAGAAACCGCGACCGGAAACCTCCGGGGTGCTCACCGCACGGCCGGTCGTGGCGTCGACCGCGACGGAGATCGAGATGAAACCACCCTCGCCGAGGACGAGACGGTCGGACAGCGTGGACTCGCCCACGTCGCCCACCGACAGGCCGTCGACGTAGACGTGACCGACCGGGACGCGCCCGACGATCTCGGCGAGTCCGTCGACCATGTCGACGACCACACCGTCCTCCGCGAGCACGATCCGCTCGCGGGGAACACCCGTGGCCTCGGCCAGGGCGGCGTTCGCCCGCAGGTGGCGCCACTCGCCGTGGACGGGCATCGCGTTGGTGGGTCGCACCGCGTTGTAGAGGTACAGCAGCTCGCCGGCCGACGCGTGACCGGAGACGTGCACCTTCGCGTTCTGCTGGGTGACGACCTTCGCGCCGCGCTTGGCCAGACCGTTGACGACCGCGAACACGGAGTTCTCGTTGCCGGGGATCAGCGACGACGCGAGGACGACGAGGTCGTCGGCCCGGATGTTGATCTGCCGGTGCTCGCCGCGCGCCATCCGGGACAGCGCCGAGAGCGGTTCGCCCTGCGAACCGGTGGAGACCAGCACGACCCGGCCGTCGGGCAGGCTCGCGGCGGTGTCGATGTCGACCTCGAGGCCGTCGGGCACGTTGAGGTAGCCCAGATCCTGCGCGATCTGCATGTTGCGGACCATCGACCGGCCGACGAACGCCACGCGCCGGTTGTAGCGCTCCGCGACGTCGACGATCTGCTGGATGCGGTGCACGTGGCTCGCGAAGGACGCGACGATCACCCGGTTGGTGGCCTTGCCGATGACGGTGTCGAGCACCCCGCCGATCTCGCGCTCGGGCGTGACGAAGCCGGGGACCTCGGCGTTCGTCGAGTCGACGAGGAACAGGTCGACACCCTCGTCGCCGAGGCGGGAGAAGCCCGCGAGGTCGGTGAGGCGGTTGTCGAGCGGCAGCTGGTCGAGCTTGATGTCGCCGGTGTGCAGCACGACGCCCGCGGCGGTGCGGATCGCGACGGCGATCGCGTCGGGGATGGAATGGTTGACCGCGAAGTACTCGCACTCGAACGGACCGTGCGAGGTGCTCTGCCCCTCGACGACCTCGACGAGCTTGGGACGCTGACGGTGCTCGCGGCACTTGGCCGCGACCAGCGCCAGGGTGAACTTGGATCCGACGACCGGGATGTCGGGGCGCAGACGCAGCAGGAACGGCACGGCCCCGATGTGGTCCTCGTGGCCGTGGGTGAGGACGATCGCCTCGACGTCGTCCATCCGGTCCTCGATGTACCGGAAGTCGGGCAGGATCAGATCGACGCCGGGCTGCTGGTCCTCGGGGAAGAGAACACCGCAGTCGACGATCAGGAGCCGTCCCTGGTGTTCGAAGACCGTCATGTTGCGGCCGATCTCGCCGATACCGCCGAGCGCGACGACGCGCAGACCGTCGCGAGGAGCCTTGGGCGGCGTACCCAACCGTTCGGTGGGGTCGACGACGCGCGCGTCGGGTCGCTGGGCGGCCGCGGAGTTCTGCGGCACCCGGCGTGGGGCGCGGGAGGGCGGACCGGCGTTGCGGGTGGCGCGGCCACGGCCACGATCGGGGCGGCTCATCACAGCACCCCCGCAGCCTGGAGATCCGCCGCGAGAGCGTCGATCTGCGCTGTCACCGGAGCGACCTGCGGCAGACGGGGCTCTCCGACGTCGATGCCGAGCAGTCGCAGCCCTGCTTTCGAGGCGCTCACACCTCCCAGTCGCGCGACGGCCCGGTAGATGGGCACCATCGACAGATTGATGCGACGGGCGAGTTCGAGATCGCCGGCCTCGAAGGCGGTGTGCAGCTCGCGGAGGCGACCGGGCACGAGATGGCCGATCACGCTGACGAATCCGACGGCGCCGACGGACAGCCACGGCAGGTTCAGCGGGTCGTCGCCCGAGTAGAACTTCAGGTCGGTGGTGCCGATCAGCTCGGCGCCCGCGTTCAGATCACCCTTGGCGTCCTTCACCGCGACGATCCGCGGGTGCTCGGCGAGCAGACGCAGCGTGTCGGTCTCGATCGGCACGACGGATCGAGGTGGGATGTCGTAGAGCATGACCGGCAGATCGGTCGCATCGGCCACCGCGACGAAGTGGGCGTAGAGACCCGCCTGCGGGGGCCGCGAGTAGTACGGGGTCACCACGAGCAGGCCGTGCGCACCGGCTCGCGCGGCGTCGCGGGCGAGCTCGACGCTGTGGGCGGTGTCGTTGCTGCCGGCACCGGCGATGATCTTGGCGCGGTCGCCGACGGATGCGAGCACGGCCCGCATCAGCTCCATCTTCTCGTTCTCGGTCGTCGTGGGCGATTCGCCGGTCGTACCGGCGAGAACCAGTGCGTCACAGCCACCCTCGACGAGGTAGTTCGCCAGACGCACGCCCGCATCCACGTCGAGCTTGCCATCGGCAGTGAACGGGGTCACCATCGCTGTGGCGACGGTGCCGAACGGAAGCTCGACAGCAGTTGCGGAATCACCGTTGGTCATGGTCAGAAGGCTACCGCGTGGCAGGGCCGACTCGACACACGCCCGCCCCCCGAAGACGGATCACAGATCGGTGTAGCGGTCGATCGGAGATCTGTGTGCAGGTCGATCGGAGATCTGTGTGCAGGTCGATCAGAGATCGGTGCGCAGGTCGATCAGAGATCGGTCGCAAGCGTGGGAGCTGCGATCTCGCTGCCGTCGGCCAGCTTCGTGATCGCGAAGTCCGAGAACGCGTTCGGTGCGGCATCCGCGAGCTGACGCACACATTCGACGGCGAGACGCCGGATCTCGACGTCGGCATGTTCGGTCGCGCGCATCGCGACGAAGTGACGCCACGAGCGGTAGTTGCCGGTGACGACGATGCGGGTCTCCGTGGCGTTGGGAAGCACCGCCCGGGCGGCCTCCCGGACCTGCTTGGCGCGCAACGGACCGGCGGGAAGATGCGAGAGCTTCTCGTCGAGCGCCGCCAGCAGCGCCACGTACGCCTCGCGGCTGCGTTCCGCGGCGGCGAGGAACAGTTCCTCGAGCTCGGGATCGCCCGCGATCGCGGGCGGAACCACCACGGGCACCTCGCCGTCGGCGACGAAACGCTGGGACAACTGCGAGAACGAGAAGTGCCGGTGCCGGATCAATTCGTGCGTGCACGAGCGGGAGATACCGGTGATGTAGAAGGTCGCCGTGGCGTGTTCGAGAACGGACAGGTGTCCCACGGTGAGCAGGTGACGGAGGTATCCGGCGTTCGTCGCGGTGCGGGGGTTGGGCTTGGACCAACTCTGGTAGCAGGCGCGACCGGCGAACTCGATGAGCGCTTCGCCGCCCTCGGCGTCGGTGTCCCAGTCGACGTCGTCGGGGACGTGGAACTCCGTCGTGGCGATGAGCCGGACCTTCGGAACGGCGGGTTCGGGCGCCATCGTCTCCTCCTCGCCTCGGTCGTCGCGCGTCCTTATGACGCACCGTCTTCTTCCGTCCGAACACTAACGCGCCTCGACCTGCGACGATCGATGACATCACGATGACACCTTGCATGACGTCACCAGCGGCGTCACACTGGCGTCATGGACATCGACAAGTACACGTCCGCCATCACCGACTCCGTGATCTCCGCGGCCGAACTCGGCGACGAGCAGACCCGGCGCACCGCCGCCGTCCTCGCGACCGCCATCGCCGCACCCGTCCGCCTCGCCGTCCTGGCAGCACTGTCCGACATGGCCAACGAGATCAGCGACGAACTCGGCGACCGCACCGTCACGGTGCGACTCGACGGCACCGATGCCGTCCTCGCCGTCCACAACGAACCCGCTCCCCCGCACGAGGATCCGACGCCGTCGTTCGAGGAGATGACCGGCGACATCAGCCGGGTGACCCTGCGCCTCGTCGAGCAGATCAAGACCAAGGCCGAGGAAGCGGCGCAGCAGAGCGGACTGTCGCTCAACTCCTGGATGGCACAGGCCGTGCAGGGCGCCCTGCGTGAGCAGATGCGCTACCAGCGCCGGGCCGACGAATGGCGCCGGCAGGGCGGCTGGGCGAAGCCCACCCCGCCTGCACCCACCGAGCAACCGCCGACCGACACCGCCGGCCCGGACGATGCCGCGGGACCCGACGACACGAACCCGCGCAGCGACGCGTAAGGCACCTCACCGCACGATAGAGTGCCGACGCACACAATCGGGCGACGCGGAGGGCGCATGGCAGTCAGCAGCACCAGGAGTTTCGACATCGACGCAACCCCGGAGCAGGTGATGGCCGCGCTCGCCGCGGTCGAACGCCTGCCCGAGTGGTCGTCGACCCACAAGTCCGTCACCGTCGAGTCCACCCACCCCGACGGACGACCGCACCGCGTGCGGATGACCGTCTCGATCGTCGGCATCACCGACGAGCAGGTCGTCGAGTACTCCTGGAACGGCGACGGGTCGATGTCGTGGACCCTGGTGGAGAGCAGCCAGCAGCGCCAGCAGGACGGCGCCTACACCCTCACCGCCAAGGGATCCGGCACGACGGCCGAGTTCTCACTGACCATCGATCCGAAGGTCCCCATCCCCGGATTCCTCGTGCGGCGCGCCGAGAAGATGGCCCTCGAAACCGCCGGAAAGGGCCTCAAGTCGTTCACGGAGAAGAACTTCCGCTGACGTCAGATGTCACCGGCCGCGGTCGCCGCGACGATGGCGCCGAGCTCGTAGCACTGCTCGCGTACCTTCGCGTCGACCGGTCCGGTGATCTCGAGATCGGCAGCAGCCTGCACGAGACCCAACCCGGTGGTCAAGCGCCGAACCGACGCCACAGCGCCGGCGGTGTCGTTGTTCCCGTGCACCCACAGACCGTAGGGACGGCCGGCCACGGCATCGAGACACGGGTAGTAGACCGTGTCGAAGAAGTGCTTGAGCGCACCCGACATGTAACCGAAACTGGCTGTCGTGCCGAACAGGAAGCCGTCGGCGGCCAGCACATCGGGCACCGTGGCGCCCAGCGCGGGGACCACCCGGACGGTGACACCCGTGATCTCCGGGTCCCGAGCTCCCGCCAGGACGGCTTCGAGGATCTCGCGGGTCGGCGGCGACGGGGTGTGGTGCACCACCAGCACCGTGCGGGATCCGTCCCCGCGTCCCGACTCGCCCGTCCCTGCCCGGTCTTCCACAGCCTCGTCCGTCACATCAGCAGGCTGCTGCACCGCATCGAGGTTGTCAAAGCCGCTCGCGGCAGCGCTTGTGAAGCCGCTCGCGGCAGCGCTTGTGAAGCCGCTCGCGGCAGCGCCTATCGAAACCGCTTGCGGCAGGTTTGTCGAAGCCGTTCGCCGGCTCAGGAACCGGCGTGGCCGTCGCGTTCGAGCTTCTCGAGCGCGACCGCCCGGCGCATCGTCTCCCGCGCGCGGCTGCGGTCGCCCGCGTAGTCGTACGCGCGTGCCAGCCGGTAGGAGTTGCGCCAGTTGTCGGGGTCGGCTTCCCATTCCTGCTTCACGGTCGCGAACAGTTCGTCGGCGGCGTCCCGGTCGATCCGCCCCGACGGCATGCGGGGCAGGTCGTCGACGTCGAGTTCGAGGCCTTCGTCGTGGATCCGCCGCGCGAGGTGCTGATGCTGCAGCCCTGCGCGGAGGGTCGCGTAGACGATCCAGGCCCCCACGACCGGGAGGATGAGGATGCCGATCCCGAGACCGATCGCCGCGACCTCACCGGACCGGACCAGCTCCAGGCCGGTGGAGCCGAGCAGAACGAAGTAGAACCCCAGCGCCACCACGATGAACGCGATGGGCACGAGGACTTTGAGCGAGCCGGTTCTCACAGGTCGAGGAGGGGATCGATTCCGACGGTCAGACCCGGTCGCTTACCGATCTCCCGCACACCGAGCAGCACCCCGGGGGCGAAGGAGGAACGGTCGATCGAGTCGTGCCGGATGGTGAGGGTCTCGCCCTGGGTGCCGAGCAGCACCTCCTGGTGGGCGACGAGTCCGGCGAGACGCACGGAGTGCACGCGGACACCGTCGACGTCGCCGCCGCGAGCACCGTCGAGTTCGGTGGTGGTGGCGTCCGGGCTCGGAGCCACACCGGCCTCGGCGCGGGCCTGCGCGATCAGACGGGCGGTGCGGTAGGCGGTGCCGGACGGGGCGTCGGCCTTGTTCGGGTGGTGCAGCTCGATCACCTCGACGGAGTCGAAGAACCGGGCGGCGGCCTGGGCGAAGCGCATCGACAGCACGGCACCGATCGCGAAGTTCGGCGCGATGAGCACGCCCACCTCGGGACGATCCGCGAGCCAGCTCCGCACCCGGTCGAGGCGCTCGTCGTCGAAGCCGGTGGTTCCGACCACGGCGTGGATGCCGTTCTCGACGAGGAAGTGCAAGTTGTCCATGACGACGTCGGGGTGGGTGAAGTCGACGACCACCTGGGTCTGCGAGTTCACGAAGGCGTCGAGGCTGTCGCCCTTGTCGACGGTGGCGACGAGCTCGAGATCGGACGCGGCGTCGACGGCGGCGCAGATCGCCTGGCCGACCTTGCCGGCAGCACCGAGTACACCCACCCGAACTTTTGTTGCATCCACTTGCGTCGTCACGCCCTTTCGTTGCCGTCTCCCCCGGAAATCCTACGCAACCACCCGTGGACGTCCCGAGCGGGTCGAACGCCACCTACTGCTGTGCGCAGAGCGCGTCGAGCCACCGACCGACGGTCGAGCTGATCTCGTCGACCCATACCGTGTCCGAATCCGAGGACATGTGGGCGCGAGCGCCGTGGGTGCGGTCGAACAGAACTCCTTCGAGCAGGGTCACCAGATCGCGCCCCGCCGTGTCGGGTTCCGGCGCACCGAGTTCCCGCACGAGATCGGTGGCCGCGGAGATCGAGAACATGCAGGCCGCGAGCGCCTCGGCAGACTCTCGTTCGAGGCGCGCGTCGGTCGCGAGCGCGTACCGGGCCAGCACATCGGTGCGACGCACAGTGAGCAGGCGTTCGAGATAGCGCGCGATCAGGTCGGCAGGAGGGCTCGGGTCGCCGGTCGTGTCGTCGAACAGCGCGGCGAAATCCGCGCGCGACCGTTCGGCGAGGCGGGTGATCGCAGCCGAGACGAGCACGTGGCGGGTGCGGAAGTAGTAGGAGGTCGAGCCCTTCGGCAGGCCGAGGTGCACGTCGATGGCCGTGTGCGTCACCGCGTGGTTGCCGCCACGGGCGGCGAGTTCGAGGGCGGCATCGCTGATGGCCGTGCGCCGGGAGGGACGTTCGGGTGAAGTCGTCACTCTACGATGATAGAGTCTCGGCCGTGAGGGTGCGCCGACGCAGGAACCGCATGTCGCCGAACACCGCCATGCCGAACCCCGTCCCCCGCACCGTGTTCGACGAGGCCGCGCACAGCCGGGGGTTCGTGCTCGATCCCGCGCAACACGACGCCGTCGAGCAGCTGTGTCATCCCGAGCGCCCGAACGTCTACCTGTGGGGCCCGCCCGGGCGCGGCAAGAGCTGGCTCGCCGACGTGTACTTCTCGGCCTATCCCGGACGGAACAAGCTGCGCGTCCACTTCCACGAGTTCTTCCGCGACCTGCACGTCGAGCTCCGACGGCACCGCTTCGATCTCGACGCCGCACTCGATCACCTGATCGGTCGCGCCGAGCTCGTGTGCTTCGACGAATTCCACGTCCACGATCCGGCGGACGGCACGTTCGTCGCCCGGTTGTTCCCCGCACTGCTCGGTCGCCGCACGCGTCTCGTCCTGACCTCGAACTATCCTCCCCGCGACCTGCTCCCCAACCCGCTCTTCCACGACGGCTTCGTCCCGACGATCGAGCTCGTCGAGCGGTGCGCGACGGTCGTCGCTCTGGACGGTCCGCGCGATCATCGGCTCGGCTCCGACCATGCGAAGGGATTCGCGTCGGGGATCTGGGCCGTCTCCCCGTCCGACCGGCAGCTACGACGGCTCGGTCTCGAACGGCCGGCGCCGGCCGAACATCGGGTCCTGCGCCCGGCGGAACGCCCGCTCCGCGCTCTACGGGCCGAGGAGGACTGTCTCTGGTTCGACTTCGGCGATCTCTGCGACCACACCACGGCGCCGGCCGACTATCTGGCGCTCGCGGCGGACCACCTGTTCTGGGTCGTCGACAAGATCCCGGATCTGACGACCGCGGGTCGCGAACCCGCGCAGCGGTTCGCCAATCTGGTGGACGTGCTCCACGACCGCGACGTGCGGGTCGTGTTCGTCTCGGAAGTCGCGGTATCGGAACTCGCTGCTCCGGCGGGACCCGTCGCGCACGACATCGGACGCCTGCGGAGCCGACTGGCCCAGCTGAGGACGATTCAGGACACGAGTTCGCGCACCGACGCCGGAACGTCACGAGTGCGCCGGTAGGGGCCGGCGACGGCGACCGCGAACGGCCGGTGCAGCAGGTCGGCGGCCACGCTGCGCACCTCCTCGGTGGACACCGACGAGATGCGTTCGAGGGTCTCGGTGATGCCCCAGTGCTGCCCGTAGCTCAGTTCGCTGCGGCCGATCCGGTGCATGCGCGCCCCGGTGTCCTCGAGTCCGAGCACGAGACCGCCGCGCAGCGACCCCTTTGCGCGAGCGCATTCCGCGTCGGTGATGCCGTGTTCGGCCACGTCGGTGAGCACCTCACGGACCACCGCGCCGACCTCACCGAGATTGTCGGGCTGGCAGCCCGCGTACACGGAGAAGGCGCCGGTGTCGGCGAAGGTGTCGGTGCCGGAGTACACCGAGTAGGCCAGGCCCCGCTTCTCGCGCACCTCCTGGAACAGGCGCGAACTCAGCCCACCGCCGACTGCTGCGTTGAGCACCGACAGCGCCCAGCGACGCCCGTCGTGCCGACCGAAGGACCGCACGCCGAGCGTCAGGTGCGCCTGCTCGTTGTCGCGCTCGACGATGCTCATCGTCGGTGCAGTGCGCAGTTCGAGCCGTCCGTCGCGGCAGGGCGCGGGGGTGGCCGCGTCGTCCAGGTGACCGGCGAAGGCGCGGCGGACCAGTTCGACTGTG
This sequence comes from Rhodococcus sp. S3, assembly GCF_058211795.1. Lineage (NCBI taxonomy): Bacteria > Bacillati > Actinomycetota > Actinomycetes > Mycobacteriales > Nocardiaceae > Rhodococcus > Rhodococcus sp. S3. The sequence continues at coordinate 2,080,147 of NZ_CM177074.1, read as the reverse complement.
TGCGCGTGGTCGACGTTGCCGGCGACCGCGACGACCATCCGCGGCGGGGTGTAGCGGCGCACATGGAACGAGTGCAACTGGGTCCGGGTCATGGACTCGATCGACTCGACGGATCCGATGATCGGCCGGCCGATGGGGTGATCGCCGTACAGGGCCGTGAGCAGCGAGTCGCCGAGCAGGTCCTCGGGATCGTCGTCGCGCATCGCGATCTCCTCGAGCACCACCTGCCGTTCGACGTCGACGTCCGTGCTCAGGCACCGGCCGCGCAACACGACATCGGCGACGACGTCGACGGCGATGGGCAGGTCGTCGTCGAGCACGTGCGCATAGAAGCAGGTGTGTTCTTTACTGGTGAAGGCGTTGAGCTCACCGCCGATCCCGTCCATCGTCTCTGCGATGTCGAGGGCGGTGCGGGTCGGGGTCGCCTTGAACAGCAGGTGTTCGAGGAAGTGGGCGGCACCTGCGACCGATCGCTGCTCGTCGCGCGAGCCGACACCGACCCAGACACCGACGGCGGCCGAGCGCACTCCGGGGACGTGCTCGGTGACGACTCGCACTCCCCCGGGTAGAACCGAGCGGCGGACGCCGGTCTCCGCAACGGGCACGGGAGTCGAAGCATCGTTCTTCACGTGGGAACTGGCAGCCATGGGGATCTTCGGTGGTCCTGACAGGTCGGGAGGGCGCGGAACATTTCACAGTACACCCGACCTCCGGGCCCTCCACCTACGGCAGGCTGCGCGTGCTCACCATCCCCGTCGCCGCGGTTCCGAACCCACGAGTCGTCCGGGAGGGGCCTCGTCGCGACTGCGATAGACGATGTACGGCCGGAACAGGTATCCGACGGGGGCACTGAAGGCGTGGACGAGGCGCGTGAACGGCCAGATGGCGAAGAGCGCGAGGCCGATCAGGGCGTGCAGCTGGAAGCTGAACGGCGCCTCCACCATCAGGTCGCCGCGGGGTTGCAGGACCCAGATCGACCGGAACCACGGCGAGACGGTCTCCCGGTAGTTGTGTTCCTCGCCCACGACACCCGACCCCATCAGCGTGGTGGCGAGACCCGCCACGATCGCGGCGACGAGCACGACATACATGACCTTGTCGTTGAGAGTGGTGGCGCTGAAGACGGGACCGCGGGTGCGACGGCGGTACACGAGCAGGGAGATGCCGACGAGCGTCGAGACACCGGCGATCGTGCCGAGCGTGATGGCCTGCACGTGATAGGCGTGCTGACTCAACCCGACGGCGTCGGTCCACGACTGCGGGATCACCAGGCCGATGACGTGGCCGACGATCACGACCAGGATCCCGAAATGGAACATCGGGCTCGCGATGCGCAGTAACCGCGCCTCGTACAGCTGGGACGAACGGGTGGTCCATCCGAACTTGTCGTATCGATACCGCCACCAGGTCCCCACCGCGACGATCGCGAGCGTCACGTACGGCACCACGTCCCAGAAGATCTCTCCTGCACTCATGATTCCGGGACTCCTCGCCGGGGCGGCACCGTCAGGGTGAAGGGCTGCAGACCGATCGACTCGCGGGGCGGTCCCGCCTGCGCGAGGCGCCGGGCCCGTTCCTCGTCCCGGGCGGTGACCGGCGGGAGCGTCGCGCACACGGCCGCGACGACCTGCGCGTACGCCGAGCCGGCCTCGTGCAGGGAGGTGTGCAGCACGTCGAGGGCCACCCGATACCGGGTGAGGAGTTCCTCGCCCGCGGCGGGATCCACGGTGGCCGCGAATTCGAGGACGACCGGCAGATGGTCGGGTGATTCGTGGGCGGGCGGCTCGACTCCCGCGGCGCGGTAGGCACTCGCGAAGGCGTGCATCTCGGCGCCGCGATTCCGGGTGTCGCCCGCGGTCCAGTAGGTCAGGTACATCGTCGAGCGTCGCCGCAGGTCGAAGGTCTCGACGTACCGCTGGGCCAGGACGAGCAGATCCGGTTCGTCCAGTGCGCGGACCGCCGTCCCCAGCATGTCCTGCTCGGGACCGGTGATGTGGTCGACGAGCTGCCCGGCGACGTCCAGCCGTCCGGCGTGTCCGGCGTCGGGATAGGCGAGCAGCAGCGACGCGGCCTGACGGACGAGGCGACGGTGCAGGGCGCGAGCGACGCCGGCGCGCCGTGGACGCAGCAGTCTCATTGCTTCTCCCCCCTCGTGTCGTGACCGCCCGGGAACATGCCCGTCGGTACGCCCTTGCCGTCCCAGTTCAGGAGGTTCACCCGCGACGGGTTCGACGCGTTCGCCGCCATCCCCTCACTGGTCTGCCGCTGTGCGAGGGCGTGGAAGGTCTCGACCGCCACCGGGACCGGGACGCCGCTGGCCTCCCCGAACGGACCCGACTCGTACATGCCGGGGCCACCTTCGTAGGACAGCGCACAGTCCGTCGCCGACTCCTCGAGCCGATGCCCTTCGGCCGCGTAGGCGGTCGGGATGACGTACCGCTCGTCGTACTTGGCGAGCGCGAGGAGCCGGTACATCTCGTAGATCCGTTCCTCGGTCATGCCGACGGCCTCGGGGATCTCGGGGCGGGTCTCGCGGCCGAGATTGATGTCGCGCATGTAGGAGCGCATCGCGGCGAGTCGTCGCAACACCGCCTCGACCGTCGCGGTGTCCCCGGCGGTGAACAGTTCCGCGAGGTACGCGATGGGGATGCGCAGGGCGTCGAGGGCGCCGAACAGGTTGCCGATGTCCTCGCCGTCGTGTCCCTCCCGGCTGACGGCGTCGACGACCGGTGACAGCGGTGGCACGTACCAGACCATCGGCATCGTCCGGTATTCCGGATGCAGCGGCAACGCGACCCGGTACGTGCTGATCAGGTCGTAGACCGGGGACCGTTGCGCGGCCTCGATCCACTCGTCGGAGATGCCCTCGGCGCGGGCGCCGGCGATCACCTCGGGGTCACGGGGGTCGAGCAGCAGGCCGCGTTGCGCCTCGTACAGGTCGGTGTCGTTCTCCACCGATGCCGCCTCCAGGACCCGATCGACGTCGTAGAGGACCAGACCGATGTACCGGAGCCTGCCCACGCACGTCTCCGAACACACGGTCGGCAGCCCCACCTCGACCCGCGGGTAGCAGAAGGTGCACTTCTCGGCCTTCCCGGTCTTGTGGTTGAAGTACACCTTCTTGTACGGGCATCCGGACACGCACATCCGCCAGCCGCGGCACCGGTCCTGGTCGACGAGGACGATCCCGTCCTCCGACCGCTTGTACATCGCGCCGGACGGACACGACGCCACACACGACGGGTTGAGGCAGTGCTCGCAGATCCGCGGCAGGTAGAACATGAAGGTCTGCTCGAACTCGAGCTTGATCCGGTCGCCGACCTTCTTCAGGATCGGGTCGTCGGGCACGATCGCCGGTGAGCCACCGAGGTTGTCGTCCCAGTTCGCCGACCATTCCACCTTCATCGGTTCACCGGAGATGAGGCTGCGCGGCGAGGCCACCGGGACGTGGTCGCCGAGCGGGGCGTTCGTCAGGTTGTCGTAGTCGTAGGTCCACGGTTCGTAGTAGTCGTGGATCGACGGCATCTTCGGGTTCGAGAAGATGCGGGCGAGTTTCGCGAGGCGTCCACCGTCGCGGAGACGCAGCCGTCCCTTGGTATCCCGGACCCAGCCACCGCGCCAGCGTTCCTGGTCCTCGTAGGTGCGCGGATAGCCCTGGCCCGGGCGGGTTTCGACGTTGTTGAACCACACGTACTCGGTGCCCGACCGGTTGGTCCACGCCTGTTTGCAGGTCACCGAGCAGGTGTGGCATCCAATGCACTTGTCGAGGTTCATCACCATCGCGAGTTGTGCCATGACCTTCACGATCGCCTCGCTTCCTGCTCACGCATCAGTAGACGACCTCCTGGGATCGGCGACGCACGATCGTCACCTCGTCGCGCTGGTTGCCCGTCGGGCCGAGATAGTTGAACGCGTAGGCCGTCTGCGCGTATCCACCGGCCAGGTGGCTCGGCTTGATGAGGATGCGGGTCAGCGAATTGTGGATGCCGCCGCGGCGTCCGGTGGTCTCGCTGCGCGGGACGTCGATGACGCGGTCCTGGGCGTGGTAGACGAACACCACCCCTTCGGGCATCCGGTGCGAGACGATCGCCCGGCACACCACGACACCGTTGCGGTTGACGGCCTCGACCCAGTCGTTGTCGCTCACCGAGATCTTTGCGGCGTCGGCCGGCGACATCCACATCGTCGGCCCGCCCCGGGACAGCGACAGCATGAACAGGTTGTCCTGATATTCCGAGTGGATCGACCACTTCGAGTGCGGCGTCAGATACCGAACGGCCAGCCCGATTCCGTCACCCGTGCCGACGGCCGGTTCGTCGAACAGTCGCGACATGTCCAGTGGGGGCCGGTAGACGGGGAGCTGCTCACCGAGTTCCTCCAGCCAGTCGTGGTCGAGGTAGAAGTGCATCCGTCCCGTCAGGGTGTGGAAGGGTTTGAGTTCCTCGATGTTGACCGTGAAGGGCGCGTACCGGCGACCTCCCGTTTCGCTCCCCGACCATTCCGGGCTCGTGATGACCGGTACGGGACGGGCCTGGGTGTCGGCGTAGGTGATCCGCCGTTCCTCGCTGCCCTCCGCGAGGTGCACGAGTCGCCGTCCGGTGCGTTTCTCCAGTTCACGGAAACCCTCGACGGCGAGCCTGCCGTTGGACGTGCCCGACAGCGCGAGGATCGTGTCGGCCATGCGTTCGGCGGTGGTGATCGCCGGACGTCCCTGTCCGGCACCGGAATCCATCACGCCGAATCTCTGTGCCAGTTCGGCGACCTCACGGTCCGGCCGGGTCACGACGCCCTTGGTGTTCAACCCGAGAGACTCGACGAGCGGACCGAGCGTCGCCCACTTCTCCGCGATCGCACCGTAGTCCCGTTCGACGACGGTGAGCGGACCCATCGTCCTCCCCGGAACCGGCACCTCGCCGGTCGAGCGCCAGTCCCGCTCGGTGCCGGACGGATACGCCATCGCTGCGGGCGTGTCGTGCTGCAGTGTCCCCATCACGATGTCGGTGCGGGTTCCCAGGTGGGTCCGGGCGAGGGTGCTGAAGGTCTGCGCGATGGCGCCGAAAGCGTCGTAGTCCGAACGGGTTTCCCAGGGCGGATCGACCGCTGCGGTGAAGGCGTGGATGTAGGGGTGCATGTCGGTGCTCGACAGGTCGCCCTTCTCGTACCAGGTCGCGGCGGGCAGGACGATGTCGGAGAACAACGTTGTCGAGGTCATGCGGAAGTCGATCGACATGAGCAGGTCGAGTTTTCCTTCGGGCAGGTCGTCGGGCCACGCCACCTCACCGGGCCGCAGGCCGGGGGCGGTCGGCTCGGCCTGCACGTTGGAATCGGTGCCGAGCAGGTGCCGCAGGAAATACTCGTTGCCCTTGCTGGACGAGCCGAGCAGGTTCGACCGCCACACGCTGAGCACGCGCGGCCAGTTCCGCGGGTCGTCGGGGTCGGTCACCGACAGTTTCAGTTCACCCGAGGCGAGTTGCTGCGCGACGTGCTGCGGGATCTCCCGTCCCGCCGCCCGTGCCTGTTCGGCAATCTCGTGGGTGTTGCGGTCGAACTGGGGATAGAAGGGTGTCCAGCCCATGGCGACCGCGGACGCCATGACGTCCATCGTGTGCTTGTCGCGGAAACGACCTCGTCCCAGCGGACTGGCCAGCGCGTCGGCACGGTAACCGTCGTAGCGCCACTGGTCGGTGTGCACGTACCAGTAGGAGGTGCCGGCCATCTGGCGAGGTGGGCGAGACCAGTCCGTCCCCATCGCCATGGCCGCCCATCCCGTGACGGGACGGCACTTCTCCTGGCCGACGTAGTGCGCCCACCCGCCTCCGTTGCGTCCCATGCAGCCGGTGAGCATGAGCAGCGCAAGTACGGCGCGATAGGTCGCGTCGCCGTGGAACCACTGGCAGATGCCGGCCCCCATGATGATCATCGAACGCCCGCCCGACTCCTCGGCGTTGCGGGCGAACTCCGTCGCGATCCGGATCGCCTGGGCCGCGGGCACCCCGGTGAGGGCCTCCTGCCAGGCCGGGGTGTACGGCGAGCCCGGGTCGTCGTACCCGCTCGGCCACTGCCCGGGCAGGTCGAGCTCCGGACGGTTCACCCCGTACTGCGCGAGCATCAGGTCGAAGACGGTGCACACGAGGTGGTCCCCGATCCGACGGACCGGCACGCCCCGTTCGATGCTTTCACCGTGCCCGTCGACGGTGTCGAAGCTCGGCAGGTACACCGCCGCGGTCTCGCCCGCTCCCCCGCCGCCGGGCGCGACCGTCAATGTCGGGACGAGGTCGCCGAGTTCGAGATTCCACTTTCCGATGCCGTCGTCGCCGTAGCGGAAGCCGAGGGAGCCCGGGGGTACGACGACGGTGTCGGTCGTACCGTCGACGAAGACCGGTTTGAAGGCCGCGTTCTCGACGCTGTGCCCGAGATCGGCGGCGGTGAGGTTCTTGCCCGGCACGAGCCTTCCGTCGCGTTCCTCGACCCGCACGAGGAAGGGCAGGTCGGTGTACCGGCGCACGTAGTCGACGAAGAACGGCACGCGCTGCCGCACATAGAACTCGGTGAGGAGCACGTGGCCCATCGCCATCGCCAGGGCACCGTCGGTACCGGCCGCGCACGCCATCCACTCGTCGGCGAACTTGGTGTTGTCGGCGTAGTCCGGACTCACCGAGACGACCTTGGTGCCGCGGTAGCGGACCTCCGTCATCCAGTGCGCGTCCGGGGTGCGGGTGACGGGCACGTTCGAACCCCACATCATCAGGTAGGAGGCGTCCCACCAGTCCCCGGACTCGGGTACGTCGGTCTGATCGCCGAAGACCTGCGGCGACGCCACCGGTAGGTCGGCGTACCAGTCGTAGAACGACGTCATCACGCCGCCGAGCAGTTCGACGAACCGGGATCCGGCGGCGAAGGAGACCATCGACATGGCGGGGATCGGCGAGAAGCCGGCCACCCGGTCGGGTCCGTACTCCTTGATGGTGTGGACGTGCGCGGCGGCGATCATCTCGGTGGCCTCGGCCCACGTGACGCGCACCAGTCCGCCCTTGCCGCGGGCACTCTGGTAGCGGCGGCGCCGTTCGGGATCGTTCTGGACGTCGGCCCAGGCGAGCACCGGATCGCCGAGTCGCTGCCGCGCCTCCCGGTACATCTCGACGAGCAGCCCGCGCGCGTACGGATAGCGCACGCGCGTCGGCGAGTAGGTGTACCAGGAGAAGGCCGCGCCGCGCGGGCATCCGCGCGGTTCGTACTCGGGACGGTCGGGACCGACTGTCGGATAGTCGGTTTCCTGGGTCTCCCAGGTGATGATGCCGTCCTTGACGTAGATCTTCCACGAGCACGAGCCGGTGCAGTTCACCCCGTGGGTCGAGCGGACGACCTTGTCGTGGCTCCAGCGGTCCCGGTAGAAGATGTCGCCCTCGCGGCCACCGCGCCGCGTGACCGTGCGTGTGTCGTCGGACTGCTCGCCGGAGGTGAAGAACCGTCCGCTGCGCACGAGCAGTTCCTCGATCCGGTTCCCGACTCCGGCGGTGTCCGTCACGGCTTCTCCTCACGTACGTCGCGGGTTCCGGATCGTGCGACAGGGGGCGGTTCGTGGGCGTGCAGGCGGAATGCGGTGTAGAACAGGCACACCAGTGCCGTCGCCGCGAGCAGGAGCAGACCGACGGTGTAGTCGTTGCCTTCGGCGTCGTAGGTCGCGCCCATCACCAGTGGCGGGAAGTAGCCGCCGAGCCCACCGGCAGCGGCGACGATGCCGGTGACACTGCCCACTGTGTGCGCCGGGGCGCGGCGCGCCACCCACGCGAAGACACCGCCGGTGCCGATGCCGAGGAAGATCGCCATTGTGATGAACGTCAGCGCCGACCACAGGTCGGGCGGGGGCTGGAAGGTCGCGATCACCGCCATCACGGCGGTGCCGGTGAACGAGGCCAGGACCACGTATTTCGGCGGCACCCGGTCCGACAGCGCTCCGCCCACGGGCCGGGCGAGGACCGCGGCGAGCGCGAAACCCGCCGTGCGGGTACCGGCGTCGACGGCGGAGAAGCCGTAGATCGTCTTGATGTAGGTGGGCAGATAGTTGCTGAACGCCACGAATCCGCCGAACACGACCGCGTACAGGAACGACATCTCCCAGGTCACACCGAGTTTCGCCGCGGCTGTCAGTTTGGGCAGCACCGGGTCGGTGTTGGGACGGAAATCGGGAGCATTGCGCATCATCAGGATGCACACCACGGCGGTCACGGCGAGGGCGGCCGCCACGACGATGTGGGTGGGCACCAGCCCGAACCAGTTCACGAAACGCGGGGTGAAGAAGGCCGACAGGGCCGTGCCCACCATGCCCGCCCCGAACACGCCGGTCGCGAAGCCGCGGCGGGCGGGTTCGTACCAGTTGTTGGCGAACGGGATCCCGACCGCGAAGATCGTGCCGGCGATGCCGAGGAAGAACCCGCAGACCAGGAGCAACGGATAGGAGCCGGCCTCGGCGGCGAATCCGACCGCGACGACGGGAACGATCGACGACAGCGAGACGGCGATGAACATCGCCCGTCCGCCGTACCGGTCCGTCATCGCCCCGACCGCGATGCGACCGAGGGAGCCCACGAGGATCGGCGTGGCCACCAGCGTCGACGCTTCCGTGCTGCTGAGCGACATGTCGGTGGCGTAGGTCGTCGACAGCGGCCCGATCATGTTCCAGGCCCAGAAGTTGATGGCGGACACCCAGGTTGCCAGAACCAGATTCGCTCCGCGCAACCTCCCGAGATCCGCCTGCGTGTCCGTTCTCACATACTCAGGGAACCATTCCCGGGCGCGGTCCGGACCCGGTTCGGCGGAATCTCACCCGGATGACGTCCGGCCGTTGCACCCCGGTAACCATGGTCTGCCGGAAACGACGCACCCGTGGTGCCCGACCGGATGTCGGGCGCCACGGGTGCGGGGTTCACGCGCCCACCGGGAACCGGCAGGCGGGTGGGGTGATCAGGACTCGGCGTTCTCGCCGGTCGCAGCGGCCTCGGCCGACTCGTCCTCGACGGGGACGAGGCTGATCTTGCCGCGGTTGTCGATGTCGGCGATCTCGACGCGGATCTTCGAACCGACGTTCACGACGTCCTCGACCTTGGCGATGCGCTTGCCGTTGCCGAGCTTGCTGATGTGCACCAGGCCGTCGCGGCCGGGGAGCAGGGAGACGAACGCTCCGAACGCCGTGGTCTTGACCACGGTGCCGAGGAAGCGCTCGCCGACCTTCGGCAGCTGCGGGTTGGCGATGGCGTTGATCTTGTCGATCGCGGCCTGCGCGGACGGGCCGTCCGCTGCACCGACGTAGACGGTGCCGTCATCTTCGATGGAGATGTTGGCGCCGGTCTCCTCGGTGATCGAGTTGATCATCTTGCCCTTGGGGCCGATGACCTCACCGATCTTGTCCACCGGGACCTTGATGGTGGTGATCCGCGGAGCGAATTCGCTCATCTCGTCGGGCGTGTCGATGGCCTCGGCCATGACCTCGAGGATCGTGGCGCGGGCATCGTGGGCCTGCGAGAGCGCACCGGCGAGGACCTGCGACGGGATACCGTCGAGCTTGGTGTCGAGCTGCAGGGCGGTCACGAAGTCCTTCGTGCCGGCGACCTTGAAGTCCATGTCGCCGAACGCGTCCTCCGCACCGAGGATGTCGGTGAGGGCGACGTAGCGGGTCTCGCGGGTGCCGTCCTCGAGCTCGACCTCGTCGGAGACCAGGCCCATGGCGATACCGGCGACCGGGGCCTTGAGCGGCACACCGGCGTTGAGCATCGACAGCGTCGAGGCGCAGACCGAACCCATGGACGTCGAGCCGTTCGAGCCGAGGGCCTCGGAGACCTGACGGATGGCGTAGGGGAACTCCTCCTGGCTCGGCAGAACCGGGATGAGCGCGCGCTCTGCGAGGGCACCGTGGCCGATCTCGCGACGCTTCGGCGAGCCGACACGACCGGTCTCACCGGTGGAGTACGGCGGGAAGTTGTAGTGGTGCATGTAGCGCTTGCTGGTCTCGGGACCGAGCGAGTCGACCTGCTGCGCCATCTTCACCATGTCGAGCGTGGTGACACCCATGATCTGGGTCTCGCCGCGCTCGAACAGCGCCGAACCGTGGGCGCGGGGAACGACCGCGACCTCGGCGGAGAGGGCACGGATGTCGGTGACACCGCGGCCGTCGATGCGGAACTGGTCGCGCAGGATGCGCTGGCGCACGAGCTTCTTGGTCAGCGAGCGGAAGGCAGCGCCGATCTCCTTCTCGCGACCCTCGAAGTTCGGAGCGACCTGCTCGAGCACCTCGACCTTGATCTCGTCGGTGCGGTCGTCGCGCTCCTGCTTGCCGGCGATGGTGAGCGCCTCGGCGAGCTTCTCCGACGCGGCGGACTCGACCGCGGTGTAGACGTCGTCCTGGTAGGGCGGGAACAGCGGGAACTCACCGGTGGGCTTCGCGGAGGCGGCGGCGAGCTGCTGCTGCGCGATGCACAGGCGGGCGATGAACGGCTTCGCCGCCTCGAGGCCCTCGGCCACGACGGACTCGGTGGGCGCCTGGGCGCCACCGTCGACGAGCGCGATGACGTTCTCGGTCGCCTCGGCCTCGACCATCATGATCGCGACGTCCGCGGTGTCGGGGTTGTCTGCCCCACCGACAATGCGACCGGCGACGACCATGTCGAAGACGGCGTTCTCGAGCTGCTCGACGGTCGGGAACGCGACCCACTGGCCCGACTTGTTGTCGTCGGAGACGATGAGCGCGACACGCACGCCACCGACCGGGCCGGAGAACGGCAGGCCGGCGAGCTGGGTGGAGGCCGACGCGGCGTTGATCGCGACGACGTCGTAGAGGTCGTTCGGGTTCAGGCTCAGAACCGTGACGACGACCTGGATCTCGTTGCGCAGACCGTCGACGAAGGACGGGCGCAGCGGCCGGTCGATCAGACGGCAGGTCAGGATCGCGTCGGTGGAGGGGCGTCCCTCACGACGGAAGAACGAGCCGGGGATGCGACCCGCGGCGTACATGCGCTCCTCGACGTCCACCGTCAGCGGGAAGAAGTCGAACTGGTCCTTGGGCTGCTTCGAGGCGCTGGTGGCCGAGAGCAGCATGGTCTCGTCGTCGAGATAGGCGACGACCGAACCGGCGGCCTGGCGTGCGAGGCGGCCGGTCTCGAAACGGATGGTGCGGGTGCCGTAGGCACCGTTGTCGAGCGTCGCGGTGGTCTCGTAGACCCCTTCGTCGATCTCGACTGCGGTAGTGCTTGTCATCTGTATGTCTTCTCTTCCCTCTTCGTCTTCGCCGTACCCGCGCGGGCGCCGCGACCCCCGTGGCCACGGCTGCGCACCGACTCACGGAGGCGGTCGTCGATCGAAACCCTCCGGCGGATTCGGGATACGACACCCGACGGGACCGGAAGGTCACTACCGAGGACCGACACCGTCGGTGCATACGGATCATCGCCGCTGGAGGCGATGGAAGTCGCCGGCCGAACCGGCACAAACACCGACAGCCAACGGGGCCCAGTGTAGTGGGTACCCCGTCGGCTGCCGGAAAAGATCAGCGAATGCAGATCAGGTCGTGTCGTGTCCGCGTCAGCGACGCAGACCCAGACGCTGGATGAGCGAGCGGTAACGCTCGACGTCGACCTTCTCGACGTACTTCAGCAGGCGGCGACGACGACCGACCAGCAGCAGCAGGCCGCGGCGGGAGTGGTGGTCGTGCTTGTGCTGCTTGAGGTGCTCGGTGAGGTCCACGATGCGCTTGGTGAGCAGTGCCACCTGCGCCTCGGGGGAACCGGTGTCGGTCTCGTGGAGGCCGTACTCGCCGAGGATCTGCTTCTTCTGTTCGGTGGTCAGAGCCACTGGGTCACTCCTGTACAACTGACGTCCGCGTGACGGTAGACGGACCGGAGTCCGCCCGGTACGGCCACCGCGAACCGCAGCGCGCACCGACGGTCCAGCCTATCAGAGCCGGCTTCCGCCGCCGAACCACGATCGGGGTTCAACGCCGGCCGGCACCCGCGCGGCCCACCGCGGCCGACACCTCGGCGAAACCCTGATCGAGCAGCTCGACGTACCGGTCGATGTCGCGGTTGGGACGGTTGTCGTCCCGTGCCGGGGCCAGGACGGTGACCGCGAACGCATCCCCCGCCCGCGCGAAGGTGTGCATGAAGTCGACACGCGGCACGAGGGCCTGCACACCGGCAATGAACTCCAGGTGCCCCCACGGCACCGACCACCGTACGTCCGCACCGCAGTTGACGCTGCTGAGCGCCGTCGCGACGCCGGGGACCGCTCCGGACGCGAGCGCGCGCGCAAGCGCGCGGGAGACACGCCGGAAGACCGGATAGGGCGCGGCGCCCGTGCGGTGCATCGCGTCGATGCTCTCCGCCGAGTCGACGCGGGCCCGTTCACGCGCGAGGGAGTCGGCAATCGTCGCCGCGCGCTGCGCAGGCTCGGGGATCTCGACGTGCAGGGGCACCAGACCGCCCGCGACGCGATTCACCCCGAGCCCGGCCGCCGACTCGCCGAGCGCCACGGGCACCGCCGCGTACTCCGAGGGCACATCCTCCCCGCGCTCGCGGTAATAGCGCTCCATCGCGAGCGACACCGCCGTCAGCCCGAGGGCGGTCACCGTCCACGATCGTCCGGCCAGCGCCGACAGGTCGGGCCGCAGGATGCGGATGACCCGGCGGTTCGTCTGCACGACGGGAGTCCTGTCCGGGGCGGGATCCGCGCTTACCGTTCCGGGCAGCGGATCCTGACGGCGACGACGCGCCTCCGGATGTGCCCGCACGAGCCCGCCGAGCGCGACGACCGGCCAGATCGCGAGACGGGCGATGCCGTGCGTCGTGGCCGCGACGGGATGGGTCGTGCCGGCGGGCGGCGCGAGACCGTCGACCTCCAGCGGCCGGCCCTCCTCACCGAACAGGGCTTCGAGGAGCCCCCGGGCGGAGGAACCGACGAGCATGGCATGGCTCGCCTGGATCGCGGCGACGGTGACGGTCGCGCCGGGCTCGTCCGGATCGGGGACGCCCCGGAAGACGTGCACCTGCCACGGGCACCGGGCGGCGTCGACGCCGTCGGCGGACAGTCGCGCCACCGACCCGAGCCAGTCCTCGAAGGTGGAACTGCGCGCGTCGTGGACGGTGACCACGTCGTCGACGGCGAGGTCGGCCTTCACCCAGTAGGGATAGTCCAGTGAGCCCGGCGCGTCGGCGATCCGACGTGCCAGAGCGCTGACCAGGTGCATCCGGGAGGCGAAGAACGACAGAACCGCCTCGCGGTCCGGAGTGCGTCCCCGGTCCTCGGAGAACACGGCGAACGACCACCAATCGGTGGGCCGTCCCGGGATCGACTGAAAGTAGTTACCCGCATCGACCCACGAAAGGCGCGCGGACCTCCACTCTCGAAAAAGCATGTAGCCGATTGTGACGCCATACAAGCGGTTCTTGCTACCGAACTCGCAGTTTCGTTCGTTCGGACGACACCGGCCACCCGAACGACACCGGCGTCAGTCGGGAGTCTTCGTAAGGACCTCTCGCGCTCGTTCGGCGTCGCGGTGCATCGCGGAGATGAGCGCCTCGACCGAATCGAACTTCTCCATGCCCCGCAGCCGCTCGACGAAGTCGACCGCCACGTGCTGGCCGTACAGATCGGCCTTCTCGTCGAGGACGAACGCCTCGACCGTGCGCTTGCGTCCGGAGAAGGTCGGATTGGTACCCACCGACACGGCCGCGAGGTAACGCTGACCGGCCGTGAGTCCCTCGACGGGCGAACCGGAGTCGAGCACCGTGAACCAGGCCGCGTACACGCCGTCGGCGGGGATCGCCGCGTAGATCGGCGGTGCGACGTTGGCGGTCGGGAATCCGAGTCCGCGACCGCGGCCGTCGCCGTGCACGACCACACCCTCGACCCGGTGCGGGCGCCCGAGTGCGTCCGCGGCCGCGACGACGTCCCCGGCGTCGACGCACGAACGGATGTACGTCGACGAGAACGTCACGGCGTGCTCGGCGACCAGCGTGAGCCCCTGCACCGCGAACCCGAAGCGTTCACCGATCGAGCGGAGCATGTCGACGGTGCCGGCAGCCTTCTTGCCGAAGGTGAAGTTCTCCCCCACGACCACCTCGGCCACGTGCAGTCGCTCGACGAGGATCTCGTGGGCGTACCGCTCCGGTGAGAGCTTCATGAACTCCGGGGTGAACGGCGTGACGCAGAAGACGTCGATGCCGAGTTCCTCGGCGAGTTCGGCGCGCCGCGCGAGGGTGGTCAGCTGCGCCGGGTGACTGCCGGGGCGTACCACTTCCATGGGGTGGGGATCGAAGGTCATGAGCACGGCGGCCACACCGCGTGCCCGCGCGGCCTCGACGGCACGCGCTATGAGTTGCTGATGGCCGCGGTGTACACCGTCGAACACGCCGATCGTGAGTACACACCGACCCCAGTCCGCAGGAATTTCGTCCAGACCTCGCCATCTCTGCACATCGGCAGCCTACGGCTCATGAGCGGGTGGGGCACGCCCGGATGGCTCCCGGCGTGCCCCACATGACGTTGACGGCCCTGCGAATGCATAATTTCGGTGTGCCGAACTTTTCGTCGAGAGCCCACAGAACACGGTCCGTATCCTCCCGCGCCGGTCGCATGATCGCCGTCTTCGCGGCCACGGCCTGCGCTGCCGCCCTCACGGCGTGTTCCACCACCGGTTCCGCCGACGACCGGCCCCTGGTCCTGACCACCTTCACCGTCCTCGCCGACATGGCACGCAACGTCGGCGGCGAACACGTGCGGGTCGAGTCCATCACGAAACCCGGCGCCGAGGTCCACGGCTACGAGCCCACCCCGGGCGACCTGCGGTTCGCGACCGAGGCCGATCTCGTCCTCGACAACGGACTCGGTCTCGAGCGGTGGTTCGAGCAGTTCGTCGCCGACGTCGACGCCGAGCACGTGGTCGTGAGCGAGGGCGTGGACCCCCTGCCGATCGGCGAGGGCGCGACGACGGGCCCGTACAACCCCCACGCCTGGATGTCCCCGCTCGCCGCCCGCGTCTACGTCGACAACATCGCCGCGGCACTGGCCGACCTCGCCCCCGAATACGCGGACGACTTCGCGGCCCGCGCCGAGGCGTACAAGGCCGAACTCGACGGTCTCCACACCGAACTCGTCACCGCCCTCGACGGCGTGCCCGCCGACCGGCGCGCACTCGTCACCTGTGAGGGCGCGTTCAGCTATCTCGCGCGGGACGCCGGGCTGCAGGAGGCCTATCTGTGGCCGGTGAACTCCGACCAGCAGGGCACCCCCCAGCAGATCGCCCGCACCGTCGACTTCGTGCGCACCAACGAGGTGCCGGCGGTGTTCTGCGAATCGACCGTCTCGGACAAGGCGCAACGGCAGGTCGCCGCCGACACCGGAACGGAATTCGGCGGAATCCTCTACGTCGACTCGCTCTCCGAGGCGGACGGCCCCGTCCCCACCTACCTCGATCTGCTCCGACACGACATCGACGTCATCACGACGGGACTGAGGCCATGACTTCGACACTCGACACACCGGCACTGTTCGTCGACGACGTGACGGTGCGTTACGACACTGTCCTGGCCCTGCAGAACGTCACCCTGAAGCTCGCACCGGGCCGCGTCTGCGGACTCGTGGGCACGAACGGCTCGGGCAAGTCGACGCTGTTCAAGACGATCATGGGTCTCGTGCGACCCACCTCGGGTCGCGTCACCATCGGCGGGACGACCACCACCGTGGCGCGTCGCCGCACGCAGGTCGCCTACGTGCCGCAGTCCGAGGCCGTCGACTGGAACTTCCCGATCGGCGTACGCGACGTCGTCATGACGGGACGCTACGGCCACCAGGGCTTCCTGCGCCGTCCGCGCCCCGCCGACCACGAGGCCGTCGACGCCGCGCTCGAACGCGTGGGCATGACCGCGCTCTCCGGCCGGCAGATCGGGCAGCTCTCGGGCGGTCAGCGCAAGCGTGTCTTCGTGGCACGGGCGATCGCGCAGGGCTCGCCGCTGCTGCTGCTCGACGAGCCGTTCGCGGGGGTCGACACCACCACCGAGCACGCGCTGACCGCCGTCATCCGCGAACTGGCGGCGAGCGGTCACGCGATCCTCGTCGCCACCCACGATCTCGCGGGTCTCGCGCAACTGTGCGACGAGGCGGTGCTGCTGCAGCGGCGCGTGCTCGTGCACGGCTCCCCCGAGGAGGTCCTGCTCCCGGAGAACCTCGCCCGCGCCTTCGGTGCTCCCCCACCGGCGAACGGTGGGCGGGCCGAGGATTTCGCACGGGAGACGTACGCACAGGAGGCCGGACGATGATCGACACGTTGATCGAACCCCTGCAGTACGGCTTCATGCAGCGCGCGCTGCTCGTCGCGGTGGCCGCGACGATCGTGTGCGCGCTGCTCAGCTGCTGGCTCGTGCTCATCGGCTGGTCGCTGATGGGCGACGCGGTCTCGCATGCCGTGCTGCCCGGTGTCGTCCTCGCCTATCTGGTGGGGGTGCCCTTCGCGCTCGGAGCCCTCGTCTTCGCCGGCATCGCCGTCGCGTTGATCTGGCTCGTCCGCGGCACGAGCCGCGTCAAGGAGGACGCGACCATCGGCATCGTCTTCACGACACTGTTCGCCCTGGGCGTGGTTCTGATCTCGAAGAACCCGAGCCAGATCGACCTGCACCACGTGCTGTTCGGGAACCTGCTCGGTCTCGCCACGGGCGACGTCTGGCAGGTGTCGATCCTGGCGGCCGTCGTGCTGGCTGTCCTCGTCGCGAAGCGCCGCGATCTGACGCTGTTCGCCTTCGACCGCGTCCAGGCGCACACCCTCGGCCTGTCCCCCGCCGCGCTGTCGGCGCTGCTGCTGTCGCTGCTCGCGGTGACGATCGTCAGCGCGTTGCAGGCGGTCGGTGTGATCCTGGTCGTCGCGATGCTCATCATCCCGGGCGCGACGGCCTATCTGCTCACCGACCGGATGGCCCGGATGTTGGTGATCGCACCGGTACTCGCGGTGATCGCGTCGGTGGTCGGTGTGTACACGAGCTACTACACCGATGCTGCGACCGGCGGCGTGGTGGTGCTCGCCCAGGCCGTGGTCTTCACCCTCGCGTACCTGTTCGCGCCGCGGCAGGGCGTCCTCACCCGGCTCGTGACGCGTCGCCGCGCCCCGGAGGGCGAAAGGGCGAGCGAGCCGACGGAGAGCGTGATTCCCGGGTGACGGTTACCTAAGCTGGACGCGTGCCTGAGAGTAACGAGACCACCGCGACCGAGATGTTGTCCTCGGTCGCACAGGACTATCTCAAGATCATGTGGACGGTCCAGGAGTGGTCCGGGGAGAAGATCTCCACCAAGCTGCTCGCCGAGAAGCTGGGCGTGTCGGCGTCCACCGTGTCCGAAGCGGTGCGCCGCCTCGCCGACCAGGGACTCGTCGACCACGAGCGATACGGCGCGATCTCGCTCACCGACGAGGGTCGGCAGGCCGCGGTGGCGATGGTCCGTCGCCATCGCCTCATCGAGACCTTCCTGGTCCGCGAGCTCGACTACGGGTGGGACGAGGTGCACGACGAGGCCGAGATCCTCGAACACGCCGTCTCCGAACGGATGGTCGCGGCGATCGACGCCAAACTCGGCCATCCCGAACGCGACCCGCACGGCGACCCGATCCCGTCGCCCGACGGCACGATCCCGGCACCGCCCGCCCGCGCCCTGAGCGAGTTCAACGACGGCGACCACGGCCGGGTGGCCCGCATCTCCGACTCCGACCCCGCGATGCTGCGCTACTTCGACGAGGTCGGGATCGCGCTCGACACCGACATCACGGTCCTCGAACGCCGCGACTTCGCCGGGACCATCTCGGTCCGGCTGGGCCGGACCGAGGGCCGCACGATCGACCTCGGTCACCCGGCCGCCGAAGCGATCTGGCTGGTCTGAGCCGGCTCACATGTTGGAGGGCCGCACCACGAACACCGCCGCGGCCCGCTTGCCCTTCTCCTGCAGCAGCGCCGCGGCCCGGCCCTGCGCATCCACGGCGCCGTAGACCCCGCGGATCCCGACGGGCTCGAGCCAGCGGCCGTTCGCGAGCAGCCCCGCCTCCTCGTCGCTGATGGTCCGGCACTCGAAGGCCGTGCGCACCGCCGCGTCGATGTCGAGGCTCGGCGTCGGGTCGTCGGCGAGCTGTTCGAGCGTGCGGGCGTGTTCGAGTCCGAACGGGCCGACCTTCGTGCGACGCAGCGCCGTCAGATGGCCGCCCACTCCGAGGGCCGCGCCGAGATCGCGTGCGAGCGCCCGGATGTAGGTGCCGGACGAGCAGTCCACGTCGACGTCGAGGTCCACGAAGCCGCTCTCGGGCACATCGCGCCGGACGAGGACGTCGAACCGCGAGACGGTGACGGGCCGGGCCTTCAGCTCGACCGCCTCCCCTTCACGCATCCGGGCGTAGGCGCGCTTGCCGTCGATCTTGATGGCGCTGACGCTGGCGGGCACCTGCTGGATGTCGCCGGTCAGCGCCGCCACGCCCTCGCCGATCTGCTCGTCGGTCACGTGCGTCGCATCGGTGGTCGCGACGGTCTCGCCTTCCGCATCGTCCGTGACGGTGCTCTGCCCGAGACGGATCGTCGCGGTGTACGACTTGGTCGTCAGCGCGAGCAGCCCGAGCAGCTTCGTGGCGCGCTCGACGCCGAGGACGAGCACGCCCGTCGCCATGGGGTCGAGGGTGCCCGCGTGCCCGACCTTGCGGGTGCCGAGCAGTCGGCGGCAGCGCGCCACCACGTCGTGGCTCGTCATGCCGGCGGGCTTGTCGACGACGAGCAGGCCTGCGCGGGCGAGGGCCGGATGTTCCTGCGAGGGGACGGTGTCGTTCATCAACGCACCGTGATCGCGGTGAGGACGAGACCGTCGGCGATGAGCCACCGTCCGTCGAAGCCCGTCAGCGGTTGCCCGTCGAGGGTGTCGCCGGGGACGAGCAGTCGCGAGTGGAAGGTGCCGGTGACCGCGTCCGCGGTGGTGTCGCGTTCGAACGTGATGTGGGCGTCCTCGAAGCCCAGCCACCGCTTCGTCAGCGGGAACCACGCCTTGTAGGTGGCCTCCTTGGCGCAGAACAGCAGACGGTCCCAGTGCAGGTCGTCGCCGGCCGAGGCGAGCCACTCGCGTTCGGGTTCGAGGCTCACCGCGGGCAGCACCCCGTCGGGGAGCACGTCGTGCGGCTCGGCGTCGATGCCGAGCGAACGGATCTGCAGCGAATAGCCCAGCACGGCACCGCGATAACCGTCGCAGTGGGTGAGGCTGCCGACGACGCCGCGCGGCCAGATCGGATCGCCCTTCTCCCCGCGCAGTACCGGCGCCGGGTCGACGCCGAGGGTGCGCATGGCCTGTCGGGCGCAGTGACGGGCACCGGCGAACTCGCGGCGCCGCTTCTCCACGGCCCGCGCCACGAGCGGCTCCTCCAGGGGATGCGGCCGCAGTCCCGGTGGGTCCTCGAACAACTCGGCTGCAGCGACGCCGTCCGGCACGATGCGCCCGATCAGCGCGCCGCGCGTGTCCGTCTTCTGGCCGGTGTCCGGTTCGGTCACCGCAACTCCTTCTCTCGTTGAGCCCGCATCTTCTCGGCCTCCGCTTCCATCTCGGGGGTCACGGTGAAATGACCGCCCCACTTGTTCAGGCTGCCCGGCGGATACTCCGGGACCGGCAGGATCTGCCGCAGGGGCTGCTCCGGCATGCCGCGTCGCTGCCATTCGCGCGGGTAGCCGACCGAGACCTCCTCGAAGCGCACCCCGTCGTAGTAGGTGGTCCGCGGGATGTGCAGGTGGCCGTAGACGCTGCACAGCGCCCGGTAGCGCAGATGCCAGTCGGCCGTCTCGGTGGTACCGCACCACAGCGCGAACTCGGGGTAGAACAGCATCCGCGTGGGTTCGCGCACCAGCGGGAAGTGGTTGATCAGCACGGTGGGCAGGGCGGGGTCGAGCGCGTCGAGACGGGCGCGGGTCTGCTCCACACGCACCCGGCACCAGGTGTCGCGCGTGATGTACGGATCCGGCTTCAGCAGGAACTCGTCGGTCGCGACGACGTTGCGTTCGCGCGCGAGAGCGAGACCGTCCGCCTTCGTCGTGGTGCCCTCCGGCAGGAACGAGTAGTCGTAGAGCAGGAACATCGGCACGAGCACCACGGGCCCGTCCTCGCCCTCCCAGACCGGATAGGGATCCTCGGGGGTGAGCACGTCGAGTTCGTGGCACATCGTGACGAGGTAGTCGTAGCGCGCGACCCCGAACATCTGCACCGGATCCTTGGCGGTCGTCCACAGTTCGTGGTTGCCGGGCACCCAGATCACCTTCGCGAACCGGCTGCGGAGCAGCGACAGCGCCCACCGGATGTCGTCGGTCTTCTCCGACACGTCGCCCGCGACGATCAACCAGTCGTCGGGCGACTCGGGATACAGATCCTCGGTGACCGGCCGGTTGCCCCGATGGCCCACATGGATGTCGCTGATCGCCCACAGCTTCGCTGCCACGCACTAACCTCCCGACTCGTCCTGGACACGCACCTGCCGGTCCGCGCCCGTCACCGCCCATCGTCCCGAGAGCGTGCGCCATACGACGGCGATCATCCGGAACACGATGAACACCGTAAGCCCCGTCCAGATACCCGCCAGACCCCAGTCGTACGCGAGCGACAACCAGATCAACGGCAGGAAGCCGAACAACGCCGAGGCCAGCGTCGCGGTGCGCAGGAAGGCGGCGTCCCCGGCACCGAGGAGAACACCGTCGAGTGCGAACACGATTCCCGCGAGCGGCATGATCGCGACGAAGAACCACCACGCGACGCCGATCTGGTCGAGCACCTCGGTGTCGGTGGTGAACAGACCCGGGATCACGTCCTTGCCGACCACGAAGACCACCGCGAGGACGACCGCGAAGACCGCCGACCAGGCCGACAACCGCCACGCCAGGCGCGTCGCGCCCCGCCGATCGGCCGCACCGAGTGCTGCTCCGACGAGGGCCTGCGCGGCGATCGCCAGCGAGTCCAGGGTCAGGGTCACGAAGTTCCACAGTTGCAGCACGACCTGATGACCGGCCACCGCGGCCGCACCGAAGCGCGACGCCACCGCCGCCGCGGACAGGAAGCAGGCCTGGAACGCGAGGCTGCGGGCGATCAGGTCGCGGCCGAGCCGCAACTGCGCGCCGATCACGGCGGGTCGCGGTCGCAGCGGAACCCCGGACCGCAACAGCGCCACGACGAACAGGACGGCCGTCACGGACTGCCCGATCACGTTGGCGACGGCGGAACCGACGAGCTCCCACCGGGGAGCACCCAGCAGACCGTGGACCAGTACCGGGCACAGCACCGCCGACAGGGCGAGACCGGTGATGACGAAACGCAGCGGCCGGATCGTGTCCTGCACGCCGCGCATCCAGCCGTTCCCTGCCAGGCCGACGAGGATGAGGGGTGCCCCGAACAGCGCGACACGCAGCCAGGAGACGGCGGCGTCGGCGATCTCGGCATCACCGGCGAGCAGCCGCGCGACGGGGCCGGCCAGCGCCTGCCCGACGATCAGGATGGCCAGTCCGACGATCATCGCGAGCCACGTCGCCTGCACGCCTTCGCCGACCGCGTCGTCGTGCCGGTCCGCGCCGTGGAAACGCGCCGCACGCGAGGTGGTGCCGTACGACAGGAAGGTGAGCTGGGTGCTCACCTGAGCGAGGATCAATCCGCCGATCGCGAGACCGGCCAGGGGCAGCGCCCCGAGCCGGCCGACGACGGCGATGTCGAACAGCAGGTAGAGCGGTTCGGCCGCGAGCACCCCGAGCGCGGGAAGGGCGAGTCCGAGAATGCGCCGTCCGGAGATATCCGAGGCGGGCGACTCGCCGGACGCCGTCAACCGAGCACGCCGCGCAGGGCGGCGACGATCCGATCGGTGTCGCCGTGGGCGGTGTACCCCGCCGCCAGGCGGTGTCCTCCGCCGCCGAGTGCGGTGGCGACGGCGGACACGTCCACCGAGCTCTTGGCGCGCAGGGAGACGGTCCACTCCTCGGGAGCGACCTCCTTGAACACTGCGGCGACCTCGGCCTCCGCGGTGGTGCGCACGATGTCGATGACGCTCTCGACCTCCTCCGGACCGAGATGTGCGGAGTCGGCGCGCCGGACGAAGGCGTAGACCAGTCCCCTGCCCTGCGCGGCGTCGCGTTCGAGCGTGGCAGTGGCAAGCACCGACGACAGCATCGGCAGCCACCCGAAGGGATGGGTGTCGAGCAGGGCACGCGTGATCGACGTGCCGTCGATCCCGGTGGCGAGCAGACGCTCGGCGAGTCCGTGGGCCTGCGGGCGACCCCACCGGAACGATCCGGTGTCGGTCACCAGTCCCGCGTACAGGCAGTGCGCGAGTGCGGCATCGATCTCGACACCCCACACGTCGAAGAGGTCGGCGAGCACCATCGCGGTGGCCTCGGACTCCGGGTCGATGAGGTTGTGGGTGCCGAACCGCGTGTTGGACAGGTGGTGATCGATCACCAGGACGTTCGGGGCGGTCTTCAAACGGTCGCGCAGGACACCGAGACGGCCCGCGGTACCGCAGTCGACGGTCACCACGAGATCGGCCTCGCGGCGCACCTCCGAGACCGGCGTGACCAGGTGTGCGCCCGGCAGCGACCGCATCGAGTCCGGCATGTTCGCCGGCGAACCGAACGCCACCTGCACGGCGACACCGCGCCGCTCGAGCGCGAGCCCGAGGGCCAGCCCGCTGCCGAGGGTGTCGGCGTCGGGATTGATGTGGCACAGCACCGTCACGGTGGCCGCCGCATCCAGCAGTGCGGCGGCACCAGGCAGGTCGACGGATCCTGCCGGGGCAGACGGGAGAGCGGCATCGTCCCGGTGCGACGGGATCACCGGAGGAGTCGGGTCGGGCACCGGTGCGTTATTCGTCGTCGTCACCGGCGTCGCGTTCACGGGGTTCCTTGTAGGGATCGGCGTCGCCGGCCGGAACGGCACCCTCACGGGCGCGTGCGACCTCGTCGTCGGCCGCGCGAGCGCGTGCGAGGAGTTCCTCCATGTGCCGTGCCGTGTCGGGCACGGTGTCGGTGACGAACGTCAGCGTCGGGGTGAACCGCACACCGGTGCCGGCGCCGACCTTCGAGCGGAGCACGCCCTTGGCCTTCTCGAGGCCGGCAGCAGCTGCTTCGTGATCGGGTTCGGTGTTCAGATCCGCGCCGCGGACCGTGTAGTAGACGGTGGCGTCGTGCAGATCCGCGGTGACCTTCGCGTCGGTGATCGTCACGAACTCGAGCCGCGGATCCTTGATCTCGAGGTCGATGGCGGTGGCCACGATGGTGGCGATGCGCTTCGCGAGTCGGCGGGCCCGTGCTGGATCGGCCATGTCGTTCGTTCCCTTCTGTGGCCGCCGGCAGGCGGCCCGTCGTGCGGCCGGGATCAGTCCTCGGGCCCGTACAGCCTGCGTCTGACCGACAGCAGGTCGAGTTCGGGCCGCTGGGCGACCAGCCGCTCACACTTGTCCAGTATCTCTCCGACGTGCGCGAGGTCGGGGGCGACGACCGCCACACCCACCTGCGCCCGGCGGTACAGATCGTGTTCCCCGGTTTCGGCGGCGGACACCCCGAACCGGCGCAGTTCCGCGATCACCGGACGGATCGCCGATCTCTTCTGTTTGAGCGAATGCACGTCGCCGAGCAGCAGGTCGAGTTCGAGCGCTCCCAGATACATCCGCTTCTCCCCTCGAGGACCGTCCGGTCGGCTCTGCACCGGCCCGGTCGGGCGTCCCGACACACC
This sequence comes from Rhodococcus sp. S3, assembly GCF_058211795.1. Lineage (NCBI taxonomy): Bacteria > Bacillati > Actinomycetota > Actinomycetes > Mycobacteriales > Nocardiaceae > Rhodococcus > Rhodococcus sp. S3. Next base: position 2,056,402 of record NZ_CM177074.1, on the reverse strand, counting down.
CGTGGCGGCGAACGACGAATCGTTCACCGCCACGGGTGCGGGTGGATCAGTCGCGCGGCTTCTCGCGCAACTCGTACGCCTCGATCACGTCGCCGACCTTGATGTCGGAGTAGGTGATCGTCATACCGCACTCGAAGCCCTCGCGGACCTCGGTGACGTCGTCCTTCTCGCGGCGCAGCGACGAGATGGTGACCGTCTCGGCCACGACGTTGCTGTCGCGGATGAGGCGGGCCTTCGCGTTGCGCTTGACGATGCCGGACTGCACGAGGCAACCCGCGATGTTGCCGACCTTCGACGACTTGAAGATCGCACGGATCTCGGCGCGGCCGAGCTCGACCTCCTCGTAGATCGGCTTGAGCATGCCCTTGAGGGCCTTCTCCACCTCGTCGATCGCCTGGTAGATGACCGAGTAGTAGCGGATGTCGACGCCCTCGCGGTTCGCGAGCTCCGTGGCCTTGCCCTCGGCGCGGACGTTGAAGCCGATGATCACGGCGTTCGACGCGGCAGCGAGGTTGACGTTGGTCTCGGTGACACCACCGACACCGCGGTCGATGACGCGCAGACGCACCTCGTCGTCGATCTCGATACCCATGAGCGCCTCTTCGAGGGCCTCGACGGTACCCGAGTTGTCGCCCTTGAGGATGAGGTTGAGCTCGTTGTGCTCCTTGAGAGCGGCATCGAGGTCCTCGAGGCTGATGCGCTTGCGGCTGCGTGCTGCGAGCGCGTTGCGCTTGCGGGCATTACGCCGGTCGGCGATCTGACGCGCGATGCGGTCCTCTTCGACGACGACCAGGTTGTCGCCGGCGCCGGGCACCGACGTGAAGCCGACGACCTGGACCGGACGCGACGGCAGTGCCTCGAGCACGTCCTCACCGTGCTCGTCGACCATGCGCCGCACGCGGCCGTAGGCGTCGCCGGCGACGATCGAGTCGCCGACCCGCAGGGTGCCGCGCTGGATGAGCACCGTGGCCACCGGACCGCGACCGCGGTCGAGGTGCGCCTCGATGGCGACGCCCTGCGCCTCCATGTCCGGGTTGGCCCGCAGATCGAGCGCCGCGTCGGCGGTGAGCAGCACCGCTTCGAGCAGCTGCTCGATGTGCAGGTTCTGCTTCGCGGAGATGTCGACGAACATGGTGTCGCCGCCGTACTCCTCCGCGACCAGCCCGTACTCGGTGAGCTGCTGACGGATCTTCTGAGGGTTCGCACCCTCCTTGTCGATCTTGTTCACCGCGACCACGATCGGGACATCGGCGGCCTGCGCGTGGTTGATCGCCTCCACCGTCTGCGGCATGACGCCGTCGTCGGCGGCGACCACGAGGATCGCGATGTCCGTCGACTTCGCACCGCGGGCACGCATGGCGGTGAACGCCTCGTGACCCGGGGTGTCGATGAAGGTGATCAGGCGATCTTCACCATTGAGGTGCGTCATCACCTGGTAGGCACCGATGTGCTGGGTGATGCCACCGGCCTCGCCCTCGCCGACGTTCGCCTTGCGGATCGTGTCGAGCAGGCGGGTCTTGCCGTGGTCGACGTGACCCATGACGGTGACCACCGGCGGACGCTGGCGGAGGTCTTCCTCGCCACCCTCGTCCTCGCCGTACTGGATGTCGAACGACTCGAGCAGCTCGCGGTCCTCGTCCTCGGGCGAGACGACCTGCACGACGTAGTTCATCTCCGAGCCGAGCAGCTCGAGGATGTCGTCGTTCACGGACTGAGTGGCCGTGACCATCTCACCGAGGTTGAACAGCGCCTGCACCAGGGCCGACGGGTTCGCGTCGATCTTCTCGGCGAAGTCGGACAGCGATGCGCCGCGAGCGAGACGGATGGTCTCGCCGTTGCCACGCGGCAACCGCACGCCGCCGACCGACGGCGCCTGCATCGAATCGTATTCCTGCCGCTTCTGCCGCTTCGACTTGCGACCACGGCGCGGAGCGCCACCGGGACGACCGAACGCGCCGGCTGCACCGCCGCGACCGCGTCCACCGCCGCCGCCACCGGGGCGACCGCGGAAACCACCGGGAGCGCCTGCACCTGCGGGTGCGCCGCCACCGCCGCCACCGCGGTAGCCGCCGCCACCGCCGGGACGTCCACCGGGAGCTCCACCCGGACGACCCGGACGACCGGACGCGGCCGGACGCGCAGCACGCTGCGGCATCGCACCCGGATTGGGACGCGGGGGCATCGAACCCGGGGACGGACGGGGTCCGCCCTGACCGGGCGCCGGGCGGGGACCGCCCTGACCGGGAGCCGGACGCGGACCGGCCTGGCCGGGTCCGGGACGCGGGCCACCGGGGCCTGCTGCGGGACGTCCCTGTCCGGGCGTGGGGCGGGGTCCGCCCTGTCCGGGAGTCGGACGCGGTCCGCCCGGGCCGGGGCGCGGAGCACCCGGACGCGGAGCGGGACGCTCGGCCGGAGCCGAGGAGTACGGGTTGTTACCGACGCGCGGGGTCTTCGGACCCGGACGCGGACCGGCCGGTTTGGGGCCGGGCTTGGCCGCGGGGGCCTGCGGTGTGGCGCCGGGAGCCTGAGCAGCCGGGGACTGCGGTGCAGCCTGGGCGGCAGGGGCCTGCGGCGTGGGAGCCGCGGGCTTCTCCGGTGCCGGAGCCGGCTTGGGAGCGGCCGGCTTCGGTGCGCCCGGCTTCGGACGTGCGGTCTCGGCCGCGGGGGCCGGGCTCGCAGGGGTGGGCCGGGGACCCGGCCGGGGGGCACCGGGCTTCGGTGCGGGGGTGGGTGCAGCCTTCGCGGCTGCATCGCCTTCGGACTTACCGAACGATTCGCGGAGTCGACGCGCGACCGGCGGTTCGACCGTCGACGACGCGGACTTGACGAACTCGCCCTGTTCCTTCAGGCGTGCGAGTAGTTCCTTGCTGGTGACACCGAGTTCTTTCGCCAACTCGTGCACGCGGGCCTTGCCTGCCACTGCTCTCCTCACTGATGAGGTCGAGCGGCCGACTGCCCGCACGACCTCGGGTTATCTCCGATGGACGTTCATCGCTGGTGCTTCACGGTGTGCTCATGAGTGTTCGTGCCTGTTCTTCTCAGAGTGCGATGTCACTGTTGGTGTTCCTCGTCGTCGTTCCCACGTCCGTCTACCCGGCCGAAGCCGTTTCGATGCGTCCGTGATCACTGTTCCGTGGACCCGACCAGCTGATCCAGCGCTGCGGTGTCCGGTTGTCCGGTCACACGCAGTGCCCTGCCGAATGCTCGACGCCGAACCGCCAGGCCCAGACATTCCGGAGTGGGATGCAACCAAGCACCTCGCCCGGGAAGCCTGCGTCGGGGATCGGGAATCACGGCGAAACCTGACGGTTCCTTCTCGCGCGCCACCACCCGGAGCAGTTCGGCAGCCAGCGTTCGCTGCCGACATCCGACACAGGTCCGCACCGTAGTGGCGCGTTCCCCGCCGGTCGAGGGCAGGTCATGCTGAACCATCGACCACTGTACCGCTGATTTGCCCGGAATCCCGCATCCCACTCCTACGAGCCTGTCGAGCCGCCGCGCGAATCGTCGTTCCCCGCCGGTGCCGCGTCGCTGCGGATGTCGATCCGCCAGCCCGTCAGCCGGGCCGCGAGCCGGGCGTTCTGCCCTTCCTTGCCGATCGCGAGGGACAACTGGAAGTCGGGCACGACCACCCGGGCGGCACGCGCGTCGGGGTCGACGACCGTGACCGAAACCACCTTCGACGGCGAGAGTGCGTTGCCCACGAACTTGGCGGGATCCTCGTCGTAGTCGATGATGTCGATCTTCTCCTCGCCGAGCTCACGCATGACGTTGCGCACGCGCTGCCCCATCGGGCCGATGCACGCACCCTTGGCGTTGAGGCCCGGGACGGTCGAGTGCACGGCGATCTTCGAGCGGTGGCCGGCCTCACGGGCGACGGCGACGATCTCCACCGATTCGTCGGCGATCTCGGGGACCTCGAGGGCGAACAGCTTGCGTACGAGGTTGGGGTGCGTCCGCGACAGGGTGATCTGCGGGCCGCGCTGTCCGCGGGAGACGCCTACGACGTAGCACTTGATGCGGTCGCCGTGCTCGTAGGTCTCCCCCGGCACCTGCTCTGCCGGCGGGATCAGTCCCTCGGCGTTGTTGGTCTCGCCACCGATCTTCACGACGACCATGCCGCGGGCGTTGGCACGCGAGTCGCGCTGCACGACGCCGCTGACGATCTCGCCCTCGTGGGTCGCGAACTCACCGAAGCGCTGCTCGTGCTCGGCGTCGCGGATGCGCTGCATGATGACCTGGCGCGCGGTGGTCGCCGCGATCCGGCCGAAGTCCTCGGGAGTGTCGTCCCACTCGGCGATCAGGTTGCCGTCGGCGTCGCGCTCCTCGGCGAGGACCTGGATGGCGCCGGTCTTCGTGTCGACCACGACCCGCGCGTGCGGCTGGTGTCCGTCGACGTGCCGGTACGCCGTGAGCAGGGCCGTCTCGAGCGTCGCGATCAGCTCGTCGAACGGGATGTTCTTCTCCGCCTCGAGCATACGCAGGGCGGCGATCTCGATATTCACTTGTCCACCTTCGTTTCGTTCGTCTCGTCGTGGTCGTCGCTGCCGGTCTCGTCCTCGGGTCCTTCGACCAGCTCCCCGGCCGCGACCCGGCCGTCCGGAACCCCGCCCGCGAGCTCGAGTTCCCGCGGCGGCGGCGGGGAGAACTCCACCTCCACCACCGCTCTGCGCACCTCCGAGAGCGGGACCGAACGCACGACCGGCCCGGACCGATCGGGCAGGACGAGCCTGATCTCGTCGCCGACGAGCTCGCCGATGCGTGCGACGAGGGTCTCGTCGGCCAGTTCCACCTTCGCCTTGCGACCCTGGGCGCGCCGCCAGTGGCGGGGATCGGTCAGGGGCCGGCCGATCCCGGGGCTGGTGACCTCCAGGACGTAGGGCGACTCGCCGAAGTCCGAGACGCCGTCGAAGGCCTCGGAGACGATCCTGCTCAGGCGGGCCGCCTCGTCGAGACCGAGACCTGCGTCGCTGTCGACGAGGAGGCGCACCGTACTGTGCTTTCCGGCGGCCGTGACCACCACGTCCTCGAGGTCGTATCCCTCTCTGGCGAGCAGATCGGAGACGAGCTCGACGATCCTCTCCGGGGGCGGCACAGGCATGGCGGGCAGGCTCCTCGTTCAGTTGTGGTCGCAGCGGACAGCGGGCCGGAACGGATGCGTACCGGCAGACATCAAGCCTAACCCGCGTTTCGTGCTGCCGTGACCAGGGCGGCGTCCTTCACCGGGCGAGGAGACTGGCAGGATGGTCCGGTGCCGATGTCACTCGACCGTCCCACCCTCTCCCGACGAACCCTCCTTCGATGGTCGTCGGTCGCCGTCGGCGGGTTCGGAATAACGACGATCACCGCGTGCGGCGCCTCCGACGAGGATGCCGCCGAACCCGATCCGCTGGCGGGCCAGGCGACCCGCGCCCGCACCGACGCCGCGATCGCGACCGTGCTGGTCGCGCGGGCGCCGGAGCTGTCCGCGGCGCTCACCACGATCGCGGCCGAACGGACCTCCCACGCCGACGCGCTCGAGGCCGAGATCGCCCGGATGGAGGGCGCCACCACGAGTTTCACTCCCCCGTCGACCACCGTCACCACCCCCGCCGGGGAGCTGCCGACCGTCGAGGAGCTCCGTGAGCGGTTGAACCGGTCGCAGCGCGAAGCCGCCGACCTCGCCCGCACACTCTCGGGTTACCGCGCGGGCCTGCTCGCTTCGATCAGTGCCTCCTGTGCTGTGCAGACGGCGGTGATGTTGCCGTGAGCTCACCCGAACTCGGTTCCGAACAGCAGGCCCTCGTCGACGCGCTCGAGGCCGAACACGCGGCGGTCTACGGATACGGCGTGATCGCGGCCTTCGCGGATCCCGCCCGCGCGGACGCCGTGGCTGAGGACACCGCCGCGCACCGCGCACGACGTGATGCGACGGTCGAGGCTCTTCGTGCCGCCAGCGTCGAGCCGCCGGTCGCGGCACCCGGTTACACCGTCCCGTTCCCGGTGGTCGACGCCGCGTCCGCCGCGCAGCTCGCCGAGCAGATCGAGAGCGACACGGCGGTCGCGTGGCGCTCGGTCGTCGAGCGGGCACGCAGCGAGGCCACCCGGGCCACGGCCGTGGGTGCACTCACCGAGGCGGCGCTGCGGGCGGCACGGTGGCGGCAGAGCCGCGGGGTCGTGCCGTCGGTGGCCTTCCCCGGTCAACCCTGATCCGGTCGGCCCCGAAGCACGGGTCACCCGGTCACGACCGCCAGCGCGAAGCCGTCCCAGCCCTTCGTCCCCACGGTCTGCAGCGCCGTCGCGTCGAGACGCGGCTCACGGGCGAGCAGTTCGAGCACGTCGCGCGACGCGCGCACCCGTTCGTCGTCGCTGTCCGGGTCGACGATCGCCCCTGCCCGCACCACGTTGTCGACGACGATGACGGTGCCGGGGCGTGACAACCCGAGGGCCGCGCGCACGTAGTTGCTGTTGTTCTCCTTGTCGGCGTCGATGAACACCAGGTCGAAGGGATCCTCGTCGACCAGGCCCGGCAGCGAGTCCAGGGCGGGGCCGACCCGGATGTCCACACGGTCACCGACGCCGGCGCGGTCGAGATTGGCGCGGGCCACCTCGGCGTGCTTGCGCTCGTATTCGAGGGTGACCACCCGGCCGGACTCCCCGACGGCCCGGGCAAGCCAGATGGTCGAGTATCCGCCGAGGGTGCCGATCTCCAGGACCCGGCGGGCACCCCGGATCCGTGCGAGCAGGTGCAGGAACTTGCCCTGCGGCGCGGACACGTCGATGGGCGGCAGTTCCGCTGCGGCGTTCGCCTCGAGCGCTGAGCTCAGCGCAGGATCGTCGCCGATCAGCACGTCGGTGAGGTAGTTGTCGGTCGCACTCCAGTTGTCGGCCATGTACCTCATTGTGGTTCGGCGCGCAGCGCACCACGGCGACTTCTGCCACATACGCCGGTGCCCCCGCGACGGCAGGTCGCAGGGACACCGGGTTCCGCCTGTATCGGCGAATAAGAGCGTCAGCGGTTGACGATGCGCTGGACGACCTCACCGATCGGCAGTTCGTCGGCCTCGCCGGAGAAACGGTCGCGGACCTCGACCTTGCCGTCGGCGAAGCCGCGGCCGACCACGACGACGAGCGGCATGCCGAGCAGCTCCGAGTCCTTGAACTTCACGCCGGGCGACGCCTTGCGGTCGTCGAGGAGCACCTCGAGGCCGGCGTTCGAGAGTTCCTCGGCGAGGTTCTCGGCGCCTTCGCGGGCCTGCTCGTCCTTGTTGGCGATGACCAGGTGCACATCGAACGGTGCGATCTCCGACGGCCAGCGCAGGCCCTTCTCGTCGTGCTGCTGTTCGGCGACCACCGCGACGAGGCGTGACACGCCGACGCCGTAGGAGCCCATCGTGGGGCGGACGGGCTTGCCGTTCTCGCCGAGGACGTCCACCGCGAAGGCATCGGTGTACTTGCGGCCTAGCTGGAAGACGTGGCCGATCTCGATGCCGCGGGCGGAGAGGAGCGGGCCGGCTCCGTCGGGCGACGGATCGCCGTCGCGGACCTCGGCGGCCTCGATCGTGCCGTCCGGGGTGAAGTCGCGACCGGCGACCAACCCGAAGACGTGCTTGCCCTGCTCGTCGGCGCCGGTGATCCAGCTGGTGCCGTCGACCACGCGGGGGTCGACGAGGTAGCGGACACCGTTGGCGAGCAGCGCCTTCGGGCCGATGTAGCCCTTGACGAGGAAGGGATTGGCCTCGAAGTCGGCGTCGGTGAGCAACTCGACCTCGGCGGGTTCGAGCGAGGCCTCGAGGCGCTTGTCGTCGACCTCGCGGTCGCCGGGGATGCCGATGCCGAGCAGCTCCCACTCGCCACCGGGCTGCCGGACCTTGACCATGACGTTCTTGAGCGTCTCGGCCGCGGTGACCTCCCGGCCGAGGACCTCCGACGCCGCGGCGACGAGCGAGGCGATCGTCGGGGTGCCGGGGGTATCGTGCACGACCGCCTCGGGCTGTCCGTCGATCGGCAGCGGTTCCGGCGCGAGCGTCTTCACCGCTTCGACGTTCGCCGCGTAGCCGGATTGGAGGCACCGCACGTAGGTGTCCTCACCCGCAGGCGAGTCGGCCAGGAACTCCTCGGAGGCGCTGCCACCCATCGCACCGGAGGTGGCCGAGACGATCACGTACTTCACGCCGAGACGCGCGAAGATGCGCTCGTAGGCGTCGCGGTGAGCCTTGTACGAGTCGGCCAGGCCCTCGTCGGTGAGGTCGAAGCTGTAGGAGTCCTTCATGACGAACTCGCGACCGCGGAGGATGCCGGCGCGGGGGCGCTCCTCGTCGCGGTACTTCGTCTGGATCTGGTAGAGCGTGACCGGGAAGTCCTTGTAGGAGTTGTACTCGCCCTTGACGGTGAGCGCGAAGAGCTCCTCGTGGGTGGGTCCGAGGAGGTAGTCGCCGCCCTTGCGGTCCTTCAGCCGGAACAGGCTGTCGCCGTATTCCGTCCACCGGTTGGTGGCCTCGTAGGGTTCGCGCGGCAGCAGCGCGGGCAGAGCGATCTCCTGCGCTCCGATGGAGTTCATCTCCTCGCGCACCACCCGCTCGATCTGCCGCAGCACCCGCAGCCCCAGAGGCAGCCACGAGTACACACCTGGCGCGATTCGTCGCACGTATCCGGCTCGGACCAGCAGCTTGTGGCTCGCGACCTCGGCGTCGGCCGGGTCGTCTCGGAGGGTGCGGAGGAACAGGTGCGACATGCGGGTGATCACGACCGTGCAGCCTACCGTGGCCACCTTCCGCGACGTCGGTACGGTTACCGGTTGTGCTGGTGCTTCTCCCCCCTTCCGAAACCAAGTCCGACGGCGGCGACGGCGGACCGCTCGATCTCGCCGACCTGTCGATGCCGCAGTTGACGGAGACGCGGGAGATGCTCGTGCAGGCCCTCGTCGACCTCGCCGCCGACCCCGAGGAGTCGAGCCGCGCACTCGGGCTGGGCGCGAAGGGCGCCGACGAGATCGAACGCAACGCGAAGCTGTGGGTCTCCCCCACCCGCCCGGCACTCGAGCGGTACACCGGGGTGCTCTACGACGCGCTCGACGCGGGAGCGTTCACGAAGGCGCAGCGCGACAAGGCGTACCGGCGCCTCGGCATCGGATCGGCGCTGTTCGGCGCGGTCCGCGCCGCGGATCCGATCCCCGCCTACCGCCTCTCCGGAGGGTCGAAACTGCCCGGCTTCGGCACGTCGAAGTCGGTGTGGCGGAACGAACTCACCGACGCGCTGGTGGCCGAGGCCGACGGCGACCTCGTGGTCGATCTCCGCTCCGGTGTCTACCAGCAGCTCGGTCCCGTGCCGGGCGCAGTGACCGCCACCGTGCTCACCGAGCAGCCCGACGGCACCCGCAAGGTCGTCAGTCACTTCAACAAGCACCACAAGGGCCTGTTGGCCCGCGCGCTGGTCCTCACCCGCGCGGAGCCGAGCGACATCCGAGCACTCGCCCGCGTGGCGTCGAAGGCGGGACTGAGGGTCGAGGTGGAATCGCCGACCGAGCTGGTCGTGCTCACCTGACCTCGAGTCCCATCGCCGCGACGATCCGGCGGGCCGTGTGCAGGACGGCGCCGAGTCGCGCGGTCAGGACCAGGTCGTCCGATCCGGTGGCGAACCGCTCGAGCTCGATGAGGTTGCTGCGGCACGCCCCGTCGGGGTCGACCTCGCGGCCCGCCCCCACGGCGTCGACCATCTCGGCGAGTGCGTCGAGCATCGCTGCGATCCCCGTCCGCAGGCGGCGACGGTCGGCTTCGGCGACGTCGTCGCCGAGTACGGGGTCCAGAGCGTGCGCGAGTTCCTCGACAGCGCTGGACACCGACGAGAGGTCGTCGAGGGTCCGGTCCCAGCGACGTGCCCATTCCCCGGCCCGTGCAGCGGCGGCGCGTGGGTTCATCCGGGCACTCTCGTGCGCCCACCGTGATTCCTCGAAGGCGCGTTGCACGAGGCTGTCGATGCCCCGCGCGCGCTGCACCCAGTCCCGCACCCCCGACGATCCCTCACGGCATCCGGACGCCATGTCCCGCAGCAGGTCGCGCAGCTCACCGGTGAGTTCGCGGGCCTCCTTGCCCGCCGAGTACACCGGCGGGAAGACCAGCGCCGTCACGGCCACGCCGATCGCCGCGCCGATCGCCGTCTCCGCGAGTCGTTCACCGAGCAGGATCGGGCTGTCCGAGGCGCCCGTCGCGATCACCAGCAGCGCGGTGATCGCCACCCAGATGCCACTGGCCCCGAACCGTCGCCAGCGACCCGCGAAGTAGCCGATCGCCACGGCGATGCCGATCGCAGCGGTCGTCGACTCCACGAGCCGCGTCACCACTACCGCGACCAGCAGACCCGCAACCACCGCCCCGACCTGCACCACCGCCTGCTGGAGCGAGCGCACGAGCGTCGCCTCGACGAGGAAGACCGCGACGTAGGGCGCGAGGAATGCCTGCTGGAAGTGGAAGACCTCGGTCACGACCAGCCACGCGACGACCGCGGCGAGCGTGGACCGGAACGCCTCGAGGGCGACGTACCGCTCGTGTCCGGCCTCGCGTACGGCCCGGACGATCCACGATCCGACGAATCTGCCCCGTTCGAGAACACCGACCTGCATGGGCGTCGGGTACCCGGCGTTCGCGCGTGGCAGGCGTGAGCAAACTCATCCGCCGCGCCGACGGTCCCGGGATCAGGACGTCTGCGCGGCCTTCTCGGCTTCCTGCGCCTGGGCGACCTCTTCGGGGGTGAAGCGGATGAACAGAGCCGCGATACCGGCGATCACCGCGCAGACGGCGCAGCCGACGAGCGCGAACATGTAACCCTCGCCCTGCGCGACGAGCTGGGCGTCGGTCATGCCGGCGACGGCCCCCGAGACACCGCCGAGCGACATCGTCCGCGAGGTGGCCATCGCACCGATCACACCGAGGCCGATCGGACCTCCGAGGGTCGTTGCGACCTGCGCGATCGCCGAGAGCGGTCCGATCTCGTGCGGACCCACCCCGGAGATCGCGCACAGCGGCAGCGGGACGACGGCCAGTCCGACGCCGAAACCGACGACGAGCACCAGCACGAACAGGGTCGGGAAGTAGCGGACGCTGCCGTCCATCGTCGATCCGTAGAGCAGGCTCACCGTCATGATCACCGAGCCGGTGACCACCAGCCAGCGGGGTTCGATCCGCGCGACCATCTTCGACGACACCGCGGCGGCGCCTCCGAGACCGAAGGCGAACGGCACGAACGCCAGGCCCGCGGAGAGTGGGCTGTAGCCGAGAATGTCCTGTACGAACAGGGCGACGAAGGCCGCGAGGCTGAACATCACCGCACCCGCGAAGAAGATCGCCACGAAGGTCGCGACGCGGTCCTTGTTCCGGAACAGCACGAACGGCAGCAGCGGGTTCTCGGCCCGCCGCTCGGCGAGCAGGAACAGTCCCAGCAGCACGAAGCCCGCGGCGACAGCACCGATCACCGGAAGGCTCGACCAGCCGAGTTCGGGGCCCTCGGTGAGACCGAAGACCAGACCGGTGCAGCCGAGCGTCGCGAGGATCGCGCCGGGAACGTCGAGCGCGAGGCGTTCGGACGCGGTCTCACGCAGCGCGATCGCGGCGAGCACGACGATGAGCACACCGATGGGGACGTTGATGAGGAAGATCCAGCGCCACGACACCTGTGTGAGGGCCCCACCGAGGATGAGTCCGGCGATGGACCCGACGCCGGTCATGGCGGCGAAGACCGCGATGGCGCGGTTGCGTGCCGGGCCTGCGGCGAAGGTCGTCGCAACGAGCGCGAGAGCGGTCGGGGACGCGACCGCGGCCCCGACACCCTGCAGGGCGCGGGCGCCGATGAGCGTCGCTTCGCCGGTCGCCAGCCCGCACAGAAGGGACGCCAGGGTGAACAGGCCGACCCCGCCCATGAACATGCGTTTGCGCCCGTAGCTGTCGCCCAGGCGGCCGCCGAGGAGCATCAGTCCGCCGAACGCGAGGGCGTACGAGGTGAGGACCCAGTTGCGACCCGAATCCGACAGTCCCAGATCGCTCTGCAGCGGAGCGAGCGCGAGATTCGCGACCGTTCCGTCGAGAACGACCATCAACTGGAGACCGCTGAGGACCAGCATGGCCAGAGCGACCGCGCGGGTGGCCGACGGATGCGAGGTGGCTGACACGTGTTCCAATGTTACCCACCGTCCGAGTCGGAGCCGGTCCGCGGATCGAGTCCGAATGCGGCCACCGGCCCGATCACGATGATCGCGGGCGGGCGCACGCCCTCGTCGCGGACGCGGTGCGCGACGGTCGACAGATCGGCACGCACCACGCGCTGACTGCGCAGTGTTCCCTCCTGCACGACGACCACCGGGGTGTCTGCGGGACGTCCGCCGGCGATCAGGGCATCGGCGAACCGGTCGATGCGTTCGACAGCCATGAGCAGGACCAGGGTGCCCCGCAACTTCGCGAGCGCGTCCCAGTCGGTGAGCGAATCGGGGTGCCCGGGTGCGACGTGTCCGCTGACCACGACGAACTCGTGGGTGACGCCGCGATGGGTGACGGGGATGCCTGCCGCGGACGGCACGGAGATCGCGCTGGTGATGCCGGGGACGACGGTCACCGGGATGCCGGCCGCAGTGCAGGCTTCGAGTTCCTCGTAGCCGCGTCCGAAGACGTACGGGTCGCCGCCCTTGAGCCGGACGACGAACTTGCCGGCCTTCGCGCGGTCGATGAGGGTGTCGTTGATGACCTGCTGGGCCATGGCCCGCCCGTACGGGAGCTTCGCCGCGTCGATCACCTCGACGTGCGAGTCGAGTTCCGCGAGCAGCTCCTGGGGGGCGAGATGGTCTGCGACGACCACGTCGGCGCGGGCGAGGAGACGGCGGCCGCGCACGGTGATCAGATCGGGATCGCCCGGTCCTCCGCCGACGAGGGCGACACCGACCGGCTTCGGCGCGGTCTCCGCGAACTCGGTGACGGCTGCTCCGGCGAGGGCGTCGCGGATCGAGGTGCGCACCGCGGCGGACCGGCGGTGGTCGCCACCGGCGAGCACGCCGACGGTCAGTCCCTCGTAGCGGGCCGTGGCGGGGGTGACGGCGCTGCCGTGGCGGGCGTTGTCGGCGCGGACGCAGAAGATCCTGTTGCGTTCGGCCTCGGCGACGACCGCGGCGTTGGTCTCGGGTTCGTCGGTGCAGGCCATGGCGTACCACGCACCGTCGAGGTCGCCGTCGCGGTAGTCGCGCAGGTCGAGGGAGATGCGGCCCTTCGTCGCCATGCTCTCGACCACGGGGGTCGCGGCCCGGGCGACGACGTGGACATCGGCACCGGACGCGACGAGCAGACCGAGACGCCGCTGCGCGACGCTGCCTCCTCCGACGATCACGACGCGGCGTCCACGAAGATCGAGTCCGACCAGGTAACTGGTCTCGTCCTCAGCGGCAGCGGACACGGGCATCTCCCCATCTCTCGTGTCGGGGCGAATCCGATCGGACCCACCTTCAGGACACCTGTGGCCCGGGCATCGCCTCGGGCCACAGGTGCAGTGATCGGATCAGACCGCGGCGGCCTCTGCGGGCGCCTCGGCGACGGTGTCGGAGACGACGTCGAGCTGCAGCGATTTCGTGCTGTGGTCCCAGACCTGGCGGAACAGGTCGGGGTTGTCGGACAGCTTCACGCCGAGCGACGGGACCATCTCGCGGAGCTTGGACTGCCAGCCCGCCCACTGCTGCGGGAAGCAGCGCTCGAGGACGTCGAGCATGGCCGGAACGGCCGTCGAGGCACCCGGTGACGCACCGAGCAGACCGGCGATCGATCCGTCGCCCGCGTTGACCACGGCGGTACCGAACTCGAGGACGCCGCCCGCACCCTTGCGGCGGATGACCTGCACGCGCTGACCGGCGACGATGAGCTCCCAGTCCTCGAGGCGCGCGTCGGGCACGAACTCGGCGAGGGTGCCGATGCGGTCGGCGGGCGACTGCATGAGCTCACCGACGAGGTACTTGACCAGGCCGAGCTCGGTGACGCCGACGCCGAGCATCGACATCAGGTTGCCGGGCTTGACCGACTTGGGCAGGTCCATGATGCCGCCCTGCTTGAGGAACTTGGGCGACCAGCCGGCGTAGGGACCGAAGAGCAGGCCCTGCTTGCCACCGATGACGCGGGTGTCGAGGTGCGGCACCGACATCGGAGGGGCACCGACTGCGGCCTTGCCGTAGACCTTGGCGCTGTGCTGCGCGATGACCTCGGGATTGGTGCAGCGCAGGAAGGCACCGGAGACGGGGAAGCCGCCGAAGCCCTTGATCTCCTTGATGCCCGACTTCTGCAGCAGGTGCAGCGCGCCACCGCCGGCGCCGACGAAGACGAACTTCGCCTGGACCTTGCGCGACTCGCCGGTGCGGCGGTTGCGGACCTTCACGATCCAGCTGCCGTCGGACTGCTTGGACACGTCGGTGACCTCGTGGCCGAAGAAGACGGTGCCGCCGGAGGCCGCGACGTGGTTGATGAGCTGCTTGGTGAGGGCGCCGAAGTCGACGTCGGTGCCGGTCTGCGTCCAGTTCAGGGCGACCGGGTCGGAGAAGTCGCGGCCCTTGCCCATCAGCGGCAGGCGCTCGGAGAAGACCTCGGGGTTCTCGGTGTACTCCATGCCCTCGAAGAGGGGGTGGCCGGCGAGGGCGTCGTAGCGGGCGCGCAGGTACTTCACGTTCTCGGCGCCGTGCACGAAGCTGACGTGCGGGACCGGGTTGATGAAGTTCTTCGGGTCGGACAGGATGCCGTTGTCGACGGCGTACGCCCAGAACTGACGCGAGACCTGGAACTGCTCGTTGACGTTGACGGCCTTCGCGATGTCGACCGAACCGTCCGGCTTCCCGGGGGTGTAGTTGAGCTCACACAGCGCGGAGTGGCCCGTACCGGCGTTGTTCCAGGGGTCGCTGCTCTCGGCGGCCGCTGCGTCGAGGCGCTCGAACGCGGTGATCGACCAGTCGGGCTGCACCTGACGCAACAACGCACCGAGGGTTGCGCTCATGATGCCCGCGCCCACGAGCACGACGTCGGTTTTCGCTACTACGTTCTCTGACACTGGGAAATCGACTTCCTTGTCTGGTTCGCACGCGCCGCCGAAGTACGGAGGTACCGTCTCGCGTGGGTGTCCCGTCAACGCGGCGCGCGAATGCGACCGACAGGTTACCCGCGCGTGGTCCGGCGTTTCATTTCACCTCATTGTGTACCCATGAGCGCTGGTCGGCGAACACACCTAGGGTGTGATAGTGACTACTTGGCGTCCTGACGTCCTCGGAGACGGCTACGAGCAGCTCGAACTGCCGCTGGGCACCGACCCCGACGGCGAAGGCGAGATCTCGGCGACCCTCGTGCGCTACCAGCCGACGACCACCGATCTCCCCGACCGTGCGGTGCTCTACGTCCACGGCTTCACCGACTACTTCTTCCAGCAGCACCTGGCCGAGCACTTCGCGGCGCGCGGCTACCGCTTCTTCGCGCTGGACCTGCGCAAGTGCGGCCGATCCCGGGCACCCGGGCACACTCCTCACTTCGTCACCGATCTCTCCCACTACGACGCCGAGCTCGACGAGGCGCTGCGCGTGGTCCGCGAGGAGGTCGGTGGCGGTGTGCTGCTGGCGGCCCACTCGACGGGCGGACTGGTCCTTCCGCTGTGGCTCGACCGGCTCCGTCGCCGTCCCGGGGGTGTGGCCGCGACGGGCATCGTGGGTCTCGTCCTGAACAGTCCGTGGTTCGACCTGCAGGGGCCGTCCTACCTGCGCAATGTCGGCACGGCAGCCATCGACGTCGTCGGCCGCCTGCGGCCCCGCGCGCTCATCCCGCTGCCGAAGACCGAGGCCTACGGACGCAGTCTGCAATCCGACGGCTGGCGCTACGACCTCGACTGGAAGCCCCTGGCCGGCTTCCCCGTCCGGTTCGGCTGGTTGCGTGCCGTGCGGCGGGGCCAGGCCGTCCTGCACCGCGGGCTCGACATCGGGGTGCCGTCGCTGATCCTGCGATCCGGTGCGTCGCGCTCCGCTCCGCGGTACGACGCGAGCGTCGACACCCTCGACGCCGTCCTCGATGTCCGCCAGATAGCCCGATGGGCGGGTTGCCTGGGCAACCGCACGACGATCGTGCCGATCGACGGTGCCCGTCACGACGTGTTCCTGTCCACACCCGGTCCCCTGGCGGAGGCCTTCCGGGAATTGGACCTGTGGCTGGAATGGTTGGACGGAGCGGACGAGGCGGACACCTCCGGTTCCCGAACCGAGACCGACGACTCCGCCGGCTCCGCCACCGTTTCCGTACTGCACCGACCCATGGGAGAGCACGCGTGACCCACTACGACCTCGCGATCATCGGCACAGGATCGGGGAACTCGATCCTCGACGAGCGGTACGACGGAAAGCGCGTCGCTCTCCTCGAAGAAGGCACCTTCGGGGGCACCTGCCTCAACGTGGGCTGCATCCCCACGAAGATGTACGTCTACGCCGCAGAGGTCGCCCACACGGTCCGCACCGCGTCGAAGTACGGTGTCGACGCGTCGATCGACGGGGTGCGGTGGAACGACATCGTCGACCGGGTGTTCGGTCGCATCGATCCCATCGCTGCGGGCGGTGAGCGCTACCGCCGCGAGGACTGCGCGAACGTCACCGTCTACGACGGTCACGCGCGGTTCGTCGGCGAACGCCGCATCGACACCGGAACCGGCGAGGTGATCACCGCGGATCAGGTGGTCGTCGCGGCCGGTTCGCGACCTGCGATCCCGCAGGACGTCCTCGATTCCGGTGTGAGATATCACACGAGTGACGACGTCATGCGGCTGCCGAAACTGCCCGAGTCCCTCGTGATCCTCGGGACGGGCTTCATCGCGATGGAGTTCGCCCACGTCTTCTCGGCGCTCGGCACGCGGGTGTCGGTGGTCGCGCGGACCGACCGGTTGCTGCGGCACCTCGACGCCGACGTCTCCGAGCGGTTCACGGCGCTCGCCGCGGCCAAGTGGGACGTCCACCTCGCCAACCCGGCCCGGGCGTTCCGTCCGGTCGGTGACGGAGTGGAGGTCGAACTCGCCGACGGCACCGTCGTGAGCGGCGACGCCCTGCTCGTCGCGACGGGCCGGCAGCCCAACGGAGACCTGCTCGACGCAGCGGCGGCCGGCATCGAACTCGATGCGAAGGGCCGGATCGTGGTCGACGAGTTCCAGCGCACGTCCGCTGCGGGCGTGTTCGCGCTCGGCGACGTGTCGTCGCCCTACCAGCTCAAGCACGTCGCCAACCACGAGGCGCGGGTCGTCCAGCACAACCTGCTGCACGACGCGTGGAGCGGCGGCACCGCGGGTCTGCAGCGGACGGATCACCGCTACGTCCCGTCCGCGGTGTTCACCGATCCGCAGATCGCGTCGGTCGGTCTCACCGAGGCCGAGGCCCGGCAGGCGGGATACGACATCTCCGTCAAGATCCAGGACTACGGGAACGTCGCCTACGGCTGGGCGATGGAGGACACCGAAGGCTTCTGCAAGCTGATCGCCGACCGGTCGACGGGTCTGTTGCTCGGCGCCCACATCATCGGGGCGCAGGCGTCGACGGTCATCCAGCCGCTCATCCAGGCGATGTCGTTCGGTCTGCCCGCGCGGGAGATGGCGACGGGCCAGTACTGGATCCACCCGGCGCTGCCCGAACTCGTCGAGAACGCCTTGCTGGGTCTCTGAACTCGCCGGGGTCTCCGAACTGTTGGGCCCCTGAGCACCTCATCGATGCCGTGTGGCCTGCTGCCCGTCCGGGCGGCAGGCCACACGCGTCTCACCAGCTTCCGGTGCGCAGCGCGATCGCGGACGCGAAGTCGGTGGGCGCCTCGGCGGGCACGTTGGCGACACCGGCGAGTTCGACCACCCGGAACTCCCCCGTCACGTAGCGCATCGACGCGTCCGCTTCGGGTCGGCGCGATGCATCGCCCACGACGACCGTGGTGGGCACCTCCGCGGGCGGCGCCGACTCGTCGCGCACCGTGCCGTCACGATCCGGGACCGCGGGATGGCCGCGGTCGGCGACCACCAGGCTCGCGAACCGTCCGAAGCGCCCTGCGGCGACGGCCCATGCCAGCTCGGCTCCCGCGCCGCTGCCCGCCAGATGAACCCAGGGCAGGGCGAGGGCGTCCAGTAGGGCGAACACGTCGGCGGGCGCGAGTCCGTCGATCTTCTCGACCACGATCGTCCGCAGGTCGGACGTGTGCAGCCGCTCGCACACGACGTCGTACACACCCGCGTCCTCCCCCGCGTCGGGGAAGAGCAGCACCGTGTAACGACTTTCGGGGCCGCCGATCCGAACCTGCACGTCCCCACCGGGCGTGGTCACCGTCCTCGATTCCATGGGCAAACGCTACATGGCCGCGGTCCGTGCTCCGCCTCTTGCCGTATCGACGACGAGGTCCTATGGTTCATTACATGAGTAATGAACCGATGCACCTGCCTGCGGGCCGCGGGGCGTCGTGCTGAACGACGAGGGCAAGCCCCTCTTCCAACAGATCGCCGAGCTCATCGAGAACTCGATCGTCGACGGCAGCCTCGCGGAGGAATCGCAGGTTCCCTCGACGAACGAGCTCGCGGCCTTCCACCGCATCAACCCGGCCACGGCCGCGAAAGGCCTCAACGCCCTGGTCGCCGACGGGATCCTCTACAAGAAACGAGGAATCGGCATGTTCGTCACCACCGGTGCCCGCGACAAACTGATCGCCCGCCGACGGGATCGGTTCGCCCAGCAGTACGTCGTCCCGCTCGTCCTCGAGGCCGAGAAACTCGGAATCGGCATCGACGAGCTCAAGTCCATGCTCGACACACGGGAGCACGTATGACCATCACTCCGCCCGTCGTCCGCGCACGTCACCTCGGCATGCGGTTCGGGGACGTCGCCGCCCTCACCGACGCCGACTTCACACTCCACCGGAACACGATCTACGGCCTGCTCGGCCGCAACGGCGCCGGCAAGACCACCCTCATGCAGCTGCTCGCGGGCCACATGCGTCCCACGACCGGCAGCGTCGAGGTGTTCGACGCCGATCCGTACGAGAACACCGCGGTGCTCCAGCAGTTGTGCTTCGTCGCCGACACCCAGCGCTATCCCGACGACATGCGCGTCGGGCACGTGCTCGCCTCGGCGGAACTGCTTCTGCCGCTGTGGGATCGGGAGTACGCGCAGCGGCTGGCCGAGAAGTTCGCGCTGCCCTGCGGACGCAAGGTCAAGAAGCTCTCCCGCGGCATGAGTTCCGCACTGGGCATCGTGGTGGGTCTCGCGTCGCGCGCACCGGTGACGATCTTCGACGAACCGTATCTCGGTCTCGACGCCGTGGCCCGGCAGATGTTCTATGACGAACTTCTGCTCGACTACGCGGAGCGGCCGCGCACGATCGTGTTGTCGACCCACCTGATCGACGAGGCCGCCGACCTGCTCGAACACATCCTCGTGCTCGACCGCGGACATCTCGTCGTCGACGAGGACACCGACACGCTGCGCACCCGCGCCGCACAGGCGACCGGCCCGGCGGACGAGGTGGCGCGGATCGTCGGCGACAGCACCGTCCTGCACACGGAGAGCCTCGGCGGTGTCGCCCGCACGGCCTTCCTCCGCAACGACGCGGACGAACTCCCCCATGCCTCCGGACGTGTGGACGTGCAACCGATCTCGCTCCAGGACCTCGTGGTCCACCTCCACCGGACACCCGAGACCGCCACCACGAACGAGGAGGCATCGCTGTGACCACCGCGATCCCGTTGCCCGCCCCGGTCACCACCGGGTCGGCGCGTGTCCTGTCCGTCGCCCGCCTGCAACTCGTCTCGTGGCCGCTGTTCGTCGCGTGGCCCGTCGGACTGCTGATCACCTCGGCCCTCATCCCGTGGGTGATCTTCTCCCTCGTCGACACGGGTGCGGAGTACAACGTCACCGGCAGCATGCTGTCGGTCTACGGCTTCGTCGTCGCCTTCTACCTCCTGGCGATGACCCAGATGTTCTCGTTCGCACTGCGTCTCGGTTCCACGCGATCGCACTACATGCAGTCGATGGTCGCGATCGCGGTGGCCCAGTCGGCGGTGTTCGCGATCGCCTTCCAGCTCCTCTCGGTGCTCGAGGCCGCGACCGGGGGCTGGGGTGTGGACATGCGGATGTTCGGGATCCTGCGTTTCGTCACCGACAGTTCCGTGGTGCAGTTCCTTGGCTTCTTCGCCACGATGCTCCTGATCGTCGCGTTGTCGATGCTCACCGGCGCGATCCAGCACCGTTGGCGTGCAACGGGTCTGCTCACGGCTGCCGCGTCCGTCGTCGTGATCGGCGGTCTCGCCGCGATCCTCGTCACGTGGACCCGGTCGTGGTCGTCGCTGTGGTCGTGGATCGTCGACACGTCGCCGACGACGACCCTGGTGGTCCTTCCCCTGCTGGTCGCCGCGGTGTGCGTGGGTGCGACCTGTCAGGTCGTCCGCAACGCGGCACCCTAGGCCGGCCGCCTTCCGGAACAGGTTCGGCCCCGACCCTTTCCGGGTCGGGGCCGAACTCCGTGCTCGCTCCAGCGAGCGGAGGTCACGGCAGGGTGAGGATCTCGGCGCCGGTATCGGTGACGACGATGGTGTGCTCGAACTGCGCGGTCCACTTGCGGTCCTTGGTGACGACCGTCCAACCGTCGTCCCAGATCTCGTAGTCGGGCGTACCGAGGTTGATCATCGGTTCGATGGTGAACACCATGCCGGGCTCGATGATCGTGTCGATGTCGGGCCGGTCGTAGTGCAGGATCACCAGGCCGTTGTGGAAGGTCTCGCCGATGCCGTGGCCGGTGAAGTCGCGGACGACGCCGTAGCCGAAGCGGTTGGCGTAGGACTCGATGACCCGGCCGATGACGTTGAGGGCCCGGCCCGGCTTGACCGCCTTGATGCCGCGCATCGTCGCCTCGCGGGTGCGATCGACGAGCAGACGGACGTCCTCGGAGACGTCGCCGGCCAGGAAGGTCGCGTTGGTGTCGCCGTGGACGCCGTCGATGTAGGCGGTGACGTCGATGTTGACGATGTCGCCGTCCTCGACGACGGTCGAGTCGGGGATGCCGTGGCAGATGACCTCGTTGAGCGAGGTGCAGCACGACTTGGTGAAGCCGCGGTAACCGAGGGTCGACGGGTAGGCGCCGTGGTCGCACATGTACTCGTGCGCGATGCGGTCGATCTCGTCGGTGGTCACGCCGGGCGCGACGGCCTTACCGGCCTCCACGAGGGCCTGCGCGGCGATCTTCGACGCGAGTCGCATCTTCTCGATCGTCTCGGGTGTCTGCACCCACGGCTCGTTGCCTTCCTTCGCCGTGGGCTTCCACACGTACTCCGGCCGTTCGATCGACGCGGGCACCTCCCGGACGGGAGTCGGAGTGCCGGGGACGAGCGGAGCGCGGGTAGCCATGACTTCCAGATTAGCTGCCGCGCCCCGCTCCCCCGTCATCCACCGATCGAGCGGTCGTGCACCGAATCAGCCGACGGCGCCCGCCTGGCGCAACTTGAAGCGCTGGACCTTGCCGCTCGGCGTCTTGGGCAGGTGCGGCACGAAGTGCACCGTGCGCGGGTAGGCGTGGGCGGCGTACTTCTGCTTCACGAGCTTCTGGAGCTCCGCCTCGAGCGCGTCGTCGCCCTCGACACCCTCCCGCAGCACCACGAACGCCTCGAGGACCTCACCCCGCAGTTCGTCCGGCAGCCCCACCACGGCGGCCTCGATCACGTCGGGGTGCATCACGAGCACCGACTCGACGTCGAACGGGCCGATGCGGTAACCGGCCATGATGATCACGTCGTCGTCGCGGGACGAGAAGAAGAAGAATCCGTTCTCGTCGACCTTGCCGGCGTCGCCGGTCAGGTACCAACGGCCGTCCTCGCTGAACCGGTCGGCGGTCTTCTCGGGGGCGTCGACGTAGCCGGTGAACCACACGAGCGGGCTCGCATGCACATCGATCGCGACGCGCCCGACCTCACCCGGCTCGGCGATCTCGTCGCTGTCCTCGCGCAGCACCGCGCAACTCCAGCCCGGCAGCGGCTTGCCCATCGAACGCGCCGGGGTGTCCTCGCGCAGTTCGTCCGCCCACGCGTCGACGACGAACATGCCGTGTTCGGTCTGTCCGTACTGGTCGCGCACCACGACACCGAGGGTCTCCTGCGACCACTCGAGGACGTCCGGGGTCAGCGGCTCACCGGCCGAGGAGGCACGACGCAGCCGGACCGGCGGGTGCTCGGCGGTGTCGGCCTTGAGGCTGCGGTAGACCGTCGGGGCCGCCGCGAAGTTGGTCACCCCGAAGGTGTCGAGGATCTGCCAGGTGAGCGCGGGCGAGAAACCGGCGTGCAGCAGGAGGCTGCGCCGACCGGCCGCGAGCGGCCCGAGCAGCGCGTAGTAGAGCCCGTACGCCCATCCCGGATCGGCCGCGTTCCAGAAGACGTCGTCCTCGCGCACGTCGAGGCCGAACTCCAGGTAGGCGTGGAAGGACGCCAGCGCCTTCACCGGGACGGGGACACCCTTGGGAGTGCCGGTCGTGCCGGAGGTGAACAGCTGGACCAGACGCCCCTCGGCGCCGACGGCGACGGCCTCGCCACGCGGGTCGTCGGCCGACTGCGCGGCGATCAGTTCGCCGAAGTCGCGGCCCTCACGACCGGACGCGTCTGCGTCGCCCTGGCCGGCCACGACGACCTGCCACGGCACCTCGGCTGGAAGATCCGATCCGGCGGCGAGCTTGCCGGCCTGATCCCGATCGGCCACGACCACCTTGGTGCCGCTCGCGTCGAGCCGGAAGGCGATCGCCGGCGGGGCGAAGGCGGTGAAGAGCGGCACGTGCACGGCGCCGCGACGCCAGATACCGAGAACCGCGACCACCAGGTCTGCCGACTTGCCCATGAGCGTCGCGACGTGGTCGCCGGGTTCGACACCGAGATCCGCCAGCGCCGCGGCGAAGCGGGCCGACCGTTCGCGGAGCTCACCGTAGGTGAGATCCGTCGAGCTCAGGTCGGCATCGACGACGGTGAACGCCACCGCGTCGGCGGGATGGTCGTCGCACAGCAGTCGGGCTGCGCAGGCGTCTGCCGTGTCGTACCGCTCGAGCAGTGTCCGCACGCGGCTCGCTGTGTCGCCCATTGTGGTCCTTTCGTCCGTACCGGCCAGGGTGTTCCCGATCTGGGGAGCACACCCGTTCGACGTCTATGATTCGAGTCACACCATGTTCCCCGATACCCCCGGAAAGGGGTGGCGTTCGTGTCGTCCTCCTCGTCGGCGCTGCTGCGTCCCCGCGACGGTGATGCCCTGCGCGGTGAACTCCGCCGCACCGCGGCGCAGGCCCAGCTGCCGGTGGTCTTCGCCGGCGAGGTCCAGCAGGGATCGCTGCAACTCAGCGAATTCTTCGGCACCCGCACCAACAGCCTGGCCGGGGTCGTGGTGCCTCCGCGGGCGGGTCTCGGCGGTCGCGTCCTCGCGGAGTCGCGGGTGGTGACGGTGTCGGACTACGGTCGCTCCGCGTCGATCACGCACCACTTCGACCGTCCCGTTCTGTACGAGGGATTGCGGTCCATCCTCGCGGTGCCGGTACTCGTCGAGGGCAAGGCCCGCGCGGTGTTGTACGGCGCCGCGCGCGAGTCCGCGCCCGTCGGCGATCGGGCTGTGACGGCGTTCGCGCAGGCGGCGGCTCGTCTCGCGCACGAGATCGAGGTGCGCGACGAGGTCGATCGGCGACTCGCGATGCTCGAGCGGTCGTCCGGCGACCGCGATCCCGTCGCGACTGCGCAGGTCCGCGAGGTCCATGCCGATCTGCGGGTGCTCGCGCAGGGCACGACCGATCCGGCGCTGCAGGAGAAGCTCCGCTCGTTGTCCGACCGTCTCGCCGGGGTGCTCGACGGAACGGAACCGGAACCGACGGACGTCGTGCTGTCCCCCCGCGAGACCGACGTGCTGTCCCATGTGGCGCTGGGGTGCAGCAACGCCGAGATCGCCCAGCGCCTGTCGGTCGGCGCCGAGACGGTCAAGAGCTACCTGCGCAGCGCCATGAGCAAGCTCGACGTCCATTCCCGCCACGAGGCCGTCGTCGCCGCGCGAAAATCGGGTCTGCTGCCCTGAATCCGGTCGGTCCCCGCCGGCGGTGGACAGGGTGCGCGGAAGGGGGCCTGCGGTGGCCGAGACGACCGACTCACCCCAGCTCGTCCGCGTTCTCGGGCCGGGTCTGCTCCTGCTGTTCGTCATCGGCGACATCCTGGGCACCGGCATCTACGCCCTCACCGGGGAGGTCGCGAACGAGGTCGGTGGCGTGGTGTGGCTGCCGTTCCTCGTCGCGTTCGCCGTCGCGACGGTGACGGCGTTCAGCTATCTGGAGCTGGTCACGAAGTATCCGCGGGCGGCCGGAGCGGCGCTCTACACGCACAAGGCGTTCGGCGTGCACTTCCTGACCTTCCTGGTGGCCTTCGCCGTGATGTCCTCGGGCATCACCTCTGCCGCCACGGCTGCGCGGGCGTTCGCCGCGAACTTCGCCGAGGCCTTCGGACTCGACCTGGCCGGCACGGCCGGGATCACCGTGATCGCGCTGGTCTTCGTCCTCGTCCTGGCGGTGATCAACTTCCGCGGGGTCGCCGAGAGCGTGAAGACCAATGTGGTGCTCACGATGATCGAGTTGGGCGGCCTGCTCATCATCGTCGCGATCGGCATGTGGGCGTTGGGTTTCGGCGGCGGCGATTTCTCGCGTGTGGTCGAGATCGATCCCGGCGACCGGTCCGTCTTCTCCGCGGTGGTCGCGGGGACAGCCCTGGCTTTTTTCGCGATGGTGGGATTCGAGGACTCGGTGAACATGGCCGAGGAATGCAAGGAGCCCACCCGGATCTTCCCCCGGATGCTGCTGCTCGGCCTGGGTCTCGCTGCGCTGGTGTACGTGCTCGTGTCGATCACCGCGATCGCGCTCGTCCCGCCCGACGAACTCGGGGCGGGCGAGACGCCCTTGCTGCGGGTGGTCGAGGTCGGCGCCCCGGCGTTCCCGGTCGGGATCTTCGCCTTCGTCACGATGTTCGCGGTGGCCAACACCGCGCTGATCAACATGCTGATGGCGAGCCGGCTGATCTACGGCATCGCCCGCGAGGACGTCCTGCCCGCCGTCCTGGGGCGGGTGCACCCGACCCGCCGCACGCCCTATGTCGCGATCGTGTTCACGACGCTGCTCGCGGTCGGTCTCGTCGTCTTCGTCGGCGGGGTGCCCGAACTCGGGGGTACGACGGCGCTGCTCCTGCTGGGGGTGTTCGCGATCGTCAACGTCGCGGCCCTGGTCCTGCGCCGGGACCACGTGGAGCACCGGCACTTCCGCGCGCCGACGATCCTTCCGGTGCTCGGGGCGACCAGTTGCCTGTTCCTCGTCCTACCGTGGGTCGACCGGCCTGCGACCCAGTACCGGACGGCCGGGGTGCTGCTCGGGATCGGCGTGGTGCTGTGGCTGGTGACGCGACTCGCGGGCCGGCGCGACGGCCGGCCCGCGAGTACGACGGATCGTGAGGAGAGCTGAGGGTCCGTCAGCGGTTGCGGACCAACGCCATCGAGCCGAGGCCGAGGACGGCGGTGACGAGCATGGCGAGGGACATGGGGACCGCGGTGTCCTCACCCCAGGCGCCGACGATCGGAGCGACTACGGCCGCCAGCAGGAACTGGAGGGCGCCGAGGAGCGCCGAGCCGGTGCCGGCAGCGTGCCGGACCTGACCGAGAGCGAGGGTCGCGGCGTTGGCGAGCACCAGCCCGAGGCTCGCGACGCCGAACCACAACGCCACTATGGTCACTCCGAGGACGGGTCCCGCGAGGGCGTTGACGGTGAGCACGGCGGACCAGAAGACGAGCAGCGCCGACCCGATGCCGAGCAGCCGGTGCGGGGTCGTGCGCTGGAGCAGCTTCTGGTTCACCACATTGCCGAGGCTGATGCCTACGGCGTTGAACGCGAACAGCAGGGTGAACCAGCCGGTCGACAGGCCGTGGATCTTCTGCATGACGAACGGCGACGCGATGGATCCGGTCGATGCCGCCGAACTCGTCGCGGCGGCACCGCTGCTCGAACAGCTCGCCGCCCTCGCCGAGGATCCGGCCCTGGCCTGAGCTCAGGCTCCCTCGTCGTACTCCGGCGGCAGGGCGGCGAACATGTCGCGGGTGACCGCGACCGCGTTGTCGGAGCTGCCGCCGCGCACGACGAGCGTCGCGAACGCCAGATCGCCGCGGTAGCCGACGAACCACGAGTGCGACCCGCCCTCGACCTCGGCCTCGCCGGTCTTGCCGTAGACGTCGCCCTGGTCCCGGATACGGTCGGCGGTACCGCTCGTGATCACCAAGCGCATCATCTCGCGCAGACCCTCCACCATCTCCGGCGTCACCGGCGGCGGCGAACCGTTCACAACCGTCTCGCGACCCGCGATGAGATAGGGCACCGGAGTACGGCCGGCGGCGACCGTCGCCGCGGTGAGCGCCATCCCGAACGGGCTCACGACCACCTTGCCCTGACCGAAACCGTCCTCGGTCCGTTCGACGAGATCCTCCGCGGGCGGAACCGATCCGGTGAAGGTCGGCATCCCCACCACCTCGTAGTCCACACCGATACCGAACTGCGAGGCGGCGACGGTCAGCGCGTCCGGGGCCATCTCGGAGGCGAGCTTGGCGAAGGAGGTGTTGCAGGATCGGGCGAAAGCGGTGGCGAGAGAGACCGTCCCGAGCTCGAACTCGTTGTAGTTCGGCACGCTCCGCTCGCCGATCGTGATGCGACCGGGGCACGGCACCATCGTGTTCGGGGTCGCGCGACCCTCGGCGATCGCCGCACCCGAGGTGACGATCTTGAACGTCGAGCCCGGGGGGTACTGGCCGGCCAGCGCGACCGGCCCGTCCCTGTCGGCGGCCTTGTTCTGAGCCACCGCCAGCACCGCACCCGTGGACGCCTCGATCACGACCGTCATCGCCTGCTCGGTGCGGGCATCGACGGCCGCCTGAGCCGCGAGCTGGAGGGGACGGTCGAGGCTGACCGAGAACGACGGCACCGGCTGCGGCGGCGTCTCGGTGAGCACCCCGGTGTCCACGCCGTACTGGTTCACCACGACGACGCTCCACCCGGCCGTGCCGTCGACCTCGTCGATGACGGTCTTCTTGATCTGGCCCACGAGATCAGGCGCGAAGTTGCGATCGGTCGCGACGAGGTCGGCCTGCTCGGTCACCACGACACCGTCGATCCCGGCGAGACGTGGGGCGACGCGCTCGTAGTCGTCCTCGCGCAGTCGCATCACCGACCGCGGCCCGGACGAGGCCGTCACCGATTCCGCGATCGCCTGCGCCGTGAGCGAGGAATCGAACTCCGACAACGTCGACGCGAGCTGTCGTGCCGCACCGGCGACGTCGGTGGTCTGCGAGGCGTCGAAGGCGATGCCGTAGACCGTGCCGGGGACGAGGATGTCGCTGCCCGCGTGCTCGTTGACCCGGGCGCGCGGCGCCGGGCTGCTGCGGAGCTGCATGGTCTGCCGTTCGCCGAGCTGCGGGTGCAGCGCGGATTTCGCCCACCGCACGATCCAGTCGTTCCCGCTGCGCCCCATGTTGAGCTCACCGGTGTACTGCCACACCCGTTCCTTCGGCAGGTGCCACTCGTAGTTGTAGCCCACGGTCGCGGAGTCGCCGCCGATCCGGGTGGATGTCGTGGTGGCGGTGAGGGATTCGGCCTGAAGCCCGTCCAGGACTTCCTGCATCGCGACGGCCGCGTCGTCGGGGCGGTCGGTGCGGTCCGCCGCCGACGCGACGTCCTGAGCGGCGAACGAGTCGAGAAACGCCTGGGCGGCGGCCTCCGGCCCGGCCGGGCGCGGCGTGCACGCGACGGCCAGGCCGAGGAGCACGACGGCCACCGACAGCACAGCGCCGATCCGGAGTGCGCGTGCGTACGGGGATGCCGGGGTGGAACTTCGAGGTCTCATCGCCCGTCATCGTAGGCAGAGCCGACGGGAAATCAGTCGAGCAGCACCGTGGAGAACGTCGCGACCTGGCGGAAACCCGCGCGGGCGTAGGCTCCGCGGGCCGGGGCGTTGAAACTGTTGACGTAGAGGCTGGGCAGGCGACCGCTGCGAGCAACCGCGCAGGCCACGGCGGCGGTGCCGATCGTGCCGAGGCCCGAACCTCGATGCGCGGGATCGACCCAGACGCCCTGGATCTGGCCCACCGTGGACGACTGGGAGCCCACCTCCGCCTTGAACACCACCTGTCCGTCCTCGAATCGCGCCCAGGCGCGTCCCGCCGCGATGAGGCTCGCGACGCGGCGCCGGTAACCCGCACCGCCGTCGCCGGTGCGCGGGTCGATACCGACCTCCTCGATGAACATCGAGATCGCGGCCGGCAGATAGACATCGAGTTCCTCGGGCCGCACGGGACGGACCTGCGGGTCGGGTTCGACGAGCGGCTCGCGGTCGAGAACGAGGAGGGGTTGTTCGGCCCTCACCTCGCGGGGAGCGCCCCACGCCGATTCGAGCCGCTCCCACATCGGCAGCGCGTACTCGGCGCGACCGACGATGGACGAACACAGTCGCGGCCCGCGACTCGCGCGCTCGGCGAACGCCTGGATGTCGTCGGGACTGCCCAGCAGCGGAATGAGGTTCGCGCCGGAGAAGCACAGCGAGGTCTCGGGGCCGCCGCGGCTCCACATCTCACCGCCGACGGCACGCCCGTCGAGTCCGTACTCCTCGACGCGGCCGGCCACCATGCACGCGGCCACGGGGTCGCGGGAGAGCACCCGGAGCACCGCGGCGGTGTCACGTCCACCCAACGACCGGACACCCAGAAGCTTGAGCACTCGCTCACCACCCGTCGACAAGCCGATACGAGATCAGAGTGCCATGCCGGACGGCGGCGTGGAAACCTGAGTCCTCGAAAGTGAGAGAACGCCGTCCCGTGCGCCCCACCCGTATCAGCCGACCGACACCACGGGGCCGCCGCCCGAGGCGTTGCCTTCCATCTCGTCGGCGATGCGCATCGCTTCCTCGATGAGGGTCTCGACGATCTGCGCCTCGGGCACGGTCTTGATGACCTTGCCCTTGACGAAGATCTGGCCCTTGCCGTTTCCGGAGGCCACACCGAGGTCCGCCTCACGAGCCTCACCGGGTCCGTTGACGACGCACCCCATCACCGCGACCCGCAGCGGCACCTCCATGCCCTCGAGTCCGGCGGTGACCTCGTTGGCGAGGGAGTAGACGTCCACCTGGGCGCGCCCGCAGGACGGGCAGGAGACGATCTCGAGCTTGCGGGGACGCAGGTTCAGCGACTGCAGGATCTGCGTGCCGACCTTGATCTCCTCGGCGGGCGGCGCCGACAGCGACACGCGGATGGTGTCGCCGATGCCCTCGCTGAGCAGCGCGCCGAAGGCGACGGCCGACTTGATGGTGCCCTGGAAGGCGGGGCCGGCCTCGGTCACGCCGAGATGCAGCGGGTAGTCGCACTGCGCGGCGAGCTGCCGGTAGGCCTCGACCATCACGACGGGGTCGTTGTGCTTGACGGAGATCTTGATGTCGCCGAAGCCGTGTTCCTCGAACAGGCTCGCCTCCCACAGGGCGGATTCGACGAGCGCCTCCGGCGTGGCCTTGCCGTACTTGGCGAGCAACCGGGGGTCGAGGGAACCGGCGTTGACGCCGATACGGATGGGGATCCCGGCATCGCCGGCCGCCTTGGCGACCTCCTTGACGCGACCGTCGAATTCCTTGATGTTGCCGGGATTGACGCGCACGGCCGCGCAGCCGGCGTCGATCGCGGCGAAGATGTACCGCGGCTGGAAGTGGATGTCGGCGATCACCGGGATCTTGCTCTTCTTCGCGATGATCGGGAGCGCGTCGGCGTCCTCCTGACGCGGGCACGCCACACGCACGATGTCGCAGCCGGACGCCGTGAGCTCCGCGATCTGCTGGAGGGTGGCGTTCACGTCGTGCGTCTTCGTGGTGGTCATCGACTGCACGGACACCGGATGATCGCTGCCGACGCCGACATTTCCGACCATGAGCTGGCGGGTCTTGCGTCGGGGTGCGAGGACCGCAGGAATTTCGGGCATGCCCAATCCGACGGGGCTGGTCACAGTTCGCCTTCTTTCGTCGCTACTCGGCAAGTCTACCGGCGCAGATCAGAACAGCTTGATGGGGTTGACGATGTCTGCTGTGAGGGTGAGCACCATGTAGGCGCCCCCGATGACCACCGCCACATAGGTCAGCGGCAGCAGTTTCATGTAGTCCACGGGCGGGCCGACCGGCAGTCCGCGCAGGCCGCGCAGCCAGTTCCGGGCCTTCTCGTAGATCGCGACGGCCATGTGCCCGCCGTCGAGCGGCAGCAGCGGGAGGAGGTTGAACGCACCGAGGAAGAAGTTCAGCTGTGCGAGCAACAACACGAACGACTCCCAGATGCCGCGCTCGGCGAACTGGCCGCCGATGACGCTGGCGCCGACGACGCTGACCGGGGTGTCGACCGCACGCTCTCCCCCGGTGACCGCCGCCCACAGGTCGGCGACCTTGCTCGGCAGGCTCACGAGCGCCTCGGCCGTGCGGACCGCCAGGTAACCGGTGAAGTCGAAGGTCGCGGGGATCGCCGAGAGCGGCGTGTACTCGATGATTCCCGGCTCTCCCCCGACACCGATCGCACCGACGGTGCGGGAGACGGGTTCGGCGTCGGGCGACTCGCTCTCGTAGACCCAGCGCTGGACCTGCTGGACCGTGACCGGCACGGTGAGGGTCTCCTCGCCGCGTTCGACGGTGAACGGCACGGTGCCCGACAGGGGCTGCGTGGCCCGGACGAGGTCGCCGAAGGTCTCGACGGACTGCCCGTCCACGGCGACGATCACGTCGCCCGGTTCGATGCCGGCCTGCTCGGCCGGACCGGGACCCGAGCAGTCGGCCGGGGTGTAATCGGGCGGGCCGTCCTGGGTCGGCGCGGCACAGCCGACGGTGCCGACCACCGCGCGGTTGTCGGTGTTGGGCAGCCCCGCACTGGCGGCGAGGCCGTAGATGAGCACGATGCCGAGCAGGAAGTTCATCGCGATGCCACCCGACATCACGACGAGGCGCTTCCACGTCTTCTGCTTGTACATCGCGCGCTCGACCTCGTCGGGCGCGAGTTCGTCCAGGGCCGTCATGCCGGCGATGTCGCAGAACCCGCCGGCCGGAACCGCCTTGAGACCGTATTCGGTCTCACCGCGGCGGAAGGCGAACACGCGGGGGCCGAACCCGATGTAGTAGCGCCGGACCTTCATGCCCAGCTTCTGCGCGGTCCACATGTGGCCGGCCTCGTGCAGGGCGATGGAGATGGCGATGCCGAGGGCGAACAGCACCACGCCCAGTACGAACATCATGAGTGGCCGATCCTCCTATACGAGTGTGCGCGCCCGGTCGCGGGCCCAGCCGTCGGCGGCGAGCACGTCGTCCACGGTACTGGGTTCGGCGGACCACTCGTGTGCGTCGTTCAGCACGGCCTCGACGGTCTGCACGATCCGCGGGAACGACAGCGTCCCCGCGAGGAACGCCTCGGCGGCGACCTCGTTGGCCGCGTTGTAGACGGCGGTGAGGCATCCGCCGCCCACGCCCGCCTGGCGCGCGAGCCGCACGGCCGGGAAGACGTCGTCGTCGAGGGGTTCGAACTCCCAGGTGGACGCGGTCGAGAAGTCGAGTGCCGGGGCGGCGTGCGGAACGCGGTGCGGCCAGCCGAGGGCCAGCGCGATCGGCAGCTTCATCGACGGCGGCGACGCCTGGGCCAGGGTCGACCCGTCGACGAAGGTGACCATCGAGTGCACGATCGACTGCGGGTGCACCGTCACGTCGATCCGGTCGTAGTCCACGCCGAAGAGCAGGTGGGTCTCGATGAGTTCGAGTCCCTTGTTGACGAGGGTCGCCGAGTTGAGGGTGTTCATCGGTCCCATCGACCAGGTGGGGTGGGCGCCGGCCTGTTCGGGAGTCACCGATTCGAGGCGGTCGGCGGTCCAGCCGCGGAACGGACCGCCCGAGGCGGTGAGCACGAGACGCGCCACCTCGTCGCCGGTGCCGCCGCGCAGGCACTGCGCAAGCGCGGAGTGCTCCGAGTCGACCGGCACGATCTGGCCCGGCGCCGCCGCCTTCGTGACGAGCGAGCCGCCCGCGACCAGCGACTCCTTGTTCGCCAACGCGAGTCGCGCACCGGTGTCGAGCGCCGCGAGCGTCGGTTCGAGGCCGAGGGAGCCGACGAGGGCGTTGAGCACGACGTCGGCCTCGACCTCGCGCACGAGCTCGGTGACAGCGGTCCGGCCGCTCCGAACCGGCAGGTCGAGACGTGCGGCGGCGTCGGGGTCGGCCACGGCGACCTCGCGGACACCCGTTGCGCGGATCTGCTCGGCGAGCAGATCCGTCTTGCCTCCGCCCGCGGCGAGACCGACGACTTCGAAGTCGTCGGGGTTGGCGGCGATCACGTCGAGTGCCTGGGTACCGATGGAACCGGTACTACCCAGCAGGAGCACCCGGGTGCGGGAAGAAGATCGAGTGTCGGCCACGCGAGCATTGTTCCCCACGCACCTGAACGGTTCCTGAACCGCCCGGTCTCCACCTCTCGACAGGCGCCACACGCATGCCCCGCTTCGTACGACGCGGGGTCGTATGTCACGATAAGCAGCAACAGCAGCATCTGGTGAGCAGGAGGAAACCGTGGCCGGTACCGAGTTGCAGTCCACTCGTGGTGATGTGGCGGCGGAAGTGCCGTCCGCCGAGTGGGGTTGGAGCGGGGAAGCCCCCAAGTTCTTCCGCGTGATGGCTTTGATCGTGGCGGCGTTCCTGCTGCTGATGCTGATCGGCAATCACGAAGGCCATGTCGAGAGCCTGTACCTCATCGGTTCGGCGGCTCTGCTGGTGTTCATCGTCGCGCGCGATGCGGTGCGTCGCCGCCGGTTGCGCTAGTCCATCGACGAAAGGGCCCGTCCGGAATTCTCCGGACGGGCCCTTTCGTGTCTGTCGGCTCAGCCTTCCGCGGCGAGCTGACCGCACGCTGCGGCAATCTCCTGGCCGCGGGTGTCGCGGACGGTGCACGACACGCCCTGGGCCTGCACGCGCCGCACGAACTCGCGTTCGACGTCCTTCGGGCTGGCATCCCACTCGCTGCCCGGGGTGGGGTTGAGCGGGATGAGGTTCACGTGCACGAGCGACCCGAGAGCCTTGTGGAGCTTCTTGCCGAGCATGTCGGCGCGCCACGGCTGGTCGTTGACGTCGCGGATGAGGGCGTACTCGATCGAGACGCGCCGGCCGGTCTTGTCGGCGTAGTACCGCGCCGCCTCGAGGACCTCGGCGACCGACCACCGGTTGTTGACCGGGACGAGGGTGTCGCGCAGTTCGTCGTCCGGGGTGTGCAGCGACACCGCGAGGGTGACGCTGAGCCCTTCGTCGGCGAAGCGGCGGATGGCCGGTGCGAGTCCCACCGTGGAGACGGTGACCGAACGCTGCGACAGACCGAGGCCTTCGGGCGCAGGTGAGGTGATGCGCCGCACCGCCGCGACCACGCGCTTGTAGTTCGCGAGCGGCTCGCCCATGCCCATGAACACGACGTTCGACAACCGTCCCGGTCCGCCGGCGACGTCGCCGTCGCGCAGGGCAGCGGCGGCCGCGCGCACCTGGTCGACGATCTCGGCCGTGGACAGGTTGCGGTCGAGACCGCCCTGGCCGGTCGCGCAGAACGGGCATGCCATGCCGCATCCGGCCTGGCTGGAGATGCACAGCGTGGCGCGATCGGGATAGCGCATGAGGACGCTCTCGAGCAGGGTGCCGTCGTGGGCGCGCCACAGGGTCTTGCGGGTCTCGCCTCCGTCGCACGCGATGTGCCGGACCGCGCTGAGCAGAGGCGGGAACAACGCCTCCCCCACCTTGTCGCGGACGGCGGCGGGCAGATCGGTCATCTTCGCCGGATCGGCCTCGAGCCGCCCGTAGTACTGGCGGGCGAGCTGGTCGGCGCGGAAGGCCGGAAGCCCCAGTTCGCGCACCGCATCACGACGCTGATCTGCGTCGAGGTCGGCGAGATGGCGCGGCGGAAGACCACGCTTGGGTGCATCGAAGACCAGGGGCAGGGAAGAAGCCATAATCACCTATTGTCCCATGATCCGGGACGGATGGGTCCGGGCGTTGCTGTGATACTCGCCCCCATTCCCGGGCCGGTGTCACCGGTCGGTCTCCCTCACGCCGAGTCGCCCGGGCGCGGAGGGGGAATACGGGAGCATGGACATCATGACCGGTCTCGTCGCTCCCGAAGTCGCACGCTCGTGGTTGCTCGTTCCGGGCCGCTCCCCCGATCTCTTCGACACCGCCGCCGACTCGCCGGCGGATGCGGTGGTGCTCGACCTCGAGGATGCCGTACCCGCCGCGGCCAAACCCGCTGCTCGCGAAGGCATCGTGGCGTGGCTGCGCGAGGGTGGGAAGGCCTGGGTGCGGGTCAACGACGCCACCACGTCGTTCTGGGCCGACGATCTCGCCGCACTCGCCGGCCTCCCGGGCCTGCAGGGCGTCATGCTCGCGAAGGCGGAGAGTGGTCACCAGGTCGAGGCCACCGCAGATCTGCTGCCGGAGGGCACGCGCATCCTCGTGTTGATCGAGTCGGCGATGGGTCTCGAGGCGGCTCCCGAGATCGCCCGTGCGGAGGGCACCTTCCGCCTGGTCTTCGGCAGCGGCGACTTCCGGCGCGACACCGGCATGAGCGACAGCCCGATGGCGATGGCGTACGCGCGGTCGAGGTTGGTCATCACGAGCCGCGCCGCGCGCCTGCCGGGACCCATCGACGGACCCACACTCAGCGACGACCCCGAGGTCCTCGAACGTGAGGCCGAGCTGACCCGCTCGATGGGGATGACCGGCAAATTGTGCATGACCGGCGAACGCGCGTCGTACGCGAACGTGGCTCTGAGCCCGAACAGCACGGACGTGGACTGGGCGGAAGGCATCATCGACAAACTCGGTGAGGACGGACGCAACGTCCGCGACGGCAGCGACCTGCCGAACCTCGCGAAGGCGAAGAAGATCACCGAGCTGGCGCGAATGTTCGGTATCGGCCGGTCGCGCTGACCGCTCTCAGCTCAGTTCCAGGCCCAGGGGTCTGCGGCGCACGTGCAGCCGGTAGCGGACGGTGAGCGTCGTGCCGGGTGTCTCGCGGATCGCCCGGGTCGCGACGCGTGGTGCGAACTCGATGCCGAGCACCCGCTCGAGGGTCGCTCGGTCCGGAAACTCCCACAGCGTGTCGACGCGGCGCAGATCGAATCCCTGCGCCTCGAAGAACGCCTCGACCGCGGCCGGGTCGTAGTGCGGCAGGTCGTCGCGCATCCAGTCGCCGTAGGGATGGGCGGTGGCGTCGAGATCGACGACGGCGAGCGCGCCGCCCGGACGCAGCACACGCATCGCCTCGAGGATTCCGGCGCCGCACCCCGGGCCGAAGAAGTAGGCGGTGCGGGCGTGGACGAGATCGACCGAAGCGTCGGGAAGCGGCATGTGAGCCGCGGAGCCTTCCGTCACGGTGACCGACGGAAGACCGTCCACGCGGATGCGGGCCGCGGCGACCAGCGGCGGATGCGGTTCGATCCCGGTCACCGTGCGTGCGTCGGCCGCGAACATCGGAAGGTGGAAACCCGAACCGCACCCGACGTCGACGACGTCGCGGCCGGTCCAGTCCGCGGCCTCCCGCAGCGCCGCGTACACGGCGCCGCGGGGATCCTGCGCGCGGTTCTCCTCCTCGTACACCTCGGGCCAGTGCCAGATGTTGGGGCTGGCGATCACACCACTCCCCGACTTCGGCGCACGAAGCTTCGACGAACGCACCATCGGGCGACTACACGAAGGCCGTGAGGATCAGCCAGGTGACGAAGGCCGACGGCAGGATCGAGTCGAGCCGGTCCATGATGCCGCCGTGGCCGGGCAGCAGGGTGCCCATGTCCTTGATGCCGAGATCCCGCTTGACCTGCGACTCGATGAGATCGCCGGCCGTCGCCGTCACCACGAGCACGGCGCCGAGCAGCAGACCGGCCCACCACGGGCCGTCGAGCAGGAAGACGACGGTGAGGACACCGACCGCGATGCAGGCCACCAACGACCCGGCGAAACCTTCCCACGACTTCTTCGGGCTGATCGCCGGGACCATCGGGTGCTTGCCGAACAGGACACCCGAGGCGTAGCCACCGATGTCCGACGCGACACAGACGAGCATCAGGCAGAACACGCGCTGGGCGCCTTGATCCTGGAGGACCATGAGGGTCGCGAACGACGCCAGCAGCGGCAACCAGGCCGCGACGAAGACCGCGACCGCGGTGTCGCGCAGGTAGTTGCGTGGTTGCGCGACGAGACCGTGGTCGAACAGCCGCCACAGCATCGTCACGACGACCGTGCCCGCGAACGCACCGAGCACACCCGTCGTGCCGTACGGCCAGCCGAGCCAGATCATCGCCTGGCCACCGGCCAGCAACGGCAGTCTGGGGACGAGCACGTCGGCCTCACGCAGCCGCTTGGTGACCTCCCAGGTCGCGATGCCGATGGCGATCGCGACCACGGCGAGCCACGCCTTCGGGGCGAACAGCAGAATCCCGATGACGAGCGCGCCCAGACCCCCGCCGACCGCGAAAGCGGCCGGCAGGTCGCGTCCCGCCCGTGAGGGTTTCTTCACCGGCTCCGACGCGGGGTCGGGGGCCGGTGCCGGGTCTGCAGGGGTGGCACCGGAGTCGGCTCCGGCACCGAGTGGAAGCTGCGGGTCGGAGGACCCGTCGGCTCGACCCACTGTCAGACCTCCATCAGTTCGGCTTCCTTGTGCTTGATCAACTCGTCGATCTGACCGACGTACTTGGCGGTCGTCTTGTCGAGTTCCTTCTCGGCGCGGTTCACGTCGTCCTCGCCGGCCTCGCCGTCCTTCTGGATACGTCCGAGTTCCTCCATCGCCTTGCGGCGGACGTTGCGCACGGCGACCTTGGCGTCCTCACCCTTGGCCTTGGCCTGCTTGACGAGTTCGCGACGACGCTCCTCGGTGAGCTGCGGGACCGAGATGCGGATGATGTTG
This sequence comes from Rhodococcus sp. S3, assembly GCF_058211795.1. NCBI lineage: Bacteria > Bacillati > Actinomycetota > Actinomycetes > Mycobacteriales > Nocardiaceae > Rhodococcus > Rhodococcus sp. S3. The sequence goes on along the minus strand of NZ_CM177074.1, from coordinate 2,019,414 downwards.
CCGTCGTTGGTGGGGTTGACACCGAGATCGGAGTTACGGATCGCGGTCTCGATCGCGTTCAGCTGCGAGGCCTCGTACGGCTTGACGATGACCATGCGCGCCTCCGGAACATTGATGCTGGCGATCTGCGTGATCGGCGTGGGAGCCCCGTAGTAGTCGACGACGATGCGGTTGAACATGCCCGGGTTCGCGCGACCGGTCCGGATGCCACCCAGATCGTCCCGGGCCACCGTGACGGCCTTCTCCATCTTCTCTTCTGCTTCGAAGAGGGCTTCATCGATCACGGCAGTTCCTCCATGTTCCGTTGTCCGTTCATGACCGTACGAGTGTTCCGATCTTCTCACCGGCGATGGCTCGGGCGATATTGCCCTTGGTCAGCAGATTGAAGACCATGATCGGCATGGCGTTGTCCATGCACAGGCTGAAGGCGGTCGCGTCGGCGACCTTGAGGCCCTGCTCGATGACCTCGCGATGGGTGATCTCCTCGAACAGCACCGCATCCGGGTTCGTGCGGGGGTCGTCGGAGTAGACGCCGTCCACGGCCTTCGCCATGAGGACGACCTCGGCGCCGATCTCGAGGGCGCGCTGCGCGGCGGTGGTGTCGGTGGAGAAGTACGGCATGCCCATGCCCGCACCGAAGATGACCACGCGCCCCTTCTCGAGGTGGCGGCGCGCACGCAGCGGCAGATAGGGCTCGGCGACCTGCCCCATCGTGATGGCGGTCTGCACGCGGGTGTCGATGCCTTCCTTCTCCAGGAAGTCCTGCAGCGCAAGGGAGTTCATGACCGTGCCGAGCATGCCCATGTAATCGGACCGCGCGCGTTCGAGACCGCGCTGCTGGAGTTCGGCGCCGCGGAAGAAGTTGCCGCCACCGATCACGACGGCGACCTCGGCGCCACCGCGCACGACCTCCGCGATCTGCTGGGCCACCGTCGTCACCACGTCCGGATCGAGTCCGACCTTGCCGCCGCCGAACATCTCGCCGCCGAGCTTGAGCAGTACCCGGCGGAATCCGGGCCGATCGTGGGCGTGGTCGGACATGACTCTCCTCTGGTTGCGCATGAATCGGCCCTTATCATCCTGCCTCATCCGCTCGAGGGAACCGAGATCGGGCGGATAGACACGCCACACCTGTCACCGCGCAGCACGCGCGAGCGCCTCCGTGCCCCGAGGCGGCGTGGCCCGACACACCTCGACCCCGCCGGTAGCAGCACCGACGGGGTCGTGGAGTGGAAGAACTAGCTGGCGCCGACCTCGAAACGCACGAAGCGGACGACGTTCGCGCCGGCCTCGTCGAGGATCGCCTTGACGGTCTTCTTCGAGTCCGTCACGGACGCCTGCTCGAGCAGGACGACGTCCTTGAAGTAGCCGTTGACGCGGCCTTCGACGATCTTCGGCAGAGCCTGCTCCGGCTTGCCCTCGGCCTTGGCGGTCTCCTCGGCGATACGACGCTCGTTGGCGACGATGTCCTCGGGAACCTCGTCACGGGTGACGTACTTGGCCTTCAGAGCGGCGATCTGCATCGCGGCAGCGCGAGCGGCCTCGGCAGCAGCATCGCCCTCACCGGTGTACTCGACGAGAACGCCGACGGACGGCGGCAGGTCGGAAGCACGCTTGTGCAGGTAGACGGCGGTCTGACCGTCGAATGCGGCAACGCGACGCAGCTCGAGCTTCTCGCCGATCTTCGCGGACAGCTCCTGGACGAGGGCGTCGACGGTCTTGCCGTCGGCCTCGACGGCCTTGAGCGCCTCGACGTCGTTCGCCCGGGCCTGTGCGGCAGCGGTGACGACCTTGTCGGCGAGAGCCTGGAACTCGTCGTTCTTGGCGACGAAGTCGGTCTCGGAGTTCAGCTCGACGAGAACGCCGTCCTTGGCGACGACGAGGCCCTCGGCGGTGGAGCGCTCGGCGCGCTTGCCCACGTCCTTGGCACCCTTGATGCGCAGCTGCTCGACGGCCTTGTCGAAGTCGCCGTCGTTGTCGGCGAGAGCGTTCTTGCAGTCCAGCATTCCGGAGCCGGTGAGCTCACGGAGACGCTTGACGTCGGCGGCGGTGTAGTTCGCCATGGAAGCGAGCCTCCTGTGTCTGTGGTGGAAAAGTCTCTGGGGCGGCCCTATCGCGCGGATGAGCTCGGGCCGCGATGCGACGGCCCCGACCAGGATCTCTCGATCGGAAGGTCGGGGCCGGGCAACAAATCAGGCCTCGGGGGCCGCGTCTGCTGCGGGGGCTGCGTCCGCTGCGGGCGCCTCGGCGTCGGCGGCGGGGGTGGCCTGCGCGAGCAGCTCCTGCTCCCACTCGGCGAGAGGCTCGGCGCCGGCCTCGGGCTTGGCCTCGGCGTCGCTGCTCTTGCCGGCGCGGGCCTGCAGGCCCTCGGCGACGGCGGAAGCGACGACCTTGGTCAGCAGCGCCGCGGAACGGATCGCGTCGTCGTTACCCGGGATCGGGTAGTCGACGAGGTCCGGATCGCAGTTGGTGTCGAGGATCGCGATGACCGGGATGTTCAGCTTGCGGGCCTCACCGACGGCGATGTGCTCCTTGTTGGTGTCGACGACCCAGATCGCCGACGGAACCTTCGCCATGTCGCGGATGCCGCCGAGGGTGCGCTCCAGCTTGTTCTTCTCACGCGTGAGCATGAGGATTTCCTTCTTGGTGCGTCCCTCGAAGCCACCGGTCTGCTCCATCGACTCGAGCTCCTTCAGGCGCTGCAGGCGCTTGTGGACGGTCGAGAAGTTGGTGAGCATGCCGCCGAGCCAGCGCTGGTTCACGTAGGGCATGCCCACGCGGGTGGCCTCTTCGGCGATGGATTCCTGCGCCTGCTTCTTGGTGCCGACGAACAGCACGGTTCCACCGTGAGCGACGGTCTCCTTGACGAACTCGTACGCCTTGTCGATGTACGTCAGGGTCTGCTGCAGGTCGATGATGTAGATGCCGTTGCGGTCGGTGAAGATGAACCGCTTCATCTTCGGGTTCCAGCGACGGGTCTGGTGTCCGAAGTGGGCGCCGCTGTCGAGCAGCTGCCGCATAGTCACAACAGGCATGCCTGTTTCTCTCTTTCGTGTCGGTTTCCGCGGTGGATCTTCCGATCCCCGCCCTGGCGTCCACATGCCCGTCGAACCCTTGCGGGACCGGCCGACGGCCATTTCCGATGCGGCCCGGAGAAACGGGTCGGCATCGATGCGCGGACGCGCGAAGTCGATCTGCGTATACAGACCGCCCGACAAGTGTACGCGGAGCAGGCGCGGATCCCTAACCGGGAGTCGCCGGGCCTGTGGACGGATCCGGGGTTGTCCACAGATCGCGTCGCCCTCTGGTGCGCAGCGACTCCGATTCACGAGACTGGCGGGCATGCTCCTCGCCGCTCGCCTCCGGTCGCTCGCCGTCGTGATCGCCGCGTTCGTCGTGCTCACCGCTGCGCCGGGAACCGGATCGGCCGACGCCGGACGGTTCGTGTGGCCGCTCGATCCCCGGCCGGTCGTGAGCCGGGAGTTCGACCTGCCCGAGCAGAACTGGCTCCCCGGTCACCGCGGTGTCGATCTCGACGCACACGTGGGGCAGACCGTCGTGGCGGCAGGTGACGGCGTCGTCGCGTTCGCCGGTGTCGTGGCCGGGAAGCCTGTGGTCTCCATCGATCACGAGGGCGGGCTGCGCACCACCTACGAGCCGGTGGAGGCGGCGGTCGCCGCGGGTCGCCGGGTGACGAGGGGCGATCCCATCGGCACCGTCGTCGCCGGTCACGAGGGAGGCGTCTCCCCCGCATGCCTGCATTGGGGACTCCGACGCGGCCGCGACGACTATCTCGATCCGCTGCCGCTCGTCGAGCGCCCGGTGATCCGCCTGCTGCCGGTATGACGCCCTGGTGGCCCGTACGCCCGCCTAATGCACTGCGTGTCGACCCGACAGTACGGGGAAGTCGTCGGCGACCATCGCGGCGAGTTCGACGAACGCCGTGCGTGTCGCGGGGCGGAGCCGTTCGAGATCGATCTCGGCTCCCTCCGCGAGGTGCTCGTCGAAAGGCAGCACCTTCACCGCGCGGCACCGCGCGAGGAAATGCGCGGTCAGCGCGTCCATGTCGATGCTCGCCGCACCCGGGCGCGGCGAACTGATCACCACGACCGTGCGCTCGACCAGGTCGGAGTAGCCGTGCGCCTGCAGCCAGTCGAGGGTCGCCGCCGCACTGCGCGCCGCATCGACTGCGGGCGACGCGACGAGCACGAGGGTGTTCGCCAGGTCCAGCACGCCGCGCATGACCGAATGCATGATCCCGGTGCCGCAGTCGGTGAGGATCACGTTGTAGTAGACCTGCAGGATGTCGACGACGCGGCGGTAGTCCTCCTCGCTGAACGCTTCCGAGGCAGCGGGATCGCGTTCGCTCGCGAGCACTTCGAGCCGGCTCGGCGCCTGCGAGGTGTGGGCACGCACGTCCGAGTACCGGCGGATGCCCGACGCGTTCGCGAGCAGGTCCCGCACGGTCGAGGTGGTCTGCTGCGGGATCCTCTGCCCGAGGGTGCCGAAGTCCGGATTCGCGTCGACGGCGATGACGCAGTCGCCGCGCAGTGACGCGAACGTCGACCCCAGTCCGACGGTCGTGGTGGTCTTGCCCACCCCGCCCTTCAGCGACAGCACCGCGATCCGGTAGTCGCCCGGGATCGGCTGGCGGATCCGGGCGACGAGCTCCTCCCGGCGCTCGCTGCCTCCTCCGTCGAGCCTGCCGCCGGTCAGCCGGTCGACCCGCTCCCGCCACCGTCGCGTGGAACGTCGTGACCTGCGGACCAGCACTCCCGAGGCGAGGTCGACATTGGACGGCTGATGGTCGAAACGACGGGCCTCGTGTTGCAGGTCGTCGACCGGAGCGTCCGTTCGTGCCGGTAGCGGGGCCTGGACCGATGCGGGCTCGGGGTCGACCGGATCGGGTGCGACCTCCGTGGCCTCCGGACTCGACACCTCCGGTGCAGGTGCAGGTGCAGGTGCCTCGGCCTCGGGCTGCTCCGCGACGTCGGGAACCGGATCCACGGAGACGGGCGCAGGCCCGGGTTCGGTCGCGGCTGCCGGGACCGTCACCTCGGGCACTGCGGAAAACGTCGCCTCGGGCACTGCGGGAAACGTCGCCTCGGGCTCCGCGGGAAACGTCGCCTCGGGCTCCGCCGGGACCGTCGCCTCGCGCTCCGCGGGCGGGAGAACACGCCTTTCGGGTCGCGCCGGCTCGTGCGTGAGAGCGGCTTCGGACACTTCCGGCTCCGGGTCGGCCTCGGAACTGACCCGGGGCCGCAACGCCATGCCGAGAGGCACGGAGGCCGTCATCTCGAGCGGAGCGGAGGGAGCGGGCGGAGTCGCACCGTCGCCGGGCGAAGTGGAGGGACCGGGCGTCTCGGTGCCTCTGGCCGCGCGGCGGAGGCCGCGTCGCGCGTGGTCGGTTCCGGATTCCGGTGGGTCCTGCAGCCAGGCGGGCACGGCAGGACCCGGTTCGTTGCGTCTCATCTGTTCCCCCGATTCGATGGTGCCGGCGCACGCTATCAAACCGGGACGGCTTCTCGGGCAAGCCGATCAGGCGCGGGGATGGGCCTGATCGTGCGCGGCGCGCAGACGCGCCACCGAGACGTGGGTGTAGAGCTGCGTGGTGGCCAGACTCGAATGGCCCAGCACCTCCTGGACCACCCGCAGATCCGCTCCCCCTTCGAGCAGGTGCGTCGCAGCGCTGTGCCGCAGACCGTGCGGCGCGAGGTCGGGTGCGCCCGGCACCGACGAGACGGCGTCGTGCACCACCGACCGGACCTGCCGCTGGTCGATCCGACCACCACGCTTGCCCAGCAGCAGCGCCGCACCCGACGACGGTCGTGCGAGATGCGGGCGTCCGTGACGCAGCCACGCGTCGAGCGCCTCTGCCGCGGGACCTCCGTAGGGAACGATCCGTTCCTTGTCGCCCTTACCGAGAACCCGGACGGCCCGCCGCTCGGCGTCGACGTCGTCGATGTCGACCGCGCACAGCTCACCGACCCGGATTCCGGTCGCATACAGCAGCTCGACGATCGCCCGGTCACGCAGTGCGACGGGATCGAGTTCACGCGCACCGGATTTCGCGGCCTCCATGATCTCCAGTGCCTGGTCGTCGCGGAGCACGGCGGGCAGTGAGCGGTGCGGACGCGGTGAGACGAGACGCGTCGCCGGGTCGGCGTCGAGTCGCCGGGTGCGCACGAGCCATGCCGTGAAGACGCGTGCCGACGAGGTGCGCCGCGCGAGCGTGGTGCGGGCCGCTCCCGCCGCCACCATCCCGGCGAGCCAGGACCGCAGCAGATCGAGATCGAGGTCGGTGATGCGCGCATCGGGATTCCGGTCGGCGAGGTGCTGCAACAGCGAGCGGGTGTCGGTGCGATAGGCGCGAATCGTGTGTTCCGAGCGGTTGCCTTCGAGGCGCAGGTGGTCGACGAAGTCCCCGAGGTGCACGTCCAGCGTCGCCGGGAGCATGTCGGATTCGTTGCCTCGCATGGGTCTACCGTGCGGCACGACCGGCTCGGGTGCAACGACCCGCGCCGACTAAGGTGCTTTCGTGAACAAAACGATCCCGGTACCGATGTTGTGCGCCCTGGCGTTGCTGTCGGCGATCGCGCCGCTCGCTACGGACATGTACCTCCCGGGACTTCCCGTCATGGCGGAGAGCCTGGGCAGTTCGACCGTCGGCGTCCAGCTCACACTCACGACCTTCATGGCGGGTCTCGGGCTCGGCCAGTTGCTCGTGGGTCCCCTGTCGGATGGCTGGGGCCGTCGACGGCTGATCCTCGCCGGCACGATCGTCCTGGCGGTGAGCAGCGCGATCTGCGCGATGGCGCCCACCGTCGAGATCCTGATCGCTGCGCGTCTGGTCCAGGGCTTCAGCGGCGGCACCGGCATCGTCCTCGCCCGGGCGGTCATCGCCGACCGGGCTCGAGGCAATCAGGCTGCCAAGCTGTTCAGCCTGATGATGATCATCGGTGGCATCGCGCCCGTCGCCGCTCCTCTGCTCGGTGGTGTGCTGCTGGGTCCGATCGGATGGCGCGGCATCTTCTGGGTGCTCACGGGCCTGGCCGTCCTGATGGCCGTCGGTGCCTTCGCGTTCGTCCCGGAGACCCTGCCGCCGGAGAAGCGGCACGGTGGCGGTCTGAAGACGATGGCCGGCAACTTCGGATACGTTCTCCGGCAGCGACGCTTCGTCGGTTACGCCGCCGCGATGGCCCTGGGCTTCGGCGCGATGTTCTCCTACATCTCCGCCTCACCCTTCGTCACCCAGAACATCCTCGGTCTGAGCCCGGGCCAGTTCTCTCTGGTCTTCGCCGCGAACTCGGCCGGTCTCGTGCTGGCCAATGCCGTCAACACCCGCCTCATCGGCCGGTTCGAGGTGCGGACACTGCTGCTCTTCGGAGTGACCACCATGTTCACGGCAGGTGCGCTGCTGTTGCTGACGATGGTCGTCGTCGGCTACGTCGCGGCGCTGATCCTGCCGCTGCTGTTCGTCGCGATCAGCATGATGGGCCTGACGCTGGGCAACGCCACCGCGCTGGCCCAGTCGCAGGTCCCGAAGGCGGCCGGTACGGGCTCCGCCGTGATCGGCGCCTCCCAGTTCGGTCTCGCTGCCGTGGTCTCCCCGCTCGTCGGGCTCGGCGGCGAAGGCACCGGTATCCCGATGGCCGTCGCCATCGTGGTCTGCTCGGGACTCGCGCTCACCTCCGCCGCGGTGCTGGCGCGTGACTCCGCCGCGGTGCCGGCGCGTGACTCCGCCGCGGTGCCGGCGCGCGAGTCCGCGAGCTGACGTGAACGACCGGCCGTCAGTTGCTCTCGACGGCCGCCAGTTCGCTCTTCCACACGCGGAAACCCTCCTCGGTGCGTCCGCGACGCCAGTAACCCGAGATCGACGCGCGTGCCGGCGGCACGGCCCGTTCCTTCCGCAGGTACGGCCGGATGTGCTTCATGACGGCCTCGGCCTCACCGTGCACGAAGACCTGCACGTCGCCGCCCGGCCAGGGCAAGGCCTTCACCGCGGCGACGAGCGGCGAGTTGCCGTCGATCAGGTCGGCACCGGCGTCACCGGCCGCGACACCGCGATGGAGCCACGTGATGTCCACACCCGCCGGGGCGTCGAGTTTCAGTTCGTCGCCGGGACCGATGACCTCCAGGAAGACCGCACCCCGCGCGTCGGCGGGCAGGTCCTCGAGCGCAGCCGCGATCGCGGGGATCGCGGTCTCGTCGCCGGCGAGCAGATGGAAGTCGGCGGAGCGATCGGGCCGGTATCCGGCGCCGGGTCCTCGCACCACGACCTGCGTGCCCGGCTGTACCGAGCGGGCCCACGGCCCCGCAACGCCCTCGTCGCCGTGCACGACGAAGTCGATCCAGATCTCCCGGGCGTCCGGGTCCACACGCCGGACGGTGTAGGTGCGGACGACCGTCTCGTCCCCCGCGGGCAGCTCGATCTTCACGTAGCTGTCGGTCTCCGCGCGGGCCTGGAACTCTCCGAAGCCGTCTCCGCCGAGCACGACGCGGACGAAGTGCTCGCCGATCGTTTCGGTCCGCAGAACCGTGAGTGTCGTCCCCATGGGCGCTTTCCGTGCCACCGAACCTCCTATTAGGGTTACCTATTCTCGCGTCACCGTACTCTGTCGCGGGATGCGGCGGGGAGGTCACGATCGGCGAGGCTCTAGGCTCGAGAACATGAGCACCACCGCGGCCGACATCGCCACCTGGATGACCGACATCATCACCACCGAACGCAGGGTCACCCAGACCGACATGGTCGACGCGATCGAGGCCAAGTTCGGTTCCGAGTGGATCTACGTGAACGACAACGGCCACCCGTCGATCGACCGCGCCGTCCTCAAGGAGTTCCGGAAGGCCCACCGCGGTGCCGTGAAGTGGGACCGCGAGGACCGCGCCTGGTACGTCGAGGACGAGCCGACCGCCGACACCTCGGCCGAGTAGGCGGTCCTCCTCCGAATTCACCCTCGCGCGTCCCGGCGAAACGTCTCGGAGTCTGTGAACATACGGTCACGACTCCTTCGCGCGACCGTCTCCGGCACCGCCGGGCGGATCGGCGCGTCGGCGGCAGGTGGGAGGGCGCCGGGTGGACATCGAGAACGTGCGGGAACCTTCCGTTCCCGCTCGCGAACTGGCGACGATCTGTGTGCTGGCGATCGTGGCCGGCGCCGTCATCGGCGTCGTCGGCGGGGCCTTCCGCTGGTGTCTGGAACGGCTCGAGCGATGGCGGATCCACACCGTCGAATGGGCGCACGAACTCCCCGGTCCGGGATGGCTCGTGCCGGTGGGAATCACGATCCTCGGCGCTCTGCTCGCGGCGCTGATCGTCCGGATGGTCCCTCTTGCCTCGGGTAGCGGAATCCAGCACGTCGAAGCCGTCGACCGCGGGCAGGCCGAGCCACCACCGCTGTCGGTGCTGCCCGCCAGATTCGTCGGGGCGCTCCTGTCGATCGGGTCGGGTCTCGTCCTGGGACGGGAGGGCCCGATCGTGCACATGGGTGCCGCGGTGGGCGCCGAGACCGCACGCCGTGCCCGGCGTCCCGAGCACGAACGTCTGTTGCAGACCTCGGTGTCCGGTGCCGGACTCGCCGTCGCGTTCAATGCGCCGATCGGTGGTGCGCTGTTCGTCGTCGAGGAGGTCACCGGCAGCTTCCGGTTCCGCACCGTCGTGCCCGTCGTCCTGTCGGTGGCCGCCGCGGTCGCGTGCTCGCGGACGATCGTCGGCGACACCCCCGACTTCGCCGTGGACCCCATCGCTCCCCCGTCCATCGTCCTGCTGCCCGTCTTCGTGGTGTTCGGTCTGCTCACCGGACTGCTCGGCGCGGCCTACAACCGGATGGTCCTGGGATCGCTGAGCGTGGTGGAGTCGGTCCGGTCGCTCTCCCCGGTGACGAAGGCCGCGATCATCGGCGGGCTCATCGGGTTGTTGTCGGTGGTCGCACCGTGGGCGGGTGGGGGCGGCGACTCCCTCGTCCAGCACGTGGTGAGCGGCGGTGCGCTCGCACTGCCGGTGGTCGCCTGGTACGTCCTGCTGCGGTTCGTCGCTGGTCCGCTGTCGTACGCGGCCGGGACACCGGGCGGACTGTTCGCGCCACTTCTCGCACTGGGTGCTCTCTGGGGCCTGTTGTGCGCCGGGATCTGCACCGCGATCGTCCCCGGGATCGGGTCGTCCCTGGCCGTGCCGATGGCGATCGCGGGGATGGCCGCTCTCTTCGGTGCGTCGGTGCGGGCCCCGATCACCGGAGTCGTCCTCGTCGTGGAGATGACCGCGGCGACGGGAGTGACGGTCCCGATGCTCGCCGCGACGATCTGCGCCGTCGTCGTGGCGTATTCCACGCGGGTCCCGCCCATCTACGACAGCCTGCGCAACCGCATGTTCGGCGCCCTTCCTCACCGCGGGTAGACCGGTCCGGCGTCGGGCCACCATCACGTCCGCTGCCACCCTCCGTCCGTCGCCACCACCAGACCGTCGAGTTCGAGCAGGGGCAGCGCCGCCCGCACCCGCTCGATCGGCAGCCCCGCCGACTCGGCCACCGTCGCCGGATCACAGACGTCCGACGCCGGAAGCGCCTCGTAGACCAGCGCCATGTCGCCCGACAGTCCGTCCAGGTCGCGGCGGAACAGGCCGTCGCGGTCGTCGTCCCCGCACGCCAGGAGCGGACCGCACTCCTCGACGACGTCGCGCGCCGCACCCACCAACCGGGCCTCCCCCTCCCTGATCATGCGGTGACAACCCTGCGAGGCCGCCGAGGTCACCGGTCCGGGGACCGCCATGACCGGCCGGCCGAGTCGTCGCGCCCACGCCGCGGTGTTGCGCGCCCCGCTGCGCCAACCCGCCTCGACGACGACCGTGCCCGCGGACAACGCCGCGATCAGGCGGTTGCGGGCGAGGAACCGGTACCGCGCCGGAGTCGTGCCCGGTGGATATTCGCTGACCACGAGGCCGGATTCGGAGATCCGCCGCAGCATCGTCGCATGTGCTGCCGGATACGCCCGATCGACACCGCAGGCCAGGATCGCAACGGTGGTGCCGCCCACCCCGAGCGCCGCGCGGTGTGCGGCAGCATCGACGCCGAAGGCCGCACCGGACACGACCGTCCATCCGTCGGCGGCGAGATCCCCGGCGATCTCGGCGGTGACGTGCTCCCCGTAACCACTCGCGGCGCGAGTTCCGACGATGCCGATCGCGCGTTCGGCGAGGTCGTCGATCCGCCGGCTCCCCCACACCCACAGGGCGAGGGGTGGCCCCTCGGCGTCGGTGGCGGTGTCGAGGGCGCCGAAGCCGAGCATCTGCCAGGCGGGCCATTCGTCGTCGTCGGGGGTCACCAGTCGCCCGCCGGCCCGCCCCAGGCGGTCGAGATCCCGCGCCGCGGTGTCGAGGTGCGCCCGCACCGAGTACCGCGACGAGAGTTCGCCGAGGCCCGAACCCGACCGGATGGCGGCGGCCACCTCGAGTACACCCTCGGCCTCGACCGCCGCCGCCAACGATCGTGACGCACCCTGCGCGACAGTGGACAGATAGGCCCAGGCCAGGCGCCGTTCGTCGTCGTGTCCGTTCATGCGACACCCCGATCCCGGAAGTCGAGTGCGGCAGCGACATGGGTCGCCGACGGTGAATCGGAACCGTCGAGGTCGCTCAGCGTCCACGCGACCCGCAGTGCGCGATCCGCTCCTCGCGCGGTGATCGCGCCCTTGCGCAGCGCCCATTCGACGGGTTCGAGCGCAGCACGCGGAAGGCGGAACTTCTGCCGGAGGGCCGGTCCGGGCACCTCGGCGTTGGTGGCCCAGCCGTGGTCGGCCCACCGTTCGCGTGCCGCGGCTCTCGCCCGGGCGACGCGCGCCCGCACCTCGTCGGTGCTCTCGCCCGTCTCCCCCATCAACGCGCTCGTCGCGACGGCCTGCATCCGGACCCGCAGGTCGACGCGGTCGAGGAGCGGACCCGAGAGGCGTCCCAGATAGCGGCGACGTGCGGTCGGCGCACACACGCAGTCGGCGTCGCGTGGAGGTGCGCACGGGCACGGGTTGGCGGCGAGGATCAGCTGGAAACGGGCCGGATATCGCGCGACACCGTCCCGTCTGGCGATGCGCACTTCCCCGTCCTCGAGCGGTGTCCGCAACGCTTCGAGTGTCTTCGTCCCCATCTCGGCGACCTCGTCGAGGAACAGCACGCCGCGGTGCGCCCGGCTCACCGCACCGGGTTTCGCCATGCCGGTGCCCCCTCCGATCAGCGAACTCACCGACGCGGTGTGGTGGGGCGCGATGAAGGGCGGTTCCGTCACGAGCGGCCGGTCGCTGGTGAGGGTGCCCGCCACCGAATGGATGGCCGTCACCTCGAGGGCATGATTTTCGCTCAGGTCCGGCAGGATCCCCGGAAGTCGCTGCGCAAGCATCGTTTTCCCGATCCCCGGCGGACCGGTCAACATCAGGTGGTGTGCACCGGCCGCAGCGACCTCGATCGCGCGTCGCGCTTCGTGCTGACCGACCACTTCGCTGAGATCGCCGCGCACCGCCCGCGGTGGCAGCGCACGCGGATCGGGCCGTTCGAGCGGACCGTCGCCCTGGAGCCAGAGCACCAACTCCCGCAGCGTCTCGGCGCCGTAGACGTCGATGCCGTCGACGAGCGCCGCTTCGGTCATCGTCGCGGTCGGCACCACCACGCGCGACCAGCCGTGTTTCTTCGCCGTGAGCACAGCGGGCAGCACCCCGCGCACCGGGCGGACGCGCCCGTCGAGCGCAAGTTCGCCGAGCAGCACCGTCCGGGAGACGGCTTCGGTCGGCACGACATCCGCCGCGTCGAGCACCGCGCACGCCAGTCCGAGATCGTAGACGCTGCCGACCTTCGGCAGCGTGGCCGGCGACAGTGCGAGCACGACCTTCGAATCCGGCCACTTGGCACCGGAATTCGACACGGCGGCGCGCACCCGGTCGCGCGACTCCTGAAGCGCGGTGTCGGGCAGCCCGACCATCGTCACACCCGGCAGACCTCGCCCGATGTCGGCTTCGATCTCGACGACCTGCCCGTCGATTCCGGAGACCGCGACCGACCAGGCGCGTCCGAGCGCCATCAGAGGACCTGCTTGCGGTGGGTGATCTCCGGAGCGTGCCCCCGCGCGAGCAGGACGGTGACCACATCGACGCGGATGTGCGACCAGCGGCGCGTCTGCTCGGACAACCACTGTCCGGCGAGGCGACGGATGCGTTCGGCCTTCGCGTGCGTCACCGCTTCGGCGGGGGTGCCGTAGCCGGTGCCGGTGCGGGTCTTGACCTCGACGAAGACGACGGCCGCGCCGTCCTGTGCGATGAGATCGAGTTCGCCGTATCGGCTGCGCCAGTTGCGTTCGAGCACGACCATGCCGGTCGATTCGAGGTATTCGGCGGCGAGGTCCTCGCCTCGCGCGCCCAGATCCCGATTGTGTGATGTCCGATTCGTCCCCTGCATGCCCCCACTGTGGAGGACCGAGGCACGCGGAATCGGGGTCCGAGCACGGAGATCGGGGATCTGTGGATGAGTGCGGTGCCTGTGCACAACCGCGGACGACGAGCCGCGGCGAACGGCTCGGTGTCGGCGCCCCGGTTAGGATGCGGCCGCTGCGCGCAGGATCGTCCCCGAGGGCGTCAGCCCAGCTTGTCGGGCAGTCTCAGTTCGGGCTTGTCGAGCTCTTCGATGTTGACGTCCTTGAACGTGATGACACGGACGTGCTTGACGAAGCGTGCGGGACGGTACATGTCCCACACCCAGGCGTCGGACATGCGTACCTCGAAGTACACCTCGCCGTTGGCGTTGTGCGGCAGCAATTCGACCGCGTTCGCCAGGTAGAACCGGCGCTCGGTCTCCACGACGTACGCGAACTGACCGACGATGTCCCGGTACTCCCTGTACAGCGAGAGTTCCATCTCGGTTTCGTACTTCTCGAGATCCTCGGCACTCATCGGTCTCGGTGTCCTCCCAGTCTGGTGTGTCCTGCAATCATCCCGCATCCGCCTCGTCGGTGAACAATCGACGCTCCAGGTCGTCTGCATACGAGCGACGAACCAGGTCGTCGGCGAACAGTCGACGTCGCACCGCGGGCACTCCGCACACGGAGCGCACATTGGCCCACGACCGCCGGTGCTGCGGTGACGGGCCGTGCTCGGCCAACGCCGCCATGTGCGTCGGAGTGCTGTAGCCCTTGTGTACTGCGAAACCGTACTCCGGTAGCTCGCCGTCGAGGTCGACCATCATGCGATCGCGTGTGACCTTCGCGAGCACGCTGGCCGCCGCGATGCACGCGACCGCCGCGTCGCCGCCGATCACGGGCAGGGACGGTGCGGGTAGTCCGGGCACCCGGAAGCCGTCGGTGAGCACGTAGCCGGGCGGAGTCGACAGGCCTGCCACCGCGCGTCGCATACCTTCGATGTTGGCGACGTGGATGCCGATCGCGTCGACCTCCTCCGCGGGGATCACCACCACGCTCCACGCCCGGGCGCGTTTCACGATCACCGAGTACAGCTCCTCGCGGGTGCGTTCGGTGAGTTTCTTCGAATCGTCGAGCCGGTCGAGCGACGCGTGCGGCCGGTCGCCGAGCACGCACGCGGCGACGACGAGCGGCCCGGCGCAGGCACCGCGGCCGGCTTCGTCGACCCCCGCGACCGGACCGAGACCGCACCGCGCGAGCGCGGACTCCATGGTGCGCAGTCCGGAGGAGCGACGGATCACGGGTCGAGGTGGCCAGGCAGTCACGAGGGAAGGATCTCCGGTGAGTCGATGAGGCCCCATCGGCCGGGAGGCAGCACGATGAATCGGGCTTTTCCGATGACATTGTCCAGCGGGATCGAGCCCTGGTGCTCGTCCCCGACGTGGTAGCGCGAGTCGGCGGAGTTGCTGCGGTTGTCACCCATCACCCAGACGTGGCCTTCGGGCACGGTGACGGGACCGAAGCAGCGCCCGGAGGGCACTTCGGTCTCGCAGGTGACGACACCCGGGGTGAACGGGAAGTCCATGGTCACGTACGGCTCGTCGAGCGGGACACCGTCGACGAGGACGCGGCCCTGGTCGTCGCAGCATTCCACCGTCTGCCCACCGGTCGCGATCACGCGCTTGACGAGGTCGTTCTCGTCGGGCGGCACGACGCCGACGAGCGAACCGATCTCCTCCAGTCCCCGTACGACGACGTTGTCGGAACGGGTCGAGGTGTAGCCGGCAGACCACGATTCGGGGCCTTCGAAGACGATGACGTCGCCGGGGCGGGGGTCGGTGAAGCGGTATCCCACCTTCTCGACGACGATGCGGTCGCCGGTGCAGCCCGGGCAGCCGTGCAGTGTGGGCTCCATCGATTCCGAGGGGATGAGGTAGACCCGCGCCACGAAGGTCTGCAGCAGGAAGCTCAGGGCCAGTGCGACGACGACGAGGATCGGCAGTTCACGCCAGAACGACTTCTGTTTCTTCGCCTTCGGGGCGGTGTCGTTCGCTGCGGGGTCCTCGCGCCGGTGGTGTGCACCGTCGGCGCGATCGCTCCGAGCCGAACCTCGAACATCGTTGCGGTTCACATCCGGTCGAGCCGGATCGTGCGGAGAATCTGCCACCTCGACAGACTAGCGTCTGCGGCACGGCGGCCCGCCGAGGACGACCGTCGACCGGACCGGCGAGCGACGGACCGCCGCCCACAACGACGACGACCCGGCCGGGACGGAAGTCCGGGCCGGGTCGTCGGATGCTGTATCGGGTGGCTCGGGAGCCGTGCCGAGCAGCCCAGGGGGCTGGTCAGCGGCCGAAGATCAGCGCTTCTCCTTGATCTTGGCAGCCTTGCCGCGCAGCTCACGAAGGTAGTAGAGCTTCGCGCGACGGACGTCGCCACGGGTCAGCACGTCGATCTTGGCGAGGTTGGGGCTGTGCACCGGGAAGGTACGCTCCACGCCGACGCCGAAGGAAACCTTGCGGACGGTGAAGGTCTCGCGGATGCCGCCGCCCTGACGCCGGATCACGACGCCCTTGAAGACCTGCACACGCTCCTTGCTGCCCTCGATGACCTTGACGTGCACATCGAGAGTGTCGCCGGGACGGAAGTCCGGGATGTCGTCGCGCAGCGACTTGGCGTCCAGAAAGTCCAGGGTGTTCATCGGTTTTTCATCCTCTTGTTCGCTCGAGCAGAGGAACCTGGCGGCGACCGCCGTGTGGCGGGCTCGACCGGTTCGTGCCCAGGTCAGGTAGGCGTGCCCGAACGGGGCAACCCGTCCATTGTGCCAGACGGAACATCGATCGAGGAAATCGGCGGTGGCGCCGGTTTGACGCGGCGGTCCAGTTCCGCCTCGGTCGCGGTGCGCGAGTGCTCGACACTGCCCCGCACGGTCTCGAGCGTCGGTGCACCCGCGACGAGATCCTGCACGAAGATCTTGGCGCGGATCACGGGGCGCCGCAGTCGACGTTCGCGTTCGAGCGCGCGCGCCATGCGGCGGGGCCGCTTGCCGTACCGCCAGCGAGCCCACGGCGCTCCGGGCCGGGAGAGCCGGATCGCGCCGACCCACAGCAGCGGAACGATGAACAGCCCCACCAGGCCGGTCCAGATCTTGCCCTTCGCCAGGACGATCGCGGCGAGCAGGAGGTTCACGAGCACGGCCACGACGAGCGCGGCCCGTCCGGCCCAGTCACCGCTGTCCTCGAAATTCGTGGTGTCCCCGAGTTCGAACGGTCGCAGGCCGAGCAACCACATCCCGGTCACGGCGATCGCCACGAATACGGCGTCGACGGAGACCCGTCCCTGTTCTTCCCAGTACACGTCGTTCAGGTAGAAGATCAGGGCGAATTCGTCGAGGGTCAGGGCGGCGCCGATTCCGAAGAGCGCCGCGAGGACGCAGGCGGCGATGCGGTTGGCGTCCTCGGAGATCGCGATCAGTCCCCCACCGGCGATCACCATCGTCACGACACCGAACACCACGTGGTGCACGTGCTGACCGCCCGGGGTGATGTTGCCGGGCCACCAGCGCACCTGCGCGCGGATCAACCGCACGCTGATCCGGATGAAGACGAACGCGGCCACGAAACCGAGCAGGAAGAACAACAGCGGCAGGCGCCCCTGATCGACGATCTCGCGCTGCACCCAGTCGAGCATCACCGGATCACCCCGGCCACCGTGGATCTCATGTCCACAGCATTGCAGGAGTGACCCGGTGATTCGCGTCAGTTGTTGCCGAAACCGGCGCGTCGCAGGGCGTCGGCCATCGATCCGGAGGCGGCCGGCGCCGAACGGCGGTCGCCACCGCGGCCCTGCTGCCCACGATTGCCCTGCTGTCCACGATTGCCTTGAGTGTTGCTGCCCCGGCCGCCGCCCTGGTTCCCGCCGCCCTGGCCTCCGGGACGCCGGCCACCTCCGCGCGACTGGCCGCCGGACTTCTCGGCGCCCGGAGTGGGGATCTCGTCGTCGAGTCGCAGCGTCAGACCGATGCGCTGACGCGCGACGTCGACCTCGAGGACCTTCACCTTGACGACCTCCCCGGACCGGACGACGTCGTGCGGATCCTTCACGAAGCTGCGCGACATGGCGGAGACGTGCACGAGGCCGTCCTGGTGCACACCGACGTCGACGAACGCACCGAACGCCGCGACGTTGGTGACCACTCCTTCGAGGACCATGCCGGGCTTCAGGTCGGCGACCTTCTCGACACCGGCGGCGAAGGTCGCGGTCTTGAACTCCGGACGCGGGTCGCGGCCGGGCTTCTCGAGCTCGGAGATGATGTCGGTGACGGTCGGGACACCGAAGCGGTCGTCGGCGAACTCGTCCGCGCGCAGCTTCCGCAGGGTCGCGGTGTTACCGAGCAGTTCGCGGACGCTGCTGCCGGTCCGGTCGACGATCCGCCGCACCACCGGATACGCCTCGGGGTGCACCGCGGACGCGTCGAGCGGGTCGTCGCCGTTCGGGATGCGCAGGAAGCCCGCGCACTGCTCGAATGCCTTCGGGCCGAGTCTCGGGACGTCCTTGAGCGCGGTGCGTGCCCGGAACGGACCGTTCTGGTCGCGGTGGGCGACGATGCTCTCCGCGAGCGAGCCGGTGATACCCGAGACCCGCGACAGCAGCGGAACCGACGCCGTGTTGACGTCGACACCGACGGCGTTCACCGCGTCCTCGACGACCGCGCCGAGCGACCGCGCGAGCATCGTCTCGGACACGTCGTGCTGATACTGGCCGACACCGATCGACTTCGGGTCGATCTTGACCAGTTCGGCGAGCGGATCCTGCAGACGACGCGCGATGGAGACCGCACCGCGGATGGACACGTCGAGGTCCGGAAGTTCCTTGGTGGCGTACTCGGATGCCGAGTAGACGGACGCGCCCGCCTCGGACACCACGATCTTCGTCAACCCGGGCACCTTCGCCAGCGACACGAGATCGGCTGCGAGAGCGTCGGTCTCACGAGACGCCGTGCCGTTGCCGATGGCGATCAGTTCGACACCGTGCCGCGCGACCAGCGCGGCGAGCACCGTGAGGGCCTCGTCGCGCTTGTTGTGCGGCTGATGCGGATAGATGGTGGTGTGGTCGACGACCTTGCCTGTCGCGTCGACGACCGCGACCTTCGTGCCGGTGCGGAAGCCGGGATCGAGGCCCATCGTCGGGCGCGTGCCGGCCGGTGCGGCGAGCAGCAGGTCCTTGAGGTTGGCGGCGAAGACGTCGACCGCGTCCTTCTCGGCGGACTGCCGCAGCCGCATCCTGATGTCCAGCGACAGCGACATCTGCAGCTTGGTGCGCCACGCCCACCGCACGGTGTCGAGCAGCCACGTGTCGGCGGGACGTCCCTCGTCGGCGATGCCGAAGCGCGTCGCGATCCGGCCCTCGTAGTAGCTGCGCTCGCCGGGCACCGGCTCGTCGATCTCGGGATCGAACGACAGCGACAGCACCTCCTCCTTCTCGCCGCGCAGGAGGGCGAGGATGCGGTGCGAGGGCAGCTGGGTGAACGGTTCCGAGAACTCGAAGTAGTCGGAGAACTTCGCGCCGTCGTTCTCCTTGCCGGACCGCACGGTGGAGCTCACCTTGCCGCGCGTCCACATCGCCTCGCGGAGCTCGCCGACGAGGTCGGCGTCCTCGGCGAAACGTTCGACGAGGATGGCGCGCGCACCGTCGAGCTGCTCGGAGGTGTACCCGGCAGGATCGGTGGTGGGGTCGCCGATGAGCGCGTCGGCGACGGGTTCGTGACCGGCCTCGCGGGCGATCTGTGCCTTGGTGCGCCGCTTCGGCTTGAACGGCAGGTAGATGTCCTCGAGCCGCGCCTTGGTGTCGGCGAGCATGATCTGTCCGCGCAGCGTGTCGTCGAGCTTGCCCTGCGCCTCGATCGATTCGAGGATCGCGACGCGGCGCTCGTCGAGTTCGCGCAGATAGCGGAGGCGTTCCTCGAGGGTACGCAGCTGGGCATCGTCGAGACCGCCGGTCGCCTCCTTGCGGTAGCGCGCGACGAACGGCACGGTCGCGCCGCCGTCGAGCAGTCCCACGGCCGCGGCCACCTGGTCTTCGCGGACGTCGAGTTCCTGGGCGATCCGCCGGTTCACGGTGTCGAGTTCGGTCGTCACGTCGAACGACCCTACAGTTGCCGACCTCGGCACGCGCCTGTGACCGCGTAGGCGCTCGCGCCTGTGACCCCGTAGGCGCTCGCGCCTGTGACCCCGTAGGCGCTCGCGCCTGTGACCGCGAGCGCTCGCACTCGGGGTCCGTGCAGGCTGTCGGGTGGACCGGCGCTATCGTCCACAGCACAATGGAATGCAGGAACCGGAAATGAAGCACGGGCGCGGACGCGCACGATCGGGCGCGATGATGCTGTGCGTGGCCACCGCACTGGCCGTATCCGGCTGCGATTCGATGGACACCCACCCGCTCCCGCACGAGGCGCTCGGTCTCGCCTCGGTCGCGGACACCGATTCCGACGAGTCGACCGTGACGCTGTCGACGGCCGAACTCCCCCGGCAGATCGACGCGGCCGTCGCACTCGCGTACAGCCGCGGAGCGCGTCTGACCATCGCCGTGCTCGACCGCGAATCAGGGACCCGCGTGCTCGGCGGCACGGACGAGCCCTTCGAGACCGCCTCGACGGTCAAGCTCTTCATCGCCGAGGAGGTCCTGTACCGCGAGGTGACGGGCGAGGCGACGCTCGCCGACGAGGACCACGAATTGATCCGGTCGATGCTGCGCTCCTCCGACGACAACGCCGCGACGCTGCTGTGGGACACCTACGGCGGCCCCGGGATCGTCGAGCACGTCGTGGAGCGGCACAACCTGACCGGCACGACTCCCCCGGATCCGGGGTCCTGGTGGTGGAACACGACCACGACGGCGTCGGACCTGCTGACCTGGTACGACGATCTGCTCGGCGACAGCGCATCCGGTGACGAGAGTGCGGCCCGGATCGTCGGCCATCTCGTGGAGTTCACCGACGAGGGCGTCGACGGATACGACCAGCGTTTCGGGCTTCCCGAGGGGCTCGGAGACTCCACGGAGCTGGGTGTGAAGCAGGGGTGGATGTGCTGCCTGGCCGGTGAATGGCTGCACCTGTCCACCGGGTTCTTCGGCGACGACCACCGGTACGTGGTCGTGGTCGCGGCACGGGAGACCGTCACCTACGACGAGTCGGATCCCTTCTACGACACCGGTTTCCTGCCCGACACGGCGATGTACGACGCAACGGACGACGGCAGCGCACAGCACGCGCGCGAGACCGTCACGCTGGCGGTCGAGACGACGCTCGGAAGCGCGCACCGCCCCTGAGGGCCGTCCGGCCCGGCGTCAGTCGTCGGACGGAAGCAGATCGGGTCGTCGTTCGCGGGTGCGTTCGAGCGACTGCTCGTGGCGCCAGCGAGCGACCTTCCCGTGGTCGCCGGACAACAGCACCGGCGGCACCTCGAGGTCGCGCCACACCGCCGGCCGGGTGTAGCTCGGCCCTTCGAGCAGTCCGTCGGAGAACGAATCCTCCTGGTGCGACTGCTGATTGCCGAGCACTCCGGGCAGCAGCCGGACGACGGCCTCGACCATGACGAGAACGGCGACCTCCCCACCGATGAGGACGTAGTCGCCGATGCTCACCTCCTCGACGCGCACGCGACGCGCGGCATCGTCGAAGACGCGCTGGTCGATACCTTCGTAGCGGCCGCACGCAAAGACGATCCGCTTCTCCTTCGACCAGCGTTGCGCGGTGGCCTGATCGAAGCGGCGACCGGCGGGCGTCGGGACGACGAGCAGCACGTCGGGATCGGTCCCACCGTCGGGTCCGGCGAGCACGTCGTCGAGCGCCGGTCCCCACACGGTGGGTTTCATGACCATGCCAGGGCCGCCCCCGTAGGGCGCGTCGTCGACGGCCTTGTGCACGTCGTGCGTCCAGTCGCGCAGGTTGTGCACACCGACGGAGATGAGCCCCTTGTCGATCGCCTTGCCGAGCAGAGCGACGCGCAGGGGTTCGAGATATTCGGGGAAGATGGTGACGACGTCGAGCCGCACGGACTACTGCTTCCCCTCGGTCGACTTCTTCTTCTTGGACGGCGGTTCCCCGAAATCGGGGTCGAGGAGCCCGTCGGGCGGATCGATCTCGATCACGCCGTCCCGGACCGACACCGTCGGCACGATCTCGGTGACGAACGGGACGAGCAGCTCCCCGCGTTCCTGGCCGGCCGGCCGGATCGACAGCAGTTCGCCGGCGGCCGTGTGCAGGACCTCGCGGACGGTGCCGACCTCGGTTCCACCGTCGGAACGCCCGGCGACGATCCGCACCGTCAACCCTTCGAGTTCGTGGTCGTAGAACTCGTCCGGGTCGTCGGAGGGCGGAAGGTCGGCGCTGTCGACGACGAACAGCACCCCGCGCAGTGCGTCGGCGGCGTCGCGACCGTCGATGCCCTGCAGGCGCAGCAGAAGCCGCCCGGAGTGTTCCCGGGCGGCTTCCACTGTGTACTCGTGCAGGTGCTTGTCGCGAGGCTTACGGCCACGCAGGACCGCGCCGACAGCGAAGCGCTCCTCGGGTTCGTCGGTGCGAACCTCGACGACGACTTCGCCTCGGATGCCGTGCGACTTGGCCACA
Organism: Rhodococcus sp. S3; assembly: GCF_058211795.1. Lineage (NCBI taxonomy): Bacteria > Bacillati > Actinomycetota > Actinomycetes > Mycobacteriales > Nocardiaceae > Rhodococcus > Rhodococcus sp. S3. The sequence continues at coordinate 1,997,400 of NZ_CM177074.1, read as the reverse complement.
CGGCCCACGACGAGCTCCATCGACGCTCGCCTAGCGGTCGGTGTCGACGACGTCGACACGGATACCCCGGCCACCGATTCCGGTGACGAGGGTCCGCAGCGCGGTCGCGGTGCGACCGCCGCGGCCGATGACCTTGCCGAGGTCGTCGGGGTTGACGTGCACCTCGACGGTGCGGCCCCGACGACCCGCGATCAGGTCGACGCGGACGTCGTCGGGATGGGCGACGATTCCACGAACGAGATGCTCGACGGCATCGGCGACCACGGCGCTCATTACTCGGCGGCCTCGGTGGACTCGGCCTCGGTGGACGCCTCGGCGGACTCTTCCTTGGCAGCCTTCTTCTTCTTGGGCGTGACGGCCTCGGCAGCCGGCTCGTTCTCGGCCTGCGCGAGGGCGGCCTGGAACAGCTCGAGCTTGGACGGCTTCGGCTCCGCCTTCTTCAGCGTGCCCTCGGCGCCCGGCAGGCCCTTGAACTTCTGCCAGTCACCGGTGATCTTGAAGAGGTTGAGGACCGGCTCGGTCGGCTGGGCGCCGACGTTCAGCCAGTACTGCGCACGCTCCGAGTCGATCTCGATCAGCGAAGGCTCTTCCTTCGGGTGGTACTTGCCGATGGTCTCGATGGCCCGGCCGTTGCGGCGGGTGCGCGAGTCCGCGACGACGACGCGGTACTGCGGGTTGCGGATCTTGCCGAGACGGGTGAGCTTGATCTTGACAGCCACTGCTGTGTTCTCCTTCGGGGTGCGCCGAGGCGCGTGTCACGTGCAATTCGGACGACGCGCCCTTCTGGCACGCCCGGTTTTGCCTCTAGCCTGTGACCGCCGCGCGGTACGTAACCGGATGCGACGACAGCGAACCATTCTGCCAGACGCGTGAGCCAGGACGAAACCGGCACCCGGTGACCCCACGCACCCTCTCTACAGGCGCGCGGGACTGCCCGAGACCACCCGGCCGCGGAGAACCACGAGATCGGGACGGGCCGCCACCGGGTCGCTGCGCGGATCCTCCCGGTACACGACGAAATCCGCCGACGTCCCCGGCTCGAGACTCGGGTGCCCGAGCCACGCGCGGGCCTTCCAGCTCGCCGCGGCGTACGCCTCGGTGGGGTCGAGACCCACGCGCACGAGCGACGCGATCTCGTCGGCGATGCGCCCGTGCTGCACCTGACCACCGGCATCGGTGCCCGCGTAGATCGGGATGCCGGCCTCGTGGGCGGCGCCGATGGTCTCGTCGAGGCGCGCGTACAGGGCGCGCATGTGCGCTGCGTACACCGGGAATCGCGTCGCCGAATCAGCGATGTCCGGGAAGTTCTCGATGTTGACCAGTGTCGGCGCGAGCGCGGTGCCGTGAGCGGCCATCGTCGCGATGGTCTCGTCGGTCAGGCCCGTGCCGTGTTCGATGCAGTCGATCCCCGCCGCGAGCAGTCCGGGCAGGGCGTCCTCACCGAAGACGTGCGCCGTCACCCGCGCGCCCTCACGGTGGGCCGCGGCGATCGCCTCGACGAGGATCTCGTCGCTCCACAGCGGAGCGAGGTCGCCGACCTCACGGTCGATCCAGTCGCCGATGAGCTTGACCCAGCCGTCGCCGGCCCGGGCCTGACGGGCCACTTCGTCGGGCAGCTGCGACTCGTCCTCGAGGTCGACGGGCAGCCCGCGGATGTAGCGCTTGGGCAGCGCGATGTGCCGGCCGGCCCGGATGATCCGGGGCAGGTCCGCCCGCTGGTCGAGGGCCCGGGTGTCGACGGGCGACCCGGCATCGCGGAGCAGCAGGACACCCGCATCGCGTTCGGTGACGGCCTGCGCGAGCAGACCCTCCTCGTCCTCCGCTCCCCCGCCGAACCGGATACCGACGTGGCAGTGCGCGTCGACGAGACCCGGCAGGATCCAGCCGTCGGCGCAGAGCACCTCGGCGTCGCGGCCGGGCTCGTCCGTGAACGCTCCGTCGGCCCCGACGAACAGCTCGACGGGTTCGCCGTCGGCCAACGACCGGCCCCGCACGACGAAGGAACGCGCATCACCCTCGGTCACGGTCATCCCCCGGCCCGGCTCAGTTCTTGGGGAACTTCAGCTTCGACAGGTCGAAGTTCTCGAGACCCGGAGGAAGCTCGTCGAGGCCCTTCGGCATCTTCGACAGGTCGGGCATCCCGGCGGGCATGCCACCCGGGAGACCGGGGAAGCCGCCGGGCATACCGCCCCGCACCTTCGGCGGCGTCGGTCCGCGACCGCCCTTCTTCCCCTTCTTGCCCTTCTTGCGCTGGTTCTTGCGTGCGCCCGGCATGCCCATCTGGCCGGCCATCGCAGTCATCATCTTCCGGGCCTCGAAGAACCGGTCGACGAGCTGGTTGACGTCGGAGACCTTCACACCGGAACCGTTGGCGATGCGCAGTCGCCGCGAGCCGTTGATGATCTTCGGGTTGGCGCGCTCCTCCGGCGTCATGCCGCGGATGATCGCCTGGATGCGGTCGAGCTGCTTCTCGTCGACGTTGGCGAGGGCGTCCTTCATCTGCCCGGCTCCGGGCAGCATGCCCAGGAGATTGGCGATGGGGCCCATCTTCCGCACGGCCATCATCTGCTCGAGGAAGTCCTCGAGGGTGAGCTCGCCGGAACCGATCTTGCTGGCGGTGGCCTCGGCCTGCTCGGCGTCGAAGACCTGCTCGGCCTGCTCGATGAGGGTGAGCACGTCGCCCATGCCGAGGATGCGGCTGGCCATGCGCTCGGGGTGGAAGACGTCGAAGTCCTCGAGCTTCTCACCGGTGGAGGCGAACATGATCGGCTGGCCGGTGAGCTCGCGGACGCTGAGCGCGGCACCACCGCGGGCGTCGCCGTCGAGCTTGGTGAGCACCACGCCGGTGAAGCCGACACCCTCGCGGAACGCCTCGGCGGTGCTCACAGCGTCCTGACCGATCATCGCGTCGAGGACGAACAGCACCTCGTCGGGCTGCACGGCGTCGCGGATGCCCGCGGCCTGCGCCATGAGTTCCTGGTCGATACCGAGGCGACCGGCGGTGTCGACGATGACCACGTCGTACTGCTTGTTGCGCGCCTCGGCGATGCCCTGCTCGGCCACGGCGATCGGGTCGGCGGCGGTGACTCCGAGTTCGTTCTCGCCTCCGCCGATGGAGGTGCCGGGATGGGGCGCGAAGACCGACACGCCGGCACGCTCACCGACCACCTGCAGCTGGGTCACAGCGCCGGGGCGCTGGAGGTCGCAGGCGACCAGCATCGGGGTGTGCCCCTGCGCCTTGAGCCACTTCGCGAGCTTGCCCGCGAGTGTGGTCTTACCGGCACCCTGCAGACCGGCGAGCATGATGACCGTCGGCGGGGTCTTCGCGAACTGCAGACGACGGGTCTCACCGCCGAGGATCCCGACGAGTTCCTCGTTGACGATCTTGACGACCTGCTGGGCCGGGTTGAGCGCGCCGTGCACCTCGGCACCCTTGGCGCGCACCTTGATCTTCTTGATGAACTCGCGCACCACGGGCAGCGCGACGTCGGCCTCGAGCAGGGCGAGGCGGATCTCACGGCAGGTCGCGTCGATGTCCGCGTCGGACAGCCGCCCCTTGCCGCGCAGGTCCTTCAGGACCCCTGTCAACCTGTCGGAAAGGGATTCGAACACCGAATGCGCTCCTGAGCTCTGACGAAGATGCGGACAATGCTGCGAACCAGGGTAACCGCTCCCGATCCGTCGCGACCGCGGGTGGCCACACCACAGGGCGGGCCACCCGCGCGGTCACGATCCGTCGGTCACGCTCTGTCGACGGGTGCGGGCGGCTCGGGAGCAGGCAGGACCGACAACAGTTCCTTCTCGAGATGTTCGCGGGAGACACGGGTGTGGGCACCTGCGAGATCGACGCAGAACGAGTCGATCACCGTCGAGCCCAGCGTGCTCACCCGAGCCCACCGCACATCGGCTCCGACACGCTCGAAGACGTCCGCGAGGCGGCACAGCAGACCGATCCGGTCCTCCGACCGGATCTCGAGCACGACCTGGTCCGATTCGGATCCTTCGAACCAGATGATCCGCGGCGGTGCGAGAGCGGCGCTGACGGGAACCGCCCGGGCCGTTCGCTCGGGAAGCCGACTCTCGCGTTCGGCGCGGTCCTTGGCCTCGAGGGCACCGAGGAGGTCGAGATCGCCGGAGCGAGCCCGCACGAGTTCCTGCCGGAGCAGGGCCGCTTCGGGCGGTGAGCCGAATCTCGGAGCCACGACGAAGCTGTTGACCGTGCTGCCGGCGTGGCTGCCGATCGAGGCCGACAGCACCCGCAGACCGTGCAGCGAGAGCACACCGGCCTCGTCGGAGAGCACGCCCCGCTCGTCGGGAGCGACGAAGGTCGCGGTGAAGCTGCGGCCGTCCTCGCGCGGGTCGAGCGCGACGTGCAGGGCACCGTCCTCGGCGAGGTTCGCGAGGACAGGATCGATCGGGTCCGGCGCCGGGAGCTCGTCGCCCGCCATCATCATGCGGCAGCGGCGCACGAGTTCCCTGATCAGCGACGCCTTCCAGTCCCCCCACACCCCCGGGCCGGTGGCCTGCGAATCCGCCTCGGCCAACGCGTGGAGCAGGTCGAGCAGCACCGGATCCCCGTCGAGGGCGCCGACGACCGCGGCCACGGTCTCCGGATCGTCGAGGTCGCGGCGGGTCGCGGTGTGCGGCAGGAGCAGGTGGTGCCGCACCATCGAGGTGAGCAGGGCCAGATCCGAGGGCCACAGGCCCATCCGCCGCCCGATCTGCAGGGCCAGTTCGGCACCGACCACGCTGTGGTCGCCGCCGCGTCCCTTGCCGATGTCGTGCAGCAACGCGCCGAGGACGAGCAGGTCCGGCCGGGCGACCCGCGTCGTCAGTTCGCTCGCGTAGACGGCGGTCTCGACGAGGTGCCTGTCCACGGTCCACGTGTGGACGGCGTCGCGGGGCGGCAGGTCGCGCACCGCACCCCATTCGGGGAGCAACCGCCCCCACAGTCCGGTGCGGTCCAGCGACTCGATGACGTCGACCGCGCGACGTCCCGAGCCGAGCAACACCAGGAAGTCGTCGAGGGCTTCGCGAGGCCAGGGTTCGCGCAGTTCCGGTGCGTGATCGGCGAGCCGGGTGAGCGTGGCCGCCGAGACCGGCAGTCCGGCCTGCGCGGCGGCCGCCGCGACCCGCGTGATCAGGCCCGGATCGCGACGCGGATGCGCGTCGCGCGCGAGGGCCACCTCTCCCCCGTGCTCGACGACCCCTTCGTCGAGGGGACGCCGCACCGGTCCGCGGCGCAGACGTGACAGGCCCTTGCGCGGCAGCGAATTGGCCGCGGTGCGCAGCCCGACGTCGACGGAATAGCTGATCGTGCGGGCCGATTCGGTGAGCACCCGCGCAAGATCGAAACGGTCGCCGATCCGCAGCGCCGCGGCGATCTCGTCGGCGTCCTGGGCGCGCAGCTGGTCGCGGGAGCGACCGGCGACGCGGTGCAGCTCGGTGCGTACGTCGAGCAGTCGCCGGTGGGCGGCCGCGAGACCGCCACCCGGGACGTCGGGTCCGAGTCCCGGCATGCCGTCGGTGAGCTGCGCAACGGACAGGGCATTGAGCAACTGCACGTCCCGCAACCCGCCGCGACCGCTCTTGAGGTCGGGTTCGGCCCGGTGGGCGATCTGCCCGCTGCGCTGCCACCGCACCTCGGTCATCTCGATGAGTTCGTCGAAGCGGGACCGGATGCCGGTGCGCCACTGACGTCGCACACCGCCGATGAGCAGATTGCTCAGCTGGGCGTCGCCCGCGATGTGCCGCGCCTCGAGCATTCCCAGCGCAGCCGTCAGATCGGAGGAGAACACCTGGAGGGCCTGGGGCACCGTCCGGACACTGTGGTCGAGCTTGATGTGCGCGTCCCACAGCGGGTACCAGAGCTCGTCGGCGACCTTCGACACGACGGACGGCGCCATGTCGTCGTGGAGGAGGATGAGATCGAGATCGGAGTACGGGAGCATCTCGCGGCGTCCGAGACCCCCGACGGCGACGATGGCGAAGCCTCCCTCGCGCTTGATGCCGAGTTCGGAGCCCTTCGTCGTCAACCAGAATTCGTGCAGGTCCACGAGGGCGTGACGCAGGGCCACGGTGTCGAGGCGGCGGCTGCGGGGGCCGCCGGAGAGCAGGGTGTCGCGGGCTGCCGCGAGATCGGCGGCGCCCGCCGGTGCGGTTGTGCGGGCCGAGGACACCGAAGGCCCCGACCCCGCTGCCGAAGCAGCGGGATCAGGGCCTCGAGTGCCGGACCCCTGGGGGTCAGAGCGCATCCGAACCTCGTTCTCCGGTGCGGACCCGGACCACCGCTTCCACGGGCGTGACCCACACCTTGCCGTCGCCGATCTTCCCGGTACGGGAGGCCTCGACGATGGTCTCGACGACCTTGTCGACAGCGGAGTCGTCGACGACGACCTCGACGCGGACCTTCGGCACGAAGTCGACGGAGTACTCGGCTCCGCGGTAGACCTCGGTGTGGCCCTTCTGGCGGCCGTAGCCCTGCACCTCGCTGACTGTCATTCCGAGCACACCGGCCTGCTCCAGGCCTGCCTTGACGTCCTCGAGCGTGAACGGCTTGATGATCGCCGTGATCAGCTTCATATCCTCATCCTTCCCAGAGCCCGCTGGCCGCTGTCATCCCTGCTCGCTGTCGTGGTCTTCTTATCACTTGAGAGCCGGCGCGAAGTCGTATGCGGATTCCGCATGTTCGGCTTCGTCGATACCGCGGGCCTCTTCCTCGTCGCTCACACGCCAGCCCATGGGCTTGAGTGCGAAGGCGATCACTGCGGTGACCACAGCGGTGAACGCCAGGGCGACGACAGCGATGACGATCTGGATGACGAGCTGCTTGTAATCGCCACCGTAGAACAATCCGGTCTCGGTGCCGAGGAAGCCGATGGCGACCGTGCCCCACAGGCCCGACACGAGGTGGACACCCACGACGTCGAGCGAGTCGTCGTAACCGAACTTGTACTTCAGACCCACGGCGAGGGCGGACAGGATGCCGGCGATGACGCCGAGGGCGATCGATCCGACCGGGCTCAGCGAGCCGGCAGCGGGGGTGATGGCGACCAGGCCGGCGACGGCACCGGACGCGGCACCGAGGCTGGTGGCCTTGCCGTCACGGATGCGCTCGGTGACGAGCCAGCCGAGGATGGCGGCAGCGGTGGCGGTGGTGGTGTTGACCCAGGCCAGGCCGGCGAGGCCGTCGGCCGCGAAGGCGGAACCGGCGTTGAAGCCGAACCATCCGAACCACAGCAGTGCGGCACCGAGCATGACGAACGGCAGGTTGTGCGGGCGGAAGGCCGTGCGACCGAAGCCGGCACGCTTGCCGATGACGACGGCCAGGACGAGAGCGGCGATACCGGCGTTGATGTGGACGACCGTGCCACCGGCGAAGTCGATCGGCTCCACCGCGGCGCTGATCTCTCCGTCGACGTCGACGGTGCCGAACATGGCCGCTGCGATGCTGCCCTCCTGACCGGAGAGCAGGCCGCCACCCCACACCATGTGGGCGAGCGGGAAGTAGGCGCAGGTGACCCAGATGGCGGCGAACGCCATCCACGTACCGAACTTCACGCGCTCGGCCAGCGCACCGCTGATCAGCGCGGTGGTGATGATCGCGAAGGTCACCTGGAAACCGATGTCGATGATCTGCGGGTAGTTGCCCGAACCACTTGCAAGGAACTCACCATCCTCGCCGTACATGGCTCCCTGCAGACCGAACTGCTCGAACGGGTTCGCGAAGATCCCGAGCACGCTCTCGTTGCCGTAGGACATCGACCAGCCCCACAGGACGTAGATGACCCCGATCACGGCCATCGCGCCGAAGGACATCATCATCATGTTGAGCACGGACTTGGAGCGGGACATCCCGCCGTAGAAGAACGCCAGGCCCGGGGTCATCAGAAGCACGAGCGACGCTGCTATCAGCATCCACGCTGCGTCGCCGGTGTTCACCACTTCCTCCACTTGCAACCTCCCTGTAGGCCGCGCCGATCGGCGCGTTGTCGAGGGAAAGCTTGCTGCCCGGATGTTTCCGTGGAGGCGCCGTGCTGTTTCGTGGGCGTGAACGCAGGAACCGACCTTGTTTCATCCTTGTTTCACACTTTTCGGACACCGCATCCCACCGACGGAACCGGCCGCTGCCCGCGTGAGCGGACAGCGGCCGGAGCGACGGAATACGGTGCGGATCAGCCCGACAGGGCAGCGTCGATCAGCCCAACAGGGCGTCCACGAAGGCTTCCGGTTCGAAGGGGGCGAGATCGTCGGCGCCCTCACCGAGACCCACCAGCTTCACCGGGACGCCGAGTTCGTGCTGCACCTGGAAGACGATGCCGCCCTTGGCGGTTCCGTCGAGCTTGGTGAGCACCACACCGGTGATGTCGACGACCTCGGCGAACACACGGGCCTGCATCAAGCCGTTCTGACCGATCGTCGCGTCGAGGACGAGCAGCACCTCGTCGACGGCAGCCTTCTTCTCCACGACGCGCTTGACCTTGCCGAGCTCGTCCATCAGGCCCGTCTTGGTGTGCAGGCGGCCGGCGGTGTCGACGAGGACCGCGTCGACACCGTTATCGATACCTCTCGCGACGGCATCGAACGCCACCGCGGCGGGATCGGCGGCCTCCTTGCCGCGAACGACCTCGGCGCCGACGCGTTCGGCCCAGGTCTGCAGCTGGTCGGCGGCCGCGGCGCGGAAGGTGTCGGCGGCACCGAGCAGCACCCGGCGTCCGTCCGCGACGAGCACGCGGGCGAGCTTGCCGGTCGTCGTGGTCTTGCCGGTGCCGTTGACACCGACGACGAGCAGCACGGCGGGATGGTCCTCGTGCGGGAGGGCCCGGATGGAGCGGTCGAGCTCGGGGCGGAGCTCGTCGACGAGCACGCTGCGCAGCACGGCGCGGGCGTCGGCCTCGCTGCGCACGTTGTTCACGACCATCTCCTCACGCAGACGGTCGACGATCTTGGTGGTCGTCGCGGCACCGAGATCGGCGACGAGCAGCGTGTCCTCGATCTCCTCCCAGGAGTCCTCGTCGAGGTCGCCGCCACCGAGCAGACCGAGCAGGCTCTTGCCGACCGCCGACTGCGAGCGGGCCAGACGGCCGCGCAGGCGGACGAGGCGACCCGCAGTGGGTTCGATCTCCTCGATCGGGGCTGCCGGAGGAACAGCGGCCGGTCCGGCCGGTTCGACGACCTCGGGTTCGGTGACCTCGGGTTCAGCGACGGTCTCTGTCGCCGGGGCGGGCTCGACCTCGGGTTCCGGTGTCGGTGCGACTTCCGGTTCGGGGGCGACCTCGGGCTCGACGGGCTCGGGAGCGGGACGCTCCGGCTCCGGGGCGACCTCGGGCTCGACCGGCTCGGGTTCGGCCGGCTTCGGTTCGGCCGGCTTGGGTTCTGCAGGCTTGGGTTCTGCAGGCTTGGGTTCTGCAGGCTTGGGTTCTGCAGGCTTGGGCTCGGCCTTCGGCTCGGGCTTCGGTTCCACCTTCGGCGCAGGCGCCGGTTCCGCCTTCGGCTCCGCGGGGGCGGGTGCGCTCGGCGGAGCTTCGGTGATCTCCTCCGGAAGCGGCACCGTGCGGGGCGCGGGCTCCGGCTTCGCCGCAGGCTTCGGTGCCGGTTTCGGCGCCGGCCGGGGGGCCGGCGCCGGTGGCGCGGCCGTGCCCTGCGAGAAACTGAATCCGCTCTGCGCCTTGTAACCGCCCGAGCGGTCCTTGGTTTCGGCGGAATCGAGCTGCGGGGTCTCGGGCGCCTTCAGCGACACCTGCCGCCGCCGGTAGAGGGTCAGACCGACGACGAGCGCGACGAGAACGACCGCCAGCGCGGCGGCGATGACTATCCAGGCTCCGGTACTCACGCACCCATACTGTCAGGCCTGGAGCTCTTCCTCCGGTTCGGGGACCGGTGTCGCGATCTCGCGTCCGCGCAGTCGCTGCGAGATGACCCGGGTGATGCCGTCGCCCCGCATGCTCACGCCGTACAGCGCGTCGGCGACCTCCATCGTCGGCTTCTGGTGCGTGATGACGATGAGTTGGGACTTCTCGCGCAGCTGCTCGAACAGCCCGATCAACCGTCGCAGGTTGGTGTCGTCGAGCGCGGCCTCGACCTCGTCCATCACGTAGAAGGGTGAGGGGCGGGCCCGGAAGATCGCGACCAGCATCGCCACGGCGGTCAGGGACTTCTCGCCGCCCGACAGCAGCGACAGGCGCTTGACCTTCTTGCCCGGCGGGCGGGCCTCGACCTCGATGCCGGTGGTGAGCATGTCGCTCGGGTCGGTGAGCACGAGCCGTCCCTCCCCGCCGGGGAACAGCTTCGCGAAGACCTGTTCGAACTCGCGCTCGACGTCGGCGTAGGCCTCGGTGAACACCTGCAGGATCCGTGCGTCGACCTCCTCGACGACGGCGAGCAGGTCCTTGCGGGCGCTCTTGACGTCCTCGAGCTGGGTCGACAGGAAGTTGTACCGCTCCTCGAGGGCCGCGAACTCCTCCAGCGCGAGCGGGTTGACGCGTCCGAGCGTCGCGAGATCCTTCTCTGCGCGCTTGGCCCGCCGCTCCTGGGTGGCCCGGTCGTAGGGCATCGGTTGCGGAGCGACCACCTGTTCGCCGCGCTCGCGTGCCTGCTCGTACTCGGCCATCTCCAGCGGCGTGGGCGGCAGCGGCACGTCGGGGCCGTACTCGGCGACGAGGTCGTCGAGGGCGATGCCGTGCTGCTCGAGGATGGTCTGTTCGAGCTGTTCGATCCGGAGCGAGGCCTGCGCCCGGGCCACTTCGTCGCGATGCACCGCGTCGGTGAGCTGGTCGCGCTGCGCGGACAGTTCGCGGACGAGTTCGCGGGCCCGTTCGAGCTGTTCGGCGCACTCGGCGCGGCGCCGGTTCAGTTCGTCGCGCTGGGCGAGTGCCGTCGCCACGGCTACGTCGAGTTGTTCGGCGAGTCGCTGTCCTGATTCCGCCACCGCCGCGGCGACGGCCGCCGCCTGACGACGCGCGATCCGGGCACGTTCGGCACGAGCACGTGCCTCGCGCTCGGCCTGCGCGGCGCGGCGGAGCGAATCCGCTTTGCCCCGAAGCGCTTCGGCGCGTTCCTCGGCCGTGCGTGCCGCGAGTCGCGCCTCGACCTCGACGGCCCGGACCTCGGCGAGGGCGGCCGCGGCCATCTCCCGCTCGGCGGCGGTGTGATCGGTGCCGGCACCGTCGCTGCTCCCGGCCGAGTCGTCCTCGGCCAGGCGCAGTCGCTCCTCGAGTTCGACCAGCTTCTCCCGCGCCGCGTCGCGTTCCTTCTCGGCCTCGGTGCGCTGGGACGCGAGCCGTCCGGATTCGGCGTGGGCGGTGCGTGCCGCCTGGCCGAGCCGGCCGAGCTGTTCGTAGACGGCAGACATCGCCGCATCGGACTCGTTGAGGGCGGCGAGGGTCTGTTCGACGTGTTCGGCGCGTTCGGCCTGTTCCGCGAGTGCGCCCGCGAGGGCTGCGGCCAGTTCCTCGGAGCGGCGTTCGGCCTGTTCGAGACCGGCACGGGAGGTGTCGATCGCCGCCTGGATCTCGAGGGTGCTCGGGGCGCGGTGCGAGCCGCCGACCACCCAGCCCGCGCCGGCGAGGTCTCCTCCGCGCGTCACGGCGCGCAGGTCGGGCCGGGCAGCGCTGACCCCGAGGGCGGTGGGCAGGTCGTCGACCACGACGGTGCGGGCCAGCAGGCCGTCGACGCCTCCGCGCAGGTCGGCGGGACACTCGACGACCTCGCGGAGCCACCGGGCACCGGTCGGCAGGTCGCCGGTGTCGGTGGGGCCGGTTGCGCCGGGCAGGACGAACGCCACCCGGCCCTGGTCGGCGTCGGCGAGCGCTGCGACCGCCGAGATCGCGGCGTCGGCCGACTCCACCTCGAGGGCATCGGCTGCGGCACCGAAGGCGGCTGCGACGGCGGCCTCGTATCCCGGGGACACCCGGAGGCGGTCGGCGAGGCGCCCGACGAGTCCGTCGCCGGACCGCGTGTCGATCAGCCAGGCCGCGCCGTCGGTACGTTCGAGGCCCATCGACAGGGCCTCGATGCGGGCGCCGAGGGAGGCGACCTCCTTGCCCGCGGCGCGTTCTGCCTCCTGCAGTTCGGCGACCCGCTCGTCGGCGAGCCGCTGCGCTTCGAGCGCTCGTTCGTGCTGCGCGTCGGCATCGATCTCACCGGCGTCGAGATCGTCGATGCGTGCCTGAGCGGTCTCGAACTCGGCCTGTGCGGCAACGCCACGGAGGCGGGCCTCCTCGATGGCGACGGTCAGGCGCGCGATCTCCGCGTCGATCGACTCGGCGCGGGTGCGCATCGTCTCGACCTGGCCGGCGAGACGCGCGAGGCCCTCGCGCCGGTCGGCGACGGCACGCACCGCGGCCAGATGCGCGCGTTCGGCGGCCGCTGCGGCCTCCTCCTGCGCGGCGAGCTGCTCACGTGCCGCTTCGAGCGCGCCGTGCGCGATCTCGACGGCCTCGATCAGTTCCGCTTCCTCCGCGGCGATCCGGTCGGCGCGGGCCTCCATCTCGTCGGGATCCTGACCGGAACGGTCCTCGGGTTCGGCGTGCAGGTGGCGGGCGCGTTCCTGCGCGACCCGCACGGTCGCCGAGACACGCTCGGCGAGGGCGGACAGGCGGAACCACGTCTGCGACGCCGCTTCGGCACCCGGTGTGAGCTGCGCGAGGGCCTGTTCGTGGCGGGCGAGTTCGGCGTTCGCGTCGTCGAAGGCCGTGAGCACGGTGTCGAGTCGCTCCCGGACCATCTTTTCCTGCTCGTCGTGCCCGGCGAGTTCGGCGCGGCGCGTGACGAGGTCGTCGGCGGCCAGACGCAACCGCGCGTCGCGCAGGTCGGCCTGGATGGTCTGGGCACGACGCGCGACCTCGGCCTGCCGGCCGAGCGGTTTGAGCTGGCGTCGCAGTTCGGCGGTGAGGTCGGTGAGGCGGGCGAGGTTGGCCTGCATCGAGTCGAGCTTGCGCAGCGCCTTTTCCTTGCGCTTGCGGTGCTTGAGGACGCCGGCGGCCTCCTCGATGAAGGCGCGCCGGTCCTCCGGGCGGGATTCGAGGATCGCAGCGAGGCGGCCCTGGCCGACGATGACGTGCATCTCGCGGCCGATACCGGAGTCGGACAGCAGTTCCTGCACGTCCATGAGACGGCAGGAACTGCCGTTGATCTCGTATTCGCCGGCGCCGTCGCGGAACATGCGGCGGGTGACGGAGACCTCGGAGTACTCGATGGGCAGCGCGCCGTCGGAGTTGTCGATGGTGAGCGTGACCTCGGCGCGTCCGAGCGGCGGGCGACCGGCGGTTCCGGCGAAGATGACGTCCTGCATCTTGCCGCCGCGCAGGGCCTTGGCGCCCTGCTCCCCCATCACCCAGGTGAGTGCGTCGACGACGTTCGACTTGCCGGACCCGTTGGGGCCGACCACACAGGTGATGCCCGGTTCGAAACGCAGAGTCGTCGACGAGGCGAAGGACTTGAAGCCCTTCAACGTCAGACTCTTGAGGTACATGGGTGAGAACTCTACCGGCGGGTTGTGACCGCTTTCCTAGGCCGGGTGCACCGCGCGCACCGTCCCGTCGAAACCGGTCGTGTACAGGACGTTCGGGTCCCAGCCCGGTCCCGAACCGAAGGCGAGCGAGGACATCAGCGGGATGCCCTCGGCGATGCGGCAGCCGTGCCCGGTCGCCGGATCGACCCGCAGGACCGCGCCGGCGAGGTTGAGTGCGATGTACAGCGCTCCGTCGGGGCCGATCGTGAGGTCGTCGGGCATCGAGAGCAGGCCCGGCCCGGGCAGGTCGATGCTGCGCACGGGTCCTTCGAGGTCGCGTGCGTCGAGGATGTGGAGCCGGTTGACGTTCTCGAAGGTCGTCACGGTGTACACCGTGTCGCCGTCGACGGCGATGCCGTTGACGGATCCGAGATCGGTACGGACGACACGGGCGTCGCCACCGCCCGCGGGCACGAGAGTGAGTCCGACCTCGCCGAGATCGCGCGAGGCGAGCATCGAGCCGTCCGAGAGTCGGCCGAGGCCGTTGGGCATGACCAGCCCGGTGCCGTGGGTGCCGCGTTCACCCGTGTCGAGGTCGAGCGTGTCGATCGTGCCGTCGGCGGTCCCGGCCAGCCCCGAGACGGTCGTGTTGCCCACGTTCAGGTACGCGGTGGGACCGTCGACGACGATGCCGCCCGGACCGGACACCTCGGGCAGCACGGTGGTGACGCTGCCGTCGGGAGCGATCCGGCGCAGCGCTCCGGGGCCGACGAAGGAGGTGTCCGAGACGAGCAGACCGCCTCGCTCGTCGAACGCCAGATTCTCGAGGACACCGAGTCCGGACGCGACCGTCGTGACCGTCCGCGGCGCGCAGGCAGCCGGATCGGCCGCCGCCGGTGCTGCACCCAGAGGTGTCACTGCCACAGCGGCGACTGCTGCCGCCACCATCGTCGAACGTGCACGCCTGCCCATGCGTCTCCCCCTTGCCGACCGCGACCGGCACCACCCGGCCGCATCCACCCGATCGCGGCAGGATACCAAGCCGAACGGACAAACAGGACGAAGTCAGCGTTCGACGAAACCGGTGAGGTCGCCGCGCGCGGGATCCCACGATTCGACGACGAGCCGCACCCCACCGGGAGTGTCGCCGGATTTCAGCCACGCGAGGAGCTGTTCGAGTGCGGGACGGGGGCCTTCGGCGACGACCATCACGCGACCGTCGGGGTGATTCGTCGCGTGCCCGACGAGACCGAGTTCGAGTGCGCGGGCACGCGTGAACCAGCGGAAACCGACCCCCTGGACGCGGCCGTGCACCCACGCCGTGAGCCGTTCGACGTCTGCGGGGGCGTTCATCGATCAGTCCTCGGCGGTGATCGTCAGCGAGACCTTGGTGCCCGCCTCGAGGGTGCGGCCCACTGTGCATACCTTGTCGACGGAGCGTTCGACGAGGGCGATGAGCCGGTCCCGCGCAGCAGCGTCGAGCTCCGACAGGTCGAGGACCATCTCCTCCTCGAGGTGCGGGTAGACCTCGTTCTCGCGGTCGGCGGCACCGGAGACACGGATCGTCGCGTCGTAGTCGTCGCCGAGCCGGCGGGACAGCGGGAAGTCCGAGGCCATGCCGGAGCACGCGGCGAGCGCGATCTTGAGCAGCTCGCCCGGGGTGAAGACGCCCTCGACGCTCTCCGAGCCGATGAGTACCTCGGCGCCGCGGGAGCTGCGTCCGGTGTAGCGGCGCGTGCCGGTGCGCTCGACCCACAGCTCGGTGGCGGGAAGGTCGGAAGTCTGGTCAGCCATGGGGGAAATCCTGCCATGTCCCGTCGACGGGGATGTCGCGGAGGATGGTCACGAAGTCCTCGACCGCGGCGGACGACGCGTCGGCACTGCGTCGCAGCACTCCGACCGGTTCGACGGTGCCGGCGGTGGGCACGTCCAGACGCCGGACCACCCCGTCGGCGAGGTCGTCGCGGGCCGCGCGCTCGGTGGTGATCCACACGGCGTCGCTGCGCCGGACCACCCCGCGCGCTACGGCGAGGTCGAGTGTCTCGATGAGCCCGACCGGCAATCGCAGGCCGTGACGTTCGAACAACGCCTCGGTCGCGTGGCGCGGCACGGTGCCACTGGTCGCGACCACCAGGGGGTATTCGAGCATGTCGGCAACGGAGACGGAACGCCCGGCGAGAGGATGGCCGGGCCGGACGACGAGGATCAGCGTCTCGGCGTACAAGAGTTCGAACGACAGCCCGACCATCCGGGACGGTTCGGCCATGCGTCCGAGGACGACGTCGAGTGCGCCGGCGGCGAGCGCCGACAACAGGACGGCGTTGGAGTCGGTGCGGATCCGGATGTCCAGATCCGCGCGTACGCGGCGCAGCTCCGCCAGCGCTTCGGGGAGCATGGACCCGGCCACGGTGGGCAGGGCCCCGATCCGCAGCGGCTCGCGTGCGGGTTCGGCCGCTCCGGCCAGTGCGGCCACCGCTGCGTCCAGTGAGGTGGTGACGTCCTGCGCGTATCGCAGGAAGCGGTGACCTGCCGCTGTGAGGCGCGCGCCGTGCCGGCCGCGGTCGAGGAGCTTCGCTCCGGCGAGGACCTCGAGCTCGTTCAGGGTCTTCGTGACGGCCGGCTGACTCAGTTGCAACAGATCGGCGGCCCGCCCGACCTGACCCTCGCGCGCGACGGTGACGAAACATCTCAGGTGCCGGAGGCGGATGCGTCGCGCCTGCTCCGGGACGGACGAGAACGGACCGAACTCGGATTGCATCACTGGAAGTTATGGCTCAACTACTTTTTTGTCAATTTACATGAGTTTTTCTTCGCCATATGGTTGTGCTCACAGCTCAGAGATCGGAGATCGCATGTCCACCGGCGAATACGTCGAGCGCGACCACACACTGCACCCACCCGCGCTCACCCCCGGCTACCGCACGTCGGTGCTGCGCGCACCGCGGAACGCGCTCATCACGCCGAAACCGACCCTGTCGGAGATCACCGGCCCCGTCTTCCGCAGCGACGAGCTCGGCGCCCTCGACAACGACCTGATCCTGAACTTCTCGAAGGACGGCCTACCGATCGGTGAGCGCATCATCGTCCACGGCTTCGTCAAGGACGAGTTCGGCAATCCGGTCGAGGGCGCACTCGTCGAGGTGTGGCAGGCCAACGCCGGTGGCCGGTACCGCCACAAGAAGGACACCTATCTCGCCCCCATCGATCCGAACTTCGGTGGTTGCGGGCGGATGCTCACCGACGCGAACGGCTACTATCAGTTCAGGACGATCAAGCCCGGCGCGTATCCGTGGGGCAACAGCCGCAACGCCTGGCGCCCGGCCCACATCCACGTGTCGATCCTCGGCCGCGGGTGGGCGCAGCGCCTGATCACCCAGCTGTACTTCGAGGGCGACCCGCTCATCGAGAGGTGCCCGATCGCGCGGACGATCCCCACCGTGGACCAGCTCCGCAGCCTGATCGCCCAGGAGGATCCCGCCTCCAACGCGCCGTTCGACGCCCGCGCATACCGCTGGGACATCACCCTGCGCGGTCGCCGCGCCACCTTCTTCGAGAACACCGACCTCCCGGGAGCCCCGCGATGAGCCTGCCCACCGACCCCAACCGGCC
The DNA here is from genome assembly GCF_058211795.1 of Rhodococcus sp. S3. Classification (NCBI taxonomy): domain Bacteria; kingdom Bacillati; phylum Actinomycetota; class Actinomycetes; order Mycobacteriales; family Nocardiaceae; genus Rhodococcus; species Rhodococcus sp. S3. Next base: position 1,980,341 of record NZ_CM177074.1, on the reverse strand, counting down.
CGTACCCCCGCTGCTCCCCCGCGCGATGGTCACGCGTTTCCCGGAGACGCCCTCGCAGACCGGCGGCCCGTACGTCCACATCGGGCTGGCGCCGCAGCAGGCCGGCTTCGACATCTTCGACAACAACTTCGGCAACGTCCTCGTCACCGATCAGACCGAGGGCGAGCGGATCGTGTTGGAGGGCCGCGTCATCGACGGCACCGGCACCCCGGTGCGCGACGCACTGCTCGAGAGCTGGCAGGCGAACGCGCACGGCCGGTACGCCCATCCGGACGACGCGCAGGACAAGGACCTCGATCCGAACTTCCGCGGCTGGGGACGCACCGGCGGCGATTTCGAGACCGGCGTGTTCACGATCGAGACGATCAAGCCCGGAGCCGTCACCAACCCCGACGGCTCCGTCTCGGCACCCCACATCCTGCTCGTGATCTTCGCGCGCGGCATCAACCTCGGCCTGCACACGCGGGTCTACTTCGAGGACGAGGCCGAGCTCAACGCCGCGGATCCCGTCCTGAAGGGCATCGAATGGGAGGTGCGGCGCAACACGCTGATCGCGTCGCGGTCCGAGCGCGACGGACGCACCGTCTACACGATCGACATCCGATTGCAGGACACCCCGGACGGCGGCGCCGAGACGGTCTTCTTCGACATCTGACGAGAACCGTTGCGAACGGCCCGGTATGCGCGTGCGCTACCGGGCCGTTCGCGGTCGTGGCTGACACTTCGGGCAGCTGTACGAGGAGCGGTTCATGAACTTCTCGCGACGGATCGGCGCGCCGCAGCGTCGGCACGGCTCGTTCTCGCGCCCGTAGACGTTCAGGGAACGCTCGAAGTAGCCGGACTCCCCGTTGACGTTGACGTAGAGGGCGTCGAACGACGTGCCACCCTGGCCGAGAGCCTCCGCCATCACCTCGGTGGCGGCGTCGAGAGCCGACCGGAGCTTCGGACGCGACAGCGCGCCGGTCGGCCGGTTGCCGTGAATCCTTGCGCGCCACAGCGCTTCGTCGGCGTAGATGTTGCCGATGCCGGAGACGACGGTCTGGTCGAGCAGCGCACGCTTGAGCTCGGTGTGCTTGGTGCGCAGCACGGCCACGACCGCGTCCGGGTCGAACCGGGGATCCATCGGGTCACGGGCGATGTGCGCGACCGGCAGCGGCAGACGATCACCGTCCACCTCCACGAGCGGAGCCAGGGCCCAGCCTCCGAAGGTGCGCTGGTCGACGAAGCGCAGATCGGCACCGTTGTCGAGGACGGCGCGGATACGCAGGTGCTTCTCGTCCGGCACGGTCGGGGGCTGCACGAGCATCTGCCCGCTCATCCCCAGATGCACCACGAGCGCCAGATCGGCCGGTTCGAGCACGAGCCACATGTACTTGCCGCGACGCTCGACCGAGGCGACCTTCTGACCGGTCACCTGCAGTGCGAGATCGCGCGGACCGGGCTCGTGCCGGCGGACGGCACGCGGATGCAGCACCTGCACCGAGTCCACCGTCGCGCCGACGACGTGTGCGTCGAGTCCGCGCCGGACCACCTCGACCTCGGGAAGTTCGGGCACCTGCGGTCAGTTGCCCTCGGTGGGCGTGTCGGTGGACCCGGACTGCTGATCGGAAGCCTCGACATCACCGGTCTCGGCAGCAGTGCCCTCGGTCAGCGCGTTCCACGCGGCCGACGCGGCCTTCTGCTCGGCTTCCTTCTTGGTACGTCCGACACCGGTGCCGTAGGGATTGCCACCGATGAGGGCGGTGGCGGTGAATTCCTTGTCGTGATCCGGACCGGTGGCGGTGATCTCGTAGGCGGGAACACCGAGACCGCGTTCGGCGGTGAGTTCCTGAAGACTCGTCTTCCAGTCCAGACCGGCACCGAGACGGGGGCCGCGTTCGAGCAGGGCAGCGAACAGGCGCAGAACCACTTCGCGCGCGACGTCGATGCCGTGGGCGAGATGGACGGCGCCGAGGAGCGATTCCATGCCGTCGGCCAGGATGCTGGCCTTGTCGCGTCCGCCCGTCAGCTCCTCACCCTTGCCGAGCAGGAGGTGCACTCCGAGCCCACCTTCTCCGAGGCCGCGCGCCACCTCGGCGAGCGCGTGCATGTTGACGACGCTCGCGCGGATCTTGGCGAGTTCGCCCTCGGACTTGTCCGGGTGGGTGAGGTAGAGCTTTTCGGTCACCGCGAGCCCGAGGACGGCATCGCCGAGGAACTCGAGACGTTCGTTGGTGGGCAACCCGCCGTTCTCGTAGGCGTACGAGCGGTGGGTGAGCGCCAAGGACAGCAGTTCTGCGTCCAGAGGCACGCCGAGGGCGGCGAGGAGAGACTCGTGGCTCTCTTCGCCGCCCTCGGTAACTGTTTCGGAGGACTTGCTCGTCACGTGAATACCGATTAGACGGGCGCGGTCACCTGACGGCCGTTGTAGGTGCCGCACGACGGGCACGCCACGTGGGGCAGCTTCTTCTCTCCGCAACCCCGGTTCGGGCAGGTGACGAGCGTCGGCGCAGTGGTGTTCCACTGGCTGCGCCGCGACCGGGTGTTGGAACGCGACATTCTGCGCTTGGGGACGGCCACGTCTACTTCTCCTCGTTGTTCAAGCTGTCGATTTGACTGCTGGGTTCTTCGGAGCCCGCGCCGAACTTGGCTGCCAACCCAGCCCAGCGAGGATCCATTGTCTCATGACGGTGCCCGGATTCCGCAATCGCCAGGCGAATGCCGCATTCGGGGCACAATCCCGCACAGTCGTCACTACACAACGGCTGCAGCGGAAGTTCCAGGCCCACCGCGTTCACGAGGACCGGTTCGAGATCGATGAGATCGTTCTCGACGCGGTACACCTCGTCGTCCTCGGTGGTCTGCTCCGTGACGCTGTTCGGGTAGGCGAACAGCTCGGTGAGGTACACGTCCACCGGCTCGGTGAACGACTCGAGGCACCGAGAGCACTCACCGACGGCGTCGGCACGAACACTACCGGTGACCAGGACGCCCTCGGACACCGACTCCAGGCGGAGATCGAGATCGATCTCGGAACCTTCCTCGATCGCGATCAGATCGAGCCCGATGCGCGAGGGTGACGGCACCTTCCGTTCGACCGTACGCATCGAACCGGGCCGACGGCCCAGGGAGAGCGTGTCGAACACCAGCCCGGAGTCCCGGCCGGAACGGGACGTGCTGGAATCACGGGTGGACACGGGGAACTCACCTTCTTCGGACGACGCAGGACACGACTCGGTCGTGATAGGGCAACCGCTCCATGATACGCGATGGACGGCAGGAGCGAAAATCCCGCGGGTCAGCGGCGACGGCTCGCCCGGTGATCGGCCTCCGCGAAGTCGGGAGCACCCGACAGCCGCAGCTGCTGCCGGCCGCGGCCGACGGACCGCAGCGTGGTGCCGAGCAGTTCCTCGAACTCCGACAGCTTGCCGTCGATGTACTCGTCGCACTCGGTCCGGAGACGGTCGGACTCGGCGTGGGCCGAATCGATGACTCGCGCCGACTCGGCGTGTGCGGCCTGCACGACCTCGGTCTGCGACACCAGACGCGCCTTCTCGGCCTCGCCCTCGGCCACGGAACGCTCGTAGGACGCCTGCCCGGACTCGACCAGACGGTCGGCCTCGACGCGGGCACGCCCGGTCACGCTCTCGTACTGCTTGTTGCCCTCGGCGACGAGATCGTCGGCCTCGGCCTGCGCATCGCGCACCAGTTCCTCGGCATGGGCGCGGGCCTCCTTGACCATCCGGTCCGCCTGGGCCTTCGCGTCCGCGAGCATGCGGTCGGCGTCGGCGCGCGCGTCCTCGAGGAGGGTGCGTGCCTCCTCGTCGGCGTCCCCGACCGTCTTGTCGGCCTGGGCCCGCGCGTCGTTGATCAGCTTGTCGCGGTGATCGAGGACGTCCTGCGCGTCGTCGAGTTCGGGCGGCAGCGCATCGCGCACGTCGTCCAGCAGTTCGAGGACATCGCCGCGCGGAACCACGCAGCTCGCCGTCATCGGAACGCTACGTGCCTCTTCGACGATTGCGACCAGCTCGTCGAGTGCCTCGAATACCCGGTACACGCCCAACCCCAATCACTCGCTCGACACGACCGGTGCGGTCGCGCCGCCGTCCAGTCTGCCGCAGCGCAGGGCACGCTCGTGTCCCCTGCGCTCGGTGTGTCGGGATACGGCCGTCACAGGCCGTGCGGGAGGGGTCCGTCTACTTCGCGGCGGCCCGCTCGGCGAGACGCGCGAGCAGACGATCGTGCACGGAACCCGGCAGCATCTCGGAGACGTCGCCGCCGTAGGTCGCGACCTCCTTGACGAGCGAGCTCGACAGGTAGCTGTAGACCGGGTTGGTGGCGACGAACAGGGTGTCGACGCCGGTGAGCTTGTGGTTCATCTGCGCCATCTGCAGCTCGTAGTCGAAGTCGTTGGCGCCGCGCAGACCCTTGACGATCGCGGTGATCCCCCGCTCGCGGGCGTAGTCGACGAGCAGACCCTGCCAGGCGTCGACCGTGACGTTCGGCAGGTGCGCCGTGGCCTCGGAGAGCATCTCGAGGCGTTCGTCGATCGTGAACATCCCCTGCTTGTTGGGATTGATCGTGACGGTCACGACGACCTCGTCGAACTGGGCCGAGACCCTGCCGATGACGTCGAGGTGTCCGTTGGTGACCGGGTCGAAGGATCCTGGGCAGACCGCGCGGCTCATGACCCAGCACCGTAGCAGGTGGCGATCTCCACTCTGGTCTCGCCGTAGCGCTTCGACCTGCCGACCTCGAATCCCTGCGGCCACACCGTTTCCGGTGATCGCGACGACCGTTCGACCACGACGATCGAGCCGTCCTCGACCCACCCCCCGGAGACCAGTGCCCCGAGCACGCCGGTGACGGCCTCCTCGGTGACGGCGTAGGGCGGGTCGGCCAGGACGAGGTCGTAGACGCGGTCGGGGGTGCCCGCGAGCACTGCGGACACCGGTGCGGTACGCAGCACCGCACCGGGCAGTCCCACCGTCGCGATGTTCTCGCGAATCACGCCCGCCGCCTTCGCGTCGGACTCGACGAGCATCGCGTGCTCGGCGCCGCGGGACAGCGCCTCGAGGCCGAGCGCCCCCGACCCCGCGTAGAGGTCGAGGACGGCGGCCCCGTCGATGTCCATGCGTGCGTCGAGCGAACTGAACAGGGCTTCGCGCACCCGTTCGGAGGTGGGCCGGGTCCCGCGGGGCGGCACCTTCAGGCGCCGCCCCCCGGCCCGGCCGGCGACGATCCGTGTCACTCGGCGCTGTCTCCCGTGGACACCTCGACGAGCAGGTCGCCACCTTCGACCTGTTGCACCGGTCCGATCGCGACGCGCGTGATGCGTCCGCCGCGCGGCGCGGTGATCGCGGCCTCCATCTTCATGGCCTCGATCGTGGCGACGGTGTCGCCCGCCGAGACGCTGTCACCCTCGGACACGACGAGGGTGACCATGCCGGCGAACGGCGCCGCGACGTGACCGGGATGGTTGCGGTCGGCCTTCTCCGCGGCAGGGACCTCCGCGGCCACCGAGCGGTCGCGCACCGACACCGGGCGCAGCTGCCCGTTGAGGATGCACATGACGGTGCGGTAGCCCTTCTCGTCGGCATCGGAGATCGCCTCGAGACCGATGAGCAGTTCGACGCCCTTGTCCAGGCGCACCCGGTGCTCGTCGCCCTGACGCAGACCGTAGAAGAACTGGTTGGCCGACAGCTCGGTGGTGTCGCCGTAGGTCTCGCGGTGCTGCTCGAACTCCTTCGCGGGGCCCGGGAACAGCAGGCGGTTGAGCATGCGGCGACGCTCGTCGGACGAACCGCCGAGGGCCTTCTCCTCCTCCGGTGCGAGCGGGGTGACCGGCTTGGGATCGGCCCGGCCCGACAGCGCCTTGCTGCGGAAGGGCTCGGGCCAGCCACCGGCCGGGGTCCCGAGATCGCCGCGCAGGAAGCCGATCACCGAATCGGGGATGTCGTACTTGCCGGGCTCGGCGGCGAAGTCGTCGACCGAGACTCCCGCGCCCACGAGGTGCAGCGCGAGGTCGCCGACGACCTTGCTCGACGGCGTGACCTTGATCAGGCGGCCCAGGAGGCGGTCGGCGCCGGCGTAGGCGGCCTCGACCTCCTCGAAGCGGTCGCCGAGACCCAGCGCGATGGCCTGCTGACGCAGGTTCGACAGCTGACCGCCGGGGATCTCGTGGGTGTAGACGCGGCCGGTCGGCGCGGGCAGACCCGACTCGAACGGTGCGTACACCTTGCGCAGTGCCTCCCAGTACGGCTCGAGATCGCACACGGCCTGCAGGTCGAGGCCGGTGTCGAACTCGCTGTTCGCCGCGGCGGCGACGATCGCCGACAGGGCGGGCTGGCTCGTCGTACCGGCCAGGGCCGCGGACGCACCGTCGACCGCGTCGGCACCGGCGTGCCAGGCCGCGAGGTAGGTGGCGAGCTGACCGCCCGGGGTGTCGTGCGTGTGCACGTGCACCGGCAGATCGAAGTTGCTGCGCAGCGCCGACACGAGCGTCGCGGCGGCCGGGGCGCGCAGCAGACCCGCCATGTCCTTGATGGCCAGCACGTGCGCACCGGCCTCGACGATCTCCTCCGCCAGGCGCAGGTAGTAGTCGAGCGTGTAGATCGTCTCGTTCGGGTTCGACAGGTCACCGGTGTAGGACATCGCGACCTCGGCGAGCGTGGTGCCGGTCTCGCGCACCGCGTCGATCGCCGGTCGCATCTGGTCGACGTTGTTCAGCGCGTCGAAGATGCGGAAGATGTCGATGCCGGTGTCGGCGGCCTCCTGCACGAAGGCACGGGTTACGGCCTCCGGGTAGGGGGTGTAGCCGACGGTGTTGCGTCCGCGCAGCAGCATCTGCAGGTTGATGTTCGGGATCGCCTCGCGCAGTGCCGCGAGTCGCTCCCACGGATCCTCGTGCAGGAAGCGCAGTGCGACGTCGTAGGTCGCGCCGCCCCACGCCTCGATCGACAGCAGCTGCGGCGTCATCCGGGCCACGTGCCCGGCCACGGTCAGCAGGTCCTTGCTGCGCACGCGGGTCGCGAGCAGCGACTGGTGGGCGTCGCGGAAGGTGGTGTCGGTGACGCCGATCGCCTTCTGCTCGCGCAGCGCACGGGCGAAGCCCTCGGGGCCGAGTTCGAGCAGGCGCTGACGCGAACCGGCCGGCGGCGCGGCGTTCAGGTCGATCGCGGGGAGCTTGTCGTGCGGGTACACCGTCGTGGTGCGCTCACCGTGCGGCTTGTTCACCGTCACGTCGGCGAGGTACCGCAGGATCTTGGTGCCGCGGTCGGCGGACGAGCGCAGCGTCAGCAGATGCGGGCGCTCCTCGATGAACGAGGTGTTGACATTGCCGCCGCGGAAGTCCTCGTCGTCGAGCACCGCCTGCAGGAACGGGATGTTCGTCGCGACACCGCGGATACGGAACTCGGCGACCGCGCGGCGGGCGCGGGCGACGGCGGTCTCGAAGTTGCGGCCGCGGCAGGTGAGCTTGACGAGCATCGAGTCGAAGTGGGCGGAGATCTCCGCGCCCACCGACGTGCCACCGTCGAGACGGATACCGGCACCACCCGGGGTGCGGTAGCCGGTGATGCGGCCGGTGTCCGGGCGGAACCCGTTGGCCGGGTCCTCGGTGGTGATGCGGCACTGCAGCGCCGCGCCGCGGATGGTGATGCTTTCCTGCGACAGGCCCAGTTCGTCGAGCGACTCGCCCGCGGCGATGCGCAGCTGGGACTGCACGAGGTCGACGTCGGTGATCTCCTCGGTGACCGTGTGCTCGACCTGGATCCGCGGGTTCATCTCGATGAACACGTGGTTGCCGCGTTCGTCGACGAGGAACTCGACGGTGCCCGCGCACTGGTAGCCGATCTCCTTGGCGAAGGCCACGGCGTCGGCGCAGATGCGGTCGCGAAGCTCGGGATCGAGATTCGGGGCGGGGGCGAGCTCGATGACCTTCTGGTGGCGGCGCTGCACGGAGCAGTCGCGCTCGTACAGGTGGATGACGTTGCCGTGCTTGTCGGCGAGGATCTGCACCTCGATGTGCCGCGGGTTGACCACGGCCTGTTCCAGGAAGACGGTGGGATCACCGAAGGCGGCGTCTGCCTCGCGGGAGGCGGCTTCGATGGCCTCGCGCAGCTGGGAGGGTTCGGCGACCCGGCGCATGCCGCGTCCGCCACCACCGGCGACAGCCTTGACGAAGACCGGGAAGTTCATCGTTTCCGAGGCGGCGACCAGCTCCTCGACGTCCGACGACGGCTCCGACGACGCCAGCACCGGGAGGCCGGCGGCCTTCGCCGAGGCGATCGCGCGGGCCTTGTTGCCCGTCAGCTCGAGGATCTCCGCCGACGGACCGACGAAGGTGATGCCCGCTTCGGCGCACGCCGCGGCGAGGTCCGGGTTCTCGGAGAGGAAGCCGTAGCCGGGGTAGATCGCGTCGGCGCCGGCCGACACGGCCGCTTCGACGATCTTCTCGACCGACAGGTAGGCGCGGACCGGGTGTCCCTCCTCACCGATCTGATAGGCCTCGTCGGCCTTCAACCGGTGCAGGGAGTTCCGGTCTTCGTACGGGAACACCGCGACCGTCCCGGCACCCAGTTCGTAGGCGGCACGGAACGCGCGGATCGCGATCTCGCCACGGTTGGCGACAAGCACTTTCGAGAACATTGGTCGACGGTACCGCGCCGTAACATGCCGACTTCGACGCGCGTTCCACATCGTGGGACAAGGTGTCCGGATGGCACGACTGGAACGATGCAGTCGACCCCGCCGTAACACGGCGTCAACATGCCGGGCACGGTCACCGAAACCTCACCGCGGGTTCTGCGACACGGTGTACGGAACGTAACTCAGGACTTGTCGAGATAGGCCACGCGCTCGGCGTCGAGCGCGGCCCGCACCATGCTCGCGAGCCCCGGGTGGTGTTCGAGGCCGGGATCCTTCTCCGTCACCGTCCGGGAGAAGTCGCGGGCCGCCTCGATGACGTCGGCGTCGTCGACGAGCGAGAGCAGCCGCAGCGTCGACACGGTGCCGGACTGCGCGACACCGAGGACGTCGCCCTCCCGGCGCAGTTGCAGGTCGAGCTGGGCGAGTTCGAAACCGTCGGTGGTGCCGGCGACGGCCTCGAGCCGCATCATCGTCGGGGTCGCGGGCTTCGCGTCGGTCACGAGCAGGCACAGACCCTGGTGGCCACCACGACCGACGCGACCGCGCAGCTGGTGCAGCTGGCTGACACCGAACCGGTCGGCGTCGACGATCACCATCACTGTCGCGTTCGGCACGTCGACACCGACCTCGACGACGGTCGTGCACACGAGCACGTCGATCTCCGCGGCGTTGAAGGCCTGCATCACCGCGTCCTTCTCGTCGGCGGGGAGGCGGCCGTGCAGCAGCCCCACCCTCAGGTCGCGGAGCGGACCGGAGGTGAGGAACTCGAACTGCTCGAGAACCGAGACGGTCTCGGGCGGGGCCTGTTTGCCCTTCCCCGATCCCGACGGCTCGGGCCCGTCCGGATCGAAGAGCGCGTCGTCGTCGGAATCGCCGTCGCCGATGCGGGAACACACCACGTAGGCCTGCCGCCCGTCGGCGACCTCCTCGCGGATGCGTTCCCAGGCGCGGTCGACCCATTTCGGGTGCACCTTCGCCGGCACCACGCGGCTGACGATCGGCGACCGCCCGCGGGGCAGCTCGCGCAGGGTCGAGACCTCGAGGTCGCCGAGCACCGTCATCGCGATGGTGCGCGGGATCGGCGTCGCGGTCATCACCAGCACGTGCGGGGACGCCCCGTCGCGCCCTCGCGAGCGCAGAGCGTCGCGCTGTTCGACACCGAAGCGGTGCTGCTCGTCGATCACCACCAGGCCGAGGTCGAAGAACTGCACCTTGTCCTCGATCAGCGCGTGCGTGCCGATGACGATCCCGGCATCGCCCGTCACCGCCTCGTTGAGTGCGGCCCGTTTGCGCGCGACACCCATCGAGCCGGTCAGCAGGGTCACGCGGGTCGCGAGTTCATGGGCGCCGAGTTCGCCCGCCGCGGCGAGATCGCCGAGCATCTTCGTGAGCGAGCGCGCGTGCTGCGCCGCGAGCACCTCGGTGGGTGCGAGCAGCGCGCACTGCCGACCGGAGTCGATCACCTGCAGCATCGCCCGCAGCGCCACGATCGTCTTGCCCGAACCCACCTCACCCTGGAGCAACCGGTTCATGGGGTGCTCACGTGCGAGATCGGCCGCGATCTCGTCGGCCACCGACAGCTGCCCGGCCGTCAGCTCGAAGGGCAGCCGCCGGTCGAACTCGTCGGCGATCCCGCCCTCGCGGCGTGGGCAGGACGGCGCCGACCGCACCTCGACGTCGTGCCGGCGTCCGGCGAGCACGAGCTGCACCGCGGCGGCCTCGTCGAACCGCAGGCGGTCGCGCGCCCGGTCGATCTCCTGCTTCGTGTCGGGCAGGTGGATCGAGCGCAACGCTTCGTCGAGCCCCACGAAGCCGTGCTCGTCGCGCACCCACTCGGGCAGCGGGTCGTCGACGTGATCGAGCTGGTCGAGCACCTGCCGCACACACCGCATGACGGTCCACGACTCGACCTCGCGGGTCGCGCGGTACATCGGGATCAGCGCACGGTCGAAGACCGACATGTCGACCCCCGAGCCGTCCTGCGCGGTGCGTGCGAGACCCGCCAGGGCTCCGGCGCCCCGCACCCGCGCCGGTGTCGCCGAGACCAGGTCCTCGGCGTCGCGCGGTTCGGGCAGCACGAGATAGCTCGGGTGGGTCAGGCTCCACTTGTCGCGGAAGTACTTCACGGTGCCGGAGAACATCGCGCGCACGCCGGGCTTGATGTTGTGCTTGACCCGGTGCGGGTTGAAGAAGGTGACGTCGATGCTGTGACGATCGGAGCGCAGCCGCACCGCGAGGCGTTTGCCGGCGCGGGACTTCATCGGCACCTCCTGCGCCGACTCGACCCGCGCGATGATCGTGATGTGCTGGCCCTCGGTGGGCTGACTCTCGCCGAGCTCGGCGCCCTGGGTGGCGTAGCGGTGCGGATAGTGCCTCAGCAGATCCTCGACGGTGGTCATCCCGAACGCGTCGTGCAAGGCGTCCGCCGTCTTGCGGCCGAGGACATGATCGAGCCGGTCCGCGAGTGTCGCCACTGCCGTCCCTTCCGCTACTCCTGCGGTGGCCTCGCGGCGCACCGGCTACTCGACGCCGAGCTGCAGCAGGTCGCTGCGCTGACCGCCCTGGTAGACCGCCACGTCGATCTCCGGGTGACGGTGATCGAGATGGGCGACCAGTTGCTCGACGAGTCCGTCGGGGGCGTCGGCACCGACCAGCATCGTCACGAGCTCACCGCCCGCGGCGAGAATCCTGTCGAGCAGCGACGCTCCCGCTGTCACCAAATCATGCTCGATCACTACGACATCATGGCCGGCCAGTCCGAGACTGTCGCCGGGTTCGCACGTTCCGACCCAGGTCAGCGCACGTTCGTTCGCGTACCGCAGCGACCCCCACCGCACACACGACGCCGCCTCCGACATCGCGAAGGCGTCGTCGACGGTGGCGCGCATCGGATCGTGCACGGCCAACGAGGCCAGTCCCTGAACGACGGAGGAGGACGGCAGGAACATCACGTCGCGGTCGTCCCGCCGCGCCCGCGCACCCACGGCGACGACGTCCTGTGCAGAGAGCGCACCGTTGGGCAGCACGAGGACGTCCCGGCTCGGCACTGCCCGGATCGCCTCGAGCAGTTCGTCCGGGACGGAGATCTCCTCGGCCCGCAGCACCCGGGCACCCTCCGCCTCGAACAGTTCGGCGGCGCCCTCGCCGCCCACCACCGCGAGGACCGCCCGGGACTGCTCCCCCGCCGACTCGGCGCGGACCGGGGCGGTGGCCGTGCCGAGCGCCACGGGACCGTCGCCGCATCCGCGACGCGCGGACTCGAGCGCGAAGCACGTGATGTCGATGCGGCTCAGCGAGCCCGCCGCGAGACCGGCCTCCACAGCAGCTCCGGGATCGCAGCAGTGCACATGCACGGACCAGCACCCCGCTTCCCCGGCGACGATCGCGACCGAGTCGCCGAGCGCGTCGAGGGAGGACCGCAGGGCGTCCATACGCGCGTCGTCGGAGTTCCCGACGAGATACATCACCTCGTATTCCTGCTGGTCGCTGTCGGGACGCTCGTCGACGATCTCGGGTTCGACCACGGGACGCGAAGCGCCGGCGAGCACCATCCGGCGGTCGGGACGTGTTCCGGTGGTGACCTCCACCAGGCAGTCGAGCAGCACGAGCAGGCCGAGACCGCCGGCGTCGACCACCCCGGCCTCGGCGAGGACGTCGAGCTGGGTGGTGGTGCGCTGCAGCGCGTCGGCGGCGGCGTCTGCACTCGCGACGGCGACATCGCACACGGTCGCATCCGTCTCCGAGGCGACGCGGGTCGCGCCGTCGGCCGCAGCTTCGAGGACGCTGACGATGGTGCCCTTCGCGGGCGCGCTGAGCGCTCCGGTCACGAGCGTCGCCGCATTGGAGAAGGCCGCGGCCAGGTCACGGGCGCCGACCGTCGTCAGTCCCGCGACCGCGTCGGCGACACCGCGCAGCGCCTGCGCCAGGATGATCCCCGAGTTGCCCCGCGCCCCGGCGAAGGCGCCGCGCGCGAGCCCTTCGGCGACGTCGGATGCGGTGAGCGCGCCGTCCACGGGCCCGCCGATCCGGGCCGCCGCGGCCTGCAGGGTGATCAGCAGATTGTTGCCGGTGTCCCCGTCGGGCACCGGGAAGACGTTGAGCGAGTTGATCTCCGCTCGGCGCTGTTCGAGCGCTTCCACACCGAACTCGACCCACCGGCGCAGCGCCCGCCCGTCCACCGTGTCCTCGGCTCCGAGCAACGATTCCACCCCCTTCGCCTCGTCCTGCGGGCATCGTCCACCTCTACGATCGGTACCGTCGAACACGGTGCCGAGCCCTGGCGAACAGGTTAGCCGCGACCCGGCGCACCGTCCGGTTTGGCCAACCGCCCTCGAGTTCGCTAAGCTTGCCGGGTTGCCTCGCACGGGCGGCTCGTTCCCCGTGTTCGCAAGGCGAAACAACAGACAGAAGATCTATCCACTAGACACAAGGAGTTCGCGACATGGCTGCCGTCTGCGACGTATGCGCCAAGGGCCCCGGCTTCGGGAAGTCGGTCTCGCACTCGCACCGGCGTACCAACCGTCGCTGGAACCCGAACATCCAGAGCGTGCGCGCTCAGGTTGCACCGGGCAACACCCGCAAGATGAACGTGTGCACCTCCTGCCTCAAGGCCGGCAAGGTCGTCCGCGGCTGATTCCCGGTCGAGTCGTAGCGAAGGCCCCCTGCGCTGATTGCGCAGGGGGCCTTCGCCGTTCGATCCCCCGGCCGGATATCGTGCGGGAATGACCGAGAATCAAGTTTCCTTCCCCGACAGCGACTCTCTCCGCTCACTGGTGAGCGTGGAGGACCGCGTCCTGCGGATCGCCGTGGCGACCTCCGAGTACGGCACCTCCCTGTCCCCCGCAGGGATGGGGCAGGGCATCGCGGCCCTGCGCGCGGCAGGCCCCGAGATCGGCGCCGTGCTGCTCGTCGGTGAGGGTGCGAACTTCTGCGCGGGCGGAAACGTCCACGGATTCGCCGCGGCCGAGGACCGCGGCGCCCACCTGCTCGACATCGCGAACCTCTTCCACGACTTCGTGCGCGAGCTGGACAAGGCGGCCGTGCCGGTCGTCGCCGCCGTGCACGGCTGGGCTGCCGGCGCCGGGATGAGCCTGGCGCTGCTCGCCGACATCGCGCTCGCCGGCCCCGGCACGAAGATGCGCGCCGCGTACCCGTCGATCGGTTTCTCCCCCGACGGCGGCATGTCGTGGACCCTGCCGCGGATCGTCGGTCCGTCGCGGGCACGGGAGATCATCATGACCGACGCCGTGATCGGCGCCGACGAAGCCGTGCGTCTGGGTCTGCTGAGCCGGCTCGTCGCCGACGGCGAGATCCAGAGCGAGGGGTTGCGACTCGCACGGACCCTCGCGCACGGCCCCACGCAGTCCTACGCCGCCATCCGCTCGCTCGTGGCGGGCTCGGCGGAGCGATCGCTGTCCGAGCACCTCGATGCGGAAGCCGCCTCGATCTCCGCGGCCGCGACGTCGCCCACGGGTATCGAGGGTGTCGACGCCTTCGTCGCCAAGCGGCGCCCGGACTGGGATTCGGTCCGCGCCTGATCTCCGGGCGGCGGATCGGTGCTCAGGACAGTCGCCAGTCCACCGGTTCGCCGCCCTGCTCGACGAGCAGAGCGTTCGCGCGGCTGAACGGACGCGACCCGAAGAAACCGCGTGAGGCCGACAGCGGGGACGGGTGCGCCGACTTCACGGTGGGCACACCACCGAGCATGGGTTCGAGGGTCGCGGCGTCGCGACCCCACAGGATCGCGACGAGCGGGGTCCCGCGTGCGACCAGCGCGCGGATCGCCTGCTCGGTGACCGCCTCCCAGCCCTTGCCGCGGTGGGAGGCCGGCTGGCCCGGTGCGACGGTGAGGACCCGGTTGAGCAACAGGACGCCGTGCTCGGTCCACGGCGACAGGTCGCCCGTGGAGGGCTGCGGCAACCCGAGATCGTCGGTGTACTCGCGGTAGATGTTGGCGAGACTGCGCGGGATCGGCCGGACGTCCGGGGCCACCGAGAAGCTCAGTCCCACAGCGTGACCCGGAGTGGGATAGGGATCCTGACCGACGATCAGGACGCGGACGGATTCGAAGGGCTGCGTGAAGGCACGCAGCACGTTCGGACCGGACGGCAGGTAACTGCGGCCCGCGGCGAGTTCGGCGCGGAGGAACTGCCCCATCGCGGTGATGTCACCGGCGACGGGTTCGAGTGCTCGCGCCCAGCCCGGGTCGACGAGTTCGGACAGGGGCCGACCGGAACGGGGCTCGTCCGCTCCCCCGGCCGCGGACTGTGTGTCGACGGTGTCGGCCACCTGTCACTCCTGATCGATGCGGCGGAGGGCGGTCCGGTAGTAGGCGGCGTTCGCCGCGTACATCTCGGCGTTGGCGTCGAAGTTGTTCTCGGGGACCTCGTAGCCCTCGCGGACCTTCGCGGGGATACCCATCGCCATGCGGCGGGGCGGCAGTTCGAAGCGCGGCGGGATCAGGGCGCCGGCGGCGACCTGCGCGCCGGCACCGACGACCGAGCCGTTGAGGACGAGCGAACCCGAGCCGATCAGCGCACCGTCACCGATCGTGGCGCCCTCGATGTGCGCGTTGTGCCCGACGACGCAGCGAGCGCCGATGACCGTGGCCTCGATCGCGGTGCAGTGGATGATCGTGCCGTCCTGGATGTTGGTCTTCTCCCCCACGGTGATCGTGCCGTAGTCGCCGCGCAGCACCGCCGAGGGCCACACGGAGGCGCCGGCACCGAGGGTGACGTTGCCGATCACGACCGCGTCGGGATGAACCCACGCGTCGGGATGGATATCGGGGACACGCTCGCCGAGTGCGTAGACAGCCATGACTGCAGAACCTATCTCGAGCGAACCCCACCCGGAGTGGTCGCCCTAGCGATCAGCGCCCGCCGCGAAGCTCTGCCAGCCCCCGGATCCGTTGTGGTGTCGCCCGTCGACGGTGACGCCGGAGCCTTCCAGGACCACGCCGATGGGCCGCCATCCGTCCGGCAGGGTGACCTCGCGAGGGAAGCACGCCGCGAGGGCGTGGTCCTCGCCGCCGGTGAGGATCCATTCCTGCGGGTCGACCGACAGTGCCTCCCCGGCGTCCCGGAGTTGCGTGTCGGGAGCGAGTGCACCCGGGTCGAGATCGATCGCGACCTCCGATGCGGTGCAGATGTGCCCGAGATCGGCGACGAGACCGTCGGAGATGTCGGTACATGCGTGGGCGCCTGCCGCGGCCGCAGCAGGACCTGCGGCGTAGGGCGGTGTGGGCACACGATGCGCCGCGACGAGTTCGGGGAAGTCCCGGTTGCCGGCCAGCAGCAGGGCCAGGCCCGCCGCGGAGCGACCGGTGCGACCGGCGAGGGCGACGACGTCGCCGGGGCGCGCAGTGGAGCGGAGGAGCGGTGGCCGTCCGTCGAGTTCGCCGAGCACGGTGACCGAGACGATCACCTGACCCGCCTGCACGAGATCACCTCCCACGACTCCGGCGCCGATCTCCTCCGCAGCCTCCCCGATGCCCGCCGAGATGCCGTCGAGCACGGCGACGGGTGTCTCGGGTGGGCATCCGAGGCCGACGACGAAGGCGGTGGGACGCGCACCGACCGCGGCGACATCGGCTCCGTTCTGGGCGACCGCCTTGCGTCCGACCTCCTCCGGGCTCGACCAGTCGAACCGGAAGTGACGTCCTTCGACGAGCATGTCGGTCGAGATCGCGATGCGACCGTCGGCGGCCGACACGACCGCCGCGTCGTGGCCCGGCCCGACGAGTGTGCTGTCGGGTTGCCGTCGTGCCCTCACCGCGCGTTCGATCACGGGGAATTCGCCCATGTCGGCGACGGTGGGTCCGGTCGGGTTCGTCACGGTGACGGTCGCCTCTTTCTGGGTCGGCGGTGGGAGAGAGCCGGCACGTGCCCTGCTACGTTCGATCACGCTACCGCCCCCTGTCCCCGAGCCCGGATGCTGGACACGATGAACGACACCTCTGCTTCCGATCGCGAACCCTCCGACGACGCCCCCGTCGAGGCGCCCGGATCGGACGGGACGCGACGCAGTCCCGCGCTGATCGCCACGGCGATCGCACTGCCCGTCGCCCTGCTGGTCGGTGTGGTGGTCGCGGCCGTGATCGTGTCGCAGTCACCGGTGAACACGCCTGTCGGTCTCGGTCCCGTGCCGGCTCCGGAAGCGGAGTCCGAATCCTGCTCACAGTTGCTCGACGCGCTGCCGGAGGAGCTCGGCGACTACACGCGCGCCGAATTGGCCGATCCGGCACCGGTGGGTGCGGCGGCCTGGCAGTCGGACGACGGCGAGGAGGTCGTCCTGCGCTGCGGTCTCGACCGGCCCGACCAGTTCGACCAGGCGGCGGCGCTGCAGGTGATCGACGACGTGCAGTGGTTCGAGGTGTCGGGAGCCGAGCAGGGCATCCCGGCGAGTACGTGGTTCGCCGTCGACCGTCCGGTCTACGTGGCGTTGACCGTGCCCGACGGATCCGGGCCGACCCCGCTGCAGGACATCACGGCGACGATCTCCGCGACGCTCCCGCAGCAGGAGATCGATCCGGCGCCGATCCGCTGAGTCGGACGAACGAGAAAGGTCGGCCCCGGCACCGTGGTGTGGTGCCGGGGCCGACCGTGTTCGCCGCCGCGTCGATCAGGACGCGTGCATGGTCCCCGTGCGCTGGTAGCGCTCGTGGAAGGAGAATGCCTCACCGAGCAGGTGCGGGGTGTGACCTGCGCCGGGGGCAGCTTCTGCGCGCTCGATGTAGTCGAGCAGTTCGGCGCGGTAGTCGGGATGCGCGCAGCGCTCCACGACGACCCGCGATCGACGGCGGGGAGACAGGGCGCGCAGATCGGCAAGACCTTGTTCGGTCACGATGACCTGCACGTCGTGCTCGGTGTGGTCGACGTGCGGCACCATCGGGACGATCGACGAGATCGCACCGTCGCGAGCCGTCGACGGGCTCAGGAACATCGACAGGTAGCCGTTGCGCGCGAAGTCGCCGGAGCCCCCGATGCCGTTCATGATGCGGGTGCCCATCACGTGGGTGGAGTTGACGTTGCCGTAGACGTCGGCCTCGAGCATGCCGTTCATGGCGATGATGCCGAGTCGGCGCACGATCTCGGGGTGGTTGCTGATCTCCTGCGGCCGCAACATGATGTGGTCGCGGTAGAAGTCGATGTTCTCGACGAAGTCGTTGAGTCCCGTTTCGGACAGCGCGAGGGCGGTGGCCGAGGCGAACCGGACGGTGCCGTGCTTGACGAGGTCGAGCATGCCGTCCTGGATGACCTCCGAGTAGCAGGTCAGCCCCCGGTACGGTCCGCTGTCGAGACCGGCGAGCACGGCGTTGGCGACGTTGCCGACACCCGACTGCAGCGGGAGCAGAGTGTCGGCGGGCAGCCGGCCGGCAGCGACCTCGTGCGCGAAGAAGTCCAGGACGTGGTCGGCGATGGCCCGGCTGGTGGCGTCGGGCGCCGTGAGCGCGGTCGCGCTGTCGGGGCGATCGGTCTCGACCACCGCGACGACACGTTCCGGATCGATCCGGAAGTAGGGCTGGCCGATGCGGTCCTCGACGTCGGTGAGGTCGATCGGGCGGCGGTTGGGGGGAAGCGCGGTGCCGTAGTAGACGTCGTGCACGCCGTCCATGGCGGCGGGGATCCACGAGTTGACCTCGAGGATCACCTTCTCGGCGACGTCGAGCCAGGTCTTGTTGTTGCCGATGGAGGTGGCGGGGATCAGCTCGCCCGTCTCGGTGATGCCGGAGATCTCGACGACGGCGACGTCGACGTGTCCGTAGTAGCCCTCCCAGACCTGCTGGGCGACGTGCGACAGGTGGATGTCGACGTAGTCCATGCGGCCTTCGTTGATCCGTCCGCGGGCGGTGGGCTCCGCCTGGTACGGCATACGCAGCGCGATTCCGTCGACGTCGGCGAGCATGCGCTCGGTGTCGGAGGCCACCGATGCTCCGGTGAGCAGGTTGATCCGGAAGTCGCCGCCGGTCGCCCGCGTGCGGCGGATGTGTTCGGCGAGGGCCGGGGTCACGGCCTTCGGGGTACCTGCGCTGGCGAAGCCGCTGATGGCAACGGTGTCGCCGGGGCGGATCCACTGGACGGCGTCCTGCGCCGACACGATCTTCTTGCGGTAGGTCTCATGACGTACCCGAGCCTCGGCCGGGGTCACGACGACCGACTCCACAGACGGTGCTGCGGGCGATGAAAGGGCTGCGTACATGACGACGACCATAGCGGCGCGGATGATCCGCTCGTCACACTCGGGCCGGACCGGCGATCGCCGTCACCAATTTGGACACAGAGTGTCACGAGTCGCACTCCAAGATCGATGTAATCGGAAGTTGTTGTTCCGCAAGATTTTACACGATGATTTCCGCCACGCTGACTGACACTGGGTGCCACCACCTTTCGCGCGAGCCGCTCCGCCGCCATCTCTACGGTATCCCCGTTCGCCGCCGCATCAGTACCGTTCGCCGCCCCCGGAGAACCGTTCACCGCCGCCGTGACGGAACGCCGTCGGGCACGATTGCAACATGACGAACTCCACCGACCTGTTGCGCGACGATGCCGAGCACCTTCTCCGCGAGTTGGCGGGCCCCGATGCCCGGCTCCGCGACGACCAATGGGTCGCCATCGAAGCGCTCGTGGTGCACCGTCGCCGAGCCCTCGTCGTCCAGCGCACGGGCTGGGGGAAGTCGGCCGTCTACTTCATCTCCGCCAAGCTGCTGCGTCGACAGGGCCGGGGTCCCACAGTGATCGTCTCGCCGCTGCTCGCCCTGATGCGCAACCAGGTCGCGGCCGCCGAACGGGCCGGTGTCCACGCCGCGACCATCAACTCCGGCAACGTCACGGAATGGTCGGCGATCCACGAGCGGATCGCGGCGGGCGAGGTCGACGTCCTCCTCGTCAGCCCCGAACGCCTGAACAACCCCGACTTCCGCGACCAGGTGCTGCCGTCCCTCGCCCGCGACGCCGGACTGGTGGTCGTCGACGAGGCGCACTGCGTGTCGGACTGGGGTCACGACTTCCGGCCCGACTACCGCCGCATCCGCACCCTCGTCGCCGAGCTCGGCGACGACATCCCCGTGCTGGCGACGACGGCGACCGCCAACGACCGCGTCGTCGCCGACATCGCCGCCCAGCTCGGTGTCGGTGGGAACAGCAGCGACGGCCCGGGTGACACGCTCGTGCTGCGCGGCGGCCTCGACCGTCCATCGCTGCACCTGTCGGTGGTGCGGATCGACGAGCCGGCACGACGCGCAGCGTGGCTCGCGCAGCATCTGAAGGATCTGCCGGGCTCGGGCATCGTGTACGCGCTGACGGTCTCCGCCGCCCGCGACCTCGCGGCGCTGCTCGCAGACCACGGTTACGCGGTGGCGGCGTACACCGGGCAGACCGAACCGACCGAGCGCGAACAGCTCGAAGCCGATCTCCTCGACAACAAGGTCAAGGCGCTCGTCGCGACCTCGGCGCTCGGCATGGGTTTCGACAAACCCGACCTCGGCTTCGTGGTGCACCTCGGCGCTCCCTCGTCCCCGATCTCCTACTACCAGCAGGTCGGGCGTGCGGGTCGCTCCACCGACCGCGCCGAGGTGGTTCTGCTCCCCGGCCCGGAGGACCGCCGGATCTGGCAGTGGTTCGCCTCGGTCGCCTTCCCGGACGAGGAGCTCGTCCGACGTGTGATCGCAGCACTCGATACCGAACGGCCGGTATCGACGCCCGCCCTCGAACCGCGGGTCGACCTCATGCGCTCCCGCCTGGAGATGGTCCTCAAGGTCCTCGACGTCGACGGAGCAGTGAAGAGGGTCAAGGGCGGCTGGCTCGCCACCGGGCAGCCCTGGGTGTACGACGAGGAGCGCTACGGGCGCCTCGAGGAGGCGCGCACCGCGGAACAGGAGGCGATGCTCGAATACGAGCGCACCACCGAATGCCGCATGGTCTTCCTCCGCCGTCAACTCGACGACCCCGATCTCGACGCTGCAGGCACCGGCTGCGGCCGGTGCGACAACTGCATCGGCTCCCGGTGGGAGACGTCCGTCGGCGACGACGAGGTCGCCCGGACCCGCGCCCGCCTCGAACGCCCCGGCGTCGATCTGCCACCGCGACGGCAGTGGCCTACGGGGATGTCGACCCTCGGGATCGCGCTGTCGGGCCGGATCACGGACGGTCCGCGTCCGGGGCGTGTATTGGGCCGGTTGTCGGATCTGGGGTGGGGACCGCGACTGCGCGAGCTGCTCGACGGGCCGGACCGCGAAGTGCCGAAGGCGGTGGTCGACGCGTCGATCGCGGTGCTCGCGGCGTGGGACTGGGAGGAGCGGCCCACCGCCGTCATGGCCATGGACTCCCCCACGCACCCCCTGCTCGTCGAGTCACTCGCGTCCCGATTGGCACAAATCGGACGATTGCGAGATCTAGGTGTATTGCGACGCCGAAGCGGGAATACGGAGCCCACGGCAGCGAACTCGGCATACCGGGTCGCCGCACTGATCGATGGGTGGGAGCGACCCGACGACGTCGGGTCGGTTGGTCCGATCCTGCTCGTCGATGCGGTGACCGACACCGGCTGGACGTTCACAATGGCGGCGAGAACCCTCGTCGCCGCGGGAGCCGACGCGGTGTTGCCGTACGCACTCGCGAGCCCGAAGTAATCGCCACGAGGAGGACCGACGTAACATGTTTGTGACCGGCATCACAACATGCGCTCGACCTGCACGGACCACAGGGTTCCGATCCCGATTCCGGAGACGGGCGTGATCTCGACACCGGAAGTTGTTAGGTTGAAAGGACATATGAGGCCCGTCAAGGAAAGAAGTACCCCGACCCCCGACTCGGCTGAATCGAATACCGCGACCACTTCTTCGGACGTGGCCGCCACCGAGTCCGGTAGTGAGCCGGCTGCAATCGAATTCCGGCGTCCGCGTATCGCCGACGGTAGACGACTCTGGCAGATCGCGCGTGATTCGCAGGTTCTCGACGTCAATTCCGGTTACGCATATGTGCTGTGGTGTCGCGATTTCGCAGACACATCGGTCGTCGCAACGGACGACACCGATCGCCCCGTGGGATTCGTAACCGGCTACCGCCGCCCCGACTCCCCGAACACCTTGTTCGTCTGGCAGGTGGCAGTCGACGCAGACCAGCGTGGACGTGGAGTGGCCGGCCGTATGCTCAACGCACTGCTCGACCGACTCGAGCCGCTCGGCGTGACCCGTCTGGAAACGACGGTGAGTCCCGACAACGAAGCGTCGATCGCAATGTTCACCGCTCTCGCACGTCGCCGCGGAACGCATATCACTCGCACCGAGTTGTTCGCGCCCGACGATTTCCCCGATTCACATCTGGCCGAGGATCTCTACACCATCGGCGAATGATCGCAGCGCATGTGCGCGCGACATCTTCATAATTCTCGAATAATCACAGGAGGACCACGACATGACCATCCTGGAAAACAAGCCCGAGACCACCGGTAAGCCCGATACTGCGATTTTCTCGCACCTCGAATCCGAGGTTCGGAGTTACAGCCGCGGCTGGCCCGCCGTTTTCGACAAGGCATCGGGATCCTGGCTGCGCAGCGAGGACGGCAAGGACTACCTCGACTTCTTCGCCGGCGCCGGAGCCCTGAACTACGGCCACAACAATCCGGTTCTCAAGTCGGCCCTGGTCGACTACATCATGAGCGACGGCGTCACCCACGGCCTCGACATGCACACCGTCGCCAAGCGCAAGCTGCTCGAGACCTTCGAGTCGCACGTGCTCGCGCCGCGCGGCCTGGACTACAAGGTCCAGTTCCCCGGCCCGACCGGCACGAACGCCGTCGAGGCAGCGCTCAAGCTCGCCCGCAAGGTGACCGGCCGCGAGTCGATCATCAACTTCACCAACGCTTTCCACGGCATGACCCTGGGTGCGCTCTCGGTGACCGGTAACTCGATGAAGCGCGCCGGCGCGGGTGTCCCCCTCGTCCACGCCACGCCGATGCCGTTCGACAACTACTTCAACGGCGTCACCGAGGACTTCCAGTGGTTCTCGCGTGTGCTCGACGACGCGGGCAGTGGCCTGAACCGTCCGGCCGCGGTCATCGTCGAGACCGTGCAGGGTGAGGGCGGCGTGAATGTTGCTCGCCCCGAGTGGCTTCGCGCTCTGGCCGACCTGTGCAAGGAACGCGACATCCTGCTGATCGTCGACGACGTGCAGATGGGTTGCGGCCGCACCGGCCCGTTCTTCTCGTTCGAGATCGCCGGCATCACGCCCGACATCGTGACCCTGTCGAAGTCGATCGGCGGATACGGAATGCCGCTGGCGCTCACCCTGTTCAAGCGTGAGCTCGACGTGTGGGGTCCGGGCGAGCACAACGGCACCTTCCGCGGCAACAACCCGGCCTTCGTGACGGCGGCTGCCGCCCTCGAGCACTACTGGGCCGACGACAAGCTCGAGCGCGACACCCTGCGCAAGGGCGAGCGCATCCGCCAGACCTTCATGAACCTGTCGGACATGTTCGACGGCGTCTCGACCCGCGGCCGCGGTCTGGTCCAGGGCCTGGTCTTCGACAAGCCGGAGGACGCCGACAAGGTCTGCGCCCTGGCCTTCGAGGAGGGCCTGCTCGCCGAGACCTCCGGCCCGTCGGACGAGGTCGTCAAGCTGCTGCCGCCGCTGACCATCACCGACGACGAACTCGAGTTCGGGCTGAACATCCTGGCGGAAGCGACCGCCAAGGTCCGTTCCTGAGCGGTCCCCCGCTCCGCCCGTTCCGAAACTACTTGCAGAAGAAGGACTTTCGACACCCATGATCGTTCGTACGACAGAAGAGATCACCGGCACCGAGCGCGACGTCGTCTCGGAGGACGGCCAGTGGCGCAGCAAGCGCATCATCCTCGCCGGCGACAAGGTGGGCTTCTCGTTCCACGAGACCACCATCGAGCCCGGCACCGTCAACGAGTTCCACTACGCCAACCACGTCGAGGCCGTGTGGCTCGTCGAGGGCACCGGCAAGCTCCAGGACCTCGACAACGACGTGGAGTACGACCTCGCTCCGGGCACGATGTACCTGCTCAACGGACACGAGCGTCACCGCGTGCTCCCCGAGACGCGCATGCGCATGCTGTGCGTCTTCAATCCCCCGGTCACCGGCCGTGAGGTGCACGACGAGAACGGTGTGTACCCGTTGATCGTCGAACCCGCCTGAGTGCGGTAACCACGTGACCGATGCGGGGCGGACGCTTAGAGTCGAGACCATGACTCCCGAGCGTGCGCCCCGCATCGCTGTCGGCCCCGAGCGCGACCCCCGTTTCGAACGGGCGGTCTCGGGCGGGGGCGGCGTGCCCTGCGGACTCGAGGACACCCCGGACGCGCTCGTCTGGACGGCCGGGCCGCAGGACTTCCCCGAGGTCCTCCCCGCCTCCGTCCGCTGGGTGCAGCTTCCGTCCGCCGGTGTCGAGTACTGGCTGTCGCAGGGCGTCGTCAAGGCTCATCCTCGCGTCACCTGGACGTCGGCGGCCGCCGCCTACTCCACGACCGTCGCCGAGCACGCGCTCCTGCTCCTGCTCGCCGGGGTCCGGGCCCTACCCGCGCATCTGGCGGCCACCTCGTGGGCACCCGAGAGCCTCGCGCCCGCCGTCGGCACCCTCCGCGGCGCGACGGTCGGGATCATCGGTGCCGGTGGTGTCGGTCGTGCACTGATCCCGATGCTGGCCACGCTGGGCGCACATGCGCTCGCCGTCACCCGCAGCGGTCGTCCCGTGCCCGGGGCCGTCGAGACGTTCCCCGTCGAACGCATCGACGAGATATGGACTCTGGCAGATCATTTCGTCATCTCCGCGACTGCCACCCTCGACGTCGAACGCCTCGTCGGCGCAACCGAACTCGCAGCGATGAAATCCACGGCGTGGGTCGTCAACGTCGCCCGGGGTGATCTCGTCGACACCGACGCCCTCGTCGCCGCCCTACGATCCGGCGCGATCGGCGGTGCAGGGCTCGACGTCACCGACCCCGAACCGCTCCCCGACGATCATCCGTTGTGGACGCTCCCCAACGCCGTGATCACGCCCCACGACGCCAATCCGCCCCCATTGCGCATCCCGGCCTATCTCGAGCACGTGACCGAGAACGTCACGCGGTTCGCGTCCGGCCTCGTGCCGATCGGGGTCGTCGATCCCAGCGCCGGCTACTAGGCCACATCTACCGGACCACAGTTGTCCGACCACAGCGCTCACTCCGACCCCTTGTCCTGCTTCTCGTCGCGTTCCGCCCATTCCAGCAGCGGATCGAGGGCGAAGACCGCGTCGTCGATCCCCGCGTGCAGGTCGCCCAGTTCCTCGAACCGCTTCGGCACGGTCCGGATCGTGAAATCCCGCGGATCGAGGTCGTCGATCTCGTCCCACCGCACCGGCGTGGAGACCGTTGCCTCCGGTACACCGCGGACCGAATAGGCACTGGCGATCGTGTGGTCGCGCGAGTTCTGGTTGTAGTCGACGAAGACCGCCGACGGATCACGTTCCTTGCGCCACCACGCCGTCGTCACGTCCCCCGGCGCGCGTCGCTCCACCTCCCGCGCGAAAGCCCATGCGGCCCTTCGGACATCGTCGAACTCCCACTCCGGTGCGATCCGGACGTAGACGTGCAGGCCGTCGCCGCCCGAGGTCTTCGGCCAGCCCACGGCACCGAGCTCGTCGAGCACCTCGTGCGCCACCGACGCCACGCGCCGCACCCGGTCGAAATCGCAGTCGGGCATCGGGTCGAGGTCGATCCGCCATTCGTCGGGCCGCTCCACGTCGCTGCGCCGCGAGTTCCACGGATGGAACTCCACGGTGGACATCTGCACGGCCCACACCACATCGGCGAGGTGGGTGACGCACAGTTCGTCGGCGTCGCGGTCGTAACGCGGGAAGTGCACCCGCACGGTCTCGACCCAGTCCGGCGCCCCGCGGGGCAGCCGCTTCTGGTGCACCTTCTGCCCTTCGAGTCCGTCGGGGAACCGGTGCAGCATGCAGGGCCGCTCACGGAGCGCCCGGACGATCCCCTCCCCCACGCTCAGGTAGTAGTTCGCGAGATCGAGCTTGGTCGCCCCGATCTCGGGGAAGTACACGCGGTCGGGATGCGTGATACGCACCGGGCGACCGTCCACGTCGAGCTCGACCGCCTCGGAGTCCTTGCTCATCCGCGTCTCCCGTCCCTCCCGCTCGTGCACGCGTCCCGTGCACCATCCTGGCCTCTCGATTCCCGTCTGCGTGCGGAAATACACCCCGGCGCACGATTTCCTCCGCGTGGCACGGCCGGGCGCTAACGTCGAAGCGATGCTGCTGCACTCGGTTGTCGACACGTCCGTCGCCGTCGCCGCCACGCGGTCACGACGCACCAAGATCGATCTGCTGCGGGAATTACTGGAGCGCGCCGAATCCCACGAGGTCGAAGCGGTGGTCTCGTGGTTGTCCGGAGAGATGACCCAGGGCCGCCTGGGTGTCGGCTTCCGCACCCTTGCCGGTCTCTCCGCACCGGTCGCCGACGATCCGACGCTCTCCGTCGACGAGGTGTCCGGTTTCCTCGACCGGCTCGCCGACATCTCAGGTCCGGGATCCACCGCCGCGCGGCAGCAACTGCTCCTGGACCTGTTCGGCCGGGCCACCGAGGGCGAGCAGCGTTTCCTCGTCGCGCTCCTCGGCGGTGAGCTGCGGCAGGGTGCGCTCGAAGGGGTGATGACCGATGCGGTCGCAGCGGCAGCCGGTCTCCCCGTCGAACCGGTCCGCCGGGCGGTGATGTTGTCGGGTCGCCTCGCCCAGGCCGCAGCGGCGGCCTTCGACGGTGGTGTGGACGCGCTGGCGGAGTTCGGCCTGGAACTCGGCCGACCGGTCCGGCCGATGCTCGCCTCGCCCGCCGAGTCGCTCGAGGCGGCCCTGACCGAGTTCGACGGGGCGGTGAGCGTGGAGTACAAACTCGACGGCGCACGCATCCAGGTGCACCGCCACGAGGACGCCGTGTGGATCTTCACCCGCACACTGCGCGACATCACCGCGTCGGTTCCCGAACTGGTCGAACTCGTCCGGGCGCTGCCGTGCCGCAGTGTCGTGCTCGACGGCGAGACGCTCGCGCTCACCGATTCCGGCCGTCCCCGACCGTTCCAGGAGACCATGAGCCGGTTCGGCGCCCGCTCCGAACGCGAACTGCTCCTCCACCCGTACTTCTTCGACTGCCTGCACCTCGACGGCGACGACCTGCTCGACGAGCCGCTGTCGGTGCGTCTCGACCGTCTCGCCCATGTCGCGGGTGAGCACCGCATCCCGACGCTGGTCGCCCCGCACGCCGACAGCGCCGAGGCGCATCTCGGTGACTCGCTCGGCAACGGTCACGAGGGTGTGATGGTGAAGTCCCTCACGTCGACCTACACCGCCGGACGCCGGGGCCGAGCGTGGCAGAAGGTCAAGCCCGAGCACACCCTGGACCTCGTGGTGCTCGCCGCCGAGTGGGGTTACGGGCGCCGCACCGGCTTCCTGTCCAATCTGCACCTCGGTGCCCGCGACCCGGACGGTGGTCCGCCGATCATGGTCGGGAAGACGTTCAAGGGACTCACCGACGCGCTGCTGCAGTGGCAGACAGAGGAATTCCCGCGCTACGAGACACACCGCGACGAGCACACCGTCCACCTGCGACCCGCGATCGTCGTCGAGATCGAGCTCGACGGAGTGCAGACCAGCAGCCGCTATCCGGGCGGGGTGGCGCTGCGCTTCGCACGGGTGCTGCGGTACCGGCCCGACAAGTCCGCTGCCGACGCCGACACCATCGACGCGGTGCGCGCGCTCCTGCCCGCAGCTCCGGTGCCCGGAAGCGGCCTACCGTAGATGGGGTGATCGACGTTCCACTCCGTTCCGACGACCTGCCCGCTCTCCTGCACAGCCGTCGGATCGCGGTTCTCACCGGCGCCGGGCTGTCGACGGACTCCGGTATCCCCGACTATCGCGGACCCGACTCGCCCCCGCGCAACCCGATGACCTACCAGCAGTTCGTCGGCGATGCGGAGTTCCGGCAACGCTACTGGGCGCGCAACCACGTCGGCTGGAAACACATGGACGCCGCCCGCCCCAACGCCGGGCACCGGGCGCTCGCGGCCCTCGAACGCGCCGGTTCCGTCGTCGGTGTGATCACCCAGAACGTCGACCTGCTGCACACGAAGGCAGGCAGCCGGCGGGTCGTCGACCTGCACGGCACCTACGCGCAGGTCCGGTGCCTGTCGTGCGAGCACCGCATCTCGCGGTTCACGCTGCACGAGCGGCTGTGCGCGGCCAATCCGGGATTCGACGACCGGATGCGCGCGACGACAGGTCTCGAGGTCGCCCCCGACGCGGACGCAGTGGTCACCGACACCGAGGACTTCGTCGTAGTGGACTGCGACCGCTGCGGCGGGATGCTCAAACCCGACATCGTGTACTTCGGCGAGACGGTGCCGCGCCCGCGGGTCGAACTCGCCTTCTCGGTGGTCGACGGCTCCGACGCCCTGCTGGTCGCCGGAAGTTCGCTGACGGTGCAGTCGGGGCTGCGTTTCGTGCGCCGCGCCGCACAGCGGAACATCCCGGTGGTGGTGATCAATCGTGGCCCCACGCGCGGGGATGTGCTGGCGACCCTCAAGCTCGAGGCGGGCACCTCGGAGACCCTCGCCTTCCTGGCCGACGCAGTGACTGCACCGAGCCGGTGACGGCGACGACCGCACCGAGCGGGTGACGGCTCTCAGACCACCCGGACGAGGTCATCGGCGTGCACGACGGGCCGCTGGAGATCCGGCGGCAGCTGACCGGTCGAGAAGCCGATCATGAAATCGAGTTCGGACGCGTCGTAGGCCACCACACCGCGCGCGACCGTGCGGCCGTCGGGTGCGACGATGCCGACCACGTCGCCTGCGTGGAAACCGCCACTGGTGCCGGTGATTCCAGCGGCGAGCAGCGAGCGCCGCCGCTCCACCACGGCCCGCACGGCACCCTCGTCGAGATACAGCGAGCCGTGGACGTCGGCGGCGTGCCGCACCCAGAAGCGCCGCGCCGACAGACGCTGCGGGCGGGCCGCGAAGGCCGTGCCGACGTCGGCGGCACCCAGCGCACGATCGGCCTGGGAGGCGGCGGCGAGCAGCACCGGCACGCCGGAGTCCGCCGCGAGACGGGCTGCGGACAGTTTCGACGCCATGCCACCGGTGCCTAGCGCGCCACCCGACCCGGCGACCACACCGTCGAGATCCTCGGGGGTGCGGACCTCGGGGATGAGGTTCGCGGAGCCCTTGCGCGGATCCCCGTCGTACAGACCGTCGACGTCGGACAGCAGGATCAGCGCCTCGGCGCCGATGAGATGCGCGACGAGCGCGGCGAGCCGGTCGTTGTCGCCGAAGCGCAGTTCGACGGTCGCGACGGTGTCGTTCTCGTTGACCACCGCCACCGCACCGAGCGAGCGCAGCCGGTCGAGGGTGCGTTGCGCGTTGCGGTGCTGGGTGCGCCGGCCGATGTCGTCGGCGGTGAGGAGCACCTGGCCCACGGTGCGGTCGTAGCGGGCGAAGGAGGTGCCCCAGGCGTGGGCGAGGGTGAGCTGCCCGACGCTCGCCGCGGCCTGCTTCGTCGCGAGATCACGCGGCCTGCTCGTGAGGCCGAGCGGTGCGAGCCCGGCACCGACCGCACCCGAGGAGACCACGACGACACTCGAGCCCGTGCGGATCCGGGACTCGATGGCGTCGACGAGCCGATCGAGCCGGCCGCGGTCGAGCCCGCCCACCAGGCTCGTGATCGCCGACGAGCCGATCTTGACCACTACGCTGCGGGCGTGGGAGACGACCTCCCGGGTGTCGCTCATGTTCTCCTCGGTACGCTTCGGGCTTCCTGAACGGTGGGAACGCGGGGCCGGTTACTCGAACTCGTCGTCGGTGGCCAGACCGCGGCGCACCTTCTTCGCGTGGCGACGCTCGGCGGCGCCGACGCGGTCGACCTGGTCGAGACGGGCGTCCGTGCCGCGACCGGTGGGCACGACGTCCACGCCGGCCTGCGTCTGCGGTTCCCACTCGAAGCCGACCTCGCCGATGGTGACCCAGCATCCGGGTTCCGCGCCGAGCTTGACGAGCTTGTCCTCGACGCCGAGACGTGCGAGGCGATCGGCGAGATAGCCCACGGCCTCGTCGTTGTCGAAGGCCGTCTGGCGCACCCACCGCTCGGGACGGGTGCCCCGCACGATGAATCCGCCGGGCACCTCGGGATCGCGGACCACGGTGAAGGCCTCCTCGTCGCGGGCGACGGGACGGATCACCGGGCGGGTCGGCGCGGCCGGCGGATGTGCCTCGCGGTACTCGTCGACCATCTTCGCGAGGGCGAACGTCAGCGGACGCAGGCCGTCGCGGCTCACGGCCGAGATCGTGAAGACCGGCCAGCCGCGGGCCTCGAGTTCGGGGGTGACGAACTCGGCGAGTTCCTTCGCGTCGGGCACGTCGGCCTTGTTGAGGATCACGATGCGGGGGCGCTCGGCGAGGTCGCCGAGTCCGCTGTCGCCCGACAGCGCGGGCTGGTAGGCGGCGAGTTCGGCCTCGAGCGCGTCGATGTCGGAGATCGGGTCGCGGCCGGGTTCGAGGGTCGCGCAGTCGACGACGTGCGCGAGCACGGCGCAGCGCTCGAGATGCCGGAGGAAGTCGAGGCCGAGACCGCGTCCCTCACTGGCGCCGGGGATCAGGCCGGGCACGTCGGCGACGGTGAAGGTCGTGTCGCCCGACTGCACCACACCGAGGTTCGGCACGAGGGTGGTGAACGGGTAGTCGGCGATCTTCGGCTTGGCGGCCGACAGCACCGACACGAGCGACGACTTGCCGGCCGAGGGGAAGCCCACGAGGCCGACGTCGGCGACGGACTTCAGTTCGAGGACGAGGTCGAGTTCCTCGCCTTCCTCGCCGAGGAGCGCGAAGCCGGGGGCCTTGCGTGCCTTCGACGCGAGTGCGGCATTGCCGAGACCACCGCGACCGCCGTGCGCGGCGACGAAACGTGTGCCGGTGCCCACGAGGTCGGCGAGGATCCGGCCGTCGCGGTCGAGCACGACGGTGCCGTCGGGAACCTTCAGGACGAGGTCGCCGCCGTTGGCACCGTTGCGGTGGCCGCCGGCGCCCTGGGCACCGTTGGTCGCCTTGGCGTGCTGGTGGAAGTGGAAGTCGAGCAGGGTGTGGACGTTGCGGTCGACTTCGAGGACGACGTCGCCGCCGTTTCCTCCGTTACCGCCGTCGGGGCCGCCGAGCGGCTTGAACTTCTCGCGGTGGACGGAGGCGCAGCCGTTGCCGCCCTTGCCGGCGCTGACATGCAGCACCACCCGGTCGATGAAGCGGGACATGGGTGGACCTTCTCTCGTCCTAAAACAAACCTGGTGATCAACGCAACAAGGGCGGGTCAGGGTGTGCGACCCTGGCCCGCCCCTATTGGGAGTATGTCGCGGGAGCTGGTCCCGCGGTGTCCGTTACCGAACGGCAGATCAGGCGTCTGCCGCAGCCGGAACGATGTTGACGGTCTTGCGACCGCGCTTGGTACCGAACTCGACGGCACCGGCCGCGAGGGCGAACAGCGTGTCGTCGCCGCCGCGTCCCACGTTCACGCCGGGGTGGAAGTGGGTGCCGCGCTGGCGCACGATGATCTCGCCGGCGTTGACGGCCTGGCCACCGAAGCGCTTGACGCCGAGGCGCTGTGCGTTCGAATCGCGACCGTTACGGGAGCTGGATGCGCCCTTCTTGTGTGCCATGACGAACCCTCCTGGGGTTGAAGCTCGAAGCTCGGTTTACTTGATGCCGGTGACCTTGACGACCGTCAGCTTCTGACGGTGGCCCTGGCGCTTGTGGTACCCGGTCTTGTTCTTGAACTTGTGGATGCGGATCTTCGGGCCCTTGGTGTGCTCGACGATCTCACCGGTGACCGAGACCTTGGCCAGCTTGTCGGCGTCGGTGGTCAGTTCGGATCCGTCGACGACGAGGACCGGGGCAAGCGAGACAGCAGCGCCGGGCTCACCCTCGATCTTCTCGACCTTGACGAGGTCGCCTTCAGCGACCTTGTACTGCTTACCGCCGGTCTTGACGATCGCGTACGTTGCCATCGGACGGCTACCCCTTGCTTCTTCGAACGTGCTCGCGCCACAGTGCTGCGGACGCGACTGGTCTGGTGTGGTTGCTGACTCGGGTCCCGCCGGCATCCTGAATCCGGACGCGGCTGGGCACTATCGCCGAGTAGCGACTGAACAAGATTACGGGAAGGTGACTCCCAGGGTCAAACCGGGTGGCACGGTAGTGCCTGCTTCCGGGCCGGTCGTGACCGGCCCGGAAGCGGAGGGTCACGCTTCGGCGTCCACCGGAGGCCCGGCGGGGCGCCCTGCGGCACGCCGCGAACGCGGCCGCCGCACGATCTGCACCGGCGTCTCGACCGGTGTGCTCGGCCGGGAGTCCGACTCGGCCCCCGTCGACGTGTCGGTCGTCGCGGGGACGACGAACACCTTGGCTGCAGGTCCACCGTCACCGGCGGGTGCTGCGGCCGCCCGTGCGACCCTGCGGGCCCGACGACGACGCGGAGCCGGTTCTGCGGCCTCGACGGAAGCCGCACCGTCGGTGCTCTCCCCCGCGCCGGAGACGGCCGTCCCGGACACGGCTGCCTCGGGAACAGCGGTCTCTGCGACCGCGGATTCGGCCGCTGCGACCTCTGCTTCGATCTCGGCGGGCTCGTCGGAGGCGGTCGTCACCGTGGTGGCGTCCTCCCCTGCGACGGGCTCCTTCGTCGGTGCGGCGACCTTCTCGGGCTCGACGGCCCGCAGCGGCTCGGTGACCTTGACCGGGTCGACGTCGGCCGCCGTCTCGGATGCGGCCTCGGCCGCTGCTGCCGACTCTGCCTCCGGAGCGTCCGCGGCCGGTGTCGAGTTGTGCGCGGCCATGGCGAGCGCCACGGGGTGCGCGGCACGCTTGACGACCTCTTCGGGCGACGGCGTCGCGTGCGTCTCGGCGGCGGGCTCCTGCGAGCTCTTGTCGCGTCCACGCTTGCGCCGCGAACCACCGCCGGACGAACGACCGGAGTCGTCCGAGGACTTCGACTCGATCGGCTCCGAGTGCACGATGAGGCCGCGGCCGCTGCAGTGCTCACAGGTGGTGGAGAACGCCTCGACGAGACCGGTCCCGAGCCGCTTGCGCGTCATCTGGACCAGGCCGAGCGAGGTGACCTCCGAGACCTGGTGGCGGGTGCGGTCCCGGCCGAGAGCCTCGGTCAGGCGCCGCAGCACGAGATCGCGGTTGGACTCGAGCACCATGTCGATGAAGTCGACGACGATCATGCCGCCGATGTCGCGCAGGCGCATCTGGCGGACGATCTCCTCGGCCGCCTCGAGGTTGTTACGGGTGACCGTCTCCTCGAGGTTGCCGCCGGACCCGGTGAACTTGCCGGTGTTGACGTCGATGACGGTCATCGCTTCGGTGCGGTCGATGACGAGCGTGCCGCCGGAGGGCAGCCACACCTTGCGGTCGAGAGCCTTCGCGAGCTGCTCGTCGATGCGGTGCGCGCCGAAGACGTCCACCGAGTTCTCCGAGCGGTAGCGCTCGACACGCGGCAGCAGGTCGGGTGCGACCGTCCGGATGTAGCTCTCCACGGTGTTCCACGCCGAGTCGCCCTCGATGACGAGCTTGGAGAAGTCCTCGTTGAACAGGTCGCGCACGACCTTCACGAGCAGATCCGGCTCCTCGTAGAGGGTCTTCGGCTGTCCCGATGCGTCGGCCTGCAGCTTCTCGGACTGCTCCCGGATCGCCTCCCACTGCGTCTGCAGACGGGTGACGTCGCGCGAGAGTTCCTCCTCGCTCACGCCCTCGGCGGCGGTACGGATGATCACGCCCGCCTCGGAGGGGACGATCTCGCGGAGGATGTCCTTGAGACGCTTGCGTTCGGTGTCGGGCAGCTTGCGGCTGATGCCCGTCGACGAACCGCCCGGCACGTACACCAGGAAGCGTCCGGCGAGGCTGATCTGAGTGGTCAGACGTGCACCCTTGTGACCGACCGGGTCCTTGCTGACCTGCACGACCACCTGGTCGCCGGGCTTGAGGGCCTGCTCGATCTTGCGGGAATTGCCTCCGAGGCCCGCGGCCTCCCAGTTCACCTCACCGGCGTAGAGCACGCCGTTGCGGCCACGGCCGATGTCGATGAACGCCGCCTCCATGGACGGAAGGACGTTCTGCACGCGGCCGAGGTAGATGTTGCCGACCATCGACGCCGACCCGGAGGTCGTGACGAAGTGCTCGACGAGGATGCCGTCCTCGAGCACCGCGACCTGCGTCATGCCCGCGTGGGAACCGCCCGTGCGTTCGCGCACGACCATGACCCGGTCGACGGCCTCGCGGCGGGCGAGGAACTCGGATTCGGTGAGGATCGGGGGCCGGCGGCGACCGGCCTCGCGGCCGTCGCGCCGACGCTGACGCTTCGCCTCGAGACGCGTGGAGCCGCTGATGCCCTGGACCTCGTCCTTGGCGCGGTTCTTCGGACGCGGCTCCCGCTCGTGGACGACCGTGGGAACCGAGTCGTCGTCGGTGCTCGCGGTGTCGGTGTCGGAACCGCGACGACGACGGCGACGGCGGCGGCGACGGGACGTCCCCCCGCCCTGCTCGTCGTCGGTGTCGTGCTCGTCGCTGCTCTGCTCGTCGCCCGAGGCGGCCTCGTCGGAGGTGCTCTCCTCGGTGCCGGCGGTCTCCTCTGCAGGAGTCTCCGCTGCGGTGGACTCCGCTGCGGCGGGCTTCTCCGTCTCCGCGGCGGCGGACTCGGTGTCCTCGCCGGTCGCGGTGGTCTCGTCCTGCTGGTCGGTGTCGGTGCCGTCCCCGCGGCCACGTCCACGACCGCGACGTCCGCGGCGGCGGCGACGCGGCTGGTCGTCCTGGTCTTCCTCGGCCTGCTGCGACGGCGCTTCCTCGGTGGACTCGGCAGCGGCCGGCTCGGCGGTCTGCTGCTCGTCCTCGGCCGGCGCCTGCTCGGTGTCCTTGCCGCGGCGTGCGCGTCGGCGACGCGGGCGGGTCTCCTCCTCCTCGGCCGGCGAGGGCACCTCGGGCTGGAGGAACAGCGGTGCGGCGACGATCGGCTCGGCCGTCGTCGACGGCTCGGGCATCTCGAACAGCGGAGTGCTCTGCTCCACCGACGTGAACAGCCCGGTGGGTCCTCCGACGGAGGGGATGTCGACGGCCTGCGGCGCGGTCTCGTCCGCAGTCTTCTCGGCGGGTCGCAGCTCGTCGCTCTCGACCGGCACCGCCTCGGCGATCTCCGCCACCTCGGCCGCAGGCTCGGGAGTCGCTTCGGCGACGGGCTCGGGAGCAGTCTCGGCCTCGGGAGCCGTCTGTGCTGCAGGTTCGGGAGCCGTCCCGGCTTCCTGCACGGTGGGTTCGGGCGTGCCCGTGTCGTCGCTCAACGCGGCGTGCAGGTCCTCCGCGACGTCGCGTGGGAGGGTCGAGTGCGCACTGCGCAGCTCGGTGCCGCGCTCGGCGGCTTTCGCAATCACCTGCTTACTGGTCAGCCCCAGCAGCTTGGCGAGGGCATGGACGCGGATCTTGGCAGGCAGACCGAGGAGGTTCCGTCCCCCTGCGTCCGACGCTTCGATCGAGTTGTTCTCCGGCGGCTCTTGATCGGCCACGTAGGTCTCCTAAGGCCCCCGGGCGCGTCCACCACCGACAACAGCGATGTGAGCGGCCACGCGGGGGCGCAGCTTGTGTACTCGCGCCGGGTGGGCGCGAGTCCTTCCGGTCTCGCATCGCGCGGTCGTCCGGTGCCCGTTTTCACTGCACGGCCGAGCAATGCCTGGCTTGATCGCGGGTCGAGCGCCGGAACATCCAGCGTGCCGCCGAGCGAGGTGTCTCCTTCGTCCTCGGCCACAGCGATGTCGGGCATCGATCCGTGATGTCGTTCGGCTGCTCCGCACGCGGTGTGTGCGGGGCAACCTCTGCCAGTATCCCACACGGAGATGCACGGATACGCCAACGGCGCCCCGGAGGGCGCCGTCGGCGGTGCGGGAGGCGCGAAGCGCGACGCCCGAGAGGTTTCGTGAGCGACACGCCAGGCGCCGCTCGTGCGGGGCTGTTACTTCGCAGCCAGGGCGGGGAACCAGAGAGCGATCTCGCGCTCGGCGGACTCCACCGAGTCGGAGCCGTGGACCAGGTTCTCGCCCGGGTCCAGGCCGAGGTCGCCGCGGATCGAGCCGGGCACGGCCTTCTCGACCGGATCGGTGCCACCGGCGAGTTGACGGAACGCCGCGATCGCGCGCGGGCCTTCGAGGACCGCGGCCACGAGGGGGCCGCCGGTGATGAACTCGATCAGCGAGGGATAGAAGGGTTTGCCCTCGTGCTCGGCGTAGTGCGCTCCGGCGACCTCCTCCGTCGCAGTGCGCAGCTCGAGAGCCACGATGTCCAGCCCCTTGCGCTCGATGCGCGAGAGGATCTCTCCGACGTGACGGCGTGCGACGCCGTCGGGCTTGATCAGTACCAGGGTCCGCTCAGTCACGCGACAAGCCTAGAGGTCGTCCCGCTGGCCCGGCAGCAGACCCCTGGATTCGCGATCCCTGATGTCCTTGCGCAGGTAGAAGATGTACGCCCACACCGCGGCGAAGAGCACACCCACCGCACCGAACGCGAGGTCGACGAAGAAGCCGAGCACGGCGAGCACCTGCAGCGTGATGTTGAACGGGATCGCCCACGACTTCTTCTGCACCCCGGCTCCGAGGAACATGAGAACGGCGAGGCCCACGACGTAGGTCGTCGACCACGCGCTCAGTCCCCCGCCGACGGTCGCGATCACCGGCAGCACCAGCAGCACCACGATCGCCTCGAGCACGAGGGTTCCCGCCATCACGCCGCGGAAGCCCTTCCAGGGGTCCGTCGTCGGCGGCCGGAACTTCTGTTCCTCCGGCTTGTCGTTGCTCACGCGGGATCCTTTCCGAACAGACTGCGGGCCGCACCTGCGGTCACCACCGAACCGGTGACCACGACCCCGGCGCCCGACACCGCTTCGCCGGGCTCGCCGACCTCCTCCGCGATCGCGATCGCGGTTTCGATCGCATCCGGGAGCGTCGCCGCGGTGACGACCCGTTCGTCACCGAATCGGGCGACGGCGATGTTCGCCAG
Source organism: Rhodococcus sp. S3 (assembly GCF_058211795.1). Classification (NCBI taxonomy): domain Bacteria; kingdom Bacillati; phylum Actinomycetota; class Actinomycetes; order Mycobacteriales; family Nocardiaceae; genus Rhodococcus; species Rhodococcus sp. S3. The sequence goes on along the minus strand of NZ_CM177074.1, from coordinate 1,943,633 downwards.
ATCGTCGACGTCCATCGCCCGCGGCGACCCGTTGTGGGTGACGACGATCTCGTCGAAGACCGGTTCGAGCGCCTCGATCAGACCCGCGACGTCCTTGTCGGCCATCACGCTCACGACACCCACGAGCTTGCGGAAGTCGAATTCCTGGGCGAGCGCGGCCGCGAGGGCCTTCGCACCGTGCGGGTTGTGCGCGGCGTCGAGGAAGACGGTGGGCGCATTGCGCACCCGTTCGAGCCGGCCCGGCGTGGTCACCGACGCGAACGCGTCGCGCACCGCCTCGACATCGAGCTGCTTGTCGGGGCCCGCCCCGAAGAACGCCTCGACCGCGGCCAGCGCGACCGACGCGTTGTGCGCCTGGTGCTCGCCGTGGAGCGGCAGGAAGATGTCGGTGTAGAGACCGCCGAGACCCTGCAGGTCGATCTGCTGTCCACCGACGGCGACCGCGCGCCGCACCACCGCGAACTCGGAACCCTGGCGGGCCACGGCCGCGTCGGCCTCGACGGCCTGCCGCAGCAGCACGTCCATCGCCTCGGGTTCCTGCTGCGCGATGATCGCCACGGTGTCGCGGGGCACGAGACCGTCGTCGGGTGCCTTCTTGATGATCCCGGCCTTCTCCCCCGCGATCTCCGTGAGGGTGTCGCCCAGATAACCGGTGTGGTCGATCCCGACGGGCGTGATCACCGCGACCTGCCCGGTGACGACGTTGGTGGCGTCCCACCGTCCGCCGAGACCCACCTCGACGACCGCCACGTCGACGGGCGCGTCGGCGAACGCCGCGAACGCCATGGCCGTGGTGACCTCGAACTTGCTCATCTTCGGGCCACCGGCCGCCTCGGACTGCTCGTCGATCATCCGGACGTATGGTTCGATGTCGCGGTAGGTGTCGACGTAGGTCCGCGGCGAGACCGGCGCGCCGTCGATGCTGATCCGCTCGGTGGCGAGCTGCAGGTGCGGGCTCGTCGTCCGGCCGACGCGGTGGTGCATGCGGGTGAGCAACGCGTCGATCATCCGGGTCGTCGACGTCTTGCCGTTCGTGCCGGCCACGTGGATCGACGGGTAGCTGTTCTGCGGCGACCCGAGGATGTCCATGAGCGCGGCGATCCGCGCCAGGGACGGCTCGATCTTCGTCTCCGGCCAGCGCTTGTCGAGCTCGGCTTCGACGAGCGTCAGTTCGGCCAGGTCCACCGGGGACGGCGCCCCCGGGGTGTCGGTGCTCACGCCGCGCCCAGCTCCTTCAGTCGTGCGGTGATCCGTGCGATTTCCTCTTCGGCGATCTGCTTGCGACCGCGGATCTTCTCGACCACCTGGTCGGGTGCCTTCGCAAGGAAGGCCTCGTTCGACAACTTCGCGGAGGTGCCCGTCAGCTCCTTCTCCGCGGCGGCGAGATCCTTGCGCAGGCGGGCGATCTCGGCGCCGACGTCGATGCTGCCGGAGGTGTCGAGCTCGACGGTGACCGTCGCGCGGCTCAGCCGGACCTCGATCGACGCGGTGGCCGAGAACGAGTCCTCCGGCGCGGTCAGGCGCGCGAGCGACTGCGCGGCCGGCACCTGCGCGACGAGATCGGCGTCCTCGACACCGACGAGCCGGGCCGCAACCTTCTGCGACGGCTTGAGGCCCTGATCGCTGCGGAACCTGCGGACCTCGGTGACGAGCTTCTGCAGGTCGGCGACACGCTGCGCCGCGGTCTCGTCGGTGGCGACGCCGGACGCCTCGGGCCAGGCCGCGATCACGACGGACTCGCCGCCGGTGAGCACCTTCCACAGCGTCTCGGTGACGAACGGGATGACCGGGTGCAGCAGGCGCAGCAACTGGTCGAGGACGGTGCCGAGCACGACCTTGGTGCCGTCGGCGTAGGCGCTGCCCTCGGCGAGCTGGACCTTGGCGAGCTCGAGATACCAGTCGCAGACCTCGTCCCACGCGAAGTGGTAGAGCGCCTCGCACGCCTTCGAGAACTCGTAGTGATCGAAGGCCGCGTCGACCTCGGTGCGCACCTGCTCGAGGCGATCGAGGATCCACCGATCGGCATCGGTGAGCTGGTCGCGGGCCGGGAGCTCGCCGATCACCGCGCCGTTCATCAGCGCGAACTTGGTCGCGTTGAACAGCTTGTTCGCGAAGTTGCGCGACGACTGGGCGTGGTCCTCACCGACGGCGAGGTCGCCACCCGGGTTCGCGCCGCGCGCCAGCGTGAAGCGCAGGGCGTCGGCGCCGAAACGCTCGACCCAGTCCAGCGGGTCGATGCCGTTGCCGCGCGACTTCGACATCTTCTTGCCGAACTGGTCACGGACGAGGCCGTGCAGGAACAGATCCCGGAACGGCACCTGCGCCTGGTGCACCGCGTCGTCGCCCGACACGTAGGTGCCGAACATCATCATGCGGGCGACCCAGAAGAACAGGATGTCGTAGCCGGTGACGAGAACGCTGGTGGGATAGAACTTGTCGAGCTCGGGGGTCTTCTCCGGCCAGCCCATCGTGGAGAACGGCCACAGACCGGACGAGAACCACGTGTCGAGCACGTCCGGGTCCTGCTCCCAGCCCTCGGGTGCGGTCTCGTCGGGGCCGAAGCACTCGACCTCGCCGTTCGGGCCGTACCAGATCGGGATGCGGTGACCCCACCACAGCTGACGCGAGATGCACCAGTCGTGCATGTTGTCGACCCAGTCGAACCAGCGCGGTTCCTGGCTCGCGGGGTGGATGACGGTGTGGCCGTTGCGCACTGCGTCGCCGGCGGCCTTGGCGAGCTTGTCGACCTTGACCCACCACTGCATCGACAGGCGCGGCTCGATGGTCTCGCCGGACCGCTCGGAGTGGCCGACGCTGTGCAGGTAGGGGCGCTTCTCGGCGACGACACGGCCCTGCGCGGCGAGTTCCTCGCGGATCGCGACGCGCGCCTCGAAACGGTCCATGCCGTCGAAGCGGGTGCCGGAATCGGCGATACGACCGGCCTTGTCCATGATCGTGGGCATCGGCAGGTCGTGCCGCAGACCCATCTCGAAGTCGTTGGGGTCGTGCGCAGGCGTGATCTTCACTGCGCCCGTACCGAATTCGGGGTCGACGTATTCGTCGGCGATGATCGGGATCTGCCGGCCGGTGATCGGATGCTCGAGCGTGGTGCCGATGATGTCCTTGTAGCGCTCGTCCTCGGGGTGGACCGCGACGGCGGTGTCGCCGAGCATCGTCTCCACACGGGTGGTGGCGACGACGACGTGCGGCTCGTCGTCGTTCAGGGAGCCGTAGCGCAGGGAGACGAGCTCACCCTCGACCTCCTCGAACTTCACCTCGATGTCGGAGATCGCGGTCTGCAGCACGGGCGACCAGTTGACCAGACGCTCGGCGCGGTAGATCAGGCCCTCGTCGTAGAGGCGCTTGAACATCGTCTGCACGGCGCGGGACAGGCCCTCGTCCATGGTGAAGCGGTCGCGCGACCAGTCCACGCCGTCGCCGATGCGACGCATCTGGCCCTGGATCATGCCGCCGGACTCGGCCTTCCACCGCCAGACCTTGTCGATGAAGGCCTCGCGACCGAGGTCCTCCTTCTTCTTGCCGTCGGCAGCGAGCTGCTTTTCGACGACGGTCTGGGTGGCGATGCCGGCGTGGTCCATGCCGGGTAGCCACAGCACCTCGTAGCCCTGCATGCGCTTACGGCGGGAGAGCACATCCATGAGGGTGTGGTCGAGAGCGTGACCCATGTGCAGGCTGCCGGTGACATTCGGCGGCGGCAGGACGATCGAGTACCCGGGCTTGTCGCTCGTGGGGTCGGCCTCGAAGTAGCCGGCGTCGACCCACTGCTGGTAGAGCTCCGCTTCGACGGCGCTGGGGTCCCAGCTCTTGGGAAGGGCGTCGGCGGGGTTCTGCGAGTTCTCTGGCGCACTGGTCACCCGTCAATCGTAAGCGTCGCGGCGAACCTCCTGGACAGGGGCCACGACAGAGCCGGACAGGGGCCAGGACAGAGTGTGGCCCGACCCCCGACGGGGTATCGCAGTGCCGAGCGGCCGAATGCGCGGACGCCGAACGACAGGACGGAGGACACCGTCATGACGCGGGCATTGATCTTCGCTGCAGGTGCAGCCGCGGGATTCGTCGCGGGGACCCGGGCGGGACGCGAGACGTACGACAAGTTGCTGGGACGTTCGAACGAGCTGTGGCACAACCCGGCGGTCCAGGAAAAGGTCATTCCTGCGGTACAGGACAAGGTGACGGAAGCGGCCGGCGTCGTGAAGGAGAAGGCGCCGCACCTCCAGGAGACGGTCGGTGGTCTCGCAGAGAAGGTCACCCATCGCGGCGGATCGGGTCAGCACTCGTCGACCGGCTCCGGTTCCGGTTCAGCGACGAGCGAGTCGACACCGGCCACCGATGAGCCCACCCGTCCGCCGGCCTCGCCGGGCGACCAGCCGCGCCCACCCGAATAGCGGGGCGGCGAACCCCGAGCAGACGTGCTCGGTCAGCCCAGCTCGTCCGGCAGGTCGAGCGGGCGGCCGAGCACGTGCTCGGACAGGAACGCCTCGACGGTCCGGTACCAGATCTTCGAGTGCCGCGGCTTCAGCACCCAGTGGTTCTCGGACGGGAAGTACAGGAAGCGGTGGACGGTGGTGCCGTCGTCCTCGGCGGGCCGCCCCGATTCGTTGAGCAGCTCGTACCACAGGCGCAGGGCCTCGCCGATCGGGACGCGATAGTCCTTGTCGCCGTGGATCACGAGCATGGGCGTGACGATGTCGGCGACGAACAGGTGCGGTGAGTTCTCGACCGCCATCTCCGGGGTCATCTCCCGCTGCCAGTACCAGGCCACGTCGGTGGTCGGGGTGAACTGGTCCAGCGCCCACAGACCCGCGTGGGTGACGACCGCGCGGAACCGGTCGGTGTGCCCGGCGATCCAATTGGCGAGATATCCACCGAACGATCCGCCCATCACCGCGGTCCGCTCCTCGTCGATGTCCTCACGCGCGACCGCGGCATCCGTGACGGCCATCAGATCGGTGTACGGTTCGCTCCCCCACCGCCCCCAGCCACGCCGCACGAAGTCGTCGCCGTAGCCGGTGGACAGTGCGGGATCGGGCAGCAGCACCGCATAGCCGCGGGCGACGAGGAGCCACGGGTTCCAGCGCCACGACCAGGTGTTCCAGCTGCTCAACGGGCCACCGTGCACCCACAGCAGCATCGGCGCGGGGTCGTCGGCGGACGCGGTGTGCGGAATCGCGAACCACGCCCGCACCGGCGTGCCGTCGGGGGCCTGGGTGGTCAGTTCCTCGAGACGTCCCGGGAGTTCCGGAAGCGCAGCGGGAGCACGTAGCGGCGTGACGGTGCCGGCGTCCGGTCCGGTGAGGTCGATGCGCACGGGGTGCGGCGGCGCTTCGTAGGAGGCCCGCAGCGCGTATGCCCTGTTGCCGTCGGGCGCGATACGGACGTCCGTGTAGGCGGCGTCGTCCGGGGTGAGGCGGTCGGGCTGTGCGGACCCGAGCCTCTGCACGAACACCGGCGCGCGACCGTGATCGTCGGCGGTGAGCACGAGACCCGAACCGTCGGGCAACCAGGTGACGGAAGTGGGACGCCTGTCCCACTCCGGGGCCTCGACGGTCGTGGTCCCGGTCGCGATGTCGAGGACGCGGACGGTGATCTGCGGCGGGTTCTCCGCGTCGCCGATCGACTCGTGCAGGTAGGCGAGCCTCGTCCCGTCGCACGAGATCACCGGGTGCGTCGCGTCGCCGGTCTCGTCGTCGACGAGCGGGGTGCGCAGGCCGGTACCGAGATCGACCCGCACGAGTGTGACGCGCCGCGAGGCGAGCGGACCGGGGACCACCCAGGTGGCCGCGGCGAACGAACCGTCCGCAGCGACATCGAGGTGGGCGTCGCGCAGCGACCCGCGGATCCCCGGGGTGAGATCGGTGAACCCGTCGCCGCTGTTGTCCGGGAGGAGCAGATGCGGCTGGTCGGGTCCGAGATCGTGATCCCAGTAGCGCACCGGATAGCCGGCATGCAGCACGGCGGTGACCGCACCGTCCTTGCGGGCGTCCCGGATCCGTTCGTCGTCGGACTCGCTGTGGCCGAGAACGGACGCGAGCAGGACCGTCCTGTCGGCGTGCGACGCCGCACACACCGACGCGAACCCACCCTTCCGGGATCCGATCTGCTCGGCCTCCCCGCCGGCCACGGGCAGTCGCCACAGCGACACCGGCGGGTCGTCCGTACCGCGGGCGGCGGTGAAGAGCAGGTCGCCGGTCGCGGTGAAGGTCGGGCTCGATTCACCCGTGGTGCCGTGGGTCAGGCGTCGCGCCGGGGCGTTGCCTTCGGGATCCACCTCCCACAACGCGCCCGTGTACGAGGTGGCCTTGTCGTCGAGCGTCGACTGCGTGATCACCAGGCGGTTCCCGTCCGGAGACATCGTGAGGGAGGTGACGCGGGGTAGCGCCAGGTAGTCGTCGAGCTCGTCGAAGGCCGTCATGCCTGGACGATATCGGGAGCGGCGGTGGGCGGTCCGCAGGTGGCACCGGGTTCGTCTGTAACCTGGTCGTCCGGCGGGTACATCCCGCGGAAACGCCGTCTCCCCGTCCGAACGGAGCACTCACATGGTCGACCTCGCATACGTCATCGCCGGCTCGGAAGCGACCGGTGGCGCCGGTCTGCAGGTCGACCTCAAGACGTTCCAGCAGCTGGGTGTGTACGGCGTGGGCACCACGACGTGCATCGTCTCGTTCGACCCGAAGAACAACTGGGGCCACCGCTTCTTCCCCGTCCCGGCCGAGGTGATCGCCGACCAGATCGAGGCAGCAACCGCCGCTCACGACCTCGACGTGGTGAAGATCGGCATGCTGGGCACGCCCGCGACGATCGACGTCGTCGCCGAGGGACTCGAGAAGCAGGACTGGCGGCACGTCGTGCTCGACCCGGTCCTGATCTGCAAGGGCCAGGAGGCCGGCGCGGCCCTCGACACCGACAACGCCCTGCGCGCGCAGGTGCTCCCCCACGCCACGGTCGTCACCCCGAACCTGTTCGAGGCACGGACGCTGTCCGGGATGGACGAGATCACCTCGGTCGACCAGCTCATCGAGGCGGCGCGTCGCATCCACGACCTCGGCCCGAAGTACGTCGTCGCGAAGGGCGGCGTCGAACTCGACGGCGAGGACGCCGTGGACGTGCTGTTCGACGGCTCCGAGGTCACCCTCCTGACGGCACCGAAGGTCGGCAACGAGCGTGTCTCCGGCGCCGGCTGCACCCTCGCCGCCGCGATCACCGCCGAACTCGCGAAGGGCGCGTCGGTCGCCGACGCCGCGGCCCGCGCGAAGGACTTCGTCACGACCGGGATCAAGGGACGCGTGTCCGCCAACACTCCGTTCGACACCGTCTGGCAGGGCGCCTGATCCGAAGGCGGGGAGCATCCGCGATCCGATTCGTCGTCCGCCGCGGCAATTGCTGTAGCGGATGACGAATTCGATCGCGGATCGATACCCGTCAGCGCGGTTGGCGCCACATCCCCCACAGCGTCGGCCCGCCGCCGGGGATGACGATGGCGCGGGTGACCTCGAAACCGAACCGCTCGTAGTAGGGAACGTTCGATTCCTTGCTCGACTCGAGGTAGGCGGGAGCGTGTTCGGCGTCGGCACGGTCGAGGCCGGCCTTCATGAGGGCTGTGCCGAGGCCGGTCCCCCGCGCAGCGGGTGAGGTGCCGATCGTCGACAGATACCAGTGCGGTTCGCCCGGATGCGCCGCATCGAGGGTTTCGTCGACCTGCCGTCCCCGTTTCATGTACCTGCCGAGTGCTGCGCAGAAACCGGGCAGCAGACGGAGCGAGGTCCACATATCGCTACGCCATCGTCCGGGTGGCGCCCACATCGCCGCGCCTCCGACGACCCCGTCGGACTCGGCGATGTCGGTGGCTCCCAACGGCACCATGTGGTGCCGGGCGTCGGCCGCGAAGAAACGGGTCATGCGCCGGATGCGGTGGTGTTCGTCCGGGAACATCCACGTGAAGACCGGATCGTCGACGAAGGCTTCGGCGACCACCGGAGCGAAGGCCGGAATGTCGCGGCGCGTGGCGGTTCTCGGTTCGATGGCCATGAGCGCAGCCTACGACGAGGACCTGCCCGACGGCGCGCCGTCCGTCGCCGCCGCGAGTTCCTTCGCGAGAGGTGTCGGGAATCTGGCCGTCACCTTCACTCCCCCGAGCCACTCGTCGAGGCGCGCGGCCTCCTGTTCGAGCACCGCCCGGCCGTCGACCCCGATGTCCTCGAGCAGATGCAGTTCGACGGATCCGGAATCGCTCTGCCACCACGTGCCGACGATCCGTCCGTCCCACCACGCCGTGGGCCCGGCATTGCCGTTCGAATCGAACAGGTCGCCCTTGTACGACCCCAGATACCAGTCTCGTTCGGCCCACCCCATCACCGTGGGGTCCAGGGAAGGCAGCAATACCCCCCACGGGTCGGCGGGAGCAGGTTCCTCCACGTCGTCGGCCAGGAGGTATCCGGAACGGCCGTCGAGATCCACCTCCACCACGTCGAGGTCGGCGAGAGCCGCGCGTACGGCGGTGAGGGTGGAGCCGAGCCACCACTTGATGTCGGCCTCGGTACCCGGCCCGAAGACCCGCAGCCATGATTCCACGAGGGCGCGTACACCGTCGGCTTCGTCGCACGGCGCGATCCCGGCGCCGAGCCACGACTCCGTCGACGTCCAGGCGGGCCGCGACACGCGCCACGACCCGTTGTTGGACGCCCGCACCACTTTTCCTTCGGCGGAGAGCACCGTGAGCACGCGCGGAGCGAACGGGACCCTGCCGCCCCACGACTTCCCGATCCCGTAGTCGATACTCGCGTCGAGAAGCGGGATCTCGGCACGCAATTCGCTGGACGTCGCTTCGCGTCCGCCGGACAACGCCTGCAGCACGTGGCCGCTCACCTCGTCGAGCCACTGCTCGCCGTCGCCGTGCAGACCGGCCTTCTCGACGTCCTTGACCACCTGACGGCGTTGCGCCGCTGCGACTCGCGCGCTCGCGCCCGCCTGCACGACCGGCAGGATCTCGCGCGGGAAGACGAAGACGGTGCGCCGCATGGCCATGTGTTTCACCAGCGACCGATCCGTGTAGAGGGCCCGATCGAGGTCGGTCGTGACGAAGTCGTCGACCCGGGCCCATGCCGACAGGTAGACGCTGGCGGGATCGGTGCCGTGCAGGCACACCATGCCGGTCGCGGCGTCGACCGCATCGGCGGCGCGGTGCCCGGGATGCAGGCGGTGCCGGGTGGCGAGTCGTGCTCGGCGTTCGGTTGCGTCGATCCTGCGCACAGCCATGGCCGACATCGTAGATGCGATGTCCGACTCGGCAGAGCGACCACACGAGTCCACCCTGTTCGACCCTGGTATCCGCGATCCGAAGCCGACCGGTGGCCCGCATTCATCACCGTCCCCCGAGAGGAGACCGAGTCTGTAGTGTCCCTACGAGGAGCGAGGGGGTTTCGTGTGGTGCCACCCGCGGTCCACACCGCCTCGGGGCGCAGCCGAGCGCAGTCGTGAACGGGCGGGCAGTGGCGGACAGTACGGAGGATGACGTGCCGCACGACCGGGTACCCCTGCCCTGTCGAGTTGCGTAGTGACAAGGGCTCGACCCGCTGCACGTATCTGGGAGGTAGAGGATGGGACGGGTCACGACACGTCGACCGGTACTGCGCATCACGGCGGACAGGGTGACGCGACGTCCCGACACCCTCGCCGTCGAGGAACCGCTCGAGATCAGGATCGGCGGCGAATCACTGACGATCACGATGCGCACCCCCGGGCACGACGTCGACCTCGTCCACGGATTCCTCCTGGCCGAGGGGATGATCGGCAGTCGTGAGGACATCGCCGCGGTGCGGTACTGCGACGGGGTCGACGAGAGCGGCGCCAACACCTACAACGTTCTCGACATCACCCTCGCTCCCGGTGTCACGATCCCGGAGGGGACGGGGCGACGCGCGTTCACGACCACCTCCGCGTGCGGGGTGTGCGGGAAGACCTCGCTCGACGAGGTGCGCACCCGCACGCGATATCCGCTGCGGGAGGCCGGCGGCACCTCGATCGGCACGCACACGCTCGCGGAACTGCCCGACACCCTGCGGCGGCACCAGCAGGTCTTCGAGTCGACCGGGGGCCTGCACGCAGCGGCACTGTTCACGCTCGACGGTGCGCTGTGGGCCCTGCGCGAGGATGTCGGCAGGCACAACGCCGTCGACAAGGTGCTCGGCCGGGCACTGACCGCCAACCGGGTCCCGCTGTCGCACAGCGTGCTCATGGTGAGCGGACGCGCCTCGTTCGAGCTCGTGCAGAAGGCCGTGATGGCCGGCGTTCCCCTACTCGCCGCGGTATCGGCGCCGTCGTCCCTCGCCGTCGACCTCGCCGCGGAGTCGGGCCTGACCCTGGTGGGTTTCCTCCGCGGCGAGACGATGAACGTCTACACCGTCCCCGAACGCATCAAGACCGACTGATCGGCGGCATCAACCGCACGTCCCGTCCTGCGTCTCGCCCGCGCGCACTCCGTCGACGAAGGTCCGCACATCGTCGAAGGACGCGTCGAGCACGCCGCGATGGTCGGCTCCGTCGTACACCCGGTAGGTCAGGTCGGCGCCGTTGCCGCACAGCGCCTCGGTGACCCGGTCGGTGACCGGACGCGACACCAGCACATCGTCGGTGCCCTGCACGACGAGTGTCGGCACCGTCAGGGTGAGCGCTTCGAGTTCCTGGCCGGCGTAGTACTCGCGGAGCGCGTCGAGATCCGCACCGGGAGCGAACACCTGATCCACCGGAACGGTGCTCGCGGCTTCGCGGATGTCGTCCATGCACCCGGTGCGCGCTGCATCGAGCAGAGGTCGCGACGCGTCCGTGAGCATCGCGTCGGCGTCGATGGCCGGGTCCGCCGCCTGCGCGCCGAGCAGCAGGACCGGCAGGAATCCGAGCGCCGGACCGATCGCGGGGCCGGCCGTCGCGTAGTACTGGGCGGTCTCACTCGTCCGGCTGCCCGGTGCGAAGGCGATCGCTCCCTGCAGGTCGAGCTCGGGGGCGTGTTCCTGCCCGCGCGCCGCCGCGTACAGCGCGGCGTGGCCACCCTGACTGTGGCCCATCGCGACCCACCGGGTGCCGATGCCCGGATCGAGTTCCCGGGCCGCGCGCACGATGTCGACGACGGCGGCCGCGGCACTGTCACCGTTCATATAGGGATGTCCACCCGGAGTGCCGAGCCCCTCGTAGTCGGTCTGGACCACGGCGTAGCCGTCGGCGACCCACCGGTCGAGCATGGCGGTCGTCCTTGCGACATAGGAGTGGGCCGGGCCGCCGGGAGTGTCGGCGGAGGGCGCACAGGCATCGCCGACCCCCGTGGTCCCGTGGGCCCAGCTGAGCACGGGCCAGCCTCCCTCCGGTGCCTCTCCTTCGGGGATCGCGACAGTCCCGGAGACGAGGACGGGACGCCCGTCGGCCCCCTCGGACAGATAGGTGATCAGGTCGGTTCGTGACGCGCTGGGAAGCGCCGCCGCACCGGTGAGAGGGCGGTCGGTGACCAGGGAGCCGGGTCCTCCTGCTGCCTCCTCGGTGTCGTCACCGCCGGTGTCGGAGCAGGAGGTGAGGCCGAGCATCGAGACCGCGGCGAGTACCGATACCGCGCTCCGAGCAGTACGAGAGATCATGAACCCTCCGTCGGGATTTCAGTCGACCGCCGGCGCCCATTGCACGCCGTTGATGTGGCTACCGCCGTCGACGAACAGCGTGTTGCCGGTGAGATAACGCGAGTCGTCGCTCGCGAGGAAAGCCGCGACGGTACCGATGTCGTCGAGAGGGTCACCGATACGGCCCATGGGGTTGGCCGCGGCCTGTGTCGCCGCCATCTGCGGATCGGCCTCCGCGACCCGCCGGTACGCCGCGCTCTGCGCGCCGGGGCAGATCACGTTGCAGCACACCTGTTTCGGGGCCCATTCCCGGGCCGCGGTGCGGGTCATGCTGCGCAACGCCTCTTTCGCGGCGTTGTACGACACCGAGTACATGTGGGCATTGACGCCGTTGAGACTGCACATGTTGATCACTCGGCCGGTTCCGTGGCGGGCGAGTTCCGGGTACGCGCGTTGCATCGCCCAGAAGGTCGCCATCACGGCCATGTCGAAGCCTGCCTGCATACTCTCTTCGGGCGTCTTCTCCATGCGCGCGAATCCCAGTGACCGCCAGGCGTTGTTGACCAGGATGTCCAGACGTCCGAATTCGCGCACGGCCGAGTCCACCATCGCGTGCACCTGCTCGCGGTCGGTGACATCGGTCGGCACGAAGTGCGCACGCACGCCCCACCGGTCGGTGAGCCACCGCGCGGTATCGGTCCCTGCCGCCCGGTCCACTTCGGCGACCACGACGTGCGCGCCCTCGCGGGCCAGGGCACCGGACACCCCTCGGCCGATCCCCATACCGGCTCCGGTGACGATCGCCACCCGTCCGTCCAGCTTTCCCATGTCGGTTCTCTCCGATCCGGTGAGGTGAGTGATGGCGACCGTCAGCGAGGACGGGGAACCGTCTTGTCGATGAACAGTGCCTCGACGGACACGCACACCGTGCCGTCCGCGGTCCTGATCTCCCCGGCCGTGCTGATCTTGCGGCCGTCCTGCTCGACCAGACGACCGGTGACCGTCAGCGGTTCGAACAAGGGCGTCGGACGGTGGAACCGCACGTTCAGCTGGGCGGTGGCACCGCTGCGTCCGGCCCATGCGTTCGCCACACCCAGCGTGTGATCGAGCAGAAGCGCCGAGACTCCGCCGTGCACGTGCCCGGGCGGACCCTGGTACGGGAAGGTCAGTTCGACGACGCCTTCCACCGAACCGTCCTCGCGCCCGGAGAGAACCAGCGGCGGCGCGAGCGCGTTCTCGGGTCCGGTGACGGGGTCGTGCCGGGTGACACCCTCCCCGTGCCACATGTCGACCAGTCGCTCCTGCACCTCGGGGGCATGTTCCTCGAGGTGCTCGGCGATGCTGTCGAGTTCTTCCGCGACCCGCTCGAGATTCGCGTTGGCGCGGTCGGTGCGCAGCAGCGCGTCCACCACGCGCCGCGCGGCAGCGGTGGCGCGGTCGACGGCGGTGTCCTGCGGCGCCGAGGTCAGCACCGTGCCGGCGGGCGCGTGCCCGACGATGGGGTGGGTATCGGGGTCGACTCTCATCGGATCTCCATCGTGGCGTGGGTGAGCACCGGTTGTCCGTCGCGCTCGGGGCAGGTGGCGAGCAGGGTCAGGGTGTCGCCGTCGCGCCACACCGCCGTCTCGATCGTCTCCCCCGGGTACAGCGAGCCGGCGAAGCGGACCGAGAACGACCGGACACGGGTGGGATCGCCGTCCAGCACACCGTCGACGACGGCCTTGCACACGACACCGTACGACGCGAGGCCGTGCAGGATCGGCCGGTCGAACCCCGCCATCTTCGCGAAGTCGGGGTCGGCGTGCAGCGGGTTGAGGTCGCCGCTGAGCCGGTACACCAGCGCCTGCTGTGTGCTCGTGGGCGACACGAGGGTCTTGTCGGCCTCCCGTTCCGGGACGGTGGTCGACGTGTCGGGTCCAGGATTGCCGCCGAAGCCGCCCTCACCGCGCGCCCAGATCTGCATCGCACTGGTCCACAGCGGGTTTCCGTCGCCGTCCGTGGCGGACTGTTCGAGCACGATCACCGCGGCCTTGCCCTTGTCCCAGACATCCGCGATACGCGACGAGATCGTCGCGGAACCCGAGGTCGGGATCGGGGCGTGCACGGTGACGGATTGCCCACCGTGGAGAATCTTGCGCAGATCGATGTCGATTCCCGGCAGGTTCATTCCGGTCGGCGACACCTGTCCGGCGGAGACCCCTTGCCCCGCAACCATTGCGAAGGTCGGCAGGACCTGCAGGCCTTTCTCGTAGACCCACCGCAGTTCGGCGGGGTCGAGCGAGTCGGCGCCCGCCCCCAGCCCGAGGTGGTAGAGGATCACGTCGCGGTCGGTCCAGGCGGCCTCACGGGTGGTGGGGGCGGCGGACAGTGCGACATCCCTGTCGATGGGCATGGGCACTCACTTTCCGGGTTCGGGATCGCGGGGCAGGCCGAGAAGCCGCTCACCGATGATGTTGAGCTGGACATTGGTCGTCCCGCCGGCGATGGACATGCACTGCACGTTGAGGAACATGTGGGTGGCCGAGGCGCGGTCCTGGTCGTCGAGCAGAGAGGCCGGGCCGGCCCAGTCCATCGCGGTCTCCCAGACCTGCTGGAGGTGCTCGACACCGAGCAGCTTGGCGACGGAGGACTCGGGACCGGGCTGCGCACCGGCCAGGGAGCGCAGCGCGGTGCGCAGACCCATGAGGCCACCGGACGCGGCATCGCCGAGCACCTTGCCGAGGACGGTGAGCTGTTCGTCGTCCGGCCCGCCGGGGGTGTTCTCCGCCAGCGTCGCCAGAGCCTCGCAGCCGGCTCCGAAGGAGGAGTCGTGGGAGAGGGAGACACGTTCGTTGGCGAGGGTGGTGCGGGCGAGCTTCCACCCGTCGCCCGGCTCACCGACGAGGCACTCGTCGGGCACGAACACACCGTCGAGGAACACCTCGTTGAACAATGCCTCGCCGGTGATCTCCCGCAGTGGCCGGATATCGAGACCCTCGGTGTTCTTGATGTCGATCAGGAAGTAGGACAGGCCCTTGTGCTTGGGTACGTCCATGTCGGTGCGGGCGAGGCAGATGCCCCAATCCGCAACGCGCGCCATCGACGTCCACACCTTCTGGCCGTCGAGTTTCCATCCACCGTCGACCTTGACGGCCTTCGTGGACAGACCCGCGAGGTCCGATCCGGCGCCGGGCTCGGAGAACAGCTGGCACCACACGAGATCCCCGCGCAGCGACTGCGGGACGAAGCGCTCGATCTGGTCGGTGCTGCCGTGTGCGATCAGGGTCGGCACCACCCAGTTGCCGATGATCATGTCGTGCGGTTCGAGGCCGGCGGTCCGCAGTTCCTCGGCGACGACGAGCTGCGTGACGGCGTCGGCGGCCTTGCCCCACGGTGCGGGCAGATGCGGAGCGGTGTATCCCTTCTCGGCCAGATACGCCTTGCGTGCCGCCCCCTCGAGCGAGGTGGCCGGCTCGAGCTCTGCGCGGATGTCGGCACGGATCTCTTCGGCCTCGGCCGGCAGGTCGACACTCAGCACACGGCGGGCACCGCCGAGCGTGAGACGGGCGACCCGGCGGCGCCAGGATGCCGTGGAGCCGAGCAGCAGGCGAAGCGACTGAGCGCGTCGCATGTACAGATGGGCGTCGTGCTCCCAGGTGTAGCCGATGCCGCCGAGCACCTGGATGCAGTTCTTGGTGACCTGGAAGGCCGCTTCCGGGGCGATGGACGCCGCCACGGCGACGGCGAGCGACGCCTCGTCCTCGGGTGCCTTCTCGTCGAGTGCTCGCGCGGCATCCCATGCCACGACGCGCGCCTGCTCGGTGAGGCAGAGCATTCGGGCGACGGTGTGCTTGACGCCCTGGAACTGGCCGATGACCCGTCCGAACTGCTTGCGGACCCGTGCGTAGTCCGCCGCGGTGGTGGTGGCCCGGTCCGCGAGGCCGGCCGACTCGGCGGCGAACAGCGTGGCGGCGATATCCACGACCCGCTGCGAGTCCAGTCGCAGCACATCGCCGTCGGACAGGTCCAGGCCGTCCACGGTGATCTCGGCGTTCCGTCGGACCACGTCGTAGCTGGGCAGGTGCGCGACGTCGACCCGATCACGCGTGACGACGACGAACGCCGTCTCGCCGTCGTCGTCGGCCGCGAGCAGGAGCACATCGGCGACCTGGCCGCCGAGCACGACACCCGAGGTGCCCGAGAGGGTGACGGAGTCGCCCTCTCGCACGACTCGCATGTCCCCCGGCTGCAGGGACACCGCACCGAACAGCGATCCGTCCGCGAGTCCGTCGAGTTCGGTACGACGCCCCGCCTCGTTCAGGACCGCCGAGACGATCACGGTCGGAAGGAACGGGCCGGGCACCATCGATCGCCCGAGTTCCTCGGCGACGATCGCGGTTCCGAGCAGGCCGAATCCGGCACCTCCCACCT
Source organism: Rhodococcus sp. S3 (assembly GCF_058211795.1). Taxonomy (NCBI): domain Bacteria; kingdom Bacillati; phylum Actinomycetota; class Actinomycetes; order Mycobacteriales; family Nocardiaceae; genus Rhodococcus; species Rhodococcus sp. S3. The sequence continues at coordinate 1,927,605 of NZ_CM177074.1, read as the reverse complement.
CTTCCGGTAGGTGCAGTCCGAGCATGCCGAGTTCGGCGAGCGAACTCCAGTAGGGCGGGCGCGCTTCGGTTTTCGCTTCGACAGCCGTGCGGATCACGTCGGCTGTCGCGTGCCGAGCCGCCCAGCCGCGTACGGAATCGCGGATTTCGCGGTCCTCGCCACTCAATCCCAGAGTCATGAACGGTCCTTTGGATAGAAGAATGTCCGACGTCAGATGCGCTCGATGATGGTGGCGGTGGCCATGGCGCCACCCGCACACATCGTGACCAGCGCCGTGGAACGGTTCGAACGCTCGAGTTCGTGCAGGGCAGTGGTGATCAGCCGGGATCCCGTGGAACCGACGGGATGTCCGAGCGCGATGGCACCGCCGTTGACGTTGACCTTGCTCATGTCGGCTCCGTGGACCTGGGCCCAGGACAGCACGACGGAGGCGAAAGCTTCGTTGATCTCGACGATGTCGATGTCCGACAACGACATTCCGGTTCGATCGAGCACCGCGCGGGTCGCGTCGACGGGGCCGTCGAGGTGGTAGTACGGGTCGGAACCGATCAGGGTCGACGCGAGGATGCGCGCACGCGGCCGCAGACCGGCTTCGCGTGCCTTGTCCTCGCTCATCAGCAGCACCGCGGCGGCACCGTCGCTGACCTGGGAGGAGTTGCCCGCGGTGTGGATTCCGTTCTCGATCACCGGACGGAGACCGGCAAGCCCTTCTGCGGTGGTCTCGCGGAGCCCACCGTCGCGGGTCACGGTCGCGATCTCACCGGTGGGCTCGCCTTCCTTCGTCACGACGGGCGCCTGCACCGGGACGATCTCGCGGTCGAAGCGGCCTTCCGCCCAGGCGGCCGCGGCGCGCCGCTGCGACTCGAGCCCGAGGGCGTCGACGTCGTCGCGCTTGATCCCGCGCTTCGCGGCGATCCGCTCGGCGGAGGTGAACTGGTCACCCATGTCGATGGACCAGTCGTCCGGATAAGGGTTTCCGGTGCCCGGTGCGTTGGCCTGACCGAGGAATACCCGGCTCATGACCTCGACGCCGCACCCGATTCCGGCATCGATCTGACCGGACGCGATCAGTCCGGCGACCATATGGACGGCCTGCTGCGACGAACTGCACGCGCAGTCGATGGTCGTCGCAGCGGTCGTGTACGGAAGTCCCGCGTGGAGCCACGCCTGGCGGGTCACGTTGTTGGACTGCTCCCCCGCCTGCGTGACCGCGCCTCCGACGATCTGGCCGACCTGATCGGCGGGCAGTCCGGTGCGGTCGAGAACGGCCTTCTGGGCGGCACCGAGCAACACCGCGGGATGCACCCCGGCCAGCTGTCCGCGGCGACGACCGATCGGTGTCCGCGCGGCCTCCACGATGACGACGTTGCTCATGCCCACTCCCAGCTCTTCGAGGATATTGAAATTTATTCTAGTGACGCAGACCGCAGATTTCCGAGCCGTCCCACCGAGCGGGACAGCCCTTGCGGATTCGATTCCCGGGCCTGCCCGTCAGCGCACGCCGGCGGACAGATCCACGAGCAGAAGGTCGCACGCGACACGCAGGTCGGATTCGACCTCGGGGATCGACATCCGGCCGTTGAGCGCCGATCGGACGAGCCCGAACCACAGCGCCACCATCAATCGCACGACGGTCACGTCACGAACGGTCGGCTCGTCGATACCCGCGGCGGCCAGGAGCCGTCCGTCGAAGTGCCGATCGATCTTCGCCACATCGGGAATGGTGGCGGCGTTCGACGAGGCGGCGGACTGGATCATCGCGTTGGCCAGCAGCGGTGCTCGCACCAGCGCCCGAGTGGCCTGCAGCAACGCGTCGTAGACCGCGTCCGCGGGCGCAGCGGACGGACGCGAACGTCTGGAGAGATGAATACCCATGCGGTCGATCTGGTCCACCATGACCGCGACGAACAGATGCGTCTTGGACGGGAAGTACCGATAGAGGGTGCCGATGGCGACCCCGGCAAGTTCGGCGACCTCCTGCATCCGAACCCGCTCGAGCTCCTTCTCGGCACCCAGTTGCGCTGCGGCATCGATGATCCTGCCGTACCGCGCGTGCTGCTCGGCCGAGTTCGGCTCGGCCGCATCCCGCACTTCCGCAAGTCTCGGCATGCTCGACTCCTCCCCTTCGTGATCGGTCGGCACCCACCCGTCGTCGGCGACGAACGTTCCAGGTGGAACAGGTCGGGGTCCACCCGATCCCATCCAGCGGGACCGTGTCGACAGTCGAATCGCACACACCCGCAAACTAGAATGAATACTAATTCAGCCGCGGAATGATGACGGACCACGGCGACCGAACAGGAGACGAAGCATGGGTGAATCTGTGAGCCTGACCGGGCGTGCCGCGGTCGTGACCGGTGCCGGAGCGGGCCTGGGGCGGGCCGAGGCCCTCGCCCTCGCCGCAGCGGGTGCCGCCGTCGTCGTCAACGACATGGGCGACGCGGCACACGAGGTCGCAGAGGAGATCGTCGCCACCGGCGGCCGGGCCATCGCGGTGACCGGCGATGTGTCCGACTGGTCTCTCGGAAGCCGTCTCGTCGAGGAGTCCGTCAAGGCCTTCGGATCCTTCGACATCCTCGTCAACAATGCGGGCATCATCCGCGACAAGATGATCTTCAACCTGACCGAGTCCGACTGGGACGACGTGATCCGGGTCCACCTCAAGGGTCACGCCGCCACATCGCACGCCGCCGCGGTGCACTGGCGCCAGGCGAGCAAGGCAGCCGGCGGACCGGTCTACGGTCGTATCGTCAACACCTCGTCGGAGGCCTTCCTGTTCGGTTCGGCCGGGCAGCCGAACTATTCCGCCGCGAAGGCCGGAATCACGGCGCTCACCCTGTCCACGGCTCAAGGGCTGGCCCGCTACGGAGTCACCGCGAACGCGATCTGCCCCCGCGCACGCACCGCGATGACCGCCGAGGCATTCGGTGAAGCCGACGGCACGACCGGACTCGATCCGCTGGCCCCCGAGCGTGTCGGCACTCTGGTGAGTTATCTCGCCTCCCCGGCCTCCGCGGAGATCACCGGGCAGGTGTTCGTCGTCTACGGCAAGATGGTCGCGCTCATGGCCTCACCGAAGGTCGAGAACCGTTTCGACGCGGCCGGTTCGGCTTTCACGGTCGAGGAACTCGACGAGCAGCTTTCCTCGTATTTCGCCGGTCGTGGCCCGTACGAGACCTACGCTGCATACAGCATCGCGGAACTCGAGAAGGTCGCACTGGCCGTCGACTGACCACCCGGCACCGCACGACGAAGGGAACACGGCATGAGGCTTGCAGGCAAGGTTGCGATCGTCACCGGCGGCGCCGGAGGAATCGGGCGCGGCATCGTCCGGGCGTTCGCGGAAGAGGGCGCACGGGTCCTGTTCGTCGACATCGACCGGTCCGCGGGCGAGGCACTCGAAGCCGAACTCGGCGGAGCCGGGAAGTTCTCGTACGCGGACATCTCCGAGGAGTCGGCCGCCGAGACGATCGTCGCCACCGCCGTCGAACAGTTCGGCAAGGTCGACGTACTCGTCAACAATGCGCACGTCTCGAGGCAGGCGCCCCTGCTGGAAACCACGCAGGACATGCTCGACCTGTCGTTCGGCACGGGCTTCTACCCGACATTCCGGTTGATGAAAGCAGCACACGCCCAGCTCGCCGCGAACAAGGGCTCGGTGATCAACTTCGCATCAGGAGCCGGCATCGAAGGAAGCGTGACGCAGAGTTCGTACGCGGCCGCCAAGGAAGCGATCCGGGCGATCAGCCGGGTCGCGGCAAACGAGTGGGCCGCGGACGGCATCAACGTCAACGTCGTCTCTCCTCTGGCGTTGACCGAGGGCATCGAGGCGTACATCGCGGCCCACCCCGGCGTCGAGCAGGCACTCCTGGCGAAGACGCCGATGCACCGTTTCGGCGACCCGCAGGCCGACGTCGGCCGGGTCGCAGTCTTCCTGGCCAGCGACGACGCGTCCTACATGACCGGTCAGACGCTCATGGTCGACGGTGGGACCATCAAGCTGCGTTGACCGGACATCCGCCTGAGGACGACAGCACCTCCGACCGCAGCCTGCTCGGTCGGAGGTGCTCGTGGCCGACAGTCGCTACGGCGCCATGTCCGTCCAGCCGACGAAACCGGACGGGTCGTGCCGTCCCATGACCGCGTGCTCGAACATCCCCCAACCGACCTGCCCGTCGATCGTCGCTCGTGCGATGTGATCGATCGTCGAATACGGCAACCGGCCGTGGAACTCCGCAGTGGTGGTATCCACCACCGACGCGGACGACCAGTTCTCTCCGCGCCACTCACCGTGCGTCCATTCGGGGTCGCCGCCGTATCCGGCACCGTGGCTCAGAGAGATGAACCCGAGGTTCTCCACCTCGACGACCAGGGGCTTCCCCTCCGGCGTGGTGAGGTGGATGCGCGCGGATTCGGGGTGCCGCGTGCCGCTGCGGTAGTTCACCTCGAGGCGCGGCCACCCGAGCTGCTCGACGCGACCGTCGGGGAAGACGCGTGTGGCGTGATTGAGCGTGCGATGGCCGTCGGACGATTCCTGGACGATCACCATGAGTGCGAAGTCGTCGAATCGCAGAGGGGCGTACGTCCAGTAGTGCCCACCGCGGTTCTCGTATGTCCAGCGTCCCTGCGGATCCGGCTCCCCCACCGGGCGGATGCCCCACGAGCGATCGCGCGTACCCATCCAGGTGTCCGGGTCGACCGTGAAGTCCTTGCCCTGCACGCAGATGCTGCCCGACCAGCTCCCGACCTGAGCGAATCGGGAGGCGTCCAGGATGGGGCGCGGACCCGACATCAGGATGTGCGCCTCTTCGAGTACCGCGGGGAACGACCCGTCCCAGGTGAGGTCACAGGACAGCTCGTCGTGTTCGCAGACGACGCGAATCCTCTGCAAGGGTTCGATCACCTCGAGCCGGTACCCACCGACCGCGCTCTCCATGGACCGCTCCCCGAGAGCGCCGGAGAACCGGACCGCTACCTGGGAATCCCCGTGCCGAACCGTGACGAAGGCGTCGACCACACCCAGATTCGGGTAGACGCCGAAACCGGTGATGAGGTAGATCGAGCCCGTACGGTCATGGGCGTTGAAATAGTTGCGGTCGTAGAAGTTCCGGTCGGTGGACGCCACCCGTCCCATCGACAGCGGTGACTGGTGCACCGGAAATTCGTCGAGCGGAGCTGGTTTCATCGGGTCACTTCTCCCACTCGTAGGATTCGTCGAGCATGCGCGCGAGCATGTCGCGGTGGAGGACGTACGCGTCCGGGTCGTCGTGTGGTTCCACCTCACCGAAGTGGATACGCCGGCGCTCGATCTGCGACATCACGATGCCGTGGCGCAGCGCGGCGTACACGAGGTAGAAGTCGAGGTCGCGCACCTCGACTCCGGCGGCCTTCTCGTATTCCGCCACCACGTCGGAACGTCGGAGGAAATTCGGGAGGCCGGGGAACGAGAACTGTTCGGCGATGTCCTGGAAGATGCGGTGGAAACAGATGAACCAGCCGAGGTCCAGCTCCCGGGGCGCGAGCGCAGCCGACTCCCAGTCCAGCACCGCTACGGGAGTCGTGCCGTCGTACATGATGTTCCCGATCCGGGCGTCGCCCCAGCACAGCACGTCGGACGACGGTTCGGCAGGCCAGTGGGCGTCGAGCCAGTCGAATGCCCTCTCCAGCACCGGGATGCGCAGACCGTCTTCGCGACGCGTCCATTCGTAGTAGGCGCGTTCGTTCTCGAAGTGCCGTCGCAGTCCCGACAGTCCGTTCGTCCCGGCGAGCGACGGAATCCGCGAGGCCGGATCGTCGACGGCGTGGATCGCCGCCAGCACTCGCACGCTGGCCTTCTCCAGTGCCGCGCGCTCGTCGTCGTTCGTCTCGTAGAGCCAGCCGCCGAAGACGTACGGCGGATTGTCCACCGGCACATCGCCTTCGGCACGTTCCATGACGAGAAAGGGACGGCCGAGCGGACCCGAGGAGGACTCCACCCACCGCACCGCGGGCACCGGCACCGCGCCGTGATCGCGCACCGCGGCCATGACGTCGAACTGACGCTGCAGGTCGTAGCCGGGAAACACCGGGAACGCCGTCTCCTCGGGCGCGAGCCGGACGACCAGGTGTTCCGTCTGCTGCTGCCCGTTACGGCCCCAGTCGAGATCGAACAGGACGGAGATGCTGGACATGCCGGAGTGGGTCGGGCGGGTCACGTTGTACACCCGCGGGGCTTCCGTCGCCCCTACACGCTCGCCGAGCCAGTCCTGCAACTGCTCGCGCAGCGCATCGAGATCGGTCTCGGTGGTCTTGATCTCCTGTTCCGCGCCTTCCGGTACCACACCGTCCGTAGCCATCCATGCCTCCAGTTCTCTCTACGAAACGAGCCCGATCGTCCCCGGATTTCGGACATCCGTTCCGGTGAGCGATGTCTCGATCATCTCTCCTGCCGGAGAGCTCGAGAAGGATATGGCGACAACGGAACTCAGCGATGCGCGCACGCAGCGGCCGGACGGCGAACTGCTCCGCATCCTGCAGGCCGGTGTGCCCCGCGACGAGGTACGCACCGACCACCCGCCGCAGTTTCTCGCCGCAACGATCGGTGCGATGCACCTCTCGACCGTTCGACGCCGGAGATCCGACCCGAACGACGACGTGACCGAGATGTTCGTCCGCGCAGCGCGTTTCGCCACCGAGTCGATTGGCCCCGACCGTCATCCGGACGAGGGGTGCCGCTAACGGGACGACTCGAGTGTCGTCTTCGCCCAACGGTAGTCGGCCTTGCCGGCAGGAGAACGCACGATGTGATCCACGCCGACGACCACCCGCGGAACCTTGTAACGAGCGATGAGTCCGGCGACGTGCTCGGCCAGCTCGTCGAGCGACGGCACATCGTGCCCTTCGCGCGGCTGGATCACGGCCCCGACCCTCTGGCCGTAACGCTCGTCGTCGACACCGGCGACGAGCACATCCATGACGTCGGGATGACTCTTCACGGCCATCTCCACCTCTTCGGGGAACACCTTCTCCCCTCCCGTGTTGATACACATCGATCCGCGGCCCAGCAGGACGATCGTGCCGTCCTCCTCGACCCGGGCCATGTCACCGAGAACCGACATGCGCACGCCGTCGACGACCGAGAAAGTGGCTGCGGTCTTCGCGGGATCGCCCCAGTAGCCGAGCGGCACGTGCCCCGCGCGGGCGATGTAGCCGATCTCGCCGGAACCCGACTCGAGCGGGCGCATCCGTTCGTCGACGACACGCACGGTGGGTTTCGGGGCGATACGCATCGTCCCGTCGCCCCCGATGGCGAGTTCGCCGTCCGTACCGGACTCCGACGAACCGAAATTGTCGCGCACCATGACGTTCGGGAGCAACGAGGACAACTGTTCGCGAACGCTGCGAGAGAACAGCGCACCACCGGAGCCCACCACGAACAGCGAGGTGAGGTCGTACTCGGATCCGTGCTCGGAGATCGCGCCGGCGAGGGGGCGGGGCATGGCGTCGCCGACGATGGTCATCGTCATCACCCGCTCGCGTTGAATGAGACCGAGCACCTCCACGGGGTCGAAGCCCCGCATCAGCACCTGCGCCGTCCCGAGACAGAAGCCACTGAACATGCTGTACACGGCAGCACCGTGGATGAGGGGCGCGGTGAGCATCCAGGTCATCTCCGGCATCTGTGCGGCCGCGGCCGCCACTGCGGCGGCATCGGCGTGAGGCTCGCCGAACGGATTCCCGCCCGACAGCGCCGCGTGGAAGAAGTCCTCGTGCCGCCACATCACGCCCTTCGGCAGCCCCGTCGTCCCCCCGGTGTAGATGATGAACAGATCGTCGCCGCTACGCGCCGGGAAGTCGCGCTCGGCGGACTCTCCGGCCGTCGCCTTGCCGAAGTCGACGGCGGTGACCTCGCCCCATTCCACGTCGGCGACCGATCCGACGGTGACGACGTGCCGCACCGTGGGTGTTCGCGGCAGCACCGCAGTGGTGGTGCCGGCGAACTCGCCGTCGGCGATCACGGCGACGAGTTCCGCGTTGTCGAACAGATAGGCCAGCTCGGCGTCGACGTACCGGAAGTTGATGTTGATCGGTACGGCGCGGATCTTGAGGCAGGCCAGGAGCGACTCGACGAACTCCGTGCTGTTGCGCATGTACAGGCCGACGTGATCGCCCGTGCCCACCCCTGCACCGGCGAGGTGGTGGGCGAGCCGGTTCGCACCGGCGTCGAGTTCTCGATAGGTGAGCCGTTCGTCCCCGCACACGATCGCCGTGCGATCGGGGACGGCGTCGACGATCGCTTCGAACAGGTCCGCGAGGTTGAGCGACAACGGGATTCCTTCCGACACAGTGACTCGAGGTGCGGTCAAGGTGCCACCTCCCGAGCCGAGTGATGTCCGCCACTCCCGGTCAGTGGGAACAGCGAAGATCACACCTACTGTGTGGGAGAACGACGAACGCCCCGACACTGTCCGTGCCGGGGCGTTCGTGGAATCGTGGGTGTCGCGTGTTCAGGCGCTCTTGTCGCGGCGCTCCCGATCGGCCTTGCGCGGAACGATCGTCGGGAGCACGTTGTCGTTCACGGTCTCGGCGGTGACCACGACCTTGGCGACGTCGTCGCGGCTGGGGATGTCGTACATCACGGGCAGGAGCACCTCCTCCATGATGGCGCGGAGACCGCGGGCGCCGGTGCCACGGAGGATCGCCTGGTCAGCGACTGCTTCGAGTCCGTCCTGGGAGAACTCGAGTTCGACGCCGTCCATCTCGAAGAGGCGCACGTACTGCTTGACCAGAGCGTTCTTCGGCTCCGACAGGATCTGGACGAGCGATTCCTTGTCGAGATTGGTCACCGACGCGAGGATCGGCAGGCGGCCGATGAACTCGGGGATCAGACCGAACTTGATGAGGTCCTCGGGCATGACGTCGGCGAAGTGGTCGGTGGTGTCGATCTCTGCCTTCGACCGCACCTCGGCGCCGAAGCCGATGCCGCGCTTGCCGACGCGGTCGGAGACGATCTTCTCGAGACCCGCGAATGCACCCGCCACGATGAACAGCACGTTCGTGGTGTCGATCTGGATGAACTCCTGGTGCGGATGCTTGCGACCACCCTGCGGCGGGACGGATGCCTGGGTGCCTTCGAGGATCTTCAGCAGCGCCTGCTGCACGCCCTCGCCCGACACGTCGCGAGTGATCGACGGGTTCTCGCTCTTGCGGGCGATCTTGTCGACCTCGTCGATGTAGATGATGCCGGTCTCGGCGCGCTTGACGTCGTAGTCGGCGGCCTGGATGAGCTTGAGGAGGATGTTCTCGACGTCCTCACCGACGTAGCCGGCCTCCGTCAGTGCGGTGGCGTCGGCGATGGCGAAGGGCACGTTGAGCATCTTCGCGAGCGTCTGCGCGAGGTAGGTCTTGCCACAACCGGTGGGGCCGAGAAGCAGGATGTTGGACTTCGCGAGTTCGACCGTCTCACCGCGGGAGTCGCGGCCCTTGTCGCCGGCCTGGATGCGCTTGTAGTGGTTGTAGACCGCCACGGCCAGCGTGCGCTTGGCGTCGTCCTGGCCGATCACGTAGTTGTCGAGGAAGTCGCGGATCTCGGCCGGCTTGGGCAGCTCGTCGAGCTTGACCTCGCTGGTCTCGGCCAGCTCCTCCTCGATGATCTCGTTGCAGAGATCGATGCACTCGTCGCAGATGTAGACACCGGGGCCCGCAATGAGCTTCTTGACCTGCTTCTGGCTCTTTCCGCAGAAGGAGCACTTGAGCAGATCTCCGCCGTCACCGATACGTGCCATCAGTCAGGTCCCTACTTCCTCGTGTGCGTGCAACCGGTCCCGCAACCACCACACGGGGCGGTCCCGGGGAGCGGGCCCTTTGATCGACCGTACCCGGATGTCGGCGCGCAGGTCGACCGGTTCTGCGCGTTTCCGGTCATATTTGTACACCACAACATGTGTCGGCGATCACAGTCCCGGCGTCGGTGGTTCCGGAAGGCACCGTGCCTTCCGGAACCACCTGCGACGTTCTACTTCTGGGCCGAGAGCTTGCGGTACTCGAGGACCCGGTCGATCAGACCGTATTCGACTGCCTGCTCCGCCGTGAGGATCTTGTCCCGATCGGTGTCCTTGCGGATCTGCTCGGGATCCTTACCGGTGTGCTTCGAGAGCGTGTTCTCCATGAGGGTACGCATGCGCTCGATCTCGGCGGCCTGGATCTCGAGGTCGGAGACCTGCCCCTGGATGCCACCCGTCGCGGGCTGGTGGATGAGCACGCGAGCGTTGGGCAGCGCCAGACGCTTGCCCGGGGTGCCGGCGGCGAGCAGGACGGCCGCGGCGGACGCCGCCTGGCCGAGGCACACCGTGGTGATGTCGGCGCGGACGTACTGCATGGTGTCGTAGATCGCCATGAGCGAGGTGAACGAACCACCCGGCGAGTTGATGTACATGGTGATGTCGCGGTCGGGATCGAGCGACTCGAGCACCAGCAGCTGGGCCATCACGTCGTTGGCGGACGCGTCGTCGACCTGGACGCCGAGGAAGATGATGCGCTCTTCGAACAGCTTGTTGTACGGGTTGGATTCCTTGACGCCGTAGCTCGAGTGCTCGATGAACGACGGGAGGATGTAGCGGCTCGCGGGCGAGGCAGGAGCGGCGCCGCCGAGCTGACGCGGATCGAACATGTTGGTCATCGCTTCTCCAAGAATTCGGTGGTGTGAGGGCAGATCGGGCCGGGACCTAGTTGGCGGTGCCGCCGGCCTGCTGCGCCCGGGAGACGACGTGGTCGACGAAGCCGTATTCGAGCGCCTGCTGCGCCGTGAACCAGCGGTCGCGGTCGGAGTCCTTGGTGATCTGCTCCACCGACTGGCCCGTGTGCTCCGCGATGAGCTCGGCCATCTCGCGCTTGGTGTGTGCGAACTGCTCCGCCATGATCGCGATGTCGCTCGCCGTACCACCGATGCCTGCGGACGGCTGGTGCATCATGATCCGCGCGTGCGGGAGTGCGTAACGCTTGCCCTTGGTGCCGGCGGAGAGCAGGAACTGACCCATCGAGGCGGCAAGGCCCATCGCGAAGGTCGCGACATCGCACTCGACGAACTTCATCGTGTCGTAGATCGCCATACCGGCGGTGACCGAACCGCCCGGCGAGTTGATGTACAGGGAGATGTCGCGGGTGGGGTCCTCGGCCGACAGCAGAAGGATCTGCGCGCACAGCTTGTTCGCGATGTCGTCGTCGACCTGGGTGCCCAGGAAGATGATGCGCTCGCGGAGCAGGCGTTCGTACACCGAGTCGCTGAGGTTCAGCCCAGCGGTGGCCGAGGTCATCGCGGGACCGATGGATGTCGCCGGATTCTGAGGAGTCACGGGTACCTGCCTTCTCGTCGATCGTGGGTTGCTGACACTGACACTAACGAAACGGGGCGGCACCGGATGCCCGGTGCCGCCCCTCTTCGCTGAAAGCGGAAATTCGTGCCCCTGGGGTTTCGAATCTCCATGGGTCGTCCGACTACTCGGAAGCCGAGTCCTCGGTGGTCTCCGCCTCGGCGTTCTCGCCCTCGGCGTCGTCGTCGTTCTTGGTGCCGAACAGCTCGCTGGTGTCGACGGTCGCACCCGTGGTGTCGGTCACGGTGGCGCGATCGACGACGGTGCCGAGCGCCTTGCCGCGGCGGACGTCGGCGAAGACGGCGCCGAGCTGGTTGGCCTGGCTGATCTGCTGGATGAACTGCTCCGGCGGGATGCCGTAGCGCTGCGCCTGGAAGAAGATGCGCTCGGTCAGCTCCTGCTGCTCGACCGTGGTGTTCTCCGCCTCGGCGATCGCGTCGAGGAGCAGCTGGGTCTTCACCGAACGCTCGGCGGACTCGCGTGCTTCCTTGTCGAACTCCTCGCGGCTCGTACCCTGGGCCTCGAGCAGCTCGTTCAGCTTGGTCTCGTCGTGATCGAGCTCGTGGATCGCGTCGTGCAGCGCGCTGTCGACCTCGGCCTGGACGGCGGCCTCGGGGACCGGGATCTCGACGGTCTCGAGGAGAACTTCGAGGACCTTGTCGCGGATCTGGCCGGCCTGCTCGACCTGCTTGACGCGCTGGACGCGCTCGCGGAGGTCGGCCTCGAGCTCGCCGATGGTGTCGAACTCGCTCGCGAGCTGCGCGAACTCGTCGTCGGCCTCGGGCAGCTCGCGCTGCTTGACGGTGTTGACCTTGACGGTGACGACGGCTTCCTTACCGGCGTACTCACCGGCGAGCAGCGTGGAGGTGAACTCCTTGGACTCGCCGGCGGACAGGCCGATGATCGCCTCGTCCAGGCCGTCGATGAGCTGGCCGGAGCCGACCTCGTGCGACAGGCCCTCGGTGGCGGCCTCGGGAACCTCGTTGCCGTCGACCGTCGCGGAGAGGTCGATGGAGACGAAGTCGCCGTCCTGCACCGGACGCTCGACGCCCGTGAGGGTGCCGAAGCGCTGACGCAGCGACAGCAGCTGCTCGGCGATGTCCTCGTCGGTGATCTCGACGGGATCGACGGTGACGGCGATCTCGGAGAAATCGGGGAGGGTGATCTCGGGACGGACGTCGACCTCGGCGGTGAACGCCAGCTCGACGTTGTCCTCGAGCTTGGTGACGTCGATCTCGGGCTGGCTGATGACCTTGACGTCGTTCGCGGTCACGGCTTCGCTGTAGCGGCTCTGGATGGCCTCGTTGATGACCTGGTCCAGAACGGCGCCGCGGCCGACGCGGGCCTCGAGGATCTTGCGAGGAGCCTTACCGGGGCGGAAGCCCGGGATGCGGACCTGGCCGGCGAGGGCCTTGAAAGCGCGGTCGAAATCAGGCTGGAGCTCCTCGAAGGGCACCTCAACATTGATACGGACTCGCGTCGGGCTCAGCTGCTCGACGGTGCTCTTCACGGACATGCTCCTTCTGTCGTGCTCTCTTGTCGGTCGTTCGTGTCACTACTGAGCGCGCTGACGCTGTTCGATCTGGTCGGGATGACAGGATTCGAACCTGCGACCCTCCGCTCCCAAAGCGGATGCGCTACCAAGCTGCGCCACATCCCGGTCGTGAAGGCACCGCATCCGACCCGCGGGACCCATCGCAGAATCCTACGGCCCCCCGATTATGAAATCCAAAGCGAGGTCCGGTACAGTCACATCTCGCAAGCCGCAGCACCGGTCGACACCGGCGCCGCAGCCGCAACGGGGATGTAGCTCAATGGTAGAGCCCCAGTCTTCCAAACTGGCTACGCGGGTTCGATTCCCGTCATCCCCTCCACGGAGGAAGCCCGCCGGGTGCACACAGCACCGGCGGGCTTCGTCGTTCCGGACCGTCGCCGACGTCCGGTTTCCGGCAGGTGACATGCACATTCCTGGACACATGGTCCCGAGGGGTGTCATCATGCCGTCGAGGTTGAGAAGCAGCCCCACCACAGGTCGTCCGAATGCGACCTCGGCTGCAGTCCACTTCGGTTCGACTCGCGTCGGCCTCGGTCCTCGCCCTTCTCGTCCGGCCCCGTCTCGTCCGGCCCGCCCATCCGCATTCCGACGACCGCACGAACCACCGCGTCGTGATTCCTCGTCGCGTCCCTCCCGTGGACGCGACCGCGAACGGGTGGGGCGTCGTCGGATGACACCGCAGGGGGGTGTCGAGGGACCGGCCTCGCCCCACCTCCGGCCGGCCGGAGTCGGGAACGACTCCGGTCGGTCCCTCTCCCCCATCGAATGCCGTTCTCCGGTGTGAAATCCGAGTATCGTCGTCTCACCCCCGTAGGTCAGCGGTCGGTCGAGAAGGCGCCGGCGTCACCGACGGCGCCGGCTGTACCGACGGCGCCTCGCTATGCAGGGAGGCAACGATGCCTCGGCGCCACAGACCGACTCCGGACATGCCCCCGACCTCCGCTCCGACCGTCGGCGTCGAGGAGGAGTTCTTCCTCGTCGACCCGACCTCCGAACGGCTCACCACGAGCAACGACCTCGTCGTGGCCACAGCCGCCCGGCTCGGACTCGACATGGACTACGAGCTCAAACGCATCCAGGTCGAGGTGAACACACCGGTCTGCCGCAGCTCGGCCGAGTTGCGTGCGCGTGTCGTCGAGGGCCGGACCATCGCAGCCGCGGCCGCGCGGGAGGCGCACGTGGGTCTGCTCGCGTCGGGTGTGTCGCCCACGCTCCAACAGCTCGCGTCCGTGACGGATGTGCCGCGCTACCGGACGATGGCCGAGCGGTACGGACGTCTCGTCGAGGAGCAGGAGGTCTGCGGCTGCCACGTCCACGTCGGTGTTGCGGACCGCGAAACCGCCGTCCTGGTGTGCAATCACGTCCGGGTGTGGTTGCCCACCCTGCTGGCCGCGACGGCCAACTCGCCCATCCATCGGGGCCGCGACACCGGGTACGCCAGTTGGCGGGCGATCATGGCCTCCCGCTGGCCGTGCGCGGGTCCTCCCCCGCGGTTCACGTCGGCGGAGCACTACGACGCGATCGTCGCCATGATGATCGAGAGCGGCAACATCCTCGATCCGGGCATGGTCTATTGGGACGTGCGTCCCTCGGCGCATCTGCCTACCGTCGAGATCCGGGTGAGCGACGTGCCGGCGACGGTCGACGAGACTGTTCTCCTGGCGATGCTCGTCCGCGCGCTCGTCGCCACCGCCGAACGAGAGGTCCGGGCGGGCATCACTGCTCCTCCGGTCGCCGACGAGGTCGTCCACGCCGCGTACCTGTGCGCTGCTCGCGAGGGGCCGACCGGACGTGCCGTCGACGTGTTCACCGGACGGCCCGCCACCGCGCAACAGTCGTTCCGCGCTTTCCTCCGATACATCCGCCCACAACTCGAGGCGACCGGCGACCACCGGTGCGCGGCGGCGATGTGGGAGACGATCCTCGCCCGCGGCACCGGGGCGATGCTGCAGCGACGCGCGTTCGCCCGCCGTCACGCCGTCGCCGACGTCGTCGACGCACTGCACCGCGCGTTCGTCGACGGACCGCAGACTCCTCCCCTGTCCGGCGGCGCCCACCCCGCCCCGGACGTTCCGGCGCTCTGATCCCGCGACCTGCCGTTCGGAGGTCCTTCCCTCGGGTATTCGCGACCACACGAGCCACGACGAGGGAGCACGTGTGCGCGCGATGGTCTATCGCGGCCCGTATCGGGTCCGCGTCGAAGAGAAGGACATTCCCCGGATCGAGCATCCCAACGACGCCATCGTGCGCGTCGAGTTGGCGGCGATCTGCGGTTCCGACCTGCACCTCTACCACGGGATGATGCCCGACACCCGCGTCGGTACGACCTTCGGCCACGAGTTCGTCGGGGTGGTCCACGAGGTCGGTCCGTCGGTGCAGAGCCTGGAACCCGGCGACCGCGTCATGGTCCCGTTCAACGTCTTCTGCGGGTCGTGCTTCTTCTGCGCGCGCGGCCTGTATTCGAACTGCCACAACGTCAACCCCAACGCCACCGCGGTCGGTGGCATCTACGGCTCCTCGCACACCTGCGGCGGCTACGACGGTGGCCAGGCCGAGTTCGTGCGGGTGCCGTTCGCCGACGTCGGTCCCACCGTCGTGCCCGACTGGATGGACGGCGAGGACGCTCTGATGCTCACCGACGCCCTGGCGACCGGCTACTTCGGTGCCCAACTGGGCGACATCGTCGAGGGCGACACGGTCGTGGTCTTCGGCGCCGGCCCGGTGGGCCTGTACGCGGCGAAGTCCGCCTGGTTCATGGGGCCGGCCGGGTCATCGTGATCGACCATCTCGAGTACCGGCTGGAGAAGGCCCGCACCTTCGCACACGCCGAGACCTACAACTTCGCGGAGTACGACGACATCGTCGTCCATCTGAAGAAGATCACCGGCCATCTCGGGGCGGACGTCGCCATCGACGCCGTCGGCGCGGAGGCCGACGGGAACTTCCTGCAGCACGTCACCGCCGCGAAGCTGAAGATGCAGGGTGGCTCGCCGGTCGCGCTGAACTGGGCCATCGACGGTGTCCGTAAGGGCGGCACCATCTCGGTGATGGGCGCCTACGGCCCGATCTTCAGTGCCGTGAAGTTCGGCGACGCGCTCAACAAGGGCCTGACGCTGCGAATGAACCAGTGCTCCGTCAAGCGCCAGTGGCCGCGGCTGTTCGAGCACGTCCGCAACGGCTACCTGAAACCGAACGACATCGTCACGCACCGCGTTCCGCTCGAACACATTGCGGAGGCCTACCACATGTTCTCGTCGAAGCTCGACGGGTGCATCAAACCGATCATCGTCGCCGACGGGAGCTGAGGAGGACCATCATGGCCTACACCGCAGACAAGCCCGAACCGCCCGAGACCCCCGACCAGCTGCGTGCCCGTATCCCCGGCTGGGGCGTCGACCTGGATCCGCGCGACCGCCCGTCGGTGCCGAAGGAACGCTTCGCGCCCGAGGCGACGGGCGCGCACTGGGACTTCCCCGAACGCCAGCCGGGACACGAGACCCGCGAACGCTCGATCGAGCACGCCTTCGTCACGCCGGTCTTCGGCACCACCGCGCCGTTGAAGGGACTGTCGGGTGTCGTGCGCAGGCACGCCTACCGCCGGTACAGCGAGGCCCGCGCCGCGCACTGGTTACTTCTGATCGGCGCCGACCGCATCGACGTCGCCGAGAGCCGGGTCCGGGCGCTGCTGCAGGGCCGCCCCGACAATCCGGTGACCGAGAGCGGACTCCGGGCGGAGATCACCGCGCACGGTGGGGCATCGCGACGTCGGAGTTCGCGGGCCGACGTCAATCACCAGTGGCTCGATCCGTTCGTCTCGGGAGCACCGTGGATCGCCGCGGCGGGTCTGGGCGCAGTGGCCGTCGGACGTTGGAGAGGACGAGCGCGGCGGTGAGGACCGGCATGTGGGGACATCCCGAATCCAGCAACGACATGTCACCTTTTCGACTCGATAGTGCAAAGCGAGAGTCATGCGCGGGTGTGTGTCGTTCACGATATGAGACCGTCCCTGTTGTGAAGGACACCTCCGACGACCTCGCCCGGGACTGCTCCCCCGGCTCCTCGGTCGTCGCCGCCGTCCTTCTCGACGCCACCCCCGACTGGGATCGGGTCGCGGCGGTGCTCGCGCCGGGCAACCACGAGTCGCCGAGCTTCCGGCACCGCGTGGTGGAACTTCCGTTCGGCCTCGACCCGCCGCGCCGTACCGGGCATCCGGACTCGGATCCGCCCTGGCATCTCGAGCGGGTCGAGCTGCCCGCCCCGGCGAGTTTCGAGGAGGTGCTCGCCTACGCCCGCACCGCACCCGAGCCCTCGGGACTCGGGCACCCGCGCTGGGAACTGACCCTGCTCGACGGCCTCGACGGCGGCCAGTCGGCACTGGTGATCCGCCTGCGCCATCTCGGCTCCGTGCCGGCTCCCGGGCAGTCCGACTCCATGTTGTCGTGGGCGAAATCGGTGTCCGAGCAGAGCGCCGAGTCGTTCCGCACCGCCGCGCACGTGTTCACGTCGCTGGGCACCGGATTGATCAATGCCCTGCTCGGACGCACCGGCGACCGCGAGGAGCCCGCACCCCGCGCGCCGCGACTGCACGTGCTCGACGCGGATCTCGCCGCCCTGCGTCACGCCTGCGAACGCGCGGGCTGTCGCGTGTCGAGCGGGTTCTCCGCCGCGATGCTCCTCGCGTGCAGCGAGTACCGCCGTCGACACGGCCGCTCGATCGACGGCCTGCGCGTCGTCGTGCCCGGGCCGGACGGCGGAGCGGTGGCCATGGCACCCGAGGACGAGACGGAGATCCACGCGATGGACGCGGTCGATCTCATGCGACGCATCGACATCTCGTTCCCGTCCTCCGCCGGAGCACAGGCCGACATCGCCGTCGGTCCGCGGGACGTGGTGGTGTCCACGCTCCCGGGTTCCCACGCACCGCTCTACGTCGGTGGCGCGAAGATCGAGCGGTACTACGGCTTCGGCGCGGCCGACGGCGCAATGATGACCGCGTCGGCGATGTCCTACCGCGACACCTGCTGCATGGGCCTGGCGGTGGACCCCACGGTCCTCCCCAACCGCGATTCGTTCGATTCCTGCCTGCAGGAAGGGATGCGCGCGGTCCTCGGGGAGTGACTCCCCGCGTCGGTACGCTGGAGAACAGGACCCTCCCCACCGGAAGGATCGGCCGTGGAACTTCTGCTCATCCTCGCCGCCGTCGGTGCCGTGGTGTACTTCGTCTCCCGCTCCCAGAAGAGCACCACCCGTCACCGCACCGTCACCCTCGACGACGCCAAGGCCGACGCACGGCAGGCGATCGAGCGTCTCGGCGGCCAGATCTACAACCTGACCGGCACCGACGACGCCTCACGCCAAGCGCTGGCGGACGCATCCGAGCGCTTCACCGCCGCCGGCTCCCAGATCGAGCAGGCGAACTCGCCGATGCAGGCGCGTCTCGCGAAACAGACCGCGCTCGAAGGTCTGTACTACATCCGCGCCGCGCGCCTGGCGATGGGCATGGACCCGGGTCCGGAGATCCCGACGCTCGACGGACAGAAGTCCGCCGGCGAGGTCACCGAGAAACGCACGGTCGACTTCGAGGGACGCACCATCGCCGCGTCGCCGTCACCGTCCTCCGCGACACCGAACTACTACCCGGGCGGTCGCGTCGCGGGCCGGCCCGTCCCTGCGGGCTGGTATTCGGAGCCGTGGTGGAAGCCCGCCCTGGTGGCAGGCGCGTGGGGTGTCGGCTCGATGCTGCTCTTCTCGACGATGTTCGCCGGGATGGCCGGTGTCCCCTACGACGCGCAGGCATTCGAATCCGGCGTCGGTGATCCGTCCGCGGAGACAGGCGGGGGCGACGACTTCGGCGGTGGTGACGAATACGGCGGGGGCGACGAGTTCGGAGGCGGTGACGATTTCGGTGGCGGCGACTTCGGTCGCGGGGACGGCGGCGGATTCGATTTCGGCGGCTTCGATTTCTGAGCCGGGTCGACTGAGCCGAATCCCCTGAGTCGGGTCAGCTCGGCTGACAGACCGGGCACCAGAACAGGTTCCGCGCCTGCATGACCGAGTGCAGGACGGGAGTCCCGCAGATCCGGCAGGGTTCGCCGGCACGGCGATAGACGTACGTACGGGGTCTGTTCTTGGCGTAGGCCGGCGCGCCGTGGTCGTGTTCGGGTCGCACGACGTGCATGCGCCCGTGCTCGACACCGACGTTCATCAGCTCGACGAGGTCGGCCCAGATCGCGTCGAACTCACTGCGGGACAGCTTGTTTCCCGGACGTTCCGGATGGATGCCGTGGCGGAAGAGCACTTCGGCGCGGTAGACGTTGCCGACCCCGGCGATGACGGCCTGGTTCATGAGCAACGCCCCGATCGCGGTGCGTGATCTGCCGATGCGGCGCCACGCCCGCTCGGGATCGGCGTCGGGACGCAGCGGGTCGGGACCGAGCCGGGCCTCGATCGACTCGACCTCACCGGGGGTGAGCACCTCGCACGCCGCCGGACCACGCAGGTCGCTGCCGTGGCGCGCGCCGATCATCCGCATCCGCACCTGTCCGACCGGTTCGCCGAGCGGCAACTCGCGGTCGGTGAACTCACCGTAGATACCGAGATGCACGTGGACGGCGAGACCACCCTCGTAGTGGTGGAAGAGATGCTTGCCCCACGCGTCCGCGTGGGTCAGGACGCGTCCGTCCACGGCGGCGGCACCGTCGGCGAACCGCCCCTGCGGACTGGACACCCGCACCGGCGCACCCGAATACCACTCGTGGTGCAGCCGGGCGAGCCGGTGCAGGATGTGTCCTTCGGGCACGGATCAGGCAGGCGCGCCGGGAACCGCCGGGGCCTCGCCGGTCTTCTCGTACTCGGCGAGGATGTCGATGCGGCGCTGGTGACGCTCCTCGTTCGACCACTCGGTCGACAGGAAGGCGTCGACGATCGCGAGGGTCTCCTCGAGGCTGTGCATACGGCCACCGATGCCGATGAGCTGCGCGTTGTTGTGCTCGCGCGCAAGCTTGGCGGTGTCGACGCTCCACGCCAGGGCGCAGCGCGCACCCGGCACCTTGTTGGCGGCGATCTGCTCGCCGTTGCCGCTACCCCCGAGCACGATGCCGAGGCTGCCCTTGTCGGCGACGGTGCGCCGCGCGGCCTCGATGCAGAAGGCCGGGTAGTCGTCGAGGGCGTCGTACTCGAACGCACCGCAGTCGATCGGCTCGTGGCCGTTCTTCTTCAGGTGCTCGATGATCTCATTCTTCCGTTCGAAGCCCGCGTGGTCGGCTCCCAGGTAAACGCGCATGGGCCGAGTCTAACGAGGCCGGTCGGTGTGTCAGACGCCGACGGGTTCGCGGGCCTCCTGGGCCTCGAGTTCGCGCACGATCGGCAGCACGTTCCTGCCGAAGTACTCGACCTCCTCCTGGAAGTGCAGGAAACCGGCGAGGATCAGGTCGACGCCGCGACGACGGTATTCGACGATGCGATGTGCGATCTGCTCGGGCGTGCCGATGAGCTGGGTCTTGAAACCGTCGTTGTACTGGACGAGATCCTCGAAAGTCGAGTCCGCCCACATGCCCTTCTTGTCGCCCGTGGACGAACCGGCCTGCCGGACGGCACTGCGGAAGCCCTCGACGGCCGGCTTGTTCGCCTTCTCCACGATCTCCCGGAGGGTGTCGCGGGCCTCCTTCTCGGTGTCGCGGGCAATGATGAACCCGTTGAGCCCGATCTTCACCTCGCGGTCGTGGGCACGGGCGACCTCGCGCAGCTCGTCGATCTGGGCGGTGATGCCGTCGTAGTCCTTGCCGTTGCTGAAGTACCAGTCGGCGTAGCGACCACCGTTGGCGATGGCGGCGGTGGAGTTGCCACCCTGGAACAGCTCCGGATTCGGGCGCTCGGGGGTGTTGGCCGGCTTCGGCTTCAGTGTGAAGTCGTGGATCCGGTAGAAGTCGCCGCGGAAGTCGACCTCGTCCTCGGTCCAGATCTTGCGGAGCACCTGGAGGAACTCGGCGCTGCGCCGGTAGCGCTCGTCGTGCTCGAGCCACGGCTCACCCATGTGGGTGAACTCGTCCTTGAACCATCCGCTGACGACGTTGACCGCGAACCGGCCACCGGACAGCTGGTCGGCGGTCGCGCCGAGCTTGGCCAGCACGGCCGGCTGCCACAGACCGGGGTGGACGGCGGCGATGACCTTGAGCCGCTCGGTGGCGAGCAGCAGGGCGAGGCTGAAACTCGTCGACTCGTGCTGGAACTCCGCGCCGTAGCTGGCCTCGTACCGCACCTGGCTCAGTGCGTATTCGAAGCCGTTGTTCTCGGCCGTACGGGCGAGCTCGACGTTGTACTCGTAGTCCCAGCTCGTGCGCTGTTCGATGTCCGAGGTGACCAGACCACCACTGACGTTGGGCACCCAGTAGGCGAAAGTGGTCTGATCGGCGATGCGTTCGGTCGACATGTGTTCATCCAAGCCCGGGATCGGTCCCGCGCCCACCATAAGAATCAACGAGATCCGAACAGTGGACCGCCGGAGGCGGGTCGGAGCACACCCCGTCGGAGGCAGGTCGGAGCACACCCCGCCGGAGGCAGGTCGGAGCACACCCCGCCGGAGGCAGGTCGGAGCACACCCCGCCGGAGGCAGGTCGGAGCACACCCCGCCGGAGGCGGGTCAGAGCACGCCGTAGCGCGGCGGGTGGGTGCCGCTGAGGGTCCACCGGCCGATGTGCTGGAGCTTCCACCGGGTCGCGTCGTGCAGGGTGTGCGTGCGGGCGTCGCGCCAGTAGCGCGACAGATTCGCGGCTCCCGATGCGCTGCGGGTGCCGCCGAGTTCGAACAGGATGTTCGCCGTCTCGACGGCGGCGCGGGTCGCGGCGACCTTCGCGGTCGCGACCTCGATGGAGGCCGCGGCGGTGGTCTCTGCGGTCGGGTTCGCGCGTGCGCGGTCGACGGCCCGCCCTGCCTCCGCGAGCAGTGCCTGGGCGGCCCGGACGGTGACGGTGGCCTCTCCGGCGATCTGGACGAGCAGCGGATCGTCCACTGCTCGTTCGACATCCGCCTCGAAGTGCGGCCGTGCGCGACCTGCCTGGACGACGGCCTCGGCGAGTGCGCCGGTCGCGATACCCACGTCGATCGCCGAGTGCAGCAGCTGCGCTTGAGCGCCGTAGGTGGTGGGCGCTTCGAAGATCGGCGTGTACGGCACGACCGCCGCGTCGGGGACCTCGATGTCGTCGAGGGTGACGGTGCCGCTGGCGGTGGTGCGTTGGCCCATGCCGTCCCAGTCGTCGACGACGGTGAGTCCGGCGGTCTCGCGCCGGACGAAGGCGACGGCCTTCGGGGTCGACGCGTCGGTCGCGTCCGGGTTGTCGGCGAGGCTGGCGCGCACCGCGATCCAGTCGGCGAACAGCGCACCGGTGCTGTAGAACTTGCGGCCGGTGAGGACGTAGCCGTCGTCCCGTCGGCGCAGCACGGTGCTGTCGATGTTCACCGCACGCGATCCGCGTTCGCTCTGGGCGTTGGCGAACAGCGCCCCGTCGAGCACCTCGCCGTAGAAGAAACGCTTCTGCTCGTCGCTGCCCTGGGACCGGATCGCCTCGAGGAAGGTGAAGTGCGAGTGCGGGATCTGGGCGATGCTCGGATCCGCCGAGGCCAGGATCCGGAAGATCTCGGCGACCACTTCGTACGGAGCGGCGATGCCGCCGTATTCGGTGGGCACGGTCACCGCGAGCAGTCCGGAGGACGCGAGCGCGCGGATCTCGTCGCGCGGCAGTTCCCGTTCGGCATCACGACGTGACGCGCCGGCTGCGAACTCGTCGGCGAGCGCAGAAGCGACGCGCAGGGCCTCGCCGGTGTCTGCAAGGCGGGTCGCGGTGCGTGAGGTGGTCATCGCGTCACCTCCGGCGCGAGCGACGCGCTGGGTGTGACGAGCAGGGTACGGGGACAGGGAACAGCCATGATGCATCACGGTAGTCCGCGTCCGACCCGAAGCCGAGAATTGAATTCGGGATGAGCACAAGTCTGTACGCGCGGAGCGTTGCGACCTCCGGTCCCGAGTCTCCGTCAGGTCAGCGGCGCATCGCCCAGACCTTCGGGCCGCCGTCCGGCAGCTCCACGACACCGGTGACGACGAATCCGAGACGTTCGTAGAGCGCGACGTTCGTCTCCGAGGAGGTTTCCAGACAGGCCGCGACCCCCTGCCGCTCGGCCGCGCGGAGTCCGGGTTCGAGGACGGCCCGTCCCAGGCCGCGACCCTGCGAGGTGGGATCGACGCCCACCGTGGCCAGGAACCACACGGGCTCGTTCGGCTGCAGTTCCGCGGTGGCCTGCTCGGCCAGTTCGGCGGCGCGGGCACGATCGCCCCGCAGTTCCGTCACCCGATCGGCGACGGACGCGAACGCCTCCCCGAGCCCGATGGAGTCGGGCGTCGTCCACACGGCCACCGCGTCGACGTCGTCGGAGACCCACACCTCGCCGCAGCGCATGCCGATCTCGGCGAGGAAGAGCCCCTGCAGGTCGCGGACCCGGGTCTCGTGGTCCCGGCCGTCGACGGTGTAGCGGGTGAACGGATAGTCGCGGAACGCTCGTCCGAGCGTTGCCGTCGCCTTCTCGACATCGTGCACCGTCGCCGGCCGGACCACATGATCGTTCGACACGCCGTGGCACTCTACCGAGCGCCACGGCGATGCCCGGTCAGGAGAAGTCGGGCTCCTCGTCGCGGCTGCGCTTGAGTTCGAAGAAATGCGGGTATGACGCGAGAGCGACCACGCCGTCCCACACCTTCCCGGCCTCTTCGCCGCGCGGGATCTTCGACAGGACGGGACCGAAGAAGGCGATGCCGTTGACGTGGATCGTGGGGGTACCGACGTCCTGGCCCACCTTGTCCATGCCGGCGTGGTGGCTCGTGCGCAGAGCCTCGTCGTAGGCATCGCTGTCGGCGGCCTCTGCCAGCGAGGCGTCGAGGTCGAGTTCGGCGAGCGACGCGGCGATCACGTCCGCGAAGTCCTTGTTGCCCTCGTTGTGGATGCGGGTGCCCATCGCCGTGTACAGCGGGGAGAGGATGTCGTCGCCGTACTTCTGCGCCGCGGCAATCGCGACGCGCACCGGGCCCCACGCCTTCGTCATCAGCTCGGCGTACTCCTCCGGCAGGTCGCGCCCCTCGTTCAGCACGGCCAGGCTCATCACGTGGAAACGCGCCTCGATGTCGCGCACCTTCGTGACCTCGAGGATCCAGCGCGAGGTGATCCAGCACCACGGGCACAACGGATCGAACCAGAAGTCGGCGGTGTCCTTACCGGTCGAGGACGCGGCGGTCAGGTCGCTCAAGAGATCTCCTCACAAGAGTTCGTACGGGCCGGACAACTACGAGCATGTTCAACACGGCCCCGTCGACGATTCTTCCTGAACCGGGCCGTAGTGCGGGCGGTAGCCGTAACGTCGGAGCCGGGAAGCAGGTCCGGCACGCATCACAGTGGAGGCACCACGATGTCGGGTGAGGAAACGTTTCTGATCGTCGGCGCGGGTCTGGCCGGCGCCAAGCTGGCAGAGGAACTGCGCGCCCGCGACTTTCCCGGGCGCATCCTGCTGATCGGCGCGGAGGAGCACCTGCCCTACGAGCGACCGCCGTTGTCGAAGGACTACTTCGCCGGACGCAAGCAACTCGCCGACTTCACGGTGCACGACGGCGACTGGTACCGCGACCACCGCGTCGAACTGCTGCTCGGCACGAAGGTCACCGCGATCGATCCGGCCGCCCACACGGTGACGCTGCCCGACGGGTCGACGCTGCACTACGACAAGCTTGCTCTCGCAACGGGCTCGACGCCCCGCACGGTCCCGATTCCCGGAGCCGACGCCGAACGCGTGTACGTCATGCGCACCGTCGAGGACTCCGATGCGCTGCTCGCCGCGATCCAGGGCGAGACCGACCACGCGGGATGGCTGGCCGTCATCGGCGCGGGATGGATAGGCATGGAGATCGCCGCGAACGCCCGCGGCCGGGGCGCGGGCGTGGTGGTCGCGGAGACCGCGAAGCAGCCCCTGCTCGGCGCCCTCGGCGAGGAGATGGGTGCGGTGTTCGCCGACCTGCACCGCGCGAACGGGGTCGATCTGCGGACGAACACCTCGGTGCGCGAGATCGTCGCCTACGACGGTCGCGCGAGCGGCATCCGGTTCGGCGACGACAGTGTGGTGCCCGCCGACGCCGTGCTCGTCGCGGTCGGGGCGCGCCCGAACGTCGAGCTGGCCCGCGACGCCGGGCTCGCGGTCGACGACGGCGTGCTCGTCGACGCATCGCTGCGGACGAGCGATCCGGACATCGTGGCGGTCGGCGACATCGCGTCGGCGGAGCATCCGCTGCTCGGCACCCGGGTGCGCGTCGAACACTGGGCCAACGCTTTGAACCAGCCGGCCGTCGCGGCCGCGACGATGCTCGGCCGCGACGCGACCTACGACCGGCTCCCCTATTTCTTCACCGACCAGTACGACCTCGGCATGGAATACGTCGGGCTCGCTCCCCGCGACGCGCGGGTGGTCACCCGCGGCGACGTGCAGGGACGGCAGTTCCTCGCCTTCTGGCTCGACGACGAACAACGCGTCCAGGCGGGGATGAACGTCAACATCTGGGATGCCGGCGACGACATCCGCGCTCTCATCGCCTCCGGGCGGCCCGTCGACGTCGGCCGGTTGACGGACACCACGGTGCCGTTGTCCGACGTCGCTCCGTGAGGCTCCGTCGATCATGATGGGATGGACGCCGACCGACATTCCGTCGTGAGAAGGAGTTCTCCCGTGGCACCACCGAATCTGACCCGCGAGCAGGCCGCCGAACGGGCCGCGATCCTGTCCGTCGACAACTACAGCATCGAACTGGATCTCACCGACGGTGCCGGCGCGCCGGGCACCACGACCTTCCGGTCGGTGACCACCGTCCGATTCGACGCGACCGAGGGCGCCTCGACGTTCATCGACCTCATCGCGAAGACCGTGCACTCGGCAACCCTCAACGGCGAATCCGTCGACGTGTCCGGATACTCCGAGGAGACCGGCATCGCCCTCACCGGTCTCGCCGCCCACAACGAACTCGTCGTCGACGCCGACTGCCTGTACACGAACACCGGTGAGGGCCTGCACCGGTTCGTCGACCCCACCGACGACGCGGTGTACCTGTACTCGCAGTTCGAAACGGCCGACGCCAAGCGGATGTTCGCGTGCTTCGACCAGCCCGACCTCAAGGCCACCTTCGACCTGAAGGTGACCGCGCCGCAGGACTGGGCCGTGATCTCCAACGCCGACACCGTGCAGACGGCGGCCGCGCAGCCGGGCCTGCACATCTTCCGCACCACCCCGCGGATGAGCACCTATCTCGTCGCGCTCATCGCCGGCCCGTACGCGGTGTGGTCCGACGAGTACACCGACGAGCACGGCACCATCCCGCTGCGCATCTTCTGCCGCGCGTCGCTCGCGGAGTACATGGACGCCGACCGGCTGTTCACCGAGACCAAGCAGGGCTTCGGCTTCTACCACGCCAACTTCGGGATCCCCTACGCCTTCGGCAAGTACGACCAGCTGTTCGTGCCCGAATTCAACGCCGGGGCGATGGAGAACGCGGGCGCGGTGACCTTCCTGGAGGACTACGTCTTCCGCTCCAAGGTCACCCGCTACTCCTACGAGCGCCGCGCCGAGACCGTCCTGCACGAGATGGCACACATGTGGTTCGGCGACCTCGTCACCATGCGCTGGTGGGACGACCTGTGGCTCAACGAGTCGTTCGCGACGTTCGCGTCGGTTCTGTGCCAGGCCTCGGCCACCGAGTACACCAACGCGTGGACGACCTTCGCGAACGTCGAGAAGTCGTGGGCCTACCGGCAGGACCAGCTGCCGTCGACGCACCCCATCGCCGCCGACATCCCCGACCTCGCCGCGGTCGAGGTCAACTTCGACGGCATCACCTACGCCAAGGGCGCGTCGGTGCTCAAGCAGCTCGTCGCCTATGTCGGGCAGGAGCCCTTCCTCGCCGGTCTGCGCGAGTACTTCCGCGACCACGCCTACGGCAACGCCACCTTCGACGACCTGCTCGCCGCGCTGGAGAAGTCCTCCGGCCGCGACCTGTCGGACTGGGGCGCCCAGTGGCTCAAAACCACCGGTCTGAACATCCTCCGACCGGACTTCGAGGTCGACGACCAGGGACGCTTCACGCGTTTCGCGGTGGTGCAGGAAGGTGCCCAGCCCGGCGCCGGGGAGTTCCGCGTGCACCGCCTCGCGATCGGTGTGTACGACGACGACGGCTCCGGCAAGCTCGTCCGCACGCACCGCGTGGAGATCGACGTCGACGCCGCCGAGCGCACCGAGGTGCCCGATCTGGTGGGTGTGCCGCGCGGCGCGTTCGTCCTCGTCAACGACGACGACCTGACGTACTGCTCGGTGCGTCTCGACGAGGAGTCGCTCGCGACCGTCATCGACCGGGTCGGCGACATCGCCGAGTCGCTGCCGCGCACCCTGGTGTGGTCGGCGGCGTGGGAGATGACCCGTCAGGCCGAGATGAAGGCGCGCGATTTCGTCGCCCTCGTGCAGCGCGGCATCGCCGCCGAGACCGAGGTCGGTGTCGTCCAGCGTCTGCTCATGCAGGCGCACACCGCGCTGGAGAGCTACGCCGACCCCTCCTGGGCCGCGGAGCACGGCCGGGCGGACTTCGCCAACCGCCTGCTCGAACTCGCCCGCGAGTCCGAGGCAGGCTCCGACCATCAGCTCGCGTTCGTCAACGCGCTCACCACCGCGTACCTGTCACCCTGGCACACCGAAGTGCTCGAGGAGCTGCTGGGCGCGGATCCGGCAACGGTCGGCCTGCCCGGGCTTACGATCGACACCGATCTGCGCTGGCGGATCGTCCAGGCGCTCGCCGCGGCGGGCGAGGTCGATGCCGAGGGTGTCGAGTCGCCGTTCATCGACGCGGAGGCCGAACGCGACCCGACGGCCGCGGGTGCCCGCCAGGCGGCGGCCGCCCGCGCGGCGCGTCCGCAGGAGGCCGTCAAGGAACAGGTGTGGCAGACGGTCGTGCACGACGACAGCGTCCCGAACATCACGGCGCGCGCCGTGATCGGCGGTTTCGCCCCGGCCGGTCAGGGCGAACTGCTCGAGCCGTACGTCGCGCGGTACTTCGCGGAGGTGCCGGGAGTGTGGGAGCGCCGTTCGAGCGAGGTCGCGCAGACCGTCGTGATCGGGCTCTACCCGTCGTGGTCGATCAGTGAGCAGTCGGTGGCGGCAGCCGACGAGTTCCTCGCCGGCGACCATCCGCCGGCCCTGCGGCGACTCGTCGTCGAGGGTCGTGCCGGGGTCGTGCGCTCGTTGAAGGCACGCGCGTTCGACGCGTCCTGACGCACCGACCTCACCGAACGACTGTGGGCGGTGCCCACATGAGACGACTGTGGCCCGCTGCCTCTCCTTCACGGAATGGCAGCGGGCCACAGGTGGTTCGTGGGCTCCGTCTCAGGGAGCGACCATGGCGTTCGCGATGACGCGGACGGCACTGGTGATGCCGTCGAGCAGATTCCCCTGACCGAAGGACGACACGGCCGCGGTGATGCCGAGCTGCAGCACGCGGTCGGTGGCGCGGTCGGCGGCGGTGCGACCCGAGCGGACCTCGATGCTCCGCTGGTTCGGGAAGACGGCGACGAGGACCGAGTTGTCGGCGTCCGGCGTCGTCGGCAGCAGGGCGTCGGTCGCCGCGGCCGGATTCACGTCGTCACCGATGTAGACGGTGAACCGCACATTGGTGATCCGTATCGCGTGCGTGAGCGTGTCGTCGAGGGTGATGAGGTCGCGGTCCTTGAACGGCGCGCCCGTGAAGGCCTGCCCGAGACCGCGCACGGCGGAGATGCGTCCGCTCGCGGTGAGTGCCGCACCGTGCGGCAGGTTCTCCGGCGCGACGGCCGGACGCTGGATCACGTCACCACTTGCCACTTGCGGTACCTCCGATCAGCTCCGCCGAGGTCAGAGCGGCATGACCGTGACCATGATGCGGGTATCTCCAGGGATGGGTCGATTCGTCGGTCGCGGTCCACAGGAGCGGTCCGTGCTCCCATTTCCGGTCGAGCGTGTACGGGTCGTCCGACGGCGTGGAGCCCGGGTACTTGCTCATGACGAAGGACAGCCCACCGAAGACCAAGACGATCAGCAGCGGGATGCCGACGAAGATCAGGGTTGTCTCGAGAATGCTCACAGCCAAACGTTAGCCCAGCCGGGCCCGAAAGGCCTCATACGCCCCGGAGAACGGCCCGATCAGGCCGCGCCCTCCCCCAGATAGGGCAGCCAGGTGGGGTGCAATTCGGGCAGGGTCGCGAGCAGGCGCCAGTGCCGGCCCTTGGGCGGATTCGGCACCACACGCAGGGTCCATCCGAGTTCGGTGAGCAGCTTGTCGGCCTTGCGGTGGTTGCACGGCGCGCAGCACGCGACGCAGTTCTCCCAGGTGTGCTCGCCGCCGCGGCTGCGCGGCACGACGTGGTCGATCGTCTCGGCCTTGCCCCCGCAGTAGGCGCACCGGTTCCGGTCGCGGTGCATGAGCGCGGCCCGGGTGAGCGGCACCCGCGCGTGATACGGAACGCGCACGTAGTTGCGCAGACGGATCACGGACGGCAGTTGCACGGACCATTCGGCCGACCGCACGAGCGGGGCGAGCGGATCGTCGTGCACGGTATCGGCCTTGCCCCCGGCCATCAGGACCACGGCCCTGCGGGCGGGCAGGGCGGTGAGCGGCTCGTAGGTGGCGTTGAGCAGCAACACTCGACGTTTCAACCAGTCGGGTACCGTCGCGGTGCTGTCGTGCACCACGCGCAGTGTGGTAGCCCCCGGCACCCCTGCAGGGGCGTCCGCGGGCGGGAGTTGTCGATGCGAGCTGCTGCTGTGCTTCATACGACCTCCGAAAAGACTGGGAACAGTGGACCACGGATGCTCACGAATCGCACCCGAAATCAGCGGACCGGTCCAGGTCGGGCCGGTGAACATCCGGTGACGGTCCCGCCCGGCACGGCTCGTCGGGCGGTGTGCCGTCGGGAGCGGGCACAATGGACGGTCGAGAGGGACGGTGAACGAATACAGATGAGTGACGAGCAGACCTTCTACGAGGCGGTCGGTGGCGCCGAGACGTTCCGCCGGCTCACTGCACGGTTCTACGAGGAGATCGCACGGGACGAGATCGTCCGGCCCCTGTATCCCGAGGAGGATCTCGGTCCGGCCGAACGGCGCATGCGGATGTTCCTGGAGCAGTACT
This sequence comes from Rhodococcus sp. S3, assembly GCF_058211795.1. Classification (NCBI taxonomy): domain Bacteria; kingdom Bacillati; phylum Actinomycetota; class Actinomycetes; order Mycobacteriales; family Nocardiaceae; genus Rhodococcus; species Rhodococcus sp. S3. Next base: position 1,897,475 of record NZ_CM177074.1, on the reverse strand, counting down.
GGGGCGGCCCGCGCACCTACTCCGAGGAGCGGGGGCACCCGCGGCTGCGCATGCGTCATCATCCCTTCCGGATCGGGCCGCTCGAGCGCGACGCCTGGCTGCGGTGCATGCACACCGCGATCGCGTCGATCGACGAGAAGACGCTCGACGACGAGCACCGCCGGCAGCTCGTCGACTACATGAACATGGCGGCCGACTCGATGATGAATTCCCCCATCTAGGGGTCGGCGTGTCCGGGGTCAGCGGCCCAGCATCCGGCGCAGGCGGTCCTCCACCTTCTGGGTGAACCGCGCCATCGGAGACAGATGACGTCGCAGGATGGCGTGCTTGCGCACGTATTCGGGGACCTCCCACAGCGCGGTGGTACCGGCACGGAAGAGCGCCGCGTCCCCGGCTCGCAAGGTGCGTGGTTCGGAGTCGGCGGACGAGACGACGACCGAGCCCTCCACGATGTGGACGATCTCGTCGACGCCGAAATGCCAGTCGAAGCGACCGGCCGTGCAGTCCCACACGTGTGTGGTGGTGGTGCGGTCGACGCTGGTCGCCCACTGACCGCTGCGTGCCACGGGAGCACCCTCGTGAATCCACGCAGGGTTGATCGGGTCGTCGCGCAACTCCACGTCGTCCAGCCGGACCGCGACGATCGATGTCGTATTCATGCCGTTCGTCCTATCATGCGGCCAGGTCCCGACGGAACGGTCGCGGGCACCGTTCGCCCTGCCTTTCGCCCTGTCGTCTGACACGATGACTCCCGTGGCCCACCCCGCAGCACCGACCTCCGGACGAGGCGACCCGACGGCGCCGTGGTGGCGCGACGCGGTCTTCTACCAGGTCTATCCCCGCTCGTTCGTCGACGCGAACGGTGACGGCATCGGCGACCTCGCGGGTGTACGCAGCCGCCTCGGCTACCTCGAACTGCTCGGTGTCGACGCGATCTGGCTCAACCCGGTGATGCGTTCGCCGATGGCCGATCATGGCTACGACGTCTCCGACCCCCGCGACATCGACCCGCTGTTCGGGGACATCGCCGACCTCGAAGCGCTGGTCACCGACGCCCACGCCCGCGGCATCCGAGTGGTGATGGACCTCGTGCCGAACCATGTCAGCGTCGAGCACCGCTGGTTCCGGGCCGCGCTCGAGGCCGGGCCGGGCAGCCGCGAACGCCGACGCTTCCACTTCCGCGACGGGCGCGGACCGGACGGCAGCGCACCACCGAACAACTGGCCGAGCGTCTTCGGCGGGCCGGCCTGGACCCGCATCACCGAACCCGACGGCACGCCCGGTCAGTGGTATCTGCACGTCTTCGCTCCCGGGCAGCCCGATCTGAACTGGGACGACGAGGAGGTCGTCGAGGATCTCGACAAGACCCTGCGGTTCTGGCTGGACCGAGGCGTGGACGGTTTCCGCATCGATGTGGCCCACGGCATGGCCAAGCCCGCGGATCTTCCCGATCACGAGGGGTGGGAGACCAACGAACTGCTCGGGCACTCCCCCGCCGATCCGCGGTTCAACAATCCCGAGGTGCACGACATCCACCGCCGCATCCGGCGGGTCTTCGACGAGTATCCGGACTCGGTAGCGATCGGTGAGATCTGGGTCGACGACCACCAACGGTTCGCCGAGTACCTGCGCCCGGACGAACTGCATCTCGCCTTCGACTTCCACCTGACGCTGTCGGACTGGGACGCCGACGCCGTCCGCGACGCGATCGAGAAGGGCCTGGCCGCGGTGACGTCGGTGCAGGCCTCACCGACGTGGACGCTGTCGAACCACGACGTCGACCGCGAGGTCACGCGATACGGCGGCGGTGAGGTCGGGCTCGCCCGGGCACGCGCGATGATCCTCGTCGCCCTCGCGCTGCCGGGAGCGGTGTTCGTCTACAACGGCGCCGAACTGGGGTTGCCGAACGTCGACCTGCCCGACGAGGTGCTGCAGGACCCTGTCTGGGAGCGGTCCGGCCACACCGAACGCGGACGCGACGGATGCCGCGTGCCGCTGCCGTGGGAGGGCGGGGCGCCACCCTTCGGATTCACTTCCGCCGGGTCGTCGTGGCTGCCCCAGCCCCCGGAGTGGTCGGCCCTGACCGTCGAGAAGCAACTCGAGGATGCGGGCTCGACGCTCTCGCTGTACCGGAGGGCGATCGAGATCCGCACGGAGCGAAGGCGACCGATCAGCACGGAGCGAAGGCCATCCGAGGGCAGCGGCGGGATCGGCTGGTACGGAAGTCCGGCCGGGTGCCTGGCGTTCCGCCGTCCCGACGGCCTGACCTGTGTGCTCAATGCCGGCGACGTCGCTGTCGATCTGCCTCCCGGTGAGGTGCTGCTCGCGAGTGCGCCGCTCACCGGACACGTACTGCCACCGGACACCGCCGCGTGGCTGGCGTGAGACCTCGTCAGAGGACGCTCAGACCGAGCCCACCGCCGCGGCGCAGGTAGACCGAGCCGAAGCGGGCGTCGAGGCGCACCCAGGTGGCGTGCGCCCGGACCCGCACCACCTCTGCGGGATCGATGCCCGTCGAGTCGACGCTGTCGCGACCGGCACCGGGCACGAAGCCCATCGCACCGAGCGCGAACACCATGCGCATCGGCACCCCCACGGTCGTTCCGGCGCCGCTCACCTCGAGAACCTCCTGGGCGAGCAACGACGCCGGTGGTCCCTGCGCACCGTGCTCGCGGGTGAGGGCGACGCCGCGTTGCGCGAGTTCGACGAGGATCCGCGCCGGCACGTCGTCGACGTGGACGTAGCCGTCGTCGGGCGGAAGTGCGCCGCGCCAGGCGGAATCCATCGCCCAGCCCGGGTCGACCTCGGTGCGCGGTTCGGCCCCGGCGAGGAGCACGGCCCGCAGCGATTCGGCGGCCACGCAGGTGTCGGCCGGAGCCACGGTTCCGCGGACGACGCGTCCGGCGAGCACCTCGAAACCGGTGCGCGTCCAGACGCCGAGCAGTCCGTCGCCGCGGCGGCGCAACCGCACCACGGCGGCCTCGTCGAGACGCGCGGCCCGGGCCAGGAATGCGGCGAGGTCGACGCTGTCGTCGGGGCCGGCGAGCGTCAGGAGGCGCTCTGCGTGTCGGATCCGGTCGTCGGTCACGTCGGCCTCGTCAATTGCGCTGCCACTGACGCAGGAACTCGCGTTCGTCGTCGCTGAGCCGGCGCAGGCGCTGGGTCTCGATGTCGAACGCCGCGATCTGGGTGGACGCGACCACTGCCGGCGCCGAGTCGACCGGGGCACCGCCCGGTCGCACCTCGTAGCCGATCGTGAAGTCGACGGCCCGCACCTTCTCGGTCCACATCAGCACGTCGAGCGGGCCGTCGTCGTGACGCAACTGCCCGCGATAGCGGACGTGGAGATCGGCGATGACAGCGCCTTCGCGCAGGTCGCGGGTGGGGCGACCGTCGGCGAACAGCCACGGGATCCGTGCTTCTTCGAGGAGCGTGACCATCCGCGCGTGGTTGATGTGCTGGAAGACGTCCATGTCGGACCACCGCACCATCACCTCGGTGTGGAAACCGAACTGTTCGCCCGCACCGCTCACTCGTTACCTCCGATCGGATGCGCCTGTGCGCACCATGCCCCTGATCTGTCGTGCCGCCACCGACAAGGTGGCGAGGTCCAGACTTCCAGACGCGAAGATCTCGTCGAGCGCCGCCCTCGCACGGACGAGCTTGGATCCGTTGGACGACTCCCAGTCCTCGATCATCTCCTCGGTCGATTCCCCGGGTTCGGCGCCGGCGAGCACGTCGAGGACGAGCGAACGCAACGAGCCGTACAGGTCGTCGCGCAGCGCGAGTCGCGCCAGCGAATGCCAGCGGTCGCCCCGCTCCAGCCCGGAGACCGCCGTGAGCAGGCGGTCGACACCGAGGCGCGCGTCGAGGGCGTAGTAGAGGTCGGCGACCTCCGCTTCGTCGCGTTGTTCGATGTCGGCGATGTCGATGACGTCGAGCAGCGGGAACTGGTCGAGGAGCCGGAAGACGACGCCGGTCAGCTCCTCCGGTGCTCCCCGCTCGAGGAGCGGGCGGGTGCGGCGCACGAAGTCCTCGGCGTGGTGCCCGCGCATCCAGTCCGCGACCCGCGGGGCGAGACGCGCGAAGGCGTCGCGGTAGCGGCTGATCTCGGCGCCGACCGCGAGGGGCTGCGGCCGTGTGGCGAGGAGCCGGCGCGACGCCCGGTCGAGCACGCGGCGGGATTCGAGCAACAGGTCGTCCTCGATGTCGACGGGCAGCCCGGCGGCCCGGATCTCGTCCCACAGGGCCGGCAACCCGAAGATGGTGGTGACGGCGGCGTAGGCGCGGATGGCGTCGGTCGCCGTCGCCCCGGCCTCCTCGGCGAGCCGGTAGACGTAGGTGGGGCCACCGTTGTCGACGGTGGTGTTGGCCAGCATGGTCGCGACGATCTGCCGGCGCAGCGGATGCGCCCGGATCCCGGCCCGGAACCGCTCGCGCAGAGCGGACGGGAAGTAGGCGGGCAGGATCGCCGCGAAGGTCTCGCTGTCGGGCAGGTCCGTGGCGAGCAGGTCGTCGACGAGGGCGAGCTTGACGTGGGCGAGGAGCTGTGACAGTTCGGGCGACGTCAGCCCCTCCCCCGCCGCTTCGCGACGGTCGAACTCGGCCTCGTCGGGCAGGGCCTCGAGGTCGCGGTCGAGTCCGCGATCGAGTTCGAGGGCCGCGAGCAGCCGACGGTGCACCCCCAGCAGGGACGGCGCGACGGCCCGTTCGAGGCCGAGCACCGCGTTCTGCGAGATGTTGTCGGCCAGAACGAGTTCGGCGACGTCGTCGGTCATCGACGCGAGCAGCGGATTGCGGTCCTCCTCCGCGAGCTCACCGGCGGTCACCATGGCATCGAGGAGGATCTTGATGTTGACTTCGTGGTCGGAGCTGTCGACACCGGCCGAGTTGTCGATCGCGTCGGTGTTGATCTTCCCGCCGGCGCGGGCGAACTCGATGCGGCCGCGTTGCGTGACACCGAGATTGCCGCCCTCGCCGACGACCCGGGCGCGCAGTTCCCGCCCGTCGACGCGCACGCCGTCGTTGCTCTTGTCCCCCACGTCCGCATGGGTTTCCGTCGACGCCTTCACGTAGGTGCCGACACCGCCGTTCCACAGCAGGTCGACGGGTGCGCGCAGGATCGCGCGGATCAGTTCGGGCGGTGGGAGTTCCGTGACCTCGTCGGGCAGGTCGAGCACGGCACGCACCTCGGGACCGACGGGCACCGACTTGGCCGTCCGGTCCCACACCCCGCCCCCGGCCGCGATCAGCTCTGCCGAGTAGTCCTTCCACGACGACCGCGGCAGTTCGAACAGCCGGCGCCGCTCCTCGAACGACCGCTCCGGATCGGGATCGGGATCGAGGAAGATGTGCCGATGGTCGAAGGCCGCGACGAGCCTGATGTGCCGGCTCAGTAGCATGCCGTTGCCGAAGACGTCACCGCTCATGTCCCCGATGCCGACCACGGTGAAATCGTCCGTCTGCGGGTCGGATCCGAGTTCGCGGAAGTGCCGCCGGACGCTCTCCCACGCACCGCGCGCGGTGATGCCCATCTCCTTGTGGTCGTAGCCGGCGGAACCACCGGAGGCGAAGGCGTCGCCGAGCCAGTAGCCGTATTCCGCCGCAACGGAATTCGCGAGGTCGGAGAACGAGGCGGTGCCCTTGTCCGCGGCCACCACGAGATACGGGTCGTCGCTGTCGTGACGCACGACCCGCTGCGGCGGGACCGTCTCGTTACGGGCGGCGTCGAGGTTGTCGGTGATATCGAGTAGACCGGCGATGAAGCACCGGTAGCACCGTTCGCCACGCTCGCGGACGGCACGACGATCCGCCTCGGCGTCGCCGGTCGGACGGGGCGAGTGCTTGACGACGAAGCCGCCCTTCGCCCCCACGGGCACGATCACCGCGTTCTTCACTGCCTGCGCCTTGACCAGGCCGAGCACCTCGGTGCGGAAGTCCTCCCGGCGGTCCGACCAGCGCAGGCCGCCGCGGGCGACGGGACCGAACCGCATGTGGACGCCCTCGACGGCCGGGGCGTAGACGAACACCTCGAAAGCCGGTCGCGGTTGGGGTAATTCGGCGATCCGCCGCGGCTCGAACTTGAGCGACAACGCCCGGCCGTCCGGACGTTCGTGCCCGATTCCGCCGGCCACGTGGAAGTTGGTGCGCAGGGTGGCACGGATCAAGGAGAACAGCCCCCGCAGGATGCGGTCGGTGGCCAGTGCGGTCACCTCCGCGATCGTCGTCGTGAGTTCCTCGGCGATCTGCTGTTCGCGTTCGGCCGATGCGTTCTCCGGATCGAACCGGGACTCGAACAGCCCGACGAGCAGGGCCGCGGTGCGCGGGGCACCGAGCAGCACCCCTTCGATGTTGTACTGGCTGTACGGGAATTCGGTCTGGCGCAGGTACTTCGCGTAGGCCCGGAGTAGCACGACCTGATTCCAGGTGAGCCCGGCGCGCAGCACGAGCTGGTTGAACCGGTCGGTCTCGACCGCCCCCCGCCATGCCACGGTGAAGGTGTCGGTGAGTCGACCCGCCAGCGTCGGGTCGGTCTCGACGATGTCGGGCTCGATGTCCTCGGGCAGGCAGAGCCCGAAATCGTAGATCCAGCAGTCTATTCCGTCCGATCGCGGCAGCCGGTAGGGCCGCTCGTCGACGACCTCCACACCTAGGCTCTGCAACACCGGGAGGATCCGGCCGAGGGTGACCGTCTCGTCCGCGACGTACAGGGTGAAGCGCAACGACAACGGGTCGTCGGAGCCCGGGCGGTACAGGTGCGTGTCGAGATCACCGGAGTCGAGGGCTTCCAGACGCCGCAGGTCGTCCAGGGCGCGTTCGGAGCCGAAGTCCTCCTTGTACGCCTCGGGCACGACCTCGGCGTACCGCTGTACCAGCAACGGGTCGAGATCGCCGGTCGCCGCTGCCACCTCCCCGAGCCGATCGGCCCAGTTGCGGGTCACCTCCGCGAGCATCGCCTGGATCCGCAGGCGGTTGTCCTCGGAGGTGTCGACCTCGCGACGGGCGCGCCCGGAGAACCGGATCGTCACGTGCAGCAACGCGAGGTCGCGTTCGGAGACCCGCGCGGTGTAGTCGAGCACGCCGCCTCCGAACTCGCGCAACAGGATGTCCTGGATCGCGACGCGCACCTTCGTCGTGTAGCGGTCGCGTGGCAGGTAGACCAGGCACGAGATGTACCGCCCGTAGGTGTCGACGCGGACGAACAACCGCACCTGCCGGCGGATGTCGACGACCGCCGTGACGGTCTCGTAGAGGGTGTCGGTGTCCATGGAGAACAGTTCCGCGCGGGGAACCGTCTGCATGATCTCGAGCATCGCCTGACCGCTGTAGGACGACAGCTCGACCCGCGCCCGCGCGACGACTTCCCGCACCCGGCGCGACACCACGGGGATGTCGAGGATGTTCTCGTGCAGAGCGGTCACCGTGAGGACACCGAGGAAACGATCCTCCCCGACGACCGCGCCGTCGGCGTCGAGTCGGGCGACGCCGACGAAGTACGGATAGACGGACCGGTGCACGGTGGCGGGAAGCGCGCCCTGAGTGAGCACGAGCAGCGGACGGTGGCCCGTTCCGACCTCACCGGGCAGGTCGAGTGGGTCGGCGACCGAGGCATCCGTGCGCAGCACTCCCCTGCCGGTTCCGGGCACGGGCATCGCGCGCACGTTGCCGTCGCCGCCGTCGGGTACGAAGTCGTAGCGGCGGTAGCCGAGGAGGGTGAAGTTCCCGCCGCTCAACCACCGCAGCAGTTCGGCGGTCTCGGTGAGCTGGTCGGCCGTGTACTGCGCGGGCGGGTGGGCGGCCAGGCCGTCGAGTGCGTCCGCGAGGTCGCGCTGCAGGGCGTGCATCTCGCCGGAGTCCGACGCCACCTGCCGCACATCGGAGAGCACGCGCCGCAGACCGTGATCGATCTCCTCGACCGACTCGTCGTCGACGGGCCCGCGCAACTCGATGTGCATCCACGATTCGGCGGCGCCGCCCGAGGCCCGTCCGCTGTCGTCGGCCAGGCTCCCGAGATCGCCCTCGGCGGTGCGACGCGCCGACAGGACGGGGTGGATGACCGTCCCCACCGAGACGCCCAGCCGCGAGAGCAGTGCCAGCACCGATTCGACGAGCAGCGGCATGTCGTCGGTGACGATCTGCACGGCGACACCCATACCCTCGGTGCGGCGCACACCGACGACAGCAGTGTCCGGCGCGCGGCGGCGACCGAGGCGGACGTGCTCGAGCGCGGCTGTGCCGTGGTCGGTGGTGAACTCTCCGGAGCCTTGATAGATCCGCTCGAGGACTGCCTCGGGAGAGGCATCGCTGCCTGTTGAATTTGTCTGCGCCACAGCCGGATCGGCCATCGACACCCCTCCTGCACTCTCGGGCGGATACACCGCGCGCCGCGGACGGACTCGTGATCGAGCCTATCCGCGGCGCGCAGTCGGGGGGTCGGAACCGGCGGGTCGGATGGCCGGCTCGGCCGGCCGACACGACGTGCCGGCTCAGCCGGTGGGTGCGACGGCACGGTGCCGGTCGAGCACCGTCCGTACCTCGTCGGTCAGCGGCCGGGACGTGTCGGTCTCGGGATCGAAGCCGACGAGCACGGTGTCGGCGACAGCGCACACCACGCCTTCCCGGTCGAGGATCGTCTGACGCACCGTGAACGAGCTCGTGCCGAGACGCAGCACCGTCGTCTCGACCTCGATCGGCGCCGACGAGTCCTTGAGCGGTCGCAGGAACTCGACGTCCATCTTCCGGACCACGACGGCGTCGCGTGCCGGCAGCTCGCTCCGGAAGAACTTGATGCGCCCTTCCTGCAGGTACTCCACTACCTTGGCGTTGTTGACGTGTCCGAGGCGGTCGGAGTCGCCCCAGCGAACCTCGATCGGGCACCGGTAGGGCCGGTGGCCGTTGTGCTCAGTCACGCGTGAGCTTCCGGTGCGTGACGCGGTGCGGACGTGCCGCATCGGCTCCGAGACGCTCGACCTTGTTCGCCTCGTAGGCCTCGAAGTTGCCCTCGAACCAGAACCACTTGCCCTCTTCGACGTTGCCCTCCCACGCCAGGATGTGGGTACAGGTGCGGTCGAGGAACCAGCGGTCGTGGGAGATCACGACGGCGCAGCCCGGGAACTGCTGCAGGGCGTTCTCGAGCGACGACAGGGTCTCGACGTCGAGGTCGTTGGTCGGCTCGTCGAGGAGGATCAGGTTGCCGCCCTCCTTGAGCGTGAGCGCGAGGTTCAGGCGGTTGCGCTCACCACCGGAGAGCACACCGGCCGGCTTCTGCTGGTCGGGGCCCTTGAACCCGAACGCGCTCACGTACGCACGCGACGGCATCTCGTTCTGTCCGACCTCGATGAAGTCGAGACCGTCGGAGACCACCTCGAAGACCGTCTTCTTCGGATCGATGTTCGCGCGGTTCTGGTCGACGTAGCTCAGCTTGACCGTGTCGCCCACCTTGACGGTGCCGCTGTCCGGCTCCTCGAGACCGACGATGGTCTTGAACAGCGTGGTCTTGCCGACGCCGTTGGGGCCGATGACACCGACGATGCCGTTGCGCGGCAGCGTGAACGACAGGTCCTTGATCAGGACGCGGCCGTCGAATCCCTTGTCGAGGTGCTCGACCTCGACAACGACGTTGCCCAGACGCGGCGGCGTCGGGATCTGGATCTCCTCGAAGTCGAGCTTGCGGTACTTCTCGGCCTCGGCTGCCATCTCCTCGTAGCGGGCCAGACGCGCCTTGTTCTTCGTCTGCCGGGCCTTGGCGCCGGAGCGGACCCATTCGAGCTCCTCACGGAGCCGCTTCTGCAGCTTCTGGTCCTTCTTGCCCTGGACCTCGAGACGCTCGGCCTTCTTCTCCAGGTAGGTGGAGTAGTTGCCCTCGTAGGGGTGCAGCTTGCCGCGGTCGACCTCGCAGATCCACTGCGCGACGTGATCGAGGAAGTACCGGTCGTGGGTGACGGCCAGCACGGCGCCCGGGTAGGACGCGAGGAACTGCTCGAGCCACAGCACCGACTCGGCGTCGAGGTGGTTGGTGGGCTCGTCGAGGAGCAGCAGGTCGGGCTTGCTCAGCAGCAGCTTGCACAGCGCGACACGGCGGCGCTCACCACCGGAGAGATGGGTGACGGGCTCGTCCGGCGGAGGGCAGCGCAGAGCGTCCATGGCCTGCTCGAGCTGCGAGTCGAGATCCCACGCGTTGGCATGGTCGAGCTCCTCCTGGAGCTTGCCCATCTCCTCCATCAGCTCGTCGGAGTAGTCGGTGGCCATGAGCTCGGCGATCTCGTTGAACCGGTCGAGCTTGACCTTGATCTCGCCGAGGCCCTCCTCGACGTTCTCCCGGACCGTCTTCTCCTCGTTGAGGGGCGGCTCCTGCTGGAGGATGCCGACGGTGGCCTCCGGATCGAGGAAGGCCTCGCCGTTGCTGGGCTGATCGAGCCCGGCCATGATCTTGAGAATCGACGACTTGCCCGCGCCGTTGGGTCCGACGACGCCGATCTTCGCGCCGTGGTAGAAGCTCATGGTGACGTCATCGAGGATGACCTTGTCACCGTGCGCCTTGCGCACCTTCTTCATCGTGTAAATGAACTCCGCCATGACCACCAGCGTATCGGTCGACGGTCGATAACCCACATCGTGCGAGCACGACAGGTGGGGCCGGCGCCGGAGTCCGGCAGGTGCCGGAGCAGTTGCCGGGGTCGCAGCAGCTCCGCTGTCGGGGTCGCAACAGCGCAGCTGTCACGGTCGCAGTAGCTCCGCGACGAAGCCTGTGGTGTCGGGCAGCGACGCGAACATCGTCTCCGAATGCCCCGTCGGATACGTCCTGAACTGCGCGTTCGCACCACCGGCCCACAGATCCGCGATCAGCTTGAACGCGAGAGGGGCGGGCACCGTCGTGTCGCGCAGGCCCTGGGCGAGGAACAGCGGCCGGTCGTATCCGGCAGTCGGCACGGCGAGGTAGTCGGTGAACGCCGCACGGAACCGGTCGTCGTTCAGCGGTCGGGCGAGGACCTCACCGATGCCGACCTCGCCGTACCGGTCGATCAGGTCGTCGTAGCAGAGGTGTTCGGCGGCGTCGACGATCTCCCGGCCGAGGGGCGTGAGGTATCCGTCGAGGTCCAGGGCGGGATCGGCGGCGCGCAGGCCCGCGAAGATGTAGGCGGCGAAGGCGGTGAGTCCGTCGAGGCCGAGATCGGGGAAGCCCGGGAATCCGAGCGGGAACAGGTACTCGAGGTTGGACGGGGCGCCGGTCGTGAGCGTCCCGCGGAAGTCCAGTTCGGGTGCGCGGGTGGTCGCCGCGTGCGCGGTGTGCAGACCGGTGTGCCCGCCCTGCGACTGGCCGATCACGGCCCAGCGGTCGGACAGCGACGGTTCGACGGCGCGTCCTGCCCGCACGATGTCGATGACGCTGTTCGCGGCGCTCTGCCCGTCCAGATAGCGGTGCAGTCCGTCCGACCCGAGACCCGGATAGTCGGCCGCCACGACGGCGTAGCCCTGCCCGAGCCAGTGGTCGAGATAGGCGGTGTCGCGCGGTGTGCGCGGCAGCCGCGAGGGTGCGCACGAGTCGTCGAGGCCGACGGTGCCGTGCGCCCACGCAACGACGGGCCACCCTCCCTCGGGAGGCGTGCCGTGGGGAAGGAACAATGCCCCGGTCGCGGTGATGGGAGCGCCGCTGCGCCACTGCGTCGTGTAGGCCAGGGTCCGCGCCGAGGACGCGCCGGGCAGCGACAGCCCGGGCTCGAGCGGAGCGACATCGACGACGGTCCCCGGCGCCGGACTTGCATGCACCGCGGGAGGTGCGAGGAGTGGTGTCAGCAGTGCCAGGGCACAGGTGAGCAGCAGGGCCGGGACACGCGCGGTACGGGTCACGTCGTGGACGATACGGGCCGTGCGGCCGCTACGTCCGCATTCGTCCGATTCGCCGGACCGGGATTGAGTGATCCGCAGGACGGGCACCCTCCCGGCATGACATCCCACTCCCACGGATCCGCGCCCGCCACATCTCCCGCGACCCGCACCGGTCGCGACATCGCCCGCATCGTGGCCGTGGCGGTGAGCGCTCCGCTTGCCGTCGTGGTGTCGTTCTTCGGTTCGGGTGCGGCCGGTGGGACGCCGGTCGCGGAGGCCGCGGGTGGTGCGTTGTCGGCGGATGCCACAGCGGTCGCTCCCGGCGGCCCGGCCTTCTCGATCTGGACCCTCATCTACGCCGGTCTGCTCGCGCTCGCGGTGTGGCAGGCGCTGCCGGCGAACCACACCGATCCGCGGCAGCGTGCGGCGGGCTGGTGGATCGCCGCATCGATGCTGCTCAACGCCGCGTGGATCACGGCGATCCAGTTCGACCAGGTCTGGCTGAGTGTCGTGGTGATCGTCGCGCTGCTCGCGGTGCTCGTCCGGGTGTTCCTGATCTTCACGCGCGTGCTGCCGTCGAGCAGGCTCGAAGCGGTGGTCGTCGACGGCACGATGTTCGTCTACCTGGGCTGGGTGTCGGTGGCGACCGTCGCCAACACCTCCGCGGCCCTGCGTTACGAGGACATCGATCCGTTCGGCTGGGGAGCCGACGTTTGGGCGATCATCGTGCTGGCCGTCGTCGCGGCCGTCTCCGTCCTCCTCGCGACTGCGGGCCGGGGCCGGCTGGCCGTCACCGGCGCGCTCGTGTGGGGTCTGGCATGGATCGCGGTCGCCCGCACGGGTGACGGTGGGCTGGTGTCCACGCCCGCAGCGGTCGCCGCCGTGACGGCCGCGGTCATCGCGGTCGTGGCCACCGTGGTGATCCGTATCGGCGCCGAGCGCTCCCCCACCCGCACGACAGCAACGGCCTGATCTCCTCGGACGTGCACGTCTCGTCGGTCCGTTTCGGCGTGTCGCGACGAGATGTGCACGTCCGGGGCGGGTGCGGTCAGCGACCCTCGCGGTCGCGGCGCGCCAGCTCGGCGAACATCGCGTTGTGTGCCGCGAGGTCGGCGTCGTCGTCGCGCTCGGCGGCCCGGTCGACACGTCGCGCCGTGCGCCGGTCGCTGCGCGACCACTGGACGAGCAGGGCGAGCATCACGAGCACGAGCGGGATCTCACCGGCCGACCACGCGATGCTGCCGCCGACCTTCTGGTCGGAGAACAGGTCGTAGTTCCACGGCAGTGCCAGGCCGCGGTAGTAGCTCTCGGCCATCACCGTGCCCATGCTCATGAGGGTGACACCGAAGAAGGCGTGGAACGGGAGCGAGCCGAAGACCATGGCCAGCTTCGTCACCGGCTGCAGGTCGCGCGGCGACGGGTCGACGCCGATCACCACCCAGTAGAAGAGATAGCCGCTGAGCAGGAAGTGCAGGTTCATCAGGACGTGCGCGGTGTGGCTGTCGATGGTCGCGGAGAAGATCCCGCCGAGATACAGGGCGTAGAAGCCGCCTACGAACATGACCGACGCGACGATCGGATGCGTGAAGAAGCGCGACGGCGGGCTGTGCAGGAACTCGAGGATCCATTCGCGCGGTCCGGGAGGGGCGTTGCGTCCGGCCGGCTTGAACGCACGCAGGGCGAGGGTCATCGCCCCACCGAGCGCGAGGAGCACCGGGGCGAGCATCGACAGGGCCATGTGCGCGCCCATGTGCACGCTGAACATCGCCGGCGAGTACATCCCGACGCCGGAACTGGTGGCGACGAACAGCACGAAGCAACCCGAGAACCAGGCGATCGACCGGCCGACCGGCCACGAGTCGCCGCGCTTGCGCAGCGTCCACAGTCCGACGGCGTAGGCGGCGGCGAACACGAGAGCAGCCGTGCCGAAGATCAGGTCGAAGCGCCACTGGCCGAAGAACAGGCTCACGAACGACGGCGGTACGTCGAGCTGGTAGCCGAGCTCGACCTCCTGGATCGTCGGCACCGAGGCCGGCGGCGGCGGGGGCGTGCGGCCGAGTCCCACGGCCAGACCGATCGTCGCGGCGAGGACGAACGCCTCGACGAGGGTGAACCGCACGAGCGCGGACCGGTTGGTGGGGTCGGCTTCGAGGGCCGGCAGTGCCCGGCGGCGCTGCGCCCAGCCGAAGATGCCGAGCAGGATGAGCGCGACGATCTTCGCGAGCAGCAACCGGCCGTAGGTGGTCGTGGTCAGGTCGTCGAACGACATGCGGACCGCGGCGTTGATGATGCCGCTGACGGCCATGACGACGAAGGCGAGTCCGGCGACGAAGGAGAACCGCCGCGCCGCGATGTCGGTGTGCTCGCCACCCCGCATCGAATGCGCGAGCAGGGCGAACAGCCCGCCCGCCCAGACGGACGCCGCGACGAGGTGCAGCACGAGGCTGTTGGTCGCCATGTCGTGCGAACCGCCCGACGAGGAGTGCCCGGTCAGGGCGATCGGCATGAGCGCGATGAACGACAGCAGCAGCAGATAGGGCGTCCACGACCAGCGCACCGCGAGCCGGATCAGCAGGGCGGTGATCAGGGCGAGCACCGTCGTCCAGGCCCAGGCCAGCGACACTTCCACCTGGCCGAGCGCCGAGAAGAGGTTCTCCGGACGGATGGCCTCGCTCAGCGGGCTGCCGGACGTGTCGGACAGGGTCAGCGGCACCATCAGCGCCGCGGTGATCGCCCACACCGTCGCCGCGACGCCCGCGGTCCGGACGGCACGGTAGCCGCCGACGTCGAGCACACCCCCTCGTTGCGGGGGCACGAGGAAGGCCGCGAAGAACAGCGATCCGATCGTGATCACGGTCGCGATCTCGGAGATCGCACGGACCGCGGGAAGACCGTAGGTGGTGAGCGGACCGGGATCGGGGATGCCGAGCAACACCAGAGCCTGCGCAGCGGACAGTCCGACCGCGAACGCCGCGACGATGGCGGCGAGGAGGCCGAAGAGGATCAGCAGTGCCGGCGGGTTTCCCCTCGTAGGGGCGGGCGCCGGAGGCTGCGCGGGAGACGCGAGCTCGGATGTTGCCATGCCTACCAGGGTAGGACGTCCACGCCATGACCTACGACACGCCGTCGGAGCCCTCCGGGGCCGGAATCGGCGCATGTGACGACGTCGACGGCGTGCTGCAACGCGAGGAGTGTGTCGGCCGCCACCAACGCGTCGCAGTGCGGGAGCGCCGCGGACATCGCCCCGGTGGAGGGCGTGAAACCGGACTGCCCGGCCCGCGGATTGAGCCACACCACCCGGTGGGCGCGTCGCCGGATCCTGGCCAGGACGTGCGCGAGTGCGGTGGGATCGTCGCTGTCCCAACCGTCCGACGCGACGACGACGATCGCTCCGCGCAACAGGTGGCCGTGGTGGGAGGCGACCACCTCGGCGAGGGACCCGGCGATGCGGGTGCCCCCGAACCGCGTCCGCACCCGGTCGTTGGCGATGTCGATCGCCTGCTCGACCGACCGGTGCCGCAGGACCGGCGTCAGACGCGTCGCTGTGGTGGAGAACACGAAGACCTCGGCCGTTCCGGTGTGCGCAAGAGCACGGACGAGATGCAGATACACCCCGACGTAGGGCCGCATCGACCGGCTGACATCGCAGAAGACGACGATCTGCCGCCGCCGTCGACCGGGACGGGTGCGGATCAACCGGAGCGGTTCGAACCCGGTGCTGTGCGAGGCGGCGATGCTCGCCCGCACGTCGACGCGTCCGGTGTGGCGTTCGACCCGGCGCCGGGTGCGGCGGGTCGCCCATCGGACGCCGGCCTCCTCGATCCACGATTCGAGCAGTGCGAGTCGTGCGGGGTCGAGGTCGTCGAATCGTCGGTCGGCGATCTCCGCCAGCGCACTCGCGACCTCGCGGCCGGGCCGGTCGGCCGCCCGCTCCCCCTCCGCCGATTCGACGACGGTCCTCGTGACCCACGGGACGTCGTGGCCACCGGCCGGAGCATCCCGCCCGAGACGGGACGCGTCCGTCGTGGGCGCCGCGGGCGTGCCGTCGTCCTCGGGTCCGGTGCGGCGGGCGTGCGGGTCGAGTGGGAGCGGAGCGTCGCCGAAGACCCGGTCGAACACCGCGTCGAAGGTGGCGAGGCTCTCGTGCCGGTCGACGAGGGTGAGCCGCGCCGTCCAGTACAACCGGCTCCGGGTGCTCGGAGGGCACACGCGCAGCGCACGCGTGAAGGTCGCCGCGCCGTCCGCCGGCACCACGATCCCGGCGGACCTGAGCCGGTCGACCAGTCCGACCGCGAAGGCCGCGTGATCGACCCCGGGAAGCAACCGGGCGCTCACGACACCTCGGTGGAGACGAACCCGGTCAGCGCTTCCCCCAGCGCATCGACGTCGTCGGGGGTCTTCGCCAGTGCGGCGAGCGACATCGCCGCTTCGGGCCGGACGAGGTCGGCGACGCCGAGCGCCGCGAGCGCCGACACCCAGTCGATGGTCTCCGCGATCCCCGGCGCCTTGTCGAGATCGAGTCCGCGGGCCACCGCGACGAAATCCGTGGCGCGTTCGACGAGCGCGACATTCGCCGATGGCACCGTGCGCCGCAGGATCGCCACCGCACGGGCACGGTCGGGGAAGTCGATCCAGTGGTACAGGCAGCGCCTCCGCAGTGCGTCGTGCAGGTCGCGGCTCCGGTTGGAGGTGAGCACCACGACGGGCGGGCGGGTCGCGGTGAGGGTGCCGAGCTCGGGGACGGTCACGGCGAACTCCCCCAGGAACTCGAGCAACAGCGCCTCGAATTCGTCGTCGGCGCGGTCGATCTCGTCGACGAGCAGGACGGCGGGTCTGTCGCCGCGATGGCGGACGCAGCGCAGGATGGGGCGTTCGAGGAGGTACTCCTCGGAGTACAGATCGGCCTCGGCGGGAACCTCGCCACGCGCTTCGGCGAGCCGGATCGCGAGCAGTTGACGCTGATAGTTCCAGTCGTAGAGAGCTTCGGCGACCGACAGTCCCTCGTAGCACTGCAACCGGATCAGCGGGCTGCCGAGAATCTGCGCGAGCACCTTGGCGGCGGTGGTCTTGCCGACCCCGGGTTCGCCTTCGAGCAACAACGGTCGGCCCAGCGCGACCGCGAGGTGGATCGCGGCGGCGGTGCCCTGATCGAGCAGATGGTCGTGGTCGTCGAACCTGGCGACCACGTCGTCGACGTCGGTGAAGATGCCCGGGGACGACGGATCGGTCACGCCACGTCGTCCTTCTCGTAGCGGCGGCGGCAGCCCGGGCAGCAGAACCACACCGTCCGCCCGGCGACGACGAGGTGCGGAGTCGACTCGGTGACCGTGACGGTCATCCCGCACACCGGGTCGACGGCCGTGCGCGGTTTCGGGCCCGTCTCCCGCGGCACCTCGATGCGTCGACCGGTCTCCTCGGAGGATCGGGCGAGCCCGCCGCTGCGCGCGACACGCACGATATCGGCGACGATCGACAAGCCGATCTCGGCCGGGGTGCGGGCACCGATGTCGAGGCCGGCCGGGGTGTGGATGCGGGCACGCTCGTCGTCGGTCGGTTCCACCTCGTCGAGCACCGCGGCG
This sequence comes from Rhodococcus sp. S3, assembly GCF_058211795.1. Taxonomy (NCBI): domain Bacteria; kingdom Bacillati; phylum Actinomycetota; class Actinomycetes; order Mycobacteriales; family Nocardiaceae; genus Rhodococcus; species Rhodococcus sp. S3. The sequence continues at coordinate 1,880,070 of NZ_CM177074.1, read as the reverse complement.
CCCCGGGTGCGACTCGCGACCAGGCCGACATATCGGCTTCCGGCGTCGAGGGCCGCGCGAATCACGGTCGCCTCGTCGCCCCCGTGGCTCGCGACGATCACCACCGACGCCTCGGCGGGCACGCGCGTCCCCCGGATCGGTTCCACCGAGTACTCGACGCGCCGCGCGAAGTCGCCCACGGCCTCGGCGACGGGCGAGTCCCCGAAGACGGCCACCACGATCGCGGGCATCCGCGGTTCGAGGAAGATCTCGGTGGCCCCACCGGACATGCACGGGTTGACCGCGATCGTCGCTCCCGGGGCGTCGGGGAACTCGCCGGCCCCGGCGGGCAGCACCCGCAGGAGCATGCTCTCCCCTCGTTCGAGCACCGTGCGGGACGCTTCGCGCACGGAACTCTCGGTGCACTGCCCGCCGACGAACCCCTCGATCGTGCCGTCGGCGAGGACGAGCGCCCGGTCGCCCGAGTGCGCGGACGTCGGTGGTTGCGCCCGCACGACCGTCGCTTCGACGAACGGGCGTCGTTCACTGCGCAACTGCTCCGCCCGCACCGCGAGATCCATGTCCCCGTCCTCCGATCGCTCCACTGGCATCCTCCGGTCGCGTCGCTCAGATCGGCGGGGTCGCGCGGCCCTGCATGGCCTCCCACACCCGCGACGGCGTCAGCGGCATGTCGGCGTGCCGGACGCCGAACGGCTTCAACGCGTCGACGACCGCGTTGACGATCGCGGGTGGCGAACCGACGGTGGCGGATTCGCCGATGCCCTTCGCGCCGATCGGATGGTGCGGCGACGGGGTGACGGTGAACGCGGTCTCGAGCGTCGGCACCTCGAGGGCCGTGGGGATCAGGTAGTCCATGAACGACCCGCCCAGGCAGGTGCCGTTCTCGTCGAACGCGATCATCTCCATCAGGGCCATGCCGATCCCGTCGACGATGCCGCCGTGCACCTGGCCCTCGATGATCATGGGGTTGATGCGGGTGCCGCAGTCGTCCACGGCCAGGAACCGGCGGATCTTCACCTGCGCGGTGCCGGGATCGACGTCGACGACGCAGAAGTAGGCCCCGTAGGGGTAGGTGAGGTTCTCGGGGTTGTAGCAGATCTGCGCTTCGAGACCACCTTCGAGACCCTCCGGCAGGTCGCCGGCGCCGTGGGCGCGCATCGCGATGTCCTGGATGGTCACCGACGCTCCCGGGTCGCCCTTCACGTGGAAGCGGCCCTTCTCCCATTCGAGGTCGGCGACCGAGACCTCGAGCATGCCGGCGGCGATGATCTTCGCCTTGTCGCGCACCTTCCGCGCGACGAGCGCGGCGGCCGCCCCGGACACCGGTGTCGAGCGACTTCCGTAGGTGCCGAGCCCGAACGGGGTGTTGTCGGTGTCGCCGTGCACGACGTCGATGTCGTCGGGCGGGATGCCGATCTCCTCCGCGACGATCTGCGCGAAGGTCGTCTCGTGCCCCTGTCCCTGCGACTGCACCGACAACCTCACGACGGCCTTGCCGGTGGGATGGACGCGTAGTTCGCATCCGTCGGCCATGCCGAGACCGAGGATGTCCATGTCCTTGCGCGGACCGGCTCCGACGGCCTCGGTGAAGAACGACATGCCGATACCCATCAGCTCACCCCGCGCGCGGCGTTCGGCCTGTTCGCGGCGCAGTTCGTCGTAGCCGACGATGTCCATGGCCTTGCGCATGGTGGTCTCGTAGTCGCCCGAGTCGTACTTCCAGCCGGTCTTGCTCGTGTAGGGGAACTGATCGGGGCGCAGGAGGTTCTTCAGGCGCAGTTCCGCCGGGTCCATGTCGAGGTCGTAGGCGAGGCAGTCGACGAGCCGTTCGACGAAGTACACGGCCTCGGTGATGCGGAACGAGCAGGCGTAGGCGACGCCGCCGGGCGCCTTGTTCGTGTAGACGGCCGTCATGTGGCAGTAGGCGGCCTCGATGTCGTAGCTGCCGGTGAACACGCCGAAGAAGCCGGCCGGATATTTCACCGGGGCGGCGGTGGCGTTGAAGGCACCGTGGTCGGCGAGGACCTGCGACCGGATGGCGAGGATGCGGCCTTCCTTCGTCGCCGCGATCTCGCCGACCATGATGTAGTCGCGCGCGAAGCCGGTGCTCATGAGGTTCTCGCTGCGGTCCTCCATCCACTTCACCGGATGCCCGGTGACCAGCGACGCCACGATCGCCCCGACATAGCCGGGGTAGATGGGGACCTTGTTGCCGAATCCCCCGCCGATGTCGGGTGAGATGACGCGGATCTTGTGCTCGGGCAGACCCGCGACCAGCGCGTACAGCGTGCGGTGGGCGTGCGGGGCCTGCGTGGTGGACCAGAGCGTCAGCTTCCCGGAGATCCGGTCGTAGTCGGCGACCGCACCGCAGGTCTCCATCGGGGCGGGATGCACCCGCGGATAGACGATCTCCTGCCGGGTGACGACGTCGGCCTTCGCGAAGACCGCGTCGGTCGCCGCCGCGTCGCCGGCTTCCCAGTCGAAGCAGTGGTTGTCGGTCTTGCCGTCCAGATCGGTCCGGATCACCGGCGCCTCGGGCGACAGGGCCGTGCGCACGTCGACGACCGGGTCGAGCATCTCGTAGTCGACGTCGATCAGTTCGAGGGCGTCGCGCGCCGAGTAGTGATCGTCGGCGACGACGAAGGCGACTTCCTGACCGTGGAAGCGCACCTTGTCGGTGGCCAGCACGGCCTGCACGTCGTTCGACAGCGTCGGCATCCAGGCCAGGCCCTTCTCGGCCAGGTCGGCACCCGTGATCACCGCCCGCACCTTCGGGTGCGCGAGGGCGGCGGACGTGTCGATGCCGTTGATGCGGGCATGCGCGACCGGCGAGCGGAGCACCGCGAGATGCAGCATGCCGGGCAGCCGGACGTCGTCGACGTAGTTGCCGCGTCCGCGCACGAATCGCGGGTCCTCCTTGCGCAGCATCCGGCCGTGACCACACGGCTTGCGATCGTTGTCCTGTTCCTCCGGGCGTGTGTCCGGTTCGACGGCGGTCATCACGACACCTCCGTGGGTTGCGCCTTCGAGGAGTGTTCGGCGACCCACCGGACCGACCGGACGATGGTGGTGTAGCCGGTGCAGCGGCAGATCTGCCCGGAGATCGCCTCGCGGATCGTCGCCTCGTCGGGGTCGGGATCGCGATCGAGCAGGGACCGGGCGGTGATCATCATTCCCGGGGTGCAGAAGCCGCACTGCAGTCCGTGGCAGCGCACGAAGCCTTCTTGCACGGGGTCGAGGACACCGTCGCGTTCGAGTCCCTCGACGGTGAGCACCTCGTGGCCGGCGGCCATGACCGCCAGCGTGGTGCACGACTTCACCGGCTCGCCGTCCACGGCGACGACACACGTTCCGCAGTTGCTCGTGTCGCATCCCCAGTGCGTTCCGGTCAGACCGAGGTGGTCGCGCAGGAAGTGCACGAGCAGTGTCCGGGGTTCGACGTCGGCGGTGACACTCTCGCCGTTGACCGTCATCGAGATCTGCATCGGTTCACACCCTTTCGGTGACGCCGAGACGTTCGGCGGATCGGCGCAGGGCCCGCACCGTCAACTCCGATGCGAGGTGACGCTTGTAGGCGGCGGTGCCGCGCTGATCGGTCTCGGGATCGCATGCCGACGCGGCCGCCGCTCCCGCCTCGCGGAAGAGTTCCTCCGAGGGCGGCGAGCCGCGCAACAGCTCGGACACCCTCGACAGTGCCGCCTCGTCGGGGCGCACGGCCGTCAGCCCGACACGCGCGTCGGTGATGCGTCCGTCGTCCGCCATCCACAGCGCGGCGCCCGCCGCGGCCACCGCCCAGTCCCCCGCGCGACGCTCGACCTTCTCGTACGCGCTCGAGGCGGTGCCCTTCCGCGGCAGTCGCACCTCGACGAGCAACTCGTTCGGGGCGACCGCCGTCTCGTAGGCACCGAGGTGGAAGTCGTCGAAGGCGAGTTCACGCACCCCCGCCGGGCCGCGGACGACGCACGTCGCGCCGAGCACGGCGCACACGGTGGACAAATCCTCGGCGGGGTCGGCCTGGCAGATCGACCCTCCGAGGGTCCCGCGGTTGCGGACGATCGGATCGGCGATGACCTTCTCCGCGTCCCGGAAGATCGGAAAGATCTCGGCGAGTTCGTCGGATTCGAGCAGCCGACGGTGGCGCACGAGGGCACCGATGCGAACGACCTCGGGTTCGACCGTGATGTGGTCGAGTTCGTCCCCGAGGTCGTTGATGTCGATCAGGTATTCCGGATTCGCGAGCCGCAGTTTCATCATCGGAAGAAGGCTGTGTCCGCCGGCGACGACGCGGGCACCTTCTCCGTGCCGGTCGAGCAGCTCGACGGCGTGCTCCACTCCGGTTGCGCGCGCGTATTCGAACGGGCCAGGAACCTGCATGAAGAACTCCCACCCTCGGGCGGACGCATCGGTTTTCCCCCGCCGATCCGTCCGCACTTCCCCCTTCGGCGCCCAGGTTAGCCCCGAGCCACGGTCCGCGGGTCGAAACGGACGATCTGGACCGAACCCCCATGTCCGCGCCGGCGGGTCGAGAGCCGAACCGCGCTCGTCAGGAGCCCTCGGCGGCGCGAACGGATAGCGTGGAAGCAGCCGATCCGGCGGACGCGACGGGAGCACCACGCATATCCATTGACGTGATCAACGAATTCATCATCGGCCAGGCCGCAGCCCTGTGGGTCTATCCGTTGGTCTTCGCCGTGTGCATCCTCGACGGCTTCTTCCCGCCGGTGCCCAGCGAGACCGTTCTGGTGACCCTGGCGTCCCTCTCCGGTTCGACCGGGCGTCCCTATCTGTGGCTCGTCATCGTGCTCGCGGCGCTCGGCGCGATCGTCGGCGACAACATCGCGTACACGATCGGGCGGAAGGTCGGTACCGAACGGTTCCGGTGGATGCGGCGCCCGAAGGCGCAGGCCGCCTTCGCGTGGGCGCGGCGCGGACTCGACAAGCGCGGCGCGGCCGTGATCCTCACGGCGCGATACATCCCGATCGGCCGGATCGCTGTGAACATGACGGCCGGAGCGACCCGCTACCCGCGGCAGAAGTTCGTGCCGCTCACGATCCTCGGTGGCACGACCTGGGCGCTGTACTCGGCGTTGGTGGGGCGCCTCGTCGGCGGTTGGTTCGAATCGCAGCCGCTGTTCGGCGCCGCGGTCGCCATCTGCGTCGCGGTGGTCCTGGGTGTCGGAATCGACCACCTCCTGCAGCGGTTCAAGACCGGTCGAGTGGACGTTCCGCGGGGCGAATCGAGCCCCGACGACGAACGGGGCAGCACGCTCGAGCGCTGACCCCGGCGGGTACGAGGGTGTGTGCGGCGACCTCGGGGAGCACCCGCTAAGATTCTGGCCGCGCCTCCGTAGCTCAGCTGGATAGAGCAAGAGCCTTCTAATCTCTAGGTCGCAGGTTCGAGTCCTGCCGGGGGCACCTCCGACCGTCGGCGCATCGTCCGCCACGGGGTCGCACATCGTACCGATGAACCGGGCAATTCGCCCGACGGACAGGCCGTTCCGGCCGTGTGTTTCTCATCCCACCTTGGAGCCGGGTTAACACATGCTAAGGGCCACGCCCTATAGTTTTCGTCGTAAAACCCTTGTTACAGAATCCTCACAGAGTCAGGTAGGTGGGCGTGTCGACATCGGACCGCATCGAAGAGATCTACGAGCAGGTCAAGGCCCGCAACGCAGGTGAACCCGAATTCCACCAGGCTGCGGCCGAAGTGTTCGAGTCTCTGCATGTCGTGCTCGAGCGCCACCCCGGATACTTCGAATCCGGCCTGATCGAGCGCCTGTGCGAGCCGGAGCGGCAGATCATCTTCCGCGTGCCGTGGATCGATGATCAGGGCAACGTCCACGTCAACCGTGGCTTCCGCGTGCAATACAACAGCGTTCTCGGCCCCTACAAGGGTGGCCTGCGTTTCCACCCGAGCGTCAACCTCGGCATCGTCAAGTTCCTCGGCTTCGAGCAGATCTTCAAGAACGCGCTCACCGGCCTGCCCATCGGCGGCGGCAAGGGCGGCTCGGACTTCGACCCCAAGGGTCGCTCCGAGCAGGAGATCATGCGCTTCTGCCAGTCGTTCATGACCGAGCTGCACCGCCACATCGGTGAGTACACCGACGTCCCGGCCGGTGACATCGGCGTCGGCGGCCGCGAGATCGGCTACCTGTTCGGCCAGTACAAGCGCCTCACCAACTCCTACGAGTCCGGCGTCCTCACGGGCAAGGGCCTCACCTGGGGTGGTTCGCAGGTGCGCAAGGAGGCCACCGGTTACGGCGCGGCCTACTTCGTCAACGAGATGGCCAAGACCGCCGGCACCTCGCTCGAGGGCCGCACCGCCGTCGTCTCCGGTTCGGGCAACGTCGCGATCTACGCCATCGAGAAGATCCACCAGCTCGGCGGCACCGCCATCGCGTGCTCCGACTCCTCCGGCTACATCGTCGACCGCAAGGGCCTCGACCTCGAGCTGCTCAAGGAGATCAAGGAGGTCCGTCGCGGACGCATCTCCGAGTACGTCGACGAGCGCGGCGACGCCGAGTTCTACCCCGGCGGCAACATCTGGAACGTTCCCTGCGACATCGCACTGCCGTGCGCCACGCAGAACGAGCTCGACGAGGAGTCGGCCAAGACCCTCGTCAACAACGGCGTCAAGATCGTCGCCGAGGGCGCCAACATGCCCACCACCCCGGGCGGCATCAGCGTCTTCCGCGACGCCGGAGTCGCCTTCGCGCCCGGCAAGGCCGCCAACGCCGGTGGCGTGGCGACCTCCGCACTGGAGATGCAGCAGAACGCCTCGCGCGACTCGTGGCACTTCGACTACACCGACGAGCGTCTCGCCGGCATCATGGCCGACATCCACGGCCGGTGTGTCGAGACCGCTGCCGAGTACGGCAAGCCGGGCGACTACATCCACGGCGCCAACATCGCCGGCTTCGTGAAGGTCGCCGACGCCATGTTCGCACTGGGCGTCATCTGACGCTGCGTTCACACCGGGCGTCATCCGACGACCGAAGTCTCACACGGAGTGCGGGTACCGACGAGTTCGGTACCCGCACTTCGCGTTTCGGGTGAAGGGTCGTCCCGCCGGGGAGGGCGGGACGGCGGTCTAGCGGACGATCTCGCGCCGGTCGTCGGGGAGCCTGCGGGTGCGACCCGCCTTGTCGAGCCGGTCGAGCAACGGCAGGACCACCCGCCGTGTCGTTCCCAGCCGCTCGCGCGCGGCGCTGGTCGTGAAGGGCTGATCCAACTCCCCCAGCAGCTCCGCAGCCGTATCGGCGGCGTCGGGGAGCAGGACGATGCCCGGGCCCACCCGCCACAACCGTCCGCTCCGTTCGGCCGCGCCGAGGGCACGATCGTCGAGGCCGAGCTCGCGCAGGCGATCGGCGGTCGGGGCCGCGAACGGAGCGGCCGACAGATCGCGGCGCACCTGCTCGACGGCCTTGCGGATCTTCGGCGGCAGACCGTCGGCGCCGGGAGCGATCACCCGTCCCCCGGCCACTTCGAGTGGCGGCCGCACCAGCGCCCGGACGAGGTCGGGTGTGGGAAGACGCAGCTGCGACGCCAGCACCGTCAACGGTGCCGCCGGATCCAATGGATGGGCGCGGGCGTGGGCCTGCACGAGTGCGGGCAGCCGGTCGGCGACGGCCTTCGCGAGGCCGGGTGCGACGAGCCACGGCCCGACCGTCAGGTGTTCTCCCTGTTCGAGCGGAATGCCCAACTGCCGCAACCGTTGCCGATGCAGGAGTCCGCGGCGGGCGAGCTCGTCGGCCAGGCGCGGCGTCCCGTCGGCCCCCGCCAGCTGCAGCGCGCGGCGTGCCGCCGCACCGCGCCGCCGGAACCGGGGTGGATCGGGGTCGAGAACGTCGGCCCGCCAGATCATCCGACGGCCCGGGTCGCGCAGCAGGGCGCGGTCGCCGATCCGCAGGGGCAACGGGCGGTCGAGGGTGAGCCGAACGAGATCGTCTCCCAGCGGACGGCACCGGACGCCGACGTCCGCGGCTCCGATGTGCAGCACCGGAGCGACCGGAGGCCGGTCCTCGCCGCTGATCCGCACGTCGACGACGGAGGTGTGGTGCCACGCGCCGGGCGTGACGAGCACACTGCCCCGTCCCAGGTCGTCGACCCGACCGGTGAGATTGAGGGCGACCCTGGCCACGCCGCTCACCGCGCTCCGGTCACGACCGAGTGCCTGCACGCTGCGGACCCGCAGCGGCGTGTCCCCCAGCACGAGGGTGTCCCCCACACGCACCGTGCCCGCGGGAAGGGTTCCGGTGACGACGGTTCCGGATCCACGCACGGTGAACCGGCGGTCCACCCAGAGCCGGACGTCGGCCTGCGGATCGGGGTCCGGGAGCGAGGCGACCATCGTCGTCAGTGCGCTGCGGAGATCGTCGAGGCCCATCCCGGTGCGCCCGCTCACGGCGACGACGGGCGCCCCCGCCAGACTCGTGCGGGCGACCTCCGCCGCGGCCCGCGCGGCCGCGGGTCCCGGATCGGCGAGATCGGCCCGGGTAACGGCGACGACCGCGTGGCGCACGCCGAGCGCGTCGAGCGCTGCGAGGTGTTCGGCCGCCTGCGGCATCCACGGATCGTCGGCGGCCACCACGAACAGCGCGGCGGGGACCGATCCCACTCCGGAGAGCATCGTCGTGAGGAATCGCTCGTGTCCGGGGACGTCGACGAAGGCGACCTCCCCCACCTCCGGCCAGGACGTCCAGCAGTAGCCGAGCTCGATGGTCAGTCCTCGTCGCCGTTCCTCGGCGAGCCGGTCCGGGTTCGCCCCGGTGAGCGCTTCGACCAGCGTCGACTTGCCGTGGTCGACGTGACCGGCGGTCGCGACGACCTGCATCAGGATCCTTCGCGAGCGGCCACGCGCGTCACGGCGTCGATCAGCTCGCCGTCCTCGGCGGGGTCGACCGCGAGCAGGTCGAGCAGCAACCGGCCGCGTTCGACGCGGCCGACGACCGGGTGCTCACCGAGCCGCAACGGAACAGCGAGGTGTTCGGGCAGGGCGATCGCGACGCTCGGCAGGACGACGTCCGGGGCGCCGCCGCCCCCGACGACGCCGTCGGAGTCGACCACCTCGGGTTGGCACTCCGAGGGCAGCGCCACGCAGATCGCCTGTGCGCGGGCGCGGAGATCTTCCGGGCGGGAGGCCAGCGCCGCCGCCACGGGTGGCATCGGTCCCGTCAGGGTCGCTTCGAGAGCGGCGAGGGTGAGTTTGTCGACGCGCAGCGCCCGCGCGAACGGGTCGCGGCGCAGGCGTTCCACGAGTTCGGCCCGTCCGAGCAGCAGGCCGGCCTGCGGGCCGCCGAGGAGCTTGTCGCCCGAGGCGGTCACCAGGTCGGCGCCGGCGCGCAGGGCGGTGGTGGCGTCGGGTTCGTTCGGCAGCCGCGGATGCGGCGCGAGCAGACCGGATCCGATGTCGACGACGACGGGTGGTCCGAGCCCGGTGAGTTCCCGGACCGACACCGACGACGTGAAGCCGCTGACGGTGAAGTTCGAGGGGTGCACCTTGAGGACGAAGGCGGTGTCGTCGTCGAGGGCCGCGGCGTAGTCGCTCAGGCGCACGCGGTTGGTGGTGCCGACCTCACGCAGCGTCGCGCCCACGGATTCCAGCAGTTCCGGGATCCGGAAGCCGTCGCCGATCTCGACCAGTTCGCCCCGTGCGATCACGATCGAGCGACCACCGCGTGTGAGCACCCGGGTGACCAGGGCGAGAGCCGCGGCACCGTTGTTGACGACGTGGATGCCGCCGGCGTCGGGTACCTGTTCGGCGAGTGCTTCGAGGGCGCCGCGTCCTCGCCGTCCGCGCCGGCCGGTGGTCAGGTCGAGTTCGACGTCGGTGGCGCCGGCCGCGGTGGACACGGCCTCGACCGCCGCTCGGGACAGCGGGGCGCGACCGAGATTGGTGTGCACGACCACGCCGGTGGCGTTGACGACGCGGCGCAGGGTGGTCGCCTGTTGCGGTAACGACGCGACCGCGATGTCGGCGACGGCGTCGGGCGCGATCTCGCCGTCGCGGCACCGTTGCTGGGCCGCGACGACGGTCTGCTTGACCAGTCGGGCGCCGAGCCGGTCGACGGCCTCTCGCAGGCGCGGATCGGCCAGGACCTGGTCGGTGCGGGGAACGTCCCGTCTCGGATCCGGCACGCGCTCCTCAATCCCACGGTCGACGAAAACTTTTGGCGGAGGCGGACGGGAATCGAACCCGCCCAGCCCAGATACTGGGCCACAACGGTTTTGAAGACCGCGACCGTCACCAGACGAGAACCACCTCCGCGCTCACCCTAACCGAAGTCGGGCCCTCGGTTACGACTCGCCCGTATGTTTGGGTTCATGACCGCACACGTCGACTTTCCCGAGGGCGCCATCCGACTCACCCAGTACGCCGCCGGCGGCGGGTGCGCATGCAAGGTTCCGCCGGGTGAACTCGAGCGGGTGCTCGGCGGTCTGCAGGGTGGACGGGCCTCCGGCGAACTGTTGGTGGGTGTGGAGAACGGCGACGACGGAGCCGCGGTCCGGATCGATCCGGCGCCCGACGGGAGCGGCCGGGCCGTCATCGTGACGGCCGACTTCTTCACCCCGGTCGTCGACGACGCCTACGACTGGGGACGGATCGCCGCCACCAACGCCATGTCCGACGTCTACGCGATGGGTGGCACGCCGATCATCGCGGTCAACCTCCTGGGCTGGCCGCGCGAGCTCATCCCGTTCGAACTCGCCGCCGAAGTCATGCGCGGCGGCGCCGACGCGTGCGCCGAGGCGGGTGCCCATCTCGCCGGCGGGCACAGCATCGACGACCGGGAGCCGAAGTACGGACTGGCGGTCACCGGTCTGGGCGATCCGGATCGCCTGCTGCGCAACGACGCTGCCACGCCCGGCCTGCCGCTGACTCTCACCAAGCCGCTCGGTCTCGGCATCCTGAACAACCGTCACAAGGCCACCGGCGAGCGTTTCGAGGAAGCGGTCGCGGTGATGACGACACTCAACCGCGAGGCGGCACAACTTGCGCACGAGGCCGGTGTCCGCGCCGCCACCGACGTCACCGGTTTCGGTCTGCTCGGCCATCTGATGAAGATGATGCGGGCCAGCGGCACGACCGCTGTGATCGACTCCGTGGCCGTGCCGTACGTCGCGGGAGCGCGCGAGTCGCTCGCGGAGGGATTCGTGCCCGGCGGGAGCCGTCGCAATCTCGATTGGGTCCGCGAGCAGGTCGACTCCGAGGTGGACGACGACGAACTACTCCTGCTCGCCGACGCTCAGACGTCCGGCGGTCTCCTGGTCGTCGGGGAGCTCCCCGGCCATCCGGTCATCGGGGAGGTGGTCCCCGCGGGCGAACACGCGATCCGGGTGCGCTGACCCCGACGACCGCCGGACATGCCGACACACCTGCACGGGATCCGGATTAACCGGCACGAAGCGCGGGTAGACGGTAACTTCGGAACGAGAGCGCAGGAAAGGAGCACCGATGGCGGAGAAGGACACGTCCCTCCCCTGGCCCGTCCTGCGCCAGTTACTCGGTAAGGACCTGCTCGGACGCGGCAAGGCCGCACGGTCCCGTCGTACCGAGGAGATCGAACCGCGCACCTCCACCGCCGATCGTGTCGCCCGCAGCGTGTGCCCCTACTGCGCTGTCGGATGCGGACAGAAGATCTTCGTCAAGGACGAAAAGGTCGTCCAGATCGAAGGCGATTCCGACAGCCCCGTGAACCGCGGGCGCCTGTGCCCCAAGGGCTCGGCGAGCAAAAACCTCGTCACCAGCGAGCTGCGCGAGACCCGGGTCCGCTACCGCCGGCCCTACGGCACCGAATGGGAAGACCTCGATCTCGACACGGCCATGGAGATGGTCGTCGACCGCGTGCTGAAGACCCGCCGCGAGACCTGGCAGGAATTCGACGACAAGGGCCACCGTGTCCGGCGCACGATGGGCATCGCCAGTCTCGGCGGTGCCACGCTGGACAACGAGGAGAACTACCTCATCAAGAAGCTGTTCACAGCGATGGGGGCGGTCCAGATCGAGAACCAGGCCCGCATATGACACTCCGCCACCGTCCCCGGTCTGGGGACCAGCTTCGGGCGCGGCGGCGCCACCGGCTACACAGCCGACCTGGCCAACGCTGACTGCATCATCATCCAGGGTTCCAACATGGCCGAGGCCCACCCGGTGGGCTTCCAGTGGGTCGTGGAGGCCCAGAAACGCGGTGCCCGCGTCATCCACATCGACCCGCGCTTCACCCGTACAAGCGCGGTGGCGGACAAGCACGTCCCGATCCGGGTCGGCAGCGACATCGCCTTCCTCGGCGGCATCGTCAACTACATCCTGAGCAACGGGCTGGACTTCCGCGAGTACGTCGTCAACTACACGAACGCCGCGGTGCTCGTCAGCGACAAGTTCGAGGACACCGACGATCTCGACGGGCTCTTCTCGGGCTTCGACCCCGAGAAGCGGACCTACGATCCGACGAGCTGGCAGTACGACGTGGAGGACGAATCCGGCGACCTGCACAAGTCGCAGGCCAACGGCTCCGACGAGCACGCCGAGCATCGGGACACGGCCGCGGGCCTGCAGAACGAGTCGCACGGCATGCAGACGGCGAGCCACCCGAGGCGCGACGAGACCCTACAGCACCCGCGGTGCGTCTACCAGGTGCTCAAGCGGCACTTCGCCCGCTACACCCCCGAGGTGGTCGAGCAGGTGTGCGGCGTCTCGCAGGAGGACTTCCTCGACGTCTGCCGCGCGTGGACCGAGAACTCCGGTCGGGAGCGGACGACGGCGCTCGTCTACAGCGTGGGCTGGACCCAGCACAGTGTCGGTGTGCAGTACATCCGCACCGGCGCGATCCTGCAGCTGCTGCTCGGCAACATGGGCCGCCCCGGCGGAGGCATCATGGCGCTGCGCGGTCATGCCAGCATCCAGGGCTCGACCGACATCCCGACGTTGTTCAACCTGTTGCCCGGCTACCTGCCGATGCCCGACGCGAACAAGCACCACTCGTTCACGGACTGGGTCGACAGCGTGCGCAACCCGGGCAGCAAGGGTTTCTGGTCGAAGGCCGACGCCTACGCGGTGAACCTGCTCAAGGCATACTGGGGCGACGCGGCGACCGCCGACAACGACTACTGCTTCGACTACATGCCGAAGATCACCGGCGACCACGGCACCTACCGTTCGGTGCTCGACATGATCGATGGAAAGGTCAAGGGCTACTTCCTCCTCGGGCAGAACCCGGCCGTCGGCTCCGCTCACGGGCGCGCGCAGCGGCTCGGGATGGCGAACCTCGACTGGCTCGTGGTGCGCGACCTGTTCGAGATCGAGAGCGCCAACTTCTGGAAGGACTCCCCGGAGATCGAGACCGGTGAGATCGTGACCGAGGAGTGCGCCACCGAGGTGTTCCTCTTCCCGGCAGCCTCCTACGCCGAGAAGGAAGGCACCTTCACGCAGACCCAGCGGATGCTGCAGTGGCGGGAGAAGGCCGTCGAGCCGCCCGAGGACTGCCGCTCGGAACTGTGGTTCTTCTACCACCTCGGCCGCATGATGCGGGAGCGTCTGGCCGAGTCGACCGACGAGCGCGACCGTCCGCTGCTCGACCTGGCATGGGACTACCCCGTGCACGGCGAGTACGACGAGCCGAGTGCCGACGCAGTGCTCATGGAGATCAACGGCTACGACGTCGCGACCCGTCGGCCACTGTCGTCGTTCACCGAGATGAAGAACGACGGCTCCACCCTCGGTGGCTGCTGGATCTACACCGGGGTCTACGCCGACGGCGTCAACCAGGCCAACCGGCGTAAGTCCCGGCACGAGCAGTCGTTCGTGGCTCCCGAGTGGGGCTGGGCGTGGCCGATGAACCGCCGCATCCTGTACAACCGGGCATCCGCCGACCCCGAGGGCAGGCCGTGGAGCGAACGCAAGGCCTACGTGTGGTGGGACGAGGACGCACAGCAGTGGACGGGTGCGGACGTGCCGGACTTCGAGAAGACGAAGCCGCCGAGCTACCGCTCCCCCGACGGCGCCGACGGTGTCGAGGCGCTCGAAGGGATCGATCCGTTCATCATGCAGGGCGACGGCAAGGGTGCCCTCTACGCCCCCCAGGGGCTCGTCGACGGTCCGATGCCGACGCACTACGAACCGGTGGAGTCGCCGTTCCGCAATCCGCTCTACGCGCAGCAGGCCAACCCGACGCGCATGGAGTACCGGCGTGACGACAATCCGATGAACCCCTCACCGCCGGATGAACACAGCGACGTGTTCCCCTTCGTGTTCACGACGAGTCGTCTCACCGAGCACCACACCGCCGGCGGCATGAGCCGCTATCTCGAACATCTCGCCGAACTGCAACCGGAGATGTTCGTGGAGGTCTCCCCCGCCCTGGCGGCCGAACGCGGACTCGAGCACATGGGCTGGTGCCACGTCGTCACCGCCCGCTCTGCGATCGAGGGCCGGGCCCTGGTGACCGAGCGGTTGCGTCCGCTGAAGGTGGAGGGACGGACCGTCCACCAGGTGTGGATGCCCTATCACTGGGGCAGCGGCGGCATGGTGACCGGCGACTCGACCAACGATCTGTTCGGAATCACGTTGGACCCCAACGTGCTCATCCAGGAGACCAAGGTCGGTACGTGCGACGTCCGGGCAGGACGCCGACCGTCCGGAGCGGCACTGCGGGAGTACGTCGAGGGATATGCGCGGCGGGCCGGGGTAACCGATCACGTGTACCCACCCATCGTGACGGTCCCGGACGGCGATACGGCCTCGGACGACCCACGTGCCCCGGAGACCTCGGACGACCCACGTGCCCTGGAGGAGGACGAGTGACGGGTCCCAACAGCTTCTTCGGACCGATCGACCCGGCACCCGATGCCGGGTACGAGGATCCGCCGGCTCGCAAGGGCTTCTTCACCGACACCAGTGTGTGCATCGGGTGCAAGGCCTGCGAGGTGGCCTGCAAGGAGTGGAACGACGTCCCCGAGAACGCCTTCGCGATGCTCGGCACCTCGTACGACAACAGTCATTCGCTCAACGCCAATCAGTGGCGGCACGTCGCCTTCATCGAGCGTCCTGCCGAGTCGAAACCGCCGGTGTCGCTGGGGATGCCGACGGTCGGGGCGACCCCGACGGAGCTCCCGGAGGAGGAGAAGCCGGACTTCCGCTGGTTGATGTCCTCGGACGTGTGCAAGCACTGCACCCACGCGGCGTGCCTCGACGTGTGCCCGACCGGGTCGCTGTTCCGCAGCGAGTTCGGCACGGTGGTCGTGCAGGACGACATCTGCAACGGCTGCGGATACTGCGTGGCCGCCTGCCCGTACGGCGTCATCGACCGTCGCAAGGGTCCGGAGGGCGACCCGAAGGTCGGTATCGCCCAGAAGTGCACGCTCTGCTACGACCGGCTCACCGACGGCCAGACACCGTCGTGCGCGCAGGCATGCCCCACGGAGTCGATCCAGTTCGGCGACGTCGAGGAGTTGCGCGCCCGCGCCGAGGAACGACTGGCCACCCTGCACGAGCGCGGTGTGGGCGAGGCACGGCTCTACGGCAACGATCCCGAGGACGGGGTCGGCGGAACCGGCGCCTTCTTCCTGCTCCTCGACGAACCGGAGGTCTACGGCCTGCCGCCGGATCCGGTGGTGACGACCAAGGATCTTCCGGAGATGTGGACGCGCGCCGCCGTCGCGGCCGTCGCGATGCTGGCGGGCGCCGCCGTGTCGTTCCTGAGGAGGCGCGGATGACCCAGGTGCAGCACGGCGGCAGCCCGGGCAACCCCCGCCGGTCCGGTGGCGGTCGCGGCGGCGACCGGGTGATGGTGCCGGAGGCCGACTTCGAGTCCTATTACGGACGTCAGATCGTGAAACCGGCTCCGTGGGAACACGACATCGCCATCTACCTGTTCACCGGCGGCGTGGCCGCGGGCAGTTCGCTGCTCGCCGCGGGTGCCGATCTCACGGGGCGGCCCGCCCTGCGCCGGGTGGCCCGATTCGGTTCGCTCACATCGTTGCTCGTCAGTGTCGGTGCACTGGTCCACGATCTCGGCAAACCGAGTCGCTTCCTCAACATGCTGCGGGTCGCCAAACCGACCTCACCGATGTCGGTCGGGACGTGGATCCTGTCGCTGCACGGTCCGTTCGCGGGCGTCGCGGCGGTCGCGGAGATCGCCGAGATGCTCCCCGCCCGGTGGAAGCGTGGGCCGGTGCGCCTGCTGCTCGCCCTCGGCCGGCCCGCCGGGATCGTGGGCGCACTGACCGCACCGCCGGTCGCCGCGTATACCGGAGTCCTGTTGTCCGATACCGCAACTCCGGCCTGGCATTCCGCCTTCAAGGAGATCCCCTTCGTGTTCTGCGGGTCGGCGGCCGCCGCATCGGGTGGTCTCGGACTGCTGGGCGCGCCGGTTGCCGAGGCCGGACCGGCGCGCGCCTTCGCTGTCGGCGGTGCGCTCGTCGAACTCGCGACCGAGCAGCAGATGGAGAAGTCGATGGGACTGTCGGCCGAGACGCTCCACCAGGGTCGCCCCGGACGACTGATGAAGGCCAGCAAGGCATTGACGGTGGCCGGTGCGCTCGGCGCGCTCGTCGGTCGCCGCAATCGGGTGGTGTCGGCCGTGTCCGGTGCCGCCCTCATGGTCGGTTCGCTGTGCACGCGACTCGGCGTCTACGAAGCCGGCATCGCGTCGGCGAAGGATCCCAAGTACACCGTCGTTCCCCAGCGTGAACGAGTCGATCGCGGGGAACCCGTTCGCTACCGCGGCTGAGATCCGGCTCGCGGGCAGAACGAAGGAGAACGCATGGACTCCGGCAAGCCCACGCGCGAACCACACGGCGACACCGCGACGACACAGCCTCCGGGCAGCTTCCGCTGGTTGCTCGTCGCCGGAGGTCTGCTGTTGCAGTTCTCGATCGGCGCGGTCTACGCGTGGTCGGTCTTCGGCGGAGCCCTCGAGAGCGCCGACTCCTGGCAACTGAGCACGGTCCGGGCCTCACTGCCGTTCACCGTCACCATCGGCATGATCTTCATCGGCACCTATCTCGGTGGCCGACTGCAGGATCTGAAAGGCCCCCGCGTCGTCGCGCTGATCGGCGGCATCATCTACGCGCTCGGTATCCTGCTCGCCTCGTTCACCGACGGAGCCGACGACTACTGGCTGCTCATCCTCGGATACGGCATCATCAGCGGCTTCGGGTTGGGCTTCGCATACATCGTCCCGATCGCCATGCTGCAGAAGTGGTTCCCCGACAAGACCGGTCTCATCACCGGACTCGCGGTGGGCGGCTTCGGATTCGGCGCGGTGCTCACCTCGCCGGTCGCGCAGTGGCTCATCGACCGGAACCCGGACGACCCGACGAGCGCCTTCCTGCCCTTGGGTATCGCCTACCTCGTGATGTCGCTGGCCGGTGCCGCACTCTTCCGCAACCCGCCCGAGGGATACACCGTGCCGGGCTTCGAACCCACCGGCAGCGACGGCAGCGGAACCGACCGCGGCAAGGAGTACACCCAGGGCGAGGCCCTGCGCACGCCCCAGTGGTACCTCCTGACCGCCATCCTCACCCTGTGCGTGACCGCCGGCATCTCCTTGATCTCGCAGGCGAAGCCGAGCGCGTCCGACATCGCCGGTTTCAGTGCTTCCGGCGCGGCGGCACTCGTGGGCGCGCTCGCGATCTTCAACGGTGCCGGCCGGATCGTGTGGGCGGCGATCTCCGACCGCATCGGCCGGATGAAGACCTTCACCGCACTGCTCGTGCTGCAGGGCGTGTGCCTGATCGTGCTGCCGCACGCCAGTGGAGTGGTGCTGTTCTCGATCCTGGCCGCGATCGTCTACCTCTGCTACGGCGGTGCTTTCGGCACCATGCCGGCCACTGCAGGCGACTTCTTCGGGGTCCGCAACGCCGGCGCCATCTACGGCCTGATGCTCATCGGCTGGAGCATCGGCGGCATCATCGGTCCGATCATCGCGTCCACGCTCCTCGGTGACGACAAGGCGTACACCCTCGCCTACACCACCATCGGCATCATCGCGCTCGTATCGGTCGTGCTCACACTTATCACGAAGGTGCCGGAGGCGCGCCGGGAATCGGTCCCGTCCCGGTCCTGAGCCGGATCGCCGTCCTGCTCGTCACGCTCAGGGCGCTTCGTGGGTGTGCAACCACGAGACGACCTGCGTGCGGGAGTGCACGCCGAGTTTGTCGAGGATCCGTTCGACGTGACCGTCGACGGTCCGGCGTGAGATCACGAGCCGGTCGGCGATCGCGCGATTGCTCAGGCCTCCGGCGACGAGTCCCGCGATCTCCTGCTCCCTCTTCGTCAGCGGGGATGTCCGGGAGGCGGACTCGCCTCCCCCGCGCTGCCGTCGGGCGGAGCCCGGAGCACGCGAGGTCCGCCTCCCCGAGGACTCTCTCGGCTCCAGAGCGCTGTCCACGAGATCGACGATGCGCATGCCGGACTGCGGGTGGGGCGATTCGGCGGTGTCCGTCTCGCCCATCCGTTCCCGGAGGCGACGCTCCGCTGCCATCGAGTCCTGCTCGATGTGCGGCCCGAATGCTGCGATCGTCGTACCGAGGCGCTGCCACACCGTCCGTGCGGCCCCGAACAGCCGTGCGGCCTTCTCCGTGTCGCCTTCGGCGCCTGCCGACCAAGCCAGCAGTTCGAGCGACAGTGTCGTGCAGATCTTGTCCTCGAAGTCGCGCTGGACGGCCAGCGCGCCGTTCGCCGCTTCGACCGCAGGGCCGAGGCGCCCGAGATGGTAATGCGCAAGCCCCGAGACCCACAGCGCATAGGCCTTGTTCCACCGCTCGCCGTGCTGATCCGCCATCTCGACGACGCGAGCGCACGTCTCCAGGGCGTCGTCGAGTCGTCCATCGTAGGTCTGCGCCATCGCCAGCTGGAACAGGCAGGTCAGGTGGGCGGCGTGGTCGCCGTGCGCACGATGTACCCGGGCCGCACGGAGGTAGAGGTCGATCGCCTCGGCCGTCGCCCCGCAGAACAGTGCGTGCAGAGCACTCCAGTGATCGCAGTGGGCTCGCAACCGTACATCACCGGATCCGTCTGCGATCGAACGGCACTCGTCGAGGTGGACCGCCGCTCCGTCGCGGTCTCCCTGGATGAGGGCCGTCCACGCGGTCACCCACAGCACGTTGCCGCGCTCGCTGCTCGAGCGCGGAAGTCGTTGCAGGAGTCGTTCGAGCCGGGCCCGCCCGGTGGACAGGTAGCCACCCGCGATCCAGTGATAGCGCAGCGCGACGGCGAGCGCCGCCCCCGTGGCGAGTTCGTCGTCGTCCCGGATCGATCGGTCGAGCGCTGCCATGAAATCCGCGTGGTCGGCGCGCATCGACGACAGCAGGGCGGATTGCCTCGGCCCGTACCAACTCTCGGCGCAGCGACGGGCACGGTCGAGATAGTGCTCGCAATGCCGCCGGTACAGCTGTTCCCGTTCCCCGCGGGCGTCGAGCAGTTCGTGTCCGTACTCGCGCACGGTCACCAGTTGCGAGTACCTCAACACCGACGACGAACGATCGACACCCACAAGCGATTTCGCGATCAACCTGTCGAGCAGGTCGATGACCTGTTCGCTCGGCAGATCGTCGTCGGCGCAGACGTCTCCGCGGCTTCGAGGTCGAAACTGCCGGTGAACACCGACAACCGTGCCCACAGCGTCCGCTCGGCATCGGAGCACAGTTCGTAGCTCCAGTCGATCAGGGCGCGCAAGGTCTGCTGCCGCGGCACCGCCACGCGACTGCCCCCGGTGAGCAGTGCGAAACGACGATCGAGCCGGTCGACGAGTTGTGCCGGAGACAACGAACGCAGCCGGGTGGCCGCGAGTTCGAGAGCGAGCGGCACACCGTCGAGCGCGATGCACAGGTGCGCAACGGCATCGGCATTGTCGTCGGTCACCTCGAAGCCCGGGACCACCTGCCGGGCCCGTTCGACGAGCAGACCCACCGCTTCGAACCGCTCGAGATCGGCCGCCCGGTTCCCCGTCGATCCGTCCGGTGTCGTCAGAGGTGGAAGCACGTACTCCGCCTCCCCCGCCACCGCGAGCGGCTCACGACTGGTCGCGAGGATCCGCACCTCCGGTGCATCACCGAGAACGGCAGCGACGAAGTCGGCCACGGTCGCGATCAGGTGTTCGCAGTTGTCGACCACGATCAGCATGTGCTCGTCGCGGAGACGGTCGATGATCTTGTCCATCACGGGTCTGGTGGACTGGTCGGTCACGCCCAGAGCGGCCGCTGCAGCCGAGGGAACGGACTCCGGATCCCGCACCACCGCCAGATCGATCCAGCGGAACGAATCGCGGAACGCGCGCGAGGTTCGCACCGCCAGCTCCTCGGCCACCCGGGTCTTCCCCACTCCACCCGGACCGAGGATCGTCAGCAGCCGGGTCCGCTGGAGGCACGACCGGGCCTCGTCGATCTCGCGACGGCGACCGATGAAGGTCGTCACCGAACGGGTGGGCCCCGGGGTGCGGGGTGGTGCAGCTTCCGGCAGGGCAGATTCCATCGTCACGCTTCTCAGAGATAGTGGGCCCAACATACCCGGGTGGTCGTGTGACGGCCAACACAGGTACTCGATGGGGTAATTCGCCCCGCGTTCTCGTGTGCGATCCACGTCATCGTCGATGCAGACCTTCGGTTCATCCGCCGGAGCGACATCACCGATACCGAGGAGCCAGGACAGATGACCACTTCCTCCACCACCCCCGACACCGACGTCGTCGTCGTAGGAGCCGGATTCGCCGGCCTGTACGCGCTGCACAAACTGCGCGACCGGATGAACCTGTCCGTGCGGGTCTTCGAGGCCGGCGACGATGTGGGTGGCACCTGGTACTGGAACCGCTATCCCGGCGCCCGCTGCGACATCGAGTCGATCCACTACTCGTACTCGTTCGACGAGGACCTGCAGCAGGAGTGGCAGTGGAGCGAGAAGTTCGCCGGGCAACCGGAGATCCTCCGCTACCTGAACCACGTGGCCGACCGCTTCGACCTGCGGAAGACGATCACATTCGGCACGCGGGTGATCGGCGTGCACTGGGACGACGAGAACTCGTGGTGGACCGTCCGCACCGACACCGGTGAGACCGTGACGGCCCGGTGGTTCATCTCCGGCGCCGGCAACCTCTCGGTTCCCAAGAAGCCCGAGTTCGGAGGCATCGACAACTTCCGTGGGCAGGTGCTGCTGACCGGCAACTGGCCGCACGAGCCCGTCGACTTCACCGGCAGGCGGGTCGCGGTCATCGGCACCGGCGCCAGTGGGATCCAGGCGATCCCGCTGATCGCGCAACAGGCCGCGGAACTGGTGGTCTTCCAGCGCACGCCCCAGTTCGCCACCCCGCTCGGGAACGGTCCGCTCGACCCGCAGGTGCTGGACGAGGCCAAGAAGATCTACCCCGAACTGAGAGAGGCCGCACGCAACCACTTCCTGGGTGTTCCGTTCGACCAGGTGCAGCCGTCGGCGCTCGCCGTCGATGCCGAGGAGCGTCGGCGGGTGTTCGACGAACGCTGGAACGCGGGCGGGTTCCGCCTGTTCATCGACAGCTTCCAGGACATCCTCTTCGACAGGCAGGCCAACGACACCGCCGCCGAGTACATCCGCGAGCGGATCCGCGAGCGGGTCCAGGACCCCGCCAAGGCCGACACGCTCGCACCCCGGGGATACGCCTACGCCACGAAACGTCCCCCGCTCGAGACGAACTACTACGAGGCCTACAACCGCGACAACGTGCACCTCGTCGACGTGAAGAGCACTCCGATCAGCGAGATCACCGAAACCGGTGTGCGCGTCGGCGACCGCACCTACGAGGTCGACACCATCGTGCTCGCGACCGGCTTCGACGCGATGACCGGACCGCTCATGGCCATGGACATCCGCGGCCGCAACGGTGTGCGCCTGGCCGACAGGTGGGCACACGGGCCGCGCACCTATCTCGGCATCATGATCGACGAGTTCCCCAACCTCTTCACGATCACCGGACCGCAGTCGCCCTCGGTGCTCTACAACATGCCGCTGGCGATCGAGGACCACGTCGACTTCGCGACCGACGCGATCGCGTATCTGCGCGCACACGATCTCCACGTCATCGAACCCACCCCGGAAGCCGAAGCCGACTGGGTGCGCACCACCACCGAGATCGCCGAGCAGACGCTGCTGCCGCAGACCGACTCGTGGTACATGGGCGCGAACATCCCCGGCAAACCGCGTGCCTGCATGGTCTACCTCGGGGGTGCCCCCACCTACCGGCAGGTCTGCGCCGAGGTCGTCGACGGCGGTTACGTCGGCTTCGACCTCGCCCCGGCACGAGCCACCGTCCCGGCCGCCTCGTAGCGCACCGATCTCCCCACCTTTCGGAAGGAAACCACCCATGGCACTCGACGACCACGCCGCCGGCCTCATCGCAGGACTTCGGCAGCAGGGATTCACGTCGTTCTCGCAGATGACGGTCGATCAGGTCCGCGCGACGATCGCGACCTTCACCGATCTCCAACTTCCACCGCAGGACGTCGAGCGTGTGGACGAGACCCACTACGAGAGCGACGGCGTCGATCTCCCCCTGCGGATCCATACCCCCGGGGCGGACACCGGGCCGCGTCCGGTGGTGCTCTACTTCCACGGCGGCGGGTTCGTCGCGGGCGACCTCACCGTCGTGGACGAACCGGCGCGGGCGATCGCCCGCGCGACCGGGGCCACCGTGGTGACCGCGGGATACCGTCTGGCGCCGGAACATCCGTTCCCCGCAGCGGCCGACGACGCGTGGGCTGCGTTGCAGTGGGTCACCGCGCACATCGCCGAGTGCGGCGGCGACCCGCACAACCTGGTGGTGATGGGCGACAGTGCCGGTGGCAACCTCGCAGCCGGAGTCGCGTTGCGGGCTCGTGACGAAGGCGCACCGGTGCTGCGCGGACAGGTGCTGATCTATCCGGCGCTGGACCGCGCTGCCGACCTGCCCTCGCGCCGCGAGTTCGCCGAGGGGTACATCGTCACCGCCGCCGACATGGACTGGTTCCTCGACCGGTACTTCGCCTCACCCGGGGACGCGGAGACACCGTATGCGCTTCCCGCACGCGCGCCCCGTGTGGACGGTCTGCCACCGACCCTGGTGCTCACCACCGAGAACGAGGTGCTCCGCGACGAAGGTGAGTTCTACGGACGGCGGCTGCGCGAAGCCGGCGTGGACGTGACGATCCGCCGGTTCGACGGGCTCGTGCACGGCGCGTTCTGGATGTCGGGCGCGGTGCCGCGCAGCGGCGAGATGCGCGACGAGGTGGCGAAGTTCGTCACCCGCACCATCTCGGGCGTCCCCGCGCGGTAGGAACTCGATCCGCTATTCCGCGGGAGGGGCCGAGCGACGATCCGACGTCGCCGGCCCTTCTCCGCTTTCCTCGCCGTCGCGCGCCGCACGCTCGTCGTCGTCGCGCGCCGCGCGGGCGGCCTCGCGCATCTCGATCGCGTCGGTGATCAGTTCGCCGATCTCGCGGGTGACGTCCCGGACCGCTCCGGTGATGATCCCCGCGATCGCGCCGACGTGGGTGGCCGCCGACTCGGTGACCTCCTGGATCGTGTCCTTGTTACGCTCGAATCTTCCCACCATGTTCGACCCCCTCGATCGTGTCGTCCGCGAGGGTACCCGCATCGTCGAGCCGGCGATCGGTGGAGCGGTGACGTTGGATGATCACCTGCGACTCGGGTTCGGGCGCGAGCCAACCGGGCGGGAGGGCGAACTTGAAGATCTTCTTCCAGACCGACGTCACCTGGGCGGTGAGGCCACCGGTGTTGTACGGAAGTCCGTGCTTCTCGCACAGTTCCCTGACCTTCGGGGCGACCCCCGGATAACGGTGCGCCGGCAGGTCGGGGAACAGGTGGTGCTCGATCTGGTGCGACAGGTTGCCGGACATGATGTGGAACAACGGGGAGCCGGTGATGTTCGCGCTGCCCAGCATCTGCCGGACGTACCACTCGCCCCGGGTCTCGTCGGCGGTCTCCTCCTCGGTGAAGGACTGCACGCCGGACGGGAAGTGGCCGCAGAAGATGATCGAGTACGCCCACACGTTGCGCACCAGGTTGGCGGTCGCGTTACCGAGCAGGGTCGGGACGAACATCGGTCCGCTCAGCAGCGGGAAGGCGATGTAGTCCTTGATCACCTGGCGACCGGCCTTGCGCCACCAGCCCTTCGCGATCGGGATCACGTCGCGCCAGGAGCGTTTCCCGGCGACGATCCGGTCGACCTCCGCGTCGTGCATCATAACGCCCCATTCGAACAGGAACATGAGTGCGGTCGCGTAGACCGGGTTGCCGAGATAGTAGGGATGCCACTTCTGGGCAGGGTCCATACGCAGGATCCCGTATCCGATGTCGCGATCCTGGCCGAGGATGTTGGTGTAGGTGTGGTGCACGTAGTTGTGCGAGTGCCGCCACTGGTCCGACGGGCACACCGTGTCCCACTCGAAGACACGGGAATTCAATGACGGTTCGCGCATCCAGTCGTACTGACCGTGCATCACGTTGTGCCCGATCTCCATGTTGTCGAGGATCTTCGACACGCTCAGTGCTGCGACCCCGGCGACCCATGCGGGCGGGAGGAATCCGACGAAGAGCAGACCGCGACCGGCGATCTCGAATCCGCGCTGCGCCTTGATGATCCGGTAGAGGTACTCGCGATCCTCGTCACCGAGGGATGCGAGCGTCTGCTCCCGCAGTGCGTCGAGTTCGCGACCGATCTCCTCGACGCTGTCGTGGTCGAGGACGAGCGGTTCGTTCTCGGCCGCAGAACTGCGGCCGGACAGGAAGGGCAGGAAGGGGACGGTGGGTAGGGACAATCCGAACATGATGTCCTCCAAGGTTTTCGGTGGTGTCGTCCGATGGCCGGTTCAGAGTTCGACGGCGACGTCGCCGACCGGGGCGTTGACACAGATCTGGATGCGGCGACCGGGTTCCGAATCGACGTCGCCGGTACGCACGTCGCGCGTGCAGCCCGACAGCCGGACTGCGGTGCAGCTGTGGCAGATGCCCATGCGGCATCCGTGTTCGGGCGTGAGCCCTGCCGCTTCGGCCTGCTCGAGCAGCGTCGACCCGGTGTTCTCGGCAACGACGCTGGATTCGGCGAACGAGATCTCGCCGCCGGCATCGTCCGTCGACACGACCGGTGGTGCGAGGACGAATTCCTCGGTGTTCACCATGGTCTCGGCACCCCGCTCGGCGTAGACCTCGCGGATGCGCGCGACCATCTCCGCCGGACCGCACACGAAGGTGGGTGTGTCGGCATACCAGGGCGCGACGGCCGCGAGGTGGTTACGGTCGAACCGCCCCTGCAGCAGCCCGTCGTCGGAGCGGGTGTGGGCGTGGACGATCTCGATGTTGGGGCGGTCGGCGAGCGCCTCGAGTTCGGCGCGACGCGGAACGTGCCCGGGCGTACGGGTGTAGTAGAGCAGCACTGCGGACCCGTCGTACCCCTCGGCGAGGAGACCGGACAGCATCGACAGCACGGGCGTCAGCCCGGAACCCGCGGCGACGAACAGCAGGCGTCGAGGGCGTGGGCTCGGCAGCACGAACTCGCCCGCGGGAGAACCGAGTTCGACGACATCTCCGACCTGCGCACGGTCGTGGAGGTGGCGCGAGACGGTGCCCTCGGAATGCCTGCCGATGGTGAACCGCAGGTCGGGCCTGCGCTTCGACTCCACGTCGACGAGTGTCGGCGAGTAGCAGCGCGTGTGCCGCACACCGTCGACGCGGACCGACACGGTCACGTACTGCCCGGGAAGGGGTCGGCACGGCTGCGCGGGCCGCACCGTGACCGTGAGCGAGTCGGTGGCACTTCGGTCCACATCTGTAATCCGGGCGTAGTTCGCCGACGTGACGAGAAGCGGGTCGGCGAGTTCCAGGTAGCGGTCCGGGTGATGCGGATAGGACAGCATCCCGAGTGCTCCTACCAGGAGTTTCCGCAACGAACCCGAGTGCGGGACGGGTGTCGGACGGTCGCGCACGATCATGTCTGTCCGCCTTTCGGTAGACCTCTGCGTGCTCAGTGAACGAATGTGCACTGAAATCAGTGTGACAGTCGGACACACCTGTCTGTCAACCCTGATGTGACCGCAGACACAGATGACCGGACACCGCCCGGAACGTCGTGCCTAGACTCGGGGGGTGTCCACCGCTTCCGTACCCCCGCCGACCACCCGCGCCGAACGCAAGGAACGCACACGTCAGGCGCTTCTCGACGCCGCCCTCGAACTGTCCGCCGACCGGGGACTCGGCGGGGTGAGCCTGCGGGAGGTGGCCCGCAGCGCGGGCATCGTGCCGACCGCGTTCTACCGGCACTTCTCGTCCATGGACGAGCTCGGAGTCACTCTCGCCGCCGACACGATGCGGGTGCTGCGGCGCCTGCTGCGCGACGCGCGGCGCACACCCGGCCCGGCAGGGGCGCGGCAATCGCTCGACGTGCTGGTCCAGCAGGTACGGGCTCACAAGGCGGCCTTCCGGTTCCTGGCACGCGAACGCCACGGCGGCGTTCCCGAGGTGGCCGCCGCGATCTCCGTCGAGCTGCGCCTGCTGACCAGCGAGCTCGCCGCCGACCTGGGTCGCTCCCCGGGCCTCGAGGACTGGGATTTCGACGATCTCGAGATGGCCGCCGACCTGCTGGTCACCGCCATGCTCGATTTCGTCCTCGACCTGCTCGCCATCGAACGTCCCGGGAGCGCGCAGGAAGCAGAGGTGGTCACCCGCGCGGAGAAGCAGATGCGTCTGATCCTGCTGGGAGCGGCGGCGTGGCGACCACGACGGACGTCCGACGACCGATGACGGGTCGGCGCGACGCCGGTTCGTCGAGGTGGACGGGAAATCCTGTCGGAGACACCTGCCTTCCGTAACGTGGTTCCCATGGCATCGACCGAACCCGCCACCTACGACGACCTGACCTTCGACGTGCGCGTGGCGGGTCCGAGGGACGGCACGCCCGTCGTGCTCCTGCACGGCTTCCCCGAGACATCACGCAGCTGGACGCCGGTGGCGCGACTGCTCGTCGAGCGCGGTTTCCGCGTGATCGCCCCCGACCAGCGCGGATACTCCCCCGGTGCCCGACCGACCGGCGTCGAGCACTACGGGGTGCCGGCGCTCGCCGGTGATGTCCTCGGCCTGCTCGACGAGTTCGGGCTCGATCGCGTCCACCTCGTCGGGCACGACTGGGGCGCCGCCGTGGCCTGGTATTTCGCCGCCCACCATCCCGACCGCGTCTCGGCGTTGACGGCAGTCTCCGTCCCCCACCTCGCGGCCTACGGCTGGGCGTTGCGGGAGGACGCCGACCAGCGTGAGCGCTCCTCCTACATCGGTCTCTTCCGTGAGGAGGGCAAGGCGGAGGACCTTCTCCTCACCGACGGCGCGCGGCGCCTGCGGGCGATGTTCACCTCCGCCGTCGACCACGACTCGATCGACCACTACGTCGCCGCCATGTCCGCGCCGGGCGCTCTCACCGCCGCCCTGAACTGGTATCGCGCCATGACGCGGGATCTCGATTCGACTCCCCCGGTCCGCGTCCCGACGACCTACATCTGGAGCACCGCCGACATCGCGATCGGCCGCGCCGGCGCCGAACGGTGCGGCGAGTTCGTCGACGCCGAGTACGACTTCGTGGTCCTGCCCGACGTCTCGCACTGGATTCCGGAGGAAGCCCCGGACGAG
Source organism: Rhodococcus sp. S3 (assembly GCF_058211795.1). Classification (NCBI taxonomy): domain Bacteria; kingdom Bacillati; phylum Actinomycetota; class Actinomycetes; order Mycobacteriales; family Nocardiaceae; genus Rhodococcus; species Rhodococcus sp. S3. The sequence goes on along the minus strand of NZ_CM177074.1, from coordinate 1,852,436 downwards.
ATCGCGAACGCGATCTCGCGGCGACGGAACGGCTGAGAGTCCACCGACCGCGGCTTCCGGCCGCTGCAGCTTCGGTCAGCCCACCACCGGGGCGAGCAGCACCTCGAGTTCGGCGACGACCGCATCGAGCGGAGCCGGACTGCGTTGCGCCTGGGCCACGACCAACGCGCCCTCCAGGGCGGCGATGACCAGGTTCGCCAACGACCGCGCACGCTCCGCGCCGACGCCGTCGGCCACCAGGGACCGCGCGACTACGTCGACGAAGGTGTCGAAGGCCTCCCCCGCTCGTGCGCGCGCCCGCGGTTCGGTCCCGAGACCGGCGGCCACCACCGGACACCCCGCGACGTAATCGGTGGCCACCAGACCTTCGCGCCACAGGTCGACGACGGCGCGCACCGTGTCCACCACGCCGAGACCGTCGACCTTCGCCGTCAGCGACCGCTCGATCCGGGTGGCCGCCCGGTCCGTCGCCTCTTCGACGAGTTGCGCCTTACCGCCGGGAAAGTGGTGGTAGATCGAGCCGCGCGGTGCCCCGCTGTGCTCGAGCACGTCCCGGAACGACGTGGCCGCGACACCTCGTTCGCTCATCAGCGCGATCGCGCTGGCGATCATCGCCGCGCGCGGTCCGTCCCGCCGTTCTGCAGCGCTCACCCGTTCCTCCGGCAGTGGTGGTTGTCCCCCATATTCTATGTATGTTGTCGTACGGATCCGATCTTGCGCGACACCATTTTCCGAGGAGACCCTGCCATGACCGACGTCTCGGTGACCACTCACGTCTTCGACGCTGCCGTCGACCTGTTCGAGGTCCGGGACGATCACACCGAAGGGCACACGCACCCCGCCTACGCGAACATGGTCGGCCCGTTCGGCGGTATCACCGCCGCGACCCTCCTCCGCGCGGTCGAACGACACCCGGATGTCCTCGGCATGCCGCTGTCCCTGACCGTCAACTACGCCGGCCCCATCGCCGACGGCCCGTTCGACATCGCGGTGCGCCCGGTGCGCACGAATCGGACCACCCAGCACTGGTCGATCGAGCTGTCGCAGGGCGGTGAGGTCACCACCACGGCGACAGCCGTCTTCGGTCTTCGTCGCCCCACCTGGTCGTCGACCGAACTGCAGGCACCGACCGCCCCGGCACCCGACTCGCTCGAGCCGACACCTCTGCCCGACTACATCGCGTGGGCACGCAACTACGAGATGAGGTACGCCGCGGGAGCCGTTCCCGAGGAGGGCAGCGCGGAGGTCGCCGACTCCACGTCGACACTGTGGGTCCGCGACGTCCCGTCGCGTCCGCTCGACTTCGCCTCGCTCACCGCGATGTGCGACATCTTCTATCCCCGCGCCTTCCTACGTCTGGGTCGAGTGCTGCCTGCCGGCACGGTCTCGATGACCGTCTACTTCCACGCGGACCCGGAGACCGTTGCCGCGCAATCCGACAGTCCCGTGCTCGCGACCGCACGTGCGAATCGTTTCGAACAGGGCTTCTTCGACCAGAGCGCACATCTGTGGGGACGCGACGGCATCCTGCTCGCGACCTCGCACCAGATCGTCTATTTCAAGGCATGATCGCAGCGGTCGGTGCCCGGCCGACCCGAGCGGTCCGTGTTCGGCGCCCGCCCGCGTCACCGGCACACCTGTAGCCTCGGAAACATCTTCTCCCCGAATTGCGAGATCCACTGTGACGATGCCGAGACTCCTCCGACGGTCGGGTGTCATCGCCTGCGCCGCAATCGCGTTCGCGACCGTGGGCACGGTCGCCTGCGCCGACACACAGGAGCCGGAAGCGGCCGCAGACTACGCGTCGTACGTCGCCCTGGGAGATTCGTTCACCTCCGGACCCGGCATCCCCCCGCAGACCGAAGGCGATCCGTGCGGGCGGTCGGCGAGCAACTACCCCACCCTCGTTGCGACCGATCTCGGCATCGAGGACTTCGTCGACGCCTCGTGCGGCGCCGCCACCTCCCTCGACTTCGCGATGCCGCAGACCACCTTCCGCGGCGCGACGGTGCCACCGCAGTACGACGCGCTGCGCCCCGACACCGAACTCGTCACCGTGGGTATCGGCGGCAACGACATCGGTCTCGTCCAGCTGGCGCTGGGATGCGTCAATCTCGCCGCGCCGCCCCAGGGCACCTCGTGCGCGATCACGAACGCCCCGGACGGCACCGACCGCATCGATGCCGCCATCGACACCTTCGCTCCCGTCTACACCACGGTGATCGACGAGATCCGCCGCCGTTCCCCGGAGGCACGCATCGTGCTCGTCGGCTACCCCACCGGGATCCGCGACGGCGGGTGCTTCCCCGAACAGCGGATCTGGCCCGACGACGCGACCTACCTGCAGGAGAAGATCGACCGGTTGAACACCGTCATGCGCGAGCAGGCCGAGGCCGCGGACGTGGACTACGTCGACCTGCGCGATTCGACCCGCGACCACGACGCGTGCGCCGACCCCGAGACCCGGTGGATGGCCGGCCTGCAACCGACCGCCGGATCGATCCCGCTGCATCCGAACGCGGCCGGGCACCGCAACGCCGCCGACCAGGTGCTGGCCACGATCACCGACTGAGCCGGTTCACGCCGTCGCGGACGTCTCCGGAGCCCGCACGGCGAGCAGCGCCACCAGACCCGCGGCGAGCACGATCAGCAATCCCACGATGCCCGCGCGGTCGGTGCCGAACCACCACGCGAAGAACCCGAACAGCGTCGGCGCCAGGAACGACACCGCGCGTCCCGTCGTCGCGTAGAGACCGAACATCTGCCCCTCCCGGCCCGGCGGGGTCAGTCGCGCCAGGAAGGTGCGCGCCGACGACTGGGCGGGGCCGACGAACAGGCACAGCACCAGACCGAAGATCCAGAACATCGTGGGACCCGACACCACCAGCAGGACGATGCCGGTCGCGATCATGGCGACCAACGAGCCCACGATGACCGCCTTGGGCCCGACCCGGTCGTCGACGCGTCCGGCCACCAGTGCGCCCACCGCGGAGACGACGTTCGCGGCGACACCGAAGATCAGCACGTCGCCCGCTCCGATCCCGTAGACCGTGACGGCGAGGACCGCCCCGAAGGTGAAGACACCGGCGAGACCGTCCCGGAACAACGCCGACGCCCCGAGATACCAGATGGTGCGACGATCCGCCCGCCACAATTCCGTCAGGTCGCGCCACAGCACGCGGTACGACTCGACGAAACCGGCGCGGCGGGCGACGTCGCCACGCGCGACCGGCTTCTCCGGGACGGCGAGGAGCACGGGCACGGCGAACACCGCGAACCACACGGCCGCGAACAGCGCGACGAGCCGGATGTTGGTGCCGTCCTCGGTGGGCACCCCGAGGAAACCGCGGGTGTCGCCGTCACCGGCGATGAACCCGGTGTAGCACAGCAGCAGGAGCACGATGCCGCCGAAATAGCCCATCGCCCAACCGAAACCCGAGACCCGGCCGATGTCGTCCGGCGTCGACACCTGACGCAGCATCGAGTTGTACGGCACCTGCGCGAGCTCGGCCATCACGGACGCCACGCCGAGCAGGACCAGGCCGAGCCACAGATAGTGGTAGTCGTCGCGCACGAAGTACATCGCCGCCATCGCCGCGACGGTGACCGCGGTGAGAATGCCCAGCGACCACTTCCGTCGCCCGGCCGCGTCGTACCGCTGACCCGACACCGGGGCGGTCACGGCGATGACGAACCCGGCGATGCCGAGCGACCATCCGAGCCAGGTGCTCGCCGAGATCCCACCCGGCAGGTCGTCGCCGACCGCGTCGGTGAGATAGACGGAGAACACGAACGTCAGGATCACGGCGTTGAACGCCGCGGAACCCCAGTCCCACAGACCCCACGAGACGACCTGACGACGTGTCGTGGCCTCCCCGGCCCCGCTCGCCGTGTCCGTGAACGCATTCATGCCCCGGAGCCTAGGCTTCCGGAGTCCCCGCAGCACCGAACGACTCGGCCTCGAGCCGGGGGCGGGCCCGGTCACCACTCCTGCGCCTGCCGCTACGCTGACCCACTGTGACTCTGCCGAATCCCCATCCCGATGCCCGTGCCGTCGTCACCGGAGCGTCCTCCGGCATCGGCGAGGCCCTCGCAACCGAACTCGCCGCCCGCGGCCACTCGCTGATCCTGGTCGCCCGTCGCGGCGAGGTGATGGAGGCGCTCGCCGAGACCCTGCGCGCGCAGCACGGCGTGACCGTCGAGGTGCGCGCGTGCGATCTGTCCGACCGTGACGCACGGACACCGCTCGTCGACGAACTCGGACGTCGGCGCATCAGCATCCTGTGCAACAACGCCGGTATCGCCACCTTCGGCGCGGTCGCCGAGCTCGACGCGGCCTACGAGCGGGCACAGGTCGAGCTCAACGCCGTCGCCGTGCACGACCTCACCCTCGCGGTGCTGCCGCAGATGGTCGAGCGGAACTCCGGCGCGATCCTCATGGTGGGTTCGGCCGCCGGCAACATGCCGATCCCGAACAATGCCACCTACGCCGCGACGAAGGCGTTCGTCAACACCTTCTCCGAGTCGCTGCGCGGCGAACTCAAGGGCACCGGCGTGCACGTCACGCTGCTCGCCCCCGGCCCGGTGCGCACCGAGGAACCCGACCCCGCCGAGGCGTCGATCGTCGACAAGCTGGTCCCGGACTTCCTGTGGATCTCGAGCGAGCACACCGCGAAGGTCTCGCTCGACGCGCTCGCCGCGAACCGGATGCGCATCGTGCCCGGTGTGATCAGCAAGGCCATGTCGGCCGCCGGTCAGTTCTCGCCGCGGTCGATCTCGGCCCCCATCGCCGGCGCGTTCTACAAGAAGCTCGGCGGCAACTGACACGCAGCACCATTTCACCGCCTTCGGCGGCAGCAACACTTCACCGCCTTCGGCGGCGTCCCGTGCCGAAGAGGCTCCGGCCGATCTCCCGGCCGGCCGCGGACGCCGCCGAACGGATGAAGCTGCGCACAGCCGCACTGCCGAGCACCTGCTCCACGACCGACACCTCGGCGTCGTCCGGTGCCTGCGACGGCACGTCCGGGACCGGTTCGACGTCGGTCGCCCCGACCACCGAGGCGGTGAGCTTCTCGTAGGCCGATTCCCGGTCGATGGTGCGGCCGTATTTGCCGTAGAGCGGGTTCGCCTGCGCCGACGCACGCATCGCGCTCTCCCCCACCGTGCCCATCAGCGAATGCGGCGGTCGCAGCCGCGTCCAGGCGACGGGGGTGGGCGCACCCAGTTCGGACAGGACCGTCACGATCGCCTCACCGGTCCCCAGGCCGGTCAGTGCGTCGGCGAGGTCGTAGGCGTCGGTCTTCGGGAAGGTGCGCACGACCTTCGACAGTGCGGCTTCGTCCTCGGGTGTGAAGGCGCGCAGCGCGTGCTGGATCCGCGCTCCGAGCTGCGACAGCACGCTCCGGGGCATATCCGTGGGCGACTGCGTGCAGAAGACCACGCCGACGCCCTTGGACCGGATGAGCTTCACTGTCTGTTCGATCTGCTGCAGGAATGCCTTCGACGCATCGGTGAAGAGCAGATGCGCCTCGTCGAAGAAGAACACGAGCCGCGGCTTGTCGACGTCGCCGACCTCCGGTAACGACTGGAACAGGTCGGCGAGCAACCACATCAGGAACGTCGAGAACAGCGTCGGCCGGGTGGCCTCGGCGCCGAACTCGAACAGGTTGATCGTGCCCTGACCGTCGATCACCCGCAGCAGGTCCTCGACCTCCAGTTCGGGTTCGCCGAAGAATCCCTCCCCGCCCGCGTTCTCGAGGTTGACGACCGCACGGAGGATGACGCCCGCGGTCGCGGGCGACACGGCACCGAGATCGTCGAGTGCGTCGCGCCCTTCGTCGCTCGTCAGGTGCCGGATCACCTGCCGCAGGTCGGCGAGATCGAGCAGCGGCAGGCCGTTGCGATCGGCCCAGTGGAAGATCAGGCCTAGGGTGGACTCTTGAGTGGCGTTGAGCCCCAGCACCTTCGACAGCAGGATCGGCCCGAACGAGGTGACGGTGGCGCGGACGGGGATACCGACCCCCTCGGTGCCGAGCGAGTAGAAGGCCACGGGATGTCCCGTGGGCGTCCAGTCCTCGTCACCGGTGTCGGCCGCGCGGGTGAGCACCGCATCGTCCGGCTCGCCGGCGGCCGACAGACCCGACAGGTCGGACTTCACGTCGGCCATCACCACCGGCACCCCCGCCGCCGACAGTTGTTCGGCCATGACCTGCAGCGTCTTGGTCTTGCCCCTGCCGGTCGCACCGGCGACCAGCGCGTGACGATTGAGCGTGGCGAGCGGGATGCGCACCGGCGCGTCGGGATCGGCGACGCCGTCGAGCACCACCGTGCCCAGTTCCAGCGCCTCGCCGATCACCTCGTACCCGGCCGCGATGGTCGCGGCGGTGATCTCCGGCTTGTCGGTCATGCTCGCCCCCTCCGGCCTCGACCTCGCCCACCGCGACGGTACCGGGCCGCCGAACCCACGGAAGGACCATTATTATCGGGTGCCAGAATTGTCGCATTACAGTGATTCCCCTCACAACAGCAGCGGGGAGGTTTCCCGCTCAGCGAACCGCGTTGACCTGCACTTTCTCCGCGAGAATCCGTGCCGTCGACGACGCAAGGATCGTTCGCAAAAACAACGACGTGTGCTAGCAACGAACTACGCGACATATTCCACGAACACAGGAGAAACACATTGACGCCCAAGATCGCCATTCTCGGAGCAGGTCCCAGTGGACTCGCACAGCTGCGCGCTTTCGAAGCAGCCCGAAAGGCCGGTCTGGAGCAGATCCCCGACATCGTCTGCTACGAGAAGCAGCCCGACTGGGGAGGAATGTGGAACTACACCTGGCACACGGGACTCGACGAGCACGGTGAGCCCGTCCACGGGAGCATGTACCGCTACCTGTGGTCCAACGGCCCGAAGGAATGCCTCGAGTTCGCCGACTACTCTTTCGAGGAGCACTTCGGGCGCCCCATCCCGTCGTACCCGCCGCGCGCCGTCCTGCTCGACTACATCATGGGTCGCGTCGAGAAGAGCGACGTGCGCAAGTACATCCGGTTCAACACCGCGGTGCGGTGGGTCGAGTGGTCCGACGAGACGCAGAAGTTCACCGTGACGGTGATGGACCACGACCGGGGTGCGCTGGAGTCCGACGAGTTCGACTACGTCGTCGTCGCCACCGGACACTTCTCCACCCCGCACGTCCCCCACTTCGACGGCCTCGACCGGTTCCCGGGACGCGTGCTGCACGCCCATGACTTCCGCGACGCCCGCGAGTTCACCGGCAAGCGACTGCTGCTCGTCGGCAGCAGCTACTCGGCCGAGGACATCGGAACGCAGTGCATCAAGTACGGCGCCGAACAGGTCACCTTCAGCTACCGCAGCGCACCGATGGGTCACGACTGGCCCGAGCAGTTCTCCGAGGTGCCGTTGCTCACCCACGTCGACGGCAAGGTCGCCCACTTCCGCGACGGCAGCACCCGCGAGGTCGACGCCATCGTGCTGTGCACGGGATACAAGCACCACTACCCGTTCCTGCCCGACGAACTCGCACTGCGCACCAGCAACCGGCTCTACCCGCGCGACATCTACAAGGGGATCTTCCTCCAGCGCAACCCGAAGCTGATGTACCTCGGTGCGCAGGACCAGTACTTCACGTTCAACATGTTCGACGCGCAGGCCTGGTACGCACGCGACTTCATGCTCGGCCGCGTCGACCTGCCCGACGTCGACACCCGCGAGCAGGACATCGACCACTGGCGGGCACGCGAGGAGAAGCTGTCGTCGCCGGTGGAGGACATCGACTTCCAGGCCGCCTACATCCGCGATCTCGTCGACCGCACCGACTACCCCGAGTTCCACGTCGAACGCCAGGGCGAGGTGTTCAAGCAGTGGAAGCAGGACAAGAAGCGCGACATCATGGGCTACCGCAACAACAGCTACCCCTCGACGCTCACCGGCACCGTCGCTCCGCCGCTGCCGGCACCGTGGATGGAGATCCTCGACGACTCCCCCGAGTCCTTCCTTCGACACGATTTCACCGCGCCTGAAGTGACCGCAGAGGGGCGGTTCACCGCCCCGGAAGTGACCTCGGAGGGGCGGACCCTCGACCGTCAGCACACCCCGGCGGCACGTCGTCCTGCCCGTCCGGCAGCGTCGCGCACCGTCTCCGTGAAGGCGTGACGGTGCCCGTTTCGTCCCGGACCGTCGACGCCGCGCCTCGTGGGTGCAGCTCCGGTCGATAGTCTGTCTGTCGTGCAGGACAAACTCGTATGGATCGACTGTGAGATGACGGGGCTGCGTCTCGGCAGCGACAAACTGATCGAGATCGCGGCTCTGGTCACCGACAGTGATCTCAACGTGCTCGGCGAGGGCGTGGACATCGTGATCCACGCCGATGACGACGCCCTCGCCGACATGCCGGAGGTCGTGCAGCAGATGCACGAGCGATCCGGCCTGACCGAAGAGGTGCGCCGCTCGACGGTCAGCCTCGCCGAAGCGGAGAAGCAGGTCCTCGCGTACATCCGCGAGCACGTCCCCGAGGCGGGTACGGCGCCGCTGGCCGGCAACTCCATCGCGACCGACCGCGCGTTCATCACCCGCGACATGCCCGAGCTCGACAACTATCTGCACTACCGGATGGTGGACGTCAGCTCGATCAAGGAGCTGTGCCGGCGCTGGTATCCGCGCATCTACTTCGGTCAGCCGGAGAAGGGGCTGTCGCACCGGGCGCTCGCGGACATCAAGGAGTCGATCCGCGAACTGCGCTACTACCGGCGCACGGCGTTCGTGGCGCCTCCCGGCCCCACTCCGGCCGACCTCGCGGCCGTCGTGAAGGACCTGGGACCGGCCTGACCAGCCGATTCGTCTTTTTCGACTTCGTCAGGCTAGTATCTGTACCGCAGGCGCAAGCGACCGAGAGGTTGCCGGCGGATGCGATGGTGAGTGTAGTTCAGTTGGTAGAGCACCAGGTTGTGATCCTGGCTGTCGCGGGTTCGAGTCCCGTCACTCACCCCGAAGAGAGCCCCCGATCGGATTTCCGATCGGGGGTTTTCTCGTTCCTGGCGGATCCTCACGCACGGCGGATCCTCACGCACGGCGGTTCCTCACGCGCAGGGCTCCTCACGCGCAGGGCTCCTCGCGCGCCGAACCGGGGTTCGCCGCCGCTGCAGCGCGCGCACGGCCCGGTTCGGGGCGCGAAGGCCGGTCTATTCGAACGAGCGCGTCACGAAGGCGTCGACGTCGGCCCGGGAGCGCTCCACCGTCGTGTAGTGCCCGGCCATGTAGACGCGGTAGTCGACGTCCGCCCCTGCGGCCTTCATGTCGGCGGCGAGCGCCGCGGACAGCGGCAACGGGACCATCACGTCGTGGATTCCGTGGGCGAGGAAGACCGGCCGGTCGTAGCCGTCCGTCGGGGCGGCGAGATAGTCGGCCAGCAGCGCCGGCATCTGGCCCTCGGCCAGCGGGCGCGCGAGCAGGTCCCCGACCGGGATGTCGCGCACCGACTCCTCGAGATCGTCGTAGCAGAGCTCTTCGGCCCGATCGACGACCTCGCGGCCGACCGGGGTCAGGTAGCCCTCGACGTCGGCCTCGGGGTAGGCGTCGCGCAACCCGGCGAAGATGTATCCGCTGAAGCTGACCAGGCCCCACAGGCCCGGATCGGGGAAGCCCGGGACACCGATCGTGAAGGCCCGCTCGAGGTTCGCCGGGGCGCCCGTGGCGACCGTTCCGCGGAAGTCGAGTTCGGGAGCGCGGGAGGTCGCGATCGCGGCGGTGTGCAGCGCCGCGTGCCCTCCCTGCGACTGCCCCATCACGATCCAGCGCTCCGACAGCGGTGCCCCACCGTCGCGGGCGGCCCGGACGATGTCGACGATGCTGTTCGCGGCGCTGGGGCCGTCGAGATAGCGGTGGAGCCCCTCGGAGCCCAGACCCGGGAAATCGGCGGAGACGACAGCGTACCCGGAATCGAGCCAGTGCTGCAGATAGGTCCGCTCGAGATCGGAACGCGGCGTGCGGGTCGTGAGTGCGCAGTCGTCGCCCACGCCGGTCGTGCCGTGTGCCCACGCGATGACGGGCCAGCCACCCTCGGGGGCGTCGCCCTCGGGCAGGAACAACGCGCCCGTGGCGAGGGTCGGCTCACCGGACCGCCACTCGGTGGAGTATTCGAGCTTGGTGGCCGTGGCAGCACCGGGCACCGACAGTTCGTCGGGCAGCGGCTGTTGCGAGACCACCGAACCCGGCGTCGGCGCGGACGGCCCCACCGGCGAAGCCGCAGCCCCGGTCGGTGTCAGGGCCGCGAGCAGCACGGCACCGCAGCAGGCAGCACGCAACCATCTCCCCCGAACGGCCATCGATCCCCCTTCACCCGTCACGCCGCAGCGTTGCCGGCCTTCCACGTCGACCACGGGATGTTCCAGTCACCGAGTCCGTCCGTTCCGGGGAGAGTACCGCCTACGGTGTTGCGGACCACGACGATGTCACCGCGCTTGGTGTTGTCGAAGATCCACTTGGCGTTGGCGGGGCTGAGGTTCAGGCAGCCGTGGCTGACGTTGCGCACACCCTGGTCGCCGAGCGACCACGGTGCGGAGTGGAAGAAGATGCCGCTGTAGGACATCCGCGTCGCCCATTCCACCGGGGTGCGGTAACCCTGCGCCGAGTCGGCGGGAACCCCGTAGGTGGACGAGTCCATGATCATGTTCTCGAACCGGTCGCCGATGATGTAGACGCCGTTGGGCGTGGGCGAGGAGTCCTTGCCGAAGGAGGTCGGCATCGTGATCACGTCGACCCCGTTGCGGTTGACGGTGACCTGCTTGGTCACGTCGTCCGCGGTGATGACCACCGCGTCGCCGATGGTGAAGGACGAGTGGACGTCGGACTGGCCGAAGAGGCCGTCGCCGAGATCCTTGCCGTAGACGTTCACGTCGACGGTGATGGCGGTGCCGGGCACCCAGTAGTTCTCCGGCCGCCACCGCACCTCGCGGTTGTTGACCCAGTAGAAGGCGCCCTCGACGGGCGGGTTCGTGGTGACGGTGATGGCCGCCTCGGCCGCGAGCCGATCCGGAATGTTCTCGTCGAACTGCACGGCGATCGGCTGACCGATGCCCACGATCGAACCCTCACCGGGAAGCACGTAGGGCTGGGTGAGGTTGGCCGGCGACGAGGTCGTGAACGACGCCGTCGACGTGGTCGCGCCGCCGAGTCCGTACGCGACGGTCTCGAGCGTGTAGGAGCGGTTGTACCCGAGCGGTTCGGTGTTCACCCAGGTGAGTCCGTCGGCGGCGAGTTCGCCCTGCACCGGTTCGCCCGCCGGGTTGAGCAGGGTCACCGAGTCGAGCTTGCCGTTGACGACCGAGACCGTCACCGGATCGATCGGCGAGAAGCCGACCGAGGCGTCGGCCACACTCGACGACACCGTCGGCTTGATCAGCGCGGCCACGGGATTGGAATCGATCGGCACCTCCTCGGCGCCCGTTCCCGAACCTCCGGCGCATCCCGTGACGAACGCAACAACGCCGACGACGACCACTCCGAGGATTCCCCGTACCCGACGACCCCGGGGGTTCCCCGCACTCGACTCCGTCACTTCCATACTCCGATCCCGCCTCCCCCAAGGCACCGAAAACGCACGTCACAACACCGAACACGATGATGCCAGCCCCTCTTGCGGCCGACCCGACGCGACTCCCCCGTACGTCGGTAACGTTCGAATGACAATCGCTCCGACCGTCCGATCCGTTACATCCACAACCTTACAGAAAACATTCTGACCAGGCGATTTGGCGCGTCGCGCGACGGTGTGTAATGTTCTCTTCGTTGCTGGGACGGCATCCCGGGAACAGATCGTCAAGCGCCATTAGCTCAATTGGCAGAGCAGCTGACTCTTAATCAGCGGGTTCGGGGTTCGAGTCCCTGATGGCGCACAACACGAAGGCCGGACACCCAGTGTCCGGCCTTCGTTCTGGCGGTGACCCCGTCCTCCGCATCGTCGGGACGACGACCGGGAGACACATCGCCACGCGCCATTAGCTCAATTGGCAGAGCAGCTGACTCTTAATCAGCGGGTTCGGGGTTCGAGTCCCTGATGGCGCACAACACGAAGGCCGGACACCGGAAACGGTGTCCGGCCTTCGTCGTTCGCGACGGTCCCGGAACGAGGAACACCCACGCCGGGTCGGCGTGGGTGTCCTGTGAAGCGGTGGAGCGGACGGGTCAGCGCAGGATCCTGCGCAGCACCAGCAACCCGACGACCGTGCCGGCCGCGATCGCTGCGTACTTCTTCACCTGCGGCTGGTTCACCTTCGCGATGAGGGTCTGCTTCGTGCTCTCCATGAGATTCTTCGGGTTGGCGCGGACACTCAGTTCGTCGAGTGTGCTCGCGAGCTGATTGCGGGCCTTCTCGATCTCCCGCTCGATGTCCTCGGTGTCCCTAGCCACGTGTCCTCCAGAAGGTCGCTGCAGTGTGCTGCGACCACGGTAATGGACGCGCACCGGGAATGGCTGCACGGTCCACTACTGTCGCCTTCATGACCGAGAACAGCAGACTCGCCCCCGGCGATCCCGCACCTGATTTCACCCTTCCCGATGCCGACGGCAACGAGGTGTCGCTGTCGGACTATCGCGGACGCAAGGTCATCGTGTACTTCTACCCCGCCGCGAGCACCCCGGGATGCACGAAGCAGGCGTGCGATTTCCGCGACAGTCTCGCCGAGCTGAACGAGGCGGGTCTCGATGTGATCGGCATCTCGCCCGACAAGCCGGCCAAGCTCGCGAAGTTCCGCGACGCCGAGCAGCTCACCTTCCCGCTGCTGTCGGATCCCGAGAAGACCACCCTCCAGGCGTGGGGTGCCTTCGGCGAGAAGAAGATGTACGGCAAGACCGTCACCGGCGTCATCCGCTCGACCTTCCTCGTCGACGAGGACGGGAAGGTCGAGGTCGCGCAGTACAACGTCCGCGCGACCGGGCACGTGGCGAAGCTGCGCCGCGACCTGTCCGTCTGACGCCCGGCGGCTCGGCCGGCAGCGTTACCGCGGCGCCAGCGAGGTCAGCAGCAACGCCTCGGCCACGGCGAGATTCTCGATCTCGGTGGGATCGACACTCTCGTTCGGCGCGTGGATGACACAGCGTGGTTCCTCGACGCCGATCAGGGCGATCTCGGCCCGCGGCACGGCGCGTTGCAGCGCGGTGCACAGCGGGATCGAGCCGCCCTGACCGGCCGTCCCGACCTCCCGGCCGTAGGCGGTCTCGAGCGCGGCGCGCAGCGCGGCGTAACCGGGACCGTCCGTCGCCGCCCGGAAGGGCTCGCCGAGGACGTCGCGGTCGATGCGCAGGCGCGCGCCCCACGGCACGTGCGTCTCGAGGTGGGCAACGAGCGCGTCCTGGGCGGTGCGGGCGTCGATGCCGGGCGGCACGCGCAGGTTCAGGCGCGCGGACGCGCGCGGCACGACCGCCGCGGCCGATCCGACCACGGGCGGGGCGTCGATACCGAGGACGGTCAGTGCCGGTCGCGCCCACACCGCGTCGGCGACGGTGCCGGAGGTGGGCAGCGAGACACCGTCGAGCACACCCGCGTCGGTGCGGAAACGGTCCTCGGGATACGGGACACCGTCCCAGGTGGCGGTGCAGTCCAGTCCATCGACGACGGTGTTGCCGTGCTCGTCGCGCAGGGTGCCGAGCAGATGGATCAGCGCGGCCAGCGCGTCGGGTGCCGCTCCCCCGTACATCCCGGAGTGGATCTCGCCCTTCAGCGTCTCGATGTGGACGTCGACGTTCGCGATGCCCCGCAGCGTCGTGGTGAGGGTGGGCCGGCCGACCCCGGCATTGCCGCTGTCGCCGATGACGATGAGATCGGCGTCGAACAGCTCGGGTCGTTCGGCGACGAGGTGGTCGAGGCCGGCGCCACCCATCTCCTCCGAACCCTCGATGACGATGCGGACACCGACGGGCAGCGGGCCGTCCACACGCAGCGCGCGCAGCGCGAGCAGGTGCATGACGACGTTGCCCTTGCAGTCGGCGGCGCCGCGGCCGTACCAGCGACCGTCCCGTTCGGTGAGCATGAAGGGTTCGCTGTGCCAGAGCGATTCGTCGCCGGGCGGCTGAACGTCGTAGTGGCTGTAGAGCAGAACCGTCGGGGCGCCCTCGGGGGCGGGTGTGTGACCCAGCACCGCGAGGGAGCCGTCGGCGGTCTCGATCGTCTCGACGTTCTCGATTCCCGCCTCGGCGAAGGCATCCCGCACCCAGTTCGCCGCACCGACGCATTCCTCCACCGGGAACTGGCGCGGATCCGCGACGGAACGGAACGCGACGAGCCGCGCGAGGTCGTCGCGCGCGGCGGGCATCGCCTCCCGGATCCGCTCACGGATGCGCTGCGTCGCGTCGGTGTCTGTCGCTGTCATGATCCGTCCTCCGCACGTCGGATGAATACGTCGATTCGGTCCGGCAGTCGTTCGAGACCGAAACGGTGGTCCTGCTCGTGCCATACTGCCCCGGCCGCGATCGGCCCGGTCGCTGCCCCCGCACTGTTCTGCAGCGAACCGCACGGTGACCTGTGGCTGCCCGGTTTGTGACACTCGGACTCACAACAAGTATTCGGGAAAGGACGGACGTCCGGCTAGCCTGGGCGCGTGGAGTCAGCAACGAACGGCCGCCGCGCCCCGCGCCGGATCGATCCGGCGCTCGAGGTTCAGGCCGAGCCCCAGGAGCTCGTGCCGCGTCGGCGGCCCACCCAGGAGCGGAGCCGCCGCAAGTTCGACGCCCTGTTGGCCGCCTCGCGTGAACTGCTCACCGAGGTCGGCTTCGAGTCGTTCACCTGTGAGGAGGTCGCGTCCCGCGCCGACGTCCCCATCGGCACGCTCTACCAGTTCTTCGCCAACAAATACGTGATCGTGTGCGAGCTCAACCGTCAGGACCTCGTCGGCGTCCAGAGCGAACTCGCCCAGTTCAACGGCAAGATCCCGTCCGTCGACTGGTTGCGCTTCCTCAACAGCTTCGTCGACCACCTCGCCGGACTGTGGACCACCGATCCGTCACGCCGTGAGGTGTGGCTCGCGATGCAGTCCACCCCGTCCACCCGGGCCACCGGTGCCAT
This sequence comes from Rhodococcus sp. S3, assembly GCF_058211795.1. Lineage (NCBI taxonomy): Bacteria > Bacillati > Actinomycetota > Actinomycetes > Mycobacteriales > Nocardiaceae > Rhodococcus > Rhodococcus sp. S3. The sequence continues at coordinate 1,837,365 of NZ_CM177074.1, read as the reverse complement.
CCACGAACGCGAGTTCGCCGAGCAGGTCGCGCGGATGCTCGCGCCGCTCACCCCGGACACCCCGCGGCCGCGCCGCAAGCTCATGGCCGAGGTGCTCGTCCACATCGTGTACTCGATGCTCAACTTCTCGGTGCAGGACGACCAGACCCACGCCGACGCCGTCGTCGAGCTCAAGCGCATCATGGTCGCCTATCTGCAGATCGCCGAACAGGACTCACGCGCCCAGGCCAAGCGACGCAAGCGCCGCGAGGAGCGCGAGGAATCCGCACGCGAACAAGCCGACCGGCAGGACACCGAAACGGATCAGGCCGAGGAAGCTCGCGCTCCCTCGGCCTGAGTCCCCACATCTACGTACGCCGGTCGTCCTCGTCGAGGACGACGAACGCGCCGGCCATGTCACCGTCGTGGGTCAACGACACATGGATCCGGACGCCGGTCAGCTTCTCGGCGACCTGCCGGTGCAGCCGGATGCTCGGGCGACCCCACGCGTCCGAGACCACTTCGATCTGCTGATGGATCGTCTCCGGTAACACCGGTGGACTGCCGAACAGCGACGCCGACCACGCCTTGATCACCGCCTCCTTCGCCGCCCACCGGGCGGCGAAGTGACGGGCGGGATCGGAGCTGCGGGTGTTCGCGTCGCGACGCTCACCCGGTGTGAAGTTCGCCAGCATCGTCGTTCCCGTCCGACTCAGCTGCTCCGCGAACTCCGGCACCGACACGAGGTCGAACCCGACACCCGCAACTCCCATCCCGAGACCCGCGCCTACTTGCAGCCGGGCAGACCGGAGCGGTACACGTCGTCCTCACCGAGGCGGGCCTCCGGCGAGAGCAGCACGTCCGCCTCGAGCTGACGCGAGGCCGGTGCCGGCACGCTGTCGCCGCCGAGGCGACGATCCGCGGGCCGCTGGTAGAGCGACGCTCCACCGGTCATCGCGTCCACCAGGCGACGCTTGCCGGCCACGGTGCGCTCGGCAGCCTTTGCCAGGTAGGCCTCCCGGCGCTCGGCCGGGATCGCCTCGACGAACGCCTGCGGGTGGACCACCGCGATCAGACCCGACACGTGCCCGAAGCCGAGGCTCGTGAGCAGACCCGCCTTGAGCGGAAGCTGCTCGCCGAACCGGATCGGGGTACGCGGCCACACGAGGTGCTCGAACTCCGCCATCTTCTCGTCGACACAGTCGAGGCTGCGGTTCGGCGGAACCACACCCTGCGCGAGGACCTGGCACAGGCCGATCAGCTGGAAGGCGGCGGCGCCGCCCTTGGCGTGACCGGTCAGCGACTTCTGCGAGACCACGAACATCGGGTTGCCCTCGCTGCGGCCCAGCGCAGCGGCCAGACGCTCGTGCAGCTCGGCCTCGTTCGGGTCGTTCGCAGCGGTCGAGGTGTCGTGCTTGGAGATCACCGCGATGTCGTCGGCCGTGAGACCGAGCTTGCGCAGTTCCTTCGCCAGACCCGACTCGCGTCCACCGCGACCCGCACCGAGCGCACCGATGCCGGGCGCCGGGATCGAGGTGTGCACACCGTCGGCGAACGATCCGGCCCAGGCGACCACACCGAGCACCGGCAGGCCCATCTCGAGCGCGACATCGCCGCGGGCGAGCAGGATCGTGCCGCCACCTGCCGACTCGACGAAGCCACCGCGACGACGGTCGTTGGCGCGGGAGAAGCGACGATCGCTGATGCCCTTGGCCTGCATGTCCTCCGACTTGGCGGTCGCGGACATGTCACCGAAGCCGACGATGCCCTCGATACCGAGATCGTCGAAGCCACCGGCAACGACCAGATCGGCCTTACCGAGCTTGATCTTGTCCACGCCCTCCTCGACGGAGACCGCAGCCGTGGCGCACGCCGCGACCGGGTGCACCATCGCGCCGTAGCCACCGACGTACGACTGGACGACATGCGCGGCGATGACGTTCGGCAGGGCCTCCTGCAGGATGTCGTTCGCCCGCGACTCGCCGAGCAGCGTGTCGATGTACAGCGACCGCATCGAGGACATGCCACCCATGCCGGTGCCCTGCGTGTTGGCGACCATCGACGGGTGCACCCAGCGGAGCAGCTCGGACGGGGTGAAGCCACCGGTGAGGAAGGCGTCGACCGTGCTGACGATGTTCCACAGGCCCACCCGGTCCACCGAGTCCGCCATGTCGGCGGGGATGCCCCACTTGGTGACGTCGAAGCCGGTCGGGATCTGGCCGCCGACCGTGCGGGTCAGCTTCGCCTTGCGCGGCACGCGGATCTCGGTGCCGGCCTTGCGGGTGACCGTCCAGTCGCCCGACTCGGCGTCGACCGACGCGACCGTGTTCTCCGGATCGGAGTCGACGAACGCGCGGGCCTCGGCCTCGGAACCGACGACGAAGGACAGGTCCTTGTCGAGGAAGACCGAGGTGAGCAACGGAGCCGTGTTGTCGATCATCGCGCCGTCGTCGCCGTAGCGGCGGATGCCGCAACGCTCGACCACCGCGTCGTGGTAGCGGTCGGCGATCTCCGCCTCGGGCACCAGTTCACCGGTCTCGGTGTCGTAGAAGCCCGGCTTGGGATCGTTCTCCCAGCCGATCAGTCCCGTGACCCAGGCGAGCTCGAGCACACCGGCGGCCGACAGTTCCTCGTCGACCTCCATCTCGAAGCGGGTGCGAGCGGAGCCGTAGGGGCCGAGCTCACCGGCACCGACGATGACGACCGTGTCGGCGAGGTCGGCGGTGACCGGGCCCCACTCGGGGGTCGGCAGCGCCTCGGCGCGCGGAGGCTCGGGCAGCGCCGCGATGGTCGCGGTGTCGTCCTCGTCCGCCTCGACGGCGTCGGCCGCGTCCTGTGCCTGCTTCGCGAGCGCCGGCAGGTCGACGTCCACCTCGGACAGTCCGCCGGTGAGGTCCGCGACGAGCGGAGCCTCGGCGGCGAGACGCGTGGCCTCCGGTCCGACCAGCTTCAGCAGCTCGCCGGCCATCTCGTCGGTCGACCAGGTGCGGACACCAGCAGCCTCGACGGCCTCGACCAGCGGGTCGTTGCCGCCCATCAGACCCGTGCCACGCACCCAGCCGATGAGAGCGTGGGCGAGGGTGACGCGCTCGGCCCAGGTGCGCTCGGCGCTCCAGCGGTTGATGATCGCGTCGAGTGCGGCCTTGGCCTCACCGTAGGCACCGTCGCCACCGAACTTGCCGCGGTTCGGCGAACCGGGCAGCACGACGTGCAGGTGGGTGTCGACGTCGCGGTCGTACCCGATCTGCGACAGTCCGGCGATCAGTCGCTCGACCGACCACAGCAGCACCCGCATCTCCATCTCGGCGCGCGCACCGGCGTCGGCGAGCGAGCCCGCCACGCGCGGCGCGGCGAACGGGAAGAGCAGCGTCGGGGTGAGCGCGTCCTTGATCAGCTTCTTGGCGCCACCGGCGACCTCGACGGTCTCGGTGCCGATCCACTCGATCAGGGCGTCGACGTCGCTGTAGGACGCCATGTTCGCGGGAACCACCCACAGTGCGGCACCGGCGCGAGCGTTGCGTGCGTACAGCTCCTTGTAGAAGCCCAGACGGCTGTCGTTCAGCGAGGAGGTGGTGACGACGACCGTCGCACCGCCGGCGAGCAGCTTCGCGGCGACGGCTGCGCCGATACCGCCCTTGCTGGCGCCGGTGACCACGGCGACCTCGTCCGCGTACTCGGCACCCTCGGTGACGACGGCGGTCTCGGCGATCGCGGCGTAGGTCTGCGCGAGCTCCGTACGACCGGCCTCGGTGGCCTTGCGGCCCCAGAACTCGGCGTGCGCAGCCACGGTCCGACCCGCACCGGTGAAGCGCTCGACGTCGAAGCCGTTCGAATCCCCCGTCGCTCCGCTCGCCCCTTCCCCGAGCCAGACGCGGGCCAGGTCCTCACGGGCGGTGGCCCAGCGGTCGTCGATCAGGACGGCCTTGCGCTCGTCGAATGCCGGAGCGACCAGACGCGGCCAGTCGGAGCCGAGCTCGGCGGAGACCAGGTCGACGAGTTCGTCGTCGGCCTTGTCGGCCAGACCCGAGACCTGCTCGGTGTGGCCGAGCTGCTCGAGCACGAGGCGGGCGGCGCCGGCGAGCACCCCGTCGCGACCGGTGATCTGCTCGGCGAACTCGCCGAGGGCAGCGGCGTCGACCGTCGCTCCCCCGCCGCCACCGGCGGACGGCATCGACACGGCGATTCCGCGACGCGAGGCCACCGACTGCACGGCGGCGTCGATCAGCTTGTCGACCGAAGCGGCATCCGCGAGGGCACCGTCGGTCAGGCCGCCCAGGTCACCACCGCGGACGGACGAACCGTCGCGGCTACCGAGAGCAGCTTCGGCGGTGACGTGCGACGCCCAGCCCTCGCCGAGACCCCACACCTTGGTGACGCGGTCGGCGACGTAGGCGGGACGCTTGCCCGACGGACCGAACACCTTGCGCAGATGGTCGTTGATCGAGTCCGACAGCACCGGGCCGAAGGGGCGGTAGGTGCGGGCGAGACGGTCGACCGTGCCGGCGAGGGCACCCATGTCGGCGTCGGCGGCACCGTCGATCGCGCCGAGCGAGAGCTCGGAACCGAGGTCGACGAGCAGCTGATTGCGGCGCGAGGACACGCCGTCGCACAGCGCCTCGATGGTGTCGGCGGGGCCGATCTGGTCCGGGCGCAGCTTCGTCCACAGGGCGATGAGCACCTTGGTGGCGTCGGCGGCCTTGAACGCGATGTCGTCCGGGGTCGGTCCACCGGCCGGCGCAGCGGGAGCCGCGGCAGGCGCCGGGGCCGCAGCAGCGGCGGGAGCAGCCTCGGCGGCCGGTGCGGCCGGCTCGTCGTCCTCGACCGGAGCGGGATCGGTGTCGGTCGAGTACACGATCGACGCCTCGCGCTCGATGTTGAGCACCTCGACGGGCTGACCGAAACGACCGGGCAGCTTCAGCGTCTGCGACGCGAGGTTCGCGACGGTGGGCGCGCCACCGAGGCCGACCTCGACGAACCGCTCGACACCGAGACCACCGTCGGCCTCGTCGGCGAACAGCAGGTCCTGCGTCTCGATCCAGCGCACCGGCGACGCGAACTGCCAGGCCAGCAGCTCGGCGAGCACCACGCGGGTGAGCTCGACCGGCTTGGCCGACCAGCTGTCGAAGTCCGCGAGGACATCGGCGAGCGGCTGCGACGGCACCAGGTCGGCGATCTCCTGGATGAACTCGCGACCCAGGTTGAACGGCCTGGGTACGAGGTTCGGGATGTACCGGCCGATGAGGATGTTCGGGTCGATCTCCTGCGGCAGCAGGGCGAGCAGGCGCTCGCGGAAGTCGTCGACACCGCCGCGCAGCACGGTCGAGTGGAACGGCACGTCGATGCCCGGAACCAGGATGAACGCGCGCTTGCCACCGAACTCGGCGACCTTGCGCTCGATCACGGACTCGAGGGCTTCGAGGCCGGCGACCGTACCGGCGATCGCGTACTGCGATCCGCGCAGGTTGAGGTTGACGATCTCCAGGAATTCCCCGGTCTCCTCGGCGACACCGGCGACGAAGGCCTGCAGGTCCGCATCGTCCACACCGAACTGCGACGGCCGGATCGCGGCCATGCGGTAGTTCGAGCGGCCGTGCTCGTCGCGCGGCACGAGGGCGTGCATCGCGGAGCCGCGCTGGAAGACCACCTCGAGGACGGCCTCGAGCGGCAGCACACCGGCGACCGCGGCGAGAGCGTTGTACTCACCCACCGAGTGACCGGCCAGGAAGGCGTCGTCGACGAACGCACCGGCCTCTTTGAGCTCGGCGATCTGCGCGACACCGAGGGTCGCCATCGCGACCTGGGTGAACTGCGTCAGGTGCAGCACGCCGTCGGGGTGCTTGTGGGTGACGCCGCGGGCCTTGAGGACCGTCGGGTTGTCGCGGACCACGGCCAGGATCGAGAAGCCGAGCGCCTCGCGGGTGTGCTTGTCGGCGCGCTCCCAGATCCCGCGGGCGGCCTTCGAGCGGGCACGGGCGTCGAGGCCCATGCCGGGACGCTGGATGCCCTGGCCCGGGAAGGCGTAGACGGTCTTCGGGGCGGCGATACGGCCGGTCGCGACCATCACCAGATCACCGTCGACGCGGCAGCCGACCTCGACGACCTCGGCACCACCGTCGGTGGCGATGCGGTCGACGCGCACGTCGATCCTCGCGCCCGGACGGACCATGCCCAGGAAGCGGGCGGTCCACGCCGTCAGGCGACGGACCGGCAGCTTCGCGTCCTGCTCGATCGCGGTGACGACCTGCTGGGCCGCGGCCGACAGCCACATGCCGTGGACGATCGGGCTTCCGAGACCGGCGAGCAGCGCGGCGTTGTCGGAGGTGTGGATCGGGTTGTGGTCGCCGGAGACCTTCGCGAAGGCGCTCATGTCGGTCGGCGCGACGATCACGGCGTCGCGGCGGCGACGACGCGGGGTGTCGGTGACGGCCTCGGTGAGAGCGCCACCGGCGCGGACCGGATCGGCGAGATCGGCGGTGCCGGTGCGGCCGCGGATCGCGAACCGCTCGGCCAGGGTGGCGACCACGCGGTCGCCCGAGCCGTCACCGCTGTCGGCGGTGATGACCACGTCGACCTCGACGACACGACCCAGGTCGGTGTCGGAGACACCGGTGACCTCGGCCTTGACACCCAGGAAGGCGGGATCGGTGGGCAGACCGTTCTTCACGTCGATCGCGTGGTCCAGGTGGACCAGGTCGAGCATGCCCTCGATGACCGAGAGATCGGTCTCGGTGCGGGCGGCGCCGAGCGCGGCGAAGACGGCCGGCCAGCAGGCACCGACGAGCACATCGGGCACACCGTTGCCGCTCGGCGTCAGGGTCGCGGGCAGACCCGAACCGGTGACACCGGCATGGTCGGCGATCTTCTCCGGCAGCCAGCCGAGGGTGATGCGGGCAGCGCCCTTCTTGACCTCGGGCAGTTCCTGACCGGCGGCGACACCGAGCAGAGCGGACATCGACGCATCGGCGTCGGCCTCGGTGACGACGGGCGCGCCACCGGAGACGACCGAGCCGGGCACGGTCAGGCGGATCTCGACGGCCTTGTCGCGCACCAGCGGAACCCGCAGGCCGACACGCTCGTCGTCGAGGATCGTCAGGGTCGCACCCGTCGGGGCGTGCGAGGCAGCGGTCTCCGACTCGACGGTCCACTCGTCCAGATCACCGAGACGGTGGATCGGATTGCGGGTCTGGCGGCCCGCCCACGAGACGTCCGGCGAGGACAGCACGGCGTCGAGCAGACCCGGCGCGATGTCGCGGTGGCGACGCGCGGCGAGCTCCACCGGCTCCGCACCCTCGGCGACGAGTTCGTCGGCCGTGGCCTTCTCGAAGCGGTCGAGGAGTTCACCGACCGGCTCGTCGACGCGGGTGATGCCGGCGACGGCGACGGTGCCGGGGATGACGCAGACCTGGTCGGCGGAGTAACGCGGATCGTGGGCCTGCCACAGCGAATCCGAACGCCACCAGCGACGCACGTCCTGGTCGACGACCGGCACGAAGTTCACGGGCTTACCGGGCGTGCGGCACAGCGACACGAAGAACGGCACGTCGGCAGGGTGCAGCACGACGTCGCCCGCGTCGGGGTACTGCGCGAGCAGCGACTTGATCGCGGCGTACGGGCGCTCGAGCACCGCGTCGTCGTCGAACAGCGTCGGGATCGGGCCCCGGCAGACGGGGTGCAGACGGGCTTCGGCGCGCTGCAGCATGTCGCGGAAACGCTCACGCCACGACACGTCCAGCCACGGGCTGGTGTGCGCCTCGGCGAGGACGTCCGCGAGATCGGTGCCGCAATCGAACTCGGCACCGTTGTCCGCGCCGACGGCCAACTCGAGGTAGCGCTCGAGCCACTGCAGGTAGGTCATGGTGTCGAGGTCACCGAAGTACGGCTTCGCCGTTCCGTTCAGGGCCTCGATGATCTCGTCGCGGCGTGCTGCCACGGCGTCGACGTCACCGGCGACCTCGTCGAGCAGGCGACCCGTGCGCGATGCGGCATTGTCGATCTCGTGGATGTCGGCACCGAGCTGGCTGCGGCCGGAGGCCATACCACCGGTTGCGGTGCCGGCGGCGACCCAGTCGGGGGTGCCGGGAGTGTCGGCGAGAAGCTGCTTGACCTCGGGAGCCGTCGTGGCCTCGAGGGTCGCCATCGCGGCGGTGCCGACGAGGATGCCGTCGAGCGGCATGGCCGGGAAGCCGTAGACGGTCGACCAGCGACCGGTCAGGTACTCGGCCGCCTTCTCCGGCGTACCGATGCCACCACCGACGCACAGCACCAGGTTCGGGCGCGTACGCAGCTCGGCGTAGGTGTCGAGGAGCAGGTCGTCGAGGTCCTCCCACGAGTGGTGACCACCGGCGCGGCCGCCCTCGATGTGGGCGATGACCGGGTAGTCCGGGACCTCGTTGGCGATGCGGATCACCGAACGGATCTGCGCGACCGTGCCCGGCTTGAAGGCGACGTGCTCGATGCCTGCCTCACGCAGGTCGGAGATGATCTGCACGGCCTCGTCGAGCTCCGGGATACCGGCGGTGACGACGACACCGTCGAAGGGCGCACCCGCCGCGCGGGCCTTGGGCACGAGGCGCTTGCCGCCGACGTGCAGCTTCCACAGGTAGGGGTCCAGGAACATCGAGTTGAACTGGACGGCGCGACCCGGCTCCAGCAGCTCGGTGAGCTCGGCGACGTGGTCGGCGAAAATCTGCTCGGTGACCTGGCCGCCACCGGCGAGCTCGGCCCAGTGTCCGGCGTTCGCGGCCGCGGCGACGATCTTCGGATCGACGGTCGTGGGGGTCATGCCCGCGAGCAGGATCGGCGAGCGGCCCGTCAGGCGGGTGAAGGCCGTCTCGACGGCGATGCGGCCGTCGGGCAGCGCGACCGGCTTCGGAGCGAACTCCGACCAGGCACGCGGAACCTCGGGCTCGGCGCCCGGGGTGAGGAGGTTGCGCTGACCGCCGCGGGTCGCGGCGGCGATGATGCCGACGCCCTGACCACGCAGGCCCGAGCTGGTCATGCGGGTGAGGAGCTCGCCCGGACCGAGGTCGAGGATCCACGAGGCGCCGGACGCGACGGCGGAGTCGACCTGCTCGACCCAGTCGATCGGGGAGACGAGGATGGCCTGCGCCAGGCTGCGCGCGAGCTCGGCGTCGAGCTCGCAACGGGCGGCCCAGTCGGCGACCTGGTCCACGGCGTCCGCGAAGGCAGGGTGATGGAAGCCGACCTCGGCCGCGACGGGCTCGAAGGTCGGGGAGAACACGGCGCCACCGCGCTTCTTGGCCTCGCGCTCGCGGGTCTCCGCGGCGGAGATCTGCTCGCAGCGCTGCTGCACGCGCTCGAGGGCGGCGGGCGGGCCCGACAGCACGACACGACGACGGGCGTTACGGATGGCGACGACGGCGCTGCGCTCGGGATCCTGGCCCTCGAAGACCTCCGCGACGATCGCGCGCAGGCGCTCGGGGTCGACGTTGGCGACGGCGAGCATCGGGTTATTGCCGGCGCCGGAGATCAGGCCGCGGCGGCGACCGACGAGGGTCGCGGCGGCACCGATGAGCTGGGCGATGGCGAGGATCTCGGCGTCCTTGCGGCCGGCGGCGGCGACGGACTCGACGGCGAGGACGCCCTGCGAGTGGCCGATGACCGCGCTCGGCGCGACGGAGTCGACGTCGAGGCCCTGGTTCGCGAGCGCGCGCAGCGCGGCGACCTGGGTGAGGAAGACGCCGGGAAGCGACACGGCGGCAGAGGTGAGAGCTGCTTCGGAGGGGCCGGCGGGCGCGTCGTCCTCGTCGGCGAGTTCGGCCTCGAGGATCCACGCGACGGGGTCGAAGCCCGTCGGGCGGACCACGACGAGGTCGCTCGCGACCGGGGCGAGGTGCGCGGTGGCGCGGTTGACCAGGTCGGTGAGGACCGGTTCGAGTCCGTTGTCGCGGCTGAGCTCCTCGAGCGAGGTGAGCCAGGGGGCACCCTGGCCGCCGAATGCGAGCGCGTAGGGCTCACCCGCGAGGAGCTTGTCGACCAGGGCACGGGCCGGAGCGGCTGCCGTGGACCGATCGGTGGTGCGTCGTGATGCCTTCGAGTTCCGTCCGTTGTCGCCTGGTGTGGTCTCGTCGATCGTCACGCGTGTGGTTCCTCTCCTGAACACCCCGGCGTCGAGGCTTCGTATGTCAGCGCTGCGCGCCGGTGTGCTGCTGGACTAGTGGTCCGCTGTTCGGGCACGCCCAGGTTCGCACAAAATCATGAGGGGTTCCTCATGTTTTGTTTCGCGCAGTTTGCCCAGCACCTCCCCCACCAGTGATTTCCCTCACATGCCCGCTCGAAAGTAACTGGTCGGTAACCCGAATCACTCCTGGCTGCGCCGATGCCTGGACGTCCATGAACCCGAGGAATCCCTCACGTTTTTCGTTATCAAATCGTTACCTATTGACGGGCGTCGCGGATCGTGCATCGCAAGATCGAAAACGTGTCGGACCCCCGCGATAGCTTTTCGAGCGAATCGAACAAATATTCGATAGGGGGCACGGTGGGGAGAAGGGTGAAGTACACGCGGGAGGTTCTCGAGGAGGCAGTCGCGAAGGCGACCAGCGTCGCGGGCGTGTTGAGGCAATTCGGATTACGGGAAGACGGCGGCAACCATGCCAACATCAGCCGACGAATCAAGCTCTACGGAATCGACAGGTCCCACTTCCGGGGTATGGCCCACCAGAAGGGGATACCGCCTCGGAACCGCCTGCACTGGTCGGAGGTGCTCACGGTCTCACCGGCCGGCTCCAACCGCAGAGAAGCTGCCCGCCTCAGACGAGCGCTCATCGAATTCGGGCGGTCGCACAGGTGCGAGAACTGCGGCACCGGTCCGGAATGGCAGAAATCGCCGCTCGCACTGCACGTCGACCACATCGACGGCAATCCGAACGATTCCCGTCCGGAGAACCTCCGCTTCCTGTGCCCCAACTGCCACAGCCAGACACCCACCTGGGGCAGGAGGATCCGACACAACCGACCGATCCGAGCTCTCGACGCGGCTCCAGCCGAGTCGAGCATCGAGGTGGAAGCGGGGGCACGGTGACGCGACCGGTCAAGTACACGAAGGAGATGCTCGAAGAGGCAGTTCGCAGCTGCGTCAACTTCGCCGACGTCATGCGGTACTTCGGTCTCAAACCCAACGGAGGACATCACACGCATCTGACCCGCAGGATCCGGGCACTCGGTATCGATACGTCCCACTTCACCGGCCGCCCTCCCGTTCAGGGTGGACCTGTGGTGAAGCGGCACTGGACCACGATCCTGGTCGAGACACCGGCAGGCTCGCCACGAACCAAACCTCATCTGCTGCGTCGGGCTCTCATCGAGTCCGGTCGCCCACACGAATGCGAAGGTTGCGGCACGGAGCCATATTGGTACGGCCGGCCGTTGGTCTTCCACGTCGACCACATCGACGGAAATCCCAACGATTCGAGACCCGACAACGTCCGGTTTCTGTGCCCCAACTGCCACACCCAGACACCGACCTGGGCCGGGCGGCGCCGCTTCACCTTCCGTAGGGAAGAGCCGTCCTCGTGACGTATTGTGTCCGTGACGCGCGAGTGGCGGAACGGCAGACGCGCTGCGCTTAGGACGCAGTGTCCATAGGACGTGGGGGTTCGAGTCCCCCCTCGCGCACCACGTGACCTCACCCACGGTGCACCGACCGGTCTTGGCAGGTCGGTGCACCGTTCGGGTACCGTCGAGGGCGTGTCCGAGCATCGCCCTCCCCGCCGGTTGGCCCTGATCATCCTGGTTCTGGTGGCCGCGGCCGGATGCCTCGGCCTCGGTTACTGGCAGTGGGTCCGGTTCGAAGCGGTCGGCGGCACCTACCAGAATCTCGGCTACGCCCTCCAGTGGCCCGCCTTCGCCTTCTTCTGCGTCTACGCATACCGGCGCTTCGTCCGCCTCGAGGCCGAGGAGCAGGAAGCCGAGAGCACCGGCGGACGACGCCCGTCCGAGCCGGACGAGCCCACCGAGATCCCCGAGGATCTTCTTCCCACCCGTCCGCGCACGCTCGCCGAGGCACGCGAGCAGGAGGCCGCGGATCCCGACGCACAACAGATCAACGAGTACAACGAGTACCTCGCGCAGCTCGCGCGCAGGTCCGATAGGAGCGCTCAGTGAGCACGACCCCCGAGCAGGCGTCCGGCCAGGCCACCACGCCGCGCGTCGTCAGTGACGCCGACCGGAAGAAGATCCGGTCCGCTCTGCTGCGTTACCGCGTGCTCGCCTACGCGACCGGTATCTGGCTGCTGATCCTCACCGGTGAGATGGTCGCCAAGTACATCATCGGTGTCGAGAACGTGCCGGCCTGGATCGCGATCGTGCACGGCTGGGTGTACGCGGTGTACCTGGTCCTCACCTTCGACCTGTCGATCAAGGTGCGCTGGCCGATCGCCCGGACGGTGTGGACGCTCCTGGCGGGCACCATCCCGTTCCTGTCCTTCTTCGTCGAGCACAAGCGCACCCAGCAGGTGAAGGCCGACTTCGGCGTCTGAGCCGGCAACCTCCTCGAACACGAATCGGGCGGATCCTTCGACAGGATCCGCCCGATGTCGTCTGTAGACCACGCGCGCTCAGCGTCGTGGCAGGCGCACCACCTGGACGAAGAACTCGTCGATCTGGCGCACCGCGCGGATGAACTGGTCGAGGTCGACCGGCTTCGTCACGTACGCGTTGGCGTGCAGCTTGTAGCTGCGGAGGATGTCCTCTTCCGCTGCCGAGGTGGTGAGGACGACGACGGGGATGTCGGTGAGGTCGGTGTCGGACTTGACCTGTTCGAGGACCTGCCGTCCGTCGTACTTGGGCAGGTTCAGGTCGAGGAGGATCAGGTCGGGCCGAGGGGCGTTCTCGTACTCCCCGCGCCGGTAGAGGAAGTCGAGTGCTTCCTCGCCGTCGCGGACCACGTGAAGGGTGTTTCCGATCTTGTTGTCCTCGAACGCTTCGCGCGTCATCAATTCGTCGCCGGGGTCGTCCTCGACGAGGAGGACGTCGATCGGCCGCCCGGAAACGCTCATGCAGATGCCCCTTTCAGAGCGACTTCGGTTGCAGACATGTCGTCGCCTGCCTTGGGAATCGTAAAGCAGAACCGACTGCCCTCCCGATACTGCGGGTCGAGCCAGATCTCTCCACCGTGGTATTCGACGATCTTGCGGCAGATCGCGAGGCCGATGCCGGTGCCGGTGTACACGTCCCGGCCGTGCAGTCTCTGGAAGATCACGAAGACCTTGTCGGCGAACTCCTCGGCGATACCGATGCCGTTGTCCTGCACGGAGAATCGCCAGAACTCGTCGTCCCCGTCGACGATCTCCTCGCAGTCGACACGGATCTCCACGGGCCGGTCTTCTTGGCGGAACTTGATCGCGTTTCCGATCAGGTTCTGCCACAACATGATCATCAGTGTGGGATCGCCCACGATCGTCGGCAGCGACTCGGGCCGGGCGATCCTCGCGCCGGATTCCTCGACCGCCTGGGAGATGTTCGTCAGGGCCGCGTCGAGGGTCACGTCCAGTTCGGTGCGGACGTGCGCGTCGCTGACGCGTCCGACGCGGGAGAAGGTCAGCAGGTCGTTGATGAGCACCTGCATCCGCTTGGCACCGTCGACCGCGAAGGCGATGTACTGGGTGCCGCGTTCGTCGAGCTTGTCGCCGTAGCGCTTCTCGAGCAGCTGGCAGAACGACGCGACCTTGCGGAGCGGCTCCTGCAGGTCGTGCGAGGCGACGTAGGCGAACTGTTCGAGTTCGGAGTTCGAGCGTCGCAGTTCCGTCGCCTGGTTCTCGAGTTGCTCCTCGCGGTCGTGCGCGACCTGCAGTTCGCGCACGATGCGCTCACGCATGTCCTCGACGTCGCGGCCCAGCGCATAGATGTCGGCGGGGCCCTGCGGCTCGATCTCGCGCTCGAAGTTCTGCCCCGCGACGACGCTGCGCGAGGCCTGCCGCAGGCGTTGGATCGGCCGGACCACGATCGCCCGGAGCAGGATTGCCAGGCCCACACCGGTGAGGAGGAAGACCACGACCATGCCGGCGAGGATGCGATCGCGCGTGATCCGCGTGTCCTCGAGCGTGGCGATGCCGTCCTCTCGGGCCTGCGTGAGGTCGGCGTTCTGGACGGCGAACGCGGCCCGGATCCGGTCGAAGGCGTCCCGTCCCGCTGCGACGACGGCGGGGTCGACGAACTGCGGCTGCCCCGGCACGACCGTGGAGATGAGCGGCTGGGCGTACACGCGCCGCCATTCCGCCGCGTGTGCCTCGATCGCGTCGAGGTCCGCCATGAGATCCTCCTCGTCGCCGACGAGGGCGCGCAACTCGGCGGCCGCGGCCTCCTCCTCGCGCCGCCCCTCCTCGTAGGGCATGAGGAAATCGGGATCGGCGGCGAGGATGTAGCCCCGCGCGCCCGTCTCCTGATTGATCAGTGCCGATTGCAACCGGTACGCCTCGACGCGGGCGGGCTGGATGCGGTCGCGCACGTAATTGGAGTACTCCGTCGTCTCCCGGAGGAAGTGACTGCCGACCACGGTGCCGACGACCACCAACACACCCATCACGCCGAGTACGAGCAGGAACCATGCCTGGACCGTCATCCTGCGAGACGGAGGGCGACGCACGTCCCCCGCCTCCGCCGTTGCGTCGCTGTTCGTCATGCGGTGGTGATCACTTCCTGTTCCATTGCACGTGGACGACTGCCACGTCGTCGGACAGCCCTCCCCTACTGTCCGCGAGTTTCTCGGCACCGTCGATCAGCGAGTCGGTGAACTCGGCAGCCGGCAGATGGGCGCGTTCGCGCGCGAGCTCGAGGAGTCCTTCCTCACCGAGTCGTTCCGGGCCGTCGCCGCGATGACCCTCGAACAATCCGTCGGTGAACAGCACGATCGCGCCGTCCTCGGGCAGGTCGAGCTTGTGGACGGGCCAGGTGGCCACTCCCGGCAGCAGGCCGAGAGCCGGACCACCGGGCGCTTCGACCCAGTCGATGGTTCCGCCGTGGCGGAGCAACAGCCCGGGATGACCGGCCCGCATGACCTCGACGGTGCTGCGGTCGGCACACATCGTGAGGTTCGTCATCGACGCGAAGAAGCGGCTCTCGGTGCGCTCCGCGACGAGGATCTCCTCGAGCTGGTGCAGGCGGCGGGGACCGTCGACCCCGCTGAGCACGAGCGTGCGCCACGCGATGCGCAACCCGACGCCGAGGGCTGCCTCGTCGGGACCGTGACCGGAGACGTCGCCGATGAGGACGTGGACGGTGCCGTCGCCGGTCTGCACGACGTCATAGAAGTCGCCGCCGAGAAGAGCCGACGACCGGCCGGGTCGGTAACGGGCGACGACGTCGAAGTCCTGCCCGTCGTGCAGGAGCGGCGACGGGAGCAGGCCGCGTTCGAGTCGGGCGTTCTCCTGCGCGTGAAGCTGACTCGCCTGGAGTTCCGCCGCCGCGATCTCGGTCTGCTTTCGCTGGATGGCGTAGCGGACGGCGCGGCCGAACAGATCGGGTTCGACGCGTCCCTTGACGAGATAGTCCTGGGCGCCCACGGACAGCGCGGCGAGGCCGGTCTGTTCCTCCGCGAGGCCGGTGAGGACGACGATGGGGACGGAATCGGTGATTTCCTGGATACGGGCGACGGCTTCGAGGCCGCTCGCATCGGGCAGGTGGAGGTCGAGAAGTACGCAATCGGGAGCCGATGTGGCGAGTTCGTCGCGGGCCTGCGCGAGTGTCTGCACCCACACGACGGTCATCTCGGGGGCACTGTCGACGACGAGTTCCTCCACGATGAGCGCGTCACCCGGATCGTCCTCGATGAGGAGCAACGACGGTGGTTCGACCGACTCGCTCTGCGCTCGGTGCATGTCCACTCGGCGCCCCTCCCTCCCTGCTCGAAAGGGAACATTACAGACTCGACGACAGCATGGTCACAGGGTGGTCACGGCGGGTCGCGGCCGCGGCCGATGGACCGTTGTGTGCATCTATCGGCACGATCTTGCATGATGGCAAGGTGAACGATCCCATGACCGCGCATCCGCATATGACTCTTTCCACGACCCGCAACGGCTCCGTGGCCGTGCTGTCCGCCAACGGCGAAGTCGACATGACGAGTGCCCCGCTCCTCGAGCAGGAAGCCCTCGCGCTCCTCGACTCCGACATCTCCGGACTGATCGTCGACCTCAGCGGGGTTGATTTCCTCGCTTCGATGGGTATCGCTCTGTTGGTCGAGTTGTCCAAGCGAGCCGCCGACAGCACCGGTTTCGCCGTCGTGGCACACGGCAGTGCCACGGCACGCCCGCTCGAACTCCTCGGCCTCGGAGAGGTCCTGGCGATCCATCCGAAGCTCGACGACGCGCTCGTCGGCCTCGGTGCCTCGCCGGAAGGCGTCTCCGAGTAGACCGCCGTACCCGACGAACCGAGGAGCCATGTCGTCTGCGCCCGAGGAGTCAGCCTTGCTCTTTCCCGACGAGATCCGTTCGTCGGGTGTGCACGCCGACCCGACCGAGATTGCGGGCCTGCGGGTCGTCACGAGGCGGTGGCTGGCGAAGCTTCCCCTCAGCGAGGACCAACGACAGGACATACTGCTCGCGAGCTACGAAGCGCTCGCGAATGCCGTCGAGCACGCCTATGCGCCGGACGATGCGCACGGGACGCTCGACTACGAGGCGACGTATCTGCCCGACGAGGGTGAGGTGGTCGTGCGGGTCGTCGACCACGGCTCCTGGCACGACGCCGTCGACAGCGATGCCCGACGTTCACGCGGTCACGGGCTGACGCTGATCCGCAATCTGGCCAGCGACGTCCAGGTCTCGGCCGGCCCGAAGGGCACGGTGGTCGAGATGCGCTGGATCCTCGACGAGACGGACGGGGCAGAGGACGACAGGGCGGAGGACGAACTCTCGTCCCACGACGCGAGCTGATCTGCGCGGTAGGCACGCGTCGCGAGTTCCCGATCGAAGCGGCCGCGGGAGGAGCACGATGCTCCTCCCGCGGCCGCTTTCGTCATACCTGCAGGGCGCCCACGTCCGGCTTCGCGGCACCGAACTTCAGTGCCAGTTCGCGGCGTGCCGCACGTTCGCCGAGGTGTTCGAGCAACCGGCGCCCGGGAGCCGATCTCTTCAGGACCTGCGATTTGACGATGTTCGTCGCGACGACGGGGACGACCGCCCAGGGCGGGGTGACCGGTAGCCCCAGATCGTGGAGTCCCTGCTCCCCGAGGAAGAAGCGCAGCATGCTGAGCAGCCGCAGTCGTTCGTAGGCACCCCGGACCCGGGAGAAGCGTCCGTAGTCGAGCGTGCGCTGACCGTCGACGAGCGCGCGGGACAGATCGGCGCCCGCGGGTGTGACGTCGTCCTGCACGAGCACCACATGGTAGTTGAAGCGGTGCTGCTCGCGTTCGGAGTCGAACAACCATTCTTCGTCCACGCCCATGAGCCAGCCGACGTACTTCCACAGGTGCATCACGGCGCGGGATTCGTCGCGGCTCACGGTGTAGCCGAGTGCGCGAACACCCAGGAGCAGGGTGCCGTTGAACAGTCCGAGGGTCGCGGCCTGGTCGGTCTGGTTGATCGGCAGTCCCCAGTGCTCGATGTCCCATCGGCCGTTGTTCTCGAACCGGTCGTTGACGAGTGCGTGCATGGCGCGTACGTGCACGGTGAGCTTGAAGCCGTCCCCGTTCCGGCGCATGCCGCCGGGCTCACCGACGGCGGTGCCCCACTTCTGGGTCTCGCCGAGACGGCGCATGGCGGTGGATCCGGTGAGTCCGCCGGTCTCGACGAGGAGGTCCGGCGGCCCGCCGAAGCGGTAGCCACCGATGAGCGACAGTTGGAGCAGCACGTCGTTGCGGGTGCGGCCCATGCGACGGAATGCCCGTGCACCCTTCTCGAGCAGGTCCCGGTCCACCCAGTCGGGGACGGTGTCGACGACGGCGAAGAACTCGCGCAGCGCAGCGGGTGCATCGGGTACCGCGTCGATCCCGTGTGCCAGTGCCCGGTGGAACTGCTTCATGGTGACGCGTTCCGGGTCGTCCCGGTCGCGGCGCATACCGCGGACGAGCGCGGCCCCCACCTCGTCGCGGGCGAACATCCTCCGGCCGATGCGGTCGAGCAGGTGCTGATCCACCTCGTGGATCCGGGCGAACTTCTTCAGCGGTCTCCCGATGCGCTCGTTGCGGGGCCGATTGCCCTCGTACCGCGTGGGGTACGGGCGCGTGCTCTCGTCCCGTAGCAACTCCTGTGTCACCATGAGGCGATGTTCACACGAGCTGTTACTCGCGTTCAATTCGCGTTTCCGGTGCGGCGATGAGCCCGAGCGACCGGCGCCGGCGGCGCGCGCCGCAACAGGAACGTTCCCGCGCGATGGTCGAACGGATCATCACCGCAGGTCGCACGGTTCTGCTGGAAAACGGCTATGAAGGTGCCTCGACGAACCGGATCGCGCGCGTGGCGGGGATCAGTCCGGGCTCGCTGTACCAGTACTTCCCCGACAAGGACGCCATCGTCGCGGAGGTGGTGGACCGCTGGACGGACGGGATGCATGCTCGCATTTCGCGCGTGTTCGCGGACGCTCTCGAAGGCCCGCCCACCCCCGTATCGGTGCGCGACACGATGGGCGAACTGCTCGACGCGCTCGCCGAGAATCCGCGCCTGCTCCAGGTGCTCATCGAGGAACTACCGCGCTCGTCCGACAGCCGGCTCGCCGCCTTCGAACGACGGATCGACGACCTGCTCAACATGTGGCTGCGTTTCCATCTCCGCGGGCGCGGCGACCGTCCGGTGGAGGCGATCGCGTGGATTCTCGTGCGTACGGTCGAGAACGTGGCCGTCTCGTACGTTCTCGACCGTCCCCCGGTGCATCGGGACGTCGTGGCCGACGAGCTCACCGCCATGGTCACGGCGTATCTGCGGGACATGTCACTGCCCTGACGGGGGACATGTCACTGCCCTGACGGGGCGAATCAGGTGTTCCTCGCTATCGTGGCGGGAACCCTGTGACCCTGACAGGGGGTCCCGGCCGGACATTTCGGGTTCGAACGGTCCGTGCGGGACGGTGAGTGAGGAGGCGACGATGGCGCGTTGGAATCCACGGGTGGTACTGGACTGGTTGCGTGCGGGATATCCCGAGGGGATCCCGGCGAAGGATCACTTCGCGTTGCTCGCCGTGCTCAAGCGTCGTCTCACCGACGAGGAACTCCTCGAGGCGATCGAGACGGCAGCGGCGACCGCGTCCGAGCACCCGGAGCGGCAGGTCGACCACGACACCCTGCGGAAGATCGTGGCAGGGGTGATCCACGAGGAACCGGACCCGCAGGACGTCGAGCGCGTCCGTGAACAGCTGGTCGCTGCGGGCTGGCCCGTCGTGGGCGGTGAACTCTCCCGCGGCGACGAGCCGACCGGACCCTCCGAACCGGATACGCAATCGACGGCCGAGACGGCTGCGGCGCCGGCACCCGACGCTGATGCTGCATCGGATACCGGCGCCGAGGAGCCCGTGCGCGAGGAGCGTGGGACGCAGGCCGGCGCGCGTTAGCGGCTCGCGGCGAGCCGCGAATCAGGCGCTTGCGGCGAGCGCAGCGAGGGCGGGCACGAGCTGGGCGAGTGCCCGTCCTCGATGCGACTGTGCGTCCTTCTCCTCCGCGGACAGTTCCGCGGCGGTGCGTTCCTCGCCTTCGGGGCGGAAGATCGGGTCGTAGCCGAAACCGTTCTCGCCCCGCGGCTCGCGCACGATGCTGCCGCGCCATTCGCCGCGCACGACGGTCGTGACGAATCCGTCGTCCGACGGCACCACGAGCGCGCAGGCCGACACGAACGCCGCGCCGCGACGCTCGTCGGGCACGTCCTGCATCTGGCCGAGCAGCAGTGCGGTGTTCGCCTCGTCGTCACCGTGGCGTCCGCTCCAGCGCGCCGAGAGCACGCCGGGCATGCCGCGCAGGGCGTCGACCTCGAGACCGGAGTCGTCGGCGACGCAGGGCATCCCCGTGGCTGCGGCGCCGTCGCGGGCCTTGGCTCCGGCGTTCGCCTCGAAGGTCTCCCCCGTCTCGGGTGCCTCCGGGTAGGGCGGGAGGGTGTCGAGGCCGACGAGTTCGATGCCCTCGATCCCGGCGCGGTCGAGCACGCGCTGCAGTTCGCGCAGCTTCTTCGCGTTGCGACTTGCGACCAGCACCCGCACGTCAGACTCCGAACTTCTTCTTGACGACCTCGGCCTCGATCGGCTCGGGCAGGGTGCCCGGGTACGGCTCGGCGAGCACCTCGCGCTGGATGCGGCACAGTTCCTCGATACCGGCGAGCGAGGAGTCGAGCATCGCGTCGAGCGTGGAACGCGGGAAGGTCGCGCCTTCGCCGGTGCCCTGGACCTCGACGAGGGTGCCCGTCTCGGTGGCGACGACGTTCATGTCGACCTCGGCGCGCACGTCCTCCTCGTAGGGCAGGTCGAGACGGACACGTCCGTCGACCACGCCGACGCTGACAGCGGCGATCTGGCACGAGATGGGCTGCGGGTCGGCGAGGCTGCCGGCGGCACGCAGGTAGGTCACCGCGTCGCACAGTGCGACGTAGGCGCCGGTGATCGCCGCGGTGCGGGTGCCCCCGTCGGCCTGCAGCACGTCGCAGTCGATCGCGATGGTGTTCTCGCCGAGCGCGGCGAGGTCGATGCATGCGCGCAGCGACCGGCCGACGAGCCGGCTGATCTCCTGGGTGCGGCCGCCGAGCTTGCCCTTGACCGATTCGCGTCCGCTGCGGGTGTGGGTGGCGGCGGGAAGCATCGCGTACTCGGCGGTCAGCCAGCCGAGACCGGAGCCCCTACGCCACCGCGGGACGCCTTCCTCGACGCTGGCGGTGCACATCACGCGGGTCTGTCCGAATTCGACGAGCACGGAGCCCGCCGGGTGGTTGGTGAAACCCCGGGTGATGCGAATGTTCCGGAGTTCGTCGTCCGCTCTGCCGTCTTCTCGTGTCGTCACTCGTCCGAGCCTAGGCGATCCGGGGACGGGCCTTTCAGATGCGGTACACGTCTCCGGCGGTGACCGCGTGGACCGGTCCGGAGTACTCGGCCTTGGCCTCGGCGATGACGTCCTCGCGGGAGGTCCACGGCGGGATGTGGGTCAGGAGGAGTTCGCCGACACCCGCGAGGGCTGCGACGCGACCGGCCTCGGTACCCGACAGGTGCACGCCCTCGGGGCGTTCCCCCGGCGCGTGGGTCCACGACGCCTCGGCGAGCAGCACGTCGGCGCCGCGGGCGAGTTCGACGACCGAATCGCACATCCCGGTGTCGCCGGTGTAGACGAGGGTGCGGCCGGAGTCGCTGGTGATGCGGAAGCCGTAGGCCTCCGGCGGGTGGTGGACGCGGCCGGGACAGATGGTCAGGCTCCCGAACCGGATCTGCTCGCCGTCGCCGAGCATCCGGACGTCGAGGGTGTCGCTGACGTCGTCGACCTCGCCGGGGATCTCCGCGGACGCCACGCCGATGCGGTGGGCGGTGCCGGCGGGACCGTAGGTGAGGACGCGACCTTGCGGCGGCGACGGGGAATAGCGGCGCCAGACCAGCAGACCGGGCAGGTCGAGGCAGTGATCGGCGTGCAGATGCGACAGCAGGATCGACACTTCGCCGGGGTCGGCGTGGCGCTGGAGCGCACCGAGGACGCCGGGACCGAAGTCGATGACCAGGGGTGGGGTGTCCGGTGCCGTCAGCAGATAGCCGGAGGCTGCGGAATCAGGCCCGGCCACACTGCCCGAGCACCCCAGAACGGTCATGCGCATATCAGCCATGCTGCCATGCCGAAGGTCCCTCGATGAAGCCAACGCGCGTATTGCGGCGCAGACTCACAGTGGCCGGGAAGGTGTGACGCGCGGATCGTTCTGCCTCTTCGCGCGGCCGATCGGTGGGTTGTCGACGTGGGTGGTCAGCGTGGCATGACGGAGGTGGTGGTGCGGCGGGCGCGACGCGCGTCCGCGGACAGCGCCCATGCCGCGAGGACGCCGCCGACCGCACCGAAGAAGTGCCCTTCCCAGGAGATCCACGGTTCGCTCGGCAGCACGCCCCACAGCATGCCGCCGTAGAGGAACAGCACCACGACTCCCAGCAGGATCTGCCCGGCCTTGCGGGTGAACACCCCGCGCACGATCAGGTAGGTGAGCCACCCGAAGATCAGGCTCGACGCTCCGATGTGGGTCTCACCCGAGCCGGCGATCAACCACGTCCCCACCCCGGCGACGACCCAGATGATCGCTGTCGCGGCCAGGCCGCGCCCGATGCCGGAGAGCAGCACCAGGAAGCCGAGGACGAGTGCGGGCACGGTGTTGGCGGTGAGGTGGGCCCAGTCGGCGTGCAGGATCGGCGCGAACAACACGCCCCACAGCCCGTCGGCGGTGCGTGGTTCGACACCGGCCGCGTCGAGATCGGCGGGGAGCACCGCATCGACGGCCTCGATGCCGTAGAGCATCGCGACGAACCCGCCGATCCACAGACCGGCACGTTGCCAGATCGGCCGGATGCGGGTGTCGGCGCCGGTACCGCTGGGAATGGTCATGGCACCATTCTGCCGTCACGTACCGGTCAGCGGCCGAAGACCGAGGGCAGCACGTCGCGGTAGGCGGGGATGTCGGCCACCGAGGTCGCGGACAGGATGGCGTCGACGATCGCGCGTTCGACCACCACCGCCGCGGCCTCGCACACCGCGGCGAGGATCGGCAGTTCGGCGGCGAAGGCCGGGATCGACGGGGCATCGCCCAGTGCGTCGGAGACGTCGGCAGTGCCGGTCGAGAGCGCGAAGATCGTGTCGCCGTCGAGCGGGGAGTGCGCGGGACGTATCGCGCGGCCGAGACCGTCGTGTCCGGTGACCGCGACGCGACGGCACGCGGCCTTCGACAGCGGTGCGTCGGTGGCGACCACACCGATCGTGGTGTTGAGGACGGTGCCCTTGTCGCCGAGCGCGCGGGCCGCGGCCAGATCCGACGCGGAGGGCGACGACAGTCCGAGTTCCTCGGCGCGCGCGGCGTCGACACCCCAGGGCAGGCCGGTCACGGGGTCGAACACCGAGCCGACGGGGTTCGCCACCATCAGCGCCGCCACGGTCACCCCGGCCGCGGGGCCGTCCGTGATCCGCACGCTCGCCGATCCGATGCCGCCCTTGAGCGCCCCGGCGCGGGCACCGGTGCCCGCACCGACACTGCCGCGCGCGAAGTGTGTGGAACTGGCGGTGGCCGCGGCGGTGCAACCGGAATCGGCGGTCGGGCGCGCGGACCACTGCCCCACCGGCAGGTCGAAGATGACGGCGCCGGGGACGATCGGGACGACCGCGCCGGGCGCGCCCATCGGGATCCCCTTGCCGTTCTTCTCGAGATAGCGCATCACGCCGTCGGCGGCAGCCAGCCCGTATGCACTGCCTCCGGTGAGGAGCACCGCGTCGACGCGCTGCACGGAGTGGCTCGGATCGAGCAGGTCGGTCTCCCGGGTGCCCGGTCCCCCGCCGCGCACGTCCACCGAGGCGACGGCGGACGGGTCGGCGAGCACGACGGTGCATCCCGTGGCGGCGCCCGTACCGGGAACCTCGGGGGTGCCGACGGTGACCTCGGGATCGAGGTGCTGCCAGTGACCGACACTCAGACCCGCCACGTCGAGCAGCGAATCGGTCGGTCCCGGCACGATCACGGCTGCAGCGCCTGGACGAGGGAGTCCTGCATCCACGTCAGCCAGTGGTAGACGTCGAGATGCGGGGCACGCGGATCGTCGTCGTCGAGGACGTCGGGGGTGTCGGCGTCGATGCCGAGGGTGGTACCGAGCGCGAGCCGCACGTCGTTGAGTCCGTACAGCCAGGCCTCGGCCTGTTCGGGATTGAGCACCACCTTGCCGCCGCCCTCCGGCACGGTGCGCAGGATGACCGCGCCGGCGGCGAGCTTGGCGTCGATGATGCTCGGTTCGTGCAGGCTCCGCATCGCACCGTTGAGGTCGGCTGCGTCGTCGCCGACATCGGCGACGGCATCGGCGTCGGGGCGGTGGAACTCGGGTAGGAGGCGTCGCAGCGCCGGGATCTCGGGCGGGGTGGCGTTACCGGTGCGCAGGCCGGTCAGCGCCGCGAGGTCGTCCTGCGGGGCCTGTCCGGCGCGTTCCTCGAGCATGCCCAGCACGGAGGACACGAGCGACCGCAGCACCGACGCTTCGTGGGCGTCCATCTCCGACCGGAGCTTGGGGCCGCTGAGCGAGTTCTTCCTGGTCCACTGCCGCACGTCGGTCGGGCCCTCCTGTGGGGATCATTCGTCGCGTTGCATCGTCGCCCACAGTCCGGCGGCGTGCAGACGCTGCACGTCGTGTTCCATCTTGTCACGCGAACCACTCGACACGACGGCCTTGCCCTCGTTGTGGACCTTGAGCATGAGCTCGGTGGCCTTGGCCTTGCTGTACCCGAACAGCTTCTGGAAGATGAACGTCACGTAGTGCATGAGATTGACGGGGTCGTCCCAGACCACGGTCACCCATGGCCTGTCGACCGCTTCGATCTCCTCGACGATTTCGGCCTCGGCCGGAACGGCCTGTCCCGCCATGGCCCGAACGGCCTGGGCCGCCGTCGATCGGACGTCGAGCGGAGTGGTCGTACTACACGGCGCCATGTTCCCAGGGTACGACTTCGGAGCATCGCGAAAAACCCGCCTCGGAGGGCGTGGCTCTACAGTGATCGGGTGCCCGAAGCCATTCACCGTGCCGGTCGTCCCGGTACCGCATTGTTCACGGACAAGTACGAGTTGACCATGCTCGAGGCTGCCCTGGCGGACGGCACGGGCGACCGCCCGTGCGTCTTCGAGGTCTTCGCCCGGCGCCTTCCCCCGGGCAGGCGGTACGGCGTCGTCGCGGGCACCGCACGGTTGGTGGAGGCACTCGAATCGTTCCGGTTCGACGAGGCCGAACTCGAACTCGCCGCCGGTTTCCTGGCTCCGCGGACCGTCGAGTGGTTGCGCGACTTCCGGTTCTCCGGCGACATCGACGGCTACCGCGAGGGTGACTTCTACTTCCCGGGTTCACCGATCCTGTCGGTGAGCGGCACCTTCGCCGAGTGTGTGCTGCTCGAGACGCTGACACTGTCGATCTTCAACCACGACAGTGCGATCGCCTCCGCGGCGGCGCGCATGGTGAGTGTGGCCGACGGCCGCGCGCTCATCGAGATGGGGTCGCGGCGCACCCATGAGGAAGCGGCGGTCGCCGCGGCGCGCGCGGCCTATCTCGCGGGCTTCGACTCGACGTCCAATCTGCAGGCCGCGCAGCGGTACGGCATCCCCGCGGCGGGTACCGCCGCGCACGCGTTCACCCTGCTGCACACCACGACGGCCGGCCGCGACGAGGCGTCCGCCTTCCGCAGCCAGGTCGAGAGCCTCGGTGTGGGGACGACCCTGCTGGTGGACACCTACGACATCACCGAGGGCGTGAACACGGCGATCGCGGTGGCCGGCCCCGAACTCGGTGGCGTGCGGATCGATTCGGGCGATCTCGGTGTGCTCGCCCGCCAGGTGCGCGAACAGCTCGACGGACTCGGCGCGACCCGCACGAAGATCGTGATGTCCGGTGATCTCGACGAATACGGGATCGCGGGTCTGCGCGCCGAACCGGTCGACGGCTACGGCGTCGGCACGTCGCTGGTGACCGGCTCGGGGGCTCCGACGGCGGGCATGGTCTTCAAGCTCGTGGAAGTCGACGGCCTCGCGGTCGAGAAGCGCAGTGCGTCGAAGGAGTCCCGCGGGGGCGCGAAGCGGGCCGTCCGGTACGCGCGGAGGACGGGCACGCTCGTCGAGGAGGTCGTGTACCCGGCCCGCGCCGAGCAGGTCCCGCCGGGCGAGGGTTCGCAGGTCCACGAACTGATGATCCCGCTGGTCCGCGGCGGCGAGGCGGTCGGCGATCTGCCTACCCTGGAGGAGAGCCGGGAGTACTTCCGGCAGGGCATGGTGCGTCTGCCGTGGGAGGGCCTGACGCTCTCGGCCGGGGATCCCGCCATCCCCACCCGCTTCGTCCGTGAGGGGTGAGTGCCATGCGCGCACTGCTGGTGGTCGACGTCCAGAACGACTTCTGCGAGGGCGGTTCGCTCGCCGTGGAGGGCGGCTCGCGGGTGGCGTCCGACATCACTCGGTTCCTGCAGGCGCGCGGTGACGACTACGCGCACATCGTCGCGACCCGCGACCACCACGTCGATCCCGGAGACCATTTCTCTCCCGAACCCGATTTCGTCGACTCGTGGCCGCCGCACTGCCGGGCAGGGACGCCGGGCGCGGACTTCCACCCGGAGCTGACCACGGACCGGTTCGAGGCCGTCTTCTCCAAGGGTGCCGACGACGCCGCCTATTCGGGCTTCGAAGGAACCGACGACGAGGGCACGACGTTGGCGTCGTGGCTGCGCGACCGCGGCGTGACGGACGTCGACATCGTCGGGATCGCCACCGACCACTGCGTGCGGGCCACCGCGCTCGACGCGATCGAGGAGGGTTTCGGCGCCCAGGTGCTGCTGCCCTACACCGCGGGGGTGTCGGAGACGACGATCCGCCCCGCCCTCGAGCGGATGCGCGAGGCCGGTGTCGAGCTGGTCACCGACCTTCCCGGCGTCACCGATATCACCGAAGTCACAGGTAGCGGGGCCGCAGGCCGAAGGTGACGGTGGGGACCGATACCCTGTGCCGGTGCCGGATCTCCCCGAAGTCCCAGAATTGCTGCGAACCGCGGTGCACGCGCTGGGCGGTAAGGAGCGGCGCAACCAGCTGACGATGGCCTCGGCCGTCGCGCACAGCATCGACACCGGCGAACACCTCGCCGTGCAGGCCGGCACGGGTACCGGTAAGTCGCTGGCCTATCTCGTGCCGAGCATCCGGTACGCGGTGAAGACGGGCCGCACCGTGGTGGTCTCCACCGCGACCATCGCCTTGCAGCGGCAGCTCGTCGAACGCGACCTGCCACGACTCGCCGACGCCCTCGCCGGTTCGCTCGGCCGGCGCCCGCGTTTCGCGATCCTCAAGGGTCGCGGAAACTACCTGTGCCTGAACAAGATCCATACCGGTCTCGCCGAGGAGACGCCCGACGCCGAGTTGTTCGACGCGTTCGCCCTCTCGCGCATCGGCCGCGAGGTGCGGCGGGTGACGGAGTGGTCGTCCACCACCGAGACCGGCGACCGCGACGACCTGTCCCCCGGCGTCTCCGATCAGGCCTGGCGTCAGCTGTCCGTCACCGCGCGCGAATGCCTCGGCAAGTCGCGGTGCCCGGTGGGAGAAGACTGCTTCGCCGAGATCGCGCGCGCCGAGGCCGCGCAGGTCGACGTGGTCGTCACCAACCACGCGCTGCTCGCCATCGATGCGATCACCGGCATCTCGATCCTGCCCGAGCACGATGTCGTGGTCGTCGACGAGGCCCACGAACTCGTCGATCGGATCACGAACGTCGCCACCGCCGAGTTGTCGCCGGGCACGGTGTCGGCGGCCGCGCGGCGCTGCGTCAAGCTCGTCGAGGACGAGGAGATCGACCGGCTCGACGGTGCCGCCGAGAACTGGGAGTCGTTCCTCGAAGAACTACCGGCGGGTCGCTGGGACGAGCTGCCCGAGGGCGCCGCGGCCGCGCTGGCCTCGATCCGCGATGCCGCCTGGGCCGTGCACACGGCGATCGGACCGGCCAAGCCCGGCACCGATCCCGAGGTCGCCGCGGCCCGCAGTCAGGCGCTCGCGGAGATCGACGAGGTGCACGACTGCGCGGTCCGGGTGCTGACGACCTTCGAGCAGCGAGACCCTTCGCAGCGACCCGACGTCGTGTGGCTCGCCGCCGACGAGTTCCGCGGCAACGTGCGCCGCACCGTGCGGGTCGCGCCGCTGTCGGTCGGTGGGTTGTTGCGCAGCCGGTTGTTCGGTGAGTCCACCGTCATCCTCACCTCCGCGACCCTCACGGTCGGCGGGTCGTTCGACGGACTCGCGGTCAACTGGGGTCTGCCGCCGCAGTCGCCGGCCCGCAGCGACACCACCTCCGCCTCCGGTGCCGAACCTCCGTCCGACAAGGGCGATCTCGCGTGGAACGGGATCGACGTGGGGTCGCCCTTCGATCACGCGAAGGCGGGCATCCTCTACATCGCGAAGCATCTGACGCCACCCGGCCGCGACGGTCTGCCGCCCTCGCATCTCGACGAGATCGCCGAACTCGTCACCGCCGCCGAAGGGCGCACCCTCGGGTTGTTCTCCTCGATGCGCGCCGCGAAGGCCGCCACCGAGGCACTGCGCGAGCGTCTCGACACACCGATCCTGTGCCAGGGCGACGACGCGACCGGCGCGCTGGTCGAGAAGTTCGCAGCCGACGAGGCGACGAGCCTGTTCGGTACCCTGTCGCTGTGGCAGGGTGTCGACGTTCCGGGCCCGTCGCTGTCGCTGGTGATCATCGACCGCATTCCGTTCCCCCGCCCCGACGATCCGCTGCTGGTCGCCCGGCAACGCGCCGTGGAGGCTCGCGGCGGCAACGGGTTCATGGCGGTCGCCGCCAACCACGCCGCGCTGCTGCTGGCGCAGGGTGTCGGGCGTCTGCTGCGCAGCACCGACGACCGGGGCGTGGTGGCGGTGCTCGACTCGCGTCTGGCGACCGCGCGGTACGGCGGTTATCTGCGTGCGTCGCTGCCGCCGTTCTGGGAGACGGCCGATCCGGCGGTGGTCCGCCGGGCACTCACGCGTCTGCGCGGCCGAGCACCCGGCGGGTCCTGATCTCCTACGGGAGCGCGACCATGCCGAGTTCGGCGGGTGAGGCGAGCAGCCCGTGCCTGGGCAGTACCCTCACCGTGTAGCCGACGGCGCCGGCGAGCGGCAGCGGCACGGTCGCGGTGAACTCCTCCCCCAGAGGGTCGGTACCGATGTGCTCCATCGCCACGGTGACGGGGTCGCCGATCGTGTCGTCGGAGCCCACGCGCCCGACCACGGCCTGCACCTCGACGTCCTCCGGGGTCAGGTCGCCGAGCTGGACGTGCGCGGTCAGCCCCAGCGGCAGGCCGATCTGCGGCACGTCCGGGATCGGCGTCGAATCGACCTGCGCGACACGCACTCC
Source organism: Rhodococcus sp. S3 (assembly GCF_058211795.1). Taxonomy (NCBI): domain Bacteria; kingdom Bacillati; phylum Actinomycetota; class Actinomycetes; order Mycobacteriales; family Nocardiaceae; genus Rhodococcus; species Rhodococcus sp. S3. The sequence goes on along the minus strand of NZ_CM177074.1, from coordinate 1,808,382 downwards.
CGGCCACGACGCCTCGATGCGGTGCCGGTAGTCGGCCAGCGCCCGCGCGCCCGCGTAGTCGTCGGCGGTCACCTTCGCGGCCGCCGCGGCCGCGGGGATGTAGTAGTCGACGGCGTAGTCGCGCACCATGCGCGAGGCGAGCACCTTCGGGCCGAGATTCTCGAGCGTGTGGCGCACCATCTCGATCCAGCGGGCCGGCACCCCGTCGGAGTCACGGTCGTAGAAGCGCGGCAGCACCGAACGTTCGAGCAACTCGTACAACGCGGCGGCCTCGAGATCGTCGCGACGGGTGTCGTCGACACCGTCGGCGGTGGGGATGGCCCAGCCGTTCTCGCCGTCGAACATCTCGTCCCACCATCCGTCGCGGATGGACAGGTTGAGACCGCCGTTGAGAGCCGACTTCATGCCCGACGTGCCGCACGCCTCGAGCGGGCGCAGCGGGTTGTTCAGCCACACATCGCAACCCCAGTACAGATAGCGGGCCATCGACATGTCGTAGTTGGGCAGGAAGACGATGCGGTGCCGCACGTCGTACTCGTCGGCGAACCGCACGACCTGCTGGATGAGCGCCTTGCCGCCGTCGTCGGCGGGGTGGCTCTTGCCGGCGACGACGAGCTGCACGGGCCGTTCGTCGTCGAGCAGCAGCGCGCGCAGCCGTTCGGGGTCGCGCAGCATCAGGGTGAGGCGCTTGTAGGTGGGCACGCGCCGCGCGAACCCGACGGTGAGCACGTTCGGATCGAAGACCGACTCGATCCAGCCGAGTTCGGCTTCGGTGGCGCCGCGTTCGAGCCACGACTCGCGCAGCCGGCGACGCACCTCGGCGACGAGCTGCGCGCGCAACGTGTTGCGGGTCGACCACAGTTCCTTGCGGTCGATGGTCTGGAGCAGTTCCCAGCCGCGGGCCTCCTCGACCCGGTCGGGTCCGGCGAGGCGGTTGGCGAGCGCGATCCATTCGCGCGCGGCCCAGGTGGGGGCGTGGACACCGTTGGTGACCGAGCCGATGGGCACCTCGGCGGCGTCGAATCCGGGCCACAGTCCTTCGAACATGCCGCGGCTGACCTCGCCGTGCAGCTTCGACACGCCGTTGCAGCGCTGGCCGAGGCGCAGACCGAGATGGGCCATGTTGAACACGTTCGGGTTGCTCTCGCGTCCGAGCGCGAGGATGCGGTCGACGGTGAGGCCGGGCAGCAGTGCCGACTCGTTCTCGCCGTTGGTGCCCGAGAAGTAGTGGCGCACGAGATCGATCGGGAAGCGGTCGATACCCGCGGGCACGGGGGTGTGGGTGGTGAAGACCGTGCCGGCCCGCACGGCGGCGAGCGCTTCGTCGAAGTCGAGTCCGGCGCCGGTGACGAGTTCGCGGATGCGTTCGGCGCCGAGGAAACCCGCGTGTCCCTCGTTCATGTGGAAGACGTCGGGGTCGGGCAGACCGTGGATGCGCGTGTAGGCGCGCACCGCGCGGACACCGCCGACGCCGGCGAGGATCTCCTGCTTGATGCGGTGGTCCTGGTCGCCGCCGTAGAGGCGGTCGGTGACCCCGCACAGCTCCTCGTCGTTGGAGGGGATGTCGGAGTCGAGCAGCAGCAGCGGGACGCGCCCGACCTGGGCGATCCAGATCCGCGCGTCGAGTGTGCGTCCGCCCGGCACGGCGACCTGCACGAGCGCGGCGGTGCCGTCGGCCTCGGTGAGCAGTCGCAGCGGCAGGCCCTGCGGGTCGTAGGAGGGGTAGTGCTCCATCTGCCAGCCGTCGGCGCTGAGCGACTGCCGGAAGTAGCCGGACCGGTAGAGCAGGCCGACGCCGATGAGCGGCAGGCCGAGATCGGAGGCGGCCTTGAGGTGGTCGCCGGCGAGGATGCCGAGGCCGCCGGAGTAGTTCGGCAGCACCTCGGTGACACCGAACTCCATGGAGAAATAGGCGATGCCGGCGGGCAGTGTCGTGCCGCGCTCCTGCTGTTCCTGGAACCAGCGGGGGCGGGTGAGGTAGTGCTCGAGGTCGGCGGCGGCGGCGTCGAGGCGGGCGAGGAAGTCGCCGTCCTCGGCGAGCGCGTCGAGGCGGGCCGGCGGCACCTCGCCGAGCAGCCGGACGGGGTCGTTGCTGCACCGGCGCCACAGGTCCGGGTCGACCGATTCGAACAGGTCCTGGGTCTGCGGGTGCCAGGACCATCGGAGGTTGGCCGTCAGGGCTCCCAGCGCAGCCAGCCGCTCGGGAAGATGGGCTCGTACGGTGAACCGGCGCAGTGCTTTCACGGGGAGCACACTACCGACCGACCGCGCTTCGTGACGGCCGGGCGGCGGATCTCACGTGCCCGGATCCACGCCGGTCGCGGACGGGATCGCCCGGCACACGGAGAGGCCCCGCGGCGTGCACGGCGGGTTCACATGATCGTCGCAACACTCTCAACGAGAGGTTGCGACGATCATGTCGTTCACGGAGGACTGCGACCGGTTCGGTAACCAACTGGCACGACTGATCGATGCCGGGATTCCGGTCAAGGAGGCCGCGGCCGCGATCGGGCTGCCCCGGCAGCGGTGCTACGCGATCTTGAGGGCCATCGACCGGCCGGCGGGTAGATCCCGTGGCCCGGCCGGCACCGCCGACCGTGCGCTGATCGTGTCTGTCTACAACGAGACCGGGTCGATCAATCGGGCGGCGAAGGCATCGAAGGTCGCGCACTCGGTGGCCCGCCGGATCCTGGTGGACGAGGGACTGGTCGGCAGGGAGAAAATCTCACCGAAGGGCAAACTCGAAGCCAAGCGTCGTTGCCTGGAGTTGATCGCAGCGGGCTGGTCGGCCAGACGAGCAGCCCGTGAGGTCGGGGTCAACGAACGCACCGCACGGGACTGGCGGCAGGGAATCCGGCGCTCGAACAATAAGCGGATCCATCCCGATGGGCGGGTGGTGGACTACCACCACGGAACCGTCTACACACAGTCTGTGACCAGTGTGACCTGTGAGGGCAGCGGACGGCCGGCGATCAGCGACCGGTATCTGTCGACCGAGGACCGGATCGCGATCGCCGACGGCCTGCTCGTCGAGGATTCGCTGCGAACCATCGCCGCTCGGATCGGCAAGAACGTCTCGACCGTCTCGCGGGAGATTCGTCGGCACAGCATCGAGGGCAGCTACCTGCCGTATCAGGCCGATCGAGCCGCCGCCACGGCCCGGGCGCGGCCCAAGCAGTCCAAACTGGTGGTGAACACGGTCCTGCGGGCAGCGGTCGAGGAAGGCCTGTCCCGGAAGTTGTCACCGGAGCAGATCTCGCACCGTCTACGCCGGGATCATCCCGACGACGAAAGTATGCGGGTGAGCCACGAAACGATCTACCAAGCCCTCTACTTCCAAGCCCGAGGCGGCCTCAAAAAGCAAGTACAACAGTCACTTCGGACCGGACGGGCGAGACGTAAACCGCACCGCGCGGACGGTCAGCGGTATCAGCGATTCACCGATCCGATGGTGATGATCAGTGACCGGCCCGCCGAGGTCGCCGACCGTGCGGTGCCCGGGCACTGGGAAGGCGATTTGATCACCGGTGAGCTGAACAAGACCGCGATCGGCACCCTCGTCGAACGCACCACCCGCTACACGATGCTGCTGCACCTGCCGAACGGGCACGACGCCGAATCCGTGCGGGACGCGCTCATCGCCGCGATGAAAGACCTGCCCGCCCATCTTCGTGGCTCGCTGACCTGGGATCAAGGCGCCGAGATGGCCCGGCACAAGCAGTTCGGTATCGCTGCCGATATGGCCGTCTACTTCTGTGACCCGGCCAGCCCCTGGCAGCGCGGCACCAACGAGAACACCAACGGACTGCTGCGGCAGTATTTCCCCAAGGGCACCGATCTGAGTGTCTACAGCCCGGCGGACCTCGAGCACGTCGCCCAGGAGCTCAACGGCCGGCCACGCAAAACGCTCGGCTGGGATACTCCAGCCGAGCGTCTGCGTGATCTAATCACCACCAACTAACAGCGGTGTTGCGTCGACCCCTTGAAACCGCCCACACCGCGGGGCCTTCTCTCCTGTGGCCGACCCCCCGTCGGCCGGTGGACTCAGAGTCCGCCGAGGAGCAGGTGCAGCAGGTCTCCGACGACTCCGATCAGACCGGCAACCAGACCCATGTGTTCTTCCCTTCGTCGTGCCCCCGAGGAGGCTGTTGTTGTCTTGCAGAACAAACAGTAGGGAGCGGGGTGTTGCCGTCCGGTCAATTGAAGTGAACGGTGAGTTACAGATAATTTCGGTGCTGCAGAGGGGATTCTTCGCGGGTCCCGCTGCATGCACAGCCGCGCGGCGCGACCTCCATTACGGTGGTTCGAGACACGGTCGTTGCCCCCATCGGCCCTGCTCGTCCACCCGGACCCGCACGGAACGGAGCTAGCGTGACAGGTCGGCTCGCCATCGACGACGTACAACCCTCCATCGACGGAGGGCGTTATCCGACGAAGGCGGTCGTCGGGGAGGTGGTGCCGGTCTCCGCTGTCGTGTGGCGTGAGGGCCACGACGCGATCGCCGCGACACTCGCCGTCCGAGGACCGGCCGACGATCCCGAATCCGCGGGCAGGCTGGTGCGGATCCCGATGGTCCCGGGCACCGAACCCGACACCTTCCACGCCACCTTCTCCCCCACGAGCGTCGGCGCGTGGACCTACCGGGTCGAGGCGTGGAGCGACCCGGTCGCGACCTGGCGCCACGCGGTCACCGCGAAGACCGACGCCGGGCAGGACGCCACCGAACTCGCGAACGATCTCGAGGTCGGCGCACGGATCTTCGAGAAGGCCGCGAAGGGCGCACCGCGCGGCAACCGTCCCGCTCTGCTCGCGGTCGCTGCGTCCCTGCGGTCCGACCGTCCGCTGGCCGAGCGCGTCGCTCCGGCCTTCTCCCCCGACGTCACCGAGATCCTCCGCGCCCATCCCCTCCGCGAGCTGGTCACCCGCGGAAAGGCGTTCACGGCGTTCGCCGATCGCCGCCGCGCGCTGTTCGGTTCCTGGTACGAGTTCTTCCCCCGGTCCACCGGCGGCTGGCACGAGGACGGAACCCCGCGGCACGGCACCTTCGCCACGGCCGCCGCCGATCTGCCGCGCATCGCGGCGATGGGATTCGACGTCGTCTACCTCCCCCCGATCCACCCGATCGGCAAGGTCAACCGCAAGGGACCGAACAACACCCTCGTCGCCGGCCCGGACGACGTCGGGTCGCCCTGGGCGATCGGTTCCGACGAGGGCGGTCACGACGCCATCCATCCCGAACTCGGCACCGAGCAGGACTTCCGCGATTTCGTCGCCCGAGCGAAGGAACTCGAGCTCGAGGTCGCCCTCGATCTCGCCCTGCAGTGCGCCCCCGACCACCCGTGGGCCCGGGAGCATCCGGAATGGTTCACCGTGCTGCCCGACGGCACGATCGCGTACGCGGAGAACCCGCCCAAGAAGTACCAGGACATCTATCCGATCAACTTCGACGACGACCCCGAGGGCATCTACGCCGAGGTCCTGCGCGTGGTCCGGCACTGGATCCGGTTGGGCGTCGACATCTTCCGCGTCGACAATCCGCACACCAAGCCCCCGAACTTCTGGGAGCAGCTCATCGCCGAGATCAAGCGCACCGATCCCGACGTGCTGTTCCTGTCGGAGGCCTTCACCCGGCCCGCCCGCATGTACGGGCTCGCGCGACGCGGATTCACGCAGTCCTACACGTATTTCACGTGGCGGGTCGCGAAATGGGAGCTCACCGAGTTCGGTACCGAGCTCGCCGCGAAGGCCGACGAGGCCAGGCCGAACCTGTTCGTCAACACCCCCGACATCCTGCACGAGACGCTGCAGCACGGCGGGCCCGGCATGTTCGCGCTGCGTGCGGCGCTCGCCGCCACCCTGGCTCCCTCGTGGGGCGTGTACTCGGGATACGAACTGTTCGAGCACCTCGCGGTGCGGCCGGGCAGCGAGGAGTACCTCGACTCGGAGAAGTACCAGTTGCGGCCGCGCCGATACGACGAGGCCCGCCGGCGCGGCGAGTCGCTCGAACCGTGGCTGACCACCCTCAACCGCATCCGGCGCGCGCATCCGGCCTTGCAGCAGCTGCGCAACATCACCTTCCACCACGTCGACAACGACGCGCTGATCGCCTATTCGAAGTTCGATCCGTCCACCGGAGACTGCGTGCTCACGGTGATCAACCTCAACCCCTACGGGGCCGAACAGGGCACGGTCTGGCTCGACATGCCGGCGATCGGACACGACTGGCACGACCACTTCCCCGTTTACGACGAGGTGAGTGGGGAACAGTACTCGTGGGGACAGGCCAACTACGTGCGCCTCGAGCCGTGGCGGGCGGTGGCACACATCCTGGTCCTGCCCCCGATCGGCATCCCCACCCGCACAACGCTCGCCTACAGGAGGCAGTCGTGACCGTGCCGCCCCAGACGCCGGGCGCCGATGTTCCGCGCCGGCGCCACAGCCCGCGACCGGAGGACCTCGACCTGCTCGCCGCCGGCGAGCACCACGATCCGCACGCGGTGCTCGGGGCCCATCCGCATCCGGAGGGGACGGTCATCCGGGCACTGCGCCCCGGGGCCGAGAAGGTCGCCGCCCGCATCGGGGGTCGCGACCATTCGCTCGAACCCGTGGGCGAGGACGTCTTCAGCGCCCTGATCCCGGTCTTCGATCTCGCCGACTACCGGCTCGTGGTGACCTATCCGTTCGATCACGTCGAGGTCGTCGCGGACGGCTACCGCTTCATGCCGACGCTGGGCGAACTCGACCGTCACCTGCTGCGCGAAGGCCGGCACGAACGGCTGTGGGAGGTGCTCGGCGCCCATCCGCGGACCTACGAGACCCCGGACGGCCCGGTGACGGGCACGTCCTTCGCCGTGTGGGCGCCGGGCGCACGCGGGGTCACCGTCACCGGCGACTTCGACGGCTGGGGCGGACGCACCGCCCCGATGCGGGTGCTCGGCTCGAGCGGCGTCTGGGAGGTCTTCGTTCCCGGCATCGAACCGGGCGCGCTGTACAAGTACCGGGTGCACGGCCGCGACGGATCCGTCCGCGACAAGGCCGATCCGATGGCGTTCGCCACCGAGGTGCCGCCCGCAACCGCGTCGAAGGTCACCGAGAGCCGCTACACCTGGAACGACGACGACTGGGTCGCGACCCGCGAGAAGGCGCAGCCCTGGCAGGAACCGATGGCGGTCTACGAGGTGCACCTCGGTTCGTGGCGCCCGGGCCTGAACTACGTCGAACTCGCCGATCAGCTGGCCGAGTACATCCTCGAGACCGGATTCACGCACGTCGAGCTGCTGCCGGTCGCCGAGCATCCCTTCGGCGGGTCGTGGGGCTACCAGGTCACCTCCTACTACGCCCCCACCTCCCGGTTCGGCACACCCGACGAGTTCCGCGCGTTCGTCGACCGTCTCCACGCCGCCGGGATCGGCGTGATCATGGACTGGGTGCCCGCCCACTTCCCCAAGGACGAGTGGGCGCTCGCGCGCTTCGATGGCAGCCCCCAGTACGAACATCCCGATCCGCGCCGCGGTGAACAGCTGGACTGGGGCACCTACGTCTTCGACTACGGCCGCCCCGAGGTGCGGAACTTCCTCGTCGCCAACGCCCTGTACTGGATCGAGGAGTTCCACATCGACGGTCTGCGCGTCGACGCCGTGGCCTCGATGTTGTATCTCGACTACTCGCGCCCCGAGGGCGGCTGGACGCCGAACATCTACGGCGGGCGTGAGAACCTCGAGGCCGTCGCGTTCCTGCAGGAACTCAACGCCACCGTCCACAAGCACTATCCGGGGATCGTGACGGTCGCGGAGGAATCGACCTCCTGGCCGGGCGTGACCCGCTCGACGAACGTCGGCGGGCTCGGGTTCAGCATGAAGTGGAACATGGGCTGGATGCACGACACCCTCGGCTATCTCGGCCGCGATCCCGTGCACCGCACCTATCACCACCACGAGATCACGTTCTCGCTCGTGTACGCGTGGAGCGAGAACTTCGTGCTCCCCATCAGCCACGACGAGGTCGTCCACGGCAAGGGCACGCTGTGGACGCGACTGCCGGGCGACGACGCCACACGCGCCGCCGGCCTGCGCTCGATGCTCGCCTACATGTGGGCCCATCCCGGCAAGCAGTTGCTGTTCATGGGCCAGGAGTTCGGGCAGGTCGCCGAGTGGTCCGAAGAACGCGGCCTCGACTGGTGGCAGCTCGACGAACCGCTCCACGCCGGTATCCACCGGCTGGTGTGCGATCTCAACGGCATCTACCGCTCGCACCCGGCGCTCTACACGCTCGACACCACGCCCGGCGGATACTCGTGGATCGACGCCAACGATGCGCACAACAACGTCCTGTCGTTCCTGCGCTACGGCAGCGACGGCTCGGTGGTCGCGTGCCTGCACAACTTTTCGGGCACCACCTACGCCGACTATCGTGTCGGATTGCCCGAACCGGGCACGTGGGAGGAAGTCCTCAACACGGACGCGACCGCCTACCAGGGCAACGGAGCGGGCAACTTCGGCGCCGTGGAGGCGGACGAACATTCGTGGCACGGGCGTCCCGCCTCGGCTCGGGTGACCTTGCCTGCGCACGGCGCCATCTGGTTGTCGTTGCGGAGGTGACGCTGCCCGACGACAGGAGCACAACGACATGCGACGGACGCACCGGTTCGCGCGACTGGTGGTGCCCGCACTGACCGTCGTCCTGCTGGCGGGATGCGCCCAGCGGATCGAAGGAACGGCGGTGTCGATCTACGACAACCCCTTCACCGTGGCGGGGCTGCCCGTCACCTCCGGGGCGTCGGGTCCACGCAGCGGGGTGCCCGATGCGGACATCGAGATCGAGAACACCGACGGCGGTCCCGTCGACGTCCTGGCCGGCAACGCGATCGCCGACATCGAGGAGTATTGGCGTCAGGAGTTCGCGTCGGTCGCCCGGGGCACCTTCCGCCCGGTCGAGACGATCGTGTCGTGGGATCCGTCCGAGCGCCGGGGTCCGCGTTTCTGCGGCAAACCCACCTACGACTTCATCAACGCGGCCTACTGCAGCGGGGGTGACGAGATCGGATGGGACCGCACCTACCTCATGCCGCAGCTCATCGACAGCTTCGGGCCGATGGCCGCGGTGACGGTCCTCGCCCACGAGTACGGGCACGCCGTCCAGCACACGGCGGGGCTGGTCGCCGAGGACGATCCCGGCATCGTGTTCGAGCAGCAGGCCGACTGTTTCGCCGGTGCCTTCATGCGGCACGTCGCGGAGGGCCGCTCGACGCACTTCCAGCTCGACACCTCCGACGGGCTGAACAACGTGCTCGCGTCGATGGTGCTCTTCCGCGACGCCGATCCGAACGATCCCGACTCGATCCACGGTTCGGCCTTCGAACGCGTGACGGCCGTGCAGATCGGGTTCACCGACGGGGCCGGCTCGTGTGCGCGCATCGATTCCGCCGAGATCGAGTCGCGCCGCGCCGACCTGCCGCAGTACTACGACTCCGCCGACGACGGCGAGCTACCGGTCACCGGCGAGTCGGTCGAGGCGATCTTCGAGTCGTTCCACCAGGTCTTCGACCTCGACGCCCTGCCGCAACTCGATCTGTCGGGCGCCGACCTCGGGTGCTCGGACGCCCGGGCCACCTCACCGGTGTCGTACTGCCCCGCGACGAACACCGTGGGCGTCGACATGGAGGCACTGAGTGAGCGCGGTACGGCCGCCCCGCCGGGAAGCGGATTCGATCCCGGTGTCCGCGGCGACTACAACGCCTACGTGCTCGTCGCCTCCCGCTACGCCCTCGCGGTGCAGAAGGAAGCCGGCCAGTCGCTCACCGAGCCGCGCACGGCTCTGCGGGCGGCCTGTCTGTCCGGGGTGATCAGTGCCGCGCTGAGCCCCGACAGCACCCTCGCCTCGAACGTCGACCCGAGCCAGGTGCTCGTGTGGCTGTCCCCCGGCGACCTCGACGAAGCGGTCTCGGGTCTGCTCACCGACGGACTGGCGGCGAGCGACGTCAACGGCAACACGGTGCCGAGCGGATTCGCCCGGGTGGATGCCTTCCGCACCGGCGTCCTCGGCGGCGAGGCCGCCTGCACCGGCCGTTACCGCTGAGACGACACCGGCCGCCCACCACGAGTGGTGAGCGGCCGGGCCGACGGATGCGTAGGGATCAGTAGAGGGCCATCGCGAGCTTGCGACGCGACGACACCACGACCGGATCCGCGGCGTCGAACAGTTCGAACAGTTCGAGGAGCCGGGTGCGTGCCGCGGTGCGTTCGTCCCCGGCGCTGCGGCGCACGAACTCGATGAGACGACCGAAGGCCGCCTCCGGCTGCTGCGCGAACAGTTCGGCGTCGGCCGCCGTGAACTGGGCTTCGAGGTCGTTCGGAGCGGCATCGGCGCGCTCGATCGCATCCTCGGGGACCGTGCTCGCGCGGGCCAGGAAACGCACCTGACGCAGCGCGGCCTGCGCCTCGGTGTTGTTCGGCTCGGAGTTCAGGACGAGCTGGTAGGCCGCCTCGGCGCCCTCGAAGTCGCCGTTCTCGAGCGCCTGCTCGGCGGCCTCGAAACGCGGGTCGGCGGGCTGTTCCTCCGGTTCGGCGCCGGGAGGGCCGGACAGCTTGCCTGCGACGGCGTTCCGGATGGCGTCGAGCCACTGACGCAACGCGGGCTCGGGCTGCACGCCCTGGAAGTCGGCGAGCGGCTGGCCGGCCGCGATCGCGACGACCGTGGGCACCGACTGGACGCCGAAGGCCTGCGCGATCCGCGGGTTGGCGTCGACGTCGACCTTCGCGAGGACCCACGCGCCGTTCGCTTCGTTCGCGAGCTTCTCGAGAACGGGCGAGAGCTGCTTGCACGGCTCGCACCAGGTCGCCCACAGGTCGACGATCACGGGCACCTGCGTCGACCGCTGCAGCACCTCGGTTTCGAATGTCGCTTCGGTGACGTCCACGATCGGGGCGATGGCAGCGGGTGCGGCGCCGTCGCCCCCGGACGGAGGCGGAGGCGGCGGCGCGGAGGCCCTCTCCTTGAGCGGTGAGAGATCCACCGCGCCGGACATCGCCGCGGCGACGGCGGCAGAACGTGCTGGACGGGAACCGGGTCGAGTCACGTCCACCAGTTTGTCACGAGTGGTCCGAATCGTGCTGCGCGGACCGGGGGACGCAGCCGTGAGATCAGACGGTCGCGGTGACGTCCTCGCGGGTCGCCGGAGCGGACAGCTCTCCGAGGCGACCGGTACGCACGGCCCAGCGCTCGAAGACGATCGTGCCGAACGGGGGCACGCTCGACACGAGGGCGAGGAAGGTCGTCTTGAGATCCCACTTCAGCGACCACGCCGTGAGGAGCGCGATGAGCACGAACGGGATGAAACCGGCCACGCCGTGCACCATGCCCGGGATCGCGATGGCCTCTTCGTAGCCGAGCACCCACTTGAAGAACATGGCGATCAGGAGGGCGAGCCAGGTCACCGCCTCCCAGATCGCGATCAGCCGGAATCGTTTCGCGGGCGTGGACACGTCGAGGATGTTGGTCATGCGGCCATTGTGCCGAAAGGCCTACGACAAGCCGTAGTTCAGTGAGAGACATCACGGCCCCGGCATGCTTGCGCCGGGGCCGTGATCATGCTCTCGGGAAGAGGGTCAGTTCTTGGGCACCCGCACGATGAGCGCGTCGCCCTGGCCGCCACCACCGCACAGGGCGGCAGCGCCGACGCCACCGCCGCGGCGCTTCAGCTCGAGCGCCAGGTGCAGCACGATGCGCGCACCCGACATGCCGAGCGGGTGGCCGAGCGCGATCGCACCGCCGTTGACGTTCACCTTCGCCGGATCGATGCCCAGCTCACGGGCCGAGACGATGCCGACGGCGGCGAACGCCTCGTTGATCTCGACGAGGTCGAGGTCCTTCGGGTCGACGCCCTCGCGCTCGCAGGCCTTGGCGATCGCCCGGGCCGGCTGCGACTGCAGGGTCGAGTCCGGTCCGGCGACGACGCCGTGACGGCCGATCTCGGCGATCCAGCTCAGCCCGAGCTCGGTGGCCTTGGCCTTGCTCATCACGACGACCGCGGCGGCACCGTCGGAGATCTGCGAGGCCGACCCGGCGGTGACGGTGCCGTCCTTCGAGAAGGCCGGACGCAGCGAGCCGAGCGACTCGGCGGTGGTCTCCGGGCGGATGCCCTCGTCGGCGGCGAAGACGATCGGGTCGCCCTTGCGCTGCTTGATCGACACCGGCACGACCTCGTCCTCGAACAGGCCGTCCTTCCAGGCACGGGCAGCGTTCTGGTGCGAGGCGGCGGCGAAGGCGTCCTGCTCCTCGCGGGAGACGAAGCGGTCGCCGGAGTTGGCCGACTCGGTGAGGTTGCCCATCGCCTGGTCGGTGAAGATGTCGTGCAGGCCGTCGTAGGCCATGTGGTCGCGCAGGGTCACGTCGCCGTACTTGAAGCCGGCGCGGGACTTCTCGAGCATGTGCGGGGCCTGGCTCATCGACTCCTGGCCGCCGGCGACGACGACGTCGAACTCGCCCGCGCGGATCAGCTGGTCGGCCATCGCGATCGCGTTGATGCCCGACAGACACACCTTGTTGATCGTCAGCGCCGGCACATCCATCGGGATGCCGGCGGCGACGGCCGCCTGACGGGCCGGGATCTGGCCGGCGCCGGCGGTGAGCACCTGGCCCATGATGACGTATTCGACCTGTTCAGGAGCCACGCCGGCGCGCTCGAGTGCGCCCTTGATCGCCACGCCACCGAGATCCGATCCGGAGAAATCCTTGAGCGAACCCTGCAGGCGCCCCATGGGCGTCCGGGCTCCGGCGACGATGACAGAACTGCTCACGGGACATTCCTCCGAAAGATCGGCATGTGATCGGAAAACTCCACTCGGATATTCACCTGAATCCCGATAGGAGTGCACTCAACGGTACCGCTACCGTCTAGAGCATGACCGAGACCTCTCCCACATCCACTCCGGCGGCGTCCGTTCTCGCTTCCGGACTCGTCACCGCCATCGATCACGTCGGCATCGCGGTACCCGACCTCGATGCCGCTCTCACCTGGTACGCCGAGAACCTCGGCCTCGTGTCCACCCACGAGGAAGTCAACGAGGAGCAGGGCGTGCGCGAGGCGATGCTGGCCGTTCCGGGGACCCCCGAAGGGTCCACCATGATCCAGCTGCTCGCCCCGCTGAACGAGAACTCCACGATCGCGAAGTTCATCGACCGCAACGGACCGGGCCTGCAGCAGCTCGCCTACCGCGTCTCCGACATCGACGCCGTCTCCACGGCGCTGCGCGAGCGCGGCGTCCGGTTGCTGTACGACGCTCCCCGTCGCGGTACCGCCGATTCGCGCATCAACTTCCTGCATCCGAAGGACGCGGGCGGCGTCCTCGTCGAGCTCGTCGAGCCGGCGGCACATCCCGCTCACTGACGGCCGTTCCGGTGCGCTCCCGAAGACGGATGGGGCGGGAGCGCACCCGGGTCGTACCCGCAGGGACCGGGTAGATTGTCTCCATGGTCTTCGATCGTGATCGCGCACCCAGCCACCTGCCGTTCTCCATCGTGCGGAAGGGCTTCGACCGCGACGAGGTGACCAACTACTTCGCACGGTTCGAGGCCGAGCTGCGCGTGACCGCCACCGACCGCGACGCTGCTGCCGCGCAGGCCCGCGATCTGGCCCGTCAGCTCGAGAACGCCCGCAACGAGATCGACGAACTGCGCAAGGACGTCGACCGTCTGTCGGTGCCTCCCACCACCGCCGAGGGTATGAGCGACCGCATCTCGCGGATGCTGCGTCTCGCCTCCGACGAGGCCTCCGAGCTGCGTGCCCGCGCCGAGGCCGACGCCGCCGAGATGATCTCGCTGGCGGAGCAGGAGGGCATCCGCCTCCGGGGCGATTACGAGAAGAAGCTCGCCGAACTCGAGGACACCCGCATCGCCTTCGCGGCCGAGCACGAGCGGACGATGACCGCGGCCCGCGCCGAGGCCGAGCGGATCGTGGCCGCTGCCCGCGCCGAGGCCGAGCGACTCGACGCCGAGGCAGAGGCCAAGCGCGAGCAGGTGCAGCAGGACTTCGAGATCACGATGTCCGAGCGCCGCACGAAGTTGCTCGGCGCCCTCGACGAACTCGAACGGACGAGCAAGGCCGAGGCCGAACGTCGTGTCGAGGATGCCACGCAGGAAGCCGAACGGCGGCTCACCCGCGCTACCGAACAGTCCGAGCGGAAGGTCGCCAACGCGCGCGACCTCACGGAGGAACTCCGCGTGCTGCGGGGACGCATCCTCGGCCAGCTCGACGCCGTTCGCGAGCAGCTCGACGACGTCCCCACGCTGCTCGCGGCGATCAACCGCGAAGGCGAACTGCTCGATCGGGAGATCTCCCTCGACGAGCCCCGCACGACCGTCCTCGGCACGGCGCGCGACAAGCAAGGCAGCGACAAGCAGGGCGGCGACAAGCAGGGTTCGGACGACGAGAGCCCGGAGGAGCCGGCATCCGTCAAGGCCGACGCGAAGGCGGACAAGACCGCGCCGCTGCCGCAGACCGACAAGACCACGCCCCTGCCGCAGGCCGACCGGACGGTGCGTATCCCGAAGAGCGATGCCCCCGGCTCGGCCTCCGGCCCGAACTCGGCCGGGCAGCCGAACACCGGCGGGCAGGGATCGCAGTCCACTCCGCGTACGCCGAACGCCTCGGCACCGCATCGCTCCCCCTCCGTCGGTGCCGGTGCGCAGGGTCGCTCCCCCGCCGTGGCCAGCAAGGTCCGCAACTGACGATCGGTAGCCGTCGGCTTGACCTTCGAGTCGGTCGAAGCTTCATGATGGGCCGGTGACCGACCCGGAGATGATGTCGATCGGCGTGTTCGCCGAACTCGTCGGACTGACCGCGAGCGCATTGCGGTTCTACGACGACGCCGGCCTGTTGCGCCCCGCGCACGTCGATCCCTCGACGGGATACCGGTTCTACTGCCGGTCCCAGGTCCCGCGCGCCTGCCGGCTGCGGCAGTTGCGGGAGATCGGAATGCCGCTGCCCGCCATCGGCGAGTTCTTCGCCGCCGACGCGGACGAGGCAGTGCGACTGCTCGACGACCACGTTGCGGGGATGACCTCGGAGGCCGACAGGCTCCGACGGGCCGCCGAGACCCTCGGCGCGTCCCTACGTGCCGAATCACGCCGCGTGGTCTGCACGGTGCCGGGACCCGTCCTCGCCGGGGCCGTCGATCAGGTCTCCGCCTCCACCGGTCACGACCCCGACATCCCGGTGCTGAACGGCGTGCACATGGAAACCGGATCCGGCTGCGTGAGGTTGACCGCCACCGACCGGTACCGGCTCGCCACCCGGACGCTCGTGCCCACCGATCCGATCTGCCCGTCCTGGGCCGGCACACTCGCCGGCGACGATCTGCGGGTCGCGACCTCCCGGCTCCGGTGCAGCCCGTCGGTGATCGTCGAAGCGGATGAGCGGGCGGTCACCTTCCGCACCTCCGCCGGTGACGTCCTCCACTGCCGTCTGCTTCCCGAGCCGTTCCCCGACCACCGACTCCTCCTGGACTCGCTCCCCGCGGTGACGCAGCGGGTCACCCTCGGCAAACGCCGCGTGGTGACAGTGCTCGAGCAGCGAGCACCGGAGACCGTCGGCCTACGGACCTCCCCCGACCGGCCGGTCCTGGTGTTCCCCGACGGGGACGAGGTGCCGCTCGACGGTACGGCCACCGGACCGGAGCTGACGATCTGGTTCGACCTGGTCACCGTGTATCCGGCATGGAGTCACGCGCTCGGCGACGACCTGATGCTCGACGTGCGCGGTCCCGATCTGCCGGTCACCGTCCGATCGGCCGACGACGGGGATCTCACCACGCTCGTCATGCCGCGCAGTGCCCCCTGACACAGCGCCCCCTGACACAGCGTTCTCCGATACAGCGCCCCCGCATTCGCCGAACACCTCGACAGGAGTCTCATGTCCACCTCCCCCTCGACACCCGATCCCACGATGGACGCGATCGGCGCAGCGGTCCTCCGCGGCCGCGACGGCGACACCGAGTCGGCCCGGCGTGACCTGCTGTCCCTGTGGGAGCGGATCGGTGCGGCGGGCGACGCGTTCCATCGCTGCACGCTCGCGCACTATCTCGCCGACCTGTACGACGATCCCGCCGAGTCCCTGGTCTGGGATGTCCGCGCCCTCGACGCTGCCGATGCCCTCACCGACGAGCGTGCCCGGGAACACCACGACGCCCTCCGGGTCGCGGGCTTCTATCCGAGCCTGCACCTGAACCTGGCCGACGACTTCCGACGCCTCGGATCGTTCCGAGTGGCCGCGGAACATCTCGACCGCGCGCAGGACCACCTGTCCGCGCTCCCCGACGATCCCTACGGCGACACCATCCGCACGGCCGTGCACGAGGTGCGACAGGCGATCGCCGACCGCGACACCACACCACGAGCGTCCGCACCGGGCACCGCCCGCTGAGGCGCGGAACGGACGCGCCGGTTCGACCGGCAGCGGCCGCCTATGCCCGGTTCCCGTAGGCGGCCATGAACATGTCGATCAGGCCGTCGATCGCGTGTTCGTCGACAGGCCGGGGTGTCAACAACCAGCGGTAGTAGAGGGTTCCGCACAGCACTTCCGCGGGATACTCCAGATCCGCGCCGGGTACGAGTTCACCGTTGCGCTGGGCTCGCAGGATCCGATCGTAGGTGCGCTGTTCGACCGTGGACAGGAACCGTTCGTACAACGTGGCCCGGAGTTGTGGGTCCGCTTGGGCCTCGGCGATGACGGCTCGGTAGACGGGTCCGATCGGCGGCGTGGACAGGGCGTGGCACGAGCGCACGAACTGCTCGTGCAGGTCCGATCTGATGTCCCCGTCCGTGCGGTAATCCAGATCGCTGACCCACACGAGGCCGAGCGCGTCGAGCAGGAGCGCTGCGATGGACGGCCAGCGCCGGTAGATCGTGTGCTTCCCGACTCCCGCCCGTCGTGCGACCGCTTCGATGCTCAGCCCCGCATAACCGACCTCGGCCGCGAGTTCGAGCGCCGCATGCAGCAACTCTCGAGTACGCGCAGCGCCGCGGCGCCGCGGGCCGGCGGGCGAATCAGTCATACCCGCCATTCTATCGACACGCTCCGTGCCGTTGACGGTCACCGAAATCGGGAGCATGATTCTCGCCATCGACACACACCGTACCGATAGTTCGACGCAGTATCTCGGGTGCAACCGACCCTCACCGACAGAGGAGACGCCGTGAAGACCATGACCTGCCGACAGCTGGGTGGCCCCTGCGACCTGGAGCTCAGCGGAGAGACCGCCGACGAGATCATCAAGGCACAGGATCGTCATCTGCGCGAAGCCGCTCGAGGTGGCGACGCGACCCATCAGCCGGCACACGAACAGATGAAAGGACGCTGGCGGCACCCGATCAAAGCGATGGGGTGGTACCGCGACGTCAAGAAGGCGTTCGCCGACCTTCCCCGAGGCGACGGCCGAACGGCGACCGGACGCTAGGACCAGCGTCGCGTGGGGCGGCGGGTCCCGCGTCCCGACCAGCATCCGCTGTGCCAGTGCCGCCGGTCCTCCGCACCGCCGAGCGCATCGGTGGGCCACGCGACGACATGGGGTGTTCCCGGCGCGATCTCGTGATCGCATCCCGGGCACCGGTACGGCTTGGTGGCACGCGAACCCGGCACGGTGCGCACGGTGAAGCGTTCCCCTTCGGCCCCCGCGGGACCGTTCTCGGTGCGCACCGTCGCCCCGAAGTAGGTC
Organism: Rhodococcus sp. S3; assembly: GCF_058211795.1. Taxonomy (NCBI): domain Bacteria; kingdom Bacillati; phylum Actinomycetota; class Actinomycetes; order Mycobacteriales; family Nocardiaceae; genus Rhodococcus; species Rhodococcus sp. S3. The sequence continues at coordinate 1,790,674 of NZ_CM177074.1, read as the reverse complement.
GGGGATTCGTCGGCCGCCCCGCCGCGCTTGCGGCCGGTGCGGGATCTGTTGCGGCGCGGCACGATCAGAACAATCTGAACTCGGTGCTCTCGGTGCCCCGCAGCGCCTCGTAGTCGAGCACGAGGCAGCGGATGCCGCGGTCCGTGGCCAGCGTCCGTGCCTGCGGCTTGATCTGCTGAGCCGCGAACACGCCGCTGACGGGAGCGAGCAACGGATCCCGGTTGAGCAGTTCGAGATAACGGGTGAGCTGCTCCACGCCGTCGATCTCGCCGCGACGCTTCACCTCCACGGCGACGGTCGCTCCGTCGGCATCGCGGCACAACAGGTCCACAGGGCCGATCGCCGTGGGGTATTCGCGCCGGATGAGGGTGAAGCCCGTCCCGAGGGTCTCGACGTGCTCGGCGAGAAGTTCCTGCAGGTGCGCCTCGACACCGTCCTTGATCAGACCGGGGTCGACACCGAGTTCGTGGCTCGAATCGTGGTCGATCTCTTCGAGAGTGATGCGCAGCTGCTCGCCCGCCTTGTTGGTGACCACCCACAGGGCCTCGGCGTCCTCGACGGACTCCTCCTCGAGCCAGCAGGGTGGGCTCATCCAGTTCAGGGGCTTGTAGGCACGGTCGTCGGCGTGGACGCTCACCGAACCGTCGGATTTGACGAGGAGGAGACGTCGGGCCGTCGGCAGATGAGCCGTCAGGCGTCCGATGTAGTCCACACGGCAACGGGCAATCACAAGACGCACACAGCCACCCTAGAGGATCGACTCGACTAGTCTCGAACGACCATGCCCGCACGCAGTCACCGCACGGCCCCGCTCGGATCGGCGATCCTGGGAGAGCCTGCCGAACCGATCCGACGGCAACGCATCAGGATCCAGACCCTGTTGACGTTCTCGCTGATCGGTACGCATCTCGTCGGTGCCCTGATCGTGGCCGCTCTCATCAACGTCGTGATCCCGGGCCCGTCGGTACTGACCTCCGATTTCCTCATCGTGACCGCGATCCTCGCTCCGGTCTACGTGGTCTCGGCCGTCGTGGTCGGTTCGGTGCTCGGCACCCGGGCGACGCTCCGCAGGCTGCGGTGGGCGCTGGAGAACCGCCCGCCCACCCCGCAGGAACAGCGGATCGCGTTGCGGATGCCCTGGCGTACCACCCTCCAGCAGGGAGCGCTGTGGTTCATCGGGTTGATCCTGTTCACCGTCGGGTTCGGGGTCATCGACCCGCAGACGATCCCGAAGGTCGCGCTGACCATCACTCTGGCCGGCGTCACGGTATGCGGATTCGCGTACATGTTCACCGATTTCGCGCTGCGCCCCATCGCGGCGCGTGCGCTCGAGGTCGGGACGCCTCGTCGCCCGCGACTGGCCGGCACCACCGGACGGGTGATGCTCGCATGGGCCCTGGGCAGCGCCGTGCCCGTCGTCGGTCTGCTGTTCATCGCGGTGTTCAGCTTCATCCGTCCCGTCACGCCCACGCGACTGGCGATCACCATCCTCGCCATCGGCGGACTCGGTCTGCTCACCGGCTCGCTGCTGATGTTCCTCACCATCCGGTCGACGATCGCGCCGATCGAATCGGTGCGCGCCGGGATGCAACGCATCGCGTCGGGCGACTTCGACACCGCGGTCGTCGTCTACGACGGAACCGAATTGGGACAGTTGCAGACGGGATTCAACCGGATGGCCGAAGGCCTCCGCGAACGGGAGAAGCTGCGCGACGTATTCGGCCGCCATGTCGGACGGGAGGTCGCGGCCGCGGCGCTGGCCAATCCCGGTGTCCTCGGCGGTGAGGAACGGGACGTCGCAGTGTTGTTCGTCGACATCGTCGGGTCCACCGCGTTGGCCGCGAGTCGCCCGCCGACCGAAGTGGTGGCGCTGCTCAACCGTTTCTTCGCGGTCGTCGTCGAAGAGGTGCACGCGGCCGAAGGATTCGTCAACAAGTTCGAGGGCGATGCAGCGCTCGCGATCTTCGGGGCGCCGGTCGCCCTCGACAACGCCGCCGGCTCCGCGCTCGGCGCCGCGAGAAGGATGGCGCGACGCCTCGCCGACGAAGTGCCGGAGTGTCGCGCGGGTATCGGGGTCACGGCAGGTCGCGCGGTCGCCGGGAACATCGGCGCGCAGGAACGCTTCGAGTACACCGTGATCGGCGATCCGGTCAACGAAGCGGCGAGACTGTCCGATCTCGCGAAGACCGTTCCGGGTTACGTCGCGGCGTCGGCCCGCACCGTGCAGCTCGCTCCCGAGGACGAACGCGCACGGTGGGAGCTGGGTGAGGAAATCACCCTGCGCGGCCGCTCCGAGCCGACGCGCCTGGCGATTCCGCGCGCGGACTGACGGCCGGCCTCACTCCCCCGCCAGCACCGCGTCGAGGAACTTGCGAGTGCGTTCCTCACGGGGACTGGTGAAGATGCGCTCGGGCGGCCCCTCCTCCACGATGCGTCCCTGATCGAACATCAGCACTCGATCGGAGACGTCGCGGGCGAAGTGCATCTCGTGCGTCACGATGAGCATCGTGATGTCGGTCGTCTCGGCGATCGTCCGCAGCACGTCCAGCACGTCGGCGACGAGTTCGGGGTCGAGGGCCGAGGTGACCTCGTCGAGCAGCAGGATCTCCGGATCCATCGCGAGGGCACGGGCGATCGCGACCCGCTGCTGCTGACCACCCGACAGCTGCGTGGGATGGGCGGTCTCCTTGTCGGACAGACCGACCATCGCGAGCAACTCCCGCGCACGGTCGCGTGCCTCGGCCTTGCTGCGACCGAGGACGTGGACCGGAGCCTCGGTGAGGTTCTCCATCACGTTCATGTTGGGGAACAGGTTGAACTGCTGGAAGACCATCCCGATGCTGCGACGCATCGTCCTCAGGTAGCGCTCGGAGGCCGGGACGAGACGCGTCCCCTTGCGTTCGTGGCTCAGTGGTTCGCCCTTGACCCACACCACGCCGTCGTCGATCTTCTCGAGGGTCATGAGCAGGCGCAGGATGGTCGTCTTGCCCGAACCGCTCGGTCCGATCAACGTGACCCGTTCCCCCGGGGCGACGGTGAAGTCCAAGTGGTCGAGGACCACGTGATTACCGAATTGCTTGACCACGGAGTCGAAACGGATCATGGATCCGTCGGAGGTGGCGGCGGGCAGCGAGTCGCCGTCGGCACCGGCTTCCTTGTGCATCTCAATAGGCAAGGCGACGCTCCAATCGGCGGACGAGCAACGACGTCGGGTAGCTGGCGATGAGGAAGATCAGGCCGGCCAGTGTGAGCGGCTCGAGGTACTGGAAGTTGCGCGCACCGAACTGCTGGGCCGCGGTCACCATCTCCACGACGGAGATCGTGAAGAGGAACGGGGTGTCCTTGAACAGCGACACCGCGTAGTTGCCCAGCGCAGGCACGACACGGCGCACGGCCTGCGGCAGGATCACCGCACGCCACGTGCGCATGGGCGACAACGACAGGGCGCGGCACGCCTCCCATTGTCCCTTCGGCACCGCGTCGATGCCCGCCCGGTACACCTCGGCCATGTAGGTCGAGTAATGGATCCCCAGTACGGCGATGCCGATCTGCAGCGCACTGAACTGCGGGAGGAGGTAGTAGACGAAGAGCAGCTGCACCACGAGCGGGGTGAGCCGGATGAACTGGACGACGGCGGACAGCGCCGTCGCGAGCACCTTCGGCAACGAGCGACGGGCGACGGCCACGACCAGCCCGAGCACCGCAGCGACCACGAATCCGAGGACCGTGGCCAGCAGGGTGATCCGGAATCCTTCGAGCAGTACCGGAAGGGCCTCGGCCGCGCGTTCCCAACTCCAGTCGACGGTCATGAGCGTGCCCCCAACGGCTGATCGAAGACCGGGGCGAGCCCGAAGATCTCACGCAGAGTGGGACCGGTCCCGAGTCGGCTCTTCGCCCGCACCTCGAGCGCATTCATCAGCAGCGTCAGCAGATAGCCGAGCACGAAGTACAGCACCAACCCCACGCCGAACGCGAAGATGGTGTCGCCGCTTCCTCTACGGAGCTGCTCGATCTGGAACGTGAGGTCCTGCAGGAGGATATAGCTCGCCAGTGCCGTTCCCTTGAGCAACTGGATAAGCAGATTCGTCAGCGGCGGGATCATCTCGGCCCAGGCCTGCGGGAAGATCACTCGTCGCATGCGCTGCCAGTAACCGAAATTCAGCGCCGTCGCCGCCTCCAGTTGCGGCTTGGGCACCGACGCGATCGCACCGCGCACCACCTCCGCTCCGTAGGCGCCGTAGTTGAGCGACAGGGCGAGGATCCCGCACACGATCGATTCGAGCCGGAACCCGAACAACGGAAGGACATAGAAGAACCAGAACAGCTGGACGAGAAGCGAAGTGCCGCGGAAGAACTCGATGAACACCCGCGCACTGCCGCGCAGGGCGAGGTTCTTCGCGCCTGCCGCCAGTCCGAGGGCCACGGCGAGCAGGAACGCGAAGACCGCACTCCCCACGGTCAGTTCGACGGTGACGAGCAGACCGTCGAACAGTTGCGGGAAGGAGTTCCACAGCAGTTCGATCTTGGAACCGAAATCCATTACGACGCAGCCGAGATCAGGAAACGCCCTCGCAGAGCATCTCGGTCGTCAGCCCCGGATCGGGCATCTCCGCCTCCGTGAACCCGAACTCGCCGACGATCGACAGGTACTTCTGCGGGTCGGACGTGATCTTCGCGAGTTCCTCGTTGTAGGCGTCGCGCAGTTCGGTGTCCTCCTTGCGGAAGACCGTTCCGCCGGCGCCCACCTGAGGCACCCCGTCGATCTCCGCGACGAACGACTCGGTGACGTCGACGGGTGCACCCTCGTTGTTCTGCTTCATCCAGTTCAGGGAGATACCCGTCAGCGCGAAGACGTCGGCGCGTCCGTTGACGACGGCATCCATCCCGTCCTGGGGAGACGCCACCTGCATCGCGTCGATGCCGAGCGCAGAGGCGTAGTCGGCTTCGATCGCGCCGGTCATGACCGCCATCCGGACGCCGCTCTCGGCGATCGACTGCATGTCGGCGAGCTGTTCCGGATTGCCCTGCGGGACCATGAGCGCAGTGGTGTAGTTGAACTCCGGCTCGCTGAACAGTGCCTGTTCGCAACGCTGCGGCAGGATCGACATGCCGGCACTGACGACATCGAACCGTCCGGCCTGCAGGCCGGGAATGAGCGCACCGAAGTCGGTGGCCACACCTTCGACGTTGTCGATGCCGAGGTTCTTGAAGATCTCGCGGTGCAGAGCGACGGTGGCGCCGGTGAGTTCGCCGTCCTGCATGAAGCTGTAGGGCGCCTCGCCGGCGAAACCGACGGTGACGGTGCCTTCCTGCTGGAGTCGTTCGAGGGTCGAACCCTCGCTGTCGGTGTCGACGCTCGTACATCCTGTGACGGCCGCGCCGATGAGTCCCAGTCCCGCGATCACCGCCGTGAACTTGCCGGCGGTACCCGTAGTCGATCGATTCGTCATCGTCTCGCCCCTCCTCGTCGTCGACGAGAACGCCCCCGACAGGCGCTCACACGCCGAACCCACACGAACCGTGCGATCGTGCATGAGCGGACGTTACCGGCATAAGTAGGCATAGCCTGGAACAGAGCGTGTTTGTTACGAGGTCGTGATCCGCTGGGCACCGGCGATCGGAGCGGGCGTACCGTACCCGAAAAGCGTTCGGAGCGTAAGGACTTTCCCGTGAGGTGGGATCCCCCGACAGGTCCGGGGAGAACCCGGAGAACACGAAAGGGGACCCACAGTGTGGGTCCCCTTTCGGAACGGGTGTTCGGCGGTGTCCTACTCTCCCACACCCTGTCGAGTGCAGTACCATCGGCGCAGACAGGCTTAGCTTCCGGGTTCGGAATGGGACCGGGCGTTTCCCTGTCGCTATGGCCGCCGTAACTCTATGAAACTTCACGCATCGGATTCGGTTCTCCCCCAAGGGGATTCCGGATATCTGATGTGTGTGTTGTTTCAGATACCGCACAGTGGACGCGTAACATCTTCGTGGTAAGTCCTCGGCCTATTAGTACCGGTCACCTCCACCCATTGCTGGGCTTCCAGTTCCGGCCTATCAACCCGGTGGTCTGCCGGGGGCCTTACCCCCTCGAGGGGGTGAGAAACCTCATCTTGGAACAGGCTTCCCGCTTAGATGCTTTCAGCGGTTATCCCTTCCGAACGTAGCCAACCAGCCATGCCCCTGGCGGGACAACTGGCACACCAGAGGTTCGTCCGTCCCGGTCCTCTCGTACTAGGGACAGCCTTCCTCAAGTTTCTAACGCGCGCGGCGGATAGAGACCGAACTGTCTCACGACGTTCTAAACCCAGCTCGCGTGCCGCTTTAATGGGCGAACAGCCCAACCCTTGGGACCTACTCCAGCCCCAGGATGCGACGAGCCGACATCGAGGTGCCAAACCATCCCGTCGATATGGACTCTTGGGGAAGATCAGCCTGTTATCCCCGGGGTACCTTTTATCCGTTGAGCGACACCGCTTCCACATGCCGGTGCCGGATCACTAGTCCCGACTTTCGTCCCTGCTCGACCTGTCAGTCTCACAGTCAAGCTCCCTTGTGCACTTGCACTCGACACCTGATTGCCAACCAGGCTGAGGGAACCTTTGGGCGCCTCCGTTACATTTTGGGAGGCAACCGCCCCAGTTAAACTACCCACCAGGCACTGTCCCTGAACCAGATCATGGTCCGAGGTTAGAGGTCCAATACGATCAGAGTGGTATTTCAACAACGACTCCACAACCACTGGCGTGGCCGCTTCACAGTCTCCCACCTATCCTACACAAACCGAACCGAACACCAATACCAAGCTATAGTGAAGGTCCCGGGGTCTTTTCGTCCTGCCGCGCGTAACGAGCATCTTTACTCGTAATGCAATTTCGCCGAGTCTGTGGTCGAGACAGCAGAGAAGTCGTTACGCCATTCGTGCAGGTCGGAACTTACCCGACAAGGAATTTCGCTACCTTAGGATGGTTATAGTTACCACCGCCGTTTACTGGGGCTTAAATTCTCAGCTTCGCCACCGAAATGGCTAACCGGTCCTCTTAACCTTCCAGCACCGGGCAGGCGTCAGTCCGTATACATCGTCTTACGACTTCGCACGGACCTGTGTTTTTAGTAAACAGTCGCTTCTCTCTGGTCTCTGCGACCACCCCCAGCTCGGACCGCAAGGGCCGTCACCGGGCGTGGTCCCCCTTCTCCCGAAGTTACGGGGGCATTTTGCCGAGTTCCTTAACCACAGTTCTCTCGATCGCCTCGGTATTCTCTACCTGACCACCTGTGTCGGTTTGGGGTACGGGCCGTGTACCAACTCACTAGAGGCTTTTCTCGGCAGCATAGGATCACTGAATTCCCCTCAACGGGTACGCATCACCTCTCAGGCTGTATGAATGGCGGATTTGCCTACCATTCGCCCTACCGGCTTACACCAGGTATTCCATCACCTGGCCCAGCTACCTTCCTGCGTCACCCCATCGCTTGACTACTACAATCGGGGTCCCGTGCAGCCAGCCAGTCGACTCCCGAAGGAGACGACCGACCTTTTGGACGGTTAGCACAACTGATTCGCCATTGGGCGCGGATACACGGGTACGGGAATATCAACCCGTTGTCCATCGACTACGCCTGTCGGCCTCGCCTTAGGTCCCGACTCACCCTGGGCGGATTAACCTGGCCCAGGAACCCTTGGTCATCCGGCGGACGAGTTTCTCACTCGTCTTTCGCTACTCATGCCTGCATTCTCACTCGCGCAGCCTCCACACCTGGATCACTCCGGCGCTTCCACGGCTGCACGACGCTCCCCTACCCATCCACACACCTGGCTCCCTCCCCGTGGGAAGAAAGCGGGCTTGTGTGAATGCCGCGGCTTCGGCGGTGTACTTGAGCCCCGCTACATTGTCGGCGCAGAACCACTTGACCAGTGAGCTATTACGCACTCTTTCAAGGGTGGCTGCTTCTAAGCCAACCTCCTGGTTGTCTCAGCGATCCCACATCCTTTTCCACTTAGTACACGCTTAGGGGCCTTAGCCGGCGATCTGGGCTGTTTCCCTCTCGACTACGAAGCTTATCCCCCGCAGTCTCACTGCCGCGCTCTCACTCACCGGCATTCGGAGTTTGGCTGATTTCGGTAAGCTTGTGGGCCCCCTAGACCATCCAGTAGCTCTACCTCCGGTGAGAAACACGCGACGCTGCACCTAAATGCATTTCGGGGAGAACCAGCTATCACGGAGTTTGATTGGCCTTTCACCCCTACCCACAACTCATCCCCTCAGTTTTCAACCTAAGTGGGTTCGGGCCTCCACGACGTCTTACCATCGCTTCACCCTGGCCATGGGTAGATCACTCCGCTTCGGGTCTAGAACATGCCACTAGATGCGCCCTATTCGGACTCGCTTTCGCTACGACTACCCCACACGGGTTAACCTCGCGACATGCCACTAACTCGCAGGCTCATTCTTCAAAAGGCACGCCATCACCCACCACGAACTGAATCGTGCATCGGCTCTGACGGATTGTAAGCGCACGGTTTCAGGTACTATTTCACTCCCCTCCCGGGGTACTTTTCACCTTTCCCTCACGGTACTAGTCCGCTATCGGTCACCAGGGAGTATTCAGGCTTATCGGGTGGTCCCGACAGATTCACACCGGATTTCACGGGCCCGGTGCTACTCGGGTACTTCTCACGAGAGCCGGCAAGTTTTCGTCTACGGGATTCTCACCCTCTACGACAGGCCGTTCCAGACCACTTCGACTAACCAACCGGTTTCTTACTCTCGCCCGTCATGACAGTGACGGGAAGAAAAGCCCCACAACCCCACGGATGCAACGCCTGCCAGCTATCACACACCCATGGTTTAGCCTCATCCGCTTTCGCTCGCCACTACTCACGGAATCACTGTTGTTTTCTCTTCCTGTGGGTACTGAGATGTTTCACTTCCCCACGTTCCCTCCACACACCCTATATATTCAGATGCGGGTAACACGACATCACTCGTGCTGGGTTTCCCCATTCGGAAATCCTCGGATCACAGCTCGGTTGACAGCTCCCCGAGGCATATCGCAGCCTCCCACGTCCTTCATCGGCTCCTGGTGCCAAGGCATCCACCGTACGCTCATAAACACTTACAACAAAGATGCTCGCGTCCACTGTGCAGTTCTCAAACAACACACAACACCGAATACTCACCCCATGGACACCACGGAACTTTCTTCGACATCGTCGCTGATCAAACACTCGCGTGTTCTCTCAGGACCCAACAGTGCACCGATATAACTTTCCTCCTGCCGGCACTCGGGCCCGCAGTAGTGAAGAAAATGCTTGTCAGCGTTCCACCCATGAGCACCACCGGATTACCTGTGAATCCGTAATGGCTCTGCCGATCAGAGCACAACCTGTGTTGTGTCTGTATCGGAAGTTGCTCCTTAGAAAGGAGGTGATCCAGCCGCACCTTCCGGTACGGCTACCTTGTTACGACTTCGTCCCAATCGCCGATCCCACCTTCGACGGCTCCCTCCCACGAGGGGTTAGGCCACCGGCTTCGGGTGTTACCGACTTTCATGACGTGACGGGCGGTGTGTACAAGGCCCGGGAACGTATTCACCGCAGCGTTGCTGATCTGCGATTACTAGCGACTCCGACTTCACGGGGTCGAGTTGCAGACCCCGATCCGAACTGAGACCGGCTTTAAGGGATTCGCTCCACCTCACGGTATCGCAGCCCTCTGTACCGACCATTGTAGCATGTGTGAAGCCCTGGACATAAGGGGCATGATGACTTGACGTCGTCCCCACCTTCCTCCGAGTTGACCCCGGCAGTCTCCTGCGAGTCCCCACCATCACGTGCTGGCAACACAGGACAAGGGTTGCGCTCGTTGCGGGACTTAACCCAACATCTCACGACACGAGCTGACGACAGCCATGCACCACCTGTCTACCGGCCACAAGGGAAACCACATCTCTGCAGTCGTCCGGTACATGTCAAACCCAGGTAAGGTTCTTCGCGTTGCATCGAATTAATCCACATGCTCCGCCGCTTGTGCGGGCCCCCGTCAATTCCTTTGAGTTTTAGCCTTGCGGCCGTACTCCCCAGGCGGGGCGCTTAATGCGTTGGCTACGGCACGGATCCCGTGGAAGGAAACCCACACCTAGCGCCCACCGTTTACGGCGTGGACTACCAGGGTATCTAATCCTGTTCGCTACCCACGCTTTCGCTCCTCAGCGTCAGTTACTGCCCAGAGACCCGCCTTCGCCACCGGTGTTCCTCCTGATATCTGCGCATTTCACCGCTACACCAGGAATTCCAGTCTCCCCTGCAGTACTCGAGTCTGCCCGTATCGCCTGCAAGCCCGCAGTTGAGCTGCGGGATTTCACAGACGACGCGACAAACCGCCTACGAGCTCTTTACGCCCAGTAATTCCGGACAACGCTCGCACCCTACGTATTACCGCGGCTGCTGGCACGTAGTTGGCCGGTGCTTCTTCTGCAGGTACCGTCACTTGCGCTTCGTCCCTGCTGAAAGAGGTTTACAACCCGAAGGCCGTCATCCCTCACGCGGCGTCGCTGCATCAGGCTTGCGCCCATTGTGCAATATTCCCCACTGCTGCCTCCCGTAGGAGTCTGGGCCGTGTCTCAGTCCCAGTGTGGCCGGTCGCCCTCTCAGGCCGGCTACCCGTCGTCGCCTTGGTAGGCCATTACCCCACCAACAAGCTGATAGGCCGCGGGCTCATCCTGCACCGAAAAACTTTCCACCCCAGGACATGCATCCCGAGGTCATATCCGGTATTAGACCCAGTTTCCCAGGCTTATCCCAGAGTGCAGGGCAGATCACCCACGTGTTACTCACCCGTTCGCCACTAATCCACCCAGCAAGCTGGGCTTCATCGTTCGACTTGCATGTGTTAAGCACGCCGCCAGCGTTCGTCCTGAGCCAGGATCAAACTCTCCGTTGAAGACTCAAGATTCCCCACCGAAGCGAGGCAATCAGTCAAAGACATCGAGTCAAATCACTAGCATAAAAACTCAAACTAGCTAAACACTGGATCACCGCAGACGGAAGAATGCGATGTCCAGCAACAACCACCCACAAAAAGTGAAGTGGTCGCACCAAATATTATTTGGCACTGACATTCATCGGCACACTGTTGAGTTCTCAAAGAACACGCACACACCATCGATCCCGAACCTTCCGGTTCGTTCACTCCGGGGTGACTGTTCATCAGGAGGTCTCTTCGACCTCCGGGGCCACCGACCTTACCAGAAGAATCGGGGGCTCGTAACCAAGTTCAGGCGCCTTCGTCCAACCTCGTTGTCCCGTTCCTCTCGGCCCGGGTCGGTGTCCGTGTCGCTCTGACCTGGAATAAGTTACGCGAGGATCAACTGCCTGCCAAATCGCCTGTTCAGAGGGGGTAAGCCTCGAGGAAAGCCCAGGTGGATGTCCGTGAAAGGCGCCGACCGGACCGAAATCGCTTCCGGTGACGCCGGACACAGGCCACGATCAAGGGTTTCTCCCTAGTGCGACAGGAGCCGGCCTTCTTCGACACCCACCCGCTCGATGGTTCCGCCGAGCTCCTGGAGGATCTCGACGAACCGCGGATAACCACGATCGATGTGGTAGACGTCGTGCACTTCCGTGACCCCGTCCGCACACAGGCCGGCGAGCACCAGACCTGCGCCCGCACGGATGTCCGATGCCCACACGGGAGCACTCGACAACTGCTCCACTCCCCGCACGACCGCGTGATGACCGTCGGTGCGGGCGTCCGCTCCGAGACGCACCATCTCCTCGACGAACCGGAACCGCGCTTCGAAGACGTTCTCGGTGATCATCGACGTCCCGTCGGCGATCGCCGCGAGACCGATGGCCATGGGCTGCAGGTCGGTCGGGAATCCCGGATACGGCAGCGTCGCGAAGTTGACGGCACGGGGCCGCTCCTTCTGCACGACATGGAATCCGTCGGCCAACGGCGTGACTTCGGCGCCGGCACTTCGCAATTTGTCCAGCACCAACGCGAGGTGCTTCGGATTGACGCCACGGACGGTGAGGTCGCCCCGCGTCATCGCTGCTGCGATCCCCCATGTGGCCGCGACGATCCGGTCGCCGATGCACCGGTGTTCGGTGGGACGGAGGGACGAGACTCCCGAGACCCGCAGCGTCGTACTGCCCGCTCCGGTGATCCGCGCCCCCATGCGGACGAGCATGTTGCACAGGTCGACGATCTCGGGTTCGCGGGCCGCGTTGTCGATGGTCGTGTCCCCCTTGGCGAGGACCGCGGCCATGAGGATGTTCTCCGTCGCTCCCACCGAGGGGAACGCCAGGCGGATGGTCGCGCCGTGCAGGTCGTCCGCTTCCGCCACGACGCACCCGTGCTCGATCGACGAATGGGCGCCGAGCAGGCGCAGACCCGCCTGGTGCATGTCGAGCGGACGGGAGCCGATGGCGTCGCCGCCGGGCAGCGCCACGATCGCCTTGCGGCAGCGTGCGACCAGCGGGCCGAGTACACAGACGGACGCCCGGAACTGCCGGACGGCCGCGAAGTCGGCGCGGTACTCGGGTTCGGCAGGCGTGGTGATGCGCACGGCGTCGCCTTCGAGTACGACCTCACATCCGAGTCCGCGCAGGACATCGGCCATCAGGGGCACGTCGAGGATGTCGGGGCAGTTGGTGATCGTGGTGGTGCCCTCGGCGAGCAGCGCCGCAGCCATCAACTTGAGGACGCTGTTCTTGGCGCCCCCGACGACGACGTCGCCGGAAAGGCGGTTCCCACCTGTGACAAGAAAGCGTTCACTCACAACGACACAGCGTAACGGGCGTGTCCGTGGGGAGAGCAGAGCCGGTACCGTGACGCTCATGGCAGTCCACTTGACACGGATCTATACCCGCACCGGAGACGACGGAACGACGGGGCTCAGCGACTTCTCGCGCGTCTCGAAGAACGACCCTCGTCTGGTCGCCTACGCCGATTGCGACGAGACCAACGCGGCGATCGGTGTGGCGCTCGCACTGGGAGCGCTCCCGGAACGGCTCGTCCCGGTACTCCGGCAGATCCAGAACGATCTCTTCGATACCGGCGCGGATCTGTCGACGCCCGTGGTCGAGAACCCGAAGTACCCGCCGCTGCGGATCACCCAGCAGTACATCGACCGGCTCGAGGGCTGGTGCGACGAGTTCAACGAGGAGCTGGAACCGCTCAACTCGTTCATTCTTCCGGGCGGCACGCCGGGGGCTGCTCTGTTGCACACCGCCAGGACGGTGGCACGACGTGCGGAACGGTCGGCGTGGGCGGCGGTGGACGCGGCTCCGGACGACACGAACGTCCTGCCGGCGAAGTACCTGAACCGGCTCTCGGATCTGCTGTTCATCCTGTGCCGGATCGCGAACCCGGACGGCGACGTGCTGTGGAAGCCGGGAGCGGGCGCGTGAGGAAGTCCCTCTAGAGGGGGCGGCGGCGCTGCGACCGGCCGTCGGGCCTGGATTCGACCCAGGACATGAAGGCCATCAAAGCGCCGCTGTCGAGCGCGATCTCGTAGGAGTCGTCGCGGTCGATCACATCGAGGATCACGATGTCCTCGGTCATGATGTCGAATTCACTGCCTTCCGGCTTGCGTCGCGAACGCACATCGATGCCCTGACGGGTCAGTCGTACGTCGGGTCCGGGCCGAAGGCTCGAAAGCTTGTAGAACGCGAGTGTCTCGTCGCCGTACCGAACGATTCCATGCCTCCAGCCGGAACCCTCGTTCTGAGGCATCACTCGCAGAATGGCGGCGGTACCCCCGCCGCGCAGGGTGAAGAGGCGGTACAACAAAGCCGCGACGGAGACCGCGAGCAGCACCACAAGGATACTGAGAATCAGAAATCCAGGTGACACTGCTCGTCGGCTCCGTCGCGGCTTCTCGTTGTTCGACGATCAGGCTCGTTCGACAGCCCGCAGGCGGCCGCGGGCCGCTGCGATCTCCGACTCGTCACGATCTGCATCGTTCAGAGTCGACTTGGCTGCCTCGACGTCGATGTCCTCCACGCGGTCGGCGGCTTCGGCGAGCACCGTCACCGTCGTCGCGGTCACCGAGAGGAATCCGCCATGGACGGCCATGACGATCCGCTCACCGTCCGCCGTCCTGACGGACACGACGCCACCCTCGACGAGCTGGCCGAGCACGGGCTCGTGACCGGGCATGATGCCGATCTCGCCCTCGGTGGTCTGGGCGGTGACGAGAGTCGCCGATCCGGACCACACACGCTCCTCGACGGCAACGATGTCCACGCTCATCTCAGCCACGGTGGCCTACTTTCCGGCGATCTTCTTGGCTGCAGCCTCGACGTCGTCGAGTCCACCGCAGCTGTTGAACGCCTGCTCGGGCAGGTGGTCGAACTCGCCCTTGCACACGCGGTCGAAGGCCTCGATGGTGTCGGCGAGCGGCACGACCGAACCCGGCTGACCCGTGAACTTCTCGGCGACGATGAAGTTCTGGCCGAGGAACTTCTGGAGACGACGGGCACGGGCGACCGTGACCTTGTCCTCTTCGGAGAGCTCGTCCATACCGAGGATGGCGATGATGTCCTGCAGTTCCTTGTACTTCTGCAGGATGCGCTTGACCTCGTTGGCCACCCGGAAGTGATCGGCACCGACGATGCCCGGCTCGAGGATTCGCGAGGTCGACGTCAGCGGGTCCACAGCGGGGTAGATACCCATCTGCGAGATGGGACGCGAGAGCTCGGTGGTCGCATCGAGGTGAGCGAACGTCGTGGCCGGCGCGGGGTCGGTGTAGTCGTCGGCGGGCACGTAGATCGCCTGCAGCGAGGTGATCGAACGGCCACGCGTCGAGGTGATGCGCTCCTGGAGCTCACCCATCTCGTCCGCGAGCGTGGGCTGGTAACCCACGGCCGACGGCATACGACCGAGGAGGGTCGAAACCTCCGAGCCGGCCTGCGTGAAGCGGAAGATGTTGTCGATGAACAGGAGCACGTCCTGTCCCTGGACGTCGCGGAAGTACTCCGCCATCGTCAGGGCCGACAGGGCGACGCGCATACGCGTTCCCGGCGGCTCGTCCATCTGACCGAAGACAAGGGCGGTGTCCTGGAGGACGCCCATCTCTTCCATCTCGAGGTGGAGGTCGGTGCCCTCACGGGTGCGCTCACCGACGCCGGCGAACACCGACGTACCGGAGAACTCACGCGCGATACGGGTGATCATCTCCTGGATCAGAACGGTCTTGCCGACACCGGCACCACCGAACAGACCGATCTTGCCGCCCTTCACGTACGGGGTCAGCAGGTCGATGACCTTGATGCCGGTCTCGAGGATCTCGGTCTTGCCCTCGAGCTGGTCGAAGGCCGGGGGCTTGCGGTGGATGCCCCACTGCTCGCCGTCGCGGCCGGTGCCCGGCGCGTCGAGGCAGTCGCCCAGCGCGTTGAACACGTGGCCCTTGACGACGTCGCCGACGGGAACCGAGATCGGCTTGCCGGTGTCGCTGACGGGGGCGCCACGCACCAGGCCGTCGGTGGGCTGCATCGAGATCGTGCGGACCAGGTTGTCACCCAGGTGCTGCGCGACCTCGAGGGTCAGGGTCTTCGCCACGGACGGCAGAGTGACCTCTGCGTGCAGGGCGTTGAACAGCTCGGGCACGGCGCCACGCGGGAATTCCACGTCGACGACGGCGCCGATGACGCGGACGACGCGCCCGGCAAGGGCCGACGCCGCACCGGCGTTGTTGTCGGTTACTGCTGCGGTCATTGTGGTTCAGTCACTTCCTGCACTCGAGGCGAGCGCACCGGCACCGCCGACGATCTCGCTGATTTCCTGGGTGATCTGGGCCTGGCGGGCCTGGTTCGCCTGACGGCTGAGGGTGTTCACCAGTTCCGTGGCGTTGTCCGTCGCGGCCTTCATGGCGGTACGACGGGCTGCCGACTCGGAGGCCGCCGCGTCCAGCAGCGACGCGTAGATGCGCGTGCTGATGTACTTCGGCAGGAGAGCCTCGAGCAGAACTCCGGCCTCCGGCTCGAAGTTGTACACGGCCTGCGGTCCCTCGTTGTCCGTGGCGCGGCGTCCGTCGGTGAGCATGTCCTCGCCGAGGTCGATCTCGTCCTCGGTGATGCTCACCTCGAGCGGAGCCATCCTGCGAACCTGGGGGGTCTGGGTCAGCATCGACACGAAGCGGGTGTAGACGATGTGCAGTTCGTCGACGCCCTCGATGGTGCCCTCGCCGTTCGGGGCGGGCACCTCGGTGCCCGAACCCGCCATGAACAGTTCGACCAGGTGACGGCTCGCCTTCGCGGCGTCCGTGTAACGGGGGTCCTGCGAGAAGCCCGTCCAGGCAGCGGCCACTTCACGCTCACGGAACGTGTAGTAGCCGAGGCCCTTGCCGCCCATCACGTACAGCACAGGCTCCTTGCCCTCGCTGAGGAGCAGCTGACGCAGCTCCTCGGCTTCCTTGAGGACGTTGGAGTTGTAACCGCCGGCCATACCGCGGTCGCTGGTCACGACCAGCACTGCGGCACGCTTGGGGTTCTCGCGCTCGTTGAGCAGGGGGTGATCCAACGAGGCCGACGCACTCGCCAGCTCGGAGAGCACCTTGGTGATCTCCTCGGCGTACGGCTTGGACGCTGCCACTCGGGCCTGGGCCTTCGTGATACGCGACGTCGCGATCAGTTCCTGCGCCTTGGTGATCTTCTTGGTCGAGTTGACCGACTTGATCCGCGAGCGCAGTTCGCGCAAGTTCGCCATTCGTCGATCACACTCCCTTCACTGGACGCTGGGTCATGGACTCCCCGCTCACTTGCGAACGGTGGTGCGCTTGACGGAGACCTGCTCCTGCTGGACCTCGTCGGCACCGAGGGCCTCGGCCTCTGCCTCGTTCACGACACGGCTGCCGTCGGAGGCGATGAAGCCCTCCTTGAACTTGGCGGTCGCGGCGGTGAGAGCCTCGATCGACTCGTCGGACAGGGCCTTGCCACCGGCGATCTGCTCGTAGACGCCTGCGGCGTTGCGGTGCAGATCCTCGAGGAGCTCGGTCTCGAAGCGACGCACGTCCTCGACCGGAACCGAGTCGAAGACACCTTCGCCGGCGAGGTAGATCGACACGATCTGGTCCTCGACCGCGATGGGCGCGTACTGGTCCTGCTTGAGGAGCTCGACGAGACGCTGACCGCGCTCGAGCTGAGCCTTCGAAGCGGCGTCGAGGTCGGAGGCGAAGGCGGCGAAGCCTTCGAGCTCACGGAACTGCGCGAGCTCGAGGCGCAGCGAACCGGAGACCTTCTTCATGCCCTTGGTCTGGGCGGCGCCACCGACTCGGGAAACCGAGATACCGACGTTGATGGCGGGGCGGACACCCTTGTTGAACAGGTCGGACTCGAGGAAGACCTGGCCGTCGGTGATGGAGATGACATTGGTCGGGATGTAGGCCGACACGTCGTTCGCCTTGGTCTCGATGATCGGCAGGGCCGTCAGCGAGCCGCCACCGAGCTCGTCGGAGAGCTTGGCGGAGCGCTCCAGCAGACGCGAGTGCAGGTAGAACACGTCGCCGGGGTATGCCTCGCGGCCCGGCGGACGACGCAGCAGCAGCGAGATGGCGCGGTAGGCCTCGGCCTGCTTGGTCAGGTCGTCGAACACGATGAGGACGTGCTTGCCCTGGTACATCCAGTGCTGGCCGAGGGCCGAACCGGTGTAGGGGGCGAGCCACTTGAAGCCGGCGGAGTCGGAGGCCGGAGCCGCGACGATGGTGGTGTACTCCATCGCGCCGTTCTCCTCGAGTGCCTGCTTGACACCCGCGATGGTCGAGCCCTTCTGGCCGATCGCGACGTAGATGCAGCGGACCTGCTGCTTCGGGTCGCCGGTCTCCCAGTTCGCCTTCTGGTTCAGGATCGCGTCGATGCAGACCGCGGTCTTGCCCGTCTTGCGGTCGCCGATCACGAGCTGACGCTGGCCGCGGCCGATCGGGGTCATCGCGTCGATGGCCTTGATGCCGGTCTGCAGCGGTTCCTCGACCGGCTGGCGCTCCAGCACGGTCGCGGCCTGCAGCTCGAGGGCGCGGGTCTCATCGGCTTCGATGTCGCCGAGACCGTCGATCGGCTGACCGAGCGGGTTCACGACGCGACCGAGGAAGTTGTCGCTCACCGGCACCGACAGAACGTCGCCGGTCCGCTTGACTTCCTGGCCTTCTTCGATGGTCTGGAAGTCGCCCAGGATAACGGCACCGATCTCGGTGGCCTCGAGGTTGAGGGCCACGCCGAGGACGCCACCGGGGAACTCCAGCAGCTCGTTCGCCATCGCCGACGGCAGACCGCTGATGTGCGCGATGCCGTCACTGGTGTCGACGACCACGCCGACCTCCTCGCGGGAGGCCTCCGGGGAGTAGCTCGCGGTGTAATTGTCAATCGCGCTACGGATCTCGTCGGAGGAGATCGTCAGCTCCGCCATGTTCTTCCTGCTCTCGGTATCTGGTCTTCGAAAAGATCTATGTGTGTGTTCGGTAGTGGACTACGTGAGGCTCTTGCGCACTGCAGCGAGTCGACCCGCGGCACTACCGTCGATGACCTCGTCGCCCACCCGGACGACCAATCCACTGAGAAGCTCGGGATCGACCTCGACGTGCACCGTCACAGGCTTCCCGTAGATGCGGGTCAGGGTCGCGGTGAGCCGCTCCTCCTGCTTCGCATCGAGCGGTGCCGCACTGCGGACGTGCGCGACGGCACGGTCCCGCTGGGCCGCGGCGAGCGCCGACAACTCGTCGAACGTCTCGGCCGGCGACTTGCTCAGCCGACCGACCGCGTGGACCGCCAGCGCCTCGGTGACCGCGGTCACCTTGCCGTAGAGCAGGCGCGTCAGCAGATCGCGCTTGGCCGAAGCCGGGGTGCTGCGATCCGAGAGCGTCTGCTCGAGCTCGGGGTCGCCGGCCACGATGCGACCGAGGCGGAACAGTTCGTCCTCGACGGTGTCGAGCTGGTCCTGGTCCGCTGCGGCCTTCAGCAGTGCCTCACGGCCGAGCTGGACGAGCGAGCCGGTCAGGTCGGACTGTGCCGACCAGTCCTGCCCCGCTGCGGCCTTGACGGTCGCGAGGGTCTGGGCCGAAACCTTGCCGCCGAAGACCTGCTCGGCCAGCCGCTCGCGAACGGCAGCCGGGGCCGAGGCGTCGGCCAGCGCGGTCCGGAGAGCCCGCTGGCTGTCGAGCGCCTCGACCACCGAGAAGAGTTCGGAACCGGCCTGAGCCGCAGCGGCAGTCGCGGCACCCGAGCCCAGGGCGGACTGCAACGCGGAACGCGTATGAGCGAGTGCCTCACGGCTTGCTGCGTACATGGTGCTCACTTTCCGGATGCAGAGTCAGCGCTGAGGGAGTCGAGTTCGTCGAGGAACCGATCGATCGAGCCGGCACGCTTCACGTCGTCCGCGAGCGCTTCGCCGAGGATCTTCTCGGCGAGATCCACGGAGCTGCGTCCGAGATCGCTACGCAGCTCGGCCACGATCTGCTGGCGCTGGGCCTGCAGCTGGTTGTGACCGGCGGCGACGATACGGTCGCTCTCCTCCTGGGCCTGCGCCTTCATGTCGGCGATGATCTGCTGGCCCTGTGCACGGGCCTCTTCACGGATCTGCGCCGCCTCGGTGCGGGCCTCGGCGAGCTGGCTACGGTACTGCTCGAGCGCGGCCGCAGCCTCCGCCTGAGCTTCCTCTGCCTTCTTGATGCCGCCTTCGATCAGCTCCGAACGCTCGTCGAGCACCTTCTGGAACATCGGAAGCACGAACTTCCAGAAGACGAATCCGACGAGGATCAGGGCGACCAGCGACCAGACGATGTCGTACGTCGCGGGGAGGAGAGGATTCTGGTCCTCCGCCTCTGCCGCGAGAATCAGGATGCTGTCAGCCATTGTGATCGTCGGATCAGAAGATGAAGCCGGCGACGATGCCGATCAGCGCGAGGGCCTCGGTGAATGCGATACCGAGGAACATCGTGGTGCGCAGCTGGCCGGCCATCTCGGGCTGACGAGCCATGCCCTCGATCGCCTTGCCGACGACGATGCCGATGCCGATGCCGGGGCCGATGGCGGCGAGGCCGTAGCCGATGGCGCCTGCACCCGAGATCGTGGTCTCCTGGGCGAGGACGTCTGCTGCCTGAAGCGCAACGCTCATTGGTGTTCCATTCCCTTTCTTGTGGCTCGGCCCCGGGAGTCGGCAACCGAGTCAGTCTGTGTGTAGATGTAGGTCGTGCCGTCCGTCGAGCTAGTGCTCTTCGGCGTGCAGGGCCAGATCGATGTACACCGCGGTGAGCAGCGCGAAGATGTAGGCCTGCAGGACGATCACCAGGAGCTCGAAGAAGGTGAACGCGATTCCGCCGATGAGAGAACCGATACCGAACACCTTCATGAAGCCGTCGGAATCGAAGAAGAAGAACTGGGTGGCGCTGAAGAACAGCACGAGCATGATGTGACCGGCCAGCATGTTGGCCATGAGACGAATGGTCAGCGTGAACGGCCGCAGAATGAAGGTCGAGACGAACTCGATCGGGATCACCAGGACGTGGAGAGCCGGCGGCAGGTTCGGGATGACGATGCTGCTCTTGACGTAACGGAAGAATCCGTACTTCTTGATGCCCACGTAGTTGAAGACGATGTAGGCCAGTGCCGCGAGCACGATCGGCATACCGATTCGTGCGTTGGACGAGATGTTGAGGAACGGGATGACCGAGGTCAGGTTCAGACCGACCACCAGGAAGAAGATGGTGACGATCACCGGGAGGAACCGGCGTCCCTGTTCCTTACCGAGGATGTCCTCGGCGATGTGGATCCGGACGAAGTCGAGCATGATCTCGGCGACGTTCTGCACGCCCCGCGGCACGATCTTCGGACTCCGCAGTGCGAAGAAGAAGAACAGCGCAACGATCAGGGCGACGGCGACGCGGATGAGCATCAGCCGGTCCATCTCGAAGGGGGTGCCTTCGAACAGGACTGCCGGTGGGAAAAAATCAGCTAGTGACGGCGCGTGGAATTCTCCGGCTGCCAAGGTGGTGACGCTCAGCGCTCTCTCCCGTAGTCGGCCGCAGGCATGCCGTCTGCGGTTCGATCGGACATTGACGATCCTGAAGTCGACCAGGTCGGCTCGCGTATTCGCCAGTGGTCCGAACCGAGTGAACGGTCCCGCTTCCTGCCGGTGTCGGCGACTCTCGTCGACTCGGCGGCCATTTGAACACGACCGCCTACGAAGTCACAACTGCGCACCCTCTTCAAACCCGATGCGTGCAGCGTCACTCTCGTAGAACTCACCCTATCAACTGCTCTACGACAGTGCGTAGGTGGGTTCCTACGTGGGGGTTATGGACAAGCGGCACTACTACCGATCGTCGTTGTCGGATCCGGACGACGCCTGGGGATCCACGTACAGCGCGCGCTGCGAGAGCACGCCGTAGGTCTCGGCCCCCAGAACGATGACCAGGGCGAACACGATCGTGAGGACGAGTGCGTTGCGGTTGTAGAAGTCGAGCGAGTCGAGCGAACCCATCACGACGATGGCGAGGATCAGTTTCAGCAGCCACGTGCCGAGAAGTACTGCTCCGGCGGTCATCGCCGGCAACTTCGACGTCAGGAGAACGCCGAGTGCGGTGAAGAGGATGAAACCTCCGCCGACGGCCGCTCCGATGAGCGCACCCCACAGGCCGGGCATCCCGGCGACGAGCACCGAGACCACCGACGCCACGACGGCGAGCGCGAGAAGACCGAGGGCGCCGTACCGCACGGCCGCGCGCATCGGTGCGATCGGGTCGGGCAGCGAGGGCAGACCGTGGTCGGGTTCGGGATGATCCGGGTTCGTCACGATATCCGAGCCTAACCGACCTCTCGGGAGTGCTCCGGTGGCGTCTCCCCCGACTCGTCGTGCCGCCGTAGCGACGGCACGGCGGTCACGACGAGGGCGAACACGAGACCGCCCGCGAGGATCAACACCACCGCCCGCCGATCGAGCAGCGAGGAACCGACGGCTCCGAAGGCCAGGATGCCGACCCACAGGTAGAGCAGCAGCACCACGCGACGGTGCGAGTGCCCGATCTGCAGCAGGCGGTGGTGGAGGTGCATCTTGTCGGGGCTGAACGGGCTGACGCCGGCCCGGGTGCGCCGCACGATCGCGAGGAGCAGGTCGAGGATCGGGATGAACATCACGGCACCGACCAGGATCAGCGGCGAGAGCAGACCGAGCAGGTCGCGCGAACCGTAGGCGCTGAGCGGGATGAGGCCCGAGGCGCTCGTGGAGATCGCGGCGAGCATGAGACCGATGAGCATGGACCCGGAGTCGCCCATGAAGATCCTGGCGGGCTGGAAGTTGTGCGGCAGGAAGCCGAGGCAGGCGCCGGCGAGGGCCGCGGCCATGAGGGCCGGCGGGTAGGCGGAGACGTCGCCGCCCTGATCGAGCAGCAGACCCACGGAGAACGCGCAGATCGCGAGTGCGGCGATGAGACCCAGTCCGGCCGCGAGACCGTCGAGCCCGTCGACGAAGTTCATCGCGTTGATCGTCACCGCGGCGACGGCGACGGTGATGAGACCGCCCTGGAGCTGGTCGAGCACGAGTGTCGAGGCACTGAACGGGTCGTAGATGACGATCCAGCTCACGCCCATGATCACGAGCACGCCGGCCGCGGTGACCTGGCCGACGAACTTGGTGAGTGCGTCGAGTCCCCACCGGTCGTCGACGATGCCGACGACGACGATGATCGAGGCCGCGACGAGCGCCGCCCCCATATCCGGGGTGAATTCGAAACCCCTTGTCAGAGCAGGTAATTGCTGAGCGAACACGATTCCCGCGACGAGGCCGATGTACATGCCGACCCCACCCATCCGCGGAGTCGGGGTCACGTGCACGTCGCGGTCGCGGGGCACGGCGACCGCTCCGAACTTCAGCGCGAGGATCCGCACCACACCGGTCGCGAGGAAGGTCACCACCGCGGCGGTGAGCAGGACGAGGAGAAGCTCCCGGATGGGAACGCCGGCGCCGCGCCCGGCCTGGGCGAGCAGTACGGCGGTGGTGTCGGCTGCAGTCACGTGCTCCGTTCCTCCGCCGCTACTCCCCGCCGGACCGAAGGCGCTCGGGATCGTCGCCGAGCACCTCCGCGAGTGCTTCGGCCGTCACCGCACCTTCGCGCAGGATGCGCGGGCGGTCGCCGGTGAGGTCGACGATCGTCGATGCCACCCCGTGCTCGGCGGGGCCACCGTCGAGATAGACACTCGCCGACGCTCCGAGTTGCTCACGCGCCTCGGTGACGTCGGTGGCAGGAGGCCGGCCGGAGACGTTGGCGCTGGAGACCGCGAGCGGACCGACCTCGCGCAGCAGCTCCAGGATGACGGGGTGCAGCGGCATGCGGAGCATGACAGTGCCGCGGGTGTCGCCGAGATCCCAGGCCAGCGACGGCGCCTGGTGCACCACGAGGCTGAGCCCGCCCGGCCAGAACGCGCGGATCAACTCCCGCGCCTCGGGACGCACCGAGGCGACGAGGCCGTCGATGGTCGTCCAGGAGCCGACGAGGACCGGAACCGGCATGTCGCGGCCGCGTCCCTTCGCGCGTAGCAGCGCGGTCACGGCGTCGGAGTCGAACGCATCGGCAGCGATGCCGTACACCGTGTCGGTGGGTACGACGACGAGTCGTCCGGCCTTGAGTGCGCCGCGCGCCGCGTTGAGTCCGGCGGCGCGCGAAGCTTCGTTGTTGCAGTCGTACACGGTGCTCACGCGCTCATCCTTCCACTTCGGCCGCAATCGGCACCGGACGGGTCCTGCCCGTCAGCCGTCCGCCGCAGACCGTACCGACTTCATGCGGTCGGCCTCCACCGCGGTGGGCACACGATGTGCGGTCACGAATCGGGCCTTCCCGGCGAGGTCGGGGTGCCGTACGACGTCGCCGAACACCCGACGCTGCTCGAACAGTTCGGCGACCAGCAGGCTGTGCGTGTCGTCGTGCTCGACCGCTGCCGCTCCCCCGATCCGCAGCCAGCGCGCGATGTTGGAGACCATCGGCCGGATGACGGACAGTCCGTCCGCTCCCCCGAAGAGCGCCGAATGCGGATCGTGTTCGATGACCTCGGGTTCGAGGTCCGCCCCCTCCGGGATGTAGGGCGGGTTGGCGACCACCAGGTCGACACTGCCCTCGAGGTTGGTGAGCAGGGTGCGGTCGGTGACGTCGCCCTGGTACAGCCGGATCGGGGTGTCCCCCTCGTCCGCGCGGGTCTCGGCATTGCGTCGTGCCCACGCAAGGGCCTTCGCCTCGAGCTCGACGGCGTGGACCTCGGCGTCGGGACGCGCATGAGCGATCGCCAGGGCCAGCGCGCCGGATCCGGTGCACAGGTCGAGGACGACCGGGTTGCGGCTGCCGTGGCGTTCGAGGAAGGCCAGCGCCCATCCGAGCAGCAGTTCCGTCTCGGGCCGCGGGACGAACACCCCCGGCCCCACCGCGAGGTCGATCTCCCCCATCGGCGAGGTACCGATGATGTACTGCAGAGGAATCCGCTTCGCCCGCTGTTCGACCATCGACCGGTAGGCGTCGATGGTCGTCGCATCGACGAGCGGGACCAGACCGAGTCGCCCCCGCTCGATGCCGAGCAGGTGGGCTGCGAGAAGTTCGGCGTCGACCCGGGGACTCGGGACTCCTGCTTCCTCGAGGACCGATGCCGCTTCGATGATGGCCAGGCGCAGAGGTTGACGGCTCACGCCTTACAGCGTGCCACGACCTCGGACCTGCACTACGCCGAGGTAGCCCTCGCATTGCACGCAGAAGTCACGGACCGGACATCGGGGGTGTTTCCGGCAACGTGATTGACAGCACGCCGGGAGGGGCACCCGAACGAGGACCGATACCTTCCGGTCGGTTTCATCGACAGAAAGGGATTGCTTCATGAAGACGCGGACTGTGCGTGGAATCACCGTTCTTGCCGCTGCGGGCGCGACCGCCTTCGCGGCCCCTGCTCTCGCGAGTGCCGAGCCCATCGACTTCCAGCCGATCCCCATCGGATGCCCGGCGGGCATCGGCTCGGTCGACACGGAGACCGTTCTCGCCGAGGAGGACGCGGAGCCCGGCCAGATCGAGTACGAGATCGAGCAGGAGGGCAGCGGAGGAGGCCAGATCAACTGGTTGAACCTGCGGACGCTGCAGCTGGGCGGCGGTGTCCTTCCGGAAGCAATCGACGAGGACGAGCCTGCGGTCGCCCTCCAGACCGGGGACGGACTCGTCGTCAGCGCAGTCTGGGGCGCCCATCAGAACGCCGACGGTCAGGGTTGCTTCCTGCTGCCGGGCGTCGATCTCACGAACGTTCCGCCGGCACCGGCGCCCGACGACAACGGGGGCGGCGAGGCCGGTGAGGGCGACGAAGCTCCTGCCTGATCCCTGCCGACGAGCCCGGTTCGCGGTTACTCCGCCGCGAGCCGGGCTTCTCTGTCCGCAGCGCCCAGGGCGTCGAGCAGCGCGTCGAGTTCGCCGTCGAGCACCGCGTCGAGGTTGTGGGACTTGAAGCCGATGCGGTGATCGGTGATCCGGTTCTCCGGGAAGTTGTAGGTGCGGATGCGCTCCGACCGGTCGACGGTCCGGACCTGGCTGGCGCGACCCGCCGATGCCTCGGCCTCGGCCGCCTCTTCCGCCGCCGCCTGCAGGCGCGCCGCGAGGACCTGCATTGCGCGGGCCTTGTTCTGCAGCTGCGAGCGTTCGTTCTGGCAGGTCACCACGATGCCGGTGGGAAGGTGCGTGATGCGCACGGCCGAGTCGGTGGTGTTGACGCCCTGACCGCCCTTGCCGGACGACCGGTAGACGTCGATGCGCAGGTCGCCCTCGTCGATCTGCACCTGCTCGACCTCGTCGGGCTCGGGATAGACGAACACGCCGGCCGCGGAGGTGTGCACGCGTCCCTGCGACTCGGTGACGGGCACACGCTGGACACGGTGCACGCCGCCCTCGAACTTCAGACGGGACCACACGCCGTCGCGCACGTCGGTCCGCGACTTGATCGACAGCGTGACGTCCTTGTAGCCGCCGAGATCGGAGTAGGTGGCACCGAGAACCTCGACGCGCCAACCGGCACGTTCGGCGTAGCGCGTGTACATCCGGGCGAGATCACCGGCGAACAGAGCGGACTCCTCGCCACCCTCACCGGACTTGACCTCGAGGACCACGTCGTCGCTGTCGTGCGGGTCGCGGGGCGCGAGCAGGTCGGTCAGCGAACGGTCGAGCTCGGCGACCTGCGCCTCGAGGTCGTCGACCTCGGACGCGAACGACGAATCGTCGGCGGCGAGTTCGCGCGCCGCCTCGAGATCCTCGCGGGCCTGCTTCAGAGCGTTGTAGGTCGACATCACGGGGGCGAGCTCCGCGAACCGCTTGCCCACCCGACGCGCTGCCGCAGGATCGTCGTGCAGCGACGGGTCGGACAGCTGCTGCTCCAGACCCGCGTGTTCGGCCAGGATGTCGTCGATGGCCGACGGCTTGGTCTGCCCCGCCATGAGTGTGCTCCGCTCTGGTTTCGATCCTTGCAATGAAAAAGCCGACGCCCGGCCTGCACGAGGGCAGTACCGGGCGTCGGCGTGACAGCTAGCTGTCGGAAGCGGCCTTCTTCGGCGCACGCTTGCCGTAGCGAGCCTCGAAGCGCGCGACGCGTCCACCGGTGTCGAGGATCTTCTGCTTGCCGGTATAGAACGGGTGGCAGTTGGAGCAGACTTCGACGTTGATACGTCCCGACTCCTTGGTGCTGCGCGTCTCGAACGTGTTACCGCAACCGCAGACGACGGTCGTCGTCACGTAGTTGGGGTGGATTCCTGCCTTCATGGTGTCCCTTTCGTGGCCGCCGGGTCGCCTTCGCGGGTCGAAGACGTGAACCGGAGCCGGACTGAGCCTGTCGATTATGCCAAACGAAGGGCCCCGGGAAGAAATTCCCCGGGGCGCCGACGTCAGTCGTCGAGTGCCCCCGGTGCGGTCTTCGCCACATTCATGAGGAACTCGATGTTCGTCTTGGACTTCTTGAGCCGATCGATGAGCAGATCGATCGCCTGGTGCGAATCGAGGCCCGAGAGCACGCGGCGCAGCTTGTGCACCACGGCGAACTCGTCGGGGCTCATGAGCAGCTCGTCCTTGCGGGTACCGGACGGGTTGACGTCGACCGCCGGGAACACGCGTCGCTCGGCGATCTTCCGGTCGAGCTTGAGCTCGGCGTTACCCGTGCCCTTGAACTCCTCGAAGATCACGGTGTCGCCGGTGGAACCGGTCTCGACCATCGCGGTGGCGATGATCGTGAGCGATCCGCCGTTCTCGATGTTGCGGGCAGCACCGAGGAAACGCTTCGGCGGATACAGCGCGGTCGAGTCGACACCACCGGAGAGGATGCGTCCGGATGCCGGCGACGAGTTGTTGTACGCGCGGCCGAGACGGGTGATGGAGTCGAGAAGCACCACGACGTCCTGGCCCATCTCCACGAGACGCTTCGCACGCTCGATGGCGAGCTCGGCGACCGAGGTGTGATCCGACGGCGGCCGGTCGAAGGTCGAGGCGATGACCTCGCCCTTCACCGAACGCTGCATGTCGGTGACCTCTTCGGGACGCTCGTCGACGAGCACGACCATCAGGTAGCACTCGGGGTTGTTGACGGCGATCGCGTTCGCGATGTCCTGGAGGACCGTGGTCTTACCGGCCTTCGGCGGCGACACGATCAGTGCGCGCTGACCCTTACCGATCGGCATGACCAGGTCGATCACGCGCGTGGTGAGGATGTTCGGCTGGGTCTCGAGCCGCAGACGCTGGTTGGGGTACAGCGGCGTGAGCTTGTTGAACTCGGGGCGGCGCTTGGCCGAATCCACGTCGCGGCCGTTGACCGTGTCGAGGCGGACCAGCGGGTTGAACTTCTGACGCTGGTTGCTCTGCTCGCCCTCGCGGGGAACACGCACGGCGCCGGTGATGGCGTCGCCGCGACGCAGGCCGTTCTTGCGCACCATGTTCATCGAGACGTACACGTCGTTCGGGCCGGCGAGGTATCCGGACGTGCGGACGAACGCGTAGTTGTCGAGGACGTCGAGGATTCCGGCGACCGGCTGCAGGACGTCGTCCTCGCGGATCTCGGGCTCGCGCGAGTCCGAACCGCTCTCGCCGCGGTCGCGTCCACGACGACGCTCACGGAAGCGACGACCCCGGCGTCCGCGGCCGCCTTCCTCGTCGTCTCCCCCACGGTTGTCCTGGCCCTGGCGCGGACCCTGGTTACCGCCGTCGCGATCGCCACCGTCCTGGTTGCGGTCGCTCTGGTTGCGGTCGCGGCGCGAGGAGCCGTCGCCGGAGTTGCGGTCCTGGCCACGCTCGCGCTGCGAGTCGCGATCCTGGCCCTTGTCGCGCTGCGAGTCGCGATCCTGGCGACCGTCCTCGGACGCGTCGGCGCCCTCGGTCTGCTGGTTCTGGTCGGCGTTGTCGCCACCGCGGCGTCCGCGACGGCCACGGCCGCGACGGTTCCCGTCGGATTCGTTGTCGCCGCTGGAGGTCTGGCCGCCCTGCGGCTTCTCCTGCGAGCCCTCGTCGCCGGACTTCACGTCGGCCTTCTGCTCGGCCGGCGCGGCGTCGGCCTTCTGCTCGGGCGCGGCGGTCTCGTCGGCGGCGGCCCGGCCACGGCGACCGCGGGTGCCACGCGAGGGCGCTCCCTCGGGCTTGTCGGCCGTCTCGGTCTTCGCTGCTGCTTCGGCCTTCTCGGGGGCAGCCGTCTTCTCGGCGCCGGAGGCAGGCTGCTCGGCAGGTGCGGCGGCGCCGCCTCCCTGCTTCTCCTTGATCGCAGCGATGAGATCACCCTTGCGCATCCCGGAGGTGCCCTTGATTCCGAGCTCGGCGGCAAGAGTCCGCAACTCGGCGAGCACCATGCCCGAAAGGCCTGCTCCGCGGCGACCGCGCGTGGTCGTCCGGCTACCGGCCTCAGGAATGTCGAGTGCAGGTGTAGTGATCAGGTCCGTATCTGTCACGGAGATCCTTCCTTCCCTCGCTCGCTCATGCGCAGCAGAGGGTTCGTCCCGCAGATCAGTTCGTCCACTGAGCTGGGATTTGCCGTACGAGTTCAGGGAAAACGAACGGTCGGCACGTCCGCCACCACACCGAAATCCGGTAGGTGCGGTCTGTCCCCCTCCCGGATCCGGGAGCAGGTGAGGATCGATCCAGGCTCGACGCCCCGATGGAGCTGGAGTGATTGCCCTGGAGAATCCGGCGACTGATACGCACGACGTGCGGACACCCCACAGAATAGCGACGATCTGTACGTAGAGCAAGAATCGCCGTGCCGGATGGGACGTGTGTGTTGCACCACCCGTCGACCCCCGTCCGGCCCCGCCCCTCGGGCCCGTCCAGCACCGCCCCTCGGGCCGTCCAGCACCGCGTGTCGGTCTCAGTCGACCTGGACGCCCTCGGCGATCTCGAGGTCGAGCACCGTCAGTTCGTCGGCCTCGGCGGCGGCCCGCAGCTCGTCGGGCAGCGCGGAGGTCGTGAGCGCGAGGACCGTCGGCCCGGCGCCCGAGACGACGGCGGGGATGCCCGCCTCGCGCAGTGCGGCCACCCATTTGGTGGTGAGCGGCAGTGCGGGCGCCCGCTGGGCCTGGTGGAGCAGATCCTGCGTCGCCGGCATCAGCAGTTCGGGGCGCTCGGTGAGCGCGACGACCGCCAGAGCCGCCCGGCTGACGTTGAACGCCGCGTCCCGGTGCGGGACGAGTTCGGGCAGCAGGCCCCGGGTGTGGGCCGTCGACGAACGGACCGACGGGACGAAGGCGTACGCCTTGATGTCCGGGTGCGCGCGCAGGTTCACCGCGCGGTAGGTCCGCTGCTCGGAGTCGACCTCGGCCTCGGTCCACGACACCACTACCCCACCGAGGACGCTCGCGGAGGCGTTGTCGGGATGGCCCTCGAACTCGGAGGCGAGCTGCACGAGCTGCTCGTCGTCGAGGACGCGCTCGGGAGCGATCTTGCGGACGAGCCCGTTGGCCGCCGCCAGTCCTCCCACCGCCGCCGAAGCGGAGGACCCCAGGCCACGCGAGTGCGGGATGACGTTGTGGCACACGACGTCCAGTCCGTCCGCCCACACACCGGCGGCCTCGAGTCCTCGCTCGACGGCACGGACCACGAGGTGCGAGGGTCCCCACGGAACCTCCTGGGCGCCTTCCCCCTCCACCTTCACGTCGAGCCCGGAAGCCGTTGTGGTGACGGTGATCTCGTCGTACAGACCGAGGGCGAGACCCAGGCAGTCGAAGCCGGGGCCCAGATTCGCGCTCGAGGCGGGAACCCGTGCCGTCACCGAAAGCCCCACGGGCAACGTCTGCGTCATGTCCTGATTCCCAACGGAGGAAGGCGTGGCGGTCAACTCAGGCCAACTCGAGCGCGGAGGCGACCGCGACCGGGTCGACCGGGATGGGCTCGACCACGGGCACGTCGCGCAGGGCCGTATCGGGATCCTTGAGACCGTTGCCGGTCACGGTGCACACGACCTTGAGGCCGCGCTCGAGCCAGCCTTCCTTGCTCGCGGCGAGCAGGCCGGCGATGGACGCGGCCGAGGCCGGCTCGACGAAGATCGACTCGGACTTCGCGAGCAGCCGGTACGCCTCGAGGATCTCCTCGTCGGTCGCCGCGCGGAACGCGCCGTTCGACTCTTCCTTGGCGGCCACCGCGCCGTTCCACGATGCGGGGGCACCGATGCGGATGGCGGTCGCAATGGTCTCGGGATCCTTCACGGGATGGCCGAGGACGAGCGGTGCGGCACCGGCCGCCTGGACACCGAGCATGCGCGGGCGGCGCGTGCTGAGGCCGTCGGCCGCGTACTCGCTGTAGCCCTTCCAGTAGGCCGTGATGTTGCCGGCGTTGCCGACGGGCAGGATGTGCACGTCGGGAGCGTCGCCGAGCGCGTCGACGATCTCGAAGGCCGCGGTCTTCTGGCCCTCGATGCGCACCGGGTTCACCGAGTTGACCAGACCGATGGTGGAGAACTCGGCGGTGGTCTTGCGGGCGAGTTCGAGGCAGTCGTCGAAGTTGCCCTCGACCTGGACGATCTTCGCGCCGTGCATGACGGCCTGGGCGAGCTTGCCCATCGCGATCTTGCCCTGCGGCACGAGCACCGCGCAGCCGATACCGGCGCGGGCGGCGTAGGCGGCAGCCGACGCGGAGGTGTTGCCGGTGGAGGCGCACAGCACGGCCTGCTTGCCGGTTGCGAGGGCCTCGGTGACCGCCATGGTCATACCGCGGTCCTTGAAGGAGCCGGTGGGGTTGAGCCCCTCGACCTTCACGTGGACCTCGCAGCCGGTGATCTCCGACAGACGCGGAGCCGGGAGCAGCGGCGTGCCACCCTCGCGCAGCGTGACCGTCTTCCAGTCGTCACCGATCGGCAGGCGCGAACGGTACGCCTCGATCAGGCCCGGCCACGGCGTGTGCACGGGGGTGGTGTTCTTCTCGGCCGCGCTCATTCGGCGGATCCCTCCAGTCTCAGGACGCTGGTCACAGCGATCACGGATTCGAGTTTGTCGAGCGCTGCGACGGTATCCGCCAGCGCACGGTCGGTGGCCTGATGGGTGAGTACCACCAGACGGGCAGCGTCGCCGGCGCCTTCCTGGCGGACCGCTGCGATGCTCACGCCCCGCGTGGCGAACTCGGCGGCGACCGCGGAGAGCACGCCGGCGCGGTCGGCGACCTTCAGATTGACGTAGTAGCGGGTGAGGATGTCGCTCATGGGCGCGATCTCCAGCTGCGCGTACTTCGACTCACGCGGACCACGACCACCCTGCACCCGGTTGCGGGCGGCCATCACCAGGTCGCCCATCACGGCGGAGGCGGTCGGGGCGCCACCGGCACCCTGGCCGTAGAACATGAGCCGGCCCGAGGACTCCGCTTCGACGACGACGGCGTTGAACGCGCCGTTGACCGAGGCCAGCGGATGCTCGCGGGGCACGAGCGCCGGGTAGACCCGGGCGGACACGCGGTCCTTGCCGTCGGCGGACGGGACGCGCTCGCACAGCGCGAGCAGCTTGATCGTGCAGTTGAGCGCGCGCGCCGAGGTGAGGTCGGCGGCGGTGATCGAGGAGATGCCCTCGCGGTAGACGTCGGCGGCCGTCACGCGGGTGTGGAAGGCGATCGACGCGAGGATCGCCGCCTTCGAGGCCGCGTCGAAACCCTCGACGTCGGCGGTGGGATCGGCCTCGGCGTATCCGAGGCGGCCGGCCTCGGCGAGCGTCTCGCCGTAGTCGGCGCCCGTCTCGTCCATGGCCGAGAGGATGTAGTTCGTGGTGCCGTTGACGATGCCGACGACCCGGTTGACCTTGTCGCCCGCGAGCGACTGGGTCAGCGGACGGATCACCGGGATCGCGCCGGCCACGGACGCCTCGAAGTACAGGTCGACGTTGCGGGCCTCGGCCACCTCGGCCAGTTCGCCGGTGTAGGCGGCGAGCAACGCCTTGTTGGCGGTGACGACGGACTTGCCGGCGTCGAGCGCCGTGCGCACGAGCTTGCGGGGCAGTTCGATGCCGCCGATGAGTTCGACGACGATGTCGACGTCGTCGCGGCGGATCAGCGCCTCGGCGTTCGTCGTGACCAGTTCCGCGGGAAGACCCCGGTCGCGGGCGGCGTCGCGCACGGCGACGCCCCTCAGCTCGAGGGGGGCACCGATGCGCGCCTCGAGATCCGCGGCGTCCTCGCGGATGATCCGCGCGACCTCGGCACCGACGGTGCCGTGCCCGAGAACCGCCACACCCACCGGACGCCGGTCCGAAGCATCGGTCGCCGTTGCACTGGTCACTCCGAAACCTCCAAGTTGAGCAGATCTTCGACGGTCTCGCGGCGCAGCAGAACGCGCGAGACACCGTCCTTGA
Source organism: Rhodococcus sp. S3 (assembly GCF_058211795.1). Taxonomy (NCBI): domain Bacteria; kingdom Bacillati; phylum Actinomycetota; class Actinomycetes; order Mycobacteriales; family Nocardiaceae; genus Rhodococcus; species Rhodococcus sp. S3. The sequence goes on along the minus strand of NZ_CM177074.1, from coordinate 1,757,894 downwards.
CCGCCACGACGGCGGGGCGAGGCAGCAGGTTGTACCTGCTCGACATCGAGTAGCAGTATGCACCCGTCGCCGCGACCGCCAGTAAATCACCGGCTGCGACGTCGGCGGGCATCCAGGCGTCGCGGATGACGATGTCGCCGCTCTCGCAGTGCTTGCCGACGACGCGCGAGACCACCGGTTCGGCGTCGCTCACGCGGGAGACGAGGCGCGAGTCGTACTCCGCCTGGTACAGCGACGTGCGGATGTTGTCGCTCATGCCGCCGTCGACGCTGATGTAGCGGCGGACGTGCCCGGAACCGACCTCGACGTCCTTGAGGGTTCCCACCTCGTAGAGCGTCACCGTGCCCGGCCCGGCGATGGCGCGGCCGGGTTCGACCGCGAGGGTCGGGGCCGGCAGCCCGGCGAGCGCGGACTCGGTGCGGACGATGTCGTTGAGCTTCGCGGCGAGATCGGCGACCGGCGGCGGGTCGTCGCTCGGCACGTACGAGATGCCGAGGCCACCACCGAGGTCGACGATGTTCATCTGCGAGGTCTTGTCGACACCGAACTCGGCGACGATGTCGCGCAGCAGGCCGATGACGCGGTGGGCGGCCAGCTCGAAGCCGTCGACGTCGAAGATCTGCGAGCCGATGTGGCTGTGCAGACCCACGAGGCGGAGATTGTCGGCGGCGACGACGCGGCGCACGGCCTGCATCGCGTTTCCGCCGGCGAGCGAGAGCCCGAACTTCTGGTCCTCATGCGCGGTGGAGATGAACTCGTGGGTGTGGGCCTCGACGCCCACGGTCACCCGGATGAGCACGTCCTGGACGACACCGGCCTCACCGGCGACCGCGTCGAGCCGGTCGATCTCGGCGAGCGAGTCGAGCACGATGTGCCCGACCCCGGCGGTCACGGCGGCCTGCAGTTCGCGGACGGACTTGTTGTTGCCGTGCATCGCGATCTTCCCGGCGGGGAAGCCGGCGTGCAGGGCCACGGCGAGCTCACCACCGGACGCGACGTCGAGCGAGAGCCCTTCCTGGTGGACCCACCGTGCGATCTCGCTGCACAGGAACGCCTTCGACGCGTAGTGCACCTTCGCCGACGGGCCGAAGGCCTCCGCGATCTCCCGGCAGCGGGACCGGAAGTCGTCCTCGTCGACGACGAACAGCGGGGTGCCGTACTTCTCGGCGAGCTCGGTCACCGGGATGCCGGCGATGCGCATGACGCCGTCCTCACCGCGCGACGCGTTGCGCGGCCACACGTGCGGGGCGAGCGCATTGAGCGCCGCGGCGTCGACGGGGCGTTCGGGCAGGTTCGGGGCGTGCGGGATCTGGGCGTGGCGCGGTCCCGCCGGATGCGCGTTCACATCCGCTCCGGGGCGCTGACGCCGAGCAGGCCGAGGCCGTTGGCGAGTACCTGACGTGCGGCCGCGCACAACGCGAGTCGCGCGGTGTGCAGCGGACCGGCCTCCTCGTCGCCCTGCGGCAGGATCCGGCAGGCGTCGTAGAAGCGGTGGTAGGTGCCCGCGAGTTCCTCGAGATACCGGGCGACGCGGTGCGGTTCACGCAGTTCGGCCGCCTTCGCGAGCACCCGGGGGTACTCGCCGAGGGTGCGGATGAGGTCGCCCTCGCGCTCGTGGGTGAGCAGTGCGAAGTCGGCGCCCTCGGTGGTCAGGCCGAGATCGGCGGCGTTGCGCGCGATCGACGACAGTCGCGCGTGGGCGTACTGCACGTAGTAGACCGGGTTCTCGTTCGTGGTGCTGGCCCACAGTTCGAGGTCGATGTCGATGCTCTGGTCGACCGACGACCGCACGAGCGAGTAGCGCGCGGCGTCGACGCCGATCGCCTCGACGAGGTCGTCGAGGGTGATGACGGTGCCGGCCCGCTTGCTCATCTTCACGGCCTCGCCACCGCGGACGAGGTTGACCATCTGGCCGATCATCACCTCGACGGTGTCGGGGTCGTCACCGAAGGCCGCTGCGGCGGCCTTGAGGCGCGCGATGTAGCCGTGGTGGTCTGCCCCGAGCATGTAGATGCACAGGTCGAAGCCGCGCGAGCGCTTGTCCTGGAAGTAGGCGATGTCGCCGGCGATGTAGGCGGCGTTGCCGTCGGACTTGATGACGACGCGGTCCTTGTCGTCGCCGTAGTCGGTGCTCTTGAGCCACCAGGCGCCGTCTTCGAAGTACAGATTGCCCGACGCCTTGAGCGTCTCGACGGCCTTGTCGACCGCTCCGCTCTCGAAGAGGGAGTTCTCGTGGAAGTACACGTCGAAGTCGACACCGAACTCGTGGAGGGTGCGCTTGATGTGCGCGAACATCAGGTCCACGCCGATCGAGCGGAACGTCTCGTGCCGCTCGGCCTCGGGGAGTTCGAGGGCGTCGGGGCGCTGCTCGAGCACGGAGGAGGCGATGTCGACGATGTACGCGCCGGCGTAGCCGTCCTCGGGGGCGGGCTGTCCGAGCGCGGAGGCGATGAGCGACCGGGTGAAGCGGTCGATCTGCGCGCCGTGGTCGTTGAAGTAGTACTCGCGGGTGACCTCGCCGCCCTGGGCGCTGAGGATGCGTCCGAGCGCGTCGCCGACCGCGGCCCAGCGGGTGCCACCGAGGTGGATCGGGCCGGTGGGGTTGGCGGAGACGAACTCGAGATTGATCTTGGTGTTCGCGAGGTCGCTGCCGTTGCCGTAGGCGGCGCCCTCCGCGAGCACCTTCGCCACGATCGCTCCCTGGGCGTCGGCGGCGAGCCGGATGTTGAGGAATCCGGGGCCCGCGACCTCGGCGGAATCGATGCCGTCGGCGGCGGTCAGGGCCTCGGCGAGCCAGGTGGCGAGTTCGCGGGGATTGACACCGACCTTCTTCGCGACCTGCATCGCGACGTTGGTCGCGTAGTCGCCGTGCTCCGGATTGCGCGGGCGCTCGACGGTGAGGGTCTCGGGAAGAACGGACGCGTCGAGACCACGGTCGGTGAGGACACCGGCGGCGGTTCCGCGGAGCAGCTGAGCAAGGTCGGAGGGAGTCACAGGTGTCCATCCTATTGGCTGGTCGATTGCGGCGCCGACGCTCCCCCTACCGGCAGCTCCGGGCACCGCGCGAGAGCACGCCCGTAGAGTTGTGGGTGTTTGTGCGCCCGATGGGCGCGCGTCCGCCTGTCCACCCGTCGAAAGAGCACACAGCGATGCCCAGCGGTTCGGTTAGTGGCGGCTCCGGTAACAAGAAGACCGGAGCCAAGTCGTCGAAGGCCATCCAGGCCGCCAAGAAGAAGAGCGGCGGCGCTCGCGGGGTCCCCGCGCAGCGTCAGATCCCGTGGTTGACGATCGGCGGCGTGGCCCTGGTCGTCGTGCTGGTCGGCGTGATCGCTGTGAGCCTGATCCCGAAGTACCAGAACCAGCAGGAGATGTCGGCGTGGACGCCGTCGGAGTCCAATCAGGACCCGTCGGACGACATCGAGGGCGTGCTGAAGATCGAGTATCCGGCCGGTGTGCACGTCGCGCCGGGCCAGCGCGTCGCCTACGACCAGTCGCCGCCCTTCGGTGGCCCCCACGACTCCGTCTGGGCGACCTGCACCGGCACGGTCTACGAGCAGCCGGTCCGGAACGAGAACATGGTGCATTCGCTCGAGCACGGCGCGGTGTGGGTGGCCTACAACCCCGATCTGCTCGACGACGCCGAGGTCGACACGCTCCGCGCGAAGGTCGACGGCCGCACCTACATGGTGATGTCACCCTATCCGGGACTCGAGGCTCCCGTCTCACTGCAGTCGTGGGGTCACCGGCTCGAGGTCGAGAGCGTCGACGACGAACGCATCGACCAGTTCATCAGTGCGCTGCGTCTGAACCAGTACACCTATCCCGAGGTGGGTGCGAGCTGCTCGACGATCCCCGGCTCGTTCGATCCGGCGAACCCGCCGCCCTTCGACGCCTCCGAGCCCGGCCCCGACGCGGTGCCGATGAACGGGGAATCCATCGGCGACATGCAGCAGGCACCGGCCGGGAGCTGACGATGAGCGAAACCTCCCCCACCATCTCCACCTCCGAGCGCGGTGGGCACAACCGGCTGCTGCTGGTGCTGCTCACCGCCACCGCGGTCGCGGTCGGCTTCCTCGCGGGGTTCCTGTCCCGGATCCCGTTCGAGGATTCCGCCCCGGCCGCGCCGGGCGCAGGCTCGGTCGATGTCGGGTTCGCGCAGGACATGATCGTGCACCACGACCAGGCCGTCGAGATGGCCGCCGTCGTGGTCTCCAATTCGGAGGACGATCGGATCCGCAACATCGCGTACGACATCCTCACCACCCAGCAGAACCAGATCGGTCAGATGCAGGGCTGGTTGTCGCTGTGGGGACAGCCTGCGCTGCCGGCAGGTGACTACATGGCGTGGATGACCGAACCGGGTCACGGTCACGGTGATCACGGCACGGCCGCGGACTCCGCGGATTCCGGTGGTTCACATCTGATGCCGGGCATGGCGACCTCCGAGGATCTCGCGAATCTCCGGGCCGCGCGCGGTCCCGAACTGGACGTGCTCTTCCTCCAGCTGATGCTGCGCCACCACGAGGGTGGTCTGCCGATGATGGAGTACGGCGAGCAGTACGCGAGCACCTCGGCGGTGCGCAATCTGGCGGGCACGATGGTCGCCACGCAGCAGGGTGAATCGGATCTGATGAGGTCGCTGCTCGCCGAGCGCGGCGCCGAACCCCTGCCCCTCAACTGAGCCACCGATCGGGCGAAACCGCGACTTCGGGCCGAAAACCGGCTCTGACCTGGCGATGTGGAGTTGAGCGCTCGATGCGCTAGGCTAACTCCCGCACCTCCGGTCATCCGGTGGTCCGGATGCCCTCGTAGCTCAGGGGATAGAGCGCTTGCCTCCGGAGCAAGAAGTCGCAGGTTCGAATCCTGCCGAGGGCACCACGAAGGCCCCGCTTCTCACGAAGCGGGGCCTTCGGCGTTCCAGGGGCCTTCGGTGCCCAGGGGCCGGTCAGTTTCCGGCGGTGAAGGGTGTGGGATCGAAGTAGTCGCGGCAGGCCGCGATCTTCCCGTCCACGATCTCGAAGACGCCCGTGACAGGCAGCTCGATCGTCCGGCCGTTCATCGTGAACACATCGGTGCGTTCGTTGAGCACGACGTTGCCGGAGACCGCCTGATGGTGGATGCGGTAGTCGATCGCCCCGAAGGACGTCACGAAGCCCGCGATGTACTCCTCGATCGCCGCGCGGCCGCGGATCGGTTCCATCGGGATGTTGTGGAAGACCGCATCCTCGGCGAAGAAGGCCGCGAGCTCGGCAGGATCGGGATCGGCCCAGCGCCGGCAGAACTCGACGACCAGCTCGTCCGGGGTCATCGGGTCTGCACGCGCGCGAAGCGGGCGGGTTCCGTACCGGGCACGCGACGGACCCGTCCCCGCTCGATGAGTTGCCGGACGTGCGCCGAGCCCTCTGCGAGCGCCATCCGCTTGCCGTGCAAGGGAGTCTCGTCCCACGGCCGGTACCAGCGCATGCGGGCGGTGGCCTCCCACAGCGTGAGTTCCTCGTCGCCGAACGCGTCGTAGAGATCGTCGAGGCGCTGGTCATGGTGGGCGATCAGTTCGCCGACGCGGTGCGGCAGGTCGTCGATCTGCTGCCGGTGCGCGGGCAGTGCGCGTCGCACGGGCAGGTCGGCGACCGCGCGCAGCGAGTCGAGGTACTCCCCCAGTGCGTCGCGTTGCGGCAGAGGGAAATCGAACTCGCCGACGTGCGGGGTCGTGGTCGCGAGGACGTGGTCGCCGCTGAACAGCACACCGTGTTCCTCGAGCAGGAAACACGCGTGGCCGGCCGTGTGACCGGGGGTCAGCACGGTGCGCAGTGACCGCCCCGTCAGCGGGATCGCCTCGTCGGCACCAAGTTTGCGGTCGGGCAGCGCGTCGGGACGGCCGACCGCCGGTACGAGGGTAGCGAGCGATTCCTCGATCGCGTCCTCGGGTGCCCCGGCGCGGCGCAGCAGATCGGCTTCCTGAGGACGGCGGTCGTCGTCGGAGAGCATGACCTCGAGGTGGGCGAAGTCGGCCTCGTTCATCGCGACCCAGCAGCCGGAGGCCTCCCGGATGCGCCCGGTGAGCCCGACGTGGTCGGGGTGGAAATGGGTGACCACCACGCCCTCGACGTCGGTGACCGACAGGCCGGCGGTGGCCAGGCCGTCCTGCAACGCTGCCCACGACCGGTCGTCGTTCCAGCCGACGTCGACGAGGACGACGCCGCGCGGGGATTCCATCACGTAGACCTGGGTGTCGCCGACGGGTAGGTCCGCCACCGGGACGGGAACGACGTGGATGCCGTCCCCGATGTCACGCGCTTCGACCATGGTGATGCCTCTCGGTCATGGTGACTTTCTTTCGAAAGCTACAACAATGAATTCAACTATTACCCTGCGCGGGCTCGATGATCGCGACGATCGACCTGATCTCCCCCGCCGGGATGTCGAAGTGCTCCGTCACCGCGACCGACATCTCCGCGCTCGGGCCCGCCGCGATGTCCAGGACGAACCGCGCGACGACACTGTGGTGCCATTCGCGGAACTGCAGGTCGCGGACACGGCGGATGGGCCGGTATTCCGGGCCGTTCTCGAGGCGGTCGCGGATCTCGATGCCGCTGTCGCCGGTGCGCTCCCCGTTCTCGACCCGCCAGGCGTCCTCGGCGAGCCGGACGTGGGACGCGTCGTGACTGACCAGGGATCGGATGTAGGCGCGTGCCATCGCGACCCGAGGGCTGTCGGTCGGCCCGGTGGCGTGCACGGCCAGCGCGGACATCACCTCCGGCGCCCAGTCGGCGCGGCAGATCACCAGGTCGGGCAGATACGGATGCGGCCGGTTGTATTCGAGTTCGCTGCCGTCGATGCGGGCGCAGTGCAGACCCGCGGCACGCGCGACCGCGACCGGTGCCGCCGAATCCCACTCCCACTGACCGCCCGCGTGGATGTAGGCGTCGGCCTCCCCGCGCACCACCGCCATCGCCTTGGCACCGGCCGAACCCATCCGGATCAGGTCGGCACCGAGATCGCGGGCCAGATCGAACACGAAGGCAGGCGGCCTGCTCCCGCTGATGACGATGCGGGGGCGACGGCGGGCCGGCCGCGGCGCCGGAACCGGATCTGCGGTGCTGTGGACGACGCCGATCGCCGGTTGCGCGACCGCGGCGGCGGTGAGCCCTCGCCCTGCCTCCCAGAGCGCGATGTGGACCGCCCAGTCGACATGGTCGGGCATCCCGTACTCCTTCGACCCGTCGAGCGGGTCGATGATCCAGACGCGGTCGGCGCCGACCCGCGCCGGATCGTCCGCGGATTCCTCCGAGAGCACCGCGTCGCCGGGGCGCGCGGCCGCCAGCCGTTCGAGGATGTACGTGTTGGCGGCGTGATCGCCGCGCCGGCCCAGCTCGCGCCCGGTGAGGGCATCCGATTCGATGGCGCGGACCGTGAGCAACAGTTCACCTGCGCCGGAAGCCGTCTCGGCTGCGAGTCGGGCGTCGTCGCTCTCGGCCGCGGGTCGAGCGTCGTCGCCCCCGGCCGCAAGGCGGGCATCGTCGCTGTAGTCGTGCGTCATGTCCTCAACAATTCCACGACGAGGCCCGCCTGCACGGCAGGCGTGCCGTCGTGGGGGCGCACGACCAGTTGGGGATCGGACGGTGGTTCGTAGGGATCGTCGACGCCGGTGAATCCGGTGATCTCGCCGGCGCGTGCCCGCGCGTACATGCCTTTCGGATCGCGGGCCTCGCAGTCGGCGAGCGGGGTGTCGACGAAGACCTCGACGAAACGGATCCCCGCCTCCTCGTGCTGGCGGCGGATGCGGTCGCGGTCCTGTCGGTAGGGGCTGATGAGCGCACAGATCGCGACGAGTCCGGCGTCGGCCATCAGTTGTGCGACCGCGCCGACGCGGCGGACGTTCTCCGCGCGGTCCTCGGGGCCGAATCCGAGGTCGGCGTTGAGGCCGTGCCTGAGGTTGTCGCCGTCGAGGCGGTAGGCGGGGATGCCTTCGGCGAGCAGTCGTCGTTCGAGTTCGACGGCGAGCGTGGACTTGCCGGAGGCGGACAGCCCGGTGAGCCACACCGTCGCCCCGGCTCTCCCCCGTTCGGTCCGCGAGACCGCCGCCGAGTGCCAGACCACCCGGCTGTCCGCCAGCGTCGGCCCGGTGATCATCCCGGCCGCGACGGTGTTGCCGGTGCGTTCGTCGACGAGCACGAAGCTTCCGGTGGTGCGGTTGCGCCGGTAGGGGTCGAACAGCAGCGGCTGTTGCGTACGCAGTTGCACGCGGCCGATCTCGTTGAGGCCGAGCGTCGTCGCGGCCTCGTCGCGGTGCAGGCTGTTGACGTCGAGCCGGTAGTCCAGCCGCGCGACCCGCGCGGTGGTCGAGCGGGTGGTGTGCAGCAGGGCGTAGCGGGCGTCCGGGTCGAGTGCGGAGCGTTCGTCGAACCAGCACACCATGGCGTCGATCTCGTGCCCGACGAGTGGACGGTTGTTGGGGCGGCACAGCATGTCACCGCGTCCGACGTCGAGGTCGTCCTCGAGTTCGACGCACACCGCCGCACCGGCGAAGGCGTGCTCGAGTTCCGTTCCGCCCGGCCCCCACAACGTCCGTACCCGTGTTCCGAAACCGGAAGGGAGAACGACCACGTCGTCGCCGGATGCAAATCCGCCGGCGGCGACCGTTCCGGCGTAGCCGCGGAAGTCGCGGTGCTCGCCCTCGCCCGGGCGGATGACGTACTGCACGGGCAGTCGCGCGTCGATGAGGTTGGTGTCCGACGCGATGTGGACGTGTTCGAGGTGATGCAGCAGCGAAGTCCCCTCATACCACGGCATGTTCGCGGTGCGGGAGACGACGTTGTCGCCGTGCAGCGCGGAGATGGGAACGAACGCGAGGTCGGGCATGTCGAGCTTCGCCGCGAAATTCCGGAAATCGTCGCAGATCTCGTCGAACCGGCTCTGCGACCAGTCCACCAGGTCCATCTTGTTGATACACAGCACCACGTGCCGCACCCCGAGCAGCGACGCGAGGAAGGCGTGCCGGCGGGTCTGCTCGACGATGCCGTTGCGGGCATCGACGAGGACGAGCGCCAGGTCGGCGGTGGACGCCCCGGTGACCATGTTGCGCGTGTACTGCTCGTGACCGGGAGTGTCGGCGATGACGAATGTTCTGTGCGCCGTGGCGAAATAGCGATAGGCGACGTCGATCGTGATGCCCTGTTCGCGTTCGGCGCGCAGGCCGTCGGTGAGCAGCGCGAGATCGGCGCGGTCGGCGCCGCGGTCGAGGCTCGTGCGGGTCACCGCCTCGAGTTGGTCCTCGAAGACGGCCTTCGAGTCGAACAGCAATCGGCCGATCAGCGTGGACTTGCCGTCGTCGACGCTGCCGGCGGTGGCGATGCGCAGCAGGCGGGACATCAGAAATATCCTTCCCTCTTGCGGTCTTCCATCCCGGCGTCGGAGATCCGGTCGTCCGCCCGCGTCGCGCCGCGTTCGGTGACCCGGCTGGCGGAGACCTCGGTGACCACCTCGTCCGCGGTGGTGGCGGCGGATTCGACGCAGCCGGTGCACGTCGCGTCCCCGACGGTGCGGAATCGGACGAGGCTCTCGCGCGGGGTCTCCCCGGGGAGGAGGGTGAGAAAGCGGGTGTGTGCGAGCAGCATTCCGTCGCGCTCGATCACCGGGCGCCGGTGGGCGTAGTACAGGGACGGCAGGTCGACACCCTCGTCGCGGATGTACCGCCAGATGTCGAGTTCGGTCCAGTTGGACAGCGGGAAGACCCGCATGTGTTCGCCGCGGCGGTGCCGGCCGTTGTACAGCTGCCACAGTTCGGGTCGCTGCGCCTTCGGGTCCCACTGCCCGAACTCGTCGCGCAGGCTGAAGACGCGTTCCTTCGCGCGGGCCTTCTCCTCGTCGCGACGAGCACCCCCGAAGACGGCGTCGAATCCCCCTTCCTGCAATGCGCGCAGGAGGGTTCCGGTCTGCAGCCGGTTGCGGGTCGCGTGCGGTCCGTCGTCCTCGACGGCACGCCCGGCATCGATGTCGTCCTGCACCGAGGCGACGATCGACCGGAGTCCCAGGCGCTCGACGGTGCGGTCGCGGAAGTCGATCACCTCGTCGAAGTTGTGCCCGGTGTCGATGTGCAGCACGGGGAACGGCAGCGGCGCGGGCCAGAACGCCTTGGCCGCGAGGTGGAGCATGACCGCGGAGTCCTTGCCACCCGAGAACAGCAGGACGGGACGGGAGAAGGTCGCGGCGACCTCGCGGAAGATATGCACGGACTCGGCTTCGAGCGCACCGAGCAGCGAAAGTTCGTAGATCGGTGGTCGTTGCGGTGGCACCGTGGTCACTCGTGCCCCTCTCACCCGGCTCGGTACACATGTGTACCGATGCGGTCGAAGATTACTCCGTAACAGTAGAACGAGTTTCAATTCCAGGTCAACGGGTAGTCTCCGCAGCGCTCCGTCAGCGCGCCGGCCGGCGTCCGCCGAGATCCGCGGTGATCGCATCCGCGACCGCCACGAGCGCCGCACCGCACCGCTCGATCCCGGCCGCGTCCACCTCCCGTTCGAGGTGCAGCGTGAGCACGAGCGACTGGTGGCCGTCGGGATCGTAGGCCGGGGCGGCCATGAGGTTGACCGCCCGCTCTTCCCCCGCGGCGAAGGCGTCGGGCAGCAGCACGCGCTCACCGGGGCTCGCCACGAGTTCCGCCAGCATCTCCCGCATCTCGGGCGCGAGATCGTGCGAGACCACCCCGGCCATGAGCGCGTAGAGGCGGCGGCCGCCGGGCGTGAGGGACTCGGCCAGATAACCCGTCCGGCGACATTCGGTGACGATCCGCCACAGGTCGTCGCGGTCCACGGTGACCGGCAGGGTCGGCTCTCGCCGCAGCCACTGTTCGATGCGCTCGTCGGTGTCCCACAGCACGTACATCAGCCCCACCGGGGGTGCGAAGGGATAGACCTCCCCCACACGCGCCGCCGCGGCCGTGCCGTGGCCACCGACGACGTCGAGCACCGCGATCCGGTCGCCGACGACCGCCGACGCGGAGCACATCACGCCGAACTCCTCGGCGAGTGCGGCGAGATGACGGTGCGCGACCGGCCCGGACGCGAAGCCGCGCTGGGCGGCGCGTCCCGCGACGATCAGCGCCGGACCGAGCCCGTAGGTCTTGTCGACGGGGTCGCGGATCAGATAGCCGGCGTCGGCGAGGACGGTGAGGATGCCCAGACAGGTGGGCTTGCTCAGGTCGAGTTCGCGTGCCAGTTCCGACAGTCCGAACCGGACGCCGGGTCGCGCGACGAGGTGGTCGAGGACCTGCACGACGCGTTCCGTGGGTGGCGACCGGCGGGCTGCTCCCGCCCCGGCGGTGGACTCTCCGAGCGTTCCGGTCTCGCGACGAGCCATTGACCCTCCCTGGAACACGTTCTACTCTCAGCGCAACGGAAGACTACCGCAGCGGTACATATTTGGACCACAGGAGATCGCAGTGCTCACCGATCCGCTCACCGCGGCGATAGCCGAGGCCGAGAAACTCGTCGCCACCGCCCCGCACATCCGCACCGAACAGGACCTCGTCGAGGGATACGGATATCTGGCCGGTGGGATCTCGGCGTGCGTGCACGCCACCTTCGCGTACAGCCGCTCCCATCCGGTCTTCGTCACCGGCACCGGTCCCTACGCGAAGATGGGCCTCGACAATCCCGACACCCTCTACTGGGGCGCGTCGATCCGCGACGACGCCGAGTACGTCGTCACCGGGCGCCGCGGCACGACCTGCGATCTCAGCTTCCAGGTGCTGGCCGGCAACTACACCGATGCGGGGGTGCCCGGCAACGTCACGGCCTTCGACGACCGCGCACTGAACATCGCCGACGACGGCACCTTCGAGGTGCGATTCGGACCCGGCCCGCGCGATCCGGAACGGAACTACTTCCCGCTCGCGCCCGGCTCGTCGCAGCTCGTGGTCCGCGAGGTCTACAGCGACTGGACGCAACGCCGCGGCACACTGAGCATCCACCGGCTCGACAGCCTCGGCACCCCGGCTCCCGAACCCACCCACCAGGACGTGGTCACCCGTTACGAACGTGCCGGTCGCGCGCTGGTCTCGCGGGTGAAGACCTGGCTGCAGTTCCCCGAGTGGTTCTACCTGAAGCTGCCGGTGAACACGGTGACCGAGCCGCGCCGCACCCCCGGCGGCCTGGACACGCAGTACTCGTCCGTCGGGCACTACGAACTCGCCGACGACGAGGCGATGGTCCTGACCCTCCCGGCGAGCGACGCGCCCTATCTGGGCTTCCAGATCGGCAGTCTCTGGTACATCTCCCTGGACTACATCCACCACCAGACCTCCCTGAACAACAGTCAGGCGCAGGTCGATCCCGACGGGATGGTCCGGCTCGTGGTCTCGGCTCGCGATCCGGGGCTGACGAACTGGGTCGAGACCCTCGGCCGCAGCCGCGGGATCCTGCAGTTCCGCTGGCAGCGCCTCGATCGCGAACTGACCGCGGCCGACGGCCCGACCGCCGAGGTGGTGCCGTTCGATCGGCTCCCCGAGGTCCTGCCCTTCCACGACTCGAATCGCATCACACCCGAGGCGTGGGCGCAGCGCATCGCGGAGCGCCAGCGGGGCGTCGCCGATCGGATGCTCGCATGAGCGCGGCAGCGGGACTGCTCCGCGACCGCGTCGTCGTGGTCTCCGGTGTCGGTCCGGGACTGGGGCGCACGCTCGCGCTGCGGTGCGCCGAACACGGCGCCGACGTGGTGCTTGCCGCCCGGACCCGGGAGCGGCTCGAGAAGGTTGCAGCGGAAGTCGAGAGCACGGGCCGCCGGGCACTGGTCGTGCCCACCGACATCACCGACGACGAGTCCGCCGCCGCACTCGTCGAGGCGGCGGTCTCGGAGTTCGGGCGTGTCGACGTGCTCGTCAACAACGCCTTCTCCGTTCCGTCGATGAAGCCGTTGTCGCGCACCGACTTCCAGCAGATTCGCGACAGCGTGGAACTCACCGTCCTCGGCGCGCTGCGGCTCACACAGTTGTTCACCCCCGCCCTCGCCGAGTCGGCCGGCGCGGTGGTCAACATCAATTCGATGGTGCTGCGTCACTCCCAGGAACGTTACGGCAGTTACAAACTCGCGAAGTCGGCGTTGCTGGCGATGTCGCAGTCCCTGGCGACCGAACTCGGACCGCAGGGAGTTCGAGTGAACTCTGTTGCACCGGGGTACATCTGGGGTCCGATTCTGCAGGGGTACTTCGAACACCAGGCGGGAAAGTACGGCACCACCGTCGAACAGATCTACGAGCACACCGCCGCCGCTTCCGATCTGAAGCGTCTCCCGACCACCGAGGAGATCGCGGATGCGGTGATCTTCCTGGCCTCGCCGATGGCGTCGGCGATCACCGGCCAGTGCCTCGACGTCAACTGCGGCGAATACCACCACTGAACGGGACAGCACATGAGCGAACGCACCACCGTCGGCACCGTCGAGGACCTGCACGCCTCCGCGACCCGTTTGACGGGCCTGACCGGTTTCGGCGACGACGACTACCGTGACGGGCTCGGGATCCTGCTCGAATCGTATGCGCGGGACGAGAAGCTCACCCCGCTCGGCAGCAAGATGTCGCGGGTCTTCCTGCGCGGCGCCCTCGTGGCGCGGTTGCTGTCGGAATCGGCCTGGGCCGCCCATCCCGAGCACGCCGACGTCCCGATCACCCGGCCGATCTTCGTCACCGGCCTGCCCCGCACCGGCACGACGGCACTGCACCGTCTGCTCGCCGCGGATCCCGCCCATCAGGGACTCGAGATGTGGCTGACCGAGATGCCGCAGCCCCGGCCGCCCCGCGAGACCTGGGCGGAGAACCCGGTCTTCGCCGGTATCGAGGCCGGGTTCGCGCAGCACCACATCGAGCATCCCGAGTTCATGGGTGTGCACTACATGTCCGCCGCCGAGGTCGAGGAATGCTGGCAGCTTCTGCGCCAGTCGTTCCGCTCGATCTCCTACGAGTGCCTGGCCCACCTGCCCACCTACTCGCAGTGGCTCGCGGAGCAGGACTGGACGGCGGCCTACGCCCGGCACCGGAGGAACCTGCAGCTCATCGGGCTGCCGGACGCCGACAAGCGGTGGGTGCTCAAGAATCCCAGCCACCTGTTCGCACTGGACGAACTGCTCGCGGTGTATCCGGACGCGCTCGTCGTCGTCACCCACCGCGATCCGCGCACCGTGATCCCGTCGGTGTGCAGCCTCGCAGCGCAGGCCACGGAAGGATGGTCCGAAGCGTTCGTCGGCGAGACGATCGGGCGCAGCCAGCTCGACCTCTGGGCACGGGGTTTCGATCATTTCACCGAGGTGCGCCGCCGGCACGATCCCGCCCGTTTCGTCGACGTGGACTACCGGGATTTCGTCGCCGATCCGCTCGGCACCGTCGGCGGTCTGTACGACCGGTTCGGTCTGCCGTTCACCGCGGAAGCCGAACGCGCGATGGCCGACCTGCACGAAGAAAGCCGCAGCGGGGCAAGGAAACCCGCGCACCGGTACACACTCGAGGAGTTCGGGCTGAGTGTGGGCGAGGTCGACGAGCGTTTCCGCGACTACGCGTACCGCTGAACCCGGCACGAAAGGCACCGGAAACCGGTGTGCCCTGGCTACCCGCGCGTTCGTCCGTGGGATGATGGAGGCATGCCCGCACCACTCCCCCTCGACCCCATCGCCGAAGCCCACCGCCAGTGGACCGCCCACGGCTGGGGCGAAGTCGCCGACGGCATGGCCGCGGTCACCTCGGTGATGCGGGCGCAGCAGATCATGATGGCGCGGGTCGAGGAGGTGCTCAAGCCCTTCGGCCTGACCTTTGCCCGCTACGAACTCCTCACGCTGCTGCATTTCACCAGGTCGGGGGCGTTGCCGATGGCGAAGGCCAGTGCGCGCCTGCAGGTGCACCCCACCAGCGTCACCAACGCCGTCGACCGCCTCGAGAAGGCCGGACTGGTCCGGCGTACCCCGCATCCGAGCGATCGACGGGCCACACTCATCGAACTCACCGACGAGGGACGGGCATTGGCGATCCAGGCAACCGAGAAGCTCAACACGGAGGTCTTCGCCCGGCCGGGTATCCCCGAGGAGCACATCGACACACTGCTGCGCATCATCGCGACGATGCGGCACGACGCCGGCGACTTCGACACCGGCGGTGCGCCTTCCAAGTGGTGAGGCGCAAGAGACGGCCGAGAAACGAGAAGGGCCGCCCCGTTCGGGGCGGCCCTTCGTCGTACAGATGGTGCGGATCAGGCGTGCTTGAACTCCGGCGCGCGCTTCTCGACGAAGGCCGCCATGCCTTCCTTCTGGTCGGCGGTGGCGAACGTCGAATGGAACACGCGGCGCTCGAACTTCACGCCCTCGGCCAGCGTCGTCTCGAAGGAGCGGTTGACGGCCTCCTTCGCCATGATCGCGACGGGCAGCGACATCGACGCGATGGTCGTCGCCGTCTCGAGTGCCACGTCGAACAGTTCGGCGGCAGGAACGATGCGCGAGACGAGTCCGGCGCGCTCGGCCTCCTCGGCGTCCATGTTGCGGCCGGTCAGGCACATGTCCATGGCCTTGGCCTTGCCCACGGCGCGGGTGAGGCGCTGCGATCCGCCGATGCCCGGGATGACGCCGAGCTTGATCTCGGGCTGACCGAACTTGGCGGTGTCGGACGCGATGATGAAGTCGCACAGCATCGCCAGCTCGCAGCCGCCGCCGAGCGCGTAGCCCGACACCGCGGCGACGATCGGCTTGCGGACGGACGAGAGCCGATCCCACTGCGAGAACAGGTCTTCCGCGTAGACCTCGGCGAAGGTCTTCGGAGCCATCTCCTTGATGTCGGCACCGGCGGCGAACGCCTTCTCCGAGCCGGTGAGCAGGATCGCACCGATCTCGTCGTCCGCGTCGAGTTCCTCGACGGCGGCGACGACCTCACGCATCAACTGGCTGTTGAGGGCGTTGAGCGCCTTCGGCCGGTTGAGGGTGACGATGCCGACGCGGCCCTTGCGGTCGAGCAGGATGGTCTCGAAATCGGTCACTGGCTGTCCTTCGCGGTCGAGCGGTCTCGGATGTCGGTGATGATGGCGGAGAAGTCGAGTCCTCCACCACCCTCGGTGTTGAAACGATGGTAGAGCTCGGCTGCACGCAGTCCGAGTTCGGCCTCGACACCGTTGGCCCGCACCGCGTTCGCGGCCAGTCCGAGATCCTTGTCCATGAGCGCGGCCGCGAAGCCCGGCTGGTAGTCGTTGTTCGCGGGGGTGGTCGGGACGGGGCCCGGCACCGGGCAGTTGCTCGTCAGCGCCCAGCACTGACCGGACGCGTTGGACGCGACGTCGAACAGTGCCTGGTTGTCGAGGCCCAGCTTCTCGCCGAGGACGAACGCCTCGCTGATGGCGATCATCGAGATGCCCAGGATCATGTTGTTGCAGATCTTCGCGGCCTGGCCGTTGCCCGACCCGCCGCAGTGGACGATCTTGCGTCCCATGGCCTCGAGCAGCGGCTTCGCGGTGGCGAAGTCGTCCTCGCTGCCGCCGACCATGAACGCGAGGGTGCCTGCGGCGGCACCGGCGACACCGCCGGAGACCGGGGCGTCGACGGCACGGTGACCGGCCTTCTGAGCCTTCTCCGCCGCCGCGCGGGCGTCGGCGACGTCGATCGTCGAGCTGTCGACGAACAGTGTGTTCGCCCCGGCCGCGGGCAGGATCTCGTCGTACAGGTCGAGGACGAGCTTGCCGTTGGGCAGCATGGTGATCACGACCTGGGCACCGCGCACCGCATCGATCGCGGCCTCGGCGACGGTGATGCCGTTCTTCGTGGCCTCTTCCTGCGCAGCGGGAACCGGGTCGTACCCGGTGACGGTGTACCCGGCGCGGACGAGGTTCGCGGCCATCGGCCCGCCCATGTGTCCGAGGCCGAGGAAGGCGACGGTGGGAAGTTCACTCATCGGTCGTTCTCCTTGGGAGCGGCGAGCCCGAGTTCGAGATCGCCGAGCGGCTGGAAGTAGGCGTCGACGTCGGCCTCGGTGACATCGGCGAGGGTCGCCGGCGACCACTGCGGGTTGCGGTCCTTGTCGACGACCTGTGCGCGGATGCCCTCGACGAGGTCGTGCGACTTCAGCGAGGCGGTCGAGACCCGGAACTCCTCGTTCAGCACCTCTTCGAGGCTGCCGAGCTGCCGGGCGTGACGCAGCGACCGCAGGGTCACCTTCAGTGCGACAGGCGATTTCGCGAGCACCTGGTCGGCGGTCTCGCGTGCCTCCGGAACATCGGAGGCCTGGAGGCGTTCGACGATCTCCTCGACGGTGTCGGCGGAGTACGCCGCGTCGATCCACTCGCGCTGTGCGAGCAGCGCCGATTCCGGTGCGGGCTGCGAGTATTCGGCGAGCGCGTCCTCGAGCGAGCCGGATTCGAGTGCGGCGACGAACTTGTCGAGTGACTCGGACGGCAGGTAGTGGTCGGCGAAGCCCAGAGCGATGGCGTCGCCTGCCTTCATCCGTCCGGTGGTCAGCGCGATGTGCGTGCCGATCTCGCCGGGCGTGCGCGAGAGCAGGTAGGTGCCGCCGACGTCGGGAACGAATCCGATCCCGGTCTCGGGCATCGCGATGCTCGAGCGTTCGGTGACGATCCGGACGTTGCCGTGCGCCGAGATCCCGACGCCGCCGCCCATGACGATGCCGTCCATGATCGCGATGTACGGCTTCGGGTAGCGACCGATGGCAGCGTTGAGGATGTACTCGTCGCGCCAGAAGTCCTGCGATCCCGTGCCGCCGTCCTTGGCGTCGTGGTAGATCGAGACGATGTCGCCGCCGGCGCACAGACCGCGCTCACCGGCACCGCGCACCAGCACGGCACGCACCGAATCGTCGTTCTCCCACGCGCTCAGGGCCTTCGACATCTCGAGGACCATGGCGTGGTTGAGGGCGTTGATGGCCTTGGGCCGGTTGAGCGTGATACGGCCGATGCCGTCCTTCACGTCGATGAGGATCTCGGGTTCCTGCCCGGTCATGCCGCTCCGTTCTGCGCTGCGGCCACCACGCTCCGCGCGACGACCACCCGCATGATCTCGTTGGTTCCTTCCAGGATCTGATGCACGCGCAGGTCGCGCACGATCTTCTCGATCCCGTACTCGGCAAGGTAACCGTATCCGCCGTGCAACTGCAGCGCCTCGTTCGCGACCTCGAAACCGGTGTCGGTGGCGAAGCGCTTGGCCATCGCGCACAGCTCCACGACGTCGTCGGCGCCACGGTCGAGCGCGTCGGCGGCACGCCACAGCATCGTGCGTGCGGCCTCGAGTTCGATCCGCATGTCGGCGAGGCGGAACTGCAGCGCCTGCGAGTCGAGCAGCCGCTCGCCGAAGGCCTTGCGCTCGGCGAGGTAGGCGACCGCCCGGTCGAGGGCGGTCTGGCCGCCACCCACCGAGCACGCCGCGATGTTGATGCGGCCGCCGTTGAGACCGTGCATGGCGATCCGGAAGCCGCCGCCCTCGGTGCCGAGGAGGTTCTCGGCGGGCACGCGGGCGCCGTCGAGGATGACCTGGCGGGTGGGCTGCGCGTTCCAGCCC
Organism: Rhodococcus sp. S3; assembly: GCF_058211795.1. Taxonomy (NCBI): domain Bacteria; kingdom Bacillati; phylum Actinomycetota; class Actinomycetes; order Mycobacteriales; family Nocardiaceae; genus Rhodococcus; species Rhodococcus sp. S3. Next base: position 1,739,366 of record NZ_CM177074.1, on the reverse strand, counting down.
ATCTTCTTCTCGTTGGCACCGAAGGACAGCCCGGGGGTGTCCTTCGGGACGATGAACGCCGAGATACCGCGGGCGCCGGTGTCGCCGGTGCGGGCCATGACCACGTAGACGTCGGACGTGCCGGCTCCGGAGATGAACTGCTTGACCCCGGTGAGCACGTACTCGTCGCCGTCACGAACGGCCTTGGTGCTCAGGGCCGCTGCGTCGGATCCGGCGCCCGGCTCGGTGAGGCAGTAGCTCGCGAGATGCTCCATCGTGCACAGCTTCGGGATCCACTGCTTGCGCTGATCGTCGTTGCCGAACTTGTCGATCATCCACGTGACCATGTTGTGGATGGAGATGTACGCGGCGATGGACGGGCAGCCCTTCGCGAGTTCCTCGAAGATGCGGACGGAGTCGAGGCGTCGCAGCCCCGATCCGCCCACGTCCTCGCGGACGTAGATCCCGCCCATGCCCAGTTCGGCAGCCTTGCGCAGCACGTCCACGGGGAAGTGCTTGCTCTGGTCCCACTCGACCGCGTTCGGGGCCAGATATTCGGTGGCGAAGTCGCGGGCGGTGTCGCGGATCGCCCGGTCGTCGTCGGTGAGAACGAACATCGATGGACCGCCTAGTTCATCGTCGGGATGACGAAGTGGTCGGTGTCGGCCACGTGCGCACCCTCGATGTCGCCTTCCTTGACACCGGACGGCCAGCGCTGCGTGACCGTCTTGGTCTTGGTGTAGAAGCGGAAGGCGTCGGGGCCGTGCTGGTTGAGATCGCCGAAGCCCGACGCCTTCCAGCCGCCGAAGGTGTAGTACGCGATCGGGACGGGGATCGGAACGTTGATGCCGACCATGCCGACCTCGACGCGGGCCGCAAAGTCGCGGGCGGTATCGCCGTCGCGGGTGAAGATCGCGACGCCGTTGCCGTACTCGTGCTCGGTCGGCAGGCGCAGGGCGTCCTCGTAGTCGCGCGCACGCACCACGGTGAGCACGGGGCCGAAGATCTCCTCCTTGTAGATGGACATCTCGGGGGTGACCTTGTCGAACAGGGTGGCGCCGGAGAAGAAGCCGTTCTCGTGTCCTTCGAGGACGAAGTCGCGGCCGTCGACGACCAGTTCCGCGCCTTCCTCGACGCCCTGGGCGATGTAACCGTGCACGCGATCGCGGGCGGCGGCGGTCACGAGCGGACCGAAGTCGGCCTTCTCGTCGAAGCTGGTGCCGATACGCAGTTCGGCGATGCGTTCGGTGAGCTTGGCGACGAGCCGGTCCGCGGTCTCCTCACCGACGGGGACGGCGACGGACAGCGCCATGCAGCGCTCACCGGCCGAGCCGTAGGCGGCGCCGACGAGTGCGTCCGCGACCTGGTCGAGGTCGGCGTCGGGCATGATGATCGCGTGGTTCTTCGCACCACCGAAGCACTGCGCGCGCTTGCCGTTCTTCGCGGCCGTCTCGTAGATGTACTGCGCGATGGGGGTCGAGCCGACGAAGCCGATCGCCTTGATGCGCGGGTCGTTGAGCAGGTAGTCGACGGCGCTCTTGTCGCCGTTGACGACGTTGAACACACCGGCGGGCAGACCGGCCTCGAGGAAGAGCTCGGCCAGGCGGAGCGGCACGGAGGGATCGCGCTCGGAAGGCTTGAGCACGAACGCGTTTCCGGCGGCGAGAGCCGGGCCGGCCTTCCACAGCGGGATCATGGCCGGGAAGTTGAACGGGGTGATGCCGGCGACGACGCCGAGGGGCTGACGCATCGAGTAGACGTCGATTCCGCCGCCCGCGGACTCGGTGTACTCACCCTTGAGCAGGTGCGGGGCTCCGATGGCGACCTCGATCACCTCGAGGCCACGCTGGATGTCGCCCTTCGCGTCGGGGACGGTCTTGCCGTGCTCGCTCGACAGCAGGTGGGCGAGCTCGTCCATGTTCTCCTGCACGAGGTACACGAACTTCATGAGGACGCGCACGCGCTTCTGAGGATTCCAGGACGCCCACACCTTCTGCGCCTCGGCGGCGTTGGCAATGACGGCGTCGACCTCGGAGTCGGCCGCGAGCGGCACGCGCGCCTGGACCCCTCCGGTGTTGGGGGCGAAGACGTCGGCGAAGCGGCCGGAGGTGCCGGCGACGTGCTGTCCGCCGACGAAGTGGGTCAATTCTCGAACGCTCATGTCCGATCCCGTCCTTTACTGGTGTGCGATGACGTGGGATGTGCGATTTTCGGCGCGAACGGGCGAAGGCCCGAAGTCTTCGCTCATCCTATAGTTGGAAGTCCACGTATGTCTACCGTCACACCGGACCGGATCGGCCGGCACCCCTCACGAAGGGTCGATATCAGCCCTCGGCGAGCTGCTGCGCCTTCGCGTACGCCAGGTGCAGGAAGTCCGCTCCGGTCAACGCCGCGAACGACCCCGCCACCAGACGCGTGAGATTCGGAGCGTAGACACGGCCGAAGACCAGCGCCGTCACCGTCCACAGGTCGAGGCAGAAGGGGCACGCCAGCAGTTCCCCGACGGCGTGACGGACCCGCGACGACTTGCGGGGCTGCTCCATCACCTCGGCCGGACCACCGGGGCCGTCGAACTTGGTGAACGGTGCCCGGACCGGGCTGGTCACCGCCGCCTTGCTCACGATGCGGGAGATCTTGTGGCTCGCGAGCGCGGTGACGACGAGATCGCCGGCATCGGGCCTCGGCATCGGCCGCCCTCGCTTGGCCGCGACGGCGCCGAGCGTGCCGACGATGGTGGCGTACACGGACATGAGCACCGCATATCCGCCGAGGGGTCGATCCTCTCCGTTCCGATAGGTGTCGACCTCGTCCTGGACCGCATGGACCGCACGTTCTGCGTTCTCTCGCGCTGTCGACGGTGCTTCCGGTGTCCGCATGAATCCTCCACTCGTGGCATGTGCTGTCGGTGGCGCGACCGGAGCCGTCACCTTCATCGGGCGGCATACCCCGAGGGCGGACAGCACAACCACCGGCGCCCGATCGCGGTCAGCGCATGCGGCGGTAGAGATCCTCGAGATCGGTGATGCCGCGGATCACCACGGCTTCGTCGGTTCCACCGGCCCGCAACGCGCGGCGCAGCAGCATCGGGTCGAGGTCCTCGGGTGCGGGGCGGAACCGTTCCGTGGGCAGCTCGGGCAACTCGGTGTCGTCGCCGTAGAAGTCCTGCGCTGCGGCCGGGTCGTCGTCGGCGTCCGCATCGTCGACGCCGCCGATCAGCGTCGCGAGGTCCACCCCGCGCAGGGTCAGGACCGCGAGCGGCTGGTCGTCGACGTGTTCTGCAAGCAGGTAGGCGACGGCCGCGGCGTGCTTGCAGGGCCACCCGTCGTCGGGGCACGTGCAGTCGAAGTCGAGCTCGCCCGCGCGTCGCGGCAGCAGGGAGGATCCCAGCTCCTCGGGAAGGATGCCCGCGGCGAGCCGCGCCAGCATGCCCGGCGACGAGCGGACGAGCGAGACGAGTTCGCCCACCGCCTCCTCGTCGAGCGTGCGCACCCGCACCGCCGAGGTGAACGGGGTGAGCTGACTGCCCTGCACATCTCCCACCGCCACTCCGGGTTCGAGTCGCATGGAGATCACCTGCCCGGCGCGCGCGTAGGCACGGCCCCGCGTCAGTCGCCCCTTCTCGGCGACCTCCTCCATCGTCGAGATCAGTTCCTTCGACCACCAGCTGCGGCCGATCGCGCCCCGCTTGGTGCGCGCCTCGATGCCGCCGTCGATCCGGCGGGCCGTGCCGTAGCGGCGTACGTTGCCCCGTGCCATCTAGTCCCCCACCGCGTCGTCGCCGAGGGTGAGCAGGGAGTGCAGCTGGTCGGTGGACAACTCGGTGATCCAGTTCTCCCCCGCCCCGACCACGATCTCGGCCAGTTCCTGTTTGCCGGTGAGCATCTCGTCGATACGCTCCTCCACCGTCCCCACACAGACGAGCTTGCGGACCTGGACGTCGCGGCGCTGCCCGATCCGGAACGCGCGGTCGGTGGCCTGGTTCTCCACCGCCGGATTCCACCACCGGTCGAGATGCACGACGTGGTTCGCAGCGGTGAGGTTCAGTCCGGTCCCGCCCGCCTTGAGCGAGAGCACCATGATCGGAGGACCGCCCTCTCCCTGGAAGCCGTCGACCATCGCGTCGCGCCGCCCCTTGGACACTCCCCCGTGCAGGAAGGGCACCGTCGTCGCGAACCGCTCCTCGAGATAGGGGACGACGAGCTCACCGAACTCGCGGAACTGCGTGAACAGCAACACCTTCTCGCCGTCGGCCAGCACCGACTCGACGATGTCCTCGACCAGACCGAGCTTGCCCGAGCGGTGCCGTCCGCGACGCAGGACGGGCGAGCCGTCGCCCAGATAGTGCGCCGGATGATTGCACACCTGCTTGAGCCGGGTCAGCGCCGCGAGCACCGCACCCTTGCGGGCCATGCCCTCCTTGTCGCGGATCCGGCGCATCATGTCGTCCACGACGGCCCGGTACAGGGCGGCCTGCTCGGCCGTGAGGTTGGCGCGCACGGTCTGCTCGAACTTCTCGGGCAGATCGGAGATCACGTCGGGATCGGTCTTGACGCGGCGCATCACGAACGGTGCGGACAGCGCCCGCAACCGCGCCGCGGCGACGGCGTCGTGATCGCGCTCGATCGGCACCGCGAACCGGGCACGGAAGGACGCCGCGCTGCCGAGCAGGGACGGATTCGCGAAGTCCAGGATCGCGCGCAGCTCCTCGAGCCGGTTCTCCACCGGGGTGCCGGTGAGTGCGATCCGGTGCGCCGCGGGCACGGCGCGCGTGGCGCGGGACTGCGCCGTCGCGGTGTTCTTCACGTGCTGGGCCTCGTCGAGGACCACGCGTTGCCAGGTCAGCGTCGCGAGCTGCGCGACGTCGCGGGCGGCGATGGCGTAGGTCGTCACCACGAGATCATGGTCGGCGGCAGCGGCGGCGAGTGCCGGTCCGCTCAGCCGCTGGGCGCCGTGGTGGACGTGCACCCGCAGGTCGGGCACGAACCGTTCGGCCTCGCGCTGCCAGTTGCCCACCACCGACATCGGGCAGACGAGCAGTGTCGGTGCCTTCCGCAGGTTCGACTCGCGTTCGTGGGCGAGCAACGCGAGGACCTGGATGGTCTTGCCCAGGCCCATGTCGTCGGCGAGCACGGCACCGAGACCGAGCCGGCTCATGAACGCGAGCCAGTCGAGGCCGCGCTGCTGGTAGGGACGCAGTTCGGCGTTCAGTCCCGCCGGCACGGGGACCGACTCGGGGTGCGCCTGACCGTCGAGCAGCATCTCGACCCAGCCGGAAGCGGAGATCTCGGTGACCTCCGCGGGCGGAGCATCGTCGCCGGTGAACTGGGCGAACAACGACCCGAGGGTCGCATCCTCGGCGGAATGCGCCGTGACGTACCGGGCCGCGCGGGCCAGTGCCTCGGCATCGGCCCGCACCCACTTGCCGCGCAGCTTGACCAGGTCACTGTTGGCCGCGACGAGCTCTTCCATCTCCGAGAGTGTGAGCAGCATGTCGCCGACGGCGAGCTGCCATTCGTACGAGACGATCGCGCTCATCCCGACCACGCTGTCGTCGGCGCTCACAGGGGCGACGGGCGACTCGACCTGCAGACGCAGCGACGGATCGACCCGGGTCCAGGCGCGCGGCAGCAGCACCGCGATGCCCGCGGCGTCGAGCTCCCGGGCGCCGTGTTCGACGAGGTCGACGACGACCGGGGTGGGCAGCAGCAGGTCGAGACTGTCGGGATCGCGGGGCACGTCCTGCAGGCGGGGATAGGCCTGGAGTGCGATCCCGAGCTTGCGCACGCCGATCTGGAGCAGGTGCGGGTCGGTGTCCTCGACGGGCAGCGGCGTCGGGGACTGGCCCTCCGGTCGCAGGCACACCTCGAGCCGCCAGATGGAGTCGGCTCCGACCCCGTCGTCGGCATCGTCCGGCTCGACGAGGCGCAACACGAGGTCGGGTTCGTATCCGGCGAGGCTGGCACGCCATTCCTCGAGCGCATCGGCCATGCGCTGGGTGCCGCGGGGATGGGGACTCCCCTCGGCCAGTGCGGCGACGAGCGGGTGCAGCGAGGTCGACGAGCCGTGCAGGGTGCGCACGATCGGGTCGGTCAGTTCGCGGCACAGATCGTCGAGGAGATCGACCGGTCGACCGAGCTGTCGCTGCGCCGGAGACATCGCGGCCGCCAGTTCGGCGGACCAGGCCCGCGTCTTCTCGCCACCGAGCAGACGCCACCGCGCCCACCACTGCTTCTCGACACGCACGAGCTCCGGTGCGACGCGGCCGGCCTGCGCCCACCTCTCGATGCCGCGGGCGACGTGCGCGAGATACCGCAGGTCGCCACCGACACCCCCGGGACGGCGCGGCATGTCCAGCAGGAGCTCGGCTGCATCCGACGGCGCGACCGCGACGGCGGGCAGCGTGCTCGGCTCGGTCTCCGTGGGGAGAGTGAGGGTGACGCGATGGCGGAACGGGCGGTCGATCCACCGGCGCAGCGCAGACGGCAGCGCGTCGGGATCGGGCTCTGCGGCGGGGTCCCACCACAGCATCAGGCCGGATCCCGGTGACCACAGCCCGTGCAACATGCCCACTATCGTGCCAGCCGCACCCGACCCCGATGGCAGGCTGGGTCCCATGGCACGCGCATACGGCTTCGCGGAGTACGGCGGTCCGGAGACACAGCAGCTGTTCGACACCCCCGTCCCCTCGCCCGGTCCGGGGCAGCTCCTCGTGGCGGTCCGGGCCGCGGGCGTGAATCCCGCCGACTGGAAGGTGCGGTCCGGACGGCGCACAGGCAGCGTCACGGTGCACTTCCCGGCGGTGCTCGGACGGGAGGTCGCGGGTGTGGTGGAGGCCGCCGGTCCGGACACCGGCTTCCGGCCGGGCGATGCCGTCTTCGGGGCCACCGCGGAGGGCTACGGCGGCTACGCCGAGTACACCCTCGTCGACGCGCGGGCTGCCGCGCTCGTGCCCGAGTCGGTGCCGTTCGAGGTGGCGGCAACCCTCCCGGTCGCGGCCGGAACGGCCTTCGACATCGTCGAGCACCTCGAGATCGTCGATGCGGACACCGTCCTCGTCCTGGGTGCCGGTGGGGGCGTCGGGTCGGCGGTGACGCAGCTCGCGCACAACGCCGGTGCCGCCGTGCTCGGCGTGGCGAGTGCGGGGAAACGGGATCTCGTCGAGTCGTGCGGCGGTCTGTGGATCGAGTCCGGCGACGGGTTCGACGCGCGGGTCGCGGCCACCGCGGAGCGGTGCGGGGCGGTGACCGCGGTCGTCGACCTCGTCGGCGGCGACGTACTCGAGCGGGCGGTCGCGCTGACGCGGGCGCCGGAACGGGTCGTGAGTGTCGCCGATCCGGCCCGCGCGGCGACGCTGGGCGGTTCGGGAATCACGCGGCGACGGACCCGGGAGGTGTTCGAGCGGGTCGCGGCGTTCGTCGAGCGTGGTGCCCTCACGCCGCGCATCGAGCGGACCTTCCCGCTCGCCGAGGCCGGGGCCGCGCTGGAACTTGTCGAGTCCGGGCACGCCGGCGGGAAGATCGTCGTCACCGTGCCCTGAAGATCCTGTCGGCAGGGCATGCCAGGATCGCCGCGTGCGTGGGGGGAACGCGACGTGGTGGGTGGCGGCAGTGGTGATCGCGGTGGCGGTGTCCTGGCTGTGGGACCGCACCGCGCCGGAGTCCGGGACGGTGCCGGGCAGCCCCACCCGAGCCGAGGTGCATGCTCTGCTCGAGCAGGTGACGGTGGTCGAGCAGCGCCGACGGGTGCCCGGCTATCAGCGGGGCTGCGGCCCGGGCGAGCGATGCGTGTTCGGCCCGGCCTGGTCCGACGATCACCCCGGTGCCGGTGGGCACGACGGCTGCGACACCCGCAACAACGTCCTCGCGCGCGACCTCACCTCCCCCACCTTCCGGGCCGGTAGCGACGACTGTGTCGTGACGAGTGGGGTCCTGAACGATCCGTACACCGGGGCGCGCGTGGAGTTCCGGCGTGCCGAGGCGATCGCCGTGCACATCGATCACATCTATCCGCTCGCTGCGGCCTGGGATCTCGGTGCCGCAGCATGGCCCGCCGAACGTCGACTCCGGTTCGCGAACGACATCACCTACAACCTCGTCGCTGTCGACGGGCAGGCCAACCTCGACAAGCGCGACGGCACGCCGGCCCAGTGGCTGCCACCGGCCGCCGGTTACCGCTGCTGGTTCGCCGGCCGGTACCTGACCGTCGCGGTGCGTTACGCGTTGCCGATCACGGTCGACGACCACCGCGCCCTGGTGAGCGCGGCGGAGTCGTGCCCGTGACACCGTCGCGGCGGAGCCGTGCCCGTGACACCTGCGCGGCGGAGCCGTGCCCGTGCCACCGCTCAGGCGGGAAGGTTGCGCGGGATCCAGTCGGGTTCGCGTTTCTCCATGAACGCCCGCATCCCTTCGCGGGGTTCGGGTGAGGTCTCGAGGGCACCGAACATCGTCTGGTAGTCGAACTGTCCGTAGCGCTCGTTGAGCATGCGCTTGACCTGGGCGCGCGCGATGGGTGCGGTGCGCAGGACCTGCCGCGCGGCCTCGAGTGCGGCCTCGCGCAGTTGCTCGTGCGGGACGACGCGGGAGATGACACCCAGGCGCTGCGCCTCGTGGGCGTCGAAGACCCGCGCCGACAACAGCAGGTCGCGGGCGACGGCGAGACCGACGTGCGCGGGCAGCGCGGCGGCGAAGGTCGCGTCGGGGATGCCCCGGAGGAGTTCGGGGACACGGAAGGTCGCGCGCTCGCTGGCGACGGCGATGTCGGACATCATCGCGACCAGCAGTCCCCCCGCCTGGCAGATGCCGTTGACGGCGGAGATGACGGGGGCGCGACTGTCGCGGATGGTCAGGAACGGGACGACGTCCACTCCCGAGAGGCCCTCGGGCAGATCGTCGCCGGGTTCGGCGCGACCGCCGAGGTCACCGCCGGGCGCGAAGACGTCGTCGACACCGGTGATGACGAGGGCGGCGAGGTCGGGATCGGAATTGACCAGTCGCACCGCACGTTTGAGCCCGTAGTACATCGCCGGGGTGAACGCGTTGCGTGCTGCGGGCCGGTCGATGATGCACCAGCCGATCGCGCCTTCCCGTTCGAATCTCAGTCCACCTGCACCCAGATCGTCTCCCATGCATCGGACAGTATATCATTCTTTCCAGTGAGAACAGCATGCTCGTCCGAGAACATCGATGTTTCCGCATGCGTCGGGTCTACGGTGAGGAAATGCTCGAGCGCATCTCCAAGGACACCCGGCTGTGCATCTCGATGTCCGGCCGTCCCAGCAACATCGGCACCCGGTTCCACAACTATCTCTACGAGGAACTCGGCCTCGACTTCGTCTACAAGGCGTTCGCGCCCGCGAACATCGAGGACGCCGTGGCGGGGATACGCGGCCTGGGCATCCGCGGCGCCGGGGTGTCGATGCCGTTCAAGGAAGCCGTACTGCCCCTCGTCGACGTACTGCACGATTCGGCGCGGGCCATCGAGTCCGTGAACACGATCGTCAACGACGACGGCGTCCTGCACGCCTACAACACCGACTACCAGGCGGTGAGCGATCTGCTCGTCGAGCACGGCGTCGACTCCACCCTGCCCGTCACGGTGGTGGGCAGCGGCGGCATGGCGAAGGCAGTGACAGCGGCGCTGCGCCACAACGGATTCACCGACGGAACGATCGTCGCGCGCAACGAGGACACCGGACGGCCGCTCGCGCGCAAGTACGGCTACGAATGGCGCGCCGACACGAGCGACGTCGCGCCCGGGCTGATCGTCAACGCCACTCCGATCGGGATGACGGGCGGCGCCGAATCGGGCGACCTGCCGCTCCCCCACGACTTCGTCGCCGCAGCGTCGACCGTCTTCGACGTCGTGGCCGTCCCGCCGGACACCCCGCTCGTCCGCTTCGCCCGCGAGCACGACATCCCGGTGATCACGGGCGACGAGGTCATCGCGCTGCAGGCGGCCCTGCAGTTCGAGCTCTACACGGGGGTGACCCCGACGCGCGAGCAGGTGCGCCGCGCGTCGGAGTACTCCCGTTCCTGAACGGCAGGAACCGAGGACGACTCCGCCGTCAGACGATTCCGCCCTGCTCGAGACCGTCGAGCACCACGGTGGCGGCGTCGACCGCGACGTTCATCTCGAGGCGGGTGATGTCGTGCGTGGCGGGGTTCTGCAGACCGAAGTTGTTGACCCACGCGGCCGTTCGTGCCGACTGGAACATGAACGTGGTGGTCTCGGTGTCCCCCACCAGGTCGCCGACGAACCAGCCGGTGAAGAACGGTCCGAGGTCGACGCTGTAGACCGCCTCGAACTCCTCGGCGATCACGGGCGCAGCATCGACGAGCGCTTCACCGAAGGTGTAGAAGTCGCGGGTGTGCTCGGGCGTCGATCCGATGGTCACGAGCGCTTCCGGGAAGTCGACCACCAGGTGGGCGACGATCGCGCCGAGCAACACGCGACCGGGGCTGCGGTCGCACTGTTCGGTGAGCGCGAGCGCTTCCGCCCAGTGCGGCGCCGGCGACCCGCCGGCCACGTACTCGTGCAGATTCGCCAGGTAGAGACGCACCACTTCGACGGCGAGCGCGGACGCCCATTCCGGATCGTCATAGATCCCGGAGTCGAGGGTCGGGCCGGTGAGTTCGAGGATCTCGTCGAAGGCGAGGACGAACGTGCCGCGGTAGTCGTCGCTGCGGGTGAGGAGGTCGCGCAGCTCGGCGATCCGGGTGCGGGCGTCGTCGAAGGTGTCGATTCCCGCGGGATCGGTCAGGGCGGCGATCTCGGCCTGGGGAGCGGCGGATACGCAGTGGGACGGTGCCGTATCGGCCGGCACCGGCGCGGCCGAGACGGTCGGTGCGGCGAGCAGCGTCGCCAGGACTGCAGCACCTACCGTGAGCGTCGTACGGCCTCGGGCGAAATGTTTCATTTGCGTTAATTTACCGGGCGTTTCTCCGGGATACTCCGGGTTTCCCATTCGCGGCCGGCTCCGGCGTGCAGTTCTCGTCGGCGATCTCGCGCATCGTCGACGAGAACTACGCATCGGTCGGCGGCTCGCCGCTCAGCTGCCCGTGGCGACCTCCCGCTTCGGGTCGGCCGACCACTGCGACCACGAACCCGGATACAGGGCGGCGTCGATGCCCGCGATCTCCAGTGCAGCGATCTCGTGTGCGGCATTGATTCCGGATCCGCAGTACACGGCGACGTCGGTGCGCTTCACGCCCAGCTTCGAGAAGCGGTATGCGATCTGATCCGCGGGCAGGAACGACCCGTCCTGACGGAGGTTCTCGGTGGTCGGCGCGCTGACCGCCCCGGGGATGTGGCCCGCCCGGCGGTCCACCGGCTCCTCGTCGCCGCGGTACCGCGCGTGGGCGCGCGCATCGAGCAGAACTCCGTGGGACGCGTAGGTCGCGGCCTCGTCGGGACCGATCGTGGGCATGTGGCCGGGGCTCAACGTCACGTTGCCGGGCTTCTTCTCGCCGCCCGGACCTGCGGAGAGAGGGTGCCCACCGGCGATCCACGCCTGCAGTCCGCCGTCGAGCAGCCGCACCTCGGAGTGACCGGCCCAGCGCAACAGCCACCACGCGCGGGCCGCGGCCAGATCGCCGCTGTCGTCGTATGCGACGACGAGAGCACCGTCGTCGATCCCCCACCGGCGTGCGATGGCCTGGAAACGGTCGATGTCGGGCAGCGGATGACGGCCGAGCTCGGGCGCGGGCGGATCGGCGAGATCCTCGTCCAGGTCGACGTAGACCGCGCCGCTGATGTGTCCTTCGAGGAATCGGTCCCGCCCGTGTCTGTCACCGAGCGCCCAGCGGACGTCGAGTATCACCGGCGACCGGCCCTGCTCGATCATCTCGGCGAGTTCGACGGTGGAGAGGAGAACGGGAGTATCGGACATGATCCGATCCTGACACGAACGGCACACGCCGTTCCGGCTTTGGGGCGACACGCCGTGCGTGCCGGGACGACCCCGGCAAGCGGACACGCCCTGTGCACGTCCGATTCGAGGGTTTTGCGTCTCGGTTCGGGATTGGCGTGGGGGTTGGTCTGATTTGACGTGCGGAGAGCACTATCGTCGAGACGTGAGCAACCGCCAACCGACGAGCCCAGCCGCCCCGCCTGAGCCGGAGCAGTTCCCGGTGTTGTGGCCCATGCAGACGCGTTGGGCCGACAACGACCATTACGGCCACGTCAACAACGTCACGTACTACTCGTACTTCGACTCGGCGGTCAACGGGTGGCTCATCTCCACCACCGGTGTCGACATCCGCGAACTCGACGCGATCGGGGTCGTGGCCGAGACCTCCTGCCGCTATCTCGCCGAATTGTCCTTCCCCGACCGCCTGCAGGTCGGACTGGCGGTCGAACGTCTGGGCACACAGTCGATCACCTATTCGCTCGCAATCTTCCGGGAGGCCGACGACACCCTGATCCCGGCGGCGACCGGCCGGTTCGTCCACGTCTACGTCGATCCGCAGACGCGCCGCCCCGTCCCGATCCCCGATCAGATCCGCAAGGCCGCCGCCCAGCTGGCCACGCCGAACGCGGGCCGCTGACGCCCTACGTCGCGTCGTCTCCGCTGCGCCCGGCCGCCCGGGCCAGCAGCGGAGCCGTCCGCTGCGGGACGAGGTCCTGCATGACCAGCGACATGTCCGTGCGCTCGACGCCGCGAATCTTCAGGATCCGGCCCGCGAGCCGATAGAGGTCGTCGGCGTCACGGGCGACCACCTTCACCGACAGGTCGATCTGCCCGGTCAGCCCGTAGACCTCGGTGACCTCGGGGATCTGTGCGAGTTCGTCGACGACCTCGTCGAGACGGTGCTGATCGACCCGGGTGGCCACGTAGGCGGCGAGCGGATAACCCAGGCTGACGGGATCCACCCGCCGGTCGAACGAGGCGAGCACGCCCTCGGCCTCCCATCGGGCGAGACGCGCCTGGACGGTGTTGCGGGACAACCCGAGACGCTGCGCGAGTTCCACTCCCGTGGCCCGTGGTGTGCGCGCGAGTTCGAGCAGCAGACGCGCATCGGTGGCATCCAGACTGGTCATTCTTCGCAGTCTGCCAGCTGTACGCACCCTGAAACCGTGCTTTCTGCACGGTCGGGGGCGGATCGATTGCGCACGCGCGATTTGCCCGGATGATGTGATGTACGGCACACATCATCCGGCCGGGCCTCACGAGGGCACGCCGGATCCGCACCGACGAGGTGATCAGATGGTTGTACCGACCGCCTATCCGGTCCAGTTGATCCAGCCCGACGGGCGACGCGTCCTCGACACCGAGTACGGCCCACTCGTCGCCGACGTCGGCCCCGACGAACTGCGCGGGCTCTACCGCGACATGGTCGTCGCGCGACGCGTCGACGCGGAGGCCACGGCCCTTCAACGGCAGGGCGAGCTCGGCCTCTGGGCGCCGCTCCAGGGCCAGGAGGCCGCGCAGGTCGGCTCCGCCCGGGCACTCGCGCCCGACGACTACGTCTTCACCAGCTACCGCGAGCACGCCGTCGCATTGTGCCGCGGCGTCGACCCCGCCGACATGACCCGCCTGTGGCGTGGGTGCGGCCTGTCCGGATGGGATCCGCAGACGGTCGGCACCACCAACCCGGCGATCGTCGTCGGCGCCCAGGGCCTGCACGCCACCGGTTACGCGATGGGCGCGAAGCTCGACGGTGCCGAGATCGCCACCGTCGTGTACTTCGGCGACGGCGCCACGAGCCAGGGCGACCTCTCGGAGGCCATGGTCTTCTCCGTCAGCTGGGGTGTCGGCGTGGTGTTCATCTGCCAGAACAACCACTGGGCGATCAGCGTGCCCACCCATGTGCAGAGCCCGGTCCCTCTGGCCCGGCGCGCCGCCGGATTCGGGATGCCGGCCGTGCAGGTCGACGGCAACGACGTCCTCGCAGTCCTGGCGGTGACCCGGCGCGCCGTCCGGCATGCCCGCGAGGGTGCCGGACCGTTCTTCATCGAGGCACTCACCTACCGCATGGGCCCGCACACGACCTCCGACGACCCCACCCGCTACCGCACACCCGCCGATATCGAGGAGTGGAAGGCACGCGACCCCATCGATCGGCTGCGACGACTGCTCGAACGCGAGGGGCACGCGGACGAGGACTTCTTCGACGAGGTCCGGTCGGCCGCCGACGATGCCGCGATGCGGCTACGACGCGGCACGCTCGGGATGCCCGACCCCGAACCCGACGCCCTGTTCGACCACGTCTACGCCACCGAGCATCCGCTCGTCGAACAGGAACGTGCTGACTACGCCGAGTATCTGGCGAGTTTCGGACCCACGGAGGAGGCGCGACGATGACCACCACGACGATGACCCTCGGCGGCGCCCTCAACGCCGGACTCCGCCGTGCACTCGAACACGACCCCAAGGTCGTCATCATGGGCGAGGACGTCGGCACCCTCGGTGGTGTCTTCCGCATCACCGACACCTTGCAGAAGGATTTCGGTGAGGGTCGCGTGATCGACACTCCGCTCGCCGAATCCGGGATCGTGGGAACGGCCTTCGGGATGGCGCTGCGCGGCTATCGGCCCGTGTGCGAGATCCAGTTCGACGGTTTCGTCTATCCGGCCTTCGACCAGATCGTCTCGCAGGTCGCGAAGATCCACTACCGCACCGCCGGTGCCGTGGTGGCCCCGTTGACCGTCCGGATCCCCTACGGTGGCGGCATCGGTGCGGTCGAACACCATTCGGAATCACCGGAGGTGTACTTCACCCACACCGCGGGTCTGCGGGTCGTGAGCCCGAGCACTCCATCCGATGCGTACTGGATGATCCAGCAGGCCGTCGCGCTCGACGACCCGGTGATCTTCCTCGAGCCGAAGCACCGCTACTGGGAACGCGGTGAGGTCGACACGGACACCGCACCCGACCTCCCGCTCACGTCCGCGCGGGTCGTCCGCTCCGGTTCCGACGCGACGGTCGTGACCTTCGGTGCGCTGGTCGGCACCGCGCTGCGCGCAGCCGAGATCGCCGAGGCGGAAGGACATTCGCTCGAGGTCGTCGATCTGAGGTCGCTGTCCCCCATCGACTTCGACACGATCGAGGCGTCGGTGCGACGGACCGGCCGGCTCGTCGTCGTGCAGGAGGCGCCGGTCTTCTGCGGCATCGGCGCGGAGATCGCCGCCCGCACGACCGAGCGGTGCTTCTATCAGCTCGAGGCACCGGTCCTGCGGGTCGGCGGATTCGACATCCCCTACCCCCCGGCCAAACTCGAATCCCACCACCGCCCCGACCCGGATCGCATTCTCGACGCGGTCGACCGCGCACTCGCAGCGTGAGGCGCACCGATGACCAATCCCACACGCGCAGTACAGGAATTCCGTCTTCCCGATCTCGGTGAGGGACTCACCGAAGCGGACTGGGTGCACTGGGTCGTCGCGGTCGGCGATCGTGTCGAACTCAACCAGGTCATCGGTGAGGTCGAAACTGCCAAGGCCACGGTGGAACTGCCGTCGCCCTATGCCGGCACGGTCGAGGAACTGCTGGTCGAACCGGGGCAGACGGTGCCGGTCGGGGCACCCCTGCTGCGGATCGCCACCGAGGACGGGCCCGCCGAACCGGCCGGTGACAGCAGCGGCCCGTCCCGACCGTCGGTGCTCGTCGGCTACGGACCCGGCGACGCCCCGCAGAGCAGGCGCGCCACCCGCCGCGCCTCACCGGACGCCGGGCGGGACCGCGACACCCCACCCGCCCGACCCGACGCGAAGCCCGGCGCACGCAAACTCGCGGCCCTCCTCGAGGTCGATCTGGACACGGTGACGGGCACCGGACGCGGCGGTGTGATCACGCGCGACGACGTGCGGCGGACCGCCGGGCACAGCGAAGAACCCACCGCCGGGCACGGCGAAGAACCCACCGCCGGACGACCACACCCGCCCTCCCCTGAGCCGTCCCCCGAGCGGATCACGCGTATACCCGTCGGAGGGGTGCGCAAGCGGACCGCCGAGGCCGTCTCCCACAGCGCCTTCACCGCCCCGCACGCCAGTGTCTTCCTCACGTGCGACGCGACCGCCACCGTCGATCTGGTGTCGACCCTGCGCGCGTCGCCGGCCTTCGAGGGTGTCCGTCCGACGGCGCTGAGCATCGTCTCCCGCGCGCTGGTGCACGCGATCGCCGACGAACCGTCGCTCAACGCGCACTGGGACGACGACACGGGTGAGATCGTGCTCCACCACGACGTGCATCTCGGGATCGCCACCGCGACCTCGGACGGCCTGAAGGTTCCCGTGGTCCGGGAGGCCCAGCGCCTGTCGTTGCCGCACCTGGCCCGGTCGATCGCCGAGGTCGCCGACCGTGCGCGGACGGGCCGCTCCACGCCGTCCGAGCTGACGGGTTCGACGGTCTCGGTGACGAACGTCGGAGTGTTCGGCGTGGACGGGGGAACACCGATCCTCAATCCCGGCGAGTCGACGATCCTCGCCGTCGGCGCGATCTCCGACCGCCCGTGGGTCGTGGACGGTGCTCTCGCGATCCGGAAGGTGGTCACGCTGTCGCTGTCGTTCGACCATCGGCTCGTCGATGGGGAGCAGGCAGGACGGGCACTCGCGACGATCGGTGCGTTCCTGGGCGATCCCGTGCCCATGCTCCTCGCCGACAAGTAGGTGAGCGCGGCCGCCCCGACGCCGACGGCGCCCACGCGGTGATCCGCGTGGGCGCCGTGACGGAGCAGCGACAGGTCCGGAAGGCCTACAGGGCCTTCAGTTCCTCGGTGACCTCCGAGACCATCTTCTTCGCGTCACCGAACAGCATCGACGTGTTGTCGGCGGTGAACAGCGGGTTGTCGATACCGGCGTAACCGGAGCTCATCGAGCGCTTGAGCACGATGACCGACTTCGACTGGTCGACGTTGAGGATCGGCATGCCGTAGATCGGGCTCGACGAGTCCAGGCGGGCAGCCGGGTTGGTGACGTCGTTCGCGCCGATGACGATGGTGACATCGGTGCGGTTGAACTCGCCGTTGATGTCGTCCATCTCCTTCATCGCGTCGTACTCGACGTCGGCCTCGGCGAGCAGGACGTTCATGTGGCCGGGCATACGACCGGCGACCGGGTGGATCGCGTACTTGACCTCGACACCGCGGTCCTCGAGCAGCGCGGCCATCTCCTTGACGGCGTGCTGCGCCTGGGCGACGGCCAGACCGTAACCGGGGACGACGATGACCTGGTTGGCGTACGCCATCTGGATGGCGGCGTCCGAGGCCGAGGTGGCCTTGACCGTGCCACCCGACGCCGACGCCACACCGCCGGCCGCCTCGCCGCCACCGAAGGCGCCGAAGACGATCGCGGGGATCGACCGGTTCATGGCCTTGGCCATGAGGTTGGTCAGGATGGTGCCCGAAGCACCGACGATCATGCCCGCGACGATCATGGCCTGGTTGTTCAGCGCAAGACCGGCGGCCGCGGCCGACAGACCCGTCAGGGCGTTGAGCAACGAGATGACGACGGGCATGTCGGCGCCACCGATCGGCAGCACGACGAACAGACCCATCAGGCCGGCGGCGACGAGCAGCGCCAGGATCCACCACGAGGCCAGCGGCTCACCGTCGGCGCTGATGCCGATGTAGACGGCGATGGCGATCGACGCGAGGACGAGCACGATGTTGGCCAGCTGGAACAGCTTCGCCGACGCGACGAGCTTCTTCTCGAGGTTCTTGTTCAGCAGTTCCTGCAGCTTCGCGAAGGCGACGAGCGAACCCCAGAACGAGATCGAGCCGATGATCGCGGCGAACAGCGAACCGACGATCATGACCACGGTCGGGTCGTCGTCCAGCGTCGTGAAGCTGATGGACTCGAGATATTCGGCCCACGCGATGAGTGCGACGGTGCCACCACCGACGCCGTTGAACAGTGCGACCAGCTGCGGCATGGCCGTCATCTTGGTCTTCAGTGCCGGCGGGACGCCGAGGATGATGCCGACGGCCAGGCCGCCGATGATCAGACCCCAGTTCTCCGTCTCACGGATGTCGATGAGCACCGCGACGACCGCGATGACCATACCGACGGCGGCGATGTAGTTGCCGCGGACTGCGGTCTTCGGGCCCGTCAGACCCGACAGACCGTAGATGAACATCGCGAACGCGATGATGTACAGGACCGAGACGAGGTAGCCCATCAGGCGTCAGCCCCCTTCTTCTGTGCAGCCGGGGAGTCCTTGCGCTGCTTGAACATCCCGAGCATGCGGTCGGTGACGACGAAGCCACCGACGACGTTCAGGGTGCCGAAGACCAGAGCGACGAACAGGATGATCTTGATGCCCCAGTGGGCATCACCGGGGAGATGACCGAGCACGACGAGAGCGCCGAGCACGACGATGCCGTGGATCGCGTTGGTGCCCGACATCAGCGGCGTGTGCAGCGTGTTCGGCACCTTGGAGATGACGGCGAAACCGACGAATCCGGCCAGGACCAGAATCGCGATGTTCGCGAGTAGTTCGTTGTACATCTAGGAGTTCTCCTTCGAACGCGTCACGCAGGCGGCTTCGAGGATCTCGTCCGAGAAGTCCGGGGCCAGGGCACCGGACTCGTCGAGCAGGAGCTCGATCAGCGCGTACACGTTCTTCGAGTAGAGCTCGGAGGCATGCTCCGGCATCGTCGCGGGCAGGTTGAGCGGCGAGCAGATGGTGACGTCGTGCTTGACGACGGTCTGCCCGGGCTCGGTGAGTTCGCAGTTGCCACCGGTCTCGCCGGCGAGGTCGACGATCACCGAACCCGGCTTCATCCCCTCGACGGCGGCGGCGGTCACCAGGCGCGGCGCCGGGCGGCCCGGCACGAGCGCGGTGGTGATGACGACGTCGAAGCCCTTGATGGCGTCTTCGAGCGCCTGCTGCTGCTGGGCCCGCTCGGCCTCGGTGAGCTCGCGTGCGTAGCCGCCCTCACCCGCGGCGTCGATGCCGAGGTCGAGCCACTGGGCACCGACCGACCGGACCTGGTCGGCGACCTCGGGACGCACGTCGTAACCGGTGGTGCGGCCACCGAGACGCTTCGCCGTGGCCAGCGCCTGCAGACCCGCGACGCCCACACCGAGCACCAGCACGGTCGCCGGCTTCACGGTGCCGGCGGCGGTGGTGAGCATCGGGAAGAAGCGGGTGGATTCGCTCGCCGCGACCAGCACGGCCTTGTATCCGGCGACGTTCGCCTGCGACGACAGGGCATCCATGACCTGCGCGCGGGAGATACGCGGAATGGCCTCGACGGCGTACGCCTCGACTCCGGCCTGCGTCAGGGCACCGATCTGGTTGTCGGCGTTGCGCGGGGCGAGGAAGCCGATCAGTCGCTGGCCGGACTTCAGGTGGGCGATCTCGGCGTCGCTCGGCGGAGCGACCTTGACGACGATGTCGGCGGACCAGGCGTCGCCGACGGTTGCGCCGGCCTCCTTGTAGGCCGCATCCGGAATGAGCGCGCCCTGGCCGGCACCGGACTCGACGACGACGTCGAGCCCCTTGCCGATCAAGGAGGGCACGATCTTCGGTACGAGCGCGACCCGCCGTTCCCCGTCGTTCGTCTCACGAACCACGCCGACGGTCGGACGGCGGTGCGCTCCGCTCCCCGTGTTCGATCCTTCGGTACTCAATTCTTGACTCCTGCGTCGATGAAAGTGCGCGTCGTGCCGCGATCGGCGGCGAAAGATGCGTTATCGAAGGCCATGTGACGGCCTGTCATGCACTGAAAGGCTTAAGCAGACCTACCGTGCCCTCCCGTGACCTCGCAACCTGGTCGGATCATCTGAATCGAGTCCGAACAGCAAGATGGCGCAAGTTTGTGAGGCAGCTCACCTCACAAATGCCATTTTCCTCCGGTGAGCAAGACCGTGTAGGACGATCGGAATCGGTCCCGGAAACGGCCCGGGGAACGGCCTCCGATGCGAAAGAAGGCGGTGTGCAAACGGATTCGTTCCGCGTGTACCGAACGACGGTGTGTACCGATTCAGAACACGTCGGAATCGATTCAGATGACCGGTCGCCGGACCCGACCTTTGCGCTCGTCCGGCAGTCGGCGTAGAGGGGCGTCCGTGACACACGAACCTCGGAAGGACCCCGCGAACGACAGCACCGAGGACCTCGGCGGCGACCCGGTCTGCTGGCTCCATCTCCTCTGCCCCGACTGCGGGGCGATGCTCACGTCCGAGGAGGAGCCGTGCCCGCGATGCGGCAGGGAGCACCCGACCCCGGGTCCCTCCTGACCCGAGCACCTAACCTGGCCTCATGAACGTGCCGGAACCCGTCCTCGACCTCGCCCGCTCGGCCCGGCGCGTCGCCGTCCTCACCGGCGCCGGGATGTCCGCCGAGAGCGGTGTCCCCACCTTCCGCGACGCGCAGACCGGACTGTGGGAGAACTTCGACGCCACCGCGCTCGCCACACCGGAGGCGTGGGCGGACGATCCCGCGACGGTCTGGGCCTGGTACCAGTGGCGGGTCGCGCTCGTCCGGCGGGTGCAACCCAATGCCGGACACCGGGCCCTCGCCGACTGGGCACGGGCGGCCCACGTGCAGATCGTGACGCAGAACGTCGACGACCTCCACGAGCGGGCCGGAAGCACCGAGGTCACCCATCTGCACGGGAGTCTGTTCGCCCCGCGGTGCAGCCGGTGCAAGCGTGCCGTCGACCTCCCCGACCCGCCGGAGGATCCCGTCGCCCGTCTCGCTCCGCCGTCGTGCCCCGCATGCGGAGGCGACGGGCGGCCGGGCGTCGTGTGGTTCGGCGAGATGTTGCCGCAGGAACCGTGGGAGACCGCGACCGAATCCCTGCGCGAGGCGGATCTGCTGCTGGTCGTCGGCACCTCGGGTGTCGTCTACCCGGCGGCCGGCCTGCCGTCGCTCGCGCGCAGTCACGGCGTGCCGGTGGTGCAGATCGATCCGCGCGAGACCGATCTGAGCGATCAGGTGGACCACGCCTGGCGCACCACAGCCGCCGTGGGTCTTCCCGCCCTCGTCGACGCGCTGAGGATCGGGACCGACACACCGCGTTAAGGTGACCCGGTGAGTTCCTGTGTGTTCTGCGCCATAGCCGACGGCAGCGGTCCGGCGACACGGGTGTACGAGGACGACGAGGTCGTGGCCTTCCTCGACATCCGGCCGATCGCGCGCGGACACACCCTCGTGATCCCGCGCATGCACGCCGCACGCCTCGAGGACCTCGATCCGGCGTCGGGTGCGGCCGTCTTCCGCGCCGGACAACGGATCGCCCGGGCGATGGCCCGTTCCGAACTCGCCACCGACGGAACCAATCTCGTCCTGAACGACGGACGGGCAGCGTTCCAGACCGTCTTCCACACGCATCTGCACGTCCTTCCCCGCTGGGACGGCGATCGTGTCCGGATGGGTATCGGTCTGGTCCGCCGTCGACCCCACGACCCCGAGACCACTGCGGCACTCATCCGCGCCGGTCTCGAACGTCTCACCGCCGAGGAGCACCAGTGACATCGCAGCCCGACACCACCTCCGACACCTCCGCTGCCGAGTTCCCGATCGACACGATCCGGCCGCTGCTGCTCGAGCAGTTCGCCGTGCTCGACGACCTGCTCTCGGGACTGACCGAGGACGAGTGGACCACCGCCACCTGCCTGCCGGGATGGACCATCAAGGACATCACTGCGCATCTCATCGGCACCGAGTCGATGCTCGCGGGCATCGAGACTCCGCGCGTAGAACGCGACGTGCGCTCGTTCGACCACGTGCGCAACGACATCGCGGCCTTCAACGAGCTGTGGGTGGAGTCGCTGCGTCCCGTCCCCGGCGCGGACGTGCTCGAGCGCTACCGGGAGATCGTCGCCCTGCGCACGGAGCAACTCGGCGCGATGACCCAGGAGGACTTCGGGAAGCAGTCGAACACTCCCGTCGGGCCGGCGCCCTACGGGCGCTTCATGCGGATCCGCGTGTTCGACTGCTGGCTCCACGAACTCGACATCTGCGACGCGCTCGGCAGGACGGGCAGCGAGGGCGGCCCACGTGCCGAACTCGGATCGGCGGAGGTCTTCGGCGCGGTTCCGTTCATCGTGGGCAAGCGCGGCAAGGCCCCCGAGGGAGCACGCATCACGATCGAGCTCTCCGGTCCCCTCGCGCGCACCGTCCACGTCGAGGTGCACGGACGGGCCACCGAGGTCGCGGCCCTGTCCGAACCGGCTACGTCGACGATCGCGATGGACTCCGGATTGTTCGTCCGGCTCGCCGGTGGACGCGTGCGCGCCGAGGACCGGATCGACGAGATCTCCCTCGGCGACGACACCGAGGTCGGACGCCGCATCGTCGACAACCTCGCGTTCACGATCTGACGTCGTGCGGCTGTTCCTGTCCTCCTACCGGTTCGGCACCGACCCGGACGCCTTCGTCCGTCTGGGGGTGCCGGGCCGGATCGCGGTGATCGCGAACGCTGCCGACGCGTGGCCGGCCTCGGCCCGCGCGGCGGCGGTCACGAGCGAGATGGGCCCGCTGCGGTCGCTCGGCTTCGAGCCGGAGGAGGTGGATCTGCGCGATCACCTCGACGATCCCGACTCGCTGCGGCAGCGTCTGTCGGGCTTCACCTCCGTGTGGGTACGCGGCGGCAACACCTTCGTCCTGCGAGCGCAATTGGCGCGCAGCGGAGGCGACGCCGTGCTCACCGAGCTGGTGCACAGCAACCGCCTCGTGTACGGGGGATACAGCGCCGGGGCCTGCGTCGCGACACCGTCGCTGCGCGGCATCGAGTTCTCCGACGACCCCGACGAGGTCGCCGCGACCTGCGGTGTCCCGGTGGTGTGGGACGGACTCGGCTGGGTCGGGCACGCGATCGTGCCGCACGCCGGCGACTCGCTGCTGGGCGACGACGGGATACAGCGGACCCTGCAATATCTGCGCGAACACGGCGTCGAACACGTCGCGTTGACCGACGACGACGCGATCGTCGTCGACACTCCTCCGGGGCACGCTCCGAGTACGGTGAAATCATGACGCAGAACATCGACGGCACCGAACCCCGGATCGAGCACGACGCCGACAAGGCCCGCTTCGCGCTCTATCTCGGCGACGCCCTCGCGGCCTACGCCGACTACACGCAGCACGGCGACCTGCGGGACTTCGACCACACCGTCACCGACCCGCAGTTCCGCGGTAAGGGTCTCGCCGGGATCGTGGTGAAGCACGCCCTCGACGAGACCAAGAAGCAGGGACTGAAGATCGGTACGTCCTGCTCGTACGTCGAGAAGTTCGTCTCCGAACATCCCGAATACCGCAACTGATCCGTCACACCTGCACGTCGCGGCGGCGGAAACCCACGATCGCCGCTGCGACGAGCAGTACCGCTGCGACCGCCTGGACGATCAGCGGCATCGCCGTCACCCCCTCTGCGGGCACCAGCGGGACATGCGAGAACGGCGACAGTGCGACGAGTTCGTCGGGGAGGTCGAGCATCTCGCCGAGCCACGCGACGAACACCGTCCACACCACCAGCACCCACACCAGCCCGGTCGCGCGCGGCACGCAGCCCAGCAGCGCGAACGCCACGGCGACCACGAGGATCGCCGCCGGGACGTAGACCAGGGACGCCGCGATCATCCGCGGCACCCATCCCCAGTCGCCCACCGCGAGTGCGACCCCCAGTCCGGTCGCAGCACCGGAGACGAGCAGCGCCACGACCAGCTGGACGACGATCACGGCGAGCGCCGCGAACAGCCATGCGCTGCGCCCGGTTCCGGTGACGATCACCAGACCGGACCGTCCGCCGTCCTCCTCGCTGCGCATCCGCATCACGGCGGACACACCGAAGGCGGTGGCGCCGAGGGCGAGGAACATCAACATCATCCCGGCGAAGGAGGCGGTGAGGGCGTCGGGGTCCACGCCGACCATGTCCAGCACCTGCGGCATCTCGTCGATGAGGTCCTCGACGGAGCTCGCCAGGGCGCCCATCGCGACACCGAACAGCACCAGTCCCGTCAACCAGCCCACGAACGCTCCGCGCAGCAGGCGACGGATCAGGCCGACCGGACCGAGCAACGCGGAATCCGCTTCGGCGGGTCCGGGTTTCGGTGCCCGTAGACCGGCTCCGAGGTCGCGGCGCCGCGACAGTGCAACGGCGACGGTGAGCAGCACGACCGTCGTGGCGACGGACAACAGCAACGGCCACCACCGCTCGTCGACGTAGAGCCGGGTCTGCTGGGCCCAGGCGATCGGCGAGAGCCACGACAGCCACGACCCGGTGGCCTCGATGATGTCGCCCGCGCCGCGGACGAAGAAGGCCGCGGCGAGCACGGCGAGCGCCGTGCCCGTGGCCGAGCGGGAATGCTCGCCGAACTGGGCGGTCACCGCGGCGATCGCACCGAAGAGCACCCCGGTGACGGCGGAGGCCACACCGAAGGCGACCGAGCCGACGACATCGAGCCCGCCGGCGATGAGCGCGACGGTGATGCCGGTGCCCACGACGAGGTTCGCGACCGAGACCAGCATCAGAGCGGCCGCCGGCGGAGCGTAGGCCCCGACGGGGAGGGCCCGCAGGAGTTCGAGCCGGCCGGATTCCTCCTGCGCCCGGGTGTGCCGCACGACGAGCAGGATGCTCATGATCGCGGTGGCGACGAAGACGGTCAGGCTCAGTTCGTTCGCGGTCATCGCCCCGAGCGTGTAGTTGTCGATCCCGTAGGCCGGTCCCGTCATGAGCACGGCTGCCGGATTCTCCAGCAGGGCCGCGCGGGCCTGCCGGGAGGCCTCGTCGGGATAGACCGCGGCCAGGCTGAGGGCGGTCGACCACACCGTGAAGGCGAGCGCGAGGGTCCAGACAGTGATGCGCACGCGGTCCAACCGCAGGTAGAGCCGCAGCAGGGTGCCGAGCCCGGTGAACGGTGCCGCGGACGTCGCGGAGGTACCGCTGGGGGTCGGTACTGCTGTCGGTGTCGTCGTGGTCATCGTGAGGACACCTCCTCCACGGCACCGGCACCGTTCCCGTCACCGGTGTCGAAGGTGTCGCCGTAGTGCCGCATGAACAACTCTTCGAGCGACGGGGGCGTGATGGTGAGGTTCTCGACGCCGAGTCCGGCGAGTTCCTGCAGGACCGGTGCGAGGGCGGTGTTGTCGACGTCGAACGCGAGCCGGCCGTCGTCGGCGTAGAGGTCGTGGACCCCGGAGAGACCGGCCAGACGCTCGGCAGGGGCGCTCGTGGTGGCCCGCACGGACGAGCGCGTCAGGTGCCGCAGTTGCGCGAGGGTGCCGGTCTCGACATCGCGTCCTGCACGGATGATCGTCACCGTGTCGCAGAGCTTCTCGACCTCGGCGAGGATGTGGCTGGACAGCAGCACGGTCGCGCCGAGGTCACGGAGCCCTCGCACCTCGTCCGTGAACACCGCCTCCATGAGCGGGTCGAGACCCGAGGTGGGTTCGTCGAGCAGGTAGAGCTCGGCGTCCGATGCGAGTGCGGCGACGAGTGCGACCTTCTGCCGGTTGCCCTTCGAATAGGTGCGGGCCTTCTTCGTCGGGTCGAGTTCGAACCGCTCGAGGAGTTCGGCGCGTCGGCGCGTGCGGACCTCTCCCCCGCGGATGCGGGTGAGGACGTCGATGATCTCGCCCCCGGTGAGGGTGGGCCACAGGTTCGTGTCGCCGGGCACGTACGCGAGCCGGCGGTGGATCGCGACGGCGTCGGTCCACGGGTCGAGTCCGAGGACACGGGCGGTGCCGGAATCGGCACGCAGCATTCCGAGCAGCACCCGGATCGCCGTGGATTTGCCGGCGCCGTTCGGTCCGAGGAATCCGGCGACGGTACCGCGTTCGACGGTCATCGAGAACCCGTCGAGGGCTCTCGTGGTTCCGAATGTCTTGACGACGTCGCGGATTTCGATGATCTGGGTGTCCATCTTTCCTCCGTCAGGAGTCGGGGGGTGCCTCGCGCACTGCCAGATAGGCGTCGAGAAGGGTCGAGTCCGTCAGCAACGGCTCGGTGTAGAGCTCGAGCATCGGCAGCATGAGGCGTTCGGTGTAGGAACGCAGCCTGGCAGGAAACGTCTCGAGATCGAGGTACTCGTCGGGACCGGGAAGGTCCATGAGCACGGCGCCGACGCTGAACGAGATGAGGGCGCGTGCTCGTTCGGACGGGAACCGGCTCGGCTGCACGGTTCCGGCGGCCACCGCCTCCTCGAGATAGGCCTCGGTGTCGGCGACGAGTCGGTCGAGGAAGTCGGCGGCGGCGGCACCGCCGGCTCGGAGGGTGCGGAAGAGATATGCGACCGTGGTCGCGTAGGTCTCGATGTGTTCCATCTGATCGTGCAGAGCATCCGACCCGAGCCGGGGGTCGAGGACGGCACTCTTCGCCTGCCGGATCCCGTCGAGCACGTACCGGTCGCAGTGTTCCTTCAATCCGGCGCGGGATCCGAAATGGTGCACGATCAGCGAGGCGCTGACGCCGCACTCGGCGGCGATGGTACGCAATGGCACGCCGACGCCGTACGCGGCGATGCACCGGATGGCAGCGTCGCGGATCCGGGCACGGGTGGTGAGGTCGTCACCGGCGGCGGTTGAACGCACGTTTCAAGCGTTGCACACGTGTTCAACCCGATCAACGCACTGTTTGTGCCATCCGAACGCGTGTCGTCGGTGCTTGTCGATGTGCCCCAGGTGCTTGCGGGTGCGCTCAGGTGAAGGCCATGACCTGGCTGCCCCAGACCCGGCGCATCTCGCCGTCCGGATCCGACTCGACTCTGTCGGTGGAGTCGATGAGCAGGGTCGAGCGTTCCTCCACCTCGTACTGCGGCCAGTGCTTCGAGCCGTCCAGTGCCGCCGGCACACCGTGGTGCGCGAACGCGAGCCAGCGCCGCTGCACACGCCCGGAGACCTCACCGGCGGCCTTGCGACCACCGAGCCAGAAGGTCGGATCCCGGCCGAGGGTGCCGAAATGACCGAAGACGTACGGCAATTCGGTTGCGTGCCCGGCACCGATCCGCGCGGCCTTGAGCATCGGGGTGGCGTGGTCGAAGCGGTACACCCAGGTCGGCGAATGCGCGCTGTGTGCTTCGGCGACCCACAGCACCGGCATGCGGAAACCGGCATCGCGCGAGAGTGCCATCGCCCCGGCGGCCTTGGGCAGGTCGGGATACGCCGCGACGATCTCGGCGAGACGCTCGGGAGGCAGATCCGTCCGGTCGTCGGCCAGCGCCGCGAACATCGCCTGCACGGCCGTGTCGTTCACGGGCATCAACGGCGACTTCATGAAGCGGAAGATCGACGGCTCGTCCTTGTTCGAGCCGATGATCAGCGGGATCCGGTGCGACAGCCCCTTCTGGAAGGCCGCGACCGGATACTTCGGCACCAGGTCGCGGTCTACGACCGGGGCCATGGCGAGCGTTCCCGGCACCTTCGTCGGGGTCTCGGCGACGAGCACTTCCGACGCCTCGACCAGCCTGTCGGTCGACATCGTGAGCAGTTCGGCGGCCCGGGACGGCGGTAGGTCGAGGATCTCGAGGAAGCGCTGCGCGACCGTCGCGGCACGTTCGCTGCCGTACACCGAGGTGGCGGGCGGCGACTGGGCGATCGCGCGATGGAAGAGACCCTCGGCCTTCGGAACCGTCATGAGCGTGGTGATCGACCCCGCACCCGACGATTCACCGAAGAGCGTCACGCAGTCCGGATCGCCACCGAAGTCGGCGATGCAGTCGCGCACCCATTCGAGGGCGGCGATCTGGTCCCGGAGACCGACATTGGATTCGAAGGTGACCTCGGGTGTGGAGAACGACGACAGGTCGAGGAAACCGAGCGCGCCGAGCCGGTAGTTGATCGTGACCACCACGACATCGCCGCTCTCGCACAGGATTCGGCCGTCGTAGATCTTCTGACCGGAGTATCCGAGTATGTAGGCGCCACCGTGGATCCAGACCATGACGGGGCGGCGGCCGTCGGGCGGCGGCGCCCAGATGTTGAGCGAGAGACAGTCCTCGCTCAACGTCATCTCGGGGTCGATCCCGATCGGGCTCTGTCGACTCTGCGGAGCGATCGGCCCGAACCGCGCGCCGTCGAGGACGCCGTCCCACGGTTCCGGCGGTAATGGCGACCGGAACCGCCGAGAACCGGTCGGGGCCGCGTACGGGATGCCCTTCCAGGCGTAGACGTCGCCGTCGCGATATCCGCGGACCTCTCCGTACTTGCAGGCAACGGTGAGCGTGTCGTCCTCCACGTGACCTCCCACCCGAACCGGTACTGCCGTGCGAGCACCGATCACTTCGTTCGTCGACCTACCCATCCCATGATGGTGGATGCCGGGCGGTTCGTCAGCCGGCTGCGGAGAGAGGTTCGGGGGCCACGCAGTCGACGAGGTCGATGACGAGTGCGTCGAGCACGTCACGCAGGTCGTCGCGCGCCGAGTCGGCCAGTGCCGGGAAGACGGTTGCGAGTGCGATGGGCACGAGCGAGGCCTGTCCGAGCAGGATCCCCATGGCCGCATCGAGCTTGACGACCTCGTCGTGCAGGCGGGCGTAGGTGGTGGTGTCCACGCCGTGCGCCACGGCGATCCGGTCGGGCTCGCATGCCGCGGCGTCCGCCACCATCCGGGGCAGGTCCTCCGCGGTGATCTCGTCGGCACTCATGCTTGCAACGTCGAGTTTACGCAACATCTCGCCTTCGTTCGTCCCCCAGGAGCGACGCCGGGCCGCGCGCCGCAGTCGAAACATACAGTCAGTGTGGCCCGAAAAGTACGGAATGTGTAGAAGGTCCGGAAAACTTTTTGCACTGCCGGTACCTGACAGAAGGTACATCGCCGAGAACCCGCCTTCACCCGGAATCATCACCCTGAGACCAGGACCACAACGATTGCTCCGCGAACCCTCGCGACCTGGATGAACGGGCGTATCCTCGTAAATCCGAAGTCCGTGCAGCCACCCCGACCGGGTCCGACCACGACTCCGGGCAGACCGAGGAGGTGCCGGTCGTGAGTATCGCTCGCACCGAGTTGCTCCCTCTGCCCGCGCACAGCGCCACGACGCGCGAGTTCGCGGGGGTGAGCACTCAGTCCCGTGCCCTGTCCTTCTCCGTGCGTCGTACCGTGCGGCCGTTCATCGAGGCGTGGTCGTACGCCCCGACCCTCCCCTGGCCGGCGTCGATGATCGATCACCTCGCGTTCCCGCTCGTGCCGGTGCCCGGTACGCACCGCCGGCGGGTCGATCTCCCGACGTGCCCGGCGGAACTGCTGTGGGCGCCGGGTGCCGCACCCCCGGCCCAGGGCTGTACGGACGGCACCGCCGCCCGGGCCGGTATGGACGGCACCGCCGCCCGGGGCGGTATGGACGGCACCGCCGCCCGGGGCGGTATGGACGGCACCGCCGCCCGGGGCGGCATCCGCGGTACCGCCGTCCTGTACCTGCACGGTGGCGCGTTCCTGTGCTGCGGCCTCACCACGCACCGCCATCTGGTCTCCCGCATCTCCGCCGCCACCGGCGCGCCGGTCCTGGCGGTCGGTTACCGCATGCTGCCGCGCCATCCGATCCGGCGCGCGGTCGAGGACGGACTCGACGGATTGCGTTGGCTCGTGGCACACGGCTATCCGGTCGAGCGTGTCGTGATCGCCGGGGACTCCGCGGGCGGCTTCCTCACCTTCGCCGTCGCCCACGAAGCCGTACGACTCGGCATCGGCCGCCCGGCCGGCACCGTCGCGCTGTCACCCCTGACCGATCTCGACCCGCGGGGCAAACTCGACCATCCCAACTCGCACCGGTGTGCAGTCTTCCCGCGACGCGCCGTCGCTGTGCTGTCCACCCTCGTCGAACGCGCCGAACGTCTCGGTGGCGAAGGTGCCGAACCGGTCGCCTCCCCCGTCGATCTCGATCTGTCGGAGATGCCTCCCGCACTCATCCAGACCGGATCCGAGGAGATGACCTACGTCGACGCCGAGCTGATGGCCCGGCGACTGCAACTCGCCGGGGTCTCCGCCGAACTCCAGGTGTGGGAGAGACAGGTGCACGTCTTCCAGGCCGCGGCGGGGGTCGTCCCGGAGAGCGGCCGCGCGATCGCCGAGATCGGCCGCTTCGTGCGTGAACTGCGGTGAACCTGCTCTCCCGACGTCGCCGCCCTCGACCCTGCCCCACCCAGCAGGGTCATATCGACACGCGGATCGCGTAGTCCGCCACGGCATCTACGGTGCATTCGGCCGTCCCGGCCGATACGGCGGCGATCCCCACGAACGGATCCGCCGACCGTACTGCGGGGATGCGGGCCGGCAGCGTCCGGACGAGACGGATGATGGCGTCGATCATGCGTCGATGATCGAACACCTCCGGACGGATCGACACGGTTTCGCTCGCCGGGATCGGAACACTCCGGCGGGCCGTCGGCGGTCGAGAACCGTGCGCTCCGGCGAGCCGTCGCTCGTGCGACCGAGCGGAGGAAGGCCTGTCGGTGCCGGCGACTAGTCTTTCTCTCGGCTCGACCG
This sequence comes from Rhodococcus sp. S3, assembly GCF_058211795.1. Lineage (NCBI taxonomy): Bacteria > Bacillati > Actinomycetota > Actinomycetes > Mycobacteriales > Nocardiaceae > Rhodococcus > Rhodococcus sp. S3. Next base: position 1,709,022 of record NZ_CM177074.1, on the reverse strand, counting down.
CACAGAGAAGGGGGTCCGATCATGGCCGACGCGCAGACCCGGTTCGACCAGGACGTCGATGCGGCCTGGCGCGAGTTCCGCACGCGCCTGGCCGACCATGTCGCGGCCATGAGCGACGGCGACGGCCTGGTCCTCGAACCCTTCACCGACGAGGCCGGCGGCCCGGCCGGGCCGTGCGTGCAGTTCTACGCATGGGGAGACCGGCTGGTCCGCTGCGAGGTCCCGTCCAACGCCCACCTCGCCCCCGACCGGCACCTCACCCCGGTCGACGAGCAGATGCTCCTCGATCTCGGGCTGCAGGCTCCCTCCCGCGGACCGGACGATCCGGAGGACGGCGGATCCCCGGCGTTCTGGATCGATCGTCCGGGCAGCTGGGCCGATCAGCTCGCCGTGATCGCCGTGCGCGCCCTGCGCTCGGTGTGGGGCGTTCCCCATCCACTCTTCCTGCGTGCCGAGACGTTCGGAACGGAGCGCTCGGTTGCCGAACTCACCTCGTTCCTCGTGCCCGAGACGCCTCAGGCCGGTCGCACGCAGACCCCGGAGATGCCGCTCGCGGTCGTCCCCACCGGCGACGACCACGTGCGCGAGCTGATCGAATCCACCCTGCACGAGCGGATCGACGATCTGCCCGCCTGGGACGAGGACGGCGATCTCGTCCTGCGGATTGCCGGGGTGCTGGTGTTCGTCGGTGTCGGCCCCGGTGGCGGCACCGTCGACCTGTTCGCGCCGATCGTCCATTCCATCACCGGACGCACGCGGGCCGCCGAGATCTGCGTCGACCTCAACCGCCGGTGGCCGCACCTGAAGTTCGTCCTGGTCGACGACCGTCTCGCGATCGTCGACCACGTTCCGGCCTCACCGTTCGCTCCGGCGCACCTGCTCGGGTCGCTCGAGACCATCACGCAGTTCCTCGACACCGTCGACGGCTCGTTCGCCACCCACATCGGTGGCTCGCTGCTGCGCGATCAGGGATTCGACGGGGCGCCGGGTGGTGCGGCCGATCCGCCCTGGGGCGACATCTCGCAGTTGCCCGACGCCGAGGACGATCTGCCGGTGGCCCTGCTCGCGGTGCGCGACTTCCATCTCGACGGCGCGACCGATGTCGCCGCGAGCACGGTCGCGGCGATCGGCGATCGCAATCCCGAGCAGTTGCGGCGGTTCCTCACCATCAGCACCGAACTGCAGGTGTGGTGGGACGGCGAGTCGCAGACCCGCGAGGCGGCGCTCAACACCGACGGCGCACGCGAGGCACGGGCGCGGGCACTCGAATGGGAGGCGACGAGCCGCTCGCTCGCGGAGGCCCTGCAGTTCCTCGAACAGGGCGAGGGCACCGACTCGGCCGGATCACGCGCGTCGAAGTCGAGCGCCGGCCGCGAGGCGGCGCCCGAGCAGCCCGCCCTGTTCGACAACCCCGACGAACCGACCCTCTTCGACGGTTTCGGCGACTACTCCTGAACCGGTCCCGACCGGGCTGCTCACGTCTGGGAGACGGCGCGACGGAGCGCGTCGACGGCGGCGTCGCCGAAACCGACGAGCACGACGGTCTCCACGTCCGTCTGTGCCTCCCGGATCGTGGTGACGGCCTGCAGGGCGGCGTCGTCGAGCGGCCAGCCGTAGATACCTGCCGAGACGAGCGGGAACGACACCGTCCGGGCGCCGAGGTCCTGCGCGACGAGCAGACTGTTGCGGTACGCCGAACGCAGGATCCCGGATCGGTCCTCGTGCGCCGACCACACCGGGCCCACGGTATGGATCACCCACCGCGCCGGGAGGCGACCCGCAGGAGTCGCCACCGCACGGCCCGGTTCGAGCCCGTCGGGTAGCGAGGTCGCGCGGAGTTCGCGGCAGGCCGCGAGGATCTCCGGGCCGCCCGCCCGGTGGATCGCACCGTCCACTCCGCCGCCTCCGAGCAGGGAGGAGTTCGCGGCGTTGACGATCGCATCCACCGCCATGGTGGTGATGTCGCCGTGCGCGATGTCGAGAGCGGTCACCCTGTCGACCATATGTTCCGCGCGCTGCCCCCGAGTCGTTTTGCTGGCATGATTCAGGACCGTGACGTCCTCGGCGAAGCTGCGCGAACTGGCCGGAAAGCACGGCATCACCACCACCTACACAGGGTGGGGTGGACGCGACCACGATGTCTCCGACGAGACGTTGCGGCGCGTACTCGCCGCGCTCGACGTCCCGGCCGGGACGGACGACGAGGTCGTGGCGTCGCTCGCCGACTTCGACGACCGCCCGTGGCGCAGCATGCTCCCGCCCGCACTCGTGGTCGTCGAGGGTGACGACCGGACGTTTCCGGTGCACGTACCGCACGGCGACCCGGTCGCGGTGTGGGTCGTCACCGAGGACGGCGAGGAGGTCGACGTCGAGCAGCTCGACGTGTGGGTGGACCCGCGGACCGTCGACGGCCGGCTCGTGGGCCGCGCGACCTTCGCCGTTCCGCGGCTGCCCCTCGGCTGGCACGTCGTGCACGCCCGCACCAACGACATCGAGACCACCGCGGTCCTGGTCGTGACCCCGCGTCGGTTGTCCACCGCCGACCGGCTGCTCGAGAAGAAGCGTTGGGGCCTTGCCGCCCAGATCTATTCGGTTCGCAGCCGCCGGTCCTGGGGCATCGGCGATTTCGCCGACCTGGCCGATCTGGCGGCGATCACAGCCGGTTACGGCGGCAACTTCGTCCTGATCAACCCCGTGCACGCGGCCGAGCCGGTGCCCCCGCACGAACCGTCGCCCTATCTGCCGTCGTCGCGGCGTTTCGTCGACCCGCTGTATCTGCGGATCGAGGACATCCCGGAGACCGCCTATCTCCCGGCGAAACACCGCAAGGAACTCGACGAGCTCGCGCAGCGCGCGGCCAAGGCGAACCGGAAGGCGCGGCGTCTCGACCGGGATGCGACCTTCCGCGCGAAGCTCGACGTCCTCGAGCGCGTGTACCGGGTGCCGCTCGGCCCCGCCCGGCGGGCACGGTACGAGGCGTTCTGCGCCGAGGGCGGGCAGGCGCTCGACGACTTCGCGTTGTGGTGCGCGCTGTACGAGAAGTTCGGCGACCGCGCCGACCGGTGGGCGTCGCGCGCTCCGAGCCCCGACCACCCGAAGGTCACCCGGTTGCGCGAGCGGCTCGCCTCGCGCATCGACTTCCACCGGTGGCTGCAGTGGTTGTGCGACGAGCAGCTCGCGAACGCCCAAACCGCTTCGCTCGCAGCAGGTTCCGATATCGGTATCGTGCACGACCTCGCGGTGGGTGTCGGTCCGCACGGCGCCGACGCCTGGACGCTGGGCGACGCGCTGGCGTCGGGCGTCACAGTGGGCGCCCCCGCCGACGACTTCAACCGCAACGGCCAGAACTGGAATCAACCGCCGTGGCGACCGGATCGCCTCGCGGAGCTGGGATACATCCCCTTCCGCGATGTGGTGCGCTCGGCATTGCGGCACGCGGGTGGTGTCCGGGCCGATCACATCCTGGGACTGTTCCGCACCTGGTGGGTGCCGGAGGGAATGTCGCCGGCCGACGGCGCGTACGTCCGCAGCGACCACGAGGCACTCGTCGGCATCCTCACGCTCGAGGCGCATCGCGCCGGCGCCGTGGTCGTGGGTGAGGACCTCGGGGTCTTCGAGGAGTGGGTGCAGGAGTATCTTGCCGAGCGCGGCATCGCCGGGACGTCGATCCTGTGGTTCGAACGCGACGAGGACGCTCCGCGTGGGCCGGAGACCTACCGTTCCCTGTGCCTGACCTCGGTGACCACGCACGACCTCGCGCCCACGGCGGGATATCTGGCGGGCGACCACATCCGGCTGCGGTCGGAGCTCGGTCTGCTCGAGGGCGACCTCGACGCCGAACTCGCCGATGCGGCGGCCGAACGCGACTCGGTTCTGGCGCTCGCGGTCGAACGGGGTCTGCTCGACGAGGGCGAGACCGACGTCGATCGCCAGGTCGAGGCGCTTCACCGGCTGATCGCGGCGAGTCCGTCTGCGCTGCTCGGCGTTTCGTTGGCAGATGCGACCGGTGAGCGTCGCAGCCAGAACCAGCCGGGCACCGTCGACGAGTATCCGAACTGGCGGGTTCCGCTCGCCGATGCCCGCGGCAAGGTCGTGCTCGTCGAGGATCTCGTCGACCACGACGGATTCGCGAGACTGGCCCGTGCGGTCTCCGGAGACACCTCACCGGTGGAGTGACACCACACGAACGCTGCGACCGCCGATCCGGATGTCGGATCGGCGGCCGCGGCTCGAGTACGCGCCTCTAGGAGGTTACTTCGCGTACAGGGCGTCGATCTCGTGGGCGAAACGCTCGGTGACGACGTTGCGCTTGATCTTCAGCGTCGGTGTGAGCTCACCGGACTCCTCGGTGAGATCGCGGTCGAGGATGACGAACTTCTTGATCGCCTCGGTGTGCGAGACAAGGGTGTTGGCGTCGTCGACGATGGTCTGCACCGCGTCGCGTAGCGCGGGATCGTGGCGCAGGTCCGCGATCGTCGCGCCGGCGGGCTTTCCGTTCTCGGTCTTCCAGTTCTCGAAGACGTCCGAATCGACGGTCACCAGGGCTGTGACGAAGCTGCGTCCGTCGCCGACGACGACGGCCTGGGAGACGAGGGTGTGCGACCGCATGCGGTCCTCGATCGGCCCGGGCGAGACGTTCTTGCCGCCGGCGGTGATGATGAGGTCCTTCTTGCGCCCGGTGATGGACAGGTAGCCGTCCTCGTCGAGCGAGCCGAGGTCGCCGGTGCGGAACCAGCCGTCGTGGAAGGCTCCCTCGGTGGCCTCGTCGTTGCGCCAGTAGCCGTCGAAGACGACCATGCCGCGCAGCTCGATCTCGCCGTCGTCCGCGATGCGCGCCGAGTTCCCGCCCATGGGACGTCCGACTGTGCCGATCTTCTGCGCGCCGGGCGTGTTCACGCTGTGTGCGGCCGTGGTCTCGGTGAGGCCGTAGCCCTCGTAGATCGGTACGCCGACGCCGCGGAAGAAGTGACCGAGGCGGGGGCTCAGGGCACCGCCGCCGGAGATCGCGTACCAGCACTCGTTGCCCATGGCCTCGCGCAGCTTGGAGTAGACCAGCTTGTCGGCGACGGCGCGCTTGGCCTTCAGCGTCAGGGTGGGGACGCCCTGGTCGAGCGACTCGCTGTAGGCGATGGCGGTGCGCTCCGCGAAATCGAAGATCGCCGCCTTGACCGGTCCGCCGGCCGCCGCCTTGCCCGCTGCCGCGTCACGCACCTTCTCGAAGACGCGCGGCACACCGAGGATGATGTTCGGCGAGTACCGGGCGAACTGCGCGGAGACGGTCGAGAAGTCCGCCCAGTGGGCCTGCGCCGTGCCTGCTTCGAAGAGCGCGAGCGACACCGCGCGCGCCAGCACGTGCGCGAGGGGCAGGAAGGTCAGGCCGCGGTTGCCGGGCTTGGCGACGATACCGATGTCCGAGGTGAGGATGGACCGGACCTCGGCGAGGAAGTTGCGGTGGGTGAGCATGCAGCCCTTGGGTCGCCCGGTGGTTCCCGAGGTGTAGACGAGGGAAGCCAGGCCGCCGGAACGGATTCCGGCCAGACGCGTGGTGATCTCGGCGTCGTCGACCTCGGCACCATCGGCCGCAAGCGTGTTCACCGCGCCGTCCTCGATCTGCAGGATGCGACGGAGGGTGTCGGGCATGTCGACGAAGAGCTTCTCGTGCCGCGCGGTTTCGACGACAGCGAGGACGGCCCCGGAGTCCTGGAGGATCCAGCGAATCTGCTCGGTGGACGAGGAGTCGTAGATCGGTACCGACACCGCGCCGGCCGTCCAGATCGCGTAGTCGAACAGCGACCACTCGTAGCGGGTGGCCGAGAGCAGCGCGACACGATCGCCGGGCTGCACACCGTTGGCGATCAGGCCCTTTGCGACGGCCTTCACTTGGTCGGCGAACTGCTGCGCAGTGACCGCGACCCAGTCGTCACCCTGCGGCCGGGAGTACATCACGCGGTGCGGAGTCTTCTCCGCATGGGTGAACACCGTGTGGACGACCGATTCGTCGTCACCAATGGTGAACGGGGCCGGGGTCGAGTACTCACGCACTGCAATCTCCATCGTTCTGGTCGGGAGTCCGGTCGTCGGAATCGATTCCTGCGCGGAAGCGGCGCAGGAGATCCACGAAGCGTTCGAGTTCGTTCTCGTCCCAGCCCTCGAGGCCGGCGCGGACGTCGTCGAGACGACGCACGACCGCACCTTCGAGAACTGTCGCTCCGTGGTCGGTGAGCCGGAGCGGATGTCCGGCACGTGCCGGACCCGTCCCCGCCTCGACCCAGCCCGCATCGACGGCGTGACGCAGTTGGCGCGACACGGTCGAGCGGTGGACACCGAAGACCTCGGATATGTCGGTGGCGCGGCAGCCCGGATTTCGGGAGATGAAGCCGAGAAGCGAATGCTGGACCAGTGAGAGTCCGCTGTCCTGCGTTCGTGCTCCGGACGTCAGGAAGCGCACGAGAAGCACGAACTCCTCGTATACGCGGGCAACGCCGTCCGCAGACGGCCGCCGGGCCTGCCGATTGTGTTGCACAGGGCAACTATAAACGCGAGTGAGGCACGGCACGAATCCGCGCGGTGTCCTGCCGATTCCCGGTCTGTCTCTTCACAGCCCGTGCGCACCCGGTGAACTCGCCCACCCCGCTCGGCGTTCACCGGGCTAGCCTGTCTGTCCGTACGGCGTCAGCACTCGGGAGAAGAGGTCGGATGGGCGAACACATCGGTCGCGACCTGTTCCGTCATCTCGTCGCCGACGAAGCGGACGAGTACCTCGCGGTGATGGACTGCTTCACCGACCTCCTGCTCGCCGATCTGTCCACCGACGATATCGCGGTCTCGTGTGCCCGGCGCGGGGTGGCGCTCGACATCACGGTCGTCGCCGCCCGGTGCCGCAGCCTGGTCCGGTGGGGCAATCTCGCGCTCACGAGCGGCGGAACCGACGGCGGTGGCACCGGCGGCGGTTCCCACCGGCGGAGCGCCCCCGAGACCGCCTCGACCGAGAGCCTCGCCCGGTACCGGCCGACACCCGCCGGGCTGCGGGTGCACCGCGAGACCGGCAGGCTCCTCTCCACCTCCGACGACGTGCGCGGCGTGGCACGCGAGTCGCTCCGGTGTGTCGCGGACGGGCTCGCCCGAATCGAGGAGCTGCTGGTGGACGACGGGAGCGTGCTCGACCGGGACGAACTGGCCGCCCATGTCACCGCCCTGTTCTCGCACCACCGGTCGTTCACCGACAGCGTCGCCGATTTCTACGCGCACCTCGCCGAGATCCTGAGGCGTCTCGAGCACTCCGGCCGTCTCGGACACTCATCCGAGCGCGAACACGCCGGGGTGGTCGACGACTACGCCGAGACCAAGAACCTGCTCCTCGACTACGTCGACGTCATCGGTTCGGACGTCGAGCGTCTCGCCCCTCTCATCGCCGGCAGGCTCGACCGGATCAGGTCGCGTCTGGACTCCCTGATCGCCGCGTTGCGCGAGTCCGGCCTGCCGAACACCGTGCCTACGAACACAGTGCCCGGCCGGTCGCCCGGTCGCCGTCGCATCGACTGGGACGAACTGGCGCAGTGGTACGCCGAGGACGCCGGCCCGCGCCGCATGCGCGAGGCAGCGGCGGCGGCGCTGAACCGGCTGCTCGTGCGCACTCGGCGGATCACGACGAGCACGTCGGGCTTCTCGCACCGCGCAGATCTCCTGCGCCTGGCCCGGTGGTTCACCGAATCGTCCGACGAACAGGCCCACCGGTTGTTCGCCGCGACCTTCGGTGCCTTCCCGAGCCGGCACCTGCTGCTCGGCCCCGACGAGACCGACCCGCGAGTGGGTGCGGGCACGTCGTGGTGGCGGGCCGATCCCGTCGTCGTGCCCGTGTCGTTGCGCGAACGCGGCGACCACACGTCCCGCGGGGCCGTCGGCCGACTCCCCGATTCGCTGCCCGGCCGGGTCCGGGCCGACGAACTCGCCCGGCGCGAGTCGCGCCGCCGTTCCGACGCCGTCGCCGAACTGGGTGCGGCGGGCGACCTGCACGGAGCGGACCTGTCGACGGAGGCGCGCGACATCCTGCTCGACGTCCTCGCCGCTGCGCTCGCGGGCCACCGCACCACCGACGGTCCGATGCATGTGGACGATCGCGATCTCGGGTTGTCGCTGACGGCGGAGCCCGGCGCCGACACCGTGGTGCACTCCCCCGACGGCGATCTCACCGTGCACGGCTTCTCGCTGCACATGTCGGTCACGACATCGCTCGACCACAGTGCGGTGGCGCCGTGAGCACCTCGTACGCGAGCGCGGTGTCCGGCGACGTCTCCGGTCGGCGGGACGCCGCACGGGCGCTGCTGCAACAGCCGATCGTCACCGCCGCGACCGATCGGGAGACCTTCGACCTCGTTCGGTGTCACGCCCCGGCTCTGAAGTCGATGTTCGCCGACCGCCTCGGATACCGGCTCGTCGTCGAACCGACCTTCGCCCGCCTGATCAAGGCACCGCTCGGTCCCACGTCACCGCACCGTGCTCTCCGCCACGCCGACGGTTCCGAGTTCGGCGCGATCACCTATGCGTGTCTCGCGCTGGTGTGCGCGGCACTGATCGAACCCGGGACCGGCGAGAGGGTGTCCGTCGACGACCTTCTCGAGCAGGTACGCGCCGACGCGCGCGAGAACGGGATCGTGTTCGGCGACCCGGTGTCCGAGGAGCGGAACTTCGCCGCGGCCCTGCGCGTCCTCGAGGAATGGGGCGTGATCACCGAGTCCGCTCGCGGGGACGAGGCGAGCGGCGACGAGCCGCATCTCGACGTCCACCGCGACCTGCTCCCCCATCTGCTCGACACTCCCCTGCACGAGATGCCCGGTCCTGCAGCGGCACTCGCACGTCACGAGCACGAACCCGCCGCCCGCCGCCTGTACCGCAGGCTCGTCGAGGATCCGTTCGTCGCGCGTGACGAACTGGACGACGAGGCGGCGGCAATCCTCGCCCGCGACCGGCACGAGCTCGCCCGGATGCTGGAGGACGACTTCGGTCTTGTGCTCGAGGTGCGTACCGAGGGTGCGCTCGCGTACGACCCGGCCGGCATGCTCACCGACGAGGCGTTCCCGGGGTCCGGCACCCTGAAGCACGCCTGCCTGCTGCTCCTGACCGAACTCACCGAGCAGCTCGGTGCCTCGGCGGCGACCACGCTGCACGTCGACGTCCACACGCTCGACTCGGTTCTCGCCGACCTCGCCGCCGCACGTTCCCGCACCTGGAAGAGCATCTACGTCCGCGATCTCGCACTCCTGCGCCGGGACGTGGTCGCACTGCTCGTCCGGCTCGGGCTGGCGCGCCCGCACGAGAACGGATTCGAACTGACCGCACCCGCCGCCCGCTACCGCCCCGTCCCCGCCGAAAGCACGTGTCGATGACCCACTCGTCCGATCCCTCCGCCCTCGACGAGATTCCTCCACCCCGTTTCCCGGATCGCTGGCGTCTCCACCGCGCCGGCATCGTGAACGTCTGGCACTACCTGGACGTCGAGTTCGTCCTGTCCGGTGGGCGGATGATTCTGCGCGGCACCAACGGATCGGGGAAGTCCCGCGCCCTCGAGATGTTGCTGCCCTTCCTGCTCGACGCCGACCGCAGGCGCATGGACGCGACGGGCGCCGCGAAGGTCGATCTGGACGAACTCATGCGCACCGGGGCGTCGGACACCACCGACCGTGTCGGATATCTGTGGCTCGAACTGGCGCGCCCCAGCGGACATCTCACCGTCGGAGCACAGATCCGGCACCGCGCCGACGCCCGTCGCAGCGACGTGCACTTCTTCACGACACCCCTCCGTGTCGGCACCGACCTGCACCTCGTCGACGACGCCCGTATCCCGCTCTCGCGGGAGCGACTCGCCGAGCTCGTCGGTACCGACAACCTCACCCGTGATCCGGAGCGGCATCGCGAGGCCGTGCGGAGGCTGGTGTTCGGGCTGCACGGGGAGGCCGGAAGCGAACGCTACGACGGCCTGCTGCAACTGCTGCACACCCTGCGCTCACCCGATGTCGGCCACCGCATCGACGAGGGCCGCCTCCCACAGATCCTGTCGGACGCGCTTCCACCGCTGACCGAGAACATGCTCGCCGAAGCGGGAGGCCGTCTCGACCTGCTCGGTGACACCCGCCAGGAGCAGGTCCGTCTCGAAGCGGCGCACGCACATGTTCTGCGTTTCCACGAGGTGTACCGGAAGTACGCGGCGGATCTGCTGCGCGCCGACGCCGAGACCGCCCGCGACCTCGCGCAGCGGGTCGTCGAGACGCGACGCGCACTCACCTCCGCGGAAGCCGAGGCGGCCGACCTCGACACGCAGGCCGCCGCGGCGGACACCCGCCTGAAGGAGCGCCGCGACCAGGTCGCCGAACTCGACCGCGCGATCCGCGGACTCGAGACCCACCAGGTGTTCCGGTCCGCGGACGATCTCGCGCAGCGCCGGCTCTCCGTCGATGCGCTCCGCCGCGCCGCCGAGCACGCGGCCGCTGCCGCCGATCGCAGCCGCCTGCACGAACGGCGCGACGCCGACCATGCGGCCCGCGCCCTCGACGAACTGTCCTGTTCGGTCACGCGTGCCGCGCGACGGCTTGCGACGGCAGGCCGCGACCTGCTGTCGGTGGGTCTTCCGCACGACACCGTGCCGACCACGCTGCACTTCTCCGTCGACCGTCCACCCGCTGTGCTCGAATCCGTGCGCACCGGCATCGACGACACCACCGAGCAGGTGGTGCGGCCGGTCGTCGCGACGGTCCTCCTCGACGCCGGACACGTCGACGAGGTCCGTGATGCGGTCCTGCGTGCCGCCGAGGCGACCAGTCGCCGTCGAGATCAGGCGGGCCGGAGACTGCTCGAGGCGCGTCGTCTCGACGCTGCCGCGCACGCTGTCCGGGAAGCCGAGGCGGCGGCCGACCGCGCGGCCCGCGATGCCGAGCAGCGTGCCGTCGATGCCGCCGAGACGGATGCCGGTGTCGGTGCGGCCGCTGCGGGTCTGCAGCACCGGTGGCGCGAGTGGATCACCGCCGACCGCACGACGGCTCTGCTGCCGGAACTCGAGCGGGATCGGGTCGTCCTGATGCGCGGACTGTCCACGCGACTCGACGCACTGATCGACTCCTCCCCCGCCGGCCCCACCGAGACGGACTCCGAGGGCGTCGATCTCGATTCGACGCTCGCCGAGCTTGATTCGCTGCCCGCCGCTGCCGCTCGGTCCGCTCTGAGCGACCTCGCCGGCGCCCCGGCCGAGCGCGAGCGCCGGGAACGTGAGGCGCGGACCATGCGCGAGGATCTCGTCCGGGAACAGGCGGCACTCGACGCGATCGGTGAGGGACCCGAACAGGCACCCTGGCACGTGCGCACCGACGGTGTCCCCCTGTGGCGGGCGGTCGAGTTCGTCGACACGCTCGGGGACGACGACCGTGCCGGGATCGAGGCTGCGTTGCTCTCCGCGGGTTTCCTCACCGCCACGGTCGACGGCGAGGGTCGCTTGCGTGCGCTGGGCGGCCAGGTCCTCGTCTCGCCGCGCGGCGAACCACCGGCGCAGTCCCTGTCGACGGTCCTGCGCCCGGACCCCGAGGCCGACGTGCCGCGCCCGGCGATCGAGGCGGTCCTCAACACGATCGGATTCGAGGACGCCACCGCGGTGGCTTCGGTCTCGCGGGACGGCCGCTGGCACAACGGCGTTCTGCGTGGGCGCCACACCGCCGAGACCCCGCACTGCATCGGCGGGCCTGCCAGGGAGGCCGCGACCGCGGCACGGCGGGTGCGTCTCGACGAGATCCGCGCCGAACTCACCCGGATCGACCTGGCGGTGGAACAGCTGCGCGTCGACTATCCCGACGCGGCGCACCGGCGGGCGGAGATCGACGCGCACCTGTCGACCGCGCCGACCTCGCACGCCCTGCGCGCCGCGCTCGAACGACGTCGGCACGCGTACGCGCATGTGCGGTCCGCGGCGAACACCGCGGTGGAACTGCGCGAGCGGGCGACGACGCTGCGTGCTCGCTGGACCGCCGAGCTCGACGCCCACCGCACGGCGTGCGAGCACTTCGGCGTGCCCTGCGACGTTCCAGAACTGGAGGCGCTGGTCGCCGGATGTGCGTCCGCCGACACGCTGTGCACCGAGCTGGCACGCGATCTCGGTGACGTCCTCGCCGCCCACGCCAGGTTCACGGATGCCACCGAGCGGTATGCGCAGGCCACTGTCGAACGGGTCGACGCGGAGGAGATCGCCGAATCGTGCCGCTACGAATGGCACGCGAAGGCCGCGGTGGTCGCTGCCCAGACCGCCGCTGTCGACGTCGACGCCGCCGACCTGGCGCGGGAACTGCGCGACTCGGAAGCCGAACGGGCACGCGCCGACGAACAGTTCCGGCGCACGGTCGCCCACCGCGACCATCTGGGCCGGGCCGTCGCCGAGGTGCTGCAGCGATGCGCTGCCGCACGCGAACGGCTCGACCGCGACCGTCGCGAACTCGCCGCGGCCGCCGAACTGCTCGCCGCTCACCTGCAGCTCCCCGAACTGCGCGCCGCGCTCGAGGAGGATCCGGGAGAGGACTCCACCGCGTCTGCCCGGACGCTTCTGCCTCCGGTCCACCTCGAGGATCCGGATCACGTGCTCTCGGTCACCCGCACCCTGCTGGCCGCGTTGCCGCCGCGCACGGGAGTCGACGAGAACGCGATGCTGGTCGCGCTGCAGCAGTTCGACCGCGACATCACGACCCGGTTCGACATCGAGCACACGGTGACGCACGGCGCCCATCGCGTCCGGATCGCCGGAGCGGGCGACGACGCCACGCCCGCGGGTGTCTGCGCCGCTCTGACCCGGCAGGTCGAGGACGGCCGGCGCGCACTGTCGCAACGCGAACACGATGTGTTCACGGGATTCGTGCTCGGCGGTGTGGCCGACGAACTGCGCCGCCGGATCGAGCGGGCACGACAGGTGATCGCCGCGATGAACGACAGTCTCGCCGACAGCCGCACAACGCACGGGATCGGCGTGCGGATCGAGTGGCGTCCCGGTGGCGAGGACGCCGACGCGGCGCGGTTGACGCAGCTGCTCACCGCCCCCGAACGGTCACCCGGAGATGCATCCGACCTGGTCGGGATGCTGCGGCGCCGGGTGGAATCCGCTCACGCCGCCGATCCGTCCGCCGGCTACGCGCAGCACCTGTCGCAGGCACTGGACTACCGGCGCTGGCACGAGGTCGAGGTCACCATCCTCGACCCCGAACCGGGCCGGGAGAGACGGATCTCCGCGCGCGCCAAGATATCCCAGGGTGAGACCCGGTTCGTGTCGTACGTGACGCTGTTCGCGGCGGCGGACGGTTATCTCTCCGGCCTCCCCGACACCGGCACCGCACTGCGGCTCGTGCTGCTCGACGACGCGTTCGCCAAGATCGACGACCCGACGATCGGTGAACTCATGGGCCTGCTCGTGCGGCAGGACATCGACTTCGTCATGACCGGGCACGCACTGTGGGGCTGTGTGCCCGAGGTGCCCGAGCTCGACGTCTACGAGGTCCGGCGACTCGCCGACGGCGCGGCCGTGACGACCCGCGTGCACTGGGACGGCCGCGTCCGGCAACTCCGCCCGCTCACCGAGCTGCAGACATGACCGAGCTGCAGACATGACAGTGGCGGGAGCGATACGTATCGCTCCCGCCACTGTCAGGCCTTCGAAACCTGCCCGGATCAGGACACGCGGCGCAGCAGCGCGGCGAGTGCCTGTCCGCCACCGATGCACATGGTGACGACGCCGAGTTCGAGATCGCGGCGGATCAGGTCCTTGGCGACGCGCAGCGTCAGGATCGCGCCGGTCGCGCCGACCGGGTGGCCCAGGGCGATCGCACCGCCGTAGGGGTTGGTCTTCTCCGGGTCGAGCTTGGCGTCGCGCGCCACCGCGAGGGCCTGCGAGGCGAAGGCCTCGTTGAGCTCGACGGTGTCGATGTCGGCCGGCGTCAGGCCGTTCTGCTCGAACAGCTTCGCCAGCGCGAGGGTCGGGGCGTAGCCCATCAGCTCGGGCTCCATCGCCGCGGTGACCACCGACTCGAGTACGACGGAGGCACCGAGGCCGCGTTCGCGGGCGACCGACTCGCGGGCCAGGACGAGCGCAGCAGCGCCGTCGTTGATGCCGGAGGCGTTACCGGCGGTGACGGTGCCGTCCTTGATGAACGCCGAGCGCAGCTTGCCGAGCACCTCGAGGGTGGTGTCGGGCTTGGGGTGCTCGTCCTCGGTGACGGTGACGGGCTTGCGGCCACCGATCTCGACCGGGGTGATCTCCTCGGCGAAGGCCGCCTTCGCGGCGTCGGTGGCGGCGCGGCGCTGCGATTCGAGAGCGAACTCGTCCTGCTGCTCGCGGCTGACACCGTACTCGCGGGCGACGTTCTCGGCCGTGACACCCATGTGCTGTCCGCTGAACGGGTCGGTGAGCATGCCGACGGTGCCGTCGACGAGTTCGCGGTTGCCGAGCTTGTAACCGCTGCGGGCACCGAAGTCGTAGAACGGCATGCGCGACATGCTCTCGTCGCCACCGGCGACGGTGATCTCGGCGGCACCCCAACGGATCTCCTGCGCCGCGGACCACACGGCCTGCAGACCCGAGCCGCACAGGCGGTTGACGGTCAGGGCCGGGGTGGAGACGGGAAGTCCGGCGGCGAGGGTGACACGACGGGCGTTGTAGGCGTCGGCACCGACCTGACCGATGCAGCCCATGACGACCTCGTCGATGTCCTCACCTGCGACACCCGAGCGCTGCAGCGCCTCGCGTACGGCGGTGGCGCCGAGTTCGTGCGCGGGTACGTCCTTGAGTGCGCCGCCGAAGCTGCCGACGGGGGTGCGTGCGCCGTCGACGATGACGATGCGTTCCGGAGCGGTCATTTCTCGTCCAATCTGGTCGAACACCTGGGGTCCACGCGCCGGCACCGCCGAGCGCACGGATCTTCGGGAAGGCGTCCTCCCGAAGCGTCTGACTCGATGCTACGGCACCGAGTGCCGCGATCGCGATGGCCCGAACACACGTTTCAGGAACGGGAACGGAAATGCCATTCTACAATACCGACTACGCCATTTTCACTCGTCGTCGACCGTGAACGGAGGACCCTCCGCGAGACGTTCCGCAGCCGCCGGTGTGCCCAGTTCACGGCGGTGGCGAGGATGCTCCACATAGAACTCGAGGAAGCGGTACAACTGCACGGGATCGACAGCCAGATGCCGTGAGTCCACCTCGATCCGGGGTTCGGGCGGCAGGCGCTCCAAGAGGAACACCCGACTCGTGCGTCGACGCGCCCACGCCGCCGACCCGTGCCCCTCGATCCAGATCTCCGGGAACCCCCGGTCGACCGCACGGAGACCCCGCACCGAGACCCACGGCAGGTAGGACTCCACGAACCAGCCGCGCAACCTGATCCCGTCCGGTCCGAGAACGAGCGAACCGGCCCGGATGCGCCCGAGTGCCACCTCCACGAGGAAGGCCAGGCACACCCCGGCGACGAGCGCCAGCACCAGCGCCACGAGGGGTAGCCCCTCGTTCCCGACCACGATCTCCACGGCGGCGCCGAGCGAGAGGAACGTCCCACACAGCACCATCGCGAGCAGCAGACCGAAGACGGGACGGCGGCCCCCGATCTCGGTACCGCCGCGACCGGCCGTCTCGAGGTACCGAACCCGCGGTGTGCGGCTCGGTGGCGACGACGGCGGTCGCCGACCCCCGGATCCGGCAGGCCACCAGAAGGTGGCGCCGAAGGCCGCCGTCAGCAGCATCAGCAGCGCCAGGATCGAATAGAAGCGGTCGGCACCCACCGAACCGGTGCTCCACGCCCCCGCTCCGCGGGCCGCGGCGAAGACCGCCACGAGCACCGCCGCGCCGGCCGCTGCGTACACGTGCAGATTGCGCGTGCCGTGCTGCCATTCGCTCGGCGGTTCGGTGTCGGACGTCGGTTCGGTGTCGGACGTCGCATCGGTGTCGGAAGTCGCAGCCTCCGTGCCGCGCCCACCCCACGGGACAACTGGTCGTCGCATCGGTCTCCCCTCCCGGCGTACCGAGGAGCCCCGACGTCCTCGACCCTGCCGGTCGGCCGGAACGCTACCTCGAGCGGCGGACCCGATGCGGACCCTTCGGGCGCGATGTCACCGACGGGCACACGAGTTGGCACCGGTCGGTGTGACAATTAACATACCCCTCGGTCATCAGAGTGTTGAACCAGGTCACGGCCGTTTCTGAAGGGACAGGACGCGTATGGGAGAGTCTCGCGAGAATTTTTCCCTACGTGTCGGTAACACCTATAGGCGTGAGCACGACACAATCTGTGACGATTCAGACGAGACCGGAGGAGTCTGCATGACTGTCCAGCTTGATTCGCCTGGCATCGCGTCCGTCGGCGAAGCTTCGTCGGCCGAGGCAGAGCTCGGGGAGCTGTTCGAGCAGATCAAGGAGCTCGACGCTCAGCTGCTCGCGGTGATCAAGCGGCGTTCGGAGCTCGTTCAGCGCGCCGGAGCATCCGCGAAGGGCACCGACGCGAGCCGCGAAGCACAGGCCGAGGAAATGGCCGTCCTGGGACGCTTCGCCGAACTCGGCACCGACGGCAGCACGCTCGCGATGACGCTGCTGCGCCTCGGCCGCACCCGCAAGGCCTGAGACCTACAACCGACGGCCCCCGCACCACACGGTGCGGGGGCCGTCGCCGTACCCGGGGCCGTCCACCGATTCGCATCACCCCGGTCGCAAACGTGGCCGCCCGCTCCCAAGTCGGCATACCGTCGGGACATCCCCGAAGAACGGACAGGAGCAGCATGGATCTCGGACTCACCGCGAAGAGGGCCATCGTCACCGGCGGTAGCCGCGGCATCGGCTATGCCATCGCGCGGGCACTGGCCACCGAAGGCGCCGACGTGGTGATCGCGGCCCGTACCGCGGCCGATCTCGACATCGCAGCGAAGACCCTCTCGGAGGAGACCGGGCGACGAATCGTTCCCGTGCCCACCGACACCGGCGACCAGGCCTCGGTCGACGCGCTGGTCGCGCGGGCCGTCGCCGAACTCGGCGGGGTCGACATCCTCGTCAACTCCGCCGCCACTCCCTGGAGCGCCAACAAGCCGACGGACTTCGCCGCGACCACCGACGACGTCGTGCGCAACGAGGTCGAGATCAAGGTCCTCGGCTGCCTGCGCACCGCACGGGCCGTCGCCCCCTACCTGATCGAGCAGGGCTGGGGCCGGATCATCAACATCAGCGGTCTCGGCGCACGCAGCGCGAACTCCATCGCCCAGACGGTCCGGAACGTCAGCGTCGCCGCTGTGACGAAGAACCTCGCCGACGAACTCGGCCCGCACGGCATCAACGTCACCGTGGTGCACCCCGGCCGGACCCGCACCGAGCGGCTGGCGGCACGGCTGGCCGAGGAGTCGGCCGAGACCGGCACGCCGGTAGCCGAACTCGAACAGCAGATCGCGAAGAACTCCGTGAACCGCCTCATCGACGCGAGCGAGGTCGCCGATGTCGTCGCGTTCCTCGCGAGCCCGCGCAGCATCGGCATCACCGGCGACGCGATCGCCGTGGGCGGTGGCGTGCCCGGCGCGGTCTACTACTGAGCAAGCTCCCGAAACGCCACCCCCGAAACGATGCGGCACCGGCCGGGAAACCCCGACCGGTGCCGCATACGTCCTCCGTCAGCGCAGTATCGTCTTGATCTCCAGGAACTCCTCGAGCCCGAAGACACCGGCCTCGCGTCCGATACCCGACTGCTTGTAACCACCGAAGGGTGCGTCGGTGTTGAAGGCGCCACCGTTGATGTAGACCTGGCCGGTGCGCATACGGCGGGCCACGGCCTCCGCTCGCGCCGGATCGGCCGACCACACCCCGCCGGACAGGCCGTACTCGCTGTCGTTGGCGATGCGCACCGCGTCGTCCTCGTCCTGGTATCCGATGATCGACAGCACCGGCCCGAAGATCTCCTCGCGGGCGATCGTCATCTCCGGCGCGACGTTCGTGAACACGGTCGGGCCCACGAAGTAACCGGTGGTGAACTCGGTTTCGCGCCCGTCGAGCACCAGTTCGGCACCCTCCTCGACACCCTTGTCGATGTACGCCTTCACACGTTTCTGCTGCGTTCCGCTGACGAGCGGACCGAGCTTCGACGACGGATCGTCGGGCAGCCCGACGGTGTAGGCCCGCGCGACCTGCTCGGCGATGGCGGTGGCCTCCGCCAGACGGTCGGCGGGGACGAGCATGCGGGTCAGCGCGGTGCAGGTCTGGCCGGAGTTGAGGAAGCACTTGCCGACACCCTCGGTGACGGCGGCGGTGAGGTCGGCGTCGTCGAGGATGATGTTGGCCGACTTGCCACCGAGTTCGAGCGCGACCTTCTTCACCGTTTCCGCAGCGACGACCGAGACACGCTTGCCGGCGCGCGTCGAGCCCGTGAACGACACCATGTCGACGTCGGGGTGCGCGGCGATGGCCTCGCCGACGACCGGCCCGTAGCCGCTGACGAGGTTGAACACGCCCGGCGGCAGGCCGGCCTCGTCGACGATGTCGACGAGCGCGTAGGTCACCAGCGGGGCGACCTCGGTGGGCTTGAGCACCACGGTGCACCCGGCGGCGAGCGCGGCGAAGACCTTCAGCACCACCTGGTGCAGCGGGTAGTTCCACGGGGTGATCGCCCCGACGACCCCGATGGGTTCGCGTACGACGAGGGCGTTGCCGATCTCCTGGTCGTCGAAGTCGTACGTCCCGGCCAGCGACGCATAGCTCGCGATGTTCTTCAGCGGCATCCCGACCTGGATGGCACGTGCGAAGTGGGCGGGCATCCCCATGTCCTGCGAGACGACCCGCGTGAGCTCGTCGGCGCGCTCGTTCGCCAGCGAGGAGACCTTCTCCAGGTAGGCGGCGCGCGCCGCACCACTGAGCGCGGACCAGGCCGGGAAGGCGGCCTTGGCTGCGGCGACCGCCCGATCGACATCGGAGGCGACACCCTCGGCGACCACGGCGACGACCTCTTCGGTCGTCGGGTTCACGACCTCGATGCGGCCGCTGCCGTCGGAGTCCACCCACTGTCCGTCGATGTAGATCTGCGTACGGTCGAGAATGTCGGTCATATCGCTCTCCCCTGCTCGTAGGCCGGCCTGTCGACGCCGTTGGGCGCGAGCGTAGCGAAGACCCCTCCCGCAATACAGCGTTTACTCCCGGCGGGTTGTGATGTATCCCGCCGTCATCGGAGTTAACACGTGCGCTACACTGGCGATTGCTGCTCGCGCGCTCCACCGTCGCAACGCACGGCGCATTCGGACAAAGACGTCTGCATTCACCTATATCGTCTCCGGCACACGTCTATGCACTTCAGGAGCTGCGCCTTCCCACGCGTTCCCCTTCTTCGCATCGTCACTGCCGGTCGACGCCGAATTCGATGCACCGAGGAGGACGTCCGTGACGCACGCCAGTGACACCGGCCTGTACGACAGCACGCTGGACAAGAGCAGTTGTGGTGTCGGTTTCATCACCCGCAAGGACGGCGTGCAGACCCACGACGTGCTCACCCGCGGCCACGAGGCCCTGTGCGTCGTGCCGCACCGCGGTGGCATGTCCGCCGAGGGTGTCGGCGACGGAGCCGGCATCAACGTGGACCTGTCGGTCGCCTTCTTCTCCCAGATCACCGGAAAACCCTTGCAGGCGGGATACTTCGGTGCCGGGAACTTCTTCCTCCCCACCGATTCCGCGGCGCATGCCGATGCCGAGGAACTCGTTTCGTCGGCGCTCGCCGGAGCCGGGGTCACCGTGCTCGCGGTGCGCGACGTTCCCGTCGACGACAGCGTGTTGCGTCCTGCCGCACCGAAATACCAGCTGCCGATCCGGCAGTGGATCTTCACCCGGCCCGATGCGTGCGACTCCGTCGACGAGTTCGACCGGCTGTTGCACGGCGTGCTTCTCGAGGTCGAGGCCCGCGCCTACACCGAGCCCGAACTGGGCGGGCTGTACCCGCTCTCGCTCAGTGCGCGCACGCAGGTTCTCAAGAACCGCTTGAACTCTCACGAGGTCATCCCGTACTTCCGCGATCTCACCGACCCGCGGCACGCGGTGCACACCCTGTTCTTCCACACCCGGTTCTCGACGAACACCGATCCGCATCCGACGATGGCGCAGCCGTTCCGCCTCATGGCGCACAACGGCGAGCTCAACACCGATCGCAAGAACCGGTTGTTCGAGGGCGCTCTCGCCCGCGCGATGGGCCGCGACATCATCCGCCCGCCGGGACAGTCCGACAGCTGCCGCTTCGATCAGACCCTGGCCTCGCGCATCGCCCACAACGACCTCGACCTCGTCACCGCCGTCGTGCAGATGATGCCCCCGGCCTGGGAGAACGACACCGAGCTGTCGCCGCAGGTCCGCGCGATGCTCGAGTTCTTCTCGCTGTACGAGGAGAAGAACGACGGTCCCGCCGCGCTGATCTTCGGCAACGGCGCCGTCGTCGGCGCGCGCCTCGACCGCCTCGGCCTGCGCCCGCTGCGCACCGTGGAGACCGAGGAGTATTTCGCCGTCACCTCCGAGGCCGGCCAGTTCGACTTCGCGCCCGAGACCGTGCTGCGCCGCGGCCGCATCGAGGCCGGCGGCATGCTGTACTTCGATCACCGCACGCGCCGCTCCTACGGAACCGTCGAGGCGCTCGAACTTCTTGCCGCCCGGAAGGATTACGCGTCGCTCGTCGACGATGCCCGCCGCAATCTCGATGCCCTGCCCGAGGTTCCCGCCGAGAAGGCCGGTTCCCCGCTGCGCTACAACGGCGATCTCGAGCGTTACCAGCGCTACGTGTCCTACAGCATCAACCAGGAGTCCTTCCGGTTCATGCTCGACCCGATGCTCGCGTCGGGTCAGGAGCGCATCTCCGCGATGGGCTACGGCAACGCCATCAATGCGCTGTCGGATCAGGAAGGCGGTGTGGCCAAGTACTTCTCGCAGCGCTTCGCCCAGGTCACCAACCCGTCGCTGGACTCGATCCGCGAGGCGGACGGCATGACCCTGCGCGTCGCGCTCGGCGCTCGCCCCGGTAGCGGTGCTCCCGCCTCGTCCGCGACCCAGATCGTGGTGCCCACCCCGATCCTCACGCACCTCGACATGCTGCGTATCCGCGAGCAGTCCGACACCCCGGTGCGGCGTTTCGAGATGCTGTACTCCCCCGTCTTCGACGACGCCAAGGCGAACGCGGCCGCACTCGCCGCCGCGATCGACGGTACTGCCGAGGCCATTGCCGATTTCGCCCGCGAATCCGGTGGCATCGCCGTGCTCACCGACCGCCACGTCTCCACCGACCGCGCCGGACTGCCGATGGTACTCACCGTCGCCGCCGTCAACCAGCGCCTGATCGACGAGGGACTGCGTCTGCGCGTGTCCGTCATCGTCGAGTCCGGACAGCTGTTCTCGTCGCACCACATCGCTGCGACCCTCGGTTTCGGTGCCGCTGCGGTGTATCCGCTCACGGTGCAGATGCGCGCCGAGGAGAAGTTCGGCGACGATGCCGACGCGGCCTTCCTGAAGTTCCGCAAGGCGGCCGAGAAGTCGCTCATGAAGACGATGGGACGCGTCGGCCTGTGCACCGTCGAGTCGTACATCGGCGGTGAGTTCTTCGAGCCGAGCTATCTCGACACGAGCGACGAGGTGCTCGCGCGCTGGTTCCCGAACGTGAAGTCCCCGGTCGGCGGTGTCGGTTTCACCACCCTCGCGCAGGCCGTCGCCGACTGGCACCGTCGCGCTCTCACGGTCGAGACGGAGAAGGACGTCCCGCTGCTGGGTCTGTTCAAGGAGCGCGCCGAGGGCGCCGGTCACTCGTTCGGCACGACCGCCGTGCGCGGCTTCGTGGACATGACCGAGGAGCCGTTCACGCTGCCCGTCGAGAAGGAGGCCGAGCCGGATCTGACCGACGCGCTGCGTCTGCTGCCGCTGCACCGCCTCTCCGACGCGCACGGTCTCGACGACGCGTCGTACCGCTACGGCGGCTTCCGCGCCCTGACACCCGCCGAGATCGATGCCTTCGAGATCACCCCGGGCTACCGCGCGTTCGCCCGCACGATGGCCGACGAGCGCGCGCAGCGTCCCGCGGCGTTGCGCGACGTGCTCGCCCTGCCGGCCGACGTCACCTACGCCGTCACCGCCGAGGACTTCACCAAGGAGATGGGCCGCTTCGCGCGGTTCGGCAACAACTCGATGCTCGTGCGCGGGATCTCCGCAGCTCGGGTCGGTGAGAGCGAGTTCGTGCTGCGTCTGACCGGTCCGCTCGCCGACGACCACCGTCGTCCCGATGCGCTCGCGGCCTCGCTCGTCGCCCGCTTCGGGGACGCCATCGTCTCGCACCGCTGCTACGGCGACACCCTGACCGTGCACGCGATCGGTGATGCCGCGCGCTATCTCGAGCAGGTCCGTCAGGCCCCGCTGAGCGTGCGGCTCGACCGGGTGCAGCCCGCCCACGAGATCACCCCGGCGCTCGCGTCGGGTGCGATGAGCCACGGCGCGCTCAACTCCAACGCCCACGAGGCCGTCGCCCACGGCACCAACATGGTGGGCGGCATGTCGAACTGCGGTGAGGGCGGCGAGCACATCTCCCGCTACGGCACCATCCGCGGCTCGCGTATCAAGCAGTTCGCGTCCGGCCGCTTCGGTGTGTGGGCCGGTTACCTCGCCGATCCGATGCTCGAGGAGATCGAGATCAAGATCGCGCAGGGCGCCAAGCCCGGCGAGGGCGGCCAGCTTCCCGCCAAGAAGGTCACCGTGGAGATCGCCGCGGCACGTGGCGCCACGCCGGGCGTCGAGCTGGTCTCGCCGCCGCCGCACCACGACACCTACTCGATCGAGGACCTCGCCCAGCTCATCCACGACGCCAAGGCGGCGCGGGTGCGGGTGATCGTCAAGCTCGTCTCCTCGGAGGGCATCGGCACGATCGCCGTGGGTGTCGCGAAGGCGGGCGCCGACGTCATCAACGTCGCCGGCAACACCGGCGGCACGGGCGCCGCCTCGGTGACCTCGCTGAAGTACGCGGGCCGGTCCGCGGAGATCGGTGTCGCCGAGGTCCACCAGGCCCTCACGGCCAACGGTCTGCGCGACAAGGTCGTGCTGCGCTGCTCGGGTGCGCACCAGACCGCGTCGGACGTCATCGTCTCCGCGCTGCTCGGCGCCGACAGCTTCGAGTTCGGCACCACCGCGCTGATGATGCTCGGCTGCGTCATGGCGAAGAACTGCAACGTCAAGTGCCCCGCCGGTCTGACCACGAATCCCGAAGTGTTCAACGGTGATCCGCGGGCGATGGCCCAGTACCTGCTCAACGTCGCGCACGAGACCCGGGAGCTGCTCGCCCGCCTGGGTCTGCGGTCGCTGCGCGACGCGCGTGGCCGCGCCGACCTGCTGCACCTGCTCGACCACCCGTCGAGCGTGGGCCGGCTGGATCTGCGGGCGATGCTCGCGGTGCTGCCCGAGGTGCACATCGACAACCCGGTCTACATGGAGAAGGACTACTCGCTCGACGACGCGTGGGTGGCCCGGCTGCGCGAGGCCCTCGTCGATGCGAAGGAGCTCACCGTCTCGCTCGGCGACGGCGTGCAGCTGACGAACAACAACAAGAGCGTCGGCGCGCAGCTGGCGATCGACATCGAGCGCATGCTCAACCACGAGGATCTCGGCGCCCTGCCGGCCGTGCTCGACGACGAGCGTGGACGCCGCTGGTTGCGCGACGGCACCGTCACCATCACCACCTCCGGTTCGGCGGGCCTGTCCTTCGGGGCGTTCTGCAACGACGGCATGCACATCGTGCACACCGGTACCGCCAACGACGGCGTCGGCAAGGGCCAGTGCGGTGGGCAGATCGTGCTGCGCTCCCCCGGCGGCGGCAGCGACGATCGCGGTGGCAACGTGCTCATCGGCAACTTCGCACTCTTCGGTGCGACCGGCGGTCGCCTGTTCGTCGAGGGCGAGGCCGGCGACCGCTTCGCGGTGCGCAACTCCGGTGCCACCGCCGTCGTCGAGGGTGTCGGCGAGTTCGCCTGCGAGTACATGACCAACGGTGCGGTGCTCAACATCGGCGAGTTCGGCAAGGGCTTCGGCAACGGCATGTCGGGCGGGTTCGTCTACCAGTACGACCCCGAGGGCCTGCTCCCCCGCAAGGCCAGCGCCGACTCGATCGTCCTCGGGTCGATCACCGGCGACGACCCGCAGGCCGCGATCCACAACGCCGCGGTACTGCAGCTGCTGCACCTGCACGTCGAGGCGACCGGTTCGGTGAAGGCCCGCTTCCTGATCGACAACTGGCAGGTCGAGCAGCACCGCTTCGCGTACGGCATGCCGCGCGCGCTGCTGCAGTACCAGGACCTCGGCGAGATCCTCGCCGCAGCGTCGCGCAAGGACCTCGCCGCCGAGGTCGCCACCGCGCTGGTCGCGCACCAGGTGCGCAAGTTCAAGGAGAACTACCGCTCGGGTGTTCCCGTCGCCGGTGGTGTCACCCCGGACGCGACCGACACCGAGGCCATGTACGCGCTGCTCAACAACTACACGGTGCTCACCGCCGCGCAGGAGATGGCGCTGCAGAAGGTCCCCGGCGCCACCGACGTGTCGGATCCGGCGGTGCAGAAGGCCGCACGCAATCTGCTGCTCACCGAGGACTTCTTCCTCGTCGCGAAGCTCGAGCGCTACGCCCTCGCGGCGATCGCCGACCACACCGACGAGCAGCTCGCGGCGCTGGTCGCCGACAAGCGCCTGAACGACTACAAGCAGGCCCTGGCCCTGCGCAACGTCCGCTCGGTCGATGCGCCCGGTACCTACGGCTGGATCCTCTTGCAGAGCCGCAAGAATCTCGACGCCGCAGGTCGCCTGCCCGGTTACGAAGAACTGTTCGCGCGCAACGCCGTGCCGAGCGTTCTCGCGTCCACGATGGGAGCCTCCGCGTGACCACCACCAGCCCGTTCATTCCCCTCGATGCTCCGTTCACCGCGGATCAGCGGTCGTGGCTCTCCGGCTTCGTCGCCGGGATGCAGACCCGCCTGTTCTCCGGTGGTCCCGCCGACGATGCCGGGACCACCGGTTCGGCACCCGCTCTGCACGTGCTGTACGGCTCGCAGACCGGCAATGCCGAATCCGTCGCCGAGGACGCCGCGGCCGCGGCCCGCGCCCAGGGCTTCGCGCCGGTCGTGTGCGCCCTCGACGACATGGACCCCGATCGGTTCGCCGGCCTGGGTCAGGTCCTGATCGTCACGTCCACCTACGGCGAGGGTGAAATGCCCGACAACGCCGAGTTGTTCTGGGAAGCACTGTCGGCCGAGGGCGCCCCGCGCCTCGAGAGCATGCACTTCGCGGTGCTCGCCCTCGGCGACACCGGCTACGACGGTTTCTGCCAAGCCGGCAAGCTCATCGACATGCGCCTCGAGCAGCTCGGTGCGCAGCGCATCGTGCCGCGGGTGGACTGCGATGTCGAGTTCGAGGAGCTCGCCGCGGCGTGGATCGCCGAAACGCTGCCGCTCGTCGCCGCGGTCGAGGGGATCGTGGGCGACGGCACTCCCGCCGCGCCCGCACCGGCGGCACCGGCCCGGGCGAAGTCGCAGTGGACCCGCAAGAATCCCTACCCCGCGACCCTGACATCGAACGTCCTGCTGTCCGGCGAGCATTCGGCCAAGGAGATCCGCCACTACGAATTCGCGCTGGCGGATTCCGGTCTCGAATACGAGGCCGGTGATGCGCTGAACGTCGTGCCCGTCAACGACTCCGAACTCGTCGAGGCGATCCTCACCCGGCTGGGTCTCGACGGCGCGGTGGTACCCGAGGAGCACGACGAGACCCTCGGGCACCTGCTCACCTACAACTACGAGATCACTGCGCCGTCTGTCGACCTGCTCGAGGAGATCGAGAAGCACACGGGCAACGAGGAACTCACCTACGTGCTGCGACACGGAGACAAGGCCGCGCTCGACGAATGGTTGTGGGGCCGCGACATTCTCGATGTGCTGCTGCTCGACCCCGCACCCGAACTGTCGGCCGAGCAGTTCCTCGCGCTGCTGCGTCCGCTCCAGCACCGCGCCTACTCGATCTCGTCGAGCCCGAAGGCGTGCGAGGGTTCCGTGCACCTGACGGTCGCGGCGGTGCGCTACGGCACCGACGGTCGCGAGCGGCGAGGTGTGTGCTCGACCTTCCTCGCCGATCGCGTGGGCGAGAGCACGGTCGGGATCTTCGTGTCGAAGAACAAGGCCTTCCGCGTCCCCGCCGACGACACCGCACCGATGATCATGGTGGGCCCCGGCACGGGCATCGCGCCGTTCCGGGGGTTCCTGCAGGAACGCAGCGCCCGCGGGGCGACGGGCAGGAACTGGCTGTTCTTCGGCGACCAGAAGCGCAGTTGCGACTTCATCTACGAGAACGAACTGGCCGAGTTCGTCGACTCGGGCGTGCTCACCCGGCTCGACCTGGCGTTCTCCCGCGACCAGTCGGAGAAGATCTACGTCCAGACCCGGATGAAGGAGAACGGCGCGGAACTGTTCGCCTGGCTCGAGGACGGCGGCCACTTCTACATCTGCGGCGACGCCTCGCGAATGGCGAAGGACGTCGACCGCGCGTTGCACGAGATCGTCGCCGAGCACGGCGGGCTGAGCGAGGATGGGGCCGCCGAGTACGTCACCGCACTCAAGCGCGAGAAGCGGTACGTACGCGACGTGTACTGATCGAGGCGCCGGGGCGGGCGTCCCCGGCGCTCGCGCGCGTCGAGCGTCGCGGCCGAATTCGATGATCTTGAAACGGAATTCACCGCGATCCGGCCTCTCGAATACTGCGTGACTGTTCAGATGATCAGGTAGTGTGCCGGACAAGCACTCCACGTCGAAGGGTGGTCCCCGTGGACGTTTCGGCAATGCACATGAGTGACGGCCTCATCGACATCCCCGCGTCGGTGGTCCTGTTCGTGATCGCCGCGGCCGGACTGGCTGTGGCTCTGCCCCGCGCCCGGAGAGAACTCGACGATCGCACCGCGCCCCTGGCCGGTCTCGTCGCCGCGTTCGTCTTCGCCCTCCAGATGATCAACTTCCCGGTCCTGCCCGGTGTCAGCGGCCATGTCCTCGGCGGAGCGCTCGCCGCCATCCTGGTCGGCCCGGCGACAGCGGTGATCTGCCTGACGGTCGTGCTCGTCGTGCAGGCACTTCTGTTCGCGGACGGCGGTCTGAGTGCGCTCGGCGCCAACATCACCAATCTGGCACTCGTGGGCGTCGCGGCAGGTTACGGCATCGCAGTGGCACTGCGACCCGTGCTGCGGCGCTATCGGGGTCTCGCTCCGCTCGGGGCCGTTTCGTTCGTGGCGGCCGCAGGCGCGACCGTCGTGGCGGCGAGTGCCTTCCTCGTCGAGTACGCACTGGGTGGCACGGCCGGCTCGCTCGGCACCATCGCCCCGTTCATGCTCGGAGTCCATCTCCTCATCGGTATCGGCGAAGGCGTGATCACCGCGGCCACGGTGATGGCGGTGGCCCGGGCACGCCCCGACCTCGTCTTCCTCCTCCGTCCGCTGCGGCAGACCGAGCCGAGCACGATATGAGAACGTCCAGAATCCTCGTCGTCCTGGGGGTCGCAGTCCTGCTGATCGCGGGACTGATGTCCTATCTCGCGGATCCGGACCCGGACGGACTCGAAGCAGCGACCACCCGCGGATGCGAGGTCGTGCAGAGCGAGGGAGAGGACGTCATCGCCGGGGACTGTCCCGCTGCCGTCGCGGAGGACCACGCGTTCGCCACGAGCCCGCTGGCCGACTACAGCGTCGGCGACCGTGACGGATCGACCGGCATCGCCGGTGTGGTCGGCGCCCTCGTGACCCTGGCGGTCGCGATCGGGATGTTCCGCTTGCTCGCGCGGCGCCGGCGGGTGCCGGCCCGCGACCCGGCACCTGAGGAGGGCGGACCGTGACCGCGGTCCTCGAGCAGGTCTCGGCCCCGGCACGGCTTCCCGCCCGCAGGCTTCCCGCCGAGGTGAAGATCGTGGCGGCGATCGCCTTCACGTTCGCGGTGGTGGCCACCCCTCGCGAGGTGCTCTGGGCGTTCGCGCTCTACTTCTCGATCGTCGTCGCGGTCTGTGCTGCCGCACAGATCCGGTTGTCGTGGCTCCTGCCCCGGCTGTCGATCGAGGTGCCCTTCGTCGCACTCGCGGTGCTCCTGCCGTTCGCCGAGTCCGGATCGCGGGTGGAGGTGCTCGGACTGTCGCTGTCGGTTCCCGGCCTGTACGCGGCGTGGGGAATTCTGGTCAAGGGCACTCTCGGCGTCCTGGCCTCCCTGGTGCTGGCCGCCACCACGCCGGTACAGGATCTTCCCGGTGGCCTCACGAGACTGCGCGTGCCGTCGCTGGTCACCACGGTGGTCCTGCTCATGCTCCGCTACGTGGGGCTGCTCACCGACGAGGCGAGACGCATGGATGTCGCGCGTCGCTCACGGGGTGACGATCCGAGGATGCTGTCGAGGATCGGAGCGACCGCGCGCGGGGTGGGGGTGCTGTTCGTCCGAGCCTACGAACGAGGTGAACGGGTCCACTCGGCGATGCTCTCGCGAGGGTTCACCGGCTCCGTGCCCACCACGGGCGCTGCGGCCGGTGCGACCGCCTGGATGCAGGGACTGACCCCTGCCGTGCTCGCCGCCGCGGTGTGCGCCGCTGCGTGGAGCACGGTATGAGCGGTCCGGCGAGCGTCGAACTCTCCGCGGTGCGGTACGTCTACCCCGACGGCCGGCATGCGCTGCGCGGAATCGACCTGCACGTGCCTGCCGGTGAGCGCGTGGCGGTCCTGGGCCCGAACGGTTCCGGGAAGACCACCTTGATGCTGCACTTGAACGGGGTGCTCTCCCCCTCTTCCGGCAGTGTGCGGATCGACGGCACCGTCGTCGACCGGAGCACCGTGCGGGAGATCCGCAGCCGGGTCGGGCTCGTCTTCCAGGATCCGGACGACCAACTGTTCATGCCCACCGTGACGCAGGATGTCGCGTTCGGTCCCGCGAATTTCGGGGTGTCCGAACCGGAACTCGGCCACCGGGTGCGTTCCGCGCTCGACGCCGTGGCGATGACCGAACACGCCGACCGCACGACCATGCACCTGTCGGCCGGACAACGCCGACGCGTGGCTCTGGCCACGGCCCTGTCGTGTCTTCCCGGTGTACTCGTCCTCGACGAACCGTCCAACGACCTCGACCCCGTCTCGCGACGGGAACTCGCGGAGGTGCTGTTGCGGCTCACCGCCACGATGCTGGTGGTGACCCACGACCTGCCGTACGCCGCCCAGTTGTGTTCCCGGGCGGTGATCCTCGACGAGGGCCGGGTGGTTGCGGACGGTCCGATCTCCACGATCCTGGCGGACTCCGAGTTGCTCGCCCGGCACCGACTCGAATTGCCGTGGGGCTTCACCCCGGCGTCCACGACACCCCGGTGAGGGTCGTGTCGCCGGTTCGGTGTCAGTCCGGCGACTTCACCTGCGAGTGAGAGTGACCTGCGTGTTCGTGTGTCGCGCCGATGGAATGCAGGAGTTCGTGCACGGTCGCGTCGGTCAGCCGGTAGCGCACCATGCGGCCTTCCCGTTCCGCCGTCACCCATCCGCGGCTCCGTAGCAGACGCAGCGCGTGGGAGACGGCGGTGCCGGTCATACCGAGCGCGATGGCAAGGTCCGTGACGCAGATGCCCGGAGCGTGATGCAGGCACAGCAGCAGCCGTAGCCGGTTCACGTCGGAGAGCAACTCGAATCGATCTGCCCATCGATCGATATCCGGTGTCCGGAGGGCGAGTGTCGCTCGGCGTACACCTTCGGAATCGAATTCCGCGTCACCGGTCATGCCACGAGTGTACGAACACCACGCCCTGTGCCGACGGATCATTCACTAGACTGTGGACCTGCCCCGTACCCCCGGACGGGCACAGTCGAGGAGCAGGTCGATGGCCGATCGCACCGCAGCACGCAGCCGACAGGCACCCACCGCAGACAGTCCCGACCGGATCCGCAACGTCGCGCTCGTGGGCTCCGGCGGTGCCGGCAAGACCAGCCTGGCCGAGTCCCTGGCGGTCGCCGCCGGCGCGGTGGGCCGGGCAGGCAGGGTCGCCGACGGTACGACGGTGTCCGACTACGAGGAGATCGAACAGAGCCATCACCGTTCGGTACAGCTCGCCGTGGTGCCCGTCGAATGGAAGGGCGTGAAGATCAATATCGTCGACACCCCGGGGCATCCCGATTTCGACGCGGAGGTCCGCGCCGGACTCCACGCCGCCGACGCCGCGGTCTTCGTCGTCTCCGCCACCGACCCCATCACCGCGGCGACGCGCGCGCTGTGGCGTGAGTGCGACGAGGAGAACATCCCCCGGGCGATCGTGGTGAACAAGCTCGACATCGCACGGCGCAGTTACGACGAGATGCTCACCGAATGCCACGACGCATTCGGATTGGGACCGGACACCCTGCGGGCCATGTTCTATCCCGTCTACGACGGCGACCGCCCGATCGGGTCGATGGGTCTGCTGACGGGCCGCAGCTACGGCGAACCCGGTCCGTGCCCGGTGTCCACCGAAGCGCGCGAGAGCCTCGTGGAGGCCATCTCCGGCCAGGACGACACGCTCATGGAACGGTTCATCGCCGGCGAGCAACTCGACACGGCCTCCCTGCAGGAAGGACTCACCCGCGAGATCCTGGCGTGCACCCTGCACCCGGCCGTCCCCGCCGACGAGACAGGGATCGGCGCCGTCGAACTGCTCGAGTTGATCACCACCGGATTCCCCGCACCGACGCAGCGCGGTCGCGGGGCACCGCCGTGCGATCCGGACGGTCCGCTCGCCGCGCAGGTCGTGCGCGTGGCCGGCGACTCCTATGTCGGGCGGATCAGCCTGGTGCGCGTCTACTCCGGCACGCTGCGACCCGACACGATCGTCGCGCTGGCCGACGGCGACCGCGACAGCCGCGAACGCATTCCTGCCCTGACGAGCCCGTTCGGCAAGCAACAGCGCCCGGTCGGCGAGGCCGTGGCGGGAGACATCGCCTCCGTCGGGAAGCTCGCGACGGCACAACCCGGCGACGTCCTGTACGACCCCGACCATCCGGTCCCACTCGACCGGTGGCCCACCCCGACTCCTCTGCTCCCCGTCGCGATCGAGGCACACACCCGCACCGACGACGACAAGCTGTCCCAGGCCCTGTCGCGCCTCGCCTCCGAGGATCCCGCGCTGCGCGTCGAGCAGAATCCCGAGACCCACCAGCTCGTGCTGTGGTGCACGGGTGAGGCGCACGCCGAACTGGTCCTCGAACGATTGCGCACCCGGCACGGTGTCCAGGTCGACACGGTCGAGCATCGGGTGCCGCTGAAGGAGACCTTCGCCGGCCCCGCGAAAGGCCACGGCAGGCTCGTCAAACAATCCGGCGGGCACGGCCAGTACGCGGTCGTCGACGTCGAGGTCGAACCACTGCCGGTGGGCAGCGGGGTCGTCTTCGCCGAGAAGGTGGTGGGCGGTGCGGTTCCGCGCCAGTTCATCCCGTCCGTGGAGAAGGGCGTGTACGCGCAGGCAGAGAAGGGCGTGACGACGGGATATCCGCTCGTCGACGTGCAGGTCACCCTGGTCGACGGCAAGGCCCACTCGGTGGATTCGTCCGACGCGGCCTTCCAGGCGGCCGCCGGGCTGGCCCTGCGGGATGCGGCCGCGCACAGCACCGTTCGCGTACTCGAACCGGTCGCCGCCGTGCGGGTGATCGTGCCCGAGGAGTATCTCGGTGCGGTCCTCGGCGATCTGTCGGCCCGGCGCGGACGGGTGCTCGGCACCGAATCCCCCGAGCCCGGTGTGGCTCTGCTGCGCGCGGAGGTTCCCGAACTCGAACTCGGCCGCTATCCGGTCGAACTGCGGGCCATCACGCAGGGCACCGCCGATTTCGCCCGCCAGTATCTGCGGCACGAACCGATGCCCGAGAACCTCGCGGCCCGATACGGCGAGTCGGACTGACCACTGCACCGGACGGGCAGCGTGTCAGCATGAACGCCATGAGCGTTCTGCTGTGCTTCCACGCACACCCCGACGACGAGGTGTTCCTCACCGGTGGCGTGATGCGCCGGGCCGCCGACGCCGGGCATCGCGTCGTGCTCGTCGTCGCCACCGACGGTGCCCGCGGCGAATATCCCGATGGGCTGCTCGCGCCCGGCGAATCCCTCGCCGCCCGCCGCACGAAGGAGCTCGAGGAATCGGCCCGGGCGCTGGGTGCGACGCGAGTGGTGCCCTTCGGATACGGCGATTCGGGGATGGCCGGCACGGTCGGCAACCACGATCCGAATGCCTTCGCCAATGCCGATCCGAGCGAGGTGGGGGCCAGGCTGGCCGCCATGATCGAGCAGGAACGCGCCGATGTCGTCACGATCTACGACGCGCACGGCGGCTACGGCCATCCCGATCACGTCCAGGTCCACCGGGCCGGTGTCCACGCCGAACGGATCACCGGACACGATGCCGTCTACGAGGCGTCGAGCAACCGGGACCACCTGATGCGGCTGCTCTCGGCGCTGCCGGACACCCCCGACGACGTGCGCCCACCGGACCTCGGGACCTTCGGCCTGCCGGAATCGGAACTGACCACCGCCGTGGACGTGTCGACGGCACTGGGCGCCAAACGCGCGGCGATGGTCAGCTACGAGTCGCAGATCGGCGACTTCGGGCCGATGCTGAACATGCCCGAGGAACACCTGCGCGCCGCCTTCGGTGTCGAATGGTTCCGGCGCCGTAGCCTTCCGCCCGGCCTGCAGGAGACCGAACTCCCGCTCTGAACTAGGCGGCGGGCACGGTCTCCTCGAGTTTGCCGGTTGCCACGTCGAAGACGAACCCGCGCAGCGAGCTGGTCTTCGTGACGAACGGGCTCGTCTCGATGCGGCGCAGCGACTGGCGCACGTCCTCGTGCGGGTCGCGGAAGGACTCCGGTGCCCAGGCCGGGCGGATACCGATCTCGTCCTGCACCGCGCGCGTGAACTCGTCGTCGGTGAAGGTCAGCATGCCGCAGTCGGTGTGGTGGACCAGCACGATCTCGGTGGTGCCGAGCAGTCGCTGACTGATGGTGAGCGAACGGATCACGTCGTCGGTCACGGCTCCGCCGGCGTTGCGGATCACGTGGGCCTGGCCCTCCTCGATGCCGAGCGCCCGGTACACGTCGAGCCGGGCGTCCATGCACGCCACGATCGCGATGTGTTTGCTGGGCGGAAGCGGCAGCGGGCCGGAGAAGCCGGCCGCGTAGGTCTCGTTGTTCTTCAGGAATTCCTCGGTGACGGTCATCCTCGTCCCCCTTCGTCGTCGGACAGGCCGCCCCGATGATGGCCCGGTTCGGCGTGCCCGTACAGGGTGGTGATCGGCGTGAGCAGAACCGTTTGCCCGTTTGACCGTTCCGGCGCTCGGGTACCGCTCCCCTGCACCCTACGAACGAAGGACGGACGTCGATGGACAACGCCCCCAAGCACGGCTCGGGCCGCCCCGAGGACAACGACGACCTCACCGGCCAGAAGATCAAGCATCTCGTCGACAAGCTCGAACAGAAGGTCGAGAAGGAACGCGAGGAGGAGGGTGCGCCCGGCAATGTCGCGGACCGGGTGAAGACGGAGAAGGTAGAACCCGACGATCAGGCCCCCGAATGAGCCGTCCTCACGCGTAGATCCGCCCGTAGAGTTCGCGGATCTCGTCGGCCTCGGAGAACGGGTTCGCCTTCCTGCTGACATAGGCCTCGATGGCGTGGGTGAGTGCATCCACGCCGGTGTCCGCGGTCAGGCGCGGGGGCATCGTCAGGGTGAGCCGGTAGTCGACGATCGCGGCGACCGGCAGGAAGGCCAGACCCGGGCACAGCATCTTCTCGTCGGTCTCACTGTCGCTGATGACCGTGAACTGGGTTGCCTCCGAGCCGCTTCCCGCCGTGGTGGGCACAGCGATCACCGGTAGCGCCGGGCCGATGTTGTCGCGCGGCGCCTTGTAGTCGCGCATGTGGCCGCCCTGCCGGGCGAGCAGCCCGAGCGCCTTGGCCGTGGCCATCGGGCTTCCCCCACCGAACCCGATCACGCAGTCGGCGTCGTGCTCGGCGACCGCCGCGACACCCGCTTCGAGCGAGGCTGTGGTGGGGTCGGGCACGGTCTCGGCGAAGACCGCGGGGTGCAGTCCGGCGGCCTCGAGCTGCGCGACCATCCGGTCCACCGCACCCGTGCCGACCAGGAACTTGTCGGTCACCACCAGGGGCCGGGCGAGTCCGAGTCCGGCGACGACCTCCCCGACCTCGTCGACGGCGCCCCCGCCGACGCGCATGATGCGTGGAAGTGCGATGGAAGCCACGTGCGATCCCTCCTCGAGTATCCGGCCGACGCCTCGTGTCTACCGCATCACAGCCGCGAGCGGAGGCATCCGGCGGATCTCGGGGAGTCTCAACTCTCGACGACCCGCAGTCCCGTCTCGCGCTCGCCGGAGCCCTTCCGCGCGGTGAGCAGTCCGAGGCGCTCGAGGTCGTCCGCGCGGTAGCCCGGCCATCCGTGCAGCATGCGACGCCACCGCTCGGGCACCGCGGAGGCACCCCACCGGGCGCCGAGCAGCCCGCCCGCGATGGCCGCGACCGTGTCGGTGTCGTTGCCGGCGCGCACGGCGAGTTCGAGTGCCTCCGGCAGGTGTCCGGGGCCGTCGGTGCGGGCGTGCGTGATCGCCCACCACGCGGCCTGCAGGGCATGGACGACCCAGCCGTTGTTGTCGAACACGCGCGGACTCGGCGCGGTCTCGGCCTCGTCGAGCAGCGCCGTCCACCGCTGTGCGGCGGGCTGCGACAGGTGGGCCAGGGCGACCCGCACCCCGTCGAAGGTGCCGTGGAGGACTGCGTGACGGATCGCGAACGACCACAGCCGGCACGCTTCGGATGCCTGCTCGTCCGCGTGGGTGAGGCTGCTGATCGCATGTGCCGCGGCCAGACACCGCTCGGCGTCGTCGAGGAAGGCGAGCCCGACGGGTGCGGTGCGCATGAGCGATCCGTTGCCGCCGGTGCGCCCCGGGAGGCTGCGGGCGCGCGCCGTCATGGTGGCGGCGGTGGGGCCCGCCTCGCGCAGGACGGCACGCGTCTGGTTGCCGATGTCCTTGGGGTTCGTGGCGTACCAGCGGAGGAACTGCGCCGCGACCGCGTCGAGTCCGGCGCCCTCACCGATGTCGACGCCGGTCGCCGAGACCTCGGCGATGGCGAGGGCCATGGAGGTGTCGTCGGTCCACTCACCGGGCGCGAACGGCCCGAGTCCGCCGCCGATCATGTCGATGGGCGTGGCGTCCGTCGGATAGGTGAATTCGTATCCGGCCCCGAGTGCGTCGCCTGCTGCGGTGGCGAGCAGGACTCCGGCGGCCCGGTCGTTCTGCGCTGCGGTCGTTTCCATGAACCCCTCTATTCGATCAAGTCTGCGCTAAAGTTAGCGCATCAATGATTGAATGTCCACCATGGGCACACCGACCGACTCGACCGGCAGGTCGCTCACCGACTACCCGCGCCCCTCGGTGGCCGTGGACGTCGCGGTCCTCACCGTCGACGAAGTACTGAAAGTTCTGGTCGTCGAACGTCCCGACGGCACCTTCGCCCTCCCGGGCACCTTCCTGCACCCCGGCGAGCGACTCGCCGAGGCCGCCGAACGCGCCCTGCGCGACAAGGCCGGACTCACGGGCGTGGACTTCTACCAGCTGGCCATGCTCGACGATCCCGAGCGCGACGACCGCGGGTGGGTGCTGTCGATGGCCCACGGCGCCGCGGTGCCGGTCGCCGAGATCCCCGCCGAGGCGCATCTCGTGCCGACCACCGAGACCGCCGACCTCGCCTTCGACCATGCCGAGATCGTCGACCTGGCCGTCGCCGACCTGCGACGCCGGTACTCCGCCGAGGTCGACCCCGGCAACTTCCTCGGCGAGCAGTTCACCGTGCTCGACCTGCGGCTGCTGTACGAAACCGTCTATGCCCGCAGCTATCCCAAGGACACCTTCCGCAGACACCTGCTGCACGGCCTCGAACCCACCGGCGAACTGCGCAGGGAGGGCACGGGCCGGCCCGCCGAGATCTACCGCCGGCGCAGCACTCCCCTGCCGTCGTCCACCGCCGCCTTCCTCCTGCAGTGAGGAATCAGGCCGCCGGCCTGCAGTGAGGAATCAGGCCGCCGGCCTGCAGTGAGGAATCAGGCCGCCAGCGCGTGCGCGATCTCCGCAGCGACCGCGACGTTCCCACGGTAGACCGCGACATTCGTCTCGAGCGAGCGCCCCTCGGTGGCCCGGTGCATGTGGTCGAGCAGGAACGGGGTGATCGCCTTCCCGCGCGTCCCGGCCTCCACAGCCGCGCGTTCGGCCTCGGCGAGCACGCGGTCGTGCAGTTCCGGATCGATCTGCGCCTCGGCCGCCACCGGATTCCCGACGAGCACCGCCGACCGCAGGCCCAGCCCGTCCCGCGCCCGCGCCATCTCCGCGGTCTGCTGCGCCGACTCCACCTCGTCGACATCGCAGCCGCTGTCGCGCACGTAGAAGCCGGGAAAACGGGTGGTCCGGTATCCGACCACGATCACCCCGAGCGTCTCGAGCCGTTCGAGCGTGGCGGGGATGTCGAGGACGGATTTGACGCCGCCGCTCACCACAAGGATCGGAAGCGACGCCAGCGCAACGAGATCGGCGCTCTCGTCGAAGGTCGACGTGGCTCCGCGGTGTACTCCGCCGAGACCGCCGGTGGCGAAGACGGAGATGCCGGCGCGATACGCGAGCAGCGCCGTCGCCGACACCGTCGTCCCGCCGTGCAGCTGCTTGGCCGCTGCGACCGGCAGGTCGCGGATACCGAGTTTGACGACCGGGACGTCCTCCGCGCCGAGCATGCGGATCTGCTGTTCCGACAGACCCACCGTCGGGGTCCCGTCGACGACCCCGATGGTCGCGGGCAACACCCCGGAATCGCGCAGACGTTGCTCGGCGTCGAGCGCGACCTCGACGTTGCGTGGCCGGGTGAGGCCGTGCGTGAAGATCGTCGATTCGAGCGCCACGACCGGCCGCCCGGCCGCGATCGCCTCGCGCACGTAATCCGCGACGCGGATCGTTTCGCTCATACGACCGACGATAACGCGGCCTAACCGATCGACGCGGCCGTGCGGCGCCCCATCTTCGCGAGGAGCCGGGTCGTACGGTCCGCGTCCTCGGGAGCCGGCACGGCCGGAGCGCAGACACCGTCCATGTAGAGCGCGTCGCCGAAACTGTCGGCGCCGGCCTCCATCCGGTCGAGTTCGGCGTCCGAGAAGGTCGCATCGATCCCGGCGCTGCGCGCGATGTCCCAGCGGTGCACGAGCATGTCCCAGATGTAGAACTGCTCGAAGGTCGCACCCACCGTGGTCGGTCCGAAGTATCCGTCGTAGGTCGTCGAGACGAGTGCGTCATCGGCGAGGATCTCGGCGATTCGTGCCGTGTGCGTCCTCCACGCCTGGGCCGGGCGGTCGGTATCGGGCCGCTCGCCCACCTCGACGCCCCGTCCGGCGAAGAAGTCCCGCTGCGTGTCGATGATGTGGGCCAGGACGTCGCGTGCCGTCCACCCCTCACACGGCGACTGCGCGTCCCAGTCGGTGTCGCGAAGCGACGAGATCACGTCGGTGAGCGGCTTGTCGGCCTCTGCGTGTCGCAGTGCTGTTGTATTCATGACTCGATACTGACGACCGGCGAGGGCGAGGTATTGATGAAACCCGACGGCAGCGACCCCCTCGGCGGTCGCGACGACACCGACCGTGTCGGCGGTCGTGACGACATCGAACGCGCCCACCTGAAGGATCCGCACGACGCCTCGCACACCATCCACCGCTATCCCGCCGCGCCCGACCTCACGGATCTGATGCAGCGGTACTGGATCCCTGTCTGGTCGGTGCCGGCCGGCCGGGAGGCACCCCAGCGGGTGCTGCGCTATCCGGTCTGCCAACTGGTGGTCGCGCACGACTACGCGCGCTTCTACGGCGTCGAGCACGGGCTGTCCACGGTCACCCTCACCGGGGAGGGCTGGGCAGTCGGGGCCATGCTCAGTCCGGCGGCCGGTGCCCTGATCACCGGCACCTCGCTCGCGGCATTCACCGACCGGGCCGTCGACCTCACCGACGTCCTCGGAGATGCCGGTGCGCGTCTGATCACGCGGGTACGCGAGGCGATGGCGCACGGCCCGGACTCCCGCGAGTCGCACCGCGCCGCGACGGAGGTGTTCGACGACCTGCTGCGCGCCTATCTGCCGATCGACGAGGAGGGGCGACTCGTCAACCGGGTGGTGGCGTTCGTCGAGGAGAACTCCGACGTCCTGCGGGTCGAGCAGGTGCGGGCGGAGTTCGGTCTCGGTGAGCGCGCGCTGCAACGCCTCGTCCAGCGACGGATCGGGCTGACGCCGAAGTGGCTGATCCAGCGGCGGCGACTACAGGAGGCCGCCGGTCGCCTGCGCGAGAAACCGGGCTCGTTGTCGGAGGTCGCCGCGGTCCTCGGTTACGCCGACCAGCCGCATTTCGTTCGGGATTTCGCGAGGGTCGTGGGCATGACGCCGGGCGCGTTCGCGGCTCGCTACGGCGGTGGATGACCGCCCTCGTCGGACAGTTCCCTCGGATTCGGGCGGATGTACCACATAGTGGAACGTCCTAAACCTGCGACGCTTCTCGATCAGGTAAATGTAACGAAGCACACAGTGACGACGACCTACCTGTCGAAGCACGAGAAAGAACGAAGGGGTTCATCGTGGGACACGACCGCCTACTTTTCATCGGACGTCCGGATGCGGACGAGGTCGCGCACTGGAGCACTCTGCGCGAACTTGCTCCTCAGCGAGGATGGAAGCCCACCCGGACGTTCGAGCCCGGCGAAGTCGCCTGGGCCGTCGCCGCCGGCAGCGCCTTCGAGCAGTCCGGACCGACCGCCGAGGTGATCCATTCGCTGCAGGAAGCGCACATTCCCTGCACCAGCGCGCTCGACGCGATCCGCCACGCGTACTCGACCTCGCGCCTGTCGGTCTGACTCGCAGGCGGGTGGCCGCGCCTCGCCGTCGCGGTGCGACAAGTCGGGCACCGTCGCGGTGCGGCCACCCGCTGTGCGTTCTGCCTTCGGGCTAGCCGAAGGGACTGACGTCGAGCCAGGACGCCAGGAACCCGGAGTCGCCGAAGACCTCCACGTCGGCTGCGTCCACAGCGCGCCGACGATAGAGCACCAACAGCAATTCCGTCAGCGGTCCGCGTACCGCGACGGCACTCTTCTCATGGGCATGCCGCCACGCGAAGTCCTCGCCGGTCAGGTCCACGACCCACTCCGCCGACGTGTCCGTCGCGTGGAAGTGCAACGTCCGGTCGGGTCCGTGCAACGCGCGGTGCCGTTCGACATCGAGTCGGGGCCAGGTGACCACCGCCAGGTCGAGCCATTCGTCCACGCAGTCCACCGCGAGATCGTGAGCCGGCTCGAAGTCCGCTCCCAGTGCGAGCGCGGCGTCGGCGCGATGCACCACGGTCTCGTGGGCGAAGCGTCTGGCGAAGAACTCCGGGGTCTTCTTGCCGCCCGGGATCGGTGTCCACACCCGCATGTTCGGACCGACGTCCCGCAGCGCGGTGTCGAGTTCGCGCGCTCCTTCCCGCAACCACGGAATCAGTTCGTCCGGATTCTCGTCGACGTAGTCCGACAGCTCCCTCATCGCGCGGTCGGTGCGCGGCATCGCCCCTTCACCGCGGACCGCCTCGCTCGCCCAGCGGTGGCCGTAGCCGATGTGCCGCGCGAGCTGACCGACGTTCCATCCCGGGCACGACGGCACCGGTGTGGTCATGTCCTGCCCGGCCAGTGAGTCCACCAGCAGTTCCGTCTGTTCGACGATCTCTCCGCAGTAACGCGCGTAGTCCAGCATGCCTGCCCTTCGTGCTCGGCTCCCGTACCCGCCCCGATTCTGCACGGTCGGCCGTAGTCTGGGCGCCATGCCGGCCGACGAGAGTGCACTCGAAGCCCTGTTCCCGCCCACCGGAATCGCCGCGCTCGCGACGATCAAGCGCGACGGACGACCCCAACTGTCGAACATCACCTACCGGTACGAACCCGCGACCCGCACGTTCTCCGTCTCCATCACCGACGATCGGGCGAAGACCCGGAACATGCG
Organism: Rhodococcus sp. S3; assembly: GCF_058211795.1. Classification (NCBI taxonomy): domain Bacteria; kingdom Bacillati; phylum Actinomycetota; class Actinomycetes; order Mycobacteriales; family Nocardiaceae; genus Rhodococcus; species Rhodococcus sp. S3. The sequence continues at coordinate 1,668,937 of NZ_CM177074.1, read as the reverse complement.
CCGCGACCCGCGTGTGAGCCTGTTCGTCGACTCCGACGACAAGTGGTCCTACGCCGTCGCGGAGGGCGAGGCCGAACTGTCGCCGGTGGCGGCCGATCCCCACGACGACACCGTCGAACAGCTCGTCGAGTTGTATCGGGCGGTGCAGGGCGAGCATCCGGACTGGGACGACTTCCGGACCGCGATGGTCGCCGATCGCAGGTTGCTGCTGCGTGTGCGGGTCTCCCGCTTCTACGGCTTCGCGCGCTGATCCTGCGGCACCGCGACGGGCACCGACACGTATCGCGGGATGTACCGGTACATCACTCCGGCGCCGACGAGGGCCAGCACCCCGATCGCGGTGGCACCACCGGCGAGCGACACCGTGGCCACCGCCCCCACGACGAGAGGTCCCGCGAACGATCCGGTGTCGTGGGTCAGTCGCCATGCCGCAAGGAATTCGGCACGCGCGTGTGGTGGTGAGACGTCGGCGCCGAGCGTCATGACAATGCCGTTGCTCATGCCGTTCGCCGACCCGAGCACCACCGCGACGACCACGAGCCACCACAGTTGCTGCGACAGCGGCAGGATCAGGAAGGCCGTGCCGAACAGCAGCAGCGCCGGTACGGCCGTCACCCGGCGGCCGAAGCGGTCCATCAGGACTCCGGACGGGTAGGCCAGTGCCACATCCACTGCCGCTGCGACACCGAAGATCAACGAGACGGTCGCCGGCGCCACCCCGATGTGATCGGCCCATAACGGCAGCACCGCGTCGCGTGAGGCGCGCGACGCGCCGACGAGCATCGCACCGACCCCCAGAGTTCCGAGGACCGTCCGGTGGGAGGCCGCCACCGCGATCACGCCACCGCTGCGCTGCTGCGACCTGTCCGGTTCCGGCACAGCGGCATTCGCGACGAGCGCCCCGGAGACGACGATCGCGATCACCTGGACGATCAGCCCTCCGCTCACGCCCGTCAGGTGCACCGCGCCGGCCCCGACGAACGGACCGACGAACACACCCGCCCGGCTCATGGCGGCGTTCGCGGAGATACCGCGGGCGCGCATGTGCAGCGGCAGGGCACCGGCGAGATAGCTCTGCCGCGCGAGCCCCCACACCGCGTTCGCGAAACCGGTGAGCGTCGCGCCCACCGCGAGCACCGCCGGTATGGGCGCCGACAACGAGACGAGGACGCCGGTCGCACCGAGCGCCGATCCGAGGACGATCGCGCGACGTTCCCCGAAGCGCGCAACTACCGTGCCCGACGGCAGGTCGCCGAGGACCGCACCGAACGCGACCAGCGCGACGATCAGTCCCGCGACCGGCACGGACGCGCCGAGTTCGCGGGCGAGCAGCGCCATCATCGGAGCACCGGCACCGGTGCCCAGACCGAAGATCGCCGATGGGACGAACAGCGACAGGAAGAACGGACGGAGCCCGGGTTCGGGCTCCGTCCGTTCCGTCACGCGGTTCAGACCGCCTCGAACGGTTCGCCCTCGAGCGCGACGGATTCGCGTCCGTCCGGTCCGACCGGCACGTCACCTTCGAGGGTGATGCGGTACAGGCGACGGTCGTGTTCGGTGACGAGATCGCTCGGCGCGAGATGCACGGCGGACCGGTTGTCCCAGAACGCGATCGATCCCGGCTCCCACTTGAATCGGACCGTGTACTCGGGACGGCCGAGTTCCTCGAAGAACAACCCGAGCAGACGCCGGCTCTCGTGCGGCGAGACACCCGAGATGTACTGCGTGAAGCCGGGGTTGACGTACAGCGCCTTCTCCCCCGTCTCCGGGTGCACCCGCACCACCGGGTGCTCGCTCACCAGGGGGCGACGCTCGACACGGCGCAGGTAGTCCTCGGTCGGCTTCGCACCGTCACCCGGGGTGAACCGGTGCACCGCACGCAGCTCGTCGGCGAGTCGCTGCACGGGCGCCGACAGACCGTTGTAGGCCGCCACGGCGTTCGACCACTGGGTGTCGCCGCCGTAGGGCGGCAGGGTCTCGGCGCGCAGGATCGACGCGAAGGGCGGGTTGACCGCCGCCGTGACGTCGGCGTGCCAGCGGACCTTGTCGTAACCGCTGCTGTTCGCGATGCGCGCCTTGAACCGGTCGCGGAAGATCGGGTAGATGGTCGGGTGGTCCGGGTCGGGGATCGAGTCGAACAGCGGGTGCGCCGGGGTCGGCTTCCCGAAGTACGACGAGAACCGCAGATGCTGATCGTGGTCGAGGAACTGGTCGCGGAAGAACACCACCTTCCACTTCAGCAGCGCGTCGCGGATGGTTGCGATCTCGTCCTCGGCGAGTTCGCGGGTCAGGTCGACGCCGCGGATCTCGGCTCCGGCATGGCCGGATTGAGGGACGACGTCGAGGCGGGTTGCGGCCTGGGTCATGGGACTACTCCTTCTATCGGTGGAACATCGGTGACGCGGTGATGGATCGGATCAGGGAAGCGGATCCGGGACGCTGTCGTCCGCCTCGTTCTGCGCGACGACGATGTCGTTGTAGCGGCCGTCCACATACGGCGAGACGTCGACGGGAACGGTCATGGTGCCGGTCTCGTAGAGCCCGTCCGCAACACTCTGGAACAGCGCGATCGACTTCTCGTCGATCGGGTAGAACCGTCCGGTACCCGTGTGATCGAGCAGTTCACGGCCCTCGTCGGGTGTCATCCCCTGGGTGCCCACGTGATACGCCTCCACCCACTCGTCGGGATGCGAGGCGATCCAGTTGTTCGCGGCGACCGAGCGTCCGACGTAGTCGCCGATCGCCGCGGCCTTCGCGGGATCCTCGAGGGTCTGCTTCCGCACGATCAGGGTGTTGATGCCGGTGTTGATCCCCGACCCGTCGCCGAGGATCGGCGGTGAGCCCACCTTGTAGTACTGCACGCCCGTGAGGATCGCGGCGTCCACGGCTCCCGAGGAGAAGGTCGGCGCGACCTCCGCACCGGCCAGTTCGACCGCGTCGATGTCGGTCTTCGGGTCGAGTCCGGCCTTCGCCAGCAGGCCCGCGACGATCATGTGCCGTCCCGTTCCGGGCGGGTAGGCGACCTTCCTGCCCTTCAGATCGGCCACCGTCTCGATGCCACTGCCCGGCTGCGCCACCAGGAAGTAACCACCGCTGCTGCCGGGATTCGCTTCCAGTGCGATCGCGACGATGTCGGTGATCCCGTTCGCGACCGCGATCGGGATCGGTGCCTCACCCAGGGCACCGATGTCGGCGGCACCGGAGCGCAACGCCTCGATGACGGCAGGCCCGCCACTGAAATCGGCGAACTCGAGGTCATACGGCAGGTCCTCTCCCGCCCCGGAGAGGTAGAGGGGTTGCGAGCGGGTCGCGTTCTGCTCGGCGACGACGAGCTTCACACCGTCGGGGATGTCCTCGCCGGTGTGGGCGATCGTGGCCTCGGAGAGGGCTTCCTGCCCGTCGGCACCGCCGAGGCCGCACGCGGATGCCGCGAACAACACTGCGAGCGACGGCACCACGAGCCATCGCGAGCGAACACTACGAAACACAGTCGATCCTTCTCGGGAGGCATCCGGACCTGCTGTCCGGACACAGATGGGAATACGGGCCGCACTCAGCGCGAGTCGGGCTGGTCGCCGACACCGAGTTCGGTGAGCAGGCGGCGTCGCAGGGCGACGAACTCACGGGAGTCGCGCCCCCTCGGTCGCGGCACCTCGACCTGCGACGACAGGGAGATCGCGCCGTCGGTGAGGACGATGACGCGGTCCGCGAGCAGGATCGCCTCGTCGACGTCGTGGGTCACGAGGAGCACGGCGGGCCGGTGCTTGGCCACCAGCTTCTCGAGCAGGCGGTGCATGCGGATGCGGGTGAGTGCGTCGAGAGCTCCGAAGGGTTCGTCGAGCAGCAGCAGTTGCGGTTCGCGGACGAGTGCCCGGGCGAGCGCGACCCGCTGGGCCTCTCCCCCGGACAACGTCCGCGGCCATGCCTTCGCCTTGCTCTCGAGCTCGACCTCGGCGAGCGCGTCGAGTGCCTCGGCTCGGGTCCGCGCGTTGTCCGGTCGCCCGATGTTGACATTCGTCAGCACCTTCTGCCACGGCAGCAGCCGGGGATCCTGGAAGACGATGGCCTGTTTCGCCGGCACCCGGAGGTGCCCTTCGACGTCGGGATCCAGGGCTCCCAGTGCCCGCAGGAAGGTGGATTTGCCGGAGCCGCTCCGGCCGAGCAGCGCGACGAATTCTCCGGGGGCGATGTCGAGGTCGAGTCCGTCGAGCACCACCTGCTCGCCGAACACGCGTCGCACGCCGCGGGCGACGACGACGGAATCGAGTGCGGTCCGTTCGGTCACATCAGTTGCCATCGAACGACCTCCTCCACGTGAGCAGGCGGGCTTCGAGGGCACGCACGATGAAGATCGAGAGCAGACCGAGGATCGCGTAGACGGCGATCAGGACGAAGACCACGTCGAGCTGGAAGTATTCGCGGGCGTCGCTCATCATCCGTCCCAGACCGCGTTTGGCGTTGATGGTCTCGGCGAAGATCAGCGACAGCCACGCACCGGTCAGGGCGAGTCGCAGGCCGATGAGGAAGCCGGGCAGCGCGCCCGGCAGGATGACCCGGCGGATCAGTTCGCGGCGTTGGACACCGAACGATCGTGCTGCTTCGACGAGTCCGGCGTCGACGCTCCGGATCGCGGAGAACGTGTTGATGTAGATCGAGACGGCCACGGCGAGGGTGATGAGCAGGACCTTCGGGGTCTCACTGATGCCGAACCACACGATGAGCAGCGGAACGAGCGCGAAATTCGGTACGGCTCGCAGGATTTCCATGTTGGCGTCGACGAAGTTCTCACCGACCCGCGACAGTCCGGAGACCAGCGCGAGGACCAGACCGAGCACGATGCCGATGAGCAGACCGTTGCCGACCCGCAACAGGCTGACCGTCATGTGTTCCTGCAGTTCCCCGCCGGCGATCAGTCGCCACGCCGCGGTGAGCACCGACAGCGGTCGGGGAAGGACGTTCTCGCCGAACAGGCCGCTGGACGCGGCGAGTTGCCACGCCACGACGAGCAGGACCGGCCCGAGCAGTCGCTGGACCGAACGCGGAACACGGGACGAACTGCGGGTCTTCCGACTGATCGCGGTGGGATCGATCAGTCCCGATGGTCCGGTCGTCGCGGGTGTGTCCGCCGCGTCCGGGGTCGTCGTCCTGCGCGTCCTGTCGAGGATGGTCGCCACGATCAGCTCACCCCGGTCCGGCGTCGAAGCATGTGATTGCTCGTCATGGCCGCCGACAGTAGGGAGTGCCCGCACGGACGAACCACCCTTGTGATCGAGATGATCGCAATCGGCCTCCACGGAGGACACATCAGGAATCACTGTGATCGCAACGGTTCGCTCCGCGCCGGAAATGGACTGCACTGGTAGGGATTTCTGTCGGGACTTCGGAAGGTGCCCTCCTTGCCCTCTCAGCTCCATCTCAACGTGTTCATCACCGGCGCCGGTCACCACGAGGCGTCCTGGCGCCTGCCCGGTACGGCACCCGAACGGGTCGACGACGTCCACTACTTCCGCGAAATCGCGCAGACGGCCGAACGCGGGAAGTTCGACTCGATCTTCTTCGCGGACGTCCCGGCCGTGGGACGCCACTACGACCGTGTTGCCCAGAGCAGTTTCGAACCACTGACACTGCTGTCGGCGCTGGCACTGGCGACCGAGCGGATCGGGCTCATCGGCACGGTCTCCACGACCTACACCGAGCCGTACAACCGTGCGCGCCAGTTCGCTTCGCTCGACCACATCAGCCGTGGACGTGCGGGCTGGAACATCGTGACGTCCTGGTCGTCCGCCGCCGCGTACAACTTCGGCGTCGACGTCCGGCCCGGCCATTCCGACCGCTACGCCCGCGCCGCCGAATTCCTCGACGTCGCAACAGCATTATGGGACAGCTGGGAGGACGACGCGGTCGTGCTCGACCGCGACGCCGGTGTCTACGCCGATGCGAGCAGGGTGCACCGGATCGACCACGCGGGCACGCACTTCCGGGTGCGTGGACCGCTCGACGCGGCACGCTCCCCACAAGGTCGACCCGTGCTCGTCCAGGCCGGATCGTCCGCCGACGGTCGCGCGTTCGCCGCCCGCTACGCCGAGGCGATCTTCACCGCACAGGTCGACCTCGACGATGCGCGCCTGTTCTACCGCGACGTCAAGCAGCAGGCCGCCGGGTTCGGCCGCGATCCCGAGGCGGTGAAGATCCTGCCCGGCCTGTCGCCGATCGTGGCGTCCACCGAGGCCGAGGCGCGACGTATCGAACAGGAGCTCGCCGATCTGTCGATCCCCGAGGTCGGACTGGCGCACCTGTCGGCGCGGTTCGACGACGTCGACCTGTCGGGCTTCCCGCTGGACGGACCGGTGCCGCTGCACGCTCTGCCCCGCCCCGAGGACGTGCAGGGAGCGCAGAGCCGATCACGCATCATCTTCGACCTCGTCGAGCGTGAGCCGGGTCTGACGCTGCGCGAGTTGCTGCACCGACTCGCCGGGGCTCGCGGTCACGGCACGGTCGTCGGTACACCGGAACACGTCGCCGATCGCATCGTCGCGTGGTTCGAGGCAGGCGCCGCGGACGGTTTCAACATCATGCCGCCCTACCTGCCCGGCTCGTTCGAGGTCTTCGTCGACGAGGTCGTGCCGATCCTGCAGCGTCGTGGAGTGTTCCGCGCCGAGTACGAGGGCACCACGCTCCGCGATCACTACGGCCTGTCACGGCCGGCCGGACTGTTCTCGCAGGTCCCGGTCTCGTAGCGGATCGGTTCCGCCGGGCAGTCGTACTGTGGAGCCATGTACTCGTACAAGGTGGTCGAGATCCGCGAAGGCATGTTCGGCGGCAAGATGTCCGGCGACAAACTCGAGAAGATCCTCAACGACCACGCCCGCCAGGGTTGGCGCCTGAAGGCGATCACCTCCGCCGACATCAAGGGACGGGTCGGCCCCGGCGGCGTCGAGGGAATACTCGTGACCTTCGAACGCGAGGACTGAAAACGACTTCGGTGGATCCACCCTCGCTGAGCGGGGGCGGATCCACCGAAGTCGGTCGTATACGGGTCAGGAGGCGAGCAGGCGACGGAACGAGCTGCGGTGGAACACGATGGGCTCGACGTCGGCGTCGGTGAGCAGTTCGTTGATGCGCAGCACCACGATGGCGTGATCGCCCGCCGGGACCTCCTGCTCCACCGTCACGTCCATGCGCACGCTCGTGCCGGATACGAACAGGGCACCGCCCTCGCGGCTCTCGATGTCGATTCCGGCGAAGCGGTCGCCGTTCTTCGCGGCGAGCACCCGCGCGGCACCGTCGTGCTCCTCGCTGAGCACGCTGATGCCCAGGTGCGGGAGCGACGACAATCGCGGCCACGTGGTCGAGGTGTTCTGCACGCAGAACGAGACCAGCGGCGGCTCGAGGGACACCGGCACGAAGGTGCTCGCCGCCATCCCGATCCGCTCTCCGTCCACCTCCGCGCAGATCGCGACGACGCCCGAGGGGACGTGCGCGAATGCCTGACGCAGAGACGGTCCGTCGAGAGTGGTCATGAGGCGGCCTCGTTTCGGAGTGCGGCGGACAGCACCGGCGACCAGCGTTCGGCGTAGTCCGCGATACGGGTATCGGTTGTGTAGGTCGAATCGTGAAGATACAGGCCGGGCGCCGGGGTCGTGGCGCCCAGTTCCACCAGGACGGGCTTGAGCAGCAGGTCGGGCGCGAGTGCGTGAGCGGGCCCGGCACCGAGCATGAGCGGCACGGCGACGACGTCGCGCAACCCGTCACCGGTGGCGAACTGGTCGAGGAACAACTTGAGCACGCCGGTGTAGGTGGCCTTGAAGGTGGGGCTCGCGAACACCACGAGATCGGCGGCCGCGACGGTCTCGACAGCCGCGGCGACCTTCCCGTCGCCCCAGCCGAGCAGTCCCGCACCGAGTGTGATCACGTCCACAACGTGATCGGGCTCTCGTCCGGTGAGAGCCGTGGCGAGGCGGGCTCCGGCGTCGAGGGTGCGGGATGCGGGCTTCGGGTTGCCCGCGACGACAACGATCGTCACTGGAGTTCACCTTCCGGATCGGCCCTCCGGCGGAGAGCGAAGTACACCGCCCATCCTTCTCCCCGGTCACACGGACCGGAACCGTTTCGATCCGTACGAGCGGAAACCTCGACGCCCCTCGGTAGGGTCGGGTGGATGAGTGTCGCGGATTCACAGTCAGCCCCCACCGACGGTCTCGCGGGATGGGCGCTCGATCTGATGGACCGCCTCGGCGGTGTCGGTGCCGGCATCGCCATCGCACTCGAGAACTTCTTCCCTCCGCTGCCCAGCGAGGTCATCCTGCCGCTCGCCGGGTTCGCCGCGAGCCTGGGCAGCTTCACCCTGTTCGGTGCGCTGTTCTGGACGACCCTCGGTTCGGTGGTCGGCGCTCTCGGTCTGTATTCGATCGGCCGCTGGGTGGGTGAGGACCGGATCCGCAAGGCCGTGCGGAAGTTGCCGCTCGTCGATGTGGAGGACCTCGACCGGTCGACCGCGTGGTTCGAGCGGCACGGACGCAAGGCCGTCTTCTTCGGTCGGATGGTGCCCGTCTTCCGCAGTCTCATCTCCATCCCCGCCGGTGTCACGCAGATGCCGATCTGGCAGTTCCTCGCCTTCACCACCACAGGCAGTCTGATCTGGAACTCGATCTTCGTGCTGGCCGGCTATCAGCTCGGCGAGAACTGGAGCGCCGTGGAACCGTATGCCTCGGCGCTGCAGTACGTCGTGATCGCCGTCGTCGTCGCGGTGATCGGTTACGCGCTCGTCAAGCGGATCCGCTCGCGTTCGAAGGACAGTGCTTCGGACAACCGCAACTGACGGGTCAGCCCCACACGGTGATCGCCGTGCACGCGCCCACCACGACCAGGACGGTGACGACGTCCCCGAGCCGCAGTCGCAGTGGCGGGCGGGTCGCCGATCGTGGTCCCCGCACCGACAGTGCGTCGCCGAGATCGCGGACCTGCCGCATCGACACCGACACCACCGCGCCGACGGCGTCGATCACCTCGTGCCACCAGCCCGCCGGATTGCGGAAGCCGGGTCGGCCGCGGACCTTGCGGGCGGCGAACAGCACGCGCATCTCGGCACGCACGGTCGGCAGCATCCGCAACGCCAGCGCGCACACCGTCACCCATTCGTCGACGGGCAGCCGCAACAATCGCAGCGGGGCGAACAGGACGGGCAGGGCGTCGACGAGATCGGACAGTCGCGTCGTCCACCCGACCAGCGACGCGAGGACCAGCAGACCCACGCCGAGCACGATCGTCCGGACGTAGGCGATGAGTCCGCCACCCGCAGCGTTGAGGACCAGGCCGACGGCGAGGACCGCGAACACCCACCACGGGATCGTCGGGACCACCCCGCGGGGGATCCGCGCGACGAGCACGCCCACGACCAGCACGGCGAGCAGGATGCCGAGCCCGGTCCAGCTCGGCGCGAAACTCACCGCCACCGACAGCGCCGCTGCCGACAGCACCTTCGTACCGGCCCACACCCGGTGCAGGGGTGTCTCCCGCGGCACGGGCCGCAGCAGGATGATGGGGCGGCGCTGCCGCGTACGTGTGCGACTCATGCGATCACCGCTCCCGTCTGCTCCACGATGCGTCCGTCCTCGAGAACCACGGTGCGCGAACACACCTCTTCCATGCCGTGCAGATCGTGAGAGATGACGATGACGGTGACATGCTCGACCGCGCGCAGGTGAGCGAGGATCGACACGACCTCGCGGCGACCGTTCAGGTCCAGTCCGGCCAGCGGTTCGTCGAGCACGAGCACCCGCGGGGTGCGGGCGAGTTGGGCGGCGATCGCGACCCGCCGCATCTCTCCTCCGCTCAGCCGGTCGATCGGTCGGTCGATCAGTTCGGGACGCAGACCCACCCGGTGCAGGACGGCGGCGACGTAACCGCGGTCGGTGTGCGGGAGTCCGGCCACCTCGGAGATCTCCTGCGCGACGGTCGGTCGCTGCAGCTGGAGCCGGGCCTGCTGGAAGACCATGCCTACTTCCCCGTGCAGGTCGGCGGTCGGGGTGTCGTGCAGGACGGCCGTTCCGTGCGTGGGGCGCATCAGTCCGGCGACGATCCACGCGAGCGTCGACTTGCCCGAACCGTTCTCCCCCACGACGAGCACCCCTTCGCCGCGGCAGATCGTCAGCGACACCTCGCGCAGGGCGGTGTGCGCCCAGGGTGTGCCGGCCGCGTAGACGTGCGTGACGTCGCGCAGTTCGAGGACCGGTTGTGGGAAGGACGGGGCGGTCGCAGGGACCGGCGCCGGCAGTGGCGGCGCCGCAACCCCCGGGACGATCCGGCCGTCGGCGATGTGTACGACGCGGTCGGCGGCGCGGGCCTCGTCGTCGAGGTGGGTGACGAGCACGACCGCGGTGCCGTCGTGCGCGACGTCCGCGAGCAGGCGGATCAGGTCCGCGCGACTGTCCGCGTCGACCATCGCGGTGATCTCGTCGGCGATGAGCAGTGCGGGTCGCCGGGCCAGGGCGCCCGCCAGGGCCAGTCGCTGCAGTTGCCCGCCGGACAGATCCTCCGTCGCGCGATCCTCCATCCCGGCGAGGCCGACGCGGGCAAGCAGATCCTCGACGTCGACGTCGTCGATCCCCCACCGCAGGTCCTCGGCGACGGTGCGACCGAGCACCTGGCTCTCGGGGTGCTGCAGGATCATCGCGGTGCCACCGGGGCGTCCCGGTCCGACGGGTCCGGGCCGGTCGACCAGGCCGACGGTCGGCTCGAGTCCCGCGAGCAGCCGCACGAGGGTCGACTTGCCCGAGCCGTTGCCGCCGACGATCGCGACGAACTCCCCCGGTTCGATCGTGAGGTCGATGTCCGACAGGGCGTCACGGTCGGTTCCCGGGTACCGGTAGCCGACGAGGCGCAGTGCGACGGGTAGCGGTGCCGGGTCGGCCGTGGGGTCCTGTTCGGGCCAGTCGACCGACCGGGTCGCCCACGTACTGCGCAGGGCGACCACGCGGAAGATCCCGAAGCACAGCAGTGCGGTGCCCACTGTGCCGATGAGCACTGCGCCACCGATCCACACCCACCACAGCCGCACCATGATCTCGAGGGTCCGGTCCCAGGTGTCGACGAACTGCTGTCCCGCACCCGCTGCCTCGAACGCCCGGATCGTGCCGCGCATCGACGCTTCGAGTGCCTCGAGCAGCAGCACCCTGGTCCGGTCGAACAGCAACAGCAGACCACAGGCGGCGGCCGCGAGCAGCAACCCGGCCGGGACGGATCCGGCCAGCACCGCGAACACCGCCGCGTGACCCCACCGGCGGTGTGCGAACCCGACGAGCGTTCCGATACCGGACAGGACGACGACCGCGGCGACGGCGAACGGCCCACCGGCCACGAGCGCAACGACCCCGGCGGCGACCGTCGCGGCGACGATCGCGCGCAGGCGGCCGGTCGCAGCGAGGAAGGCGACGGGCAGCGCGACCAGCACCTGGGCGACACCGACGGGTATCAGTCCCGCGACGACCGACAGCACAGCCGTCAACGTCCCGAAGACCGCCGCTGCGGCGGCCTCCGGTGGTCGTAGAGGTCCCCGTGTCCTGGTCACCGATCGCACCGGGCCCAGTCTGCCAGCCGCTAGTGCGACCGCACGTTCTCCGGTGGCGTCATCTCCACCCGCACTCCGACGAGCCGGACCTCGCGTTCGTGATCGAAGCGGTCGAGCAGTCCGACGACCGCGTCCGTGACGGTCGTGAGATCCGTGGTGGGCGACGGAAGAGCGACGCTCGCGGTGTGGGTGACGAACGGCGCGTAGCGGACCTTCAGCGCGACCCGCACTCCTTGCCGTCCCTCCCCGCGGACGTCGTCGACGGCCCGCGCCGCGAGGTCGCGTACGCACTCGGTGATCGCGTTCCAGTCGCCGACGTTGTGTTGGAAGGTCGTCTCCCGGCTGCGCGACCGCGCCACCCACGGTTCCGCCGACACTTCCGTCGAGCCCGCACCGGCGCCGAGGCCGACGAGCCACGGACCGATCTTGGGTCCGAACCGCGCTGCCATCTCGTCGACCGGGGCACGCGCCAGCTCGCGGACCGTGCGGATGCCCATGGCGTCGAGCTTCTTCACCGTGCGCGAACCGATACCCCACAGCGAATCGGGTGAGCGCTCCCCCATCACCTCGAACCAGTTGTCGCGCGTCAACCGGAAGATCCCGCGTGGCTTCCCGAACCCCGTCGCGATCTTCGCGCGCAGGACGTTGTCGCCGATCCCGACGGAACAGTGCAGACCGGTCGCGTCGAGCACGGCGGCCTGCACCGCGCGTGCGAACGCCTCCGGATCGTCGGTCTGCACACCCATGAACGCCTCGTCCCAGCCGAGCACGTCGACGACCGTGCCGAAGCCGCGAAGGGTGTCCATCACGACCTGCGACACCTCGTTGTAGGTATCGGCGTCGACGGGCAGGAACACCGCGTCGGGGATCTTGCGAGCCGCGACGCGCAGCGGCATCCCCGACCCCACCCCGTGCTCCCGTGCCTCGTACGACGCGGTGGAGACCACTCCGCGCTCGGTGGGATCGCCGCGACCGCCGACCACCACCGGCCGGCCCGCCAACTCCGGATTGCGCAGCACCTCGACCGCGGCGATGAACTGGTCGAGGTCGACGTGGAGGACCCACTGGTCGATGCCGGGCGTGCCCATGCCGACAACCGTAGGACGCGCGGTAAGTGTGCGTTCGAGAATTCCGACAGTGTCCGGGTTCGCTCGCCGAACCGAGGTTTGCCCCTGCTGCAGCAGGGGCGAACCTCGGTTCGTGCAGCGAGGATCCGATTCAGTTCTGCGCCGCGGGCAGCATGTGCCCCATCCGTCGCCGCTTCGTCTCGAGATACCGCACGTTCGCCGGTGCGACGCCGACGTGCAGCGGCTCCCGCCCTGCGACGACGATGCCGTTGTCCTCGAGTCCGGCGATCTTGGCGGGGTTGTTGGTGAGCAGTCGCACCGAGCCGATGCCGAGATCGTGGAGTATCACCGCGGCACCGCCGTATTCAGGCTCCGGGCCGTGACGTGCGGGACGTACCCCATCTCCTTCGCGAGAGCCCGGATGCGCAGGCGGGTCTTCTCCACGACGCGCGGGTCGTCGCGCAGGGCACGCGAGACCGTCGATTGCGACACCCCTGCGCGACGGGCGACGTCGTAACTGGTGACCGACCTGTTCCCCATTCCCGGATTGTAGGGACACGAGACAGGGAGAGCAGAGTTCGCGCGGAGAACAGGACGAACCCTCCGGCCTCTCCCGCGCATTCGCTACGACTTCTGCTATCCGCTGCAGAAATTTCCGTAGCGGATGACCATTCCTGTAGCGGATGGACGATCACATGATGTGGTACCGGCCCACGGGCAGGACGAGCGGCTTGCCGGAGACCGGATCGGAGATGACGCGACTGTCCAGACCGAAGACCGCCTTCACCGTCTCACCGGTGAGCACATCCGAGGGGTCCCCCGAGGCGTAGATGCTGCCGTCGGCCATCGCGACGAGGTGGTCGGCGTACCGCGCGGCGAGGTTGAGGTCGTGCAGCACCATCACGATCGTCGTGCCGCGATCGCGGTTGAGGTCGGTGAGCAGGTCGAGGACCTCCACCTGGTGGCTCACGTCGAGGAAGGTGGTGGGTTCGTCGAGCAACAGAAGGTCGGTCTGTTGCGCCAGCACCATCGCGATCCACACGCGCTGCCGCTGACCGCCCGACAGTTCGTCCACGGAACGCTCGGCGAGTTCGGTGGTGTGGGTGGCGGCGAGTGCATCGGCCACGGCCGCGTCGTCCTCCCGGCTCCAGCGTGAGAGCACCCGTTGATGAGGATGCCGACCGCGGCCCACGAGGTCGGCGACGACGATGCCCTCGGGTGCGATCGGCGACTGCGGCAACAGACCGAGGGTGCGGGCGAGTTTCTTGGCGGGCAAGCGGTGGACGTCCTTGCCGTCGAGCAGGACGTGCCCGCCGCGCGGCGACAACAATCGCGACATCGACCGCAGCAGCGTCGATTTCCCGCACGCGTTGGCGCCGACGATGCACGTGATCCGACCAGGCGGCACCTTCAGATCGAGATTCTCGACGACGGTGCGGTTGCCGTAGCCGAGTTCGAGGTTCTCGGCGATCAGGGTGTGCGTTGCGGTCACAGCGAGCCTCCCGCGCGATTGGAACGAATGATGAGGTAGACGAGATAGGGCGCACCGAGCGCACCCGTCACCACGCCTACCGGGTAGCGCGTGCCGAAGGCGTACTGGCCGACGAAATCCGCGACAAGCACGAGCAGCGCCCCGACGAGTGCCGCCGGGACGAACAGCGACGTGCCCCGCCCCACGATCCGCGCGGCGATCGGGCCGGACAGGAAGGCGACGAATGCGATGGGTCCGGCCGCGGCGGTGGCGAACGCGATGAGTCCGACCGCGGAGACGATCGCGAACACGCGTGTGCGTTCGACCCGCACGCCGAGTGCCTGCGCCGCGTCGTCGCCGAGCTGGACCATCGACAGGTTGCGTGTCTGCACGAGCAGCACGGGCCCGAGCACCAGGAGGGCGACGACGACGGGCACCGTCGCACCCCACGTCGCACCGTTGAGGCTGCCGGTGAGCCAGCGCATCGTCTCCTGCAGATCCCACGTCGCCGCGGTGCTCAGGAGGTAGGACGTGACGCTGTCGAGCATGGCGGCGATACCGATGCCGATGAGGATCAGGCGCGTGCCCGCCACCCCGCCGCGATAGGACAGTCCGTAGATCAGGAGAGCCACGGCGAGACCGGCGACGATCGCGACGACCGACACCCCGGTGCCACCGAGTCCGAGCACGATGATGACGAAGGCCGCCGCGGCGCTCGCGCCGGAGCTGATGCCGATGATGTCGGGGCTCGCGAGCGGATTGCGCAGCATCGTCTGGAAGGTGATGCCACCGAGGCCGAAGCAGATGCCGGCGACCACCGCGAGGACCGCGCGGGGAAGCCGCAGGCGGCCGACCATGAAGTTCGCGCCGGCCACGTCCTGTCCGAGGACGACGCGCAGCACGTCCGCGGGCGGGTAGAAGGTCCGGCCGAACATCAGACTCGCCGCGAAGGCCGCGACCACGAGGGTTGCGAGCACGGCGATGACGAGACGGCGTCGGCGTCCGCGCCGTATCCGGCTCGCGGCGAGGTCGTCGGTGCCGGTGTCGATGGTCTCGAGTGTGGCGGTCACAGTTCGCGCAGTTTCTGCCGTCGGACGATGTACACGAAGAAGGGCGCTCCGATGAGCGCGGTGATGATGCCGACGTCGATCTCGGCGGGTCGCGCCACGATGCGGCCCACGACGTCGGCGGCGGTCAGCAGTCCCGCTCCCACGAGAGCGGAGAAGGGCAGCAGCCATCGGTTGTCGATGCCGATGAGCAACCGGCACAGGTGCGGCACGACGAGGCCGACGAATGCGATGGGACCGGCGATGGCGGTCGCCGCCCCGCACAACAGCACCGCACCGAGCGACGAGATGCCGCGGGCGAGAACGACGTGCTCGCCGAGCCCGGCGGCCATGTCGTCGCCGAGCGCGAGCGAGTTGAGGCTGCGCGCCGACAGCAGGCAGATGGCGAAGCCGACGACGAAGAACGGCAACGCCTGGGAGATGGCGTCGTAGTTCGCTCCACCCACGCCGCCGATCTGCCACGACCGCACGCTGCCGGCGATGTCGCCGCGCGGAAGGATCACGGCGGTGACGAACGACGCGAGCGCCGCCGAGGTGGCGGCACCGGCGAGGGCGAGCTTGAGGGGCGTCGCTCCCCCGCGCCCGAGCGACCCGATCGTGTAGACGAACACCGCAGCAGCGGCGGCACCGATGATCGCGACCCAGATCATCGAGGTCTGCGTCCACAGTCCGAACCACGCCATGCCGATCACGACGGCGAGCGAGGCACCCATGTTGACGCCGAGAATGCCCGGGTCCGCCAAGGGATTACGGGTCACCCCCTGCATCACGGCACCGGCGAGGCCGAGCGCCGCGCCGACCAGCAGCGCGAGCACCGTGCGCGGGATGCGTTTGGCGATCGCGCCCTGACCGATGTTGTCGGTGGCGCCGCCGAGGGCCGCGACGATGTCGGCCCAGTCGACGTTGCGCGAACCGATCGTGATCGATGCGATCACCAGCAGGACGAGCACACCGAGCAGAACGAGAAGCCAGACGGAATTGCCGATGGCCGAGCGCCACTTCTCGGGGGCGCTCGGCATCGACTCGTCGTGTAGTGCGGTCACTCCGCGTTCGTCTTGGCAGCTGCGTCGGAGAGCAGCTGGACGTAGTCGGAGAGGACCCAGGAGATCGCCAGCGGCGTCGGGTTCGCTGCGGTACCGAGCGGGCCGGAGCCGTCGAGGAAGACGATCGAACCGTTGCGGACCGCGGGCATCTGCGACAGCAGCGGGTCGGCTTCGAGCGCGTCGACGAGCGCCTGGTCACCGTAGGTGACGATGATCTGCACGTCGTCGAAGACGTCGACCTGCTCGGCGCTGACCTTCTTCGAGAACGCGTCGTCGGTGGAGGCGTCCGCCACGCTCTTCGGGGTGGCCAGACCGAGATCCTCGAAGAAGGCCGCTCGCGTGTCGTTGGCGGTGTAGAAGCTGACCTGGCTCAGGTCGGCGGTGTCGACGTGGGTGAGGAACATCGTGGCCTTGCCCTCGAGTTCGGGGTGCGCGGCGGCGGCGTCGGCGATCTCCTGTTCCAGGCTCGCGACGAGTTCCTCGCCTTCCTCCGCCATGCCGAGGCCGGCGCTGTTGAGCTCGATCATGTCGCGCCACGAGGTCGCCCACGGCGCCTCGGGGTACGCGACGACGGGCGCGATCTCGCTGAGGGTCTCGTAGTCCTCCTGCGTCAGACCCGAGTAGGCGGCGAGGATGACGTCGGGGTTCGTGTCGGAGACGGCTTCGAAGTCGATGCCGTCGGTCTCGTCAAACAGGACCGGGGTCTCGGCGCCGAGTTCTTCGAGTCGCTCTTCGACCCACGGGAGCATCCCGTTGCCGTCGTCGTCACCGAAGTTGGCGGCTGCCATACCCACGGGCACGACGCCGAGGGCCAGCGGAACCTCGTGGTTGGCCCAGTTCACCGTGGCGACGCGCTCGGGCTTCTCCTCGAGGGTCACGGTGCCGAGCGCGTGCTCGATGGTGATGGGGTACTCGCCCGAGTCGGTGGCAGGAGCGGAGTCGGTGCTCTCCGTGGAATCGGATCCACAGGCGGTGAGACCGAGGGCGACCGCGACTGATGCGGCGGCGATCGTCAGAAAGCGCTTCGAACGCATGGAGGCAGAACTCACTCTCGTACGGGTAGGGCCCTCGGCCCTACGGTCGAGACCAGTTAGGCGAGGTTTGCCTAAACCGTAATGTTCGCCCGAATCCGGCGCAATCGCTTGGTCGGGACACCTCCTGTAGCGATCGGGACATCAGCTGACGCGGAACATCCCCGGTGTCGCGCCGGTGACCCTCCGGAAGGCCGCCCCGAACGCACTCGCCGACCGGTAGCCCACCTGCTCGGCGACCTCGTCGACATCCGTGCCGTGACCGAGCAGCATCACCGCTCGCTGTGCACGGACCGCCGCAACCCACCGGCCGAGACTCAGTCCGGTCTCCGACCGGAAGGCGCGGGTGATGGTGCGGGTGCTCACAACCAGTTCGGCCGCCCAGTCCGAGAGCGTCCGCGGATCGCTCGGGTCCTCGGCGATCGCCTCGACGATCGGCCGCACGACCGGCGACGAGGGCACCTGCACCATCAGTTCGTTCTCGGCCGGCGCCAGCACGTCGATCACCATGCGTTCGGTCAGCGAGCGCGAGTCGTTGCCGAGACGATCGTCCGTCAGCCGGTCGAGCAGCAGTCGCAGCAGGGATGTCATCTCCACCGCCACCGGTCCGTCGGACAACGACGGGGCCGAGTTGATCCCGAAATGCGCGGTGCGGTACCAGGTTCCGGCGGGCAGGACACCCCAGTGCAGCAGGCCCGCCGGAATCCACAGGCCCATGGTCGGGGTGATCGTCCATGTGCGCGAACCGATGGTCGCGGTGGACGCACCCCGGTCGTTCCACAGCAACTCGTGCGTCGGATGCGAATGCGCCTCGAAGCGGATCTCGCGGGAGACGAGCTCGTCCATGCCCGCGATGACGAACGGCACGTCGATCTCACCGGCCTCGTAGACCGGCAACGTCCTGCTCTCCGCCGCCTCGACACTCTTCACTCGGCCTCCTCCGCTGCACGACGACGACAATCCTCACACGTCGCGCTGCGGAGGCGCCGGTCAGGACAGGATCTCGACGTACCCTTCCGTGCCGTGCACGCGGATGCGCTGTCCGTCGCGGATGATGCGGGTCGCGTCCTCGACACCCACGACGGCCGGCAGCCCGTACTCGCGCGCGATGACCGCGCCGTGGGTCATCACGCCGCCGACCTCCGTCACCAGCGCGCTGACGGTGACGAACGCCGGGGTCCAGCTGGGGTCGGTGAACGCCGTGACCAGGATGTCACCGGGTTCGAGATCGGCCCGGTCCATGTCGGTGACCACGCGGGCGCGACCCTCCACGACACCGGTGGACACCGCGATACCGGGTAGCGCGCCGTCGGGCAGTCCGTCCCGGCTGTACACACCGGTGAGGGTCTCACCTGTCGACAGCAGCACCCGAGGCGGCGTGAGCGTGGCGAACGATGCGAACTCCCGCTTCCGCTCGGCAACGAGGTCGCCGACCCGTCGTGGTGCGCGGACCACGTCCTCGAGTTCGTCGAACCTCAGGAAGAAAATGTCCTCCTCGTCGTCGACGACTCCGGCTCGGACGAGACGTTCCGCCTCGCGCAGCAGCGCCTGCTTGTAGACGAAGTAGCGGCCGATCATGCCGTACTTCGGGTACTCCCGATATCCCGCGAAGGCACGGACCCGGTCGACGAGCCTCTCGATCTCCTCAGCCTTCTGTTCTCCGTCTGGGAGGCCCCGCACGCGTTCTAAGAGTTCGCGCTTCTTCTCCTCCGCCTGGCGGCGACCCTCGTCGAAACGCTGTGTCGCGGCACCGGGTTCGAAGTTGTCGAGATTGCTCACGATCATCGGCACCAGCATCGTGGGGCGCTCACCCCACCTGGGCCGGGTGATGTCGATTTCCCCGACACACCGCCTGCCGTACCTGTCGAGGAAGTCCTCGAGTGCCGCTCGTACCTGCGGTCCGCCCTCACGCGCGCCGAGTGCGTCGAGGAAGCGTGCGTCGTCGAAGCCCTCCGCGTCGACCTGGCGCAGGAACGCTACGACATCCGGGTACGGGCGCGCGGCATCGGCGACGTCGAGCAGCGCCAACCCCATCTCCGAGGTGACGTTGTAAGGAACAGACCGGGAGATGACGTCCGCAACGTTCTTCTCCCCCAGCCATTCCCGACCCAGCTCGTTGAGCCGCTCGGCGGCCTGCATACCGGCGGCGAGCACCTCTCCGACCTCCTTACCGAACAACGATTCCTGCAGCTCGCGGATGTCGGCGCGCATGAAATCGAGCAGCGCCGAACCGGTTTCGTTCTCGATGAGACGCGCCGACTCGGCAATCGCGGCCTCGTTGCGCGCCACGAGTTCGGGCACGACGGCAGGGTCGATCTCGTCCGGGGCGGGTGGCAGACCGACCCGCGCGGCGGCAGGATCGTCCGGGCGCGTCGGGACGAATCCTCGATCGAGCACGGTTCGCAGCGCGTCGCCGAAGAGCGGGTCGGAACTGCCGATCATCCCGACGATGCCCGGCCCCTGGGTGGGTGAGGCCAGCATGGGCGTGACGTCGACGAACAGCCGCCCACCCGCGTGTCGCATGGGCGCACGGCTGGTCAACTGCCACATGGAGATTCCCAACGGTTTCAGCGGATCGGTCATCATCTGCTGGTGACCGACGGAAAGGTAGACGTGGTTGTCGTCGTCGCCGGCCTCCGGGACGGGGAACAGCGTGGTGATCGGGCGGCTCTGCACGATGTGGAAGACGCCGGCGGCCAAGCACCATTCGATGTCCTGGGGACGCCCGAAGTGTGCTTCGATGCGTCTGCCCAGCTTGACGAGTTCGACGAGGTGCGTGTCGCTCAGCACCGGTGCCTCCTGGCGCTGCGTCCGGTCCACGACCTCGCCGGCACGCACCGCGTACGCGTCGGCGTTCACCAGACCCGACACCAGGTCGTCGCCAAGCCCGGCGACCGCATCCACGCAGGACACCGTGCGATCCGAGGTGACGGGATCGGCGGTGAACAGCACACCCGATTCCTGCGGGAACACCATCCGCTGCACGACCACCGCCATGTGTACCTTCCGATGGTCGAAGCCGTTGTTCACCCGGTAGGCGACGGCACGCTCGGTGAACAGCGAGGCCCAGCATCTGCGCACGTGCCGGAGAACGTCTTCGACGCCCCGGACGTCCAGGTAGCTGTCCTGTTGCCCCGCGAACGACGCCGTCGGCAGATCCTCGGCGGTCGCGCTCGAGCGCACCGCGACGGGCACGTCCTCCCCGAGTTCGCGGACCCGCGCGGCGATCTCCTCCGCGATGTCGCCGGGGATCGTGCACTCTTCGATCTCCGTACGGATCTGCGTGCTCAGCGCTGCGATGTCGTCGGGTTCGGCCTTCGCGAGTCGCTCGAGCAGGTCGTCGACACGCGGTAGCTCGGAGAGCACCGTTCGATAGGCGTCCGTCGTCACGCAGAACCCGTCGGGCACGTCGACGTCGTCGAGGCGCCACAACTCCCCCAGGCTCGCTCCCTTGCCACCCACGATCGACACCGCCGTGCGGTCGATCTCCCGAAAATTCTGTACGTAGCCCATTCCAGCTCCCCACCTGCGACTTCAATGCTGTGTGGGCGAGTATGAACCCAATTTTCGATCCTCATGAGGGCCGAGGATCCGGTATAACGTGAGAGGGGGAAGACGAATTCCGACGCTACAGCGGCGCGCCGAACTGCGAACCCAGCCGCAAGGCCTGATCCGCCACCCGTTCCGCCAGATCGACCCGCTCCTCGAGACTGCCGGTGAGCAACACCCAGGAGCGTCCCGCGGCAGTGAGCGCGTCGACGAACCACTCCGTCATCTGCGCGCGGATGTGTTCGCCGTCCCGGATGCCGTCCTGCACGAACGGAACCCCGTTGTGGTCGGTGAGCAGGTACAGCGCTCGCCGGTCGCGGACACCGCGCCACGCCCGCTCACTGCTGCCGAGATAGCGTCGCTCCCACACGGTCGTTGCGAACGCGTCGGTGTCGCAGACGAGCAACGGTGCACCCTCCCTCGCCGCGTGCTCCTCGAGTCGCGTCTGTTCGACGGCGATGTTCTCGAAATCATCTCCGGCCCAGATTATGTCGCTCACCTCTCCGGTGCCGAGCTTGTCGTAGGTGACCTGTCGTCCGTATTCCGGCACCCAGCCGGTTCGTTCCCACACACCACCGCGATTTCGGAATCGACGCACCAGTTCTCGGCTCACGGTGGTGGTGCCCGTGGATTCGGAGCCGAGGACGACGATGCGGGTCGTGAGGCCGGCACGGGCCGGTGCGTCGAGATCGTCCCATCGCCCGGCGAGATCATTACGGCAGGCTGTGCCGGAGGCGGGATGCGCGACACGCAGCGGGTCGACGCACACGTGCGTGGCCGAGAAGCGTCGAGCGAGCTCGTCACCGTACTTCTCGCTGGAGACCACCGCATCGACCGGAACATCGGTGACGGTACGCGCGGCCGCTTTCATACACGCGACCTGCGCGGTCCACACGGTGTCCGATTCCAGGTCCATCGGTGCGTCGCACGGAATCCCCGTCACGGTGACCGTCGTATCGGCGGCGTGCGATTCGCGCATCCATGACACGCGGTCACCCAGCGGAATCGTCTCCGCCGCAGAGGACATGACGACGACGGTGACGCGCTCGGCGACTTCCGCGGCACGCCGGACGAGGTGATGGTGACCGACGTGGGGTGGGTAGAACTTCCCGATGACGAGTGCGTGCCGATACATCAGCGCACCTCCACGACTTCCCGCTCGGCCGCCATGGAGCGTCGCCAGGCAACCAGACCCCGAATGCACAGGAGCAGGAACCCTGCATACAGCAACGCCGTGAGCGTCAGTCCCTTGTGCAGGTAGAGCGGGATGTAGATCAGGTCGGCGGCGATCCACAGCAGCCACGACTCCCACCGTTTCTTCGCCTGCCCCCACGTCGCCAGCAATGACAACACGGTGGTGGTCGCGTCCCAGAACGCGACGGTCGAGTTCGTCGCGACCTCCAGCAGTGCCGTCAGCCCGATCACCGCAGCGACACCGACGACCGCGAGCACGCTCCACTCGGTCGTGTTCGTGCCCGTCACCGGCAGGGCATCCCCGTCCCTGCCCCGCGCCCAGTTGCTCCACCCCCACACGGCGAGCGCGATGTACACGACCTGCAGTCCGGAATCGGCGTAGAGCCCGGCGGTCGCGAAGAGCAGGATCCACACGAGGTTGTTGGCGATCCCGATCGGCCAGTTGAGGATCGACTGCCGCCCCACCAGGTAGACGCACCACGCGCCGCTGACGAAGCCGAACACCTCGGCCCACGTGGTGGGCATACCGAGTGCAGTGAACGCCGTCGAGTTCAGAAATGCGATCATCATCGCCGCCTTTCGCTTGTGGCAGCGATTAGATCATGTTTGCTCTAACTGATGCAACGGTGAAACCAACTTCGGTGTTCTCGACGGCGCTATACGACGTCGAGAACACCGAAGTTTCGGGAATCAGCGGGGGTCGGGGCCCTCCACGAGCGGCAGGGATTCGTCGGCGGTCCACGCGTTGAGCGAACCGTCGTACACCGCGACGTCCGAACGACCCGCAGCGGCGAGCGCGTGCGCGAGCCCGGAGGCAGCGATACCGCCGCCGCAGTAGGTCACCGGTTTGACGTCCGGGTTGAGTGCACCCGCCTTGTCGAAGATCTCGCGCAGTTCCCCCGCCGGCTTCAAGCGTCCGGTCGACGGGTCGACGAGATCACCGAAGGGGATGTTGATGCTGCCGGGGATATGTCCGCGCCGCGGGTAGGACGGGCTCTCACCGCGGTAGGTCGCAGGGTCCAGGGCGTTGATGATCAGCGTGTTCGGGTCGTCGAGCGACGCCGCGATCTCCTCCGTCGACCGTACGAGCTCGGGTCGATGCTGCGAGGTGAACGTCGCGCCGTGCGGGACCACCTGCTCGTCCGAGACCGGATAGCCCGCAGCCTTCCAGGCGGGCAGCCCGCCGTCGAGCACGGCGGCGTCGTCGAAACCTTCGAGCCGCAACTGCCACCACAGTCGCGCGGCCCAGATGCCGTTCTTCTGGTCGTACAGCACCACGCGGCGTCCTTCCCCGATACCGACCGCGCCGGCGGCGGTGGCGAACCGTTCCGACGACGCCGCGGTGAACGGCTGTGGCGCTTCGTGATCGGAGAAATCCGTGAACAGGTCGGCGTAGACCGCGCCGGGAATGTGTTCCTCCAGGTAGGTCGCCAACCCGGGCTCGATGTGTACGGACCCGTCCGGCGGTGTGCTCAGGTGCACGGTGGCGTCGACGATGACGAGGTCCTCGTCCCCCAACTGCTCGTACAGCCACTCCGCGGAGACGGTGTTCGGCTTCGTGTCGTTCATCGAGGTCCTCCTCTGCTCTCGGTGTCTCCTTCCAGTAGAGCAGTCACAGGACTTGGGTGGGTTCGTCCCCGCTCAGCGGGGTCGAACCCACCGAAATCGACGTCAGTTCTGTTCGGTCCGGGTCGCGGCGAGGTTCTTGCCCCGGGTCTCCGATGCGATCCACGCGGCGAGGATCGTCACACATGCGGTGCCGACGAGGATGAGGCTCAGCGGGAGACTGGATCCGTCCGACGCGACCAGCAGGCTCGCCGCGATCATCGGTGTGAATCCGGCGCCGATCAGGCTGGCGAACTGGTAACCGAACGACACCCCGGTGTACCGGACGTCGGTGCCGAACATCTCCGACAGCATCGGTGCGAGCGGCGCGTACATCGCCGACTGCACGACCTGCCCGAACAGCAACGCGACCGTGAGCAGTGTGATCGAACCCGTGTTGATCATCATGTACAGCGGGAAGGCGTACAGCACCGCGACGGCCGCACCCGTGAGGCTCACGGCGCGACGCCCCACGCGGTCGGACAACGCCGAGAAGCCGGGGATCGCGAAGATCGAGACGACCGACATCAGCACCAGAATCCGCATGACGGTCGACGAGCTGTATCCCACCGATGTCGTGTACGCGATGATGTGCGACGTGATCAGGGCCGTCATCGCGAACGGGCCGATACCCACTGCACACGCGAGGATGAGCGGGCGTGGGCGTCGGAGCAGTTGCAGTACCGGCGGTTTCGCCTCCGCGGCGACCTCCGCTTTCGCCGCGGCCTGCTCGAAGACCGGACTCTCGACGACGCTCATGCGCACGTAGAGACCGATCGCCAGAAGCGCGGCGCTGGCGATGAACGGCAGTCGCCATCCCCACGATTCGAACGACTCGTCCGGCAGCAGGGTCGCGAGCATCACGGCCGACGTCGACAGCAGGAATCCGATCGGCGAACCGAGCTGCATGAGCCCGGTCCACAAACCGCGACGACGGTCGTCGGAGTGCTCGGCGACCATCAGTGCCGCCCCACCCCACTCGCCACCGACGGCGACGCCCTGCACGACACGCAGCGTCACGAGCAGGACGGGCGCCAGCATGCCGATCTGTTCATAGGTGGGCAGGATGCCGATCGCGAAGCTGGCGATACCCATCATCACCATCGTGATGACGAGCATCGACTTGCGTCCGAGCCGGTCGCCGAAGTGCCCGAACACCAGGCCGCCGAGCGGTCGTGCGACGTATCCGGCCGCGAGTGTTCCGAAGGCGGCGATCGTCGAGACCGCCGAGTTCGACGACGGGAAGAACAGGTCGCCGAAGACGAGGGCGGCCATCGTGCTGTAGAGCAGGAAGTCGTAGTACTCGATGGTGGTGCCGAGCAGGCTCGACAGAGTGACCTTCCGCAATTGCGCGATGTCACCGGACGGCGCGCTCTGTACGTCGCGTGCCGTGTTCGTTTCCTCGGTCGGGGCCGGCGCAGGCTGCTCCATTCAGTACTCCTCGGGTCGCAGGGACGGGGTCGATCGGCATCACTCCGAAGGTGTGACGCCCATCACCGCGACTCTGTCAACCCGCGCGAGACGAGCCAAGGACGCGCCCGCTCAATGGGATATTCCCGGAAGGCTCAGGACCGAACGACGATTTCGGTGGATCCGGCCCCGCTGAGCGGGGTCTAACCCACCGAGATCGGGCGAGCGTTCCAGCTGTCCTCGACCACCCGCGGCTTACAGGCCTGGTAGGCACCGGTCACCAGCACCGCGACGGCGACCGTCATGAAGGCGAACGAGGCCGTCCAGCCCGATGTGAGGTCGTGGAAGACGCCGAACAGCAGCGGGCCGAGGCAGGCGGCGGTGTAGCCCACGCCCTGGGTGAAGCCCGACAGTGCGGCGGAACCGGCGTGGGTGCGGGAGCGCAGGTTGATCAGGGTCAGCGCCATCGGGAAGGTGCTGGGTCCGAGCCCGAGCAGCACGATCCACAGGATCGGGGCGCTCATCGGTGCGATCCACAGACCGGCGAAGGCGACGAGGAAACACGCGCCGCACGCCACGACCACCGGGAACGGATTCTCCATCCGTGCGCACAGGGAGGGAGCACCGAAGGCGGAGACCAGCCCGAGCAGGGCGAACAATCCCACCATCGCGCCGCCGAATGCCGCACTGGCCCCGGCGTCGGCGAGGATGTCGGGGATCCACGTGAACATCGAGTACGTGACGAGGGATGTCATCCCGAACATGCCGGCCATTCCCCAGCCCACCGGGGAGCGCCACACCTTGCCGGGCGCAGGCTGGTCGGCGGGCAGCGCCTCCCCGGTGTCGGCACCGCGACGCCGCAGCAGGACCCAGATCCACGGGAGGGCCGCCGCGAATCCGACCAGCGCCCACACTCCCAGCGAGATGCGCCATCCGAAGGCGTCGGCGAGCGGTACCGCGACGAAAGCGGGCACGATGGTGCCCAGCTGTACGCCCACGATGTATACCGAACTGACCAGCGCCAGCCCGTCGGAGAAGTAGCGCTTGACCAGAGGGGGGATGACGACGTTGCCGATGCCCATTCCGCCCAGCGCGACACCCGACAGGATCAGCAGCGACCATGTGTCGGTCATCAGCGCGCGGGTCGCCATGCCCGCACCCGCCATGAGCATCGCGATCAGTGCGGTGCGTTCGAGTCCCCATCGGCGGGCGAGCATCGGGGTGGCCAGGCCGAAGGCGGCGAACATGGCGGTCGGGATCATGCCGAACACGCCGACGACGGTGGACGAGAAGCCGATGTCCTCGCTGATTCGCGCGGCGAGGGGACTGAACGAGGTGACCGCGAGCCTCAGGACGAGGGCCGACATCGCGATCGCACAGAACACCAGCAGCCGGCCACGCAGAAGACTCACACCGGAAATCATAGGATGATGGGATGACTTTGGGAAAACCTGTTCAGCGGACGAACCTGATCGAGCAGGTCACCGAGCAGTTGCGCAGTGAGATCTGCAGCGGTCGCTGGAAGGTGGGCGAGAAGATCCCCACCGAACCGCAGCTGTGCGAGTTCACCGGCACGGGACGCAACACCGTCCGCGAGGCCGTGCAGGCACTCGTCCACACCGGCATGCTCGAACGCCGCCAGGGCTCGGGCACCTATGTCATCGCGACCTCCGACGTCACCGGCACCCTCGGCAAATACTTCGCCACCGCCCACGAACGCGACGTCCTCGAACTGCGGCAGGCACTCGACGTCACCGCCGCCGTCCTGGCCGCGCGACGACGCACCCCCGACGACGTGGCCCGGCTCGAGCAGTTGCTCGCCGCACGCAACCGGCTGTTCGCCGGATCCGACACCGACGCCGCGGTGGCCGCCGACGTCGCCTTGCACCGCGGCATCGTCGAAGCGAGCCACAACGCGGTGTACCTCGAGTTCTACGACTCGCTGCTCCCGTCGATCCGGCGGACCATCGACCGGCACGTCCGCGTCACCGGTCTCGGTTTCGAACCCGAACACACCGCTCTGGTCGCCGCCGTGATCGCCGGCGACGAGAACGCGACCGTGGAGGCGGCGCGGGCCCTGTTCGCGGAACTCACCGACTGAGGCCGCCGCTCATCGGACCCCGGCCGAGCGCAGGGCGTCCGCGAGGGTGTACGCCTCCGGAGAGCTCAGGAGAAGTTCGTCGAACTCGACGCCCGGGCCGCCCAGCGCGACACGCAGCACCGGATGACCTCGCTTCATGGCGACCAGGCGCTTGATGCCGCGCGGGTGCCGGAAGGTGCCCACCTTCAAGAAGCCGGAGATCACCATGCCCGATCTGATGCCGAGGATCTCGGACGTCCATCCCGGAAGGACCTCCACGCCGGTGATCGCCGAGATCGGCACCTCCATCGCGGATCGGCGGACCATGAAGGCTTCCCACCGAGAGAAGGACAGGTGGAGGGTTGCGTTGTCGTATGTCGTTTCGGCCATGACGTCGGACCTTCCGTCGACGGTAAACTGACTACAGCACTGAGAACATTATCACGGTGATAACAATGATGGGTAGGTACCGATGGCGAAGACGTCCCCGATCGCGGAAGTCGTGCTGCATCCGGTTCGACTGCGGATCGTGCAGCAACTCGGAGGACGGCAGCTGACCACGAGCGAACTCCGGTCGGCACTACCCGACGTCACCCAGGCCACGCTCTACCGGCACGTCGCAGCATTGATCGACGCCGAGATCGTCACCGTCGTCGACGAACGTCGCGTGCGTGGAACCGTAGAACGCACCCTCGCGCTCGGCGACCGCATGGCACACGTCGGCCACGACGACCTCGCGGCGATGAGCGACGCCGAACTGCGCAATGCCTTCGTCACCTTCCTGGGTGCGCTCGGCGAGAGCTTCGACAAGTTCATCGGGGACGACGATCGGAGCCTGCGGGACTATCTGGGTTTCGGGACCACCCCGCTCTACGTCACGACCGACGATCTCGCGGAGATCCAGAGCAGGCTCGCCGACATCCTCGCCCCGTATCGCACGGATACCGGTGACGACCGAATGCGCATCACCCTGACGACCGCGGTGATACCGGCTCCTCCCAGCACTGCTTCCGAAGAGGGGTAGAGGCCGGCAGAGGAGTAGACCTCAGCGGAACTCGTCGACGTGCGCACCGGCCCACTGCGCGAAGATCGTCGTGGGCCGGCCGAAGTCGAACCGATGTCGGACGGTTACGCCTTCCCGTACCGTGTCTGCGGGAGGTAGACATGACAATTGCCGGTTCACTGTTCCGTCTCGCAGGTCCCTTCAACTCCATGGTCATGGGAGGCGCCGGTCTACCCGTCATCGGTAACCGGATCCGTAACTATGTCGCACCGATCACGTACACGGGTCGAAAATCCGGCAGGAAGATCACGTTGCCGATCAGTTACCGACGTTCGGGCGACTCCGTGACGATCGGCGTCGCGATGCCCGACGAGAAGTCCTGGTGGCGCAACTTTCTCGGCGCCGGTGCTCCCATGAGCATCCAACTCGACGACGAGGAACGCACCGGCCACGCCGTCGCGACACGCGACGAACGCGGTCGCGTCGAGGTTGTGCTGCAACTCGATCCCGCCTGATCCGGTCATCCGAGACGAGCGGGGCACTCAGCGGCACAACGCGGCATATCATTCCGGTGAACAACGCGCGTAACAGAATTCGGCGGCGGTAACCTGAGCGGTACACGACATCATAACGATGCCGTTGGACACCATCCGGAAAATTTCGCTGGGATCCCCTCGGAGGCCGACGTGCGTGGATTCGGTATCGATCTCGGAACAGCCAACACCGTAGTCGGAACGCCCGACGAGGGCATAGTGCTCAACGAGCCGTCGCTGATGATGGTGCGGACGAAGGAACCGCGCCGAGCGCTCGCGATCGGCAAGGAGGCGAGCGACCTCGTCGACCGCACACCCGGTGGGATCACTCCCGTCCACCCGATACGCGACGGGGTGATCGTGGATCTCGAAACGGCACGGACATTCGTCACGGCCGTGCTCGCCCAGCTCGCGCCCCGACGTCGCTACGGCATCCGACCCGTAGGCGTCATCGCAGCTCCCGCCGGGGCCACGCCGCTCGAGCGTCGTGCGCTGCTCGAGGTGGGGCACGAGGCCGGTCTGCGGAAGGTCGGGTTGATTCCCGAGCCGGTCGCCGGTGCCATCGGGTGTGGGATCGACCCGCTCGAGCCCCGAACCCATCTCGTCGTCGACATCGGCGGTGGCACTTCGGAAGTCACCGCTCTCTGCTACGGCGGTGTCCTGTCGCACCGCAGTTGCCGCATCGCCGGGGACGACCTGACGAGCGCGATCCTCCGGTATCTCCGCGCGGAACACCAGATCATCGTCGGCGAACTCACTGCCGAGCGCGCCAAGGTGGGTGCGCCCGAGACCGCCGACGAACGGTCGCTCGTGGTCGAGGGTCGCGACGCCGCGACCGGCCGCGCGCGTCTGGTGACGCTCGAGACCGAAGAGATCATGGATGCGGTTCGGCCCACCACGATGAGCATCGTGCAGACCCTGTCGAGCTGCCTCGACGACCTGCCGCCGCGCGCGATCAGCGACGTGATGGCCGAAGGCATTCTGGCGATCGGCGGCGGATCGATGCTGCGTGGCGTGCCGCAACTGCTCGAGGAGGCCTTCGGCCTGCCGGTGAAGACCGCCGAGCGGCCGCTCACCTGCGTCGCCGAGGGCGCGACCTCGTGCATCGAGCACGCCGACGTGATCGCCGCCTACGCCGCCTGACCTGTCAGGGATTCGGCGTCCGGAGCTGCGCGAGGTAACGCTCGAGCAGACCTTTGACGACCGGTCCCGAGGTGGCCGATCCGAAACCGCCGCCGCGCACCAGCGCCGTCACCACGACCTCCGGCGACTCGGCGGGTACGACCGCGGAGAACCAGGCGTTGAGTCCCTTACCCGGTGCCGAGGGATCCTCTGCCGTGCCGGTCTTGGCGGCGGCCGTGACCGGCAGGCTCGCGAGCTGACCGGCGGTGCCGGCCGAGGCCGACGCCCGCATGCCGGCGCGCACCGGTTCGAGTTTGTCGGCGAACGACAACGGCCGAGGTTGCTCGGTGGGAATCGGGACCGCGTCGCCGGGTCCGTAGGCGGCAGCGAGCTTCGGGGTCACCATCTGACCCGACGCGATACCCGCCGTCCACCGCGCGACCTGGATCGGCGTGGCCGTGACGGTGCCCTGGCCGATACCCATGAGCAGGGTCGAACCCGGATACCAGGCACCTCCGATGCTCTCGACGTTGTCCGGGGTACCGAGGAAGCCTGCGGACTCGGCCGGCAGATCGATCCCCGAGGGGGCACCCGCGCCGAGCTCGGAAGCGATCTGCGCGATGCGGTAGGGACCGAGAAGGTCGGCCAGTTGGTAGAAGTAGACGTTGTCGGACCACTGGATCGCCCCGAGCAGGTTGTTCGGGCCCATCGGCTGCCAATTGGCGAAGGTGTGACCGCCGTAGGTGTAGGCCGCGCCGCCCGCCAGGAAGGCATCCGGGGACAGCACGTCGAACGCCGCGTTCGTCGACGCTGTGACGATCTTGAACGTCGACCCCGGTGGCGCTGCCGTCTGCACCGCATGGTTGAGCATGCGGCCCGGACCCGATGCCGCGGTC
Source organism: Rhodococcus sp. S3 (assembly GCF_058211795.1). Classification (NCBI taxonomy): domain Bacteria; kingdom Bacillati; phylum Actinomycetota; class Actinomycetes; order Mycobacteriales; family Nocardiaceae; genus Rhodococcus; species Rhodococcus sp. S3. Next base: position 1,638,300 of record NZ_CM177074.1, on the reverse strand, counting down.
TGCGCCGCGATCGCGGCGAGGTCGGCCGGGGGTCCGTAGACGTTGTTGTCGTAGCCGGGAACGCTGGCCAGCGCCAGCACCGCGCCGGTGCGGGCGTCCATCACGACCGCGGCGCCGAGGTCGCCTCCGCTGGTGCGCACCGTCTGGGCGAGCGCGTCGGTCGCGGCCCGCTGCATGCCGACATCGAGATGCAACCGCAGGTCGTGGCCGCGGATCGGATCCACCCGCTCCCCCGTGCCCACCGGACGTCCTGACGGATCGACGTACACGCACTGCTTGCCGTCGACGCCGCGCAGCAACGCGTCGTACTGCCGCTCGAGCCCGGCCTTGCCGACCCGGGATCCGAGCGCGAGGGTCGGCCAGAGTTCCATGTCCTGCTCGTCCGCGATCCCGACGTATCCGAGGAGCGACGCCAGCATCTCCCCGTGCGGGTACTGCCTGCGGCCCGTCGGGTAGACGAGCACCCAGGGCAGCCGAGCGTCCACGATCGCCCGGGCCTGTTCGGGACCGACGCGTCCGAGCACGACCTGGATCTCCCCGCCGGTACTGCTCCGCAGTTCCTCGTCGAGCTTCTCCAGTGGCATGCCGAGGAGCGCCGCGAGTTCGTAGCGCGCCGACGGGGCACCTTCGGCGAACATCCGGGCGACCACCGCGACGGTGTACTCGGCGACGTTGGTCGCGACGGGAACGCCGGTCCGGTCGAGTATCTGACCACGCTCGGCGGGCAGACGGATGCAGCGGAGCATCTGCGTGTCGCTCGTCGCGCGGAACTCGGTGCCGTGCGCGGTCTGCATCTGCCACGCGAACACCGACATCGCGGCGAGCGAGGCCGTCAGCGTCAGCGCACCCACCGACACTCCGCGCGGCAGACGGCGCTTCTTTGGTTCGGTCACCCACAGCGGCCGGGTCACGCCGTCGCGGCGCACCGCGAGCACCAAGCCGATCGAGACGAACCCGATGATCGAGGCGGTGCCTCCGTAGCTGAAGATCGGGATCGGCATGCCGGTGTGCGGCAACAGCGACAGGCTCTGGGCCACCGACACCACGGTATGCAGCCCGAACACACCGCCGATACCCGCTGCGACGAGTGCCGCCTCCCGAGTGCGTGCGACGCGGGCGGCGACCACGGAACGCCACACGATGATCACGACGGCCGCCACGACGGCGATGCCGGCCACCAGGCCCCACCCGTACACGAGACTCGCGAAGGCGAGGTCGTGTTCCGATTCGGGGAGGTACTGGGCCCGCAGGTCGTAGTCCGGTTCGCGGCCGAGGCCCCACCACCCCGCACTGCCGATCGCGATGTCCGCCTGCCATGCGGCCCAACCCGATCCCTGTGGGTCGGCGTCGTTCGACAGGAAGACGTGGATCCGCTCGAGCTGATACGGACGCAGGAACAGCACGGCCATCGGCAGCGACGCGAGCCCGAGCGCGAACAGCGGGAACAGCGACCGCAGCGGGACTCTCGCCAGGATCAGCATGAGCAGCACGGTGGCCACGAGCACCACGGCGGTCGAAAGGTCGGGTTGCAGCGCCACCAGGGCGATCGGCACCGCCGACACGATCAGGACACCGACGAACCTGCCGAGCGTGTACCCGCCGGCCAGTATCGCGGCGGGCACCATGACCAGCGCGAGCTTGGCGATCTCGGAGGGCTGCAGGGTGAACACGCCGAGATCCAGCCAGCGTTGAGCGCCCTTGGTCGCGATACCCACCAGCGGCACCGCCGCGAGCAGGACCACCGAGGCGGCGAACAGTGCCCACCCGAAACGGCTCAGAGCGGCGATCCGCATGCGCGAGGTCGCCCACATCGCACCGAGCCCCACGGCCGCGAGCGCGGCGTGACGCACTGCGAGCGACGACATGCCCGTCGAGATCATGTTGAGCATGCCGAGAGCGACCAGGGCGACGGCCGCCGTGACGAGCCAGGGATCGGACGGGTGCCTATCCGCCGTCACGAGAGCCCCCGGGCGCACAGGCGGCATTCTCGGTGGGAACGTACACCGGCTCGGACGCGGCCTCTGCAGGAACGGTGGTGGCCGCGGCGACGGCGAGCGCCGACCCGGGTGGCAGGTCGACGCTTCCGATGCCGTAGGCCTCCGGGCTTCCCGCCGGCACCGGCAGGGTGATCGCCCGGCCCGGCAGTGTCACGCCCGTACATCGGTCGTAGACGGTCAGATTCCACGTGACCGTACCGATATTCGCCGCAGGGTCGAGCCCGACGTCGACGCGGACGGTGCACGATCGTCCCGGCTCGCACGGACCGTTCGCGAAGCTCGCGGCGACCCGCGTGATCGGTCCGGCGCTTCCGGGAAGACCGGTGCCGACGGGCCCCGGCACGGGCGATCCCGGTGCGACTTCGGGCACCGGCGGCGGTGGTGAGACCGGATCGATCCGGTCGTCCATCGACGAGTCCACCGGGTCGAGAAGGGTGTGCCAGCCCCGATTCAGCTCCGACCACGCTGCGGGAGCTACCCACGCCAGCCCGACGAGCGCGATGATCGCGACCAGCGCGATGACCGTCCGGCGTCGCGGCAGCCGTCGCTTCTTGCGATGCCACACCGTCCCAGCCGGCGGGCGACGTCGATTCGGGACGAAGGTCCTCTCTTCCGTCACGCGCGGCACGTCTGCCCGTTCCGCCGTACCGTCCACCGGACGAGCATGCCCCTTCACCACCGAGACGAGCGCAGCGATCTGCGATCGTTTCCTTTCGATCTCGGTTTCGTCGAATTCGGTTGCGGCAGCATAACGAACGCGTCTCGCCAGGCCGACGAGATCCGACGACTCGGCGATCGCCGCGTCCACCCTCTCCTCGAGCGCTTCGTTGCGGCAGTTCGTCACGATTCGGCGAAGAAGTCCGGCCGTCGCGTCGCGCACCTCGTCCCAGGAGCCCGCGTTCTTGACGCAGTCGATGGTGAGCTGACCATCCTCGGACACCATCACGGCGTCGCCTCGGAGGCGGATCGGATGGTGGCCCCGGGTGTGCGCGAGTTCGAGTTGATGGACCGTATCGGTGACGAGCAGCGCGGCCTGCGCAGGCGTCAAAGTCGCTACGGCAAGCAGTCTTCCGAGTTCTACGCCGCCCCCTGCGTCGTCGTCCGTCCGTGTGGGCGGGGCGGATCGAACCTCGACGGGCTCGTAGTCTCTCGCATGGATTCCCAAGACTGCTTCGATCATCGCGCATCCCGAAAACACCAGGCCTCCCGCAAGTGTCAGCCAGACCGGAGCGGGCGGGTGAATTGACCTTGAATTGCCTTTCCCACTTGACGACTCGTTACCGAAATCCATTGTGTGTCATTTGCGCAAGAGTTGCCTCGACTTTCGAACGAAACCTTGCGGCACTTCTGCCCCAGAGGCTGTTACCGCCGGGAACACCCACCGATCACTCGCCGTCCGCATACACCGTGTCGGGACGTGCCGGGTGGTGGCGCCGGGCGTCGAACGGTTCGAGCCAGACCTGCACCGTCGCGAACAATCCCCGCTGCGGGAGCCGGAAGTCGCCGAAGCGGTCCTGGTGAGTCAGTGGACCTTCCGGTCCGAGATCCACTCCACGGACGACGGCACGCTCGGTGTGCGCGACCCACAGTTGCCGCGGGTTGGCCCGGAACCACTGCCCGTTCGGCAGGTGCCCACCGAGCCGCATCCGGCCGGCGCCGAGCACCGGCCCGGCGGCGCGACCCATCGCGGCCAGCACCGTCGGGCTGTGCCAGAGGGCGTCGGGCATCAGACTGCCCGCTGCGTTCATGACGGTGGTCGCCGGCGAGGTGGTCATCCGGAGATCCCACTCCAGTTCGGTACCGACGGTCACGTGCAGGTCGGCGGGGTCGGTCCAATCGGCGCGCACGTCGGTCTGCTCGGTGCGGCTCAGCGCGCGACCGAGATAGCGCGGGCAGCTCAGTTCGGCCGGGACGTCGCTGTACACCGTCCATGCGCCGTCCGGGTCGCGGTGCCACACGGACGTGAAGCCGGCGCCGATGCTGTTGGTCGGGAATCTGCGCAGCGCGAGATAGTGGCCGCTCGCGAACGGCGCGCCGATCACGGCGTAGCCGGCGAAACGCTCTCCGGAAACCCGGGGCAGTTCGCAGGACTGCTGGGCGGCTGCCTGCGGGGTGATGGTCATGTCGTCCTCCTCGATTGCGGGTACTTCGATCCTGTGCCCGCCGCCTCCGCACGTCATGAGGCCGCTGCCTCATCTTTCGGACCGGGCATCGTGCGAGGACACTGAGTCCATGACGTCCACGGGTGACGATCCGCGACGGGCGGAGCTGGTCGCCGCGCTGTCCCTCGCGATCGATCTGGGTCTCGGTCAGCCGATGGAGCACATGCTGCGCTCGGCAGTGATCGCCACACGCATCGCCGACCGGATGGGTCTGAGCGCCGACCAGCGGGACGTCGTCTTCTACGCCAACCTGGTCGCCTGGATCGGCTGCCATGCGGATTCCCACGAACTGGCACGGATGTTCGGCGACGACATCGCGTTCCGCGCCGACACGTACGCGGTGGACATGACGGGGCCCCCCTTCTTCCGCATGCTGATGGGCCACAGCGGGCGGGGACTGCCATACGCCGAGCGCTTCCTCCATGCCACAGCCTTCCTGTTCACTGCGCGCCGGCAGGTGTCCGATCTCATCCGGTCCCACTGCGGGTCCGCGAGTGTTCTCTCCGATCGCGTCGGGCTGGACCCTCGGGTGAGCGCGATGCTGACCTTCACCTTCGAGCGCTGGGACGGTGCGGGGCTACCTTCTGGCGTTCGCGGTGACGAGATTCCGGTCGAGATGCAGATCGTGCAGTTGGCCGACGTCGCCGAGGTGTACGTCCGTCTCGGTGGGTCCGCGCAGGCGGTCGCTGTCGCTCGTGCGCGAAGCGGAACCCAGTTCGGCCCGCGCGTGGCGCAGGTGTTCGTCGACGACGTCGACGCGATCACGGCGGGTGTGCTCGAACAGGACGCATGGTCGGCGGCGCTGGCCCAGGCGTCCGATCGTGACTACATCCTGAGCAGACCCGAATTGGACGAGATGCTGCGCGCGATGGCGGATTTCGTCGACCTCAAATGCCCTTACCTGTTGGGGCATTCGAGACGTGTGGCGGATCTGGCGGCGGCCGCGGGTCGGCATCGCGGACTTCCGGTCGCGGAGGTCGAACTCCTCTACCGCGCGGGTCTCGTGCACGGGCTGGGACGGATGGGTGTGCCCAATCAGATCTGGGAGAAGGCCGGTCCGCTCACCACCGCGGAATGGGAGCGGGTCCGCTTGTATCCGTATCTGACCGGACGGATCCTCAGCCGCGTCGCAGGGCTCGAACCCGTCGTCGCCGTCGCGGTGACGCACCGCGAGCGACTCGACGGTTCCGGATATCCCGGCGGGCTCCGGGCTGCCGACCTGAGCGTGACCGCGCGAATCCTCGCCGCCGCGGAGACCTATCAGCGGCTACGAGAGCCTCGACCGCACCGCAAGGCACTGACGGCCGAGGCCGCGGCGGCCAGGATGTGCCGCGACGCGCAGGCTGGTCGACTCGACACCGAAGCGGTCGAGGCCGTGCTGCTCGCGGCGGGGCACCCGACGAAGCGACGCGCGCCCTGGCCTGCGGGACTGACGGGTCGCGAGGTGGAGATCCTCAGACTCGTCGCTCTGGGGTATTCGAACCGACAGATCGCCGACGAGCTGGGCATCGCGCACAAGACGACGCGCAATCACGTCGAGCACGTGTACACGAAGCTCGACGTCCACAACCGCACGCAGGCCGGGCTGGCTGCCATCGACCTCGGCCTGAGCTGATTAATGTGGATCTGCCCCCCGCTTTCCGGGGTCGAACCCACACAAATCAGTGTCCGCACCAGACGATGCGCCAGATGTATGCCGACGTACTACAAGACTGGGTACTTCCTCGCCTCCGCACGCGACGGCGCGACGAGCCGGACGATCTGGTGTTCTCGACCGATATATACGCCGTCGAGAACACCGGATCGGAACGGCGTCCTCGTCCCCTTACCGCGGGTCGTCGGAGTGGCTGACGATATTGACGACCGTGCCGTCCGGTGCGCGCACGAAGAACCGCCGCACTCCCCACGGCTCCGTCGTCAACGGATACACGATCTCGAACCCCCGACGCTGCGCCTCCTCGTAGGCCGCTTCCACCTCGTCGCCGACATGGACGGAGATCGCCGAGTCCACGGGAGCCGATTCGTCACCGCTGACCAACTGGACGGTGGCACGACCGTCGGGAGTGGTGAACCGCGCGACCCATCCGAGATTCATCTCTTCGACGCTCAGCCCCAGATAGTCCGCGTAGAAGCTCCGCGCCTCCCCGATGTCCGGGACGTTGATGTTCGTGGTGATGCCGGTCGGACGCATGCGGTCGCTCCTTCGACGATCCTCGGTGGATTCGACCCGCTCAGCGGGGTTCATTCCACAAAAATCGAGTGATGGGTCATCTCGAATTCGAGTACACCACTACCCGCGCTTCGGAGTCCCGAGAATGAGTACGCAACCCGGACAGTGGCGGCTGTTGGACGAAGCCGAGGCCGCTGCACTCTCCCTGTCCGACGAATCGCACACCCCGCCCCGAGAAGGACGAACTCACCGTCGCTGCGCGAAAGTTCTTCCGCAACAAGGGCGCCGACTACCTCGATGATCCGAACGTCTCGTCTGTCGGCGTCGGATACAAGCATGTGGACGGCAAACCCACCGGCGAGCTCGCCGTGCAGTTCACAGTGAATGAGAAGGTATCGGAGCCCGAAGCTCTCGAAGCATTGGGCACCTCCCCGCTTCCCGAGAGCATCACCGTGAACGGTGTGAAGGTTCTGACCGATGTGATCGAGCGGTCGTACGAACCCGCATTCCATCGCGCCCCGGAAGCAGCGACGCCGCCCCGGAAGACGCGACGACAACCGGATAGGACGACTCGTGTGGTCGCACCTGGGCCGGCCGGGGACTGTGCCGTGGCGACGGTCAAGGATCGGCAGTTCGATCCGGAGATCTGCGGGCTCGGCACGAAGTCCATCGGTGCGTTCGAGATCGGACCCGCTTCGAAGCACCCCGCAGCCGACGGTGAGATCAGCAGCGGCGGCGACTCCGGAGCGGCATGGATGTTCCGGTCCGGAACCGACGCGGCGGCGACCACAGTCTTTGCCGGCCTGCATTTCGCCGGGGAGGCCAACGGCAGCTCCGACGAGCACGCGCTGGCGTGCCTGCAGCAATCCGTCTTCGAGAAGCTGGGTGTGACCCTCACCCCGCCGGCCTCGGAAGAGGCGGTCGCGAACGTCGGCTTCGGCCCGAACTTCCTGTCGACGCCCGTCCCGCTTCCCGAAGTGAAGCCCGACATCGCGAAGGCGAACGACGGCTCCGAGGTGCTGCACTACACGCACTTCTCGCTGGCGATGCGCAAGTCGCGTCGGTTCGCCGCATGGGTGGCGTGAAACATCGACGGCGATTCGAGGAAGAAGCTCAGCCGAAGGAACATCGACTTCGTCAAGGATCCACGTCTGGCGGCGGACGTCCAGGCCGGCAACGAACTGTACCGAGCGAACCGACTCGATCGCGGGCACCTCGCACGACGCGCCGACCTGCTGTGGGGCAGCACGAGCGAAGCAACGAAGGCGAACACCGATTCGTTCATCTACACCAACATCACCCCGCAGATGGACGACTTCAATCAGAGCGCCCGCGACGGCGTCTGGGGCAAACTCGAAGACGCGGTCTTCGCAGACGTCGACGTCGACGACCTGAAGGTGTCGGCGTTCGGCGGCCCGGTGTTCGCGGACGATGACCGCGAGTTCAGGAGGGTGAAGATCCCCCGCGAGTTCTGGAAGGTGCTCGTGTTCATGGAGAACGGCGAGCTCGAGGCCCGAGGCTTCCTACTGAGACAGCACCTCGATCAGATCGAGGTGCTCGACCTCGACGAGTTCCGGCTCTTCCAGGTTCCGCTGGCCGAGATCGAACAACGCGCCCGGCTGCGGTTCCCGCAGGCGTTGCGAGATGCGGATCTGCAGGTCGCGACGGAGGCGATCACCGAGCCACTGGATTCGGTGGCAGCCATCCACTGGTGACGTCTCGTATAGGCGTGAGAACGGTTTCGTCCCTATAACTCTCGCGCGCTGAACCGAGGCTCGCCCCGCGTGTAGCGCGAGCGAACCTCGGTTCAGCGCGTCAAGTTGCGCCTGTTACAGTCTCCGCGCTGGTCTCGAGGGGCCGAGATCATGACGGAGGGGGCACGTGAAGTCTTTTCTGCTGCGCAGGGTGCTGCCGATAGTCGGCGGGATAACGGCGCTGCTGCTACTTCCTCGGGTGTCCGCGCTCCTGGGTCCCGAGATTCCATCGGTACCGACCTTGGTACCGACGACATCCGCTCCATCCACACAAACGAGCCCACGAACCCTTCCCCCGCCATTGCCGGAGGGGTTCCCCTCCATGTTGCGTCCACCGCCTCAAATGACCGCCGCGCCGGGCGGTCCGCAACCGATCAGCACCAGATACGGTCTCACATACGACATTCCGGCGGACTGGACCAACGACTACCGCTCTATCGCTGGGTGGTCGAACAAGGACGACCGGGCGATCTTCGGGGCAATCGGGCATTTCGGCGAAGGTTACTGCTCGGAGAACGACGGCGCTCAACTGGCGATGTCGGGTGCCGCAGGTTCACGGGACCTCGATCTTCTCGCGGTCGCGTCGAAGGAGATTCGAGCTGTCGAGTGGATCTTCGATGACGACGCGGGCACACTACCGACGGTCGAGTACGCCGAACCTGTGTGGTTCGAGGTGGCCGGCCGTCCGGCCGTCCGACTCTCCGCCCACGTCACGGACATCCCGCAGGTCAGCGAGTGTGACCCCGAAGCCGCCTTATTCGACATTGTTGCGACACCTGGATACGCCAGTGCGGAAACCGTGGTGCTGATGGTCGAGATACACGAAGGCATCGACGGCGCATACGATGTCGGTGTCGCAGACGAGATCATTGGGACACTCCGGCCGACGTAAGCAACTTACCAAGGCCAGCACCACCTCGACCGACCTGCGAAATCCACGGGCGGCAACGTGCGGCCACGCACCGCGCTCGACGAGTCCAATGGGGCCACCTGTTACAGTCTCCGCGCTGGTCTCGAGGGGGTCGAGATCAACTCGAAGGGGGCGCGTGAAGTCGTTTCTGCTGCGTAAAGTGCTGCCGATAATCGGCGGGATAACAGCACTGTTGCTACTTCCTCGGGTGTCCTCGTTTCTCGGTCCCGAAGTCCCGTCCGTATCTACCTTGGTGCCGACCACCGTCGCGGCATCGGGCCCTTCCACACCGCAGACCACGCGACCTCCCCTTCCGGAGGGTTTTCCCTCCATGTTGTTTCCCCCACCGAAGATCGACGTCGAGCCAGGGCAACCGCAACCGATCGACACCAGATACGGCCTCACCTATGAGATTCCGGCGGACTGGAAGAACGACCACGGCGCTAGCTCCGGATGGTCCGGTGAGGAAGGTCATGCCGTCTACGGCAGCGTCGGTTCGTTCGGCTACGGGTCCTGTCCCGAAAAGGACGGAGGCTGGCTGGCGATGTCCGGCGTGGCGGGCTCGCGAGGTATCGACCTCGAAACCGTAGCTACCGAGAGGATCCGAGACGTCGAGTGGATCTTCGACGACAACGCCGGCACGCGGCCGACAGTCGAGTACGCCGCCCCCGTATGGTTCGAGATCGCTGACCGCCCCGCCGTTCGAATTTCCGCCCGTATCACTGATATTCCGCAGGTCAGCGGTTGCGAACCCGACGCCGCCCGGTTCGACATCGTTGCCACCCCGGGCTATGCGACGGCGCAGACCATGGTGTTGATGGTGCAGGTCAATGAAGGCGCGTACGACGTCGACGTCGCCGACGACATCATCGCAACGCTCCGACCGTCTTGATCGACTTTTGGACTCATTGACACCGCAGCACTGTGCAGATCCCAGTCGATGGAGCTCTCGTCGAGTGCACTCGACGAGACGAACCGCGGCACCTGTTACAGTCTCCGCGCTGATCTCGAGGGGGTCGAGATCCAGTCGGGAGGGGGCACGTGAAGTCGTTTCTGTTGCGCACCGTACTGCCTATTGCAGGAGGGATGGCAGCAATCCTGCTGCTACCGCGGGTGTCCTCGATTGTCGGCCCTGACGTCCCCTCGGTTCCGACCTTGGTGCCGACTACCTCCGCGCCATCGGCACCGGTGGGTCCACGAACCTCTCCCCCGCCATTGCAGGAGGGGTTCCCCTCGATGCTGCGCCCACCGCCTCAGATGACCGCCGCTCCAGGTGCGCCGCAACCGATCAGCACGAGATACGGTCTTACATACGATATTCCGGCGGACTGGACCAACGACTACCGTTCTATCGCCGGATGGTCCAACGAGAACGACAAGGCCAGTTATGGAGCTGTCGGGTTCTTCGGTTACGGTTATTGCCCGGAGGAAGACGGGGGCTGGCTTGCGATCTCCGGCGCGGCAGGTTCGCGGGACCTGGACCTCAAATCGGTAGCGCAACAAGAGGTCCGCGCCGTCGAGTGGATTTTCGACGACAATGCCGGAACATTGCCGACGGTCGAGTACACCGGCCCCGTATGGTTCGAAGTCGCAGGGCGGCCCGCGGTCCGCGTCTCAGCCCTCGTTACCGATATCCCGCGAATCAGTTCGTGCGAACCAGGCTCGGCCCGCTTCGACGTCGTGGCGACGCCAGGTTACGCCACCGCAGAAACCATGGTGTTGATGGTCGAAGTCCACCAGGATATCGATGGCGCGTACGAGGGCGGGGTTGCAGACGACATCATTTCGACGCTTCGACCCACCAAACGAAGCGCATCAAGAAGACAGAAAGTGTCATGGGCGAAACATTCAAGGCAGCTCCCGAAGAAGTAGCCGGAGCCGCTGTGTTATTCGATGACATTGCCGACGACGCCTCGGCCTCCACCGACTACATACGTGCGGAATGCAGTGTTCAGCAAGGATTGGGCGCAGGTGTACTTGCACTATTGAGCGCCCCTCTGGCAGCGACCGCGGACTTCATGTCTTCCCGGTACGGCGGCTTGGCGGCGGTTACTCGGTCGACCGGTGTGGAGCTCAACCGAGTTGCGTGGATGTACGCAGACCAAGAGGCCCAAACATATGACGCTCTCAACGCGAACATACTGTTCGAAGAGCTGATCGACGCCCACTACGACTCGTACACCCCAGCGCCCGGCCCCGCAGCTCCGTTCCTCGACCCGGTGACTTACCGGAAGGCAGAGGAAGTAGACCTTCCGCTGTCCGAAGTAGGAGCCGAGGATATTCGGCAAGTCATCGCGGACGCAGCAGGTTGGCTCGGAGATGTAGACGACGCGATTCACGCTGCAACGGGATGGAGTCCGCTCCTGCAGTTCGTGGAGCCATTGACGGGAAACTGGAACGAACTGAAGCGTAGCGGCGACGCATACCGCATCGCAGCCGAAGGTATGGAGACGTGCGGTTCCAACGTCCGCGCCGGCTATGAACAACTCGATCCGCATTGGGACGGCGCCGCGGCTCAAAGCTTCACCGAACACGCCGAACGCCAGGCAGCAGCTATGGAGTGGGAAGGCCCGGTAGGCCGAGTAGCGAAAGAGATGTGTTTCTTCACCTCCGACAAGGTCAGACAGGCAGCTATCAGCGGGGTTCAGCGACTCGCCACGATGCTGGAAGCGGAAGTCTCACTCGAGAACACCACCCAGGCATTGAAGTTCGCCGTCAAGAAGATCCCCTGGATCGGCACGTACATCCAGGTGAACGCCATTGTCGAGATCATCAGACAAGCGGCTTCGCAGATCGATGATCTCGTGGATAGCGTGCGGGAGATCGTCGAGGCGCTCGAAGGATTCCTTGCGGCGATGGCATCTCCGTCCGGCTATCTCAACGAGAAGTTCGAAGAGAAGCTTGCACCGATAACCGACGTCTACACCGACACCAAGACGAAAGCCGAACTCGCCATGGATATCGCCAGCGTGGCCGATGCATGCGAGACATACAACGCCCCCAAATCCAGCTATGTCGTCGGCGACGACCCCTGGGCGGATGCCGTATGAGGGACGTCCCGCCCCACCTGGAAGCAGCCGTCCGCAGGATCCAGGACGCCGGACACGCCATCGACACCCGCCGCATCCGCGCCGACCAGGTGAGCAACGGTGACTGGGATACGCGCATCGACGTCGACGAAGCACTGATGAGCCGGCTCGCCGAAACCGACGCCGCATCCGACGCGCTCCGAGCCTTCGCGGCCCGCGTCGACGCAGGCACAGCCGAATGGCGCGACATCGAACGGATCCTTCGCACTCTCCCACCGGAGGTGATCGAACTGAAAGCATCGAAGCATTACCGCTGGCGTTGGGATCATCAGCCACCTGCCGCAACTCCGGTCGAGGACGAGCCAGAGCCGTACAGAATTCCCTGGCAGCGATGATCGACCATCACGTGCATTCGTTGTAGAGCTATCCCTGCGGACGTGGATTGCGAGCTGGTGCAGCTCCTCCTGATTTGGGTGGTTCCACCCCCGGATAGCGGGGCTGGAACACCCAAGTCGTTGTCGCGTCGGCATCGACGGCCAGGATCTCGCGCAGCGTCAGATCGTGGTGGCCGCGAACTCAGTGCGTAGGCGATCGAGCTGCTCTGGTGTCACGGCCGTCGCGAATCGCTTTTTCTTGCCGCCACTCGACGGATGGTCGAGATAGACGAACGCTCGCGGACGGCCGTCGTGAACGAACTCGGCGTATCGGTGCTCTCCGTCGAGACCCAGGTGGAACAATTGTGAAACCTCCCGAGCTGCATGCACGCCGATGACAGCAAAGACGCGAGCTTCTGACGCAACCGACACCACCTGCGGGAGGTACTTTGTCGCACATGTGTGACGCGCCTCGGCAACACCGATCTCATTCCTGCCCTTACCCTGATTCCACCGAAGGACCGACTGCGTAGCAGCGTGTCGAACTGAAGAAAGTGCCCCCTGAACTGGGAAGATTGGAGTTCTCACAGAGCAAATCCACCAGTTCACGAAAGGCACTTCCGGTGAAAGTGCCCCACAAGTTCATCGACGGCTCCGCGATGTTCGACGAGGACAACCTCGTCTCGTGCGCCGGCCTGGTCCCGATCATGACCCTGGCCGAGCACACCCGCCTGCCGGACCTGCTCTCAGAGAAGATCTCGATCACCACCACCAAGGTCGCCTCCGGAGCGGCGAACCCGGCACCGAAACTGCTCACCCTGATCGCCGGGATGTGCGCAGGCGCCGACAGCATCGACGATATCGACCTGCTGCGCTCGGGCGGCATGACACACCTGTTCGCAGGTGTCTATGCACCCTCGACTGTGGGAACACTGCTACGCGAGTTCAGCTTCGGTCATGCCCGTCAGCTCGAATCCGTGCTCCGCGAACACCTGATCGCACTCACCGCCCGAGTCGAGATCCTGCCCGGTTTGGCCAAGCAGGCGTTCCTCGACATCGACTCGCTGCTGCGCCCGGTCTACGACCGCGCCAAACAAGGCGCGAGCTACGGACACACGAAAATCGCCGGCAAACAGATCCTGCGCAAAGGCCTGTCCCCGCTGGCCACCACCATCAGCACAGCCGACTCCACACCGATCATCACCGGCATGCGACTACGCGCCGGGAAAGCCGGATCCGGTAAAGGTGCAGGTCGGATGGTCACCCAGGCCATCGTCACCGCCCGGGCAGCGGGCGCGGCCGGTGCCATCACGGCCTGCGGTGATTCCGCCTACGGCACCCGTTCGGTCATCTCGGCGTGCCTGCGCGCGAAAGTGTGCTTCTCGCTGGTCCTGGACAAGAACACCGCGGTCCGGTGCGCGATCGACTCCATCGCCGACGAGGCGTGGACCCCGGTGAAGTACCCCGGAGCGGTCCGCGACCCGGACACCGGAGCGTGGATCTGAAGATGCCGAGGTCGCCGAAACCACCTACACCGCTTTTGCTTCCACCACGACTCCGGTTACCGCCCGGTTGATCGTGCGCCGCGTCAAAGACGCCCGCTACCCCGACGCGTTGTTCCCGGTGTGGCGGCATCATCCGTTCTTCACCAACACCACTACCTCGGCCACCGACGCCGATGTCACCCATCGCCGGCACGCGATCATCGAAACCGTCTTCGCCGACCTCATCGACGGACCCCTGGCGCACATGCCATCGGGCGCTTCGGGGCGAACTCCGCGTGGGTGCTCTGCGCGGCGATCGCCCACAACCTGCTGCGCGCCACCGGCCTTCTTGCAGGTGGTGGGCATGTTCGCGCCCGTGGGGCGACGCTACGGCGCAAGATCGTCGATATCCCGGCCCGATTGTGTCGACCGCAACGAAAACCGATCTCGCGGCTACCCACGCACTGGCCCTGGTCGGACGCATGGCTTCGATTGTGGACCAATACCATCGGCCACAGCCCGCCAGCTATCGCCTGAACACCGACCGACCCGCCGAGACGGCACGACCGGAACCGCACCGTGGAAAAGCTGGGCAAACCAGCGGTCACCGCATGTCCGCAACTGCCCATACATCCACTCGCCCGGCCGGAATGGGCTTCGGCATCACGTCAGTGGATTCAGGCTAAGAATCTCGACGCAGTCATTTGCGGCAACGACGGTCGGGTGTACACGACGTAGTGGAAGGGGTCGTAGCCCAGAAGGCCCGGGATCCTGTCTCCAGGCCGCGTGCGCCCCCACAACTCTCGCGCGCTGACCCGAGGCTTGCCCCGCGTGTAGCGTGAGCAAACCCGGGTTCGGCGCGCGAGGAAGCCCATTGCACTCCCCTATCGTCCACATATCAAATTCGGGTTCGAGTTCGATCATTGCCGGTCGCTCGTCGTCCCTGTCTCCATTCGGATCCGCCCCCATACAGTGGCCAACGCCACGATGCTGCTCGCCCATGCTTGAGCCGAGCAGTAGATCGCTCTCACGTTGCAGGACATCTTCGATGAACGATTCGGATTGACAGAAGAACCGCATCGACCGAGCGCTCTCACCGCACGACCTCCGGTTTCGAATTCGTAGCGCGAAAGCCTCACGGCTCGAGCGGCGGATATTGTGCCGGGATGAGCTACGCGGCACTTGATCCTCTCGACGTCGCCGGTCGCGTCGTGCAACTCCTCGAAGCCGGTCGCCGCAATTCCACGTACAAACTCGCGACCGTCATGGCACTCGTCGACATCTGTGTCGAGAACACCGCTGCTCCCGACGGGAGT
Organism: Rhodococcus sp. S3; assembly: GCF_058211795.1. Classification (NCBI taxonomy): domain Bacteria; kingdom Bacillati; phylum Actinomycetota; class Actinomycetes; order Mycobacteriales; family Nocardiaceae; genus Rhodococcus; species Rhodococcus sp. S3. The sequence goes on along the minus strand of NZ_CM177074.1, from coordinate 1,623,104 downwards.
CTCACCGTTCCGATCGACGAGATCGCGCACCGGATCATCGGCTATTACTGGAATCAGGTTCGGTCGTTCCACCGCCACGGACGGCTCGTTCAGGTCCGGCGCGGACGTTCGATCCCGGATCGCATCGCAGAGGTCAGAGACATCCTGATATCCGATGGGCTTCGCACCGCGGAGGCAGCTCGGGAGTCCGCCCATCCGGTCTATCGACGACTCGTTCGCTCCGTACGGCTAACGATCGCGCAACAACCGCTCACACATCTTCAGACCGTCCCCCACAGGGCTACCCGCGACGAGTTCTTATACGACGCGGCCGGCTTTCACAAGAAGATGACCGTGAGTGACGTCGACCGGATCGCCGTCATCGTGCTGCGCCCAGGTGTGCCCGAGGGGCTTCGCCGCACATCCGTGCTGCTCAGGACCTTCGTCCGCTCCGTATGGGCCCACGATGTCATCGATCTCAACCGCGCCGAACTCGATGCCGAGGACATGGACGGATTTCTCTTCGGCACCGACCGCTCCGCGCTGCGCGCTCTCGTCGACCCGCTCCGTGACCTGCAGTCGGGTCGCTGCTTCTACTGCGACGGTCGTCTGCGATCCGAAGTCCACATCGATCACGTGGTGCCGTGGTCGATGATCCCCATCGACGGTGTTGCCAACCTGGTGGCAACCGACGCGCGATGCAACCTCGACAAGTCGGCGAGCATCCCGGTGCAGGACCATGTGACGCGAGCCTTGGAACGGCACTTCTTGGCCGACGTTTCCAGCCTCACCCGCATCCCGGTCCTGCACAAACGAACGGAGTCGGCTGCTCACGGCGTCTATGCGGCCTTGCCTTCCGGCTCGTTACTGTGGAGATCGTCCGGTACGTACCGGCCGCACTCGCCCTGAACGAGTTGCGGCAACCCTCACCGATATAGTTCTGTCTGCGGCCCGACGGACTTCCGCTGCGACGAGCAGCCACGGACATGCCCCCACCCGCACGAGTGGATTCGTGCTGCCTTGGGGACCTGACTGTGACGCTGCTTCGTACTACCGCCCGCCGGATCGTCGACCTCGATCGTCCAGAATCGCTTGCGGAGCAGTTGTTGGAACAGATGCTGTTTCGCACGGGACGACGCGCCGGAGAATCCGAGCAGAAGTCTTGGGCACGGAGCCTGCCCGTTCTCGCTCGCGACCTCGTCGACGCGGGGTTGGACGACGTCGAGATGCTGCTCGAATATCACCTCCCTCTGACGTCCCAGCGTGCCGACGTCGTCCTGGCGGGGACGCATCCGCAGACCGGTGCGGCCTCGTATGTGGTCGTCGAGTTGAAGCAATGGTCGGCAGCGCGGCGGTACGAGGACAACCCCGAACTTGTCGAGGTAGCCGGGATGCCCGGAGGACCGAAGCTGCACCCGGCCGCGCAGGTGAAGGGGTACTGCGACTATCTCGTGGACTTCGCCCGTACAGTGTCCGATCAACCCGACGCTCTTGCCGGTATCGCATACCTCCACAACGCCACCGATCAGAGTGCCGTCGCCGATTTGCGTTCCTATCCGATGAGCGTCACGGGACGCATGTTCACCGCTGCCGAGCGCGGGGACATGATCGCATTCCTTCGGAGTCGTCTCGCCCCTGCGCCCGGCTATTCCGCCGGCGACGCTCTGATGAAGTCGGCGATCGCCCCCTCCCGGCAACTCCTCGAGGTTGCCGCCGCAGAAGTACGCGACCGCCCCCAGTTCCATCTGCTCGGAAACCAACAGCTCGCCGTCGACCTCGTGCTTCACGAGGTGGAGCAGTCTCGCGCCGCCGATCGCAAGCGCGTCATCATCGTCACCGGCGGTCCCGGCAGCGGTAAGAGCGTGGTGGCGTTGTCACTGCTCGGCGAGCTCGCGCGGCGCGGACGAACCGTCCTACACGCGACCGGGTCTCGATCGTTCACACAAACCCTCCGGAAGGTTGCGGGACACCGTGCGCCGCGCGTGCAGAAGATGTTCAAGTACTTCAACCAGTTCATGACAGCAGACCGCAATGGGTTGGATGTCCTCATCCTCGACGAGGCCCACCGCATTCGCGAAACTTCCGTAGACCGCTACACCCGAGCCGAACTCCGCACAGACCGACCGCAGGTCGACGAACTCATCGCGGCCGCGCGCGTCCCTGTCTTCCTTCTCGACGAGCACCAGGTAGTACGCCCCGGAGAGATGGGGTCTTTCGCCCAGATCGAACTTTATGCAGCCTCACTCGGGCTCGAGACGCAGCACATCCACCTGGGAGAACAGTTCCGCTGTGGGGGTAGCGAAGAGTATCTGCTATGGGTGAAACGGCTGCTCGATCTGGAGGACGGAGGGCCGTTCGAGTGGAAGGGCGATCCGCAGTTCACCGTTCGTGTTGCGGACAGCCCCGAAGAGATGGAACATTTCCTCTCCCAGCAGCGGGAGCGCGGATACTCGGCGCGGATGACGGCGGGCTACTGCTGGCCGTGGAGTAATGCAGACAAGGCCGGAAATCTGGTTCCCGACGTTCGGATCGGCAGCTGGGCGCGTCCGTGGAACAGCAAGAGCGACCGCCGGGTCGGCGACGCTCCCCCAGCTGCGTTGTGGGCTACCGAGGACGGAGGCTTCGGCCAGGTCGGTTGCGTCTACACCGCCCAGGGTTTCGAATACGACTGGAATGGAGTCATCCTCGGACCTGATCTGGTCTGGCGTAACGGACGATTCACCACGGTCCGCGAGGCCAACCGCGATCCGGACTTCAAGAACCGCACGCGAATTTCCGACGTGCGCTTCGACCGGTTGGTCCGCAACGTCTACAAGGTGCTGCTCACCCGCGGAATGATCGGCACCGTCATCTACTCGACCGACGCCGAAACGCGCGACGCGCTCCGCGCACTGATCGCAGACTGACACCTCACGACGAGTATCGAACACCGAGCACGGCCCGACGGGCTTCCGCAGCAGGACATGCCCCCACCCGATGCGAACCTGAGAAGGCGCATGGGCAATGACCAGCTGGATCGTCAAGATCAACGAGAAGACGCCACAACACTGGGATTACGCGCGGGACGATGGCTTCTGGGATGTGCGTAGCCCGTCGTACTTCAAGAAGATTGTGCCCGGTGACGACATCTACTTCTGGATAACGGGTCAGGGCAACGGGTTCGTCGCGTATGCACGAGCAACTTCCGGCCTCTACGAAATCACTCCCGGCGCGCCGCCCGCACACTGGAGCGACGTTCGGACCGGCGGTTACACCCACCGATTCGAGTTCGACACAATCAGTGAGGACGTAGTTTCATCGCCCACCTGGGCTCAGCTACAGAAGTTGCTCGGGAGGAATCTCGCGGCGCAGGCCGGGGCAAATCAAGTGTCCGACCCGCCTGCCGAGAGTCGCTTGCGCTCTCTGTTCGGCGCGGAAGCCGATCTTGCTTTCGCCCACTTCCCCGTCGTCGATGTAGAGCTGCCCGCCAGCCTTCCCACCTATGAGAAGGGCGATGACGTCCGTAAACGCGCTCAACGAGCCATTGCTGTGCGATACGGTCAGCCCAAGTTCCGTCGCGCACTGCTGGCAGCGTATGAACGTCGTTGCGCAGTCACGGGATGCGACGTCGAGGCAGTCCTGGAAGCAGCCCATATCGACCGCTACTTCGGAGAGCACAGCAACCATGTGACCAATGGTCTGCTCCTCCGCGCCGACCTCCACACCTTGTTCGACCTGCAACTGTGGACAGTGCGCAGCGACCTCACAGTCGCAGTGGCTCCCCAGCTCGAGAGCAGCGAGTATGCAGCCTTCGCGGGCAAGCGGATTCGAGTACCGAAAAGCTCCGCTCATCACCCTGATGCTGCGGCGCTCGCTCGGCATCGAGACGCGTGCGACTGGGTCCGATCGGCTTCATAACTCTGACAGAAGAGGATTATGGCGATCGCCGCAGAGATGTCGCGGCCCGCGTGATCATGTAAACCGTTGCGCTGAAGCGACTTCGAAGGATCTGCTTGCGCGCACAACCGAAGGAGTGCCAAGATCTCAAGATCGTCACCGATCCGCGTGGCGTCACAAGTGAAGAAGGCCCGCCAGGAGCGGCAACTCCCGACGGGCCGGATGTCCGACTATGCAGGAGTCGAACGTGGGCCAGAATACCCTGGCTGGCGGCGTGCGTCGTGGACCGCGCCTGGCCAGCAACTTCACCATCCTCAGCAACGCCGTCATCAACGACGAGCGCCTATCCTTCCGAGCACGTGGTGTGCTCATCTGGTTGCTGTCGAAGCCGGACGACTGGCGTACCCGGTCCGATTCGATCGCGGGCCAGTCGCCGAAGGAAGGTCGCGACGCCATCCGCTCCGCTCTCCGAGAGCTCGCCGAACTCGGTTACCTGATCCGCGAGAAGATCCAGAACGAGCGCGGTCAGTGGATCACCATTCAGACGATCTACGAGGAACCGCATGTCCAGCCGGGGCCTGAAAATCCGACCCGCGGCAGTGCGGACGTCGGAAAGTCAGGCGGTCTTTTAAGTACTGATTCACCAAGGACGGAAACCAACCGCACGTCCCGGGTCTCGAACGCATCGCATAGTTCCGAGATCGCACGATTGGCGGCGGCATGTAAAGAATCGGGACTGACAGCAACATTCGCGTACCTCAGGCCGGATGCCGTAGCCGCGATCGAAGCGTTGATCGCGTCGCACGGCGTCCCGACGCTGGTGGCGGCAGCGAAGGCGGCGCACCGCGCCAGCGATCCGATGCGATACGCGCACGCGTGGCTACCGATGTGGAAGGGACTGCCTGTTCCACGGATCCGACCGGCGAAGTGCAGTGCGTGCGACGAGTACGGGTGGCTACCGGACGACGAGCACGGCAGGGCGGTGAGGTGTCCCTGCCGAACTGCTCAGGCAGCGTGAAGAGCCGAAACCGCGGCTACTCGCACAGGTTCATTTCGTCGAGATTCTCTGCCTCACTGATGCAATCGCTGTAATCCTGCAGGTCGGTTCCGATCTGGTCGAGATCGCTCCCGAGCTGGTCGACGGCGGTGAAGAATATGACGATGCCAACAATTCCGAAGATCACGGCAAGGGCACTGAGGATGGTGCCCGAGATCGCGGTCATCTTGTTCGTCGCCTTGTTCTTACGGCAACGGCTGATACCCGCCAGACCCAGAGCGAGCCCGATGATGCCGAGAATGAAGCCGATGAACCCGGTGATCGGCATCAGGCAGAACAGGAGACCAACGATCCCCAGAATCAGCGAGGCCAGACCCATCCCATTCCTCTCCGGATTGACGGGAGCCGGTGCTCCGAATCCCGGCCCCGTCATGGGACGAGTCTGCTCTGTCCACTGATTTCCGTCCCACCACCGCTCGACGCCCGGGCTATTGCCGTCCGCGTACCATCCCGCTTGCGTGCTCATCACTTGTCCATTCTCGACTGGGATTTGTTGGACTAATCGGCATGCAAGCGAGCACTGTTACCGGTTCCGCCCAGCGGCGGGTCGCAGTAAGAGTGCACCGCCGGTGCCTGCTGTAGTGGAGCTCATCAAGGGACCGACCGAGTTGGCGCACCGCACCGCCTTGCCACTGCCCCAGAGTTCACGGTATAGGCCGGGCCGGCAAGAGATCGATTCTGTGGAGACCAGCGTGCTCACCGACGACGTCGAGGGCCCCATATACTGCTACTCGGCGGACGGTCGTAGAAGGTCACCCGCATCGCCTGGAAGCGACGGCACGTGTTCGTCGAGCCAACCCATATCCAAGACCACGCCAAGTGGGATCCCCTGCCCGACGGTGCATCGTTCGAGATCGCGCGCGACATTCGCGATATCCTGCTGGGTGCAATACCCTCCGGAGTGACGTTGACGCGGCGAGCCGTAGCGGCGTTTGACGGTCAGCGGGTGCACCGCTCCGACCAAGTCACCGACGGCGCGTTGGTCATCATGCGCGACGATCGGAACGACCGGCGCTGGTGGACGTGGGCCGGCTCGAAGGCCAGCCGCACCTCGCGGCGTGGACCCTGGGCTTGGTTCCGCCGCGACAACGGATCGGGCCTGGATGGCTGCGCTTGCACGTCGACCTGACGGTCGCTGATATCCGTGACGGACTGCCCGCGCTACGCACCCGAGTTCGAAGCTGCTCTCTGCGATGGATGCCGGCGCACTGCGGGTTTGAATTTCTCGGCAGCGTTGCCAGAGCACCGGGACTGCTGCACGGATCGATGACATCTGAACTGCGGTGTCGTCAGGCACTGCTGGAAGGATCGACCTCGTGCCCGAGCCCTACACGAAAGAGTTCCGCGACGACGTCGTGCGCGTGGCCCGCCACCGCGAACCAGGCCAGCACTTGCGGCAGTTCGCCGCGGACTTCGGCATCAGCGCATCCTGCTCGACCAACTGGATGCGAAAGGCCGACGTCGAAGACCGCATCACACCCGGCACCACCGCCGGTGAGAGCGCTGAACTGCGCGAAGGGAAGTACCCCCGCCGAGCACCGCACCGACGAGGGCAAGCTCCGCCTGTGTGATCAAGGACGTCTGCTCGAACCAGATCGTCGGCTACTCGATTGGTGACCGGATGAAGTCTCGACTCGCTGTGGCCGCCCTCGAATCCGCAGTGGCTCGGCGAGGTTCGGTCGCCGGGTACGTGGTGCATCCCGATGGCGGATCGCAATTTCGCAGCCGGCATTCGTTCGCGTTCTGGGGCTGTCACGGCTTGGTCAGGACGATGTGCCCGGGTCGGGGCGGCCGGCGACAACGCCGCGATGGAATCGTTCTTTGCGCTGCTCCAGCGCAACGTCCTCGACCGGCAGCGTTGGGTCACTTGCGAGCAGTTGCGCGTCGCGATCGTCACTGGGGCACCACCCGCTTGCGGTAAGAGGATCGCGCGGACTTATCACCGTTGGAAACGTCAGCTCCCACTGGGCAGATTGACGCCTGTCGAGTTCGAGACATCATGACTACACCAACCGCACAGGCTGCGTGATCGAAACTGTCACCGAGTCGTGCACCAGGTCCAATCGTCCTGGTCTACGCGGGACTGCTGCTGTCAGCTCTCAGCCTGCGCTGAGAAAGCGGACGTAACTAATTTCCAGGAGTTCTCGGTCAGGCTGCTCACTACGAGACGGCGGAACCACCATCAGCTTCTGTCCATGCCGCTCCTTCAAGCCATGCTCAAGCATCGGGCCGTCGATCTCGTCCAAAAGGGCCCTCCGGATCTCCACGACCAAGTCCGGCGTAATGCCAAGGATGTTCACGTCGTACGCAGCGTGGTGGATCTTGCACAGAGCGAGCCCGTTAGTCACCGACGCAATACCTGCCTCGTGTGAGTCAGGCACAATATGCGCAGCATCCAACAGCTCACTATGACCGAGAGCGCAGACCGCACATCGCGTTTCGTACGCACGCATCACAGTTGCACGAAAAACCGGCTGATGGAGCCGACGCTTTGTCTCTGCTACGACATATCGCCGAAGCTGCTCTTCCGCTCGGGAATCGGGACGATGAAGATCGCGAGCGACTTCGGTGGCGATGACGAACTGGTGTTCGTCAGGTTCTTCCCCGATGATGAACACCGGATAGATGGGCTGGAACAAGCTCGGACCGACGCCGTAGAACCAGATCAGTGGCACGCCCTCGTTCATGGCCGCGCGTAAACCACGATTGTCCATGTTGTTCGGGTCGGTCGTCGACCACTTGTAGCGCAAGAGTCCGTCCGAGCCGACCTGATCCTCGTACGGACGCTTCGTACCGGGCGCGCGATACGTCGTACTGATGGACAGAGCTGACGAAAGCTCCTTCGGCTTCCGGATCCCGCGCGTCGGGTCCATGAGCCGGAACATCTCCCCATCGATCGTGAAGTCGAGGAGGTCCTGTCGACTGATCGGATCGAGACCGTCATTCGTGCGGATGGTCAACCATGCCATTGCCTCGCGGCGGAGACGAGCATCGAAATCGTCGCCGCTCCACGAACCGTCACTCACAAATCCTCCTGATTACCCCATCAGAGACCACGCGCCGGCGATATTTCGGCGCATCAGTCGAATGATCCCTATTGAACCATTAGCCTCGGGCTTTCACGGAGATAGCGAACCGACCGAGTGTCGCATGCAAAGAATGGTGCCCTGAACTGCGAAGATATGACTTGTCTAGGGTCATGTCCGTCGCAGTTCGAGGAGCACCATTCCGGTGAGCAAGTCTACGTCCCCCTACCCACGCGTGTCCGCATCGGCCACCGGAACCGGTGTCGTGTCCCATGCCGGCGCGGCTCTGCTGCTGCGCACCGCGGAGAAGACCGGCCTCACCACGGCATTGACGACCGAACTCGCACCATATCGAAAACCGCTGGCCCGACACGATCCCGGCAAGATCGTGCTCGATCTCGCGACGGCATTGGCGATCGGTGGGGACTGCCTCGCCGACATCGCACAACTGCGAGCCCACCCGGAGATCTTCGGTGCGGTGGCCTCGGATCCCACCGTCTCCCGCCTGATCAGCGTGTTGGCCGCCGACGCCGACACCGCGCTCGCCGCGATCGGCCGGGCCCGTGCCACCGCCCGAGCCCACGCCTGGGCCGCTGCCGGCACATCGGCTCCCGACCACGCCATCGACGAAGCCCATCCGCTGGTCCTCGACATCGATGCCACCCTGGTCACCGCGCATTCCGAGAAGGAACAGGCCGCTCCGACGTTCAAGCGTGGCTTCGGTTTCCATCCGTTGTGCGCGTTCGTCGACCATGGCACCGGCGGTACCGGTGAACCCGTCGCGATGCTGCTGCGGCCGGGTAACTCCGGGTCCAATACCGCCGCCGATCACGTCACCGTGGTGCAGGACGCACTGGCACAGTTGCCGCTCGACCCGGGATATCGGGTCGGGAAGAAGGTGCTGGTGCGTATCGACGGTGCCGGCGGCACCCACCAGCTGATCGAGTACCTGACCAAACGCAGGCTCTCGTATTCGGTCGGATTCGGGTTGACCGACACGATGACCGCCGCCCTCGATCTGGTCCCGGAGCAGGCCTGGACCTCGGCCTACGACTCGGACGGACAGGTCCGCGACGGCGCCTGGGTCACCGAGATCACCGACCTGCTCGACCTGTCGACGTGGCCGAAAGGCATGCGCGTGATCGTCAGGAAGGAGAGGCCGCATCCGGGTGCGCAGTTGCGGTTCACCGACCGTGACGGCCTACGCCTGACCGCGTTCGTCACCAACACCCGACGCGGGCAACTGCCTGACCTGGAGCTACGGCACCGGCGTCGGGCCCGGTGCGAGGACCGGATCCGGGCAGCGAAAGCCAGCGGGCTGCAGAATCTTCCATTGCACGGTTTCGATCAGAACCGGATCTGGCTGGCGCTCGTGCAACTGGCATGCGAGCTGCTCGCGTGGATGCAGATGCTCGCATTCACCGCGATTCCGGCCCGGCGGTGGGAGCCGAAACGGCTGCGGCTGCGGTTGCTGTCGATCGCCGGCCGGGTCGTCCGGCATGCCCGTCGGGTCCGGCTGCGACTGGCTGTCACAGCTCCGGATGTCGAGGTTCTCGTGGCTGGCCTGAACCGGCTCGCAGCGCTACCTGCACCTGCTTGACCTGCGCATATCTTCCTCATTGAGACGAAAGGACACTCAGTTCGGGGCCGTGGACCCCGACGTCACCCGACTGTGTCGGGTAGTCGATCGTGGACACACACCGGATCCGCGGTTTCCACACCCAATCCGAAACTGTTCAGGCCGGCACGCCGGACTCAAGAAAGATCGAGGTTAGCAACTAGAACGCCTTCCTCGTGGACTCACCCAGCGATTGCATGGAAGTGTCGTCTACTTTCCATGGGTCCCAGCCGGCGGACGGACCCTCATCACCGAGCCGGAATGCCTTCACTACGGCGCTGGCAGCGGCGTCAGGACCCGGATACGTCGCGCCCAGCAGCGCACAAACCTGAGCTCAAAGGCGACGAGAGGCCGGCTTCGCTCGGCCCGCGGTGGGTCACCGACCGGGTTAGGGTCGCTCCCGTGAGCACGCAAGTCGATACAGACGAGACAACTCCGCGCGAAGGCAATACGGGTCGGCGCCACCTCTCCGTCTTCGGCCTCGACTTTCTCGGTCTCGTCGTCGCCCTGTTCTTTTTCGCGTGGAGCCTGAGTCCCTCCCTCATCCCCCGCGAGTGGTATTTCCAGGGTCTGATCAGCGGCGTGACGGGCATCGTCGGTTACGGCATCGGCGTGCTTGTCGCCTTCCCCGCGCGGCGGTGGATCGCGCCGCGGCTCACGTGGTGGCGGCAACGCCACACCGTCCGGCGCATCGCCGAAGGCGTGGTCGCACTTGCCGCCGCCGGAACGCTCGCGGGGAGTCTGCTCGTCGCGGCCAATTGGCAGAACGAGATCCGTGCCCTCATGGGCATCGAGGACACGACGGGTTTCGCGTACCTTCGGACCGGCCTGGTGAGCATCGCGATCTTCGCCGCGGTCCTCTACATCGCGCGTGGGTTGCGGTGGATCGCACGACGGTTCGCAGAGTTCCTCGCCAGACGGCTGCGGGTTCCGGTTGCTGCCGCGCACGTTCTCGCGCCGGTGATCCTGACGGTCGCGGTGGTCGTGTTCGTCGACGAGGTTCTGCTCGCCAGCAGCTCGACGGCCGCGCGGATCGTGTTCGCCGACGACAACAACAGCACCGACCCCGGCGTGGAGCAGCCGCAAGTTCCCGAGCGATCGGGCAGCCCGGCGTCGACGTCGTCGTGGGAGAGTCTCGGGCGTCAGGGACGCACGTTCGTCGCCGGTGGGATGGACGCCGAGCAGTTGACCGAACTGAACGACGCTCCCGCTCTCGAACCCGTACGGGTGTATGCCGGGCTCGAAGCCGACGGCACCACCGACCAGCAGGTGCAACTGATCCTCGACGAACTCGACCGCACGAAGGCGTGGGAGCGCGAGATCCTCGTGGTCGCCGGCACCACCGGAACCGGGTGGGTGAACCCGTTCGCCGCCGACTCGATCGAAGCGATCTACAACGGCAACTCGGCGATCGCCGCGATCCAGTACTCGTTCCTGCCGAGCTGGATTTCTTTCCTCGTCGACGGTTCCGCTGCCAAGGCCGCCGGTAACGCACTGATCAACGGGGTCCACGAACGCTGGTCGGAACTGCCGGAGGATCAGCGACCCGAGCTGGTGGTCTACGGCGAAAGCCTGGGATCTCAATCCGCCGAGGCGGCCTTCGACGGCCTCGACGACATGCGCAGCAAGATCGACGGCGCGCTGTTCGTCGGCCCTCCGAACTCGAACCAGCTGTGGCGCAGTATCGTCGACCATCGTGACCCCGGCAGCCCCGAGGTCCTTCCCGTCTATGAAGACGGCGTCGCGGTGCGGTTCGCCTCCGACGTTCAGACGCTCGAAGACCAGCGCGGACCGTGGAGCGACCCGCGGATCCTGTATCTGCAGCACGCGTCCGATCCGGTGGTGTGGTGGGGACCGGGACTGCTGTTCGAGCGACCCGACTGGCTCGCCGAACCTCCGGGCTCGGATCGCTCACCTTCGATGCGGTGGTATCCGATCGTCACCTTCGCTCAGGTCGCAGCCGACATCATGGTCGGCACCTCGCCACCCGTCGGCCACGGGCACAACTACGAGGACCTCATCCCCTACGGCTGGGCCGCGGTGACGTCACCTGAGGGGTGGACGCTCGCCGACACGCAGCGGATCGCCGAGGCCGTCGAGCAGTTGAACACCGCGGACGAGTAGTCGAACACGGCACGCCGCCCGAGGCTCTGCTAGCTTCTCCCCTACGGCTTCGCATTCCGTCTCTTCGCCATGCCTTCCTGCGCCCGGATACCGACGAAAGCGACCGCCGATGACCACGACCCTCGATACACCGCCCGCACCTCCCGAGCCATCCCCATCGTTCTCGGTTCGACTGAAGGACGGGATCCTGCGATGGCTGGGACGGTTCCATCCGGTCGGGTTGGCCGTCGCGTTGCTGTTCTATTGCTGGTCGCTGTCGCCGTCCCTGCTTCCACGCCCCTGGTACCTGCAGGGTGTCGCGACCGGCATCAGCGTCATCACGGGCTACGGCATCGGCGTGCTCCTCGCGTGGATCGTCCGCAAGTGCGGCTTCGAGACGAACTGGTCGGCGACCGTGAAGAAGGTCGGTTGGTACCTGCTCGCAGTGGTCGCCGTCGTGGTGGTGCCGACCTTCCTCGTCCTCGGTTCGTGGTGGCAGGACATCAGCCGCGAACTCGTCGGGATGGAACCCGGCAGCAGCTGGGACTATCCGGGTGTGCTGCTCGTCGCCGTGGTGGTGACGCTGCTCCTGCTCGTCATCGGTCGCGGTCTGCGGCGGGTGGCGCAGTGGGTCACCGGACTCGTCGTCCGCGTGTTGCCGGCTCCCCTGGCGCGCATCGTGAGTGTCGTGCTGGTCGGGTTGATCGTGTTCTGGGCGGTGGAAGGTCTGCTGTCGGTGGAGATCGCGCGGATCGCCAACGGATCGGCGATGGCTGTGGACGAAGGCACTGCAGACGGGGTCGAGCAGCCGCAGGCACCGGAACGATCCGGGTCGGACGCGTCGCTCGAACCGTGGGATTCGCTGGGCCGTGAGGGCCGCACGTTCGTCGCAGGCGGTCCGTCTCCGGAGGAGATCACCGCGGTGACCGGGGAACCCGCGATGATGCCGATCCGCGTCTACGCCGGTTACCGCTCCCTGGACAGTCTCGACGGTTACACGGACTACGACGAGATGGAGGTGCTCGCCTCGCATGTCGTTGCCGAACTCGACCGCACCGGTGCCTTCGACCGCGAGTACCTCGCGGTGGCCACGACGACCGGTCGTGGCTGGGTAAACCAGGACGTCGCCGCCGCACTGGAATACCTCTCCGACGGAGATTCGGCCATCGCGGCCATGCAGTATTCGTTCCTGGCCAGCCCCTTGGCTTTTCTCGCCGATCGGGTGTCACCGCGCAATGCAGGTCGCGCGCTGTTCGAGGCGGTGTACGCGAGGTGGAGTGTTCTCGATCCGGAAACCCGGCCGAAGTTGCTCGTCTTCGGGGAATCGCTGGGCTCGTACGGAGGTCAATCGGCCTTCGCCGGCGTGCAGGACATGATCACCCGAACCGACGGCGCACTGTGGGTGGGCACACCGAATTTCACGGAGCAGTGGCGACGTATCACCGATTCGCGCGATCCGGGAAGTCGCGAAATTCTTCCGGTCATCTACGGTGGCCAGAACGTGCGATTCGCTGCGACTCCCGACGACCTCACCGATCTCGACGGCCTCCGCGACTGGGAATCTCCCCGCATCGTGTACTGGCAGCATCCCAGCGATCCGATCGTGTGGTGGTCCTCCCAGCTTGTTCAGCACCGCCCGGATTGGTTGCGCGAGGAACGCGGCGCCGACATCGACAAGGGGATGACGTGGATTCCGTTCGTGACGTTCTGGCAGGTCACCCTGGACATGGTGTTTGCCGCCGAAGTCCCCGGCGGGCACGGCCACGCCTACACGACCGAGGCGGGGTTTTTCTGGGCGGACATTCTCGGCATCGAGGACGAGGTGCGCGCGAAGGCGGTCTTCGACGCACTGTCGTCGGACGGGTGACGAGGAGAATTCACCCTCCCGCCTAATCCGGCGAACCGAGTTTTCTCCAGATTTCTCGCACCACCTCGTGATACAACCTCGATATCGCTTGTGAATCGACACAGGAATGCGAACCGGAGTACGTCGATTCACGAGGAGATAATTCGTCGACACGGATCTACCGCCTGAAGGTGGCGCATATGTGCACACGAGTTGTGTGGAACGGCCCGTCCGGTCAAGTGCTCGTGGGACGCAACATGGATTACCACCGCGAAACCGCCACCAATCTGTGGGCGCTCCCCCGGGGCATCACCCGCGACGACGGTGTCGGTGGACAACTCTCGTGGACCTCGAAGTACGGCAGTGTGGTCGCGGGCGCCTACGACATGATGACCGTCGACGGACTCAACGAGGCCGGCCTCGGCGGACACATCCTGTGGCTCACCGAATCGGACTACGGCACCCACGACAAGAGCCGACCCGCGCTCAGTGTCGCGGTGTGGATGCAGTACTTCCTCGACAATTTCGCGACCGTCGCCGAGGCCGTCGACTGGATCGAGAAGACCGGCGTCCAGGTCGTTCCGCTGGGCGACCCGGCGACCGGTGAGGTACCCGCCGTGCATCTCGCACTCGACGACGCGACCGGCGACTCCGCGATCATCGAATACCTCGACGGCACACCGACGGTCTGGCACAGCCGCGACTACGCCGTCATGACGAACTCTCCCGCCTACGGTGAACAGCTGGAACTGCTGAAGAAGGTGAAGGGATTCGGCGGTGACGCACCACTCCCCGGCACCGGCAATGCGTCCGACAGGTTCGCTCGCGCAGCGCATTACGTCGGCAGTCTGCCGGAACCGCAGAGCCAGGTGCAGGCGATCGCAGGCGTTCTCAGCGTGATCCGCAATGCCGCGCAGCCGTTCCGCGTGCCCGAACCCGGAAAACCGTATGCCTCGCAGACGATCTGGCAGACGGTGGCCGACCTCGCCGAGAAGCGCTACGTGTTCGAGTCGACGACGCGCCCCAACATCGTGTGGGTCGACCTGAGCGATCTCGACCTCTCGGAGGGCGTACCGGCGGGCAAGCTCGATCTCCTGGGCGACACGGCACTCGAAGGTGGCCTCGCGGGCAATGTCAGCGGCCGATTCGAGAAGTCGGATCCGCTGACGTTCATCGCGATGCCGTCATAGATCTGCACACGAAAGATCCCCGGATGCCTTGCCTTCGGGGATCTTTCTCCATCCGATGGCCACCGCGAACGCTGGGGCGGCCGAGTCGTCTCAGTAGTCGTCGATCCCCGTCATCGTTCGTGTACCCGCATCCACGGTGTCGTCGACGACCGTTGCATCCACCCGGCCCGGCGCGATTCCGCGACGCTCCAACTCCTCCCACAGCCCGGCCATGGCCGCGACCGGGTCGAGGTAGTACTCCGATTCCCGGACCCGCCAGAACTTCCAGCCGCTGCGGTGCAGTTCACGCTCCCGCTCCAGATCGGCGCTCTGCCGGTCGGGGCTGGTGTGCCACTGCTCGTCGTCGCAGGCGACGGCCAGCTTGCCTGCCGCCCCGGTCACGACCAGATCGATGAAGTGTCCGTTCACCTCGACGCGCGGGTTCACGTGATAGCCGCGGGCGGCGATGTCGAGGAAGACGTCCTGCTGGAAGAGGCTGTCGAACACCTCGTGCCGCTCGTCGCGCGTCACGCCGTCGGGCATCGGTTCGGCCGGCCGCGGGGACGTCGTCCGCATGTGGGTGAGCAGCGAGTACCGCAGGTCGGTGCGGCGCAGCGTGTCGATGGTCCTCGAGTGGAACAACCACAGCTGGTCCTGGGCACGCGACGCCGCCACGTTGAACCGTCGCTGGTATTCGGTCCGGGTCAACGCCGCGATGTTCTGTTCGGGCGCCACGACCATCGACAGGAACACCACATTCCGTTCGTCGCCCTGGAAGTCCGGGGGCGTGCCGACGCGGAGCCTGCGTTCCTCCCACTGCTCCGGCGTGAGGCGGTCCAGCAGTTCGTTCTGGATGATGTCGACCTGCAGCTGCCCCTGCAGCACCACCACACCGAAGGTCTTGCCGTCGTAGGCAGGATCCTCGACGCACTTCACGAGCGTATCGACGAGGGCATGCGCCTCGGCATAGTTCGTCAGCGTCGAGTTCTGGCCGGTGACGGCACCGTCCTCGACAAGGGTGGTGCGCAACGGCTGCAGCCGATCGGAGCCGTACTGCCGCATGGGGACCAGCGGGTCGTCCGCGTAGAACTGGTCGCTCGACCACGCGATGATCTCCGGCATCGACCGGAAGTGCTCCCGCAACCGGACGATGCTGCCGAACCTCGACCGTAGCAACGAGAACAGACTCGACCGCGGAGTGAAGCTGTCGCGCAGGTAGTTCGGGATGTCGGGCAGATACGAATCGAGGCGGCTGAACACCCCGTCGAGCGCACCGAGCGACACCGCGCTCGGTGCACACTGCTTGTCGTCGCCGACGACGATCACGCGCGGCGCCAGCCACAGCAAGAACAGGCTGCTGATGTCGGTCTGGCTCGCTTCGTCGACGATTACGACGTCGAACGAATTCTGTTCGGGCGGAATCGAAGCCAGCACCTGCTGCAGCGGCATCACCCAGGCCGGCACCGCCCCCTGCGCGACCTGCATGGCCTCGCGTGCCGCGGCCCGATAGCGCTCCGCGTAGCGGCCGGTGCCCTTACCGATGCTCGCGATGTGATCGCGGTACGAATGGAGCGCCTGCACCTGCTCGGCCGTGGTGCGGTCGAGACACGCGCTCCATGCCTTCTCCTCGACGAGTTCGGTCGTGAGTCGCGCGATGTCCTTCTCGAGTGCGTCGAGGTCGCGTTCGAACTGTCCGTCGTCGCTGCGCTCGTGGAAGCGTCGCACCCATTCGTCGGCGCGTCGCCACGCCCACGCCTCGTCGATGTCGGCGAGACGAACCGGCCAAGCCAGGCTCAACGGATTCTCCGCGAGGGCCTGAGCGAGTGCGGGTGCTGCGGTGGTCAGGCGCGCGTGGAGGGAGACGAGTTCCAGTTCCTCACGCTGCTCCCCCGCCGCCCGGTCCCACGCATCCAGGGCCGCGTTGATGGCGTCGAAGTCGGCGTCGTGGAAGGCGCGGGCCAGCGCGCGTCCTTCGGGCGACGCTCCCCCGGAGATCTGACTCCGCACGTACATGCCGATGGATTCGAGCCAGTTCTTACTCGCTTCGGCGGTGCCCGCGGCGGCGATGGTCCGTGCCGACTCGGCGGTGGACCGCGCCTGCTCGATGCTCGTGATCCGCGGCGCCCCCGGATGAACCTCGCGCAGTGCCGTTTCGACGTCGTGTACCCGCGCCACGAGATTGTCGACGATGGCACGGTCGCGGTCGAGGAACGCGAGGGTGCCGACCGCGCGGCTGCGCGACTCGTCGAGTTCGATGTCGATACCGAGGTCGCGGAGGACCACCCGCGCGACCCGGATCGCCTCGAGCGCACGAAGGTGTTCGGCGACGATGCGCGCCGTCTGGGCGGTGGTGGCGGCGACACCCTCGACGGTCGCGATCTCACCGAGCGCCTCGACGGCGGATTGCTCGTCGCTGCGCCGGAACCGGGTGAATCCGCTGCGCCACGTGTCGCCGGCCTCGAGCTTGCGGGCGAGCGCGTCGTACGCCTCGAAGGCCTGACGTCCCGTCACCGCGATGTCCACCGAGCTGGCACCGACGATCCGGTCGGCCTCCTGCGCGGCCTGCACGAGCCTGGCGAGCTCGGCGGTCTTCCCCCACAGGTGCTGGGCCCGGCCCGACAGGACGTCGTCGGCGACGCGCTGGATCCGGGCGTCGAGCCGGTCCGCGTCCTCGAGGGCACCCTGCAGCTGCTCGCACAGATCGCGGATACGGCCGAGTGCTTCGAGCGATGCACCCTCGAGAACCCGCAGCAGGCCCTGCGTCTCACCGTTGGTGGTGCCGCTCGACGCCTGGGAGACGGCGGCGCACGCGTACTGCAGTTCCCTCTGGGTGGGCAGTGACAGTTCAGGGAAACGCTGCTGGCGACGGCGCGCGCGCTCGACGCTCGACCGCTGGTGCAACGAGTGGAGGGTGACGAGTTCGTCGACCGTCAGCGGTGGGGTGTCGGTGAGCAGAGGCGCGGGCAACCACGCGTACTTGGCTTCGTGCGCGCGGACCCGTCGGACGATCGACGCGGCCGTCCCCTCGTAACCGGCGGCGACGTCGGCGTGGACCTCGGTCTCCTCCGCGCGCGCCTGCCGGATCTGTTCCATCAGCGTCGCGCGACGGTCGAGAGCGTCGTTGCGTTGCGAGGTGAGCTCGTCGATGCGTTCCTGCGCGCGTCGAACGTTGAATTGCGCCTTGCGGATGGCGATTTCGCTGACACTGCGAGTGAGTTCGACCGTGCCGCCGTGCACCGGGTCGGTGACGGCCACGCACAGTTCCTGCAGCTCGGACGGGAGCTTCTCCCGGAGCACACGCAGCGCCTGCGCCTTCTCACTGGTGACCAGCACACGCTGCCCACGCGCGAGTAGCGCCGCGACGATACTGGCGATGGTGTGGGTCTTGCCCGTACCCGGCGGACCCTCGACCACGACACCGCTGTCGCCGGCGAGCCGGTCGATGATGTCGCGCTGTTCCTCGTTCGCGGGCAGCGGCAGCAACTGCTCCCCGGTGAACTCGGTCGACGGCGTGCCGATGCGGTCGAGCCACGCGACCCGGTCGGCCGGTTCGATCGCTTCGACGAGCTGCGCCAGCCCGAGCGGCACCGGATTCGACTCGTCGGCAGCCGCCTCGGTCATGCGGCTGTAGTACTCGATGAGCGCGTGGGCGCCGCGCTTACGCAGCACGAGGACCGGCGACGGCGTCACGAACGCATCCGACGACGACGCTTCGTCCGCACGATCGACGACGTCGACCGGCACGGTGAGCGCACGCTCGGCCCAGCTCTTCAAGAACGCGCGGGCCGCGGGGTCGAGGGGCGACGCGACCTGGGTGACGAGCGCATCGTGCAGTTCGCGGACACTCGTCGGGTCGAAGACCTCCAGTCCGGTGAGGAGCTGGACGTCTTCGAGCGACGGCCCGGCGCTGGGACTCAACCGGACCACGAGGTCGCCGGAATCGCCCTGCCGCTCGATGAGCGCGGTCTGCGTGATCAGGTGCGTGTGGACCCGCGCGCCCGCCACACCCTCGGAGAGGTGCAGCAGACCCGACGCGACGACGAGTTCCAGCGATTCGGGCTGGTCCTCGAGGTCGAGCATCGCTCGCTGCAGGAAGGAATACAGATGCGAGGCGGCCTGCCGTTCGCGGTCGACGACCGCCCACGTGCGCCATTCCGGCAGCCACGCGTCGAGACCGTCGATGCCGATGGCCTGGGGGTCGAGTTCGGGCTCGACGGCGGAATCCGCGATGTCCCCGTGCATGTAGTTCGCGAGCTCGGCGGGCGGGCGCGGGGGCTCTTCGAGCTGAGCGCGACGCGCGCGCAGGACGATGTCGCCCGACGCGGCATGGGCACGCAGGCCGGCCCTGATACTTCCCTCCTCGAGGGACATCACGGCGCGGTGTTTGTCGACGACGCGGACGGGCGCGCTGCGGGCCTTGACGAGCTCGGCCAGGAAGGCAAGCAGGCGCTGCACGCGATCCCTCAATTCGGGTTCGCTCTCGCCTGACTCCACTCGCACTCCACTCACCCCTGCGGACGTCCTTCCGCCCGTCGACGGATACGGGCATGTCCACCTTAGAAGTACCGATCGACATGCCCGTTTCCGGTCCCACGTGACGCTCGCGACACTTCGACGCGCCGTCGCCGCCGATGCGCTGAGCTGCATCGACGGCGACGGTGCTGTGTGGAGGCGTCAGGGGATGGTGACCGTGCGCGATGTCGTCACGCCGTGATTGGTCGCGCCGAGTTCCCGTGCCGTCTGTCGCGGCGGCACCCGATCGAGCGCCCACCGCTCGACCAGCAGCGTGATTTTGGTGAGCATCTCGGTGCGCAGGCGCTGGAACGAATCGTCCGGATCGGTCCCCACCCACCCGAGGAGAACCCACCACGCCCACGCGACCGCGCCGGCGTTGGCGACGAAATCCGGGATCACCGGGATACCGCGTGCGGTGAGCACGGCTTCGGCGTCCGGCGTCGTCGCGGAGTTCGCGGCTTCGATGACGACCCGCCCGGCGACCCGAGCGACGTTCTCCGCCGTGATGGCGTAGGAGATGGCGGCGGGGACGAAAATGTCGGCGGGAATGCCGATCACCGCGTCGCGCGGCAGTTGTTCGACGTGCGACGGGACGCGGGACCGGTCGATCTCCCCGTACTCGTCGCGAAGGTCGAGCAGCGCCGGGATATCCAGTCCGTCAGCGCAATACAGTGTTCCGGCGGCATCGGCGACGGCGGTCACGCGCATGCCCGCTTCGTGCAGGTACCAGGCGGCACCGCCTCCCATCGTGCCGATCCCCTGGATCGCGACGGTGGTCTCTGCCGGCGCCCAGCGGTATGCGTTCGCGGTGGCGATGCAGGCCTGCGCGACGCCGTAACCACCGATCACGTCACCCAGCAGGAAGCCGCCGTAGACCGGCGCGTTCAGGGAGGTGCGTACCCGCTCCAAGGTGATCGCCGGGTCTGCCGCACGGTTGATCGCGGCGTGGAAGGACTGGTGCAGTCCCAGCCGCTCGAAGACCTCGTCGAGGAGGTGCTGGGGAACGCCCAGGTCCTCGGCGGTGACCCAGTGCGCGTTCAACCAGGGACGCATCGCCTGGCAGAAGCGCTGCAGCACATCGACGGCACGGGGGTCCTTCGGGTCGAAGTCGATCCCGCCCTTCGCGCCGCCCACCGGCAGGTCGAACACCGCGGTCTTCGCGGCCATGCCGCGCGCCAGGTCCTCGACCTCCGACATCGTGCACCCGGCCCGCATGCGGGTGCCGCCGGTCGCCAGATCGCCCACCAGGGTGTGGACGACGAGATAACCGTGCGCACCTGTCACCGGATCCGTCCAGGTGAGACGCATGAAAGGTTCGTCCCTGCGGGTGTCCACCGCGTCGACGCGTGCTGCCATGGTGGTCATATGCGGTCCCCCGTTCGTCAGAGCCGTCGTTACGTCGATTCGGCCGGTGACGCCAGCGTGCCCGGGGGTAGCGCGGGGCGTCCAGTTACGAAACTCGAAGGTGAGAGTTCACGATTTCTACACAACGCGAGCTCACAGCGGTTGCAGGTCCCCGGGCGCGCCCTACGCTGACGGCATGGAGTTGTCCCTGCGCCGGTTACGGATGCTTCGAGAACTGCATCGTCGAGGTACCGTCACGGCCGCCGCGCTCGCCCTGCACTACACCACCTCGGCGGTCTCGCAGCAGCTCACTCAGCTCGAACGGGACGTCGGCGCAAAGCTTTTCGAGCGCCGGGGACGTCGGGTCCAGTTGACGGAGGCGGGCGTGCTGCTCGCCGAACATGCCGAGGAGATCCTGCAGTCGGTGGAGCGGGCGACGACCGCGCTCGAACAGTCCCGCGACGGGGTCAGCGCGCGCCTGACCGCCGGTGTGTGGGCCTCCGTCGCATCCACTCTGATCCCCAGCGCGCTGGCGTTGTTGGCTGCCGAGCACCCCGGCATCGAGGTCCGCACGAGAGAGCTCGCCCCCGAGGAGACCGCCGGAGCCGTGCGCGACGGTTCCCTGGACTTCTCGTTCGTCATCGAATATTCCGGCTACCCGATGTTGTGGGATCCGGAGCTGACCAAGGTGGTGATCGCAGTCGAGCGCTTGCACGCCGCGGTGCCGCCCGGGACGGTGCCGGCGGGCACCATCGCGCTCGCCGACCTCGCCGAGCATCCGTGGGTGCTGGCCGGTCCGAAGTCGCACTTCGGTCGCGCGGTGAGCCTCGCGTGTCAGCGTGCGGGGTTCGAGCCGAGAATCAACCATGAAGTCGGTGAGCAGGCGACGGCGCTGGCGATGGTCGCCGCGGGGCTGGGTGTCACGCTCGTCTCCGATCTCGGGCTGACGTTGAGCTCACCCGGGGTCGAGGTGGTGGCGCTGACCGAACCGCTCGTGCGCACGATCTCCATCGCGCATCGCGGGGTCGCGTCGGAACGGCCGCCGCTGCGCCTCGTGATCGATGCGGTGCGCACCGCCGCAGCAGCACGGGGACTCGCGGCGCAGTAGCCGCGAGCCCCCGCCTGTCGTTCTCTACTGCGCGAGCTGCTTACGCAGCACGTACTTCAGGATTCCGCCGTGCCGGAAGTACTCGGCTTCGGCCGGGGTGTCGATGCGCACCGTCGCGTCGAACTCCGTGTCCCCTGCCTTCACGTGCACGGTCTCGGGGATCTCGTCGCTGTCCGCGAGTCCGGTGATGGTGAATTCCTCCTCCCCCGTCAGGCCGAGGCTCTGCGCCGACTCGCCCTCCGGGAACTGCAGCGGCAGCACGCCCATGCCGATGAGGTTGGAGCGGTGGATGCGCTCGTACGACTGCGCGATCACTGCGCGCACACCCAGCAGCAGCGTGCCCTTGGCGGCCCAGTCACGCGACGAACCCGATCCGTACTCCGCGCCCGCGAGCACGACCAGCGGGGTGCCGTCCTCCGCGTACTTCTGCGCGGCGTCGTAGATGCTCATCTGCTCGTCGGTCGGCAGGTAGCGGGTGACGCCGCCTTCGACGTCCGGCACCAGCTGGTTGCGCAACCGGATGTTGGCGAAGGTGCCGCGGATCATCACCTCGTGGTTGCCGCGTCGCGACCCGTAGGAGTTGAAGTCGGCCTGCTCGACGCCGTGCTCCTGCAGGTAACGACCCGCGGGGCTGTCGCGTCGGATCGCACCGGCCGGCGAGATGTGGTCGGTGGTCACCGAGTCGCCGAGCAGCGCGAGCACCCGCGCACCCTCGATGTCGCTCAGCGGCTCGGGTTCCGACGACATGTCCTCGAAGTAGGGAGGACGCCGCACGTAGGTCGACTCGTCCTTCCACTCGAACACCTCGCTGTCGGGCACGTCGAGATTCCGCCACGTCTCGTCACCGGTGTAGACGTCCTGGTAGCCGGTCTCGAACATCTCCGCGCGCACCGCGTCGTCGATGACCTCCTGGATCTCCTGCGTCGTGGGCCAGATGTCGCGCAGGTAGACGTCGTTGCCCTCGGAGTCGGTGCCGAGCGGGTCCTCGAAGAGGTCGACGAGCATCGACCCGGCCAGTGCATACGCGATCACCAGCGGCGGCGACGCAAGGAAGTTCATCTTCGTCTGCGGATGGATGCGTCCCTCGAAATTGCGGTTGCCGGACAGAACGGCCGAGACGTTGATGTCGTGCTCGTCGATCGCGGCCGCGATCTCGTCGGGAAGCGGGCCGGAATTGCCGATGCAGGTCGTGCAGCCGTAACCGACGAGGTTGAAGCCGAGCTTGTCGAGATAGGGCGTCAGACCCGAACGTTCGTAGTAGTCGGTGACGATCCGCGACCCCGGAGCCAGCGTGGTCTTCACCCACGGCTTGCTCCGCAGCCCCTTCTCCACGGCCTTCTTGGCGAGCAGCGCCGCACCGATCATCACCGACGGGTTCGACGTGTTCGTGCACGATGTGATCGCCGCGATCACCACGTGTCCGTTGTCGAGTTCGAACTCGTCGCCGTCCCCGACCCGCACCGGGACCTTCTTCGACGGCGGCGCCGAGGTGTCGGCGTCGTCGGGCACCGGGTCGCGCGGCTCGTCGCGGGAGTCCTCGCTGCGCACCGACACCGGGTCGCTGGCAGGGAATGATTCGAGCACGCCCTCGTCGACACCCGAGTCCTGGACGCGGGAGACGACGTCGGGCACTTCCTCACCGTTGAGCAGCGAGGTCACAGCCTTCGGCGCGAGGGCGACGGGGATGCGATCCTGCGGTCGCTTCGGGCCGGCGACGGACGGTCGCACCTTCGACAGATCCAGTTCGACGACCTCGCTGTAGTCGGGTTCGCGATCGGGGTCGTGCCACAGACCCTGTTCTTTCGCATACGCCTCGACGAGGCGGATCTGCCCCTCGTCGCGACCGGTGAGACGCAGGTAGTCGAGGGTCGCGTCGTCGATCGGGAAGATCGAGATCGTCGAGCCGTACTCGGGGCTCATGTTGCCGATGGTCGCGCGGTTGGCGAGCGGCACATTGGCGACACCGGGACCGAAGAACTCGACGAACTTGCCGACCACGCCTGTCTTGCGGAGCATCTCGGCGACGGTGAGCACGAGGTCGGTCGCCGTGGTGCCCTCCTGCAGTTCACCGGTGAGCTTGAAGCCGACGACCTGGGGGATCAGCATCGACGCCGGCTGACCCAGCATCGCGGCCTCGGCCTCGATGCCGCCGACACCCCAGCCGACGACACCGAGGCCGTTGATCATGGGGGTGTGCGAGTCGGTGCCGACGAGCGAGTCGGGATAGGCGACGAGCCCGCCGTCCTCGTCCTCCCGCGTGAAGACAACGCGGGCCAGGTACTCGAGGTTCACCTGGTGGCAGATGCCGGTGCCGGGCGGGACCACCTTGAAGTCGTCGAATGCACCCTGCGCCCAGCGCAGCAGCTCGTAGCGTTCGCGATTGCGCTGGAATTCGAGGTCGGTGTTGATCCGGAAGGCGTCCTCGGTGCCGAAGACGTCGGCAATCACCGAGTGGTCGATGACCAGCTCGGTGGGGATCAGGGGGTTGATGCGCTTCGGGTCGCCGCCCTGCTGGGTCATGGCGTCGCGCATCGCGACGAGGTCCACGACGCACGGGACGCCGGTGAAGTCCTGCATGAGGACGCGTGCCGGGGAGAACTGGATCTCCGGGTTGTGCGTCGACTTCAGATCCCAACCCGCGACGGCCTCGATCTGCTCCCGGGTGACCAGTCGCCCGTCCTCGGTGCGCAGCAGGTTCTCCAGCAGGACCTTGAGACTGTAGGGCAATCGCTCCGAGCCCGGGACCTTGTCGATGCGATAGATGCGATAGTCGGTGTCGTCGACCTTCAGGGTGTCGCGCGTGCCGAAACTGTCGTCACTCATGAACGTGCCTCCCGACTGCGATGTTTCCGGTGGTTACCCGAATGGGTAGCCCGTTCCGCCGTGCGGCAATCACATGGGTTCAGCTGGTGGTGCGTGCGACCTCATCGGTGATGAGAGCGATGCCGTCGGGCGATTCCGTGACGCCGACCAGGACGGCCTGTGTGATGCCGTCGCCGAGTGCGACGAGGCGTAGGGCTTCCGTTCGCGCTTTGTCGGGTGACATACCCAGTTCTTCGAGGAGTCGCCGGGCCTCCTCTGTTGTGCCTTTTGTCGACTCTTCCAGGAACGCACGGATCCAGTGGTCGCTCGCGGACTTGGCGAGGTAGGCATACCAGACGGACACCCCGAGACGTCCGGCTTCGTCCGTCGGTACAGGTTGAGCGAGAAGCGCGACGAGCGCTGCCTGCGGATCGGATTCTGCTCGTTCGTAGCGCTTTTCGGCCTCGGCGACCATGAATTCGGCGCCCGTACGGATGAGGTGTTCCTTGGAATCGAAGTAGTGCTGGATCCGGCCGATCGACACTCCCCCGGCGGCCGCCACCGCCTGGAAGGTCACGCCCTCGATTCCTCGCTCGTGGATGACCGCCCACAGCGCGTACACGATCTCCCTACGGCGTTGCGCATGGTCGACGACTCTCGGCATGATCACACGATACTATATGAACATATTGCAACGTCGACAATCGGGGGTCCCGATGACCCAGCACATTCGATCGAGGAGAGTTCTTCGGCGCGCCGGTCTCGTAGTGGTCGCGGTACTCGCAGTCGTTGGCCTGGTCGCCGCCTACCAGTTCTTCTTCGGCGCGCCGGGCGTCGGCCACTTCCGCAGCGCCGACGGTCGGGACAGTTACGTCGCCACCTATGAGCGAGCGATGTCCACGCTGCCGACACCTTCCGAGGTTCACGACGTCCCCACCCGGTTCGGCACGGTCCGCGTCTACGAATGGACGTCGCCGCAGACCGCCACCTCCGTTCCCGTGGTGCTCGTTCCGGGCAGGGCCTCGGGTGTGCCGATGTGGGGCGAGAATCTTCCGGGCTTCCTTCCCGAGCACCGCGTTCTCGCGTTCGACGCACTCGGCGACGCCGGACTGTCCGTCCAAGCCGCACCATTGACCTCCATCGACGACCAGGCGCTGTGGATCGATGATGCGCTCTCAGGGCTCGGCGCGGAGCCCGCGCACGTCGTCGGACATTCCTTCGGCGGAGCGAGCGCGGCGTCCTACGCGAAACAGTTCCCGGAAAAAGTTCGGTCGCTGACACTGCTGGAGCCGGTGTTCACCTTCGGCCATCCCCCTGCCCGAATGTTGTTCTGGGCCTCGGTGTCGACACTGCCAGGCCTCCCGACCAGTTGGCGGGACACCGCACTCGCGAAAGTCGGGGGTGTCGACGACTACGACTCCGACGACGCCATGGCGGCGATGATCGCGGAGGGTTCGGAGCACTTCTCCGCCGCACTACCGACCCCGTCGCCCCTGAGCGACGACGAGCTTGCGGCTTTGGTTATGCCCACCTATGTCGCTATCGCGGAGCGTGATTCACTCGTCGGAAGCGAGAAAGCAGCCGATCGAGCACGGCAACTCGCTGATGCCGAGGTTCTGGTCTTTCCCGACACGACGCACTCGCTCCCCATGCAGGCAAAAGATCGACTGAACTCGGAACTACCCGAGTTCTGGCGCGGGGTCGAGCAGGGCTGACGCGGTAGCGGAGCGGTTGTGTTAGCGTCTGCCCGACAATCGATCGGGGGGTCGCATGGGCAGGTGGGGCATCGTCACGTTCGCAACAGTCGCGGCAGTGGTGACGGCGTGCAGTCCGAGCGCCGCGGACGACGCCGCTGGAGGCGAGACCACGACGTCGACCACCCGAACCCCGCGCATCACCGACGACTCCGGCCGCCCGCCAGTCACCTTCGACCCCTGCTACGACATCCCCGACGACGTCATGAACGCAGCGGGGTACGACGCGGCCAAGAAGGAAATCGCGGACATGCCGATGGGGACGTACACCTTCCTCGGTTGCACATACAAGAAGGAAGATCTTGTCCCCGGAGTCAGGCGGGGGTACAGCCTGAACATCTTGTCGGGAAACGTCAGCCTCGACGAGGAGTTGAAGAAGAACGGGCATGTAGCAACCAGCGCGACCATCAACGGCCGATCCGCGCTACTCGAGGTGGATCCCGAAAACCGGGATGCATGCACTTATGTACTCCAAACGGACTTCGGCGTGGTCTTCGTCACAAGGCTGTACAACACAGACCATCCAGGGCCGGCGCCCCAGAGCGAATGGTGCGCGGGCATGGAGGAGTTCGTCGGCTCGATCGAACCGCACATCGCGAACTGAAGAGGGTGGTCATGTCGAGTTCCACCAGGCTCGAACCCAGCGTCATCGACGAACTCGTGAGGATATGCAACACAATGCTCACGGAGTTCGAAGACGCGCGAACGACCGCAGAATGGCTCACCAGAACCGAAGGTTTCGGCGACTTCGACTCAGCACAGCAGCTCGCGGCGGGGTACCGACGGAAGGCTGCAGGCACTCCGGAATCAGCGAAGGAGCGCGTCGAGCAATTCATCGACGCACTCATCCAGCTCCGCGACGCCTTCGCCACCGGCGGAGAAGCCTTCCTCGACACCGAATCCGACTGGGCCAGCCAACTCGCCGCCACCGACCCCGACAACGGAGCGCCAAATAGTCATCAGGACGCGCAATAACGCGCACCTCTGACCATTTCGCGCTCCGGAGCAGTGCCCGGGACGGTTGTGTTAGCGTCTGCCCGACAATCGATCGGGGGGTCGCATGGGCAGGTGGGGAACAGCCGCGCTCGCAGCACTGGCGGTAGTGGCGACGGCGTGCAGTCCGGGTTCGGCGGAGCCGGCCACGAGCGACGAGGCTTCCACGTCGGCCACCCGGACCCCGCGCATCACCGACGACTCCGGCCGACCGCCCGTCTCCTTCGACCCCTGCTACGACATCCCCGACGAGATCATGAACGCGGCGGGGTATGACGCGGCGAAGAAAGAGCTCGCGGACATGCCGATGGGGACGTACACCTTCCTCGGATGCACCTACCACGACGACAACGAAATTGCTGGCATCAGCCTTGGATACAGCCTCAACATCCTCGCCGGCAACGTGACACTCGACGAAGAACTCGAGAATAGCGCTCACATCGCCACGCCACTTTTCATCAACGGCCGGCGCACCCTTCTCGAAGTCGACCCAGGCCGGCGCAACACCTGTAAGTACGTCGTAGAAACCCGGTTCGGTCTGATCATGCTCACGCGGATCTACCACCCGGATTATCCGGGATCCGCTCCGATCGAGGAGTGGTGCACGGGCTTGGAGGAGCTCACGACGTCGATCGAGCCCTTCATCCCCACATGACCGTCATCTATCCGAAAGCCCTTCGATGAACGACTTCGCTAGGCTCGACCCACACGTCGTCGACGAGATTGTCCGCATCTGCGTGGTGATGCTTCGAGAATTCAAGGATGCCGAGGCAACAGCGGCGAAACTCCTAGATGTCCGTGGATTCGGCGATTTCGTGTCCGCCCAACAACTCGCGGCCGGTTATAGACGTAAAGCCGCCGGCAGCCCTGAATCTGCCGTCGAACGCATTCAGCAGTTCACCGACGCACTCCTGCAACTCCGCGACGCCTTCGCAACCGGCGGAGAAGCCTTCCTCGACACCGAATCCGACTGGGCCCGTCAACTCGCCATCGCCGACCCCGACAGCGGAGCGGGAAACGGTCATCAGAGCGCGCAATAACGCGCGCCTCTGACCACTTCGCGCGCTCGAGCGGTTGTGTCGGCGTCCGGCTGGCATTCGATCGGGGTCGAATGGGCAAGGGGAACAACCGATGCGACTTCCATCCGCTCGCCCGTTGGCTATTCGGAACGGTGCAGACAGTATCTGCGATTGCGATCACAATCAATCCGATCCTGCGAATCAGGCCACCTTGCAGATACCTATGGGCGCGCGGAGCGGGAATGGTCATCGGAGCGCGCTACAACGCGCTCTTGTGACTAGTTCGCGCTCCGGAGTGCTGGGCCGAGCCGTTGTGTTAGCGTCTGCCGACAAATCGATCGGGGGGGTCGCATGGGTAGGTGGGGAACAGCCGCGCTCGCAGCACTGGCGGTAGTGGCGACGGCGTGCAGTCCGGGTTCGGCGGAGCCGGCCACGAGCGACGCGGCTTCCACGTCGGCCACCCGGACCCCGCGCATCACCGACGACTCCGACAGACCCCCCGTCACCTTCGACCCCTGCTACGACATCCCCGACGACGTCATGCACGCGGCCGGGTACGACGCGGGGAAGAAGGAAGTCGCGGACATGCCGATGGGGACGTACACCTACCTGGGGTGCCGATACAAAGGCACCGTCAAGATCCCGGGGGTGCTGGCTCGCTACGACCTCACCTTGTTGTCGGGAAACGTGTCTCTTGACGAGCAGCTTGCGGAGAATCCGACCGGAGCGACACCGACGACCATCAACGGTCGCCCTGCTGCGGTGAGGGTCGATCCCGATCGAAGCCTCACTTGCAGCTACCTGTTGCAGACGAGCTTCGGGGCTGTCATCTTAAACAGGCTTTACCACCCGGATTACCCCGGGGGTCCGCCGATCGAAGAGTGGTGCACCGACTTCGAGGAGTTGGTGTCTTCGATCGAGCCATACGTCACTGATTGAACTGTCGGATCGTCAGGAGACAGCATGTCGTCGCCCTTCGTACGGCTGGAACCGGCTGTGGTCGCCGAGATACTTCGAATCTGCGAGGTGATGCTCGACGAACTCCGAGAGTCCAAGACACTCGCCGACGGCCTCTACGACGCACGTGGATTCGGGGATTTCGAGTCCGCCAAACAACTTGCTGCGGGATATCGCCGCAAAGGTGCTGGAACGCCACAATCAGCGAGCGAACGCATGCAGCAGTTCATCGACGCCCTCACCCAACTCCGCGACGCCTTCGCAACCGGCGGGGAAGCCTTTCTCGACACCGAATCCGACTGGGCCCGCCAACTCGCCGCCACCGACCCCGACAGCGGAGCGCCAAATAGTCATCAGGGCGCCCAATAACGCGCACCTCTGACCACTTCGCGCTCCGAAGCACCACCTCGGGCTGTTGTGTTAGCGTCTGGCCGACAATCGATCGGGGGGTCGCATGGGCAGGTGGGGAATCGTCGCGCTCGCAGCACTGGCTGTCATGGGGACAGCGTGCAGTCCGGGTTCGGCGAAGCCGGCCACGAGCGACGAGGCCGCTACTTCGACCACCCACACTCCGCGCATCACCGACGACTCCGGCCGCCCGCCAGTCACCTTCGACCCCTGCTACGACATCCCCGACGACGTCATGCACGCGGCCGGGTACGACGCGGGGAAGAAAGAGCTCGCGGACATGCCGATGGGGACGTACACCTTCCTCGGATGCACATACGACAACAGGGACCACATCCCGGGAGTCAGACGCGGATACGGCCTCAACATCCTGGCTGGCAATGTCACTTTGGACGAGGAGTTCCAGAAGAACGCACATGTCGCCAGCCATACAACCATCAACGGCCGACCAGCGCTCCTGGAAGTAGACTCTGGCGCACGAAACGGCTGCAAGTACGCCCTGCAGACAGATTTCGGAGTTGTACTCGTCACCCGTGTTCTTTATGCCGACCACTCGGGTCCTGCACCTCAAACCGATTGGTGCGCAGGTATGGAAGACCTCGTCGCCTCGGTCGAACCCTTCATCGCGAACTGACATCGAACAGGACGAACATGCCGGAGTTCAGCAGGCTCGAGCCCCACGTCGTCGCAGAGATCCTGAGGATCTGCAAGACCATGCTGGATGAGTTCGACCAGTCGTACAAACAGACTTTCAAGTTGACCGACGTCCGGGGCTTCGGGGACTTCGACTCCGCACAGCAATTAGCCGCAGGCTATCGACGCAAAGCCGCAGGGACACCCGAGTCGGCCACAGAACGCGTCGAGCAGTTCATCGACGCCCTCACCCAACTCCGCGACGCCTTCGCCACCGGCGGGGAAGCCTTCCTCGACACCGAATCCGACTGGGCCCGCCAACTCGCCGCCACCGACCCCGACAGCGGAGCGGGAAACGGTCATCAGAGCGCGCAATAACGCGCGCCTCTGACCACTTCGCGCGCTCGAGCGGTTGTGTCGGCGTCCGGCCGGCATTCGATCGGGGTCGAATGGGCAAGGGGAACAACCGATGCGACTTCCCTCCACTCGCCCGTCGGCTATTCGGAACGGTGCAGACAGTATCTGCGATTGCGATCACAATCAATCCGATCCTGCGAATCAGGCCACCTTGCAGATACCTATGGGCGCGCGGAGCGGGAAACGGTCATCGGAGCGCGCTACAACGCGCTCTTGTGACTAGTTCGCGCTCCGGAGTGCTGGGCCGAGCCGTTGTGTTAGCGTCTGCCGACAAATCGATCGGGGGGGTCGCATGGGTAGGTGGGGAACAGCCGCGCTCGCAGCACTGGCGGTAGTGGCGACGGCGTGCAGTCCGGGTTCGGCGGAGCCGGCCACGAGCGACGAGGCTTCCACGTCGGCCACCCGGACCCCGCGCATCACCGACGACTCCGGCCGACCACCCGTCACTTTCGATCCCTGTTACGACATCCCCGATGACGTCATGACCGCAGCGGGGTACGACGCGGCGAAGAAAGAGCTCGCGGACATGCCGATGGGGACGTATACCTTCCTTGGATGCACGTACCGAGACCGCAACCAAGTCCCCGGTGTACGACGCGGTTATAGTCTCAACATTCTTGCTGGAAACGTCTCCCTCACGGAAGAACTCGACAACAACAGGCACATCGCAACAACGTTGACTATCAACGATCGTCGCGCGTTGCTCGAAATCGACACGAACCGGAGCGACACGTGCAAGTACGTTCTCGAAACCGAGTTCGGAATCGTCATGTTCACGCGAATCCTCCATACCGAGCGACCCGGCAACGCCCTTGTAGAGGAATGGTGCGCTGACTTCGAGGAACTGGTAGCCGCAGTCGAACGGCAAATCCTTAGCTGATTCGCCTGCCAAGTCGAGAGGTTACAATGCCCGAATTCACCAGGCTGGAACCACATGTAATTGACGAGATCCTGCGGATCTGCGAGGTGATGCTCGCAGAGTTCGACGGTACACAGGCGACGGCAGCGAAGCTCACCGACGTTCGCGGATTCGGTGACTTCGAATCCGCCCAACAGCTCGCAGCCGGCTACAAGCGTAAAGCCATGGGCACTCCGGAGTCAGCTCACGAACGCGTCAAACAATTCATTCAAGCATTGAGGAAACTCCGCGACGCCTTCGCCACCGGCGGGGAAGCCTTCCTCGACACCGAATCCGACTGGGCCCGACAACTCGCCGCCACCGACCCCGACAGCGGAGCGGGAAATGGTCATCAGAACGCGCAATAACGCGCACCGATGATCATTTCGCGCTCCCCAGCGCTCAGGCGATCCCCACCCGCGCGACGAAGCAGAGATCAGTCGTCGACTTCCACCCCGTACCGGCGTGCGAGGGCCGCGAGGTCGTCGTCGTATCCTTGCCCCACCGCGCGCAGCCGCCACTTGTCGGCTCGGCGGTAGATCTCGGTGAGCACCATGGTGCGTTCGGTGGTGCCGGCGTCGAGCACGAAGGTCGCGGCGGCGCCGGTCTCACTGTCGACCGCGACCGATACCGCGCCGAGTTCGCCGAAGGTGCGGTTGCCGTCGATGGCCGCGGCGATGGCGATGCGTTCGCATTCGTCGGGAAGCTCGGCGAGGTCGACACGGATGCAGTGCTCACTCGATCCGTCGATGGTCAGTTCGACGACGCCGTCGTCATAGAGCGGGTTGTTGTAGAAGACGAAATCGTCGTCGGTGTCGACCTTTTCGTCGGCGCCGAGCAGGAAGGCCACGACGTCGAGGTCGAACTCGTCGCCGGCCGTCTCGGCCTTCCACGCGACGTTCACGGCCCAGCGGTGGCTGTCGGTCGGCAGGTCGATCACCTCGCCGCGGGACAGCACCGGCGCCGTCAGCCACGACTCCACGCGCATGTGCGGGGGCACGACGCCCTTCTCCACCGCGGCATCGACGTCGTCCGGCCGGAGGACGGGCAGCTCGCGTGCCGCGACCCGCGCCATCCGCTTGTCGGCCTCTCCCCCTTCGAGGACCAGCACGTCGGTGACGGCGGCCGTGAAGTTGAGGGCCGGACGGGCACCGAGTTGGGTGAGACGCGAGCGCATCATGACCGCCTGCAGGTGCGTACCGCCGAGCAGCAGCACCTTGCGTCCGGTCCACAGCTTGGGCTTCTGCCCGGTCAGCGCCCGGACCGGGGGCGTCACCGCGACCTGCGGTTCCGGCGGCGGAATGATGTCGACGACCGTCGCGACCTTCGGTTCACCCGGTCGTACCCGTGTCAACAGGTCCTCGAGCTGCTGCTCGCTGATCACGGGAATGCCCTCGGCCATCGCCTTGCGGACCTTGGCCGTCTGCACCGTGGGGTCGTTGCACACCACGACGCTGCTCTGCTTGCTCGCATTGTTCATCACGTCGAGTCCGGCCTCGGTCAGCCGGTTCGCGAGCGCAACACGCGGCGTGACGGTGGAACCGCTGATCACGACCTTCATGCCCTGGACGAGGCCGTCGTCGCCGAGGCGACCCGGGTTCTTCCACTCGCACGCGACTCGCGGGACGGAGGCGGGATACACCGACTTGCGGCTGCGACAGTTGACGACGGGCAACGGCAACTGCAGGTTGTCGGCCATCGCGGCGCTGCGCAGGAAGATCTCCGACAGGACCCGCGCGTCGTCGTAGGCGTCGTGCTCCTGCAGCTGCTGGACCTGCCAGTGCTGCGCGAGCGTGGCAAGCCGGTAGTTGGGGACGTCGAGTTCGAGTCGGCGCGACAACGCGAGCGTGCACAGACGGTGCTCCGCCGGCAGCGACGTGCCGGCCCGACGGAACTCGGCGTCGAGGAATCCGTAGTCGAACGACGCGTTGTGGGCGACGATCGTGGCTCCGTCGAGAATCCCGGCCAGTTCACCGGCGATGTCCTCGAAGCGCGGCGACCCGGTGAGGCGCTCCCGCGTGAGGTTGTGGATGTGCACCGGTCCCGGGTCGCAGCCGGGGTCGACGAGGGTCGAGAACTCCTGCTCGACAGAGCCGTCCTCGCGCAACACAAGGGCGGCCACGCTCAGGACCCTGTGGGCGTTGGACCGCACACCCGAGGTTTCGACGTCGACCACCACCCATCGATGGTCGCGGGGCAACGTCACGGCGCCCTCCGCGGGTGCGTGCACTTCGATCACGTCATCCTCCGATCGCTTTCATCCCCCGACGAAAACCGACACGGTCGGACATTGTGGCCCTTGTTACCGACACTGTCGTCACCGCCCCGACACCGAGCCGATCCCGTAGGAGACGGTTGTCGTAGGCGTGTGCCACCATGGGCGCGATCGAAGCGAGAGGGAAGCTGTGTCGACTGCCGACCTGTACCGCCTGACGCGGCTGCGCGACCAGCATGCCGCGTGGACCTTGTTGCGGGCCGACAACGCCCCGGCTGTCCTCGGGATGCTGGGGCGGCATTTCGATCGGGGAACCCGGCGACTTCCTGCGCCCGAATTGTTCGCGCGCCTCGACGTAGATCTGCAGGAACTCCGCGACCAGGGATTCGATCTTCCACGCACCGGTCAGGCCTATTGCGCCGATTGGGTCCGCGCCGGATTTCTGCTGCGACGTGCCGATTCAGGTTCGCGCGAAGAGACGTTGGAGCCGACCGAGGCCACCTTCGCCGCACTGAATTTCGTCGCAGGACTGACGGCCGGCACCAGTTCCGTGACCGAATCGCGTTTGACTACGCTGTCGAGTCAGCTACAGGCCCTGGCGCGCGATTCGGATCCGCGGACGCAAACCCGTCTGGCGGCGCTGAGGGCGGAGCGCGACGCGCTCGATCGACAGATCGAGGCTGTGGAATCCGGCGACTTCCCTGTCCTCGACGGAGTTCGAGCTGTGGAACGTTCGGTCGAGATCCTGGCGTTGGCCGAGGAGGTCCCAGGAGATTTTGCACGCGTACGGGCCGAACTCGAAGGACTCAATCGCGAGTTGCGGGCACGGATCCTCGACGACGACGGCAACCGCGGCGACACCCTGGGCGAGGTCTTCCGAGGTGTCGATCTCATCGGCAGTTCGGACGCAGGGCGCAGCTTCACCGGCTTTTACGACATGATCATCGATCCGGAGCGGTCGTCTCAGCTCGACGAGTGGATCGAGGCGGTGTTGAGCCGCCCGTTCGCCCAGAGCCTGTCACCTGAGCAGCGTCACCGGTTCCGCTCGTTGCTCACCGAGATGGAGGAAGCCGGTAGTGAAGTCCATGCGACCATGACGTCACTGTCACGGTCGCTGCGGCATTTCGTGCAGTCCCGGCACTACGAAGAACACCGGCGGCTCCAGCGGTTGCTACGGTCGGCGCAGCAGCACGCTGTGCAGGCGGCACCACACCGTAAGCCCTACGACCTTCTCGATCTCGAGCTCGTGCGGATCGGCATGAGCATCGATTCCGTCGCAGCCCTGCAGTTGCACAATCCTGCCGACGATCTGGTGGCCGAACCGGTGGTCTCACGGCCGGCAGGTGCGCTGGATCTCGCCGATCTGCGGCGTATCGTCCGGGAATCGGAGATCGACATGGACGAGCTGTTCGACAATGTCGCGGCCACCCTCCGCACACACGGCAGCGCGACGATCGGGGACGTGCTGCGTGAGTATCCGGCCACACAAGGTTTGGCGACCGCCGTCGGTTTGCTGGTTCTCGCCGTCGAGCACGGAAGCCGCATGCCGGGTACGGAGGAGATCCGCTGGAGCTCCCCTTCCGGCTCCGAACGGGTGGCTACGGTACGTCGTCACCTGTTCGACCCCACCGATCCGGCATTCGCCGACCGACGACGGGACACGTGATGACCGATTCGACGGCCGGGCTGTATTCCGGCGACACCGGCGAGCTCGAACTCGACACCCGCCGCGCACTGGTCCAGCTTCTCAAGGGGCCGCTCATCACCGCGAGCAAGCACCCGGAGGTGTGGCGGACGGTGATTCGCGACGAACGGGTGTTGCGTTCGCGTTTGGCCGACGTCTTCCTCGATCTCGTCGTCGATGAAGACGAACAATCGGCGTTCACGCGTCCCGCGGAGACCGGAGAGCACCGGACACCTGCAGTGTTGCGCACCGAACGGCTGACGTTCATGGACACTGTGATGGTGTTGTCGTTGCGACAACTGCTTCTTCGAGCTCAACCTGGTGAGCGAGTGATCGTCGATTTCGACGAGGTGATCGAGCAGTTGGAGATGTACCGAGCGGCCACCAGCACGGATCCGGCCGGTTTCCGGCGCAGAGTGAATTCTTCGTGGGAGAAGATGAAGAAGTACAGCCTACTCGCGCCGACGTCCACGGAGGGGCGGATGGAGGTCTCACCGGTGTTGCGGCAATTGTTCGACGCCGATCAGGTCGCGGCGGTAGAAGCGGAGTTCCGCCGCATCGTCGCCGAGGATCAGCCGTGACGGTCGCCCCGGTCCCCCCGTCCCAGTTCCGACTCGCCCGCGTGCAGGTGGTCAATTGGGGAACCTTCCACGGTCACCACGACATTCCGATTGCGCGCAAGGGATTCCTGATCACAGGCGCGTCGGGGTCCGGAAAGTCCACTCTCATCGATGCGATCTCCACGGTGCTCATGCCGGGCGGCAGCGTCCGGTTCAATGCGGCCGCTCAGGAATCCGTCAGTGGATCCGGCCGCAATTTCGTGAGCTATATCCGTGGAGCGTGGCGGCGTGAGGCCGATGCCGACACCGACTCGTTGACTGCTTCCTATCTGCGCACCGGCGCCACGTGGAGCGGGGTCGCATTGACCTATGACACAGGTGATGGTGCCGCGCCCGTCACGCTCGTCAAACTCATGCATCTGAGGCGTGCGGCCAACGCCAACAGCGACGTCTCCCATCTGCAC
Organism: Rhodococcus sp. S3; assembly: GCF_058211795.1. NCBI lineage: Bacteria > Bacillati > Actinomycetota > Actinomycetes > Mycobacteriales > Nocardiaceae > Rhodococcus > Rhodococcus sp. S3. The sequence continues at coordinate 1,586,659 of NZ_CM177074.1, read as the reverse complement.
CTGATCCTCGATTCCGATCTCGATCTGACCGATCTCGAACCGTTCGCCGCTCGTGGGATCGACACTCGCGGTATCCGCAAGCGCTGGCCCGATGCCACCGTCAATCCCGGCTACGCACCGTTCGCTCGCGCATTCCGCGCAAAGCTCGGGATCTCGTCGGAAGGAGCACAACGGCTGTTGCATCGCACACTGTCGGCAAAGAGTCTGAGCAGTCTCGATCAGTTGCTCCGCGACTACATGCTCGACGAGCCCGATACATTCGCGATGGCCGATCGCGCCACCACACAGTTCCGCGATCTGCGCGAGGCGCATCGCATCGTTGTCGACGCGCGGCAACAGGTCGAGACCCTCGACCCACTCGTCGGACTCGCCGACGCTCGGTGCCGGGGTCTGCGGCAACAGTGCGAACTGCAGGAGGAGAACGACCACCTCGACGCGGTTCACGCGAAGATCACGATCGATCTGCTGCGGGATAAGGTCGACGAAGCCCGAGCACAGACCGGACTGTTGCAGACCGCTGTCGACAAGACCGCTGCCGAAGCCGACCGCGCCGCCGAACGTACCCTCGATCTCCGAGTGCGACTCGAAACCGCAGATGGTGGCCGGTTGTCCACTCTGCGGCTGCAGCGCGACGCAGCAGAAGCCGACCTGAATCGAATCATCCAGTCACGGAGCAAATTCGATACGCTACTCGAATCATGGGACGCGCAGGCACCGGCTTCCGCCGAAGATTTCGTGCATCTCCAGGCACAGATCGAAACCGAACTGAGAGAGCTCGACGCGACAGCGGGTACACGCAGGGACGACGTGTACGGGGTGGTGCGGACACTCGGCTCACTACGCTCGGACCACAGGCAACTCCTCGCCGATCGGAAGATGCTCGCCGCCAGGCGCTCCAACCTCGATCCCGCCCTGCTACGGGTACGCGAACTGGTGTGCGCCGCGACCGGCCTCAGCGAGGATGTACTGCACTTCGCCGGCGAACTCATCGAGGTGCGATCCGAGTACGCCGACTGGACGGGCCCCATCGAGCGCGTTCTCGGCGGGTTCGCCCGCACCCTGTTGGTTCCCGACGAGCATTATTCGCGTGTCGCAGCAGCGGTGGACGAAGAACATCTCGGTGCACGGCTGGTGTACCGGCGGGTACGTACCCTGTCCGGCCGACCCGCCACGCCGGCCACCCGCGAGGATTCGCTGGTCCGAAAGCTCGAGTTGCGTCCGGGGCCGCTCGTGGAATGGCTCCGGCACCATCTCGCCGAGCGGTTCGACTACGCATGCGTAGCAACCTACGACGAATTGCGCAGTGTGCCACGCGGTGTGACTCTCGCCGGTCAAGTCCGACACGGCGGCGACCGATACGAGAAGGACGATCGACACCGCATCGGCGACCGCAGTCGGTGGGTGCTCGGTTTCGACAACGAAGCCAAGCTCTCCGATCTGCGACGCCGTATCACCCGGGTCGAATCCGAGATCGCCGGCCTGCAGCACCGTCAGGAGCTGCTCGAGCAGGCAGAGGCTACGATCCAGCATCGTCGCCGTGCGGCGGAAACCATCCGTGAAACCACGTGGGCAGAGATCGATGTCATCGCGGCCGAGGCGATGGTGGACTCCATCGTCGAGCGGATCGCGGGGTGGATGCAGCGCAATACCGAGTACGCTTCGCTGACCACGGAGCTTGCTCGCGCGGAGAGTGAGGAGAAGGCCGCTCGTACAGCACATGCGACCGCCACGGCCGGGCTCGAACGCCACCGAGACGACCTGTTGCAGATGCAGACACGACTCGTGGAGGCGGAGGAACACGCCGATTTCTCTGTTCCAGAAGAGGCCGGCGCGCGCATTCGCGCCCGATTCGATGCTGCTGCACGCCGCCTCACGGTCGAGAACATCGACCGCCTCCTGCACACCGTCGGCCGCTCGATCACGAACGAGCTCCGCGAGGTACTCACCCGAATCACGGATGCGGAACGGCGCATCACCGCGATCCTCACCGCCTATCTCGCTGAATGGGAGTCACGCCGCGCCGAGATGCGCTCCGACGCCGAGTACATCGACGATGCTCTCACCGTTCTCGCTCAGTTGCGCAACGACAACCTGCCGGCTCATGAGGACGAGTTCTTCCGACTGCTCAATGAGCAGTCGACCCGAAATATCGGCGAGCTCGCCCGTGCGATCCGCAGAGCACCGGGGGAGATCCGTTCGCGCATCGAACCGGTGAACGAGTCGCTCCAGCGGTCCCCTTTCGACACCGATCGAGTTCTGCGAATCGATGTGAAGGATCGACGTTCTCCTGCCGCTTCCGACTTTCTGGCGGACTTGCAACGGATCGTCAGTGGTTCGTTCTCAGAAGAAGATCGAACGGCGGCCGAGCAGCGATTCGGGCAGATGGAAGCGATACTCGAACGTCTCGATTCCGGCGAGCCTGCCGATCGACGCTGGCGGCAGTTGATGCTCGACACCCGGATGCACGTCGGTTTCGTCGGAGTGGAGGTCGATTCGGAGGGCGCCGACGTGAACTTCCACGATTCGAGTTCCGGCTTGTCCGGGGGACAAGCCCAGAAGCTGGTGTTCTTCTGCCTTGCCGCGGCCCTGCGTTATCAGCTCGCGGCTTCCGGTGAGGATCTGCCCCGCTACGGCACCGTCATTCTCGACGAGGCGTTCGACCGTGCAGATCCCGCGTACACGCGGCGAGCACTCGACGTGTTCACCCGATTCGGTTTCCATATGGTGCTCGCGACGCCGCTGAAGTTGTTGCAGACTCTCGATGATTACATCGACGGTGTCGCGGCCGTCGGCATCACGGACAAGAAGTACTCGCACTTGGCCTTGCTTCCGATCCGCAGTAACGAGAAGGATTCCCGCGGATGAGCGCGGTGTGCGTGCCACCGTCCACTGTGGCTACCAGGGCAGCAACGGCCTACCGTAGTCGTCGCAGTAAATGGGTGGCCGACCCTGTTGCGGCCGAGTCGGATTCGTTGTCGATCGCGTTGCACCCTCCCACGGAACGACAGGTCGCCGAAGACCCCGACGCTGTGATCGCATGGGTTCGCGTCTGGCAGACGCGGCGTGGGATCGGTCGGGTGCACTGGGAGTCGCGTCGTTGGCCCAGTTTCGGAACGCAGGATGTGCCGGTGCGGATCGTGTTCACAGGCCCCGGTGAGATTGCTGCCGCGGCAGGCCACACGTCCGAGTGGCACACTCTCACCGCGAGGCGGATGCAGTTGGTCGAGGCCCTGTCACCGGGCACTGCCGCGCTTCCCGGCGCGATCGCGTCGAGCCTTTCACGGTGGCTCCAGTTCGACGAAGCGGACTTCACACGACTCGTCGGCGTGGTCCGATGGCTGGCAGACCACCCGGCTTCGGGGCTGTTCATTCGGCAGCTGCCGGTACCCGGTGTCGATACCAAGTGGATTTCGCGTCATCGCGGACTGGTCGAGTTGCTTCTGGAAGGCGCCATCGGACGCCGCGACCTCGGTGTTCGTTCGGTGCCGCGGCTGTGCCACGTTGCTGTCTGCGATCGCACAGCGCTCCCCTCGATGCCGAAGCATTTCGCGGCGCCGCTGGACGAGCTCGCCGCGTTGCCGCTCCGCACTGAACGCATACTGGTTCTCGAGAACAAGGAGGGTCTCCATGCGCTGCCGCATCTGCCGGGCACCGTTGCCGTACACGGCAGCGGCTACGCAGTGCACGAACTGACCGCAATACCCTGGCTCGCCGACTCGGATGTCGTCTACTGGGGTGATCTCGACACGCACGGCTTCGCGATTCTCGACCGCTTCCGCGCGCACCTACCTGACGTGCGCAGTTTCCTCATGGATCTCCACACCCTGGAAGCCTGGACCGCTCTCGCGGTACCCGAACCGTCCCCCAGCTCGCACGTACCGGCACGACTGACGCCGTCGGAAGCCGAGGTCTTCACGCGACTACGCGAGGAAGGACTCCGCCTCGAGCAGGAGCGGATCCCGTGGCCACACGTGATGGAGGAACTTGCACGCTCTTTCGGTGGCAAGATCGGACATCGCCGAGGCTCGACCACGGTGGACCCGACCGCACTCGGAAGAGGAACCTCATGACCGAACCGGCCCCCCGCGCACCCTTCGAGACCGTGGCGCAACTGACCGTCGAGGAGAAAGCGTCGCTCATGAGCGGCCTCGACTTCTGGCACACCGAACCCGTTCCGCGCGCGGACATTCCCTCGGTCATGCTCACCGACGGTCCGCACGGCGTGCGCAAGCAGACCGCGGCGGGCGATCATCTCGGCTTGAACTCGTCCGTCCCCGCGACCTGCTTCCCGCCCGCCGTCGCGCTGGGATGTTCCTTCGATCCGGAGCTGGTCGAACGGGTCGGCGCAGCACTGGGCGCGGAGGCCACGGCGCTGCAGGTCGCCGTTCTGCTCGGGCCCGGCATCAACATCAAACGCTCGCCACTGTGCGGGCGGAACTTCGAGTATCTGTCGGAGGACCCGCTGATCTCCGGTGTCCTGGGCGCCGCGCTCGTGCGCGGCCTGCAGTCGCAGGGCGTCGGTGCTTCGCTCAAGCACTTCGCGGCGAACAATCAGGAGACCGACCGGATGCGGGTCTCCGCCGACGTCGACCCGCGGCCACTGCGGGAGATCTATCTGCGGGCCTTCGAGCGGGTCGTGCGCGACGCGCAGCCGTGGACGGTGATGTGCTCGTACAACCGGATCAACGGGGTGTACTCGTCCCGTAACCCGTGGCTGCTCACCGACGTCCTGCGCGGCGAGTGGGGTTTCGAGGGTCTGGTGGTGAGCGACTGGGGTGCTGTCGACGACCGCGTCGCGTCCCTCGCGGCAGGTCTGGATCTCGAGATGCCGTCCACAGGAGGTCGTACGGACGCCGAGATCGTCGCGGCGGTACGGGCGGGCACGGTCGACGAATCGGTCCTCGACACGGCAGCCGCGCGGGTGATCGAACTGGTGCAGAAGGCCGTCGCTGCGTCCGATCCCGGCGCGACCTTCGACGCCGATGCCCATCACGCCCTCGCACGCGAGGTGGCCGCGCAGAGCATCGTGCTGCTCCGCAACGAGAACGACCTGCTCCCCCTCGCCACCGACGCGAACATCGCGGTGATCGGCGAACTGGCCCGTACTCCGCGTTACCAGGGTGCCGGCTCGTCGCGCATCGAACCGACGCGCCTCGACAACGCGCTCGACGAGATGCGCTTGCTGTCCGGTCGCGACGTGCCCTTCGCTGCCGGATATGCACTCGACGGATCGGACTCGGCCGCACTCGTCGAGGAAGCAGTCGCGCTCGCCGGAAAGGCGGAGATCGCGGTCGTCTTCCTGGGTGTGCCCGCCGAACTCGAATCCGAGGGCTTCGACCGCGACGACCTCGAACTCCCACACAGCCAGATCGCGCTGCTCGACGCGGTACTGGTGGCGAATCCGAACGTCGTCGTCGTGTTGTCGAACGGTGGTGTCGTGCGGCTGAGCGGCTTCGCCCACCGTGTTCCGGCGATCGTCGAAGGATGGCTGCTCGGGCAGGCCGGTGGCGGTGCGGTCGCCGACGTCCTCTACGGTCGGGTGAATCCCAGCGGTCGTCTCGCGGAGACCGTTCCGATCCGTCTCGAGGACACCCCGGCACACACGAACTTCCCGGGCGAGCACGGCCACGTACGGTACGGCGAAGGGCTGTTCGTCGGATACCGCTCGTACGACGCGCGTCGCCTCGAGGTCTCGTTCCCGTTCGGCCACGGCCTGTCGTACACGACGTTCGAATACGCCGACGCCGCAGTGGACTCCGATGGCGATCTCACGGTGCACGTCACCGTCACCAACATCGGTGAGCGTGCGGGTGCCGAGGTCGTGCAGGTCTACGTCGGTGTGCCCGACTCCTCGGTTGCGCGGGCACCACGAGAGCTGAAGGGATTCACCAAGGTCCGTCTGGATCCCGGTGAATCGCAGCTGGTCGCCGTGCATGTGCGACGCGACGACCTCGCCTACTGGGACACCCGCGTCGATTCCTGGGTGGTCGAAGGTGGCACGTACAGCCTCGAGATCGGCGCATCGAGTCGCGACATCCGGCAGACGCTCACCGTCGACGTGGAGGGCGACTCGGTGCGGATTCCGCTGACGATGGAATCGTCTCTCGGAGAACTGTTCCAGAACCCCGAGGCCGCCGAGATCGTCCTGCAGGCGTTCGGTTCGATGGGTGGCGACGTCGGGGTCGACGAGAGTGTTCTGAAGATGGCGGCGTCGATGCCGCTCGGTCGTCTCGCCGGGTTTGCTCCTGGGGTCGAGCCGGAGCAGATCCAGCAGCTTCTCGATATCGCCGACCAGCAGGAATGAGCGTCACGACCCGGCCGTGAGGAGTACTTTCAGCGCGCCGGTCTCGCCGGCACGGGAGAACACGTCGTAGGCCTGTTCGAACTCGTCGAGCGCGAACCGGTGCGTGATCATCGGTGACGTGTCGAGCTGACCACTGCTCACGAGACCGATCAGGGTGGGCGTCGAGTAGGTGTCGACCAGGCCGGTGGTGATCGTCAGGTTCTTGATCCAGATGTCCTCGAGGTGCAACGTCGCGGGCTTACCGTGCACGCCGATGTTCGCGACGTGTCCGCACGGCCTGACGAGCGCGACCGCCTGCTCGAACGTTTCGGGATAGCCGACGGCCTCCACGGTGACATCGGCGCCGAGACCTCCCGTGAGATCTCGGACGACGGCCGCCGCGTCCTCGCGACCGCTGTTGACCACGACGTTAGCCCCGAACGCCTTCGCCGCGTCGAGGCGACTGTCGGCGAGGTCGACGGCGACGATGCGGCTCGGGCTGAACAGTCGTGCGGCGAGGATCGCGGCGAGTCCGATGGGTCCGGCTCCGATGACGACGACGACGTCGGCCGGTCGAAGACAGCCGTTGAGTACGCCGACCTCGTAGGAGGTGGGCAGAATGTCGGCGAGCATGAGCATCTGCTCGTCGCTCACGCCGTCGGGAATGCGGTGGGTCGAATTGTCGGCGTACGGAACTCGGACCAGTTCGGCCTGGGTGCCGTCGATCAGGTGCCCGAGGATCCAGCCGCCGCCTCCGAGGCACTGCCCGTACCGGCTCTCGCGACAGAAGCGGCACGTACCGCACGCGGTGATACACGAGACGAGCACTCGGTCGCCGGGAGCGAGTGTCTGCACTCCGTCCCCCACCTCGACCACGGTGCCGACGGCCTCGTGGCCGAGGATCCGGCCGTCGGTCACCTCGGGCACATCCCCTCCGAGGATGTGCAGGTCGGTGCCGCAGATGGTGACCGCGTCGACCCGCACCATCGCGTCGTTACTGTCCTGGATGGTTGCGTCGGGAACGTCCTCCCAGGATCGCTTCCCCGGCCCGTGGAACACCAGTGCCTTCATGATCTGACCCCCGTACACGGATTCGGCCCTGTTCCAAGGATGACATGAGGGACACTGCGATCGGAATCGTTCGGAGGGGGTGAAAAATTCACCTCGACAGCGGGACATGTCCGGATTCGTGACACCACCACAGAGTCCCCTGCTCTTTCGGGGACCACCGATCCCGAAAGCAGACGATCGATGAAGACACTCGCAACCTCACTCGTGGCTGTGGTCGTACTGGCCGCTGCGGCGTGCAGTTCCGATACCACCGAGCCCGAACCCACACCGTCGCCGACCTCCTCCGATCAAGCTCAGCCCGAGTACGTGGCCGAGCTGGAATCGACCGTCGAGCAGTTGATGCGCGACAACGCCATTCCCGGCGCGGTGGTCCAGATCAGCTCCCCCGACCGCGGCGACTGGACCGGCACGTTCGGCACGTCCGCCCTCGACACCGACGATCCGATCTCCGCCGACGATCATTTCCGGATCGGGAGCAACACGAAGACGATGACGGTCACCGCCATCCTGCAGCTGGTGCAGGAAGGTCGCCTGTCGCTCGACGACCCGATATCTAAGTACATCGACGGTGTCCCGAACGGCGACACCATCACCCTCGCGCAGCTCGCCGAGATGCGGAGCGGCCTGTACAGCTACACCTTCGATCCGGATTTCAACGCGACACTCGACCGCGAACCCGAGAAGGTGTGGACGCAGGAGGAACTGCTGCAGATCGCGTTCGCCCAGCCGGTGAGCTTCTCGCCCGGCGAACAGTTCGAATACAGCAACACCAATACGGTGCTCCTCGGACTCGTCGTGGAGGAACTGACCGGCATGCCGGTCGCCGAGGCGTTCGACGAGCGGATCTTCGCTCCGCTCGGATTGGCGAACACCTCGTTCCCGGCGATCGAGGATTCCTCGATCCCGGATCCGCATCCGCGGGGCTACATGTTCGGCACCAACGTCTCCACCATCGATACCTTCGAACTGCCGGACGACCAGCAGGCCGCAGCGGTCGCCGGAACACTGAAGCCGAATGACGTGACCGACGACAATCCCTCCTGGGCGTGGACCGCGGGCGCCGCGATCTCCACCGTCGACGACATGACCACTTATGTGAAGGCACTGGTCGGCGGCGGTCTGCTCGATGAGCAGATGCAGAATACCCGGCTCGACAGCGTGCAGTCGGTGGGCGGGGGAACCGCCGGATACGGACTCGGCATGGCGCAGTTCGGTCCCCTGCTCGGGCACGACGGTCAGCTTCCCGGCTTCATGACCTTCATGGGACACGACCCCGACACCGACCTGACGATCGTCATCGCCACGAATCTGTCGACGGTGCCCTCGGGTGAAGGTTCGGCGCTGACCCTCGTCAAGGGCATCCTGCCGATCTTCTACGGCTCCGATTATCAGGCGCCGAGCGATCCGGTACGCGCTCCCGGAGCGGAGGAAAGCACTCCCGTGCCGACGCCGGGAGGCTGATCGTACCGGCGTCCGGTGGGCGAGCACGGCCGCGTCACGTGGTTGTCCACAGGCATTCGTGTTCTCCACAGACCGAGGCGATCGGGGTGCGACGGCCCCGGATCGGGTCCGGCCGTGCCCGAAGATCGGGTCCATGACCCGACAGGTGTGGACGAGGGCGATGCTCGCCGAGGCCGGCATATCGGATCGTGCGGTGCGCACACGGCTCCGGCACGGCGGGCTCGTCAGGATCGCTCGCGGCACGTACATGACACGAGAGGACGTCGACGCCCTCGGCCCCGTGGGAGTTCATCTCGCCCGGGCACGCCTCGTCGGCTCCCGCTTCGACGCCGACGAGGCGCTCAGTCATGTGACGGCCGCGGTCGTCCACGGCCTCGACGTGTGGGACGCGCCGCTGAGACGGATCCACGTCACGCGCCCACCGACGCGCAGCTGCCGGGTGAGCGACGACCTGCACATCCACACCTCCGACCTGGACGGCGACGTCGTCGACGTGGACGGTCTCCGCGTCACGTCGCTCGCTCGTACCGTCGTCGACGTCGCGCGCACACTGACGCGTCCACGTGCTCTCGTCATCGGCGACGCCGCGTTGCGCGCGGAACCGACGGCGCATCTCGACCTGCCCCGGATCCTTGCTGCATGTCGAGGTAGGACCGGGATCGTCGCGGCGGAGTCGGTCGCGCGCCTCGTCGACGGCCGGAGCGAGAGTGTCGGGGAGTCGCTGTCGCGGCTGCACATGATCGAGGCGGGTCTACCGATGCCCGACCTGCAGCACGAGATCGTCGTTCGTGACGGACGCCGGTACCGCGTGGACTTCTTGTGGCGCGAACTCAGCATCGTCGGCGAGTTCGACGGTGCCGGAAAGTACACCGAGCGCCACCATCTGCTCGCTGAGAAGGAGCGCGAGGATGCGCTACGGGATCTCGGGCTGGAGGTGATCCGCTGGAACTGGGCGGAGCTGTCGCGATTCCACGTCGTCGTCGATCGGTTCGAGCGCGCACGTCGTCAGCAGCAGGCACGTCGGGCTGCTCTGGAGCGCGAAACGGTCATCGGTGCGCTCTACAACCCGCTCCGATGACCGGTTCGCGCTCTGTTACACCGCCTTCAGACCGAGCGAGTCGCGCAGGGTCGACCCGGGGTATTCGGTCCGGAACAGGCCGCGGCGCTGCAGTTCCGGGACCACGAGGTCGACGAAGTCGTCGAGGGAATCCGGATAGGCGGGACACATCAGGTTGAAACCGTCGCAGGCACCCGCGCTGAACCATTCCTCGATGCTGTCGGCGACGGATTCGGGGGTGCCGATCATCGTCGCGTGACCACCACCCGCGGCAAGGTAACCGAGCAGCTCGCGCAAGGTCGGGCGACGGGTCTCGATGATGCGCTGCACCGTCGCATAGCGGCCCTGCGGCCCGCTGAACTCCTCGATGGGCGGCAGGTCTCCGACGGGAGCGTCGAGATCGTGGCGCGTGTAGTCCTGACCGGTGAAGACTCCGAGTTGGGCGAGAGCGGCGTCGATGTCGAGCAGAGCGTCGAGTTCCGCCTTCTTCGCCCACGCTTCGTCTTCGGTGCGGCCGACGTAGGTCACGAGCCCCGGCAGGATGGCGACCGAACCGGCGTCCCTGCCGACGGAGGCGATGCGTGCACGCAGGTCGGTGGCGTACTCGAGCGCCGCGGTCATGTCCCACGCGACCGAGTAGACGGCCTCGGCGTGACGGGCCGCGAGGTTGCGGCCGGTCTCCGATGCTCCGGCCTGGAACAGCACGGGTCGGCCCTGCGGGCACCGCGGCACGGTCAGGGGACCGTCGACGCGGAAGTGCTTGCCCCGGTGATGGATCGGACGGATTGCGTCGGAGTCCAGGAACCTGCCGCCGGCCCGGTCGACGAGGATACCGCCATCGTCCCACGAATCCCACAGTGCGCACAGCACTTCGATGAACTCCTCCGCCCGGGCATATCGTTCCGCGTGCGGCGGGAGCGCGTCGAATCCGTGGTTGCGCGCTTCGTCGTCGAACATCGAGGTGACGATGTTGGCTCCTACGCGGCCACCACTGATGTGGCCGAGCGAGGCCAGCATCCGTGCCGCGTGGAACGGCGTGAAGAAGCTTGCCGAGACGGTGGTGACCAGACCGATGTGCTCGGTCGCGCGCGCCATGGCCGCCAGCGCGGTGAGGGGTTCGAGGAACCAGGTGGTGCCCGCCGTGTACTTCGGGTTGACGCTGTGACCGTCCGCGAAGAACACGGCGTCGAGGCGTCCTCGTTCGGCGGTGCGGGCAAGCTCCTCGAAATATGTGATGTCGCCGATGCGTTCGGCGGCGGAGCCTGGATGGCGCCATGCCGCAGAGTGGTGCCCGACGCCGTAGAGGAAGGCGTTGAGGTGGAGGGTGCGTGGTCCGGGCATCAGTTCATCACCAGTCCCCCGTCGACCACCAGGTTCTGCCCGGTGACGGCCCGCGACCAGTCGGATGCGAAGAACAGCACCGCGGCCGCGAAATCCTCGGGGGTGGTGACCTTCCGCAGCGGCGTCGACGACGCGATGAGGTCGAACACCGCCTCCGGCGTCGCCGACGATGCGTCGGTCGTGCGCAGCAGACCACCGGAGACCATGTTGACGCGGATCCCGTCGGGGCCGAGGTCGGCGGCGAAGGTGCGGGTCAGCGACAGCAGCGCGGCCTTGGCGGCGGTGTAGTCGTGGTACGGGACCACCGGATGCTGGAACAGATTGGTGCCGATGTTGACGACGCTGCCGCCGCCGGCTTCCCGCATGCCCGGCAGCGCGGCCTGGATGACGTTGACGGCACCACCGACGACCCCGTCGAACTGGGCACCGAATTCGGCGTATCCGATCTCGTCGGCCTTGGCGCGGGCGTCGCCGTTGAACGAGAAGTCGGGCAGGGCGTTGTTGACGACCGTGGTGACGGGTCGCCCGAAGTGCTCGCGGGCCCGCGCGAACAGCGACTCGACCTCGGCGCGGTCGGTGACATCGGCCTTCAGAGCGACGGCCCGCTCGGGTCCGATCTTGTCGGCCAGTTCGTGCGCGCTCTCGCCGCTGCGCCGGTAATCGAGAACGACGGCGGCTCCTTCGTCGGCGAACGCCTGCGCGATGCTGTGGCCGAGGCCGCGACCGGCACCGGTGACGAGGACGATCCGGTTCTGCAGTGACATCTTTCTGTGCCTTCCCTGTGTCGGGAAGGGTGCGTGAGGGCGACAGACCTCAGGCCTGTCGCCGGCTCGGCATCCCTTCGCTCGCATAATCGAGATCAGGTTCGACGGGTGTTCTCTCAGCCGTTTCCGGCACCCCGTGTCGAGTCCTGCGGACAGGCTACACGGCACCGGTTCGGTCTTCGAGAGGCGGCAGCGTCGGCGTTCACAGGATCGTCACATCGCCTACGCGAGAACTTAGCTCAGATCGACGTTAAAATGGCTGTTCCCGTCCCGACTCGTGAAAGGAGATTCCGACGCACACGCCGGCCCCACACAACGCTCCCTACGTCTCCCTTTCTCAGAAGGTCGGAGACGCTCCCCCGCTCGGCCGCGCCACGGTCCGCAGCCCCGCGAGGCACGAGGAGATGGTGTGGTTCGAGGATCGCTACGCCATCCCGATCACCACCACCACGCCCGACGAGGCGCAGATCGAGGACGCGCTGTTCCTGCGTCGCGTGCTCGACCGGGCGCACATCGACTACCTGCTCGTGCGCGACGACAGCGACCGCCCGATCCTCGCGATCGACCGCGCCGACCGGAAGAGGCTGCGCACCGCTCTCGCCGAGGGGTGTGCCGACGAGCCGTTCTATTCGAAGGCCGTCGGTTCTAAGCGGCGTCCCGTCCCGGTCGCGGACGGTCGGCTCTCGCGCGACAGGAAGGACCGGGTGTTCCGGCTGTTCCGTCCACGGGTCGACCTGACCAGCGGGCTGCGGTACGGCGCGTCGAACGGGGTCGACATCGAACTGTGGACCTACACCGACGACGAGGTGATCATGCCTCGTCCGAACGCTCTCACCCGCACGACCGCCCTGCGCGACGAGATGCGCCGGACGACGGTCGAGCGGTACGGACAGCTGTGGCCCACGATCGAGGGCATGTTCGACCGCCATCCGGGCGACATTCCGTTCGAGATCGACCTCGTGTTCTCGTGGGTCGACGGGTCGTCGAAGTCGTTCCAGGCCAAGCGCGCGAAGCTGATGCAGAACTATGTCGTCGGCGAAGGTGACGACTCGCCGGCGCGCTACCGGCAGATCAACGAACTCAAGTACGCCCTGCGTTCGGTCCACATGTACGCGCCGTGGGTGCGGCGGATCTTCGTCGCCACCGACTCACCGCGACCGGCGTGGCTCGCCGACGATCCGCGCGTGACCTTCGTGCGGAGCGAGGAGTTCTTCTCCGATCCGTCGGCACTGCCCACCTACAACTCGATGGCGGTCGAGTCGCAGTTGCATCACATCCCGGGGCTGTCCGAGCACTTCCTGTACTCGAACGACGACATGTTCTTCGGTCGCCGGGTGAGCCCGAGCCTGTTCTTCTCCGGCGGGGGCGTCGGCAAGTTCATCGAGTGCGACGTGCGGATCGGTCTCGGCCGAAACAACGCGTCGCGCAGCGGATTCGAGAACTCCTCGCGCATGAACCGTAAGCTTCTGCAGGACCGCTTCGGGGTCACCATCACTCGACACCTCGAGCACACACCTGTCCCGTTGCGCAGGTCGATCATGGCGGAGATGGAGCGCGAGTTCGCGGACGAGTTCGCTGCGACGGCGGCGAGCCCGTTCCGGGCGGCCGACAACATCTCGGTGACGAACTCCTTCTACCACTACTACACACTGCTGACCGGCCGCGCGGTGCAGCAGACCACGGCGAAGGTGGAGTACGTCGACACCACCGTGAAGTCCGGCCTGCGACATCTGGACACGATCCTGGCGCGCCGCAATCTCGACCTGTTCTGCCTCAACGACGGCAGCGCGCCCGAGGTCGACCTGGAGCTGCGCACCGCGAAGGTCACGCAGTTCCTGGAGCGGTACTACCCGATTCCGGCGCCCTGGGAGACCGACTACCCGGGCCGACCGGACATCGGCTAGACGCGAACGGTGAGATCGGGGTTCTCGGGGATGCGGATGCCGGCTTCGGCCAGGCGCCGCGCCGCGTCCTCGGCCGTGTGGGGTTGCCCGGCGGTGGCGTAGCTTCCGCTGGGCACCACGGAGTGCACGATGGTGTCGGGATAGACGTGCACGAGGTTGAAGCCCTGCGCTCCGTCGTGTCCGCGCTGCGAGCCGACCGGGACGTTCAGGTCCTGGGTGTAGCAGGTCGACGAGGCGACCGAGACCGGGATGCCGGCGAACGTGGCCGAGGTCGAGTAGTGCAGGTGACCACCGAGGATGGCGCGCACATCGGTGCCACGCAGCACTTCGGCGAGGCCCGCTTGGTCGCGCAGTTCGACGAGGACGGCCATGTCGAACACGCTCGGGACCGGCGGATGATGCAGTGCGAGAACGGTACCGAACGGGGCGGATGCCGAGAGTTCGTCGGCCAGCCAGGCGAGCTGCTCGGCGGAGACCTCGCCGTGGTGATGGCCCGGAACCGAGGTGTCGAGCGTGATGATCCTCAGTCCGCCGACCATGTGGACTCCGTCGATGGGTGCACCCACGGGATCTTCGTCGAGGAGCTCCTCACGGAAGGTCGCGCGGTCGTCGTGATTACCCATGGCCCAGACGATGTCGGCTCCGAGCGCTGCTGCCAGCGGTTCGACGAGACCGCGGAGCTTGCGGTAGGCGTCGGGCTGGCCGCGGTCGGCGAGGTCGCCGGTGAACACCAGGGCATCGGGACGGACCTGCGACGCACGGATGTCCTCGAGAATCAGTCCGAGGCGGGTGTCGGCGTCGACGGTGCCGTAGAGGAGTTCGTCTCCACCGACGAGATGTGTATCGGTGAGATGAAGGAGGGTGTGCGAAGGTCTGGGATATTCGGCTATTCGCTCAGGGGCTGGAGAGCTGCCCATGATCTCTCACTTCCATTCGCCCGTTTCGGGGCACTCGATCGCCATCAACGGTAGCGAGTGTGTTTCTACGACTCCATGGCTTCTGGATCACATCGAGACGCCGAACCTGCGGCGAACACCTCGTTACTGCGCGGTGACCTGCGGAAACGGACAATCGAACATTTACTGGTGATCTGGGTCACAATCCAGTTCGACGGGCGCACCGGCACCCAGTGCATCCCGCAGCACGACGTCGACCTCGTCGCTCGGGTACATCGGCAGGGTGTGGTGGGTACCGGCGGTGAGAGTGACGGCTCGACAGGACGGCAGCGCCTTCCGCGCTGCGCGGGCCACCTCGTCGGGGTCGTGGACGCGCCCGAACGGAGCGAGCACCACCGTGGTGTCGACTGTGCACCGTCCCAACTCCTCGGACGACGGACGCCGGGGCACGATCGTCTTCGCGGTCGGGAAGTGTGCCGCGCCCAGCGCCATCAGGGTGACCCAGTCGGGATCGAGTTGCGCCCCTCGGGTTTCCCACTCGAGGAATGCCCGTTCGCGGGCAGCGGTGGGCCGGACGAGAACCGGAAGTGCCCGCAGGAGATAGCCGAACCGCATCCCGACAAAGCACGAGGTGGGGTCGAGCAACACGAGCCGGCCGACCCGTTCGGGAGTCCGCACGGCTGCCGCGAGCGCGATCATCGCACCATACGAGTGACCGGCGAGTGCGCACCGCGTCGCCCCGAGAGCATCGGCGACGGAGCCGAGCCATTCGAGCAGATCGTCGACGCTGCGTACGGGATCACCACCGGCGACGCTGCGTCCGACGTCGCCGATGATGTCGACGGCCAGCACGCGGTGGGTCTCCCCCAGCGCTGCGGCGTTGGCGAACCAGACCATCGACGTGGCGCCGGCACCCGGGAGCAGCAGGACCGGCGGTGCGTCGGGTGGCCCGTACTCGGTGACGCGGGCGGTGCCGAAGCGGGAGTCGAGATCGTGGATCACGGTGCCGCGCGGCCATTTCGCGAGGAGCGCGTCGTACGCGGCGCAGAAGGCGCGGCCCTCGTCGGATTCTGCGAACGATGTGCGTGGTGACCGGAGCATCGGAACCTCCACCGTCGAATATCTCGATGATCGAGATACTAGGTGGACGAGTAGAGTCTGTCGAGAGGCGGAGGTGACATGACGGACGACGGCAGACTCGACATGATCCACCGGTTGCGCGCGCTCACCGTGCAACTCGATCTGCTCGGCGCCGAATTCGCACAGAAACACGCGCTGCATCCCACCGATCTGCGAGCACTGATCGGACTTCTCGACCGGGAACGGGCCGGGGAGATCGCGACACCCGGCTGGCTCGCCGAGCACCTGCGGCTCAACACCGCATCGATCACCGCACTCGTCGACAGGCTCGAACGGGCCGGTCACGTGCGGCGGGATCGCGACAGCGACGACCGGCGGCGCGTCATCCTGCGCGTGACCCCGGCGGCCGAGAAACTCGGATGGGATTTCTTCGGTCCGCTCTTCGCGCGGGCATCCACTGCGCTCGAGTCCTTCTCCGAGTCGCAACTGGAGGTCGTGCGGGAGTTCCTCGGCTCCATGACTGCTGCAGTGGAGTCCGCGCGTTCCCCGGAAGACACCGAGGCCTGACACCCGCGGGAACCACGCTCCCCCCAGTAGGAAGAATTTCTGTTAACTTCCTTGCCCATCCACATACTTCGGGGGGATGGGAATGCACGTACGCTCATGGGTCGCCGCGGTACTCGCGGTCGCCTTCGCTGTGGTCGGGGCAGGAACGGCAGTCGCAGAGGAGACCGCTCCTCCCCTGCCCGTCGGAAAGACGTTCCTGGACGGGTTCGCCCACGAATTCGGCGACCCGAACGGTAACGCGCTCGGCACGAACGACTGGGACTGCGTCCCGTCGCAGGAACACCCGGATCCCGTCGTGCTCGTCCACGGCACGGTGCTCAACCGGCACAACAACTGGTCGTATCTCGGGCCTCTTCTCGCGAACGAGGGCTATTGCGTCTTCGCTCTCACTTACGGCAACCATGCCGACCTCCCCTGGCCGTTGAATTCCGTCGGTGGGCTGCTGCCGATGGAGGACAGCGCACAGCAGCTCTCCGATTTCGTCGACGAGGTCCTTGTCGCGACCGGCGCGGAGAAGGTCGACCTCGTGGGTCACTCGCAGGGCACCCTGATGCCCGTCTGGTACGTGAAGTTCCTCGGCGGCAACGAGAAGGTCGACGATTACATTTCGCTCGGACCGGTCTACGAGGGCAGCCACGCCTTCCTGCTCGCGGCGTCGTTCGAACTGTTCGAGCACGTCGGTGTGCGGCAGGACGTGGAGAATCTCGCCCACTTCGTCGGATGCGGTGCGTGCCCGCAGGTCCTTGCCGGATCGGATTGGATCCACACAATCCAGGAGGCCGGCGTCTACGCCGACGAGGTGACGTACACGAACATCATGACCCGCTACGAGGAGATCGTCCTCCCGCACACCAGTGGCTACCGCGAGGCGCCCAACGCGACAAACATCGTGCTGCAGGACCACTGCGCGAACGACTTCGTCGAACATGCCGGCATCGTCAACGACCCGAACGCGGCATGGTTCGTCCTCGACGCGCTCGATCCGGGTTCGGCAGGGCCGCTGGAGTGCGTCTTCGTGCCGCCGATCCTCGGTTGGAGCCCGGATCCGACGATCGGCAATCCCACGACCGAGGACGCCGTGGTCGTGAGTCGCCCCGGCGCGTGAGTCGTCCGATCCTCATTACGTCGCGGTTCCTGTCTCACGAAATGCCGAGATCTTCTGTGACGGGTGCGGACAGGTCGCGAAGCTGACGCGCTGAACCGGGGCTCGCGCGGCGTGTTGCGGTAGCGAACCCCGGTTCGGCGCGCGAACTATATTGCGGCGCTGCTCGGTTCCTTCAGCCCGGCGATGAACGCCTGCAGCGCGAACTCCACCCGCGACTCCACGGACGGCACACCGGATCCGATCGCTTCGACGAACAACGGGAACTCGGCGAGGGCTTCGGTATCGATGCCCGGATCGCCGTCGTCTGCCGGTGGTGCGCTGTGCTGGCCCAGCACGATGGCGGCCAGTGTCTGGATCACGAGGAGCGCATCCTGCGGCGTGAATCCGGCGTCCCGCAACACCTCGAGCATCTTCTCCAGATGCACGGCATTGCCCGAGGTGACCGCCGGACGGGACGCAAAGAACGGTACTGCCCCGGGGTGCGCGAGCAAGCCGCGATGGAAGGCCCGGCCGTAGCCCTCGAGGACCGTCCGCCACGGAGCGTCGGTCTCGGCTCCGGTGAGCGCTTCGTCCATCACGTACTGGACGATGGCGTCCTCGAGTCCCTGTTTGTTCTTCACGTGGTGGTACAGCGTCATCGCTTCCACGTCCAGCTCACGTGCCAGCTTCCGCATCGACAGCGCGGCCGCACCTTCCCGGTCGACCATCTGCACCGCTGCATGGAGCACCTGCTGCCGGGTCAGTCCGGCGTGCCGACCCTGCGCGCGCGTCGATCCCATGAAACCTCCTTGCCACTCTTACGACGTAAGACTACCATCGCCGACGTAAGTCATACACCGTAAGAGAGGAGTCCGGCATGACCGTCCGAACCGAAATTCGTACGACGAAACGCCGGCCCAACCTTGTGCAGGCCCTCACCCTCGGCGCGTGCCTGCAGATCCTCTGCATCGCACTCCCTCTGCTGGACGTGTGGATGATCGGATCGATCGAGCAGCACGTGCAGAACGCATATCCCGAATGGGGACCCGACAATGTGAACCTCGACCGGAACGCGATCGCCGGATACCTCGTGATCGTGGGCGTCCTCGGCCTGGCCGGCCGGCTCGGCGCGCTGTGGAGCGCGAAGAAGGACGTCGCGGTCCGCGCTGTGGTGACGACACTGTTCGTGATCGGAACCTGCGTGCTGCTGTTCGACGTCGGATACGCGGGCGAACACTACAACCCGATCGTCCCGCTGTGGCTGGGCATCACCCTGCTGGTGATCCCGCTGCTGCCGGGCATCACCGCTGTCATGGCCGCCTGGGTCCTGCCCCCGACCGAAAGGGCCGACCGGCATGACTGACACAACGAGGCCCGGATACACCCTTGCAGCCGTCGCGACCGTGCAGTTCATGGTGTCGCTGGATCTGTCCGTCGCGAACATCGGACTCCCCCGGATCACCGAGGGGTTGCATTTCGACCCGATGGGAGCGACGTGGGTGATCCACGCCTACGCACTGTTCTTCGGCGGTCTGCTCCTCCTCGGAGGACGCGCGGCCGATCTCTACGGGCACAAGCGGGCTCTCCTCGTAGGACTGGGCGTGTTCGGTCTCGCCTCGCTGCTCGGCGGGTTCGCTGCAGCACCCGGCCACCTCGTCGCCGCACGAGCGATGCAGGGTGTCGGGGCTGCAGCCCTCGCGCCGGCCGCGCTGGCACTGCTGTCGTCGACCTTCCCCGACGGCCGCGCCCGGGTTCGCGCCTTCGGGATATGGAGCGCCATGAATGCCGGCGGTGCCGCCTTCGGTCTCATCATCGGCGGCGTCCTCACCGAATACGCCGGATGGCGGTGGGTCATGTTCGTCAACGTGCCCATGGCCGCTGCAGCACTCGCGCTGACCCGTCTGGGTGTGGGAGTCGACGGAGTACCCGTGCGGCGCGGTCGCCCGGACGTGCTCGGAGCGATTCTCGGCACCGCCGGCACGACAGCCCTGGTGTTCGCACTCGTGCGTACCGACCGCCACGGCTGGACCTCGACGATCACGCTCGTCACCCTCGCCGCGGCCGTCGCCCTGCTGGTGGCGTTCGTCCACGTCGAGCGAACCACCCGCCGCGACCCGCTGATCCGGCTCGGCCTCTTCGCCAACCGGTCGGTGAGCGGGGCGAACGCCTTCAACCTGCTGGTGGGCGCCACCATCGGGTCGGCGTTCTATTTCGTCTCGCTGTATCTACAGCAGGTACTCGGCAACAGCCCGGCTGCCACGGGTCTGATGACCCTGCCGGTGGCCGTGGGTGTCATCGTCGGATCGGTGGTCGCCGTCAAGCTCGGCTACCGCGTGGCGGCGCGCACCCTCCTCGTCGCCGGTGGGCTTCTCAGCGCTTGCGGGTTCGCATGGTTCGGTCTGATCAGCGCCGACGGGTCGTTCGTCACCGACGTTCTGGGACCGGCCGTCGTCGTCGGCATCGGGTTCGGACTCTGCCTCGGTCCGGTGGTGTCCGTCGCGACCTCGGGGGTGGACGCACGCGAGATGGGCACGGCCTCCGGACTTCTCAATACGTCGCGGCAGATCGGTGCGTCGCTCGGACTCGCCGTTCTCGGTACCGCCGCACACCACCGGATCGGTCCACTCGCGACACCCGAGAGCATGAACAGCGGCTACGCGCTCGGATTCGCGCTGGGTGCAGTGCTTCTCGTCGTCGCTGCCGCGATCGCATTCACCGTTCTCCCCCGGACCGGCGCGCCCGCCGAGACTACCGGCGACGCAGCCCCGGTCCGAGGGCCGACGAAAGCACGGACATCATGACATCCACGGAAACATCCTTCCCCGAGACGGATCCGGCGTCGCGGCGAACACTGTCGTCGCTGCTGCGGCCGTTCGTCGGCAGGTTCACTGCGAGTGTGGCTCTCCAGGCCGCGGGCGGTATCGCGGGTCTCGTTCCGCTTCTCGCCGTCGCCGAGGTCGGCCGGACGCTCCTCGCGCCGGGACCGGTCGACCAGTCCCGCGCCTGGACCGCCGTCGTCGTCGGCGCACTCGGACTCTTCGCCCGACTCGTCCTCACGTCGATCGGATCCGGCCTCGCGCACGGCCTCGACGGCTCCGTGCAGCTGGCGTTCCGCCGCGAACTCGCACGTCACCTCGGCAAGGTCCCGATCGGCTGGTTCTCCCGTCGCCGAACGGGTGAACTCGCGAAGGTCGTCGGCGACGACGTCTCCGCCGTTCACCCGTTCATCGCGCACACGCCCGGCGAGATGGTCAACGCCTTCCTCGTTCCGGTCGTGTCGGCGGTCTACCTGTTCACAGTCGACTGGCGGCTGACGCTGATCACCATGATCCCGATCGTCCTGGCCGTGTCGCTGGTTCCCCTGCTGTCCACTGCGGCCCGGCGACGGGAGCAGGAGGAGTTCGACGACGCGATGGGACGCATCGCCGATGTGGTCGTCGAATTCGTGAACGGCATCTCGGTCGTGAAGGTCTTCGGGGACACTCGCCGGTCCCGGAACAGATTCGTCACGGCAGCAGACGATTTCGTCTCGACCTTCACGCGATGGGTGCGCGGCGTCTCCGGCGTGGCAGCGGGGATGCAACTCGCCCTCTCGCCGCCGTTCGTGCTCCTGACCGTGCTGATCGGCAGTTCGATCCTGATCACGGGCGGCAGTATGCCCGCGGCGGATCTGCTGCCCTTCGTGCTCCTCGGCGTGGGGCTGACCACCCCGATCGCGGCGTTGGGCCACGGATTCGACGACATCCTGGCCGCCCGGCGCGCCGTCGAGCGGATCCGGGAGGTGCTGGACGTGCCACCGGTGCCGGAACCCGAGCGGCCGATAGCGCCGAGCGGGCACCGGATCGACCTGCACGACGTCCGCTTCGGCTATTCGGATGCGCACGAGGTCCTCCGGGGCATCGACCTGACACTCGAGTCGGGGACGGTCACCGCCCTGGTGGGTCCGTCCGGCAGTGGGAAGTCCACCCTGGCGACACTGTTGCTGCGCTTCTTCGATCCGACCCACGGCACGATCACTCTCGGTGGCGTCGACCTGCGGGAGGTCGGGAGCAGGACGCTCTACCGCACGATCGCATGTGTCTTCCAGGACGTTCGTCTGCTGCGTGCGTCGATCGCCGACAACATCGCCCTGGCCGTCCCGCACGCCGACCGCGACGCCGTGGTCCGCGCAGCCGTTGCGGCCGACATCCACGAGCGGATCGTCGAACTGCCCCACGGATACGACACGATCCTCGGAGAGGGGGTCGAACTGTCCGGCGGGGAGAGGCAACGCCTGTCGCTCGCGCGGACACTGCTCACCGATGCACCGGTGCTGGTGCTCGACGAGGCGACGGCCTTCGCCGATCCCCGGACCGAAGGTGCGATCCACGCTGCCCTCACCCGTTTGCGCGGCAACCGGACCATCCTGACCGTCACGCACCGACCGGAGACGATCACCGGGGCGGACACGGTCGTGGTTCTCGAGGACGGAGCGATCGTCGAACAGGGTTCACCGGAGGACGTTCTCGTCCGCGAGGGCTCCCTCCAACCGTCCGCAGGTTCCGACCTGCAAGGAAGCAGAGCACGATGATCACCACACTGTTCCGCACACTCGGACGCGAACACGCCGGCCCGCTGCGCCGGACGCTGGCGCTCATGGTGGGATGCGCGATCGCCGAGGGGTTGTCGTACGCCTTCCTCGTCCCGGTGCTGCGCATCCTGTTCGGGGACGCCCCCTCGGACGTCGGACCCTGGCTGATCGGATTCGGGGCGTCGGTCGCGGTCTACGCGGTGCTGCGCTACGTCAGCGACCTGTCGGGTTTCCGCGTCGGGACCTCGCTGCTGCGCGGCGTCTATCACCGGCTGGGCGACCAGCTCGTACGATTGCCGCTCGGCTGGTATCGCGCCGACCTGGTCGGCGAACTGTCGGCGACGGCGAGTCGTGGTGTCCTGCAATCGATGAGCGTGATCGCTCACATGCTCGCGCCGTTCGTCTCGGCATGCGTGACCCCGCTGACCATCGTGGTGGTGATGACCGCCTACGACCTGCGGATGGGCCTGGCGGCCGCCGCGGCGATCCCCGTGGTGACCGCGGTGCAGATGTGGTCGGCGCGCACCACCGCGGCGACCGATATCGAACGCGCCGCACGCGATCACGAGGCCACCGCTCGCGTCGTCGAATATCTTCAGGCACAGCCTGTCCTACGCGCGGGCGGGCGAACCGTCGAACGCTTCCGGTTGCTCGACGACTCGCTCGACGGTATCCGGCGTGCTTCGCGGCGTTCGACGCTCGCAGCCGTGCCGGGCATCGTCGGCACGACGGTCACCGTGCAGGCGGCGTTCACCGCGCTGCTGGCACTGGGCACCTACCTTGTGATCGGCGGGAGCCTCGCGGTGCCGGACATGTTGGCACTCGTCGTCCTCGCAGGTCGCTGCGCCGAACCGCTGTTGTCACTGTCGGAGATCGGCGGAAAGCTGCGCGCCGCCCGCGGCGAACTGACACGACTCGACGCCTTCCTGAGCACCCCTCCCCTCCCCGAGCCGGTTCGTCCGGCGCGACCGCACGGTCACGACATCAAGTTCGACTCGGTGGCCTTCCGGCGGGACGGTCGTACGGTGATCGACGGGTTGTCGCTGGCGGTGCCGCAGGGCCGGCGGTTCGCGGTGGTCGGGCCGTCCGGCGCCGGGAAGAGCACGCTGCTGCAACTGCTCGCACGGTTCCACGACGTGGATGCGGGGTCCGTGCGGATCGGCGGGGTGGACGTGCGGGACATCGCGACCGACGTGCTGATGTCGCAGATCGCGGTGGTCTTCCAGGACGTCTACCTGTTCGATGAGACCCTCGAGGAGAACGTGCGGCTCGGACGTGCGGATGCGACCGACGACGAGGTGCGCGCCGCTGGTGCCGCCGCGGGGCTGGACGAGGTGATCGAACGCCTACCCGACGGCTGGTCGTCGCGAGTCGGTGAAGGCGGCGCGATGTTGTCCGGCGGGGAACGGCAGCGGGTGTCGATCGCGCGAGCACTGCTCAAGGACGCGCCGATCGTCCTGTTGGACGAGACGACGTCCGCCCTGGACCCGGAGAACGAGGCGGTCGTCCGCGCCGGGTTGGAGCGGCTCACGGCGGGACGGACGGTGCTGATGGTCGCGCATCGGTTGCACACCGTCCGCGACGCCGACCGGATCGTGTTCCTGGACCGAGGGCGAATCGTCGAGGAGGGAACCCACGATGAACTGGTGCGTCGCGGCGGCCGCTACACGCAGTTCTGGGAGATGTCGATCGGGCCGGCTTCACCGATCCGCGCATCGTGAGCGGGCACGGACCGTAGGTTATCGACAGGGTGTCGTTATAATTCCTGAGGGCTCCCGGGTCCGCCACGACTTCTCAGAAAGGGTCACCGTGTACGTCATCACCAACCGCATCGACGTTCCTGCCGATACCACCGAGGCATTCGAAAAGGTCTTCGTCGAGAGCATGCGTTCGACGCTCGACGGAGTGCCGGGCCTCAACCGCACGACGTTGATGCGTCCCGCAGCCGACGGCCTGCCCTACGTGTCCACCATGGAGTTCGACTCCAAGGAAGACTTCCTCGCGTGGCTGCGTTCGGACTCGTTCAAGGCGTCGCACTCGGACGATCAGGCTCCGGGCATGCAGGCACCCTCCGCGGTCGAGCAGCACACGCTCATCGAGGACATCGTCTTCGAGAAGTAGAGAACGCGCCGAAACGGGGTTCGCCGCCGCTGTAGCACGCGCGAACCTCGGTTCGGCGCGTCAACGGCCTCCGAACAGGAGTTTGTCCCCAACCCCGCGATCGATCCACAGGTACACCGGATCGGGAGGTCGTCGCGGGTTCGGTGGGTGTCGCTCCGCGCAGGATCGTCGTCGTGACAGATCCGAACATTCTCACCAACACCTCGCTCGCCGTCGCGGGTCTCTCGGACACCGAGATCCGCACCGGCGTTCGCACCGGCTCACTCGTACGGGTCGGGCGCGGGTGCTATCTGCACCGCTGTGACGTCGACGCGATCGGCCCCGTCGGCGTCCACCGTGTCCGTGCCCGGCATGTCGGAGCGACGCTCGGTCCCGACGAGGCGCTCAGCCACGTGTCGGCGGCGGCACTGCACGGCCTCGAACTGTGGGACGTACCGCTCGACCTCGTCCACATCTCCCGGCCCGCCACGCGGCGCGGTCGTGTCACCTCGCAGATCCACGTGCATCCGACCGAACTCGGCGACGACGTGGTGGTCGTCGACGGAGTAGCCGTCACGTCGATTGCCCGCACCGTCGTCGACCTCGCGCGCACGCTCCCGAAGGAGCAGGCCGTCATCGCAGGCGATTCCGCTCTTCGCCTGTACCCCGTTATGCGTGAACAGGTTTCGCGGGCGCTTGCCGATGCCCGGACCCGCCACGGCCTGGCTCGTGCCCGCACAGTGGTGCCGTTTCTGGACGGTCGCAGCGAGAGTGCGGGCGAATCGCTGTCGCGTCTACGCATTGCGGAAGCAGGACTGCCGCGACCGATCCTCCAGTACGAGATCGTGGGCGGGAACGGGCGGCGCTATCGCGTCGACTTCTTCTGGGAGAACGGCGTCGTCGGCGAGTTCGACGGGCGGATCAAGTATTCCGACCCGCGCGACGTG
Source organism: Rhodococcus sp. S3 (assembly GCF_058211795.1). NCBI lineage: Bacteria > Bacillati > Actinomycetota > Actinomycetes > Mycobacteriales > Nocardiaceae > Rhodococcus > Rhodococcus sp. S3. The sequence continues at coordinate 1,561,534 of NZ_CM177074.1, read as the reverse complement.
TTCGACGAGAAGCTCCGGCAGGACGCGATCCGCGACGCGGGCTACGAAGTGGTGCGCTGGACGTGGGCGGAGTTGGAACGGTTCGACGTCGTGACGGAGAGACTCCGGCAGGCTGCGCGTCGCGCCGCGAAGCTGACGCGGTGAACCGGGGTTCGCCCCGCGTGTTGCGGTAGCGAACCCCGGTGCGGCGCGCAAGCAATCACTGCGCCGTGCGGGGCTGAGGAAGGAACGTGCTAACGTCCCGCCGGCAGAAACGGATCGGGGGTCACGTGCGTAGGTGGACGACAGTCGTCACGAAGTCGGTGACGGCAGTTGCAATAACAGTGATTCTTGTTGCGGGATGCAGCCATTCTCCAGGGCCGGCATCGATCGCGGCCGAAGGCGTGTTTCCCACCAACGACACACCGAAAGCGGTCGACCCGGAAGTGCATGCACAAATCACATTCGATCCATGTGCGGACATTCCGGAGGAGGCCTTCCGTGCGGAACGTGTCGACCTCTCCACCGGGCAGAAGTCCGAGCACACCTCCGGTGGTTACACGTCGATCCTGTGCACCTTCGACAGCATTCCCCCGGACAGTAACGATACGGGTTGGTTCGACCTGTACCTGCTGGCGTCGAACAGGACGCTCGACGAAGCCTACAAGCGGGACCCCGAGAACACCACCGAGACAACAGTCAGCGGTCGTCCCGCCCTCGTCAAGTTCGACCCGAACGTAACAAACAGCTGCGAGATATCGATGAGCACCCGATTCGGCCTGATCAGCATCAAGCACCACAACCTCACACGCGAGATGCAGCCGATGACGGACGACGCACGATGCAGCCGGACCAGAAGCTTCGTCGAGCGGATCGAGGATTCGGTGGACCGAGAAGTCGACGCAGGACGAATCATGATGGAGGTCGCCACGACCGTACGTACGCCTCGCGTCGTCGACGATTCGGAACGACCTGACATCACTTTCGATCCGTGCCTGGATGTTCCGATGGAGATACTTCTCGAAAGAGGTTTCGACGACCGTAGCAAGGATCTCACCGATCTTCCCTTCGGCACGTACACATTCATCAGCTGCTCATGGAAGAGCTTCGCCCAGACGACCGACCACAAGGATTCCTACGCGATCACTTTCCTCGCCGGCAATGTCTCCTACGAGGAATATCTCGAGCGCGACCGCGATATCTCCACCGAGATCACGATCAATAGCAGGAGAGCGCTCCTCCAGCATGACCGCAACGATTGCGCGATCATCCTGGACACGAAATTCGGCGTTCTCGTCAGCTCGTGGTTGCACTTCCCCTACGACAACGAACCGATTCCTTCCGAGAAACAGTGCGCTCCCCTGTTCTCCCTCGTTCAGGACATCGAAACACTCGTCGATCTCTGACGCGGTGAACCGGGGTTCGCCCCGCGTGTTGCGGTAGCGAACCCCGGTTCGGCGCGCGAGCTACACCGCGACCGGTTGCTTCGCAGGCAGGACGGCCGGCTCCGGAACGGTGACCGCGCGGACGGGGCGTCGCACCAGCGCGACCGTCACGTAGGCGACCAGCGACACCAGGAATCCGATGAAGGTGGTCCAGCCGTCGACGGACGAGGTGACCAGTGAGTTCGGGATGTACAGCAGGGTGTTGTCGACGCCGTAGATCGTCGGGGTGAGGACGAAGAAGCCGGCACGCACCGTGATGCCGGCGATCGCTGCGGCGGCCACGGCACGCCCGTCACCGCGCGACCAGAACAGCCCGAGGATGAACGGAACGACGAGCGAGGCGAGCAGAAGGTCGAAGGTGAGGGTGAGAAGGATACCCGTCTGCGGAACACGCAGGGCGACGAGCGCGCCGAAGGCCGCCATGGGCAGCATGAGCAGACGCGTGGCCTTCATGACGTCCGAGGACATCGCGGCGTTCTCGCCACCGACTCGGAAGACGTTGCGCACCAGGACCGTCGCGGTGGACAGCAGCACCCCACTGATGGTGGTCAGCGACGCGGTGACCAGGCCGGACAGGACCAGGATCGACAACCACTGAGGGGTGTACTGCCCGAGCAGGACGTAGAGGATCGGCGCGTCGGCAGCGCTGTCACCGACGATCGAGACCGCGGCGAGAGCGACGAACGAGAGCGGCACGCACAGCAGGAGAATGCCGGTCGCCGCGGAGAAGCAGGCGCGCTGCGCCGCGTGCGGCGACTTGGCGGAGAACACACGCTGCATCAGGTCGATCGCGACCAGGTTGCCGAGTCCGAGAGCGACGATCGTGGCCCAGTTGATCGCGGCGCCCTGCGCCGGATCGGTGAGCTGGCCGAGATCACCGATGCCGAGGCCGTCCCCGTGGGTGAAGCCGGGACCGAGAGCCACCCACGCGAGGAGGGAGACGATACCGACGGCCATGACGGCGAACTGGACCATGCCGGTGTAGACGCTCGCGAACATGCCGCCGGCCATCGTGTAGGCGAGCACGAACGGGATGATCACCAGTACCGCGGCGGTGTAGTTCAGGCCGAGGAAGTACTGCAGGAGGTAGGCGAGGGCGACGAGGTTGCCGGCGAGGAGGATGCCGAAGCTGCCCACGGTGAGGACGGAGGCGGTGATCTCGGTGCCGCGCCCGAAGCGCCGGGCGAAGAACTCCGGCAGGGTCACCACGCCGGTCGCCCGCAGGCGCTTCGCGAAGAAGATTCCGACGAGCAGAACACTGAGCGCGACGCCGAGGGGCATCGCCGCGCCGGCCCAGAATCCGAATCCGGCCGCGAGGTCGGCCGAACCGAGGGTCGCGTTGGAGTCGATGACCTGGGACATGAGCAGGACGGCGAGAACGGGTGCGCCCAGCGAGCGACCGGCGAGCAGGAAGTTGCCCGCCTGTCCGCGGACCTTGCGGGTGGAGTAGAAGCCGGCCCCGAGAAGTACGACGAGGCACACGGCAACACCGGTGATGATCATGGCAGCTCCGTATGGAGAAGGTCAGACGGCAGGAGCGCTGCGTTGGGCTTCGCGTCCGAGCGAATAGAGGGGGCGGGCATTGTCGGGAAGAACGATCTCGCCGGAGGCGAGCCGGTTGCGGAGATAGGTGAAGCTCTGAGCAGTCTGCGCGAACAGATGTTCGCCGGCCGTCACTCCGTCGTATCGTGGTCCGTCCGCGTCGACGAACCTCTCCAGCGGCTCGACCCGGGTGTCGTAGTCGACGTTGAAGAACAAGGGGAACGAGTAACGCTCCTGAGCAACCTTACGCACCCGATGTGACGTCGCTGTAAACACACCGTTCGTCCAGATCTCCAGCAGGTCACCGATATTCAGGACGAAAGCATCGTCGCGGTAGGGGACCTCGATCCAGTCTCCGTCGGCGTTGACCACTTCGAGCCCCGGCGCCGTGGGCAGGAGCAGCGTGAACATTTCGTAGTCGGTGTGAGCGCCGATACCGGGGCGGTCGGATGCACTGGGATCGTAGGGATAATGGATCATCCGCAACTGCGCCGGCGGTGTCGTCACATACCGATCGAACAGGTCGGACGGCTCACCGAGCGTCTCGGCGAAAGTCCTCAGAAGCACACGGCCCAGACCGAATACGGCATCGTAGTAGGCCCCCACGGGCTTCTCGAAGTCCGGCAGGTCGGGCCACTGGTTCGGTCCGAGCAGTGGATTGCCGGCCAGATAGTCCGGATCGTCGGCGGGAAGATCGATGGACAGATCGAACGCTTCCTTGTGATCGGGTGTGGCACCGGCGAACACCTCCTCACCCGGCGGCACATAGCCGCGGTGGTTCGACGAAGTGCCTATGTAGACCGACATCTTGGTTTCGTCGGGCAGTGCGAAGAAGCGTTCTGCGGCTGTCTTCAGTCCCGAGATGAGGGTGGGATCGATACCGTGCCCGACGATCTGAGCGAAACCGACCTCGCGGGCGGCACGCCCGAGTTCCTCGACGACTGCTTCCCGTCCGCTGTCGTCGGCGGAGACCAGTGCGTGTACGTCGACGACGGGGATGCTGGTGAAGGTCATGGTTCCGTCCTGAGGTTCGGGTCGAGCGGACGCCACCGCCTCGTGACGGGTGTTCCGCCGAATGTGACGTCACTTGTGTGGATTTCGTCTCCGAAAGCGGGGTCGAGGTCGTCCCCGATCCGGTACGGGAGAGTCGATGCGGTGATGTTCCATCGGCCGGCGCACACTCGGCCGACGGCGACCTCGCAGTCGAGCACTGCGCGGGCCTCGCGGAGTGTCGCCGCCCCCCTGATGCGTTCGAGCAGAGAACCGGATCCGGGGGTGCGGTCGCGGCCGCGCGCGAACGCGAAGGTCTCCCCCACCCGCACGAGTACCGCGGTCGCCCCGGTGTCGATGTCCTCGAGCAGATACTCCTCGATGTCGGACGAGACGCCGGCGGTGTGCCAGTGTTCCGTGTAGTCCTCGTACACACCGTGTTCGACGATAGTGTCCGCGTCGAGGACGGCCAGGCTGCCGGCGTCGGGTGTCGGCCCGAGCGGGTGGAACGACACGGCGCGTTCCCACTCGACGTGATCGCCGCGGTCGAGCAACCGCCCCGCGAATCCGTCCTGCGCCGCGAGTGCCACGAGATCGTCGAGGTCCATGTCGTTCGCGGTCGAGGCCGTCACCACAGGCAACGAGGCGGGTTGCCTCAGATCGCAGTACAACTTCTCACCCTGCACCCAGGTGACCCGGGTGGTGGTGTCGGGTTCGGTGCCCGGCCGCGCCAGCAGCGTTCGCTCGAACCGGGTTCCTGCAAGCCGGATCCGTTCGGCGGTCGTCATGCGCCGGTCGCCTTCCACCGTGCCCGCTCCTGCGCGAAGGCGACGGATTGGGTCGCCTGGAACTCCGCGATCGAGGATGTGTTGTCGGCGAGGAATTTCCGGTGGTCCGCCAGCGAGAAGGTCCCGTCGGTGATCTCCACTCCCCCGCCGCGGCCGGCCGCGAGATCGGCACGCAGATCGAGCAGTTCCTCGGGGTCGACGGGATACCAGGAGATCCGGTCGAAGAACCGCAGCAGCCACGGCGTTCCGTCCTCGAAGGGCCCGGCCGGCTGCGGGTGCCGGTGATTCCACACCTGGGTGGTGCGGCCGACGAACTGGTACCCGCCGGGGCCTTCCATGCCGTAGATGCACAGATACGCACCGCCGATACCGACCGCGTTCTCGGGTGTCCACGTGCGGGCCGGGTTGTACTTGGTGGTGACCAGCCGGTGCCGCGGGTCGAGCGGTGTCGCGACCGGTGCACCGAGGTAGACGTCGCCGAGTCCGAGCACCATGTAATCGGCGGCGAACACCGTGTCGAACACGTCGGCGACGGTGTCGAGGCCGTTCATCCGACGGATGAACTCGATGTTCCACGGGCACCACGGCGCGTCCGACCGCACGCCGTGCATGTAGCGCTGGATGGCCTCGCGGGTCGCCGGATCGTCCCAGGACAGCGGCAGGCGCACCTGACGGCTGGGCACTTCCAGTTCGTCGCTGTCGCCGATACCGTCCTCGACCTCGGCGAGCAGACCGAGCAGGACCGGTACCGACAGGACATCCGGATCGACCTTGACCTGCAGCGACCGGATACCGGGGGTGAGTTCGAGCAGGCCTGCAGGGCGCTGCGCTTCGAGGCGTTGGTGCAGGGCGTGCACGCGGGCCCGCAGCGCCAGGTCGAGCGTCATGTCGCCGTACTCGACGAGCACGTTGTCGTCGCCGCTGCGGCGGTAGGTGACGGCGGTGTGCCCGTCGCGGCGGGCCAGGACTCCGTCGTCGCCGTCGCCGCCGCCCGACGCGACCAGCGACAGACCGGCACGACGACCGACTCCCAGTTCGCGGCGCGACGCGCTGTGCTGCGACTTCACGGGGACGAACCTGACGGTGTTGCCGGGTGCGAGCTGACCGAGCTTCCAGCGGTCGGCGGCGACGACCGTCACCGGGCACACGAAGCCGCCCAGGCTCGGCCCGTCGGGGCCGAGCAGGATCGGGGTGTCGCCCGTGAAGTCGAGCGCACCGACGGAGTACGCGTTGTCGTGGATGTTCGACGGGTGCAGCCCCGCTTCCCCGCCGTCGGTCCGGGCCCATTCCGGCTTCGGGCCGATGAGCCGGACCCCGGTGCGATCGGAGTTGAAGTGCACCTCGTACTCGGTGGCGTAGAGGGTGTCGATGTCGGAGCGGGTGAAGAACTCGGGGGCGCCGTGCGGGCCTTCGGTCACCGCGATCTCCCAGCGCGTGCCGAGAGCCGGTACGTGTTCGGACGGGACGGGCGCGCTCTCACCGCGGGGGTCGTCACCCACGACGAGGACGTCGCCTTCGCGAAGGGTACGACCCTCGTGACCACCGAACGTGCCGAGCGTGAACGTCGAGGCGCTGCCGAGGAATTCGGGAACGTCGAGTCCGCCCCGGACCAGGATGTAGACGCGCAGGCCGGGACCGGAGACGACGCCGACGTCGAGCAGTCCGCCGGCCGGAACGGTGACGGGTCGCCACTGCGGAACGGTGACTCCGTCGACCCGGACGACGGCGGGAGCACCGGTTACGCACACCTCGGTGTCCTCGGTGAAACGCAGCGCGGGACCTGCCATCGTGGTCTCGAGGCCGGGGGCGCCCTCGTCGTTGCCGAGAGCCACGTTGCCCAGACGGAAGGACAGGTCGTCCATGGGCCCGGAGGGCGGTACGCCGATCTGCCAGTAGCCGGTGCGACCCGGATAGTCCTGGACGGTGGTGAGCATTCCGGGGCGTTCTACGCCGATCTTGGTGGTCATGGCAGGCTCACTCCTCGCGGGTGACGATCATGCGAACCGGCGTAGGATCGAAGCCGTTGCACGGGTTGTTGATCTGGGGGCAGTTCGAGACGAGGACGAGGACGTCGCGCTCGGCGCGGAGCGCGAGGCGCTTTCCGGGAGCGGAGAGCCCGTCGACGATGCCGAGGGTGCCGTCCGCCTCGACGGGCACATTCATGAAGAAGTTGATGTTGGAGACGAGATCTCGTTTGCCGAGTCCCCACTTCGCGCCCTCGATGAGGAAGTTCTCGACACATGCGTGCTGATGCTTCGTGTGGTGCCCGTAGCGCAAGGTGTTCGACTCCTGCGAGCACGCACCACCGACGGTGTCGTGATTTCCCACCTCGTCGGCGACGAGCGTCATCAGCGGAGCGCCCTCGGAGTCGCGCAGGACGGATCCGGTGGTGAGGAACAGATTCTGCTGTGCGGCGACGGTGGCCGCTGCGCTGTACCGCCGGCCGGTGTCGTGCGCGTCGTAGACGAGCGTGTCGACGGCCTGGTTGCCGTGCAGGTCGACGATCGTGAGGACGTCTCCCGCGGCGACGACGGCCGACCACGGTCCGCGGAGTCCGACGATCTCGTCGAGGACGACGCGACCGGGAACGAGGGCGAGTTCTGCGGTGTCTGCGGTGAGGGTCATCGGCGGATCTCCGTTTCGGACGTGGCGGCGGCCCAGGCGTCGTCGGTGTTGAGCACGGCGCGCTGGTATTCGGGGTCGGTGTTCGGCAGCGAGTTCAGTTCGCCGGGCGCCCGCCAGGCGAGGACTTCGAGGCTGCCGGTGGTGAACTCGGGGTTCGGGTCGAGCGGGTGTGCGGTGTTGGCGATCAGGGCGATGACCGGCAGGTGGATCAGCAGGTCGACGGCGGCACCGGGACCGGCGTTGCCGGTGCTGACGAGGCTGCCGTCCTCCTCGACGCGGACACCGTGGAAGAAGGACAGCGAGGGCGGCAGGTCGCGCGGCTGCAGGTCGTGCTTGGCCGCGGCGACCGTGAACAGTTCGCGGCCCGCGGGAGAGCTCGAATGGAGCGATCCCGCACCGTATTTCGCGGTGTTCCCCGCGAGGTGGGTCGTGCCGCACAGCGCGTCGTGGCGACCGGAGGTGTCGGCAACGATCGTGGCGAGGACGCGGCCCTGATCGGAGAGCAGGGGATGCCCGACACCGAGATAGGCCTGCCACGGCACCTTCACCGTGTCGGCGACGTTGAGCCGCTCGTGCGGTGCGTCGGCGCGGAACAGCAGGAGGTTGGCGCAGGCGGTGCCGTGGACGTCCCGCAGGCGCAGGCGGGTGCCGCGTGCGAGGACCTTGCTGGTGTAGCGGCCACCGGGAACGGTCTCGGCCCAGGTCATCGACGCCGCGCGACCGCTGGGCGGAGCCGGCCACGACGATGCCGGGACGATCGGCATGGCGTCGGTGACGGTTCCTGCCTGCGCTCGGGCATGGGCGCGAGCAGCGTGCGTGGTGGCGGTCGCGAGTGTCTCGGTCATGGCGCTCCGATCGGCGGGTGAGGGAAACTGTCGATCGACAGTTTTCCGGTCGCGCATCTTCGGCGAATGTCCTGCGCGTAACGACTCCGTTTCTTGTGTTTCATCCAGGTGACAGAATGCTCACCACTCGAACTCTGCAGTGTTGCTGGACATTTCGATGTGTCAGGGTGAAGGGGTGAGCCAAGCAGGACCAGGACGACCCCGCCTCCGCGCCCCGCGCCGACCCGGAAACAACGCCCGCGCAGAGATTCTCGATGCGGCGGCCGAGCTGTTCACCACACGCGGATTCGCGAGTACGTCGACACGCCTGATCGCGGAGACCGTGGGGATCCGGCAGGCATCGCTGTACAACCATTTCGCGACGAAGAACGACATCCTCGTAGCACTGCTCGAGGGCACCGTCGAACCGACGATCGAGTTCGACGACGGACTCGGGGACGCACTGCCCGCCGACCTGCGGTTGTGTGCACTGACCTGGTTCGACGCCGCCCAATTGTGTGCGGGGAGATGGAATCTCGGTGCGCTCTACCATCTTCCGGAGTTGCGCACCGATTCGTTCGACGTCTTCCGGCGCGACCGCCGGCGTCTGTACCGGCGTTATCGTGAACTCGCGTCGCAGATCGTCGGCGGGGACGACCCCCGGATCGATCTGCCCTTCCGGCTCGTCGAATCGGTCATCTCCACGCGCGCGGACGGCGACATCGACGCGAGCCTGCCGGAAACCCTGGCGACCGCGTCACTGACGGTGCTCGGCGTGACCCGGGTCGCCGAGGTGACGAGCGCCGCACGCGCACTGGTCGTGGGTGTTCCCGGGGACGTGCTGAACGGTTCCCGTCAGGCTTCCGCCCGCTGATCGGAAATGTCGTGACGGGGCGGCGCTGCCGTGGACGACGCCGGGACGCGCGAGAATCGCAACGCCGGATGATCGACGGGGTCGCGACGTAACCGGCGGCGATCGAGATAGTAGTTCTGCTCCATCGTCCACGGCCCGTCGGCCCCGGACGTGGGGAAGACGTCCTCGGATCGCCGGAGGTAGTTCGACGTGAGGTTCCAGAACGGCCCTCCACCGACCGTCGGATCGTCGCAGACCGGGGTGACGACGGCGTAGCCACGGTGGTCCATGTGGTCGAGCAGCCGGCACAGGTGATGGCCGGTGAGATCGACCTTGAGGGTCCACGACGAGTTCGTGTAACCGAATGCGAAGGCGAAGTTCGGGACGCCGGTGAGCATGGTGGCCTTGTAGGTGATGCACCCGTGCAGGTCGATCGGTCGTCCGTCGACCTCGAGATCGATCCCGCCGAAGGGCAGCATCGCCAGGCCGGTCGCGGTGACGATGACGTCGGCCTCGAGCTCGCGCCCCGACTCGAGGGCGATCCCGGTGGGGGTGAACCGGATGATCCGGTCGGTCACGACCGAGGCGTCACCTCGGGTGATGGCGTCGAAGAGGTCGGCGTCGGGCGCCACGCACAGTCGCTGGTCCCACGGGTCGTAGGACGGGCCGAAGTGCACGTCGATCGGATAGTCGTCGGGCAGGGAACGTGCGGCCCGGCGGCTGAGCACTCGGCGCGCGAGTGTGGGGGCGCGTCTCGCCGATCGGTACATCTCGTGCAGCAGCCGGACACCCAGCACGCGGTTCGTGCGGTAGGCCGCGCGTTCGGGGAGCAGGCGCCGTACCGTGTTCGCGAGCTTGTTCTCGCGTGGCCACGACAGCACGTACGACGGGGACCTCTGCAGCATCGTCACGTGCGCGGCGTCGTCGGCGATGGCGGGTACGAGGGTCACCGCCGTCGCTCCACTGCCGATGACGACCACCCTCTTGCCCGCACAGTCCAGGTCGTCGGGCCAGTGCTGGGGATGGACGATCTGTCCGCGGAAGTCGTCGCTGCCCTCGAACTCCGGGGTGTAACCGGCCTCGTAGTCGTAGTAGCCGGTCGCGGAGAAGAGGAACCTGCAGCTCACCGTGACCGTCTCGGCGTCTCCCGACCTGCCCACCGTGACGGTCCACCGCCCCGACACGGTCGAGAATCGAGCACCGACCACCCGGTGCCCGAGATGCAGATACCGCGCGAGATCGTTCTCCTGGACTGCCTCGCGCAGGTAGTCGAGGATCTCCTCCCCCGAACCGTAGGCGTGCTTCTTCGTCCACGGCTTGAACTCGAATCCGAGTGTGTACAGATCGGAGTCGGAACGGACGCCGGGATAGCGGAACAGGTCCCAGGTGCCTCCGATCGCGTCGCGGGACTCCACGATCGCGAAGGTGGTCCCCGGTCGCTTCGTCTTCAGGTGGTAGGCCGTCCCGATGCCGGAGATACCGGCGCCGACGATCAGCACATCGACTTCGGCGGGAAGTGTCCCGGCCGACTCGGCTCCGGTCATGTCGCTCCACTCCGTTCCGGCGGAGGGCCGGCCGCTACCGTCTGCGGCCGCTACCTCGTCCGATCACTCACGAGGATGATCAGCGGGACTGCGATCGGCACCCTCGAGGACGTTCACGTCGCGCTTGTCGCTGCCCGGACCCACATGGGCCTCGGCACGCATCCGCTCGACCATGTGCGGATAGTGCAGCTCGAAGGCCGGACGCTCCGAACGGATCCGCGGCAGCTCGTAGAAGTTGTGCCGCGGCGGCGGGCAGGTGGTGGCCCACTCGAGCGAGTTGCCGTAACCCCACGGATCGTCGACCGTGACGACCTGCCCGTAGCGGTAGCTCTTGAACACATTCCACAGGAACGGCAGCGTCGACGCACCCAGAATGAACGCACCGACCGTGGAGATGGTGTTCAAGGTGGTGAACCCGTCGGACGGCAGGTAGTCGGCGTAACGACGCGGCATACCCTCGTTACCGAGCCAGTGCTGCACCAGGAAGGTGGTGTGGAAGCCGATGAAGGTCAGCCAGAAGTGCCAGCGGCCGAGCTGCTCGTCGAGCATGCGTCCGGTCATCTTCGGGAACCAGAAGTAGATGCCGGCATAGGTCGCGAACACGATGGTGCCGAAGAGCACGTAGTGGAAGTGCGCCACCACGAAGTACGAGTCGTGCAGGTGGAAGTCCAGCGGCGGGCTCGCGAGGATGACACCGGTCAGACCACCGAAGAGGAAGGTCACGATGAAGCCGACCGAGAACAGCATCGGCGATTCGAAGGTGATCTGGCCCTTCCACATCGTGCCGATCCAGTTGAAGAACTTCACACCGGTCGGGACGGCGATCAGGAAGGTCATGAACGAGAAGAACGGCAGCAGCACCGCGCCGGTGGCGTACATGTGGTGCGCCCACACGGCGATGGACAGCGCCGCGATCGCGATGGTCGCGTAGACCAGGCCGCTGTATCCGAAGATCGGCTTGCGGGAGAAGACCGGGAAGATCTCCGAGACGATGCCGAAGAACGGCAGTGCGATGATGTACACCTCGGGGTGACCGAAGAACCAGAACAAGTGTTGGTAGAGGAGCACGCCGCCGGTGGCGGGGTCGTAGATGTTGCCACCGATCACGCGGTCGACGAAAGCCCCCATGAACGCCGCGGCGAGGAGGGGGAAGACGAGGAGCACGAGGATCATCGTGATGAAGATGTTCCACGTGAAGATGGGCATGCGGAACATGGTCATCCCCGGTGCACGCATACAGACCACGGTGGTGATCATGTTGACGCCGCCGAGGATGGTGCCCAGACCCATCACCGCCAGACCCAGGAACCACAGGTTGCCGCCGATACCGGGTGAGTGGATCTCGTCGGCGAGCGGCATGTAGGACGTCCAGCCGAAGTCCGCGGCACCACCGGGAGTGATGAACCCGAATGCCACGGTGAGCGCGCCGAACAGGTACAGCCAGTAGCTGAAGGCGTTCAGGCGCGGGAAGGCGACGTCGGGAGCGCCGATCTGCAGCGGCAGGATGTAGTTCGCGAAACCGAAGACGACCGGCGTCGCGTACATCAGCAGCATGATGCCGCCGTGGTTGGTGAACAGCTGGTTGTACTGCTCGTTCGACAGGAACTGCAGGCCGGGGACCGCGAGCTCCGCGCGCATCAACAGGGCGAGCAGACCACCGAACAGGAAGAACGCGAACGATGTGAAGATGTACATCAGTCCGAGCTTCTTCGGGTCTGTCGTGGTGATCAGGTCGTAGAGGACCGCGCCCTTGGAGTGGTACCGCGGCGGATACGGCCGCGTGGGCTTGACGGGAGCGACAACCGCGTTCATCGGGCCTCCTCGAGCCGCCGGGAAGGCGGCAACGGTGCGGCGCGGACGGGATCGACGGCGCGCGACGATCACCACCCGCGATGCTGCAGGTGAACTCAGAGTAGGCGTTCCACCTCACACGCGCACCGGGTTCGCGGACCGAATTGCGACGCGACGACGGGCGAGCGGAACGTCCCGTGTACACGGAAGAGAACGTGTTCTACATTGTGACCGTCGTCACTGCAGGTCGTCGCTCCGAGCACCTGCACCACCGCGTCGAAGGGACACCATGTCGGCACCTACCACCGCGGTCATCGGCGCCGGTATCAGCGGGTTGACCGCCGGAAAGATGCTGTGCGACTACGGGGTGCCCTACACCTGCTTCGAGAGCTCCGATCGGGTGGGCGGCAACTGGGCCTTCGGCAATCCCAACGGCCACAGCAGCGCGTACCGCTCGCTGCACATCGACACGTCGAAGCATCAGCTGTCGTTCAAGGACTACCCGATGCCGGAGTCCTATCCCGACTTCCCGCATCACACGCAGATCAAGGAGTACCTCGACGGCTACACCGACGCCTTCGGACTGCGGGGCAACATCGAGTTCCGCAACGGTGTCCGCGAAGCACGACGGCGACCCGAAGGCGGGTGGGAGCTCGACCTCGAGGACGGCAGCACGCGCGCGTTCGAGTTCCTCGTCGTCGCCAACGGTCACCACTGGGATCCCCGCGTGCCGGAGTTCCCCGGGCACTTCGCCGGCGAGTCGCTGCACTCCCACCACTACATCGACCCGCGCACCCCGATGGATTTCGCGGGCAAGCGCATCCTCGTGGTGGGGCTCGGCAACAGCGCGGCCGACATCGCCGTGGAGTTGTCGTCGAAGGCGTTGCAGACCGAGGTGACGCTGTCGACGCGCTCGAGTGCGTGGATCGTCCCGAAGTACATCGCGGGCCGGCCGGCCGACAAGTTCTACCGCACCGTTCCGTACATACCGATGTCGTGGCAACGGAAGGTCGCGCAGTGGGGCCAGCCGTTGCTGTCGGGACGTCCCGAGCGGTACGGGCTGCCCACTCCGAACCACAAGTTCTTCGAGGCGCACCCCACGCAGTCGGTCGAACTGCCGCTGCGCCTCGGCTCGGGCGACATCGTCGCGAAACCCGACATCGAACGGTTCGACGACCACACGGTCCACTTCGTGGACGGAACCGCAGCGGAGTTCGACGTCGTCATCTACGCGACCGGCTACAACATCACCTTCCCGTTCTTCGATCCGGAGTTCATCAGCGCTCCCGACAACCACATCGCGCTGTACAAGCGGATCTTCGCCCCGGGCATCCCCGACCTCGCGTTCGCCGGTTTCGCGCAGGCCACGCCCACTCTGTTCCCGTTTGTCGAATGCCAGGGGCGACTGATCGCGGCCTATGCGATCGGCCGTTACGCCCTTCCGTCCGAGGACGAGATGCGCCGCGTCATCGTCGAGGATCAGCGCACGTTCACCGGGCACATGCTCGACCGCCCCCGGCACACACAGCAGCTCGACTATTTCGCCTACGAGTTCGACATCCGGACGCGCGAGCTGCCCGCCGGAATCGCCCGTGCCGGCCGGGCATCGAAGGAGGACGCCTCGTGCACCCGCGTTCACTGACCTTCCCCTCCGGGGGCGAGACGGTCCACGCCTGGCACTTCACCCCCGGATCCGACGTGCTCGGCAGCGCCGACGGGGCACCGGTCGTGGTCATGGCCCACGGTCTGGGCGGGACGAAGGACTCCGGTCTCGCCCCGTTCGCCGAGCGGCTCGCGGCCGCGGGCATGCACGTGCTCGCCTTCGACTACCGGGGATTCGGTGAGTCCGGAGGCACCGACCGTCAGCGCGTCGACGTCGCGGGACAGATCGCCGATTACCGCGCAGCCGTCTCGACTGCGCGACGACTGGACGGCGCCGATCCGCGTCGCGCCGTGCTGTGGGGCGTGTCGTTGTCGGGCGGACACGTCCTGTCCGTCGCGGCCCAGGACCGGGACGTCGCGGCCGTCGTGTCCGTGACACCGCTCGTCGACGGACCGGCTGCGGGTGTCCTCGCGGCCCGGCATCACGCGCCCTCGTCGCTGGCCCGCTCGACGGCAGCGGGGCTCCGCAGCCGGGTGGCGCGACGCTCGTCGACCACCATCCCGATCGTGGGTCCACCCGGCACGGTCGCCGCCCTGTCGTTGGACGGCTACCGCGAGGACTATCTCTCCCTGGCGGGCCCGACCTGGCGCAACGAGATCGATGCCGACGTCGTGCTGTCGCTCGGCACCTACCGTCCCGCGAGACACGCGTCGTCCGTTGCGTGCCCCGTCCTGGTGCAGATCGCGGACTTCGATCGCAGCGCTCCCCCGCACGCCGCGGCGCGCGCAGCCTTCCGCGCCCGCGCCGAGGTGCGTCACTATCCGTGCGACCACTTCGACGTGTGGCCCGGCAAGGATTGGTTCGACCCGGCCGTAGAGCATCAGATCCACTTCCTGACCCGACATCTCGCTGCGCAGTAACCCCGAGGGATCCGTCTTCGCGGATCCCTTCCCTTCGCACATCCGAGGTAGCCATGGCAGAGACCGTCCAGCAGGCACTCCGCGACCTGCTCGAGAACGACACCGCGGCCATCGTCCACGACACCGGCAGGTGGACCTGGCGCGAACACCTGCAGGAGGCATCCGCCCAGGCGGCGGCACTGCTGTCGCTGATGGACCATGACCGGCCGGTGCATGTCGGAGCACTGCTCGGCAACACCCCCGCTTTCCTCCACGCGATCGCCGGGGCCGGGCTCGCGGGGTTCCCGCTCGTCGGCATCAACAACACCCGACGTGGTGAGGGCCTGGCACGCGACATCCTGCGGGCGGACTGCCAGATCCTGCTGACCGACGCCGAGCACGCCCCACTGCTCGACGGTCTGGACCTCGGCGACGTCATCGTCTTCGACGTCGCGAGCCCGGAGTGGCGGGCGCTCGTCGACGGCGCCGGCGCGCTCGAGCCGTACCGGGAGGTCGGTCCGACCGATCCGTTCATGCTGATCTTCACCTCGGGGACGAGCGGGGATCCGAAGCCGGTGATGCTCGCCCACATGATGGTGTTGTTCTCGGGCGACACCCTCGTCCCGCGGTTCTCGATCACGAGCGACGACGTCGTCTACCTGTCGATGCCGTTGTTCCACTCCAACGCGATCCTCGCCGGGTGGTGCGTGTCGCTGTGCAGCGGCGCGGCGATGGCACCGGCGTCGTTCTCCGCCTCGCACTTCCTCGACGACGTGCGCCGCTACGGCGCGACCTACATGAACTACGTCGGCAAGCCCCTCGCGTACATTCTCGCGACCGTCGAACGACCCGACGACGCCGACAACCCCCTCCGGGTGGCGTTCGGCAACGAGGCCACCGACCGCGACATCGAGGAGTTCGGCCGGCGCTTCGACTGCACCGTCTGGGACGGTTTCGGGTCGACCGAGGCTGCGGTGATCATCACCCGCGACGAAGGCACCCCACCCGGATCGATCGGTCGAGGACTGCCGGGTGTGGACGTCTACGATCCGGAGACCCTCACCCCCTGCGCTCACGCGGAGTTCGACGACAACGGCGCCCTGATCAACGCCGACAAGGCCGTCGGTCAACTCGTGAACACGCAGGGCGCCGGATTCTTCACCGGCTACTACAACGACGAGGCCGCCACCGACGAGTGTCTGCGGGGTGGCATGTTCTGGTCTGGCGATCTCGCCTACAAGGACGCGGACGGCTGGATCTACCTCGCCGGCCGCACCGCAGACTGGATGCGCGTGGACGGCGAGAACCTCGCCGCCGCTCCTATCGAGCGCATCCTGCAGCGACTGCCGCAGTTGAGTCGCGTCGCCGTCTACGGTGTGCCCGACGAACACGTGGGCGACCAGGTCATGACCGCGCTCGTGCTGCGCGACGAGACGTCGCTCGTCCCCGAGGAATTCGAGAAGTTCCTCTCCGAGCAGGCCGATCTGTCCCCCAAGGCGTGGCCGAGATACGTGCGGATCGCGGCGGATCTGCCCACCACGGCCACCAACAAGATCCTCAAGCGCGCGCTCGAGAAGGAAGGACCCACGGCCGGCGACGGCGTGCTGTGGGTCCGCGAGAACGAGAAGTACGTCGTGGCCTGATGCTGCGGAGCGCGAAACGGTCATCGGCGCGGGATGTTTCGCGCTCCTACGACCGTTTCGCGCTCTGCTGCCTCAGTTCGCGTCGAAGCCAGGCAGCCGCGACGGCTCCTCGACCACCGAGTACTCGCTCGCGTCGCCCTGCACAACCCGACTGCGCGTGCCGTCGACGCCGACGGGGATGTCGCCGGCGAGGGTGATGCGGTGCAGGCGGCGGGTGTGGTCGCCGAAGTCGGCGATGCCGTAGTGCTGGGTGGCGCGGTTGTCCCAGATCGCGACGTCGCCGCTTTCCCACGACCAGCGGAAGGTGTTCTCCAGCTTCGTGATCCGGTTCTGCAGCAGCTGGAGCAGCGCGGCGGTCTCCGACGGCTTGAGACCGACGAACTCCTTCACGAAGTGACCGAGCAACAGGGTGCGCTCACCCGTCTCGGGATGGACCCGCACCACCGGGTGGATCGCCTCGTAGGTGTTGCGGCGGAACTCGTCCTGGTAGCGGCGGCGCTCCTCGGTCAGCGCCGGATCCGAGCTGCCCGCGTCGAGCTTCTCGGCGTAGTCGTAGAGGTTGGTGTGCAGGGCCCACAGGTTGTCGACGAGCGCCTTCAACGCGTCCGGCAACTGCTCGTAGGCTGCGGTCGTGGAAGCCCACGTCGTCGCACCGCCGTACGGCGGCAGGGTCACCGCCCGCAGGATCGACGCCTTCGGAATGCGGTCGACGAAGCTGACATCGGTGTGCCAGCTGTTCGCGGCACCCTCGATGGGCAACAGCCGCTTGCCCTTCGAGTGGACCGTGGGGTGCGACTGGGTCTGCGTGCCGAGCAGACCCGCGAAGGCCCACTGCTGCTCGTCGTCGAGATGATGCTGGTCGCGGAAGACGATCGCCTTGTGCACAGCGAGGGCGTAGCGGATGGCGTCGACGGTCTCGGGCGCCAACGACCCGGACAACCGCACTCCGTCGATCCGCGCACCGATGTGCTCCCCCAGCTTGGTGACGACGATGCCCCCGGCGGTGTAGACGGATTCGGCGGTGGTCGTGTCGCGATCGAGTTCGGTGATGGTCATGCGATCTCCCCTTCGATGATCTGAACCGGGCATTGTTGATTGCGCCGGTTCAGTTCACCGCCATCCGTCGGCAGAGTCGACGGTTGTGGTCAGCCAGATCGAAACGAGCCGAAGCCGCTATCGGGAGTGCGTTCTCACTTGAGGATCTCGCTCCGCCAGAAGGTGTTGCCGTCGGGGACGGTCTCGTGGTCGTCGAAGAAGGTGACGAGCGCCTGTGCGGCTGCCGCGGCGTCCGGGAAGCGACGCCCCTCCATCGGTCCCCGGGTGATCTCGAGCATCCCTGAGGCCGGATCGAGGCGCCCCTGCACGCGATACCCGCCGATGTCCGCCACCACTGCGCGTCGCTCGTCGACGACCTCGGGTTCCGCGACCGTACGTACGACCGGACGTTCGGCGCGGGCCCGCGCAGCCGGTACCGGAGTCGCGTCGTGGTCGGGATCCTTGACCGCGTCGAGACCGAGCAGGTCCCAATGGTCGTGCCCGTGAACAACATTGCTGCGCTGGATGGGATGACTGCCGGTCGGGGTGCGGCCGGGGCGGTCGGCGAGCCAGAGCGCGACCTCCTCCTCGATCCCCGCTTCGATGTCCTCCGCGTCCACCACGTAGAACTCCGGTACCGCGGGCGCGAGATCCACGAAGACCCAATGCGACACGCCTGCACCGTCGGCGGCGGGAACCCCGTCCCGGCGTCGCGCGAGCCACGGATCGCTCGCCGTCGAGCACACCCGCACCACACGTTCGGATCCGTCCGCGCCCTGTACGCGGACGTCGCGTTGTCCTGGGATCGGCTCGGCGCGGCCGCCGCGCGCCAGAACCTCGGCCACGAAGGCCACGACTCCCTGCCGAACGATGTCCCCCATCTCGACTCCTCTTCTCGGTGCGCACATCGAGCGGTGACTCGGGATCGACGCGCGATGTGCCCACGTCCTGCGCGGTCTCGTCGAGACCGGAGGTCTGCTGCGACCATACGTTGCTACGAGCGGAAGAAGAACCGTCTGTGACCGATCACCGGAAAGCATCACCCTTCGTGGTGAGCGCCTTGACCCGTTCGACGATGCGGTCCTGCAGCTTGGACGGGGTACGCCAGCGCATCGCGAGCTTGTCGTAGTCCATGGCGTGCTCGGCGATGATGTCCTTGAGCTGTTCGACCCCGAGGGACGACAGTCTCTCCCGGAGAGTCGCCTCCCCGCTCTCGCGGTACACCACGAACGGGTCGAAGGCCCCGGGTGCGCGCCGGCTGCGACGCGCCGAGGTTCGGGCCGCGGCGGGCCGCGCAACAGGAGTGGGAGCAGGGATCGGAGCACTCGGGTCCGCGGTGACCGAGAGCGCTCCCGCGAGTGCCTTTGCGAAGCGCGGCGTGCGTGCGGCCTCGTCTGCGATCACCTGGACGAGAGCGACGAGCGAGCCGGCCGTACCGGGGGCCGCCTCGTCGAGCCGGAGCAGTGCCGAGCTCGCCTCGCCGATGCGCACCCGCAGACGCGCCTGTGCCATGTCGGTATCGGTGCCGGGATTCGTCACAGGTACACCTGCGCATTCATCATGATCGTCTCGGTGAGGATCCGCAGTGCGTCGTACTGACCGGTGTTGCCGTACTTGCGCTTGAGCGTGCCGTAGGGCACGAACTCGGCGGACGCCGCGATCTGGTTGGCCTCGGGCACCCAGGCGGGAACGACGTTCGCAATGCGCTCATCGCGCTGGAGTTGTTCGATGATCGTGCGGTGCAGATTCGAGGCACTGCGATATTTCGTGATGACGAGGCCGATCTCCCGCACCGAGTGTCCGGTCCGCTTCGCGAATTGCTGGATCTTCGTCTGCAGCGGCGGAATTCCGTAGGTGGACAGGATGTCGGGAATCGTGGGGATGAGATAGCCGTCGGCGAGACGCAACCCGTTGAGGGTGAGGATCCCGAGATTCGGCGGGCAGTCGATCAGGATGTAGTCGTACCGGTCGGCGATGGGCCGGACAGCGGAGAGAAGTACCTCGACGGGACGGTGCGAGCCGGGATCGGCGTACTGCTGGTGGGTGAGGCCTTCCTGGATGTCCATGAGATCCAGGGACGACGCGAGCAGGTCGAGATCGCGGACCGCACGTACGGGTGAGACGCCCTTCTGGACGGCCTTCTCGATGTCGAACGCGTCGGCGTCGGGTGTGATCGCCTTGTTGAAGAGCGTCGCGAGGGTCAGACCGAGCTCGTTCAGTTCATGCCAGCGCTCCTCCCCCACCATCATCGTGGTGAGGTTGGTCTGCGGGTCGAGATCGATCATGAGCACCCGCTGCCCGAACTCCGCCGCCATGAACTCGCCCAGCGCGGCCGTCGTCGTGGTCTTGCCGACGCCACCCTTCAGGTTGATCGTCGCGATTACCCGTGCCACCCCACACCTCTTCGGGAAAGAAATTCACTACTCGTTGTTGCGAGCAAAACTACCCGAAGGCGGACATACGGGGCAGCCGGGTGGCAGCTGCCGGATCAGCGGCCCCTCGACTCGACCGCGAGGCGGGGCATGCCGGCGAGCTCGTCGGGCGTGACGTACGAATCGGAGGTCGCGAACCCGCTCAGATACAGCGGTGGCTCGAGGTCGGCGACCGCGCGCACGATCTTCCCCTCCGAGACGAAGACGATGAGTCCTTCGGCATCGGATCCCGGCATGTTCCGCCAAGTGACCCCCGGTGTGTGCATCACGCGGTTGAGTTCGCTCATCAGCACCGGGACACGGAAGTAGTACATGCGGTCCCACGACTCGATACCCGCTGCGGCCGCGACCTCCCCGAGCGTGCGGGACTGCCCGGAGACGAGCACCGATTCGAACTCGGCCTCGAGCCTCGGGTCGTCGACGACGGACACGCTCGTCGCTCCCGAACAACCCGAGACCGCCAGCGCCGCAGCGACAGCCAGCGCAAAACCAGTACGCACGAACCGCGACGCCACCGCGCCCCCCCTGTGTATCGACCCCCGATAGGACGCGAGGAAGCTACCACCGGTTCGGACAAATGCACCAGTGAAGCCGGTCACTTTTCACGAGTTCGGGGATCCGGCCCGAAGCACAGCCGAATCGATGTGACCGATGACAGTAACTCCGAGTTACTCCTTTGCGGTGAGCTCGGCGATGTCCGTCCACAGAGCACTGCGGAGCGCGACCATCGGTTCGGCCGCAGCGCCGAGCTGGTCGCCGACGAAATCGGTGTTCTCGGCAGACAACTCGCGCGCGCCCGACCTGCCGATCAGATCGTCGATCCGCTGGTCGAGGCTTGCGGTGCGCTGCGCGATGTGCGCGAGATGCAGATGGTCCTCCGCCCGCGTGAGCAGGTCTCCGATACGCGCGAGCGCGGTGACCCGCGCCAGGATCTGATCCCATACCGGTTCGAGCGCTGCCACACGGGATTCGAGACCGGACCGCGCCTCCGGTGCCGATCGGATCGCGGACTGCAGCTCGTCGAGCAGGTCGCGCAGGGCGACGGTGTCCACCGCGATCTGGGTGAGTTCCTCGGCGAGGTCGAGCTGAGCTCGTTGAACCTCGAAGTACCCCGAACGCCACGCGGCCGACGCCTCGATGCGGTCGTACAGGGACCCGGCGAGGAAGAGCAGTGTGTCGTAGCGGTCGACGAAGCGGTCGTCGCCGGAGGGCACCTCACGCCCGAGCCGCTCGGCGACGCGGCGACCCGCCTCGGCCAGCGGAGTGCGCTCGGACCAGCGACCCACGCGGTCGACGGCGACACCGAGCACCATCCCCCGGGCCTGTTCGACGGGCGCGACGGGCAGGGGCGCGGGGGTGCGTTGCAGTGCGGCGAACAGTGCCTCGCGTTGTTCGATCTCGAGGTGCAGGCCGTCGCGTCGGTCGCGGCGCACGGCGCGGACGCCCTGGGCGTAGTGCAGCGGTGAGTGCACGACGGTCTGCCGCGCCCCCCGGATGCGTTTGCCGAGTTCGTTGGCCCGGTATTCGAGTGCGAGTCGCGCGGCACCGGGACGCAGACCGTCGATGCGTGCACGGAGGCGGGCGTGCTCGTCGGACAGCCGGCGCAACTCACCGAAGCCGTCGAGGGAAGGCAGTCGACGCCCGGCCCGCCGGCGGTTCGCCAGCACCGCACGTGCCGATTCGTCGAGGTAGCCGGCGGCCAGTGCGACCGCCGCGGCATCCGACAGCGGAGCGTGCCCGCCCTCGATGCTGCCGGTCTCGCACCACCGGCGGACCTGCCCGGCGATGCGCGTCCGCCGGTCCACCGACGGGATGTCCCGGCCGGGCGCGTCGTCGCGCCCCGGGAGGTGGGGTCGATCGGCTTCGGACACGGGGATCCTCCTCGCGGCTCGTCCGCAGGCATGTACCGTCCACTGTTCCAGATTCGGCGCGGGCTCGGAGAAATGCCCGGTAACGGCCCCGATCCCGCGCGTTCGACGGTCACGATCCGACACGTCCACGGCCGCGCTCCGGTTCGGTTGAGACCTTCACCTTTTCGCCCCTCGTGATGGATGTCACAGCATTGTCGGGGCAACTCCGAACGATTTGTCCGATCCTGGATCGCGCCCGCTCCGGGGCGCGCGAGAACCGGTGCGTACCAGCGGAAACGAGGGGACGCCGGAGACGGGTCCCTGACCCCTCCGGAAGTTACCGATCGGTGTTACTGCACAGTACCGGCGGCGTCCGGGACCGGAGACCCCCTCGCCGGCACCCACTCCCGAGCGAAAGCCTCTGCGCGCGAATGCCTGTGAGAGAAGCCGGCCACGAGAAGGCCGCCGATCGCCCCGTATGGAAGCAAAACGTGACAAACCCTCATGTTTCCTCCATGCTGTTATCCGAACGGAGCCTTCGCCCAGGGGGACGTGACCGTCGCAACCGACGGCCGTAGCTGCGGAGACCTGTTCGAAACGGTCCTTCGGACACCGCGGATGTTGCCCGGTGGATCGACGACGAACACGCATGCCCATGCCAACCACGAGGAGCCGACCGCTACATGTTCCCGCTCGCGTCGCCAACACGAGACGTGGGACGTAGGACCGGTTAGTTTGTCCTCCTCATTGGGGTGGAGCTTCGAGACGCGCGCCCGATGCGTGCACAAACCATGGAGAACGGTGGCAACGAGTATGTTCAAGCGGATCGCAGTGGTCAATCGTGGTGAGGCGGCCGTACGCCTCATCCGGGCAGTCCGGGAGCTCAACTCCGAGCACGGTTACGACATCAGGACGATCGCTCTGCACACCGACGCCGAACGACGGGCGATGTTCGTCCGTCAGGCCGACGAAGGAGTGACCCTCCGTCCGTCGACGACGGCGGCGACCCCCTACATCGATCATGCAGAACTCGAGCGCGCGCTCCTCGAGGCGAAGGCCGACGCCGTGTGGGTCGGCTGGGGCTTCGTCGCCGAGGATCCCGCCTTCGCCGAGCTGTGCGCCCGCCTCGGGATCACCTTCATCGGCCCCTCCGCCGACGCCATGCGCCTGCTCGGCGACAAGGTCGAGGCGAAGCTCCTCGCCGAGAAGGTCGGCGTTCCCGTCGCACCGTGGTCCGGTGGACCGGTCGATTCCCGCGCCGACGCGCGCCGTCACGCGCAGGCCATCGGCTACCCGCTGATCATCAAGGCCCGCTCCGGCGGCGGTGGCCGCGGCATCCGCAAGGTCTACGCCGAGGACGAGCTCGAGCTCGCCCTCGAGCGCACCCAGGGTGAGGCCGAGCGTTCCTTCGGCGACCCCGTCGTGTTCATCGAGCGTCTCGTCACCGACGCGCGCCACGTCGAGGTCCAGGTCATCGCCGACAAGCACGGCAACGTGTGGGCCCCGGGCGTGCGCGACTGCTCGATCCAGCGCAAGAACCAGAAGGTCATCGAGGAATCCGCTTCGCCGCTGCTCACCAGGGAGCAGTCCGACCACCTGCGCGCGGTCTCGGCCGATCTCGTCCGTGCCGCCGGCTACGCCGGTGCCGGTACCGTCGAGTACCTCTACCAGCCCGACCTGAAGATCTTCACCTTCCTCGAGGTCAACACCCGCCTGCAGGTCGAGCACCCCATCACCGAGGCCACGACCGGCATCGACCTCGTGAAGCTGCAGATCCTCGTCGCCTCCGGGGAGAAGCTGCCCGGCGAGTGCCCCTCCGAGTTCGGTCACGCCGTCGAGGCGCGCCTGAACGCCGAGGATGCCGCCAACGGCTTCGCGCCCGCCCCCGGCACCGTGCAGCTGCTGAAGTTCCCGC
Organism: Rhodococcus sp. S3; assembly: GCF_058211795.1. NCBI lineage: Bacteria > Bacillati > Actinomycetota > Actinomycetes > Mycobacteriales > Nocardiaceae > Rhodococcus > Rhodococcus sp. S3. Next base: position 1,537,776 of record NZ_CM177074.1, on the reverse strand, counting down.
TCGGCTCCGGCCTGCGTGTCGATACCGGAATCGCCCAGGGCGACGTCATCCCGCCCGACTACGACTCGATGGTCGCCAAGATCATCGCGTGGGGCCGCGACCGCGACGAGGCACTCGCCCGCCTGCGCACCGCTCTGCGCGAGACCACCGTCGTCCTCGACGGCGGCACGACCACCAAGTCGTTCCTGCTCGATCTGCTCGATCGTTCCGAGGTCATCGATGCCTCCGCCGACACCGGCTGGCTCGACCGCACCGGTGCCGGCACCGAGACCGGTCCGTCCAAGGTCGCCGACGTCGCACTCATCGCGACCGCTGTCGACGTCTACGACACCGACGAGGCCCGCGAGCGCTCCGCCTTCCTCGCCTCGGCCCGCGGCGGTCGCCCGCGTGCCGGACACGCCGTCGGACGCAAGATCGAGCTGAGCTACCAGGGCCAGGCCTACGAACTCGTCGTCGGCCAGGTCGGCCCGCACCGCTACCGTGTCGACACCGGTTCTGCCGAGTTCGACGTCGACGTCGAGCGGCTGGGCGACTACGAGTCGCGCCTGACCCTCGGCGGACACCGCCACAACGTGGTCTCGATCGCCGGTCCCGCCCACTTCCTCGTCGAGGTCGACGGCATCAGCCACCAGATCAGCCAGGACGAGGCCGGCGTGGTGCGCACCCCTGCCCCGGCCGTGGTCGTCGCGGTTCCTGTCGCCGTGGGTGACGAGGTCGAGGCCGGCCAGACGCTCGTCGTGCTCGAGTCGATGAAGATGGAGACCGCGGTCCGCGCTCCCTTCGCCGGCAAGGTCCGCGAGATCCTCGCCGTCGTCAATGCGCAGGTCGACGCGGGCGCCCCGCTCCTGCGGGTCGACCAGATCGTCGAGGAGGTCGTCACCGAGACCGTCGAGCGTGTGGAGTTCGCCGCACCGGCACCCTCGGTCAGCGACGACGTCGCGGCCGACGCTCTCGCCCGTCTCGACTCGCTCGCCGCTCTGGTCACCGGATACGACGTGTCCGCCAAGCGCACCGCGGCCCTGCTCGCCGAATACGAGCGTCTGTCCGGCTCCGTCGACTCGTGCGCGCTCGTCCGCGCCGAGCTCGCGCTGCTGACGACCTTCGCGGACGTGTGCGAACTGTCGCGCAACCGTCCGACCGAGGAGGAGAAGAACAGCGACGACCGGGTCCATAGCCCCCGCGAGTTCTTCCACGGCTACCTGCAGTCGCTCGACGTCGAGGTCGGGGGTCTGCCCGACAGCTTCCGCGCACGTCTCGCCCGCGCCCTGCGGCACTACGACGTCCTCGAACTCGATCGCACCCCGGAGCTCGAGGAGGCCGTCTACCGGTTGTTCCTCGCGCTCGAGCGCATCGAGGCCCACGTCCCCGTGGTCACCTCGCTGCTCGACCGCTGGGTCGAGCGCGACGACACCGAGGTGGGGATCTCCCACGAGCTCAACGAGGTCCTCGACCGGCTGATCGTCGCGACCCAGGTCCGCTTCCCGGTCATCGGTGACACCGCCCGCAACCTGCGGTACCGGTACTTCGAGGAGCCGGTGATCCGCAAGGCCCGCGAGCAGGTCTACGACGGGGTCCGCGGTTCGCTCGCGTACCTCGCCGAGCATCCGCAGGCGACGGACTACGCGCAGCGCATCGATTCGCTGGTCGCCACGCCCGAGCCGCTGATCGATCTTCTCGCACAGCAGATCACGCGTCCGGAGTCCGTTCCGGGCCCGCTGCTCGAGGTCATCGTCCGACGGGCGTACAAGATCCGCACCCTCGAGGACGTGCGTTCGTCCACGGTCGGCGGGCATCAGTTCGTCACCGGCAACTTCGATCTGCGCGGCACACGTCTGTACCTGATGTCCGCGGAGGCTCCGCAGGCGGAGTTCGCGTCGCTGCTCGACGCCGTCGAGGAGTCGGCGGCTTCGGTTCCCGACACGAAGAACCTCGTGATCGACCTGTACCTCGCGTGGGACGACGCTCCGGCCGATGCCGACGCCCAGGCCGACGCGCTGCGCGCCGAACTCGCCGCACGCCCGGTGACCGGTGCGGCCCGTCGCGTGACGGTGACGGTCTGCCACACCGACACGGCAGAAGAGCACGTGTTCACCTTCCGCCCCTACGAGACCGGGTACGCGGAAGAGGCCAACATCCGCGACATCCACCCACTCACGGGTCAGCGTCTGGATCTGTGGCGCCTGAAGAACTTCGACGGCACCCGCCTGCCCGCCAACCCGGACACCTACCTGTATCACCTGGTGTCGCAGGACAATCCGTCCGACGAGCGGTTCATCGCCCTCGCCGAGGTGCGCGACCTGACGCCGCAGCGCGACGAGTCCGGCCGCATCGTCGGACTGCCGGCCTTCGAACGTGCTCTCGCGAGCTCGCTCGACGGCATGCGCCGCGCCCAGGCCAACCGCGGAGGGCGACGTCTCGACGCGAACCGCGTGGTGCTCTACGTGTGGCCCGCCGTCGATCTCGACATGGAGGATCTGCGCCGCATCGGCCGCAACGCCGCGCCGCTGACCGTGGGCGCCGGTCTCGAGGAGATCACCGTCATCGGGTCGTGGCGTGATCGCCAGGACGAGCCGGCACGCGAGGTCGCCCTGCGCTTCTCGTACCGCTCCGGTGCGGGCGTCATCGTGCGGGTCACCGAGCCGCCGAAGGAGCCGCTGAAGCCGCTCGACGAGTACACCCAGAAGGTCCAGCGGTCCCGTGCCCGCGGCACCGTCTACCCGTACGAGCTGATCCCGCTGCTCACCGGCAGCGAGGGCACCTTCGTCGAGTACGACTTCGACGAGCAGGGCGCCCTCGTGCCCGTCGACCGCCCCTACGGCCGCAACACCGCGGGTCTGATCGTCGGTGTCGTCGACACCCCGACCCCGCGCTACCCCGAGGGCATGAAGCGCGTCGCGCTGTTCGGTGATCCCACGAAGGCGCTGGGCACCGTCGCGGAGGCCGAGTGCTCCCGCGTGGTCGCCGCGATCGACCTGGCGGAGAGCCTCGATGCCCCCGTCGAGTGGTTCGCGCTGTCATCCGGCGCGACGATCTCCATGGACTCGGGCACCGAGAACATGGACTGGGTGTCGCGCGGTCTGCGCCGCATCATCACGTTCACGCAGAACGGCGGCGAGATCAACGTCGTGGTCACCGGCATCAACGTCGGCGCGCAGCCGTACTGGAACGCCGAGGCGACGATGCTCATGCACACCAAGGGCATCCTCGTGATGACCCCGGACAGCGCCATGGTGCTCACCGGCAAGCAGTCGCTCGACTACTCGGGTGGCGTCTCCGCCGAGGACAACTTCGGTATCGGTGGCTACGACCGCGTCATGGGCCCCAACGGTCAGGCGCAGTACTGGGCTCCCAACCTCAGTGCCGCCATCGAGACGCTGTTCGCGCACTATGCCCACGCCTACGTCGCGCCGGGCGAGCGCTTCCCGCGCAAGGCCACGTCCACCGACCCGGTCGACCGCAACGTGTGCGTGTACCCGCACGTGCATCCGTCCAGCGACTTCACCACCGTGGGCGACATCTTCTCGTCCGAGACCAACCCGGATCGCAAGAAGCCGTTCGACATCCGCACGGTGATGCGTTCGGTGGTCGACCAGGACCACGCCGTGCTCGAGCGGTGGGCCGACATGGCCGACGCCGATACCTCGGTCGTGTTCGACGCACATCTGGGTGGAAACCCGGTGACGGTCATCGGCATCGAGTCCCGCGCGATCCCGCGCAAGGGCTGGTTCCCGGCCGACGGACCGGACCAGTGGACCTCGGGCACGCTGTTCCCCAAGTCGTCGAAGAAGACGGCGCGGGCGATCAACGCGGCGAGCGGCAACCGCCCGCTCGTGGTGCTCGCCAACCTGTCGGGCTTCGACGGCTCCCCCGAGTCGCTGCGCAACCTGCAGCTCGAGTACGGCGCCGAGATCGGCCGGGCGATCGTCAACTTCGACGGTCCGATCGTGTTCGTCGTGGTCTCCCGCTACCACGGTGGTGCCTTCGTGGTGTTCTCGGGCGCATTGAACGAGAACATGGAAGTCCTCGCCGTGGAGGGTTCGTTCGCCTCGGTGCTCGGTGGCGCTCCGGCGGCCGCGGTGGTCTTCACCCGCGACGTCAACAAGCGCACCGCGAGCGATCCGCGGGTCGTGGAACTCGAGGCCCAGCTGCGGGCCGCCGAGGACGGCGACAAGGCACGACTGGGCGTCGAGCTCACCGCTCTGCGCACCGCGGTGCGGTCGGAGAAGCTCGGTGAGGTGGCAGCCGAGTTCGAGGCGATCCACAACATCCAGCGCGCACAGCAGGTCGGCTCGGTCGACGCGATCGTGCCGGCGGTCGAGCTGCGGCCGCAGATCATCGCGGCCGTCGAGCGCGGCATGGCACGCACGCTCGCGTAACCCACGCAAGTAGAGCGAGACCCCACCGGAACACTTCCGGTGGGGTCTCGTCGTCGTGGGGCCGTCGTGCGGGTCGGTCGTCGTGATCGTCGTCCCGGTCGTCGTGGTCGTCGTCCCGGTCGTCGTCGTGCAGGTTGTCGCAGCGGTCGTCCCACGTCGTAGAAGTCCTCGACGTGGTCCGCCGCCGTGTCCTCCCAGTCCTCGAACCCACGCGTCGCACGTCGTGACGTCGATGTAGGGGATGTCGGTGGGCCGAAGATGACGAAATCTTCATCCGAGACGCGTACGGATCCACTCGACCAGGATCCGGGCCACCTCGTGAGGAGCCTCCGGGACGAGGGCGTGCCCGCACCCCGGCACGACGGCCGTGGAGACGAGTCCGCTTCCGAACTCCTCGACGAGCTCGCCCCGGGTCTCCGCGGGCCGGAAGACGTCCTCTCCCGCCTGTACGTCGAGCAGAGGTGACGGTGCCACCGTCCACCACGATTCCTTGTCGGTCGCGGCCATCGCTGCCCGCTGCGAGACGATCGCGTCGGGCCACCACCCGTCGAGCCACACCGCCGGATCGTGCCCTTCGGCGAAGAAGACGTCGCGCAGGTGCACGAGCCGTTCGTCGTCGGGCAGCGACAGGGCGGAGCACTTGGCGACACGCTCGGTCAGCGAGGCCGGGAACCGGCGGGCGCCGGCGGCGAGCACGGCGACCCCCCGGACGAGTTCGGGCCGGTCCGCGGCGAGCACCCGGGCCACGTAGTGCCCGAACGCATGACCGGCCACCACGGCGGGTGCGGCGTCGAAGTGCTCGATGACGGCGGCGACGTCGCCCGCGAGATCATGGAGGTCGAGGTCGGTCATGGGTCCGCGGCTGCTACCGATACCTCGGGGTTGCGGTCGCAGAGCGGTGAATCCCGCTGCCGCGAGGTCGCTTGCGATCGGATCGAATTCGTAGGAATCGCGTCCGAGGGAGGGAAGGAGGACGACTGCCGGTCCTTCCCCGTCGAGACGCACCTCGAGTTCGGCCACCGGTGTTTCGACGAGACGAATGCTGCTCACGGGGCCATCCTCTCATCGCCGGAAGAGCTGTGCTTCGACACAATCACCCGGCATGGTGTCGAGAATCACACCGATGCGAGGTGTGGCGCGTTTTCGAACGGGGAATGCAGGGAGGCTCGTCTCGATTGCAGTCCGGCGGCACGGAGTGCGCCCCTCCCCGAGGAACGCCCGGCGACAGCCTCCGCACACGATTCGTCGCAGAATCCGTTCTACTGCAACATATTTCGCAGTCGCTCACGAAACAGCTTCTCGTTCATGCCATGTGCACACAGTCGTACCTGACTTGCCGGTAGTACGTTGTGCCATTCTGGAACACTCGCATTCGTGCAGGCTGTACGTCCATGACGGGTACGGACATTCAGCATGTTCGTACCGCGCGGTAACCCATTTTTCCGACCGCATTCCATTGCAGTACATGCTTTCTCGATTCAACCGGACAAATCGGCGCGATTTCGGAGTCCGAATTGTTCCTGGTGACAACATGATCGAGGTGGTGCATGATTGTTGCTGCAGGGAGTTACGAGCCAACGGAGGCTCGTATTCAGGGGACACGCGTTCGAGTCAGGGGGATTCGAAACGTGCTCCTCCACAGGGAAATCAACGCGCAGGGGGCGTTTGTGCGACGTCGGCGAACAGCCGCGCCCGTCGCCCCCTCGCACAGCGAGGAGATCAGCATGACCAGCACCATCGAACCCACTTCGCAGATCGCTGCCGGCGGAAACAAGCTCCGCGGACGCGTCGCCTTCGTCACCGGCGGCACGCGCGGCATCGGTGCGGCGATCAGCCGCAGCCTGGCGAGCCAGGGCGCCACTGTCGCCGCAGGTTACGGACGCAACACGGCTCAGGCGGATCAGTTCCTCGCAGACCTGAACGAGAAGGGCCGCAAGGACGTCCGTTACTCGGTGCACCGCGGCGACGTCGCGAACGCCGACGACTGCCGCCGCACCATCGATGAGGTCATCGAAACGCACGGTCGCCTCGACATCCTGGTCAACAACGCCGGCATCACCATCGACCGCACGGTGCTGAAGATGCAGGACGAGGACTGGGACACCGTCCTCGGCGTGAACCTCTCGGGCGCGTTCTACCTGGCACAAGCCGCACTGCGGCACATGCTCGAGCGCGGCACCGGACGCATCGTCAACGTCTCCTCCGTCATCGGCGAGACCGGCAACATCGGCCAGGCCAACTACGCGGCGTCGAAGGCCGGCCTGTTCGGTCTCACCAAGACCCTCGCCAAGGAAGCGGCCTTCTACCTGGCCAAGAACGACAAGCTGGACCCGAACGGCATCGGCGTCACCGTCAACACCGTCACCCCGGGCTTCGTCGCCACCGAGATGGTCGAATCCATCCCCGAGAAGGTTCTCGCGCGCATCACCGACACCATCCCCGTGAAGCGACTCGCCGACCCCCAGGAGATCGCCCGGGTCGTGCACTTCCTCGCCGCGGACGCCTCCTCGTACATCACCGGTCAGGTGTGGGGCGTCAACGGCGGCCTGGACATGTGATCCGGCCTTCCCACCACAACTTCGAATCGAACGGTCCTTCTCGCACATGCAGCCCTTCGAGCTCAATCGGCACGGCCGAATCGTCTTCCCCTCCAATTTTATTCCCGAACTCGACTTCTCCACACTGAGCAGCGTCGACCACCTCGACGCCGTCATCCGCCGCGACTTCGACACCAAGGCGCCCACAGTCTCGGAGATCCTCGCCCGACACGAACTGGGTAACTACGGTTCGAAGTTCGAGATCATGCGGGACATGGCTCTGAACGTCTTCTGGGCCGACCGATTCCCGCTGATGATGTTCGAGCGGCGCGTCATCCGCTGGGGCGACGTTCCCCGCAACCGCGACGACGTCTACATGCCTCGCCTGACTCCCTGGCCCGAGGCCGAAGAGCGGTTGGATGCGGTCGAGGAGGCCTACCGCGCTCTCCCCCGCGCATGGGACAGTGCCGCCGAGGACCGCATCTTCGATCGGCTCTTCGCGGTCTTCGGTTCGCGCCGTCACTTCGCCGGCGACCTTCCCACGGTCAAACCGACCGTGCCGCAACTGCTCTCCGATCCGGAGAACATCACCCTGCGCGTTCACCACTACGATCCGAACCACCCCGTCTTCGGATACGACGAGATCCTCGACTGCCACGAGGACGTCGCCGAACTCGAGGCCCTGAGCCGCTGGTCGATGGTTCTGCACAACCAGCAGCCCTGGGACGGAAGCGAAACCGAACTCGTCCGGGTCGCGGACCTGAAGGACGACGACTACGTCGTGGCGTCCCATCCGCGCAATCGCGAGGTCCAGCGGTTCATCAACCGCGTCATGTCGGGCAAGATCCGCAAGGCCACCTCGTACACCCGGCACGAACCGGTGGCCCCGTCTGCGCCCTACCCGGCCGTCGACGTGCGCTCGGAGTTCGCGATCGCACCGCGCATCGACGCGATCGCGGTCGCGCACGGCGACCAGGTGTGCACCAACGAGGACCTGATCCGCAACACCGCCTACAACTGGTCGCCCATGTCGGCCGACGAGATCACGGCCAAGACCGGGATCGAGCAGCGCCGGTACACCTCGGGAACCTTCGAGGACCTGGCCCTGACGGCGGCGAAGCAGGCGGTCGCCCACGCCGGTGTCGGCCCGCAGGACATCGGCGCGGTCATCACCTGCACGTGCACGAGCGGCCGGCTGATCCCGTCGCTGGCCACATGGATCTCGGGCGAACTGGGCATCGGGCAGACCCATACCTCGTTCGACCTGATCGCGGCGTGCGCGGGAATGCCCTACGGCCTGGCCGAGGCGACCCGGATCCTGCAGCAGGTCAAGCGCCCCGTCCTCGTGGTGTGCGTCGAGAAGTTCTCGGACAAGATCGGCACCGTCCGGCCGTCCCGGATGATCTTCGGTGACGGCGCCGCGGCGATGGTCATCTCGCCGGCCACCGAGGGCGAGGCACCCGACCTCGAGTTCTTCAACAGCTACGCGAGCGGCCCGACGAGCGAGGTCAACTCGATCATCTGGCCGAATCCGGACTTCGACAACTTCATCACGGTCTACGGACCCGAGGTGAAGACGCTCGCCGGTCGCTATCTGACGCAGATGCTCGACGAGATCAAGGCCATTCCGTCCCCCGACGACGCCGAGCGTTCGCTGCTCGACGACATCGATCTCATCGTTCCCCACCAGGCGAACAAGACGATGGTCATCGAGCTGGCCGCGAACGCCGGACTCTCGGCCGACCGGTTGTACTTCAACATCGAGAAGGTCGGCAACACGTCGTCGGCGAGCATCCCGCTCGCGATCCACGACGCCGTCCGCGAGGGGGTCATCACCGAACCGGTGCGCATCTTCGCTCCCGGCTTCGGCGCCGGAGCGGTGGCGGGGTACACCGTCATGCGGGTCGACCCGAAGGTGGTCGTGCCGTTCGAGGAGACCACCGCCGGCTGAGCCGGCAGATGATGACCGCCGGCTGAGCCGGCAGATGGACCGACGCCGGCTGATCCCGGCGTACGACAGGCATCCGGGCCGTCCCCCGGCAGGCCCGGAGTACATCGGCCCGTTCGCGACATCCGGTCGCGAGCGGGCCGATCGTCGTCTGCGACCTGGCGACGTAACATCCGCGACATCCAGGCCGACATTTCGTTCGGATCCGGCAAATCGGATCCGGACGAAGTACAGAAAGGCCTCGCGCATGAAGTTCCGCCGCATCGTCGCTGCGACGCTGGGGTGTGTGGCTCTGACGGTCGCCGCACCCTCGACCGCCAGCGCCTTCCCTCTCGTGGACCTGCTCCCGAAGGGCATCGCCGATCTCGTTCCGAGCGGATCGTTCAATCCGTTCGCTCCGCCGCCGGCGCCTGTTCCGGCTCCCCCGGCCGCGCCTGCACCTCAGGCGGCTCCGCAGGTCGCACCGGCTCCCCCGGCTCCCCGTCCGGCTCCGTCCGCACCGAGCGGCGGGTTCAAGAACTGCACCGAGGCATGGAACGCGGGCGCTGCTCCGGTCCACCGCAACGACCCCGGATACGCTCCGCGTCTCGACCGCGACAACGACGGGATCGGTTGCGAGCGCGATCCGCGCTGATCGGTCCGTCCGATGAACGGGCGAAGGCCCTTCCATCCTCCAGGGGACGGAAGGGCCTTCGCCCGTTCGTACGTGCAGGAACCTCAGAGCCACCGCGGCGGCGTGAGTTCTCCGCCGGCGACGCCGACGGCTCCGCGACCGGCCGCCCAGCGGACGACACCGGCGAGATCGCCTCGGACGGTGTGGGTGGTCTCGGCGTCGCCGTTCACCCGGACCGCGTCGCGTCCCTCGACCTCGAGCGCGATGCCCGCACCGAGGTCCTTCTTGCGCCACATTCCGACGATGTCGTCGAGCAGCGAGTCGAGGACGACGGGCGGGAAGTCGCCGAAGCGTCCACCGTTGTCGAGATCGACGGCGTGGATCCACACTTCGCGCGTGCGCATCCAGGCGGTCTCCTCGGCCGGCACGAGCCGGCCCTGTGCGGTGCGCACCTGCGCCTGCCACGCGGTCTCCGGCAGGTGCCGCCACTTCTCGTCGAGACGGGCGACGGTGTGCGAGAACAGGTTCCGCAGAGCGGCGGGATTCAGGGTCGCGCCCTCGGCGATCTCCTGTGCCCGCTGCTCGGTGGAGGAGTACATCGGTGTCTCGACACCGGTCGCCGCCCAGTCCATGAGCCGGCACAGCGCTGCCGCGTTGTAGCCGATGTGCGCGACGAGATGCCGGCGCGTCCACCCCTCGAGCAGGGTGGGACCGTCGAGTTCGTCGTCGGTCAGCTCGGCCAGGCGCTGCGACAGGTACGCCGTGCCCCGGCGGGCGATGAGGAGTCGCTCGGACAGGTCGAGATCGTTGAATCCCACGGTCGGCTTCTCCTACTTGATGATCGTCTTGTTCCGGACGGTGCCGAGGCCCTCGATGGTGACCTCGCAGACCTCGCCGTTGCCGATGTACCGCGCGGGCTTGCGGGCGTGGCCGACACCGCCGGTGGTGCCGGTGATGATGACGTCGCCGGGCTGCAGGGTCACGATGTGCGAGATGTAGTCGACGAGCTTGGCCGGGGTGAAGACCAGGTCGTTGGTGTTCGACGACTGCATGACCTCACCCTCGAGGCGGGTCTCGATGGCGGTGCCGAGCTGGTAGTCGGTGTCGAGGAAGGGACCGAAACCGCTGGTCTTCTCGAAGGTCTTGCCCTGATCCCACTGCAGCGTGCGGTACTGGTAGTCGCGCATCGTGTAGTCGTTGATCACGGAGTAGCCGGCGATGTACTCGGCGGCGTCGGCCTCGGAGACCTGGTAGGCCTGCTTGCCGATGACCACGGCGAGCTCGGCTTCCCAGTCGAGCTGCGAACCTGCGTAGGCGGGAACGACCACGTCGTCGTAGGGGCCGGTGAGGGCTTCCTTGAACTTCGAGAACAGGGTCGGGTACTCCGGCAGGTCGCGGCCCATCTCCTTGATGTGGGTCGCGTAGTTCAGGCCGACGCACACGATCTTGCCCGGGGCGGGGACGACCGGGGCGTAGTCGGCGGAGCCGAGGTCGACGGTCTTTCCGGATGCCTGCTCGGCGACCGACTTCCAGTTCTGATCGGCGAGCAGTGCGGACAGGTCGGCGTAGCCGTCGATGACGGTGGCGCTGGAGTCGCTGTCGACGCGGACGGCGGCGGTGCCGCCGTCGAGGCGGAGGGTGGCGAGACGCATGGGGTTCAGGCTCCTTCGGAGATGATGGTGCGGTTGAAGTGCAGACGTTCGACGATCGGCGCGTCGGAGAAGGCGAAGAGATCGACACCCTTGTCGGTCTCGAGCGACCACTCGACCCAGGACGGGACGACGATCATGTCGCCCTTGGTGACGTCGTGACTCTTGTCTGCGAGATGGAAGCGGCCCTCACCGTCGAAGACCTGGAAGACCACGGATCCGACGTCGCGGCGGGCGCGGGTGTGCGCGCCGGCGCGCAGTCGGTGGAACTCGGCGCGGATCGTCGGCATGACGTCGCCGCCGGTGGTGGGGTTGGTGTAGCGGACTGCGGCGTGGCCGGGTTCCGGGGTGGCGGCGTAACCCTCGTCCTCGAGGGCGAGCTGCTCGTTCAGCGCGCGGTCGGTGTGCTCCCAGCGGTAGCACGCGATCGGCGAGCTGGTCTTGCGGTCGAGACCCACGAGCGGGCGCAGACCGGGGTGGACCCACAGTCGCTCGGACCGGGAGATGTCCGGGGTGCCCTCGTCGGTGACACCGTCGGAGCCGAACTCGAAGAACCCGGTGTCGGTGTAGTGCACGAACGGGATGTCGAGGCCGTCGATCCACGCCATCGGCCGATCGGTCTCGTTGTGGTGACCGTGGAAGTTCCAGCCCGGGGTGAGCAGGAAGTCGCCGCGGCGCATGGCAACCGGGTCTCCGTTGACCACGGTCCACACGCCCTCACCCTCGACGACGAAGCGGAAGGCGTTCTGGGAGTGCCGGTGCTCGGGAGCGGTTTCCTTCGGGCCGAGGTACTGGATCGCCGCCCACAGCGTGGGGGTGACGTACGGGACGCCACCGAGACCCGGGTTCGCGAGCGCGATGGCGCGACGCTCACCGCCGCGGCCGACCGGCACGAGATCTCCGGCGCGCTGGGCCAGCGGGTACAGCGTCGACCACTTCCAGACGAAGGGGACGGCCTTGGACGTCGGGACCATCGGCATCAGGTCGCCGATCTGGGTCCACAACGGGTTGAGGTGTTCGGTCTCGAAGTCGTCGTACAGCTTCTGGAGCTCGGGATCGACAGGCTCGGTGGCAGTCATGAAATCTCCTTGTCCGGCGTTGTCTCCAAACTAGGGGCGCCGGAACCGGGGAATCCATCTATTTCTGCACAGTGGAATTCGGGACGTCCGGACCGGCGATATCGGCGACGTCGACCTCGATGCCCCGCACCGCCGCCTGCATCTGCGCGACCAGCCTTCCGCGCAGATGCTGCCGGTAGCGGGTGACCGGCACGGCTACCGTCAGGGCACCGATCGCAGTGCCCCGGCCGTTGCGGATCGCCACCCCGATCGCCGCGACACCCTCCTCCGTCTGCTCGACGTTGACCGCGAAACCCAGCTTGCGTGCCGCCTCGAGTTCGTGCGCGAACTCCTCGAACTCCCCGATGGCCATCCGGCGGTCGGTCGCGTAGGCGGGGCTCGGCCCCTGACTGATGTGGGGCTCGTCCGCGGGTCGCAGATAGAGCTGTTCGAGCACCGCACGGGGAAGCTCGGCGAGCAGGATCCGTCCGCCCGCGGTGAGCTCGGCGGGGAGCACCTGACCTCGGCGATCGCCCACACGCAGGATCGATGCCGCCTCCGCCGTCCACAGGAAACGCGCCTGCGAGCCCACCCGGATCACGAGGTTGACGGTCTCGTCGGCGAGCGTGGCGAGAGCTTCCATGTGCGGGCGACAGAGGTCGGTGAAGTCCCGCGTCCACCCCTGACTGGCCGGGCCGACGCCGAGCGCCGGCCCCGGGTGGTACATCCGTTTCTCGTCCTGCACGGCGAAGCCGCGATAGACGAGCATCGCCAGCAGACGGTGCGCGGTGGACGGCGCCGTGCCGAGTTCCGCGGCCGCGTCCTTGAGCCGGATCGCACCCGCATCGCGGAGCAACTGCAGCAGCCGCAACGCGTTGTCGACCGACTCGAGCATGTAGGTCGGCTTGCGGATCGTGCCCATCGGCTTATTCTGCATAGCAGAACTTTATTGCATCGCCGGGCGGCGCGCGCCCACCGTTGAAGAATGCATCTGGAGAACGAGGCTTCACCGACGCGGGCCGGAGGCAACATCACACTCCCCCGTGCTCACGTCATGGCGGTGATCGTCTGCTGGCTGTTCGTCGTGTTCGACGGCTACGACCTCATCGTCTACGGCAACGTCATATCGAGCCTCCAGGGCGAGTGGGGCATCAGCGCCTCCACCGCCGGTACCCTCGGAAGCCTGGCGTTCGTGGGCATGATGATCGGCGCGGTCCTCGCCGGCCGGCTCTCCGACGCGATCGGACGCAAGAACGCCGTCATCGGCTGCGTCGTCGTCCTCTCCGTCTTCACCGCCCTGTGCGCGGTGGCACCCGGGCCCGTGATCTTCGGTCTCCTGCGCCTCGTCGCCGGTATCGGACTCGGCGGACTCGTACCGACGTCGAACGCTCTTGCCGCCGAACTGGTGCCGGACAAGTGGCGCGCCGCGGTCGCGACGATGATGATGTCGGGCGTCCCGATCGGCGGCTCGATCGCCGCCCTCATCGGCATCCCGGTCATCCCCAACTGGGGCTGGCGCCCGATGTTCGCTTTCGCGCTGATCCCCCTGCTCGTCCTCGTCCCGCTGGCGATCAAGGTGCTGCCGAAGCACGCCGTCTCGAACGCCCATCCGGACAACTCCGCGGGTGGTTTCAAGGAACTGCTCGGCTCGCGTTTCCGCACCATCAGCATCATGTTCGCGGCCGTCACCGTCGTGACCCTGCTCGCCTGGTACGGCCTCGGCACCTGGCTGCCCAAGCTCATGCAGGGCGAGGGCACCGATCTCGGCAACGCCCTCACGTTCTCCCTGGCCCTGAACCTCGGCGCCGTCGCCGGTTCGTTCATCACCGCCTGGGGCGGCGTCCGCTGGGGTTCGGTCCCCACCAGCATCATCGCCGCGCTCATCGCCGGCGTCGCCCTGCTGACCCTGCTGCTCGACCCGCCGGTCGCCGCGGTCTACCTGATCTTCGTCCTCGCAGGTGTGGGCACCCACGGCACGCAGGCACTGATCATCGCCGCGGTCGCGTCCTACTATCCCGACCACCTGCGCGGTACCGCCCTCGGCTGGGCCCTCGGCGTCGGACGCATCGGTGCCGTCGCGGCCCCGCAGATCGGTGGCTGGCTGCTCGCCGCCGGCCTCGGTGCCCACTCGAACTTCGTCCTCTTCGGTGTCAGCGCCCTGATCTCGTCGCTGCTGCTGACGGTGATCTGGAAGAAGTTCCCCGCACGCCACGAATCGCTCCGCCCGGTCTCCGCTCACTGATCACACCGCGGTCGATCGCGCCGCGATCGATACGCGCTGACCGCGCCCCGTTCCCCTCTGCTTCACACGATCCGAAGGAGTGTCATGTCCGATCTGAAGGACGCTCGAGTTCTCATTGCCGGTGGCGGCATCGGCGGTGTCGCCAATGCCCTCGCTCTCGCGCAGAAGGGCGCCCAGGTCACGCTGTTCGAGCGTGCCCCCGAGTTCGGTGAGGTGGGCGCAGGACTCCAGATCGGCCCGCACGGCTCGCGCATCCTGCAGTCGCTCGGTGTCTACGACGAGGTCATCGCGAAGGGCGTGCTGCCCAAGAACCTCGTCTTCCGTGACGCCGTGACCGCGGAGATCCTCACGAAGGTCGATCTCGGACGCGACTACCAGCAGCACTACGGCGGTGTGTACTTCGTCGTGCACCGCTCGGATCTGCACTCGGTGCTCGTCGAGGCGGCCCGCAAGGCCGGAGCGGATCTGCGGACGAACTCCACGGTGACCGACGTGGTCACCGAGGGCGACACCGTGCGGGTGATCCTGGAGAACGGTGAGGAGCACGTCGGCGACGTCGCACTCGGCATGGACGGCCTGCACTCGCGCCTGCGTCCGAAGCTGTCCGACGACCAGCCCGTCGGCTCGGGTTACGTCGCCTTCCGCGGCACCTTCCCGATGAACGAGGTTCCGCTCGAGGAAGAGATCGAGGACGTCGTGGGCTACATCGGCCCGCGTTGCCACTTCATCCAGTATCCGCTGCGCCAGGGCGAGATGCTCAACCAGGTGGCGGTCTTCCAGTCCCCCGCATTCCTCCGCGGTGAGGAGAAGTGGGGCAGTCCCGAGGAACTCGCGCACGCCTACGACCACTGCCACGAGAGCGTGCAGACCGCACTGAAGTACCTGTGGACCGATCGCTGGTGGCCGATGTTCGACCGCAACCCGATCGACAACTGGGTCGACGGCCGGATGATCCTGCTCGGCGACGCCGCGCACCCGCCGCTGCAGTACCTCGCCTCCGGTGCCGTCATGGCGCTCGAGGATGCGAAGTGCTTCGCCGACTACGCTGCCGAGGACCTGCAGGGCGACAGCGCGAACTGGCCGAAGATCCTGAAGGACGTCAACGCCGAACGGGCACCGCGCTGCAACCGGATCCTCACCACCGGCCGGATGTGGGGCGATCTGTGGCATCTCGACGGTGCCGGCCGTGAGGCCCGCAACGAACTGTTCCGCATCCGCGACACCTCGAGCTACAAGTACACCGACTGGCTGTGGGGCTACAGCTCCGACCGCAACCGCTGAGGTCGTCTCCTCCGCACCGAATGCCGCTCCCGATCACGCCGATCGGGGGCGGCATTCGCCGTATGCGGGTCGCGCCCCTCGCGGCGCACGGTTCACCGCCGGTCGTTCGGGGCATGCTGCAGGGGTACCGCACATCATCGTCAGGAGGGCCCATGGCACGAATCGCACTCTTCGGAGGACACGGCAAGGTCGCCTTGCATCTCGAGCGGTTGCTGGCCGACGCCGGTCACGAGACCAGTGCGTTCATCCGCAATCCCGACCACGCCGACGACATACGCGCAGCCGGCGCCACACCCGTGGTGGCCGATGTCGAGAAACTCGGCATCGCCGAGATCACCGATCTGGTGCGCGGCCACGACGCGGTCGTCTGGTCGGCAGGAGCGGGTGGAGGGGATCCGGCTCGCACCTACGCGGTCGACCGCGATGCGGCGATAGCGTCGATGACCGCAGCGCAGGAGGCCGGTGTACGCCGGTACGTGATGGTGTCGTATTTCGGATCCCGTCCCGATCACGGAGTCCCCGAGGACAACCCCTTCCATGCCTACGCCGAAGCGAAGGCGGCCGCGGACACCCATCTGCGCGGGACCGATCTCGAGTGGACGATCCTCGGCCCCAGCGCGCTGACCCTCGACCCGCCCACCGGCCGGATCGAGATCGAGGGATACGGGGCGAGCAAGGGGAGCCAGGTCTCGCGCGCCGATGTCGCCGCCGTCATCGCGGCCGTGCTCGAGCGCCCGGGAACGTCAGGTCGCACGATCGAGTTCAACAACGGGGACGTCCCCATCGACGACGCGCTCGATGCCCTCCGGTAGAGCGGATACGTCGGAAGTCGTACACCGATCACGATCTCGGGTGGACGACCGCGACCCGCTCGGCTCCTAGCGTCGATCCCATGACCACACTTCCCGCGGTGAACCCCCGTATCGCGCTGAGCGCGGCCTATTCCTGCGTCGCGCTCATCGCATTCGGGGGCATTCTCGCCGAGACGATCATCCTGTATCCCAACGTCTTCCACGACCCGCCGGGATCTCTCGATCAGGCGGTCCGGTTCTTCTCGCAGACCGGCCCGGCCGATTTCTTCCCACCCATGGGGGCGCTCACCGTCGGCCTCGGTCTGGCCGCCCTCGTCGCCGTCCGCCGCGACCGGGTGGCACGCAGATGGATCACGGCGAGCGTGACCGTCCTGCTGCTGGGGGAATTCGCCTTCTCCGCCCTCTACTTCTGGCCCCGCAACACGATCATGTTCGACGAGGGAATCGCGGTGCATTCCGCGGAGACACTGCGCCGGGTGGCGGTCGAGTTCGAAACCGGACACCTGGTCCGGCTCGCGATGAGCGGGGTCACCGCCGCGCTCGCGTTCGGCGGCCTGTACCGGGTGCTCACCTCCGCTGCACCCGCCGGCATCGGAAAGCCGGCCACCGGAGGCGGCGTTCGGATCGCCCGTCCCACTGCCGAGCGGTAACGTCGCCGACGTGAGGTCTGCGCACGCGCAGCGGTGGTCGACGCGCTCCTCGCGGCAGCGGTCTTCGTCGTCCTCGTCGGTGCGATCGTCGCCGATCTCGGAGGCGATCCCACCGCACCGGTGCCGCTCGCCTACGGCCTCGCCGCACTCGTCGCCGGTGCGATCCTGTTCCGCCGGAGGCATCCGGTCGCGGTGCTGCTCTTCACCGCCGTCGTGCTCGTCGGGTATTACAGCCTGTCGCTGCCACCCATCGGTCTGGCCGTTCCGCTCGCGGTGGCGTTGTACTCCGCCGCGGAACGGGAACACGTGCGCTGGGCCGTGGCGGTCGCCGTCACGCTGATCGTGCTGTCGACGAGTGTGCGGTGGGCGCAGGGCGACGACCCCGCCTATCTCCTCGGCTTCGAGGTGGGGGGACAGGCCGGTCTGATGGTCGCGGTGATCGCACTGGGCGACGGTGTCCGCGCGCGACGGGCCCTCCGCGCGGAGATGGTGCGGCGGGAACACGCGGCACGACTCGAACGCGAGCACGAGACCGCGCGGCGGGTCGAGCGGGAGCGGGTGGAGATCGCCCGCGACCTGCACGACCTGCTGGCACACACGGTCTCGGTGATCTCGCTGCACGCCGGTGTCGCGGCGGAGGCGATGGAGGACGATCCGCTTCTGGCCCGGCGGTCGCTGGTCGCGGTACGCACCTGTTGTTCGCGTGCCGTGGACGAACTCCACGCCACGGTCGAAGCTCTCCGCTCCCCCGACGATTCCCGTCGCGCCCCGACGCCTTCGCTCGCACAACTTCCCCACCTTCTCGACACGGTGGCCGCTGCGGGGGTCGATGTGCGCCTCGAACGCGACCACCCGGCCGACGACCTTCCCTCGGTCGTCGCCGCGACCGCCTATCGTGTGGTGCAGGAAGCGCTGAGCAACGTCCTCAGACATGCCGATGCCACGAAGGCTGTTGTGGGGCTGTCTCTTCGGGACGACGTCCTCACCGTGAGCGTGGAGGACGACGGTCGCGGACCGGGCGAGGACGGCTCGACCGGCTGGGGACTCGCCGGTATGCGGGAACGCGTCGGCCTGCTCGGCGGGACGATCGAGACCGGACGGGCCGACCGCGGGGGTTTTCTCGTGGCCGCGCGGATCCCGGCGGGGGGCCGGTCGTGATCAGGGTGGTGATCGTCGACGATCAGGCCCTCGTCCGGGAAGGGCTGCGTGCGCTGCTCGATCGCGCCGCCGATATCGAGGTGGTGGGCGAGGCTGCCGACGGGGACGACGCGGTGCGGGTGGTCGCGCGTACGGCACCGGATGTGGTGCTCATGGACATCCGGATGCCGGGGGCCGACGGGATCACCGCCACGCGGCGGATCGTCGGTGCCGCCTCGTCGGCCGGGACACGAGTGGTCGTGCTGACCACCTTCGACAGCGAGGACAACATTCTCGACGCGATCGGCGCGGGCGCCGTCGGATTCCTCGTGAAGAACTCCGCCCCCGAGGAACTCCGCGCCGCGGTCCGCACCGTCGCGGACGGCGACGCGATGCTCTCCCCGACGGTCACCCGCCGGGTCATGCAGGCGGCTGCGCGCAGTCCCCGGGTACGGGACACGCGGGCACTGGACGTGCTCACCGAGCGTGAACGCGAGATCCTCGCGGAGATCGGCTCGGGTCTGTCGAACGACGAGATCGGGCGCAAGTTGTTCATCAGTCCTGCGACGGTACGGACCCACGTCACCCGGATCCTCGCGAAACTCCGGGCACGGGACCGGGCCAATCTCGTCGCACTCGCCTTCCGCACCGGGCTGGTCTCCCCGACCGATCCGTGAGAGCCGTTCGCCCCGGCGGCCAGTGGCCGCCGGGGCGAACGATCGGTCAGGCCTGCGGCGCGAGTTCCTCCACGCGCAGCGGCGAGGTGTCGGCAGCGGCCGCAATGGCCTCCTCGAACTGCCGGCGGTCCACCTGCGAGCCGAGCACCAGAGCGAGTCGCGTCAGGAAACCCTCACGGTCGTTCTCCGCGGCCTGGTCCAGGGCTGTGGACAGGCCGAGCCACACGTTCTCACGACGCTGTTCGTCCGCCGTGGCCTGCTCGGCCGGCCTGGCCGGCAGCTGCGCTCCGGCCGGGGCGGAACCGGACCGCAGGGAGTCGGCGACCCCGCGCAGGTCCGCGACCGGCACGCGGCACAGCAGCAGACCGTCGGGACGGATTACGAAGGCTTCACCGGGCGTCGCACCCAGCGCGTCGGCGAGATCGGGCGCCTCGAGAAGAGTCACGCCGTCCACGGCAGCACTGCCGACGGCGAGAGCTCGCACGCCCTCGGGTGCGAGCGCGTGCGCCAGTTCGGTCGCGGCGGCGGCGAGTGCGGCGCTGCCTGCCTCGTCGAGGCCCACGCCGAGCACGGCGAATCCGGTGCCGCGAGCGTTGTTCAGCGAGGTCTCCTCCCCCCCGATGCGGATCCGGCGGTCCTCGACGGGATCGCCCGGGAGCACACCTTCGGTGCCGGGGGCGACCGACCAGGTCAGCGGCGACAGTCGGGCGTGCGTGGCGCTGGACTGACGCGGGTTGATCAGGTGCCCGAACTCGGGGCGTCCCACGGCGAGCGCGAGGATCGCGTCACGCGTGGTGCGGTAGCCGTGGCTGCCGGGGCTCATGATGAGCGTGGACTTGCCGGCGTTGGCGACGTTCTGCTCCCACGCGTTGTGGCGTTCGAACGAGTACGCCGTCAGCAGGGCGGGTTCGGCGTTGCCGTTCACGACCGCGGCGAGCTGCCACGCGAGGGTCTCGGCGTCCTCCATGCCCGAGTTGAGCCCGCGCACACCGAAGATCGGCACGAGATGGGCCGCGTCACCGGCGAAGAGGAGACGGTCGTGGGTGAACTCGTCGAGGGCGAGTGCGCGGGCGCTGTAGAAGCCCTTCCACTCGAGGGTCCACGGCAGGTCGTTCTGCAGCCAGTCGAGGTGCTTGGCGATGCGGGCGCGGATCGCCTCCTCCTGCGTCTCGATCTCGGCGTCCTCGGACGGGTCGAGCTGGTAGTCGATGCGCCAGATGTTGCCGGGCTGCTTGTGCATGATGATCGTCGAGCCGGGGTTGCTCGGCGGGTCGAACCAGACCATGCGCTCCGCGGGGAGATCGGACTCCCAGTGGATGTCGGCGATGACGTAGCGGCCCTCGTAGCTGGTGCCCTGCAGACGCAGGCCCGCGAGTTCGCGCATGCGGCTGCGGCCACCGTCGGCGGCGACGACCCAGCGTGCGCGCAGGTGCCGCTTGCCGGCGGCGGTGTCGACCTCGAGGGTGACCTCGTCCTCGCCGCGCAGGATCCCGGCGATCGGCGCCTGCCAGTGCAGGGTGACGAGGGGGTTCTGCTCGATGGTGTCGACCATGATCTGCTCGAACTCCGACTGGGAGACGTTGATCATGGGCGGGCGGACGTCGAAGTCACGCTGCGGCATCTGGAAGTGCAGGACCTGCTGGTCGCGGTAGAAGCTGCGACCGCCGACCCACGGCAGCACGATCTTCTCGAGTTCGTCGCCGAAGCCGAGGCGGGCGGCGGCCTCGAGGCTGTGGCGCGAGATGCAGATGGCACGCGAGCCGAAGGACACCTGATCGGCGGCCTCGAGGATGGTGACGGGCACACCGCGCTGGGCCAGCCCGAGGGCGACGGCCATGCCGACCGGGCCGGCACCGACCACGACGACGGGCAGCGTCTCGTCGGCGGGAGTCATCGACTCGAACTTCGAGGCGGGGTACTTGGGCGGCTGGTAGTAGGTCGACATGATCAGGCACCTTCCTCGGGAGAACGGCGGGAGTCGGTGGTGTTCGCGTGCCCGGCGGACGGCACGCGCAGCAGCAGGATGCTCATGAGGCTGATCAGCGCGATCAGCACGAAGTAACCGGTGATGGACATCGAGGTGCCCGTCGCGGCGAACAGGGAGGTCGCCACCATCGGTGCGAGACCGCCGCCGAGGATCGCGCCGACCTGGTAGCCGAGCGACGCACCGCTGTAGCGGATCTTGGCGGGGAACAGTTCGGCGAACAGTGCCGACTGCGGACCGGCGCAGCAGCCGAGGGTGAAGCCGAGGCCGACCATCGCGAGGAGCATGACCGGCAGGAGCGCCGTGTCCATCAGGGGGAAGAACAGGGCGGCGGCGACGACCAGGCCGGCCGAGGACCGGATGTAGACGGTGCGGCGTCCGACGAGATCCGAGCGCCAGGCCGCGAAGGCCATGCCGGCCATCCAGAACGGGCACGAGGCGATGAGCAGCGCGAGCATCGTGGTCTTGCTGAACCCGAGCGTGGCCTCGCCGTACTTGAGGACGTAGACCATGTAGGCGTAGGCGATGCCGTTGGTGGCGATGAAGGTGCCACCGGCGAGCAGCACGGTCTTCCAGTGCTGGGTGAGCACCTCGAGGATCGGCAGCTTCTCCTCGGCCGCGGGGGCGTCCTTGGCGGCCTTGAACTCCTCGCTCTCCTCGAGACCCAGGCGGATCCACATGGCGACGAAGACGAGCACCGCCGAGGCGAGGAACGGGATGCGCCAGCCCCACGCGTTGAAGGTCTCCTCGCTGAGGAAGGCGGTCAGCGGCAGGTAGACGAGGTTCGCGAGCAGCACACCGGCCGGCACACCGATCTGCGGTGCCGCGCCGTAGAGGCCGCGCTTGCCGGCCGGGGCGTTCTCGGTGGCGACGAGCACCGCTCCGCCCCACTCACCGCCGACGCCGAGACCCTGGATGAATCGCAGGGCGACGAGCAGGATCGGTGCCGCGACGCCGATGGCCGCGTAGTTCGGGAGCACGCCGATCGCCACGGTCGCGAAGCCCATCAGCAGCAGCGAGACGACGAGCATGGACTTGCGGCCGATGCGGTCGCCGAAGTGGCCCATCACGACGCCGCCGATGGGGCGCGCGATGAAGCCGACGGCGAGCGTGGCGAAGGCGGCCAGAGTTCCGGCGACCTCGGACGAGCCGGGGAAGAACTGCGGGCCGAGCACGAGTGCCGCGGCGGTGCCGTAGATGAAGAAGTCGTACCACTCGATGGCGGTACCGACGAAGCTGCCGAGCGCCGCTTTGCGTGCGGCTCTTGCCGACGTCTGCGGCGTCGAGTCAAGGACTGTCATGTTCAGTGCCCTCTCCGGCGGTCGATCCGAGGCATCCGATTAACGAGCGTTCGGACGCAGTGGGACCAATCATGAGAGCGGTCACATCGTTTGCAAAGCGCACAAAGTCGGTGAATATCCTCGGAAATTCCGTGGATAGGGACGTTCGGCCACGTCAGAGTGCCTGCGAGGTCCTCGCGACGTCGACGACGAAGTCCGTGAAAGTTTGGGCAACACGGCTCGGAAGGGCGTCCTTGCGCCACGCGAGCACGACCGGCACCGGTTCCGGAGTCGGGTCGACGACGGGCAGCAGGACGAGTTTCCGGCCCTCGTAGGTGACGTCGACGGCGGGTCGCTGCACGAGCAGGGTCCACCCCAGTCCGCGCCCCACGAACGATCGTGCCGTCTCGAAGGTCTGCGTCCGGTATGCGATGGACGGGGTGAAGCCGGCCTCCGCGCACACCCGCAGGGCGTGCCCCGAACTCGGCGGGGCGTCGAGGAGCACCATGGGCTCGTCGGCGAGATCGCGCAGGCGTACCTGCGAGGCTCCGGCGAGCGGATGATCGGCCGAGACGAGCACCATCGGCTCGCGCACGTCGAGGGTGACCGTCTCGAGTCCCGGATCGAGATCGAGATCGTAGAGGAAGGCCACGTCGAGCTCGTGCGAGTCGAGCAACATCCGCAGACGGTTCTGGGTGTCCTCGCGGAAGTCGACGTCGGCGCGCGGATGGGCGCGGGTGAACTCGGCGATGAGGGCGGGCAACAGCGTCGGCGCGAGGGAGAGATAACACCCCACCGCCACCGGACCGACGATGTCGCCCGCCTCCGACCGCGCGTCGCTCTCGAGTTCGCTCGCATGGTGCAGCAGCATCTTCGCCCGCTCGAGCACCACGTGACCGGTCGGTGTGAGCTTGACGCCCCGCGCGCGTTGCCGGACGAGGAGCTTGACCGCGAGAGCCTTCTCCAGATCGGTGATCGCGGACGAGAGCGCCGAGTGGGACATGTGCATCGCGTCGGCGGCCGCGGTGATGGTGCCCCACTCGGCGACGGCGACGAACGCGGCGAGTTGCCTCATCGTGTACGTGGGCACCGCGTCCGTCCTGGGCATGGTCCTACCGTAGTCCCGGGTCCCGGCCGCTCTTGCGGGCGGAAGCTCACACGAACCGGAAGAGCGGCGGGATCGCGACGACCGCCAGTGCCGCCCACCCGCAGTAGACGGGCAGGTACCGCATCTGCCACCGCTCGACCGCCGCGAAACCCGAGCGGCCCCGCAGGAACGAGATGCCGAGCCACGCCGCCCACACGAGGTTCACCAGGAGGACGAGGTTCAGACCGAGGGCGGTGACCTTGTTGGCGGTGAAACCGAACTCGGCGATGCGGGTGGCCATCGCGGTGAGCATCAGCAGGTCGACGGCGAGCGCCGCGGCGATCAGCACGACCTGCAGCAGATCGAAGACGTCCGGTGCGGCGTGCGGGTCGCGGGCGGAGATCGAGTAGAGCAGGAGCCCGAGGACGAGCACGAGGATCAGGTCCATGAGGATCAGCAGGCCCCGGTCGACGTCGAGGACGCTGTGGGACGCGATCACCGCGACGAACAGCGCGACCAGCATGAGGATCGTGACGGGCGTGAACACCCGGGTGAGAACGGGTGCGATGTTCTCCACGACCTGCTGTTTCGCCTCGACGAGCCAGGCCGCGACGACGATCGCTCCGGCCGGCCCGAACGGGACGATCCACTGTTCGAAGAACGGTTCGATATCGATTCCCAGGGCGCTGAAGGCACCCGCGGTCAGCCCCATGAGCACGCCACCTCCGAGCGCGAGCAGCGCCAGGTACACGGCGCACTCCCCCGTGAAACGCACGAAGTCCATGCGACGGCGATGGGATCGCCACTGCCCCGCCACGTAGGCCGCTCCGACGACGAACCACAGGGCGACCGGGGCGTGGATCGCCGCGATGATTTCGGTGGCGCCGCCCGGCTCGAACGGGAAGGCGTTGAGCACGATCGCCGCGAGGACGAACGGAACAGCAAGGAGCGCACTGCTCTTCGCGCTCATCTCCCGCTTCCACGCGAAGTACAGTGCGAGGAAGGGCAGCACGAGCACGGCGGCGTTGCGCACCAGCGCGGTCTCCGGGAGCCATTCGAATCCGGCCCGGACGGCCAGACCGGCACCGAGCGCGCAGGCGAGGACGACCGCGAGTTCCCTACGGCGCCGAGGGGTTCCGGATTCCTCATCGCGGCCACCACCCGAGAGGACGAGCTGTTTCCACAGCCGGTCGGAGTGTTCCTGGGCGAACTCGCGGGAGATCTCGTCGAGACCGCCCATCCGGCCGACCGCGACGAGGAATGCCTCGTCGGCCGACAGTCCGACCGACACGAGATCCGAGATCTGTTCCCGCAGATGATCTTCCATCTCGTCGATGTCCGAGGACGAGATGACCCGATGGTCGGCGACGTAGCTGCGCCAGCCGGCAATCCGGTCCTCGAGAGGTGCGTCGAGTGTCATCACGATCACCCCGGCGCGACGGCGGGAGGCAACTGGGCCGACTGCCACACCTGGTGCAGCGCCTCGGCGACGACCGTCCACTGCGCCGCCCGTTCGGCGAGGACCTCGCGGCCCGCATCGGTGATGGCGTAGTGCTTGCGACGGCGGCCGTTGTCGGCGACACGCCAGGCGGCGGACACGTGCCCCGCCCGCTCGAGACGGTGCAGGAGGGGATAGAGCATCCCGTCGGTCCACTGCATCCGGCCCTGCGACAGCTCGTTGACGCGTTTGATGATCGCGTACCCGTACGACTCGCCCTCGGCGAGGATGCCGAGCACGAGCGGGGTGGCGGACGCGGCCACCAGATCCTTCTCGATGAACATGTCGTCCTCATACATAGAAGTTCTATGGATAACGGTGACCCTAGCAGATCTAGGTATGAGGACCGAGCGCTCTCCGCGAAGCGGTGCGAAAGCGTCTACTGCCGGTCGTCGGATCCGGCGGTTGCGGAATCGGCAGATCCCGAAGCGGAAGATTCCGAAGCGTCGGAGCGACTCCACGTCTCCGTCACCCGCGCCCGCCCGCGTTCGAACACGTCGCCGAGGACTCCCCCGACCGCCTTGAGCGGGCTGCTCATCGAGTCCAGGGCCTCGGCGATCACCGGGTCCTCGTCGTCGAGCCAGCCCGCCTCGTCGGCGCGGCACGCCCACCGGAAGTCGTCGAAGTCCTGACGCAGACCCGCGAGCACCTTCGTCGTCCGTCCCGACGACAGGCGGCGGACGACCTCGATCGGGGTGCCCTCCGCGAACCGGGCGAGCGCGGCACGGGCGCGGCGCAGCAGTTCGGCGTCCTGCGTGAAGTGGTCGGCCAGGACCTGACGGGCAGAGGCCAGCGCGTCGCGCAGTTCGTCGTCGGACGTGCGCGCCAGATGCACGCGATGCCACAGGAACAGGCAGTCCTCGACGATCACGAGCAACTGCAGCGTCTCCCCCAGCGCCTCCTCCACCGCGACCTTCTGCAGCAGTTCGACGTGCTCACCCACCGCCGCGTCGAGTCCGAGATCGTCGAGCGACGACGAGACGTGCCCGCGCAGCCGCGTCACCGTCCGGGCGAGGACCTCCCCGAGGTCGGCGATCGTCTGCCAGTCCCGGTCGGGCAGACCGCCCGTGTGGTCGACGATCGATGCCGCCCTGGTCAGAGCATTGTGGGTCGCGACGATGTCGCCGGCCGGCTCTGCACCGGCCAGGTCGAGCACGCGGTCGACGGTTCCGGGCGCCGCGTCGTCGCCTTCGAGACGCACGACGGCGGCCTCCACCGACGCGACTGCTCCCCGCAACGCTTCGAGGACCGCGTCGGGGGCGGTGGGGACTGCAGCGGTGGGTTTCGACGTGTCGGCCATTCCCCAATCGTGCTACGTCGGAGGGCCGGATGCATCACGTCTTCCGGGTCGGTTCGGGACGCGGACCCACTTCCCGCTCGGTTCGGGACACGGACCCATTTCCCGCTCAGTTCGGGACGCGGACCCAGGCTTGTTCGAGCAGGGCCACCACTTCGGTCTCCCTGCGGGCCCGGTAGGCCGAGAGGATCCGGCGCGGGCGCGACTCCCCGTCGAGGCCGAGAGCGGACGCCAGCGCCGACGCGATCCGTTCCTCGGGGACGGTCTCCGGTTCGGTGTGGCCGATGAGCGAGAGCGCCTTGCGCAACGGTTCGGCGTTGTCGGCGACCGTGCGCAGCGGCAGGACGTCGAACCGGCCGTCGGTGCGGACCTCGAGCAGCAGCTCGTTGTCCTCCTCCACCCCGACGTCCTCGAGGAACCGGCGGATCGACGACAGACGCGGCACCGGTCCCGTCCAGCGCAGGGTCTGGCCGCCCAGACGGGACGGGAGCACCACGTGCCCACCCGGTGCGCACCCGGCGATCGCGGCGACGGCGGACGGAACCGTGAACTCGGCTCCCCGCAGATGGTCGCGGGTCGCGGGGATCCGCAGGCGCCAGGCCTCGCCCAACCGGTAGAGGCGGCGCGTGCGCTCGGGCACGGCGATCGGGACGTGCGCGCGGTGACGACGCCGGACACGGCCGTCGACGACCTCGAAATCTCCTCCGGCCGTGAACGTCCGGGCGGAATCCTCGGAGATGCCGAATCGGTCGACGAGTGCGGCGACCACCATGTCGCGATCGGCACTTCCGCCGCGGGAATCGACCAGCCGTGCGATGCGCGTGCGGATGGCGGTGACCACGTCGACGTCCCACTCGGCCAGCGCCCAGCGTTCACCGTCGGACGTGAAGCGCTCGTCGTCGGCGAGTTCGGAGACGAGGGTGTGGACGTCGGCGTTGACCCCCATGCGCGCCACGAGCGTGTCGGCGGTCAGCGGGTCGCCGAGCACCTCGAGGACCTGGGCGGCGCGACCGGCGAGTCCGTCCGGCGGGGACAGCAGACGGCCTTCGAAGGTCGTCGTCCCGCAGTACCGGGTCCACGCCTCGAACTCGTCGTCGGGAAGCGACCACACGGCCTTCACGGCGGCGGGCTCGACCACACCGTTCGGTGATTCGAACTCCGAGAGCAGTCCGCGCGTCTGCTTCTCGGCGTCGGGCAGATCCGGTACCGCGATCCACCCGTCCGCGACCTCGAAACGATCGTCGAGGCGGTGCAGCACCCGCCACAGGGGCACGTCGAAACCCGGGACGGTCCGGCCCAGCACCGGATGGGTGCGCACCATCCGGTCGAAGGCCGCCACCGGCCGCACGTCGACGCGCAATGCCGCGAGCAGGTCGCCGACCGCCGTGCCGAACGGGAAGGTGGACGGCGCGGCCGGGTCGTCGACGCCGTCGTGGACGCGGCGGCGCAGGGCCGTGCGTTCCGCGTCGGGCAAGCCCTTCAGGTAGTCGGTGAGTTCGGCGATCGGATCGGCCGGCGCCGCCACCGGCAGGTCGCGGGCGGTGAGTGCCCGCACCCGGGCCGCGGCGTCCTGGATCTCCTCCGGCGCCCCGTCGTCGATCACTGCCTGCAGGAGAGGAGCATCGTCGCGGCCGCACACGCGACTCCATCGCGCCAGCGCCGCCAGGTCGTCGAGGAGCAGCGCCGCGGCGGGCACCCGCGCGGCACGCGGATCGGCTTCGAGGGTGGCCGGTTCACGGAGCACAGTCGCGACGAGCGCGGCGCAGACGATCTCCTCCACCGCGTCGCGGTCGGCGCCGCGGATCCCGAGCAGATCGGCCGGACTGCGACTGAACAACTCGGCGGTGGTGGGTGCGTGCGGAAGGCGCGCGACGAGGGTCGCGGCGGCCGGACCGAGATCGAGTGCGGCCACGGGCACTTCGTCCTCACGCAGCAGACCGTCCGCGAAGCGCAGCTCCGGGTGGTCGGTGACGTAGATGTGGGCGAGTTCGGCGCACAGCTCGGGGATCTCGGCGTGCTCGCAGGTCTCGGCGGGCGACTCGTTCTCCCACCAGCGGGGCGACGACACGAGCGCCCCGAGGGCGGCGGTGCGGGCCGATCCGTAGCGGTCGATCCACGGCATCAGATCCACCCAGCGACGACTGTCGAGTTCGTCCGACGACAAGGCACGAGACCACAGCGACACTGACCGATGCTCCTCTTCCACGCCCGGCGGAGGCCGCGGGCCCCCTCTCCGGCGTCGACGCCGCGCTCGTGCAGCGCGTCCACGCGAGGCGTCCTCGACCCGGACGCCGGTTCTCACCCTACAGTCCGAACGCCCTGTTTCCCGTCAGGTGAGCGCAGTGTCGACCGCTCAGGTGAGCGCAATGTCGGAGTCGGAGTCGTCACGCGCCTCCGGACGCAGCCGCAACAGGACGAGTCCCGTCACCGACGCGACGATGAGCGAGGCCACCAGCCCGTTCACGTGCAGCGCCCACACGGCGATCACCGCCCCGGCCAGTCCCCCCAGCAGAGCGATCCAGAGCAGTACTTTTCCCAGGACCGAAGCCATTTCCCCGCACCTTCCGGCAATTCACGATCAGAACGGTGAGGATAGTGTCATCTGTCACAGTCCTCGCGAAAGTCCATCGGTGTGTCGACGGATCGTGCCCCCACGGTGACCGGGGCATACTGGTGCGGTTCGAGACGGTGGGGTCGGCAGGAACACGACGGGGAGGCGCAAACAGTGACGGGACCGACGAGTGACCGAGCACGCACGGACGTGATCCTGCGGGACGTGACGCTGCGCGACGGACTGCAACTGACCGGCAAACTGCTCCCCACCGAACGCAAGGTGGAGATCGTCCGGGCGCTGCTCGCAGCGGGCGTGCCCGAACTCGAGATCGGGTCCCTGGCACGCGCCGACCTCGTGCCACCGATGGCGAACACCCTCGACCTCGTGGCGGCGCTGACCGAGGAGGAACTCGACCGCTGCTGGATCTGGGTCGCCACCCCGCGCCACGTCGAGAAGGCGATCGCGGCCGGTGCCCGACGGTTCCAGTACTGCTTCTCGGTCTCCGACGCCCACAATCGCGCCAACATCGGCCGCAACACCGAGGACAGCATCGCCGCGATGCCGGCGGCGATCGAACGCGCCCACGCCGCCGGCGGCAGCATCCAGTTGTGCCTGGCCACGTCGTTCACGTGCCCGTTCGACGGGCCGGTCGACCCCGACCGGGTCGTGGAGATCGCGTGCGACCCGCGCACGGACGGAGCCGCCGACATCGTCGTCGCCGACACCCTGGGTCAGGCCGTGCCCGGCCAGGTGTCGTCGCTGGTCGCGAGGCTGGCCGCCGAATCCCCCGACCGGCGGATCGTCTACCACGGTCACGACACGTGGGGTCTCGGTGTCGCCAACAGCCTCGCCGCGATCGACGCCGGGGCGACCGTCGTCGACGGCGCACTCGCCGGCCTGGGCGGATGTCCGTTCGCACCGGGCGCGAGCGGCAACACCGCGAGCGAGGACCTGCTGTTCGCGACCCGTCCGTCGTGGTTGGATCCGGAGGTCTTCGGCTCCCTGGTCCGCCTCGGCGAGGACATCGTCGCCGAACTGGACGAACCGAACCGATCGCGTGCCCGGCAGGGTGCCCGCTCCGAGGCCGAGGCCTTCGACTGGGTGCTCCGGTGACCCGCATCCTGATCGCCCCCGACAGCTTCAAGGGCACCTACACCGCCGTCGAGGTCGCCGACGCGATCGCTTCCGGGGCGGAGAGCGCCGGACACACCGCGATCCGGATGCCCGTCGCGGACGGTGGCGAGGGCACCCTCGACGCGCTCGTCGGGCCGCTCGGTCTCGCCCGGATCGAGGTCGAGGCCGTGAACCCCTGGCGGGCACCGTGCCGCGGGCTGCTGGGGATGTCGGCGGACGGCACGGCGGTCGTCGAACTCGCGACGGCGAGCGGCATCACCACTCCGCACGACGGTCTGCGCGACGCCGTCACCGCCGACACCTACGGCACCGGGATGGTCATGGCCGCAGCCGTCCGGCGCGGAGCACGGCACATCGTCGTCGCGGCCGGTGGATCGGCGACGACCGACGGTGGTGCGGGTGCGATCGCCGCGATCGACGAGCGGGGTGGCCTCGGCGACGCCCGCGTGACCGTGCTGTCCGACGTGACGACCCGCTACACCGATGCGGCACGGATCTTCGGGCCGCAGAAGGGCGCCGACGCGGCGGCCGTCGCGCTGCTCACTCGCCGCCTCGAGGAGACGGCACTGACGCTCCCCCGCGACCCGCGGGAGGTCGACGGCACCGGAGCGGCCGGGGGTTTCTCCGGTGGGATGTGGTCACGGTTCGGTGCCGAACTGCGGTCGGGAGCCGACTTCGTGCTCGACGCAGTGGGATTCGACGACGCCGTGCGCTCCGCCGATCTCGTGGTGGTCGGCGAGGGGCGACTCGACGGCCAGTCGCGGGCGGGCAAGATCGTCTCGGCGATCCTCGCGCGCTGCGGCGACGTTCCGGTGGTCGCGGTGGTCGGTTCGGTCGGCGACGACCTCGGCGACTACCGCGAGCGGTTCGCCGACGTCGTCGTCGCATCCGATGCGGAAGCGCTGACGCGCGCCGGTCGGGCACTGCGCGCCTGAGGGATGCGCCTTTCGGCACAGCGTGCCTGAGAGGCGCGCCCGATCACCGGTCGCTCACGGCGCGGTGGGAGGCGCGCTGCCGCAGGGGATCTCGGTGGGTGTCTCGGGCGTCGGCACCGGGTCGACCGGATCGGACGCGTGGGCCGGCCACGATGCCGGTCGCGCCTCGGAGCACGGGTCGGCGACGGGTGTGCGGTCGGGCGACGGCACCGGAGACGGCGGGGGCGCCACGGCGGTCTGCAGACCGGGCGCGGAGCGTTCCGCCTGCACACCGCTGCTCACCGCGACGGCCAGTCCCCCACCCAGCAGGGCGACGAGCGCGACGAGCGTGGCCAGCAGGACGGTGCCGCGACGACGGTTCGTGGGCGCGGCGACGACCGTCGGGGCACGGCGGGCGGATGCGACGAGTGCGGCACCGGTCGCGCGGTGCCAGGGCACTCCGTGCGGAGTCACGAAGGGAACACCGAGGACGGTGGCGAGTTCCCGTGCCGGACGGGCGTCGCCGGGACGCAGATCGAGGAAGACCACGGCGTCGGGCGAGGTTCCGGCGCGGGCGACCGCTTCGTCCATCGCCTCGGGCAGGGACTGTGTGTAGGGACCGAACTCGTCGCCGTCGGGGCTGACCGTGGACAGCACCGTGCGCGAGGGGACGTCGACCATCGAAGCCGATTCGACGCCGTAGGTGCGGGTGTGCAGAGCCAGGACCGGCAGTTCCGCGAGTTCGGGTGCGCCGGCGAGGAAGGCCAGTCGCGCGTCGTCGAGCAGGACCGTGTCGACGTCGATACCGAGCACGGCCCGCACCGCCTCGGTGACCGGTGCGGCGTCCTCGTCGTTCTCGGGACCGGTCACCACCGCGGCCGCGGACAGCGTCAGTGACGCCGCGGCGGCACGTTCCGCCATGGCGGAGGCGGCAGCGGCGGCGGCCTCGGCCGGTGTGTCCCCGGGTGCGCCGAAGCCCCGCTGGGAGTCGAACGGACCGAGACTCGGAACGTCGGCATCGACGAGGACCGCGCACACTTCACCCTCGTCGACGGAGATGCCGAGCATCGGGCGCATCTGTTCGTCCCTCCACGGCTGCCAGCACGAATCACGACGGCCCGAGCGGCCGTCGCTCGGACGAGCCTAACCGACATCCGGGCCTACTCCCGGTAACAACCGACGGTGAGTCCGACGGTCGCGGCGACGTAACTGCCGAAGGTGATGTACGAGCCGTCGGCCGCGAACATCCGGACGGCGAAACCGGTATCCGGAGGCAGCACATGGCGACCGTGGAAGCCCGCCCGCGCGGCGGTGTCCTCGAAGACCCTGGCCGCACGGTCGAGTTCGTCGACCGGCACCGGCCGTCCCGACCCGTGGATCGGAAGATGCACCGTCAGACCCGAGGTGCCGTCGGGCAACGTGCATCCCGCCGTGGTGCTCGCGTACTTCGGTTCGAAGCGCACGCCGGGGAACTCGGCGGACAGTGCGGTGAGGACGTCGCGCTGCACAGCGGTGTAGAACTCGACCGCGCCCGCGCTGGTCGTGGCGACCGGTTCGGGCATCGCGACCGGGGTCACCGTAGTGGTGCACGCGGCGAGCAGTGCTGCCGGAACGACGACGCTCGCCCCGAGCCGGGAAGTCCACGCAGAGGTCACGGCGTACTCCGTTCCGCGGTGCCCGCGACGACACCGGCAATGTGGTGGGAACTCGACGTTCCGGGGGTGAGATACGAGCTGTGGCCGGTGATGCCCGCGAGCGGGACTCCGGCGATGGTGGTGCCGGGACCGGCGGGAAGATGCGTCAGGCCGTCGAGGAAGCTCGGGTCGCCCCCGAAGGTTCCGACGTCGGCGACGATGTCGCATTCGGCTTCGACGAGATAGGCGGAGCCGGGCGGGATCCGCAGGTCGGTCACGTCGCCGGTCCCGATCCCGGGAGCCCCGACGAACACCGCGGCGTCGACCGCACCGGTCTCCCTCAGCGCCAAACCGGAGACGACGGCCCCGTACGAATGCCCGACCGTGGTGATACGCGGGTCGTCGGGGCGCGAGGCCGCGATGCCGTCGAGGAAGTCGACCAGGCGAGGCGCGGCGATTCGGGCGGCGAGGTCGGAGACCGGACTGCGCTCGGTGAACGCGAGACCCCATCCCCAGTGGGGCGCCTGGTAATTCAGCCAGGTGACCGCCGCGACGGAGGGATCGCCGCCGGTGAGGTGGAGCCGAGCGGAGTCGCGCAGCGCCGCGACCTGCGCGTCGTAACCCTGCAGATTGCCCTGCACGGTCGAGCCGGCGCCGGGGACGAAGACGGCCAGGTGGTCGGCGGTGTCGACGTCCCCGACGGCCACCGCCGCCATCGCTTCGCGTCCGGACAGGTCGAGGGCGATCAGTTGCCGGTCGCCGTGGGCGAGGGTCGCGTCGATCGCGTCGAGGGCCTCGATCTTCCGCACTGTCTGTTCGAGCCCGGCATCGGCGTCGGTGAACAGTCCGGTGACGCCGAGAGGGTCGATCACGGTGCCACCGAGGAACATCGCGTCGAGTTCGGCCCGCAGTTGGGTCGCCACGGATTCGAGGCGGCGACGTTCGTCGTCGAGCAAGGCACGATTGGCGAGATCGCGAGCCACGGCGGGTATTCCGTCGAGGGCACCGATCCGTTGAGGATGTTCGGCGACCAGCGCGGTGCGTGCCGTGTCGTCGAGACCGTTCCACCACTGCGCGACCTGCACGGGACCGGTGGCCGGATCGGGCAGGGCCGGCAGCGTCGTCGATCCCGACCGTGGAATCGCGGTGCGGAGGCGATCCTGTTCGCCGAGAACCGTTCCCGACGGCTCGGATTCGGCACTCAGGCGAGCGGCGGCCTCGCGGTCGAGCCCATCGGCACGGACGAGCAATGATCGCAGCGACGCCGCGAGCAGTTCGTCGCCGTCGAGCGGGAAACCCCGTGCAGCGGCCCTGGCCTGCAGCTCGCCCAGTTCGGCGTGCAGTGCCCGCAGTCGCGGCACGACGAACCGCGCACACGCGGACACCTGCCGGTACGCCTCGGCCTGCGCCGCGAGATCCCGCCCGCACGAGGAGAATACGGACCTTGCTCCATCGTGGGCCGCACCGCTCCAGGCGTCGCCGAAGGATGCCGACCGCACCACGTCGCCGGCCACGGCGTCCACCGCGTCGGCGCACGCCGCGAGTTCGGTCGCCATGCGCTCGAGCGCATCCGGATCCCACCCCGCCAGATCGTCCACCCGCATACCACCACCCCCTGCCGCGGAAGCATAGGGGGCACCGACGACGACCGGCCCACGGAATGCTCCGCGGGCCGGTTGCTGTGGACAACTCCACTGCCTGTGGACAACTCGTGTCCACCTGCACTTTCTGCCTACATGTCGCTGATCGCTTCGAGCGGCGGCGTCTTCGCCGCACGCTGGCCGGGCCACAGCGCCGCGAGGACACCGATGATGCCGGACGCGACGAGCATGCCGACGACCTGCGACCACGGCACCGAGATGATGTCGAGTCCCTGATCAGCGAGGGTGCGCACGAACGCCCAGCCGAACGCGAGACCGAGCACGACACCCACGACCGCACCGAATACTGCGATGAGCAGCGACTCCAGGTAGATCGTGCGACGCACCTGGGCGCGTTGCATACCGACGGCGCGGAGCATGCCGATCTCCCGCCGCCGTTCCACCACCGACAGTGCCAGGGTGTTGACGATGCCGAGGATGGCGATGACCACGGCGAGGGCGAGCAGGCCGTAGAGGATCGCGAGGAGCATGTCGATCTGCTGCGCCTGCTGTCCCTTGAACTGCTCACGGTCGAGGACCTGCACGATCACGTAGTCCTTGACCGCCTCCTCGATCGACGCGCGCACGGTCTCCGGATCGGCACCGTCGACGGTGTTCATGAGGACGACGAGCGCCGACCGGTTGTTCGGCGGCGTGAACTGCTCGAACAGCTGCTGCGAGACGACCCACGGACCGATCAGCTGGTTGTCGGTGAAGATGCCGGCGACGGTGGTGTCGACGGTGTCGCCGTCGCGGCTGGTGAGCGGAACGGTGGAGCCCACCTCCCAGCCGCGGTCGTCCGCCGAGGTCTGCGAGACGAGGATCTCGTTCCCGGTCACCTCGAAGGCACCCGCGACCATGTCCAGGTCGAGAACGTCCTGGAGGGGTCCGCCCGCTCCGGTGCCGAACTCGAAGTCCTCGTCGATCTTGGCCTGCACGCCG
The DNA here is from genome assembly GCF_058211795.1 of Rhodococcus sp. S3. Taxonomy (NCBI): domain Bacteria; kingdom Bacillati; phylum Actinomycetota; class Actinomycetes; order Mycobacteriales; family Nocardiaceae; genus Rhodococcus; species Rhodococcus sp. S3. The sequence goes on along the minus strand of NZ_CM177074.1, from coordinate 1,502,832 downwards.
TAGGCGGGCACGACCTCCTCGACGCCGTCCACCCCGCGGACCGCCTCGGCGGCGGGGGCCGGGACGCCGAACATCTGCGGCCCGGTGAGCATGAAGTCCGCTTCGACACCGTTGTCGACGAGCGCGTCGACACTGGCCTTCGCCGACGACCCGAACACACCGATGACGGAGACGAGCATCAGACCCAGGGTGAGGGCGAAGGCGGTCGCGGCGGTGCGACGTGGATTGCGGGTCGCGTTGGTGCGCGCGAGACGGCCGATCGCCCCGAAGGGCCGGGCGAAGACCGCGCCGAGCGCGTTCACGACGGGTCGGGACAACGCCGGTGCCGCGAACAGCACCGACAGGATCAGCAGGAAGGCACCGATACCGACGGTCGCGGCCGCGCCACCACCGACCTGCTGTGCGCCCACCACGACGAGCGCCGCACCGACGATCGCGCAGAGCACACCGATGATCGTGCGGATGCGCAGCGACTCGACGGTCGCCGTGGATTCCTCGCGCATCGCGGCGACGGGCGGAACATGGGTCGCGCGCCGCGCCGGGGCGTAGGCGCTGACCATCGTCACGACCACGCCGACGAGCAGCGCGACGATCACGGTGCGCGGGGACAGCTGCAGCGGCCCGGACGGCAGTCCGAGATCCGCGGCGTTCAGTGCCGCGCGCAGACCGTAGGCGAGGGCGACGCCCGCGGCGATACCGATGATGCTGCCGATCAGGCCGACGACGAAGGCCTCGAGGGTGACCGACCGGCCGACCTGCTTGCGGCTCGCGCCGATCGCGCGGAGCAGGGCGAGTTCGCGCAGTCGCTGGGCGACGATCATCGAGAAGGTGTTGTAGATGATGAACGTGCCGACGAGCAGTGCGATCGCGCCGAACGCGAGCAGGAAGTAGTTGAGGAAGTTCAGAGCCTCGGCGACCTGCGACTTGGTCTCCTCGGTGACCTCGGCTCCGGTCTGCACCTTCAGATCGGGCAGCGCCGCCGCGATCTCGTCGCGCAGCTGCTCGGGCGAGAGCGAACCGTCGCCCGCGACGTCGAGGAAGCCGACGTGCCGGCCGTCGGTGAACAACTGGGAGGCCTGTTCCTCGGTGAACAACGCACCGATGTAGCCGCCGGTGTCGGTCTCGAGTTCGTAGATGCCGCTGACGGTCACCGGCACCATGCCCTGCGAGATGGTGAGCACGGTCGTGCTGTCGCCGATCGAGAGATCACCGCGTTCGGCCGCGCTCTCGTTGAGCGCGATCTGCCCGCTCTCCGCCGGCGGTCCACCGGCCACGAAGGTCTCCGGATCGCCGACGAGACGGTCGGGCGGGATGTAGGCGTAGCCCTCGGCGGGTGCGCCTCCGGTCTGGATCGCGGCGCCCTCGGAGTCGAGGACGATGATGCCGCCCCCGATCGACGGGGACGTGCGCTCGACGCCGGGGAGGGCGGCGACCTGGTCCACGGCCTCGATCGGGACACCGCTGGTGCCGTACTGCTCGGTGCTGACGCGGACGTCGACGCCCTGGGCGACGTCGCCGAAGATGCCGTCGAAGGTGCGCTGGAGCGTGTCGGTGAAGACGAACGAACCGGTGATGAAGGCCGTGCCGAGCACCACGGAGAGCACGGTCAGGGCGAGCCGCACCTTGTGTGCGGCGAGGTTGCGCAGGGCAACCCTGCGGATGGGATTCCCACTCATCGCGGTGTCTCCTATTCCGCCACGGGAGCCGCGGAGGCGGGATCGAACTGCTTCATCCGGTCGAGCACACGTTCGGCCGTCGGTTCGCGCATCTCGTCGACGATGCGTCCGTCGCCGAGGAACACCACGCGGTCGGCGTAGCCGGCGGCACGCGGGTCGTGGGTGACGATCACGACGGTCTGGTCGAACTCGTCGACGGCCGCGCGCAGGATGGACAGCACCTCACCGGACGAACGCGAGTCGAGGTTGCCGGTCGGCTCGTCGCCGAAGATGATCTCGGGCCGGCCCGCGAGGGCACGCGCGCACGCGACACGCTGCTGCTGGCCACCGGACAGTTCGCCGGGACGGTGTCCGAGACGGTCGGTGAGACCCAGACGGGTGACGACGGTGTCGAGCCATTCCTGATCGACCTTGCGGCCCGCGATGTCCACCGGGAGGGTGATGTTCTCGAGCGCGGTGAGGGTGGGGACGAGGTTGAACGCCTGGAAGACGAAGCCGATGCGGTCGCGCCGCAGCTGGGTCATCCCCTTGTCGGACAGGGTCGTCAGATCGGTGTCGCCGATGAAGACCGCTCCGGAGGTCGCGCTGTCGAGACCTGCGAGGCAGTGCATGAGAGTCGACTTGCCCGATCCGGAGGGACCCATGATCGCGGTGAACTCACCGGCGGCGAAATCCGCGGTCACACCGTCGAGGGCGTGTACCGCGGTTTCTCCGGTGCCGTAGATCTTCTTCAGGTCCTGGGCGCGGGCTGCTGGGGCCGAGTGCAGTGGCATGCACCCATCTTCCCGGTGCCGGGACCACTGCACCATCGGGGAGGACCCCGATCTTCGATTCGGGGATACGGGTGTATGCCGGGGCGGTGGCTCAGGCCCAGCGTGCCTGGCCTCCGTCCAGCGGGATCGTCGCGCCGGTGAGATAGCGTGCGTCGTCGCTCACAATCCACGCCACGGCGCGCCCGATGTCCTGCTCGGGGTCGCCGATGCGGCGGAGCGGGATGGTTTGCACGAACTCGGCGGCCTCCTCCGGGTTCGTCTCCGTCCACCATTTCAGGCCGGGCGACAGGGCGTGCGGGGCGATGGCGTTGACGCGGATGCCGTCGGTCCCCCATTCCGCTGCCGCGGTACGGGTGAGCGACCGCAGCGCCTCCTTGGTCGAGGCGTAGCCGCCGTAGCCGCTCATGTCCCAGCGCACCGCCGCGGAGGTGACCATGTTGACGATCGATCCGCCGCCGCGTTCCTTCATGATCGGGTGGACGAGCTGCATGGCGTGCAGCGCCGCGAGCGGACCCGAGCGGTACGCCTTCTCCAGCACGGCCGGCTTCAGGTCGAGCAGCGGCCCGAGCGGATTGAAGCTCGCATTGTTGACGAGGATGTCGACACCTCCGAACGCCCCGACCGTCCGGTCCACCGCGGCGGCGATCGCCTCCGGATCGGCGATGTCGCACACGACCGGCTCGGCGATGCCACCGAACGCGCGGATCTGCTCGGCGGTGTCGATCAGCTTCGATTCGGTCCGGCCGGCGACCGCGATGGCCACGCCTTCGCGGGCCAGCGCGAACGCGACCCCCTGACCGATCCCCTGACCTGCGCCGGTGATCAGCGCGACCCTGCCGTCGAGTTTCCCGCCTTCGAGTGTGCCCATGCGAGGAGTCGAGCAGATTCCGGGCACGTCCGGGTGTTGCGGTCCCGGTCGGCGGGACACTGCCCTAACCTGTGGCACATGCGGATAGGTGCGCACGTCCGGCAGGACGACGATCCCATCGGGCAGGGCGAGCATCTCGGTGCCGATCTGGTGCAGGTGTTCCTGTCGGACCCGCAGAAGTGGACGAAGCCCGGTGAGCATCCGCGCACCGAGGAGATCCTCGCGTCGGACGTCGACGTGGTGGTGCACTCGCCGTACGTCATCAACGTGGCGAGCCTGAACAACAGGGTGCGGATGCCGTCGCGCAAGGCCGTCGCCGACCACGCCGAGGCGGCCGCGCGGATCGGCGCGCTCGGGCTGGTGGTCCACGGCGGGCACGTCCGCGCGGGTGAGGACGTCGCCGCCGGGGTGGAGAACTGGCGCAAGCTGTTCGAACGGCAGGAGGACAAGGGCGGGTTCGGGGTGCCGATCCTCGTCGAGAACACCGCGGGCGGCGACTTCGCGATGGCCCGCTACATCGACGCGATCGGACGTCTGTGGGACGCCATCGGCGACTACGGTCCCGGCTTCTGCCTCGACACCTGCCACGCCTGGGCGGCCGGGGAGGATCTCGTCGGTGTCGTCGAACGGGTGCGTGCGGTCACCGGGCGGATCGACCTGGTGCACCTGAACAATTCGCGTGACGAGTTCGATTCGGCCCGCGACCGGCACGCCAATCTCGCCGACGGGCAGATCGATCCGCAGTTGCTCGCGGAGATCGCGGTGGCGGCCGACGCACCGATCGTGCTCGAGACCCCGGCGGAGGGACTCGCCGACGACATCGCCTTCCTGCGCGAGCACGCATCCCGCGCCTGAGTACGACCGCAGGTCCCTACGGGCGGGACGACTCGGCGCCCCACTGTTGCGTACCGCCCCACTGCTGCGTACCCACCACGCGCAGCAACGCGAGCGACTCCGCGGCAGGGGTACCGGGCGCGGCCGAGTAGACGATGACGGATTGGTCGACGTCGGGCACGTGCAGGGTGTCGCAATCGAGGACGATCGGCCCCAGGGCCGGGTGGTTCACGGTCTTGGTGTGCGTGCGCCACCCACCCGGCTCGGCCGTCGCCCAGAGCTCCGCGAAGTGCTCGGACCCGCTCCGTAATTCGTCGATCAGCTCCTGCAGTCCCGAATCACGGGGATAACGTGCTGACGCGGACCGCAGGCTCGCGACCGACTGGTGCGCCGTCGCCGCGAACTCCGCCTCCGTGCCGCCGACACTGCTGAGCGGTGGGTCCGCGTCGTCGGGCAGGAACCGCAGCCGGTGGATGTTGCGCCGCTCGGGCGCCACGGCCGACCAGTCGCCGTGCAGTGCCGACGCCATCGCGTTCCACGCGAGTACGTCCCCTTTCGCGCTCATCACCACCACCGGGAGGTCCGCGAACCGGTCGATCAGGCGCAGCACGCTCGGTCGGACGTGCATGTCGATCGTGCCCGGGCCGGGTGGGGAGACCCCGGCGAGGTGGAACAGCTGGTTCCGCCCGTCGAGGTCGAGTCGCAGCGCCCGGGCGAGGGCACCGAGGACCTGCACCGACGGGACCGGGCCTCTCCCCTGTTCGAGGCGCACGACGTAGTCGACGCTGATCCCGGCGAGCATCGCGACCTCCTCGCGGCGGAGCCCCGGAGTTCGGCGGCGTCGGCCGGAGGGCAACCCGACGTCGCCCGGATCCACCCGTTCGCGGGCCCGCCGGAGCGCTGCTGCAAGCTCGGTGCGATCGACACTCACATCGACCAGCATGACCTGTGGTCCGGCGGTATGGGTAGGACCGCCGATCCCACGATCGTCACGTCCTGGCACGGGCCGCCGCGGGCTCCGATGGTGGAATCCATGACAACGCAGAATTCCACGCAACCGTCCCTGTCCGTTCTCGTCACCGGTGCGACCGGTGGACTGGGTTCCGAGACCTCACGCCGTCTCGCCGCAGCCGGTCATACCGTCTGGATGGGCGTGCGCGACACCCACGCCGGCGAGGAGACCGCCGCGAAGATCCGGGCCGACCACCCCGACGCCGATCTGCGGGTCGTCGAACTCGACGTGACCGACGACGAATCCGTCACCGCCGCACACAATGTCGTGAGCGCGTCGGCAACAGGCCTGGACGTGCTCGTCAACAATGCCGGGATCCTCGGCAACTTCGGCGATCCCGTCGACACCGTTCCCGCCGACTTCCTCCCGGTCTTCGGGGTGAACCTGCTCGGACCGGTCCGCGTCACCCACACCTTCCTGTCGCTGCTCCGCCGGTCGTCGACACCTCGGCTGGTGATGGTGTCGAGCGGCATGGGATCGTTCGCCGTCACCTCCGATCCGCAGCGGGTCGAATCCACCCTGCCCGGCCTGGTGTACACCTCGTCGAAGGCGGCCCTCAACATGGTGACCACGATGTACGCCAAGGCATTGCCCGACGTGCGTGTCGTGGCCGTGGACCCGGGGTACACCGCGACGGCACTCAACGGCTTCTCCGGCACCCAGTCGGTGGAGGAGGGCACCGACGCCATCCTGACGGCCTGCTTCGCCGAGACCCTCGAGGGCCTGTTCGTCGACCGCCACGGCGTCGTGCCGTGGTGATCCGATCGACCGTCACGTCTCCGGCATGTCGCCGGTCAGATAGCGCTGCACGGTGGGGGCGACGATCCCGACGAGCTGCTCCGACGGCATCGACGCGAGCGGTTCGAGTCCGATGATGTAGCGCACCAGCATGATCCCGGTCATCTGGGTGGCCACCAGTTCGGCCCGCAGCCGACCGGTGCCGACGGGACGGTCGATACGCTCGAACAGCGGTGCGAGCGCGACTTCCAGCAGGAACGAGCGGATCAGACCGCTGTCGCCCCCGGCGATCTGCGCACGGAACATCGCCACGGCCGCGTCGCGATGCGGGGAGTCCCACACACCGAGAAGGGCGGTCGTGAGGGCACGACCGAGATCCTCGGGCGGCGCCGCGTAGACGGGGGCGAGGACGTCGCGCGGATCGACCGGCAGCGCGATGGACGCGGTGAACAGTTGCAGCTTGGTGCCGAAGTAGTGGTGCACGAGTGCCGGGTCCACCCCGGCACGGGCTGCGACCGCACGCACGGTCGTCTTGTCGAAGCCGTTGGCGGCGAACAGTTCCCGGGCGCTCGCGAGGATGTCGTCGCGCGCGCCCGAGTTCCCGGGACGGCGGCCGGGGCGTCGCGTCCCGGCCTCGCTCGTCACGGGGTGCGGCGGCGCAGTGTCGCCGCACCGAGCGCGAGGGCCGCGGCGGCGAACGCCGCGACGACGATCAGATCCCGCACCATGACGCCGGTGATCCCCGGGTTCACGGTGATCTCCTGCAGGGCCTCCACCGCGTAGCTCAACGGCAGTGCGTTGCTGATCCAGCGCAGCCAGTCGGGCAGATCGTCCCGGGCGACGAGCAACCCGCACAGCAGGAACTGCGGAATGACGATCACCGGCATGAACTGCACGGCCTGGAACTCGGTGCGGGCGAAGGCGCTGCACAGCAGCCCCAGGGAGACCCCGAGGACGGCGACGAGAACCGCGACGACCAGCACCCACGACACCGATCCGGCGCTGGTGACATCGAGCAACCAGAAGGCCACCACACATGCGAGGCCGGCCTGGACGGCCGCCGCGAGCGAGAAGGCGCTGCCGTAACCGGCGAGCAGGTCGAGTTTCGTCAGCGGTGTGGTGAGAAGCCGTTCGAGGGTGCCCGAACTGCGTTCGCGTTGCATCGCGATGGAGGTGACCAGGAACATCACGACGAACGGGAGGATCCCGAGCATCGTGACGGCGATCCGGTCGAACAGCGAGACTCCGCCCGGACCGGTGGGGGCGTTCTGGTACATGAAGTACAGCAGCGTCATCAGCAGGCTCGGGACGAGCACGATCATCGCGACGGTGCGATGGTCGGCCCGCAGCTGACGCAGGATGCGGGTGGTCGTGGTGGCATAGATGACGGCGCTCACGGTCGTGCTCCCGTCCGGTTCCGGATGAGTCGGAGAAAGGCGTTCTCGAGGCCCGTTTCCCCCGTCTGTTCGCGCAGTTCGGCCGGGGTCAGCTGGGCGACCAGCCGGCCTTCGCGCAGGAGGACGAGCTCGTCGCAGTGGTCGGCCTCGTCCATGACGTGGCTCGACACGAGCAGGGTGGTGCCGCGGTCGGCGAGTGCGCGGAAGTGCTCCCACAGTTCGGCGCGCAGCAACGGGTCGAGTCCGACGGTGGGTTCGTCGAGCACGAGCAGTTCGGGATCGCCCACGAGTGCACACGCGAGCGACACCCGGCCGAGCTGGCCGCCGGAGAGGGCCGCCGTCCGGTTGCCGGCGTGGTCGGTGAGCCCGACCGCCGCGAGGGTGTCGGTGACCGCGGCGCCCTTCCGCCCGTAGAGGGAGGCGAAACAGGAGACGTTCTCGGTGACGGTCAGGTCGGGGTAGACGCTCGGCGACTGGGTGACGTAACCGATGCGGCGGCGCAGTTCGGCGCTGCCCGCGCGCAGGCCCAGCACCGTGACCGTGCCGGATTCGACGATCTGGGTGCCGACGATCGTGCGCATCAGGGTGGTCTTCCCGCAGCCCGAGGGCCCGAGCAGTCCGGTGATCGACCCGCGCGGGACGCGCACGCTCACGTCCTCGAGAGCTCGGTGGGTGCCACGCCGGACATGCAGGTCGCGGATGTCGACGGCGTCGGAGATGTGGTCGATGGTCATGGTCCACTCAATTCATCGAGTGTTGAAATCATCCTCGGATGAATTGTGCGCCTCACGTCTCGATCCGGTCAACCTCCGCGAGCGTCGCCAGGGACCGCCGGGAGCTCCGACGTACCATGAGCCCCATGAAGCACACGCGTCTCGCTCTGGCCGTCACCGCAACAGCACTGGTCCTGGCGGGATGCTCCGCCGGCGGCGACGAGCCCGCGCCCTCCCCCGCCGTCTCGGTCGACACGCCGACGTCCTCGGCTCCCGAGACCACCACCTTCGACGAGGTCCCGCGCGACGCGCGCGAGAAGGTCTCCCCGGCCGGAGAGGGCGCGAAACTCACCGTCGTCGACATCCGCACCGGACGTCACGAGGGCTTCGATCGCGTGGTCTACGAACTCGGCGGCGAGGGCACACCGGGATGGCGGGTCGGCTACGTCGACGAGGCGCTCCAGCAGGGCAGCGGCAACGAGGTCCCCGTCGCCGGCGACGCCGTGCTGCAGGTGCTCATCGACGGCTCGGCCTATCCGTTCGACAGCGGTGTCGAGCAGTACGACGGCCCGGATCCCGTGCTCGCCGATGCCGGCGGATCCGTGGTGGAGGTCAGCGGGTCCGGTGTCTTCGAAGGTGTCACCCAATCGTTCATCGGCGTCGCCGCGCACGGCACCCCGTTCTCGGTGTACTCCCTCACCGGGCCGACCCGCGTGGTGATCGACGTGGCCCGCTGACGCCTCGTCCTGTCGTGGCGCGAGCCTAGGCTTGACCTCGAGCGCACTCGAGGTCCTAGCCTCGGCTGCGACCCGAGGAGGCCGACACCATGAGCATGGAAGTCACCGCGTGGAACGCGATGTACAACGCGATGCACGCCGAGAGCGACCGCAGGCCGTTCGCCCGAGCGAGCCTGCGGCGGATCGCGGAGTTCGCCCGGCCGCACCGCCGCAACATCACCTTCTATCTCGTCCTGAGCGTGACCATCGCGGCGCTCGGCGTCGCGACACCGGTGCTCGCGGGGCGGGTGATCGACGCGATCGTCGACGGTGCCGCGGTCTCGGTCGTGGTGCTGCTCGCGGTGATCATCGCCGCGATCGCACTGATCGAGGCCGGCCTCGGGATCGCGAACCGCTGGTTGTCGGCGAGCATCGGCGAGGATCTCATCCTCGATCTGCGCACCACGGTCTTCGACCATGTGCAGCGCATGCCGGTCGCCTTCTTCACGAGAACCCGTACGGGCGCGCTCGTCTCGCGCCTGAACAACGACGTCATCGGTGCGCAGCGCGCCTTCAGCGACACCCTGTCCGGCGTGGTCGGCAACATCGTCACCCTCGCGATCACCCTGGTGGTGATGGTCGGGATCTCCTGGCAGATCACACTTCTCGCATTGCTGCTGCTCCCGATCTTCGTGGTCCCTGCCCGGCACATGGGTGCCCGGCTCGCGCAGCTCAGCCGGGAGGCGGCCAACCACAACTCGGTGATGAACACGCAGATGACCGAACGGTTCTCGGCTCCGGGCGCCACCCTGGTCAAGCTGTTCGGCCGTCCGGCGCAGGAGTCGAGGGAGTTCGCCGTCCGGGCGAAGCGGGTCCGCGACATCGGGGTGCGCACCGCGATGCTGCAGAGCGTGTTCGTCACGGCCCTGACACTGGTGTCCGCGCTCGCGCTCGCGCTCGTCTACGGCCTCGGCGGCTTCTATGCCCTGCGCGATCAGCTCGATCCCGGTTCGGTGGTCGCGATGGCGATGCTCCTCACTCGCCTGTACTCGCCGCTGACGGCGCTGGCCAGTGCCCGCATGGACGTCATGAGTGCGATGGTGAGCTTCGAGCGGGTCTTCGAGATCCTGGATCTGAAGCCGCTGATCGAGCAGTCGCCCGACGCCCGGCCGGTGCCCGGCGGCCCGGTCGCAGTGGAACTCCGGGACGTCGCCTTCGCGTATCCGTCCGCCGACAAGGTCTCGCTCGCCTCCCTCGAGGAGGTTGCGGTGCTCGATTCGCGGGGCGGCGAAGAGGTGCTGCACGACGTGTCGTTCCGCGTGGAACCGGGCCGGATGGTCGCGCTGGTCGGATCGTCCGGTGCAGGCAAATCGACCATCGCCCAACTGATCCCGCGACTGTACGATGTCGATTCCGGTGCCGTGCTGCTCGGCGGAGCGGACGTCCGCGAACTCACCGCGGATTCGATCCGCGCGACGGTGGGGCTCGTCACCCAGGACGGTCACCTGTTCCACGACACGGTCCGCAACAACCTGCTGCTCGCCCGCCCCGAAGCAGGCGAGGACGAACTGTGGGACGCCCTGCGTCGCGCACGCCTCGAGCCCCTGATCGCGTCGTTGCCGAACGGACTCGACACGGTCGTCGGCGAACGCGGCTACCGCCTGTCGGGTGGTGAACGTCAGCGACTGACGATCGCGCGGCTGCTGCTGGCCCATCCGCGGGTGGTGATCCTGGACGAGGCCACCGCCCATCTCGATTCGACCTCGGAGGCCGCCGTGCAGGAGGCGTTGACCGAGGCACTCGAAGGTCGCACCTCGGTGGTCATCGCACACCGTCTGTCGACCATCCGCGCCGCCGACGAGATCCTGGTCGTCGAGGCCGGACGCATCGTCGAACGCGGCAACCACGACGATCTCCTGGCGGCGGGCGGCCGCTACGCGGAGCTGTACCGCACGCAGTTCGCCGATTCGGGACCGAAGGTGTCGGCGGGAGCCCCCATACTCGACGCATGAGCGCCCGAGAACACGACCTGTTGCTGAAGTTGCTCTCCAACCAGTTCGACGCCCTGCGCAACGCGCTGTCGGGCCTGACCGAGGATCAGGCCCGCAGCGCGCCGAGCGCATCGTCGATGAGCCTGGCGTCGCTGGTCAACCATCTCGTCGACGGTCTCGTCGCCACGGACGGCCGGATCCGAGGCGACAACCCTCGCGACGCCGACCCGGTCGCGGCGTGGCAGGCCGGGTGGCGGGTCGAGGAGAGCGAGACGGTCGCCGACCAGCTCGCCCGTCTCGACGCCGAGGCCGAGCGGTTCGCCGCGACGGTTCACGGCGAAGCCGATCTCGGCCGGGTCGTCGAGATCTCCCCCGGCGTCGCGCAGTGGCTCGATCAGGGCGAACCGTTCACAGTCCGGTTCCTGATCCTGCATCAGATCGAGGAGTGGGCCCGCCACGCCGGGCACGCCGACATCATCCGCGAGTCGATCGACGGAGCCACCGCCGACGTCCTGGCGCAACGGACGAGCTGACGGCCGTCAGTCGCGGTAACCGCCGCGACCACCACGGTCGTTGCGGTCGCTGCGGTGTGTGAAGTCGCCGGAGCGGCCACCACGGCTGTCGCCGTACTCGCGCTTGCCGCCGCGGTCGCGCTTGCCGTGATCGCGCCGGTCTCCCCCGCGTCGATCGTCGCCGCGACGGTCGTCGCGTCCGCGATACGAGCTCGGACGTCCGGACGGTGCGCCGGAGTCGGGCTGCAGCTGGATGAGCACACCCGAGATGCGGGTCGAGCGCAGTGCCTCGAGGGTCTGCGGCGACAGATCCTTCGGCAGCTCGACGAGGCTGTGATCGGCACGGATGCTGATGTGCCCGAAATCGCCGCGGCGCAGCCCGCCCTCGTTGGCGATGGCACCGACGATCGCACCGGGCTGCACGCGGTGACGCTTGCCCACGGCGATGCGGTAGGTGGTCATCTCCTGGCCGTCGCGACCGACCTTCGGCCCGTCGTCGAAGCGACGCGGCGGACGCTCGCGCTGTTCGCGCTCGCGGCGCTGCGGAACGAACGGCTCGGGATCGGCCTCCATGAGGAACGACTCGCCGTCGCGCGACAGCACCGCCAGCGCGGCGGCGATGTCGGCGAGGGGCACGTCGTGCTCGCGCTCGTAGTCCTCGATGAACGTGCGGAACAGCTGCAGGTGATCGGAGGCGAGCGCCTCGGTGATCGAGTCGTTGAACTTCGACACGCGCTGGGCGTTGACGTCCTCGACGGTGGGCAGCTGCATCTCGGCGAGCGGCTGGCGGGTGGCCCGCTCGATCGCCTTGAGCAGGTGGCGCTCGCGCGGAGCGACGAAGAGCAGCGCGTCGCCGGTGCGGCCGGCGCGGCCCGTGCGGCCGATGCGGTGCACGTACGACTCGGTGTCGTGCGGGATGTCGTAGTTGACGACGTGGCTGATGCGCTCGACGTCGAGACCACGCGCGGCGACGTCGGTGGCGACGAGGATGTCGAGCGTGCCGTTCTTGAGCTGGTTGATCGTGCGCTCGCGCTGGGCCTGCACGATGTCGCCGTTGATCGCGGCCGCGGAGAAACCGCGGGCCCGCAACCGCTCGGCCAGGTCTTCGGTGGCCTGCTTCGTGCGCACGAAGATGATCATGGCCTCGAAGGTCTCGACCTCGAGGACCCGGGTCAGCGCGTCGAGCTTGCGCTGATGGGAGACGAGAACCCAGCGCTGGGAGATGTTCGCCGACGTCGTCGTCTTCGACTTGACGGTGATCTCCTGCGGATCCTTCAGGTACTGCTTCGACAGCCGTCGGATCGCGCCCGGCATGGTCGCGGAGAACAGCGCGACCTGCTTGGTGTCGGGGGTGTCGGCGAGGATGCGCTCGACGTCCTCCTGGAAGCCCATGGTGAGCATCTCGTCGGCCTCGTCGAGGACGAGGAATTCGAGCTCGGAGATGTCGAGGGTGCCCTTGGCGAGGTGATCGATCACACGTCCGGGGGTACCGACGATGACCTGGGCGCCGCGGCGGAGACCGGACAGCTGTACACCGTATGCCTGGCCACCGTAGATGGGCAGGACGTTCAGGCCCGGGATATGGACGGAATACTTACCGAAAGCCTCCGCGACCTGCAGCGCGAGCTCTCGGGTGGGCGCCAGCACCAGCGCCTGGGGCCGCTTCACGGAGGTGTCGATACGCGAGAGGATCGGCACTGCGAAGGCGGCGGTCTTGCCGGTGCCGGTCTGAGCGAGACCGACGACGTCCCGTCCCTCCAGCAGCGGTGGGATGGTCGCCGCCTGGATCGGCGACGGGGACTCGTAACCCACATCCGAAAGAGCTTGCAGCACACGGGCGTCGATGTCGAGATCGGCAAACGTGAGAGCTGCGGTCTCCTGGTCGGGGGCGTCTTGAATTTCACTCATTTGACCAGCAGTTTATCGGATGAACCCACCTCTTCGCGCCCGGACCCGGCCACGACCTGGGCTCGAGCGCGCAGATAATGACACACCCCACCCCGTCTGCGACATCCGGGGCGCGTCACACTGGGCGGGTTCCGTGTCCCCGACCGAAGGATTCCACAGTGACGGCCACCCCCTCCGCGCAGGCATCCACGACGCCCCCGTCCGTCGCCGATTCCGGCATTCCGACCCACTGGTACAACATCGTCGGCGACCTCGAGGTGGCCCCGCCGCCGCACCTGCACCCCGGCACCCGCGAACCGATCACCGCCGACGATCTGGCGCCGCTGTTCGCCTCGGGACTGATCGAGCAGGAACTGTCGACCGAGACCGACATCGAGATCCCGGAGGCCGTGCTCGAGGTCTACGCCGGATACCGCACCACTCCCCTGTTCCGCGCCCGCTCGTTCGAGAAGGCACTCGGCACCCCGGCCCGCATCTACGTCAAGTACGAAGGTGTGAGCCCGGTGGGCAGCCACAAGGTGAACTCGGCGGTGGCCCAGGCGTACTACAACTCGCTCGACGGCGTCACCCGACTGACGACGGAAACCGGTGCGGGCCAGTGGGGTTCGGCCCTGTCGTTCGCGTGCGCGAAGTTCGGTATCGATCTCGAGGTGTGGCAGGTCCGCGCCTCCTACGATTCGAAGCCCTACCGCCGCTTCCTCATCGAGACCTACGGCGGCACAGTGCATCCCAGCCCGTCCGATCTGACGGAGGCCGGTCGCGCCGTCCTCGCCGAGCACCCGGACACACCCGGCTCGCTCGGCATCGCGGTCTCGGAGGCCGTGGAGGTCGCGGTGAAGGACGCCGCCGCCCGCTACACCCTCGGCAGCGTGCTCAACCACGTGGTGCTGCACCAGACCGTCATCGGACTCGAGGCCGTGGAGCAGCTGCGGGCCGCGGGTGAGGACCAGGCCGACGTGGTCTTCGGTTGCGCGGGCGGCGGTTCGAACCTCGCCGGCCTGTCGTTCCCGTTCCTGCGCGAGGTCATCCACGAGCGGGCGACCACGCGTGTCGTCGCCGTCGAGCCCGCGGCGTGCCCGTCGATCACCCGCGGTGAGTACCGCTACGACCACGGCGACATCGCGGGTCTGACGCCGCTGCTGAAGATGCACACCCTCGGCCAGGACTTCATCCCGGATCCGATCCACGCCGGCGGGCTGCGGTACCACGGCATGGCGCCGCTGCTCAGCCACACGGTCGAGCTCGGCTACGTGCAGGGACAGTCCGTGGCACAGACCGACGCCTTTTCCGCGGCGGTGCTCTTCGCCCGCAACGAGGGCATCGTGCCGGCGCCGGAGTCGTCACACGCGATCGCGGCGGCCGCGGAGTATGCGCGCGGCCTCACCGAGCCCGAGGTGATCGTGATCGGCCTGTCCGGCCACGGCCAGCTCGATCTGCCCGCCTACCACTCCTACATGTCGGGCGAGCTCGACTGAGATCCCCGTCGGTCCGTCCGGGCGGCGAATGCTCGCCCGCCCGGGCGGACCGTCCCATACTGGACGTGTGCGGTACGCCACGCGCGAGGAGGCGGGCCGGCGACTCGCCCGGTCGGCCGGGCACCTGCGTGACGCCGACCTGGTGGTTCTCGCACTTCCCCGCGGCGGCATCCCCGTCGCCCGCGAACTCGCCGCCGCCCTCGACGCCCCACTGGACGTCCTCGTCGTCCGCAAGCTGGGCGTGCCCTGGCATCCGGAACTCGCGATGGGCGCGATCGCCGAAGGCCCGGACCTCGAGTCCGGGGAGCCGACAGACGGCGTCTTCCGCGTCCTCAACGAGGACGTGATCCGGCGCGGGCGGATAGCCCCCGAATCCGTGGACAACATCGAGAGGCGCGAACTCGCCGAACTGGCCCGCCGCGCCGATTTCCTGCGCGCCGGTCGCGCCCGCATACCACTGGAGGGCCGCACGGCGGTCATCGTCGACGACGGGGTGGCCACGGGCGCGACGGCGGCGGTGGCCTGTCTCGCCGCGCGCGCATCCGGCGCCACCCGCGTGATCCTCGCGGTGCCGGTGGCCTCCCCGGAGGCGTTGCGCCGTGTGGGCCGGGCGGCCGACGAGGTGATCTGCCCGTGGACGCCGGTGGACACCGACAGCGTCGGCGCTGCGTACGCCGATTTCCATCAACTCGACGACGACGAGGCCGTCCGCCTCCTCCGCGATACCGGTACTTCGGGTACCGGAAAAGCCGACGAGACTATCCGATAGTGGTAATCCTCGTTACCGGCGGGTAGCATTGTTACGTAGATCACTGCTTATCGGACTGTAAAAAAAGGGCAAATCGGTCCGAGGGGTAATGCATTTCCCGATGACATGTGATGCAATGCACACCGACAGTATCTAACGATGGAGGGGTCACAGTGAGTGAGATTGCCGTGCCACAGTCGTTCTCGATCCCCGAGAACACGTCGATGGCCGACAGCGTCTTCCGCCACGAGAAGGAGTCGCCGGAGTTCGTGCCGTTCGAGCGGCTGGTCGACGGCAAGTGGGTTCCCGTCACCGCGCGCCAGTTCGCATCCGAGGTACGCGCCGTGGCGAAGGGCCTGATGGCGTCGGGCATCGAGCTCGGCGACCGCGTCGCGGTGCTGGCAGCGACCCGCTACGAGTGGGTGCTCCTCGACTACGCCATCTGGACCGCGGGCGGTGCCACCGTCGCGATCTACGAGACGTCGTCGGCCGACCAGGCCCAGTGGATCCTCGAGGACTCCGGGACCAAGCTGCTCATCGTCGAGAACTCCGGTCACGTCGACACCGTCCGCGAGGTCGCCGAGAACGCCCCGACCGTGCGCGAGGTCCTGCAGATCGAACCCGCGCCGGGCGGCAAGAGCGCGGTCGACGAGCTCATCGCACGCGGCACGGCGGTCACCGACGAGCAGGTCGAGGAACGGCGCAACTCGGTCACGGCCGAATCCGCGGCGACCCTCATCTACACCTCCGGCACCACGGGCCGGCCGAAGGGCGTGCAGCTCAAGCACCGTCACTTCGCCTCCGAGTCCGCCGCCTGCGGTCTCGCCCTGCCCGACTCGATGCACGAGGGTCAGCGCACCCTGCTGTTCATCCCGATGGCGCACGTCTTCGCTCGCCTGATCTCCTTCGCGGCCTTCGACAGCAAGGTCACCGTGGGCCACACCTCCGACCTGTCGACGCTGCTCGACCAGTTCGCGGTCTTCAAGCCGAACTTCATCCTGTCGGTGCCCCGCGTGTTCGAGAAGGTCTACAACTCGGCGAAGCAGAAGGCCTACGACGGCGGCAAGGGCAAGATCTTCGAGAAGGCCTCCGAGGTCGCGATCGAGTACAGCAAGGCACTCGAGAACGGCGGCCCCGGCCTCGCCCTGAAGATCCAGCACTTCGTCTTCGACAAGCTGGTCTACGGCAAGCTCAAGGCCGCGCTCGGCGGCAACGTCACCCGGGCCGTCTCGGGCGGTGCCGCACTCGGCTCACGTCTCGGTCACTTCTTCCGCGGTGTCGGCGTCACCATCTACGAGGGCTACGGCCTGACGGAGACCACCGGCGGCATCATCATGAACACCCCCGCCGCCCAGAAGATCGGCACCGTCGGCAAGCCGTTCAACGGCTGCGCCGCGAAGATCGCCGAGGACGGCGAACTGCTGCTCAAGGGCCCCCAGGTGTTCGACGGCTACTGGCAGAACGACAAGGCCACCGACGAAGCCATCCGCGACGGCTGGTTCCACACCGGCGACATCGGTGCGATCGACGAGGACGGCTTCATCTCGATCACCGGCCGCAAGAAGGAACTGATCGTCACCGCGGGCGGCAAGAACGTCGCACCGGCGGTCCTCGAGGACTCGCTGCGCGCCCACCCGCTGATCAGCCAGGTCATCGTGGTCGGCGATTCCAAGCCGTTCGTCGGCGCGCTGATCACCCTCGACCCGGAGGCACTGCCGGGCTGGCTCGAGCGCCACAACCTGCCGGCGGGCACGACGGTCGCGGAACTGATCAAGAACCCCGACCTGATCGCCGAGATTGACGAGGCCGTCGCCGAGACCAACAAGAAGGTCTCGAAGGCCGAGTCGATCCGCAAGTACCGCATCCTCGAGACCGACTTCAGCATCGAGAGCGGTGAGCTGACCCCGACGCTCAAGCTCAAGCGGAACATCATCCACGACAAGCACGGCGCCGAGATCGCAGCGATCTACAACTGACGCTCCGAACACCACCGGGCCCCTCGCAACCGCCACCGCGAGGGGCCCGGTGGTCTTCCGGGGACTGCGGTGTCAGACGGACAGGCCGCCCACGAACTCGGCGACGTCCGAGGTCACCCTGCGATGGACGGGCTCGTGGAGCAGGTCGTGACCGGCATCGGGATAGTCGAGCAACTGCGCCCGCGGCACCGCCGCCGCCCAGGCGCGCACCGGATCGATCGGGGCGAGCCGGTCGTCGACGCCGTGGACCAGCAGGACCGGCAGGTCGCTCGCACGAAGGGCTTCGGCCGTCGCCGGCAGCGCCGCGGTGCGCGGCGTACCGCACAGGACGACACCCGCGAAACGGGTACCGCCGGAGACGCCCCTGCTCAGCGCCGTCAGGACGGTGGCCGCACCGAGCGAGTGCCCCATCGCCACCAGGGGCAGACCCGACTCGGAGGCGATCCCGGCGAGCACGCCGAAGTCCTCGGCATGGCGCCCGACATCGCCCGGTGAACCGGGTTCTCCCTCCGACAGTCCGTGTCCGGCGAGGTCGAGACCCCACAGCGCGATGCCGTGGGTCGCGAGACCGGACGCGAAACGGTGGTAGTGCCCGGTGTGCTGCCCGAAGCCGTGGGCGAACACGACACCGGCACGCGCATCGTCGACCGGCCAAGACCGCCAGTGGACCCGGCCCACCGATCCGGGGAAGAACGTCAACGGCATGGACTCATTCTCGCCGGAGGCGAGAGGTCACCAGCAGCCGCCCTCGCCGCGGTAGGTGGGCGCCTCGGTGCGTCCGTGCTCGTCGACGAGATACACCCGGTCGAACCTCTCGCACAGTTCGCCGGCCTTCGCGTGGCGGAACCACACCCGTCCGCCGATGGGGATCGACGCGGCCGCGCGACCGCGCACCGGGGTCTGCACCTCCCCCGCGCCTTCCGTCCCCAGCAGCTTCAGTCCCGCGGGGCGGACCGGACGCGGGACCCGCGAGACCCCGGGCGGGCCGGATGCGATGTAGCCGCCGCCGAACAGCGTCGTGATCGACGGGGCCGGTTTCCGCACCGCGGGCAGCGCGAAGAACATCGACGGCTTCGGCGTGAACGCGCGGTAGCCGTCGAACAGGGTGGGGACGTACAGTCCCGATCCCGCCGTGGCCTCGGTGACGACCCGGTCGGCGGTGGTCACCTCGAGCGAGCCGGTGCCGCCGCCGTTGACCAGTTCGAGTCCGCCCACGACCGCTCGGACCGCCTCGACCACGGCGCGTCGGCGCGAAGCGAGTTCTCGCGCCGACAGACCCTTGACGAGCCGGACCGGCAACGAGGAGTCGGGCAGACCCGCGATCTGGGCCTCGTAGAACATCACGCCGACGACATCGAACCCGGCGGACTCGGCGCGACGGGCCAGCTCGGCCGCGGTCTCCGGGGTGCGTATCGGCGAACGCCGCACCCCGAGGTGGACCGGGCCCACTCGCAGCGACGCATCGATGTCCAGGCAGACCCTCGGGCGGAAGTCGTTCTCCCCCACTGCCTCACGAGCTGCCTCGTGGATGACGCGGAGATGCTCCGCCGAATCGATCATGAGCGTGATCGCCTGTGCCGCTTCGGGCGACGCCGCGAGACGCCCGAGTGCCGTCCGGTCGACCGTCGGATATCCCATCAGGATGTCGCGGGCGCCGTGCTCGACGAGCCACAGGGCCTCGCGCAGCGAATACGCCATGATGCCGCGAAAACCGCCGCGGGCGGTCAGTTCCGGGCCCAGGACCTCGGACAGGACGGCGCGGCACCGCACCGATTTGCTCGCGACCCGCACGGGCACACCGTTCGCGCGGCGGATCAGGTCGTCGGCGTTGCGCCGCAGGGTGGGCAGATCGACGGCGGCGAACGGCGGGTCGAGGTCGGCCGTCGCCGCCTGCACCCGGTCGAGGGCGTCGTCGTGAGCGGAAGCAGCACGGAGCACGGGCGATCCCTTCGGAAAAGGTCGGGTCGGGTCAGGAACGTTCTACGGCACGGGTCGCGATGATGTCGGCGACGACTCCCAGTTCGGTCGTGGCCGCGTCGCCGTCCCGATCGACGAGCCACCGGAGTACGACTCCGTCGAGCACGGACAACGACAGTCGTGCGAGCGTCTCGGTGGGCAGCGACCATTCGACACCGCACCGCTCGGCACAGGAGTCGAGGAACAACCGGGCCTGCTCGTCCATCAGGCGGTACTGCTCGATGGCGATGTCGCCGCCGGCGGGACTGCCGTCGGTGCGCTGCCGGAGCGAGTAGGCGGTGATCTCGTAGGTGAGGGTCTGCAACCCCGGCGTGGATTCGATCGCCGACCACATGGCACGAAGACCGGTGTGAAGCATCGAGCGGAGACAGTCGACGCCGCCGGCCTGCTGCGTGTCGACGGGCACGTCGAAGGCCGCATGCATGGCCCCGGCGAGTTCGCCCACGACGGCGTTCGCCATGGCGACGACGAGGGCTTCCTTGCTGTCGAAACAGTAGTGGACGACGCCCAGTGACACTCCGGCCTTCTCGGCGACGGCGCGGACCGTGACGGCCCCGACTCCCCCACCTTCCGCCAGTTCCAGTGCTGCACCCACGAGTTGGGCGCGGCGCTCGTCAGCAGGCAACCGATTCGGCATGACCTGATGGTAGAGGTCGGGAAAGATTCGCGAGCAGGAGTTGACTTGGACGCTCGTCCAGGTCGAAGATGAGGCATGGCCACCTGGCGCAACTGGGCGCGTACCGAGCGCGCGACACCCCGCCGTTTCGAGACTCCCGGCAGCGTCGACGACCTCGCGCGCGTCGTCGTCCGCGCCTCCGAGCGAGGCGAACACGTCAAGGCCGTGGGCGCCGGGCACTCGTTCACCGGCGCGGCCGTCACCGACGGCACGCTGATCTCGCTCGACCGGATGTCCGGTCTCGTCGCGGTGGAACCGTCGGCCACCGGCGCGCGCGTCACCGTGCGGGCAGGGACGCGACTGCACGACCTGAGCGACCTGCTGTGGACGCAGGGCCTCGCCGTACCGAATCTCGGCGACATCGACGTCCAGTCCGTCGCCGGCGCGATCTCGACCGGCACCCACGGCACCGGTGCGACCTTCCGCGGACTGGCGGCAGCCGTGTGCGGTGCGACGATCGTGCTCGCCGACGGCCGGATCGTCGACTGCTCCCCCGAACACGAACCCGACCTGTTCGAGGCCGCGCGGCTCGGCCTCGGCGCTCTCGGCGTGCTCGCGACCGTGACGCTCGACTGCGTCCCCGCGTTCCGTCTGCGCGCGGAGGAAGCACCCTCGTCGCTCCGCACGACACTCACCGCCCTCGACGAACTGCGCAGCGGTGTCGACCATTTCGAGTTCTACTGGTTCCCGCACACCGACGGCGTGCTCGTCAAACGCAATACCCGACTCCCCGGCGAGGCACCGGTGCAGCCGGTCGGGCGGGTGCGCACCCTCCTCGACGACGAACTGCTCTCCAACGGCGCGTTCGCACTCTTCCAGCAGGTCGGGACGCGAGTTCCGGCCACCATCCCGGCGCTGAACCGGGTCGCGTCACGGGCGTTGTCCCCGCGCACCTTCGTCGACCGCAGCTACCGGGTGTTCGCCTCCATCCGCCGGGTGCGGTTCCGGGAGATGGAGTACGCGCTCCCCGCCGAGCACCTGCCCGAGGTCCTGCGCGAGATCGATGCGTGGCTGCAGCGCAAGGACGTTCGCGTCGGTTTTCCGGTGGAGGTGCGGTTCGCGCAGGGTGACGACGTGTGGTTGTCGACGGCCCACGGCCGCGACACCGCCTATGTGGCCGTGCACCAGTACCATCGGCGCGACCACGCGGCCTACTTCGACGGTGTCGAGCCGATCCTGCGTGCGGCGCAGGGACGCCCGCACTGGGGCAAGCTCCACTCCCTCACCGCCGACGACCTGCGCGAGCTCTATCCCCGGTTCGACGACTTCCTCGCCGTGCGCGACCGCGTGGATCCGCACCGCACCTTCACGAACCCGTATCTGCGCCGCGTCCTGGGCGAGTGACGCCCGGGCAAACGCCGGTGGCACAGTGACGACGCTGGCGATCGGGCTGGTCGGGGGCTGCGCGGCCGCGTACCGGGTACGCACCCGGCCGTCGATCAGCTATGACGGGTTGATCCTGGAAACCGCCGTGGGACAAATCCCTGTCGATCTGCTCCGGCAATGGCTTCGCGGACCGGACGTGCTGCTCGCCGCGGCGTGGCTGGCTGCGTTGTTCAGCTGAGTGCCGATCAGGACGAGGGCCGGCCGGTGCTGCTTAAGATGATCAGGCGGGCTTACTCTCCCAGGAGCCGGTCGAGGGACAGCTGCTGTGCCGGCTCCGACGATTGTGGGTCGACGGCCCATACCTTCCCGGCGACGATCCAGATCCGCCCGTCGCCGTCGTAGGACACCTCCGGGTACGGCGAATGAATCACCAGACGGCGTTGCAGAGCAAAGGTGGCCGGATCGAGAATCGACAGCAGGCAGTGCCAATCGCTATAGGGGTTCGGCTCGATCCTCCGATCATCACCCGCGGGATGCACGACCCATACCCACGGCCCGACCGTTCCGGCCGAACTTCCCCTGATCCCAGGGGATTCGACCTCACCCACGGTCAGATCCGGACAGATCGGCACCCACTGCCCTCGGGGATCGACCAACCACGCAGGTTCGCCTCCGACGATGACTGTGCCCGTCCCTGCCGGCAGAGGCGGACCGAGGTGCAGGTGCCCATTCGGGTCGAGAGCGAACAGCTGGGTGTGCGCGTCGTCGGTGTTCGCACCGGGGCGCAATAGCCCAATGAAATTGTCGGGGCCTGGGTGCACGGTGTGGATGCGGCCGTCGACGGGCTTGAGGGGCCTTACCCCCAGCAAATGGACACGGGTGGTGGATTACGCCGCGGATGCCAGCGTAGCGATGTAGAGGGTCTCGTAGGTGTTCGGGGACCGGTGTCCGCACCAGGAATGTCGTCGTCGGGTGTTGTAGCGGGTGACCCAACGGAACACCTGACGCCGGCACGTGGCTTCGTCCGACCAGACGTTCGCGTTCTGGAGGACTTCTCGTTTGAGGGCGGCGTTGAAGGATTCGGCGAGACTGTTGTCGGCGCTCGTGCCGACTTTACCCATCGACTGGGTGACGCCGAGGTCGGCGCAGAGGGAAGCGAAATCCTTCGAGGTGTATTGCGCGCCGTGATCGGAGTGAAAGATAGACCCGGACAATCCATTACGATCTCCATGAGCAGCAAGGAGAGCGTCGGCGACGAGGTCGGTGCGCATATGGTCGGCGATCGCCCAGCCGGCGAGTTTGCGGGAGTAGCAATCGATCACCGTCGCCAGATACAGGTTGGCACCGCCCTCGATCGGTAAATATGTAATGTCGCCGACGTAGATACAGTTCGGTGCAGGGGCGGTGAAGTCCCGCTCGAGCAGGTCGGGCACCTTCTGGTCCGCAGGTTCTGGGACGGTGGTCGTGACCCGTCGTCGACGGCGGTAGCCGACAATGCTGTTCTGACGCATCACCCGGGCCACCCGCTTGTGGTTGACCCTCTCGTTCACGGTGACGCCATCGTTGAGTTCTGCGGTGATCCTGGGTGCTCCGTAGGTGTTGTCCTCGGTATGGATCGCCCGGATTCGTTCGGCCAGCTGCGCGTCGGCCGCGGCGCGAGCGGTCCTGTCCGGCTCGGCGGACTTCCAGGCGTAGTAGGACGAACGCTCGAGCTCGACGAGCTCGCACAACCGCTTCACCTGATAGGTGTCGGAGTGGTCGGCGACGAACTTCGAAGCGGGTCACCAGTTCGTCTCCCCGGCGAAATACTTGGCCGCCTTACGAAGGATCTCGCGTTCGGTGGTGAGCTTGGTTGCTTCCGCTCGTAGGGCGGCATTCTCGGCTTCGAGACGGGCGAGTTTCTGCTCGACGGTCTCCGATTCGCTACCCGTGCCGGAGCTCAGGCTATGAGGCCGTGCCGGAGTATGCACCCGGGTGCCGTCGACGTGGGTTTTGGTGCCGGTCCCGTACTGGTCGATCCAGCCTGTCAAGGTGCCGCGCACGACCCCGAGGTCAGCGGCGATACCTCGGATCGTCGCGCCCGGCGTGGACTCGTACAACTCGACCGCCTGGCGCCGGAACTCCTCCGAGTAGTTCTTTCGTGACATGACTGAAGATCATCTCGCTTCCCCAGCAGATGCTGGATTCAGCGTGTCCAAGAACCGGGGTCAAGGCCCTGGCCCGGGAGATCCGCGCCGCCCACCCCTGCTGGCCGGGCTCACCCAGGACGTCCCCGCCCTGCTCGGCTCGACACCCACGCTGGCCGTGTGGGGCATGCGCGACCTCGTCTTTCCGTCCCGCAGCTTGCCTTCCCCACATCCGCTCGGCCTTCACCGACCTCGACGTCGTCGAGCTGCCCTACGCACGGCACTTCCTCCCCGAGCAGGCCCCCGGCGAGGTCGCAGCGGCGATCGCCACCCGGTTTCTGTGACGGGTCCCGGACTGTGCACCACGCCGGATTCACCCACGCGGACAGCGCGAACCCGAGGATCGGGGCACGTGTGAGGGCCTGTTGGCCGGCACGCTGGTATTGCTCGCGAGATTCGTGTGGACCCGCACAGCCACAGCCCACAGGCCCGACCGACCCGCTGCGCGGCACCGAACACGTGCTGTGAGCTGCGTAGATGGCATGCCCCCGCATCGCGCGCAGGGACATCCCGCCGGGGTACCGGCGGGTCGGTCCTGCGGGGACCGGCCGCGACCGGTGCCTCCGCAATGGGCGCGGGATCTGAGTACGGGGCTACAGCCAGCCGGGGCCGTGCTCATCCCACGGGTTCGGGCTCTCCGGTCCCCAGGCGAGGTCGATGGCCCCCCCCCGCCCCGCGTCGTGTTCTGACCGGTCAGCAGCACAATGCCGGCCACCACGGCGTCGAGGGCGAGGTCCGGCAGCGGCATCGCCTTCAGTACCTCGGTGCGCAGCCGGTCTTCGATGACACTTCGCGGCACGGTTCAGTTCTCCTTCATGGGGCGGGGTTGCTCGGTCGCGGACGGTGTCGGTGCGGTGGTGTGGATTCGGGTCGGCTGCGGGGGATGCCGCAGCCGGGTGCCGTCCGGATCGGACATGCCCTGCACCCAGCCTTCCTGCCAGAAGCGCAGGTAGACATGCGGATCGCTCACCCACCGCGGGATCGCCGGATCTTTCGGCTCGCGTGTCGGGTTGCGCGCGAACCGCGCCCCCGCGCGGCGGCCGTCCCGATAGCCGCGGTCCTCGTCGTCGAGCATCAACCACTCCCCCTCCCCTGTCGTGGTGCGGCTACTGCCTCTATGGCCGCACGCGCGAGCTGTGCGCGCCCGCCCAGTCCGCGACCGCGAACAGTCGGTTCCATGCTTTGGTCGCGACGATGTCGTTGTCGAAGTCGATGACCATGCCGTGCAGAATCCCGTTGCGTAGCAGCTCGGTCGCCGGGTCGGTCGTCGTCTTGTAGATACCGCCGTTGAAGGTGCGGTGAGCGTGGCTCAGTCCCATGTGGTGGCCGGCGACGCTGTCCCAGGGCACCATCTCCGCGGGGTCACGGCTGTTGAGGTTCTTGCGGCCGTTCTGCCGGTCGGTGTCGTTGACGAACCCGTCTATGACGGTGAGCAGGACGAGCACGGTGCTGTAGTAGCGACCCGCACGGTAATCCGCGAGTGCCTTGTCGAGCAGAGCCATGCGCGGTCGTATGGCGGGAAGTGTGTTCAGTAGAAGCAGCTGGGAGTCGATTCGTCGAGCGGACTTGTAGTAGTCGATCAAGCGCCGTTCGGCGACGTCGACGTCGGCGGTATCGACGATGTCCTCGACCTCATCCAGAGCGAGGTAGTCGGTGAACACCCAGTTCCGAGGCCCCAGCAGCTCGTAGAACCTGTCGACGACCGAGACGACGCGGTGACGCTTCGCCTCCAAGGATGCGATCTGCTCCCGCACGGCATCGTCCACCGGCACCGACTCCGCGAACGCCTTGAACTCTTCGAGTCGCCGATCGAGTTCGACGACGCTGGGGAGATCAGCAGCTGAGCCGTAGGGCGACGTCGGCATGTCCATGAAACGACCGTAACGAGCGATACCGACAATCCGGTCTCACGAATCAACCGGCATTCATTCCGCCGTCTCCAGGTCTCCCCGTTTCGTCGTCACCTCATTTCGGTGCCCGACGCGTTCGGACGACGCGGCCCCGGAACGCACCCTGCCACCGACTGACGCGAAGCGGCAGGGCTTCGCACTTCGACCTGCATAGATGACACGTCCCTGCCCCGGTGATGAACGCAGCGGTGGACAGGGACGCGAGTACGACTGCGCCTGCGACGTCGGCCGCTGGGCGGACAGATGATTCAGTCGTCCTCCCAGACCAGGTCGTGCAGACGCATCGCCTCGATCAGGTCCGGGTCGTGCTCCTCGACCGGGCCGTAGTCGAGCACCGTGACGTTCTTGCTGACCGGTCCGTCACCGGGACGCTCGTACAGCGCCCAGAGCACCAGCCCGTCACCGTGCCGGGACTCGAACGCGATGCCGGCCACCGGCTCACCGCCGGGATCGGAAAGAGTGTTGACCCACTGCGAGATCGCCTGGGTCAGGGCACGCGGGCGGCCGTCGCGGATCGCCGCGGTGTCGAGATCGAGCAGACCGAGCCGGATCGCATGCGGCCGGAACAGGGTTCGCAAGGTGGCCACCGACTCGGGGTCGCCGGGCACGACGAACCATCCGGTGATCGTGCCGCTGCCGGTCACCCGGGACGACATCCACGACCGCGGGACACGACCCGGCGCGATGGTGGGGAACTCACCACCGTCGTCGTCGACGATCTCATCGAGCGCAGCGCTGAGCTCGTCGCTCGTACGGGCGTAGGCGAGGACCTCGAGATAGCAGGACAGGCGGGTCGCCCCGACGTACAGGGTTCGCCACACCCCCGCCGGATCGTCCCAGCGGCCGGTGAAACGCCCGTCGGTGGCGAACTCCCACGGTGTCCACTCCCACGAGGTCGGCGGGTAGCCCACCCGGTAGGCGGCCGCGCCGGCGACGTGGACGCAGCGGACATCACCGCGCGGAGTGGAGATCAGCGTGCGGTCCGGTGCGCTCATCCGACCGCCGCGAACTGCCGGGCCGCGGCGAGGACCTTCGGGCCGACATCGGACAGCTCGCCTTCGCGCAGCAGCAGCGCCGGCGGGCGGTCGTCGAGGATCGGGTTCAGGCCCTGGAACCAGGTCTGCGCTACGGCGGGGGTGTCGCGTTCGGCGATCAGCCGGGCGGCGCGGTAGGCGATGCGCAGGCGTTCGACGTCGGTGTCGTTGTTGATGGTGCGGGTGCCTTCGGCCCACTGGCGCACCGCGCGGGTTTCCTTGACCTTGCCCAGGTAGGCGACGAGCTTGGCGCCGAGCAGGTCGCGCAGCGCGGTGACCAGCTGTGATTGGGTCATGCGGGCGGCGTCGTTGTAGGCGGCGAGGTCGGGGCGTGGGTGTGCGGTCGTCATAGCAATCCACCTCCTGATCACATGGTAAATCACAGCCTTGATGCCGTCGAGGTTCCCACCTTGAGCGACTGCGCGGGGACGGCGCCGGGGTGGACGACTCCGAACAGGTCCGGCGTTCGGGCTCCGGGGCACAGTCCGACTGGAGGCAGCCGGCGATCCTTCCCCTCCGCATTGCCCGGCCTCACCGGTGCCGCTACGCTGTGCGGCGGTTGCTTGTGAACCGTTTCCCAGTGGCGACACTCACCGTGACGCTGGGACAGAGACAAGTGATGTTCCCGAGTGTTCGGCTGGTGCCCCCGTCTACAGAACCGCGTTGAGGTGAGCAACGCAGAGACTGGTCTGACACATGCCCACCGTCAATTTTCAGGCGTGCACCGGTGAATCCCGCTCCTACATCGCCTTTCGCATGCAACATCGCCCCTGCCCGGCGCTTCTCCACTCGACTGATCCCGCCCAGCAGGAACTCGAAGCCACCGTGTTCCGCGCCTTGGGAGAGATCCGAAGCCCGTCCGCACATCCTTTCCACGTCAAACGCATCCGGCTGAGCAAGGCCCACGTGCCGATCGTCTTCCTGGACGGGGCGACCGGAAAGGTCGACGTCAGCGCCACATTCCTCGAGGTCTGTCTCCCGGGCGCAGACGGCGGGAGTCCGGCGGCCGGATTCGGAGTGCGCATTCTGCACATCCACGGTCGCGATCTTGTGCTGGGACTCGTCGAAACGGATGCGCGCGTGATCATTCGAGGTTCCGCCGACACCGACTGGAATGCGGTGCGGAGCGCATATTCTCGGCAGGTGCAGGGCTACGGCACACCGCTGTGGCACGAGAAGCGGTGGACCCCCGCAGAGCTCGCGCTCAGGGACCATCCCTCATCGGTGTCACCGGAACCCCGCGTGCGGATGGAGTCGATGCTCCTGCGGCGGATCGCGATCTTCACCTCGTTCGGCTCCGCCCACCGCACTTATGCGTATGCCGGCGGCCCGGACACCACCAAGATGTGGCTCGAATACGATCCCGCAGTACCGAAACGGCACGATGCGCTGGTGTCGGCGTTGACCGATGCGACCTGGGGCCTGGCTATGCGGGTCGAATCCGATGACTGCGCCTGCGCCACGGACGGTATGTGCGTGACCGTGCTGACCACCACGGGCGGTATGTGCGTGACCGTGCTGACCACCGCGGCCGGCGATGCCACACTCAGGCTGCAATCCGTCTCCGATAGACCCGTCTGGGGGGGCGCGAGCACTTCGAGGAAATCGACGCGCCGCGAAAATGGCTCAACCGCGCGGTGCCCGGGGGCCTCACCCCACGCCCGCCGACGGACTGAACGCCGACGACGCTGGCGGTGGTGGGGACGGTAGCGGCGGGTTCCTCAGCGAGATTCACGCCGTCGCGGTCGACGTACATACTCTCGGTGAGAACCAAGCGTGCTCCGTCGTAGAGCGGGTGCACCGAATTCGCTGACGTGTATCCCGCGCTCTCTGCTCCGAACGAGCTGACGTTGTCGAGCCCACGGAATGCCGTGAGCACCGTCTCGCCACTCGAGACCGTGTCACCGTCCTGGAGCACCGCCACGGGCTGATCGGCGATCTTCGCGACAGCACCGACCGAGATGACGGTGCCACCCATCCCGGCACCGTCGTCGAAGATGGTCACGGGCATGTCCTCGCCCGCGCGGGTGCGAAAGGTCATCGCGGTCCCGTTCGGGAGCAGCGGGGTCAGGCCGGACAGCATCGGGTACATCGTGCCGCCGGTGTTGCCGCGCAGATCGACGATCCACCCGCAGGTCCGATCCGCCGCGCCGAGAATGCCGACAGCTGCGGCGTCGGCGTAGCGCTGCTGCAACTCGTCCGACACCGCGCCCAAGGCAGGAATCGTCACGGTGGTGATGCTGTCCACCGTGGTGACCGTCGGTTCGGAAAACTCGGCGGTGGCAGTCGAGGACGACCGGGCCGCTTTCGCCGGATCGAGGAAGAACGAGTGCTTGCCACCGGCTACTTTCACCGCCGCCGCCAGCGGGCCATGCAACTCCTGGATGCTCGCAGCGCCGTCGGCGGCAGCCTGCACACGAGCGCGCTGCGCTTCCCACTCCGGACCGCTTGCGTAGTACCCGTTCTCCATCAGGTCCAGAGCGATCTCGGCGTAGCGCTGCGGCGACGGCGCCCCCAGATACACACCGACACGCGGACCGAACTCATGCACCGTCCACGCACCCGAGACCCCGACCAGCCCCACCACGGCGCTGAGCACCGACAGCACTACCGGCCACCGACGCCGCGGCCTGCGTTCGGACGAGTCTGTGCCGGTGGAAGGAGAATCCGAAGGAGCAGAAGCCGTCATAGACGCCCACACTACGAAGACCGACGTACAGCGACTTCACACCCCCTGACATCCATGCGATTGGGACGGTCACCGTCTTCGCGCAGGCGGTGCACTCGAAGGCCCGGACGTATCGAGGTGAACTGCACAGATGACACGTCCCCATGCTGGATGGTGAGCGCGCCGGCGGAAAGGGAACGAATACGACTGCGGTGGCGGTGTCGACGCCCGGACTCGGCCGCGCGGCGCACCGGCCGCACCCGAGATGTATCGCGCACGACCCTGTCGGTGTCTGCGCCGGCAGACACAGCGATAGTGTTCAAACCATCCCATCGACACGCACTAGGTAGGTAGTTGTGAGTATGGTCGTCGAGCTCATCGCAGAAGAGGTGCATCGGATCTGTCCGCCCGGTCGAGCGTTCATCGCTGTCGATGGCGTCGACGGAAGCGGTAAGAGCACCTTTTCGGCGAAACTCGTGCAGCAGTTACATCCACGGCTCGTTGTCGTGTTGCACGCCGATGATTTCCTCAATCCGGCCCCTGTCCGGCACGCCAAAGGCAAACACTCTCCACAAGGCTTCTGGACGAACCTGTACAACTATCCCGCGATGATGTCGTACGCCCTCGACCCGTTGCGACCTGGTGGTGACGGCCGGTACCGCCCGGCCTCGTACGACTCGGAAACCGATACCGTCATCTGCCCGCCACTCCTCCGCGCCCCTGACGACGCGTTGGTACTGGTCGAGGGATTGTTTCTTCACCGTGAGGAACTGGTGGACCTGTGGGACCTGTCGATCTTTCTCGACGTGCCGTTCGAGGAGACGGCGCGTCGGATGGCGGCACGGGACGGAACCCACCCGGACCCTCGACACGACTCCATGCGCCGCTATATCGGGGGCCAACGCATCTACTTCGAGCAGGCACGCCCGTGGGAACAGGCCACGATCATCGTCGACAACACGAATTTCGACGACCCAAGGATCATCGGCGCGGACCAAGTGAGCGCTGCTGCATAGGCAATCCGGCGGTCGCGCATCACCTGCCGATACCCCGGGCGGCGAACCGGCCACACCGACTGCACCCGAGATATGGCGCGCAGGCTCCTGTCAGCGTGTTTGCACGGGCAGACGCAGTACGCGGCGGAACGATCCGGCGTCGGTCGAGGCGGGATCTCGTTGTCATAGCCAGCCGGCAAGATCGAGAACCGATGCGCGGGGAAGCAGCCGAAGCGGAAACCAGCGAGGGATCGCACCGACACGCACTCGGCAGCGCCGTCGCGCGCCGTCGGCTGCGCGGCGAGAACAGTGGCGACGACGTCGTGACGCTCGTCCTCGCCGAGCACCAGCAGCGCCGGTACACCCGCCGCTGATCCCCTATCTGCCAGGAGGCCCCTGTGATCGTGACCGTCGTGCTGATGCTCGGAGCGCTGGTGCTGCTGGCCGGATTCGTGTGAACCCGCACCGCCACCGAACCCGCCCCGAAGATCGCCGCGCTCGCCGTCCAAGCCTGCGGCGCATTAATGCTCGGCGCGGCCGCGCTCGCCTCCGCCTCGTCCTGGACCGCGAAACTACCGATCCTGCTCAGCTCGACGATCCTGCTGACTGCCTGCACCTACGCCTACCGGCGTGCCCGCCAGCACAGCCAGAGCACCGACTGACCCACTGCGCGACCCCGAACACCTGCCGTGAACTGCGCAGATGACACGTCCCCGCGCGCCGTGGGTGCGGGGACATCCCGGCTGGGTACCGGCGGGTCGGTCCTGCGGGGACCGGCCGCGACCGGTGCCTCCGTGATGGGCGCATACGGGGCTACAGCCAGCCGGGGCCGTGCTCATCCCACGGGTTCGGGCTCTCCGGTCCCCAGGCGAGGTCGATGGACCCCCCCGCCCCGCGTCGTGTTCTGACCGGTCAGCAGCGGAATGCCGGCCACCACGGCGTCGAGGGCGAGGTCCGGCAGCGGCATCGCCTTCAGTACCTCGGTGCGCAGCCGGTCTTCGATGACACTTCGCGGCACGGTTCAGTTCTCCTTCATGGGGCGGGGTTGCTCGGTCGCGGACGGTGTCGGTGCGGTGGTGTGGATTCGGATCGGCTGCGGGGGATGCCGCAGCCGGGTGCCGTCCGGATCGGACATGCCCTGCACCCAGCCTTCCTGCCAGAAGCGCAGGTAGACATGCGGATCGCTCACCCACCGCGGGATCGCCGGATCTTTCGGCTCGCGTGTCGGGTTGCGCGCGAACCGCGCCCCCGCGCGGCGGCCGTCCCGATAGCCGCGGTCCTCGTCGTCGAGCATCAACCACTCCCCTCCCCTGTCGTGGTGCGGCCGTTTCGTCTGGGGCCGCACGCGCGAGCTGTGCGCGCCCGGCGACCGTAGACACCAGCACCGACACCGGCGGGTGTGAAAGCAGCGACAATGGCTCAGTCGAGCTCGTAGCCCGCCTCACGGGCGAGGACGACTGCGACCTCATCGAAGGTGATCACCCGGCGGATCAGATCGACGAGCAGGTCCTTGTCCCGATCGCTCATCTGCCGGCCTTCGATAGCCATGATCGGTTCCATCTGCGCGACAGCCGCGCGGGCCTCGGCCTCGGTCACACGGGGTGCTGGCATGGCCACCAGCACAGCACATCCCACCGACCACCCACCACGACCGCACGACACGCGGCCCTGGTCGTACCCGACGGATGCGGCGAGACGCCGGCGAGGGGCGCACGTGCGAAGTGCCGTGCCACAGCACACCCAAGCCCCGCGCACCGGGCGTGAGCCGCCCTTCCCGCGGGGCGCGGATGCAGCCCACGACGCCGGGTCCACATCCCCGAACCAGACCTGCCCCTAGCAGCAAGGGCGAGTCCACCGAAACTGTCGCACCCGTCATGCGTAACGATCAGGAGAACGCGGCCTGATTCTCACCGGGCCGCCACTGAAGGTCCACGGAGCTCGGGGCATCCCCACTACGGGACCCGGTCCCGGGTTCAGGCAGTAGCGCGGTGTGGCCCCGGGTGGCCGACACGGCGGATGCACGTCGCTCGCGCCCGCGGCATATCCGCACCGCAACGTTCCTCGGTCCGACGCTTGAGGACGTCGGTCGCGTCGCCGTAGTCTGATCGACTGCGGGCCGCGCGCATCACTGCTGCTAGAGCAGCGTACTGGTTGGGCTGGCCCGACTCGTCGTATCCGTCGCGCATCGCCGCTTCGGCCTCGGGGCGGGACACAACCACGGCGAGTTCCTCGGGGAGAAGTCCGAGTTGCACTAGCGCGCGGACTAGGTGCGCCTCGGCAGGTTGGGGCGTGTAGTCCCAGCTATCGAGCCCCACAGTCTCGGCAATAATGTCCAGCAACGCGAGGGCGTCCCAGACCTGCGTGGCCTCCTCCTCGGTGAGCTGTCCCGACCGCACGAGGGCGTTCGCGACGTCGTACACCGCGTTCCCGGTTCGGGGGCCTGCGCAGATCACCTCGATGAGCCCGACGTCCTGTTCGATGCGCGCGGCGAAGATGACGCGGTGCCTCTTGTTCAGCACCTCTACGGTGTTCAGGCCCGCGAGGCGGTCGGTGGCCGACTTGTTGCTCAACGGGTGCTTACCGACCGGATTGCCGCAGAGTGCCACGACGTCGGAGATCACCGACTCCCGTTCGTCGGCCGTCAGCTCGTCGAGGTACAGCAGGAACGGCTCGGAGAAGACGATTTCCGCCTGATCATCAGGCAGTCGTTCGTTACCGCGCATCCGACTGCGTGCGCAGCTGCGCCGCGCGCTCTCGGACACGACAGGCGTCGACGCCGACCTTCGCGCACAGCTCGTCGAGGCTGTACCGGCGGGAACGCTGAGAGGCCAGATCAGCCGCGGCTTCAACCACAGCCCAGGCGGCGTCGCGGACCTCGCGGACTTCGGCGTCAACACGGGCAGGAGAATCCACGACGGCGACCACGCGACCGTGACTGGTCAGGGCCACTCGTTTCTCCTCGCTCAGCTCGGCGAGGGCGGAGACGCCCTTGCGCGCCGCGAGGGACACGGGCATGTTCATGGTCGAGGTCATGCTGCAACTCTATACATATCTGTGCAGTGTTGCAATGATGGCGAGTTCTAAGACCACTTATAGGACGGTCGACCTCAACATCTCTTGGTCGCGGTACATAGCGTCCGGTGCGCGCCCATCAGGCAAGGGAAAACACCGGATGAGTCCCACAAACAAAAAACTCTGAACACTCCGAGAGACAATCGACCGTTTCGGAATGTGTCAAGCAGTTTGAGTCCAATGGGTGTCAGGCGGCTGCCGTTTCGTCCTCCACGGTGGCTTCGGGATCATCGCCTGGCCGGTTGATGTAGACAGTGTCGGGCAGGTCGAGGATCTTCGGCGCCGCCGTGGTGCCGAAGCGATGTGGATGCCGGGCACGAGCAGTATCGAGTACCTCTCGGCGTTCGGCGGCCTTGCCGGCAGCCAGACCGAAGTGGACATCAGCGGGCGTGTGCAACCCGATGCCGGTGTGGCGATGTTCGTGGTTGTACCATTCGGTGAACTCGATCATGAACCCCCTTGCCTGACTGAGGGATCCGAAACATTCAGGAAAGCCTGGCCCGTACTTGAGGGTCTTGAACATCGATTCGGAGTACGGATTGTCGTTCGACACCCGCGGCCGCGAATGCGAACGGGTGACCTCGAGATCAGCCAGCAACGCGGCGACGGACTTGCTGGTCATCGACGTACCACGGTCGGCGTGCACGACCTGTGGAATGCCGTGTACGGCGAAGATCTGCTCCATCAACTCCCGCGCCAGCACACCCGATTCGTGAGCGTGAACATGGACTCCGACGATGTACCGCGAGTAGATGTCGATCATCACGTACGCATCGAAGTACTTTCCTTTCGTAGGTCCGGCAAGCTTCGTGATGTCCCACGAGTACACCTGCCGCGGCGCGGTCGCGACCAGCTCCGGGCAGGTCCTCGCCGGGTGCCGCGCAAGCCGGCGACGTTCGCTGACCTGCGCGTTGTCACGCAGCACTCGGTACATCGTGGACACCGAACACAGGTAGACGCCCTCGTCGAGCAGTTGCGCATACACCTCGAGCGGTGCCCGATCAACGAACCGATCACTGTTGAGCACCTCGAGGATGCGACGGCGTTCGAGGTCGGTGAGCTTGTTCGCCGGTTCGGACACCGCCGGTGCCACCGGCGGTGTCGGTGCGGTGGCTGCGGCGCGGCGCCGGCCTGCGGTCGAACGAACCACACCGGTCAACGCACTCGCGGTTCTCGTCGACACCCCGGCCGCGGTCAGGTTGCACCACACGGCGGTCAGCGCTTGTTCGGCCTGTCGTCGACATCCGCTCTCTCTTCAGGGAGATTCCAAGAGAGCGTGAGCTTTTCCCATGATGCCCAGGGCGGCCTCGGTGGTGGTCAGTCTCTTGTTCGCGCGGGCGAGCTCTTGCTTGAGGCGGGCGATCTCGGCCTGCTCGGCGGTGAGCTTGCCGATCTTCGTGCCGGGTTGCTTGCCGTCGAGCACACCGGCGTCACGTTGTTTGCGCCACTCGCTGATCAGCGACGAGTAGAGGCCTTCACGGCGCAGGTACGCGCCGCCTTCATTCGTCGCGCAGGCCTGCTCGTACGCGACCAGGTGGGCGAGCTTGTCGGCGGGGCTGAACACGCGCCGGCGGGGTCCGTCGGCTCGGGGGTGAGTGGAGGCCATGCGGTCATTGTCCTCGACCGCCGTAGGGGTGGGCATCGTCATCGTTGGGTTGATCCGTATCTCGCCCTGCAGGCGGAGTTGCTGTGAACCGCTGGCCTCAACTCAGCCTGACACGCAGGGCCCCCACCACCCCACACACCCCCTACACCGACCCCACCCACACCCGCCGGCACCATCGCCGACATGGCAGGGTCTGGAACGTTCACCACGACGCTACGGGTCGCCACCTCGGTCCACTCCGATCACCACCGCGCGCATTGAGCCGCTGCCAAAAGCATGCGGAGTCGCCGATACTTCCAGCCGCGATCTTCGCTCAATCACTCATCGTTGCTGTCGGTAGTGGCCCCTAATGTGGATCTCGTCGATGCTGTCAACAACACACGACGATGACCTTACGGTGGATCAGCAGCGAAGGAAGAGCCGTGGCCAGGAGGGCGAACCAGAACGAACGCACCGGCAATGCCGGTATGGCTGCAGTGGACTATCAGCTCACCAAGATGGGATGGCAGCCATACAGGACCTCCCAGGGAGAGCTCGGTATCGACCTTCTCATCGAGGCTCGCGACGACGGCCTCTTCGATTACGGCCTCATGATCGCAGCGCAAGTCAAGACAGGCCCTTCGCAGTTCAACCCCAAGAAGGACCACACCGGAGAAATCATGGGATGGTGGTTCGAAGACACCAAGGGCGAGCACCTGCCATATTGGCGTGACCACGTGCTGCCCACCATCCTGATCCTCCACGACGAAGACACCGAGACCTCTTACTGGGTGCACGTCACCGCCGACTCGATCCAGTCCACCGGACTAGGAATGAAGATCCTTGTACCGAAGGACTCGACCATCGACCTGGACCACGTCGATGCTTTGATGGACGTCGCTGCCAGTGGACGACCGGCGTCAATCTGGGAAGGCAGCGCCTGGAACAGCCACACACCTATCGGGCGTGTCAATCGGCTCCGCTATGCCTTACTCACGCCGCGGTTGGTCGCGCCTCACCCTAATCTCGGGGTGAACAAGGCTACCCCGTTCGAAGCCATCGCTCTGCTCGTCAAGATGCGACTTCGCCCCCTTCAACCTCCTCTCCCGGGTCGGGAAGCCGCCGTTCCCGACCTCGATACCTGCCGGACCTCATCCGAATGGCTGTGGCGTCTGTATGCGGCTTTGTACGACGTGCTCGTCGACGGCAAGGACATCGATGCGGTCCGAAACCTCATCGAGGCAACGTCCAAGCCACACGAGCGGGCCGCAGCCAGCGCAATCGTCTGCGCACTACACGTCGAAAATCAAGATCCTCGAGCAGGCTTGGTCATCATCGAGCAGGCACTCGACACCGCCGACGACTACTACACCCCCGCCGACCGCTACTGGCTGCTCGTGCACAAGGCACGCTGCCTCACCGAACTCGGAGAACTCGACCAAGCCAGCAAGCTCGCGATCGAAGTGCAGCGCCTGCGCACCCTCGAACCCAACGACCCAACCGCCACCGCAATCGCCGGTGCCGGCACCGACATCATTTTCAACGTCAGCGGGTGGCGCAGCGACCTATCGAAAGTGATCGCCGGCCGCGACACACTCGCCGCGTGGTGGCGCAGCCAAGAGATCTCCTCCGGGCTTCAGCAACACTTCGACGACCACTTCCGCAACTGGACGACACACACCGCCGCCATACACGGCGACGGTGAGACATGGTTCCGGCTACGCGCGGCCAGCCTGATCGCAGGCATCGCGGCCGAGCATTCCGCCTGGCGTCATGCCTCTGCGCTTCTGGCCAAGCACATCCTCACCTTCGAAGCGGCTTCGTCAGATGCAGGCAAGACCACCACAGCGCTGACAGCGCTATGCCGCGCGGGCGATAGCAAAGCGCTCGAACTCGCCGTCAAGAGACTTCTCGATGCCGGTCCCGCGTCTGCCGCACAGGACGCCGCCGCCGAGGTCGACCTCAACACGTCGACCCGGACATCACTTCCTGCTGATCTCAAGCTCCTCGCCGAGGCGGCCGATGTACTCGACCACGACACCGCGGATCGAACGTGCCGATGGATCCTGTCGAACCTCGCCGATCTCGACGGTTTCGTCGAGCGCTTTCAACCCATCTTCTCCGCAGACCATGCACTGCTCGAGACTTTGACACGCCTTGTGCCGGTACTGTCCGACACCACTCTGCGGGAGCTGATCGACCATATTCTGTCTCTGTCCTCGAATGGAGACGTGGGGTGGGGACATGACTGGGCTCGGATCGTAAAGGCGATCCCCTCCACAGCGTGGACCCCGGACGATCACGTAGCACTTGCTGCCCGAGACAACGACGATTCCGAGCTCCGCCATGCCATCTCCACGGTCGTGGCCGAAGGCAGCCCCTCCCACCGCGACCGGCTTCGCGCCGAAATTCGTGAAGGGAACCTCGATGCTCTCGAGTCGTTCGGAGACGTGCGCGATCTCGACTCCGAGACCGTCGACGGGCTTTGTGACCATCTCGAACGTCGTATCGACAGCATGATCACGGACATGGGACGGGGAACATTCCGCATCTCCGCCCCCGATATCGGCGCCACCCTGGTCCTGATCAACGTATGGCACCGCGACCACGCCCGATGGGAACCCGTCCGCAAGCTTCTGACCTTCAGCGCCCCGACCTGGATGACCTATCTCAGCGGAATGCTGACCCATCTACGACGCCTCGCCGACCACATCCCCAACGACATACGCGTAATTCTGGTCGGCCCACTTCGAACCCTGATGCTCACCGGCGTCTCAGACCATCCGGTCAAGGAGGACGTGCGTGGCCTTGCCGGCGGTGCCCTCGCCGCGATCGATCCCGACTCCATCACCGACACTGAACTGCGGGAGTTGATGTGCGGCCCCACCCGCGAACACAAGGAAGCTGCCATCAAAATCATCGCCGCCCGAGGACTCGACAGAGCCGTCGACACATTGTGGGCGCTCTCCCGCGACAAAGACCCCTGGATACGCGCGATCGTGGTCAATCAGCTCACCTTCGCCGCCTCCCAGCACGACGACCCACGGCTTTCGGCACTACTGGAACGACTCCTGGACGATCACGGAACCCTCACCGCTCGCATGGCCGCTATAGCCCTACGTGACGCTCCACGATCCGAGCCTGGCGATCGCCTGGTAGAACAATTGCGCAACCACATCTCGGCTCAAGTCCGACGCTACGTCGCCAAGTACGAGGCGGAGGAAATGCAAACCGCCCACTGATCGCAGTGGCACCAGTTGAACCCAGAAGCACAGCGGTGGCGCCGAAGCGGTCGAGTCCGCTGACGCGGGGGACCATCAATAGCGCAGAATGCTCCGGGCGCATCGTCCGATAGCCGACCCACCGGGACGCGCGAGCCGACCGGTTCTGTGCTGCAATATATTCTGCTCACACGAAGCGCTCTCACACCGGTAGCGGGATACCCGTGCCGCCGTCTCCCGCAGGCCAGGCCATCACCTCAGCAGGCCATACCCGTTCGACCACTTCGGGCGAGGATTATCCGGCGGGGTGAGGTTGCGACGCGTGGTCGAGTCGACAACACCGGCCGCCCGCTCGGCCGCCTTTCGTGCTCTCCTCGACAGGCGTAGGTACTTGCCATACCACTCCGGCGGAAAGCTCAACTTGTCGAGCATCTCGATCTCGATCCGGCCCGGCGACACCTCGGTAAGCATGACACTGGCCGGATTGTACTTCCGACTGATCAGCGGAGCTTTATGGGTCTCGCAGTGCCTGGCAATCTTGCAAGTACGGCTGACGGTGGTGACTCGCCAGCCCTTGCGAGCGAACTCGCGGACTGCAGCATCGAGGGCGGCAGACATAATAGTTGCCCCTTGGAGACAGCAAATCATTTTCCGGGTAATACGACCGGTAACCGCAGGTTATCCGCGGCAGTCTATAGTTCGATCCATTTTTTGAGCCCATACATGGCCTCGCCTACATCGCTCAGACCAACAGACAGTTGACC
This sequence comes from Rhodococcus sp. S3, assembly GCF_058211795.1. Lineage (NCBI taxonomy): Bacteria > Bacillati > Actinomycetota > Actinomycetes > Mycobacteriales > Nocardiaceae > Rhodococcus > Rhodococcus sp. S3. Next base: position 1,464,081 of record NZ_CM177074.1, on the reverse strand, counting down.
CAAATTGTAGACGTGCACGACGATGCCGACCACTAGGTAGGCACACTGCAAAACCGCAAGGAAGGGGTGCCTTGACTCCTCCGTCGAACAGTGGGTTGATAGACGGGCGAAGGTGTGACCTCTAGACCAGCCACCCGAGATCGATACACCTTCGACGTGCAGCTCATGTTCGGCTATGTAGTGTCGGCGGGTTCTCGTCATCGTTGCAGCATTCGGGCGGTTGAGGGTTAATGTCCTTTCGCGGTCCCAGGGAGCCCTCCGGAGACCACACGGCCGACACCGTTCGCAGCCTTGACCGCCCGCGGATTACGGTGAACAGCACCCGAGACCGGCGCTGCGGCAGGCAGCTGCTCGCGTGCATTCTTCCGCAGACGTTCTACTTCCCCGGCTCGAAGCCCGAATGTGTCGTGTTGCATGTCGGCGGTGCGCGCCCTTTTGCGGCGCCCTGCAGCCTCCATGCCCCGACCAGTATGGTTCGTGCTACGCGAGCCGCGGTGAACGTTCTTCGATTTCCTCTGCGGGTTTTGCTTCTGAGGTTTCCCGCGTTGCGGTTCACCCGAAGAAGCTCGTGATGCGTCCACAGAGGCCGACGTGTTCGGCGTGCTGGCCGATGCGGGGCGTATCCCGTCTTCTCGCAGCTCGTGGGTGATAGCCAGCGCGTAGCGCGCCGCCCGAATCGCCCGCCGTCGCTGGCGTGGGTCCGAGTCGCCTAGCGTGCCTCGCTGCGCTTGCAGTAGTGCAGCATTCCGTTCATCGAGGCGTACACGCGCCTGAACAGACAGCTGGTCCGATGGCACCTCGATGCGCAGTGTGCGGCTGATCAGCCCGACCAATTCGCTGGCAGCGTAGCTCGAAGACGCGGAGATCCCGAGGTGATCCTCGAGTTCCTCGGCGAGGTTGAGCGCGACCACAGCATGGCGGAATGCGCGTGGGCGCAGAATCTCCCGGTTACGCGAGCACTGCATCTCGTTCGCCGTCGCGATGGCTGTCTCGATCTGCGGTAGCCGCTTGTCTTTGATCCCGAGTGTCCGACATCGGTCTGCGATTGCCTGGGCCTTCTTCATCACGATGTTGACTTCTCGGTGCCGCACGGCAGTGGTGTGGTGAATCCCGTTGCTCATGGCGACTCCCTTTCCTACCAGTGCGCCGGAGTGGACAAAGCGTGCCATATCCAACCGACGAGAATCGCACATTTACTGTCACCGCTCGAGGGGGTGGAGCGGGGCGGTCAGTTTCGAAGTGGAGGGACAGCCCGGGGGCACACCTGTTTTTTCATGGCGTCGATGGTCTCGGCGATCTCCTCTGCCCTGGTGGTCCACCAGTCGTCGCAGTAGAGCTCGGCCAGCTGCGCGCACAGCACGGTGGTGGCGTGCGTGAGCAGGTCGAAGGCCAGGCATGCTTGGGCAACGATGGTGGGCTCATCGTCGGGGTAGTCGCTCCGGTCCGGAACGGCGTGCACATCGACCGCTGAGGCAGGCAGTCGGCCGGCCTCGATATCAGCTGCTGCGTGTACGGACCGGATCAGCTCGTCGACGATGAAACATCCGCTGCCGGGCCGGGAGTCCACCATCGGGTACTCGATCGGTGGGGTCGGGGGTGCGGTGTCCACGCCGAGGATCTGCGCGATGTGAGCGCTGCGCATGTTCTCGGCGCGTAGCGAGTCGAGGGCCAGCATGCTGCCGGCGTCGACGAGCGGGGAGGTCGCCAGCCGGGTCAAGGTGCGCAGGTCCGCCGCGGCGGCGGTCAGGACCGCCGACGTCGATCTGTGGTGGCAGTGGGTCATCAAGGCGGCGGCGTCGGACACGGTGGTGCAGATCCGGCCGAACAGGGCGGCGCTGCAGGTGACTTCCAGGTCGGGTTCGGGCAGCAGCGGCGCGGTGTGGCCGGCCAGTCGGGTACGTGCTTCGCTGCGCAGCGCCTCGAGCGGGACGTCGAAGGATGCCTGCACGGTGGTGACGGTGGCGGCGACGATGCGGGCGGTGCGGTCGATGCGGCGGTCGGCGGTGCGCGCGCGGGGGAGCTGCGCGACGAACGCGTCGAGCAGCTCCCCCACCGGTCGGTGCGAGATGTTCACGCGGCGTCTCCGAATTCTCCCGTGGCGGTGCAGCGCTGGTAGGCGGCTCGGCCGAGCCTATGCGTCCAGGTGCGTTCCTCCGGCAAAAAGATCCCGCCGCGCTGCCCCCAGCATGCGGACTCGAAGCGGACATCGGCGGCGATCACTCGTCGTGCTGCGGGAAGCAGGTCCCGGTCACCGGTGAACGCCACGATCGCCTCGGTGCGTCCGGAGCGGGCCGCATCGTCCATGGCGAACGCCAGACTGGTATCGACTTCCTTCTGCCGGAACCCGCCGTCGGGCAGGTACTGCAGCGGTCGCAGGTGAACGATCACCTCGCCGGAAGCTTCGACCTGGTGTTTCCAGGCGAGCATTCGGTGGTGGTCGAGCGGTCGGCGGTCCGGGTCGTGGAGGCCGTCGAAGACGTGCACGGTACCGAGTTCGCTGGACCGGTGGCGCAACGCCAGGATCTCGCAGGCAGTGGCGAGAGGATCGGGGGTGCGAGAGCCCACGCGCCAACCGAAGGCTGTACGTGCCGAACGGATCACGTACCCCATGTCGAGGAACACATCGACACGGTCCCGGACACCGGAGGTGGATCCGATCGACCGATCCTGCGGGTCCGGGGTGGGCACCAGGCGCAGCTGGGGGCGGATGGTGCGGACAGGATGGGACAACGGGGAAATGCTCATGGTGATCCTCGATCCGAATGGTGTTGCGGAATTTGGTGGTTTCGGTGCCGGCAGACACGACGTTAGCGCACCCGAGGGGCAGGCCGCACGCGCGAAATCGACTGCGCCGCAATACTTCAATGAAACGATTGTTTGCGGTCCATTTTCTTCATAGAAGGCATAGAAGCGAGGCGGGGACGGTGATTATTTGTAGGCTTTGCCGCCAAAAAGCTGGAAATATAAAGAAAATTCGACGACCAGCGGCAATGCTCTCCGATGCGCCTCGTCTCGGCAGCATCCGCCCGACCGCAAAGAGGGGCGGGGATGCTCGTTGCGACAGTGAAATATAACGATTTTGCATCGACTGGAGTGACAGTCGTGGCTGAGGCGGATATGGCGGCCATATCTGATCTACCCGCAGGCTCTCTCGGATCAGAAGCTGGCCTCCCTGCGTTGCTCGAGACCGCAGGTGTCGCGAATGGACGCCGACCGCCAAAGCCGGGTTCTGAGGCGTGTCATATCGTCGGGCCAATCATTCTCCGGCTAACAGATGGGACGCTGCCGCCAGTGAGGGGAGGGGCCGCGATGACACGAATACGGCTCACACCCCGGCCAGCACACCACATCCGACAGATCGACCTCCCCGCTCCACGATGACTCCTGGATGACCCGCTCCAGCAGGCGCAGAAAGTCCGACAGCATCTCCAGATTCGGACCGCCGCAATCGACGATCTGGCTCGGCCGGTGTTGCCGCACACCAGTTCGAGATTCCGCCATCACCATCAAACCCGGATCGTGATGGCGGATCGTTGGCACTGGGACGCCGGTCCTCGATACCGTGGAGCAAAGCCCGACTCCGGAGGACAGAATGCCGAAGCGAGCCGCCAGCGGGCGCACTATCGCACTCGAGGAAGCTATCGCCGCCGCGGGCGACGAAGGATCCGCCACCCTCGGTCTTCCCGACAAGGTCGAGCTAGGACAGGTCGCGTTCACCTTCATGTTCGACACCGGAGACGGATTCTCTGCACAAGACATCACGTTCGACTGGGAGGGTGTCGCGTGGCTCACCTGGTCCCAGGACATCTCCGAACACGAAGGCGGACTGTCCGCCGGCTCGAGTTCCCCGGTGCATGGTTGGGCCTCGTGGAGCAATGGATCCGATCTGCTCCTGGCCTACACCTGGCCCGAAGTCTCCATCGACGGATGGGCGCACGTCCCCGGCGGTGCGCCAGGGGAAGAAGGCGAACATCCAGAGGATGCACTGTATGAACCGCAGGCTTGGGTCGAGCTGGCCAGGACGATCGTCGGTGTCCTACACGAAGGCGAAACGTCGGAGTGGACCGGCCGAACCTACCGTTAGTACGCCCGCGGCAAGTGCCCACATCGCACCGACCCACATCCGCAGGTGGGTGAGGTCCCCAACCCCTCATACCGTCTAACCGAATGAGCCAGCCCGGGTGTCGATCCTTCTCGGAAGAAGCGCTTCCAGCTCTGGAGTTCCATAGGTGAGCAGTGCAATGTCTTCCGTGCTGTGGTCACTCACGTCGCGGTCGAAGGTCACAGCGCGCGTGTCTTCAGGGCCCTCTGAGGTGCGGTAGGCGCCGGCAGAGGTTGTCCCGGCTTGGCTCGAGAACGAATGGGTGGGTACCGGTGTGGGCGTGGTGAGCCGGTACACGCCGGGCTTCTCCTCGACCGGCTCCAACAATGGTGCGGTCAACGGATTCGTGGTCAGGATCTGTTCCAGATCGGACAGTCCGAGATCCCCCTGCAGCATGGGGGGAGGTTCTACCTCGTCGGCCGAGTCCGGGGCGGTGCCGAGATCGGTCACCTGCACCGCGCGAGTGTGGAGCTGTTCCACTTCGCCCTTGAGTGCGTCGACCTGGTCGGCGACGGCTTCGTCGCTGCCGTCGCCCAACGCGAGTTGTTCGATGGCCTTTTCGATGTTGCCCAGGACCGGGGCGGCGTCACCGACGATGTCGGTGAAGTCGCCGTAGTCTTCGGCGATGCCTTCGTAGACGCGTTGCTCGACGGTGTCGGCGTAGAAATAGTTGGTGACCTGGATGTGCTCGTAGCTGGCTCCGATCCGGTCGACGCGACCGATGCGCTGTTCGACGCGCATGAGGTTCCACGGCATGTCGTAGTTGATCAACCGACCGCAGGTTTGCAGGTTCAGGCCCTCGCTCATCGAATCGGTGCCGATGAGCACGGTCAGGTCCCGGTTGCGGAACCGTTCCTTGATCTCGGCTTTGCTGACCTCCTGCCAGCTGATGGTGGCGGGGTCGTAGATCTGACCGCCGCGCCCGGAGTAGCAGCCGATCCTGGTGATGCCGGCGGCGATGAGGCGTTCGCGGATGTAGTCCATGGTGTCGGTGTACTGCGTGAACACCACGACGCTGTCGTAGGTGAGCAGAGATTCGTTCACGTCGGTGACCAACCGTGTTGCTTTGGTGTCCTCACCGGTGATCTTGTTCAGCTCCGCCAGGAACAGGCGCAGCTCGTGCAACTCGCCGTGCAGGAGCGCGGAGGATGCATCGAAGGTTTCCGGGTCGAACAGCGCGTCCTCGACGTCGGCGTTGTCGTCGTCGGCGAGCAACTCGGCCAGGCTCAGACCGTTCTCGAGGACGTCGAGACGGCGGGTCAGTGATTTCTTGATCGCTTCGAACGACGACGTCAAGCGTCGGCGGTAGACGGTCATGATGAAGCCGAGAGCCTGGCTGGACTGATCGCTCTTGTACGCGTTGTAGTGCCGGCGGATGTATTGCTCGATCCGGTCGTAGAGCCGGCGCTCGGCCGGCGCGAGCTCGATGAACACATCGTCGACGTGCCGATACGGGATGATCACGTCCTCGGCGATGATCCCGGCGTTCTGATATTCGCGCAGTGTCGATCGGGTGTTGCGGAAGACCCGGTCCCGCATCGGGGTATGACGGCGCAGCCACCGATCCATCCATTCGGACGTCTCATTCGGCATCTGTGCTCGTGCCTCCGACGAAGGCGGGTTGTCGGCCAGCGCGGTGACCGCGTATGCGTCGACGAATCCGAGTGCCTCGTCGACCTGTGCTTCGAGCCGGGTGTCGCGCTCGGCGGCCGGGTCGGCGAAATAGTCGTTGAGCATCGTGCACAGCAATTTCCAGTTGCGCACCTGCGCACTGACGCGGAGCCGCTCGAAGTATTCGAGGAAGTTGTGGGCCGATTCCGCCCACCGGCCCGTCAGGCCGAGCAGGGAGATCAGGTCCCACGCCTCATGCGGGTTCATCTGCATCGGTGTCGCCGACGCGAGGTAGAGCGCCTTCCACATCTGCTTCTCGCGCATCTCCAGCAGCAACGCAAGCAGCGAGTTCGGGGTGTCGGTCGGTTTTGCGCCGCGACGCCGGGCATGGTGTGCCTCGTCGACGAGCACGACATCCCATGGGCCGGCGGCGAGGATGTCGCGGCGGCGGTCCCGCCGACGTGCCAGGTGGCTCGACGCCAGCACGATCGGAAACGCCGACCACGGATTGGTGCCGGGTGCAACGGGTATCGGTTGGTCGTGCCGGTCGACGAACTCGCCTTTGTCGTAGCGCGGCACATCGAGGTTCATCTTCTCGTGGAGCTCTTCCTGCCACTGCCGCATCACCGAGGCAGGAACCAGAAGCAACGCGGTGCGGGCCTTGCCGGACAGGAACAACTCCCGCAAGACCAGGCCTGCTTCGACCGTCTTGCCGAGGCCGACCTCGTCGGCGAACAGGTAGCCACGCGGATAGGTGCGCACCACGCGGTCGATCAGCACCGCCTGATGCGGCAACGGTTCCACCTGTGCGGTACCGACCCCCACATAGGCAGAGCGGGTCGGACGTGCAGTGAGCTCGACCAGCTGTGCCCATGCCTGTTCGTCGTTGACCGTCTGCGGCTCATCGACGACGACCTCGGCGTCGGTGTCGGCCTGCTCCCTGGAGGGGGGCAGGGGCTGTGCGTCCGGAGCGTGCTCGATGAGTCGTTGGCGAACGGCCTGCGGCAGCGGCACCACGGCCCATCCCTGGTCGGGTTTGGAGTTCCAGTGCTGCTCGAAGTCATCGGTGGCCGTCTTACCGTTCCACTCCCACACCGCGGTCATCCAGGACGGGTAGACATCGAAGGTCTCGTGATTGGCCACCCAGGCCCGGCCGGAGGCGTTGTTGGATCCAGTGAAGGCCACCTTGTGGCCGTAGCGGTCGGTGAACACCCCGTATTTGGTGTGGAAGTAGCGTCCGGACTCGGCGTAGGTCAGCAGACGATCCCCGTCACAGGGCACGCCGACCCGGATCTCCAGATGATCGTGCGCCACCATCCACGCCAGGACACTCAGATGCGCGTCTTCGACGATCTTCGCGCCTTCCAGATCCGGATCGGCCAACATCCGGGCAGCCAACGCCTCGTCCAGCGGTGTGCCGGACAACACCGCGTCGATGTCGGAGCGGGTCAGTTGCGCGCCGACGATGAGCCGCATCCTGCCCCCATTGGCCAAGAAGTGGGCCGTCCCCTGGGCAGCAAACTGTAGTTCCGCCGCCGACCAGTACCCCACTGCCCGGTCGTAGGCGATCGCACGCGAGAGCATCGGAATGTAGAAGGTCGTCAATGGCCGATCGTCCGGTGTGTACCGGGCTTGGATCGGCAGACTCGGGAACGAGTCGCCGTCGTTCCCGTCGGGAATATCCAGCGCCTGCTGGTGGGGCCGCCCCGTATCAGACGGCCCCCACAGCGAGGCTTCGTGTGCAGCAGGCGGCATCGGTTCAGGCCTCGAACAACGATCCCTGCTCCGCGGCCGCCACTAGATCTTCGGCTTCCGGGAGTGTGACCGTGGGGAAGTACAGGGTGCACAAGGTATCGAGCAGCCCGGCCTCCGGGATGACCCAGGTGCCTTTCGCCTTCGTCCGTGGAATTGCGTTGACCAAACCCTGCACAGTGGCGAGGAACCCGCCATCGGAGGTGTATCCGTGGCGGTCGAGGAACCGCTTCGCCGCCGGCATGCCGTCCACATCCGCGATGTACAGCGCGGTGTCGACCGCATCGATCATGTACTCGAACTTCGCTGCTTCCGGCCGCACACCCGGCAGTTCACTGTCGACGTCGCGGCGCAGCCGATCGGCCGGTGCGAGCAATTCCACCGAACCGGACTTCTTCTTCACGATCTTCGCTCGTTCCAGGGCTTCCACATCCAGACCACCGACCGCAAGAGCAAGCAGCCGCGCAGTGTCGTAGGGGAATTCACGCGCCCCGAAGATGTCCCATGCCATGAGCACGAAATCGGTCACATCGTCGACGTGAGCAGCCTTGCCGATCAGCCGGGCACGCCGCAACTGCACAACTTCCTCGCGTGCCAGATCGAGGGCATCTTCGGGACGAAGCAGCTTATCTCGGCCCTCGTCATCCGGGACCGACGAGTACACCGGCCAGTTCCGCGAGATCACCGACAATGTCGGACCGTAGGTCGACAGCAACAGATCGACACCGTCGATACCGTCCTGCTGGAACCGCCGGGCTGCTGTTCGCGCGGCGTCGCGGATCTCACTTTCGATGTCGTCGAGGTACACACGCCCCCGGTCACGATTGTCATCGCGCTTGCGGCACACCAGCATGATCGTCGAGGCCGCGGAGTTCATGTTCGCCTGATGCAGCGAGTGCTCGAACTCCGTATTGACTGGCCATGAGGTCTCGATGGTGAATCCAGCCTGGAGTAGACCCATACCGAGGGTGTCCCAGGCCTCGGCCCGCTTGTGGGTGAACATCACCGATAACACACCGTCATCCCGCAATACACGACGCGCTTCGGTGAAGATTGCGGTCATCTTCGACTCATAGTCGAGATCCGCCAGCTCCTTCCTTCGACGCCCCATGGCCGCAAAACGCGAAGGGTTTGCGACTGCCTCATTCTCTTTGTCAGTGAGCGCGTCGTTGAAGAACTCTGGGACTAGAGCGCCCAGTGTGCCCTTCTCCCAGACATAGAAGTAGTCAGCGAGTTCCGCGTACATTACGTTGTCGTAGTAGGGAGGGTCCATACAGACGTGAGCAATAGATCCAGTTGCCCACGGAAGTTCAGCGGCATTTCCTTGGCGAACTTCCACTGCAGTTTTCCGCCTGCCAGCACCCGACGTCAATGTCTCGGATTCACCCACAGCAAACATTGCGGATAGGTCCCTATATGATTTCAGCGCTTGACTTAACGCCCATCCATAAATATCATGAGCCCCCTCCATCTCCGCAAATGTCCATTTCATCGCAAAGTTGTGACTATCGAATACGCTACGCATGCGCTGATAGTTCACGTTCCACGAGGAAAGTCTACTATTCCAGTTGAGCGCCTTGCCCTGCATCGCCGCCAACTCAAAAAGAACAGCGTTCGCACAATCATTTCCAAGATCCTCACGGACCTCGGAAATAATTTCTCTGAACTCCGCTCCGAACGTTCCATGAACCAGCAGTTGACGGTCTGTAAAGAAGTCCGCCCACGTTTTCATCCCGTACATGAGGGGGCGCATATCGTTCCCCTCCGGGAAATCTTCGGTCGGGAGGATTCCTTGCGCCTCCCACAACGCGCGCACTTCCCGCAAGCGCTCACTTGCGGCGCGCAACGCCTCCCTATCCCCGTCTGTAGGAGCACGAAAATCAGTATCCCCGTTCGGCTTCACCACAGATACGGCGTACAGCATCTGATACATTCGCCCGGATTGCGCTTCGCTCTTTATGTATTCACTGTCGATAACCAGGTTATCGTACGGACTGATTCCACTCCCCCGCCGGATCGTCCCCCGTGCCGCGTCTTCTTTATCGACCCCTCTGCCAGAAACTACACGTATACGAGGCTCTTCGAGGGGAATTCCGTTCTCCTCGAAAACGAGAACCACAGCAGACTCCTGGTCTTTCGCCTTCCTCAACCACTTGTCCGGAAGAAGAGGGACGATTCGTCCCGTACGAGGGCAATGCACCGCATTTACCCAAATGTACCGAGCTATTTTTTCTCCAGGTTGCGCAGGGAAATACGGTGCCAACGCTTCGGTCACCCGGTCCACAAGTATCCCGCCCCATTTTTTCAACGGGGCGTTGAGTTCACTTCCGAACTTGGCTGGCAAGGCCACACTTGCGTGCAGAACAGACGCTGCAACACCATTGAGGTCGTTCGCAAAAGTTGGGAGCCCAAGCCTTGCCGAAGCGAAAGGGATGCTTCCACCCCCAGCAGTGGGATCCGCGATTACTGGCAACTCACCCCAAGTCCAGACAAGGATCTGATGGAGAATTTGCAAGTCGGATTCGTCCGGATTATACCGATAGGCTTGTTTGTAGCCGAAAGGGTTATGCTTGAGCCGAATTCCGGCCAGCGCGGCGGCTTCTTTCTCTGCATGCGCTCCCAGGACATCTCCACGGATTCCTACCAGGTGCAACAACCAACGCCGGTAGGCGCTTACTGACTGTACTTGTGGCGCAGCGGGGAACGCAGCTGCGAGCTCCTCTGACCATGGAGGCAGCACTCCTCCGAGAACAACCGCAGCGGATGCCACGAGGGGACGGCGCGCCCACCATATGTGCAGATACGACAGCGGGGGTAGTGCGGATGAGGCTGCTCGTTCGCGGCGGGATTCGATGCCAAGTTCGGCGACGGGGAGCCAGTCTTCGATGAGGACACGGGGTTTGGTGTTGGTCATATTCGTCTTTCAGTCGCGGTCGCCGGAGAGAAGGATTCGGAGTGCTTTACGAGCTCGGGAAAACTCGGCTCCGATGCACTTGGAGTACCAGTAATAGGTTTCCTCAACGCTCATCGCGTTGATGCCGGCGACAATTTCCCGGACGCGTGCGTGTTTGGTGATCGGCGCAGTGGTGAGCAGGATCAGCGCCAGCCGAACGCCTTCGACCTCGTGGATTCGGATCGGCTTTTTCCGCGTGAACGCCAGGACACTCGGGGCATGCCCGGAACCACGGACCGCGGCGAACACCGCGTCGGTGATCCGCCCGACCTGAGCGGGTCCGGTACTGGTGACCCGAGCGGACAAGGCGCTGTCATCCTCGCCGTAGGTTTCGTCGAGAACCAAACCAAAGGTATCTGCGCGGCCGGGAACAACGGTGATCCGGAAGGCCCGTGTCGCCGCTACGGCCGTCAAATGAGGGGTGCGCTCGGTGCGCTTTGCTTGTGCGGTCATCGGGCTGCCTCCGCGCTCATCTGGGTGTGCTGAAGCTGCAGGTTCTTGATCACCGTTCGGATCTGCTCGATCTCGGGGCTGTCCACCACGACTGGGGGCTCGAAGGTGATGTCGAGGGTCAGGTCTCCGGCGATCTTCGCGGCGCCGGTCAGTGCCTTCTTCACGTTGCCATAGGCACTTTGGAAGTCGGCGCGCTCGGCAGTACCGCTGAACTGCACGCCGCCCTGGACGTTCTTGTACTCGGCTCGGATGGTGCTCTTGACCGTCACCGCGTACTTGGGGAGCATCCCGAGCGCTGCGACAGCGAGATCGAGATCGCTGGTGCCTTTGTCGCTGTCGGCAGTGACCTTGACAGTCAGTCGGCGGATGGTGCGGATGGTGAAGTCCGAGACCTGATCGATGAGGGTGTCGATCGCAGTGCCTCCGGCCCCAGTGGCAGTGAACGTCTTGGTGTTCACGGTGCGGGTGGGGATCTCGATGCCGAGATTGTCAGCGTCCTCGCGGGTGAGGATGTGCAGGGAGTCGAGGCCTTTGTCTTTGATGGCGCTCGGTGACAGTGCCCGGACACCGGAAGCCGGTTCGGTGTCGACGACGATGATCGTCTTGTAGTCGCCGGCCTGGACCGCTGTTGCGAGCACCTCGAGGACGTCGCTCTTCGACGGTTCGCCGCCGCACTCGGCTTCCAGGCGTGTCCGAAGTTCCGCTCCGGTGATTCGGTCGCCGGTGAACACGGCCCGAAGGTCGGCTTGGGTGGGTTTGCGGACCAGCAGGCCCCGTTTTTGGGCTTCGGCGGCGGTCATGATCTCGGCGTCGCTGCGGAAGGCGATGTTCATGCCGGCCATGGTGTGGGCGGTGAAGGCTTTGCCGGTGCTGCCGTCGTAGTAGACCCAGCCTTCGTTCTTGATGCCGTTGGTCAAAGCTTCCCGCAGCAGGGAGGCGTTCTGGACGATGGGCACGCTGTGGTCGATCCAGAAGTAGTCGACCAGGTCGGCGGTGGTGACGGACTCGATCTTTTGCCAGGTCTTCGACCGCAGGTAGGAGGCGGTGAACGAGTCGGAGCGGATCTTGAGCTCGTCCTTGAGCAGGGTGATCACCGCGGTGGTGGCGTTCTTGGTGTCGCCTTGTGCCTGCGGGGGAAGTTCTTTGTGCCGCAGATGGTGGTTGGCTTTGTCGTTGACCGGATAGTAGATGTGCTTGTAGCAGCGGTTGACAGCGATGCGAGCTTCGAGTGAGGCCTGCTTCTGGTACGCCTCGATTTTCTTGCGGATCTCGGCGCTGAACTGGCTCAACCGGGGGGTATCGGCGGCGAGACTGTCCGCGGCGATGAGCGCGCGGGCTCGGTCTTTGAGGGTGTCGATCTGGTCGGTGTCGGCGATCGCGAAGACCACACCGTTGCGGAACTTGCGAGGGGAGCCCACCGACCCGGATTTGTCGAACATGTCGACCACGAGCGTCGGGGCGGATTCGGCGCTGCGCGAGTTCACCGACAGCACGCGATAGTCGAGGACGGCGACGCGCAGTTTCGCTTCGTCGGCGATGTCGACCGGTCCGGACGGGAAGTGCACGGCGTTGACTCCGCCGTCGTTGGTGAAGGCGCGGGTGACGAGTTCGTCGACCACCGCGGCGACGCGGGTGTTGGCGACGTTGCGTTTTTCGGCTTCGATGATGGCGTTGACGTTGGGTTCGACGTTGAATCGCCACCTGGCCCCGTCGAAGGACAGATGCCAGAACACCTTCTCCGACTCGGTCAGTGCCTTCTCGAAGACATTTGCGTCCTCGCCCGGGCGCAGGGTGCCGATGAGCCAGTCGTTGCGGCCGGCGCCGGTGTTCGTTTTCATCTCCAGCGAGTGCGTGAACACCGTGCGGGCGACGCGGGTCGCGTAGTGCGGCTTGCCGGGGAAGATGTCGGCGTCGACCGCGGCGGCGTGGGACTGTGGTCCGGCGAAGTCACCGATCGCCACTGAGGCGAATTCGCCGCGGCCGAGGCCGTCGGTGAGGTGGTTGAGGACCGGGGCGTCGGAGTAGTCGATGTCGCCGACGTTGATGATCGCGATGTCCTTGCCGTCGCGGTAGATACCGGCGACGACCTCGGCGAGCAGTTTCAGCGCGCCGCGGGCGCGCTGAAACTGGGGGATGTCGCCGAGGCGTTTGTCGAGTACTCGCACCAGCTCCGGGTGGAACGGATACGTTGCGGCGACCTGGTCGCCGTAGGTGACTGGCTGTTCCGGGCCGCCGGCCAGTGTTTCGGTCTTGCCGAGGGTTTCGTAGAAGTTTCGGTAGGCGTCTGCTGCGCCGCGGGCTGCAGTCGGGTCGACGCTCTGGAACAGACGGGTCTTGAGGATCTCGCCGATCTCGTTGTCGGCGGCGGGTTTGATGACCGCGGCCGGTTGGACAGCGCGGGTGAGCACATCGGCGGTCTCGGCCACGGCGTCGCTCGCTGCGGACGAGCCGTCGTCGAGCAGTTCGGTAATCTCGGTGGTTTCTTCCCCGAATGCGTTGGTGGCCGCGGCGAGGGTGATGATGACCGACACCTGGTTGGTGGGGTCGGAGGCGACCTCGAAGAGGTTACCCAGGAACACCGGAATCGCTTTGGCCATCCGGCGCACGTCTTCGCTGCCGGAGGAGGTGACCTGGCGGATGTACTTGGCGATCTCGTCGATGATCACGATCGTCGGTCGGCCGCCCAGCGCGGATTTGATCGTGGCGGTGCCGGGTGCGGTGCGTTCGACGTCGCTGGCCTTCATCACGTCGAAGGCACCGTCGCCGATTTGTGCGGCCATCTCGCCCCACAGGGTGTAGGTGCGGTGGCCGCCGGTTTCGACGCCGGCGACCGGATCGAGTGCGTCACCGACCAGGGCGGCGATCTGCACCGGACCGTCAGGTAGAACCGCCGGATCGACGAAGTCGGCGATGTTCGCCGGACGTGCGCCGCGGGCGAGGTGGTAGACCGCGGTCAGGCCGTGGGTCTTGCCGCCACCGAACGAGGTTGTCGGTCGCAGCACGCCGTTCTCGGCAGCGACACCTTTGGTGCCGCTGACGCGGCCGAACGTCTTGGTCAGCAGGGTGCGCAGACCAGTCGTCGGGTAGGTCTGGGCGAAGAAGGCGTCGGGGTCGCCGTAGACCGGGTAGTGGGAGGCGTCGCGGACGACTTTGTCGAGCTGGGCGGCGAAGTGGTTGTCGGCCAAACCTCCCGATAGCACGTCTTCTCGCGGTACGCACACCGTTCGCAGCGTTGCCAACCCAGCATTGTCGGAATCTGCCATCTTCCGCTACTTCCTGCTTTCACTTCTGGTGCTGTCCGAAGGCTCGTGGTCGGCCTGGACAGGTCGTTCCGCCGCTATAGGCGGTGGGGCTTTCTCGAGTCGAGCGATCCGGGCCCAGTGGTCATACCCCGCCGGCCGGAACCTGGGGTTCCTCTCGTGCAATGCGGCGCAGGTGTTCGCGGGTGTATCCGGTCCTGCGCACCAGATCCGACTGCCGTGCCCCGTCACGCAATGCGGATCTGATCGCGGAATACAACTCATCGCGTGTTTCCTCCACGCGTCGTTGCGCACGAGTGTGAGCTGCGAGCGCTTTGTCGAGTCGATCCATGCACGAAAGGTAGCAGCCTTATGCCACCTGTATGTGGCATACCCCGGCGAATCTTCGTGTTCCTGGTGTCAACGGCAGTCGGATCGATCCCTTTCCGTACCGACACAGGACTGTCTCTCTCGCAGCCCGTCGGTGTGCCGGAACCCGGGAATGGCAGGTTGACACGGTGAATCCCGTCCCGTTGAACGTCTCGTCCCTGCCGGTCGGCTCGTCTGCGCCACCCGGCACGACACCGGCCCCTCCGTCCGGCTGGCGCAGTTCTCTTGACCGACCCCTCATGCGCCGCGCGCGACACAGCGCAGATTCAGTCCGGCTGTCTGCATCGATGGCATGTCCCCAGTCATGGGCAGCGGCTGCACGTTGCCCCGGCGCGCCGGTACCCGTGGCGCTGTGGTAATTGAGTCGGTGCGCGGTGTGCAGCCCCGCACCGGTGCTCTGAGCGTGATCTGTCCGGTGGGATCTACAACCCGACGCCTCGGCCCGACAAGCCCTGACAGTCATGCCCCGGGAGATCCGCGCCGCCCACCCCTGCTGGCCGGGCTCACCCAGGACGTCCCCGCCCTGCTCGGCTCGACACCCACGCTGGCCGTGTGGGGCATGCGCGACCTCGTCTTTCCGTCCCGCAGCTTGCCTTCCCCACATCCGCTCGGCCTTCACCGACCTCGACGTCGTCGAGCTGCCCTACGCACGGCACTTCCTCCCCGAGCAGGCCCCCGGCGAGGTCGCAGCGGCGATCGCCACCCGGTTTCTGTGACGGGTCCCGGACTGTGCACCACGCCGGATTCACCCACGCGGACAGCGCGAACCCGAGGATCGGGGCACGTGTGAGGGCCTGTTGGCCGGCACGCTGGTATTGCTCGCGAGATTCGTGTGGACCCGCACAGCCACAGCCCACAGGCCCGACCGACCCGCTGCGCGGCACCGAACACGTGCTGTGAGCTGCGTAGATGGCATGCCCCCGCATCGCGCGCAGGGACATCCCGCCGGGGTACCGGCGGGTCGGTCCTGCGGGGACCGGCCGCGACCGGTGCCTCCGCAATGGGCGCGGGATCTGAGTACGGGGCTACAGCCAGCCGGGGCCGTGCTCATCCCACGGGTTCGGGCTCTCCGGTCCCCAGGCGAGGTCGATGGACCCCCCCCGCCCCGCGTCGTGTTCTGACCGGTCAGCAGCACAATGCCGGCCACCACGGCGTCGAGGGCGAGGTCCGGCAGCGGCATCGCCTTCAGTACCTCGGTGCGCAGCCGGTCTTCGATGACACTTCGCGGCACGGTTCAGTTCTCCTTCATGGGGCGGGGTTGCTCGGTCGCGGACGGTGTCGGTGCGGTGGTGTGGATTCGGATCGGCTGCGGGGGATGCCGCAGCCGGGTGCCGTCCGGATCGGACATGCCCTGCACCCAGCCTTCCTGCCAGAAGCGCAGGTAGACATGCGGATCGCTCACCCACCGCGGGATCGCCGGATCTTTCGGCTCGCGTGTCGGGTTGCGCGCGAACCGCGCCCCCGCGCGGCGGCCGTCCCGATAGCCGCGGTCCTCGTCGTCGAGCATCAACCACTCCCCCTCCCCTGTCGTGGTGCGGCTACTGCCTCTATGGCCGCACGCGCGAGCTGTGCGCGCCCGGCGACCGTAGACACCAGCACCGACACCGGTGGATGTGAGAGCGGCAGGGGCGGTGGCTCAGTCGAGCTCGTAGCCCGCCTCGCCGGCGATGACGGCCGCGACCTCGCTGGGGGTGATCACCCCGCGGATCAGATCGACGAGCAGGTCCTTGTCCCGATCGCTCATCTGCCGGCCTTCGATGGCCATGATCGGTTCCATCTGCGCGACAGCGGCGCGGGCCTCGGCCTCGGTCTTGTGGGGTGCTGGCATGGCCACGAGCACAGCACATCCCACCGACCCACCCGCCACGACCGCGCGACGCGCGGGCCGTGGTCGTACCCGCCGGCTGCGGTGAGACGCCGGCGAGGGGGCGCCTGCGGCGAAGTGCCGTGCCGCGGCACGTGCCGGCCCATCCTTTTGACGTTCCCGATCGCCGGGCACGCGGACGGGAGGTACGTGCGCACCCCTCGGGCACGGCACTTCGCCGCAGGAAAGAGCCGGTCTACTTGCCGGTCTCGAGCATCAGAACCTGGCCCTCGACGCCGAGAGCGATGGTCGACTCGGTCCAGCCGCTGTCGACGTAGTCGCCTCCGGTGGCGGCCTGGGCCAGCCCGGCACCGGTCAGGCCGACGGCGCCCCCGTGGCCGCCGTGACCAGAGCCCCGCGCGATGATCGAACGTCGCATTGTTGGTTTGCTCCTGTTGTCGACACGCACCCCGGCCGGATCGTCCGGCCGTGGTGGACCCGGTGTCCTTGCCGCACCGGTGTCACTCAGTGAGATGCGCCGAGCAGCAGCACAGTTCCCGATACCGGCGGATCGTCCGGCACCGGCTAGCGTGGCCGCGTAGACGCAACGAAGCAGGCCATCGGGGACACAGCCGATGCGATGACCGACGACGAACTCGAACAGGCCATCGCGGCGCTGCACGCCCGCGAACGCGAACTCCTCATCGCCGGGGACAGCGCCGCGGCGTTCGATCTGATGGGCACCAAGTTCGTCCTGCTCTCGACACTGGACAACCGCCGCCGCTGACCTTCGGAAGAACAGGACCCACCCGCCATGTCCCGGCCCCGGCCCCGGCGCCGGCCCGGACAGTCCCGCACGAGGTAGACGTACACCGCCGCCGACGCCCACACCGGGCGGATCTATCCGGCCCGCGGGGTCGACCACATAGCCTCGGAGCGAGAGCGGAAGGAGCGTGGAGGTGGCCGTGGTGACCAGGACGATGGTCCGGCGCAAGCTCGTGCACACCGGGCTGCTGCTGAAGATCAAGGCACAGAACCTGCCGATCGACAGTCCCGCCATCCGGGCGCGGCTGGCCACCACCCGCGAGCAATGGGCACATCCGATGTACGGCCGGTACATCGACCTGTGGGAACAACTCATCGACACCGGCGATCTCGACGAGATCACACGCATCGTCCTGACCGACGACGAACGCGGCGAGGAAATGCGCCGGCTCTCCCCGTTCACGGTCTATCTGACCGAGGAAGCACGGCTGCTGTCCATTCGGCTGACCTCCGCGCTGATGGGCACCCCGGCTGACACTGCCGGATGACGGTCGAAGTCCCGGCGTTGTGTGGCCTCGCCTGGATCGTCACCACGATCCTGCTCGCCGACCTAGCCGCGCTGGCGCACACGCGTACGCGACCGGCGCCGACCCGTGACTGCACATCGACCGCTCTACCTGCATAAACGACACGTCCCCACGAGGTTGAGCTCAGCGGGTGAGCGAAAAGCGCGCGATCCACCCTGATACCCGGGCCCGAGACACCCTCGGACGCACAACCGACCCCGCCGGCTACCGGCCCCGACACCTACGCGGACAGAACGCCGACACCGCTGGAGAACACCCCGGCTACCGTGAACGCCGTGATCCACACGTCCGAGCAACCCACGCCCCGCACAGGGGCGCGAGCCGCCCCTCCCACAGGGCATGGATGCAGCCCACGACGCCGGGTCCGCCTCCCCGAACCAGACCTTCCCCTAACAGCACCGAAGGAGAAACCGTGCTCGAGTTCTTCCGCCGAAAGCGCCGCCGTGCAACACCGTCGACCGAGTCGTGGATGGGCCGATGCATCGGCACCGCGACGCCGGACGAACTCGAGCATGCGCAACGGCTCCTGACCGCCTGTCATGACACCGCACCGTTCGCCGAGCCCGGCGAGGACGAGTACGAACTGTGGAGGGCCGGCAAGCTCGTCCCCTTCTATCTCACCGAATTGCTCAATGCGGGAGGACACTTCGGCCCCGAGGTCGATACCGCATGTCTGGCCGAAGAGCCGGCGGTCGACCGCTGGGAAGTGGGTGTCGAATATCCGAGTTGGGAGCAGACCGTCGCGCTGGCCCGCTTCCTCGATGTGCGGGTGCGCGATCTGGCCCACCCCGATGCCGAGCCCCGGCACCACGAGGTCCGTCCGCGACTCAAGATGTCGGGTCTGGCGATCCTGTCCTTCGAGCCTTCGGCCGTCGCAGCCGCCACGTCCGCCGGCCACGACGATCACCCCGCCGTCTGACAAAACGGGGCGTCCGTCCCCGCCATATAACACGCGCTGAACTGGCCGGACGGCATGTCCCCACCCCGCATGAAGGGAACCCGTTCCGGGCACTCCAGTACACGCGCGATCACGACACAGACGGGCGCATGCGGATGCAGTCGTGCCGGGTACCTGACGATCCCGGTGAGCGGTCACCGGCAAGGTTGGGTCATTGCGGCTGCGGCAACCCCAGTTCCTCGGCCAGCAGCGGCCAGGACCGGTGGAACGCGTCCTGCCAGTAACCCCACGAATGCGTCCCGGCCGGCTGCAAATCGAACGTCGCGGGAATGTCGAGCTCGTTGAGGCGGGTCTGCAAATTGGTGGTGCACCAGTGCACGGCCGCTTCGATCACCCCGCCGACGACGACCTGATTGGCCAACGCCAGCCCTTGCTGATCGAGAGGCGCGTCCTGCTCCCCGATGGTGAACTCGTTGCCCAGGGTGTCGTGCGGACCGGGCAAACCCGTCGCATCCGAGATGAACAGACGGGTCCCGCGCAACCCTTCGGCGTTGACCACCGGGTCATTGGCCACCCACGCCGGATCATCGTCCTCGCCGTACATGTTGCGCACATCGCCGCCGCCCCAGGTCTCGACGACCAACTTGACGAACTCGCGGCCGATCGGATCCGAGGTTTGCGCGCATCCGCTGTACCCGGCCACCGCCGAATAGAAGCCGGGCCTGGCGATCGCGTACTGCAACACCGCCGTGGCGGTCATCGAGTTCGCCGCGATGGCCTGCACGCCATTGGTGCCTAATGCGGCGTCGATCAGCGGGGGGAGTTCGTCGAGGAAGAACGTCTGCCACTTGTTCATCCCGAGGTTCGGGTCCTCGCGTTTCCAGTCGGTGTAGTAGGAGAACGCCCCGCCGAGGGGCATGACCACATTGACATTCTGACCGGTCAGGAACTCGCCGACATCGGTGTTGGCCCACCACGTCGCCGAATCGGTGCCACCCCCGGCACCGTTGACCAGATACAGCACCGGACGCGGCTCGGACGCATCATGGGGGCGTTGCACCCGCACCGGGATGGTCGTGTCCATCGCCGCCGAGTACACCTGCACCGTCAGGTACTGGCCGTCGATCTCACTCGAGACGATGTGGGAGCCGTTCGAGGCGACCGGATCAGCGAGCAAAGCCTGCGAGGCCACGATCGGATCGACGTCGCGGTCCTGCGCCGACGCCACCCCACCGCCCAGAGGCACGAGCATCATCGCCGCCACCGCCGCGGCGAGCATCCTCGCCCGTCTCGTCCCCATCGATGCTCGACTTCGCACGTCGACTCCCCTCACCCTCACCCCCGGCCCGAATAGCCAGATAGTCCCGACCCCTCATGTTCCGGACGCGTCGACGCTACCCAACACCGCAACGCAGAGCCGACACCGGCACCGGCACAGGGCCATCGAACCCGCAAGAACCTGACCACCGGCCGCACTTCGGCGATATCCGAACAGCCTGCCTGTGTGGAGCACGGAGATCGGTCAGATCATGTGGGCCGCTGCGACACTGCGCTCTGAGCTGCACTGATGACACGTCCCCCGGCCTGGGCTGACACGCCGCCGGGCGCCGGAAACACACACCCTCGGCGCGGCTGCCATCCGGCCCATCCGGAACGTGCCGGCCGATAGGGTGACCGGTTGTGGACACCGTCCTGCACGCACCGCACCCCTGGCCGGCCATCACCGCCGCTCTACGCGGCCGCGGCCCCCGGCGCGTGGCCATCGCCTACCTCGACCACACCGCGCCCGACCTGCTGCCGCTGCGCAGCGGGGACCAGCTGATCGTCAACGCCGCCCGCCCCGCGGTGCGCGCACACGCCACCTCCCCCACCGCCCTCGCCCACTTCCTCGACGCCGGGGTGCAGGTACTGTCGACTGCGAACCTGCACACCGGCCTGATCGTCACCGCAGAGAAGGTCATCGTCGGCCCGGCCAGCGCCTCACACGCCTCCACCATCGCCGACGAAACCGCGCTGATCACCGACGACCCCGACGCCCTCGCCGCAGCACATGCCTTCCTCGACCAGCTCGAAGACACCGCCCTAGTCGATGAGGTGTTCCTCGACAGCGCCACCGCCATCTGGCAGATCGGCCGCGTCGTACCCCTGGCCGGCATCGGCAGCCGCGCGCGTCTCGAGCACGACTTCCTGCCCACACCCGTACACCGGATGTTCCTGCGACACCTTCACGACTACACACCCACCGACGACGAGACCAACCGGACGTCACCTGCGCCCGGCACCGGTGGACCGGACCCGCGCTACCGCACCCACTGGGTCCGCGAGGACAACCCCGGTCCCGACCGCCGCACCCGCCTCGAACCCGGCGACGTCGTGATCCGCATCAGCGACGACGACACCCGGCCGGACCCGCCGGCCGTCGTCGACACCGGCCCGCACCGCATCCCCCACACCCGCCACGCCCTGGCCTACCGGTTACGCGCCCGCGCCGACCTCGACCCCATCGCCATATCCGACGCCACGTGCATCCTCACCGACCGCGGTCACTCGAACCCGCGCCTGCACCGCGACCACCGCATCATCTCCGCGAGCCTGCGCGCCGCGGTGCTGGCTCTGTGGAGACGATCCGGCCCGAGAACCTGAAATTGGGCATGCGACCCCGCGGGCACCCGGACGGACTCAGAGGAAGGCGGCGTCCCACGAATTGCGCCGGAGCACATCCCGTTCGGCGTCGGTGAGACCGAGCTGGTCCTTCAGTCCCGCGAGGTTGTCGTCGACGTAACCGCCGAAATAGGCGGGATCGTCCGAGTGCACGCTCACCGACAGGCCCGCCTCGAGCATGCGGCGCAGCGGATGGTCGGCGAGCGTATCCACCACGCGGAGGCGGACATTCGAGAACGGGCAGACGGTGAGCGGAATACTCTCGTCGACCAGGCGCGCCACGAGCTCGGGATCCTCGAGCGAGCGGATGCCGTGGTCGATGCGCTCGGCACCGAGCAGATCGAGGGCCTGCCACACGTATTCCGGAGGTCCCTCCTCCCCCGCGTGCGCCGTGATGTGGAGGCCTTCGGCCCGTGCCCGCGCGAAGACGTCCTCGAACAGCGACGGCGGGTGGCCCACCTCCGCCGAGTCGAGGCCGAGCGCGATGATCGGCGCGCCGAGGCGCAGCAGTTCGCCGAACACCTCGTGGGCTTCGGGCACGGGACGATCACGCACGATCGACGCGATCATCGCCGCGTCGACCCCGAACTCCCGGTGTGCCCCGGCGACGGCGTCGGAGAGCCCGGCCACGACCTCGGGCAGCGGGACACCGCGTGAGGTGTGGGCCTGCGGATCGAAGAAGAACTCCGCGCGGGTGACGCCCGCCCGCGCCGCACGAGCGAAATAGGCGCGGGCGAGGTCGGCGAAGTCCTGTGCGGTGCGCAGGACCTCCATGTTCGCGTAGTACAGGTCGAGGAACGACTGCAGGTCGGTGAACCGGTAGCGCCTGCGCAGATCGTCGAGATCGCGATAGGGCAGCTCGACGCGGTTCCGCTCGGCGAGGGCGAGGATCAGTTCGGGTTCGAGCGTGCCCTCGATGTGCACGTGCAGTTCTGCGAATCCGTCGGTCACCTGATCCTCGCCATCTCTCGTTCGGTTGCCCTCGAGTGTCAGGAGCTCAGCGACCCTTCCACACGGGAGGCCGCTTCTCGGCGAAGGCGGTGGCGCCTTCACGCGCGTCCTCCGAGGTGAACACGGGCCCCATGATCTCCATCTGCTTCGCGAACGCCTCCTCGCTCGACCAGTCGGCCGAGCGGACGATGATCTCCTTGGTCGCCGCCACGGCGAGCGGTCCGTTCGCCGTGATGCGCTCGGCCAGTTCGAATGCGCCCTCGAGTGCCTCACCGGGTTCGGTGAGGCGGTTGACGAAACCGTATCCGTAGCCTTCCTCGGCGGTGAACGCGTCCCCGGTGAGGGCGAGTTCGAGGGCCTTCTGGTAGGGGATGCGCGACGGCAGGCGCAACAGGCCACCGCCACCGGCGACGAGGCCGCGCTTGACCTCCGGGATGCCGAACTTCGCGTCCTTCGCGGCGACGACGAGGTCGGTGGCCAGGACGAGTTCGGTTCCGCCGGCGAGGGCGAATCCTTCGACGGCGGAGATGAGCGGCTTGCGCGGCGGCGCCTCCGTGAAGCCGAGGCCCTTGCCGGGCACGACCACGTTCTCGCCTGCGACGAACGCCTTGAGGTCCATGCCCGCGCAGAAGTTGCCGCCGGCGCCGGTGAGCACACCGACCGACAGGGAGTCGTCGCTGTCGAGCTGGTCGACCGCCTCGGCGAGCGCGTGGCTCACGGCGGCGTTGACGGCGTTGCGCGCCTCGGGCCGGTTGATGGTGATGACGAGAACGCGATCGCGTCGTTCGAGCAGGACTACGTCGGACATGGACACACCTCTCCACTACGGAAAATGCCGGTTCACCCGGTTACAGGCTGTATACCCGACGAGAACCTGTTCCAGGGTTCACGACACCCGGACGGCGATCTGATCGACGAAGCCCTCGTCGTCGATGCGCACCTGATCGCCCGTGCGGAACCAGCCGTCGTCCGTGAACGCCTCGTCCGCGGCGCACGGATCGCGCCAGTAGCGGCGGGCCACGCTCGGTCCGCGGCAGAGCAGTTCGCCGACGCCGTGCTCGGCGTCGGGTCCGAGCAGTGCGACCTCGATCCCTCCGAACGGCACGCCGACACTGCGGGGGTGGCGGGCGCGGTGTTCCGAGGGCAGCAGCAGGCCGATGCCGCCCGTCTCGGCGACACCCCATCCCCGCACGAAACGTGAGGCGGGGAAGGCGGCGCGGAGATGGCGCCACGGTGCGCGGATCACGCGGGATCCCGAGACCACGACGGTTCCCCCGAAGGCGAGTGTGGGCAGCAGTTGGACGCTGCATCCGACCGCCGTGGACAGCGGCGCGGTCAGCACCGTCCGTACGCCGTCGCCGACGAGATCCATGGCGTGGGCGACGGCTTCGATCGTCGACAGCACGTTGGTGTTGGTCAGTTCGACGCCGCGCAGTCCACCACCGGCGACGCGCACGTAGTAGAGCACCGCGAGTTCGTCCGGTGACGCGCCACCGTCGAGGAAGGCGACGCCGTCGGGAAGATCGGAGTCGAGGGTGAGTACCGCCCCGCTGTGGACCTCGACCTCCGCCGCCTCCTCGGGGCTGCAGCTCGGGTCGGGGAGCACCGGGACACCGCCGGCGAGGACCACGCCCAGGAAACCGATCAGCCAGCGGACGCCGTTCGGCTGGTGGATCACCACCCGGTCGGCGGGGCCGACGCCCTGATCGAGGAGGCCACCGGCGACGCGGGCGGCGGCGGCCCACAGTTCGCGGTAGGTGAGGGTGCGGCCGCATCGGTCGACCACGGCGACGCGGTTCGCGAAGCGCAGCGCACTCCGGTCGAGCAGCTCGGCGAGGCACGGCTCCAGGCAGTCGTACTGGAGGATGCCGCTGTCGCGGCGAGTGACCCGATCGTCCCGGAGCCAACGACTCCCTGCAGGAATTTCCACTACGGCCACCGATATGCCACCTCCCACCCGGCGTGCGTGCCTGCACTATATGGCGTGGATCACAGCCATGTGAGGAAACGACGGGTCACGGACACCTCGGAGGGCGCCGCGGGTGGTCGACGGATCAGCCGTCAGGCGCTCGCCGGCGCCGAACGCTCCTCGGCGGCACGCTGTTCCTCCTGGCTCGCGGGCCGGTCGAAGGCGAGCACGGCCACGAGCCCGACGAGCAGGATGCCGGCGGGTAACCACAACGATTCGGCCATCGCCGCGGCGAACGGTTCGCGCAGGGGCTCCGGCAGGACCGCGCCGGACGTCTCCATCTCCGCCACACCTCCTCCTCCCCCGCCGACACCGTTGGCACTCAACCGCGCCGCCATGATCGCGCCGAGAGCGGCACTGCCCATCACCGCGCCCACCTGACGCGTAGTGTTGTACACACCGGAACCCGCCCCGGCCCGGCTCGGTGCGAGACCGTTCGTCGCGGTGGCGGAGAGCGGCGACCAGATGCCCGCGTTCGCTACTCCGATCAGGGCGATCGGCAGCAACAACTGCCAGATCTCCGCGTCGGGAGTCATCACCAGCGCGAGCCAACCCAGCCCGATCGTGAGCAGCGAGAAGCCGGTGCCGGCGATCAGCCGCGGATGGACCCGGTCGACGAGCCTGCCCACGAGCGGCGCGAGCACACCGCTGAACACCGCCATCGGCACCATGAGCATCGCGGCGCCGGTCGGGCTCAGACCGCGCACCGACTGGGCGTAGAACATGATCGGCAGCATGACGCCGGTGATGGCGAATCCCATCGTCGCGATGCCGATGTTCGCCAGCCCGAAGTTGCGGTCCCGGAACAGCGACAACGGTACGAGCGGTTCACCGCGGTTGCGCGACTGCTGGGCGACGAACACGACGAGCAACACGATGCCCAGTCCGATCAGCGCCCACACGCGGGCGGTCCACTCGAACGAGTTGCCCTCCTGGATCCCGAACACGAGACAGAACAGGCCGGCACCGCTGAGCAGCATGCCGAGCACGTCGAACCGGTGCGGGCTCGTGGGCAGCACCGGCACGTACCGCACGGCGAGCGCGAACCCGACGATCCCGACGGGCACGTTCACGAAGAAGATCCACTCCCAGCCCAGTCCGTCGACCAGGACACCGCCGGCGAGCGGCCCGACGAGTGTCGCGACCCCGGCCACGGCGCCCCACAGGCCCATCGCGGTCCCGCGCCGCTCACGCGGGAAGATCCGCGTCACCACGGCCATGGTCTGCGGCGACATGAGCGCCGCGCCGAACCCCTGGAACACGCGGGCGACGATGAGCATCTCGATCGTCGACGAGAAACCGCACCACAACGACGCGATCGTGAACAGCACCAGCCCGCAGAGGTAGACCCGGCGCTGACCGAAGCGGTCACCGAGGCGACCCGTCACGAGCAGCGGCACCGCATAGGCGAGCAGATACGCGCTCGTGACCCACACGACTGCAGCGATGTCGGCCCCGAAGGTCCGCATGATCGCCGGGTTGGCGACGGCGACGATCGTGCTGTCCACCAGGATCATGAAGAAGCCCAGGCACAGGGCGCCCAACGCCGCCCATCGGGCACCGTCGGACATCTCCACCGCCACATCGGACCCGCGTTCGCGCGTGCCCACCTCGCTGTCGTCGCTCACCGGACCTCTCCCCTCGTCGGCGGTCTACGGTAGCGGGGTGGACCCGCACATCTCGAGCATCGCCGCCCTCGCGTGGTGTCGTGCACTGGGCCTACCCGACGGCGCTCTCGTCGAACCCGGGTGCGTCACGCGCATCGACGACTCGGTCCGCGACGTCCGACTGCTCGCCGTGGGACGCACCACCGCGATCGTCGGACCCGGCACCGCGGTCTTCCGCCTCGCGGCCGAACCCGACCCGGCCGAGATCGACGCCCCGAACGCCGAGCTCGTCGTGGCAGGCCACGCGGGTCGCACGGAGATCCTCGCTCTGTGCACCGACTGGATCGACGCGACACGCGTCGAGAACCCGCTCATCTCCGACGACCCCGAGGACCTCGCCGAGCTACTGCGGTGCTGCCCGCCCGACGACGTCACCGAGGCAGAACTGTCGCCGACGGGACCGTCGCGCGTGTTCGTGTTGCTCGACGACGATCACCGTCCCCTCGCCGGCGCGGCCTACAGCGAACTCGGGTCGTTGCTGGCCGACGTGCGGGTGCTGACGACACCGCCGGCGCGCCGGCTCGGGCTCGCCTCGACGGTCGCGACGCTGGCGACCCACGACGCGCTCGATGCCGGCCTCGTCCCGCTGGCCCGCATGCGCCGCGACAACCGCGGTGCCCGGACGGTCGCGGCGGTGTCGGGATACGACATCTGGGGAACCCTCGTGACGGTTCGGGTTCCACCCGGGAAGTGACGAGTGTGCGCGGAAGGATGCGTAGGTGACCGAGAACAAGTACGTCGAGCCGGGTGCGGAGTTCACCCGCGACACCAACTACATCCCCACCCGCATCACCGCGGACGGGCGTGACGGCTATCCCGTCGAGTCGGGGCGGTACCGGCTCGTCGCCGCCCGGGCGTGTCCGTGGGCCAACCGCACCCTGATCGTGCGGCGGCTGCTCGGTCTCGAGGACGCTCTGTCGCTGGGACTGTGCGGCCCGACGCACGACGAGCGCAGCTGGACGTTCGACCTCGACCCGGGTGGGGTCGACCCCGTCCTCGGCATCCCGCGACTGCAGGACGCGTACTTCGCGCGCTTCCCGGGATACGACCGCGGCATCACCGTCCCGGCCGTCGTCGACGTGCCCACCGGGCAGGTCGTGACGAACGACTACCCGCAGATCACCCTCGACTTCTCCACCGAGTGGACGCAGTTCCACCGCGAGGGCGCCCCTGATCTGTATCCGGAGGAGCTGCGGGACGAGATCGACGAGGTGGCGGAGCTCGTCTACCAGGACGTCAACAACGGCGTGTACCGGTGCGGTTTCGCCGGTTCGCAGGAGTCCTACGACAAGGCCTTCGATCGGCTCTTCGCCCGCCTCGACTGGCTCGAGGAACGCCTCGGGGCGCAGCGTTATCTCGTGGGCGAGACCATCACCGAGGCCGATGTGCGCCTGTTCACCACGCTCGTCCGGTTCGATCCCGTCTACCACGGGCACTTCAAGTGCAACCGGAACCGGCTGGCGGACTTCCCGGCGCTGTGGGCCTATGCGCGCGATCTGTTCCAGACACCCGGCTTCGGCGACACCATCGACTTCGTGCAGATCAAGCAGCACTACTATCTCGTGCACACCGACGTCAATCCCACGGGCATCGTGCCGAAGGGACCGGATCTGTCGAACTGGCTCGATCCGCACGGCCGTGAGGCGCTCGGCGGGCGGCCGTTCGGGGACGGCACACCGCCGCCCCCGCCGCGTCCGAGCGAGGTGGTCCCCGAAGGGCACGGCGCGGTCGCCCGCTGATCCCCTGCGACGCTGATCCCCTGCGACGGTTCCTACGGCCGACGAGGTCGGTAGGTGCCGATCGTCCAGTACACGCCGTGCGGGTCGCGGCAGGTGAACCCGTGCGATCCGTAATCCTCGTCGCGGAGTTCGACGGTCACGGTCGCGCGGACCGCCGGGTCCTCCGCCTGCGCCGAGGCGAGCACCCTCTCGTACAGGGCATCGACGGTGGCGTCGTCGGGAAGCACGAGATAGGCGGTGCCCTTGTCGGCGTGCTGGTCGAGCGGCGACCCGCGACCGGTCGAGCCGAGCATGACCCCTCCGCCGTGCGGCCAGAGCAGGGCTGCGTGGTCGACGCGGTCCCCTACCCCGTAGACCTCCGCTTCGTCGAACCCGAGGGTCTCCACGAGGAAACGGATCGCGCCCCGGGCGTCGGTGTAGGAGAAGCACGGCCACACCGTGTCGAGGGTGGGTGCGACGGTGGCCGACTGCTGCGTGGAATTCGTTGTGTTCGTCATGCCTCCGAGTGTCGGCCCGGAAAGTCTCGATCGTCTTGGACGAATGGGAACACCTCGTCCTCGAGCCACCGCGACGGCGGGACGCCCGCCAGATCGCGCCAGTCGCGGGCGAGATGCGCCTGGTCGTAGAAGCCGCACTCGGCGGCGACATCGGCGAGGCGGCGGCCGGGGTCGGCCCGCAGCATCCGTCGCGACCGGTCGAAGCGCGCCACCCGGGCCACGTCCTTCGGGGACAGTCCGAACTCGGCGGCGCACCGGTTCGCGAGGTGCCGCCTGCTCCATCCGAGTTCGTCCGCGACGGCGCGGACCGGGCGGGCCGGATCCGTCACGAGCAGGTGCCAGGCGCGGACGAGGTGCCCCTCCGGACTCGTCGACCGCGCGGAGACCAGGCGGCGAGCGAGGATCCGGTCGAGGACGGCGAACCGCTCGTCCCAGGATCCGGCCGCGGAGATCCGGTCGAACAGCTCCCGGCCGTCGGCGCCGATGACGTCCTCGAGATCGACGGCCCACGGACCGAGTGCGGCGGCGGGCACACCCAGCAGGGCGCGGGCACCCGCGGGGGTGAGCGCGAGCTGGATCCCGTGCTGCCGTCCGTGGTGGACGATGGGCACCGGTTGCGTCGACAACCCTCCGGCGAGTGCGTCGAAACGTTCCGGGCACCGTCCGTCGCCCCGCGAGAGTTCGACGGGTTCGGAGATCGTGAGGATTACGGTGACCTCCGGAGAGGGCATACCCAGATGGGTCCCCGGCGGGAAACCGTCGAGCCGATACCCCTCGTACGACCGTACGTAGGGTGTCAGCAGGGGTGCCGGACGCCGCCTGGCGCCGTCCGACACACCGACTGCGGACCCGGTCATGGCACCAGCGTAGTGAGAGCAGTCCGGAAGACAAGAGCACCGGAGGACAGGGGCACGATGAGCAGCAAGGCAGGCGTCGCAGAGGCCTTTATCGTCAAGATGCTGGACAACGGCGCGAGACTGCAGGGCCCTGCGGTGGCCAAGTACGTCGATCTCGTGCGGCGCTCACACCCCGACGAGTCCCCGGCGCAGATCATCGAGCGGCTCGAGAAGCAGTTCCTGCTCACCGTCACCGGCAGCGGGTCCGCGGCGGGTGCGACCGCGGCCTTCCCCGGCATCGGGACACTCGCGGCCATCGGCGCGGTGGGCGCCGAGACGGCCTTCTTCTTCGAGGCGTCCGCGCTGCTCACCCTGGCCATCGCGTCGGTGCACGGGATCGAACCCCACAACCACGAGCAGCGCCGCGCGCTGGTACTCGCCGTCTCCCTCGGCGACGCCGGCCGGGAGATCGTCGCGACCGCGACCGGCGCGTCGCTGCGGAACTGGCCCAAGGCCCTGACCACCGGCGCGGGCGGCACCCAGCTGAAGACGCTGAACAATTCCCTGGTCAAGAAGTTCATCCGCCGGTACTTCGCCAAACGCAGTCCGCTGCTGATCGGCAAGCTCGTCCCCGCCGGCATCGGTGCCGCGATCGGTGGCGTCGGCAACCGCGCGCTGGGCAAGCGCACGATCCAGAACGCCCGCGACGCCTTCGGTCCGCCTCCGGCCGCGTGGCCTTCCGCCCGTCCCGTCCTCCCGGCGAGCGGAGAGGCGCCGGCGCTCGACGCCGGTGTTCCGGTCACGAAGGACTGACCGTGCCGGCCGACGGCAAGGTGTTCGTGCGGGAGTCCGGTGCGGGACCGCGCACCGTCGTCCTGCTGCACGGCTTCTCCGATCACGGCGGTACGTGGTGCAAGGTCGCGCCGGCGATCGCCGAACGGCACCGGGTGCTCACGGTCGACCTGCCCGGTTTCGGACGCAGCGCGCAGCACTGGCAGACACCCGTGCTCGACCACTACGTCGACGTCCTGGCCGACCTCGTCGACGACGTGCCCGAGCCGGTGTCGCTGGTCGGGAACTCGCTCGGTGCGGTCACCGCGCTGGTGTTCGCGTCGGTCCATCCGTCCCGGGTCGACCGCGTGGTGCTCGCCGACATGCCTGGTCTCGCCGGGATCCCCCGGTGGTGGACGCGAGGTGTGCGCATGCCGGTCGAGCTGTCGCGCCTGTTGCTGCGTCCGCTGCCCGCTCCGGTGATGCAGCAGGCCATGGGTGCCCTGTATGCGCGGGCCGCCGTGCACCGACGCGGCACCTTCGACCGGGCGGCGCGTACGGCCTTTGCGGCGAACTACGCGACCCGCGAGCAGGTCGACACGCTGCTCACGGTGGGCCGGCACGCGATCGGTGAGCTCGGCCGGCTGCCGATCCCGGAGATGGTGCACGCCCTCGACATGCCGGCACTGCTGGTGTGGGGCGCACGCGACCGGTTGACGCCCGCTCATGCGGCGCGGCGGGTGCAGGCCGGCGGCCGAAGACGGGTGGTGATCATCCCCGATGCGGGGCACTGTCCTCAGCTCGACGCGCCCCGCGAATTCCTCGACGCCGTCCTGCCCTTCCTCGACTGACCCGTAAGCTCACGGCGACCGCGGTACGAGCCGCACCCACATCTCGACGACGCGGGGGTCCGAATCCGTGACAGCACCGTCAGCGCAACCGCCGTACGGCACACCCGATCCCCGGGTGCCCTCGGGGGCACCGGGCGCGGGGATCGCCGTCCACGGCCTGAGCAGGACGTTCGGTGACCACACGGCGGTATCGAATCTGTGGTTCACGGTGCCGCCGGGCTCGATCACCGGTTTCCTCGGCCCCAACGGATCGGGCAAGACCACCACGCTCGGCATGATGCTCGGCCTCGTCCGGCCGAGCGCCGGGAACGCCTTCGTCGACGGCGTGCCGTTCACCTCCCTGCAGCAGCCCGCACAGGTCGTCGGAGCGGTGCTCGACGCGCGCAGCGCCCATCCCAAACACCGGGCGCTGACGCACCTGCAGGTCTACTGCGCCGCGATCGGCGTGCACGACGAGCGGGCGAGGCAGATGCTCGATCTCGTCGGCCTGGGGCCTGTCGCGCGGCGTCGCATCGGCGAGTTCTCCCTCGGCATGCGGCAGCGACTCGCCCTGGCGACGGCCCTGCTCGGACAGCCGCGTTATCTCGTGCTCGACGAACCGGCGAACGGGCTCGATCCCGAGGGCATGGCCTGGCTGCGCGACTTCCTCCGCGCGTTCGCCGCCAACGGCGGGACCGTGCTGATCTCGAGCCACATCCTGCGGGAGATCGAGCAGATGGCCGACCGTCTCGTGATCATCGCGAACGGGCACCTGGTCGCGGAGACCTCGATGACCGACCTGCGCGACGCCTACCGCTCGCGGGTGTTCGTCGCGGCCTCCGACCCGGCCCGCCTCGCGACCGCACTCGCCGCGGCCGGGCACACCGACGCGCAGGTGCAGCAGGACGGACGGCTCGCGGTGGTCGGCGTGACTCCCGACCGCATCGCCGAGATCGCCGCGACCGCGGAGGTGACGCTGTTCGGGACGAGTGTCGAGCACGTCGATCTCGAGCAGGTCTACCTCTCGATGACGGCCGGTCGCTACGCGGCCGCGCCGGTCGCGCAGTATCCGGGGCACGGCCCCCACCATCCGCAGGGCCCGCAGTACCCGGGTGCACAGCAGTATCCGAACGCCCAGCAGTACCCGCAGTCGCAGCAGTACCCGCAGTCGCAGCAGTACCCGCAGTCGCAGTGGGGGCAGCCGAACCGACCGCCGACCGGGCAAGGAGGTCCCACCGCATGACCGCGCTTCTCACCGCCGAGTTCCGCAAGGTCCTGAGCCTGCGTTACTGGTGGATCCTCGGCATCGCACCGCTGCTGGTGGGACTGTTCTGCGGGGCACTGACGCTGCCGGTCGCGCGGCAACTCGAACTCGGCTTCGGGGACGGTTTCGCCGAGGCCGTCGCCGCCGCGGTCGGCATCTCCCTCTCGCTGTCGCTGGTGTTCCTGTTCGCCGCGATCTTCGGTGCGGTGGCGACGGGCAGCGAGTTCGCGCACCGCACGATCGTGACGACCTTCCTCACCGCGCGGGGACGCGACCGGGTCGTCGGCGTGAAGTTCGCGACCGTCGCCGTGATCGGGTTGCTGTACTGCCTCGTCACGGAAGTCGCGGCGGCCGCGACGCTCGTGTTGTTCGGTGGGGGCTTCGACGGTGCCGATCTCGGATCGGTCGTCAAGGTGATGGGGATCGGCCTGTTCTGCGCGCTGTTGTGGTCGCTGATCGGAGCGGGGCTGGGTCTGCTCACGCGGTCGACGACGGGCAGTGTGCTCGCGATCTGCGCGTGGGTGCCGTTCGGGGAGCTGATGGTCTCGGTCGTCCTGCACGGTCTCGGTCTCGGCGCCATCGCGTCGTACCTGCCGGCGCAGGTCACCTGGTACGTGCTGTTCTCGGCGGTGTCGATGCCCGAGGACGTCACGCTGGAGATGACATGGCCGGCGGCTCCGCTGCTCCTGGTCCTGTGGACCGTGGTGCTCAGCGGCCTCGGCTGGTGGCGCGCCCGCACCGCCGACGTCCTCTGACACCTCCGGCGACCTGCGTCTCCGTCCCTGGTCGAGCGGCTCCGCCCTGCCCTGTCGTCGCTCGGCGCTAATGTCGGTTCGATGGCACACGACCCGATTCCGCGCTCGCCGGGATGGATTTCCCGGCTCGTCGCCGAATGCCTGAAGCACCGCAGAACAGCCGTCGGGGCGCTGGCCGTCACCGTCGTCGCCGCCCTGATCGACATCACCTTTCCGCTGCTGACGAAAGTCGCGGTCGACAGCGCGACCGGGCAGGGCGACGTGCCCGCCGACGACCTGCGTCTGATCGGTCTGGCCGCAGCGGCGATCGCAGGCGGTGCGGTGATCCGGTTCGGCTGCCAGTACGGGCGTCGCATGCTCGCCGGACGCCTGTCGCTCGACGTCCAGCACGACCTGCGGCTGCGTCTGCTCGGCTCGCTCCAACGTCTCGACGGCCACGGCCAGGACCGCATCCGCACGGGCCAGGTGGTCTCGCGGTCCATCACCGACCTGCAACTCGTGCAGGGCCTGCTCGCGATGGTGCCGATGTCGGCGGGTGCGCTGCTGCAGTTCGTGCTCGCGCTGGTGATCATGACGACACTCTCGCCGCTGCTGACGCTGGTCGCGGTGATCATCGTCCCGATCATCGCGGGCATCGTGCGGGTCGTACGCCCGAAGCTGTTCGCGGCGACCTGGTCGGCGCAGCAGCGCGCGGCCGACCTCGCCCAGCACGTCGAGGAGACCGTCACGGGCGTGCGGGTCGTGAAGGGATTCGGGCAGGAGTCGCACGCGGTCGACCAGCTCGAGGGACACGGTCGCAGGCTGTACGCCGAGCGTCTGCGCGCCGCCCGGATCAACGCGTGGTTCTCGGCGCCGATGGGTGCGATCCCGCAGTTCGGGCTCGTCGCCACCATCGCGCTCGGCGGCTGGCTCGCCCTCGAGGGCGGGATCACCGTGGGCACCTTCGTGGCGTTCACCGCCTATGTGGCGACGATGACGGCGACGACCCGCACCCTTTCGCAGGTCGTGATCATGGCGCAGCTGTCCCGCGCCGCCGTCGAGCGGGTGTACGAGGTGATCGACACCGAACCCGACGTCGCCGATCCCCCGCATCCCGTCGAGCTGCCCGACGGTTCGCTCGGGGTGCACCTGAAGGACGTGACCTTCGGCTTCGACGACGACCGGGACGTGCTGCGCGGCCTCGACCTGGAGATCGCGCCCGGCGAGACCGTCGCGATCGTCGGCCCGGCAGGTTCGGGCAAGACCGTGCTGTCGCTGCTGCTCCCCCGCTTCTACGCGCCGCACCGTGGATCGGTGTGCCTGACGGCGGACGGCCGCGACCTCGATGTCGCCACGCTCCGCGCGGACGATCTGCGCGGGGCGGTCGGCCTCGTCTTCGACGAGCCGTTCCTGTTCTCCGACACGGTCGCGTCCAACATCGCTCTCGGCCGGCCCGACGCATCGGACGACGAGATCCGCGCCGCGGCCGCGGCGGCACGTGCCGACGACTTCATCGAGGCCCTCCCCGAGGGATACGACACCGTCGTCGGCGAACGCGGCCTGACGCTGTCCGGCGGGCAGCGGCAGCGGGTCGCGCTGGCGCGGGCGCTGCTCGTCGATCCGCGGGTGCTGATCCTCGACGACGCGACCTCTGCGGTCGACGCCGAGACGGAGGCCGCGATCTACGGCGCGCTACGGGCCGGCCGGCGCCGCACGACTCTCGTGCTCGCCCATCGGCGGTCGACGCTCGCACTCGCCGACCGGGTCGCCGTGCTCGACGAGGGACGCATCGTCGACATCGGGACGGTCGAGGAACTCGACGAGCGCAGTCGCGTCTTCCGGCGTCTGCTCTCGACCGACGACGAGGCCGCACCGGCACCGGAACGCCCGGTTCCGGCCGGCGTGTTGTGGCCCGAGGAACCGGACGACGACGAGCCGTCCGGGACCGTCCGGAACCCACCGGCCGTCGGTGGAGGTCGCGGCGGACCGGCGGGCGGTGGCGGCCGTGGAGGGCCGGTGTCCGGTGCGCTCGGTGCGGTCGCCCCGACCCCGGAACTGCGCGCGGCCGTCGACGCGCTTCCCCCGGCCACCGAGACCCCCGGCCGCGATCCGGCGCTGCAGTCCGAGGCTCTGCGCCTGCCCGACCCGCAGTTCCGGCTGTGGACGACCCTGCGCCCGGTGCGCGCACTGCTGGCGGTCGTCGTGCTGTGCCTGGCGGTGGAGTCGCTGACGAGCATCGCGTTCCCGTCGCTGGTGCGGTACGCCGTCGACCGCGGGGTGACGCCGGGCGATCCGTCCCGGCTGTGGCAGGCGACCGCCGCGGGTGTGGTGCTCGCGCTGCTCGGCTGGTTCGTGGTCGCGATCCTCACCGTGCTCACCGCCCGGGCGGGCGAACGGGTGCTGTTCGGGCTGCGCGTGCGCTCGTACGCGCACCTGCAACGACTCGGGCTCGACTACTACGAACGCGAGCTGTCGGGCCGGATCATGACGCGGATGACGACCGATGTGGACGCGCTGTCGCAGTTCATCCAGACCGGCCTGTCCACCGCGGTCGTGGCAGTGCTCACGCTCACCGGTATCTCGATCGCGTTGATCGCGACCGATCTGTCGCTGGCCCTGGTGGTGCTGGCGGTGCTGCCCGTGCTGGTCGGCGCGACCCTGTGGTTCCGGAAGGTCTCCGGCACGGCGTACGCGCAGTCCCGCGAACGCATCTCCCTGGTGAACGCGGATTTCCAGGAGAACGTCACGGGTCTGCGCGCCGCTCAGGCCTACCGCCGGGAGGAGACCGCCGCACGCAGGTTCGCCGAGCGCGCGGAGGCCTATCGGCGCAGTCGCCTGAGGTCGCAGCGGGCGATCTCGCTGTACTTCCCGTTCATCACCTTCCTGTCCGATCTGGCGCTCGCGGCGGTCGTCTTCGTCGGCGCCCGTGAGGTGGCCTCGGGTGCGGTCGGGCCGGGTGTGCTGATCGCGTTCGTGCTGTATCTGAACCTGTTGTTCGCGCCGATCCAGCAGCTCTCCCAGGTCTTCGACGGGTACCAGCAGGCGCGGGTCGGTCTGCGCCGGATCGGCGACCTGCTCCGGACCGAGAGTTCGCTCGAGTCGGCCGAGGAGGGCACGGTCGCCATCACCGGGCACCTCCGCGGCGACGTCGATCTGCGGCAGGTGGGTTTCCGGTACAGCGAGGCCGATCGCGAGGCGCTGAGCGATGTGGACCTGTCGATCCCGGCCGGGTCGACGGTCGCCCTGGTGGGGCGCACCGGCGCCGGGAAGTCGACGGTCGTCAAACTGCTCGCCCGGTTCTACGACCCGACGTCCGGTTCGGTGCGGGTGGACGACACCGATCTGCGCCGCTACCGCCTGCGCGACTACCGGGGCCGGCTCGGTGTGGTGCCGCAGGAGGCGCACCTGTTCACGGGCACGGTGGCGACCAACATCGCCTACGGCCGGCCCGACGCGACGCGCGAGGAGATCGAATCGGCCGCGCGTGCCGTGGGGGCGCTCGACATGCTCGCGGGACTATCCGGCGGCATGAACCATCCGGTGGGTGAGCGCGGTCAGGGTCTGTCGGCCGGGCAGCGTCAGCTCATCGCGCTCGCGCGCGCCGAACTGGTGGATCCCGATCTGCTGTTGCTCGACGAGGCCACCGCGACCCTCGATCCCGCCACCGAGAAAGCGGTGCTCGAGGCGGGTGCGCGGGTGGCCCGCTCGCGCACGGCCGTGGTGGTGGCGCACCGTCTCGCGACCGCCGCGCGCGCCGATCTGGTGGTGGTCGTCGACGACGGCCGTATCGTCGAGTGCGGGCCCCACGACGAGCTCCGCCGAGCGGGAGGTCTGTACACCACTTTGTGGCAACTCGCTACCGGTGGTCTCGTTCCTGAGGAGCCCGAGGTCCTGCTCACTTCGACGACGGAAGGATCGAACATGAGATCGTCCTCACGTTTGTAACGGGGTGCGCGCTGCGCCGATGCACCTTAGAGGGAATAATCGGCTCTCGAGAACCGTCATCGATGGAGACCCCATCGCACCAGATTGTGAGGTAGCCCACCGACATGCGCGGTCAGTTCGGATCGTCACATGCCACGGGCTAGCCTCATATTCACAGGCGCTCCGATCGGGTACCGAAGAAAGAAACGAGGCGAACAACTGCCGTGAGCAGCAGCTCTACATCACAGTTCGGACAGAACCAGTGGTTGGTTGACGAGATGTACCAGCGCTTCCAGGACGACCCTTCGTCCGTGGATGCGAGTTGGCACGAATTCCTCACCGACTATTCGCCGGAAGCCGCGGTGGCCGGAGGCACCAACGGCTCCGACACCGCCACGACCGAGAAGCCCGCGCCGAGCACAGCATCTGCGCCGAGTTCCTCCGCTTCGGCCCCCACCAAGCCTGCACCGAAGGCCGAGACCGCGTCGGCCAAGCCCGCACCGCAGGCCGAGGCCGCACCGGCCGAGCCTGCGCCGAAGGCGGAGACCAAGCCTGCGGCGCAGCCGAAGGCCAAGGCCGCGCCTGCGAAGCCGGCTCCCAAGCCCGCCGCGGCCCCGTCGGGCCAGGCCACCGAGGAGAAGAAGGTTCTGCGCGGCGCCGCTGCTGCCGTTGCGAAGAACATGAACGCCTCGCTGTCGATCCCGACGGCCACCAGTGTTCGCGCGGTGCCTGCGAAGTTGATGTTCGACAACCGCATCGTCATCAACAACCACCTCGCCCGCACCCGGGGCGGCAAGGTCTCGTTCACCCACATCCTCGGTTACGCGATCGTCCAGGCGGTCAAGGCGTTCCCGAACATGAACAACCACTTCGCCGAGGTCGACGGCAAGCCGAACCTCGTCGTGCCCGCGCACACGAACCTCGGTCTCGCGATCGACCTTCCGGGCAAGAACGGTCAGCGTTCGCTGGTCGTGGCGGCCATCAAGAACTGCGAGACGATGAACTTCGCGCAGTTCTACTCGGCCTACGAGGACATCGTGCGCCGCGCCCGCGACGGCAAGCTCACCGGCGACGACTTCTCGGGTGTCACGATCTCGCTGACCAACCCGGGCGGCATCGGCACCGTGCACTCGGTTCCGCGTCTGATGCAGGGTCAGGGCGCGATCATCGGCGCCGGCGCGATGGAGTACCCGGCCGAGTTCCAGGGTGCGTCCGACGCGCGGATCGCCGAGATGGGCATCGGCAAGCTGCTGACGCTCACCTCCACCTACGACCACCGCGTGATCCAGGGCGCGGAGTCGGGTGAGTTCCTGAAGAAGATCCACGAGCTGCTCATCAGCGACGACTTCTACGACGGCATCTTCCACACCCTGCACATCCCCTACGAGCCGGTCCGCTGGCGCAAGGACGTGCCGGAAGGCCTCGTCGACAAGCACACCCGCGTGCTCGAGCTCATCGCCGCCTACCGCAGCCGCGGCCACCTCATGGCCGACACCGATCCGCTGCAGTTCGTGCGCGACAAGTTCCGGTCGCATCCCGACCTCGACGTCACGACCCACGACCTGACGCTGTGGGATCTCGATCGCGAGTTCAACGTCGGCGGCTTCCACGGCAACCAGAAGATGAAGCTGCGCGACGTGCTGTCGGTGCTGCGCGACGCGTACTGCCGCCACGTCGGTGTCGAGTACACCCACATCCTCGAGCCCGAGCAGCAGCAGTGGCTGCAGGAGCGGGTCGAGGCGCACCACGTCAAGCCGACGGTCGCCCAGCAGAAGTACATCCTGAGCCGCCTCAACGCCGCAGAGGCGTTCGAGACGTTCCTGCAGACCAAGTACGTCGGTCAGAAGCGCTTCTCGCTCGAAGGCGCCGAGTCCGTCATCCCGATGATGGACGCGATCATCGACCAGGCCGCCGAGCACACGCTCGACGAGGTCGCCATCGCGATGCCGCACCGCGGACGCCTGAACGTGCTCGCGAACATCGTCGGCAAGCCGTACTCGCAGATCTTCTCGGAGTTCGAGGGCAACCTGAACCCGGCCGCTGCGCACGGTTCCGGCGACGTGAAGTACCACCTCGGCGCCGAGGGCACCTACATCCAGATGTTCGGCGACAACGACATCAAGGTCTCGCTCACCGCGAACCCCTCGCACCTCGAGGCGGTCAACCCGGTGCTCGAGGGCCTCGTCCGCGCCAAGCAGGACATCCTCGACAAGGGTGAGGACGGCTTCACCGTCCTGCCGCTGCTGCTGCACGGCGACGCCGCGTTCGCCGGTCAGGGCGTCGTCGCGGAGACCCTGAACCTCGCGCTGCTGCGCGGCTACCGCACCGGCGGCACCGTGCACATCGTCGTCAACAACCAGGTCGGCTTCACCACCGCACCGGAGCACTCGCGTTCGTCCGAGTACTGCACCGACGTGGCGAAGATGATCGGCGCGCCGATCTTCCACGTCAACGGCGACGACCCCGAGGCCTGCGTGTGGGTCGCGAAGCTCGCCGTGGACTTCCGCGAGAAGTTCCACAAGGACGTTGTCATCGACATGATCTGCTACCGCCGCCGCGGTCACAACGAGGGCGACGACCCGTCGATGACCCAGCCGGCGATGTACGACGTGATCGACACCAAGCGCAGCGTCCGCAAGAGCTACACCGAGGCCCTGATCGGCCGCGGCGACATCTCGCTCAAGGAAGCGGAAGACGCCCTGCGCGACTACCAGGGACAGCTCGAACGGGTCTTCAACGAGGTCCGCGAACTCGAGAAGTACCCGCCGGAGCCGTCGGAGTCGGTCGAGCTCGACCAGACCCCGCCGAAGCGTCTCGACACCTCCGTCGACCGCTCGGTGCTCGAGCGGATCGGCAATGCCTTCGCCGAGGCGCCCGAGGGCTTCACCGTGCACCCGCGCGTCAAGCCGGTGCTCGAGAAGCGTCGCGAGATGTCGCGCAACGGCAAGATCGACTGGGCGTTCGCCGAGCTGCTGGCGTTCGGTTCGCTGGCCGAGCAGGGTGCCCTGGTGCGCCTGGCCGGTCAGGACTCGCGCCGCGGCACGTTCACGCAGCGCCACTCGGTCATCATCGACCGCAAGACCGGCGACGAGTACAGCCCGCTCGCCATGCTGGCCAACCAGGCCGGCAACGGCGGCCGCTTCATGGTCTACGACTCGGCGCTGACCGAGTTCGCGGGCCTGGGCTTCGAGTACGGCTACTCGGTGGGCAACCCCGACGCGCTCGTGCTGTGGGAGGCGCAGTTCGGCGACTTCGTCAACGGCGCACAGTCCATCATCGACGAGTTCATCTCGTCCGGTGAGGCCAAGTGGGGCCAGCTCTCCGACGTCGTGCTGCTGCTGCCGCACGGCCACGAGGGCCAGGGGCCCGACCACACCTCGGGCCGTATCGAGCGCTGGCTGCAGCTGTGCGCCGAGGGCTCGATGACGGTCGCGGTTCCGTCGACCCCGGCGAGCTACTTCCACCTGCTGCGTCGCCATCACCTCGACGGCATCCGCCGCCCGCTGGTGGTGTTCACACCGAAGTCGATGCTGCGCAACAAGGCCGCGGTCAGCAACGTCGAGGACTTCACGCAGGGCAAGTTCCGTTCGCTGCTCGAAGAGGTCCCCTACGAGGAGGGCACGGCCGACCGGTCGAAGGCCACCCGCGTGCTGCTCACCTCCGGCAAGATCTACTGGGAACTGCTGGCGAAGAAGCAGAAGGAAGGTCGTGACGACGTCGCGATCGTGCGCATCGAGCAGCTGTACCCGGTGCCGCGCCGCCGCATCGCCGAGACGCTCGAGCAGTACCCGAACGCCACCGAGTTC
This sequence comes from Rhodococcus sp. S3, assembly GCF_058211795.1. Taxonomy (NCBI): domain Bacteria; kingdom Bacillati; phylum Actinomycetota; class Actinomycetes; order Mycobacteriales; family Nocardiaceae; genus Rhodococcus; species Rhodococcus sp. S3. The sequence continues at coordinate 1,423,878 of NZ_CM177074.1, read as the reverse complement.
TTCTGGGTCCAGGAGGAGCCGGCTAACCAGGGTGCCTGGCCGTTCCTCGGCCTCGCGCTGCCGGAACTGCTGCCCGAGAAGCTCAGCGGCATCAAGCGCGTGTCGCGTCGTGCGATGTCGGCACCGTCGTCCGGATCGAGCAAGGTCCACGCTGTCGAGCAGCAGGAGATCATCGAGAAGGCCTTCGGTCGCTAGAAGCTCCGTTTCGGATCCTTCGGGTCCTTGACGGTTCTCATGTGAGCCGGGTCGGTTCGTCCCCGCGAGGGGCGATCGACCCGGCTCACGCCTTGTGCGGTGTGTTTCGGGCCGGCTCACGCCTTTCCGGTGTGTTTCGGACCGGGCACGACGGGCACCCTTCGGAGGACCCCCGATCGCGTCCTGCGAGGAGCTACCGATGGCGAATCCGACCGTGGCCGACTACCTGTTGCACCGCCTGCGCGCGTGGGGGGTGGACCACGTCTTCGGATATCCCGGGGACGGCATCAACGGGATCCTCGCCGCCTGGACGCGCACCGGCAACGATCCGGTCTTCGTGCAGTCCCGGCACGAGGAGATGAGCGCCTTCGAGGCGGTCGGCTACGCGAAGTTCACGGGCCGGCCCGGGGTGTGCACGGCGACCTCCGGCCCGGGCGCGATCCATCTGCTCAACGGTCTGTACGACGCGAAACTCGACCACGTTCCGGTGGTGGCGATCGTGGGTCAGACCGACCGCTCCGCGATGGGCGGCTCGTACCAGCAGGAAGTGGACCTGCACACGCTGTACAAGGACGTGGCGTCGGCGTTCGTGGAGACCGTGACGGTGCCCGAGCAGTTGCCGAACGTCCTCGATCGGGCGATGCGCACCGCCATCGCCTACCGCACGCCCACGGCCGTGATCATCCACGGCGACGTGCAGGAACTCGAGTACTCCCCGCCCGGCCACGAGTTCAAGATGGTGCCGTCGAGCGTCGGTTTCGACCGTCCCCGCATCGCGCCGGACGACGACGCGATCCGGCGGGCCGCGGAGATCCTCAACGCCGGGAACAAGGTCGCGATGCTCGTCGGCAGCGGCGCCCGGGGTGCCCGTGCTCAACTCGAACAGGTCGCGGATCTGCTCGGCGCCGGGGTGGCGAAGGCCCTGCTGGGCAAGGATGTGCTGTCGGACGAGTTGCCGTGGGTCACCGGATCGATCGGGTTGCTGGGCACACGGCCCACCCACGAGATGATGACCGGCTGCGACACCCTGCTCATCGTCGGTTCGTCCCTCCCCTACAGCCAGTTCCTGCCCGAATACGATCAGGCCCGCTGCGTGCAGATCGACATCGACCCGAACATGATCGGGATGCGCTATCCGAACGAGGTCAACCTCGTCGCGGATGCCGCCGCCGCACTCGACGCGCTCGTCCCGCTGCTGCAGCGCAAGGAGGACCGGTCGTGGCGCGAGGGCATCGAACAGAACGTGCAGCGCTGGTGGCAGACCATGGGACAGCAGGCCGAGGTCGAGACGGAGTTCGTCAACCCGCTGCGGATGTTCGCCGAGGCCTCACCGCGACTGCCGGACGATGCGATCGTCACGGCGGACTCCGGTTCGGCCGCCAATTGGTATGCGCGCCAACTGCGGTTCCGCGGCGACATGCGCGGTTCGCTGTCGGGAACCCTCGCGACGATGGGTCCGGCCGTGCCGTACGGGATCGGCGCGAAGTTCGCACATCCGGGCCGTCCGGTGGTCGCGTTCGCCGGCGACGGGGCGATGCAGATGAACGGCATGGCCGAGCTGATCACCATCCAGCGGTACTGGCAGCAGTGGACCGACCCGCGGCTCGTCGTCGCGATCATCCACAACAACGATCTGAACCAGGTCACCTGGGAGATGCGTGCGATGGGCGGGGCACCGAAATTCGCGGAGTCCCAGTCGCTTCCGGACGTCGACTACGCCGCCTTCGCGCGCAGCCTCGGACTGGGCGGTGAGACCGTGAAGTCTTCCGACGAGATGGGCTCGGCCTGGGATCGCGCGCTGGCCGCGGATCGTCCGACGGTGCTGGACGTGTACACCGATCCGGACATGCCGCCGATCCCGCCGCACGCGACGTGGGAGCAGTTCACCGACGTCGCCAAGGCCGTGCTCGCCGGTGACGAGAACCGTTGGGGCTTCGTGAAACAGGGCGTCAAGACGAAGCTGCAGGAGTACCTTCCCGGAAACGATCGCTGAGATCCCCTCCGGCCGGAGCTGCGTCGCCGGCCGGAGAGTGGAGCGAATGTGCCGCCAGCGTAACGCCGGACAGCGCCGCGATGGCCAGTTCGACGAACTCGTCGCGCGTGAGTTCGGGATCGCGTAGCCATGCGACGGTCGTGTCCTCGACGAAGGCCACCCAGCCGCGCACGGCGAGCCGCACGGCCGGTGTCGGCTCGATCCCGATGGCGGGCAGGTGCGCGACGGTCCGGTCGACGAGCGCCGTGCGGGTGTCCTCGAAGGCCGCCCACATGTCGGGGTCGCCGCTGGTCGCGCCGCGCAGGATCGAGACGTACATGTCGCGGCGCCGGGTGACGTAGTCGACGTATGCCACGAGCGTGCCGCGCAGCATCTCGATCGGTTCGAGTCCCTCGTCCGGTGCGGTGTACTCGACGAGATCCCGGCCGACGCATCGCACGAGTTCGACGTGGTAGTCGTGCTTCGAGGCGAAGTAGTGGAACAGCAGCCCCTTCGAGACACCGGCCCGTTCGGCGACCTCGTCGACGGAGATCTGCTCGAGGGGCCGGTCGGCGAGCAGCTCGAGGCCCTGCTCGATCAGCTGGGCTCGGCGTTGGGCGGGACCGAGGCGGGTCCGGCGGGGTCCGGGACTGTCTTCTGCCACGTCCACCATGCAAACACCGTTATTGAATTATGGTCAACAAGTGTTGACCAGGTCACTGGAACGCTCTAGCCTCAAGTACATGAGTCTTCCGGTAACAGATACCGTCGCCGACGCGGAGATCCGTCAGGTCGACACGCTGATCATCGGCAGCGGGTTCGCCGGGCTCGGCGCGGCCATCCGACTGTCGCAGGCGGGCAAGGACTTCCTCGTGCTCGAACGCGCCTCCGAGGTGGGCGGCACCTGGCGCGACAACACCTACCCCGGCGCGGCGTGCGACGTGCCGTCGAACCTGTACTCCTACTCCTTCGCCCTCAACCCCGGCTGGACGCGCTCCTTCTCGCCGCAGCCGGAGATCCAGGCGTACATCCGCTCGGTCGCCGACCGGTACGACGTGCGGCGACGCACCGTCTTCGGATGCGACGTGCAGACGGCCCGCTGGAACACCGCGACGCACCGCTGGGACGTGGCCACCACGCGCGGGAAGTACAGCGCCAAGGTCGTGATCTCCGCGGTCGGTGCCCTGTGCGAGCCGTCGCTGCCCGACATCGAGGGCATCTCCGGGTTCGAGGGCGAGATCTTCCACTCGGCACGGTGGAACCACGACGCAGACCTCACCGGCAAGCGCGTCGCGGTCATCGGCACCGGCGCCTCCGCCATCCAGATCGTGCCGGCCATCGCGGGCACCGTCGGCCGGCTCGACGTGTACCAGCGCACGGCACCGTGGATCCTCCCCCGCTTCGACCGGGAGTACACCGCTCCCGAGCGGTTCGCCTTCCGCTACATTCCCGGCTTCCAGCGTCTCTCGCGCGCCCTGCAGTACACCGCTCGCGAGACGCAGGTGCTGGGCCTGGCCAAGGCGCAAGCCTTCATGAAGCCGCTCGAACTCGCCGCGCGCATCCAGGTCCGCCGCCAGATCCGCGACAAGGAACTGCGCCGGAAGGTCACGCCGAACTACGGCATCGGCTGCAAGCGCATGCTGATCTCGAACAACTACTACCCCGCCCTCGACCGGCCGAACGTCGACCTCGTCACCGACGGCATCGCCCGCGTCACCCCGCGCGGCATCGTCACGAAGGACGGCACCGAACGTGAGGTCGACGCGATCGTCGTCGCGACCGGCTTCCACGTCACCGACTCCCCGACCTTCGCCGGCATCTTCGGCAAGGACGGACGCTCGCTGGCCGAGGTCTTCGACGAGACCGGCATGCAGGGGTACAAGGGCAGCTCGGTCGCCGGCTTCCCCAACCTGTTCTTCCTCGTCGGCCCGAACACCGGACTCGGCCACACCTCGATGGTGTACATGATCGAGTCGCAGCTCGACTACGTCGTCGACGCGATCCGCACGATCGACCGCAACCGCATCGGCACGGTCGAGGTCCGCGCGGACGTGCAGGACGAGTACAACCGCGACCTGCAGCGCGCGCTGCGGTCGAGCGTGTGGAACAACGGTGGGTGCGCGAGCTGGTATCTCGACAAGCACGGCAACAACACCACGCTGTGGCCGGGATTCACCTTCGAATTCCGCCGTATCACCCGCAGATTCGACCTCGAGGCGTACCGTAGCGTCGCCGAGTCGGATCTCCCCGTCGCCACCGACCGTCCCGCGCAGGAGCGCACGTCCCGAGAGGCAGCAGTTCGATGAGTGATTTCGCAGGCCGGGTCGTCGTCGTCACGGGCGCGGGTTCCGGGATCGGACGTGCCCTCGTCCTCGCGCTCGCGGCCCACGGTGCCCGCCTGGCGATCTCGGACGTCGACACCACAGGGCTCGAGGAGACCGCGCGTCGCGCACGGGAACTCGGCGCCGAGGTGAAGGCCGACCATCTCGACGTCACCCAGCGCGAGAAGGTCCTCGAATACGCCGAGCAGGTCGCCGCCCACTTCGGTGCGGTCCACCAGGTGTACAACAACGCGGGCATCGCCTATCACGGCGACCTCGAGCGCACCGAGTTCAAGGACATCGAACGCGTGATGGACGTCGACTTCTGGGGAGTCGTCAACGGCACCAAGGCTTTCCTGCCGTATCTCATCGCGTCGGGCGACGGTCACCTGATCAACGTCTCGAGCCTGTTCGGCCTGCTGAGCATCCCGGGCCAGGCAGCGTACAACTCGGCGAAGTTCGCCGTGCGCGGCTTCACCGAGGCGGTGCGGCAGGAGATGCTCGTCGCGCGACATCCCGTACAGGTCACGTGCGTGCATCCAGGGGGCATCAAGACCGCGATCGCGCGCAACGCCGCCGTCCCGGACGGCGACGACCAGGCGACCTTCGCGGAGTTCTTCGACCGCAAGCTCGCACGCACCACCCCCGAGGACGCGGCGAAGACCATCCTCACCGGTGTGCGGAAGAACAAGGCCCGCGTGCTCATCGGCGCCGACGCGAAGCTGCTCGACGCCTTCGTCCGCGTCGCCGGACCGGCCTATCAGCGTGTCGTCGCGACCGTGACCTCCCGGGTCGTGCCGAAGGGATAGGCTGCGGCATGCCTCCGACACCCCAGATGTCACCGCGGGTGGCGCGTACCGCCCTGCGTCCTCTCTTCCGTGCGCTGCTGTCGCCGCGCTGGTCGTTCGCCACGCAGCGCCGGTTGCTCGATCTCGCGGCGCCGTTGCAGTTCCTCCCGAAGGACACCGTGGTGCGCCCGATCCGTCTGGCGGGACGCCCCGCCGAGCGGATCACCGTGGGCGCCACCGAGCGGACCACAGCGATCCTGTATCTGCACGGCGGCGCGTACACCGGCGGGTCGCTCGCCACGCACCGCTCGCTCGCGGCGTATCTCGCGGCCGCGTCCGGGTCGGCCGTGTACGTCCTCGACTACCGGCTCGCTCCCGAGCATCCCTATCCGGCGGCGCTGAACGACGCCGAAGCGGTTTATCTCGAACTCGTCAGCGAGCACGGCTTCGAGGTGCCGGGCACCGCGATCGCCGGCGACTCGGCCGGTGGTGGTCTCGCTGCGGCCACCACGCACCGGCTCATCGATCGCCACGGGATCACCCCGCCCGCGCTCGGTCTGCTGTCGCCGTGGACCGATCCCGGTGTCCGCGACCTGCCCGAGGTGAACGACGTCGTGATCAACACCGGCTGGCTGTACGCCTCGGCCGAGGCATATCTCGACGGCGGCGATCCCACCGATCCCGGTTACGCGCCCATGCACGCCGATCCCGCGGGTCTGCCGCCGACGCTCATCCAGGTGGGCACCGCGGAGATGTTCTACCCGCAGGTGCGGCAGTACGCCGAGAAGCTCCGGGCGGCGGGCGTCGACGTCACCCTCGTCGAGCAACCCGAACTGTGGCACGTCGCGCCGTTGCAGGCGTCGCTCGTTCCCGAGGCCGCCGCGGCGATCTCCGATTTCGGCGTCTTCCTCCGCGACCGGATGGGCACCCGCGCCGGCTGAGTACCAGCGGGGTGCCGTTCACGCTCCGGCGTGTTCGTCGATCCACTCGCGGGCCACGGTCTCGGGATCGTCTCCCTCGTCGACCCGCGCACGCAGTTCGGTGAGATCGCTCGAGGTGAGCTCACCGGCGATGGTCCGCAGCGCGTCGAGTTGCGCCTCGTCGAGTGCGCCCTTGCGGAAGACCGGGACGACGTTCTGGGCCGGCAGGACCGGTGCGGGGGCGTCGTCGGCCTCCGGATCGTCCTGCGGGTTGCGGTCGGGGGCGTCGGGCACGGTGCTCACGGGCGAGTCCGCGTCGATCTCCGCGAGGGCGGGTGACGTCGTGGTGGTTCCGACGACCGTGTCGGCTTCCGATGCGACGGCAGCGGACTGCGCATCCTCGATCCGCCGCACCTCGCGCGGGCGGCAGTCGGCGCGTTCGAGTGCGGTGAGTCCACCGGCGGATTCGAAGTCCTCGGTCACCGCGAACGTCAGGTCGGCGCAACGGTCGGCGAGGTCGGCCACGCGGCTCACCGACCATTGTGTGAGCCGTTCGCGGTCGGCGAGCAGCACCGCGCGGTCCTGCGCCGAGGCGTAGTCGGAGATCGTCAGTTCGTCGGGCAGTGCCCGCGCCAGCGCCTCGAAGACGTCCTCGGCGTCGGTCGCGTCGGCACCGGGGTCGTAGGACGCGAGCAGCCGTCCCGTGTAGCCGGGGATCAGCGTGAGGTCGGCGGCGTCGAGCGCTGCGGGCGGGTCGGCCACGTCGGAGCGGACCTGCACGTCGATCCCGCTGCCGCGCAGTGCTCCCGCGTACAGCTGCGCGAGCAGTTCCTCGTCGGGCCGCTCCCCCGCTCCGACGATCACCGTCGTCGACGGTGCCGCCTCGTCGAGGACGGGTGACGCGCATCCCTGGAGCACAATCACCGCCGCGCATGCGGTGAGCCCCGTCGCCGCGACCGGCCGGATCCGTCTCGCTTCGTTCGCCACGGCGGTCATTGTCGCCCACCGGTGTGCCACGGTCCGCACGTGCCCGGGGCGTCCGGCCCGCCGGGACGCCGAACGCCCCGGTCCGGAACCCTTGTGCGGTTCGGATCGGGGCGTTCGGTGCGACCTCGCCGGGAGCGAATCCCTAGTCGGTGACACCCTCGGCCTTCGCCGCGGCCGCGACGGCCTCGGCGACGGCGGGCGCCACGCGCGGATCGAGCGGGCTCGGGACGATCTTGTCCACGGCCAGTTCGTCACCGACGACCGAGAGGATGGCCTCGGCGGCGGCGAGCTTCATGCCCTCGGTGATGCGGCGGGCACCTGCGTCGAGCGCGCCCTTGAACACACCGGGGAAGGCCAGCACGTTGTTGATCTGGTTCGGGAAGTCGCTGCGACCCGTCGCCACGATCGCGGCGTGCTTGTGGGCGATGTCGGGGTGGATCTCCGGATCCGGGTTCGACATCGCGAAGATGATGGAGTCGTCGGCCATCGTCGCGACGATCTCCTCGGGCACGGTGCCCGACGACACGCCGAGGTAGACGTCGGCGCCGTCGAGCGCCTCGGCGATACCGCCCTTGCGGCCCTCGGGGTTGGTGCGGGAGGCCAGATCGGCCTTGATCTCACCGAGATCGGTGCGGTCGGCGGAGATGATGCCCTTCGAATCGAGCACCACCACGTCGCGCGCACCGGCGGCGAGCAGGATGTTCGTGCACGCCACGCCGGCAGCACCGGCGCCGGAGATCACGATGCGCAGGTCGGCGATGTCGCGACCCTGCACCTTGAGCGCACCCTTGAGGGCGGCCAGGGCGACGATCGCGGTGCCGTGCTGGTCGTCGTGCATGACCGGGCAGTCGAGCGCCTCGATGACGCGCTTCTCGATCTCGAAGCAGCGCGGAGCCGAGATGTCCTCGAGATTGACGGCGCCGAAGGACGGACGCAGCCGGATGAGGGTCTCGACGATCTCGTCGGGATCGGTGGTGTCGAGCACCAACGGGATGGAGTTCAGGCCCGCGAATCTCTTGAACAGCGCGGACTTGCCTTCCATCACCGGAAGCGAGGCGCGTGCGCCGATGTTGCCGAGACCGAGGACCGCGGTGCCGTCGGAGACGACGACGACCAGGCGGTTGGTCCAGGTGTATCGGTCGACGAGGGTCTCGTCGGCGGCGATGGCCCGGCAGACCTGGGCGACACCGGGGGTGTACGCGATGGACAGGTCGCGCTGGTTCTCGAGCGGCGCGGTCAGCTCGACCGACAGCTTGCCGTCGACGTGACTCGAGAAGATCTCCTCGTCCGTCAACTCGAGCTTCTGAGGGGTAGGTGCATCAGACACAATTGACACGATGACACTCCTGCGTGTGCCGAGTCGACCTCTGGACTCGGTTGCTGCGAAAACACCGCATTTCAATGCATTTCACACACGTGCATGCATCGAGTTGCAGTGCTTCGCCAAGGACATTGGGTTGAAGCTTCCGGGCGCGATCACGACTGCCGCTGTACAACGCTGTACGGCTTCCGGAACGTGATGGAGCCGGGGCGGGTGGCCCTGGCATCGAGCCCTGGGTGATCTAGCCCTGGGTGGGTCTGCCATCCTTCGTCCGATTCCGGGGTATTCCGGCTTTCGGATTGCCGCAAGTTTGCCACCTTCGCAGACGAACAATCAAATCGGCATCGATTGCGAAGGTCTCACGGTTTTGTCGCCTCACCTGTGAGTTTACGTGCCGTGAACACCGCGCCGCGGGCGCATCGGCATGAATTTCCGCAGTTACACGAGGGCTACCGGCGGGTAGCCGAGATGGCACTCGGGGCCGTCATCCCCACCACTGGGTGATCATCAGAATCGATGCAGTGAAGATCACCACAAGGCTCGACAGGAGTGCTGCGCCACCCGACCGCCGATCCGCGGTCACCTGGGCGATCACGGCCACCAGCGCGGCGACGAGGTGCGCGGCGACCGAGGTGGTCCCCGGACCGGGGAAACCGCGGTCGCCGGCGAGGTACTGGGCGCCGCACACCACGAGCGTCAGGACCAGCACCGCTCCGCACACCACGCCCGAGAGAGCGCGGAGGGCGCGGACCGGCAGACTCGCCCGGCGCGGTGCGGATTCGTACGGATCGGCGTAGTACCCGTCGTCCGGGTAATACGGCTCGGTGTAGTACTCACTGTCGTAGTAGTTTTCGTCGTCCGGCGACCCGTACTCCTCGTCCGGATACCGCGCGCCCCGTCGCCTCATCCCTCGAGCACCTCCACGCCGGTCGCGCGGTCGAGAAGCGCCTCGTACGCCGACGGAGCAGTGGTGAAGCTGCCGAGCCTCACGGTCTTGTTGTCGCCGTGATAGTCGGACGATCCCGTGACGACCACGCCGAGCGACCGCGCGAGGTCGCGCATCGTCCGTACGTCCTGCTCGTTGTGATCGGGATGGTCGGCCTCGACACCACCGAGCCCGAGTTCGGCGAGTTCCTCGATGTGGTCGAGGGCGAGGAGCCGCCCACGCGCACGTGCCCGGGCGTGCGCGACCACCGGTACACCACCCGCGGCCGTCACCATCTTCACCGCGTCGGCGAGCGGGGTATCGGCCTTCGGTACGTAGTAACGGCCGCGCGGCGACAGCAGCTCGGTGAAGGCGTCGGCCACCGTGGGCACCACGCCGGCGGCGACGAGCGCCCGCGCCAGATGGGGCCGGCCCGCGGCGGGGCCCGCCTCGGCGAGCACCGCGTCGATGTCGATCGGCAGACCGTCGTCCGCCATCCGTACACCCATCGCCCGGATCCGCGACACCCGTTCGCCACGGAGCCGCTCGAGTTCGGCGACGAAGACCGCGTCGTGCGGGTCGAAGAGATAGGCCAGCAGGTGCACGGCGACCGGGGCGCCGTCCTCCCCGCGTCCAGTGCAGGACATCTCCATTCCCCGGACGAGACGCAGGCCCGTCGGCAGGGCCGCCGCGGCCTCGTCCCATCCCGCGGTCGTGTCGTGGTCGGTCAGGGCCACGACGTCGAGACCCGCCCGGGCAGCGGCACGGACCAGTTCCGCGGGACGGTCGGTGCCGTCCGATGCGGACGAGTGGGTGTGGAGATCGATACGCACGCCACCAGTCTGTCAGGTCGGCGGGCTAGCATGACTGGAGCTGCCCCGCCCGGTCCCTGTCGACGGGCGACCGCCGCGTCGCGGGCCTGCGACCGGGCCGCGTCCCAGCGGCATGCCGTGAGGAAGGACAACATGCCGCACCAGCCTTCTCGTGCCACCCGTCGCGGCCCCACTACTCCCTCGGTCCCCACCGAGCACGCGGTGGTCGACTGCGCGGTCTACGTCGACGGGCACCGCCTGCCCGGCCGCTACAGCCACACCGAGGCAGTGGCAGAGGTACGTCGGCGCGGTAGGGGATTCGTGTGGCTCGGGCTGCACCACCCCGACGAGGAGCAGATGACGAACGTCTCGCACACCTTCGGACTCCACGAGCTGATGGTCGAGGACGCCGTCCACGCCCACCAGCGGCCGAAGCTCGAGCGCTACGACGACGTGCTGTTCCTGGTGCTGCGCACCGTCAGCTACATCGAGCACGAGTCGGTGACGACCACCAAGGACATCGTCGAGACCGGCGAGATCATGTTGTTCACCGGCCCCGACTTCATCGTGAGCGTGCGGCACGGCGACCACTCCGAGCTCTCGCACGTGCGCAAGCGCCTCGAACGCGACCCCGATCGTCTGTCCCGCGGTCCGGCGGCCGTGCTCCACGCGATCGCCGACCACGTGGTCGACTCCTATCTCGCCGTCACCACGGCCGTGCAGCCCGACGTCGACGACATCGAGGAGCTCGTGTTCACCCCCGACACGCGGATCGCGGTCGACCAGATCTACATGCTCAAGCGCGAGATCGTGCAGTTGCGCCGCGCCGTCGTGCCGCTCGCCGAACCGCTGCAGCAACTCATCCGGGCACCGGGCAACCCGATACCGAAGGATGTCCGGCGGTACTTCCGCGACGTCGCCGACCACCACACCACGGTGTCCGACCGCATCGCCGCCTTCGACGAGACGCTCGGCACGCTGCTCGACGCGGCGATCGCGAAGGTCACCGTGCAGCAGAACACCGACATGCGCAAGATCTCCGCGTGGGTCGCGATCGCCGCCGTGCCGACGATGATCGCCGGGATCTACGGCATGAATTTCGATCGCATGCCCGAACTGCAGTGGGAGTACGGCTATTACGTCGTGCTCGCCGCGATCGTCGCGATCACCGTGGGACTGTTCGTCACCTTCAGGCGCAACAACTGGCTGTGACGACCGAACTCGACCGAGCCCCGACACGCGCTGCGCAGGCGGCGCGATCGCCGCGGCGCCACGTGCTCGCCGTCGCCCTCGCACTGATCCTGCTGCAGACGATCCTCCGGACGGTGGTGGCCGCGACCGGCGAGTTCTACTGGGACGACCTGATCCTCGTCGGGCGGGCGGGGTCGTATCCGCTGCTGTCCGATCTCTTCCTGCGGTACGACCACGACGGTCACCTGATGCCCGCGGCCTTCCTCGTGGCGGGGATCGCCACGGCGATCGCGCCGTTGGAATGGTGGCCGGCGGCGGCCTCGCTCGTGATCGGTCAGCTGCTCGCGTCGCTGGCGGTGTTGCGGGTGCTCTGGTTGCTGCTCGGCCCGCGACGCGCGCTGTGGGGGCCGCTGCTGTTCTATCTCCTCACACCGCTCACGCTTCCGGCGTTCGCGTGGTGGGCGGCGGCGCTCAACGCGCTGCCGCTGCAGGCGGCACTGGCCTGGGTGACGGGAGATGCGCTGCAGTACAGCAGGACCGGTCGACGGCGTCATCTCGTGAGCGCCCTCGTCGTCACCGCTGTGGCGCTGGTGTTCTTCGAGAAGTCGGTCCTCGTTCCGTTCGTCGCGTTCGCGACAGTCGCGCTCGCGCACCACGTCGACGGACTCGCCCGGCCGATCCGCAGCACGTGGGCACGGGCCCTCCCGTTGTGGCTCGGCTCGGCAGCCGTGCTGGTCGTGTGGGCGGTCGGTTACGCGACGATCGTCGAATCCCGGTTCGGGATCCCGCCGTGGTCGATGGTGGCCGGGCTGACCCATCACGGCATCTCCTACGGGCTGTTGCCGTCGCTGCTCGGTGGTCCGTGGGAGTGGGAACGGTGGAATCCGAGTCCGCCCTGGGCCGATCCCCCGCTCGGGCTCGTCGTCGTCGCGTGGCTCGCCGTCGCGGGTGCGGCCGTGTGGACGGTGCGCCGGCGGCGACGGACCGGGCCGGTGTGGCTCGCAACGATCGCCTACGTACTCGCCTCCCTCACCGCGATGATCAGCACCCGCTTCGGCCCGGAGACCACTTACGAACTCGCGCGCACGCTGCGCTACTTCGCCGACTCCGCAGTGGTCGTCGCGATCGCCGCGGCGCTGATCCTGCGCGCCCCGCGACGGGGCACGACGACCCGTCCGCGTGCCGTGCGTGCGACCGCCTGGATCTGCGCGGCCGTGTTCACCGTCGGCTCGCTGTGGTCGACCGTGACGTTCGCGCGCAGCTGGTCGGACAATCCGACGGGCGACTATCTCGCGGCGGCGAAGGCAGCGCTCACGGCCCGGCCCGACCAACCCGTGCTCGATCATCCGGTGTCGGTGTGGATCCTGCTGCCCGTGACCTACCCGCACAACCTGGTGGGGTCCGTCTTCTCCGCGCTGCCCGGCAGGTCCGACATCCGCGACCACGCGACCGACCTGTGGGTCCTCGACGATCTCGGCCATCGCACCCCCGCCGACCTGCTGCCGCTGCGCTTCGTCCCGCCCGGCCCCGAACCCGACTGCGGTCATCGCGTCACCACCGGCGCCGTCACGGCCGTGCCGCTCGACTCCCCTGCGGGCGACTGGGAGTGGACCGTGCAGGTGAACTATCGGGCCTCCGCCGACGGCACGATCGACCTCGGTTTCCCCGGCCACGCATCCGTCACGGTTCCCGTCACCGAAGGACTCGGGACGGTGTACGTCCGCGTCTCCGGGGACGGCTCGGCGTTGCAGGCGCGCTCGTCCACTCCCGGCACCACCGTGTGCCTCGGTGCCGGATCGCTCGGGGTCGTCGTGCCGCAGGGATGACGACGGGCCGGGAGCGCCTCAATCGGCGTCGACGAACCGCACGTCGTGTGTGCCGGTCTCCGGCGCCGCGAAGTTCAGCAACCGCAGGCCCTCGGCTTCGAGCGCCGACCGCGCGGACGCCGTGACCGTCCGCCACAGCGTCATCTCCACGGCGGCAGCCTTCCGGTCGGTCGTCACGCGGGCGCTACCGGCGACCGTGCCTCCGACGAGCAGCAGGGGCGCGATGATCCCGTTCTCCGCCATGATGCGCTTGCGGTGCTCGTCCGAGACGAACCGGATGCGGTCGGCGTGCGAGAGGAGCACGTTGTCGAACGGCGCGAGGATCCGTACGGGTGCAGAGGTCGACGGGTCGGGTCGCGGCGCGTCGGGCAGATCGAACAGTTCCGTTCCGCGTTCGTCCCGGAAGACCACGAGTTGCGGGCGGAGCCGGTCGACGATCTCGGCGAGCCGGGTCAGACCGCACCAGGTCTGCACGTCCCTGACGCTCGCGGGACCGAAGGCCGCCAGGTACCGCAGGATCAGCCGATCGGGCCCGGGAAGCGCGGGCGATGGACCGACATACTCGTCGAGGTGCGCCAATCGTGGCTGTCCCGATCGTCCCCACAGTCCTCGCGGCGGCACCTGCACGAGCGGGAGCAGGCACCGCACCGCGTGTGCCAGCGCGGCCGGATCCTGCTCGGGGAACCGTTCGGCGAGCAACGGCCGCAGCTCGGCCTGACTCATCGGGGTGCCCGCCAACAGCTCCCGGGCGACCGACACGAGCGCCGACCTGTCGAGCCCCTCGAGGCCGAGGCGGTGGGCCTTGTTCGCGTCGACGCCCCGGTCGAGCACCGGCTGCACCCACGGTCGCAACGCGTGCGCGTCGGCACCGGAGACCGCGAACACGGTGCCGCGCATCAACGCGATGCGGACGACCGCCCGCGACTCCATCAGCTCCGACAATGCGTCGGGCCGGAAGTTCCGTATGCGGGTCCACAGCGCGAAATACGGGGCGAGAGGTGCCTGCGCCTGCAACCCGAGCAGGTGCTCGATCATCGACAGGGCATCCGTGCTGCTCCGCCGCAGCAGGTGCTGGCGGGCCAGCGTGGCGCGTCCGAGCGCGCGGTCGGTGAGAACCGGGACGGTCACAGACGTGCTTGCGCCCGGCGCGGGTCGCTCAGGTCGATGCCCGCTTCCTCCCACGCCTCGCGCAGCGCCTCGGTTCCCTTCAGCCGCTTCCAGGCCGCCTCGGTACCGGTGATCGGGCGGGCCTCGAAGAAGTGAACCGGGTCGGACGGCTCGGGCAACTCCAGCGACGGCACGTCGGCCGCCTCGAGCAACACCGCGGTGAACGGGGCACCCGGCCACAGCGGCTCCCCGAGATCGAGCAGGGCGTCGTCGGTGAGGACCACGCCCTCCACGGCGGGCAGCGCCGCGAGCACCGCAAGGGTGCGGTGGACGCCGGCGGTGACGCCCTCGTCGTCGCGCAGGCTGAGGACCAGTTCGGCACGCGGCCCGCGCGTCGGATCGGCCACCATGTCGGTCGGGTCGCCCATCGGGTGCCGGGAACATCCCAAGGTCGCGTACCGTAGGAGTTCGGCGCCGCGGAATCGGAGCACCTCGATCGGTTCGAGACCGAGGAAGGTCACCGACGCCGATTCCGGTTCCGGATCACCCGGCGCGGTCAGATGCTCGGTGAGGTGGCTGCGAACTGCGGTGAGAACTGCGTCGGTCACCCCTGCAATGTAGTCCCCGCCCCGCACATGCGGTTCCCACCCGGACCTCCGCACTGCCCGGTACCGTCGAAGCGTGGCTCGCGACACCGGTTTTCCGGTCTCCGATGCCGGCGACGATTTCGCCCGGCAACGCCGGCGCGCCGAGTACGCCCGGCTGATCGCATGGCTGCGCCGCGAACCGGCCGACGTCAACACGGTGCTGCCCTTCGACGACGTCGTCGCCGCCCTCGGGCGTATCGGCGAGCGACGCCTCGGGTTGCAGATCATCGAGGTCGCCTCGATCGTCGGCAGCGTCGACCGCGCCGACGACTTCGACCGGCGTTTCCGCCCCACCTCGGCGCGTCTGCGCGCACGCTGGGAACGCATCGCGGCCGCGCGGCGCCGCGGCGAGGCCATACCGCCGATCTCCGTGTACCGGGTGGGGCCGATGCACTTCGTGCAGGACGGGCACCACCGCGTGTCGATCGCCTACGCGCAGGGCGATCACACGATCGACGCCTACGTCACCGAGATCACCACGAAGGTGCCCGCGGAGGGCATCAGGGCCCGTCCCGATCTCGTGCGCAAGGACCACTTCCGGATGTTCCTCGGCCGCGTCCCCCTGCACGGCGCCGAGCAGGACGCGATCCGCGTGTCCGACCCGTGGGGGTACGCCGAACTGGCCGAGGCCGTCGAGGCGTGGGGTTTCCGGCTCATGCAGGATCTCGGCGAGTACCTCACCCGCGAGGAGGTCGCGCGTCGCTGGTACGAGGAGGAGTTCGTCCCCGTCGTCGCGATGGCCCGCGAAGCGGGAATGCTGCGCTCACGCACCGACGCCGAGGTGTATCTGTGGATCGCGAGCGAGCGGTACCGACTCGTGCGGCGGCACGTGTGGAGCGAGGAGATCGTCGACGAACTCCGCAGTCGCGCACCCCGCTGACGACTTCGGTGGATCCGGCCCCGCCTTCCGGGGTCGGATCCACCGAAGTCGGTTTGTCAGAGGGTGACGTTCGCGCCGGTCTCCTGATCGAACAGCGCGATCTTCGCCGGGTCGAACCACAACTGCACGGTCCCGCCCTTGGTGGCCTGCGATTCCACCGACAACCGCGCGACCAGCGATTCGGCCGACATGTCGGCGCCGGCGTCGGCGGCGAGTTCGTCGAGGTCCTTCGAGTGCACGCCCGGACCCTCGGTCGAGAAGTACGCGAACTTGTCGGAGCCCATCGACTCGAGCACGTCGACCTCGGCGGAGAAGGTCACGCCCGCCTCCCGCTGGGCCGGGTCGAGCAGGTCGGCGTCCTCGAAGTGTTCCGGACGGATACCGACGACCACCTCGCGCGACGGATTGTTGCGGCGCACGGTCTCCCACCGCTCGTCGGGCAACCGGAACTCACCGAACGAGGTGCGGATCGAACCGTTCTCGATCTGTCCCGGAACGAAGTTCATCGACGGCGACCCGATGAATCCGGCGACGAACAGGTTCTGCGGATGGTCGTACAGTTCCTGCGGCGCCCCGACCTGCTGCACGAGCCCGCCGCGCATCACGACGACGCGGTCGCCGAGCGTCATGGCCTCGGTCTGGTCGTGCGTGACGTACACCGTCGTGGTCCCGAGACGCTTCTGCAGTCGCGCGATCTCGGTGCGCATCTGCACGCGCAGCTTGGCGTCGAGGTTCGACAGCGGCTCGTCCATGAGGAACGCCTTGGGGCTGCGCACGATCGCCCGCCCCATGGCCACGCGCTGCCGCTGACCACCCGACAGGTTGGCGGGCTTGCGGTCGAGATGCTGTGTGAGATCGAGGATCCGGGCCGCTTCGTCGACCTTGCGGCCGATCTCGTCCTTGGACACCTTCGCGAGGGTGAGCGGGAACGCGATGTTGTCGCGCACCGACATGTGCGGATACAGCGCGTAGGACTGGAAGACCATCGCGATGTCGCGGTCCTTCGGCGCCCGCTCGTTGACCCGCTCCCCCGCGATGCGCAGTTCGCCGTCGGAGATGTCCTCGAGACCGGCGATCATGTTGAGCGTCGTGGACTTTCCACACCCGGACGGGCCGACGAGGATGATGAACTCGCCGTCGGCGATCTCGAGATCCACGTCGCTGACGGCCTTCGCTCCGTCCGGATATTCCTTCGTCACCTTGTCGAGCACGATCTCGGCCACGGTAGTTATCCCTTCACTGCGCCGGAGGTCAGTCCGGCGACGATTCGACGTTGGAAGATCAGGACGAACACGATGATCGGGATCGTGATGACGACGGCGGCCGCCGCGATCGACCCGGTCGGTTCCTCGAACTGCGAGGCACCCGTGAAGTTCGCGATCGCGGCGGGTGCGGTGATGGACCGTTCGGTGGAGGTCAGCGAGATCGCGAACAGCAGGTCGTTCCAGCAGAAGATGAACACCAGGATCGCCGCCGTGATGATGCCGGGAGCGGCGAGCGGGGCCACGACCTTCCGGAACGCCTGACCCGGTGTCGCGCCGTCCATCTTCGCGGCCTTCTCGAGTTCCCACGGGATCTCTTTGAAGAAGGCCGAGAGGGTGTAGATCGCGAGCGGCAGCGAGAAGGTGATGTACGGAAGGATCAGCGCCGCCCACGTGTCGAACAGTCCGAGGCCGCGCATGATCTCGAACAGCGGGCTGACGAGTGAGATCTGGGGGAACATCGCGATGAGCAGCGCCACGCCCACCAGGATCTTCTTACCGGGGAAGTCGAGCCGGGCGATCGCGTAGGCCGCCATCGTCCCGAGGATCACCGCGATGACCGTGGCGATCAGGCCGATGCCGATGGAGTTGATCAGGGCGCTCGTGAACGCGTCGGTGCGGAAGATGCCGCGGTAGTTGTCGAGCGTCCACTGCTGCGGGATGAACCGGCCGTCCTGGATGGTGCCGGGCGGCTTGAACGACAGGCTCGCGATCCACAACACCGGAACGAGTGCGTAGAGCAGGACGATCAGGTTCACCGCCGACCACGACAGCGTCCGTTTCCTGGTCTCGGCCATCATCGGCCCCCTTCGTCCGAACCGGGCGCGGATGCACCGAACAACTTGATGAACACGAACGCGATGATCGCGACGCACAGGAAGATCAGGACGCTGATCGCCGACCCGATGCCGAGGTTGAAGGCCCGGAACAGATTGTCGTAGCCGAGGATCGACACCGACCCGGTGCCATTGGCACCGCGGGTGAGGACGTAGATGTTGTCGAAGATGCGGAAGGCGTCGAGCGTGCGGAAGAGCAGGGCGACGAGGATCGCCGGTTTCATCAGCGGCACGATGATCCGCACCAGACGCGTCCACGCTCCGGCGCCGTCGACCTGTGCCGCCTTGAGCAGATCGTCGGGGACGAGCGCGAGGCCGGCGAGGAGCAGCAGCGCCATGAACGGCGTGGTCTTCCACACCTCGGCGAGCACGATGATCGCCAGGGATGGGATCTGGTCGGTGAGTGGGGCGCTGCCGTCGGGCAACAGATTCGCGAGATAACCCGTGCCCGGGGTCCACGCGTAGTACCAGCTGTAGGCGGCGGCGACGGTGACGATGCCGTACGGGATCAGCACCACCGTGCGCACGATGCCCTTGCCGACGATCGTGCGGTGCATGACGAGAGCGATCGCCAGACCGAGCACGAACTCGAGCGCGACGGAGACCAGGGTGACGAGCGAGGTGACGACGAAGGCCTGCCACCAGAATCCGTCGCTGAGCACCGCGACGTAGTTCGACAGTCCGACGAAGCGGCGCTCGTCGGGGAACCGCAGATCGTAGCGCTGCAGACTGAGCCAGACGGCGTATCCCACCGGATAGGCCGTCACGGCGAGCATCACGATCGCGGCGGGCGCGACGAGCATCAGACCGAGTCGTCGTTCGGCCTTCTTCCCCTCGGACAGCGCTGCTTTCGTCTTCGTCGACGGTTCCTTCGGGGTCTCGTCGGTCGGTTTCGATTCGACGGCGGTCACGGGATCAGTCCTTCCGAATTGACCGCCTTCTGCACCTGTTCGGCGAGTTCCTCGACGGTGCGGGGCGGATCGATCTGGTCGACCGGGTTGAGGGTGGCCGTCACCAGCGTCGAAATGCTCTGGTAGGCCGGTGAAGCGGGACGCACCGCGGCGTTCTCGAGACCGGCGCGGACCTCACGCCAGGCCGGATAGGCCTCCTGGAATTCGGGGTCGTCGTACAGCGCGGCAAGCGTCGGCGGCACGCCGCCACCGATGGCGTTGTTGCGCTGGTTCTCCTCGTTGCGCAGGCACTGCATCGCCTCGAACGCGAGGTCGGGGTGGGTGCTCGTGCGGGCGACGGCGATGTTGAACCCGCCGATGGTGACCTGGGCGGGCTCGCCGGGGATCACCGAAGGGTACGGCGCGGGAAGGAAATTCTGCTCACCGTCGACGGTCAGGACCGTGTTGCCGGTGTCCTGCGAGGTGACGTTGCCGTTCTCGTCGATGAAGGGCAGGGCCGCTTCGTTCTCCAGGATGCCCGGCAGGACGAACGGCCAGTTGACCTGGAATGCCGTGCGCCCGCTCTCCATGCCGAGACGGACGGCCGCCTCGTCGGCCTGGTTCAGGGAGGGATCGGCGCCGGGCGCCGTCGCGACGCGTTTCATGATGTCGAGCGCGGTCACCGCCGCGTCGTTGTCGGTGAGGGTGACGGTGACACCGTCCTCCCCCACCACCGAACCTCCGGCGCTCGAGAGCAGGGTGTTGAACCACACCATCAGCCCCTCGTACTGCCGGCCCTGCACACCGATCCACGACGGCCGGCCCTCCTCGGCGAGGCCGCTCGCGATCTCGATCATCTCGTCCCAGGTCTCCGGAGGTTGCCCGTCCGGCATGAGATCCTTTCGGTACCAGAGCAACTGGGTGTTGGTGTTGAGCGGCGCGGCATACAGCCGGTCCTGCCAGGTCGCTGATTCGAGAGGACCCTCGAGGGTGCCCTCGGAGACCTCGGCGGCCACATCGTCGGGCAAGGGCAGCGCCCACCCGGCCTCGGCGAACTCGGCCGTCCACACGACGTCGAGGGTCATGAGGTCGAGGCCCGGGTCGTTACCGGTCAGCCGCCGCGCCAACTGCAGTCGCTGGTCGTCGGCGTTCTTCGGAAGTGTCCTCTGCTGCACGCGATATCGGCCGCCGGCCTCCGCGGTGCACACCTCCGCGGCCTGCGCGTACTGCTCGGCACCGTCGGCGGCCGTGTAGAAGGACAGGACGACACCCTCGTCGTCGCTGCCGCACGCGGCCAGTCCCGACGCCAGGAGCACCGCGGCCGCAGAAGCTGTGACCGCCCGGCTCGTCCGCCGTGTCTTGCCCGACCGTCTCATGCGTGACTCCGCTCGTATCGGGGACCTCGTGATCCGACGATAACGCCCGTACCGGCCAGCCGTAGCAAAACGAGCAGGGCGTACAACCGGAGCGGAATCGGCACGACGACGAGGTCAGAAGGAGGTCCCCGAGAAGGGCGCCTGAGGCCAGGAGAACAGCAGGTCAGCGGTGTCGACGGCCTCCGGTCGGTGCACCCGGGCGCGACCCGCGTCGACCATCCGGTGCCAGCCCTGCCGGCCCAGCAGGAGCGCACCGACGTCGGCGATGTCGATGGTCAGATCGGCCGGTCCCGCGGTGCGCGCCACGCCGTCGGCGGAGATCTCGAAGACACCGGCATTGTCTGTCAGCAACCGATCGGTCACCTCCACGCTCACCGAGCCGAACCCTCGATAACTCCGCGCCGACAACGCCCGATCGAGGTCGAGGATGCGCAACCACGTCTCGTCCGAGACCGAGCGGAAGTGCACGGCACGCGCGTCGCCGAGCATGAGCGGGAGCTGGTCGTCCTGCGGAAGTGCCGCGAACCGCAGGGTGTCGACGAGATCGAGGTCGAGCAGGAACCGGACCAGACCGGCGTACGCCGCGGGCGACGGGGCGAAGAAGTCGTCGACCACGACGGTGCGGTTGCGGCTGGTGAACCACGCCTGCGTGTCGATCGGGTGGTACCGGACGAAGCCGTCCTCCTGCCCCGGTTCGCCGTGCACCGCCACGTACATCGGATCGGTGAGCGAGTCGGCCCGCCATCGGCGCGAGTTCCACCAGTACTCCGACCGATCGATCATGCCGGGGCGCGGCGGCAGATGACGGGAATGGATCTGCGCCAGCACGTCCCACGCATCCGGATAGGTCAGCAGACGCACCGCTCCGGACTCGGGCACGTCGGGACGCAGCGCGGCACCACGCACGTCGACGTCGACGGACACCGAGGTCGAGGCGACACCGTAGCCGAACCGGCCGTAGATGGTCGCTTCGGAGGCACGCAGCGTCGCAAGGATCTCACCGCGGTCGCGCGCGTCGCTCAACTGCCGGTGCACGAGTCCGGAGATCACGCCGCGACGCGTGTGGGTGGGCAGCACACCGATGTGGGTGACCGCCGCGTGCGGCACCCGGGCGCCGCCGGGCAGGGTGAGATTTCCGCTCGTGGCGTCGACGGTCCCGACGAGCATGCCGTCGAGGAAGGCACCCCACGTGCGACCGGCCTCGAGGTAACGGCCCACCGTCCCGTCGGGAACCTCGGGCCACGAGGGCAGACCCACCATCGCCGTGCGGAACAGCGCAGACGCCTCCCGCAGTTCGGCTTCCGACTCCAGAACTCTGATCTCCGGTTCCGTTCGCTCACCCATGGAACGACACTATCGACCGCGAACTTGCACCGCGGGTGAACGGCCGTGACGTTCGGTACACCGGCTCCGGGCGGGTAGGTTTCCAGCGTGCGACGCGAGTGGGATCCAGCAGACACCGGGGTGCTGCAACTGCCCTCCGGCCGACTCGTGCGGGGACGCGGGATGCGCAGACCGGTGTTCGACGAGCCGTTTCCCGACTTCGGGGTGTATCTGCTCGGCCGACCCCCGGCAGCACCGTTCGAGTGGGAGTCGCGGTGGATCCACTGGCCTGACTTCCGCACGCCGCGCGACCCGGAGGACGCTCTCGCCATCCTGTACGAGGCGTGGATCCGGGCGGGACGGCAGCGGGTGGAGGTCGCGTGCGGGCGGGGACGCGGCCGCACCGGCACCGCACTGGCGTGCCTCGCCGTCCTCGACGGGCTCTCCCCGGAGGAGGCGGTCGACTTCGTTCGGCGGCACTACCATCCGCGCGCGGTCGAGACGCCCTGGCAGCGCAAATTCGTCGCGCACGCGAAGGCGCACTCCTGACGGCTCAGTTCTTCGTCCGGGCGAGGTCGGCCTCGGCGGCCGAGACGGCACGTTCGGCGGCGACCACCCGCTTCTTCGCCTCGGCGGCGGCGCGACGCGCGAAGGTGCGCTGCTGCTCTGCGTGTTCGAGCTTCGCCCGGAGCTCGGCGACCTCGTCTTCGTGACGGGCCAGCTCCTGCTCTGCCGCCGACGCGGCTTCGCGTGCTTCCTCGGCCGCGCTGTGCGCCGAGTCGAGAGCGGCAGCGGCCTCGTCGATCTCCGCCTCGCGCGCCGCCTGCTCCGCCTTCTCGCGCTCGGTGGGTTCGTGCTCGCCCTTGCTCTTGCGTGCAGGCTTGCCCACTGCTGTCCGGTCGTCCTCGTCGTCCTCCTCCGACCCTCCGCGGACGACGGTGAGCGGCATCGCCGACAGGTCACCGAAGCCGTCGGACTCGACGATCGCGTCGAGCCGGCCCTGCCGGACCTGCTCCCCGATGTCGGGATCCGACAGCGCGGCGTTGAGGGTGCGCCCCACCTCACGTAGTGCGCTCTCCGAGACGGTGCGGCCGCGGTCGGCTGCGAGCCGTCCCGCGTCGCGCTCGAGGGCGGCGACCACCCGGCGCCGCTGCTCGGACAGTTTCCGCATCTCGCTGCCGGACAGTCGTCGTTGCGCGGTGCGCAGGGCAGCTCCGATGTCGAGCAGCGCCGCGAGTTCGTCGGCCCGTTCGCGGGCGAGCAGGTTGACCATCCAGGCCGCGACCGTCGGTTTGCGCAGTCTGCCGATGGCCGCCGTCAGCTCGCGGTCGCCCGCTTCGCGTGCCTGCGCCGCGAATTCGGAGCGGGCCGCCACGAAGTCTCCTGGGTCGAGGCCGTAGAGGGCGTCGGCCACCGAATCGAGGTCGGGCATGGGATCGACAGTAGTGGCGCGAGGCCCGTCGCGACGAGTGCCGTTCTCGGCGAACGCGCGACCTCCCGACGATCAGATGGCCAGCTTGGCGAGGATGTCGCGCGCCTTCTCGGCGGTGGGCGGCTGGCACAGCACGTCGTAGCGGCCGGCGACGAGCTGCATGGTGGACGAGAAGTCGCGCTGGCCGCGGGTCGCGGCGTACGGGATGCTCGCCGAGATGAGGCCGAAGATGATGCCGCCGACGAGGCCGACGAGCAGCGGGCCGAGGAAGTCGGTGGAGAAGATGCCGAGCAGCAGACCGAAGAACACGCCGAGCCATGCACCCGAGACGATGCCGCCGCCGATCACCTTCGGCCACGTGAGCCGACCGGTGACCCGCTCGACCTGCATGAGATCGACACCGACGATGGTGACGTCCTCGACGGAGAAGTTCTGATCGGCCAGGTGGTCGACCGCCCGTTGCGCCTCGGCGTAGGTCGGGTACGAACCGACGGGCCAGCCCGTGGGAGGTGTCGGCAGACCGGGTACCTGGCGACCGGGTCCGAGGGGATTCGTCATGTCGTTTCGGCTCCTTCGCGATGCACGCCGACGGTCGCGGCGCCGGTCTCCATTCTGCCTCGACGGGGACCGGCATGCCGCGATGGTTCGCCCGATATGTTCTTTTTCCTGGTCGTTCCCGTCAGGAGGTGGGCGGCTCGAACTTCTGGGTGCGCTGCAACCCGGCGGCCCGGCCCTTCGCGGAGATCACGAGAGCCATCTTCCGGCTCGCCTCGTCGATCATCTCGTCACCGAGCATCGCGGCACCGCGGGCGCCACCCTCGGCCGAGGTGTGCCACTCGTAGGCGTCGAGGATCATCTCGGCCTTGTCGTAGTCCTCCTGCCGGGGGCTGAAGACCTCGTTGGCCGCGTCGATCTGGCTCGGGTGCAGCACCCACTTGCCGTCGAAGCCCAGGGCGGCGGTGCGCTGCGCCGACCGGCGGAAGGCGTCGACGTCGCGGATCTGGAGGTAGGGACCGTCGATGGCCTGCAGCCCGTGGGCGCGCGCGGCCATGAGGATCGTCATGAGGATGTGGTGGTAGGCGTCGCCGACGTCGTAACCCTCGGGCTGCTCACCGACGACGAGCGTGCGCATGTTGATGCTCGCCATGAAGTCGGCCGGGCCGAACACGAGCGTCTGCACGCGCGGGCTCGCCGTCGCGATCTCGTCGATGTTCGTCAGCCCGATGGCGTTCTCGATCTGCGGTTCGATGCCGATCCGTCCCACCTCGAGACCGTGGGCCTTCTCGACCTGCGTGAGGAGCAGGTCGAGTGCCTTCACGTGGCTCGCGTCGGGCACCTTCGGCAGCAGGATCGCGTCGAGGTTCGCGCCGGCGCCACCGACGACCGTCGCGACGTCGAGATAGGTCGCGTCCGTGGTCCAGTCGTTGACGCGCACGACCTTGATCTGGTCGCCCCAGCCGTCCTCGTTCAGAGCTTCGACGATGGTGTTGCGGGCCTGTTCCTTGGCCAGCGGCGACACGGCGTCCTCGAGATCGAGGAAGATCTCGTCGGCGGGAAGGCCCTTGGCCTTGTCGATCATCTTCCGGCTGCTGCCGGGAACCGCGAGTACCGACCTCCGGGGCCTGAACGAAAACGACATGACCTGACCAGACCTCCGAGTTCCGGGAACAGCGTGGGCACGCTCTAGCCTGGCAATCATGGCAGCAGTGAGCAAGGTCTTCGTCGCGCGGCTGGCCGGACTGGTCGTTCTCGGCCCCGACGGCGAGTCCATCGGCCGCGTCCGCGATGTCGTGCTGACCATCCGGGTGGGGCGTCAGCCTCCTCGTGCGCTGGGGCTCGTCGTCGAACTGCCCACCCGCAAGCGGATCTTCGTCCCGATGCTGCGCGTGACAGCGATCGAGCCCGGCGCGGTCACCCTCGTCACCGGCAACGTGAGTCTGCGCCGGTTCACGCAACGGCCCTCGGAGGTGCTCGCCCTCGGTCAGGTCCTCGATTCGCGTGTGCGCGTCGACGACCCGGAGCTGCCGGACCTGATGGGTGTCGACGCCGTCGTGGTGGATCTGGGGCTCGAGCTCATGCGCACCCGCGACTGGGTCGTCGCCCGCGTGGCGGTGCGTCGCCATCGCGGCCGGCTCGCGCGCCGCTCCCCCATCCACATCGTGGAATGGCCGCACGTGCACGGACTCACCCAGCAGGCGCTGTCGATGCCCGGACAGGGTGTCGCGCAGTTGCTCCTGCAGTTCGAGGACATGCGCCCGCCGGACGTCGCGAACGCCCTGCGCGACCTGCCGATCAAGAGACGTACCGAGGTCGCCGCGGCGCTCGACGACGAACGCCTCGCCGACATCGTGCAGGAGTTGCCCTCCGACGATCAGACCGATCTGCTCACCCAGCTCGGTCTCGACCGGGCGGTCGCGGTGCTCGAGGCGATGGATCCCGACGACGTCGCCGACCTCCTCGGTGAGCTGCCCGCCACGGACGCCGAGTCGTTCCTGCAACGCATGGACCCCGAGGACTCCGAGCCGGTGCGCCGCCTGCTCGAGCACTCCCCCGACACCGCCGGTGGTCTGATGACCCCCGAACCGGTCGTGCTGACACCGGCGACCACGGTGGCCGAAGCGCTCGCCCGCGCCCGCAATCCGGATCTGAGTCCGGCCCTGGCGTCGATGGTCTTCGTCGTGCGGCCGCCCACCGCGACGCCCACCGGCAAGTACCTCGGCTGCGTCCATCTGCAACGATTGCTCCGGGAACCGCCTGCGAGCCTGGTGGGAGGGGTCGTCGACGACGATCTGCCGCGCCTGGCCCCCGACGACGCCCTGACCACCGTCACCCGATACTTCGCGACGTACAACCTGGTCTGCGGCCCGGTGGTGGACGACGAGGGGCACCTGCTCGGCGCGGTGAGCGTCGACGACGTGCTCGACCATCTGCTGCCGGAGGACTGGCGCGAGGAGGACATCGAGGATGAGTGACCGCAGCACGCAGGGCCGCTCGCGCCTCGAGACACCCCAGGCGTCGAGGTTCCGGTTCAACTTCGACGCCGAGGCGGTCGGCCGGGTCAGCGAGTCGATCGCCCGGTTCCTCGGAACGGGCCGCTATCTCGCCATCCAGACGATCGTCGTCATCGTGTGGATCGCCCTCAACATCACCGCCGTCGGCCTGCAGTGGGATCCCTATCCGTTCATCCTTCTCAACCTGGCGTTCTCGACGCAGGCCGCCTACGCGGCGCCGTTGATCCTGCTGGCGCAGAACCGGCAGGAGAACCGCGACCGCGTGTCGCTCGAGGAGGACCGCGCCCGCGCCGAGCAGACCAAGGCCGACACCGAGTTCCTGGCACGTGAACTCGCGGCCCTGCGACTCGCGGTGGGCGAGGTCGCGACCCGCGACTATCTGCGTCGCGAACTCGACGACCTGCGTGCACTGCTGGTCGACGACGAGAACGAGGACGACGCCGGTCCTCCGCGCAGCCGCGCGCCCCGTCGCTGAAGGAACCCACCCGCTCGTCCTGTTGTCCGGCACGCCCGGTTGCACACAACGCGACATCCTTCTGTAACCTTCGTCACAGCAGTCGGACGGACGACCGGAGGAGGGTGATCGCGTGCGGTGGAGGGTCGCGCTGGCGATGCCGGTGATCGTCGCTGCCGGACTCGCAGCGACAGCGTCGTCGGCGACAGTGGTGGCGGAGACGACGTCCACCGAGGCCGAGCCGAGCGCTGCCCCGGCGGTGGGCGTGCTCCCCGGCGAGGTGCGCGAGGCGCAGCCACTGCGCAGCCCGAGCGACCCGCTCGCCCAGCTTCCGCCCGAGGCCCTGGTCGCGGCAGGAGGTGCGGCGGTGCTCGGGGACGGGCCGCTCGCAATCCCCGAACTGGTCTTCTACGCCTATCGCGCGGCCGAGATGCAGCTGGCCATCGACTCCCCCGAATGCGGCCTGCCGTGGAATCTGCTCGCCGCCGTCGGGCGGCTGAGCTCCGGGCACGCGGACGGGGGACGCACCGACATCCTGGGCACGCTGACCACGCCGGTCGTCACCCCGGAGGGACTGCTCGGGCCGATGCACCTGGCCCCCGCGGTGTGGGAGCAGTACTCCGCCGACGGCAACGCGGACGGCACCGCCGATCCGCAGAACATCTTCGACGCGACCCTGGCCGCCGGTGCCCGGATGTGCGCGGAGGGCGGAAACCTGCGCGAGCCCGACGGTGAGGCGCGGGCGGTGGCGGCGGTCGATCCGTCCCCTGACTATCTGGCGAACGTCCGGACCTGGTCGGGCGCGTATGCGAAGGCGGCCGAGGTGGCTCCCGCCGATCTCGCCCCGATCCCGGCGCGGCCGGTTCCGAACGCCGCGGATGTCGCGGCCCCCGCTCCGGCTCCGGTGGTCACCATGCCCGCCCCGGCCGCAACGCCGCCGGCCGAGCCATCGGGCGAGCAAGCGCCTGCAGAGCCCTCGCCGGAGCAGGCCGCCCCGGCTGCACCCGCGATGCCGGAGTTGCCCGAACTCCCCTGCCTGGTGCCCGCCTTCTGCGAATAACTCCCGGCACACGAGCGAGATGACGACACGCGCGACACGCGTGTCGTCATCTTTTTCTTTCACCCCACCCGACCCACGGAACCAGCACGGATGGGCCACAGCAGTGCGCATGCACCCCCGTTACATCACGTTTGAGTAACGGAAAAGCATCGAATGCTGTAACCTCGGCCCGGCACGTAACGAAGGTGTCTCGTTCCGAGGCACCCGAGGGAGGGTTATCCATTGGGCCGCCACGCCAAACCGTCGGATTCGAAGCTTCGGCGAAATTCCGTCATCGCGATGACCGGACTCGTTCCGGTCGGACTGGTCGCCGCAGCCGCGACCACTGCGGGTGCGTCGCCGCGAGCACTGATGGGTGCAGCTCACCACGAGACCGAGCCGACGGCGTCGTCGACCGACTCGGCCGACCTCGCCGCCGCGGTTCCCGAAGCGGTCGCCGCCGTGCAGACGATCATGCTCGAGCCCGAACCGGCACCCGTGCGCACCTTCAAGGCCGCCCCCGAGCCGGAACCCGAGCCCGAGGTCCTCGAGGAGGGCCCGCTCGGCATCCCCGGGATCAACTACGCCGCCTACCGCAACGCCGAGCGCGTCCTCGCCGAGGAGAATCCCGCCTGCGGCATGCACTGGACGCTCCTCGCCGGCATCGGCCGCGTCGAGTCCGGACACGCCAACGGTGGTCGCGCCGACGACAAGGGCAACCTGCTCGAGCCCGTCATCGGATTGCCGCTCAACGGCAGCCTGCCCGGCCAGGCCGTCATCCACGACACCGACGGCGGCGCTCTCGACGGCGACACCGTCTACGACCGCGCGGTCGGGCCGATGCAGTTCATCCCCACCACGTGGAACCAGTACGCGGGCGACGGCAACGGCGACGGGGTCTCCGATCCCCAGAACCTGTACGACTCGACGCTCACCACCGCGAAGTACCTGTGCGACGGCGGCCTCGACATGCGCAACATCGCGCACTCGACGAAGGCGATCCACCGCTACAACAACTCGATGGCCTACGTGGCGAACGTGCTCGCCTGGTCGACGGCCTACTCCACCGGCATCGACCCGAGCCCCGCGGATCTGCCCCGTATCCACTGACAGGCGAAGGCGGTCGTCGGGTCACCTCGACCCGTATCCGGTCGCGAGCGGCCTGCCGCCTACCATGGGCGTCATGGCAGTCAGTGAGTCCGACGTCCGCAGTGCGCTCGCACGGGTCCAGGACCCGGAGATCCGCAAGCCCATCACCGATCTCGGAATGGTCAAGAGCATCGAGATCGGCGCCGACAGCAGCGTCGACGTGGCGATCTATCTGACCACCGCCGGGTGCCCCATGCGCACCGAGATCTCGGAGCGCGTCACCAAGGCCGTCGCCGACGTCGCCGGGGTGGGCGAGGTGCGGGTTGCCCTCGACGTGATGAGCGACGAGCAGCGCACCGAGCTCCGCAAGTCGCTGCGCGGCGACTCCACCGAGCCCGTCATCCCGTTCGCCCAGCCCGGGTCCCTGACGCGCGTCTACGCGGTGGCCTCCGGCAAGGGCGGTGTCGGCAAGTCGTCGGTCACCGTCAACCTCGCCGCGGCCATGGCCTCGCGCGGACTGTCGGTGGGTGTCCTCGACGCCGACATCTACGGTCACTCGATCCCCCGCATGCTCGGCACGTCCGCGAAGCCCACGCAGGTCGAGCGGATGATCATGCCGCCGATCGCACACGACGTGAAGATGATCTCCATCGCGCAGTTCACCGAGGGCAACACCCCGGTGGTGTGGCGCGGCCCGATGCTGCACCGCGCGCTGCAGCAGTTCCTCGCCGACGTCTTCTGGGGCGACCTCGACGTCCTGCTCCTCGACCTGCCGCCCGGTACGGGCGACGTCGCGATCTCCGTCGCGCAGCTGATCCCGAACGCCGAGATCCTCGTCGTGACGACGCCGCAGCAGGCCGCCGCCGAGGTCGCCGAGCGTGCCGGTTCGATCGCGCTGCAGACGCGTCAGCGCATCGCCGGCGTGGTGGAGAACATGTCGTGGCTGGAGCTGCCCGACGGCACCCGCATGGACGTCTTCGGCAGCGGTGGCGGTCAGGCCGTCGCCGAGCGGCTCACCCGCGCGGTGGGCGCGACGGTGCCGCTGCTCGGCCAGATCCCGCTCGACCCGGCCGTGCGCGAGGCCGGCGACTCCGGTACTCCGATCGTCCTCGCGGCGCCCGACTCGGCGCCCGCGGTGGCGCTCAAGGAGGTCTCCGACAAGCTCGCGGTGCGCAAGCGCGGACTGGCCGGCATGTCGCTGGGAATCGACACCACGCGTCACCTGTAGAGACCCATATCGATCGAGCCCCCGCCGTGCTTCACGGCGGGGGCTCGATCGTAGGAAAGCTGTCAGGTGGCGTCGGGATCGATCGGCGGCTTCTCGTCCGGAGCGAGCGGCTTCGACAGATTCGGCCGGGCCGCGCCGTTGGTGGGTGTTCCCGGGGTCGCCGAGGACGGCTTGTCGAAGTTGCCGGTGAGGATCGAGTCGTCGCCGTCGAGCAGATGCTTCGTGACCACGGCCCGCGGTGTCATGCCGCGCAGCTGGTTCAGCTCGGACAGCGGTTGCCGCAGGTCGTCGAACTCCGGCCCGAGTTCCTGCTTGAGCTGGTCGCGCGCACCCGTGGCGTAGTCGCGTACCTGACGCAGCGACTTGGCCACCCACGAGACGGCGCCGGGCAGGCGCTCCGGGCCGAGAACCACGAGGGCCGCCACGATGAGTACCAGGAACTCGCCCCAACCGATGTTGCCGAACACGCATCCAGGGTACGTGGTCGCGTCCGGATCGCATCACCTACGGGGAAGGTCACATCACGCGAGGGGAACCGTTCAGTCGGAGACGGGGGTGACCTCGACGTCGACGAGGCGGCCGTTGCGCACGAGCTGGACGGTGATCGGCTCGTCGATCTCCTGCTGCTGGACCGCCACGACGAGTTCGTCGGCGCTGGTGACCTCGCGGTCGCCGACCTTGACGATGACGTCGCCCTCGACGATGCCGGCGCGCTGGGCCGGGCTGTCCTGACGGACGTTGGCGACCTCCGCGCCGCTCGCGACGTCGTTGACGACCGAGCGCGCGTTCACGCCGATGTCCGGGTGGCGCATCTCGCCGGTGCGGATCAGCTCCTGCGCCACCTCGGTGACGTCGTCGATGGGGATCGCGAAGCCCAGACCCACCGAGCCGCCGGTTTCCGACTTGATCGCGGAATTGATGCCGATCACGCGCCCCTCCATGTCGATGAGGGGGCCGCCGGAGTTGCCGGGATTGATCGAGGCGTCGGTCTGGACGGCATCGATCACCGCGTCGGTGTCGGTGCCCTGTCCGCTGAGCCGCATGGGCCGATGCAAGGCACTGACGATGCCGCGGGTGACGGTCTTGCTCAGGCCGAGCGGCGAACCGACCGCGACGACGTCCTCGCCCACCTGGACGTCCTCGGAGCGGCCCAGTTCGGCGACGACCAGGTTGTCGACGTCCTCGACGGCGAGCACGGCCAGGTCGGTCTTGATGTCGCGTCCGACGATCGATGCGGGCACCTTCGTGCCGTCGTCGAAGGTGACCTGCACCTTCGCGTCGGGATTTCCGGCGGCCATCGAGATGACGTGGTTGTTGGTGACGATGTAACCGGCACCGTCGATCACCACGCCCGAGCCGGTGCCGGCGTCGCCGCCGACGGTGGTCTGGATGGAGACGACCGCGGGGAGCACGGTGTCGGCGACCCGAGCGACCGCGCCGGTCGGCAGTTCCTCGTCGGGACCGGACTGGCTCAGGGTCACGCCGCGACTGGTCAGTGAGCCGTTGTCGGCGGTCGCCAGTGCCACGACAAGTCCGCCGACCATGCCGATCACGACAGCCACCGCGGCCAGGGTCGCGAGCGCGCGCGGCTGGACGCGGCGGTCGAACAACACTTCACGCAGGGTGAGTCCGGGAGCCGGGGGAAGTTCCTTCTCCTCCGCCTGCCCGGCCAGGGGCGGACCGAGCCGCACCGCGGAGTCGGGGTCGCGCCAGGGATCGGGTTCGGTGTCGTCCTCGGCCTCGGTCGCGGGCTGCGAAGGGGGACGCTGGAGCGTCTCGTCGGCGTCGGACGGCCGTCCGTAGGCCTCGGCCAGGATCGCGTCGGTCGGAGGTGCCTGCTGGACGCGCGGGTCGACGACGCGGGGATGGGCCGAGGAGTCGAACGATCCCTCGGCGCCGGCCGGGCGCCCGAAGACACGAGCCGATGCAGGATCGACGGTGGGCCGGTAGACGGGCCGGGGTTCGAGACGGGGAGCGTCGTCGGGGCGCGCGATCGCTCCGTCGGGCAGCCCCGACGAGGCGTTGCCGGACGAGCCTCTGCCCGACGAGTCCTTACCCGACGAGGCATGGGGCAGCTCGTCGTCGCGACGAGGATCGTCGCCGGCCCGTCGTTCGGTGTGCTGCGCAGATTCGGCCGTCACGCGTGCCCGTCTCCCCCGTCTAGGTCCGTCACGCAGCCCAGTATCACCGATGGCATCGGATCACCTGTTACCGCCCGTCCGGTCACCGGCGCCGGAGAATCGACCAGCGGCGCGCGGCGAAGCCTTCCTCCGCCTGCGGCTGCGGGGACGGATCGCACAGGTGTGAAGGAATGTTGCTGAGCGTCCCGAGCAGAGAACTCGGCATACGCGGTACGTGATCGGCAGCGGACCGCAGGGCGTGGCGGGCCTGCTGCTGGGCTTCGACCTCGGCGGCACACTCCGGACACATCGACAGGTGCTGGGCGGCCCGCATGTAGGCCGCCATGCGCAGTTCGCCGTCGACGAATGCGGCAACTGCCTCGCTGGCGAGATGTTCCGTGGAGCCGAACCTGCGAGGTGGTTGCACCATCGTCATCACTACCTCCCGGCGGCTACCCCGCATCGACGCGACCGTTTTCGACCTTTCCATGCTCGCGCAGGTACTCGCGGAGTGCCTGGCGGCCTCGGTGGATACGACTACGCACCGTACCGAGTTTCACCCCCAGTGTGGCACCGATCTCCTCGTAGGACAGACCTTCGATGTCACAGAGCACCACCGCGGCACGGTACTCGGGTCCGAGCGAGTCCAGAGCGGACTGCAGGTCGGCGCCGAGACGCGCGTCGTGGTAGATCTCCTCGGGGTTCGGCCCTGCGGCCGGTACACGATCGTAGTCCTCCGGGAGCGCTTCCATCCGGATGCGGTTCCGGCGGCGCACCATGTCCAGGAAGAGGTTCGTGGTGATGCGGTGCAACCAGCCCTCGAAAGTGCCGGGCTGGTAGTTCTGCAACGACCGGAAGACGCGGATGAAGGTCTCCTGCGTGAGATCCTCCGCGTCCTGGGCGTTGCCGGACAGGCGGTAGGCGAGTCGGTAGACGCGGTCGCCGTGCTCACGAACGAGTTCGTCCCACGACGGCATGGCCGCGCGGTCCCCGGTGGCGTCGA
The DNA here is from genome assembly GCF_058211795.1 of Rhodococcus sp. S3. Classification (NCBI taxonomy): domain Bacteria; kingdom Bacillati; phylum Actinomycetota; class Actinomycetes; order Mycobacteriales; family Nocardiaceae; genus Rhodococcus; species Rhodococcus sp. S3. The sequence continues at coordinate 1,390,923 of NZ_CM177074.1, read as the reverse complement.
ACGCCGCGGTGCCGCTCAGGTCCGCCTCGAGCGCCGAGGCGTCGTTCTCGGGAACGGTGTGGGATCGGGTCATGTGGATCGGTGGATCCTCCTCGTCGGGATCGCAGGGTGGTACGGGCTTCGGGGCCTACAACACTCGCCCTGCTGGGAATATTCCTTCACAGGAACGTTCCCCGAGGGCGGTGCGTCCTCGAAGTCGTGAACCGGTGCGATCGTCCGGTTCGTCGAGTGTCAGTTTTCCTCGCGGCGATGTGGCCGCCGTATGAGTAACCTGAAACGTCCCTGAGAAAACCGCTCCGGGCATGTTCATCCGCCGAAATCACACAACTGACGGCACCACTCCGTGCGCGCCTGCCTGCGCGAACGAATCGCCGAGGATAGCCTCAGTGAGGTGCAGACCAACGCCGATCGCATCCTGACCCACGCCGAGAACATCGTCGTCGAGGACGACGAGCTCGCCGCGGCGCGTGACCGTGCCGAAGATCTGGGCGCCGACCCGGTGTCCCCCTCCGTCGGAGCCGCCCTCGCGATGTTCGCCCGCATGCTCGACGCGAAGACGGTAGTGGAGATCGGGACCGGTGCGGGTGTGAGCGGACTGTGGTTGCTGCACGGCCTGCGCGAGGACGGCGTGCTCACCACGATCGACAGCGAACCGGAACATCAGCGGGCCGCGAAGATCGCCTTCCGTGAAGCCGGCATCGTGGCGTCGCGCACCCGGCTCATCAACGGCCGCGCGCTGGACGTGCTGCCGCGACTCGCCGATTCCGGCTACGACATGGTCTTCGTCGACGCGACTCCCGCAGACCATCCGCACTTCGTGCGCGAAGGGGTGCGTCTGCTGCGGCCGGGTGGCGTGATCGTGCTGCACAACGCCCTGCTCGACGGTCGCGTTGCCGATCCCGCCGCCCGCGACGCGACGGTGCTCGCGGTGCGCGAGGCGACCCGCGCGGTGTCCGACGACGAACGTCTCGCTCCGGTGGTCCTCCCCCTCGGCGACGGTCTGCTCTGCGCGGTGCGCCTCAGCTGATCCGCCGTCGGGGCGGGCACGTTCTCAGATCCAGATGCCCTTGCCGATGGCGACGACACCACCGTTGCTGACCGCGAACCGCTGACGGTCGCGCTCGAGGTCCACGCCGATGATCTCGCCGTCGCCGACGACGACGTTCTTGTCGAGGATCGCCCGGCGCACCACCGCACCCTTGCCGATGCGCACCCCGGGCATGAGCACGCTGCCCTCGACGGTCGCTCCGTCGTCGACCATGACGTTCGAACTCAGCACCGAGTTCCGGACCGTGGCGGCCGACAGGATGCTGCCGGCGCCGACGATCGATTCCTGCGCGAGACCGCCCTGCACGAACTTCGCGGGCGGCAGGTTCTCGGCGGCACCGCGGATGGGCCAGCGCCGGTTGTAGAGGTTGAAGATCGGGTGGACCGACACGAGGTCCATGTGGGCGTCGTAGAAGGCGTCGAGCGTTCCGACGTCGCGCCAGTAGGCACGGTCGCGTTCGGTCGCGCCCGGGACGACGTTGTCGTTGAAGTCGTAGACGTGGGCCTCGCCCTGCTCGACGAGCGCGGGGATGATGTCGCCGCCCATGTCGTGGTCGGAGTCGGGATTCTCCGAGTCGGCCCGCAGCGCCTCGACGAGGACCTTCGTGGTGAAGACGTAGTTGCCCATGGACGCGAACGTGACGTTGGGGTCGTCGGGCGTCCCGGGCGGGTGTGCGGGCTTCTCGAGGAACTGGGTGATCCGGCCGCTCTCGTCGCTGTCGATACAGCCGAACGCGAAGGCCTCGCTGCGCGGGACACGGATACCGGCGACGGTGACGCCGGCTCCCGACTCGATGTGCTGGCGCACCATCTGCTCGGGGTCCATCCGGTACACGTGGTCGGCGCCGAAGACCACGATGTACTCGGGATCCTCGTCGTAGACCAGGTTGAGCGACTGCAGGATCGCGTCGGCGCTGCCGGTGTACCAGCGGGGGCCGAGTCGCTGCTGGGCCGGCACCGGGGTGATGTACTCACCGGTGAATCCGGACAGGCGCCAGGTCTGCGAGATGTGCCGGTCGAGGGAGTGCGACTTGTACTGCGTGAGAACGCAGATGCGCAGGTAACCGGCATTCACGAGATTGCTGAGCACGAAGTCGATGAGGCGGTACGCGCCCCCGAACGGCACTGCCGGCTTGGCTCTGTCCGCGGTCAGCGGATACAGACGTTTGCCCTCGCCGCCGGCGAGAACGATTCCAAGCACATGGGGCTGGCTCCTCACACGCTTCAACCTATCCCCCGACCCAGGCCGCCGCCAGCGAAGCGCGATCTCGACGCCGATCGGAGTGTCGGGGCAGGGTGGCCGGAACCTGCGCGGCCCGCTACTTTGAGGCGGTGAGGGTGGCAATGATGACGCGGGAATATCCGCCTGAGGTGTACGGCGGGGCCGGAGTCCACGTCACCGAACTCGTCGAACAACTGCGTCGACTGGTCGAGGTCGACGTGCACTGCACAGGTGCACCGCGCGACACCGCGTTCGTGCACTCCCCCGACCCGGCATTGCGCGACGCCAATCCCGCCCTGACGACCCTGTCCGCCGGATTGCGCATGGCGCACGCTGCCGCCGGGGTCGACGTGGTGCACTCGCACACCTGGTACACGGGGCTGGCCGGTCATCTCGCCGCCGAACTCCACGACGTCCCGCACATCCTCACCGCGCACTCCCTCGAGCCGCGGCGGCCGTGGAAGGCCGAGCAACTCGGTGGCGGTTACCGCATCTCCTCCTGGTCCGAACGCAACGCCGTCCGGTACGCCGATGCGATCATCGCGGTCAGCGACGGGATGCGCCTCGACGTGCTCGACGCCTACCCGTTCGTCGATCCCGCTCGGGTCCACGTGGTGCGCAACGGTATCGACACCACCGTCTGGCATCCGGGCCCGGCCGAGCCGGGCCACGAGTCCGTCGTCACCCGCATCGGTCTCGATCCGGACCGCCCGATCGTCGTGTTCGTCGGCCGCATCACCCGGCAGAAGGGCGTCGGGCACCTGATCTCCGCGGCGCACCACCTCGATCCCGACATCCAGCTCGTCCTGTGTGCCGGCGCGCCCGACACCCCCGAGATCGCCGCGGAGACCGAACGCGCGGTGGCTGCCCTGCAGGATTCCCGTGACGGGGTGCACTGGGTGCGCGAGATGCTGCCCACCGAATCGGTCCGCGAACTGCTCTCGGTGGCGACGGTTTTCGTCTGCCCGTCGGTGTACGAACCGTTGGGGATCGTCAACCTCGAGGCGATGGCCTGCGAGACCGCCGTGGTGGCCTCCGACGTGGGGGGCATCCCGGAGGTCGTGGAGGACGGGACCACCGGGCGTCTGGTGCACTACGACGCGTTCGACACCGCGACCTACGAGCGTGCGCTCGCCGATGCCGTCAACGACGTCGCACGCGACCGCGACCGTGCCGCGCAGTGGGGCCGGGCCGGACGCGACCGCGCCGTCAGCAAGTTCTCGTGGGCGCAGATCGCCCGCCAGACCGTCGCCGTCTACCAGCAGGTGATCACGGCGCGGTAGGTTGGTCGGCCGTTCCGATCCGTCGCCACGTGGTGACGGTGACCGACACCGTCACGTCGAACGGGTCGGGCAGAGAGGCGAGCAACTCCGCGCGCCGGTCGGACGTCACGTGGTGGGCCGACGGCCCCATCCCCGCGACGAGACCGAGCACGTCGCGCGGGAGTGAGGCCGTGAAACGCACGTCCGTCCGTCCCGCCCGCCCGAAACGTCCCGACAGGGCGGACGAGAGCCGCTCGGTCTTCCGGTCGTCCACGCTCACCATGCCGGGCAACTCGACCAGTTCGCGCAGATGCTCCGAGGTGGGTGTCGCGACGACGAGCGTTCCGCCCGGGGCGAGCACGCGATGGCTCTCGGCGGCGTTGCGGGGCGCGAACACCGACAGCACATGAGTGAGCGACGCCGACTTCACGGGCAGTCGCTGCCACGCGTCGGCGAGGATCGCTCCGGTCCGGGGATGGCTGCGGGCGATGCGTCGCACCGCGGGCTTGGAGACGTCGAGTCCGATGCCGCGCGCTGCCGGCAGGGCGTCGAGCACGGACGCGAGGTACTGCCCCGTACCGGCCCCGACCTCGAGGATCGCAGCGTCGGCGGCTGTGTCCACCGCATGGGCGCCGGTGTCCACCGAATCGGCCGTGTCGACGCACGCGTCGGCGACCGCGCGGCGGATGGGGTCGTAGTGCCCGGCACCGAGGAAGTCGGCGCGGGCGGCGATCATGTCGGCGGTGTCGCCGGTGAACGGTGTCGAACCGCCGGCGAGCAGCGACACGTAGCCCTGGCGTGCGACGTCGAAGCTGTGCCCGCGATCGCACACCACGACGTTGTCGTCGAGGTCGAGCGCGGACTCGCAGTGAGGGCACGCGAGAAGGTCGATCACGTCGGCGAGCATCGCGCCTCCGATCGTGTTCTCAGGACGACACCGGGCCCCGCGCGCCGAGGAGCGCGGGGCCCGGAGTGCCCTGAGAGGGGCCGATCAGCTGGTGACACTCTTGAGTTCGTCGCCGAGTGCCGCAGCCTCTTCCGGCGTGAGCTCGACGACCAGACGTCCGCCGCCCTCGAGTGGAACCCTCATGACGATTCCTCGTCCCTCTTTGGTTGCTTCGAGGGGACCGTCCCCGGTCCGGGGCTTCATGGCCGCCATCCTCTGCTCCCTCCAAATCTGCACCCGACCGCCGGGCGCGTGGGTTACCGTGTGGTTGCATCGCCGGTCGCGGCGACGCGCACCTTCTCATTCTTCCCTATCCGGAATACGTGCGCGTAGCTGACTCCTGGGTAAGAGACTCCTCCGGGTTCTACGGGTCGAGTGACACCCAGCACGATTCGAGATGATCGTCGACCATCCCGGTGGCCTGCATCAGCGCATATGCAATGGTAGGGCCCACAAACCGGAGGCCGTGACGCTTCAGCTCACGGGCCATCGCCGTGGACTCCGGCGTGACCGCCGGAATCTCCTCGACCGTTACCGAACGTCGCGCGCGTCGCGGCGGTGCGAACGACCACAGCAGCTCGTCGAGGTGGGTGGGCAGTTCGAGCACGGCCCGCGCGTTGGCGATCACCGCCTCGATCTTGCGGCGGTTGCGCACGATGCCGGGGTCGGCGAGCAACCTCTCGACGTCGGCCTCCGTGAAGCGGGCGACGGCCTCGACGTCGAAGCCGTGGAAGGCCGCGCGGAAGGCCTCCCGCTTGCGCAGGATCGTCAGCCACGACAGTCCCGACTGGAACGCCTCGAGGGAGAGCCGTTCGAACATCTCGTCGCGGCCGTGGAGCGGCCGGCCCCACTCGTAGTCGTGATAGTCGCGGTAGAGCGACGAACCGGGACCGTCGACGGCCCACGGGCACCGCACGCGGTCGTCGGTATCGGCCACGGGCCCCCGCCCGTCCGCCGTCATCGTGACTCCCCCGTCGACTCCGACGAAGCGCTCTCCGGAACGTCCTCCGCTTCGAGCTCTTCTGCCCCGACCTCCTGCCCGGCGCCGTCGACCGGTTCCCCGGCCGCGCGTGCCTCGGCGTCGGCGAGGCGGACCCGCAGATCGTCGACCTCGCGGGCGAGACGATCGAGCGCCCAGTCGACCTCGCTCATCTTGTAACCCCGCACGGTCTGCTGGAACCGCAGGTCGCGGATGTCGGTGCCGGTGACGTCGGTGGCCGGCAGCACCGTGACAGTGGTGCCCGGAGGCAGCGGCGCCAACGTCTCGCCCCGGCCGAAGACGGCGCTCGCGACGAAGAACAGCACGGCGGCGACGCCCGCCATCACGAGCACGTACAGCAGAACCGTGAGCATGCTCCGATCTTGGCACGAGCGTCCGACACCGGCCGGGACCGGTGCCGGACGGTCGGCTCAGCCGGTGACCGTCACCATCGGCGGGCGATCTGTGAGATCGACGGAGGTGTCGAACGGGACGAACGCGTCGCCCTCCACCAGGAACTGGGTGAGCGGCGCCCCCGAATCGGGGATCCCGCATCGCGAGAGCATCGTGCCCACGATCTGCCGGCTCATCGCCCCGAGTTCGGACAGCGGCCGGTTGCGGTGCTTGCGGACCCCGAGGTTGACCTGCGCGATCGCGTGGAGACCGAACCGGTCGTAGGTGTCGAGCAGCAACCCGATCTCCACCCCGTAACCCGGTGCGAACGGGACGGACTCGAGCAGTTCCCGCGTCCCCGCGTACTCACCGCCGAGCGGTTGCAGCACGCAGGTCAGCTCCGGTCGCAGGGCCGCGAGCAGCGGTCGTGCGACGAGCTCGGTCACGCGGCCACCACCGTGGGCGTCCTCGCCACCACCGGTGCGCAGAGGCCGCCGGTAGTACCCCTTGACGAGGTGGACACTGTCACCGAGCAGCAGCGGCCCGAGCAGTTTCGGCACGAAGGCCGGATCGGGATCGATCAGATCGGAGTCGACGAAGGCGATGATGTCGCCGGAGGTCGCCGCGAGCGACCGCCACAGCACCTCACCCTTACCGGGGACCGGTTCGATGCCCGGTACCGCTTCCTCCCTGGACATGACGCGGGCGCCCGCCGCGCGCGCCCTGGAGGCGGTCTCGTCGGTGGAACCCGAATCGAGGACCACCAGTTCGTCCACGAGACCACCGAGCAGCGGGTGGATCGTGTCGATCACTCCCGCGACGGTCTCCTCCTCGTTGAGGGCGGGCAGCACCACGGTCACCGTGCGACCGGCCTTGGCCGCGATCAGCTCGTCGATCGCCCAGGCGGGCCGATCCCAGCTGTTGACCTCGTTCCATGTGCGTGCAGGTGCACTCATGCCAACCCCCTCACCGTGCGCGCCGGCGGGCGTGTGCCCGCGATCGCCGCGACCATGTCGACCACCCGACGTGTGGCTGCCACCTCGTGTACCCGGAACATCCGTGCGCCGGCCGCTGCGGCCAAAGCTGTCGCTGCCAATGTGCCCTCCAACCGGTCGGCGAGTTCGACTCCCAGAGTCTCCCCCACGAAGTCCTTGTTGCTCAGCGCCATAAGCACAGGCCACCCGGTTTTTACAAGAACGTCCACGTGCCGCAACAGAGCGAGTCCGTGATGGGTGTTCTTTCCGAAATCGTGGGTCGGATCGATGAGGATCGAGTCGCTCGCGACGCCGGCGCGGGCAGCGGCATCCGCGGCGGTGACGACCTCCGCGACGACCTCCTCGACGACGTCGGTGTACCGCACGCGGTGCGGACGGGTGCGCGGGACGGCGCCGCCGGTGTGGGAGCAGACGATGCCGGCCCCGAGTTCGGCGGCGACCGCGACGAGCTCGGGGTCGGCACCGGCCCACGTGTCGTTGATCAGATCGGCGCCCTCGCCCACGGCGCGACGCGCGACCTCGCTGCGCCAGGTGTCGACGCTGATGAGCACATCCGGATACCGCTCGCGGATCGCGGCGACGAACGGCACGACGCGCCGGATCTCCTCGTCTCTGTCGACGACCTCACCCGGCCCGGCCTTCACCCCGCCGATGTCGACGAGGTCGGCACCCTCGGCCACCGCACGGTCGACAGCCGCGAGCGCCGCCTCGTCCTCGAAGGTCGCTCCCCGGTCGTAGAACGAGTCCGGGGTGCGGTTGACGATCGCCATGACGAGCGCCCTGTCGGTGGCGACGGGGCGCCCGCACAGGGTGGACGGTGCCGGACCGGGACGGGTCACGGGGGTCTGCTCGTCGACATCGGTCGCGGGGCCGCTCATGATCCCATCCTGACATGCTCAGCGACAGGGCAATTCTCCCCGCGCGACGCCGTCGACGAAGCCGTCGACGAAGCCGTCGAAGATCGGACGGTAACCCTCGCTGCGACTCGCGAGGACGTACACCTCGTCCTCGCCGGTCTCGCTGTAGCCCTGCTTGCGCAGATCGACCTTCCGGCTCTTGAAGGTCGTCGTGTACTCGAGCTCGTCGACGATGCGGACGAAGAGCGGGACGGCGTAGTCCGGCAACGCGTCGTGCAGCGACTTCGCGAGTGCCGCCCCGTCGAGTTCGGCGCCCTCCTTCAGCGTGACCGCGGCCATCCCGGCGCGGCCGTCGGCCCCGTCGACCTCGACGCCGTAGACGACGGCCTCGGCGACCGTCTCGTGCGACGACACCGCGGCCTCGACCTGCGTGGTCGCGACGTTCTCCCCCTTCCACCGGAAGGTGTCGCCGAGCCGGTCGACGAAGGCGACGTGCATCCAGCCCTGGTCGCGGACGAGGTCGCCGGTGTCGAACCAGACGTCGCCGTCGGAGAACGCGTCGCGCAGCAGCTTCTTCTCGGTGGCCTCGGGATCGGTGTACCCGTCGAAGGGTGCGCGCGAGGTGACCTTCGCGAGGAGCAGTCCGACCTCGCCCTTGCCGACCTTCTTCAACCGGCCGTCGTCGCCGCGACGCGCCTGCCCGGAATCGGGGTCGTACTCGACGACGGCGTAGGGCAGCGGGCAGATGCCGGCGGTGCGCTTCTGGTCGAGCGCGTTGATGAAGGCGATGTTGCATTCGCTGGCGCCGTAGAACTCGGCGACGCGGTCGATGCCGAAGCGTTCGGTGAACTCGTCCCACAGTTCGGCGCGCAGGCCGTTGCCCACGGCCAGGCGGATCCCGTGGTCGGCGTCGTCCTCCCGCTGCGGCTGGTTGAGCAGGTAGCGGCAGATCTCGCCGATGTAGATGAAGGCCGTGGCGCCGTTGCGCTCCCCGTCGTTCCAGAAGTTGGACGCGGAGAACTTCCGGCCGAGCCCGAAGGTGGCACCGGCGGCGAGCACCGAGGACAACGCGACCGTCAGGGCGTTGTTGTGGTAGAGCGGCAGGCAGGAGTACAGGACGTCGGTGCGGCGCAGGCGCACGCCGAGGCTGCCGAGACCCGACATCGACTTCAGCCACCGGAAATGCGTCATGCGGCTGGCCTTCGGCAGCCCCGTCGTCCCGGAGGTGAAGATGTAGTAGGCCGTCTCCGACGCCTGCAGGTCCTCGGTGACGGCGGGATTCGACGCATCGGCGTCGCGGGCGGCGGTGGCGAGTTCGTCGAAGCGCAGCACGGTGCGCGCCTGCGGTTCGCCGCCGAGCGAGTCGACGGCCTCCTCGCACTCCTCCCCGATCACGAGGACGGCGCTGTCGAGCAGCGACAGGCTGTGCTCGAGCACCTCACCGCGCTGGTTGATGTTGAGCATGCCGGCGGCCGCACCGAGCTTGACCGCGGCCAGGGCGACCAGCAGGGTCTCGGGCCGGTTGCCCATGAGGATGCCGACGACCTCGCCCTTGCCGACCCCACGATCGGCAAGTACCGCGGCGTACCGGTTGACCTGCGCGTTGGCTTCGCCGTACCCGATGGAGTCGCCCTCGAACCGGATGAAGGGGCGCTCCGGGTGACGCTCGGCGAGCTTCTGGAAGACCGACCCGATCGTCTCGCGGGCGGTCGGCTTCCGGGTCATCCCGGCTGCTCCGCGCAACACGATGGGGAGATCGGTAGCCATCCGGGGCAGTTTCGAGACGAGTCCGGGCAGGGACACGACGGGGGCATTGCCTCGATCGGATCGAGTGGTCACGACAATTTTCCTCACGGCGACGTCGGGGACGGGCGGGTTCGCTCGGGCGACACCCACGGCGTTCCCCCGAACTTACCGAAGAGTAGATAAGCGCGCGGCGAAGTGGAACACCTCAGACCGCCGCGTACGGAGCAGCGCAGCGGTCGAGCGCGTCCGCGAGGTCGGTGGTGACCGCGAGACCGTCGAGTGCGCGTTGCGCGACGAAGCCGGTGTCGACCATCGACCCGAGCCAGCCGAGCAGGCCGTCGAAGTGCCCCGTGGGATCGAGCAGGACGACCGGCTTGTCATGCATACCGAGATACCCCGCGGTCCACGTCTCGAACAGTTCCTCGAGGGTTCCGATGCCGCCGGGCAGGGTCAGGAAGGCGTCGGCGCGGTCCTCCATGATGCGTTTGCGCTCGCGCATCGTCTCGGTGACGATCAGCTCGTCGGCGTCGACGTCCGCGACCTCGCGGTGCACGAGCGCCTTCGGGATGACCCCGATCGTGTGCGCACCCGCCGCGCGGGCCGCGTCGGCGACCGCTCCCATCATCGACACGTTGCCGCCACCGGAGACCAGCTGCCAGCCCCGTCGGCCGATCTCGGTGCCGACCGAGGCGGCGAGTTCGAGGAACTTCTGGTCGACAGGTCCCGACGCGCAGTACACACAGACCGACAGAGATTCGGTCACCATCCACTCCCGTTTCCGTACAGTTCGTTCTCGTCCTCGCCGCGATGCGCCTCGAGGATGATGTCCACCGTCTCCTCGATGCTGTCGGTGACGTACAGCAGGTCCAGATCGGCGGGTGAGATCTTGCCGCCGCGGACCAGCGTCTCGCGCAGCCAGCCCACCAGACCGTTCCAGTACTCCGATCCGAACAGCACGATCGGGAACTGCGTGATCTTGCGGGTCTGCACGAGGGTCAGTGCCTCGAACAGCTCGTCGAGCGTCCCGAAACCGCCGGGCAGACACACGAACGCCTGCGAGTACTTCACGAACATCGTCTTGCGCGCGAAGAAGTACCGGAAGTTCAGTCCGAGATCGACCCACTCGTTGAGCCCCTGCTCGAAGGGCAGCTCGATCCCCAGACCGATCGACAGTCCCCCGGCCTCGCTGGCACCGCGGTTGGCCGCCTCCATCGCGCCCGGGCCGCCACCGGTGACGACGGCGTATCCGGCGTGGACGAGTGCGGCGCCGAGCTCACGGCCGATCTCGTACTCCTCGTGACCGGCCGGGGTGCGTGCCGATCCGAAGACGGTGACGGCGCGAGGCACCTCGGCGAGCGCACCGAAGCCTTCGACGAACTCGCTCTGGATCCGCAGCACACGCCACGGATCGGTGTGCACCCAATCGGACGGGCCCCGGCGATCGAGCAGCCGCTGGTCCATCGTCGTCGTCTCGCGGGCGAGAGAGCCGCGCAGCTGCACCGGGCCCTGGTGCACGACCTCGCGACGGGAGCCGCGTTCGGAGGAGGAGTTGTCGCCGGACATGGCGGCCACGTTATCGGGTGAGATAGGAGCGCAGAACGGAGGTCACCTCGGTGATCCGCCCCACTTCGACGTGCTCGTCGCGCTTGTGCGCGAGGTTCGGATCGCCCGGGCCGTAGTTGACGGCCGGAATCCCCAGCGCCGCGAACCGCGAGACGTCGGTCCAGCCGTACTTGGCCCGGAACTTCCCACCCGCGGCCTCGACGAGCGCGGCCGCCGCCGGGTTCGACAGTCCGGGCAGCGCGCCGGGCGACATGTCGGTGAGCTCCATCGAGATCGCGAGACCGTCGAAGACCTCCCGGACGTGCGCGAGTGCGTCGTCGGGGCTGCGATCCGGGGCGAACCGGAAGTTCACGTCGAGCGCGGCCGCGTCGGGCACCACGTTCCCGGCGACACCGCCCTCGATGCGCACGGCCGACAGTCCTTCCCGGTACACACAGCCGTCGATGTCGACCGACCGCGCCTCGTAGCGGGCCAGCCGGTCCAGCACGGGAGCGAGCTTGTGGATCGCGTTGTCGCCGAGCCAGGAGCGCGCCGAGTGCGCCCGCACACCGCCGGTCGTGATCCGCACCCGCAGGGTGCCCTGGCAGCCGGCCTCGATCTCACCCGAGGTGGGTTCGCCGAGGATCGCGACGTCCGCGTCGAGCCAGTCGCGCAGTTCGGTCTCGATCCGTCCGAGCCCGTTGTACGCGGCCGCGATCTCCTCGCAGTCGTACATCACGATCGTCAGGTCGTGCGCGGGATCGGTGACGGTCGCGGCGAGGTGCAGGAAGACGGCGTCGCCGGCCTTCATGTCGGAGGTGCCGCATCCCCACAGCAGGTCGCCGTCGCGCCGCGACGGCACGTTGTCGGCGATCGGGACGGTGTCGAGGTGGCCGGCGAGCATCACACGGCTGCCGAGCCCGCGGTTCGTCCGCGCCAGGACACAGTTGCCGTTGCGCACGATCTCGAAGCCGTCGGTCTGCTCGCGCAGAGCCGTCTCCACGGCGTCTGCGATGAGCGTCTCGTCCTGCGACACGCTCGGGATGTCGACGAGCGCGGCGGTCAGTTCGACGGGGTCGGCGTGCAGGTCCAGCTGCGGTACGGGCATACCTGCACGATACGAAACGCGCCTGTTCCTCAGACCCCGCACACGATTTTCTCAGGGGGGACACAGGCGCAGGACCGCCTCGCGTACGCTTCTCACCCGTGAGTGCACACGGAGCATCAGCAGTAGGCATCGCGAACATCACGGAGGACGGGACCGTCCTCGACACGTGGTACCCGGCACCCGCCCTCGGCGAGCCGAGCGAAACCGGAACGACGCGACTCGAGGGCACGGACATCCCGTCCGATCTCGCCCTGCTCGCCGGTCACGACGAGGCGCGCGAGGTCCAGCAGGTCGTGGTGCGCACCGACATCGCAGACCTGTCGAAGCCCCCCGTCGACACTCACGACGTCTACCTGCGGCTGCACCTGCTGTCGCACCGTCTCGTCCAGCCACACGGACTCAACCTCGACGGCATCTTCGGTCTGCTCGCGAACGTCGTGTGGACCAACTACGGCCCGTGCTCGCTCGAGAATTTCGAGACCGTGCGCTCGCGTCTGCGCATCCGCGGACCGGTGACCGTCTTCGGTGTCGACAAGTTCCCCCGCATGGTCGACTACGTCGTTCCCGCCGGTGTCCGCATCGCCGACGCCGACCGCGTCCGCCTCGGTGCGCACCTCGCGTCCGGCACCACCGTGATGCACGAGGGCTTCGTCAACTTCAACGCCGGCACGCTCGGCAACTCGATGGTCGAGGGCCGCATCTCCGCGGGTGTCGTCGTCGACGACGGTTCCGACGTCGGTGGTGGCGCCTCGATCATGGGCACCCTCTCCGGTGGCGGCAAGGAGGTCATCTCCGTCGGCAAGCGCTGCCTGCTCGGCGCGAACGCGGGCGTGGGCATCTCGCTCGGCGACGACTGCATCGTCGAGGCCGGCCTGTACGTCACCGCCGGCACCAAGGTCACCGGACCGGACGGCACCGTCGTCAAGGCCGCGACGCTCAGCGGCGCCTCCAACCTCCTGCTGCGACGCAACTCGGTGAGCGGTGCGGTCGAGGTCGTGCCGAACAAGGGCAGCGGAGTCGAACTGAACGCGGCTCTGCACGCCAACGACTAGCTCTGCACCCCACGACAGATTCGGAACCGAGAAACTGTGAGTGAAACCCAGCGGCCCGCTTCCGAGGTCGAACATCTCGGGAGCGGCCTGAAGGTCCGCCATCTGACCATGATGGGACTCGGCTCCGCCATCGGCGCGGGCCTGTTCCTCGGTTCCGGAGTGGGTATCGCCGCCGCCGGTCCGGCCATCATCGTGTCGTACCTGCTCGCCGGTGTGATGATCATCTTCGTGATGCGCATGCTCGGCGAGATGGGTGCCGCGCTGCCCGTGAGCGGTTCGTTCTCGCACTACGCGCGCATCGGGATCGGCCGCTGGGCCGGATTCTCGATGGGCTGGCTGTACTGGTTCATGCTGATCATGGTGCTCGGTGTCGAGATCACCGGCGCCTCCGCGATCGTGCAGTCGTGGCTACCGGGCGTACCCCAATGGGTGGTCGCGCTGGTGTTCGTCACCTTCTTCGCGGTCGTCAACCTCGCGCGGGTCGCCAACTTCGGCGAGTTCGAGTTCTGGTTCGCGGCGCTGAAGGTCACGGTCATCCTCGGATTCCTGGTGATCGGCATCCTGCTCGTGTTCGGTCTGCTCCCGGGCACCGAACCCGTCGGCACCACCCACCTGCTCGGGGACGGCGACGGTTTCGCGCCCAACGGCATCGCCGGCATCGCCGCCGGTCTGCTCGCAGTGGCCTTCGCGTTCGGCGGCATCGAGATCGTCACGATCGCCGCAGCCGAATCCAAGGACCCGGAACGGTCCATCGCGACCGCCGTGCGCAGCGTCGTCTGGCGCATCTCGATCTTCTACCTCGGGTCGATCTCGATCATGGTGCTCGTGCTGCCGTGGACCGCGGCGAGCGGCGAGACCTCCCCGTTCGTCTCGGTGCTCGACATCGCCGGCATCCCCTACGTGTCCGGCTTCATGGAACTCGTCGTGGTGATCGCGCTGCTGTCGGCGTTCAACGCCAACGTCTACGGCACCTCCCGCATGGCCTACTCGCTGGCACGCGGCGGCGACGGCCCGGCCTGGCTCAGCAAACTCACCCACCACGGAGTGCCCCGCAACGCGGTGCTCGTCTCGGTGTTCTTCGGTTTCGTCAGCGTGTGGCTCAACTGGCTGCTGCCCGACACCATCCTCGGGATCCTGCTCAACGCGGTCGGATCGGCGCTCATCGCGATCTGGTTGTTCATCGTCGTCTCGCATCTGCGGCTGCGCCGCAAGTTCGAGCGCGAAGGCACCATCCGCCTGCGCATGTGGCTGTTCCCCTATCTCAGCTGGTTCACGCTCTCGATGCTCATCGGCTTCATCGTGCTGATGCTGTCCGACAGCGCGGCCCGGGTCCAGCTCGCGTCGACCTTCGTGCTGTTCCTGATCATCACGGCGCTCGGCTTGCTCTGGCACCGCACCCACGACGACAAGACGGTCAGCCACCCGTCCGATCGGCCAGCGCAGTGAGCACCAGCTCGGTGATGTCGAGCGGATCGCTCGTCCGGTAGCTCACCCCTCCGGTCGCCGCGCCGATCTGCTCGAGGGTTGCGGTGTCCACGTCCTCACCGAGTCCGATCGTCACGATCCGTACCGGCCTGGACGGATCGTTCTCGTTCGAGAGGACCGCGAGCAGTTCGTCCTTCGACATCGCGGAACCGTTGTCGGCGCCGTCGGTCACCACGACGACACTGTTGGCCGCGCGCGGATCGTAGCTGTCCTGCACGTACCGGAAGGCCGCGAGGATCGTGTCGTAGAGCGCGGTGGTCTCGTCGGCCGTACCGGCCATCTGCGCGACGAGCGAGGTGAGCAGGTCGCGTTGGGTACCGTCGTCCACCACCGCATCGAAGCGCCGGATCGGTGCCGCCACGATGTAGTCCCCCGTTGCCTCGGCGCGGTCGTTCGGCAATGTGGCGTAGTCGCTCACTCCCCCACCGAAGAACCACAGGCCCGCTGAGACGTTCCCGGGCAGGACCTCGTTGGCGGCGGTCGCGGCGCGCCGGACCAGTTCGATCCGACTCTCGTCGCCGAGATTACGGTTCATCGACGCGGAGACGTCCACCGCGAACACGGTGCGCACGGGAAGCGCCTGCAACGCCCACACGTTCATCGCCTCCTCGGCGACGGTCTCGTCGTCGAGTTCGAGCACCGGCACCGCTCCCACACCGCGGCCGTCGGGCAGGGGTCGTCCGCCTCCGTCCCGGAAGCCGTGACGGGTCAGCCTGTCGAGTCCTTCGGACGTGTGCAGCGCGTCGGTCAGCGCCGTGGCGGCCGCCGCCGCGGCGTCGTGCCGTTCTCCGCGCGCCGTCACGACCACCGGATAGTCCACGAGCAGCGTCCCGGTGGCGGGTACCTCGATGCCCAGTTCGCGCTTGTGGACGCTGCGATAGGTCTCGACCTGCTGTTCGGTGCTCACCACCGTCCCACCATCGGCGACGGTCTCCTCGAGCAAGGTCGATCCGGTAGGTACCTCCTCGTCGCGAACCCCCTCCCGCTCGGCGAGCGGCGCCATGACGGGACGGACCGTGCCCATCGCGACGGGATCGTCGGCGGCCTCGGCCAGCACGGCGCGGATGGCACCTGCCGCGGGACCGGAGCGCAATGGATTGCCGAAGACGAGACCGGGATCGGACAGGGCCTCCTGCCAGTCGGCCGCCGGTTCGACGGTGCCCGGCGCACCCGCGATCACGAGCGGCGTGGTGGCCAGCGGTGTCGACACCGTGCGCACCGGGCCCGTGGCGGTCTCACCCGCCCACGACGCCCACCATCCGCCCGCCGGGAGCCACAGGTCAGGAACGTCGTCGGTCGCCAGTCGCGCCGACACCTCCCCCGGTTCCTGTTCGACGACCTCGAACTCCGTACATCCGGATACCGAGGTCCCCTCGATCACCGGTGCGAGGTCGGCGGTGACCGCCACGGTGTAGCGCTCGGAGTCGTCGCACCCACTCCGCCGCTCCACGAACAGGAAGGCGACGGATCCGGCCGCGAGGACGAGGATCACGGCGACGACGAACCAGCGCGCCCGACCCCCGCCCGGCCGTGCATCCCCACTCACGCCGCCACGACGGCTCGGCGGATCCGACTCGGACGGTCCGGACTCCCCCGCCATGCGTCGGCCCCCTCGTGCTCACTCCGGGTGACGCCCCTCGGTCGCCCGAGACCGATGATATAGACCGGCACGCCTCGGGAAGCCGAATCCGACGCGATATCAGCCCTGTTCGGAGCTCTCCAGTTCGAGTCGTCGAGCGATCAGCGCCGCCTGCAGCTGGCGCAGTCCGGAGGGCCGGGTGGGGTCGAATCCGGTGAGTTGCGCGACCCGCTTGAGGCGGTAGTCGACAGTGTTCGCGTGGACGTGCAGGGTCTTGGCCGTGAGCTGGCGACTGAGATCGTGGGCGATGTGCGTTTCCAGCGTCTCGACGAGTTCGGGTGATTCCTCGAGCGGATCGAGTACGCGCGCGAGATGGCGGCGTGCCGGTCCGGGCCGGGTCAGCTGGTATTCGAGTGCGAGATCCTGCATGCCGTAGGCCCCGACCGGGCGGCCGAGCCGTCGCACGAGGTCGAGCAGCTCGTGGGCCTGCTTCGCCGCGGTGGGTACCTCCCGGACGGGAGCGTGCACGAGGGCGAGCGTGACGGACACCCCGGCCACGGTCTCGATGCGCTGCCGGAACTCCTCGATCGCCTCCGTCGAGGGTGATTCGGGGAGCAGGACGGTGCCGCCCTCGGGGCCGAGCATCGCGAGATGGCGGCCCTCGCAGATCGCCTCGAGTTCGGTCTCGACCCGGCGCAGCGTGCGCCGCGCGACGACCTCCGGCCGCACGTGCGGATTGCGTTCGTCGGGATGACGGGTGAGCGAGACCGCGAGCACCGTGTAGGTGTCGGCGAGCACCAGCCCGGAACGCTGCGCGACGGCCGCGGCGTCCTGCCCGCTCAGCAGCGCGGTGACCAGTTCCTGCGCGGCGACGTCGCGTTCGCGGCGGATGGCGTCGAGTTCGGCGACGAAACCGGTGGTCGCGGCGACGGTGACCTTCTCGAGCAGGGCCATCCACAGGCGGGACGCGTCGGCGACCGAGGAGACGTCGCCCTCCCGGGCCCGATCGGTGACCAGTTCCCAACCGAGACGGATGCCTTCGTGGTAGATCCGGAGCATGTACTCGAGCCGGAAACCGGCGCGGGCCCACTGGGCGGCGCTGCTGCGCAGGTCGGCGAGCTCCGCGTCGGACGGCAGTTCTCCCGAGTCCAGGAGATGGATCGCGATGCGCAGGCAGCGCACGGTGACCTCGGTGACGTCGCCGCGCAGCGATTCCCCCGGTCGGAGCGAACACGGCGCCACGTTGTCGGCGAAGTGCGCCACGAGTTTGCGAGCCACGGCCGGCAGATCGCGCAGCGGAACGGACGCGGGCTTGCCGTCCACCAGGAAGAGCGGGGCGTTGTCACCGTCCCCCCGACGGTCGTGCCCGGGCAACCGGACCTGATCCGTTACAGACATCCCTCGAACCCCCATCGAAGTGAGTAGATCTACATACGGTGCAGTAGAGAATCCGCCTCGCAGTGTGACACATGCAAGCCCTGTGACCGATTTTCCACGAAGTTCCGGTAACAGGAACTTGACCGCGGGCGCTCCCCACCGACCCCGTCAGCCCAGTTTCTTCTTCTGCACCTTGCCCATCGCATTGCGCGGAAGGTCGCTCACCACACGTACCTCCCGGGGCCGCTTGTGCACGGAGAGCTGTTGCGCGACAAGGTCGATCAGTTCCGACTCGTCGACCTGGGGACCGTCCGCGGCGGGCACCACGAACGCGACGATCCGCTGACCGAGATCGTCGTCGGGCAGGCCCACCACGGCAACCTCCCGCACAGCGGGATGACCGAGCAGAACGGTCTCGATCTCCCCCGCACCGACCCGGAAACCACCGGTCTTGATCAGATCGGTCGACTCGCGACCCACGATGCGGTGGAAGCCACCCTCGTCGACGGCCGCCACGTCGCCGGTGACGAACCATCCGTCCTCGGTCCACGCGGCGGCGGTGGCCTCGGGCCTGTTCAGGTAGCCGTCGAAGAGCATCGGCCCACGTACCTGCAGGACACCGATGCTCTCCCCGTCGTGGGGCACGTCGCGGCCCTGCTCGTCGCGCAGTCGCGTCTCGACTCCGGCGACGGGCGTGCCGACCCAGCCGGGACGGCGCTCGCCGTCGACCCGCGTGCTGAGGGTCAGCATCGTCTCGCTCATGCCGTAGCGCTCGATCGGGACCAGCCCCGTGAGCTCACGCAGCCGTTCGAAGACCGGCACCGGCAGCGGCGCGCTGCCGGAGACGAGCAGTCGTGCACCGCTGAGCGCGCGGGCGGAGTCCTCGTCCTCGACGATGCGTGTCCACACCGTCGGCACCCCGAAGTAGAGCGATCCCTGCGCTTCGGCGTAGGCCTGTGGGGTGGGCTTGCCGGTATGGATCAGCCGGCTGCCGACCCGCAGGGCTCCGACCACACCGAGCACGAGTCCGTGCACGTGGAACAGCGGCAGTCCGTGGACGAGCGTGTCGCGTTCGGTCCAGGCCCACGCCTCGGCGAGGGCGTCGATGCCCGCGGCGATCGCCCGGCGGCTCAGCAGCACACCCTTGGGCAGGCCGGTGGTCCCGGAGGTGTAGAGCACGAACGCGATTCGCGCCGGGTTCGGCTCGGGCAGGTGGTGCCAGTCGCGGGCGTGCAACCGGACCGGCAGGCTCGGCAACTGTGGAACGTCGGGATGCTGCACCTCCGGCGCCGGACCGAGCCAGGCCTGCGCACCCGAGTCCCTCAGGATGTGGGCGAGTTCGGCGGGCCCCGAATCCGGCGGCACCGGCACCACGGTCGTCCCGGCGAGCAGGGCACCGGTCACGGCGACGACGGTGGTCGCGTTCGGGGTGGCGAGCACGGCCACCCGATCGGCGCGGGCCACCCGTGCCGCGACCGCGGTCGCCGCGCCGAGCAGATCGCTGCGGGAGAAGGTGTGGCCGTCGATGCGAACGGCGTCCGGGAGATCGTCGCCGCGCGCGACGGCCAGCGGGTTCAGCGAACGAAGCAGTGCAGACACAGCAGCCACGATTCCATATCGCTGCGGCACTCCCGCAGAGGCGGTCAGGTACGGATGTCGCCGCGTGCCGCGGACACCGATGCCCGCGCGAGGTGCACCGGGGGAAGCACGGTGGCCAGAACCGCGCCCAGCAGCATTCCGATGAGGACGGCCACGCCGTGCGCGTCGCCCGCGATCACGAGGACCACACCGAGCAGGAAGGTCGCCGCGGAGGCGACGAGCAACGGGCGGGTCGCTCCGACGACCGGCCACAGTCCCGCCAGGGTCGCGGCGGACGCGAGGGTCGCGCCGGTCGTTCCCGCGCCGTCGGACGGGAAGACGAAGGTGGTGAACAACCCCCACATCACCTGGCCGATCACGAACAGGCCGAGGGCGCGGTACCACCGCCACACCCGCACGATCGCGACGGCGACCACCGCGAGCAACAGCAGGTTCACGACGGTGAGGAGCACGCCGCCGTCCTCGATCAGACCGGCGGTGAGGACGCGCCACCACTCCCCCGAGTCACGGGTGCGCACCGGCTGCCGCCGGAAGACGTCGAGCAGTCCGGGAAAGACGAGCCGAGCGAGCGAGGCCACGGCGACCACCGACCACAGGATCGTCGCCGCGACCGGCGGGGGCCACCAGAACGATCGCGTCGTCGCGCGGGCGGCACTTCCCGAGTGGGAGCGTGACGCGCTCGCCGCAGCGATCGCCACCACAGCGACATAGAGCACCCACAGCAGCGGATCCTCACCGGACGAACTCACGGGGCCAATCTACCGGCGAGCCGCTCGCCCGGCGGTGCGTCGGCGACGTCCGACACAGGAGAGCTACCGACGGGACGATCGACGGGGAGGTTGTGTGCGCGTTTCTCGGGAATTCCGCACACAACCTCCCCCACGATCCGCATTCACGTGGGGCGGGCGAACTTCGTGCGGAGCCGGAGGCTGCGCTCTATCCGCGCAGTCGCGCAGCGGCGGCGTCGATGGCCTCGTCGGTCGCGGTGAGTGCGATCCGGACGTGCAGGACACCACCGGGACCGTAGAACTCGCCGGGTGCGACGAGGATGCCGCGTTCGGCGAACCAGTCGACGGTCGCGCGGCATTCCTCACCGCGCGTCGCCCACAGGTACAGGCCCGCCTCCGAGTGGTCGACGGTGAAGCCGGCGCCGCGCACGGCCTCGAGGAGCACCTCGCGACGCTTGCGGTACTTCTCGCGCTGGGCGTTCTCGTGCTCGTCGTCGTTCAGTGCCGCGGTCATCGCGGCCTGGATCGGCAGCGGCAGCATCATGCCGGAGTGCTTGCGGACCTCGAGCAGGTCGGCGACGAGGTCGGCGTCGCCGGTGACGAAACCGGCCCGGTAGCTCGCGAGATTCGAGGTCTTCGACAGCGAGTGCACCGCGAGGAGGTTGGTGTGGTCGCCCCCGCACACGCTCGGGTGCAGAATCGACAGGGCCTCACCCTCCCAGGTGAGTCCGAGATAGCACTCGTCGGAGACGACGATCGCGTTGCGGCCGCGCGCCCAGTCGACGACCTTGCGCAGGTGGTCGGGTCCGAGCACCTTGCCGGTGGGGTTCGACGGCGAGTTCACGAAGACCAGCGACGCGACCTCGGGACCGAGGCGGGTCAGCCCGTCGGCGCGGATGATGCGGGCACCGGCGAGCAGGCCACCCACCTCGTAGGTCGGGTACGCCAGTTCGGGGATCACGACGAGATCGTCGGCGCCGAGGCCGAGCAGCGACGGCAGCCAGGCGATCATCTCCTTGGTGCCGATCGCCGGCAGGATCGCCGAGTCGTCGAGACCGGTGATGCCGTAGCGCCGTTCGAGTGCACCCACGGCCGCCCGCCGCAGTTCGGCGGTGCCGTGCGTGATCGGATAACCCGGCTCCTCCGCGACGGAGACGAGCGCCTCCCGGATCACGGGGGCGACCGGGTCGACCGGTGTGCCCACCGACAGGTTGACGATGCCGTCGGGATGCGCCGCTGCCTTCGCCTTCGCGTCGGTCAGGGAATCCCAGGGGAAGTCCGGAAGGCTCTTCGCCACCGAACGGCGGACACGCGTGCTCACGAAAGTTCCACCGGTCCGTTCGTCACTCTTCGCCCATGGGAGGGAGGTTCTTGACGAACGGCGGGTCGTAGTCGACCTTGCCGAGCTTCGCGGCGCCGCCGGGCGAGCCGAGATCGTTGAAGAAGTCGACGTTGGCCTTGACGTACTCGGACCACTCGTCCGGGACGTCGTCCTCGTAGAAGATCGCTTCGACGGGGCACACGGGCTCGCACGCACCGCAGTCGACGCACTCGTCGGGGTGGATGTACAGCATGCGACCGCCCTCGTAGATGCAGTCGACGGGGCACTCCTCGATGCATGCCTTGTCCAACACGTCCACGCACGGTTCCGCAATCGTGTACGTCACTGCTGTTCTCCCTGCCTCTCTGTAAGCCCGCCGACCTGCGCGGTCTCGCCCGAGCGGGCGCCCTCGACGCCCACGGTCCTCCAGTATCCCCCGTCCCCGTGCGACCCTCCGGAGTAAGGGTCCCCTACTTCGGAGTGCCGGCCGCCGCGGCGGGTCAGCCCGAGGTGACCGGGAGCTCGATCGGCGTGTACGCGGTGGTCCGCTGGCGCGCCGGCCGCCCGATGCCCTCGGCGATCGCGACGAGTTCGGCGACGGTCTTCTCCGAGCCGTGCTGCGAGCCCGCCATGCGCGAGATCGTCTCCTCCATGAGCGTGCCGCCGAGGTCGTTGGCGCCGCCCTCGAGCATGGCCTGCGTCCCGGCGACACCCAGCTTCACCCAGCTGGTCTGGATGTTGTCGATCCGGCCGTGCAGCATGACCCGGGCGAGGGCGTGCGCGGCACGGTTGTCGCGCATGGTCGGGCCGGGGCGCGACGCGCCGGCCAGATACAGCGGCGACGACTGGTGCACGAAGGGCAACAGCACGAACTCGGTGAATCCGCCCGTGCGGTCCTGGATCCCGCGGATCACTTCGAGGTGGCCGACCCAGTGGTGCGGCTGGTCGACGTGCCCGTACATCATCGTCGAGCTCGAGCGCAGTCCCACCTCGTGCGCGGTGGTCACGACCTCGATCCACTCGGCGGTCGGGAGCTTGCCCTTGGTGAGCACCCACCGCACCTCGTCGTCGAGGATCTCCGCAGCGGTGCCCGGGATGGTGTCGAGCCCCGCCTCGCGCAGCTCGGTGAGCCAGTCCCGGATGGATGTGCCGCTGCGCGCGACACCGTTGACGATCTCCATCGGCGAGAACGCGTGGACGTGCATCGACGGCACCCGCGCCTTGACGGCGCGGACGAGATCGGCGTAGCCGGTCACCGGCAGTTCCGGATCGATGCCGCCCTGCATGCACACCTCGGTGGCGCCGGCGACGTGCGCCTCCCACGCCCGGTCGGCGACCTCGCTCGCCGAGAGGGTGAACGCGTCGGCGTCGCCCTTGCGCTGCGCGAAGGCGCAGAACCGGCAGCCGGTGTAGCAGATGTTGGTGAAGTTGATGTTCCGGTTGACGACATAGGTGACGTCGTCGCCGACGGTGTCGCGGCGCAACTGGTCGGCGAGCGCCACGAGCGCTTCGAGACCGGCGCCGTCGGCGTTGGCGAGGGCGATGTACTCCGCTTCGGTGCAACCGCCCGGATCCCGTTCCGCGGAGCGCAGCGCCGAGAGCACGTCGCTGTCGAGCCGCACCGGCGCGGAGGCACCCAGTTCGAGCACCTGTTCGCGGACGGTCTCCCAGTCGCCGAAGGCGCTCCCCAGATCGGAGCGGTGCTCGGTGTTGCGTCCGGTCACGTCGATCTCGGAGTTCAGGTCGACCCGGCCCGACGACTCCCAGTCGATGTCGGGCTCCTGCCAGGGCAGTCCGGACGGGATCACCTCGCGTGCGAGGCCCGTGTCCGGATCGGCGAGGGCGTGCACGTGAGCAGTGATGCGCGGATCGATCCACGGCTGCTCGGCGAGCACGTATTTCGGCTGCGCCGCGATCCGTTCGGTGAGCTCGAAGCCGGCCTCGGAGCTCAGGCGCGCCAGGGTGTCGAGGTTCGGCCAGGGTCGTTCGGGATTGACGTGATCGGGCGTCAACGGCGAGACGCCACCCCAGTCGTCGACACCCGCCCCGAGCAGCGCGCGGCACTCGTCGAGCGAGACGAGATTCGGCGGGGCCTGGATGCGCATTCCCGGTCCGAGGACGAGCCGTGCGACGGCGATCGCGGCGAGGAACTCGTCGAGATCGGCGTCGTCGTGCTCGCGCATCGCGGTGTCGTCCTTGGCGCGGAAGTTCTGGACGATCACTTCCTGGATGTGACCGAATGCCTTGTGCGACTTGCGGATCGCGTGGATCGATTCGGCGCGCTCGGTGAAGTCCTCACCGATGCCGACGAGGATGCCGGTGGTGAACGGCACCGCGAGTCGGCCCGCGTCGGTGAGCACCCGCAGCCGCACCGCAGGATCCTTGTCGGGGCTGCCGTAGTGGCACTGCCCCTTCTCGGTGAACAACCGTTCGGAGGTGGTCTCGAGCATCATGCCCATCGACGGGGCGACCGGCTTCAGCCGCGAGATCTCGGCCCAGCTCATCACCCCGGGGTTGAGGTGCGGCAACAGACCGGTCTCCTCGAGGACGCGGATCGCCATCGCGCGCACGTAGTCGAGGGTGGAGTCGTAACCGCGTTCGTCGAGCCACTGCTTCGCTTCGGGCCACCGGTCCTCGGGTCGGTCGCCGAGTGTGAACAGGGCTTCCTTGCACCCCAGTTCGGCTCCCTGACGGGCGATCTCGAGGATCTCGTCGGGTTCGAGATACATGCCGTGACCCTCGGCGCGGAGCTTGCCGGGGACGGTGACGAAGGTGCAGTAGTGGCATCGGTCCCGGCACAGCCGGGTGATGGGGACGAAGACCTTGCGCGAATAGGTGACCGTGCCGGGTCGACCCTCCGCGAGAAGGCCGGCATCGCGCACCCGCGCCGCCGACGCACAGAGATCCTCGAGATCGGCACCCCGGGCCTGCAGCAGGACCGCCACTTCGTCGACGTTCAGTGCGACCCCGTCGCGAGCCCGGCGCAACGCTCGACGCATTCCCGAGGGAGTCGCCGTGGATCGGTGCGCAGCGCCGGGACGCACGGTGGGGGTCGGGAGCATCGCGGACTGCGGGGTGTCGTCTGCGGAATCGGTCATGGGCCCGATCATGCGCCTACGAGCACCCCCATGCCACTTCGGGGTCTATCCGCGCGGGTAGTCGTCGTCCGCCGGGACTTCGCGGGACTGCTCGTAGGTGTCTGCCGGGTCGGCTTCGAGGGGCACGTCCGAAGGCAGGTCGTCGGCAGGATCGTCGTAGACGGGAGTGGCCTGCTCGATCCGGTCGGCCTCGGAATCGTTGTCGGACTGGATCTCGATGTCGAGCGCATTCGACTCCGTCATTGCGATCTCCTCCTCGTAGGGCCCGATCGCGAGGTCGGATCGGGCGAGTCCGGCCGGTTCTACGGATCCCAGCCTAGCGTGGAACCGGACACGGGGCCCGATGGAGCAGGAGGTGCGGGTGGAGGACGACGAGAGTTCGCCGGCGGGGTCGGCCGACAACACGGCAGCGACGAGCGTGGTGATGAGGGAACCGTCGTGGCGGCCGAGCCCGAAGGCGCGTGTGCTGTGGGCCGTGAGTGCAGCGCTGATGTGGTTGCCGCTGGTCGTCGCGCAGGTCGTGTGGGTGCTCGTCGCACCGGTGGGCGCCGGATGGCACATCGCCGCCGCGGTCGCGACCGTCGTCCTCGGTGCGCTGCACGTCGCGGTGGTGCCGGTCTGGCGTTACCGCGTCCATCGCTGGGAGATGGACGCGACCGCGGTCTACACGCGTTCGGGCTGGTGGACGCAGGAACACCGCATCGCGCCGATCTCCCGGATCCAGACCGTCGACACCGAGCGAGGCCCGCTCGACCGGTGGCTCGATCTGACCACCGTCACCGTCACCACTGCTTCCGCTGCGGGTGCGGTGGAGATCGTCGGCCTCGACAGCCGGGTCGCCGACGAGACCGTCGCCCGTCTGACCACGCTCGCGGCGAGCTCGGAGGCGGACGCGACATGAACGAGGCCGTCGCGCCCGTGGCCGGGACGGACGAGGAGGTGCCGTGGTCGCGCCTCGATCGCCGGATGCTGCTGATCCACCCGATCGAGGAGATCCTGCGCCTGCTGCCCGTCCTCGCCGGCTCGTTCGTCATCGGGACCACCAGCGGCAATCCCGTGTGGGGCCTCGCAGCGACGGGCGTGCTCGTGCTGGTCGGTCTGCTGCGCTGGTTCACCACCACCTACCGCGTGGGACCGCAGCACGTCGAACTCCGCCGCGGCCTGCTGCAACGACGCGAGTTGTCGATCCCCCGTAGCCGTATCCGGTCGGTGGACGTCGAGCAACGCCTCCTGCACCGCGTGCTGGGCCTCGCGCTCGTGAAGATCGGCACGGGCCAGAGCGGGGGCGCCGATCGCAACCGGTTCGAACTCAACGGCATCCCGATCGCGGCCGTCCCCGAGCTCCGTGCCGTTCTCCTGAGGGGCGGGCAGCAGGACGAGGCGCCGGCCGAGGCGACCCCGACCCCTGCCGTCACCGAGCGTCAGCTGGCGCGCTTCGACCCGGCCTGGGTGCGCTACGCCCCCTTCTCCACGACGGGCCTGCTCGCCGTCGCGGCCATCGCCGGTGCCGCCTTCCAGTTCGGGCTCGGCCGGTGGATCGCAGAATCGCAGGTCGTCCGCCGCGCGGTGGAGACCGCAGAGGACCTCGGCCTGGTGGTCGCGCTCGTGATCCTCGTGCTGGTCGTCGTGCTCGTCGCCAGCCCGGCCGCATGCGTGCGGTACCTGCTGCTCTACGGCGATCTGCAGGTGACCGACGACAACCGGGTCCTGCGCATCGCGCACGGCCTGCTCACGACCCGTCACACCACCCTCGACCAGGCGCGGCTGCGTGGAGTTGCGCTGCGCGAGCCCCTGGCGCTGCGGCTCGTCGGTGCCGCGCGGCTCGATGCCGTCATGACGGGCAGGACCGCGCAGCAGGGCGGTTCGTCGCTGGTCCTGCCGTCCGCACCCGACGAGGAGGTCCGGCGGGTCGCGGCCGAGGTGCTCACCGGGCGGCTGCCGCTCGAGGTTCCGCTGCGCAGCCACGGTCCCCGTGCCCGTCGTCGCCGCTACACGCGGACGTTGTCGCCGGTGGCCGTCGTGGTCGTCGCCGGACTCGTCGCCCTGACCGTCACCGACCGGCGCGTGCCGTTCGCCGTGATCGCCACGGTGGTCGTGGTGCTGGTCGCGGGGGCGTGCGCGCTGGCGCAGGACCGCTACCGGGGTCTCGGCCACGCCGTCGTCGACGGGCATCTCGTCGCCCGCAGCGGCTCGATCGACCGGCAGCGCATCTGCCTCGACGCGGACGGTGTGATCGGCTGGACGGTGCGGCAGACCTTCTTCCAGCGCCGTGCGGGTCTCGCGACCGTCGTCGCGGCGACCCCGGCGGGTGCGGGACGTTACGAGGTGATCGACATCCCGGTGGACGAGGCGTGGGCGCTTGTCCAGGAGGTCACACCGGGTATGGGAGAAGCATGGATCGACCGATGAAACCCACGTCCGGTAAAGGCCCCCTGCACGGCACTCCCCCGACGACGCTGACCGAACTCGACGACGCGCTCGTCGACTGCTACGCGTGTCCGCGGCTGGTCGCATGGCGTGAGCAGGTCGCCCGGGAGAAACGAGCGGCCTTCCGCGACGAGGAGTACTGGGGCCGGCCCGTCCCGGGCTTCGGTCCGGCCGATGCGTCCCTGCTGATCGTCGGGCTGGCGCCCGCCGCGCACGGCGGGAACCGCACCGGACGGATGTTCACGGGAGACCGGTCGGGTGACGTGCTGTATGCGGCCCTGTACGACGCGGGACTCGCATCGCAACCGACCGCGACACACATCGACGACGGGCTCGAACTGTTCGGCACCCGCATCACCTCGCCGGTGCACTGCGCGCCACCGGCCAATCGCCCCACGGTCGTCGAACGCGACACCTGCCGGCACTGGCTCGAACAGGAACTCGACCTGCTCGCTCCCACACTGCGGTCGGTCGTCGTCCTCGGCGGGTTCGGGTGGCAGGCGCTGCTGCCCGTCCTGTCGGCCGCGGGGTGGACGATCCCGGTTCCCCGCCCGAAGTTCGGACACGGTGCGCACGCGCTGCTGGCCCCCACCGAGGCACGGGAGCACCCGCTGCACCTGTTCGGTTGCTATCACGTCAGCCAGCAGAACACCTTCACCGGCCGGTTGACGAAGGAGATGGTGACCGACGTGCTCAGGGACGCGGCGCGGGCTGCGTCCCTCCCACTGCCTGAGTGATCTCCTTGATACGGGCCGAGAACAGGTATCCGCCGGCGGGGGCGAGCGCAGCCACGGGCAGCAGCAGGGTCCGCCAGTCGCCGAGCGCGAGCTGATCGCCGCCCGGCCCGCCCACGAGGCAGACGAGGAAGACGACGGCCCAGGCCAGCAGCGGCAGGGCCGCGCTGCGCAGGGAGCCGGTCTCGGCGCGGACCGCCATCACGAGGAGCAGATTCGCGGCGCCGGCCAACAGGATGGTGATCGGGAAGGGCACCCCGGCGATGTACAGGCCGAGGTAGAAGACCGACAACAGGGCGCACAGCGCACCGTCGAGCACGAGCAGCGCGACGAGTCCCCGGCGGGGCTGGACGTCCACCGGTGACGCTAGGGGTGCAGCGGTTGCTGGATCGACCGTCATGCTTCGATGGTGCGCTACCGGACGCGCGCGAGCGCAACCGGGGTCCGCGGAACCATCCGCGGACCAGGCACCGGATGTCAGGGAACCGGCGGGTATCCGAGCATGGTGAGCAGCGCGCTCTGCTGGTCGGCGAAGGAGTACAGGGCGTGCCAGTAGTCGGCCCGGATCTCGTCGGCGTACGGCCTCAACGAATCCACGAACGCGACGATCTGGTTCTGGACGGACCAGTTGTACATCGACAACCCCCTGCACGGTGTGTCTGCGTAGTGCACGAGTCCGGGTGGCGCGAGCCACTCGAAGCCTCGTTGATGACGCGGATCACACTAGCCGATGCCGGAGAAGAGGTCGTCCTCTCGTCCCGTGGAGTCGGTCAGGCCGAGCTGCCCGCGCACGAGCACGAAGTGCTCCTGGTCGAAGACGGGCTGGGCGACGAGGTTGGAGAGCACGAACTGCTCGCCGTCCTCCGCGACCAGCACCTGGGTCGCGTGCGCGGCCATCGCGGTCCGCTTCGCGTCGAGGACCGAACGGACGTCGACGACGGTGGTGACCTCGTCGTCGGGCACGCTCGGCAGTTCGCCGGGCTCCGGTCGGCGCCAGCCCTCGGGCAGCGCGCCCATGGCGGCGATGCCGCGTTCGAGCGCGGACCGTTCGGCGACGGTCCAGTAGACCTTCGCGGGGGTCCACGCCGCCCCGGCGGACGGATAGTCCTCGGTGCCGGCCGCTTCGACGGCCGCGGTCACCCTCTCGTGCACCGCGATGTGGTCGGGGTGCCCGTAGCCACCGAACGGGTCGTAGGTGACGACCACGTGCGGACGCGTCTCACGGATCACGGCGACGAGCGCCTCGACCGCTTCCTCGCGGTCGGCGTTGACCCAGGCGCGGGGGTTGGCGGCGGACGGGGTGCCCGCCATTCCCGAGTCGCGCCAGTGCCCGGCACCGCCGAGGAAGCGCGGCCGGTCGACGCCGAGCGCTCCGAGCGCCCGGGTGAGTTCGAGGATGCGGTACCCGCCGAGCTGATCGGCGCGGTCGGCGGTGAGCTGTGCCCACTCGTCGCCGATCACTTCGCCCTCCTCGCCGAGCGTGCAGGTCACGACGGTGACCTCGGCGCCTTCGGCGACGTACCGGGCGATGGTGCCGCCGGTGGTGAGGGTTTCGTCGTCGGGATGGGCGTGGACGAGCAGAAGTCGTCGATCCGCAACGTCGGGGAGAGCCCCCGGAGTATCGGTCACGGTGTGGTCCTTCCCCACAGATGGGCGTCGCCGAGAATACCGGTGGCGACAGCGGCTGTCAGCGAGACGTTCTCGACACCGGGGCCGGCGGCGACGACGGCGCGGTCCTGCAGGATCGGCAGGTTCACCGCGAGATCCCACAGCCTGGTCTGTGCGTCGGCGACGACCTTCGCCGGGTCGGTGGTGCCGTTCAGCCCAGCGAGCAGATCGGGCTCGAGACCGGGATCGCACGCGCCCGAGAGGTTGCTCGGAGCTTCGAGTTGCGCTGCGAGCGCATCCTCACGTTCCTCGACGTCGTCCTCGTCGAGCGTGGTGGTCGCGGGGTCCGACGGCTGTGCCGCCTCCGTCGTCCCGGGGGCGTCGGGCTGCGCCGGGAGGCCGGACTCGGGCGCGGTCGGCAGGTCCTCCCCCGCCGCCGTGGGTGCTGCGGCCACCGGGACGCATCCGAATCGGGACAGCGCGGCGGTGGCGGGGTCTCCACCGGCACGCATCCAGCCGACGACCGCGTGCACGGTGCCCTCGACGAGGGCTTCGCCGTACAGCTCGTCGGGGGGCAGTTCGTCGACCGACGCGTCGATCCCGGCGCCGCGCCACAGGTCGACGGCGGTACGTGCGACGGCGCGGGCGGTCTCGTCGCCCTCCGGCACGCCCACGACCAGCGTCAACGGCACGCCGTTCCGGGCCAGGGTGCCCTCGGGCAGGGCCGGTCCGCTCGGGGTTCCCGGTTCGGGAGTCGCGCTCGTCGGCACCGCAGTCCCGGATGTACCGGTCTCGGATGCCTCGGTCTCCGGTGCATCGTTCCCGGGTGTTCCGGGGTCGGGTGCGTCCGGGTCTGCCGGCACCGGGGGCACGGCAGGCGGAACGGGCAGATATCCGGCCTCGGCGAGACGGTCGAGGGCCTGCTCCCGGGGCAGACGCGGCGGCATCGTGTCGGTGTAGCCCGGATCGGACGGCGCGAGCACCTGGGCCCGCGCCCGCACGACCTCGGTGCTGTCGGCCGTGGCGACGAGTCCGAGCAGCTCGGGATCCAGCAGGTCGAGCACGCCTCGCCGGACGACCGGGTCGGCCAGTTCGGCGGTGCGGGTGTTGAGGGTCAGATCGAGGGTGCGCGGCTGGAGCTGGACGCCGGTCCGCACGCCCGGCACGGCGGCGAGCTGCGCTTCGAGAGCGACACCGCCCGCGCTCTGGACCACCTGGGCGTCGTCGCTGCGCACCGATTCGGTCACCTGGGCGTCGGTGCCGGCGCGGCGCATGAGCAGTTCGTCGGGTCCGGCCGGGGTGCCCCAGAACCGGTCGTTGCGTTCGAGCAGTACCTCGGCGCGTCCGCGGTCGACGTTGTCGACGTGGAATCGCGCGCCCGACACGGGGATCGTCTCGGACAGGCCGGTGGAGAAGCCGCCCGGAGTGTCCTTGACCAGGTGCGCGGGCAGCAGGTTGGTGAACAGTTCGCGCCAGGCCGGATACGGCTCGCGCAGGGTGACGGTGACGGTCTTGCCTCCGCCCGACGACCGGATGTCGTCGATCAGGCGGTAGCCGGCGGGATCGACCACGCCGGGCTGGGTGACCATCTGCCGCCACAGATACCGGAAGTCCTCGGCGGCGATCGGCGCTCCGTCCGACCACTGGGCCTCGTCGCGCAGGCGGTAGTTGATGGTGAACGGCGCCTCGTCGGTGACCTCTGCGGACAGCAGCAGCGAGTCGTCCGGAACCCACAGTGTGGCAGCGGGATTCTCCGGGTCGGGCACGGCCCGGAAAGCACTCGGGAGCACGAGTTCGGCAACGGCGTTCGCGACGGGCGACTGGTCTGCGAGCAGGTGGGGGTTGAATCCCGAGCCGACCTCGTCGATCGCGACCACCACCGTGCTGCGCTTCGGAGCGGGAGCGGGAGTCGTGGTCGGCTCCGTCTGCTCGATGGGAGGCGGCGGGTCGGCGGTGCAGCCGGTGAGGACCAGCGCAGCCACGGCCAGGCCGGCCGTCGCCCCGATCAGTCGGCGACGAGCGCGCGTACGCGACACTCGGGCTCCTTCCGTGAGGCAGGTGGTACATGGGTGGCCCCGGCCAGCATGCGCTCGCCGGGGCCACCCCACACCTGGACTACTTGTTACGGGCCTTCTCCCGCGACCGCGCACGCGCGCGGTCGGTCTGCGAGAGGTGCAGCTTCCGCACGCGCACGTCCTCCGGGGTGACCTCGACGCACTCGTCCGCAGCACAGAACTCGAGCGCGGCCTCGAGGGTCAGCTCGATCGGCTTGGCGAGGGTCTCCATCACGTCGGCGGTCGAAGAGCGCATATTGGTGAGCTTCTTCTCGCGGGTGACGTTGATGTCGAGGTCCTCGGCGCGCGGGTTGATGCCCACGACGTGGCCCTCGTAGGTGTCGCTGCCCGGTTCGACGAAGAACGTGCCGCGGTCGGCGAGCTGGATCATCGCGAACGGGGTGACCGAGCCGGCACGGTCGGAGACGAGCGAACCGGTGTGGCGGGCGCGGATCTCGCCGGCCCACGGCGCGTAACCGTGGAAGATGGCGTTCGAGATGCCGGTGCCACGGGTCTCCGTGAGGAAGTCGGTGCGGAAACCGATCAGACCGCGCGACGGGATGATGAACTCCATACGGACCCAACCGGTGCCCTGGTTGGTCATCTGGACCATCTTGCCCTTGCGGTTCGCGAGCAGCTGGGTGATGGCACCGAGGTGCTCCTCGGGGCTGTCGATGGTCAGCTCCTCGTAGGGCTCGTGCAGCTTGCCGTCGATGGTGCGGGTGACCACCTGCGGCTTGCCGACGGTCAGCTCGAAGCCTTCACGGCGCATCTGCTCGACGAGGATGGCGAGGGCGAGTTCGCCTCGGCCCTGAACCTCCCACGCGTCGGGTCGTCCGATGTCGAGGACGCGCAGCGACACGTTGCCGACGAGCTCGGAGTCGAGCCGCGTCTTGACCATGCGGGCGGTGAGCTTGTGGCCCTTGACCCGGCCGACGAGCGGCGAGGTGTTGGTGCCGATGACCATCGAGATGGCCGGCTCGTCGACGGTGATGCGCGGCAGCGCCACCGGGTTCTCCGGATCGGCGAGGGTGTCGCCGATCATGATCTCCGGGATACCGGCCACGGCGACGATGTCGCCGGCGACCGCGACCTCGCCGGGCTGCCGCTCGACACCGACGGTCTTGAGCAGCTCGGTGATCTTGACGTTCTTGACGCCGTCGGCGTGCATCCACGCGACGGTCTGGCCCTTGCGCAGCTCACCCTGGTGGATGCGCAGCAGCGCGAGACGACCGAGGAACTCGGAGGCGTCGAGGTTGGTGACGTGGGCCTGCAGCGGCGCCGACGGATCGCCCTTGGGTGCGGGGATGCACTCCATGAGGACCTCGAAGAGCTCGTCGAGGTTCTCGGCGTCGGGGACCTGGCCGTTCTCGGGCTGCTTCTTCGAGGCCTTGCCCTCACGACCGGAGGCGTAGAGGACGGGCAGCTCCAGGGCGAGCTCGGCGGCTTCGGCGGCCTCGTCGTCGAGGTCGGACGCGAGGTCGAGCAGCAGGGTCTGGCTCTCCTCGACGACCTCGGCGATGCGGGCGTCCGGTCGGTCGGTCTTGTTGACCACGAGGATCACCGGCAGCGACGCGGCGAGCGCCTTGCGGAGCACGAAGCGGGTCTGCGGCAGCGGGCCCTCGGAGGAGTCGACCAGCAGGACGACGCCGTCGACCATGGACAGGCCGCGCTCGACCTCACCGCCGAAGTCGGCGTGGCCGGGGGTGTCGATGACGTTGATGACAGTGACGGTGCCGTCCGGGTGGTGACGGTGCACCGCGGTGTTCTTCGCGAGAATGGTGATGCCCTTCTCGCGCTCGAGGTCGCCCGAGTCCATGACCCGGTCGACGAGTTCCGCACGTTCGGCGAACGCGCCCGACTGGCGCAACATGGCGTCGACGAGAGTGGTCTTTCCATGGTCGACGTGCGCCACGATGGCGACGTTCCGAAAATCAGCGGTGCTCACGCGATAGCTCTCCTGGCTGTAGTCCGGCCACACGGCACTGGACCCGGTCGGCACCTCGCCCGTACGGCGTTCGTCTCGATGGCCGCGACGCGAGATTGCGAGCTACCTGCCCCGTCCGATTCTCGGCGTGCAGGCACTGCGGCCGTCAATACACTTTACAGGCCGCTTGTCGGTCGCCGCTTCTACCTCATCCGATACCTGCAGGTCGGCGACGATCGGGGTGACGCTCGACACTCCCACACGAGACGTAACCGCCGAATCCGGCACCACATACACCCCTTGGTTCACAAGTAAGGGGATGCTAACCTTCGCCCGCCGGTGGATTCGCCGCGCAGGACCGTGGAAGGCAGGCGGGACGTATGGGGAAGGTGAAGGCGAGCAAGGTCGCAGGCCTGAAGCCGAAGAAGAAGTGCTGCCGCAAGAAGACGCGGTGCCTCAAATGCCCCGTCGTCGTGATGCGCATGAAGAAGGTCGA
This sequence comes from Rhodococcus sp. S3, assembly GCF_058211795.1. Taxonomy (NCBI): domain Bacteria; kingdom Bacillati; phylum Actinomycetota; class Actinomycetes; order Mycobacteriales; family Nocardiaceae; genus Rhodococcus; species Rhodococcus sp. S3. The sequence goes on along the minus strand of NZ_CM177074.1, from coordinate 1,357,341 downwards.
GAACGACGGCCTGAGCAAGAAGGAACTGCGCAAATATCTCGACAAGGCCCGCGCCGCCTGACCACAAGGCATGCGCCGTATGACCTCAACGCCGCAGATGTTCGCGTAGATCGGGGATCCACGCGCGATCGGCCGGGACGAGATCGACCTGCCCGAGTTCGTCCGCGTCGACCCACCGCAACGCCGCATGATCCAGCGGCTCGGGATCACCCGAGACGAGTTCGACCCTGTAGGCACACAACTCGCGACCACCCGCCAACGGCACCGCGACACCCAGTCGCTCCGCACCGCGCACCTCGACACCGAGCTCTTCCCTCAGCTCCCGCACGAGCGCCGCTTCCACACTCTCCCCCGGTTCCGCCTTGCCGCCGGGCAACTCCCACAGGCCCGCGAGGTCGACGGGCCGCGTGCGCTGGGCGAGCAGCACGCGGCCGTCCCGGATGACGGCGCCGGCCACGACGTGCCCGTCGGGCGCCGGTGTACTCGCAGACGATGCGCTTGCAGACATGACCTGCATCGTCCCAGAATGAGTCATGTCCCAGCTGCTGACGGACGGAGAGATCGACGCCGCGCTGGCCGAGTTGCCGCACTGGCACCGCGCGGGACAGTCGCTGGTCCGCACCATCGAAGCGTCCACCTTCCCCGATGCGATCGCGCTCGTCGACCGGGTGGCCGTCGTCGCCGAGGAGGCGAATCACCATCCGGACATCGACATCAGGTGGCGGAAGGTGACCTTCGCGTTGAGCACGCATTCCGCCGGTGGCCTCACGGAGTCGGATCCGGCTCTTGCGCGTCGGATCGACGAGGAGGCACGGCGCTCGGGTCTGTAGTCACCGGCTCGCCGTGCGTCCCGCGCCGCCGGGCGGCGAGGATCACGACGACGTAGACGGCGAGGACACCGACCACGTTGACGGCGCCGAGCCAGGCGAGCGGGGCGGGACGTTCGACGTCCCAGATCGAGTTCTGCGCCGTACTCAGCACCCACGGGACACCGATCAGCGTGACCACGGCCCAGCACGCGGCGACGATGCGGGCACCGAGCGATCGCGCCAGGGGCCCGTAGACCAGCCACAGCAGCAACGGGACCACCCACACCCAGTGGTGAACCCATGAGATGGGCGAGACGAGCAGACCGAACAGCTGCACGATCAGCAGCGTGCCGAGACGATCCTGTGTTCCGTCGGGCTGTGTTCCGTCGGGCTGTGTTCCGTCGGGCTGTGTTCCGTCGGGCTGTGTTCCGTCGGGCAGCGGTCCCAGCGACCGCCACGCCGCGAACGCCAGGACCGCGCAGACGACGACGCCGACCAGCCACACGGGACCGAGCCCGACGTCCTCACCCGCGAGACGACCCAGAGCTCCGCGCAGCGACTGGTTCCACACCGAGACGACCGGGCCGATCCGATCCGCGTCGCCGAAGAGGGACCCGAAATAGGTGGCGGCCTGGGAGCCGAGCACGAGCAGGCTCACCAGGACGGTCCCCACGAAGACGACCGCGGAGAACACCGCCTCCCGCCAGCGTCGCTGCGCGAGGAAGTACAGCCCGGTGATGGCGGGCGTGAGCTTGATCCCGGCGAGTACGCCGACGAGTCCACCCGACAGCCACCATCGGGAACTGCGGGCCGCGAGCATCACGCCGAGGACGAGGAAGACGTTGATCTGGCCGTAGTCGAGGGTCGTGCGTACCGGCTCGGTCCATATGCCCGCAGCCGTCCACAGCATCGCGACACCGATCCACGACCGGCTCCGCGCCCGCGCGCCCACGACGAGTTCGAGGGAGATCCACACGACGGCGAACAGCGCCGCGACCGTCAGCAGCTGCCAGGCCACGCCCAGGATCCCGAACGGGATCAGGTGCAGGGGAAGGAAGACGAGCGCGGCGAAGGGTGGATAGGTGAACGGCAGGGGGAAGTCGGGGGTGTCCTCCGAATAGGTGAATCCGTAGAGGTCGCCCTGCAGCAGAGCGGCGGATCCGTCGACGTAGACGTGGAGGTCGACGAGGTTCATGCCGTTGGGAGTGATGAATCCCCAGGCCACGCGGACGACGACGGACAGCGCCAGTAACGCCGCGCACCACCACATCCGGTGCGAAGGAAACCCTCGTGGCACTGCGGTGCGGCCTCTCCCGTCGAACGTCCGTCCGGTGAACCGGACCCGGCGAAGGAGATTACCGTTCCGATAGGCATGCAAACGAACCGGAGTTCACTCCCGTAACGATTTCATCTACAGTCACAATCTTCTCAGGTCGGACGCGTTATGTTCGACAGGATCCGAGGGACGGAACACCCCGTGGTTAGAATCCCGAACCAGCGATGGGCGCGCCGTTCCGAAACGGCAGGCTTGTCCCGTGTGCGGGGGGTCCATAGAGTGTCCCCTCGAGCCGTCAGCATCCGGTCGTTCGTCCCGAACAACCGGATGCTTCAACGACAAGGATGGGGAACAGTGCTTCGTACTCGAGGAATGCGACGGGCGCTCACGCTGTGCGCACTCGCCGCCACCGCGGGATTGGCCGTGCCTACGCAGGCCGTCGCGCAACCGGCGCTACCCGCGCTGCCGGATTTGGCAGGGCTCGTCGAACTGCCCCGGTTCGAAATTCCCGCCGATCTGTCCGTCGAGTCGTTGACCGACCTTCTGGCCGGAGTCCGGGCGAACCCCGAAGAGGTCGAGGCCCTGGCTTCCCTCGCACCCGCGATCATCGGTGCGGCTGCAGGCCCCGCCGATGTCGCCGACGCGGCCGACGGCAAGAACGACCTGCTGGCGCAGGCCAAGGAACTGCTCGCGAACTCCGAGCTCCCCGAGTCCGTGAAGAGCACGCTCCAGCGCGTCATCACCTTCCTCGACGGCAGCGGCGGCGGCGGACCCGAGATCCCCGAGCCCGGCGCCGTGGTGATCTCACAGTTCCTCTACCCGACGATCGGCAAGGGCTGCATCGGCGACAGCCAGGACTCCGTGGGCACCGCCCTCGCGGTCGCGGGTCCGTCGCACCTTCCCCCTCCCGGACCGGGCGCAGGCCAGACCGGCTTCGTCTTCACCGCGCTGGGCACCGCACCCGCCGCCGGCGAACAGCAGCAGCCGCTCACCCTGAGCTGGGTCAACGTCTCCAACGGACGCACGGGAACGCAGCCGCTCACCAACGACGCGAAGATCAACCCCGACGGCCCGACCACGCTGAGCACGATCGCCGACACCGGTTCGGGTCAGGTCCTCGCCGTGATCTCCGGTGGAATCACCACGCAGGACGAGGGCGCCGATCCGCGTTCGTGCACCTTCCTGCCCACCGTGGGTCTCGTCGCCGTTCCCTGATTCACGTACTCACCGAAGGCCGCCGGGAGTTTCTCCCGGCAGCCTTCGCGTCTCTTCCCCCGTCGCTGTCGGGCGTGATAGACCGGAGCATGGCCTCCACCGCGTCGCGCATCCCCTCGAAGCAGCGTCGTCTGCGGCACCCGGCCGGTGCCGCGTCCGTGAATTCCCGCCGTTCGCTCGTCTCCCACCGCTCGATCCTGTCGATCGCCTCGGAGCGGTCGATCCTGTCGATCGGTTCCTCGTACTCGATCCTGTCGATCGGTAGCTGCGGGTCGGTCCTGTCCATCGGCTCCGTCGGATCGTTCGGTTCGGCGTTGTCCTCGCTGTCGTTCGCGAGTCTCGGCTCGGCACTGTCCGGCCTGTCGCGCTGGTCGCTGCTGGCGTGGCGCGGCGACCATGCCGCACCCGACGAGCATCCGCCGCTCTCGATCACCGTCGACGAATCCGAGCCCGACAAGCACTGTCAGTCCTGACACCTCGAGGCCGCTCGAACGGCCACACAGGTCCGGAGTGCGGGAGGGTACTAGGGATCGACGGCCCTGCCGTGTTAGACACGATGTCAGCGTCGTTCGTATTGCGCACAAATTGTCGTCGTAGGCCGCGTCACCCCCGGCCCCCGGACCGAGGAGCCGCATGGCCGTAGAGACACCGCTCTCCACCAGGGAGGTCCCTGCCCCGCGCGGCATCGTGCCGGTCCTCGCGACCGTCGGTATCAGCGTCGCGCTCATGCAGACCCTGATCGTCCCGATCCTCCCCCGGCTGCCGGTGCTCGTCGGTGCGTCACCCGAGAACACGTCCTGGGCCGTGACGGCGACTCTGCTCGCCGGCGCGGTGGTCACCCCGATCAGCGGTCGTCTCGGCGACATGTTCGGCAAACGCCGGATGCTGCTGACCTCGCTCTCGCTGATGGTGCTCGGTTCGGCGGTCTGCGCGCTCGCGACGAGCCTCGTCCCGCTCGTGGTCGGTCGGGCCCTCCAGGGCGCCGCGATGGGCGCGATCCCGCTCGGTATCGCGATCCTGCGCGACGAGTTGCCCTCCCGCCGACTCCCGGGCGCCATGGCCACCATCAGCGCCACGATGGGTGTGGGCGGCGCGATCGGCCTGCCCGCCGCGGCCTTCGTCGCCCAGGCGACCGACTGGCACATGCTCTTCGTCGCGTCCCTGGTCCTCGGGCTCGTGGGGATCACCGCGATCCTGTTCGTCGTGCCCGAGTCGTCGCAACGCAATCCGGGACGCTTCGACATTGCCGGGGCACTGCTGCTCTCGGTCGCCCTCGTGTTGTTGCTCCTGCCGGTCACCAAGGGCAACGACTGGGGCTGGACCGCCCCGGCGACCCTCGGGATGCTCGCCGGGGCGCTCGCGGTGTTCGTCGGCTGGGGCCTGTACGAACTGCGGGTACCGCGACCGCTCGTGGACCTTCGGCTGTCCGCCCGCCGGCCGATCCTCATGACGAATCTCGCGTCGGTCGCACTCGGCTTCTCGATGTACTCGAACATCCTGGCGTTCCCGCAGCTGCTGATGGCACCGACGGAAACCGGTTACGGCTTCGGGCAGACGATGGTCACCGCCGGGATCGCACTCGCCCCCGCCGGGCTCGTCATGATGGCGTTGTCCCCCGTCTCGGCGCGCATCACGACGCGGTTCGGTGCCCGCGTGACCCTCGGCTGCGGCGCGGTACTGGTGGGCCTCGGTTACCTGATGGCGTACGTGCTGTACCAGGAGGTCTGGCACATCGTCGGCGCCTCGATGCTCATCGGCGCCGGTGTGGGCCTCGCCTACGCCGCGATGCCCGCGCTCATCATGGGTGCCGTGCCGCTGCGCGAGTCCGCCGCGGCCAACAGCCTCAACACCCTGATGCGGTCGATCGGTACGACGAGCGCCGCAGCGGTGGTCGGCGTGATGCTGGCGGCGATGACCCAGCGCATCGGCGACTCCGTGGTGCCCGCCCTCGAAGGGTTCCGCGCCAGCTTCCTGGTAGCGGTCGGCGCGGCAGTGGTGGCGCTCGTCTTCACGGTCCTCATCCCGCCGCCGGGCCGCTCCGTGCGACCCGTCGACGAGACCGACCCCGACCGCTAACTACCCAGCAGTCCGGGCTCGGAGCTCGGTGCGCTGCCTGCGAGCGACCACTGGCCGTAGTCGGGCGTGAGCACGTGGTTGATGTCGACGCCGATGCCGTCGATCCGGACCTCGCCCGGAATCTGGTGCAGGTTCGCCCGCGGATGCACGTAGCCCTTCGGCGTGCCCCAGTCGTGCTGCCAGTAGAAGGACCCGAGGGAGACCGCCGACGCCCAGTCGATGGTCGGCGAGTTGGCGTACACACCGAGATTTCCGGCGCCGACCACTTCCTGCCAGCCCAGCAGGTACGGCACGACCTGGAGCGTGAACTGCTCGAAGGTCGGGTTGTCGTCGATCGAGGCGTAGATCGGCCGGTTCTCCGGGCCACCGGCCGCGTAGTGGAGGTCGAGGCCGCGCCGGGCGTGCTTCAGACCCGCCTCGTAACCACCGTGCCAGTCGGCGGTCGCGGCCTTGCCGTACTGGTAGCAGGAGACCACTTCGAGTCCGCTGTCGAGCAGCGCGTCCGCTTCCCGTCCGGTGAGCGGCTTGGCGCGCATCCACGCGGCGTCTGGTCGCGCATCGGACACGTACCGGATGGCGCCGATATGGCCGGCGGCGCGGATCGACGAGGGCGACGGCACGGCGGCCGAGTAGTCGACGATGGTGCCGAGCACCGGCCGTCCCTGGGCCAGGCCCGGTGCTCCGAGCGCAGAGATCAACGCGACGCCCGATCCGAGCGTCGCGTACCGCAACATGTCCCGCCGCGAAAGGGTCATCGCAACCTGTCCTTCGTATTGCCGTCTGTACGTCCGCCGTATTGCATCACAATCACAGGCGTCCCACCGACCACACCGGGAATTCGACAGGTCGCGGCAGCCGATATCGCGACGGCGCTACGAGGTCAGCGGCCGGACAGTTCGGCGAAGAAGGCCGGCACCAGGGAGACGTCCTCGACCGTCCGCACCGTGGAACGGACACCGAGACCGTGCTCCTTGAGCAGATCGCACAACCCGTCGCCGTCGACGAGATCGATCGGCGGCGCGCCGTGCCGGTGGGCTTCGGCGCGCGCGTCCTCGGTGAACGATCCGGTGGTGACGAGCAGGCCCTTCTCGCCCCGCCCGACCATCGCGGCGCGGAACTCGCGGACCACGTCGGCACCCGCCTTCTCCGGTGCCCGCAGGAAACGGAAGAAGACGGAGAAGCTCAGCAGCGACACGCGCAGCACACCGGTGCCCTCGACGTGGCCGGCGCCCTCGGGCTCATGGGATCCGCCCGGCGCCGGAATCGTCAGGGTGGTGAATCCGGCCGCGCGCAGCACCGCGGTGGCGAGCCGTTCGAATCCGTCCTCCGACAGGTCGGCGACGGCACCGAGGACCGGTTCGCGCCACAGTTCGGGATCCTCGGGGGCGGCCGCGAGCGGCACGACCTGGGCGCCCTGCGAGACGTTCCGCACCATGCGCTTGCGGCGTTTCTCGGCCGTGTACGCGACCTGCATGGGCTTGATCTCCGACTCGCGGACGGCGCGGCCGCGGTCGGTCACGCTCCACACACCGCGGCGGGTGTTCGACAGCAGACCCATGCCCTTGAGGTACGTCCGGGCCCAGGCCAGCCGGTATTCGATCTCCGTTCCGGGGCCGTCGCCGTGGAGTACCGCCTGCGCTTCCTCGGACAGTCCGGTCCGGGCGATCACGGCGGAGTCGATCTCCTCGATGACGCCGGATCCGCCGAGCTCGATCACCGCCTGCACGGTCGGCCAGAGAAGATCCGTGTACGGCGGCAACGTGGCCTCGCCACCTCCGGTGTTCCGGACGGAGTTTCCGATCGCGTTCCGGCGCTGCACACCTTCCCCTAACGTCGCGGCCGTGCGGCCGCACTATCAGTCCTGCACGTAGGCAACAACCCTATCCGATGGACGGCCCCTGTCCGCGGGTGCGGGATCGGGCGCGCCGAATCACGAACCGATCGCCCTCCCCGGTCCTACGATCTCCCCACGGAAGAATTTCGCCTCCACCGAAGCGAGTCGCCATGCAACGTCCGGCGCCTGTCGACCTGGCACACCATCCGCACCTCAGCGGCCTGTTCGCGCCTCAACGCGAGGAAGTGGACGTCCGCGATCTCGAGGTCGACGGGGAACTCCCCGCCGATCTGCACGGAAGCTATCTCCGCAACGGGCCCAATCCGCGCTTCGACCCGATCGGCCACTACGTCTATCCGATCGACGGTGACGGCATGGTCCACCGCGTGCAGATCGCCGAGGGCACCGCGCGCTACACGAACCGGTTCGTGCGCACCCCGCAGGTCGTCGCGGAGGAGAAGGCCGGTCGCGCACTGTGGGCCGGCATCACCGATCCGTACTTCCCTCCAGAGGAGGAGGTCGGGCCCGACCTGGCGAACACCATGCGCGAACTGCCGGACATCAACATCGTCCGGCACGGCGGGCGGCTCATGGCGATGGCCGAGGCAGCGCCGCCGTACACGCTGGGTTCCGACCTCGAGACGCTCGGGCGCGAGACCTTCGACGGAACCCTGCCGGTCGGGCTGACCGCGCACCCGAAGATCGATCCGCACACCGGCGAGATGGTCGCCTTCTGCTACATGCTCGACCCGCCGTACCTGACCTGGTCGGTGGTCGCACCGGACGGGACGGTGACGCGCGCGCCGACCCCGATCGACGGCGCCGACCGGCCGTTGATGATCCACGACATGGCGCTGACGCCGACCTACGCCGTCCTGGTCCTGGCCCCGCTCGTGTTCGACCTCTCGCAGATCTTCTCCGGCGGGTCGCCGCTCGACTGGAAGCCGGATCTCGGAACGCGGGTCGCGCTCGTCCCCCGCGACGGCGGTGCGGTGCGGTGGTTCTCGACCGACACCTTCTGGATGTGGCACACTGCCAACGCGTTCGACCTGCCCGACGGTGACGTCGCACTCGACTACGTGGAGTGGGCGTATCCGGGCGCGTTGACCGAGAAGGCAGGTCCGAACCGGTCCGTCCTGCGACGCGCCGTGATCGGCCGCAACGGGGTGACCCGCACGACCCTGCACGAACGCGACATCGAGTTCCCCCGCATCGACGACCGGTCGCTGACCCTCGGCCACTCCGTCGTCGCGACCATCGGACGCAGCAGGACGCAGAAACTCCCTGCGGGAGCGGCCGATTCGCTCTTCTGGTTCGATGTGGCGTCCGGAACCGAATCGGTCTGGGCACACGAGACGCTCTCCCCCGGCGAACCGGCCTATCTCACGGGTGATTCGGGCGGCTACTGGGGCGCGATCGCGACCGACCGGGCGGACATGACGAGCTGGTTCCTCGTCTTCCCCGAGACCGACCCGGCCTCGGGGCCGATCGCGCGGGTCCGTCTGCCGATCCGCGTTCCGGCCGGCCTGCACGGAGCCTGGCTCCCGCCGGACTGAGCGTCGCTCCGGCTAGTTTGGGTGGATGGGTTTCACACGAGCCGAACTCGAGTCCTTCCGCGATGCGGTGATCCCCGACCTCGTCGCGCCCGGTTGCCGCTTGTTGTTCGTCGGCATCAATCCGGGACTGTGGACCGCGGCGACGGGAGCCCACTTCGCGCGGCCCGGAAACCGCTTCTACCCCGCCCTGTTCCGCGCCGGCATCGTCGACCGGCTGATCGACGCATCGTCCGGCATGAGCGACGCCGACCGCGATCACCTGCTCGAGCGGGGTGTCGGCATCACGAACCTGGCGCCGCGTGCGACGGCCCGCGCCGACGAGCTCACCGACGAGGAACTCCGTGAGGGCGGACGTCATCTGGCGAACGTGGTGGCGGAGTTCCGCCCTCGCGCCGTGGCGGTCGCGGGCATCACCGCCTACCGCGCGGCCTTCGGCCGGCGCAAGGCGAAGGCCGGGCGGCAGGACGACACGATCGGCGACGTCCCGTTGTGGGTGGTGCCCAATCCGAGCGGGTTGAATGCCCACGAGACGGTGGAGTCTCTGGCGCGGGCCTACGCCGAACCGGCCCGGGCGGCCGGCATCCTGTCCTGAACTACCGCTGAGCGCCGAACACCTTGTCGAGGAAGTGCGTGGCGCGGTAGCCGGTCGGTGTGCCCTGCACGACGACCGCCCATCCCTCGGAGTTCTCGGTGCGGAGCGGGAGGATCGCCTGGTACTCCGGGGATTCGTACCAGGTCCGGGCACGGTCGACGTCGGGGAACTCGATGATCACGAGGTTCCCCTCGAAGGGTCCCTCCATCCCTTCGGGATCGACGCCGTGGACGAGGAAGCGACCGTCGTACGGGGCGAGGGTGTCGTCGATGGTCTCGAGGTACCGGACGATGTCGTCGTTGAGGTCGATGGTGCGGAGATGAGCCACTGCGTATGCGTTCATGGGGACCACCCTGCGCCTCGTCGTGCACGGAATCGATTACCCCGGAAGTAATGGTGACCGTTCCCGGCCGGCTCTACTGTCGGGTGCATGACCACGGTCGACACTCCCCACGCCGGAGCGCTGCTGCGGGCATGGCGCGAGCGGCGCGGCCTGAGCCAACTCTCGCTGGCCCACACCGCCGGCATCTCGTCGCGGCATCTCAGCTTCGTCGAGACCGGCCGGTCCCGACCGTCACGCGCGACCGTGCTGAAGTTGAGCGACCGGCTGGACATCCCGCTGCGCGAACGCAACACCATCCTGGTCGCGGCGGGACACGCGCCCGTCTACCCCGAGCATCACCTCGGCGACCTGCCGATGGCGGCGATCTCCGACGCGATCACGCGAATCCTGTCGTCGCACCGTCCTTTTCCCGCACTCGTCGTCGACCGGCACTGGACGATGGTCGATTCCAACGACGCCGTCGGGGTGTTCGTCGAGGGGTGCGCTCCGGAGCTGCTGGAACCGCCGATCAACGTGCTGCGACTGACCCTGCACCCGCGGGGACTGGCGCCGCGCATCGTCGATCTCGGGCAGTGGCGCGGTCATCTGCTCGCCCGACTGCAACACCAGATCGGGGCGACGGCCGACCCCGTCCTGCTGCGCCTGTACGACGAACTCGCCGGTTACCCCTGCGACGATCCGGTCGAGGAGGTCGAACCGCATTCGCTGGTCGTGCCGATGCGGTTGCGGACCGAGGCCGGCGAGTTGTCGTTCTTCAGCACGACCACCCTCTTCGGGACCCCGCTCGACGTGACGGTGTCGGAACTGGCGATCGAGGCGTTCTATCCCGCCGACGATGCGACGGCCCGGGCGCTGAGCGGATCGTGATCGCCGAATCGGCCGATCACGAACGGTTTCCGCGCTAACGTGGAGGTGCGCGTCTGCCGAGCGGATCATGCGGAGGACACCGACATGAGCACTGCGAAATGGTGGGTTCTCGATCAGCGGGAGTCCGGCTTCGCCCTCGAACACCGCCCCAGCGGCGACCTCGTACTGATGAACACCGCGACGTCGGAAGAACACGTCCTGCACGGCTACGTGTGGAAGCACTGTCCGCACTTCGGTCTGCAGATCCAGAGCGAGGGCCCACCCCCGTACGGACCGTGGGTGGAGAACCCCGAGGAGTGAGTTTCCCTCACGGGATCATCCGTAGCGACGTGTGCTCGCCGGTGGCGGTGTCGATCAGCACCGCGCGATCGAGTGTCGCTTCGATCGGCAGCACGTCGTAGACGACCGCACCCAGACGGTCGAGTTCCTCGCGCCGCGTTCGGGGACTCAGCGAACAGTGCGGTGTCCAGCGCCCCGGGACGTAGTAGCGGTGCAGGTCCGCCCCCGTCGTCTCCACGACCCGCACGACGCGATCCTGCCGTTGCACGAGTTCGGCCGAGGGCGCGGGCACGAGCGACGCCCGGCCGCGCCGGAACAATCCGAGAGTGTCGATGTAGACCGGGACCGGTCCCCCGTCGGGTATGTCCTCGAGGGCCGAGACGACGGCGGCCCGGTCGTAGGTCCGCAGCACCGCGTACGACAGGTGCGGCACGTGCTTGCGGTGCGTATGGGTGAGCAGGGTGGGGATGCCGCTCTCCTCGAGTCGGCCCCACAGGCGCCGGATCGCGCGGTCGGTCTCGGTGTCGAACAGGAGACAGACCGCCAGCGCCATCAGTTGAGTGTGGCGTGCCAGACGAGCGCGGCGGCGAGGGCACCGGCGCCGTTGAGCGACCAGTGCAGGGCGATGGGCGCGAGGATGCTGCCGCTGCGGCGACGCAGCCACGTGAACACGAAGCCCGCGGCGGCGGTCGCGATCACTGCACCGACGATGCCGGCGATCTGCGCGAGCAACCCGGCTCCGAGGAAGGCGCTGAGGCCGGCGTTGCCCGCCGTGAGACCGAACGACGAGGCGACGTGCCACAGGCCGAACAGCAGAGATCCCGCGGCGAAGACCCCGCGTGCGCCCCACACCCGCTCGAGGGTTCCGTGGAGCACCCCGCGGAAGGCCAGTTCCTCGGGGATGACGGTCTGGAGCGGGATGATGATCATCGAGGCGAGGAGGGCGCCGGAGATCGTGGCGTAGCGCTCGGAGAGGAAGAACTGCCTGGTGAAAGGCAACGCGATGCCGATCGCGACCACCGCCAGGACGAGGCCGACGGCCGCTACCGAGTAGAGCGTCCCCCTCTTCCAGTGCCGGGGTGAAAGTCCGAGTTCCGACCAGCGCATGCCGCGTCGGCGCATCATCGCGACCAGCACGCATGCTGCGATCGGCACGGTCGCGATCGACGCCCACGCCGTGGTGAAGTGGGCGATCAGGTTGGTGGTGACGAGCACCGCGATCACGACGGCGAGATCGATCCAGGCGTGGAAACGGGGAAGCCAGGCCAGCGACGGCAGGCGTCCGGTCTCGGGCGAGGGCAACCGTTCGATTTCTACGGTCACGTGCGATCCCTCCGGAAACTCTCGAACATCCGGTCAAGTGTACGGTTCGGGGCCTGCCGGCCGCCGTGACGGCGGACACTCCGGCCCCGACTTCTTTCCGGGATTTCCGGTCGTCGGCGACATAAACACGCCACCGAAAGTCGCGAGACGCAGGTCACATTCACTCTGCAGGTCGAGTCCGTCACATGCCCCGTTGTCAAGGCCTTGCGTCGGCGCCGCTAACGTGTACGGCGATCATCAGCCCTCTTCCAGGAGAAACAATGGCCGACTTCCTCTACGAGGACCTGCTGCCGATCGGGGAAGACCCCACCGAGTATCGGTTGCTGACCACCGAGGGGGTGTCCACCGTCGAAGGACCCGACGGCCGCACCTTCCTGAAGGTGGAGCCCGAGGCCCTGCGCCTGCTCACCGAGACCGCGCTGCACGACATCTCCCATTACCTGCGCACGGATCACCTGAAGCAGCTGGCGAGCATCCTCGAGGACCCCGAGGCGTCGAACAACGACAAGTTCGTTGCGCTCGACCTCCTGAAGAATGCGAACATCGCCGCCGGCGGCGTGCTGCCCATGTGCCAGGACACCGGCACCGCCATCGTCATGGGTAAGCGCGGCCAGCAGGTGCTCACCCCGGGCGACGACGAGGAGTCCATCGCGCGCGGTGTGTACGACGCGTACACGAAGCTGAACCTGCGGTACTCGCAGAACGCCCCGCTGACCATGTGGGACGAGAAGAACACGGGCAACAACCTGCCGGCGCAGATCGAGCTGTACGCGGACACCGCGAAGGGCCACGAGAACGCCTACAAGTTCCTGTTCATGGCCAAGGGCGGCGGATCGGCCAACAAGTCGTACCTGTACCAGGAGACGAAGGCCATCCTGAACCCGGACTCGATGATGCAGTTCCTCGAGGCCAAGATCCGCTCGCTCGGCACCGCGGCGTGCCCGCCCTACCACCTCGCGATCGTCGTCGGCGGCACCTCCGCCGAGTTCGCGCTCAAGACGGCCAAGTACGCCTCGGCGCACTACCTCGACGAGCTGCCCACCGAGGGTGCCATCACCGGCCGCGGCTTCCGCGATCTCGAACTCGAGAAGAAGGTCTTCGAGCTCACCCAGAAGATCGGCATCGGCGCGCAGTTCGGCGGCAAGTACTTCTGCCACGACGTCCGCGTCGTCCGCCTGCCGCGCCACGGCGCGTCGCTGCCCGTCGCGATCGCCGTCTCCTGCTCGGCCGACCGCCAGGCCAAGGCCAAGATCACGCCCGAGGGTGTCTTCCTCGAGCAGCTCGAATTCAACCCCGGCCAGTTCCTGCCCGAGGTCACCGACAGCCAGCTCGACTCCGAGACGTCGGGCGTCTCGGGCACGGGCAAGGGCGCCGCGGTCAGGATCGACCTCACCCGGCCGATGCCGGAGATCCTCGCCGAGCTGTCCAAGCACCCGGTCAAGACGCGCCTGTCGCTCACCGGTCCGCTGGTCGTCGCGCGCGACATCGCGCACGCGAAGATCAAGGAGCGCCTCGACCGCGGCGAGGAGATGCCGCAGTACCTGAAGGATCACCCGGTCTACTACGCCGGTCCGGCGAAGACCCCCGAAGGTCTCGCGTCGGGTTCGTTCGGCCCCACCACTGCCGGTCGCATGGACTCCTACGTCGACCAGTTCCAGGCCGCCGGCGGCTCGATGGTGATGCTCGCGAAGGGCAACCGCTCCAAGCAGGTCACCGACGCATGCCACAAGTACGGCGGCTTCTACCTCGGTTCCATCGGCGGCCCGGCCGCGCGCCTGGCGCTCGACTGCATCAAGAACGTCGAGGTCGTCGAGTACGAAGAGCTCGGCATGGAAGCGGTCTGGAAGATCGAGGTCGAGGACTTCCCCGCCTTCATCGTCGTCGACGACAAGGGCAACGACTTCTTCGCGCACACCGGCGAGGTCACGCTCACGGTCGGCAAGCGCCCCGGTCTGTAGACCCGGCTCCCTGTAGACGCACTACCCCGAACGGCCCGGCAGGATTCCTGCCGGGCCGTTCGTGATGTCAGCTCCGGGGTGCCGCTCCGGCCGGTTGCCGGATCGTGGCGTTGACCCGGTTCCACATGTTGATCGTCGCGATCTGCATGACCAGCGCGGCCAGTTGTTTCTCGTCGTAGATGTCGGCCGCGGCGTCCCACACCTCGTCGGAGACGGACTCCGGCCGATCGGCGATCCGTGTGACGGCCTCGGTGAGCGCGAGGGCGGCGCGCTCGGCCTCGGTGAACCGTCGCGATTCGCGCCAGGCCGCGACCGCCGTGAGCCGCTCGACGCTCTCCCCGTCGTCCAGTGCTTCACGCGTGTGCATCTCCACGCAGAAGCTGCACCCGTTGATCTGGCTCGCCCGCAGGTGCACCAGGTGGACCGTGAGGGCCGGAAGCCCGGTGTTCTCGTAGGTCCGGCCCGCGGCCTGCAACGCATCGAGGGTGCCGGGCAGCACCATCACGGGATTGTTCATTCGTGCTTCCATCGTCTGCTCCTGTCACATCGGTTCTTCGGGATCCGTCATTTCCTTGACGGATCCCGACGGAAGAATGTGACGACGATGGACGAGGAATTTCTGGCCAGGGAGTTCGACGCACACCGCGAGCGCTTGCGCGCGGTCGGTTTCCGGATGCTGGGATCGGCTGCGGAGGCGGACGATGCGGTGCAGGAGACGTGGTTGAAGGTAGCCCGCGCCGACACCGATTCCGTGGACAACCTCGGCGGCTGGCTCACCACCGTGATGAGCCGCGTGTGCCTCGACATGCTGCGGGCACGTTCGGCGCGTCACGAGGTCGTCGTCGGCGAACCCGTCGAAACACCTCGACGGAACGACAGCTCCGAGGTTCCGGAAGACGAAGCCGTGCTTGCAGATTCGATCGGTATCGCGATGATGGTGGTCCTCGACGCGCTCGGACCCGCCGAACGTCTCGCCTTCGTGCTGCACGACATGTTCGGCATGCCGTTCGACGAGATCGCGCCCGTCGTGGGCCGATCCCCTGCCGCGACGCGTCAGCTCGCCAGCCGTGCCCGGCGGCGGGTGCGCGGTGCACGTACGGCGTCGTCCGGTGCCCGGGATCCGCGTCGGGTGGTCGACGCCTTCCTCGTCGCGGCCCGCGAGGGTCGTTTCGAGGATCTGCTCGCGGTGCTCGATCCCGACGTGGTGCTCCGCGCCGACACCGTGGCGGCAGCGAATGCCGAGACGGGTCGGCTGCACGGTGGCCCCGCGCTCGAGCCGGAACTGCGCGGCGCCGAGGCGGTGGCACACGCCTTCCACGGCCGCGCACGCGGTGCGGTGCCCGCGACGATCGACGGTGTACCCGGGGCGGCGTGGGCGCCGGGCGGGATCGTGCGGTCGGTGTTCCGCTTCACCGTCGAGGACGGTCGCATCGTGGCGCTCGAGGTGATCGCGGATCCCGAGGCGATCACCACGCTCGACACGGCTCTGCTCTGACGCCTGCTCCGATACGGGTCGAGCCCGGCGGGAGTGATCCCACCGGGCTCGAACCGTCGTGTGCTCGTCAGGCAGCGCAGGTGTGCGTCCGCGCGAGCACCGCGGGCGACTGCACGACCACCTGCTGCAGGAAGTCGAGGACGATGCCCGGTGCCGGTTCGGCGCCGGGTGCCAGCACCGAGCACAGTGCGCGGTACTGGTCGTCGCTCATCACGGGCGCGATACGGAAATGCGTGGTCATCGCGAGCGTGAAGTCGATTCCGAAGTCGCGGGCGCGGACCTGCAGCTGCGGACCGTGCTCCCCCGCGATCAGGCAGATCTCGAAGACGGCCCGTCCGGCGGTGTGCTCGAACGATGCGGCCGGAACGTTGTTGCGGACCATCTGCCGGTAGAGAGGCCGCAGTCCGCCGAGCACGACCGGCGGAAGCGTCACTGCTCGAGGACGGTCGGCGGTGAACATGTGATCACTCCTTCAACCCCTGCGACCCCATCCGGGTCGCCCACTTTTTCTGGAATAAATCCAATAACTGGAACTATTCCAGAAAAACGTTCCAGACGCAACCACCTCGTTGGCCGATCATCCAACCGGCGCACCCGCGGCGGACCGAACTCTGTACCGCTTGCACCTCCCCCGCCGCACGTCCACCGGACAGTATCGAATGCACCGACGAAAGGAGGGTCCGTGCAGCTCACAACGGCCCGGTTCGATGCGATGCCCGAGGACGACGCCGTCGCACTGTTGCTCGACTGCTGCTCGAGCCGGACATGGGCGCACTCCGTCGTCGCGGCGCGCCCGTTCCGTTCGCGCACCGTGCTGCTCACCACCGCCGCTGCTGCGGCCGAGAACCTCGACGGTGACGACCTCGCCGACGCCCTCGCCGGCCACCCGCGCATCGGCGAACGCAGCGAACACGCCGCCTCCCGCCGCGAGCAGTCCGCCGTCACCACGGCCGACGCCGACATCCTCGACCGGCTCGCCGCCGGCAACCGCGAATACGAGGAACGGTTCGGGCACGTCTACCTCGTTCGCGCCGCAGGCCGCACGGCGCCGGAACTGCTGGAGATCCTCGAGCGGCGCCTCGGCAACGACCCGGAGACCGAGAAAGCCGAGATGCGAGCCGCGCTCGCCGAGATCACCCGACTCCGCCTCGAGCGGATCGTCACCGAGACCGCAGGGAGCCGCATATGAACACCCTGAGTACCCACGTCCTCGACGCGACAGCCGGTACGCCCGCAGTGGGATTGCGCGTCACCCTCACCGACATGCACGGAACCTCGTTGGGCGCCGGTGTCACCGACGACGACGGGCGCCTCGCCGGTTTCACCGACGCACTGCCCGAGGGCACCTACCACCTGACCTTCGCCACCGGCGAGTGGTTCTCGGGTCACGGAGTCGCGTCCTTCTATCCGGAGGTGACCGTCACCTTCCGTATCCCGGAGGGCAGCAGCCACTTCCACGTGCCGCTCCTCCTGTCGCCCTATTCGTATTCCACCTACCGCGGGAGCTGACCACCATGACCGAACTGACCGGCAAGATCGTCCTCGGACCGCACCGCTACGGCAAGGCCGAGAACCGGGTGGTGCGCATCGTGCGCGACACCGACCGCCACGAGATCCGCGACCTGAACGTCTCCTCCTGCCTGCACGGCGATTTCGACGCCGCGCATCTCGAAGGAGATCAGGGCACGGTGCTGCCCACCGACAGCCAGAAGCAGACCATCTACTCCTACGCCAAGGAGAAGGGCGTCGAGTTCGTCGAGGAGTACGGCCTCGCGCTCGCACGGCACTTCGTCGACGACGTCGAACCCGTCCGCTCGGCGCGCATCGAGATCGAGGAGTACGCCTGGGAGCGGGTCGTCGTCGACGGCACCGAGCACGACCACACCTGGACACGCAAGGGATCCGAGGTCCGCACCGCCGCGATCACCGTCGAGGGCACCGGGACCGACCGACGCGAATGGGTGGTCGGCGGCCTGAAGGACCTCGTCGTCCTCAAGTCCACCGGCTCGGAGTTCCAGGGCTTCCTCACCGACCCCTACACGGTCCTCGAACCGGCGGAGGATCGCATCATGGCGACGAGCCTCCAGGCGCGCTGGCGGTTCGCGTCGACCGACGTCGAGTGGGACACCGTGTACGCGGGCGTGCGCGCCACCCTGCTCGAGGTGTTCGCGAACCTCCATTCGAAGGCCCTGCAGCAGAGCCTGTACGAGATGGGCCGCGCCGTGCTCGAACGGTACCCGTCGATCGCCGAGATCCGCCTGTCCGCACCGAACAAGCACCACTTCCTCTACGACCTGGCACGTTTCGGAGTGGAGAACGCCGGTGAGGTCTTCCACGCCGACGACCGGCCCTACGGACTGATCCAGGCGAGCGTGCTGCGCGAGGACGCCCCCGATGCCGGCATCGCCTGGGAGCCCTACACCGGCGCCATGTAATCGCTCACGCAGTCACGACGGATGTCGCTCACGCGAGAGCGGGTTCCAGCGAACGCAGCGCGAGATACAGATCGAAGCGGTCACCGGTGCGCGCGAGGGAACGCCCGGTGAGCGCTTCGACCCGTCCGATGCGGTAGCGCACCGTGTTCAGGTGCACGTGCAGTCGATCGGCCGTGCGCCGCCACGATCCGTCGCAGTCGAGGAATGCCTCGAGGGTCGCGAGCAGACCCGCATCGGTGCGCCGGTCGTGCTCGACGACGTCCCCGAGCAACCGGTCGGCGTAGGCACGCCGCAGTTCGTCGGGCAGGGTCGACAACAGGTCGAGCGCCGAATCGAGTTCGGCGCGTCGCACCGACACCGGACCCGGATCGTTGTGTGCGGCAGCGCATGCCGACGCCGCCGCACGGACCGCGCCGGCCGGGTCGTCGTCGGAACTCTGTCCGCCGACACCGACGAACATCCGGTCGCCGCGCAACGCCGGCGCGAGACGCCCGAGGCGTCGGCTCAACAGCCGTGCCACATCGACGTCGCTGCCGATCGCCGGGGCGACCACCCTGTTCGCCGCGTCGATCGACGTGACCGCTCCGTCCAGGACGTCCTCGACGAGACCGCGCAGGACGTCCGGCGAGATCCGGCCCTCGACTTCGGCCACCACCGCGACCCGCGAATCCGCAGCGCGCACGGTCGGGGTCCGGTCGGTGATCTCCCATGCCACCCGGCGCCGTTCGTCGCGCCGGATCCGATCGAGAGCGACCACCGCGGCGAGCTCGGAGAACGCCTCGACGCACTCCGGTCCGCTCTCATCGTGCCGGATCACCAGGAACCACGCGTCGATCCGGTCCGTCAGTCCGCGTCCCACCGGCAGGACGGTGAGATCGCCCACGAGCCGCAGCGGAAAGCGGTCGGCGATCAGCGCGGCTGCGGTGATCCGGTCGAGCTCGGTCTCGTCGAGCTCGGCGCCTCCCGCGACCGTCACTCCCGTGGAGGTGATCAGTGCCGATTCCACCCCGAGTTGCTGCGCGAGTCCGTCGAGCAGCTCCCCCACGCTCCGGCCGTCGGCGACGGCGGCGAGCCATTGCCGCTGCCGTGCCAGACCCGTCTGCAGGCGATCCATCCTCGCCCCGGCCATCTGCCCGGTCATGTATTCGATGACCCGGCTGAACGGCACCTCGTCGGGCACGACCAGCAGCGGCATACGGTGCCGCGCGCACGCCTCGACCACGTCGTCGGGTACCCGGCCGTGCAGGGCCTCGCCCGCGGCCATCGCCGTCACCCCCGCTCCGACGAGCCGTTTGACGAACAGATCGGAGTCCTCGGCGGAGCGCCGCCACACCAGGCCGGTGAACACGAGCGAGCCTGCGCTGACGTAGCGCGTGGGGTCGGGCATGTCGGTGGTGCACGCGCGCAGCACCGGACGGCTCAGGGCCTCCGCATCGCCGTGCAGTACACCGATTCCGAGCCCCGGCGCCTCCACCACATCTCGAAGAAGCACGATGTTCACCTCCTGGTGACGGTCTTGGACGATCGCACAGTACGAGCCGCGGATTTCCGAGGTGTTTCGTGCGTGCTGCCGCAGAGGTACATCTGCCCGGCGCAGTTGACTGGAGACTCCGACGATCCGAGGAGTCGACTATGCACGCGCATCCCACCACCCGGCCGCTCGTCATCCGCGGCGCACACGTGGTGAGCATGGACGCCGCCCGCGCCGAACACCGCGACGGATATGTCGTCATCTCCGGCAACCGGATCGTCGCGGTCGGCTCGGGCGAACCGACCGGATACGACGACGCGCAGATCGTCGACGGCACCGGCTGCGTGCTCACCCCCGGCCTGATCAACACCCACCACCACCTGTACCAATGGATCACGCGCGGGCTCGCCGCCGACCACACCCTGTTCGAATGGCTCACCACCCTCTATCCCGTCTGGGCCGGCATCGACGCCGACGCCGTGCACGTCGCGGCCAAGGGCGCACTCGCGCATCTGGTGCGCACCGGATGCACAACCAGCACCGACCACCACTACGTCGTGCCCCGCGAGGGCGGGGACGTCTTCGGCGCGGAGATCGCCGCAGCGGCCGAGGTCGGTATCCGCTTCCATCCCTGCCGCGGGTCGATGGACCTCGGTGCGAGCGCCGGGGGTCTGCCGCCCGATCACATCGTCGAGGACATCGACGCGATCCTCGAGGGCAGCCGCGAGGCCGTCGACCGCTGGCACGATCCGTCCTTCGATTCGATGCTGCGGGTCGCGCTCGCGCCGTGCTCGCCCTTCTCGGTGACCGGCGAGCTCCTGAAGCAGTCGGCGCTGCTCGCCCGCGATCTCGGGGTGCGGCTGCACACCCATCTCGCCGAGACCCTCGACGAGGAGGACTTCTGCCTCGAGAAGTTCGGATGCAAGCCCGTGCAGTACATGGAATCGCTGGGCTGGACCGGCCCCGACGTCTGGTACGCGCACGCCGTGCACCTCGACGACCGCGACATCGGTGTGCTCGCCGCGTCGGGTACGGGTGCGGCCCACTGCCCCACCTCGAACGCCCGGCTCGGTGCCGGCATCGCCCGCGCCGCCGACCTCTACGCCGCGGGCGTACCGCTCGGCCTCGGTGTCGACGGTGCCGCGAGCAACGAGTCGTGCTGCATGCTCGAAGAGGCCCACCACGCCGCACTGTTCGCCCGTGCCCGCAGCGGCCCCCGCGCCATGACCGTGCGCCAGAGCCTCGAACTCGCCACCATCGGCGGCGCCCGGGTCCTCGGACGCGAGAACGAGATCGGATCGATCGAACCCGGCAAGCTCGCCGACCTGGCGCTGTGGCGCATCGACGGCCTCGCCCACTCCGGCATCGCCGACCCGGTCGCGGCCCTCGTCCTCGGCAGCACACCTCCTCTCGAACTGCTCCTGATCGACGGCCGCGAGGTGGTCGTCCGCGACGAGGTCCGGACCGTCGACGAGAACGTCGTGGCACGGCAGGTCGCGGCGGAACACGCCGCGCTGGTCGCCAAGGCGGGGTGAAAGCGATGGATCTGCACAACATCACCGCCTATGACATCGCCCGCGACCGCGCCGATCTGACCTTCGAGGACGGCGCCGCCCCGTTCGGCGGTGGCACCTGGCTGTTCTCCGAACCGCAACCGCACCTGCACCGGCTCGTGGATCTGTCCGGTCTCGACTGGCCCGCGGTGACCCGGCATCCCGACGCTCTGGAGATCGCCGCGACCTGCACGGTCGAACAGTTGGCCGCACTCTCGGACGAAGCGGAACATCCTGCGGCACCGCTGTTCCGGCAGTGCGCCGAGGCACTGCTGGCGTCGTGGAAGATCTGGAAACGCGCCACGGTCGGCGGCAACATCTGCCTGTCCTTCCCCGCCGGCGCCATGATCTCGCTGGCGACCGCACTCGACGCGGACGCGGTGATCTGGACGACCGACTGCGGCGAACGGCGGATCCCGGTGGCCGACTTCGTTCTCGGAGTCGCCTCCAACGCCCTCGCACCCGGCGAGATCCTGCGAAGCATCCGGATCCCATTGCACGCTCTGAACTCCCGCACGGCCTTCCGCAAGATCGCGCTGTCCCCGCTCGGACGATCGGGAGCCGTCGTGATCGGTCGACGAGATCTCGACGGCAGCGTCACGCTCTCGATCACCGCGTCGACGGTGCGTCCCTGTCTCCTGCGGTTCACGGAAGTCCCGCCGGCACAGGAACTGTCCGACGCACTGGTTCGTCTCGTCCCGGCGACGAGTTACTACACCGATGCGCACGGCGCAGCCGACTGGCGACGTGCCGTCACTGCGGTTCTCGCCGAAGAGATCCGCGCCGAATTGTCGAACACTGCACTGCCGAATACTGCACTGTCGAACGCTGCGCTGTCGAATACGGAGGTTCAGCCGTGAAACTCACCGTCAACGGCCACGAGCGCGACGTCGACCCCCGGCCCGGCCAGTGTCTGCGCACCCTGCTGCGCGAGACCGAACACTTCGAGGTCAAGAAGGGCTGCGACGCCGGCGACTGCGGTGCGTGCTCGGTCCTGCTCGACGGCGAACCCGTCCACTCCTGCGTGGTCCCGGCCGTGCGGGTCGAGGGCCGGGAGGTCACCACCGTCGCCGGTCTCGGCACCCCCGACGACCTGCATCCCGTCCAACAGCAGTTCGCCGACGCCGCCGGTTTCCAGTGCGGCTTCTGCACCGCCGGCATGATCGTCACCGCATCCACCTTCACCGACGAGGATCTCGATGACCTGCCGAAACGCTTGAAGGGCAACCTGTGCCGGTGCACCGGCTACCGGTCGATCGAGGACGCCCTGCGGTCGCGCACCAACGTCGAACAGGTCGACGGCCCGTCGTGCGGCAGCTCGCAGCGCGCACCCGCCGCGACGCGCGTCGTCACCGGCACCGAGCCGTACACCCTCGACACCACCGTCGAAGGCCTGCTGCACATCGCCGTCCTCGGCAGCCCGCACACCCATGCGCGGATCGTCTCCGTCGACTCTTCGGCCGCCGAGGCACTCCCCGGTGTCCACGCGGTGCTGTACCACCGCGACGCCCCCGCCACCGCCTACTCGACGGCCCGTCACGAGAACCGCAACGACGATCCCGACGACACCTACCTGTTCGACCGGGTCGTGCGCTTCCGGGGACAGCGGGTCGCCGCGGTGGTCGCCGAGAGCCCGGCGATCGCGCACCAGGCGCTCGCGTCGATCCACGTCGAGTACGAGCAGCTGCCCTTCGTCCTCGATCCCGACGAGGCCCGGCAGCCGGGGGCTCCCCTGCTGCACGCCGACAAGTCCCCCGACGCACGCATCGCCGATCCCGGACGCAACGTCGTCGCCGCGATCCACGGCAGCAGCGGGGACGTCGACGCGGCGGTCGCCTCCGCTGCGGCGGTGGTGCAGGGACGCTGGCAGACCCACCGGGTCCAGCACACCCACCTCGAAACCCACGGGGCCATAGGGTATCTCGACGAGACCGGACGGCTCGTCATCCGCAGTTCCACCCAGGTTCCGTTCCTGGTGCGCGACGAGCTGTGCCACATCTTCGGACTCGAACGGGACCGGGTGCGCGTGCACACCGCCCGGGTGGGCGGGGGTTTCGGCGCCAAGCAGGAGATGCTGGTCGAAGATGTCGTCGCGGCGGCGGTCCTGAGGACGGGCCGTCCGGTGCAGTGGGAGTTCACCCGCTCCGATCAGCTCACCGTCGCTCCGTGCCGGCATCCCATGCGGGTCGACGTCACCCTCGCCGCCGACACCGACGGTGTCCTCACCGCCCTCGCGATCGACGTGCTGGCCGACGCCGGCGCCTACGGCAACCACAGCCCCGGGGTGATGTTCCACGGCTGCACGGAGTCGATCGCGGTGTACCGGTGCCCGAACAAGCGCGTCGACGCCGAATCCGTGTACACGAACAACCGGCCGTCGGGTGCCTTCCGCGGTTACGGTCTCGGCCAGGTGATCTTCGCGGTGGAGTCGGCCATGGACGAACTCGCCGGCAAGCTCGGCATCGACCCGTACGAGTTCCGGCGCCGCAACATCATCCTGCCGGGAGATCCGCTGGTCGCCGCGCATCCCGAGGGCGCCGACCTGACGTACGGCAGCTACGGACTCGACCAGTGTCTCGACCTTGCCGAACGGGCGATGGCGCGCACGGGTGGCCGGCCCGCGCCGACCGGTGATCACTGGCGGATCGGCGAGGGCATGGCGCTCGCGATGATCGCGACCAACCCGCCCAACGGGCACATCTCCGAGGCGTCGATCGAACTTCTGCCCGACGGCCGGTATCTCGCTCGGGTGGGCACGGCGGAGTTCGGCAACGGCACCACCACCGTCCACACCCAGATCGCGGCCACCGCTCTCGGCACCACCCCCGACCGGATCATCGTCCACCAGTCCGACACCGACGTCACCACCCACGACACCGGCGCGTTCGGGTCGTCGGGCACGGTCGTCGCGTCGAAGGCCCTGCTGGCAGCCTCCCACGAACTGCGACGCCGGATGACCAAGGCCGCTGCGGAGCTGACCGGCCTCGACCCGGAGCAGGCCGAACTGCGAGCCGACGGCGTGCGGTGCGGCGATCGTCTCGTCCCTCCCAGTGAGCTGCTGCAGGTCGCGGGTGGCCGGTTGCGCGCCGAGGGACGTCACGGCGGTCTGCCGCGGTCGCTGTCGTTCAACGTGCAGGCATTCCGCGTCGCCGTCGACACCCGTACCGGCGAGGTGCGGATCCTCCGCTCGGTCCAGGCCGCCGATGCCGGCACCGTCCTCAACCCCGAGCAGTGCCGCGGGCAGATCGAAGGCGGCGCTGCGCAGGCGCTCGGTGCGTCGCTGTACGAGGAGATCATCTCCGACGACGCGGGTCGTGTGACGACGGATGTGTTGCGCAACTACCACATTCCGCAGTTCGCGGACGTCCCGCGCACCGAGGTCTACTTCGCCGACACCTACGACGAACTCGGCCCCATGGGCGCGAAGTCCATGAGCGAGGCCCCGTTCAACCCGGTGGCCCCGGCGTTGGCGAACGCCGTGCGCAACGCCATCGGGGTGCGGCCGCACGAGCTGCCCCTGTCCCGCGACCGCATCTGGCGACTCATGCAGTGAGACCGATCCGTCGAGACCGGTGTTGTGTGCGATTTCCGGCCGGATCTCGCACACGACATCGGTCTCGTTCGTTGTACGGCCGGACACGCAACGCAGCCGTAACACGAAGTTGATGCAGCGGGGTCGATTCGACCCATCGCGCTGTGTAAAGTACTGAACCACATCGGGAATCGAACCGATGATGTCCGTCCGGCCCAGGGCCGGTGAACGATCCGGAGCTCCCCTCCGGAGGAGGACTCTCCGGTGACGGGCGCGAGGGCCGTCGCAGACGAAGCACCCCACGTCCCCGGAGGTTTCCATGCGATGTTCCCCGACACCGAGCCCCTTCCACGGCCGGCGCACCCACTGCTGACATGTGCGGCACGATCTCGTCCACCCTCACGCTGGTAGGACGATTCGATCCGGGCGCCATGGCGCACTTCGTCGCCGCCCGCGCCGACCTGCTGCAGGTACGTGCCACCGTCGTCACTGCGACCCGGCATCGCATCGAGCTGCGCACCGAGGGCGACCCCGACCTCGTCGACGCCCTCGAAACGGCCTGCGCTCTCGCCCCCGGCACCAATGTCGTCCTCGATCTCACTTCGACCGAGAGGAACCCGACCCCATGACCGTCTGGACTCCCGTCGCTCTCGCCCGCGACATCGAGCCCGGCACCGCGACCGGCACCACCGTCGACGGGGACTCCGTCGCGCTGTGGCGCGGCACCGACGGCGCCGTGCACGCGTGGGCCGATCGTTGCCCGCACCGCGGCATGCGCCTGTCCTTCGGATTCGTCCGCGAGGACCGCCTCGTCTGCCTCTACCACGGGTGGCAGTTCGACGGCGCCGGCGCGTGCAGACACGTCCCTGCCCACCCGCGGATGGAACCGCCGAAAACCGTGAAACCGCAGCAGTATCGGACCGTCGAGAGCGCCGGATTCGTGTGGGTGGCCCCCACCGATGCCGACGGCGCACCCGACGTTCCCGACACGGCGATCACCCCGGTGCGATCGGTGTGGATCGACGGTGACCGGGACACCGCCCTCGCCCTCCTCGGCCTGGACGGAACCGGTGCCGTCGCCACTGGCACGATCGACGGAACCGACGTGATCGCCGGCATCCAGACGATCGACGCGCACACCACGGCCGTGCACGTCGTCGCCGCCGGCGTCGTCCCGGCCGACACCGTGAACGCCCTCGTCCACCGACTGCACGAGCTCCGCGACTCCGTGTCGTCCGCGCGAGAGGTAGTGGTCTCATGAGCATCCCTGTCCTGCACGACTTCCCGCTCGACCCGCGGTGTTACTCCGTACGACTGGCACTGGCGCTGCTCGGCGTCGAGCATCGCGTGCAACCGGTCGACGTGTTCCCCGGTGGCGCCCACCTCGAACCGCCCTACCGCGAGCTGACCCCCACCGGCGTACTTCCGGTGTTCGAGACCGGAACGGCGACCCTCGTCGGATCGATCGACGTCCTCGTCCACATCTCCGGCGGAACCGCATGGGCCGCACCGTCCGACGACTGGATCGACTTCGCGACCGGACCGCTCGAACAGTTCTACTCCTGCCGGGAACGATCGCTGTACACGACGGATCCCGTCGACACCACGGCCGCTCGCGCGGTGGTGCAGTCGCTCGACGACCTCCTCGCGTCCCGCACGACGGACGACGCATGGGTGGCCGCCGACCGGCCGACCGTCGCCGACATCGCCCTGTTCCCCGCCGCTGCCCTGAGCCGGGACATCGCAATCGACCACGACCGCTACCCCGCCCTGCGCAGCTGGATCCGGCGCATCAAGCAACTTCCCGGCTTCGTGGAGATGCCCGGAATCCCCGTCTTCCCCTGATCTTTCCGACCGCCCACATTCCGAAAGGACGCCACATGCAACAGTCCACCGTCGACGCGGTGATCCGCGGCCTGGAGAAGGCCGGCGTCACCACCGTGTGCTACCTGCCCGACTCCTTGTTCAAGGAGCTCTACCCCGCCCTCGACGCGCACCCCACGATCCGCACCATCCAGGTCACCAACGAGGGTGAGGGCGCCGCGATCTGCGGCGGAATCTTCCTGTCCGGCAAGCGTGCCGCGCTCATCATGGAGAACTCCGGCCTGCGTGCGTCCGTCGAACCCCTCGCCCGCATGGGCCTCGGTGCCGGCATCCCGGTGATCATGCTCATGAGCTACCGCGGCGAGCTCGGCGAGAACAACTGGTGGGCCGTGCCGCACGGCATCACGATGGAGCCGATCCTCGATGCCCTGCGCATCCCGTACCGCATCGTGCGGGAGGAGGACGCGATCGAACGCGCCATCCACGACGCGTTCGAGTGGTCCTATTCCGCCTACCACCATTCCGCCATCGCCCTCGGAGGAGGACTCGTCCGATGACCACCATGCGCATGACCCGATTCGAGTGCATGCAGGCACTCGCCGCCCGGCTCGAGAACGAACTCGTCATCCTCTCCCTCGGCGCGAGCGTCGACGAGTGGTACAACGCCGCCCCGCACATGCGCGAGGCCAGCCTGTTCCAGCAGCAGCTCGGCTGCGTGACCCCGCAGGCGTTCGGTCTCGCGGTGGGCCTGCCGCACCGCCGCATCGTCTCGCTCGACACCGACGGCGGCATGCTGTTCAACCTCGGCATCCTCGCAACCCTCGCCAACGAGCAGCCCCGCAACCTGTTCACGGTGGTGTGGGACAACGAGTGCTACCAGTCCATCGGTGGGCCGCCGACCCACACGGCGAAGGGCAAGGTCGACATTGCCGCGATCGCCCGCGGAGCGGGAATCGAGAAGGCCTACACCGCGGAGACCCTCGAAGAGTTCGACAAGCACTGCGTCGCAGGGCTGTCCGCCGACGAGCCGTACGTGCTCGTCGCGAAGGTCTCGAGCGTCGTGCAGCCGGGCATCAAGCGCAAGCACAGCGACGGCCGGGAGGACAAGTACATCTTCGTTCGCCACGTGGAGGCGACGGAGGGCATCACCATCATGGGTCCCAGTGAACACAACTGAAGTGAACACAACCGACGGATTCGACTACGTCGTCGTCGGCGGCGGGTCGGCGGGGTGCGTCCTCGCCGCCCGCCTCACCGAGGATCCCGACACCACCGTGCTGCTCCTCGAGGCCGGACCGGACCACGCCGGTCTCACCTCGATCGACGCGCCGGCGACCTGGGCGGGACTGCTCGGCGGCGACTACGACTGGGGGCACAGCTACGCGCCCAACCCGTTGCTCGACGGTCGCGCCGTGCCCATCCCCCGCGGCCGGGTTCTCGGCGGATCGAGCAGCCTCAACGCGATGCTCTGGTATCGCGGGCACCCCTCGGACTACGACGCGTGGGAGACCGCCGGCGCGAAGGGCTGGAACTTCGCGTCGCTGCTCCCCTGGTTCCGCCGTGCCGAGGACTGGGAGGGCGGCGCCACCGCCTTCCGCGGCGCCGGAGGCCCGGTGCGCATCACCCGGCCCGCCGACCCGCATCCCATCGCCACCGGATTGCTGAACGCCGCAGCCGAACTCGGCATGGCCGTGCTCGACGACTGCAACGGACCGGACATCGAAGGCGCCTCCCTGGCGAACCTCACGATCGACGACGGCCATCGCGTCAGCACGGCTCGTGCCTATCTCGATCCGGCGCGGACCCGGCCCAATCTCACCGTGCGCACCGACGTCACGGTGTCGGGGTTGGTGTTCGACGGCGACCGGTGCGTCGGTGTGCGGTACGGCAGTGGAAGCACGGACACCGTGGTCCGTGCCGACGCCGAGGTCCTGCTCTGTGCCGGTGCGATCTCGAGCCCGCACCTGCTGCTGCTCTCCGGGATCGGCGATCCCGCGCACCTGCAGGAACACGGAATCCCTGTCCACACCGCACTTCCCGGTGTCGGACGCAACCTTCAGGACCATCCCCTGCTTATGGGTGTGAACTTCCGGGCCCGCAACCCGCTCGGGCCGGTCCGCGACAACGGCGGCGGCGCGATCCTGAACTGGCGCTCGGACCCGTCGCTGGACCTGCCCGACCTGCACGCCTTCGTCGTCCAGGGTGCGCACGCCACCCCGGAGGTGGCCGCACGCTACGACGTCACCGGCGACGTCTTCGCGATCTCCCCGGGTCTCATGCGCTCCTACAGCGTCGGACAGCTGAGCCTGCGGTCCGCGGATCCGGGCACAGCACCGATCATCGATCCGCGCTATCTGTCCGATCCCCGCGACCTCGACGCCCTCGTCGCCGGCCTCGACCGCATCTTCGACCTCGCCGAGACCTCCGCGCTACAGGAACTGGTCGAGGCACCCGCCGCACCGGACCGTCGTCTCGGCCGCACCGACGCCGAGGCCTTCGTCCGCTCCAGCTGCGCGACCTTCTTCCACACGGGTGGCACGTGCGCGATGGGCGTGGGACCCGACGCCGTCGTCGACCCGGACCTGTGTGTCCACGGCGTGGACGGACTGCGCGTCGTCGACGCCTCCGTCATCCCGGTGCTCCCGTCGTGCAACACGAACGCCCCCGTGATCGCCCTCGCCGAGCGCGCGGCCGCGCTGATCACCGGAACCGAGAGGAGACTGTCGTGACGACCAGCATCACCACACGCTGCGACGACCCGGTCGTGCTGAACCAGTGGTATCCGGTCTGTTCCGAACAGGAGGTCGCCGAGGGCGTCGTGAGCACCCGCCTGCTCGGCGCCGACATCGAGTGCAGCGTCGACGCCGACGGCGAACCGACGGTGCGCGACGGCGACGCCGTGCTTCCGGTGCAACGCCGATACGGGTTCGTGTGGACCACGCTCGGCACCCCCGACAAGGACGTCTTCCCCATCGACGAGGCCGACGAACCCGACCGGCGCTACGTGCCGTGCGGGTGGGTCACGCTGCGGTCGTCGCCCGGCCGGGTGGTCGAGAACTTCCTCGACATGGCGCACTTCCCGTTCGTGCACACCGGCATCCTCGGAGGCGAGGCCGCCACGGAGGTCGCACGCTACAAGTGGGAGATCCGCCGGGAGACCGACGAGGTGTGGGCCACCGACTGCACGTTCTTCCAGCCGCAGATCTCCGCGGCCTCCGAAGGCACGTTCGCGCAACTGACCTACCGCGTCCCGAATCCGTATCAGGTGATGCTCTACCGGGTCTCGCCCTCCGATCCCACCCGTCTCGACGCGATCGCCCTGTTCATCCAGCCGATCGACGAAACCCTGTGCCGCGCACAACCGGTGATGTACCTCGTCGACCCGGATTCCACGCACACCGAACTGGTGCAGTTCGAGCAGGTGATCTTCCTGCAGGACCGCATCATCGTCGAGAACCAGCGTCCGCTGCTACTGCCGCTCGATCCGCGCGACGAGATCCCCACCCGCGCCGACGCCTCGTCGGTCACCTACCGGCGCTGGCTCAAGGCCAAGGGACTGCGTTGGGGCGCCCTGCCGTTCCGTCCCGTCCATCCCCGAGGAGCAGACACGTGATCACCTCCGCCCTCCCCCGGTACTGCGCCGACTTCCTCCGCGACGGCACGAAATCGCTGCTCGTCGACGGCCGGTGGATCCCCGGTTCCGGCGAACCCTTCGAGACGATCGACCCGGCCACCGGCGTGCCGCTCGCGACGCTCGCGTCGGCGGGAGCCGGCGAGGTGGACACCGCGGTCGCCGCCGCGCGCCGCGCCCTGCAGAACGAGTGGGCGTCGTGCACCCCCGCGGCCCGCGCTCGCGTGCTGTGGCGGATCGCCGAGACCATCGACGCCCACGCCGACGAACTCGCCGAACTCGAGACCCTCGACCAGGGGAAAGCCTGGGCGACCTCCCGTTTCGCGGAGATCCCCTCCGCAGCCGAGCAGTTCCGCTACTACGCGGGTTGGGCCACGAAGATCACGGGGACCACCGTCACGCCCTCGATCACCTACGCACCTCCGGGACGGAAGGTCGTCGCGCACACAGTGCGCGAACCGGTCGGTGTGGTGGCTGCGATCGTGCCGTGGAACTCACCGCTGCTCATGGCCGCGATGAAGCTGGCGCCGGCGCTCGCCGCGGGATGCACCGTCGTGCTCAAGCCGGCCGAGGACACCTCGCTGACCGCCCTGCGGTTCGGGGAACTGCTCGCGCAGAGCGGAATTCCCGACGGGGTCGTCAACATCCTCACCGGTGGCGGCGAGGTCGGGCGCATGCTGGCCGAACACTCGGGGGTGGACAAGGTGACGTTCACCGGGTCCACGGAGGTCGGGAAGAAGCTCGTCGCCTCGGCCGGAGCCCGCAATCTCTCGCGGCTCACCCTCGAACTCGGCGGAAAGTCCCCGGCGGTCGTCTTCGGCGACACCGATCTGCCGCTGACGATCCCCGGTCTCGCGCGCGGTATCTTCGCCAACTGCGGGCAGGTGTGCGTTGCCGGTTCCCGGATCTACGCCGAACGGCGCGTCTACGAGCAGGTCGTCGACGGTCTCGCCGCTGCTGCGGACACCCTGCGGCTCGGCCACGGACTCGACGACGACACCGACCTGGGGCCGCTGGTGAGCCTGCGGCACCGCGAGACGGTGGCGTCCTACGTCGACGACGGAGTCCGCGCGGGTGCCACGGTCGTGACGGGTGGTCGCATGGTGGGCGAGACGGGCAGCTTCTACGAGCCCACCGTGGTGGTCGACGCCGCCCCGGATCTGCCGATGATGCGCGAGGAGATCTTCGGCCCGGTCGTGACGGTGACACCCTTCGACGATCCCGACGAAGTGATCACCTGGGCCAACGACACCGACTACGGTCTCGCGGCGAGCGTGTGGACATCGGATCTGTCGCGGGCCCACAGGGTGGCCGACGCGATCCGCGCCGGCACCGTGTGGATCAACTGCCACTCCTACTTCTCCCCCGAACTGGTCAAGGGCGGCCACAAGCAGTCCGGCTGGGGTTACGAGAACGGCGCCGCCGGGCTGGAGAACTACTTGGAGACCAAGACGGTGTGCTTGTCGATCTGATCGTCGGTCGGGGCCCCGAGGTACGCGTGCGTCGCTTCGAACCGCGACTGCAGGTACTCGCCGGCCCCGATCGGTGGATGGATCGGCTCCGCACCCGGTTCGACACAGGTCGGGATCGCCTCGATCACGGCGTGGTAGTCCGGAGTGACGAAATAGGGCAGCGAATAGCGGTGTCCGTGCGTGGGATTGAGCACGCGATGACGGGTGGAGACGTAGCGGTGGTTGGTCCATCGGGCGATCATGTCGCCGAGGTTGACGATCAGCGCGTCGGGCGGGGTCACGACGTCGATCCACCCGCCGCCCCGCGCGGCGACCTGCAGCCCGCCGATGTCGTCCTGGGCGAGCAGCGTCAACGAGCCGTAGTCGGTGTGAGGCGCGATGCCGAGTGCGGTGTCGCCGACGGGAACGGGTGGGTAGTGCAGCATACGGAGCGACGCGAGCGGGTCGGTGAACATCGGCACGAAGGCGTCGGCGTCGAGACCGAGAGCGAGTGCGAGACCGCGCATGAGGTGAGCGTTGATGTCCAGGCATGCCTTCGCGTACTCGTCGGCGACGCTCTTGAAGCCGGGCATCAGCGAGGCCGGCCACTGTGCCGGACCGTGCAGCGGCGTGCCCGCGATCACCTCCGGATGATCGGCCGCACGGTCGGTGGTGATGTCGAAGGCCTCCTTGCCGTCGGCTCCGACGGTGGGGTCGAGTGTCTCGGTCTTCGACGGCACGTATCCGCTGTGGCAGGTGGATTTCGCGATGGCGATCTCCATCTTCTCCTCGAAGGGCAGCGCGAAGAAGCGCCGCGCCTGCTCCATCGTCGCCGCACGGAGGTCGGGGTCGAGTCCGTGACCGGTGACGACGAAGAAGCCGAGGTCGGTACACGCGGCGTCGAGCGCGTCGGCGACGGCATACGGGTCGCTCCCGTCGCGCAGCGGATGCAGATCGATGAGAGGCAGGGATTCCATGGGTGACTCCTGGCAGGAACGGACCGATGATCGCTCTGAGTTAATTCCTGCGATGCTGCGGGTCCGTCTCGCTGCGGTGAGGACCGTGTTACGGATCCTGGGAACGCGCTCCGACGCAGAGCACCAGGCGAGCCGGCACCGAACCCCGATGGCGCCACTGCATCTCGGTCCCCGCCGCGGCGAACAGGCAGTCCCCCTCCGCAAGCTCGACCGCCGGGCGTCCGCGTACCTCCACCTCGAGCCGTCCGCCGGTCATGACCAGCACGAGATCGTCCGAGCGACGGAACCAGCCGGCGATGTCGTCGTCCGGGCCGATCTCGTACTGGTACACCTCGGCGATCGCTCCGTTGCCGCGGGCCATCCAGGTCACCGGTGCCGCAGGGGTTCCCATCACCGCCCGCGCGAGGCGTCCCTCGGCGCGCACCACCAGTACGTCGTCGGCAAGCGCCGGATCGAGGAAGTCCGACGGCGACCGTCCGAGCGCGTCGGCGATCCTGTACAGCGTCGCGAGCGAGGGCGCGTTGAGGCCCCGTTCGACCTGACTGAGGAACGCCTGGCTGACCCCGGCGCGCGAGGCCAGCGCCCGCGCGGTGAGTCCCTCCTGTCTGCGAACGGCGCGGATGACGCTGCCCACCCGGGCGACGCGATCCTGTTCCGGCACTGCGCTCTCCGTCGGCATCACGAATTCCATCCCCTCCCGCCGCCCGAAACACAATCGTCATGAATCGGACACGGCCGCTCAATTACAACCCTGGATCGTCTCGACTCAACACATAGCGATTACTCGGAAGGTCCCACCGTATGGTGACAGCAACTTCGCCCGCGAGCATCACCACCGCTGCGGGAGCGACGGAATCGGTTCCCGCCGAGGGCGTCGTGATGCGCGGTATCCACCGGTCCTTCGGTGAGAACACCGTCCTGCGCGACGTGTCGTTGCATGTGCGGCCCGGCGAGGTGTACGCGCTGCTCGGCGAGAACGGCGCCGGCAAGTCGACCCTGATGCGCATCCTCACCGGGTTGCTCCCGCCGGACTCCGGTTCCATTGCCGTGGATGGTAAGTCGCTCGCCGACGGAGGCCGGGAGCGGATCGCCATGGTCCACCAGCACTTCATGCTCGTGCCGAGCATGACGGTCGCCGAGAACTTCCTGCTCGGCCGCTCCCGCGGAGTGGTCGGCCGGAAACGACTGCGGCGCACCGAGGCCGAGATCGCCGCCCTCGCGGAGGACACCGGCCTCGCCTGCGACCCCACCGCACGCGTGGAGAACCTGTCGGTCGGCGAGCAACAGCGCGTCGAGATCCTGCGCGCCCTGCACCTGGGCGCCGGCTACCTGCTGCTCGACGAACCGACCGCGAATCTGGCGCCGGCCGAGGTGCATTCACTGCTCGCACAGGTTCGCCGACTCGCCACCGAGCGAGGCGTCGGGATCGTGCTCATCACCCACCATCTGGAGGAGGTCCTCGAGGCCGCCGACCGGGTCGGTGTGCTGCGAGGAGGGCGACTCGTCGCCGAACGCCCCATCCGCGGGGAGGGCGCCGAGAGCGTCACCACCGCCGAACTCGCCCGCGACATGGTCGGCCGCGAGGTCGGACTCGGTATCCGTCGTGCGGCCACCGAACCGGCCGGGAGCCGGATGCTCGAACTGGTCGGCGTGTCCGTCCCCGGCCAGTTGCACGATGTGACCCTGCGGGTCGCATCCGGGCAGCTCGTCGCCGTCGCCGGAGTCGAGGGCAACGGTCAGTCCGCCCTCGAGGACGTCCTGTCCGGGCTCGCCCCCGACTCCACCGGCGCGGTGGTCGTCGCCGAACGGGAGATCGACGCCTCGTCGCCGCGCGCGATGCGCGAGGCCGGTGTCGGCGTCGTCCCCGCCGACCGCTACACCCGAGGACTGATCAAGTCGCTGGGAATCGATACCAATCTCGCGATCGACAGCTACACCGATCCCCCGCTCGCGCGTCGCTGGGGACGCCTGTCGCGGGCCGCCGTTCGTGAACGCGCCGAGCGCATCATCGCCGCACTGTCGGTCAAGGCCCAGAGCCCGCGCACGCTCGCCGGCACCCTGTCCGGTGGGCACGCGCAGCGCGTGGTGCTCGGTCGGGTCCTCGACGGTGAGCCCGACGTCCTCGTCGTCGCCCAGCCCACCCGCGGTCTCGACATCGGTGCCACCGAGTTCGTGTGGGACACCCTCGTCGACCATCGCTCCCGGGGCGCTGCGATCCTGCTCATCTCGTCCGATCTCGACGAGATCTGCAGCCTCGCCGACCGGATCGTCGTGCTCTACCGCGGACGGATCGTCGCCGAGTTCGACGAAGGCCCGTTCGACCGCGAAGCCCTCGGCTCGGCCATGGGCGGATTCCAGGAGGCCGCAGCATGACCGCCACGCTCAGTCCACCGGTGACGACACCGCCCGAGCCGCCCACTGCGTCGCGGATCCGGGGCCTCGCGACCACCATCGGCGTGCCGCTGCTCGCCGTCGCCGTCGGTCTCGCGGCGGGTGGGATCCTCATCGTCCTCGCGGGCGGCAATCCCGGGCAGGCCTACGCGACGATGCTCGACGCCGCGCTCGGTGGCGACACGCAGCTCGGTCGCCTGCTCACGGGCATGACGCCGCTCGTGCTCATGGGGCTCGGCTACGCGATCGCGTACCGCACGGGCTTCATCACCATCGGCGCGCAGGGCCACTACGACGTCGGCGCGATCACCGCCACGGCCGTGGTGCTGAGCATGCCGCTGGGGACGAGCTGGATCGCGATCCCGATCGTCGCCGTCACCGCCGCGGCCGCAGGTGCGTGCATCGGCGGCATCGCGGGTGTGCTGAAGGCGCGGCTCGGGGTCAACGAGATCATCTCGTCGCTCATGCTCAACTACCTCGTCTTCTACACACTGGCGTGGGCGGTGCGCAAACCCCTCGCCAACCCCAACGGTTTCACCCCCGAGTCCGAGCGCATCCCCGACTGGGCGGTGCTCGCGACGATCCCCGGCACCCGCATCCACATCGGTGTGTTCGTCGCGATCGCAGCGGTGCCGCTGGTGTGGTGGCTCATGCGTTCGACCCGGTTCGGCTTCGCGTCGCAGATCGTCGGTGAGAGCCCGAGCGTCGCCGAGGCCAACGGCATCTCCGTCGCCCGCACCGTGGTCACCTCCGCTCTGATCAGCGGCGCCCTCGGCGGTATCGCCGGAGCGATCATGTTGCTGGGCAGTGAGTTCCGCCTGTCCCTGGCGATCTCGTCCGGGATCGGGTTCACCGCGATCGTGGTGGCGCTGCTCGGGCGTCGCAATCCGTTCGGCATCGTCCTCGCCGCGGCGCTGGTCTCCGGGCTCACTCTCGGCAGTCAGGCGGTGCAGCGCACCCAGGAGATCCCCGCGTCCATCGGCACCGTCGTCCAGGCAGTGATGATCCTGACGGTGCTGCTCGCCAACCGAATTGTGGAGCGTGCCCGATGAACTGGTCCGACGTCCTGGGCGCCGGTGCGCTCGTCCCGCTGTTCACCGCCGCGCTGCGTCTGGCGGTGCCGATCATCCTCGCCGCCGCCGGCGCGTGCCTCGCCGAGCGCTCGGGGCTGATGAACCTCGGTATCGAGGGACAGATGATGGTCGGCGCGATCATCGCGTTCGTGACGGTGTACTACACCGGGCAACCGATGCTCGGCGCCGCCACCGGTGCCGCCGCGGGCCTGGTGATCGCCGCGATCGTCGGCTATCTGACGATCACGATGGCCGTCGACCAGATCATCACGGGCATCTCGGTGGTGATCCTCGGGACCGGCCTCGCGTCCTTCCTGTACCTGCAGGTGTTCGGCGTGACCGGCACACCGCCGCGCATCCAGGGCACCACGCCCCTCGACCTTCCGGTGCTGTCCGACCTGCCGGTGCTCGGCCCGGTCGTGTTCTCGCAGTCCCCGCTCGTCTACCTCGCGCTCGCGATCGTCGTCGCCCTGTGGTGGGTGCTCACCCGCACCGCTTTCGGCCTGTCGATCCGCGCGGCCGGGGAGAGCCCCGAGGCCGCCGACTCGGTGGGCGTCTCCGTCCCCCGTACCCGGTGGAGCACGCTGCTGATCTCCGGCGCCGCAGCGGGTATGGCCGGCGCGCTCGTCATCGACGGCCTGGGCTTCTTCCAGGACGGCATCACCGGTGGTCGCGGCTGGATCGCGCTCGGTGTCGTCATCCTCGCCCGGTGGAATCCGCTCGGCGCCATCGCCGGTGGCTTCATGTTCGGTCTCGTCGACGCCTTCCAGTTGCGCGTGCAGGCCGCATCCGGTGGGCAGGCCACATCGGTGCCGTACGAGCTGTTCCAGGCCATGCCGTACGCGGTGACGCTGCTCGCGGTCATCGCCACCACCGTGTGGTTCTCGCGCAGCAATTCCCCGAAGGCGCTCGGCGTCCCGTTCGTCCCCGCGAAATAGCTTTCCGTCAGCTTTCCCGTCAGTCATGGGGCTCGTAGTCGCGAGCCCTCCCTTCCCCGAGGAGAACCACGTGAAGAAATTGGGTACCGCTGTGGCGGCCGCCGCCGTCGTCGGAGCCGCCGTGACCGGGTGTTCGAGTTCCGACTCCGGTGGGAGCGGCTCGGCCGACGGGGTCGTCAAGGCCGCGATCATCACCTCGGGTCCGGTCAACGACGTCGGCTGGAACCAGGGCATGGTCGAGGGCGCCGAGAAACTCGAAGCGGAAGGTCTCATCGACCTGACGGTGGTGCAACAGGATTCGGGCGCGACCTCGGAGCAGATCGCCCAGATCGTCACCGACCTCGCGGAGGACGGCAACCAGCTCATCGTCGGCCACTCGTTCAACTACGGCGAACCCATCAAGGGCATCATCGCCGACTACCCCGACGTGCTGTTCGCCTATCCCGGCGGCTTCGGCGACATCACCGCCAACCTCGCCGACTACAGCCAGCCGTTCTACCAGGGTTCGTTCCTCACCGGCATCCTCGCCGGCGACCTGACGGAGACCGGCATCCTCGCCGGCACCGCCGGTTTCGAGATCCCGGTGTGCAAGGCCCAGATCGAGGCGTTCGCCGACGGCGCGCGCCTGACCTACAAGGGCCCCGGTGAGATCCAGTTGCGTCCGTCCTACATCGGCGGATGGTCCGACGCAGCGGCCCAGACCCTCGAGGCCGTCAACGCCCTCGTCGACCAGGGCGCCGACCAGTTCTCCACGTGCGGTGTCGACGCGGCCACCATCGAAGGCGCCAAGCAGCGCGGTGTCGGCGTCGCCGGCTACACGATGGATCAGACCCCGCTGGCCCCCGAGAACGTCGTCTCCTCCGTCGTGTGGAATCTCGACGAGGTCCTCCGCGCGATGATCGCCGACGTCGAGGCCGGCAACGTCGACCCGGCGAAGTACTACGAGGTGGACATCACCGAAGGCGGCCTGGACGTCGTCATCAATCCGGCCTTCGTCGACAAGATCTCGCCCGAGGCGATGGCACTGTTCGAGGAGTACCGCGAGAAGATCATGGCCGGTGAGTTCGAGGTCGAGTACAAGGGTGGCGACTGACCCCGAGACCACCCGGTAGGACGAACGAGACCGGCGTCGTGTGCGATTTCCCGACGGATTTCGCACACGACGTCGGTCTCGGTCGTTCGCCGCAGTTCACGCCGCACCGTCGCCGAAGCGCGCCAACGATCTGGTGACCTCGGAGGCCACCACCGCATGTCCGGCCATCGTGAGATGGATCCGGTCCGCGCTCAGCCAGTTCCGCCGCAGCCGTGCCGGATGGTCCCAGAACTCGGTGAGGATCGCGTCGTGCCGGCGGGCCACCCGACGAACGACGTCGGCGAACTCGACGAATCGGGGCCGCAGCGGCAGCATCGGACCGGTGAACGCATCCGCCAGCGTGAACATCGACAGCCGTGCCCCGCCGGCCGTCACCGCGGCGCAGAGTTCGTCGAGGTCGCGTTCCACCGACCCGATTCCCGCGTTGTGCAGGAAGAGGTCGTTGCCACCACAGTTGACGTGCACCAGATCCGGGCCGAAGTCGAGGACGGCGCCCATCTGCCCGGACAGGACTTCACCGATGGTGGCCCCGACTGCGCCGGTGTTGAGATAGGCGACCTCGGGCCGCACGGATCTCATGGTCGATGCCACCCTGTCCGCCCACGGCACGTCGGCGTATCCGGGCCACGGATCACCGATCCCCGCCGCGATCGAATCACCGATCACCGCGAAGCGGGACCACGGCATCCCGGTCATCATCTCGCGCGCCGCCTGCGGGGTCAGCACCATCGGGTCGTCGAGTTCCGATCGGAACTCCCCATTCGGTGAAGCAGTGTCACTGAGTGAGGCCGTGCGATTCATCTCGGTTCCTCCTGAATATCGAGGGAGATCGTCGCACGCCGCCCACAAAAACACGAACGGTCGTGCGTACAACTGACCGTACGACCGTACGTTCGACATTGCAAGACCCGAGTGCCACCATGGTGGGGTGACCGACCCGAACATTTCCGACCAGCGACTGCTCAAGGGCGCGCGGGCCAGGGCGACCATCGCGCGTCACGCCACCGACGTGGCCTCCGTCGAAGGCCTCACCGGGCTGAGCATCGGAAGGCTCGCCGCCGACCTGGGGCTGAGCAAGAGCGGCGTCGCCACCCTCTTCGGCACGAAGGAGAATCTGCAGCTCGCCGCCGTCCAGTCCGCCCGCGAGGTGTTCGTCGAACATGTCGTCCGGCCGGCGCTGACCGCACCCGAGGGCATGCCGCGTCTGCGGACGCTCGTCGACCACTGGTTCGACTACATCGACAGGCCTGTCCTGCCC
The DNA here is from genome assembly GCF_058211795.1 of Rhodococcus sp. S3. Lineage (NCBI taxonomy): Bacteria > Bacillati > Actinomycetota > Actinomycetes > Mycobacteriales > Nocardiaceae > Rhodococcus > Rhodococcus sp. S3. The sequence goes on along the minus strand of NZ_CM177074.1, from coordinate 1,318,091 downwards.
GGCGGATGCTTCCGCGTCGCCACCGCGACCGAGTTCGACAGCCGAGTCGGCCCGGTCCACGACGCACTGCGCGACGAGCGCACCGAGTGGTTCGCTCTCCTCGAGACGGAGATCGCGAGGGCGCAGGCAGACGGGTATCTCGACGGGCACGATGCCCACGCCCTCGCGTTCGAACTCGACGCGCTCGTCGCCGCAGCCAACACCGGAGCCCGCATGGGCGACGACAGCGCGATCCCGACCGCGCGATCGATCGTCGATCGCCTGCTCGGCCCGTCTACCTGAGGGAGTCGCACCACTCCACCAGTGCCGCCGCGAGGTCGTCGCGGGCGGACAGCTGGGGTGCGTGGTCGGACTCGAGCGACACGACCTGCGCACCCGGGGTGAGGCGTTGCATCTCCCGCTGGGTGACGATCGGAACCGAACGGTCCAGTGTCGCTTCGAGGTACAGGCGCGGCAGGCCGCCGAACCGTTCCGGTGTCCAGGTGGGCGCCATGAGCCGGGCGGTTTCGAGTTGCGGCACGAGTCGGCGTGCGGCACCGATCGCGTCGGCCGCGTCCGCCTCGTGGAAGAACACCGCCGCGCCGGCCTCGGGTGGCACGATCGTGCCGCGACCGTCCTCGGTGGGTTCGAGCCAGCGTGAGATACCCACCGGCGCTTCGAGACCGAGCCCGTCGCAGAGCATCCCGAAGTCGACCCCGGACGGGAGCATCATCCCCGCCACGTAAGCGACCCCGGCGACGCGCTCGGGTAGCATCTCCGCGACCTGCGTGACGACGATGCCGCCACCGGAATGGCCGACGAGGATCACCGGACCGTCGAGCCCGGTCACCCGATCGGCCACGACCGCGGCGACGTCGTCGAGCGTCACGTCGTCGGCGCCCCACGATCCGACACCGGGCAGCGCCAGCGGGTGCGGGACGTGCCCGGCCCGGCGGAGCGGTTCGAGCAGCGTGTCCCACACCCAGCTTCCGGCCCATGCGCCGTGCACGAGCACGACATGACTCACGCGCGGTTCTCCCCCGTCGCCGCCAGCACACGGGCGGCTTCCCGCACGGCAGCGGTGTTGGCCTTGCCGTGCCGCGACCCGGCGAGCTTCGCCTTGATGTGATCGCGGATCAGGATGGGTTCGTAGGGCTCCGGGCCCGCATACTCGGGCAGCGTGGAGACCACCGCGTCGACGTTGCCGTCGTGGAAGAACGCCACCGAACGACGGCGCCGGATCCTGCCGTCGACGATCGGCGGCTTGACGCGGTGCAGCGTCGACATCCACCGGTCGTCGGTGATGCGGGCGGTGAGATCACCGAGATTGACCAGCAGGGCGCCGGGCAGCGGTTCGACGTCGTGCCAGATGCCGTCGGTGCCGAGCACCTGCAGCCCTGCGACCCGGTCGGCCCACAGCACGGTGACGATCCCGAAGTCGGTGTGCTCGCCCATGCCGGTGAGGTCGCCGTCGAGGTCGACAGTGCCTTCGGGCAGCGCGTAGTTGTTCATGCGCAGCACGTCGATCGAGTGGTCGGTGAGCCGCTCGAAGTAGTCGGGGGCCTGCCCGAGCGCGTCGGCGAAGATCCGGGTGAGGGTCCGCGCGACCCGCGAGGCCTCGGTGAAGTAGGTCTGCACGCGGTCCTCGAAGCCGGGGACGTCGGGCCAGACGTTGAGTCCGTAGTCGTCCTCCGACAGGTCCAGGTGGGGGAACGACCGGGCCTCCACGCCGACGTTGTATGCCTCGAAGAAATCGTTCATACGGCTGGCGGATTCGACGCCGAGGCTCAGGCTCAGCGACTCGCTCTTCGGCGGGCTGTATCCGCGGTTCGCGCCGACCACCCGGTACTGCTGCTTGTCGTCCATCGGCAGACCGAAGAAGTCGTCGAGGGCGCCGGCGAGGCCGTCGACCACCGGATCGGGGATGCCGTGTCCGAGGATCTGGACGAATCCCACACGGCTGCAGGCTTCGTCGATCTCACGGGCGACACGAGAGCGTTCGGCCTCGTCGCCGGCCCGGACGTACGGGCCGATATCGACGGCGGGAACGACGAAGGCGTCAGACGGCGACTGGTTCATGGGCAACTCCGTGGGGAGAGGGGGTGCCGGCCGAGGTGACGGGGGCCGGTGTGCCGGACCGGGACGCGCGAGCCAGTGTCCCGAGACGAGTGTGGTTGAACAGCAGGTTCAACGAGAACGCCGCGATCGCGGCGAGCGTGATGCCGCTGCCGAGCAGGATCTGCGCGGCGGACGGGAAGCGCTCGAACATGCCCTCGGCGAGTTCGGGGAGCAGACCCACACCCACCGCGACGGCGGCGATCGTGGAGTTGATGCGGTCGGACAGGTCCACCGAGCGCAGCGTGTTGATGCCCACCAGGGCGACGGTGGCGAACAGGATCAGGCCGACACCGCCGACCACGGGCTTCGGCAGCGCCGCGACCACCGAGCTCACCTTCGGCAGGGCACCGAGGACGACAAGGATCGCACCCGACGTGGCGGTGACGTAGCGGCTGTAGACCCGGGTGGTGGCCACCGCACCGACGTTCTGGGTGAAGACGGTGTCGACGAAGGCGTTGAAGACACCGGCGAGCACAGCGGACGCTCCGTCGCCGGCGAGTCCGCGGGCGATGTCGCCCTTACTGACGCGCTTGCCGGTGATCTCGGCGACGGCGAGCATGCTCGCGGTGGATTCGGCGAAGACCACGGCCATGACGATGCTCATGGCGACGACCGCGGTGATCGGGAATTCCGGTGCGCCGAAGTGGAAGGGCGCGGGCAGACCCACCCACGCCGAGCCGGCCACGCCGCCGAGGTCGATCAGGCCGAGCGGAACCGCGACGACGGTGCCGACGGCGAGGGCGATCAACACCCCGAGCTGTGCCCAGATGCCGCGCCCGAGGCAGAGGAAGGCAACGGCGACGACGATCACCAGCACGGCCAGGGCGATGTTGGTGGGCGAGGCGAAGGTGGGCGACGACGGGTCGGTGCCGACGATCAGCCCGCCCGCCACGCCGATGAGCGAGATCCCGACGACGGTGAGCACGGCACCGGTGACGAGCGGCGGGAAGAAGCGGATGATCCTGGCGAAGGGCCAGGCCAGGGCGAGACCGACGATGCCGCCGATCAGCATGGATCCGTAGACGGCCTGCAGGCCGTATTCCTTCGCGATGAGGATCATCGGCGTCAGGCCGGCGAAGGTCGCACCGCAGACGATGGGCAGGCGGACGCCGACGAGTTTGCCGACACCGAGACTCTGGACGATGGTGATCAGACCGGCGATCAGCAGGTCGGCGCTGATGAGCATCGCGATGGTGTCGCGGTCGAGTCCGACGGCCGCGCCGAAGACCAACGGGACGGTGATGCATCCGGTGTACATGATCAGGACATGCTGGAGGCCGAACGCGAACTGCCGGAGGAACGGCAGTCGCGCGTCGACGGGGTGCGGTGAGGTCATGTGATCGCTCCCATTTCGGATGCAGTGCTGTATACGGTGCCGGATACAGCTTGGGGGCCGAAGTTTTCGGGCTCGAGTCATCGTGTTTCGTGCGGGTAAGGAACCGCTCACCGCACCCGCGTCGGAGTTAGGTCAGTCGTCCGTTCACGCGCAGGCGGGCGATGCCGCCGTCCGGATAGACGTCGAGCCGCACGAATTCCACCGGCATCGGCGAATCGACGCGGAAACGGTGCCGGCAGTCCGGGAGCAGCGCGGTGCGCGGCACGAGTTCGACCCAGGACGATTCGTCGGACATCGCGTTCCCGCTGGGAATTCCGCTCAGGCGTGCCGCTCCCGGTGCGTTGCCGACGAAATAGGAGGTGTCGATCTCGACGTGGTCGACGCAGCCCTGCCCCGCGAGGCGGATCACGACGTAGTCGTTGCCGTCGTCGCGGCGACGCGCGTTCTCCCAGCCCTCCCCCATGTGCCGCGAGCGGCCGAGGCCGATGATGTTGCGCGGCGACGAATAGAAACGGTTCGAGCAGGCGACGACGTCGCCACCGTTCTCGAGGGCTGCGAGATCGATCGTGCCCGTGAGAAAGGCCGGGTCCGGACGGGCATGTCCGTGCACGCGGAATCGGGCTACACCGCCGTCGGGAAAGATGTTCAGGCGCAGGTGTGTCCAGCGCCGGTCGTCGTCCACCGCGAAGGCGTTCGCGGTGTCGCCCTTCAGGGCCACGCGATCGAGGACCGGTTCCCACGGCGCGTCCAGCAACTCCTGATCGGTCGGGTATCCGTCGAGGTTCACCCCGTCGACGGATGCGAAGGGCGGGTAGTTACCGGTGAACCAGGCGGTGTCGATCACGACGCCCTCGACGACGCCGGGAACGCCGAGCCGGACCACCGCGAAGTCGTGCCCGGCTTCGCGGCGACGCCGGGTCTCCCACCCGTCGTAGACCTTTCCCTTGTGCCCGAACTCGGACGGATCGAAATCGGGTGCACCCGGCGAGATCAGGTTCTCGCGACTCGCGAAGAACTCGTCGTTCGCGAACACGACGGCCCCGCCCAGCGATCGCGCGGCGAGATCGGGTAGTTGCAGGAAATCTGCTTCGGTCAACGGTTTTCCTTTCGGGAGAGCAGCGCACCACGCGGTGCGGGGTCGGTGGCGTCGAGGGTGACGGTGAGCGGTTCACCGGCGAGCCAGGTCTGCCGCACGACCCCGGCCAGCGCGCGTTCGGCGTAGGGCGTCACGGCGTTGCGGTGGTGCAGCCGCTCCGGGAAGACGACGAAGGCGTCGTCGGGCGCGAAGACACACAGGTCGGCACTGTTGCCCACGGCGATGGCACCGCGGTCGGCCAGTCCCACGAGGTCGGCGGTGCGGCCGGCCATCCAGCGCACCACGTCGACGAGGGTGTGCCCGCGCTTGCGGGCCTCCGACCACACGATGGGCAGTCCGAGTTGCAGCGACGAGATTCCGCCCCAGGCCTCGCCGAAGTCGCCGGTGACGAACTTCTTCAGCTCCGGCAGGCACGGCGAGTGATCGGAGACGATGCAGTCGAGCGTGCCGTCGGCCAGGCCGCGCCACAGCGCTTCCCGGTTGCGGGCCTCACGGATCGGCGGGCAGCACTTGAAATGTGTGGAGCCGTCGAGGATCTCCTCGCTGAACAGCGACAGATAGTGCGGGCAGGTCTCCGCGGTGACGGGCAGGCCCTCGGCCTTCGCCGCGGCCACGAGCGGAAGGCTTCCCGCATCCGACAGATGCAGGATGTGCACGCGGCACCCGGTCTGCCGCGCGCCGTCGATCACCTGGGCCACGGCACGGGACTCGGCGACCGGTGGTCGCGAGTACAGGAAGTCGTCGTAGCGCGGTCCGGCCGGTGGGTCCTGCGCGTCGAGGGTCGGTCCGTCCTCGGCATGCACGATGAGCAGGCCGCCGAAGCCGGCGATCACGCGCATCGCCTCGATCATCTGCTCGCGGTCCAGCGGCGGGTACTCGTCGAGACCCGAATACGCGAGGAAGCACTTGAATCCGTACACCCCTGCGTCCCAGAGCGGTTCGAGATCGGCGAGGTTACCGGGAATCGCACCGCCCCAGAATCCGACGTCGACGGTGACCTGCCCGTCCGCGACCTTCTGCTTCACCTCGAGGGCCGCCACGTCGACGGTGGACGGGATGGAGTTGAGGGGCATGTCGACGATCGTCGTCACTCCCCCGGCCGCGGCAGCACGCGTGGCCGTCGCGAAGCCCTCCCATTCGGTGCGGCCGGGTTCGTTGACGTGGACGTGCGTGTCCACCAGGCCGGGGAGCAGCACCTCGTCGTCGGCGAGGACGGTCTCCCGCGCACCGGTCGGAGCGGCACCGTCGTATTCCTCGATCGCGACGATGCGGCCGTCGCGCACGTGGACGGCGCAGCTGCGTTCCTCGTCCCCCACCACAGCGCGTCGCGCGCGGATCACGGTGGTCATCGCGTCACCGCCGTCGGTCGACCCGCGAGCCGGGCCAGGTGGTCGAGATTCGTGCCGGTGCGATCGCATACTTCCTTCTCGGTGAGAGCTCCGCAGCTCGTTCCCCGCAGGAGGAAGGCGGCGAGAGCACGGGCGGTGGCGGGTTCGTCGAGATACCCCGACGACAGGGCCGGGTCGATGTAGGCCGCGACGCGTCCCGCGGCGGTGGACAGCGACCGGCGGTAGAACGCGAAGGTCGCGGCGTAGCGGGTGGGCAACTGCGCCGGATGCAGGTCCCAGCCCTGGTAGAAGCCGCGGCGCAGCGACCGGTCGATCAGGCGGGCGTGCAGTCCCCATGCCGCGCGGATCTCGTCGCGGGTGCCGACGGGAAGGCGATTGGTGGACCCATCGGACAACCGCACCCCGGTACCCGCTGCCGCGACCTGCATCGTGGCCTTGGCGTGGTCGGCGACGGGGTGGTCCATCGCTTGGTACTCGGCGGCGATGTCGCACGCGGCCGAGTAGTCGTAGGTGCCGTAGTGCAACCCCGAACAGCGCCCGTGGGCCGCTCGGATCATGGTGGCGACGGCAGCGGTGCCGTCGGGGCCGCAGATCGCCTGCGGCGTCTCGATCTGGATCTCGAACCGCAGGGACGCGGCGAGCGAGTGGGTGGCTTCGAGATGTTCGCAGACCGTCACCATGGCGGCGACCTGCTCGGGCGCGGTGACCTTGGGCAGTGTGACGACGAATCCGTCCGGGAGAGCGCACTTTCCGGTCAGCTCGGCGACGAAGGTGTCGAGCGTGCGGAGACCGCGGCGCCGGGTGGCGGCCTCGAAGGACTTGAACCGGATGCCGACGAAGGGTGTCGCGGTGGGATCGGTCGCCAGCGCGGCGGCGGCGCGGGCGATGTGGGCGTCCTCGTCGGCGTCGCGTTCGTGCTCGGGAATGCCCGGGCGGGTGAACCCGTCCTCGAAGTCGATGCGCAGATCCTCGATCGGTTCGGTGCGCAGTTTGGCCTCCACGAGCGGGAGGACGGCTTCGGCGAGTTCGGGTTCGATGCCGGTGACCGCGGCGAGGTCCGCGGGACCGTCGATGTGGGTGTCGAGGACGTCGAGCGCGTCGGCCCCCCACCGCGCCACGATCCCGGCGTCGTAGCGGTCGGCCGGGACGTAGACGGTGTGCACCGGTTGGCGGGCACCGTCGGTCCCGGGATAGGTCGCGGCGTATGCCGCGTCGGTGTCCGCGAGCTGCGCGTCGAGCGCAGCCGCAAGCCTGTGCAATCCTGTCGGCACCCGAACTCCTGTCCTGTATCCACGGCTGTATACGTCGTGGTGCGCCGACGTTATCGGCGCCAGGTCATGTGTTCGGTTAACTGCGGTTACGGGCCCGTTACACATCTGCCGGAGCGGTGTTCGTCCTCGGCTGAACCCGGTCCGATGCCGCCGGATCGACGGCACAATGGTCGGCATGGAGCCGGAGCAGGGTCGTGTGATCGATTTCGCCACCGCCGCGAAGGCGGCACGGGCGACCGCCGCGAGGGCGGCACGGGCTGCACGGACTCCCGTGCGGGGAGCCGACGGCACCGAACCCCGTCTGCTCCGTCAGATCTACGGTGAGATCCTGCGCGACGAGCGTCGCGATCAGGACCGCAGCCTCGAGGACGTCGCCCGCACGGTCGGGATGTCGAAGCAGTACCTGTCGGAGGTCGAACGTGGGCGCAAGGAGGCATCCTCCGAGGTGCTGCGGTCCGTGTGCGATGCGCTGGATCTTCCGATGGAGCAACTGCTCGCGCGCGGGATCCGCCGGATGACCGCGCACCGCACACTCCGGACCACGGGTCACGCCGGCGTCGAGTTGTGCGCCGCGTGACGGTGCAACTACGTCACAGTGTGACCACGTGACGGGTCATCCGTCCCGGTCGACGATGACGTGATCGGCCAGGCCGTAGGCGACCGCCTCCGCCGGTGAGAAGATTCGGTCCCGGTCGGTGTCGCGGCGCAGTTGGTCGATATCTCGTCCGGTGTGCGCGGCCAGGATCTCCTCGGTCTGGGCCCGCACCCTCATCACCTCCGCTGCCTGCAGGGCCAGATCGGAGATGGTGCCCTGCCCCTGCGCCGACGGCTGGTGCAGCAGCACCCGCGAATGAGCGAGCACGTGCCGACGGCCGCGCGCTCCGGCCGCGAGCAGCACGGCGGCCGCCGACGCGGCCTGTCCCATGCAGTAGGTCGCGACCTTCGGGCGCAGGAACTGCATGGTGTCGTAGATCGCGAGCATCGCGGTGGACGATCCGCCGGGTGAGTTGATGTAGAGGCCGATCTCCCGATCGGGGGATTCGGCCTCGAGATGCAACATCTGCGCCATGATGACGTTGGCGACCCCGTCGTCGATCTCGGTACCGAGGAAGACGATGCGTTCGTTGAGCAACCGGCTGAAGACGTCGAACGACCGCTCCCCCGCCGGTGTGCGTTCGATGACGTTGGGGATCGTGTAGGTGCTCATCGTCCCAGTCCCATCTGCCGTCCCGAGGCGAACGGCGCCAGTTCGGCGAGCGAGCCGACGACGGTGTCGACGATGCCGTACTCGCGTGCCTGTTCGGCGGTGAACCACCGGTCGCGGTCGCTGTCGCGTTCGATCTCCTCGAGCGAATGTCCGGTGGCGTCCGAGAGGATCTGCTGCGACTGCAGTTTCATGTATTCGAGATTCTCGGCCTGGATCGCGATGTCGACGGCCGTCCCCGAGAATCCGGCCGAGGGTTGGTGCATCATGATCCGGCTGTGGGCGAGGCTCGCGCGTTTGCCCTTCGTGCCCGCCGCGAGCAGGACCTGCCCCATGCTGGCGGCGAATCCCGCTGCCACGGTGACGATGTCGTTGGGAACGAGTTGCATCGTGTCGTAGATGGCGAGGCCGGCGAAGACCGATCCGCCCGGTGAGTTGATGTGTAGGACGATGTCGCGCCGGTCGTCGGCGGAGGCGAGCAGGACGAGTTCCGAGCACACGCGCTCGGCCATCTCGTCGTCCACCTCCCCGGTCAGTCGCAGGATGCGCTGACGGAAGAGTCTGTCGGCCAGTTGGTCCCGGTACGAGAGTGGTTCGGTGGTCGTCATGCAGCCAGCCTGACCCCGGACGGGCGCGAACCGGCGGTTCGTCTGCTCACGGCAGACGGACCGGTCGTTCCGGCAGATCAGTCCCCTGCGGATCGGACGGCGCTGATCACCGCCGCGACGAGGACGGCCAGCAACAGGATCACGAGCAGGACCGGTCCGAGCAGCAGCACCAGCACGATCAGGACGGCCAGTCCGATCTTCGCCTTGGTGCTGAGTCCGGAGATCAGCCCGCCCAGTGCGGCGAGGGCCGGATTGCGGCCTTCCAGCGCGGCCCGGATGCCGGCGAGGACCGCCTGCAGTCCCACGCCGCCGCTGGTGACCTCGCCGAGGAGCGAGTCCACCCATCCGCGGATCTTCCGGGTCAGTCCCGCCCCGAGTCCCCGGAACCCGCCGAGCGCGGTACGGACACCGGTCCGCAGCGCATCCTTCAGCCTCTCGAGGAGCGATGTGGGTTCCGACTGTGCCTGCTCGGTTCGTGGCCGCTCACGTGCGGGGCGGGTCGGTTTCCCTGCCCGGGCGTCGTTCGCCGGCGGACGCGGTCGTCTCTCCTTCGGAGGCGCCGGCTTCGCACGAGAGCGGGGCGTGGTGGCCGAACGGGTCGATGTCCGAGTGGTCGATCGGGATGAGGTTCGGGTCGAGGTGCGCCGCGAGCCGGTCCCGGGGTCGCGGTCCCGACGCCGTGCAGCGGGTTCGGGCTCGCGGGTGCGCCGCTGGGGGGTGGTCTCGGGTTCGCGGGTGCGACGCCGCTCGGTGGGCTCGGGCTCGCGCGGTCGACGGCTGCGCGTCCGCGCAGGCTCGGCTGGGGTCTCCGTCCCCGCGGTCCTCGCATGCGTCGCGGTCGGCCGCCGCACCGGACGGGAGGTTCGGCGGGCTTCGTTCTGCCGAGCACTCATACCGCTCGCCTTCTCTCGTGGACGGGCACGGTGTCTCTCAGTGAACGCCGGATTCCGGGTCCGGTCAACGGCAGACGGAGCGTTCAGCCGGTACGGAGAAGGGATGGACCCTGTTCAAGATCGGTAACGGCTCTTGGAAGAATGAGCAATGCCCTCACAGCACACGGGGAGGTGTGCGCATCATCGTTCGCGATGGGGAGTGCGCGCGCGACGTAATCCGAAGGAGCACCGACAGACGTGACCGAGCAATTCAGTTTCGAAACACTCACGCCCACGGCATTTCTCGACCGTTCCGCCCGGGTCTTCCGTGACGACCTCGCGATGGTGGACGGCGATGTCCGTCGCACCTACGCCGAATTGCGCGATCGGTGCCTGCGACAGTCTGGCATGCTGCACGCTCTCGGCGTCGAACCCGGCGACCGTGTCGCAGTACTCGCGCCGAACACCTCGCTGATGCTCGAGGCGCACTACGGCGTGCTCTACGCGGGCGCCGTGCTCGTCTCGCTCAACACGCGCCTCACCGCGCCGGAGCTGCGGTTCATTCTCGAGCACTCCGGCAGCCGGGTCCTGCTCGTCGAGGAGTCGCTGGCCGATCTGGCACGCGAGGCGACGGCCGATCTGCCGTCGATCACGGTCGTCGGCGACGACTACGAGGACAAGCTCGCCGCCGCCCGCCACCGGTACGTGCCGCTCGCCGACGAGCGCACCATGATCGCCCTGAACTACACGTCCGGCACGACGGGTGATCCGAAGGGCGTGATGTACCACGCGCGCGGCGCCTACCTGCAGGCCCTGGCGATGGTCGCGCACTTCGGGCTCGACAGCGGATCCACCTACCTGTGGACGCTGCCGATGTTCCACTGCAACGGCTGGACGTTCACCTGGGCCGTCACCGCAGCCGGTGGCACGCACGTGTGCCTGCCCAAGGTCGACCCCGAGCGGATCTGGGATCTCGTGCGCACCGAGAACGTCACGCACCTGTGCGGTGCGCCGACCGTTCTCGCGTCGCTGGTCGACGCCCCGAATGCGGGCGGCATCGACCACCGTGTCGTCGCGGCGATCGGTGGCGCACCGCCGGCGCCCGCCCTCATCGAGCGCTGCACCGCGCTCGGACTCGACATCACCCACCTGTACGGGCTCACCGAGACGTACGGCCCGGCGGCGATCTGCGAGTGGCGTTCGGAATGGGACGTCCTCCCCGAGGACGAGAAGGCACGGCTGCGCTCCCGGCAGGGCGTGGGCAACGTCGTGGCCGGTGAACTCCGCATCGTCGACCCGATGGGCTCCGACGTTCCCGCCGACGGCGAGACGACCGGTGAGATCGCGCTGCGCGGCAACAATGTGATGCTCGGTTACTACAACAACCCGGACGCGACCGCCCGCGCCGTGCCGGACGGCTGGTTCCGCACCGGCGACATCGGCGTCATGCATCCGGACGGCTACATCGAGATCCGCGACCGCGCGAAGGACGTCATCATCTCCGGTGGCGAGAACATCTCGTCCGTCGAGGTCGAGGCGGCCCTCATCAGCCACCCGGCCGTTCTCGAGGCCGCCGTCGTCGCGGCGCCGAGCGAGAAGTGGGGCGAACGTCCCGTCGCCTACGTGGCACTGCGCAGCGGCGCGAGCGCCGACGAGGCGGAACTGCGCGCGCACGTGCGTTCGCAGCTCGCCGGTTTCAAGGTTCCCGACAGCATCGTCTTCGGCGCCCTGCCGAAGACCGCCTCGGGCAAGATCCGCAAGGTCGAACTGCGCGAGCGTCTCTGAGCACCGGCCGGGGCGGTTCCCGACGTCACCTCTCGTCGAGAACCGTCCCGGCCCGCTCGGGCAGCGTGAACGCCGCGAGCGCGGCGACGACGAACGATGCCGCGAACGCACCGAAGACGAGACCGTTGCCGCCGGCGCCCAGCAGCACCGGCACCAGCAGCGGCGCGATGATCGACGCGAGCCGCCCGAAGGCCGCTGCCGAACCGGTGCCGGCGCCCCGCACCGGCGTGGGATACAGCTCGGGTCCGATCGCGTACAGCGCACCCCAGGCTCCGAGGTTGAAGAACGACAGCGCCATGCCCGCCGCGACGATCGTTCCCGGAGTCTCGGCGAGCCCGAACAACCCTGCCGAGACTGCCGACCCGGCGAGGAAGACCCCCAGCGTCAGGCGGCGTCCCCACACCTCGATCAGCCACGCCGCGACGCCGTAGCCCGGTAGCTGGGCGAGCGTGATGAGCAACGTGTAGCCGAACGAGGTGACCAGGTCGAAGCCCTGCGCGACGAGCAGGCTCGGCAGCCAGATGAACGCGCCGTAGTACGAGAAGTTGATCCCGAACCACACGATCCACAGCGCCGCGGTGCGGCGGCGCAGGCTCGGCGCCCACACCGATCCGCGGGGTGGACGCTCGACTTCTGCGACGGACTGTTCGCTGTCGTCCGTATCGTCGCTGTCCTCCGGAACGGAGGTGACCCCCGCCGAGCGCTCGTAGTCGCGCACGATCTCCTCGGCTTCCGCGTGCCGACCGCGACTCTCGAGATAACGCACCGATTCGGGTAGGCCGAACCGCACGACGAGGGCGTAGGCGGCCGGGACGAGCCCGACGGCGAGCGCCCACCGCCATCCGTTGTCGCTGGTGGGAACGACGAAATAGCCGATGAGAGCGGCCAGCAGCCAGCCGACCGCCCAGAACGCCTCGAGGGCGACGACCACGCGTCCTCGCACCTTGCGGGGCGCGAATTCACTGACCAGCGTCGACGCGACCGGCAGTTCGGCACCGAGTCCGAGTCCGACGACGAACCGCAGGGCGATGAGCATCGCCACCGACGTCGACAGCGCCGCCGCACCGGTCGCGAGACCGTAGACGAGCAGCGTCGCGGCGAAGACCTGCCGGCGTCCGATGCGGTCGGCGAGCAGACCACCGAGGGACGCACCGATCGCCATGCCGACGAAGCCGATGGATCCGATCCACGAGAGCTGCGTCGACGACAGATCCCACTGCACCGCCAGGGCCGCCATGACGAACGAGATCAACCCGACGTCCATGGCGTCGAGGGCCCAGCCCACGCCGGAGCCGGTCAGCAGGCGGCGATGTCTGCCGGTGAACGGCAGGTCGTCGAGCCGCTGGGTGCGAGTGGTCATGCACCGAAACGTACCGCAGCGCTCGGGCGCCGATCAGCCGCGCGCGGCGGCCTCGAGCGCCGACACGTCGATCCGGCGCATCTTCATCATCGCGGCGGTCACGCGCTTCGCGACCTCCGGATCGGGGTCGGCGAGCAGTTCGTTCAGCCGTTTCGGTACCACCTGCCACGACAGGCCGTACTTGTCCTTCAACCATCCGCACGCGGATTCCTCGCCGCCGTCGGCGGTCAGCGCGTACCAGTAGTGGTCGGCCTCCTCCTGGTCGGCGCAGTCGATCTGGAAGGACACCGCTTCGGAGAACCGGAACTGCGGTCCTCCGTTGAGTCCGTAGAAGACCTGGCCGTCGAGGAAGAACTCGACCGTCATCGGGGTCCCCGGTGGAACCGGGACGTCGCCTCCGGTGGACTCCTCGGTGTAATGGGTGATCTCACCGATCTTGGAGTTGGGAAAGATGCCGATGTAGAAGTTCGCGGCCTCCTCGGCGTTCATGTCGAACCACAGCCACGGGGTGATCCTGGGCATCGTGACTCCTCGTGTCGTCGAATGTGTTCCACTGTCACGAAGGCAGACCCTGTCCGGCCCGGATTCTCATCGCCGTGTGCACTCGCAGGTCGGGCCGCAGGCTCCCGCGCTCGTAGGGGGAAAGCATGTCCGCGACGGTCATGACCGGAGGAACGTCGGGTTTCGGGGCGATCGCCGCCGAACGGATCTCGGGTGCGGACGGGATGCTCCTCGTCCACGGCGCCCGGCACGCCGCATCCACCGGGGAGGTACTCCCGCTCGATCTGTCCTCCCTGGACTCCGTTCGCGCGTTCGCGACGGCGGTTCTCGAGCGCAGCGATCGGATCGACGCACTCGTGCTGAATGCCGGGATGATCCGGAGCGACGTCGCCGCGCGGACCGTCGACGGATTCGAGACGACCTTCGCCGTCAACCATCTCGCCCACTACCTGCTGCTGCGACTGTTGCTTCCGGCTCTGGCGGACCGGGCCGTGGTGGTGGCGACCACCAGCGGCACGCACGACCCCGCGACCGGTGCGGGAATGGTACCGCCACGACATGCCGATGCCGGGTCGCTCGCCCACCCCGAACGGGATCCCGACCTGGATTCGCATCCCCGCAAGGCGGGACAGCACGCCTACACCGCCTCGAAGCTGTGCACCGTCCTCACGATGCGGATGCTGTCGAAGGACGACTCGGTTCGGGCCCGACGGATCGACGCGGTCGCCTTCGATCCCGGCCAGGTCTTCGGAACCGGACTGGCACGAGCACTCCCCACTCCGATGCGACTGGCGTGGCGCGTCCTCGGGACACGAGCGGGCATGTTCCTCCGCATCGTGCAGGACACCTTCAACACGCAGACCGAAGCCGGGAACACGCTCGCAGACCTCGTTCTCGGTGACATCGACGTTCCGGACGGCCGGGGTTATCTCGCACTGCGCCGCGGCGAACCGTCGTGGGCGGAACCGTCGGTGCTCGCTCGCAACGACGAACACGCCGAGCGGTTGTGGCGCGAGAGCGCACGACTCGTCGGACTGCCCGACCACTAGGTCCCCCGGGCGTAGCATCGGGTGGCATGGGGAGCGCCTCGCGGTCCTCACGGCCTCTCAGCGATCGTCTCGCCGCACGGGCGCGACGCGTGTTCGTCGGTCGCGATGCCGAGCTCGAGCTCGTTCGCTCCGCACTGGACTCCCCCGAACCCTCGATCGCCGTGCTGTACCTGTACGGTCCCGGAGGCATCGGCAAGACCTGTCTGCTCGGCGCGATCTCCGATCTTGCGGAACAGAGCCGTCGCGTGGTGACGGTGATCGACGGGCGCAACACGGATGCGTCGCCCGGTTCGGTCCTCGCGTCGGTCGATCGCCTCATCGGCGACCGGCCGAGGGTGCTTCTCCTGGACTCGTACGAGCGGCTACGTGTGCTCGACGACTGGATCCGAACCGACTTTCTTCCCGGTCTTCCTGCGACGACGCTGACGGTGATCGCCGACAGGTCACCGCCCTCCGCAGGATGGCGCACCGATCCGGGTTGGGGTGATCTGCTCCGGATCGTGTCTCTGAGGAATTTCGACCCCGCTACGAGCGCTGCCTACCTCACCGCTGTGCGGGTTCCCGAGGAACTGCACGACGAGATCATCGAGGCAACGCACGGGCATCCGCTCGGGCTCGGTCTGCTCACGGACGTCTTCGTCCGAGGAGGCGACGTACGTGCGCCGTGGCCACCGGATCTCGTCGGGATGTTGCTCCGACGGTTTCTCGACACCGAGCCGGGGATCGAGCATCGCCACGCCCTGGAAGTGTGTGCGCTCGCCCGGGTGACCAGCGAAGCCCTGCTGCGCGACACCCTCGAGCTCACCGATGCACACGCCGAGTTCGAATGGCTACGTGAGCTGTCGTTCGTCGAAGCGGGTCCGGAGGGATTGTTTCCCCACGATCTGGCACGCGACGTCCTCGACGCCGATCTGCGCTGGCGGGATCCCGAGGCCTACCGGTACACCTTCCACCGCGTGTGGAAGGGCATTCGCCGCAGTCTCGATTCTGCAGGAGAACACGAAAAGCAGCAGGCCATCGTGGACCTGAAGTTCGTGTTCCGCAATCTTCCCGGTGTGCTGTCGCCCGTGGATTGGCAGTCGTGGGGAAGCGCGCAACCCGAACGTGCGGAGCAGGCCGATCACTCCGCGATCGTCGAACTCGTGCAGACGTCGGAGGGAGACGAATCCGCGGTGCACGCGCGACGCTGGCTCGAGCGACAACCCGAGGGGTTCTTCGTGCTGCGCGACACCGACGGATCGATACGTGGTGTGATCGGTCTCCTGGAACTCTC
The DNA here is from genome assembly GCF_058211795.1 of Rhodococcus sp. S3. Taxonomy (NCBI): domain Bacteria; kingdom Bacillati; phylum Actinomycetota; class Actinomycetes; order Mycobacteriales; family Nocardiaceae; genus Rhodococcus; species Rhodococcus sp. S3. The sequence continues at coordinate 1,302,290 of NZ_CM177074.1, read as the reverse complement.
GCGAGCGTCACCCGAGGATGTCCGTGCCGACCCGGCGACGCGCGCCGCATGGGATTTCGCCCGGCGGACAGCGCCTCCCCGTCCCGGCGAGTGCGTCACGATCACACGCATCGTCATCGATCGCGCGGAGTACCAGAATCCCTCTCCCACAATGAACTCGGTTCCGGTACTCACCTTCCAGCGCTATCTCACCCTTCCGCATCTGTCGTGGGACTTCCTGGCGCTGGCGGAGCCCGACCGGTGGAACGAGTACTTCGCGGTCGCAGACCTCCCCCGCGCCGAAGGGGCGGATTTCGCGGTCGGTGATCGCCGCTACGGACTGTTCGCCCACGACTTCCGTCGACGGGATGTCGACGAGTGGCTCACCGTCGTCACCGATCGTGCTCTGACTCAGGGGCACAGCGGTCCCGAGCCCACGGTGTCCCCACCTCTCGCGCTGTCGGAGAGAGAATTTGCGGAGGCGGTCCGAAGTGCGCTGCGCGACCTCCATCGACCCGATCTCCTCTCTCGTAATCCTCTGTTACACACGAGGTTCCTCCGCAAACAGTCCTCTCCCGACGATCCCGATCCGGCGGTGCTGCGCGCGCTCCTTCGTGAGGCGATCGATTCCCTGGCGAGCGACCCTCGGGACGACAAGCTCTTCCGTGCGGTGGACCGCACGTACGTGCGCGGTGCTGCAACCCAGGAAGCCGCGGCGGCCAGACTCGGGCTGCCGTTCAGTACGTACCGCCGGCATCTGACACGCGGCGTCACCCGCGTCGTCGGGTGGTTGTGGGATCTGGAGGTGTACGGCGAGGCGCCGTCCGCCCGTGAGCACAGGTGAGCAGGTTCCGGCCTGTCGAGCGAGCACCTTCCGCAGCGACGATCGATTCCGCGGAGGAGGTGTGATCATGTCGATCGGAGAGCGCGCCGTGGTTCTCGGCGCGAGCATGAGCGGATTGTCGGCTGCACGTGTCCTGTCGGACAGGTTCGCCGAGGTGACGGTGATCGATCGCGACCGGCTGCCGTCCACGGACGAACCACGCCGTGGCGTGCCCCAGGGACGGCACATCCACGTGCTGATCTCACGGGGACAGCAGCTCGTCGAGGAGATGTTCCCCGGGCTGTCGCAGGAGCTGACCGCTGCAGGCGTTCCCACCCTCGACCATCTGGGCGACGTACGCTGGATTCTCAGTGGCCACCGGATTCGTCAGGGGCGGAGTGGACTTCGAGTACTGGCGGCCGGCCGGCCACTGCTGGAGCGCCGCATTCGTGACCGTGTGGCGGCGTTGACGAACGTCGAGATCGTCGAACGGTGTGATGCAGCGGGTCTCGTCACGACCGCGGACCGCAGCCGGGTGGTCGGTGCGCGGATCATCCGTCACACCGACGGAAGCGCCGAACAGATACTCGATGCCGACCTCGTCGTCGATGCGACCGGACGCGGATCCCGCGCCTCCGAATGGCTCGGAAGACAGGGCTGTCCGCGGCCCCGGGTCGACACCGTCGAGCTCGATGTCGGCTACGCCACCGCGGTGTTCCGTACTTCTTCGGTTGCGCTCGGCAGCGACCGGGGCATCGTCATGGCGCCCACCCCCGAACATCCACGGGGCGCTGCCCTGCTCACCGTCGAATCGGATCGGTGCGTGGTGGCCCTGATCGGGGTCCGCGGCGAAACCGTGCCGGCGACCCGGAGGGACTATCTCGAATTCGCGCGGTCCCTGAGATACCGGGACCTGTACGACGCGATCGCGGATGCCGAATGGGTCGAGGACGTCGTCCGGTATCGCTTCCGGGCGAGCACGTGGCATCGCTACGATCTTCTCGCCCGATTTCCCGACGGATTCCTCGTCCTCGGCGACGCGTTCTGCAGTTTCGATCCGATCTATGCCCAGGGGATGACGGTCGCCGCCCTCGAAGCCACCGCAATGGGTCGTCTCCTCGACGACCACGGGCCGTCCGCTGCCGTTCAGCGGAAGCTCGCGCGTGTCGTCGACGATGCCTGGGCGATGTCCACCGGTGGCGATCTCGCGTTCCCCGGTGTCGAGGGCCGGCGGGATCCGAAGACGAGGATCGGCAATGCATACGTACCGATGGTGCACGCGGCAGCCGCATACGACACCAGGGTGGGCACAGCGTTCGCCCGGGTGTCCGGACTGCTGGATCCCCCGTCGGCATTGATGCACCCCGGAATCATGGCACGTGTTGTCCGGCAGAATATTTCGCATTCGGTTGTGTGGCCATGGCGCCGAACCGACGGATCCGCGATGCCGCCTCGCCGGTCGTCTCCGGGACCCGCCGGTCCGGCGGCACGACCTTCGCCCCTTCCGCAGACCGGGCGCATGCACACGTAGTCGCCGGAGTGGGTATACGTCGTCCGTGACGAAGAAGACGCGCGATCGCAGGAAACCGGGGAGGCAACGGCATCGGCCGCCGAGCACCGCACCCGCACCACCGGCGCGATATGTCGAGGATCCGACGTTGCCGCCGGCCTGGCTCGTCGACATCGACGGAACGCTCGCGCACATGAGCGACCGGAGTCCCTTCCACTGGCACAGGGTGGGCGAGGACACCGTCTCCCCGGCGGTCGAGGCCGCGGTGCGGGCGTTCGCCGCCGCCCCCGACCGGGCCGCGATCGTGTTGCTCTCGGGACGCGACGGCGTGTGCCGACCGGAGACCGAGGAGTGGCTCGCCCGGCACGACATCCCCTACGACGAGCTGTACATGCGTCCGGCAGGCGATAATCGGAAGGATTCGATCGTCAAGGCCGAATTGTTCGACCGTCACATCCGGCACCGCTACCGCATCATCGCGGTGCTCGACGATCGCGATCAGGTGGTGCGCATGTGGCGGCGGATGGGACTGGTGTGTTTCCAGGTCGCCGAGGGTGATTTCTGACGGAAATCTGCACACGTCCGATACTCGACCGGTGACTCAATCATTCAGGGACACTTCGGTACTCAGCGCGGTCGGCGGAACGAAGGGCGCCCCGCCGAGATCGACGCGCCGGGTCCCGCATCCGACGCAGCGCACGTACAGCACCTGCCCGATCGACGTGGCGTGACTCGACTCCACGCTCCACGCGTGTTCGTGAGCGGGAGTCCGGGCGGGGCATTCCTGTGGGTTCCGAGCTTCGATGGCGGTCATGTCCACCACCATGATGTAATGTCCTTATGCATCTCAACCCTTACGGCGAGTATGCGGTCCTCCTCGCGGCGTCGCTGGCCGACGACTGGCCCGACGATCGGGCCGGCATCATGGCGCGTACCCGCGAGGTGGGCATGACCATGGACTTCCCGACCGCGCCCGACGACCATCAGCGCACCCGCGAGGTCATCGACGACTGGCTCGCCGTCGTCGACGCGTCCGACCCCCGGGAACGTGCGCGCCTGCTCAACGAACAGATGGCCACCGCAGCGGCCTATCCCCGGCTGACCGACCACGACGGCGAGGGATGGCACCTGCACTACCGCGACGAGGTCCAGCCTCTCCCCGACGTACTCCGCGCGGTGATCAGTGTCGGCACGGCACTGCACCTCACCACTCGCGGAATGCACCGCCTCCATCGGTGCGCCGCAGCGAGCATCCCGACCAACCCGTGCTCGGCCGTGGTCGTGGACATCACCCGCAACGGCCGCCAGCAGTACTGCTCCGTGCGTTGCGCGAACCGCGCCGCGGTGCGCCGGCACCGAGCGCGGGCGGCCCAGCAGCGTCGCTCCGCGTAGCCGAGTAGCACATCGCAACCGGGGACGGGCCTGTCCCCCACGTTCCCCCGAACCCGACGAGTTGGGAAGCTGAACGGCAGACACCCGACCGATCCGGAGGCTCCGAGAACCATGGCTGCTCGTTCCACCACCCGTCCGCCGAGGATCGACGCTCCGGACCTCGGTGTCCTCACCGACACGGACGGCGACGAACTGCACGCACACGGGATCTTCGAGAGCGTGCGCTACACCGGCACGGACCTGACGGGCCGTGATCTGACAGGGATCGTCCTGTCCGAATGTTCGCTCGTCGCATCGATCGTCGCCGACAGCGACCTCACGAACGCACGCCTGCGCGACACCCTGGTCGAGCGCATGCAGGCACCGAATCTGTTCGCGCCGCGCAGCAGCCTGCACCGCGTGCACATCCGCGACAGCCGCATCGGTGCGCTGGACCTCTTCGATGCGGATCTGCGCAGTGTCACGATCGCGGATTCGAAACTCGGCCTGGTCAATCTGAGGGCCGCCACGGGACGCGACGTGCTCTTCCGCGGTTGCATCCTCGACGAACTGGATCTGGGCGGAGGCACCTTCACCCGCGTCGCCTTCGAGGACTGTTCCGTCGGCGTCCTCGACCTCGACCGCGCAACCCTCGACCAGGTCGACCTGCGCGGCCTGCGCATCGACACGATCCGCAACATGGGCGGGATGAAGGGCGCGACGATCGACGCCCACCAGGCCGTCGCCCTGGCAGGGCAGTTCGCCGCCCATCTGGGCCTGCGTATCGAGGACCTTCCCTGAACGCTGCGCCTCAGCGGTCGGTCAGATCCCGCACCTCCGCGTAACGCTCCCGCACGTGCGGGGTCGGGTCGGCCTCGTAGTGCCGGCTCGGTTCGGGTTCCCAAGTGGGGGGCTCGTCGCCTCCGCGCAGCACCCACGCCGCCTGCCGCGCCGCGCCTCGCGCCACGTACTCCCCCGGTTCGGGAACGTCGACGGGCATGCCCAGCACCGCCGGCGCCAGCTCGCACACCGCCTGCGAGCGAGCCCCACCGCCGACGAGCAGCACCCGCCGGACCTCGGTGCCCTGCGCCCGGATGTGGTCGATGCCGTCGGCCAGCGAGCACAACAGGCCCTCGAACGCCGCGCGGGCGAGATGTGCGGGCGTCGCCGTTCCGAGCCGCAACCCGTGCAGGGCGCCGGTCGCGCCGGGACGGTTCGGGGTGCGTTCCCCTTCCAGATACGGGACCAGCACGAGTCCGTCGCTGCCGGCCGGCGCCGAGAGTGCGAGCCGCGTGAGCTCGGTGTGGTCGACGCCGAGCATCGTCGCGGTGGCGTCCAGTACCCGGGCCCCGTTGAGCGTGCACACCAGTGGCAGGTGCCGGCCGGTCGCGTCGGCGAATCCCGCGACGTAACCGTCCGCATCGCGGGCCGGTGTCGTGGACACGGCACACACCACGCCCGACGTGCCGATGGAGACGACCACGTCGCCCTCGCGGACGTCGAGGGCCAGCGCGCTCGCCGCATTGTCGCCCGCTCCCGGACCGAGCAGGGCGCCGGAGACCGTCTCCCCGATGCTCTCGGCCGGCCCGGCGACCCGCGGAAGGATCGGGCTCGGCCGGCGCAGGGCCAGTTCGAGCAGATCCCGGCGATAGGTGTCGGTGGATGCGTCGAAGTAGCCGGTGCCGCTCGCGTCACTGCGATCGGTGGCGAGCCGGTCGAGGTCGCGGTCGGTGCGCATCGTCCACGTCAGCCAGTCGTGCGGCAGGCACAGCGCCGCGGTGCGGTCGGCGTTGCCGGGTTCATGGTCGGCTAGCCAGCGGGCCTTCGCGACGGTGATCGCGGCGAGCGGCACCACCCCGACGGCCTCGGCCCACGCGCCCGCCCCACCGGCCTCGTCGACGAGATCGGCTGCTGTCGCTGCGGATCTCGTGTCGTTCCACAACAGCGCGTCGCGGACCACATCGCCACGCTCGTCGAGGCACACCATGCCGTGCTGCTGCGCTCCCACCGAGATCGCCGCGACGTCGTCGAGCCCACCCGCTTCGGAACACGCTCGTTCGAATGCCGCGCGCCACTCCAGCGGGTCCACCGCGGTGCCGGGTGGATGGGGAGCACGGCCCTCACGCACGACGGCCCCGGTGTCGGCGTCGCACACGACGACCTTGCACGACTGGGTGGACGAATCGATCCCGGCGACGAGCGTCATCGTCCCGCCTCCCGGGCCGCGGTGCGGTCGGTCAGCGTGGGCAGGTCGGCGCCGGCGCGCGCGACGGTCAGGCCGGAGGTCCACGCGGCGGTGTCGAGCACGTCGCGCAGGTCGTCGATTCCGATGCCGCGCAGTCGTTCCCGATTGCCGGCGCCGAGGAGGCCACAGGTCCACAATCCGTCGAGCAGACCGGTGGTGAAGGCGTCGCCGGCGCCGACCGTGTCGACCACCTCGACCCGCACGGCGGGCACCTCGACAGTTCCGGCCGCGCACAGCGCCACCGCACCGTGTTCTCCGCGGGTGACCGCGACGATCGCCGGCCCTCGCGAGAGCCAGTCCCGTGCAGTGTCGAGCGGGTCGCGGTCGGGCGCGAACCACGTCAGGTCCTCGTCGCTGGCCTTGACCACATCGGCGAGCGAGACGAGGCGTTCGATCCGTTCCCGTCCGCGCGCCGGGTCGTCGAGCAGTGCCGGGCGGACGTTCGGGTCGAAGCTCACCGTGGACGTTCCCGACTGCTGCGCAACCAGTTCGGCGACGAGATCGCACCCGGGTTCGAGCACCGTCGCGATGGACCCGGTGTGCACGAGCACGGCGTCCACCGACGGTGGCGGCTCGACCGGATCCCAGACGATGTCGAATTCGTACTTCGCGGAGCCCTTCTCGTCGATCTCCGCGTGTGCGGTCGCCGTGCGCTCGGCTGCCGCGCTGCCCGGTGTCAACGACACACCGGAGGCTGCGAGATGGTCGACGATCCGCCGTCCGCGGGCGTCGGTGCCGACGCGGGTCGTGAACTGCACGGGCCGGTCGAGCCGCCCCAGACCGAGCGCGACGTTGAGCGGGCTCCCGCCCACATGCTCGACGGGTTCGGCACCGCCGCGGTGGACGATGTCGACGAGGGCTTCTCCGACGACGAGGGCGTGGCCGTTCATTCCGGCTCTCCCGGAAGTTCCTTCAGCGTGGCGCGGGCGCCGTCGCCGTGCAGGGCGTTGAGCGCCCAGGTGTAGGCGTCGACGAAGCGATGGTTCTGCGCGAGATCGCCGAAGACCTCGGTGTTCTCGATGAAGGCAGTGGGATGCGTGAGTTGTCGTCGCGCGATCGGGACGAGCGTGTCGGCGAGCCGGTCGACTACCTCGATCGGTTGCCCCTGCTCGTCGACACCTTCGGCGTAGCGCGCCCACGAGGCGACGATCGCCGCGGACGACTGCACGTGACCACCGGTGGCCAGGTTCTCCCGGATCACCGGCAACAGCCACTTCGGGATGCGATCGGACGACTCGGCGCACAAGCGGGCGATCGTGTCCCGGATCTCGGGGTTCGCGAACCTCTCGATGAGGGTGGTCTTGTACTCGTCGAGATCGATGCCCGGCACCGGTTTCAGGGTCGGTGTCGCGTCGGTGTCCATGTAGGCACGGACGAATCCGGCGAGGAGCGGATCCTGCGCGGCCTCGTGGACGAGGCGGTATCCCATGAGATACGCGAAATAGCAGAGCCCCTGGTGACCGGCGTTGAGCAGGCGCAACTTCATCAGTTCGTAGGGAGCGACGTCCTCGACGATCTGCACTCCCGCATCCTCGAAGGGCGGTCGCCCGTCGGCGAAGGCCTCCTCGAGGACCCACGAGGTGAAGGGCTCGGCGGCGACCGGCCAGCGGTCCTGCACGTCGAAGCGTTCGGACAGCGCCGAGACCACCTCGTCGGTGGTCACCGGGGTGATCCGGTCGACCATGGAGTTGGGGAAACGGACGTGCTCGGTGATCCATTCCGCGAGATCCAGGTTCAGGAGGCGCGCGTATTCGGTGAAGACGCGGCGCGCGACACTTCCGTTGCCCTCGATGTTGTCGCACGACATCACCGTCGGAGCGCGCAGTCCCCGCTCCCGTCGCCGGGCGAGAGCCTCGGTGACGAGACCGAAGACGGTGGCCGGGGGTTCGCCGGACCGCAGATCGTGTTGCACGGCCGGATCGTCGATGTCGAACTCGCCGGTGTCGTGACGGATGTTGTAACCGCCCTCGGTGACGGTCAGCGAGATGATCCGGGTGGTCGGGGCCGCGAGGAGCTCGATGACCGCCTCGGGATCGTCGGGGGCGTAACGGTAGTCGACGATGGAGCCGATCACCCGCGGCTCCCACGTGCCGTCGGGGTGGGTGAGCACCAGTGTGTACAGGTGGTCCTGCGCGGCGAGTGCCTCCTGCATGCGGCGATCACCGGGGAGCACCCCGACGCCGCAGATACCCCATTCCTTCGCCTTCCCCTGTTCGAGGAGCCGGTCGACGTACATCGCCTGGTGCGCGCGGTGGAATCCGCCCACACCGAAGTGCACGATGCCGACGGAGACGTCGTCGCGCCGGTAGCTCGGGACGGGCACGCCCAGCTCGGGGAGCGTCTGCTCGTTCACGTGCATGGATCTTCAGTCCTTTCCCGCCGGATCGGTCACGTCCACGACGGCCTTGATGTTTCCGGGTGTCCGATCGGATTCGAGCGCGTCGGCGGTCTTGTCGAGGGGGAACCGGGCGGTGACCATCGAGTCGAGATCGACCCGGCCCGATTCGACGAGTGCGAGCGCGGTCGGCCACGTGTTCGCGTAGCGGAACACGCCGGTCAGGATCAGTTCGCGGTTCTGGACGAGCTGCACCGGCAGGGTCATCGTCTCGGCGCCGGATCCGACGAGGACGACGGTGCCGCCGGGACGGACCGCGCGGATACCCGAGTCGACGGCGGCGGGGGCGCCGGACGCGTCGATGTAGGCGTCGACGCGCAGGGCCGACGGGTCGTCGACGCGGGGGTCGAGCGCAGCGCTCGCCCCGAACGACAGTGCGGTCTCGCGTCGCCGTTCGTCGAGGTCGGTGACGACGACCTCGACCGCACCGAACGCGCGCGCGACCTGCGCGACGACGATGCCGACGGGACCGGCGCCGGTGACGAGGACGCGGGAGCCGGCGGTGACGCGGGCCTTGCGGACGGCCGCGATACCGACCGACAGCGGCTCGCACAGAGCGGCGGCATCGTCGGACACGGTGTCCGGAACGGGATGCGCGAAGGCCGCCCCGATGGTGACGTACTCGCACAGCGCGCCGTCGACCGGCGGCGTGGCGTAGAAGCGCATGTGCGGGCACAGGTTGTAGTCGCCGCGGCGCGTCTCCTCGGTGAGCGGGTCGGGACGCTGCGGCTCGATCGAGACCCGCTCGCCGATCCGGCTCTGCGGAACACCGTCCCCGACCGCGACCACGACTCCGGACGCCTCGTGGCCGAGCACGATCGGATCGGTCACGACGAACTCGCCGATCCGCCCTTCGCGGTAGTAGTGCGCGTCCGAGCCGCACACTCCCACGGTGGTCACCCGGACGAGGACGTCGCCGGGCTCCGGTGCAGGTAGAGGCCGTTCCCGCATCTCGATGCGGCCCGGTTCGAGAAGCACGGCGGCACGCATCGTGTCCGGGAGCGTCGGGGGAACTGTTGTGTGGGTCACACTCCGATGCTAACGTACTGAGCAGATGCACGCACCCCTGAGCAGATGCTCACGGAGCGTGACGAAGACTGCTCGCACCAAGGAGAGCTCGTGACCTCCCCCGGCCCCACCAACATCCCGGATACGGAAAGCCCGGTATCCACCGAGGATCTCCGTCTCGCCGTACGGGCCGCGACGCTCTACTACCTCGACGGCCTCACGCAGGCGGAGGTGGCGCAGCGCCTCGGCGTCTCCCGCCCCACCGCCGGCCGGCTCGTCGCACGCGCTCGCGCTCAGGGTCTGGTGCGCATCGAGGTCAGCGTGCCGCCCACCTGGCGCGACGACCTGCACGCCGAGACCGAACGGGCACTCGAGGAGCGCTACGGACTCGTCGAGGCCGTCGTGGTCGGGCGCCGCGTCGACGACGCCGGCCCGATCGAGGACTCCGCGAGCTTCGCCGGCCTCGGACGCGCCGCCGCCGGCCTGCTCACCCGCCGCCTCCGCCCCTCCGACACCCTCGGATTCACGTGGGGTCCGGAAACGGTCGCCGTGGCGCAGGCCCTCCCGTCGGGTGTCGCCAGTTGCGCGACGATCGTCCAGCTCGACGGATCCATCTCCACGAGCGCCTACCAGACCGGCACCGAGTTCGTCCTCGGCCGCTGCGCCGAACAACTTCGGGCACAACCGCTCCGGCTTCCCACACCGCTGTACGCCGATCCGTCCACGGTCGCGTCGATGCGCACCGACTCACTGATCTCCCGCACGCTCGAGGTCGGACGTCGCGCCGAGGTGATGATCTTCGGTGTGGGCGCGGTGTCGACCTCGACCACTCTGTTCGAGGGCAGTTTCCTCGACACCGCGATGCTCCACGAACTCGACGGCCTCGGTGCGGTCGGCGAGATCGGCGGCCGGTTCTTCCGCGCCGACGGCACCGCCGTGCACGGCGAACTCGAGACCCGCACCATGTCGGTCCCCCTCGACGACGTCCGCGACTGCCCCGCCACCATTCTCGTCACCGGCGGACAGTCCAAGCACCGCGCTGTACTCGGTGCTCTCCGAGGCGGTCTCGCGAACATGCTCGTCTGCGACATCGCGTGCGCCCAGTACCTGCTCGACCATCCCGACCACGCCCTCGAGAACGACACCCCCAAGGACGAGGCACCACCGAAATGAGGTAGACCATCGTGCCTACAGCAAGAAGATCCATCCGCGCGGCCGCGGCAGGAGCCGTGGCCCTGAGCGTCGCACTGACCGGTTGTGCCGGTGCAGGATCGATCGGTACGTCCGGCCGCACCGTCACCATCGCGATGGTGTCGAACTCCCAGATGCAGGACGCACAGCAACTCGCGTCGCAGTTCGAGGCCGAGAACCCGGAGATCGACCTGCAGTTCGTCACACTCTCCGAGAACCAGGCCCGCGCCAAGATCACCGCATCCACGGCGATGGGCGGCGGCGAGTTCGACGTCGTGATGATCAGCAACTACGAGACGCCCCAGTGGGCGGAGTACGGCTGGCTCACGAACCTGTCGCCGTACATCGAGCAGACCGACGGCTACGACGCCGACGACATCATTCCCTCGCTGCGCGACGCACTCTCGTACGAGGGCGACCTGTACTCGGTGCCCTTCTACGGCGAATCGTCGTTCCTGATGTACCGCAAGGACCTGTTCGAGCAGGCCGGCATCACACTGTCCGATCCACCGACCTGGACCGAGGTCGCCGAGGCCGCAGCGCAACTCGACGGCCCCGACATCAACGGCATCTGCCTGCGCGGCAAGCCCGGCTGGGGTGAGCTGCTCGCACCGCTCGACACCGTCATCAACACCTTCGGCGGACGGTGGTTCGACGAGAACTGGAATGCGCAGCTGAACAGCCCCGAGGTACGCGAAGCGGTGCAGTTCTACGTCGACCTCGTCCGCGAGTACGGTCAGCCCGGTGCCGCGACGAGCGGATTCAGCGAGTGCGCAACGCAACTCGCGCAGGGTCGGGTCGCCATGTGGTACGACTCCACCTCGGCCGTCTCGACTCTCGAGGATCCCGCGTCGAGCAACGTCGTCGGCAAGATCGGCTACGCGGCCGCGCCCGTCCAGGAGAAGGATCCCTCGGGCTGGCTCTACACGTGGTCGCTCGGTATCCCCGCGAGCAGCGAGCACACCGAGGACGCGTGGAAGTTCATCTCGTGGATGACCGACCAGCAGTACCTGCGCACCGTCGGCGAGCAACTCGGCTGGGAGCGGGTGCCGCCGGGCAGCCGACTGTCGACCTACGAGATCCCCGAATACGCCGAAGCCGCCGCGGCCTACGGTCCGATCACCCTCGAATCCATCGAAGGAGCCGACCAGCAGAACCCCACGGTCGACCCCGTCCCGTACACGGGCATCCAGTTCGTGGCCATCCCCGAGTTCCAGGATCTCGGCACCCGGGTCAGCCAGCAGATCAGCGCCGCCATCGCCGGACGGCAGAGCGTCGAGGACGCCCTCGACCAGGCACAGAAGTACGCCGAGGCCGTCGGCGCGACCTACCGGGAGAAGGACCAATGACCGCACCTGCAGCGCAGCGTCCCACACCGGACGCCGACGAGCGAATCCGCGCCGTACGGGAAGCGAAGGAGGAACAGATCTCCCGCGCCGAAGGATGGCGCCGCCGCGGACCCCTGCTCCCGGCCCTGATCTTCACGATCGTGGTCACGCAGATCCCGTTCCTGTTCACGCTGTACTACTCGACCCAGTCGTGGAACCTCGTCAGCCCCGGTTCCCGCCGGTTCGTCGGGCTCCAGAACTACGTCGACGTCTTCCAGGACAGCCAGTTCTGGCAGGTCACCCTGAACACGGTGATCCTCATCGTCGGCACGGTCCTGATCTCCGTGATACTCGGGTTGCTCCTCGCGCTCCTGCTCGATCGGGCGTTCCTCGGACGCGGTATCGCACGGACCCTGCTCATCACGCCGTTCCTCGTCACCCCGGTCGCCAGTGCGCTGATCTGGAAGACGTCGATGTTCGATCCCGTCTTCGGCATCATCAACTTCGTACTCTCCCCCTTCGGAGTGGGCGAGGTGGACTGGATCAGCCGATTCCCGCTCCCGGCCGTGATGGTCGCGCTGGTGTGGCAGTGGACGCCGTTCATGATGCTGCTCATCCTCGCCGGACTGCAGTCGATGCCCCGCGACATCCTCGAGGCCGGCCGCGTCGACGGCGCCGGAGCGTTCGCACTGTTCCGCGAACTGACGCTGCCGCACCTGCGCCGGTTCATCGAACTCGGCACCGTTCTCGGCGCGATCTACTTGGTGAACACGTTCGACGCGATCTACATGATGACCCAGGGCGGACCCGGCACGGCCAGCTCCAACCTGCCGTTCTACATCTACCAGCGCGCGTTCCTCGGCTTCGACATCGGCCAGGCCGCGGCAATGGGTGTCGTGGTCGTCATCGGCACGATCGTCATCGCCACCTTCGCACTGCGCCTGATCTTCACATCGTTCACCGGCAAGGAGGAAGCGGCATGAGCACCACGGCCACGGAGCCGCAGGCTTCGGACACCACGGAACCCACCGGCCGTGTCATGCGCACGGCCCGGAAACGCAAGAACCGCAAGTTCAATCCCTGGGGTGTGGTCGCGTGGATCGCCGCCATCGGATTCTTCTTCCCGGTCTTCTGGATGGTGCTCACCGCCTTCAAGCAGGAGGCCGACGCCTACTCCGACCCCCCGAAGTTCTTCTTCACCCCCACCCTCGACCAGTTCCGGGCGGTGTTCGAGACCGGAGTGGGCACGGCCTTGCTCAACTCGGCGTTCGCCACCATCGTCTCGACGGTCCTGGTCCTGTTGCTCGGTGTACCGGCGGCCTTCGCGCTGTCGCTGCGTCCGGTGAAGAAGACCAAGGACGTGCTGTTCTTCTTCATCAGCACGAAGATGCTGCCGATCGTCGCCGCGATCATCCCGCTGTACGTGATCGTCGCGAACCTCGGTCTGCTCGACAACATCTGGGCCCTGGTCATCCTGTACACGGCGATGAACCTGCCCATCGCGGTGTGGATGATGCGGTCGTTCTTCCTCGAGGTCCCGGGCGAGCTGCTCGAGGCGGCGAGCATGGACGGTGCGAGCCTGTGGACCGCGGTGCGCGAGCTGATCCTGCCGCTCGTCTCCCCCGGTATCGCCGCAACCGCCCTGATCTGCGTGATCTTCTCGTGGAACGAGTTCTTCTTCGCCGTCAACCTGACCGCAGTTCAGGCGCAGACGATGCCCGTCTTCCTCGTCGGCTTCATCACCGGTGAAGGTCTGTACTGGGCCCGGTTGTCCGCCGCCGCGACGATGGCGGCGCTGCCCGTCGTGCTCGCGGGCTGGCTCGCCCAGAACAAGCTCGTGCGCGGCCTGTCGTTCGGCGCCATCAAGTAGACCCGATTCCCCTTACCAGCAAGGACTTCCACCATGGCCGACATCACCTACCGCAACGCCTCGTGCATCTACGAGAACTCCGACACCTTCGCGGTCGATTCGCTGAACCTCGACATCGAGGACGGCGAGTTCGTGGTCCTCGTCGGACCGTCCGGATCCGGCAAGAGCACCGCGCTGCGCATGCTCGCCGGACTCGAGGACATCGACGAGGGGTCGATCTCCATCGGCGGCAAGGACATGACCGGTGTGCCGTCGAAGGACCGCGACATCGCGATGGTCTTCCAGAACTACGCGCTGTACCCGAACAAGACGGTTGCCGAGAACATGGGATTCGCCCTGAAGATGCGCGGTGTGAGCGCCGACGAGCGCCGCCGCAAGGTCGAGGAGGCAGCGAAGATCCTGGACCTGACCCAGTTCCTCGACCGCAAGCCGGCCAAGCTGTCGGGTGGTCAGCGCCAGCGCGTGGCGATGGGACGCGCGATCGTGCGTGAGCCCCAGGTGTTCTGCATGGACGAGCCGTTGTCGAACCTCGATGCGAAGCTGCGCGTGCAGACCCGCACCGAGATCGCGGCGCTGCAACGCCGTCTCGGCACCACCACCGTCTACGTCACACACGACCAGGTCGAGGCGATGACGATGGGTGATCGCGTCGCCGTCCTGAAGAACGGAGTGCTGCAGCAGTTCTCCAGCCCCACCGAACTCTACGACCGCCCCGCCAACGCGTTCGTCGCCGGTTTCATCGGCTCACCGTCGATGAACCTGCTCCGCGCGAAGGTCGTCGACGACGGAGTCGTCGTGGGCAGCACCGTCATCCCCGTCGAACGCGACCGCATCGCGCGACTGCACTCCGCAGGCATCGATGAGGTCACCGCCGGGATCCGGCCCGAGGACTTCGAGATCGCCGACGAGGGCGTCGAAGCCGTCGTCGAACTCGTCGAGGAGCTCGGCAGCGAGTCGTACCTGTACACGCGGGTGCCCGGCACCGGCACTCAGGTGGTCGCGCGGGCACTGGTCCGTACCCCCGCGCGCCTCGCCGACACCGTGCACCTGCGCAAGCGCGAAGGTACGGTGCACCTGTTCCACGTCGACACCGGAGAGCGGGTGGGCGACTGACCCGGCGACGGAAGGATCCTCAGTGGGCGAGCAGTCGGTGGGCGAGCAGAAGGAACGGATGCTGGCCGGCGAACTCTACATCGCCGACGATCCCGAACTCGCCACCGACGCGCTCCGGGCAGCGCTGCTGACCGAGAAGTACAACGCGTCGAGTGCAGCGGATCCGGATGCGCGTCGCGCACTGCTCGAGGAGTTGTTCGACTCGATCGGTGACGACGTGGAGATCCGGCCGCCGCTGCAGGTGGACTACGGATACCGGATCACCGTGGGGAACGGGACATTCGTCAACTTCGGCGCGATCATGCTCGACGTCGCGCCGATCACGATCGGCTCGGACGTGCAGATCGGCCCGAACGTGCAACTCCTCACCCCCACGCATCCGCTCGAGCCCGATCTCCGCCGCGCGAAGTGGGAATCGGCACAACCGATCACGATCGGCGACAACGTGTGGCTCGGCGGTGGCGCGATCGTCGGACCGGGCGTCACGATCGGCGAGAACACCGTCGTCGGAGCCGGCGCGGTGGTCACCCGCGACCTGCCGCCGAACGTCGTGGCGACGGGCGTACCCGCGCGGGTGACGCGCCGGCTCTGAAACGATCGGAGCCGCCTGCTCAGAGACGATCGGAGCCACCGGCTCAGTGACGATCGGAGCGGAACTTGCGTCGCTCTCGGCGCTCGCTATGCTGCCCCGCATGATCAGTCGCCGCACACGCCTCGTCAGCTTCGTCGTCGTCGCGGGTGCGGCACTCGTCGCGGCAGGGTGTTCGCGGAGCGTGGAGGGTGAGGCCACCGCATCCGGAGCACCCGCCGAGCCGGCGAGCACCAACGCCACCTCCTCGGCGCCGTCCACGACCACGACCACGACGGCCGCACCGAAGCCGGTCGACCCCGATGACTACGCCGCGACCAGCGAGGGCGTGTACTACTTCGCGTCGCCGGGCGGACAGTTCGGATGTGCCATCCTCGTCCACACCACGCCCTTGACGGGCTGCCAGGGCACGATGCCGGCCAGTGCACCCCAGGTCCCCGGCAGCGGTGCGCCCGACGCCCTCGTGCCGGCGAACGCCCTGATGCTCGAAGGCGACGGCCCCGGAGAGTGGGTCAGCATCGGCGACATCGCGTTCACGGATTTCGGCGGTGCCCCGAAGACGCTGCCCCACGGCAGCACTCTCACGGTCGATCCGTTCACGTGCACCGTCGACGAGAAGACCGGTGTCACGTGCGAGACGGACGCCCACGGATTCACCGTGTCGGCGACCGGCGGCGAAGTCTGGTGATCGCGGCGGTGCTCGGGGGTGATCAGGGCAGGTCGTCCCGCGCCATCGGCATCATGAAATCGCCGATCTCGTCCCGCATCCACCACTGGCCCGTCGCGCGCCGTTCGGCGTGCGTCGCGAAGCGGTATCGGAACAGGCGGGCCCGCACCAGGCGCGGCGGTTCGTCCGGGAACGGGTTGTGCCGGAGCAGTTTCACGGTGGCCGGATCGTTCTCGAGCAGCTTGCCCGCGAACCGCGGGAACCAACCCCGCGGCGTAGTCGCGGGAGATCCCCGCGAACCACATCAACCAGTCCAGACGCAGGTGGTACGGCGCGTACTGACGCGGCCTGCGGTACACGTCGCCCGGTTTGCCCTTGAACTCGTACTCGCGCCACTCCGTCGCCGGTGTCACCACCGCATCGGTGGTGCCTTCGACGATCACTTCCCGCCGGGTGCGTGTGACGGTGCCGAACGCGCCGTACGTGTTCACGAAGTGCCACTTGTTGAACGAGGCGTTCATCGCCTGCCGATGCGACATCATGTTCGCCACCGGCCAGTAGCTGAGCACCGCGACCAGCACGGTCAGTGCCACCACGGCGACGGTGAACGCGATCGGTGTCGGACCGTAGGTCGTGTCGGAGTCGATCAGCAACCCGTAGAAACTGTCGGGCACCACCGAGAGCGCGATGACGATGGTGATCCAGTTGAGCCACGCGAAGTTGCCGCTCGTCACCAGCCACAACTGCGTGACGATCATGATCAGTGCGGCGATCCCGGCGACCGGCTGCGGCAGGAACAACCCGAACGGCACGACGAGCTGCGTGAAGTGGTTACCCGCCACCTCCACCTTGTGCAGCGGCCGCGGGATCAGGTGGAAGTACCGGCTGAGCGGGCCGGGCATCGGCTGGGTTTCGTGGTGGTAGTACAGGCAGGTCAGGTCGCGCCAGCAGCGGTCGCCGCGCATCTTGATCAGCCCGGCGCCGAACTCGAGGCGGAACAGCAACCAGCGCAGCAGGATCAGCACGAGCAGCGGCGGCGCGGTATCGGCGTTGCCCAGGAAGCTCGCGAGCACACCGGCCTCGAGCAGCAGCGACTCCCAGCCGAACGAGTACCAGACCTGCCCGACGTTGACGATCGACAGGTACAGCAACCACATCACGAACCACACGAGCATGCAGACCACGAGCGGCAGCTGCTCCGTGACACCGAGCACGGTCACCACCGACAGCACGAGACCCATCGCGGCGACCGCGGTGAACAGACCGTCGGAGTATCTCCAGTGGAACAGGCTCGGCGACTGCCGGAACGATGTGAGTGCCAGGAGTCGGGGGGCGGGAAGGATGCCGCGTTCGCCGATCAGCGCCCGGAACTGCAGCAGGGCCGCGAGGAAGGCCACGGCGTACAGCACCGCGAGTCCACGGGTGACCAGCAGCCGCCCGATCGTGTACCCGTCCGCGTCCAACCAGTCCATCGCTCGGCTCGTTCGTCGTCTGTCGTGCGCGCCATCTCGAGCATGCCACGTCCCGTTCGCCGGCGGAGACGGTCTCGCGACGATGGAACCGGACTCGTCCTCATCCGGTCGAGCGCGGAGGTCGACGACCGCTGACGACCGGCTACACGCGAATCTCCCGTCGCAGCCCGCTCGCTCGGAGCACCTGCCGTGCCACGCCCGCGCGTACCGCGTCCTCGGTCCCGATGATCCGCACATGCGACCGCGCACGTGTGATCGCGGTGTACAGCAGTTCGCGGGTGAGCAGCGCCGATCCGGAATCGGGCAGCACCACCGAGACGGTGCCGTACTGGCTGCCCTGGCTGCGGTGGATCGTCATCGCGTAGACGGTGCTCACCGCCGGGAGCTGACTCGGGCGCAGTTCGAACGGTGTCTCGCCGCGGGCGAACGTCGCGACGAGTTCGTCGCCGCGCCGCACCACCACGCCGGTGTCACCGTTGTAGATCTGCATGTCGTGGTCGTTCGCGGTGACGAGCAGCGGCCGGCCGGGGTACCAGCTCTCGGGGTCGAGGCGCTGCCCGGCGGCCTCCCCGATCCATTCGGCGGCCTGCCGCGCCCACCACTGCACGCCGGCCGGGCCGTCGCGGTGCGCGCACAGCAACCGGTGTTCCTCGAAGCGCTTCAGCGCCGTGTCGACGTCCCCCGTCTCGGCGGCCTTGGTGACCTCGGCGGCGGAGCGGACGATGTCGTCGCGCAGGGCGTCGAGGTCGTGGGGAGATAGGAACGACACCTTCGGGTCGCCGCTGCGCAGGATCTTCAGTACCTCATCGGCTTCACCCTCGCGTACGGCAACGGCCAGCTTCGCGATTGCGCCACCGAAGCGGCGGCCACGGCTCAGGCGCACGACACCACCACCGAGCCGGGCGCGTTGGGCCGGAGTGAAGGCCGCCTCGGCCGGGTCGTCGGCGGCCGCCAGATCGCGGGCGACGACCCGTTCGAAGACCGGATCGAGGGTGCCGCCGACCGGGCGCCCCACCAGATCGGCCAGCACGGCACCGGCGTCGACGGAGGCGAGCTGATCGGGGTCGCCCACGAGGACGAGCCGGGTGTCGGGACGCACCGCCTCGAGCAGGCGGCACATCATCGTCAGCGACACCATCGACGTCTCGTCGACGACGATCACGTCGTACGGCAGGTGGTTGCCCGCGTGGTAGCGGAAGCGGGTGCGGCCGCGCTGCCAGCCGAGCATCCGGTGCACGGTCATGGCGGTGAGATTCGGCGGCAGACCCAGCTCGGTCTCCTGCTCGCGCACCGACTCCTGCAGGCGCGCGGCGGCCTTGCCGGTGGGAGCGGCCAGGCCGATGCGCAGCTCGTGCCCGTACAGACGGGTGAGCAGCGCGAGGATCCGCGCCACGGTGTGGGTCTTGCCGGTGCCCGGCCCGCCCGCGATCACCGTGGTCGGTCGGGTGGCCGCGAGCGCCGCCGCGACACGCTGACGGTCGGGTGCCGGCGCGGGCCGGGAGGGATCGTCGGGATGGTGGAACAACTCGTCGAGCGTCGCCGCGATGCGCTCCTCGTCGAGGTCGGCGAAGGTCGCCGTGCGTTCGGCGAGCACCCGGCGGATCATCTGCTCCTGCCGGAAGTACCGGTCGAGATACAGCAGCGGGCCTTCCGCGGTGTCGACGAGACGCAACGGTCGCAGGGGTCCACGTTCGCCGCCGACCACGAGGGGGCTGCGACGCAGCGCCGCGAGCACGTCCTCGTCGCGAGGCCACGGCAGGCTCGCGGGGTCGACGACGGGATGACCGTCCGCGTCCTCCTCGACTGTGACCTCGCGAAAACGCGTGAGGTCGAGGCACACCGACCCGGATCGCACGGCACGCACAGCCAGCGCGGTGGCGAGATGCACGTGCGGGTCGTCCTCACCGCCGAGCGCCGCGAGTCGCAGCGCGACGTGCACGTCGGCGGCGGAGAGTGCGCCCACTTCGTTGAACTGCCGCAGAACGCCCTTGCCGCGCTGCGCGATCCGAACGTCGGTCAGGGACTCGATCACGAGATCACGGCCTTTCCGGCGAGGAGGTCGGACAGGTCGATGACGAGGTCGGCCGGCGGATGCCAGTCGAACACCCCGCTACCGGGTGGACTGTCCGGTCCGGCCATGCCGCGGACGAACAGGTACTGCACGCCACCGAGGTGGACGTGCGGGTCGTAGTCGCGCATCCGCCACCGCAGATAGCGGTGCAGGGCAACGGAATAGAGCAGAGCCTGCATCGGATAGTGGGCACGGAGCATCTCCGCCGCCATCGACTCACGGGTGTAGTGGGCGGTGGTCAGTTCGTCGACGGGCGCGAGCCGGTTGGTCTTGTAGTCGACGACGACGAATCTCGGACCGTCGATGCGCAGCACGGCGTCGATACTGCCGTTGAGGTAACCCCGCAGCGGCACGGGTTCGAGGGTGCGCACCAGATCGGCGTAGGCCGCCATCGGATCGTCGGCGGGCAGGTGCCGGCGCAGCAACCCGCCGACCGCGTCGAGGGTGACGGTGACGGGCACCGGGCTGTCGCCTCCGGTGAGCGGCAACTCGAAGTCGAGCTCGGAGAGCCGGTCGGACGGAGTGAAGTCGGCGAGGGTCCGGCCGAGCGGCCCGAGCGGGGTGCGCATCACCGGGAGCAACGCCGCCGCGAGCTGGGCGGAATCGATCGGCGACATCTGGCGGCGCACCGTCTCGCGGCAGCAGTCGAGCAGTTCGGCTTCCAGGTCGGGGGCGGAGGTGTCGACGACCTCGAGGACGGCGTGCACCAACGTGCCGAAGACCGTGCCGCCGGGCAGTCCGTTCATCGGTGACGGAATGCCTTCGCGCGCCGGTTCCGTTGCGCTCAGCGGAGGCTCGGCCGGCTCGTCGGTCGTCACCGGTTCCTCCACCTCACCGCTCATCACTGGCGCATCGTGCACTGAGGCGGTGAGCGCCGAATAGGAGGTCCTGCGCCAGTTCTCGTCGACGACCCGATCGAAGCGCGCGGCGGCGAGAGGGCCGGTCTCCACGCGGGGGCGGGTCCAGCGCAACACCGGAATCGGATGCGATCCCACCGCTTCGGCGGCGATGACCCCGTCGGCGCGCGCGGCCCACCGGTCGAATTCCTCGGCCATGGCCTCGTCGTGGCCGATCCGGCCTTCTGCGGTGACCTCCGCCGAACCGGGGTCGCGGGCGAACAGCAACCGGTGCAGCGGCGACCGTGAGGTGGGAGTGGACGGCGCCCACCAGAGGGTGAGCGCACACTGCGCGCGCGTCACCGCGACGTACAGCAGGCGCAGTTCCTCCCCCGCCTCCTCGAGTTCGTGCTGACGCCGCCGCGCGACGTAACCGGGACCGCTCTTGCCGCCCACATCGAGGATGCGTCGGCCGTTCTCGTGCAGCAGCAGCTTGTCGGGCTCGGGGTTCTTTGCGGCATCCCACCCGTACGGGACGTGGACGACGGGGAACTCGAGTCCCTTGCTGCCGTGCACGGTGAGGATCTGGACCGCCGCGGCGTCGCTGTCGAGGCGCCGGATCCGGTCGGCCCCACCGCGGTCGGGGTCGTTGATGCGATCCTCGAGCCAGCGGGTGAGCGCGGCCGGCCCCAGCGACTGCGCCGAGGCGACATCCTCGAGCAGTTGTGCGACGTGCCGGATGTCGGTGAGGGTGCGTTCCCCGGACGGCTCGTCGAGGAGGCGGGCCTCGACCGAACCGAAGGACGCGAGGCGTTCGAAGACGGCAGCGAATCCGGTGCGGGCGTAGACGTCGTTCAGTTCGCGGAGCAGTCCGCCGACCTCCACGACCAGCGCTTCGCCCTCCGAATCGATGTCGGTCATCGTGCGGCCGAGCAGCGGGGTGAGCGCGGCGAGCCGGACGCGATCGGCGCGATGGGGCTGCTCGAGCGCGTAGAGCATCCACAGCCAGTGCTGTGCGGACGGGGTGGCGAACACACTCGTACCCCCGGCGACCACGCACGGCACGTTCGCCTTCGTCAGCGCGTCGTGGACGAGTGTCACCTGCTTGTGCTTGCGCACGAGGACGGCGATGTGCCCGGGGCGTACGCGCTCGGGGCCGGAACCGAGGTCGACGGTGACGTTCTCGTCGTCGAGCAGGCGCACGATGTCGGCCGCGACGTCGCGGGCGACCCGCCCGCGCAGGCCGTCGAGGTTCTGCGGGAAACCCCAGTCGTTGAGCGGACCTGCGCCGGCACGGGGCAGGTGACGCACCCGCAGGGGCGCGATGCCCGAGAGCCGGGAATCGGCGGACGCCGCCTTCACCGGGTTCACCACGATGCGGGGATCACCGAGGGACGCACCGAGATGGACGTGTTCGAGCGCCCGGACGAGATCGCCGTCGCTGCGCCAGTTGGTGGTCAGCTCGCAGTAGGTGTCGGATTCGGAGACGGCGTCGAGATAGCTGAGCACCTCGGCGCCGCGGAAGGCGTAGATGGCCTGTTTCGGGTCGCCGACAAGCACGAGCGTGCGGTGCCCGTGGAACGCCCGGCGCAGGATCTCCCACTGCTTGGGGTCGGTGTCCTGGAACTCGTCGACGAGGACGACGGAGAAGCGCGCACGCATCCGCCGGCAGGCGGCGTCGCCGTGCTCCGGATCGCCGAGCACCGCGTGCAGCAGGGACAACTGGTCGTCGAAGTCGCGCAGTCCGAGCAGGCGCTTGCGTCGTTCGACCTCCTCGCGGACCGCACGTGCGAACTCCACGCGCTCACCGGCCGCGGTGCCGTCGGCGTCGTCCGGTGCGAGTTCGGCCTGCGGGTCGAAGATCGCCTCCTTCGCGGCGACGGCCGCCTCGGCGTAGGTGATGGGGGCCTGTCCCCTGCCGTAGCGCCGCAGGTAGAGATCGGCGACGACCTCCACCCGCAGGTCGTCGACGTCCTCGACGACCGTGACGTCGGGTTCGCGTTCGCCGGCGATGCCGAGTTCGTCGAGCATGCGACGGCAGAAACCGTGCGTGGTGGAGATGGTGCCGGAGTCGAAGTCGGACAACGCCTGTCGCAGCCGGGCCCGCCGCGCGTCGACGTCCTCGCTCGCGAGATGACGGACGAGCATGTCGTTGCTCGCCCGTGCACCGTCGGGATCGGCGAGGGCGGTGGCGACCTGCGCGAACCGGTTCCGGGTGCGTTCACGCAGTTCCTGCGTCGCGGCCCGGCTGAAGGTGACGAGCAGCAGGTCGGACAGGCGGGCGTGTCCTTCGGCGACGAACCGGGTGGCGAGCCCGACGATCGCGTAGGTCTTTCCCGTTCCCGCGCTGGCCTCGAGTACGGTGGTGCCGCTCGGGAGCGGGCCGAGCAGATCGAAGCCGGCCGGCGGCGGACCGCCCGCGGCTCGCGGATCGGTGATGGCGGTATCGGGCACGCTGCGTCCTTCTCTCACGGGCGTCCCTGGTTCTCGGAGGCGAGCAGGGGTTCCCACAACCGTCGGGCGAGCACACCGAAACGGGTGGGGTCGTCGAACCAGCCGGCCTCCACGCCGTCCGGCGCGTCGGCGGTGAGCCGACCGAGCGTCACATCGGGTCCGTACAGATAGTGCACGTGACGGTCCCTGCCGTCGCCGAACGCGCCACCGAACGCCTTCCCGGCGGCCGACAGTGCCATCTCCACGGAATCACCGCGGTGGCGGCGATCGGCGTACTCGGCCGACGCACCCGTCACGAGCGGCAGCGGCCGGCACAGTCCGCGGTCGCGCAGATCGACGAGTGCGGCGAGCAGCGCGACGGGATCGGCGGGAGCCAGAAGGGTCGAGCGCCAGGCCGGATACGAGCGCGAGCGGCTGCGTCCTGTGGTCACCGCACGCCACTGCCCGGGATGACCCGAGGCGACGACGGCGAGCAACCGGATCCATGCTTCCAGCCGGTGCTTCGGGGACAGCTTGGAATACGTGCTGCGGGCGAGTACCTCGCCGTGCACACCTCCGACGGTGCCGGTGAGCCGACGACCGTCGCCGAGATCGACGCGGATGTCGACGGTGCGGGCCTGCCCGGTGTGCACACCGGCACAGGCGTGCACGAGGCGCTCGACGTTGTCGCTCACCGCGTCGAGGGTCCTGCGGCCGAGCGCGAACGGCGGGAGCGTGCCGCGACGCCACTCCGCGTCCTGGAAGGCACCCGCGGACATGCCCGCCAACCGCGCTTCGAGCATGCGGTCGCCCAACTGCCACTGGGCGAGACCGTCGAGCTCGACGTCGAGTGCGTCGGCGATGCCTTCGTCGGTGTCGGGGATCCGCAGACCGAGCCGCTGCCGGAGGAAGCCCTGCGTCGGATGTGTCAGGAAGGAGACGAGTTCGTCGAGATCGACGTCGGTGCGTGCCGGGGCCGGAAGGCCGTCGACGAGAAGTGCACCCGATCGATCGCGTGCCACCGAACCTCCTTGCCCTGCACGGGCTCCCGCGAGTGCGGTGACACCGAACCCGAACGGGTCGTCGGCCCGGAAGTTGCGCGGGTCGAAGGGCTGCAAGGGATGTCGCCGCACGATGCGCTCGTCGTCGACGTCGACGCCCGTCATCGTCGCCACCACGTCGCGCACCTCGGTGAGCGGAATCGCCGGTGGGCGCAGGGCTCCGGTGACGGCGTCGGCGCCGGTGTGGAACAACAGCACACGCTCCTCCGCGGCCATCAGTGCGTCGAGGAGCAGCTGCCGGTCCTCGCTGCGCGGATCACGCTCTCCGACACAGGGATTCTGGGTCAGGACGTCGTCGCCGTCGATGTGGGCCGTGCGGGGGAAGACGTCGTCGTCGAGACCGAGGAGAACCACCACGCGATGGGGCACCGAGCGCATCGGCACCATCGTGCACACGGTCAGTTCGCCGGTCCGGAAGTTCGAACGCGACGGACGCCCCGCGAGCCGGGAGGAGAGCATGGACCGGACGTCGCTCAGGGACAACTGCGTGTCGCCGGCGTGCTCGACGGCGTCGCCGATCTCGCGCCGCGCGCGGGTGAGCTGCCATGCGTCGGCGGTGGGAACGTCGGTGAGCAGATCGATGCCGTAACCGAGTTCGTCCGACCACCGCCCCGCCGGATGCGGGCCGCGCAGCCGGAGCAGCACCACCGTCAGCCGGTCGATGAACTCGGCGAACCGCCCGGCGAGGTCGATGTCGTTGCTGTCGACGTCGTCGAGAGGCAGCGACAGCGACAGCCACTCCCCGTCCGCTCCGTCGGCGGCGACACCGAGCAGGATGCGATCGAGTGCCGCCCCGAAGGTGTTCTGCATGAAGTCGCCGAGACCGAAGCTCTTGCGCTGCCACGGGCCGAGACCCCAGCGGGCACCGGTCTCGGTGGTCCACTCCTGCAGGCGTTCGAGTTCGTCGTCGTCGAATCCGAACTTGCGGCGCACCGGGGCGGAGGCGGCGAGATCGAGGACCTCGCTGGCGGTGACCCGGCCGTCGGCGAGCGCGAGCAGTTCGGACACCACCGCGAGGATCGGATCGGTGCGGCGCAGGCCGCGATCGGCGAGACGAACCCGCAGCGTGTGGCCGGGATGCTCGCCGACCCCGGCACCGAAGGCGGCGTGGACGAGCGGCGCGTACGTCTCGACGTCGGGGCACATGACGATCACGTCGCGCGGTTCGAGAGTGGGGTCGTCGCGGAAGAGGTGCAGCAGGCACTCGCGGAGCACCTCGACCTGCCGGGTGGGTCCGTGGCAGGCGTGGATCATCACGGTGCCGTCGGGCTCGGCCGATCCGGGTTCGGGGGCGCGATCGTCGCGGAGATCGGCCTGCAACCGGCCGAGGAGCGTCGCCGGCGGCTGGGGTGAGGTGTGCGGAACATCGGTGCAGTCGAGGCCGGAGAGCCGGCTCTGGAGTTCGCGCACATCGCGGCCGAGCGCGGCGAGCAACGGGTGCTGCACCCCGAGAGCGCTGTCGTCGTCGGCGCGACGCATCGACGCCGGGCGCCGGGTCAGTCCGTCCCACATCACCGGGCTCGGGTGCGGAAACCAGATGTGCACGTCGCGGTGGTGTCCGAGCGCGGACAGCACCTCGACGAGAACGGTGTCGAGGCGGGTGGGACCGAAGATGGAGAGTCGTTCGGGCAGTTCGACGACGTCGGGGTCGTCCCGCAACCGGCCGCACAGTTCGTCGAGTCGCTGCGACGGGCTGTCGACGCCGATGCGGGCGCGCAGGCGCCGCCACAACTCGGCCTGCCATCGCAGATGATCGTCGAGGGGCGCGCCCGTGCCGTCGGTGTCGTGCCCCGCCGCCCACTGGGCGATCATCCCGGGGCGCTGGAGTCCGTAACTGCGGAGCAGGCCGGCGAGATGCGCTGCGGTGGCGTACCGGCGCCCGGCCCGGTGGTCGTCGGCGCCGTGACCGAGATGCCGCGCGAGGGCGGCGCACCACGGTTCGCCGACGCACTCGTCGATCACCCCGAGCAGCGACCACAGCATGCGGGAGGGATGCCACGGATCGTCGTCGGCGGTGATGCCGGAGGCTGCGGCGAGTGCTTCGTCGACGAGACGGGACGGGGACGGGAAGTCGATGTTGGCGGCCACCCCGTCGCCGGCGGAGGAACCGAGCAGGCCCGACAACCGTTGGGTGAGCCATCTTTCGACGCCGCGCGCGGGCACCGCGACGACCTCCCGCGCGAACGGGTCGTCGAGGGGCTTCGCGAGCACCTCGGCCAGCGCATCCACCAGGATGCCGGTGCGCTCGGCACGGTGCAGTATCAGCACGCGTCGCTCCCCCTCGTCGTCGCTCGTTCCCGTCCGGTACGGCTTATCACACCGCCCGGACAGGCGACTGCGTCGCAGGTCGCGAGTGCTCCGTGCCGGAGGTTGCGGGCGCTCCGTGCGACGGACGAGCTACAGGACGGGACGAACCCCGCCGGGAGAGACTCCGAAGACCGCCATCGATCGCGTACCCGCGATCGAGACGACGTCCCCGGCACGAAGTGGAGTACGGGGACTGCGGACCTGGCGATGATTGACGCGGACGAGACCTTCCATGAGCAGCGCCGCCGCTTCACCGCCCGAGCCGGCCAGTCCGCTCTCCTGGAGGAAACCGAACAGGGAGTCGCGCACGAGTGCCTCCATGACACCTACGGTCCCCTCCGGAGGCGACGATGCCTCCTCACACGGGGTCCGTGCGGGTGCACATCCGATGAACACACGGCGAACACCGGCGGCCGGGATTCAGGTCTCGGTCGAGATATCGAACAACGACAACTGGTTCCTCGTCATCTCGGCAGTGATATCCGCGCGGTAGCGCTCCCCCAGATTCTGTGCGACATGGGCAGGGCAACCGAGTTCGCTGCCGATCTGCTCCCAGGTGTATCCGGCCTCGCGGCGTTCCCACGCGTAGCCGCCGTCCTCGTCCCACGGCATCGACATGATCCGATGGTGGCCCGGGTCACACCCCTCTTCAACGACCCGCCCCGGTGTGTCGCCGACCGATCCGTCCGGAACGACGATGCCGCCGCACCTCGGAAGAGGAACGGCGGCATCGGAACAGATGACCCGTCGACCGGGAGCCGATCGATCGGGCGACCCCGCGAGTCAGTTCTCGGTGAGCCACTTGTCGATGTCGGTCCGATCGTTCTGGACGATGTTCTCGACGAGCTGGACGATCAGACCCTCGATCTGCCCGCCGACGACGGGGACCTTGACGGTGGCCTCGCCACGCACCTCGATCTCGGTACCGCCGGCCGCGTTGCCCCGCAGTTCCGAACGGGCCGCGATCGTGATCGGCAGTCCCGACGTGCTGCCGGCGAGCGTTCCCTGCGCCGTACCGCCCTCGAGTCCGCCCCACTCGTCGGTGCGCTCGATGATCAGAGGTCCTCGCACCACGCCCCGGACGACCGCGGGCAGAGCAGAGGTGTCGATCTGGTCGGAGACCTTCGCGCGGAAGGTTCCGGGACCGGAGCCGACCTCGAGCTGCCCCACGCCGGTCTGGCTCGCAGCCAGTCGGCTGTTCCAGAAGTCCTCGCTGGTCAAAGCGCCGTGGACGCGTTCGACGCTGTGGTTGAGCGTGGACGTGAAAACGAATTCCTTGGACATGACCGGAGACGATATCCTCCCGCCCGGATCTGGACGAAACGGGCCTACCGGTGTCGTTCTGCCACGTCAGAGAACAGCGACGAGAGTCGCCGCCGCTCCTCCGACGACACCCGCCAGAGCGAGCCCGGCCGCCAAGGATCCTGCGACCACCGCGGCGGCTGCGAATCCGCACACGGCGAGAACGATGAACATCAACAGGCCTGCGATTGGGTGCTCGAGCAGAGCCGGCATCTCCTCCGTCACCGGAGGGTCCACCTCCCTCGACGCCACGTCGGCCGCCTGCGGGGCCTCGACGGGCCGCGCGTCGATCGTCTGCGCCGGAGTCTCGGCCGACTGCGACGGAGCAACCGTCGCCGGAGCGGTGATCACGTCCGTGGGCATGACGGGTGCTGCCGTGGTCATCGTGTCGTCCCCGCTTTCCTTTGTGCTGCTTGCGGCCGTCTCACGGTCGCCGATCACCTGAGGAGTCAGGCGGACCGCGTCTCGTCCCGGCCTCGATCTCTCACGTCAAGGTGTGCTCCGAAGTTTCCCCGCGAGTAACCGGCTCAAACCGAGACCCGTGCGACTCGCGTGCGCCGAGTGGTCACTGCAGCAACGAACCCGACCAGAGGGTGTGTTATGGATCACATAGACGTTAGCAGTTACGGGGGTCGGGTAGCCGACAGTTGTCACGTCATTTCTCGATGGATGTGAATTCGTCGGTAGATCACCGACTCTTCCAGTGCGAAGGAGGCGAACGCACGATGACCGAGAACCGAACTCCCGCGTTGCTCACCCAGTTGCGCACTCTCCACGAACTGACCCATGCAGAGACCCAGGTCGCCGAAACGCGTGTCGCGCAGGCCCGAACCGAAGCGGTACGCAAGGAGCTGACCGAGAACGCCGAGAACTGCCGCATCCGTGCGGTGGCGATCGAAGAGGCGATCCGCGATCTGGGCGGACTTCCCGATGTGGTCGGGCCGTTCATCGGCCGCGCCGCCATCATGGTGAAGACCCTCACCGAGCAGGCGCAGCCGTTCGACGAAGCACTGCTGTCCGACCTCGCCCTCGAACATCAGCTCCTCGACCGTGCCCGCTACGTGAAGGCACTGGCCACCGCGGGCGGACACAAGTCGATCGTGTCGCTGGCGGACCGTCTGATCACAGCTCACACGGCGACGGTCGAGTGGCTCACCACCGTCATCGCGGAGGAGGCGCTCGGCGGTCCTGCCGCTCTGCGTCGCACTCCCCTGCAGGCCGCGGCCGGCGCAGCGGTGCGCCTGGTCAACACGCCGGTCACCTGGTCGGCTCGCAGCATCGATCGAGCGATCGACGTCGCCCGCTCGACGCGTCCCCGTATCGAGTCGCTGCTCTCGCGCGGCGCACACGCCGGTGACGTCGCGGCCAAGACCATCGGTGCCTCGCGCGATGCGGCTCTCGAGACGGCCGAGCGCGTGAGCCGTCGTGAAGGTGCCGACGGCACCGCCGACGCTCTGCACAAGGCACGCAGCGCCTCGGGTGTCCTCACCGAGGAGGAGCTGCCGATCCGGGACTACGACGATCTCACCGTCCCGAAGGCCGTGGCGGCGGTCAAGGAACTGACCGAGCCGGCGGACATCCGGGCGATCGTCGCCTACGAGGAAGCACACAAGGCACGACACGGCGTGGTCTCCGCGGCCCAGACCCGTCTGGCCGCGATCGCGCAGGAGGTGGTCGGCGTCTGATCCGCCGCCTCTCCAGTTCCGTCACACGATCGCCGGGTCCCTCGAGGGCCCGGCGATCGTCGTCACTGTCGCGGGCCCGGCGACCGTCGTCACTGTCGCGGGCCCGGCGACCGTCGTCACTGTCGCGGACCCGGCGACCGTCGTCACCGCCGGTGTCGGTCCCGCTCACAGCGGGTACCCGGCCTCTGCGTTCATCAGAGAGGACACACCATGACCCGCATCCTGTTCGTCGTCAGCTCCGCCGATCATTGGACGTTGCAGGACGGCACCCGCCACCCCACCGGATTCTGGGCGGAGGAGCTCGTCGAGCCGTACACCGTCTTCGACGAAGCCGGATACGACATCACCGTCGCCACCCCCGGCGGTCGCACGCCGGTCGTGGACCAGGCCAGCCTCGAACCCGACGCCGCCGGCGGAGAGGACCGCGTGGCCGACCTGAAGGCATCGCTCGAGAAGCTGCAACCGGTGCTGGCCGGTGCGGCAGTGCTCGAGGATCAGCGTGCCGAGGACTTCGATCTGCTGTTCGTACCCGGCGGCCACGCTCCGATGGAGGATCTCGCCGTCGACGAGCGGTTCGGTGAACTCGTCCGGCACTTCGTCGAGGCCGACAAGGTGGTGGCGATGGTGTGCCACGCCCCCGCCGCCCTGCTGCCCGCCCACGGCTCCGGTGGCCGCTGGTTGTTCGAGGGTTACCGGTTGACGTCCTTCACGAACATCGAGGAGGTCCAGGCCGGGTTGGCCGACAAGGCGCCCTGGCTGCTGCAGGACCGCCTCCAGGAGGCCGGTGCCGTCTTCTCGTCCGCAGGTGCGTGGGAACCGTACGTCGTGGTCGACCGCGTCCTGTACACGGGCCAGAACCCGGCTTCCTCGCGGCCGCTCGCCGAACGCGTCGTCGCCGAGGTGCCCGCGCGCGCTACGTCGTGACCTTGCGGACGAAATCGATCGTCCGCTCGAGCGCGGCACGCGCATCCGGTGTCGACAGATCGAACTGGTACTCGTGTGCCAGTTCCGGTGTGTGATCGTCCGGATAGAACAACGCATCCACCTGCACACCCAGTCCGGTGAGCCGCTGCGCGAGCCTCTCGGACTGGGTGGCGGTGAGCGGATCGGCGTTGCCACCCGAGATGTAGGTGGCGGGGAAATTCTCGGTGACCGAGTCCAGGACCGACATCTGCCGCGCCGCATCCGACGAGGCGAAGTCGCGAGCACCGGTGTAGGCCCACATCGCCTGTTCGACACCCCATCCGATCAGCCCGCCGCCCCCGCCGAGTGCGGACACGTCGTAGATGCCGCAATTGAGCACCACGCCGCGGACCTGGTCCGGGGTGAAGGCCGGGTCGACACCGAGAGCCTCGGCGTAGTCGGTGTCGGTGATCGCCGCGGCGATCTGGGCGGACAACTGCGCCCCGGCCGAGTCACCGGCGAGCACGATCCGGTCGGTGTCGATGTGCAGTTCGTCGGCGTGCTCGAGCAGGTAGCGCTGCGCATCGACGAGTTGCCGCACCGGGGTCGGATAGCGATGGCCCGGTGCGAGCGAGTAACCGACCGACACCACGGTGAATCCGGCAGCCGCGAGACGCCGGTAGTAGCCCGCGTAGTTGGTGCGGTTGCCCGACAGCCACGCGCCGCCGTGCGTCCACACGATCGTCGGTAGCGCCTCGGTGGTCCCCGGCGGTGTGTACACGTCGAGGTAGGCGTCCGGGTCGTCCTCCCGATAGTGGAGGTCGGCGACGAAGTCCGTCTCCGGAGCGCCCACCGCGAGCTTTGCGGTCTGCTCCCGCGCGTCGCGTTCGAACACCTTCCGCACCACCAGTGATCCCGGCACGGGGGTGAGGACGAACGCCGCCGCCACGACGACGAGCACCACGACGAAGACGATCAGGATCCATCGACCGACACGCCGACGCGGCGCTCTGTCCGTACTGCCCTCCGACACCTGTCACTCCTGCCCGGTCACGATGCGCCCGGGTGGATCCGGACCGAACGATCATGTCAAACAGTGCGGCGGGATGCGGGTTCTCGGGCGCGGGGTCGACCGTCAGGGCTGTTCGCTCAGCGCCTGCAATCGGGTCTCCTCGAGGTCGAGGCGGCGCTGGGCCGCACCGAGTGTCTGCGAACTGTAGGTACCGCGCGCCCGGGCCTCGAGCAGGGCCCCACGTTCGGCCGCGATGGTGAGCAACCGCAGCCGGATGTACTGCTCGCGCCGTTCGTCGTGGTCGGGATCCGGCGACGACGCGCCGCGTTCGTCCCGCACGCCGATCAGACTGTCCGCCCGGACCCGCTCCACGGTCTGCGGATCGACTCCGGACGACGACCCGGTGAGCTCCTCCTCCCCCGCGTCAGCCAGCTCGGCGAGCAGCGTGCCGTATTCGGTCCGGAGGCGTTCCTGGTCGTCGGCCGGGATCTTCACGAGCCGGATCACCGCCGGCAGTGTCAGACCCTGCAGCAGCAGTGTGGTCATGGCGACGACGAAGGCGATGAGGATCAGTTCGGCGCGGAAGGGTGTGTCGCTGGGGAGCGACTGGGCCGCTGCCAGTGTGATGGCCCCGCGCATCCCGGACCATGCGAGCACCACCCCGCCGCGCCATCCCAGTTTCTCCGTGACGAGGAAGTCCGCATCGGCAGTGGCACGGTCGAACCGTCGTCCGATGTATGCCCTCCGGCGGGAGGGAACGTCGGCGTCGGCGAAGCGCTGCGCGATCCTCTCGCGGCGCTGTTCGAGCACCGGGAGCGCTTCCGCCGCTTTCCGCTCGTCCCGTTTGAGGACGGCGACGAGCGGGACGACGAAGAACATACGCACCGCGATGACGAACGCGCTGGCGACGAGTCCGATGAGCAGCCCCTCCGTGGTCGACAGTCTCGCCTCGTCGACCTCGTCGAGGAGATGTTCGAGGCTCAGACCCATGAGCAGGAAGATCGCCGATTCGAGCAGGAAGGCGACGGTCCGCCAGTTGACCTCCTCCGCGACGCGGTCCGCGGCGCGCAGGTATTTCGGGCCGAGATGTCCCGTGACGACCCCGGCGACGACCACTGCCAGCACGCCGGAGGCTCCGAGTTCCTCCGCGGGTACGAAGGCGACGAACGGCAGGATGAACGACGCGGCGGTGTTGAACACCGCGTCCTGGAACAGACCTCGGATGCGGACGTTGACGAGCCCGACGACGATGCCGATGACCGTGGCGACCACGACCGAGTAGAAGAAGTCCCCGGCGACCTGCCACAGCGAGACCGCTCCTGCCATCGCGGCGATCGCCGAGCGCAGCAGGACCAGCGCCGACGCGTCGTTGACGAGACCTTCGCCCTCGAGCACGGTGAGCAGGCGTGACGGCAGACCGAGCCGGCGGCCCACGGAGGTGGCCGCGACGGCATCGGTGGGGCTGACGACGGCGCCCAGCGCGAAGCACGCGGCCCATCCGAGATCCGGGATGAGCAGGTGGAACAGCACTCCCGCACCCGCCGTGGTCACGACGACGAGGAGTACCGCGAGTCCGCTGATGGCCTTGAAGTTCCGGCGGAAGTCCTGGGCCGGCATGCTCAGCGCGGCCGAGTACAACAGGGGCGGAAGGATGACGGTGAGAACCAGTTCCGGCTCGATCTCCACATCGGGGACACCCGGGACGAAGCTGAGCACCGCCCCGACCACCACC
This sequence comes from Rhodococcus sp. S3, assembly GCF_058211795.1. NCBI lineage: Bacteria > Bacillati > Actinomycetota > Actinomycetes > Mycobacteriales > Nocardiaceae > Rhodococcus > Rhodococcus sp. S3. Next base: position 1,269,387 of record NZ_CM177074.1, on the reverse strand, counting down.
AGACCGAGCGGCGCCGCTACTCCGAGGCGTTGCGAGAACGCCGCGACGCTCACGATGCCGGCGATGCCGACCACTGCCATGAGAACCAGATCCATTCGGATCATTGTGCTCGCTCACGACCCGTCGACCGTGGACCGGCTCGAGTGGGGTTCGTCGCGGTCGGGCGTATATCTCGGGCTTTCTCGTTCAATGAGAAGGTCGATCCTCCGGGTCGTCATCGCTCCCAGACTCGTGGGACACATCGGTGTCCCACGCGCGCGCGGGACGGCGACGACCATGCTGAGGAGAACCCTATGGCCTTGCTCGACGAAGCCCTGTGGACGGGAAAGATCCATCTCGACGGCTGGCGCCCCGGCAACGGCGGCACCACGAAGGTCACCAACCCCTCGACCGGGGAACAGATCGCCGAGATCGGTCTGGCCGACCCGGACGACGTCTACGCCGCCGCCCGCGCTGCTGCCACCGCGCAGAAGTCCTGGGCCGCCACCGCACCGTCCGAGCGTGCGGAGATCCTCCGCCGCGCCGGCGAGAAGTTCCGCGAGCACGCCGACGAACTCATCGGCTGGGGTCTCCGGGAGGCCGGGTCCATCCCGGACAAGGCCGCGATGGAGGTGTTCGGTTCCGCCACCGAGTGCTTCGAGGCGTCGGCGCTGCCCACCCACCCGCACGGTGAGTACCTGCCGTCGGACAACGGTCACTGGTCCATCGCGCGCCGCCTGCCCGCCGGCGTCGTCTCGGTGATCGCCCCGTTCAACTTCCCGTTGCTGCTCGCGATGCGCTCGGTCGCCCCGGCCCTCGCTCTCGGCAATGCGGTGCTGCTCAAGCCGGATCCGCGGACCAGCGTCATCGGCGGTGTCGCGGTGGCCCGGATCTTCGAGGAGGCCGGGCTTCCCGCCGGTGTGCTGCAGGTGCTGCCCGGTGGCGGTGACGTCGGCGCCGCGACCGTCGACGCTCCCGAGGTGCGGGTGGTCTCGTTCACCGGATCCACCGCCGCCGGACGCCACGTCGGCAAGGCCGGCGCGGAGCAGCTCAAGCGCACCCACCTCGAACTCGGTGGCAACAACGCGATGATCGTGCTCCCCGGCGCCGACGTCGACCTCGCTGCCGGTGTCGGAGCGATGGGATCGTTCTTCCACCAGGGCCAGATCTGCATGACCACCGGCCGGCATCTGGTGCACGAATCCGTCTACGACGACTACGTGCGTGCCCTCGCCGCGAAGGCGGATGCGCTCGTCGTGGGCGATCCCGCGGGCGGCCCGGTGCACCTGGGCCCGATCATCGACGAGCGTCAGCTGGCGAACATCGACACGATCGTGCAGGACACCGTGGCCGCGGGTGGCACTCTCGCTGCCGGCGGCACGCACGAGGGGTTGTTCTACCGGCCCACCGTCCTGACCGATCTGACCACCGAGATGCCCGCCTGGGGCCAGGAGATCTTCGGTCCCGTCGCACCGGTGCTGAAGTTCTCCGACGCGGACGAGGCCGTCGAACTGGCCAATGCGTCCGAGTACGGCCTGTCGGTGAGCATCGTCGGCGATGTGGGGCAGGCGATGAAGATCGCCGACAGGATCCACTCGGGCAAGATCCACATCAACGAGATGACCGTTGCCGACGAGGCCAACGCTCCCTTCGGTGGGGTCGGGGCATCCGGTACCGGTTCCCGCTTCGGCGGTCCGGCCGCGAACATCGAGGCGTTCACCGAGACCCAGTGGGTCACGGTACGTCCCGACATCGCGCCCTACCCGTTCTGACGCAGATCGCGAATCGGCCGGGCGAGCATGTGCTCGCCCGGCCGTTCTCGTATGCCTGACAAGGCTATTCGGCGAAGGTGAGTCCGCGGGCGGCTCGTTCCTCCACCGCCGCAGCCGTTTCCTCCGCGATGAGGTCGGCGTTCACGGCCGCCCCTGTCATCACGCCGGTCCCCGCAGCGACCACGACCACCGCGGAGAGGTCGGCGGAGTTGCCCGCCGCCCACACACCGGGCAGCGCGGTCTTCCCCGTCGGGTCGGTCTCGATGAGGGTGCCCACGGGATGGTCGGTGACCGTTCCGCCGAGCTGCTCGTAGAGGTCGGCACGGGCGACGAAACGCGGTGCGACCACCACGGCGTCGACATCGACCTCGGTGCCGTCCTCGAGCACCACGGCACGGACCTCGTCGCCGTCCGCTCGCAGTTCTGTGACGGCGCCCTCGACGATCCGCACGTCGCGCGCCTCGAGCTGGTCGCGGGCCTCGCTCTCCAGGGCGGGCGCCGAGTGGGTGAAGAAGGTGACGTCGTCACTGAGCTGACGGAACAACAGGGTCTGGTGCACGCTCATCGGCCCCGAGGAGATCACGCCGATGCGCCGGTCCCGGACCTCCCAGCCGTGGCAGTAGGGGCAGTGCAGGACAGACTTGCCCCACAGTTCGCGGACTCCGGGCAGGTCGGGCAGCTCGTCGACCAGGCCCGTCGCGAGGATCAGCCGACGTGCCTGCACAGTGGTGCCGCCGGAGAGACCGATCTCGAATCCCGTGTCGCTGCGACGAGCGGATTCTGCTCGTGCGGACAGGATCTCGGCGCCGTATCCGGCGGCCTCCTTCCGACCGAGAGCCAGCAGTTCGGTCGGCGCGATGCCTTCGTGCCCGAGCACATTGTGCGCGGCCGAGGCAGGGGCGTTGCGCGGTTCACCGGCGTCGACGACGAGCACCGAGCGGCGCGAGCGTGCCAGCGCGGTGGCGGCACTCAGTCCGGCCGAGCCGCCGCCGATCACGACGACGTCGTAACCGTCCTGCGTGGGATTCTCCTGGGTGTTCATCGGTTCTCCTCCTTGATTGCCTGTGCGATCCACACGGTTCGGGATCCACGCACCACCAGATCTGCCCGGTGCAGCACCGACTCGGGGCCGTCGCCGACGAGCCGATCGAGCGTGTCGAGATCCTCGTCGGACACGGCATTGTCGAGGCCGGTGCGCATCCGGCTCAGCACCGCGTGGGCGTATCGGCGTGCAGTGTCGTCGACGTCGACTCCGAGTTCGTCGCGGCGCATCTCGACCATCCCGAATCCGGCGCGACGCAGGTTGTCGCTCCAGTCGGGCCACCTGTTCCACCCTCGGGACGCTGCGGCCTCGTGGCATCTCGTTTCGAGTCCCGGCGTACCGATACCGATGTCGTCGGGCAGGAATCGTGGTTGCGACTCCATCTCGGTGACGACCACCGTCCCACCAGGTGTCATCGCCTCGGCGAGTTGCCGGAGCGTCGCGTCCGGATCCTCGATGTGGTGCAGGGACAGTGCCGCCCAGGCGAGGTCGATCGCACCGACGGCCGGAAGTCCTGCATCGAGATCCGCTTCGACGGTCCGGATCCGATCGCCGAACCCGGTGTGCTCGGCGGTGTTCCGGATCCGTTCGAGCATCCCGGCGGATCGGTCGAGGGCGACGAGTTGCGCGTCGGGGAACCGGCGGGCCAGGGCGAGTGTTCCCGTGCCCGTCCCCGCGCCGATGTCGACGATGGTGCGAGGCGCCCGGTCGAGCTGTCCGGCGACCCGGTCGAGCAACGACTCGAAATAAGGCCGGTGCATCGCGGCGTCGAGGTCGAGGACCTCGGCCATCGACTCGTCGCGCGCGTGGTCGTGTACGGCGTGGCGTCCGTGATGGGCGTGGTGGTGCATGACTCCACGCTAGAACGCGTCATCCAGTTTCGGCATACACTCTTGCCTATGGAGCAAGAATCGTCCGATCTGGACCAACTCATCCGCCAGCGCATCCGCAGCCTGCGGCTCGCGCAGGGGTGGACCCTCGACGCTCTCGCAGCCCGGTGCCACATCAGCCCGTCGAACCTGAGCCGCATCGAGACGGGTCGTCGCAGGATCGCGCTCGACCAGCTCGTCCCCATCGCGCGGGCACTCGACACCACGATCGACCAGCTCGTCGAATCCGGCGAGGACCAGGACGTAGTGATCAGACCCCAGCCGTGCGACACCCCCGGGTACACGACCTGGCTGTTGTCGCGGGAACGATCACTGGGCGGCGTCACCATCGCCAAGATGCGGATCACGAAGCAGGAGCCGGTGCCGGCCGACACGCTCCCGGTGCACCCGGGGCACGAATGGTTCACCGTCCTGACCGGCACGGCCCGGCTCCAGCTCGGCGAGCGGACGATCCTCATCCAGGAGGGCAACGCCGCCGAGTTCTCGACGATGACACCGCACGCGATCAGCGCGCACGACGGGCCGGTGGAGATCCTCACGATCCTCGATCACAACGGGGAGCGTGCGCACCTGCGCAACCCCGGATCGCGCTGAAGCCGCCGGGTTCATCGATCAGGCGTACAGGCGGTCGACGAACGCCCGGAGATTCTCGCGGACGCGTTCGGCCTTCTCCTCCGGCTCGAGATCCTCGCGGTACCGGCTTCCCAGTGCGGGCTTCTTCTTGCCGCGTGCGTACAGCGAACACTGCAGGTCGATGCACATGTACGTTCCGACCGCGTTGCCCGCTCGACCCGCATCGCCGACCTTGTTCGCCGTCATCAGCGCGATGCCACCCCGGGTGTGGGTGGTGAGGCAGATGGTGCACATCTGCGTCTTGCCCGAGCCCTGCTGTTCGAACCGCATGGCGACACCGACGAGTTCGCCGTCGCGAGGGACGACGATGTAGCCGCGTCCGGGGAACGACGGGTCGGTCCAGCCGAGGAAGTCGAGTTCGTCCCACGGCCGGTCGTCGAGATCGCGCGGCACCGGAAGCCGCTTCGCATCACCCTTGGAGCAGTTGACGAAGGATGTTCGAATGTCCCGTTCGGTGAGCGGGTCCATGGCCGGAACCACCTTTCGTTCGCGTATGTACCGACCCGAGGACGGTACGCGCCCCGCTCACACCGGACAAACGATTTTCGCGGCGCTCACGCCGGCGAACGCGGCGCGCCGATACCCGGATCGATCGTCACCGGACCGGATGCGGTGGGCGCGACCGGGAAGTCGAAGATCGCCGTCGGAAGGTACACCGTGGCACACGAATTCGGGATGTCCACGACACCCGACAAGCGACCCTCGATGGGTGCAGCCCCGAGCAGGAGATACGCCTGCTCGGGGCTGTAGCCGAATTTCGTCAGGTAGTCGATGGCGTGCAGACACGCCCGCTGGTATGCCAATTGCGAATCCAGATACCGCTGCTCGCCGTCGAGTGTCACGGACGTGCCGGAGAACGCGAGCCACTCGGAGTACTGCGGGTCGGTGTTGCCCGGCATGAAGATGGCGTTCTCGCTCACCCCGTAGGTCTCCATACCTCCGGGGATCAGGTCGACGCGCAGGTCGATGAACCCGCCCATCTCGATGGCGCCGCAGAAGGTGATCTCGCCGTCACCCTGGGAGAAGTGCAGGTCGCCGACCGAGAGATTCGCACCGTCGACGAAGACCGGATAGAAGATCCGGCTTCCCTTCGTGAGGTTCTTGATGTCCTGGTTGCCGCCGTTCTCCCGCGGCGGAGCGGTGCGTGCCGCTTCGGCCGCGACCCGGTCGAAATCGGCGCCCGACAGGCTGCCGAGAATCGCGCCGTTCGGCTCGGGCGGCAGCGCCAGCGCCGGTTCACGGTCGGGATCCGTCGCGATCAGCGCGGCTTCCCGGGTGTTCCACGTCGACAGCAGTTCGTGCGACGGCGCCGTCCCCATCAGGCCGGGATGCACGATGCCGGTGAACGACACGTGGGGCACGTGGCGGCTCGTCGCCTTCTGCCCGGAGAAGTCCCAGATCGCCTTGTAGGCGTCGGGGAACTGGTCGGTGAGGAATCCCCCGCCGTTCGTCTTCGCGAAGATGCCGGTGTAACCCCAGCCCTGTCCGGCGAGCGGACCCGAGTCCTCCTGCGGGATCGGGCCGATGTCGAGGATGTCGACGATCAGCAGGTCGCCGGGCTTCGCCCCTTCCACCGCGAACGGTCCCGACAACGCGTGCACGATGTGCAGCGGGGCATTGCGGATGTCGTCGGCGGAATCGTCGTTGTGGATCTCGCCGTCGAACCATTCGCGGCAGTGCACGCGGAAGGAATCCCCCGGTTTCAGCGTCGCGACGGGCGGGATGTCGGGGTGCCACCGGTTGTGGCCGATCTTCTCCTGATCGGTGAACCGGCGGGTCGAATCGAGGGGGAACACGACGTCGGGCACGGGACCTCCTGCAGCGGTGACGGATCAGGGACTGTGACGATCGGGGACGGTGTCGGTCAGGGTCGGGGTAACGATCGGTGCCGGGGATCGGTGGACACCGGCCGCGACGGACGCCTCGACGCTCCCGGCAGGGCGCCCGAGACGACGTCGGGTTCGGACGCGGTCCGCGCCGTCGCGTCGTGCAGACGCATCGCCACCGAACCGCCCCGGCCGAGACGGGGCGCGGTGAGCGAACGACGAGCCTGCTGCGCACACTGCGGGCACGGCGTCGACGAGGAGACCTCGCTCATCGGAAGGGAGACGTCGAACGGCCCGCAGTCGGCACATCGGAACTCGTACAGCGGCATCGGCATCGCCTTTCGCCCGTCGGTGCACCGACCATAACGGACCGAACGGCAATTCGCGGGCCGACACCGAACGTCGCGGGGAACGAATGCGGGCGGAAACCGGCGACAGAAGTCGGCACATGTCAGAATTGCCGGGTTCGAGGTTCGGGGCAACACGCGTCGATCCATCATTCGGCGGAGGTACGCGTGAGAACCATTCGATCCGACGACGGCTGTTCGAGATCCCGCCGCACCCGCGCCGCGATCGGCGCGATTCCGGCAGCCGCCCTCCTTCTCGCGGCCGGATGCTCCACCGCCGGGTCGTCGAACGAACCCGACACGGTCCGTGTCGAGTCCGTCGCCGCCGGAGACATCTTCGATGCCCCGCATTCGCTCACGGTGCGTCCGGGAACGTCCGAGCTGTGGGTGACCAATTCCGGAAACGATTCCCTGACCGTGGTCGACCTCGCCGAACCCGGGTCGGCCCGGCAGCTGCGAGACGGCTACGGAGAGCATTTCACCGCTCGCCCGTCGGGTATCGCATTCGACGAGGACGGGGATTTCTTCGCGGTCTCGAACAATTCCAACAACGAGGTCCGCGATATCGAGTTCGTCCTCAACCCCGAACGGAATTCGCATTTCAAGGGGAACAATTTCATGGGTCCGACCTTGTTCTCCGCAGAGACGTTCGCGCTTGCCGGGCAGAACAAGCAGTATCTCGACGACTGGCCCCAGCCGGGCATCAGTCACGATCCGCCGGACGATGTTCCCAGGCATCAATGCCCGGCCGAGTACTGGTCGGATTCGACCGCTCGCTGCGTCTGGCCCCGCCAGGGCAGCCATCTCGACATGCTCCACGGCAACCCGCTGAGCACCGGCATCACCCACGACCACGCCAATGCCTACTTCGTCCTGGACGGGTGTGGGGCGCGCGACGACACGAACACATGTCGCGGACCCGGACACGTGGCGCGTGTCGATTTCAACCGCGATCACCAGGAGGGCAACGGCTTTCACGGGGATGCCGTGACAACGCGATACGTGGATCTACCGTACGAGCGGGTGGACGGCGTGCCCAGCGGCATGTTCCTCCACGACGGCTGGGTGTACTACTCCGATACAGGGGCAGGGGTCGTCCGGCGCTTCCGACCCGACAGTGGCCGATACGAGCTGATGGTCGACAACTGGAACGACTCGCCCGCCGGCCACGGTGAACAGGGACCCGGCGTCATCGACTGGAGCCACATCGAGAACGGCCCCGGCGACGGCGACGATCCCGAGACGGTGGCAGCGTGGGTCGAACGTCGCGGCAACCACGAGGCCATCGCGGGAGCGGGCGACCGCTGGATCCGGCCGATGGAGACCCTGTCCGAGTATTCCTATGTGTGGGAAGCGACCCGCGAGGACGTCACCGCTCCGGATGTGATCGGCCGCCCGGCCGGTCTTGCTGCCGGCGACGATTCGTGGTTCGTCTCCGACCACTCATCCGGTCGCATTCTCGAGTTCGCGTGGGACGGCACCCCGCGCCGCGTCTTCGAGACGGGCAGGTCCGGAGTGACGGGTCTCGCGACGACATCCGACGGGCAGTCGTTGTACTTCGCGGACAGCGAATCCGACGGGATCTACCGGATCGATCTCACCTGATCACCCGATCCGCGACGGGGTCGGATCATTCCGTGACACGCTCCCGCTTCGTCAGCACCAGCGGTTCACCCTCGGTGATCGCGATCGTGTGTTCGCTGTGCGCGGTACGCGAGCCGTCGGCGGAGCGGATGGTCCAGCCGTCCGGGTCGTAGACGATCTTGTCCGTCCCCGCCGCGAACCACGGCTCGAGGGCGAGTGTCAGGCCGGGACGCAGCACGAGTCCGCGGCCCTTGCGTCCGGCGTTCGCCACGTGCGGATCCTCGTGCATGGTGCGACCGAGTCCGTGACCGCCGAATTCGGTGTTGACGGGGTAGCCGTACTCGGCGGCGACGGCGCCGATCGCTGCAGAGATGTCGCCCAGGCGATTGCCGGGGAGCGCGGCGGCGATACCCGCGGCCAGCGCCACCTCGGTCGCCTCGACGAGATGCCGGTCCTCGGGACGCTCCGCGCCGACGATGATGCTGCGCGCCGAATCGGCGACCCAGCCGTCGATCGAGACGGCGATGTCCATGCTGAGCAGGTCGCCGTCCCGGAGCACGTAGTCGTGCGGGAGTCCGTGCAGCACTGCGTCGTTGACGGACAGGCAGATTACGTTGCGGAACGGTCCGCTCCCGAACGACGGCGCGTAGTCCCAGTAGCACGAGACTGCGCCGCGTTCCTCGATCATGTCCCGTGCGCGCTGTTCGAGATCGAGCAGGTTCACGCCGGGCCGGGCGCGGCCCGTCAGGTCGTCGAGCAGTTCGGCGATGAACGTGCCGGTGACGTCCATTGCCGCGATCTCACCGGGGGTCTTCAGTTCCAGCACGGGGGTACTCCTCAGGATCACATAACGGTATTTAAATACCACCCTAACGCGGTGATCGGTATTTTCATACCGACACGGCTAGACTGCGGGTCATGGTGCGACTCCCCCTGACCCCGGAACAGCTGGCCGCCGGCAAACGCCTGGGCGGACGGCTGCGCGAAGCCCGAGGCAGCAGGACGCTCACCGAGGTGGCCCGGGCCGCCGACATCTCGCCGGAGACCCTTCGGAAGATCGAGACCGGACGACTGGCGACGCCGGCCTTCGCAACGATCGCCGCCCTCGCACGGGTGCTGCCCGTCTCCCTCGACGATCTCGCCGAACTGGCCCTTCCCTGCACCGACCTGCAGCGCACCGGATAGCCCCGCCCCGCGTGACGTAACAGCGGGAGACATCGGCAGCGATATCAGGAGGCACACCACCGCGACAGCGAAGGGACCCCGATGTCGATGCAGCCTCCGCCGGACGGATACGGCTACGGCTACGGCGCTCCCCCGCCACCCTGGCCCACCCCGACCCCGCCGCGACGACCGAAGTGGCCGTGGCTCGTGGGCGGTGCCCTGCTCGTCGCCGTCGTCGCCGCGGTCGCCGCTCTGGTCGTCGTCCTGACCCGCTCATCCGATCCGGGATCGGAGAGCGCCGTCGCCGCGAGTCCGTCCCCGTCGACCGTGACGGTCACCGCGTCGCCGTCTGCTGCCCCACGAGCGGAAGCGGATCCGCCCGCCCCGCGAGCACAGGCGAGTCGGTCCGCCGCTCCGAGCGGCTTCCCGGCCAACGGCACCCTGAAGGTCGGGGTGGACATCGCACCCGGCGAATACGCGCTACGCCCGACGGATTCGCTCGGTGGTTACTGGGAGCGGCTGTCGTGCCTGACCGGCGACTTCGAGTGCATCACGGCCAACAGCATCGTGCAGGGCAACAGCTACGTCACTGTGCTTCCGGGCGACGTGGCCCTGCGGATCGAGGACCTCGAACTCACGGCGACCGGCAATCCCGCGCCCGCGACCGGACCCGCACGTCCACTTCCGCCCGTGTCGGCCTCCGAGGACACCGACCCCCAGGGTTTCGTCGGCATCCCCGAGGCGCGGTGCAACCACACGAATCCCGCTGTCACCATCGGACAGACGGCCGACTCACTCGTCGTGGTGTGCGAGACCGGGGCCGGGCGGTACTACTACAAGGGCGTCCGTACGAACGACGGGGCGGCGATCGAGATCGACGATCCCGTGCCCTCGGGCGACGGTTTCACCGCCACGAACGCCGGTGTGCAGTACAGCATCTCGTCGAGTGCCCTCGTCATCTCCGAGGGGTCGACGGTGCTCGCCGAGGAGCCGATGCTGCAGTACTGGTCGCGGTGATCGGCAGTACCCGTGATCACCGGGGACGCGAGACCGCCTGACCCGCGCCGCTCCGCCACACACCGTGCACCCCGCTCGGTCCGATGCCCCGATCGAGCGCGAGCAACAGGACGGCACATCCGATTCCCGACAACACCAGGCTCGTGCCGAACAGCGCGGGATAACCGAAGACGTCTCCGACCACACCGGCGGTGAATCCCGCGATGCCCTGCACGACGACGATCGCGCACGCGAGCAGGGTGTAGTCGCTGCCGGCGTGGTCCCTGTCCGCGGCGTCCATCATGAGCGTGAACACCGCGACCGTCGCGGCACCGCCGAGGATGTGTTCGGCCAGGCTCGCGGAGACGATGAGCCCGAACCCGCCGTAGCCGAGCGACGCGACGACGTACAAGGCGAGGCTCGCCGTCTGGGTGACGCCACCGATCAGCAGGGCCTGCCGGCGACCACGACGGAAGCACAGCCACCCGCCGAGCGCGGCGCCGCCGAGAGCGCCTGCCGAGGACAGCACGCCCTTGACCAGCGCGATCTGCCCGAGGGTGAGTCCGGAGTCGGACATGAACGGGCCCACCATCGCCGACCCCATCGAGTCACCGAACTTGAAGCCCCCGATGAGCAGGATGAACGCGAGCATGCCGGGGCGGCGCAGACGCGCCCACCACGCGACCGTCATGCGGGTCGCGCTTCTCGGCTCCCGATCCGGCGTGGCCGCTCGCTCCGTGCGCGGCAGTCGCCACACCGGGATCGTCGTCAGCACCAGCAGGAACGCCATCGCGAGGAACAGGCTGCGCCAGCCCGCGAGGGAGAACACCCACAGCAGCGCTCCCCCACCGACGATCATCCCGATGCGGTACGCGCCGACCTGGATACCGTTCCCCAGCCCGCGCTGTGTCGGTCCGAGCAGTTCCACGGCCAGACCGTCCGTCGCGACGTCCTGTGTGGCCGAGAGGGCGTTGACCACCGCGATGCCGACGAGCAACCACCGCAGCGTCGACGACAGATCGAGGCACGCCAGGATCAACGACACCGCCGACGCCGCGAGCTGGAGCGAGAGCAGCCACTGCCGCCGCGTTCCGTAGTGGTCGACGTACGGCGCCCACAGGAACTTCAGCGCCCACGGCGCGAACAGCACACCCGTCGCGCTGATCGCGATCAGCGAGAAGCCCGACTCGCGGAGCACCACCGGAAGCGCCTGGGTGAAGAACCCGTACGGCAGGCCCTGCGCGAAGTACAGAGCGGCAAGCAGCGCGAGCGTGCCGGTCGGGATGCCGAGCCGGGCCGGTGCAGTCATGCGGACATGGTGGCAGAACGGTGCCGACCGTCCCCGACGAGCATCGGCGAAACGGGGTGTCGGTCCGCGGCGATACAGTCGGCGAAACAGACGAAAGCGGCACCCGCTTCTCCGGAGAGGACGTGATGAGGGAGTTCCTGGGGTTCTTCGCCCTCCTGCTCGTGATCGGTTTCGTCGTCTCCTATTGGAAGGTCCTGCTCGGCATCCTGGTGATCGCGGCCGTCGGAGCCGTCGCCTGGTTCGTTCTGAAGTACCTGCTCGAACAGCAGCGCGAGGCACGCGCCCGGGACGCCGCACGCGCCCAGGAGCTGACGCACAACGCCGCAGCCCAGCATCACAGCTACCTGCAAGGATTCGACCACGGCATCTACGGCAACTATCCGCCCGTGGATCTCGACAAGCTCTGATCGCGCCGTCGCTCTCCGATCGCACAGTCGCCCATCACCGAGGCGCAGCTCACGTCGCGGCCGATGGGAGGATGGTGCCCGTGCCGATGCCCTCACCGTTGCCCGTCAGGAACGGGGTCGGGGCCACGCGACTGCGTGTTCCGACCTCCGGTCCGTGGTCGACGGTCGCCGAGTACGTCGTCGCACGATTCGACCATCTCGACCCCGACGATCTCTATCGCCGCTTCGACGCCGGCGAGATCGTGGGGATCGACGGAGAACCGATCGGCCGTAGCACGGTGCTCGGAGCGCACCGGTTCGTCTGGTACTACCGCGATCTGCCCGTCGAGGAACCGGTGCCGTTCCACGAGGAGATCCTGCATATCGACGACGACCTCGTCGTGGTCGACAAACCGCATTTTCTTCCGACGACTCCGGGCGGGCGCTACCTGCGCGAATCGGCACTGGTCCGGCTGCGGACCCGTCTCGACAACCCGGATCTGACACCGATCCACCGGCTCGACCGGGCGACCGCCGGGTTGGTGATGTTCTCGGCCCGGCCCGAAACGCGCGGTGCCTACCAGTCGCTGTTCGAGAAGCGGAAGGTCACCAAGGTGTACGAGGCGGTGTCCGCACTGCCGGCGGAATGGGATCCGGCAGCGCCGGAGATCGCCGGACGTCCGGTCCCCGTGCTGTACCGCAATCACATCGAGGCGCGGCGCGGTGAGTTGCGCGTGGTCGTCGACGACACCCGCGAACCCAACTCCGAGACGCTGATCGAGGTGCTCGGATCCGGGGTGAGCGGGTCGGGACGGGCCGTCCTGCACACTCTGTTGCGCCCGCACACGGGTCGGATGCATCAGCTGCGCGTGCATCTGGCGGCGCTCGGTATCGGGATCCTCGGCGACCACTGGTATCCCGTCCTGCTGCCCGAGACGCCGGACGACCATTCGCTTCCCCTCCAATTGCTCGCGCGGGAACTCGAATTCGTCGACCCCTTGTCGGGGGACGAGCGTCGCTTTTCCACCCGGCGCAGCCTGGCCGAAGCACCGACCACGCAGGACTGAGTGCGCCCGAGCGGATCCTGGTCGATCCTCCGAAAACTCCGACATGCCCGGCTTCACGAAATACGCTGGTAGGCATGACCAAGGTCGTCGACGGTTACCTCCGGTCGCCACTGTCGGGCATCGCACCGTGGATCCTCATGTCCGTCCTGTCGGCCCCCGGACGGTTCGAGGAAGCGGTGTGTTTCGCTCTCGGCCTCGTCCTGCTGACGATGTGGGTGGGCGCGCGACGCGGCATCAAGATACACGCCCTCGACGTGTTCGGCGCGGCGTTCTTCGTCGTGCTGGCCGCGGTGGGCCTCATCGCGTCGGACGGTGTCATCGACTGGATGGAGATCTGGGCGGGTGAACTCACGAACATCGCGCTCGCGGTGTTCGTCGTCGCCACCCTGATCGCGCGCAGGCCGTTCACACTCCCCTACGCGAAAGAGGACACGCCCCAGGAGTACTGGACGTCTCCCCTGTTCATGAAGATCAACTACGTGATCTCCGCGGTCTGGGCCGGTGCGTTCACCTTCTCCGCCATCGTCGGGTTCATCGGTGACGCCGTGATGCGCGACCCGGGCAACTTCTGGACCGGCTGGGTGCTCCAGCTCGCGGCGATCTTCTTCGCGGTCTCCTTCACCGAGTTCTATCCGGACTACGCCGGAGCGAAGTTCGCGGCGACGCAGGGTGAGTCCGAACCTGCCCCGTCCATCCTGAGGCTGATCGACTGGTTGCCGACCTTCGTGCTGGTCGCAGGGATCTTCGGGTGGGTCACCGATTCGGTACCCGACGCCGTCGGAATAGGCATGATCATCGTCGGCATCATCGGAAGCGCGGTGCTCGGCAGACTGTCACCGAAGACCGAGAAGGCCTCCACCTGACGCGGTGCCCCGACACCCGGGGCGTGTGGATTGTGTCGTGTCCGATCCGATTCGGATCAGCGACGAGCGGAGCGTACCGGTCTCGATGTCAGTGGCGGTGTGTACCGTCGGCCCGGTGGCAGCGAACAGGACGCGAGGACCTCGCGTCCTGATGATGTGCGGGCCGGCCGGTGCCGGCAAGAGCACCTACGCCAAGCGCCTGGAGCACGAGGGCTGGACGCGTTTGTCATATGAGGTGGAGTTCTGGCATCGCGGGATCACGACGATGCCCTCCGCCGACGTCGTTGCCGAGGTGGCGGCAGATCTGAAGGCGCGCTTGCTGCGCCTTGTCGCGGCGGGAAACGATGTCGTGCTCGACTTCGGATTCTGGTTCCGGCGACAACGTGACGAGTTCCGCACACTGCTCGCACCGCAGGGCATCGTGCCGGAGACCGTGTACATCGCGACGGATCTCGAGCCCATCCTGGGCCGGCTCGGCGACCGGCACGGGAGGTGGGCGGACGATTGGCCGCTGACCGAGCGGACGGCGACGGAGTACTTCGAGCGGTTCGAACCTCCGACGTCGGAGGAGGGACCGCTCGAAGTGGTTCGCTGGGGCGTGGCCCGCGCGGAATGACGCTCTGCCGCTTCCTCACCCGGTGCACCCCGGACGAAGCGCAGATGTGGGGAAGCTGAGCGCATTCGGGCGAATTCTCATGTCCGTCCTGTCGGCTCCGGGGCGGTTCGGCGGCCGTCGAGCACGACCGGCCGGCCCAGCATGCTGTGCAACGTCCACCCCGCAACCAGACCCAGCGCGAGCATGAGTACCCCACTGATCGTGGCATGCCCGGGGATGTCGGCGAGATCGTGTGGCACCACCGTCAGCACCAGCGTGTACGTCCCTATCGAGAAGAAGGGCGCACCGGCAAACCATACGCACACCGCCGCCGATGTGTTCCCGCGCCGCTGGGCGTAGGCGAGGGACGGCACGACCGCAACAGCCGCCCCGATCAGAGTCGCGTCGGCGACACCCGTGCCACCGAAACCCGACTCGACGAAACCCATGATCTTCGAGGCGATGACGCCACAGGCGAGTGTGGCTGCGACGAGCAGTATGCGGCCGTCGCCGGAGGCACGACGGATTCGAGGCACGTAGTGGGCGCGTGCATCGAGTGCGAAGTTCGTGAGCAGCGAGACGCCGAGCACGAAGAAGCCTGCGTAGACCACAGACCACACCCAGGTTTCGAGTACGACGGGTTCCTCCGCCGGCGCGGTCGCGTCGACTCCGAGCGCGAGCTGTACGGGCAGACCGACGACGATGACCGCGAGGAAACCGGATGCGATCCACATCGGCACCAGGATCACCACGTCCGGAACGCGCCGGCGCCACGACGCGATGAACGCGACCGCGAGGAACACGGCGTACGAGTCCATCGCCGCCGTACCCAGATTCATGACCCACATCGTGGTGCCCCACTCCGCCGCGGCAGGACCGAGACCTACATCGAAGCCGCTCAGCCAGGACAGTTTCAGAGCGAGATAGGGCAGGCAGGCCAGGATCGACACGGCTGTCAGGACTCGCTGTATCGGGACGGGTGCGTGCTGTACAGGTGCAGAGATCGTGTTCATGTTCCGACGGTCCCGCTTCCCGGATCGGATCACCTCCCCCGAGAGACGGGTTCGTTCTCCCCCGTGTGGGGGAGGCACCGCGCGCCCTCCATGAGGTTCAATAACCGATGTGTCGGTGACGATCTCCCGTGTCCTGCTCGCCGGCGTGCACGTGCTCATCGGTGCGGCCGCGGCGTCGTCGGTTGCCGCTCTGGGCGTGCTGTTCGGTGCGGCGATCGCAACGAACATCGATCTCGGGCGTTGGGAGATCACCGTGGCAGTGTCGGCGCTCGGTGCGCTCACGATCGTCGTCGTAGGCGCGGTCCTCACCGCGCCGGGCGTGAGATCCCTCGAGGTCACCGCGGCCCGGACTCTCCTCGACGTCACCGTGCCCGATACCCGCGATCCACACGACTGGGCGGCACGCCGGCAAGGTCTGTGGTGGGCGCTGACCAGCATGGCACTCGGTTCCGTTGCACTCATCGCACTGCTGATCGGTCTGCCGAGTGGGGTGGGTCTGTTCTTCCCTGCCGAGCGGGTCGGATCGGCAGGGATTCTCACCGGCATGCCGACACCGGTGCGCGCGGCGATCGGGCTGGGCGCGGTGATCGTTGCCCTGGCAGTGCTCGTCGGCACCGCGATCCTCGAGCGACGACTCGCTCCGATGATGCTCGCACCGACCGCCACCGACCGTCTCGACGAACTTCGCGCAGCGAACACCGAACTCACGTGGCGCACACGCCTCGCCCACGAACTGCACGATTCGATCGGCCACACACTCACGGCCATGACCGTGCAAGCACAGGCAGCCAAAGCCGTTTCGCAGGAACAGAATCGGCATCTCGACGCGATCGAGGAACTCGGCCGTGCGGCTCTCGCACAGCTGGACAACACCATCGGCCGGCTGACCGCACCGAGCGACGATGCACCGGCCCGGGGGCACCCCCTCGAGGAGATACGGTCGATGGCCGATCTTGCCGGTGCCGACCTCGTCGAATCCGGTGATCCGCCGAAGCGACTCGTGGAACCCACCGCGACCGCAGCAGTAGAAGTGGTGCGCGAGGCGTTGACCAATGCACTCCGCCACGGCGACGGCCACATCTGCGTCGAACTGAACCACGGCGACATCCTGGACATCCTCGTGCGGAACGGGATCGCAGATTCCACCGGCTCCCCCGGTCCGGGTGTCGCTTCCCGTCGCCGAGGCATGGGATTGACGACGATGCGCACCCGCGCCGACCACGCGGAGGGCACTCTCACCATCCACGAGGAGGACGGATCGTGGATCGTACGGGCACGATTCCCGCTGGAGGGATCGTGATCAGGGTCGCGGTGGTCGACGACGATCCACTCGTGCTCGACGGTCTCGCGACGATCCTCGGGGCGGTCGACGACCTCGACGTGGTCGCGACCGCCACCGACGGCGTCGGCGCCATCGAACTCACCGAGAAGCGCGACGATATCGACGTGCTGCTGCTCGACGTCCGGATGCCCCGACTGGACGGTCTCGAAGCGGCGCGCCGAATCGTGCGATCGCCCGAAGCACCGGCGGTGGTCATGATGACCACCTTCGACGACGACGCCTATCTCGTCGAGGCGTTACGGCTCGGAGCCTCCGGTTTCGTCCTCAAACGCAGCGGAGCCACGGAATTGGCGAACGCGGTACGTACCGTCGCAGGTGGTCGTTCGGTCCTCTTTCCCGAACGAGTACGCGATCTCATGTCGACGCCGCGCCACCGTGCCCGAAACGGACCGGCGCTCACCCCGACCGAATTACGAGTTCTCGAGGCGCTGGTGCGAGGTGCCGAGAACCGTGAGATCGCCGAAGCGCTCCACGTCACCCGGGAGACGGTGAAGACACACGTGTCGTCGATCCTCGCCAAATTCGGTGCGCGCAACCGCACACACGCGGCAGTCCTGGCGCTCGACGCCGGTCTCGTCGACGGCTCCGGAGTGTAGGGGCAGCGCCCTCGATCGACCGGTCCGAGCTGCGCACGATCGCGAGGAGTGGAGATTCGGCACGCTGCTATACGTTGAAGCGGCTCCTTGGCCCCATCAGACGTTGAAGCGGAACTCCCTTCTGGGAGTTTGCAGAGATTGACGAATATAGGGAATCGCGGTCTACCTGCAGATATACCGGTTGGCAATGTTGGCGACCGAGGGCGGCTCTCGAACCTACTGCGGACGCACTGCGGACGGAACCACTCCCCTATGCGCTGCGTCCAACCTGACATGACGACCGACGAGGTTCAGACACTGCTGCGGCTCGCGGGAATCCTCAAGCACGCCGAACTACGAAATGCCGGGGGTACCTCGGATACCTCAAGCCAGGAAACGCCGCTCAGCGGCGAACACAGGGAGCGCTGAAACGCCTTCTCCCGACCGCTCCCCAGGAACCCCAGACCCGTAAGGAACCCGACCACGTACGCCGCAGGTGCCGTCGATAACGGGTGGAAGGGGACTTCCCCACCCCCCACCGGCTAATGGAGCAGCCCCGGATGCGGTTCCGGGGGTCGCTTGTTCGGGCTGCGTCGAGTCCGGCCCTGCCCGACGTCGTTCCCCCGTCGCGAGTTGCATCCGAGGTGACTCGGGGCGAGCGGTCCGCGGTTGTGCCCACCTCGGCTCACAGGCTCGAGATGATCCGCACTGCCACTCATCGGGTCCGGCCACTTGAGAGTGCGGTCGATCGGTTCCCCGCATAGATGGCAGACGGGATCGCCACGGAGGACACGGGCACGGTTGCGCTGGTATCGGCTGTCACTGGTGCGGCTCATTCAAACTCCTCGGGGTGGGGGCGGGGGGGTGTGGGGAGAGATCGCTGCGTAAGCCAGAGGCAGCAACGCGCTGACCTGCGAGTTCGACCAGCGTGGGGTCTACAGCTCGTCAGTGTCGGTGAGGAACGGATGCACTGTCGGCGGTGTCCACGCGGGCACGGTGTCGATGGAGAACGCACGTGCGTTGCTCTTGCCGCACAGCTCTTGCAGTTGCTTGATCTCACTCGGCCAGAACATGCCACGTCGTACCTGTGAGGTGTCGACGGTTTGGGAGAACGGCCCGACTGCCTGCGAGGTGATCGCACCACTGCCGGCGTCGTTCCATCGGAGGATGGCGCCGCGGATGATGGCGCGGGCTGCTCCGGTGTGAGTGAAGGTGTCCTCGATGATGCAGGGCGCGACGATGGCCGCCAGCGCGAGTGCATCCTCGATCATCGCTTCCGCTCGGGCCTCGTCGATGTTCGGGGCGAACGGGGTGAGATCTTCGATGTTGATGCTGACGGCCATCGTGTGTGCCTTTCTTACGCGGCGGGTGCGGTGACGGTGAACGAGCCGATGCGTTCGGGTCGCACCACGTTGGCGCCGAAGCGGAAGGTGCAGCGGATGCCGATGCTGTCCGATGCGAAGTACACGTCACTCGAGGTGGCGAGTTGCACGTCTCCGACTGCGGACACGATGGCACTGCGGTCGATGACCAGGCCGGTACCGCCGGCGAGTGCGCTGGTGACGATCACGGGCAGATCGAGCAGGGACTTGGTTGCGTCGGTGGTGCCGGCCCCGAGCAGGGTCTGAGCCGATCCGGTGCCGGTCTTGAACTTCCGCAGCGATGCCCAGGCGATGGGGTCTACGAGGATGTGCGACGGGGTTGCCCCGTTGCTCTCGAGGGTTGCGATCAGGTCGACGAGGGCGTCGAGGTCGGACGCTACGGCGTCTCCCTCTTCGATGCCTGCGACGTTGACCAGACCTGCCGGGGGTGTCACTGCCGGCGAGGTGGGTGCGGCCTGCGCGATGTAGGCGAGGTTCGCGCGCTTGGTGACAGCACGGCGCACGGACTCGGCGAGCATCTGCGGGGTCTGCGCCTGCGCGTACTGTTCCCGCGACAGGCGCACGAGCTGCGCGACCTTGCCGGTGTGCACGAGGACTTCCGACAGTGCCGGGTCGTCTTCGGGGATCTCTGCGCCTTCGGCCACGAAGTCCGCGTCTGCGTCGTCGACGTAGGCGACTCGCACGGCGGGTTCGTCGCCTTCGATGCGTCCGACGACCGTGGAGGTCTGGAGAACGAGGGCGTCGGGGATCGCTTCGGACGGGGCGAAAGCGGTGATATCGGGGGACCATGCCTTAGCGCTGGTCTTGGTGGTTTCGGTAGCCACTTGGGGGGCTCCTTTCATGGATGGCAGCACAACGGCCGCCAGGCGAATTGGTGTTTCGCTCCGGCGGCCGCTGGCCGTTCCGTGAGGGCCTCCCTGAGGCAACGTGACCGTAGGTTCGGGCACCTGGCTCGAAGTTCCTGCGATCAGGTCACAGTGTACCGAACCGGGAGGGTTATCACTTGGGGGTGAATGCTCCGGTCCAATTGTCGCTCATGCCAACTCGCGGGTTGTTGCCTTCGCGGGGCACGAAGTTGCCGGGGCGTTTTTCGGCGAGTCCCAGTTCTGCCACCGCGGACTTCGATGCGTCGATGACCTTCTGTGAGTCGACTCGGCCGGCGTCGTCGAGCAGGTCCGCGACGGTGATGCTGGTCTTCCACAGGGCTTCGGGTTTGCGCAGTCGTCCGCTGTCCCCGGCGATCTGTTCGATGACTTGCCTGCGGAGGGTGTCGAGCTGCTCGGCGAGCTGGTCGCGTTCCTTCTCGGTTTCGCGGAGGCGGCGCCTGTACTTCGCGGCCTCTTTGCTTTCGTCGGGCTGCGTGTCCTCGGGGGTCTCGACTTCGGTGGTCTCGAGTTCCGGGGTGTCGATGGTGTCGACCTCGGTGGTGTCGACGGTCTCGGCGTTCTGTTCGGTCATGATGGTCCCTTTCACTTACGGTCGGGCAGGATTCGGATGTTCGGCACGTCCTCGGGGGAAAGTCCCAGTTGTTCGAGTTCGTGTTCGGTCATGGCGGCACCGGCGAAGTAGACGGTTTCGACTTCGTCCGGGGTGACACCGATCGGGTTGCCGTCGGTGTCCTCGACGACTTCCCCCGGCGTGTGGATCTGCGTCCACGTTCCGGTGTTGTCGTTCATCCGTAGGACGTCCTCGCGGGTGAGCCCGGTCGGGGGTACTACGTCGCGGGGAACAGGCTGCGAGAAGAGTTCTCGCACGAACTCGCGTTCTGCGTCGTCGTCGTTCATTGGTTCTCCATTCGTTCGGTGATTCGTTCGGCTGCATCGACGAGGAGGTCTGCGGCTGCGAGTGCTTCCTCGGCGGTCAGTACGTAGTGGTCGTTTCCGATCTCGAGCAGGACCCGTTTGGTGCCTGCGTAGATGCGGGGTTGCAGGCTCGGGATGGCGGCGCGTTTCATGCGGCCTCCCGTCCGGGGCGACCAGGCAGACCGTGCACTACGCCTGCCCAGACCCCGTGAGGGTGTTCCTGCTCCCCTACTGCATCCCTGCACGCCCCTCGGACGGGGCACCGGGTGCACTGTCCCCGTGCCCAGGTGAGTCGGTCGCTGCGCTCCTCGGCGGTCTCGTCGTCGAGTTCGGCATCGAACAGTGGGGACTTGCCAGCGCACCTTGCACCGGTGAGGCGGTCGTCGATCAGTGCGGCGATCGGGTCCGGGATCCGCGGCGGTCGGGCTGCTCGGGTCATGCTGCGCTCTCTTCCGATCCAGGGGCTGTGATGATGCACTCGACGTGCGCTGAGACGTTCGGGTTACAGGGGGTTTTGCAGACCTTGCACACATGCTCGGCGCTACCGCGTGTGACCCCTTGCTCCCTTGCTCCCTTGCTCCCTTGGGCGTCGGTGCTCTCATGGGAACCCGGCTTGACCTGCAAGGGAGCAGAAGAATGCAAGGGAGCATCGTTCTCAGGTGTCGCGCCCTTAGCGGCGCCCTCTGCTCCCTTGGGGGCGTCGAGTCGGCGCCAGAACCACGGGCCGGGAATCTCGGGCCGGTAGACGTCGATCAGAGGGGATTCCTTGTTGAGTCGTCCCTTGGCGCGCTTCGCCTTGTCGGTCGAGTATCCGGCTGCGTTTGCGGCGGAGTAGACCTCCTTCGCCGCGACCGGACCGGACGACAGCAGCTCCATTAACCACTGGTCGATCTCGTCGTGGTTTCCCGAGTCTTCGACGGTCTTCGGAGCCGAACGAAGGACATCGCCAGCGGTGCGGTCGGACTCCCCGACGATGACGAACCGACCGACTTCTGCAGACTTGCCGCTGTCGGTGGTCACGGTCGCTGATTCGATCCGGTACGTAAGGGCGAGGTCTTCCTCGCCGATGGAGTTCTTCTCCTGGGAGAGGATGCGTTCACCATCCTCGGATTCCGGGTCCTTCACGAATCCGAAGACGGTACGGGCGACTTCACCGAAGGCAGACGAACCGTTGATGCCGGCGACAACATCGCCATTGCCGGACTTGTTCAGGTGCGCGATTCCGACCACGATTCCGTCAATCGCTTCGGCGAGCTTGGCCCACGGTTCGATCAGCGAGCGCACTTCGTTGTTGCGGTTGATGTCGGTCTTCGATCCGATGGTCGACATCAACGGATCGACAACTACGACCTTCACCTGGTGGGCTATCAGCTCGTCGGTGAGGGCTTGCATGTCCTGGGAGGACAGGAACTTGACCTCTTTGCCACCGAACTCGACAGTCGGGGTGTAGACGCGATTCAGGTCGGCACCCGCTGCCCGCAATCCGGGTTTGACGACATACTTAGCGGATTCCTCGGCGGCGATATACGCGACGTTCACGGGCTTCCCCTCCCATGCGCCGGCTATCGTGCCGTTCGAGAACGAGGATGCGAACCATCGTCCTGCCGTGGACTTACCCGCGCCGGGACGTCCAGCGAACAGGGAGAGCGCACCGAGCGGCATCCTTCCCTTGCCGCCGTACTCCCACACCCACACCGGAACGTCGTCCTGCACAGTGGTGATGGGCTCAAGTTTGACGACGCGCACAGACTGCGGTTCGTGATTGTTGTCGCTCATGCAGCCCTCCCCACGGTGCGCTGCGCGGATCGCAGGCACGTTTCGATCTCTCGTTCGTCGAGACCGACCGCAGCGGCCGCTGCTCGAATGTCGTCCAGCAATGACTGCTCCCCTCTTTCCAACGCTCGGCAGAACGCCCAGAACGTGACCGCGTTACGTCCTCCCTCGGAGGCTTCGGCAACTTTGCGGACGATGCCGTTGCTTCGCCGTTCGGGGCTGAGCACGGTCGGCTGCGGTGTGTAGGTCGGCGGCTTCACAAGAGGGAGCAGTCTTTGCGGGAGGGGTTTGATCTCGATGTTCCGTTCGATCACGTAGGGGCGTTTGGTGTCCGGGTGGATCGATCCGGGCATGACGGTGTAACCGGTGCGACCGGATTTGAGGTCGATGCCGGGGTAGTCGGCGAGCTTGCCGCGGATCTCTCCGTCGAACTGGAAGTAGGCGTGCCGGCCTCCGGTGCCCGTGCGTACTACGAGGGTGTCGAGTACGTCGGGGCCGATGTCGTCGAGATTCCCACCGTGGCGGGGATCTTCGTCGAAGGCGATCACGCCTATCTTGCGGCCTCCCCAGTTGCATCCGGGGTAGCGGCGAGCGAGCTGGTTGAGTTCGTCTCGGCTGGTGGTGAAGGCGTGGAATCCTCCGGGGAGGAATGCCTTCTTGCCTTCGAGGGGTCCGAGCGCGAATCCGCGTTCGAGCATGGTTCGGGGGTGATTGATGCTCATGCCACGGCCTCACCTTCGACCTGTAGAGCGGTGCGACGCCACACCCGTGCCGGGGCGTCCCAATCGCCGTCTGCGGCACGCGGGCCGTACCCGTGGAACTCGATGTACCCGCGACGGTTCAGCTCTCGCACGAGGGCTCCCAGGCGGCACGGCTTGTCATTCGCGTATGGCGGCAGGTACAGCGCCATTTGTGCGGCGGTGAACGTCGTTCCCGAAGGCTGGTGCGCGATCCACTGCTGCGCCACGGCGAGCAGGTCTCGATGTGCTGCGTTGAATGCGCTGTCTGTTCCGTC
Organism: Rhodococcus sp. S3; assembly: GCF_058211795.1. Lineage (NCBI taxonomy): Bacteria > Bacillati > Actinomycetota > Actinomycetes > Mycobacteriales > Nocardiaceae > Rhodococcus > Rhodococcus sp. S3. The sequence continues at coordinate 1,246,032 of NZ_CM177074.1, read as the reverse complement.
CGCGCTAGAGTCGTTGTGACGCATGGTGTTGCGTCGTCCTTTCGTTCTGCGCGGCCGGGGGGTTTGGCTCCCCCGGCCGCATCGGGAGGATTTCTTTGGTTCCCATTTCGCAGAGGTGCGGGGATGTGCGAATCGGGACAGCGGATCACGTCACGGGATGCGTCTCCTGCCTGCGTGGAGCGCTTCGGCGAGGTGGTCGCGTCGGGGGCGCATCGCGACTTCGGCGGCTTCCCCGAACCCGTCCCGTTCGGCTGCCTGCCGATCGAAGTGGTTCACGAGCAGGAGGGCGACGTTCTCGGTGAAGAGAAAGACGATGAGGACGAATTCGAGGGTGCTCATCGGGTCACCTCGAGCTCTGCGAGGCGGCGCACTGCGAGCTCGAGCCATTCCTCGCGGCTGCGGTCGCAACTGGGCGTGCATTGCAGTTCCATGCGCACTACGAGTGCGTGCGTGAAGTTGGAGTAGCCGGCGGCGTGCCCAGCTTCGGCGATTTCTGCGGCCGTCGGTCGAGTAGTATTCAAGTCAGAATCTCCTGTTTCCTGCGGGTTTGATTCCATGCCCTCGATGCCCTGGCCGGCATCGGGGGCGTTTTCGTCGTTCCGCCTCATGCGGATGCAGCCTCCTGCGCTGCGATCCATGCTTCGACGACACTCCTGCGCCAAACTCGGCGGCGAGGTCCGAGAAGAAAGCTCTTCGGTCCCCGGCCGATGTGGACCCAGTAGCGCAATGTGCCTTCGGGGATGCCGGTGTACTCGGAAACCTGCTTCGCTTTCCAGAACTCCTCGGCCTGCCCTGCTACGTCGGCATGGGTTCGATCTGGCATTACACCCTCCTGGTGTTCAGTTCCAACACCGCAAACGCTACACCAAAGTAGGATTCTGTCAACACACCAAATTGTTGTTACGTTTATTCGGTGTTGGCCGCTAACACCCAACCGCTGTACCTTGAGTCAATGGCAACGGACCGAAACAAGGCGATCGGCCAAGCAATCCAGAAGCTCCGAATGGCAGCGGGGCTCTCACAGATCGAGTTGGCGCAACGACTGAATGAGCTAGGCGAGAGCTTCCACCAGCAAACAGTGGTGAAAGTCGAAAATGGCACTCGCACACTGAAGTTGACGGAAGCAATGAGCATGGCTGAAGCCCTCGGCGTCTCCGTGGATATGTTCACGAGAAGTCCGCAGGAGATAGACGCGACCGCTACCGGGCAGAACAAGATCACGTCGGTGCTACAGGCTCATAAGGAGGTCCGGAATGCTGCGAAAGAGGCTCAGTTCGAGCGGATCGAACTTGCCTTCTGGCTCCTCCACCAAAGCGAAGGCGCGGACACAGACACGATCACGGCGTCAAAGCTACTTCTCGGCGAGGACCTCGCGGTTCAATGCCACGAGGGGGTAGAGGAAGCAATGCTCCAGACCTTTGGACTTCTTCCCGGCGAAGAACCAGATCACAGAATGCTGGAGCTTCTGGGATGGCCGTTTGAGGCGGCAGGCGATGGCACGGCAAAGGCGTAATCGTCGTGCCGGCGTCGAAGATCGCTGGCGCAAAGCGGACGGCACACCCTCAGCGAACAACGGCAAGGGGAAGCGTTGGCGCGCCCGCTACGTAGACGAAGCCAGCAAAGAACACGCCCGGTCATTCACCCGCAAAGTCGACGCGCAACAGTGGCTCGACGAGGTGACCGCAGCTCAAGTCACGGGAACCTATATCGACCCGGCGAAGGGCAAAGTCACCTTCTCTTCGTTCTACCGAGAGTGGTCGACACGGCAAGTGTGGGTGCCGGGGACCGAGCGAGCAATGAACCTCGCAGCGAACGGAGTCACCTTCTCAGACGTGGCACTCGCAGACCTACGCCCGTCGCACGTAGAGAAGTGGGTGCGGTCAATGGTCGACGCAGAGCTACAGCCGTCGACAATCAAGACCCGGTTCAACAACGTGCGCTCTGTCCTGCGCGCTGCAGTGCGCGACCGAATGCTCGCTCGCGATCCCTCGCAAACCGTGACCCTCCCCCGCGTTCGTCGCACCGAAGCAGCAATGGTCATACCGACGCCCGCGGAAGTCGGTGCACTACTCAGGGAAGCTGAGGACGACTTCCGGGCATTCGTCGGACTCTGCGCGTTCGCCGGTCTACGCCTCGGGGAAGCTGCAGCCCTCCAAGTCAGGGACATCGACTTCCTACGACGAGAAATCCAGGTTCGTCGGCAGGTACAGAAAGCCAACGGGCACGAGGTCGAGATCCGGGGACCGAAGTACGGATCCGAGCGGACCATTCCGGCCCCGCAAGGTCTGCTCGATCTCCTGTCGGTGCACATCGCACACTGGCGCGCCGGCACCGACCCTCAGCGGTGGATGTTCCCCGGAAGAGGCGAGCATCCGTGGCATCAGAACAGCGTCGGCTACCGCTGGCGCAAGACGCGAGAAAGTGCAGGCGTCGGAGATCTACGCCTGCACGATCTACGCCACTTCTATGCGTCCGGGCTGATCGCTGCAGGGTGCGACGTGGTGACCGTGCAACGTGCCCTCGGGCACCACTCCGCTGCAGTCACGCTCACGACGTACTCGCACCTATGGCCGGATGCTTCCGACCGGACACGCAAGGCTGCGGACGGACTCTTCGCGGAAGCTACTGCGGACGCACTGCGGACGGAGAGCGACAAAACCCCTGCTGACCAGGGACTCTAGACGTTGAAGCGGAACTCCACCTCGTACCGAGTTACGGTCGCCAGTCGCAGGTAGCGGAAGCGACCCTTGCTCGGGCGGCACTCCCGCGTGCTCCAGATCGGACTCGACTCCTCGCGTGCCACGTCTGCGGGGACCAGGAAGACCCGACCGTCGGCTACAACGTCGCCCCGCAGTACGACGTCAGTCCCATTGAACAACCTCAGCGCGGTGTGCGACGAGTCGAGAACGACCAGCCCGAGGTGAGTCGCTGAATCATGCAGAACTTCAGCGCGTCCGCCCGCGTCCCACTCGACCGCATCGACACTGCCGCCACCGTCGAGGTCAACGTGCAGGATCGAGGCCACCTTCGCATCCACCCGCACGTCCCCTTCAACGCTTGACACGTCGTACCCTCTGTGCCGGGGACTATGGAGAATCGTGTCAGCGTGTCGCTGGTAAACCGCTTCCGCCACCAGCGCTTCACCAATCGCGCCCCTGACGTGGGCGGTGAGATCCCAGTGCTCGCCGGTCACTTCTTGCCACCAGAGGTTAGTCCGCTACGGAACTCCACCACGTCGCCGTCGGCCATGACGTAGTCCTTGCCCTCCATGCGGACCTTGCCCTTGGCCTTCGCCTCGGCCATCGAGCCGGCCGCGTCGAGGTCGGCGAACGAGACGATCTCGGCCTTGATGAAGCCGCGCTCGAAGTCGGTGTGGATCACGCCGGCCGCCTTGGGGGCGGTGTCGCCCTTGCGGATGGTCCAGGCGCGCGATTCCTTCGGGCCCGCCGTCAGGTAGGTCTGCAGACCGAGGGTGTGGAAACCGGCCCGCGCGAGCTGCTTCAGACCGGCCTCGGTCTGGCCGATCGATTCGAGCAGCTCCATCGCTTCGTCCTCGTCGAGCTCGAGGAGCTCGGACTCGACCTTGGCGTCGAGGAAGACGGCGTCGGCCGGTGCGACGGCCTTGCGCAGCTCCTCCTTGCGCTCCTCATTGGTGAGGACGGCTTCGTCGGCGTTGAAGACGTACAGGAACGGCTTGGCGGTGAGCAGGTGCAGGTCGCGCAGCAGCTCGCCCTTCACCTCGGCTTGGGCGGAGAAGATGGTGCGGCCGTCCTCGAGGATCGCCTGCGCCTTCTTCGTCTCCTCCAGCTGGGCGACGAGTTCCTTGTTCTTCCGGGACTCCTTCTCGAGCCGCGGCAGCGCCCGCTCGATCGTCTCCAGGTCGGCGAGGATCAGCTCGGTCGCGATGACCTCGATGTCGGCCATCGGGTCGACCTTGCCCTCGACGTGGACCACGTCGGGATCGTCGAACACGCGCACGACCTGGCAGATGGCGTCGGCCTCGCGGATGTTGGCGAGGAACTTGTTGCCCATACCCTCACCGGCGGAAGCACCCTTGACGATGCCGGCGATGTCGACGAACGACACCGTGGCCGGGAGGATGCGCTCGGAACCGAAGATCTCGGCGAGCCGGTTCAGACGCGGATCGGGCAGTTCGACGACGCCGACATTGGGCTCGATGGTGGCGAACGGATAGTTCGCTGCCAGCACATCGTTCTTGGTCAACGCATTGAACAGCGTCGACTTGCCGACGTTGGGAAGACCGACGATTCCGAGGGTAAGGCTCACGGAATCGATATTCTACGCGGCCGCCCTCCACTCACTTCATCCGCACGCCGCCCGCACCAGTTGCGCGATGCGCGCAGCCTGATCCTCGTCTGGCGCGGTCGACCCGTTGGTCGCGACCTCCTGGACCTTCGCGTTCACTTCCTGGTCGGATGCACCCTCGTCGATGAGCGGGCAGGTCTCGGTGACGATGGACTCGATGTCCTGCGTCTCCCGGTCGGCCGACAGCTGCGGATAGCCGGTGCGGAAGGCCGCGACGAAGATGTCGAGCTTCGCCTTGTCGAAGATGTCGCCGGCCCGCTGGGCCGCGCTGGACGCGATGCTCTGCACCGACGAGATGGCGCCTTCGGCCTGCTCCTGGACGCTCGTGACGGCGACATCCGCCGACGACCGCACGTCCTCATTGCTCGAACTGTCGTCGGAGCTGCACGCGGTGAGCGCGAAGGCGGCGGCGATCGCCACGACCGCCGCAGGTACACGCAGGCGTCGGGTCGTGCCCGTTCGGTTCGTCACGTTTCGAGAATGCCACGGCCGGGGACCCTTCAGCGCCGTTTCCGGCGTGTCGTCCGGACCACGCGCGGCGCTCGGTGACCGTAGATTGGCGACTGTCGATCGGTATCGAGCTCGATACATGTCGGAAGGACCGTCGTTGACCGAATCGAAGACCGCGCCCAGCGGAAACAGCAGTGAGAAGCCGTCGGCTGAACCCGACCGCGGGAGCCTGCTGGGCACGGGCGGAATCTGGCTCGCCAAGTGGTCGGCCTGCCTGGTCGTCATCGCCGCCGGTGCGGTGGTGATCGGCTGGATCATCGAGAAGATGTGGGTGATCGTGTTGCCGGTCGCCCTGGCGATCGTCGTCTCCACGATCCTGTGGCCGCCCACCCGCTTCATGACCAAACGCGGCGTTCCTCCGGCTGCTGCGGCCGGCCTGACCCTCGTGATGTTCTTCGCGATCGTCGGCGGCATCATCGCCGGCATCGTCCCGTCGGTGGTCTCCCAGATGCCCGACCTGGCCAACAAGGCCACCGAAGGCATCAACACCGTGCAGGAATGGGTGAAGGGACCCCCGATCAACCTGCGCGACGAACAACTCGACAACGCCGTCCACGCGGTGGTCGAGCGAGTGCAGGGCAGTGCCGCCACCATCGCCGGCGGTGTCTTCTCCGGTGTGAGCACGGCGGGCTCGCTGCTCGTCACGCTCGCTCTCGTCCTCGTGCTGACGTTCTTCTTCATCAAGGACGGCCCGCGCTTCGTGCCGTGGCTGCACCGCGTGAGCGGTGGCCGCGCCGGACGTCACCTCGAAGCGGTACTCGGCCGCATGTGGGACACGCTGGGCGGGTTCATCCGCACGCAGGCCCTGGTGAGCTTCATCGACGCCCTCTTCATCGGTATCGGCCTGCTGATCCTCGGTGTCCCGCTCGCACCCGTGCTGGCGATTCTCACCTTCATCGGCGGATTCATTCCCATCGTCGGTGCGTTCGTCGCCGGTGCGCTGGCGGTGCTTGTCGCACTCGTCGCCAACGGTTTCACGACCGCGATCATCGTGCTGGTCCTCATCATCGCGGTGCAGCAGATCGAGGGGAACGTGCTGCAGCCGGTGCTGCAGTCGCGGTCGATGAACCTACACGCAGCCGTGGTGCTGCTCGCGGTGACGGCCGGATCGTCGCTGTTCGGGATCGTCGGTGCGTTCCTGGCGGTGCCGGTCGCGGCGGTGGCCGCGGTGGTCATCCGCTACATCGGCGAACAGATCGACGAACGCGCCAGTGAAGGCGAGGACGACGAGACGAAGGCACTCCCTGCTCCCGGCGACACCTCGGTGCCCGATCCGAAGCCGGCATCTCCGGCACCGGCCGCCTCCGAGGACTGAGGGGCGGTCAGCTCGCGACGCGGACGGTGGATCCCGAGCGGCCACGGATGACGTGCAGCCTGCTCGGGATCCGCTGCCGCATCTCGTCGACGTGACTGACCACGCCCACCACACGGCCTCCCGCGCGCAGTTCGTCGAGCACGCCCATGACGGCTTCGAGGGAGTCGGCGTCGAGTGAGCCGAACCCTTCGTCGATGAACATCGTGTCGAGCACGAGCCCACCGGCCTCGGCGGCGACGACGTCGGCGAGTCCGAGGGCGAGTGCGAGGGACGCTTGGAAGGACTCGCCGCCCGACAGCGTCTTCGTCGACCGCACGGCGCCGGTGTACTCGTCGTGGATGTCGAGGCCGAGACCGCCGCGACGTCCCCGGCTCTCGGCGGCGTCGGAGTGCACGAATTCGTAGCGGCCGCCGGACATCCTGCGCAGACGTTCGGAGGCGGCGTCGGCGACCTCTTCGAGTCGCGCCGCGAGCACGTACGAGCGCAGCGACATCTTCTTGGCGTTCGACCCCATCCCGGCGACGACGTCGGCGAGCGCGGAGAGTTCGGCGTGTTCGTCGAGCAGCGGGGCGAGTTCGGCGCACGCACGCTCGAGCCGTCGGGTGTAGTTCTCGATGTCGAGGTGCCGGCGCTCGGCCTCGGTGGCCGCGCTCAGGGCGGCCTCGACCGCGGCGGCACCCTCGTCCACCACCGCACGCGCGGCCTCCACGTCGGCGACCTCGTCGCCGGTGAGCGCCGCGATCGCCGGGTCGTTCAGCGTGGAGGTTGCCACCGCGCGTTCGTCGTCGGCGGCACGCAGGACACGGTCGATCTCGGCGAGCCGCTCGGGCGTCCGGACAGCTGCGCGGGCACTGTCGAGGTCGGCGAAGCCCGCCTCCGCGGCTGCGGTGCGGGCATCGGCGGCGCGTTCGTCGGCGGCCGTGCGCGCCTGCAGGGCGGCGGTGCGGGCATCGAGCAGTGCGGTGGCGGCGGAGGACAGTGCGGCGACCGTCCTGCGTCGCGGGGCGAGCAGGTCGAGGTCGCCGACGGCCTCGACGATGCGTTCGCGGATCTCCGTGATCTCGGCCGCGCGGACCGCGTCCTCGCGGGCGAGCTCGGACAGTTCGGCGTCGAGCCGCTTCTCCTGTTCGGCCAACACCGTGTCGAGTTTGCGCAGGTCCTCGACCGCCGCGCGCAGGTGGTCGAGCCGGCCGACGACGGTGGCGGCCTCGTCGTGGGCGCGGACCGCCTCGGCGTGGGCGGTGGTGAGTTCGGCGAGTTCGGCGTCGCCGCAACGCTGTCGGAGGACGGCGACGATCCCGGAGAGTTCGGTGACGGCCTCGCGTGCTTCGCTCAGCGCGGTGGCGGCGCGTTGCTCGGCGGCGTGGGCGCGTTCCTCGTCTGCCTTCGTCGCAGTGTCGGGAGCCGGGCGCGCGGGCTCGGGATGTTCGGTGGAACCGCAGACCACGCACGGTTCGCCGTCGGTGAGACGCGCGGCGAGTTCGGCTGCCATTCCGTCGATCCGGCGCTGCCGGACGTCGAGGTGCGCGTCGCGCGCGTCGTTGAATTCGGAGTGCAGTTGCAGTACCCGAGCTTCGAGCCTTTCGAGTTCGGTTCGGCGCGAAGCCAGTTCGGTGGCGGCGTCGAGCGCGTCGGCGGCGCGGTCGCGCGCGGTGGAGAGCCCGGGAAGCATCGCGGCTGCGCGTTCGGCCTCGGCGACCGCATCAGCAGCGGCGGTCGATCGTTCGGGCAGCGCGGCGCGCTCGTCGATCACCTGCCGACGCTCGTCGGTGAGGGCACGGCGACGTCCGGCGAACTTCTCGCGTTCGTTCTCGAGTTCGGTGAGACGACGACGGCGATCGAGTAGGACGTCGAGTCGCGCTGCCTCCGAGGACCATTCCTCGCACCGAGGTCGGATGATGTCGCGGTCGGCGGCGGACGGCGTCGGCCCGACAGCCCCGAGGAGTTCGCGTCCTTCGTCGTCGTTGCGGAGCGGCGCGGCGGCCGTCTCGGCGCGCGCCACGGCGGCATCGGCCTCGCGCGCGAGGCGGGCGGCCTCCCGATCGACGACCGCGACGCTCACCGCGCGATGCGCGGCGTCGCGCTCGGCTGTCACGGCGACGCGCTGCGTCTGCGTCTGCTCGAGTTCGGCGAGGATGTTCAGGGCGTCGCGGCGGCGGCGGAGTCGGTCGGCGAGAGCGACGGTCTCGTCGAGCCTGCGCCGGTTGGCCTCGTCGACGGCGCGGACTCGTGCGAGCGCTGCGGCGGCGTCGTCGCGGTTCTCGGCGGCCTCGGCGAGCAGGCGGCCCGCCCATTCCACCGGATCGGCGTCGGCACCCGCCTCGATCCCGGCGGACGCGGCCACCTTCGCCGCGAGCACTTCGACCTTCTTCTGTTGCTCGGCAAGCAGTTTCGTTCCGGCACCGCGACGATCGCGGAACCACTGCTCGACGTCGCCGAAACGGGTGGTGTCGAACAGACGCTCGAGCAGCCTGCCGCGCTCCTCGCTGTTCGCGCGCAGGAACCGGGCGAAGTCGCCCTGCGGAAGGAGCACCACCTGGAAGAACTGTTCGGCGCTCATCCCGAGCAGCGACTTGACGACGTCGCCGATCTCCTGGGCGCGGGACAGGTTCTCCCCCGACCCGTCGAGCCAGGTGAGATTCGCCTTGGCCTGCTGCTTGATCGTGCCGGTGCCGCGCTTCTTCGGGCGTTCGAAGTCGGGGCTGCGTTCGATGGCCAGACGGCGACCCGCGATGGTCGCCTCGAGCCGGACCGTCGGCACGGCACCCACCCGTGCGTGGTCGGACAGCAACCGGCGTCCCTCGGAGCGAGCACCGGGGACGGTGCCGTAGAGCGCGAACGCGACCGCGTCGAGGATCGACGTCTTGCCCGCGCCCGTCTGCCCGTGCAGTAGGAACAACCCGTCGGCGCCGAGCTCGTCGAAGTCGATCTCGACGGTGTCGGCGAACGGACCGAAAGCAGTGATCTCGAGGTGGTGCAGTCTCATGCCGGCACGTCCGTCCGCCACTGCGTGTCGGTCTCGTCGCCGATGCCGCGTCGGCGGTCGACCTCCCTCAACGCTTCGTCGATCCAGCCGCGCTCGCGTTCGGACGGTTCGGAACGCACATCGGTGAGGAACGACGCGGCGATGTCGCGATCGCTGCGCCCGCGCACCTTGTCGCGGTAGTTGCCCTCCGTGGATCCGGCCGGTCGCTGCCATTCGACGTGCACGGCGTACGGGAACCGCTCCTGCAGGCGACGCATGGCGTCGAGCGGGCGGATCGCGTCGGTCAGCACCGCGGAGACGTAGTGCTCCTCGACGGCGGCATGCGCCGGATCGGCGAGCAGATCGTCGAGTTCGCCTTCGAGACGGGTCAATTCGCGGATCACCGGGAGATCGACCCGCTCGACGGACGCCGCACCCGAGGCGTCGAGGTCGACGACGAACACCGCCTTGCGGTGCGAGCGCTCGCCGAAGGAGTACGGCAACGGCGATCCCGAGTACCGGACGGTCTCGCTCACCGTCTGCGGGGAATGCAGGTGACCGAGCGCGACGTAGTCGGCACCGTCGAACGACGAGGCGGCGACCGTCTCGACCCCGCCGACGGAGATGGACCGCTCGGAGTCGCTGGGCTCGCCACCGACGACGAAGGCGTGGGCCAGGACGACGGTGCGGCCGTCGCGACCCGCGGCGTCGGTGCCGCCGTCGCGACCCGCGACATCGGCGCGTACGCGTTCCATCGCCGCGTCGAGGATCTGCTGGTGCGAGCGGGCCTCGGGCACGCCGAGCTCGGCGCGGGTGATCTCCGGTTCGAGATACGGGATGCCGTAGAAGCGGACCGGGCCGTGCTCATCGTGCAGGACGACGGGGCTGTCGATCTGCGACACGCGGGTGATCAGGTGCAGACCACCGTGCGCGGCGAAGGCGGCGCCGGCACCGAGCCGGACCGGCGAGTCGTGGTTGCCGGAGGTGGCGACGATGATCGCCCCTGCCTCACGGATGGCCTCGAGGCCGGCGTTGCACACGGCGACCGCGTCGGAACTCGGGATCGACCGGTCGTACACGTCGCCCGGCACGACCACCACGTCGATCCGGCGTTCGGCCACCAGATCGGCGATGGCCCGCAGCGCACGCGCCTGGTCGGCGAGCAGGTCGACACCGTGGAAGGTGCGGCCGATGTGCCAGTCGGAGGTGTGCAGGATCCGCATGGGACAGACGGTAGAGGAGAGGACCGACATCCCCGGATGTCGGGTGGATGTCGCATCGATGAGGCATCATCCGCCACATGACAGCACTCACGGCACTCGGCCTGCTCGTCGCGCTCGGTCTCGGGGTGGTGCTCGGCTGGCTGTTGCGGGCCTCCCGCGACGGCGAACGTGCAGCCCGTGCCGAGGCTCAGCTGGCGGCCCTCCGCGACAACGAGGAGCAGCTGCGTCAGTCGCTGGCCGCGGTGAGCGAGGACGCCGCCCGCCGGCAGTCCGGCGCCATCGGCGACCAGGTGTCGCGGCTCGTCGGCCCGTTGAACGAGGCCGTGGGCGCGCTGGCCCGGCAGGTCGAGCACGTCGAACGCAACCGCGTGCACGCCTACGCCGGGCTGAGTGAGCAGGTCGAGGGCATGCACCGCGCGTCGCAGCTGCTGTCCACCCGCACCCAGCAGCTGGTCACCGCGCTGCGCGCGCCGCAGATCCGCGGACGATGGGGCGAGATCCAGCTCGAACGCGTCGTCGAGCTCGCCGGGATGGTCCGGCACTGCGACTTCGACACCCAGGTGAGCAAGGACGGGGTACGCCCCGACCTGCTCGTCTACCTCGCCGGCGGCAAACAGATCGTCGTCGACGCGAAGGTGCCCTTCGCCGCCTATCTGGATGCCGCCGAGGCCGAGGAGCCCGACGAGCGCGACCGGCACCTCACGCGCCACGCACGCCAACTGCGCACCCACATCGACCAGCTGGCGGCCAAGGTCTACTGGGAGTCGTTCGACCCGACGCCCGAGTTCGTGGTGCTGTTCGTGCCGGGCGATCCGTTCCTCGATGCCGCGCTCGGCGCCGATCCCGATCTGCTCGAGCACGCCTTCGCCCGGAACGTCATCCTCGCCACACCCACCACGCTGGTCGCGCTGCTGCGCACGATCGCGCACACCTGGCGGCAGGAGGCGCTCTCCCGCGACGCCGCGACCATCCACCGATTGGGCCGTGAGCTGTACCAACGGCTCGGTGTGGTCGGCTCCCACCTCGACCGGCTCGGCAACCAGCTCGGCAAGGCCGTCGATTCGTTCAACATGACGGTCTCGTCGATGGACACCCGGGTGGGCGTGACGGCCCGCAAGCTCCACGACCTGGAAATATTCGACGGTGAGGTGCCCGAGGTGCAGCGTGTCGACGCCTGGCCGCGGCGCAGCACTCTGGCAGAAAGAGCAGTGGCGGACGGTCCTGTCGACGAAGCGAGCTGACATCGCCACGCTAATGTCTACGTTGTGTCTGCAACCCAACGTGCACGTTCGGCGGTGCCGCTCGACATGCGGTCGTTGGTGCCTACGGTGCCCGGTGTGCCCTGGTGGGGTGCCGTGGCGATCGCAGCCGGAACGACGCTTCTCGGGGTGCTGCTCGACAGCGCACGCGGGAACGAGCTGACCTCTGCGTTCACTGTCTTCTACGTGCTCGGCTGCGTCGCGGCCGTGGTGGCGGTGCGCTATCGCGGACTGTTCACGGCCATGGCCCAGCCGCCTCTGCTGCTGCTCCTCGCGGTGCCGATCGGTCAGGAGATCGTCTCCTCCGACAGCACCGGCGGATTGAAGGATCTCGCGCTCAACGTCGCCTATCCGCTGGTGAACCGCTTCCCGGCGATGCTGGTGGCGACCCTACTGGCACTGGCCATCGGCGGTTTCCGGATCTTCGTGACCCGACAGAACACGGGAGTACGTGCCCGTGCGCCGCGAGAGCGGGCGAAGCCGCGGGCAGCGAAGGCCGGAACCGCGAAGGACCGCCCCGCTCGCGCCGCGGGCGACCGGCCGACGCGCGCTGCGAACGACCGGCCGACCAGGCGTGCGGGCCGGGGGCGACCGGCGACGGCCACCCCTGCGGATGCGCCTCGCACCGCTTCGGGCCGCGGGAAGCCGGTCGCGAAGGCGTCGGTCCGGGAGGTCGCCGACACCCGACCCCGTCGCCGCGTCCGTCCCGAAGGCCCGGCCGCCGAGCAGCCCGCTCCCCGGCGTGCCCGCGCTCCCCGACCTGCGGACCCGGTACAGCCGGAGGTCCGCGAGCCGCGTCGCCGTCCGGCACCCGATCCGGAGACCGGTCGGCCGGCGCCCTCCCCCGCACCCACACAGGGCTACGAGCCGCCGCGCGTGCGGTACCGCGACCGCTACGAGGACTGACCCACACGACGAAGACGACCGGTCACCTGCCGATTCACGGCGGTGACCGGTCGTCTTCGCTCTACGGACTACAGGTTCAGCGACGCGACGCGCGCAGTTCGCGCGGCAGGGCGAACACCAGGGTCTCGTTGGCGGTCGTCACCGACTGCACGTCGTGGAAGCCGCGCTCGTCGAGGAACTGGACGACGCCCTGAACGAGGATCTCGGGGACCGACGCACCGGAGGTGATGCCGACGGTCTCGACACCCTCGAGCCAGGCCGGATCGATCTCCTTGGCGTAGTCGACCAGGTGCGCTGCCCGGGCACCCGCACCGAGGGCGACCTCGACGAGCCGCACGGAGTTCGACGAGTTCCGCGACCCCACGACGATCACCAGATCGCACTCGGGTGCCATCGCCTTCACCGCGACCTGCCGGTTCTGGGTGGCGTAGCAGATGTCGTCGCTCGGCGGATCCTGCAGCTGCGGGAACTTCTGGCGCAGGCGCTGCACGGTCTGCATCGTCTCGTCGACGCTGAGGGTGGTCTGGGACAGCCAGATGACCTTCGACGGATCGCGCACGGTCACCGAATCGACGGCGTCGGGGCCGTCGACGAGCTGCACGTGGTCGGGGGCCTCACCTGCGGTGCCCTCGACCTCCTCGTGGCCCTCGTGACCGATGAGCAGGATGTCGAAGTCGTCGCGGGCGAAGCGCTTGGCCTCCTGGTGGACCTTCGTCACCAGCGGGCAGGTCGCGTCGATGGTGCGCAGCTGCCGGGCAGCGGCCGATTCGTGGACCGCGGGCGACACACCGTGCGCCGAGAACACGAGCACGGCACCCTCGGGCACCTCGTCGGTCTCGTCGACGAACACCACACCGCGGTCGGCGAGCGTGTCGACGACGTGGCGGTTGTGCACGATCTCCTTGCGGACGTAGATCGGCGCACCGTACTTGTCGAGCGCCTTCTCGACGGTCTCGACGGCGCGGTCGACGCCGGCGCAGTAGCCGCGCGGCTCGGCGAGCAGGACGCGCTTTCCGGAGGTGGAGGGACCGGCGGACCGTGTGATCCCGACTTCGAGAGGAACAGGCGCAGACATACCTCCAGAGTACGGGGCGCGTCGGAGTGGGGCTTCCCAGCTCGCGGCCGACGTGCTCCCCGGCTACCAATCACGCCGATCATCGGGCAGTCTTGGGGCATGATCCGTCCACCGTTCCTGGCACGGGTGGCTGCCGGCGTTGCTGTCACCGCGTACGAAGAGACCCTCAAGCTGCCGAGCACAGCCGTTTCGTTGCCGATGACGACGGTGAGCCAGATCCTGCAGACGACGATGCGAGTGCAGCAGGTCATGACCTCGCTCGCCATCAAGGGCGACCAGTTCTTCGAGATCTTCGGAGCCGAGCCCGGCGAGACCGCACAGTGGGCGACCTTCGACGACGACGGCTCGACCGCCTCGGACGAGGCCGTGACCTCGACGAACAACACCCCGAACGGCGCTCCCGGCCGGTTCGCCCTGTACTCGATCCCGCCGGCGACCGAGGCCGATGCGCCCGTGGCCGAGCAGGCCGCACCGGTGAAGGTCGGCACCGCGACGACGAAGGGCCCCGCGAAGAAGACGGCAGCGAAGAAGACCGCTCCGAAGAAGGCAGCCGACGCCGAGGGCACGAAGATCGGCGAGACCACGGACACGAAGGTCGCCGCCGGCGACCGTTCCGAGATCGTCGAATACCTCGACTACGACTCGCTGACCCTCGCACAGCTGCGTGCCCGTCTGCGCGCACTGTCGGTGGACGAGCTCACAGCGTTGCTCGAATACGAGAATGCTCACGCCGCGCGTACTCCGTTCGTGACGATGCTGTCGAACCGGATCACGAGCGCGCGTAACAAGTGACGGCCGGACAGAACGCGGCACGCCCGAACTCCGCGGAGCAGCCCTGGCCCGTCCGTACCGTGGCGCAGAAGGTCGCCGGGTGGATCGACAAGCTCGGCACCATCTGGGTCGAAGGGCAGATCACGCAGATCAACGCCCGTCCCGGGACGCGGACGGCGTTCCTGACCCTGCGTGACCCGTCGGTGGACATGTCCCTGCAGGTGACCTGCTCACCACAGTTGTTGCAGCAGTCGGGGGTGCCGCTCACCGAGGGCAGCCGCGTGATCATGTTCGGGAAGATGACCTTCTGGCCGGGTCGCGGCAGCCTCGCGCTGCGGGTCACCGAGATCCGGGCGATCGGCATCGGCGAACTTCTCGCGCGTCTCGAGCGGCTGCGCGCGTTGCTCGCAGCCGAGGGCTTGTTCGACCCGCGGCTGAAGCGCCCACTCCCCTTCCTGCCGCGCCGCGTCGGCCTGGTCACCAGCCGGGGCAGCGCGGCCGAGCGCGATGTGCTGTCGGTCGCGCAGCGTCGCTGGCCGGCCGTGCAGTTCGACGTGCGCCACGCGACCGTGCAGGGCCCGACCGCGGTCACGCAGCTCATCGAGGCCCTCGAAGCACTCGACAAGGACCCGGACGTCGACGTGATCGTCCTCGCCCGCGGTGGCGGCAGCGTCGAGGATCTGCTGCCCTTCTCCGACGAGGCGCTGTGCCGTGCCATCGTCGCGTGCACGACCCCCGTGGTCAGCGCGATCGGCCACGAACCCGACAGCCCGCTCTGCGATCACGTCGCCGATCTGCGAGCCGCGACCCCCACCGACGCCGCGAAGCGCGTCGTACCCGATGCGGTTGCCGAACTCGATCTCGTCGACGAACTGAGAGCACGGTCGGCGGCGGCGCTGCGCAACTGGGTCCGGCGCGAGGAACACGTGATCGCACAGTTGCGCGACCGTCCCGTACTGGCCGATCCGTTCCGCGACCTCGACCGCCGGAACGAGGAGATCGAGCGGCTGCAGCACGCGGCACGACGCGACGTCACGCGATTGATCTCGTCGCAGTCGTCGACGCTCGAACACCTGCGGGCACGGTTGGCGACCCTCGGACCCGCGGCGACCCTGGCGCGTGGCTACGCCGTGGTCCAGCGGATCGTGCCGGGCAGCGCCCCCGAAGTGGTACGCACACTCGACGAGATGCCCATCGGCACCCAGCTGCGGGTGCGCGTGGCGGACGGCGCGGCCCGCGCCGCCGTCATGGGACACGAACGACAAGGAAGATCAGGACAGTGACGAACGCGGGAACCGACGACGCCAACGCCGATGTGCGGGAGTTCGGCTACGAGCGAGCTCGGGACGAACTCGTCAACGTCGTGAAGATGCTCGAACAGGGCGGGCTCGACCTCGACGACTCGTTGCAGCTGTGGGAGCGCGGCGAGGCGCTCGCGAAGCGCTGCGAAGAACACCTCGCCGGCGCTCGCGAACGTGTCGAGCAGGCACTCTCCCTCGCGGACGACGAGGACGAAGACGAGTACGAGGACGACGAGGACTGATCTCGAACGATCAGTCCTCGACCCATCCGACCCGGATCAGCGTTCGACCGACCGGACCCGGATCAGGGTTCGAGCGGCTCGGCCCTGCCCGCGGCCGTGGCCAGGGTGGTGAACTCCGCCTCGTCGCCCGACCCACCGATCAGGATGCGCACGTCGCCGAAGTCGGACACCCAGAGTGCTTCGACGCCCTCGCCTCCGTAGACCACCCAGTCGTGGCCCTCGACGGACCGGGTGTCGGTGGCGGTGCGGGCACCTCCGGCGACGAATCGCACCAGTTCGTCCTCACCGGCATCCGATTGGGTGAAGCGCACGTAGCGACCTGCGGGAGTGATGAAACCGACGGTGCTCGAATCGCCGCCCTGGTTACCGGAGACGATGCTGCGGCTGCCGGAGTTGGGTTGCCAGTCCTCGGGCACCTCGGGGTGGCGGATCGGGAATCCGAGTTCCGCCGCGTCGTATTTCAGGCCGGCATCGATGTCGAAGCTCGGCACGGGACCCGCCGTGGGTCCGCCGGGCTTGAACTCGCACTGGCTGGCGATCGCCGCGATGAAGAGGATCAGCACGAGAAGCGGGATCAGCGACCACGCCATATCTCGACCGTCTTGCAGGATGCGAGGTTTCTTGGATGCCACCCGTCCAGTCTGACAGCTACGAAACGGGCAGGTTCAGGCCGGGCGGGTCCGACAGCCCACACCATCGGCCGTGATGAGACAATAGCCACGCGACACACACGGATCGTGCGGGCGCCCTCGGCGCCCGCTCCCTCTGCCGGCGCAACCCGCGTCGACCGAAAAGTCTCCAGGAGGCAGTAGCCCATGACGGCCAGCACCCCACGCCGCGAAGCTCCGGACCGCAACCTCGCGCTCGAACTGGTCCGCGTCACCGAAGCCGCGGCGATGGCGGCCGGTCGGTGGGTCGGACGCGGCGACAAGGAAGGTGGCGACGGTGCCGCGGTCGACGCGATGCGGCACATGGTCAGCTCCGTGTCGATGCAGGGTGTCGTCGTGATCGGTGAGGGCGAGAAGGACGAAGCGCCCATGCTGTACAACGGCGAGGAGGTCGGCAACGGCGACGGTCCGCTGTGCGACGTCGCGGTCGACCCGATCGACGGCACGACCCTCATGTCGAAGGGCGCTCCCGGCGCGATCGCGGTGCTCGCCGTGGCCGAGCGGGGCGCGATGTTCGACCCGTCCGCCGTGTTCTACATGGAGAAGATCGCCGTCGGCCCCGAGGCCGCCGACGTCATCGACATCACCGCCCCGATCGCGGAGAACATCCGTCGCGTCGCGAAGGCGAAGAACATCGCGCACGCCGACCTGACCGTGACGATCCTCGACCGTCCACGCCACGCGCAGATCATCAAGGAGGTGCGCGAGGCGGGTGCCCGTATCCGTCTGATCTCCGACGGCGACGTCGCCGGCGCGATCGCCGCTGCACGTCCGGGTTCGGGTGTCGACATGTTGCTCGGCATCGGCGGTACCCCCGAGGGCATCATCGCCGCGGCAGCGATGCGCTGCATGGGTGGTGCGCTGCAGGGTCGCCTGGCACCGAAGGACGACGCCGAGCGCCAGAAGGCGATCGACGCCGGACACGATCTCGACCGTGTCCTCACCACCACCGATCTCGTCACCGGCGAGAACATCTTCTTCTGCGCGACCGGCGTCACCGATGGTGAGCTGCTCCGCGGTGTCCGCTACTCCGCCGGTGGCGCGGAGACGCAGTCGATCGTGATGCGCAGCAAGTCGGGCACGGTCCGCATGATCGAGGCGTACCACCGCCTGCAGAAGCTCAGCGAGTTCTCGTCCATCGACTTCCACGGTGTCGCCGGCTCGCCGCCGCCCATGCCCTGATCGTCACTGCCCTGATCGTCACTGCCCTGATCTACAGCGATCGTTCCGAGGAGGGGCACTGCACCGAGTTCTGGTGCAGTGCCCCTCCTCGTTCGTTCCGGCGGCATAACGTGGAGGACATGACCGACACCGAACAGTCTTCTCAGCAGTTCCGTATCGAACGCGACACGATGGGCGAGGTCCAGGTTCCGGTCGACGCCTTGTGGCGCGCCCAGACGCAGCGCGCCGTGGAGAACTTCCCGATCTCGGGCCGTGGACTCGAACGCGCACAGATCCGCGCGCTGGGTCTGCTCAAGAGCGCGTGTGCCCGGGTGAACAAGGACCTGGGTCTGCTCGACCCCGACAAGGCCGACGCGATCGTCGCGGCCGCCGATGCCATCGCCGCGGGTGAGTACGACGACCAGTTCCCGATCGACGTCTTCCAGACCGGTTCGGGCACGAGCTCGAACATGAACACCAACGAGGTCATCGCCTCGCTCGCCGCGAAGGCCGGCGTCACGGTCCACCCCAATGACGACGTCAACATGTCGCAGTCGTCGAACGACACCTTCCCCACCGCGACGCATGTCGCAGCGACCGAGGCGACGGTCAAGGATCTGATCCCTGCCCTCGAGCACCTACACGGCGCCCTCGACGAGAAGGCGAAGGAGTGGCGCACGGTCGTCAAGTCGGGTCGTACGCACCTGATGGATGCGGTCCCGGTGACCTTGGGCCAGGAATTCGGTGGTTACGCCCGCCAGATCGAGGCCGGGATCGAACGCCTTCGGGCGACCCTCCCCCGCCTCGGCGAACTGCCGATCGGCGGTACCGCGGTGGGCACGGGCCTCAATGCGCCGGCGGATTTCGGTCCGCGCGTGGTGGCCGTGCTCGTCGAGACCACGGGGCTCGAGGAGCTGCAGCGGGCCCGCAACAGTTTCGAGGCGCAGGCCGCGCGCGACGCGCTGGTCGAGGTGTCCGGGGCGCTCCGCACCGTCGCCGTGTCGCTGACGAAGATCGCCAACGACATCCGCTGGATGGGATCCGGCCCGCTCACGGGTCTGGCCGAGATCCAGCTCCCCGATCTGCAGCCCGGTAGCTCGATCATGCCGGGCAAGGTCAATCCTGTTCTTCCCGAAGCGGTTACGCAGGTCGCCGCACAGGTGGTGGGCAACGACGCCACCGTGGCGTGGAGCGGCGCAGCCGGGGCGTTCGAACTCAACGTCTACATCCCGGTGATGGCCCGCAACGTCCTCGAGTCGATTCGTCTGCTCGCCAACGTCTCCCGGTTGTTCGCCGATCGCTGTATCAGCGGACTGGTCGCGAACGTCGAACATCTGCGCACGCTGGCGGAGTCGTCGCCGTCGATCGTCACTCCCCTCAACTCCGCGATCGGATACGAGGAGGCCGCCGCTGTCGCCAAGGAGGCCCTGAAGGAGAAGAAGACGATCCGTCAGACCGTCGTGGACCGCGGCCTCGTCGGCGACCGCCTGAGCGAGGAGGAACTGGACCGCCGCCTCGACGTCCTGGCGATGACGCGGGTGGACGAGGAGTCCTGACCCGCAGGGTCCGGACCTACCCCCGCCTGCATCCGCTACGAATTTCGCCATCCGCTACAGCAAGTTCCTGTAGCGGATGGCGAAAACGTGAGCGGATAGCGAGGGCTCAGCGAGCCGGGGAGTCACCTCACTCCTGGACCACCTCGGTCCCGGCGCCGGGCGCCCACGTGATGTAACCGAACTGGAAGTTGCTCCGCGCACCGTCGGGCGTCTGTTCCTCGTCGGTGATCGGGAAGCCCAAGTCGCCGCCGGCGCCACCCGCGGCCTCCCAGGCCGTGCGGATCTCACCCCACACGATGTGGGAATCGGTGTCGGGGCTCCACGCGATGATGCCGCCCTCGAACTCCGCGACGTAACCGTCGCCGACCTCCTCCTGCTGGCCGGTCGCGGCGCCGAGCGGGCTGGACGCACCGCCGACCTCGTCGTACTTCTGCAGGATCGGTCCGCTGAGTTCGACCTGCTCGCCGTCCGGTCCCGGCACCGCACTGGACTGATCCGCCGCGGGCTCGTCGGCCTCGGGCGAATCGTCGCCCTGCGTGATCGATTCGACGGCGCTCTCCGCCTCGGACGCCACGCTCTCCGCGGCGGACTGGACCGCGCTGGTCGCGCTGCCCACCGTCTCCTCCGCGGATTGGTCGTCGCTGCAGCCCGCGACCACCAGTCCGACCGCCGCTGCGGCCGCCACCAACGCTGCTCTGCGTCGGGGAATTCGATTCATCGGTTTCGCTCCTGTCACTCGAGAGGACGGGTACCTGATTTCAGGGTGCCCGACTCCTCCGCGACACAACCCGGTTTCCGGTGATTCCGTGCTTGCACGAATCCACCCCACCCCCGGCATCCTGCCGTTACCATGCGACGCAGCCGACGCCGAGGAGAACGATGAGCACACAGACCGCCACCGCGCAGGACGCCGTCGCCACGGTGACCGATTTCCTGGAGGCAACGGCCGCGGAGGACATCGACCGCGCCGCCTCGCTGATCACCGACGACATCGCGTGGCACAACACCTGGCTCCCCACCATCCGCGGCGGTTCCCGGGTCCGGAAGATCCTCGCCGGCCTCGCACGGCCTTCGGTGGGCTTCGGTGTCGTCGTCCACCACATTGCAGCCGACGGCGACATCGTGCTCACCGAACGCACCGACATCCTGCGTTTCGGACCGGTGAGCATCGAGTTCTGGGTGTGCGGCACCTTCGAACTGCGTGACGGACGGATCGCCGTGTGGGACGACCACTTCGACGTCCTCACCTTCCTCCGCGGAACCGTCGTGGGCGTACTGCGCGCCGTCCTGCGACGCTCCTGACGATCCTCACCCCCACCGCTCCCCGAAGAGCCATGGATGGGCGCCCCCATAGAATCCGTTCGGCGCCGAACCGTTCGGCGACGGATCAGCAGGGAGCGATGAACATGTCCGACGCCGAGCACACTCCGGGATTCACGGCGGGTCTGGAGATCCGGCGCGAAGTGATGGGTGACGACTTCGTCGAGCGGGCGTTCGAGCGGTCCCGCGGCACCGACTCCGAGGCGATGCAGGAGTTCGTGACCGAGCACGCCTGGGGGGCCGTGTGGTCGCGTCCCGGCCTGGACCGGCGCAGTCGCAGCCTGCTCAACCTCGGCATGCTCATCGCTCTGCGCGCCGAGAACGAACTGCGCGGACACGTCCGCGGAGCCCTGCGCAACGGGCTCGGCCGCACGGAGATCGTCGAATCCGTCATCCACTGCTCGGCGTACTGCGGTGCCCCCGCCGGACTCGCTGCGATGCGCGTGGTCCAGGAAGTGCTCGAGGCCGAACTCGGCCCTCTCCCCGAGGACACCGACGCCTCCGACGAGGCCTGACGACGACGGCGCGCCCGGCGGATGCCGGACGCGCCGTGTCGGCCGTGCTCGGGCGTCAGGCGCCCGGAGCGAACTCCTCGAGCATCTCCGTCACCAGCGCCGCGATCGGCGACCGCTCACTGCGGGTGAGCGTGACGTGCGCGAACAGTGGATGTCCCTTGAGCTTCTCGATGACCGCCGCGACACCGTCGTGCCGGCCGACACGCAGGTTGTCGCGCTGGGCGACGTCGTGGGTGAGCACGACGCGCGATCCCGCACCGAGCCGCGACAGGACGGTGAGCAGCACGTTGCGTTCGAGCGACTGTGCCTCGTCGACGATGACGAACGAATCGTGCAGCGACCGGCCGCGAATGTGCGTGAGCGGCAGCACTTCCAGCATTCCGCGGCTGAGCACCTCCTCCAGTACCGCCGGGCTGGCGAGTCCTTCCAGGGTGTCGAAGACCGCCTGGCCCCACGGATTCATCTTCTCGGCCTCGGTACCCGGCAGGTACCCGAGTTCCTGCCCGCCCACCGCGTAGAGCGGCCGGAAGACGACCACCTTGCGGTGGGTGCGTCTTTCCAGGACGGCCTCGAGTCCGGCCGTCAGTGCCAGCGCGGACTTTCCGGTTCCGGCCTTGCCGCCGAGGGAGACGATGCCGACAGATTCGTCGAGCAGCAGGTCGAGCGCGACGCGCTGCTCGGCGGAGCGCCCGTGCAGTCCGAACGCCTCCCGGTCGCCGCGGACGAGCTGCACCCGCTTGTCGGCGGTGACCCGGCCGAGTGCGCTGGACGAACCACCGAGAAGCCTGATTCCCGTGTGGCACGGCAGATCCCGCGCGTCGTCGATGTCGACGATGCCCTCGGTGAACATCTCGTCGATGAGGGCCCGGTCGACCTCGAGTTCGGTCATGCCCGTCCATCCCGAGATCACCACGTCCTGGGCGTGGTACTCGTCGGCGTCGAGACCGACGGCACCGGCCTTGACGCGCAACGGGATGTCCTTGCTGACGAGCACCACGTCGCGCCCCTCGGTGGCCAGGTTCAGGGCGCACGCGAGGATGCGGGAGTCGTTGGTGTCGGTGCGGAATCCCGCGGGCAGGACCATGGGGTCGGTGTGATTGAGCTCCACGTGGAGGGTGCCGCCCTCGTCCCCGATGGGGATGGGCTGGTCGAGGCGTCCGTGCCGCTGCCGCAGGTCGTCGAGCAGACGCAGCGATTCGCGGGCGAACCAGCCGAGTTCGTGGTGGTGCCGTTTCCCTTCGAGTTCGCCGATCACGACCAGCGGAAGGACGACTTCGTGCTCGGCGAACCTGGTGACCGCCCAAGGGTCGGAGAGCAACACTGAAGTGTCCAGCACGTAGGTGCGTACAGCGGATTCTTTCGCAGCGGCGGTACCGGAGGCGTGGCCGGAGCGGGTGGGGACGGAGCGTGTTGCGTTCACGTGGGGCTCCTCGGCCCGGACGGCACCGCCCGGACGTATTCGGTGGGCCGGTGGGTCCCCGGTGTCGTCACGACCACGGAGGCCCGGTGCCGGCCCCCTCGCTCGGACTGTGTCAGCCACACGATCAGGGACCTCCCGTGTAGACGGCACCTGCGCCGCCTACACCCCCGACGCTAACCCCGATACGGACGATTCGCTCGGCAGGGGGAAGCGTGTCGGTGAAGATTGCGTTAACGACACCTCGTAAGTACCCCTGAACCCCAGCAAACACAGTCGACTCCGCTGCGTCAGGAGCGCGCGAACCCGTGGATCGCGCGGCGTACGGTCACTCGACCGTGACCGGATACGCGCTCGGTTCCACCGCCGCGCCGCGCAGGCGCCGCAGCACCAGGGTCACGAGCAGCGCGAGGACCGCCATCGCGGCGCTGTACCAGACGACCGCGTCCGGGGCGTCGAAGATGCCGCCGAACAGGCCCGCGACGAGCGCACCGACCGACATGCCCGCGACCTCCTGGGCGGACCACAGGCCGTTCACCCGGCCGAGCAGCGTGTGCGGCGTGTGCGTCTGGATCAGCGAGTAGCGCAGCACCTCCTGCACGGCCCCGAACACACCGACGATCACGAGCAGCACCGCGGTGAGCGCCAGGACGGACGTGACGCCGACCAGTGCCTGGACGACGAAACCGAGGACCAGGGCGGTGAGCAGCACGCGGCCGGGCCGCACCGAACGACCGAGCCATCCACTGGTGACCGTGGCCGCGGCGGCACCGAGCGCGATCGCCGCGTACATGACGCCGATGGCGACCGCGTTGCCCTCGAAACGCGCGTCGGCGAAGGCCGGTACGAGCACGAGCACACCGCCGCCGAGCATCGCGACGACACCGGCGATCATCACCCCGCCGACGACGCGTTCACGGCGCAGGAAGCCGGTCACCGTCTCCGCGGGTGCGTCGGCGTCGTGCCCGGCGTCCGCCGTCGGTGGGTTCAGCGCGGGCAGGCCCGAGAGCAGGGTGACGGTCACGGCGGTGCCGATCGCGGCCACCCAGTAGTTCCACGCCACCGAGAACGTAGCGATGACGAGACCGCCGAGCGCCGGGGACAGGACGGCTCCGGCGCGGGCACTGAGGACGTTGAGCGCGCCGACGGCGACGAGCTGGTCATTGGGGACGAGGGTGGGTACGACTGCGAGCAGAGCGGCGATGCTGATCGACCCGATCAGGCCGTTGACGACCGTCAGGGCGATGATCGCCGGCACCGAGGGCGACGACAGGCCGGCGTTGACGGCCAGTCCGACGAAGGTGAGGCCTGAGACGGTGCGGGCGAACAGGATCAGGAACTTGCGGTTGTAGCGGTCGGCGAGCATGCCGCCGAGCAGCATGCCGCCGATCGCAGCGCCCCCTTCGAGCGCGGAGACCAGACCCACCATCGGTGACGATCCGGTCAGGTCGTAGACCTGGATCGGTACGCCGACCATGAGCATCCCGATACCGAAGATCGAGATGGTGCGAGCGATGAAGATCCGGCGGAAGGCCGCGCTCTCGCGCAGCGGCCGCAGATCGAAGAGGGCGCCGTTGCTCATTGCCGGGCCGTCACTCGGACTTCGCGGCGGCGTCGGCGAGCATCGGGGCGATCTCGTCGGTGGCCCACTTCAGCGACAACGCCGACGGGAAGCCCACGGCGTTCGGCATGCCGGTGTTGCGGGCGAGCGAGACGACCGCGCCGCGCTCGACGGCCGGCAGACGGTTCCACGCCTCGAACTTGGTCAGGTATCCGAGATCGCCGGTGGGCGAGACGACGACGAGCAGGTCGGCGTCGAGCTGCGAGATCTCCTCGTAGGACAGCACACCGCGTCCGTCGGCATCGACCTGCAGTGTGTTCGCGTACTCGCTGAGCTCGAGGCCGAGGGAGTTCAGGAACTGCCCGATGCCGCGGTCGTCGGCGGCGAGCACCGACAGCTGACCACCGGTGTCACCGATGATCGCGTTGTAGGTCGCGCCGTCGAGCGCGGGGTACTGCTCCTTGGCGGCGTCGAGATCGACCTCGGCCTGCTCGATGACCTCCTCGGCCTTCTCTGGGATGCCGAGGGCCGAGGCGATCTTGCGGGTGGAGTCCTGCCACGGCTCACCGTTGGCGCGGTAGTCGAAGTGGACGACGGGGAACTGTTCGGCGAGCTGGTCGTAGGTGTTCTGCTCGAGTCCCCAGAAGCCGGTGGAGACGATGATGTCGGGCTGCAGCGCGGCGATCTGCTCGGCGATCACCGTGGCACCGCCGTCCATGTTCAGCAGCGGCGGGACGTCGGCGCCGAGCGCTTCGGCCTCCCACGGCCACACACCGGTGCCGCCGGTCGCGGCGAGGTTCTGGGCATCGACGGGGAGCGCGAGCGGGGTGACGCCCAGCGACAGCAGGATGTCGGCGTCCTGCGGCGACAGCGGCAGGGCGCGGGTCGGGGCGGACTCGACGGTGGTGTCGCCGAACTTGCCGGAGACGGTGACCGGGAACTCGCCGTTCGCCGCCGTCGCGCTGCCGGACGAGCCACCGCTGTCGGTGTCCGAGCCGCACGCCGTGACACCGACCAGCATGGCGGTGGCGGCGAGGGCGACGCCGATCCGGCGCAGTCGCTTGTGGATCCTCATCGATTCTCCTCTGCTGTAGAACACTTCGTGGGTCCGCCGGCCGGGTCCCCGTTCCCGGCGCCGCGGATCTCGTTCTCGTGGAGGGTCGCGGCGAGTCCGCCGATCGACCCGGTGGTGAAGATCGACTCGGCGTCGATCACGTATCCGGCCGCGCGCAGTCCGCCGAGGATCCGCATCACCGAGATGCTGTCGCATCCGAGTTCGAGCAGATCGTCGTCGACGCCGACCTGCTCGACGCCGGTGACCTCGGAGGCGAGGGCGCACAGCAGTTCTTCGGCCGGTGTGGACGGTGCCCGGTGCGTTCGCGGGGCGAGTTCCGGTCGCGGCAGCGCGGCGCGGTCGATCTTGCCGTTGGCGAGCGTGGGCAGGGTGTCGAGCACGACCGTCGCCGACGGCACCATGTAGTCGGGCAGCACCCGCGCGACCGCGCGTCGCAGCGTCTCGGCGTCGAGGGTGTGCCCGGCGGCCGGGACGACGTGGGCGACGAGACGTGCCGTCGCACCGAGATCGGTGCGGGCGAGCACCACGGCGGTCGCGACGTCCGGTCGCGACGAGAGCACGGTCTCGATCTCGGCCGGCTCGATCCGGTAACCGCGGATCTTGACCTGGTCGTCGCCGCGTCCGCGGTACCGGATGTGTCCGTCGGACGCCCACAGGGCCCGGTCACCCGTGCGGTACATGCGATCACCGGGGAACTCCGGATCGATCGTGTCCGCGACGAAACGGTCGGCGGTGCGACCCGGGTCGGCGAGATAACCGCGGGCCAGTCCACGACCGGCGAGGTAGAGCTCGCCCTCCACGCCGATCGGCGCGGGGCGCATCCACCGGTCGAGGATGTAGGCCCGGGTTCCGGCCACCGGTCGGCCGGCAACGGGCGCGTCCGCGTCCGAAGCCCGTGCGACGAGCGCGTCGACGGTGCTCTCGCTCGGCCCGTAGAGGTTGTAGGCGCTCACCCCGTCCAGGTCGCGCAGCCGGTCCCACATCGGTTGGGAGACGGCCTCGCCACCGAAGCCGAGCGAGGCCGGGCACCGGCCGTCGTCCGCGAGTCCGTGATCGAGCAGCTGCGCGAGGTGCGACGGGGTGACCTCGACGAAGTCCCAGCGGGATTCGTGGGCGACGCGGACCATCTCGGCCGGGTCGCGCTGGACCTTCTCGTCGACGACGTGCACCGCGTGCCCGTCGAAGAGCCACAGCTGCGGTTGCCACGACGCGTCGAAGGCGAACGACCACGCGTGGCCGACCCGGAGCCGGTCGCGTCCGGTCCGTGCCTGCGTGGGCGCGTAGAGGTCGGCGCGGTGGCTGTGGAACAGCGCGGTCAGGCCGCGGTGCAGGGCGAGGACCGCCTTGGGTGTGCCGGTGGAGCCGGAGGTGTACACGACGTAGGCCGGGTGGTCGGCGCGCAGCGGTGCGAGCCGGTCGGCGTCGGTCAGCGGGGCGCCGTCGTAGCCGGCGACCCGCGCCGCGAGCGTCTCGTCGTCGAGCGCGAGCACCGGCGCGTCCACCGCGGGCAGCGACGACGCGAGCTCCGCGGTGGTGAGCACGACGACCGGCTCCGCGGTGCCGAGGATCGTCGCGACACGCTCGGTGGGAGTGCGCGGTTCGAGCGCGACGTAGGCGCCGCCGGAGACGAGCACCGCGAGCATCGCCGCGATCGAGTCGGCCGTGCGGGGCAGCACGAGCGCCACGCGGGTCTCGGGAGCGACACCGTGGTCGACGAGCAGGCGCGCCCATCGGCGGACCCGGGACGCGAGGTCGGCGAAGGTCCATTCGAGATCGCTTGCCACGAGCGCGGTCTCGTGCGGGTGGCGGGCGACCGCGTCGTCGAACAGGTCCGCGACGGTGACGGCCTCGGTGACCGGTGCCGGTGTGGCCCGCCACTGTTCGAGCCGGGCGCGTTCGTCGGCCGGCAGGACGTCGATGGCGGACAGGCGCCGGTGCGCCTCTCCCCCGGCCAGCGTGCGCAGCACCCGGTCGAGTCCGGCGGCGAGACGTTCGACGGTGCCGCGGTCGTACAGGTCGGAGCTGTACTCGACGACGCCGACGACGGTGTCGGTGCCCGCATACTCGACGAGGTCGAACGACAGGTCGAACTTCGAGGTCTCCATCGGGTGCGGTTCGGGGGTGACACCCGCCGTGAGCCCACCCGCACTGCGCGGATCGGGTTCGACGAGATAGACGATCATCACCTGGAACAGCGGGTGCAGGGCGCGCGAGACGGATCGGTCGGAGCCGAGCACCGCGTCGACGACCTGCTCGAACGGCAGGTCCTGGTGGTCGAACGCCTCGAGGTCGGTGCGGCGGATCCGGTCGAGCAGTTCGGCGACGGTCGGGTCGCCGGACAGGTCGGTGCGCAGCACGAGGGTGTTGAGGAAGAAGCCGACGAGATCCTCGAGTTGCGCGTCGCCGCGTCCGGAGACCGGGGTGCCGAGGGGGATGTCCTCGCCACCGCCGTAGGCGGCGAGCAGCACCGCGACGGCGGCCTGCACGACCATGAACATCGAGACGTCGTGTGCGCGTGCGACTTCCCGCAGTGCGCGCACGACCTCCGGGTCGAGCGCGAACGGCACGGCGCCACCGCGATAGGAGGTGCGGGCCGGACGGGTCCGGTCGGTCGGCAGCGGCAGTTCCTCGGGCAGGCCGGCGAGGGCGTCGCGCCAGTAGGCGCGCTGACGCGCGGCGAGCGACTCCGCATCCGCCGGGTCGCCGAGCAGGTCGCGCTGCCACAGTGTGAAATCGGCGTACTGCACGGCGGGCTGCGTCCACTCCGGTGCCTGCCCCATCTGCCGCAGCGCGTAGGCGGTCGCCAGATCGGTGAGCAGCGCCTTGGTCGACCACTCGTCGACGGCGATGTGGTGGATCACCAGCGCCACGACGGTGTCGTCCCCGGCGTCGAGGACCGACAGCCGCACCGGCAGCTCGGCCGACAGATCGAAGCGGTGATCGATCGCCTCGGTGAGCGCGCCGCGGACGTCGGCCGGGTCGACCGGGCGGTGGTCGGCGATCACGCGGACCTCGTCGGGCGTGAGCACCTGCTGGTAGGCCTGTCCGTCCTCGGTCGGGAAGACAGTGCGCAGCGCCTCGTGACGCAGGACGACGTCGCGCACGGCCGCTTCGAGTGCCGGGACGTCGACGCGTCCGTGCACCCGCCACGTGACCGGCACGTTGTACACGCCGCCGCGGGCCCCGAGCTGGTCGAGGATCCAGAGGCGTTGCTGCGCGTACGACAGCGGCACCATCGCAGGTCGCGGGTCGGCCGCAACCAGCGCGGGTCGCGGCG
Source organism: Rhodococcus sp. S3 (assembly GCF_058211795.1). Taxonomy (NCBI): domain Bacteria; kingdom Bacillati; phylum Actinomycetota; class Actinomycetes; order Mycobacteriales; family Nocardiaceae; genus Rhodococcus; species Rhodococcus sp. S3. The sequence continues at coordinate 1,217,589 of NZ_CM177074.1, read as the reverse complement.
ACGCCTGACCCGCCGCCGCGCACCGCTGCGCGAGCGACTCCACCGTCGGGGCGTCGAAGACCGTGCGCAGGGCCAGATCGGCGCCGAGCTCCGAGCGGATCGCGTTCACGAGCCGGATCGCAGCGAGCGAATGCCCACCGAGCGCGAAGAAGTCGTCGTCGATACCGACCTCGTCGAGTCCCAGCGCATCCGCGAACAGTGTCGCGATCGTCGCTTCGAGCTCGGTACGCGGCTGCCGTCCGGATCCGGTGTCGAACTCCGGTGCCGGAAGGGCACTGCGATCGAGTTTGCCGTTGAAGGTCGTCGGGACCGCGTCGATCACGAGAATCCGTGCGGGCAGCAGATAGTCGGGCACACGTCCGACGAGCGCCTCACGGACCGCCACCGGGTCCACCGCGACTTCCGCTGCGGGAACGACATATCCGACGAGCACCGAATCGCCTGTGCCGGTCGGACCGGCAGAGCCGGCGGGACCGGGTTTGACCGCCGCTACGGCACGGGCGACACCGTCGACGGCATCGAGAGCCGCCTCGAGTTCACCGAGCTCGATGCGCAGACCTCGCAGCTTGATCTGGTCGTCGCCGCGACCGAGAAATTCGAGGTCGCCGCGGGCGTCCCATCGCGCGAGATCGCCGGTGCGGTAGAGCCTCTCACCGGTATCGCCGTAGGGGTCGGCGACGAACCGCTGCGCGGTGAGTGCCGGGCGCCGCAGATAGCCCTGCGCGACCTGCACTCCCCCGATGTACAGCTCACCGGGGGTGCCGGCCGGCACGGGGCGCAGATACCGGTCGAGCACGTACAGGCACACGTTCGCGCCCGGCCGGCCGATGACGGAACCGCGGGTGGGCGAACCGATCCGGGCACCCGGGTCGGCGTCGAGGGTCACCTCGACGGCAGCTTCGGTCGGGCCGTACAGGTTGTGGACCTTCACCTGCGGCAGCACCTTCGCCGCGCGTTCGACGGTGCGGGGCGACAGTGCTTCTCCGCTGCACACGATGCGGCGCAGGTTCGCGGCGCCCGCGGTGGCGGGCACGGCGAGAGTCTCCTCGAGCATCGACGGCACGAAGTGGGCGACGGTGATGTTCCCGCCGCGCAGCAAGGTCGCCGATTCGACGGGATCGCGATGCGCGTCGGGTCCGCCGACGACGACACTCGCACCGTCGACGAACGGCGCGAACAACTCCCACACCGACACGTCGAAGGTCGCGGGCGTGCGCAGCAGCACCCGGTCGTCGGGCGAGAGCGGCAGTTCGCGGCGCACCCATTCGAGCCGGTTCGCCACGGCGCGGTGCGACACGGCGACGCCCTTGGGCAGACCCGTCGACCCCGAGGTGTAGATGACGTAGAGCGGGTGGTCGAGGGTGAGCGGCGCGATCCGGTCCGTGTCGGTGACGGGCTCCGGGCTGCGGGCGTCGATGCGGGCACGGACCTCGGCGTCGTCGAGGTCGAGTCGCGGATGCTCACCGGGCAGTTCGATGTCGCTGCGCGTGAGCACGACTCGCGGACGCGCGTCGCCGAGCAGGTACTCGATGCGCGTTTCGGGCAGCGTCGTGTCGATCGGCTGGTAGGCCGCACCGGACTTCACGACGGCGTGGATCGCGACGACCTGCTCCACGGAGCGGGGCACCGCGACCGCAACGATCGCACCCGGTCCGGCACCGAGCGCGACGAGTTCGCGGGCGAGGCGGTTCGAGGCGGCGTCGAGCGCAGCGTGGGTGAGGGTGCGGTCGGCCGCGACGAGAGCCGGTCGTCGGGCGTGCTCGGCGGCACTGCGCGCGAGTGCCTGACTCAGCGGGACGAGAGCGAAGTCGACGCGCGCGCCGGTGCCGACGGCGAGCTGCCCCGCGGCCTCGTCGGCGTCGAGGATCGCGACGTCGCCGATCCTGGTCTCGGGTGTGCTCGCGACCTGATCGAGCAGCGTGAGCAGCGCGGCGAGCAACGTATCGGCCGTGGTGGCGTCGAACAGGTCGGTCGCGTACTCCACCGACACGGCGACCTCACCGGTGTCCGGGGCGTCGACGAAGGTGAGATTGAGGTCGAACTTGGCGCGGACGTTGCTCAGCGGCTCCCAGCGGGTGGGCACACCGAGCAGGTCGGGCAGCTGCGCGGGGCGCTGCAGGTAGCTCACCATCACCTGGAACAGCGGGTTCCGTCCCTCGACGCGCGGCGGTGCGAGTCGCTCGACGAGCTGCTGGAAGGGCACCTCCTGTTGCGCCATCGCCGCGAGATCGGTTTCGCGCACCCGGTCGAGGAGATCGGCGAAGGTGGGTTCGCCGGACAGGTCGGTGCGCAGCACGAGGGTGTTGACGAAGAAACCGACGAGTTCGTCGAGGGCGGTGTCGGACCGGCCCGAGACCGGGGTGCCGACGACGATGTCGTCGCCCGCGCCGAGCCGCGAGAGCAGTGCCGCGACGGCCGCGTGCAGCGCCATGAACATCGTGCCGCCACGGGCATCCGCGACCGCACGCAGGCGGGCGGCGATGTCGGCGGGGACCGTCGCGGTGGTGTTGCCCGCCGCGCCGGTCGGCCGCGCGGGGCGGGGCCGGTCGGTGGGCAGGACGATCTCGTCGGGCAGCTGCGCGAGAGTGTCGGTCCAGTAGTCGATCTGGGTGTCGATCCGGCCGGCCTCGATCAGTTCGCGCTGCCACAGCGTGTAGTCGGCGTACTGGACGGGCAGCGGCGACCACTCGGGTGCCGCACCGGCCGATCGGGCGAGGTAGGCGCGGGTGAGGTCGCCGAGCAGCGGCGCGTCCGACCATTCGTCGGTCGCGATGTGGTGCAGCACCACCGCGAGGACGTGCCGGTCGGGTGCGACGCGCACCAGCACGACCCGCAGCGGCGGGTCCGTGCGCAGATCGAACGACGCGGTGAGCCGCTCGGTGAGCAACACCCGGACGGCATCCTCGGATTCCGTCTCGTGCAGTTCGAAGCGCACGGCCTCGGCTGTGGACAGGATCCGCTGGTAGGGCGTGCCGTCCTCGGACTCGACGATGGTGCGCAGGCTCTCGTGACGTTCCACGACGTCGGCGACCGCCGCGGCAAGGGCATCGGCGTCCACCGCACCGTCGAGGCGCGCGACGTGCGCGTAGTGGTAGGCGAGGCTGTCGTCCTGCAGTTGCTGCAGCAGCCACAGGCGTTCCTGGGCGGCCGACAGCGGCACCCGGTCGGGGCGCGGCAGCGCGGTGACCGGCGGGAGCGCCGCTGCGGCACCGGGAATGCGGCGGGCGAGTTCCTCGACGCTGCGGGCCTCGAACAGGTCGCGGATGGTGACGTCCACGCCGAGTTCGGAGCGGATGCGGCCGACGATCCGCATGGCGATCATCGAGTGCCCGCCGAGTTCGAAGAAGTCGTCGTCGGCGCCGACCTCGTCGATGCCGAGGACGTCGGCGAAGACCTCGCACAGGACCTTCTCGGTCCCGGTGCGCGGTGCGCGTCCGCCGAGGCCCGTGGCGGCCTGCGGTTCGGGCAGGGCGCGGGTGTCGAGCTTGCCGTTGACGGTCATCGGCACGGAGTCGATGAGCTGCACCCCGGCCGGGACCATGTAGTCGGGCAGCTGGGCGCGCAGGTGGGCGACGAGCCGCGAGGTCAGATCGGACGGATCACCGGCACCGACCGGAACCGCGTAGGCGGCGAGTCGTTTCGTGCCGGGTACGAGCGGGTCGTCGACGGCGATCACCGCCGCGGTGCCGACCTCGGGGTGCTCCTCGAGCACGGCCGCGATCTCGTGCAGTTCGACGCGGTAGCCGCGGATCTTGACCTGGTCGTCGACGCGGCCGAGATAGTCGAGGTTGCCGTCGGCACGCAGGCGCATGAGGTCGCCCGTGCGGTACATGCGACCACCGGCCGACCACGGATCGGCGACGAACCGGTCGGCGGTGAGCCCGAAACGGTTCAGATAGCCGCGCGCGAGACCCACACCGGCGATGTACAACTCGCCGACGACACCGTCGACGACGGGGCGCAGCCACGGGTCGAGGATGTAGGCGCGGGTCGCGCGGATCGGGACGCCGACCGTGGGGGTCGCGCTGTCCTCGGTGCCACCGCCAAGGGTGTTGATCGTGTACTCGGTGGGGCCGTAGAGGTTGTACCCGAGGGTGCCGTCGGTCTCGCGCAGGCGCGTCCACACCGAATCCGACACGGCCTCACCGCCGAGCAGGACGAGCGGCGGGCGGTGCTGTCCCGGCCCCTCGTCGAGCATGCCGTCCGCGATCAGCTGCGTCGCGTAGGTGGGGGTGACGTTCACGACGTCGATGGCGTGGGTGTTGCAGTACTCGACGAGCGCGGTGGCGTCGCGACGCAGGTCCTCGTCGCAGACGTGCACCTCGTGACCCTCGACGAGCCAGAGCAGTTCCTCCCACGACATGTCGAAGGCGAACGACACGGTGTGCGCGACCCGCATCCGGCGTCCGTCCACCGACGAGACCACCGGATCGAAGATCTCGTCCTGATGGTTGCGCTGCATGTTGGTCAGGCCCCGATAGGGGGTGACCACACCCTTCGGCTTGCCGGTGGACCCGGAGGTGTAGATGACGTAGGCGGGGTGCTCGAGCCGGCCCGGACGGCCCGGGGCGAACGCGCCGAGTTCGGCGTCGGTCAGCGGCGCGGTGTCGGCGGTGCCGAGTTCCATCGCGACCGCTTCGTCCAGGCGGATGCTGCGGTCGGCGGGCAGGCCGAGACGGTTCTGCACCGCGGTCGTGGTGAGGAACAGCGCCGGCTGCGCGTCGTCGATGACGGTGCGCAGACGCTCGTCGGGCTGGTCGAGTTCGAGCGGCAGGTAGGCGGCACCGGTGCGCAGGATCGCGAAGAGCGCGACGACGGTGTCGATGCTGCGGGGCAGGCCGAGGCACACGATGGTCTCGGGCCCCGCTCCCCCGGCGATGAGGGTGCGGGCGAGCGCTTCGACGCGGCCGGCGAGTTCGCCGTAGGTGCAGCTCTGTTCACCGGAGACGAGGGCGATGCGGTCGGCGTCGGTCGCGGCGCGCGCGATGAGCATCTCGGCGACGGTGACGTCCTCGACCTCGGGGATCTCGGCGCGCAGCCGGGCATCGGTGACGGCGTGCTCGGCGGCCGTCAGTGCCGGCACGGACGCGACCGGCAGATCCACTCCGCGGGCGACGAACTCGAGCAGCGCCATGAAGCGGTCGTGCAGGGCCCGGGCACGCGCGCCGTCGACGACGTCGGGCCGGTAGTCGATCTTGACGTGCATCGTCTGTCCCGGCGACACGACGATCGCGAGGGGATAGTGCGTGTGGTCGAGGCTGTCCTCCGCGACGATGTCGTGCCGCGCGGACTGCCGGGCCATCTCGTCGGCGTCCTTGAAGTTCTGCAACACGAACAGGGTGTCGAACAGTTCGGAATGACCGACGGCGCGGAGGATGTCGCCGAGTCCGAGATACTCGAACTCCATGCGGTCGGCGTACTCGTCCTGCATGCGGCGCAGCAGGTCCGCGACGGTCTCGGCACCGGACAGGCGCACCCGCACCGGGACGGTGTTGAGGAACATGCCGATCACGCGGTCGAGTCCGACGATCTCGGTGGGCCGCCCGGCGACGGTGGAACCGAACACGACGTCGGTGCTGCCGGACTCGGCGGCGAGCAGCAGGCCCACGACGGCGTTCATCAACGCGTTGAGGGTGACACCCGTGCTGCGGGCCCGGTCGCGCAGTGCCGCGGTGAGCGTCTCGTCGATGAACGACTCGATGCGCAGCGGCACGATGGCGGCGCGGTCGCGGGTGGATCCGGCGAGCAGCGTGGGCTTGTCGAAACCGGCGAACTCGTCGCGCCAGGCCTGCTCGGCGGCGGCGCGGTCGCGTGCGGCGAGCCACTGCAGGTAATCGGTGAAACCCGCTTCGGGCGCCGCGATCTCGTCACCGGCGTAGCGGGCGAGCAGTTCGTCGACGAACAGCGCACCGGACCAGCCGTCCCACAGGATGAATTCGCGGTTGACGACGAGACGGTCGATGCCGTCGAGGTGCAGCAGCAGCATGCGCCACAGCGGCGGGGACGCGAGGTCGAACGGCTGCAGCCGATCCTCCTCGATCAGTTTCTCGGCGCGGGCCTGCTGCTCGGCGGGGTCGAGGTCGGTGAGGTCGACCTCGGTGAACGGCACCTCGAGATCCGCCGCGCCGATGAACTGCACCGGATCGGACAGACCGTAGTCGGTGAAACCGGCACGCACGGTGGGATTCTCGGCGAGCAACCGTGCGGCGGCGCGGCGCAGGCGCGCGACGTCGAGGCGGTGGCCGAAGTCGAGCGAGAACTGGGCGGTGTAGATGTCCTTCGACGAGTCGAAGACCGACTGGAAGTACAGGCCGCGCTGCAGCGGCGACAGCGGCCAGATGTCCTCGATCCGCACGGGCGCGATCCGTGCGACACGATCGATCTCGGCCTGCGTGAGCGTGACGTGCCCGAGATCGGACGGGGTGAGGGAGGTTCTTCCCGAGGCTGCGTCGGCGCGGCCGAGGAGATCGGCGAATGCCGCGCGCCATGCCTCGGCGAGCCGGGCCACGAGATCTGGGTCGAGAGCCTCGTCGGCGGTGAGATGCACCGTGGCGCCGCCGGTTCCCCGTTCGACGTGGATGTCGAGCAGGTAGTTGCCGATGCGGTCTCCGCCGCTCCGCACGAGCACCTGCGGCTGCCCGAGCGGCGCGAGGGCCGGTCCGGCCTGGACGTTGGCGTAACGCAGCATCGGCCAGCCGATGCCCCGGTCGGGGGCGGCGCGCAGGCGTTCCTTCGCGGCGCGCAGGGCGTCGAGCGGATCGGTGGCGAGCGCCAGCCGCACCGGCGTCGTCCAGTCGAGCGCGCCGACGGTGCGGGTGAGGTCGGCGTCGGCGGTCAGTGCGATGCGGCCGTCGCGGACGATGTCGACGAGCAGTTCACCGTCGCCGCTCTCACGGGTGTTCGCGACCGCGGCTGCTGTCACCGCGGTCCACACATCGGTCGAGTCACCCGAGACGAGACCGGCCACCGTGGTTGTCGCCGTGGCGAATTCGTCGTCGGTCAGCGTGACGGTCACGGGCGTCCGTGTGCGGCCGGTGGCCACCGCTGCGGCGAACTCGGCACCGGGTGCGACGGTGGTCATCCAGTCGGGCAGTTCTGCGAGTCGCTGCGGGGAGGCGGCCTGCTCGGTGAAGACGCGGGCGTGGGTCGCGGGCGAGGTGGGCACGGGCGGCAGCACGATCTGCGTGCCGCGCCGGGCGGCGCGCAGGGCGCGGTGCAGGTCGGCGGTGACGATCGACCAGGACGTCTCGTCGACGAGTCCGGCGGGGGCGAGGAAGACCAGTTCCCCGGCGGTCTCGTCCGCGCCGGTGAGCCGCACCGCGGTCAGGATCCGGCCGACGGTGGCCTCGGGACGCAGGGGCAGGTCGGCGGTCGCGGCTCCCGCGGGCAGCGCGGCGTCCGCGACGAGAGTCCGGGCGTCGACGGCGGCGGTGTCGTTCACCGACAGCAGCCACAGCACCGGGGCCGGTGCGGTGAGGGTCGTCCGCAGCGCCGGGTGGTGCGCGACCACGGCGGCGACGGCGGCGGCCAGGGTGTCCTCGGTGAGATCCTCCGGAGCCGGAATGCGGTATTCGCGCAGGTCGGCGTCGACGGCGAGTCCGGCGTCGCGGCGTCGCGCGGTGGCCGGCATGAGCGCGAGCGGCCCCGCGATGGTGTCCTCGTGCCCGGCGGCAACGCCGATGTGATCGGCCTCGGAACTCTCGCCCACGTGGTCGGCCTCGGGCTTCTCGGCGAGCGACGGTGCCGGGGCGACGTCGAAGGTGCCGAGCGGCGCGTCGAGGTCGTCGAGGATCGCGGTGAGGAAGTCGTCGAGGTCGGCGGCGCAGCGCTGCGCGAGCGGTGCATCGTCGGCGTGGCCGCGCAGTCCGATCTCGATCGGGTGCCCGGCCTTCTCGAGCACGAGGATGAATTCGAGTTCGCCGACCGGTCCGGAGGACAGCATGTGCGCCTGCGATTCCCGGCCGACCGAGTACCGCGAGGCAGCTGCGGGCATGATGTTCACGCCGACGGTCGGGGGCCGCCAGTCCGGGTCGATCTCGGCGAGTTCGCGGCCGAGATCCTCGCCGCGGTACCGGCCGTGCTTGAGCAGTCCGAGCAGTTTGCCGTCGATGACCTCGGCGACGTCGGCCAGACGCGCGTCGTCGGGCACGTCGAAACGCAGGGGCAGGACGCTGGCGACCATCGCGGGCACGGTGCGCAGTTCGCGGGTGCCACGCGCGGTCGTGGGCAGGCTGATCACCACGTCGCGGCGGCGGGTGGCCCGGGCCAGATAGGCACCGAGGAGTGCGATGAGCACGGTGGCGGGCCGGGTGCCGTGGGCCTTGGCGTACCGCTCGAGCCGGCCGCGTCCGTCGGCGTCGATGTGCGACCAGGCGACGAGTTCGCCGGGGCTCGACAGGCGACCCGAGCCGAGCAGGCGCGTCACCTGCGGGAGGTCGGCGAGTTCGTCGAGCCAGTAGCGACGGTCGAGTTCGCGCTGTTCGCTCGCGACGTACTCCTCGTCGACGCGCACGTACCGTTCGAGGGTCCACTCCGCGGCGCGGTCGGGGCCCTTGCCCTCGACGTACGCCTTGGTCATCGCGGTGGTCGCCAGGCCGATGCCGTAGCCGTCGTTCACGATGTGGTGGTACTGCTGGTACAGCCGCACGGTGTCGTCGGACAGGCGGTGGATGGCGAATCGGAACAGCAGGTCGCGGGCGAGGTCCTGCGGTTCGCTCATCGTCTCGCGCATCCAGCGGTCGGACGCCGCCGCCGGGTCGTCCTCGCCGCGGAAATCGATGACCGGCAGGTCCCACTCGTGGGTCGCGCGCGGGATCTGGACGACGTTGCCGTCGGCGTCGACGTCGAAGTTGACGTGCAGGGTCTCCGCGACGTCGAGCACCGAGTGGATCGCCGTGATCATCCGGTCGATGTCGATGTCGTCACCGATGGTCTCGGTGTACATGCCGGTGTTGTAGAGGTGCCCGGTGGCGTCGAGCTGATGACCGAAATAGATGGTCCGCTGCGCGCGCGTGACGGGATACACCGACTGCATCGAATTTTCTCTCTCCCACGGATGCCGCGACGAACCGCGGGCGCATACCGACTAGCTGATGGTTAGGCTAACCATACTAGGTGCCCGAGGGGGTGCTGAAACCTGCTCCCACCGGCGCGTTCATCGCCGTCGTCCAGGCCTCGGACAGCGCTCGGATCTCCTCGGAGGGAATTCGTCCGTCCGACCGCATCGTCGCCACGAATATGCGACCGTCCGCCTCGTCCTCGATCCGCACCGACAACTCGAGGGCGTGACCGGACGGGGTCCGCCGTTCCGTCGGCACCGTCTCGATCCGGACGAGGACGTCGGGTCGGGCCAGCGCCATGAAGGCCGGCGCGGCCTGGGCGTTGAGGTGTCGCAGCAGCGCGTAGCCGGAACCGTCCCCGGGCACGGCGTCCACGGCGGCGGTCACACCGGCCGACACGGCGTCCGGATCGTCGGCGACGGGAACCCGTACGGGCACACCGACGGCGAACGGCCCGACGGTCCGGGTGCAGTCCGGCTCGCCGTCGGAGACCCGGCGCGGGTCGCGTTCGATCTCGACGAGCAGCTGTGCCGGCGCGGCCTCGCGGACGCGTGCGACAGCGACGGCCAGCGCGGTCACCGCTGCGGCAGCGGGGTCCAGCTCATCGGCCGGACCGGCGGGGATCTCGACGGGGGCGACCTCGACAGGTTCGACCGGATCGCCGACGGGGAGCACAGCCGTGCTCAGCGCGGCCCCCGGTGCGAGGACCTGCGCCCAGTGCGCCAGTTCCCCGAGCAGCGCCGGATCCTGCGCGCGCTCGTTGATGCGGGTCGCGAGTCCCCGCGCGGTGGCTGCGGGAACGGCGACCGGTCTCCCGGTCACCGCCGCAGCGAGGTCGGCGGCGAGCACGCCGACGGAGACACCGTCGGCGACGATCGGGTGGACCGCCACCACGAGGCGACCCGCCTGTCCGGTGGTCAGCAGGACGGCCGAGAGCACCGGCCCGGATTCGGGGTCGAGCGTCGTGGCGGCCTCGATGCGGGCCCGCTGCTCGGCGGCTGCGAGATCGGTGGTCTCGACGACCCGGACCGGCACCTCGTCGGCGGGGTGGGTGTCGAGCGACCACAGCACCGACGCCACGCGGGTCAGCCGCATGCGCAACGCATCGTGCGCGGCGACCACCGTGCGCGCAGCCTCGGCGACCTGCTCCTCGTCCGCCGGGGTGTCGACGGCGAACACGATCGCCGCACCGGCCGGCTCGATGCCGGTCTCGCGCAGCGCGTGCACGGCCGGCGGTACGGGCACCGGGCCCGGCTCCCGATCGTCCACGGGACCGGCCGGCCGTTCGGCCGTCTCGGCGAACTGCGCGACGGCGGCGAGACCGGCCGGGGTGCGCCACCGGAAGATCTCGCGCGGACCGAATTCGATGCCCTTGCGACGCGCGGCCGTGACGACCTGCATCGAGACGATGCTGTCGCCACCGAGCGCGAAGAAGTCGTCGTCCGGTCCGACGACGTCGAGACGCAGTGCCTCCGCGAACAATTCGCACAGTGCGGCCTCGGCGGGGGTCTCCGGGTCGCGGCGCGCCGTCACGGTCGGCTGGGGGTCCGGGAGTGCCCTGCGGTCGAGTTTGCCGTTCGGTCCGAGCGGCAGTGCATCGAGCACGGTCACGGTGACCGGGACCATGTGATCGGGCAGGGAGGTCGCGGCGTGCACGAGCAGGTCCGCAGGTTCGACGGTGTGCCCGGACAGGGGCACCACGTAGCCGGTGAGCATGCCGTCGCGCACGACGACGGCGCTCTGCGCGACGTTCGGATGCGCGACCAGCGTCGCCTCGATCTCCCCGAGTTCGATGCGCAGGCCGCGGAGCTTGACCTGGCCGTCGGCGCGACCGATGTAGTCGAGTTCGAGACCCGCGCCCCGGTCGCGCCATCGCACGAGGTCGCCGGTGCGGTAGAGCCGCTCCCCCACGTCACCGAAGGGGTCGGCGACGAACCGGCCCGCCGTCAGGCTCGCCCGCCGGTGGTAGCCGCGGGCGAGCTGGACACCGCCGAGATACAACTCGCCGACGACGCCCGGCGCCACCGGCCGGAGCCGTTCGTCGAGGACGAGGGTGCGGGTGTTGTCGATCGGTCGCCCGATCGGGACCCACGGGATGTCCTGCGCCGGAATCGGTGCCGCGGTGACGTCGACGGCCGCCTCGGTCGGGCCGTAGAGATTGTGCAGTTCGGCGTCGACGAGGGTGTGGAAGCGGTCACGGTGATCGGCGGTCAGCGCCTCACCACTGCAGATCACCCGGGACAGGCGCAGCGGCCCGTCCTGCTCGGCGAGCACGTCGAGCAGCGCCGCGAGCATCGACGGCACGAAGTGCGCCGTGGTGATCGACTGCCGGGCGATCACGTCGCGCAGATAGTGCGGGTCGCGGTGACCGTCGGCGGTCGCGACGACGAGCGTGGCGCCGGTGATCAGCGGCCAGAAGAACTCCCACACCGACACGTCGAATCCGGACGGGGTCTTCTGCAGCACCCGATCCTCGGCGGTGAGACCGTATTCGTCCTGCATCCACCGCAGCCGGTTCGCGACGGCGCGATGGCCGACGACGACGCCCTTCGGGGTTCCGGTGGATCCGGAGGTGTAGAGCACGTACGCCGCGCGGTCGAGAGGCATCGCGGCCGGTGCGGTGACCGTCTCTACGGGATCGGTACCGACGGAACCGGATTCGTCGGCCTCGAGCACCGGCACACCGGAGTCGAAGGTCATCGCCACGTCGGTTGCCACCACCGCCGCGACGGGCTGCGCATCGGAGAGCATGTACGCGAGTCGGTCGGCGGGATAGTTCTCGTCGAGCGGCAGATACGCCGCGCCGACGCGGTGGATCGCGAGCAGGGCGACCACGAGCGCGGTGCTGCGCGGAATCGCCACGGCCACGACGGCATCCGTTCCTACTCCGGGCACGGAACGCAGGTGTCCGGCCAGGGCGGCGACGGCACGGTCGAGTTCGGCGTAGCTCCACCGCCGTCCGGTGGCGTCGTCGACGAGTGCGAGGGCATTCGGTGTCGCAGCGACCTGCTGTGAGAACAGTTCGGGGATCGTGCGATCGGGACCGTTGTCGCGGACCGTGCCGATCTCCGCTGCCGCCAACACCTTCCGGTCGCCGGCGGTGAGCACGCTCAGCTCCGACAGCGAGGCGTCCGGATTCGCCGCGATCTCCGCCAGCAGGGCCGTGAGCCGCTGCGCGAATCCGTCGACGGTGTCGCGGTCGAACAGATCGGTCGCGTACTCGATGCGACCGCGGATCCCACCGTCGTCGGTCTCGGCGAGGTCGAAGGTCAGGTCGAACTTCGACGTGCCGGTCTCGACGAAGACCGGTTCGGCGTCGAGACCGGGCATGCGGATCTCGTCGAGCCGGTCGCGGTACTGCACCATGATCTGGAACAGCGGCTGGCGCGCGAGCGACCGGGCCGGGGCGAGTCGTTCGACGAGCACCTCGAACGGCAGGTCCTGGTGCGCGTAGGCGTCGAGATCGACTTCCCGGACCCGCGCGAGCAGGTCGCGGACCGTGGGATCGCCGGACAGATCGGTGCGCAGCACGAGCGTGTTGACGAAGAAGCCGACGATCCGATCGAGGGCGGCGTCGGGGCGCCCCGCGACGGGAGTGCCGACGACGATGTCGTCCCCGGCGCCGTGCGCGCGCAGCAGTGCCGCGACGACGGCGTGGGTGAGCATGAACATCGTCGCGCCGGATTCGGCGGCGACATCGGCGAGTGCCGAGCGGGTCTGCGGGTCGACGGTGAACGGGACCGCGCCGCCGCGGTAGCTGCTGACGGCACCGCGCGGCCGGTCGTGCGGCACGGCGAGTTCTTCGGGTGCGCCGTCGAGGACGCGTGCCCAGTACTCGGTCTGGACCTCACGCAGAGACTCTTCCCCGGTACCGAGACGTTCGTCCTGCCAGAGAGTGAAATCCCGGTACTGCACCGGCAGCGACGCAGGTGCGGGCGCCCCGGTGGTCAGGTGCGCGTACCAGGCCGACAGGTCGGCGACCAGCGGCGTGGCGGACCACTCGTCGGCGGCGATGTGGTGCACGAGCACCATCAGGTGCGCGTCGTCGGGAGCGGTGCGCACGAGCGTCGCGCGGATCGGCAGGTCGTGGGCGAGATCGAACGGGCGGCCCGCCTCCTCGGCGAGCAGCGCGTCGAGATCCGCCGGGGCGGTGTCGACGATCCGCAGGTCGACGGTGCAGTCCTCGACGGGCAGCACCCGCTGGTAGCCGATCTGCTCGACGTCATCCTCGTCCGGTTCGGTGAACACCGTGCGCAGCGTGTCGTGCCCGGCGATCAGGTGCTGCAGGGCGCCGCGCAGGGCGTCGATGTCGAGTGTGCCGCGCAACCGCATCGTGTACGGGATGTTGTAGGTCGCCGACGCGCCCTCGAGGCGGAAGAGGAACCACAGCCGGCGCTGCGCCGCCGACATCGGGACGAGATCGGCGTGGTCGCGGCGCACGAGTTCGGGTCCGGCGGCGGTGGCCGGGACCGTCGCCGCGAGTCGCGCGGGGGTGCGCAGATCGAAGATGTCGCGGATCGACGGGTTCCGGCCGGTGCGCACGCGCAGCACAGCGGACAGACGTGTCGCGAGGAGCGAATTGCCTCCGAGGGCGAAGAAGTCGTCGTCGGGGCCCACCTGGGGGACACCGAGGAGTTCGGCGAGCACCTCGCACACGGCGCGTTCGTCGTCGGTGGCCTCGCGCGTGCTGTGGCTCTGCGCGGGATCGGGCAGAGCCGCGCGGTCGACCTTGCCGTTGGGCAGGGTCGGCATGGCGTCGAGGACGGCGAAGACGGCGGGAATCATGTAGTCCGGCACCACCGTCCGCAGGTGGTCCTGCAGGTCGGTGACCGTCGGGCGCGGTGCGGCCGGATCGGCGACGACGTAGCCGACGAGCAGATCGGTTCCGGACGCCGACGGGCGCACGGTGACGAGGGCCGCGGTCACCGCCGGGTGGCGCCGCAATGCGACCTCGACCTCGCCGGGTTCGATGCGGAAGCCGCGCAGGCTCAGCTGGTGGTCGGCGCGCGAAACGAAGTCGAGTTCTCCGGAGGAACTGCGCCGCACCAGGTCTCCGGTACGGAACAGCCGAGCGCCGCTCCCGGTGGGGTCGGCGACGAACCGCGCCGCGGTCAGGTCCGGGCGGCCGAGATAGCCGCGGGCGGACTGCACTCCCCCGACGTAGAGTTCGCCGGTCACCCCGTCCGGGACGGGACGCAGGTGCCGGTCGAGGATGCGTGCGGTCACGCCGTCGACGGGGGCACCGATGCGGACGCGGTCGACGTCGGAGCCCGGCGCCGTCCAGGTCGTGACGTCGCCGGCGACCTCCGACGAACCGTACGAGTTGATCACCCGTGCGCCCGGCAGTGCCGCGATCACGCTCGCGCCGAGGGGTTCTCCGCTGAGGAACCACGTGTCGACGAGTTCCGCGGCCTCGGGGCGCAGGGCGGCGAGGGTCTCGGCGAGGCTGGGCACCGCGGTGAGCATCCGGACGCGGTGCCGGGCGACGAGATCGGCGAGGGTCTCGGCGTCACGGGAGGCCGCGTCGTCGGCGAGGACCATCGTCGCACCGGAGAGCAGACCGGCGAACAGTTCGGTGGAACCGTCGATGAAGCTCAGCGAGCTCTTGGCCAGGCGCACGTCGTCGCCGGCCGGGCGGACGCGTGCCGCCTGCCACGCCAGCCGGTTCGCCAGCGCCGCAGCGGTTCCGACGACCCCCTTGGGCACACCCGTCGAACCGGAGGTGTAGACGACGTACGATCCGTCCTCCGGATGCAGCGGCCGGGTGCGGTCGAGGTCGGTCACCGGCGCGTCGGGGTGGCCCTGTGCCGCCTCTGCCAGTGCGGCGAGGGTCAGCTCCGGTGCCCCTCCGGGCACGGCGCCGTCCGTATCGACGAGCACGAGATCGGGTGCGGCGTCGGTGAGCATGAACTCGATGCGTGCCGGCGGGTACGACAGGTCGACGGGCAGGTAGGCGGCACCGGCGACGACGACGGCGGCCAGGGCCACCACGGCGGCGTCGGAGCGTGCCGCCGCGACCGCGACGACACTGCCGGGTCCGATGCCCCGCTCGGCGAGCGCACGAGCCGAACGATGCACGCGCGCCCCGAATTCCCGATAGCTCAGGGTCTCGGTGCCGAACACGAGCGCCGGGCGATCCGGGTGGGTGGCGAAGGCCGCCGCGAGCAGATCCGGCAGCAGCTGCGTGGTGGCGGGCACCGCCTCGGCGGTGCCGGCGGCGCGCTCCTCCTCGGTGCGCACGTCGATCGTCGAGAGGTGCCGCGGTTCGGGTTCGGCGAAGGCCGCGAGCACCGACAGCAGACGCTGCCCCAGGGTCCGTACGCTCGTACGGTCGTAGAGGTCCTCGGCGTACTCGAAGCGGATCGACAAACCGTCGGTGGCGTCGACGAAGTCGACGGTGAGATCGAACTTCGACGCGCCGGTGGACAGATACGACACGGTCGCGACGGTGTCGCCGATCTGCGGGACGACCGGTTCGGTGCGGTACTGCACCATCGTCTGGAAGAGCGGGTGCCGCGCGAGCGACGGGGTGACACCGACGGCGTCGACCACCTCGTCGAACGGCACCTCCTGGTGGGCGAGCGCGGCGAGGTCGGCGCGCCGTACGCGTGTCAGGATCTCGGCGGTGTCGGGATCGCCGGACAGATCGGTGCGCAGGGCGACGGTGTCGACGAAGAAGCCGACGATGTCCTCGAGCCCACTGTCGGCGCGACCCGCGACGGGCGCGCCGAGCACGATGTCGTCGCCCGCACCGAGCGCGGTGAACAGGGCGGCCACCGCGGCGTGGGTGAGCATGAACATGCTCGTCCCGG
Source organism: Rhodococcus sp. S3 (assembly GCF_058211795.1). Classification (NCBI taxonomy): domain Bacteria; kingdom Bacillati; phylum Actinomycetota; class Actinomycetes; order Mycobacteriales; family Nocardiaceae; genus Rhodococcus; species Rhodococcus sp. S3. The sequence continues at coordinate 1,201,718 of NZ_CM177074.1, read as the reverse complement.
AACGGGCACACGTATCCCGAAGGGCCGCAGACAGTTCCGAACCCACCTGCACGTGCACCTCGCCACCGCGGTGACTCGGCACCGCGGGTCGCGGACGGTCGTGCGACAGGGCGAGTTCCTCGGGTGCCCCGGCGAGGGTGGAACGCCAGAACGCGAGATCGCGGTTGCGGAGCGCGGCCGCGACGGGGTCGTCGGCGAGACCGCGCTGCCACACCGCGAAGTCCGCGTACTGGGGACGCGGCGCGTCGTCGGGCACACGACCCGCCGAGAGATCCGCGTAGGCGGCGGCGAGGTCGGCGAAGACCGTCTCGGCCGACCACTCGTCGCCGGCGATGTGGTGCACGACGAGCAGCAGCACCGCGTCATCCGGTGCGCGTCGCACGAGATGCGCACGGAACGGACGGTCCTGTCCGAGGTCGAAGGATGCCCGCGCAGCCGCGTCGAGAAGTGCCGCGGCATTCCCGTCGCGCGCCTCCGCGACCTGCAGGATCGTCGACGGCGTGTCGGTGACGACCTGCACGGGCTCACCGTCGACGACGCCGACGACGGTGCGCAGCACCTCGTGCCGGGCAACGACGTGCACCAGCGCACGGTCGAGCAGGTCGGCGTCGAGCCGGCCGTGCAGTTCGAGGGCGAACGGGATGTTGTAGGTCGGCGACGGTCCCTGGGCGCGGTCGAGGAACCACAGGCGTTGCTGGGCCGACGACAACGGGATCCGTTCCGGTCGCGGCCCTGCGACGAAGCGGGGCCGTGCCGGGCTCGCACCGTCGACCACCACGGCCAATTCGGCCACGGTGGGAGCGTTGAAGACGTCGCGCAGCGACACCTCGACGTCCAGCGCCGAACGGATCCGCGCGACGAGTCGGGTGGCGGACAGCGACGTTCCGCCGAGGGTGAAGAAGTCGGCGTCGACACCGACGGCCGGGAGCCCGAGCAGGTCGGCGAAGACATCCGCGAGGGTGTGTTCGGTGGCGGTCTCGGGATCGCGTCCGGTGTCGGGGGCGCCGATCTCCGGGGTGGGCAGGGCCTTGCGGTCGACCTTGAGGTTCGCGGTGAGCGGGAACTCGTCGAGCACGACCGTCACCGACGGCACCATGTACTCGGGCAGACGCGTGCGGAGGAAGTCGTGCAGCGCTGCGGTGTCGACGTCGGTGCCGGTCACGTAGCCCACGAGGCGGGCCGCTCCGGTGGCGTCGGGCCGGGCGACCACGACGGCCTGCGTCACGCCGGGGAAGTGCGCTGCTGCGGTTTCGATCTCGCCGAGTTCGATGCGGTGGCCGCGAACCTTGACCTGGTCGTCACCGCGTCCGAGATACTGCAGGGTGCCGTCGGCGGTCCAGCGCACGAGATCGCCCGTGCGGTACATCCGGCCGTCGCCGAAGGGGTCGGCGACGAAGCGGGTCGCGGTGAGGCCGGGGCGGCCGCCGTAACCGCGTGCGAGCTGCTGCCCCACGACGTACAGCTCACCGGCCGCGCCGACCGGCACGGGCTGCAACTGCCGGTCGAGCACGCGCACACCGGTTCCCGGATAGGGGCGGCCCACCGACCCGGTCCACGGCAGGTCCGGCGCGACCGGAGCGGAGGTGCACCACACCGTCGCCTCGGTGGGACCGTACATGTTGACAACCGAACGCGCTCGCGCGGCGAGGGTTCCGGCCAGGACGGCGGGTAGGGCCTCGCCGCCCACGAGCACGTCCGCACCGGCGAGATCCAGACCGTCGTGCTCGACGATCGCGCCCCACAGCGACGGGGTGGCCTGGATGCAGTTCACCGACTCGGTGGCGGCGAGCGTGGCGAGGGCCGCCGGATCGCGCGCCTCGTCGTCGCCCGCGAGCACGACGGCCCCGCCGCGGCACAGCGGCACGATCAGTTCGAGCACCGAGATGTCGAACGACAGGGTGGTCAGGGCGAGAAGCCGGGTGTGCGTGCCGATTCCGGTGAGATCGGTCGCGGCGTCGACGAAGCGGGCGAGTGCGCCGCGCGAGAGCACGACACCCTTCGGCCGGCCGGTCGACCCCGAGGTGTAGATGACATATGCCGACTGGTCGGGCACGACTCGCCCGGAAGGCGTGGTGCCGGCGGGGACGTCGCCGCGCCAGTGCAGGACGCCGTCACGGAAGACCGCCGTGGCGTCCGGGATCGATGCGCCGAGACGGTCGGCGAAGTCGTCGGTGGTGAGCAGGATCGCCGGTCGCGCGTCGTCGAGCATGTACTCGAGTCGCTCGGCGGGAAAGGCGGGGTCGAGCGGCAGGTACGCCGCGCCCGTCCGCAGCACGGCGAGGAGCGCGACCACCATGTCGGCGGTGCGCGGCAGCGCGAGCGCGACCGTCACCTCGCGTCCCGCGCCGGCCCGTGCGAGTTCGTCTGCGACGGCATCGATGCGCGCGTCGAGTTCGGCGTAGGTGAGACGGTCGGCGCCGGCGACGAGCGCGGGCGCGGCACCGGTGGCGGCCACCTGCGCGTCGAACAGATCCATCGCGTCGGGCGCGACGGATTCGGCGACGGTTCCGTGCCAACGGGATTCGAGGCCGGCACGGAAATCCGGGTCCAGCAGGTCCGCGTGAGCGAGGGGACGCTCGTCAGCGTCCTCCCGGGCGGCGAAGGCGAGCAGTCGCGCGAGGGCCGCGGCGTGACCGGCGACTTCCTCGACGGTGTACCGGTCGGCGTCGGCGTCGAGGGTCAGTTCGAGTGCGCGGGTGCTGTCGACGCGACGGGCGACCACCGCGAGGTCGTGGACGGGACCGCGCGCGAGCGAGTGCACGGTGGCGGTCGCGTCGCCGAATCGCACGGTGTCGCCGAACGGCTTGATGTTGACGGTGGGGCCCACCGGACCGGGGCTGGTCGCGGGCAGACGCAGGTCGCGGTGGATGTCCTCGCCCCGGTAGCGGGTGTGGCGTCCCTGTGCGGCGACGGTGGCACGCACATCGGCGGCGAGCGCCGCGAGACTCGCCTCCGGGGCGACCTCGATGCGGAGGGGCACGACGTTGACGGCGGTGGTGAGCACCTTCGCGGCGACGCTGCCCATCCGGTTCATGGCCGGGAAGCCGAGCACCACGTCGCGGACCCCGGTGACCCGGCCGAGATAGGCGGCGGTCGCGGCGGTGACGAGGTCGGGCCAGCCCACCCCGGCGCGGCGTGCTGCTGCGTCGAGTGCCTCGGCGACGTCCCCGGGGACCTGCACCGATTCGGTGACCACCGCGCGGGCGAGCGACGATGCAGCCGGCACCGCGGTCTCTGCGAGGCCGAGTGCGTCGGGCGCACCGCGCAGCGTCCCGGTCCAGAAGTCGCGGTCGGCGACGATGCGCTCGCTGCTGCGGTACTCCTCGTCCTCGGCGACGATCTGCTCGACGGAAGCGAAGGTCGCGGGCGGGATGTCCTCGCCGCGCACGAGTGCGGTGTACACGGCGACGATGCGGCGTTCGATCAGGCTGTAGCCGTAGACGTCGAGCAACGCGTGGTGGGCGCGCAGGAACAGCAGGACGCGGTCCGGTCCGAGGACGAACACCCGGGCGCCGATGCCGGCTTCGGCCGTCGGATCCATCGGCACGCGCAGGATCGCGCACATCGTGTCGACGGCCGTCCGCCGCGGGTCGGCGTCGGCGGTGAGGTCGGTGACCTCGATCTCCGGCGCCGGATGGGCACCGGGGAACTGGACGGGCACCTCGTCGACGACGGCGATCCGGGCGCGTAGTCCGGCGGACTCGGCGAAGACCGTGTGGACGGCGCTGGCGAGGACGGCCGGATCGATGGCGCCGTCGATCTCGAGGAAGTGCCCGGTGACGAGTGTCGGGTTCGACGGGTCGATCGTCTGCGCGAACCACATTCCCGCCTGGGCAGCGGTCAACGGCAGAGGCACGATCGATTCCACGGGTACTCCTCGACATTCCTGGACCCGCCCCCTCGGATCCGCCCCTCCGTCCGGATATAGTTAGGGCCGCCTAACCATACCAGCAGCGACGCGCCCGCCCGAATTGTCCGGCCGGTCCCGTCCGGAAGGAGCTCACCATGCCGGTGACGACGCCCCCGACCCGCGTCTCCCTGCCCATCGTCCTGCGGCGCCTGACCGTGCTCCGCGCGGTGGACGTGACACCGCGGATGCGTCGGATCACCCTGGGCGGCGAGCAGCTCGGTGCCTTCCGCAGCGGCGACTACGACGCCCCGGCGTTCACCACCGAGGGTGCCGACGACTACGTCAAGATCTTCCTGCCCGAACCCGGCAGCGACACCCCTGCCCTGCCCGAGCAGCACGACGGGCACCTGCACTGGCCCCGCAAGCCCGCACCCGTGGCCCGCGCCTACACCGTGCGGCGGTTCGATCCCGTGGCCGGGGAGCTCGATCTGGATTTCGTCCTGCACGGCCACGGCCCCGCCGGTAACTGGGCCCGCACCGCCGAACCCGGCAGCGTGCTCCATCTCGCGGGACCCAAGGTCGCGATCATCCCTCCGCAGGGCGCCGACTGGTGGCTGCTCGCCGGCGACGAGACCGCACTGCCCGCGCTGGGGCGCTTCGTCGAGACCTTCGGCGGCACGGTGCCGATGCACGTCTTCGCGCTGGTCGACGGTTCGCAGGAGGAACAGTCCGATCTCGCGGGCGTGACGTGGGTGCACCGCCGTCCCGGCGTCTCCGACGCCACCGTGCTCGCCGAGGCCGTCGAGTCGGGTGCGCCGCGCGGCGGCGAGGGCTGGATGTGGATCGCCGGCGAGGCGTCGATCGTGAAGGAACTGCGCGCCGTGTCGAAGCGGCTCGGCATCGCCAAGCCGATGCTCGACGCGTCGGGTTACTGGCGCAGCCCCGAGTCCGATCGCCCACTGGCCCGCCTGCGGCTGCTGCGCGAGCAGGCCGTCGAGACCCTCGAGGCGCGCCGTCGCGGCACCACCTAGACGATTCCTGTGTGCTCTGTTTCGGTGTTCTCGACAGCGCCTGGCGAGGTCGAGAACACCGAAATCGTTTCCCGGGTCAGCGCGGTGAGAGTTGGCCGGTCGCGCCGGGGACGGGTCGTGCCGGATCGGCGCCGAGTTCGACGATCGTGTTCACCCCGTCGACGTGCACGATGCGCGGCCGGAAGTCGCGGGCCTGCTCGTCGTCGACGTGACGGTAGGACAGGATGATCACGAGGTCGCCGGGCGAAACGAGCCGTGCCGCAGCACCGTTGATGCCGATGACACCCGACCCGCGTTCCCCCTCGATCGCATAGGTCTCGAGCCGTGCCCCGTTGTCGATGTCGACGATGTGCACGAGTTCGCCCTCGCGGATGTCGGCGGCGTCGAGGAGATCGCGGTCGATCGTCACCGATCCGACGTAGTGCAGATCGGCGTGGGTGACGGTCGCGCGATGGATCTTGCCGGACAGAAGAATTCGCTGCATGTGCTGACGTTCCTGCTTTCTCGGACCGTGTCGGTCAGCGCAGCGACGCGGTGAGTTCTTCGGTCTCGCGATCGCGGCGACGCGCCGACGCGGTGATCGACTCGATCAGCGCATCCGTGGTCTCGACCCGGCCGACCCGCTTGGCGACGTACTGCAGCGCCATGAGGTGCTCGTCGCGGGAGAAATCGGCGGTGGCGTCGAGGGCCATGAACGGCGCGACGTCGCTCATGAAGGCGTCGGCGGCGCTGAGCATGCAGCCCATGTGCGCGTAGACGCCGGTGACGATGAGCTGGTCGCGGCCGTTGTGCGCGAGCAGCTGACGGAAGTCGGTGCGCTGGAACGCCGAGTAGCGCCACTTGGTGACCTGGATGTCGTCCGGGCCGGGGGTGAGTTCGTCGATGACCTCGGTGTCGCGGCCCGTGCTCAGCCCCACGCCCCAGAAGTCGGCGAGGATGCCGCGACGCGACGGATGCTGGTCGCCGGGCTGCATCGTGTAGACGACGGGGATACCGGCGGCCAGGCACGCCTCGCGGAGGCGGACGATGTTGGGCACCACGGTCGCGAGCGGTTCGGCGTCGCGCTGGTAGGCGTCGATGAAGTACTTCTGCATGTCGTGGATCAGCAGGGCGCAGCGGGACGCGTCGAGCGTCCAGTCCACCCGAGCATCGGGAATCTCGTCGCCGGTGGGCAACTCGTACGGATCGATGCTCGGGATGGCCATGCGACTTCCTTCTGCTGTTCGGGGGTACGCGTGCGGGCACCGACAGTGTCGGCGTGCGTAGGCTACCCTAACCAACCCTGCGCTGGGATGTCTCGTCCCCCGGATACGCGACCGGCCCGCACCGGAGTTCGGTGCGGGCCGGTCGGCGACAGTAGGAAGCCGTCAGATCAGACGCCAGTCCTCGAGACCCTCGTACAGCGGCACGGACTGCGCCAGGGCGCTCACGCGGGTGCGCAGCGACTCGGCGTCGGCGCCACCGATGAGCGTCTGCGCGATGATCTCGGCGACCTCGGCGAACTGCTCGTCGCCGAAACCGCGGGTCGCGAGCGCCGGGGTGCCGATACGCAGGCCCGAGGTGACCATCGGGGGACGCGGGTCGAACGGCACGGCGTTGCGGTTGACGGTGATGCCGACCTCGTGGAGGGCGTCCTCACCCTGCTGGCCGTCGAGCTGCGAGTTGCGCAGGTCGACCAGGACCAGGTGCACGTCGGTGCCGCCGGTGAGCACCGAGATGCCCTTGTCGGCGACGTCGGACTGCGACAGGCGATCGGCGATGATCCGGGCACCGGAGAGGGTGCGCTGCTGACGGTCCTTGAACTCGTCGCTCGCGGCGATCTTCAGTGCAACGGCCTTCGCGGCGATCGCGTGCATGAGCGGGCCGCCCTGCTGACCGGGGAAGACGGCCGAGTTGATCTTCTTCGCCCATTCCTGCTTGGCGAGGATCAGGCCGGAACGCGGGCCACCGAGCGTCTTGTGCACGGTGGTGGAGACGACGTCGGCGTACGGCACCGGCGACGGGTGCAGACCCGCGGCGACCAGACCGGCGAAGTGCGCCATGTCGACCCACAGGTAGGCACCGACCTCGTCGGCGATGGAGCGGAAGGCGGCGAAGTCCTCGTGACGCGGGTAGGCGGACCAGCCGGCGACGATGACCTTCGGCTTCTCGCGCAGGGCGATGTCGCGGACCTCGTCCATGTCGATGCGGTGGTCGTCCTTGCTGACCCCGTAGGACGCGACGTCGTACAGCTTGCCGGAGAAGTTGAGCTTCATGCCGTGCGTGAGGTGGCCGCCGTGCGCGAGGTCGAGACCGAGCAGCTTCTCGCCGGGCGTCATCAGCGCCATGAGCACCGCCGCGTTCGCCTGCGCACCCGAGTGCGGCTGGACGTTCGCGAAATCGGCGCCGAAGAGCTCCTTGGCGCGGTTACGGGCGAGGTCCTCGACGACGTCGACGTTCTCGCAGCCGCCGTAGTAGCGACGGCCGGGGTAACCCTCGGCGTACTTGTTGGTCAGGACGCTGCCCTGGGCCTGGAGGACGGCGCGCGGCACGAAGTTCTCCGACGCGATCATCTCGAGCGTGTCGCGCTGACGCGACAGCTCGCCGGCCATGGCCTCGGCGACCTCGGGATCGAGGTCGTTCAGTGCGGCAGTGTTCACGTCGGCGCCGGGCGCAGCGGTCATCGAGGTTTCTCCAAGCAGAGGGCGTCAGGGATACGACCTCCAGTCTACGAAGGCCGTCCACCGCTGCGGAAGCCGGTCCCCGAGCAACCTGCGGTTCACCGCAGGCTGCTGGGCACCAGGGGTTCGTCGAGCAGGCGCCGGAAACGGTCGGCGCGCTCGGCTCCGGCCGGAACCTGCTCGAGCCAGCCGCCGAGGAGCCGGTAGCCCTCGACGTAGGTGCTGATGTAGGCACGCCACAACGGCGACGACAGAAAGCGCAGCGACTGCCGGGCACGTTCGGGGCTCGACAGCGACCAGCGCTGCAGGAATTCGACGACCTCGTCGTGGCTGCGCCCGCGGTCGTGGAGCAGCAGCGCGGCGTCCTGCCGCACCGACAGCAACTGCTCGGACGCCTCGGACAGTTGTTCGGCGAGTTCGCCGTCGAACCGGAGCCCGAGATCGGCGTAGATCTCCTGCGCCCACGTCCCCCAGCCCGGGCCGACGATCGCGTCGAGTGCGAGATCGGCGAGCCCTTCGGCCATGAGGCACTGCGGGGTGTTGACGAGGAACAGCGTCTGCTCGGCCTGACCGTCGGCGACGAGACCGGCCTCCTTGCGGCAGTGCTCGGTGTGGTGACCGGGATACGCCTCGTGCGCGATCAGCCGGGGCAGGTGCGCCATCGTCTGTTCGAGATCGGAGTTGATCGCGACCCGCGACCGGTAGTCGCCGAGGTAGTAGTTGAAGCCCGACCACGGCTTGTCGCCGACGACCTCGTACTCGACACGCTCGGTGTCGGGCAGCGGGTGGACCGCCCGCACCTTCTCCCGCAGAGCGCTCGAGAACGCCTCGACGCATTCGGCGAGACGATCGGCGGGGATCACCTCGGACTTGCGGTGGGCCTGCATCCGTTCGGTGAGCGATCCGGTGCCGGGCAGCAAAGCGTCGAGGCGACGGTGCGCGTCGCGGTAGGCGTCCTCGTCGCCGGGCTCGATGCGGACGTCGAAGTACGCCTCGACCTCGTCGACGAAACCGATCTCCTCCCCCGCGAACTTGCGGGCCGAGCAGTCGAGGGCGCGCAGATGCACGTCGAGGAAACGGGTGCGCTCGTCGGACAGTCCCGCACCGGGCAGTTCGTCCCGCAGCCGTCGCGCGGTGTGTGATAGATCACGGGGATCGGGAGTCGGGGCGTTCTCGACCTTCCGCCGCAGCGCGGGATCGCCCGTGTAGGCGTCGACGAACCCTTCCTCGAGCCGGTCGAAAGCCAGGCCCAGCAGCAGATATTCGTTCACGAAGTCGTCGGCTCCCATACCGGCCGAGCCTAGTCGCTCGTCGGCGAGCCGACACAGGAGAACCCGCCGGAGTGGGGACCCCGGGGAGGCATCCGCCTGTGTCAGCGAGCACAATCCGTTACATGGACATGCAACGCCGCATCCGCCGCGCCACCGGGAAGCCGTGCCGATGGCTCGTCTGAACGAACCGAGCCCGTATGTCGAGTTCGACCGCAAGCAGTGGCGGACGCTGCGGAAGTCGACTCCCCTCGTCCTCACCGAGGACGAACTCATCGGGCTTCGGGGCCTGGGCGAGCAGATCGACCTCGCGGAGGTCGCGGAGGTGTACCTCCCCCTCGCCCGGTTGATCCACCTGCAGGTCGCAGCGAAGCAGCGGTTGTTCGCCGCGACCGCGACCTTCCTCGGGGAGAAGCATCCCGACCAGCAGGTGCCGTTCGTGATCGGTGTGGCCGGTTCGGTGGCGGTCGGCAAGTCCACCACGGCACGTGTGCTGCAGGCGTTGCTGGCACGCTGGGATCACCACCCGCGGGTGGATCTCGTGACCACCGACGGGTTCCTCTACTCCACCAAGGAACTGGTGCGGCGCAACATCATGCACCGCAAGGGTTTTCCCGAGAGCTACGATCGACGCAAGCTGCTGCGGTTCGTCACCGAGGTCAAGTCGGGAGCGAAAGAGGTTGCGGCGCCGATCTACTCCCACATCTCGTACGACATCATCCCGGGCCAGTACCACATCGTGCGGCAGCCGGACATCCTCATCATCGAGGGCCTGAACGTGCTGCAGACCGGTCCGCGACTGATGGTCTCCGACCTGTTCGACTTCTCGATCTACGTCGACGCGCGCATCGAGGACATCGAGAAGTGGTACGTGGAGCGCTTTCTCGCGCTGCGCAAGACCTCCTTCGCCGATCCCGAGGCGCACTTCCACCACTACGCGAACCTGTCGGACCGGGACGCGATGAGTGCCGCGAAGGAGATCTGGCACTCGATCAACCTGCCGAACCTGGTGGAGAACATCCTGCCCACGCGACCGCGCGCGACCCTGGTCCTGCGCAAGGACTCGGATCACGCCATCAACCGGCTCCGGTTGCGCAAGCTCTGACGCGGCCTGCCGCTCGGCCCTGCCTCAGGCGCCGAACCGGCGGTGCTGTCAGGCGCCGAAGCGGCGGTGCCGTGCGGCGTAGTCGCGCAGCGCGCGCAGGAAGTCGACCCGGCGGAACTCGGGCCAGTATGCCTCGGTGAACCAGATCTCCGAGTAGGCGGACTGCCAGAGCAGGAATCCGGACAGTCGCTGCTCGCCGGACGTACGGATCACGAGATCCGGATCGGGCTGGCCGGACGTGTAGAGGTGACTGTCGACGCCGTCGACGGTCACGGACTCGACGAGTTCCTCGCCGCGCAGCCCCTGCGCGTAGCGCACCCGCAGGAGCGACTGCACCGCATCGACGATCTCCTGGCGACCGCCGTACCCGACGGCGACGTTGACGTGCGTGCCCGTCCGGCCCGCGGTGCCGGCCGCGGCCTCGTGCAGTCGCTTGGCGTGGTCGGCCGGGAGAAGGTCGGTGGTGCCGACGATCTTCACGCTCCAGTTCTGGCCGGGCGCGGAGATCTCCTCCACCACGTCGGAGATGATCTCGAGCAGAGCATCGAGCTCCTCCGGGTCGCGCCGGAGGTTCTCGGTGGACAGCAGGTAGATCGTCGCCGTCTCGATGCCGGCCGCGTCGCACCAGCCCAGCAGTTCGGCGATCTTCTTGGCGCCCTCGCGGTGACCGTGACTGACGTCGGTGAAGCCGTTCTCGCGCGCCCAGCGCCGATTGCCGTCGCACATCACCGCGACGTGTCGCGGATTCCGTGCTCCTTCGAGTTCCTTCAGCAGCCGGCGTTCGTAGAGCCGGTACAGCAATCCGCGGACGCTCACCCCGTCATCACCACGCGAGTCACATTACGCCCAGGCACAGGGAGGGTCGCGTCGGTGGTCACAGAGCCTCCCGGAGCGCGGTTCCACGCTGTAACGTGGCGACGGAACAAACCTACGGGTGCGTAGGTTACTGTCCGGTACCGGAAGGAGCGCACGCATGACGGCCTTCGGCCTCGAGGAACTGCCCGTCAAGCCGCGGATGCGCGGATGGATCCACGCCTGGGCGTTCGGCGTGGCCGTCGTCGCCGGTGCCGCACTCGTCGCGGCAGCGGCCTTCCTCGCCGACCGTCCGGACGCCGTACTCCCAGCGACGGTCTACAGCCTCACCGTGTGCGGAGTGTTCGGAGTCAGCGCCCTCTACCACCGCCTGAACTGGGGTCCCCGGGCCCGCGTGTGGATGAAGCGCGCCGACCACTCGATGATCTTCGTGTTCATCGCCGGCAGCTACACCCCGTTCGCGACGCTCGCCCTGCCCCCGGAGTCCGGGCGGCCGCTGCTGATCGTCGTGTGGGCGGGCGCACTGGCGGGCGTGGCTCTGAAGATGCTGTGGCCGACCGCGCCGCGCTGGGTCGGTGTGCCGCTGTATCTGTTGCTCGGATGGGCGATCGTGCCCGTCGCCGGACAGCTGGTCGCCGAGGTCGGTCTCGCCCCCATGCTGCTCCTGTTGGTCGGAGGGCTCTTCTACAGCGGAGGTGCGATCCTCTACGCCACCCGCTGGCCCGATCCGTGGCCCGCGACCTTCGGGCACCACGAGTTCTTCCACGCCGCGACGGTGATCGCGGCCCTGTGTCACGCGGTAGCGGTGTGGCTGGTGATTCTCGGTTGAAACCTCATGGGCCGCTTCGTGCAACTTCTCACACCACCTGAAGCAACCGGCACCCGTTTGTAGACTCGCGAGGGATGTCTATTCCGTTGCTCGCCTTCGAACTGACCGAGACCAACCGGGACTGGCTGATCCACCGGCCGCTGGCGATCGTGAGTTACATCGTCGTCGCGATCGCGCTCCGCTTCGTCCTCCACCGGCTGATCGACCGCATGACGAAGCCGCGCGAGAGATCCGGCAAGCCCCGCCGATCGTTCCTCGCGCCGCTGCAGGAACGCGCCGAACGCGCCATCGGTGATCCCTACGCGCGCGAACGCCGGATCCAGCGTGCCCAGACGATCGGCTCGGTGTTCAAGTCCGGTGTGTCGGTCGTCGTGCTCGTCTGGGTGGTGCTGCAGACGCTCGACACCCTCGGCTTCAACGTCGCGCCGTTCATCGCCTCGGCCGGTATCGCCGGTGTCGCGCTCGGTTTCGGTGCGCAGAACCTCGTCCGGGACTTCATCTCGGGCATGTTCATGCTGCTCGAGGACCAGTACGGCGTGGGCGACGTGGTGGACCTCGGCGACGCGGTGGGCACCGTCGAGTCGGTCGGCCTGCGCGTGACGACCGTCCGCGACATCGACGGCACCCTGTGGTTCTGCCGCAACGGCGAGATCCTGCGCGTCGGCAACATGAGCCAGGGCCACGCCGTCTCCGTGATCGACGTGCCGATCGCGCCGACCTCCAACGTCGACCGCGCCTGCCAGATCGCCCTGCGGGCCGTGCTCGACGGCGTCGAACGCGAGGACATCGCACCCGACGTCCTGGAGAAGCCCGAACTGCTCGGGGTCAACTCCGTGACGGCGGGTGCGGTGACGCTGCGGCTGACCGTGCGCGTGCGCGCCGGCAAGCAGTGGGCGATCCGCCGCAGCCTCACCCGCTCGGTGCTCGAGGCATTCGATCAGAACGGCATCGAGTCGCCGAACCTCGCGGTCGCAGCTCCCGTGAGCAGCTAGACCCTCTCCGGCGAGCGCTCCACCACCGGATCCGCCTCGGTCCGCCGACCGGCGCGGATCCGGTCGAAGGCGATCACGAAGAGCAACGAGACAGCGCCCCAGATCGCGAACGTGACCAGGTGCGGACCGACGGTGTCGCCCCCGAAGTAGAGGATCGAGCGCACCGATTCCACGGCCGCCGGCATCGGCAGCACACCGTGCAGGAACCGGAAGGCCTCCGGCGCCATGTACATCGACATCGCCCCGTTCGAGGCGGGCACACCGAGGAACATCAGGATGCCGACGGCGGGGATGACGGCGAGCAGCCCGAACAGACGGTGCAGCGCCAGCGTGAACATCGAGGTCGTGAACGTCGCCACGATCCCCACGCCCCACAGGGGCAGGAAGTGCCCGTCGACGGCTCCGGTGATCGGGTCGGCGATCACCCACAGGACGGCCGGCATGAACAGCGCCCACCCCGCGGAGATCGGCAGGAAGCGGCGCAGGACCATCGCGGCGGGCTGCGCGCCGCCGGCCACGACGACCACCATGAAGCCGGACATGATCCAGCCCATCGCGACGTAGAGCGTCACCGTGCCCATCGTGTCGGAGCCCGGCAGCGGCGTCATGTTCTCGACGGTGAGCGGCAGCTGCATGCCGCCCGCGACCTGCTCGAAGACCCGCTGCACGACCTGCTGCTGGCTCATGCCCGCAGCCTCGTTGGTGATGAGGGTCGCGGTCGGGGACGCCGCGGACGGCAGGACGAACGCCGCGACGATCTCGCGATCCCGGACGTCGGCGCGCGCTGCCTCGATCGAATCCGAGGTCCGCAGGTCGAACAGGCCGGACATGTTCTGCTCGAGCCCGGCGACCGTCTGTTCGGCCTGTTCGGTGCTCGCGGCGACGACGGTGACGGGCATGTCGCGCGGCGTCGGCTGGTACATCGCGCCGAGCATGATCGACAGCATCAGCACGACCATCGCGAACGGGAAGAACGCGAGGGTCAGGTACCGGACGCGGTTGCTCTCCGGACGCGGTCCGGGCGTGAGCGACGGCATCGTGATCTCGGGATCACCGGCGTCGGGGTTGCGGCGACGCTTCAGGGCATCGACCCCGAGGGTCGCGGCGAGCGCAAGCACCGCACCGATCACCAGCACCAGGAGGTGCCCGCCGACCCCGTCGCCGCCGAAGTAGACGACCGACCGCAGCGACTCACCGGCGGCCGCGGTGGGCAGGAAGCCGTGCAACCACGGGTAGATCGACGGCAGTGCGTACACCGACATACCCAGATTCGACGCGGGGACGCCGAGGACAATCACGAAGAGCATGCCCACCAGGACCGCCATCGGTCCGAGGATCCGGGTGAGGAACAACTGCACCGAGCCCACGGCGAAGATGGACAGCCAACTGATTCCCAGCAGCGTCGCGGTGGGGCCCTCGACCGCGCCGAGGATCGGTCCGGCGACGAGCCACACGAGCGTGCCGATCAGCACCGACCAGCCTGCGAGCAGGGGTACGATGCGACGGAAGCGCAGCAGCTCGGGCGAGTTGGACAGCATGATGCTCAGCGGCATGTAGCCCGCGAGCATCAATGCCTGCGCCATGAACATCACGCCCAGACCGGCCATGTCGTGGTCCGGTAGCGGAGCCAGGTCCTCGGCCGTGAGGTCGAGACCCGATCCGATGATCGGCGGGGCCACCAGACCGGTGACCATGTTCGACTGCGAGGCCCCGGCGGCGCCGGCGGTGTACACGGTGGCGGTGCCCGCGTCGGACAGCGAGACGGCGCCCGCGACCTCCCGGGAGAGCACGAGGTCGCGTGCCCGGTCGTCGGTCCCGACGACGCGGACGTCGACCGCCTCCGGATCGGCGCCCTCGAGTGCGCGGGCGAAGTCGTAGGCCTGCTGCTGCGACGATCCGGCGACGGCGATCGGCATGTCGTGCGGGGCCGGTGCGTGCATCGCGTACAGATAGCCGGTGATCATCATGCCGACCATCAACAGCGGCATCACGAAGATCGCGACGTAACGCCCGATCTGTTCCTTGCGGGCGCGGGCGAGCTCGGCCTCGGTCGGGCCGTCACCTCCCGGTGGATCGTTCTTCTCGGTCGTAGCGGTGTCGGTCACTGACGAACTCCTCGATATCCGGTCATGGACTGAACGCTTCCCGGCCGGTACCGGCAACTCGGAAATACGCTGACTGACTTAAAAAGCTACGCCGCGTGTCTTAAAATGGACAACCTGAGACACTGGTGACGTTCGTCCCACCCACCGATGAGCCGTACGGCAGAACGAGAGAGCAGCGGGTTCCAGCGTGAGCACCTACGGCGACCAGGCACGGCGAGCACTACTCGACTCCGCGGAGGAACTGTTCGCGACCTACGGCGTCGACGGGGTCTCGAACCGGCGCATCGCCGAGCACGCGGGCAACGCGAACCACTCGGCCGTCAACTACCACTTCGGGAGCAGGGACGAACTCGTCCGCGCGATGGTCACCCGCTACGCCGAGGACACCCGCCGACGACGAGCCGAACTCGTCGGCCTGCTCGGCCCCGAACCGGGACTGCGCGACTACCTGAGCTGCCTCGTCGTCCCGTTCACCGATCAGCTCGCATCGATGCCCGTCCCCAGTTGGCGCGCCCGGTTCCTCCGACAGCTCCGGACGGTCCCCTCGATGGTCGACATCGTGGGCCGCAGCGTCGTCGAGGATCCCCATCTGGACGCTCTGATCGAACGGGCCAGGGCGTGCGTCGCCGACATCCCCGACGGTGTGATCACCGGTCGGTCGTGGCTGCTGGGGAAACTCGTCGTGGACGCGTGCGCCGACTACGAAGCACGGCTCGAACGGGAACGGGTGGAACCCGACTGGACGGGTTTCGCCCTGTTCCTCGTCGATGCGATCGCCGGAATGTTCGAAGCGCCGGTGACGAGCGTGGGCGATTTCCTCGGCTCGCGCACCGTCTCCGCATGGCCGTGACAGGTCAGACCGCGGCGAGGACCTCGCGCAGTTCCGTCGCCGTCGTCACCGGCCGATCGCACACGAAACCCCTGCACACATAGGCCGCGGACGCTCCGTCGACGAGCGGCCGACCGTCGAGCAGCGGCGACGAGTCCGGTTCGCCACCCACGACGACCGCTCCCCCGGGCGCGATCCGGCGCGCGAGGTCCAAGAGTTCGCCCCCACCCACGACGGCGACCTGCAGCGGACCGCGCACCGACGCCTCGGCCACGGTCAGCCAGTGCCCTCCGGCACGCGGCGCCTTCTCGAGCAGGATCGACGCCGCCGACAGCGACAGCGCGGCGGCGTCGGCGTAGCGGGGGTCGTCGTGCACGAGCGCGGACAGACCGAGCAGCGCCTCGGCGATCAGCGAGGCCCCCGACGGCGTCGCCCCGTCGACCGGATCGCGCGGCCGGGCGACCAGCGATTCGGCGTCGTGCGCGGTGTCGAACCAGCTCCCTGGACGATCCGGATCCGCGAACTGCGTGAGCGCGACGTCGGCGAGTTCTCGCGCGCGCTCGACCCAGCTCCTGTCCCCGGTCCCCTGATGGACGGCGAGCAGTGCGGTGACGAGCGCTCCGTAGTCCTCGAGCACGCCCGAGGGAGATCCGACGACACCTCCGAGCGACGCGCGGCGCAGTCGTCCGTCGACGAGGTGCCGGTCGAGCAGGAACCGCGCGCACCTCGCCGCAGCGTCGATCCAGGCGGGTTCGCCCAGTGCGACGCCGGCCTCGGCCAGTGCGGTGATGGCGAAACCGTTCCAGGCGGTGACGACCTTGTCGTCGCGCCCGGGTTGCGCGCGATCCTGCCGGGCCGCGAACAGGCGGGCCCGCACGTCGGCGAGACGGGTCGGATCGTCGGGCTCGTCGAGCAGCTGCAACACCGAGGTGCCGTGCTCGAAGGTGCCGCCGGGAGTGACGGTGAAGGCCTCCGCGGCCCACCGGCCGTCCTCCGCGCCGAGCACCTCGACGAGCTGGTCGGGAGTCCACACGTAGGTCAGGCCCTCGACCCCGTCTGTGTCGGCGTCGAGCGCCGAGGCGAATCCGCCGTCCGTGGTGAGCAGGTCGCGTAGCAGGAACTCGGCGGTCTCCCGGGTGACCCGCGTCGGCAGTTCCGCGCCGGTCACCCGCGCGAGGTGCGCGTACAGCCGCAGGAGCAGCGCGTTGTCGTAGAGCATCTTCTCGAAGTGCGGCACCGTCCAGGCGACGTCGACGCTGTAGCGGGCGAAACCGCCACCGAGCTGGTCGTAGATCCCACCTCGCGCCATCGCGTCGGTCGTGCGCTCGACGAGACCGAGCGTCTCGGCGGAACGCGTGCGCTCGTATCCGCGCAGCAGCCCCTCGAGCAGGTTGGACGGCGGGAACTTGGGTGCGCCCCCGAAGCCGCCGTGTTCGCGGTCCTCGTCGGTGGCGATCGCCGCGGCCGCCGCGTCGAGCAGGGCGGCCTCGACAGCGGCCTCCCCCACGGGCAGTCCCCCGCTGCTGCGACGGAGTTCGGTGGCCACGGCGTCGGCGGCCTGCGAGACCTCGTCGCGACGGTTGTGCCAGGTCTCGGTGATGGCCTCGAGCAGCTGGACGAAGGACGGCATGCCGCCGCGCGGCGTGTTCGGGTAGTACGTGCCGCAGTAGAAAGGGGAACCGTCCGGGGTGAGGAAGCAGGTCATCGGCCAGCCGCCCTGACCGGCCATGGCGACGGTCGCGTTCATGTAGACCGCGTCGATGTCCGGCCGTTCCTCGCGGTCGACCTTGATGCACACGAAGTTCTCGTTCATGACGGCAGCCGTGGCCTCGTCCTCGAACGACTCGTGTGCCATGACGTGACACCAGTGGCAGGCCGCGTACCCGATCGACAGCAGGATCGGCACGTCGCGCTCGCGCGCCTCGGCGAGCGCGTCGTCGCCCCATTCCTGCCAGTGGACCGGATTGTCGGCGTGCTGCCGCAGATAAGGGCTCAGGGCGTCGGCCAGTCGGTTCGCCATGCCCCCACGCTACGGAAGGAGCACCCTCGGTGACGGCCGGTCGTCAGCTTCCCTTGGTGGTTTCCGGACGTTCCGGACCGGTGGCCTTCGTGCCGCCGGCCCTCTCCTCCTCGGCCCCACCCGGGATCGCACCCGGCAGCGTGCCGTCGTCCACGGCCTGGTCGGGTTCGGGATGCTCCGGCTGGAAGTTCTCGGGCAGCTTCTTCAGCCGCTTGTTCATGTTCCAGATCAGCAGAGCGGTCGCGACCAGCAGGACCACCACGATGGCCAGTCCGAGCGGGGACGCCTTGCCGAACTCGGGGCCGGTCGGCTCCTGGGCCAGAATCTCGACGGCCAGAACATCGACCGCGAGCGTGCCTATCGTCATTTGCCCTGTCCGTCCTCGATGCCCGCGAACAGATCCGTCTCGGGAAGCTCCGTGCTCACGCGGGTCTTGGCCAACTCGAACTCCTCGGTCGGCCACACCTTCTGCTGGATGTCCAACGGCACCGCGAAGAACGATCCGTTGGGGTCGATCTGGGTGGCGTGGGCCCGCAGCGCGTCGTCGCGCTTCGGGAAGTAGTCGCCACAGGTGATCTGGGTGGTCACGCGCCCCATGATGTCGCCCTGCTCGGTGCGCCACTTGTTGAGCCACTGCTCCATCGGGAACGGCTCCCCGCGACGCTCGTACTCCTCGCGGAACAGCTCGAGCCGCTTACGGATGAACCCGTGCGAGTAGTAGAGCTTGCTCACCGCCCAGGGCTCGCCCAGCTCGGGGTGGAAATCCGGATCCGCGGCCGCTTCGTAGGCCGCGACCGACACCTCGTGGCACCGGATGTGGTCGGGGTGCGGGTAGCCGCCGTTCTCGTCGTAGGTGGTCATGACGTGGGGGCGGAACTCGCGCACCGACTGCACGAGCCGGCGGACCGGTTCGTCGAGCGGGATCGCCGCGAAGCAGCCCTCCGGCAGCGGAGGCTTCGGGTCGCCCTCGGGCAGTCCGGAGTCGACGAAGCCGAGCCACTGCTGCCGCACCCCGAGGATGCGGGCCGCCTCGGCCATCTCCTCCTGGCGCACCTCGCTCATGCGCTCACGGATGCCGGGCACGTCCATGGCGGGATTCAGGATGTCGCCGCGCTCTCCGCCCGTGAGCGTGACCACCAGGACCTCGTGCCCCTCGGCCGAGTACCGGGCCATCGTGGCCGCGCCCTTGCTCGACTCGTCGTCGGGATGGGCGTGCACGGCCATGAGCCGTAGTCCGCTCACGTGTATTCCTCCACCTCACGTCGTCTGCTTCGCCGGAACCGACCCTGCGCCCGCGTCGCGGTCGCTTCGGATCCGTCCTCTATAGTTCCACCTGATAATTCCGACGTCAGCCGTGACCCTGCGGCGACGCCCGATCCATCGTTCCGCTGTGAAAGCAAAGTGATGAGCAACACCGTGCCCACCGACCGGTACCCCTCCTCCCGGTACCCCGGACCCCGCGTGTCGACACGCGGCAAGCGCTGGGGTTTCACCATCGCCGGTCTGCTCGCGGGGCTCGTCGTGGCGTTCGTTCTGTTCCAGAACAACTCGGCTCCGATCGAGTCGGAGGTCGTCGCCTTCGAGATCATCGACGACAGCACCATCGACATCCAGCTCAAGGTCACGCGCGACGATCCGTCCGAGGACGCCGTCTGCATCATCCGGGCCCGGTCGAAGGACGGCAGCGAGACCGGACGGCGCGAGGTGCTCATCCCGGCATCCGATTCGCAGACGGTCGTGCTGACCTCCACGGTCAAGACGTCACAACGCCCCGGAATGGGCGACACCTACGGCTGCGCCACCGAGGCCCCCGAGTACCTCCGCGCACCCTAGGAACCTGCCGCGACCAGCGTCTTCCTGCGCTTTCCCGGAGCAGCGACGGGAGTGATGCTAAAATAGCCGGATACACGGTTCCACCCTTTGGGGCCGTGTATTGCTGCATAAGAGCATCAACAGACAGTACGACTTCCGTTCAGCCTGACAACAAGGGGGGGACGACGGGGGTCGTGCTGTCGCGGTCGTTGCATGTGCACGACTTGTCCACGGAGCCGGGGGCTCCAACCCGAAGGAAGTGATCGAGGATGACCGAGACCCAGGTGACCTGGCTGACGCAGGAGTCGTACGACCGGCTCAAGGCCGAGCTGGACCAGCTCATCGCGAATCGTCCTGTCATCGCCGCCGAGATCAACGAGCGTCGCGAGGAAGGCGACCTCAAGGAGAACGGTGGCTACCACGCAGCCCGTGAGGAACAGGGCCAGCAGGAAGCCCGTATCCGTCAGCTCCAGGAGCTGCTGGGCACCGCCAAGGTCGGCGTCGCTCCGACCGAGTCGGGTGTCGCCCTCCCCGGTTCCGTCGTCACCGTCTACTACGCCGGCGACGAGACCGACACGGAGACGTTCTTGATCGCGACCCGCGAGGAAGGCGCCCGCAACAGCGAGCTCGAGACCTACTCCCCCAGCTCGCCCCTCGGTGGCGCCCTGATCGACGCGAAGGTCGGCGAGACCCGCGAGTACACGCTGCCCAACGGCAACACCATGAAGGTGACCCTGGTGAGCGCGGAACCCTACCGCGGCTGATCGCCTCTGCAGCCGAAAGGCCCGACCGGAGAATGGCGGGTTCACATGATCGTCGCAACACTCTCAACGAGAGGTTGCGACGATCATGTCGTTCACGGAGGACTGCGACCGGTTCGGTAACCAACTGGCACGACTGATCGATGCCGGGATTCCGGTCAAGGAGGCCGCGGCCGCGATCGGGCTGCCCCGGCAGCGGTGCTACGCGATCTTGAGGGCCATCGACCGGCCGGCGGGTAGATCCCGTGGCCCGGCCGGCACCGCCGACCGTGCGCTGATCGTGTCTGTCTACAACGAGACCGGGTCGATCAATCGGGCGGCGAAGGCATCGAAGGTCGCGCACTCGGTGGCCCGCCGGATCCTGGTGGACGAGGGACTGGTCGGCAGGGAGAAAATCTCACCGAAGGGCAAACTCGAAGCCAAGCGTCGTTGCCTGGAGTTGATCGCAGCGGGCTGGTCGGCCAGACGAGCAGCCCGTGAGGTCGGGGTCAACGAACGCACCGCACGGGACTGGCGGCAGGGAATCCGGCGCTCGAACAATAAGCGGATCCATCCCGATGGGCGGGTGGTGGACTACCACCACGGAACCGTCTACACACAGTCTGTGACCAGTGTGACCTGTGAGGGCAGCGGACGGCCGGCGATCAGCGACCGGTATCTGTCGACCGAGGACCGGATCGCGATCGCCGACGGCCTGCTCGTCGAGGATTCGCTGCGAACCATCGCCGCTCGGATCGGCAAGAACGTCTCGACCGTCTCGCGGGAGATTCGTCGGCACAGCATCGAGGGCAGCTACCTGCCGTATCAGGCCGATCGAGCCGCCGCCACGGCCCGGGCGCGGCCCAAGCAGTCCAAACTGGTGGTGAACACGGTCCTGCGGGCAGCGGTCGAGGAAGGCCTGTCCCGGAAGTTGTCACCGGAGCAGATCTCGCACCGTCTACGCCGGGATCATCCCGACGACGAAAGTATGCGGGTGAGCCACGAAACGATCTACCAAGCCCTCTACTTCCAAGCCCGAGGCGGCCTCAAAAAGCAAGTACAACAGTCACTTCGGACCGGACGGGCGAGACGTAAACCGCACCGCGCGGACGGTCAGCGGTATCAGCGATTCACCGATCCGATGGTGATGATCAGTGACCGGCCCGCCGAGGTCGCCGACCGTGCGGTGCCCGGGCACTGGGAAGGCGATTTGATCACCGGTGAGCTGAACAAGACCGCGATCGGCACCCTCGTCGAACGCACCACCCGCTACACGATGCTGCTGCACCTGCCGAACGGGCACGACGCCGAATCCGTGCGGGACGCGCTCATCGCCGCGATGAAAGACCTGCCCGCCCATCTTCGTGGCTCGCTGACCTGGGATCAAGGCGCCGAGATGGCCCGGCACAAGCAGTTCGGTATCGCTGCCGATATGGCCGTCTACTTCTGTGACCCGGCCAGCCCCTGGCAGCGCGGCACCAACGAGAACACCAACGGACTGCTGCGGCAGTATTTCCCCAAGGGCACCGATCTGAGTGTCTACAGCCCGGCGGACCTCGAGCACGTCGCCCAGGAGCTCAACGGCCGGCCACGCAAAACGCTCGGCTGGGATACTCCAGCCGAGCGTCTGCGTGATCTAATCACCACCAACTAACAGCGGTGTTGCGTCGACCCCTTGAAACCGCCAATCCGGTCGGGCCTTTCGCGTGTTCACGGCAGGTATCAGAAGATGCGCCGCGCCTTCATGTCGGGGAAGACCGGCCCCACCCGCACGACGTCGCCGGTGGTGGGCGCGTGCACCATCTGCCCGCCGCCGATGTAGATGGCGACGTGACCCGGTCCCCCGGCCTGCCAGTTGCCGAACAGCAGGTCGCCGGGGCGCGCCGCGTACAGCGGCACCTCGGTGCCGATGTGCCACTGTGTCTCGGACGTGCGCGGCAGCGTGATGCCTGTCGCGGCGAACACCGCGTACGACGTCAGGCCGGAGCAGTCGAAACCGCCGCCGGACGGCCCGTTGATATTGCCGCCACCCCAGACGTACGGCAGGCCGAGGTACTTGAAGGCCAGGTCGACGATGCGATTGCCGACGTCGCCGGCCCCGCCTCCGATGCCCAGGCCGAGGAACGGCGAGAGCATGCGGGCGAAGACGTGCTCGGTCGCGCGGATCTTCGCGACGTAGGGCTTCGTCTGGTTCTCGTAGTCGGGATGACCGGACGGCATGCCACCCGAGCGCTTCACCGCGCCGAGACCGGCGTTGTAGGCCGCGAGGGTCAGATCGAGGGTGTCGCCTTCGACCAGACCGCGTTTCTTCCAGTCGTCGATGAGCTTGTAGTTGTCGCACAGGAGGTTGCCCGACGCCATGACCGGGTCGGCGATACCGAGAACGTCGGCCTTGCCGTCACCGTCGGCGTCCTTGCCGTACTGGTCCCAGGTGCCGGGCATGAACTGCCCCGGACCGCGGGCGCCGACCGGCGAGACCGGTGCGGTCGGGCCGTACCGGAAACCGTTCTCGGCGGAGTAGAGGGCCGCGAGGACCGGCGCGGAGATCCCGTCGCACAGTTCGCCGGCCTTCTTCAGCCACGGCGCGAACACGGCGATCGCACCGATGGGTGCGAGTCGCGTTCCGGGAAGGATCGCCGGGATCGACGGCAGTGTGATCCCGGTGCCGGGAATCGTGGGACCCGGTTGCGGGTTCCCGACCGCGCCGGTCGCCGGCGGTTGGACCGGTATCCCGAAGGGTCCGGGCCGGGCGGCCGGCGGTTCGGGCGCCAGCGCGGGCGGAGCCGCTTCCGGATCGGCGGGGTGCAGTGCCGCGGCCGCCTCCTCGGGCAGATGCGGCTCGATCGCCCCCGCGACCGCCGTTGTCGCATCCGCGACCGCCTGTTGGGCTCCCTGCTGCATCGGTTCCGGCAACGACGCGACGAAGTTCGCCACGTCCGTGTCGGCGTTCTCGGCAGTCGCCTCGAACGATTCGATCGCCCCGTTGATCTGATCCTTGATCTCTGCTGGTAGGTCCACGCCCTGAACGAGCGCACTTGCTGCCGTAGCCACTGCCACGATGACCGCAGACGGGTCCACCGACATCCGCTACCCCCACATCCATCCATCAACCGCTCTCACCGTAACTGTGAGGTCGATCACCAGTACGGCTTCCGGATGTTCTTATCACATATATTCAGGAACACGTTCTAGTCTTGGGATCAGTGGGACTCGTGTTACCTGTGTGACCAGAGTTACGGTTCCGGATAGAAATCCGCGGCATCGGGATGGGTCAGGACGTCCATGATGTCCACCGGATCGACCGTGTCCTCGCCCAGCAGTGCAACGAGCGTGTCCCGCTGGTCCTCCGTCACCGGTTCGCAGCCACCGGGCATCACCCATCGGTCCTCACCTACCGGCATCACGCGGGCGCACAGCAACGTGCCGGCGGGCACCTCACCTGCGAGCCAGGGCGCGGACACCTCGACCACCCGGTCGCTGCGGACGTCGCGCAGCGTGAGCGATTCCTCCGGCGCACTCGCCTCGACCTCGAAGACCGAACGCTCGACCGCCAGCCACGAGCGGGCGAGTTCCGCCTCGTCCTCGGGCAGCAACTCCCCGCGACGCTCGACGAAATCCGCGAACGCGCCGGCATCGAAGAGCAGGACGTCCTCGACGAGCGGATCGGCGACGGCCTCGGCCACCGCATCGTCGTCCCCGTAACCGGAGCGGGCCTCCGCCAGCGCGACCCGCTGTTCCGCCCATCCGGGTTCCAGGGCGTGCATGGCCGCCTTCATGTACAGCCAGTCGGACCGCTCCTCGAGCGAGTGCTTGGCGCGCCCGAGATGGCACGCCTTGTACTTGCGGCCCGACCCGCACCAGCAGCGGTCGTTGCGGCCGAGCCCCGGAACCTCCTTCGGCCGGTACCGTTCGAGCAGTTCGTGGAGGGGATGTTCGTCGCCACCCGGCACCCGCGCGAGCAGGGACAGCCCCCGGATCGCGTCCCCGCGATCGGAGGCGAAGCGCGCGAGGTCGAACAACGGCAGGTCGAAGGCGGAGTCGAGGTCGGCCGAACGCTCGTAGTGCCGTTCGGCTTCGGTGATGCGTCCGGTCGATTCGGCCGCGCGACCGGCGATCCAGTGCGCCGCCCCCGCCGCGCGTCGCGGCGCATGGTCGAGCAGCCACAGCGCGGCCTGCTCGATCGCCTCGGGCGCGAGCTTCTCCCCCACCAGTTCGTCGTAGACGGTCTCGGCGATCTCGGGATCGGACAGCACCGAGTACAGACCGGACTTCCCCACGGCGAAACGCTCGTCGAGTTCGGCGTCGTCGCCACGTTCGAGGGCTTCGACCAGTGACGCGAACAGGGCCACACCGGGCACGGCGTCGACGGGGATGCCGAGCTGTTCGGCATAGATCTCGAACATCGCCCGGTCGGAGTATCCGTCGAAGTCGAATCCCTTCGGTGCCACCAGGTCTCCGCTGCGGTCCAGTCCGGCTCCGGCGAGCAGTTCCCCGAGTGGCAGGGACGGCGCAGAGAACGCGTCCGGTGCATCGGCGAGCACGTCGAGGAAGGCACCGTCGAGGCTCGCCACCTGGTCCCGGGCGATGGCCTGTTCGAGCGCGTGCACGAATTCGGCCTCGCTGCTTCGGACTTCGTCGTCGGCCGGAGCGAACGACAGGCGACCGTCCCGCACGGTGAGCGCGAGCAGATCGCCGGGTTCGCGACCCGACAGGGCCCCTCCGGGAAAGACGATCGTCTCCCGACCGACGACCCCACCCGAATCCGGATCGTTCTGCGTGGCAGCAGCTTCGGATCCACCCGGTTGCACGAGATCGAACTCGTCCTCCTCGGAGACGAGCAGCAGGAGCGGTTCGATGTCGGCGACCGGGATCGCGTGCCGGTCGAGTTCGTCCGCGGTGAGGCGGTGTGTGAGCGTCCTCCCCTCGAACAGCGCATCCGTCGCCGCGACCCGGTCGTCGGACAACCACAGCAGCAGCGGATGCGGTTCCGACTGTTCGAGATCGATCATCACCTGCTCGGCGGAGCCGAATCCGTGTTCCTCGAGGTGATCGGCCACCTCGTCGATCGTCATGGGTCCGTGGCTCCGTACCGTGTCGAGCACGGTGTCCCACAGGGCGGATTCGGGATGTTCGCTGTCCGTCACCACGTGATCGTACGGCGCCCGGTAGTGCTTCCGGGGGCTATGCGGTTCCTTCCGCACGTCGCCGTCACGCGTCATGCATCGCAGGCGACCTCCGATCGGGCGCGGGCCCAGCCGGCCGGCGTCGGCGACGGTCATGGCTCCGACTCTTCCGAAACGGCGGGCGACGCGTCGCTGTTCTTCCGATCGACACGAGAAGAAGGCGTCCCTCGGGACGCCTTCTTCTCGTGTCTTCTACGGCCGGTGTGTCAGCCGAGCGCCTGTTCGACGTCGGCGAGCAGGTCGGCGGCATCCTCGATGCCCACCGACAGCCGGACGAGATCCTCCGGGACCTCGAGCAGCGACCCGGCGGTGGAGGCGTGGGTCATCGCACCCGGATGCTCGATGAGCGACTCCACGCCACCGAGCGACTCGGCGAGGGTGAAGATCTCGGTGCGCTTGCAGAAGTCCAGCGCGGCCTGGCGGCCACCGGCGAGGCGCACGGAGATCATGCCGCCGAAACGGCGCATCTGCTTGGCCGCGTACTCGTGGCCCGGATGCGATTCGAGACCCGGGTACAGCACCTTGCTCACGGCCGAGTGGCCCGACAGGAAGTCGACGAGCTTCTCGGCGTTGTCGGAGTGCTTCTCCATCCGCACCGCGAGCGTCTTGATGCCGCGCAGCGTGAGGAAGGCGTCGAACGGGCCCGGCACGGCACCCGCACCGTTCTGCAGGAACGCGAAGGCGGCGTCGAGCTCCTCGTCGTTCGTCACCAGCGCGCCACCGACGACGTCGGAGTGACCACCGATGTACTTGGTGGTCGAGTGCAGCACGACGTCAGCGCCGAAGGTGAGCGGCTGCTGCAGGTACGGCGACGCGAAGGTGTTGTCGACGACGATCTTGGCACCACCCTCGTGCGCGATGTCGGCGAGTGCCGAGATGTCGCCGATGTTGAGCAGCGGGTTGGTGGGCGTCTCCACCCACACGAGCTTGGTGTTCGGGCGCACCGCCGCGCGCACCTCGTCGGCGTCGTTGATCGCGGCCGGGGTGTACTCGATCCCCCACTGCGTGAACACCTTGTCGATGAGGCGGAAGGTGCCGCCGTAGGCGTCGTTGGGGATGACGAGGTGGTCGCCCGGACGCAGCACCGAACGGAGCAGGCAGTCGGTGGCGGCCATGCCCGAGCCGAACGCCCGGCCGTAGGTGCCGTTCTCGAGCGCGGCGAGGTTCGCCTCGAGGGGACGACGGGTGGGGTTGCCGGTGCGGGCGTACTCGAAGCCGCTGCGCATCTCGCCGACGCCGTCCTGGGCGAAGGTCGACGACGCGTAGATCGGCACGTTGACGGCACCGGTCTGGGGGTCGGGCTCGTACCCGGCATGGATGGCGCGGGTCGCGAAACCGTGCTGGTTCTGATCGGTCATGAAATATGTGTCCTATCGGCCTTGGGAGATGAATCCGAGCAGGTCGTGGCGGGTGATCACTCCGACGGGCTTGCCGTCGTCGATCACCATGAGCGCGTCGGTGTCGCCGAACGCCTTGGTGGCGGCGTCGATGGACTCGCCCACGCCGATGTTCGGCAGCGGGGGGCTCATGTGCTTCTCGACCGGATCGGCGAGGTTCGCGCGACCCTCGAAGACCGCGCTGAGCAGTTCGCGTTCGCTGACCGAGCCGGCGACCTCACCTGCGGTGACGGGCGGCTCCGCACCCACGACCGGCATCTGCGACACGCCGTACTCGCGGAGGATCTCGATGGCGTCGCGCACCGTCTCCGAGGGGTGGGTGTGTACGAGATCGGGCAGATCGCCGCTCTTGCCACGCAGCACGTCGCCGACGGTCGAGTCGTCGGGCTTGCCGTCGAGCGGCGCGCGGAGGAAGCCGTAGCTGGCCATCCACTTGTCGTTGAAAATCTTCGACATGTAGCCGCGGCCACCATCGGGGAGCAGGACGACCACGACGGCGTCGGGGCCTTCACGTTCGGCGACCTGCAGGGCAGCGACGACCGCCATGCCGCACGAACCGCCGACGAGCAGGCCCTCCTCGCGAGCGAGGCGCCGCGTCATCTCGAAGGAATCGGCGTCGGAGACGGCGATGATCTCGTCGGGGACGGAGGGATCGTAGGCGGAGGGCCAGAAGTCCTCGCCGACACCTTCGACGAGATAGGGGCGGCCCGTGCCGCCGGAGTAGACCGAGCCTTCGGGGTCGACGCCGATGACCTTGACCGCTCCTCCGGAGACCTCCTTGAGGTACCGGCCGGTGCCCGAGATGGTGCCACCGGTACCGACCCCGGCGACGAAGTGCGTGATCTTGCCGTCGGTGTCCTTCCAGATCTCCGGACCGGTGCTCTCGTAGTGGCTGGCCGGACCGCCCGGGTTGGAGTACTGGTTGGGCTTCCAGCCACCCGGCAGTTCGCGGGCGAGGCGGTCGGAGACGGTGTAGTAGCTGTCGGGGTGCTCCGGCGGAACAGCGGTCGGGCACACGACGACCTCGGCACCGTAGGCCCGCAGCACGTTGCGCTTGTCCTCGCTGACCTTGTCGGGGCACACGAACACGCACTTGTAGCCGCGCTGCTGGGCGACGAGGGCCAGGCCGATGCCGGTATTGCCGGACGTGGGCTCGACGATGGTCCCACCGGGTTTCAGCTCGCCCGACGCCTCGGCGGCGTCGATCATCTTCACCGCGATGCGGTCCTTGGAGCTGCCACCGGGGTTGAGGTACTCGACCTTCGCGGCCACGAGGCCCGAACCCGGTTTCACCACCGAGTTGAGTTTGACGAGGGGTGTGTTTCCGATGAGGTCGACGACGGAATCCGCAATGCGCATGTCTCCATGTTCCCACGTCGCGCGTCGAGGGTCGGTGACGGTGCATGCGTGCCGGTAAACGACGACGGACCCCGGGCTGTACGCCCGGGGTCCGTCGTGCTGCGAACGACTAGTCGTTCTGGAAGTAGCTGAGCAGTCGCAGGATCTCGACGTACAGCCACACCAAGGTGACGGTCAGGCCGAGGGCGACACCCCAGGCGGCCTTCTCCGGGGCCTGTGCGCGGATCAGCTGATCTGCGGAGTCGAAGTCCAGCAGGAAGCTGAACGCCGCGATGCCGATGCACACGAGGCTGAAGATGATGGCGATCGGGCCGCCGTCGCGCAGGCCCAGGCCACCGTCGATGAAGAAGCCGGCGATGAGGTTGCCCAGCGCCAGGACCAGGACACCGACGAGGGCGCCGACGATCATGCGGGTCAGGCGCGGCGTGACGCGGATGGCGCCGGTGCGGTACACGACGAGCATGCCGAAGAACACGCCGAAGGTACCGAGGACGGCCTGCGCGATCAGGGTCGCGCCGCCCGCGCCACCGAACGTGATGTCGGTGAACATGAACGACAGCGCGCCGAGGAAGAAGCCTTCCGCCACCGCGTAGGCGAGGACGATCGCCGGGTTGTCCATCTTGCGGCCGAACGTCGCGACCAGCACGAGGACGAGACCGATCAGACCGCCGCCGATGACGAACGGAGCTGCCAGGCCGACGTTGGAGTTGACCAGCACGTAGGAGATGAGTGCCGAGACGGCGAGCACACCGAGCGTGATGCCGGTCTTGGTGACGACGTCGTCGATGGTCATCGTCCGCTGGTCGGTGGGGCGTGCCCACGGATCCGTCTGCGGCTGACCGAATTGCTGAGTGACCTGCGCGGCGCCCGCCGTCGCAGAGCCGAACGTGGCGTATCCGCCGCCCTCTTGCTTGGGCAGGTTGCGGAACACCGGGTTACTGGTGGTGCGCACCGTGCACTTCCCTTCTTGTGGTCGCTTCTGTCCGTTCAACGAGGAGGCAACCTCACGAGTTCCCGAATCGTCGAGAAACCTCGGACGAATCGGACTCTACCGGTTACGCACCGAGCGGGTCACGGTGAACTTGCGGTTCCGGCCCTCGACTCGGGTGGTACCGACGACCCCGGACAACGCCGGACGGTAGTCGAGATGACGGTTGTAGACCGTCCACATCTCCCCTCCCGGGCGCAGGATCCGGGCGGCAGCGGCGAACATCCTGTGCGCTGCGCCGGTGTGCACGGTCGCGCCGACGTGGAAGGGCGGGTTGCACACGACGAGGTCGACCGACCCCGAGGGAATCGACGCTGCGGCGTCGTCGCGGAGCGTCTCGATGCGATCGGACAGGCCGTTCGCGGCAGCCGTCTCCGCGGCGGAGGTCACGGCCGCGGCCGACTGGTCGGTGGCGATCACCCTGGCGGTCGGGAGCTGCCGGGCGACCATCGCGGCGAGGATGCCGGTGCCGCAGCCGAGATCGACTGCGAGCTGCGCACCACGATCGATGCGGGGAAGGAAGTCGAGGAGGAAACGGGTGCCGATGTCCAGGCGGGGGCCGGCGAAGACGGACCCGTGCGCGACGACGGTCAGGTCGAGTTCGGGGAGACTCTCGCGAACGGGAAACGAGGCGGGCCCGGGCCGGGCACCGCGCGCCGTGAGCACGCGTGACTTCTGCCGGCCCCGCGAGGCACGGACGTCGGCGAAGGACGCACCGAGTACGTCGTTCATCGCGCGGCTGATGTGCTTGTCACGTCCGCCGGCGAACACGACGACCCCGGGGTCGGCACTGCGTGCGACGATCTCGGCGATCTCGGTGAGCGCGGACAGCGAGCGCGGGAGGCGCAACAGAACGACGCGCGCCCCGGCGAGCAACTCCTCGTCGAGGGCACAGGACCGGTAACGATCCGTGAGCCCTTCCCGATCGGCGTTGGCCGCGAGGGATCGCTCACCCACGATCGAGTCCTGATGGACACGCAGGAGGCCGACGTCGTGGCGCACCGCGGTCCCGAGCGTGAGGGCTCCGTACCTGTCGTCGACGACGATCACGGTCCCGGGAGCCGCGGCGTCGAGCGCGGGAGCGGCCTCGTCGAGGATCAACCGGTCGGCACCGTCTACTGCGAACAGATTGGGCGCTTCCACGTCCGGGAAGCGCCGCAACCTGTCGAACAACTCATCCATCAGCACTCGGCTGTCAGCACTTCCCCTGGCCGGCGTTCTCGATGGCACGCAGGGTGTCGGCCTGCTCGTCTTCCCCGAGATCCTGCCACGCCGGGAGCTGCTGCTGGGCGTCCGCGACGGCCTGGGCGGCTGCCGCACGGTCCTGGCCCCACTCCTCGAGCTCGTCGAGGTAGGGCAGCAACGCCTCGCAGTTCTCCTCGTAGCTCTTGCCGAGCTCGACGGTGGTGCCCGTGCTGCCGGCTTCGGCGGCTGCCGAGGTACTCGTGGTGGTGGTGGTCTCCTCGGCCGAGTCGGATCCGTCGGAGGATCCACACGCCGCCGCCAGCAGGACCACACCTGCACCGAACAGCGCCGCGAGAGTCTTCTTCATCTATGTCCCACTTCTGGTCGCAGTGTCGTTTGACCGTTCCCGGTGATGCACCGTGGTCCGGCCGGACCACGGTAGACCAGGGGCGACGCAGGATATTCAGCGGGCGTGCAGATCCGGGGACTATTGTGGGGAAACCGCTTCCCGAGGTGGCGCCGATGTCCGACAACGATCCGGCCACCCGACGATCACCGACCGTCGACGTGACCGAGACCGACATCGTCCGCGCGCTCCACGACGCGGGCTTCTCCGATGCCGAGGTGATCGGCCGTGGCGGCTTCGGCGTGGTCTACCGCTGCAGGCAGGAATCACTCGACCGGGATGTCGCTGTGAAGGTGCTCCGGCGGAGTCCCGACCCGACGAATCTCGAGCGGTTCCTGCGTGAACAGCGGGCGATGGGACGTGTGTCGGGGCATCCGCACATCGTCACCGTGCTGCAGACGGGTGTCACGGACGACGGTCTTCCGTACCTGGTGATGCCCTATCACCCTCACGACTCGCTGGACACCCGTGTCCGCCGGCACGGCACCCTCTCGTGGGCCGAAGCTGTCCGGTTGGGCGTCAAGCTGGCCGGCGCGCTGGAGACGGCCCACCGATCCGACGTCCTGCACCGCGACGTCAAACCCGCGAACATCCTCCTCACCGAATACGGAGAGCCGCAACTCACCGATTTCGGCATCGCGCGGATCGGCGACGGATTCCGCACCTCGGACGGTGAGATCACCGGATCCCCGGCGTTCACGGCCCCGGAAGTGCTGCGAGGCCGGGCCCCCACACCCGCAGCCGACGTCTACGGCCTCGCCGCCACCCTGTTCGCCGCGATCACCGGGCACGCAGCCTTCGAGCGGAAGAAAGGCGAGAAGGTCGTCGCGCAGTTCCTGCGCATCACCTCCGAGCCTGTTCCCGATCTGCGGGGTGAAGGTGTTCCCGACGACCTGTGCGATGCACTCGAGCGCGGTATGGCCCCCGAGCCCGAGGACCGGCCGCAGACCGCCGCCGCCTTCGGGGACGTCCTCCGGAACATCCAGCGGGCGCACGGCCTGCCGGTCGACACCATGGCGCTGCCGGGGCCTCCCCCGCCGGATCCGCCCGCGGCCCCGCCGGATCTTCCTGCCACCGATCACAGGTCGGGAGCACTGCCCGATCGCGCGGACGGATCCGTCACACCGTCGACCCGGATCCGTCACACCGTCGACCCGGTTCCGTCCGCCCTCGACCACACGGCCCCTCGTCGAACGCAGCCGGCTGATCTCACAGCTGCGCGCCGGACGGCGCCGCCGCCTGACCGCCATCCACGCCCCCACCGGCTTCGGGAAGTCCACCCTGGCCTCGCAGTGGCGCGATGCACTCGCGGCGGACGGGGTGCCCGTCGCCTGGTTGACGGTCGACAGTGACGACGACAACGTGCTGTGGTTCCTCACGCATCTGGTCGAGGCGATGAAGGAGGTCGGTTCCTCGTCGACACGCGAACTCTCCAGGATCCTCGACGCGCACGGACAGGACGCAGAACGCTACGTGTTGTACACGTTGATCGACGATCTCCACCGCACCGACACCGCGGCAACACTGTTCATCGACGATTGGCACCGCGTCACCTCACCCGGGACGATCGCCGCGCTGGACTTCCTGCTCGAGAAGGGCTGCCACCATCTGCACCTCGTCGTGATGAGCCGCAACCGTTCCGGTCTCCCCGCGAGTCGTATGCGCGTCAAGGACGAGCTGGTCGAAATCGATTCGGAAGCATTGCGATTCGACGTGGACGAGTCGAGCTCTTTCCTGCGCGGCGTGAGTGGCATCGATCTCGCCCCGGCGGACGTCCACGAACTGAACAGGACCACCGACGGCTGGGTGGCAGCCTTGCAACTCGCGTCGTTGTCGTTGCGCACCAGCGACGATCCGTCGTGGATGATCGAGAACATCACCGGCCGGCACCACGCGATCGAGGAATTCCTCGCCGACAACGTGCTCTCGACGCTCGAACCGCGAATGTACGAATTCCTGTTGTCCACGTGCATCACCGAATCCGTCAGTGGCAGTCTGGCCGCAGCATTGACCGGTGATCCACGCAGCCAGGCGATGCTCGAGGAAGCGGAGGCACGCGATCTCTTCGTCCGCCACGTCGACGACGAACGTATCTGGTTCCGGTACCACCAGATGTTCCTCGACTTCCTGCGGCGACGACTCGAACGAGATCATCCCGAGAGGATCGCCGGCCTGCACCGCACGGCCGCAACCTGGTTCGCAGCCCATCGCATGCTGCCCGAAGCGGTGGATCACGCCTTGGAGCTCGGCGACACCGACTTCGCGGTGGACCTGCTCGCCTCGGACGGCATGTACCTGATGGAGCACGGTCACATCGCTCCCCTGCTCGCGCTGATCGACCGGTTGCCGCCCCGCTCCGTGGCCCGTGAGCCCCGGCTCCTGTTGGCGCAGGCATGGGCGAACACCGCGGCGCAACGACTGGATCGCGCCCGCAGCGCGCTCGCCGCCGTACGCGAACTCCTGGATCGCGGCGTCACCGCCGGGCAGGACCCCCACGCTCTGCGTGTGGAGGCCGACGCCGCCGAAGCGGCGGTCCTCATGAACGCCGACATTCTGCAGGGGATCGACGAACTCGTCGCGCCGTGCCTCGACGATCCGGGGGCTGTGCATCCCTGGGTCGTCGCGGCGGCCGCGGTCTTCGCCTCCTACGCCGAGATCTTCCGCTTCGACTTCGACGAGGCCGTCCGCATGCAGGAATGGGCGGCGCCCTTCCACCACGAGACCCGAGGCCCGTTCACGTCGATCTACGGGCAATGCCTGTGCGGGATCGCGGTCGGTGAACAACTCGACGTCGCCCGCGCGGAAGAGTACTTCCGCTCGGCCTTGCTGCGGGCACGGCGCACCGGCGGCATCCATACGCATTCGGGCCGCCTCGCGGCAGCGATGCTCGGCGAACTGCTCTACGAGCAGGGCCGGATCGACGAAGCCGAGACCCTGATCGACGAGAGCAACAGACTGGGCATCGAAGGTGGGGCAACCGATTTCATGATCGCCCGGGTGGTCACCTCGGCGCGCCTGAAGGTGCTGCGGCACGACCGGGAATCCGCGGGGCAACTCCTGGAGGAAGGACTGTGCGCAGCAGCGATCAACGATCTTCCCCGGTTGCGGGCACGGATCGAGAACGAGCGCCTGAGACTGGGGCTCGGCACGGTTCCCGTACCGGCACGTCGTGTGCCCGAGTCCGACCGTCCCGATCCGGACGGCACGGTGGAGATCACCCGTCAGCTCGAGGACGCGACGGCGATCCGCCTGCTCTGCGAGAGCGACGAGCCGGAGGCGGTGGAACGCGCGGTCGAATGGGCACAGCGGTGGGTACGCCGCACCGAGGGAGTGCGTCCCCGCGCACACCTGCAGGCGAGAGGACTGCTCGTGTGCTGCCTGCATGCCGCCGGACGCACGGAGGAGGCCGAGCGCACGCTCGCCGCGGTGGTCGACGAGTGCGCATCACGCGGGATGGTGCGGTTTCCGGTGGACGGAGGTCCGCGGACGGCACGCGTCCTCGCCGCTCTCCACCGGCGGATGAGGGAGAACGACCGGCCGGACGAGTGGCCCCCCGTCGACGAGCAGTTCCTCGCGCGCGTCACCCGGCTCGCAGAGTCGGAGAACAGGCCCGTGGTGTGAAGAACTCGGATTTCGGGGAC
The DNA here is from genome assembly GCF_058211795.1 of Rhodococcus sp. S3. Taxonomy (NCBI): domain Bacteria; kingdom Bacillati; phylum Actinomycetota; class Actinomycetes; order Mycobacteriales; family Nocardiaceae; genus Rhodococcus; species Rhodococcus sp. S3. The sequence goes on along the minus strand of NZ_CM177074.1, from coordinate 1,167,505 downwards.
ACTCGCGGCATGACGGACCTCGAGGAAATTCCCATCCGGACCCGGCGATGGACCGACGGCAAACTCGTCGACGACGGCTTTCCGCTCTCCGACGTCGCGGGATATCTCGCCGACGAGGACTCCCTGGTGTGGGTGGACCTGTGGAACCCCGAGCAAGCACATCTGCTCGAACTCGCCGGCGAATGGAATCTCGATCCGCTCGCGGTCGAGGACTCCCTTGCTCAGGGTGAACGGACCAAGGCGACCCGATACTCCACCCACACCTTCCTCACGGTGTACGCCACCCACCTGTCCTGGGACGGGGACGACGACATCGAGCGGGGCCACGAATCCCGCTTGCGCACCACGAGAATCTCGGCGTTCGTCCTGCCTCGCGGTGTCGTCACGGTGCGCCGTGGAACCCCCCACGACATCGACGAAGTGGTACGTCGCTGGGACGAGCACTCGGATCTGCTGCAGTACGGTCCCGGAGCACTGGTGCACGGGCTGCTGGACACCGTCGTCGACGGACAGTTCGAGACGATCCAGATACTCGACGATGCGGCGGAAGGGGTCGAGGACTACCTGTTCGACGACCAGGTCTCCACACGGATGATCCAGCGCCGGGTCTACCGCCTCCGGAAGGAACTCGTGCAGTTGCGGCGCGTCGTGCTCCCGATGCGGGAGATCGTCAACGCCGTGGCCCGGACCCGCGCCGAACAGAACCGCCATCCCGAACTCGACAGCTGGTACAACGACCTCTACGACCACGTGATGCGAGCGGCGGAATGGACCGATTCGCTCCGCGACATGGTCGATTCCATCTTCGAGACGAATCTGTCCTTGCAGGACTCCCACCTGAACATCGTGATGAAGAAGCTGACCGGATGGGCGGCGATCATCGCGGTGCCCACCGCCATCACCGGGTGGTACGGCATGAACGTGCCCTATCCGGGTTTCGGTCAGGTCTGGGGCATGGTGACCGGTGCCGTGATCATCGCCGTCTCGGCGATCGTGCTGTACGTCCAGTTCAAGCGACGCGACTGGCTCTGATTTCGCGCCGGGTGCTCAGAGCAGGACGACGAGCAGCACCAGAACCAGGACGACCGCCAGTATCGCGACGATCACCCCGCCGGCGGATCGTCGACGTTGCACCGAGCCGTCACGTACGAGTTCGGGATCGGCGTCGGGAGCGTCACTGATCGGATCGTCGTCCTCGGGGCCGGGGCTGGTGGGATGCGACATCGATCTCCTCCTGGCTCTCTGTTTCCGCAGTCTGGCACGCCGGGGCACGCCATGGTCGTTTTCGCTCGGTTCGGGGCGGGTACTCCGTTGAGGCAACGTCCGACGACCGAGAACGTTCGATGACAGAGGAGGACCGATGGCCGACTTCGTCGACAAGGCAAAGCACAAGGCAGAAGAAGCAGGCGGCAAGATCAAGGAGAACACCGGTCAGGCGACCGGCGACCGTGATCTCGAAGCCGAAGGCCGGGGCGATCAGGCCTCGAGCGGTCTGAAGCAGGCCGGCGACAAGGTTTCGGACGCCGTGGACGACGTCAAGAACGCCTTCAAGAAGTAGTCCGACCCACGCGGTGCCGGTAGTCACGACTACCGGCACCGCGCGTGTGTGGATGCCTACTGCGTGGTGCCCTCGGTGTCGTCGAAGAAGTGCCAGGTGCCGTCCTGCTCGTTCTGCGCCTCCATGCGCCAACCGAGTTCGCTGTTGTCCGCGCGCTGGTCGACGAACCAGGCGTGCGCGTCGTCCGCACTCTCGATTTCCTTGGTGTCCACGACGTTACCGGTGGGGTCGATCACTCGATAGGTAGCCATGACGTGGGGCTTCCCGTCCGACTCGCCGATCAAACGTTGCCGGAGCGCTCTGGTGTAGGGTGGGACCAACGCTCGGCTCGCACTCCGTGAGCTACCTCGCACCGACAGTGCCCGAAGGTTACGAGCCGAACGTGAGAGTCTTCCGCCGCGTGTACCGCGGCCCCTCTTCTTCGCACTGCCCTCGATGGTCGGGGTCTACCCGACCGCACCCGAAAGGACGGCCATGAGCCAGAACAAAGAATTCGACGGTCCCATCTTCCTCGCCCCCACGAGCCCCGAGGCAGAGATCGAGCGCGAACCCGTCGCCGTCGTCGCCGAGAACACCGGTCCCCACGACTACACCTCCATCTTCTCGGCCCGCGGCGCCTGATCCGGACGACCGGCACCGGGATCAGTCGACTGCGAAGTCGGCCAGCGCCTGGGACACCTGCTCGGGTCGCCCGTCGTTCTGAACCGCCGATGCGGTGAGCACGTCGATGTGGTTGTAGCCCGGAAGTGTCACCCTGCGTTCGTTCGGATGATTCGTCTCCGGAACCGTGATCCCACCTCCCGCGAGCAGTGTCACGACGGGATTCCGGGTGACGGCGTCGCGGTGGAGATGCCCCTCGAAACGGGTTGCGGACGCGAGGTCGAACGGCAGCTTCGACGGGAAGTACCACTCGGTGAAATCCAGTGGCGGCTCCGACAGATTCCGCGCCAGCTCCGCGATCGAGGTCACCTCGCTCCCCCGATCGGTGTACCGCGCCTCGTCGGGTGACGACGCCGCCGTGCCCACCTCGTCGTAGTCGAGCCAGCGGTAGACGACCGCCGGATCGGCGAAGACTTCCGGCGACGCCTTGGGTGCGTCGCCGAACATCCCCGAACCGAGCACCTCCGGGGTGCTGGGAACAGGAAACAGCTTGTCGCGCACGGGAGCCCCCGTGATGAAGCCGACGCTCGCCTGCAGGAATCCCAGCGGTTGCGAATTGTCGTCGAGGATCGCCCCGAGAACGGCCTCGTTGGTGGCGTTCAGCGTCCGCACGTCCGGCTCACCGGTCACGAACATCGCGTAATCCCTCGCCAGCAGCGTCCGCAACGTCCAATCGACGTTCGGGTTGTCCGGCATGCGCGGGACGATGCCGTCGATGCCGTCCGGGTCGAGCCGCGCCGCGAGACCGGTGAGTGCCAGCAGATTCGTCGTCTCCGGGTTGATGACCGCGGGGAGCGCGAGCACAGGCGACACCGTGGAGATCGAACCGGACAACGCATCGAGCGGAGCGGACACCGTGTCGGGCAGATCCGGGAGCGCGCCCCGGCCGGGGAACGGCGCTCCGGCTCTGATCACCGTGTCGAGCGCGAAGTACCCACCGCACTGGTTGTAGCCGGCGTCGTCGGTGGTCGCCGGATTTCCGTCGAAATCCCACTCCGCGAAGTAGCCGGTGACGAAACCACCGAGAGAATGCCCGCCGCACAACACTTTCTGTTTCCGCAGTGCCGGGTCCGGAAGTTCGTGACGTAGCAGGTCGTACTGATCGCGCAGTGTCTGTTCCAGTCCGACAGAGGCGAGCCACGCGACGTCGGGGCCGGTCGCGTGACCGCCGAACCGCTGCCCGTCGACCTCGGCACCGTGGAAGTAGTAGTCGGTCGCGGTGTCGAGCGAACCGGTCCGCAGAGCGGCCCGGGTACCGATGTGGTCCTCGAGACAGTTCGATCGCCGGTCCAGCGCCCAGAACTCGATGCGGGAACCGCGCGTCGCGGCAGCAGCGACGGTGTTGCGCGCGACGCTCTCGAACGCGCCCGCCCCCTCGAAGATGCCGGGCTGGGCGACGAGGATCCGGTCGGCGTCGGCGGAATGCTCCGGCCCGTCCGCCGATCGCCACCGCAGATACGACAACCGATCACAGGCCGGTGGACGTGGGCCGGCCTCCGGCGGTAGCGGGGCGGGAACGGACACCACCGATCCGAGCACCTCACCGGCCAGCGGCGCCGACGACACGTACGGCATCTCGGTGCGTCCGGCCGGTTGCGCCGACACCGCCGATGCCGTCAGCACACTTCCCACCACCACGACCACCGCGGCCCCCACCATCACGCGCATCGCATCCCCCGATCGGTTTCGGTGTATTGAACACCGCCCAGCGGAGCCGGATCCACAGAAACGTCCGAAATACGGGACCGGAAGTGAGTGCCCCCAGTGGGACTCGAACCCACACTCGGCGGATTTTAAGTCCGCTGCCTCTGCCAATTGGGCTATAGGGGCGTGGGCATCACATTAGCGCGCGAATCCGGGTGGGACAGCGCCGGGTCGCGAGCGTGGCCCCTCGCGACGGGCGGTGCGCTGCACCTGCCGGCACCACGCCGCGTGATGCGACCGGATTCGTGTGTTGTCACGCCCCGCGCGACAGGGTAGACATCTGCGCAAGGTGTACAAAACGGACAGCCGTCACGACGAGAAGGACGATGGATGCGTTTCACGACCGCGTGGTGTCGGACCCGGCGACTCGGCATCGCGACAGCAGTGGCGACGCTCGCAGCGATACCGGCCCTGGCGACGACGTCTGCCGCGCATGCGGAGAGCATCGTCTACCCCGCAGCCCTGCACGATTCCTTCTACGGCACACCGGCAGACATCGCCGATCGGCAGCCCGGCGATATCCTCGCCGTGCGTGCTGTGCCGCCCCCGCTGGGCTTCCCCGACACCGACGCGGTGCAGTTGAAATTCCGGTCGACGAACTCCGCCGGTGAGCCGATCTCCGCCGTGACGACCGTGCTGTCGCCGCAGGGCGGGGCGCCGGGCCGTCCGCTCGTCTCGTATCAGGCGATCATCAACGCTCTCGGGCTCGAATGCGCGCCGTCCACCGCGCTGTACGCGGAGAACCCGCTCCGCGGCATCCGGGAATCACCGGGCCTGCTCGTCGCGATCCAGCGCGGCTGGTCGCTGGCGATCCCCGATCATCTCGGACCGAACAGCGCATACGGCGCCGCGAAGGTGGGCGGGCAGATCACCCTCGACGGCATCCGGGCCGCTCAGCGACACGCCCCGCTCGGGCTCTCCGACAGCCCGGTGGGGATCGCCGGTTATTCCGGTGGTGGAATGGCGACGGCGATGGCTGCCGCACTGGCCCCGACCTACGCACCGGAGATCCCGATCGTGGGCAGCGCCTACGGCGGGGTCCCCATGGATATCGGCAAGATGGCGGAGGCCCTCGGCGAATCGGCCCATCCCGCCTTCGGATTGGCTATGGCGGCCGCCCTCGGGCTCGAGCGTGAGTACCCGGATCGCATGCCGATCACCGATCAGCTCAACGCTTCGGGCCGGGAACTGCGCGACCGGATCGCGAACGCGTGCACCAACGAGATCCTGCTCGCCGGCGCAGGAAGGAGCATTGCCGACGTCGCCGACCCCGAGGTGGGCATGACCCTGCTCGACAGTCCACCCGTGAGAGCGGTGCTGGACGAGAACAGCGTCGAGAAGATTGCGGCGGTACCGAACGCCCCGGTCTACGAATGGCATTCACCGACCGATGGACTGATTCCACTCCAGTCGATCACCACGACCCTGCGTAGATACTGCGAGGCGGGTGTGCCCGTGCAGACCGAACCGACTCCGGATACGGATCACATCACCGCCGCGGTGATCGGCCTTCCCGGCGCACTGGACTTTCTCGACGGCAGGTTCGCCGGGCTGGCACCGTCGTCGAACTGCGGGACGTCATGACCGGCGCTCGGGCGGTACAGGACCGCTGAACGACCTGCTCGAGACATGCATCGGGCCCGCCTCGACGTGGCGAGGCGGGCCCGATGCATGTCTCGAATCCCCTGAGGGGACGGGAGATCGAATCAGATCACGGTGATTCCGGTGGCCTGGGGGCCCTTGGCGCCCTGGCCGATCTCGAACTTCACACGCTGGTTCTCCTCGAGGCTGCGGTAGCCGCCGGACTGGATCTCCGAGAAGTGCGCGAACACGTCAGCGCTGCCGTCCTCGGGGGCGATGAAGCCGAAACCCTTGTCGGAGTTGAACCATTTCACGATGCCCTCAGCCATGTCTGTCTCCTTCTGTCATGTACCGGAACTCCGCCGAAAGTTCGGCAGAGCCAGGCCGTCATCACATGCGGTGACTTCCGAAAGGAGAACCATCCGCTCGCAATCAGGATTTGCGAGCGTGGCAAGACGCGAACAAAAACTACGACCGGGACACAGTCAACCACACATTCGTCGAGAAGTCTCCCCCGCACCGTCCGGAGCCGCGCGCGCTCGGGATCCGTGTGGATCGAACCCCGGAATCCGGGGTCGACACCACACGGATCCGGAAACTAGCGTGCGACCGACATGGCGATTCCGTCGAGGATGTCGTGTTCGCTCACGACGAGTTCCGTGATGCCCGCGCGGCGTTCGAGTTCGTCGGCGAGGACGGTGGTGACGATGGCACCGCCGCCGATGACGTCGACGCGGCCCGGATGCATGGGGCCGAGCGCAGCGCGCTTCTCGCGGGTCGCGGAGACGAGTCCGTCGCACACCTCACGCAGACGATCGAAGGGCACCGACGACAGATGGATCTTCTCCGAGTCGTATTCGTCGAGTTCGAGAGCGAGGGCGGCGAGAGTGGTCATCGTGCCGGCGACGCCCACCCAGGTGCGGGCCTGCTCGACCGGCACCCGCTCGAGCGCCTCGCCGATCTTCTCTCCCGCGACCTGCCGGGCCTGCGCGACCTGCTCGCCGGTGGGCGGATCGTCGTGCAGGCACCGCTCGGTCAGGCGCACACACCCGATGTCCGTCGAATAGGCCGCGTGCACTCCGGTGGCATCGCCGAGCACCACTTCGGTGGATCCGCCTCCGAGGTCGACGACGACGAACGGCCCACGGGCGGAGTCGAGTTCACCGACCGCGCCGGCGAAGGACAGACGCGCTTCCTCGTCGCCGGTGATGACCTCGGCCTCGGCGCCGGGGATCACCGCTCCGAGCACCTCGCGGGTCATCGAGAAGAAGTCCTCGCGGTTGCTCGCGTCGCGGGTCGCCGAGGTGGCCACCATGCGGACCGCGGTGGCTCCGGTCTCGCGGATCAGATCGGCGTACTCCACCAGAGCGACCCGCGTGCGTTCGATCGCTTCCGGGGCGAGTCGTCCGGTGGCGTCCACACCCTGACCGAGCCGCACGACCTTCATGAGCCGGGTGACGTCGGTGAGCGTGCCGTCGTCCCCCACGTCGGCGATCAGCAGACGGATCGAATTGGTACCGCAGTCGACTGCCGCGACTCTCACTGCTCTTCTCCGCGCAGTTCCGCGTAGGTGGGCCAGTCCGCGGGAACGGCGGTGCCGCGCAGACCGGCATCGGCTGCGAGAGCGACGGATTCGTCGCCGAGCGGGTTGACGCCCGGTCCCTTCGCCAGGGAGTGGGCGATCAGCACGTGCAGGCACTTGACGCGCTCGGGCATGCCTCCGCCGGTGAAGTCGGTGCCGAGCGACTCGATCGCGTCGCGTTCGGCCAGGTACGACTCGTGGGCGCGCAGGTAGCCCGCAGCCAGTTCCTCGTCGGTGCCGAGACGTTCCGTCATCTCCTTCATGACCCCGGCCGATTCCTGCCGGCTGGCCTCGGCCGTGAGGCGCGGGTCGGTGAGGTAGTAGAGCGTCGGGAAGGGCGTGCCGTCGGGCAGCTTGGGCGCGGTCTTCACCACTCCGGGCGCACCGTCGGGGCAACGGTAGGCGATGGCCAGGACACCGCGGGGTTCACGCCCGAGCTGGGCGGCGACGGCGTCGAGGTCTTCTTGCGTGACGTGATCGGTCACCCGGGAACATCTCCTGGTTCTGGGGGTGCCACAGGCATCTGCTGCGGCACGGGTTCGGGCTCGGGTTCGGGTGCCGGTTCGGAGACCGACAACCACAGGTCGCTGTACCAGGCGCCGGTCGTCGGCCGCTCGGGTTCGCGTTCCTCGCGTTCGGGTGGGGCGTCGCCCGGCAGTTGCACCTGGTAGGGAATGTCGCCGGGGACGACGAACCGCAGTCGCTCGCGGGCCTGGGCACGGACCCAGGCCGGATCCTCCATGCGGGCCTTCTGTTCCGCGAGGGCCGCGATCTCCTGTTCGAGCTGCACGCGTTCGGCGGCGAGCTGCTCGGCTTCGGAACGCTGGCTCACGTAGGTGCGCAGCGGCACCGCGAGGGTGAGGGCGAGACCGCACACGACGAGGGCGAGCACCACGGCGCGGCCGGTGGACAGGCCGAGGACGGTGCGTTCGGTGCGGGTGCGGCGGGAGTCGCGGGGCGCGCCGACCCGGGTGGGGCGGGCTCGCCCCGAACCACCGGGCCGGCCGCGACCGGGCGACGAATGAACGGGGTCCTCGCGACCGGCAGGCCGCGCACCCGCGTTCTCGGCCGAGTGTTCGGCCGGGGCGGTAGATCCCGTGGGCCGGACCCGGCCCGGACGCCGGACGCCCGACACACCCTCGGTGCGGGTGCGCCTCGCTCCGGGACGGGATCTACCGCGCTGACTCATGCCGGCGATCAGCCCTCGACGGAGAACCGCGGGAAGGCGAGCTCGCCGGCGTAACGAGCGACGTCACCGAGGGACTCCTCGATGCGCAGCAGCTGGTTGTACTTGGCGACACGCTCGGAGCGGGCGGGCGCGCCGGTCTTGATCTGTCCGCTGCCGACGGCGACGGCGAGATCGGCGATGGTGGTGTCCTCGGTCTCGCCGGACCGGTGGCTCATCATCGTCTTGTAGCCGTTGCGGTGTGCGAGGTCGACGGCGTCGAGGGTCTCGGTGAGGGTGCCGATCTGGTTGACCTTCACGAGCAGCGCGTTCGCGGCGCCCTTGACGATGCCGTCCTCGAGGCGCTCGGGGTTGGTGACGAACAGGTCGTCGCCGACGAGCTGGATCCTGTCGCCGATCTCCTCGGTGAGCGCGACCCAGCCCTCCCAGTCGTCCTCGCTGAGCGGATCCTCGATGGAGACCAGCGGGTACTGGCCGAGCAGCTCGGCGTAGAAGGCGCCCATCTCGGCGGCCGTCCGGTTCTGGCCCTCGAACTTGTAGCCGGTGCCCTCGGTGTAGAACTCGGTGGCAGCGACGTCCAGCGCGAGCGCAACGTCGCTGCCCAGCTTCAGGCCGGTCTTGGAGATGGCCTCGCTGATCAGGTCGAGCGCGGCCTTGGTGCCCGCGACGTCGGGGGCGAAGCCGCCCTCGTCGCCGAGGCCGGTGGCCAGGCCCTTGCTCTTGAGCACGGACTTGAGGGAGTGGTAGACCTCGGCACCCCAGCGGAGGGATTCCTTGAAGGTCGGGGCGCCGATCGGGGCGACCATGAACTCCTGGACGTCGACGCCTGTGTCGGCGTGGGCGCCACCGTTGAGGATGTTCATCATCGGCACGGGGAGGATGTGGGCGTTCGGGCCGCCGACGTAGCGGAACAGCTCGAGTCCGGACGACTCCGCACCGGCCTTCGCGACGGCGAGCGACGCGCCGAGCAGGGCGTTGGCGCCGAGGCGGCCCTTGTCGGGGGTGCCGTCGGCATCGAGGAGGGCCTGGTCGACGGTGCGCTGCTCGGTGGCGTCGAGGCCGATGATGGCCGGGCCGATCTCGGCGAGGACGGCCTCGACGGCCTTCTCGACGCCCTTGCCGAGGTAACGGTCGCCGCCGTCACGCAGCTCGACGGCCTCGTGCTCGCCGGTGGAGGCGCCCGACGGCACCGCAGCGCGGGCGAAACTTCCGTCCTCGAGCAGCACCTCGACCTCGACCGTGGGGTTGCCACGGGAGTCGAGGATTTCGCGGGCTCCTACCTGCTCAATGATGGCCACTGGCTGATTCTCCTTCGATGGACTGTCACGCTGCGGTGTCTGCACGCTGGGGACAGCCTAACGGTCGCGACCTGCGTGTGAGGCACAGGCGCGCTCGAGGCCCGGCGCGGTGCCGTCTACGGCCGCACTCCCACGCCGTAGGCGGCGGCGCGGTCGCGGACGAGCATCAGGTATTCGGTGGAGCGGTTGTAGGCCATCAGGGCGTTCGTCCAACCCTCCGCGGTGGTCAGGTCGCCTCCGCGGTCGCACAGATAGCGTCCCGCGGTCAGAGCCGCGTCGTCGATGTTGTCGGGGTCGGCGATGCCGTCGCCGTTCGCGTCGGCACCCCATCGTTCCCAGGTCTCGGGGATGAACTGCATCGGCCCGACCGCCCGGTCGAGCACCGGGTCGCCGTCGAGGCGGCCACCGTCGGTGTCGCGGATCTCGGCGTTGCCCCTGGTGCCGTCGAGCGGGACACCCCGGATGGGCGGCGAGACGCTGCCGTCGGGTCCGAGGGAGGCGCCGCCGAACCGTCCGTGGCTGCTCTCCACGTTGCCGATGCCGGCGAGGGTCGTCCACGACAGGCCGCATCCGGGGGTGCCGACCGCCAGGACGGCCGCCGCGTGCCCGTACGCCTCGAGTGCGGTGGTGGGGATGCCCAGTTCGCGGGACTGTGATTCGGCCCAGTCGGCGAGCTGCGCCGCTGTGCGGCCGGGACCGTTCACGTCGATGGGCGGAACGGGCAGGCCGGGAGCCGGTGGAACGCCGTCGGGGATCTCGACGGACGGCCGCCGGGGTGAGTGCAGTGCGGACTCGACCGCCACGAAGACGACGGCGACGAGCGCACTGAGCAGGACCACCGGCCACAGCCAGCGTCGGGGTTCTCGATCGGACGGCACCCCTCCATATTCCATACGGGACGAAAACCCCATGTAGACGCACCGGCAGATGCACCGGCAGACCCACCGGCGCCGACGATCCCGCCTGATCGTCGGCGCCGGCCTCGGAGGGTGGAATCCGCGAGGGGTCGGACTCCACCGGGGGTCAGGTTCCGACCGGGATGGTGTCACCCTCCTCACCCGGCACGGCGGCCACGGGTCGCGCACCGGACCACGCCTGCCACGCGCTGCTCACGATGTCGTCCAGGTCGCGGCGGGCCTGCCACCCGAGATCTCGGCTCATGCGTTCCGCATCGGCCACCACCCGCGCCGGATCCCCGGCACGTCGATCACCGACCCGCCAGTCGAAGCACACGCCGCTCGCGCGCTGCACCGCCCTCATCACTTCCAGCACACTTGCGCCGTGCCCGCGTCCGACGTTGTAGGTGGCGGCGGTGCGTGCGGACCGTGTCGTCGGCACCACGGCCGCGTGCGCATCTGCCAGGTCTGCGACATGGATGTAGTCGCGGATGCATGTTCCGTCCGGAGTCTCGTAGTCGTCTCCGTAGACGGTCGGGGGTAGACCCTCGTCCAGGGCCTGGAACACCTTCGGGACAAGATTGCGCGCCCCCCTGTCCGCGAGACTCGGTTCTCCGGCTCCTGCCACGTTGAAGTACCGCAGGGCCGTCCAGCTGATGCCTTCGGCTGCAGCGATGTCGCGCAGCATCCACTCGCACATCAGCTTCGTCCGCCCGTAGGGGGAGGCCGGGTTCGTGGGCGAGTTCTCTGTGACCCTCTCGCAGTCGGTCGTGCCGTATACCGCTGCGCTCGACGAGAACACGATCGACCGCATGTCCGTACGCACCATTGCCTCGAGAATGCTCAACATCCCGAAGACGTTCTCGCGGTAGTAGTACCCGGGCCGGGCTGTCGACTCGTCCACGGCCTTCCGACCGGCGAGGTGGACCACGGAGTCGACGTCGTAGAGATCGAGCACATCGGCCACGAATGCACTGTCGCAGACGGCCCCGGTCTCCAACGGCACACCGTCGGGGACCAGTTCCGGCCGTCCGGTGGAGAGGTCGTCCAAGACGACGACCTCATGGCCGTCCCGGAGCAACGACCTGACGACATGCGCTCCTATGTAGCCGGCACCTCCGGTGACCATCAGCATCGTGTCCGCCTCTCGTAGACAAGCGTGGGTCGGGATCGAATTCGGAACAGAAGGGTGTGGATCAGTACGCACTGTCGCCGCGGAGGACGGCGCCCACCGTGCGCCGGAGGATCGACAGATCCATCAGGAGCGTCCAGTTCTCGATGTAGCGCAGATCCAGCCGAACGGACTCGTCCCAGTGGAGATGGTCACGACGACTGACCTGCCACAGTCCGGTGAGTCCGGGTTTGACGAACAACCGGCGCGCGGCGCCATCGTTCCCGTACCGCTCGACCTCGGATCCGAGCGGTGGCTGGGGCCCTACCAGCGACATGTCCCCCTTGACGACGTTGACCAGCTGTGGAAGTCCGTCGAGCGAATGCCGGCGGATGAACCGCGCGATCCGGCTCGCGCCCGGATCGTTGCGGAACTTGTATACGGTGTACGTGCGTCCACCGCGTCCCACCCGGACCTGGGAGTGCAGAATCGGACCCGCACCGTCGACCTTCGTCGCGACAGCGACGACCAGCATCACCGGTGCGAAGATCATCAGGATGAGCATCGCCAGGACCCGGTCGAGTACGTTCTTCACGATCCAGGCGGGGCCGCTGTAGCAGGGGGCGCTCAACTGCAGCAGAGGTAGCCCCGAGACCGGGGTGATGTGCAGGCGCGGTCCGACGACGTCCATGAGCACAGGGGCGACGAGCAGGTCCGCGCCGAGCCGTTCGAGTTCCCAGCTCAGGTTCCGCATCCTCGGATGTGACCATCGGCCGGACGGCAACAGCGCGACCGCTTCGAAACGATGCTGTTCGACGATGGTGATGACGTTCTCGTCCGTGCCGAGCACGGGGACGTCGTCGATCGCGAGGGGGCGGGCATCGGCAGAAGCGTCGGGCGCAAGGCAGATGCCGTCGACCCGCCACCCCGCTTGCTGCAGAGAATCGGCACGCGCGACGAGTTCGTGCACTTCGTCGAGGTCCCCGGCCACCAGCACCGAACGGAGACAACGACCTTGCGAACGCCCCCGGGACAGTCGCCACTGCAGGATCTTCCGGCCCGCCAGGGTGAGCACGAGCGCGATCGGCAAGGCGCCGAAGGCCCAGGACCGGCCCGCAGAGGTCCCCCATCCGTATCCGGCGACAGCGAGCGCCGCGATCGCGAACAGGTATCCTCGGAGGATTCGCCGATACTCCTCACCGCCGGATCCGAGAGTCCTTTCGTCCCAGACCCTCTGGGCGGCCCCTGGACCTCATCGAGGTCGGTGCCGAAGTAGTAACGCAGGCCACCGAACTTCTCCTTGACCTGATACACCAGGTATTCCGGATCGAGGGCAGCGAGAGCCTCGTCGAGCCCGACGAGGATCGAGTACCAACCCTTGCCAGCCCGGACATACCGTCCCCACCCGTCGGGGATCCGCAACAGGATCTGCTGTAATCCGTCGGCGTACTCTCCTGCGTCCTCCGGTACGTGCAAACAGTCACGTATGCGATCCCAGTCGATGTCGACCTGCGCAAGCTGCCGGACCACGGCGGCGCCGCCATCATCATCTCCACTTACGAACGCGTCGCGAAGGGACTGGAGCATCGACCCCACCGCCTTCAGTTGGTCCATGTCGCGGTCGCTCAACCCCGGCTGCGGCTCACGCTCTGACATACCTGCCAGTCTCCTCCTGCGCGCATGGAATCGGATTCCCGCACAACGCCAGCCAGGTGAGAACAGGCAGTGCGCAACAGTGCGGAAACCTATGCGGGAGGTACGTCGGGGTCGGCAACCAGGTGCGGCAGAAGATTCTCAATTTCGACCTGTGTGCGCCAGCCCGGCACTCCCACCGACCTTCCGTCGGTTTCCCGCTTCGGGGGGCACTCCTCCACGATCGCCCGCGTTGCCGGCCGGGGGTCCAGGAACATCCCGTAATGCGGCCCCGCGCGATGCGACTCGGTTCGATGGGGCAGTGTGAATCGCTGAGCTTGCACCGCACACGGTGTCGATGACCTGTACGCGGATCGTCGAGGCCTCGCACCTGGTACCGCGAAGTGAGAAGAGCCGCGGCGCAGGGCTCGCTACAAGCCACGCCGCGGCCCCCTGTCGATGTCAAACGGTGTTAGCGCACCTCCACCGACAGCCCGAGGCTACCGGCATCCGGCGACACAGCCCAATGACCTGCTCGCGGATCGGATGTCGGAGATCCCCGGTACACTCTCGACCGCACAACTAAACAGAGGCTGCCACTACACCGGCAACTCAACCTTTCAGGTCAATTCACCTGGATCTTGGGTTCGTCGGTAGTGGCTGTTAGCGCAGTCATCGCTTGGCGACCCTTGATCCCTGACGGTTCGAGGAGAACCGATGGCTCGCTACAACAACCGGAACCGTAACACCTTCGTCGCGAAGGTCGACCGCACCACGGACAACGTGGACGCGGTCGGAAGGCTCGCCGCCGCCGTTTATCACCTGACCACGGAAGTGGCCGGCATCATCAGGGTGATCATCGGCGTCGTGATGCTCATCCTTCCCATCGTCGGTGTGTTCTGTCCGGAGCTTCTGCCACTCGTGGAACGCGCGATCCCCCTTCTCGGGAAATGATCGGGTAACCGCGAACACCTGCGGCCCAACCATCTTTGGTTGGGCCGCAGTCCGTCCGGTCAGTTCCGGAGGTTGACCAGCATCGGACCGACACGGTTGCCATCGCTGGTGGCGAGCGCCATCAGCGCGTGTCCGGGCGGGACGCCGGTGATGATGTCCGATGGTGTCCAGCGTGCGCGTTCGATACGTCGACTGGACACCGACTGGGTCTGGCCCTCGCTGTGACCACTGCGCCGGGTGAGGATTGTCCGGTCGTCGTAGGTGATACTGCTGGTTTGGCCGCGGCTGACGGTGTTCTGGGTGATCCATTCGTCGCCGAACCATCGCGAGAAGTGGTCCGCGGTCTCCGGGTCGACTCCACCGAAAACTGCTTTGCAGCCGGTGGATCCGAAGATCGTCGGGCGCACGTCGGGTGGGAAGTCGGCGAGGGTCTGGGTGAGCAGGACCATGCCGGCGTTGTTGGAGCGGACCTTCTGCACGCCGCGGGCGACGTAGTCGTCGACGTATCGCCCCGCCTCGTCGATGACAAGCCCCTTGAAGATGCGGCGGTTGGTATCCGGGGCCGAGGTGGTCTGCACGAACTGAGAGACCACCAGCCTGGCCAGCACCCGCGACGCTTCCGGATAGTCGGCTTCGGGGATGGCGACCCGGACTCGAATTGGCCTGTTGATGTCACGCATCTCGAACCTCTGCTTGTGGTCGAAGATCCTGCGCAGCGCCGGCCGGTCGAGCCTCGCGAGGCGTTCGACGAGACTGGCGGCGGGGTCGTGACTGCCCTGGGACTGCCGGACCCGGTTGTCTAGATGCTCCTTCCATTCCTTCGCTCCGGCTGTGCCTTTCAAGGCTGCCTTCACCTGGTCGTGAACGGCCTGGGAGGCACGCAGCAGCGCTAGGAGCTCCTTCACTGTCGGCCAGGTCCCGTACGCGGCGTGATACGGCGCGAGGCAGTCGTAGAGCGCGTTGTAAGAGGCGTCCTTGAAGTACGCCTTGTCGTCGGACACGTTCGGGGGCAGCAGTGCTGCGGCGAGCCGGTCCGCTGCGGTGTCGGCGTTGGTGGCGCCTCCGAACAGGCTGAACCCGTGGGTCGGGTTGAGGGGGTCGATCGTGATGTCGAACCAGCCGTCGTGGGCGAAGTCGGTGCCCTTGGGGTCGATGACGACCAGACTCGCCTTCCCCGCCAGGGACGCGAGGGAGAGGTGCTCGACGATGGGGATGGCGAGGCTTCGGGTTTTTCCCGATCCGGGCGGGCCGATCACCATGAGCGAGGTCCTCAGCACGTCGTGGTCGACACCGAAGTCGCCGGCCCGCATCAGGGCACTGTTCGCGGTGGGCACCACCCGGCCGAGCCGCACCTGCCCGGCGAGCACGTTGTGGATCGCGAACCGGGTGCCCGGCAGGGTGCGGAGACCGGAGGGGTGCAGGGCCGCTGCCGATCCGAGCGTGGCGAGTTCGCTGGTCAGGCGCTGGCGGATCTCCGGGTCGTGGGCGGCGTGGTCGACGGCGGTGAGGATGCGGGCCCGGTCGATGTCGTCGAGGGTCTGGTCATTCGCCAGCGCATCCAGAATCCCTGCCGCGGCAGGATCGTCGTGGCGAAGGTAGTCCCAGGGTTGTTCCACACGGATGTGTTTGCGCTGTGGGAGCCACCTCATGGCCGGCTGCCGATCTGGGTGTGGCCGTAGAGGCGCTTCTCGAGGGCCTGGATGCGGGCCGCGCACGAGGGGTGGCTGGAGAACATGTTGGCACGCCAGCCCTGTTGCTTGCGTGCGTCGTCGTGGCCCGCGTTGAGCCACCCGTAGAGCACTTCGATCAGCGGCGGTCCGTAACCGAGGTCAGCGGCGACCCGGTCGGCGTACTTCTCGCCGTACCTGCTGAACCAGGCCAGCACGAAGGGGATCGCGAACAGAAGAAGCAATGCGGGGTGGATGGCGTAGGCGAACCACGCTAGGCCGAGCAGCCACAGCACCGGGAACAGACGCACGATCGGCCCGACGAGGCACCCCGCTGCCTGCCCTCCTGCGCGGCCAGCGACTGCGCCACCGGCGGCACCGAGGGTGAAACCCGTGAGAATCGCGAAGACCATGTGGTTGATCCAGTAGAACGCCTTCGCGGTCATCCGGCCGGGAATGGCGTACCAGTACATGAGCAGTCTCGCCCAGGCGTGTCCGCCGAGGTGGTGGCCGAGTTCGTGGGCCAGTACCGCGGCGAGGTGGTTCGGCGGCATCTCCAACGCGGTGCGGGTCACGGCCACGATGTGCCCCGAGGTGGCGAAGGCGTTCAACTCCTGAGTGTCCTGCACCCAGAGCCGGTACCGCTCGGGCCGGACCCCGGCTGCGACGGCGACATCACCCCACACCATGTCGAGGACGCTGGCTTCAGCCATGGTTGGCTTCCGCAGACGGAACATCACTCTGGCGATCACGTCTTCTGTTGGTCGGAAGAAGACCAGCAGGCCTGACGCGAGGAATGCCGCGATCGTGGTCGAGAGGGCGGTGTCGTTGTTGGGGGCGATGATGTCCACCACAAGCCCGATGATGATAAGGCTGAACAGCAACCAAGGGATCCCGAGCAGCAGGGTGGCGAGGGTCGAAAGATGCACGCAACGGCGGAACCTCGGTGGTGTGGGAAATCCAGCCCCCGGTTCTCCCACCGGTTGGAATGCGCCCGGCTGAGGCAGTTCAGATCCTGTAGTCATCAAGTCCCCCGAGGTGTGTCCTTACGTTCCGGCCAGAAAGGCTATTCGGGGTCGTCGGGACGTGCGTCAGATGGGTACCTCCAGTTCGGGGACGGGGTGATTCGGCTTGCGCAAGGACGAGCCCCGAACAGCGAACTAATCAGGCCGGACACGATGTAGGATCATGGTTGCCGCTGCTCGTCGAGCGGGGCTTCCATCCCACCCCGGTGGGCGCTTCTGCTTCTCTCGTCCTCGATTCCTTCGCGATGATGCACGAACCCGACCAGCGAGCCGGTTTCCTGAAGCGTGCGGCAGCCCTCGAGCCCGATGGCACCTTCCTGATGCAGTTCCAGTCCCTGTCGGCGATCACGTCTCGAGGACGATGGAATACCTTGCGGCACGGTCACTTCGCTTACTACTCCCTGACCGCACTCCGCCGGTTGCTCGGTGACGTGGGCCTACACATCGCCCAGACGTGGATCTTCGATCTACACGGCGGATCGGTCCTGCTTGCAGCGCAACGTGATCCGTGGACGAGTTCGGCACCGGGAACACGGCGCCTGTTGGCCTCCGAACGCGCGATGGAATTGACGAACCCTGTCACTCTCGGCACCTTGCAACGGCAGGCCGACCGACAGGCAGCCGAGTTGAACAGCTGGTTGAAACAGATGCACATGCGGAATCGGAAGGTCTTCGCCTACGGATCGGCCTCCCAGGCCGTCGCTCTGTTCGTCCGGGCTCACGTGGATCGCTCCGTCATGGCCGGCATGGCCGACGGTTCTCTGCCCGCAGCAGGCCACCGCATGCCCGGCACCGACGTTCCCATCGTCGGCCTCGACGCATTACGTGCCGCGGCGCCCGACTGCATCCTGCTCACGGCTCCTGAACGGCTACACGAAGCACGAGTGCAGCTTCCGGAATTCCACGGCCGCTGGTATCTGTCACCGGACGGCCGGAACGGAGTCCGGTTCGGCGGCTGAGCGCTCGGTATCGATGCGGAGTGGACCGGATACTCGTCGCCTAGGAGGCGGTTCTCCAGTAGCGGCGCCACGTTTCCTCGTCGAGCCCGCCGCGCGGAACACCGTCGGTGTGCGCGGCCTCCTCCGCCGCCCGGATCGATCCGGCGAACGCGAGGATCGCCGACCGGAGCGTCGACTCCGTGTCACCCGTGCCGGTGATCCGGACGACCCGCAACGCCTCGGGCACCAGGTCCTCCGGGAGGCCCGCCCGCATCGCGCGTTCGATCACCTTGTCGGCCAGGGAGAGTGCAGGCTGCGCCGTCGCGATCCCGTCGAGGCACGACGCGCGTGCCTTCTCCGCCTTCTTCGCGACCTCCCACGCCGCTTCCTGCTCGGCGACGTCGAGCGGACCGGTGTGGCCGTTGGTCAGGTGCGGGCTGCGCGCTGCCAGCTTGGCGACGAGCGTCGCCGCCACGTCGTCGACCGTGAACTGCCCGTTCGCCTCGGCGATCCGGGAATGGAACAGCACCTGCAGCAGCAGGTCGCCGAGTTCTTCGCGGAGCTCGTCCGGATCACCCGACTCGACGGCGTCGAGGACCTCGTAGGTCTCCTCGATCAGATAGCGGCGCAGACTCTCGTGGGTCTGGGTGACCTCCCAGCCCCCGAACGACCACAGTCTGTCCATCACGGCCGCCGCCTCGGCGAGAGCGGTGTAGTCGGTCATGCATTCACCGTCGCCGCGCTGTTCAGATCCACCGAACCCTGCGGCTTGCCGTCGAGGGCGAGCAGGAAGTCGGCGATGTACTGCAGCAACGCCACGTCGCGCACCCGATCCGATCCGACCCCGCCGGTCCGCGGGATCGGCAGCTGCACCAGACCGCTGGTCGCGCGGTACTGCGCGCCCGGATACAACCGCTTGAGCCGCATCTGCTTCGAGTCGGGCAGCTCCATCGGCGAGATCCGGATCTGGGTGCCGGTGACCGCGACCTCCTCGAGGCCGTACTCGCGGCACAGCAACCGCAACCGGCCGACGGACACGAGCCGCTGGACCTCCTCGGGCAGCGGACCGTAGCGGTCGACGAGTTCGTCGACGACCGTGGCGATCGCGGCATCGTCGTTCGCGGCGGCGAGTTTGCGGTACGCCTCGAGACGCAGCCGGTCGGACGCGACGTAGTCGGCCGGGATGTGCGCGTCGACGGGAAGGTCGATCCGCACCTCCTTGGGTGCTTCGTCGGTGGTGACCGTGCGGCCGTCGGCCGCGGCGCGGTACGCCTCGACGGCCTCGCCGACCAGCCGCACGTACAGGTCGAAGCCCACGCCGGCGACGTGACCGGACTGCTCGGCGCCGAGAACGTTACCGGCGCCGCGGATCTCGAGGTCCTTCATGGCCACGGCCATACCTGCGCCGAGATCGGAGTTCTGCGAGATCGTGGCGAGCCGGTCGTAGGCGGTCTCCGTCAGCGGCTTCTCCGCCGGGTACAGGAAGTACGCGTAGCCACGCTCGCGCGAACGCCCGACGCGACCGCGCAGCTGGTGCAGCTGCGACAGGCCGAGCGAATCCGCGCGTTCGACGATGAGCGTGTTGGCGTTGGAGATGTCGAGACCGGTCTCGACGATCGTCGTGCACACCAGCACGTCGAACTCGCGCTGCCAGAAGCCCTGGACCGTCTTCTCGAGCGTCTCCTCGTTCATCTGCCCGTGCGCGACCGCGACCCGTGCCTCGGGGACGAGATCGCGGAGTCGCTTGGCGGCCTTGTCGATCGAGCTCACCCGGTTGTGGACGTAGAAGACCTGGCCGTCGCGCAGCAACTCCCGGCGGATCGCCGCGGCGACCTGCTTGTCGTTGTAGGCACCCACATAGGTGAGGATCGGGTGCCGTTCCTCGGGCGGGGTGAGGATGGTCGACATCTCGCGGATCCCGGCCATGCTCATCTCGAGGGTTCGCGGGATCGGTGTGGCCGACATCGTGAGCACGTCGACGTGCGTGCGCAGCGCCTTGATGTGCTCCTTGTGCTCGACACCGAAACGCTGCTCCTCGTCGACGATCACGAGACCGAGGTCCTTCCAGCGGATCCCGGTCTGGAGCAGACGGTGGGTGCCGACGACGATGTCGACGGTGCCGTCGGCCATGCCCTCGGTGATCGCGCGCGAGTCCGACGCGTCGGTGAACCGGCTCAGTCCCTTCACGGTCACGGGGAAGGCCGCCATCCGCTCGGTGAAGGTCTGCAGGTGCTGCTGCGCGAGCAGGGTCGTGGGGACGAGCACCGCGACCTGCTTGCCGTCCTGTACCGCTTTGAACGCCGCACGCACCGCGATCTCGGTCTTGCCGTAGCCGACGTCACCGATCACGACGCGGTCCATCGGCACCGCCTTCTCCATGTCGGCCTTGACCTCGGAGATCACCGTGAGCTGGTCCTGCGTCTCGGTGAAGGGGAAGGCGTCCTCCATCTCCTTCTGCCACGGCGAGTCGGGCGCGAAGGCATGGCCGGGCGAGGCCTGCCGCGCCGCGTACAGCCGCACGAGTTCGCCGGCGATCTCGCGAACCGCTTTGCGCGCCTTGCGCTTGGTGTTCGCCCAGTCGGATCCACCGAGCTTGCTGACGGACGGCAGTTCGCCGCCGACGTACCGGGAGAGCTGGTCGAGCTGTTCCATCGGCACGAACAGCTTGTCGCCGGGCTGGCCACGCTTGCCGGGTGCGTACTCGATGACGAGATACTCGCGGCGGGCGCCACCGACGGTCCGCTCGACCATCTCGACGAACTTGCCGATGCCGTGCTGGTCGTGGACGACGAAATCACCGGCGTTCAGGGCGAGCGGGTCGACCTGGTTGCGACGCTTGACGGGAGTCTTGCGGCCCTCGGTGACGACGCGGTTGCCGGTGAGGTCGGCCTCGGTGACGACCACCAGCCCCGGCACCACGTTGTCGTCGTTGCCGGGGAGGACCACGCCCTCGTGCAGGCAGCCACGCATGACGCCGACCTGCCCGCGCACCGGCTCGGTGCCCGGTTCGAGCTTCGCGGCGGGGACCTCGTTCTCCTTCAGCCGCTCGAGGATCCGCTGTCCGGTGCCCGCACCGGCGACGACGATCACCGCGCGGCCCCCGGCGGTGACGTGGGCGCGCAGGTTCACGAACAGCATCGACAGCAGGTCCTCGGAACCGCGGACCTCGGGGGCCGGCTGCACGTCGAGGACGAGTTCGGTGTCGGCACCGGAGGCGAGCGGGCTCAGCGTCCACCACGGTCTGCCCGCGGCCTGCGCGGCCTCGCGCACCTGGCGCAGCGACCGGTAGGCCGACGCACCGAGATCGAGCTTCCGGCCGTCCACACCGTTGAGGTTCGAGGTGTCGAGCGGCGCCGCACCACCGATCGAGGCGGCGGTCCACGACGCCTCGAGGAACTCCTGCCCGGTGCGAGCGAGATCGCTCGCGCGGGTGCGGACCTTCTCCGGATCGCAGATCAGCACGTGCGTCCCGGCGGGCAGAACGTCGGTGAGCAACTGCAACTCGCCGGGCTGCAGCACCGGCAGCAGCGCTTCCATGCCCTCGACGGGGATGCCGCCGGCCATCTTGTCGAGCATCTCGACGAGCGCCGCATCGGCCGGGTTGTCCTGGGCGAGCTGCGCGGCCCGGGCCTTGACCTCGTCGGTGAGCAGCAGTTCGCGGCACGGCGGCGCGACCAGCACCGGCACGTCGACCTCGGAGATCGAACGCTGGTCGGCGACCGAGAAGCAGCGCAGTTCGGTGACCTCGTCGCCCCAGAACTCGACGCGGACCGGATGGTCGGCGGTGGGCGGGAAGACGTCGAGGATGCCACCGCGCACCGCGAACTCACCGCGCTTGCCGACCATGTCGACGCGGCTGTACGCGAGTTCGACGAGCCGCTCGACGAGTTCCTCGAAGTCGTGTTCGGTGCCGACCCGCAGCGTGACGGGGTCGATCTCGCCGAGTCCGGGGGCCATCGGCTGCACCAGCGACCGCACGGTGGCGACGACGACCTTCAGTTCGGGCCCGAGGTCGCGATCGCCGGGACGGGCGAGGCGACGCAGGACGTGCAGGCGACGGCCCACCGTGTCGGCGCTCGGCGACAGGCGCTCGTGCGGCAGGGTCTCCCACGAGGGGAACTGCGTGACGCCCTCGCCGAGCATCTCGGTGAGTTCGGCGGTGAGATCGTCGGCCTCGCGTCCGGTGGCGGTGACCACGAGCAGAGGTGTCTTCTCGGCCAGCGCCGCAGCGACGAACGGCCGCGCGGCGGGTGGTGCGACGATCTCCTGTTCGGCGGAACCGGCGAGCTCGCCGATCCTGCGCAGTCTGTCGTCGGCCAGCGCGATCCGCGCCAATCCGGACAGTGGGACAGCGGCCGGGGGCACAGCAGACAAGGAAGGCGCTCCTGAGTGTGGGACGAGAACCTTGTCGAGTCTATTCCGCTGTTCCCCGGGCGTCACCGCGCCGTGGCGTGACGGGCGCTACCGCGCCGGGGTCGCGAGGATGATCACCGCGTGGGGACGAGAAGGTCGGCACTGCTGGCACCGAGCTCGCGCGCCGCCCACTCCGCCAGCTTTGCGAACAGTTCGTCGTCGCCCGCCTCGCGCCGGGTGTCGTCGTCGGCGAGCCAACGGCGGCGCACCATCCTCAGCAGTGCCGCGCGGGTGCGGGCGGGATCGGCGTCGAGCGCGAAGGTGACGAAGGCGTCGGGCGTCCACGCTTCGATACCCGACCGTTCCAGCGCCCCGGTGAGCTCGGGGTCGGCGGTGACGACAGCGTCGGCGTGGCACAGCAACGCCACCGACGTCACGTGCGCCTCCCTCGGTCCCGTCACGTGCGGCACCTCGCGGAGCACGGCGGTGGGCCAGACGACCCGGGCGTCGGGGAAGGCGCGGTCGAGTTCGGCGAAGAGGAAGTCGCGGGCGGGACGCAGCAGTTCCTGCGGCAGTCGGCGGTCCACCTCCGCGATGATCCCGTCGCTCCAGAAGGGTTGGTAGAGGCCGTCTTCGGCAAGGGCGAGCGCCACATCGCGCAGGCGGGGACGGGCGAGGACCGTCGCACCGAGCACCACTCGAACCGGCATCGTCACCCTTCGTCGAATCGTCGGAACGAACCGTACCGTGCTGCCGCGGCGGGCCGCGTCATGCTGTCAGAACGGGTCGTACAGTCCTTCGCGCCGTGTGAGGTCGGCGAGTCCGTCGAGGACGGTCGTGACCACCTCCGCCTGCTGCTTCGCGAGTTCGAGGACGTCGGAGCGCGACACCCGCCGGTGCAGGCCGTGGAAGTCGGCGGCGAGTGCGCCGGTGTCGACCAGGCGCGCGACGTGCCGGCGCGAGCAACCGAGGACGTCGGCGGCCTGGGCGATGGTCAGCAACGGCGGCACGACACCGATCGTCACGGCGGTGTCGGGCCCGAACCGGTCGAGCAGACCCGCCAGCGCCGCCGGGGCCTCCTCCGCGGAGAACGGCCCGAAACTCACGACTGCAGCCGCAGACGGCGCTCCACGAACTGCCGGAAGTATTCGAGCTTGTTCGCCGGCACCAGCGCGGGCAGGATCATCCGCCACATCGCGCCCGTCTGTTCGGCGAGCCGTTCGGTCGCCGTGAGGGCGTTCGCCATGATCCGGGCACCCATCGCCTGTTCGAGCAGCAACAGGGAGACGGCGTGGACATCGACGTCCTCGACGAGGTCGCGCTCCTCGGCCGCCCTCGCGGCCAGCTCCTGCAGGCCGGTCTGCCAGATCTCGTAGGGTCGGTGCTCGGTGCCCTGGTAGTCGCCGATCTCGACCAACAGCCGGAACATCGCCCGCACCACGGAATCGGTCTCGGACATGTCGACGTGCAGGACCGACAGGTCGATCAGCGTCTCGAGCGCCGGGGAACGGCGGTCCATCTTGGATTCGGCGGCGGCCTCGAAGCGGAGATAGCCGGAGTCGATCACCCCGCGTGCCAGTTCTTCCTTCGAACCGAAGTGGAAGTACAGCGCGCCCTTGGTGACGCCGGCCTCCTCGATGATGTCGCCCAGGTTCGCGTCCGCGTAGCCGTCGCGCACGAAGATCGTGGCTGCGCCCTGCAGCACCGATTCGCGTGTCACCTCTGCGCGTACTTGTCGTCCCACCACAGCCTGCCTTCTCACGGGTATCCCAACGATAACGCGACTTACCTGAAAGTAGAGAGCAGACGGTCCCGAAAACGAGAGAACTATTCGGAAACCGGAGGTTCCCCGAGCTTGGGGTCCGCTTCCAGACCGATGAGGCCGTTCCAGCACAGGTTCACGAGGTGGGCTGCCACATCCTCTTTCGAGGGGGTGCGGCGGTCGAGCCACCACGTCGCGGTGGTGGCGACCATGCCGACGAGCGCCTGGGCATAGAGTGGAGCGAATTCGGGGTTGAGGCCCCGCCGGGAGAAGTCGCCGGTCAGCAGCTCCCCCACCTGCCGCATCGCCTCGTTGAGCAGGCTCGAATAGGTACCTTCCTCGGCGGACATCGGCGAGTCTCGCACGAGGATGCGGAAGCCGTCGGTGCGCTCCTCTATGTAGGTGAGCAGAGCGAGCGCGGCCCGCTCGACGCGGATCCTCGAGCGGTTGCGGGTGAGGCTCTCGGTGACCATCGACATCAGCACGGTCATCTCGCGGTCCACGACCACCGCGTAGAGACCTTCCTTACCGCCGAAGTGCTCGTAGACGACCGGCTTGGAGACCTGCGCCCGCTGAGCTATCTCCTCTATGGAGGTGCCCTCGTAGCCGCGCTCGGCGAACAGCGCGCGACCGATCTCGATGAGCTGTTCCCGACGCTGCGTGCCCGTCATCCGGATCCGCGGAGTGCGCTCGGTTCGCTTCTGCGACGCCTGCGACACAGGTCCTCCTTCGGCGGCGGGACGTACTCGAACGTTCGACAGCCTATCCATTCCCGATCGCGCCACCCCAGGTTCGACGCCGAGGCCGTCTCGTGCGAGGATCGGGGGCGCACGCCCGCCGGTTCCGCCGCGGGGGTGTGGCAGTCCGCCGTGGTGTAATCGGCAGCACCTCTGATTTTGGTTCAGATAGTTCAGGTTCGAGTCCTGGCGGCGGAGCGGGAACCGTCCCGGGGAGCCTCAGCGCTTCCCGGTGCACGCACGGACCGGCGTGCAGAAACGTGTCGAGGGAGCTACATGCAAGTGCAGACCGCGATCGTCGTGCTGGCAGCCGGAGCAGGAACAAGGATGCGGTCGAAGACACCGAAGGTGTTGCACACCCTCGGTGGACGCACGATGCTCGCGCACTCCCTGTACGCCGCCGCCGCACTCGGACCCGCCCATCTCGTCACCGTCGTCGGGCATCGCCGCGAGGAGGTCTCCGCCGAGGTGAGTGCCGTCGCCGCGGGCCTCGATCGCGAGATCGAAGTGGCCGTCCAGGAGGAACAGCTCGGCACCGGCCACGCCGTGGAGTGCGGTCTCGACGCCCTCCCCGACGACTTCGACGGCACGGTCGTCGTCACCGCCGGCGACGTCCCGCTGCTCCGCTCCGACACCCTGCAGGAGCTGCTCGACGCGCACCTCGACACGGAGCCGGCCGCCGTCACCGTCCTCACCACGACAGTGTCGGAGCCGACCGGCTACGGACGCATCGTGCGCACCACCGACGGCGATGTCGCCGCGATCGTCGAGGAGAAGGACGCCTCCCCGATGCAGCGCGCGATCCAGGAGATCAACACGGGCGTATACGCCTTCGACGTGGCGGCGTTGCGATCGGCCCTCGGCAAGCTGAGCGACGACAACTCGCAGGGCGAGCTGTACCTGACCGACGTCGTGAAGATCGCCCGCGGCGAGGGCCGCACCGTCCGCGGTGTGCACACCGACGACGCCGTGCAGGTCTCCGGCGTCAACGACCGCGTCCAGCTCGCTGCACTGAGCACCGAACTCAACCGGCGCCTGCTCGAGCACTGGATGCGCGAGGGT
Organism: Rhodococcus sp. S3; assembly: GCF_058211795.1. Classification (NCBI taxonomy): domain Bacteria; kingdom Bacillati; phylum Actinomycetota; class Actinomycetes; order Mycobacteriales; family Nocardiaceae; genus Rhodococcus; species Rhodococcus sp. S3. The sequence goes on along the minus strand of NZ_CM177074.1, from coordinate 1,141,799 downwards.
GTCACGGTGATCGACCCGGCCTCGACGTGGATCGACGTCGACGTCGTGCTCGGCACCGACGTCACCATCCATCCGGGTGTGCAGTTGCGCGGCCGCACGGTGATCGCCGACGACGCGGAGGTCGGCCCCGACACGACGCTGACCGACGTGCAGGTCGGCGCCGGCGCCACCGTGGTGCGCACCCACGGTTCCGACGCGGTGATCGGCGCGGAGGCCACGGTCGGCCCGTTCACCTATCTGCGTCCCGGCACCGAACTCGGCGCGTGCGGCAAGCTCGGCGCCTTCGTCGAGACGAAGAACGCGCAGATCGGGGCGCATTCGAAGGTCCCCCACCTCACCTATGTCGGCGACGCGGAGATCGGCGAGCACTCCAACATCGGAGCGTCGAGCGTGTTCGTCAACTACGACGGGGTGACGAAGTACCGCACGGTCGTCGGGTCACACGTCCGGACCGGGTCGGACACGATGTTCGTCGCTCCCCTCACGGTGGGCGACGGCGCCTACACGGGCGCCGGAACAGTACTCCGTCGCGACGTTCCTCCGGGGGCGCTGGCGGTGTCGGGTACGCCACAGCGCAATATTGAAGGGTGGGTCCAGCGAAATCGCGCCGGTACCCCCGCTGCCGAGGCAGCATCGAGAGCACAGCAGCAGCACGACCACGATCGCCAGAAGGACGGCCAGAACCAGTGACCAATTGGATCGACAACCAGAAGAACTTGATGCTCTTCTCCGGCCGGGCCCATCCCGAGCTGGCGGAGCAGGTCGCGAAGGAACTGGGCGTCCCCCTCACCCCGCAGACTGCACGGGACTTCGCGAACGGTGAGACGTTCGTGCGTTTCGAGGAGTCGGTGCGTGGTTCGGACGCCTTCGTGCTGCAGAGCCATCCGTTCCCGCTGAACCAGTGGGTCATGGAGCAGCTCATCATGATCGATGCGCTCAAGCGTGGTTCGGCCAAGCGCATCACCGCGATCCTGCCGTTCTACCCGTACGCCCGTCAGGACAAGAAGCACCGCGGCCGCGAGCCCATCTCCGCCCGCCTGATCGCCGATCTGCTCAAGACCGCCGGCGCCGACCGCATCATCACGGTCGACCTGCACACCGATCAGATCCAGGGCTTCTTCGACGGTCCGGTCGACCACATGCACGCCCAGGGCCAGCTCGCCGAGTACATCCGCGGCAAGTACGGCGTCGAGAATATCGCCGTGGTCTCCCCCGACTCCGGTCGTGTGCGTGTCGCCGAGAAGTGGGCCGACACCCTCGGTGGCGCGCCGCTGGCGTTCATCCACAAGACCCGCGACCCGCTGGTGCCCAACCAGGTCAAGTCGAACCGCGTGGTCGGTGAGGTCGACGGCCGCACCTGCATCCTGATCGACGACATGATCGACACCGGCGGCACCATCGCCGGCGCTGTGAAGATCCTCAAGGAGGCCGGCGCGGGCGACGTCATCATCGCCGCCACCCACGGTGTGCTCTCCGATCCGGCCGCCGAGCGCCTCGCTTCGTGCGGCGCCAAGGAGGTCATCGTCACCAACACGCTGCCGATCCCGCCGGAGAAGCAGTTCGACTGCCTCACCGTGCTGTCGATCGCTCCGCTGCTCGCGCAGACGATCCGCGAGGTCTTCGAGAACGGCTCGGTCACCTCGTTGTTCAACGGGGTCGCCTGACCTTCCGCTCGACGACGGGGCAGACTTGTCCGGGTGTTCACCGGATTTCCCGTCGCGGCCCTCGACTTCTACGACGATCTCGAGGCCGACAACAGCAAAGCATTCTGGGCCGCGCACAAGGCCGTCTACGACGACTGCGTGCGCGGCCCGATGCTTGCCCTGCTCGCGGAACTCGAGGAGGAGTTCGGGGAGGGCAAGGCCTTCCGTCCGTACCGCGACGTGCGGTTCAGCAAGGACAAGCTGCCGTACAAGACCCATCAGGGCGGATTCGTCTCCGTCGCGCAGAGCGTCGGTTACTACGTCGAGATCAACGCCGCGGGGCTGCGGGTCGCCGCGGGCCTGTTCCACGGTTCGTCCGATCAGATCGCCGGTTACCGGGCCGGGGTCGATCACGACCGTCGCGGTCCCGAGCTCGGGAGGATCGTGCGCAAGCTCGAGCGCGCGGGATACGAGATCGGTGGCGACCGGTTGAAGTCCCGGCCGCGCGGCGTGGACGCCGATCATCCCCGCATCGAACTCATGCGTCACCGGTCGCTGTGGGCCGGCCGGACGGAGATCTCCCCGCCGTGGATCGACAGTCCGCGCACCCTCGAGGAGGTGCGTTCGGCGTGGCGCGAGTTCCGGCCGCTGGTGCGCTGGCTCGCCGCCGCTACCGCAACGTGATCCGGCAGACCGGGTGGTATGGAAATGCTGTGTGGCGCAATGGTTTGAAGGACGCGCCGGGAGGGGAATGATCTTCGTCACGCCGCGCGAAATCGTCGCAGGTCGTGCGAGACCCCCCTCCCCTGCGTAACTCGGCTTTCACCTAAAGTGGCACCTCGTGACCGACGCGCAAACTCTCGAAGCCCCTACGGAAAACGCGACAATCCGAACGGTCCGACGATGGTCGCCGGGTGCGTGCGTCTGGTGTGGTGACACCGACTCGGTCGAGGTCTTCCGCAACGAACCTCGCTGTGCCACATGCCGTAAGCACGAAGCCGTCATCGACGAGGCCCGCAAGTTCATGGGCATGTACGGCCTGCGCCCCATCGGCGGCACCCTGCAGTCCGACGACGAGGAGGAGTACGAGCACCGCCTCGCCGCCCGCGAGGCCCGCCGCGCCCTCAACGACATCCGTCTCGCCGAGCAGCCCGACCCGGCACTCGTGCGCAAGGCGCTGCGTCCCCGCGCCGCCGCGATCACCGAGAGCCACACCGGTTCCTCCGCGCAGACCTCCACGCGTCCGTCCTCCGCATCCCGAAGCTCGTCCTCGTCCTCCTCGCCCAAGCCGGCGAAGACCGCGGCTCCGGTCCGGACGGGTGCCGTGGACGTCGAGGAGATCCAGACCCGCGCCCTCGCGCTGCTCGATCAGCTCTCCGCGATCGACGCGCAGCTCGCCCTCGTGGCCGAGCAGAGCGGTCTCGCCGCCCGCGCCCGCCGCAGCGATCTGGAGAAGCAGAAGGCGACGATCCTGCGCACCCTCGCCGCACTCGAGAAGGCACGTCTGAGCGCATCCGGCAGCTAGTCGCCGGACCGCACCACCGCAGCCCCGCCCCGCTCCGTCGAGTCCGCTCGACGATCCGGGTGCGGGGCTGCGGTCGTTACTGCACGTCACGGTAGGTGTCGTTACCCCACCTCACGACAACGGACCGGGTAGTCTGTGATCGACCAAGGGCCTGTCGGGGGGGCGCTGCTCGGGCGTTCTCGCCTGCGCGGATCCGGGCCGAAGCCTTCCGAAGGAGTGCGCGTGAGTGTTTCCGACTCCCCTCGCGTCGGTGCACCCGCGTGGCGTTCGTTGTCCTCGGCCCTGGCGCGGCCCCGGCTGTTCGCCTGTCTCGACCGGTGCTCCACGCTGACGGTGGTCGACGCTCCCCCGGGCTTCGGCAAGCGGACCCTCGTCGCAGGATGGCTCCATCAGGGTGGTGGACCCGACCACACGATCGTCTGGGTTCCCGAACTCACCGCATCCGGCGACGGCGACCTGTCCGAGCGTGTGCTCGAGGTCCTCGCCGACCACCCGGCCGTCGAGGCCGCCCCCGAGGGTCCCGACGATTCCCCGTTCGAGCGTGTGGTCCGTACCTTCCGCGATCTGGGCTCACCCTGCCTGCTCGTGCTCGCCTGTGTGTCGCCGCGGAACTCGGCCGAGGTGCTCGAAGGAACCCTCCGGCTGCTCGATCGCTGCCCGCGGCTCGATGCGATCGTCTGCCTGCCGGGAAACAGCACCGACATGACCGAGGTCGTCCTCCGCGGGATCGACTCCACGTACATCCCGGCCGCCGACCTCGCCTTCACGGTCGAGGAGACGACGACGCTGTTGCGCGACGCCGGACCGGAACGCTCCGACAGCGAGTGCGAGGTCGTCCGACGTGCGCTCGGTGGGGTGCCGACGCTTGTATCGGCGGCCGCGGTCGTGGCCCGGAGCCGGCCCCAGCGCCTGATCGACTCCCGGGGACTGCCGACACCCGCCCTGGCCCGCCTCGTGCGGACCTACGTCGAGAACCGGCTCGACGAACTCGACGACGCGCACCGCGAGTTCGCGTTCTCCGTCGCCGCGGCCCACAGTGTCACCGCCCACCGGGCGGCCGAACTGACGGGCGCGGAAGATGCCTCGGATGCACCGGCGACACCTGCCGCCTCAGGAGCACCGGCGACACTCGCCGCCTCACGAGCACTGGCGACACTCGCCGCCGCAGGCCTCGTGATGGATTCGCCCTTCGACGATCCCCGGACGTGGCGGTGGCCCGACGCCGTCCGCTCCTGTGTGCTCGACATCTCCCGCCGGGAACACCCCGGACGGGTCGACGCACTGCTCGTCGAACTGGCCCGGGCGCACCGCGACGCCGGCAATCCCGCCGAGGCGTCGATCTATGCCGTCGAGGCCGGCGACTGGCAGACCGCCGTGGCGATCGTCGAGGAATCCTGGGCGCGCATGGTCGACAGTTCCTTCGACGTTCTCGTCAAGGTGCTCCGGCAGATCCCCGACCAGGAACTCGGCGACCATCCGTCGGTCCAGGCCGGTCGCGCGCTGTTCACACAGATGCTCGACGAACATTCGATCCTGCACGCCTCCCTGCCCACGGATCCCGACGAACTCGCCGAGCTCGGGAAGACGCCCGGCGCCGCGCAGGCCGTCTACGTCGCGACGGTGCAGACCCTGACCCTGCGGGTCTCGGGCGAGTTCGGTGAGGCCGCGCGGTTGACGCTGCTGTTACGTCCGCTGGTCCATTCGATCCTCGAACACCGGTCCGACGATCTCGGCCCGCAGCTTCCGCTGCTGCGCGTGCAGTGGGCGATCACGCTCCAGCTCGCCGGATATCTGACCGAGTCCACCACCGTCTTCCGCCGCGCCTACCGCGGTGCCTACGCCGCGAACATCGCCTTCGTCATCCAGAACGCCGCAGGCAGCTCGGCGCTGAACTGGGCGGTGACCGGCGACAATCCGCGCGCCCGGGAATGGCTGCGCACCGAGAGCAACGCCGAGCCCACCGAGGGCCGCTGGGGCGAGATGGTCAAGGTGGGCGGCCGGGTGGCGTCCACGCTCGTCCACCTCGACTCGCTCGAGCTCGACCGTGCCGTCGGATATCTCGACGAGCTCGGCGTCCCGCGGGTCTCGGAGGAACTCTGGGGATTCGTCGCCTACGGCCGGGCCTACTACAACCTGGTGACGGGCAACGCCTACGACGGACTCACCGAACTCCACCGGCTCATCGCCTCGCACCACGATCTGTTCGCCCGCGGCGCGTTCTCCCGCATCCTGCTCGGGGCTGCCGAGATCGATCTGCATCTGGCGCTCGGCAACGGCAACCTCGCGCGCGCCCTCGCCGAGGAGGCGCCGCAGAACCATCCGATACTCGTGGTGACGAATGCGCGCGTCGAACTGTTCACCGGCCATCCCGACGTCGCGCTCGAGAAGCTCAAGCGCGTTCACTGGACGGAGTGCGGCTTCCCGCGCGCACATCTCGAGGCGTTGCTCGTCGAGGCGAGCGCCCATCTCGATCTCGACGAGAAGGACGCCGCGGTCCGCAGTTGGCAGCGGGCCTGCACACTCGCCGAGGCCCTCGGCAACCGCCGCGCATTCACGACTCTGGCCGAAGGTGTCGCCGGGCGTCTCGCGGAACTCGGCGGTCCCACCGGCCCGGACGAAGCGATCGGGTCCGTCTTCACCGAACCCGTCACCCACGTCGAACTGTCCCGGCGTGAGACGGACGTGCTGGAGTTGCTCGCACTGGGATCGACGCACGCCGACATCGCGAAGAAGTTGTTCGTCTCGCACAACACGATCAAGACCCAGTTGCGCAGCATCTACCGCAAGCTCGGGGTGCACACGCGGGTGGAGGCGATCGGCCGGGCGCGTGATCTCAGGCTGTTGCCGGTCCGCCGGTCGCTGTAGCCGAACGCGCACGCATCCGGGCGGTGAGCCGCAGATCGAGCGCCCACACGACGCCCGCGAGCGCCGCCAGTCCGACACCGAGCACGCACACAGCGGTCCACCCACCGGCGCTCCACGCCATCGTGCCGAGCGCCGAACCGGATGCCGCCCCGACGAAGTAGCCCGTCATGTAGACCGAATTGACGCGCGAGCGGGCGTCGGGGTCGAGGGCGTACACGATGTTCTGGTTGGTGATGTGCACGAGATTGAGCGCGAGGTCGACGACGAGCATCCCGACGACGAACCACACCAGCGAACTCCCACCCGCCGCGAGCGCCGCCCACGACGCGATCAGCGTGAACACCCCCACCGCCGTCGTCGGCGGTCCGTAACCGCGGTCGACGAGCCGGCCCGCCGCGGTCGCGGCGAACGCACCGGCCACCCCGGCCAGCCCCACGAGGCCGATCTGCAGGTCGTCGAGGCCGAACGGCGGGTCGGACAGCAGGAACGCCATCGTCGAGAACAGCGCACCCACCGACGCGAAACCCAGTCCGCCGAGCAGCGTCCTGGTCCGCAGGCGGGGATGCGTGACGATCAACGTCCCGAGGGATCGCAGGATGCTGCCGTAACCCTGACGGACCACCGGTGGCGTCGCCGGCAGCACCCGCCACAACGCGAGGGCCACAATCACCATGGCGACCGTGCTCACCCGGTAGACCGTCGTCCAGCTGTCGCCGAGTTCGGCGAGGATGCCCGCGACGCTCCGGGCCACGAGGATCCCGACGAGCAGGCCGCTCATCACGGTACCGACCGCGCGACCCCTCGATTCCGGCGTCGCGAGGGTCGCTGCGAACGGCACCAGTACCTGCGCGGCCACCGAGAACAGACCGGCGATCGCGGTGCCCACCACGAGCACCCCGATGTTCGGTGCGAAACCGCTCAGCCCCTGACCCGCCGCCGCGGTCAGCATGAGCATCACCGCCAGTCGCCGCTGCGGGAACATGTCGCCGAGCGGCACGAGGAACAGCAGGCCGAGAGCGTAGGCGACCTGTGCGACCGTCACAGTGGAAGCGGCGGCCGATCGGGAGGTGTCCAGCGCTTCGGCGATGGAGTCGAGCAGCGGCTGGTTGAAATAGTTGCCGCCCACACACAGACCCGTCGCCACGGCCATGAGCACCAGGACCGGGGTCGTCAGGACGGCACGGGAGGACGTCATGTCCTCCAGCGTCCCGTGTGGGCGCGGCGGAAGTCGAATCGCCTCGTCGGCCGCCTGTCGAGGGCTACTCCCGGGACGCGGCGAGCAGGACGAACCGTCCGTCCGGATCCACCCATTCGTGCCGGACGACGAATCCCGCGTCGGCGAGTTCCTGCGAGATACCGACGAGGCGGAACTTCGCGGAGATCTCGGTCCGGATCTGCTCCCCCTCGGCGAGGGTGATCTGCAGATCGAGGCCCGGGATACTCACGTCCATCGCCTCGGTCGCCTCGAGGCGCATCTCGATCCACTCGTTCTCCGGGTCCCAGACGGCACGATGCACGAACCGGGCGGGATCGAAGTCGGCGCCGAGCCGGGCGTTGAGCACCCGCAGGACGTTCCGGTCGAACTCCGCCGTCACCCCCGCCGCGTCGTCGTAGGCGGCGATCAGGGTGTCGCGGTCGATGACGAGCCCGGCGCCGAGCAGCAACCACTCGCCGGGGTCGAGGATCGCGGCCGTCCCGGCAAGGAACTGTGCGCGCTCGCTCGGGACGAGGTTGCCGATCGTGCCGCCGAGGAACGCGATCGCGCGTTTCCCGCCGGCAGGAAGATGCGCGAGCGAATCGGTGAAATCGCCGACCACCCCGTGCACCGTCAGGTTCGGATACTCCGCCGCCAGTCTGGTGACGGCCGACCGCAACGCCGGTTCGGAGACGTCCTGCGGCACATAGGTGTGGAGATACGGTTCGAGGGCGTCGAGCAGCACGTGCGTCTTCTCCGACGACCCGGAGCCGAGTTCGACGAGCATCTCGGGGCGGGCGGCGTCGGCGAAGTCGGCGGCGTGCTGTCGCAGCAGGGTGAACTCGGTGCGCGTCGGGTAGTACTCGGGCAGCCGCGTGATCTCGTCGAACAGTTCGCTGCCGCGCGCGTCGTACAGCCAGGTCGGTGACAGGTACTTGGGATCGGACGTGAGTCCGCGCCGTGCGTCCTCGCGCAGTTTGGCGTCGAGGTCCTCGGGGCGCAGATGCACGTCGACGATCACGGTGAGCCGACCTCCAGTGGTGAGACGATGAGTTTGCCCGGCATCGCAGCGACGAGATGCCGGTCGGGTACGGGTTTCCAGCGACTGTCGTCGTCGAACGGTTCGGACGCCACGATCGCGACCTGCTCGTCGACGAACGTCCACAGCGAGTGGTACCAGGCGGTGGCCCAGATCCCGGATTCGTTGCACAGCAACATGTTCAGCCGTGAGTCCGGTGCGAGTTCCAGCACGTCGTGGACGAGTGAGATCAGTGCCGGTTCGGGATCGGCCGAGCGCAGCCGCGATTGGAGCAGGAGCCACAGCGTGGCGGCGTCGGTGGGCGATTCGAGCCGCAGCAGTTCGGCGACGGGCAGCGCGGCGGCGAGCGTGACGAGCGATCCCGGCCAGCCCCGGACGACACCGTTGAGGCTGAACGCCCACCGGTCGTCGGAGAAGGGTGCGGACGCCGATCGTTCGACGGGCATCCCCTCGGTGGCCGAGCGGGTCGCGGCGACGACGGTGCGCGACCGTATCGACGTCAGGCCTTCACCGACGAAGGAATCGGACCAGATCGGCAACGCCGACCGGTAGCGTCCGAAGGTGCCCTCGGCACTCCACCATCCGACACCGAAACCGTCGGCGTTGATCGTGCCTCCCCCACGCATGTCGGTGGGCGCCCACGACTGGCGGAGCAGTGAATTGGTTCCGGTGGACAACAGTGCGGCGACGTTCGTCTCCGGTCCGATGTACGCCAGATGTCTACACATCGCCCGTCCCGTACGCGACGCGGAGCCCGGAGAAGATCTGGCGGCGGATGGGCAGATCCCAGTTGCGGAAGGTTCCGCGGCACGCGACCTCGTCGGTTCCGAAGGAGCCTCCGCGCAGCACCCGGTGTCCGTCGCCGAAGAAGACCTCCGAGTACTCGCGGTACGGGAACGCGCGGAAGCCCGGATAACCGGTGAACGGGGTGGACGTCCACTCCCACACGTCGCCGATCAGCTGGTGCACTCCGAGCGGTGACGCTCCCTGCGGATACGCGCCGACGACGGCGGGACCGAGATGACGCTGACCGAGATTGGCGTGGTCGGGGCCGGGATCCTCGTCGCCCCACGGGAATCGGCGGCTTGCTCCGGTGGCCGGATCCCAGCGTGCCGCCTTCTCCCATTCGGCCTCGGTCGGAAGACGTCCACCGGCCCAGCAGGCGAACGCCTCGGCTTCGTGGAAGCACACGTGCACGACCGGCTCGTCCGGGTGCAGCGGCGCGGTGCGACCGAAGGCCGTTCGGTTCCATCCGGTTTCGTCGCGACTCCAGAATTGCGGGGCCTCGAGACCGGCGTCGAGGCGATGCCGCCAACCGACCTCGCTCCACAGTTCGGGCCGCTCGTAGCCACCGTCCTCGACGAACTCGAGGTACCGACGGTTGGTGACGGGCACCGCGTCGAGCTCGAACTCCGGCACCTCGACGACGTGCGCCGGACGTTCGTTGTCGAGGGCCCACGGATCGGTGGACGTGCCCATCTCGAATGCGCCGGCGGGGATCCGGACGCGTTCGGTGTCGCGGACGGTTCCGGTGCGCGGCGCGTCCGGCGCGTCGAGCAGCGGCGGCCCCTGCCGCAGTTGGTGAGTCGCGAGCATCGTCTCGTCGTGCTGCTGTTCGTGTTGTGCGACCATCGCGAAGACGAAGCCCTCGCGGGTCAGCTCGTCGTCGAATGCACTGTGCTCGAGCACGTCCCAGGTGAGATCGCGGACGGCACGCGCGTAACCGCGGGCGGCGTCGGGGTCGAGCAGCGGCAGCCCCGTGCGGGTCGCGCGGGGATGCCGGAACGCGTCGTAGAGATCGTCGATGTCGCCGCGGACCGCAGGGCGCCGGCCCGCGACCCGCACGAGCCAGCGTTCCTCCTGGTTGGCGATGTGCGCGAGATCCCACACCAGCGGGCTCATCAACGGCGAATGTTGTGCGGTGAGATCCTGTTCCGGCACGGAGGTGAGTACCTCGGTGCGGGCACGCGCCCGCTCGAGGTGACGCCTGAGCGCAACACGAGCAGGTGTCACCGCACCTCCTCACCCGGCGCCAGTCCGCGCAGGCACCGTGCCGCGGCCGCGTCGAGCGCCGCGGTGAACCGCATGTCGCGGGAGGACTCCGCCGCGAGCGAGAGCAGACCCGCTGCGGCAGCACGCAATTCGAGCGATGCGAGACCGACGCGGGCCGCCTCGGCCCACTGGTCGCGCACCGGGGCGGCGATCGCGCACGCCTCCACGGAGACCTCGGGTGCCGACAGCAACGCCTCGAGGGCCGCGACGGGTACCTGCCACGACTCGGCCGGTTGCGCATCGAGATAGCGCACCTCGAGGTGCCCGCACGGCCGAACGGGCGGGAACAGCGTCGTCATGTGGTAGTCGAGGTCGTCGACGGTGGGTCGACGACGGATGTCGGCGTCGAGCTCGCCCGCGAGCCATGCCGCGAAGGTCGCGCCGGGCGGTGCGTACCACTCGGGCAGCTCCGAACGCACGCAGGTCAGCGGTGCGTCGAGCACCCACGCGGGGTAGTCGGCGGGATGGTCGACGTGACCGAGAGCGGGATCGAGTTCGAGCCACGTGCGCATCCGCTGCGACGCCCAGTCGCCCTCCGGAGCGCCCCGCAGCCGGGGCGAGCACGCGAAGGCCGCGATCATCGCCGGGCCGATGGCGTGGAGCAGCTCCCAGCGCTGCACGATCTCCGCCTCGTCGCGTCCCGCATCGACGGAAACCTGCACCGACGCAGTGCTGTTCATCATGAGCCGGCCCATCGGGCCGATGCGGTCGTAGCGGAGTTCCATCGCCCCGTAGCGCGGGGTGCGTAGCAGACGGTGGGGAGGCCGCACCTCGTCGGCGGCGCGGTCGAGCATGATCACCGACCGGCGGGCCAGCAACGCCCGGAGCATGCGGAGGTCGGCCGTGAGCCGATCGCACACCTGCCGCGCCGAGGTGCACGGCACGCTCGACAGCTCGACCTGACCACCCGGCTCGACGCTGACCGCACTGCCCGACGGCAGGGGACGGGCGGACGACGACGGCGCCACCGTGCGCGGTGCGTGGGGCCCGAGGGCCTCGACGAGCGTCGTGAGTTCGGGACGCGATTCGGTGCCGTCGGCCCGCGCGGTGAGCCATTCGAGTTCGACCCCGATCAACCTGGGAATTCCCAGCCGGAACGCCCTGCTGCGGACGTGATCCTCCGCTGCTGCTCGGGAGCCGAGTTCCTTACGGGCACGGGAGGCCGGGGCATCGACTGCCATTGCCATTCGTCCACCCCCTCGGCCGGTGCGCCAGGTCTGCGGTCGAGACTAACCCGCCCGGGGACACGACGCGCGGATAACGCACCGGTGCGTGCGCGAACGCACTCCACCGGGCAGGCTCGACTCCGACGATACGGACGACGGAGGAGGTGAGCGGTCCGTGCTGGACCTCCAGGCGGCTCGACGCGACACACCGGGATGCTTCGACCGGGTCTTCCTCGACAGCGCCGGCTCGTCGCTGCCCCCGACACCGGTGCTCGAGACGATGCTCGCGCACCTGCGCCGCGAGGCCGAGGTCGGCGGGTACGTGGCGGCCGACGAGCGGCTCGACGACCTGACGGCCGTGAAGACCTCGCTCGGTCGCCTGTTCGACGTGCCGGAGACCTCCCTCGCGCTGTCCGACGGCGCCTCGCGCGCATGGACGTCCTTCTTCTACGCCGTGCCGCTCCAACCGGGTGACCGCATCCTGATCTCGCAGGCCGAGTACGCCGCGAACGCGATCGCCGCGCTGCAGCGCGCGCAGGCGACCGGCGCCACCGTCGAGGTCGTTCCGTCCGATCCGTCCGGTCGCATCGACGTCGAGGCACTCGAGGGGATGCTCGACGAACGGGTGCGGCTCGTGTCCGTCGTACACGCCCCCACCAACGGCGGGCTGGTCAACCCCGTCCGGGAGATCGCCGACGCCGCGCACGCGGTCGGGGCGCTCGTGTTGCTCGACGCGTGCCAGTCGGTGGGGCAACTGCCGGTGAGCGTGCCCGAACTCGATGTCGACGCACTGTCGGGCACCGGGCGCAAGTGGCTCCGCGGTCCGCGCGGCACCGGTTTCCTCTACGTGCGGCCGCGGCTGGTGACCGAACTCGAACCGGCGGTGCTCGACCTGCGCAGTGCCTCGTGGACCTCGGCCGACAGCTACGAGCTCGCCCCCGACGCCACGCGCTTCGAGATGTGGGAGGCCTCGGTGGCGGCCCGGCTCGGTCTCGGCGCAGCCGTGGACTATCTCCTCGATCTGGGTGTCGACGCCGTGGCCGAAGCGGTGGCCTACCGGGCCGGGCACGTGCGGGACGGGCTCGCAGGCATCGACGGCGTCACCGTCACCGATCTCGGTGAGCAGCGCAGCGGCATCGTCTCGTTCACCGTGGACGGCCGCGACCCGCGGGAGGTCCGCGATGCCCTGGCCGAGCGGTCGGTGACGGTCACGGTCAGCAGCCGCAGTTCGACGCTGCTGGACATGACCTCGCGCGACCTGCAGTCGGTGGTGCGGGCGTCGCCGCACTACTTCGTCTCGCCCGCCGACGTCGACAGGTTCCTCGCCTCGGTGCACGACATCGCCCGTTCGTGAGGCCGTGCGCCGCTCGTGGCCGCGAGTCGACGACAGGGCTGTTTGTCCCCGCTCGACGTCGTCCGGTAAAGTGGTTCGAGTTGTCTCGGCGAGGGTGAACCGCAATATCGCTGGATCACCGTGATCGACGCGGCTGCGACGGAAGCAATGTGCTCCCCGGTCGCACGTGTCGGATCCGTTCGTTCGAGAACACCCGACCACGAAGTGCCACCAGCGTAGGAGCCGTCACATCATGTCCGACGAGAATCGTCTCGTAGCCAGCGTCCGCACCGAGTTCGGCAAGGGTGCCGCACGCCGCGCCCGTCGCGCCGGCCAGGTCCCCGCCGTCCTCTACGGCCACGGCACCGAGCCCCGGCACCTCGCCCTCCCCGACCTCGAGTTCGCAGCCGTGCTGCGTAACCACGGCACCAACGCCATCCTCACCCTCGACATCGACGGCGAGGATCAGCTCGCGCTGACCAAGTCGGTCGTCGTCCACCCCATCCGCCGCTACATCGAGCACGCCGACCTGCTCGTCGTGAAGAAGGGCGAGAAGGTCACCGTCGAGGTGCCCGTCGTCCTCTCCGGTGAGGCCGGCTCCGGCACGCTGGTGGTCAACGAGGTCAACACCATCAAGCTCGAGGCCGACGCCCTCAACATCCCCGAGGAGATCACCGTCTCGATCGAGGGCGCCGAGGCCGGCACCCAGATCCTGGCCGGTGGCGTCGAGCTGCCCGCCGGTGCGACCCTGCAGGACGATCCCGAGCTGTTGCTCGTGAACATCGTCGAGGCTCCCTCCGCCGACGCCATGGAAGGCGCCGAGGGCGAAGAGACCTCCGAAGAGACCTCCGAAGAGGCCTCCGAGGAGGCCTGAGCCTTCCCCGGCTCCCTGTGAAGTCACTCGTGCGGCGCGTCATCCCTTCGGGGTGGCGCGCCGCATGTCGTTCGAATGCACGGAAGGATCAGCTCGTGGGCGACGACGCCGCGCTCGTGGTCGGTCTCGGCAACCCCGGCCCGAAGTACGAGAACACCCGGCACAACATCGGATTCATGGTGGCCGACGTGCTGGCCGGACGTGTGGGCGGCAAGTTCTCCGCGCACAAGCGCAGCAACGCCGACATCGTGCAGGCCCGGCTCGACGGGCGGCAGGTGATCATCGCGAAGCCGCGCACCTACATGAACCTGTCCGGTGGTCCGGTCGCCTCCCTCGCCAAGTTCTTCTCGGTCGATCCCGCGAACGTGATCGTCGTGCACGACGAGCTCGACCTGGACTTCGGGACGATCCGGCTCAAGCTCGGAGGTGGCGAGAACGGCCACAACGGCCTGCGGTCGACCTCGTCGGCGCTCGGCACCAAGGACTACCTGCGGGTCCGGATGGGCATCGGCCGCCCGCCCGGTCGCCAGGATCCCGCCGACTTCGTGCTCAAGCCGTTCTCGGCCATCGAACGCAAAGAACTCGACGTGTGGTGCGAGGAAGGCGCCGACGCCGTCGAACTGCTGTTGAAGCTCGGCCTCGAGGGCGCCCAGAACCGCATCCACTGACCCCGCATCGATCGGCGCGGGACGGTCAGGCCCGCGTCAGCAGCGCCAGCGAGGTGCCGCGACGCAGCTTGCCCGAGGAGGTCTTCGGGATGCTGCCGGGACCGAGCACCGCGACCGTGCGGGGCCTCACGCCCACCTCGGCGACCACCGCGTGCACGACGTCGTGTTCGATGCGGCGCACCTCGTCCGGGTGGTCGAAGAGTTTGGTCTCCACGGCCACCGCGAACGATTCGCGCTTGTCCCCCGCGTCGAGCCGGATGGCGACGGCGTTGCCGGGACGCACGCCGTCGACGGTCCCCGCCGCCCGTTCGATGTCGGTGGGATAGATGTTGCGGCCGCCCATGATGATGACGTCCTTCACCCGGCCGCACACCACGACGAGTCCGTCCTCGGTGAAGTAGCCCACGTCGCCGGTGTCGAGCCAGCCGTCCGCATCCTGCGCGGGGACGGGTCCGTCCACGGTGAGATAACCGTGCGTGACGGCCTCGCCGCGCAACTGGATGATGCCCACGCCGCGGGGCGGCAGCACCTGCCCGTCGCGGTCGACGACCCGGCCCTCGAGACCGGCCACGAGACGGCCGAGGGTGGGCATGCGGCGTGCGTGGGTGCGGTTGGTCGGCACGGCCATCCCGCCGGCTTCGAGCAGGTCGGGGTCCACCACGTCAAGCACCATCCCGCGTCCCGGATCGGGAACCGACACCGCGAGGGTGGTCTCGGCCATCCCGTAGGAGGGCGCGAGGGCGGACGGGTCGAGACCGAAGCGCTCTCCGGCCTCCGCGAGCGCCTCCATCGTGTCGGGATCGACCGGCTCGGCACCGTTCCACATCCAGCGCATCGACGACAGGTCCAGCGCGCCGTCCGGCGCCTGCGACAACTTCCGGGCCAGCAACGAGTACGCGAAATTCGGTGCTGCGGTGAGGGTTCCGCGATACTTGCTGATCAGCTCCGCCCACAGGATCGGCGAACGCAGGAAGTCCAGTGGCGTGACCGACACGACCTCGGCGCCCACCTGCATGGGGACGCTGAGGAAGGCCACCATGCCCATGTCGTGGAACAGCGGCAGCCAGCTGATCATGACGTCGTCGTCGAGCGAGAACTTGACGCGGTCCATCATCGCCGTCGCGTTGGCGTAGAAGTTGCCGTGCGTGATCCGCACCGCCTTCGGCGAGCCCGTGGAGCCGGACGTCAGCTGTTGCAGCACGATGTCGGACTCCGCCGTGTCGACGGGATCGACGGGCCTCCCCTCCCGCATCCGCTCCACGGTGACGACGGAGATGCCGCGTTCGCGCAGCAGCGGCTCCGCGATCTCGAAGGGTGCGCCGAGCACGACGGCGCGGGCGTCGATCATCCGCAGCACCACCTCGGTGTCGCGCGACCACATCTGCAGGTCGGTGCGCGGGGTGGGCTGGTGCAGCATCGTCACGCTTCCGCCGCGCATCCAGACAGCCTGGCAGACCGGCGCGATGTCCACCGGCTGTCCTGCGAGGACGCCCACCGCGTCACCGGGTCCGATGCCCGCCGCGGCCAGCGCGCCGGCCATGCGTCGCGCCTGCCGGTGGATCCCTCCCCAGCTCTGCCGCAGCGGCGTATCCGGTTCGCCGGTGATCAGAGCCCCGGTGTCCGCCTCCGCCGTCGCGTACATCTCCTCGGTGAACCTGCTCACGACCCGCTCCTCGTCCGGTGGTGCACGACCTCGACCAAGATCCGGTAGTTGCACATCAGCGTGCGCCGTCGAGCGGTCGGTATGGGGCGACCCCGGGGAAACGTGATCGAATCTGGCGGAAATCGACACCGAATCGCCGAGTAACATGGACGAGTTGGCGGCGATAGCGCCCCTACTCCCTGCCCCCTTCGAGAGGTTTTTCCCGTTGAGCACCCCGCACGCTTCGGCCGACAGTCAATCCACCGGCACGACGGAGCCTGCGCAGTCCTCCGGCACAGCGAAGTCCGGGTCCGCGAAGGAGGTCAGAGCCGAAGCCGAGCGCAGACGCACCTTCGCCGTCATCTCCCATCCCGACGCCGGTAAGTCGACGCTCACCGAGGCGCTCGCCCTGCACGCGAAGGTCATCTCCGAGGCCGGCGCGGTCCACGGCAAGGCCGGCCGCAAGTCGACGGTCTCCGACTGGATGGAGATGGAGAAGGCCCGCGGCATCTCCGTCAGCTCCACGGCCCTGCAGTTCAACTACACCCGCTCGGACATCGCGGGCACCGACGACGAGGTCGTCAACGTCGTCAATCTCGTCGACACCCCCGGCCACTCCGACTTCTCGGAGGACACCTACCGCGTCCTCACCGCCGTCGACGCCGCCGTCATGCTCATCGACGCGGCGAAGGGCCTCGAGCCGCAGACGCTGAAGCTGTTCCAGGTGTGCCGCCACCGGGGCATCCCCGTGGTCACCGTCATCAACAAGTGGGACCGCCCCGGCCGCACTCCGCTGGAACTGCTCGACGAGATCGACGAGCGCATCGGCCTGACGCCGACTCCCCTGTTCTGGCCCGTGGGCATCGCCGGCGACTTCCGCGGTCTGCTGCGCCGCGGCGAGGACGGAGACGCGGCCGAGTACATCAAGTTCACCCGCACGGCCGGTGGCGCCAAGATCGCGCCCGAGGAGCATCTGTCCCCCGACGAGGCGCTCGCCCTCGAGGGCGACACCTGGGTCGAGGCCGCCGAGGAGTCCGAACTGCTGTCGGCCAACGGCCAGGACCACGATCAGGAGTTGTTCCTCGCCGGGCAGACCTCGCCGGTGATCTTCGCGTCGGCGATGCTCAACTTCGGTGTGCGGCAGATCCTCGACACCCTGGTCACGCTCGCTCCGCCGCCGCGGGCCCGTCTCGCGATCGACGAGACCGCTCGGGAGGTCGACGATCCGTTCAGCGCCGTCGTGTTCAAGGTGCAGGCCGGCATGGACACCGCCCACCGCGATCGGCTCGCGTTCATGCGTGTGGTCTCGGGTGTGTTCGAGCGCGGCATGGTCGTCACGCACGCGCAGACCGGTAAGCCCTTCGCCACCAAGTACGCGCTGACGGTCTTCGGTCGCGAACGCTCCACGGTGGAGAACGCCTATCCGGGCGACGTCGTCGGCCTGGTCAACGCGACCGCGCTGGCGCCGGGCCACACCCTCTACGTCGACAGGAAGGTGGAGTTCCCGCCGATCCCGTCGTTCGCGCCCGAGCACTTCGCGATCCTGCGGGCCGAGAGCGCCTCGAAGTACAAGCAGTTCCGCAAGGCCGTGGACCAGCTCGACTCCGAGGGCGTGGTGCAGATCCTCCGCAACGACGTCCGCGGCGACGCGTCGCCGGTGATGGCGGCCGTCGGTCCGATGCAGTTCGAGGTGGTCGCGGCGCGGATGAAGGCCGAGTACAACGTCGACCCGAAGATCGAGCATCTCGGCTACTCGCTCGCGCGTCGCACCGACGCGGCCTCGGCCGACGAGCTGAACCGCCAGCGCGGTGTCGAGGTGTTCACCCGATCGGACGGCGCGCTCCTCGCTCTCGTCAGCGACAAGTGGCGGCTGCAGTACATCCTCAAGGAGCTGCCGGAGCTGACTCTCGAACCGTTGGTCGCGGCCACCGACTGACCGTCCCGACGACGCCGGACGGGTAGTGCGTCCAGCGGATTTTACTGATACTTTCCCTTTCGTCGATCCGACGTATTCGGGTGGAATCAGGAGTTGTGTCGATGAACGACGACGTACCGGCCACGGCCGGTGAGGACATGTCGTCCGGTGGGACGGCGGAGACCGGCAGGCGATCCGGACGCGCGAAGCGCTCGGGCACCTTCGTCTACCCGTTGCCGAGCACTCCTCTTCCGAGCAGTACCCCGCTGACGAGTACGCCGGATCCCGGAACACACCGCACGAGCGTGGGGGACGCAGTGCTCGAAGGTGACCCGGCCGGCGGGGTGGGCGCCGGCAATTCCGAGGAAGGAACGACCCTGGTGAGCAGCACCGGCACGAACGGCTCCGCGAGCGGGCCCGCCACCACCACGACGACCACGACGGCCACCGAGAGCCTCGGCACGATCACCGCACCGGGCCCGGTCCCGTCGCGGCGCAATTCGATGGGCGTGGCGTCGGTGCGCATCGCCGCGCGACTCGCGCAGAACGAACTGACCTCCCGCGACTCGCGCGGAATCGGCTCGCACGGCGACCCGATGGCAGATGACGACGAACTGCTCACCCTGCTCGGCGAGTACCTGCTCGCCGGTGGCCTCGAGAAGCCCGAGATCCACGCGACCCTCGGTGGGCAGCCCATCGTCGTCGACCTGCAGGTACCGCAGCGTCACGCCCGGTAGCGGCGGGCAGGTCCCGGGTTATCCGTCGCCGAACAGTGCGGCGATCGCCGCCGGATCGACGTCCTCGAGCGTCGCGGGCGACCACTGCGGGTCGCGGGTCTTGTCGACGAGCACGGCGCGCACACCTTCGATGAAGTCCGGCGTCGCGGCGACGCGCACGGCGACGTCGAGTTCGCGGGCGAAGCATTCCTCGAGGGTGCTCTCGGCGCCGCGCCGCATGAGTTCGGCCGTGGCCCACACGCTCGTCGGCGACAACGACCGCAGGGCCGTGCGGGTCTGCTCCGCCCACTCGGCGTCGATGTCGGTGAGGCTGTCGAGGCGGGCCACCATGTCGAGCACCGTGCCGTCGCCGAACACCGTCTCGATATCGGGGAAACGCTGCGCCAGGGAGGATTCGGGGGCCGGTTCGACGAACTCGTCGAGGGCGTCGCGCCACTGCCCGGCGCGGATGCGGTCGGCGAACTCGTCGATGCGGGCGCTGGGCACATGGTGCGTGGCCAGGCCGACGGCGAGCGCGTCGCCGGCGTCGATGCGGGCACCGGTGAGTGCGAGGTACATCCCCACCGCGTCGCACCGCGCGGTGGTGCCGCGCAGGCGCGGGAGGAAGTGGCTCGACCCGATGTCGGGAACGAACCCGATGGCCGTCTCGGGCATGGCCATCGTGGTCTTCTCGGTGGTCACACGCACCGCGCCGTGCACCGAGATACCGAGGCCACCGCCCATCGTGACGCCGTCGAGGACCGCAAGGTAGGGCTTCGGGTAGGTGGCGACCAGTTAGTCGAGGCGATACTCGTCGGCGAAGTACTCCCGGACGGTGTCGAAGCGTCCCTCGAGAGCCACCTCGCGCACCGGCTTGACGTCGCCACCGGCGCAGAACGCGCGGTCGGACGTGCTGGTGACGAGCACGGCCGTGACGGCCGGGTCGTCGCGCCAGGCGAGAAGCGACGAACGGACGTCGCGGATCATCGACCGGTCGAGCGCGTTGAGCGCACCGGGACGGTCGAGTTGCACTTCGCCGACTCCGTTGGCGACGCGTGTGCGGATGAAGGACTCGTTCACGGGCGGGAGCCTACCGGGCGCAGGGGACGGATCCCTCTCACGCGACACGTCACGGATGAAGTTCCTCGGTGACCCACCGGTCCCCCGCACGCCGGTAGCGATACCGCAGGTGCCGCCGGCCGGGATCCGCCTGCCAGAACTCCACGGCCTCGGCGGCGACGCACCACGCCGTCCAGTGCGGCGAGACGAGGTCCGGGTCGTGTTCGAGCGCGGTCAGGCGTTCCCGCACGAGGTCGTCGTACTCGGCGGGATCGGTGAGGACCTCGCTCTGGTGTCCCGTGGAGGCGACGGCACGGGCGAAGACCGACCGTTCCCGGAAGTCGCGGGCACACACCTCGGGCGGGCCGGCCAGGACGGGGCCGCGCACGCGGACCTGACGGCCGAGTTCGCGCCAGTACACGGTGAGCGCGGCGGCCGGTGTCGCGTCGAGCTGGCGGCCCTTCGGGGAACGGTCGTCGCCGGAGAACCACCAGCCGTCGTCGGTGACGTCCTTGATGAGCAGCATGCGTGCGTCGGGCGTCCCGGACGGGTCGACGGTCGACAGGGTCGCGGCGTGCGGCTCGGCGACGCCGGCCTCGGCCGCCTCGGCGAGCCACCGGAGGAAGGTCTCCTGCGGCGTCGCGGCCGGTTCGAACCGCGGGGCGGACGCCGTGAGGGTGGGCAGGGCCCGGATCCAGCCACGGACATCGGGAAACTCACTGCGACGCGCGATCTCGCTCATCGCCGCATGGTACCGAGCGGGGAGCTCATTCCCGAGGGGGCGGCAGCTTGCCGGTCAACGGGCCGACGAGCATCCAGCGATGCCCGAAGGGATCGAGCAGGGTGGCGTTGCGATGACCGTGGGCCTCGTTGATCCACCTCTCGACCGAACCGCCGGCCAGACGGGCGCGGGTGAGCACCGTGTCGGTATCGGCGACCTCGAGCATCAGGCTCACCGAGACCGCTCCCTCCTGCGGCGCGGTGAGTCCGAGTTCAGGGAATTCGTCTGCGAGATAGATCATTCCACTGGGGAACCGCAGTTCGGCGTGCCCGACACGACCGTCGTCCATCACGACCGGTTCGGCGGTCAGCGAGGCCCCGAACACCCGGGTGTACCACTCGATCGCCTCGTGGGCCCGCGGCACCGTCAGATAGGGCAGCGCCCCCGGGCGGGGAAAATCGCCGGAGCCTCCCGGAGGGGGAAAATCGGCGGAGCTCTCCGAGACCATCTCGTCGTTCCCGCTCAGGACGCTTTCGGTTGCTGCAGCAGCGCCCATCGATTGGTCGTCAACCGGACCGAAGGCGAGTCGCCCATGCATGTGACCGTCTCCCAGTCGCGTTGATATCCGGTGCGGCCGATCCGCCAGCATCCGTCGTCACCCAGGCTGTATCGATCGTGGTAGTAGGCCGATCCGCGCAACATCATCCCGTCCTCGGGGATGATCACGGTGTCGGACAGCAACCACACCCCGGTGGCGGTGCGGCCGTCGTCGGCGATGTCGATCTCGGGATGGGAACACGCGTGCTCCGTGATCAAGCGCGTTCCCAGCGTGTTCTCGAGGAAACCTATGAAGGCGTCGCGTGAGTCGAAAACGAGATACTCCCCGTAGACGGCGTGTGCGTCGGGGGTGAGGGTGTTCGCCAGTTCGTCCCAGTCCTTCGTGTCGAGCGCTCGCGCATAACGGTATTTGAGCCGCGTGATCTCCGCTACCGCCTGCACATCCATCGTCGGCCTCCCATTGGCGCCCCCCTGCGAGTATTCGCATTCCAGGCTAGCCCGGACGACCGGCGCAGACGGCCGGAATCACACTGTTACCAGGCGGCATTCGATCGCGATTCGATCACGGGAGTGCGTGTCGGTCACGACTCGGGACGGCGCAGCGCGCGGATGGTCGCGTCGACGACGAGTTCGGCGTAGTCGTCGTCGACGCTCTGGTCGGGGGTCGCCAACGCGAACAGCGCGTGACTGAGCACGGTGCCGGTGACCATCTCGAGCAGCAGCGTCGCCGAGGTGTCGGCGGGGAGTTCACCGCGCTCGACGGCGCGGTGCACGATCGTGCGTGCCGCGAGCACGCGGCTGCGGTTGAGGGTGTGGATCAGCCGGGCGAGCAGTTCGGGATTGGCGCGGGCATCGAGCGCGACGCGCAGGCTCACCAGGCCCGGGGTGGTCCGGTAACCGCGCAACAGTTGCCGGGCGAGTTCGACGAGATCGGACCGGAGCGCGCCGGTGTCGATCGGCACGGGCAGCGGACTGCGTGCTTCGAGGGCCTGGACCAGCAGGTCGTCCTTGCTCGACCACCGGCGGTAGAGGGCGGCGCGGCCCACCCGCGCGCGTCGCCCGACCGCGTCGATCGTGAAGCCACGCCAGCTCGTCTCGGAATACACCTCGAGCACGGCGTCGAAGACGCGGTCCTCGAGGTCGGCGTCGCGGGGGCGCCCGCGGCGGCGCGGTGCGGGTACTTCGGTCACGTCGGGCAAGTGTGCCAGACCACTCCTCGATTTACAGACTGAAATAGTCCGTATTAAGCTGGCCGCGTCCTCCTCCCCCCGAGCAGACCGAAGGAACGCCATGACCGACCCCACCCGGGTTCCCGTCGTGATCGGCGTCGGCGACCTGCGCTCCGGCCGTGCCGGTGCGCCCGCCGACCCGCGTGAACCGCTCGACCTCATCCACGAGGCCACCCTCGCCGCGATCGCCGACTCCGGCGCCGATCTCGCCACGCGGATCGACACCATCCACGCGATCAGGACCGCGAGCTGGAACTACGACGACCTGCCGGGCCTGCTCGCCGAACGTCTCGGCGCGACACCCGAGCACACGTCGACCACGCCGATCGGCGGCCACTGGCCGGCGGCCCTGCTCGACCGCATCGGCCACGACATCGCCGCGGGCACCAGCACCGTCGCGCTGCTCGTCGGCGGCGAGGCGCAGGCCTCGGCGACCAACTCCTACAAGGCCGGGACGGATCCGGTCACGCTCGGATGGACCACCGCCCCGGGCGGCCCCGCGCCGATCAGCAACGAGGACCTCGGCAGCCCCGCGATGCAGCGCGCCGGCATGATCGTCCCCACGCGCGTCTACCCGCTGTTCGAGAACCGGCTCAGCCACGATCTCGGACACTCGCGCGAGAAGTCGCTCGACTGGTCGGCGACGCTGTACGCCGCCTTCTCCGAGTTCGCCGCCGAGAACCCGGCGTCGTGGAACCCCGAGCGCCGCACCGCCGACGACATCCGCACCATCGCCGGGAAGAACCGCCTCGTCACCGACCCGTACCCGCTGCTGGTCAACGCGATGCCGTTCGTCGACCAGGCCGCGGCCGTGGTCGTCACCTCGCTCGCCGTGGCCCGCGAACTCGGCGTCCCCGACGACCACCTGCTCTACGTGTGGGGCGGTGCCGGCGCGACCGAGCCCTCGGACGTGCTCGCCCGCGGCGACTTCGGACGCTCGGCCGCACTCGACGACGCGCTGCGCCGCACGCTCTCGGCGACCGACCTGCGTCCCGGCGACTTCGACATCATCGACGCCTACAGCTGCTTCCCCGTGGTCCCGAAGCTGCTCATCGAGCAGCTCGGTCTCCCCCGCGACACCGTCCCGTCGGTGACCGGCGGGCACTCCTTCTTCGGCGGCCCGCTCAACAGCTACACGCTGCACTCGGTGGTGTCGGTGGCAAAGCGGTTGCGTCAGGACGGCGAGCTCGCCCTCGTGCACGGCAACGGCGGCTACCTGACCTACCAGCACGTCGTGGTCCTCGGCTGCGCCCCGCACACCGACGGCTACGTCGGCGACCCCGACCACGTGCTGCTCGAGCCGTCGGCACCCGAGGCCGCCACCGACTACAGCGGTGAGGTCCAGATCGTCACCGCCACAGCCGAATTCGGTCGCGACGGCAACCCGTCGATCGGCTTCCTCATCGGTCTCACCCCCGACGGCCGGCGTGTCTCCGGCCAGACCGACGCCGCCGGCGCCGCGGTCCTCGCCGCCGGAGCCGACATCGTCGGCGAGACCGTCCACGTCACCGACAACGGTGGCAATCTCACCGTCACCCGCATCGAGCACCTGTCCCCCGAGGAGTCCCAGTCGTGAGCGAACCCGTCGTTCTCGTCGAGAAGCGCGAGCACGTCCTGCTCGTCACCATCAACCGTCCCAAGGCGGCCAACAGCATCAACGCCGACGTGCACCAGGCACTCGGTGAGGCCTGGGACCGCGCCGAAGAGGATCGCGACGTGCGCGTCGTGGTGCTCACCGGTGCCGGCGACGCCGTCTTCTGCGGCGGCGCCGACCTCAAGGCCCTCGGCACCAAGGGACCGGACGGGGTCACCCCGCCCGAGACCGCCCACTGGGGCTTCGCCGGTGTCGTCAAGCACCACATCTCCAAGCCCGTCATCGCCGCGGTCAACGGCACCGCGCTCGGAGGTGGCACCGAACTCGCCCTCGCGAGCGATCTCGTCGTCGCCTCCGAGACAGCCGAATTCGGCCTTCCCGAGGTGCACCGCGGCCTGATCGCCGGTGCCGGCGGCGTCTTCCGCATCGGCCAGGCCATCCCCCGCGCCGTCGCGATGGAACTCGTCCTGGCGGGCAAGCCGATGTCGTCCGCCGACGCCCTGCGCTGGGGCCTCGTCAACCGGGTCGTCCCGCAGGCCGACGTCCTCGACACCGCTCTCGCTCTCGCCGCCGACGTCGCGAAGGGCGCTCCGCTCGCCGTGCAGGCCAGCAAGACCGTCGCCCGCGGCATCATCGACGGCAACGTCCCCGCCGAGGACCTGCCCTGGGAGCTGACCGACAAGGCCCTCGCACGTCTCACCACCAGCGCCGACACCCTCGAAGGCGTCATGGCCTTCATGCAGAAGCGCGAACCCGTCTGGAAGGGCGAATAGGCATGACCACCACCGAAGTGATCCGCTGGGACACCGACGAGCAGAAGGCACTCCGTCAGCTCGCCGCGGACTTCACCCGCAAGGAGATCGTCCCCCACCTCGACGAGTGGGAACGTGCCGGCGAGATCCCGCGCGAACTGCACCGCAAGGCCGCCGACGCGGGCCTGCTCGGCGCCTCGGTCGCCGAGGAGCACGGCGGCTCGGGCGGCACCGCCCTCGACATGCTCGCGATCCTCGAGGAGATCATCCTCGCCGGTGGTTCGTCGGGCCTGATCTCGGCGCTGTTCAGCCACGGCATCGCGACCCCGCACATCGTCTCGTCGGGCAACACCGACCTGATCGAGCGGTTCGCACGTCCCGCGCTCGAGGGTCGCGCCATCGGTTCGCTCGCGATCTCCGAGCCCAGCGGCGGCTCCGACGTCGCGAACATCCGCACGACCGCGCGTCGTGACGGCGACGAGTACGTCATCAACGGTGCGAAGCTCTACATCACCTCGGGTACGCGCGCCGACTTCGTGACCACCGCGGTGCGCACGGGCGACGCCGGCGCCGGCGGCATCTCGCTCGTCGTCGTCCCCACGGACACACCGGGTTTCACGGTCTCCCGCAAGCTCGACAAGATGGGCTGGCTGTGCTCGGACACCGCCGAGCTGTTCTACGACGACGTGCGCGTGCCGGTCTCGAACCTCATCGGCGCCGAGAACTCGGCGTTCGGTCAGATCGCGCAGCAGTTCCAGGGTGAGCGCCTGTCGCTGGCCTTCCAGGCCGTCGCCACCGCGCAGCGCTGCTTCGACCTGACCGTCGAGTGGGTGAAATCCCGTGAGACGATGGGCCGCCCGCTGTCCAAGCGTCAGGTCGTGCGGCACCGCCTCGCCGAGCTCGCCACCGAGATCACCGCGGCGAGGACGTTCTGCCGTTCGGTCGCCGAGCGGTGGGTCAACGGCGAGGGCATGCTGCTCGAGACCTCGATGGCGAAGAACAACGCCGTCAAGGTGTGCGACCACGCCGTCATGGAGGCGGTTCAGCTCGCCGGTGGTATCGGCCTGATGCGTGAGAGCGAGGTCGAGCGCCACTTCCGCGACGCCCGCGTCCTCGGCATCGGTGGCGGCACCAACGAGATCATGAACGAGATCATCAGCAAGCTGCTCGGCCTGTAGGTCTCCGCCCGAACTCGGGGGAGGAAATGTGCGACTTTCCTTGCGGAAGCGCACATTTCCTCCCCCTACTCGTTTCAGTCACGCGCACGGAGCATCTCCAGGGCGACGACGACCACCACGGCGATCACGACGTGCATCAGCGTCAGCGCGACGGTGCTCGGCGTGTCGAAGTCCGCGGAGATCGTGCCCTGGATCGTCGCCAGCGGCAGCAGCGCCCCGACGACCTGCGCGATCCGCGCGAAACCGTTCCACCACAGGGTGAGCAGGGCGGCGACGGCGAGACCGACGGTGAGCGGGACGACGGACATGAGCACCACGCCACCGGGCGCCGCGCTCACCACCTCACCGGCGTCGGTGTGTTCGAACGAGCCTCCCGCGACGAGCCCGGCGGCCCACAGCACGAGGTTGACCACCAGTGCGGTCACGACGGACGCGGCAATCACCACCGCGGAACGCGCGAGCCGGGACTGCGGGAGATGCGTAGAGGTACCGGATGTTTCGGTGACGGACATGAATCCTCCTGATGGGCGTTCCTTCTGACGACGCCCATCCTGCGACCTCGAGCCGACTCGAGGTCAAGAGGATTCAGTCGAGATCTTCGGCGAGCTCCATCCACTGCTCCTCGGCCGCTTCCTTCTCCGCGACCACCTCGCGCAACTGCGCGTCGAGCTTCTGCAGCCGGTCGGGATCGGTCGCCGCCTCCGCGAGGTCGTGGTGCAGCTTCTCCTCCTTCTCGGTCAGCTTCGCGACGAGACGCTCGAGGCGTGACAGTTCCTTGCGCGCGGCACGTTCGGCGGCACCGTCGCGCTTCTTCGGCTGCTCCGCGGCGTCGCCGGTCTTCGAGACGGTCGACGCCACCGACGGCACGTCGCCGTCGCCCATGGCCGCGCGCCGGCGCAGGTACTCCTCGATACCACCGGGAAGGTTCGTGAGCCGGCCGTCACCGAACAGGGCCCATGTCGAATCACAGATGCGTTCGACGAGATACCGGTCGTGGCTGATGACCACGAGGGTTCCGGCCCAGCCGTCGAGCAGGTCCTCGAGCTGCTGGAGGGTGTCGATGTCGAGGTCGTTGGTGGGCTCGTCGAGGAGCAGCACGTTCGGTTCGGCCATGAGCACGCGCGTGAGCTGCAGGCGGCGACGCTCACCACCGGACAGGTCGCCGACCGGGGTGCGCTGCCGGGCCGGGGTGAAGCCCAGGCGTTCGGCGAGCTGACCGGCGGAGATCTCCTTGTCGCCCAGCGTGATCCGCTCGGCCACCTCCTTGACGGCCTCGAGCACCCGCATGTCGGTGGGCAGATCGTCGAGTTCCTGACGCAGCCAGCCGATCTCGACGGTCTGACCCTGGATGCGACGTCCCTGCGCCGGTTCGAGTTCGCCCGCGAGCGTGCGCAGCAGGGTCGTCTTGCCCGAGCCGTTGACGCCGACGAGACCGATCCGCTCACCCGGGCCGAGACGCCAGGTGAGGTCGCGGACCAGTTCGCGGCCCTCCGGAGTGGTGAGCGTGGCGTCCTCGAGTTCGATGACGACGCGGCCCAGGCGACGCTTGGCGAACGACGCCAGCGCCACCGAGTCGCGCGGCGGCGGCACGTTCGCGATCAGCGCTTCGGCGGCCTCGATGCGGTACTTCGGCTTGGACGTGCGGGCCGGGGCACCGCGACGCAGCCACGCGAGTTCCTTGCGCGCGAGATTACGGCGGCGCTCCTCCATCGCGTCGGCCTGGCGGGCACGCTCGGCGCGCGCGAAGATCCAGTCGTTGTAGCCGCCCTCGTAGCTCTCGACCTGCCCGTTCACGACCTCCCAGGTGCGGGTCGCGACGGTGTCGAGGAACCAGCGGTCGTGGGTGACGACGACGAGCGCGCTGCGCCGCGACAGCAGGTGCTCGGCGAGCCACTGCACGCCTTCGACGTCGAGGTGGTTGGTGGGCTCGTCGAGGACGAGCAGGTCGAGATCCTGCACGAGGGCTGCGGCGAGGGCGACCCGGCGACGCTCGCCGCCGGACAGGCCGTCGACGACCGCGTCGAGGCCGAGATTGTCGATGCCGATGCCGGTGAGCACCGAGCGGATGCGTGCGTCGCCCGCCCACTCGTGCTCGGCCACGCCGAGCGGCCCGAGGACGACCTCGCCGACGGTCGAGCCCTCCTGCAGACCGCCGCGCTGAGTCACGACGGCCATGCGCAGACCGTTCACGCGGCTCACCCGGCCCGAATCGGGCTCCTCGATGCCGGCGAGCACCTCGAGCATCGTCGTCTTGCCGCCGCCGTTGAGGCCGACGACACCGATCCGCTCCCCCTCGTTCACGCCGAGGGACACCGAGTCGAGCAACGGCTTGATGCCGAACGACTTCGAGACCTGTTCGAGGTTGATCAGATTCGCCACGTGGAGCAACGCCTTCCGAGGATTGCGGGGATGTACTACAGGATCAGGGGTGTGCGGGATCGGCGTCGCCGACGACACGGGCGCCGGGCACCGGACCGGAGGCGACCCGCACCGTACGGCACACACCGGCACCGGCGAGTTCGGCACTCACGGTGACCGCGGCGTGCTGGTCCTCGACGAGGAACGCGCAGGTGGGGCCCGAACCGGAGACGATGCCCGCCAGAGCACCGGCCTCGACACCCGCGCGGAGCGTGCGTCGCAGCATGGGGTCGAGCGACAGGGCCGCGGCCTGCAGGTCGTTGCCGAGCAGGGGCGCGAGCTGGTGGGCGTCGCCGGAGCCGAGCGCGGAGAGCACGGCATCGGCGCTGCCGACGCGCTGAGGTTCCCCCTCGGCGCGCAACCGGTCGAGTTCGCGGAAGACGACCGGTGTGGACAGGCCGCCCTTCGCGAGGGCCAGCACCCAGTGGAAGGTGCCGCGGGTGAGGACGGGGACGAGGCGCTCGCCCCGTCCGGTTCCGATCGCCGTTCCGCCGTGGAGGCAGAACGGCACGTCGCTGCCGAGGCGGGCGGCGAGATCCGCGAGGTCCTCCCGGGGTGCCCCGATCCCCCACAGCGCGTCGAGCGCGACCAGCGTCGCGGCCGCGTCGGCACTGCCACCGGCCATTCCGCCGGCGACGGGGATGCCCTTGTCGATCGTGATCGCCACGTCGGGGGTGCGCGCGGCCCGCTCCGCCATCATCTCGGCGGCGCGCCACGCCAGGTTCGTCGAATCGGTGGGCACCACCTCGGCGCCCGTGCCGCGCACCGCCACGCTCAGGGTGTCGGCGGGGACCACCGACACCTCGTCGTACAGGGACAGGGCCTGGAAGACGGTGTGCAGGTCGTGGTAGCCGTCGGGACGGAGGTCGCCCACCGCGAGATGCAGGTTGACCTTGGACGGGACCCGCACTGTCACGGGGGTCGGCACGACGGAAAGCACGAGTACAGAGCTTACTCGGGATACGGATGCTTCCCGACCGCCGCGGCCACGCTCTACGATCGGGCGACTCGTGAACACTCTGGAGGAAATGTGACTCGATCCGTACGCACTGCGGTCGCCGTCTGCGTCGTCGCTGCGGCGGCCACGCTGGGAACCGCCGGCGTCGCCTCGGCCGAACCGGCCCCGCCGCGCGTCTGCTCGCTCGGCGACCTGGTCCTGCGCTCGCTGAATCTCGTGGACTGCGTCAATCCGCCTACCGGCTCGGCCGGAGTGGCCACCGGTTCGGCCGACTCCGCGGGGTCGTCGACCGGCTCGTCCGGCCTCGGCATCACTGGCTACGGGGCGATGATCGGCTGACCGGATACAACGAATCCGGGCCGGCACCCTGAGGTGCCGGCCCGGATTCGGAGAGTATCGGTATCAGCCGATGACGTTCACGCCGGTGGCCTGCGGGCCCTTCTGGCCCTGGCCGATCTCGAAGCTCACGCGCTGGTTCTCCTCGAGGGTGCGGAAGCCGCGGCCCTGGATCTCGGAGAAGTGCACGAAGACGTCAGCGGAGCCGTCCGAGGGAGCGATGAAGCCGAAGCCCTTTTCGCCGTTGAACCACTTCACAGTACCTTCAGCCATGTTGCTGTCCTTCACTTGCAGGCAGAACGGATATAGACGTTCTGTCTCGTCGGGAGTCGGTTTCGGCTCCCGGGTCTGTCACTACACGGCTGAAACGATTCCATCGTGGCTATCGCCTCCGCTCGCAACCAGAAATGTGCGAGGGGTAAACCACGAACACACTACCTAACGACCGAGGACAACTTAACCACACATCGCAACGGACCACCAGGAAGAGTGACCGGGATCACTCCACTCCTGCGAGTCGCACGAAGGCTGCGGCGTCGAGCTTCTCCCCGCGGGTCGACGGCTCGATACCGGCCGCGAGCAGGCGCCTCTCGGCCTCTGCGGGCGAGCCCGCCCATCCACTCAGCGCTGCGCGCAACGTCTTTCGCCGTTGGGCGAAGGCCGCGTCGACGACGGCGAAGACCCGGGCGCGCGTCTGCGCGTCGGTGGGCCACGGCGGCTCTGCGTAACGGTCGATGCGCACGAGGCCCGATTCCACCTGGGGAACGGGCCAGAAGACCGCACGCCCGACGGCGCCGGCCCTGCGGACGTCGCCGAAGAACCGCGCCTTCACGCTGGGCACGCCGTAGATCTTTCCGCCCGGTTCGGCTGCGAGCCGGTCGGCGACCTCGGCCTGCACCATCACGAGAGCAGTTCGCAGAGTAGGGAATTCGGAGAACAGGTGCAGCAGCACCGGCACCGCGACGTTGTAGGGCAGGTTCGCAACGAGCGCGGTGGGCGTGACGGGAAGGTCCTTCGGCAGCACCTTCATCGCGTCCATGTGCACGACGTCGAACCGGTCGGCGAGCTGCGAGGCCCGCTCCTGCACGGTCGCGGGAATACGCTGCGCGAGAACGGGATCGAGCTCGACCGCGACCACGCGGTCGACGACGTCGAGCAGAGCGAGGGTGAGCGAGCCCAGGCCGGGCCCGACCTCGAGCACGACATCCTCGGGGCCGACCCCGGCGACGTTGACGATGCGGCGCACCGTGTTCGCGTCGTGCACGAAGTTCTGGCCGAGCTGCTTCGTCGGGCGCACCCCGAACTCCTCCGCGAGTGCGCGGACCTCGGCGGGTCCGAGCAGCGCGGCGAGGCCGCGCGGAGAAGCCGGGGTGGCCCTCGGAGTGGTTTCGGGATCGTCTGCTGACACGTGGTGAACCTAGCGCACTCGGAAGCAGGTCACACCGTGCACACCCGTGCCGGTCAGCGCAGACCGAGCTTGCTGGTGCAGGCCGGCCATGCGCCCCAGCCCTGGGCCGCCTGGACCTTCTCCGCGACGGCGATCTGCTGCTCGCGCGTCGCGAGATCGGCGCGCGGCGCGTACTGGGTGCCGCCGAAGCCGGCCCACGTCTGCTGCGTGAACTGCAGGCCGCCGTAGAAACCGTTGCCGGTGTTGATGGCCCAGTTGCCGGTCGCCTCGCACTGGGCGATGGAGTCCCAGGTCGATGCGCGGCCCGAGGCCGGCACAGCGGGCTTCGGCTTGGTGCCGACGCGGACCACGACGGGCCGCGGCTCGGCGAGGACCTTCGAGGCGGTCTCGGTGCGTCCGACCTCGACACCGTTGACGGTGTGGACGTCGAAGGTCACCAACCGCTCGCCCGGAGCACCCGGGTCGTTCACGGCGGTCTCGCCCTCGAGCATGTTCGGATCGTCCACGCGGTTCTCCGGCGGGGCGATCGGCAGGTTCTCGGTCCGCGACTCGGTCCGGTCGCGGGTGACCACGACCTCCATGCCCTCCTCGAGCTCCGCGCCGAGGGCAGGGGTGACGCTGTCGGCCTGCTCGAGCCTGGCGCCCTGGGACTCCAGGAACTCGGCGACCGTCGGCGCTGCGACGCGTACCTCGGCGGCGGGCGCGCCGTTGTCGGCGAAGCGCACGGTCTTGGGGTTGACGACCTCGAGATCGGCGCCGTCGAGCGGAAGACGGTGCGAACGCGAAGCGGAGACGTAGGCGTCGTCGGAGAGGCGGAACTGGTCGAGTGCCTCGTCGACGGTCAGCGCGGTGGTCCACACCGAGCGCTCCTCACCGTCGACGGTCAGACGCAGCTCGCGGGCCTGTCGCAGGACGATGGTGTCGCCGTCGGAGACGGACGAGTCCACGGCCGGGGCCACGACGTCGTTCTCGTCGACGGTGTAGCCGGCGGCGGCCAGGATGTCGCCGACGTTGGAGTTCATCGTGCCGAAGGCACGCTGCTCACCGTCGACGTCGAGGACGACGTCCTTGTGCTGAACCACAGCAGTGGCACCACCGGCACCGAGGGTGACGAAGACGGCGGCGACCACCGAGTAGAACACCGGCGACTTGACGCGATTGATCTTGGTGAAAGGTGACACGATTCTTTCCAGACGGACGACAACTGTGATCACAGCACGGTAACGAGACGGAATTGTTATCGCAACTTCATCGCCTCTAGCTGCACAGATGATGATTTCTGTCAGATCACGACGCACGTCACAGATATCGGATCGGTATTACCTCGATCATTTCCGAGTGTCCGAAATTGCCATTTTCGATCGATACTCGGAAAAAGGAATTCCTCTCGATTCGGGCACCGCGGACACGGGCTCGGTGAGGTGACCGAACATCCCGCGCATCTGTGCTCTGCCCCATGCGGGGGCGTTCGAGGTGCCGATGCCCACAGCCTCCGATGGAGCGGCCGGCTTCGCGGGCACAGCGGTTTCCGGGCCGCTTACCGGTGGTCGCGGCTGCCGGTGATCGGGTTCGTCAGCGTCCGGCCGATCCGCTGGGGATCGGGAGATCGGCGGATCCGCTCGGTACGGGGTACCGAGGAATCGGCACGGCCGGGGTGGTGCCCGTGCGGGCCATCACGTCCATCAGGACGGCGTGCATGGTCGCGACCTGCACCGGGTCGAAGTTCGCGAGGTCGAGCGGGTTCGCGCGGTTGCGCGTCTCGAGCGGATCGTCGTGCAGGTCGTAGAGTTCGAACTGCGGCAGCGCGCGACCCGAGGGATCGAAGTACATCGCGTACTTCCACCTGTCCTGCCGGACGGCGCGAATGTGGTTGGGCTGCTTCACCGTCGTCTGCCCGTTGGCCGCGGCGGCGTTCTCGTCGTCGAAGGTGAACAGGACGGTGTCCTGCACCTGTGGTGGCGTGCCACCGGACGACGCACCCTCGATGACGGGCGTGAGGTCGACGCCCTTGAACGTCCACGCCGAACGGTCGGGCACGGCGGCCATCGTCGCGAGGGTGGGCATGACGTCGATCAGCGACGCGAGCGCGTCGGTGGAGACCGGCCCCGGGAACATCACCGGATTACTCACCACGAGAGGAACATTGAGCGTTTCTTCGTAGGCGTTGAAGGCCTTCTGGCGGAGTCCGCCGTGCGACAGGCCCATCTCGCCGTGGTCGGCCACCCGGAAGACGACGGTGCGTTCGCGCATGCCCGAAACCGATTCCAGCGCATCGAGAACGGTTCCGATGTGCTGGTCGACGACCTTGTGCATGTAGGCGTACAGGTTGACGTACTGCCGTGCCGCCTCGGGACCGACGAGCGGACCGAGCGCCCCGGCGAGCAGCAGGAGCAGCTCGGCCTGGGCGGTGGGCTTGAAGTTGCGGAGCAGGTCCTCGTCGATGGTGGGCGGCAGGTCGATTCCCTGCTCGAAGGCCTCGGGCGCGAAGGCACCGTAGTTGTTGCAGTCGCCGTCGACCTGATCCCAGGTCTTCGGGTACGAGAGGATGTCGTGGGGGTTGGCGAACGACACGATGAGCGCGAACGGCCTGTCGTCGGTGGCGCTGCGCGACCGCAGGAACTCGGCGGCGTCGGAGGCGATCTTGCCGTCGCGGTCGGCGCAGCCACCGCCGAAGTTCTCGGGTGCGGTGTCCTGCCCGGCCTCCGGTGGCTCCCACCCTGCGAAGCCGTACCGCGCGATGTCGTCGGGCGACGGGTCACCGCCGTCGGCCCCCTTGCTCATGTGCCATTTGCCGCGGTAGTGGACGTCGTATCCGGCGGAGAGCAGCATCTTCGCCATGTTCTGGCCGTCCACCGGCAGCACAGGTTCGGTGGGCGAGAGCGTGCCGCCCTCGGTGAGGGTGCTCACCACCCCGTGCTGGGCGGGATAGAGCCCGGTGAAGAACGTGCTGCGACTGGGCGAGCACATCGCGGCGTTGCAGAACGACCGTGTGAAGGTCAGCCCGGTGTCGGCCAGGCGCTGCCGGTTGGGCAGATTGTTGCGCGCCCAGTCGGCCGGCCAGTGCATCGGCTGACGCTCCTGGTCGGTCATGATGATGAGGATGTTGGGACGCTGCGGCGTCCGGGGCTGTGCCGCAGACGTTCCGGCGCCCACGAGGCCGGCAGCGAGGAGCGCGCCCGCGCCCACGAGGAAGGTCCGTCGATTGACATTCCACGTGGTGTCGCGACGCGGAACAGCTTGCTGCACGGCCATATCGATCCTGTCGGAGAGATCCGTGAACGCATATGTCGTGCAGGAGAATAACAAGACATATGCGAAAAGCGCGCGTCATCGGACGGAAAAGGCGCTGCGGACGATCGGGAGAAATCGTCCACAGCGCCTCGGACCCGCAGGTCAGGCCGTGCGCAGAAGCGGAACCTTCCGCGCGAGGAATCGATCGACGCCGAACGCTCCCGCACCGACCGCCGCGAGCAGGAGAGCTCCTGCGCCGAGTGCGGCGACGAGCTCGAAACCGCCGTCGCCGACGTAGATTCCGTTCTCCACGTGCACGATGAAGAACGCGCCGAGCATGAGCAGGAACAGCAGGACGCCGAAGACGGGGACGAGCACACCGAGGATGAGCGCGAGACCGCCGAGGATCTCGATCCAGGTGGCGACGAACGCCGAGACGGCCGGGGCGGGCACGCCCATTCCTTCGAAGCCGGCCTTGGTGCCTTCGTATCCCCACGAGTCGAACTTCTGCAGTCCGTGCGCGAGGAAGATGACGCCGAGTACGAGTCGGGCGACGAGGATGCCGAAGTCGCGGACGAGAGGGGTCTTCATGTCGAGCCTTTCGGGTCGG
This sequence comes from Rhodococcus sp. S3, assembly GCF_058211795.1. Classification (NCBI taxonomy): domain Bacteria; kingdom Bacillati; phylum Actinomycetota; class Actinomycetes; order Mycobacteriales; family Nocardiaceae; genus Rhodococcus; species Rhodococcus sp. S3. The sequence continues at coordinate 1,107,114 of NZ_CM177074.1, read as the reverse complement.
AGGCCGGAGAGCCCCACTTAGTTGAAGCGACAACTAAGATAGCAACCCGTAGTTGTAGCTTCAACCAGCCGTCGGAGCCGGTTCCGGTCGGGTACCGGCGAATGCCTCCCCCAGCAACCGCCGCACGCCCACCTCCGTGACCTCCCGGGGATTCGGATACGGCTTCGCCGTCACCAGTCGTGCCGCCTCGTCCAGGTCGGATTGCCGCAACCCCAGTTCCTCGAGACTCGTCGGCCCACCGGCCGCCGCCACGAGGTCGTAGACGCCCGCGGATGCCGAATCCGTGCCGAGCGCCTGCGCGACCCGCGCCATGACGTGCGGTACCGACGGTTCGTTGTAGGCGAGCGCGTGGGGCAGCACGACGGTGTGCGTGGCAGCGTGCGGCAGGTCGAACGAGCCGCCCAGCACGTGACAGAGCTTGTGGTGCAGCCCCATTCCCGCCGAGGCGAGACAGGTTCCGGAGAGCCACGCCGCGAGCAACAGATCCGAACGCCCCTCGGGATCGGCCGAATCCGCACCGAGCGCCGGGATACCCCGGGCGATCGCGGCCACGGCCTCGAGCGCGAGGGCGTCGACGATCGGATTGGCCTGTTCGGAGTAGAGGGCCTCGACCGCGTGGGCCATCGCGTTGATCGCGCTGGTCACCGCCAACGGAATGGGCATCGAGGTGGTGAACTCGACGTCGTAGATCACGGTCTCGGGAAGGATGTCGGGCGACGAACGTGTGGTCTTCACCCCGTCGGCGGTCTCCCCGAGAACGGGCGTCACCTCCGACCCGGCGTAGGTCGTCGGCAGGATCACCTGATCGATCCCCGTGCGGCGGGCCAGTGCCTTGGCCAGTCCGGTGGTCGAGCCGCCACCGACCGCGACGACCGCATCGACGTCGTGCTCGGTGACCCGGCCGAGCACCCGTTCGGTCACCTCGACCGGCGTGTGCATCACCGCGCCGTCGAAACGCGCGACCTGCAGATCACCGAGATACTTCTCGACCAGCTCCGCCTGGTGCCGCACGTGCTCGCCGGCGAGCAGCAGGACGCGGGAACGACCGAGTCGACGTACTTCGTCCGCGACCCGCGAGGCGGTACCGGGGCCGAAGATCACACGTACCGGATGAGAGTTGTAGACGAAGGAGCGCATGCCCGTATTCTCACGACGGGAGTGGGGACGCGCGTGCCCTTTACGAAAGTCCGTACACCCGCTCGGCGTTCGCGGTGGTGGCCGCGGCCAGTTCGTCGGCGTCCTCGCCCCGTACCTCGGCGAGCGCGCGCACGGTGTACGGCAGGCAGTACGACTCGTTCGGCGCGCCCCGGAAGGGATGCGGGGTCAGGAACGGCGCGTCGGTCTCCACCAGCACCAGCTCACGGGGCACGAGCGGCGCCGCTTCGCGCAGGGCCTTCGCGTTCTTGAAACTCACGGTGCCCGAGAAGCTCAGCAGGTATCCGGCGTCGACGCAGCGGCGGGCCATGTCGGCATCCGACGAGAAGCAGTGGAAGATCACCTTCTCGGGTGCGCCCTCGTCGTGCAGGACACGCAGCAGGTCGGCGTCGGCCTCGCGGTTGTGGATCATCAGCGGCTTGCCGAGTCGCTTCGCGAGGTCGATGTGCCAGCGGAAGCCCTCTTCCTGCTCGGCCGGTTCGGCGCACCCGTCGAGCTTGCCGGGCCAGTAGAGGTCGAGGCCGGTCTCCCCCACCGCGACGCAACGCGGGTCGGCGGCGAGCTTCTCGATCTCGGCGCGGGTGGCGTCGTCGAGACTGTTCGCGCGGGTGGGATGAATGGCGACGGCCGCGTGGACGCGGTCGTCCCAGTGCGCGGCCCGCACGGCGAAACGCGCCGCCTCGAGATCGTCGGCGACGGTGACGATGCGTCCGACCCCCACCGCGGCGGCACGATCGACGATCGCGGAGGTCGTCGCGGCATCCTCGGCACCGCACGCGTCGAGGTGCGTGTGGGCGTCGACGAGGGGGCTCAACGGCTGCGGGGCTTCGGGGGCGGGACGGGCTGCGCTCACGCCCTATAAACTACTGGCCACCATGACTGCGCCTGATTCCTCCCGCCCGGCTGCCGGCGAGACCACCCGCCCGCCGTTCTACGTCACGACCGCGATCGCGTACCCGAACGGCGCCCCGCACATCGGGCACGCCTACGAGTACATCTCGACCGATGCGATCGCGCGGTTCAAGCGTCTCGACGGCTTCGACGTGCGCTTCCTGACCGGCACCGACGAGCACGGTCTGAAGATGCAGCAGACCGCCGCGAAGGAAGGGATCCCGGTCACCGAACTCGCGTCCCGCAACTCGGACGTGTTCGAGGCCATGGACAAGCGGCTGAACATCTCGTACGACCGGTTCATCCGCACCACGGACGCCGATCACCTCGAGGCGAGCAAGGCGATCTGGCAGCGCATGGTCGACTCGGGCGACATCTACCTCGACACCTACGCGGGGTGGTACTCGGTCCGCGACGAGGCGTTCTACACCGACGGCGAGACCACGCTGCTCGAGGACGGCTCGCGGATCTCCACCGACACCGGCACCCCCGTGGAGTGGACCGAGGAGTCCACCTACTTCTTCCGGCTGTCGGCCTATCAGGACAAGCTGCTCGAGCTCTACGAGAAGCAGCCCGACTTCATCGCCCCGGCCACCCGTCGCAACGAGATCGTCAGCTTCGTCTCCGGCGGCCTGAAGGACCTGTCGATCTCCCGCACCACCTTCGACTGGGGTGTGCCGGTCCCCGATCACCCCGATCACGTCATGTACGTGTGGGTCGACGCGCTGACCAACTACCTCACCGGCGCCGGTTTCCCCGACACCGGGTCGGAGTCCTACCGCCGCTACTGGCCCGCCGACCTGCACATCATCGGCAAGGACATCACGCGGTTCCACACCGTCTACTGGCCGGCCTTCCTCATGTCGGCGGGGCTCGAACTGCCGAAGCGGGTCTTCGTCCACGGCTTCCTGTTCAACAAGGGCGAGAAGATGTCGAAGTCGGTCGGCAACGTCGTCGACCCGCTCGAGATGGTCGACCGGTACGGCCTCGACCAGCTGCGCTTCTTCCTGCTCCGCGAGATCTCCTACGGCCAGGACGGCAGCTACAGCCACGAGGCGATCGTCACCCGCATCAACGCCGATCTCGCCAACGACCTCGGCAACCTCGCGCAGCGCTCCCTGACGATGGTCGCGAAGAATCTCGAGGGCACCGTGCCCACGCCGGGCGAGTTCACCGCCGACGACGAGGCGATGCTCGCCCAGGCCGACGCGCTGCTCGCGAAGGTGCGCGCCGAGTTCGACGCCCAGGCCCTGCACCTCGGTCTCGAAGCGATCTGGCACGTGCTCGGCGAGACCAACCGCTACTTCTCGGCGCAGCAGCCGTGGGTGCTGCGCAAGACCGATCCCGAGCGGATGGCGACGGTCCTGTACGTCACGCTCGAGGTCGTGCGGATCGTGGGTCTGCTCGTCCAGCCGGTGATGCCCGATGCTGCCGCGAACATCCTCGATCTCCTCGGTCAGGCACCCGAGGCACGGCAGTTCGACGCCGTCGCGACCCGCCTGGCTCCGGGCACCGCCCTGCCCGCCCCGGCACCGGTGTTCCCGCGCTACGTCGACGAGGACTGAGCGTCCGGTCCGGCGACGGAGAGCCTTTCACCTGCGTGTTCTCCGTCGCCGCGCAAACCTGTCGGTACCGTGCGCCACACTGCGGCGCATGCGCAGTGATAGAACACATGTTCGATCCGGTGGTCTGAACGAGCACTCCCTGCTCGCCGAGCTGGGCGGTGCCTACGAGCGGGGATGGCAGCCCGCCGACGTGCTCCACGTGACGGCCCGCTCGGGTGGTCCCTCCGATGTCGCACTGACGGCGGCCACGATGCTGTTCGACGCGCAGATCCGGCGCGCAGCCGAACGCGCCCCCGTCGAGTGGGTGCGGCAACTCGACGAGATCGCCCGCCGGCATCCGCGTCCCGCCCACGCAGCCGGGGCACCGACCCTGGCCGACGGTCTGTTCCGCGCGTGCCCCGACGTCACCCGCTTCGAGATCGAAGGGCTCGCCTTCACCTGGAAGTACCTGCCGTCCTTCGCGATCCTCACACCCCCGCCGTCGCGGTGGCCGTCCGTCCGGTCCGGCGACCCGTCCGTGCCCACCCCGCCCGACACCCGGATCCTCGAACGCATCCGGGCACTGTTGTCGAAGGCCGAGTCCACCGACTTCCCCGACGAGGCCGAAGCGCTCACCGCGAAGGCGCAGGAACTCGTCTCGCGCCATGCGGTGGGTGCGGCGCTGCTGGCCGGGCCCGACTCCGGCACCGACCCGGTCGTCGGCCGGCGCATCCACCTCGACAGCCCGTACATCCGCGAGAAGGTCCTGCTCCTCACCGCCATCGGCGACGCGAACCGCGTGCGCACGGTGTGGTTCACCCGGGTGCAGATCGCGACGATCGTCGGCACCGCCACCGACCTGCAGCAGGCCGAGATGCTGTACACCTCGCTGCTCGTGCAGGCCGGGCGGGCCGTGCAGGCGGCCGGAACTGCGGGGCGGCGCGGGTCGTCCGCGACCTCCTTCCGCCGCGCCTTCCTCACCGGCTACGCGCACCGGATCGGCGAACGTCTCCGCGAGGCGGATGTCCGGGCCACCGCCCACGCCGCCGCCGACGCGCAGATGCCCATCACGAAACTCGCGCCCATCCTCGCCAGGCGGTCCGATGCCGTCGACACCGAGTTCCGGCGGCTGTTCCCCGTCACCCGCGACTCGCGTAGTCGCGGCGTCGACGCCGACGGCTTCCACGCCGGTCGCGATGCGGCCGAGACCGCCTCGCTGACACCGGAATCCCGCACGGTCGGTCGCTGACCGGATCGATCGTCGACGAGCCCGACAGCAGGAGACGGGCATCACAGGAATTCGCGGCGGCGCCGTGTCACATCCCCGCGACGAGCGGTGTCCTATCGGTGACACCACTTCCGACAGCGATGGGAACAGAGCGATGACGACGCAATTCCATGTGGTGGTCGTAGGGGCGGGATACGCCGGCGTGATGGCCGCGAACCGTCTGCTCGCCGAACACCCTGAGGTGGCGGTCACCGTCGTGAACCCGCGACCGGTCTTCGTCGAACGCGTCCGGCTCCACCAGGTGGCGGCCGGATCCGGAACCGCCACACACGAACTGTCCGATCTCTTGCACCCGCGGGCGACGCTGCACGTCGGTTCGGCCGTACGGATCGAACCGCACGCGGTGTCCCTCGCCGACGGGACGGTCCTGCCGTGCGACGCGGTGATCTACGCCGTCGGCAGCACCTCGGGCTCCGGTGCGATCCCCGGTGCGGAGAAGGCGTTCTCCGTCGCCGACCTCGACTCCGCCACGGCCCTGCACGACGCTCTCCTCGAGGCGGACGATCACGCCTCCGTCGTCGTGATCGGCGGTGGGCTCACCGGCCTCGAGACCGTCACCGAACTCGCACAGTCGTATCCGCGGCGCACCCTCGTCCTCGTCGGCGATCCGGGAGCGGCCCTTCCTGCGAACACGCAGCGTTACATCCTCCACCGGCTCGACGAACTGGGCGTTCAGGTCCGGTCGGGAACGCAGGTCGCCCGCATCGACGACGGCTCGGTCGTCCTCGACGACGGCTCCGAGATCCCCGCGACCCTCGTGGTCCGCACGGCCGGTTTCTCCGTGCCCGATCTGGCTCGTCGCAGCGGCCTGCGGGTCGACGACGACGGTCGTCTCCGGGTGCGCGACACCCTGCAGGCGGTCGACGGCACGCCGATCGTCGGCGTGGGCGACAGCATGCCGATCGTCGGCGTGGGCGACGCCGTGGTGGTGGACGGCAACGACCACCTGCGCATGAGCTGCCAGGCCGCGATGCCGCTCGGCACCCACGGCGCCGACACGGTGTGGCAACTGCTGCAGGGACGCGAGCCGGCACCGCTCTCCCTCGGTTTCGTCACGACCTGCATCTCTCTCGGCCGCGATCGCGGCGTCGTGCAGTTGTCGGCACGCGACGACACCCCGTCGAGGTGGGCCGTGCGCGGTCGGCTCGCAGCACCGGTGAAGGAAGCCGTCGTTCGTGGGACCATCCACTCCATGCGACTCCAGGCGCGCGGACGTGCCCTGCCGACCCGACGCGGACCGGACACCGCCGCACGGGAGAAGGCGCGCGTATGACCGGCGACGACGTCTTCACCGAGCATCGTGGGTTGCTGTTCTCGATCGCCTACGAGATCACCGGCAGTGTCGCCGACAGCGAGGACGTCCTGCAGGAGAGCTACATCCGCTGGGCCCGCACCGACACCGGCAGCGTCGACAATCCGCGGGCCTACGCGGCGCAGATCGTGACGCGTCAGGCGTTGAACTCGCTGCGTTCGGCGCAGCGCCGCCGGGAGGACTATGTCGGGCCGTGGTTGCCCGAGCCGATCCTCACCGCTCCCGACGCAGCCGCCGAGGTCGAACTCGCCGAGTCGGTGTCGACCGCGATGCTGCTGGTGCTCGAGACGCTGACGCCCGTCGAACGCGCGGTCTTCGTGATGCGCGAGGTGTTCGGTTTCGAGTACGGGCGCATCGCCGAGACGGTCGACCGCACCGAGAGCGCCGTCCGGCAGATCGCGCATCGCGCCCGCGAGCACGTCCATGCCCGGCAGCGACGCTTCACTCCCGCAGGCGACGAGACCGACCGGGTGGTCGCGGCGTTCCTCACCGCGGCCACCACCGGCGACCTCGACGGACTGCTGTCACTGTTGGCTCCCGACGTGCGGTACCTCGCCGACGGTGGCGGCAAGGTCAATGCGGCCCGGGTTCCGGTCCTCGGCTCCGCGAAGGTCGCCCGGCTGTTCCTCGGACTGGTCCGGCATCCACTGCCCGACATGACCATCGAGCCGGCCGTGGTGAACTCGATGCCCGGTGTCCTCGTGTACTCGGCGGGTGTCCTCGACATGGTGTTGCACTTCGAGATCGACGACGGCCTGGTCACCGGCGTCTACGTGGTCCGCAATCCCGACAAGCTCGCGCATCTCGGGGCTCGTCCCGATGCCTCCGACCAGGCATGACAAGCTGACGCCATGCGGATGGAACGACTCGGCCGCGGCGGCACCGTCGATCGCGTGCTCGGTGCACTCGCAGAACGCGCCAGGATCCTCGCCGTCCCCGCTCCGGCGGCACTGTCGGGCGAATGGTTCGGGGCGGCGGCCGTGCTTGTCCCCTCCGTGTCCGTCGAATCCGTCCCACCGGAGGGAGTCTTCTCCCTCCCGGCGGACGCTCCCGACGCCGTGGGTGACGATCGGCCGCTCATCGGGGGCGGGCGCATCGGTTATCTCGCGTACCCGGATCGCATCCCGGACCGACCCGCATTGCCCCTCGCCGCGAGCGGGTGGACCGACACCGTCCTGCGTCTCGACGCCGACGGGTGCTGGTGGTACGAGACGCTCGGCACCGCACCCTGCCCCGACGATCTCGCCGCGGCGGTGCTCGCACCACCGTCGAGCGCCGCATCTCCGACCGCATCCGACTGGCACATCGACTGGACACCACCGCCTCGCGACGAGCACCGCCGCGGCGTCGAACGCTGTCTCGACGCGATCCGCGCCGGCGAGGTGTACCAGGCGTGCGTGTGCACGCGGTTCACCGGCCGGTGGGGCGGCGATCCGCTGGCGTTCTTCGCCGACGGGATCTCCCGGACCGCCCCGGCGCGCGCCGCCTACCTGCAGGGATCGTGGGGTGCGATCGCGTCGTTGTCGCCCGAACTGTTCGTCTCCCTCCATGGCGACACGCTGCGGTCAAGTCCGATCAAGGGCACTCTCCCCCGCTCCGCCGACCCCGCCGTGCTACGAGCGTCGGTCAAGGACGTCGCCGAGAACGTGATGATCGTCGATCTCGTCCGCAACGATCTCGGCCGTGTCGCCGAGACGGGTTCGGTGCGGGTCGAGGATCTGCTGACCGTGCGGCCCGCCCCGGGCGTGTGGCATCTGGTGTCCACCGTCGCGGCGGAGCGGCGACCGGGCGTGACTGTCGCCGACGTGCTCGACGCGGCGTTCCCGCCCGCATCGGTCACGGGCTGTCCGAAGCTCCGTGCCCGAACGCTGCTCACCCGGTGGGAGGGTTCGGCGCGAGGGGTCTACTGCGGCACCGTCGGCATGTCGAGTCCGATCGCCGGCACCGAACTGAACGTCGCGATCCGCACCGTCGAGTTCGGCCATGACGATGCCGGCAACGGCGTGTGCGCTCTCGGTGTGGGAGGTGGCATCACCGTCGACTCCGATCCCGATGCAGAATGGCAGGAATGCCTGGACAAGGCCGCCAGCATCCTCGCGCTCGGCGACGCGCGGGCAGCAGCTCAGCACACCTCGTCGGGAGGCGACGGCAACTCGTAGCGGTCGAGTACCTCCTCGAGGTGCACCGAGGTGGAACGGCAGATGCGGGCGACGACGGCGTCGGCGTCGAGTCCCCACGTGCGGAGCAGACCGTCGCCGCCGGCGGCGACGATGGTGCCGTCGGGCGCGAAGGTCACCTGCCATCGGCCCGTTCCCATGTCGGTGACCGGGCCACCGATCTCGTGCATGTCCCCCGGGTCGGCGACGTCCCACAGGCGGACGGTGCCATCGTCGCTGCCGCTGACCGCGCGCGTTCCGTCGGGCGTGATCGAGACGGAGTAGACCGTGCCGGTATGGCCGCTCAACCGGGTCTCACGGGCGACGAGGTCACCGGACCCGGTGCGGTCCCAGACCACGACGTCGTGGTCGTCCCCGCCGGTCACCAGCACGTCGCTCGACCCTCCGAAGGCCACGGTGTTCACCCCGGTGACGTGCCCGTCCGAGACGTTCACCCGCTGCGGGGAGCGCGGATCGGTCACGTTCCAGGCGTAGATCTCACTGTCGGCACTCGTGACCACGAGACTGCGACCGTCGGGGCTGATGGCGGCGCTGCGCACGAGATTCTTCGGTCCCGTCAGCGGTTCGCCCCACGGCACCGGTTCGGCGGGATCCGCGATGTCCCACAATTGCACCGAGAAGTCGTCGGCGCCGGTCACGAGGGTCGTCCCGTCGGGTCCGAACGCCAGCGCGGAGGTGAATCTCGTGTCGAGCGGCACCGGCTCGCCGAACGGCTTCGGTGTCGCCGGATCGCGCACGTCCCACAGTTGCACGCTGCCGCCGGACGTCGGTGCCGTGGCCAGGATCGTGCCCGAGGGCGAGAGCGCGCACACGTACGCACCGCCGAGCGGGCGCGACAAGGCGATCCCACCGGCGCGGTTCCAGTCGCCACCCTGACCGACCCGCCAGAGCGTGACATCCGGTCCGTAGCTGCCGGTCGCGACGAGGGCTCCGGCACGATCGATCGCCGGTCTGGTCAGCGCACCGTCGGCCACCGCCACCCGGGTCTGCGGCATCGTCCACACCCGGACGTTGGAATCCTGTCCGCCGGTGACGATGGTGGTGCCGGTCGGGCTCACCGCGAGCGTCGGGACACCGCCTCCGTGCCCGGTCAGCGGCGGGCCGATCTCGTCGAGGCTCCGCGTGGAGGGATCGACGTCCCACAGTTTCGCGGTGCCGTCCCAGGACGCGCTCGCCAGTGTGCGGCCGTCGGGGAGGAACGCGATGTTCCAGACACCGCCGGTGTGGGCGTTCGTCGGCACCCCCAGCGGGCGGGCCGCACGCGGATCGGTGGTGTCGAACAGGTGCAGCACACCGTCGTCGCTGCTCGCCGCGAGGATCGTGCCGTCGCCGTTGAAGCTCACCGAATGCGCGACGTCGCCGAAACCGGTGAGCGGCTCACCGAGCGGCACCGGCCGCGACGGCGTGCTCACGTCCCACAGCCGGACGGTGCGGTCGTCGCTGGACGTGGCGAGGATCTGCCCACCGGGACGGAAGGCCACCGTCCGCACACCACCGTCGTGTCCGTCGACCAGGGTGACGGGGAACCGGCCCGATCCGGGATCCGAGGTGTCGACGAGCGCGACGTGCCCGTCGTCGTAGGGCACGGCGAGCACCCGGCCGTTGGGCGAGTACCGCACGTTGTGCACGGCGCCGCCGGCGTAGACCTGCCGGTCGAGCACCACGCGCGGCGCAGCACGATCGGATGCGTCGTAGATCCACACACCGCCGTCACCTGCACCGATCGCGAGGAAACGGCCGTCGGGGCTGAACGAGACGGACGCCATGTACTTCGACGACAACTGCAACGGCTCGCCCACCGCGACCGGTTCGTCGCCGTCGAGTGCCCACAGGCGGACGGTGCCGTCGTCGCTCGCCGAGGCGAGGGTGGACCCGTCGGGTGAGACGACGACGCCGTAGACCGGCCCGGTGTGTCCGCTCAGCGTGTAGGCGAGGGGCACGGCCTGGCTGGCGATGAGTCTCGAGTACGCGACCGGGCTGTCGGGCTGGAGTTCGGCCGCGACGAGCGCCAGATTCGCCGAGACGGTGGGGTCCTCGTCGCGCAGGGAGTCGGACAGCGCGACGATCTGCTGGAACTGCGCGGTGCTCCGTGCCGTCTCGGCTCGTCCCTTCGCGTCCCAGGCCAGTCCGGTCATGACGAACGCGATGATCGTGGACAGCGCCATCGCGGCGATGCCGACGCGCCGGGTCCGTGTCTCGCGGGCGATCTGCCGGCGGGAGGCGTCGAGGAAGGCCACGGCCGTGGGGCTGAGCGCGACCGGTCCGCGCCGGTCCTCGGGGGTGCCCGCCGTGGCGAGGTGCGGGTTCTGCTCGGTCACGACGTCCATGCGTCCGCGTTGATAGAGCAGTTCCCGGTTGCGTCCGGAGGCGAGCCAGGTCGATGCGTCGGCCTCGATCTGCTGCCGCAGGGCGGCGCCGGCGCGGTCCTGCTGGATCCAGGACTTGAGGCGGGGCCACGCGTCGATCACCGCGTCGTGGATGAGTTCGACGTAGTCGGCGTCGACGACGAGCACACGTGCCGACACGAAATGGTCGAGGACGCGTTTCGACGCGTCGCGATCCTCGCCGCCCACCGCGAGCAGTTCGTTCAACGACCGGGCGATCTTGACGTCCGTGCCGGTCGTGGTGACGTACACCAGGTGGACGAGCATCGAGCGGGCGCGGGCCCGGTCGGCATCGTCGGCGAGACTCTCCCACGCCCGTTCGGCGCCGGCGGCGACGGATCCGCGGACCCCGCCGGTCGCGCGGTAGGCGGCGACGGTGAGCGTGCCCCCGCTGCGCTTGTCCCACAGCGAGTCGAGCAGGTGGGAGAGCAGGGGAAGCTCGGTGCCACTGATCTCACCGTCGGCCAGACCCGTGAGGTCGTGGAGGATGAGGTCGACGAGGCCGGGCTCTAGGCGGACCCCCACGAGCTTGGCGGGAGCGGTGATGACCTCGACGAGATCGTCGCGGTCGAGGGGCTGGACGGTCTTGGTCCGCCGCTCGAGTGCCCGGGCGAGCACCGGGGTTGCCACCGCCTGGTCGTAGAAGTCCGACCGCATCGTCGCGACGACGAGGGCGGGCGCGTCGCCGTCGGAACAGGTCGACGCCGTCTCGAGCAGAGTGAGGAATGCGGTGCGCAGAGCGACGTCGCTGCACTGGGTGAACAGTTCCTCGATCTGGTCGACGACGATCAACAGCAAGGACGACGACGTGCGCGAGGTCGCGGCGCGCAGGGCCGCATGTACGGCGGTGTGGTCGGCGGGGTCGCCGACGTCGGCCAGTTCGGGGAACGCGTCGACCAGTCGTGCGACCGGGTCGGTGCCGGGGGTGAGGACCACCGGGTGGCAGTCCGGCGCGGAACACAGCTGCGGAATAAGACCGGCCTGTACGAGCGAGGACTTGCCGACGCCGGAGGCGCCGGTCACCACGACCGGGCCCTGCCCGTGGGAGGCGGTCACCACGTCGGCGAGGCTGCGCACGCTCTGGGTGCGCCCGAAGAACAACCGGGCGTCGTTCTGACGGTAGGACGCGAGTCCCTTGTACGGGCGGACCCCGGGCGGCACCGAGGCCGGTGCCGATTCCTTGGTGCGCGGAGCGTTCGCCTGCCCGCGCGCGGCCTTCCACCAGTTCTCCCACTGCTTCAGGGAGTACAGACCGGGGGCCGGCGGTTCGGCGTTGAGTTCCCGCGCCGCGCGGATGAGGACCACGAGCACTGGATGCACCGACTCGAAGTTGGCCGGCATCCGGTTGCCGCTGCGCCAGTCGCTGACCCGCTGGACGGAGACGGTCCGGTCGCTGCCCACTGCCCGGGCGACGATCGCGGCATCCGAGACGACCTTCTTGAGGGCGGGACGACCGGCCGCGGCGAAGAGCATCCGCAACTGGTCGGCGAAGAACTGACGCTGCGCCGAACCAGGCTTTCCGCCGGTGTCTGCCATCCGTTCCGCGCCCCTCGTACTCCCGTTCCCCGCCTGCAAACATCCGCTGCGGAAAAATTCCTCACCACGTCTGAGCAGGGATGATACCGGTTCCGCGCCGGTCGGTATTTTTGGTCCCCGTCGAAGACACGGAAGAGTGGTGACCACGCAAGGTTCGACCTTGCAGCGTGGGGCGGGGGCCTCCACGCCGATAGGGACTGACGAGGGGTAGTTCCGGGTCGGCGTGGAGGCATGCTCCACATACGTTCAGGGCCCCGCATCGCGGGGCCCTTTCCCGTTTCCTCCGGTTACCTGACGGTGTCGGGATCGTCCGTCGCGACGGGGTTGCCCAACAGGTACGGGTCGCGATCGAGATAGGCCTTCGTCTCCCGCGCGATCAGACCCGACAGCACCAGCAGACCGATGAGGTTCGGCAGGGCCATGAGGCCGTTCATCACGTCGGAGAAGTTCCAGACCACCTCGAGCTGGGTGGTGGCACCGATGAACACCACGACCACGAAGATTGCGCGGTAGGGCACCACGCCGCGGCGACCGAAGAGTCGCTCGACGCACCGCTCGCCGTAGTACGACCAGCCGAGGATCGTCGAGAAGGCGAAGAAGACGACCGAGATGGCGACGATCCAGTGACCCCAGTCCCCGCCGAGGCCGTCGGCGAAGCCGGCCGACGTCATGGCGGCACCCTGCTCGCCGGACTCCCAGGCTCCGGTGGTGACGATGACCAGGCCGGTGAAGGTGACGACGATGATCGTGTCGATGAACGTCTGGGTCATCGACACCAGGCCCTGACGGACCGGGTGGGTGGTCTGGGCGGCTGCGGCGGCGATCGCCGCGCTGCCCATGCCCGACTCGTTCGAGAAGATGCCGCGGGCGACGCCGTAGCGCAGAGCGATCATGAAGACCGATCCGATGAAGCCGCCGGTGGCCGCGGTGCCGGTGAAGGCGTCGGTGAAGATGAGCGCGAAGGCCTCGGGGATCTGGGTGAAGTTGACCGCGAGGACGATGATGCCGGCGCCGACGTACAGGAGGATCATGGCGGGCACGAAGCCGGCGGTGACCCTGCCGATGGACTTGATGCCGCCGAGCAGGACCGCCGCGGCGAGCACGGTCATCACGATGCCGCTGAGCCAGGTGGGCACACCGAAGGTGCCGTCGAGCTGGGTGGCGACGGTGTTGGCCTGGGTCATGTTGCCGATGCCGAAGCTGGCGAGCACGGCGAACACCGCGAACAGCAGGCTCAGGACGAGACCGGCCTTGTTGGGGATGGCGCGGGCGAGGTAGTACTGCGGACCACCGCTCTGCTCACCCTTGGCGTCGGTCGTGCGGTACTTCACGCCGAGGAACGCCTCGGAGTACTTGCTGGCCATGCCGACCAGGCCGGTGACCCACATCCAGAACAGCGCGCCGGGCCCGCCGAAGTAGATCGCGGTGCCGACACCGGCGATGTTGCCCACGCCCACCGTCGCGGCGAGCGCGGTGGTCAGTGCCTGGTACTGGGAGATGTCACCTTCGGTGGCTCCGGGATCGTGGCGGGTGATCAGACCCAGCCGCAGTGCGGGCCACAGCTTGCGGAACTGGATGCCCTTCAGCCGAACCGTGAGCACAAGGCCCGTACCCAACAGCAGCGGGATGAGCAGGTACGGCCCCCACACCACCCCGCCCACCTCGACGAGGAAATCGTTCACCGAATCCATCCGCGTCCTCCTGATCGTCCGAAGCCCCCGACAGCGTCCGACCGGCCGGTGCCGGTGACGTCTGCGCTCGGGACCCGGCAGAGTCTAGGCTTCCGTGGCACGCAGTGTCCCCGGACCCCGCGGCGCGTCCGATATGCGTTCTTCTCGATCGGTGGGCGGCAGGCCTCGTCAGTCGCGACGCGCTTCCAGCACCGCGTCGTACAGTTCGCGCTTCGAGACCGTCGCACCGGACGACTTCGACGCCGCTTCGGCGACGACGGCGCAGGCGTCCTTCAGCCGCATCCCGTCCTCGACCTTCCGTTCCACCTCGTCGACGAGGTCGACGGGGTCGGTGGCCACGGCAACCGCTCCTTCGAGCACCACGGTGATCTCACCGCGCGCGCCCTCGACGGCCCACTCGGCGAGTTCGGCAAGCGTGCCGCGGCGCACTTCCTCGTAGGTCTTGGTGAGCTCGCGGCAGACGGCGGCGCGACGGTCACCGCCGAGCACGTCGACGGCGTCGGCCAGACACGCCGCGAGCCGGTGCGGTGCCTCGAAGAACACCACGGCGCGAGGCTCGTGGACGAGCGTTCCGAAATACGCGCGTCGCTGGCCCGGCTTGCGGGGTGGGAACCCGTCGAAGCAGAACCGCTCGACGGGCAGGCCCGACAGGGCGAGGGCAGTGGTGACGGCCGACGGACCGGGCAGGCAGGTCACCGGCAGACCGGCCTCGACGCACGCCGCGACGAGCCGGTAGCCGGGATCGCTCACCGACGGCATGCCCGCGTCGGTGACGAGCAGGACGGTGCGGCCCTCCTCGATGTCGGTGACCAGGCCCGGCAGCCGCGACACCTCGACCTGGTCGTAGAAACTCACGACCCGCCCGGTGATGGTGACGCCGAGCGCCGCGGCGAGTGCCTTGGTGCGCCGGGTGTCCTCGGCGGCGATGACGTCGGCGGTGCCGAGGGCGTCGCGGAGACGCGCCGAGGCGTCACCGATATCTCCCATCGGAGTGGCGGCCAGCACGAGCCGGCCCTCTCCCGGATTCGCGCCCTGGACCGGTTTGGCTGCCTGCATACGGCTCAGCCTACGATCGGAACGTGACCGTGACGGACCGCAGCCCTTCACAGGCCCCCGGCCGTGGTCCGTCGGCAGCGCAGGATCGTCGCCTCATCGGTCCCGGCCCGTTGGTGCCCGGACCCGAGCCCCTCCCCGGAGATCGGGCGCGTGGCTGGATCGTCACCGCCTTCGTCACGGCGCTCGCTGCGATCACGCGGTTCACGATGCTCAACTACCCCACCGATGCGAAGACACCGGTGTTCGACGAGAAGCACTACGCACCGCAGGGCTGGCAGGTGCTCACCGGCGGCTGGATCGAGGACAACCCCGGTTACGGGCTCGTCGTGCATCCGCCCGTCGGCAAGCAGATGATCGCGCTCGGCGAGGCACTGTTCGGATACACGGCGTGGGGTTGGCGTTTCTCGGCCGCGGCGGCCGGTGTCGTGCTCGTCCTGCTGGTCGTGCGGATCGTGCGGCGGCTGACCCGTTCGACGATGCTCGGCGCGGTCGCCGGTCTGCTGCTCGTCGTCGACGGGGTGACCTTCGTGTCGTCCCGCCTGGGCATGCTCGACATCTTCCAGGCGGTCTTCGTCGTCGCGGCCTTCGGGTGCCTGATCGTCGACCGCGACGACGTGCGTGCCCGCATGGCGAAGGTGCACGCCGAGGGCCGTGTCCTCGACAGTGTGTGGGGTCCGCGTTTCGGGGTGCGCTGGTGGCGCTTCGGTGCGGGCATCCTGCTGGGTCTCGCGGTGGGCACCAAATGGTCGGGCCTGTACTTCATCGCGTTCTTCGGGCTGATGTCCGTCGCCTTCGACCTCGCGACTCGACGCGCCTACCGGGTGCAGCGACCGTGGATCGGGACGGCCCTGCGCGACATCGGTCCGGCGTTGTACGCCCTCGTGCTCGTCCCGCTCGGGGTCTACCTGTCGACCTACTGGGCGTGGTTCGCGAGCGAGACCGGCGTCTACCGTCACGCGGTCGGCTCGCGGATCGGCCACGACGGGATGTTCTCGTTCGTGCCCGACGCGCTGCGCTCGCTCTGGTACTACAGCGCGAGCGTCCTCGAGTTCCACTCCGGTCTGACGAACTCGGCCGGCAACCAGCATCCCTGGGAGTCGAAGCCGTGGACGTGGCCGATGGGTCTGCGGCCGATGCTGTACTACTTCGCCGACGGCGAGCGGATCAGCGGATGCGACGCCGAGCAGTGCGTCAAGGCCGTGATGCTGGTCGGAACGCCGGCGCTGTGGTGGGTGTCGCTGCCGGTGCTCGGGTGGGGACTGTGGCAGCTGCTCGTCCGCCGCGACTGGCGGTGGGCCGCGGTGCTCACCGGCTACGGCGCGGGGATCCTGCCGTGGTTCGCGAGCCTCGACCGGCAGATGTACTACTTCTACGCGGTGCCGATGGCGCCCTTCCTGGTGATGGGTGTCGCGCTGGTGCTCGGCGACATCCTCGGTTCACCGCACGCCTCGACGGAGCGGCGGACGACCGGGCTGCTCGTGGTGTGCCTGTATGTGGGGCTCGTCATCGCGAACTTCGTGTGGTTGTGGCCGATCCTCACGGCACTGCCGATCACGCCGGAGCACTGGAACGACCAGTTGTGGCTCCCCAGCTGGCGCTGAGGAGGGTCCGGGTTCAGTTCGGTTCGTCGAGCACGCTGCCCTCTGGCAGGTCGACGTCGCGGTCCCTGTCGGAGCCGTAGCGGACGCCGTCGAAGCGGCGCGCGAATCGCTCGTCGACGACCGTGAGGAAGCCCTTGAGTCGCTGGAGCAGCTCGGACAGGTGGCGGGGTACGAACGGATCGCCGAGCAGGTCGACGGTGGCGACGAGGCGGTCCTCGACGAGCACCACCTTGATGTGCGGCCACGTCCGGTTCAGCTCGGTGAGCTCGGCCAGCGCGTGGGTGCGACCGGCGGCGGGCGTAGCTCCCGGGGTGTCGTTCTCGGGGATCGCGTGCAGCAGCGGCGCCCACAGCCGGATGCTGCCGTCGTCGTCGATCACGACGAAGACCACCTGGGAGTCGAGGACCACGACGAAGTCGCCGTCGGCGTCGACCGGCACCGGGCGCCCGAGGGCGTGCGCGAGTGCGTCGCTCACGCGCTCGCGGAGGTCGCCGAGGGCGGACGGCGGATGTGCCTGCAGGAAGGCCGGATGCGGGACCTTCCCGCGACCGCGCAGCACCGACACGATGTGCCGGGCGAGCATGTCGGCCTCGGACACCGGCCGGGTGACCGGCTCGGATCCGGTGACCTCGACGGTGGCGTGTCCGCCGGCGCTCGCGTGCACGTGCACGCAGGCCGCGGGCCCGGAGGCGGTCTCGGCGTGCAGCTCGAACGCGTCGGAGCCGGCGAGTTCGGAGATGCGCCGGGCCAGCTGCGAGGCGTAACGGACCCAGTCGCGGTCGAGGGCCTCGTCGAATCGTTCGGTGTCGGTCACGCGCACTCCTCTCGAAGAGCAACTGCCGGGCAGGCGACACCGTACTCGGGGTGGACGACAACTCACCGCAGGCACGCGGCGTCGTGTGTCACCCGTGATGCCGCTGTGCGACCGCTGCCCACACCGCGACCCGCGACCCGCGTTCGAGGATGTCGACGATCGCGAATCCTGCCTGTGCGAGAACGGTGCTCACCGTCATCGAGACGGTTCCGGTGTCCTCCCCCGGCCCCGCCTCGTCGATCACCCACAGTTGTCCGTCGCCGGTCAGCAGCGGCGCGAGGGCGGCCACCGCAATGGTGTCCGTGCGGAGTTCGGGAAGGTCGAACGTGTAGATGCGGTCGAACTGCTCCTGCTGCGCGAACTCGTGGGCACGGGTCGCCGAGGGGACCACGCGCACGCGGCCGCTGGGGCCGACCTGCTCGGCGACCACGGCGGAGGCGGGCCCGGTGTCGATCGCGAGGACGGACGTGCCCGGACGCGGATCGAGGACGTCGAGCAGGAACTCGACGCCCTCGATGCGGGACCGTTCGGTCATTCGACCTTGCGCAGTGTCCGTTTCCTGCGCCCGCCCGTGATCAGGGGGTCGCGCTGCAGATCCAGGTAGAGCGACACGCACAGGCCGATCATCACGAGGAGGAAGGGGGCCGCGGCGATGATTGTCATCGTCTGCAGGGCGTTGAGCGCTTCCTCGCCGCCGCTCCACAGCAGCAGGGCCGCGACGCCGCCGGTGAGTCCGCCCCAGAAGATCACGACGCCACGATTCGGCGCGAGGGTGCCGCGCTGACTGAGGCTGCCCATCACCATCGACGCGGAGTCGGCTCCGGAGATGAAGAAGATGGCGATGAGGAGCATCGCGACGACCGTGGCGATACCGGTGAGCGGAAGGTTTCCGAGCACCCCGAACAGCTGTCCTTCGACGCTGTCGGCGCCCGCGATGTCGTACCCGTCCAGTTGCTGTCCGATACCGGCGCCGCCGAAGATCGAGAACCAGATGAGGCTCACGAGGCTCGGGACGAGGATGACACCGACGATGAACTCGCGGATGGTGCGTCCACGGCTGATGCGGGCGAGGAACATGCCGACGAAGGGCGCCCACGAGACCCACCACGCCCAGTAGAAGATCGTCCAGCTCGACAGCCACTCACCTGCGGCCTCGTTGGAGGCGGCCGTGCGCGCCGACATGCGGGCGAACTCCGCGGCGTAGGCACCGAGGGTGGTGGGCACGAGGTTGAGGATGAAGACGGTGGGTCCGAGCACGAACACGAAGACAGCCAGGATCGCGGCGAGCACCATGTTGATGTTCGACAGGTACTGGATGCCCTTGGCGACACCCGTGACCGCGGACGCGATGAACGCGAGCGTGAGCAGTGCGACGATCGCGACGAGCAGCATCACGCCGGCCGTCTCGAGCCAGCCTGTGACTTCGAAGCCCGATCCGATCTGCAGCGCGCCCAGGCCGAGCGACGCCGCCGTGCCGAACAGGGTCGCGAACAGGGCGAGGATGTCGATGACCTTGCCGAGCGGCCCTTCGGCCCGGCGTCCCAGCAGAGGGATGAACGCCGAGCTGATGAGCTGCTTGCGGCCCTTGCGGAATGTGCCGTACGCGATGGCCAGGCCCACGACGGCGTAGATCGCCCAGGGATGCAGGCTCCAGTGGAACATCGAGGTCGCCATCGCGACGCCGGTGCCGCCGTTGCTGCCCGGTGGCGGCTCGACGAAGTGCGAGAGCGGCTCGGCGACACCGAAGAACATCAGACCGATGCCCATGCCGGCGGCGAACATCATCGAGATCCAGCTGACGGTGCGGAACTCCGGTTTCTCGTCGTCCTTGCCGAGCGGGATCCGGCCGTAGCGACTCACCGCCAGCCAGAGCGCGAAGAACACGAATCCGCTCGCCGTGAGCACGAACAACCAGCCGAACTCGACGACGATCCAGTCGAGGATGTTCCCGGTAACGGCCCCGAAGTTCTCCGTGGCGGCCAGACCCCACACCACGATCGCCGCGACCAGCGCGGCAGCGACTCCGAAGACCACCTTGTCGGTCTGCGGCGGATGCGCCGCAGACTCGGCTACTGCAGGAGCACCGGCGCCCGAGACCTCGTCGATCTCCTCGGACCCGGGCCGATCACCAGGGACGTTCATGCGAACAAACCTTCCAAGTTTCGGCCGCCTGCGGAGCGGAATCACCGAACCCGAGAAAATCGTCACATTTCGGACGCACCCTGCATACTCTGCGCGAACCGGAAGACGGGCAGGTCAGCCCGCGCGCAGGGCGGCCGAGACGAATTCGAGGATCTCCTCGTCGGACATCCCGAGCGCCCTCACCTCCGCAACGTACTCGTTGGTGGATCGCTGGGCCCGCGTCCGGGTGGGATCGCCCGTGTCGGCGACGAACGTCCCCGCCCGCCCGCGGGCCTCGAGCACACCCAGCTTCTCGAGTTCCCGGTAGGTCTTCGCGACCGTGTTCGGGGCGATGCCGAGTGTGTCGGCGAGACCCCGGACCGTGGGTAGCTTGGAACCTGCGATCAGCTCACCATCGTGTACCAGGTCGACGATGCGTCGGCGCAGTTGCTCGAACGGCGGGACGGGTGAGTCGGGATCGATGGTGAGGTCGAGCATTCTCGCAGGTTATCAGCGCTCGGTGACCTTGACGGGCGCTTCGGCCGAGGGCGCGTCGGCGGGCGCGGTGTTGTAGCTGCCGGTCTCGAGCAGGTCGCGGATCTGGATGAGCAGATCGGTCTCGCTCAGCGGCTCGTCCTCGGGCTCCTTCTCCGGCGCGAAGCGGGCCTTGGCGGCATTGACCGGCACGATGAGCACGAAGTAGACGACGGCGGCGATGATGAAGAAGTTGATCGCCGCGGAGATGACGGCACCGAGGTTGACGAAGGTCGCGTCGTTCGACGAGAGCAGGCGGAAGCCGAAGCCCATCTCGTTGTCGCCACCCACAGCAGCGACCAGCGGGTTCACGATGTGATCGGTGAACGCCGTGACGATGGACGTGAACGCCGCGCCGACGACCACTGCGACGGCGAGTTCGACGACGTTTCCGCGCAGCAGGAAATCCTTGAAACCTTTGAGCATCGTGCTCCGTGCCTTTTCTGAGAGGGAATTCGAAAACTTCAGGGCGCGGAAATCGTAATAATGCTTCCCAACAGCTTCAACAGGGACGAATCGGGCAACACGAGCGCGAGTGACACCGGAGTATGGGCTGTGCCAGGGCAGAATCGGGCCATGGCAACCACGGCGACGATCTATCACAATCCGCGTTGCAGCACGTCACGCAACACTTTGGCGTTGCTGAAGGAAAACGGGCTCGAACCCACGGTCATCAAATATCTCGAAACTCCGCCCTCCCGCGACGAGCTGCGGTCGCTGCTCGATGCGGCAGGTCTCACACCGAGTCAGGCGATCCGGAAGAAGGAATCGCTCTACAAGGAGCTGAACCTGGCCGAGGCGTCCGAGGACGAACTGCTCGACGCGATGGTCGCGAACCCGATCCTCATCGAGCGCCCGCTGGTCGTCACCGACAAGGGCACCGTGCTCGCGCGTCCGGTCGACAAGGTGCGCGAGATCCTCTGACGCCAGTTATAGGACCGCCCGCGAGAGCGGGCACGACATGCATCGCGGACCGCCGCGGCCGGAACCGAGTTCCGACCCGGCGATCCGCAGCACCTCGACCCCAGAATCCTCGAGGCGGGTGTTCGTCTCGACGTTGCGTTCGTAGGCGACGACGACGCCGGGCGCCACGGCCAGCGTGTTGTTCCCGTCGTCCCACTGCTCACGCTCGGCGACAACGGAATCCAGACCGGTGTCGATGACGCGCAGTTTCTCGATCCCCATCGCGTCGGCGGCCGCCTCGAGGAAGGGGCGCGGTCCCGAGATCTGTACCGCGCCGTTCTCGCGGTGGATGGCGAACGCCTGCAGGCTGTCCCGGATCGCCGGGTACATCACCACCGCGTCGACGTCGACCATCGTGCACACCGTGTCGAGGTGCATCGACGCCCGTCGCTGCTCGATCGGGACCGCCAGCACGGTGTGCGCGAGACCGTCGTCGAAGGCGCTGCGCGCCAACGCTTCCGCACCGGCCGGGCTGGTCCTCTCCCCCACCCCGACGGCCACGACGCCGGGCGCGAGCAGCAATACGTCGCCGCCCTCGACGGGCGCGGTGTGCGATTCGTACGCGCGTCGCACGTGGAGGAACTGCGGATGGAAGGCGTAGATGAGGTCGGTGAGGCTGGTCTCGCGCCGGCGCGCGGGCAGCGCCAGATTGGGGATCGCCACGCGCGTTCCGATCCAGAACGACGAATCGCGCGTGAACAGCAGGTTCGGAAGCGGTGCGATCGCGAAATCGGAGCCGTGGTGCATCAGGCGCACGAGGGACGGGGCCGCGCCACTGCCTACCGCGGGCAGTTCGTCGAAGGTCATGCCCGCGATGAGGATCCGGGCGAGTTCGGCAGCGGGCAGGGCACGCAGATGGCCCGTCAGCTCCTCTGCGAGCGCATAACCGAGACGTTGCGCGTCGACGGCCGACGACACGCTCTGCACCCGCGCGGCGCCACTGGCCTCGAGTGTCTCGGTGAGCAGGTCTGCCAGCAGGAACACCTCGACCCCGCGGCTGCGCAGCAGCTCGGCGAAGGCGTCGTGCTCCTCCTGGGCGCGCGCCACCCACGGCAGGGCGTCGAAGAGCAGCTGGTCGTTGTTGCGGGGCGTGAGGCGTTCGAGTTCGGCACCGGGCCGGTGCAGCATCACGGCGCGGAGTTCACCGACTTCGGACTCGACACCCCAGCGATGACTCATATGCTCACGGTATCGCGCAGGACGGCGGCAGCCGGGTCAGGCGCGTCGAGTACGGCGACAACGATTGCGAAGAACACACCGATCCGAGAACACGAGGGAGATTTCATGGCCGACGACCCGCTCGGGTGCCTGGCACCGTTCGCCGGGCGCTGGACCGGAGGTGGCGACGGCCACTACCCCACCATCGACGACTTCGCGTACGACGAGACGATCGAGTTCGCCACCATCCCCGGCAAGCCGTTCCTGATGTACGTCAGCCGTACGCGGCACCGGACCGAGGGACGCCCGCTGCACACGGAGAACGGCTACCTGCGCCGCAGCGGCGACGACGTCGAACTGCTCGTCTCGCAGCCCACCGGGTTCGTCGAGATCCAGCGGGCCAGGCCGGCCGGCGGCGTGCTGGACTTCACCACCCTCACCCTGGAGCGCTCGCCCGAGGCCAAACCCGTACACGAGGTCCGGCGGCGCTTCGAGGTCGACGGCGACACGCTGGTCTACGACTTCTGGATGGCCCACGCCGACACCCCGCTGACGCACCACCTGCACGCCGAGCTGCACCGCGCGTCGGAGTGAGTTCAGTGGATCCGGCCCCGCTCAGCGGGGTCGGATCCACCGAGATCACTTGGTGCCGACGACGCGACGGAAGTAGTCGTTGGCGGCCTGCATGACCAGGTTGTAGGGCGGTGCGAACTTACGCGCCCACCAGTAACCGAACCTGGTGTCGAACGACGTGTAGACCATGAAGCGGTTCTTCAGGATGCCGGCGACGATGCGCTCGGCCACCTTCTCGGGCGTCGCGGCGTGCCGGACGAACCGTTGGGTGAGCTTGCGGACCTCGGGGCGGTCGCGGTCGACGCCGACGATCTGCACGGTGTCGACGAGCGGTGTGCGCACGGCCCCCGGGACGACGAGCGAGACACCGATGCCGTCGCGCTTGAGGTCGAACCGCAGCACCTCCGATACCCCGCGCAGACCGAACTTGCTTGCGCTGTAGGCGGCATGCCACGGCAGGGCGAGCAGCCCGGCGGCAGAGGAGACGTTGACGATGTGCCCGCCGCGACCGGCCTCGATCATCGCCGGTACGAAGTTCTCGATGACGTGGATGGGCCCCATGAGGTTGACGTCCACCATGAGCTTCCAGTGCTCGTGCTTCAGCCGGTCGACGGTGCCCCACACCGATACTCCGGCGACGTTGGCGACGATGTCGAGCGACCCGCACGCCTCGTGCACGTCGCGGGCGAAGGCTGTGACGGCCTCGTAGTCGGAGATGTCGAGGGCGGCCGAGTGCAGGACGGTGCCGCCGCGTTCACGAACGCTGCGGACGACCTCGTCGAGGGCCTCCTCCTGCAGGTCGGTGAGCACCAGCCGGGCCCCGCGTTCGGAAGCGGCATGGGCCAGGGCGCGGCCGATTCCGCTGGCCGCGCCGGTCACAAGGAATTTGGTTCCGCGCAGGTCGGTGATCGCCATGGCGACACCCTAACGTCGCCGTGACGACACGACGCTCCGGCGCGCCACGGACGAACCGGATGCGCCGGAGCGAAGCGACTTGTGTGTCTGCGCGAAGCGACTTGTGGGCCGGAGTGTTCGTGTTCCACTCCGGGGACGGAACTCAGAGCCGCTGTGCCATCTCCTCCTGGTATTGCCGAATCGTGCGCTCGATCATCTCGACATCGTCGTGGCGATTCTCGCTGCGCGCGAGATCGGCGCGCTCGCGCAGTACCCGGATCGCCCGACGCAACTCGTCGTCACTCATCCTGTGGTCCATGCCACACAGTCTGCCGGGTTCGGCGTGGACCCGCCAGCGAATGACCCCGCATACGACGAAAGCCCCGCCGAGGGCGGGGCTTTCGGGGGTGGAGCTGAGGGGAATCGAACCCCTGACCTCTTCGATGCGAACGAAGCGCGCTACCAACTGCGCCACAGCCCCGTAGGTTCCGAGGGAACCGACTCGCAAACTCTAGCAAACCACCCCGTCCATCACGAAATCGGAGTGTCGGCGCAGGTGACAGGCGATTTCGCGACCTGCTCCGCAGACGGGCCGGGGCCCGCACCGATTCGGTGCGGGCCCCGCCGGAAGCATCGTCGGACGATCATTCCCCCACTGCGCGGGGAACGACGTAGTCGCCGGACTCGTCGTCGCCGTCGCTCGCTCGGACGTCGTAGCCGTGGTCGATGCCGTAGTCGTCCTCGTAACGATCGAGATGTTCGAACTCCGGATCCTCGTCGTCGACCTCGAGGACCACGGCCCCCGGGCGACGCAGTCGCTGCGGAACGTCGTCGTGGCCGCCGCGGGCCCCCGCGCGGGACCGTTGCAGTCGTGCGAGGCGACGCCGCCGGATCTCCTGCTCGAGATGCACCTGGCGCCGCAGGTAGAACAGATAGGCGACGAGGGCCACGGCCGCGAGACCGGCGAGCCACCACATGACCGACGAGACGATCAGGGCGAGCGCCGAGGTCATGATCGCGGCGATCAGCAGGCCGAGGACGGCCCGCTGCCGGAATTCGTATCGTGCGGCGCTGGCGACCGCATCGGCGTGCGGGTCGAATCCGCCGCGGCCCCGGCGTTGCGGTGCGTGTGCGCGCACGGGCTCACGGTCGGGTGCTGCTTCGTCGTGGACGTCGGCCTCGTCGGAATCGATCTCCGGCCTGTCGTCGAGTTCAGTGTTCATGCGGTCCTCCGCGGGTGTGCGGTGCGTGCGGTCACGACTCGGACGCCAATGAGGATCGCTGCGGTGCCCGGCGGCCGGCCCTCGAGGGGTGATCGGCGCGTCGTCTCCGCGGTGCAGAACTCGAGTTGCGAGCGCGGCGTCGGTCGTCTGCCGGATTCGAGGACGCTTCGTGACCAGCATGGGAACCAGAACGAACAACCACACGGCAACGAGCCCGATCCACAGAAGCGAGTTCGGCATCCGGTGGTCCTCCCTCCAGTCGTCGCCCTACCAGCCCGTCGACGCCACCGACCTACATGAGGCTAACGGCATCACCGCGTTTACCTGTACAGAAACGCCGACTCGATCGACAACAGACGTCACTCGAGTCACGCGAAACCAATTGACACTTTCTTCACTCTAATCACAGAGATCCCACACGCGCTGGGGATTGTTACTCGAGTTGCGAGTAACCTGCGTTACATAGCGGACGGACCCGACTCGAGACGGAAAGCGATCAGGACCAGGTCGCGCGACCGGCACGGACGAGGCGATCCGAGACCGAGCCCGGCACCTCCTCGACCGTCATCGCGACCAGCAGATGGTCGCGGAACCGGCCCTGGACGTCGAGGTAGCGCTTCAGCAGACCTTCCTCGCGGAAGCCGACCTTGCGCAGCACCGCGCGACTGGCCTCGTTCTCCGGGCGCACGGTGGCCTCGACGCGGTGCAGCCCGACCGGGCCGAAGCAGTGGTCGAGGCCCAGGGCGACGGCGGCGGTCGCGACACCGAGGCCGTTGACCTCCTTCTCCACCCAATAGCCGATCCAGGCCGAGCGCAACGCTCCGCGCACGATGTTGCCCACCGTCAGCTGCCCGCAGAACCTACCGTCCAGTTCGATGGCCATCGGCAGCATCAGGCCCTTGTGGGCCTCCGACCGCAGGCTCCGATAGAGCCCCGGCCACACCGAGATGTGGTGCCGCATGTCCCACGGCGCCTCACCGGTCGGCTCCCACGGCTCGAGATGCGCACGATCACGCAGACGCAGGCGGCTCCACGCCGCGGCATCGCGCAGTCGGATCGATCGGACGGTCACCACTCCCCCGGCCACCCGCAGCGGCCCCAGTTCGGCCGGCCAGCCGGGATGACGGGACATCAACCACGCTGCCCGAGGAACGCCACGTCCACCGGATCTCCCGTGCGGATCTCGGAGACCTCGGGGTCGACGATGACGAGACAGTTCGCCTCGGCGAGGGTCGCGAGCAGGTGCGACGACGAGCCGGCAGCGCCACCGAGCGCCTGCACGAGATAGTCGCCCGTCGTCTCGTCGCGCATGAGCTGGCCGCGCAGGAAACCCTTGCGACCGGGGATCGAGGTGATCGGGGCGACCGTGCGAGCCGAGACGACGCGGCGCATCGGCTGGCGCCGGCCGAGCGCGATGCGGATCAGCGGCCGGACCATCACCTCGAAGACGACGAGCGCGCTCACCGGGTTGGCGGGCAGCAGGAAGGTCGGCACCTCGTCGCGGCCGAGACGTCCGAAGCCCTGGACCGAACCGGGATGCATCGCGATCCGCTCGACGCCCAGCTCACCGAGATCGGACAACGCCTCGCGGACCTCCTCGAGCGCGCCACCGCCCACGGCACCGGCGATCACGACGATCTCGGCGCGGATCAGCTGACCCTCGACGACCTCGCGCAGCCGCTTCGGGTCGGTGCTCGCGATGCCGACCCGGTTGACGTCGGCACCGGCGTCGCGCGCGGCCGCAGCCAGCGCGTAGGAGTTGACGTCGTAGACCTGCCCCGGCCCGGGGGTGCGGTCGACGTCGACGAGTTCGCCGCCGACGGAGATGACCGACAGTCGCGGCCGCGGATGGACGAGCACCTTGTCGCGGCCGACCGCGGCGAGCAGACCCACCTGGGCGGCCCCGATGATCGTCCCCGCCCGCACCGCGATGTCGCCGGGCTGGACATCGTCGCCGGTGCGACGCACGTAGTCGCCCGAACGCACCGCTTCGAGCACCTTGATGCGTGCGGCACCACCGTCGGTGTTGTCGAGTGGCAGCACCGCGTCGGCGAGCGTCGGCAGCGGCGCACCGGTGTCGACGCGCACCGCCTGACGGGGCTGGAGACGGATCGGCTGACGCGAACCGGCACGCACCTCGCCCACGACCGGCAGCGTCACCTCGGCGGGTGCGGACCCGCCGTCGGTCTCGGCCGGGGCCTGGAGGTCGACGCTGCGCACGGCGTATCCGTCGATCGCCGCCTGGTCGAATCCGGGTAGGGGTCGCTCGGTGACCACTTCCTCCGCACACAGCAGACCCTGCGCCTCGGAAATGGCCACCCGGACCGGCCGGGGTGCGACTGCCGCCGCCGTGACCCTGGCCTGCTGATCCTCAACCGACCGCATACCGCTTCTCGTCCTCCAGCCCGTCCTGCAGTCAGCGCTTCAGGCGCTCGAGGAGCCACTCGCGCAGCGAGGGCCCGTACTCTTCCGTGTTCAACGCCGAGTCAACCGCAGCGCGCAGATAGCCCCCGGGATTTCCGAGGTCGTGTCGGGTGCCGCGGTGCACCACCACGTGGACGGGGTGGCCCTCGGAGATGAGCAGGGCGATCGCGTCGGTGAGCTGCAGTTCTCCCCCCGCTCCAGGCTCGATGCGACGCAGTGCGTCGAAGATCGCCCGGTCGAGCAGGTAGCGGCCGGCGGCAGCGAAGGTCGACGGTGCGTCCTCCACGGCCGGCTTCTCGACCATGCCGAGCACCTTGAGCACGTCGGGGTTGGCGGCATCCGGTACGACCTCGACGTCGAAGACGCCGTACGCGCTGACCTGATCCTTGGGCACGTCGATCGCGCACAGCACGGAACCGCCACGCTTGGCGCGGACGCGCTGCATCGTCTCGAGCACGCCGACCGGCAGCACGAGGTCGTCGGGCAGCAGCACGGCGATCGCGTCCTCGTCGGGATCGAGCGCCTCTTCGGCGCACGCCACGGCGTGACCGAGGCCGAGCGGCTTCTCCTGGACCACGGACTCGACCTCGAGCAGCCCCTGAGCCTTGCGGACCTTGGCGAGGAGCTCGTACTTGCCCTTCTCCTCGAGCTTGGACTCGAGGACGAGATCCTCGACGAAGTGCGCGACCACGCCGTCCTTGCCCGGCGCCGTCACGATGAGAAGGCGTTCGGCGCCCGACTCCGCGGCTTCACCCGCCACGAGCTCGATGCCGGGCGTGTCGACCACCGGCAGGAGTTCCTTCGGAACCGTCTTGGTTGCGGGAAGGAACCGCGTCCCCATACCTGCTGCGGGGACAACCGCGGTCTTGAAATGCCGCGTGCCTCCGGTCGTACTGTTCGTCATAGACTCCCACCCTAAACTTCGGCCACCGAGGACGGTGGTTCGGCGATCGTAAGGCGCAGACATGCCCCCACCCCCGAAAGCGGTCTGGCGTGACCGCATTCTTACAGCTCGGCGCGAGCTGAGTGCTGCGAGGCGCAGAATCGAGGACACCGCGCTCGCCACGGTGGCCTCGACGCTGGCCCCGGCGGGGTCGATGGTGTGCGCATATGTGCCGGTGGGTTCGGAGCCCGGATCGATCGCGCTCCTCGACGCCCTGACCGAGGCCGGAACGACGGTGCTCGTCCCGGTGACCCGCACCGGCGAACCGTTGTCGTGGGCCCGCTACATGGGCGAGAAGACGCTGATGGCGGCCGATTTCGGGCTGCGCGAGCCGGGTGGTGAGATCTTCCCGCCCGAGGCGGTGGCGAAGGCTCACACGGTGCTCGTCCCGGCCCTGGCGGTGGACGCGCGGGGCGTGCGGCTCGGCCGCGGCGCCGGCTTCTACGACCGCACCTTGCACCTCGCCTCACCCGAGGCCGTGATCATCGCGGTGGTCCGCGATGAAGAGCTCGTCGACGAACTCCCCGAGGACCCCCACGACATCCGTATGGGATGGGCGCTGACACCCGGGAAAGGGCTGGTCCGGCTCGGTAGCGGCGACCGTGCGGAACAACACACTCCCTAGCGCGGTTGGCACTGTCGGCGGTAGAGTGCCAAAACTGCAGTACGACGAATACTGCGGTTCGACGAACTGGCGGAGGATCAACCGGTGCCCACCTACTCATATGCCTGCACGGCCTGCGACAACAAGTTCGACATCGTGCAGTCCTTCAGTGACGACTCCCTGACCGAATGCCCGCAGTGCGAGGGCAAGCTGCGCAAGCTCTTCAACTCGGTCGGCATCGTGTTCAAGGGCAGCGGCTTCTACCGCACCGACTCCCGCAGCGGCAGCACCGCGAGCGAATCCGCGTCGACGAGCTCGACCAGCTCCTCGTCGAGCGACACCAGCTCGTCGTCGTCGAGCAGCACGTCCTCGGCTCCGGCGGCCGCCGCGAGCTGACCTCCGGACTCCTTTGTCCACAGGCGGTCGAGTCATCCACAGACCGCCGTCTCCGAGGGTTCATCGGGGCCGACAGAGCATCCCCACCTTCTAGGTTCGGGGCATGCCCGTCGGCCCTTTCTCGTTCCTCCAGCGTGCGCGCGCGCATCCGCACCACTCGCGCTCCTCTGCGGGTGCCTCGCTGCAGCCCACCCTCCCCGACCGGTTCGTCGAACTCCTCCGCCCCGGCTGGTCGCGCATCGTCCGGGCCCGCCGGATCGCGGCCGGACTCCTCGCCGTCCTCGCGGTGATCCTCGCGCTGCGCGGCGACCCCGACACCGATCGTGTGGGTGTCGTCGTCGCGGCTCACGATCTCGCGCCCGGGCACACCCTCACGGCCGACGATGTCGCGCACGTGGAGCGCGATCGGTCCACTGTGGTCGCCGGGACCCTGCACGACGTCGACGACGCCGTGGGCCACACTCTCGCCGGCCCTGTGCCGGCCGGTGAACCCCTCGTGGACACCCGCCTTCTCGGTCCTCGTCTCGCCGCAGTCGCCACCGGCTCCACCGAGGCCCGCGTAGTGCCCATCCGGCTCGCCGATGCCGGGGTGAGCGAACTGCTCCGTGAGGGCGACCGCGTCGATGTCCTGACGGTGACGGAGACCGAAGAGGGACCCCTGCCCGGCGCCCACGTCCTCGCTCGGGGTGCAGTGGTGGTGCTGGCCGAATCCGGCGGTTCGACGAGGGATCGGAACGAGCGGGTCGTGCTGGTCGCGCTGGAGCCCGAACCTGCCACGGCGGTCGCGGCGGCGTCACTCGTCAGTGCTCTGACCGTCACACTGCACTGAGCATCCGCTCGTTTCCCCAGCGCAATCGCCACCCGTAACCGACCTCGCGGTTTATCGTGTGAACGTCCGTGTGACCTACCTCATGTGCGCGGCTCCGGCGGACAGGCCGCGAAAAGGAGCACACCATGCTGAAGGGCTTCAAGGACTTCATACTCAGGGGCAACGTCCTCGATCTCGCCGTCGCGGTCGTGGTCGGTGCGGCATTCACCGCTATCGTCACCGCCTTCACCGCGAACATCATCGAGCCGCTCATCAGCGCGGTGGGCGGCGACAACGAGATGGGCTGGGGCTTCGAGATCGTGAGCGGCAATCCGGAGACCTTCGTGAACATCGGCGCGGTGATCTCCGCGATCATCAACTTCATCATCATCGCCGCGGTCGTGTACTTCGTGCTCATCGTCCCCGCCAACGCGGCGAAGAAGAAGTTCGTCACCGAGCCGGAGGACAAGCAGGCCAGCGCCGAGGACCTGCTCATCCAGATCCGCGACATCCTCGAGGCACAGGCCGGCCAGGCTACTCAGGGCGCTCACGCCAAACCCAACCCGGGCATCGAGTAGGTGCACGACGACGAAAAAGACCGGGCCCGCTCGAGATTCGAGCGAGCCCGGTCTTGTCGTGCTGTGTTCGGCCTGAGCCGGACGTCTACTTAGACGGTCCAGGGAGCGCCGTAGGTGGTGACGTTGTCGCCGTTGGCCGTGATGGCGCGAACGAACGGACGGACCTGGACGGCGCCGAGGACGCCGGAGGCGGTGCCGTGGACGTTCGAGAACTGAACGGTCTTGAAATCACCGTCGAACTCGCCCTCGGCGACGACGAGCTCCTCGATGCCCGGAGCCGGGGTCAGCTCGAGCTCGGCGTAGGCCTGCGGAAGGATGTCGGTGACCGTGGCGGATGCGCCGTCCGCGGCACTCAGTCCGACCTCGAGCTGCGGGGTGGAGTAGGTGACACCGATGGCACCGTCGATGCTGCCTGCCCAGGCGAACTGGTAGCCGAACTGGAAGGTGGTGCCCTCGGCGTCGGCTGCGTCCTCGCCGAGGAGGTTCGCGGTGCCGCGGCCGTTGTGGAAGAACTCGCGGTTGAACGGGCTGCCACCGAGGGCCGGAACACCCTGGATGAAGGTGTCTTCCTGGGTCACGACGACCTCGAGGCCGTCGGAGACGATGCGGTTCTGGTCGTTGACCTCGGCCGAAGCGGCGCCCGAGGCACCGAGCACCAGACCGAGGACGGCGGCACCGGCGACGGTGGCGTTACGAGCGGCCTTGAAGCCACGCGACTTGATTCCCATGATTACTCCGTTTGTGGTGGTGGGGATTTCTTGCGGGATGGCGCGGAGCAGGACTAAAGGGTCCAGACCTGGCCGTAGGTGGTGACGTTGTCGCCGTTCTCGGTGATCACACGGACGAACGGACGGAGGGAGACCGGGCCGATGACGCCTGTAGCGGCACCGTGGACGTTGGCGATCTGAACTTCCTTGAAGTCACCGTCGAACTCACCTTCGGCGACTACAACCTCTTCGATACCAGGAGCCGGGGTCAGCTCGATCGCGACCGTAGCCTGCGGCAGCAGCCCGGACGTTTCGAGGGCGTCCTCGGCGTACGGCTCAGGGCTGGTCTTCCCATTCGGGATGAACAGCGGGTCACCCTCTTCGGTGCCGTCCGTCGTCGCGGGGACGCGGTCCTCTGCTTCGACAACGTTGCCGTCGTAGTCGATGTAGTCACCGTCGTCGTTGGTATTCCACACCTGGTCGTAGAGAGGCACGTTCTTGACACCTCGCACTGCACCCAGCTCAATCTGCGGACTGGTCCAGTTGAAGCCGAGCGCGCCGTCCACCGAAGCGGTCCACGCGACCTGGTAGCCGAACTGGAAGGTCGAACCCTCGAAGTCCGCCGCCTCGGGGCCGACGATGTTGGCGATGCCGCGGCCGTTGTGGAACCACTCACGGCTCAGCGGGCTGCCGCCGATCGGGGGCACACCGTTGATGAAGGTGTCCTCCTGCGTGACGATGACCTCGTGGCCGTTGGAGACGATCCGGTTCTGGTCGTTGACCTCGGCACCTGCGGCGCCGGCCGATCCGAGAACCAGACCGGCCACAGCAGCTGCTGCCACCGTGGCGTTGCGGGTGGCCCGGAAGCCACGTCGCGTCTGAATCTTCATGAATGCCTCATCCGTTCTCTGCGTGCCGGGTTGCGCACCGCGTCCGACAACAAGTGGTCGCCCTGTCGCCCGCGGGCCGCTGTCCACAGCGAACACACCGGCGGATCAGCCGCCGGTGTGTCGGTACGTCCATCGTCCGCACGGTTTTGCTTTACCGGTTCGTGACCGAGCCCAGGCCGCTAAGCCTGGGCTCGCCCGGTTTGAACCTGAGAGGGAGATTAGACCGTGACCATCCCTAGAGCAATGGCTAGGTTTCGTAACGCTGCGGTATAGACGGCCCGCTGCTCAGCCGCCGGGTTACCTCCCGAAAATTCTCAAATCGGGCGTTCATTCGCCTCGAATCCGTAACTTCGAATCACAGGTAAGCGGGTACGCCCGATGGCATACCCGCAGGTAGCGGGCATACTATTGCTGCACCCACAGTGCAAGACCGAATACCTTATGTGACCGGAAACACCTACTCGAAATATCGCAGAGGCCACGCGAAGGTGAACAGACCGTTGCGGCGACGTTTCGTTGCGGTCGACAACAAACTGGAATCCGAACCAGTACAACCCGAGCAGAGTGATGCAGATCACTAACCGGAGTGGTGTGGCGGAACTTGCCGGCGCAGCCATTCGTCCGATTCGCCGTTGCGCGGATCGTTCTCACGCCGCTCGTCGCGAGTGGTCTCGGGAAGGACGTCGCCGAAGATGCGCGCCAGCCGTGCCCGGTCGATCCGGACACGGCTCGTCTGCTGCTCGCCGGTCACTTCGTCACGCGACGAAGCGCGGTCGTCGGACACGGCGTCATTCCTCCATCCACGACAACTCTTCGATGACGTGCGCGGCGAGAGGCAACAACGTCGCCATCCCGTCACGGATGGCGGGGCGCGACGACGCGAGGTTCACCACGAGCGTCGACCCGGAGACACCCACGAGGCCGCGGGAGAGACCGGCGTCCATCGCACCCGACGCCAGGCCCGACGATCGCAGCGCTTCGGCGATGCCGCGGATCTCGTGGTCGAGCACGTCCTCGGTGGCGTCGGGCGTCACATCGCGCGGGGTGACGCCGGTGCCACCGACGGAGATCACCAGATCGACACCACCGATCACCGCGGTATTGAGTGCATTTCGGATCTCGACCTCGTCGGCAGCGACCGTGACGACACCGTCGACGGCGAAGCCACCTTCGACGAGAAGCTCCGTGACGAGCGGACCCGCGGAGTCCGGACTGTCGCCGTGGGAGACGCGATCGTCGACGACGACGACGAGTGCGCGGCCTTTTCTGGGAGCTTCGAGTTCCATGAGGTCCACGGTAGTTTGCGGCTCGAAAGCATGCGGCTCTTGTACCGGAATGTGAGCTATGTCCATGTCGTTCCTCATCGTCCGGCCGAATCCGACGCAGTCACCACGTCGACTGTGGTCTCGTTGCCGTCGGGCGTCTTGTAGGTGATCTTCACGGTGTCCCCCGGCGCGCGGGAGCGGATCGCGGCGATGAGCGAGTCGCCGTCGGTCACGACCCGATCGTCGATCCGGACGATGATCGCGTTGTCGGGGATTCCGGCTCGGTCGGCCGGCCCGTCGGGCACGACCTCCACGACGCGCGCACCGTAGGCGTCGTCCCGGGACGGAACCTGGACACCGATGATCGCGTGCGTCGCCTTACCCGTGTCGACGAGTTCCTGCGCGACACGCCGGGCCTGTTCGACGGGGATCGCGAAACCGAGGCCGATCGAACCCGACTGTCCGCCGGCCGTGGCGATCGCGGTGTTGATGCCGACGAGGCGGCCTTCCATGTCGACCAGCGCACCGCCGGAGTTGCCGGGGTTGATCGCCGCGTCGGTCTGGATCGCGTCGATGACCGACGCCTGATTGGCGTTGTCCCCGCTCGTGGACACGGGCCGGTTGAGTGCGGACACGATGCCCGCCGTCACGGTGCTCTGCAGTCCGAGCGGTGATCCGACGGCCACGACCTCCTGGCCTACCGCGAGATTCTCCGAACTACCGAGTTCGATGGGAGTGAGATCGGTGCGCCCTTCGGTCCGGATGACAGCGATGTCCGACACCGCATCCGCACCGACGACCGTCGCCGGCGCGGTGGACCCGTCCGAGAAGAAGACCGTCAGTTGCGCCCCCTGACCTCCACCCGCCACGACGTGGTTGTTGGTGAGGATCAATCCGTCCGACGACAGGACCACGCCCGACCCTTCACCCGCGCCGGTGCGTCCTGCGACCTCGATCCGCACGACGCTCGGCACGACCTTGTCGGCGACGGCCTGCACGCTGCCCTCGGGGGCAGCGGCGACCGACTGGGTATCGGGCTTCGGAGCGTCGAGGGAGTTGACGACCGGTCCGGACGAATCGCGCACCGACCACGCGCCGACCGCGCCACCGATGCCGCCGCTCACCAGCGCGAGCGCGATGGCCCCCACGGCGAGGGCGGAGCGACCCGGCATCCGGCCGGATCCTGCGGTCGGTGGCGGAGATGCCGACTGCTGGGGTGTCTGCGGGTAGGGGCCGGTGTATCCGCCGGGGCCGTACGGATGGGGTTGCGGTTGCGGTGCTCCCGCGCCGCGGGTGGGGTCCTCACTCATTCGTCACTTCACCTTCGTCCGCCGGGGCCACCGGACGCATACGGGTCGACGTCGGCGTGCGGTGGCCGATGATGCGGGGTGCGTCGAGCACCTCCGCGCTTCTTCGTCCAGCATGGACCGGGCAGCTGAGAGTCGCCTCAGAAGTACCCGCGATTCTGCCGTCGAATTCATTCGATCTCGGTGGGGTGTGTCTCTCCGTCGAGGGTCGGTGTGCCGGGCAGCACGATGCGGATCAGCGCGCCGCCCCGATTCGACCGTTCGACGGCGATCGTCCCGCCGTGCTTCGTGACCATCTGTCGCACGATGGCCAGTCCCAGACCGGATCCCGGCATCGACCGCGCGGTCGTCGCCCGGTAGAACCGTTCGAACACCAGTTCGCGTTCCTCCTCCGGGATCCCCGGGCCGGCGTCGTCGACGGTCAGCTCCATCAGACCGCTGGCGATCTGCCGCATGTTCACGACGACATCCTCCCCCGCCGGGCTCCACTTGGCCGCGTTGTCGAGGACGTTGACCACGGCGCGGGTGAGTCCGGCCTGGTCGCCGAAGACGAACCACTGCTCGGTGGTCGCCCGGAACTCGATGTCGGTACGCCGTCGACGCGCACGTTCGAGGCTGCGGTCCACCACCTCGGCGACGTCGACGACCTCGAAGACCGTCTCCGGTGCATCCTCCCGAGCGAGGTCGACGAGATCGCCGACGAGCGTCGACAACTCCTCGATCTGGCCGATGACGTCGGCCCGCAGTTCGGCCATGTCCTCGTCGGGCAGGCTCGGTGCACCGGGACGGCTCGCCGCGATGAGCAGTTCCATGTTGGTCCGCAGCGAGGTCAGCGGTGTCTTCAGTTCGTGACCGGCGTCGGCGACCAGCCGGCTCTGCCGCTCCCGCGACTCGGCGAGGGCGCGCAGCATCATGTTGAAGCTCTCGGTGAGACGAGCGAGCTCGTCGTGGCCGGTCACCCGGATGGGCCGCAGGTCGTCGGTGCGGGCGACCCGCTCGGCGGCGGCGGTGAGCCGGGCGACGGGACGCAGACCCGTGCGGCCGACGGTCGCGCCCACGGCGGCGGCGAGCACCACCCCGCACCCACCGACGATGAACAGCACACTCGCCAGCCGGTTGAGGATCTCGACGGTGGGACGCAGTCGCTGCGCGATCACGACCGTGCTGCCGTCGGGCATGCGCTGGGCCAGGACGCGCTGCTGGGCGACGGTGCGCAGCGACGACTCCCGGTCGCCCGAGGCCACCGCCAGCTCGGGTTCGCCGATCGGCACCGCCGAGCCCGGCGGCACGTACCTGCCGAGATCCGGGTAGATCAGGGCGACGCTGATGTCGGAGCTGTAGAGCTGGGCCCCACCGATGTAGCGCGGGTCGTAGGTGATGAGGGTGCTCGACTCGACGAGCGCGGCGGCCCGCGCCCGCAACTGCGTGTCGACATCCGAGTACAACGCCCGCGAGACCACCGCGTAGGCCGCGATGGAGGTGACGGCGACGGCGAGCGCCACCGCGCCGGCCGCGAGGAGCGTGACGCGGGTGCGCAGCGGCACCGAGCGGGTCAGGAGGAGAGGTGGTCGCATCGGGTCGCTCACGGCGGGGTCTCGCGCAGCACGTACCCGACGCCGCGCACCGTGTGGATCAGACGCGGTTCCCCGCCGGCCTCGGTCTTGCGTCGCAGGTACCCGACGTAGACCTCGAGGGCGTTGCCGGAGGTCGGGAAGTCGTAACCCCACACCTCCTCGAGGATGCGGCTGCGTGTGAGCACCCTCCTCGGGTTCGCCATGAGCATCTCCATCAGGGAGAATTCGGTGCGGGTGAGGCTGATCTGCCGGTCGCCGCGGGTGACCTCGCGGGTCGCCGGATCGAGGCTGAGGTCGGCGAACCGCAGTACCTCGTCGGCGGACGAGTCCGGGTCGGGCGCGGCACGACGCAGCAGCGCCCGCAGCCGCGCGAGCAGTTCCTCGAGCGCGAACGGTTTCGGCAGGTAGTCGTCGGCGCCCGCGTCGAGACCCGCGACCCGCTCCGAGACGGAGTCGCGCGCGGTAAGGACGAGGATCGGCAGGTCGTCGCCGGTGCTGCGCAGTCGGCGGCACACCTCGAGACCGTCGACGCGCGGCATCATCACGTCGAGCACCATCGCATCCGGACGCGACGCCGCGACCTGCTCGAGGGCGTCCTGCCCATCCGTCGCGAGGTCGACCGTGTATCCGTTGAAACTCAGTGACCGGCGCAGCGACTCCCGCACCGCACGGTCGTCGTCGACCACCAGAATGCGCATGATCACCATTGTGGCCTGCCCCTACTGAGAGCGCGCTGAGAACCCGCGGTGGCGGGCGGGCTCTACGACTCAGTCGGTCCGGGGATCGACGTCACCCCTGTGCACGGCCTCGACGAGCCTGCGGGGCACCTTCACTGTCGTTCCGTCGACCGTGACCGGCACGAGATCGGGGACCTTCGCCGTCCACTGCGACCGGCGATGACGGGTGTTCGAGCGGGACTTCCTGCGTTTGGGGACTGCCATGTCGTTCTCCTTCGATGTCGGGAGGTTCGGGGATCAGGGTCGGCGCCGGCCGTACTTGCGCTCGAACTTCTCGACGCGACCGGCGGTGTCGAGCAGGCGGGCGGCGCCCGTCCAGAACGGGTGCGAGTCGCTCGTGACATCGACGACGATCAGCGGGTAGGTACGGCCGTCCGACCAGACGGTCGTGCGTTCGGATGTCGCGGTGGAACGGGTCAGGAAGGTGGCGCCGGTGTTGGCGTCCCGGAAGACCACGGGGTGGTAGTCGGGATGCAGGGCCGGTTTCATCGGTGTTCCTCTCTCTCGTTGTCGCGGCGGTCTGCCGGGAGGTCGTCACATGGGTCTTCGTGGAATCGACCGAAGGGGTCGTGCCAGGTCGGCCACAGGTCGGGGCGGTCGAACTCGTCGTCGGTCACGACTGCCGCACGCAGGGTGCGGTCGATGAGATCCGGGTCGGCGTCGTGGACGAGGACGACGATGCTCGTGTCCCGGTCGCCGTAGCGTTCGTCCCAGCGCAGCGACGCCATCGCGCGGCGTTCCGGCGGGAATTCGCGCTGTTGCTCGGGAGTCATCGACACGAGCCACGGCCCGGCATGAGCGACCCGCAGTCCTCCACCGGCGGATTCGACGAGCAGCGCATTGTCGGGTTGGGTGGCGACCCACAGTCGCCCTCGGGCGCGCACGACGCCGTCGAGCAGCACGTCGATCGCGTGGTGGAGACGTTCCGGATGGAACGGCCGGTCGGCGGAGAACTCGACGAGGCGGATTCCGCAGTCGTCGTCGAGGGGCGGTTGACCTCGTAGGAGAGGCGAGTGCGCCCCGTCGATCGTCCCCCGACGGGCGGTGGCGGGTATCTCGCGGAGGAGCCGCTCGACGTCCGGTTCCCCCGCCCACGCGATCGACGCGTCCGGGGCGAGTCGGGTGAGCACCGCGTGCAGGCGTGCCTGCTGCCAGCCGTCCGCTCCCGGAAGCACCACCAACGCATCGGCGAACTCGACCTGGCCGACGACGACCTGCGCCAGGGTGCGGTCGTCGTCGACACGCTCGTTCAGTTCGTCGTCGCCCGTCGCGTCCTCGAGCCAGGTCGCGGCGTCGAGGCAGGTCACGACGCCGTCCACTCGGACATCGAGGGACGCGGGTCCGTCGACACGACCGACGATCCCGCTCACCACGACATGTTCGACTGCCCAGCACAGTGCCTCGGGTTCGAGTTGCGGGTCGAGGTGCAGCACGATCCGGTCGACGCTGCTGTAGTCGCGCATGCGGCGCAGAAGCGGCAGCAGATCCTCGCGCAGCGTGCAGGAGACGCACCCGTGCGCGAGTTCGAGGATCTCGGTGCGTTCGCCCTCGACGGTGAGCACTGAGCGGCGGAGTACGCCCTGGTCGAGACCGGACAGGTCGTGGTGGACGACCGCGGTGCCCGGACGCAGGAGCGACCGCGCGACCTGCGCAGTCCGTCCGCGCCATCCGCAGACGATGACGAGCGGCGTCCTGGTGTCCACAGGACTCCTTTCGATAACGATTGTCATTAACAACACCTGAGCGTACAGTCAGCGAAGCACTTTGTCGAAAATGATTGTCGTTACCTACGAAAGGAGCCGACGTGTCGGCCACGTGCCAACTCACCGGACGGCGACCCGGTTTCGGGAGATCCGTATCGCACTCCCATGTCCGCACCAGCCGGCGGTGGAACCCGAACATCCAGCGCAGAACCTATTTCGTACCTTCGTTCGGACGCCGGGTCACGCTGAACCTGTCCACCAAGGGCATCAAGATCGTCGACCGCGACGGCATCGAGAGCGTCGTCGCGCGTCTGCGTGCCCGCGGAGAGAAGTTCTGATGGCAGCACGCAGCGAGATCCGGCCCGTCGTCAAGCTTCGCTCGACCGCGGGAACCGGCTACACCTACGTCACCCGGAAGAACCGCCGGAACGATCCCGACCGTCTCGTCCTGCGCAAGTACGACCCCGTGCTGCGCAGACACGTCGACTTCCGGGAGGAGAAGTAGTCATGGCGAAGAAATCGAAGATCGCGCGCAACGAGCAACGGAAGGCGATCGTGGCCCGGTACGCCGAGCGCCGCGCGGAGCTGAAGGAGGTCGTGCGCCGACCGTCGTCCTCGCCCGAGGAGCGCAGCGAAGCCCAGCGGGCACTGCAGCGTCTACCCCGCGACGCCAGTCCGGTACGATTGCGCAATCGAGACGCTGCGGACGGCCGCCCGCGCGGCCACCTGCGAAAGTTCGGGCTCTCACGAGTGCGTGTGCGTGAACTCGCCCACCGCGGGGAACTACCCGGCGTCCACAAGTCGAGCTGGTGAGGAGCGAGATATGGCAGTCAAGCGAGGACCGTCGAAGAAGTCGCGTGCCGTAGAGGGACGCAAGCCCAAGAAGAACCCCCTCTTCGCGGCGAAGATCGAGTACGTCGACTACAAGGACGTCAACCTGCTCCGCACCTTCATCTCCGACCGCGGCAAGATCCGCAGCCGTCGCGTCACGGGCCTGACCCCGCAGCAGCAGCGTCAGGTCGCCGTCGCGGTGAAGAACGCCCGCGAGATGGCTCTGCTCCCCTACGTCAGCAGCAAGTAGGTCGTAGCTTCCGACGCCGCCTCTCCCCATCGGGAGGGGCGGCGTCGTCGTATGTGCAGGTATTGTCGAAATTCGTCGAAATTTTCGACGAGAAGTGCACATCACACGGGTGCGCCCGAAGCCCGCAGCGCCCTGCGGACCCGCTCGACGATCGTCAGCGGACGCATTCGGAGTTGCTCGGAGTTCACCCGGATCACCGACCAGCCCAGCGAGGCGAACGACTCGTAGCGCTCGATGTCCTTGGTGCGCTGACGCTCGTCGGTCCAGTGGTGCACCCCGTCGTACTCGACGGCGGTGCGCCATTCGTGCCACCCCATGTCCGCCCAACCGACCACCCTGCCCTCGTCGACGATCGGCACCTGGGTGGCCGGCGCCGGTAGTCCGTGGTGCACGAGCAACAGGCGGACCCTGGTCTCGGGTGGAGACTCGGCACCGGGATCCACGCGGGGCACGACCGCGCGCACCTGCGGAAGTCCGCGCTCCCCGCGGTGCCGGTCGGCGACGGTGAGGATGTCTGCCGGATCCAGCCCGGTGGCTCGACACAACGCATCGAGTTGTTCGACGGCTCGCGCCGGTGCCAGCCACCGGGCGAGATCGAAACCGGTCCGCGCGGCAGTCGTCACCGACATCCCCTCGCGCTCGCAGACCTCCTCCTCGAGCACGGTGTCGCCGTGCACCCTCACCCCGGCCGTGCCGCGGCGACTCCCGGTCCGGAGCAGCTCCGCCGGCGCACGACCGTCGACCCATCTGCTGCCGTGCACCGCGGCAGCGGACAGCCCTGCCAGTACGCCACCGCCTCGCGTCCACAACCACGCCGCACGCGCACGCCGCAGTGCCGTCATCTCCGCGTCGGGATGGATGTACACGTCGCGATGCAGCCGGCGCATGGTCCGCAGTCGGTACGGCGTCAAGCATTTCTCGGCCAGTGCGTCGGTGCCGCTGAACGGCTCGTCGAATTCCCCCATGGCGGAAGCCTGCACAACGCCCGCTCGACGTGGAACCCCGGAGCGTCGCCCTGTGGATGAACGTTCCCGAGTGAGCAGTTGTCGTCGAAAAATTCGGCTCCGATCGACAAGAACTGCGCTCCGGGCGCCTGCCTCGGGAACTCATCCACAGGGTCCTTAGACTAGGCAACCGTGTCGGGTGTGATCGCGGGGTTCAGTGTCATCTTCGTGATCATCGCCATCGGCTTCAC
This sequence comes from Rhodococcus sp. S3, assembly GCF_058211795.1. Taxonomy (NCBI): domain Bacteria; kingdom Bacillati; phylum Actinomycetota; class Actinomycetes; order Mycobacteriales; family Nocardiaceae; genus Rhodococcus; species Rhodococcus sp. S3. The sequence continues at coordinate 1,065,987 of NZ_CM177074.1, read as the reverse complement.
GCTGGGGCGCCTGGGCACACTCGGGCACGAGGCGCAGACGGTGCTCAGCCGGCTCGTCTTCTTCGTCGCCACCCCCGCGCTGCTGTTCGACGTGCTCGCGACGTCCGACCTGTCGGTGATCTTCTCGCCCAATCTCTACATCGCGGCGGCCACGGCGTTCGCCGTCGCGATCGTGCACTTCGTCGTCGCGAAGCTCTGGCTGCGACGTGCAGTTCCCGAGGCCACCATCGGCGCGCTGTGCGCCGGCTACGTCAACTCCGCGAACCTCGGCATCCCCATCGCGGTCTTCGTGCTCGGCGACGCGTCGTTCGTCGCTCCCCTGCTGTTGTTCCAGATCGTCGTGCTCTCCCCCATCGCGCTGACGATGCTCGACCTGTCGACGATGCGCGCCGGGGTCTCGCGCCTCGACACCCTGCTCGCGCCGTTCAAGAACCCCATCGTCCTGGCCGCCGCGGCCGGGCTCGCCATCGCGATCAGCGGGTGGACGCCTCCCCAAGCGCTGCTGCAGCCGTTCCATCTGCTCGGCGGCGCGTCTGTTCCCGGTGCGCTGCTCGCGTTCGGGTTGTCGCTGCAGGGCGTCCGAGTGCTCGAGAAGGGGACGAGCCCGCGCCGCGACATCGCGCTCGCCTCGGTGCTCAAGATCCTCGCCCAGCCCGTGCTCGCGTACCTGATGGGGCGTTTCGTGTTCGGCCTCGACGGCCATGCGCTGTTCGCCGTCGTGGTGGTCGCGGCACTGCCGACCGCGCAGAACGTGTTCGTCTACGCCAGTGCCTACGGTCGCGGCACGGTGCTCGCCCGCGACGCCGCACTCGTCACCACCCTCGCCTCCATCCCTGCGATCGGCGTGACCGCCGCCCTGCTGGCATGAGGAACACACGACACGGGAATACCGTGGGAACCATGCGTTCCGTCGTCCGTGTCTGCCGGGGAATCACCGTCCTCGCGATGTACCTGATCATCGCGGCCTGCGGATCGAGTTCGGGTACACCGGACGTCCCTGCACTGCCCGAGGAACCGGTTCCGGCAGGGGCGACGGCGTTCTCGCCGCGACCCGACATCGTCGACGCACATCCGCTGACGATCCTGTCGTGGTCGCGGGTGAGCGACGACCGGATCGCCCTGCACTTCGAGACGGGCACCCCCGAGTGCTTCGGCGTCGACGCGACCGTCACCGAAACGGACGACGCGGTGACGGTGACGCTCCTCGGCGGCACGCTGCCGGAGATGCAGGACCGCATGTGCATCATGGTCGCCGTCGCCGGCACCCTCGAGGTCTCCTTGCAGTCGCCGCTCGGCGACCGGGTCGTGACCGCCGGCGTCTGACATATGCCGCATCCTCCGCGTCACTGGCTGCTGTACCTGTGCTTGTCCACAGCCCTGCTGCACGCGGCATTCCAGTCGATCCGCGTCCTGGTCTCCTACCGGATCCTCGCGCTCGGCGGTGACGCGACGACCATCGGTGCCGTCACCGCGCTCTACGCCATCGTCCCACTGATCGCGGCGGTGCGGATGGGACGCGCCGTGGACCGCGGCCACGCGACCGCCATTCTCCGTTCGGGCATCGTCGTCACCACGGTCGGCGCCGGGTTGATCGCTCTCAGTTCGGGATTGCCCGTGCTCGCCGCCGGCAACGTCGTGCTCGGTCTCGGGCAGTTGCTCGTCACGGTGTCGGGACAGGCGTTCGTGTCGATCCTGTCGCCGCCGGGTCAACTGGATCGCGGGTTCGCCGGTCTCACGCTGGGTGTATCGGTCGGGCAGGCCGTCGGTGTGCCGGTCTCCGGCGTGATCGCCGCGACCACCGGTGACGGCAACGGTTCCGTCGAGACCACCGGCGCACTGCTGGCCATGACGGTGGTCTCGCTGCTCTCCCTTCCACTCGTGCTGGGACTTCGTGAACCGCCCGGCTCCGGCCGCACCGCGGAGGACGGCGCGCCCCAGTCGATCCTGTCGATGCTCGGGACGAAGGGCATGAAGCCCGCGATGCTGTCGAGCCTGGTGGTCCTCGCCTCGGTCGACCTCGTCGTCGCCTACCTGCCGTTGCTCGGCGAGCAGTTCGGGTTCGGTGTGCTGCTGGTGTCGATCCTGCTCACCGCCCGCACCGTGGCGTCCATCGTCTCGCGTGCCCTGCTGCCGTGGGCGCTGCGCCGGATTCCGCGCAGGTGGCTGCTCGTCTCCGCGACCGCCGGGACCATCGTGCCCGTCGCGCTGCTGCCGCTCGTGCCGAACCCGTGGGTCATGTGCGCCTTGCTGGCCGTGTGCGGAATGTTCTGGGGCGTCGGCCAACCCCTGACCATGACGTGGGTGGTCGAACTCGTCGCACCGGCCGACCGCGCGTCGGCGCTGGCGGTGCGATTGACCGGCAACCGTCTCGGGCAGGTCGCGGTGCCCATGGTGGCCGGCGCGATCGCCGGGGTCGCCGGGGTCGCGTCGATCTTCTGGGTGACCGCCGCCCTGCTGTCCGCCGCCGCGACGACCACGTGGCGATCCGTGCGCCGCTGAGAGTTCCTACGACCGCCGACGGGCCCGCACGTAGTCGGCGACGACCGCCGCCCCGAGACCGTCGACGTCGGGCGCGACCACCCGTCCCCCGACGCGACGCGCCAGCACGTCGACGACCCGCGCGAGCCCCGGATCGCTGCCGAGCCGGAAGATCGTGACCTGGGCGCCGAGCCGCGCGATGTGGTCGAGTTCGCGCACCGTCAGCCCCAGAGTGCGTGCGCTCGGCGGGTAGTCGAAGGCCGCGAAGCCGTCCGGTTCGAGGTGGGCGGTGGGTTCACCGTCGGTGACGACGAAGACCACCGGTTGCGCGTTGGGATGTCGACGCAGATGACGACCCGCGAGCATCAGGGCGTGGTGCAGGTTGGTGCCCTGCTCGTAGACGCCGTCGAGCCCGGCGAGTTCGGGCGCCGACACCACACGAGCGTGCCGGCCGAACGCGATGAGCTGCAGCGCATCCCCGCGGAAGCGCGTGGACACGAGATGGTTGAGCGCGAGGGCCGTGCGTTTCATCGGCACCCAGCGACCGTCCATGACCATCGAGAACGACGTGTCGACGAGTAGCGCGACGGCCGCCTGCGTCCGCTGCTCGGTCTCGATCACCTCGACGTCCTGCACCGACATCCGCACCGGCAGACCGGGACTGCGCAGGGTCGCGTTGGTGAGGGTCCGCACGACGTCCCACGGTTCGGTGTCGCCGAACTCCCATGCCTTCGACGCGCCGGTCGGTTCGCCGAGCACACCCGCCCGCCGCGACTCGCGTTGCCCGGTGCGCGACGAGATGCGGTTGACGACGTCGCGCAGGGCCGCCTCGCCGAGCCGGCGCATGGCCTTGGGCGACAGTCGCCACTGCCCGTCGGCACCCCGGTCGAAGAAGCCCTGCCGCTGTAGTTCCTTCTCGAGTTCGGCGAGGGTACGCGCATCGGCCGCGGCCTCGGGTCCGAGATGACGGGCGAGCGCGTCGAGGTCGATGTCGTCGAGGGACGCCCCGGCGTACTGCTGCGACAGCTGCTCGGCGAGCTGGTCGAGTTCGGACAGCTCCTGCAGCGCCGAGGTGGCCTCACCGAGACCCATGCCCTGTTCGCCGCGCACCTGTTCGGAGCCGGTCCAGTCCTCGCCGGGACGGGCGGCACGCAGGTGGCCGTCGAGACGGTCGAGCTGGCTCATCAGATCCGGGGATCCGAAGGCCTGCTGTGCGAGGGCGTCGAGTTCGTCGCGCTGCTCGGGGGTGAGCGAGTTGCGCAGCCGCTGCGCCGCCGCGGCCCGCTGTGCGAGGGAGTCGAGCAGTTCCTCGACGTTCTGCGGGTTCTCCGGGAAGAACTCGCCGTGCTCGGCCATGAACTGCTCGAAGTCCTCCTCGGTGTCCTCACCGCGGGAGTGCTTGTCGAGCAGATCGTTGAGGTCGTTGAGCATCTCCGAGATGCGTTGCCGGTCCTCGTCGGTGGCCCCTTCGAGCACCTGCTTCATCCCGGCGAAGCGCTGGTCGAGCATCTCCCGGCCGAGCAGGTCGCGGATCTTCTCGTAGTCCTGCCGGGCCTGCGCGCTGCGCCAGTCGTAGTCGGCCAGTTCCTGCACGGCCTGCGCCGTCGACGGCGGTAGTTCCTCGATCCGCATCTCTGCGAACCGCGCGTCGTCGTCGAGGGCGCGGGCCAGTTCCTTGCGTTCCTCGAGCACGGCGCGGTCGAGGAGTTCGCGCACCTCGCGCAGGGTGCCGTCGAGGTTGGTGCGGTCGAGCAGCTGACGTCGACGCCGGTTCGCCTGCGCGGCAAGCTTGTCGAGGCCGCGCATGCCGTCCTGCCCGCGACGCAGCAACTCCCGCAGGGCGCGCTTGGGTGACGCGCCGGCCATGACGTCGTCGCCGATCGCGGCGAGCGCGTCGCGCAGGTCCACCGGCGGGGCGAGCGGATCGCCCCCGGCATACGGACCGTAGCGGGCCGACCTGCTCATCGGGAGTACACCGCCGATCCGTCGTCGCCGGTGTCCTTGGCGATGCGCCGCGCCAGGTACAGACCCTCGAGGGCGAGTTCCACTGCCGCGGCGCGGGTTCCGGTGTCGGTGGCGCCGAGCCGCTCGGCGACGGCGTCGAGGACGGGCAGTTCGGGCAGTTCGTCGAGCAGCACCTTCGCGGTGATCCGCTCACCGGTGACCACCGGATCACCCTGTTCGACGGCGGCGACCAGCGGCCCGAGGTCGACGCCCGCGAGCCGCGAGCGGGCGGTCTCGGCCGTGGCGCGCCGGAGGAGGTGATCGAGGATCTCGAATTCCCTTCCCTCCTCGCCGGATTCGAACTCCACCTTGCCGCGGAGCACCTCGACGACCGTGCCGAGGTCGACGGGACGCGCGACCGGATCGTCCTCACCGAGGACCGCACCGCGGTGCAGTGCCGCGGCCGAGACGGTCTCGGCGCCGGCGACGGCGAACCGTGCCGAGACACCCGAACGCTGGTCGACGGAGGTCGATTCGCGCAGCAGCCTGGTGAACCGGGCGAGGATCTCGAAGAGATAGTCGGGCACGCGGGACTGCAGGTGCGCCTCCTGCTCGATGACGGCGATCTCGTCCTCGAGCCGGGTCGGGTAGTGCGTGCGGATCTCCGCGCCGAAACGGTCCTTGAGCGGGGTGATGATGCGACCGCGGTTCGTGTAGTCCTCGGGGTTCGCGCTCGCGACGAGCAGCACGTCGAGGGGCAGGCGCAGCGTGTAGCCACGGACCTGGATGTCGCGTTCCTCCATGACGTTGAGCAGCGACACCTGGATGCGTTCGGCGAGGTCGGGCAGTTCGTTGACGGCGACGATGCCGCGGTGCGCGCGGGGCACGAGACCGAAGTGGATCGTCTCCGGGTCGCCGAGGCTGCGACCCTCCGCGACCTTCACGGGGTCGACGTCGCCGACGAGGTCGGCGACCGAGGTGTCGGGGGTCGCGAGCTTCTCGGCGTACCGCTCGCTGCGGTGCCGCCACGCGACGGGCAGGTCGTCGCCGAGTTCGGCGGCACGGCGGATCGACGCCGGGGTGATGGGTTCGTAGGGGTGCTCGCCGAGTTCGGAGCCGGCGATGACCGGGGTCCATTCGTCGAGCAGCAGCGGCAGGGTGCGCAGCAGGCGCGTCTTGCCCTGGCCGCGTTCGCCGAGCAGGACCACGTCGTGGCCGGCGATGAGGGCGCGTTCGAGCTGCGGGACGACGGTGTCCTCGAAACCGAGGATTCCGGGCCACGGATCGGTACCGTCGCGCAGCGCAGCGAGCAGGTTGTGCCGGATCTCGTCCTTGACGGACCGTTGCACGTGGCCGGAGGCGCGGAGCTCGCCGACCGTGGAGGGGCGCGGTGTGGGTGACGTCACCTCACCCAAGGTACGACCGAACCGCAGTTTCGGCATCCGTGATCCCGCGACCGGTCCGCCTACACTCGCCGCATGGACACCTGGATCCTGGCGGCCCTGCTCGGGCTGGGGCTCGCGGCCGCCACCGGGCTGCGCACCTTCCTGCCGCTGCTGCTCCTGTCGGCCGCGGTCCACTTCGAACTCTTCGGCGTGGTCCTCAACGAATCGATGCAGTGGCTCGGGTCCACCTCGGCGCTCGTCGCCCTGACGATCGCCACCGCCGTGGAGGTCGTCGCCGACCTCGTGCCGCTCGTGGACAACGCGCTGTCCGCCGTCGGCACGGTCACCCGGCCGGTCGCGGGTGCGCTCGCGGCGTGGGCGGCCTTCGCGAGCCTCGATCCGGCGATGGCAGCACTCGCGGGCATCGTGATCGGCGCCCCGACCGCCCTGGCGGTGAGCACTGCGCAGACGGGTACGCGGGTCGCGAGCACGGCGACCACCGCCGGTTTCGGCAATCCGGTGCTGTCGATCGTCGAGAGCGTCACCTCGTTCGTCACGTCGCTGATCGCGCTGCTCGCTCCCCTGCTCGTCATCCCCCTGCTGGCGCTGTTCGGGTGGCTCGGAGTGCGGGGTTACCGCCGGGTGCGCCGTGCCAGTTCGTCACGGACGAAACCGACGCCACACCGCGGCGCCCTCGATACGGGCCGGCCCGGCGACTTCTGATAGACACATGACATGTCGGACACCGAGATCACCTTTTCCAGCGGCGACGTCACCCTGCACGGCAGCCTGCGGGTACCCGTCTCCATGAGGGGTCCGGTGCCCGCCGTCCTGCTGCTCGCCGGCAGCGGCCCCACCGACCGCAACGGCGACAGCGCACTGCTCCCCGGCTCGATCGGTACCCTGCGGCACCTCGCCGACGTGCTCGAACGCAAGGGCTTCGCGAGCCTGCGCTACGACAAGTTCGGCAGCGGTGTCACCGGCCTCGGCCCGTACAGCGTCGAGGACGTCGCCGATCTCGGCTTCTCGACGTTCATCGACGGCGCCGCCGACGCGCTCGCCTTCCTCGGTTCGCAGCGCGGGGTCGACCCGGAGCGGCTCTACGTCGTCGGGCACAGCGAGGGCGCGCTGATCGCGCTGTCGCTCGCCCAGGACAACGACGCGGTCGCCGGACTCGGTCTGCTCGAACCGCTCGCCGTGCGCCTGCTCGACCTGCTGACCGCCCAGATCGACGCGCAGCTCGACGCCGTCGTCGCCGCGGGACAGCTCCCCGTCCAGATCGCCGACGAACTGCGGGTCGCGCTCACGGGTGCGGTCGAGTCGCTCCGCGCCGACGGCACCCTCAGCGACACCCTGCCCGAGCCGTTGCGCAATGCCGGGCTCGTCCCCGCCAACGCGAAGGCGCTCGCCGAGGAGGACGCGCTCGATCCGCGGATGCTCGCCGCACAGGTCGCCGGCGACCTGCCGGTGCTCACCGCGGTCTCCTCGAAGGACATCCAGGTGCGGGTCGAGGACGTCGACGCGCTCGACGCGGCACTCGTCCACACCCGCCTGACGTCGCTGCGCATGACGCGCACCAACCACGTGCTCAAGGACATCGGCGACCAGCAGTCGACGGGCGCCGATTACGTCGCCGACCTGCCCTTCTCCGACGAGTTCACGTCCGGTTTCGAGGCGTGGCTCGAGAAGCTGAGGGGCTGAGCACCCGACCCCACGCACGGACGACGCAGAAATAACAAATGTCCATTCCGCGTTGTTCGTGTATGGTCATCCGTTAACCAACTGGTTCACACGAGAAAGGTACGGTCCGATGCGATACAAGCACATGTACGTAGCCGGTTGTTCCGTACCGTTTTCTCACTTCTTCTTCCACTTCGCGGCGGAGCGATCCCGAGAATAGAAGTCACACGACGACTCGTTCTCGGGCACTCGGGGCACATACGCCCCGGGTGCCCTTTCTCTATCCCCGACCGCGACCCGTACAAGATCACCTCGACAGGAGAAACACCATGAAACTGCGAATCGAATCCGGCGGCACCGTGTCGACCGAACTGCCCGACGACCTCACCGGTCACGCCATCACCATCGACCTGAGCCGGGTCGGCGGTACCGAGAGCGGCGCCGCCTCCGCGGATCTCATCCGCGAGCTGCTCGACCGTGGCGCCGCCAAGCTCGTCATCTCCGAGGGCCGCGGCAAGCGCACCGTCGAACACACCGCACACGACAACGGCACCCACGCGCACGCCGCCTGAGCGACGGTGCGCGCGGGTGCCGCGCGTGGTCGTGACTAGTGCGCGAAGTGCCGCGCGCCGGTGAGGTACAGCGTCACGCCCGCCTCGCGAGCGGCCTCGATGACCTCGTTGTCGCGCACCGAGCCACCCGGCTGCACGATCGCCTTCACGCCGGCCTCGGTCAGCACCTGCAGACCGTCGGCGAACGGGAAGAAGGCATCCGACGCGGCCACCGACCCGGCGACACGATCACCCGCACGGGTCACGGCGAGTCGCGCCGAGTCGACGCGGTTGACCTGACCCATGCCGACACCGACGGTCGCGCCGCCCGAAGCCAGCAGGATCGCGTTGGACTTCACGGCACGGCATGCGCGCCAGGCGAATTCGAGATCGCGCAGCGTGGCCTCGTCGGCAGCCTCGCCGCACGCGAGCTGCCAGTTGGCGGTGGAGTCGCCGTCCGCGGTGAGCACGTCGCGCTCCTGCAGCAGCAGCCCACCGGAGATCTGACGGATCTCGACCGGAGCCGACTTCGGCGAATCGGCGCGCAGGATGCGGATGTTCTTCTTGCGGGAGAGCACGTCGACGGCACCGTCGGCGTACGACGGGGCGATGATCACCTCGGTGAAGATCTCGGCGACCTGCTCGGCCATCTCGACGCTCACCTCACGGTTGGCGGCGATGACGCCACCGAAGGCCGAGACCGGATCGCACTCGTGCGCGTTGCGGTGTGCCGTGGCGATGTCGTCGGCGATCGCGATACCGCACGGGTTGGCGTGCTTGATGATCGCGACGCACGGCTCGCTGTGGTCGTGCGCGGCGCGCCAGGCGGCGTCGGCGTCCTGGTAGTTGTTGTAGGACATCTCCTTGCCGTGGAACTGCTCGGCCTGCGCGAGCCCCGGCTCGCCGGCCTCGTTCACGTACAGGGCTGCGGCCTGGTGCGGGTTCTCGCCGTAGCGAAGGACGTTCGCGCGGGTCCAGGTCGCGCCGGTCCACGCCGGGAACTGCGACTCGTCGCCCTCGGGCGCTGCGTAGCCGCTGTTCATCCAGCTCGCGACGGCGACGTCGTAGGCGGCGGTGTGCTGGAACGCCTGCGCGGCAAGACGCTTGCGCTGCTCGAGGGTGAAACCGCCGCCCTCGACGGCGGCGAGCACGTCACCGTAGGCGGCCGGGTCGACGACGACCGCGACGGACGGGTGGTTCTTCGCCGCAGCGCGCACCATCGACGGACCGCCGATGTCGATCTGCTCGACGCACTCGTCGGGGCTCGCACCCGAGGCGACCGTCTGCGTGAACGGGTAGAGGTTCACGACGACGAGCTCGAACGCCTCGATGCCGAGATCGGCGATCTGGTCGAGGTGGTCCTGCTTGCGGGTGTCGGCGAGGATGCCGGCGTGCACGCGCGGGTGCAGGGTCTTGACCCGGCCCTCGAGGCACTCGGGGAAGCCGGTCAGTTCTTCGACCTTCGTCACCGGCACGCCTGCGTCGGCGATGGTCTTGGCCGTGGAGCCGGTCGAGACCAGCTCGACACCTGCCGCGTGGAGCCCTGTCGCCAGCTCCACCAGCCCGCTCTTGTCGTACACGCTGACCAGCGCGCGGCGCACAGTCTTACGTTCGGTCACCGGGGATCACGGCCTTTCGTCCATCGGAAACAACTCCACGGGTGGCGACGGCGGCGACCATCTCGGCCAGCAGCCGTCGCTCCACAACCTTGATGCGCTCGTGCAGGGTGTCCTCGTCGTCGTCGTCGAGCACCTGCACGGCTTCCTGCGCGAGGATCGGCCCGGTGTCGACTCCCCCGTCGACGAGATGCACCGTCGAACCGGTGACCTTGACGCCGTAGGCCAGGGCGTCGGCGACGGCGTGCGCGCCGGGGAACGACGGCAGCAGCGCGGGATGCGTGTTGATGATGCGGCCGGCGAACCGCTCCAGGAAGGCCGAACCCAGGATCTTCATGAAGCCCGCGGACACCACGAGGTCGGGTTCGTGGGCGGCGACCGCGTCGGTCAGCGCGCGGTCCCACGCGGTGCGGTCCTCGAAGTCGCGCAACGCGACGCGGAACGACGGGATCCCCTCGTCCGCGGCATGTCCTTCGGCGGGACATTCGCGGTCGACACCGACAGCGACGACCGTGGCGGGATATCCGTCGGTCCGGGTGGCGTCGAGCAGCGAACGCAAGAGGCTGCCCGTGCCCGAGGCGAGGACGACGAGCCGCGCCGGCGCGGTGGGCGGCAGCTGGTCACGCGAGGCAGTCAGGGTCCACTCCTGTGAAGTCGAGGTGGGTCGGCCGATCGACCGGCCGTAGGAGAGCCTAGTCGGCGCCCTTCTCGGCCTTGTTCGCGACCTCCTCGTCGGGCTCGCTGTCGTCCTCGGCATCATCCTCGTCGACGACCTCGATCACCTCGGCGTCGATGACGTCGTCGTCCTCGACGGCGTCGGTCGCATCGCCTTCGTCGGCCTCGTCCTCGTCGACCTCTGCGACCTCGCGCTCGGCGGCGGTGGTGTCCTCGACGGAGGATTCCTCCTCGTCGGCATCCGCGTCCTCGACATCCTCGCCGTCGACATCCGCACTGTCGACATCAGCGGCCTCGGAGTCCTCCGCCGCAGGAGCCTCGAGTACCGGGGTCTCACTCTCGGCCGCCTCGAGTTCTGCGTCGGTCTCTCCGTCGGCGGTGTTGTCGGACGGGGCCGCGTCTGCCGCATCCTCCGAGATCTCCTCGTCCACCTCGATGTCGGCGCGCAGCGCCGCCGCGGCCAATCGTACTTCGCGCCACACAAGCAGCTGGGCCGTGATGATGCCGAGCAGTCCCGACCAGGCGAAGACGAGGATTCCGGCGAGCCACCAATTGGCGCCGACCGTGCCGAAGACGCCGAGCGGACCGCCCGCGACCCAGGTCGCCAGCGCCGTGACGAGTCCGGCTCCCGCTGCGGCAGCGAGCACCGTCCATGCCGCATCGGCGCTGCCGACCGGAGCACCGTCGGCCTTCGCCTGCAGGGTTCGCTGCGCGGCGAAACGGCCGAGCAGCGCACCGATCGTCGCCGGAACGGCCAGCAGCACCGGCCAGAACGCTGCGGCCGGGCCCGAGGGGACCGCCGCGAGCACCGGCAGTGCCGGGAGGTCGCCGCCCGTCGCCTCGAACAGGCTCAGATGGATGTCGCCGAAGTGCACGGTGCTGCCCGCCAGGACGGCAGCGGCACCGATGATGACGTTGGGCAGGTACAGGATCGACATCACCGTCAGCCCCAGCACGCCGGTCCAGTGATCCCCGCGCGCGAGCAGTTCACCGACGACGTTCCACGACCACAGCAGTCCGGCGACGACCACCACCCCACCGAGGGCGAACATTCCCAGCAGCACCCGCAGTGCCGGACGGAAGGCGAGCACGAGCCAGTCGGGCGCTGCGTAATAGCGCACCAGCGGCCTCCACACGCGGGACCCGATGCCGATGAGGGCCGCGAGGAGGTAGATGCCGGTGACCCACGCGAGCGCGGCACCGGCGTTCGGGGGCGTTACCGGCAGCACGCTCGCCGCATCCTGCAGCACGATCAGCGACGCCGCGGTCACGAGCAGCGGGCCGGCGAGGACGGCGACGGTGATGCGCGAGACGTCCTGACGATCGAGGGCGTAACCGCTGTTCTCGACGAGCGCGTCGGCCGCGGACGCGCATCCGCGCGCCGCCTGCCGCACCAGGACCGCGGTGGGCAGCAGCGGCAGCACACCCAACGACGTGCCGTCGATCGTGAGCGTCACCTGGTGCAGAGCGAGCCACGTGCCGGCGATCGCGGCGTAGATGCCGGTGAGGTCGCTGTTGGCGACGACCATCGTCGTCACCACGATGGTGGCCACGACGGCGAGCGTCACCGCCGGAACGCGGGCCGCGGTGCCGAGCAGGATGCGGAACCGCTCCGGGTCCAGGCTGTCGTCGTCGGTGGGAACGTGCCGGGTGGACCGGCCGAGCGTCGAAGTCATCGGTTCGAGAGTGTCACCGACACGGCGGTCGTGGTGTCAGGCGCGCCGATCACCGCTGGTCGTCCGGTGCGCGGAAGGCCTGCGTGGCCTCCTGGTCGCCGGTCGCAGTGGTCCCGGTCTCCTCGCGACGTTCCGTGCCCGTCGTGTCGTCATCGGACACTGTGCCGTCCGCCCGGGTGACTGTGCCGTCCGCCCGCGTGTCGGTGTGGTCCGTCGGGTCCTGAGCGCCGTGCGGTTCCTGAACCGGATACTGCTGGGTCGGCTGCGCACCGGTGTACTGCTGTCCGCCGTACTGCTGGGCACCGGGATACTGCGCTCCCCCGCCGTACTGCTGGGCGCCCGGGAACTGCTGTGAACCGGGGAACTGCTGGGCTCCGCTGTACTGCTGCCCGCCGTACTGCTGCGCGCCCGGATACTGCTGGGACCCACCGTACTGTTGCGACCCCGAGTACTGCTGCGCTCCGGAGTACTCCCCCGAGGTCTGCTGTCCGGGATACGCCTGGTGGCCGGGATGGGGCGCACCGAACTGGGACTGCCCGCCGGTGACTCCCTGCTGCGCGCCGTAGGGCTGGCCGTATCCCTGCGGGCCGTAACCCTGCGGCGAACCATAACCCTGCGGCGCCCCGGAGCCCTGGGGCTGACCGGTTCCCGGACCGGTCCCGAATCCCTGGTACTGCCCGGCGCCCTGCGGCGAACCGAAGGAGCTCCGCTCACCCGACCGGCCGGACACAAGGATGCCGAGGCCGAACAGCAGCGCGACGAGCGCCAGCGCGAACTGCAGGAAACCGAGGACGAGGATCGTCACGCCGCCCCACGCGATCCCGGTGTCCTCGGGCAGATGGAACAGCTGGAACAGGGACGTCACGAAACCGACGCCCGACGCCGCGACGGCCACGGCACGCAGATCCTGGCCGGGGAGCAGCGACAGTGCCGCGCTCACACCGCCGAAGAGCAGGAAGGCCAGCGGCACGACGGCGAAGCCGAAATCGAAGGACGTGAGCGCCACCTGGGAGCCGAAGGTGATGTTCACGAAGGGTGTGAGGCCGAGCAGGAAGTTCACGGCACCGAGCACGGCCACCGCGAGTGGCAGCAGCAACGGCACCACCTTGCTCTGGGCGGATGCGCCTGTGGGGAATGTCATCGATTCTCCTGCCGTCGATCGGTGTGTGTCGGTCACTCGTCCTGCAGTCAACAGCCTAGGGACTACCCGAGAGAATGGGGTCCATGCCGCACACTCTCGCCCCGGGCCCCGACGTCGTGGTCGAGACGGAGGTGAAGCACTCGCGTTTCCTCGCGGCGGTTCGTCGTGTCGACACGGCCGACGCCGCGCTCGCCTTCGTCGACGAACAACGCCGACTGTATCCCGATGCCCGACACCATTGCTGGGCGTTCGTGGTGGGTGACGCCCCGTCGGCACGCGCCGAGCGGTCGAGCGACGACGGGGAGCCGGGCGGCACGGCCGGTATCCCGATGCTGCAGGTCCTGCACCACCGGGATCTGGTGAACGTCGCGGTGGTGGTGACCCGGTGGTTCGGGGGGATCAAGCTCGGCGCGGGCGGGCTGGTGCGCGCGTATTCGGGTGCGGTCGCGACGGCATTGGACGAGGCGCCTCTCGTCGAGCGCAGGCAGCAGGAGAAGTTCACCCTCGCGATCGATCACGGCGAGGCGGGTCGCGTGGAGGCGGAACTGCGCGGGCGCGGGGTCGCGGTGCTCGACGTGGCCTATGCGGACCGGGTCGTCTTCACCGTCGCGGGGCGTGAGCGGAGCGAACTGGAGGGCTGGGTGGCGTCGTTGACGTCAGGGGCGGGCGAACTCGAACCCGCGGGAGTCGACTGGATCGACATCTGACCGGATTTACGCCGGAAAAAGCGCGTGCGCGCCTCCCGATGGCCGGAGCCACCGGAAGGCGCGCACGGAAGGCGACGCTGCTGTCAGAGCGACTGCAGGATCTCGCGAGCGAGCGCAGCGGTCTCGGACGGCGTCTTGCCGACCTTCACGCCGGCCGCCTCGAGAGCGTCCTTCTTGGCCTGAGCGGTGCCCGAGGAGCCCGAGACGATGGCGCCGGCGTGGCCCATGGTCTTGCCCTCGGGAGCGGTGAAGCCCGCGACGTAGCCGACGACCGGCTTGGTCACGTTGGCCTTGATGTAGTCGGCTGCGCGCTCCTCGGCGTCGCCGCCGATCTCGCCGATCATGACGATGACCTTGGTCTCCGGGTCCTTCTCGAACGCCTCGATGGCGTCGATGTGGGTGGTGCCGATGACCGGGTCGCCGCCGATGCCGATGGCGGTCGAGAAGCCGTACTCGCGCAGCTCGAACATCATCTGGTAGGTCAGGGTGCCCGACTTGGAGACGAGGCCGACCGGGCCCTTGCCGGCGATGTTCGCCGGGGTGATGCCGACGAGCGCCTCACCCGGGGTGATGATGCCGGGGCAGTTGGGGCCGATGATGCGGGTCTTGTTGCCCTTCTGGACGTTGTAGGCCCAGGCGTAGGCGGAGTCCTGCACGGGGATGCCCTCGGTGATGACCACGAGCAGCGGGATCTCCGCGTCGATGGCCTCGACGATGGCGTCCTTCGAGAAGGCCGGGGGAACGAACGCGATCGAGACGTCGGCGCCGGTCTCCTTCATGGCCTCGGCGACGGAGCCGAAGACGGGGAGCTCGACGGGGTTGCCGTCCTTGTCGGTGTGCGAGACCGTCGTGCCGGCCTTGCGGGCGTTCACGCCGCCGACGACCTGGGTGCCGGCCTTGAGCATGAGCGCGGTGTGCTTGGTGCCCTCGCCGCCGGTGATGCCCTGGACGATGACCTTGGAATCCTTGGTAAGGAAGATTGCCATTGTTCTGTGTGTCCCTTTACTTCGCTGCGAAGGCGAGTTCGGCCGCCTTGTCGGCAGCCTCGTCCATGGTGGCGACGACCGTGACCAGCGGGTGGTCGGCCTCGGCGAGGATGCGGCGACCCTCGTCGACGTTGTTGCCGTCGAGGCGGACGACCAGCGGCTTGTTGGCCTCGTCGCCGAGGATCTCGAGGGCCTTGACGATGCCGTTCGCGACCGCGTCGCACGCGGTGATGCCACCGAAGACGTTGACGAACACGCTCTTGACCTGAGCGTCGTTCAGGATGACGTCGAGACCGGCGGCCATGACGGCTGCCGAGGCGCCGCCACCGATGTCGAGGAAGTTGGCGGGCTTGACGCCGCCGTGCTTCTCGCCTGCGTAGGCGACGACGTCGAGGGTCGACATGACCAGGCCGGCGCCGTTACCGATGATGCCGACCTCGCCGTCGAGCTTGACGTAGTTGAGGTCGTTCTCCTTGGCCTTGAGCTCGAGGGGATCCGTGGCGTCCTTGTCCTCGAACTCGGCGTGGCCGGGCTGACGGAAGTCGGCGTTGGCATCCAGGGTGACCTTGCCGTCGAGGGCGAGGATCTGATCGTCCGGGGTGCGGACGAGGGGGTTGACCTCCACGAGGAGAGCGTCTTCCTTGACGAAGACCTCCCACAGCTTCTGGATGGTCACGGCTGCGGCGTCGAGGACCTCGGCGGGCAGGTGGCCCTTCTCGGCGATCTCACGCGCGAACGCGAGGTCGACGCCCTTGACGGCGTCGACGGGGACCTTGGCGAGGCGCTCCGGCTTGGTGGCGGCGACCTCTTCGATCTCCATGCCGCCCTCGACCGAGCACATCGCCAGGTAGGTGCGGTTGGTGCGGTCGAGCAGGAAGGAGATGTAGTACTCCTCCGCGATGTCGCTGGCCTCGGCGACCAGGAGCTTCTTGACGATGTGACCCTTGATGTCGAGGCCGAGGATGTTCTCGGCGTGGGTCTGCGCGTCGTCTGCGGTGGCGGCGTACTTCACGCCACCGGCCTTGCCGCGGCCGCCGACCTTGACCTGGGCCTTGACCATGACCGGCTTGCCGATTTCCTCCGCGATCTCGCGGGCACCGGCGACAGTGTCGGTAACACGGCCGGCCGACGTCGGCACGTCATGCTTGGCGAAGAGTTCCTTCGCCTGATATTCGAAGAGATCCATCTGCTCACCGTCTCGTCTGCGTTCACGCCCGCTCCGGGGTATCGAGCGGGTCGTTTCGGACTCTAGTTTCTCGGCCGGGCCGCGGATCACGCGCGGCAGTCCCATGTGGCACAGGTCACGCGCGCGTAGGTCCGGGAACGACTTCGCAGTTCCCCTCCCGGAACGTGGCGGACGCCACGTTCGAGCGGAGCACTCGGTTCAGAATGACAGGTACCCACTCGCCCTCCGACACCGGATCCCACGCTGCCGCGACGCAACGGACTCGTGACATGTCGGAAAACAGTGTTTGGGACGCCGACCGCTGGGGCATGTCCCAATTTGCCCCGGTTTGCACTGTGATGCCACTCACATAACGTCCGCCGGACGAACTACGGCTTGCCACCCCCGCGATCGCTTCGTTACCGTCGCCTGGTCGAAGTAACGATGAGGTCACGAACGGAGGATGGCGATGCGCTCTGGTAACCCGAGTGCCGAGAGCCGAACCCGCCGTCCCGAATCGGCACCCGAAGACTGGAACGCCTGGGAAGCCGCCACGATGGACTTCCGCAACACCGGCCCCGGTCCCGAGCCCACCTACTACTCCGACTCCTTCGGCCACGCCGTCCGCGACGACCGCTTCGCGCAGGATCGTCCCGACGAGAGCACCGACGTCACCGCTCCCGCGTCCCGCGGTGGAGCCCATCGACTTCCCACTCCCCCCACCGCCCTCAAGGGCCGCGCCGCGGTCTTCGCGGTTGCCGCAGGCGCCGTGGTCGCCGCGGGCCAGGCCGCAGCCAACGGTGGTCCGGGACAGAACACCGAGCACTCCGAGGTCGCTCTCGCCGCCGGCGAAGCCGATTCCTCGATCATCACCGCCACTGCAGTGCCCCAGGCCGCGCAGTTCGCGCCGAGCGCCGACGCCGAGCCGTCGCAGGCCCCGCAGGTGCTCAACATCGCCGACCCGAACGACCTGTCGCAGTTCTCGAATCTCCTGGCCAAGGGCCAGCGGTTCAGCGAGGAACGCGCTGCGCGCGAGGCCGCGGCCCGTCGCCCGCTGTTCGTCCTCCCCGCCGTGGGGTCGTTCACCTCGAACTTCGGCGCCCGCTGGGGCACCCTCCACGCCGGCGTCGACATCGCGGGCCCCATCGGCACCCCGATCCTCGCGGTCGCCGACGGTGAGGTCATCGATTCCGGTCCGGCCTCCGGCTTCGGCATGTGGGTCCGCCTCCTCCACGCCGACGGCACCGTCACCGTGTACGGGCACATCGACCAGTCGCTGGTGACCGTGGGTCAGCACGTCATGGCCGGCGACCAGATCGCCACCATGGGCAACCGCGGCTTCTCCACCGGCCCGCACCTGCACTTCGAGGTGCACCTCAACGGCGTCGACAAGATCGACCCCGTTCCGTGGCTCGCCACCCGCGGTATCGCCCTCGGCGTCCAGCGCGACTGACCGACCTCGCCGCCGTACGTTGGGCACTGCGTCCCGTTCCACCCTCTTGCCCGTTTCGGCGCGGACCCGCTCCTGCGTGCGAATCCGCGCCTGCCACAGGCTTTCAGGGCATCACAGCTTGATCATCGGCACACCGCCGACGAGCATCAACCGCACCTTGCCGGCACTGCCGAAGTCGATCACGACGGTGGCCGTGGGGCCCGAACCCCGGGTTTCGAGAACCGTTCCCAGACCGTACTTGTCGTGGCTGACGCGGTCGCCGACGTCGAGCACCAACTGGTTGTTGCGTCCGCGCGCCGCACCGAAACTCGGTGTGCCCGACGAACCGCGCCGCTCGCCCGCACCGAAGCGCGAACCGGTGCCCGAGCCGATCGCCTGACCACGCGCGGGTGTGGGCTCGAGGCGCCGCCAGTCGATGAGATGCTGCGGAATCTCTTGTAGGAAGCGGGATTCCGGATTGGTGAGCGGCTGACCCCAGGACGACCGCAGCACGGCACGTGTGAGGTAGAGACGCCGCCGCGCGCGCGTGATGCCGACATACGCGAGTCGCCGTTCCTCGGACAGTTCGGCGGGATCACCCAGGGCGCGCATGTGCGGGAACTGGCCGTCCTCCCAACCGGTGACGAAGACGACCGGGAACTCGAGGCCCTTCGCGGTGTGCAGCGTCATCAGCGTGACCACGCCGGCCTCGCTCTCCGGGATCTGGTCGGCGTCGGCGACGAGCGAGACCTTCTCGAGGAACGCCGCGAGCGAGCCCGGTTCGGGATCCCCCTCTTCGCGCTCGTCGTCGACGATCCCGGCCGAATTGCGGACGTCGGCACTGAATTCCCTTGCCACGCTGAC
Organism: Rhodococcus sp. S3; assembly: GCF_058211795.1. Classification (NCBI taxonomy): domain Bacteria; kingdom Bacillati; phylum Actinomycetota; class Actinomycetes; order Mycobacteriales; family Nocardiaceae; genus Rhodococcus; species Rhodococcus sp. S3. The sequence continues at coordinate 1,047,687 of NZ_CM177074.1, read as the reverse complement.
GAGTTCGTGGAGATTGTCGAGACGGGCACCGTCCTGCGGATCGTCGCTCGCCGACAACTCGGCGCTGTACCCGGTACGTTCGAGGATCGCCTCGACGACGTCGCCGATGTCGACCATGTCGTTGCCGTCGGCGTCGCTCGCGACGAGCATCGCCCGCAGGCCGTCCATCATCTCGACGAAACCGGCGATCGCCTTCTGCGCCCGCGTGTTCAGCAACGCGACCTTGCCGGCTGCGGCGTCGGTGAGGGCCTGCCCGAAGCTCACACCGAGCCGCTCGGCGTGCACCGCCACGCACGCCTCGGCGCGATCGCCGATACCGCGGCGAGGGGTGTTGAGGATGCGGCGCAGGCTCACCGTGTCGTCGGGGTTGTCGAGCACCTTCAGGTACGCGACGACGTCGCGCACCTCCTTGCGCTCGTAGAACCGCACACCGCCGACGACCTTGTAGGGCACACCGTGCCGGATGAAGACGTCCTCGAACGCGCGGGAGGCGTTGTTGGTGCGGTAGAACACCGCGATGTCGGAGTAGGTGGTGTCGCCGCCGTCGACGAGCCGGTCGATCTCGGCGGCGACGAACCGCGCCTCGTCGTGCTCGTTGTCGGCGACGTAGCCGGTGATGAGTTCGCCCTCGCCCGAATCGGTCCACAACCGCTTCTCGCGGCGACCCGTGTTCTTGGAGATGACGGAATTGGCCGCCGACAGGATGTTCTGGGTGGAGCGGTAGTTCTGCTCGAGCAGGATCGTCCGCGCCTGCGGATAGTCGCGCTCGAACTCCTCGATGTTGCGGATCGTGGCGCCGCGGAAGGCGTAGATCGACTGGTCGGCGTCGCCCACCACGCACAGTTCGCTCGGGGAGACTGCGGATCCCTCCTCCGGATCGCCCACGAGAGTGCGCACCAGCACGTACTGCGCGTGGTTGGTGTCCTGGTACTCGTCGACCAGCACGTGGCGGAACCGGCGCCGGTAGTACTCGGCGACCTGCGGATGCGCCTGCAGCAGCGCCACCGTCTCGCCGATGAGGTCGTCGAAGTCGAAGGCGTTCGCCGTGCGCAGGCGCTGCTGGTAGTGCGCGTAGACCCGGGCGACGACACGGGTGAGTTCGGTGGCCGCCGAATCGGTCTCCGCCTCGTGAGCGGCTTCCTCCGGCCCGATCAGTTCGTTCTTCAGGTTCGAGATCTGCGTGGACAGCAACCGGGCGGAGTACTTCTTGCTGTCGAGTTCGAGATCCTTCGCGATCATCGTGAGCAGACGACGGGAATCGTCGGCGTCGTAGATCGTGAAATTCGAATTCATGCCCTGGAGCAGACCCGCCTGCGCGCGCAGGATCCGGACGCAGCTCGAGTGGAAGGTCGAGACCCACATCGCATTCGCGCGCGGCCCTACCAGGGCCGCCACCCGCTCGCGCATCTCGGCCGCGGCCTTGTTGGTGAACGTGATTGCGAGCACCTGACCAGGGGCGACGCCGCGCTCGGCCAGTAGATAGGCGATGCGGCGCGTGAGCACCGCAGTCTTGCCGGAGCCCGCGCCCGCGACGATCAGCAGCGGGGCCCCTTCGTGCGTGACCGCTTCCCGCTGCTGCGGATTGAGCCCTTCGAGAAGAGCATCGGATCCGGGACGGGAGTGTGCGAGCGCGACGGGAGTGTTCATCGTTTCACCAAACTACCGGACCGCTCGGACAACGGATCCGGACCACGAAGTCGATCAAGCCGAGTGGCAGGGCCTACAGGGAGAGTGGCAAACTGGAGGCCATGTCTTCTGTCCTTTGCAGGCTCGGATCGAGTTCCGGTTGTCGCTGTCGATTCCCGACTGCCGGCCCGACCCGATACCGGTAACAGCCGCTCCCATACGGGCGATCCATCAGAGCAGATGCGAGGAGACGACATGAGCACGCACATCGATTCTTCCCTTTCCGGCGAGCCGGGCCAGGCGAACGCCGGAACACCGGCCGAGGCCGACGACACCGGAGTGCCCACCGAGGCCGAGATCGAGGAGCTCCGCAAGGAGATCGATCGTCTCGACGCCGAGATCCTGGCCGCGGTCAAGCGGCGCACCGAGGTCTCCCGCATGATCGGGCGTACCCGGATGGCGTCCGGCGGCACCCGTCTCGTGCACAGCCGCGAGATGAAGGTCCTCGAGCGGTTCAGCGAACTGGGCCAGGAAGGCCACACCCTGGCGATGCTGCTGCTCCGCCTCGGGCGTGGCCGCCTGGGTCACTGACGGCGGGGCCGTACGAGTCACTGACGGCGGGGCCGTCCGGCCCATCGCTGAGTTCCCTACTGCAGGGCGATGTACTTGGTCTCGAGGAATTCCTCGATGCCCTCGGTACCACCTTCGCGTCCCAGCCCGGAATCCTTGATTCCGCCGAACGGGGCGGCGACATCCGAGACGACACCGCGGTTCACACCGACGATGCCCGTTTCGAGCGCGTGCGACACGCGCAGGGCCCGGTCGAGGTCGCGCGTGAAGATGTAGGCGGCGAGCCCGTAGCGGGTGTCGTTCGCCGCCGCGAGCGCTTCCTCCTCGGTGTCGAAGCCGGTGACGGCCGCGACCGGCCCGAACACTTCTTCCTGCAGGATGCGGGCCTGCTTGGGCACGTCGTCGAGGACGGTGGCCGGGTAGAACCATCCCGGGCCGTCCGCGGGTTCACCGCCCAGTCGTACCGAGGCACCCGCCGACACCGCGTCCTGCACGAGTTCGATCACGGTCTTCTTCTGGTTCTCGTTGACCAGGGGGCCCAGCGTCGCGTCGGGGTCCGTTCCCGGTCCGAGCTTGTACGAGGCCATGCGCTCGGTGAGCTTGGCGACGAAGGCGTCGCGCACCGAGTTGTGGACGTGGAAGCGGTTCGCGGCCGTGCAGGCCTCTCCCCCGTTGCGCAGCTTGGCTGCCACCGCACCCTCGACCGCTGCGTCGAGATCGGCGTCCTCGAAGACGACGAACGGCGCGTTGCCGCCGAGTTCGAGCGAGGTGCGCAGCAGCGAACGACCGGCCTTCTCGGCGAGCATGCGCCCGACCTCGGTGGAGCCGGTGAAGGTGAGCTTGCGCAGCCGGGGATCCTCGAGGAGCGGCCCGGTGACCTCACCGGCATGCGAGGACGGCAGCACCGACAGGACCCCCTTGGGCAGTCCTGCCTCGTCGAAGAGTTGCGCGAGCAGCTGGATCGTGAGGGGTGTCTCGGACGCGGGCTTGACGATGATCGTGCACCCGGCCGCGAGGGCGGGACCGATCTTGCGGGTTCCCATCGCGAGCGGGAAGTTCCACGGCGTGATGGCCAGGCAGGGACCGACGGGTTGTTTCGTCACGAGAACGCGTCCGGTGCCGGCCGGGGCGGGCGTGTAGCGACCGGCGATGCGGACCGCCTCCTCGGAGAACCATCGCAGGAATTCGGCGCCGTAGGTCACCTCCGATCGGCTCTCCGGTAGTGCCTTGCCCATCTCGAGTGTCATAAGCAGCGCGAAGTCGTCGGCGCGCTCGGTGATCTTCTGCCAGACCGCTCGCAGCAGTTCGGCGCGTTCGCGCGGCGGGGTCGCTGCCCATTCCGGACCGGCCGCGACGGCCGCATCGAGGGCCCGTAGGGCATCGCCGGGCGCGGCATCGGCGACTCGGGTGAGTTCGTCGCCGGTCGCGGGATCGTGGACTCCGAAGGTGGCTCCGTTCTCGGCCGCCACCCATTCACCGCCGAGGAACAGGTCGGTGGGGACGGACCGAATCAGTTCTGCAGCATCCATATGCCCCATCATGCGCGCCGCGGTCGCTCGCTGTGGGAAACCGAGGGATCCCTTCGTCACACCGGGCACAGTCACACCGGGCACGGTCACATCGGGGGGGCACGGTCGCATACCGGGCGCACCGTGTCGGGGCGCACTACTGTCGACGACATGAGCGACGTAACCGCAACGGCACCGTGGAAAGCTCTGGAAGACCATCGCGACCGGCTCGAATCGGTGTCGCTGCGGCAGTTGTTCACCACCGAACCCGACAGGGTCTCGGCGTTGACGGTCCGTGCCGGGGATCTGGTGATCGATTGCAGCAAGCAGCGCCTCGACACCCCCGTCCTGCAGGCTCTGCTCGAGCTCGCCGACACCGCCGGAATCGCCACCGCTCGGGAGGCGATGTTCTCGGGGGCGCACATCAACGTCACCGAGGACCGCGCGGTGCTGCACACCGCCCTGCGCCTACCCCGCGACGCGACACTGATCGTCGACGGGGTCGATGTCGTCGCCGACGTCCACACCGTGCTCGACCGGATGGGCGAGTTCACCGACCGCCTCCGCACCGGGGCTTGGCGCGGCGCCACCGGGCAGAAGATCGCCACGGTCGTCAACATCGGCATCGGCGGCTCCGATCTGGGCCCGGCCATGGTCACCCGCGCCCTGCGCCGTTTCCACGACGGCCCGACGGCGCGATTCGTCTCCAACGTCGACCCCGCCGATCTGACCGCCGCCCTGGCCGACCTGGACCCGGCCACCACGCTGTTCATCGTCGCGTCGAAGACCTTCTCCACCCTCGAAACCCTCTCCAATGCCACCGCCGCGCGCCGCTGGCTCGTCGACGCCCTCGGCGAGGACGCCGTGGCCAAGCATTTCGTCGCCGTGTCGACCCATACGGAGCGGGTGGTCGAGTTCGGCATCGACCCGGCGAACATGTTCGAGTTCTGGGACTGGGTCGGCGGGCGGTATTCGGTGGGTTCGGCGATCGGCCTGGCGGTCATGTGCGCCATCGGCAAGGCCCGGTTCGGTGAGTTCCTCGCCGGCATGCACGCGATCGACACCCACTTCGCCACCGCGGCCCCGGCGCAGAATGCGCCGTTGCTGGCGGGGTTGATCGGGGTGTGGAACGCGAGCATCCTCGGCCACCGGTCGCGGGCGGTGGTGCCCTATGCGCAGGATCTGGCGCGGCTGCCGGCCTATCTGCAGCAGCTGACCATGGAATCGAACGGCAAATCCGTGCGCGCCGACGGCACCCCGGTCTCGTGCCCGACCGGGGAGGTGTTCTGGGGCGAACCCGGTACCAACGGCCAGCACGCCTTCTTCCAGTTGCTGCACCAGGGCACCGAGATCGTGCCGGTCGATTTCCTCGGCCTGGCCCGTTCCGGCGACGACCTGCCCGCCCGCGACGGCACCACCAGCATGCAGGTGCTGGTGCTGGCGAACATGTTCGCCCAGGCCAAGGTCCTCGCCTTCGGCCACGATGCCGACGAGGTCCGCGCCGAGGGCGTCGAGGAGACGTTGGTGGCGCACAAGGTGATGCCCGGCAATCGGCCGTCGACGACGATCCTCGCCCCGGAACTGACCCCCTCGGTGGTGGGGCAGATCATCGCCTTCTACGAACACCAGACCTTCGTCCAAGGCGTCGTGTGGGGGATCGACTCGTTCGATCAGTGGGGCGTCGAACTCGGCAAGACCCAGGCCACCGCCCTGCAAGCCGTGCTCGCCGGCGACGACACCCCCGATACCGGCGACGCGTCCACCGACCACCTGATCGAGATCTACCGCCGCCTGCGCGACGGAGCCTGACCGCGCCCTGCCCGAGACGTCAGGCAGCCTTCGGATCGGACCAGGCCGTAGTGGTCCGGACCCGTCCGTGCGTGTCGACGAGACGCGCCGGCAGGTCGTACTGCTCGAGCCAGGACAGGGCTCCGATCCCCCGCTGCAACGCCGTCGCCGCGGCCGCATCGGCCCACACCGCGTCGGGAGCGATGACGCTGACGAGACGCCACCGCTCTGGATCGGCGACGTCGCTGGCGTGCGACGCCATCGCCGATCCGGCCGGCAGTTCGACCGAGCCCCGATCCGGGAGCGGCACCTGCCATCCCCCGGCCGGCGCGTGCCCCGCGGTGGCCATGACGTCGCCGATGCGCACGAGCGCCCCGCATTCGAGCAGGTTCGCGACGAGCGCCGCGGAGTAGTCGACGGTGTCGGCCACGGCCGTCGCGCCGAGCTCGAGGCTCACCCCGAACGGGGCGAGCACGATGTCTCCGTCGATCTGCACATCGCGGAAGGTGGGGATGGGGTGGGTCGGTGGGATGGCTCCGGCGTCGACCGCGGCGTCGTCGGAGTCGACCGGGGTGACGGCCCCGCCCGTCATGCGGGCCGCCCACAGCGCCGACCGCACCATGGACGCCAGTCGGGGGCTCATCGTGACCGGAGTGCCCTGCGCGAGGTTCACGGAGTGGATCTCGGCGTCGCCCCGGCGGCTGTCGCTCACCGCCTCGGACTCGGCGACGACGCCGCGCACGATCATGCGGGCACGGTGCAGTGCATGCGGCTCGGTCACCGCGAGTGCGATCTGCCGACCCCACTCCCACCATTCGTTGCTGCCGATCATGACGGGCTCCACCCGTGGTCGATTCCTCGCAGGACGTATTCCAGTATGCCCGCGACCTGCGACAGGTGACAGCGCCGCAGAATCGGACCCGCGCCGTCAGATCCGGTCGAGGATCGCGGCGGTGTCCACGCCGGTCGGCAGTGTGCCCATCGCGATGCCCCAGTCGTCGTCGAGCCGGCTGCGGCAGAAGGCCTCCGCGACGGCGGGATGCCCGTGCCGGACGAGCTGCGCGCCCTGCAGGACCAGGGCCATGAGCTCCACGACCCGCCGTGCCCGGTACTCGGCGTCCTCGAGGTCGGCGAGCTCCTTGCCCACCCGGGCGATGGCCGAATCGAGCCGCGGATCGGCGCCTTCCGCAAGTCGGACCTCGGTGAAGAACGCCTCGACCGTGTCGGGTTGGCGGGCCATGGCGCGCAGCGCGTCGAGTGCCGCGACGTTGCCGGATCCTTCCCAGATCGACATGAGCGGCGACTCGCGATACAGCCGCGGCATGCCCGATTCCTCGGCGTAGCCGTTGCCGCCGAGACATTCGAGCGCTTCGGCGGCGACTGCGGGCGCCCGCTTGCACACCCAGTACTTGGTGACGGCCAGCGCGATGCGGCGCAGGGCGGCTTCCTGCTCGTCCCCGGCGGCGCGGTCGGTGGCCCCGGCCAGGCGCATCATCATCGTCGTCGCGGCATCGGATTCGACGACGAGATCGGAGAGGACGTTGCGCATGAGCGGCTGGTCGACGAGCAACGCGCCGAACGCCTTCCGGTGACGGGCGTGATGGACCGCGCGCAGCGTCGCGACCCGCATGTTCACGGCCGAGCCGATGACGCAGTCGAGTCGCGTCATGTTCACCATCTCGATGATGGTGTTGATGCCGCGGCCTTCCGGGCCGACGAGCCAGCCGATCGCGTTCTCGTACTCGATCTCGGACGAGGCGTTCGACTTGTTGCCGAGCTTGTCCTTCAGTCGCTGGATGCGGATGGCGTTGCGGGTGCCGTCGGGCAGGACGCGCGGGAGCAGGAAGCACGACGGCCCGTGCTCGGTCTGCGCGAGCGTGAGGAACAGGTCGGACATCGGCGCGGACGTGAACCACTTGTGCCCGACGATCGTGTACGAGCCGTCGGCGTTGGGGGTCGCGGTGGTGGTGTTGGCGCGGACGTCGGAACCGCCCTGCTTCTCGGTCATCGACATCCCGGCGATGAGACCGAGCTTCGTGGAGGGTTCGCGCAGCCCGAAGTCGTAGTGCGGCGCGGCCAGCAGCGGCTCGTAGCGCTCGGCGAGTTCGGCGTTGTGGCGCAGGGCCGGGACCGCAGCGTAGGTCATCGAGATGGGGCACATGTGCCCGGCGTCGGTGTGCCCCCACACGTAGAACTTCGCGGCGCGGGCGACGTGCGCGCCGGGACGCGGGTCGCGCCAGGGTGCCGCGTGCAGGCCGTTCTCGACGGCGACGGTCATCAGGTCGTGCCAGTGCGGATGGAACTCGACCTCGTCGACGCGGTGACCGCAGCGGTCGTGGGTGTGCAGCACGGGCGGGTACTCGTTGGCGAGCCGCCCCCAGTCCTGGGCACGGGCGGTGCCGGCGAGCGCGCCGAGTTCGCGGACCTCGTCCTCGGCCCAGCTCGCGCCCTCGCGTCGCAGTCCTTCGAGCAGGGCCGCATCGTCGGCGGCCGGGTACGGCTCGAGATCCGGTACCTGGTTGAACACCTCGTGGGTGGCGGGGAAATTCACGGCTTCACTCCTGAGTCGTTCCGGAAGGCAGGTGCCCCGCCGCTCGCAGTGCGAGGGCGACGAGGTCGGGGACGGTGGATCCGGCCGCGCTGTCTCGAAGGCGACCGTCGGCCGCGCCGGGCAGACGGCCGGTGAGCACCTCGCCGACGGCCCCGACGAGCGCGGCGGCGGTGAGTTCGACATCCTGTTCGGGGAATTCACCGGTCGCGATGCCGTGGCGCACGGCGTTCGCGAAGGCCGCCGCGAAGGCGCGGCGCAGCACGAGCCGTTCGGCGTCGACCGCGACGTCGACCGGTTCGGCGAGCAGCGCGTAGGCGAGGGTGGGATTGCGCAGAGCACGGCGGGAGAAGGTGTCGACCACCGCGCTCACCCGGTCGGCTCCGGATCCGGTTGCGGCCGCGGACGTCACGGCCTCGACCTCCCGTTCGCACAGTTCCCGGAAGATCCGCACCACGAGATCGGACTTGTCGACGTAGTGCCGGTAGACGCTGCCGGTGGCGACACCGGCCCGTTCGGCGACCGCCGAGACGGACAGTCCGCTGTACCCGCGTTCGCTGAGCAGAGCGACCGCGGCGGCAGCGATCGCCTCGCGCTGTGCGTCGAGTCGCTCCTGCACTGCGGGTGTCCGCCGGTACGCCACACCAAGGATTGAACCTCGGTTCAGTGCTTCGGTCAACGGTCGGCGCTACGGTCGGGATTGTGAATCGCCTGAGCGTCGTGGACGAGATGTTCCTCCACCGCCACAAAGGAACCGGCCTGCCGTCGGTGATGCAGGGTCTGTGGCGCACCGACGAGACCGTGGACGCGACCCTGTTGCTGTCCCTTCACGACGTACTGTCCGAAGGCCCGCTCGGTCGCCGCGTGGTCCGTCCCCGTGTTCCCGGCGCACGCCCCCGGTTCGAACCCAACACGCACGTCCATCCGCTGCGCTATCCCGCGACCCCCATCCCCGACGAGGAGCTCCTCGATTGGGCCGACGAGCACGCGAACGTGAACGTCGATCCCGAGCTCGGTCCCGGCTGGGCTCTCGCCGCGACCCGCCTCACGAGTGGCGGCACCGCACTGTCGATCGTGTGCTCACATGTCCTGACCGACGCGCGGGGATTCGTCCGCGCGGTCGCCGACGCGCTCGCCGACCGGCCGCGACGACCCGACCCCGGTCGCCATTCCGATCTGCGCGATGCGATGCAGCTGTTCCGGAAGGTCGGCAGTGGGCTGCGCCGCGTGAAGTACACGCCCCGCACGGAGAAGCCACCCGCGCCGCAGACGGTGCGCTCGCGACCGCGCACCGCGCTCGTCGACGTCGACGCGGCGCAGTGGAAGGCCGTCGCCGCCGCGGAGGACGGCAGCCCGAACGCCCTGCTGCTCGCCGTGTCCGCCGGTGTCGCGCGACGCGCCCGGATCCCGTTCCCCGTGCGCATCTCCGTTCCGGTCGACGACCGGAAGGACGGAACCGTCTCCAACGGCGTGTCGATGGTGGGGATCTCCGTCGACGACGGCGACACGCTCGCCTCCATCCGCGCCAGCGCCGCGCACGCCTACTCGCAGCCGCGGGAAGGAGCGCCGCACAACATGCCGGCCGAGATCCTGCAGCTCCTCCCCGACCGCCTCGCCGCCCGTGTCGCGCGAGGTGCGGGCGAGCGGGACCTGTTGTGTTCCAACATCGGTGCGGTGCCCCGCGAACTCACGACACTGGGCCCGTACCGCACCACCGGGATCGCGATGCGCGCGATGCACCCGGGTCTCGACACCCGGCCGGCCCGCACCGCGACCCGCCTGTCGGTCTACGCCTGCCACACCGACGAGCGGTACACCCTCGCGTTCGTCGCCCTCGACGAGGAGCGCTTCCCCGACACCGCGACGCTGCGCACCTACGTGCTGGCCGAGCTCGCGGACCGGGGACTCGAGGCCCACTCCTGGTGACGCCGACGGTGGAGGCGGCGGCTACCGTGACGCGCCGTCACGTACAGTGCGGAGCATGACGCCCGAGACCCACGTCACATTCGCCGACGGGACCGTCCGCGGCACCCGGCTCGGCGACCTCCTCACCTGGCGCGGCATCCCCTACGCCGCTCCCCCGGTCGGGCCGCTGCGGTTGCGCGCCCCGCAACCGGTCGAGCCCTGGACGGGGGTGCGCGATGCGACACGGTTCGGCAATGCCGCCCCACAGCGTCCGCGCTACGCCGAGACCGGGCGTCGCGGAGTGCGCGTGCGTCCCGACGAGGACTGCCTGACCCTCAACGTGCTCGCCCCCGCAGGTCGTGTCCACGCGCCGCGACCGGTGATGGTGTTCATCCACGGCGGCGCGTTCACCCTCGGCACGAGTGCCCTGTCGGTCTACGGCGGCGAGTCGCTGGTCCGGCGCGGCGACGTCGTCTACGTGTCGATCAACTACCGCCTCGGATCGCTCGGCTATCTCGACTTCGGGTCCTTCTCCACCGACGACGTGCGTTTCGATTCCAATCTCGGTCTGCGCGACCAGGTGGCGGCGCTCGAATGGGTGCAGCGCAACATCGCGGCCTTCGGCGGCGACCCCGACAACGTGACGATATTCGGCGAGTCCGCCGGCGGCACCTCGGTGACGACCCTGCTCGCGACCCCCGCCGCGCGCGGACTGTTCTCCGCCGCGATCGCGCAGAGCCCGGCGCCGAATCTCGTCGTCACCGCCGACCGCTCGGCCGAATGGGGCCGCAAGTTCGTCGAACTGCTCGGTGCCGATCCGGATACCGCCGCTCGGGCGCTGCTCGACGCCTCCCCCGTCGAACTCGGGCGGGTCGGATCGCGGCTCGGGGCGCAGGTGCTGCGCGCGACCCCGGGTCTGCATCCCTTCGGCCCGGTCGTCGACGGCGATTTCGTTCCGCTCCAGCCGCTCGAGGCGTACGAGACGGGCGCGGCACATCCCGTTCCGCTCGTGCTCGGGACGAACGACCGCGAAGGTGCGCTGTTCCCGAAGTTCCTCGACGCGCTTCCGACGAACCCGCGGCGGATCGACGCGCTGTTCGCCGCGACCGACCCGGAGGCGAAGGATCGCATCACGGCGGTCTATCCGGGATATCCGGACGAGCGTGCCGCGATCGATCTCGGCGGCGACCTCACCTTCTGGTATCCGTCCGTGCAGATCGCGCAGGCACATTCGCGTTTCGCGCCGACCTTCATGTACCGCTTCGATCTCGCGCCGCGACTGCTGCGGTGGACGGGCTTCGACGCGACGCACGCGGTGGAGTTGCTCGCCGTCTTCGACCAGACCGACGAACCGCTCGGCCGGGCGCTCACGGCGCTCGGTGGGCGACGTGGTCTGCGGAGGGTCGCCGGGTCGATGCAGCGCCAGTGGCTGAACGTGGCCCGGCACGGTGAACCACTGCCGTCGTGGCCGCGCTACGACGAGAAGGACCGCGCAACAGTGATTTTCGACGAGGTCACGCGCATCGAGCACGATCCGCGCCGCCAGCGCCGACTCGCGTGGGAGGGCTACCGCGGGTACACCGCTCCGGCACCTGTGCAGTAAGCGTCGCTACTCGACGCGTGCAGTGAGCGCCGCTACTTGGCGACGGTGAGCAGGAAGGCGACGTCCTCGATGGCGCTGACGCTGTGCCGGACCAGCGGGATGATGATCATGTCGCCGGCCGAGCCCTTCCACACGTCGTTGCCGGCGACGAGCTGGAGCTGGCCCGACAGCACCTGCAGGGTCGCCTCGCCGGGGCTGTCGTGCTCGCCGAGTTCGTGGCCGGCGAGCAACGCGACGACGGTCTGCCGCAGGTGCTTGGTATGCCCACCGAAAACCGTCTGGGAGCTGCGTCCGCTGCTGGACGCCGCTGCGAGTTTGAGCTGCTGCCGTGCCAGGGCGGTCAACGAGAGCTTGTCCATGTACCGCAGTATCGCTCAGATGCCGCCGCGAGAACTCAGCTTCGCGCGTACCGGATCCAGCGGAACCTGATTCCCTTGGTGGACGTCATCCATTCCCCGGGCTCCGCCACCCACTCGGTCCCGATGGGAGGGGCGGTCGCATCTCCGGCGACGTCGAGGTCGACCTCGGTCACGAGCAGCTGCGTCGCGAACGGCATCGCCTGCGCGTAGATCTGGCCCCCGCCCATGACGACGACCTCGTCCTCACCGGCGAGTGTCAGTGCGTCCTCGAGACTCGTCGCGGTCTCGGCGCCCTCGGCCGACCACTCGGCGTTGCGGGTGACGACGATGTTCCGGCGGCCCGGCAGCGGCCGGAATTTCGGGGGGAGCGAGTCCCAGGTGAGCCGGCCCATGACCACCGGCTTGCCCATCGTGGCGTCCTTGAAGAACGCCATGTCCTCGGGGATGTGCCACGGGATGCTGTTGTCGCGGCCGATCACACCGCCGCGCGCCTGCGCCCAGACGAGGGTGACCTCCCCCATCAGACGGCCACCGGCGCCTTGATCGCCGGGTGGTGCCGGTAGCCGACGATCTCGACGTCCTCGTAGCGGTAGTCGAAGATCGAGTCGCGTGGGTGCAGCTTCAGCGTCGGGTAGGGATACGGCTCGCGGGTGAGCTGCTCGGTGACCTGCTCGATGTGGTTCGAGTAGATGTGGCAGTCGCCGCCGGTCCAGATGAACTCTCCCGGCTCGAGTCCGGTCTGCTGCGCCACCATGTGGGTGAGCAGCGCGTAGCTGGCGATGTTGAACGGCACGCCGAGGAACATGTCGGCGCTGCGCTGGTAGAGCTGGCAACTGAGCTTGCCGTCGGCCACGTAGAACTGGAAGAAGGCATGGCACGGCATGAGCGCCATCCGGTCGAGTTCGGCGACGTTCCACGCCGAGACGAGGATGCGCCGCGAGTCGGGGTTGCTGCGCAGCGTCTCGAGCACCTGGCTGATCTGGTCGATGTGCTGCCCGTCCGGGGTCGGCCACGAGCGCCACTGCACGCCGTAGACCGGGCCGAGATCGCCGTCGGGTGCGGCCCACTCGTCCCAGATCGTCACGCCGTGCTCCTGCAGCCACTTGACGTTCGAGTCGCCGCGCAGGAACCACAGCAGTTCGTAGACGATGGACTTCAGGTGCACCTTCTTCGTGGTGATCAGCGGGAAGCCCTCGGACAGATCGAAGCGCATCTGGTGGCCGAACAGGCTCCGCGTGCCGGTTCCGGTACGGTCGGCCTTCTCCGCGCCGGTCTCGAGGATCAGGCGCAGCAGGTCTTCGTAGGGCGTCGACACAGTCACGAGCGCAGTCTATCGGTGAGGTGATGGTGGCCGTCGCCACCCGCGAACGGCCCGGCGACCGTAGCCTGTTCCCATGCCCGAGCTCCCCGAAGTGGAAGCACTTGCGGTGTTCCTGCGCGAGCACGCGGTCGGCAGCGTCGTCGGACGCATCGACGTCGCGGCGCTGAGCGTGCTGCAGACGGCCGACCCGCCGATCACGGCGTTGCAGGGACGCGACATCACCGGAGCTTCGCGCTTCGGCAAGTTCCTCGCGATCGACTGTTCGGGGCTGCATCTGATCACGCACCTGTCGCGGGCAGGCTGGTTGCGCTGGCTCGACGAACCGTCGCAGGCTCCCCCGAAACTCGGTCGCGGTCCGCTCGCCCTCCGTGTGCACCTGTTCGCCCCCGACGCGACGACACCGGCCTTCGATCTCACCGAGGCCGGCACGAAGAAACGCCTGGCGGTCTGGGTCGTCGACGGTCCGCAGACGGTGCCCGGCATCGCCCGCCTCGGCCCCGACGCGCTCGCGCTCACCCGGGACGAGTTCGCCGCGCTCCTGACCGACAGCACCTCGCGTCTCAAGACGCTGCTCACCGATCAGAAGGTTCTCGCGGGCATCGGCAACGCCTACTCCGACGAGATCCTGCACGTCGCGCAGCAGTCGCCGTTCGCGACAGCCGGCAAGCTCACCGACGACGAGGTGACCGCCCTGTACGGGTCGATGCGGTCGGTACTGACCGACGCCGTCACCCGCTCGGTCGGGCAGGACGCGGCGCGCCTCAAGGGCGAGAAACGGTCGGGACTGCGCGTGCACGGGCGTACCGGCGAGCCGTGCCCGGTGTGCGGCGACACCGTCCGAGAGGTCTCCTACACCGACCGTTCGTTCCAGTACTGCCCCACCTGCCAGACCGGAGGGAAGGTCCTCGCCGACCGGCGGATGTCCCGCCTGCTGAAGTAGCGTGCGCGCCGTGCAGGCCCGTTCCCGTCTCCGCGAAGAGGTCCGCACCCTCGCACCGGGTTACTTCGCCTTCGTCATGGCCGGCGGCATCGTCTCCATCGGTCTCCATCTCCGTGGTTTCCACCTCGCATCGGCCGCGCTGCTGATCGTGTCCGCGATCGGATACGCGACGCTCGCGGTCCTGTCGGTGTGGCGGTTTCTCGCGTTCCGCGACGGGGTCCGTGCCGACCTCGCCGATTCCGGACGGGCATTCGGCTTCTTCACCTTCGTCGCGGGCAGCAACGTGCTCGGCGTGCGGCTGATGATGGACGGGTGGCACTCCACCGCGGCGGTACTGCTCGCGGGTGCGGCGGCGACCTGGCTGGTACTGGGATATGTCGTTCCGTGGACGGCCGTGCTCGGCACGGCGGAACGTCCCGTCCTCGCGAAGGCCAACGGAACGTGGTTCGTCTGGGTCGTCGCCAGCGAATCGGTGGCCATCGCCGCGGCCACCCTCCAGCCCGTCTACCGCGAACTGGACCGGCTCCTCGCCGCCGTCGCGGTGTTCACCTGGGGCGTCGGGCTGTTCCTGTACGCGGCGGCGGGCATCTTCGTCGCGGCGCGGATGCTGCAGTACCCGCTGCGTCCCACCGACCTGACCGCACCGTACTGGGTGTCGATGGGAGCGTGCTCGATCACCGTCGTGGCGGGCTCACGCATCGTCGAGATGGACGACGCCCCGATGGTGGACGCGACCCGCGGACTGATCGCGGGCCTCGCCGTCGTCATCTGGGCCTTCGCGACGTGGCTGCTGCCGCCTCTCGTCGCGGCCGGTTGGTGGCGTCACCGCGTCCATCGGGTGCCGCTGACCTACGACTCGGCCCTGTGGTCGATCGTCTTCCCGCTCGGCATGTACGCGGTCGCGGGGATGTATCTGGGTCGCGCCGACGATCTGCCGCTGGTCGGGGCGATCGGTGCCGCCGAATTGTGGGTCGCGGTGGCGGCCTGGGTCGTGGTGTTCGCCGCGATGCTGCACCGCATGTGGGTCCGGCTCACGCGGCCGGTCGAGCGCGACCGACCGTGACCGCCCGCGCGCGGGCACGCCCCATCTCGCCGTACCAGCGGACGGCGAGCACGACGGCCAGGGCCACACCGACCGCGTCGCCGCCGTAGTACATCAGCTGGGCCCCCGCCTGCAGATCGGATGCGGCGAACATCGTGCCGGGAGGTGACTGCGCGTACAGCGTCTTCGCCAGCACTGCATGAGCCGCGCCGGCCACGAGCAACACCACCGCGAGATGCGCGAGACCGTACCGGCGGCGGAGCGGATCGAGGCGGCAGATCGCGACGGTGAACAGCATCCCGGCGGCGAAGACGTGCAGGTGGACGACGGTCGCGACGAGCGGGTCGTCGTGCATGGCAGCGAACAGTGGCGTCCGGTAGAGCACCCACAGCCCACCCATGTCCAGCACGGCCGCGACGGCCGGCGCCGTGAGCAGTGCGGCCGGTCGCGAATGCAGCACGGTGAGCAGACCCGCACGTGCGCCTCCCACCGGGACGGTCCTCAGCAGCAGCGTCATCGGCCTGCCCAGCACGATCAGCAGGGGTCCGACCATCCCGACGAGCAGATGCCCGGCCATGTGCGCGGTGAACGGACCACCGGGCAGAGGGAACACCGCCGTCGTGACGAGAGGCAGCACCGCCGCCGTGACGAGAGGCAGCACCGCCGCCGTGACGAGAGGCAGCACCGCTGCCGCAGCGACGGCGCCGGCACCTGCGGCGACACTCGCGTCACGCCACCACGGCCAGGCGTCGCCGCGTCGACGCAGCCGCACGGCCGCTCCGATGTACAGCGCGACGGCCACCGCCGCCGCGAACAGAACGACGAGAGCGAGCGCTCCCGGTCCCGCCTGTGCCGGATGGTCGTGCACCGACGGCTCCTATCCGTCCGAGAGCCCGGTGGGGCGCGCGCTCCGTCGCGCCGACCACCACAGGAGCGCACCGGCGACGAGGAACACGAGAGCCCCTGCGATCCAGGCCAGGTCGTAGGGCCACACGTCGACGTCGTAGCGGATCTGGTGGACGCGGAACACCTTGTGGTTCACCAGCCCGTCGAACAACTGGAACGCGCCCGCTCCCATGAGCAGCGCCGCCCAGAAGTGCCGTACCGCCAGGGCGTGCCTGCGGCGCACATCCGCGAGCAACGCGAATCCCGCTACGAGAACCAGCAACTCGGCGGTGTGCAGCAGACCGTCGGACGCGAGACCGACCGCGGGTGTGGAGCGATCGTAGAAGTGGTGCCAGCCGAGGATCTGGTGGAAGACGATCTCGTCGATCGCCGCCATGAGCGCCACACCGAGCAGGGCACCACTGATCGCGGAGTGCCGCACCGAGATTCCGCCGTATGTGTCTCCGGGTCGAGTCGCTCCCGTCATCACTCCCTCACCGTGCCGTCCGTAGGACTCCGCCCTGGGAATACGGGTTGTTCCGATCCCGCGGCGGGTACCCGAGCGGTCATGCTGAGAAACGCACTGTGGGAAGGCCTGGTCGCCGGTGCGGCCGGCGTCGCCGCCATGACCGTCGGGGAGAAGATCGAGCAGGCCGTCACCGGGCGACCGAACTCCCACGTGCCGGGCCGCGTACTCGCACGGCTGACGGGCGCGTCCGAATCGGCCGGGCAGCACTCGACCGCCCTGAACTGGGCGATGCACTTCGGGCAGGGCATCGCACTCGGCGTCCTGCGTTCGGTCATGGCCGAGGTCGGCCTGCGGGGGCCGCTCGCATCGTCGAAGTTCACCGTCGTCCGTCTCACCAACGACCAGATCCTCGAGAACGCGACCGGCGTGGGAGCACCGCCGCAGACGTGGCCCCGTTCGGAACTGGCGATCGACGTCCTCCACAAGAGCGTCTACGGCTTCGTCACCGGTGCCGTCGCCGACGCACTGGCCGCCCGCCGCGGTCCCGGCCCGGGCGGCCGGCATGCCGCGCTCGTGCCCGGTCGCCATTCCGACGTCGGCCCGATCCCCCGCAGCGCGGCGGCCGGCCGGTAGAGGTACGGAGCAGCACGCGCGACCTGCGGCACGGAGCACAAGCGACCTGCTGCGGAGCACGGAGGCCCGAGGAGACGTCGCCGACGCGGCGGTTACCGTATCGGTGTGAGTGTCGAACCGCTGGACACCGGCACCGTGGCCGGTCACCTGCATCTTCCCGAGGGCAGCCCGCGGGGTGCCGTCGCGTTGACGCACGGCGCCGGCGGCAACTGCGACGCCCGGATCCTGCAGGCGATGTGCTGCCGGTTCTCCGACGCCGGCTTCCTCGCCCTGCGCTACGACCTGCCGTTCCGCCGTCGCAAGCCGAAGGGTCCTCCGCAGCCGTCCCGAGCCGCGGAGGACCGCGAGGGGGTGGCCGCCGCGGCCGCGGAGCTGCGCGAACGCGTGTCCGGGCCCCTGCTGCTCGGCGGCGTCTCCTACGGCGGCCGCCAGACGTCGATGCTCGCGGCCGACGAACCCGGCATCGCCGACGCCCTCGTCCTGGTGTCCTATCCTCTCCATCCCCCGGGCAAGCCGGAGAAGCTGCGCACCGAGCACCTGCCGAAGATCTCGATGCCCACGGTGTTCGTCCACGGCGACCGCGACCCCTTCGGTACCTTCGACGAACTGCGGGAGGCACTCGATCTCCTGCCCGCGGCCACGACCCTCGTCGAGGTCACCGGGGCCGCACACGACCTGAGCCGCGCGAAGACGGATCCCTCGGAATCCGCCGTATCCGCCGCGCTGCACCTGCTGGAAGAGAAGAAGTCATGATCGAACCCACCGACGTCGCCATCGACACGCTGCTCGCCGAGCTCCGCGACCGGCTCGACGACTCCGTCGACGCCCCGACGACCCTGCGCGGACTGCTCGAAGCGGTGCTCGTCGTGGGATCGGGTCTCGAACTCGACTCCATGCTCCAGCGCATCGTCACCGCCGCGACCGCCCTCCTCGACGCCCGCTACGGCGCGCTCGGTGTGCGCGCCGCCGACGGTGGTCTGTCGGAGTTCGTGTACGTCGGGATCAATCCGACGCAGCGCGAGGTGATGGGCCACCTGCCCGAGGGTCGGGGCATCCTCGGTCTGCTCATCAACGATCCCCGGCCGGTCCGCCTCGGCGACCTGTCGAAGCATCCCGCCTCCATCGGCTTCCCGCCCAACCATCCGCCCATGAAGAGCTTCCTCGGCACACCGATCATGGTGCGCGGCAAGGTCTTCGGCAGCATCTATCTCACCGAGAAGCTGGGCGCACCCGAGTTCACCGAAGAGGACGAGGTGATCCTCAAGGTGCTCGCGATGTCCGCCGGCGTGGCCGTCGAGAACGCGCGCCTGTTCGAGGGCTCCCTTGCCCGCGAGAGATGGCTCACCGCAATGGCATCCATCAACTCCCGGTTGCTGATGGGTGGGTCGGTGGACGAGACGCTGTCGATGCTCACCGGCCAGGTCCGCGAACTCGCCCGGTGTGCGGGCGCCTATGTGGTGCTCGTCGACGGGCATCACGGCCGCCTGCAGGCCGCGTCCCCCGCGATCCCGTGCGGGAAGGACAAGCGTTTCGATCTCACCGGATCGCCTGTGCTCAAAGCACTCAAGAGCCGGCAGCCGATGCACCTCGACACTCTCGAGGGACTGCCGCCGACGGAACAGGGCGACGAGGGCCACGCGGTGGTGCTGCCGCTGTCGGCGACGTCGACGGTCACGGGCGTGCTCGTCGCGACCCGCGAGGCCGGTACCGAACCGTGGGACGACGAGGACGTGGCCCGCTTCGAATCCATGGCGAACCTCGCGGCCGTGGCCCTCGAATTCGCCGAACAGCAACGCAAGAAGCGGTTGCTCGACGTGCTGGCCGATCGCGATCGCATCGCACAGGACCTGCACGACAACGTCATCCAGCGCCTGTTCGCCACGGGTATGAGTCTGCAGAGCGCGACCGCGGACCGAGCGGACAACGAACGCATCGTGGAGGTGATCCGCCACGCGATCGAGCAACTCGACCGGACGGTGCGCGAGATCCGCACGACCATCTTCGATCTGCACACCACCGGCGCGGCGGCGTCGAACAGCCTGCGCCGGAGACTGCTGGACGTCGTGGGCGATCTGAGCATCCACTCCGCGGTGGCACCCAACGTGCAGTTCGTCGGCCCCATCGACACACTGGTGCCGATGCGCATCCACCCGCACGCCGAAGCCGTGCTCCGCGAGGGGCTGAGCAACGCGCTGCGTCATTCGCAGTCCGACAACATCTCGGTGTCGGTCTCGGTTCAGGACGACTTCCGGATCGAGATCCTCGACGACGGCACGGGTCTGCCCGACACGCCTCGCCGCAGCGGCCTGGCGAACCTCGAGCGGCGCGCCGTGCAGTGCGGCGGGACGTGCGAGATCGGCCCCGCCGATCCGCGCGGCACCCGGGTGCTGTGGGCGGTCCCGCTCTGACGGGACCGGTCCCGCACCCGTCGGACTAGGACGTCGGCTTGCCGCGCTCGTTGCGCAGTTCGGTGGCGAGCACCGCGGCCTGAGTGCGGCGCTGCATGCCGAGCTTCGCCAGCAGGCGCGAGACGTAGTTCTTCACGGTCTTCTCCGCGAGGAACAGCCGTTCGGCGATCTCCCGGTTGGTCAGGCCCTCACCGATGAGCTCGAAGACGGCGCGTTCCTGCTCCGACAGCTCGGCCAGCGGATCGGCCGTACGCGACGCCCGGATCCGTTCCATGAGGGCGGCGGTGGCACGGCTGTCGAGCAGCGAGCCGCCCTCACCGACGGTGCGGATCGCCGAGACGAGATCGGTGCCGAGGATCTGCTTGAGCACGAAACCCGAGGCACCGGCCATGATCGCGTCGAAGAGCGCCTCGTCGTCGGCGTAGGAGGTGAGCATCAGGGCGCGCAGGCCCGGCATGCGGGTACGCAGCTCGCGGCACAGTTCGACACCGTTGCCGTCGGGGAGCCGCACGTCGAGCACCGCGACGTCGGCGCCGCTCTCGGGCACGCGGGCCAGGGCCTCGCCCACCGAGGCGGCCTCACCGACGACGGTGAAGTCGGGCACGCTGCTCAGCAGATCCACCAGGCCGCGCCGCACGATCTCGTGATCGTCGACGAGGAACACGCGGGTCATCTCGGGCACCTTTCGTTGACATGCTGTCCCGTCATTGTCCCAGGTGTACCGCGATACCCACGTCCTCGGGGCCGTTCGACACCCATCTGGGGACCTTCTCCCCCTGCCCCGCGGGCGCCGCTCGGGAGACGCTGGAGGGGCAGAGGTGGACATGTGGGACGAACGAGCCGACGAGGAGGATGTCGTGACTGTCGATGCCGGAACCTGGTCGCTCGGTGACACCGAGATCATTGCGCGTGCGGTGGTGGAGGCACCCTCGGTGCACGACACGCAACCGTGGAATCTGCGCCTGCCCGATCACAGCGCCGAACTGGAGGAACGCCTCGAGTTCGCCGAGCCGGGCCCGGACCCGCTGCGAGTCGACCGGTTGATCTCGTGCGGTACGGCCCTTGCGAATCTCGAGCTCGCGATCCGGGTCCTCGGCAACCGATCGCGCACCTCCGTGCTGCCCGATCCGCAACGTCCGGAACTCATCGCCCGGATCGAGACGCTCGGCTCGGGCACCCCGAGCAGCCGCGACCTGCGGTTGTACGCCGCCATCTCGCACCGTCGCAGCCACCGCGAATCGTTCACCGATATCCCGGTGCCGACGGAGACGCTCGCCGACGTCGTCGCCGCGGCCGGGGAGGTACCCGACATCGACGTGCGCCTGCTCGCCGCCGACGAGTCCGCCGCCCTCGCCCAGGTGCTCGCCTACGCGGCGGAGGCCCGCCGGCGTCACCCGCACTATCAGCGGGAGATGTTCTCGTGGACGTCCCACTGGCAGCCGCGCGGCAACGCCGAGGTGGTCACCACGTGGAGCGCGACCTTCGACGAACACGGCGCGGCCGGCGAGGCCATGGTCACCACCGGGATCCCCGACATCGATGCGCTGGCGGCGGCGATCGCGCGCGAATCGGTGCTGCTGTTCTCCGCCCCGTCGACGTCACCGGCGGATCTGGTCCGGGTGGGTGCGGCGGTGGAACGGTGCTGGCTCGCGGCCATCGACGCGCGACTGTCGGCGTCGGTCGTGACGCATCCCCTGCGCGTCGAAGACGCCGGTTCGCGCCTGGCCGAGATGCTCGACCTGCCGGTCGTGCCGCTGGTGATCCTGCGCGTGGGTTTCTGACGAGAAGAGAGATCGAGGTGACGATGAGCGCACCGACCGAGGATCCGATCGACGATCCGACCCGCGAGTTGTTCCACACGGCCCTGGACATGGCGCAGGCCGCCAAGGCCGGGAACGTCTCCGGGTGGCTGACCGCCCGCTACGAGTGCGGACGCGTCGAGGACGTCGCGTTCGTCCTCTCGCAGATGCTCGGGGTGCTCATCGAGAACGGGGCGATCAGCCGGGGTGTGCATCCGGCCGACGCGTGGAGGGAACTGCGCGAGCGGGGCGTCGACGACTTCGGGTGACGCCCCGCATCGCTCGTCCGCCGGATCGATCCCCGTCCGGGATCAGTCCTCGGTCTCCTTCGACCGGACGACGAGGACCGGGCAGTCCGCGGTCTGGATCAGCGCGTTGCTCGTGGAGCCGAGCAGCAGTCCCTTGAATCCACCACGTCCGCGGGTTCCGACCACGAGAAGCTGTGCGGCCTCGGCATATTCGCTGAGCACTCGCACCGGCCGGTCGCGGGCGACGACCCGTTCGACGGTGACGTCCGGGTACCGCTCCTGGTATCCGGCGAGACGTTCGGCGAGCACGATCTCCTCACCGGTCTGGATCCGGCTCCAGTGCGGGTCCTCGGGGACGGCGCCGAGCGAGGGCTGGACGCTCACGTCGCTCCACACGTTCACCGCGACGAGCGTCGCCCCGCGTGCGGAGGCCTCCTCGAACGCGACCTCCACCGCGTCGCGGCACGAGACCGATCCGTCGACACCGACCACGACGGGCCCCTCCGCCGGCGGCGCACCGTCGAGGGTGCGGCCCCGCACCACGACGACGGGCGCCGTCGCGTGCGAGACGACCGCCGTGGAGACCGAACCGGCGAGCAGACCCTTCACCTCGCCGAGACCGCGCGAGCCGACGACCAGCCGGTCGGCGTGCTCGGCCTCCGCGATGAGCGTGGGCACGACCTTGCCTTCGAGCTGCGCGGTGGTGACCTCGACGTTCCCGTGACGGTTCTCGTCGATGATCTGCCGGGCGAGCACGGCCGCATTGTCGAGCCGGTCGCGGGCCGTCGCCTTCATCTCCTCGTGGAAGCTCTGCGCGAGGTAGGGCTCGGAGTAGTAGAAGGCGGGGATGTGAACGACGGTGACGATGCGCAACGGCAGGCCGCGGATCGCAGCCGTCCGTGCCGCCCAGCTCACCGCGGTCGTGGACGCGTCGGATCCGTCGACGGCCACGACGATCGGCTTGTTCTCGGTCATCGCACGCGGAACCTTTCTCGGTGGGTCAGCCGCAGATCTGTCGCAGCTGTTCGATCAGTCGCACACGACCTGCGGTGTCGGCCGCGAAGGGGGTGACGTTGAGGGTGGTGACCCCGGCCTCCGCGAAGGCCGCGATACGTTCGCGCACGAAGCCCTCCGAGCCGATCAGGGAGATCGAGCGCAGCAGTTCGACAGGCACCGCCGCGGCCGCCTCCTCCTTCTTGCCGGCCAGGTAGAGCTCCTGGATGGTCTCGGCTTCCTTCGCGTAGCCGTAGCGGATCGCGAGGTCGTTGTAGAAGTTCTTGCCCTTGGCACCCATGCCGCCGACGTAGAGCGCGACCATGGGGCGGACCCAGTCGAGCATATGGTCGACGTCGTCGCCGATCGCGAGCGGGGTCTGGGCGTAGATCTGCAGGTCGCCGAGAGCCGGATCGCGCTTGGCCTTGCCCTTGGCGATCGACTCGCCCCACACCTCGGCGGCCTTCTCCGGGTAGTAGAACAGCGGTTGCCAGCCCTCGGCGATCTCGGCGGTCATCTCGACGTTCTTCGGGCCGAGCGACGCGATGATGATCGGGATGCGCTCGCGCACAGGCTTGTTGATGATCTTCAGCGGCTTGCCGAGACCGGTGCCGCGCTCGGCGGGCAGCGGGATCTGGTAGTGCTTGCCCTGGTGCTCGACCTTCTCGCGGCGCCACACCTGGCGGCAGATGTCGACGATCTCGCGCGTGCGGCCCAGCGGCGCGTTGTAGGGAACGCCGTGGAACCCCTCGATGACCTGCGGACCGGATGCGCCGATGCCGAGCACGAAGCGTCCGTCGGAGACGAAGTCCAGGCCGGCCGCCGTCATGGCCGTGAGCGTCGGTGTCCGGGTGAACAACTGGAGGATGCCGGAGGCGAGCTCGACGCGGGAGGTCTTCGCCGCCAGATAACCGAGCTGGCTCACCGCATCGAACGAGTAGGCCTCGGGCACGAACACGATGTCGAGACCGGCCTTCTCCAGGTCGGCCACCTCCGCCGCGGTCTCCGCGAAACCTCCGCTGTAGTTCAGTCCCATTCCGATGCGCATGCGCCACCTTCGTTCCTGCTGCACACCCCGTTCGGGGCGCGTTCGTCCACGTGCCCCCGAACACTACCGCCGTCAGGTAGTGACCGGTCGCACCACCATCACCGGGCACTGCGCCTCGCGCATGAGCGCGTTTCCGGTGGAGCCGAGCACCATCCCCTTGAAGCCACCCCTGCCCCGGGTACCGACCACGACTAGCTGGGCTTTCCCGCTCCAGGACCGCAGGTGGGCGCGGGGGCCGTCGACGTAGACCTTCCGGTGGACCGTCACGTCCGGATAGCGCTCGCCGTAGCCCGCGAGGCACTCCGACAGCAGGGAGTGCTCGTACTCCTCGAACGCGCGGGGATCGAAGTCGAGGGGCGACTCGTCGATCTCCCCGACCTTCAGGTCGCTCCAGACGTGGACGGCGACGAGGTCGACCCCGCGCCAGGACGCCTCCTCGAACGCCAGGTCGACCGCGTGGCGGCTCGCGGGGCTGCCGTCCACACCGACGACGACGGGACGCTCGTCGGGGACGGGCCCTTCCGGTCCCCGCACCACGACGACCGGGCATTCGGCATGACCGGCGACGGAGACCGGGGTGGAACCGAGGAAGGCCTCCCCCAGCTTGGTGCTCCCGGTGGCACCGAGGACGATCATCCGCGACGTGCGGGACAGCTCGACGAGCCACTTGGCGCTTCCGGTGAGCGCGAGCTCTGCGGTGATCTCGAGATCCGGCGCCACCGACTCGGCGGTCTCCGCGGCCTCCTTCAGGAGCGCCTGCGCCTCGGCCTCACTCCACTCGAAGACCTGCGAGGGACGGAAGAAGGGAAGTTTCGTCCAGCCCGACGGCGCGAAGTCCACCGCGTGGACGAGATGCAGCGGAATCTTCCGGCCGGCCGCGGTGGCCGCGGCCCACCTCACTGCCCGCTCGGAGGCCGGGGAGCCGTCCGCACCGACGGTCACGTGGTTGTGGTCGCGGGGGGCCTCACCGAGTGGTTTCACGCCCCCGAGACTAGTCGGATCCGCTACGTCCGGATACGGACTTTGGTCATCACATCGGGATTCCTTCGGTGGCAATGCATTCCATCGACAGCGATGTGCGTCACATAAAATTGTCACCGCGGATGCGAATTTACTAGCGTAGGGCCATGCAACTCACCCGGTTCACCGATCTCGGACTGAGAGTTGTGATGCATCTCGTCGCCGGCCCGGCGGGGAGTATGCCCGGTACCAGAACGATTGCAAACCAGCTCGATCTGTCGTACGCACATACGACGAAGGTCGTCGCCCGACTCGGCGAGCTCGGGGTGGTGGCCACCCGCCGCGGACGCGGCGGAGGCCTGACCGTCACCGAACTCGGCCGCACGGCGAGCCTCGGATGGCTCACCCGAGCCCTCGAAGGTGAAGAAGAGGTCGTCGAGTGCGAAGGAGCGAAGCCGTGCCCCATGCGTCACGGCTGCAACCTGCGCTCGAAGCTGCGTACCGCACAGGACGCCTTCTACGCCGCTCTCGACGACGTCACGATCGCCGACCTGGCGACCCCTGACGCCGGCCCGGTCCTGCTCACTCTCGAACCACCCACCGGCCGCTGACCCACGGCGAGGCCGCCGGTGCAGCCCGTCACGACACACACGAGGAGACACACCATGCCGCTCTCACCCGAATCCAAGGACGTCATCGCCGCGACCCTCCCGGCGGTGGGAGCCGCCATCGGCGACATCACCCCGCTGTTCTACAGCAAGATGTTCGCCGCCCACCCCGAGCTCGAACGCGATCTGTTCAACCGCGGCAACCAGAAGCAGGGTGAGCAGCAGAAGGCACTCGCCGGATCGATCGCGGCGTTCGCGACGCTCCAGCTCGATCCCGATCCCGCCCGTGTCGAGGCGATCCTGTCCCGCATCGCCCACAAGCACGCCTCGCTCGGTATCAAGCCCGACGAGTACTGGATCGTCCACAAGCACCTCTTCGAGGCGATCGTCGAAATCCTCGGAGAGGCAGTGACTCCCGAGGTCGCGAAGGCATGGGACGAGCTGTACTGGCTGATGGCCAACACTCTCATCTCGATGGAGGCCGATCTGTACCGGGCCGCGGGTGTCGAGGCCGGCGACGTCTGGCGCACCGTCCGCGTCGCCGACCGCGTCCACCAGTCCGCCGACACCGTCTCGTTCGTCCTCACCTCGCTCGACGGCTCCCCGCTGCCCACCTTCCGTCCGGGCCAGTACCTCTCGGTCGGCGTCCACCTCCCCGACGGCGCCCGCCAGATCCGTCAGTACAGCCTGTCGAGCGCACCCGCGAAGGGCG
This sequence comes from Rhodococcus sp. S3, assembly GCF_058211795.1. Classification (NCBI taxonomy): domain Bacteria; kingdom Bacillati; phylum Actinomycetota; class Actinomycetes; order Mycobacteriales; family Nocardiaceae; genus Rhodococcus; species Rhodococcus sp. S3. The sequence goes on along the minus strand of NZ_CM177074.1, from coordinate 1,021,714 downwards.
ACTGGCGCATCACCGTCAAGCGGGTCCTCGCGACCACCGCACCCGACGGCACCGCGCTTCCCGCCGGTGAAGTGTCGAACTTCCTGTACAACAATGTCTTCGAGGGCGACGAGCTGGAGGTCACCACCCCCTTCGGTGATCTCGTGCTCACCGAGGACGACACTCCGATCCTGCTGGCGTCGGCCGGTATCGGATGCACCCCGATGATCGGCATGCTCGATCACCTCGCCGGCGTCGGCGACGAACGTCCCGTCGCGGTCCTGCACGCCGACCGGTCGGTCGCGAGCCACGCCCACCGCCGCGAGCTCGAGACCCTCGCCGAGAAGATCCCGTCGGCCCAGCTGTACCGCTGGTACGAGGATCTCGGCAACCGTCAGCCGCTCGAGACGGTCCGCGTCGGACGCGCCGACATCTCCGATCTGCCGCTCGACCCGAAGACCCAGGCCTACCTGTGCGGCCCGCTGCCGTTCATGCTCTCGCTGCGCGAGGCCCTGATCGAGCGCAACGTCCCGGCCGAGAACATCCACTACGAAGTGTTCGGACCCGACAGCTGGGCGCCTGCCTCCTGATCCGACCCGATCCGATCGCGGTGCCCCGGCCGAGTCTGCCGGGGCACCGCTGCATTCGCGGCTAGGCTGCACCCATGGACTCCGCCGCGGCTGTTCGCCACCCGGCCCCGTCCCGGCGTAGCAGTGTTCTGGCACTGATCGGAGTCCTCCTCGTGGCGGGCCTCGTCGCCTTGTTCCCCGGATCCGACGAGCCGCTCGGTGCAGACGCTCCCGCCGATGTCTTCAGCGCCGCCCGCGCCGGCGAACACATCGACGCGATCGCCGGCGGCCCACGACCGCTCGGGTCGCCTGCCCACGCCGATGCCCGTGACCATCTCGTCGCCGTCCTCGAGGAACTCGGGTGGTCGACCCGCGTCGACTCCGGTGTCGGATGGATGGCGCGGTCCGGTGAGGCGACCCAACGCGGCGCCCGCGTGCAGAACATCGTGGCGACCCGGGACGGTACCGATCCCACGGGCACCGTCGTGCTCGCCGCCCACTACGACACGGTCCGGGGCTCCCCCGGCGCGGGCGACGACGGGATCGGCGTCGGCACGGTCCTCGAGGTCGCTCGTGCGATCGACTCCGGCCCTCCCCCACGGAACGACGTCGTCGTCCTGCTCACCGACGGTGAGGAGAACGGTCTGCTCGGCGCCCACCGGTTCGTGGGCACGGAATCCGTCCGGGCCGGTCCCGTCGTCGTGCTCAACCACGAGGCCCGCGGGAACGCCGGTACGCCGACGACCTTCCGGATCACCTCACCGAACGGCGTCCTGATCGACAGCCTGGCGGGGGCACCGGGCGCGAACGCGGATTCCCTCACCGAACTGATCTTCGAGGCGCTGCCGAACGACACCGATTTCCGTCGCTTCGCCGAGCACGGCCACCACGCCCTCGACACGGCGATCTCCGCGGGATCGGCGTACTACCACAGCCCTCTCGACACCCCCGACCGTCTCAGCAGGACGTCGCTGCAGCACATGGGCGACACCTCCCTCGCGACCGCCCGCACGCTCGCCGGATCGGATCTCGCGACCGTCGACGACGGCGGCGACCAGGTCGTGACGACCGCGCCCTGGGGACTGCTCCACATGGCGCGCTGGGCCGAGGTGGTCGGCGCGATCGTGCTGGCCGCCATCGTGGGGGCGATCGTCGTGCTGCGGGTGCGCCGCGGTGAGGCCTCGGCCTGGCAGGTCGGCGCGGCCGTGGCCGTGGCCCTGCTCGCCGCCGTGCTCGCGGCGGGCGCGGCGTGGCTGCCCTGGTGGATCGTGCAGACCGTCGATCCGGGCACGGCCGCGCCGGTCGCCGACGAGCCCTACCGGCCGGGTGTCTTCCAGTTCGCGGCGGTCGTCGCGGCTCTCGGCGTACTGCTGATCGCGCGATCGTGGTGGGGCCGTGCCCGTCCGGCCGCCGCGCTCACGTGCGGAGCGTTCACGCTCGTCGCGGTGCTCACTCTCGCCGGTATCCCCTTCGCCGGTGTGCCGCTGACGCTGCTCGTACTCGTCCTGCCGACAGCGCTGGGTCTGCTGGTGGCGCTGCTGCTCCCGCAGCGCGACACGGTGTGGCCGCTCGTCGCGATCGCGCTCGGTGCGCTCGGCTCGGTGATCTTCGGCCTGCCCGCCGTGCTGGTGTCGTTCGACGCCGGACTCCTCTACGGGGCACCGGTGGCCGGTCTGTTCGTCGCCTTCACGTTCGCCGCGGTGCTCCCGCTGTGCGAGCCGTTCGCGTCGACCACCCGCGGGCTCGTCGTCTCCGCGACCGGCACGATCGCGATCGTCGTGGTGGGCACGCTGCTCGCCGGCTATCTCAACCGGGACGGTGCGACCGATCCCCGGCAGGAATACCTCTGGTACTCGCTCGACGCCGACCGGAGTGCCGCGGTGTGGGGATCGCCCGACGGCCCGCGATCCGACTGGAGCGAAGGCCTGCTCACCACCGGGCCCGAACCGCTCCCCACCGCCTTCCCGTGGCGGGAGCACCGGCCGATGTACCACGGGCCTGCCCCGGTCGCCGACCTCGAGGCGCCCGAGGTCGAGATCCTCGAGGACACGACCGGCGGAAGCGCCCGGAAGATACGACTGCGGTTGAGCTCACCGAGGAACGCCCAGGCCGTCGGACTGTGGATCGACAACACCACCGCCCACGTCCACGGCGCGACGGTGGACGGCTTCCGCGCCGAACCGTCCGACGACTTCGGTTTCCTGTTCTGGGCTCCCGGCGCCGACGGGATCGAGGTCGAGCTGACGTTGAGCATGCTCGAGAGCCGCCTAGGCGTCCGCGTCGCCGATCTCGGTGACGATCTCGGCGAAGTAGCCGGCTTCGAGCCACCCGCGGATCGCGTCGTCGTCCAGCCGACGGTGGCCGTGACGCGGACCCTGCAACTGTAGGGCCGTCACTCCCACTCGTGAGCGGGAGTACCCGAGGCCATGTTCTGCACGTAGTCCTTCATCATCCCGAGCAGGGCGGTGCGACGGTTCTCGCCGGCAGCCTCGCGTCGGGCCACCTGCCGTCGTTGCCACGCCGCCCCGGTCTGCCGAGTCAGTGCACGCCCCTCGACGATGCCGAGATAGCGGTCGCGGACCGCCGCCGACAGTCCGTATGCCTCGAGGCCCTGGTGCGCAAGCGGCAACAGGCACCGCAGCACGAGTTCGTCGGCGCCGACCCATCCGGTGCGCGGCCAGTACAGCTTCGCGTCGAGACCGAACTTCGCACCGAGCACGAGGTTCCGCTCGGCGGCGTCGAAGCTGAGGTCGCGCCAGAGCGGCTCGTCGGCGTCGGTGAGGGCGCGCAGCGTCCCGTAGTAGAAGGCGGCGTTGGCCATGGTGTCGAGGACGGTCGGTCCTGCAGGGAGCACACGGTTCTCGACGCGCAGGTGCGGATGGCCGTCGCTGATGTCGTAGACGGGCCGGTTCCACCGGTAGATGGTGCCATTGTGCATCTGCAGTTCGCGCAGTTCGGGAATCCGGCCGGCGTCGAGTTCGGCCATCGGATCGACGTCCGAGACCTCCGGAAGGAGAGCCGTGAAGTAGTGGGAGTTCTCCTCGAACAGGTCGAGGACGGAGTCGATCCACCGCTCACCGAACCACACGCGGGGACGGACACCCTGGTTCCGCAGTTCGAGCGGGCGTGTGTCGGTGGCCTGCGCGAACAACGGGATCCGGCTCTCGTGCCACAGCGCCTTGCCGGCGAGGAAGGGCGAGTTCGCCGCGAGCGCGACCTGCGCTCCGGCCAGGCACTGGGCAGCGTTCCAGTGCGTCGCGAAATCTTCGGGGGCGATCCGCAGGTGCAGCTGCAGGGACGTGCAGGCCGCCTCGGGGACCACCGAATTCATGTCGGCGCGAAGGGTTTCCACGGCATCACTGCCGGGCAACGGCACACCGTCGAGATCGAGTTCGATGTCCTCGCCGCGCGCCGCGAAGATCTGCTCGTTGAGCGCTTCGTACCGAGGATTGGCGGTGATCCGGCCCCGTTCGAGATCGTCGAGTTCGAGCGTGGGCAGCATGCCGATCATGACCAGCTGCGCGTCGTGCAGGTGCATCCGCTCGTCGGCGCGCCGCAGCGACGACCGCAGCGACTCTTCGAGTTCGAAGGGTTCGTCGCCGGTGAGACGTCGTGGCTCGACGTTCATCTCGACGTTGAACTGGCCGAGTTCGGTCTGGAAGACCGCGTGATCGTCGATCGCCTGAAGTACCTCGAGGTTCGACATCGCGGGCGACATGTCGTCGCGGACGAGGTTGAACTCGATCTCCATGCCGAGATGCGGTTCGGGTGACGAGTGCACGTCGACGAAGACGTCCTCTCGAAGCATCCGCTCGAGCGCCTTCATGCAGTCGCGAACCTTGCTCCGGAACATCCGCCGGTCTTCCCCGGTGAACGAACGAGCGGATATCTCAGCTCCCAATGGAACCCCCGGGTCGGCGCGCGGTCTGTCGAGCCAAGCCTAGCGCGCGCTCACGCTGCGGGTGGGATCGACGGCGTGCCGTCGGGTGGGATCGAACACTGCGGTGGGATCGACGGCGTGCCGTCGGGTGGGATCGAACACTGCGGTGGGATCGACGGCGTGCCGTCGGGTGGGATCCGATACCGCGGGTGGGATCAGACGGCGCGGTAGCCGCCCCAGTCGGTGACGACGCCGCGATCGCTCAGCCACGCGTTGGGGTTGATCTTGGTGCCTTCGGTGTCCCAGACCTCGAAGTGCAGGTGCGGTCCGGTGGACCAGCCCTCGTTGCCGACGGTGGCGATCTGCTGGCCGGCGTTGACACGCTGACCGGCCGAGACCTGGTAGGTGCTCACGTGGCCGTAGACGGCGGTGGTGCCGTCGTCGTTCAGGACGCGGACCCACTGACCGAAACCGGAAGCCGGTCCGGCGTCGAGGACCGTGCCGTTGGCCGCGGACTTGATGGGCGTGCCGAGCGGAGCGGCGATGTCGATGCCGCCGTGGTGTGCGCCCCAGCGCGGACCCCAGTCGGAGGTGAGGGTGCCGGAGACGGGCTGCACAGCAGAAGGAGCAGCGGGGTTCAGCTGGTCGAGCCAGCTGGGACCGGAGAACTGGTCGAGGAAGTTCGTGACCTCGGCGGGCAGCTCGGGCGCGCCCTGCTCGGCCGGGGTGGTGATGCCGGGGATGGCCGGGATCTCGACACCCTCGGGCAGCAGGCCCGCGGGAAGCTCGAAGGGCAGGCTGGGCGCGGGGGCCTCGGCCTGGACGTGGTCGTGGCCGGGATGCGCGGCAGCGGTGCCGGCGCCGATCTGCGAGCCGACGGCAAAGAAGGCACCCGTGGCAGCGGCGACGGTGGCGGCCTTGACCGGAGCGGACGTACCGGTGGGCTCTACGCGGTGACGGCCCTTGCCGGAGGACGGCACGCGAATCGTCTCGAGGTCGAATGCTTCGTCTTCGCGTGTGCGCTGATGGCGTCCCACAGTGTGTCCCTTGTTTCGTCCCGACTTCGACCGGGTATCCCCCGGCCGCTCCTGGCGACCCAAGGTAACAAAACGGTATAGGGAAAGGCCAGTGTTACCTTTCCTTGATCTCAATCGGCGGGAACCTGCAGGTCGTACGCCCGGCCTCGAGAGCCTCGAGAGCGGGCGCTTGGTTACGGCACGCGTCCGGCGGCTACACTCACAACGCGCCAAGGTCGGCTCCGCCCGGCCGGACGCCTCCGTAGCTCAGGGGATAGAGCACCGCTCTCCTAAAGCGGGTGTCGCAGGTTCGAATCCTGCCGGGGGCACAGATCGGGTTCCGCCGCATCCGCGAGCACTGGCGGACCCACTTCCTCGAACATCACGGGCATCTTCCCGCCCACGCATCACGGTTCGATCTAGTCGGCCATCCACCGTCCGCGCGACAGTTAGCATCCACAACGATGCCGCTCGACGACGACGGAAATCGAGGACCTCACATGGACATTCGGCCTCGTGCCCGACATCTCGCCGTGATCGTCTCGGCGGCGGTCCTCGGATTGTTCGTCCCTCCCGCCCCCGCGGTCGCCGGGGGCGTCTCGGGCCTCGTCGAAGGACCCGCTCATCCCGTCGGGGCGGGCAACGCCCGCACGTACGTCACCGTCGACGAGGAGGGCACGCCGGCCACCATCGGGGTGCGACTCGATGCGGCCGCCCTCGACGACCTACCCGGTGCCCTGATGCCGGTCACCGAGGCCTACGTGCTCGAGTTGCCCGAGGAGGCGGCCGCCACCGCGTTCGACCACGTCACGGTCGACTGGAACTCGCACGGCCACGATCCCCAGCACGGCTTCGACGTCCCGCACTTCGACGTCCACTTCTATCTCCTGGATCGGCCCACGGTGGAGTCGATCCATCCCTTCGCCCCCGGCTACATCCCGGCCGCGGCCCGCGTGCCCGACCCGCGTTACATACCGGAGGGGTACGCACCGTCCGGGGATCCGCTGACGTCGACCGTCGCGGGCATGGGACTGCACTGGGTGGACACCACCGAGGCGGAGCACGATCCGGCGGCGGGACACCACCTCACCGAGACCGTGCTCTACGGCACGTGGGACGGACGGCAGGCGTTCATCGAACCCATGCTGAGCCGCGAGTGGCTCGCGACGCGGCCCGCGCACCACGAGGAACTCCGTCTGCCCGAGGCGTACCAGCGCGAGGGCCTCTACCCCACCACCTACTCCGTGTGGTGGGACGAGGCGTCGCAGACGTACACGGTCGAACTCGGTGGGCTCACGATGCGCGAGGCGTCGTAGGCCGGTCGGTCGAGAGGAGGCTCAGTCCAGCGGGGAGACGCGGATGAGGTTCCCGTCCGGGTCCGACACCACGAACGTCCGCCCGAACACCTCGTCGTGTGGCGCCTCCACGACCGTCGCCCCCTTTCCTACCCACTCGTCGTGGATCGCATCGACTGCGGCGGCCGATCCCGGCACCATCAGGCCCACCTCCGAGAACCGCGGCGCGTTCGTATCCACCGTCTCCGCGTGACCCGACCACAGTGCGAACAGCACTCCCGGCGTCACTTCGAAGGACACGTAGCGCGGGGTCGTCAGCTGCGGGGTCATGCCGAACAGCTCGCTGTAGAAGCGGGTCGCGCGGTCGACGTCGGTCACGTAGATCAGGAACAGATTGGGCGACGACACGGTCATCGACATCTCCTTCCGGTAGGCGGTGAAGGCTTCGAGGACTACCGTGACACCGAAACCCGACAGTTCCTGTCGTGTTTTCGGAAGGAGATCGGACAGTCGATGAACCGGCCGCAGCGGTTGCTGAGCATGCTGGTCGTCCTGCAGGCCCGCAGACGGGTCACGGCCGCCGAACTCGCGGAGGAGTTCGGCGTCTCCGAGCGCACCGTGCTGCGCGATGTGGAAACGCTTGCTGCCGCGGATCTTCCGGTGGTCGCCGAACGCGGCAGGTACGGCGGCATCGTGATGCTCCCCGGCCGGCAGACCGACCTGAACCGGCTCAACGCGTCCGAGGTGGACGTCCTGCGCGCCCTGGGGGTCGACATGGGCCGGGCCCGGCAACTCGGTGTCGACGCCGCCGCGAGGGACGCCGTCCACAAGCTCACCGCACGTGCCCGGCGCACGCCCTCCACCGCACGCGAGTACGACCTGCTGCCGCTGACCGAGGTGGTCACCGTCGACAACCGGGGATGGTTCGCCACCGAGGACCGGGCCGACGTCGCTGCCCTCACCCGCGACCTGCGGCGCGGCCGGCAACTCGCCATCACGTACCGGTCGAGCGGGCACCGCGACGAACGCGAGATCGTCGTCGATCCCTACGGTGTGCTCTGCCGCGCGGGCCGTTGGTATCTCGTGGCGGACGACGAGGGGCGACCACGACTGTTCGCGCTGACCCGCCTGAGTGCGTGGACAGTGCTCGACCGGCCTCGACACCTGTCCCCCGGCCGGACCCTGCCCGCCCTGGCACGCGAACTGGGCGACGCGCTCGAACGACGCGAGGACGTCGTCGTCACCGCCGATCTCGCGGCGAACCGCCTCGATCTCGCCCGGCGCATCCTCGGTGCCCGCCTGCGCGGGAGCAGCGCGGGGCCGCGACCGGACGTCTCGCGGATCACGGTGGCCTACGACTCGATCGACGGTGTGCGGCAACTGCTGCAGTTCGGCGAGCACATCGAGATCGTCGAGCCACCCGAGGCACGGGACCTCGTGGCGGAACTGGCCGAATCCCTCCTCCGCCGTCACACCGCGCATCGCCGCCGCGAGTGAACTCCCGCTGATCCGAACCCTGTTCCGCCCGGACCGGGCTTCCTATCGTGGGGAGATGTTCGACGCCCACCTGCACATCATCGATCCGCGTTTCCCCCTCGTCGAGAACGACGGCTATCTGCCCGAACCGTTCACCGTCGACGACTATCTCGCGCGGGTCGCGCATCTGGGTGTCACCGGAGGCGCGGTGGTGTCGGGGTCGTTCCAGGCGTTCGACCACGGCTATCTCCTCGACGCGCTCGACCGGCTCGGGCCCACTTTCGTCGGCGTCGTACAACTTCCGGCCACCGCCTCGGACGACGAGATCACCCGGCTCGACGCGGCGGGAGTGCGGGCCGTGCGATTCAACGTCCGCCGTGGCGGATCGGCCACGCTGTCCGACCTCGACCGGCTCGCCCGGCGGGTCCACGATCTCGTCGGCTGGCACGCCGAGTTGTACATCGATTCGCGCGATCTGGCCGAGCTGCACACCACGATCGCGGCACTGCCCGCCGTCTCCGTCGACCACCTGGGCCTGTCCCAGGAGGGCCTGCCGTCACTGTTGCGGCTGGTGGAGAGCGGTATCCACGTGAAGGCAACAGGGTTCGGGCGCGTCGATCTCCCGGTGGCCGACGCGCTTCGCGCCGTTGCCGATGTGAATCCCGGTGCACTCGTGTTCGGCACCGACCTGCCGTCGACCCGCGCACCGCGACCGTTCCGGGACAGCGACATCACCCTCGTCGAGGACGTGCTCGGCGACGAACTCGCCGACGCGGTACTGCGCCGCAATGCTTCCGAGCTGTATCGGATCGAGACCGAAACCGCTCCTGGGTCTTCGGTGTCTCGATAGACTCACGCACGTCATCGGTGCGCGGGACGCGCCGCGGTATTCCTCGCTGCGGTCGGCTCCCGGACGTGACCTTCCCTTTCCGAGGAGCAGCACCATGCCTGCACTGCGAATCCCACGTCGAGTTCTCGCCCTGGCGGCACCCGTCGCCGCCGCAATCGCATTCACCGGTGTGGCCACCGCTGCACCCCCTCAGCCCTTGGGCACGGCGATCACCATCGGCTGCATCAACCAGGGCAGCCTGGCGTCGTTCACCTCGGTCACGGCGCAACCCGGACCGGACGAGGGCGTCCCCGGCGGTCACGTCCTGTTCTCCACGCGGGAAGCCCTGTGGCCGGTCCCGGCGGCGGGACAGGTCAGCGTCGCATGGCTCAACCGCAACAACGGCCGTGCCGGCATCGTCGATCTCGGCGGTGCGTACCCGAACCTGTCGACGCTGGTCGACACCGGGCCGGGTGAGGTCGTGGCGACGGTCTTCGGTTCGGTGAATCTCGGCAGTGGACCGCTGTGCAACTCGACCCCCGCAGTCGGCAGCGTCGTGGTGCCGTGACGTTCGGGCGAGGCATCCGGCCACCTCTGTGCCGGATGCCTCCTCACCGAGGTGAGGCCGGATGCAGCGTCACCTGGGCGAATACATGATGATGGCGACGCCGGCGAGGCACACGAGCGTGCCCGCGACATCCCATCGGTCCGGCCGGAAGCCGTCCATCACCATGCCCCACACCAGGGAACCCGCCACGAACACACCGCCGTACGCCGCGAGGATGCGACCGAAGTTCGCGTCGGGCTGGAGTGTGGCGACGAAACCGTAAGCGCCGAGAGCGATCACGCCCAACCCCATCCAGATCCAGCCGCGGTGTTCGCGCACGCCCTGCCACACCAGCCACGCGCCACCGATCTCGAACAGGGCGGCAACGGCGAACAGCAGCAACGACTTCAGCACGGTCACGAGGTGTGACTCTAGCCCTGCGACGCGTTGCCCAGCTCGATGCGGCGCACGGAGTCCCCGCGCACGAGGATCGTCACGAGCGCCCGGCGTCCCGGAGGCAGGACCCGCACCGTGACGGAACCGTGTGAGACCGAGTCGAGTTCGTCGGCGACCGCGCGGCGGAGGCGGGCCTGTTCGTGCGGGGGCACCCCGTCCAGGCCGTGATCGTCGAGCATCACCACGTCCACACCTCGCCGGCGCGCGGCGTCGGCCGCCTCGACGACCTGCGGATCCTGCAGGGCGGGCGCTCGAAGCCCGTCCCGCAGACGCGCTTCGAGCAGCACGCCGGCGCGTCGCTCGCCCGGGTCGAGCAGCTCCCCGGTCGCGATGCGTTCGAGGAGCGGCCGGGCCAGGGAGTCGAGCCGGTCGAGCTGCGCGTCGCGCTCCTCGATCGCTGCCGCCGAGGCCGCCTGTTCCGCGCTGCGCTGCAACGACATCGCCCGCAGCAGGTAGATGGATCCGGCGAGGGGGCGCAGGGTGAAGGCGAAGAAGGTGGACATGAGGACCGGGGCCGCGTTGACGACCGACAGCGACAGGCCGGGTCCGATCCCCTGTCCCGTGACGTAGGTCCAGAAGGTCGCGGTCGCGATCATGCAGGCCAACCCGATCCACGCTGCGAGCGTGCGTCCGCGCACGCACATGAAGGTGAAGACGACGGTGGACATCCCGAGCGGCCAGGTCGCGATGCCTCCCGGAGACGGCACCGGCAGCACCGAGAAGACGAGCGCCGACGAGACCGTCCCGGTGGCGGCGAGCAGGATCGTCGCCGGCATCGGCAGCGGGTCGCCCGGAACGGTGATGAGGGTGAACGCCGCGAACGTGCACACGAGCACAGCGAGGGCGGGAGGCCAGCTCGCGGACGTGTGCTCGGCGCCGAATGCCGCCAGCACGAGGCAGACCAGGGCGTAGAGGCTCACGAGTACACGTGCGGCCGTGGTGCGCATCCCCAGCAGGTCGCGCACGTCGCGGGTCGGTTCGGCGGTCACGGCGCGCGACGCTCTGCCGGATCGCGCCAGAACAGCGTCACCGTCGTGCCTCCGGGACCGGAGGTGATCTGCGAGTCGCCTCCGGCCAGGCTGCGCATGCGTCCGTGGATGCTCGCGCGGATGCCCATCCGGTAGGGATCGACCTGGGCCGGGTCGAATCCGTGGCCGTCGTCGCGGACGACCACGCGGACCGATCCGGAACCGAGGTCGACGTGCACGGCACGCTGCGTGCCCGGGCCGGCGTGGCGAACGCTGTTCCGCACGGCCTCGGCCAGCGCGGCTGCGACCGCCCTGATCACGTCGGCCGGGTAGTGCGGCCCGGCATCGACGCTCGTGGCAGTCGTGAATTCGACGTCCTCGTCCACTTCGGAGGCCGCCGAGCGGAACTGGGCCGCCACCCGGTCGGCGTCGAAGCTGCTCTCGGTGTCGTCGCCGCGCCGCAGCGAGTCGAACATCTCCAGCGCACGACGGGCCTGGGCGGCGACGGGACCGTCGGATGCGCCGCGACCCGAGGCGAGCAGGGTGGACATCACCTGGTCGTGGACGAGCGCATCGAACCGCTCGCGTTCGACCGTCCTGGCCGCGGCCGCGGCCGCCGCGACGACGGATCGCTCGGTGGCCGCGACGGTGGAATCGAGGACGTCGCCCGTGCGGAAGGCGACGATCGCCGCGGCAGCGAAGACCCCGCAGAACATGAGTGCGAACGCGAGTTCCGGGACGAATCGGTATCCCGTCGTGGTGTTCACCAGCAGGTAGTTGGTGGCCTGCACGACGAGCACCACCACCGTGAGGTAGGCGAGCGCCGTCCGCGGCCGCCACGCTGCCGCCGCGGACAGTCCTGCCACTCCGGGGAAGAGCGCCTGCCAGGCCGTGTTCGTGGAAACCTCACCCGTCCAGGCCGGGAACCACAGGACCGCCGCGACCAGGAAGGCGACGGCGTTGGCGGCTGCGAGTCGTCCGACCCACCGGACATCGCTCAGGAAGGTTGCCACCCCGAGCGCGATCCCGGTGCCGAAGATCGCGAGCAGTGCCGTCGGCAACCACCACCATGCCGTGAGGTGGGCCTGCGACACCGCTGTGGGGACGACGAACAGCAGGTAGAACACGTAGCCCGCGCTGATGAACCGGCCGAAGACCCGGTGGATCCGGTCGGCCGCGCTCACGGGATCCGTCGTGTGTCCACCCTGTGTGGTGGCAGGCCGACGGGTCACAGCTCGTCGATGGAGACCACACCGTCCTGCAGAGCGCGGGCGAGCAGTGCCGTCTTCGTGGTCGCTGTACGCCCGACGCGGGCGTACTTCTCGCGGATGCGGACGATGTGGGTGCTGACCGTGGCTGCGGTGACGAACAGGCTCGCAGCCGCCTCGGACTTGGACTCGCAGAGCAGCCAGGCCCGCAGGATCTCGATCTCGCGAGCCGAGAGTGCGGGCTTCTGAGGCGCAGGCTTCTGTGCCGGGGAGTGTTCGAGCATCGTCGTCATAGCGCGTCCCTACCGAGATGAATACATGGGATCGAACCGAGTCCCCCGACGAACTCCGTTTCGAGTGGGTACAACGTAACGGTTGAAACCGACAACTACCCAGACAGATTTTTCTCTGCCCAAGAAAATATGGGCATCGGTGTGTCGACTAATTACCGGTTCGGCAGCCGTCGTGCCCGATCTCGATTCGGCGCACATCCTCGCCCTTCACGAGCATCGTCACCATCGCCACGCGGGCCGGCGGCAACACACGCACGGTCACCGACCCTTCGCTCACCGAATCGAGCGCGTCCACCACCTCCCGGTAGACGGCGCGCCGGACCTCGGGAGATGCCGAGTCCATGGCGTGGTCGTCGAGCATGACGATCTCGACGCCGCGCCGGCGGGCCGCAGCGGCGGCCCGGTCGACCTCGGGTACCTGGAGTACGGGCGCACGCAGACCGTCGCGCAGTCGTGCCTCGACGAGTCCGCACTCGATCCGTTCGTTCTCGTCGAGGGGTTCGCCCGAGACGATCCGCTCGAGCAACGGCCGCGCCGACGCATCGAGGCTGCCGAGACGAGCGTCGCGTTCCTCCAGGGCCGCGGCAGCTGCGGACTCCGCTGCGATCCGCTGCATCGACCGGGCGCGCAGCAGGTAGATCGACCGCGCGAGGGGGCGGATCGTGTAGGCGCAGACGGTGCCCATGAGCACCGGTCCCGCACTCGTGATCGTCAGGCCGAGCCCGTAGCCGAACCCGGGGCCCGTGAGATGCGACCACAGCGCGGCGACGACGAGCATGAGGAGCATCCCGCACCAGGCGAACCCCGTGCGTCCCCGCACGCACATGAACACGAGGATCGTCGTGGACATCCCGAACGGCCACAACTCGATGGGGTGCGGCGCCGGATCGGCGGACACCACCCACAGCACCGACGCCGACGCGATCGCTCCCGAGAACGTCATCGCCAGTGCGGGTCGCACCGGTAGTGGGTCCCCCTCGACTGCGACGAGCGCGTAGGCGGCGGCCACACACACGATCACGGCGATCGCGAGGGGCCAGCGGACCTCCGCATGGGGCGCGGTGTTCAGGGCGAGCACCACGCAGGTCACCGCGTACATGACGGCGAAGGCCCGCGCGGGCCGGCTGTGCATCCGCAGCAGATCGGAGACGGTCGAGTTCGCAGTGTTCATACGGCCGGATCCCGCCAGTACAACAACACCCGGGTCCCGGCCCCCGGCGCGGACTGCACGACCGCCCGTCCACCGGACAGTCGGCGCATACGTCCGCGGATGCTCACTTCGAGACCGAGCCGGTGCGGGTCGACGGCGTCGGGTTCGAAACCTCTGCCGTCGTCCACGACCTGCACGGAGATCCATCTCGGTGCCACGTCGACCTCGACCGTGCGGGACACGTCCTCACCCGCGTGCCGCACGCTGTTGCGTACCGCCTCGGCGAGGGCAGCGGCGGTCGCGCGCGCGGGTTCGGGTGGGAACGCAACGTCGCCGGATCCCGGGGCGACACGGCCGGTGAAGACGACGTCCTCGTCGGCCTCGGTCGCCGCCGATCGGAGCCGCGCCACGACCGCGGCGGCGTCGAGCGCCGACTCCCGATCGGTGCCGCGCCGCAACTCGTCGAGTTCGGCGACCGCTCGTTCGGCCTGCTCGACGAGCGACTCCCGGGGTGCGTTGCGTGACGCCGCCAGCAGGGTCGACATCACGCGGTCGTGGACCAGGGCATCGAACCGTGCGCGCTCGGCGTTCCGTGCCTCCGCTGCGGCCGCGGCGGCCGCCGTGGCCTGGGTGGCAGCGATGGTCTCGTCGAGGGTGCGGCCGGTGCCGAGGCCCACCACCGCAGCCGCGAGGAAGACCGTGCAGAAGACGAACGCGAACGCCAGGTCGGGTGCCAGGAAGTATCCGAATGGGGCGTCGCGGACGAGGTGGTTCGCGCCCTGCGCGAGCAGGACCGCGACGAGCATGTGGACGAACGCCCGCCGGGGTCGCCACGCGACCGCCGCCGCGAGCGAGGCGAGGCCGGGGAAGGCGGTGAACCACAACGAGTGGTCCTGCGGGATCTGTGTCCCGTTCCACGCCACGAACCACAACCCGACCATCACGACGTAGGCGAGCGCATTGACGGTTGCGGTCCGCTGCATCCATACCGAGCCGCGGAACGACGCGACGCCGAGCGCGACTCCGGAGCCGAACATGAGGACGGTCGCGGTGGGGGTCCACCACCACGCGACGAGTGCCGACGCCTCGAGGATCTGTGGCACGAGCAACGCGAAGTAGCAGAGGTATCCGATCGCGACGAATCGCGTGAACATCCGGAGAAGCCGGTCGGCGGCTGCGGTGCTGCGATCGTGCGACTTCTCCCCGGCGTCCCCGGCCGGTTCGTCAGCGACGGCGGACATCCGACCGTTCGGGCATCGGCAGCCATCCGTCCTCGACGGCGCGCTTGTACAGATCCGTCTTCGTGGGCGCGGGACGACCTGCCTCCGCGTACTTCTGGCGGATTCGCTGCAGGTAGTCGTTGACGGTCTGCGGAGCGAGGCCTGTCAGCCGGGCGACCCGGTCGAGCTTCTCCCCCGACGCATACAGTTCGAGCACTTCGAGCTGCCGTGGACTCAGACCGACGTCGTCGAGTTCGGGATCACCGTCGATCGCCGCGGCCCATTCGGTGCTGGCGACCTGCCCTCCCGCGGCGGCCACGCGGATCGCCTCGATCACCACGGCCGCGGGCTCGGATTTCCGCACCACCCCGAGCACACCGGCGCGGGCGGCCGAACGCAGCAGATACGGATTCTCGGCGCCGGTGAAGACCAGGGTCTCGAGGCCCGCCGCGCGCAGCTGCTCGACGTTGCTCTTCGGGGAGGATCCGTCGGACAGGCGCAGGTCGAGAACGGCGAGGTCGAGGTCGGTGACCTGCTCGAGCAGACCCGAGACGGTGGGGGCGGTACCCACGAGCTCGAGATCGGGTTGATCGGCGAGCATCGCTGCGAACCCGAGCGCGACCGACTCGTGATCCTCGACCAAACCGATCCGACGGACCACGCCACGCGAGCCCTCGGCCATTGATGCCTCCCCTAATGCCCGATCACCCGACTTCGGACGAACGTTAGCAGTCAGTGCCTGTTTCCTCTTCTCGCACCACGCTCGACGCGTCCATGTCGTCGCGCAGACCACGCCAGCTCGCGTGCCGCACCCGGTCTCCTTCCGTCCATCCCCCGAACCGCACCTCCCCCACGAGTTCGGGCCGCAACCACACCGCATCGCGGCGTTCGGCGGCCGGCACCTCGTTCGCGAACGGGTTCGTGCGGCTCGTGTGCCCTTTCACAGCCTTCGCCACCGACAGGAGTGTCTCGTCGTCGAAACCGGTGCCGACCTTGCCGACGTACACGAACTCACCGTCGTCGTCGTAGACGCCGAGCAGCAGGGAGCCGAAGGTCGAGGCACGGTTGCCCTTGCCGCGGCGGTATCCGCCGAGCACGACGGTCTGGGTGAGCCAGTTCTTCGACTTGATCCATCCGGCTCCGCGCTTGCCCGGCAGATACACGGAGTCCCGGCGCTTCGCGACCACGCCCTCCCAGTTCTTCGCTCTACTGCGTTCGAGGGCCTTCGAACCGTCACCCGGGAGCAGATCCGGGACGATCAGTCCGTCCGTCGCAGCGGCGAGCGCCTCGAGGACGCGTCGGCGATCGTCGTAGGTCTTGCGCAGCAGTGACACCCCGTCGAGATACAGCACGTCGAACACGCGGTACTCGTAGTTCACGCCGCGCTGCAGCATCGAGAAGCTCGTCACTCCGGAGCGGTCGACGGCGACGATCTCCCCGTCGAGCACCGCCCGGTGACCGTCGAGGATCGTCGCGAGTTCGACGAGCTTCCGGTAGTCGCCGGTGACACCGCGACCGGATCGGCTGCGGAGCCTGACGGTGCCGTCCTCGATCTCCGCGATGGCGCGGTATCCGTCCCATTTGCCTTCGAACGCCCAGTCTTCGGCGTCGAGACCCGAGACGTCACCGGGGGTCGCGAGCATGGGCGCGAGATCGCGCGGGAAGGCCTTGGACCCCGACGATCCGACGAGGGAGGCCGGATCGGCATCGGACGACTCGGTGCTCGGCGACGACTGGTCCTTCATGCGGTGCGCCAGCCACTGGTTCTTCTCGGTGCGGATCAGCGCGTACCGTCCCTCGACCCTGTCGCCGTGGAACCGCACGATCACCTCGTCGTCCCGCCACTTCTCGGTCTCGTAGGTGCCGGTGTCCCACACGGTCATGCTGCCGGCGCCGTATTCGCCCTTCGGGATCGTCCCGTGGAAGGTCAGGTACTCGATCGGGTGGTCCTCGGTCCGTACCGCGAGATTGTTGCGCCCCGAGGTGTCCGGCAGGTTCTTCGGTACGGCCCACGAGGCCAGTACACCGTCGCGTTCGAGCCGCAGGTCGTAGTGCAGGCGACGCGCGTGGTGTTCCTGGATGACGAACCTGTTGCCGGGACCGTTCTCGGGGACACGGTCGGGTACCGGCTCCGGGGTGCGCGACGCGTCGCGCTTGCCGCGGTAGGTGTCCAGGGCGTCTCCCGACCCGGCCTTACCGCCGGACCCGGCCTTACCGCCGGACACGGCCTTGTCTCCGGACACCGCCTTGTCTCCGGATACGGCCTCGCCGAGGGGCGGGTCGAGACCGGCGAGCAGATCCCCGAACTCGTCGATGCGGGCGAGGACGTCCCGGAACTGCAGTTGCCCGAGGTCGGGGTCGTCGAGTTCGTCCCAGCTGCGCGGCGCCGCCACCCACGGCTCGTCGCGACCGCGCAGCGAGTACGGCGCGACCGTCGTCTTGGAACTGTTGTTCTGGCTCCAGTCGACGAAGACCTTGCCCTCGCGCGCCGACTTCGCCATCGTTGCGGTCACCAGGTCGGGAAGGATGGTCTCGAGATTGCGTGCGACCTGCTTCGCGACCTTCGACGCCCCCGACGACGACAGCATCCGATCGAGCGGGACGTACAGGTGGATGCCCTTGCTGCCGCTGGTGACCGGATAGGCCGTCCATCCGAGTTCGGCGACCGTGTCGCGGACGTGGCGGGCGACCTCCGCGCACTCGGCCAGGCCCACGCCGGGCCCCGGGTCGAGGTCGAAGACGATGCGGGTCGCGGGTCCTGCCTTCTCTCCGTCGAAACGCCACTGGTGCACGTGGAGTTCGAGGGCGGCCTGTTGCCCGAGCCAGACGAGCCCGGCGGCGGAATCGAACAGCGGGTAGGTGACCCGGCGGTCCTTGTGGTGCAGGGTGCGACGGTCGATCCAGGCCGGTGCGTGGTCGGGGAGGTTCTTCTCGAAGAAGGACTGTTCGCCGACACCGTTCGGCCACCGGTTGCGGGTCGCGGCCCGGCCGGCGATGTGCGGAAGCATCGCCTCGGCGACGGCTTCGTAGTACTCGACGACCTCGCCCTTCGTCGTCCCGGTGCTCGGATACAGCACCTTGTCGAGGTTGGTCAGGGTGATGCGGTGACCATCGATCGTCCGGGTCGGCATATCTCGAATTCTGCCAATTCGGACGCGTTCGGGTGCGGTGTCGAAGGGCGACGATCGGGACTGCACGTCCGGGAACGCCGAGCTTCGAAAGGAGGTAGGTTCGGAGAGTCGGTCTGACGCGGCGATGAACTATTTCCCCGACGGCGAGCATCGCCGGCAACTCCTCGCTGCGCTCCGCGCTTCCGAACCCGGTGTCGAGGAGTTGTGGCTCCGCCACTTCGCGCTCGGCGGCGAGGTGGGGAAGATGGAGATCGAGGCGTATCTCGACGGCCTGCTTCCCCTCTCCCGTGTGCAACACGATCTGATCACCCATGCGATCAACGAACGCCTCGACGAGATCGCCCCACCCCGTGCACCCTATGCAGCCGAACTCCCCGCGTCCCTCCCCGAAGTGGACGACGGCGACGACGATCCCGGCGAATCACGAGGAACGGGGCCGGATTCCGACCGCTGAAGTGATGACGCCCGCGCGCCGAACGACCTGCGGCGTGCCGAAACCCTGCCACCCGAGCAGGGGGAAATGGGCGACAGGGTTCGGCATCGCCCGAGTGGCCTACCTCTGATCCACCCGGCGCCGGCGATCGTCCGCGCAGGGGGTGACAGGCGATCACCGATGTCCTGAGCATACGCCGAAATGCCCTCACCGGGACCGATTGTGCGTACTCGAGGCACGGCCGACGGGGCAGGTCGACAGATCCGACCCCCTGCGTCGGAAGTCTCGCGCCCCGCCGACAGAGTCGACAGCGAACGCATCGTTCGCTTCCGGTGCAGTCTATTCGTTTTCTACAGGATCGGCAGTAGTTCGATCGGACCACAGCCTGCCCGACCGGGTCCCACGAGGCGCCCGGCCGTAGACGGACCGGTACTGCGTCGCGAATCGTCCGGGCGAGGAGAAGCCCCACCGCGCAGCGATCGACGCGACCGTCTCATCGTTCGGGTCGGCGGCCTGCAGATCTTGGCCCGCGAGGCCCACATCTGCTCCTCGGTCGGAGCTGCAGCAGCGAGGTGGGTCTCCTCCGCCCACTCGTTCGCCCGTGTGTCCATCTCCCGACCCCACCATCCGAACGTCCCGTATGTCAGCACACCTGCACGTTGACCGCATGTCGACCGAAGATCCCGTAACCGATCTCGAAACGGACCTGTTGGCCACCGGTCAGGAAGCGGTAGCCGCTCCCATCTATCTGTGAGTAGTGCACCAGGATCTCCGTACCGTCGTCGTCACGGATGAACCCGTGACCCAGACCGGCGTCGAACCACAGCACAACACCGTTTTCCATCTTGTTCCCCTGCCACCGTTCGCGAATGTCCCCGACGGAGCAAGCGACGCGGAAGCGTATCCCCTGCGCTCCCGACAGCCCCTCTGCACCTGTCATTGAAACGTGCCCGGCGGGTCCGGGGAAGTGTCCACGCCGAATCGGCGACATTCGTACGATTTCTACCGATTTCACGGCGTGCCAATGCAGTTCGTTCGATGGACAGACACCGACGATCGTGGGGGCGTATCCGGGCTGTGGGTGCCGACAGGATACATACAGCACGCACGCATTTGTGTGAAGAGCCTACGGACACATGACATTCGGATGACGTCGGGTCATACGGCCGGTGCTCCGTCGACCGGATCCACTGCCTGTGCCCGTTCGGCGACAGTGATCGCACAGGCCGCGCCGACGAGGGTGAGGTGACTGAATGCCTGGGGGAAGTTGCCGACCTGCCGTCCCGCCGGCACGTCGTACTCTTCGGCGAGCAGTCCGAGGTCATTGGTGAGTCCGAGCAACCTCTCGAACAATGCGCGGGCCTCGTCGACCCGGCCGTTGAGCGCCAGAGCGCTCACCAGCCAGAACGAGCAGGCCAGGAACTGGCCTTCGTCCCCCGGAAGCCCGTCGTCGGTGTGCGTCGTGGAATACCTGGATACGAAGCCGTCGCGACCGAGTTCGTTCCGGATCGCGTCGATCGTGGAGGTGACCCGGTCGTCGGTCGGAGGCAGGAAGCCGACGAGCGGGATGAGCAGCACGCTGGCGTCGAGTTCCGCGGAACCGTAGTACTGCGTGAACGTGCCGCGGACCGGGTCGTATCCACGTTCGCAGATCTCGTCGTGGATCTCGTCGCGGGTCCGCTTCCACCGTTCGAGAGGAGCGTCGAGCCCGAACCCCTCCGCGAGCCGGACGGCACGATCGAAGACGACCCAGGCCATCACCTTGGATTGTGTGAAATCCCGGCGGGGACCGCGTGTTTCCCAGATCCCGTCGTCGGGTTCCCGCCAGATCTTCTCGACGTGCTCGATCACCGCCTGCCATCGGGGCCACATTCGCGCCTCGATCCTGCCGAGCGCCTCGGCCCCCTTGTACGCCACGCTGAGGACTTCGCCGTACACATCGAGTTGGAACTGTTCGGCGGCGGCGTTACCGACCCGCACAGGTGCCGACCCTTCGTAACCGGGCAGATGATCCACCTCGAACTCGGTCAGCCGGCGTTCGCCCCTGATCCCGTACATGATCTGGATATCGGCCGGATCACCCGTTCCCACCCGGAGCAGGAAGTCGCGGAAGGCCAGGGCCTCGCCGGTGTATCCGCCGGCGAGCAGCGCCTCGAGTGCCAGCACCGAGTCGCGCAGCCAGCAGTATCTGTAGTCCCAATTGCGTACCCCGCCGAGAGCTTCGGGCAGGGAGGTGGTCGGGGCCGCCACGATCGCGCCGGTCGTCTCGTCGGTCATCCCCTCGAGGACGATCAGAGACCGGATCACCTCGTCGCGATACGCCCCCTTGTAGGTGCACCGACCGGTCCACTCGCGCCACCACTCCACGGTGCGTGCAAGCGCGGATTCGGCATCCTCGACGACGGGGGCCGGTTCGAAGGATGGGTACCGGTCCAGAGCGAATCGGTATCGGCCGCTCTCCACGGCGACGAACTCGGATTCGACGGTCCCGGCACGGATCTCCAACGGCACCGTCGTGCACAGATGGAAGGCATCCGGGCCGGCCGTCGCGACGGCACCGTCGGCCACCGCCTCGACCCATGGAGTGACGGCCGCATAGTCGGGACGCAAGGACAGATGCATCCGCATCGGCACCCGACCGCGCAGACCCTGGACGATGCGGACCAACCGAGGCGGACCCGACCCCCGGCGAGGCATGAAGTCGATCAGGCGGACGGCACCGTCCGCGGTCTCGAAGTCGGTCTCGAGCACCAGGGTGCCGTCGACGTAGCGGCGGTTCACCGCCACGGGTTCCGCCTCGGGCGCGACGAGCCAGCGTCCGTGCTCCGGGCCGCCGAGCAGAGCCGCGAAACACGATCCGGAGTCGAAGGCGGGCATGCACAGCCAGTCGATCGAACCGTTCCGGCCGACGAGCGCGGAGGTCTGCAGGTCACCGATGAAGCCGTAGTCCTCGAGAAGCATGGCGGTACCCCCGCGAGAAGAGGAGTCGAGTCCTTCGATCCTCCTCTGGTCTCGGATGCGAGGTCAAGGTCACGGTTTCGACTCGTCGACGCCACTGTGCACCACCGCGGTGGATCATGACGTGCAGAGTTTCGGCGACGTCCTTCGCGACGGGAAGTACGAGATGACCGACAATCCGGTGGCGAGACCGTCCGCCCCCGTCCGGCGAATGTTGCTTCCACTCGCCCTCGCTCAGTTCATCTGCAGTTTCGCAGGTTCGAACATGAACGTGATGATCAACGACATCAGCGTCGATCTGGACACCACGGTGCAGGGTGTCCAGACCGCGATCACCGTGTTCCTTCTGGTCATGGCGGCGTTCATGATTCCGGGTGGGAAGCTGACGGATCGATGGGGCCGCAAGCGATGCTTCGTCGCCGGGCTCGTCCTGTACGGCGTGGGAGCCCTCCTGAGTGCGGCAGCACCGGGTCTGGGAATCCTGATCCTGGGCAACTCGATCTTCGAAGGAATCGGCACCGCACTGCTGATCCCACCCGTCTACATCCTCACGACGATGCTCTTCACCGACATGAAGTCCCGGGCACGGGCCTTCGGCGTGATCACCGGTATGGGTGGGATCGGCGCCGCGGCCGGGCCGTTGATCGGTGGATTGATCACCACCGCGATCGACTGGCGGGCTGCCTTCGTCTTCCAGGCACTGATCGTCGCCGCCATCGTCGTTCTGAGCAGAGGACTCGAGGATCCCCTTCCCCCGGATCCGACCACCCCCTTCGACGGGATCGGTGCCGTCCTGTCCGCCGCAGGTCTCGTCTGCGTCGTCATGGGGATTCTCCAGGCGGACAACGCGCTTTCGGTGTCCGCCGGCCTCATCGGCATCGGAATCCTGCTCATCGTGGGGTTCTTCCTGCACGTACGACGCTTCGAACGGTCCGGCAGAGTGCCGTTGCTGTCGACTGGCCTGTTCCGCAATCGCACGTCGAATCTCGCGCTCGTCACCCAGAACATCCAGTGGCTGCTATTGATGGGTGTCGCGTTCGTCGTCTCGGCATTCCTGCAAGTGGTCCGCGGCTACAACGCGATCGAGACCGGCGTCATCTTCACCGCGGCCACCGCCGGCATCCTCGGTGCCTCGTTACTGGCGGAGCGGTTGGCCGACAGGCATTCACAGCGCGCTCTCATCATGAGCGGCTTCGTCGTCACCCTCGCCGGCATCGTGGTTCTGCTCCTGTTGGTGCGTGCGTGGACCAGCGCATGGGCGTTCGCTCCTGGCCTGTTACTCATCGGCGTCGGGCTGGGTGCGATGCTCACTCCCTCCGTCAACGTCGTGCAGTCGGCGTACCCGGAGGAACAGCAGGGTGAGATCTCGGGTCTGTCGCGCTGCGTGTCCAATCTGGGTTCGTCCCTGGGCACTGCCGTGGCAGGTACCGTACTCGTCGTCGGCCTCGCCACTCCGGACCGTTCGTATGCGGCCGCGATGATCGTGCTGGCGTGTATCGGGCTCGTCGGACTCGTTGCGTCCGCACTCCTTCCCTCGAGCTCGAGTGCCGCGTCTTCCGCCTCCGGAACACGGTGACGACTGCATCGGGAAGGAAAGTCGGAGACGCACCGGACGAAACATGCTCTCCGCCAACCGATGCAGTGCGTCCTTGGTACGGCATCATGTCGACGGCGGCCGAGTCGACGGTGACCGGGTGGACGGTGGCCGCTGGGACGACCAATTCTCCGGCTCGACCTCCCCGACGTCCACGTCGTGCCCGAAGAGCTCACGGGCGAGCGCACGCGCACGATCCCGTACCTCCGCCGAGGTGAGTTCGTCCGCGAGCACCAACGACAGCCTCGCCAGACGGTCGGCCGGCTCGCCGATCCGGTGTACCGTGCACCTCCAGTCGCCCACGAGCCCGGTCCCATCGCATCGATCGTCGCGTCGGAACGGTCGTAGCCACTCGCACCGGATGCCGCACTCGTATTTCAGGATCCGAGAATTCGCGCCTTCTCCCTCTCGAACTCGGCCTCGGTGAGCACGCCCTGTGCCTTCAGTTCGGCGAGGTCCTTCAGCGCGGCGATGCGGTCCGTTCCACCCGGAGGTGGGGCGGCCGGAGGAGGCGTGGGCACGGGTTCGGGTTCGGGCGCGTACTGCGCCGGACGACCGTAGACGGCCTGCCCCTGCGATGCCCATCGCTCTCCCTGCCGACGGGAGACGCGGTTGGAGACTGCCGTCGCCGTCCCGGCTACGACTGCGGTGCGAGCCACCCCGCGGAGTAGTCCTGGCATGTCGATCTCCTCCTGTATTTCGTTCGCTCGACTCACATTTCGACGTCGAGCTTCTCCAGCGAAGCCAGGATGCTCTGGACCGGGATACGCCCGGACGCGACGAGTTCGGCACCGTTGCGACGCAGTGCCCGCGCCAGCGGAGCAGCCCAGGTGTTCTCGTAGACGAGTACGGCCGCCGAGCAGCCGGGTTCGAGCGCAGCCCCCGCTTCGTCGAAATCGGTGTCGCCGAGCAGGCCCGACGACGCCTCCGCGAACAACGTCACGTCGACTTCTCCTTCGAGTCCGACCTCGGAGATGTCGATCCCGGTGACCGAACCGTCGGTGTCCTTGCGGACGAACGCGAGATCGAGCACCCGGATGATGCCTTGCTCGACGAGGTCGAGCAGCAGCGGTAGCGCAGAGCCGTTCGGTGGTCGGTCGGCAGGGAATTCGATGACGAGATAGTCGACCGGGCCCATCTCGTCTATATCCGAATCGGTCACCTGGAGCCTCGTTTCGATGAAAGATCGTTCACGGAAGCCGGGAGCCGACTTCCGTCGGTGTCGTCGAGAACAGATCCCCCTCCCGTCGAGTATGACCGCCCGACGGCCACTTCTGAAGCGAATACGGTTCGAACTCCTGCCGGAGCGATCCGCAGCGGCGCATACTGGATCCGGCCCCGAAAGGGGGCGATGCCGGGATGACCACGAACATCGGCACGGGCGGTGAAGAGCCCCGACCGGGCCGGCTGAGCGACGACGAACGCGCCGAACTCGACCGGTTGCGTGCGGAGGTCGCCACGCTTCGGGAGCGAGCCGCTGTCGGGGTCGAGCCCGTTCCGGAGCCGCGGCCCGCGAGACACGGATGGCGCTGGGCTGCGGTTGCGCTGCTCACCGTGCTGGTCGCGGTTCTGGCCGTCCTCTCGATCACCGCACGGTTCGTGCGCAGCGAGATCCTCGACGCCGACCGGTACGTGACCACCGTCGCCCCACTGGGCTCGGATCCCGCCGTCCAGACACAGATCGCGAATTCCGTTACCGACGAGATCTTCACGCGCGTCGACGTCGAAGGACTGACGACCGACGCTCTCGTTGCTCTCACCGATGCCGTTCCGGCCACGGAGAACGCGCCGCGCGTCGACCGCGCCGTCGAGGGACTGGCACCGGTGATCACCGGGCAGGCACGAAACTTCGTCAACGAGACGGTGTTGTCGCTCGTGCAGAGCGAGCGATTCGAGGATCTGTGGATCCAGGCCCACCGCGTCGCCCACAACGCATTGGTCGCGGTCGTGACCGGGAACGCCGGACCGTCGTCGGTGACGGTCGACGATTCGGGCACGGTGAGCATCTCTCTCGGCACGGTGATCGACAACGTGAAGGGACGTCTTCTCGACCGCGGTTTCACGTTCGCCGAGAAGATCCCGAGTGTCGACAAGCAGTTGGTCCTGTTCCGATCACCGGAACTGGTCCGGGCGCAGCGGGCGGTGAACACTCTCGACAACGTTTCGGATGTGCTGCCCTGGATCACTCTCGCCGCTGCTGCCGGCGCAGTCGCCGCCGGGCCGTCGCCTACGCGCACTCGCCTTCGTCGGCCTCGCACTGGTCGTAGGAATGTTCGTTCTGGCGGTCGCGCTCATCATCGTCCGGTCGCTGTATCTCGACGATGTCCCGCCCGACGTCCTATCGCCGGAGGCGGCAGCAGCCATCATCGATGCCGTGCTGATGCCGCTGCGGACCAGCCTTCGGGCGGTCGCGGTGCTCGGACTGGTGATCGCTCTCGGTGCCTACCTCACCGGTGGCTCGTCCTCCGCCCGGACCGTTCGGCGTGGGCTCGGCCGCAGCCTCGATGCCGTTCAGCGACTGCGACAGCCCCGTTCGCCGAATCCCTTCGAGAAAACCGCTTTCCGCGCCCGCACCGCCATCCGATCGGTCATCATCGGAGCGGCCGCACTGCTCGTGATGTTCTGGCGTTATCCCACCGGACTCGTGGTCACGCTCATCGTGCTGGGTGCGGTACTGGCACTGCTCGCTCTGGAACTGGTGATCAGGCCCGCGCGCAACCCTGGGAACCAACCGACGACCTGATCGTTGCCGCATTCGGCGGGAGCGACGTCTGTAGCGGGGAATTCGTCGTGATCACATCGAGCGCACGGGTGAGATCGGCGCGAACGGCCGGAACTCCTGATCGCTCCCCCGAACGACACCCGCGCTCGACTCGGGAACCTCCAGCCAGGCCCCTTCGAGATCCCGAAGGGGTTCGGACACCACGAAGCGGGTGTCGTCTCCCAGCTGGTACAGCACTTCCACTTCGGGATGCTGCGCCCGTATCGCCTTGATGTCGGCCGAGTAGAACAACGAGCGTGTCTTCCGCTCCGTCGAATACCGGAACACCCAGACGCTGCTGCCGTCGGTGGTGGCGATCGTTCCCTGCATGGGATTCTCGATGCCCATGCGTGCTCCGATATCCTCCACGAAACCGACGGCCTTCGCCACGCCGGTGAACGGGTCGTCGGCGAGGCCGAAGGTGAGCGCGAGGTAGAACAGCATCTCGGAATCCGTCGACCCCCGGATCGCGTCGTAGAGGCTCGCATCGACGGCCATCGCCAGGTCCCGTTTCATGAGGTGGAATCCGTGCACCGCCCCGTTGTGCATCCACAACCTGTTCTCGTAGCGGAAGGGATGGCAATTGGTGCGCTGCACCGGAGTTCCCGTCGAGGCGCGGACATGCGCGAACATCAACGGCGTACGGATCTGCGTGGCGAGCTCGCGGAGGTTGCTCTCGTTCCAGGCGGGTTCGATGCACTTGAACAATGCGGGCCTCGGGCCCTCTCCGTACCAGCCGATGCCGAAGCCGTCCCCGTTCGTGGTAGTTGCGCCCATCTTGGAATGCAGGCTCTGGTCGATCAGGGAGTGCACCGGCCGGAACAGGAGGTCGTCCATCAGGACGGGATCACCGGTGTACGCCATCCATCTGCACATCCCTCCATTGAAGTCGTAGGATGCGCCGGAATGTGAGATCCGAAGAGTTCAATTCGGCCACAATATCTTCCGCAACCGAACGGAATCGAGGTGCGGGGGCGGCACACGCGCTCCCGGACGGTTGCGGGGAACACGAACTCGTAGCGCTCCGGTGGAGATCGTGCATCGGACGGGTGTCGACAGCATCACCGACTCACCGTCGACTCCGACCGGAATCTCCGGTACGTCCGCATCGACGACCACTTCTGTGGCGGTGCGCTGCAACAGGCCTCGGTTGTGGGTGCGACGGAACAGGCCGACCGCCTGGCGTGCGTTCGAGACCGAGATCGCGACGACACCGAGCCGGCCGCTGTCCAGGCGGGGCCGTCGGCCCATTCCTGCCAGGTCGTCGAAGGCGTACGGACCGTTGCTGACCAACACCGCCTGAGGTCCCTCGACGGTCTCGGTGTCGATGTGCGCCCGCAGGCCCGGCCTGCCCTGCTCACCGAGCAGATCGGGCAGCATCTGCAGCACCGTCGCTGTCTTGTCGGCACGGTACTGAGGGCTCCGCACCACCTCTGCGTAGACCCCGAAGGACGCATTGTTGACGAACGGCCGCTCGTTGATCCGGCCGAGATCGACGCGCAGCTCGACCCCGTCACGGAGGGCGTCCAGACCCGCAGCGGGATCCTCCCGGTCGAGCCCGAGGTCGAGAGCGAAATGATTCCGGGTTCCGGCGCTGATCACCACGAACGGAAGTCGGTGTTCCGCTGCGACCGCCGCGACGAGGGCCTGTGTTCCGTCGCCACCCGCGACGCCGAGCAGGTCCGCCCCTCGTTCGACGGCCTTCTCCGCCAGTTCGGTGACGTCGAGTTGCTGCGGTCCGCTCAGCAACACCACTTCGGCGCCGAGTTCCTCGGCCTTGCGCTGCAGGTCGTAACGGACGACCTTGCCCCCGCCCGAGCGTGGATTCATCACGAAGAACGGATGGTGCACGGAAACGGCCGGGAATTCCGGCTGCGGATTCACGCGATCGCCTCGTAGGGCGCGGCGTCCGCATGCGACCGCCACGGCGACGAGCAGCACCGACACAACAGCGACCCACAGGTGACCCGACAGTGCGAAGACGACCACCACGACCACCGGCACGAGGACGGTCACGGTCAGAGCCACCGCGCGGACCACCCCCCGGTGGGTGAGGAACCAGTAGGCCCCGGCAACGGCCAGGGCTGCACCGGCCACCGCGACCAGCAGCAGCGCGAGGACACCACGCAGACCGGCTTCGGCGACCGGAAGCACGATCGCGACGATCAGCACCACGACAGCGGTCCACGCCCACCAGCGGGAGTCGGCGGATACCGGGCCCCGGTGCGATTCGTGTTCCTCGGCCATCGACTCGACCTCGCAATCGTTCCTGCGCGCCCGGACAGCCGACCTTGCGGGCCGGACGAACTTCTCGGGTCGAGGACCGACCACCACTTCCGAGCTTGGCACGATCGTGCGCGGGCGAGAGGTGTTTTGCCGGTAGAGAACTCTGCGACACCGAACGTTCCGCTGTGCCGGCAAGCCGGGCGCGGACCGTTCAGCTCAGCAGGAGGGCGCCGACGAGGGCGATCAGCATCACCCACAGCGTGGAGGCAGCAGCGACTACGAACGGTCGTAGTCCGATCGAGCGCAGCAGTCCCACACGAACCCCGAGGCCCAAGCCGAACATGGCCGTGGTCAACAACGCCGACTGCACGAGCGCGGCCTGTTCGAGCACGACGTCGGGCAGCACGCCGGAGGACCGCACCGCCACAGCTACCAGGAATCCGATCACGAACACCGGCACCAGCGGCGGCTGCCGCCCGATCGTGTCCTTGTGGGCGCCCTCCTCGCGACCGCGCCGTCGACGGACCACGCCCAGATATGCCATCACCGGGGCCAGCATCAGGACGCGGGCGAGCTTGACCACGGTGGCGACGGCGAGGGCTCCGCCACCCATCATGCCTCCGGCGGCGACCACCTGCGCGACCTCGTGGATCGCCCCGCCGGCGAGGATGCCGGACTGCCGGTCGTCCATCCCCAGCACTCCTACCAGCAGCGGAACACCGGGGATCATCAGTGTGCCGAAGACGACGACCAACGCGATCGAGGTGATCACCTCGTTGCGCTTCGCGTCGACGACTCCGTCTGCGGCAGCCACCGCCGCGGCGCCGCAGATCGAGAATCCGCACGAGATGAGGACCCGCTGAGTCCACGAAAGTCCGAGGACCCGCCCCAGGTACATCGTCCCGGTGATCCCGGCCGTGACGATGACCACGACGAGCGCGATGACGCCCCACCCGAGGGCGAGGATGTCGTGGAAGACCAGTTGGAGGCCGAGCACGGCGATGCCGAGGCGCAGCAGCCGTTTGGTCGAGAAATCCACACCTGGGCCGATCCACGCCGGGACGGGAATCAGATTGGCCACCAGTGCTCCGAACACGATCGCGATCAGCATCGGGTTCACGGCAGGGAACAGCCGGCCGAACCCGATCGCGATCGCAGCGCCGGCCGCGCACACCGCGATACCTGCGGCGAGGGCGGCCGTGCGGGAACGCGGACCCACCGACGTCGTTTCCGGGCGGACGACGTCCTGCGGCGCCGACGTCAACTCGACCTCACCCGACATCCGACGAACCCTGACTCGTCGATACCGTGCTCGTCCGTACCGTGGCGACGAGTTCGCGTTTGAGGATCTTGCCCGTCGCGGTCGTCGGAAGCGTCGTGACGATCTCGATCGAGCGCGGATACTTGTATCCCGCCATCCGGTCGCGGCACCAGGAGATCAATTCCTCTTCCGTGGTCTGATCCCCTGCCTCGAGGACGACGAAGGCGCCGACCTCCTCGCCGTACACCTCGTGGGGAACGCCGACGACCGCTGCGAGCGACACTGCCTCGTGGGTGATCAGTACTTCCTCGATCTCGCGGGGGTAGACGTTGAAGCCTCCGCGCACGATCAGATCCTTCGCGCGATCGACGATGTAGTAGAAACCGTCCGCGTCCCTGCGAGCGAGGTCGCCGGTACGCAGCCAGCCGTCCCGCATCACTTCGGCGGTGGCATCCGGCCGGCCGAGATATCCGGACATGACGTTGTGTCCGCGCAGGGCGAGTTCCCCGATCGTGTCGGTAGCTGTGACGGTGTTCCAGTCGGCGTCGACGAGGCGGGCCTCGACTCCCCACACCGGGACTCCGATCGATCCGGGCCGCGGGTCGCGTTCCGGATCGCTGAACAACGCGAGCGGAGACGTCTCGGACAGCCCGTAGCCCTCGAGGATCCGGACGCCGAAGCGCTCGGAGAACCGGGTGAGGATCTCGACGGGCAGGGCGGCGCCACCGGAGATCGCCCGGCGCATCGTGGCGGCGATCCGTTGCACGTCGACCGCCTCGTCCACCGCATCGAGCAGAGCCCAGTACATCGTCGGGACCCCGGCGAAGACGGTGACGTCCTCCTCGATCATCAGTGTCAGTGCGGTGCGGGCATCGAAACGTGGCAGGAGAACCAGCGTGGCCCCTACCGACAGTCCCGCGTTCATGGTCACGGTCTGGCCGAAGGAGTGGAAGAGCGGCAGGGTCACCAGGTACGTGTCGGGGCACATCGGAGTGCTGTCGAACAGGCGGTTCGCGGTGAGTGCGTTGGTCACCATGTTGGAGTGGGAAAGGCAGGCTCCCTTCGGTTTTCCTGTGGTTCCGCTGGTGTAGAGGATCACCGCCGTGTCCTGCGGATCACGTACCACCGACGAGCGGACATCCGATACTTCCCCCAGCGCAGTATCGAGACTGTCCGCACCATCGAGTCCGCCGACGACGAACATGTCGCGACACTTCGGTGCTGCGGCGAAACCGGCACGACCGTATTCACCGATGGGCAGGTCGGGTCCACCTTCGGAGCAGAAGAACGCCCGGGCGCCGGAATCCTGCAGATGGTAGGCGATCTCCCGTTCCTTGAGCATGATGTTCAGGGGCACCACGACGGCACCGACCTTGAGGATGCCGTAGTAGACGATCACGAACTCCGGCACGTTGGGGATCGACATCGCCACGGTGTCGCCCGGCGCGATTCCACGCGCGATCAACAGGTTGGCCACCCGGTTCGCTCGGGCGTCGAGTTCACCGTAGCCGATCCGGGTCTTCCCCAGCACCAAGGCATCCCGGTCGGGATACCGTCGGGCGGAATCCTCCAGGAGAACGGACAGGTTGAGCATCGTTGGTTCGCTTTCAGGATTCGGACGGGACGGGGGCGGTCTCGCGCGTTGTCGCTCCGGACCGCTGGAGCAGTTCCTGCAGGAACAGATCGGCGGCGGGCCAGTCGCCGAAGCCGGACGCGGGATTCAGATGCCCGACCTCACCGAGGTCGACGAATCGACTGCCCCACGCCTCCGCCAATCCTGCGACCCGGCGCCGGTCCGCGAGTGGATCGTTGCTGCTCGCCGCAAGGATGCTCGGGAAGGGAAGGCGGCGACGCGGTATCGGGAGCCAACCGCCTCGATCGAGGTCGGCCGTGGTCGGATACCCTTCGGGGAGCGGCTTTTCGATATCGACCGGTGTTGCGAGCAGCGCACCGAGAACCGGTCTGGTCGATGCGTGGGCCCAGTGCACGGCGATCAGGACGCCGGCACTGTGCGCGACCAGCACGATCGGACCGTCGACGTCGCCGACGACCGCGTCGAGCGCGGCGATCCGTGCGTCCAGGCTCAGTCGGTCGTGGTCGAGCGGGGGTACGGTGCGGACCCGGTCGAGCCGATCGGCGAGCAGTGTCTGCCAGTGGTCGGCGACGTGGTCGCGCAGACCGGGCACGATGATCACGGTCGGTTCGGTGTCGTCGTTCATCTCTCCGAAACTTTCTTGGCGCGGTGCATTTCCGAGCGGGGGGCCACTGGGTGTCAGCTGTGGTGGGTGAAGCCGACCTGACCGGGGCGGCGGTTGGGGGCGTAGCCGAGTTTGGCGAGCGTTTCGTCGGCGTCGCGGTAGGTCTCGCCGATCCGGTAGATCTCACGGGCTTCCTTTCCGGTGGCGACTTCACGGCCGAGTTCGTCTGCGAGACGGACCAGTTGCCGGATCTGCTCGACCGAGGTCATCTTCTCGCCCTTGCGTCCCCAGAGGGTGTCCTCGTTGCCGCAGCGGGTGTGCAGCCCCATGGCGATGGCCATGGTGTTGACCGGCAGCACCGAACGCATGAGGGTTTCGAGTGTCAGGCAGGCACCGTCCGGGACACGCTGGATGAAGTTCATGATGTTGTACGGGTTCGGGCCGTCGAAACCGCCGCCGATCCCCACCCAGGTCAGGTTCAGCGGACCGGTGTAGATGCCGCGTCGAATCAGGCGTTCGACGGTCTCGAGCTGCGGGATCGACGACAGCTGGAAGTGCGGCTGGATGCCGGCGGCCTGCAGGCGTCGCAGGTGCTCCTCGACCCATTCCGGCCCGGCGGGCACGGTCATCTCCCGGTAGGTCACCGCGAGTTCCGGACGCTCCATCGAGGTGCCGGCGATGTCGTCCGCGGTCATGAGCTCCATGATGTTCATCTGGCTCGTGTTGATGGCGATGGTCACCTGGTCCGGCTTGGGATCCAGTTCGGCGAGCATGTGCCGAACATCATCCGAGAGCCACTTCGCTTCGGCACCTTCACCTTCCGGTGCGAAGGAGATCGATCCTCCGACCTGCAGGATCATGTCCGGCACCGCTTCGCGCAGGTGGGAGAGCAGTTCGTTGAACTTCGACAGTCGCTTGCTGCCCTTGCCGTCGAGTTCGCGAACGTGGATGTGCAGCACCGTGGCTCCGGCCTCGTAGCAGTCCACCGCCTGCTGGACGTGCTCGTCCATCGTCAGCGGCAGGTCTTCCGGGAAATCCTCCGGTTCCCATTCGGGTCCGTACGGGGCGGCGGTGATGACCAGCTTCTCCTGGCATTCGGGGAACAAGGCATCGTCGTGGAAGTGCATCGTGGTCTCCTGTGGATCGGGTCGTGCGTGATGAGGGAAGGAAGTTCTCGGAGTCAGAAGGGACGATCGCCGGCGATTCCGGCGCGCTCCATCCTCCGGACGGCAGGCCAGTAGTCCTGGACCGCGTAGTGCTGGGTGGACCGGTTGTCCCAGATCGCCACGCTGTTCGGCGTCCATCGCCACCGGACCTGGTACTCGGGGATCGTCGCCCGGCTCTGCAGGAACCGGAGCAGCTCGCCCGCCCCGGGTGCATAGTCGATACCGCAACGGACGTTGTCCGCCGTATGGAAATTCGTGAAGTGTGTGGTGAAGCTGTTGACGAACAGGACCTTCTCGCCCGTTTCGGGATGGGTGCGCACGACGGGGTGCTCCGCGTCCGGGAACCGGTCCTTCAGCGCGAGTCGCTTGTCGATCGGCAGTCGCGCACCGAACGATGCCTCGATGCTGTGGCGTGCACGCAACCCGGCGATCTGTTCCTTCACGTGGCCGGGCAACTGCTCGTAGGCGAGTGCCATGTTCACCCAGATCGTGTCGCCACCGACGGCCGGACCTTCGACGCATCGGAGCACCGATCCCATGGGCGGGTTCTCCCGCCAGGTGGCGTCGCAGTGGTAGGAGTTCTCGAACGCCTCGGGTGGGCTGTCGAGGTCCTTGTAGATACGGACCAGACCGGGATGTTCCGGATCGCTGCCGAGTACCGGATGGTCCTCGAGCGAGCCGAAACGCTCGGCGAGGGCGACGTGCTCGGCCCTGCTCATCTCCTGGTTCCGGAAGAACAACACCTTGTGTTCGAGCAGCAGCGCCTTCAGTTCTGCGAACCGTTCGTCGTCGCGGGCCACCTCGGCGAGGTCTACGCCGTGCAGTTCTGCGCCGATGCTGCCGGTCAGCGGTCGTGCGTCCATCGGGAATCGGCGATGTGCCTCGTCCCGGACATGAGCGGGGTCGGTGGTGGTCATGACGGTCTCCTGGGCGTGACGGGGTGGATCGGGTCGAAGGTCAGAGCGAGAACACCGACGAGCCGACGCTGATGCCGGCTTCGAGGTCGCGGTGTGCTCGTTCGGCATCGGCGAGTGCGTATCGCTGGTTGATCTCGATCTCGATGTCTCCGGCGGCGACCTGTGCGAACAGTTCGTTCGCCAGTTCGGCTCGCTCGACCGGATCGGCGATGTAGTCCGCGAGCGCGGGACGGGTGACGAACAGTGAGCCCTTGATCGCGAGGTCCATGGCGCTGATCGGTGGGATCGGGCCGGAGGCCGTTCCGAACGCGACGAGCAGGCCTCGGCGGGCGAGGGAATCGAGCGAGGAACGATGGGTCGAGGCGCCGACGCTGTCGAACACGACCGGCACACCGGCTCCGTCGGTCAGCTCGCGCACCCGTTCCGCGATGTCCTCACGGGTGTGGACGATGACCTCGGCACAACCGTAGGACCGAGCGACTTCTGCCTTCTCGTCGCTGGATGTGGTGCCGATGACGTTGATTCCCAACCGTTTCGCCCACTGGCAGAAGATCAGGCCGACACCCCCGGCCGCGGCGTGCAACAGGACCGTGTCGCCGGCTCCGAGGGGGTGGATGCGGCGCAGGAGGTACGCCGCGGTCAGGCCGCGCATGGTCATCGCGGCCGCGGTGTCGAAGGGAATCGCGTCGGGCAGTGCGATGAGGTGTGCTGCGTCCATCACCCGTTCGGTGCTGTATGCACCGAGCGGGCTTCCCGTGTAGGTGACACGGTCACCCTCGCGGAAGTCGGTGACGCCGGGGCCGACCGCCTCGATCACGCCGGCGGCCTCGACGCCCATTCCCGCCGGCAACGGCGCCGGATACAGCCCAGTACGGAAGTAGGTGTCCGCGAAGTTCAGGCCGACGGCTTCGTGCCGGATCCGCACTTCGCCGGGGCCGGGATCGCCGACCTCGACGGTTTCCCATTCGAGGACGTCGGGGCCGCCCGTCTCGTGGAAGCGGATCGCGTGTGCCATCTGTGTTCTCCTTGGATGTCGGGCGTTCTGCTACCGCAGAGGGGGTGTGACGCCGATAACACGACACTAACGAGCGGACATCCGGAATACTTACCCCTGCGGGACATATTCGTTGTCATTCGGGGACAACCCCTTCATCGGTCGACGGGACATCGAGGAGACGCGCGATGACGCTGCCGAAGCCGTTGGCGCGCTACGCCACACTGACGGGATTCGTCGAACTGGCCCGCTCGCTCTCGGTCGACCCGATCGAACTGTTGCGCAGCGTCGAGTTGGACCCGTCCGGACTCGACCTGCAGGACCGATGGGTACCGGCAGCGTCGATCGTCCGCTTGCTGGAACTGTCCGCCGTCGTCACCGCCCACCAGGATTTCGCACTGAGACTCGCCGAACGGCGACGCCTGTCGACCCTCGGCCCCTTGAGCGTGGCCATCCGCGACGAACCGAACGCCCGCAGCGCCCTGCGCATGCTGATCCGCTTCCAGCACACGTACAACGAGGCGCTGTTCATCGACATCACCGAACGTGACGGACTGTCGACGATCGCCCTCCGCGTCGAACCGGGCGAACCCATGCCCGTGCGCCAAGCCACGGAACTCGCGGTCGCCGTCATCCACCAACTTCTGCAGTATCTGCTCGGCGACCGCTGGCGTCCCGTGTCGGTGTGTTTCGAACACGGTCGGCCCGACGACGACAGCACACACCGTCGGGTCTTCGACGCGCCCCTCGTCTTCGACGGCAACTATTCCGGAATCGTCGTGTACACCGGCGATCTGGACCTACCCAATCGCCTCTCCGATCCCGTCCTCCGAAGTTATTCGCAACAGGTCCTCGACGACCTCTCGGCATCCGAAACCCCCGTGCTCGAGCGGCGGGTCCGGGAACTCGTCGAACTACTGTTACCGACCGGGCGCTGTTCGGTCGACCAGGTGTCGGCAAGTCTCGGTGTGGATCGCCGCACCGTCCACCGGCACCTGGCGAGGTCGGGACAGACCTTCACCGGGGTCGTCGACGACACCCGGGCCGAACTCGCCCAACGACTGGTGACGAGTGGGCGTCACACCTTCGCCGAGATCTCGGAAATGTTGTCGTTCTCGGCTCCGAGCGGCTTCTCGCGCTGGTTCACACGCCGTTTCGGCATGACTCCCCGAGAATGGCGCAAGCGGTCCGAAGCCTGAGTGTCCCGAAATGGACAGACCCGTGTCCCCTCGGGATAAGTGAGCGCCGCACACCCCGACTACTGTGATGTGCACCACGGCAATCGCGGATCGGCGTGCACGCCCCGCCGTCCTCCCCTCCTCCGCGTGAGAGTCGTGAAACCGCTCGGGTTCCGACCCACCCCTTTTCTATCGAGGAGCTCCTATGGGAATTCTCCCCACCCCGATCGGCACCCCTGCCGAACTCACCCTCGAATCACCGGACGAGCCAACCGATTCCGGCGGACCGGCACCCGAGAAGAATCGACGCCGACGGGTCGCATACCCCTGGCTGGTCTTCGCGCTGACATTCGCACTGCTGCTCTCGGATTACATGTCGCGCCAGGTGCTCAGCGCGGTCTTCCCGTTCCTGAAAGCGGACTGGGCACTGTCGGATTCACAACTCGCATCGCTGACGAGCATCGTCGCCCTGATGGTGGGCCTGTTGACCTTCCCGTTGTCGCTCCTCGCCGATCGGTGGGGCAGGGTACGGAGCCTCACCCTGATGGCGGTGATCTGGAGTATCGCGACGCTGTTCTGCGCTGTGGCAGCCGATTACGAACAGTTGCTCATTGCCCGCTTCCTGGTCGGGGTCGGCGAGGCCGCCTACGGCAGCGTCGGAATCGCCGTGATCCTGAGCGCCTTCGTCCCGCGGGTCCATTCCGCACTCAGCGGCGCCTTCATGGCCGGCGGCTCGTTCGGTTCGGTCATCGGCGTCGCACTCGGGGGCGTCATCGCGGTGCACCTGAGCTGGCGGTGGTCGTTCGCGGCCATGGCGGTGCTCGGCCTGATCCTCGTCGCTCTGTTCCGCGCCCTGGTCACCGAAGGTAGGTTGGCGGCGCACAAGGTCGGTCAGGACACGACGCCGACCGAACCGTCTCCTCGTCCGGATTCGTCACCCCCGATCCGGGTACCGATCTCCACACTGTTCACCAGCCCTGCCGTGTGGTGCGCCTATCTCGGTGGCGGTCTGCAGATGTTCACTGCCGCGGTGCTGCTGGCATGGACGCCCAGCTTCTTCAATCGTCAGTACGGTCTGGCCCCGGACAAGGCCGGGATGGTCGCATCGATCTTCGTCCTGCTGATCGGCACCGGCATGGTGGTGTGCGGGATGATCACCGATCGGGTGAGCCGCACGAACCCGTCGGCGAAGTGGACCAGCGCCATCGCCTACTGCGCCGTCTCCCTCGTGTCGCTCGCCATCGGATTCCAGCTGGCGCCGGGTCCGGCGCAATTGGGCCTCATCGGAATCGGAGCCTTCTTCGCCGCCGGGTCCTCCGGTCCCACCGCGGCCATGGTGGCACGACTGACCCACGAGTCGGTGCGGGCCTCCGCGCTCGGCACTCTCACCGTCGCCAACAACGTCCTCGGGCTGGCGACCGGGCCGTTCGTCGTCGGGATCCTCGCCGACCGTCTGGGTCTGCTCGCCGCGCTGCAACTGACCCCGCTGGTGTACGCACTCGCGATCGTGGCGCTGGTCTTCGGTAAGCGTTGGTACGCAAGCGGCGTGGAACGACTGCACCGTCGGAGCGCGGCCGCATCGGATCATGTCCCTGCTCGATGAGACCGAGCGTCGTGTCGCGCTGCGCCGGGCGTCAGTTCCCGCCGTAGCGGCGCGCGAAGGTGTCGAGCGACGACTGCAGGTCGCCGTGCAGGGCCCGCGCCACCCCCGAGCCGATCGGGCCGAACAGGGGCGCCCCGCCGAGGTCGATCTTCATCGACAGCGTCGAACCGTCCCCGCGGGCCGCGACGGCGAGTCGCATCGAGAACTTCGTGCCACCCTTGCCGGTGCCCTTCAGCACCACGTGGTGCGGCGCGTCCAGTTCGACGATGGTCCACGTGACGCGGTTGCGCATGCCCTTGACGGACACCACCGACTGCAGGGTGGTGCCCTCGGCGAGGGTGTCCGGCAGGTCGCTGCGCCACCCGTCGTGGATGCTCAGCCACTCCCCGAACGACTCGAGGCGGGAGGCGTGCTCCCACGCTGCGTGCGGGTCGAGCGGAAGGTCGGTGGACACTTCGAGTTTCGCCATGGTCCGCAACAGTAGACGGTCCGTTCCGCCGGCGGGGCGCACCCCGACACGGCGGTGGCCCGCCCCCGTATCGGGAGCGGGCCACCGCGGTGCAGAGGATCAGTGGGAGACGGCCTTCTCCACACCGACACCGGTGAGCGAGCGGACCTCCATCTCCGCCTGCTTGTACCGATCCTCCTGCCTGCGGCGTCCGACGTAGGTGCCGATGACACCGAGCGCGAACGCGAGCGGGATGGACACGATGCCCGGGTTCGACAGCGGGAACCAGGAGAAGTCCACGTTCGGGAACATCGCCGAGGGTGCACCGGACACCGCCGGGGAGAACACGATGAGCACGAGGCAGCTGATCAGACCGCCGTAGATGCTGAACAGGGCGCCGGTCGTGTTGAACTTCCGCCAGAACAGCGAGTACAGCAGGGTGGGCAGGTTCGCCGAGGCGGCGACCGCGAAGGCCAGGGCCACCAGGAAGGCGATGTTCTGTCCCATGGCGAGGATACCGAGGACGATCGCCACCAGACCGATCACGACGACCGTGATCCGCGAGACCCGCACCTGCTCGTCCTCGGTGGCGTTGCCACGCTTGATGACACTGGCGTAGATGTCGTGGGCGAAGGATGCCGAGGCGGTGATGGCCAGGCCGGCGACGACCGCGAGGATCGTGGCGAAGGCGACGGCCGAGATGATCGCCAGGAACAGAGTGCCGCCGAGTTCGAAGGCCAGCAACGGAGCCGCAGAGTTCTCCTTGCCGGGAGCGCCGAGGATCGCGTCGGGGCCGACCATCTTCGCGGCACCGTAACCGAGCACCAGGGTGAACAGGTAGAAGGCGCCGATGAGGGCGATGGCCCAGGTGACCGAGCGACGTGCTTCCTTGGCGGTGGGGACGGTGTAGAAGCGCATCAGCACGTGCGGCAGACCGGCGGTGCCGAGGACCAGCGCGATGCCGAGCGACAAGAAGTCGATCTGCGTCATGTTGCTGATGCCGTACTTGGCGCCGGGGGCGAGCACGTCACGCTGGGCGACGGCCTCGTTCGACGAGCTCGACACCATCGCCTGTGCGTCGGCGAGCAGCTGCGAGAAGTTGCCCCGCACCGCGAACAGGACGAGCACGAACATCAGGCCGGCGCCGGCGACGAGCAGCACGGCCTTGACCATCTGTACGTAGGTCGTGCCCTTCATGCCGCCGATCAGCACGTACACGATCATGAGCACACCGACGACCGCGACGACGATGGCCTGGCCGACCTTGCCCTCGATGTCGAGCAGCAGCGCGACGAGTCCGCCGGCGCCGGCCATCTGGGCAAGCAGGTAGAACAGCGACACCGCGAGGGTCGAGAGCGCCGCCGCCATGCGGACGGGGCGTTCCTTGAGCCGGAAGCTCAGCACGTCGGCCATCGTGAACCGACCGGTGTTGCGGAGCAGTTCGGCGACGAGCAGCAGGGCGACGAGCCATGCGACCAGGAAGCCGATCGAGTACAGGAAGCCGTCGTATCCGTAGACGGCGATCGCACCGGCGATACCGAGGAACGACGCGGCCGACAGGTAGTCGCCGGCGATGGCGAAACCGTTCTGCGGGCCGGAGAACTGGCCGCCGCCGGTGTAGAAGTCGGAGGCCTTCTTCGTCGTGCGGCTGGCCTTGATGACCAGGCCCATCGTGATGACGACGAACGCGACGAAGATGGCGATGTTGAGGATCGGGTTGCCGACGTCGGCCCCACTCTGCGCGAGAACGCTCACTGCTGCGGTCCTTCCAGTTCCTCACGGATCGCGGCGGAACGCGGATCCAGCTCACGCCCGGCGAACTTCACGTAGACGGCGGTGATCACGAAGGTCGTGACGAACTGGCCCAGACCCAGGATCAGCCCGACATTGATGTTGCCGATGACCTTCGTCGCCATGAACTCGTCCGCGTAGGTGGCCAGCAGGACGTACAGGGCGTACCAGGCCAGGAAGAACGCCGTCACCGGGAACACGAAACGGCGCAGACGGCTGCGCAGTTCCTGGAACTCCGGGCTCTCCTGCATCGTGACGAACTCCTGCGGCGTCGGTATCCGTCGCTGCTGGGGTACGCCACTCTCGCTGAGTGGTGCTGTGGTCACTGCCGACTCCTTGATAGTCGTGTGAGGTGAGGATGATCACAACACTAATGAGACGGCTGTCACACGAACAGAGCAGACAAGAGACGGAACGACGAGGGGTGCCCTCGTGCGACGAACGGTCGCGTCACCGCGACGAACGGCGCCTCTCACCGGGACCACGGCCCCGCTCACCGAACGCGCCGAGTTCGCGGTCGCGGCCCATCCCGAGCCGCTCGGGTACGTGCATGCGGGAGAACGTCC
The DNA here is from genome assembly GCF_058211795.1 of Rhodococcus sp. S3. Classification (NCBI taxonomy): domain Bacteria; kingdom Bacillati; phylum Actinomycetota; class Actinomycetes; order Mycobacteriales; family Nocardiaceae; genus Rhodococcus; species Rhodococcus sp. S3. Next base: position 981,603 of record NZ_CM177074.1, on the reverse strand, counting down.
TACCCACGTCCCTGGGGATCCGGCGACGCGTCAGAAGACTCACCGTGATCATCGTGAGGAACGCCAGCGGCACGCTCAACGCCGCCGGGTAGGCGGAGAGCACCGTCGGCCACCCCGCGGCCACCGACGGATCGATCGGCAGCAGCACGGTCGCCAGGGCTGCACCGCCCGCGACGAGACCACCGACGACCATCCCCGCCGCGGCACCGATCGCGGTGAGCCCGCGCCACCAGATCCCCAGCACCAGCAGCGGACACAGCGTCGACGCGGCGATGGCGAAGACCTGCCCGACCGAACGGGACAGGTCGAGGGAGGTCACCGACAGGGCGAGCACGAGCGGCACCACGCCGGCGAGCACCGCGGCCACCCGGAAGTCGCGCACCCGGCCGCGCAGTACGTCCGTGGACAACACGCCGGCGACACTCACCAGCAGTCCGGACGACGTCGACAGGAAGGCCGCGATCGCACCCGAGGCGACCAGCGCCGCGAGCAACTGCCCGCCCCAGCCCGACAGCACCGATCCCGGCAGCAGCAGCACTGCCGCATCGGAGCGTCCGGTGATGAGCAGCTGCGGGACGTACAGGCGCGCGAACACCCCGAGCAGCGTGGGGAACAGATAGAACAACCCGAGCAGGCCGATGACGGCGAGCGACGTCATGCGCGCCGCCCGCCCGTCGGGATTGGTGTAGAAGCGCACGAGCACATGGGGCAGCCCCATCGTGCCCAGGAAGGTCGCGAGCATCAGCGAATACACCTGGAACAGCGGATGTTCGCTGCTCGCTCCCAGCCCCGCCCCCGGCGACGCCCAGGTGTCGTTGTCGGTCGGTGCACCGGCGACCACCGGCACCGGCGACCCGGCGTCGAGGACCAGTTCGGTCCCGGCCCCGAGGACGTGCTCCCCCGGTTCGAGTTCGAAGACGCCCGCGACCGGCCGGCCGTCGATCTCGCCGGTCGCCACGACGGGGAGCGTTTCGGCGACCTGCACGATCACGTCGATCGTCACGTCGACGGTGGTGGTCTCGGTGACGGTGGGCGGCACGGGTTCGTCGACACCTCGGTCGTCACCGACGAAGTGCAGCGTGAGCACCAGGGCGGGCAGGGCGACCGCGGTGAGTTTGAGCCAGTACTGGAAGGCCTGCACGAAGGTGATCGAGCGCATCCCGCCACCGACCACGTTGGCGACGACGATCACGCCGACCACCGCGACGCCCACCCAGTCGGGCACTCCCAGAAGGATGTTGAGCGTCAGTCCCGCGCCCTGGAACTGCGGCACCAGGTACAGGATGCAGATGATCGCCACGACCATCATCGACAGCGTGCGCAGCCACTTCTCCCCCAGCCGGAACTCCGCGAAGTCCGGGACGGTGTAGGCACCCGAACGTCGCAGCGGCGCAGCGACGAACAGCAGCAGACCCAGATAACCGGCGGTGAAACCGACGGGATACCACAGGGCGTCGGCACCGAACTTCGCCACAAGCCCGGCCACTCCGAGAAAGGATGCCGCCGAGAGGTATTCACCGGAGATCGCCGCGGCGTTCCAGCGCGGGCCGACGCTGCGGGATGCGACGAGGAAATCCGAGGTGGTGCGCGCCATCCGCACGCCGTACACACCGATCGCGACGGTGGCGATCGCCGCGGCGACCAGACCGACGACGGTGACGACGGGAATCGATCCGCTCATGGGGTCGTCAATCGTCGGTAAGGTCGGTGAAATCCTGCTCGTTGCGTTCGGCGAGGCGCAGATACACCCACGCGATACCGAGCAGGATCGGATAACCGACCACACCGAGCAACACCCACGGCAGGCGGATGCCGAGGACCGTCACCGCGGCGAGACCGGGAGCGAGGTGGAACAGCACCGGGATGGCGCCCAGCAGACACACCGTGAACAGCGCGACCCGCAGCGCGAGCCCGAGCTGCGCCCGGACCAGCCCGCGGACCATCGCGTCGCCCACCTCGGTCTGCTGCTGCACCTCGACCCGGGTACGGACCATGCGCGCCCCACGCCGTTCGGCGAGGACGACCTTCTGACGCGGCGGAGGCGGGCCGCCGGTGGTGCTCATCGCGACGTCCACGACTGCATGGGACCTCGGATGAGCCGGTCCTTGAGTTCCCGTGTGTGCCGGCGGCTGACGGGCAGTTCGACGGGCGGTGAGGTGCTGTCGCTGCGCAGGCACACGACGAGACCCGAACCCACACTGCGGATACCGGTGACGAGCGGCAACGCCACGAGATAGGAGCGGTGCACCCGCAGGAAGCCGGCGTCGCCCCAGCGGTTCTCGAGCGTCGATATCGGGATACGTACCAGGTGCGAACCGGTCGCGGTGTGCAGGCGCGCGTAGTCGCCCTCGGCCTCGACCCAGTGGACCGACGAGCGCGGCACGAGGGTGGTGACACCGCCGAGCTCGACCGGGATCACGTCGTCGCTCTGGCCGGTCTCGGATGTCGCCTGCGCGGCGGGCCGGTGGCGCTCGGCGATCCGCCGGACCGCTTCGGCGAGCCGTTCCTCCCGCAGCGGCTTGAGGACGTAGTCGACGGCGCCGAGATCGAACGCCGAGACCGCGCGATCGTCGTGCGCGGTCACGAACACCACGGCCGGGGACACCGCGAAATTGCGCAGGATGCCTGCGAGTTCCAGCCCGTCGAGTCCGGGCATGTTGATGTCGAGGAAGACCGCGTCGATTCCTCCGTCGCGCAGCACGCGCAGAGCGGTCGTCGCGTCTCCTGCGGTGTGCACGACGCCGATCTCCTCCTGCGCGCGCAGCAGGTAGGCCAGCTCGTCGAGGGCGGGCGGTTCGTCGTCGACCGCCAGCACGGTCAGGTTGTCTGTGATCTCGTTCACGGCGAATCCATCGTGCCATGCCGGGTGTTCCTCACGGCCGGATACCCGCCCTGAACTTCGGCACGCGCATGCTCACCCGGGTGCCGGCCCCCGGCGCGGTCTCGACGACGAGGCCGTAGTCGTTGCCGAAGGCCGCGCGCAAGCGGTCGTCGACGTTGGCGAGGCCCACGTGCGCGGACTCGCGGACGCCGCTGCCGTGCTCGCTGTCGGCGATCGCGTCGAGCGTGCCGGATCGCAGCAGTTCCGGGTCCATGCCGATGCCGTCGTCCTCGACGCTGATGACGCAGTCGGTGCCCTCGTCGGCCGCGGTGATGGTGATGGTGCCCGTGCGGGTGTCCTTGCCCGCGATCCCGTGCCGCACGGCGTTCTCGACGAGTGGCTGCAGAGCGAGGAAGGGCAGCGTCACGTTGAGTACCTCGGGAGCGATCTGCAGGCGTACCTCGAGGGCGTTGCCGAAGCGGGCGCGTTCGAGTGTCAGGTACCGGTCGATGTTGCGCAGTTCGTCGGCGAGCAGGGTGTACTCGCCGGCCGCGCGGAACGAGTAGCGGGTGAAGTCGGCGAAATCCAGCAGCAGTTCGCGGGCGCGATCGGGGTCGGTCCGGACGAACGACGCCACCGTGTTGAGCGCGTTGTAGATGAAGTGCGGACTGATCTGGGCGCGCAGCGCACGGACCTCGGCGCGGTCGAGCCGGGCGCGGGAGGCGTCCAGTTCGGCCAGCTCGATCTGGCTGCACGCATACCGCGCCACCTCGGTGATCGCACCGAGCAGCGCCGGGCCGGGTTCGACGGTCGTCACGACGCCGAGCACCCCCGCCACACCCATGTCCTCCACGACGAGCGGCTGGGCGATCAGTGCGCGGGCCGCGAGGTCGCCGTGGGCCCGTCGCAGGTCGTGGTGCCCGACGAGCACGCGGCGCTTGTCGGCGACGGCCCGGCCCGCGGCGGTGATCATCTCGTCCGTCAGTTCCTCGAACGGGCCGTCCCAGGCGAGCAGGGCACCGTTCTCGTCCAGCAGCGCCACCGCGCGTGCTTCGGCCAGCAGCATCCGCAGGTGCGGAGCGGCCTCCTCCGCCGACGACGCGTCGAGCCCGGCACGCAGGGGTCGCGCCGCGAGGGACGCCGTGTGCAGGGTCGCGTGGACCGCGCGTTCGGCGGGTGTGGTGACCACCCGCCGGGTCCACAGCACCACCGAGACCACGACCAGCACCAGGAGCAGTACCACCGCGGCGAGCTCGATCGCGATCATGCGCTCACGTTACGTCGAATCGATCGCCGTCGAGTTGCGCCTCGACAACGGCAGCCTGCTCCCGGGAGGCGCAGTCAGTTCTCCCCACCGAGTCGGCCGGACAACCGGCGGAGGCGTTCTAGGCTCGCGCCGTCCAGTCCGACGATGGTGACCGTCTTGCCTTTGGCCGCGTACTTCTGCTGGATCGCATCGAAGGTCGCGACGGTGGACGCGTCCCAGATGTCGGCGGCGGTGAGGTCGACGACGACGTTCTCCGGGTCGCCGATGTAGTCGAACTGGAAGACGAGATCGTTGCTCGACGCCCAGAACAGTTCCCCCGTGACCCCGTAGGTGCACGTGTCGTCGCTCGTGAGGGTCCTCTCGACCGTGGTCATGTGCGCGACCCGGCGGGCGAACAGCACCATCGCGGTGAGCACTCCGAGCGACACCCCGATCGCGAGGTTGCCGGTGCTCACCGTGGCCACGACGGTGACGACCATGACGACGGTCTCGCTGAGCGGCATCAACCGCAGCGTCCGCGGGTGGACGCTGTGCCAGTCGACCGTCGCGATCGACACCATGATCATCACGGCGACGAGGGCGGCCATCGGAACCAGACCGACGATGTCGCCGAGCGCGACCACGAGGATCAGCAGGAACACGCCGGCCGCCAGGGTGGACAGACGGGTCCGTGCCCCGGAGACCTTGACGTTCATCATGGTTTGGCCGACGACGGCGCAGCCGCCCATGCCACCGAAGAATCCGGTCACGATGTTGGCGACGCCCTGGCCCCAGCCCTCGCGGGTCTTGTCCGACCGGGTGTCGGTGATGTCGTCGACGAGCTTGGCCGTCATCAGCGATTCCATCAGGCCGACGAGGGCCATCGCGAGCGCATACGGCGCGAGGATCCGGAGGGTCTCGAAGGTCAGCGGCACGTCCGGGAAGAAGAGGGTGGGCAGGCTCTCGGGAAGTTCACCCTGGTCCGCGACGTCCGGCACGTTCAGCGAGAAGGCCACGGTCACGGCGGTGAGGAGCACGATCGTGACGAGCGGAGCCGGCACGGCCTCGGTGATCTTCGGGAGGAACACCAGCACCAGCAGACCTGCCGCCACCAGCGGGTAGACCATCCACGGCACGTCCACGAGGTGCGGGATCTGGGCGACGAAGACGAGGATCGCGAGCGAGTTGACGAAGCCGACCATGACGCTGCGCGGCACGAACCGCATGAGCTTGGCGACGCCGAGGAAGCTGAGCAGCACCTGGAAGACGCCGCCGAGGATCACCGTCGCGATGAGATGGTCCACCCCGTACTGCTCGGACACCGGGGCGATCACGAGTGCCACGGCCGCGGTCGCCGCCGAGATCATCGCGGGCCGTCCCCCGACGATCGCGATGGTGATGGCCATGGTCACCGAGGCGAACAGCCCGACCCGGGGGTCGACGCCGGCGATCACGGAGAAGGCGATGGCTTCCGGGATCAGGGCGAGCGCCACGACCAGGCCGGCCAGGAGTTCGGTCTTCAGACGAGCAGGTGACCGGAGAGCGAACCGAACGGAGACGTCGGTGCGGGGATCGTGCGGCACCTGTTCCGGGCCGTGCGGGGTGTTCACTTGCGGAAAGTCTACCGTTGCGCGCTGTCGTCCTACTGTTGTGCACTGCCGTCCTGACGGCGGCGGCGGATGCGTTCCTCGACGGCTGCCTCGTCGACATCGAGACTCTCCAGCACGTCGCGGAGAATCTCGTCGTCGAGTTCCCCGCGATCACGTGCGTCGATGAGATCCTGTCGTCGCGCCCGCAGGGACGCTCGCCGGATGTCGTCGAACAGCGCGGCAAGTCGCGCTCCCGCGTCTGCAGCCGCGTCCTCAACGGTCTCTGCCTCCTGCCGCGACCGCAGCGACGTGCGTGCTTCGGCCAGCAGCCTGTCGTAGATCTCCGGATCCACACCGTCGGGCGGCTGCGCGGCGAGTTCGGTGAGCACACGGTCGCTGGACTCCGCCGAGATCCTGCGGGCCACCGCCATCTGTTCCTCGGTCCGCAGCCGCTCGTAGGGGTCGGTGACGTCGAGTCTGCGGATGAGCCACGGCATGGTCGCTCCCTGGATGAGCAGTGTGCCGATGGCGACGACCAGCGCGGAGATCTGGATCATCTCGCGACCGGGGAAGTCGGCACCCGACGCGATCACCACGGGCACCCCGCCGGCGGCCGCGAGAGTGACGACTCCCCGCATGCCCGCCCAGGACACCACGACGTGTTCCCGGAAATTCAGCTGGTCGCGGCCGAGACGTTCGGATCCGGCGCGGCGCACGAGTGCGCGCCGGCCCCAGTGCAGCAGACCCCACGCGGGTCGCACGAGCATGACGACGAGCAGGATCACGACCGCGCCCAGCAACGCGACATGCAGGTCGGTACCGCTGTCGCGGACGTCGTCGAGGACGAACCGGAATTGCAGACCCATATAGGCGAAGACGAAGGTCTCGAGCACCACGTCGACGCTCTTCCACACCGCGCGTTCCTGCAGCCGCGTGCTCACCGAGACCTCGGTGGCGCGGTGCCCGAGGAACAGTCCGGCGGCGACGACGGCGAGCACTCCCGAGGCGTGGACCTCCTCGGCGGCGAGATAGGCCGCGAACGGCAGCACCAGCCCGAGCACGGTCTCGAGCGGCGAGTCGTACATCCGGGCGCGGATCAGGTGGACGATATACGCGAGCACCAGACCCACGGCGATCCCACCCGCGACCTCGTAGAGGAAGAACAGGAACGGCGAGTCGGCGAGGATGTGCGTGCCGGTGACGGCCGAGATCGCCACGGTGAACAGGGTCAGGGCGGTGGCGTCGTTGACCAGACCTTCCCCGGTCAGCACCGCGATGACCCGTTTCGGTAGTCCGAGTCGCTGTCCCACGGCGACAGCGCTGACCGCGTCGGTCGGTGCGACGACCGCGCCGAGAGCGAGCGCCGCACCGAAGGTCAGCGTCGCCATCATCGCGGACGCCGTCCACGCCACGACGAACGCCGTGACGAGCACGGTGTAGATGCCGAGCCGCAGGATCGACGGCAGGTACTGCCGGAAGGTGGGAACCGAGAACCGCAGGGCCGACGAATACAGCAGCGGCGGCAGGACGACCCCGAGGATGATGTCCGGGTCCAGTTCGAGCCGCGGCAGACCCGGTGCGAACGACACCAGTGCTCCGACGGTGACGAGCACGAGCGGGGCCTGCAGGTCGCGTCGCGACGCGACGGCCGTCACCGCGATCCCGGCGATGACGACCAGCAGGATCCACGCGCCGTTCATCGCGACGGCACCGTGCCAGGTGTCCGGTTCACGGTGTGATGGTGACACAGCCGGCGGCCGCCCGAAGGGAACCCGCGTCCGGGTGCCGGCTCCGTGGTTACGCCTGTTCGGCCACCCCTGCGATGACGGCGCGCGTCGCGGCGATCAGCCGAGTGAGGCCGGGCTCCTCGATCGGCCAGTGCCCGCAGTTCTCGAGCAGGACGGCCTGCGTCGGCCCGGAGATGCGGTCGAGGAACCGCAGGCTGGTTTCCGGTGGGGTCCAGCGGTCGGCGGCGGGATGCACGAGCGTCACCGGGACTGCGGTGAAGTCCTCGGGTGCGGTGTGCGGGTAGGTGAACCAGTCGGCCAGAAATCCCAGCGGGATCCGGACCCCTCCCCCGAGAGAATCGGACTCGCACATGCGTGTGAGGTCACGGTCGTTGCTCATCCGGTTCATCCGCACGAGCCATCTGATCGGCAACCGGAGATCACCCGCCACCCGGGCCACGGGCGGCAGAACCGAGGGTGCCATCCTTCCGGCGAAGCCCCATCGGGCTGCAGCCGCCCGGGCTTCGGCATCGCCGGGGTCCAGGAGGCAGGTCGCGATCACCGCGGCCACCTGCCCGGTGCGAGCCGCGACCTCGTAGGCCATCATCCCGCCCATACTCGCGCCGAAGAGGACCAGCGGCCGGGGATCGTCGGCGCGTTCGGCTGCGACGAGGTCGCAGAGCAGGTCGATCCAATCGCAGTACCGGACCTGCGAGGGACGGGGTTCGACGGTCCGTCCGTAGACGGGCATGTCGGGGAAGAGGATGTCCACGTCGTCGTCCGCGGCCAGCGAGGCGAACGACCAGAGCGCCGCGGAATGGCCGCCCGCGCCGTGGATTCCCATCACGCGCACCGGAGCATCGGGGCGAGGGTTGCGGGCGATGTGGACGCGGCGACCGCGCCAGTCCCACCAGGTGGACTCCGGTTCTCGACAGGCCGATCGGTAGTTCTCGGGCAGGAACTCGGCATAGGCCGCTGCGGTCATCGTCCGATCCCTTCGTCGTCGCACGACGGGTGATGTCTGCACCACGTATACGGCGCACGATAGCTGCACGCCCTTACCTGCACAATGTCGAGAAGATGTGAAAAATTCGCTGTGGCACAACGAATCCCGGATACACGGCGGCCACGTCTTCTTCTTCGGCCGCCCTGCCGGATGCCGTTCGCCCCGCCCCTCCTGCTTCCACGACGCGCCCGCACACCCGATCTCGCAGCGAGACCGGCAGGTCGTTTGCCCCGACGCGGCCGGGGTATGCAACCGATCGACCGCCGTGTACCCGGCCCCAGCGAGGAGTGCGTGTGATCCCAGCCCGCGACGACGACGGCTATGCGGACCTGCGCACCTATGCCGCGCTGGGTGACGGTGACACCGTCGCCCTCGTCGCCGAGGACGGTTCGGTGGACTGGTATCCGGTTCCGCTCCTCGATTCGCACCCGGTCTTCGCACGACTGCTCGACGCATCGACGGGCGGTTCCGTCGAACTGCGTCCGGTCGACGAGTTCACCGTCGAACGCGCATACGTGCCGGGCACGAACGTTCTGAGCGCCGTCTTCACCACCGCACAGGGGCGGGCACGGGTGACCGATTCGATCGACACGGGTGTCGCCGGGCGGTTGCCCTGGGGTGAGCTCGCCCGCCGCGTCGAGGGCCTGGACGGCGAGGTCGCGATGCGCTGGACGGTCGCCCCCGGCACCGGACTGGGCCGGTACCAGCCCTGGTGCGACCGGACCGAACACGGCCCCGTCCTGCGGGTGGGGACCGTGAGCATCGGGGTGCGCACGTCCGGCACGGGTGAACCGGTGGTCGAGCACCGCTCGATCGGTGGCCGCTTCACCACCTCGGCCGGATCCCGGCACCTCATCGCCGTGCTGTCGACGGAGAACGAACCCCTGCCGTTGCCCGACGCCGGCGCGATCGACGCCAACATCGACCGCACCGTCGACCGGTGGAAGCAATGGTCGTCGCTCCTGCACTACGACGGGCCGTGGGCCGACGCGGTGATCCGGAGCGCGCTCGCACTGAAACTGTTGCAGAACCGATCGGGCGCGATCGCCGCAGCGGCGACGACGTCGGTTCCGGAAAGCCCGGACGGCGAGAAGAACTGGGACTACCGTTTCGCCTGGGTGCGCGACGCCGCTTACACCCTGCACGCGCTGATCCGTCTCGGCGATCGCGAGGAGGTGCACGCCGCGATGAGCTGGTTGCTCCGCGTGGTGCGCGATCAGGGCGCCGATGCGGAGGTGTTCACCCGGCTCGACGGCGGAACGCCCGACGACGAACGGCGACTGGATGTTCCGGGTTGGCGCGGTATCGGCCCGGTGGTCGAGGGGAACAGGGCCGCAGGGCAATTGCAGCTCGGGATCTACGGCGACCTGTTCGAGATCGTGACCCTCTACAGCAGTGAGGGTTACGTGCTCGACATCGCGACCGCGCGTCTGCTCGCCCGCATCGCCGACCACACCTGCGATGTCTGGCAGCAGGCCGATCACGGCATCTGGGAACTGCTCGAACGCGAGCACTACACGAACTCGAAGATGAGCTGCTGGCACGCACTCGACCGCGCCGTCCACCTCGCCGAGGTCGGGCAGATCCCGGGGACGGCGGATCGCTGGCGCCGCGAACGCGATCTCATCCGCGACTGGATCGAGGAGAACTGCTGGTCGGACGAACTCGGTTGCTACACCGCTTATCCCGGCACCGATCGGCTCGACGCGTCCGTCCTGCTCGGAGCCGTCGGCGGATACGACCGGGGTCCGCGCATGCAGGCCACCTGCGACGCCCTGCGACGGGAACTCGGTCGCGGACCGCTGCTCTACCGGTTCAGCGGCGCCGACAAGGAGGAAGGGACGTTCGTCGCCTGCGCGTTCTGGATGGTCGCGGCACTGGCCGAGACGGGACGGACCGACGAGGCCACCGAACTGATGGGCGAACTCGTGCCGCTCGCCAACGACGTGGGCCTGTACTCGGAGATGATCGCCGAGGACGGCACCTTCCTCGGCAATCTCCCCCAGGGTCTGAGCCATCTCGCGCTCATGACGGCTGCACTGACACTCATCGAGAAGTACTGATCGCCGATCGACCGGAGGAGCGGACAGGTATGACGCTGATAGGTTTTCACGCCTCACACGAACAGGCGTCCCCATCCCGCCTGCTCGAGGACGTCCGGCTCGCCGAAGCGGCCGGCTTCGGGGCGGCCATGTGCTCGGACCACATCGAACCGTGGTCGCACCGCCAGGGACACTCGGGGTTCGCGTGGTCGTGGCTCGGAGCGGCCCTGGCCACCACCGACCTACGTTTCGGTGTCGTCACCGCGACCGGCTTCCGCTACCACCCCGTCGTCACCGCCCAGGCCACCGCCACTCTGGCATCGATGTTCCCGCACCGCTTCTGGTTCGCACTCGGCAGCGGTGAGCACTGCAACGAACGCATGTCCGGAGTTGCCTGGCAGCCCAAGGAGGAACGGCAGCAACTGCTCGGCGAGAACCTCGACATCGTGCGACGCCTGCACGCAGGCGAAGTCGTCGACCACGACGGCGCGGTGAAGGTCGACCGCGGACAGGTCTGGGACCGGCCGGAGACTCCTCCCGAAATTCTGCTTCCCGCACTGACTCCCGAGACGGCCGGTCGTTTCGCCGACCGGGTCGACGGTCTCGTCACCGTGAACGCCCCGCTCGACGACCTGCGCCGGATCCTCGGCGCCTACCGCGACGGTGGCGGACGCGGACGGACCGTGCTGCAGGTCCATCTGAGTTGGGCACCCACCCGGGAGCGTGCCCGCGAGATCGCGCGGGAACAGTGGGCGACGAACGCCCTACCGCCGGAACTGATGGCAGAACTGGCCACGCCCGAGGAATTCGAGTCCCACGCCGCCGAACTCGACGACGGCGACCTCGAGGGCGCGGTGATCGTGTCCGACGATCCCGCCGAACACGTCGACCGCCTGTGCGAATTCGCCGAACTCGGTTTCGACGAGATCTATCTGCACCATGTGGGGCCGGATCAGCGCCCGGTCATCGACACCTTCGGCGACACGGTGCTGCCGCACCTCCCGTGAACCGTGCTGCCGCACCTACCGTGAACCGTGCTGCCATACCTGCCGTGATCAGGGCTGACGCGGACCCGGTTGCGCTTCCGGTCCGGGACCGCCCTCGGGACCCGGCTCACCGCCCGGTCCGGGCTGCGCGCCCGGTGCGGGATTGTCGGTGGTACCCAGGTGCTGACGGGCGGCGTCCTGCGCTTTGTCGACGTGCTGGGCGTACTTCCCGCCGGTACGTCCGTCCACCTGGTCGCCGGCCTTCTCGATGAACTGGTCGGCCTTGTCGGGGTTCTTCGAGGCGTAGTCCTTGCCCTTGTTCACAAGGCCCTTCACCGAATCCATGAAACCCATCGTTCGGTCCTTCCCTCGTCGGATCGCCGTGAGGTTCGGGCGCACCCATCCGTGCGCTGCGGGTCAGTGTACGCCCGGCAGCAGATCGTCGGGGGCGGCGAACAGGCGACGGCGCTCCCCGTGCAGACGCCCCGACACCCACCACAGGGCCTCGACCAGGACGACTCCGATCAGCCCGCACGTCACCGCGATCGTCGTGTACCCGACGTTCGACGGATCGAGCGCGAAGAACTCCCGGGTGAACGGCACGGAGAACAGGATCACGTAGCCGAGCACCGAACCGGCGAGCAGCACGATCTTCCACCACTGGTACGGGCGGGCGACCACGGCGAGCACCCACAGCGCGATGATCAGCAGGGTGATCAGGGCCGAGGTCCCGGCCTGGATCTTCTGCTGCTCGGTCTGCTCCGGGCCGCCGTAGACGAGCACGTAACAGACGAAGGTCGCCACACCCACGACGACACCGGACGGAATCGCCAGTCGCATCACACGGGAGACGAAACCCGAGCGTGCCCGCTCGTTGTTCGGTGCCAGCGACAACAGGAAAGCGGGGATGCCGATGGTGAACCACGCCGCGATCGTCACGTGCCGGGGCAGGAACGGATAGGGCAACGGCTCGAAGTCGAACACCTGCGACAGCACACCCGACACGCCCACCAGGAAGGCGAGCAGCACCGAGTACACCGTCTTGGTGAGGAACAGGTTGGAGACGCGTTCGATGTTGCCGATGACCCGGCGACCCTCGGCCACCACGTAGGGCAGCGTCGCGAACTTGTTGTCGAGAAGGACGATCTGTGCGACCGCGCGGGTGGCGGGACTGCCCGACCCCATCGCGACTCCGATGTCGGCGTCCTTGAGGGCGAGCACGTCGTTGACGCCGTCGCCGGTCATCGCGACGGTGTGACCGCGCGACTGCAGCGCGCCGACCATCGCGCGCTTCTGATCGGGACGGACCCGGCCGAAGGTCGTCGAGCCTTCGACGACGTCGGCGAGTTCGTTGTCGCCTTCCGGCAGGGAGCGCGCGTCGATGGGAGACGCGCTGCCCGGCAGGCCGAGGGACGAGGCGACCGCACCGACGGCGATCGCGTTGTCGCCGGAGATGACCTTGACGTCGACCTGCTGGCCGGCGAAGTACTCGAGGGTCGGCTTCGCGTCCGGGCGCACCCGCTGTTCGAGGACGACGAGCGCGGCGGGCGTGACCGTGCCGGGTGCGAGTTCGTCGTCGACCGGGCGGTCGCTGCGCGCGAGGAGCAGCACCCGCAGGCCGCTCGAGCCGAGTTCCTCGGCGCGTCGCGCCGCCTCGGTGCCGGGGTCGAGCAGCACGTCGGGTGCGCCGAGCAGCCAGTTGCCGTGGGTGCCGTACGACTGGCCGCTCCACTTCTTCGCCGACGAGAACGGCGCGACCGCCGTGGGCTCACCCCAGCCGGGGGCGGTGGGGAACGCCTCGGCGATCGCGAGGACGCTGGCGTTCGGACGCGGGTCGTCGGCGGCGAGCGAAGCCAGGGCGGCGCGGGCCTCGTCGAGGTTGCTTCCGTCCAGGGCCTCGAGATCGGACAGGCGCATGCCGTTCTCGGTGAGCGTGCCGGTCTTGTCGGCACACACCACGTCGACGCGCGCGAGGCCTTCGATCGCCGGCAGCTCCTGCACGAGGCACTGGCGGCGTCCGAGGCGGACGACACCGACCGCGAACGCGATGGATGTCATGAGCACGAGGCCCTCGGGCACCATCGGCACGAGGGCGGCGACCATGCCGCTCAGTGCGGGGCCGAGCGACTCGCCGCTGGAGAAGAGCTGGTTGTAGATGATGAGCAGACCCGCGGGGATCATCAGGTAGGTGATGAAGCGCAGGATCTTGTTGATGCCCGCGTTCAGCTCCGACTTCACGAGCGTGAACTTGCTCGCCTCTTCCGCGAGTCGCGCCGCGTAGGCGTCGCGGCCGACCTTCGTCGCACGGTAGGAGCCGGATCCGGAGGCGACGAAGCTGCCCGACATCACCGTCGAACCGGGCACCTCGTGCACGGGATCCGACTCGCCTGTCAGCAGCGACTCGTCCAGTTCGAGACCCTGGGCCTCGACCACCTCGCCGTCGACGACCAGCTGGTCGCCGGGGCCGAGCTCGATGATGTCGTCGAGGACCACCTCGCGCGGAGCGATCGGTGCGGCGACGCCGTCCCGGCGCACGACGGGTTTCGTCTGGCTGACGATGGCCAGCTTGTCGAGGGTGCGCTTGGCACGCACCTCCTGGATGATGCCGATGCCGCTGTTCGCGATGATCAGCAGACCGAACATGCCGTCGATGATCGAGCCGGTGGCCAGCACGATCAGCAGCAGCACCCCGAGGATCGCGTTGATCCGGGTGAACACGTTGGCCCGGACGATGTCCTTGACCGATCGGGACGCGCGGTCGGGGACATCGTTGGCGAGGCCACGTGCCACACGCTCGGCGACCTGCTCGGTGGACAGCCCGGTGGCTGCATGGTCGGATGCGAGGACCGGTGCCTCGCCCGTTCCCACCACCGTCGTGGGCTCTTCTACTGCCATGACGAACCAGATTAGGGCACGAAAGCGAACAACCGGTGCCGTGGCAGGTGGATCAGCTCGACGTGAGCCACCACGGATCGACCGCGACGGGCTTCGACGCATCGGACTTCGACACGTCGATCCGCTGACCCGGCATCGGCACCGCGGTGGTCACCTCCGACTCCCGCGCGGCGGGCAGCAGCCGAGTGATGGGCTCCGACCAGGCGTGGAAGGCCAGGTCGAAGGTTCCCCAGTGCACGGGGACCAGCAGACTGTCGCGACGGTCGACGCCACCGAGGTCGAGATGCGTGCGCACCGCCTCCTCGGGGTTCATGTGCACGTCGGGCCATCGCTTGTCGTAGGCGCCCACGGGCAGCAATGTCAGGTCGAACGGGCCGTAGGCCTCGCCGACGTCGGCGAACCGCGGGGTGTACCCGCTGTCGCCGCCGAAGAACACCCGGCGCGTCGGCCCGGTGAACACCCACGACGACCACAACGTGATGTTGCGCTGCAGGCCGCGCCCGGAGAAGTGCCGGGCCTCGGTGCACGTGATGCGCAGGCCGTCCACCTCGACGTGTTCGTCCCAGTCGAGTTCGACGATGCGTTCCTCGGCGATCCGCCAGCGGCGCAGGTGCGCGCCCACCCCGAGCGGCACGACGAACCGGACGGTCGGCTGCAGCACGGCGAGGCTCTCGACCGTGAATCGGTCGAGATGGTCGTAGTGGTCGTGCGAGATCACCACCGCGTCGAGGCGCGGCAGGGTCTGCAGTTCGACCGGCGCCGGATGCAGACGTGCCGGGCCGACGGTCGGTGAGGGTGACACGCGCTCGCTCCACACCGGGTCGCACAGCACCCGGTAGCCGTCGACCTCGACGAGGGCGGTCGAGTGCCCGAACCACGTCATGGCGAGTTCCGCCGCGTCGACCGGCGCGAGATAGGTCGACAACGGCACCTCGGTGCGAGGTCTCCCCCGCGACCCGCGGGTGAGCAGGTCCTTCGCGAAACCGCCCGCCGCCTCGGGGCCGAGCACGGACGCCGGGTCGGTGTTGTGGAAACGACCGTCGCGGTAGCGGGGCGACGCGGCGGCGTAGGGACGGATGTCGGAGACCGAGGCGCCGATGGAACCGGGCAGGCCGTTCACGGCGCGCGCCACCCACAGCGTGCCCGCTCCGGCGAGCGCTGCCGAGACGGCGGACCGGATGTTCATCGTCCGCGGAAGATCGGGTCGCGGCGCTCGGCACGAGCGAGCCTGGCCTCCTGGGCGTCCTCGCTGAGCCACGCCGCGGCGAGTGCGGCGGTCTGCTCGGGCGTGGCCTCGTCGCGGGTGCCGTCGTCGTTGAGGAACAACTTCATCGCGTTCAGCGACAGCGGCGCGAGCTTCGCGATCTCGTGCGCCCAGGCCTGCGCGTCGGCGAGGTCACCGATGCGATTGGCGAGCCCACGCGCAAGAGCTTCCTCGGCGTGGACGGGTTCGGCGGCGAGGAAGACCGCGCGTGCCGGACCGCCGCCGATGAGCGAGGCCAGTCGCCGGACCGTCCACCGATCCACCGAGATGCCCAGGCGCGCAGCAGGAACCGAGAAACGCGAGGTGGGCGCCACGACCCTCAGATCCGCCGCGAGCGTCAGCTGGGTGCCGGCACCGATGGCCGGGCCGTTGACGGCCGCGATCACCGGGATCGGGGCTTCCACGATGGTGCGCAGCATCTCGGCGAGGCTGTCGGTGAACCCTTCGGCGTAGACGTCGCCGGAGAGATCGGCCCCGGCGCAGAAGCTCGTGCCCCGCCCGGTGATCACGACGACACGCGCGTCGTCCGCCACGGCCTTGTCCACCGCTTCGCGGATCTCCACGCACAGCTGCGTGTTGAGCGCGTTACGACGCTCTTCGCGTTGCAGTTCCACGGTCACGACGTCGCCGTCGCGGCTGATCCCGATCATGTGTCGCCCCATCCCTTCGTCACCGAACACCCCGCATCATTCCACCCGCCCCGCGAGTGTGGGCGAGGCGCCGGATCGTCAGGCGCGGCCGGTCGGCGCGTAGCTCTCACGTTCCCACCGCTCGACCTCTTCGGTCACGTTGTCGGCCTCGTCCGAGAGATACGCGATGGCACCGAGAATCATGATCGACGCACCGGAGATCCACGCGATCCACGAGGCGCCGTCGCCTGCGAAGCGGCCGACCCACGGTGAGACGAGCATCGCCAGACCCACCACGGACAGCGCCCAGTGATCCTTCGTGGGATCGCGCGCGACCAACGACCACAGCGCGAAGATGCTCGCCAGAGCACCCAGACCGAGGGTGGCGCCGCGACCGGGCTCCGTGGTCTCCACCCAGAACGACGACGACATGGTGAGCACACCGAGGAACAACGCGATTCGTCCTGCCCGGGACGCGCGAACGGACATGTCGAAACCTCCTGACAGCGAAACGCTACATGTATTGTAGCTACAGCCACTGTATCGACGTTCCGGTCCGAATGCCATGCTTCGATGGAGCGGCCGACCCGACACCCGAAAGAAGAGGCCGAAGGCGATGGACGCCGCGACGACACCCTCACCCGAACAGCGGATCGCCGACACCGTGCTCCTGCTGCTGCGCACGAAAGGGCCGAAGGCCGTCACGATCGAAGCGGTCGCGAACGTCGCCGGCATGGCCCGGACGACGATCTACCGCAGGTACCGAGATCGCAGCGAGATGCTGAAGGCGGTGATGGAACCCCTCACCCGACCGGCACCCCCGGAACCGGAGGCCACGGCCGAAGAGCTCCTGCGGTGGGTGGTGGAGCAGTCCCGCCTCTCCGTCGACGAGGGCATCGGGCTCGGTGGGCTCGCGGCGCTCGTCACCGAACAGGAACCGTGGTTCACCGAGCTGATGCGATCTCTGTTGATGCGCCATCGGCAGATGCTCGCCGAGGCCATCCGACGCCACTGCGACGACGGAACCGTCTGCGCCGATCTCGATGTGGAGACCTTCCTGGACTGCGTCGTCGGAGCCTACTTCACCGAGCAGGCGCGCCGCGGCGAGGTGGACGACGACTGGCCCGCTCGCATCACGCGAACCCTGCTACCGACCTTCGCCGCCTGATCCGATTTCGGTGGATCCGACCCCGCTGAGCGGGGGTGGAACCACCGGAACAGTGGAATCGAGATCAGTGGAACCAGTCGAGAATTCGACCTCGCGACCAGCAGCGCGCCACCGCGTCCACCCGATGCTCGGCGCCCTCGTACAGCGCGATGCCGACGATGCTGTGGCCGGAGGCCGGACGATCACCGAGCGTCGGGACCGACGGCGCGACACCTACACCCTCGGCCGACACCCATGCGACCGTTCGTCCCGTGGCCGCCTCGCGAAGGCGGTCGACGAACGACGGGCGCCGCGGAATCGCCAGACGCGACAGAGCCCAGGTGGTCGTCACGACCGGCAGGGCATCCTCGGGTACCGCCGCGATCGCCTCGTGCAGCAGCTCCACGACGTCACCGCAGAACCGGACGGGTGGGTCCTCGGCGAGCAGGGCGTCCTCGACGTCGGGGCGGTGGCGCGTCACAGCGACGCGCGCGACCACCGGAGGCATCGCACGGTCGGGAACCGACCCGCCGTGGACGATCGAACAGCTCTCCTGCACAGGAGAATCCGGGTCGCCCAGGAACACCCCGTCGCTGTAGGTGATGCCCACTCGGTCGACGCACAGGTTCAGCGCCGCGGGGCGTCCCACGTCGATCAGACCGATCGCGGTCGCGCCTACGCGGTGGGCCGCCTCGGCGAGCGCGGGATAGAGCACCGCGTAGCGACCCGTCTCGTCGGTGGCGCCTCCCCGTCGTGCCGTGCCGGCCATGTCTGCTCACTCCTCGTCGTCGGCATCGGCACGCGGACGGCCCGGTCCGCGTATGCGCCCCACCTCGCGCGGCATCCGGCCGGCCTCGGTGAGGGCCCGCCGGAGCAGGAACTCGATCTGGGCGTTGGTGCTGCGCAACTCGTCGGCAGCCCACCGCGCGAGCGCGTCGTGGACTGCCGGGTCGAGGCGCAGCAGCACCTTCTTACGTTCGGCCATGCCGCATGATCCCTACTGGTACAGCGATCCCGTGTTGAGGACGGGCTGAGCACTCTGGTCTCCACACAACACGACGAGGAGATTCGAGACCATCGCGGCCTTGCGTTCCTCGTCGAGCTCGACGGTGTGCTCGGCCTCGAGGCGGGCCAGGGCGGTGCCGACCATCGAGACGGCACCTTTGACGATCTGCTCGCGGGCGGCGATCACGGCGCCGGCCTGCTGGCGTCGCAGCATCGCCTGGGCGATCTCGGGTGCGTAGGCGAGCTGGTTGATGCGGGTCTCGATGACGCGGATACCGGCGGACTGCACGCGGTCGTGGACCTCTGCCGAGAGCTTGATGGTGATCTCGTCGGCGTTCTGGCGCAGCGACATCACTTCCGGGGCAGCGTCGTACGGGTACGAACCGGCGATGTGACGGACCGCGGCCTCGGTCTGCACGGCGACGAACTCCTCGAAGTCGTCGACGTCGAAGACGGCCCGCGCGGTGTCCTCGACCTGCCACACGATGACCGCCGAGATCTCGATGGGGTTGCCGTCGGCGTCGTTGACCTTGGCTCGGCCCGTCTCGTGGTTACGAATGCGGGTGGAGATCTTGCGGCGGGTGTTGAGCGGGTTCATCCAGCGCAGACCGGGTTCGCGCAGGGTTCCGGTGTACGAGCTGCCGAGGAGCTGGAGGACGCGGGCCTCGTTCGGTTCGACGAGGACGAGTCCGGCGAGTGCCACGAGGGCGAGCACGACGATGACGCCACCGGCGACGATCAGCGGGACGGCGACATCCACCGCTCCCCAGCCGATCAGACCGGCGCCGACGGCGATCACGACCAGGGCGGCGATCAGCACCGACCAGCCGTTGGACGAGCCGCCCGGCCGCTCGACGGTCACGGGCGATTGCACGACATCCATGTTCCTACCTCCCAGAGTCAAAGCGATATTAAAGTGATATCACATTTCTACGGCTGCGGACAGCGTTCCTTCCGCGCATCGGCCGCGATCGCGGCATGATGAAGGACAACGATCCGAGAGGGAGGCTCGCGATGCTCGCCGACGAGGCACTCGATGCGGCCGAGATACAGACCGCCGATGCGACGCCGGTCGACATCGTCGTGATCGGAGCCGGGCAGGCCGGTCTGTCGACCGCCTACTTCCTCACCCGCTTCGGAGTCGCACCCGAGACCGGATTCGTCGTCCTCGACCACTCGTTCGGCCCCGGCGGCGCATGGCAGGACCGCTGTCCGTCATTGACACTGAGCACCGTCAACGGCGTCCACGACCTGCCCGGCCTCGCGTTCGCGGACGTCGTCGACACCTCCGCGGGTGAGGTTCCGGCGGCCTCTGCGGTACCGCAGTACTACGCCGCCTACGAGAAGGAGTTCGACCTTCCCGTCCACCGCCCCACCACCGTGCGGGTCGTGTGCGACCGCGGCGAGCGACTGCGCGTCGAGACCGAATCGGCCGTCTACGCGGCACGCGGCATCATCAACGCGACCGGCACCTGGGAGCGCCCCTTCGTCCCGTGGTATCCCGGCGCTGCACGCTTCACCGGACGCCAACTGCACACCAAGGACTATCGAACGGCCGAGGACTTCACCGGGCAGCACGTACTCGTCGTCGGTGGCGGCATCTCCGCGGTCCAACTCCTGGACGAGATCTCCCGCGTCACCGAGACCACCTGGGTGACGCGACGCGAACCTGCCTGGAGCGAGGAGCCTTTCACTGCCGAGCGCGGTCACGCTGCCGTCGCGCTCGTGGAGGATCGGGTACGACGCGGACTGCCACCCGGATCGGTCGTCTCCGTCACCGGGCTCCCGCTCACCCCGGCGCTGCGGGCAGCGCGCGAACGCGGCGTGCTGGAGCGGTCCCCGATGTTCTCCGAGATCACCGAGACCGGCGTGCGGTGGAGCGACGGCCGGACACTCGACGTCGATGTCATCCTGTGGTGCACCGGATTCCGGAGTTCCCTCGACCACCTGGCGCCGTTGTCGTTGCGCAATGCCGGTGGCGGCATCACGATGGACGGCCGGCTCGCGACCCGCGTCGCGAAGGATCCGCGCATCCATCTCGTCGGCTACGGCCCGTCGGCGTCCACGATCGGGGCGAACCGCGCCGGTCGCGCCGCGGCCCGGGAACTGCTCGACCATCTCACCGGCGAGGTGCCGCAGCAGTGAGCGGGCGGGGCGGATCGGTGCTGCTGGTCGCGCTCGCGACCACCGCCAGCCTCGTCGCATCGGCACCGGCCCTGGTCGACGTCATGCTCCCTCCCCCACCGCCGGCGCCGGTCGCTCCTCCCCCGACGCCGTTGACCGCCGACGAACTCACCGCGCGCACCCTGCCGGTCGTCGTGACGATCGACGCGAGCGCGGGATGGACGGGCATGACGGGCACCGGGATCGTGATCACCCCCGACGGCACGGTCGTCACGAACCATCATGTGGTGAGCGGAGCCACCGACATCAGCGCGGTCAGCGGTGCGGACGGCCTGATCTACGACGCGGAGGTCCTCGGCTACGACCGCGAACGCGATCTCGCCGTCCTGCGCCTCGGCACCGCGAGCGACCTCCCGGCCGCCACGATCGCCGAGGACCTGCCGCCGGTGGGGAGCCGGGTCACGGCCTTCGGCAACTCCCAGGGCGGTGGGGTCGTCGTGGCGACCCCCGGCACCATCGTCGAGTTCGACCGCAACGTGGTGGTGCGCGACGCCACGGACGGTTCACGTCACCGCCTCACCGGGATGATCCGCACCGATGCCCCGATCCGGCCGGGTGATTCCGGCGGGCCGCTCGTCGACGAGTACGGAACGGTCGTGGGGATCAACACCGCGGGCGCGGTGCAGCGGAACACCGACACCTCGCCCGACACGACCCCCGAGGCGTACGCCGTGCCCATCACCGAGGCGATCACCGTCGTCGAACAGGTGCGGACGGGAGTGAGCGAAGGGTCGGTGCACGTGGGCCCGACGCCCCGGCTGGGCGCGAGCGTCACCACCGCCCGCAGGGACGGGCAGGATCTCGGGGCCGAGGTGCTGTGGGTGTCCTACGACAGTCCCGCCTATCACGCCGGTCTCGACGCCGGCGACGTCGTGGTGTCGTTCGACGGGGAGCGCGTCTCGTCGACCGGAGAACTCGAGGAACATCTGCTCCGTCACCGTCCCGGCGACGTCGTGTCGATCGAGTGGACCACCGAGAACGACGAAAGACGTTCCGCAGACATCGTTCTCGAAGTCGGACCCGCACGCTGACGGCGACACTCACGGAAAAATCGTTTGATCGGTCACCCGGGGGGCGAAGACACTTGACCTCGAGTCGCCTCGAGGTCGCAAGATCTCATCGGACCGTCCGACGACCGGGGGAACGCGATGAGCAACCACACCGCATCACCGACGCACCGGCGTCCGCGCCTGGCGCGCGGACCCGTGCGGCCGTTCGCTCATCCGCAGTACCGCCTGCTGATCCTGGCGCTCGCCGCGGGACTGCTGTCCGTGGGCACCTGGCTCATCGCGGTGGTGTGGCAGGTCGTCGAGATGGGTGGCGGTCCGGCCGAACTGTCCTCGGTCGCAGTGGGGCCTGCCGTGGGCATGCTCCTCGTCGCACTTCTCGGGGGTGTGCTCGCCGATCGGATCCCGCAGCGCACCCTGCTCCTCGCGACGTACATCGCCCGGGCGGTGCTGGTCGCGGTGACGGCTGCGCTCGCCGTGAACGGGTCGATCGCCTTCTGGCATCTCACCGTCGTGGGCTTCGCACTCGGACTCGCCAACGGTGTCCAGTTCCCGGCCTATTCGGCACTGTTGCCGTCCATCGTCCCGCCGCAGGACCTGCTCGCCGCCAACGGTGTCGAGGGTGTGCTCCGGCCGACGCTCGTGCAGGCGGCTGGTCCGGCGGCGGCGAGCGCCGTCGTGGCGGCCTCGTCCCCCGCCGTCGCCATGTGCACCGTCGCGCTCCTCGAGGTGGTCGGGGCATTGTGCATCCTCGCGATGCACCCGACCGTGGTCCGCTGCGACGACACGCGGACCGGAGGGTCGAGCGGATTCCGTTCCGTGCTCGACGATCTCGCGGAGGGTGTGCGGTTCACCGTGCGCACGCGGTGGTTGCTCGGAACGCTCCTGTTCGGGTCCGTCGCGGTCTTCTGCGTGCTGGGACCGATCGAGGTGCTGATCCCGTTCGCGATCCGCGAGGCGACCGGGGGCGGGCCGTTGCAGCACGCGATGGTGATGGCCGGTTTCGGTGTCGGTGGGGCAGTCGGGTCGATGCTCGTGGCGTCGCTGCGGCTGCCGAGGCGCTATCTCACCGTCCCGCTTCTGATGTGGGGGCTGGGCTGCGTCCCCCTCGCCGTCATCGGGGTCTCCGGGTCGGTACCGATCATGATCGCCGCGGTGTTCGTCGTCGGCGCGCTGTTCAATGCCGGATCCGTCGTGTGGGGGACCCTGCTGCAACGGCGGGTGCCTGCGCATCTGCTGGGCCGGGTGTCGAGTCTCGACTTCTTCGTCTCGATCGTGTTCATGCCGCTGTCGATGGCCGTGGCCGGGCCGCTGGCCCTCACGGTCGGGCTCGCGCCGACCTTCGCGGTGGCGGGGATCGTGCCGGCCGTCGCTGCCGTGATCGTGATCGTCGCGGCCCGGACGCCGTGCGACGAGATCGACAATCCGCTCGATCTCGTCCCGGTGGACGGGCAGGACGAGGAGATCGTCCCCGCCGAGTGCCGGAGCTGACGAGTGGTTCCGTGGCACGGAGGACCCGCGCCGGAACCCGGCTCCGCCTCGACCGGGATACTCGGAGCGTGAGCGCAACACTTCGTATCGACGGCCTGTCGGCCTCCCGCGGGGAACGTGTCCTGTTCGACGGACTCGATCTCACCGTCGCACCCGGCGATGTGATCGGCCTCGTGGGGGCCAACGGCGCCGGGAAATCGACGCTGCTCACGACCCTCGCAGGGATCGGTGACGCCGATGTCACCGGCTCGGTGGTCCTCAGCCCGCCCGACGCCACCATCGGCTATCTCGCCCAGGAACCCGAACGGGTGCCGGGCGAGACGATCCTCGGTTTCCTCTCCCGGCGCACCGGTGTCGCCGAGGCCGAACGCGTCATGAACGACGCCGCCGAGCGGCTCGGCGACTCCGGCGAGGACGACTACACCCCTGCCCTCGAACGGTGGCTGGCGCTCGGCGGCGCCGACCTGGCCGAGCGCGCCGAGAAGGTGGTCGACGACCTCGGTCTCGACGTCGGCCTCGACGCTCCGATGACGTCGCTCTCCGGTGGTCAGGCCGCCCGCGCCGGGTTGGCGGCACTGCTGCTCTCGCGCTACGACGTGCTCCTGCTCGACGAACCGACGAACGACCTGGATCTGGCCGGCCTCGAACGACTCGAACGGTTCGTCGACGAGACGCGCACGGCATTGGTGGTCGTCAGCCACGACCGCGAATTCCTCGCGCGCACGGTGACGGGCATCGTCGAACTCGATCCCGTGCAGCAGCAGATCTCGGTCTACGAGGGCGGGTACGAGGCGTATCTCGTCGAGCGCGAGGTGGCGCGCCGACACGCGCGCGAACAGTACGAGGAGTTCGCCGACACCAAGTCGCAGCTCGAGGAACGCGCCCGGATGCAACGCAACTGGCTCGAACACGGCGTCCGCAACGCGCGCCGCAAGTCCAAGGACAACGACAAGATCGGACGCAAGCACCGCGCGGAGGCCACCGAGAAGCAGGCGGCGAAGGCGCGTCAGACGCAGCGGCGCATCGAGCGGCTCGACGTCGTCGAGGAGCCGCGCAAGGAATGGGAACTGCGCATGTGCATCGCCGCCGCCCCACGCAGCGGCACGGTGGTCGCGACCCTCGGCGAGGCCGTCGTCCAGCGGGGCGACTTCGTCCTCGGGCCGATCACCACGCAGGTCGAGTGGGGCGACCGCATCGTCGTCACCGGCCCGAACGGCGCCGGGAAGTCCACTCTGCTGCGGTTGCTGCTCGGCACGATCGAGCCGGATTCCGGTCGCGCGTCGCTGGGCTCGGGTGTGCTCGTCGGTGAGATCGATCAGGCCCGCAGCCTGTTCGAGGGGGACGAACCGCTGGTCGAGGCGTTCGGGCGCAACGTGCCCGACTGGCCGGACGCCGACGTGCGGACCCTGCTCGCGAAGTTCGCTCTCAAGGGTCACCACGTGCTGCGGACGGCGTCGTCGCTGTCGCCGGGTGAACGCACCCGCGCGGGGCTCGCGCTGCTGCAGGCACGCGGCGTCAATCTGCTGGTGCTCGACGAACCCACCAACCACCTGGACCTGCCGGCGATCGAGCAGCTCGAGCAGGCCGTCGACAGTTTCGAGGGCACTCTGCTGCTGATCACGCACGATCGCCGCATGCTGGAGACCACACGGACGACACGTCGATGGATGATCGACGACGGGAAGTTGAGCGAGGAGTTGCTGTAGATGGGTGGAAGCGTGCGCGTGGACAGCTGGACGTGGTCGGTCCGGTTGTTCAAGACCCGGTCCGCCGCGGCGAGCGCGTGCCGCGCCGGGCACGTCCGCGTCGACGGTGTGACGGCCAAGCCGTCGACGCCGGTGACGATCGGCGCCGAGGTCCGCGTACGCGCGCACGGTACGGAGAAGATCGTCGAGGTCACCCAGCTCGTGAACAAGCGCGTGGGTGCACCGATCGCCGCGACCGCCTACATCGATCACAGTCCCCCGCCTCCGCCGAAGGAGATCCTCGCGGCGCTCCCCCGCCGCGACCGCGGGGCGGGCCGTCCGACGAAGAAGGAACGCCGCGAACTCGACCGTCTCCGCGGTTTCGCCGACGACGACTGACAACACTACGACATATCGATCCATCCTCTCCCATTGACAAAGCGTTGGGTTTTCACAACACTTTGTTCCATGAGTCCGGTACGCCGTGGGGAAGCTCTCCCCATCTACAACCGCATCCGCGTCCTGCGCGCGGAGCGTGGCATGAGCCGCGCACAACTGGCCGCGCTCATCGATGTGAACCCGCAGACCGTCGGCGCGCTCGAACGCGGCGACCACTACCCGAGCCTCGATCTGGCCTTCCGTATCTGCGATGTCTTCGGACTGCCGGTCGAAGCCGTCTTCTCCCGTACCGAGTTCACGCCGTTGTCGACCGAGCTGTACAAGCCTCGAAAGGAGGCCTGACGTGTCCACCGCCTCACTGATCGACCGTTACGAGCACTACCGCACCCGCCGGTTCCTCGAGAACGAGAAGCTCACCTCCGGGTGGCTACCGAACTGGCGCACGCAACATCGCCGTCGCATCCTCGCCGGCACAGTGGTCGCACTCATCGGCGCTATGTTCGTCACCGCCGTCGCGTCGTACTTCACGATCATGGTCTCCCTGGTGTGGCTGCCGGTCGTTCTCGCGTTCCTTCCCGCGTGGACCTGCCTGCAGATCGTGTCGGGGAGACAGTCCGACGCGCCCCGCCACGCCCTCGACGAACGCGAGATCACCGAACGCAACAGCGCTCGTTCGATCGGATTGTCGGTGGCACAGGCGCTTCTGCTGGTCCCCATCTTCGTCCTGCTCTTCGGCGCCTCGATCGACTCCCTCGACCACCAGGCCCTCGCGTACTCGATGGGTGGGTTCGCACTCGCCTCGATCCTGTTCAGCGGTTGCCTGCCCGCCGTTCTGCTCGCCTGGACCCGCCCCGACGACGATCCGGAGGACCTGCTATGACACTGACGATCGACAATCTCTCGAAGCGCTACGGCGACAAGATCGCCCTCGACGGCGTGAGCTTCGAGGTCCGCCCCGGTGAGTTGTTCGGTTTCGTCGGCAGCAACGGCGCCGGCAAGACCACCACCATGCGGATCACCCTCGGCGTCCTGGCCGCCGACTCCGGCGAGGTCCGCATCGACGGGAAGCCGGTCGACCTCGGGATGCGCCGCAACATCGGGTACATGCCCGAGGAACGCGGCCTGTATCCGAAGATGAAGGTCGGCAAGCAGTTGTCCTATCTCGCTCGGCTGCACGGCCTTTCGAAGTCGGAGGCGTCGGAGGCGGTGCAGCGGTGGACCGAGCGGCTCGGCATCGCCGAACGTCTCGGCGACACCGTCGACGCCCTGTCGCTCGGCAACCAGCAGCGCGTACAGCTCGCCGCGGCCCTCGTGCACGACCCGACGGTCCTCGTCCTCGACGAGCCGTTCTCCGGCCTCGACCCGGTGGCGGTCGACGTCATGAGCGACGTCCTGCTCGAGAAGGCGAAAGAAGGTGTGCCGGTGGTGTTCTCGAGCCACCAGCTCGACCTGGTCCAGCGCCTGTGCGACCGCGTGGGCATCATCGGCGCCGGCCGGATGCGCGCCGTGGGCACCGTCGACGACCTGCGGTCCAAGGGCGACGCGCTCCTCGTCGTCCACGCGCCGCAGGCACCCCGAGGCTGGGCGCACGGCCTGCCGGGCGTCACCCACGCCGAGTACGAGGACGAACGCACCGTACTCACCGTCACCCCCGGCGCCGACGACCAGCTGATCCTCAAGGCGGCCCTGGCCACCGGCCCGGTCCACGAGTTCTCGCTCCGACGTCCGTCCCTGACCGAGCTGTTCCGAGAGGTGGTTTCCGCATGAGCGCCCCGTTGAGCAACGCCCGCGCGGTCGGTCTCGTCGCGTCTCGCGAGTTCGTCACGCAGGTCCGGAAGAAGAGCTTCCTGATCAGCAACGCGATCATCCTCGTCGCGATCGTCGTCGGCATCGTCGCCACCTCGGTCCTGTCCGGCGGCGACGACGACCGGCCCACCGTCGGAGTGGTGGGCGCACCCGCGCTGCAGACGACGATCGAATCGCTCGGCGAGACCGTCGGCACTCCGCTCGAGGTCTCCGGCGTTCCCGACGCCGCCACCGCCCGCGAGCAGGTGTCCTCCGGTGATCTCGACGTCGCGCTCGTCCCCGGCGACGGAGCGTCCGTCACGGCGATCACCGAATCGGAACTCGACACCGACGTCCGCGCGGTCGTCGAGGCCGCTGTCGTGCAGCAGGCCCAGGTCGCCGCGCTGACCGACCGTGGCGTCGATCCCGCCGCGGTCGCGGCCGACGTGTCCGCGGCGACCGTGACCGTCGAGGCCCTCGACCCGCCGGATCCCGAACAGGGACAACGCATCATCCTCTCGATCATCGCCGTGGTCCTGCTGTACATGCAGATCCTGATGTTCGGCATGTACGTCGCGATGGGTGTCGTCGAGGAGAAGTCCTCGCGGGTCGTCGAACTGCTGCTGTCCACGCTGCGTCCGCTGCAGTTGTTGTGGGGCAAGATCGTCGGCATCGGCGCGGTCGGGCTCCTGCAGCTCACCGCCTACGGTGTGGTCGGTGTCGGCACGGCGCTCGCCACCGACACCCTCACGATCACCGGTACCGCCCTCGGCGTGCTCGCCGGCACCCTCGGCTGGTTCGTGCTCGGCTTCGCGTTCTTCGCCGTCCTCTACGCGGCGGCGGGGTCGATGGTGTCGCGGCAGGAGGACGTCAACTCCACCTCGGGTCCGCTGGTGATGCTGATCCTCGCGATGTTCTTCGCGGCGTTCTCGTCGGTCGACGATCCCGAGGCGGGATGGAGCACCACGCTGAGCTGGATCCCGCCGTTCTCGGCGATCCTCATGCCGCTGCGCATCGCGGCAGGGGTGGCCACGCCGGTGCAGATCGTCGGCACCATCGCGCTGATGGTCGCTGCCATCGCGGTGCTCAGCGTGATCGCCGCGCGCATCTACCAGCGGTCGATCCTGCGCATCGGCCGGACGGTCACGTGGAAGGAAGCGCTCGGCCGATAGCCGATCCCGCAACGAGGGGGAGGATATGTGCGGTGTGTCGCAAGAACACGCACATGTCCTCCCCCTCGTTCGCGCCGTTATAGGTTGACCTCGACGGACGAGGACAGGTGGAGGCGACGTGGCCGGTGGCAGGATCTCGGCGCAGGAGTTCATCGACAAGGTGCTCGACCCGGGAAGCTTCGTCTCCTGGGACGTTCCGCCGATCGATGTCGGGGCGGGCGAGAAGTACCTCGCCGATCTGGAGCGGGCCGCCGAGAAGTCCGGGGTCGACGAATCCGTGCTCACCGGTTCGGGCACCGTCCACGGCCGCCGGGTCGCTCTGATCGTGTGCGAATTCTCCTTCCTCGCAGGCTCGATCGGTGTCGCCGCCGCCGAGCGCATCGTCACTGCCGTCGAGCGTGCGACCGCCGAGGGACTACCTCTGCTCGCGTCGCCCACCTCGGGTGGCACCCGCATGCAGGAGGGCACCCTCGCCTTCGTGCAGATGGTGAAGATCGCCGCCGCCGTCGCCGCACACAAGGCCGCCCACCTCGGCTATCTCGTGTACCTGCGCAACCCGACGACCGGTGGGGTGTTCGCGTCGTGGGGGTCGCTCGGGCACGTCACCGCCGCCGAACCCGGCGCGCTCGTCGGGTTCCTCGGCCCGCGCGTCTACAAGGCGCTCTACCAGGAGAACTTCCCCGAGGACGTCCAGACCGCGGAGAACCTGTACCGCAAAGGCGTGATCGACGGGGTCGTGCCCCTCGGCGGTGTGCGGCAGGTCGTGCACCGGTTGCTGCGCGTACTCGTCGAGGGCAACCGGCCCGAGGTGACGTCGAGTCCGGCGATCACCACCGTCGACGACGTGCCCGACATCCCGGCCTGGCAGTCGGTGATGCTCAGCCGACGGCCCGAACGGCCCGGTATCCGGCAGTTGCTGCGTCACGCCGCCTCCGCGCAGGTCCCCTTGTCCGGGACCGGTGAGGGCGAATCCGATCGCACCGTCCTGCTCTCCCTCGCCCGGTTCCGGGGCGTGTCGTGCGTGATGTTCGGCCAGGACCGCGCGGGACAGTCACCCGAACGCACGATGGGGCCGGGAGCACTGCGCGAGGCCCGCCGCGCGATGCGTCTCGCCGACGAACTGCGCCTGCCGCTCGTGCTCGTCATCGACACCCTCGGCGCGTCGCTGTCGAAGGAGGCAGAGGAACGCGGGCTCGCACCCGAGATCGCCCGCTGCCTCGCCGATCTCGTCACCCTGCCCACCCCGACGGTGTCGGTGCTGCTCGGTCAGGGAACCGGAGGCGGCGCGCTCGCCCTTCTGCCCGCCGACCGCGTGTTGTGCGCGCAGCACGGCTGGCTCGCCCCGCTCCCGCCCGAAGGCGCGAGTGCGATCGTGCACCGCGACACCACCCACGCACCGGCCATGGCGCAGGATCAGGGGATCCGCTCCCGCGACCTGCTGCGCAACGGTGTCGTCGACGCGATCGTCCCCGAGCATCCCGATGCCACCGAGGAACCCGTCTCGTTCGTCAAGCGGATCGGTGCTGCGGTCGCCCGCGAACTCGCGATCCTCACCGACGAGCCCGCGGAGGACCGCTACCGGCGACGGATCGAGCGGTACCGCAAGCTCGGCGTGCACTCCTGACCCGGCGCGATCCGGATCAGCTCGAACCCGCCACAGCCCCGCCGGCCGCGGCGGCGGCCATCATGGCCGCGTTGACGGACGCGACGGCGTCACGCACCGCCTCGGCCGCCCACTCGGCCTGCGCGATCTCCTTCGCCCGTTTCTTCACTGCCCGCTTGTCGGCGTCCGGGAACACCTTCGGCGCCGCATCCGCCGCCGACAGCAGCGCGATCAGCGCCGCGGTGCGTGGCTCCGGGGTCAGGCCGTCGATCAACGCCGCGCGGATCAGGTCGCGGACGCGCTGCTCGTGGGTGGAATCGATCGCGGGCCACTTCTTCGTCGGGAACACCCCGAGGATCTTCCCGCGCTCCTCCGAGACCCAGCCCTGCTCGACGACCCGCGCGAGAAGCTTCTCCTGCAGGTCCTTCTGCAATTTTTCGATGGCCGACGTCGGCTTCAGCGGCCTGCCCGAGCCGAGACGCTCGACTGCCTCGGCAAGGATCGGATCGGCGGGTCGTGCCTCGGTGCGTATCGCGATCCGCCCCTTCTTCACCTGCTCCCCCTCGGTGTCGACCGCCACCACGTCGTCGAGGGCGAGTTGGAGGAGCACCGCACCCGCGAGAACGCGGGGCAACTTCACTCCGTCGACGAGAGGCTTTCCCGATTCGTCGTCCAGAAGCAGGAGCAGCAGGTCTTCCGCGATCGAGGTCATGCGGCTCAGGGTAGGCACTTCGTCCGTTCGTCGCCTGGTCGTGTCCGTCCGGCGCAGACCTGCAGCCACCCCCTTGCAGGTCACATAGAGTGGTTCGGGCCACAACCGCCGTCGAGGAAGGACACGAACGATGGGCTCGTACGAGGAGGCGTTCCGTCGGAGCACCGAGGATCCGGAGGGATTCTGGCTCGAGGCCGCCCGCGCGGTCGAGTGGGAGAGCGCGCCGACGCGAGCTCTCGACGACTCGGCGGCATCGTCGTACAAGTGGTTCCCGGACGGCACCCTGAACACCAGCGTCAACGCACTCGACCGGCACGTGGACGCCGGCAACGGCGACCGCCCGGCCCTGATCTGGGATTCGGCGATGGTCCCGGCCAAGCGCACCTACACCTACGCCGAACTGCTCGACGAGGTCGCGAAGTTCGCCGGTGTGCTGCGCGACCAGGGTGTCGCCGCCGGCGACCGCGTCATCGTCTACATGCCGATGATCCCCGAGGCCGCCATCGCGATGCTCGCCTGCGCCCGCATCGGGGCGGTGCACTCGGTGGTGTTCGGCGGGTTCGCCGCGAAGGAACTCGCGACCCGCATCGACGACGCCACGCCGGTCGTGCTCGTCACTGCTTCCGGTGGTCTCGAACCCGGCCGCACCATCGAGTACCTGCCGATCGTCGAGCAGGCGATCGGCCTGTCGCCGACCCCGCCGCACACCGTGATCGTGAAGAACCGCGAGCAGATCCCCGGCTCCGCGGCCGACTACCAGACGTCCTCGGCGGCGTGGTTCGACTGGGACGAACTGTGCGCCGACGCCGCCCCTGCCGAGCCCGTGACGGTCGCGGCGACCGACCCGCTCTACATCCTCTACACCTCCGGCACCACCGGGAAGCCGAAGGGCGTGGTCCGCGACAACGGTGGGCACGCCGTGGCCCTGACGTGGTCGATGCGCAACATCTACGACATCGACCCGGGCGACGTGTGGTGGACCGCCTCCGATGTGGGCTGGGTGGTCGGCCACTCCTACATCGTCTACGGCCCGTTGCTGGTCGGAGCAACGACGGTGATGTACGAGGGCAAGCCCGTCGGCACCCCCGATGCGGGTGCGTTCTGGCGGATCATCGCCGAGAACGGCGTCAAGGCACTGTTCACCGCTCCCACGGCGATTCGCGCTGTGCGCAAGGCGGATCCGAACGCCGAGGAACTGAAGAAGTACCCCATCGACTCGCTGCAGACGCTCTTCGCCGCCGGTGAGCGCCTCGACCCCGACACCTACCACTGGGCGACGAAGGTGCTCGACCGCCCGGTGGTCGACCACTGGTGGCAGACCGAGACGGGCTGGGCGATCGCGGCGAATCTGCGCGGGCTCGAGGCGATGCCGCTCAAGGCCGGCTCCCCCACTGTCCCCGTGCCGGGCTACCGGGTCGAGATCGTCGACGGAGAGGGCAAGCGCGTCGATCCGAACACCGAGGGCAACATCGTCATCCGCCTGCCGTTGCCGCCGGGCACACTGGCCGGCCTGTGGCAGGACGACGACCGGTACCGCCGGTCGTACCTCGACACCTTCCCCGGTTACTACCTCACCGGCGACTCGGGCTATGTCGACGAGGACGGCTACGTCTTCGTCCTCGGCCGGTCCGACGACGTGATCAACGTTGCCGGGCACCGGCTCTCGACCGGCAGCATGGAGGCCGTGGTGGCCTCGCATCCCGCTGTCGCCGAATGCGCCGTGGTGGGCATCCGCGACGAATTGAAGGGCCAGCGCCCCTCGGGTTACGTGGTGCTCAAGGCCGGTGTGGAGATCGAGCCCGAGACCCTGCGTCAGGAACTCGTCACGATGGTCCGCGACCAGATCGGTGCGGTCGCGACCTTCCGCGACGTGACCGTGGTCCAGGCCCTGCCGAAGACGCGCTCCGGCAAGATCCTCCGCAAGACCATGCGGCAGATTGCCGACCACGAGGAGTACACCGTGCCGTCGACGATCGAGGACCCGGCCGTGCTCGACGCGCTGAAGGAACAGCTCGGCGGCTGACGGCACGCCCCGCTGAGCCTGCACACAGCAGCGGACGGATACTCGGTGCAGAACACGAGTATCCGTCCGCTCGAGTACGCCTACGTCACTTCTTCCGTCTGCGCCTCACAAGCACCAGCACGAGCACGGCCGCGATGACCCCGCCGGCCACCGCGATCAGATCGGGCCGGTTGCGGACTTCCTGGGCCCGTTCGGCCGCGGACTGCTTGACCCGGGTGGGCACGTCGAGTCTGTCGGTGAGTTCGCCGACGGTCGCGGCGAGTTCGGCCCGTTGACGTTCGATGTCGGCCACCTCGTCCGGACGACCACCGTTGTCGGATGCGGTCACTTCGTTGCTCCCTTCGCGGCGTCGATGTCGGCGCGGACACTGGCGACCGTGCGTTCCGGCACGGGCGGTGCGGCGTTCT
Source organism: Rhodococcus sp. S3 (assembly GCF_058211795.1). NCBI lineage: Bacteria > Bacillati > Actinomycetota > Actinomycetes > Mycobacteriales > Nocardiaceae > Rhodococcus > Rhodococcus sp. S3. The sequence continues at coordinate 948,778 of NZ_CM177074.1, read as the reverse complement.
TCGCCTTCGAGGCACCGACCGCGGCGAGGATGCCACCGACCGCGAGCACCACGAGCGCGACGATGAGGGCCGCGAGCCACGGTTCGACGGCGGTGGCGAGGCCGAGCACGGCCGTCGCGATCAGCGTCGCCAGACCGAGGAACAACAGGATCGCTCCCGCACCCGAGATCCCCACGCCCACACCGATGCGGGTGCCCTTGGACTTGACCTCCTCGAGCGCGTGCGAGACCTCGGTCCGAACCAGGGTCGAGACCTGTTCGGTGAGTCGCTCGGTGAGCTCTACCGTGGACAGGTTCTTCGGTTGTTCGGCCACGGGGCGTGCATTACCGGTGGGTGTCGTCATCGCGGATTCCTTTCCGTCGTGGGCACGGTAGGGCCCACGGGGTCGGCCGCCTCTCCGGGGGAGCCGTCGGGGTTGTCGGTACTGTGGGCTTCACGCAGCCTGCGCCCTTGCTCGACGAGTTCTTCCAGCTTGGCGGCGTTCTTCTCGCTCGCGCGCGAATCACGTTCGGGCAGTTGCAGTGTCTTCTCGGCAGGCATACCGGCCTGCAGCTGACGGCCACGCTCCATCTCGGCGTCGAACTCGGCGCCGAACAACAGGGCCAGATTGGTGATCCACAACCACAGCAGGAAGATCACCGCGCCGGCGAGTGAGCCGTAGGTCTTGTTGTAGCTGCCGAAATTCGAGACGTAGAAGGCGAATGCCACCGAGGCCACGATCCACACGACGATCGCGATGAGCGATCCCAGACTGACCCAGCGGAACTTCGGCTGGGACACGTTGGGCGTCGCGTAGTACAGCACCGCGACGACCATGACCACCAGTGCGAGCATCACGGGCCACTTGACGATGTTCCACACCGTCACGGCGGTGTCGCCGAGACCGATGACGTCGCCGATCGTGCGTGCGACCGGACCGCTGATCACGAGCATCAGAGCGGTCGCACCGGCGGCCACCAGGGCCACAGCAGTGATCAGCAGCATCAACGGGCGCAGCTTCCAGACGGGCCGGCCCTCTTCGATCTCGTAGATCCGGTTCATGGCGCGGCCGAAGGCGCCGACATATCCCGATGCGGACCACAGCGCGCCGAGAATACCGACGACCAGGGCGAATCCGGCTGTCGGTGCGGACACGAGCTGTTCGATCGGTCCTCGCAGGGTGTCGACGGCGGAGGACGGGCCGAGGTCCTCGACCATGCCGAGCACGGTGTCGACCGTCGTCTGTCCCTGGCCGAACACGCCGAGCAACGAGACCACGACGAGCAGCGCGGGGAACAGCGACAGGACGGCGTAGTACGTCAGCGCGGCGGCGAGATCGGTGCACTGATCCCGGCTGAACTCCCGAATCGTCCTGCGCAGCACGTACTTCCACGACGGCTTGGACAGATCGGTCGGTGAGTCGGGTTTGCGCGGGTCGTCGGGGGCGAGGGTGGCACCCGACGATCCGTCACCTCTGTGCTCGGCGTCCATACTGCGGCGGGTACCCCACCTCACGCGTAGACCAAACTCACAGGCGCACGTGTACCGAACTCCCGCCGGGGCGGGGGCACGGCCGTACGATTCGGCTCATGGCCGACACCTCACTCGAAGGTTCCGCCGACGGTTTCGCGGACATCGCCTCGCAGCTCGACTACCCGATGTTCATCGTCACCGCATTCGACGGTGAGGAACGCAGCGGTTGCCTGATCGGCTTCGCGACCCAGTCCGCGATCGATCCGGCCCGCTTCCTGGTGGCGCTGTCGAACAAGAACCGGACCTACCGGGTGGCGTCGAAGACGAAACACCTCGCCGTGCACGTCCTGACCCCGGACGACCGCGAACTGGCAGCGCTGTTCGGTGAGCACACCGGCGACGACATCGACAAGTTCGACCGCTGCGCGCGGCGCGAGGGACCCCACGGCCTGCCAGTGCTGGACGGTCCGCGCGCGTGGTTCGTCGGCCGGATCCTCGAGACGTTCACGACCGGTGACCACGGCGGTTTCCTCCTCGAACCCGAACGCGGTGAGCTCCGCGGCGACCTGGACCGCCTCATGACCTTCAAGTCCGTGGGCGATCTCGACGCCGGGCACGGCGCGTGACGTGCATCCGGCGGGCGGGAGTGGTCTGATCGGCGACATGCGACGACTCGACGGCACCGATGCGGCGCAGCACGTGGACGACACGGCGCTGCGCGCTCTCTACGCCTACCCCGACGACCTGTCCCGGCCGTGGATGCGGATCAACTTCGTGTCCTCCCTCGACGGAGCCGTGGCGGTCGAGGGACGATCCGGCGCCCTCGGCTCGCCCGCCGACAAGAAGGTCTTCGGGCTGCTGCGCGAACTCGCCGACGTGATCCTCGTGGGCGCGGGCACCGTGCGGGCCGAGAACTACGGCGGCGCCCGGACCGGCGAGGCCCTGCGTGCGCGCCGCGAGGAGGCCGGACTCGCTCCGATACCGCCGATCGCAGTGGTGACGGCCTCGTGCGACCTGCCGACCGACCTGCGGCTGTTCACGGACACGACGATCCCGCCCGTGGTCTTGACGACCGCACGGGCCCCCGAGGCCGCCCGGCGCGCGGTCGAGGCCGCCGGAGGCGACGTCCGCGTCATCGCCGACGCGGTGATCGACGGGCCCTCTCTGCTCGCGGCGATCGGCGAGGCCGGATGGTTCCGGGTGCTGTGCGAGGGCGGACCGAATCTGTTCGGCCGCATGATCGAGGACGGCGTCGTCGACGAACTGTGCCTGACCTGGGCTCCGGTCCTGGCCGCCGGCAACGCCGCGCGTATCGCGCACTCGCCGACGGCCGCTCTGACACCCCTGCGACGTGCGCACCTCGTGTGCGACGACGACGGCACCCTGCTCACCCGCTGGGTGCGACCCGATGCTCTGGAAGGAGACACGCATGGCCGATGACGACGTGGTGGAGGGGACGGACACCTCCGACGAGTTGATCGAGCAGCTGGCTCAGCTCGCCTCCGACAAGGAGCTGACGCTCGGCTGCGCGGAGTCGCTCACCGCGGGCACGCTCGCAGCCCGCCTGGGTGCCGCGAAGGGCAGCTCCGACTGGTTCCGCGGTGGCATCGTCGCGTACTCGCGCGAGGTCAAGTACGGCCTGCTCGAGGTTCCTGAAGGTCCGGTCGTATCCGAGAGCGCGGCCCGCACGATGGCGGAGAGCACCTCTCGTCTCCTGGGCGCGGACATCGTCGTCGCCGTGAGCGGCGCCGGTGGACCGGACCCGCAGGACGGCCGCCCGCCGGGCACGGTCTGCTTCGCGACGACCGGTCCGGACGGCACCCACAGCGAGGAGCAGCGCTTCGACGGTGACCCCCAGGATGTGCTCGCGAAGACGGTGCGTCACGCCCTGTCGTTGCTCGTCGAGCGCGCGTCCGCCTGAAAATCGGATGCGATCCTCTGCCCGCGGGGCCTAACGTGACGAGCATGCGCGTCGTCTTCACGAAGGGTCCCGGCATCGGGTACGAGATCGCGGTGCACCGCGACACCGGTCCGGAGCTTGCTCCGCGCAACGGCCCGGGCGGTCACCCCTATCTCCCCCACGACCTCGTACATCTGCTGGTCGAGAAGGAGGCGGGGATCGAACTCGGCGTCTTCGGGCAGCTGGCCGCGGGCGACAACGGCCTGTTCTGGCCCGCCGACAACGCGGAACGCACCCGCGCGGGCCGACGCCGCAAGGCGAAGAAGCATGCGATGCCGCCGCGCGCGGAGGCCGACATGATCAGGTCGGAGGAATTGGCGCGCATCGCCGTTCCCGTCTGGGAGGTGCGACGCGGTCTGGCGCAGAGCCTTCCGGCATATGTGTCCGCACACGATGTCACCCCGGTGGTCGACCGGATCGTCGACACCTTCGACGACCACGCCGACCGGTGGCATGCGCTACCGGTCGGCGGGTCGTTGACGGTCACCTGGAATGTGTCGCTACAGAACCGACGGTGACACGTCGAGGGTCGTGCGGTCGAGGCTTGCGAGCAGATCGAACTGCGGTCCGGTCCTGGGCAATTCGAAACGGAAGAAATAGCGTGCGGCGGCGCGCTTCCCGTCGAAGAAGTCGCCCTCGCGGTCGCCCACGGCGAGGAGCTGTTCGAGCCACATCCACGCCACCACGACGTGCCCGACGGCTTCGAGGTAGACCGACGAGTTGGCGAGGGCCACAGCGGGATCGCCGGTGGACCACAGTGTCGCGGTGGTCTCCGCGACGCGAGCGACGGCCGCACCCAGCTGCTGGGCGTAGGCGGCGGCGTCGCCCCCGGCCTGAGTCGCCCGCGCGATCGTCTCGCCCACCGCTTCGCCGAGCAGCGCGAGAGCGGCACCGCCCTGCATGATCACCTTGCGGCCGAGCAGGTCGAGACCCTGGATACCGTGCGTGCCTTCGTGAATGGGATTGAGGCGGTTGTCGCGGTAGAACTGCTCGACGTCGAACTCGCGGGTGTAGCCGTAGCCGCCGAGCACCTGGATGGCGAGGCTGTTGGCCTCGAGGCACCACTGCGACGGCCAGGACTTCGCGATGGGGGTGAGCAGGTCCAGCAGCAGACCGGCGCGGGTCCGTTCGTCGTCGCTCTCGGCGGTGCGCTGCACGTCGACGAGCTTCGAGCAGTACAGTCCCAGCGCGAGCGCGCCTTCGACATAGGACTTCTGCGCCAACAGCATTCGGCGCACATCGGCGTGTTCGACGAGCGGCACCTGCGGCGAGGCCGGATCCTTCGCGCCGAGCGGCCGGCCCTGCGCGCGGGTACGGGCGTAGTCGAGCGACTGCAGGTACCCGGCGTAGCCGAGGGAGGTGGCGAGGAAGCCGACGCCGATCCGGGCCTCGTTCATCATGTGGAACATGTACGACAGGCCCTGGTGCGGCTCACCGAGCAGGTAGCCGACCGCCCCGGCCTCGCCGCCGGGGGTGTGGACGCCCTCGCCGAAGTTGAGCAGGGTGTTGGTGGTGCCGCGGTTGCCCATCTTGTGGTTGAGGCCGACGAGGGCGACGTCGTTGCGTTCGCCGAGCGTGCCGTCGGCCTCGACGAGGAACTTCGGGACGATGAACAGCGAGATGCCCTTCACCCCGTCCGGCCCGCCGGGGATCTTGGCGAGGACGAGGTGGACGATGTTCTCGGTGAGTTCGTGGTCGCCGCCGGAGATCCACATCTTGGTGCCGGTCAGCCGGTAGGTGCCGTCCGCGGCGGGCACGGCCCTCGTGGTGATGTCGGCGAGCGACGAACCGGCCTGCGGTTCGGACAGGCACATGGTGCCGAAGAAGCGGCCCTCGAGCATCGGCGGCACGAACGTCTCGATCTGCTCGTCGCTGCCGTGGGTGACCAGCAGGCTCGCGTTGGCGGCGGTGAGGAAGGGATAGGCCGAGGTGCCGGCGTTCGCGGCCTGGAACCATGCCATCGATGCGCGCTGCACGGTGACCGGCAGTTGCATGCCGCCGTGCTCCTCGTCGAACCCGCCGGCGAGGAGTCCCGCCTTGCAGAACAGGTCGAGCGCGTCCTTGACCTCGGGGATGATCTCGACGCGACCGTCCTCGCCGATGCGGGGTTCCTGGGCGTCGCCCTTCTTGTTGTGGGTCGCGAAGTGCTTCGTGGCGATGTCGGCGCTCAGGTCGAGCACGGCGTCGAAGGTCTCCCGGGAGTGCTCGGCGAACCGACTCCGCGCGGTGAGGGACTCGATGTCGAGCCAGTCGTACAGGAGGAAGTCCAGGTCGCGGCGGGACAGTACGGGAGAGGGCATCGAGGATCCTTTCGGGCGACTCGGATATCGGCCGCAGCAGGAACGAACTCAGCAGGAACGAACTAAGCGCTCACTCAGTAGACCAACGACGGTGCATGATGTCAACGACGCCTTCTCCGCGACCCGCAGGACGGACCCCGTGACCGACACACCCGAGCAGACCCCCGACGCCTCTCTCGCCGCAGCGCTCCCAGGCGGTGGATCCGAGGTCGCACGTCGGCTGGTCGCGTCCGCGGTGGAGTCCTTCGCACGCCGCGGCTACCACGCGACCACCACCCGCGACATCTCCGTCGGCGCAGGATTGAGTCCCGCGGCGCTCTACGTGCACTTCCCGTCCAAGGAGGCCGTGCTCTTCGAGGCCGGCCGCAACGGGCACCTCCACGTCCTCGAGGAGGTCGAGAGCGCCGCTTCGAGTTCCACCGACCCGATCGAGCGGATCCGCGCCATCGTCGATCGCTTCGTGCGGATCCACGCCGTGCACCACACCACCTGCCGGGTGGCGCAGTACGAACTGCATGCGCTCTCGGAGGAGCACTACCGCGAGATCGCGGAGATCCGCAGACGCACCGACGCCGTGGTCCGGGAGGTCATCTCCTCGGGCGTCGACAGCGGCGCGTTCCGGGTCGGCGACGTACCCACCGCAGCCCTGGCGATCCTGTCGCTGGGGATCGACGTCGCCCGCTGGTACCGGCCCGGCCGTGTGGGCGTCGACGATCTGGCCCGCAACTACGTCGACCTCGCGTTGTCGATGCTCGGGGCGTCCCGCAACTGAGCCGGCCGGGCACCGAACGACGACGAGGCCCGCAACCCCGGCGGTCTCACCGGTGTTGCGGGCCTCGAATGTCGTTGCGGGTCGGGTTATCCGACGCCGAGCAGATCGATCACGAAGACCAGCGTCTTGCCTCCGAGCGGATGCCCGGAACCGGCCGGTCCGTACGCGAGCTGCGGGGGCACCGTGAGCTTGCGACGTCCACCGACGCGCATGCCCGGAATGCCTTCCTGCCAGCCCGGGATCAGGCGTCCGAGCGGGAAGCGGACGGAGTCGCCACGAGCGAACGACGAGTCGAACACGTCGTTGGTGTCGTACTCGACCCCGTGGTAGTGCACGTCGACCACGCCGCCGGGCTGCGCTTCGTCGCCGTCACCGATGGTGATGTCCTCGATGACGAGATCGGCGGGCGCCGGGCCGGTTGCCGGCTCGACCGTCGGAACCTCCGGCGGCACCTGCACGGCGAGCAGGTCGATGATGAACACCAGCGTCTTGCCCGACAGGCGGTGGCCCGATCCGGCGGGACCGTAGGCGAGCTCCGGCGGGATGGTCAGCTGGCGACGGCCGCCGACCTTCATGCCCGGGATGCCCTCCTGCCAACCGGCGATCAGACCGGACAGCGGGAAGGTGATGGACTCACCACGGCTCCACGACGAGTCGAACTCTTCACCGGTATCGAACTCGACCCCGACGTAGTGGACTTCGACCTTCGATCCGGGCTCCGCTTCGGCACCTTCGCCGACCACCAGGTCCTTGATGACCAACTGGGTGGGGGCGGGGCCCTCCTGGAACTCGATTTCGGGCTTTGTCATGCGTGTCTCCTCGTCGGGATTCGGTCGATCTTTCCGGTCGCTACGAGGTTCAGCGCTCCTCGAGGGACGTGTACGGGCGCTCGGTGTAACCGGTGTAGATCTGACGCGGACGGCCGATCTTCAGGGTCGGGTCCGAGTGCATCTCACGCCAGTGCGCGATCCAGCCGGGCAGGCGACCCAGGGCGAACAGCACGGTGAACATGCGGTCCGGGAAGCCCATCGCACGGTAGATCAGGCCCGTGTAGAAGTCGACGTTCGGGTACAGCTTGCGCTCGATGAAGTAGTCGTCCGTGAGGGCGGCCTCTTCGAGCTTCATGGCGATCTCGAGCAGTTCGTCGCCCGCACCGAGCTTCTTGAGGATGCGGTCGGCGGTCTTCTTGACGATCGCGGCCCGCGGGTCGTAGTTGCGGTAGACGCGGTGCCCGAAGCCCATGAGCTTCACGCCGTCTTCCTTGTTCTTGACCTTGCGGACGAAGTCCTTGACGTCGCCGTCGGACTTCTGGATGCCGTCGAGCATCTCGAGCACGGCCTGGTTGGCGCCGCCGTGCAGCGGGCCCCACAGTGCGTTGATGCCGCCCGAGATGGACGTGAAGAGGTTGGCGTCGGAGGAACCGACGAGGCGCACCGTCGACGTCGAGCAGTTCTGCTCGTGATCGGCGTGCAGGATGAGCAGCATGTCGAGCGCCTGAGCGATCTCGGGATCGATCTCGTAGGGCTCGGCCGGGAAGCCGAAGGTCATGCGCAGGAAATTCTCGACCAGCGACAGCGAGTTGTCGGGGTAGAGGAAGGGCTGGCCGACCGACTTCTTGTAGGCGTAGGCCGCGATGGTCGGCAGCTTGGCGAGCAGACGGATCGTCGACAGCTCGACCTGCTCGGAGTCGTCCGGATCGAGGGAGTCGGGGTAGTACGCCGACAGGGCGTTGACCGCGCTCGACACGACGGGCATCGGGTGCGCGTTGCGCGGGAAGCCGTCGAAGAACCGCTTGAGATCCTCGTGCAGGAGGGTGTGGCGGCGGATCTTGTCGGTGAAGACCTCGAGCTGCTCCGCGGTCGGCAGCTCACCGTAGATCAGCAGGTAGCTGACCTCGATGAACGTCGACTTCTCGGCGAGCTGCTCGATCGGGTATCCGCGGTACCGCAGAATGCCCTTCTCGCCGTCGATGTACGTGATCGCCGACTTCGTGGAGGCGGTGTTGACGAAACCCGGGTCGAGGGTGGTGTACCCGGTCGCCGCGAGGAGCTTGCCCAGCTCGATACCGTCATTGCCTTCCGTCGCCTTGGCGATCGGCATCGTGTGTTCGCCACCGGGGTAGCTGAGGGTGGGGTTGGTGTCATTCTCAGCGGGCACGAAGGATCCCTCTCAAGCTCAGACCTACGAGAAACTTCCGGACATTCACGTAGAACCTAGCCGTAGCGCGGGGTATGCGCTGCGGCAGGGTCCGCCGAAAGTCCCCGATCGGTATGTCGTCCATGTGGGTTCCGAACGCTCGCCCGCACCCTCCGCGACTGCGCCGCAAGGCCGGCACACGCCGACAACCTGCGGCAATACTACCCGGGTCTCACCAAGGTCGTTACGCGGGGATCTGCGCGTATCCGGCGCCCCACGCCGGCCACTGTACTCACGGCACGGCGAAGAGCGCATCGACCAGCGCGGCGGTGGTCTCCGCGACGGGCCCGCCCTCGAGGGGAGCGTCGGGGTCACCGGTGGTCGAGTCCGACAGGATCACCAGCAACAGCGGCTGCCCGTCCGGCGACCACACCACCCCGGCGTCGTTCACCGTCCCGTGATTGCCCCCGCCCGTCTTGTCCGCCGACGTCCATCCCGACGGCAATCCCCCGCGGATCCGGGTGTCCGAAGTGGTGGTCGCCCGCATCCAGCCGAGCAGTGTCCGCTGTTGCGGAGCGGGCAGCCCCGAACCGAGCAGCACCTCGCCGAAGCCACGGGACAGTCCGGCAGCGGTGGTGGTGTCACGCTGGTCGCCCCGTGCCGCCTCGTTGAGTTCGGGTTCCCAGCGGTCGAGCCGGGTGGTCCCGTCCCCGACGGAACGGGCGAAGGCGGTGACAGCCTCGGGCCCACCGATCCGTTGCAGCATCAGGTTTCCGGCGGTGTTGTCACTGCGGGTGAGCGCGGCCTCGCACAGCCGGTCGAGCGGCAGCACGCGCCCCTGATGTTCCGAGGTCACCGGCGAATTGACGACGATGTCGTCCGGGTCGATCGGAAGGGTCTCGTCGAGCCGGAGGGTTCCCTCGGCCTCGAGGCGCAGGATCGCGGCGGCGGCGTAGACCTTGAACGGAGAACAGATCGCGAACCGCTCGTCGGCCCGGTGGGTGTGGACGCGCCCGGTCACCGGCGACTGCGCGACCACACCGAGCCTCACGGCATAGCGGTCCTCGATCTCCTTCAGGCGCTCGTCGACACCGGCGGCGAGCAGCCGGGTATCGGTGGCCGACTCGGCCGTCGTCGACGGGATCGTGTCGACCGGACCGTCCTGCGACCCACAGGCCGCCGCGGCGGTGACGGACGACAGGGCGAGAGCGGAGTGGAGAAAACCCCTGCGCGACAATCCGTTCCGGACAATGGATTCGGTGGGTGTCATGCCGACAGGACACCACCGACGGGAATCGGCCCGCCAATACCCACCTGCCGTCCGCACGAGTCGGAAAAACTATCGCCGCTGTTGGCGGCCGGGACGACGAGCGGGATCCGGCCGCGCGACACAGCGGGTCGACGAATCGTCCGCCGGTGCTGATTGAATCCCCTGCCATGGACCTGATCCGCCATCTCCGGTTCTTCGTCACCGTCGCGGAGGAAGGACACTTCGGGCGGGCCGCGGCGGCGCTCGACATGACGCAACCTCCTCTGTCACAAGGACTTCGGAAACTCGAGCAGCATCTCGGTTCCGAACTCGTGCATCGCACCAGGCAGGGAGCGGTCCTCACTCCTGCCGGAGCCGAACTGCTCCCCCGCGCTCGTCTCCTCGTCGACGACGCCGACCGTTTCCTCGCCGAGGCCGGACGCGTCGCTCGCGCCCGGGGTCTCCTGCACTGGGGCGCCACCCGCGCACTGCCCGACCGCCTGGTCACCCTGTGCGTCACCGCATTGAGCAGACGCGGTGAAGCGACCGTCTCGACACGATCCGCGAGCACCGTCGAACTCGTCGACGCCGTGCGCTCGGGCATGTGCGATCTCGCCGTCGTCGAACATCCGGCCCTGACCGAAGGACTCGACGCCGGCCCGGTGGTCAAACTCCGGCGATGGCTCGTCGTGCCGGCCGACCACCGCAGCGCCCGTTCCGACCGGCCCCGTCTGCCGATGCTCTCCGACCTGACGTTCGCCGCGGCGCCGCGGACGGGGAACCCGGCGGCCTTCGACGCGGTGCAGGATCTGTTGCGCGAACGCGGACTCGATGTCGACACCACCCCGGCGGTGGACGACCGTGCGGTACTCGCCGCCGTGGCCGCCGGTACCCACTTCGGGGTGTCGACCTCACCGCCCGGCTCGGTGCCCGGCGTGGCCTGGCTGGACTGGGCTCCGTCCGCGCTGGCGCTGCGGGTGCGCATCGTGCGACGCGCCGACGCCGACGTCGGTGCGCACGTCGACGCCCTCGACCGCGTCCTGTTCAAGGAACGGGTCCGATGACCGGCGGGGATCGGCGAGACACGGCGGTCGACCGGATCCGGGCGGTCTTCGCGGATGCGGGGTGCACGGGATGGCTGCACGCCCGCCGATGTTCGGATCCGCGTGCGGCGATGCTGTCGGTGCGCGGGGACGAACGCGTGGTGCTCGCGTCGGTGTACAAGCTTCCGCTGTTCCTCGCGTTCTGTGCAGAGGTGGACGCCGGCCGGCTCGACGCATCCGGGCAGCTGCGGATCGTGCCGTCGGACTGCACCCCCGGACCGACGGGGATCGCGAGCTTCCGGGATCCGGTGACGATGAGCCGACGCGACGTGGCCGCGTCGATGATGACGGTGTCCGACAACGCGGCAGCCGACGTGCTGCTCGGCGAGATCGGCACGACCGCCGTCGAGGAACTCCTCGCGCGCCTCGGACTCACACGGACCCGGATCATCGGTGGCACGGCGGACGTCTATCAACGCCTCGTCGAAGAGACGGACACCCGCACCACCGTCGAGGCGTTCCGGGCGCTCACCGACATCGACGCGGCCTGGACCGTCTCGGCGTACGACCCGGCCTATACGAGCGCGACCACCCCGCAGGAGATGACCCGACTGCTCGAAGCCGTGTGGTCGGGCTCGGTGCTCTCGCCCGAGAGCACCGACTTCGCGCAGCAGGTGATGCGCGCGCAGGTCTGGCCGCATCGCATCGCGTCGGGCTTCCCGCATCGCGGGGTCGCGATCGCGGGCAAGACCGGCACGATCGGCATCATCCGCAACGAGGTGGCGGTCGTCGAGTTCCCCGGCGAGTATCCGATCGCCGTCGCGGTGTTCACCCGCGCCGCCCGCGCGGATCCCGTACTGCCCGTCGTCGACGCGGCGATCGGTGAGGCCGCGCGCATCGCCGTCACGGAGTTGCGGGCTCCCCTGCCGGACGACCCCGCAGGCCCGTCACCCGAGTGTGCGTGAGACCCGGTAGCGCACGAAGGCCGGGAAGGCGACGACGCACACGAGCGTGCCGACGATCACGAGGACGCCTCCCCCGGCAGCCGCGACGGCCGTGCCCGCAGCCGCTGCAGCGGCACCGTGGAGCACGTCGCCGATACGCGGCCCGCCCGCGACGACGACGATGAACACGCCCTGCAACCGGCCGCGCATCTCGTCGGTGGCGACGGTCTGCAGCATCGTCGAGCGGAAGGCCGCGGACACCATGTCGACCGCCCCGCCGAACGCCAGGAAGAACAGGGCGACCCACAGCAGCAGACCGCTGCCCTCGGGTTCGGCCCACCACACCGCGGCGCCGAAACCGACCATCGCCACGCCCCACAGGACGATGCACACGATCACGGCGAGACCCTGGCGCTGCACCCGCGGCAGCCATCCGGAGAAGACACCGCCGACCACCGCGCCGACCGACATCGCCGCGAACAGCAGACCGAGGGCGAAGCCGCCCTGGGCCGGATCGCCGAACGACTCGTGGGCGATCTGCGGGAACAGGGCGCGCGGCATCCCGAACACCATGGCGACGATGTCGACGACGAACGACGCCAGCAGGATCTTCTGGCCCGACAGATATCGGAAACCGTCGAAGACCGCGCGCAGTCCGGCCTTGGTGACCTCACCGAGCGGCGGGATCGCCGGGAGCCGGACCACCGCCCACAGCGTGGCGAGCAGGAAGATCGCATCGAGCAGATAGAGAGTGGACAGTCCCACGACGGGAATGAGAGCGCCGGCGAACAACGGACCGGCGATCGCCCCGAACTGCACGACCGTCATGTTCAGCGAGGTGGCCGCCGCGATCTGCCCGACCGGCAACAGCCGCGGGATCACCGCCGCACGGGTGGGCTGGTTGACGGCGAAGAACGCCTGCTGCACCGAGAAGAGACAGAGCAGCACCCACACGTTGTTCAATCCGATCGCGGCCTGCGCCCACAACAACAGCGACGTGAGACCGAGACCGGTGGAGGTGACGATCAGCAGTTTCCGGCGGTCCATCGCATCGGCCAGGGCTCCACCCCACAGGCCGAACACCACGAGCGGCACGAGCCCGAACACGCCGGTCAGCCCCACATAGGCGGAGTTGCGGGTGATCTCGTAGATCTGCTGGGGTACGGCGACGACCGCCATCTGCGCACCGATGACGGTGACGATCCCGGCCCACCACAGCCGGGCGTAGTCCTTGTTGCGCAGCGGTGTGGTGTCGGCGAGCAGACGCCTCACGGTTGCAGACGCTCGGTGATCCAGCGACCGTCCACCAGCCGGGTCCGGATCCGGTTGTGCAACCGGTTGGGCCGGCCCTGCCAGAACTCGACCGACTCGGGCACGATGCGGAATCCGCCCCAGAACGGCGGTACCGGGATGTCGTCGTCGACCTCGTAGCGCTCGGCGGCCTCGACGAGGGCGTGCTCGAGATCGGCGCGCTCCGCCACCGGACGCGACTGCTGCGACGCCCACGCGCCCAGGCGGGATCCGCGCGGCCGAGTCCGCCAGTACGCCAGGGTCTCCTCGTCGGGCACGCGCACGACCGGCCCGCGGACGGTCACCTGCCGGTAGACCGGCAGCCACAGGAAGGTCGCCGACGCGTAGGGGTGCCCGGCCAGATGACGGCCCTTGTCGGACTCGAAGTTGGTGAAGAAGGTCAGGCCGTCGGCGTCGATCTTCTTGCACAGCACGGTGCGGGTCGCGGGGTGGCCGTGCTCGTCGACGGTCGCGAGCACCATCGCATTCGGCTCGGGCACCGTGGTGGCGACCGCATTCGCAAACCACGTGCGCACCAGCGGAAGCCAGCCCTCGGCGACATCGCCGGGGGTGAGATCGCAGTCGGCCGGGGACTCGTCGGTCGGCCCGGCCGGGCTGTAGTCGACACGCATACGCGCGAGGTCGTCACCCTCGGGGCGCGGCAACGGGAAATCGGACGGCACGAACGACGACGGTACTCCCGGCATCCGGGCGTCGACGCTCGGACCACGGGAGCTACAGTTTTGACGACGACCCGAGTGGGGCGCCGATCACACCCGACGGTGACCTCATTCCACCGGCAGCGCGGCTCGGACCGGGCCGTGCTCGAACGAGGAGAGCCCAACCGTCATGGCAGCGAGCGCGTCAGTTCCCGAGGATTTCGTCGCAGGACTCGAAGGCGTGGTCGCCTTCACGAGCGACATCGCCGAGCCCGACAAGGACGGTGGCGCACTGCGCTATCGCGGGGTCGACATCGAAGAGCTCGTCGAGAAGGGCGTCACCTTCGGCGACGTGTGGGCCCTGCTCGTCGACGGCGAGTTCGGTCGCGGCCTGCACCCGGCCGAGCCGTTCCCCCTCCCGATCCACACCGGCGACGTGCGCGTCGACGTCCAAGCCGGTCTCGCGATGCTCGCACCCATCTGGGGCTTCCGTCCGCTGCTCGACATCGACGACGCGACCGCCCGCGACAATCTCGCCCGCGCCGCGGTGATGGCCCTGTCCTATGTCGCCCAGTCCGCCCGCGGCATCTACCAGCCCGCCGTGCCGCAGCAGCGCATCGACGAGGCGAGCACCGTCACCGAGCGCTTCATGGTCCGCTGGAAGGGCGACCCGGATCCCAAGCACGTCGAGGCGATCGACGCCTACTGGGTGTCGGCGGCCGAGCACGGCATGAACGCCTCGACGTTCACCGCCCGGGTCATCGCCTCGACCGGCGCGGACGCGGCCGCCTCGCTCTCCGGCGCGGTCGGCGCGATGTCCGGCCCGCTGCACGGCGGTGCCCCGGCCCGCGTGCTGCCGATGATCGAGGAGACCGAACGCACCGGCGATCCGCGCGGGCTGGTCAAGGGCATCCTCGACCGCAAGGAGAAGCTCATGGGCTTCGGTCACCGCGTCTACCGCGCCGAGGACCCCCGCGCCCGGGTGCTGCGCAGCACCGCCCAGCGGCTCGACGCTCCCCGTTTCGAGGCGGCGGCCGCGCTCGAACAGGCCGCCCTGGCCGAGCTGCGCGAGCGTCGTCCCGACCGGGCGATCGAGACCAACGTCGAGTTCTGGGCCGCGGTGATCCTCGATTTCGCGGAAGTCCCCGCGGCGATGATGCCCGCGATGTTCACCTGCGGACGGACCGCAGGCTGGTGCGCCCACATCCTCGAACAGAAGCGCCTGGGCAAGCTCGTGCGTCCCGCAGCGATCTACACCGGCCCCGATCCGCGCCCTGCCTCCGAGGTCACGGGCTGGGATTCGATCACGCATCGCTGATGCCTCTTCCCCTGCCGGGCCGACCAGCGCCCGGCGGGGGCTCCGAGGGGGCGGTCTAGACTACCTGTGCACCATGTCCCTCGACTCTTAGGACACGCATTCCGATGGCAGACGCGTCACCGATCATTCCCGCCGACCTCAAGCCCGCAGACGGCCGCTTCGGCTGCGGCCCGTCCAAGGTTCGTCCCGAGCAGCTGCAGTCGCTGGTCGACGTCGGCGCTTCGGTGTTCGGCACCAGCCACCGGCAGAAGCCGGTCAAGGACGTCGTCGCCCGTGTCCGCTCGGGTCTGCGCGACCTGTTCTCCCTGCCCGAGGGCTACGAGGTCGTCCTCGGCAACGGTGGCACCACCGCCTTCTGGGACGCCGCGGCCTTCGGTCTGATCCGGGAGCGTTCGCAGCACTTCACCTACGGCGAGTTCTCGTCGAAGTTCGCGACGGTCGCGAAGAAGAACCCGTTCATCGGCGACCCGATCGTCGTGGGTTCGGAGCCGGGCTCGGCTCCGGAGATCGTCGCCGACGCGTCGGCCGACCTCATCGGCTGGGCGCACAACGAGACCTCGACGGGTGTCGCGGTTCCCGTCCAGCGTCCTGCCGGTTCCGACAACGCTCTGATCGCGATCGACGCGACCTCGGGCGCCGGCGGCCTGCCGGTGAACATCTCCGACGTCGACGTGTACTACTTCGCCCCGCAGAAGAGCTTCGCCGCCGACGGTGGCCTGTGGATCGCGCTGATGAGCCCGGCCGCGCTCGAGCGTGTCGCCGAGATCAAGGAGTCGGGTCGCTTCACCCCCGAGTTCCTGTCGCTGCCGATCGCCGTCGACAACAGCAGCAAGGACCAGACCTACAACACCCCGGCGCTGGCCACCCTGCTGATGTTCGCCAATCAGATCGAGTGGCTCAATGGCAACGGCGGTCTCGACTGGGCCGTCGCGCGCACGAAGGATTCGTCCTCGCGCCTGTACGAGTGGGCCGAGGCCTCCGAGTACGCGACGCCGTTCGTCGCCGATCCGTCGCTGCGTTCGCAGGTCGTCGGCACCGTCGACTTCGCCGACTCCGTCGATGCGGCGCAGGTCGCGAAGATCCTGCGGGCCAACGGCATCGTCGACACCGAGCCGTACCGCAAGCTCGGCCGCAACCAGCTGCGTATCGGCATGTTCCCGGCCATCGATCCCGAGGACGTCACGCAGCTGACCAAGAGCATCGACTGGGTCGTCTCCCAGCTCTGAGCACGCCGCACAGCGGGGCCGGGTCCGATGTCGGATCCGGCCCCGCTGTCGTCATAGTCTCGACCTCGCATCGAGACATTTCGGCGAACCCTGGACGATAACGCGCCGCGTCGGATTTCTTGCGATGTCGCTCGGCGTGGCGCGGCGTGTCCGGCCACGAAAAATATCCAGGTCGGTTACAGTCGGGCGGGTCAATCGCGATCGGCGCGAGGAGGTCAAGGTGCGAGAGCTTCGAGTGGTCGGTCTCGAGCCCGATGCTAAGCATGTGGTGCTCGCCGATCCCACGACGGGGGACAAGTTCCGCATTCCCGTCGACGACACCCTGCGCGCGGCCGCTCGCGGCGATCTGGCCCGTCTCGGCCAGATCCAGATCGAGACGACCAGCCAGCTCCGTCCTCGCGAGATCCAGGCCCGTATCCGCGGCGGCGCCTCGGTCGAACAGGTGGCCGACGAGGCCGGCATCCCGGTCGCCAAGGTCGAACGGTTCGCCTATCCCGTCCTGCTCGAGCGGTCCCGGGCGGCCGACATGGCCAAGAAGGGCCATCCCGTCCGCCCCGACGGTCCCGCCGTCGAGACCCTCCACGAGATCGTCACGCAGGCCTTCCGCGCTCGCGGGCACAGCCTCGACGAGGCCGAGTGGGACGCCTGGCGCGACGACGAGGGCTTCTGGGTCGCACAGCTGCGGTGGCACGCGGGTCGTTCCACGAACCGCGCCCACTGGCGGTACCAGCCCGACGCTCACGGCGGCACGATCACCGCGCTCGACGACATCGCCGCCGATCTCGTCGATCCCGACTGCGGTCGCCCCCTGCGCTACCTGACCCCGGTCTACTCCGCGCGCGACGTCGACGATTCCACCGAGGCGGAGAACGCCGAGCGGCACGCCCCGATCGCGCTGGAGGCCCCCGCCGCCGACGAACCGGCCCCCGAGCCGGTCGCCGACGAGGAGACCGCCGTCGCCGTCACGGTGCCCGACGACACCGACGCATCGCGCACGTCGCAGGCTCCCGCGAAGGACAAGCGCGGCAAGCCGGCACTCCCCTCGTGGGACGACGTGCTGCTCGGTGTGCGCAGTAACGGACGCGTCTGAGGAAGTCGTCGACGATGTCGGCGACGGTGTCGACGCTCTGGTACGTCGACGCACCCGATCCCGCAGCGGTCCTGCGCGAGTTCTCCCCGGATCGCGATGCGGCCCAGGCACTTCTGTCGCGCCTGTTCCCGGATCTCCAGGTCGATCCCGGCGGCCGGGTTCCGCTGGCCGAGGCCGGGGATGCCTGCGAGGACGACGGCGTCGAACAATTCCGGATCGGCAGTTATCCCGGTGTGACGGTGGTGTCGAGCCCCCGGTTCGCGCTGCGCCACCCCTCGGAGCTACCCGCGATGTGGTTGCGCACGCCCGCCGCCGAACGCACGTGCCTGCTGGCCTCCGATCCGGCCGGCGCGTGGGGATCGTTCGCCGTGTGGGAGTGCGGCACGCTGCGCCGCAGCTTCGGGGCGAACACCGTCGAGTTCTTCGAGGATCAGGGACTCCCGTTCGTGTGGGAGCGCCCGTTCTGGGCGGGTGAGCATCCGCTCCGCTGGCCGCCGAACGTGCCCCCTCCCCCGGAGTCCCTGCCCTTCCACCCACGCAAGCTCGTCGAGGAGGCCCACGGGGCGTGGCTCGGATTCCGCTACGTCGGCCGTCGCGACGACGAGCTCGACCCGCGGAACATCGAGACGTGGAGTTTCACGCTGCGCACCCCCGTCCCACAGATCTCCGTCCCCGCACCGAAGACCTCCTGGTGGCGGCGACTCGCCGCGCACTGACGTGCCGTCGAGCGACGCTCCCGGTCGGACTCGTCACTCCTCTGCTCCGACAATGGATTTCAGTTCTTCGATGTCGTCGGGCGTGATCTCCGGGGACTGCAGGACGACGGCCCAGGCGTCGACGTACTCGGTGCTGTACTTGTGGCCGTGCCCGGCAGGGACGCCCGTGGAGAAGGGCAGATCGGCCGTGACCTGCCAGAAGGTCACGAACGGGATCCACACCATGTCCTCGAGCACGTCATGGCCGGGGGCTTCGCCGATCCAGTCCGGCTCGCTCGTGATCAGGCGCGGACTCCACCAGACGATCGGATCCGACGGGTGCATCAGATACAGCACCCGGCTGCCCTCCCACGGCTCGTCCGCCGGCGGGATCTCCGCCTGCGGGTCGTTCGTGAACCGCACCGTGCGGCCGTCCCGGAAGACCGGTTCGATCTCGGGGCTGCCGGCCTCCCTGCGATCGCTGAACTCCCGGAAGAGGACGTTGAAATTCGGAGGTCCGGCGAAGACCGTACCCGACGTGCGATTGCGCAGGTCGTACTCGCCGCTGAAGGCGGTCTCCCCGCCGAACGAACCGAGGCTCTCCCCAGCCACGAGCAGTCGGGGGCGGGCGTCCTGGGGAAGCTTCGACCAGACGTCGTAGACCGCGTCGAACAGGTCGCGTCCGGCCTCCCGCGCCTTCGACTGATCGACGAGATACGAGATCCACGAGGGCAGATAGGAGTACTGGATCGCGACCGTCGCGACGTCGCCACCGGTGAGGTACTCGACGGAGTCCACCAGGGCCGGGTCCACCCAGCCGCTCCCCGTCGTCGTCACCACCACCAGGTTGCTCCGCTCGAATCCTCCTGCCCGGGTGAGGTCCTCGACCGCGAGGGACGCGCGATCCTCGGTGTCGTCCGCCGATGCCAGGCCGGCGTAGATCCGGATCGGTTCCAGAGCAGGACCTTCCGCGAACTCGCCGAGTTGCTCGGTGGTCGGGCCCTGCCCGACGAAGATCCGACCCTGCCACCCGAGAGAATCCCACGGAACGACCGAATCCGGTCCACCGGAGCGGAGTGCAGTCGTCGGTTGCTGCACACCTTCCTCGGTTCTCGTGTCCCGCGCCGAGAACGCCGCGTTGGCGGCGTCGATGAAGCCGGCGAGGAGCACTCCGGAGACGATCGCGTACACGAGTCCCGCGACGAGAACCCACCCCACGACGTTCGCGGCCCGCTGCCCGATCCACCGGTCGAGTGTCCGTGCCGCCCAGTAGTACAGAGCGCGGATACCGTGTCCGATCGCCAGCAGCACAGCGAACATCACGACCGCGACGAGCGGGGAGAGGACCGCAAGCGCCAGGTTGTACTCGGAAACCCCCATCAGAGTACGGATCTCGTGCTGCCAGTACTGACCGAGACCGAAGAAGACCGCGAAGAGGACCACCGCGCAGACACCGAAGGTCCACCACGACGTCGCCTTCGGAGGTCGAGGAGGACGGTCGGCGAACGCACGCCACACGAACGCGACGAGCACACCGAGACCGTATCCGATCGCAGCGGTGATCCCGCAGATCATCCCCTGCAGGAGACCGCCGCGCGGGAGCAGCGACGGCGTGAAGGACAGGCACGCGAAAAGCACTGCACCCCAACACCCGGGAAGTGTGAGGTGCAGCGCTTTCCGTCGTGTCCGCGATCGGGGGTCATCGGCCGCGACGTTCGCGACCGGATCGCCCCGGACGCTGCGGCCGTCTTCCTGCACGGTCGCGTCAGTAGTAGTCGGGGCGCGGGTTCCAGGTCGAGATCGCCCAGATCACGACCGCGTCCAGCGCGATGATCAGGATCGACCACCACGGGTAGTACGGCAACCACAGGAAGTTCGCGATGATCGACAACGCCGCGAGGACGATCGCCGTGACACGGGCCCAGGTGGCACCGCTCATCAACGCGAGACCGGCGACCAGCATCACGACACCGAGGACGATGTGGATCCATCCCCACGTGGTGAAGTCGAACTTGAACGTGTATTCCACGCCCCGGACGAACACTTCGTCCTCGGCCACCGCAGCGATGCCCTGGAAGAGCTGGACGACGCCGACCGTTGCCAGGATGATCGCGGCCCCGATCGAGGTGCCTGCGGCGATGCCCTGTTTCACACTCATCCCGTCTCTGTCGGGACGTACGTCATGCGACATGACGATCCTCTCGTGTACGAAGGAGACATCGATCGTGCACCGACCCTCGCGAGGAGCGGTCACGATCCGATTCGGAGGAACAAGGGTGCTGCGGGTTACGCTGTCACCCTTACATTTTCAACCGCCGGCTGCCCCGACGCGACACGACGATCGCACGAGCCGACCATGGGAGGGCACCGTTCTTCGATGCCCTCCCCGCACCGATGGTTCACGCGATGGGCACGCCGTCGCGTCCGGTCGTGACGTTGCCGAGCGCCTGCGCCTTGAGGTGTTCGTACTCCGTGGGTGTGATCGCACCCGAATCGAGCAGGGCCTTGGCGTCGGCGATCTGCTGGGCCGGGGATTTCCCGACCGCCACGGTCCGGATGTACTCGTCGGTGGCCTGCTTCGCCTCCGCTTGGGCCTGCTGCGCCCGCAGTGCCATCCCGCGGCCCCGAGCGATCAGATAGACCAGTGCCGTGAGGTACGGGAGGATCACCAGTCCGATGACCCACACCGCTTTGACCCAGCCGGACACGGAGTGATCACGGAAGAGGTCGACGATGATTTGGAACAGGACGATCAGGTATGCCACGAATGCGAATACGACGACTGTGTACCACACGTAGTCCCAGAATGAATCCATAGCCGAACCTCCTCGGCCGGACCGGGGGACGGAACGATGCCCGCGAAACCGCCCGGAAATTGAAGATCTCGAATCCTGTTTCCCCTGCGGCGTGCCGCTGCCGGCACCACCACCAGTCACGGCTCATCCGCTCGTCGACACCGGATCGAATCGTGGCATCTGTCCGACTCCGGCGTCGGCGGGTGTCTCTACAAGCCATGACGACCTCCGTCCCTCCCGTCCGGAAGGAACGCATAAACCATACGCCCATCACGAGTGAAGGACACCTGTTTTCGCTGATCGTGCGCCCGGCGCACGACCGGGTCGTTCAGGAGTAGATCGCTCGGGGGTTCCACGCCGAGATCGCCCAGATCACCATCACGTCGAGCGCGATGATCAGGATCGCCCAGCCCGGATAGTTCGGTAGCCACAGGAAATTCGCCACGATCGACAGTGCGGCGATGACGATCGCCACCACGCGCGCCCAGGTCGCACCGGCGATCAATGCGATTCCCACCACCGCCATCGCGACCCCGATGACGATGTGGATCCATCCCCACGTCGTGAGGTCGAACGCGAACGTGTATTCCGGCCCGGCGACGAGCAACTCGTCGCCGGCGACCGCAGCGATCCCCTGGAGGATCTGCAGCGCGCCGATCAAGGTCAGGATGATGGCGGCTCCCACCGACATCCCGGCTGCCAGACCCTGACCGATCGTCATGTGCTCTTGTTCGGCATGCGCACCGTGGGACATGATGCTCCTTTCGGCCCACCCGACATTTCCGAGTGTGCGCTTCGGAGACGTTCTGCGGAATGCCTGCCGCGGGAGGAATGCTCCGCAGGGACGGTCAGGACACGATCAGCGCGAGCCAGCCGAACGGCACACCGGCCACGAAACCGGCGGCAAGCCAGCGCAGTACCTGCACCCGGAGCCACGACCACACCGTCGGCGCAACTCCCGCGACCGTCACGACATTGACGACGACGGCGAGGGCCGGATGGATCCGTCCGAGCGCCTGCCCGCAGGCGACGACGGTGATGACGGTGGCGACGAAGGAGAATGCCGTCAGTGTGAGCCCCGTCGCCCAGGGGGTGGGCGCGGGGCCGCGAGCCTGGCTCATCGCGGGAGCCGCACCCGCTCGTAGAACGCCATCGCAGCAGCGGTGGCCACGTTCAGCGAATCGGTGCCGGGAGCCATGGGAATGCGGGCGCGCACGTCGGTCGCCCGCATCGCATGGTCGGTCAGGCCCGGGCCCTCGGCACCGAGGAGCAGCGCGACCTTCTCCCCCGTCATCGCTTCGGCGAGCGGGATCGCCTGCGGGTCCGGGGTGAGCGAGATCAGCTGGAAGCCACTGCTGCGCAACAGATCCAGGTCGGACGGCCACCGGTCGACGTGCGCGAAGGGGACACGGAGGACGTGCCCCATCGACACACGCACCGCACGCCGGTACAGAGGGTCGGCGCATCCCTTCCCGAAGAGCACACCGTCGACACCGAGCCCGGCGGCGTTGCGGAACATCGAGCCGATGTTCTCGTGGTCGTTGACCCCTTCGAGCACTGCGACCGTGCTCGCCTTGTCGAGGACGTCGTCGAGCGACAGCGGTTCGGGCCGGTGCGCGACGGCGAGCACCCCGCGGTTGAGGTGGAAGCCGACGACCTCCGCCATGGTCGCCGCATCGGTGCGGTAGAACGGCACGTCGACGTCGCGCAGGTCGTCGGCGAGTTCGTCCAGCCGCCGACCCACTCCGAGCAGGCTCGTCGGCGCGAACCGGGAGTCGAGCATGCGTTGGACCACCAGCACACCCTCCGCGATCACCAACCCCTTGCCGCCGGGAAGGTCGGGCCGACGGTCCGCGGAGTTGAGATCGCGGAAGTCGTCCACCCGGGGGTCGGAAGGATCGTCGATGTCGATGACGTGAACCACCGGGTCATTCTCCCAGCGCCCCCACGTCCTCCCGCACCGGGTCGGTCGTCATCGACCGCAGTGCGGTCGGGCGTCACCACCGCGGTGCGGTCGGTCGTCACCACCGCGGTGCGGTCGGTCGTGATCGACCGCGGGGCGGTCAGTCGTCTTCAGCGACGAGCGCCGTGAGGATTCCGACGGCGTCGCGCAGCGTGGCGAGCGAGTCGGGATCGAGCTTCTCGAGCCGTTCGGTCAGCCACGCTTCGCGTGCCTGCGCCTCGTCGGCGAGCAGCTCGCTCCCGGCGTCGGACAGCGTCACGATGATCTGTCGTCCGTCGGTCGGGTGCGGTGTCCGTTCGACGAGACCGAGTTCGTGCAGAGACGCGATGACCCTGGTCATCGAGGGTGGTTGGACGCGTTCGCGCGCTGCCAGTGCCCCCGGGGTCATCGCACCCTCCTGCGCGAGGGTGGCCATCGCCGAGATCTGGGTCAGGGAAACTCGGGAATCGCTGCGTCTCCCCCGCAAATGACGCGTCAGACGCACTACGGCGAGTGAGAGGTCACCGGCGAGTGCGCGTGTATCCGAGATCATGGCGTGCAGAATACGTCACATCGCCCGAAACACGCGTCGGCCGTCTAGGTGAGCAGTTCCGTGAGGGGATCGACCGAGAAGTACAGGGCGAACAGCACTGCGACGATCCACATCAGCGGGTGGATGGTGCGGATCTTGCCGCTGGCGGCGTGCAGGATCACCCAGGTGATGAAGCCGACGCCGATGCCGTTGGCGATCGAGTAGGTGAACGGCATGACCATGATGGTCAGGAAGGCCGGCAGGGCGATCTCGAACTTGGTGAAGTCGATGTCGCGGACCTGACCGATCATCAGGGCGCCGACGACCACGAGTGCCGGGGAGGCCGCCTCGATGGGGACCACCTCGTACAGCGGGGTCAGGAACATCGCGAGCAGGAACAGCACGCCGGTGACCACGTTGGCCAGGCCGGTGCGGGCTCCTTCCGCGATACCCGAGGCCGATTCGACGAACACCGTGTTCGACGAGGCGGAGGCGCCGCCACCGACGATGGCGCCGGTGCCCTCGACGACGAGGGCCTTGCCGATACCGGGCAGGGTGCCGTTCTTGTCGGCCAGGCCGGCTTCCTTGCCGAGGCCGGTCATGGTGCCCATGGCGTCGAAGAAGTTCGCAAGGACGAGGGTGAACACGAGCAGGGTCGCGGCGATCACGCCGATGCGGGTGAACGCGCCGAACAGGTCGACGTTGCCGACGAGGCTCAGGTTCGGGATGCCGAAGAAGGAGTCGGGGGCCTCGGGGGTGCTGAGGTTCCAGCCCTTGGGGTTGGTGCCCAGCGAGGGGCCGACGTCGGCGATGGCCTCGATGATCATCGACAGGATCGTGGTGGCGACGATGCCGATCAGCAGTCCGCCGCGCACCTTGCGGGCGACGAGCACACCCATCAGCAGCACGCCGATGACGAAGACGAAGGTCGGCCACGACGCGATCGATCCGTCGATGCCCAGGCCGACGGGCACGGTGGTGCCGGCGGCGTCGGGGATGCGGCGGACGAAGCCGGCGTCGACGAGGCCGATCATGGCGATGAAGGCGCCGATACCGGCGGCGATGGCGGCCTTGAGTTCTGCCGGGATCGCGTTGAAGACCGCGGTGCGGAAACCGGTCAGGGCCAGCACGACGATGATGATGCCGTCGATGACGACCAGGCCCATCGCTTCGGGCCAGGTGACCTGCGGCGCGATGGTCACCGCGAGCAGGCTGTTGATGCCGAGGCCGGCGGCGATGGCGAACGGATAGTTGGCGACCACACCGAAGACGATGCTCATGAAGCCGGCGACCAGCGCGGTGACGGCGGCGACCTGGTTGATGGGCAGGATGTTGCCCATCACGTCGACCTTCGCGCTCGCGTCGTCGGCGGAGAAGCTACCGAGGATCAGCGGGTTGAGGACCACGATGTACGACATCGCGAAGAACGTGACGATGCCGCCACGCACCTCCCGGGACACGGTGGAACCGCGTTCCGTGATCTTGAAATAGGTGTCCAGAAAGGACGTTCGCTTGGAGTCGGTGCCTACGGCCATGTCCACAAATCCGCTCGTCGAGTACGGGGCGTCGCAACGGGAACCGATTATTGCAGCGCGAAGGAACTAATCTGCAAACCGTGGAACCCGCCCAGCTCGTCGCAGCCCGCATCCGACGCCTCGCCGACCCTCGCCCCGCGCTCGCCGTGGGAACCGGTCTGTGGGTGGTGGCGACCGTCGTCGTGGCGGTGGTGGGCGGCGAGCTCCGGGACGATGTGCTCCCGGTCTGCGTGGCGGGAATCGTGGTGGGGCTGCTGGGAACTGCGCTCTTCCTGCTGCAGCGCCGGGCCGCCCGGCGCGGCGACCGGGGTGCCCAGGTGGGGCTGGACTGACCCTCGCCCACAGCCGTCCGCGACACGCCCGCAGCGGTGTCAGCGACGGATCCGCACCCGAGTGATCAACCACACCCACAGCAGTGCCCATGTGATCCCGAAGATCCAGCCCGCGACGACATCGGTGAACCAGTGCGCCGCGAGGTAGACGCGGGAGAGCCCGATCACGACGGTGTAGGCGGCGAGCGCGATCGTCGCGGCGGTCCGGCGGCGATCGCCCCGCGGCCATGTGCGCACGACGACCGCGATGAGCACCGTGGCCAGAACGGCGCTGGTCATCGCATGTCCGGACGGGAACGATTCGGTGTGCAGGGCCAGCAGCCGTTCGGGTTCCGGTGGCCGGACGCGGCCGAACAGATTCTTGAGCAGGACCATCACCGGCCAGCCCGTGAGGACCGCTCCGGCGACGAGGACGGCGTCGGACAGACGATCGGCCCGCACCAGCAGCAGCGTCGTCACCGCGGCGATCAGGGTCGTGGCGACTCCCCCGCCCGTGTGGGTGAGTGCGGTCACGGCGGTGGTCAGCCCCGGCTCACGGATCGACACCATCCAGTCGAGCACCGCGGCATCGAGCGTCACGGTTCGGTTCTCACGTCCGGAGCCGCGAACGCGGTGAGTGCCGCCGCCAGACCGGCCGGTGTGCTGTGGACGGTGCCGGCCGCGTCGACCCACCACGGGACCTCGACCTCACCGGTCAGCGCTCCGGAGCAGCGGACGACGAGTCGGTCGTGCAGCGCGAGCACCCCGCGCGGAAGCGGCACACCCGCGACGATCCCGGCCAGGACCGCGGCCGGTTCGCGCTCCCACGTCGAACTCCGGCCCTGCTCGACAGGTTCGGCGTCGATCACCGCGGATGCCACGGCGATGTCGAGCACGTCCGCGAGCGCGTGGGCGGTTCCCCGGCCCCCGGTGACGAGCCGGTCGTGCGGGATCGCGGCCGCGAACCACGGACGGTCGGGCACGAGAGCGTCGGCTGCATCGACGACGACACCCACCAGGCTGCGCACCCCGTCGGGCAGGGTCACCGACTCCGGGTCGAGACCACCCGACGAGAAGGCCGCTGCGAGCGCGTCGTGGGCGGCGACGATCGCGGCCGGTCCCGGCGACCTGCTGTCGTCCGCGAGCCGGTCGAGCAGTGTTTGTGCCAGATCGGTGTCGTCGATCCGCGTACCGGCGAGGGCGCTGCGGAAGGCCGATGCGTCGGGGTGGGTGCAGGGGTCGAGCAGACCCTCGAAGAGGGTGTCGTCGGCGAATCGGTAGTGCCCCAGAGGCCGGCCGTCGAGCGACGCGCGGGTACGCAGGTACCACGCCGTGTATCCGGCGGGGTCGGTGATCGCCTCGGCCGTCGCAGGTTCGGCGGCCAGCAGGGTCAATGCCCGCGACCAGCGGCGATCGTCGACGAGATCGAGGTCGCGCACGGCGACGAGCACCTCGGGATCGTCGTCGAGCCGCTCCCACCACAGGTGCTCGTCGGGCAGGTCGTGGTCGGGTCCGGTCGGCAGTTCCGCGCGCAGGACCGTGAAACCCCAGCCCACACCGATCGCGCGCAGGGCGTCGGCGCCGTACCGGTCGGGGACGGACGGGTCGACGGTGCCGAAGGGCGCGTCCGCGACCAGCACGTCTGCGAGCGGTGCACCGGGAAGCAGCAGTTCGTCGGCGGGGACGAGGTCGCCGTGGGCGTCGGGCAACAGCAGCGCCCCGAGTTCGCGGGGCACGGCCGTGGGCGACACGAGCGGCACCAGCCGCAGCACGACGTCGGCGAGCTCACCGGCCGGGGAGTCGCCGTCCGGGTCGATGTCGTCGGGATCGGTGTCCTCGACGGCCGCGACGAGCGCCGGGTCGGCGAGCAGGTCCTCGACCGTCACGGTGCCGGCTCCGAGCCGGGCGAGCAGCGGATGCGCGGCGTCGGGATGGACGAGACGCACCCACGGCATCGACACCGGGCCGAGATCCTGCAGTTGCGTCGCGAGCACGGCCGTGCGCGGGCCGGTCACGGTCCGGCCGTCCGACAGCGGAACGGGAAGGGACGCGAGTTCCTCGGCTGCGACCGCGTCGACAACGAGCGGAGTGAGCGCCTCGTACAGGCGGTTCCACCACTTCGGATCGCGTTCGTGCCCGGAGAGCAGTTCGGCCAGTCGCGCGAGACCGAGCCGATGCACGCCGACGGCGGTCAGCGCGGAGGCATGTCGCGGCCCGCACAACTCGGGGATCACGAGTCCCGGGACGACCTCGCCGAGGACGTCGGCGAGCTCGTCGGTGAGACCGGGGAGTGCGACGGCCCGGTCGGGCACCAGATCGGCGCTGCCGTCGGCGGCGGGAAGCCACGCGCCGGCAGCCAGCTCGTCGAGGATCGCCTCGCGGATCCGTCCGTCGACCTCGCTGCGCGCGAAACCCGGCAGGGGCACCAGGTCGAGTCGCTGCTCGGCGGGCAGAGCCGCGACGAACCGCGCGTATCCGCGGGCGACGTTCTCGACATGGGCGCCGGGAAGCACACGCCGCCGGTCGGGTTGCATGGCGACGTCGGCGACGACGATCGCAGGGAGCGACAGCTCCTCGTCGGAGCGGGTGGGGGCCCGCAGGACGTCGTTGCGGACCGGGTCGATCCGCCCGTCGACGACGGGCACCAGCCATCGCGCCGACGCTCCGGTGAACTCCCACCAGGTGCGATCGCCGATCCGCACCTCCCATAGGCCGCTGTCGAGTTCGCGCCGGTGACGGGTGAATTCGTCGTCTGCGACGACGAGGGTGTGCAGGCCCGGGAGTTCGAGCAGGATGTCGTGGGCCTCGGAACGGAAGGCGTCGAGCAACGCGACCGCGTCGACTCCCGGGCGTAGGACGAGCACGACTTCGGTGTCGCTGCCGGTCGCCGGCGGTGTCTCCGTCGGCCACACGAGGCGCAGCGCCGGGACACCGGATTCCGGCTCGGGCAGGTTCCGCTCGGCGAGCACCGCGCGGGTGCGGTCGGCCGAGAAGTGGAGCGAACCGGTGCGCGAACGCACCTCGATGTCGTCGGAGACCGACAGCACCGCCGTGAAGCCGACACCGAACCGCCCCACGGTGGATCCCGCGCCGGTCTTGTTCGACGAGCGCAGCGCGGTCAGCGCGTGGACACCGCCCTCGTCGAGCGGCTCACCGATGTTCGCGACGTGGAGACGGCCTTCGGCGAACCACACCCGCAACTCACCCGGCACACCGGCACGTGCCGCGGCGTCGGCGGCGTTCTGGGCGAGCTCGGTCAGGACGCGGTCGCGGTACCCCGCACGGACGTGATCGGCCTCGGTGGCCGCGTCCTCGCGCAGACGGGTGGGCGACGACGACCAGGCCGCGATGATCCCTTCGCGTAACGCCGCGGTCCCGAACGGATCCGCGGGGTCCGGCCGGGTCACGTCAGTCGGTCTGTTCCGACTCGGGCGGGGACGGCTCGGACGACTCGGCGGTGGAATCGGTCGGCGCGGAATCGGTCGGCGCGGACTCGGTGGCCGGCCCGAGCTCGACGACCTCCACTGCCGAATCGTCGAACGCCTCGTAGATCGGCGAACCGGCGCCGGTGGGCAGGGTCGTGTCGGAATGCGCGCCGCACCCGTACTCGGCATGCACGACGTGACCGTCGGCGGCGAACTCGTTCCCGCAGACGCCGAAGGCCGCGCGCAGCGATCCGGCGAGCGGAAGGTAGAAACCGCACAGGCGGCACGAGGACGGAGCGGCCTTCGCCATCTCCGAGCCGGGGCCGTACTCTCCGTCGAACCAGCGCTGCGCTGCCTCGAGGCGACCCTCCAGGCTCATGACCTGCTTGCGACCCAGCCCGATCTCGAGAGCGGTCTCGTCGACCTCGGGGTCGCCGGACTGCATGTAACCGGGGACCAGGCGCACGTCGTCGGGAGCGGGAGCCAGCAGGTCGCCGGGGCCCAGATCGCCGGGACGGATCCGCTCGCTCCACGGCACCCACTCGGGCGCGACGAGCGCGTCGGGACCGGGCAGGAGCACGAGTTCGCTCACCGTCACCCGATCCGAGTCCGGGGCGGCGGCCACGACGACGGCCCACTGCCACCCGCGGTAGCCCGGCAACTCCGAGGCGAAACGATGGGTGGCCGAGCACTCGTCCTCGCGCGTCACGCCCAGATAGGCGCCGACTCCACCGTCCCCGAGTTCGTCGAGTGCGGCCCGGGCGAGGTCGACGGCGTCGGCGAGCACGGAACGCACCGCCGGATCGACCACGGGGTTCGTTCCTCGGGAAGTGGAAGCAGAGGCAACACTCACGGCCCCCATTCTGCCTGACCTGTCTGCTCCGGCGCCTGCGGGTCGCGGAAGGTCGTACACGCACCGCTCACACGCGAGGTGCAGGATGGGCGCGTGTCCCGTCTTCTCCTCTCGGCCGCGGTCGCGACGGTCGTCTGCGTCACCACCGCCGGATGCGGCGACGATCTCGTCGCCGAACCCGGTCCGCCCGCCACCGAACTCGGTGTGGAGGTCGTCGCCACGCACCTCCACGATCCGGAAGCGTTCACCCAGGGCCTCGAGATCGACGAGGGCGAACTGCTCGAAGGCACCGGCCGGGCCGGGCGATCGTGGGTATCGGCCCGGCAAGTCGACCTCGACGGCGGCACCGTCGCCCTCGCCGAGACCGAGCGCACCCGCGAACCCGTCCTCGACGACTTCTTCGGTGAGGGCATCACCGTGGTCGGCGACGAGCTGTGGCAGCTGACCTGGAAGGACGGCACGGCCGTCGTCCGCGATCGCGACACCCTCCTCGAGAAGCGCCGGGTCGACTACGACGGCGAGGGCTGGGGGCTGTGCGCGCAACCCGACCGCCTGGTGATGAGCGACGGCTCGGCCGAGCTGATCTTCCGCGACCCGGCCACCTTCGACGAACTCGGGCGCGTCACCGTGCACCGGGACGGGCGTGCCGTGTCGGAGCTCAACGAACTCGAGTGCACCGAGGACGGCAGGGTCTGGGCGAACGTGTGGCAGACGGACGAGATCGTGCTGATCGATCCGGCGTCGGGCCGCGTGGAGGCCCGGGTCGATGCGGCTCCGCTGCGCGATCGGCTGCCCGAGGACGCCGATGTGGACGTCCTCAACGGCATCGCGCAGATCCCCGGGACCGATCGGTTCCTGGTGACGGGCAAGTACTGGCCGACGCTGTTCGAAGTGCGTTTCGTGGAGTGATCCGGGTGGCATACCGATCGCGACACGCGTCACTCGGGCCACGTGCCGCCCTTGTGTTACAGCCGCTATCGCGTGGGGAAGAATCGAAGACGTGACCGAACCGGACGAGCGACCCGCCCCCGAGGGAGCGGACGGCCATGCCCCGGGTTCGCAGCATCCGGGGTACAGCAACTATCCGCCTCCGCGCCGCGTCTCGGGCCGTCGCACTCCCCTGCCGCCCCTGCATCCCGTCGACCATCCGCGCCGGCCACCGGGTGCGTCGGCCGCCGGTCGGACGGAGTCCTCGTCCGAGACCGACTCGCCGCGCGCCCCGCGCATGCCGCGGAAGTTGACGGTGACGCGGGTCGCGGCCCTGCGCAGCCGCGAACTCACTTCGAAGGGCATCGCGACCTTCCGTCGAGCGGCCACGGCCGACGGCGCCGACAAGTCGGGCCTGACCGCGCTCACCTACGCGACGATGGCGAACTTCGCCTCCGACGCGGCCATCGCCGTCGCGCTCGCGAACACCCTGTTCTTCTCGGCGGCCACCGGTGAGGACAGGACGAAGGTCGCGCTGTATCTGCTCATCACGATCGCGCCGTTCGCGATCATCGCCCCGCTCATCGGGCCGTTGCTCGACAGGTTGCAACACGGTCGTCGCGTCGCTCTGGCGACGTCGTTCGCGCTGCGCACGGTGCTCGCAGTGGTGCTGGTGTTCAACTTCGACAGCTGGCTGTTGTATCCGGCGGCCCTCGGCATGATGGTGCTGAGCAAATCGTTCGCGGTGCTCAAATCCGCGGTGACACCCAGAGTCCTGCCACCGGAGATCGACCTGGTGCGGGTGAACTCCCGGTTGACGGTCTTCGGCCTGGTCGGCGGCACGATCGGCGCCGGCGCGATCGCGGCGGCCGCAGCGTGGGCGTTCGGTTCGTCGGGCGCGCTGTGGCTGTGCGCCGGGATCACCGCATTCGGCGCCTACCTGAGCATGCGTATCCCTGCCTGGGTCGAGGTCACCGAGGGCGAGGTGCCGGCGACGCTGTCGTACCACCGCTCCGACGCGCGCACCGAGGTGCTGAACGCCGACACCGTGACCGAGGTGATCGTCACCAAGTCCGGCAAACGCAAGCAACCGCTGGGACGGGCGGTGGTGACCGGGCTGTGGGGCAACGGCACGATCCGCATCCTCACCGGCTTCCTGACCTTGTTCATGGCGTTCGTCGCGAAGAACACCACCGGGCAGGATCCGCTCATGCAGGCCGCGATGCTCGGTGGTGTCGGTGCCGCCGCTGCGGTCGGCAACTTCGCGGGCAACGCCACCGGGGCGCGACTCGCGCTCGGACGGCCCGCTCTGATCGTCGTGCGATGCACCGCCGCGGTCGTCGTCGTGGCCGCCGTCGTCGCCGCGACCGGCAACGTCCTGGCCGCCGCGCTCGCGGCGCTCGTCGCGGCGTGCGCCAGCGCGCTGGCCAAGGTCTCGCTCGACGCATCGCTCCAGCAGGACCTTCCCGAGGAGTCGATCGCGTCCGGTTTCGGCAGGTCCGAGACGGTCCTCCAGCTCAGTTGGGTGTTCGGTGGGGCGATGGGTGTGCTGCTGCCGACCGAGCTGTGGCTCGGATTCGCTGTGGTCTCGGTCGTGCTGGTTCTCGGATTCGCGCAGACGGTGCTGACATACCGTGGGGGGACATTGCTGCCGGGATTCGGCGGCCGTCGACCCGAACGCGTCTCCACCGAGACGGCTGCCGGGCGAAGGCGCGCCGGTGGATCCCCCACCGAAGATTGGAACAGTTGAGTTGCAGGCCCGGACGAAGAAGACTCTCGCGCTGCTGCTGGTAGCCCTGGTGGTCGTGGTAGCGGGAGTCGCCGCCACGGTGTGGAAACTGGTCGATTCGGCCGAGCCCACGCTCCCCACGATCACCGCGTACGCACGGGGAGAGACCGTGACGGTCGACCCCGCGCAGCACTGCAATCTCTATCTCGAGGACTGCGTGGAGAACCCGATCGGTCAGCTCGACGTGCCGGCCGGTTACCCGCTGCAGCTGTCTCTTCCGTCGGAGATCGCCGACGCGCCGTGGCGCATCCTCACCGTCTACGGCGACACGCAGACCGGGCAGACCTACATCGACGGCGCGATGTTCGAGGCCGGTGCGCGCCGCACCCTCACCGTGGAGAGCTCTCCGGAGCTGCAGCTGCTCGGAGTGGAGATCCAGCTGCCGTCGGCCGTGGTCGACGAGGCCGGTGAACCGATCGCGCACGCCGTGTGGGCCGTCAAGACGTTCTGAGCTTCGGCCCCGCGTACGACGACGGGCCGTCCTCGCACATGGCGAGGGCGGCCCGTCGTGGTTCGTCCCAGGATTACATCTAGTGGTCGAGCTCGCGCGCGATCGCCCGCATGACCTCGGAGATGCGCTGCCCGGTCTTGCGGTCGGGGTAACGCCCGCGCCGCAGATCGGGCTGGACCGCTGCTTCGAGCAGCTTGATCATGTCCTCGACCATGCCGTGCAGCTCGTCCGGCGCGCGGCGCTTCTGCTGGGCGGGAGCCTCGCGGCGACCCTGCCGCAGCGTGGGCTGCTCGAGGAGCTCGACCTTCAGCGCCTGCGGACCCCGGCGGCCCACCGCCATACCGAACTCGACGCGCTGGCCGGGCTTGAGCGCTCCCACTCCCTCCGGGAGCGCCGAGGCACGGACGTAGACGTCCTCACCCTCGTCCTGGGACAGGAAGCCGAAGCCCTTCTCGACGTCGTACCACTTCACCTTGCCGGTCGGCACCGCGCTCACCTGCTCCTCGACAGCTGTGCCCCACAGTGGGGCAACCGTTCAACATGCAAAACAACGCGCCCCGACTCGGTCGAGCGGGACGCGTGGACACCTGTCAGTGTACCCGCAGAGGTGGGTCCGCCCCCGAATCGTCTTCCCGCTCCCGGACGTCACCGTTCGTCCCCGCGGCGACTACCGTGGTCACGTGGGTACTTCATCTTCGGATTCGTCTGCCGCCCCGCGTAACGGCCTCCTGAAGGCCGCGATCGCCTGCTTCGTCGTCGGTGTGGTGGCGGTCGTCGCCATCTTCCTCATTCCGGCGCTCACCGACGGCAAGCCCGGGCTCGTGCTGTACCTGTTGACCCTCGCATGGCCTTTGGGCTTCGCCCTCGCCATCGCCTTCGCGCTGCGCTCGGGCCGGCGCGCTCGGAACGGAGACCGGACATGAGGATCCTGCTCAACATCATCTGGCTGATCTTCGGCGGGCTGTGGCTCGCGCTCGGCTACTTCGCGGCAGGTCTGATCTGCTGCATCCTCATCATCACCATCCCGTTCGGCATCGCGTCGTTCCGGATCGGCATCTATGCGCTGTGGCCCTTCGGCAAGACGACGGTCGACAAGCCGACGGCCGGCGCCATGTCGCTGATCGGCAACGTCATCTGGATCCTGGTGGCCGGCATCTGGTTGGCCCTCGGCCACATCGCCACCGCGATCGCCATGGCCGTCACGATCATCGGTATCCCGCTCGCCGTCGCGAACCTGAAGATGATCCCGATCTCCCTGATGCCCTTGGGGCGGGAGATCGTTCCTGTGGATGCCCGCCCGAGTTACATGTGACCTTTCTCACATAACGAGCGGATAACGGGCGGGACTCGAAACGGATTTTCGGGTACCCGAACCCCACTACCTGGGACTTTATTCCCTGGTCTGCGCCACGCACGTCTGTCGCCACGCGAATCGGCGCGTTATCAATTGGTGACACTTCGCCCTCGGAACCGTTACCGTCATGTCCGGTCGAACCGCCTGGCTCGACCGGTCCGGAACCGCCGCGCCAAATTCCTGTCCCGTGGTTCCGGAAGTCCCGACGAACGATCCACAGGGGACAGGAAACGGGGGACCCACCGGTCTCCCAGGAACCGATCGGCCCACAGCCGGACGGTGTCCAGGAGGCCCGGGCCGACGCAACCGCGACGGTCCTCGGGGTGAAGCCGAAGGCGCTCCCAACGGAGCGACACGGCCGGGCAACCTCTTCAGCCCGAACCCGACAGCTGACCTCGTAGGTGCGTACGGAGAGGAACACGGAACCGACATGAGCGGACGCCATCGCAAGCCCACCAATACCGGTCGTACCGTCGCGAAGTTCGCGCTGACGGGCGCAGTCCTCGGCGTCACGGGTGTCGCGTTCAGCGGCACGGCCGCTGCCGCCCCCGACTCCGACTGGGACCGCCTCGCACAGTGCGAGTCCGGCGGCAACTGGGGAATCAACACCGGCAACGGCTACCACGGTGGCCTGCAGTTCTCGCCGAGCACCTGGAACGCCTACGGCGGCCAGGAATACGCTGCCACGGCCCACCAGGCCAGCCGCGAACAGCAGATCGCCGTCGCCGAGCGTGTCCTCGCCGGCCAGGGCTGGGGCGCATGGCCCTCCTGCTCGTCGAGCCTCGGACTGTCGAGCGCGCCCACGCAGCGCTCCGTCGACGCAGCCCCCAGCGCTCCCGCCGAGACCCCGGCGCCCGCCATCCAGAACGCTGTCCCGCAGCTTCCGGAGACCCCCGCTCTCCCCGCCGAGGTCCAGGGCATCCTGGCCGGCTTCGAGCAGGGCGTCACCGCACTCCAGGACGCCGGTGTCGAGCTCGACCCGAACATCCTGGACGCCGTTCGCGCGGTGCTCCCGCAGTAACACCCCGAACATCCAGGAAGGGCCCCGCACCGATCACGGTGCGGGGCCCTTCCGCATATGCGGACGAGCTCGTTCCTCCCTCACACGACGACGCCCGGCCCCGCGAAGGGACCGGGCGTCGTACGGAAGAGCCTGTTCGGTGATCCGCGATCGGATCAGCGGTTGATCACCGTCTTCGGATGCGTGTAGGGC
Source organism: Rhodococcus sp. S3 (assembly GCF_058211795.1). Classification (NCBI taxonomy): domain Bacteria; kingdom Bacillati; phylum Actinomycetota; class Actinomycetes; order Mycobacteriales; family Nocardiaceae; genus Rhodococcus; species Rhodococcus sp. S3. Next base: position 913,517 of record NZ_CM177074.1, on the reverse strand, counting down.
AGGTCCTCGACCGGCAACGGGAACACGGTGTCCTCACCGTACGGGGAGAGCGGACCGGAACGCGTGGACGACAGTTCGGTGACAGCGTGCTCACCGTCGGCCAGCTCGGGCCATCCGTGGTCGACGTAATGCTTTTTCGAAGAGGTAGCCATGCGCTCATTTTGGCAGGTGAGTTCGGGGCCTGCTACCGCAGGTCTCTAATCTGGAGGGGATGTCCCCGACCACGCCCGCTCCCGACACCGCCTCGGACTCCCTCGCCCGCTGGCTGGCAGGTCGACGCGACACGGATCTGGCCGCCACGCTGCGTGCCCGTCCCGATCTCGTGGTGCCGCCACCGGCGAGCATGAACGTGCTCGCGAGCCGAGCGCAGCAACGCGCCTCGGTCTTCCGTGCGGCCGACGAACTCGACACCGCCGCCTTCGGGATCGTCGAGGTCCTGGCCCGTCTCGGAGCGGTGGACACCCCCGTCTCCCGCGCTGCCGTGCTCGACGAGGTCTCCGGCCGCATCAGCGCGAGGAATCTCGACCGGATCCTGTCCACCCTGCGCTCGCTGCTGCTCGTGTGGGGGTCCACCGACGAGCTGCGTCTCGTTGCCGCCGCCGTGGACGCCGTTCCGTGGCGCGTCGGACGCACCGGCGACGTCACCGGACCGTCCCGGCAGGAACTCGACGACCTCCTCGCGGCTCTCCCGCCCGAGCAGCGCAGCATCCTCGACACCCTGTCGCGCACGTCCCCGATCGGCCGGACCCGCGACGCCGCGCCGGACACTCCCGCCGACCGGCCCGTGCAGAAGCTGCTCGCTGCCGGGCTGCTCTTCCGTATCGACGACGAGACCGTCGAACTCCCCCACCGGGTGGGCCAAGCGCTGCGCGACGACGCCCCCTTCGATCCGGCGGCGCTCGCTCCCCCGCGCGCACCGAAACCCACCCGCTCGACCGCCGACGTCAACGCGACCGCTGCCGGTGCCGCCCTCGAACTGTTGCGGCACTGCGAGGACGTTCTCGACATTCTCGGGGCGCAACCCGCTCCCGTCCTCAAGGCCGGAGGGCTCGGCGTCCGCGAACTGCATCGCGTCGGGAAGGCGGTCGGACTCGACGACGAGGAGACGGCGCTCGTCGTCGAGGTCCTTGCCGGTGCCGGTCTGATCGCGCGCGGCCTCCCCGACCCGCCGACACCCGGGGACGACGATCACTGGGCCCCGACCACCGCCACCGACGCGTGGCTCACGTCCTCCCCCGCCTACCGCTGGGCCGTGCTCGCCGGTGCCTGGCTCGACCTGCCGCGCCGGCCCTGGCTGATCGGCCGCCGCGACCAGAACGACAAGCCGGTCGCCGCACTGTCCGACGAGGTGAAGTCCCCCACCGCCGCCCGTGACCGGCGGCTGCTGCTCGACGTCCTCTCCGACGTGCCGGCGGCGGGCACGGACGTCGCCGACCTGCGTGCCGCTGCGGCGTGGCGTCGTCCGCGCTGGGCGGGTCGTTTCGACACGACGAGTGTCGTGGAGACCGTGCGGGAGGCGACGACACTCGGTCTCGTCGCGCACGGCATGCTCGCGTCGCCGGGCAAGGCGCTGCTGCACGGCGGCGACGCCGAGGCCGAGATGGCGGCGGTGCTGCCCGAACCCGTCGACTACGTGCTCGTCCAGGCCGACCTCACGGTCGTCGCTCCCGGCCCGCTCGTCCCCGAACTCGGCGAGCGGATCGCGCTCGTCGCCGATGTCGAATCGGCCGGTGCCGCGACCGTCTACCGGATCGGCGACAGCAGTATCCGGCGCGCGCTCGACGCCGGTCTCGGCGCGAGCGACCTGCACGGACTGTTCGCGACGCATTCGCGCACACCGGTGCCGCAGTCGCTCACCTACCTGATCGACGACGTCGCGCGTCGCCACGGACGCCTGCGGGCCGGTGTGGCGACGTCCTTCGTCCGCGCCGACGATCCGGCCTTGCTCACCGAGGTGCTGTCCGCCCCGGTCGCCGCCACGCTCGCCCTGCGCGCGGTCGCCCCGACCGTCGCGATCTCGCAGGCGCCTCTCGCCGAGGTGCTCACCGAGCTGCGCGCCGCGGGCTTCGCGCCCGCCGGGGAGGACGCCTCGGGAGCGATCGTGGATCTACGGCCCCGGGGCGCCCGTGTTGCGATGCCGCGTGCCCGGGCCCGCTATGCCGGACCCACCGCGCCGAGCGACGAGCAACTCGACACCCTCGTGCGCACGCTGCGCGCCGGCGACCGTGCGGAGGCCGCGACACCGACGGCCTCGGCACGCGGTGACGGCAGCCGATCCGGCGGTGCGGCGACGCTCGCGCTGCTGCAACTCGCCGTCCACGGCAAGCGCAGCGTCACCCTCGGCTACGTCGACGCCCAGGGTGTCGCGACGCGCCGCATCGTCGACCCGGTGTCGGTGGGCGGCGGGCAGGTGCAGGCCTTCGACCCGGCGACCGGCTCGGTGCGCAGTTTCGTGCTGCACCGCGTCACGTCGGTGGCGCTGGTCGACTGACGACGGACCCGGGTGCGGTCGATCAGGCATCGCGCGGAACCGCCCACCACCGGCCCGTGGGCGGAGAGGCTCAGCGCTGCGTCGCGAACCGCGCGAACGCCCTGCCGACGGTGAACTGGTTCTCCGGCCGCGGGAGCCCATAGTGCCCACGCAGGGTGGATTCGGTGTACTCGGCGCGGAACAGACCGCGCTCCTGCAGGATCGGCACCACACCGTCGACGAACTTCTCGAGCCCCGACGGCAGCACCGCGGGCATGATGTTGAAACCGTCGGCCGCGCCGCTGTGGAACCAGTGCTCGATCGTGTCGGCCACCTGCTCGGCCGTGCCCGCGAAAGTGCGGTGGCCGCGACCGCCGCCGAGGCGTTCGATGAGCTGCCGCACCGTGAGGTTCTCCCGTCGCGCGAGCTGCACGATGAGTGTGTACCGGCTCTTGGCTCCCTCGATCTCGTCCTCGGACGGCAGGTTCTCCGGCAGCGGCTCGTCGAGCGGAAGCTGCTCCGGCCGCAGCCCGAACCGTTCGGCGAGCTGGTGGCGCGCGTACTCGGGCGAGATCAGCCGGGCCAGTTCGGCGTCGAGTTCGCGTGCCTCCTTCTCCGTATCGCCGATGACGGGCACGATGCCCGGGAGGATCAGCACCTGCCGCGGGTCGCGGCCGACCTTGCCCACGCGATCCTTCACGTCGTCGTAGAACGCCTTGCCCTCCTCGAAGGTGGGCTGGGCGGTGAAGATCGCCTCGGCGTACAGTGCGGCGAAGTCCTTGCCGTTCTCCGACGAGCCCGCCTGCACGAGCAGCGGGTAGCCCTGCGGCGACCGCGGCACGTTGAGCGGCCCGGCCACCGAGAAGAACTCTCCCTCGTGGTCGAAGGTGTGGACCTTCGCGGAGTCGGCGTGGATCGCCGCCTCCTTGTCGGCGACGATCGCGTCGTCCTCCCAGCTGTCCCACAGCTTGGTCGACACCTCGACGAACTCGGCGGCCCGCGCGTAGCGGCTCTTGTGCGCCGGCACGCCGTCGAGACCGAAATTGCGGGCGGCGTCGTCCCCGGCGGTGGTGACGATGTTCCAGCCGGCACGTCCCCCGCTGACGAAGTCCAGCGAGGCGAATCGCCGCGCGAGGTTGTAGGGCTCGTTGTAGGTCGTCGACGCGGTCCCGATGAGACCGATCCGCTCGGTGGCCGTTGCGATCGCGGTGAGGATGATCGTGGGTTCGAGCTTGCCGCTCGGACGCCGCTCGGGATTCGCGAACAGTACGGGGCTGTCGGCGAGGAACACCGAGTCGAACCTGCCACGCTCGGCGGTGCGGGCGAGCGAGATGTAGTGCTGGATGTCGAGATTCGCGTTCGGGTCGCTCTCCGGCAGACGCCAGGCCGCTTCGTGGTGGCCGATGGGCATGAGGAAGGCGTTGAGGCGCAATCGACGATCGGTCATGTCTTCTCCTGTCGTGAAAGGTCTTTCGTCACGGTTGTGTGATGACACCGAGGGCGGTGAGGAGGTCTTCACGGATGTCCCGGAAACCGGGATCCGTGATGGAACGGGGTTTGTCGAGATCCACGTGGCGGTCGACGGCGATGCGTCCTTCGTCCAGCACGACGATCCGGTCGGCGAGCACGATCGCCTCGTCGACGTCGTGGGTCACGAGCAGCACGGTGGGACGGTGCGCGCGGACGAGGTCGTCGAGCAGTCCGTGCATCCTGATGCGGTCATGGCGTCGAGCGCGCCGAACGGCTCGTCGGCGAGCAGCAACTGCGGCTCCCGTACCAGGGCTCGGGCCAGCGCGACACGCTGTTGCTCCCCGCCCGAGAGTTCGAGCGGCCAGGCGTCCTCGCGCCCGGCCAGGCCGACCTCGGCCAGCATCTCGGATCCGCTGCTCCTGCCCTGCCTGTCGAGACCGAGCGTGACGTTGTCGAGCACGCGCAGCCAGGGCAGCAGACGGGAGTCCTGGAAGGCGACGGAGACCTTCTCCGGTACCGCGAGTGCGCCGCCGCGGATCTCCACGTCGTAGTCGAGGCCGGCGAGCGCACGCAGCAGGGTGGACTTCCCGGATCCGCTCCTGCCGAGCAGGGCGACGAACTGCCCTTCGGGGATCTCGAGGTCGAGTCCGTCGAGGACGTTCCGGTCGCCGAAGCCGCGGATCAGGCCGCGGATGCGTACGGCGCTCATCCGCCCAGCGTCTTCCGCCAGGCGAGCGCCCGACGCTCGAGCAACCGGAGACCGGCGTCGGATGCCAGACCGAAGACGCCGTAGACGAGCAATCCGACGAGGATGACGTCCGGCTGACCGTAGTTCTGGGCGTTGAACATCATCTTGCCCAGGCCGCTCACAGCGTTGATGCTCTCGACCACGATCAGGGTGAGCCACGCACCGGTCACCGCCAGGCGCAGACCGAGGAAGAATCCGGGCAGCGCTCCTCGCAGCACCACCTTCCACACGAACTGTGCGCGCGTGAGACCGAGGACCTCGGCGAGTTCGACGTAGCGCTGCTCGAGCGCCGTGAGGGCGTTGTGCGTCTGGATGTAGATGGTCACGACCGTCCCGAGTGCGATCACCGTGATCTTGAAGGTCTCGCCGATGCCGAGCCACAGGATCAGCAGCGGGATGAGACCCAGCGTCGGGATCGCACGCTTGAACTGCACAGGGCCGTCGATCAGGGCTTCGCCGGTGCGGGTCAGACCGGATGCGAGCGCGAGCGCGGTACCGATGACGCATCCGATCACGAAGCCCAGCACGGCACGGCTCAGCGATGCCAGGATATGTTGTTGCAGAGTTCCTTCCGCGACGAGCTCGACCGCGCTGGTCACCACGGTCCAGGGAGCGGAGAGCTTGCGGTCGTCGATCCATCCGGCACCCGACCCGATCGCCCACACGGCGAGCAGCAGAACCACGCCGGTCATGCGCGAGAACGGGACGGCCTTGCGGAGACCGAGCCGCCGAAGCGGCCTGATCCCGTCCGTCGGTGGCGGATCGACGGGGTCCGTCGGGCGGGCGCCGACCTCCACCGGTTGTGTCAGTGTGCTGGTCACGAATCCGACCCCTTCCGGTACTCCTGCGGAACCGACTCCGCGGCAATCGTTTCGAATCTGCGATCGAAGATCTGCTCGACGTCGAACTCGTCGAACCATCCGGCCTCGTCGAGCAGTTCCGAGGTCTCCTGCGTCCATTCGATCGCGGAGTCCCAGTCGGTGGGATATGCCGGTTTCTGGCCGACGGTGTCGACGATCCGCCTGCCGTCCTCGTACGAGACCCCCTCGCTCTCGACGTAGTACTTCCGGATCCACTCGTCCCGGTTCTCCCATGCCCAGACGTCGCCCTGCGCCCACAGCGGGATGAACTCCTTGATCGCTGCGACCTTCGCGGGGTCCTCGAGCACGGACACCGGAGCCCACAGAACACTCAGCGCGTCGACCTCGGGCGTGAACACCCCTCGCGCACCCTCGGTTTCGTACTGGTTCAGGTACTTCGTGAGGGTCGGTTCCGCCAGCGGTGCGACGTCGACCTGTTTCGCCTGGAGCGCCGTGAGGAACTGAGTGCTCGGCAGTTCGACGAATTCCACCTCGTCGAGGCCGATTCCGGCCGACTTCAGCGTCCGGAGCACGACGACACCCTGAGCCTGCCCCGGCGACAACGCGATTCTCCTGCCGCGCGGGTCGTCCAGCGAATCGATGTCGGTACCGGGTGCCGTCGCGAGCGAGTACTGCGGCGAATCCTTCTCGCGTACGGCGACGATCCTGGCGTCGAGCCCGGTGGTATGGGCCTGGATGGGAGGAATCGCGGCATTGGCCGCGAGATCGACGGCGTCGCCGCGGAACGCCTGGATGACGTCGGGACCGGCCGAGACATCGGGCCAGTCCGACACCGTGAACGGCAACTCGTCGATACGGCCGGTCGCCTCGAGCTGGATACGAGTGGGCTTGACCGCGATGCTCAACGACGTCCCCGGTGGAATCTCCTCGGGGAGTTCGGCGTCGGCGGACAATCCCCCGGTCGAGCCGCCGGAGCACCCGGTGAGCACGACGCTCAGCGCGGCCGCGACGACGATCGGAGCGCGCGATCTTCGAGAGCGCACGAGTGAGGACACGGTCATGAGAACTCCTTGCGAAGGTGAGGGGCGCGACGTCGCGCGGAATGCGCCGACGCGCGCTACCGGAGGACGAACGGGAACCCGGGCGCGGGCCCGGCCCCGAGAGGAACGATCCCGAAATCAGCGGTCGCGGTAGAGCCGACAGCGACAGTGCGGACAACCGCGGAACCGCGATCGGTGGACGACGCGACACGCACGGTGCTCGCGACGCGAGGCACTGCGGCCTGCGATCACGGTCCGGCCCATCGCTCTCCCCCGTCTGCCCGGGCTGTGGACATCCTCTGTCCGCACAGCATCGCCGGTGACGGTATCGGCCGCGCGGAACTTCCCGACAGGGATCGACGCACGGTGAAATCAACTCCGGAAACCGGAGTGCGGGATATTTCGGCGCCGTGTTCGGATGGCGCACAGAATAATTCGAGCGACTGGCATTTCCTGGGAAATGACGTATGGTGTGGTCCTGTCGAGTGGTTGTTCATCGAAGATGGAGTGACAATGGCCGACAAGGGCAAGAATCCGAAGAAGCCTGCGAAGTCCCTGAAGGAACGTCGCCAGGAGAAGCGGCAGAAGGCCGCCGAAGCCGGCGAGTTCATCCGTAAGCGGAAGCGGAGCTGAATCCGGTTGCAGGCCATGGATCTCGAAATCGCGGCGCTCGAAGCGCTGTACGAGAAGATAAGTGGATTGTCCGGTCGGGAAACGGGCACCGACGCACAGCGGCACGGATATCGTGCCGCATTGGCGCGTGCACGGGTGTTCGTTCTCGACGAGCGAGCCGGCGCGATGAAACAGCCGGCCTGAGAAAGAGAAATCGGTACTGGAATGAAGCGGACGCTGCATGCCCTGGACAAGATCCAGGAACGACTCGAATCGGAACTGGATTCGAGGCCTCCCGCCTCCGAGAAGGACGCCGGCTACCGGTCCGGTATCTCCGAGGCACTGGTGTGCGTGATGGAGGTGCGGCAGTCGCTCGCACGGTGAGTACGCCGTGAAACCGGTCGGCCGTGCGTTCCCGCCACGGGGGAACGCACGGCCGTACACCGTCGTGGTGGCGCGGTACGGCCCGAACCTGGAGAATGGGAAAGTTCTACTTTCCATCCACAGGAGGCACTCGTGGCCGACGGACCGCTCATCGTCCAGTCCGACAAGACCGTGCTCCTCGAGGTCGATCACGAACGGGCGAACGAGGCGCGGCAGGCGATCGCACCGTTCGCCGAGCTCGAACGCGCCCCCGAGCACATCCACACCTACCGGGTGACGCCGCTGGCACTGTGGAACGCCCGTGCCGCCGGTCACGACGCCGAGCAGGTCGTCGACGCACTGGTCTCGCATTCCCGGTTCGCCGTCCCGCAGGCGCTGCTCGTCGACATCGTCGACACCATGGGCCGCTACGGGCGCCTCCAGCTGGTCAAGAACCCCGCACACGGCCTGACCCTGGTCAGCTTCGATCGGGCGGTGCTCGCCGAGGTCCTGCGGAACAAGAAGATCGCACCGATGCTCGGTGCCCGTATCGACGACGACACCGTGATCGTGCATCCGAGCGAGCGCGGACGCGTCAAGCAGATGCTGCTGAAGATCGGCTGGCCGGCCGAGGACCTCGCAGGGTACGTCGACGGCGAGGCCCATTCGATCTCGCTGGACTTCGAGACGAACCCCTGGCACCTGCGCGACTACCAGGAACTGGCGGCCGACTCGTTCTGGTCGGGCGGCTCGGGTGTCGTGGTGCTGCCGTGCGGTGCCGGCAAGACGATGGTCGGTGCCGCCGCGATGGCGAAGGCCGGCGCGACGACGCTCATCCTCGTGACGAACACGGTCGCCGGGCGCCAGTGGAAGCGCGAGTTGATTGCGCGCACCTCCCTCACCGAGGACGAGATCGGCGAGTACTCGGGTGAGAAGAAGGAGATCCGTCCGGTCACCATCGCCACCTACCAGGTGATCACCCGCAAGTCGAAGGGCGAATACCGCAATCTCGAGTTGTTCGACTCCCGCGACTGGGGATTGATGATCTACGACGAGGTGCACCTGCTGCCGGCGCCGGTCTTCCGGATGACCGCCGATCTGCAGTCCCGCCGCCGCCTCGGCCTCACCGCGACGCTCGTGCGTGAGGACGGGCGCGAAGGCGACGTCTTCTCGCTCATCGGCCCGAAGAGGTTCGACGCGCCGTGGAAGGACATCGAGGCCCAGGGCTGGATCGCGCCGGCCGACTGTGTGGAGGTCCGTGTGACCCTCACCGACGCCGAGCGCATGGCGTACGCGGTGGCCGAGCCCGAGGAGCGGTACAAGCTGTGCTCGACCGCGCGCACCAAGATTCCGGTGGTCGAGTCGATCCTCGAGCAGCACAAGGACGCCCCGACACTGATCATCGGCGCCTACATCGATCAGCTCGACGAGCTCGGTGAAGCGCTCGACGCCCCGGTGATCAAGGGTTCGACGAAGACGAAGGAACGCGAGGCGCTGTTCGACCGGTTCCGGTCGGGCGAGTTGAAGGTGCTCGTCGTGTCGAAGGTCGCGAACTTCTCCATCGACCTGCCGGAGGCCTCGGTCGCGATCCAGGTGTCGGGCACCTTCGGTTCGCGTCAGGAGGAGGCCCAGCGTCTCGGACGTCTGCTGCGTCCGAAGCACGACGGCGGGCAGGCCCACTTCTACTCCGTGGTCTCGCGCGACACGCTCGACGCCGAGTACGCCGCGCACCGCCAGCGGTTCCTCGCCGAGCAGGGTTACGCGTACCGGATCACCGACGCCGACGACCTGCTCGGACCGCAGATCGGCTGACGCGGAATCCTCCGGAACCGCTGATCACGGGGCCCCCTCGTCACAGGGGCCGGTATTCCTGTTCGGGACGACCGGTGGTGCCGTACCGCAACTGCATCCGCAGGCGTTTCTTCGCGACGAGGGCCGCGAGATAGCGCTGGGCGGTCGCGCGCGACACCCCGATCGTCACGGCCACCTCCCCCGCCGACATCGGTTCCGGTGATTCCCGGAGTGCCTGCATCACGAGTTCCTCGGTCATCGAACGCGAGGGTGCCGGCCGGGCGGCCGGCAACACCGGCCGCAATGCGGCCAGCGCCGTGTCGATCTCGGTCTGGGTGAGTTCCTCCCCGGCGACCACCCTGCGGTACTGCGCGTACGCCGCCAGGCGTCGGGCCAGTTCGGTGCTCGCGAACGGCTTGACCAGGTACACCAGGGCACCGGCGGCGAGCGCCGCGCGCACCGTCGCGCCCTCACCGGCGGCACCGAGCACGAAGCTGTCGCATTCGAGGCTCCGGATCAGATCGATCCCGGAACCGTCCGGCAGGTACACGTCCACGAGGGCGAGATCGACGGGACCGGACCGAACGGCGTCCCGGGCCGCCGCGATGCTCCCGGCGACCGCGCAGACCTCGAATCCCGCCACACCCGCGACCACGGAGGCGTGGAGTTCGGCGACGCGGAAGTCGTCGTCGACGACGAGGACCTTCAGATCCGTTCCGCCCATCCCGTATCCCTTTCGTCGAGCATCCCGGGTAGCGTCGCCAGGAAGACCGCACCCCCGGTCGGATTCTCCGGCGTGCGCTGCCCGCCGCGGTCAGCGAGCACGACGTCGCCGCCGTGCAGTCGTGCGATGCGCCGGGCCAGTGCCAACCCCATTCCGCGGCCGCCGGGCACCGTCGGATCGTTCCGGGTCGTCGCGCCCTCGACGAAGACGTCGGGCAGCTCGGGATCGACGCCGTCGCCGGTGTCCGCGACACTCACGTGCAGGTCGGCACCGTCCTCCATCAGTTCGACCTCGACCTCCGCCGGAGTGCGCCCGCTCGTGCGTGCCGCCTCGATGGCGTTGTCGAGCAGGTTGCCGAGCACCGTGGTGACATCGACGGGTGCCCGCACGGTGGCGTGCACCCACGTGTTCTCGCCGAGCACGAGCGTGACTCCCTGCTCGCGCGCATGTGCGGCCTTCGCGACGAGGAAGGCGTGCAGATACGGGTCGGTGATCGCGTCGATGCCCTCGAGCTGCTCACCGAGCGGTCCCGAACCGAGGATCTGTTCGATGTACTCGAGCGCCTGCTCCGCATGCCCCTGACGGAGCAGGCCGTCGAGCAGGTGGAGCCGGTTCGCGAACTCGTGCCGCTGGGCCCGCAACGCCGTACTCATCGCCTTGACGGCGTCGAGTTCACGCGTGAGCGTCTCGATGTCGGTCCGGTCCCGCACCGACATCACCGTGCCGAGGTCCCGGCCGTCGCGCACCACGCGCCGCGAGACGGCGACGACGACCCGGTCGCCGGTGGTCGCCGCCACCGGGGTGCCGTCCGCGGCGCGCAGCACGTCGAACAGCCGCGGAGTGATCCCGAGCGTGTCGACGTTGCGACCGATCCCGTCGTCGAGATCGAGCAGCCGACGCGCCTCGGCGTTGACGACGGTGACGATGCCGCGGGCATCGGTGCCGACCACCCCGTCGGAGATCCCGTGCAGCACGACCTTCTGTTCGCGGACCAGCTCGGTGAGCTGCTCGGGTTCGAGTCCCAGGGTGAGTCGCTTCCAGCGGTTGGCGAGCAGCAACGACCCGGCAGCACCGCACCCGAGCGCCGCGAGTGCGATCAGGGCGGCATCGGCGAGGTCGCTGCGCAGTTCGGCGCGCACCCGGTCGGTGGCAATGCCGACGCTCACCTCCCCGACCACCCTGCCCGAGGCGGGGTCGGTCACCGGAACCTTGGCCCGCACGGAATCACCGAGTGTGCCCGACTCGCTGGTCACGACCTCACGTCCGGCGAGTGCCTCGGTGGGGTCGGTGCTCACCCTCCGGCCGAGCTGCTCCGGATCGGGATGGGCGAGCCGGAGCCCCTGGTCGTCGGTGACCACGACGAACAACGCTCCGGTGGCGGCGCGGACTGCCTCGGCGGCCTGCTGCACCGCACCGGATGCGAGTTCGGGGTTGTCCGGGGAGACCACCCCGTCGTCGGCGGCCGAATAGCGCGCGACCTCGTCCCGCACGGCCGGGTCCGCGGACACCGACCGTGCGATCGCGAGCGCCCGCTGACCGTGTTCGTCGGTGACTCGATCCTCGGTGGTGGTGGCGAACACCGTGAATCCGATGCCGAGTGCCACCGCCACCACCGCGGACTGGAGCAGAAGTACCTGGGTGCGAAGTTTCACGGCGTCGCTCCCGTTCGTCCCATCCGTCCAGTGTGGCCCGGGGCCGATCTCACCCGAACGGAATCTGCCCGAGTACCACCCCGACCACGAGCATCACGACCGAGACCACTCCGGCGCGCCACAACACCTTGCGGTGGTGGTCGGCCAGCGGCACCCCGGCGAGGGTCACCAGCAACAGGATCGCCGGGACCAGCGGGCTCTGCATGTGGACGGGCTGCCCGGTGATCGACGCACGCGCCATCTCGACCGGTTCGATGCCGTACTGCGCTGCGGTCTCCGCCAGCACGGGCAGCACCCCGAAGTAGAAGGCGTCGTTGGTCATGAAGAAGGTCATCGGGATGCTGAGCAGACCGGTGATGACGGCGAGGAAGGGGCCGAGCGAGTCGGGGACGACGCCGGTGAGCCACAACGCCATCGACTCGACCATCCCGGTGCCCTGGAACACGCCGGTCAGAACGGCCGCGGCGAACACCATCGCGACGACCGACACGATGCTCGAGGAGTGCCGTGCGATCGCGGCGGACTGGTCGACGACGCGCGGGAAGTTCACGGCCAGCGCGATACCCGCGGCGATCATGAACAGCACGGGGATCGGCAGGATGTCGAGGACGAGGACGACGAGCAACGCGACCGTGAGGATCGCGTTGAAGGGCAGCAGGCGCGGACGCAGGGTCGGACGGTCGGGGTCGAGCCCGGCAGCCAGCTGCCCGACCTCCCCGTCGGTTCCGTCCGTGTCCTTGCCGACCGTCGTACCCACGCCGGACGGACCGGCGCCGAGCGGCATCGGATCGGGCTTCCACGTCAGCTTCCCGACGCGGCGACGTTCGACGAATCCCAGGTGGGCGGCGAAGCCCAGCACGACCACGAGTCCGACGACGAGCGACGGGATCATCGGGACGAACACGTCGGACGGGGACAACCCGAGCGCGCTGGCTGCGCGCACCGTCGGCCCGCCCCACGGGATGATGTTCATCGTGGCGTTCGCCAGTCCCGCGACGACGGTGAGGACGACGGGGCTGACCTTCAGTTTCAGGTAGAGCGGCAGCAACGCGGAGGTGGTGATGATGAACGTCGTGGACCCGTCCCCGTCGAGGGAGACGACCATCGCCAGCACCGCGGTTCCGATCACCAGTCGCGCCGGGTCGTCGCGCACGAGGCGCAGGATGAGCCGCACGAGCGGGTCGAACAGGCCGACGTCGATCATGATGCCGAAGAAGATGATCGCGAAGAACAGCAGTGCCGCTGTGGGGGCGAGACTTTCGACACCGTCGACGATCATGTCGCCGAGGTCGGTGCCGGCTCCGGCGATCAGGCCGAACGCGACCGGGATGAGGATCAGGCCGACGACCGGGGTGGCCCGTTTCGACATGATCAGGTACATGAACGTGGCGACCATCAGGAAGCCGAGGACGACGAGCATGGCGGTGCCCACTTTCTGACGTGATCGGGGCCGGTCCGGGCACACGTCGGCCACGGGTCGCGGACGCGACCGGAGGTTCGTGTGAGGTCCGGCCCGAGAGCCGTGAGGGTTGTGTGATCTCTGCTACAGCAGAGTGTGTGGCCGGGTCCCTCGCCGAGTCACCGTTGCGCGCGATAGCGCCGTTGTGCGCATTCTGCTCGAGCCCGCCGCGGCCGGGCTCGCCGCCGGAGACCGGCAGTGGTCGGCCGAAGGGCTCCCATAAGCTGGTGGCGTGCGCCGCTTCGACTTCCCTGTGGACCTGCCCCATGCCAAGGCCGTGAACCAGACCCTCGCGGATGTCCGTCGTCTGCGGTGGTCGGCGATATTCGTCGGGGTGGTGTGCATCGCGGGCGCGGTCGGTCTGTTCCTGCTCGGTGATGCCTGGGCGTACATCGTCGCCGCCGTGCTGGCGGTCGCGGCCGCGACGTCGGTGTGGGTGGCACTGTGGGCCCCGCGCAAAGTGGGAACCATCGAACAGCTCTACCGCGACAGTCCGCTCGTCCCGGCCGTCGTCGCCGCCGAGCGTGCCCGCGGGCTGACGCTGCTCGCGCTGGTCGACATCGCCAAGCCCGAGACGTCCGGCCGGCACTTCGCCCTGGTCACCCGCAACGTGGAGGCGATGCCGGGTCATCGGATCGCGATCGGTGAGCGGGTGCCGTGCGCCGCCGTCCTGTCCGACCGCACGACCCGCAACGACTCGGGTGTGTGGCAGATGGTCGGCCCCATGCCGATCGCCTGGGGCACCCGCGATCAGAAGGTCATCGCCGACGCGGTCGCGCAGATCCCCGAGGTGGAGTGGCGTGTGCTGAAGGACAAGCTGAAGATGGTGGACCAGGTCGACGCCACCGACGAGCGTCGCCTCGAACTGGCGAGCAAGGAACTTCCACCCGAACTGCGGTGACACAGAACTGCGGTGACACAGAAGTGTGGTGACATGGACGTACGCACGCTGACCGACGGCGCGGTGGTGCTCTCGCCACCGGGTCCGGCCGACGTCGACGCCATCACCGAGGCGTGCCGGGATCCTCTGATCGCCCGGTGGACCACCGTGCCCTCCCCCTACACCCGGGCCGACGCGCTGCACTTCGTCGAGGACGTCGTTCCGGCCGGGTGGACGCAGGGACGGCCCGATTGGGCCGTGCGCACCGCCGCGGACGGAGTGCTGTGCGGCATGGTCGGATTCGTTCCGCGTGTCGCCTGGCGTGCCTTCGTCGGCAACCGTGCCTCCGCCGCCGTCGCACGGCGGGTCGGGTTCCGCTACGAGGGCATCGCCCGCAACGGCCTGCTCCAGCGGGGCGTGCCGAGGGACGTGTGGGTCGCCGGACTGTCCGCCGACGACCCACCCGGCCACGTGGACGGCTGGCCCCTGTAGCCCTCGGGCGCTGTGGCCTCAGCGCTGTAGTACCCGGGGCCGCGGGTATCACGCGAGGTGCGGAAGCACTTCCTTCTCGAGCAGCTCCAGCCCCGAGGTGTCGTAGGCAGCCTCGGGAACGTAGAAGATCGCGTACTCGAGCCCCTGCTTCTTCAGCGCCGTGAGGTTCTCGACGATCTGCTCGGGAGTTCCGACGGCGGGCATCCCCCGGAAGGCGTCGAGCGCCCCGTCGGCCTTCTCCGCTCCGACGATCGGTTCGAGACGGGCCCGCAGAGCCTCGAGCCGGTCCTGCACCTCGGCTTCGGTGCGGCCGATCGCCACGTTGTAGTTGGCCGATCGCACGATGGTGTCGAAGTCGGTGCCGACCTCGGCGCAGTGCTCGCGCAGGATCTCCGACTTCCGCGCGAATCCTTCGGGTGTGCCGTCGAAGTTGGTGTACTGCGCGTACTTCGCGGCGATCTTCAAGGTCACCTTCTCGCCGCCGCCGGCGATCCACAGGGGAATACCGCCGTCCTGCAGCGGAAGCGGACGGACGATGGCGCCGTCGACGGTGTAGTGCCTGCCCGAGAACGTCGCAGAGCCCGTGGTCCACGCCTGGCGGAAGATCTGCACGCCCTCGTCGAGCCGACGCAGTCGCTCACCCGCCGACGGGAATCCGTAACCGTATGCGCGCCATTCCTGCTCGTACCATCCGCCACCGATCCCCATTTCGATGCGCCCACCGGAGATGATGTCGGCGGTCGCCGCGACCTTCGCGAGATAGGCGGGGTTGCGGTAGGCCATGGCGGTGCACATCTGGCCGATGCGCACACGGTCGGTGACGGCGGCGAAGGCCGACACGAGAGTCCACGCCTCGTGCGTGGCCTCGTCGGTGGGTACAGGGACGGTGTGGAAGTGGTCGTACACCCAGATCGACTCCCACGGGCCGCGATCGGCACGGAGCGCGAGGTCGCGCATCACCTGCCACTGGTCGGAGGGATCGATGCCGACGAGGTCCAGGCGCCAACCCTGGGGAACGAACAGTCCGAAACGCATGCGGCTCCTTCGCTGATAGGTACGGGCGCGATGTCGTCCATCCACCCACGGGCTCCAGTGTGCAGTGCGACCGCCGAACATTCTTCCGAACTCCGGCGCCGTGCGCGACACGACGACTGCGTTCCCGTCGGATATCGGCGAGGGTGCTGCGTACCATCGGACCCATGGCCGGACGGACACGCGTGGCACTCGCCCTCGGCAGTGGTGGTGCCCGCGGGTACGCCCATATCGGCGCCATCCGGGCGATCGAGGAACGCGGGCTCGAAATTGTCGGAGTCTCAGGCGCTTCGATGGGCGCGCTGGTCGGTGGCGTCTACGCGGCAGGTGCGATGGACCCGTACACCGAATGGGCCACCGGACTGTCCCAGATGGATGTGGTGCGCCTTCTCGACCTGTCGGTCTCGGCTCCCGGCGCGATCCGCGCCGAACGGATCCTGTCCAAGATGCGGGAGATCCTCGGCGATGCGGTGATCGAGGAACTCCCGATTCCGTTCACCGCAGTCGCCACCGACCTCGCAGCAGGTCGCGCCGTCTGGTTCCAGCGAGGTCCCGTCCACGCGGCGATCCGGGCATCCATCGCGATACCCGGCGTCATCACGCCGGTGATACTCAACGGCCGCGTCCTCACCGACGGCGGCACACTCTCGCCCCTACCGATCGCACCGACGGTCGGCATGCCCGCCGACCTCACGATCGGAGTCAGCCTCGGCGGGGAGGAGCAGGGCTCGGCACAATCACCCGAGAACGCCAGCTCCGAGGCACGGCCCATCGAGGAATGGAAGGCACGTTTCCGGCGCAGCGCCAACCAGATGCTCGACACCGACATCGTGCGGTCGGTGGTCAACCGGTTCTCGACCAGTGCGGCGAACGACGAGCCGCCGGAGGAGGACACCGAGGACACCGGAGACGTCGACGCCGACGATGCGCTCGTCCCGAAGTTCGGACGCGTCGCGGTGATGAACCGGTCGCTCGACATCATGCAGTCGGCGCTGTCCCGGTTCCAGTTGGCGGCCTATCCGCCCGACATCCTCGTGGAGGTCCCGCGCACCGCGTGCCGAAGCCTCGACTTCCACAAGGCGGCCGAGATGATCGCGATGGGGCGCTCCCTCACCGAGGAAGCCCTCGACCGTGCCGGTATCCCGGCCTCCGCGTCCACCGGTTCGGGGCCCGAGATCTCTGCCGACTCGTCATCGGACGTGCCCGGCTCGCCCTGACTGCTACCGAGCAGCGTCCATCGGCCGGTGTGTTTCGTACATCCGGAGAGCGACGATCAGCGCGGAGGTTGCGCTGACGGCCGCAGCGACTCCGACCGCGGCGTGCAGACCCATCAGGTCGGCGACGATCCCGCCGAGGACTGCCCCGACCGCGTAGCCCAGATCGCGCCAGACGCGGTAGACGCCGACGGCCCGGCCTCGCCAGACCGGATGGGCGACGTCGCCGATCACGGCCAGCAGGGTGGGATAGACCATGGCGGTGCCCGCACCCAGCAGTACGGTGCCGGTCGCCCAGCCCGCGAATGCGTCGCTCAGCGCGATGACCGCCAGGGCGACCGCCTGCGTGGCCATTCCCGCGGTGATCAGGTGCTTCCGGCCGATCCGGTCCGAAAGGGCTCCGGTGACCAATTGTCCCGCGCCCCACACTCCTGGATAAAGGGCGAACAGCAGGCCGATCTGTGCAACGGTGAGGTCCGCGGTGGCGAACAACAGGGGGAACAACCCCCACGAGAGACCGAAATTGAGGTTGTTGACCAATCCCGCCTGACTCGCCGAGGACAGAGCGGGTTCCCGAAGACTGGTCTGGACCACGATCTCACGGTCGGTCAGGTCGGCGTGAAGGTGATCGTGGATTCCGTCGGCGCGGGCCACATGTTGCCCGGCGTCGAGCAACGCGTGATCCCGGGTCTCCTTCACGAAGAAACCCGACAACACCAACGCCAGGGCGGTGTACGCGAGCCCCAGCAGGAAGGGTGCGGGGCGCAGACCGAAATGCTCGGCCAGATAACCGGCGAACAGCGATGTCACGGCGACAGCGCCGTAACCTGCAGCTTCGTTGAGTCCCATGGCCAGACCGCGCCGGGCCGGACCGACCAGATCGATCTTCATCACCACGGTCGTCGACCAGGTGAGCCCCTGGTTGATACCCAACAGTACGTTCGCGGCTACCACCCACCACCAGTCGGTGGCGAGAATCAGCATGAGAGGTACCGGCAGGGCGAACAACCATCCCACCAGCAGCACCGGTTTGCGCCCGTAGCGGTCGGAGAAGGTCCCGGCGAAGTAGTTTGCGGCAGCCTTGGTGATCCCGAAGGCTGCCACGTAGGTGAAGATGAATGTGTAACCGCTCAGCCCGAATTCGTTCTCGGCAAGCAGCGGGAGAACGGTCTGCTGCTGACCGACCATGCCTCCCACCAGGGCGTTGACCGCCACCAGCAGGGTGAACTGCGCGGCGTTGGCCCGCAGACCCAGCACCGGAGGCCGGGGCGTGGCCCTGGGGCTCACGCCCCGGCCTCCGGGTCGGGGCCGACGGCTACGGCCGGTTCCGGTTCGTACACCGTCTCCATGGTTGCGACCGAGGTCAGCGACGGAAGAGCGAACGCACGCTTCGACGCTCGGCGCGGGCCGGGACGGTGTCCTGACCGCAGGTGCAGCGATCGGCGGCGGGCACGGAACGCAAGACGGCGTCGACATGCTGTCCGCATCCGCCCCATCCGGTCTTTCCGCAGTTCGGGCAGGCGACGGGGTAACACATGAGAGTCCTCCTCGATGAGAGTTCGCTACGGACCCGGCGAAGGGTCAGGAGCGGGAGGCTGCGCGTTGTTCGGCAACCTGGTCGTGGATCTCGGTCATGTCGAGGGCCTCGATCCGGGTGATCAGGTCCTCGAGAGCCGGTGCCGGCAACGCGCCGGGCTGTGAGTAGACGAGCACACCTTCTCGGAATGCCATGATCGTCGGAATCGAGCGGATGTTCGCCATGGCGGCGAGCTGCTGCTCGGCCTCGGTGTCGACCTTGGCATGCACGATCTCGGGGTGTACCTGCGACGACTTGTCGAAGACCGGGGCGAAGGCACGGCACGGGCCGCACCACGACGCCCAGAAGTCGACGAGCACGATGTCGTTGCCGACGATGGTGGATTCGAAGTCCGCCATCGTGAGGTTCTTCGTCGTCATCGTTTCCGTTCCTTTCTCCAGGCCGGAATGATCAGGCAGGGACGTGAGATTCGGCCCACGCGTTGTAGCCGCCGAGCAGGTCCGTGACGTTCTCGAAGCCCTGGGCCCGCAGCAGCGAAGCCGCCACGCTCGAACGCCATCCACCGGCACAGTGCACCACGATCGGCTTGCCGGCGGGAACCTGGTCCAGACGGGCCCGCAACTGCGCCAACGGGATCGGCACCGCGCCCGGGATTGTCCCGAACTCGCGCTCACCGGGGTTGCGGATGTCGACGAGGGTGACCGCGTCGGCGGCGAGCAAGCGGTCGAGTTCCTCGACGGTCGTCCGGGGTGCGGCCTCGATCAGGCCGGCCAGCTCCGCGGGGAAGGTCCCGTCCCGATCGACGTTCAGATAGCCTGCGGCACCGTCGGATCCGATTCGCGCCAGGCGCACCGCGGCGTCCTGCTCGTCACCGGGATAGGTGATCAGCACGATCTTCTCGCCGACCTCGGCGACCATGCCGCCGGTCTCGGCGAAACGCCCGTCGAACCCGACGTTGACCGATCCGCGCAGATGCCCGGCGGCGAAATCGTCGACGCTTCTCGCATCGAGAACACGCGTGCCGGCCTCGAGTTCGGCCTTCACCTGCTCGGGGTTCAGCTCGGGAATGGTGCGGTCCTGCAGCAGGAGCGGGTGCATCCGCTTGTTCATCGCGGCGTCGACCGAGAAGTACGACGGGGCGGCCGGCTGCCCTTCGGTGACCAGGGCGACGAAGTCGTCCTCGCTCATCGGTTGCACGGACGGGTTGGTGGCGCGCTGCTCCCCGATGGTCGAGGTGAGTTCGGTCGACAGGTTCTTTCCGCACGACGAACCGGCGCCGTGAGCGGGCATGACGACGACCTCGTCGGGCAGCGTCAGCAGCTTCTCGTGCACGGTGTGGTACATGGCCCGCGCCAGATCGCTGGTCGAGCCGTCTCCGAGGTTGACCAGGTCGGGACGGCCGACGTCGCCGATGAACAGGGAGTCGCCGGTGAGCACCGCGGTCGGGACGGCGTCGGGGTGTTCGCGCACCAGCACCGAGATCGATTCCCAGGTGTGGCCCGGGGTGGACAGGATTTCGAGTTCGACCTCGCCGAGGGAGAGCTTCTCGCCGTCGCTCAGCCGGCGGATCGGGTAGTCGGTCTCGGCGGCTTCACCGAATCCGATCCACGCACCTGTGGCGTCGACCAGTTCGAGGTGGCCGGAGACGAAGTCGGCGTGGAAGTGGGTGTTGATCACACCTTCGATGGTCAGCCCGTACTTCTTTGCGTCGGACAGGTATTCGGTGATGTCGCGGCGGGGGTCGACCACGACCGCCCTGCCGGTGCTCTCGTCGCCGATGAGGTAGGACGCGTGGGAGAGGCACTCGATGTAGTACTGCTCGAGAATCATGGATTCCTCCGTTGCTGGATCCGGGTGATGTTCCGGTGATGTAGACATCGTGGCATATACCCCCTAGGGTATGTCAAGTACCCCCTGGGGTATCCGGGTTCGATTTCCCGGCAGCGCAGGATCGAGCAGGGAGTTACCGATGGAGAATCCGGAAGCCGATGCCGCCGCCCTGCGACGCCTGCGCCGAGCGCAAGGCCAGCTCACCGCGGTTATCACGATGCTCGAAACCGACCGCGATCTGCGCGAGGTGGTCATCCAGCTCGCAGCGACATCCCACGCGCTGCATCGCGCCGGATTCAAGATCATCTCGGACCGGCTCCGCCGATGCATCCTCGACGAACAGGACGCCGCCTGCGACGACCGCCTCACCGAGAAGGAACTCGAGGAGTTGTTCCTCGGCCTCGCCTGAGCTCACACGACAACACTCCTTGCGTATACCCCTAGGGGTATGTGTACGATAGTCGAAGAATACCCCCTGGGGCACTTTTATCAGCCCCATCCGATTCCCCGATCGAAAGGCCCCCCATGACCGAGTCCCCCGCTGTCACCGTCGACCCGAACTCCTTGCACGAGTCGATCGACTCCGGCAAGAACGTGCGGATCATCGACGTCCGGACTCCGGGCGAGTTCGAGTCCGTGCACATCCCCGGCGCCTACAACGTCCCCCTGGACCTGTTGCGCGAGCACCGCGACGAGTTCTGCGCTCATTTCGACGAGAACGTCGTGCTGGTGTGTCGCTCCGGACAGCGTGCCGGTCAAGCCGAAGAGACCCTGCGCGACGCAGGATTGTTCAACCTCCACATCCTCGCCGGCGGCATGCTCGGCTGGGAAGCGGCCGGCCTGCCCGTCAACCGCGGCGCCGAACGCTGGGATCTCGAACGCCAGGTCCGGCTCGTCGCCGGTTCGCTCGTGCTGAGCTCGGTTCTCGGCAGCATCGCCGCGCCGAAGCTCAAGTGGCTCGCCGCCGGAATCGGCGGTGGGTTGACCTTCGCCGCACTGTCGAACACCTGCGCAATGGGCATGCTGCTGTCCAAGCTGCCCTACAACCGCGGCGCCTCGTGCGACGCCCAGAGCATCGTCGCGCAGCTGGTCCAGTCGAATACCGAACGCGCCGAGAGGAACTGATCATGATCGCGTTGACCGTAGCTCTGGCAGTCCTCGTCGGTGTCACCCTCGGACTGCTCGGTGGCGGGGGCTCGATTCTCACCGTCCCGCTGCTCGCTTACGTGGCAGGTATGGACGCAAAGGAAGCGATTGCCACTTCGCTGCTGGTCGTGGGTGTCACCAGCGCGGTCGGCGCGATTTCCCATGCACGCGCCGGCCGCGTGCAGTGGCGCACCGGAATCCTGTTCGGTCTGGCCGGCATGGTCGGCGCCTACGGCGGTGGTCTGCTCTCGCGCTTCATCCCCGGCACCGTCCTGCTGCTCGGCTTCGCCGTAATGATGATCGCAACAGCGATCGCCATGCTCCGCGGCCGTAAGAACAAGGCCGCGGCCGACGACGGCGACCAGGCTATGCCCGTGGGCAAGATCCTGCTCGACGGCGTGGTCGTCGGCCTGGTCACAGGCCTCGTCGGCGCCGGCGGCGGCTTCCTCGTCGTCCCGGCTCTGGCGCTGCTCGGTGGTCTGCCGATGCCGGTCGCGGTCGGCACATCGCTGATCGTGATCGCCATGAAGTCCTTCGCCGGACTCGGCGGTTACCTGTCCAACGTGCAGATCGACTGGCGTCTGGCGGCGATGGTCACCGGTGCCGCCGTCGTGGGCAGCCTCATCGGCGGCCGCCTGACCTCACTGGTCGATCCGGACACCCTGCGCAAGAGCTTCGGCTGGTTCGTCCTGATCATGTCCTCCGTCATCCTCGCGCAGGAGATCCATCCCGGCGTCGGCATCGCCGCGGCGGCACTCACCGTCGTTGCCGCCGGCGCTACCTATGCCTGCAACCGCAGGGAGCACTGCCCGCTGCAACGACTCGGAGGACGCTCTCGCGCCGCCGTGGCGGCGGGCTGAGCGGAAGACTCGGAAGTGCTCACCCATTCTCGACAGACCCGAACCGAGGAGTTCACCATGCACGAAGTCGACACTGCCGCTCTGATCCAGGCGTGGGAGTCCGGAGCTCCGGTGCTCGATGTCCGCGAGGACTACGAGTACATCCAGGGCCACGTTCCCGGCGCCCAATTGATCCCCCTCCCCGAACTGTCCGCCCGTGTGAGCGAGGTATCTCCGGGAGAGACCGTCTACGTCATCTGCGCATCCGGAAACCGGAGCAAGCGCGGAGCCGAGATCCTCGAATCGGCCGGACGGCCCGCGGTATCCGTTGCCGGCGGAACGAGAGCGTGGGTGTCCGCGGGCCGAGAGGTCCGGCGCGGCCCCACCGCCTGAGCATCGGGCCGAACTTCTTCACCAGCGGCCTGCACGCCGCCGTCGACGACGGTGTGCAGGCCGTAGAGTGGAACCGTGCCGGGCTTCGCCCGAACGGTAGGAGTGAGACGAAAGCGGTGACACGGACGTGATGGGCCTCGGCGACCTGGAATCGGCGATCATGGACGTGCTGTGGCAGAGCGACGAACCCC
The DNA here is from genome assembly GCF_058211795.1 of Rhodococcus sp. S3. Lineage (NCBI taxonomy): Bacteria > Bacillati > Actinomycetota > Actinomycetes > Mycobacteriales > Nocardiaceae > Rhodococcus > Rhodococcus sp. S3. The sequence continues at coordinate 890,813 of NZ_CM177074.1, read as the reverse complement.
TTCGTGTACGCGATGTGCTGGCACGCCTCGAACCCGAACGGTCGCTGGCCTATACGACGGTGATGACGGTCCTGGACAACTTGCACACCAAGGACATGGTCACGCGCGACCGGATCGGCCGCGGTTACAGCTACCGCGCGACCCGCAGTCGTGAGGAAACCGCGGCGGAACTCCTACGCCAGGTACTTCGGACGTCCGGTGACGCCGAACAGGTCATGCTGCACTTCGCCAGTTCTGCGACCGAGGACGAGTCCCGAATTCTGCGCCGGGCTGCCCGGAGAACTACGGCGCGCAAGCGCCGGGAGTTTCGTTCATGATCGTTGCCACTTCATTGTTCGTGGCAGCGCTCGTGCTCGGGTTCGCGGCACCGCGGTGGCTTTCGCGGCTGGCGGTGCCGGGCCGGGATCCGCGCGGTGCGCTGACTGCGTGGGTGGCAGCCCAGATGCTGTTCGTCGCGGCGCTGGTCGGTGGCCCGCTGGCTGTGGCCACGAAGCCTGGTTTGCATGTGGACCGTCTGCCTCTACCTGCGTCGTGTGTGCGTGCCGCCCGAGACGAGGGACTGTTGCCGTGGCTGCCCTACGCCGAGACGGTGCTGTGGGTGGTCGCAGGATCGGTCGTCGTACGAATATTCGTCGTGGTATCGCGTTCCTATCGCCGGCATCGCCGCGACACCGCTGCCCACCTGAACCTGATCCGAGTTCTCGGCGGGGTCCGGACCCGCGGTGGAGGCGGGGTGATCTGGTTGCGTGACACTGCATGTGCCGCATACAGCATCGGTGGCCGCAACGGCACCATCATCGCCGCCGAGGGTTTGAAGGCGCTCGACCCGCGGGCGCGTCGAGCGGTACTCGACCACGAGTACGCGCACATTCGCGGCCGCCACCACGTGATCGTCGCGATCAGTGGCGCTCTGAGCACGGCATTGCCGTTCGTACCGCTGTGCCGGCAGGGAGCACCGTGGATACGCGTGCTGGTCGAGTTGGCAGCCGATCGCCGCGCCGCGCATGCCTGCGGCCACGACGCGGTCCGCGAGGCGCTGCTCCGATGCGCACACTCCTCGGAACCCGCGGCACGCGGTGAGCCGTTCGAGGGTTTCCTCGACGCCCGACTTCACTGGTTGAGCCCGGCTCGCGGACCCGGCCGTTCACTCGGTGCTTTCACCTACCCTTTCGCGGTGACCTTCTCCGCTTTCCCCGCGGTGGTCACGGGAGCCTCCGTCATCGCAATCGTGACCGCGTCCTGCCTCACCGTGTGACCGGCGATTCGCAGGAGTCACCGCAGGGACGGCGTCGCCACCGGTAGAGAACCGCGCCGGCGAGCAGGGCCAGCGAAACGATGGCGAGAATCGGTTGTAGCGGGGCCCACCATCCGAGTGCTCCGGACGCGCCGATGGTGACGAGCACCAACTTGTTGCAGACAGGGCAGCCCACGGCGAACACGGTCAGCAGTACGCCGGCCGCGGGTGTCGCCGTCCGCGAGCGGTCTGAACGGGAGTTCTGTAGACCGAACCACAGGGCGGTCAGCATCACAGTCGCTCCCAGCACCGGATATTCCCACCAGCGCACCGGGATCTCCCGGCCGAACCACGGGTTCGCGAGGATGTCGGTCGGCACGCCGACGACCAGGAGAGTGACCGCTCCCGCGACCACCGCTCGGAGGAGGGCCCTGAAGCGATACGGATTCTTCTGATCGCCAAGGCGATTGCGGGTATCGAGATCTGCAGGAGGGGTCGTCACATCTGAATCCTTGTCGATGGGGATCGGCTCGAGCTACTAAGTAGCTTAGTAGCTCGAGCTACTATCCCACTTAGTAGTTCGGGGTGATCGATCCACTCCGGGACGACCGACCGTGGAGGCACGCATGACCCCGACGAAACAGACCGTCCACACCCGGCGAGACCTGTGGCTACTCGGCACGCTCGGTGTCTTCGTCGCCGTACTGCTCGCGTTTCTCGTCGTTGGCCGCACCGGGACCGACGAGGTGGCCGAATCTGGGTCGACTCCCCGGATGGGACCGGTCGGAGACATGTCCCGACGCATCGACGGCGACCCGTTGGCGATCGGCGCGGTGGACGCTCCCGTGGTGATGGTCGCGTACTCCGACTACCGCTGCCCGTTCTGTGCCAAGTTCAGCCGGGACGTCGAACCGGCCTTGATCGACAAGTACGTGGACGAGGGAATTCTGCGCATCGAATGGCGCGACCTGCCGATCTTCGGCGAGCAGTCGATGGCCGCGGCTCGTGCCAGCCGCGCCGCTGCCGCACAGGGGAAGTTCTGGGAGTTCGGTACGGCCGTCTACGCCTCCTCCCCCGATCGTGGTCATCCCGACCTGACATCGGAGGCCCTGCGCAGCTTCGCAGCTGCGGCCGGAGTGCCCGACCTGGACCGATTCGACCGGCAGGCCGCCGACCCGTCCGTGGACCAGGACATCTACGCCGACATGCTCGAGGCGAACACCATCGGCGTGGCAAGTACACCGTCGTTCGTGATCAACGGCACCCCGATTCTGGGCGCACAACCGCTCGGGGTCTTCGAGCAGGTCATCGAAGCAGCAGCCGGGTCGGCGCCGTGACCGAGATCGGTCTGCTCGGCGCCCTGCTCGGCGGCGTGCTTTCCCTGCTCAGTCCGTGCTCGGCGCTGCTACTGCCCTCCTTCTTCGCGTATGCCTTCGACGGCGCGGGACGTCTTGCAGCACGCACCGCACTCTTCTATGCCGGATTGACCTCGGTGCTCGCGCCTCTGGGCGCCGGACTCGGATTGGTCGGTGCGCTCCTGACCCAGCACCGCGCCCTGATCACCCTGGTCAGTGGCATCGTGCTCATCGGTCTCGGCATCATGACCGTTCTCGGCGCAGGCTTCGCCTCGAAGTCGGCGCAGCGAGCCGCGAACTCGCTGACCGGCTCCGGCGCCCTGTCGGTGTTCGCGCTCGGGGCCGTGTACGGATTCGCAGGCTTCTGCTCCGGACCCCTACTCGGAAGCGTGCTGACCATCGCGGTCGCCGGCGGTCACCCACTCCACGGCGCCGTACTGATGGCTGTCTATTCCCTCGGCATGGCACTGCCCTTGTTCGCACTCGCCGTCGCGTGGGAACGATTCGACCTGCACAAGCGCACCTGGCTGCGAGGACGCCCGGTTACGCTGGACCCATTGCGAACTCATACCACCTCCCTCATCTCGGGTCTGCTGTTCATCGGCATCGGCGTGCTGTTTCTCGTCACCGACGGCACCGCGAATCTCACCGGCCTCATGGGCGTCGACGAGCAGTTCGACCTGCAAGTTGCACTCGGACAATGGGCCACGGACATGCCCGGTCCCGGCCTACTCCTGACAGTCGCTGTCATCGCGTTCGCCGTGGTCGCAGTCCGCGTGATTCGGCAACGGCGTCAAGATCGACCCCCGCACCGGATCGTTGCCGAAGCCGACACGGGGGTCGATCCCGACCGTCCCGGGTACCACTGAAAGAGGATGCGACGGAAAGGAGCGAGATGACGCTGGTGCTCGCGCTCGGCTTCGGTGCCGTCATCGGCGTGCTGCTCGGCCTGCTCGGCGGAGGCGGATCGATCCTCGCGGTCCCGGCTCTGGTCTTCGGCCTGGGGTTGAGCATGGCGCAGGCCATCCCGATCTCACTGATCGTCGTCGGCGTGGCGTCGGCGGTGGGGGTGCTTCCGAAAGTACGCGCTCGCCAGGTCGAGTGGCGTCTGGCAGGTATCTTCGCCGCCACCGGCATTCCGGCCACCTTCGCGGGCAGCGCCGTGGGACGGTTGCTTCCGGAACGCGCTCTTCTGATCGGGTTCGCGGTGGTGATGGTCGTAGCAGGAGCGAGGATGCTCGCCGATCGTGGCGATACCGGAACAGCGTGCTCGACCGAAGGCTCCCGAATCAACTGGCGCCGTTGCGCTCCTCGGTCGATCGCGGCCGGCCTCGCGGTCGGCTTTCTCACCGGCCTGTTCGGTGTCGGCGGCGGATTTCTGATCATCCCTGCGCTCGTCCTCATGCTCGGCATCGAGATGCCGGTCGCCGTGGGCACCTCGCTGGTGATCATCGTCGCCAATTCCGCCGCGGGTCTGATCTCGCATCTGAGCGGCACGAGCATCGACTGGGCGATCACCGCCGCCTTCGCCGGCACAGCGATCGTCGGGTCGCTCGTCGCGGGGCAGTTCGGCACCCGCATCGACACCGACCGGCTTCAACGCTGGTTCGCCTATCTGGTGTTCGCCGTGGCCGCCTACGTGCTCGTCGACGCGATCTTCCTGCGGTGACCGCTACCGCATCCACCGTTTCACCCATACGGGTACGGGTATTCGTCCCGTACATACCCCGAACGAAGGAGCCCCCGATGGACGTGTCGATCATCGAAACCTCCGGCCTCGGCGATCGCAGCTACCTGATCAGCGCGGGCGACATCGGTGCCGTGGTGGACCCGCAACGCGACATCGACCGAGTACTGAAGCTGGCGGCCGAACGCGGAGTACGCATCACCCACGTGCTCGAAACGCACATCCACAACGACTACGTCACCGGCGGTCTCGAACTGTCCAGGGCAGTGAACGCCGAATACGTCGTTCCGGCCGGCGACGATCTCGGCTACCAGCGGCGCGCGGTGGTCGACGGCGACATCGTCGACGCCGGAGCATTCCGATTCCAGGTCATGCACACTCCCGGCCACACGCATCATCACGTCAGCTATGTGCTGCGCGATCCCGACGACACTGCCGTCGGAGTGTTCACCGGCGGTTCGATGCTCTTCGGCACGACCGGACGGACCGATCTCGTCGGCGAGGAGCACACCGACGAACTCACCCACGCGCAGTACCACTCCGTGCGCCGCCTCGCCGAGGAACTGCCTGCGGAGACGAAGGTGTACCCCACGCACGGCTTCGGCAGTTTCTGCGCCGCCACACCCGCCAGCGGCGACGAGTCCACTATCGGCCGCGAACGTACGTCGAACCCGGCCCTGACCCAGGACGAACAGGCATACGTCGACGAACTGCTCGCGGGACTGGCCGCCTACCCTGCCTATTACGCCCATATGGGAGTGATCAACCGCGCCGGACCTGCGCCGGTGGACCTGTCGATGCCCGAGCGCGTCGATCCGGAGGAGCTACGCCGGAGGATCGACTCCGGCGAATGGGTCGTCGACCTCCGCGAACGCACTGCTTTCGCCGCCGGACACCTCGGCGGCACCCTCGGGTTCGAACTATCCGGTTCGTTCGTAACCTATCTGGGCTGGCTCTACACCTGGGGAGCGCCGTTGACCCTGATCGGAGAGAGTGAGGAGCAGGTACTCGACGCGCGTCGCGAACTCGTCCGCATCGGCATCGACGATCTCGAAGGTGCAGCAGTGGGCGAGATCCACACCCTCGTCGCCGGCACCGAACTGCGTTCCTATCGTGTCGCCGATTTCCCCGCTCTCGCCCGCAGACGCGACGAGCAGCAGGTCACCGTCCTCGATGTGCGGCAGGCGAACGAGTTCGACGAATCGCACATCGACGGCGCCGTCAACATCGCACTGCACGAACTCGCCGATCGTCTCGACGAGGTCCCCCGCGGGGAAGTCTGGGTGCACTGCGCGTCCGGCTACCGCTCGTCGATCGCGGCATCGATGATCGATGCACCCGAACGCAACGTCGTTCTCGTCAACGACGAATTCGACCGTGCTCGCGAACTCGGACTCACCGGCTGAGACGGTCCCTCGGCCAACGGATCACCCGGCAGTGCGGTAACGCTGCCGGGTGATCAGCGCCGCCCCCATCCACAGCACGGCAAATGTCGCCGCCAACGCCAGGCCGACGTACTCCAGGTTCAGAGCCGCGATCCACCCGGTCCACGGGTCGGTCAAGGCGAACACCTCGCGCGCCGTGGACACCAGAATGATGGTTCCCAGCACGGCTGCGGCGACGACCGACACACCCGTGGTGATCAACGTGAAGAAGATCTTCGTTCCGGGTGCCAGACCCTCACCGGAATAGAGTTTGGTCATCGCGATGCCGTCGATCGCGTCGACCAGTGTCATCCCCGCGGCGAAACACAAAGGTAGTGCCAGCACCAACCACACCGAGGCGCCGGTGAGGGTCGTCGCGACCGCGACGGCGACGACCCCGATGGTCATCGCAGTATCGAACCCCAGACCGAACAGGACGCCGATCACGTAGATGTGCCGGGGATGACGCACCCTGCGCAGGGGCGCCTGCAACACCCGTGCCGCCGCCGTGCGCGACAGCGCCTGCTCCACGGCCACGGCGTTCGGCTCGCGCTCGCGATGCAGGGCGCGCAAGCGCACCCAGGCCACGGCGTTGACGGTGGCGATGAGCACAAGGAAACCCCCGGCGACCACCGCGCCGACCGTCGCCAGCACCGCCGTCGCCGGTTCGTCGTCGGACAACAACCGCGTCGCGGTGCCGACCCCGGCTGCCACCAGGACCGTCACCACGAACACCACCGTCGAATGCCCCAGGCTGAACGCCAGGCCCACGCTCATGGGCCGGCGGCCTTCGCCGACGAACTTACGCGTCGCGTTGTCGATACCGGTGATGTGATCGGCGTCGAGAGCATGCCGCAGCCCCAACGCGTATGCGGTCAGTGCGACGCTCACACTCACCGCGTCGCCGGCCGACGTCCATTGGGCCCACGCCAGCAGACCGAAGCCCAGGACGTGCACCGACGCCACAACCGCCAAGGTCGCAGCGATGCGCAGTCGCTCGGGACAATGCTCTCGCCCGGAACTGTCGACCAAGCGAGCGAGCCCTGAATCACGAGACGAAGTGATGAACTCACTCACGCGCTGTTCTCCCTCCGACTGCGCAGACCGAAGCACCACGGCAGCGCAGCCGTCGCAGCAATCGTCGTCCTCATACCCGCACGGCGTAGCTGTCACACTCGTGGTCGACAAGGTGAAGATCGGTCGCACAACTCACACTCCGACCAGATACCCCCGGGGGTACACTGGTCTACAGAACTAGGAAAGGACGCCTCCATGGTCGGCGACGAAGACAGCATCGCACTGGTACTCAACCGGCTGCGCCGCGCGCAGGGTCAGCTCGGCGGAGTGATCGCGATGATCGAACAGGGCCGTGACTGCAAGGATGTCGTAACCCAGCTCGCCGCGGTCTCCCGCGCTCTGGACCGCGCCGGATTCAAGATTGTGGCGAGCGGTTTGCGGGAATGCCTCACCGAGACGGCCCAGGACGGCAAGGAGCCGATGACCGAGGCCGAACTCGAGAAGCTCTTCCTCGCCCTGGCTTGACACCTCCCCTTCCGAGAGAAAGCAGGACACCCATGACACTCGCACTCTCGACCACCCTGCACACCTCGTTCGACGATGCGGTCGAACGCACCCGCAAGGCACTGGCCGGGCAGGGATTCGGCGTGCTCACCGAGATCGACATGAAAGCCACCCTGAAGGCCAAGCTCGGCGAGGACATGGAGGACTACGTGATCCTCGGTGCATGCAATCCGCCGCTCGCCCACCGGGCGGTGACGGTCGATCGGCAGATCGGGCTCTTGCTCCCCTGCAACGTCGTGGTCCGCACCGACCCCGAGGATCCCGACACCGTGGTGGTCGACGCGATGAACCCACAGATGATGGTGCAGGTCGCCGATCAGCCGGGACTCGCGGAGGTCGCCGACGACGCCACCACCGCTTTGCAGGCCGCCATCGATTCCTTGAAGGCGGATACGGCACAGAACTGAAGCGACACCACGAGGGCCGGCACAGCGACTGTGCCGGCCCTCGCCCCGAACGGGTCAGGGATAGTTGGGATTGTTGTATTCGGGGATCTCGATGCTGATCGGGCGCAGTTCCGACATGTACAGCAGGACGAACTGGCGCAGCAGTTCGTCGAACGTCCAGTAGGCATCCGGCGCCAGCGGAAGCGGCAGCAGGCCTTCGCGTACCGCGATGAACGGGCCCCACGCGACGTCGAGCAGTGTGCCCCAGACCGGTTCGCGTGGAATATTGAGCCAGTTGGCGATCTCGTCGCCGAGCGCGAACCGTGTCAGCGCACCGAGGATCGGGCGGGTCAACAGCGAGAAGTCCAGACCCTTACCGAGATCGAGCAGCATGTCGGCGAGTTTCACACCCTCGGGTGTGGGCGCCAGGATCGGATCGAGCACCTCCTGCGCCTGGGATTCGGCGTCGTCCCAGGTCGCCGGGATGTACTGGTCCTCGATGCCGAGCATATGCGCGCTGACCTGCCACGAGTGCAGGAATCCCTCGGCCTCCGGAGCCGGGATGGGAACCTTCCACTCCTCGAGAGTGCGCATCACGCTGGTGGGCAGGCTGTGCCAGGTGACCATCATGTCGTGCTGGCTGATCGGCACGTCCTCAGGTGCCATATTGGCCCAGTGTGAGGACTGCGGAAGCAGATGCCGCACGCCGGCATGGACGAGTCTGGTCTTCACCGACGTGACGATCATCTCGCCGTCGCCGAGATATGCATTGCGAGAACCGATGTCGTAACCCAGCTTCGCCGTCTTCGAGATACGGCCCTTCATGTTGGCGCCGCCCTTGGAGTAGTAGACGGCCAGCGCTTCCTTCGGGATGACCGTGCTCATCATCCCGCTCACGAATCCGTACAGGACACCGAGATACAGCCCGCGCTTCTCGTTGAAACGAACGGCCGTCTCGAGTTTCGCCGGATCGGCCCAGGACGGAAACTGCCGGGCGTGTTCCATGAAATCGCGCAGGTCGTTCGGAAGCCCTTCGGGCAACGGCTGGGAGTTCTTCTTCCAGGTGCGCAGCAACTCGTTGACCCTCGGTACGTCGCCACGCTCGAGCAACGAGGCGACGAGCGGGTCGGCCTCGGTGTCCCACACCTGTCGTGGATCGGCACCGCTCCCCGTACCCGGTATCGGTCCTGCGGGCGACCACCTCCAGGGTCGGGCCTGGGCCGGTGTCGCCACCGCGAACGCGCCCAGTGCACCGAGGAGGCCACCGGTTTTCAGAACGGCGCGCCTGCTCGGATTATCCATACTGTCGCTCCCCTACGACTCGTGGATGTAGCAATGAAACATCTGGAGTTTCTCTGTAACATGGAACCACACCGTGGCTCGGGTCACGATGAATCGTGAAATGTCACTGCTCGGCATGGTCGGCGACAGGACCGGAACGGTAAACTCTGGCCTTCGAGGAGGACATGTGGATTCTGCGTCGCCGATTTCCCGAGCGGTCTCACCCGCCTCCCCACCACCCCCTGCCGAATCGGCGTCGTTGCTGGAACGTGCCTTTCAGGACGCACTTCTCCTTCCGGACGAATCCGTCATGGGTACCGAGATCGACGAGACCCGCGTGCGCCTGCTCGATGCCGCCTACGACCAGTTCTGCCGGACCGGCATCCAACGCTCCTCGATGGAGGAGATCGCCCGCCGCGCGAAGCTGTCGCGAATCACCCTGTACCGCAAGTTCGAATCGAAGGATGCCCTCGTCGACGAGGTCATCATGCGCGAGTTCCGCCGCTACTTCCTGCGTTTCCTCGAAGACATCGCCCAGGCCGACACCGTGGCCGACCGCGTGGTCCTCGGATTCGTCAGCGCGCTGCGCGTCATCCGCACGAACAGACTGATCGGCAATCTGCTCGAGACCGAACCGGGGCTGTTCGCCGGCGCGATCGGTGGCGACGACGGAACGATGCTCGCCGCTGTCCGCCGTTTCGTCGCGGGGCAGTTGCAGCGCGAACAACGCGCCGGAACGGTCGCTGCCGACCTGAACACCGACCTGGTGGCAGAGATGCTCGTCCGTATGTCGGCGTCGTTCCTCACCACGCCGAGCCAGGTCGTCGACATCGACGACGACGAGGCCCTCGCGTCGATCGCCCGGCAGTTCCTCGTTCCGATGGTGCTGCCGGACTACGGCTCGACGCGGTAGTACCGGCCTTCGTCGTCCAATCGCGCACGCAGCGCTTCCAATACCTGCCGCTGCCCCTTGTGCAGCTTCGTCTCGGCGTCCGCGGCGACGACCCACCGGGCATCGTCGACCTCCGGGATCGTGATCCGCTTACCGGACTTCGGCGGCCATTCGACCTCGCACGTGTTGCTTTCGACGAACTGCAACTCGTCCGTCGTCTCTCCCGCGTAGATGCTGACGATCTTGCCGGACGACTGCCGGTAGCGACCGAGCAACGACAGCGGTACGTCCGGCGGTTCGATCCCGCATTCCTCGGTGAACTCGCGCAGGGCGACCTCCCGGGGATCCTCCTCCGGGTCGTACTCCCCCTTCGGCACCGACCAGGCCGCTTCGTCCTTCCCCTTCCAGAACGGACCACCGGGGTGGACGAGCCACACGCTGAGCAGACCGGTCTCGTCGATGCGGTAGAACAGCAGACCTGCACTGGTGGCGGCCATCATCGCTCCTGTATACCTGCGACAGGTTGACGCAGAATCGTTTTCAGTTTCTCGGGGGCCGTGCGGCGAGGGTCGGACAGGTAGATCTCGTGGTGGTCGCCGGCGAATGCCAACCCTCGTTCGGGCATCACCTGCGTGTGCAGGCGCTGCAGGACGGGGCCCTCGTCGTCGTACGGTCCGATGTGCAGGATCTGCAGCGCCCTGCCCTCCGTCAGCCGGAACGGCCGCACACGCGACAGGGACGGGAGCGGCTTCTTCTTCGCGCGGGCCTTGTCGCCCGCCGCTGCGATCGCGTCGTCCACCATGTCGTCGGTGATCCAGGGCGGCTGCGCGATGAGCATGCGCCACGACCAGGAGTCCTTGTCCCGCGTGAGAAAGGTGCTCATGTCCTCGCTCCACCACAGACCTTCGAGGGGCCCGACGACGAAATCCCGGCCGAGTTCCTTCTCGGAGGTGAACTTCAGGGTGTACGCCACCGAGTAGAGGGCCTCGACGGCGTCGGCGTACTCGTCGGAACCGTTCGGATCGCTCTTGCCGTCGACGGCGAGGTAACCGAACTCGGGGACGTGCACCTCGGTGAAATCCTCGGTCGAGCAGGTGTACAGCTCACGGTGCTCACGCTTGATGTCGTATTTGCCCACGGCGCCCCTTCCGTTCGAGGACGAGAATAGGCGTCCGGCGGCATCCGTACGGGCGATCCACACCCCTTCGCCCCGCGGCCGTTTGCGTCTAGCATCGTCCCCATGCTCGACGAGAGCACCCAGAAGACGTTCGAGGAGAACCGCACCCACCTGCTGTCGGTGGCGTACCGCCTCACCGGGAGCATCGCCGACGCCGAGGACGCCGTGCAGGACGCATGGCTGCGACTTGCGGGCGCGGATGTCTCCGAGGTGCGCGACCTGCGTGCCTGGCTGACGACGGTCGTGGGACGGTTGTGCCTCGACAGATTGCGCTCGGCCGCGGTGCGCCGCGAGACCTATGTGGGCCAGTGGCTGCCCGAACCGATCGTCGCGCCCCTCGGTTCCCCTGCTCCCCCGGATCCGCTCGACGAGATCGTGCGCGATGAGGACAACCGCCTCGCGGCCCTGGTCGTCCTCGACAATCTGACACCGGCCCAGCGCGTCGCGTTCGTGCTCCACGACGCGTTCGACATCCCGTTCGACGACATCGCCCGGATCCTCGACGTCGCCACCCCGACCGCCCGCCAGCTGGCTTCCCGCGCCCGCCGGACGGTCTCGGCCGTTCCACCGCCGAGTTCACCGGCCGAACACGAGGAGGCCGTCGGGCGACTCGTCGCGGCGTTCGCGGGCGCCGACCTCGACGCCGTCGTCGCCGCGCTCCATCCCGACGCCCGCATGATCGGGGACGCCGGCGGCACGACGCGCACCGCGCTGAACGTCGTGGTCGGCGCCGAGAAGGTCGCGCGGTTCATCCTCGGACTGCTGCGGCTCTACGGTGCCGAGGCGTTGACGGCCTTCGAACCGGTCCTCGTCAACGGCGAGCTGGGTCTGTTGAACCGCGGTCGCCCGGCCGAGGACGGTCGGCCGGGCTTTCCTCCGCGCGTGACGGCGTGGACCGTGCGGGACGGACGGATCTGGGCGGCCTACGACATCGCGAACCCCGAGAAGCTCAGACGCGGAGTCCTTCTGCCCGACGGCATCTTCGACTAGGCGTCATGCGTTCCCGGCTTCGTCGGCCCACGGCACCCGGCAGGCGTCTGTGCTGAATCCCTGATCGTGGATGCCCAGCGCCGAGTTCATGCGCGCACGCATGTTCTCGAGCGCGATCTGATAGGTGAGTTCGACGACGCCCGCCGGCCCGAAACGACGTTCGAGGTCGGCGACCTGTTCGTCGGTGACCTCCTTCGCCACGTCGCCGGTCATCGCGTCGGCGTACGCGATCGCGGCCTTCTCGTCGTCGCTGTAGAGATCGGAGGTCTCGTACTCGGCGATGTGGGCGAGTCGTTCGGTGTCGAGTCCGTCCAGCCGCTGGAGCATCGTGCCGAAGTCGATGCACCACGAGCATCCGACGGTCCACGCCACGCGGTAGACCGCGATCTCCCGGACCGCGGCGGGCAGGACCGTGGAGGCGCGTTGGGCGAGCATCTCGTGGACTCCGCTCGTACGCATCAACCTCGGATGGTGCGCCGTCACCGCGAAGGGTTCGGGGACCGAACCGAACCTGCGGCGGGCGAGCGCATACATCGCACGGGTCATCGGACCGGTGCGGTCGGGAGCGACGGCTTCGAGTCGTGCCATGACGGTGTCCTTCCGGTGCGACCGACGGATACTCCGCCGGTTCGAGGTGGCCTACATCATGGAGACGAGGCAGGCCGCACGGATGTGACACCGCGGGCGCTACGCTGCAGGAATGGCTGATTCGACGACTTCGGGACGAGTTCGTACGGTCTCCCGGTTACGACCGTTCGCCTCGACGATCTTCGCCGAGATGACCGAACTCGCCGTCCGGCACGGTGCGATCAACCTCGGGCAAGGCTTTCCCGACGTCGACGGTCCGCCCGCCATGCTCGAGATCGCCCGCCGCGCCATCGCCGAGGGGGTCAACCAGTACCCGCCCGGGTCCGGCATGCCGGTCCTGCGCGAGGCCGTCGCCGCCGACCGCGCCGCGCGGTACGGCCTGCACCACGACCCCGAATCCGAGGTACTCGTCACCGTCGGCGCCACCGAGGCAATCAGCGCCGCCATCCTCGGGCTCGTCGAACCCGGCGAGGAGGTGCTCCTCACGGAGCCGTACTACGACTCGTACGCGGCCTCGGTGGCGCTCGCCGGCGCAACGCGACGGACCGTGCCGCTGACCCGTTCCGGGAACGGTTTCGTGCTCGACGTCGACGCCCTGCGCGCCGCCGTCACCGACCGGACACGGATGCTGGTCGTCAACAGCCCGCACAATCCCACCGGCACCGTCTACGACCGTGAAGCGCTGACCGCCCTGGCCGAGCTCGCCTGCGAACGCGACCTGCTGGTGCTGTCCGATGAGGTGTACGAGCATCTGGTCTTCGACGGCCGTACGCACATCCCGCTCGCATCGTTGCCCGGCATGGCCGAACGGACGATCACGGTCTCGAGTGCCGCCAAGACCTTCAACGTCACCGGATGGAAGATCGGGTGGGCGATGGGCCCGCGCGAGCTGATCGACGGGGTGCGCGCCGCGAAACAGTTCATGACGTTCGTCGGTGGGGCGCCCTTCCAACCGGCGGTCGCACATGCGTTGACGCACGAACAGGAGTGGATCGCGTCGATGCGCGCCGATCTCGAACGCAAGCGAACGTTCCTGTCCCACGCACTCTCCGAAGCCGGTCTGAGGGTGTTCGACTCCGCCGGAACCTATTTCGTGTGTGCCGATCTGACACCCCTCGGCCGGACCGACGCGGTGGCCTTCTGCCGGGAACTTCCGGGCCGTATCGGGGTGGCCGCGGTACCGGTGAGCGTCTTCGTGGACGACACTGCGTCGTGGAACCATCTGGTGCGCTTCGCGTTCTGCAAACGGGACGAGGTGCTCACCGAAGCGGTGGCACGCCTGAACGGATTGCAGGAGGCACGCTAGATGTTGCGACCGACCATCCCGTCGGACTTCGTGTCCCGAGCGGTACGGGTGGGAGCCGAGGAGGGCATCGATCTGCAACCGGCACTCGAGGCAGCGCGCATCAGCCGCGCGGTCCTCACCCATCCCCATGCCCGGCTCACGCCCGCCCAGGTCAGTCGCTTCACCCAGGTGGTCTGGCAGATCACCGACGACGAACTCTTCGGCATCGCAGAAGCTCCCGTGCCCCGCGGCACCTTCCGGGTGATGTGCCTGACCCTCATCCACCGACCCGATCTCGACCACGCTCTGCAACGGATGATCGAGGTGAACCATGTCATCCGGTCCCTGCCGCAACTGAGCCTGACCCCGGGGGCGTCCACCACCTTCCTGGAGGTGGAACTGCCGGAGGTCGTGGACGACAAGACCCGCGTGGTGGTGGATTTCCTTCTCATGCTGCTGCACCGCTTCGCCGCGTGGCTGGTGGGCGGGCGCGTCCCCCTCGAATCGGTCTTCCTGCCGTACACCGAACCCGATCCCGTCCTGGCCCGCAGTTACGACGCGATCTTCGGTGTGCCGGTGACCTTCGGCGCGGGACGGGCCGCACTCGAGATCGACAATGCCGCGCTGAAGTCGCCACTCGTGCAGACCGAGGAATCACTCGAGGAGTACCTGCGCGATTCCCCGAATCTCATTCTCTCCGAACGTGAGTACGAGTCGACGGTATCGTCCCAGGTTCGGCGGATCTTCGAGTCGGGCATCGAAGGCCGGACGGCGACCGCCGAGGACATCGCCGGCAGGCTCGCGGTGAGCCCTCCCCATCTGCGCCGGCTGCTCCGCCAGGAGGGCACGTCGCTGGGGCAGTTGCGCGAGGAGGTCCTCCGCGACCTCGCGATCGCGGGTCTGAGACGCGGTGAAGCGGTCGACGATCTGTCGTCCCGGCTCGGCTTCTCCGAGCCGAGCGCCTTCCGCCGGGCGTTCAAGAGGTGGACCGGAAACACCCCTCGCGCATACCGAGAACACCGCTGACGCTCGCGGCTGCCGACCGTCGCGACGCCGCCGCATACCCGGCCGGTTCCGGAACAAAACTCGATTCGACCAGGAGCTTTGGGCGAGGAGCCGGCACGCGGACATGCCGGAGCCCGGCTTGCATTCCTGCATTTTCAGTGGGAACGTCGGAAGCGAACCGTCATCGACTTTCGAGAGGGTGATCTACGAGCTATGCGCACGATCGTTCGCGACGACTATCCGACCCGCGGTCGCACCGCCTGCGAGTCCGTCGAGAGGAAGGATCCCGTCGTCTGGGGTTCGGCTACCGGCGGGCCGCTCGACGCCGAGGCCGTGGTCGAATACGACCGCCGCGGGTTCCACACCGCCGAAGGGCTTCTCGCCGCACACGATGTGGGGAACCTCCTGGAGGAGACCGCACGACTCGGCCGGGAGCTCGGTGACGACGACCGTGTGGTCCGTGAACAGGGCAGCGGCGATGTCCGCTCGGTCTTCGACGTGCACCGGCTCAGCGATCTCGTGGACTCCATCATCCGCAGGCCCGAGATCGTCGGTATCGCACGGCAACTGCTGGGATCCGATGTGTACGTCCACCAGTCGCGGCTCAACGTCAAGCCCGGCTTCCGTGGAGGCCCGTTCTACTGGCATTCGGACTTCGAGACGTGGCACGCCGAGGACGGCATGCCCAAGCCGCGTGCCCTGAGCATCTCGATCGCTCTGACCGAGAACTACGGCTACAACGGCGGTTTGATGATCATGCCGGGTTCGCACAGGACGTACGTCTCGTGCGCGGGCGAGACGCCCGAGGACTACTACCGCGAGTCGCTGGTCACCCATGTTCCGCCGACGGGTTCGCCCGACGAGGACACCCTCACCCGGCTGGCGGCCGAGCACGGCATCGCGACGTTCACCGGCCCGGCGGGCTCGGCGACGGTCTTCGATTCGAACTGCATGCACGGTTCGAACGGGAACATCACGCCGTTCCCGCGTTCGAACCTGTTCGTGGTGTTCAACAGCGTCGAGAACACGCTTGTCGAACCGTTCGCCGCGTCGAAGCCGCGTCCGCCCTATCTGGGCAGCCGCGACTTCACGCCCCTGAAGTGACAGACACGAGGTGAGCACCTCCCACGGCTGTGGCCGGGACGCCCTGCGGCGTCCCGGCCACCTTCGTCGGCAGCGCCGCGGACAAGGCGCCGTTGTCGCAGCGCCGCGGACAGGGCGCGGTTCTCACGGAGATGTCGTGCGCTCCTGCATGTCGATGGGCATGGCGCGTCCGCGCGAGCCGAAGATCGCTCGCCGGAGGGTGAACCTGCCCAGCTCGCGATCGTAGGGCCGGTATGCCGCATACGCGATCACGTGGAGACACGACTGCAGGCGAACGAGTTTGCGGATCTGCGGCGTGAGTCTGCCGTGCAGTTCGAAAGTGTCGATGCCCGATTGGATGTAGGCCGCGTACTCGCTCGGCGGTGTGTAGGCGCGGCGCGGTGACACGTCGACGAACAGTTCGGTGAGCTGGGCGATCTCGATGTCCGCTTCGCGGAGACACAGTGCGAGGTCGATGTCCTCGTGGATCTTCGGGTCGGTACTGACGGCGTCGCGGACCCGTTCCCACGCGGACCGTCGCAGTGCCATGTTCGCGCCGTGCAGATTATCGATCCGCCGTTCCCCGCCGAATGCTCCTTGCGCGACCCGTTTGTCGATGTACCACTGTTTGAGCCTGCGGTAGGGGGAATCGTAGGAGTTGCTGAGTCCGCTGATCGCTCCCACCTCGGCGGTGTCGTCGCGGGCGAAGAAGCTGCGGACGGTGTGCGCCCAGCCGGGACGAACCCGCGTGTCCGCATCGATCCGTCCGATGAGATCTCCCGTGGCCGCGTCCAATCCGGCATTACGCGCGAATGCGACACCCGGCCGTGACTCGACGATCCGTCGCACGAGGGGCTCGCCGGCGGCGATGGCTTCGACGATCTGCGCCGTGCGATCGGTCGAATTGTTGTCCACGACCAGGATTTCGTGGATCTCCGACTTCTGGGCGAGCAGCGCCGCGAGGCATTGCGCGATGTAACGCTCCTCGTTGTGGGCCGGCACGACGATCGACAACCTGTTCGTAGCCATGGAAACGACGCTACCGGACCGACGAGGGCCGGCGGTTCGCCATCGCTGACGACTCCGCCGGCCCTTCGCGCCGCAGACGGTTCAGCCGCGACGGGTGCGCACGGCCTGCGCGAGGCGGTCGAGCTGCGCGGCGGTGGTGTCCCAGTCGATGCACGCGTCGGTGATCGACTTGCCGTAGTCGAGCTTGTCGGCCTCGCCGAGGGTCAGGTCCTGACGTCCCGCCTCGATGAAGCTCTCGAGCATCAGTCCGACGATGCCCTTCTCGCCGGCCTCGATGCGCTCGGCGACATCGGTGACGACGTCGACCTGCTTGTTGTGGTCCTTGCGGCTGTTGCCGTGGCTCGCGTCGATGACGACACGCTCGGGCAGACCGGCCTTGCGCAGGCGGGCCATCGTGTCGGCCACGGTCTCGGCGTCGTAGTTCGGTCCCGCGCTACCACCGCGCAGGATGACGTGGCAGTCCGGGTTGCCGACGGTCTCGATGAGCGCAGCCTGACCGTCGAGGTCGGTGCCGGGGAAGACGTGGCTGGCCGCTGCGGCACGGGTGCCGTCGACCGCGACCTGCACGTCACCTTCGGTGGAGTTCTTGATGCCGACGGGCATGGACAGCGCGCTGCACAGCTGGCGGTGGACCTGGCTCGCGGCGGTGCGAGCGCCGATGGCTCCGTAGGTGACCAGGTCGGCGTAGTACTGCGGCAGGATCGGGTCGAGGAACTCGCAGCCGACGGGCAGGCCGAGACCGGAGACGTCGAGCAGCAGCTTGCGGCCGATGCGCAGGCCGGTGTTGATGTCGAAGGTGCCGTCGAGGTGCGGGTCGTTGAGCAGGCCCTTCCATCCGAGCGTGGTGCGCGGCTTCTCGAAGTACACGCGCATCACGACGTGCAGGTCGTCGCGCAATTCCTCGGCCTTGGCGGCCAGGCGGCGCGCGTAGTCCATCGCGGCGGCGGGGTCGTGCACGGAGCAGGGGCCGACCACGACGACGAGGCGGTCGTCGGCTCCGTTGAGGATGTCGACGGTGCCGGCGCGACCCGAGCGGACGGTCGCTGCGACGACGGCGTCGGGTGCGTACTCGGCACGGATCTCGGAGGGTGCGACGAGGGGGCTGACCTTGACGGTGCGCTGTTCGTCGAGATTCGACGTGGAGATTCCGCTGGTCGCGGTTCCGGTGCTGGAGCTCATCGATGGTTCCTGTTCTCGGTGGTGCGGATTCCGACCCGAGAGAACCTGAGATTCCGACGAGCCGGTCTGGATCCGGCTCGTAGGTGAAGAAGTCAGCGCGTGGTCACGCCGACCGACCCACCCCGGGCCGGCCTGCTAAACCAGAAATATGCACGCTGCATAGCTCCGGACTGTACCAGGACGGCCGATGCGCCTGTCAAACCACCCCCGGTGTGGGGACGAAGAGGCGCCTCGTCAGCGTGGGCCCGTGGGCAGGACGACACGCCCGAAGGTCGTGCTCAGCACCCCGGCAGCGGAGGTGTACCAGGCACCGGCGGCAGCGACGAGCCCGAAATAACCACCGACCCTCGTCAGACCGGTCTGCTCCAGCAGCGCTCCGAGAGTGAGGAAGACGAAGGCGGCGAGGAGCACCGAGAAGGTGACGAAGAGAGCCGCGCTGATCCGGGTACTGGCGAACCACATGTAGACGGTGAAGATGGTCCAGGCCAGCAGGAAGATGCCCACCCCGACGTGCCGCTCGGCACCCATCTCCTCGGCGGTGTAGGTGACCAGATACCAGAAGCTCAACCAGAACGCCCCGTACGAGCTGAAGGCCGTCGCCCCGAAGACGTTGCCCTTCAGGAACTCCCACATTCCGGCGGCGAGCTGAGTGAGACCGCCGTAGAACAACGCCACCCCGAAGACGGCGGCTTCCGCCTCCGCCGAGACGAACCCGGCGTTGGCGCAGGACAGGATGAACGTCGTGAGGGCGAAGGCTGCCAGACCCAGAGGTCCGGGGTCGGCGATGTGGGCGCCTCTGTGAACGGGGACCGCGATTTCGTTGGGGTCGTCTTCGGTGTACGACATCCGCCGGCTCCTTCGGAGGAGAAGAACCCGGCGCAGGCTCCCGGGCCTCCTTCGGATGGTTCGAACACTTCCAGTGTGCGCCTCGGAAACCGGTGTGCGTGCGGCAAACGGGAAGCCGATTTCCGTCGGCGATCGAGCTTTCGAACTTCTAATGTTGCGAGCATGAGCACGCATGTCGTCCGCAGCCGCCATGTCTCTCGGGTCGTCCGATGCCCACCGCGCCGGGTCTACGAGTTCGCCGCGGATCCCGACAACCTGCCGAAGTGGGCGGCCGGCCTGGCGCGGAGCGAGGTACGGCGGGTCGGCAACACCCTCGTCGCGGAGTCCCCGATGGGCGAGGTCACCGTGCGGTTCGTCGGCGCCAACGACTACGGGGTGCTCGACCACGAGGTGACACTGCCGTCGGGGACGACGGTGTACAACCCGATGCGGGTACTCCCCCACCCGGACGGTGCCGAGGTCGTCTTCACCGTCCGGCAGATCGAACTGACCGACGACGAGTTCGACCGCGACACGCGCATGGTGGAAGAGGACCTCGCGCGACTCGCGGCGCTCCTCGAGTCGTGACCCTTCGGAACAGGAGAACGTGAATGGCCCGCAAGATCGCCACCAACACCGCAGTCGGCCTGGAGGAACTGCTGGACTTCGTCCGGCCCCGGCACCGGATGATCCTCATGACGCAGCGCGACGACGGCACACCGCAGGCCTCCCCCGTCACCGGTGGCGTCGACGACAGCGGCCGCATCGTGATCGCGACGTATCCCCGGCGCGCCAAGACCCGCAACGCCCGCAGCCGGCCGGAGGTCGGTGTCGTCGTGCTGTCCGACGACTGGAACGACGCGTGGGTGCAGGTCGACGGAACCGCGGAGGTGGTCGATGCCCACGACGACGTCGAACCGTTCGTCGAGTACTTCCGCAACATCGCCGGTGAACATTCGGACTGGGACGAGTACCGGCAGGCCATGCGTGATCAGGGCAAGTCGCTGATCCGGATCACCCCGACCCGCTGGGGTCCGGTGGCCACGGGAGGCTTCCCGCCCGAACTGGCGTAGACACCTCACCGCCCCGCGTCGACCACGTGCCCCGCGATTCGTCGCAGGGGCACGTTGCGTTCCTGGGACAGCTTCCGGAGCAGGACGAACGCGTCGTCGGCGCCCACCGCGAAGCGTTCCATGAGCATGCCCTTCGCCTGCCCGATGACGTCGCGGGACGCGAGTGCGTCGCGCAACTGTTCCTCCTGGCGGGAGGCGACCAGCGCGATCGCCGCGTGGGTCGCCAGGCTCGTGCCCACATCGACGCTGTGTTCGTCGAACGCTTCCGCACGGGAACTGTGCACGTGCAGTGCTCCGTGGACCTCGCCGGTGTACAGGCACAGCACCAACGCCGATCCGACACCGGCGGCCGCGGATCCGGAAGAGACTGCAGGCCAACGACTCTCACATCGCATGTCGGTGACGAGAATCGTCCTGCGCTCCCGCATCGACTCCACGCAGGGGCCGTCGCCCGCTTCCCGCTGCAGTGCGTCGACCACGCTCGGCAGCGGCCCGGTCGCGGCGCGGGATTCGAAGCACAGACCGGACGTGCGCACCGCGATCCCGGCCTGCTCGGCGCCCGGGATCAACTCGACGGCCGACGAAGTGATCAGGCTCAGGGTGCCGTCGAGACACGCGGATTCGGCGCGCATCCTGCGCGCCACGTCGTCGATCGAACAGCGCCATCGTCCCTCGGGCCGTGCGCCGCTCGACCGCTCCCTGTTGCCGACCTCCCCCGATGCCACGCCACATACTTGCACCCGCCTCCCGGCGTGCCGAAAGACCCTAGGGCGGGGAGCCGATCGGACCGATCACGAACGGCCGGCGGTCTACCGCCACGGCACGCGTTCCGGGTCGCGCAGCATCCGCCGTGCCGTGGACATCCGGTGCACCTCGTCGGGGCCGTCGTAGATACGGGCGTAGCGCGCCCGCCGGTACATCCCCTCGAGCGGCGTGTCGGCGGTGAGACCGAGCGCCCCGTGCACCTGGATCGCACGATCGACGACATTGTGCAGTATCTGCGCGCCGCGGAACTTGATGAGTCCGATCCGGACCCGGGCGTCCTCCCCCGCATCCATCACCCGCGCGGCGTCCAGCGTCATCAGACGGGCGGCCTGGATGTCGGCGGCGGATTCGGCGATGTAGCGCTGGATCTCACCCTTCTCGGCGAGCAGCGATCCGTGGGCGAAGCGCGAGTTGGCGCGGGCACACATGAGTTCGAAGGCTCGTTGGGCCTGGCCGAGCCACCGCATGCAGTGGAAGATCCGTCCCGGCCCGAGCCGGTCCTGCGCGACGACGAAGCCGTTGCCGCGTTCGCCGAGCACATTCTCCTCGGGAACCCGCACACCGTCGTACCGCACCTCGTAGTGATCGCTCGGGTCGTGCCCCATCGTGGGGATCGCCCGCACGATCTCGAGTCCTGGGGTGTCGATGGGCACGATGATCGCGCTGATGCTGCGGTGCAGCGGCGTCGACTCGGGTTCGGTCCGGGCGAAGACCGTGCAGTAGCCGGCCTGCGCGGCGCCGGTGGTGAACCACTTGTGTCCGTCGATCACCCATTCGCCGTTCTCGAGCCGGGCGGTGGTCTGCACGAGCACAGGGTCGGATCCGGCCACGTCCGGCTCGGTCATGCCGACGGAGGGCAGGATGTCGCCGGAGACGAGCCCGGGGATCCAGCGCTCGCGTTGTTCGGCGGTGCCGTGCCGCTGGATCATCAGGGCGTCCTGCATGGACACCGATCCCACCGCGAGCTGACCGTACTCGGAGCGTCCGATGATCTCGTTGAGGTAGACGAAGTCGAGGAAGGGAACCCCGCCCCCGCCCATCTCCTCGGGATGCCCCAGTGCCCACAGCCCGAGTTCCTTCGCCCTGTCCTTCAGACCGGCGAGCGCCTCGGCAGCCTTGTCGTCGTGGCGGCTCAGGACGGGTTCGAGAGGAATCACCTCGTCGTCGATGAACGAACGCATGCGGGTGCACAGTTCGGCCACCCGCCCTTCGGGCCGGTTCGCAGTCATGCCCGCCAATGTATCGGCGCACACGTGCACTCACATAGCGTTCCGTCCGGTACGGGTGTGGAAATCCGTCCGCCGGGGCATTCTGGGGCGAGTCCATCCTGCGACGCGACGAGCACGGAGGTGCCATGCCGGATCCGTCCGACCGAGTACCCGAATACGAACACACCGAAGACGGTCATCTCGTCGAGAGCCGGGCCGAGGACTTCGCCCATGCGCGCAGCCTGCCCGTGGACCCGGACTGGTTCAAGACCGCGGTGTTCTACGAGGTCCTCGCCCGCGCTTTCAACGACTCGAACAACGACGGCACCGGCGACCTGCGGGGGCTGACCGAGAAACTCGACTACATCGCGTGGCTCGGCGCCGACTGCATCTGGCTGCCGCCCTTCTACGATTCACCGCTGCGCGACGGTGGTTACGACATCCGCGACTTCCGTGCCGTGCTACCGGAATTCGGCACGGTCGAGGATTTCGTCATCTTCCTCGACGAGGCGCACAAACGCGGTATCCGCGTCATCACCGACCTCGTCATGAACCACACGTCCGACACGCACGCGTGGTTCCAGGAATCGCGGAGCGACCCCGACGGTCCGTACGGCGACTTCTATGTGTGGTCGGACGTCGACGACCGGTACCAGGAAGCCCGCATCATCTTCGTCGACACCGAGACGTCGAACTGGACGTGGGATCCGGTGCGCAAGCAGTACTACTGGCACCGGTTCTTCTCCCACCAGCCCGACCTGAACTACGACAACCCCGAAGTGCAGGACGCGATGCTCGACGTCCTGCGCTTCTGGCTCGATCTCGGCATCGACGGGTTCCGCCTCGACGCGGTCCCCTATCTGTTCGAGCGCGAGGGGACCAACTGCGAGAACCTCCCCGAGACGCACGCCTTCCTCAAGAAGTGCCGTGCGGTGATGGATGCCGAATATCCCGGCCGGGTGATGCTGGCGGAGGCGAACCAGTGGCCCACCGACGTCGTCGAGTACTTCGGCGAACCCGAGATCGGCGACGAGTGCCACATGGCCTTCCACTTCCCGCTGATGCCGCGCATCTTCATGGCGGTGCGGCGGCAGAACCGCTTCCCCATCTCGGAGATCCTCGCCCAGACCCCACCGATCCCGAAGACCGCCCAGTGGGGCATCTTCCTCCGCAACCACGACGAGCTGACCCTCGAGATGGTGACGGACGAGGAACGCGACTACATGTATGCCGAGTACGTCACCGACCCGCGGATGCGCGCCAACATCGGCATCCGTCGTCGTCTGGCGCCGTTGCTGGAGAACGACCGCAACCAGCTCGAGCTCTTCACCGCCCTGTTGCTGAGCCTGCCCGGCTCCCCCGTCCTGTACTACGGCGACGAGATCGGCATGGGCGACAACATCTGGCTCGGCGACCGCGACGCGGTGCGGACCCCGATGCAGTGGACCCCCGACCGCAACGCGGGTTTCTCCCGCGCCGACCCGGGCCGGCTGTACCTGCCGGTGATCATGGATCCCACCTACGGGTACCAGGCGGTGAACGTCGAATCGCAGATGAACTCGACGAACTCGCTGTTGCACTGGACGCGTCGCATGATCCAGGTCCGCAAGCAGCATCCCGCCTTCGGCAAGGCCTCGTTCACCGAACTCGGCAGCGCGAATCCCGCGATCCTGTCCTACCTGCGCGAGATGTCGCCCGGCCCGGAACGCAACTACAGCGACGTCATCCTGTGCGTGAACAACCTGTCGCGCTATCCGCAGGCGGTCGTCCTCGATCTGTCGCGCTTCGCCGGGTGGATCCCGGTGGAGCTGACCGGGTCCGTCCCGTTTCCGACGATCACGGAGGAGGGTTACATGATCACCCTGCCCGGTCACGGATTCTTCTGGTTCGCCCTGCAACCCGATCCGTCGAAGGAGGGACCGGGCGAACACCCGGTGAGCAGCGAAGCGGAAGCGGCGGTGCGGCCGTGACGACCAACAACGAGCTCTACCCGGACGAACGGCTCGTCGAGGACCTGCGCGAGTGGATGCCGCACCAGCGATGGTTCGCGGCCAAGGGCCACACCGTCACCAGGATCGGTGTCGTCCTGCGTCATCCGCTCGTGGAAGAGCCCGGTTTCGGCGCCGACCACGTGATCGTGAAGGTCTCGTTCGACTCGACGGCGGACCAGATCTATCAGGTGCCCCTCGGCTTCCGTCCTCATCTCCCCGAGGAACTGCAGTCGTGGAGTGTGGTCGGTCCCGACGATTCCCACGACCACGGCCTGCACGTCTACGACGGCCTCCGCGATCAGGAAATCCTCGACCGGTACTCGCGCAATCTGGCGAGCGGCACCCCCGCCGGTGCGGTGGAGCTCCACACCGCGCCGGGCGCGGTCATCGAACCGGGCCTGCGTGGGCGTGCGCTGAGCGCGGAGCAGTCCAACACCTCCGTGGTCCTCGGAGAGAAGTTGCTGCTCAAGATGTTCCGTCGGCTCACGCTCGGCATCAATCCGGACGTCGAGCTGCCGCTCGCACTCGGTGAGGACGGGTGCCGGTCGATCGCCCCGATCCGGGCGTGGATCGAAGCGGAGGTCGACGGGGTCCGCACCACGCTGGCGATGGTGCAGGACTTCGCGGCGAACTCGGCCGACGGCTGGTCGATGGCGCTCGGCAGTGTCCGGGACCTGCTCCTCGAAGGAGACCTGCGCGCCGACGAGGTGGGCACCGACTTCGCTGGGGAATCCCATCGCATCGGTGCGGCCGTGGCGGATGTGCACGCCCATCTCGGCTCCGCGCTCGGCACCGACGAGCGCGCCGCCGCCGAACTGGCCGAGGGCATGATCCGCCGTCTCGAGGGTGCAGCGGCCGAGGTCCCCGAGCTCGCCGAACTCACCGACGCGGTCCGGGCCCGGTTCGAGGAGGTCGCGGCGCAGGGTCAGGTTCCGGTGCACCGCATCCACGGCGACCTGCATCTCGGGCAGGTGCTGCGCACCCCGGAGCGCTGGTTGCTCATCGACTTCGAGGGCGAACCCGCGAAGTCCCTCGAGGAGCGCCGCAAACCCGACAGTCCGTTCCGGGACGTGGCGGGAATGCTGCGGTCGTTCGACTACGCCGCGCACCACTCGATCCGTGAATCCGAACAGGGCACGGCGGTGGAGTCGCAGCGGGAGTTCCGGGCCCGGGAGTGGGCCGAACGCAACTGCGCCGCCTTCTGCGACGGCTACGCGGCTGCCTCGGGCACGGATCCGCGGGACTCCGACGTCCTGCTGCGCGGTTACGAGCTCGACAAGGCGGTCTACGAGGTGGTCTACGAGGCACGGCACCGTCCCTCGTGGCTGCATCTCCCGCTCGAGGCGATCCGTCGTCTCACCGCCCGCTGACCACCGCCCGAACGCGGGAAGGGGAGAGATGCCGTGGCATCTCTCCCCTTCCTCGTCGTGCGGGTCAGCTCACCTGGAGCAGCAGTTCGTCCTCGACGACGTCCGCCGTGACCCGGTTGCCCTCGGCGAGCGCGTCGTCGAGCAGCATGTCGGCGATGCGGTCGTCGACCACCCGGGAGATCGAGCGGCGCAACGGACGGGCACCGAACTCGGGCTGGTGACCGTTGCGGGCGATCCACGCCACCGCGTCGGCGGTGAACTCCAGATCGATCCCCTTGCTCTGCAGCCGCTTCCGGCTGTCGTCGAGCAGCAGCTCGGTGATCCGATGCAGCTGGTCGTCGTCGAGCTTGCGGAACATCACGATCTCGTCGATGCGGTTGAGGAACTCCGGCCGCATCGATTCGCGCAGCCGTCCCATGACCCGATCGCGCAGCGGCTTCTCGGCCGCCTCGGCGTCACCGGTGGTGAAGCCGAGGGCGCCACCGCGGCTCGAGATGATGTCCGAACCGAGGTTGCTGGTCATGATGACGACGGTGTTGGTGAAGTCCACCGTGCGTCCCTCACCGTCGGTGAGGCGACCGTCGTCGAGGACCTGCAGCAGCGTGTTGAACACGTCCGGGTGCGCCTTCTCGATCTCGTCGAGCAGCACCACCGAGTAGGGGTGGCGACGCACCTGTTCGGTGAGCTGCCCGGCCTCGCCGTAGCCGACGTAACCGGGAGGGGCGCCGACGAGACGGCTCACGGTGTGGCGTTCGCCGAACTCGCTCATGTCGATGCGCAGCATGGTGCGCTCGTCGCCGAAGAGGACCTCGGCGAGTGCCTTCGCGAGCTCGGTCTTGCCGACGCCGGTGGGACCGAGGAACAGGAAGCTGCCCACCGGACGACGCGGGTCGCTCATGCCGGAGCGGCTGCGCCGCACGGCGCGTGCCACGGCGTGGACGGCTTCGTCCTGCCCGACGACGCGCTTGTGCAGCTCGTCCTCGAGAGTGCGCAGCCTCTCCTTCTCGGCACGGGTCATCTGTGAGGCGGGGACCCCGGTGGCCCGCGAGACGATCTCGGCGATCAGCTCGGGGTCGACGGTGGGAGTTCCCTCGCCGTCACCGTCCCCACCGTCGATCCGCGCCTGGATGCGGAGGATCTCGTCGCGGATGCGCGAGGCCTCCTCGTACTGTTCGGCCTCGACCGCGCGATCCTTCTCGGCTTCGAGTTCGTCCAGCCGCGAACGCAGTTCGGTCACGTCGGTGCGCGGCACCCGCAGGCGCAGTCGTGCACCGGCCTGGTCGACGAGGTCGATCGCCTTGTCCGGCAGGTGCCGGTCGGGCAGGTACCGCATCGACAGGTCGACGGCCGCTTCGAGCGCTTCGTCGGTGTACCGGACCTTGTGGAACTCGGCGTACCGATCGGCGAGACCCTTCAGGATCGCGACGGCGTCGTCGCGGGCGGGCTCGTCGACCGTGACCGGCTGGAAACGGCGTTCGAGCGCCGGATCCTTCTCGATGTGCTTGCGGTACTCGTCGAGGGTGGTCGCACCGACGACGTGCAGTTCACCGCGGGCGAGCTTCGGCTTGAGGATGTTCGCCGCGTCCATCGCGCCCTCGTTGCCGGCGCCCGCGCCGACGACGGTGTGGATCTCGTCGATGAAGACGATGAGCTTCCCCTGCTGGGCGGTGATCTCGTCGAGTGCCGCGGTGAGGCGTTCCTCGAAGTCGCCCCGGTAGCGGGTTCCGGCGACCATCGCCGTCAGGTCGAGCTGGACGATCCGCTTGTCCTGCAGGATGTCCGGGACGTCGCCGTCGACGATGCGCTGGGCGAGTCCTTCGACGATGGCGGTCTTGCCGACGCCGGCCTCACCGACGAGCACCGGGTTGTTCTTGGTGCGTCGGGCGAGGATCTCGATCGTCTGCTCGATCTCGTCGGCACGGCCGATGACGGGGTCGATGCCGCCGCCGCGGGCCCGCTCGGTGAGGTCGACGCCGAACTTGTCGAGGGTCGGCGTCGGGGTCTCCTCCGCGACGGGAGCTGCGGGGGTGGGCTGCAACGCGGTCTGCAACGACTGCGGCGTCACGCCCAGCGACGCCAGCAGGCGTCCGGGAGCGCGGGTCTGGTCGGCCGCGAGTGTGAAGAACAGGTGCTCGGGGTCGATGTAGGTGGAGCCGAGCGCACGCGAGAGCTGGTGCGCTTCGAGGAGTGCGGTCTTCACGGCACCGGTCAGTGCGGGTGCGGAGACGGCCTCACCGGGGCGGCTCTGCGGCAGCCGCTGGTCGACGGCGGCAGCGACGTCGGCGGGGTCGGCTCCGGCGCGTGTCATGGCCGTGCGGGACGGATCCTGCTCCGCCATCGCGCGGAGGAGGTGCAGCACATCGAGTTCCGCGTCACCGCGGTCGGTGGCGTAGCGCGCTGCGTGGGCGAGGAGGTCCTGGGTACCGCGGCTCATGAAACGTGTGATGTCGATTCGGCCGGGGCCACCAGGCCCGAAGAATGCCGGCATTCCGAAGCCTTTCTGTCGAACTTGAGCCATTCTCACTCAACTAACGTGCCCAGAGTTCTCTCAATTCCCACATGGAAGTGATCTGAAACACGTATCGAGTTGTGGCCATTAATGTTGTGCACAACAAAACGGGGCACTACATTCATTCCCGTGCCGTCTCCACTCGAACTCGACCAGCAGGTGTGCTTCGCGCTCTACCGCGCCTCCCGCACCATCACGGCCGCCTATCGGCCGCATCTCGATCGGCTGGGCATCACCTACCCGCAGTACCTCGTGCTCCTGGCGCTGTGGGAACGCGATGCGCGAGGCGTGCAGGATCTGTGCGACTCGCTCGATCTCGACACGGGCACACTGTCCCCCCTGCTCAAACGGCTCGAGGCCGCCGGATACGTCGAACGACGCCGGCAGCAGACCGACGAACGTCGTGTCGTCGTCCACCTCACCGAAGCGGGAGATGCACTCCGGACAGAGGCCGCGGACATCCCCGGCTGCGTGACGCGGGACAGCCGGTTCGACGTCGACGAACTGGTCGCGCTGCGCGAGACGCTCCACCGCCTGACCGCCGCATTGCAGGAAGCACCCGGCGCACTCTCGAAGAAAGGCAGGACATCGTGAACATCATCTACACCGCCGAAGCACTCGCCACCGGAGCAGGCCGCGACGGCCACGCCCGCACCAGCGACGGCAAGCTCGACGTCGACCTGTCCATCCCCACCGAGATGGGCGGCAGCGGCAAGGGCACCAACCCCGAACAGCTCTTCGCCGCCGGGTACGCCGCGTGCTTCCACTCGGCACTGCAGATGATCGCCCGGCAGGAGAAGGCGGACGTCAGCGACTCCGCGGTCGGCGCCCGTGTCGGCATCGGCCCTACCGACGGCGGCGGATTCGGTCTCGCCGTGACCCTCGAGGTGACCCTGCCGAACCTCCCCCGCGAGCAGGCGCTCGAGCTCACCGAGAAGGCCCACCAGGTGTGCCCGTACTCCAACGCGACCCGCGGCAACATCGACGTCACCCTCGAGGTGACGGACGACTGAGTCACCCCCGAGGGGTGACGAGCGAGTGACGTGCCCCTGCGCTGCGCACGTGTCCGCGCCGACCCGTAGCGTGGACACGTGCGCACGCAGGACCGGTCGCAGCTCGCGCTGTTCGCGACCGAACTCGATTTCCCCCTCGACGACTTCCAGGTCGAGGCCTGCCGCGCCCTCGAGGACGACCGCGACGTCCTGGTGTGCGCCCCCACCGGGGCGGGCAAGACCGTCGTCGGTGAATTCGCCGCCCGTCTCGCGCTCGCAGCGGGCGGACGCTGCTTCTACACCACCCCCATCAAGGCGCTGAGCAACCAGAAGTACCTCGACCTGTCGCGCCGCTTCGGCGACGACCGTGTCGGTCTGCTCACCGGCGACATCTCGCTGGACCCGCACGCGCCCGTGGTCGTCATGACCACCGAAGTGCTGCGCAGCATGCTGCACGGCGGCTCCCCGCTCCTGCACGGACTCACCCACGTCGTCATGGACGAGGTGCACTATCTCGCCGACCGCGAGCGCGGTGCGGTGTGGGAGGAAGCGATCCTCTCCCTTCCCGACGACGTGCGGCTGACCAGCCTGTCTGCCACGGTGAGCAACGCCGAGGAGTTCGGCGGCTGGCTGCGCGGCGTCCGCGGCGACCTCGCGGTCGTCGTCGAGGAAACCCGGCCCGTCCCGCTCACCCAGCACATGCTCGCCGGTGGGCGGCTGTTCGACCTGCTGTCCCCGTGCGGCACCGTCGACGAGACCCTCGAGCGGTACATCGCCCACCGTCAGCTCGTCGAGGCCGCACCCGGCCCCGCGACCGGCCGTGGGCGGCGACGGCGACGTGCACGCGGAGCACCCGGACCGGCCGGCGCCGACCTGCCCGAGGTCGTCGCCCGGCTCGAGGCCGAACAACTGTTGCCGGCCATCTGGTTCCGGTTCAGCCGCAACGGCTGCGACGACGCCGTCGCCGAATGCCTCGAATCGTCGGTCCGTCTCACCGAGGCGGCCGACGTCGCCGAGATCCGTGCGGTCGCCGACCGGCACACCGCCGCCCTGCCGCCTGCCGATCTCGACGCCGTCGGTCACACAGAGTGGCTCGAAGGACTCGAACGCGGTTTCGCCGCGCACCACGCCGGCCTGATCCCGGCCTTCCGTCACACCGTCGAGGAGTTGTTCGCCCGCGGTCTCGTGCGGGTCGTGTTCGCCACCGAGACCCTCGCCGTGGGGGTGAACATGCCGGCGCGCACCGTCGTCCTCGAACGCCTCGTCAAACCCACCGCCGACGGCCCGGTGCGCCTCTCTCCCGGCGAGTACACCCAGCTCACCGGTCGCGCCGGCCGCCGCGGCATCGATGTCGAAGGCCACGCCGTCGTGCTGTGGAGTCCCGAGGCCGCCCCCGCGACCGTCGCCGGTCTCGCCGGCGCACGCTCGTACCCGCTGCACAGTTCGCTGCGCGTCGGCTACAACACCGCGGTCAATCTGGTCGCCGGTCGCGGCATCCCCGGGTCCCGCGAGTTTCTGCGACGCTCGTTCGCCCAGTTCCAGGCCGAACGATCCGTCGCGGC
The DNA here is from genome assembly GCF_058211795.1 of Rhodococcus sp. S3. Taxonomy (NCBI): domain Bacteria; kingdom Bacillati; phylum Actinomycetota; class Actinomycetes; order Mycobacteriales; family Nocardiaceae; genus Rhodococcus; species Rhodococcus sp. S3. The sequence goes on along the minus strand of NZ_CM177074.1, from coordinate 860,342 downwards.
GCTCACCGACGCCGTCCGCGCGAACACGACGGCGCTGCGTGATCTCGACACCGAACTCGGGGACGTCGAGGGCTTCACCGAGTACCGGCACCTGTGCGACCGGCTCGCCGAGGCACGGCGCTCCGGTTCGGCCGAGCTGGTGACGTCGCTGGCACGGGCGGTGCGGTCGCATCCCGCGCATCGACGCGGCGACAGGGAGCGCCTCCTCGCCCTCTCGGCGCGACGCGCCGCGGTGCACGGCGACACCGAACGGATGCGGTCGCAGATCGACACGGTCACCGGCCGCCTCGTCGAGACCTTCGATCGCACACTGGATCTGCTCGAGGAGCGGGGTTATCTGCTCCGCGACCCGATGGGCGGGTCGGCCTACGTCACCGACGACGGTCGTCGCCTGGGCCGGATCTACTGTGCGAACGACCTTCTCGTCGCCGAATGCGTGCGGACGGGCGCGTGGTCGGGGCTGACACCGGCCGAACTCGCCGCCGTCGCCTCGAGCGCTCTGGGCGAGACCCGGCGCCGCACCGTCGGAGTCCCGGGACGCACCACCCCGGCGATCGACGAGGCGCTGCGCGCCACCTCACGGCTGTGGAGCGAACTCGCCGGACGCGAAGAGCGTCTCGGCCTGGAAGTGGGGCCGGATCCGGATCCGACCGCCGTCGCCGCGATCCACCGCTGGGCACGCGGGGACGGACTCGCCGCCGCCCTGCGCACCGCATCGGATGCGGGGCTCTCGGCAGGCGATCTGGTCCGGCGTTATCTGCGCACCCTCGACCTAGTGGATCAGACCGGACTGTGCCGGCGCGACGATCTGCCGCCGGTCTCGTTCACCCTGACCTGAGAACTGCAGGATCTACGGCATCGTGCGCTCTAGGGCATCGAGTACTCGACGGAGCACAGCCGCTCGGACAGTTCCCACAACCTCCGCGCCAGGATCTCGTCGCGTGACCGCGAGGTCGACTGCACCCGCTTCGGCCGGCCGCGCATCTCGAAGAAGGAATCCGGCCCGTAGTAGCCGCCCGGTTCCGCCTCCGGCGAGGTCGCCGCGTAGAGAGTCGGGAGTGCGCCCTGCTGCGGGGACTGCCCGATGATGGGGGTGACGAGTTCGACGATCTTCCCGTGCCAGGACTCGCTGCGGTACTGCAGATTCGTCGACGAATAACCCGGATGTGCGGCAAGCGAACTCACGCTCGATCCGGCGGAGCTGAGGCGCCGCTGCAGTTCGTACGCGAACAGCAGGTTCGCCAGCTTCGACTGCCCGTAGGCGAGCCACCGTTCGTAGCGGCGACGTTCCCAGTTGATGTCGTCGAGATCGATGCTGCCGATGCGGTGCATCGTGCTGCTGACCGTCACCACCCGGTCGGTGATGCGGTCGAGCAGCAACCCGGTGAGGGCGAAGTGGCCGAAGTGATTGGTCCCGATCTGCATCTCGAAGCCGTCGGCCGTCCGCCGCAGCGGCACCGCCATGACACCGGCGTTGTTGACCAGGACGTCGATACGCTCGTACCGGGCACGCACCTCGTCGGCGAACGCACGGATCGACGAGAGATCCGCCAGGTCCAGACGGCGCACGGTCGCGCGGTCGCCGAGGTCGGCCGCGACCGCCTCACCCTTGGCGACATCGCGGCAGGCGAGCACCACCTCGGCACCGGCCCGCGCCAGCGCCCGGGCGGTCTCCGCACCGAGTCCGCTGTTGGCCCCCGTCACGACCATCGTGCGTCCCGACAGATCCGGAATATCGTTCGTGGTCCACCCCATGCCCGCCACCCTACGGACGCGCGCCGCGTGGCGACACCCCCGTTTCCGGCGTCGACGGGCCCGATGGATCGCGTCCTCGCCGTGGGGCGCACCTGCTCGTAGACTTCCCCGGAACTCACGACCGCAGGCGCGCGGGGGCGCATGCACGACAGGGAGGTTCCATCGATGGGGCACCACCCCGGACGTCCGGACCGCGAACTCGCCGCAGCGTTGCGGGACGGGGAGCCGGACGCCACGGCAGCGGTCTTCGATCGTTTCGCCCCCGGCTTGTACGCCTACGCGTGCGGCTTCGTCGCCGTGTCGTCGGCCTCGGACGTGGTGTACGACGCGGTCTGGACGGCGACCGCGCGGATCCGTTCGCTGCGCGACGAGAGCCTCCTGCGGGCCTGGCTCTACGCCGTGGTCCGCGCCGAATGTATCCGCGTGCTCGAGCGCACCGGCTCCGCCCTCGAATATCTCCCCGCGGCCGACCCCGCCTATCAGGCCGCCTCCGAGGTGCTCGACGTCCGTGAGGCGGTCCACCTGCTCGACGGCACCGCCCGCGAGGTCGTCGACCTCACGGTCCGGCATCACTTCTCGTCCCACGAGATCGAGGCAATGCTCGGCTCCGGCGGCGACGGACGTGTCCTCGCCCATGCGCAGGACTTCGTCGACCGTGCGGTGCCCCGGGTGCCGAACGCTCTCGGAACGTTCTCGCTTCTCCCCTTCACTCCCCTACCCGCGCACCTGCGGGGACGGCTGCTCGCGGTGCAGCCCTCGGAGGCGGAACTGATCGATCTCGGGCGCCGCCTCGAACCGCTGGACCGGGAGGGCTTCCCCCGTCGCGATCGCCGGGCGAAGCGCACCGTTCCCGTCATCGCGGCATCGGTGGCGGTGTTCGCGGTGCTGGGTGTCGGCGCATTGTTCGTGTTCCCGCAGGCCGAGCCCGTCGAGCGACAGGTCCTGCGTCCTGCCGCCGAGCCGACACTCGACATGGGGTCGCCGGTCGCGACGACCACGACCGCAGCGACGACCGAGACCACGACCACCGAGGCCGCGGAGACGACGACGGAGGAACCCGAGGTCGAGGCACCGGTGGTGACCATCACCTCGGCACCGACCGCCGAGCCGGATGCGGAATCCACCGCCGCCCCCACCACCACGGCGACGTCGACCGCCGGTGGTTTCACCAGGCGCGGCGGGCCCGGACGCGACACCGAGCCGGACGAGGACCGCCCCCGCCGGGACACCGAGGAGAGCGACGCGCCGAACACGGGGACGCCTCGCCCCACCACGGGTACGCCCACCACGCCGCGGCCGATGCCGACGCTGCCGACCTTCCCTCCGCGCGGCGGCGCGTGAGGGCGCATCCCTGTCACGCAGCGGAGACGAGGACGTAACACGACGGGTCTACCTTCGCGGAGTCGAGCACTCGCATTCCGGTGACGAAGGAGGACCCGGTCGTGGCACCACGCCGTAGATCCGCGTTGCTGGACGAGCTCCGCGTCGACGTACCGGGCCGCCCGCAGGACGTGATCCTCGAGGAGCTGCGTCGCGCCTTCCTCTCCGGAGCCGCACCCCCGGGCACACCGATCCCCGTCGGGGAGGTCTCGGAGTTGTTCGGGGTGAGCCGCATCCCGGTTCGGGAGGCACTCAAGACCCTCATCGGCGAAGGCCTCGTGACCCACCGGCAGAACCACGGATACATCGTCGCCCAGCTGACGATCGCGGAGCTGCGCGAGATGTACCTCGTCCGTGAGACTCTCGAATCGGCGTCGCTCGCGGCGGCCGTGCGCAACGCCACCGAGGAGGACGACCGGCGCGTCGAGGAGTCGCATCGAATTCTCGAACGCGCTGTGCAGGAAAGCGACTCGCGTGGTTATCACCGCGAGAGCCGCGTCTTCCACATGGCCCTCACCAGGCCGTCCCGCATGCACCGCCTGCTGCACATGCTCGAATATGCCTGGAACATAACCGAACCCGTGCAGCCGATGGTGCACGTGAGCGATTCCGAGCGCGCCGAACTCCATCGCGAGCACGAGGCGATGCTCACCGCCTTCCTCGCGCGCGATACCGACGCGCTGCTCGCGGCGTCCGAACACCACAACCGGCACCTCGACGTCGCCATCTCCGGCCTCACCGCCGAATCCGGCCTGCTTCCCGCGGAAGATATACAGTTCGGGTAACTCTCCGGCAATATCGCCCGGTTACGGTCTGCACATCGGAATTCACCACCGCCGTTGATGTTCCGTCGATCGATTCGACTCCGCCCACCGGCCTCGCACCGGGACACGGGCGGCTCCCCCTCGCACAGGAGCAGGCATGACCGAAGTGCTGACACCGAGCGCCGGCAGCGTCCCCGCCGCAGCCCCGCCGCCCGCGACCGGATACGACCCGCGGTTGACCAACGACGACCTCGCCCCGCTGAAGAACCAGCGGTGGGGTTCGTACAACATCTTCGCTTTCTGGATGTCCGACGTCCACAGCGTGGGCGGGTACGTCACCGCCGGCAGCCTGTTCGCTCTCGGTCTGGCCAGCTGGCAGGTCCTCGTGGCCCTGCTCGTGGGCATCACGATCGTCTACTTCTTCTGCAATCTCGTCGCCAAGCCCAGCCAGGTCACGGGTGTGCCCTATCCGGTGATCTGCCGCAGTGTCTTCGGCGTTCTCGGCGCGAACATCCCCGCGATCATCCGCGGCCTGATCGCGGTGGCGTGGTACGGGATCCAGACCTTCCTCGCCTCGGCGGCACTGGACGTGGTGCTGATCAAGCTGTTCCCCTCGCTCGCGCCGTACGCGGTGGTCGAGGACTACGGATTCGCCGGTCTGTCCGCACTCGGATGGGTCAGCTTCCTGACGCTCTGGGTGCTGCAGGCCTGCGTGTTCTGGCGCGGCATGGAGTCGATCCGGCGGTTCATCGACTTCTGCGGCCCTGCCGTCTACGTCGTGATGTTCCTGCTGTGCGGTTATCTGATCTCCCAGGCCGGTTGGAGCGCGATCGATCTGACCCTCGGTGAGGTCACGCACACCGGATGGTCGTCGGTGCCGGTCATGCTCGGCGCGATCGCCCTGGTGGTCTCGTACTTCTCCGGTCCGATGCTCAACTTCGGCGACTTCTCCCGGTACGGGAAGTCCTACGCCGCGGTGAAGAAGGGCAACTTCCTCGGTCTGCCGGTGAACTTCCTGGTCTTCTCGTTGCTCGTGGTGATCACCGCGTCGCTCACGCTGCCCGTCTACGGTGAATTGATCACCGACCCCGTCGAGACCGTCGCCCGCATCGATTCGACCTTCGCGATCGTGCTCGGCGCGCTGACCTTCGCCATCGCCACGATCGGCATCAACATCGTCGCGAACTTCATCTCGCCGGCCTTCGACTTCTCGAACGTCAGCCCGCAGAAGATCAGCTGGCGCGCCGGCGGCATGATCGCCGCGGTGGGCTCGGTGCTCATCACCCCGTGGAATCTGTACAACAACCCCGAGGTCATCCACTACACCCTGGAAACCCTGGGCGCGTTCATCGGTCCGCTGTTCGGCATCCTCATCGCCGACTATTACCTCGTGCGCAAGCAGAAGGTGATCGTCGACGACCTGTTCACGATGTCGGAGAAGGGTGCGTACTTCTACCGCAAGGGCTACAACCCGGCCGCGGTGATCGCGACCGTCGTCGGCGCCGTGGTCGCGATGATTCCCGTGCTGTTCAACGATGCTCCCGGTATGGGTACCGCCGCCCAGTACAGCTGGTTCATCGGCTGCGGTCTCGGCTTCGTCGTCTACCACCTGCTCGCGACCCGTACCCGCCTCGCAGTCCGTCTCCCCGACCGGGTCGCACAGGAAGCAGTCTGATCCTCCATGTTCATCAAGGTCGTCAACCCGAACACCACGTGGTCGATGACCGCCACGATCGAGGCGTGTGCCCGGGCCGTCGCAGGTCCGGGCACACGCGTCGAGGCGGTCAGCCCCTCGATGGGGCCTCCGTCGATCGAGAGCCACTACGACGAGGCGCTCGCCGTGCCGGGCATCCTCAGCGAGATCGAGAAGGGTGAACGCGACGGCGTCGACGGCTACGTCGTCGCGTGCTTCGGTGATCCCGGACTGGACGCGGCGCGCGAGCTCGCCGGTGGGCCCGTCGTCGGTATCGCCGAGGCCGCGATGCACACCGCCGCGGTCCTGGGGCGCGGATTCTCCGTCGTCACGACGCTGGCCCGCACGACCGGACGCGCGTGGGACCTCGCGCACCGCTACGGCATGCGCGACGCGTGCCGGGGCGTGCACGCGTGCGACCTGCCGGTGCTGGCCCTCGACAGTGATCCCGACGCACGCAAGATCGTCACCGAGGCGTGCCTCGATGCCCTGTACGAGGACGGTTCCGACGCCATCGTGCTCGGCTGCGCCGGGATGGCCGACCTGTGCGCCCACATCTCCGCGGAGATCGGGGTGCCGGTGGTCGACGGTGTCGCGGCCGCGACGCTGACCGTGCAGTCGCTGGTCACCATGGGGCTGGCGACCGGCAAGCGGGGCGAGTTCGCAACTCCCCCGCCGAAGCGCTATACGGGACTGCTCGACGGGTTCACGACGGGCGGGTGAAGCCCGCCGACCCACCGTCACTGCCGGGTGAAGCCCGTCCCTGTCCTCCCGACAGAGTGGGTCCCCCTACGATCGGGGCGTGCCGTCCATCCACCATGCACCGCTGAGGAAGACCGACCCCGAGAGCCTGTACCGGATCGTCGCCCTGCGGACCGACGTGTTCGTCTTCGAGCAGGGCATCACCAGCGAACCGGAACTCGACGGCCGCGATCTCGACCCGACCACCGAACTGTTCTGGACGCGGGAGGGTGACGAGGTCCTCGCGACGCTGCGCGTGCTCCACGACGACGGGGACGTCGCCCACATCGGCCGTGTCGCCACCGCCCGGCACGCACGCGGGCGCGGCCTCGCCGCGGAGCTGATCGAGGCGGCGCTCGGGACCTGTCCGGGGGTGGTCGACATCTCGGCGCAGGCGTATCTGGAGCACTGGTACGCGCGATTCGGGTTCGTGCGCACCGGAGCGAACTATCTCGAGGCCGGGATCGACCACGTGCCGATGCGCCGCACCCCGTGACCGCAGGGCGCCCCTCGGGCGGCGGTCACGGGGTGCGGGCGACGATGCGTATCAGCCGATCTCGAAGTGCACTCCGGTGAGCTTCTCCGACAACTCCCACAGCCGCGTCGCGGTCTCGCGGTCGCGGGCGCGACGCCCTACGGCGGCGACACCGGGCGCTCCGTAGAGGAGGAAACGCGGGCCGATGTAGCCGCCCGCGATGCCCGGATCGGAGGCGGCGAGCACGACTGATTCGGCTCCCTGGTCCGGGGTGCGCTGCAGGATCGTCTTGCCGAAACCGAACAGCCGGTCGAACCACGTCCCCGTGTGGCTGCCCACCTCGGTGGCCGCGTAGCCCGGATGGGCCGCGACGGCGCGCAGCGGTGAGCGGGCAGCGGCGAGGCGTCGTTCGAGCTCGAGCGCGAACAACAGGTTCGCGAGCTTCGACTGTGCGTACCCCGCGGCGCGATTGTACGGGCGGTGCTCCCAGTTGAGGTCGTCGAGATCGATCCGGCCGATCAGGTGGGCGGCGCTCGACACCGTGACGATGCGGCCGGTGATACGCGGCAACAGCAGTCCGGTCAGGGCGAAGTGTCCGAGATGGTTCGTTCCGATCTGCATCTCGAACCCGTCGGCGGTGCGACGCAGCGGCACCGCCATGACCCCGGCGTTGTTGACCAGGACATCGATCCGGCGATCGGCGAAGGCGTCCGCGAAGGCATGGATCGCCGAGAGGTCGGCGAGATCGAGCGGCATCATCTCGGCCCGGGGGCCGATCTCGTCGGCGATGCGCTTGCCCCGGTCGAGGTTGCGACCGGCAAGGACGACGGTGGCGCCGGCAGCCCCGAGGGCGCGGGCCGTTGCTTCGCCCACACCGCTGGTGGCCCCCGTCACGACGACGGTGCGGCCGACCAGCGATGTGGTGGCGTCAGGCGCCAATCGAGGACTTGAGCATCGGGAGCATCGCCCACAGCTCGTCCTGCCAGTAACCCCACGAATGGGTACCGACGATCGGGAACGAGAAGTGTGCGGTGTCGATACCCAGGGTCAGCAGGCGCACCTGGAAGGCGCGGTTCTGCGTGCGGGCGAGCGCTTCGAGACCCATGGCGTTGGTCGTGTTGAAGCTGCCCACGAGCGAGTTCGGCCGGTCGTACTGGCCGGGCAGACCGCTCGCCGCGGAGATCCACATCGGCAGTCCGCGCATCTGCGGCGCCGCGACGAACGGGTCGTGACGCAGCCACGCCGGGTCCCAGGGCGGTCCCCACATCGCGTCGGAGTTGTATCCGCCGGCGTCGAGCATGGCGAGACGGATGGCCTCGCGCATACCGGGGGCCGAGAGGTTGAGGTAACCCGAGAGCGAGCCGGCGAACTTGAACTGGTCGCGGTGGTAGGCGGCCAGGATCAGCGCCGCATTACCGCCCATCGACAGCCCGACCACCGCGTTGTTGCTGCGGTCGATGCCGTAGACGTTCGCGAGATGGTCGGGGAGGTTCTGGGTGAGGAAGGACTCCCACTTGTAGGTGTAGGGCTGGCCGTTGAAATTGCTCGGCGCGTACCAGTCGGCGTAGAAGCTCGACTGGCCGCCCACCGGCATGATCACGTTGACGCCGTGATCGGCGAGCCACGCCGCGTTGGTCTCGTGTTCCCAGCCGCTCACGTCGTCGGTGGCGCGCAGACCGTCGAGCAGATAGACGGCCTTGTTGCTGCCGTTGTTCGCCCGCCAGATGCGTACCTTGATCGCCCCGACCCCGCCCGGGGCGGCGACCATGTCCTCGTGGAAGCGTTCGTACGGATCGGCCGCAGCCGTGCCGGCGCCGAGCCCACTGAACGCGAGCGCCAGCGGAAGCACCAGTGCCGCCACCAGCAGCCGCACGAGAGCGCGTCCCCCCCGCCGACGTGTTCCGGTTCTCGCCGAAATCGTCACAACATGCTCCCCTTGCACTCCAGTAACATTCTTCACTTCCGTCCCAGGATATCGACGGTGCAGAAACCTTAAGCAGGCTTGCACACAATCGTTATCGTGGAAAGTCCGGCAACGTTATCGTCGGGCCTTCGGCGCTCGCATTCCGGTCGCACCGCTAGCCTGACGACCCGTGCCCGAAGCTCCCCTCCCCGTTCGCGACGGCCTGAACCCCACCCGCCTGCGACTGCCGGAAAATCCCAGCTGGGAGACCATAGCGGAGTTCCTGCTCACGCGCTTTCCGAACGATGCGACGCGCATCGCGGAGAAGATCGAATCCGGCGAAGTGGTCGTACAGGACGGCACAGCGGTCACATTCTCGACCCCGTACGTCCCACGCGAATTCGTGTATCTCTACCGTGATCCGCCCGCCGAACCGCGCGTCCCCTTCGAGATCGACGTGCTCCACCGCGACGAGAACCTGCTCGTCGTGGACAAACCACACTTCCTGGCGACCACCCCTCGCGGCTCCTGGGTGACGGAGACCGCCGTGGTCCGGTTGCGCAAGGAACTGGACCTGCCCGAACTGTCCCCCGTCCATCGGCTCGATCGGCTCACGGCGGGCGTCCTGGTGTTCACCGTCCGGCGCGAGGCGCGACGCGCGTACCAGATGCTGTTCGACCGGCGTCTCGTCGAGAAGGAGTACGAGGCGATCGCCCCGGCCGCGCCGCGCCTCGACTTCCCTCGCGAGGTCCGCAGCCGCATCGTCAAGGAGCGCGGCGTGCTGCAGGCCCGCGAGGTCGACGGTCCCGTCAACGCCGTGACCTCGATCGATGTGGTGGACACGGCCGGCGACCGTGCGCGTTACCGTCTGCGTCCCGAGACCGGCCGGACGCATCAACTCCGGGTACACATGAACTCGCTCGGAATCCCCATCCTCGGCGACAACCTCTATCCTGAGGTGTACGAGGTTGGGCCGCAGGACTATTCGAATCCGCTGCAGCTTCTGGCGAGATCCCTGTCGTTCCACGATCCGATCACAGGTCGGCCGACCCGCTTCGTAAGCCGACGAAACCTGGCAGCATGGAGTAACAGCACACCAGGACCCCGCTGACCGGCGAGTTCTCGTCTTGGAGGTTCCCATGGAAATCGGCAGCATCTCGCGTACCTATGACGGGCGGGTGGCCCTGCGGTTCGAACGCTCGTTCCCCCACCCGCCGGAGAAGGTGTGGAGGGTCCTGACCGATCCTCAACATCTCCGCGCCTGGTTCCCTGCCGACGTCGAGTTCGAGCTCACACCCGGCGCGACACTCGAATTCCGCTCCACACAGGAGCAGACCCGCCGCTTCGGCCTGCCCGAAGGGCACACCACCATGGGCAGTGTGCTCACGGTGCGGCCCGCGCGGGTCCTGGAATACCTCTGGGACACCGACGTTCTGCACTGGGAACTCACCCCCGACGGCTCCGGCGGGTGCTGGCTCACCCTCACCCACACCACCGACGACGAGGAGGACGCCCTCGCACACGGCGCCGCCTGGCACGCCGGGTTCGAGGTGGTCGAGGCCCAGTTGGAGGAACGTCCGGTGGACTGGTCGATCTGGGATCGCGCAGCCGAACTCAGCACGCACTACCAGGGCAGCTCGGGCTGATCGCCCGGGTGGAATCCGCTAGCGGCGCGCCCCACGTCGCGCGGGAGCCGAACCGACGCCGTCGAGATCGTGCTCCCGGGCGGACGTGCGTGCCACGATGCGCGTGCCCCAGGCCCCGATCGCGTCCCAGTCCCGGAAGTCACCGGAGGGGGCACCGACCATCCTGACGACCATCCGTTCGCCGGTGCCGAGCACCGCCGGATCCAGCTTCCCCGGGAAGGTGCGATGTTCGACGGCCCCAACCCGCTCGGCGACGGCGCACGCGTCGTAGCACGTGTTCACCGACCTCCCGCCCGAGGCGACGGGACCCGACGAGAACAGGTAGACGTCGCGTTCGCGCAGTTCGGCCGCGTGCCGCTCCGCGAACTCCCGCGCGCTGCGCAGCCAGCGACTGCGGTAGACGGCGCTGCCGAGCACCACGACGTCGTACGCGTCGACCTCGTCGACATGTTCGGGCGCGTTCACGTCGACCTGCGCGCCGTGGTGACGCATCGACGCGGCCAGCGCTGTCGCGATCTCCGCGGTCGAGCCGTGCCGACTGGCCACCGAAACAAGAACCTTCATCACTACCCTCCGGACCCGCGTCGAACCATGATCACCCCCGAACCGGGCCTTGACCAGTGCCGAAGTGCTCTTTGCCCGGTATCGGCAGATCACAGTCGGACGAATCACCTCATACCGGACCGCGTGGCAAGGTGGACTCGACATAGACGGAGAAGGAGTAGATGCATGCGCAGCACATCGCCGGCGACCGTCGCGGAGGAGGCGGAACGCAAGTATTCCGCCCCCGGCGACCGGCCGCTTCCGGACTTGACGGGACTGCCGTCCGTCGATGCGATCGACGTCGACCGGTTCGAACTGTCGGCCCAGTACTACGACACCGCCGAGCTGAGCCTGCTGCGCTCGAAGATCACGCTCCGGAGGCGCGAGGGCGGTGACGACGCGGGATGGCATCTCAAACTGCCGTCCGGTATCGACACCCGCACCGAACTGCACTTCCCTCTCGGTGACGACTCGGCCGAGGACGTTCCCGCAGACCTCGAGTCCTTGTTGCGCGGCATCCGGCGCGGCGCCCCGCTGAGCCTGGCCGCTCTGCTCGTGACCCGACGACATCGGCACCGACTCCGGTCGTCCGACGGCGGCCTCGTCGCGGAGGTGGTGGTCGACGATGTCGACGCCGTGCGCGGAGCCGACGGATCGGAGATCCGCTGGAAGGAGATCGAGGTCGAGTGGAATTCCACCCTCGGCGACAAGGCGGTCGGCCGATTCCTCACGGCGCTCGAGGAGCGCTTCGCGGCCGTCGGCATCACCCGTTCGGAGAGCCCGTCGAAGCTCCACCGCGTGCTCGGCGACCTGATCCCCACCCGCCCGTCGATCGCGAAGGGGTTGCTCCCGGTACGCGACTATCTCTCGAGCGAACTGCACACCCTGGAGCTGTCGGACATCGCGGTCCGTCGCGACACGCCCGACGCGGTGCACAGCATGCGCAAGGCCGCGCGGCGTCTGCGCAGCGCACTGCAGACCTATTCCGACGAGATCGTCGTCGATCACGATCTCGTCGACGAACTCCGTTGGCTCGGAAGACGTCTCAGCCCCTCACGCGACCTCGAGGTCCAAGGGGAGCGGCTCGCGGATCGCGTGGCCGACATCCCGGTCGAATCGCATCGGGAAGCGACGAGGGCCCGTATCGACGAGTACTTCTCGGCCAGGTCGGAGTCCGCCCGCCTCGAGGCCGTCGACACCTTGAACTCGGATCGGTATGTCGGGCTGCTCACCCGCCTCGACGCAGCGATCGACGACCTCGCTCCCGCCACCGAAGCGGCGGGGGCGCGACCGAAGGTGGCACGGAAGGAACTGCTGCACGCGGTCGCAGCGCTGTCGAAGAAGGTCTCACGCCGCGTCGACAAGGTCGGCGACGCCGAGAACCCGGCGGAGCGCGACGCGCTGATGCACCGGGCCCGCAAGGGCGCCAAGCGGATGCGGTACGCCATCGAGGTGATCGCGCCGCTGCACCCGAAGCGTTCGGGACGGATCCTCGACCGGTTCGACGACTTCCAGGATCTGCTCGGTGAATTCCAGGACTCCGTCGTGGCGCGGGAACATCTCCTGGACATGCTCTCCGAGCAGGGGCACGCCGCCGAGACCAGTTTCGGGCTCGGGATCCTGTTCCGCATCGAGACCGAGCTCGGCGACGCGCAGGCCGCGCATCTGGACGGCGGCTGGAAGAAGGCCTTCCGCTCCGCCCGCCGATTGTGGACCTGATCGAGGTCCGAAGGCCCTGGCCCGGGCACCCCGGATCGGAGATCATGAAGATCGTCGACACCGGGCCACAGCCGCGTCGTGGCGGTAACGTGGCCTTGAGCCGACCGGCGCACGGGAAGCCGCGCGCCGCAACGAGAAGGAGATATCGATGAGCACACCGAGCACCCGCAAGGCAGTCGTCGCAGGCGTCGACGGCTCCGAGACGGCTGTAGCGGCAGCGCGGTGGGCCGGAGCCGTCGCGTCGCGTATCGGAGCACCCCTCCACCTCGTGCACTCGATGCCCCCGGAAGGCATCTTCTACAGCGAGGCCGCGGTGCTGGTGCAGTCGCAGATGATCCAGCAGCTCGAGGAGGACGGCAAAAAGCTCCTCGCCGACGCCGCCGAACGAGTCCGCGCAGATCACCCCGATCTCGAGATCAGCAGGTTCATCGGTCCCGGACCCGCAGCCAAGTCGCTGCTCGAGGCCGCCGAGGACGCACGCCTGGTCGTCATGGGCGCCACCGGCGCGGGTGCGCTGGAGAACTTCCTGCTCGGCTCCACCGTTCTGCGCGTCGCGAACCATTCACCCTGCCCGGTGGTCGTGTGGCGCGGCAACACCGATTCTCCGCTGCCCGATTCCCGGCCGATCGTCGTCGGTGTGGACGGCAGCGAATTGTCCGCTGCCGCAGTCACTCACGCGTTCGATCTCGCGTCGGCCCTCGGGGTTCCGCTCCGGGCAGTGCACTCCTGGCTCGGTGACGCCGCACTCGGTGTCGGCGCCACGGCCGCACTGGTCGACTGGGATGCCGTGGAGACCTCGGAGACCGCGGTTCTCGCCGAGACGCTGGCCGGCTGGAGCGATCGCCATCCCGAGGTCACCGTCGAGCGTGTGATCGACCGGGGCCCGGCCTCGAAGGTCCTGCTCGCGCACCTCGACGACGCCCAGCTCGTCGCGGTCGGAAGCCACGGGCGTGGCCAGTTCCGCGCCGCCCTGCTCGGATCCACGAGCCAGAACCTGCTGCACAAGGCTCCGTGCCCGGTGCTCATCGCCCGCAAGGTCTAGAACCGACCGTTCCGGGCCGACGGGGATCGCTTCGACGAAGCGATCCCCGTTCGCTGTTCCCGGGGCGCGATCACCAGGGCGCCGGACCGAGCATGCTCGCCAGCCGTGCCGCGTCGACGGTCTCGACACCCGTATCGATCGCCACCGCCTCCGGCCACGGATCCCGCCGACGGAGTTGCTGTTCGAGCACAGCAGGGGTCGCATCGGATGCATCGTCGCCGCGATCGGCGCGGGATGCCATCCGCTGCAACAGGATTCCCTTGTCCGCACGGCACTCGATCTCGATCACGTCCACTCCGGCGCCGTCCGCGACCTTACGGGCCGCGTCGCGCTGCCCGGACGACAACCAGGTCGCGTCCAGCACGACGGATCGCCCGCGGGCAAGAGCGGTCTCGGCGCGGCGCAGCAGTTCCCCGTAGGTCGCCTCCGAATGCGCCGGTGCGTACAGACCGGCATCCGTACCGTCGCCGGTGCGGTCGGTGGGTTGCAGACCCGCCAACTCCTTGCGGACGACGTCGCTGCGCAGTACATCCGCTCCGAGATACGCACCGACCGTGCGCGACAGTGTCGTCTTGCCGGTCGCGGAGACACCACCGACGAGCACCATGCGCACACGTCCCCGGTCGAGATGTCCCTCGAGCAGCTCGACGAAACCGGTCGCCGTCTCCCGCGCCGCTGCATCACCCTGCTCGTAGCGCAGAGCGGTCACCTTCGCGCGCACCAACGCTCGATAGGCGATGTAGTGGTGCACGAGCGAGGAGGGCGGGTGATCGCCCGAGACCTCACCATATTGCTCGAGCAACCGCCGTGCTGCGGGTTCGGCACCGAGACGTTCGAGATCCATTGCGAGGAAGGCGAGATCGAGTACTGCGTCGCCGTAGCGCAACTCGTCGTCGAACTCGAGGCAATCGATGATGCGCGGACCGTCGTCGAGACAGAAGATGTCGTCGGCGAGCAGGTCGCCGTGCCCGTCCACGGCCCGGCCCGCCGCGATGCGTTCGTCGAACAGCACCGTCCGGCCTGCGAGATAGCGGTGCACGGACTCCCCGATCCGCGCCAATACTCCGGCACGATCCGCCCCCACCTCCAGCCGGCCGAGATGGTCGAGGCTGAGATCCCACAACCGGGCGACGAAGTCCGCGGAGGCACACCGGTCGATCTCAGGACCGTGCGGCGAGGAGGCGTGCAGTGCGGCGACCTGCCGTGCCACCTCGTCGATCACCGCCGACACGTCCTCACCTCGGCGGACCGCCGCGGCCAGGCGCCGATCGTCGGGCAGCCGCACCATCTCGACGAGGTGCTCGCACAGCTGTCCGTCCGGGCCGTGGACGTCCGCGACACCCAGATAGACGTCCGGTGCGAGACGCCGGTTGAGCTCCACCTCCCGGTGGCAGATCCGTTCGCGGGCCTCACGCGTGCGGTTGTCGAGGAAACCCAGGTCGAGCGGCTTCTTCAGCTTGTGCACGCGGTCGCCGACGAAGAAGACCACCGACGAATGCGTCTCCCTCACCCCCGCGTAGCCGACACCCTCCGGTCCGGCACCTGTGGTCACTGCGCCCTCCCTGTCGTCGGCGGCTCCCACCGAGTCCTCTCGTCCACCATATTGTCGTTCAGACACTCCCCCGGTGCATCTGCACAGCGCCGACCGGTGCATCCGCACAGCGCCCACCGGTGCATCCGCACAGTGTGTGTTCTCCTCCGGATCGCCCGAACGAACCGTCCGCGACAGGTAGCTTTCACACCGAGGTGACTTCTGGACGGGGTGAGATGAGAAACGATCAACCGAGCCGGGTACGAGGAGACGACACCGTGCGGGCGGACGACGGACCCACGGTGACGGTCCTCGCGTACACGACGGCTCTCGAACGAACGATGATCGAGGAGTGGCTGCGCTCGGACGAGCTTCCCGCCGAGTACCGCACGCCGACCCGCCCCGAGTCGCTCGACCTCGACTCACGGGTGCTCACCGAGGAGCTCGTGACCCGCACCGACGATCCGCTGATCCTGCCCTTGCGGGTCGTGTGGCTCCCGGCGGAGCGCGACGGTGCGCGGCGTATCCGGTTCGCCGACGTCCTCGCCCTCACGAACCCGCGCAATCCGAATCTGCTGCTGCAGAAATGGCTCGTGCGCAAGG
Organism: Rhodococcus sp. S3; assembly: GCF_058211795.1. NCBI lineage: Bacteria > Bacillati > Actinomycetota > Actinomycetes > Mycobacteriales > Nocardiaceae > Rhodococcus > Rhodococcus sp. S3. Next base: position 844,547 of record NZ_CM177074.1, on the reverse strand, counting down.
GCGCCGACCGCTACCGGATCGTCGTCGCGCAACCGGCCCGCCTGTCCGAACTGCGTGATGCGCTCAGGGTGGAGGGCGGTGACGGCGACGACGGGGCTCTCGCGCGGTACGTGACCCGCCGCGCCGTCGTCGCGCTCGAACGCGCCGAGCGAGCGGTGATCGGCGACCGCTACAAGGTCCCGCGGCTCGTCGCCGCCCAGATCATGGACTCGCCGATCTTCCGGCGCCGTCTCGACGAGATCGCCGCCGAGCACGGCCTCTCGCGCGCCGAGGTCGAGGCGCGGGCACGCAGGTCGCTCGACGAACTCGTGGCCGTGCAGTCACGATTGGTCACCGACCTGTTCACGCAGGCGATGCGGCCGTTGCACTCGTCGGCATGGACCGTGCACGCCGACGAGGCCGGTCTGCGCGCACTGCGCGAGTCCAACCGCCGGTATTCCCTGGTCTTCCTCCCCTCGCACCGGTCCTACGCCGATGCCTTCGTGCTGGGCGACATCCTGGCGGCGAACGATTTTCCCGGCAACCACATCATGGGCGGGGCCAACCTCACATTCTGGCCGATCGGTCCCGTCGCCCGCCGCACCGGCACGGTGTTCATCCGGCGCAGCTTCGCCGACGACGACGTCTACAAGGCCGCGCTCGAGGAGTACTTCGCGTTCCTGCTGAGCAAGCGGTTCAACCTCGAGTGGTACTTCGAGGGCGGCCGGACCCGCACCGGAAAGCTCCGGGCCCCGCGCTACGGATTGCTCAGCTACGTCGCCAACGCGATCCGCGGCGGACGCGTCGAGGACGCGATGCTGGTGCCGGTCTCGATCACCTACGAAGGGCTCGCCGAGGTCGCGGCGGTCGCCGCCGAACAGACCGGCGCGACGAAGAAAACCGAAGGCCTGGGATGGCTGGTGCGCTACGCCCGCAATCAGCGCAAGCGGGCCGGGAACGTGTACGTGCGGTTCGGCGATCCCGTGTCGATGCGCGAACTGCTGGTCGCCGGGGGGGATCCGGACCTGACCGCACCGGCGCCGGCAGCCGACCCGTCCGCGGCGCCGACGGATTCCGAGGAGATACGGGTGCTGCGCCGCAAGGCGCTGCAGAAGGTCGCCTTCGAAGTCGCGGTCGGCATCAACTGCAACACGCCCGTGACGGTGAACTGCCTGGTCACCCTGGCCCTGCTCGGTGTGCGCGACCGCTCGCTGACGCTCGAGGAGGTGCGGGCCGTGATCGCACCGGTCCGCCGCTATCTCGATCGCCGCGGTGTCCCGCAGGGCGGCCTCCACATCCTCGACGTCGAGGGTGGCCTCGAGGACGTGCTCTCGTCGCTCACCCACGCGGGCGTGGTGACCACCTACGCCGGCGGGGAGGAGCCGGTCTACTCGATCCAGCCGGGTCAGCATCTCGTCGCGGCGTTCTACCGCAACAGCGGTGTGCACTGGTTCGTCAACCGGTCGATCATGGAGCTGGCCATCCTCTACGCGCACGTCAATCCCGGCGACGATCCTGCGCGGGTGGCGTGGGAGGAGGCGAAGAACCTGCGCGACCTGCTGAAGTTCGAGTTCTTCTTCCCCGACCGCGACACCTTCGAGGTCCAGATGCGCGACGAGCTGGCCTGGCTCGTCCCGTCCTGGGGCGACACGCTGCCGACGAAGGACGAGGCCCTGACCGGTCTCGTCGAGACGGGCTTCTTCATGTCGCATCGCACGCTGCGGTCGTTCTTCGACGCGCAGCTCGTCGTCGCCGAGCGTCTCGCCGTCCGGGATCCGGAGCTCGAGGTCGACCGCGCAGCCTTCCTGTCGGAGTGTGTCGCGGTGGGTCGGCAGATGCTGCTGCAGCGCCGCCTGTACGGGCCGGAATCGGTGTCGTCGGAGTTGTTCGCGTCCGCGCTCGACCTGGCGCGCAATCGAGGATTGCTCGACCACGACGAGGACTCCGAGATCGTCCGCGAGCGCAGGAAGGCCTTCGCAACGGAGCTGTCGGAGTTGGCCCAGCGGGTCGCGTTGGCCGAGTCGCTCGACGTGTCGAACAGAAAGGTGGAACGGTGAACCTCGAGCAGGCCCTCGAACGGGTGCGCACGGGTCCGCAGGGACCCGAGGTGGCGGCCTTCTTCGATTTCGACGGCACCATCGTGCACGGCTTCTCCGGTGTCCACTTCTTCCGCGATCGGGTGCTCGCCGGGAAGGTCTCCGCGTCCGAACTGGCCGCGACGATGATCAACGGGATCCGCGGGACGGAGACCGAGGAGGACTTCGAACGCTTCGTCGCGATCGCCTTCAAGGCGTGGCGCGGTCACACCGAGGACGAGCTCTACGAGATCGGCAGCCGGTTGTTCATGACGACGATCGCGGGACACCTGTATCCGGAGGCGTGGCAGCTCATCGGCGCGCACCAGAACGCGGGCCACACGGTGGTGATCGCCTCGTCGGCCTCGCGTTACCAGATCCAGGCCGCCGGGGACGCGCTGGGCGTCGAGCACATCCTGTTCACCCCGCTCGAGGTCGAGAACGGTGTGCTCACCGGTCGGGTCGACGGTAAATCGTTGTGGCGCAGCGGCAAAGCGGAGGCGGCGCGCAATTTCGTCGAGACGCACGGCATCGACGCCGAGTCGAGCTACACCTATTCCAACGGTGGTGAGGACGTGGAGTTCCTGGCCGTCGCCGGCAACCCCACCGCCACGAATCCCGATCGCACTCTCACCCGTGTCGCCATCGAACGCGACTGGCCGATCATGCGGTTCCGGCCGCGCGGCACACCGGGAGCCCGCGAACTCGTCCGCACCGCCGCCGCCTACGGCGGAATGTTCGGCTCGGTGTGGACGGGTCTCGGACTCGGCCTGATCAACCGCAGCCGAAAGACCGCGCTGGACTCGATCATCAGCATCGGCACCGAGGTTTCCCTGGCTCTGGCCGGAGTGGACGTACGCATCGTCGGGGAAGCGAATGCGTGGGCCGCCCGGCCGGCGGTGTTCATCTTCAACCACCAGAGTCAGCTCGACCCGGTGGTGCTGGCCAAGGTCCTGAGGCAGGACTTCACGGGCGTGACGAAGAAGGAGATGGCCAACGACCCGTTGTTCGGTCCGCTCCTGCGGTTCGTCGGCGCCACTTTCGTCGACCGCACGAACACCGAACGGGCGGTCGCGGCGCTCGGACCCGTCGTCGACACCCTCCGCGAGGGGACGTCGATCGTCATCGCCCCGGAGGGCACGCGCTCGCTGACCCCGGCGATCGGCAGGTTCAAGAAGGGTGCCTTCCACATCGCGATGCAGGCCGGTGTGCCGATCGTGCCGGTCGTGATCCGCAACGCCGGTGAGATCCTGTGGAAGCACTCGACCCTGCTGCGGTCGGGCACCGTCGACGTGGCGGTGCTCGAACCGATCGACGTGAGCAGCTGGTCGCGGGAGAACCTCGACGAGCACATCGCCGAGGTCGAGGACCTCTACCGCCGCACGCTGTCGAGCTGGCCCACCGAATAGATGACGAACGAGACCGTGAAACCCGAGGAGCCGGACGACGACGGACCCGACGAGAGCACGAACGGTGAGAACGGGCCCCTGACCCCGAAGCGGCGCCGGTATCTCAAGTGGATCGTCGGAGCTCTGCTCGTCGTGGTGCTCACCGTCGAGATCGTGCTCGTGTGGCCGGAGCTGTCCGACAGTGTCCGCGGCCTCGGACGCCTCCACTGGGGCTGGGTCGCGGCGGCGGTGTTCGCGTCGATGGCGGAGATGTCGACCTTCGCGCGGGTGCAGCGGGCACTGCTGTCCGCGGCGGGTGTGAAGGTCTCACAACGGCAATCGCTTTCGGTGGCCCTCGCGGCGAACTCGATGAGCGTGACGCTGCCGGGTGGACCGGTGGTGGGGACGACCTTCACCTACCGGCAGATGCGCCACTGGGGCGCACCCCCGGTGGTGGCGACCTGGCAGCTGGTCATGGCCGGTCTCCTGCAGGCTGCCGGACTCGCCCTGCTGGGTCTCGTCGGCGCTCTGCTCGTCGGCGCCAGCAACAACCCGTTCTCGCTGATCTTCTCGATCGGCGGCCTGTTGCTGCTGGTCGTGCTCATCCAGTACGCGGCGGGCAATCCGGGGTCGTTCGAATCGATCGGCCTGATCGCCCTGCGGAGTCTGAACCGGCTGCGGAAGAAGCCCGAACAGGCGGGTGCGCGGGCGTGGCGGAAGATCGTCGGCCAGTTGAGCGCGGTGCAACTCGACCGTCCGCATGCGGCCCGTGCGTTCGGCTGGTCGGTGAGCAACTGGGTGTGCGACGGTGCGTGCCTGGCGTTCGCCGCGTACGCGGTCGGCGGTGCACCGAGCCTGGCAGGGATCGCGGTGGCCTACGCGGCCGGGACCGCCACCAGCCGCGCCATCCCGCTACTCCCCGCCGGTCTGGGTGTCATGGACGCCGTGCTGGTCCCGGCGCTCACCACCTCCGGCATGACCGGCGCGCAGGCCCTGTCGGCGGTGGTCGTCTACCGGTTGATCAGTTTCGTGCTCGTCGCTGCGATCGGCTGGATCGTTTTCGCATTCCGCTATCGGAACGTCGGCGAGGAGGAGGACGAGACTCCCCCGGACCTGCGGCTCTGGGACGACGACTGAAGGCGCCGACCCGAAAAGATCGCCCGCGCGCCGGTCGGGGCGCTAGCGTTGTCCTCCATCCGAATGAATGGAGGGACGAGGTCCGTGGCACAGCACGAGGTCACACGTAAACGGGAGGTCTGGTCGGGCCGGTCGGTGTTCATCATGGCCGCAATCGGCTCGGCGGTCGGACTCGGCAACATCTGGCGCTTCCCGTACATCGCTTACGAGAACGGTGGTGGCGCATTCCTGATCCCGTATCTGGTCGCGCTGCTGACCGCGGGTATCCCCCTTCTCCTGGTCGACTACGCGATCGGGCACAAGTTCCGCGGCTCGCCGCCGCTGGCCTTCCGCAGACTGCGCCGCGGCGCCGAGTTCATCGGCTGGTGGCAGGTGCTGGTGTGCTTCGTCATCGGCGTGTACTACGCGGTGATCGTGGCTTGGGCCGCGCGGTACACCTTCTTCTCGATCACCGAGGCATGGGGCGACGATCCCGAAGGCTTCTTCATGAGTTCGTTCCTGAACCAGGACACCGATGCGACCTTCGGCCTGAGCTTCGTGCCGGGCGTCGCGTGGACGCTGCTGCTGGTCTGGATCGCGACGCTCGCGGTGCTCGCTCTCGGCGTCCAGCGCGGTATCGGCAACGCCAACCGGTTCTTCGTGCCGTTGCTGGTCCTGCTGTTCGGTGCGCTCGTCGTCCGGTCGCTGACCCTCGACGGCGCGACCACCGGTCTCGATGCGTTCTTCACCCCGAACTGGTCGGCGTTGACCGACACCGGGGTGTGGATCGCGGCGTACGCGCAGATCTTCTTCTCGCTGTCCGTCGCCTTCGGCATCATGGTGACCTACGCGTCGTACCTCAAGCGCAAGACGAACCTCACCGGTTCGGGTCTCGTGGTCGGGTTCTCGAACTCGAGCTTCGAGGTGCTCGCCGGCATCGGTGTCTTCTCCGCTCTCGGCTTCATGGCCCAGGCGCAAGGCGTCGAGGTCGGTGAGGTGGTCGCCGGCGGTATCGGTCTCGCCTTCATCGCCTTCCCGACGATCGTCTCGGAGATGCCCGGCGGCCCGCTCTTCGGTGTGCTGTTCTTCGGCTCGCTGGTCTTCGCCGGATTCACGTCGATGATCAGCATCATCCAGGTGACCGTTTCGGCCTTCCAGGACAAGACGGGCCTCGGCCGGGTGCCTGCCGTTCTCGCCATCGGTGGTGTGTCGGCGATCGTGTCGCTGCTGCTCTTCCCCACCACCACCGGCCTGAACACCCTCGACGTGGTGGACCGCTTCGCGAACCAGTTCGGCATCGTGGGTGTCGCCTTCGTGGCGCTCGTGGTGGTCGCGTGGATCTATCGTCGTCTGCCCGAACTCCGCGACCACCTCAACTCGGTGTCGTCGTTCAAGGTCGGCACGGGCTGGATGGTGTTCACGGGCATCATCACCCCGCTCGTCCTCGGCTACATGCTGTTCAGCGAGATCCGCGACCGTGTCCGCGACGGCTACGGCGGTCTTCCCGACAGCCTGGTCACGGCCTTCGGGTGGAGCGTGCAGGCCGGCGTGATCATCCTCGCCGTCCTCCTGACGTTCATCCCGTGGCGCAGGGGAATCGACGAGGAATACGAGCTGGACGAAAACCGTCCGCTCGCGTCCGCCCAGGCGCCTGCTTCGTCCGGCGATCCCTCGCCCGGACCCGACTCGTCCACCGGAGGTACCCGATGAGCACAGCGGCCGTCGCCATGATGATTCTCGCCCTCGTCACGCTGTGGGGCGGTCTCCTGCTGAGCATCCTGCATCTGCGAAAGCATCCGGACGATCCGGACTGATCATCTGCACAACCGACCCACATGGGTGTCGGTTCGGTAACACCACGGGGCGGCGCTCTGGCCGGAGCGCCGCCCTTGTGGTCTCCTGGAACGGTCGTACTCTAAACCTCTACTTTAGAGTTAGGTAGAGCCCGTCGGGTGTCACGACCCACAGGAGGAGAACCCCACATGAGCCGCAGACACCGCAATCGGATGCGTCGCATCTCGGCCGCCGCAGCCCTGACCGTCGCCGCCGGCCTGGCACTTCCCGCCGTCGCCGTCGCCGAACCCGCGCCCGCGGAGCCGGCAGCACCGGCGGAAGCGCCCGCCACGAGCCCGCTCGTGAGCTCGCTCGAAGCCCTCCGCGCGCTGCCCGGCGTCGATCCCACGACTCTCGCTGCTGCCGAAGCGATCGCGAACGCACGCGGAAGCGCGGTCGACGCGGCCGAAGCGACCCCGCTCGGCGCCTACGAGGACGGCATGGAGTTCCTGCGTCGCCTCGGCGTCGAACCGTTCCTCTACCCCACCGGCGCACCGTTCTGCACGGCCGACGGCGACCTGCCGCTGGGCACCGTGCCGGCCGTTGCGGGCGCTCTGCCCGGGCCGTGGCCGAACTCCGACATCCCGTTCGTGTCCGAGAACCTGAACGTCGTCTCCCCTGCCGAGACGCTCTTCGCCTTCGTCCCCGTCGGGCTCGAGGAGGACGCCGACACCTCGGGCATCCAGCTCGCGTGGTTCAACGTCAACACCTTCCAGGGCGGTTTCGTGCCGATGGGCACGCCGGAGGAGGCGGCCGCGGGCGCCATCCCGGCCGGGGTTCCCGAAGACCTGCGCGGGCTCGTCGAGCAGGCGATCACGACCTTCATTGCCGACACGCTGCCGCTGGGTGGTGTGCGGGTCGCGCCGGTCGAGACCGGATCGGGCACCGTGCTCTCGGCCGTCTTCGGCAACGTCCGCAACGGCGACGCGCAGTGCTTCTTCCTGCCCACGATCGGCATCGTGGACGTGCCGGCCTGATCGAACCCCGAACTCGAACTGCAGCGGGTGGGCCTCAGCTCGCCCGCTGCAGTCGATTCAGCCGGTCGAACACGAGCGTGACGGCGGTGTCCATGTGCGCGAGCACATCGTCGACCGACTGCCGGCCCGCCACCCACGCGACCAGCGCCGACATCCACACGTCGGCGATGATCCGCACGGCGTTGAGCACCTCTTCGGTGACGATGTCGATGCCCGCCGCCTGCGCGAACAGTCGGGTGAGCACCTCACCGAGACGGTCGAGTTCGGGCGCCGAGGACGCATCGGCGAACATCGCCGCCCGGATGAGCGCGTCGTAGCGCAGCGGATTCTCGGACAGCCGCGGCATCACCCCGCGCAGGACGCCCATGAGACGCTCGGCGGCACCGTCGCCCGGGATCTCCGCGGTGGTCACGGCTTCGGCGGCGGTCTCGAATTCGAATACGAGCGCCACGACGAGCAGGTGGTTCTTCGACGGGAAGTACCGGTAGACCGTGCCGAGAGCGACACCGGATCGGTCTGCGACCGCCCGCATCTGCACGGCGTCGTAGCCACCCTCGGAGGCGAGTTCCTCGGCGGAGGCGATGATCCGCATGTACCGCGCCCGCTGCGCCGGCCGCAGGCCCGCACCGGGCGACCGGGTGGACCCGAGGGCCGGTCGCGAGGTCTGCGTCGACGCCGACTCCTCGCCCGCGGTCTCCGTCGTCGACTGCTCCGTCATCACGCCACCTTCCGTTCATGCCCGTTTCGAGGATAGTTCAGCGTGGTGCGCCTGCCTTTTCGTACCGCCGACCGGCCACAATCAGACAGGTGTCCGGAAATCTCTTCCCTCCGGATGTAGAACGCGTTACATTTTCTCCGTCACCGTCTGGAGAGGGGCTGCTGTGCGCCACGGAATCACCCTGTTCACGAGCGACCGGGGAATCCGGCCCGAAGTCGCTGCCTCGACCGCGGAGAGTCGCGGTTTCGACAGTTTCTATGTGCCCGAACACACTCACATCCCGATCCGTCGCGAATCCGCGCATCCGGGAACGGGCAACGAGACCCTTCCCGACGACCGCTATATGCGCACCCTCGATCCGTGGGTGGCGCTCGGACTCGCCGCCGCGGTGACGTCGACGATCAAGTTGGGCACCTCCGTCGCACTGCCCCTCGAGCACGACCCCATCACGCTCGCCAAGACCATCGCGAGCCTCGATCACCTTTCCGGCGGCCGGGTGAACTTCGGTGTCGGATTCGGTTGGAACGCCGAGGAACTCGCCGACCACGGCGTACCGCCGAAGAAGAAGCGCACCGCGATGCGCCAGTATCTCGAAGCGATGCAGGCGCTGTGGACCGAGGAAGAGGCCTCCTACGAGGGAGACTTCGTCGCGTTCGGGCCGAGCTGGGCGTGGCCGAAACCCGTACAGCAGCCGCGGCCCCCGATCTTCCTCGGCGCCGGTTCCACCGACCGCAACTTCGACTGGATCGTCCGCCACGCCGACGGGTGGATCACCACACCCACGGAGAACAACGTCGTCGACAACGTCGCGCGCCTCCACAAGGCCTGGGCCGATGCCGGCCGTGCAGGGACTCCCGAGATCCTCGCCCTGGCAGGCCGTCACGACGCCGAGCAACTGAGGATCTGGGAGGACGCCGGGGTCACCGAGGTGATCTTCGGCCTGCCCGACCGTCCCCAGGACGACGTCGTCGCGTACATCGACCGACTCGCCTCGAAACTCGACCACTGATCACCGACCCGAACGGACCCCGATGAGCACCGATCTCCACCCCCTTCCCGCCGACAGCGTCTCCACCTGGGACCACGAAGCCGACGTCGTCGTCGCCGGTTACGGCATCGCCGGTGTCTCGGCGTCCATCGAGGCCGCCCGCGCGGGTGCCGACGTGCTCGTGCTCGAACGGACCGGGGGCTGGGGCGGTGCCGCCTCACTGTCGGGCGGCATCGTCTACCTCGGCGGCGGCACCCCGCTGCAGAAGGCCCTCGGATTCGACGACACACCCGAGAACATGAAGGCGTTCATGCTCGCCGCGCTCGGGCCGGGAGCCGACGAAGCGAAGATCACCGAGTACTGCGAAGGCAGCGTCGAACACTACGAGTGGCTCGTCGACAACGGTGTGGTGTTCAAGGAGAGCTTCTGGGGCGAACCCGGCTGGGAGATCCCCGGCGACGACGGCCTGATGTACTCCGGCGGCGAGAACTCCGCACCCTTCAACGAGATCGCGACGCCCGCGCCGCGCGGCCACGTCCCGCAGATGACCGACAAGCGCACCGGTGAGAAGGGCGGTGGGTACATGCTCATGCAGCCGCTCTCTCAGGTCGCCGAAAGTCTCGGTGTGCGCGCCGAATACGACGTGCGGGTGCAGCGGTTGATCGTCGACGGCGACGGACGCGTCGTGGGCCTGGTGGCCAAGCAGTACGGCAAGGACGTCCACATCCGGGCCCGCCGCGGCGTCGTCCTCGCGACCGGCAGTTTCGCGTACAACAAGGAGATGGTCGAGTCGTACGCGCCGCAGCTCAGCGGTCGCCCGGGTGCGGCGATCGAGGAGCACGACGGCCGCGCGATCCGCATGGCGCAGGCGCTCGGCGCCGATCTCGCGCACATGGATGCCACCGAGGTCGCCTTCTTCGGCGACCCGCAGTTGATGGCCCGGGGCATCCTCGTCAACGGCCGCGGTCAGCGCTACGTCCCCGAGGACACCTACCCCGGTCGCATCGGCCAGCTGACGCTGCTGAAGAACGACAACCAGGCGTACCTGATCATCGACGAACAGGCGTACGAGGAGGGTTGTGCGGCAACGAGTTCGACACCCTTCTTCAAGTTCCGACCGAAGTGGGTCGCGGAGACCGTCGCCGAACTCGAATCCGACATGGAGCTGCCGGCCGGCACGTTGCAGGCGACCGTCGAGGTCTACAACAAGCACGCGGAAAACGGCAGCGATCCGGTACTGGGCAAGAAGAGCGAGTGGGTCAAGCCCATCGGCAGCCCCATCGCAGCGCTCGATCTCCGCAACTGCACAGCAGGTTTCACGCTCGGCGGCCTGCGCACCTCGGTGAACTCGGAGGTACTGCACGTGTCCGGCGATCCGATCCCCGGCCTGTTCGCCGCGGGTCGCTGCACGTCGGGCGTGTGCGCCTGGGGGTATGCGAGCGGCACCTCGCTGGGCGACGGAAGCTTCTTCGGGCGTCGCGCCGGTCTGTCGGCCGCGAAGGGCTGAGACCGAAGGGGTGGTTCCGGTGGCCGAGCCACCGGAACCACCCGTCAGGTCAGAACACGCGGTCCAGGTCGCGCGAGACGATGTGGTCGGCGCCGTACTCGGCGAGCGCCGCGATCGTCATGGACGGATTGCACGCCCCGGTCGACCCCGGGATCTTGGCGCCGTCCACCACGTACAGGCCGGGCTGGCCGTGCACGCGACCCACGTCGTCGCACACCACCCCGAACGGCGCACCACCGAGCGGATGGAAGGTGTTGATGTCGACGGCGTTGACGTCGATGACGATCGCGGCCGGTCCCGCGATCCGCCGGATGCGGGCCTCGATCGCACGGGTGAGTTCCCGATCGTAGGCCTGATCCCAGTTCAGGACCGCATCGTCGCGGCCGGCGTCGTAGTGCCAGACTCCCCGGCCGTCGACGATCCCCAGACCGATCATCGTCGTCGTTCCCACATCGACGGGGAACGGCACCGGACCGGTGACGATCATCAACGGTCCGGCGGGGTCGGTGTAGTCGCGCATACCCACACAGGCGGGCCCGCCCTGATGGTCGCCGGGGCTGACGAGCGGACTCGTCACGGCGAACACCCGGTCACCGTTGTTGCCCCATCCCGTTCCGACGCCGTCGGGAAGATCGGGGACGAGTCCCTTCGCCTTCGCCTTCACGAGAAGACGGGTCGTGCCGGCCGATCCGCCGCCGAGAAACAACGCCGGTGTGATGATCCGCTTGCGTTCGAGAACCGTTCCGTCCGTGTGGATCCGGTCCACGTGCACGATCCAGGTGCCGTCCGGTGCCCGCTCGATGTCGTCGACCCGGTGCAGCGGCGCGACCGTGACGTGCCCCGTGCGTTCGGCTTCGGCGAGATAGGTGACGTCGACCGAGAACTTACCGCCGTTGTTGACTCCGTAGATGACGTCGCCGGTCGTGTAGGACGGTTTCAGTTCCCCGGTCAGCTCCCGTCGCGCGAAGTCCCAGTCGATGCACATCGGCACCCTGAACGTGTCGTAGCCCTCCGAACCTGCACGGTCCAGGAACTGGCGTGAGGAACGGTACCGATCGTGGTCGAGCAGATCGTCCGGGATGGTCGCGACCTGCAGCATCCCCGCCACCCGCCGATAGTGGTCGGAGGCCAGCAGCTCGTAATCGATACGCGAGGACACCGAATCGGAGAATCGCTGCCCGTCGGGCTGCACGGTCATGCCGTGATAGGCCAGCGAACTCCCGCCGACCCCCGCGCCGCACATGACGTCCATACCGTTCCCCGGAACCCGTTCGATGAGCCCGGTGAACGGTTCGGTCGGGATCGGCGGAGTACCGGTCATCACCGGGGCGGACGACAACCACGACATGCGCCGGTCCGGTTGCAGCATGTGTGGGAACGTCTCGGCGTTCGGCCCGGTGGGCCAGCGGATGCCCCGTTCGAGGACCAGGGTCTGCACACCGGCCCGGCCGAGATGCAGCGCGGTGATCGCACCGCCGAATCCGCTGCCCACGACGACCGCCCGATGGCGCTCCTCGGTGACCTCGGCGCGTGCGCGTGGGATCGGGGACAACGACAACGCGGCAACAGCCGCACCGCCGACGACGGTTCCCCGCAGGAAGGTACGGCGGGACAGCGCAGTATTCACGAATGGCTCTCCTGGAGCGTGGTCAGACAACCGTGAGCGGGAGGGGGATACCCCGATCCTCGAAGACGAAGGACGAACCCGTGCTGAAGCGGGTGATGGCGACCTCGTCGCACTCGTTCGCCGGGGATTCGGCACGGAACACCTCGACGACCAGTGCCTCTTCGGTCTCGGAGACCAGGCGGGTGGTGAAGTGCGGATCCACACCACGCACCAGGGCGTCGAGCGGACCGAGGTGTTCGGGGTCGATCAGGGTGGGCCAGGACCCGTCGTCGAAGGCGCCACCTCGCCGGTTGATCCGGAGACCCAGCGCGTCGTCGTCGAAACAGATCACCCGATCGACGTACCGGTGCGGTGCCAGCAGCGGATGCACGTCGAGTACCGCGGCCAGGCCGGCGAACGAGCGCGGCAGTCCCAGCGCGGTACGGATGCGCTCGGACGTGATGCCGGCGATGCCGGTGAGCTGCTTACGGGTCAGCTCGATCGCGGACTGCTCGTCGGTCCGCTTGCGCACACTCATGAGGAAGCCGAGAGCGAGCAGGTGATGTTGCAGGCACACCTCTTCGGCGATGCGTACCAGGGCCGACTTCGAGAACTCGTCGAACCGGAGGTCTGCGAGGAGAGGTCCCGAATAGTCGTGTCTCCCTTCACCGTCCCGGTCGATCGGACTCAGCTCGAGTGCCACGGCCGCGGTCCGGCCGAGCGCTTCGGTGTGTGGTTCGACAGCCGGTGGTTCGTACGACGCGTCGATCGTGACCGTCCATGCGCAGTGCGGGTGCCGATCGGCCGGCGCGCGGGGCGGCCGATGGATCGGCCGCACCCTCGCGTGCGGATTGGTGGCGAGGGCGGTGGCGTCGAAGGTCGGGTCCTCGATGTCGTGGCACATCGCGGTCACGTAGGCGTCGCCGAGCGGCTCGACGTCCATCAGTGCCCCGCAGTGGTCGAGCCAGAACTCGCCGTGGTCGCGGTCGTGGACGCGATAGCGGAAGTCCATGAACTGCGGGGGCGCCCCGATGTCGAGTTGCATGCCCTTGAAGATGGTGACGACGTCGTCGCCCTCGAACTTCAGGGCACGCTGCATGCGGCGCGTGTACCACGGCGAGGACGCCTGCCATTCCTCGATGGCCACCTCCGCCATGCCCTCCCGACCGAACGCCGAGATCAGATGTGCCATCCCCGAACGGTCGATGAGCTGACCGCACAGCAACAGTTCGGGGACGAGCACGGCGAGGTCGGTGCGGGAGAGCGCGGCGAACGATCCGCCGGTGTCCACAGCGGTCACCACAACGGGACCGGCGACTCGCCGACCCGGTACCAGCCGGGAAGCCGCTTCTTCCCCGTCGATCGCTCGATCCGCTTCTGCATACCGTCGGACAGCGCATTCGCCGTGATCATCTCGAGGAACAGGTGCGAGACGTTGCCGAAGTCGAAGAAGTCGCGCTGCCACGACCACTGGAAGTTGCCGCCGTACCGGAACCAGCTCCCGCCGATACCGTGCACGGAGTAGTGCTCACCGTTCTCACGGGTCCTGTCGGCGACCTGCTTCCAGAAGCCGATCACGTCGCCGGAGCGTTCGTCGACGACGAACTGCTGGTAGGGATACTGCCAGCCTTCGAGCCCGTCCATCTCCTGGCCCAGTGCGAGATCGCGGATCTCCTCGCGGCCCACGGCCATGAACTCGTCCTTCGGACCGTAGTTCCAGCCGTAGGTGGCGTCCTCGGCGTACATGTCGGCCAAAGGCTTCCAATCGCCTTCGGCCTCGGCCCGCTTGTTGGCGTCGACCCAGCGGGTGATCATCTCGTCGAGCTCGGCACGATCGAACGTGGCCATCCTGTCTCCTGGTCCTCAGTCTTCGACGATGCGAAGGGCTTGGGTGGGGCAGTACTTCACAGCTGCTCGTACGTCGGCATGCATCTCCTCCGGCACCGGATCGAGGAGGATCTCCACCTCACCCCGTTTGGCGACGGAGAAGACGTCCGGGGCTTCCATCGAGCACATCGCGTGTCCCTGACACAGATCGAGATCTGCTTCGATCCTCATCCGAACCTCACTCCTGCGTCGCCATGCCGGTGTCCGACGCCGCCCGGGTGCGTCGTCGGTACCGCACAGCACACGGCTGTTCGAGTTGGACCACCATCTTGGAGTGGTCGTTGCGATAGGTCTCGGGCGGCTGGGACAGTTCGAACTCGAAGTCGCGCAGCAGAACCGAGAATATCGCCTTCAGCTGCATGAGCGCGAACGCCGCTCCCACACAGCGGTGCCGGCCGGCCCCGAACGGGATCCAGGTCCACCGGTTGACGATGTCCTCCTGGTTCGGGTCGATGTAGCGGCCGGGATCGAAGGCATCGGGATCCGGGAAGTCCTCCGGGATGCGGTTGGAGATCGCCGGTGTCGCACCGACGAGATCGCCCTCCGAGATCCGATAGCCGGCGACCTCGAAGTCGTCGCGCGCGACCCGAAGGAGCAGGATCAGCGGCGGATGCAGGCGCAGCGTCTCCTTGAGGACCGCTTCGAGCACCGGGATCTGCCGCAGCGCATGGAAACTCACACTCTCGCCGTCGGAGTAGAGGACGTCGAGTTCGGCGGTGACCTGCTGCATGTACTCGGGGTTGCGCAGCAGTTCGATGAGCGCCCAGGCCGCCGTGCCCGAGGTGGTGTGGTGGCCGGCGAACATCATCGAGATGAAGATGCCGGTGATCTCGTCGGCGCTGAAACGTTCCTTGCCGTCCTCGTCCTTGATGGAGACGAGGACGTCGAGCATGTCGCGGTCCTCCTTGCCCTGCGGCGGGTTCGCGATGCGCCCGTCCATGATCTCCTGCACGAGGGCCACGAGTCCGCGGCGGGCCTCGTCGCGTCGCCGGAAACTCTCGATCGGCGCGTAGGGATCGACGAAGGCCAGGGCGTCGGTGCCCTTCTCGAGGTCGTGGTAGAGGTGGGCGAATCGTCCGTCGAGCTGGTCGCGGAACTTCTTGCCGATCAGGCAGGCCGACGACGTGTAGATCGTCAGCTCGGCGAAGAACTCGAGCAGGTCGATCTCGCCTTCGTCGCCCCAGCCGGCGACCATGTCCTGCACCTCGCGGTCGATGGTCGCCGCGTGGCCCCGCATCTGTTCGCCACGCAGCGCCGAATTGTGCAGCATCTCCTTGCGGCGCTCGGGGCTGGCGTCGAAGACGACGCCCTCGCCGAAGACCGGCTTCATGAACGGATAGGCGGCCTGCTGGTCGAGATCCTCGTCCGCAGCCCGGAAGAAGAACTCGTTGGCCTCTGCACCGGAGAGGAGTACGACCTTCTTGTCGGCGAGCTGGAAGACCCCGACGTCGCCGCACTCCTCACGCACCCGGCGCATGAGCGCGATGGGATCGGTGCGCAGTTCCTCGAGGTGGCCGTGTTCGTGTTCGCCGCCGGACACACGCCGGGGTTCGACGAGTGTGGTCATGGATTGTCCTTCCGCAGGGGTGCTTCGGGTTGAACCTCGATGAGCACGATGTGGGCGCCGCGGGGGGCCGAGACGACCGAGAGCGCGGCCGCGGCGATGTCGGATGCACGAAGGAAGTAGGGGTGTCGCGCGAATCCCCATGTGCCCCAGTCCTCGAGCATCGGTTCGAGCACCTCGGCCGGCGCGGTCATGCCGGCGCCGGTCTGTGTCGGTCCGGGACGCACGACCGACGCGCGGACTCCCGTGCCCTCGAGTTCCATCCGCATCTCGCGGACGAGCGCTTCGAGGCCGGTCTTGGCGGCGTTGTAGGCACCCATCCACGGCCGGGGCAGCACGGCACAGTCGGATCCGATCACGACGAAGTCGCCGCGCTTGCGTTCGATCATGCCGGGCAGCGCGCGGTGGGCCAGGCGTTGCGTGCCCATCAGGTGCACGTTGACCTGGAAGGCGAACCGATCGGGGTCCATCTCGTGCGGCAACGCGAAATCCATGTCGCCCGCGCCCGAGACGACGATCTCCGCGGGGCCCAGAGCCTCTTCCGCTGCGGTGACGAACTCGTCGACGGACTCGGTGGACGACACGTCGAGGAAGTGGGCGAAGGCCTCGCCGCCCTCACCGCGGATCTTCTCCGCGATCGCCGCGCACTCCTCCACGCGGCGCGCACCGAGTGCGACGGGGTGTCCGGCCTCGGCGAGCGCGTAGGCGGTGGCGGTACCGATTCCCGAGGAGGCCCCGGCGACCAGCGCGGGACGACGTTCGGGGTGGGGTTCGAATCTAGGCATGTCGTTCGGTTACCTCTACAGGAAGGGCCGCGAAGCCTCGGACATTGGTGGAATGGACACGTTCGCAGCGGTCCTCGTCGATCTCGTAGTCGGCGACGCGCCGGGCGAACTGTTCGAGCGCGATGTTCGCCTCGAGGCGGGCCAGGTGCGCACCGAGGCAGAAGTGGACTCCCCCACCGAAACTGGCGATCTTCTGGGAGCTGTCCCGTCCGATGCGGAAGTCGTCGGCGGCGTCGAATACGTCGGAATCGCGGTTGGCGGATCCGATGAGCAGCAGGACCTTGTCGCCGGACCGGATGGTGGCGTCGTGCAGTTCGATGTCGGCGACGGCGGTGCGGGCGACGATCTGGCTCGAAGTGTCGTAGCGCAGGGTCTCCTCCGTCCACTGCGGTGCGCGGGCGGGATCGTGGAGGACCTGCGCCACCTCGGACTTGTTGTGCGCGCCCCAGTAGAGGGCGTTGCCGAGCAGTTTCGTGGTGGTCTCGTTGCCCGCGACCACCATGAGGAACATGAAGCCGATGATCTCGTCGTCGGTGAGCCGGTCGCCGTCGATCTCGGCTTCCAGCAACGCCGACGTGAGGTCGGAGGTCTCCTTCTTCCGGCGTTCGGCGAGCATGTCGGCGTAATAACCGACGAGGTGCAGCGATGCCTCCATCGCGGCGACCGGCACGTCGAGCACGCCCTCCTCGCGGTGGACGACGAGATCGGCGAGACGGCGGATCTCGCTGCGGTCGGATTCGGGCACACCCATCAGTTCGGAGATCACGTCCATGGGCAGCTTGCCCGCGAACTCCGAGATCCAGTCGAATTCCCCTGCCTCCACAGCGGGTTCGAGGTAGCGCAGCGTCAGTTCGAGGATGCGCTCTTCGAGGTCGGCGACGCGGCGCGGAGTGAACCCCTTGGAGACGAGGCGGCGCATGCGCATGTGCCGCGGGTCGTCCATGGCGAGGAAGGACATCACCTTGTGGGCGTTGGGCCCGTAGGCGGACGGATCGAGCGAGACACCGTTGGCGCTCGAGAGGCGAGTGTTGTCGCGGAAGGCCGCGACGACGTCGGCGTGGCGGGACAGGGCCCAGAATCCGAGGTCGGGGTTGTGGTAGGCCGGGTCCTCCTCACGGAGGCGGCGGTAGGTGGGATACGGATCTTCGTGGAAGGCGTAGTCGTACGGGTTGAAGATCACGGGGCCGAGCGTCGGTGGATCGGGCGAAGCGGGCCCTGCGTGCGACGCGGAGCCCGGGGATGCCTGGATCATGGATCACTCCAATAGAAGTCGGGCGGATGTCTCCAGCCTGTCGGCGAGTTTCTCGTAGGTGCCGTAGCCCATGCCGGCCCGGACGAGCGCGCCGGCGTAGAGCAGTTCGAGTGCTTCGAGTTCGTCCGGATCGGAGTCGGCGCCGAGCGCTGCCGAGATCCGGTGACGGATGTCGAGTCCGATGCGCGCACGCAGGTGTTCGACATCGGGGTCGTGACCGAGCAGTGCACTGGTGACGGCGGCGGCGAGTTCGGGTTCGTCGGCCAGCAGCAGCGCGATTCCCCTCAGCACCGCGACCACCCGATCGGCACGGCTCGTGCTCTCGGCGTCGGCCGTGGGAGCGTTGGCCAAGCGACGCCAGAACACCTCCGCGACGAGGTGTTCCTTGGACGAGAAGTAGGTGTAGGCGGTGGCCGGGGCGACTCCGGCGCGGGCGGCGACCATACGCACCGTCAACCCCGTGAAGCCCTCCTCGCGGAGCACCTCGACCGCAGCCTGCGTGAGCCTCGCAACCGTGTCGGCCTGCTTCTCGGTCAGGCGACGGCGGGTCGATTCGAGATTCACGTTTCTGGACACGTGTCTGGACATTACTACGGTCGGAGGGGGTCGGCAATGCCCGCGTCGCGTTCATTCGACGAATTCAGTGCTCTCGTGGGTGGATACGGACGGGCATGGACTTGATGCCGTTGATGAAGTTCGACCGCAACCGCCGCGGTTCGCCGGCCGGCTCGACCCGGTCGATACGGGCGGCGAGGGTCTCGAACATGATCCGCAGTTCGAGTCGCGCCAGATGCGCCCCGAGGCAGAAGTGCACACCCGTCCCGCCGAAGGCGACGTGCGGATTGTGCTCGCGTCCGATGTCGAAGACGTGCGCGTCGTCGAAGATCTCCTCGTCGCGGTTCGCACTCGGGTAGTACATGATCACCTTGTCGCCCCGTTCGACCTGCTGGTCGCCGATCGAGGCCGGGCAGGTGGGCGTGCGGCGGAAGCCCACCACGGGCGTGACCCAGCGCAGAACCTCCTCCACGGCGCTGTCGATCAGGCCGGGATCGTCCTGCAGCCTGCGCCATTGTTCGGGATGATCGACGAAGGCCTGCATCCCGCCCGAGATCGCGTTGCGCGTCGTCTCGTTGCCCGCGATGACGAGCAGGACGAAGAACATGTCGAACTCCATCTCGGAGAGCGTGTCGCCGTTCTCGTCGGGACACACCAGCTTCGAGACGATGTCGTCGCGCGGTTCGGCTCGCCGTTGCGCGGCGATCTCGTTGGCGTACAGGAAGATCTCGGCGGCGGCGAGTTCGCCGTCCTCCTGGGTGGTGCCGTATTCGGGGTCGTCCCAGCCGATCATGCGGTTCGACCAGTCGTACAGCTTCCCGACGTCCTCGGCCGGTGCGCCGAGCAGCGCTGCGATCACCTCCAGCGGCAGGGGTGCCGAGATCGCCGGGACGAAGTCGATCACCGCGCCGTCGCGTGCGGCCTCGATCGCTGCGTCGACGGTGCGTTCACACGTCTGCCGGATACGCTCCTCGAGCGTCTTCACCATGCGGGGGGTGAAACCTCGGCTGACGAGTTGCCGCAGGCGGGTGTGCTCCGGCGGGTCGAGATTGAGCAGCATGGACGCCTGTTTCAGGCGTGTCTCCTCGTCGAAATCGTCGATCTGGGTGGTTCCGAGCGCCGAGGAGAAGGTCGTGCTGTCGCGGGAGACCGCGATGACATCGGCGTGCCGGGTGACGGCCCAGAAGCCCGCGGTGCCCTCCTCGGGTTGGCGGTGGACCGGACAGGTGCGCCGGAGTTCGGAGAAGTAGTCGTGCGGGACCCCCTGGGTGAAGACGTCGGGATTCTTGAGATCTGTGGGTGAAGTCGTCATGAAGCCGCTCTCGTGGGATTGTACGAATGGCATTCGTTTACAAACTACTCACGTTCGTTTGGAATGGAAGCCCCTTAGACTGCTTTCATGGCAGACGACAACTCCCGGCCCGTGCGCCGACGGACACTGACCCGCGACAAGGTCGTCGCGGCAGCGCTCGGAATCGTCGACGAGCTGGGATGGGAACAGCTCACGATGAGCACCCTCTCGTCGCGCTTGGGAATCGTCACGGCCTCGCTGTACAACCACGTCCGCAATCTCGACGACGTGCGGGCGACCGTGCAGATCCGCGCGATGAGCGATCTCGGAGCGCACCTGCGCGAGGTCGCGATGGGCCGCAGCGGTGCCGACGGGCTTCGCGCCCTCATCGACGCCCACCACACCTGGGCCCTCGAACATCCCCGTCGCTACGAGGCATTGACCACCGCACCGGTCGACCGCGACGGCCTGCTCGCCGCCGCACTGGATGCCAATGTCGCCCTGCGCACGATGCTCGCATCCTGCGGCGTTCCGGAGGAGGAGACTCTCGAGGCCGCGGTCGGCATGTTCGCCGCCCTGCACGGCTTCGCGGTCCTCCAGAGCAGCGGCTTCCTCGGCGACGAACTCGACCTCGACCACATCTACGAGACGGTCGTGCGCGGAGTTCTGACCGGCGCCTCCCTCGACCCCACGAAGACGCGCTAGAGTGGCATCCAACTGAACACGTCCGTCTTCAGATGGAGGGGTCATGCGGACGATCGACACTCTCGGCGACCTCGTCTCACCGCTCGGTGGCACGATCAACGCCGCCAACGTCATCATGCAGCTCGCCCATCCCGGCGTCGGCCAGGGCGTCGTCGACAGCACGGTCGACACCGGCCGCGCCGATCTCCATCCGATCAAGCGGGCCCGCACGACCGGCACCTATCTGGCGGTCGCGGTGTTCGGTAACGACGCCGACCGCGATTTCGTCCGCGAGTCGGTGCGGAAGATCCACGCCCGGGTCACCTCGTCACCCGGCGCGGAGGTCCGCTACAGCGCCAACTCCCCTGCCCTGCAGTTGTGGGTCGCCGCCTGCCTGCTCGAGTACTTCATCGACCAGCACGAGTTCCTCTACGGCCCGCTCACCGAGGAGCAGTACGCCCGGATCCTCCGCGACGGCGCGACCCTCGCGACGACACTGAACGTCCGGCCGGAGTCGTGGCCCACGACCCGCGACGAGTACGAGGAACTGTGGAAGGCCGGCGTCGCCGACATCTCCATGAACGAGCAGGTGCGCGAGTACCTCACCGAGCTCTGCAATCTCGCGTTCCTCGAGGTGCGTCTCGGACGACTGGGCCGCGGGATCCACCGGGTGCTCGGCAGGTCGTTCGAACTGATCACCCGCGGTGCACTGCCGCCGGAGTTCCGCGACCTCATGCACTACCCCTGGACCACCGACGACCAGCGGCGTTTCGACCGCTATCTCGTGGCGGTCCGGCGCCTGCACCGCGTCACGCCGTGGGTGTGGCCGCTGCTGTGGAAGGCCTATCTGCTCGATCTGCGCACGCGGCGACGCCTCGGACTGCGGGTCTTCTGAGCCCTGCCCTCACACGACGGAGCTCGTCGAGGACCGACCTATCCCGGCGCTCCCGCACGACTCGCGCCTTCCACGAGGTGGGCGAGTTCGTCGAGCGTCCAGGGCGGCGACGTGTCGTGGTCCCGCCACGCCAGCAGCGTCGGTACCGGCTTGTCGAACCGACCGACGAAACATCCGGAGCCGGCGAAGATTCCGCCGGTCACGGTCGCCGTGCCGCTCGCGAGGTAGGCGTAGAGCCGCGCCACGTACTCCGGCGGCGCCGGGTTTCGTGAGCCCTCGTAGGTGACGTCGTCGAGCAGTCCGCGCTCGTGCAGTCGCTCGATGTGCCGCTCGTACTCCGGTCCCGTCGACAACCGTGTGCGGGCTCCCGGGCACACGACGTTGGCCCGCACTCCGTGTTCGCGCAGTTCCGCGGCGATCGCTGCGGTCAGACTGTTCACCGCGCCCTTTCCGGCCGGATATCCGGTACCGCCGTAGTCGCCGAGGAACGCGAACGATCCGGTGTTGACGATCGCCCCGCTCCCCTGCGCCACGAACCGGGGCGCGAACACCCGGCACGTACGGAAGGTGCCGGTCAGATGCGAATCGATCAGGTCGTCCCACTCCTCGTCGGTGACCGTGAGGATCGACGAGCCCGGAGGTTCCGCGGTGCCGGCACAGTTGATCAGCGCGTCCGCCGCCCCGAACTCGTCGAGGGCCGCCCCGAGGAGATCCTCCGCGACCCCGGAGGCGGCCGCCGAACCGGACACTCCGATCGCACTGCCGCCCTGCGACACGAGCTCCTCCACGGTGTCGCGCACCGCCTCGGCGTCGCGGCCGTTGACCACCACCCGCGCACCCTCGTCGACGAGGGTCCGCGCCACCGCCCGTCCGATCCCCCGACTGGAGCCCGTCACGACCACGACGCGGCCCGCGAGCGGGGTCGAATTGTCCGGCCCCGAATTGTTTTCTGCCATAAGGTTCCCCGTTCACCCATTGCGCTGCCTCGAGTGCCCGAACTATAGTCCAGACACCTGTCCAGAACCGAGGGAACGTCTGATGACACTTCGCCCCACCGACAGCTCCACCCTTCTGATCGACGGCAAGCTCGTACCCGGCAGCGGAGGCACCTTCGCGATCACCGATCCGAGCACCGAAGAACTGCTCGGCCACGCGGCCGAGGGCACCGCCACCGACATGGACGCCGCGATCGCGGCCGCGCGTCGCGCCTTCGACGACACCGACTGGTCACGCGACCACGCCTTCCGAGCCCGCTGCCTCCGTCAGTTGCGCGACGCCCTGCGCGAGCACATCGAGGAACTGCGGGAGATCACCATCGCCGAGGTCGGCGCTCCCCGATTCCTCACGAGCGCCGCGCATCTCGAAGGCCCCATCGACGATCTGCTCTACTTCGCCGACCTCGCCGAAAGCTACGCGTGGAGGCAGGATCTCGGCAACGCCTCCCCCATGGGTATCCCCACCCACCGCTATCTGCTCAAGGAAGCGGTGGGGGTCGTCGGCGCGATCACGCCGTGGAACTTCCCGCACCAGATCAACTTCGCCAAGCTCGGGCCGGCTCTCGCCGCCGGGAACACCGTGGTGCTCAAGCCCGCCCCCGACACCCCGTGGTGCGCTGCCCTGGTCGGGCGGATCGCGGCCGAGGAGACCGACATCCCACCGGGAGTGCTGAACATCGTCACCTCGAGCGATCACCGCCTCGGCGCACAGCTGAGCGAGGATCCGCGCGTCGACCTGATCTCGTTCACCGGTTCCACCGCGACCGGCCGGGCCGTGATGCGCGCGGCCTCCGAGAACCTCAAGAAGGTCTTCCTCGAACTCGGCGGCAAGTCGGCGTTCATCGTCCTCGACGACGCCGACCTGCGCGGCGCCTGCTCGATGGCGGCCTTCACCGTGTGCACGCATGCCGGTCAGGGCTGCGCGATCACCACGCGACTGCTCGTTCCCCGCGAACGGTACGACGAAGCCGTGGCCCTGACCGCGAAGTCCATGAGCGGTATCCGGCCCGGCGACCCGCGCGATCCCGGCACGGTGTGCGGGCCGCTCATCTCCGAGAAGCAGCGGCAGCGCGTGGAGGGATACATCCGCCTCGCCGTCGAGGAGGGCGGCACGATCGTCACCGGCGGCGGACGCCCCGCCGAACACGAGCGCGGCTTCTTCGTCGAACCCACCCTCATCGCCGGCCTCGACAACTCCGCGCGCACAGCGCAGGAGGAGATCTTCGGCCCGGTGCTCGTGATCATTCCTCACGACGGTGACGACGACGCGATCCGCATCGCCAACGACTCCCCCTACGGCCTCTCGGGTTCGGTGTTCGGCACCGATCCGGACCGCATCGCGCGGGTCGTCGCAGGTGTACGGACCGGCACGCTGGGCGTCAACGGCGGCATCTGGTACGCCGCCGACGCCCCGTTCGGGGGCTACAAGCAGTCCGGGATCGGCCGCGAGATGGGTGTGGCCGGTTTCGAGGAGTACCTGGAGACCAAGCTCGTCGCCGAGCCCGCGAGCTGACCCGAACTTCCGAAAGGACTTTTCCGATGGCACGTTTCACCGGTCGCACCGCGATCGTCACCGGCGCCGCCCAGGGGATCGGCGAGGCGTACGCACGTGCGCTCGCCGCCGAGGGCGCAAACGTGGTGATTGCCGACATCGATGCCGAACTCGGCGAGCAGGTCGCCAAACAGATCGTCGCCGACGGCGGCATCGCGAGCTTCACCTCGGTCGATGTCTCCGACCCCGCCTCCGCCGAGGCACTCGCCGCGTCGACCGTCGAGACCTACGGCGGCATCGACCACGTGGTCAACAATGCCGCCATCTACGGCGGCATGAAACTCGATCTGCTGCTGACGGTCCCGTGGGACTACTACAAGAAGTTCATGAGCGTGAACCTCGACGGTGCCCTCAACGTCACCCGCGCGGTGTGGCCGCACATGACGAAGAACGGCGGGTCGATCGTCAACCAGTCGTCGACGGCGGCCTGGCTGTACTCGGGCTTCTACGGCCTCGCCAAGGTCGGGATCAACGGTCTCACACAGCAACTCGCCGTCGAACTCGGCGGGTCGAACATCCGCATCAACGCGATCGCCCCCGGCCCCATCGACACCGAGGCGACCCGCACCACCACCCCCGCGAACATGGTCGCCGACATGGTGAAGCAGTTGCCGCTCAAGCGCATGGGCACCCCCGACGATCTCGTCGGCATGTGCCTGTTCCTGCTCTCCGACGAGGCCGCCTGGGTCACGGGGCAGATCTTCAACGTCGACGGCGGGCAGGTGATCCGCTCGTGACCGGCCCCGCGATCGGCCGGGTCGGGTACATCGGGCTCGGCAACATGGGGGCGCCCATGGCCGAGCGGCTGCTCACCCGGCCCGGGGGCCTCACCGTGCTCGACGTGGTGCCCGAGGCGATGACCCCGTTCACCGACAAGGGTGCCGCCGCGGCGTCGAGCCCGGCGGAGCTGGCCGCCGGCTGCGATCTCGTGTGCGTGACCGTCCTCGACGACGCCCAGGTCCGCGACGTCCTGGCCGGTCCGGACGGACTGCTCGCGACGGCACGGCCCGGCACGGTCGTCGCGGTGCACTCGACGATCTCCGACACCACCGCCGTCGAACTCGCCGCGAAGTGCGCCGAGAAGGGAGTCGACTTCGTCGACGCACCCGTCAGTGGTGGCGCCGGCGGCGCGAAGAACGGCACTCTCGCGGTGATGGTCGGCGCGACCGACGACGGCTTCGCGAAGATCGAGGAACCCTTCGGCACCTTCGCGTCGCTGGTCGTGCACGCGGGTCCCGTCGGGGCGGGAACCCGGATGAAGCTCGCCCGCAACCTGCTCCACTTCATCGCGTTCACCGCGGCAACGGAGGCGCAGCGACTCGCCGAGGCCGCGAGGCTCGACATCACCGAGCTCGGCAAGGTCGTCCGGCACACCGACGCGATCACCGGCGGCGCCGGTTCGATCATGTGGCGCGACACCACATCTCCCCTCGGTGAGGACGACTCCTGGTTCCCGATCTTCTCGCGTGTGCGCGCCCTCGGCGAGAAGGATCTCGCGCTGGCTCTGGACCTCGGCGATCGACTCGGAGTCGACCTGCCGCTCGGAGCCCGGGCGCTGTCCGACCTCGGCCCCGGCCTCGGAGTCGGCACGGGAGAGATCGCACGGACCCGTTCCCGGAAGGAGCACGCATGACCGACGAGACCCGCCGCCGCGGCCTGGAGATGATGTCCAAGGTCTACGGCTGGGAGATGCAGGACGGCCCGGGCGAGCACTTCGCCGTCACCGCCGACCACCTGTTCGCGAACATCTGGACCCGTCCCGGGCTGACCATCCGCGATCGGCGACTGCTGCTGCTCGGGGCACTCACCGCGCAGGGGGCTCCCGACATCGCCGAGATCCAGATCGAGGCGGCGCTGAAGAACGACGAACTCGACGAGCAGCAGCTCCGCGAGATCGCTTTGTTCCTGTGCCACTACGTGGGCTGGCCGCTGGGCTCGAAGCTCGACAATGCAGTGGGCAGCGTGTTGCAGCGACGGAAGGCGGCGGCCCGCTCGTGAGCATCCCCGGCGGGTCCGCACCGGAGCCGGACTGTCCGGAACTCGGGTTCTACGGCCTCGCCGGGCACACCGACGACCCGAGGGCGCTGCTCGACGAGATCACCGTCGCCGAGGAGATCGGTCTCGGTTCGGTCTTCCTGTCGGAACGGTTCGACACCAAGGACGCGGCAGCGCTGGCCGGGGCGGCGGCCGCGACGAGCCGTACGCTCGGGATCGGCACCGCGGCGACCAATCCGCACACCCGCCATCCCCTCGTCACGGCGACGATGGCGACCACCCTGCATCGGTTGAGCCGCGGCCGGTACGCCCTCGGGCTCGGCCGCGGCTTCGACGTGCTGTTCGATCTCATGGGCCTGCCTCGCGTGACGTCGGCGCAGCTCGAGGACACCGTCGACCTGCTCCGGACGCTGTGGCGCGGTGAAGCGGCCGTCGATCATCATGGCCCGGCCGGCGACTTCCCGTATCTGCGACGCACCGCCGAGGGCGTCGACGGCATCCCGATCCTCATGGTCGCGCTCGGCGAGCGCACGCTCGACCTCGCGGGACGCGTGGCCGATGCCGTCGTCCTGCACACCTTCTTCACCGACGACACGCTCGCGCGCGCCGTGAAGACCGTGCGACGCGCCGCCGAGCAGGCCGGCCGCGACCCGCAGTCCGTCCGCATCTGGTCGGTCCTCGCGACCGTCGACGAGTCGATCCCCGAGGATCTCCGGTTGCGGAAACTGACCGGACGGCTCGCGACCTACCTGCAGGGCTACGGTGACGTGCTCGTCCGTGCGAACGGCTGGGACCCCCAGGTACTGCACCGCTTTCGGGACGACGCGCAGGTCCGTGCTCATTCCGGACCGATCGACGCAGCGCCGGTCGAACTGCTGATGCACATCCGGTCGTTGCTGCCCGACGAGTGGCTCGCCGCGAGCGCGACCGGCAGCGCGGCACACTGCGCGACCCGCATCGCCGACCAGTTCGACGCCGGTGCCGACAGCGTGATCCTGCACGGCGCCACACCCACCGAGCTCGCTCCGGTCGTCGCCGCGTGGCGGACGATCCGCGACCCCGAGCGTTTCGCATCCCTACCCGCCAACCCCGGCCGGAGCGCACCATGACCGATCTGTTGCTGTCGGTGGACGACCTGACTCCCGAACGACTCTCGGCCGTGCTCGGCGGCACGGTACGCACGGTGCAGGTCGAGCGGATCGGAACGGGTCAGATCGCCCTGTGTTACCGGCTCGTCCTGACCGGCGACGACGTGCCGTCCTCACTCGTCGCGAAACTCCCGTCACCCGATCCCGGGACGCGGCGGATGCTCGCCGGCGCCTATCGCGGGGAGGCACGCTTCTACAGCGACATCGAGCCGTCCGTCGCGGTGCGCACACCCACCTGCTATCACGTCGCCTCCGGTGAGGACGGCGAGTTCACCCTCCTCCTCGAGGACGCCGCACCCGCACGACCCGGCGACCAGCTCGCCGGGTGCACCGTCGACGAGGCGCACGACGCCGTCCGCAATCTCGCCGGACTGCACGGTCCCCGCTGGTGCGCACCCGATCTCCACGAATCGGACTGGCTCACCACGACGGACGCCGAGCAGGCCCGGATCCTCGCCGAGCTGTACGGTCCGGCCATCGAGACCTTCCTCGACGGTCTCGGCGACCTGATCGGCGCGGAGGACCGCGATACGCTGCGGGCCTGCGCGGAGCTCACGCAGGAGTGGGTGCTCGCGCGATCCGACCGGTTCGCGCTGCTGCACGGCGACTACCGGCTCGACAACCTCCTGTTCCCTCCCGGTGGCGAGAGCGGTGTGGTCGCGGTGGACTGGCAGACCCTGACGGTGGGACTCCCCGCCCGCGACCTCGCGTATTTCGTCGGGACGAGCCTGGAACCGGAGGTCCGGCGCGAACACGAGCAGGCCCTGGTCTCGACCTATCACCGCGCGTTGCTGTGCCACGGCGTCGAGGGCTACGGCCTCCAGCAGTGCTGGGACGACTACCGCTTCGCGATGCTGCAGGGTCCGCTCGTCGCGGTCTTCGGGTGCGCCTACGGCACGAGGACCGAGCGCGGCGACCGCATGTTCGCGGTGATGGTGAAGCGGTCGTGCGCCGCGATCCGCGAACTCGACAGTCTCACCGTCGTGTCCGGAAGCATCGGACGCCGCGACCGGTCGGTAGGGTGACTCGGGATACACCGCATCACGCGAGAAGAACGGAGATCCATCCGATGTCCCGCACCACCCTGCCCCGCGAGGCGATCGAACTCGCCGAGGCGACACCGGGTTTCATGCCCCAGGACGAGGGAACCGCACTGCACGAGGCTGCGGTGCAGTATCTCGGTGACGGCGTCGGCGTCGAGATCGGCACCTACTGCGGCCGCTCGACCGTGTATCTCGGCGCTGCGGCCAAGGCGACCGGCGGCACCATCGTCACCGTCGACCACCACCACGGTTCGGAGGAGCACCAGCCCGGCTGGGAGTACCACGATGCGTCACTGGTCGACCCGCACACCGGTCGGCTCGACACCGTCGGCGCTCTCCGGCACACCCTCGCCGACGGCGACCTCGAATCGCACGTCGTCGCGGTGGTCGGCAATTCTCCTGTGGTGGCGTCGTTCTGGCGCACCCCGGCCTCGTTCGTGTTCATCGACGGCGGGCACAGCAGCGAGGCAGCCCGGGCGGACTACGACGGCTGGGCGAAATGGGTGCGCATCGGCGGCGCCCTGATCATCCACGACGTCTTCCCCGACCCGAAGGACGGCGGCCGGCCCCCGTACGAGATCTACTGTCTCGCACTGGAGAGCGGCGAGTTCGTCGAGAAATCGGTGACGTCCTCGCTGCGGGTTCTCGAACGCACCGCCGGCACGGTCGGCTCCCTGCCCGGCAGCTGAACTACGGGACGAGCACCTGGCAGCGCTCGGTGCAGCGGTCGGCGCCCACCTGATCGGCGGGTGCCGCCGCATCCCGGAAGATCGCGCTTCCGCCCGTCGTGCGCGAGAGCGCGTCGGCGGCGAGGATCACCGCTGCGCTGGTCCAGGAACTGACCTCCACCGGCCAACGCTTGCCGTCGGCGTAGACCAGACCGGTCCAGTACGAACCGTCCGGGTCGCGCAGATGCTGCATGGCCGCGAACAATTCACGGGCACGCCCGGCGTGGCCGAGGGCGTCGAGCGCCAGGACCAGTTCGCACGTCTCGGCCCCGGTGACCCACGGACGATGGTCGACGCACCGGATCCCGAGACCGTCGACGACGAAATCCGACCAGCGCTCGCGGATCCGTTCGTGCGCATCGGTGCCGCGCACCGCTCCCCCGAGGATCGGGTAGTACCAGTCCATCGAGTACTCGGGCTTGGGCGTGAACGCCTCGGGGTGCCGACGCAGAGCGTGGCCGAGACGGATCAGCGCGACCTCCCATTCGGGTTGCGCCTCACCGATCAGGTCGGCGATCCGCAGACCGCACCACAGACTCTGGTGGATGCTCGAACAACCTGTGAGCAGCGCTTCGTCGAACATCCCGCCGTCGCCTCGCGCCCACGAGATCTGGCCGCCCGGCAACTGCATGTCGACCACGAGGTCGAGCGCAGCACGCACCGTCGGCCACATGTGCTCGACGAACCCGCGATCGCCCGTCACGAGGTGGTGGTGCCATACGCCCACGGCGATGTAGGCGGTGAAATTGCTGTCGGTGTCGTGGTTCTCGACGATGTCGCCGCGGAACTGGATGGGCCACGACCCGTCGGCACGCTGCGTCCGCCGTGACCACTCGAAGGCGGCGTCCGCCTCTTCACGTAAACCGATGGCGGTCAACGCCATCGCGGATTCGATGTGATCCCACGGGTCGATGTGCCCACCGGGGAACCACGGGACGGCGCCCGAGGGCTCCTGCATCCGCGCGATGGCCCGGCCCGTCGCCAGGCTCTGTTCCGGCGACAGCACACCCGGCACCGACGGCACCGTCAGGCGCGCGGATTCACCGTGCCGCACCGGCGTTTCCCGGCTTCTCGAGGTAGAACACGACACTCTTCCCGATGACGGGATCGAGGATCTTCTCGGCCGTGCGGGTGACCCACGGGGCCTTCATGAGATCCCAGACCAACAGCCGGTGGTACGCCTTCGTCAGCGGATTGTCGTCGTTGTCGACGCCGACGGCGCACTTGAGCCACCAGTACGGCGCGTGCAGCGCGTGGGCGTGGTCGGTACCCGAGACCGTGAGACCGGCGGCGGTGAGTTTCGCGGCGAGTTCGTCGGCCTTGTAGATGCGGATGTGCCCGCCCTCCACCTCGTGGTAGGCGTCCGACAGTGCCCAGCAGATCTTCTCCGGCAGCCAGCGCGGCACGGTTACGGCCGCGACACCACCGGGCTTGAGGACCCGGACGAGTTCGGCGATGGCCCGCTCGTCCTCCGGCACGTGCTCGAGCACCTCGGAGATGAGCACGAGATCGAAGGTCGCGTCGTCGTAGGGCAGCGCGAGCGCGTCGCCGACCTCGGCCCGGGCGAGCGCACCCTCGGGGACCTCGCCTTCGAGTTCCATCGCGACGAACATGTCGGCGACGGCCTTCATGTCGTCGGCGTTCTGGTCGAAGGCGACGACGTCCGCGCCGCGGCGGTACAGCTCGAAGGAGTGGCGCCCCGCGCCGGCCCCGATGTCGAGAGCGCGTATCCCCGGTACGACGCCCAGGCGGTCGAAGTCGACGGTCAGCATCCGTTCTTCCCCTCTCGATGCGCGGCGATCGCCTTGTCGTAGATCGCGGCGGTCTGCGCGGCCACGGCCGCCCAGCTGTAGCGTTCGAGCACACGGTCGCGGCCCTTCGCGCCGAGACGACGGCGCTCGGCCGGGTCGTCGAGCAGACCCGCGAGTCCTGCTGCGAGTTGTTCGGCGTCGCCCGGGGGCACCAGGAGACCGGCGTCCCCGACGACCTCGGGGATCGCGCCGGCGCGGCTCGCGACGAGCGGTGTTCCGCACGACATCGCCTCGACGGCCGGCAACGAGAATCCCTCGTACAGCGACGGCACCGCCGCGATCTCGGCGGAGGCGAGCAGGTCGGTGAGCTCGGTGTCGTCGATCCCGGAGACGGTGCGCACGACGTCGCCGATCGCGAGTTCGTCGATGAGCTTCTCGGTGGCGCCGCCCGGGGCGAGCTTCGAGACGAGGACCAGTTCGACCTCGCGTTCGGTGCGCAGCTTCGCGACCGCCTCGAGCAGGGTGGGAACACCCTTGAGCGGGGCGTCGGCGCTCGCGACGCAGACGACCCGACCGGGCACACGCTCGTCCTGCCGGGGCGCGAACACCTCCGTGTTCACGCCGAGCGGGATCGTGTGGATGCGTTCGGATTCGATCCCGAAGGCCGTGCGGATGTCGTCGGCCGAGTTCTCCGACACCGTGAGCAGGGTGGGGATCCGCCGGGCCACCTTCTCCTGCATGCGCAGGAATCCGTACCAGCGCCGGAGCGTGATCCTGCGGCGGAGGGTGGTCGCGGAGGCGAGATCGAGTTCGCGGTCGCGGGTGATCGGATGGTGGATCGTCGCGACGAGGGGAAGGTCCTCGGCGATGCGCAGCAACCCGGACGCGAGCGACTGGTTGTCGTGCACGACGTCGAAGTCGCCGAGGCGGTCGCGCAGCAGACGTGCGGCGCGCAGGCCGAAGGTGCGCGGTTCGGGGAATCCGGCGGTCCACATGGTGGCGACCTCGAGGACGTCGATCCAGTCGCGGTACTCGCCCGGCTTCGGGGTGC
This sequence comes from Rhodococcus sp. S3, assembly GCF_058211795.1. Taxonomy (NCBI): domain Bacteria; kingdom Bacillati; phylum Actinomycetota; class Actinomycetes; order Mycobacteriales; family Nocardiaceae; genus Rhodococcus; species Rhodococcus sp. S3. The sequence continues at coordinate 813,184 of NZ_CM177074.1, read as the reverse complement.
GGAACGGATCGTCGTCGCGGTAGAGGTCGAGACTGGGCACCTTCGTGAGCGTCACGCCGGGGTCGAGCTCGGGGTAGGGCTGCCCGGAGAACACCTCGACGGTGTGTCCCTGGGCGACGAGTTCGCGACTGAGATGGCGAACGTAGACCCCCTGACCCCCACAATGCGGCTTGCTCCGGTACGACAACAGAGCTACGCGCACATTCCACCTCGGGGTTCGCTCGGAGGGCCAGGTCGCTCGGACAGATGTCCACTAGTTGTGTAGGGCACACACTAGAACATGTTTTGTGTCCTCACGATAGCGAGCCGCACCGCGTCCGGTGCGGATCGGCGATCCGAGTGGGACCGCGAGAAGGCATCGGCCTGCGAACGGGTGACGACGACGAAGCCCCGGTATCGATGTGATACCGGGGCTTCGCCTGGAGCGACCCTGACGGGACTCGAACCCGCGACCTCCGCCGTGACAGGGCGGCGCGCTAACCAACTGCGCCACAGGGCCATGAGGAACCGGAGTTCCCACAGCTCGACCCACCGTAACCGGTGGGTCGAAGATATGAAATTGATGGTTGTTCGCCGGACAACCGTGGTGGCCAGGGCCGGGATCGAACCGGCGACCTTCCGCTTTTCAGGCGGACGCTCGTACCAACTGAGCTACCTGGCCGGACGGCACCCGAACCGAATGCCGATCGAAACTCTGGAGCGACCCTGACGGGACTCGAACCCGCGACCTCCGCCGTGACAGGGCGGCGCGCTAACCAACTGCGCCACAGGGCCATACATATTCACTTCTCACACCAAGATACTGCACACTTCGACGAGGTCGAAGCGTACCCCCTACGGGATTCGAACCCGCGCTACCGCCTTGAAAGGGCGGCGTCCTAGGCCGCTAGACGAAGGGGGCCCGATCGGATTTCTCCGAACCGCACCCTCAACGGGTTTGGCGTTCCGTTGGGAGCTTGGACAGCTTATGCCACGGCATTCGCGAATCACAAATCAGCAGGTCAAGTGGCCGATTCGTCGTTGTCGGGTCTGCTCGGCCAGCCCTTCTCCCGCCATTGCGCGAGCCACTGCTCCGACGCCATCGCTTCGAGCGGTACCTCCACGCAGGCCTCGAAGCGTGCGCGGACGTCGGTCTCCGGCGACGTGAGGTCGGCGAGATAGCGCTGACCGGCGAGCGACGACGCGATCGCCTCGACGAAACGCTGGAGGTCGACATCGGGCCGGAACAGGCCCTTCTCCTGCGCTTCGCGTGCCAGTTGATAGCCGGCCCGTCCCCACAGGACGCTGCCGCGCAGCCTGACCTCCTCCGCGAACTCGGGTTCGGTGACCAGACGGAACTCCGCGGCGATGACCACGTCGTCGTGCAGGGCCGCACCGAGATCACCGACGAGACCGTGCAGCCGCTCGAAGGGGTCGAGATCGGGGACGTCCATCCACCTGCCGACGATGGCGCGGTAATGCTCGAGCCCTTCGTCGAGTACCGCCCGGGCCAGATCCTCCTTGGACGCGAAGTGGAAGTACATCGCACCCTTGGTGGCGTTCGACTGCTCGAGGATGGCGTTGATCGATGCTGCGGCGAAACCTCGCCGCGCGAATTCGGTGGCTGCCGATCGGACGATCGCAGCCCGCGTACGACGCGCACGCTCCTGTTGACGGGGCATGGGGAAATTCAGCCTTCCACGTTCCTGTGTTCCCCCACGAGACAACTCTAGTCTGCCCCCACAATCCCGGCTCCGGGCCGTGTTCCACCGGGTGAAACGTGAAATCCCACCCCCGGTACCCAGGTTTCCACAGAACACACCGAGTGGTACGCTTTGTCCGGCTCGGGTGCGAAGCAGGGGGTGGGCACCCGGGCCTCTTTCCATTGGTCACCGGCAGCGTCCGCACCGCCGGATGTCCGATATCATCGATCGCGCAGCGTGGCTCACCGTGCGGTGTGGTTACACTGTGCGCCCATGCCCCTATAGCTCAGTTGGTAGAGCTACGGACTTTTAATCCGCAGGTCGTAGGTTCGAGCCCTACTGGGGGCACCGGCAACGCCGGCGTCGTACGCGACGCCGGCGTTCGTCGTTCCGGGACGTTCCGGGTTCTTCGTCGTAGTCCGGGTCCTTCGTCAGAGACGGTGGGAACCGGGCGGGACGTCGTCGGTGTGCCGGCCGAGTTCCTTCTCCGCGTCACGGCGCGCTTCGAGCCGTTCCTGTTCGATCCGGCGCTGTTCGAGGTCCGTGCGGGCCTGCTTCAGATCCCGTCCGCGCTTGCGGTAGCGGGTGAGCGCGACGACGAAGATCACCGCGAGCAGGGCTCCGACGATCGCACCGATCAACGTGGCGCCGCGGAAACCCGGCGCGTCCACGTCGAGGATCCGCTCCCCCGCGTGCGCACCGTTCCCCGTGCCCAGCACGACCGCCAGGGTCATGAGGTTCGGCAGGGCGACCACCAGCGCGAGCACAGCGAAGGTGATCTGCAGCCCGCGGTGGTACTTCCAGTTGCGGACCTGCCAGATCCACGCGAGCAGCGCGATGGGGATCGCCGTGCAGAGGATGCCGAAGAGCAGACCCCACAGCACTCCGCGCGCGAAGCCGCCCTCGGCGAGGTTTGCGATCCGCTGCGCCCACCAGCGAGGAACGAACGCCGCCAGGGTGTAGTAGGCGATGACGAGCACGATCAGCGCCACGACCACGGCGATGGTCTTCTTCGCCCACGGCGGCAAGCCTTTCCGCGAACCCGCTTCGTCGACATTCATGTCCGTCATTTCGAACCTTCCTGGCCGATCGGTAGGTGCACCTGCCGTGCGCATCTCAGCCTACGGACCACCGCATTCGGAGCAGTGCATTCGGGCAGGTCTCTTCGCACTGCGAATTTCACCCGGTGCGGTTGCCCGTCTTTGTATACGGTGAGCCGCAGGGGTAATCGAACGTTCATCGTCCGGGGAGGAACATGCGCAGTTTCGTGGACCTGGGCCTGTTCCTGGCCGCCGTCGCTCTGGGAATCGGGTCGGTGTTGCCGGTGGTCGGCGGGATACGACCCACCGAAATTCCCCTGTCGGCGCTGCGCGACGGTTTCCCCGACGGCGACCTGGCCGGTGTCGCGGTCCCGGGTCTGCCGCTGTACGAGTCCCTCGCGGTACCGCTGGTCGTGGCCGCGGTCCTGCTCCTCGCCGCCGCACTGTTCGATTCGGTGGCCGTCGGCTGGGCCGGGACGCTGATCGGTGTCGCGACGGCGGCGGTGTTCTGGACGCGCCTGTTCCAGACCCACGGCGAGTACGTCGAACTCAATCGCAGTACGACACTGACCAATCAGAACGGGACCGTGCTCCTGCTCAGCGGCACGCTCGTCGCGCTGCTGTGCTGCCTCATCGCGCTGCGCCGTTCGTCGACGAGCGCCGCCTCGCTCGATTGACGCCTCCCGCTGGAACGAGCCTCGTCCCGATACTCTCTCGGCACCGGGTGGCCGCTTCGGGGCACCCACGAGTCAAGGCAGGAACGATGGCAAGTCTCGACGATCTGATGGCCCGCATTCCCGTCGACCAGGTGGCGCAGCGGCTCGGTGTCGACAACGCGACGGCGGAGACGGCCGTCCGCGCAGCGCTCCCCACCCTCGTCGGTGGTCTCGACGCCAACGCCCAGAACCCGACCGGGGAGGCGTCGCTGCTCTCCGCGCTGGGCAAGCACTCCGAGTCGAACCTGGCCGAGGGCACGGTCGACGTCGACGGGATCGACACCGAGGACGGCGACAGGATCGTCTCCAACGTCTTCGGCGACAAGAAGGACCAGGTGATCTCGACCCTCGGTTCCGTGAACGGCGCCGGCGGGAACGATCTGATCGCCAAGGTCCTGCCGATCATCGCCCCCATCGTGCTGTCCTATCTCGCCAAGCAGATCGGCGGCGGGGCGGGAACGAACACCGCGAGCGCCCCGCAGGGCGGCGGTCTCGCAGATCTCCTCGGGGGTCTGCTGAAGAACGCCGGTGGCGGATCGGCCGGCTCCGGTGGCGGAATCGGTGACGTCCTCGGCAGCGTGCTCGGCGGCAGTTCGGGTGGTGGACTCGGGGGCCTCCTCGGTGGACTTCTCGGTGGCGGCAAGCGCTGAGACCCGCTGGAGCAGCACGTTCCGCTCGCCCGTGTGATACGGCACGAGCGGGACGGTGCTGTCGTCGGGCGGTTCGGACCTGTACCGTGATCCGGGCGAGTATGGGGGGCCACCGGCGCACCGCGTGCCGCGGCGACGAACGGCCGGGCTCCCCTCCTCCGTAGGCCGGCGGAGTACACGGACACGATGTGAGGGGTAGAAGAGCATGACGCGAGTCCTGACTCAACTGGAGCTGCTGCGAGAGCTGGAGCCTGTGGCCGAAGCGAACCTCAACCGGCATCTCTCGATGGCGAAGGACTGGCATCCCCACGACTACGTGCCGTGGGACGAGGGCCGGAACTTCGCCGCGATGGGCGGTGTCGACTGGGAACCGGAGCAGTCGAAGCTCGACGAGGTCGCCAAGGCGGCCATGATCACCAACCTGCTCACCGAGGACAATCTGCCCTCCTACCACCGGGAGATCGCCGAGAGCTTCTCTCGCGACGGCGCCTGGGGTACCTGGGTCGGCCGGTGGACGGCGGAGGAGAACCGCCACGGCATCGTCATGCGCGACTACCTGGTCGTCACGCGCGGTGTCGATCCCGTCGCACTCGAGAACGCCCGCATGGAGCACATGACGAACGGCTTCTCGTCCCCCAACTCGACCGGCATGCTCCACTCCGTCGCCTACGTGACCTTCCAGGAACTCGCGACCCGCGTGTCGCACCGCAACACCGGCCGTGCCTGCGACGACTCGATCGCCGACAAGATGCTCCAGCGCATCGCCGCCGACGAGAACCTGCACATGATCTTCTACCGGAACATCTGCGACGCGGCGATCGACATCGCTCCGGCCCAGACGCTCGCCGCGATCGTCGAGGTGCTCGAGAACTTCCAGATGCCCGGCGCCGGCATGCCGAACTTCCGTCGCAACGGCGTGCTCATGGCCAAGCACGGCATCTACGACCTGCGTCAGCACCTCGACGACGTCGTGATGCCGGTGCTGCGCAAGTGGAGGATCTTCGAGCGCGATCTCGGCAGCGAGGCGCAGCAGGATCTCGACAAGCTCGGCAACTTCCTCGACGAACTGGGACGTCAGGCCGGGCGGTTCGAGGAGATGCGCGATCGCTCCCTCGCCCGTGAGGCCGCCAAGCGCGAGAAGGTCGGCGCGGACGCCTGAGTCCCATGTGTGCGGACGCCTGAGTCCGGATGCACACCGCCGCCGAGTCCGGCGGAGGTTATCCTGTGCCCGGTGCCGGTTTCGGTACCGGGCACAGCCGTTTCCGCGGCCCACCAGTGACGGGCACGCTATTTCTTTGTCACACAACGTTTTCCAGAGGTACCCATGTCATCCCTCCGTATCGGTCCGCTCGAACTGAACAGCCCGGTCGTGCTGGCGCCGATGGCGGGAGTGACGAACGTCGCATTCCGCACGCTGTGCCGCGAACTCGAACTCGAACGGGCTGGCAGCACGTCGGGCCTGTACGTGTGCGAGATGGTCACCGCCCGTGCCCTCGTCGAGCGGCACCCGGTCACCATGCACATGACGACCTTCGGCCCCACCGAGACACCACGGTCGCTGCAGCTGTACACCGTCGATCCCGACACCACCTACGCCGCGGCGAAGATGATCGTCGACGAGAACCTCGCCGACCACATCGACATGAACTTCGGATGCCCGGTGCCGAAGGTGACCCGCAAGGGCGGAGGGTCGGCCCTCCCCTACAAGCGCCGGTTGTTCGGGCAGATCGTCGCGGCCGCCGTCCGCGCCACCGAGGGCACCGACGTCCCGGTCACGGTCAAGTTCCGCATCGGGATCGACGACGAACACCACACGCACCTCGACGCCGGTCGCATCGCGGCCGCCGAGGGTGCCGCCGCCGTGGCCCTCCACGCCCGGACCGCTGCGCAGCGGTATTCGGGAGCGGCCGACTGGGACGAGATCGCCCGGCTGAAGGAGCACGTCACCGACGTGCCCGTGCTCGGCAACGGCGACATCTTCGACGCCTCCGACGCCGAGAAGATGATGGCGCAGACCGGTTGCGACGGCGTCGTCGTCGGTCGTGGCTGCCTCGGACGCCCGTGGTTGTTCGCCGAACTGAGCGCCGCGCTCGGTGGTCGCACGATCCCCACCCCGCCGAATCTCGGTGAGGTGACGCAGATCATGCGCCGGCACGCCGAACTTCTCGCCGACCACCACGGCGAAGACCGCGGCCTGCGCGACATGCGCAAGCACATCGCCTGGTATCTGCGTGGTTTCCCGGCGGGTTCGGAGATCCGCAACGGCCTCGCCCGGGTGTCGACGCTCGCCGAGCTCGACGATCTGCTGGGCAAACTCGACCACGACGTGCCCTTCCCCGCCGATGCCGAAGGCCCGCGGGGCCGTCAGGGCTCCCCGAGCAGCGTCGCACTGCCCGACGGCTGGCTCGACGATCCCGAGGACACCTGCGTGCCCGAGGGCGCCGACATGATGCACTCGGGCGGGTAACCCGTCCCGGCACGTGGTTCCGGACGACAGACGGATCGACCGATGGATGTCGTGCGACACAGCCGCGTCACGGTCACATGCAACAGACGATCAGTATCATTGCGGAGTCCTCGCGACGGTCGCCCGTGAGCGATCACGTGGACGACGACGGATGACGAGGCGGTACGACCGCGGAAAGAGCAGGTATCGGTGGACGAGGAGCACGAGACAGGATCCCCGGATCCTCGCGCTCCCTGGGAAAGGCCGATAGCCGACAGCAGCTACCGCGAATCCCGCTCGTCCCGCCGCAGCCGCTCGGGTGGAGTGCACCGCTCCGACGACACCGATGACGATTCGCGTCGTCACGAGAGCGCACGCAACCGCCGTGCCGCGGACTCGGACGATCCGGAGCAGCTCACCGTCGCCGAACTGCTCGACAAGATGGGACGCCGATCCGATCCGTCCCCTCGATCGGATCCGCCCACCGACCCGCCTCCTGCCGATCCGCCGCACACGTCCACCTCGTCGCTGCCCCCGGCCCGTCCCCGTGACCCGGAATCCGCCCGGCACGTCGCGCCCGAGGAGACCGGACGCGCGGAGCTCCCGCGCAGGACGCCGCCCCCGGCTGCTCCGCCGACTCCTTCGGGACCGCCCACGCCTCCGGTACCGCCGACCTCTTCGGGCCCGCCGACCACGGTCGTACCGCCGGTGCAGCCCGGCGCTTCCCGGGTGCCTCCGGGGCCGTCCCGGCCCCGGCCGCCGGAGAATCCCGTCCCGCCGCGCACCCAGGCGCCGGACCGGATGGCCGGATCTCCCTCTCCTCCCCCTTCGGTACCGTCTGCGCCGCCCGCGCGTCCGGTGCCCCCCGCGGATTCCCGCCCCGTGTCTCCTGCGGACTCGCGTCCGGTGTCTCCTGCGGACTCGCGTCCGGTGTCTCCTGCGGACTCGCGTCCGGTGCCTCCCGCGGACTCGCGCCCCGCACCGCCGGCGGAGCCGCGTCCCCCGATCGAGCCGCGACCGGCGCCTCCCGTCGGGTCGCCGCAGACGCCTCCTCCGCGACAGCAACCGCCTATCGCGGACGAACAGCCGACCGTCAAGATCGACGCGGTGTCCCCCGCGGGTGTTGCATCGCACGCCGAGGACGAGAACGACGACAAGGCGACGGACGAGAAGGCGCACGGCTCCGCTCGGCCGCGCACGGTGGGCAATGCGACCCTCGGCCGGCTCGCGCAGAGCAAACAGCGCAAGCGGAAGCGTCTGAGGTTCGCGGCGAGAGCGGCGGTGGCGTTCGTCTCGGTCCTCGCGCTCCTCGGCAACGGCGCGGTGTGGGGATACGTCCGGTCCACGGAGGCCGGCTTCTCCCAGATCGCCGCGCTCGACACCGAGTCGGAGGACATCGTCGACCCGGTCGGTCAGACCGGCGACGAGACCTATCTGATCATCGGCACCGACACCCGCGCCGGTGCGAGCGGTGAGATCGGCGCCGGAACCGTCGAGGACGCCGAGGGCGCTCGTGCCGACACCGTCATCCTCGTCAACATCCCCGCCGACCGCAGCCGCGTGGTCGCGGTGTCGTTCCCCCGGGATCTGGATGTCGAGCGACCGGTCTGCCGCGGATGGGACAGCGCGACCGGCGAATACGATTCCGAGCTGTATCCGGCCGCCGAAGGCGACAAGCTCAATGCCACCTACGCCCTCGGCGGACCGAAGTGCCTGGTCAAGGTGATCCAGAAGATGTCCGGGCTGAAGATCGGCCACTTCGTGGGCATCGACTTCGCCGGCTTCGAATCGATGGTCGACGAGATCGGCGGTGTCGAGGTGTGCACCTCCATACCGTTGTACGACAACGAACTCGGTTCCCTGATCGAGACTCCCGGCACCCACACGCTCGACGGCAAACGGGCACTCGACTACGTCCGTGCCCGCAAGATCGACCAGGAGGGCAACAGCGACTACGGCCGGATCAGCCGGCAGCAGAAGTTCCTGTCGTCGCTGCTGCGCTCGACGTTGTCGAACAAGGTGCTGTTCGACCCCGGGAAGCTCAACGGCTTCATCGGCGCCTTCACTCGCGCGACCTTCGTCGAGAACGTCAACGCCGAGTCGCTCGTCAAGCTCGGACGTTCGATGCAGAACGTCGAGGCGGGTGCGGTGTCCTTCCTGACCATCCCCACGGCCGGCACCAACGACTGGGGCAACGAGATCCCGCGCACCGACGACATCAAGGCGATCTTCACCGCGATCATCGACGATCTCCCGCTGCCGGGTGAGAAGCGGGAGGAGGACCCGACGGAGGTCGCGGCCGCTCCCCCGGCCGAACCGCTGCCCGCGCAGCTCGCGGTGGATCCGTCGACGGTGTCGGTGCAGGTCTCGAACGCGTCGGGTCTGTCCGGACTGGCGGCCCGCACCGCCGAGGAGGTCGCCGCCTACGGTTTCCCGGTCTACTCGGTGGGCAACTACGCCTCCGGGACGAGCAAGCAGACCGTGATCCGCTTCAGCGAAGGCCAGGAGACCGACGCCGCGACCGTGGCCTCGGCCTTCCCCGGCGCGGTACTGCAGGAGGCTCCACCTTCGGCCCAGCTGGGCAGCATCGTGGAGATCGTCCTGGGCACCAGTTTCGACGGCACCGTCGTCGCTCCCACCCCGGCGGGCACGCCGCTCGCCCCGATGGAGATCCAGACCCGGTCGGAATCGTCGGTCGAGCTCCCCGCCGATCTCGCGATCACCAACGCCGCCGACGATCTGTGCACGTAGACACCACTGTTCGGCCGTCGACGTTCACCTGTGGTTCATCCGATGCTCGCCGTTCGGACCGATCGAGGTCGTAGGCTGTGCCATTATGCGCGTCGTCTACAACGAACAGATGGGCGAACTCGGTGATCTCCTCGGGGAGATGGCCGGGCTCGCCGGGACCGCGATGGAGCGGTCCACCAGAGCTCTTCTCGAAGCCGATCTCGCTCTCGCCGAGCAGGTGATCGACGAGCACGAGAAGATCACCGATCTCGGCGCGATCTGCGAGGAGAAGGCGTTCCAGTTGCTCGCCCTGCAGGGTCCGGTCGCCGGCGATCTGCGTGCCGTCGTCAGCGGCATCCAGATCGTGGCCGACATCGACCGCATGGGTGCGCTCGCACTGCACATCGCGAAGGCGACGCGCCGACGTCATCCCAAGCACGTGCTCCCCGACGAGGTGAAGGGTTACTTCGCCGAGATGGGACGGATCGCGGTGGCGCTCGGCGCCGCCACACGCGAGATCCTCGAGACCCGTGATCCCGCCCGGGCCGCCCGCCTCCACCACGAGGACGAGGCGATGGACGACCTGCACCGTCATCTGTTCACCGTGCTCATGGACCGCGAATGGGACCACGGGGTCGCGGCCGCCGTCGACGTCACCCTGCTCGGCCGCTTCTACGAGCGGTTCGCCGATCACGCCGTCGAGGTGGGCCGCCGCGTCATCTTCCTCGTGACGGGCAAGCTCCCCACCGAGGAGGAGATCCGTCAGCTCGTGGAGAAGGTGGACAGTCTGACCGTCTACCCGGAGAACCCCTGAGCCCAGGAACTACCGAGCCCAGGACCAGCGCACGAACGACGAGACCCCGACCGGACGGATCCGGTCGGGGTCTCGCGTATGCGAAGAGGCTCAGCCGAAGCGGCCGGAGATGTAGTCCTCGGTGGCCTTCCGGCTGGGGTTCGAGAAGATCTTCTCGGTGTCGTCGATCTCCACCAGACCACCCGGACGACCGGTCGCCTCGAGGTTGAAGAACGCCGTCTGGTCGCTCACACGCGCGGCCTGCTGCATGTTGTGCGTGACGATGACGATGGTGAAGTCCTTCTTCAGCTCACCGATCAGGTCCTCGATGGCCAGCGTCGAAATGGGGTCGAGAGCCGAGCACGGCTCGTCCATGAGCAGCACGTCGGGCTGGACTGCGATGGCGCGGGCGATACACAGACGCTGCTGCTGACCACCGGACAGGCCACCGCCCGGCTTGTCGAGGCGGTCCTTGACCTCGTTCCACAGGTTGGCGCCGCGCAGCGACTTCTCGGCGATCTCGTCGAGGCTCTTGCGGTCGCGCACGCCCTGCAGCTTGAGGCCGGCGACGACGTTGTCGCGGATCGACATCGTGGGGAACGGGTTGGGACGCTGGAAGACCATGCCGATCGTCTTGCGCACACCGACCGGGTCGACGTTCGGATCGTAGATGTCCTCGCCGTCGAGGAGGATGGATCCTTCGACGCGGGCACCGGGCGTCACCTCGTGCATGCGGTTGATCGACCGGAGCACGGTGGACTTGCCGCAACCGGACGGGCCGATGAAGGCGGTGACGTTCCGCGGCGGCACGGACAGCGTCACGTCGGCCACGGCGTGGAACTTGCCGTAGTAGATGTTGACGTCCTTGAGATCCAGACGCTTGGCCATTACCGGCTCCCTACTGGTGTATCGATGTGAGAAGAGGTCTGTGGGTTACTTCTTGCCGACCTGCGAGTACCGGCTGATCAGCTTGGCCGCGATGTTGAGGACCGCGATGACCAGGATCAGGGTGAGCGCGGCGCCCCAGATGCGCTGCGAACCGGCGTCGGTCGGGTTGTTCATCTCGGCGACCATGACACCCGGGAGGGTGCCCTGCTCACCGCCGAACAGGTCGAAATTGATGAAGGGCGCGTAGCCGACGAGGATCAGCAGCGGCGCCGTCTCGCCCATGACGCGGGCCAGGGCGAGCATGATGCCGGTGATGATGCCGGCGAGCGAGGTGGGCAGCACGATGCGCGCGATGGTCTTCCACTTGGGCACACCGAGCGCGTAGGACGCTTCGCGCAGGTCCTGCGGGACGATGCGCAGCATCTCCTCGGTGCTGCGCACGACCACCGGCACCATGAGCAGCACGAGTGCGAGCGCCACCGCGAAGCCCGACTTGGGCATCCCGAAGGTCGACACCCACAGTGCGTAGATGAACAGCGCCGCGACGATCGACGGGACACCGCTGAGGATGTCGACCATGAACGTGGTGATCCGGCCGAGCCGCGACCTGCCGGCGTATTCGACGAGGTAGATCGCGACGAAGACGCCGAGCGGGATGGAGATGATCGCACAGACGAGTCCCTGCAGGAGGGTGCCGACGAGGGCGTGGTAGATGCCACCGCCCATCGACGAGGACGTCAGTCCGCTCAGCGAGTGCGTGAACCAGGTCGGCGAGATCAGGGCGGGCAGGCCCTTGGCGACGACGGTGAACAGCACCCAGGCCAGCGGGATCAGCGCGACGACGACCGACAGCGTGACGAGCACCGTGGCTGCGGTGTCCTTGACGCGGCGACGTCCGCTGACCCGCTGGAAGGCCGGGGGCTTGACCGGCGAGGAGAGTGCGGTGGTCGACGTGGTGGTGGTCGACATGGGTCAGTCCTTCTTTCCTGCGACGATCATGCGCGCGGCGGCGTTGACCACGAAGGTGAGCACGAAGAGCACGAGACCGGCGGCGATGTAGGCGCCCGCCTGGATGTCGTTGTTGAACTCGGCGTATCCCAGCGCGATCTTGGACGCGATGGTCGCGCCGCCGTCGAACAGCGACCAGGAGAACGCCTGCGAGGTGGTGCGCAGGATGAGGTACAGCGCCATCGTCTCGCCGAGCGCGCGGCCGAGACCGAGCATCGAACCGCTGATATAGCCGGACTTGCCGAACGGGATGACGGTGGTCCGCACGACCTCCCAGCGGGTCGCGCCGAGCGCGAGCGCGCCCTCGATGTGGGCCGTCGGGGTCTGCACGAACACCTCGCGGCTGACCGCGGCGATGGTCGGCAGGATCATCACGGCGAGGACGATGCCGGCGGTGAAGATCGTTCCGCCGCCCACGATGGAGCCGCTGCCGGTGGCGAAGAGCGGAAACCAGGCGAGGTTGGTGTTGAGCCATTCCGCGACGGGGCGCAGGAACGGGGCGAGGACGAGCATGCCCCACAGTCCGTAGACGATCGACGGGACCGCGGCGAGCAGGTCGATGACGTACGCGAGCGGTTTCCGGAGCCGGTCGGGCGAGTAGGAGGTGAGGAAGATCGCGATGCCCAGCGCGACGGGCATGGCGAGGAACAGCGCGAAGAAGGAGACGAGCACCGTCACCTGGAACAGGTCGAGGACACCGAACGCCATGTCGGTGATGTCCTGCGTGATCCAGTCACGGCTGGTGAGGAAGTTGACCTGGTTGCGTTGCAGTGCCGGGACGGCGCGCCAGACGAGGAAGACTGCGATCGCGCCGATGATCACGGAGATCAGGACCGCGGAGCCGGATGCCAGGGAGCCGAAGATTCTGTCTCCCGGCCGCACGACTGCCTTGCGTGCCCGGTCCGGGGATGGGGGTGGGGTGCTGATCGTGTCCTCCGTGATGCCGGTTGCACCGCCCGTTCCTGAGCGGGTCGGTTCGTCGGCCGCGATGGAGACCGACGTGTTGTGCGCGTCACTCATGTGCGCTCGCAATCCTTCTCAGCGTATTCGTCAGGAACGGGCGGGTCGATGATCCCTCGGTCACTCACCGGAGCGAGGGATCGGCGGGTCATCCGGCGGCGATGGCGTCGATCGACTCGGTGAGGCGGGTCTTGAAGGCGTCGGGCAGTGGGACGTAGCCCTGCTCGGACAGGCCTTCCTGACCCTCGTTCGCAGCGGAGATCAGGAACGACTTGACGGCCGCTGCGGTGTCGGCGTCGTAGCCGGCCGAGCACACGATCTCGTAGGTGGCCAGCACCAACGGGTAGGCACCCTCTTCGGAGCTGCCGAAGATCGACGACAGGTCGAGCGTGAGGTCGCCCTCGGAGGCCGGGACGAACTCGGCACCCTCGATGGCCTTGCCGGCGGTCTCCTCGGTCAGCTCGACCGGTCCGGAGCCGTTGTCGATCTTCGCGATGCTCAGGTTGTTCTGGTCGGCGAAGGACTTCTCGACGTAGGTGATGGAGTTCGGCGAGCCGGCGACGGCCTGCGCGACACCCGCGGATCCCTTCGCGCCCTCACCGACGCCGCCGGTGAAGTCCGAACCGGCACCCGAGGTCCAGGCGCCGTTCGACGCGGTCTCGAGGTACTGCTGGAAGTTGTCGGTGGTGCCCGACGAGTCCGAACGCACGATCGGGGTGATGGCCGCGTCGGGCAGCGGGGCGCCCTCGTTGAGCGCGGCGATGGCCGGGTCGTTCCACTTGGTGATCGAGCCGTTGAAGATCTTCGCGGTCGTCTCGGCGTCCAGCACGAGATCGCCGACACCCTCGACGTTGTAGGCCAGGGCCACCGGACCGAAGACCAGCGGCAGGTTCCATGCGGGGTTGCCGGCGCAGCGCTCGGCGGCCTGGGCGGCCTGCTCGTCCCCGATGGCCGAGTCGGAGCCGGCGAAGTCGATCTGGTTCGCGATGAACTGCGTGCGGCCGTCGCCGGAGCCGGTGGGGTTGTACGCGACGTTGACGGCCGCGTCCTTCTGGGAGCACACGGCGATGTAGGTGGAGACGAACTGGTCCATCGCGTTCTTCTGGGCCGACGAGCCCGCACCCGACAGGGTGGACTTGCCCTCGCAGGTCGCGGCGGAGTCGGACGCGTCGACGTCGACCGAACCGGAATTGTCGTCGGTACCGCACGCCGAGAGTGTGAGAGCTGCGGCGGCCACCACACCGAGCAGAGCGCCGTTGCGCTTGAAGTTCACCTGTTCTCCTCCGAGAAGTACTTCACACGACCGCCGCACCGGGCGGCGGCGGCCTCGTGGCGCGGGCGACGCCGGCGCCGGGTCTGCAGTACTCGACCCGCTAGTGAAGTTAGGAGGAGACGATGGACACTCGGACGACCGAAGGTTAACGGCGGATGAACACGCCGGATACACCTGGCGATGGTGTTGCGACCATCACTCGAATCCCGTCCGCGATCGGCGTGTCGGATGGCAGTGTGCGCCTCTTACGCGGTTCGTCCACGGCGCGACCGGAGGTGTTCAGGCCCGGGCGTAGGCGACGTCCACGTGGAAACGGTCGAAGCCGAGCTTGCCGTAGGTGTTCAGTGCCGCGGTGTTGTCGCCCTCGACGTAGAGCAGGACGCCGGGCAGACCCCGGTCGCGGAGGTAGTGCAGGCCCGCAAGGGTGAGCAGGCGACCGAGCCCACGACCCTGCGCGGACGGGTCGATACCCACGACGTAGACCTCGCCGAGCTGCGGGTCGGACGCCGTGGCCGGGTGCACCTTGGTCCAGTGGAAACCGAGCAACTTCTCGGGCTCGGCGGGATCGAACGCGAGGAACAGGCCCTCGGGATCGAACCAGGACTCGCGTCGGCGTTCCTCCACGTCGGCGGCCGTCCAACGCCCCTGCTCGGGATGCCATTCGAAGGCCGCCGCGTTGACGCGGAGCAGTTCGGCGTCGTCCTGCGGGCCGCCGTAGGTGCGCAGCAGCACCGAGTCGGGGACCTCGAGGGCGGGAAGATCGTCCTGTTCGAGGGAACGACGCAACTGGAGGAGTTCGCGGACACCGGTCAGGCCGAGACGGCGCGCCACCGCCTGCGCGGCGGGCAGGTCGCCGTGCGCCCACACGCGGGTGTCGTCGCCGCCCTCGGTGAGTGCACGTTCGACGAGTTCGCGGCCGAGTCCGTGCCCGCGCCGCGGCGGGTCGACGACGACTTCGGCCATGGCCGGATGACCGTCCTGAGCAGGCACGACGTTCGCGTAACCCGCGACCTCACCGTCGTCTCCGAGCGCGACGAGATGCCGGGCCGCACCGTCCCGTCCGAGGGAGTGCACCGCCTGTTCGGAGATCGGCGCGGTGCCGTCGGTCTGCGTCGCGCGCGACAACACGGCGCGGACGGCCTCGGCGTGGTCGGCGGACAGATGGTCGACGAATTCCGTATCGGTGCTCACGGAACGAATTGTGCCCCGGACTCCCCTGCGCCCGAGTCACCCGCGCCGGAATCCCCCGCGCGGGGGTCGTCGAGAAGCGTGTCGTCCACATCGTCGTCGTCGACATCGGGAGTGGCGTTGCCGCCCTTGCCGACGCGGTTGGACGGACGCACCGCCTTGTAACCGACGTTGCGGACCGTTCCGATGAGCGCTTCGTGCTCGGGGCCGAGCTTCGCGCGCAGGCGTCGGACGTGGACGTCGACGGTGCGCGTACCACCGAAGAAGTCGTAACCCCAGACCTCCTGCAGCAACTGGGCGCGGGTGAAGACCCGGCCCGCGTGCTGGGCGAGGTACTTGAGGAGTTCGAATTCCTTGTAGGTGAGATCGAGGGGACGTCCGCGCAGGCGGGCGGTGTAGGTGCCCTCGTCGATCGTGAGTTCACCGAGGGTGATCTTGCCGGTGTTCTCCGGCCCCACCGCGACACCCGAACGGCCCATGAGCAGTCGCAGGCGCGCGTCGAGTTCGGCCGGCCCGGTGGTGGACAGCAGGATGTCGTCGAGTCCCCATTCGGGGTTGACGGCCACGAGCCCGCCCTCGGTGAGCACGGCGACGACGGGCACTGCCGACCCGGTGCTGCCGAGCAGTCGACACAATCCTCGCGCGGCCGCGAGATCGGAGCGGGCGTCGACGATGGCGATATCCGCCGAACCCGCCTCGAGCAGCGACGAAACTTCTGTAGGAGCCGGCCTGACCGAATGCGGGAGCAGCGCCAGGGACGGCAGGACCGCATCCGGATTCGGGTCGGAGGTCAGAAGGAGCAGCTCCACCGGGCCTCCAGTTCTTCGCGCGACCAGCGCGGATAGGGGTCGTAAACGTCGTGCAACAGAGTAACGCCCCGATTGTTACCGCTATGTAAGCACGAGAATTCCGTGGGCGGCCTCGGAGCGGACGGGCGCGGTCCGGCGGACGACGCGTCCGACACAATGGTGGGCGTGCGCAAACTGATCTTCGGTCTCGTAGTCCTGCTCGGACTCGCGGTCCTCGCCGACTTCGGCGCGGCGGCGTGGTCGGAATACCGCGTCTCGCGTGCGTTGCGGGAGGGTGGCGTTCTCGAGTCCGATCCGGCGGTGACCATCCACGGCTTCCCGTTCCTCCTCCAGGCCCGCGACGGCCACTACGAGAACGTCGAGATCGTGGCCGACAACGTCCACACCGATCTGCTCGGGGACATCACGGTCGAGGCCAATCTGATCGGTGCGCACGCCGAGGCCGGTGAGCTGCTCGACGGGTCGATCCGGTCGGTGCCCGTCGACCTGCTGTACGGCCGCGTCATGCTCGACGCCACCGAGCTCGGACAGCTCTACGGTATCCCCGACCTGCAGGTTTCCGCTCCCCCGGCGAGCAAGTCCGACGGCACGGGCGGATCCGGTGGCTCCGGGCCGACGACCGCCGGTGGGGTCGTCCTCACCGGCACGGTGCCCGTCGGGCCGGTGGAGGCGACGGTCAGCGTCCAGGCCGATCTGGTGCTCGACGGCGACCGCGTCCACGTCGTCGCGTCGGATCTCTACTTCGGCCCCGAGGGACGCGCCGACTTCTCGGTTCCCGACGTCCTGAAGCCGGCGGTGCTCGGACTGTTCACGACGACGATCGAGCCGCAGAATCTTCCCTTCGGCGTGCGGCCCACCTTCGTCGAGGCGCGAGGTTCGCGGATCGTCATCGAGGGCGAGGCCCGCGACGTCGTCATCGATCTGCAGGAAGTGCAGACCCCCGCATGATCGCAGTGATCGTCCTCATGGTCGTGATAGTCGCCACACTGGCGGTGGGCACGGCCCTGCGCACCCGTTCCGGCACGCTCCGCGCCACCGGCGTCGATGCCTCGACGGCCAGCCACGAACTCGATCCCGCGCTGGCCACGGCGGGTGTCGGGGACGGCGTACCGGTGGTCCTGCATTTCTCGGCACCCTGGTGCGGACCGTGTGCTGCCGTGCGCCGCGTCATCGTGCAGGTTCTCGACCGCGATCCGGATTCGGCACGCGAGGTCGAGCTGGATCTCGACGAAAATCCCGTCCTGGCACGCACACTCGGCGTGCTCTCGCTGCCCACCACCTTCGTCTTCGACGGCGAGGGACGCGAACGGTTCCGCGCGTCCGGCGTTCCGTCCGCCGACGACCTGCGCACAGCCCTGTCGTCGTTGTGATCCCGGGGGTCCACCCCCGAGGTGACGTGCGTTAAACTCCCTCGCGTGCAGAACCGCCACGAGCTGATGCTCACCCGACGCCGCGCAGTCGATCTGTGCCGCCTCGGTGGCTGTTGTTGTCCCTGCTGAACGCATCGACGGGCTCGTCCCGATCCTTGCGGCATCGATGCCGCTCCACCCGATGCGTCGCCCCGCGGTCGTATGAACACCCTCCGCCCAGCGAATCAGAATCCAGCAGGAGATTCCCCATGTCCGTATCCACTCCCCACACGCCAGGCCGGCAGGTCGACGTCCGTGGCCCGCGTTTCGCGGCGTGGATCACCACCGGCGTCCTCGTCCTCGCCCTGGTCGTCGCCACCTTCTCCCCCGTCGCAGCGGCCGTGATCCTGGCCCTGCAGACGATCGTGTTCGCTCTCGGAGCGGCACTCGGCCCGCGACGCAGCCCGTACGGTGCGCTGTTCGCGAGGCTCGTCGCTCCCCGCCTCGGTGCTCCGATCGAGACCGAGCCGGTGGAGCCGCTGCGGTTCGCGCAGCTCGTCGGATTCGTCTTCGCCCTCGTCGGAACGGTCGCGTTCTTCGCCGGCGCGATCGTCGTGGGCTCGGTGGCCGCAGGCTTCGCATTGTTCGCGGCGCTGCTCAACGCCGCCTTCGGCGTGTGCCTCGGCTGCCGGACCTTCCCGCTGGTCGCCCGAATGCGTCGCGTGCCCGCCTGACCGGCGGTCACCGAACTCGACATCCCACACCTCCACTGGCACGGACCCTCGCACGGGTTCCGGTCACGGAAACCTCCCGGATTCCCTCACCGAAAGGAACACCCATGGCTCGCTCCGACGTCCTGGTCTCCGCCGACTGGGCAGAGCAGAACCTCACTGCGCCGAAGACCGTCTTCGTCGAGGTCGACGAGGACACCTCCGCCTACGACGGTGGCCACATCGAAGGTGCCGTCAAGCTCGACTGGCGCAAGGACCTGCAGGACGCCGTCCGCCGCGACTTCCTGAACCGTGAGCAGTTCTCCGAGCTCCTCTCGCGCAAGGGCATCGCCAACGACGACACGGTCGTGCTCTACGGCGGCAACAACAACTGGTTCGCCGCCTACGCCTACTGGTACTTCAAGCTCTACGGCCACCAGGACGTCAAGCTCATCGACGGCGGCCGCAAGAAGTGGGAGCTCGACGGCCGTCCGCTGTCGAAGGACGAGGTCACCCGCCCGGCCACCGAGTACAAGGCCGCCGAGCCGGACTACTCCATCCGCGCCTTCCGCGACGAGGTCATCGACTCGATCGGCACCAAGAACATCGTCGACGTGCGTTCGCCCGACGAGTTCTCCGGCAAGATCCTCGCTCCGGCGCACCTGCCGCAGGAGCAGGCGCAGCAGCGCGGCCACGTCCCCGGCGCCATCAACATCCCGTGGAGCACCACCGCCAACGAGGACGGCACCTTCAAGTCGGACGAGGACCTCGAGAAGCTGTACGCCGAGAAGGGCTTCGACGACAGCAAGGAGACCATCGCCTACTGCCGTATCGGTGAGCGCTCGAGCCACACCTGGTTCGTGCTCCAGGAGATCCTCGGCAAGAAGAACGTCAAGAACTACGACGGCAGCTGGGTCGAGTACGGCTCGCTCGTCGGTGCACCCATCGAACTGGAGGTCAACTGATCATGTGCGGCGCCCCTGTCCAGACCCAGACCCTGCCCGCCGGCGTGGACACCGAGAAGGAGACGGTCATCACCGGCCGCGTCCTGAACGCCGACGGTGAGCCCGTGGGCGGCGCGTTCGTGCGCCTGCTCGACGGCACCGACGAGTTCACCGCCGAGGTCGTCGCCTCGGCGACCGGCGACTTCCGTTTCTTCGCCGCCCCCGGCGACTGGAAGATCCGCGCCCTGTCGAGCTCCGGCAACGGCACCTCCACCGTGAGCCCCACCGCTCCCGGCGTGCACAACGTGGACGTGACGGTCGCGAAGTAATCCGGCCGGAACACCTCGTCGAAGGGCTCTGCTCCACCAGGAGCGGAGCCCTTCGTCGTACCGGAAAAGCGGTTGTCTAGAATGACCGCGTGGTCATCTTCTTCGAAATTCTGCTGGTCGCCGCGGCGCTCCTCATCACCTGGTTCGCGCTGTACACCATCTACCGCGTGGTCTCCGACGGATCGTGACGAACGACGGATCGGACGCCCAGCGGCGTAGCGGCGACGAAGCGATCGCCCGGGCCGCCGAGCGTGCTCGCGTCACCGCCGAGCTGAACATCCCCGTCCTTCCCGGGCTGCCGGGCGCCGAGGACACCGCGAACCTGCGGCTCGGCCCCGACCTGAGCCCTGCCCTGCTCGCCGTCCTCCCGATGGTCGGCGTGTGGCGCGGCGAGGGCGAGGCCAACGATCCCGAGACCGGCGACTACCCGTTCGGTCAGCAGATCACCGTCGCCCACAACGGCGGCGCGTATCTGGTGTGGGAGTCGCGCACGTGGCGTCTCGACGAAGCGGGTGCGTACGTGGGCGAGGATCGGCGCGAGAGCGGCTTCTGGCGCGTGTCCGGAACGGGCGCGCCCGACAGCGACGATCCCGAGACGCTCGAACTGCTGCTGACGCACAGCTCCGGCGTCGTCGAGCTGTACTACGGCACCGCGCTCACCCAGTCCTCGTGGGAGCTCGCGACCGACGTCGTGATCCGCACCAAGTCCGGTGAGGTCGTCGGCGGAGCCAAGCGGCTCTACGGCATCGTCGACGGTGGCGACCTCGCCTACGTCGAGGAGCGCGTCACCGCCGACGGCGAGCTGAAGCCCCGGATGTCCGCCCGCCTGTCACGCCATATCGGCTGACCGGGCCTCCTACTTCCGACCCGAACGGTCCGGGCCTGTTCCCCAGTGAGGGAACAGGCCCGGACCGTTCTTCTCTCAGTCCTCTTCGACGACCGTCGTGCCGGTGGCACTCCTCTTGTCGGCATACCCACCGTTGCCTCGTGCACCGAGCGCGTCGGGTTCGCCGGCATGGACCCGGTGGACTCCGGCGTCCTCGGCATCCTCGGCGGCGTTGCCGTCCTCGCACTCGTCGGGGATAGCCCTCGTGTGGATGACGACCTCAGGTGCCGGTAGTTCCTGAGCAGCCTCGAGTTCCTCTGCCGACCGCACCTCGGGCCACTGCCGGGTGATCGGCTCCGGCCGCTCGCCCAGATCCTCGCGGATACCGCGCACCAGGCTGTACATCATGATGAAGCCCATCACGAAGAACGGCAGGCCCACGACGGTGATGACCTGTTGCAGGGCGTCGAGCCCGTCCTTACCGGTAGCGACGAGCATGGTCGCTGCGACCAGGCCCATGAGCACCGCCCAGAACAGGCGCTGGTGGATGGGCGCCTTCTCCTCGTGCCCGGAGGCCATCATGTCGAGCACCATCGACGTCGAGTCCACCGAGGTGACGAAGAAGATCACCACCAGGATGATCGCGATGCCGGACACCAGGCCGGTGAGCGGGAAGTTGCCGAGGAACTCGAACAAGGCACCCGGGATGTCGCCGGCGTCCACGACACGTTCGACGAGTCCACCCTCGCCCTCGAGCTCGATGTGGAACGAGCCCATCCCGAAGATGCTGAACCAGATCACCGAGAACAGCACGGGCAGACCGAGGACACCGCCGACGAACTCGCGGATGGTGCGGCCTCGCGAGATGCGAGCGATGAAGATACCGACGAAGGGCGACCAGGTGATGGTCCACGCCCAGTAGAAGACGGTCCAAGTGTTCTGCCAGCCCGAGTCGGCGAAGGTGTCGTTCCAGAACGCCAGGCGCGGCAGGGCCTCGGCGTAGATCCCGGCAGACTCGATCATGCCCTTGAGCAGGAACAGACTCGGTCCGGTGACGACCACGAAGACCAGCAGCATGACGGCCATGCCGATGTTGATGTTCGACAGGCGTTTGATGCCCTTGTCGAGACCGAGGGCGACCGAGATGCCGGCCATCACCGTCACGAGCGCGATGAGGGCGATCTGGACGACCCCGGATTCCTGGATGTCGAACAGCTGCGCGAGACCGGCGTTGATCTGCAGGGTGCCCAGGCCGACCGAGGTCGCGACACCGAAAACCGTGCCGATGATCGCGACGACGTCGATGGTCTTGCCGATCGGGCCGTAGATGCGGCCCCCGAGCAGGGGCGCGAAGATCGAGCTGACGCGCGGCGGCAGGTGCCGCTTGTAGATGAAGTAACCGAAGCCCAGGCCGGGCAGGGCGAAGATCGTCCAGGTGTGCAGTCCGAAGTGGTAGAGCGCGAAGCCCATGGCCTCTTCCGCGGCCTCCACGGACTCCGGCTCGACGTCCTGCATGGGCGGGTTCGCGAAGTGGGAGATCGGCTCGGCGACACCCCAGAACATGAGGATCGTGCCGATACCGGCGGCGAACAACATGGCGAACCACGCCAGAGTCGAGTGCTCGGGTCGCTCGTCGTCACCGCCGAGCCGGACCCGACCGTAATGAGTGAAGGCGATTCCGACGAGGAAGAGCAGGAAGGTCGTGACGCCCAGGATGTAGAACCATCCGAGGTTCGTCATGATCCAGTTGGACGCGGTACTGAAGATCGAATCGACGCCGTCGGTGAACAGGATCGTGAGTACGACGAAGAGCAGCGCGATGAGCGCAGAAGAGAAGAAAACCCCCGGTGACGTGCGCAATCTTAACGAATCGTGAGCTTTTTGAAGTATCGGCACCAAACCGGTGTACCCAAAACGGACGAACTTGCACACCCGAAACGCCGATCTTGCCCGAAATGCGAACAGCCCCCGAGCCGCACCACCGCACGGATCGCTCCGCAGTCGGCGGTCCCGATCGGACGGACCGGGGACTCGGGGGCCGGGTGACTACCTGGGATTCGCCAGCCGCGCGCGGTCGGTGAATTCCGTCGTCGGCAAGCAGCTAGCGGGTAGCCACCTCACGCGTCCGAATATCAATCACTTCCAGACCACCTCCTTCCTCGTGTACCAGCGAAACTACGCTTCGTTCACGAGGCGGGCAACGCATTTTTCTCGACGCGAACGACCAGGTCGGCGGCGGTATCCGCGGGCAGGCGGTGGGTGACCACCACGACGGTGCGCTCGGGGCCGACCAAGCGTGCGTCGCGGTCCAGGAGGAGTCGCTGCATCAGGTCGGCGCTCTCGTCGTCGAGATGTTCCGTGGGTTCGTCGAGCAGCAGGATCCGTGCGGGCGACAGCAGAGCCCGGGCCAGCAGGAGGCGACGGCGCTGCCCACCGGAGACCGTGCGGGCTCCGGCCCCCAGGACGGTGTGGACTCCCTGCGGGAGTCCGTCCACCCACTCCCCCAGCCCCACGGTGCCGAGGGCGGCCAGTGCTTCGCCCTCGTCCACGTCGCCCCGCGCGACACGCAGGTTCTCGAGGATCGACGTGTCGAACAGGTGGGCGTCCTCCGCGAAGAAGCCGATCTTCCGGCGCAGGGCCGCGGGATCGATGTCCGCGAGGTCGACATCGTCGAGCGTCACTGCGCCTCCGCGTGGGGCGAGCAGGCCCGCGAGCGTCATGAGCACGGTGGTCTTGCCGCTGCCGCTGCCGCCCACGATCGCGACGCGACAGCCCGGCCGCAGGTCGAGGTCGACCGGTTCAGTGGACGGTCCGCCGGGCCATCCGCCTCGCAGACCCACCGCACGTAGCCGGCCGGGTCCGTCGGCCGGTTCGGTGCCGTGCGGCACCGTCCTGTCGGCGCGGTCGAGCATCTCCGTGATGCGACCGGCCGCCAGGCGTGCGCGATTGAGGGTCTGCGCGGCTGCCGGGAGGACGGCGGTGGCCTCGAACGCCGACAGCGGCAGCAGGACGAGGATGCCGAGTGTCGTCGGGCTCATGGCCGCCGGACCGGAGCCGAAGACGGCGATACCGACGAGGAGGGCACCGAGCACACTCGCGCCGACCGCGAGGGGTGCGGCCGCGTCGGCGAACGCCGCGGGGACCGCAGAGCGGTCGGTGGCACGGACGGAGGCGACGTTCGCGGCGCGGGCCCGCCGGGTGAGTGTGTCGAGCCGTCCCGCGACCCGCAGTTCCGCCGCGTGGTCCAGCACCGTGACCGCGTCCTCGGTGAACCGGGTCCGTGCGGCGTTCGCATCGGCGTCCGCGCGGGCCGCGGCGCGGGCGGACAGCCACGGTGCGAGCAGTCCGGCGACGAGCAGCGCCGCGGCGAGGACCACGCCGGCGGCGGGAGCGATGACGGTGAGGGTCACGACCGCCGCGAGGGAGAGCACGGCCGCGACGGCGATGGGCACGAGTGCGCGCACCACGACGTCGCCGAGAGCGTCGACGTCGGCACCGGTGCGCGCGAGCAGGTCGCCGCGTCCCAGGCCCAGGGTGGCGGCCGGGTCGCCGTCCGCGAGTCGCCGGTAGAGATTCGCGCGGGCCGAGGTGGTGCCGCGCAGCGCGGTCTCGTGCGTTGCGAGTCGTTCGAAGTAGCGGAACAACCCGCGGGAGATGCCCAGCGCCCGCACCGCGACGACCGCGACGGTCAGGTCCAGGACGGGCGGCATCTCCCATGCCCGCACGATCAGCCACGCCGAGAGACCGGCGAGCAGCAGGGCACTGCCGAGGGTCGCGACTCCGGCGAGGACGGCGAGCAGCACTCGGCGCGGCTCGAGTTCGAGCAGGGCCATCGCCCGGCGCAGATCCTTCATCGGGACACCTCCGTCGGCCCTGCGTGGACGGTGACGACCTCGTCCGCGATGGCGAGCAGGGTGGAGCGATGCGCGACGACCACCACGGTGCGGCCGGCCGCGGCGAGCCCGCGCAGCGTGGACAGGACGGTGGCCTCGGTGTCCTCGTCGAGGTGGGCCGTGGGTTCGTCGAGCAGCAGGACCGGGCGCGGGGAGGCGAGGGTGCGGGTGAGCGCCAGTCGCTGACGTTGGCCGAGCGACAGGCCCGTGCCTCCGGTCCCCACGACGGTCCGCCAGCCGTCCGGAAGTTCGGCGAGCACGCTGTCGAAGCCGGTGGCGGCGCAGACGTCGTCGAGTTCGGTGGTCTCCGGGTCGACACCGGTGAGTCGCAGGTTGTCGGCGAGCGTGCCGGGCAGCAGCACCGGCCGCTGCGGAAGCCACGCAACCTGCGACCACCAGTTCTCGTCGCCCGCGACGGGACGTCCGTCGACGGTGACGGTCCCCTCACTCGGCTCGGCGAGCCCGAGCAGCGCCAGCAGGGCGGTGGATTTGCCGGCCCCGTTGGCGCCGGTGAACGCGGTGATCCGGCCGGGACGGCAGATCGCGTCGAGCCGGTGTGGGGCGCAGCCGTCGCGGCCGGGCACGGAGACGCCGTCGAAGGCGATCTCGCAGTTCGCGACCCGGCCGGTGCCGATCGCGTCCGTGGGGGCGTGACGCGAGGAGGCGTCGTCCGGCACCGAGTCGAGCACGGCGAACGCCTTGTCTGCTGCCGCCATCCCGTCCTCGGCGGCGTGGAACTTGTTGCCGACGGTGCGCAGCGGGAGGTAGGCCTCGGGCGCGAGGATCAACGCGATGATGCCGGCCTCGAGGGGCATCGACCCGTAGACGAGCCGCATGCCGATGCTCACGGCGACGAGGGCGACGGACAGCGTCGCGAGGAATTCGAGGACCGTGCCGGACAGGAACGCCACGCGCAGGGCCGACATCGTGGTCGCGCGGTGCTCGTCGCCGAGTTCGCGCACGCGATCGGCGGGCCCCTTCTCACGA
Organism: Rhodococcus sp. S3; assembly: GCF_058211795.1. Taxonomy (NCBI): domain Bacteria; kingdom Bacillati; phylum Actinomycetota; class Actinomycetes; order Mycobacteriales; family Nocardiaceae; genus Rhodococcus; species Rhodococcus sp. S3. The sequence goes on along the minus strand of NZ_CM177074.1, from coordinate 787,963 downwards.
CCGAGGGCGCGCAGCGTGGGAAGACCCGCGAGGAGGTCGAGCAGTTGCGACGACAGTGTCGTCATCGCGCGCAGGGTGCGGTCGGCCTTGCCCTTGGTGAGCAGGCCGATGAGGATCATGAAGATCGGGATGAGCGGCAGCGTGATCACGACGATGACCGCCGAGGTGAGGTCGTGCAGGGCGATCACGACGATCGTCACCGGGGTGAGGATCACGGCCAGCAGCAGCGCCGGCAGATAGCCGGTGAGATATTCCTTCAGCCCGTCGAGTCCGCGGGTGAGAACCACCGCGATCTCGTCGCGTCGCGGGTCGAGTTCGCGCGGGGGCAGATTCGCCGCGGAATCGAGGACCTCGTGTTCGAGTTCGGCGACCACGCGGGTCGCGGACCGGTGCGCATACCGCGACTGCAGCCACGTCACCGCGACCCGCACGACGATCGCCGCCGCTAGGATCGCCAGTTCGGTCGTCCGGTCGCCGACGGACCGGGCGTCGGTGGTGATGACGCCCGCGAGGACCCGTCCGATCATGAGTGCGGTGACGACGACCATCACGACGTCGACCACCGACGTGACCACGGTCAGGACGAGATATCCGCGGGCTGCGGCCGAGTAGCGCCACAACCGCGGGTCCACCGGACCCCGCCGGCGCGCGGGCGCGTCGGCGGGGGCGGCGGACTGCGTCATGCTCGCTTCGAGCCGATCTTCAGACCGATCGAGTGCGGGATGTGGTCGGTCGACAGACGCTGACGGAACACCCAGTACGTCCAGCCCTGGTAGGCCAGGACGACCGGGGTCATGAACGCTGCGGCCCACGTCATGACCTTCAGTGTGTACGGGCTCGACGACGCGTTCTCGATCGTCAGCGACCAGGACGGGTCGAGGGTCGACGGCATGACGTTCGGGAACAGCGACGCGAACAGCAGCACCGAGGTCGCGGCGATCGCGACGGTGGTGAACACGAACGCCCAGCCCTCACGCGCGACGGCGGTCAGCGCGACCACCGCGAGCAGGGAGATCGCCGCCACAGCGACGAGCGCGATCGTCCAGCCCTTGCCGTAGGCGAGCTGGGTCCACACCACGAACGCACCGGCCACGAGGACGGCGGGCACGGCCAGTTTCCGCGACATCGCCACGGCATCCGTCCGGACCTGTCCCTCGGTCTTGAGCGCGATGAACACCGCGCCGTGCAGAGCGAAGACCAGCGCCGTCGTCGCACCGCCGAGCAGGGCGTACGGGTTCAGCAGGTCGAAGAACCCGCCGACATACTGCTTGTCGGCGTCGATCGCCACGCCGCGCACGATGTTCGCGAACGCCACACCCCACAGCACGGCGGGCACCCACGAGCCGAAGATGATCCCCCAGTCGCAGCGGCGACGCCAGGTCGGATCGTCGACCTTGCCGCGCCATTCGATGGCGCACACGCGCACGATCAGGGCGAGCAGGATCAGCAGCAGCGGGAGGTAGAAGCCGGAGAAGAGGGTCGCGTACCACTCGGGGAACGCCGCGAACAGCGCACCGCCCGCGGTGATGAGCCAGACCTCGTTGCCGTCCCAGACCGGACCGATCGTGTTGAGCAGCACCCGGCGCCGGGTGTCCGCCTCGACGGTCCTACCGCGGCCGAGCACCGGGAAGTGCATGCCGACACCGAAGTCGAACCCCTCGAGGACGAAGTAGCCGGTGAACAGTACTGCGATGAGGATGAACCAGATTTCCTGAAGTCCCATGTCCGCCCACTCCTAGTACGCGAAGGACAGCTGCTTCGGCTGCGTGTCGTCGGTGTCGTCGTCGGAGCCCGGCGGCTGCGCGTCGTGCTCCTGCGGGCCTTCCATCGCGTACTTGCGGATGAGCCAGAACCACACCACGCCGAGCGCCGCGTAGACGAGAGTGAAGGCGATCAGCGAGGTGAGCACCGTTCCGGCCGCGTGATCGGAGACACCCTGATCGACGGTGAGCCGGATCATGTCCACGCCCGTGGGGTTCGGATGAACCACCCAGGGCTGTCGGCCCATCTCGGTGAAGATCCAGCCCGCGCTGTTGGCGAGGAAGGGCGTGGGGATCGCGACGAGCGACAGCGTCGAGAACCACTTCTGGTCGGGCACCCGGCCGCCGCGGGTGACCCACAGCCCGGCCAGGGCCAGCGCCGCGGAACCGGCGGCGAGGCCGATCATCGCGCGGAACGACCAGTAGGTGACGAACAGGTTGGGCTTGTAGTTGCCGGGGCCGAATTCCTGTTCGTACTGCGCCTGCAGGTCCTCGACGCCCTGGAGGGTCACGCCGCTGAACTCGCCCTCTGCGAGGAACGGGAGAACGAACGGCACGTCGAGGACGTGAATGACGCCGTCGCAGTCGTTGTGCGTGCCGATCGTGAGGATCGAGAAGTTGGGGTCTGTCTCGGTGTGGCACAGCGACTCGGCCGAGGCCATCTTCATCGGCTGCTGCTCGAACATGAGCTTGGCCTGGACGTCGCCGGTGACGAACAACCCGATGCCCGAGACGATCATGACCATCAGGCCGAGGCGGGTCGCGGGGCGGAACAGTCCGCGGGCATCGTTCTCGAGGCGCTGGGCCTCCTCGGGTTCCGAGGTGCGGAGCTCGGCGGCGCGTCGCATGTTGCGGACCATCCACCAGCCACCGATGCCGGCGACGAAGGTTGCGGCGGTGAGGAATCCGCCGGCGACCGCGTGGGGGAAGGCCGCGAGTGCGGTGTTGTTGGTGAGCAGTGCCCAGATGCTCGTCAGCTCGGCGCGTCCGGTCTCGGGGTTGTAGGTGGCGCCGACGGGATGCTGCATGAACGAGTTCGCCGCGATGATGAAGAAGGCGGAGGCGTTCACGCCGATCGCGACGAGCCAGATGGTCGCGAGGTGAACGAGTTTCGGCAGGCGCGTCCAGCCGAAGATCCACAGGCCGAGGAAGGTCGACTCCATGAAGAAGGCGACGAGGCCTTCGAGGGCGAGGGGTGCGCCGAAGACGTCGCCCACGAAGCGGGAGTACTCGCTCCAGTTCATGCCGAACTGGAATTCCTGCACGATGCCGGTCGCGACACCGAGCGCGAAGTTGATCAGGAACATCTTCCCGAAGAACTTCGTGAGGCGGTACCAGTGGTCCTTGCCGGTGACCACCCACATCGTCTGCATGATCGCGACGAGCGGCGCGAGGCCGATCGTCAACGGCACGAGGATGAAGTGATACACCGTCGTGATCCCGAACTGCCACCGGGACAGATCCAAGACATCCATTGCCACTCCGAGGTGAGGCCCGGGTCGATACGGAAATCCGAGCGGGGCCGACGCTGCGGTTCTCGTTCGCAAAGACACGCCGATAGTACTGCTCCGGCCTTGCTACTACCGAATGTAGTAGCGATTGCGCGAAGTGGAACACGTTCGTGTCGCCCGACACATCGGACTCACGTCACATCGGATACGGATCACCCGCGGGGACACACCCCGCCGCTACTCAGGAAGCTGTATCGACCGATTCGCTCACGAAGCGGCGTCGACCGCCTCGTCGACGAGGCCTTCGATCTCGCCCTCCTGGACCCGCGAGACCAGCGCGTGCCCGTTGAGCGTGTGCACCCGCACCGCGAGCGCCACGCTGGAGATCAGCCAGAGACCGTCGGCGACGACGAGATCCGCCGGGCGCAGCGGCTCGTACCGGACCGTGAAGTCCCGCTCCCCCGCCAGGTCGAACAGTGCCTGCTGCGTGGTGCCGGGGAGGATCCCCTGCTCCGGCGGCGGAGTGAGCAACGTCCGGCCACGCGCGACGAGCACCGTCGACCGCGGACCCTCGAGCACGTAGCCCTCGGCACTGACGAAGATCACGTCGTCGGCGCCGACCGACTCGGCGTGACGCAGTGCCGCCATGTTCGTCGCGTACGACAGCGTCTTGGCACCGAGGAGCTGCCACGGCGCCTTCTGCGCCAGATCGGTCGAAAAACCCCGTTCGAGGGTCACCACGGACACGCCGTCGCGCCGTGCGATGCCGACACGCTCGGCCACCGGCGTCACGAGTAGGAAGGCCGTCGGCGTGTCGGCACCCTCACGACCACGCGTGTAGACCAGGCGCAGCACGCCCTCCTGCTCGGCGCCCCACTGTTCGAGTGCCACGTCGACGGCGAGCCGCCAGTCGTCGCGATCGGGTTCGGGCAACTGCGCGGCGGCCGCGGACGCCGCGAGCCGGGCGAGATGCAGATCGAGCGCACGCGCCCGGCCTCCTCGCACGAGCAACGTCTCGAACACCCCGTCGCCACGAAGAACACCGAAATCGTCGGCGTGCAGAAGGGGTGCGTCCGCATCCCTCACCTCGCCGTCCAGCGTCACCAGCACCCGCTCAGCCATGGCGCTCAGCCTAGCCACTGGCAGACCTGTCGGCCGGTTCCCCATAGACTGGTGTCGTGACCGAGTCTCCGATCGTGTCCGAAAGCGCCCTTCTCGCACTTCCCGGCGCAGTCGCCTCGCCTTCCGGCGGGCCCGATGCCGGACTCCCCTGGCATTACGGCGACCCGCTCGGCGAGCAACGTGCCGCCGCCACATCCGCCGCCGTGGTCGACCGTTCCACCCGCTTCGTCATCGCCGTTCCGGGCGACGAACGCCTGAGCTGGCTGCACACCATCTCCAGCCAGCACATCGCGTCGCTCCCGGACGGCACCTCCGCCGAGAACCTGAGCCTCGACGCGAACGGCCGCGTCGAGCACCACTTCGTGCAGACCGACCTCGACGGCGTGACGTGGATCGACACCGAAGCCGACCGTGGACCCGACCTGCTCGCGTTCCTGAAGAAGATGGTGTTCTGGGCGAAGGCCGAACCTCGCGACGGCAACGAACTCGCGGTTCTGAGCCTCCTCGGACCGGACGCCGGCAGCCCCGCCGTGCTCGCCGCACTCGGGATCGACGCGCTGCCGGCCGAACCCTATGCCGCCGTCGCCCTGCCCGCCGGTGGCTTCGTGCGCCGCATGCCGTGGCCCACCGAGCACTCCTTCGACCTCCTGGTGCCGCGCGAGTCGCTCACCGCGCTCTTCACCGCCCTGCGGGACGCCGGCGCGCGTCCGGCCGGCAGCTGGGCGTTCGAGGCCTTGCGCGTCGAAGCGGTCCGTCCCCGGATCGGTGTCGACACCGACGAGCGCACCATCCCCCACGAGGCCCGCTGGATCGGCGGACCCGAGCAGTACGGTGCCGTCCACCTCGACAAGGGGTGCTACCGCGGCCAGGAGACCGTCGCGCGGGTCCACAACCTCGGCAAGCCCCCGCGACATCTCGTCCTTCTCCATCTCGACGGCTCGGCCGACGGACGACCCGAGACGGGCGACGACATCACCGCCGGAGGTCGCGCGGTCGGGCGCATCGGCACGATCGTCGACCATCACGAGCTCGGGCCGATCGCGCTCGCGCTCGTCAAGCGCACCATCACGCCCGACACGGCCCTCGTCGCAGGACCGTGCGCGGCGTCCATCGACCCCGACTCCATCCCTCCCGACGACGGCATCCAGGCAGGAAGGGCGGCGGTCGACCGATTGCGCGGCCGGTGACCGCCGAGACGGCCGGCACGCAGCCGGCGACCTCGGGGACCGTCGCAGCGGTCTGCGTCGTGCACACGCTGCACGAGACCGGACTGCGGCGTAATCCCGTCACCGCGATCGACAAGCGTCCCGTCGACGGGCCGGTGCACGTCGGCGAGCTCGGACTGACCGGCGACCGCCAGTGCGACACCGCCAACCACGGCGGCGTCTTCAAGGCCGTCTACGCCTTCTCGCAGGACGAGTCGCGTCGCTGGGGTTCCGAACTCGCCCGGGAGCTGCCCGTCGGCTGGTTCGGCGAGAATCTGCACGTCGCCGGGTTCTCCCCCACCGACGCCGTCATCGGCGAGCGGTGGCGCGTCGGCGACGGTGGTCTGCTCCTCGAGGTGACCGGCCCTCGCACCCCCTGCCGCACCTTCGCGATCCGTTCGGAGGAGGACGACTGGGCCACCCGGTTCGTCGCCCGCGGCGACTGCGGCGCGTACCTGAAGGTGATCTCCGAGGGACCGGTGGCCGCCGGCGACCGCATCGTCGTCGAGCACGTCCCCTCCCACGGGGCCACGGTGCGCGGTCTGTTCACCGGACAGGGCCACGAGCGGGTCGCCGCGATGCTCGAGCAGCAGGCCGACATCGCTCCCAGCGTCGCCGACAAGGCCCACCGTCTCGTAGGACGGGCACGGAAGGGAGAGAGCGGTTGAGCGTCGAACTGGTCGAGGTGGTGCGCTCGGGCTTCCGGGAGTGCGTCCACCGCGGGTCGCTGATCGTCCTCGATCCGGACGGCGAGGTCCTCGTCTCGCTCGGCGAGGTGCACACGCCGATCTACCCGCGGTCGTCGAACAAGCCGATGCAGGCGGTCGCGCTGCTGCGCGCCGGCTTCGTCCCACGCGACTCCGCCGAACTCGCGATCGCCACGGCCTCACACGAAGGTGAGGGCGACCATGTGGAGGCCGTCGAGCGCGTCCTGTCCGGTGCCGGTTTCACCGAGAAGGACCTGCGCTGCCCGACGGATCTGCCCGGCAACGAACTCGCGCGCGCCGAGGTGCTCGCCGCCGGACGCACACCGCGGTCGATCTACATGAACTGCTCGGGCAAGCACGCGGCGATGCTCGCGGCGTGCGCGGCGAACGGCTGGGACACCGACGGCTACACCGACGCGGGACACCCGCTGCAGCAGCTGGTGACCGAGACCATCCTCGAACTGACCGGCGACATCGAGGACACCGATCTCGGCATCGACGGCTGCGGTCTGCCGATCGTGCCCGTCCCCCTGTTCAACCTCGCCCGCGCCTACTCGCGGCTCGCGACGGCGGAGACCGGCACGCCCGAACGCGCCGTGGCCGACGCGGTGCGCGAACATCCGTTCCTGATCTCCGGTACCGGCAAGGACGACCTGAAGCTCATGCGTGCGGTGGGCGGGCTGCTGTGCAAGGCGGGCGCCGACGGGATCCACGCCGGTGCGCTGCCGGACGGCACGTCCTTCGCCTTCAAGATCGACGACGGGCACGAGCGGGCACGCCTCCCGCTCACCGCGGCCCTGCTCCATCGCCTCGGGGCGGGTGCCGCCGCGAACGCCGCGACCTTCGATTCCGAACGGCTGGCGGTGCTCTCGTCGGCGCCGGTGTTCGGTGGTGGCGTGCGAGTCGGCACCGTCCGGGCCGTCCCGGGGGTGTTCTGAAGGGCATCTTTATCACATTTCAACAGCATTCATGCAGGTCGGGTCGTTATGAGGCGTAACGGACACCGGCCCAGCCGGGTGTGTGGAGGCGCAGCCGAAGTTTCCACGCTAAAGTGGGCGTCAGGAAAATACTCAACACACCGGGGCCGCCACTTTTCCCCAGGCCGCCCCGTCAAAGCGCGAGGGGGTTGGCCATGGGCCGCGGCCGGGCTAAGGCAAAGCAGACCAAGGTTGCACGGCAACTCAAGTACAGCTCGCCGTCCACCGACTTCGAGAGCCTCCAGCGAGAGCTGTCTGGCGGAGCAACCAACTCGCAGCGGGACGAAGTCTTCGCCGAGCAACGTTCCGGTTGGGACGACGACTACGACGACGACTGGCGTCGCTGACCTGATATCACTCTCCGACGGAGGGGGAGGCCGACTTTCGGCTCCCCCTCCGTCGGTGGTGTGGTCGGCGTTCGACGCGAGGCCGGACGGCGCTCGTCACCGTCCGTAGCCTTCGAGTCTGTGACTTCCGAGTTCACAACACGGCAGTGAGCCGAAAGGCCGGTCCCCCATTCATCCTGGGGGAACCGGCCTTTCGTCGTGTTCGCGTCGGGCGACGCACGCCCGTCAGAAGCGCGGGTGGTCTCCGAGGAGCACCGCACGCTCGTCGGCGCCGTCCTGCGCCTTGCGGACCGTGCCGAGCGTCCAGCAGTCGATGTGCCGGGCGGTGAGCACCGCCAGAGCACGATCGACGTCCTCGGGGGCCACGATGGCCACCATGCCGACGCCCATGTTGAAGGTCTTCTCCATCTCGACCCGCTCGACCCGTCCGCGCTGCGCGATGAGGCCGAAGACCGGAGCCGGACTCCAGCTGGTGCGGTCGAGCTCGGCGACGAGCCCCTTGGGCATCACGCGCGCGAGGTTCGCGGCGAGGCCGCCACCGGTGACGTGGCAGAAGGTACGCACCTCGGTCTCGGCGGCGAGCGCGAGGCAGTCCTTGGCGTAGATGCGGGTGGGCTCGAGCAGCTCCTCGCCGAGGGTGCGACCGAACTCGTCGACGTGCGCCGTCAGGCTCATCTTGCCGATGTCGAGCAGCACCTTGCGGGCGAGCGAGTAGCCGTTCGAGTGCAGACCGGAAGCGCCCATCGCGATGACGACGTCGCCGGGGCGCACGCGGTCGGGTCCGAGCAGCTTCTCGGCCTCGACGACACCCACGCCGGTCGCGGACAGGTCGTAGTCGTCGGCGGCCATGACGCCCGGGTGCTCGGCGGTCTCGCCACCGAGCAGCGCGCAACCGGCCTGGACGCAGCCCTCGGCGATGCCGGCGACGATCTCCGCGACCCGCTCGGGCACGACGCGACCGACGGCGATGTAATCCTGCAGGAACAGCGGCTCGGCGCCGCAGACCACGAGGTCGTCGACGACCATCGCGACGAGGTCGAGACCGACCGTGTCGTGCTTGTCGAGTGCCTGCGCCACCGCGAGCTTGGTGCCGACACCGTCGGTGGACGCCGCGAGCAGCGGCTCCTTGTATCCACCCTTGAGCGCGAACAGACCGGCGAACCCACCCAGGCCGCCCATGACCTCCGGGCGGGTGGCCTTCTTCGCGTGCGGGGCGAACAGTTCGACGGCTCGGTCACCGGCCTCGATGTCCACGCCCGCCGCGGCGTAGGAAGCTCCGGGGGTTGCGTCCTCGGTCATGAGTTGTCGGCTCCAGCCTCGAGTTGTGTCTTGTCGTGAAAAATCTGGCTACATGCGGGCAGGCACACCTGCGTCCGGGCATGCGAAACGCACGCCGAACCGTGCCGACCGCGGCACTTACGGTACCCGACCAGCTTCTACGGCCGACTGAGAACGTCCGCGTTGTCGTTGTCCAACACGGTCGGGGTGGCCGAATCGGTGTCGACGACGCCGTTGAGGACGTCCTTGCCCGCCTGATGCTCGCTGGGGAGCGCGATCGGGTAGTGGCCGTCGAAACATGCAGCGCACAAACGGGATGCGGGCTGCTCGGTGGCGCCGATCATGCCGTCGATCGAGATGTAACCGAGCGAGTCTGCGCCGATCGACCGGCGCACCATCTCGACCATCTCGTCGTAGTCGTGCCCCTCCTCGACGGTGTCGCGGGTGCCCGCGCCGTTGGCGATCAGCTCGGCCGGCGACGCGAAGTCGATGCCGTAGAAGCAGGGCCACTTGACCGGCGGCGAGGCGATGCGCACGTGGATCTCGAGGGCGCCGGCCTCGCGCAGCATGCGGATCAGGGCGCGCTGGGTGTTGCCGCGCACGATCGAGTCGTCGACGACGACGAGGCGCTTGCCGCGGATCACCTCGCGCAGCGGGTTGAGCTTGAGCCGGATACCGAGCTGGCGGATGGTCTGGCTGGGCTGGATGAAGGTGCGGCCGACGTAGGCGTTCTTCATCAGTCCCTGGCCGTAGGGCAGGCCGGAGCCCTGTGCGTAACCGACGGCGGCCGGGGTTCCCGACTCGGGCACCGGGATGACCAGATCGGCGTCGATCGGGTGTTCCTTCGCGAGCCGGCGGCCGATCTCCACGCGGGTCGCGTGCACGGAGCGACCGGCGATGGTCGAGTCGGGACGCGCGAGGTAGACGTACTCGAACACGCAGCCCTTGGGCTCGGGGTTCGCGAAGCGCGACGAGCGCACACCGTCCGCGTCGATCGCGAGCAGCTCGCCGGGCTCGATGTCGCGGACGAAGGATGCACCGACGATGTCGAGGGCGGCGGTCTCGCTGGCGACGACCCAGCCGCGGTCGAGGCGTCCGAGGCACAGCGGGCGGATGCCCCACGGGTCGCGGGCCGCGTAGAGGGTGTGCTCGTCCATGAAGGTCAGGCAGAACGCGCCGCGCAGCTGCGGGAGCAGCTCCATCGCGGCCTCTTCGATCGTGCTGTTCTTCGCGCCGTGGGCGAGCAGCGCACCGACGGTGTCGGAGTCGGAGTTCGCCGCACCGGGCCGCGTGGGATCGAGCACACCGAGACGGCGTCCGCGTTCGGCGAGTTCGGCGGTGTTGACGAGGTTGCCGTTGTGGCCGAGCGCGACGCCCGAGCCGGCGGCGGTGGTGCGGAAGATCGGCTGCGCGTTCTCCCAGGTCGTGGACCCGGTGGTGGAGTAGCGGCAGTGGCCGATCGCGATGTGGCCGGTCATCGCGGCGAGCGTCTGCTCGTCGAAGACCTGGCTGACGAGACCGAGATCCTTGAAGACGAGCACCTGCGAACCGTCGGCCACGGCGATGCCCGCAGCTTCCTGTCCGCGGTGCTGCAGCGCATAGAGACCGTAATACGTGAGCTTCGACACGTCCTCACCGGGAGCCCACACTCCGAACACTCCGCACTCTTCGCGGGGTTCGTTCTCGGGTTCGGTGGAGGCGAGAAGATTACGTGTGTGGACCGACAGATCGGCACTGGTCACGGACGTGCTCCCTGAGGCTGGACAAGCGGGGCTCCCCCCATTCTACGGCCAGCGCCGGGTGCTCCCTCCCGGACGCCCGGTGTGGGCCCCGGTAAACGTCAGAGTCGGGCGATCGGGAGCAGCCGTCCGATCTCCGCTGCGCGCCCACCCGATGCCTCCACCGCACCCGAGTCCACGGCCCCGTCGAAATCGATGCTGCCGACCACCAGACGCAGCCACGTCCGCGGATCGGTCTCGACGACGTTGGGCGGTGTCCCTCGCGTGTGGCGAGGGCCCTCGATGCACTGGACGGCCACGAACGGCGGCACCCGCACCTCCACGCTCGATCCCGGCGCGATCTGTTCGAGGGTGCGGGCACTGAGCCGGACGGCGGCGGCGAGATCGGGGCGCGGCGGCTTCTCGTCGCTCTCCCCCGTCACCCATGGACCCACCCGTTCGAGGGCTGCGCGCAGTTCGGCGGGGTCGACGGGTTTCCGGGGTGCCATGGCAGCACAGCCTAACGAGGTGGGCGCGTCGCGATGCCGACCGCGACGGCACCGCCGGCGTTGATCGCCAGGTGCAGGAGCATCGGCGCGACGACACTGCCGGTCCGTCGTCGCAGTTCGTCGAACACCACCCCGCTCAGGGCGGTGAGCGCGACGGTTCCGGGCACCGAGTCCCCGGCGTGCCGGGCGGGAACGACGTGCCAGAGCCCGAAGGCGACCGAGGTCAGCACCCGGTGCCACCTCCGTGACGCGCGGCGGGTCAGGGCGTACAGAACCGATCGGAACAGCAGTTCCTCGGCCAGGACCGTCCCGAAGGGGATGTGTACGAAGACCCACTCGGTGTGGTCGGCGCGTCGCGCTCCGGCGGCCATCCGCCGTCGTACGGGTGGGACGGCGAGCATCACCGTGTAGGCCGCGACCGGCAGGACCGCCGACGCGGTCCCCCACCGCAGGCCCTTCCCTGCTCTGCGCCAGCCGAGCTCGGCTGCGGAGACACCGGCCGCGCGGGTGGCCGCGGCGAGCGCGACACCGAAGCCGGCGTTCGCGGCGGCCCTGCCGCGCGGACCGAGATCCATCGCCGGGAGGACGAGGGTGTTCCACGCGACCAGCGCGGCGGCGCATCCCGCAGCGGTGCAGCTCACGGCGGTGCCGCTCACAGCGGTGACTCGCGAGGTCACTTCTCGGGTCCGTCGTCCTCGGCGAACGCCTCGAGGGCGATGCGCACCCGCTCGGTGTCGTTCTCGGTCCAGCCCTCGGGCTGGGTGATCTCGATCCATCCCTCGAGCACCGCCGACCCGTAGTTGTGGCCGTGTCCGTCGGGCACGCCGGCAGCGTTGGTGAGGTCGGCGGAGACCTGCCAGAAGGTGACGAAGGGGAACCACCGCATCTGCGGCAGCCGGTCGCGTCCGGGCGGCTCCGACAGCCAGTCGGGGCGGGAGAACAACAGGTCCGGCGACCACCAGACGACGGGATCCGAGGCGTGCTGGATGTAGAGCACGCGGGGCGACAGCCACGGTGTGTCGGGCTCGTGGATCGCCTCCCGGCTGTCGGCGAAGCGCACGACGAGACCGTCCGCGTACACCGGCTGCACCTCGGTCGTGCCGGGATCGCGGCGTTCGACGAGCTGCCGCCACAGACGGTTGGAGTTGGGCGGGCCCACCCACAGCACCCCGTCCATCTGGGCGCGGATCTCGGCGAGACTGTCGAAGGCACCCTCCCCCGACTGCGTGCCGAGGCTCTCGCCGTAGAGGAACAGGTCGGGGCGGTCGTCCTCGGGCAGCTGCGACCAGCGTTCGTGCACTCGCTCGACCAGCATCTTGCCTGCGGCAGCGGCCTTCTCCCGGTCGGCGAGGAAGGAGATCCAGCTCGGCAGGTAGGAGTACTGCCAGGCCACCATCGCCAGGTCGCCGTTGTGGACGAGTTCCATCGCGCGGGCCGCGGTGGGATTGACCCAGCCGGTGCCGGTGGTGGGGATGAGGACGAGAGTGGAACGGTCGAAGGCACCGGTCCGCTCGAGTTCCGCGAGAACGAGGTCGATGCGTTCTTCCGGTGTGGGTGCGGTGTCGAGCCCGACGTACACCCGGATCGGTTCCGGTGCGGGACTGCCGTTGACGGCGGTCAGTTCCTCGGCGTCGAGTCCTCGCGAGACGAAGTTGCGGCCCTCGAACCCAAGCGTCTCCCACGCCGCGAGGGATTCGGGGCTGCCGGACTTCGCGGGATCGACCGGTTGGATCGCGCCGGGACGGGTGGTGTCGTCCTGCAGACCGAACGCCTGGTTGACGATGGCGTAGGTGCCGCGGATGAGCACGCCGTCGATGAGCATGAAGGTCGCGAGGACCACGACCAGAACACCCAGCGTGCGGGCGAGACCGAGCGGCATCCGGGTGCGGCGCATGAGCAGCATCGACACCCAGCGGACGATGTCGCGCAGCCCGCGCCACAGGGCGATGAGAGCGGCGGCGACCGCGACGCTCAGCACGATGGTGCGCAGATATCCCGAGGTCGTGGTGCCCTCGACACCCATGAGCGCGGCGAGCTGACGTTGCTCGCCGGCGGAGAGCACGAGTGCGACGAGCGACGCGAGAGCGGCCGCGACCGGAACCGCGACCTTGATGGCACGCAGCACCGGCAGCGGCGGCGGCCACCACCGTCGCCCGGGAAGCAGGAAGCGCGCCACGGCCCAGCCGACGACGCATCCGACGCCGTACCCGATCGCGGCGTTGATGCCGCCGATCAGGCCCTGGAAGAGCCAGTCGCGCGGGAGCAGCGACGGCGTCAGCGACCAGCAGAAGAACAGCGCCGCGAAGGCGACGCCCGTGAAGTCCAGGCTGAGCCACCCCCACACCCGTGCGGTGAGGGGGTGGCGCTCACCGAAGTCGGTGACCGCGGCGATGATCCGGCCCTGCCGGGCCTCGAACGCCGCCAGCCGATCGACCTGGGTGGCCGGCACGGTTACCCGAACAGGGCAGGCAGGGTCCCTTCCCACACCTCGCGCAGCTCGGTCATGGGGATCGAGAACAGGCCCTGGACCTCGACGGAGTCGGATCCCTCGTCGACGACACCGATGCGCACCCACGGCATGTTGCGTGCGGTGCACATACCGGTGAAGCGCGACTCCTCGGTGCGCGGCACGGCCACGAGCACGCGGCCGGCCGACTCGGAGAACAGCGTCACGAACGGATCGGCGTCCTCGGGGATCAGCACGCGGCAGCCGGTCTCGCCCGCGAGTGCGGCCTCGACGACGGCCTGCGCGAGACCACCCTCGGACAGGTCGTGCGCGGCGGAGATCAGGCCGTCGCGCGAACCCGCGGTGAGGATCTCCGACAGCAGTCGCTCACGGTCGAGATCGACCTTCGGCGGGACACCACCGAGGTGGTCGTGCTCGACCTGCGCCCAGATGGAGCCGTCGAACTCGTCGCGGGTCTCACCGAGCAGGATCAGCGTCTCGCCCGGCTCGAGGCCGATGCCGGTGGGGATGCGGCGGTGCACATCGTCGATCACACCGAGCACCGCGACGACCGGGGTCGGCAGGATCGCGGTGGCGCCGGTCTGGTTGTAGAAGCTGACGTTGCCGCCGGTGACGGGGATGCCGAGCTTCGCGCAGCCGTCCGCGAGGCCGCGCACGGCCTGCTGGAACTGCCACATCACGCCGGGATCCTCGGGCGAACCGAAGTTCAGGCAGTTCGAGACGGCCTTCGGCGTCGAGCCGGTGGCGGCGACGTTGCGGTAGGCCTCGGCGAGGGCGAGCTGGGCGCCCGCATACGGATCGAGCTGCGTGTAGCGGCCCGAGGCGTCGGTCGCGAGCGCGATGCCGCGGCCGGTCTCCTCGTCGATGCGGACCACACCGGCGTCGGCGTTCTCGGCGAGCACCGTGTTGCCGCGGACGTAGCGGTCGTACTGCTCGGTGATCCACTTGCGGCTGCACAGCGCCGGCGACGCGAGCATCTTCAGCAGCGTCGCGCGCAGCTCGTCGGCGGTCTCCGGACGCTTCAGGCCCGCGGTGGTGTTCGCGATCAGCGCGTCCTGCGAGGCCGGGCGCTCGACGGGGCGCTCGTAGACCGGGCCCTCGTGCGCGACCGTGCGCGGCGGCACGTCGACGACGGTCTCGCCGTGCCAGTCGATGACGAGGCGGTCGCCGTCGGTGACCTCACCGATGACGGTGGCCAGGACGTCCCACTTCTTGCAGACGTCCATGAAGGCGTCGACGTTGTCGGGCGTGACGACGGCGCACATGCGTTCCTGCGACTCCGAGGACAGCACCTCGGCCGGGGTCATGCCCTTCGCGCGCGTCGGGACACGCTCGAGGTCGATGTGCATGCCACCGTCGCCGGCGGCGGCGAGCTCGGAGGTCGCGCAGGACAGACCGGCACCGCCGAGGTCCTGGATGCCGACGACGAGCTTCTCGCGGTAGAGGTCGAGGCAGCACTCGATGAGCACCTTCTCGGTGAAGGGGTCGCCCACCTGCACGCTCGGGAGCTTCTTGGGGCGGCCACCGGCGCTGTCGTCGAAGGTCTCGGAGGCGAGGACGGACACGCCGCCGATGCCGTCGAGTCCGGTGCGCGCGCCGAACAGGATGACCTTGTTGCCCGTGCCGGAAGCGTGCGCGAGGTGCAGGTCCTCCACGCGCATCGCACCCGCGCACAGCGCGTTCACGAGCGGGTTGCCCTGGTAGGAGGCGTCGAAGACGGTCTCGCCGCCGACGTTGGGCAGGCCCAGGGAATTGCCGTAGCCGCCGACACCGCGCACGACACCGTCGACGACGCGACGGGTGTCGGGGTGATCGGCTGCGCCGAAGCGGAGCTGGTCCATCACGGCGATCGGGCGGGCGCCCATGGCCATGATGTCGCGGACGATGCCGCCCACGCCGGTCGCGGCGCCCTGGTACGGCTCGATGTAGGACGGGTGGTTGTGCGACTCGACCTTGAAGGTGACGGCCCAGCCGTCGCCGATGTCGACGACGCCGGCGTTCTCACCGATGCCCGCGAGCATCGATTCGCGCATCTCGTCGGTGGTGGTCTCGCCGAAGTAGCGCAGGTGCACCTTCGACGACTTGTACGAGCAGTGCTCGGACCACATCACCGAGTACATGGCGAGTTCGGCGTCGGTGGGGCGACGGCCCAGGATCTCCTTGATCCGGGTGTACTCGTCTTCCTTCAGACCCAGCTCCCGATAGGGCTGAGCGACGTCGGGGGTTTCGGCGGCGTGGGAGACGGTATCCACGTGCGGTGACACTGGGCGTCGGGTCCCTTCACTCTGGGATCGAAAACGGCAGGCCGGGCGGGAACTGCCGCGGATCAGTCTATCGCTGCGCAGGCGCGACGGGGTTCACCGGTGCGGGCACGAGCTCCGACGGTGTGACGGCCACCTCGGTGCCCAGCGCATCGAGGGTGACGGTGCCCGAGTGCTCCCCGTCGAATCGGTACCACCCGTCGACGAGCGTGAAGGTGGCGATCACCGGCGGTCCGCCGAGATCGACGATCCAGTACTGCAGGACGCCGGCCTCCGCGTATTCGGAGAACTTCGTGACCCGGTCGGTGCGGGCCGTGCCGTCGACGGTGACCTCCACGACCAGCTTCACCTCGGAGATCGGTGCCCGATCCGGGTCGGCGTCGACGAGGGAGCGGCCCACGACGATCACGTCGGGGCACCGCACCGTCAGCGGCTTCTCCGCGACCAGCACCTCGACGCCGCCGAGCGCGCACCATTCGTCGGGCAGCTTCTCGTCGAGGAGCAACGCCAGGGTCACCGCGGCGTGATCGTGCGCCGCTCCCGGCGCCGGCGCGGCGACGAGGACGCCCTCGCACACCTCCACGTGGTGCCCGTCGGATTCGGGCAGGGCCGACCACTCGGCGAGGGACAGCAGATGATCGGGGTAGGACGGGACGTCCACTGCATTCCCCCGTTCTCTCCGACCGGACACGACCGTCTTCAGTGTGTCACCGGCGGGTGCTTCGGGGCGGGCGAACGCGGTCACGATGCCGGGGTCAGGAAAGCGGTCAGGGCCTGCGCATAGCTCGCCACGTCGTCCGCGCCCATGAACTCGCGCGCCGAGTGCATAGCGAGCTGCGGGGCTCCGACGTCGACGGTCGTGATGCCGGTCCTCGACGCGGTGATCGGACCGATCGTCGAGCCGCACGGCAGGTCGGCGCGGTGCACGTACCGTTGCAGCGGGACCCCCGCCTGCTCGCAGGCCAGCGCGAAGGCCCCGGCGCCGGTCGCGTCGCTCGCGTACCGCAGGTTCTGGTTCACCTTCAGGACCGGTCCGCCGTTCACCGCGATGCGGTGGGCGGGTTCGTGCCGCTCGGGGTAGTTGGGGTGCGTGGCGTGCGCCATGTCACCCGACGCGACGATCGAGCCGGCGCGGGCGCGGAGGAACTCCTCGCGCCCACCGCCCCGGAGCAGGACGATCCGTTCGATGACGGTGTTGAGCAGTTCCGAGAAGGCGCCGCGGTCGGACATGCTGCCGACCTCCTCGTGGTCGAACAGGGCGAGGAGCGGCATCGGGCCACCGTGCGCAGCGACGTGTTCCGCGGCGTCGAGCAGGGCGTGCAGCCCGGCGTAGCAGGTGCCCTGGTTGTCGAGACGCGGTGCGCTGACCAGGTCGCGGCCCGGCCCGACGACCGCGCTCGGCGCCAGGTCGTGGGTCATCAGCTCCCAGCCGAGCACCGCGCCCGGATCGATCCCGTGCTGCTCGGCGACCCACGCGATGAACGAGCGCGGTTCGGTGCCGACACCCCAGACAGCGTTGACGTGGCGCTGCGGGTCGAGCTGGACGCCCTTGCGGTCCTCGGACAGGTGGATGGCGAGCTGCGGGACCCGCAGGACCGGCGCGTCGACGCGGACGAGGACGTCCTCGGTCGTCTCCCCCGCGCGCACGGTGAAACGGCCGGAGATCCCGAGGTCGCGGTCGAGCCACGAGTTGAGCCACGCACCGCCGTACGGTTCGAGCCCCACCATCCGCCAGCCCGCCGACGTGAGATCGGGATGCTGCTTGACCCGCAGGTTGGGGCTGTCGGTGTGCCCGCCGACGATGCGGAAGGGCTCGGCCGGATCGTCGGCGACACCCTCGGTGCTCCACGCGATCAGCGACCCGCCGCGCACCAGGAAGAAGCGTCCCGGCTCGGAGGGCCAGGCCTGCTGCTCGTGCAGTTCGACGAAGCCCGCCTCGGTCAGCGCCGCGGCGACGGTGGCGCAGACGTGGAACGGCGACGGCGACAGGTCGACGAAATTACAGAGACCCCGAGCATCGGCACGCGTGGAAGACATGACTGCATCTTCGCATCACGGACAGTCTCGGTGCTGAACGAAAGAGCCGCGCCGCTCCCCTCGTACCGAGTGTCAGTGGCCCTCGGCGACGCAGAACAGGTTGCCCTCGGGGTCGGCGAGCGTCACCCAGCGGAAGTCGTCTCCCATGTTCTCGCGATGGACCTCCTTCGCGCCGGCCTGCACGAAGCGCTCGACCTCGGCGTCGAGATCGGGGGCCGTGAGATCGAGGTGCACGCGGTTCTTCCCGGGCGTCGGATCGGACACCTTCTGGAAACCGAGCCTGATGCCCTGCGGCAGGGCGACGATGAAGAACCAGCCGTCGTTCTCCTGCTCGATGCGGCCGCCCGTACGCTCGGCCCACCACGTCGCGATCGGAGCCGGGTCGGTGGTGTCGAAGGTGATCATCGCGATGGTCGCTGTCATGCCGCGACGGTACCGCCGGGGACCGACACGCAACGCCCGTCGACGGACAGGCCCGATTTGGGTAGTCCTACTCAGGACAGGACGATTCGGCTCCGGCAGACTGATCCGCGATGTCGCGCATGGGGGATGACGACGACATCGCGCCCGGGACTTGATCGGGGGGTCGAGCTCCGGGTTGTAGGGACGAGGGATTCCGCAGCCGATCGGGACGGTCGCGGGGTCCCTCGTTCCGTCTCTCCTGTTCCGGGACTTCGGGTTCGGAGAATTCCTCGAGCCCGCCGGAACGAGCGAAGCCCCCACGGCCGGGAGGGTCGATGGGGGCTTCGGCGGAAATTCCGGTCAGGCGGTCACGCGTTGACGACCGCGTCCAGCACGCTGTAGAACATGCCGAGTCCGTCGTCGCTGGGGCCGGTGAGCGCCTCGGTGGCGTGCTCGGGGTGCGGCATGAGACCGACGACCCGGCCGTTCGCCGACGAGATGCCGGCGATGCCGCGCTGCGAACCGTTCGGGTTGTCGCCCGCGAAGCGGAACACCACGCGACCTTCACCCTCGAGCTCGTCGAGCACCTTCTCCGATGCCTGGTAGCGGCCCTCACCCGACTTGAGCGGGATGAGGATCTCGGCGCCGGCCTCGTAGCGCGAGGTCCACGCGGTGGTGTTCGACTCGACCTTCAGCCACTCGTCGCGGCAGACGAAGTGCAGACCGGCGTTGCGGGTGAGCGCGCCGGGCAGCAGACCCGCCTCGCACAGCACCTGGAAGCCGTTGCAGATGCCGAGGACGGGCATGCCCTTCTGCGCGGCCTCGACGACCTTGCCCATCACCGGCGCAAACCGAGCGATGGCACCGCAGCGCAGGTAGTCGCCGTAGGAGAAGCCGCCGGGCACGATCACCGCGTCGACTCCCTTGAGATCGGCGTCCCCGTGCCACAGGCTCACGGCCTCACCACCGGCGAGCTTCACCGCGCGGGAGGCGTCGACGTCGTCGAGCGTGCCCGGGAAGGTGATGACTCCGATGCGTGCGCTCATGCGTCACCGTCGATCCGCCGGATGGCCCAGTCCTCGATCACCGTGTTGGCGAGCAACGACTCGGCGATCTTCTCGAGCTCCTCGTCGCCGACGCTGCCGTCGACCTCGAGCTCGAAACGCTTGCCCTGACGGACGTCGGTCACGCCCGCGAAGCCCAGCCGCGACAGCGCCCCGGTGATGGCCTGACCCTGGGGGTCGAGAATCTCGGCTTTGGGCATGACTTCGACGACGACACGCGCCACGTGCTGCTCCTCGGTAGTAGTGCTGGCGCCCGGGGACGGACACCGGACATCCAGCAGTTTACCGGCCGTGGTCACCGGGACGGGCATCGGCCGAGGTCCCCCTCGTACGAGACCTGTCACACCCGTTCAACGCCGCTCGGCAGCAACGAGTTCGCGCACGCGGGGCGGCGGAGGGCGGGAGGAGGCTACCGAAGCGGAGTTCCTGTCCGTAGCCGGTCGTCGGGCTCCTTCCGGCGGCATACTCGACGGCATGCAACTGACCCATTTCGGCCATTCCTGCATCCTCGTCGAACACCTCGGCGCGAAGCTCCTTTTCGACCCCGGAAATTTCTCCCACGGGTTCGAGGGCATCACCGGACTCGACGCGATCCTCGTGACCCATCAGCATCCCGACCACGCCGACACCACCCGGCTACCTGCTCTCCTCGAGGCCAATCCCGGAGCGCAGCTGTTCTCCGACCCGCAGTCGGCGAACCTGCTCGACGGCGACTGGACCGCGGTGCGTCCCGGCGACTCCTTCTCGGTCGGGTCGCTGACCGTGCGCGGCACCGGCGGACGGCACGCGGTGATCCACCCCGACATGCCCGTCATCGACAACACGGCCTTCCTCGTCGGCGACGACGAGAATCCGTCGCGGCTGCTGCACCCCGGCGACTCGCTGTACATCCCGCACGAGCGCGTCGACGTGCTGGCCCTGCCGTCGACCGCGCCGTGGCTCAAGATCTGGGAGGCGATCGACTACCTGCGCGCGGTGAACCCGCGGGTCGCCGTGCCGATCCACCAGGGCATCGTCAACGACAACGGTCGCGGCATCTTCTACGGCCGGTACAGCGAGATGGCGCCCGAGGGCACCGAATTCCGCGTGCTGCCGCACGAGGACGGCGTCGAGGTCTGACGCTGCTCTGGTCCGACGAGGAGGTTCAGCGGGCGGCGGCGCGACCCGCCGCCCGCCCCGAGAAGATGCATCCGCCGAGGAAGGTGCCTTCGAGCGACCGGTAGCCGTGCACGCCGCCACCACCGAATCCGGCGACCTCACCGGCGGCGAAGAGCCCCTCGAAGACCGATCCGTCCGACCGCAGGACGCGCGACGACAGGTCGGTCTCGAGCCCGCCGAGCGTCTTGCGGGTGAGCAGGTGCAGCCTGACGGCGATGAGCGGCCCGGCCTTCGGGTCGAGGATCCGATGCGGTGCGGCGATGCGGACGACGCGGTCGGGTGCGTAGGCCCGTGCCGCGCGCACCGCCGCGACCTGCAGATCCTTCGTGTACTTGTTGTCCATCTCGCGGTCGCGGGCCTCGACCACCGAACGCACCTGCTCGTAGTCGAGCGGCGCCTCGGGGGTGAGTTCGTTCATGCCCGCGACGAGATCGGCGAGCGTGTCGCGGACGACGAAGTCGACGCCGTGCTGCTTGAAGGCCTCGACCGGTCCGGGTGCGCCCGCCTTGACGCGCTGCAGCAGCAGCCGGATGCTGCGTCCGGTGAGGTCGGGGTTCTGCTCGGAGCCGGAGAGCCCGAATTCCTTCTCGATGATCTTCTGGTCGAGCACGAACCAGGTGTGGTCGTGGCCGGTGCTCACGATGTGCTCGAGGGTGCCGAGCGTGTCGAAGCCCGGGAACAACGGCACCGGTAGCCGCTTGCCCGTGGCGTCGAGCCACAGCGAGGAGGGACCGGGGAGGATGCGGATGCCGTGACCGGGCCACACCGGGTCGTAGTTGGTGATGCCCTCGGTGTAGTGCCACATGCGGTCGCGGTTGACGATGTTGCCGCCGGCCTTCTCGGTGATCTCGAGCATCCGGCCGTCGACGTGCGCGGGCACGCCGCTGAGCATGTGCTTCGGCGGCTGCCCCATGCGCTTCGGCCAGTTCTTCTTCACGAGGTCGTAGTTCCCGCCGATACCACCGGAGGTGACGATCACGGCTCCGGCGGAGAACTCGAAGTCTCCGACGACGGTGCGGGAGGACGCCACGCCGCGCGGCGCGTCGGTGGGCTGGAGGATCGCCCCGCGCACGCCGGTGGCAGCTCCGCCCGTGACGACGAGTTCGTCGACCCGGTGCCGGTGCTTCAGCGTCACGAGTCCGCGTTCGACGCCTTCGCGGAGCTTGCGCTCGAAGATCTCGACGAGACCCGGACCGGTGCCCCAGGTGATGTGGAACCGCGGGACCGAGTTGCCGTGCCCCGCAGCGTCGTACCCGCCGCGTTCGGCCCAGTTGACCATCGGGAAGATCTTCAGGCCGCGCTGCTTCAGCCAGGCGTGCTTCTCCCCGGCCGCGAATTCGACGTAGGCCTGGGCCCACCGCCGCGGCCACCGGTCCTCGACCTCGCGGTCGAAGCCGGCCGTGCCCATCCAGTCCTGCAGGGCGAGCTCGTAGGAATCCTTGATCCCGAGCCGCCGCTGTTCGGGACTGTCGACGAAGAACAGACCACCGAACGACCAGAAGGCCTGTCCGCCCACATTGTTCGAGTTCTCCTGATCGACCAGGAGAACCGTACGGCCGGCGTCGACGAGTTCGCCCACCGCTACGAGTCCCGCGAGTCCCGCCCCCACCACGATCACGTCAGCGTCCATGGCCGCAAACACTACCGAGCGAATGCGGCGACCGGGAGGCCCCGCGAGGCGGCCGGGATCACGCCGCGGTGATCCCCGTGGGACGCCGCGGCCGGCTGTAGACGGCCGGTTCCGCACCGTGACGCAGTGCGATTTCCACGGCGGCGAGGATCGCCTGCCGGGGTCCGGGCTCGGCGAGCCGAGGAGCCGCGATCGCCAACCGGAGCAACTCGCCCCGCCGTGCCACCCGCGACGCGCCGATCACCATTGCCCGGCACCACCACGGCTCCGACTTCGCACCGTCGCCGATGCCGTACACCCGCGACTTCGTCACGGTGCCTGCCGCGAGATCACGGATCCCCGCGATGTCCGCCATCACCCGGAATCCGACCTGCGGAAGTGCGGCCACCGCTCCGGGCGACGCGAGCCAGCGCGGAGGTGCGAACAGCCGCGTGCGGAGTCCCGTCTCCTCGAGCGCGCGGTCGGCCGCGAGCAGGCGCAAGCGCGCCTCGTGTTCGGGCAGTGCGGCGAACTCGGCGCGACGACGCTTCGTCGCCGCCTGGTCGTATCCGTGCAGCACGATCGCGTCACCACCCTCACGCCGCTCGAGAAGCCACTCCTGCGTCGCCGGATCGCGGACGAGACGGTAGTGGTCCTTCAGGCGTGGTGCGACGAGCAGCGACAACGGCACGCCACGCGCGTCCATCTCCCGGGCGAATCCGTCCACGACATCGCGTGTGACGTCCCGGATCCCCGAGACCGACACGATCATCCGTCCGTTCATGACGCAGAGCCTGCTCCATGCAGGTGAACAGACACCCGGCCTTCCGGGGAAGTCCCGGTGAAAACCCGGTCGTACCGGCTCCCATCCCGCTGATCGGGACTGTGTCGACGGACACAATCGACCGGACATAACGTCCGGGCGTGGCAGTCCCGAATCAGACCTATACCCGCCTCCTCTCGCCCGGCACCATCGGACCCATCACCCTCGACAACCGGGTGGTGATGCCCGCCATGGACATGAACCTCTGCGAGGACGGTGAGATCGAGCAGGGTGACATCGATCATTTCGTCGCCCGCGCGGCCGGGGGTACCGGCCTGATCGTCACCGGCTGCTGCGCGGTCGCCTATCCGGCCGGGTGCGCCAGCACCAAGGAACCCGGCCTGTCCGAGGACCGTTTCATCCCCGGTCTCCGCGCTCTGGCCGATGCGGTTCACGAGGCCGGCAGCAAACTGTGCGTGCAGATGGTGCACCACGGCAAGGTCGCGCGCATCGACACCCTGCAGGACCGGCCGCAGCTCGTGCCGAGCATCCCGAAGCCACCGAGCGACATGAGCGCCATGGCCGATTGCACTCCTGAGGAGCTGCAGCGCATGGCCACCATCCAGGGCGGCAAGCAGGCCCGCTACAACGAGGCCACGGAGAGCGACATCGAGTGGCTCGTCCGGATGTTCGCCGAGGCCGCCGGCCGGGTCGCGGCCGCCGGAGCGGACGCCGTGGAGATCCACGCCGCGCACAACTACGTCCTCGGTGCCTTCCTCAGCCGCTACACGAACCAGCGCACCGACGAGTACGGCGGGTCGCTGGAGAACCGGGCCCGGCTGACCTGCGAGGTGATCCGCGCGGTCAAGGCAGCGGTCGGCGATCGTCTCGCCGTCATCGTGCGCCTCGCAGGGCAGGAATACGGGGAGACGGACGGTCTCACCGTCGAGGAATCCGCCGCTGCCGCCGCATTGTTCGAACAGGCCGGGGCCGACGCCATCCACATCACGGGCACCGCACTGAACGCGTT
Organism: Rhodococcus sp. S3; assembly: GCF_058211795.1. Taxonomy (NCBI): domain Bacteria; kingdom Bacillati; phylum Actinomycetota; class Actinomycetes; order Mycobacteriales; family Nocardiaceae; genus Rhodococcus; species Rhodococcus sp. S3. The sequence goes on along the minus strand of NZ_CM177074.1, from coordinate 764,098 downwards.
CGCGAACTTCACCGATGGTCCGCTGCCGGACAAGGTCGGCTACTACACCCACAACGCGGCGGTCGTCAAACGTGCGGTGTCCGTTCCGGTCATCACCGTCGGCCGCATGCTGCCGGAGGTCGGCGAGCAGATGATCGCCGAGGGCGTCACCGATTTCGTCGCGATGGGCCGTCAGCTGCTGGCCGATCCCGCTGTCGTCGCCAAGCTGAAGCAGGGACGCAGCGAGCAGATCCGCCCGTGCATCAACTGCTATGTGTGCGTGCAGGAGAACTTCTGGGACGCCACGCCGATCTGCGCGGTCAATCCGGCGCTCGGCAACGAGACGCTCGTGCCGTTCGTCCGCAGCGCGACGCCGAAGCACGTCGTCGTGGTGGGTGCCGGGCCCGGTGGCCTCGAGACGGCGCGCGTCGCCACCGAGCGAGGACACCGCGTCACCGTCCTCGACAAGACCGACCGGCTCGGCGGGACCCTGTGGTTCTCGACCCTCACCACCCCCGACAACGAACGGCTGCTGAAATGGCTGACGGCCGAGGTCGCCCGCCTCGGCATCGACGTGCGGCTCGGCACCGAGGCCTCCGCCTCATCGATCCGTGCCCTGAATCCGGACGTGGTGGTCGTCGCGACGGGCGCCGTGCGGGAGCGTCCCACCGTGCCGGGCGGGGACCTGCCGCACGTGCACACAGGCGACAGCATGCGTGCGCTCATGACGGGCGCGGGCGACGTCTCCGGCCAGTCGCCCCTGCTGCGGATGATGGGCCGATTGGGCAAGCTCGCGGGTATCACCACGAGCCCCCGGAGGATCCGTGATCTGAGCCGGCGGTTCCTGCGTTTCCTGCCGATGGCGAAGGACGTCGTCGTGATCGGCGGGTCGCTCGTCGGCCTCGAACTGGCCGAGTTCATGGCCGAACGCGGCAGCCGGGTGACCCTGCTCGCCGAGGGGCAGCAGCTCGGGGTGCCGATGGCGATGCCGCGCCGGTGGACCGCCGTCAAGCACGCGCGTGAGGTGGGTCTCGAGGTGCACCGCAACGCGACTGTCGAGCGCATCACGCGGGAGACGGTGGAGTTCACCGTCGGCGGCGAGACGAAGTCGGTACGTGCCCGGATGGTCGTCGTCGCGTCCGGGGTGTCGGCGGCGGCACCGCTCGCCGAGGAGCTGGCCGGCTCGGGCGTCGACGTCCGGGTCGTCGGGGACGCCGGTCGGGTCGACTACATCGAGGGCGCCGTCCACAGTGCGTGGAAGGTCGCGACCGAGCTGTGAGAGCGGGTGACGGCCGGCTCGTGCACCCACGAGCCGGCCGTCACCCGTCGGGTCAGGATTTCTGGTTATCCGGTCCCACGAACCTGTCGCGGTGCACCGCCTCTTCGAGCGGGCGACCCTTGCGCCAGCCGAACCGTTCGAGGTCGGGCACCTCCTGGAGCCGGGTGACCGGCCCGACGCACAGCCACGCGATGGGACGCGCGGGCGCGCTCACTCCGACGAAGTCGGCGAGGAATTCCTCCTCGTAGAACGACACCCAGCCCACGCCGAGGCCCTCGGCGGTCGCGGCGAGCCACAGATTCTGGATCGCCAGGACGGCCGAGAAGAGACCGGACTCGTCGACGGTGTGCCGGCCGAGGATGTGCTTGCCGCCGCGTTCGGGGTCGTAGGTCACGACGATGCCGGTGCGGGACTCGGTGATGCCTTCGATCTTGATGGGGTCGAAGGTGCTCTTCCGGTCCTCGGGAAGCGAGTCGGCGAACGCCTGCCGGCAACCGGCGACGTGCCCGGCGAACTCCTTCAGACGCTGTTCGTCCTGGACGACGACGAAGTCCCAGGGCTGGGTGTTGCCGACGCTGGGTGCATGGTGCGCCGCGGCCAGGACACGCCAGAGCACGTCCTCGGCGATCTGCTCACCGGCGAACTCTGCGCGCACGTCGCGGCGCATGCGGATGATGTCGTAGAGCGCCTCACGCGCTTCGGTCCCGAGCACGTCGATCAGGCCGGAAGGATCTCTTCGAGGGCGTCGAGGATCTCCGGCGCATCGGGTTCCGTGCGGGGACGGAAGCGCCCGGCGACCGTGCCGTCGGGGGCGATGAGGAACTTCTCGAAGTTCCACTGGATGTCGCCGGCTTCCCCGGAGGCGTCCGCGTGCTTCGTGAGCTCGGCATAGAGCGGATGGCGGTTCTCGCCGTTGACCTCGATCTTCTCGAGCAACGGGAAGGTCACCCCGTAGGTCGTGGAGCAGAACTCCTGGATCTCCTCCGGCGTGCCGGGTTCCTGCCCCATGAACTGGTTGCACGGCACGCCTACGACGAACAGTCCGCGGTCGCGGTATTCCTGCGCGAGCTTCTCGAGTGCCGTGTACTGCGGGGTCAGCCCGCACTTGGACGCGACGTTCACGACGAGAACCGCGTGGCCCTCGTACGCGCCGAGATTCGTGGGTTCACCCGAGAGGGTGTTGATCGGGATGTCCTGGAGAGGCGTGGTCATGCTTCCAAACTATCGTGTGCCCGATCACTCCCCCGAACATCGGCGTGCTACATCTTCTCCCCCGGCAGCTCGGCGGCCTGCCTCACCCACTTCCGGACCTTGTCCTCGTCGAGGTCCTCGAGCCGGCGGATGTCGTGATAGCGCATCTCGGGATGCTTCGACCCCTTCTCGGGCAGCGGGTCGAGTGAACTTCCCCTGAAGAAACTCAGCTGCACGTAGTTCGTGAAGCAGCGGAACGTGAGGAACCAGCTGTCGTCGGCGGTGCCGTAGAGCGGCTGATTCCACTTCACGGCGTTGTGGACGCCGGGGACCTCCTCGAGGATCAGCTCGTCGAGGCGTCGGCCGATGTCGTGTTTCCACTCGGGCATCGCGGCGATGTACGCCTCGACCGGTTCCCTGCCCATCCCCTTCGGGATCTGCGGATTGCCACCCGACAACAGCTTGGGCCCGGTGCCCTTCTCGGACTCACTCATGAGGTCTCCCCTCCTTGCCCCGGCACGGGAGCGCCTGCCGGGAACCCCTCTGCGATGTAGGACTCGTAGACCGGCCGCCAGGCCTCCGAGTCGGTCTCCTGCGACGGCGGTTCGCCTGCCAGCAGGGCGTCGAACTCGTCGAGGCAGACCGTCCAGCCCGCGGCGACCATCGCGGCGGTCTCCCGGTCGCCGAGGACGTTGACGAAGACGAACAGGCAGCCCTGCGGCGTCGAGTTCAGCGTGAACCCCAGTTCGTCGCCCTCCCATGTGAAGGACAGGCTGCCGCGTGGCTCGCACGCCAGGATCGTGCCCTTCGTGGGCTCGGCGTCGGGATCGTCGGTGAAGGTGACCGTGCCACCTTCACGGAGTTCGAGGTCGACGGTGGCGGGGAACCATCGGGAGAGTTCGGCCGGGTCGGTCACCGCGCTCCACAGGCGTTCCTGCGGATACGGGTACTCCCGCTCGAAGCGGATCGCGGGACGGCCTTCGACATCGACGAATCGAGCTCGGTTCTTCACAGCGACTCCCGAAGTTGTGCGGTTGAAGAGCGTTGCGTGGCTTCTTCCCCGAACTATGCCGCATCCCTCCGACGGGAGGGTGCGATCAGGAGACCCGGTCGAACTCGTCCTCGATGTCCCACTGCAGCTCCGAGGTGCTGTAGTCCTGCGCGAGCTCGCGGGCCCGGATGAACTGCGTGGCGATCAGTCGGGAGGTGCGCAGGACCGCTGCTGCGGCCTTCGCCCTGTCGAACCGGCCCGTCGCCGCCGAGACGCTCACCGCGGCGATCGGCCGGCCGTTGACGAGCACCGGCGAGGCGACCGCGCTCATCCCCATGCTGAATTCGTCGCACGCCCACGAATGACCGTTCTCGCGCACCTCGGCGAGCTGCGAACGCAACCGGCCCGCGTGCCGGACGGTACGGCTCGAGGACGGCTCCTGCCGGACGTGGTGGGCGACCGCCCTCTCACGGTTCTCGGTGTCGAGGAAGGCGACGAGGGCCTTGCCCGAAGCGGTGCTCAGAGCCGGGGCCCGGCCTCCGACGACGGGCGTGACGATCCGGCTGCGCGAACTCGTGATCTGGTCGATGAGGATGACGTCCCACGATTCGAGGACGGACAGTCCCACGGTGGCCCCGACGTGCAGGAACAGGTCGCCGAGCAGGGGTGCGGCGACCTCCTTGAGCCCGGTCGGGCGGCTGTGGACGAAGTGGTTGCCCAGCTCGAACATCTTGATGCCGAGCCGGTACTGGTTGCCGTTGCGGGATGACGTGGAGATTTCCCACGCTGTGTCGAGCGGGCCGGACACGTCGTACCGGCCGTGGACGAGAATTGCGGGGATTCCGGCGAGCCGGTGCATGCCGTCGAACAGTTGGTTCTCGGCCAGGAAACAGTCGTTGCCCCAGTAGTGGGTGACCAGGCGCGCGAACACCATCCGAAAAACGGGATCTTGGTACCTACGGGAGGGCGTCCATCCGGGAGCCAGCGAGATGTGGGTGTCTTCCCATTCGCACCAGCGCAACGCCGCGTTTTCGCGGACAGCGGCATCGGGATGGGCGAGCAGGCGTGCGTAGGCAGCTGCCAGATTTCCGTCTCGCTCACCTTCTGGCACCGGTTCGACGAACCGCTCCCACTCGCGCGGAAAGATGCGACGCATGTCGCGGGTGATCCACTCGACTTCCCTGCGGCTACCTGAGGTGATCGCACCCAAGGCCATCCCGATCACCCGCTCGGGATGCGTTTGCGCGTAGGCCAATCCGAGAGATACGTCCCAGGACACTCCGGCGACGACCCATCTGTCGATGCCGAGGTGGTCACGAAGACTCTCGATGTCGGCGATGAGATTGCCGGTGGTGTTCGTGGAGAGGTCGATAGCTGGATCGTCGACGCGGGGTCTACTGCGCCCGCAACCACGCTGATCGAACAGCACGGCACGAAACAGACTCGGGTCGAAGTATCTGCGCATGCCCACGGTGCAACCGGCTCCCGGGCCGCCATGGAGGTAGACGATCGGAAGACCCGCCGGACTGCCGACGCTCTCCCAGTACACCGAGTTGCCGTCAGCTACTGGCAGGAATCCCGAGTCGTACGGTTCGATCGCTGGGAACAGGTCCATTCCCGCGAGTCTGTCACGGCACGCGCACTAACCGAACCCCCGCGAGCGGTGTGCTGTTTGACGGTCGTCAAACAGCACACGTCTCACCAGTACCGCCTGGGTATCTATGGACGACGGGAACCAAAAGACTGGCGAACGGCGCGCGTACCGTGGCTTGGTATGACCAGCCCCGAAATCGAGATGACCGCAGATGTGGTCCGCGAACTTCTCCAGGACCAGCACCCCGACCTTGCTGGGCTGGCTATCCGCGAGGTGCCGGGCGGCTGGGACAACCATATGTGGCGCATCGGCGACGAGTTGGCCGTGCGCATACCTCGCACCAAACGCGCGCCGGATCTCCAGCGCAAGGAGTGCCGGTGGCTTCCCGTCCTAGCCCCGCGCCTGCCTCTCCAGGTTCCGACCCCTGTGCGGGTGGGCGAACCGTCCGCCCGCTTCCCGAAGCCTTGGACCATCATGACGTGGATCCCCGGGCAACCACTGGACGGCACCTCGATCACTCGCGGCGACCACGCGGCCGACATTCTGGCCGGCTTCCTCACGGCCCTCCACGTGGAGGCGCCCGCCGAGGCACCGACCAGTTCGGACCGCGGCGCTCACCCCAGGGAGTGCACGGACGGTTTCGAGAAGTACATGGAATCCATTGCCCCCGAAAAGCTTGCCGTCGACGCCGGGAGAATCCGGGAAGTCTGGAGCGACGCGGTTGCAGCTCCCGAGTGGGGTGGGCCGCCGGTATGGCTGCACGGTGACCTCCATCCCGCGAATGTCGTCGTCACGGACGGGACGCTCTCGGGCGTGATCGACTTCGGGGACATGTTCGCCGGCGACCCAGCCTGGGACCTCGCAGCCGCATGGCTACTCCTCCCCGCGGGCAGGTCCTCACGGTTCTTCGAGGGATACGCGCAGGTGGACGACGCGACGATCCGGCGCGCCCGCGGGCTGGCTGCCCTGAAAAGCCTCTTCCTCATCCTGATGGGCCAGAACGGGGAACAGGGCCTTCCTGGCGGCAAACCGACATGGGGTCCCTTGGGCCGGGCGACGCTCGACCGCGTCCTGACATCGGGCGAAGTAACCCGGCGCTGACTGCAGTGTTCTGTTCGACGATCGTCAAACAGCACGACTTCAGTAGCTGATTGACTGGCACGCGTGACTGGGCAGCGGAGGCAGGCAACCCCACGCATCCGATTCGGAACCCAAACCATACGATTAAGGAGTCGTATTATTTACTTATTTGAGGAAATTTCACTAACCGCCACCAGGAACTCGGCGATCGAGCCTGTATCCGAGCAGAATGAGCACTAGCCCAGCCGTTGCAGCCAGCACAACCCCACCCAAACTAAAAGCCGCAACCAAGAAAAACGGATTAATCCCTAATGCACCCGCTAAATCATCATGGCCCAAAATGGGAAAGTTCTTTATAGAACCAGATTCCGAAACCAGTTCCAATTGGACTTCAACCGGAATATTCCACACCACGAGACCCGCAACAGTGCCGATTAATAGTCCAGCTACCACAAATGCAACCATTAGACCCTTCAGGTCACCCACCTCCAATCACCTGAGTTAAAAACTCATTCACATAGACTCCCTATAGGGCAAAATATCTCGCCCGTACTTGAACGGACCCACATTGCCTGCTTTTCAATAACTTTTGGAAAAAGTATGCCCTGTTCGTTTATCGGCCATTGGACAGCGCTATACCCTGCCAGATTATCTTGAACACCTTCCGCAATCAGGTACAGCAGCTCATACATTTCCTGATCTATGTGCAATCCACCGAACCCAACTCCACCAAATTCCCTGGATACCTTCTTATCTCGGGGCTTTTCTCGCTTTCCGGGGTGTAGAGACAGGTGACAGTACCCAGATCCCAGCAGCGCCACCCTCCAGGAGTAGTTTTCAAGGTCTAATTTTCGCCCCTCCCTGCGACAAAGGAGGTCTCGGCCCACGGCTCTGCAACCAGAAACCAGATTTACTGGTGCCATGTCATCGAGACCCTCACTGGTCACCACCTCAGCTGAGATTGGTGACAGATTCCATATCCCAACATACTCACTATTCACATATTTATTATAGATGCCTTTATCAAAAAAATGCCAACCTTGAAGGCGATTATTTAGAAATTGCTTCGACGTTGTCAGCAGAAGGATCGGGAATCACTCTGCGCCGCACAGCGGATGCGAGATGGAGAAGCGTTGGTACATGCAGCCTCCTGCATGTACCAACGCTTCGACCTCAGACTCGCACCGGGAGAATACTCGGCTAATTCTCGGAACGCGTCAAGAAAATGTATGGAAACTCGAAGTCTACGAGTGTCGTTCCCATACGAATGGTTCCGTCTCCGCGCGGACGGGAGAAATTGTTAGAGAAGGCGCACCAGCCTGAAACCCAATATTCGTCGCCGTCGACATTATTGGGAACACTGCCGTGGAGGTGATACCAAATTTCTATATTTCCGTGCGATGTGTCATTGTACCATGCTTGTTTGTTCCCTTCGCGGTAACTCTCCGTTTGGCAACCCATCCGAGTGTTTAGTCCAAATCGGCCTTTGTACTGCATTCCGTCGCTCAGCTGGAAAGACCAATTGAATCTATGTATACCACCGACTGCCTCAGATGGCCTCCCTCCAGTTCGGTGACCCACAGAATTGCTACTTACCCATGTATCACCTGGGTAGTACCACGTATAACGAGGATCAGGCCCTTCGGGGTCTCCGCCGGTGATCGTTTCAATCTCAAGGTAAGTGTTTTGAAAGTCTTGAACTGGTAGTCCTGATGCGTCGGTGTATTCATCGTCAATGGGATATCCTATCGGTCCCTGCTCGTACCCAGTTGATGCCCAGTAGTTGAGCGTTGGTCCTGTTACCGGCCGTGCACCAAATATCGGGTGCCAGTAGATGACTCCGCGTTCGAAGCGGTCCATCTGGCCTTGACCGTCCGGGAGCGGAATCTGGTCCTGGATCGGGTATCCAAGCAGGCTACCGGGAGTTTCAGCACCGACAGTGTTCCATTTGTCGCGGATTGGACCATTCGGGATGGTGGAGCCGATGGCGTTGACGAACGCGACGTAGATCGCGCCGTGCTGGAATTCCTGACGACGTCCGACCGCGTCGGCGTGGACGATCTCGTCGGTAATGGGGTAGCCGAGCCAGCCAGCCTCGTAGCTGTGGATGCCCCAGCGGTTAAGGAAGCTGTTGACCACCGGATGGGCGCCGGTGCTCGGGTGCCAATAGATCGGGCCGTTGAGGAAGGTGACGCGTTGACCGGTACCGTCGGGATTGACGATGTTTCCACTGGTCGGGTACGACAGGAAGCTCGCCGGCCCGCCGAGTGAGTTGTACTTGTCGCGGATGTCGTCGCACACCTGGAACGGTGAGGGCCAGTAGTACTGGCAACCCGATGCCATGAGGCTCCGCGAGGACCGCAGGCGCGCTTCGCCCATTTCGGCCTTATCGGCGTCTTCCTTGGTGAACGGTGCCGGGATCTCTTCTCGATCGGAGCGCATCTGCCCCGGTACGAGGGTGGCGTTCGGGTTCTCCGTCGGTGCCCAGTCGAGGTCGGGTTCGGCGGTCTTGGACGACAATTCCGGGTCATCCGGGGTGATCGGCTGATCGGTGGCCGGTGCGGCCGGGATCATCTTCGCCGGTAGCGGTTCGAGGGTGTTCTCGACCGGCGCGGCGGGTTCGGCCTGTGGTGCGGCTGTCACCGGCGGTGCGGCCGGTTCCGGGACCGTCTCCGATGCCGGGGTCGGGGTGACCGGTTCGGGTACCGCCGGGGTGCTCACGCACTCTGCCGGGACCACCGGGGTAGTGGTCGTCGTGGTGGTGGGCGGCGGAGTCGTCGTGGTGGTGACCGGGGGTGTGATGGTCGGTACCGCGCACGGATCAACCGCGGTGGTTTCGGCCGGGGTGTCGAGCGGCACCAGGTCCGGGGACGTTGTTGCCGGTGTGGACTGTGTCGTGGTGGGAACGGCCGGTGTCGTCTCGATCGGCTGCGGTATCCCCAGCTATACCTTCGACGAGGAATTCCAGCAGCGGCTCTTCGCCGACACGCAGTCGCTGCGCCGTCACGCGTCGGGCTGGCTGGTCAGTTATGTCACCGCGAGTCGGCCTACGGTTTGGACACCAGCTTACGGGCGGTGGGACCCACGATTCATCGACATAAATACCCCGACGATTTTGTGGTTTGGTAGAAGATCCGCTGAAGAATTGTGCGCCATGCTGTATTTCGCGAGCGCCGCCCAAGGTCGGCCGTGGTCTTTCATCGACGTTACCGAAATTAACGACTATAGGAGCGTCTCCTCCACGAATCCCTCAGAATTGGAGTCGCTCGTCGGAACTCACACACCCGTCGACGACCAGCGCTCCAGCGAGCTGGTCACACAGTGGAGAAAGCTGCAGAATGAAAACGCGCCGTTTCGGGTACTGATTGGCCCCACCTTGGCATCAGTGCCGGAAAATTACTTCGATGAGATATTGCTTCAGCATACTCCGACGCTACCGACACCGATGAGTCGAGTAATTGCTGAAGCGATGAGTAGGACACCGTCAGGACCGGTCGCTGATTATGTTTTGATGGAACGATTGATCGCATTGATATCTGAAGGAAAAATGACAGCCGATGGCAATCCCAGCACCATGGAATCGTGTCTCATATCCCGCGCAGCCGAATGAGTCAGCCTCACAACCTTTACGCTGGCTTTCAGGGAGCCAGCACCCCTTGAACGATAGGCCTACCCTAAACGATAGTTATATCCTAGATTAGGTGACGTAGGTACCGATCAGGATCGGAGAGAAAGTCCTTGGTCAGACGAACCGGCGACGCATCTTCGTAGGAAGTATCCACAATGCTTCCGTCGTCGCGAATTTCCCAAATCTGAGCTCCGGGAACCGCTAAAAGAATCGGGGAATGAGTCGCAACTACAAATTGGCAATGTTGATACTCAACGAGTTCGGTCAGCCTCGCGATCACCGCTAGACAAGCCTGAGGAGACAGTGCAGCCTCAGGTTCGTCCATGAAATAGAGACCATCCGCGTGGAATCTGTGTTTCATTAGATCCACAAATGATTCCCCATGCGAACGCGCATGGGGAGACACTCCTCCGAGGGCGGCTATCTGATCGACGCCCAGCCGCTCCGTCTCGGTGGCTACATTGTAGTAGGTCTCAGCTCGCAGAAAAAAACGACTGCGTGGCTTTTCGGTACCCCAAACAAGACTGAGATATTGCGATAGAGAAGATTCGCTCGATCGTGTTGCAAATCGATAGTTTTGACTCCCACCCTCGGCGTTCATTCCCGCAGCCACTGCCAGAGCTTCCAGCAGAGTTGACTTCCCGGTGCCATTTTCACCCACCAGGAAGGTCAACCCGCTGCGTAAAGGCAAGCCCCCCATCTCGTGTAAGTTCCTTACGACCGGTAGACAGAATGGATAAGAATCGGAATCGGGATGGTTGTCGATTCGAAAGTGCCGAATGAAGCGAGACTTCTCCGACACCTGCCGAAATTTATCCATACCCGCCGATCCCTTATCCAATCTGCCCCCGAAGAGTTACCGAGCCCAAATTTCCGGAGGAGTTTCCCCGATGTACCAGGCCCCGTACGTGCCGCCGTAATACGGAGCGCAGAACATTATAGCCGGGTTGATGAAGGATCTGCACTCATTCAGGGAGCCGAAGACGCGGGTGGGGGAGTCACTGAGCTGAATCTCGGAAGTGACCGCCGGTGGCGATGATGGTGGCGCCGTGGCCACAGCGGTCGCGGTACCCCCCGCGAAGGCCACGCTGACCCCGATACCTCTTCGCCCACTCTCGTACCAAGGAGCACTCCGATGACCACCTACGCCGAACCCCCCGTCACCACCACCGGTCTCTCCCTCGTCGAGCGCGCACGGCAGATCGCTCCACGACGCCGACGGCCCGCGCACCGCCGCGGAAGTCGGATCGGCCGTGGGGGTCTCACGCGTCACGGCATGGCGTTATCTCGAACGACTCGCCGACGACGGAGCCGCGACCCGTCTCACCGAGTACGGCCGCGCCGGCCGACCCCAGGTCCGGTACGAACTGCGCAGGTGAGCGGTCGTGTATCCGATGACGAGGCGACAACGATGCGATAACTCCGTTAACGGGGGCGTCGGCGGGTCGCGACGTACCGGGTGATCACCTGCCCGACTCCACCGAGGAGGCACACACGTGAGATTCCATCCGACCGCGCTCCTGATCCCCGTCGTCGCAACGACGTTGCTCGCGGGATGCGGGAACGACGACACGACGGCCGTCCCCACGACGACCTCCACAAGCGAGACTGCGCCGGCCACGGGCGCGAACACGGCACGACCTGCACCGGTGCCCGCCGAGTCGACAGAGATTCCCGCGCCGGTCGAGCCCACGCTGGAGGCGTCGGCGTTCGAAGGCAACGGGCTGTGTCTCGACCCGGCGTCGGCTCCCGTCGCGGACGCGCTCGCGGGTCTGAGCGACGACGGGTTCGCGTGGCAGATCGAGGACTCCACCGACGCCGTCGTCGGCGACTGCCCGTCGCTGATGTGGCTGGTCGCGGTGGGTGGGAACAGTGCGTCCTCCCCCGAGCACGTGCTGTTCTTCGCCGACGGCAGCTATCTGGGCACTGCGACGTCGGAGCCGTACGCGTACACCTCGGTGGTCGACGCCTCCGACGGCACCGTCACGGCGGAGTACCGCTGGATCGCCGGTGACGAGCCGTTCTGCTGCCCCGAGGGCGGCCCCGCGACCGTGCGGTACACCTGGGACGGCTCGCAGATCGTCATGCTCGACCCGCTGCCGCAGGAGATGCTCGACTCCTACAACTGATCCTGTTTCCATCCGCTACGAGTTCGACTATCCGCCACGGCAATTGCTGCGGCGGACGACGAAAAGGCGAGCTGATACGAACCGCTCACGGCAGGTAGTGCTTGCGGACGAGCCGATGCCGGCGCCGCTGCCGACAACGGAACGTGCAGGCTACTGCGCGGAAGCCTCCGCGCGGTAGGCACCGGACGTCTCGAGCACCCACGCGAATTCGAACGCGACCTCGCGCCACTTCTCGTAGCGCCCCGACACACCGCCGTGCCCCGCGCTCATCTCCGTCTTGAGCAGCAAGGGGGCATCGCCGGTCTTCGTCGCGCGCAGCTTGGCGACCCACTTGGCGGGTTCGACGTAGAGCACGCGGGTGTCGTTGATGCTGGTGATCGCGAGGATCGCCGGGTAGTCCTTGGCCTCGACGTTCTCGTAGGGGCTGTACGAGCGCATGTACTCGTACACCTCGGGGTTCTCGAGCGGGTTGCCCCACTCGTCCCATTCGATCACTGTGAGCGGCAGGGACGGATCGAGGATCGAGGTGAGCGGGTCGACGAACGGGACGTTCGCGAGGATGCCCGCGAACAGCTCGGGTGCGATGTTCGCGACCGCACCCATGAGCAGGCCACCGGCACTGCCGCCGTCGGCGACGAGCTTCTCCGGGCTCGTGACGCCGGTGTCGATCAGGTGCCGCGCGCACGCCACGAAGTCGGTGAAGGTGTTCTTCTTCGTCAGCGACTTGCCGTTCTCGTACCAGTGCCGGCCCATCTCGCCGCCGCCGCGCACGTGCGCGACCGCGAAGACCATGCCCCGGTCGAGCAGCGACAGGCGTGCGACGGAGAAGGCCGGGTCGATGCTGGCCTCGTACGAGCCGTAGCCGTACAGCAGGGTGGGGGCGTTCTCGGGGGTGCCCTTGCGCGCAACGATCGACAGCGGGATCTTCGTGCCGTCCTCGGCCGTCGCCCACTCGCGGCGCTGCTCGTAGAGCGTCGGGTCGAACTCGCCGAGCACGGGCTGCGACTTGAGCAGCTTCAGCTCGCCGGTGCTCACCGTGTAGTCGTAGACCCGGCTCGGGGTGATGAACGACGTGTAGCCCAGACGCAGTGTGGGCTGGGTCCACTCGGGGTTCGCGCCCGGTCCGACGGCGAAGAGTTCCTCGTCGAACTCGAGTTCGGTGAGCTTGCCGTAGCCCTCGTCGGTCAACGGCCACACCGCGAGTCGCGTGAGGGCCTCGCGGCGGTAGCCGAGCACGAGGTGTCCCTCGAACGCGTCGACGTCCTCGAGGCGCACGTCGTGCCGGTGCTCGATCAGGGTGCGCAGCGCGGACGGGTCGTCGACGGGAGCCTCGGCGAGGACGAAGTTCTCGGCCTTCTCCCCCGTCTCGGGGTCGACGTCGTTGTGCAGGATGAGGAAGCGGTCCTCACCGGCGATCACGGCGTGCTCGCCGCCGTACTCGACACCTTCGCGACGCGGCAGGATCACGCGGAATTCGCCTGTGGGGTTCTCGGATTCGAGCACCCACCCCTCGGTGGTGATCTTCGAGCCGACCCAGATCATGAGGTACTTCTCGCTGCGGGTCGACCCGATCGACACCCAGTACCGCTCGTCGGGTTCGTGGAAGACCTTCACGTCCTCGTCGACGGAGGTGCCGAGCTTGTGCCGCCAGACGGTGTCGGGCCGCCACGACTCGTCGACCGTCTGGTAGAAGACGTGGCTGTGGTCGAGCGCCCACGTCGCTCCCGGTGCGGTGCCGGGGATCTCGTCCGACCGCATCTCACCGGTGGTGAGGTCCTTGATGCGCAGGGTGTAGCGCTCGTCGCCCACGACGTCGGTCGAGTACGCGAGCAGCGTGCCGTCGTGGCTGATCGAGAACGCTCCGAACGAGAAGAACTCGTGCCCTTCGGCCTCGACGTTGCCGTCGAGGAGCACCTGCTCGCCGGGAAGTTCGACACCCGGTGTGATGTTCGGCGGCGTCCAGTCGTCGGCGTCGGTGATCGGGCACCGGCACTGGATCGCGTACTGCTTGCCCTCGACGGTGCGGGCGTAGTACCACCAGTCGCCCATCCGGGTGGGGACCGACATGTCGGTCTCCTGGGTGCGCGACCTGATCTCCTCGAAGATCGCCTCACGCAGCGGAGCGAGATGCTCCGTCTGCGCCTCGGTGTACGAGTTCTCCGCCTCCAGGTACGCGACGACCTCGGGGTCGTTCTTGTCGCGCAGCCATTCGTAGTCGTCGACGAAGGTGTGCCCGTGGTGGGTGCGCTCGAGCGGCACCTTCTTCGCGACCGGCGGAGTGATCTTCGAGGAGGTCATATGCGGTCAGCCGATCCAATCGTCGAAGGACATTCCCGAAATACGTTCGTACGCCTCGATGTAGCGGGCACGCGTCTTGTCGACGACGTGCTGCGGCAGCGGCGGGGGCGGGGTGTCGGAGGCGCGGTCCCAGCCCGATTCGGGTCCGGTGAGCCAGTTCCGGACAATCTGCTTGTCGAAGCTGGGCTGCACCTTGCCCTCCTCGTACTCGTTCGCGTCCCAGTAGCGGGACGAATCCGGAGTGAGGACCTCGTCGGCGAGCACCAGATTGCCGGCCTTGTCGAGACCGAACTCGAACTTGGTGTCGGCGAGCAGGATGCCGCGTTCGGAGGCGTACATGGCGGCGCGGTCGTAGATGTCGAGCGTGTCCTGGCGCAGCTTCATCGCCAGGTTCAGGCCGACCTTCTCGACGACATCGTCGAACGAGATGTTCTCGTCGTGGTCGCCGAGCGCGGCCTTGCTGGCCGGGGTGAAGATCGGCTCGGGCAGCTTGCTGGCCTCGACGAGACCCTCGGGCAGAGCGACACCGCACACGGAGCCCGTGGCCTGGTAGTCGATCAGGCCGGAGCCGGTGAGGAAACCGCGGGCGACGCACTCGACGGGCACCATCTCGAGGCGCTTGACCACGAGTGCGCGGCCGAGGACCTCCTCGGGGATACGCTCGTCGTCGGGTTCTCCCGCGAGATGGTTGTTGGTGGCGTCGAGCAGCTTGAAGAAGAACACGCTCATCGCAGTGAGGACCCGCCCCTTGTCGGGGATCGGGGTCTCGAGCACGTGATCGTAGGCCGAGATCCGGTCACTGGCGACGAGGAGCAGGTGCTCGTCGTCGATCACGTACAGATCACGCACCTTGCCGCCGGCGAGGTGTTGGTAGGACTCGAGTGAAGGACGCACGCTGACACCCTAGTGCTCATCGAGTGGGCGTACCGCAACCCGTGGCGGATATCCCACTCGGTCACAGCACGACGGAGCAGCGACGCGAGCGAGAACAGGAGTGGCATGGCCGCATCGTCGCGGGTGGACGTCGGGTTCAGGTCCGAGCGGGGCCCGATCCTCATCGCTCTGATGCTCGCCACCTCCCTCGTGGCGCTCGAGAGCACGATCCTGGCCACCGCGGTCCCGACGATCGTCGCGGACCTGGGCGGCTTCACCCAGTTCCCGTGGTTGTTCTCCGCCTACCTGCTCACGCAGGCGGTGCTCGTCCCGGTCTACGGCAAACTCTCCGACGTCTTCGGCCGCACTCCGCTCCTGTTGTTCGGGATCGGGGTGTTCGCGGCGGGCTCGGTGCTGTGCGCGCTGGCGTGGAGCATGCCGGCGCTGATCGCGTTCCGCGCGGTGCAGGGACTCGGCGCCGGTGCCGTGCTGCCGATGGCGCAGACGATCGCCGGGGACATCTACACGGTCGCCGAGCGGGCCAAGGCGCAGGGCTATCTGGCCAGCGTGTGGGGCATGTCGGCGGTGGTCGGCCCGGCCGTGGGAGGCATCTTCGCCGACTTCCTGTCGTGGCGGTGGATCTTCTGGGTCAACCTGCCGTTGTGCGCCCTCGCGGCGTGGGTGCTCGTCCGCAACTTCCGCGAGGAGAAACCGGCCGGACCACGACCGCGGGTGGACTGGGCCGGCGCGGCGACCCTCGCGGCGGGCGCCGCCCTGTTGATCCTCGGGCTGCTCGAGGGCGGCCAGTCGTGGGCGTGGACGTCGGCGACGAGCATCGGCATCTTCGCCGCGGGCGCGACGCTGATCGCGGTGTTCGTGTGGATCGAGTCCCGCGCGGCCGAGCCGATCCTGCCGATCCGCCTGTTCACCCGGCGGGTGCTCGTCACCACCAGCGCCGTGTCGTGTCTGGTGGGCGCGGTCGTGCTGGGCCTGACCTCGTACGTTCCGTCGTTCGTGCAGGGAGCACTGGGGACCACGGCGCTCGTCGCGGGCTTCACGCTGGCGACGATGACGATCGGCTGGCCGATCGCCGCGTCGCAGTCGGGCCGGTTCTACCTGCGGATCGGTTTCCGCAACACCGGCCTGGTGGGTGCGGTGCCGCTGCTCTGCGGTGCGGCACTGCTGACGCAGGTCGGGAAGGATTCGGCTCCCTGGCAGGTCGCGGTCTGCTGCGTGCTCGTGGGTCTCGGGATGGGGTTGATCGCCAGCCCGTCGCTGATCGCGGCGCAGTCGAGCGTCGAGTGGTCCGAGCGGGGCGTCGTCACGGGCGCGAACGCCTTCGCCCGCGCGATCGGCAGCGCGGTCGGAGTGGCGGTGTTCGGTGCGCTCGCCAATGCGGCCCTCGGTGGTGCGGCGACCGACGAGACCACCGCGGGGGCTCCCGACGCGGCGCAGTTGGCGGCGTCCGTGGCGCCGGTGTTCGTCGCCGTTCTGGTCTGCGCCGCCCTGCTCGTGTCGTGCGTGTGCCTGATCCCGAACCGTCCGGCGGCGGCCGGGTAGGCGACACGCCGCGTGCCTATACCGTTACCTACGCGCTGTTTCGTATTCGCTCGAGATCGGGCACCATCTCTGCGGTGAGAACGACAAGCGGCGGCAAGGACACCATCGACGACGTGACGTACTTCCCCGTCGGGGCTGCGGAGCATGCTCTGCAGCGACTGGCACACGCCACGGCGATGCAGGACACGACGGATTACGAGTCGCTGCGCTCTGCCATGGACGCGGAGTACTTCTGGCGCGGTGTCGCCGAGACCTTCCGGATCGCCGACGAGGCGTTCCGGATCGTGTCGTCCGCGACCCGCGACCGGCAGGACATCTCCGCGCACGTCATGGCACGCGCTGCCGACTGGGTGGGCACCATCGAGCTCGCCACCGAGGGATCCCGGTTGTACGGCGCGCTCGTCGCCTACACCCAGGGCGTCAGCGAAGGGTATTCGGCCGTGGAGGCGTGGGCGCGCGACGGACGGGCATGACACGAAGGTGAGGCCGGGTTCACCCGGCCCCACCTCGTCGACCCGCAGGTCAGCCCACAGATTCGAGATCGCCCGCGTCCTCGAACCGCCGCAGCGTCGGGGTCGCGACGAACATGATCGCGATGATCACCACACCGGCCACGCCGTAGACGGTCAGGGCCATCGAGATCGGCACCAGCGAAGCCACGACGCCCGCCGCGACCGCGCCGACGGAGGTACCGGCCGTCACCTGCGCACCCCACACGGCCGCGATCCGTCCGCGGTACTCGTCGGAGGTGTTGCGCTGGACGGTCGCGTACCGCACGACGTCCGCGAGCGAGTCGCCGAAACCGTGCGCGGCGAGGCCGAGCAGCACGACGGCGAGGACCCCGGTCGCGCCGGCACCCACCAGACCGGCGGCGGAGACCGCCATGAGCAGGTAGACCACCAGCCCGTACCGGCGGATCGATCCGGTCCAGCCGCTGGTCAGCGAGCCGATCACGGCTCCGACTGCGGGCGCGGTGTAGAGCAGGCCGACCACCGACGGTCCGACGCCGAGCACCTCGTCGGCGAACTCCGGGATCAGCACGGCCCAGCCGGAGAGCAGCATCGCGAGGAACCCGACGATCAGCACCTGCCCCACCACGCGGTTGTGTGCCGCGTACCGGAAGCCCGAGACCACCGACTTCAGCGGTGATTCCTCCGCGACATGCGTCGGGGGCAGCGACGGCAGGCGGGTGATGCAGAAGGTGGTGATCGCGGTGGTGAACGCCGCGAGCGCGTAGGCCACACCCACACCACCGGCGGCGATGACGACACCGCCGAGCGCCGGGCCGATCATGGAGCCGAGGTCGGCGGTGAGCGCCATGAGCGCGCCGGCCGCGGCGAGCTTGTCGCGCGGGATCAGGCTGGGGGTGACGGCCATGAGTGCGGTCGCCGAGATCCCGCCCGCGATGCCGTCGACGACGGCGAGCACGTAGATCGCCCACATCTGCGGTTCGGGCAGGAACGCGTTGATCGCCAGCAGCGCGAAGGCGACGCCCGCGGTGCCGCGGGCGAGGGCGATGACGTTCCGCCGGTCGTACCGGTCGGCGAGCACCCCGCCCGCGAAGGTGGCCCCGAAGGTGGTCACACCGATCACCGCGGACACGGCAGCGACCTGCGCCGTCGAGCCGGTGAGCTGGTACACCTGCACGGGCACGGCCACGATGAGGAAACCGAGACCGAACAGCGAGACGACGCGTGCGGTGAACAGGTACCGGAACTCGCGGCTGGTCCGCAGCGGGTCGATGTCGATGAGGAGCTTCTCGAAGACGGCCACGATCACCCGCTCATCCGCGGGTGAGCAGCGCGATCCACTGCTCGAGGTCGGGAGCCGAGGCGAGGTCCACGAAGTCGACCTCGACGCCGGCGCTGCGCCACTGTTCCACGAGGGCCATCAGCCGGACGGAGTCGAGACCCTGGTCGACGAGGCTCGCCGAGGGGTCGAGTTCGTCGACGTCGATGTCCAGGATCCGGGCGGTGTCGGCGAGGACGGTAGTGCGATCGAGCATGGTGTTCTCCTTCTTTCGATGTGTGCAGGCGGGTTGCGCTCTATCGAGCGGTGCCCGTCAGTTCTCTCGCGGCGACGACGACCTGCACCGTGTCCTGCCAGATCCGCGCGATCTCGGCGAGCGTGTCCGCGTCGACCACGTCCGCTGCGGCGGCGAACTCGCATTCTAGAACCGCGCCGTCCGGGGTGTCCTCGGTGATCGCGTCCACCTGCAGGACGTGGTCGAGCGGCATGTCCGGATCCACCGAACCGCCGATCGCGGCGGCGCCCGGTGCGCCCGACCACGGGCTGCCGGATGCCTCGCCGAGCGTGAGCCGGCCGAGGTAGTTGAAGACGACGGCCGGCGGCACGTACCGGGCGAAGCGGTCGCCGAAGTCCGGGTTCAGTCGACGCAGCAGGCCGAAACCGATGCCGTTGTCGGGCCGTTCCCGCGACGCGCGTGCCACCGCGCGCAGCGCCGCGCCCGCGGCGTCGGTGTCCCGGGACGCGGACGCCACGTCGACCTCCGACAGGTCCACCGTCACCGGATACATCGACGTGAACCAGCCGACCGTGCGCGAGAGGTCGGCACCGGGGACCACCTGCTCCTCGCGGCCGTGTCCCTCGAGGTCGATACGGACCTGGTCGCCGCCCCGAACCGACGCCACCGCGACGGCGAGGGCCGAGAGCAGGATGTCGTCGACGACGTCCGCGGCCAGGACCCGTTCGGTGACGTCGACGGGCAGGTGCACGCGGGTCGACCGGGTCGAGAAGACGGTGTCGCGTGCCGGGTCGAGTGGGCGCGAACCGAGCATCGGTTCGTCGGCGTCGACGGCGCGCTGCCAGGCCGACCACGACGCGGTGATCCGCTCCGAGCGGGCGGCCTTCGCGAGTTCGTCCGCCCACACCCGGAAGGGTGTGCCGCTCGACGACAGGGTCACCGGCTCTCCACGCTCGGCCTGTTCGACGGCGTCGGCGAGGTCGGGGACGAGGATCCGCCACGACACGCCGTCCACCACGAGGTGGTTCACGACGATCAGGACGCGTCCGGCCTGCTGCGGCCCGAAGTCGAACCACACGACCTGCACCATAACTCCGTTCTCGGGATCGAGTGCGGCGTAGGCGTTCTCGCGTTCCTCGTCGAACAACTCGTCCCAGTCCCGGCCGGTGGCGTCGACGCGCCGCACGGAAGTGGTGAGGTCGGGAACGGTGACGGGGACCGTCCACGACGGTCGGCCTTCGTCGTCGACCCGGAAGGTCGAGCGCAGCATCGGGTGGGCGGCCACGAGCGCCTCGACCGCGGTCCGCAGCGTGTCGAGCGCGAGCCCGACCGGCGCGACGAGCAGTCGCACCTGCGAGAACCGGGACAGACCGGTCCACTGTTCGAGGGTGTCCCACACGATCGGCGTGACGGTCACCTCACCCGTGGCGTCGCCGACGGCTGCCGGACGGTTCTGTCCGCTGTCGCTGTCGATCGCAGCCGCGAGTGACTCGACGGTGCGCAGTTCGATCACCTGACGGGTCGTGATCCACAGCCCTTCTGCCCGGACCTTCGACACGAGCTGGATCGAGACGATCGAGTCGCCGCCGAGGGAGAAGAAGTCGTCGTCGATGCCCACCCGTTCGAGTCCGAGCACGTCCGCGACGAGTCCGGCCAGGACCCGTTCGGTGTCGGTGCGCGGTGCACTGGTGCCGACCAGCGACGAGAAGTCCGGTTCGGGCAGCGCCTTCCGGTCGACCTTGCCGTTGGCGGTGACGGGGAAGGTGTCGAGCACGAGCACCACGGCGGGCATCATGTAGTCGGGCAGGCGCTCGGCGACGGTGGCACGAACGACCGCCGGATCGACGTCGCCGTCCGGGGTCACGTAGCCGACCAGACGCGTCACTCCACGAGTGTCGGTGTGCGCGTTCACGACCGCGTCCCGCACGCCACGCACCGCGGTCAGCGCGGCCTCCACCTCGCCGAGTTCGACCCGGAAGCCGCGGATCTTGACCTGGTCGTCGCCGCGCCCGAGGAATTCGAGCACGGGCCGGCCGTCGGCACCGCGGACCCGCCGGACGAGGTCGCCGGTGCGGTACATGCGACTGCCGTCGTCGGCGAAAGGATTCGGCACGAACCGGACCGTCGTGAGGTCGGGCCGGCCGAGATATCCGCGGGCAACGCCGGCACCGGAGACGTACAGTTCGCCGACCACGCCCATCGGGACGGGCCGGAGCATCGCGTCGAGGACGTAGGCGCCGGCGCCGTGCACGGCCCGGCCGAGGCACGGTGTGTCGGCGTCCGTGACGGCTCCGATGAGTGAGTCCACGGTGCATTCGGTGGGGCCGTAGAGGTTGAAGGCCCGCCCGTCCGTGACCCCCCGCAGTCGCTGCCACGACGCCGGATTGACGGCCTCGCCACCGAATCCGACGGAGGCGGGGCGGTGTCCGCTCTCGTACAGTCCCGCCGCGAGCATGCGGTCGAGGAAGGACGGGGTGACCTCGAGGAAGTCGAGTTCGTGTTCGAGCGTGTACGCGACCATCCGTTCGGGATCACGCATGGTGTCCTCGTCGAAGACGTGCACCGTGTGTCCGTCGAGCAACCACAGGGTCGGCTGCCACGAGGCGTCGAAACCGAACGACCATGCGTGCCCGACGCCGACGGAGTCGCGTCCGGCGGCCGCGACGGTCGGGACGTAGAGATCCGCGCGGTGGCTCTCGAACAGGTTGAGCAGGTTCGCGTGCGTGATCGCGACACCTTTCGGCAGCCCCGTCGAACCGGACGTGTAGATGACGTACACGCCGTTGTGCGGGCGCAGCGCACCGCGCCGGTCGGCGTCCGTCAGTGGGGCGGTGGAGAATCTGTCGAGCTGCAGGTCGGGATCGTCGAGCACCACGATCCGCGTGTCACCGGCGACGGGTGCGATGCCGTCCAGAACCGAGGCGACCGTGACGATCACCTGCGGACGCGAATCGGACACCATGTGCGCCAGTCGATCCTGTGGATAGGACGGATCCATCGGTACGTACACGCCACCCGACGAGATCGCCGCCGCGATCGCGACGACCATGTGCTCGGACCGCGGCAACGCGAGCCCCACGACCGTCTCCGGCCCGACTCCGGCGTCGACGAGAAGCCGCGCGAGTCGCGCGGATCGCCGGCCCAGTTCCGCGAACGACAGTGTCGTGCCGTCGGCGACCACCGCGGGTGCGTGCGGGGTACGTGCGATCTGCCGTGCCAGGAGATCGGCGACGGTCGCCGCTCCGCTCGACGGTGCCGCGGGGGTCGTCGACCACTCGCTGCGCAGACCGGCGCGTTCGGCGGCCGTGAGCACATCGAGTTGCGCCACGGTGCCGGGCTTCTCGGTGACGAGCTGATCGAGGATGCGGACGAGCCTCTCTCCCAGCACGGTGGCGTCGTCCTCGGTGAACAGATCGGTCCGGTATTCGAGGCCGAGATGCAGTTCGTCCTCCAGTCCCGCGACCAGCACGAGCGGGAAGTTCGTCGCGTCCGAGCCTCCGACGGAGCCGACCCGCACGCCACCGTCCCGCTGCGCCGCGTCGAGGGCGTCGCGGTCGACGGGATAGTTCTCGAAGACGAGCAGGGTGTCGAACAGTTCGCCGATCCCGACGGCACGCTGGATGTCGGCGAGACCCACGTACTGGTGGTCCATCACACGGTTCTGTGTGGCGTGCGTGCGCGTGACGAGATCGGTGATCGACTCCTCCGCCTGCGTGCGGACGCGCACCGGGACGGTGTTGATGAACAGGCCGATCATCGATTCCACGCCCGGCACGTCGGGGACGCGCCCGGAGACGATCGCACCGAAGACGACATCGGTTCTACCGGTGAGCGATCCGACGAGAAGACCCCAGGCGGTCCGGACGAGTCCGTTGACCGTGACGCCGTGTGCGCGGCTCGCCTCGACGAGTCGCCGCGACAGTCCGTCCGGCACGGCGACCGTCAGTTCGGCGGGGAACTCCGGTCGCAGCGCCGTGCCGGACGGCGCGACGAGGGTGGGTTCGTCCACACCGTCGAGCAACTCGCGCCACACCTCGACACCGGCCGCGACGTCCTGTTCGCCGAGCCAGTCGAGGTAGTCCGAGAACGGCGCGACCGGCGCGAGTCCGGCGGCGGATCCGCCGGCGGCGTAGATCTGCAGGAGTTCCTGCACGAGCAGCGGGGTGGACCAGCCGTCGGAGACGAGATGGTGCATCGTGAACAGCAGTCGCGCCCGCGACGGTCCCGCGACCACCAGCGTGAAGCGCACCAGCGGTGCGGCCGCGAGATCGAACCTGCGGGCGCGGTCGGCGGCGAGCAGTTCCGCCACCCGCGTGTCGAGTTCGCCGGGCTCGACGTCCCCGAGATCGACGACCTCCCAGTGCGGTTCGGCGGTACGACGGACGACGCCGATCGGTTCACCCGCTGCGCCGAGTCGATATCCGGTGCGCAGCACGGCGTGCCGATCGACGAGTGCACGCACCGAGCGCTGCATCGTATCGGCGTCGACGCGACCGTCGAGGGCGAGGTCGGTCTGCATCGTGTAGACATCGACACCCTCGGCGACACTGCCCGAGCCCGACGGCTCGTCCAGTCCGGCCAGGAAGTACATGCCGCGCTGCAGGGGTGTCAGCGGCACGACGTCCTCGATGCCGTCCGGATCCTCGGCGTGCAGCGCGAGCACCTCGTCGACGGACAGCCCGGACGCGGTGAGCATCGACGGCACGGGGGCGCCCTCGGCACCGCTGGCGACCGCGTCGGTGAGGAGGCGCAGTGCCGCGAGCCAGCGCTGCCCGATCCGACGGGCCCGATCGGCGTCGAGCGCACCGGTCGCATAGGTGAACACCGCCGACAGCGCGGGTCCGTCCGGTCCGTCCTCCGTGATCGCGTTGACGTCGAGGACGTGGTCGAGCGGCATGGCCGGGTCGACGGAACCACCGAGCGCGGCCACCTCCGGTGCGGCCGACCACGCGGAGTCGGCGGTGTCGCCGAGGGTCATCCGGCCGAGGTAGTTGAACATCACCTCCGGGGCCCGGTAGCCCGCGAAGCGGTCGCGGTCGTCACCGAGGAAGCGCAACAGACCGAAGCCGATCCCGTTGTCGGGGATCCGCTTCAGCGACTCGGTCGCGTGGGCGACGGCCCGGAGCGGATCACCGCCGTCGAGCGCACGGTCTCTACCGAGTTCGACCGTCACGGGGTACAGGGAGGTGAACCATCCGACGGTGCGCGACAGGTCGGCGCCGGGCACGACCTGTTCTTCGCGGCCGTGACCCTCGAGATGCACTCGCAGGGCGGATCCGCCGCAGACGTCGGTGACGGCGAGGGCGAGGGCCGCGAGCAGCACATCTCCGGTGCCGATACCGAAGGCGGACGGCACCGTGGTGAGGATGCGTTCGGTGACGTCGATCGGCACGTCGATCTCGACGGACGCCGAGGTCGACACGATGTCGCGCTGCGGGTCCAGGAGGCGGCTTCCCACCGCGGGCGCCCCCTCGACGGCGAGGGCGGATTCCCGGATCGGCCACGATCCGGTGATCCGCTCGGACGAGGCGGCCTCGACGAGCGCTTCCGCCCATTCCCGGAAGGACGTCCCGGTGTCCTCCGGCGCGGGGGTCTCCCCGCGGGTGGTTGCGTCGACGGCACCGGCGAGGTCGGGCACCAGGATCCGCCACGACACGCCGTCGACGACGAGATGGTGCGCGACGACGACGATGCGCCCGGCCCGCTGCGGTCCCGGGTCGAGGAAGACCACGCGGAGCATGACCCCGGCCTCGGGGTCGAGGCAGTCGACGGCCTCCGCCGACGCCTCGGCGATGACGTCGTTCCACGAGACCTGGTCCGTGGTCGCGACATCCACTCGCCGGACGAGCGTCGCGGCCTCCGGAAGGTCCTCGGGCACGATCCACGACGGTCCGGAGTCGCCGACGGTGAACCGCGACCGCAGCATCGGGTGAGCCGCGAGCAGCGCCCGCACACCCGCGACGAGATCCGCCTCCCGCAGACCCACGGGGGCGACGAGCACCCGCGACTGGGTGAACCGGCGCAGCGAGTCGAACGATCCGGACGCAAGGGATTCGTGCACGATCGGCGTGACGAGCACCGGGCCGGTCGCCGCCGTCCGGGCTCGCCGGGGCTCCTCGGCGGGTGCCTCGCACGCTGCGGCGAGCGCGGCGGCGGTACGCAGTTCGAAGACCTGACGGGCCGTCACGCGCAGCCCGGCCGCACGCAACCGCGACACCAGCTGGATGGAGACGATCGAATCGCCTCCGAGGGCGAAGAAGTCGTCGTGCACCCCGACGCGGTCGAGGCCGAGAACGTCGCCGACGGTGGCGCACAGCGTACGCTCGGTCTCGGTGCGCGGTTCACCGGCACCCGCCAGCGACGAGAAGTCGGGTTCGGGCAACGCCTTCCGGTCGACCTTGCCGTTGGCCGTCAGTGGAAGGACGGGAAGAGCGACGAGCACGGCCGGCACCATGTAGTCCGGCAGCCGGCCGGCGAGCACGGCCCGCACCTCGGCGGTATCGGGTCCGTCACCGACGATGTACCCGACGAGGCGGGTGGTCCCCCGATCGTCGGTGTGCGGGACCACCACGGCGTTCCGCACGGCCGGATGCGCGGTGAGCGCGGTCTCGATCTCGCCGGGTTCCACTCGGAATCCTCGGATCTTGACCTGGTCGTCGTCGCGCCCGACGTATTCGAGTGTGCCGTCGTCCGTCCACCGCACGACGTCGCCGGTGCGGTACATGCGGGCACCCGCCGGCCCGTGCGGATCGGCGACGAAACGCGTCGCGGTCAGGCCGTGCCGGCCGAGATAGCCTCGGGTGACGCCGTTTCCGGCAACGTACAACTCACCGGCCACTCCCGTGGGCACGGGACGCAGCCAGTGGTCCAGGACCCGCACGCTCGTCCCCGGGGTGGGACCGCCGATCGTCACGGTCTCCCCCGCGATGCGCGCACAGGTCGCGTCGACGGTGCACTCGGTGGGTCCGTAGCAGTTCGTCGCCACCACGTCGCTCGCGGCGAGGCGCTGCCACAACGCGGCACTCACCGCTTCGCCGCCCACCGTGACGGTCGCGGGGACGTGCCCGCCGGGTTCGAGGAGACCGGCGTCGAGCAGGCGGTTCATGAGCACAGGCACGGTGTCGACGTAGTCGATGCCGTGGGTGCGCACGTAGTCGACGATGTGGTCGACGTCGGCGCGGTACTGATCGGGAAGCACGTGCAGCACATGGCCTTCGAAGAGCCAGGTGAGCGCGGCGACGGCCGAGTCGAAGGCGAACGGGTAGGTGAGCAGGACGTGCCACTGCCCGTCACGCGGCGCACGACCGGCGGCCTGCATGGGCCCGGCGGCCTGTGCGGCGTGCAGGTCGGCGAGGTTGGCGTGCGTGACGGCCACGCCCTTCGGCAGCCCCGTGGAACCGGAGGTGTAGACGACGTAGGCCAGATGGCCGGGACGGAGCGGAGCGCGCCGGTCCGCATCCGTGAGCGGAGCGGACGACAGCGCCGACAGTGCGGACTCGACGTCCGGGTCGTCGAGGACCAGCACGTCGGCCCCGTCGAGCACGTCGCCGAGACCCGCGCGCACGGTCTCGGTGGTGATCACCAGACGCGGTACCGCGTCGGTGATCATGTGCTTCAACCGGTCGGCGGGATAGGACGGGTCGAGCGGCAGGTAGGCGCCTCCGGCGGTGAGGACGGCGATGATCGCGTCGACCATGGCGCCGGTCCGGGGAAGCGCGAGACCGACCCGGTCGTCGGGTCGCACCCCGCGGTCGACGAGCAGCCTCGCGAGTCGCGCCGAGGCCGCTCCGAGCTCACCGAACGACGATTCCTGCTCACCGCACACTACTGCGGGGCGGTCGGCGCCGGTGGTGAACCGGCGCGCGAGCAGGTCGGCGACGGTGCCGCTCGACGGTGCCGCGGGTGCGGTGGACCAGGTTCCGAGTACACGTTCCCGTTCCGAGGCCGGCAGGACGTCGAGGTCGGCGACAGGCGCGTCGGGCCGGGCACACAGGGCCCCGAGGATCGCGACGAGGCGGGCGCCCAGAGCGGCGGCCTCGTCCGAGTCGATCAGCGACGGGCGGTGGTCGAGCTTGACGACGAGCCGGTCGGACATGCCGGCCGTGAGGACCAGCGGATAGTTGGTGGCGTCGCGTCCGTCGACACCGGTGATCGTCACTCCCCCGGCGCGCTGCGCTCGCTCGAGGGCGTCGCGGTCGACGGGATAGCTCTCGAACACGGTGAGGGTGTCGAACAGTTCGCCGATCCCGACGGCGCGCTGCACGTCGGACAGGCCCAGATACTGGTGGTCGACGGTGCGCGACTGTTCGAGCTGCACGCGTCGCAGCAGCTCGGCGACGGTCGCGGCGGGATCGAGCCGCACCCGCACCGGGACGGTGTTGATGAACAGGCCGACCATCGATTCCACGCCGACGAGTTCCGGCGGGCGACCGGAGACCGTCGCGCCGAAGACGATGTCGCCGCGGCCGAGCAGACCGGACAGGAGCATCGCCCACGCGGTCTGCAACACCGTGTTGAGGGTGACCCCGCTCGCGCGGGTGAGCTCCGCGAGCTGTGCTCCGAGTCCATCGGGAACCGGTACCTCGAGTTCGGCGCAGCGTTCCGACGAACGGGTCGCACCCGGCGGCGCCACGAGCGACGGCTCGGTCACACCGTCGAGCGCCTCGCGCCACAGCGACCGGGCGACCTCGTGGTCCTGGCGCCCGAGCCATGCGAGGTAGTCGCGGTAGGGGCGTACGGACGGCAGACCCGACGCCGATCCCCCGGCAGCGTAGATCTCGAGCAGCTCGCGTACCAGGATCGGGGACGACCAGCCGTCGACGACGATGTGGTGGGCGGTGAGCAGCAGGCGCACCTCGTCGGCGCCGAACCGCACGAAGGTCCAGCGCACGAGAGGCGGCTGCGTGAGGTCGAACCATCGGTGCAGGTCGTCCTCGACGATCCTCGCGAGCCGCTGTTCCGCCTCGGCGCGCTCGAGATCGGACAGATCCTCGCTGCGCCAGAGATTCTCCACTCCCGACACGACGAGACCCGCCGTACGGCCGTCCTTACGGGGACGGAAGCACGTGCGCAGCGCCGGATGACGGTCGAGCAGCGCCTGGGCGGAGGCCGCCATCCGCCCCTCGTCGACCGCGCCCGAGAGCCGCACCACCGATTGCACCGTGTAGGCGTCGGGGTCGGTCGCACCCGTGTCGTCGGATGTCGAGCCGGTCGGCGCCGCAACGGTGCTCAGGTAGAGCAGGCCCTGCTGCAGCGGCGAGAGCGGGACGATGTCTTCGAGCGCAGTGGAACGGGTCATCTGTCGCTTTCGGTATGGACGGTCATTTCGGGCACGGACGCCGAACGGCCCCCGCGTCGGGGACGTCGGGGGCCGTTCGGTCGGTGGTGCGGGGCGGGCCCGCAGCAGCGCCTACTCCTGGCTCTGGTTGGCCGGAAGCTTCTCCAGCTCGGCATCGATGGAATCGAGTGCCAGCAGTGCAGTTTCGTAGGTCGCCGCACTGGAGTGCTTGACGGCGACGAGGTTGCCGGCCTTCACGGCGGGCAGATCCTGCCACAGCGGGGAGGCGAACAGTTCCTCCAGCTCGGGCGGCAGCGAACCGTCGGCCTTGACACCGTAGACGATCACGTCGGCCTCGCCGAGGTTCTCGGGCAGCTGCTCGACCGACAGGTACTCGGAGTGAACCTCTTCGGGATCGGTCGGCTCACCGTAGAAGTCGAGTCCGAGATCGTCGAACAGGTTGGTGGTGTACGACGAGGCGTACTCGCGGGAGAACTCACCGGGCTCGGTACCGCACACACCGCAGACGCCGGCGAACTTCAGGCCCCCGAGCGAGCCGGCGTACTTGTCGGCGATCTCGGCGGCGCGAGTCTCGTACTCCTCCTTGAACTCCCCGTAGGAGTCGCTGACGTTCGCGGCATCGGCGTACTGCTCACCGAGTTCACGCCACTCGCCCGGAACCGTGAGTCCGACGAAGACCACCGGGGCGAGCGCCTCGAGCTTGGCCACGTCGACCTGCTCCTGCACGCGGGCCGGGACGCCCATGATGATGAGGTCGGGATCTGCGGCGGTGACGGCCTCGTAGTTGAGTTCCGAGACGGCACCGTCGGGAGCGACCTTCGGCAGCGCCTCGTAGGCGGCGAGGGTTTCCTCGTCCATGTTGTCGAGCTCGCGGCTCCACTCGCACACGGCGGCCAGATTCGCGCCGGCCTGGATGAGCGGGAGGGTCGCGTAGCCGCAGGACACGATCCGCTGCGGGTCGGCCGGGGTCTCGATGCTGCCGTTCTGCGCTTCGAAGGTGCGCGTCGCGGCGGAGTCGGTGCCGCTCTCCGCGCTGCTGCTGTCGCCGTCGCTCGAACATCCCACAAGTCCGACGGCCAGCAGAGCTGCCGCGCCGAGCGCCGCGGCGCCCCGCGCGCGCTTGCGTTCCAGAACGCGCATCGTTGTACTCCCAGAGTCTCTCGCCGGGGCGCGTTGCCCCGGTCACGATTGGTTAGGCTAACCGAAAGAGACCGCCCCGCCAAGCGCTCCACCCTCAGCCGAATTCGAGCGCGAAATCGTCGATCTCCGACTGGTCGAGGTCGTCGAGCGTGAGGTCGGACGGTGTGAACCCGCCCGCGTCCTCGTCCGACGCGTGCCCGGCGAGCGCACGCAGCGCCGCGACCCACTCGTCGGCCAACGCCGACACCGTCTCCGCAGGAACGAGATCGGGGCTGTACCCGAACATTCCGCGCAGCATCGGATCGGCTCCGGAATCGTCGGTGAGCACACCGATCTCGACGGCGTGTGCCACGGGCATGTCGGCTTCGGTGGCACCGCCGAGCGCCGAACTCTCCGGGGCACCGGCCCATGCCTGCCCCTCGGTCTCACCCAGCGTGAACCGGCCGAGGTAGTTGAATCCGATGTCCACGGCACCGACGCTCGCGAGTTCCGGGGCACCCACCGGGTCGAGATGTCGCAACATCCCGAATCCGATTCCGCTGTCCGGGATCTCCCGCAATTGCTCCTTCACGCGTTTCAGCGCGTCGCCCGCGCTCGCGCCCCCGGCGTACGCGTCGGCGACGTCGAGTCCTCCGACGTCGAGGCGCACCGGATAGAGCGTGGTGAACCAGCCCACCGTGCGCGACAGATCCGCCCCCGGAACGGCCTGTTCCTCCCGGCCGTGTCCTTCGAGGTCGACCGCGACCGCCCCGTCGCCGCACACCCGCGCGGACGCCAACGCCAGAGCCGTGAGCAGGACGTCCTCGACGCCGGCGTGGAACCGCTCGGGCACGGTGGTGAGCAGCGCATCGGTGAGTTCGGACGGAACTTCGACCTGCACCTTCGCGGTGTCCGCCATGGTGTGCCGCACGGGATCCGGATCCCCGGACGCCAGACGCACGCGTCCCGCCGGGGCAAGGATCCGCCGCCACAGCGACAGTTCTGATCTGCGCGCCGGCACCCCGTCGAGCAGTCCCCGCGCCCAGCGGCGCAGCGACGTACCTGCGCGGACCGGGGCGACACCGTCGACCGCACCGGCGAGGTCGGGCACCAGGATCCGCCACGACACACCGTCGACGACGAGGTGGTGCACCGCGACGAACACCCGCCCCGGCGCGTCGGGACCGGCGTCGAAGAAGATCACGCGCACGAGCGCGCCGGCGGTGGGATCGAGTTCGGCGTAGGCGGTCCCGGTCGCGGCGACGATCACCTCCTGCAGGTCGGTCGAGTTCGAGATATCCACGCGGGTCACGACATCCCCGGCATCGACGGAACCGACCGGGCGGACGTCGAACGTGCGTGCCTGCGGATCGAAGACGGCCCGCAGGGCGTCGTGCGTGTCGAGCAGCGCCTGGACGCCGTCGGTCAGCCGCTCGAGCGTCAGTCCTGCGGGCGCGAGGAGCAGCCGCGACTGCGCGTAGCGGGCGTACGGTCCACCGCGGTCGAGCATGTCGTGGACGATCGGGGTTGCCGGGACCTCCCCGAGTGCCGCCTCGACGTCGACCGTCCCGGGTCCGTCCTCGATCTCTGCGACGCGGGCGAGTCCCGCCGGACTGCGGTGTTCGAAGACGTGTCGTGCAGTGAACCGGATCCCGGTGGCGCGCGCCGCGGACACCAACTGGATGGAGACGATCGAATCGCCACCGAGAGCGAAGAAGTCGTCGTCGGGGCCCACGGCGTCGAGTCCGAGCACCCCCGCCGTCAGCTCGCACAGGCGCTGTTCGAGTTCGTCCGCCGGCAGGCGACTCTCGGTGGCCGGGGTGAAGACCGGCTCGGGAAGCGCTCTGCGGTCGATCTTTCCGTTGCGGGTGACCGGCAGTTCGTCGAGCACGACCGTGACGGCGGGAACCATGTGGTCGGGCAGCCGGTCGGCGACGTACATCCGGAGGGTGTCGGGGTCCGCCGTTCCGGCCGCATAGGCGACGAGCCGTTTGCGGCCCGGTTCGTCCTCGCGGACCACGACCGCCACGGCACTCACCGCGGGATGGCCGCCGAGCACGGTCTCGATCTCGCCGAGTTCGATGCGGAAGCCGCGGATCTTCACCTGGTCGTCGGTCCGGCCGAGATAGTCGAGCACCGGGCCGTCGGTCCGGGAGACCCTCCAGCGCACCAGATCGCCGGTGCGGTACAGACGCTCGCCGTCGGCGTCGAAGGGGTCGGCCACGAACCGTCCCGCGGTCTGCGCGCTCCGGCCGAGATAACCGCGAGTGACGTGCGGACCACCGACATACAGTTCGCCGGGCACGCCCGGGGGCACCTGCCGCAGGTACGCGTCGAGGACGTACACCCGGCCGCCGTGGATCGGGGTTCCGATGTTCGGGATGCTTCCCGGGGTGAGTACGACGCCGGTCGCGTCGACGGTGCATTCCGTCGGACCGTACATGTTGCTCACACGCACATCGGTTTCCGCGGCGAGCTGCGTCCACAGGTCACCGGGTACCGCTTCGCCGCCGAGCACCATCGACTCGGGACGATGCGGTGCGGCGGGGTCGAGGAGTCCCTCGGCGAGCAGTCGACCGGCGAGCACCGGACCGCAGTCGAGCGCGTCGATGCGGTGTTCCCGGACGTACCGGACGATGCCCTCGGCATCGGCCATGAGGTCCTCGGCGAGCACGTGCACGGTGTGGCCGCCCAGCATCGCGAGGAGAGGCTCGACGGACGAGTCGAACGCGAAGGTGTAGCTCAGCAGCACGGTGCGGCGGCGCGTCGCGGGATCGCCGACGGTACGGGTGCGCACCGTCTCCCACAGGTTCACGACACCGCGGTGCGGCACCACCACGCCCTTCGGGGTGCCGGTGGATCCGGAGGTGTAGACGAGATAGGCGGTGGTGTCCGGATGCACGACCGGCAGGTGCACGTCCGGGCGGTGATCGGTGATCGATCCGACCGCGTCGGCATCGAGTACGACACCCACACCGGCGTCGCGGAGCATGTACTCGTTCCGCTCCACCGGCTGTTCCTGGTCGAGCACCAGATACGCCGCTCCCGACTTCCACACGCCGAGGATCGCCGCGACCAGCACGGATTCCCGCGGAAGACTCAGTCCCACGATGTCTTCGGGACCGATCCCGTCGGCGACGAGGTGACGGGCGATCCGGTCGGACCAGGCGTCGAGGTCGCGGAAGGTCAGGCGGCTCGACGGCGTGACCAGCGCGGTCTCGTCGCCGTAGCGCTCCACGGAGCGGGTGAACAGTGCGGGCAGGTTACGCGGGCCGGACGGATCCGGGAGCGCGGTGGCATCACCGGCACGCAGCACCTCTCGCTCGGCGGCGGTGAGCAGATCGAGCTGCGAGAGTCTCGCGTCCGGATCGGCGCACACGGCAGCGAACGCCCGCTCGACCCGCGCGGCGAAGGCCTCGGCGGACGACTCGTCGAACAGGTCGCGGGCGTACTCGACGCGCACGCACAGACCGCCGCCGGATTCCTCGATGACGTCGAAGGTGAGGTCGAACATCGCGGTGTCGTTCGCGACGAACGAGGGTGTCGGCGTCAGCTCGTCGAATCCCGTGATCGCGGGCGGGCTCTGGTACTGCACCATCACCTGGAACAGCGGGTGCCGGGCGGCGCTGCGCTCGGGCTCGAGCGTCTCCACGACGCGGTCGAACGGGACCTCCTGGTGCGAGTATGCCGCGACGTCGGTGTCCTTGATCCGGGCGAGCAGCTCGCGCACCGTGGGGTCGCCC
This sequence comes from Rhodococcus sp. S3, assembly GCF_058211795.1. NCBI lineage: Bacteria > Bacillati > Actinomycetota > Actinomycetes > Mycobacteriales > Nocardiaceae > Rhodococcus > Rhodococcus sp. S3. Next base: position 731,352 of record NZ_CM177074.1, on the reverse strand, counting down.
GAGAGGTCGGTGCGCAGCACCACCATGTTGACGAAGAAGCCGACGAGATCGTCGAGCTCGGGGGCGGACCGTCCCGCGGTGGGCGAGCCGAGCGGGATGTCCTCTCCCGCGCCGCTGTGCGACAGTGCGACCGCGACCGCCGCGTGCACCATCATGAACATCGTCGTGCCGGTCGTGCGGGCGGCCTCCCGGATCGTCGCCGCGCGGCCGGCCGGGACCCGGTGCTCGACACCGCCACCCGCGTAGGAGGCCACGGCCGGGCGCGGACGGTCGACGGGGAGGTCGAGTTCGGCCGGGAGGCCCTCGAGCTCCTCGCGCCAGAACGCGAGTTGTCGTGCAGCGAGCGAGTTCTCGTCGCCCTGGTCGCCGAGAAGTTCCCGTTGCCAGATCGCGTAGTCGGCGTACTGCACGGGCAGCGGTGCCGGCTCGTGGGAGTCGCCGCGTACGTGCGCGGAGTAGAAGCTGCCGAGATCGCGCAGCAGCAGCGGCGTGGACAGTTCGTCGCTCGCGATGTGGTGGGCGAGCACGAGCATCACGTGCTCGTCGGGCGCGATCGTGAACAACCGGATCCGCAGCGGGATCTCGCGTTCGAGATCGAACGCGTGCCGGGCCTCGGAGTGCAGGCGGCCGGTGAGCGCGTCGCGGTCGACGGCCTCGACCGCGAAAGGAACTGCGATCTCTTCTGTTCCGCGCACGTGCTGCATCCCCACGCCGTCGCGGTCGACGAGGACGGTGCGCAGGCTCTCGTGGCGTGCGAGCACGTCGGAGACCGCGTGCCGCAAAGCATCCGGATCGACGGGTCCGTGCAGGTCGACGGTGATGGGGACGTTGTAGGTAGGGCTGGGCCCTTCCATGCGGTACATGAACCACAGCCGCTGCTGCGCATACGACAGTGGAGCAAGGGACTGGGGTGCAGGATCGGTCCCACCGCGCGGGACGAGCACAGGCCGGTCCGGGGCGGTGTCCGCACCGTTGCTGCAGTGGACGGCGAGCGCGACGACCTGCGGATGGTCGAAGACCGTACGGATCGGCAGCTCCACACCGAGCTCGTCGCGGATCCGGGCGAGCAGCTTCGCGGCGCTGAGCGAGTGCCCGCCGAGGGCGAAGAAGTCGTCGTCGGCGCCCACCGTGTCGAGCCCCAGGATCTCGGCGTAGATGCGGCACAGTGCCCGTTCGGTCTCGGTCTCCGCGACGCGGGACGAGACCATCGACGAGAAGTCCGGTTCGGGCAGCGCCTTGCGGTCGAGCTTGCCGTTGGAGGTCAACGGCATCTCGTCGAGGACGACGAGGGCCGCGGGAACCATGTATCCGGGCAGGAACTCGGCGACGAGACGGCGGGCCTCGACCGGTTCGGGCACGTCCTGACCGACGAGATAACCGACGAGTTGCGCGGTGCCGGAAGGATCGGTGCGCACCACGGTCGCGGCGCGGGACACGCCGGGGATGCGCAGCAGGGCGGCGTCGACCTCACCGAGTTCGATGCGGAATCCCCGGACCTTGACCTGGTTGTCGACCCGGCCGCGGTAGACGAGCCGGCCGTCCTCGGTCCACTGCACGAGATCGCCGGTGCGGTACAGGCGGGCGTACGGACCGGAGGAGTCCTCCGAGTACGGATTCGCGACGAACCTCGTGGCGGTGAGGGCGGGTGCGTCGAGATATCCCCGGACCACGCCCGGTCCGGCCACGTACAGCTCGCCCTCGGTTCCGGCCGGCACGGGGGCGAGTCCCGCGTCGAGGACGTGGACGCGCAGGTTCGCGACGGGGCGGCCGACGACCGGTGTCTCGGCGTCGGCGACCTCCGCGACGAGGACGTCGACGCTGCACTCGGTGGGGCCGTAGAAGTTGAAGGCCGCACCCCGGCGTTCGCGCAGGCGGCTCCACAACCGCTCGGAGACGGCGTCGCCGCCGAAACCGAGGGTGGGCACGGTGCCGTCCGGGAACAGGCCGTCGTCGACGAACTGCTCGAGCTGGCTCGGTGAGAACTCGACGAAATCCCATCCCTCGTCGAGGGCGCGGCGTGCGAGTGCCGCCGGGTCGCGCTGGGTCGCCTCGTCGACGATGTCGACGGTGTGCCCGGCGAGCATCCACAGCAGCGGCTGCCACGACGCGTCGAACGCGAGCGACCAGGCCAGTCCGAGGCGGACGGATTTGCGGCCGGCCTCTCGGGCGGCGCGGGTGAACACCTGGGCGCGGTGGCTGTGGAACAGGTTGACCAGCCCGCGGTGGGGTACGACGACGCCCTTCGGTCTGCCGGTGGAGCCGGACGTGTGGATCACGTAGGCGATCGAGTCGGGTGTCAGCGGACCGCGTTCCGCGTCGTCGAGCGGAGCGTCGGACACGGCGTCGAGGTCGAGATCCTCGAGCACGACACGCTGCGGCGCCCCCGTCACCTCGGCGACCCGGTCGTCGGTCGTGCGGGTGGTGAGGACGCAGACGGGGTCGGTGGAGCCGAGGATGTGGGCGAGGCGTTCGAGGGGCTGGTCGACGTCGAGCGGGACGTAGGCGGCGCCGGTCTCGAGGACGGCGTGGATGGCGATCAGCGCGTCGACGGTGCGGGGCAGCGCGAGCGCGACCCGCGCGTGCGGCCGGTCGAGATCGAAGCTCGAGGCGAGGTGGCGGGCCAGACGGTGCACCCGGGCGCCGAACTGTGCGTAGGTGAGCGTCACATGGGTGTCCGCCGCGGCCGGTGCGTCGGGGGCCGCCTCGATCCTCTCTCGCAGCAGGTCGACGAGGGTCAGGTCGGGGTCGAACGGGATGTCCGGGCTGTGGCTCCAGTCGTCGAGGATCGTCCGTCGCTCGTCGGCGGTCAGGACGGACACCTGCGCGAGCGGGGTGTGCAGACCCCGCTCTGCCACCGAGCCGAACAGCATCTCCAGTCGCTCGGTGTGGATCGTCAGATCCGCCTCGCTGTAGACGTCGGCGTCGACGTCGACGAACACCTCGAGTCCGGCACTGCCGTCGAGCGGCCGCACGGTGACCATGAAGTCCTGCAGGGGTCCTCGGGCCACCGAGTGCACGGCCGCACGCATGTCGCCGAACCGGAGCGAGTCGCCGAACGGCTTGACGTTGACCGACGGGCCGATGACGCCGCGGGATCCGGTGGGTAGTCGCAGGTCGCGCTGGATGTCCTCGGTGCGGTAACGATAGTGGCTGCGGCACAGCGCCACTCCGTCGCGAACCTGAGCTACGAGATCGACGAGCGTGGCCGAGGCGGTCGGATTCAGGCGCAGCGGAACGACATTGACCGCGGTGATCGGCACCCGCAGTGCGGCGCTGCCGAGCCGGTTCATGACGGGGAAACCGAGTGTGAGGTCCTCGCGGCCGGTCGCTCCGCGCAGGTAGGCGGCGACGAGCGCGGTGACCGCGTCGCCCCAGCTCGCACCGACCTCCTTGCCCAGGGCCACCAGACCGCGCTGGCGGTCGGCGTCGAGGGTGAAGCGCGCGCCACGGGAGCGTCGTGCGATGCCACCCGGGCCGGGCCGGAGGGCGACCGCTTCGTCCACGCCGTCGAGGTACGCGCTCCAGAAGTCACGGTCGGCGTCGAAGTCGGCCGAGTCGCGATAGTCCGATTCCTCCCGTATCAGCTTTTCGACCGAATCGAACCGTGCGGCAGCAACTTCCGTGCCGGCCACAGCGGCGGTGTAGCGCTCGGCGATGCGCCGGTTGAACAGCGAGAACCCGAAGGCGTCGAGGACGATGTGGTGGGCACGCAGGTAGAGCAGGACGTGATCGTCGGCGAGTCGCAGGACCGCGGCGCGGACGCACGGATCCACCGACAGGTCGACGGGCCGTTCGAGGTCGCGCGCCATCCACTCGTGGGCCGCCCGCCAGGGGTCCGCCGCAGAGGTGAGGTCGACGGTCGGGGCGAGATCGAGCGTGCGCGCACCGGGAATCTGGACGACTGTACCGTCGGCGAGGGTCTCGAACCCGGCGACCAGCACCTCGGCCTCGGAGGCCGCCGCGGAAACCGCCGTGACCAGCGCTTCCTCGTCGACCGCGCCTCGCAGTTCGATACATTCCGAGGTGTTGAACAGCGGGTTGTCGGGGTTCAGTTGCTGGGCGAACCATACGCCCGACTGTGCGCGCGACAGGGCGAGCCGTGAGGCGTCCGGGCCGGCAAGGGGCACTGGAGATCCTCTTTCCTTCGATCGAAACGATTGGCTGGGAACGGAATCCGCTGATGTGCGCGCTGCGGCGCCGGAGGGCACAGTACCAAAGGTTAGGCTTACCGTATATGTTGCTCAGTGATCGTGTGTCCTGTGGCGCGGTCCTGCCAGCAGACCTCCTCAACCGGAAGGTACGAGAATGCAAGTGCCGGTCCTCGGCGCAACCGCTACCGACCGGGCCGAGCGGCCCGTCGCGCACCCGTTCGTCCTGTCCCGCCCGCACGGCACGGTGGTCGCCGAAGGCGTGAGCGCACGCTTCGACCGCGCGTCCGTCGCCGCCGACGCCCTGCGCACCGGACAGGCCGCCGCGATCGTCGGAGCATTGCCCTTCGCACCCGACGGACCGGCCGCACTGACCGCTCCGAACACACTCCATCACTCCCCCGTGCACTACGACGCTCCGGCCGCCGACCTGCCCCCGATCACGATCACAGGTGCACTGCCGTCGGAGGGCGAGCACATCGATCGGGTCGAGACCGTACTGCGCCTGCTCCGCTCGGACGACAACGACCTGCTCAAGGTGGTCCTGGCCCGGGCACTCGCTCTGCGCGCCGACCGGCCCGTCACCCCACACGACCTCCTCGTCGCTCTCACGCGAAACGATCCGCTGCACAACGGCTTCCTCGTCGACCTCACCGCCGCCGGCGGTGCGTGGACGGGACGTCACCTGGTGGGATCGAGCCCGGAGGTGCTCGTGCGCCGTCGCGGCGATCGGGTCACCGCCCACCCCCTCGCCGGATCCGCACCGCGTCATCGCGACCCCGAGATCGATCGGGCGACAGCCGACGAACTCGCCGGGTCTGCGAAGAACCTCGCCGAGCACGCACACGTGATCGATGCGATCCGCACCGCGCTCGAACCGTTGTGCGTCGACCTCGACATCCCCGAGCAGCCGACCGTGACGAGCACGCGCCAGCTGTGGCATCTCGGCACTCCCATCGAGGGTCGCCTGCGCGATCCGGGTGTCACGGCCCTCGATCTCGCACTCGCAGTGCACCCCACTCCCGCGATCTGCGGCACGCCGACCGCCGCGGCCCGCGATCTGATCCTCGCCACCGAGGGCGACCGGGGCTTCTACGCCGGTGCGCTCGGATGGTGCGACGCCGCGGGCGACGGCGAGTGGCTGGTCACCATCCGCTGCGCCGTCCTCGACGCCGACGGTGTCGGGCTCACGGCGTACGCCGGGGGCGGTATCGTCGCCGACTCCGACCCCGCCGACGAACTGGCCGAGACGACCGTCAAGTTCGGCACCGTCCTCGATGCACTGGGAGTACTCCGATGACCGATACCGCACCCTCCCCCGTCACGCTCGTCGTCGGGGCCGCGCAGGGCATCGGCCGCGCGACCGCCGAGGTCCTCGCGCGTGCCGGCCACCGTCTCGTACTCGCCGACCGCAACGCCGAGGGACTGCGCAAGACCGCCGCCCTGCTCGGCGGCTCCGTCCCCACCTACCCCGTCGACATCCGCGACCACGACGCCGTCGCCTACGTCGTCGAGAGCATCGAATCCGAGCACGGACCGATCGAGCATCTCGCGCACGTCGCCGGTGTCTTCACCACGGGATCGGTGCTCGACTCCGATCCCGAGGACTGGCAGCACATGTACGACGTCAACGTCACCGGCCTGCTGTCGGTCCTGCGTTCGGTCGGACGGGCCATGCGGGAGCGGCGGTCGGGTTCGATCGTCGTCGTCGGATCGAACTCCGCCGGGGTGCCGCGCATGGGCATGGGCGCCTACGGATCGTCCAAGGCCGCCTCCACGATGATCGTCCGGATCCTCGGACTCGAACTGGCGCAGTACGGGATCCGCGCCAACATCGTCGCCCCGGGCTCCACCGACACCGCCATGCAGCGCTCGCTGTGGGAGGACCCGAACGACGACGCGGGCGCCCGCAGCGCCATCGAGGGTGACCTGTCGCAGTTCAAGGTCGGCATCCCCCTCGGCCGCATCGCCGAGCCCGCCGACATCGCCGAGGCCATCGAGTTCCTGCTGTCCGACCGTGCTCGCCACATCACCATGCAGGCGCTGTACATCGACGGCGGCGCCACCCTCCGCGCCTGACCGACAGACCGGCCCGACCGACCCGACATCGATCCGCATCCCGAAAGGAACCGTTCCGTGACAACCGGTTTCGAGCGCACGCCGCTCGTCGACACCGCCCGCTACCCCGAGGAGTTCGCCGAGCGGTATCGCGCAGCCGGTTACTGGACGAGCGAGACCTTCGGCGAGTTCCTCCCGGCCCGCGCCGCCCGGTTCGCCGATCGCACCGCCGTCGTCGGACACGACGCGACGGGCACCTGGCGGCACATCACCTACCGCGAACTCGACGACGCCTCGGCCCGCATCGCCGCCGGTCTCGCCGACCTCGGGGTCCGGAAGGGCGACCGTGTCGTCCTGCAGTTGCCGAACATCGTCGAGTACACCGAGGTGCTCTTCGCGGTCTTCCGCCTCGGCGCGCTCCCCGTCTTCTCCCTGCCCGCACACCGCGCGTCGGAGATCGGCTACTTCTGCCGGTTCAGCGACGCCGCAGCGTACGTGATCGCCGCCGAACACGGCGGATTCGACTACCGCGTGCTCGCCCGGCAGGTCACCTCGGAGATGGAGAATCCGCCGGCGGTCGTGGTCGCGGGTGAGGCCGAGGAGTTCACCGCGCTCGGGTCGTTGCGCGACCGCGAACCCGCTCCGATCACGGAGAACGACTCCGGAAGCGTTGCCTTCCTCCAACTGTCGGGTGGCACGACCGGAACGTCGAAGCTCATCCCCCGCACCCACGCCGACTACCTGTACTCCGTGCGCGAGTCCGCGGTGATCTGCGGAGTGGACGAGAACACCCGCATGCTGGTCGCGCTGCCGGCCGCGCACAACTTCCCGATGAGCTCGCCGGGCATCCTCGGTGTGCTGCACGCCGGCGGCACCGTCGTCCTCGCTCCGGATCCGAGCCCCGACACCGCGTTCGCCCTGATCGAGAGCGAGGGCGTGACGATGGCGTCGCTCGTCCCGCCCCTCGCGCAGGCGTGGCTGTCGGCGCGGGCCCGCACCGAACGCGACCTGTCGTCGCTCGAGGTACTGCAGGTCGGTGGCGCGAAGTTCCCGGCCGAGGCCGCCAAACGCGTTCGCCCCGAACTCGGCTGCACGCTGCAGCAGGTCTTCGGAATGGCGGAGGGTCTCGTCAACTACACCCGGCTCGACGACGACGAGGACACCATCGTCACCACCCAGGGCCGGCCGATCAGCCCCGACGACGAGATCCGCGTCGTCGACGACGCGGACGAACCCGTCGCCGCGGGCACCACCGGTCACCTGCTCACCCGCGGCCCGTACACGATCCGGGGCTACTACAACGCGCCGGAACACAATTCGACGGCGTTCACCCCGGACGGCTTCTACCGCACCGGCGACATCGTCCGGCTCACCGAGCACGGCTACATCGTCGTCGAGGGACGCGCGAAGGACCAGATCAATCGCGGTGGCGAGAAGATCGCAGCCGAGGAGGTCGAGAACCATCTGATCGCGCACCCGGCCGTGCTCGACGCGGCGGTGGTGTCGATGCCCGACCAGTATCTCGGCGAACGCACCTGCGCTTTCGTCGTCACCGAGGGTGAAGTGCCGAAGGCCCTCGCGCTCAAGAAGTTCCTGAGGGAGCGAGGGCTGGCCGAGTACAAGATCCCCGACAAGGTGCAGTTCGTCGACGCCTTCCCGGTCACGGGAGTGGGCAAGATCAGCCGGAACGAACTGCGGCGCGCTCTCGCGGCCACTCTGAAGGACTGATCTCGCTCCGCGACGACGGGACGGTCTCACCTCGCTCGGCGCGGGCCGCGAGGGTCGCGTAGCGGCCACCGCGGGCGACGAGGTCGTCGTGCGTTCCGCGTTCGACGATGCGGCCCCGGTCGAGGACCACGATCTCGTCGGCGTTGCGCACGGTCGAGAGCCGGTGCGCGATGGTGATGGTCGTGCGTCCGCTGCGCGCGGCGTCGACGGCCTGCTGCACGGCGTGCTCGGTGTCGTTGTCGAGGGCGCTGGTCGCCTCGTCGAGCACGAGGACACGCGGGTCGCGCAGGAGCGTGCGTGCGATCGCCAGGCGCTGCTTCTCGCCGCCCGAGAAGCGGTGTCCGCGGGCGCCGACGACGGTGTCGTAGCCGTCCGGCAGCGAGACGATCAGGTCGTGGATGTGCGCGGCGCGGGCCGCGGCCTCGATCTCGTCGTCGGTCGCGTCCGGCTTCGCGTAGCGCAGGTTCTCCCGGACGGTCGCGTGGAGGAGGTAGGTCTCCTGCGAGACCACGCCGACCAGTCCGGCGAGATCGGCGAGCCGCATGTCGCGCAGGTCGACACCGTCGATGCTCACGCGCCCCTCGACCGGGTCGTACAGTCGTGCGACGAGCGAGCCGAGCGTGGTCTTGCCCGAGCCTGTCTCACCGACGAGCGCAACCTGCGCCCCCGCCGGGACGTCGAGGTCGATCCCGTCGAGCGCGTTGCGGTGCGCTCCTTCGTAGCGGAAGCTCACGTTCTCGAACCGCACCCGGCCGGCGACGGTCGCCGGGTCGACGGGCGCCGGATCGCGCGGGTCGTCGATGTCGACGGGAAGGTCGAGGTATTCGAAGATGCGGCTGAACAGGGCCAGCGAACTGGTGACGGAGACACCGACGTCGAGCAGGCTCATCAGCGGCCGGAACAGCGCGCCCTGCAGTCCGGTGAAGGCCACCAGGGTGCCGATCGTCATGCCGCCCGAGGTGGCCGGCAGACCGGCGACGAGATAGAGGACCGCGGGGATCGCCGCGAAGACGATGTTCATCGTGGCCATGCGCCAGCGGCCGGACAACTGCGCGTGCACCTCGAGATCGGCCAGTTCCTCCGATGTGCGGGCGAACTTGTCGGACAGTGCCGGGCCGGTGCCCAGCGTCTTGACGAGCAGCACGCCGCTGACCGACAGTCCTTCGTCGATCTGCGACTGCATGTCGGCGAGGCGGCGCTGCTGACGGGCAGTGACGGCGCGGCGCATGAGCGCGACCCGGCGCGTGAGCCAGATGGCCGGCGGGAGCACGATCAGGGACAGCAGGGCCAGTCGCCAGCTGAGGACCGCCATGGCGATCGCCGTGCCGACGACGGTGGTGACGTTGGACGCCAGCGAGGTCGCGGTGTTGGTGACCACGGACTGCATGCCACCGATGTCGTTGGTCAGCCGCGACTGGATCTCGCCGCCGCGAGTGCGGGTGAAGAAGTTCAGAGACTGGCGCTGCAGGTGGGAGAAGACCCGGGTGCGCAGACCGTGCATGACGTTCTGGCCGACGGTCGTGGAGATCCAGGTCTGGACGACGGACAGGAGCGAGCTCGCGACGGTGACGGCCAGCATGCCACCGACCGCCCACAGCAGCAGGCTCACGTTCTGGTGCGGGATGGCGTCGTCGATGACGGCGCGGACGAGGAAGGGGGTCGCGAGGGAGATCACCGACGAGGCGATGATGAGCGCGACGACGAGGGTGATCTTCCACCGGTAGGGCGCGAAGAGGGCGCCGATACGGCGCAGGCTCACCGGGGCTTCGCGGAGCTGTTCGAGATCCTTCTTGTCGATCCTGCCGCGGCTGCCCGGCTTGCCGCCGAGTGTGGGTGGGGGCTGCATCATGTGCGCCACCTCGATTCGTGGTTCGTGTTTCGTACTTATTGAGGTTGCCTCATTGAGTGGCAACCGTCAAGTGAGGTAATGTGAGGACTATGTCGGATTCACCCGTCGCACTGCGCGATCTGCTCCTCACCACCACGCGTACGCTGCGCCGACGCTGGCACGACCTCCTCCAGCCGTGGGGATTGTCACCCCACGAGTACCGGGCCCTCGACGTCATCGGACGCGCCGACGACCCGATCCGCCTCGGCGTCGTGGCCAAGGAACTGCGCATCGTCCCCCGCTCGGCCACCGAGGTCGTCGACCGCCTCGAGACGCGGGGTCTCACCGAGCGGCTCCCCGATCCCGCCGACCGGCGCGCGGTCTGCGTGCGGCTGACCGACGAGGGCCGCAGGATCCGGGCCGAGCTGGCCTCCGCCCGCGATGCCGACGCCGTCGAGATGTTCGACCGGCTCGGCGCCGAGGAACGCGCGCGACTGTCCGATCTGCTGCACAAACTCGTCGACGACCGGCCGCGCTGATCCTTTCCGGTTCCGGGTACTCACATTTCCGACGGCGGCGACGTCTTCCCTACGAGGGCCTGTGCCCGTGTTGTCCGGCCGATCGAGGAGAGCCCGTGGAGACCATCGAGAATCTGCAGTCGCGCGTCGACGCACTGAACCTGCCCGAGCTGACGAACGAGCTCGACGAGAACGGCTGCGTCCTCACCGGGCCGCTGCTGAGCGACGACGAATGCGCCGAGCTCGCGGCCCTGTGGGACGACGACGCCCGCTTCCGCACCACGGTCGACATGAGCCGCTACCGATACGGGCACGGCATCTACAAGTACTTCGGCCCACCCGTCCCCGACGCCGTCGCACACCTGCGCTCGGCGTTCTACCGGCAGCTGCTCGGCGTCGCGCGCTCGTGGGCCGAACGCCTCGGCGATCCGGCACCCTGGCCCGACGACTTCGACGACTGGCTGGGCATGTGCCACGCGGCCGGCCAGACCGACCCCACCCCGCTGATGCTGCGCTACACCACCGGCGACTGGAACGCCCTGCACCGCGACCTCTACGGCGACCTCGTGTTCCCCCTGCAGGTCGTGATCGGGCTCGACCGGGCGGGCGTCGACTACACCGGCGGTGAGTTCCTGCTGGTCGAACAACGGCCCCGCGCGCAGTCGCGGGGCACCGTCACCGTGCTCGAGCGCGGCCACGCGCTGATCTTCACCACCCGCGACCGACCGATCCGCTCGGCACGCGGATGGTCGCGGGCGCCGGTCCGGCACGGCGTGAGCACCGTCCGTTCCGGCCTGCGTCGCACGCTCGGCCTGGTCCTGCACGACGCGGCCTGAGCATTCTTACCGTTCGAAGATCCGCCGCGGATTGTCCACGAGCATCGTGGTGATCTGCTCCTCGGTCACGCCCCGTTCGCGCAGGGCCGGCAGCACCTCGTCGCTGATGTGGTTGTAGTTCCAGTTGGGCACGGCGGCCTGCTTCACGTCGTGCGGGAACCAGTCGATGAAGCATGCCGCGTCGTGCGAGAGCACCATGCGCTCGGTATAACCGGCCTCCACGAGCGCGACCACCGTGTCGACGCGCTGCTCGAACGGCAACAGCAGGTCGAGGCCGAAGCGGTCCATCCCCAGAATCGAACCGGCGTCGGCGATCCGGCGCAGGTAATCCAGATCGGTCGAATCACCGCTGTGCCCGACGACCACCTTGGTGAGGTCGACACCTTCCTCCGCGAGCACGCGTTGCGCCACCTCCCCCGATCCGGTGTGCGGGTTGGTGTGCACCGTGATCGGCACGCCGGTCTCGACGTGCGCCTGCCCCACCGCCCGAATCACGCGTTCGACGCCCGGCGTGAGGCCCGGAAGCTCGATGGCGCACTTGAGCATTCCTGCACGTACCCCCGTGCCGGCGATGCCCTCGCGGATGTCCTTCACGAACAGTTCGGTGAGCGGTTCCGGTCCGTCCACCAGCAGCCCCGGCCCGACGTTGTGGAACTGGAACGGCAGATCGTTGTAGGTGTACAGGCCCGTCGCGACGACGATGGAGATGTCCACCTGTTCGGCGACGCGCTGGATGCGCGGGATGTACCGGCCGAGACCGACCACCGTGGGATCGACGATCGTGTCGATGCCACGCTCCGACAACGCCTTCAACTTCGCCACCGCGTCGTCGACACGCTCGTCCTCGTCCCACGGGCTCGGGTAGTCGGGAAAGTTGCTGCGGATCTCCTCGCCGAGCACGAAGACGTGCTCGTGCATGAGGACTCTGCCCAGACGGCCCGTGTCGAGGGGGCCGCGAACGGTGTCGACGGATGTCATGACCGGTGACGTTAGGACACCACCGGCGGGAGGGGCACCGATTTCACGAATCGGTGGGAGTCGACTCCTCGAGGGCCTGACGGTAGCGACGCATGCCGCGCAGCCACCGGTCGTAGTCGGCGCCCTTGTTCCGGTACATCTCGAGGACCTCCGGGTGCGGAAGGATCAGGAAGTGCTCCTCCTCCATCGCGGCGAACACCGTCTCCGCGACGTCCGCGGGTTCGAGCACCGCACCGGCGGTCGTGACGGCCCGGGTGGCGAGTTCGCCGAGTGCATGCCCGGATGCGTCCCCCGAGTACAGCAGGGGTGTGTTGACGCCCATCGGGCACAGGCAGCTCACCCGCACGCCCTTGTCGCCGTAGGTCACCGACAACCACTCGGCGAAACCGACGGCCGCGTGCTTGGTGACCGAGTAGGTGGCCGAGCCGATCTGGGTGAGCAGGCCCGCCGCCGACGCCGTGCTGACGAAATAGCCCTCGCCGCGTTCGACCCAGCGGGGCACCAGCAGTCGCGCCGCCCGGATGTGTGCGCGCAGGTTGACGTCGAAGGACTGCTCCCAGACCGAGTCCTCGATCTCCAGGCCCGGCACACCGGTGACACCGGCATTGGCGAAGTACATGTCCACGGGACCGAACTCCGCTTCGGCGCGCTCGACGAGCCCGCGGATGTGCTCGTCGTCGGAGACGTCCGCCGCCACCGCCACGGCGCTGCCCGGCGTCTTCTCCTCGAGCGTCGCGACGACGCGCTGTGCCGCGTGTTCGTCGAGGTCTGCGACCACCACTCGCGCACCCCGTTCGACGAGGCCGGCAGCGATGGCGCCGCCGATTCCGCCGCCCCCGCCGGTCACGACGGCCACTCTGCCTTCGACCTTCATCGCTGTTACCTCCCCGTCGAATCGCAGTGCCGTCCCGTGCGGCACAGTTGGTACGGAACCTGTCTACACGTATCACCGGCTGTAGGTACCGCTCACACGCACGGAAGGTCGAGCACCCGGGATGGACGAATTGTTCTCCGTCTCCCGTCCGCGACGCGAGATCGCGCCGGGCGCCGTGCACGTGCCCGACTGGCTCGGCCCGGACGAACAGCGCGAGCTCGTCGAGCTGTGTCGCGAATGGGCGCGCCCACCGGCGCCGATGCGGCACACCCTGCTGCCGGGTGGCGGACGGATGTCGGTGAGCACGGTGTGCCTCGGATGGCACTGGTCGCCCTACCGGTACACCCGCACCGCGGTCGACGTCGACGACGCTCCCGTTCCCCCGCTTCCCGACCGGCTCGTCGAACTCGGGCGGCGTGCCGTCGCCCATGCCTACGACGATCCGGCGGTCGGGAACGGGTACGAGCCCGATACCGCCCTGATCAATTTCTACGACCGCGACGCGCGGATGAACATGCATCAGGACAAGGACGAGCGGGTGAGCGCGCCGATCGTGTCGCTCAGCCTCGGGGATGCCTGCCTGTTCCGGTTCGGCAACACCGAGTCGCGCGGCCGGCCGTACACCGACGTGCGTCTCGAATCCGGCGACCTGTTCGTCTTCGGCGGGCCGTCGCGGTTCGCCTACCACGGGGTGCCGGTCGTGTATCCGGACACCGGTAGCGCCCGCTGCGGACTCACCGCTGGGCGCCTCAACATCACCCTGCGGAGCACCGGACTCGCCTGACCGAACCGTGCCGGAATTCCGAACGTTCGGTCTGCGACTTTGTAACCAACTACACTCGGAGTAGCGGTTCTCCGGCGAGAAATACGTCAAATCGGACGATATTCTCGTGCGGTAGTCATCGGTGTCGGGGTCGATCACAGGAGACTGCCATGTCCGACTTCGTTTGTCGTCGTGTCCTGGCGATCATCGCAGGACTCACCCTCGGCCTGACCGGACCTGTCGCCGCCGCTGCCGCTACCGGCACCGCGTCCACCGCCGGCGCGGAGACCTTCCGTCCGTGCCCGGAGCGGTTCGTCATCGCGGTCGACGGAACCCGCAACCTCGACACCCCGGATTCGATCGATCCCGATTCGCCCCTCGCGAAGATCTCGGCGCGCTACGCGGCACCCGGCACGGTGGTCGAGCACATCCGTTATCCCGCCGTCGTGGTCCCGGTGCCCGAGTCCGGGTCGAGCGAGGGATCTGGTCGTCTCGCCTACGACGAGTCCAAGAGGATCGGGCACCAGCGCCTGCGCGAGACCATCACCGTCCGGCACGGCTCGTGCCCCGACAGCGAACTCGTCGTCCTCGGTTACTCGCAGGGCGCGTCGATCGCCGGCGACGTCCTCGCCGAGATCGCAGCCGACGGTTCGGTGCCGCCGGAGCGGATCAGCGGTGTGTTGTACTCCGACCCGCGTGACACCCGGGGAGTCGAAACACTGTTTCCGGGCGAGGTCGTCCCGGGCATCACGCTCGGCGGTGGTCGCGACGACTTCGGCACGATCGCCGTCGAACGGATCTGCATCGAGGGTGACGCGGTCTGCGACGGCGTGACGCCAGAGGAGAGCGAAGGGTGGTTGGGCGAGAACGTTACCGGCTACCTGAGACTGCACACGACCTATCCCGACTACGAGCCGTGAGCATCGTCGCACCAGGGAGAACCCGGGCGGGGATATACCGGTTCGGTATCGTCGGTTCATGAGCGTCGAGTCCCCGGCCACCCATCTCTCCGCTTCCGGCGATGATCCTCTCGCGCTCGAGCGGCAGGTGTGTTTCGCGCTCGCCGTGGCGAACCGCGCCGTGCTCGCGGTCTATCGACCGATCCTCGACGGGCTGGGCCTGACCCACCCGCAGTATCTGGTCATGCTTGCTCTGTGGGAACGTTCGCCGCTGACGAGCAAGGAGGTGGGGCAGTTGCTCCAGCTCGACTCCCCCACGCTGTCTCCCCTGCTCAAGCGACTCGAGGCGCTGGGCCTGCTCACCCGCGCGCGCAGCGCGGCCGACGAACGGCAACTCGTCCTCGAGCTCACCGACGCCGGACGGGCGCTGCGTGCCGAGGCCGAGTCGGTGCCGGGACAGGTCGTCGACGCCCTCGGTGTCGGACTCGACGAACTCCAGGACCTGCACGCCGCGCTCGTCCGCGTCAACGCGGCGGCACTGAAGGCCGGAGCACTCTGACAGATCGGTAGCTGCCGCAACCCCGACGGCTCGCGGCAGCACTGTCCGACCGTCTTCTATCGATACGCATCGGCACGGTGCGAAATCGCGGTGACCTCGACCGTGCGGCGCTCATTCCTCGGACGACCGGTCGTCACGCATCAGTCGCTTCAGCTCCTCCGTATCGACGACGTCTCCCGACTCGACCTCGGTTCGGCCCGCGATGTGCGTCCTCAGCAGATCGGCAACCGACAACACCGCGATCGTCTCCTGCATCGCGTCGTAATCGTCGGCACCGAGAAGCACCGCGGCGCGGTGCCCGTTACGGGTGATCTCGAATCGCTCGTGTGTGGGCTCGGCCTCGTCGACCAGTCGTGACAATTGCGCCCGGGCGATGGCGACAGGAAGAGTGGTCATGTACATACTTCTAGCGAAATCGCTGGGGAAGTCGCAGGTCATTCGGTTCGCGTCGAGTCCGACGCCGGCTTTCGACGCGAGGCCACGAACGCCAGGACGAGACCGAAGGCCACCCAGCACAGCAGGACGATCGTGGGGAAACCCGCGCCGGCGCCGTCGCGATCCGGCCGGACGGTCGGTGACCCGGGGCGCCGCACGCGCGGACGCCCCGGGACCGGCTCAGTGCGGGAGTTCGAGCGTCGTCGGCACCAGCGGAACCGAGGCCTCGCCGGTGTAGACGAGGAAGGTGAACGACTCCTGGAAGTACAGGTTCACCGTCTCGGCGTCGTGCGAGAGGTAGCCGATCGACAGATCCTGGCCGACCTGCAGGTCGTAGTCGCCGCCGCGCGTGGTCAGGACGAACGCACCGTCGATCGCCGGGGCCCAGATGAGGTCGCCGTCGATGAGGCGGCGCAGCTGTTCGCGGATCGGATAGCCGTGATCGGACGTCTCGCTGACCTTGGTGTATTCGTCGGCGCCGAGCAGGATCGAGTACGGGCCGCCTACACCCGCCAGTCGCAGCTGCGACAACGCCTGGCTGATGATCTCCGGGAAGTCGCGGGGATCGTCGGGCAGCTGCAGGGACGGGTTCGACGACGACGCCCGGATGCCCTCGATACCGGCGGCCGCGTAGCCCTCGAAGATCGCGCGGTCCTCGGCGAAGGCGATCTGGCGGGCCGCTTCCTTGACGGGGTCGAGGTCGATGTCGCGGGAACCGCGCTCGACGCTGTCGATCTCCTCGCGCGACAGCGTGAACGGCACCCGCAGTTCGACGACCGGCGCGACGCGGTGCTGGCGTGCCCGCACTCCGGTGGCCGGGGGCTCGATCTCGCGGGTGCGGCCGAGACCCACCGCTGCGAAGTCGGTGCCGTGCGGTCCGGAGAAGTCGACGACGGTGCGTCCGGCGACGTGCCGCTTGAAGGTGCGCGCGGCCTCCTCCTCGATCTCGGTCCATGCTGCCTCGGAAATCGGGGCGAGGTCGCGATACAGATTGTTCACAGCGTCGAACTCCTTCGCAGAGCGCCAATTCCGAGTGATCCGTCGGCCGGCCGGCCGGCGGTCGAGGCACTCGAATCGTCGTGGGAGGGAATATCCGCCGGTGACGGCGGAAGATCTTCGAGGAACTCCAGCGAGGGGCAGAAGAACAGCGAGCCCGTCACCGCGGTGGAGAAGTCCAGGATGCGGTCGGTGTTGCCGGGTGGGCTGCCCAGGAACATGTTGCGCAGCATCTGCTCGGTCACCTCCGGGGTGGCCGAGTAACCGATGAAGTAGGTGCCGAACTCGTCGGCGCCGAAGCTGCCGAACGGCATGTTCGCGCGCACGATCTGCTGCTCGACCCCGTTCTCGTCGACGATCACGTTCAGCGCGACGTGCGAATTCGCGGGCTTGGTCTCGTCGTCGAGTTCGATGTCGTCGAGCTTGGTCCGGCCGATCGCCCGCTCCTGCTCCTCCACCGTCAGCGAGTTCCACGACGCGAGGTCGTGCAGGTACTTCTGGACGATGACGTAGCTACCCCCGGCGAAGTCCGGATCCTCGTCGGAGACCAGGGCCGCGTCGACGGCCTCGTCGTCCTCGGGGTTCTCCGTTCCGTCGACGAAGCCGAGCAGGTCGCGGCGCTCGAAATAACGGAAGCCGTGCGTCTCGTCGACGACCCGAGCCGCACCGCGCAGCCGATCGTTGATCTTCGCGGCGAGTTCGAAACACAGGTCCATCGTCGACGCGCGGAGGTGGAACAGCAGGTCGCCGGGGGTCGAGGGGGCCCGGTGCCGACCGCCGTCGAGCGGGACGAACGGATGGAGTCCGGCGGGCCGGGGGCCGTCGAACAGCCGGTCCCACATGTCCGAGCCGATGCCGGTGACGACCGACAGACCGCCCTCCGGGATGCGGAAACCGACCGAGCGGCGCAGGCCTGAGAGATCCTCGAGCAGATCCCGCACGGTGTCCTCTGCGCCCTCGTCGACGGTGACGACGAGGAAGATCGCCGCTTCGGTGAGGGGGGTCAGTATCGGTTGTGCACGAACCACTCCGACAACGCTAGTGCACCCCGACGAAACAGGCACTCACGGCACGCCGACGTTCGTCACTGCACAATTGCAGCGTCAAGGCACCATCCAGCCCAGTACGGAGGTGGACTGCAGCCACACGAGGACGGCAAGCACCGCGAGACCGGCGATGCTCAATGGCCAGATCCGGCGCATGAGCAATCCGTCCTTGCCGGACAGTCCCTTCACCGACGACACAAGCGCGAGGTTCTGCAGTGCGATCGGGGTGCCGGTGGTGCCGCCGGCCATGTTCCCCGCGACCAGCACGGTCGGGTCGAGTCCCGACTGCTGGGCCGCGGCGACCTGCAGGCTGCCGAACATCGCATTGGAGGCGGTGTTCGAGCCGGTGACCACGACGCCGAGCCAGCCGAGCACCGGCGACAACAGCGCGAACGCCACGCCCGCACCGGCGAGGAAACCACCGATCGTGGCGGTCTGCCCGGACAGGTTCATCACGTACGCGAGGGCGAGCACCGCCGTCACCGTCGCGAACGACCACCGCAACTGCACGACCGCCGCGACGAAGCACCGCACCGCGTCGGCCACCGCGACCTTCAGCACCGGCATGGACAGCAGCGCGGCGACGAAGACGAGGCTGCCCGGAGCCGTGAGCAGATCGATGGTGAAGGTCTCCGCGGTGGGAACGTCCCCGTCGGCCGTGGTCACGTCCACACCCGGCCACGGGAAGGACAGGCTCGCGTTCGACAGCAGCGACGCCACCGGACCGAACCGGCTGACGAGGAAGACGATGACGATCAGCGCGTAGGGAGCGAACGCCTCGACGACGCGTCGCCGCGAGTCGTGGATCCGCTCGGCCGCGGCCCGGCGGGCCTCCCGATGCGTGGGGTGCACCTTCACCGCGACGAGCAGCACGAGCAGACCGGCCACTGCACCGGCGATGTTGCTCAGCCCGACGGTGAGGTAGCTCGCGCACACGAACTGGGCGGCGCCGAAGGCGAGTCCGACGACGAGCGCGACCGGCCACGTCTCGCGGACACCGCGCCATCCGCCGATCACCGCGACCAGCACGAGCGGGACGAACACCGCGAGCAGGCAGACCTGGCGCGCGACGACCGGTCCGATCTCGTCGATCGGGATCTCCGACACGCGCGACATCGTCAGGATCGGTGTGCCCATGACTCCGAGCGGGGTGACGACCGAGTTGGCGAGCAGTGACGCCGCGGCTGCACGCACCGGCGGCAGACCGGCGCCGATGAGCACGACGGTCGACACGACGATGGGGGTGCCGAAGCCGGCGACCGCCTCGAGCAGCGCGCCGAACAGGAAGGCGATGACGATGGTGAGGATCCGCGGATCCGGGGATATTCGCCCGAACGCGCGGGTGAGGACGTCGAAGTGCCCGGATTCGACGGTGAGCCGGTACACCCAGACGGCGTTGACCACCGTCCACATGATCGGGAAGAGACCGAAGACCGCACCCTCGACACCGGCGCTGAGCGCGGATCCGACCGGCATGCCGTAGACGGCGGTGCCCACGATGAGGGCCACGACCACCGCGATGCCTGCGGCCGAATGGGACCGCAGACGGAAGACGGCGAGCAGGACGAGCATGGTCAGCAGCGGGAGTACCGCCACCAGTGCCGACCACGCGAGAGACCCGCCGACCGGCGCGATCGGCTGAACGTATGCACCTGTCACTGCATCACGACCGGTGTGTCTCCACGGCGGTGCGGATGGTGGCGGCCGTGCCGTCGAGCACGGTCCGGTTCGGTGTCCGCCAGTCGGCGCGGATCCCGAAGCCGTCCCCGGCCCTGCGCGGCACGAGGTGCAGGTGGACGTGGAAGACCTCCTGGCCGGCAGCCACGCCGTCGGCGAGGAACATGTTCACGCCCTCGATGGGGAGGTCGGACGCGCGCATCGCCGTGGCGATCCGTTGCCCGGCGGCGAACACCTTCGCTCCGTCGTCGGGATCGAGCTGTGCCAGTCCGGAGGCGTGCCGCTTCGGGATCACGAGCAGATGCCCCGGGGTGAACGGGCGGATGTCCATGAATGCGAGCACGTCGGGTTCGTCGAGCACGACGCTGGCCGGCGACTGCCCGGCCACGATGGCGCAGAAGATGCAGTCCGTCACCGTGGCGTGGACTCCTCCGTACGTGCGGGTCCGCGGGCGGATTCGAGCAGGCGCAGCAGTTCGCCCTGAACCTCGGGACGGTCGCGTACCGGATCGTCGCTGTGCGCGAGGCACAGCATCGCTTCCTCGACGGCCGCGACGAGCAGGTGCGCGAGCACCGACGTCCGCGTGGGCGACGCCTCGTAGGTCTCGGGGTCGAGGGTGACGAGCATGCGCTCGATGGCCTTCAGCGAGGAGTGCCGGTGGGTCTCGCGGACCTCGGCCCAGCCGAGGACCGCGGGGGCTTCGATGAGCAGCAGTCGGCGGGTCGCGGGGTCGTAGACGGCGTCGAGTGAGGCGAGCACGGCCTGGGTGAAACCCTCCCAGGCGTCGTCGACCGGTTCGGCCGGCACGAGGGAGCTCTCCGCTTCCTTCTGGAGGCGTTCGATGACGCCGCGGAACAGATCGCGCTTGTCGGCGAAGTGGTGGTAGAGCGCACCGCGCGTCACCCCCGCGACCGAGACGATCTCCTCGGTGGCCGCCGCCGCGTATCCGTCGCGCAGGAACACCTCGCGCGCCGCATCGAGCAGCGCGGTGCGTGTTCGCGCTGCGTCACGCACCCGACCCGTATTTCCCGGTTTCACCGACACTTCGTCCTCCCCTGCTGATACCGCCACCCCCATCGGACACTCCCCCCGGTAGTCGGCTCCCGTGATTCCTGCTGAATCGGTTTCCTAGAGAATCGGCGCCGGCGTGTACTTCGCCGCTTCCGGATACTGCGTTACGAGATCCTGCACCGCCGCGACGACCGCTTCGACCTGCGCGACCGCGGCTCCGGCGAAGACCTCCCGGTCGGCCAGTGCCGTGTCGAGCGCGGCGCGGTCGAGCGGAAGCCGGTCGTCGGCGGCGAGACGGTCGAGCAGATCGGGTTCGCGGCCCTCCTCGCGCATCGCGAGTGCGACGGAGACCGCGTGCTCCTTGATGACCTCGTGGGCGGTCTCGCGACCCACCCCGGCCCGGACCGCGGCCATCAGGACCTTGGTGGTCGCGAGGAACGGCAGGTACCGCACGAGTTCCTTCTCGATCACCGCCGGGTAGGCGCCGAACTCGGCGAGGACCGTCAGGAAGGTCTCCATCTGGCCGTCGATCGCGAAGAAGGCGTCGGGCAGGGCCACACGGCGGACGACGGAGCAGAAGACGTCGCCCTCGTTCCACTGCGCACCGGCGAGTTCGGCGGCCATCGACGCGTAGCCGCGCAGGACGACCTGCAGGCCGTCGACGCGCTCGCACGAACGGGTGTTCATCTTGTGCGGCATGGCGGACGAGCCCACCTGGCCGGGCTGGAAGCCCTCGGTGACGAGTTCGTGGCCGGCCATGAGCCGGATGGTGTGGGCGAACGACGCGGGACCGGCGCCGACCTGCACGAGCGCGGAGAGCACGTCGTGGTCGAGCGAACGCGGGTAGACCTGGCCGACGCTCGTGAAGACGTTCGCGAAGCCGAGATGCTGCGCGACCTTCTGCTCGAGCTGCGCGAGCTTGGCGGAATCACCGCCGAGCAGGTCGAGCATGTCCTGTGCGGTGCCCATGGGGCCCTTGATCCCGCGCAGCGGGTACCGGGCGATCAGTTCCCGGACGCGCTGCAGCGCGATGAGCAGTTCGTCGGCGGCCGACGCGAAACGCTTGCCGAGGGTGGTGGCCTGCGCCGCGACGTTGTGCGAGCGGCCGGCCATGACGAGCGAGGCGTACTCGGTGGCGCGCTCGGCGAGGCGTGCGGCCACGGCGACACCGTGGGAGTGGACGTGTTCGAGCGACCGCAGGATCTGCAGCTGCTCGACGTTCTCGGTGAGGTCGCGGCTGGTCATGCCCTTGTGGACGTGCTCGTGACCGGCGAGGGCGTTGAACTCCTCGATGCGAGCCTTGACGTCGTGCCGGGTGACGCGTTCGCGCTGCGCGATGGACTCGAGGTCGACCTGCTCGACCACGCGTTCGTAGTCTGCGATCGCCTGGGCGGGAACGTCGATCCCGAGTTCGGCCTGCGCCCGCAGCACCGCGAGCCACAGCTGCCGCTCGAGCACGATCTTGTACTCGGGCGACCACAGGTCCCGGAGTTCGGGGCTGGCGTAGCGGGTGGCGAGGACGTTGGGGATGTGGCTCACAGAAGTGAGTTTACGGTCCGGGCCTGCTCCCGTATTCCCCGACCTCAATCCTCGACCGGGGGCGCGACGCTCTCCACGACGTCGAGCAGGATGCCGCGCGCGAGCGAGCGCGGGTCGGGATCGAGCTCGCCCAGTCCGCCGAGGACCGCGCCGTCCACGACCGCCACGAGCCGGCGCACCTCGCGGGGCCGCACCGATCGGCAGCAGCGTTCGAGCAGGTCGGTGAGCAGATGGTCGATCTGTTCGCGCATGCGTACCTGCACGTCGCGCAGTTCCGGATAGCGGGCCGTCGCGACGCACCGCTCGTACCGGGAGATCAGGCGCTCGCGGTCGATGCCGCCGTCGCAGTCCCGCGGTCCGATCAGCAGGTCGACGATGAGATCGGCCGTGCCCTCGAGACTGCGCGGGAGCGGCTCGATGTCGCGGACACGCTCCCGCATCGTGTCGAGTTCCCGCTCGCTGTTGTAGTCGACCGCGCACGCGACGAGGTCGTCGAGCGATTGGAAGTAGTAGGTGGTCGATGCGAGCGGCAGGCCCGCGCGGGTCGCGACGGCCCGGTGGCGGACGGCGTCGATGCCCCCTTCGAGGATGAGGTCGGCCGCTGCCTCGACGAGCGCCTGACGGCGCCGTTCGCCCTTCGGGGTCGCAGCAATCGACACCTTCTCATGGTGACAGTCCCGAGCGTCTCACCAGGGGAAAACGGAATTGGAGACCAACCGGTACCATTGCGCCCGCCCGCGCGTGTCGAGTCCTCGGCGGGCGCCGCCCCGCGAGTAGGTCATCGAACGATCGGAGCCGTACCGGATGAGACGTCGACGCTTTCTGCAGGCCTCGCTTCTCGGGGCCGCCCTGGCGGGTGCCGGCGCCGCGGCCCCGGGTCTGTCCGGTGTCGGCCTCCCGCGTGCGGATGCGCTGCCCGTCGGGGTCGACGAGTACCGCCGTCTCGTGCCCGAGCTGTTCGTTCCACCGCCCGCACCGCCGGAGCATTCCGAGGTCGTCGTGGTGGGCTCCGGTTTCGGGGCGAGCGTCGCCGCGCTGCGCCTGGCCGAGGCGGGGAACCGGGTCACGATGCTCGAGCGCGGCATGCGCTGGCCCCGCGACCCGCACCGCGAGATCTTCACGACCGACCTGCTCGCCGACGGTCGCGGTTACCACCACCGCACCCGGTTCACCGGCCCGACGGGCATCCCGGTGGTGTGCGACGACTTCGCCGGCGTCCTCGACGTGGTCGACTACCCGAACATGTCGGTGTGGCGCGGCGCCGCGGTGGGCGGCGGATCGATCGTGTTCACCGGCGTGATGATCGCTCCCGAACGGCACTTCTTCGAGCACGTCTTCGGCGGCCGTCTCTCCTACGACGAGATGGCGTCCACCTGGTACCCGAAGGTGCGCTCGATGCTGCGCCTCGATCCGATGCCCGACGACATCTACAACGCCGCCGAGTTCGCGCACTCGCGGCGGTGGGACGACGACGCACGCGCCGCCGGTTACAGCCCGCACCGCATCGACGGCATCTGGGACTGGGACGTCGTGCGCGCCGAACTCGCCGGCTCGGTCCGCCGCTCGGCCGTCGCGGGCGAGAGCAATCTCGGCAACTCGAACGGTGCGAAGTTCGATCTCACGCAGAACTACATCCCGGCGGCCGAGGCCACCGGGCGCACCCTGGTGTGCCACGGTCACCGGGTGCTCGCGGTCGGTCAGGACGGCGACGGCCGCTACTGGCTCGACGTACAGGCCGTCGATCCGACAGGTGCGGTGCTGCGCACCACCACGATCACGTGCGACCGTCTCGTCCTCGGTGCCGGATCGATCGGCACCACCGAACTGCTCGTCAAGGCGCGGCACACCGGTTCGCTGCCGAACCTCGACGAGCGTGTGGGGCGGGGCTGGGGCACCAACGGCGACGCGGTGCTCGTCCGTTCGTTCGCGCTCACCGAGGGTTTCGGCGGCGACCAGGGCGCGCCGTCGGCGTCGCGCATCGTCGACGAGTCCGGTCTGCCGCTGAGCCTCGAGAACTGGTTCGTCGCGGGCACCGCGAAGGACGTCGGAATGCTCGCCTCCCTCGGCATGACCCTCGACCCCACCCGCGCCGACTTCGCGTACGACCCGGGTGCCGATCGCGCGGTCCTGAACTGGCCGGCCGGTGGCGAACGCGAGAGCGTCGATGCCCTGCGGGTCGTGCACAACGCGATGGCGCAGGCCGGGGGCACGATTCCGGGCGCATCGCCGATGGCCGAGGACGTCAACGCGACCTTCACGGCGCATCCGCTCGGTGGTGCGGTGCTCGGCGACGCGACCGACGGCTACGGCCGCGTGCACGGTCATCCCGGCCTCTACGTCGTCGACGGCGCGCTGATCCCGGGCAGCACCGGCACCGCCAACCCGTCGCTGACCATCGCGGCGCTCGCCGAACGGAACATCGCGCGGATCATCGCCGACGGGCGGTGACCGCCCCGCGGCAGTCCCGTGATCAGGAGACGGGCAGCCAGCCCGCGAGCCGGTCGAGCGCCGCGGTGACGTCGGCGGTCGATCCCGCGAACGACAGTCGCACGGTCTCGTCGCCGCGCACGGTGTCGAAGTCGACGCCCGGTGCGAGCGCGAGACCGGTGTCGTGGAGCAGCCGCGCGCACCACGCTGTCGAGTTCTCGCCGTCGAGCAGATGGCCGATGTCGGCGTAGACGTAGAAGGCGCCGTCGGCCGGTGCGAGTTTCGTGATGCCGAGATCCGGCAGCCCTTCGAGCAGCAGCTCCCGGTTCACGGCGTAGCGGGAGACGTGCCCGTCGAGTTCGGTGCGGGCCTCGGTCCCGAACGCCTCGATCGCCGCGAACTGGGAGATCGACGGCGGGCACACCGTCATGTTCGACGCGAGTCGCTGCAGGGCCGGACGCATCGTCTCGGGCGCGAGCATCCAGCCGAGCCGCCAGCCGGTCATCGAGAAGTACTTCGACACCGAGCCGATCACCACCGAGTCGCGGGAGGTCGCCCACGCCGTGGAGGTCGCCGGTGATCCGGTGCCCTCACCGGTCTCGGACCGGGCGGTGCCGAACTCGATGCCGTGGTAGATCTCGTCGGAGATGAGCAAACTGCCGTGCTCGTCGCACCAGCGTGCGAGCGCCGCGAGCTCGGACGGTTCGATCATCGTGCCGGTCGGGTTGGCGGGGCTGGCGACGACGATTCCCGCGGGCGGAGCGTCGAGTTCCTCGAGCATCGCGACGGTCGGCTGGTAACGGGTCTGCGGGCCGCAGTCGAGTTCGACGACGCGGCAGCCGAGCGCGGCGAGGGTGTTGCGGTAGGCCGGATAACCGGGGCGGGCGACGACCACGGTGTCGCCGACGTCGAAGGCCGCGAGGAACACCAGCGTGAAGGCTCCGGAGGAGCCGGTGGTGACGACGACGTCGTCCGCGTCGACGTCGATGCCGTACTTGTGGCGGTGGTACGCCGCGATCTCCTCGCGCAGCGGCAGGATGCCGAAGGTCTCCGTGTAACCCAGCAGTTCGGCGTCGATCGCGAGGTTGGCGGCGCGGAGCACGGGAGCGGGTGCGGGGGTCGACGGTTGTCCGGCGGCGAGACTCAGGACGTCGCCGTGGCTGCGCTGCCGCTCGGCAGCCGCCTTCCACACATCCATGACATGGAACGTCTCGATACCGGAGCGTTGGGATTCGGGGCGCACGTCGACGACGGTAGTACGCGCGCGTCGTTCGTCAGAGCCGGACGCGCTGAAGTCGGGTGAGGGCGCCCCACGCGATCGGATAGTCCTGACGGTCGACGACCTTCGCGGGCACGACCTCCGCGTCGGCGGCCGTCTCGTCGGGTTCCGGCTCCGGTTGCGGCACGACCGGCAACAGCAGATGCGAGTCGAACTGTCCGCCGGCGTGCACGATGTGGAAGCCCTTGTTGATGGTGCGGTCGTGCCCGACGCGCGGGTTCTCGTCGAGGTCGTGGCCGGCGATGACGAGCACGAGACTCGATCCGGCCTCGAAGAAGGTGCTGTGCGGCATGATCTCGATGTCGACCGGCACGATCTGCTCGGGCAGCAACGGCCAGTACTTCTTCTGGTCGTGGACGGGCCGGTAGGCGGTGGAGGCCTCCGGGTCCAGCGCTCGGCGCGAGACCCGCATCCACCCATGGGCGACGAATCCCTTCTCGTATCCACCGTGGCCTTCGAACCACACGTCGCGGCCGTGCTCGTCGCGCTTGGCGAGTCCGACGAACAGGTCCATGTCGTTGGCGTCCTTCGCCTGCACCCACAGACGCAGCGCCGCGTGCCCGGTGATCTCGGTGTCCTCGTCGAAGGTGTGGGTGAAGACGAGTTCGTCGCCCGCGACGGGGAAGGTGCGGCGGAACTGGCGGCTCTCGCACGGGGTGGTGCTCAGGTCGGCGTTCGCGTGGTCGAGGTGGAGTGCGACGTAGCGGGTGTCGGGCACCGGCCACTCGGATTCGAGGCGTTCGGAATAGGTGCGCAGGTCGTGGCGGGTCTCGAGGCGGATGCGCGGGGTGTCCTCGAAGCCGTTGTCCTCGTCCTTGAGGAAGCGGTCGAAGAATCGTCGCTGGTAGTCGAGGGCCTCGTTGCCGTAGAAGGTCTGCCACATCTTCCGGCCGTGGGTGTAGAGCCACTTGTGCTCCGACCCGATGCGGCGGTAGCCCTCGACCGAACCGCGGGCGCGCGGGCCCTGATCGGACCACGCGACGCCGACGAGGGCGGGCACGGTGACGTCCTCGAGCCGGGGCGGCGGGGCGACATGACGGAAGAAGTCGGGGAACCGGCGCAGCAACCACGGGGTGAACCGCCGGAGGGAGGCGGCGCCACAGCGGGCGCCGGTGTTCATCGCGCTGTACCAGAACTCGCTGTAGCGGGTCTCGGGGATGCCGCCCTGGGTGAGGATGTCGCGGCAGGGGTCGCTTACACCCTCCCAGGGTGCGATGGCCGCAAGGTAGGGCGGGTTGAGCGCGGCGGTGTACCACTGCAGCGTGGCGAGATAGTCGGCGCCGGCGAGACCGACGCGGCCGTTGCTCCACTCCTGGCCACCGGCCCATTCCACGACGGACGCGCAGTCGAGCGCGGCCCGGCCGAGCAGCAGGCGGGGGCGGCCGCCGCTCGCGTGATGGCCGCGCATGTCCGCGACGACGAGGACGTAGCCGCGAGGAACCCAGTAGGCGGGGTCGGGTGCTTCGAAGGAGGTGCAGTCGCTGATCTCGAGATCGCCGACGTGGTTGCCGGATTCGGCGAGGTCGTCGAAGTCGACGGGATAGCGGTCGACGCCGGCGTCCTTGCCGTAGGGGGTGACGGCGACCAGCACGGGGCAGCGGTCGTGCTCACCGGAGTCGGCAGGGCGGTAGACGTCGGCTCTCAGTACGGTGCCGTCGCCCGTGCGGATGGGCACGTCGCGCTCGACGAGGACGTCGTCCGGCAGCCCGTGGACGACGACGTGGTGGTGCCGTAGCGGTGTCGGGTCCGGCGTCGGCGTTCGTCTTCGAGAAACCATGCAGTCACCCCTGGCGGCATCAAAGATGCACCGAGTGTGCAACATACACCCGGTAGGTGCAAGGTGAAGGACGCGGGTGAAAGGCTAGACCGAGATCCGGCCCTCGACGGCTGCCAGACCGATGTCGCGGCGGAAGTGACCGCCCGGCAGCTTGACGTCGGCGAGCCGATCATAAGCGGCCTCGCGCGCGGACGCGAGGTCGGCACCCACACCGATCACGTTGAGCACGCGCCCACCTGCGGAGACCAGTGCACCGTCGTCGCGACGCTTCGTGCCGGCGTGCAGCACGGTGTCGCCCTCGGCGCCGGTGATCACGTCGCCGGTGCGCGGGGTGGACGGGTAGTACTCGGCGGCGAGCACCACGGTCACCGCGGCGCCGTCCTTCCAGCGCAGCGGCGGGAGCTCGGCGAGCGTGCCGGTGGCGACCGCGTTCAGGGCCTCGCCCAGCGGCGACTCGAGCAGGGCGAGCACGGCCTGGGTCTCCGGGTCGCCGAAACGGCAGTTGAATTCGACCACGGCCGGGCCCTCGGCGCCCATCGCCAGACCCGCATAGAGCAGTCCGGAGAAACCGCATCCGCGTCGCACCATCTCGGCCGCGACGGGCTCGACGACCTCGGAGACGATCCGCTCGACGCTGCCCTCGGGCAGCCACGGCAGCGGCGTGTAAGCGCCCATGCCACCGGTGTTGGGGCCGGTGTCGCCCTCGCCGACACGCTTGTGGTCCTGTGCCGGGAGCAGCGGCACGACCGTCTCACCGTCGACGAGGCAGAACAGGGAGACCTCGGGGCCGTCGAGGAAGGACTCCAGCAGGACGGGGTGCCCGTTCTCGAGGATCTCGGCGGCGTGGTCGCGGGCGGCGGCGCGGTCGGGAGTGACGACGACGCCCTTACCGGCGGCGAGACCGTCGTCCTTGACCACCCAGGTCGGTCCGAACCGGTCGAGCGCCTCGTCGAGGGTCGCGGGGCTGTCGACGACCTCGCTGTGGGCGGTGCGCACACCGGCGGCGGCCATGACGTCCTTCGCGAACGCCTTCGAGCCCTCGATGCGTGCAGCGGCGGCCGACGGTCCGAAGCAGGGGATGCCCGCGGCGCGGACGGCGTCGGCGACGCCGAGGACCAGCGGGACCTCGGGACCGATGACGACGAGGTCGGCCTTCTGCTCGGTGGCGAGGGCGACGACGCTGTCGGCGGAGGCCGCGTCGACCGGGAACAGCTCGGCGACGTTCGCGATACCGGGGTTGCCCGGCGCGGCCAGCACGGCGGTCACGCCCGGGTCGCGGGACAGAGCGAGAGCAAGAGCATGTTCACGGGCACCGGAGCCGATAACGAGTACGCGCACGCAGGACAGACTACGGGACCGGTCTCCACACGAGATCGGCGCGGGAGCGCGTGCGCTGGACGGCTTCCGCATTGGGCAGATCGACGGTCCGCACCCATTCGCGTGCTCCGTCGTCGTCCCGCCCGTGGTGCCGGTGCCGGCGCACGAGACGTCGGGTGAGCGTGCGGCGGGGTGTGTCGATGTAGATGACGAGGTCGAGCAACGGGCGGATGTGTTCCCATCCCCCGGTCTCGAACATCAGGTAGTTGCCCTCGGTGACGATCACCCGCGCGTCGGCCGGCACGGCGTGCACCGCCGCGATCGGTTCGTCGAGCGGCCGCGAGAAATCCGGGGCGTAGATCGTCTCGTCGCGGCACTGCCGCACCCGGCTGAGCATGTCGCGGAAGCCGGCGACGTCGAAGGTGTCGGGTGCTCCCTTCCGGTCCCGCGCGCCGAAGGTGTCGAGCTGCCGGTTGGACAGGTGATAGCCGTCCATGGGCACCTGCCCGGTGGAGACCCCCGCGCACCGGAGGGCGTAGACGAGCAGCGCCGCGGCGCGGCTCTTCCCGGCACCCGGCGGCCCACACAGACCGACCACCGTGCGCCGATCCGCGGGAAGCCCGACGAGGACGTGCGTGACGAGTTCATCCACGAGCACGCGCAGCGGCGCCTCCCGCACGCTCCCGTCACCTCCCATGAGCCCGACGATACGACCGCTCGCGACGTCGGAGTCGCCGTGAGCTCTCGACACGCCCACCCGGCCGGTCTATCGTTATTTCGTAAGTTCGAAATTCCGAACTAACGACCCCGACACGGACGGATATCGCCATGCCGAACAGGATCGGAACCACCCTCGCCGCGACGAGCGTCGTGATCGCACTCGCCGGATGCGGACAGACCGACCCCTCGGAGCCCGACGTCGCCGCATCTTCCGGTGCCGGAGCCTCCGCGCCGACCGGTGAATGCGTGCCCACCCCCGCCGCCGACGTGACCACCGCCGAAGGCTGGATCGGCTACCTCGCCGAGAACTCCGACACGGTCGCCATCGCGGTCGACGACGGCAACGGCGGGACCTTCGAACAACGACCCGAGGAGCGGCAACCGCTCGCGTCGGCAGTGAAGGTCGTGCATCTCGCCGCCTATGCCCGCGCCGTCGCAGCCGGCGAACTCTCCCCCGACGAACGCGTACCGCTCGCCGACTGGGAACGCTGGCATCTCCCCGGCACCGACGGCGGCGCACACCCCCGGGCTCTCGAACGCCTCGGCGTGAACGACCCGGAGGACACCGTCACCCTCGACGAGATGGTGTCGGCGATGATCCAGGAGAGCGACAACGCCGTCCCCGACTACCTGCGCGACCGGCTCGGCGACGACGCCCTGCGCGAGGCCGCTGCCCAGGGCGGCTGGGACGACTTCACGCCACCGACGATGCTCGGCAACACGCTCGCACTGCTCGACCCGACACTCGACGACTCGTCGGCGGTCCGGGACGCCGCGCGCCGCTATGCCTCCGACCCGGCCTACCGCACCGAAGTGGCGCAGAACCCGGTGCCGGAGGATCTGTTCGCCCGGGTCGACCGCGTCCAGCGCTTCGACAACACCGGATCGGCCGCCGAACTCACCGCCCTGCATCGCGCGATCGCCGACGGCTCGTTCGGTGCCGGCGGCGACCTCGCGCGCACCCACCTCGAATGGCAACCGTCCCCGCTTCCGGGATTCGAGGGAATCGGTTTCAAGGGCGGCAGCCTGCCCGGCGTCCTCACCGACGCGATCACCTTCCGCCGCGACGACGGCACGATCGCGACCACGGTGATGCTCGCGTCCGGCATGTCGGACAGCGACTACGCGGGAGCCCTCGAATCGTTCGCCCACCAGGAGATGCTCGCCGCGGCAGCGAACGATCCCGATTTCCTCGAGCGGATACGCTGCGCGATGTGAGCGACGGCGACGTGAACGACGAGTACGAGGCCCGGCTCGCGGATCTCGAACGCCGTGTGCGGATCCTCGAGGGCGACGCGACCCGCCCGGGCGCCGGGGACGGTCCCGGTGGTGCCGGTCCCGTGGCGGCGGGCACCGGGTTCGTGACCTACGGGGGCGCGGTCTCCCTGCACGGGAACGTCCGCTGGAACATCGAGTACGACGCGGGTGCATCCCTCGCGCTCGATCCGGTTCCCGTCGCCGCCGTCCTCGACGCGCTGGGCAACCCCGCGCGACTGGCGATCGTGCGGACCCTGCTGCGCGGTCCCGCCACCGCCACCGAACTCCAGGAGGCCACCGACCTCACGTCGACCGGCCGGCTCTACCACCATCTCCGGGCACTGTCGGCTGCGCGCGTGGTCGAGCAGGAGAGCCGCAACCGCTACCGGATCGCACCGGAGAAGGTCGTGCCGCTGCTCGTCCTCACCGTCGCCGCGGCCGATGTCGGGGAACAGCTCCGGTGAACCAGGTGTCCCTTATCCTCCCGGTATGACTTCCGTGTTCAGCAAGATCATCGCCGGTGAACTGCCGGGCCGCTTCGTCTGGCAGGACGACGACGTCGTCTCCTTCCTGACCATCAACCCCTTCACCGAGGGGCACGTGCTGGTCGTGCCGCGGCAGGAGGTCGACCACTGGCAGAGCGTGGACGACGACCTGTGGGCGAAGGTGAACGACGTCGCCCGCATCCTCGGCCGCGCCGTCACCGCCGCCTTCGACGCCCCGCGCGCCGGCCTGATGATCGCCGGCCTGGAGGTCCCCCACCTGCATCTGCACGTCTTCCCCGCCTACTCCCTCGGCGACTTCGACTTCGCGACGGCCGAGAAGGATCCGTCGCCCGAATCGCTCGACCGCGCGCATCGGAAGATCAAGGACGCGCTGCGCGAACAGGGTCACGGCGAGCACGTCCCGGACTGATCTCCGCTCGACGGGATATCGGCGGAACAATTCCGACCGGTATCCCGTTGAGTTCCTCGTGTCTTCTACTCCACCGAGTTCCCCAGCCCCGGCCGGTACGGCCGAGCCGCAGGCCGCTGCCGCACCGCGCGCCGGTCTGCTGATCGCCGTTCTCGTCGGGGCCGCATTCGTCGTCATCCTCAACGAGACGATCATGAGCGTCGCGTTGCCGAAGCTGATGGTCGAGTTCGACGTCGGCGCGGCCACCGCCCAATGGCTCACCACGGCGTTCATGCTGACCATGGCCGTCGTCATCCCGATCACGGGCTACCTGCTCACCCGGCTGTCGCTGCGCACCGTCTTCGCGATCGCGATGGGCAGCTTCCTGCTCGGCACCCTGATCGCCGCGAGCGCCCCGATCTTCCCGGTCCTCGTGCTGGGTCGTGTCGTCCAGGCCGTGGGCACCGCGGTGATGTTGCCGCTGCTGTTCACGACGGTGCTCAATCTGGTTCCCGCCGATCGTCGCGGACGCACGATGGGCGTGATCTCGATCGTCATCGCGGTCGCTCCCGCGGTCGGCCCGACCATCGGTGGCGTCGTGCTCGACCAGCTGAGCTGGCGGTGGATGTTCTGGCTGGTGCTGCCGATCGCGGTCGTCGCGACGGCGCTCGGCCTGAGCTGGATCCGCAACGTCACCGAACCGGTCGCGGTGCCGCTCGACGCTCCGTCGGTGGTGTTGTCGGCCCTCGGGTTCAGCGGTCTCGTCTTCGGTCTGAGCAGTCTCGGTGAGGCCGCCGAGGGCGATCCGCTCATGCCACCGTGGCTGCCGCTGGTCGTCGGCATCGCGTCCTTGACGGTCTTCGTCCTGCGTCAGATCCGCCTCGGCGACGGCGCGCTGCTGGACATGCGCGCGTTCCGCACCCCGGCGTTCTCCCTCGCGGTCGCACTCGTGTCCGTGAGCATGATGTCGCTGTTCGGCACCCTCATCCTGCTGCCGATCTACCTGCAGAACGTCCTGGGTCAGTCGACACTGACCACCGGCCTGATGCTGCTGCCCGGCGGTCTGGTCATGGGTCTGCTCGGCTACATCGTCGGACGCCTGTTCGACCGGTTCGGTCCGCGGCCGCTCGTCGCACCGGGCGCGATCATCGCCTGCGTCGCGATGTGGGGCATGACGACCTTCGACGCGACCACCGCGATCGGCACGGTCATCGCCTGGCACGTGCTGCTCAACATCGGCCTCGCGTTGATGTTCTCGCCGCTGCTGACCTCGGCACTCGGGGCGCTGCCGCGACGGCTGTACTCCCACGGCAGTGCCATCGTCAGCACGATGCAGCAGGTCGCCGGCGCGGCCGGTACGGCGCTGTTCATCACGGTGCTGACCCGCACGACCGTCGCGGGCGCCGAGAGCGCCGGCGATCCCGCCGGTGCCCTCGCGGACGGTGTCCACGGCGCCTTCACATGGGGCGCGGTGATCGCGGTGATCGCCGTCGTCGGCTCGCTGTTCGTCCGGCGGGCCCCGGAGCCCGAGCCGGATGCGGTGGAGGCGTCGGTCCCCGAGACCACCGGAACGCACTAGCCGGTAGCACTCACCGGCCCGCACTCACGCGCCGGTCGTCACGACTTCCTGTTCGACGGGAAGCGTGGCGGCCGGCGCGTTGCTGTTCGTGGGTTCGCGGAGGAAGGCGTCCAGTTCGACCCACGAGGTGTCGCGCGCGGCGCTGCCGGTGAGCATGCCGAGGTGCGTTCCCGGGACGCGGACGAAGCGCACCTGCGTGCCGACGAGCAGCCTCGTGACGGGCTCGACAGCCGGGATCGGGGCGAGCACGTCGTCCTCGCCGCCGAACGCGAGCACCGGGACCGTGACGTCGGCGAGGTCGACGACCCGGTCGCCGAGGTGCAGTCGTCCGGTGGCGAGTTGGTTGTCGACCGTCACGTTCGTCGCGAGCTGGTGGAACACGCGTCCGGCGTAGCCGTGGATCTCGTCCTGGAACCGGTCGACGCGTTCCATCCGCGCGAGCTTCTCTGCGTCGGCGAGGTGCGTCGCGACGAACCACGGACGCTGGATCTCGCGTTCGATCGCGGTGAGGCGGTAGGCCGTGCGGACGATGGGTGCGGGCACTCCGCCGAAAACGGCGTCGAGCAGGCCGAGTGCGGGCTCGGCGACGAACCGGCCGACGAGCCGGGGCAGCGCCATCAGCGGGATCGCGGAGTAGTCGAGCGGACTGCCGAAGGCCGTCAGCGACCGCATCGGCAGGTCGGGATGTGCCGCGGCGGTGAGCATCGCGAGCGTGCCGCCGATGCTCCATGCCACGACGTCCACCTCGCGGTTCCCGCACAGTTCGGACGTGCGGGCGATCGCTTCGGGGATGACCTCGTCGATCCAGAACTCGAGTCCGAGGTCGCGGTCGTCGGAGGTCATCTCGCCGTATTCGACGAGGAAGACGCTGCGGCCGAGCTCGAGGAGGTGCTCGACGAGACTCTGGCCGGGCATCAGGTCGAAGCAGGTGGGCGAGGCGGCGAGCGGGGTCACGAGCAGCACCGGCGGACCGGCGTTCTCCGGGCCGAAGCGACGCAGCGTGCGGTGGCGACCGTCCCCGACGACCACCGAGGGAGTGTGATGGGGCGGCGCGATTCCGTCGGCGACGAACAACGACCACGCGTTCCGCGCGGCCTTCCCGACCACGTCCGTGATCCCCATGTGTGACTCCTCCCCGAGTCGGCAATACCTGGTTGTTGCGCGTGCTCACGATAGTCGTGGGACGTCGGGGCCCGCGCACCGGACGAACCGGACGGCACGACGACCCGCGTCGGAGAACCTGTCCGACGACAGTGCTATCAAGTGGTGCATGACGTGCTCACAGTGCAACCACGATCTCGACCACTGCCACGGCACCCTCGTGATCCACGCCGGCGCGCCGGTCGCCTGCACCGAACCCGACTGCGTCGACTTCGAGATCGTGCGGCACACCCTCGTTCTCGACTGCACCGAACTGGACGGCGGATGCTCGTGCACCGTGATTGCGCAGGAATCACAGCTGCTGCGCGTGTCCTGAGCAATTTGCCAATACTCGCCCGGAATTCCTAACCTCGACGGAGGTGGCCGCCGGTCGGCCTCCCGGACGAGCGCACCGTACCCGGCCAGCGACAAGACGGTGCAGGAGCGTTGTACGTCATGGCCTGGATCGTTCTCGTCCTCTCCGGTGTCCTCGAAGCCGTGTGGGCCACAGCCCTCGGCAGATCCGCCGGTTTCAGCCGGCTCACACCGACACTGGTGTTCGTCGTCGCTCTCGTCCTGAGCATGGCCGGACTCGCCTACGCCCTGCGCACGCTGCCGGTCGGGACGTCCTATGCCGTCTGGGTGGGTATCGGCGCCGCCCTCACGGTCGGATATGCGATGGTCACCGGCACCGAGGCCGCCTCCCTGCTGAAGATCGCACTCATCACGGGCATCGTGCTGTGCGTCGTCGGTCTCAAACTCGTGCACTGACCTTCTCGGACACTGACGTTCTCCGACACTGACGTTCTCGGACACTGACCGTTACAGTCGGTTCCATGAACCTCGGGTCCGTACTCGTGATGCCGGTGCGTGTGGGTCTGACCGCCGCCGAGGCCGCCCTGAGCGTCGCCGAAACGGTCGTCGGCACCGTGCGGGTCGCGGTGTCGCCCACCACCTACTCCGCGCTCGGCGCGGTCGGCCTGCCCGACACCCGCAGCTCGGTGGGCCTGCTGCAGCAGATCTCGAGGCTCACGTCGGAGGACCGCGGACTCGGTCACGCGCTGCGTCCCGGTGGTCCCCTCGACCGGCTGCTCGCGCCGGGTGGGCCGGTGGATCGACTCACCGAGCCGGGTGGCCTGCTCGATCGGTTGCTCGAACCGGGCGGGCCCGTCGACCGGCTCACCGCACCGGGCGGTCCTCTCGACCGGATCCTCGCCGACGACGGCGCCCTCGACCGCCTCGTGTCCGAAGAGGGTCTGCTCGATCGCCTCACCGCGCACGACGGCCCGCTCGAGCGGCTGCTCGCCCAGGACGGTGCGGTGGAACGGCTCACCGCGCCGGGCGGCATCGTCGATGTCGCGATCCGGCCCGGTGGGGTCGTCGAGCGGGCTCTCGCCCAGGGCGGCGTGCTCGACGTCCTGCTCTCCGAGCGGGGTGCCCTCGAACGACTGCTCGCCGAGGGCGGTCCGCTCGATCAGATCGTCTCGCTCTCGGAGACACTCGCGCATCTCACGCCCGGCATCTCGCAGATGAACGCGAGCATCGACATGTTGCAGGAGACGGTCGAGCTGCTGCGCGGGGCCGTCGGTCCGCTCGGCGACCTCGCCGGCCGGCTTCCCGGCCGCTGGTTGCGCAGCGGCAAGGGCGAGCTGCTTCCGCCGCCCTGACGCGGTTCCCGCTACCGCCGTCTCAGCGATCGGCGCGGCGGGATGCAACCAGCCGGGCGGCGTCGGCCGAGGCCCGGCGCGCTGCCGCGAACAGGTCCTCC
The DNA here is from genome assembly GCF_058211795.1 of Rhodococcus sp. S3. Classification (NCBI taxonomy): domain Bacteria; kingdom Bacillati; phylum Actinomycetota; class Actinomycetes; order Mycobacteriales; family Nocardiaceae; genus Rhodococcus; species Rhodococcus sp. S3. The sequence continues at coordinate 695,301 of NZ_CM177074.1, read as the reverse complement.
CCCGTGCCGAGCAGCGCAGCGAGCGTGCCGGCGAAGTGGTCGCCCGCCCCCGTGGTGTCGACGACGTCGACCTGCGGGACCCGCAGGTGTTCGATCGCGTCCTCGGTTCCGACCACGACGTCCTCCCCGCCCCGGGTGATCACCACGGTGCGCACCTGTTCGAGCAGGCGGGTCACGATCTCGTCGAAGGGGGTCCCCGCGGGAAGACCCGCGTAGTGCAGGGCTTCCTGTTCGTTGAGCACGAGCGGATCGGCGCCGGCGAGGACGTATTCGTCCAGGTCGACGACCGGGCTCGGATTGAGCACGAACCGGCGGTCGTGATCGCGCGCCCACCGGGCGGCGGCCCAGGTCACGGCGGGGAGCAGTTCGAGCTGGGTGAGCACCACCGCGGGATCGAGGGCATCGAGTGCGGCGGTCACGTCCTCGGCCTTCAGCAGTGAATTGGCCTCGGGTACGACGACGATGCGGTTCTGTCCGTCGTCGGAGACGACGATGACGGCCCGGCCGGTCGGGCCCGGTGTGGTGCGCAGATGGGATGTGTCGACGCCGGCCCTCTGCTGCACGCCGCGCAGCACGTCGGCGGCGTGATCGCTGCCCACGGCGCCGACGATGGCGGTGGGAGCCAGGCGTGCCGCACCGATGGCCTGGTTCGCGCCCTTGCCTCCCGGATAGGTGCGCAGATGCCGGCCGAGTACCGTCTCGCCCTCTTCGGGAGCACGTGCCACGACGACCGTCAGGTCGAGGTTCAGCGATCCCACGACCGCCACCACGCATCGACTCGACTCGGTCACGGGGTCGAGCCTACGGCCGATCGACCCGCGGCGGCCGACCTACGATCGCTGCCCCTTCGTGTCCGGTTCCAGTTCGGGACAGACGATGTGGACGACCTCGTCCGCCCACGACTCCCCCACCTCGCCGTGACGCAGGTAGGCGCCGAGATACGCGCCGACGAGCATCGAGACGGCGGTGTCGACGTCGAGGTCCTTGCGGATCGCGCCCGAGTCGATCGCGGTGCGGAGCACGTCGGCGACGACCTCGCTGCGGGCGTTGATGATCTCGCGGATCGACTCGGTGAATCCGGGTTCCTGGTCGGTGAGCAGTGCGCTGACACTGCCCATGCCCACCTCGTTCGACAGTCCCCGGCGGATCAGCTCGAGGGTCCATTTGACGCGGTCGTAGACGCACAGCCCGTCGGGAACGCACGGTGAGGCGACCTGCGAGTGCAACGCCGCGTCGAGGATCTCCTCGCGGTTCGCGTAGCGCCGGTAGATCGTCGTCTTCGCGACGCCCGACAGTGCCGCGACCGCCTCGACGGTGACGCGGTTGGGTCCGTGAAGGCGCAGGATCTCGAGCGCGGCCTTCACGATGCGTGCGTCGGTCCCGGCACGCTCCTTGACGGGACGCCGCGGCGTCAGGGCCACGGACTCCGTCTCGACCTCGCCGACCATGTCTACATCCTCCTCGCGCGGGCATACACCCGCAGGATTCCCGAGTCTCCCCGAAGAGGCGACCCCGAATCAAACACTACGAAACGATACGCTACGATGAGCGTATCGTTCCAATCGTCGACGAAGGGGAACGCATGACAGATATCTACGCACCGACACCCGGGCACCTCGCCGAATCCGAAACCGTCCTCGAGAGCTACCGCACCTACGACGCCGTCGAGCGGGCCATCGACCACCTGTCCGACGAAGGTTTTCCCGTCGAGTACCTGCGGGTCGTCGGCCAGGGAGTCACCACCGTCGAACACATCGAAGGCCGCATGACCAACGGCAGGGCCGCCCTCCGCGGCGCCGCCGCAGGCGTCTGGACGGGCCTGCTCTTCGGCCTGCTCCTGGCACTGCTCCTGCCGGCGACCGGCATGGCCACCGTGATCCTCGCCGCTGTCGCCTTCGGCGCGGTATGGGGCGGATCACTCGGCTTCTTCACCCACTGGAGCACCGGGGGACGCCGCGACTTCGTCTCGAGGAAGAGCATCGAGGCCTCCCGCTACGACCTCATGGTCGATTCCGAGTTCGTCGATCAGGCGCGCGAGAAACTCGCACTGCGCTGACCGACCGTTGTTTCTCCGATTCGAGAACCTCTTCGCCCACGCCGACCCGGCGTGGGCGAAGTCGTTTCCCGAGGAAATAATCACGCAAAAGGGATATTACGCCCGAATCTCCGCATTCTCCCGATGCGGATAATCCGTGTTTGCCCGGTCATTTCTTTCCACTGATGGCATGATTCGAGTTATGGCCGGATCGTCGAATACTCCTCCGAAGCCCGCTGTGGGCTCGAAGGTCGTCGTACGCGCGGGTGTCGCGGGAGACAAGGCATGCCCCGGCACGATCGTCGAGGACTTCGGTCCTGCACAGGAAGCCGTGGGCGACAAGCTGGGTCGCGACTGGGCGCCCGTACGCCGCTGGGCCGTGGCGCTCGACGACGGACGGCTGATATTCGTCGATATGGACGCATTCGAATCCTCGAAGTCCTGATATCCGCTCCATTTCGTCACTTCCGTATTCACACGCCCCTGCAGTGACATGCGAGGGGTGAACCACCGGGTGAACTGCACCGGATCCGTTAACGCTCCGTGCGCCCGAACCGTTCTCCGGATATGACATGGATCGGTTGGCCGCTGCTCGGATGGTTCACGGCATCCCCGGTGGTCGCCCTCGTATTCGGCCGCGTCGCCGCGGCCCGCGACCTCCACGAGGCGCCGCGCACGATCGCGCCGGTGATCGACCTGTCGCAACGCAGGGCGAACCGCACTCCGCCCGAGCGCCGACACCTCCCGTGAAGCGATGGCCGAAAGCCCCTCCCGCAGCAGCATCTTCCAGGTGTATGTTGGCGTTCCAGAATCGAAGGTTCGCCTTACCTGAGTAGGTGCGTTCATGACGCTGCTCGCCGCCGATGCGCCCTCCGTCGCCACCCAGCTGGCCGGCTCCGGCCTGATCGGCCTGCGCGAAGGTCTCGAAGCCGGCATCGTCGTGACCATCCTCGTCGCCTTCCTCGTCCGGGCGGAGCGCCGCGACGCACTCAAATGGGTGTGGTGCGGTGTCGGGGGCGCAATCGCGATGGTGGCCGCGACGTTCCTGATCATCCATCTCGGTACCAGCACCCTCGACGGTCTCGCCGCGGAGATCGCCGCCGGAATCGCCTCCCTCGTAGCGGTCGTCATCGTCACCGTGATGGTGCTGTGGATGCGTACGGCTGCTCGCTCGATCTCCGGCGAACTGCGGTCCGGGATGGAGAAGGCCCTGATCGTGGGGCCCTCCGCCGTCCTGTCCCTCGCGTTCTTCGCCGTCGGCCGGGAGGGCCTCGAGACGGCACTGCTCATGGTCGGATACGCCGAGAACACCGCAGGGAGCCCGTGGCCACTCGTCGGCCTGTTGCTCGGCATCGCACTCGCCGTCGTGCTGTCCGTCCTGCTCTACGTCGGTGCGGTCCGGATCGACATGGCGAAGTTCTTCAAGCTCACCGGGATCTGTCTGGTGGTCGTGGCTGCGGGAATTCTCGGATACGGGGTGCGGGCCCTGCAGATCGGCGGTGTACTACCGGGCGCCACGGCGACCCTCTTCGATGTCTCCGATCACTACGATTCCGGCAGTTGGTACGGCACGGTTCTCGGCGGCATCCTCAACCTGCGCCCGGATCCGACGGTCCTCCAGTTCGCCGTCTGGCTCACCTATCTGGTGGTCGTCCTGTTCCTCTTCCTCCGGCCCGTCCCCGCCGACCGGCATGCGCGATCGGTGCAGCAACCCGCCGCCACGTGATCCCGCCCCGACCTCACGATCTCGCCTTCGAAAGGTTCCGTAGATGCGCCGAACCACCTGCTTCCTCGCTACGGCCGCCGTCCTTCCGTTCGCCCTTGCGGGGTGCACCGAGAAGGCGACCTCCGACACGGACGCCGTGTCGGTCACCGCGACGGACTCGTCCTGCGAGGTATCCGCCGCCGAGGGGGTCACGGGGCATTCGACGTTCGCCGTCACCAACAACGGTTCGAAGGTCACCGAGTTCTACGTCTTCGCGGCCGGTGACCGGGCACTGGGCGAAGTGGAGAACATCGGTCCGGGGTTGACCCGGCAACTCATCGTGAACATCCCCGAACCCGGCGACTACGAATTGTCGTGCCGGCCGGGCATGGTGGGCGACGGTATTCGCCGACCGTTCACCGTGACCGGCGACTCGCAGGCGGCGACGGACGCCGACGGGAAACTCGCGGAGGCAGCGGACGGCTACCGCCGCTACATCAGGAGCCAGACCGACGCGCTGGTCGTCACCACCGGTGAGTTCGTGGCAGCGGTCCGCGCGAACGACATCGCCGAGGCGAAGCGGCTGTTCCCGCTCTCCCGCACCTACTTCGAACGGATCGAACCCGAGGCCGAGAGCTTCGGCGACCTGGATCCGCGCCTGGACCTGCGTGAGGCCGACCTCGAGCCGGGGCAGGAATGGACGGGCTTCCACCGTCTCGAGAAGGACCTGTGGGTGACCGGTCCGCAACCCGACACCGGCGCGATCTCCGACCGGCTCGTCGCCGACGTCGCCGAGCTGGCAGGTCTGGTGAACGCGGAGGACTACGTCATCGACCCGACCCGCATCGCGGGCGACGCGCAGGGGCTGCTCGACGAGATCTCCACGTCGAAGATCACCGGTGAGGAGGACATCTTCTCGCACACCGATCTGTACGACTTCCAGGCGAACGTCGACGGTTCGCAGGCCGCGGTCGCGGCACTGCGTCCGATCCTCGACGAACAGGACCCGGCGCTCGGTGCTGCCATCGACGCCCGGTTCGCGGACCTCGACGCAGCGCTGGCCCGGTATCGAGAGGGTGAAGGCTTCGTCTCGTACGACACCGTCCCCGAACCGGAGCGCCAGGAACTGTCGCGACTGATCGATGCCTTGTCCGCCGAGGTCAGCAAGGTGCAAGGGGTTGTGGCGGAAGCCGCAGGACTATGACCCGACCGGACTCCCCCTCAGGCATCTCGCGACGTCGGTTGCTCGGCACCGCGGGTGCGGGGGTGGTTCTCGCCGGTACCGGGGCAGTGGTCGGTCGTGTCACCGCGCCCTCCTCCGAGGACGCCGCCGCCGACGCCGTGGTCCCGTTCGGCGGCGAACATCAGGCCGGGATCATCACTCCCGCGCAGGATCGCATGCACTTCGTCACCTTCGATGTGACCACCCGCGACCGCAACGAACTGATCGCGTTGCTGACGACGTGGACCGCGATGGCCGAACGCATGACTGCCGGCCTCGAAGCCACCGAGAACGGCGCGACCGGCGACGGCGGATACCGACCGCCGAGCGACACCGGTGAAGCACTGGACCTTGCGGCCTCCCGGTTGACCCTCACCATCGGTTTCGGACCGTCGTTGTTCGACGACCGCTTCGGCCTCGCCGACCTCAGGCCCGCCGCGCTGGTGGATCTGCCGCACTTTCCCGCCGACAACCTCGATCCGGCCCGCAGCGGCGGCGACATCGCCATCCAGGCCTGCGCCGACGATCCGCAGGTCGCGGTCCACGCGATCCGCAACCTCGCGCGGGTCGCCTTCGGCACGGCATCGGTGCGCTGGTCGCAACTGGGATTCGGTCGCACCTCCTCGACTTCGACGTCACAGACCACACCCCGCAACCTGTTCGGATTCAAGGACGGCACCAACAACCTCAAGGCGGAGGATCCCCAGGCGCTCACCGAGTCGGTGTGGGTGGCATCCGGCGACGACCGGCCGTGGCTCGCAGGCGGCACCTATCTGGTGGCACGGCGCATCCGCATGCTCATCGAACAGTGGGACCGCACGGTGCTGAACGAACAGGAAGCGGTCATCGGACGCGACAAGCGGGAAGGGGCGCCGCTCGGCAGGACGAACGAATTCGACGAACTCGATCTCGAGTCGAGCGGCCCGGACGGCCCGTTCGTTCCCACCACCGCCCACGTGCGGCTCGCGTCCGCTCAGCATCTCGGTGGCATCCGGATCCTGCGGCGCGGTTACAACTTCACCGACGGATCCGACGGATTCGGTCATCTCGACGCCGGACTGTTCTTCATCGCCTTCTGCCGCAACCCGCTCGAACAGTTCGTACCGATGCAGCTCGAACTCGCCCGGCACGACGGCCTCAACGAGTACATCCAGCACGTCGGATCGGCCGTGTTCGCATGCCCACCCGGAACGGTGGGGGAAGACTATTGGGGTCGGCCGCTGTTCGAGGCCTGAGATCTCCGGATCGACAACCGGACACAGCCCCGTGAGCGGAGGAACTCATGCACGACGACCTGCCTGTTCCTCCTGCTCCCCCTGTTCTGCACAACGGCACCGGGAATGCGGCACTGATCGCGGGGATCGTCGCCCTCGTCTTCGCATTCGTCCCCGTCATCGGAGACTTCGTCGCGATCCCTGTCGGGCTGGTCGCGGTGGTGTGCGGATGGATCGGTCTCGAACGTGCCGACAAGGGCACGGCCACGAATCACCGTGAGGCCCTGGCCGGTGCCTGCCTGGGCGCTGCGGCACTGTTCGCCGTGTTCGTGGTCTTCGCAGCGGTTCACAGCAGCACCGGATGAAACAGGCCCGCACGCTGTACGCGACGGGCCCTACCGGAGCCCCCTGTCAGGATTGAACTGACGACCGCTCGCTTACAAGGCGAGTGCTCTACCACTGAGCTAAGGAGGCACAGAACTCGACGGTCGCGGACGACGCGTGAGCGACGCCATCATATAGCGCGTCACACTCCCGGCGCGCACCCACCCGCCTTCGTTACGGTGGATTGCATGCCCACCCTCCCCGTTTCCCCCAGCCGTACCGGAGGCCGCGGACGGTGAGCCGCTTCGACGAATTCCTCGATCGACTTCTCGGTACCCGCCGCGCGACCATCGACGCGGTCACCGAGGCTCCGGCGCCACTCCAGCCGATCGATCTGACCGACGATGCGGTGGTCGCCGAGGCCCTCGACGTCGCCGTGCGTGTCGGTGAGGTCCTGCTCGCCTCGGGTACCGGTGCGATCGACACCGCCGAGCAGGTGCGGTTCGTCGCCGCCACCTACGGCCTGGCGCAGTGCGACGTCGACGTCACCTACAACTCGATCGTGCTGTCGGCCTATCGCGGACCGACGATGCCGCCGTCGAGCACGATGCGGGTGGTGCACTACCGCTCGATGGACTTCACGCGACTCGCGGCCGTCGACCGTCTGACCCGACGCATCCGCCGCGACGCGATCTCCCCGGCGCAGGCGCACGAGGAACTGCTCGCCATCACCACCAAGGCGCATCCGTACAACCGCTGGGTGGCGACGGTCGCGTGGTCGGCGATGGCCGCCTCGATCTCCGTGCTCCTCGGCGGCGACGCGCTGGTCGCGCTCGTCGCCTTCGGTTCGACGTTCGTGATCGACCGCGTCAACCGCAAACTCAACGCGGCCGGGTTGCCGTTCTTCTTCCAGCATCTGGTGGGCGGCATCGTCGCGACGGCCCCGGCGATCACGCTGTACGGGATACGGGAGACCATCGGGATCGAAGTGTCGCCGGGACTGATCATCGCGGCCGGCGTGACGGTGCTGCTGTCCGGTCTGTCGCTCGTGGGTTCGGTGCAGGACGCCATCACCGGTGCCCCCATCACGGCGTCGGCGCGTTTCTTCGAAGTGCTGATGATGACGGGCGGCATCATCGCGGGCGTCGCAACGACCCTGCGGGTCGCGTCGGTATTCGGCGCCGAACTCCCCCTCATCAGTTACGAGGCACTCCCCGACCTCACACAGCTGCCGACGAAGATCCTCGCCGGTGCCGCGGCGGCGTTGTTCTACGCCCTCGCCTGCTACGCCGAACGTCGGGCCCTCACGGTCGCCGCGCTCGCCGGCGCCACCGGCAGCCTCGGCTACCAGCTCGCGCTCGGGTTGTCGCTCGGCCCGATCATCTCGTCGGCGCTGGCCGCGACCGTCATCGGTTTCGCCGGTGGTCTGATGGCCCGCCGCGCGCTCACGCCGCCGCTGGTCGTCGCGGTCGCCGGCATCACGCCGCTGCTGCCCGGTCTCGCCCTCTATCGCGGCCTGTACGCGATGCTCCGCAATCAGATGGCCACCGGCATGACGGCGCTGTTCTCGGCGTTCGGTATCGGATGTGCGCTCGCCGCGGGTGTCACGCTCGGTGAGTGGCTCGCCCGCCGCACCCGCAATCCGCGCGGTGTCCTGCGCGTCGGTGCGCTGCGTCGCCCGCAGCTGCGGCGGATCCCCCGGATCCGGCTCGACACGAACCGCCCGGTGTGGCGCCCGGCGCCCGGCCCCGCCACCGGTCCCATCCCGATGGGATCGCTGCACACCGGCCCGATTCCCACAGCGCACACCGGCCCGATACCCACAGCTCCCGGGACGGGCCCCATCGCGACGGGACCGATCGCGACCGGCCCGATACCCACGGGCCCGATCGCGTCGGGTCCGCTGGCCACGGGCCCGATACCCGTCGATTCACACGGGTCGTCGAGCAGGGAGTCGGGATCGTCCGTACAGACGACGAGAGCCACGCTGCGCTTTCGGCGCGGGCGTGACTCTCGGCGGATCTGACGGAAGCGTTCAGCTGCCCTGGCGGGCCTTCTCGTCGGCTTCCATTGCGTCGCGAAGGCTCTTCGGACGCATATCGGTCCAATTCTGCTCGACGTACTCGACGCAAGCGGCGCGCGACTCTTCGCCGAATACCACCCGCCACCCCTGCGGAACCTCGGCGAAGGTCGGCCACAGCGAGTACTGCTCCTCATCGTTGATGAGGACGTAGAAGCGGCCGTCTTCGTCGTCAAATGGATTCGTGCTCATCTCGCCTCACTTGTTGCGTAGGTGTGATGGTCCGATATCCTACCAAGCTCGTCGATTCCTCCCCCGGCTCCGGGCAGACGGAGCTCTCGGCGTTCGACGATCGAGGTGAGGATCTCACCCGCGCGGATCGCTGCGTTGGACAGCAACGACGCGGTCAGACCGTGTGTCTTCTCGGTTCCGCCCTGGAGGTAGACGTCGGCCGTGACGTTCTCCGGCAGCGGCAGACGGTAGTCGCGGGCGACGGACAGGACCGGCGTCTCGGGCGCGAGATCGCCCAGCAGCGGTGCGAGGGGCGCGGGCTCGAAGCCGGTCGCGAGGACCACCGCGTCGCACTGGAGGGTCTCGGTGTCGCCTTCGAGATTGTCGCGGATCTCGACGGTGACTCCTGCGTCGCTCTCGAGCGCCGATACGACCTCCGAGGCACGACGCATGAACAGTCGGCGACGACCGCTCACCCGTTCGCGGTACTCGGTCGCGTAGAGCGCCTCGATGAGTTCGGGCGAGACGACCGAGTAGTTGGTGCTGCGGTGCAGGGCGAGCAGCCGCTCACGCTCGGACAGTGGGGCCGCGTGCAGCTCGTCGACGACTTGCGGGTCGAAGATGCGGTTCGCGTACGGGCTGTCGTCGGCGGGGCTGTACCCGAAGCGGTTGAAGACGTTGTGGACCTCGGCCTGCGGGTAGTGCGTGTGCAGGTACTGCACGACCTCGGCAGCGCTCTGCCCTGCGCCGACCACCACGAAGCGCTGGTGCTGCGGCTCCGGCATGTCCTCGATGTGGAAGAGGAAGTGGTGGTTGTGGAAGCAGCGGGCAGACGCGACCGCCCACTTCGGGAGCCGGGCACGCAGTCCGACTCCGACCACGACGCTGTGCGCGTACACGACGGCGCCGTCGGCGGTCCGCACGGCGAACAGGTCGGCGATCCCGTTGTGGTTGCGGACGGTCTCGACCGAGACGACCTCGGTTCCGTAGCGGACGTCGGCGTCGACGCGCGTGGCCGCCCACTGCAGGTAGTCCTGGAACTCGTGACGCGTGGGGAAGAACGTCTGGTGGTTGACGAAGTCCACGAGACGGCCACGGTCGTGCAGGTAGGAGAAGAAGCTGTACGAGCTCGTGGGGTTACGGAAGGTGACCAGATCCTTGGGGAACGCGATCTGCATCGTGGCGCCCTCGAGCAGCATGCCCGGGTGCCAGGCGAAGGCCGACTGACGTTCGAAGAATCGTGCCCGGATCGCCGAGGAGGGGTTGTCGGTGTTGTGCTCCTCGACAGCGATCGCGAGCGCCAGGTTCGAGGGGCCGAAACCGATACCGACGAGGTCGAAGACGTCTCCTTGCGAGTTGCCCTCCGACCTCCCCGCGTCATCGGCGACAAGGCTGGAACGGTCGGTCATCACTCAACTTCCGTACTAGGGGGGCCGGAGGGGCCCGTGATCGGTTCGTACGAGACTCGAAGGTAGCTCAGGCTAACCTTTGTTCGGTGAGCGTACCAGTGCCCGACGGTCCGCGGGACGTCACGATCTCCCGGATCACAGGGACCTTCGTCGCATTTCGCAGACGACGGGCGCGGTGGATCGTGACTGATTCCACCGCGCCCGCCTGCCGATTTCCCCTGCCAGGGGACTCCCCTACGAAGCCAGGAAGTCCACCAGGATCTTGTTGACCGCCTCGGGCCGCTCGAGATAGCCGTAGTGCCCGGCGTCCGGGATCTCCTCGTAGCGCGCACCCGGAATGGCGTCCGCGACCTCGCGCGACAGATAGGCCGGGATCATCCGGTCGTCGGCGAATCCGACGGCCAGGCACGGCACGGTGATGCCCCGGTAGGCCGCGCGCCGATCGAACTCCCGGTCCATGCCGAGCTGCGCGCGCACGCCCGCCGACACCTTTCCGCCGCTGAACTCGAAGACGTCCAGCCAGTCGCGGGCGGTGTGCTCGTCGGCCAGCGAGGCCGGCGACAGATTCATCACCGCCGTGACGGCGGCCTGGTACTTCGGTGGCAGTTCGACGCCGCTGTCGTAGAGCTGGCGCTCCCCCTCGGTGAGCGTCAGCTGGAACTGGTCCATGCGGGCGTGGCCGGCCAGGAAGACGGCCTTGCGGACGAGCTCGGGACGGGCGAGCGTCAACTCCTGCGCGACACGCGCACCCATCGACGTGCCGATCACGTAGGCGGGACCGCCGAGCAGTTCGATCAGGCCGGCGGTGTCCTTCACCAGGTCGTCGATGGTCATGCCGCCGAGGCTCTCGCCCGACGGTGCGATGCCGCGGTTGTCGAAGGTGGCGACCCGGTAGCCGGCCTTCACGAGCGCGGGCACCTGGTGCAGATCCCACACGCGCCCCGGACTACCCGTTCCCATGATGAGGACGACGAGATCGCCCGTTCCCTTGACCTGGTAGTTCAGCGGGATGCCGTTCACGGTGGCAATGGGCATGAATACCTTCCTCGACGAGAGCGCGGTTGTGCGCCGCGGGTCGGCGCCGTGACGTCGCGCACCGGAAACACACACGGTGTACCTACAGCACGACCGTCCTACGGTACCGCGACGTAGACGTGCAGGACCGTGCCAGGACCGACCTCGGAAGGCGGGTGGCGGCGAGCTGTCCGATTCTCCTAGAGTCGAAGGACGATGCGTGCTCGCACAGAGCAGCGACCCCGGGAGGACATCATGGCCGCGGACCCGACCACCGCGAACGACATCGCCGACGAGGATCTCGAACCCGTCGCCGACGAAACCGCACGACAGGCGCAGCGAGTCGTCGCCGCCTACGCAGAGAATGCGGACGAGTGCCGCATGCTGCTGTCGATGCTCGGCATCGGTCCCAGCGACAAGCACTGACGAGCACGACACCCACCACGGTGCCGGTGACGGCACCCACCCTGCCGGGCCGGTGACGGCACCCACCCTGCCGGGCCGGCGACGGCACCGGCCCCGAAAGAGGACCACAACGTGACAGCAGGCGAAGCGGACGCAGCGGGGAACCACGACTCGCACGCCGGGTCGGACTTCGTGGTCGTCGCCAATCGCCTGCCGGTCGACCTCGAACGGCTTCCCGACGGCACCACCCGCTGGAAGCGCAGTCCGGGCGGCCTCGTCACCGCGCTCGAGCCGATCCTGCGTTCGAACAACGGCGCCTGGGTCGGCTGGGCCGGTGTGGCCGACGCCGAGTCCGGCGTCATCGTCGAGGACGGTCTGACCCTGCACTCGGTGCGGTTGAGCACCGAGGACATCGCCGACTACTACGAGGGGTTCTCCAACGCCACGCTGTGGCCGCTCTACCACGACGTGATCGTGCGCCCGGAGTACCGGCGCGAATGGTGGAACTCCTACGTCGAGATCAACCGCCGCTTCGCGGAGGAGACCGCGAAGGCCGCCGCGGAGGGCGCGACCGTCTGGATCCAGGACTACCAGCTGCAGCTGGTGCCGAAGATGCTGCGGATGCTCCGCCCCGATCTGACGATCGGCTTCTTCCTGCACATCCCGTTCCCGCCGATCGAGCTGTTCATGCAACTGCCGTGGCGCACCGAGATCGTCGAGGGTCTCCTCGGCGCCGATCTCATCGGCTTCCACCTCCCCGGTGGTGCCCAGAACTTCCTGTATCTCGCCCGACGTCTGGCAGGGGCCCAGACCTCCCGCGGCAACATCGGTATCCGGTCGAAGCTCGGCGTGGTCCAGGTCGGCTTCCGCTCGGTGCGTGTCGGTGCCTTCCCCATCTCCATCGAATCGGGCCGGCTCGACCAGCAGTCACGCAGCAAGGCGATCCGCGATCGTGCCAAGGCGTTGCGCAAGGAACTCGGCAACCCGAAGAAGATCCTGCTCGGCGTCGACCGGCTCGACTACACCAAGGGCATCGACGTGCGGCTCGACGCGGTGCACGAACTCCTCGCCGAGGGTCGCATGGACCCGAAGGACACCGTGATGGTGCAGCTCGCGACCCCGAGCCGGGAACGCGTCGATTCCTACGTCCACATGCGCGGCGAGATCGAGCGGACGGTCAGCCGCATCAACGGCGAGTACGCCGAGGTGGGGCGTCCGGTGGTGCACTACATCCACCGGCCGGTCCCCCGCGACGAGCTCATCGCGTTCTTCGTCGCGGCCGACGTCATGCTCGTGACCCCCTTGCGCGACGGTATGAATCTCGTCGCCAAGGAGTACATCGCGTGCCGCAGCGATCTCGGCGGCGCGTTGGTGCTCAGCGAGTTCACCGGTGCCGCAGCCGAACTGCGGCAGTCGTTCCAGTGCAACCCGCACGACCTCGAGGACGTCAAGGACAAGATCCAGGCCGCGATCGAGGTGCCGCGCGAGGACGGCCGCAAGAGGATGCGTGCGCTGCGCCGTCAGGTGCTCACGCACGATGTGGACCGCTGGGCCCGTTCGTTCCTCGACACTCTCGCCAACACCAATGCCGCCGGGCGCGCGCTGATCGCGCCGGGTGAGGCCGGCGAACCCGACCCCACCTGACGGCCCCCTCCTAGATCGGCGTCAGCCGGCTGACGAGCCAACGCCCGTCCTGCTTTTCGAGTTCGACGCGCACCCGGCTGCCGCTGCTCACCGCTTCGGGGTTCTCCGAACTCGTCGTGATCTGGTTGAGGAACAGCAGGGTCACGGCACTGTCGGCGTCGGCGGAGACCACCGACGACGCCTGCACGCTCACCTGCACGCTGATCGCCTTCTCCTTGGCGCCCGGCGCGATGATGTTCTTCATCAGATTCGTGTACTCGTCGCGGAAGTCGCCGGTGAGGCCTTCCGCAGCGGCCTCGGTCTGCGCGTCCACCTGATCGTGGGTGTAGGCGAGCATCGCGACCGCCTGTTCCTCCGCAGCGACCCGCGCGTCGGTCCGCGCCGTCTCGGCGGCGGACTGCTGGACGGTGCCGTAGGCGAGCCACCCCACCAGGACCGCGAAAACCAGTGCCACGATCGACAATCCGATCGCGATGTGCGGCAGGTACGAGGCCTTCGGATCCGAAGTCGCGTCCGGGACCGAGGCGGCGGCGGCCGAGGTCTCGGCGGCGGCGGTGGATCCGCCCGTCTCCTCGGTCTTGTCGGACACAGTGCCGGACACGGCTTCGTCGGTCTTGTCGAGCGTCACGCGATCGTCCTTCTCGTCGGTCACGGCACGAACTCCACCTTCGACGCCAACAATCTGCCGTTCTCGTCGCAGATCGTCACCCGCAGACGGAAGTCGCGCGCTTCGGGTTCGGTCTGGTCGGCGTTGCTCACCATCGCGCGGGAGGCGACGAGCGACGACGCGCACGTGCCGTCCTCGTTCTGGATCCCCGCCTCGAGGACCTCACCGGTGGTGTCGACACCGGCCTGCTGCACGACCTCCACGAAAGGTCCTTCGCGGCCCTCGAACTCGGCCTTGAAATCACCCGTCGCGCCTTCGAGCAGACGCGCGACGTCGGCGTCGGCGGTGTCGGCGTTGATGGTGGTCAGGTTGAGCACCGTCTGCCGCGCGGCCTGCAGGTACGCCTCCCGACGCTCGTCGCGTTCGTTCGCGGACTGCCGGTCGACGATGAGCCAGGCCCCGACCGCCACGAGTGCGATCACCAGCACGGACGCGATGATCGCGACCGGCTTGGCCCATCTCGGCTTCGTCTTCATGTCGATCTCGTCTGCCATCAGCCCTGCTGCGCCTTCATGTAACTCTCCAAGCTCCGATCTCCACCGAGATCGGCGTGCGTGTACACGGTGCCGTCGGGACCAATGTACGTCCCGGTCTGCGGATCGATCCGTCGCGCCGCGACCCCGGCGGGAGCCGTGTCGTCTCCCCCGCCGTAGGAGGCGGGTGTGGGTGCGACATTCTCCGAGGCCACCGGCGTGGGCGGCCCGGTCCACGGATTGTCCGAGTAGGTGGGGCTGTACCCGGTGCGGCACATGTCGGGCGTCGGTGCGCGACGGCCCGGGTACTCCATGCACGGCAGGTTCCGGGCACCGCGGATCGCATTCGGATAGTCCTGCGGCAGTTGGCAGAAGACGTCGCCCGGGGTGTCGACCATGGACGTGTCGGCCGGGCTGCGCCACTGTTCCGGCGGCACGAAACCGGCCAGGCACGGCGGCGGATCGTGCAGCTGCAGATGGAAGTCCACCACGGCACCGTCTTCCGGTGGGCCGTCGCCGGCCGCGGTGATCAGGGCCGTCGTCATCGGCGGGTACAGCACCAGGATCTGCTCGATGCCGGCGTTGTAGATGACGCCCACCTCGCCGACGCTCACCAGATTCGCGAGCAGCAGCGGCAGCGTCGGTTTCAGGTCCTGCAGCAACGATTCGGCTTCGGCAGCGGCTCCCGGCCCGACGTCGAGCAGGGCCCGCAGGTCGGGATCGCTCTCGCGCAGACGATCGGTGAAGGTCACCATGTCGCGTGTCCACGACCGGATGGCGTCGCTCGTGACCACCTGCGTGTCGAGCAGCGGACCGATCTGATCGATCAACTGCCGTGTCTCGGCGCTGTTCGCCGAGGCCTCCTGCACGAACAGGCGCGTCGAGTCGATCAGTTCCTGCAGTTCGGGTCCGGAGCCGTTGAACGCGTCGAACGCCTCGTCGACCACCGTCTGCAGTCGCGTGTCGCCGATCGAGGCGAGCAGCACGTCGGCCTGGTCGAGCAGGGCACCGACCTCCTGAGGCACCGTCGTGCGGTCGACCGGGATCACGTCGCCGTCGGCCAGACGTTCGCCGCCCGAGCCGTCGGCCCGGGGCACGAGATCGACGTACTGTTCGCCGACCGCCGACACGCTGCGCACGGCCGCGTCGACGTCGGCGGGGATCTTCGCGTCGCTGTCGATGGACAACTTCGCCTCGACGCCCACCGGCGACAGCGAGACGCTCCGGACGGTGCCGACGGTGTTGCCGCGGTAGGTGACGTTCGAATGCGGGTACAGGCCGCCGGTCGACTGGAGTTCGACGACCACCTCGTACCGCCCGACCCCGAACAGGGCGGGCAGCCGCACGTACATCAGCGCCATCACGACGAGTCCGACGACCGTGAGGATCGCGAAGATCGTGAGCTGGATGCGGACGAACCGCGTGAGCATCATGGTGCGGGCACCCCCAGGGGAAGGCCGGGAATGGTGATCTCACCGATGCCGGGGATCGTCAGTTTCCCTTCGGGACCGGGCGGTGGCGGCGGTGGCGGTTCGAGCGGTGCACGGAACGGATCGGTCGCCTGCGCAGCGAGTCCCGCGTCGCGGCCGAGGATCCCCTCCGGACCCGCGAGACGTCCCGCGAGCGGCGTCCCGGACAGGAAGTTCAGGTCGAGACGTTCGAGACTGAGGTCGATCGTCATCGCGAGGTTGGCGTAGTCGCCGCGGATGATGTTGTTGATGCCCGCCTGCGGGAAGGGATAGGTGAGCAGCACACCGAGCACCTCGGTCAGGGCACTGCCCGAATCGGCCAGCGCCTTCAACGTCGGTGCGAGCCCCTCGAGGTTCGCCTTCAGGTCGTCGTTCGAGGTCTCCACGACCCGGCTGGCCACGGTGCTCAGCTCGCCGAGCGAACTCATCGCGGCCGTGAGGTTCGATCGCTGGTCGGCCAGCACCTCGATCGCGGGCGGCAGTTCCTCGAGAGCCCGGACGAGTGTCGCGTTCTGGTCGTTCACGGTCGCCGCCAGACGGTCCATGCCCTCCAGCGCGGCGATGATGTCACCGCGCTGCGTATCGAGAGTGGAGACCAGTTCGTCCAGGCGCGGGAGCAGGTTCCGGATCGAGTCCTCCCGGCCGACGAGCGCCGCGTTCAGCTCGGTGGTGATGTCGTTGATCTGCGCGAGTCCACCACCGTTGAGCACCACCGACAACGACGAGAGCGTCTGTTCGGTGGTCGGATACGCACCGGCGCGTTCGAGTGGGATGACGTCGCCGTCCTCGAGGCGGCCCTCCGGGGGTTCGCCGACGGGCGGGATCAGTTCGAGGTGCTGCGATCCGAGCAGGCTCGTCTGACCGATCCGCGCGAGCGAGTTGGCCGGAACGATCACGCCTTCGTCGAGCGAGACCGTCACGAGCGCGTGCCAGCCGTCGAGTTCGATCCCCGAGATCGACCCGACGGTGACGTCGTCGACTCGCACGGGCGAGTTCTGGGTCAGGGTCGTCACGTTGGGCATCTCGATCTGCACCCGGTAGGCGCCTTCTCCGCGGCCGGCGGTGCCGGGCATGGGAATCGAGTTGAGTCCACCCCACTCGCACGCGGTGAGTGTCGTGCCCACCGCGACGGCGGTGACCGCGACACCGAGGCGGCGGAACATCGATCGGCCGGTCATCGTCCTCCTCCCGGCTGCAGCAGGGAACCGAGATCCTGCGGGACCTGCAGCGACGGCAGGCCGCCGAGGATCCCGTCGAGCGGCGACGCCGCTTCCGACAGCGACGGACCGGGTGCGGTGCCGCGTCCTTCCGACGCCCCTTCGAGCCAGGGTTCGGTGTAGACGATGTCACCGTCGAAGGCCTGCACACCGGCCAGCGGGTTGACCAGCAGCGGAAGGTAGTTGGCGTTGATGGACGACAGCACCGGTCCGAGCTGCTGGCGGCACAGTTCCTCGCTGCGCTCGGAGGTCGCGTTGGCGGCGGCCGCGACCGACCCGCACATCCACTCGACGGGGTTGGCGAGGTTGTTGATCGCGAGTGCGCCCGTGAGCGAACCCTGCGCCGGCTTGTAGATGTTGTAGAAGTTCGCGAGGGAGGTCGGGCCCGAGTGCAGTACCCGCTCGATCTCGGGTCGCTTGCGGGCGAGCACCTCGGTCGCGTCGGCCAGTCGCTGCACCGATTCGGTGAGACCGGCCCGGTTGTCCTGCACGAACCGCTGCACGTCGCCGACGGCGATGTTCAACTCGGACAACGAGACCCCGAGCTGGTCGGAGCTCTGCGCGAGCACGTCCGAGACCGACGCGAGTCGACCGCCGAACTGCACGATCTGCTCGTTGCTCGACGAGAGGACCGATACGAAGGTCTGCAGGTTGCGGATCGTCGAGAACAGGTCGGTGCGCCCCTCGGAGAGCGTGCGCATGGTGTCCGACAACTCGCGCAGGGCCGCACGCACGGTCTGCCCGTTGCCCTCGAGATTGTCGGCGGCGGTGTCGATGAACCGGCCGAGGGATCCCTGCGGATCGAGTTCCTCGGGTCCGAGCGCTTCGGACAGCCGCATCAGTTCGGTCTTGATCTGGTCCCATTCGACCGGAGAGGCCGTGCGCTGCATCGGGATCGTCGTGCCGTCCTCGATCGTCGGACCACCCGAGTAGACCGGGGTGAGCTGGACGAAACGCGCCGAGACGAGGCTCTGCGCGATGACGACGGCCTTTGCGTCGGACGGGATCTCGACGTCGCTGTCGACCTGCATCGTCACGCGCACGAGGTCGTCGCGGGGTTCGATGTCGCTGATGCGTCCCACCGACACTCCGAGCACCCGCACGTCGTCGCCCTCGTACAGGCCGCTGGTGGAAGCGAATTCGGCGTGGATGGTGCGCTTGCCGAGGTCCGGCAGGACGAACACGGCGAGGGCGCCGAGCACGACGACGGCACCGATGATCGCCGCCATCAGCCAGGGTGGGCGCCGCCGGGTCGTTGCGGCGGTATCGGTACTCATTCGCCGTCCCTCTTGATCGTCGGGGGTTCGTCCGGGATCACGTCCTGCAGATCCTCGGGGAGGAGATCGGGTGCGACCTGGCTGTCCACCACGGCCTTCCACCACGGTGCCGGCAGGATGTTGGACACATAGGCGTTGAAGAACGGTCCGCTGGCGACGGATTCGCCGAGTGCGCTGATGTACGGGCCCAGACCGTCGAGTGCGCCGGCGATGTTCTCCTTGTTCGCCTGCAGGTTGGCCGTCACGAGGTTGAGCTTCTCGAGCGTCGGTGCCATCTGCGCCTGGTTGTCCTGCACGAGGCCGGTGAGCTGACGCGAGACGGACGAGATGTTCGCGATCAGTTCGGTGATGGCGTCGCGGCGCAGACTCAGTTCGCCGAACAGCGCATTCGCGTCGACGATGAGCGCGTTGACCTGGTCGCTGCGCTCGGCGAGGATGCTCGTCACGCCCTCGGCGCGTTCGAGCAACTGGTCCAGCGATTCGTCGCGGGCGTTGATCGACTGCGACAGGCGGGTCATGCCCTCCAATGCGCCCTGGATCTCGGGCGGGGTGTTCTCGAGCGACTGCGACAACGCGTCGAGCGACTCGTTGATCCGGTCGGTGTCGAGTTCGGAGACCGAGGTCGTGAGGTCGCCGAGAGCGTCGGTCAGCGAGTACGGCGAGTTGGTGCGTTCGAGCGCGATCACCGAGCCCGGGCGCATCACGCCGTCGCCACCGGGGCGCAGCGCCAGGGACTTCCGACCGAGAACGGTGTTGGTCTTGATGTCGGCACCGGTGGTGTCGCCGAGCCCGATACCGTCGCGGATACGGAAGGTGACCAGCACGGCCTGATCGTCGAGCCGCACGTCGGTGACGTCGCCGACGTTCACGCCGGCGAGCATGACGTCGTCGCCGGGGACGAGGCCACCGGCGTCCTGGAAACGGGCCGAGTAGCTCAGGCCACCGGAGAGGAAGTGCAGCTGGTCGTACTGCAGACCGGCGAGCACGATCGCGGCGGACACGGCCAGGCCGATGATGCCCGTCCGGATGTAGTTGGGGTCACGAGGTGCACTCATTCGACCTTCGCACACCTTCCCGTGTCGTGGTTCGCCGTGGTGTACCGGATGGTGGTGCCGTCCGGTCCGGAGAACTTGAAAGTATTGGCACAGAGGAAGAATTGGAAGAAGTTTCCGTATGCACCCACGCGGATGAGTTTCTTGTAATCGGAGGGCAGGCGTTCGAGCGTGCGGTTGATGTCGTCCTTGCCGAGGTCGAGCTGGGTCATGGTGCGGTTCGTCTCGGCGATGACCGTCTGCAGGTCGGGCCGGTTGTTCTGCAGCAGTGCGGCGAGATCCGCAGTGCCGGTAGCGATCTGCGGGATCGACGCGCCGATGGGATCACGGTCGGCGGACAGCCCGCCCACCAGGGTGTGCAGTTGTTCGATGGTGTTCTCGAACTCGCGATCGTGATCGTCGATCGTGCCGAGGACGGCGTTGAGGTTGTCGATGACGTCGCCGATCAGCTGGTCGCGGTCGGCGAGGGAGTTGGTGAACGAGTTGGTGTTCCCCAGCAGCGACACGAGCGTGTCACCCTGACCCTGGAAGACCTGCAAGAGTGCTCCGGAGAGGTCGTTGACCTGCTGCGCGTCGAGGCCCTGCAGCAGCGGCTTGAACCCGCCGAGGAGCAGGTCGAGGTCGAGGGCCGGTTCGGTCTGCTCGATCGGGATGCTGCCACCGGCGGGCAGGACGTCGACGCTGCCGGCGCCTTCGAGCAGTTCGAGATACCGGTCGCCGACGAGGTTCTCGTACCGCACGGTGGCGCGGGTACTGGTGAACAGCGTGTGCTTCGCGTCCACGTCGAACTCGATCTCGGCGGTGTTGTCGGGGCCGATGTCGACCTTCTTCACGGAGCCGACCTGCACCCCGGCGATGCGGACCTTGTCGCCGGTACCGAGACCGGAGACGTCCGTGAAGGTGGCCCGGTAGTTCTCGGTGCCGGTGAACCGCGCCTGGCTGAACACGACGGCGAGCCCGGCGAAGATCAATGCCATCGTGATGGCGAAGATCAGGAACTTGACGGTGGTCGCTCTCATCGTCACCGCCCGCCTGCGAGATGGTCGCCGAACAGGTACTGGAAGATCGTCGGGTAGCGGATCCAGGCCTCCGTTGCGGGCTTGTAGGGCGTTTCACCGGTGTTCGTCACGACGAACGGCGCGTGACCGTCGCGGCGCGGGTCGAAGTTCGGCAGGCCCCAGCAGTTCGGTCCGCCGCTCGCGCCGACCACGGGCAGATCCTGGGCGTCGTTGTACGGCGTGGCACCACCCATGAAGCTCGTGCTCAGGGTCAGGGCCGCGTACTCGCCGGTGCCGGCCATCGGCTCGAACGCCACCCGGGCGTCGTTGAGGCCGACGATGAAGCAGGTCAGTTCGGGCGAGTACTCACCGAGCAGACCGGTGGTGTGGCTCAGACTGTCGAGTGCGGTGGTCAACTGTGCTTCGTTCTCCCCCAGGACGTCCCGTCCGGTGTTCGCGAGACCGGTGAGGTTCATGAGCAGCAGGTCGAGCTGCTGTTGTTCGTCGACGACGGTGTTTCCGACGTCGGTGGCGTTGCCGATCGTGGTCATGAGGTCGGGTGCCGTGTCGGCGTAGACGTCGGTGACCTGCGCGGCCGAGACGAGATCGGCCTGCAGTTGCGGCAGCGACGGATTCATCTCGGCGAGATACGCATCGGCCTCGGACAGGGCGGCGCCGAGGGCGTCGCCGCGTCCGTTGAGCGCCTCCGACAACGCTCCGAGGGTGGCGTTGAGCTTCTCGGGCTGGATCTGGGCGAGCACGTCGGACAGGTGCTCGAAGACGGTGTTGAACTCGACGGTGACGTTGTCGGCCGCGATCACGGCGCCTTCCTGCATCGGCACGGAGGACGGATCGTCGGGGACGACGATGTCGACGAACTTGGCACCGAAGACGGTGGTGGATTCGATCGCCACCCGCGCGTTCGACGGAATGAGTTGCATCTGCCCGGGTTGCATGTCGAGATGCAGGACCGCGCCGGCGGGTGTGTGCTCGATCGACGCCACGCGGCCCACCTCGACGCCGCGCATCTTCACCTTGGCGTCGGGCTCCATCACCAGACCGGAGCGGGGTGAGGTGACGGTGAGCGGGACCGTCGAGGTGAACCCACCGGCGAACATCGTCAGTGCCACCGCGACGATCGCGGCGAGGCCGCCCACGAGACCGAAGGCGGCGAGCTTCTTCTTCCACGAAGGAGTGTCCATGTCGCGCGCCCTATCCCGACAGGTTGAAGTTGCCGGTCGCGCCGTAGACGGCGAGCGAGATGAGCAGGGTGACGGTGACGACCGCGACGAGCGAGGCCCGCACCGCGTTGCCGACAGCGACACCCACACCGACGGGGCCGCCACCTGCGGTGAAGCCGTAGTAGGTGTGGATGAGCATCACGGCGATCGCCATCACGATGGCCTGGACGAACGACCACAGGATGTCGGTGGGTATCAGGAAGGTCGTGAAGTAGTGGTCGTACACGCCGGCCGACTGGCCGTAGAGCACCACCGTCGCGAAACGACTGGCGACGAACGAGGCGATCACGGCGAGCGAGTACAGCGGGACGATCGCGATCATCCCGGCGAGCACGCGCGTGGACACCAGATACGGAATGGACGGGATCGCCATGGTCTCGAGCGCGTCGATCTCCTCGGAGACACGCATGGCGCCGAGCTGGGCGGTGGAGCCGGCGCCGATGGTGGCCGCCAGTCCGATACCGGCGATCGTCGGGGCCGCGATACGCACGTTGATGAAGGCCGCGAAGAAACCGGTGAGCGCTTCGACGCCGATGTTGCCGAGGGAGCTGAAGCCCTGCACGGCGATGATGCCGCCGGTGAAGAGCGTCAGGAACCCGACGATCACGACGGTGCCACCGATGACGGCGAGTGCGCCGGTGCCCATGCTGATCTCGGCGACCAGACGGACCGTCTCCTTGGGGTAGTGCATCAGCGCCCGGGGGACCGTCGCGAGGGCGCGCCCGAAGAACAGCGCCTGCTCCCCCACTCGGTCCACCGTGGACGACGCACGTGACATGCGCCGAACCGCACGGGGGAAGCGCCAGGACATCACTGCCATGAAATCTCCGCTCCCCTCATCCCGCGGTCAGCTTGATGCCGACGGCCGTGACGAGGAGGTTGACCACGAACAGCGCCATGAACGCGAACACGACCGTCTGGTTGACGGCGTCGCCGACACTTTTCGCTCCACCTTTGACATTGAGACCGAGATAGGACGCGACCAGCCCCGCGATCATGCCGAACAGCCCCGCCTTGACCTGGGAGATCATCAGTTCTCCGAAGCCGGTGAGCAGGGTGATGCCGTTGATGAACGCGCCGGGGTTGACGTCCTGGAGGAAGACCGAGAAGGCGAACCCGCCGAGGATGCCGATCGTGCACACGAGACCGTTGAGCAGCAGGGCGACGACGGTGGACGCGAGCACCCGGGGCACGACGAGACGCTGGATCGGATCGATGCCGAGCACACGCATCGCGTCGATCTCCTCGCGGATGGTGCGCGCCGCGAGATCGGCGCAGATCGCGGTGGCACCGGCGCCGGCGACGATGAGCACGGTGACCATGGGACCGACCTGCGTCACCGCGCCGAGGGCCGCGCCCGCTCCACTGAGGTCGGCCGCGCCGATCTCCCGGAGCAGGATGTTGAGGGTGAAGCTCACCAGGACCGTGAACGGCACCGCGACGAGCACGGTGGGCACGAGTGAGACGCGGGCGACGAACCATGCCTGGTCGATGAACTCGCGCCGTTGGAAGGGGCGACGGAAGGCCGCCCGGGCGGTCTCGCCGGTCATGGCGAACAGTCCGCCGACGGCCCGTAAGGGGACCTCGAGGAGGTCTACCATCGTGTGCCCCCTTCGATCCTCACGTCGTCGGCGCGCGGCCGATCGATGGCGTGTGCTGTGACCCGGGTCATAGTAACTAGAACGTGTTCACCTGTCAAAGATCCGCCGAGGGGCATCTCGATCCATTTCCGTCCGAACGGACACACGGGCGTCGACCGACGCGCATCGACACGCTCATAAGTGGGTTTACACTGGGGTTTCGCTGAGATTTCCGACGCAGGAACCGAGCTCGACCACGTCGCCACAGGAGGTCGTCACACTCGCGAGCGGGTCGTGACGACGAAACAAAACTAGAACACGTACCAGGCAGAAATACGAGGCCTGGCGAAAGCCGGAGAAACAGCCCGAGTGGGCGTGACGCTACCGGAATCCCCGGTGTCCGTCACCCGTGGTTGCAGGATCCGGCCCGGGGGCGAAGACACGGACCCCTGCTGTCCCCGAGCGGGAACAGCAGGGGGCCGGAACTAGAGATCGAGTGCCGCCGAGGCCGAGAACGTCCGGCCCGGGTCACGATCGGCGAAGTAACCGCCGAGCTCGTCGGCGAGCGCGGCGGGGGTCCACTGCCCGGCGGCATCGAAACGCTGTTCGACGACCGGTGCGGCCATCAGGGCCACCATGGGTCCGTAGACGATGAAGACCTGCCCGTTGACGCGATCGGCCGCCGGGGAGGCGAGATAGGCGACCAGATTCGCGACGTGGTCGGGCGAGAGCGGATCGATGCCGTCGTCCGGCGCGTCGCCGAAGACCGCTTCGGTCATCGACGTGCGCGCGCGGGGGCAGATCACGTTCGCCCGGACCCCGTACCGCTCGAGACCACGAGCGGCCGAGAGGGTGAGTGCGGTGATGCCGGCCTTGGCGGCGCCGTAGTTGGGCTGCCCGGGCGGACCGAGCAGACCGGCCTCCGAGGACGTGTTGACCAGGCGCCCGTAGACCGGTCCACCCTCCTGCTTCGACCGGTCGCGCCAGTAGGCCGCGGCATTGCGGGAGAGTAGGAAGTGACCGCGCAGGTGCACGGCGACCACCGAGTCCCATTCGTCATCGGACATGTTGGGCAGCATCCGATCCCGCGTGATGCCCGCATTGTTGACGACGATGTCGAGACCGCCGAACTTGCCCTGCGCCGCGGCGAGCATCGCATCGGCCGTCTCACGCTCGGCGACGCTGCCGGGCACGAACTCCGCCTCGGCACCGAGATCGCGGATCCGCGCGAGGGTGTCCTCCACCGCGTCGTTCTCCACGAGATCGTTGACCACCACCGATGCTCCGGCCCGCGCGAGCGCGAGCGCCTCGGCACGTCCGAGACCCGCTCCGGCTCCCGTGACGACGGCGACCCGTCCTTCGAGAGACACCCGATCGTCGTTCTCCACGCCACCGTTGGCGTCCGCACTCATCCACGTACTCCTCGAGATTCGGGCCGATTGCCGGCCGTACGCCGGTACTCTCCCCACCAGGACCCGGGGGCACCGAAAATGTAGAACTTGTTATTTTTCCTGACAAGGGCCGGGGCCGGTCACCGTCCGGCGCTCACGCCTCGGCGAGCGCCGCACGCGGGCACTGGGCGACGGCCTCGCGGACGGCGTCCTCACTACCCTCGGGTACGGGATGCGTGACGATCAGCTCGTCGTCGTCGTTGAGATCGAAGACGTCGGGCGCCAGCCCGACACACACGCCGTTCGCTTCGCAGCGGTCGAAGTCGACCTTGACATCCATTCCGGGACCTCGTTTCACATTCGCGCCGACCGATCGCGTCCAGACTAGAACGCGTTCCAATTCTGTGCAATGATTCGCGATGATCCCACAGAGACGATTCGCGGGGACACGCAGCGACGAAACGGAGCGTTCGTGGACATCTCCTACACCCCTGGGCAACAAGCCCTCCGCGAGGAATTGCGGGCCTATTTCGCACAGATCATGACACCCGAGCGCCGCGAGGCGCTCGCGGCCACGACCGGGGAGTACGGCTCCGGCAACGTGTACCGCGAGGTCGTGCAGCAGATGGGCAAGGACGGCTGGCTCACTCTCGGGTGGCCCGAGGAGTACGGCGGTCAGAACCGTTCCGCGATGGACCAATTGATCTTCACCGACGAGGCGGCCATCGCCGGCGCGCCCGTGCCGTTCCTCACCATCGACTCGGTCGCGCCGACGATCATGCACTACGGCACGGACGAGCAGAAGGAGTTCTTCCTCCCCCGCATCTCCGCGGGCGAACTGCACTTCTCGATCGGCTACTCCGAACCCGGCGCCGGTACCGACCTCGCCTCCCTGCGCACCACCGCGGTGCGCGACGGCGACGAGTGGGTCATCAACGGGCAGAAGATGTGGACGAGCCTGATCGCCTACGCCGACTACGTCTGGCTCGCCGCGCGCACCAACCCGGATGTCAAGAAGCACAAGGGGATCAGCGTCTTCATCGTGCCGACCGACGCTCCGGGCTTCTCGTACACCCCCGTGCACACGATGGCCGGCCCCGACACGAGCGCCACCTACTACCAGGACGTGCGTGTCCCGGCGTCCGCGCTCGTCGGTGAGGTCGACGGCGGGTGGGCGCTCATCACCAATCAGCTCAACCACGAGCGGGTCGCGCTCACCTCCGCCGGTCCCGTGCGCACCGCGCTGACCGAGGTCCGGCGCTGGGCGCAGGAGACGCATCTGCCCGACGGGCGACGGGTGATCGACCAGGAATGGGTGCAGATCAATCTGGCACGCGTCCATGCCAAGGCCGAATACCTGCAGCTGATGAACTGGGACATCGCCTCGAGCGCCGGCACCACCCCGCTCGGCCCGGAGGCCGCCTCCGCCAACAAGGTGTTCGGAACCGAATTCGCGACCGAGGCCTACCGGTTGCTCATGGAGGTCCTCGGCCCCGCGGCGACAGTGCGGCAGAACTCGGCCGGCGCACTGCTCCGCGGCCGGATCGAACGCATGCACCGCAGTTCCCTCATCCTCACCTTCGGTGGCGGCACCAACGAGGTCCAGCGCGACATCATCGCGATGACCGCTCTCGGCCAGCCGCCCGCCAAGCGTTAGAAAAGGACGCGCACGTGGACTTCACCCTTACCGAGGCCCAGCAGGATCTCGCAGAACTGACCCGCAGCATCGTCGCGGACATCGTCACCAACGAGCATCTGCGCACACTCGACGCCTCCGAGGACCGCATCGACCGCACCCTGTGGGACACGCTCGCATCGTCGGGCGTGCTCGGCGCCGCTCTTCCCGAGTCGCTCGGCGGAGACGGGTACGGGCCGCTCGAGCAGGCGAGCATCCTGCGCGAACTCGGCCGCGGCGTCGCCGCCGTTCCGTACATCGGCTCGATCGCCGCGTGCGCGTCGGCGATCGCGGAGTTCGGCACCGCCGAGCAGCAGGCCGAGTGGGGACGCCCCGCGGCGACCGGCGAGCAGATCCTCTCCGCCGCGCTCGCCGAGGAACTGAACCCCGACCCCACGGCCCCCGCGACCCGGGCGCAGGCCACGGGCGACGGGCACGTGCTCGACGGCGTGAAGATCGTCGTCGACGCCGCGCCGGTCGCCGACGGTTTCCTCGTCCCGGCCACCGTCGGCGACTCGGTGGCGGTGTTCCTCGTGCGACCCGACGATCCGGGTGTCTCGATCACCCGCCAGCAGACCACCGACTTCGACAGTCGCGGCATCGTCACCCTCGAGCAGGTCGCGCTCCCGGCCGACCGTGTCCTCGGCACCGACGGCCTCGCCGTGGCGACGTGGTTGCGCGACCGCAGCCTGCTCGGCTCCGCCGCCTACCAGTGCGGCGTCCTCGAACAGGCGCTCGAGCTCACCGCGCAGTACGCGCGCGAACGCGTCCAGTTCGACCGCCCGATCGGCAGTTTCCAGGCCGTCTCCCAGCGACTCGCCGACGCCTACATCGACGTCAAGGCGGTGCGACTGACCTTGTGGCAGGCCGCTTTCCGCATGGCCTCGGGTGAGCGTCACGACGACGCCCTGCGCACCGCGGCCTTCTGGGCGGCCGATGCGGGACACCGTGTCGCGCACACGACCGTGCACGTGCACGGCGGTGTCGGGCTCGACGAGGACCACCCGGTGCACCGCTACTTCCTCGCGGCCAAGCACCACGAGTTCCTGCTCGGCTCCGCCACCGACCAGTTGCGCGCGCTCGGACGCGAACTCGCCGACGTCCCGGCCTGATCGCATGACCGCCCTCACCGTCACCGAACTGCTCGAACGACTCGCCGACGTCGACGATCGGGGTCTGCGCTTCGAGGAGACCGAACTGTCGTGGCGCGAGCACGTCGCGCAGTCCCGGCGACGCGCCGCACTGTTGCGCGACCTGCTCGACGGCCCGGCGCCGAAGCACATCGGGATCCTCATGGACAACGTCCCGGAGTTCTCGTTGCTGCTCGGCGCCGCAGCCTTCTCCGGTTCGGTGGTGGTGGGCCTGAACACGACCCGGCGCGGCGCGGCGCTCGCCCGCGACATCGCGCTCGCCGACTGCCGGGTCGTGTTCACCGAGGCCGCCCATGCGTCCCTGCTCGACGGTGTGGATCTCGGCGACGTGCGGGTGATCGACGTCGACTCCCCCGAGTGGACGACGATGCTCGCCCCGTTCGCCGATACCGTCGTGGAGACTGCCGCGCCCTCCCCCGACGACCTGTTCATGCTGATCTTCACGTCGGGCACGAGCGGCGACCCGAAGGCCGTGCGGTGCACGCACCGCAAGTTCACCGATCCCGCGACGATGCTCGCCACGCGGTTCGGTCTCGGCCCCGACGACACCGTGTACGTGTCGATGCCGCTGTTCCACTCCAACGCGATGATCGCCGGCTGGTCGATCGGGCTCGCGGCGCGCGGCAGCATCGCCCTGCGTCGCCGGTTCTCGGCGTCGGGTTTCCTTCCCGACGTCCGCCGCTACGGCGTGACCTTCGCGAACTACGTCGGCAAGCCGCTGTCGTATGTGGTGGCGACTCCCGAGCAGCCCGACGACCACGACAACCCGCTGCGCATCGTGTACGGCAACGAGGCGTCGGCCGCCGACGTCACCGAGTTCACGCGGCGCTTCGGCGCGCGGGTGGTCGACGGGTTCGGCTCGACCGAGGGCGGCATCGCGATCGCGTCGGCACCCGACGCACCGGTCGGCGCCCTCGGCCGGCTTCCCGAGGGCATCGAGATCCTCGACCCCGAGACGGGGCGACCTTGCCCTCCCGCGGTGTTCGACGCGAACGGCAGGATCACCAACGCCGACGCCGCGACGGGCGAACTGGTCAACGTGCGCGGCGCCGGTCTGTTCGACGGCTACTACAACAATCCCGAGGCCGACGCCGAACGACTCCGCGACGGGCGCTATCACAGCGGCGACCTCGCCTACCGGGACGAGAACGACTTCGTCTACTTCGCCGGACGCAGCTCGGGCTGGCTCCGGGTGGACGGGGAGAATCTCGGTGCGGCACCCATCGAGCGCATTCTGATGCGGTACGAGGGCTTCGCTCAGGTCGCGGTGTACGGGGTGCCCGACCGCAACGTCGGCGACCGCGTGATGGCCGCGGTGATCCCGGCGGCAGGCTCCGACTTCGATCCGGTGGCGTTCGCCCGTTTCCTCGATGCGCAGACCGATCTCGGACCCAAGCAGATGCCCGGTCTGATCCGTGTCTGCAGCGAGTTCCCCCGCACCGCGACCTTCAAGGTCCTGACCCGTTCCCTGGCTGCCGAACGCTGGTCCTGCAGCGATCCGGTGTGGCTCCGGGAACGTGGTGATTCCGAATTCCGGCTGTTGTCAGACGAACTGGTGCACCTTCTCGAACCCGCCTCCGTCGGCACTTCTGCGCGATAGCGTCGTCCCGGGACCCGGGATCGCTCCCTTGCCGCTCTACATACCCTGGAGTATGTTCGGCGCACCCGAGAGGTCGGGACGCGGTTTCGTCGATGCGACCGTGGAAGAAGCGAGGATTCATGGGATCGGTGCCACGCGCGACCGCACACGCACTCGGCGGTTTCTATGCGCTGTCCCTCGACGCGTTCACCGCCCTGTTCCGCTCCCGCTTCCAGTGGCGCGAATTCCTCACCCAGTTCTGGTTCATCGCCCGGGTGTCGCTCGTGCCCACGATCCTGATGTCCGTCCCGTTCACCGTCCTCGTCGTGTTCACGCTCAACTCGCTGTTGCTCGAGATCGGTGCCGGCGACCTGAGCGGAGCGGGCGCCGGGCTCGGCGCCATCACACAGATCGGCCCGCTCGTGACGGTGCTGGTCGTCGCCGGGGCCGGCGCCACCGCGATCGCCGCCGACCTCGGTTCCCGCACCATCCGTGACGAGATCGCCGCGCTCGAGGTACTCGGCATCGACCCCGCCGCCCGGCTCGTGCTGCCGCGCGCACTGGCGTCGACCGCCGTCGCGGTCACGCTCAACGGGGCGGTGTGCGCGATCGGCCTGATCGGCGGGTTCTTCTTCTCGGTGACACTCCAGAACGTCGACCCCGGCGCGTACGCCGCGGGAGTCACGTTGCTCGTCGGTCCCGGTGAGCTGCTGCTCTCGGAGATCAAGGCGGCGGTCTTCGGTCTGCTCGCGGGCCTGATCGCGTGCCATCGCGGACTCTCGGTCAGCGGCGGCCCGAAGAGCGTCGGCGAGGCCGTCAACGAGACGGTGGTCTTCGCGTTCGTCGCGTTGTTCCTCGCGAACATGCTGCTCACCTCGATCGGTATCGCAGTGATGGGTCGGTGAACGCGATGAGCGTGGTGATGAGCCGATGAGTGTCACGGGGGCGGCCACCGGGCGGACTGCGCAGGTGGTGCGCCGCGTCGGCCATGGGATCTCGCGCAGCATCGACACCCTGGGGCGCCAGGTCGTCTTCCTCGTCGGCGCGCTGTTCTCGACGGTGCGAGCGGCCCGGCACTATCCGCGGGAGACACTGCGCGTCGTCTCGGAGATCGGTCTCGGCACCGGTGTGCTCGCGATGGTGGGCGGCAGCGTCGCCATCATGGGTTTCCTCACCCTGTTCGCCGGCGCGACCGTCGCCGTTCAGGGCTTCACCTCGCTCGGCAACATCGGTGTCGAAGCGCTCACCGGTTTCCTGTCCGCCTACGTCAACGTCCGGGTCGTCGCGCCCGTGACGGCCGGTGTCGGTCTCGCCGCGACCATCGGCGCCGGCACCACCGCGCAACTCGGCGCGATGCGGATCAGCGAGGAGATCGACGCGCTCGAGGTCATGGCCATCAAGTCGGTGCCGTATCTCGTCGGCACCCGGATCCTGGCGGGCCTGATCGCCGTCGTGCCGCTGTACTCGCTGTCGGTGCTGGCGTCGTTCCTGTCGAGCCGCATCGCGACCGTCGTGGTGCTCGGCCAGTCGCCCGGCGTCTACGACCACTACTTCGCGACCTTCCTGCGTCCCACCGACGTGCTGTGGTCCTTCGGGCAGGCGATCACCATGGCCGTGGTCGTCATGACCGTGCACAGCTACTACGGCTACACCACCACGGGCGGACCGTCCGGTGTCGGTGTCGCGACGGGTCGCGCGGTGCGGATGTCGCTCATCGCGGTGGTGACGGTGACCCTGCTGATCTCCCTGGTCCTCTACGGCAGCAGCCGCCAGCTGCACCTGGCGGGGTGAGGATCGTGCCCACCTGGTTGCCGAAGGTCGCTGCGACGTGCTTCGTCGTCGTCTCCGCGCTCGTTCTCGTGTTCGTCTACCACGGCTTCCGCGGCTCGTTCACGCCCGGCGTGACGGTGACCGTCGAGAGCGGCCGTTCCGGTCTGATGCTCGAGGACGGCGCCATGGTCAAGGCGCACGGTGTGCACGTCGGCAGCGTCACCGCGGTGCAGCAGACGGCGTCCGGCGCGGTGATCGAACTGCGCCTGGATCCGGACGCCGCCGCCCGGCTGCCCGCGGACCCCGGCGCCGACATCCGCGCCACGACCGTCTTCGGCGCCAAGTACGTCACCCTCACCGACCCGCCGTCGCCCGGGCCGGTCGGCCTGGCCGAGGGCACGGTGCTGCGCGCGTCGAGCGTGACCGTGGAGA
This sequence comes from Rhodococcus sp. S3, assembly GCF_058211795.1. NCBI lineage: Bacteria > Bacillati > Actinomycetota > Actinomycetes > Mycobacteriales > Nocardiaceae > Rhodococcus > Rhodococcus sp. S3. The sequence goes on along the minus strand of NZ_CM177074.1, from coordinate 664,106 downwards.
CGAACACCGTCTTCGAGTCGCTGTCCGACGTCCTGCAGGCGGTCGATCCGGCGAAGCTGAACCGCACGCTCGGTGCGCTGTCGTCGGCGTTGCGCGGACAGGGTGAGTCGCTCGGCCGCGCGCTCGTCGACACCGACGCCGTCCTCACCCGGATCGAACCGCGCACCGAGACACTGCGACGCGATCTCGCCGCCGCCGAGACGACCGCCGACATCTACACCGGAGCCACCGACGGGATCGTGGCGTCGTTCGACAATCTCGCCGTCACCGGCACGACCCTCGTCGACCGCGCCGACGACCTCGACCGCGTCCTGCTCGCCGCGATCGGCATGGGCGACGCCGGTCGCCGCGTGTTCGAGCCGAACAGCGAGCAGATCGTCGACGTGCTCGACCTGCTGCGCCCGACGGCCTCCCTCCTCGAGGAGTACTCACCGGTGCTCCCCTGTTTCCTGCAGGGCGCCGACCGTGCCCGGCAGCTCGCCGAACCGGCCTCGGGCGGCAACGGCTCGTCGATGATGCTGAAGTCGACCTTCCTGCTCGGCACCGACCCGTACGAATATCCGCGCAACCTTCCGGTGGTCGAGGCCACCGGCGGGCCACGCTGCGGTCCCCTGCCGATCGTGACGGCCGACGAGACCCCCGCCCCGTACGTCGTGGCGAACACCGGCGCCAATCCGTTCGAGGCCGGGAACACCTCGCCGGTCTTCGTCCCCGACTCGCTGTTCGAACTGCTCACCGGAGGGGCCGGATGACACGCACCGCGATCGCCGCGGGCATCTACGCCCTCGTCATGATTCTGATCCTGGCCGGACTGTTCGTCGTCTTCGGCCAGGTCCGGTTCGGTGAACACACGCGCTACCACGCGGTCTTCGACGACGTCTCCGGTCTCGAGGAGGGCCAGTTCGTCCGCGTCTCCGGGGTCGAGGTCGGCAGGGTCACCGCCGTGGAGTTCGGCGAGAACAACCGCATCGACGTGACCTTCGAGGTCGACTCGTCGTACACCCCGACCCGCGCGAGCATCGCCACCGTGCGCTATCTCAACCTCGTCGGCGACCGCTATCTCGAATTGTCCGACGGCGCCGGTGATCCCACGCCCATGGCGGCGGGCGAGACGATCGGCACCGACCGGACCCGGCCGGCACTCGATCTCGACGTGCTCATCGGCAGCTTCACACCGTTGTTCCGCGCGCTCGAACCCGAACAGGTCAACCGGTTGTCGGCCGATCTCATCACCGTGCTGCAGGGCCAGGGCGGCACCGTCGAATCCGTCCTCGCCCAGGCGGCCTCGCTGACCTCCCACATCGCCGACCGCGACGTGCTCGTCGGGCAGGTGATCACGAACCTCGACTCGGTGCTCGCGAATCTCGCCGCGCACCGCGACACCTTCGACACCGCGCTGGTGCGTGCCCACGAGGTGGCCGCGCGACTCGCGCAGGATGCCACGCTCGTCGGCGACGCCGTCACCCACATCGATGCGATCGGCGGGTCGCTCACCGATCTGCTCGCGCAGTCCCGCACCTCGCTCGCCGGCACGATCCGCGAGACCGGCAACGTCGCCGCGCAGGTCGACTCGCGCAGCGAGACCGTCGAGCAACTGACGACCGAACTCCCCGACGCCTACAAGGCCCTCACGCGACTCGGCGCCTACGGCGGATTCTTCAACTACTACCTGTGCGGCATGCTCATCGAGATCAACGACCTGTCCGGGAACAAGGTCACCTCACCGCTGTTCGGGCAGACGACGGGCAGGTGCGCTCCGGCATGACCCAGTTCCGCGAGATGAATCCCGTGCGTGTCGGCGTCGTCGGCACGATCGTGCTCGTCGTGCTCGTGCTCGGCGCCCTGAACATCCGCTCCCTGCCGTTCCTCGACGGCGGCACGACCTACCGGGCGAGATTCGTCGACGCCGGCGGTTTGAACACCGGCGACACCGTGCAGGTCGCGGGCAAGGACGCCGGGCGGGTGACCGACATCGACATCGACCACGACGCCGTGGCCGTCACGTTCACGGTCGACGGGGCGGTGGTCCTGGGCACCGACACCACCGTCGAGATCGCCACCGCCACCGCGCTCGGGGCACGGAACCTGCGCGTGCGTCCCGCCGGTCCGGGACGACTCGAGGACGGCGCCACCATCGACCTCGACCGCACCGTCGCGCCCTATCAGTTGACCGACGCCCTCGGCGATCTCACCGACACCGCCGCGGCGATCGACACCGAGCAACTGCGCGAGTCGATGGAAGTGCTGTCCGACACCCTGCGCGAGACGCCCGACGACGTCGGTGCGGCGCTCGACGGTGTGCGGCGACTGTCCGAGACCGTCGCGTCGCGGGACGAATCCCTGCGGGCGCTGCTCGCGCACGCCGAACAGGTCACCGAGGTCCTCGCCGAGCGCAGCGACGCGATCGATGCCCTGATCGTCGATGCCGACCGCATCCTCGGCGAACTGCACCGTCGCCGAGCCGCTCTCGAGACCCTGTTCGCGAACGTCGATGCGCTGTCGATCCAGATCTCGAATCTCGTCGCCGACAACGAGGCACAACTCGAACCCACCCTCGGCAAGCTGAACGCCGTCCTCGGGATCCTCGAACGCAACCGCGACGACATCGCCCTGGCCATCGAGCGGCTGGGCCCGTACGCGACCGAACTCGGCGAGGCCGTCGCGTCCGGCCCGTTCTTCAACTCGTACATCCAGAACCTGTTGCCCATGCAGATCATCGAGCCGGCCCTGACCGCCGCGCTCGAGAACGCCGGCATCACGCCGCCGGAAGGTACACCGTGACGCGACTGCGTCCCCTGATCTCGTGGGGTGTCCCGATCCTGCTTCTCGCCGTCGTCGCGGTGGTGTCGTTCACCGTCGCTCCGTGGCGGTCGGCCGACGAGTACGCGGCCGAATTCACCTCGAGCCGTGGTCTGTACGTCGGCGACGACGTGCGCATCATGGGTGTCGAGGTGGGACGCGTGACGAAGATCGAGCCGCGCGGCGATCGCGTGCTCGTGCGCTTCGACGTCGACTCCGACCGCCGCATCCCCGCCGACGCGCAGGCCGCGATCGTCGCCCCCACCCTGGTCTCGGCCCGCTTCGTCCAGCTCACCCCACCGCACACGGGAGGACCCGAACTCCCGGTGGGAGCAACGATTCCCGTCGAACGCACCGCGGTCCCGGTCGAATGGGACGAGATCACCGAACAGCTGACGCGGCTCACGACCGAACTCGGGCCCGACGACACCGACCCGCAGGGCGCGCTCGGTGAGGTCCTCGACGTCGCGGCCGCCAACGCCGAGGGACACGGTCCCGCCCTGCGCGACAGCCTGCAGCAACTCGCGACGGCGATGCGCACGATCTCCGACGGCCGGCACGACCTGTTCGGCACCCTCGGCAACCTGCAGGTGTTCGTCGAGGCGCTGTCGATGAGTGGCGATCAGATCGTCTCGTTCCACGACCGGCTCGCGTCCGTCACCGAGATCCTCGACGCCAACCGCGACGACATGGGCGCCGCCCTGGCGGGACTCGACGCCGTCCTCGTCGACGTCGAGCGGTTCGTCCGCGACAACCGCGAGCACGTCGACACGACCGTCGATCGCACGGCCGCACTGACCGAGACCCTGGCGGCACAGCGTGACGGGATCGCGCAGGTACTGCACGTCGCACCGACGGCGTTGTCGAACCTGCAGGGCATCTACCAGCCCGCGCACAACACGGTGGTCTCGGCGTTGTCGCTGACCAACTTCGCCAATCCCGCCCAGTTCGTGTGCTCCGCGCTCGCCGCGGCCGAGCAGGTCGACGCGCACACCGCGTCCGAATTGTGCGTGCAGTATCTCGGCCCGATCCTGCCGCTGCTCGCGATGGACTACCCGCCCGTGCGCATCAATCCGACGCGCGGCGTGGGCGCGCTGCCCGACCAGCTCGTCTACACCGAGCCCGAGTTGATGCCGGCGCCCGGTGCACCGTCGCCGACCTCGCTGGCCGACCTGCTCTCCCCGGGGGCGCCGTGAGAACACGAGTCCTGCGCACGATCGGTGTCCTCGCCTGCCTGGCGCTGACCGCCGGGTGCGAGTGGCGCGGCCTGAACAGCCTGCCGCTTCCCGGCACGCACGGTCGCGGCGACGACGCCTTCGCCGTGACCATCGAGATGTCCGACGTCACGACCCTCGAACGCAATTCGCGGGTCCGCGTCGGCGACGTCACCGTCGGACGGGTCGCCGACCTGCGGCTCGGCGACGGATATGCGCTCGTGACGGTGATGGTCGACGGCAGCACAGTGCTCCCGGAGAACACCGTCGCGAAGATCGGGCAGACGAGCCTGCTCGGGTCCGCCCACGTCGAACTCTCTCCCCCGCTCGCCGAACCCGCCCGCGGCCGGCTCGGGGACGGCGACGTCATCCCCCTCGAACGGGCGGGTGCGTTCCCCACCACCGAGCAGACCTTGTCGTCGCTGTCGCTGGTGCTCAGCGGCGGTGGTCTCGCCCAGGCCCAGGAGATCACCCGCGAACTCAACCGGGCGATGGACGGGCGGCAGGAGTCGGTGCGGGCCCTGCTCACCCGTCTCGACGCGGTGCTCGCCGGGCTGGACGGTCAGAAGGAGCAGATCGTGAGCGCGATGGAATCGCTCGACGCACTCGCCGTCGAGGTCGCCGAGCACAACACCGAGATCGCCGCGGCGACGGACGATCTCGCGCCCGCCATGGAGGTGCTGTCCACCCAGCGCGACGACCTGACCCGCGCCGCCGACGCCCTCGGGCAGTTCGGGCGTGTCGCGAACGAGGTCGTCGAGGCGAGCGGCGACGACGTCGTCGCGAATCTGCGTGATCTCGAACCGGTGCTGGCCTCGCTCGCGTCGGCGGGCGACTCGCTCACCGAGTCGCTGCGCTACCTGCTGACCTTCCCGTTCCCCATCGACACCTACCGCAACGCGGTGCGCGGCGACTACGCGAACGGCACGGTCATCCTCGACCTCACCCTGCCGACCCTCGAGAACGCACTGCTGCTCGGCACGCCCTTCGAGAACGCACTCACCGGTGGCGGGCGACCCGTACCGGATCTGGTGTCACTGCTCGTCCCGCCCGTGTCGGAGCCGACCCGATGAGCCCGGCCGCGGTGCTGCGCCGCAAACTGGCGGTGTTCTTCTCGGTCGGGATCGCGGCGGTGCTGATCGTCGCGCTGTTCATCGTCGAAGTGCCCGCCCTGCTCGGGGTGGGGCGCTACGAGGTGCGTCTCGACCTCACCGACGCCGGTGGCCTGTATCCCTCGGCGAACGTCACCTACCGCGGCATCGAGATCGGCCGGGTGACGTCGCTGACCATGACCACGAGCGGCGCCAAGGCGGTCCTGTCACTCGACTCGGATGTTCCGGTGCCGGCCGATGCGGCGGCGCAGATCCGCAGCATGTCGGCAATCGGCGAGCAGTACGTCGAGTTCCTGCCCGACGGCGAGGACGGCCCGTATCTGACCGCGGGCTCGATCGTTCCCCGCGATCGCATCTCCGTGCCAGAACCGATCGGCGGTGCACTCGACCAGCTCGACGCCACGCTGCAGTCCGTGGGTCCCGACCGCCTCGCCCTGCTGCTCGACGAGACCCACACAGCGGTGGCCGATTCCGGCGACGCCCTGCGGATCCTCGTCGAGGCCGGTGCGGCGGTGAGCGCCGAGGCCGCTGCGAACGCGGACATCACCGCGGCGCTGATCGATCAGGTCGGCCCGTTGCTCGACACGCAGGTCGCGTCGTCGGATGCGATCGCCCGCTGGGCGTCCTCCCTGGCGGGCACCACCGCGCAGCTGCGCGACTCCGACAGCGACGTGCGCACACTCCTCGGCGTGACGGCCCCCGCCGCCGCACAGGTGCAGGCACTGTTCGAGGAGGCCGAACCGACCCTGCCCCTGCTGCTCGCCAATCTCGTCACCGTCGAGCAGGTCGCCGCGGTGTACCGGCCGTCGCTCGAACAGATGCTGGTGCTGTTCCCGTCGATCATGGCGTCGACCCAGTCGGCGGGTCTGCCCAATGTCGACAACCCGTCGCAGAACACCTACTTCACGGCGACCTTCAACGACCCGCCACCGTGCATCACCGGCTTCCTGCCGCCGGAACAGCGGCGCTCACCCACCGAGTTCGACGTGCCCGACACCCCGCCCGACCTGTACTGCAAGCTGCCGGCGGACTCCCCCATCGCGGTGCGCGGAGCACGGAACATGCCGTGCATCGAGTACCCGGGGCGCCGCGCCCCCACGGTACAGTTGTGCCGCGACGGTGGTTATTCGGCGACGAGTCTGGAAGGGCTTCTGTCGCCGCCGAACTGAGCGACGGGCGGGGCCGATGGACACCGACGGGTCATCCGGCGAGGCGGAACGCACGCCCGACGGCAGATATGTGGTGGTGAAGGGGCGGCGCTGGCGTGCCACCGATCCCGCGATTCCCGAACCTCTGCGGAAACAGCTGGTGGCGGAGCTGATGCGGGCCCGTCGTCTCGTGAAGAGCGAGGGTGACGCCGCGCGACATCGTGTCCAGGACGCCAAGGTCGCGCTCGGTGAACGCGGGCATCCGTGGTGGGACCCGCTCGACGACGACGCGGCCCGCGAACGGCTCGCGGCCACGATCTGCGCGCTGCTCCGGGAACGGGATCCGTCGACCATCTGCCCGAGCGACGCCGCGCGGGTCGCCGGCGGGGAAGCGTGGCGCGACCTGATGGACACCGCCCGCTCGGTGGCCGCCGAACTCGAACGCAGTGAACACGTGGTGATCACGCAGAAGGGAGAACCGGTGGACGTGGAGACGGCTCGAGGTCCGATCCGGATCGCACCCGGACCGAACCTCGAGCACCCTCGTCCCTCCCCGTGAGACGAATCCGAACGGATCAGACGCTCGCGGCCTCGTTCAGCTTCTCCAGCGTGCCGGTCGCCTCGAGGTACTCCTGCACCCAGCGTTCGATGACGGCGGAGGTCTTGTCGACCTTCGTGAACTGCCCGACGACCTGACCGACAGGGTTGAACGCGACGTCGACCGACTCGTCGGGGTACTTGTGGGTGGCGGCGACGGCCATACCGGACACCATGTACTGCAACGGCATTCCGAGGGGCTTCGGGTTGCCCTCCTGCTCCCACGCCTCGGTCCAGTCGTTGCGGAGCATGCGGCAGGGCTTGCCGGTGAACGACCGGCTGCGGACGGTGTCGCGGCTGCTCGCCTTGATGTAGGCCTCCTGCTGCACCGGGGTGTTCTCGGCCTCTTCGACCATGAGCCACTGCGAACCGGTCCACGCACCCTGGGCGCCGAGCGCGAGCGCCGCGGCGATCTGCTGGCCGCTGCCGATACCACCGGCCGCCAGCACCGGGACCGGTGCGACCTCCTTGACGACCTGCGGCCACAGCACGATCGAGCCGACCTCACCGCAGTGCCCGCCGCCTTCGCCGCCCTGGGCGATGATGATGTCGACTCCGGCGTCGGCGTGCTTGCGGGCCTGCTTCGGCGAGCCGCACAGTGCCGCGACCTTGCGACCGGCCTGGTGGATGTGCTCGATCATGTCGGCCGGCGGGGTGCCGAGCGCGTTGGCGATGAGCGTGACCTTCGGATGCTGCAGCGCCACCTCCACCTGCGGGGTCGCGGTGGCCTCGGTCCAGCCGAGAAGCTGCAACGCGTTATCGTCGCCTTCGGGCAGGGGGACGCCGTGGTCGGTGAGGATCTTGCGGCCGAATTCGAGGGTCTCCTGCGGCACCATCGACTGCAGCATCTTCGTGAGTTCCTCGGCGGAGAGGTTCGCGTCCATGCCTTCGTACTTGTTGGGGATGACGATGTCGACGCCGTACGGGCGGTCGCCGATGTGCTCGTCGATCCAGTTCAGCTCGATTTCGAGCTCTTCCGGCGTGAACCCGACGGCGCCGAGGACGCCGAAGCCGCCGGCCTTGGCGACGGCGACGACGACGTCGCGGCAGTGGGTGAACGCGAAGATCGGGAACTCGATGCCGAGTTCGTCGCAGATGGGCGTGTGCATTCGGCACTCCTCGATAGAAAGGCGCAAGACTGGAACACGTTCTACCTTAGTGCCAGATGGGTCTGTGCGGAAGGCACGCAACAACGGACGAAGGCTCGCAACATCGGCAGTCACTGCCGATGTTGCGAGCCTTCACCTCGCGTTGCGTACCTCGGATGATGCCGTGCTAGATGATTCCCCGCTCGCGGAGTTCCTTCTGCTCGATGTCGCTCAGTCCGAGGATCTCGCCGTAGACCGCCGCATTGTCGTATCCCGCGACGGGCGGGCCGGCGCGACGCACCGAACCCGGCGTCCCGGTGAGCGTCGGCACCACACCGGGGCCGAGTACGTCTGCGCCGGTGCGCTCGTCGTGATGCGGAACGATCATCTCCCGTGCCTGGAACTGCGGATCGGCGACGACCTCCGCGACCGTGTTCACCGGCCCGGACACCACACCCGACGACGACAGATGCGCCAGCAGGTCGTCCAGCGTCCACGTCGCCGCCCACTCACCGATGAGGGCGTCGAGCTCGTCCTGGTTCACGCCACGCGCGAGGTGGTCGGCGAAGCGCGGGTCGTCGGCGAGCTCGGGGCGTTCCATCGCCGCACACAGGCGACGGAACACCGTGTCCTGGTTGGCGGCGATGACGATCCACATGTCGTCGGACGTCCGGTACAGGTTCGACGGGGCGATGCCCTCGAGGCGGGTACCGGAGGGGCCGCGGACGACCCCTGCGACGTCGTAGTCGGGGATCACCGATTCCTGGATCGCGAGGCACGCCTCGGTGAGCGCCACGTCGACGACCTGCCCGCGTCCGGTCCGTTCGCGGCCGAGCAACGCGGCGAGGATGCCCTGCACGGCGAACATCCCGGCGAGGGAGTCGCCGAGGGACAGCGCGAGTCGCGGGGGTGCCTGGCCGGGATATCCGTTGAGGTGCCGCAACCCGCTCTCCGCCTCGGCCACCGACGCGTAACCGGCCTGCCCGGCCTTGGGGCCGGTCTGCCCGTAGCCGGAGACGCGAGCCAGCACGATGCCCGGATTGATCTCGGAGAGCACGTCGTAGCCGAGCCCCCACTTCTCGAGCGTGCCGGGACGGAAGTTCTCGACCACCACGTCGGACTCGGCGACGAGACGCCGGAACAGTTCCTGCCCGTCGGGTGCCCGCAGATCGAGGGTGACGCAGCGCTTGTTGCGCGCGTGCACCGTCCAGAAGTAGCGATGCCCGTCCCGCTCACCCTGTCCCCAGGTGCGGAGCGGGTCGGGACGCTTCGGATCCTCGATCTTGATGACGTCGGCACCCATGTCGCCGAGCAGACGTCCTGCATACGGACCGGCGATCAGGGTTCCCAGTTCGAGCACCCTGATGTCCGCGAGCGCTCCCGCTGCCTGCGACTCGCCTTGTGTCGACTCGACTTGTGTCACTGCCTCTTCCGTCCTCTGGTCAGTAACCGAGGTGAACCGTCTTCTCCTCGGTGAACGCTTCGAGCCCGCTGCGGCCCAGTTCACGCCCGATGCCGCTCGCGTCACGTCCACCCCAGGGTAGTGCCGGATCGGGGACACCCCAGCCGTTGACCCACACCGTGCCCACACGCAACTGCGGGATCACGCTGTGCACGGTCGACAGGTTCTGGCTGAAGACGAACGCGTTGAGACCGTACTTCGTGGCGTTCGCCAGCTGCACGGCCTCCTCGGTGGTTTCGAAGGTGATGACCGTGGCGACGGGGCCGAAGATCTCCTCGCGGGCGATGGTGAGGTCGTTGGTGCCGCGGAAGACGGTCGGCTCCACGAAGAAACCGCGCTCCCCCACCCGCGACCCGCCGGTCAGCAGCTGAGCACCTTCGTTCTTGCCCTTCTCGATGTAGCCGAGGATGCGGTCGAGCTGCTTGCGGTTGACGATGGTGCCCTGCGTCGTCGACGCGTCGAAGGGATCACCGATCACCGCTCCGCGGGCGAACTCGACGAGTCCCTCGACGACCTGATCGGCGATCGACTCGTGCACGATCACGCGCGTGCCGGCCGCACACACCTGGCCCTGGTGGTAGAAGTTGCCCATCGCGATCCACGGCAGCGACGCCTCGAGGTCGGCGTCGGGGAAGATCAGCTGCGGGGCCTTGCCACCGAGTTCGAGGGTCACCTTCCGGAACTTCTCGCCGGCGAGCGAGGTGATGGTCTTCCCGACGGCCGGGCTGCCGGTGAAGGTGATCTTGTCGATGCCCTCGTGGGCGGCCAGCGCAGCACCGGCTTCGGGACCGAGACCTGGCACGACGTTGAACACGCCGTCCGGTACTCCGGCCTCGGCGAGCAGGTCGGCGAGCTTCAGGGTCGACAGCGAGGCGTCCTCGGCGGGTTTGACGACCACCGAGCATCCGGCGGCCAGGGCCGGGGCGATCTTCCAGGCCGCGACGACCGTCGGGTTGTTCCACGGGGTGATCGCACCGACCACACCGAGGGGCTGGCGCAGGGTGAATCCGAAGCGGTGCTGCGGACCCACATCGGGCAGGATCATCGCCTCACCGGCAATCTTGTCGGCCCAGCCTGCGTAGTGCCGGAACGACGCCGCGGCGGCGGGGATGTCCCCGGCGACGGTGTCGGCGTAGAGCTTGCCCATCTCCGCGGTCTCGAGCGCCGACAGTTCGGGGGCGTGCTGCTCGATGAGGTCGGCGGCGCGGGAGAGGATCCGGCCGCGTTCGGCACCGGCCATGCGCGACCAGACACCGGATTCGAAGGTGTCGCGCGCGGCGAGGACAGCCGCGTCGATGTCGGCGGCCCCACCCGCCGCGACCTCGGCGACGACCTCTTCCGTCGCCGGGTTGATCGACGAGAAGTGGGCACCCGAACGGGCGGGCACGGCCCGGCCGCCGATCCGCAGCTGCGGGTCGGGTACGACGACGGGTGCGGGGGTGGACAGTTCGGTCATCACGACTCCTGGGGAGAAGGTGGGGTGAAGCGTCGGGTGAGGCCGGACCACGAGGAGTCGTAGTTCGGCTGGCGATGCGCTGCGCGATGGGCCGCGTCGGTGACGGAGAGGGCGAGTCTCGTCTCGAACATGAACGACAGGGTGTTCACGAGCTTGACCGGCTTCAGTTCGGCCGACGTCGCGAGATCGAAGGTCTCGACGTCGGGTCCGTGAGCGCCCCACTGGTTGTGGAGCGACGCACCGCCCGGGACGAATCCTTCCGCCTTCGAGTCGTGCTGTCCACGAACGAGTCCCATGAACTCGGTCATGACGTTGCGGTGGAAGTGCGGCGGCCGGAAGGTGTGCTCTCCGACCACCCAGCGGTCGGGGAAGACACAGAAGTCGACATTGGCCTGCCCCGGAATCGGGGTGGGCGAGGTGAGCACGGTGAAGATCGACGGATCGGGATGGTCCCAGCCGGCCGTGGTCATCGCGTTGAAGCGGCCCAGATCGTACTTGTAGGCACCGTGCGTGCCGTGCCAGGCGACGACGTCGAGGGGCGAGTGGTCGAGTTCGGTGGCCCACAGGTGCCCACCGAACTTCTGCACGAGTTGCACCGTGCCCGAACGGTCCTCGTACCAGGCCGTCGGGTACAGGAAGTCGCGGGCGTGGGCGAGACCGTTCGCGCCGATGGGGCCGAGTTCCGGCAGGGCCAGGGCGGCCCCGTAGTTCTCGAGCAGGTAACCGGTCGCCTTCTCACCCACCAGATCCACGCGGAACCGCAGACCTCGTCCGATCACCGCGATCTCACCGGGTTCGACGAGCAGCCGTCCCAGTTCGGTGCACAGCAGCAGCGCGCCGTCCTGCGGGACGAACAGCAGTTCTCCGTCGGCATCGACGAAGTAACGGTCGGTCATCGACTGCGACGCCGCGTACAGATGGACGGCGACGCCGGTGCGGGCGCGGACGTCCCCGTTGACTGCGTAGGTCGTCACGCCGTCGAGGAAGTCCGTGCCCGGTGCCGGTTCCGGCTGCGGATCCCATCGCAACCGGTTCGGGGTGAGCACTCCCCCGGCGTCGGGTGCCGACACCCAGCCGGCGTCGTCGATCCGCTCGAAGGGACCGTGCGCGGCGGACGGCATGATCCGGTACGTCCATGTGCGGCGGTTGATCTCGCGGGGCTCGGTGAACGCGGTGGCCGAGTGTTGTTCGGCGTAGAGCCCGTACGCGACCCGCTGGGGCGAATTCTGTCCCCACGGAAGCACACCCGGAACGGCCTCGCTGTGGTGCTCGTTGCCGAAGCCGTGCAGATACTCGATGCCCGCGAAGCCGGGCTCCACACCGACGTCCGCGCGCTCGCTCATGTCAACGCGACCATCTCGTGCAGCGTCGAACCCGAACGCTCGTGATCGGTTCCGTCGACGGTCACCGTCATCGTGAAATCCGACCGGAAGCGGAAGTAACCGGGATGACCGACGAGCCGGTTGACGAGAGGCTTGAGCAACCTGCTCGACGCGAGTGGAACGTCCTCGAGCAGGTTGTGGGCGTGCACGATCTCGCGGACGGTGAGCTTGACGTCGAGCGAGCCCGGGATGCGGAGGCGGATCCACGCCGGGTAGGTGCGGTCGGCGACCGCGTTGTGCACGATCGGCCCCTCCGTCAGTTCCACCTCGCCGTTGCTGAGGACCACCTCGCGCCCCTGCGCGACCATCACCGGCTGCGACCAGTGCGATCCGTACTTCTTCTGGGTGTGCACCATGGCGTAGACGAGGGTGAAGTCCTCGGTGTACAGCCGGCCCCAGTACCACTTGTCGATGAGGCGCTTCATGTCGCCGACGCCCCAGTTGTGGTCGTGGTAGCCACGACCGGTGACCTCGGTGGTCTTCCCGTCCACCGTCACCGTCCCTGCGACCCGCGCTCGGGGTGCGCCGACGACCCACGCGAAGAATTCGCGTTCGTTGTAACTGGTCTGGCCACGACCGGGCATCCACGGCGGGACCTCGGCGGTGAAGGTCAGGTCAAAGGCGAGATCTCCTTCGGACACCGACACATGGTAGACGGGCAGCCCGTCCTCCTCGCCGACGAGCTTCGCGAAGCTCTGACCGACACGCACGTCACACCGTTCGGTGGACACCGAGAGGTCGGCGTCGGTGTACGACCGGCTCGCCTCGCGTCGCTTGCCGTCCGCGCTGTAGACGTGGATCTCCACACCGGGCTTGCGGTGCACCAGCTCCCGGGTCTGGATCATCGCCACGACGATCCGTCCGTCGTCGAGATGGGCGTCGAAGTACCAGTGTTCGAAGGCGTGCTTGTCGGTGGACGGGTGGGCGCCGTTGTCGGCGGCCTCCACGGCGGTGATCTCGCCGTCGCGTCGTCCGGGGCCGTTCCAGGCTTCGATGATCTGCAGGGTCATTGGGTTCTCTCCGTACGAGGGTGAAGTGGGGCGGGCCGGTTATCTCCGGAGCGCTCCGCTGGCGTCGAATTGCGCTTCGCGGCCTTCCATCTGGGCGCGGTACCAGTTCTCGCGGTGGGCGCACATGATCTTCTCGTGCACGCCGGCCGCGCCGGGGACGAACCGCCGGGCCAGTTCCATCGCGGTGATGAGCGGGAAGCGGACGATCGGGATGATCATCCACGGAAGCACTTTCGGCATCGAGTACTTGCGTCGCGTGCCCGGTCCCATGAACATCGCCGAGTACACCGAGTTGATGCGGAAGTTGTAGTGCTCCCGCAGTCTCTTCAGACCGCGGTGCCCGTCGCGGGGCGCGAACGCCTGCGGGTAGGACTCGATGAGTTCCTTGCCGTGCTCACCCGAGTCGTACGAACGGGAGATCACGGTGGTCATGAGCGCGCGGATGCTGTCGGCGATGGTCTCGGGGTACCACTGCATGCGCACCCCGAGCAGGTAGCCCATGTACTTCTGGAAGTGGATGAGCGCGCGGATCTCTCGTGGGGTGGTGTGGTAGCCGAGGGTCCACAGGGCCAGGCCCGGGGTGAGGCTGCCCGCGATGAGGGTGAGCAGCATGTAGGTCTGGCTGATCGGCAGTCCCCACTTGGCGATGTCCCATTCGGGGTGCTTCGCGACACGGGAGCGCACCGACACGTGCATCACGCGGACCTTCAGCGCGGTGGCCCGCCCCTTCGAACCCGGGGTGAGCAGGGCACCGGGTTCGGATACGTCGATCCAGAACCGGCAGGTCTCGAGGAAACGTCGTAGGGCGTTGTCGCCGGCATAGCCTCCGGCGAGCGACAGCGGTGTCGCGACGGCCGCCTCGGTGTAGATCTCGAGGGTCTCGGCGCCCGCGAAGCTGAACAACATCGTGCCCCAGCGACGCCAGATCGCGGCGCCCTGTTCGACGAGTTCGGGCTGCACCCAGTCGGGCACGGTCTCGAATTCCTCGAACAGTGCCTTCATCGCGTCGGGCACGTCGTCGAGCGAGTCGATGCCGTCGACGAGGGCCTTGTCGAGCATCTCGCGGGTCTTCTTCGGCCCGAGTTCACCGTGGTAGACCTCGTCGACGAAGCGCTCGGCCGTGGGGTCGCCGCTGAACAGGTCGTTGCACAGGGCCCGAGCCTGCTCGTCGGTGGGCAGGAAGTCGAAGCCGGTGAGCCGGCGGACGAGACCACGGGTGCGCTTCACTCCGGGCTTGTCGAGCGCCTGCCAGTAGGGAAAGGCGCTCGGGCATCGGTCCTGCGTGGTGGTTCCGGGACCGGCGAGCGTTCGGGTCATGCCGATACCTCCTCGAGTACCGTTCGGCGGATCCACGCGACGAGCCGTCCGACGACGTCGGAGAGACCGTCCGGTTGATCCACGAGATAGTGGTTGAGGTTGCGCATCTCAATCAGTTCGTTGTGAGTACCGGCGAGCGCGTCGTACATCAACCGCGAGTCCTCGGCGAAGGCCGCCTGGTCGCCGAGCAGGCTCATCACCATCGTCGGGGTGGTGACGTTGCGGAGATCGGTGAGGGCGTCGGCGTGGGTGTGGTCGACGCTCCACGTGCTGAGCCAGCTACGCACCGTGACGAAGCGGGCCAGACCACCGGCGGCGGTGTTGGCCGCCTTCGGATCTCCGTACATGGAGCCGAGTTCGCGGTCGCTCGGGTCGAGGTTCAGGTCGACGAAGCGCGGGTCCGCGACGGTACGGTGCACCACGAAACCGCGATCGGAGGCACCCGTGCGTTCGAGGTCGGCGAGCTGCTCGAGCGCCCAGGCGTCGATGCGGCGCATCCGCGCGAGCTGCGCGTCGCGGTAGCGCTGCACCCATTCGAGATCGAGCGGTGCGGTGCGCCCGGGGGCGTAGAGGTCGAGATCGGGATCCGTGGCGTAGGGGTCGGATTCGTCGGTGACCGCGCCGTCGATCCAGTGCCGGAGAACCCGTGCCCGGCCGGGGTGCGCGCCGACGAGCATCAGGGCGTCGGCCGGTCGCAGGTTCGCCTCGGCGAACGGTGCCGGGCCGCCCGCGGGTGTGGTCGTCACGGTCGGGTTCTGCGCCTGCGACTGGTAGAACGACGCGAGCGACCCGCCACCGCTGAACCCGAGGAGTACGACCTTCTCGAAGCCGAGTTCGTCGGTCATCCACCGCACTCCGGTGCCGAGGTCGAAGGCGGCCCGCTCCATGATGAGTGCCGGTTCGTTGGACGAGTAGCGGGTGTTGAGTCCCATTGCGGGGACGCCTGCTTCGGCGAAGGCGCGGAGCAGGAAGTGGCTCAGGAAGTTCGAGGCCGGGTGGCACATGACCACACCGACGTCCTTCGAGTACCCGGGTTGCGCGACGAGGTTGCCGTGCAGCGTCGCGTAGTGGCGGCTGAGCCCGGAGTGCATCTCGACGCGACCGTCGTTCGCCGGTTCGTACGGGATGCGCTGGAAGTGGTCTCGGGTCGTGGTGGAACTGGTGGAAGTCATGTCACCGTCCGGTATTTGAGCATCATGTCGTGGTCTTCGTGGTCGAGGATGTGGCAGTGCCACACATATCCCTGCAGGTCGCCGCCGGCAGTGTCGCCGTGGTCGGCGTGGTCACCGTGTTTGCCGTGGCCGGCGCGGTGCGGATCGAAGGTGTGGACCGCGCGCGAGAACGTCGCGTCGGGGTCGAAGCCGAGTTCGTCGGCCGTCGGGAAGTACGCGACGATGCGGGTCACCGAGTTCGGATCGCAGATGACCGTGTCCTTGTAGCCGGTCTCCCACGGCTCCGGTCCCCGCATCGGTTCGACGACGTACGGGTCGGGATCGGGCGTCCACTTGAGCCCGATGGGCGGTTGCGGCTGCCGCGCACACATCGCGAGGGTGTCGATCGCCTGCCGTCCCAGAACGCGGAAGTGCACCAGGTGCAGGTGGATCGGGTGCGGGTCGGGCGTCGCGTTGACGATGTTCCACTGCTCGACGGTGCCCTGACGCGGCATCTCGATGTCGGTGCTGTGGTACATCAGGTTGTTCAGCGACATGATCGACGGCGGGATCCGCACCTCCGAGGGCTGGCTCAGCGATACGTTCCGTACGTTCTGCGGCACCGGGATCGGCCCGACCGCGGGTGGAAGACCGGGGCCGCCGCGCAGGCGGTCCGGGACCGGACCGGTGAACCCGCGGCCGGATTCGGCTCGGAAGCGCATGAACAGCGGCATGAGCACGGCACCGATCTGCGCGGCCTGCGGTGCGGCGGGTTCGGAGTTGCGCAATTCGACGGTGGCGTCCGCGTCGAGCTGCGCGAAGTCGACGAGCAGGTCCACGCGTTCGCCGGGCGACAGTCGCACGCGGGTCGTAGGGACGGGCGCGTCGAGCAGGCCACCTTCCATGCCGATCACCCAGAACGGCATGCCGTTGGAGAAGTGCAGGTCCCAGATGCTGAACGACGCCGCGTTGAGCAGCCGGACCCGGTAGAGCCCTCGCGCGACCCGGGCCTCGGGCCAGATCCTGCCGTTGACGACGCCGACGTCGCCGACGGCGCCGCCCTCCCAGCGACCCTGCGGGACGATCGGGGTGGAACGGATGCTTTGCGAACCGTCGCCGTTGACGATCTTCTCCTGCAGCACCAGATCGAGTTCGAACTCGCCGGTGGGCAGGCCCAGCGGGTTGCCGGGCAGTCCGGTGTCGTAGTCGTCGCGGAGCAGATACATGCCGGCCAGTCCCGCGTAGGCGTTCAGTCGGGTGACGGCCATGGCGTGGTCGTGGTACCACAGCGTCGTCGCGTCCTGACGGTTCGGGAAGCGGTACGTGAATCCCTGTCCGGGCCGGGAGATCTGCTCGGGGTTGCCGTCGAATTCCGGAGGCGTGACCCCACCGTGCAGGTGCATCGAGGTGGGGACGTCGGTGCGGTCGCGTTCGCTCAGACCGTGCAGCGAGGTGTCGAAGTCGACGGCGAAGGGATGCGCGTCGATGCGGTTGCGGTACTCGATCGACGTCTCCTGCCCACGGTGCGCCACGAGAGTCGGTCCGCCGTAGGTGTTGTCGCCGTAGGCGAGAGCGGGACCGGGCGGAAGGTCGCGGTGGAAGCTGTGCATCGTGCTGACGGCGTCGATCCAGTAGGACGACGAGTCCAGACGCGGCAGGACGGGCAGGCCGTCGACGAAGGGTTCGAGTCGTGGGGAGTGGAACAACAGGGGGCGGGAGATGTCCGGCCCGTCCGCGAACGCTCGGCCACCGAGAAGCACCGCACCGGTTCCTGCGGCGAGCCCGGCGAGAAGGGTTCTACGGGTGAGTCTCTGCATGACGCGGCTTTCTGTGTTCCGGATCGGGAGTCGATGCGGACAGTCATCGTGACCGCCGCCACAGTACCATACGGTATGGTTTGGTCAATAGTGCGCACAGAGGAGTGCAGATGACTCGATCCCCCTGCTCGGCGATGGTTTCGGCGGTCGCTGTTCTCACCCTCGGCGCGGTGGCTCCGGCGCCCGCAGCGGCCGATCCGAGCCCTGCGCCGTGCTCCGGCGCAGACGCTGCCGTGGCGCTCGTCCACGACCTCGCGAGCACTCCGGACGTGTGGTCCGATCTGCGCGCCGACCTCACCGGAGCCGGCTTCTGCACCGTCCCCGTCACCTGGGGCGAACCGGCGGGCACCGATGTCCCGGTCCCCCTCGCCGGCCTGCGGGGCGTCGACGCGGGCGCACGCGACCTGGCCGACGCCCTGGACGAGCTGTGCGGGCAGCGATCGCAGTGCACGGTCGACGTCGTGGCGCACGGCGCCGGTTCCCTCGTCACCCAGCGATACCTGCAGGATCACGGCAACGATCGGGTCCGGTCGCTGACCACACTCGGCCCGATGTGGCACGGCACGGAGATCGCCGGACTGGCCGCCGCCGAGCAGACCAGCCGCGACCTCGGCACCTACGACGCGGTCCTCACCCTCGAGAAGCCGCTCGTCGACCCCCTGTGTGCCGGATGCCGCGAGATCATCACCGGATCGGATCTTCTACGCGACCTGCATGCGCGCGGAGCGCCCACGGCCGGGATCGACTACACCGACATCGTCTCCCGCTGCGACGGACTCGTCGTCCCGCCCGAGAACGGGGCGCTGCCCACCTCGACCGCGGTCACGCTTCCCGGGCCGGATTCGTCACCATGCGTTCACCATTGGGCACTCCCCCACGATGGCTCGGCACGCGATGCCGTCCTCACGGCACTGCCCGGTTCGGGCATGTAGTCTCGATTTCGGATCCGATCGAGACGAGGTGACCATCTGTGGCAGAGCAACCGGCGAGGAGCGGTCGCCGGTCGGGCAGACGACCACGACTGTCCCTCGACGACTGGACCGAGGCAGGCCTGCGCCTGCTCGTCTCCGAAGGACGCAGCGCCGTGAAGATCTCGCGCCTGTGCGACGACCTCGGAGTCACCAAAGGTAGCTTCTACTGGCACTTCTCCGACATCGACGACCTGATGAAGGCCATCGCCACCCGCTACACCTCGCAGGACAACGACGCCGCGCGCGGTCTGACGAGCCTCGAGGAACTGCCCGTCGACGAACGGCTCGCCCACATGGGAGCAATGCTCGTCGACGAACGCGCCTGGGAGGCCGAGGTCGCGGTCCGCGAATGGGCGCGCAGCGACCCGCAGGTCGCCGAGTCGGTTCGCGCACTCGACCAGCGCATCATGGCCGTCGTCCTAAACTGTTTCCTCGAACTGGGTTTCGACGAGGAAGAAGCCGAGCTGCGCGCCGGCACCCTCGTCTACGCGGGCATCGGCTTCCTGTACGGCCGCGACAGCCTGCCCTCCCCCACGGCCACGCAGATCCAAGAGCTGTTGAAGATCCTGGTCCGCCGCTGATCCCTCTCGGCCCTGGCCCTTCTCCGGCGCCGCTCCCGAGCAGACGATGCCCGGGGTGGATCACTCCACCCCGGGCACCTGCCACCCCGCCACCGTGGTCCTGTCTAGCGCGCCTCGTTCAGCCGATCGACCGCCTCGTCGTAGCCCCGGACGAGTTCGGCCATGATCTCCGCGACGGGACGGATCTCGTTCATCCGCCCCACCACCTGCCCGACCGGCATCGCGACGGCCTCGGGGTCGTCGGCCGCCGACATGCGCTGGTGCGCCTCGCTCACGAGGATGTTCTGTAGCGGCATCGGCAGCGGTTCGGGCGCATCGGGTTTCGACCACGCCTCCGTCCACTTGGTCTTGAGCAGACGCGCGGGCTTGCCCGAGTAGATCCGCGACCGCACGGTGTCGGACGAGCTCGCTCCGAGCAACGCGCGCTGGATCGACGAGGGGCCGTGCGCGGCCGCTCCGAGCTTGTACTCCGAGGTGGTGAGCCAGTACGAACCCATCCACACACCGGAGGCGCCGAGGGCCAGCGCCGCCGCGACCTGCCGTCCCGATCCCACACCGCCGGCGGCAAGCACTGCCGCGGAATCGCCGAGTGCATCGACGATTTCGGGCCACAGCACCATCGACGCGATCTCACCGGTGTGCCCGCCGGCCTCGTAGCCCTGCGCGATCACGATGTCGACACCGTTCTCGACGTGCCGCTTCGCGTGCTCGACCGCACCCGCGAGTGCCGCGACCGGCACCCCCTTCTCGTGCGCGAGGTCGATGACGTCCTTCGGCGGCGATCCCAGTGCGTTGGCGATCAGGGCGGGCCGGTGGGCGAGGGCGACGTCGACGTGCGAGCGCGCGACCGAATGCAGCCAGCCCAGAACACCGCTCGCCTCGCCGACGTCGTCGGACAGCGGCGGGACACCGAGTTCGTCGAGCGTGCGATTGACGAAGGCACGGTGCTCGGCGGGGATCAGTTTGTCGAGGTCCACTGCGGTGCCCTCGGTGGGCACCTTGGCGGGCATCACGATGTCGACGCCGTACGGTTTGCCGTCGGTGTTCTCGTCCATCCAGGTCAGGACGGCGTCGAGTTCCTCCGGGTCGTTGAACCGCACGCACCCGAGGACGCCGAGTCCGCCTGCGCGGCTGATCGCCGCCGCGACGTGTTCGGAGGGCGTGAATCCGAAGATCGGATACTCGATACCGAACTTCTTGCTGAGGCCGGTCTGCATGTGTCCTTCTATCCCGTCGCCGCGGCGCCGTTGCCGTCGCCGTTGCTGTAGACCTCGTCGGCAGGACGCAATCCGGTCTGGTCCTTGGCCCACCGGTAGTCGGGCTTGCCGGCCGGCGACCGCTTGATCTCGTCGACGAACCACACCGCGCGCGGCACCTTGTACCCTGCGATCTTCGACCGTGCCGTCGACATGAGTTCGTCGAGCGTCGTCTGCTCGCCCTCACGCAGGGCGACGACGGCGGAGACCCGCTCGCCGAAGCGCTCGTCCGGCACACCGACCACCAGGGCGTCGAAGACCGCCGGGTGCTGCTTGAGTGCGCCCTCGACCTCCTCGGGGTAGACCTTCTCGCCGCCGCTGTTGATCGAGACCGAACCGCGGCCGAGCATCGTGACGGTGCCGTCGGCCTCGACGCGTGCGTAGTCGCCGGGGATCGAGTAGCGGATCCCGTTGTACTCGCGGAAGGTCGCCTTGGTCTTGGCTTCGTCCTTGTAGTAGCCGAGCGGGATGTTGCCGGTGCGCGCGACCATGCCGACCTTGCCGGAGCCCGGTTCGATCGGGTTGCCGTCGTCGTCGAGGACGGTGGTCGACTCGTCGATCTTCACCGTGGGGCCGCCACCGAGGGTCTTGCCCTTCTCGGCGATACCGATGCCGCCGAAGCCGGTCTCGGACGAACCGATGGAGTCGGTGATGACCTTGCCGGGCAGCAGGTCGAGGAAACGATCCTTGATGGACGGGGAGAACAGAGCGGCGCTCGACGCCATGGCGAACAGCGTCGAGAGGTCGTAGGGCTGACCGGTCTTCGGGTTGCCCTCCTCGAGTGCGTCGAGCATGGGGCGGGCCATCGCGTCGCCGGTGATGAAGATGACGTTGACCTTGTGGTCGTCGATGATGCGCCACACCTCGTGGCCCGAGAACTCGGGGTGCATGATGACCTTGCCGCCGCTGAACAGCGACTGGAACAGCGCCCACTGGGCGCCACCGTGGATCATCGGCGGGATGGGATAGCGCACGAGACCGGGATTCTCGGCGCCCTCCTTCGCCAGCTGCCATTCGTCCTTGACCCACTCGCCGGTCATGAAGTTGATGCCGCCACCGAGGACGCGCCAAACGTCCTCGTGACGCCACATCACGCCCTTGGGGTGGCCGGTGGTGCCACCGGTGTAGAGGATGTAGATGTCGTCGGCGCTACGGTCTTCGAAGTCGCGTTCCGGCGGGCTCTGCGCCAGTGCCGCTTCGTATTCGACGCCGCCGTAGGCCGAGAAGTCGACGTCGGTGCCGTCCTCGACCACCACGACGGTCTTCACCAGCGGTGTGCTCGGGAGGACGTTCGCCACCTTGTCGGAGTACCGGCGCTCGTGGATGAGGGCCACCATGTCGGAGTTGTCGAAGATGTACTGCAACTCGTTCTCGACATAGCGGTAGTTGACGTTGATCATGATGGCGCGGATCTTGAAGACCGCGATCATCGCCTCTACGGCCTCGATGGTGTTCCGGGAGTAGATGCCGACCTTGTCGCCCGGCTCCACTCCTTGTTCGCGCAGGTAATGAGCAAGTCGGTTGGCTCGTTCCTCCAGCTGTGCGTAGGTGACCTCACGTCCGTCCGAGGCCAGCGCGACGCGCTCGGGAACGAGGTCGATTGCGTGTTCGACGAGGTCTGCGATGTTTAGGGCCACGCTGACAAAAGTAGAACGTGTTACCGTTTCTGACAAGACCCGAATATGATCCAGTTCACAACACCGCGAGGAGTCCTGCCAGTGTCCGCTACCGAAGCCCCCGGCGCAGCCGATTCGGACATCTCGTCCCGCGAACCGCACTGCCTCGTCGAGCAACGCGGCCACGTCCTGATCGTCACGCTCAACCGCCCCGAAGCACGAAATGCGCTGTCCGGCGAGATGATGGCGATCATGAACGAGGCGTGGGACCGCGTCGACAACGATCCCGAGATCCGCGTCGCGATCCTCACCGGCGCCGGCGGCGCGTTCTGCGCGGGTGCCGATCTCAAGGCCATGAATGCAGCGCCTCCCGGAGACAAGTTCGAGCAGGGCGAGCGGAGCGACGGGAATGGCAACGGGGGTGGGTGGGACCTGTCGCGCCTGCCGGCGTTGCTGAAGGGTCGCCGCCTGACGAAGCCGCTGATCGCGGCCGTCGAGGGCGCCGCCATCGCCGGCGGCACCGAGATCCTGCAGGGCACCGACATCCGTGTCGCCGGCGAGAGCGCGAAATTCGGTGTCTCCGAGGCGAAGTGGGGACTGTTCCCGCTCGGCGGATCCGCCGTGCGTCTCGTCCGGCAGATCCCGTACACGATCGCCGCCGACATCCTGCTCACCGGCCGCCACATCAAGGCCGCCGAGGCCAAGGAGATCGGGCTCATCGGTTACGTCGTCCCTGACGGCACCGCACTCGACAAGGCCCTCGAGATCGCCGAGACGATCGCGAACAACGGCCCGGTCGCGGTGCAGGCCATCCTCCGGACCATCCGCAACTCGGAAGGTCTGCACGAGGAGGAGGCATTCCGGATCGACGCCGAGCTCGGTGCCGCCGTCTTCAAGAGCGCAGACGCCAAAGAGGGTCCGCGGGCATTCGCCGAGAAGCGTGCCCCGAAGTTCACCGGCTCCTGACCTGCGCCGCTGTGGACCGCGCTCCCATCCGTGAGAGCGCGGTCACAGTCATGTCATTAGCTCTGCTACATTGCCTGCTGTGACCCACAACACAAGGCCACAGCGTTCGCCGAGGTAATGAGGAGCCCATGTATCCAGGAGTCCACGCCCGCACCGCCCCGGACAAGCTCGCCGTCGTCCTGGCCGACAGCGGCCGGAGCCTGACCTACCGCGAACTCGACGACCGGTCGGCAGCGCTCGCCCGCGTGCTGCACGATTCCGGGCTCCGCCCCGGCGACGTCGTCGCCCTCCTCACGGAGAATCAGCCGGAGGCCTTCGAGGTGTTCTGGGCCGCAATGCGGTCCGGTTTGTACATCACGGCGGTCAACAGCCACCTCACCGCCGGCGAGGTGGCGTACATCGTCGAGGACAGCGGCGCCAAGGCCCTGATCGTGTCGGCCACACTGGGCGATCTCTCCGAGCAGGTCGGCGAGAAGGTCACGATCGGTTCCGCGCGACTCGCGTTCGGCGGCGCCGTGCGCGGTTTCGAGTCGTACGAGGACGCCCTCGCCGCGGCCGGTCCACGGCTCGACGAGGAGCCGTGCGGCGCCATCATGCTGTACTCGTCCGGAACCACGGGCTTCCCCAAGGGAATCCAGCCGGATCTCCCGGAACGTCGCGTCGACGAACCCGGTGAGCCGCTGGTGACGGTGGCGCAGTTCCTCTTCGGCCTCACCGACTCCGACGTCTACTACTCCCCCGCCCCGATCTATCACGCAGCGCCTCTGCGCTGGGGTGGGGCGATCCACGCGCTCGGCGGCACGGTGGTCCTCGCCGAGAAGTTCGACGCCGAGACCGCACTCCGGCACATCGAGGAGCACAAGATCACCGCCGGGCAGATGGTGCCGACGATGTTCGTGCGCATGCTCAAGCTCGACGACGAAATCCGCGCCCGCCACGACCTGTCGAGTCTGCGCGTGCTCGTTCACGCCGCCGCGCCGTGCCCGCCGGAGGTCAAGCGGGCGATGATCGACTGGCTCGGACCGGTGATCTACGAGTACTACAGCTCCACCGAGGCCAACGGGATCACGTTCATCAACAGTCAGGAATGGCTCGAACACCCGGGCTCGGTCGGCAAGAGTGTGCTCGGGCCCGCGCACATCTGCGACGAGGAAGGGCGCGAACTTCCGGCCGGCGAGGTGGGGACGATCTATCTCGAGTACGAGAAGGTGCCGTTCTCGTACCACAACGATCCCGAGAAGACCGCGGCGTCGCAGCATCCCGAGCACCCCACCTGGACCACGGTCGGCGACCTCGGTTATCTCGACGAGGACGGTTACCTGTATCTGACCGACCGCAAGTCGTTCACGATCATCTCCGGCGGGGTGAACATCTATCCGCAGGAGATCGAGAACGTCCTCGCCCTGCATCCGGCCGTCGAGGACGTCGCCGTGATCGGCGTGCCGCATCCGGAGATGGGCGAGGAGGTCAAGGCCGTCGTGCAGGTGTCGTCCGATGCCACCGCATCACCCGATCTCGCCGACGAGCTCATCGCGTACGTCCGAAATCGGGTCGCCCACTTCAAGGTGCCGCGGTCGGTGGACTTCGTCGACGAACTGCCCCGTACCCCCACGGGCAAGCTGGTGAAGGGCAAGCTGAAGGCGGCCTACGCTTCCTGACGCCATACGCGGCGGGCGGAAGCCGTCCTCACGGAACGGTTTCCGCCCGCTGCTGTGTCCAGCGCAGCACCACGGCCCAGCGCAACATCACCGTCTAGCGCAGCACCACGTCGGCGATCGTGCGGACCTGGTCGACGTCGCGGCAACCGACCAGCAGCATCGTCACGCCGGCCTCCTCCCACCGCTTCACGCCCTCGCGTACCTCGTCGGCGTTACCGACGATCATCGTCTCGGTGATCATCTCGTCCGGGATCGCGGCGGCCGCCTCGTCCTTGCGACCGGCACGGAACAGCGCGGTCACCTCCTCGACCACGGCGTCGTACCCCATCCGCCGGTAGACCTGCGCGTGGAAGTTCAACTCCGGCGCGCCCATTCCCCCGACGTACAGCGCCGTCACCGGTTTCATCGCCGCGATGGTCGCCGCGCGGTCGTCGGTGACGACCACCTGGCAGGTCGCGGCGATCTCGAAGTCCTCGCGGGTGCGCCGGGCACCCGGACGGGCGAACCCCTCGTCGAGCCACTCGTCGTACATCGACGCCAGCCGCGGGGTGTAGTAGATCGCGAGCCAGCCGTCGGCGATCTCGGCGGTGAGTGCGACGTTCTTCGGGCCTTCGGCGCCGATCCAGATCGGGATGTCCGACCGCAACGGATGCGTGATGGGCTTGAGCGGTTTGCCGAGCCCGGTGGAGCCGGCGCCCGCATAGGGCAGCGGGAAGTGCGGTCCGTCGCTGGTCACCGGCTCTTCGCGCGCGAGCACCTTGCGGATCACGTCGACGTACTCGCGGGTGCGCGCCAGGGGCTTCGCGAACGGCTGCCCGTACCAGCCCTCCACCACCTGCGGCCCCGAGACGCCGAGGCCGAGGATATGCCGGCCACCCGAGAGGTGATCGAGCGTCAGCGCATGCATCGCGCAGCTCGTCGGTGTGCGCGCGGAGATCTGCACGACGGACGTCCCGAGCCGCACCCGTTCGGTGGACGAACCCCACCAGGCGAGCGGAGTGAACGCGTCGGATCCCCACGATTCAGCGGCGAAGACGGCGTCGAATCCTTCGGCCTCGGCCGCAGCAACGAGTTCCGGTGCGTTCGGGGGCGGCTGGGCACCCCAGTAACCGAGTTGCAGTCCCAGTTTCATTGGACGCCTTTCCTGTCGGACGAATCGCGGCGAGGTGCAGTTCGCGCGCCGCTCTTGCCAGCAACACTAGAACCTGTTCTACTCGAAATTGTGAGCCTGGGAAAGAGCGCGGTTGCCGAGCCACCGCTGAGCGCACCGCTGAATCTGAAGTTCGACTACACACGATCCACCGGGCCGACCGTCGGAGCGTTCGTCACCGGACTGCGCGACGGCCGCATTCTCGGCGCGCGCGGATCCGACGGACGGGTCCTCGTCCCGCCCCCCGAATTCGACGCGGTCACCCATGAACCGCTCACCGAGTTCGTCGAGGTCGGGCAGACCGGCACCGTGGTGAGCTGGACGTGGAACGCCGAGCCGTTGCCCGGACAGCCGTTCGACCGGCCGTTCGCGTGGGCGCTGATCCGTCTCGACGGAGCCGACACGACGCTGCTGCACGCCGTCGACGTCGCGTCCCCGGACGAGATCGGGACGGGTCTGCGTGTGCGCGTGCGCTGGGCGGCCGAGCGCACGGGCGTGATCCACGACATCGAGGCCTTCGAACCCGGCGAGTCGACCCTCACCGTGGAAGCGGCCGACGGTGAACCGGTCACCATGATCACCACTCCCGTCGACCTGCACTACCGCCATTCGGCCTCCCCCGAGGAGTCCTGGTACCTGCGCGGGCTCGCGGAGGGGAAGATCATCGGCGGTCGCACCGGCCCCGGCGGGAAGGTCTACGTGCCGCCGCGCGGCGCGAGCCCGACCGACGGCGTGCCCACCAAGGAACCGGTGGAGGTCTCCGACAAGGGCATCGTCACCACCTTCTGCATCGTCAACGTCCCGTTCATGGGCCAGCAGATCAAGCCGCCCTACGTCGCCGCCTACGTGCTGCTCGACGGCGCCGACATCCCGTTCCTGCACCTGATCCTCGAGTGCGACGCCTCCGAGGTGCGGATGGGCATGCGCGTCGAGGCCAAGTGGCGTCCGCGCGAGGAGTGGGACCACACGCTGCGCAACATCGAGTACTTCCGGCCCACCGGTGAACCCGACGCCGACTACGACACCTTCAAACACCACCTCTAGGAGCAGCGGACACCATGACAGACATTGCAGTCGTCGGCTTCGCGCATGCTCCGCACGTGCGCGAGACGTTCGGCACCACCAACGGCGTCGAGATGCTCGTCCCGTGCTTCCAGGAGCTGTACGACAAGCTCGGCATCACCAAGTCCGACATCGGATTCTGGTGCTCGGGTTCCTCCGATTACCTTGCCGGACGCGCGTTCTCGTTCATCTCGGCGATCGACGCGATCGGTGCGGTCCCGCCCATCAACGAGTCGCATGTCGAGATGGACGCGGCCTGGGCGCTCTACGAGGCGTGGGTCAAGCTCATCACCGGTGAGGTCGACACCGCCCTCGTCTACGGCTTCGGCAAGTCCTCGGCCGGCACCCTGCGGCGCACCCTCTCCCTGCAGCTCGATCCGTACCTCGTGGCACCGCTCGGCGTCGACTCCGTCTCACTCGCCGGCCTGCAGGCCCGCATGGGTCTCGACTCCGGCAAGTGGACCGACCGCGAGATGGCCGAGGTCGCGGTGCGCAGCCGCGCGGCCGCGAAGAACAACCCGAAGGCCCAGCTCTCGGGTGATCTCGACATCGAGGACCTGCTCTCGCAGCCGTACATCGCCGATCCGCTGCGCAAGCACGACTGCGCTCCGGTCACCGACGGTGCCGCCGCGATCGTCCTCGCGAGCGGCGACCGGGCCCGCGAGCTGTGCGAGAACCCCGCGTGGATCACCGGGATCGAACATCGCACCGACTCACCGAACTTCGGCTCGCTCGACCTCACGGTGTCGGCCTCCGCACGGGCTGCCGCGCAGGCGGTCACCGGTGGCGACACCGCCTTCGACGTCGCCGAACTGCACGCGCCGTTCACGCATCAGGAGCTCATCCTCCGCGAGGCGATCGGCCTGGACGATTCGACGACGATCAACCCGTCCGGCGGACCGCTGACGGGCAACCCGATGTTCTCCGGCGGTCTCGAGCGCATCGGTTACGCAGCGCAGGCGATCATGGACGGCACGGCCGGACGTGCACTCGCGCATGCGACGAGCGGTGCTGTGCTGCAACAGAATCTGGTAGCCGTTCTGGAGGGACGCAACTGATGGCGAAGCAACCCGCAGCTGTCCTCGGAACCGGGCAGACCCACTACGTCGCCAAGCGGCACGACGTGTCGATGTCCGGCCTCGTCCGCGAGGCGATCGACCGAGCCATGGCAGACGCCCAGGTGGGCTGGGACGACATCGACGCCGTCGTGATCGGCAAGGCCCCCGACCTGTTCGAGGGCGTCATGATGCCCGAACTGTCGATGGTCGACGCCATCGGCGCCACGGGCAAGCCGATGCTGCGCGTGCACACCGCCGGGTCCGTCGGGGGCTCGACGGCGAACGTCGCGGCAAGCCTCGTACAGGCCGGTGTGCACCGCCGGGTGCTCGCGGTGGCCTGGGAGAAGCAGTCCGAGTCGAACGCGATGTGGGCGCTGTCCACACCGGTCCCGTTCACCATGCCGGTCGGTGCCGGTGCGGGCGGCTACTTCGCGCCGCACGTCCGTTCGTACATCCGCCGGTCCGGCGCGCCCGAGCACATCGGAGCGATGGTCGCGGTCAAGGACCGTCTCAACGGCGCCAAGAATCCGTACGCCCATCTGAAGCAGCCCGAGATCACCCTGGAGAAGGTGCAGGCCTCGCAGATGCTGTGGGACCCGATCCGGTACGACGAGACGTGCCCGTCGTCCGACGGTGCGTGCGCAGTCGTGCTCGGCGACGAGGACACCGCGAAGGCCGCCGAGCAGTCGGGCCGCAAGGTGGCCTGGATCCACGCCACCGCGATGCGCACCGAACCGACCACCTATGCCGGTCGCGACCAGGTCAATCCGGAGGCCGGCCGGGTCGCCGCCGCGGCGCTGTGGAAGCAGGCCGGTATCACCGATCCGCTCACCGAGATCGACTGCGCCGAGATCTACGTGCCGTTCTCGTGGTTCGAGCCGATGTGGCTCGAGAATCTCGGCTTCACCCCCGAGGGTTCGGGCTGGAAGCTCACCGAGGCCGGCGAGACGGCCATCGGCGGCCAGTTGCCGATCAACATGTCCGGCGGCGTGCTCTGCTCCAACCCGATCGGTGCGTCGGGCATGATCCGCTTCGCCGAGGCCGCGATCCAGGTGATGGGCAAGGCGGGAGACCACCAGGTGGACGGTGCCCGCAAGGCGCTCGGCCACGCCTACGGTGGTGGCTCGCAGTACTTCTCGATGTGGGTCGTGGGCTCCGACCGGCCCACGAACTAGGAGGCGGGCATGGTCTCGTTCACCGTCGGGGTCGCGATGACCCCGCTCGACCAGCTCACCGGCATCGCGCAGACCGCCGAGGAGTGCGGATACACGTCGATCGCCCTGCCCGACTCCCTGTTCTACATGGAGAAGCAGACGGTCGACTATCCGTACACCCCCGACGGTTCGCGGATGTGGACACCCGACACCCCGTGGGTCGATCCGCTCATCGCCGCGGCGTCCATGGCGGCCGCCACGTCGACGATCCGGTTCTACACGCAGGTGCTCAAACTCGGCTCGCGCAATCCGGTGTTGCTGGCCCGGCAGGTCGGTTCGGTCGCCAATCTCACCGGCAACCGGTTCGGTCTCGGTGTCGGGATCGGATGGGCGCCGGAGGAATTCGAGTGGTGCGGCGTCCCGTACGCCAAGCGCGGCAAGCGCGTGGACGAGATGATCGACGTGCTGAAGCTGATCCTCGGCGGTGGCATGGTCGAGCACCACGGCGAGTTCTACGATTTCGACCGGCTCCAGATGAGCCCCGCCCCCACCGAGCCGGTGCCGTTCTACGTCGGTGGGCACACCGATGTGGCGCTGCGGCGCGCGGCCCGGGTCGGGGATGGTTGGACGTCGGCGATGATCAAGTACGACGATCTCGTCGAGGTCATCACGCGCCTGCGCGAGTTGCGTGCCGAGTACGGCCGCAGCGACGAGCCGTTCGAGATCCAGGCCGTGTGCGTCGACAGGTTCGGCAGCTCCGGTTATGCCGAACTCGCCGACGCCGGGGTCACCGACATCATCGTGGTGCCGTGGATCTTCGACGGGCACGGATTCGACTCGCCGCTCGAGGCGAAGCAGGAATCGCTACGGAAGTTCGCCGACAAGTACATCCACGGAAAGGACGCGGCATGAGCGAGGAACATCCGGCGCGCGTGGCGGCCCGGGCGTCGCAGACGGCGGCGAGCGGGAAACGCAAGGACGAGTGGCTCGCGCTGTTCGCCGAGGATGCGTGCGTCGAAGATCCCGTCGGCCCGTCCGGTTTCGATCCCGAGGGCAAGGGACACCACGGGCACGAGGCGATCGCGAAGTTCTACGACATGACCATCGCGAACACCGACAAGCTCGAGTTCCTCGTCGACGACGTGCTGGTGTGCGGCGACGAATGCGTCAACATCGGCACGATCCGCACGACGATGGCGGGCAATCTCATCGACGCGGAGGGCGTGTTCGTCTACCGGGTCGACGGCGGCGGGAAGATCGTGTCGCTGCGTGCGTTCTGGGAAGTGGATCGCGCGATGAAGACTCTGCGACCGGTCTCGTAGCATCGGCGGTATGCCGACCGCCGGAATCGTTCTCGCAGCAGGGGACGGCTCGCGGTTGGGTGGACGCGCGAAGGCGTTGCTCCCCCACCGTGGCCGCCCCCTGCTGCATACCGTCGTCGATGCGCTGCTCGGCGGTGGTTGCGACGAGGTCGTGGTGGTGGTCGGTGCGTTCGGCGACGAGGTCGCCGCAGCCTGTCCGGCCGGCGCCACGGCGGTGCACAATCCCGACTGGTCCGACGGCATGTCGACCTCCCTGCGCCGCGGGGTGGACGCGGCGCGCACCCACGACCGGGTCGCGCTCACCGTCGTCGACTTTCCCGGCATCACGGCCGATCTGGTGCGCCACGTCCTGGCTGAGCACCGGCCGGGCACGGTCACGCTCCCCGTCTTCGAGGATCGTCCCGGTCACCCGGTGGTGTTCGACCTCGCCGACGCGTTCACTGCCGCCGAGGAGGCCACCGGCGACGAGGGCGCGCGGTCCTTCCTCACCCGCAATCGTGACCGCGTGCAGCGTCTCGACTGCACCGGGCTCGGCGACCCCGGAGACGTCGACACCTCCGAGGATCTTCGCCGCCTGACCTGACCGCGTCGCCGTCCGGCGTGTCGGCGTCGCGTCCCGGTGACCGCTCGGAGAAGGTAGGGGGTGCTCTCCTGGATTCTCTACGCGCTCGCAGCCGTCGGCAGTTTCACCGCCGGAACCGTCCTCGCCGCGCCGAGCGTCGACACCTATCCACTCGATACCGGGTTCGGATTCGGTGCCGTGGAGACTTCGGGTATCACCGCGTCTGCCACGGGAGCGCTGGTCACCGTGTTGATCACGCTGTGGTTACGCCACCGGGTGGGCGCGCTCGTCACCGTCGTGGCCGGAGCCGCACTCGTGGCGGTTGTCGCCATGCCGGGTGCGTGGCGGTTCGACATGTACGTCTCGGCGGTCGGTGCAGGCCTGGTGCTCGGTGCCCTCGTCGTCTGCTGCGCCCGAATCGCGGGCACCCGACTCCCCGCGGTGATGACCGGTGGCGTCGTCGCCGCGCTGCTCACCGCAGAACCCATCGCGGAATACCGGGAGTTCGCGGCCTCCTCGCCCGGAAGCGCCGTGTACCTCGAGGTGTCGGCGCAGCCCGCCAACGCGGTGTGGACGGTTCTCTCGGCGACTGTCATCGCGGTGGCAACAGCGGCTCTCGTGATGCGTGCCGGTGCTCCCGCTTCGGTCGACGAACGACGATGGGATGTGAGGGAAACGGTGGTCGGTATCGGCCTACCGCTCGTTGCCGTCGTGCTGTATCGGTCTCTTCACAGTGCCGTGTGGTCTCCGGATGCGAATCCCGGCGGGAACGGACGATGGCTGTGGGGCATCGTCGCTGTCCCACTTGTGATCGGTGCTGCCCTGTGGCTGCGCGAGAGAATCGGATCGGTCCTGCTCGCCGCCTTCGCCGTGGCCGTCGCCGCGGGTACCGCTCCCTCGTGGATACCCGGCGGATGGTTCCTGCCGGCCGTGATGGTCGTGCTCGCCGCCGTCGGCGCGTGGCTGGGCCGTCGCGCGCCGATGCCGATGGCCGGAGTGGGCGTGCTCGCGTTCGTCACGATCACGGCGATCTTCACTCGTACGCCCTGGGACAACGTCCACCTCCTGGCGACCCTCTTCGTTCTTCCGGTGGCAGCCGCGTACACGATCAGCGCGGCACTACCGTCGACGAGCGCGGTCACCGCCGCCTCCTTCTCGCTGCCCGCCGTGATGGCGTTGCCTCTGCTCACCCGATTCGGATGGACCGCCTACACGCCTCTCACCGGTTCCCCGTCCGGGTGGGCGCCGGACTCGTGGACGGTTCTGACGACCGGTGTATCGGTAGCCGGTGTGCTCGCGACGGGGGCCGCGATGTGGTGGATCGCCCGCAGGTCCGAGGCCCGGTAGACGACACGGGATGTGCGAGGTCCCCGGCGCGCAGGGGTGGCCGGGGACCTCGATGTTCGGTTCGGTCGGTGTTCGGTTCGGTCAGTGCTGGACCGGGCACCCACCCGAGGTCTTGTAGTCGACCTGGAACTCCTTGATGCCGTTGAGCCAGCCCGACCGCAGACGGTGCGGGTCGCCGATCTTGGTGATGTCGGGGATGTGGTCGGCGATCGCGTTGAAGATCAGGTCGATCTCCATGCGGGCGAGATTCGCGCCGAGGCAGTAGTGCGCACCGGTGCCACCGAAGGCGAGGTGCGGGTTGGGATCCCGGAGAATGTCGAACTCGCGGGGATTCTCGAACACCTCTTCGTCGTTGTTGGCCGAGGCGTACAGCATGACCACGCGCTCGCCCTTGCGGATCGTCTGTCCGCCGAGCTCGGTGTCCTCGAGCGCCGTGCGCTGGAACGAGGTGACCGGGGTGGCCCAGCGGATGATCTCGTCGGCGGCGGTCTTCGGCCGGTCGCGCTTGAAGATCTCCCACTGCTCGGGGTTGTCGAGGAAGGCCGCCATGCCGTGGGTGATGGCGTTGCGGGTGGTCTCGTTGCCAGCCACCGCGAGGACGATGAAGAAGAAGCCGAACTCCTCGGGAGCCAGCTCGTCGCCGTCGATGTCGGCCTCGATGAGGGTGGTGACGATGTCGTCGGCCGGGTTCTCCTTGCGGGCGGCGGCCATCTGGTAGGCGTAGCCCAGCACCTCCATGGAGGCGGCCGCCGGATCGGCGGTGTTGTCCGGGTCGTCGTAGCCCGTCATCTGGTTGGACCACTCGAAGATCTTCGCGCGGTCCTCCTGCGGGACGCCGATGAGATCGGCGATCGCCTGCAGCGGCAGTTCCGCGGCGATCTGCGTGACGAAGTCACCCTGACCGGCCTGGCAGGCCTCCTGGACGATCATCTTGGAGCGACGGTCGAGCTCGTCGCGCAGGCCGTTGATCGCACGGGGCGTGAAGCCTCGGGCGACGAGTTTGCGCAGCTTGGTGTGCTCGGGGGCGTCCTTGTTGAGCAGGACGTGGCGCTGCAGTTCGATGGCCTCGCGCGGAATGTCGTCGTTGAACCGCGGAATCGCAGTGTTCTCCCAGTTGGAGAACACGTCGCTCCGGCGGGAGACCTCACGGACCTCCTCGTGCCGGGAGACAACCCAGAAACCCTCGTCGTGGAAACCACCGACGTCGGGAGACTTCTTGTTCCACCACACCGGTGCCGTCTTGCGCAGTTCCGCGAACTCTTCGAACGGCATACGGTCTGCGTACAGATCGGGATCGGTGAAGTCGATGTCTTCGGGGATGTTCGGCTGCGCCACTGATATCTCTCCTGCCCTGGCGAGTACCGCTCGCGTGATTTGTAACACGTTCTAGAACCATTCAAACACAGGTGCGCCGTGCGACCAAGAGATCCGCACGTCCCGTGTGATAATCAAGTTCTGTTGCCTCTCGGAGAAACCTGTTCTATTTTGCGAAGAACGTAGGAGAAAGGAGCCCGAAGTGGGCACACCAGTCATCGTCGAGGCCGCACGGACCCCGATCGGCAAGCGGGGTGGATGGCTCGCGGGCCTGCACGCTGCCGAGATCCTGGGCGCCGTCCAGGCCGGACTCGTCGAACGCGCCGGCATCGACGCCGAGCTCGTCGAACAGGTCATCGGTGGCTGCGTCACCCAGGCGGGCGCCCAGTCCAACAACATCACCCGCACCGCGTGGCTCAACGCGGGCCTGCCCTGGCAGGTCGGCGCGACCACCATCGACGCCCAGTGCGGATCGGCGCAGCAGGCCAACCACCTCATCGCAGGCCTCATCGCCACCGGCGCCATCGACGTGGGCATCGCGTGCGGTATCGAGGCGATGACCCAGGTGCCCCTCGGCGCCAACGTCGGCGACCAGGCGGGCCCGCGCCGGCCGGAGTCCTGGAACATCGACATGCCCAATCAGTTCGAGGCCGCCGAACGCATCGCGCGGCGCCGCGGCATCACCCGCGAGGATGTCGACGCCCTCGGCGTGCGCTCGCAGCAGCTCGCGAAGCAGGCCTGGGACGAGGGCCGGTTCGACCGCGAGGTGCTGCCGGTCGTCGCACCCGTCGTCGACAAGGAGGGCAACCGCACCGGCGAGAAGGCGACCGTCACCCGCGACCAGGGTCTGCGCGAGACGTCGGCCGAGTCGCTGGCGAAGCTGAAGCCCGTGCTCGAGGGCGGCATCCACACCGCCGGCACCTCGTCGCAGATCTCCGACGGAGCCGCCGCCGTGCTGCTCATGGACTCCGACCGGGCGAAGGCACTCGGATTGAAGCCGCGGGCGCGGATCGTCGCGCAGGCACTCGTCGGCGCCGAACCCGAGTTCCACCTCGACGGCCCGGTCCAGGCCACGGCGAAGGTTCTCGACAAGGCGGGCATGAGCATCGGCGATCTCGACCTGTTCGAGGTCAACGAGGCGTTCGCGTCGGTGCTGCTGTCCTGGGCACAGGTGCACGGACCCGACATGGACAAGATCAACGTCAACGGTGGCGCGATCGCGCTCGGCCACCCCGTCGGATCGACCGGGTCCCGCCTCATCACCACCGCGCTGCACGAACTCGAGCGGCGCGACGCGTCGACCGCTCTGATCTCGATGTGCGCCGGCGGCGCGCTGGCGACGGGCACCATCATCGAGCGCATCTGACATGGGCACCGAAACGGCACCGAAGGGCCTCGATTCGAAGGCCACGGTCTCGATCATCAAGTGGATGTCGCGGTTCAACGTCGCGGCGTACCGAGCGACCGGTGGTCGCATCGGCGGGAAGTGGCGCGTGGGAAGCGCCTTCCCGTGGGGCATCCCGGTGTGCCTGGTGACCACCATCGGGCGGAAGACCGGGCAGCCGCGGACGGCCCCGCTGCTGTTCCTCGAGGACGGCGACAAGGTGATCCTCGTCGCCTCCCAGGGCGGACTGCCCAAGCACCCCTTGTGGTTCCGCAACATCCAGGCGAACCCGGAGGTCACGGTACAGATCAAGTCGCGGGTGCGGACGATGCACGCGCGGGTCGCGAACGAGGAGGAGCGGGCGCGGTATTGGCCGATGCTCACCGCGATGTACCCGGACTTCGACAAGTACCAGTCATGGACCGACCGGGTGATTCCCGTCGTCGTGTGCGAGTGAGCGTCCCGGCCGGCACGGTTCGCCGGGACGGTCCCGTGCGGGAATACTGAGTCTCGTACGTCCAGGTTCTCGACGAAGGGATGTCGCACGATGGCAACCACCAATCACGACAAGGTGCTCGACCGGCGGGAGATCGCGGCCGCGCTGCTCCGGGCGCTCGAACGACGCCACGAGGTGCTCGACGTGATCGTCGAGAGCAAGGATCGGGGCGACGCGGTCGCGAAGCTCGCCTCGCTGCTCGACACCGACGAGTTCTGCGCGGAGGCCGTGCTGAACCTTCCGTTCCGCCGCCTGACGCAGGCGGAGCGGAAGAAGATCCGTGAAGAACTCGACGATCTCGATGCTGTGCTGCAGTGGACGACGGCGGCGCGTCCGTACGCGACCGGCGCGCATTTCCGGTTGCGGCCCATCTCCCACAGTGCGGCCGACACGGCGCTGTTCAAGCAGCGCTGCGCCGACCAACTGGGCGACGACAGCGACGAGCGGGTCGAGTCCGAGCGACAGCGCGGCACCGAGTTGATGGACGACGAGTCCGGGATGTGGCTTGTGGCCGAGGATCTTTCGGGCGACGAGCCGAAGGCCATCGGGTTCGCGTTCGGCGAGTTGACCGGCAACGAGGTCGACGTGCGGATCTGGGTGCATCCCGAATTCCGCAAGCAGGGTTACGGCACCGCCACGCTCAAGCAGGCGCGTTCCGAACTGGCCGCCTACTTCCCCGGCTCCACCCTCATCATCCGTACGCCCGCCTAGACCGGCGGCGCCGTCCGTGCGCGTTTCCGGTGACGACCACCGGAAACGCGCACGAGGACATCACGCTCCGTAGACCGGCGTCGGCGGCTGCGACGCCGCGATCAGCTTCTCGACGACGGGCCCGAGTTCCTTCGGATCCCAGCGGTCGCCCTTGTCGATCGCCTCACCGTGCCGCCATCCGTCGGCCAACGACACCTTGCCGCCCTCGGCCTCGAACACGCGACCGGTCACGTCCTTCGATTCGGCGCTGCCGAGCCACACGACGAGCGGCGAGACGTTCTCCGGCGCCATGGCGTCGAAACCCTCTTCGGGTGCGGCCATCGCCTCGGCCATCGCGCCGCCGGCGCCGACGGTCATGCGGGTGCGTGCCGAAGGTGCGATCGCGTTGACGGTCACGCCGTAGCGGCCGAATTCGGCTGCGGCCTGGATCGTGAGCGTCGCGATACCGGCCTTGGCGGCGGCGTAGTTGCCCTGACCGATGCTGCCCATCAGTCCGGCACCCGAACTGGTGTTGATGATGCGGGCGTCGACGGGGTTGCCGGCCTTGGACTCGGCGCGCCAGTAGGTCATGGCGTGCCGCATCGGCGCGAAGTGCCCCTTGAGGTGTACGCGGATGACGGCGTCCCACTCCTCTTCGCTCATGTTGGCGAGCATGCGGTCGCGCAGGAACCCGGCGTTGTTGACGAGCACGTCGAGCCGGCCGAAGTTGTCGAGGGCGGTCCTGACGAGGTTCTCGGCGCCGGCCCAGTCGGCGACGTCGTCGCCGTTGACGACGGCTTCGCCGCCGGCAGCCCGGATCTCCTCGACCACCAGTTCGCCGGGGCTCTCCCCCGTCGCCGTTCCGTCGCTGCCGACACCGATGTCGTTGACGACGACCTTCGCACCCTCCGCGGCGAAGGCGAGGGCGTGGGCACGGCCCAGTCCTCGCCCGGCGCCGGTCACGATGACGACGCGCCCGTCCAGCAGTCCACTCACTTCGTCTCCTTCGTTTCGGCCGCTGCCATGTAGGCAGGGCGTTCACCGCCACCGTGGACGGTCAATGTCGATCCGCTGACGTAGGCCGACAGCGGAGAGGCCAGGAATGCGGCGCAGTGGCCGATATCTTCGGGCTGGGCCAGCCGCCCCAGCGGAACGGTCTCGCCCACTGCGGCGACGCCTGCCTTGTCGCCGTAGAACAGGTGCGACTGTTCGGTTTCGACCAGGCCGACCACCACCGAGTTCACCCGTACCTTCGGGGCCCACTCGACGGCGAGCGACTGGGCGAGGCTGTCGACACCCGCCTTGGCCGCACCGTAGGCCGCGGTGCCCGGCGAGGGGCGCGACCCGCTCACGCTCGAGATGTTGACGATCGAACCGCCGTTGTCCTGCTTCTGCATCACCGCGTTGGCGGCCTGCGCGACCAGCAGCGGGGACAGCAGGTTCAGTTCCACGATCTTGGCGTGGAACTTCGGGCTGGCATCGGCCGCCAGTGCGTACGGCGACCCGCCGGCGTTGTTCACCACGGCGTCGAGCCGACCGTGACGCTCCACGATGGTCTCGATCAACGTGCCGACCTGATCGGCGTCGCGAACGTCGCACTTCAGGAACTCCGCGGTCCGCCCGTCCACTTCGACAGGCTGTTCGGGTTCGTTGCGTGCGCATGTCACGACGGTCGCTCCGGCGCGCAGGAACACCCTGGTGATGCCCGCACCGACTCCTCGTATTCCCCCGGTGACGAGCACGACCGCGCCGTCGAGTCCCAGATCCATTCGCTGCCTCCACGTCGTTCACCCCGCAGGATGCGCGGGTCTCGCGTTGACAACTTACCAAGCAATCGCTTGGTTTGGTACTGCTCCCCCTCGTCCTCCGCCGCTGCTCCTGCTCAGTGGGAATCACGGAAACTTGCTTGTCGGCCCCACTTAGCGTGACGACGAACGCGCGTGTCGAAGAGGAGTGACTGGGCCATGCAGACCGTCGAGCAGGATTACGAGAAATACGTCGGGCAGGTGGCCGAACCACCCCGCGTGGCCCGGTACGCCGTCAACGACGCCATGATCCGCAACTGGGTCGAGGCCCACGACGACTTCAACCCGATCTATGTCGACGCCGAGGCCGCCCGCGAAACCGGGCGCGACTCCATCGTCTGCCCGCCCGCCATGATCTCCACCTGGATCATGGCCGGCTACCGCCGCTGGCGTGATGTGCAGCGCAAGCGGGCCGAGGGCGTCGTGGAGGATTTCGCGTACTCCCGGATGCTCGCCGACCTCGATCGCGAGGGTTTCACCTCCGTCGTGGCGACGAACGTCGAGCAGGACTATCACCGCGAACTCGTCCCGGGCGATCACATCACTGCCCACTACACGATCGAGTCCGTATCGGAGATCAAGCGAACGGGTCTCGGCGACGGCCGATTCTTCACACTGTACAAGCGCTACGAGGGCCAGAACGGCGAAGTCGTCGCCGAGGAACGCTTCCGGATGCTCCGGTTCAACCCGAACACCGACAAGGAGACGCGATGACCGCCGTCCCCCGGCTCACCATCACCCAGGACAACCAGTTCTGGTTCGACGCCGTCCGTGAGGGCCGACTCGAGATCCAGCAGTGCAGCGACTGCGGCACTCTGCGCCATCCCCCAGGACCGGCCTGTCCCGCGTGCCGCTCGTTCGAGTGGAAGACCGTCGAATCCTCGCGGCGCGGAACGCTTCACAGCTGGACGATCATCCACCACCCGCAGGATCCGGCCTTCGAGTACCCGCTCGCCGTCGGGCTGATCGACCTCGACGAAGGAATCCGCATCGTCGCCGACATCGCGGGCGTCGACCACGACACCCTCGAGATCGGCATGGAACTCGAGGTGGGATTCTCCGAGCACGCGCACGGCGAGATCCTGCCCCAGCTGCGCAAGCCCGGAGGAGACGCATGAATCTCACCGAATGCACTGTCGGACAGTCGCTTCCCGAACTCGTCCTGCCGATGGATCGCACGACCATCGTGGCCACCGCGATCGCGTCACAGGATTTCGAGGACGTGCATCACGACCCGGCTGCCGCACTCGGACGCGGCACCCCGGACGTGTTCATGAGCATCAACGCCACCAACGGTTTCGTCGACCGGTACGTCACCGACTGGACCGGACCGTCGGCGCGGGTGCGCCGCGCGTCGCTGCGCCTGGGCGTTCCCTGCTTCCCCGGCGACCCCATGCACATGAACGGTGAGGTGACCGCCGTCGACGGCGCGGCCGTCACCGTGAAGGTGCAGGGCCGCAACAGCAGAGGCGTCCACGTCACCGCGGAGGTCGTGGTGGAGCCGTACGAGAGGAAGAGCCGATGACCGTCAAGGGCTTCTCCGGAGCCGCCGCTATCGCCGGTATCGGAGCCACCGAGTTCTCCAAGAACTCCGGCCGCAGCGAATGGCAGCTCGCGTGCGAGTCGGTCCTCGCCGCTCTCGAGGACGCACAGATCGGCGTCGAAGAGGTCGACGGCTTCGCGCTGTTCACCATGGAGACCAACCCCGAGATCGCCGTCGCCCGCGCGCTCGGCATCCCGGAACTGAAGTTCTTCAGCCGGATCCCGCACGGCGGTGGCGGCGCCTGCGCGCCCGTGCAGCAGGCCGCGCTGGCCGTCTCGAGCGGTGTCGCCGACGTCGTGGTCGTCTACCGCGCCTTCAACGAGCGCTCGGGCCACCGTTTCGGCGCCGGGCCGCCGCCCTTCGCCTACAACTCCAGCACCGACCAGGAATACCGGAACTGGATCAACCCGTACGGTCTGCTCACTCCCGCTCAGCAGGAGGCCTTCCTGGCCCGCACCTACATGCACAAGTACGGGGCGACCAGCGCGGACTTCGGGCAGATCTCGGTGCTCTCGCGCAAGCACGCGGCGAACAATCCCAAGGCCTGGTTCTACGAGCGGCCCATCACCCTCGACGACCACCAGAACTCGCGGATGCTCGCCGACCCCCTGCGTCTGCTCGACTGCTGCCAGGAGAGCGACGGCGGCCAGGCACTGGTCATCGTGAGTGCCGAACGCGCACGGGATCTTCCGCACCCGCCGGCGATCATCACCGCTGCAGCGCAGGGTGTCGGCCCTCAGCAGATCTCGATGAGCAGCTACTACCGCGAGGACATCGACGCGATGCCCGAGGTGGAGCTCGTCGCCCGGCAGATGTGGGCACAGGCCGGTTTCGGCCCCGAAGGTATCGACGCCGCGATCCTGTACGACGCGTTCACCCCCATGGTCCTGCTCCAGCTCGAGGAGTACGGCTTCTGCGGTCGCGGTGAGGCGAAGGACTTCATCGCCGACGGCAACCTCGAGGTGGACGGGCGACTGCCGATCAACACCCACGGCGGTCAGCTCGGTGAAGGCTACATCCACGGCGTCAACGGCATCGCCGAAGGCGTCCGGCTCATCCGCGGCACCTCCGTGAACCAGCCGGCGAAGACACTCGACAACGTGCTCGTCACAGGCGGATCGCCGGTGCCGCACAGCGCGATCGTCCTCTCGGCCGACCGTTAGGCCCGCAACCCGGGCCCCGACCACCTCTCAGGAGACCACATGCATCCCGAGCTGTCCGACAAGTCACGGCGGCTGCGCACCGAACTGCGGGAGTACTTCGCCCGCATCATCGACGACGACGATCGACGCGCCCTGGTCGATCAGACCGAGGGTGGACCGGTCTTCGACAAGATCTACCGGCAGATGGGCGCCGACGGCTGGCTCGGCCTGGGATGGCCCGAGGAGTACGGCGGACGTGGTGAGGACCCCGAGGCGCTCTACGTCTTCTACGACGAGACGATCCGCGCCGGCGCGCCGGTCTCGCTGGTCACGCTCAACACCGTCGCCCCGGCCCTGATGAAGTACGGCACGCAGGAGCAGAAGGACTTCTTCCTTCCCAAGATCCTTACGGGTGAACTGAAGTTCGCGATCGGGTACACCGAGCCCGGCGCCGGCACCGACCTCGCCGCGCTCCAGACGCGGGCCCGCATCGACGGTGACGAACTCGTCATCGACGGCAACAAGCTGTTCACGAGTTCGGCCATCTTCGCCGACTGGATCTGGCTCGCCGTGCGCACCGATCCGGACGCGCCCCGCCACAAGGGGATCTCGGTCGTTCTCGTGCCGACCTCGTCGCCGGGCTTCTCCGCCACCGAGATCCAGACCGTCGGCGGAATCAGCACGGCGGTCACGTACTACGAGAACATCCGCGTTCCGCTGAGCAACGTCGTCGGGGAGCTCAACGGCGGCTGGACCCTGATCACGAGCCAGCTCAACCACGAGCGTGTCGCGCTGGCCGCCCGCGGTGGCATCGCCAACGAGATGTACGACGAGGTTCTCGCCTGGGCGAAGCAGGAGCCCTTCGGCCCCGGCGTGCTGTTCGACGTCCCGTGGGTCCGTTCGACTCTGGCCGAGGTCTACGCGCTGTTGTCGGCCGCCGACCTGGTGAACCTTCGTCTGGTGTCGGACATCGCGGCCAACACCCTCGACGGTGGTGACTCCGCCGCGGCGAAGGTGTTCGGAACCGAGGGCGTGGTCGCGGCCTACGGCATGTTGCAGGAAGTGCTCGGCGCCCGCGGTCTGCTGCGTCCCGGTAGCCACGGCGCCGTGATCGAAGGCCGCGTCGAAGCGCTCGGCCGACGCGCGCAGAACAACACCTTCGGTGGTGGCAGCAACGAGGTGATGCGCGAGATCGTGGCGGCGAAGACCCTCGGAATGACCCTGGGCGCCCGTAGGCGCCCCGACGCGACGGCACAGGCTGCGGTGAAGACGCCGGCCGAGACGAGGAGCTGACATGGAATTCGAACTCGATGACGACCTGATCGCGGTCGAGGACCTCGCGTCGCAGGTCTTCGGTTCGCTGGCCAAGGTCGAGCGTGTGGTCGAGGTGGAGCGCAAGGAAGGCGGCTTCGACGCCACCCTGTGGCAGGCACTCGCCGACGCCGGGCTCCTCGGACTCGCTCTACCCGAGTCCGTCGGCGGCGCCGGAATGGGCATGCTCGGGCTCACGACGATCCTGCAGCAGCAGGGCCGTCGCGTCGCCCCCGTTCCCGTATGGTCCACCGTGGCCGGTGCGGCTCTTCCGCTCGCACAGTTCGGCACGGAAACCCAGGTCGAGCGTTACGTTCCGAAGCTCATCGACGGGTCGGTCGTCCTGACCGGCGCGTTCGACGACACTCCGGGCGCGAGCCCCACCGTGACCGCGATCCGCAAGGGCGACGACCTCGTCATCAGCGGTGAGATTCCGTCCGTTCCGTGGGCTCCCATCATCGCCGGCGTCGTCGTCCCGGTCCGCTGTGACGACGACTCGGTCGCCGTGGTGGTGGCGCCGGTGGACGCGACCGGCGTCGAGGCTGTCCCGGTCGCCGTGACCGGACGTGGCGCCGAAGCGGCGGTGCGCTTCACGGACGTGCACATCGGAGCCGAGGACGTCCTGCCCGGTGACGGTGAGGAGATCGCGGCCTGGACCCGTCGTCGTATCCGCATCGCTCTTGCTGCCGTTCAGCTCGGGGTGTGCGAGGAGACGCTGCGGGCGACGGCCAAGTACACCTCCGAACGCGTGCAGTTCGGACGCCCGCTGTCGACGAACCAGGCTGTCGCGGTGCGCGCGGCCGACGCTTACCTCGACACCGAAGCGATCCGGCTCACGGTGCGCAAGGCGGCATGGTTGATCGACGTCGGACGCGAGGACGAAGCCGAGTCCGCGGCGCTGGTCGCCAAGTGGTGGGCATCCCGCGGCGGTGTGCGGGTCGGTCTGACCGGCCAGCACCTGCACGGTGGTATCGGCGCCGACATCGACTACCCGATCCACCGCTACTTCCTGTGGGGACGGCAGTTGGCGTTCACCTTCGGCGGGGCGGACGCGACCGCCGCTGCGCTCGGGGACGTCCTCGACACCGCACCCTCGATCGGCGCCGCCGGATAGCCGGCCCGCACTCACGACGCGAGTCCCTTTCCCACACGGGAGAGGGACTCGCGTCGTATCCGGACCTGTCGCTACTCCGTCAGATGGACGAGCAACAACTCGCAGCTGCTCCGCACGTCCGCCTCGGTCTCCTCGAGCGTCGCTGCACCGTTGAGATACGCGACCAGCAGACCGGACCACATCATCGACAGCAGCCGCACGGCGTTCCGATCCTCTTCGGTCGGGTCGTCGAGGCCCGCCTTGTCGAACAGGATGCGGTGGAACGTCCGCCTCACCTCTTCGGAATCCGGCACCACCGCCGCGGGGGCGGTGCTGTTGGACAGCAACATCGCGGAGGCCAGGAGAGGCCGGTCGACGAACCGCCTGGTCATCTCGATCAGCACCTCGGTGATCGCATCCCGGGCACTCATACCCGGTTTCCGCGCCGGCAACCGATCCGCGCCGAGTTCGAGCCGGTGGAGCAGCACCGCCACGAACAGGTGCGTCTTCGACGGGAAGTACCGGTAGAGGGTCCCGATCGCCACCCCGGCACTCTTGGCGACCTCGGTCATCTGCACGCGGGCCAGTTCGTGTTCGGATCCCAGCCGTGCTGCGGCCTCGAGGATCCGCACCTGCCGTCGCCGCTGCTCGGCCGAGGTCGGCTCGGCTCCGTCCCGCGCCTTACCGATTCTGGGCACCGGTTCCCCTTTCCACGATGACGGCCCGTCGTTTCTGTCCCGCGCCGTCGGGCAGATTGTCGCATCGCGGTTTTTCTGCGGTCCCGAACGGTGGGAGCTCGGGGCCTCGCCGACCCGGGTCGTTCCGGCAGGAAGTCCACTCAGCGAGAAGCCGTTCCGAGGTGTCACGCGTCACCCATACGCTCGATTCGAAGGACGTCGCCGGAGGCAGCGACCAGAGCGAATCGGAGTGAGTCACATGCAGACCCGGATACCGACCTACGAAGCCGAGTTCGACGTCGACGTGCCCGGCCCGGACGAGATGCGCCGCGCCATGGGGCGCTTCGCGAGCGGCGTCACCGTCGTGACCGGCCTCGACGAGGACGGCCCCACCGGTTTCGCGTGCCAGTCGTTCGCGTCGGTCTCGCTCGAGCCGCCCCTCGTGCTGTTCTGCGCCGACCACCGTGGGCGTGCATGGCCGCGGTTGCGCCGTACCGGCTGGTTCACCGTCAACGTCCTCGGCGAGAACCAGACCGATCTGTGCGCTCGCTTCGGGTCCGGCCGCGGCCTCAAGTTCGACGGTCTCGACTGGGATCTGTCCCGCTGGGGCACTCCGTCGCTACCCGGCGTTCTCATGCGGGTGCACGCCTCGGTCGAGGATGTGCACGTGGCAGGTGAC
Source organism: Rhodococcus sp. S3 (assembly GCF_058211795.1). Classification (NCBI taxonomy): domain Bacteria; kingdom Bacillati; phylum Actinomycetota; class Actinomycetes; order Mycobacteriales; family Nocardiaceae; genus Rhodococcus; species Rhodococcus sp. S3. Next base: position 619,716 of record NZ_CM177074.1, on the reverse strand, counting down.
CACGATGTCGTCATCGGACGTGTCGCCGAACTGGAGTGCGTCGGCGACCAGAGTCCGATGGTGTTCTACCGCGGGGCGTTCGGGCTCGACGCGCGGTAACTCCGCCGATACTTCCTCCGCCCGCCGCTACCGGCGGGCGGAGGAAGTCGTCGTCACACCCTCACGGAGGGCGTCGCATCGGCGTCGACCTTCGCGAGACGGGCCCGGCGCGACTGCGGAACGGCGGCGGTGAGGACGGCCGCGAGAAGCGCGACGCCTGCGCCCGTCAGCAGGACGACCCGGAAGCCGGACTCCGTGGGAATGGTATGACCGGCGAACGGCGCACTCATCTGCGCGAGGACGACACCGATGACGGCGGAAGCGGAGGACGTGCCGACCGACCGCATGAGACTGTTCACGCTGTTGGCGGATGCCGTATCCGTGGCAGGGACCTCCCCCATGATCAGGGCGGGCATCGCACCGTATGCGAACCCGACTCCCGTGCTGCAGATCGCGGCGACGACCGCCAGGCCCAGGACCGATCCCATCAACAGCAGCCCCACCGTGTACCCCAGAGCGATGATCAGGCAGCCCACCAGCAGCGTGGTCTTCGGACCGCGGTGAGCCGAGAGCTTTCCTCCGATGGGAGAGACCGCCATCATCATCAGACCACCCGGTGCCATGCACAGACCCATCATGATCATGGACTGGCCCAGTCCGTGACCGGTCTCTTCCGGCAGCTGCAGGATCTGCGGGAGAATCAGCGACTGGGCGTACATCGCGAAACCCACCACGATCGAAGCACTGTTGGTGAGCAGCACGGGCCGGCGGGCGGTGACGCGCAGATCCACCAACGGATCGCGGACCCGCAGCTCCCACCATCCCCACACTACGAGCAGCAGGACGGCAGCGGCGAGGAAACCGATCGTGAGGGTGCTCGACCAGCCCCAGTCGGCGCCCTTGGAGATCGCCAGCAACAGACAGACGAGGGCCGCACTCAGACCGACCGCTCCCACCGCGTCGAAGCGTCCGCCGGACTGCAGGACGGGAACATCGCGGAGAACCCACCACAACGCACCCAGCGCCACCGCACCGAGCACCGCCACGCCCCAGAACAGGAACCGCCAATGCACGTACTGTGCAACGGCGGCAGATGCAGGCAGTCCGAGAGCGCCGCCGACGCCCATGGACGCACTCATCAGTGCCACGGCCGAATGCAGACGGTCGTACGGCAGTACGTCCCGAAGGAGGCTGATTCCCAACGGGATCAGACCTACGCCGATTCCCTGCAGACCGCGACCGATCACCATCGGCACGAGTGTGGACGAGAGCGCACACACGATCGAACCGGCGATCACCGGCACGAGGCAGACGAGCATCATGCGGCGTTTGCCGTACATGTCGCCCAGTCGTCCGGTGACCGGAGTCGCCACGGCACCGGCGAGCAAGGTCACGGTGATCACCCATGACGCGTTCGCGGCAGAGGTGTTCACCATGGTCGGCAGGTCCACGATCAAGGGCACGACCAGGGTCTGCATGAGCGCCGCGATGATGCCGGTGAAGGCGAGGACACCGACGAGAGCCCCGGAACGGACCGGGGTATTTTCGGATATGTCTGTCATAGAACTCCTGAAAGAAAAGAAATATGCATGATGCATATTCGACGCATCATGCATTCGATGTGTACAGTACATACTGATGACGCCGCAACGTGGCGACCTACTCGGGTGACGTTCTTCACGAAAGACTTTCGATGACCAAGCCGACCCACTTGATCGAGTTCGAAGCGATGCTGCTCGGCCGGCACCTGGCGAACATCAACAGCCGCAAACGCGGCAGGCATTCGCTCGACCGCAGCGCCTATACGGTTCTCAGCCGCATCAGCATGCAGGGCCCGATGTCGATCGGCCAACTCAGCGACGCACTCGATCTGGACAGTTCGACACTCAACCGGCAGACCTCGGCGATGACCGCCGCCGGGCTGGTCGAACGTATCCCCGACCCGGACGGCGGGATGGCCCGCAAATTCCGGATCACCTCCTCGGGCGAGGAGAAGCTCGCCGCCGAGCGCGCCCACGGAGTCGCCGCGCTCGAGCGCGTGCTGACCGATTGGTCCGAGGACGAGGTCGCCACCTTCGCAGGGTGGCTCGAACGCTTCAACAACGACATCGAACGCTTGACGGGGCATCCGTGGCCGCGGCCCACCGGGTCCGCAGTGCATCTTCCCGACGGGTCCGTCGGGGGGATGTGAGCCGGGGGTACCGCGCGAGCACGGTTCGGTGGCCGGCCGAGACCACCGGCAGACCGGAACACCTGCGGTACGAGTGATGCCACCGCCGTCGAGACGGCGGTGGCATCACTTCCGGTCACACGTCAACCACGATGCTTTCCGTGGGCAATACCTCCGGCGGGCGTCGTCGACGGCACCAAGGACGGAAGTTCCTCGGTCCTGAGCCGGCGGGGACGTTCCGTCATCACGGTGGGCTGGACCATGTGCACCTCGCTGAGGAGGGCGGCCGGGAAGTAGACCGACGCCGTGACACCGGCGTTCGTCTCGGTGTCGAAGGTCGGCCTCAGACGCACGCTCATGCCGTTGCGGGCCGCCAGACGCCCGATCACGAACAATCCCAGTTGCCGCGGGGCGTCGACATCGGCATTCTCACCCGCCGCGAGACGGATATTGATCTCCTCCATGGCATCTCGGGGAATACCGATTCCGCGATCGGCGATATCGAGAAGCAGGCCACCCTCCACGGCGGAGGAGAACTCGAACCTGACGGGAGTGCTGGGCGGGGAAGCCCGCAGCGCGTTGTCGACGAGTTCGGCCACCAGATGCACCACGTCGTTCACCGCCTTACCGACGAGATATCCGTGCGGGGTGTTCCCGATCTGCACCCGCTGGTAGTTCTCCACCTGGGACACCGCACCGCGGAGCACGTCGCCGAGCGGTGCGGGCCCGCTGCGAGTACGCGGGCGCGTGCCCGCGAGAACCAACAGGGATTCGCCGGTACGCCGCATGCGCGTCGCCAGATGATCGAGAGCGAACATGCTCTGCAACCGCGCGGGATCCTTCTCCTCGTATTCGAGAGATTCGATCAGCGAGAGCTGCTGTTCGACGAGGGTCTTGTTGCGACGTGCCAGCGTCTCGAGCATCACGTTCACCTGTTTCCTCAGGTGGGCCTGCTCGCCGGCGAGACGCAGCGCCTGCGTGTTCATCGAATCCACCGCTCGGGAGAGTTCGCCGATCTCCTCGTCCGTATCGGTGCCGACGGGAGCGAGACGGACGGAGTCGATGTCGGCCCCGTCCTTGACCGCCGCGATGGCGGCGGGAAGCTCGGTGTTCGCCGCTGCGAGAGTGTTGTCCCGTAGACGCCCCAGGGGCACCGACAGGGAACGGATGACTGCTATCGCGAGGAGCAGGGCGAGTACGAGTGCTGCCGTGACGAGGAGCGCGTCGCGGGTGGCCGCGGTACGTGTCTCGTCCGCCAGTTCTTCGAGCGTCCCGATGATGCGCGCGCTGGCGCTGTCGATCCCCTCCGCATAAGGCTGGGACGCCGAAATCATGGCGTTGCGGAGGTCTTCCCCGAATTGCCTGCTCGGCGTGAAGTTCTCGATCAGTCTACGGCGCGATTCGATATCGCCGAGCATCCCGTCGATCTGCCCGGTATCGAGCCCCGATCCTCGAAGGAGTCGCAGCGTCGACTCTTCGGTGTTCATGGCGTTGGTCGCCAGGAGCCGGGCGGCCTCGGGGTTGGTGGACAGCAGCCGGAAGGACTCCATCTGGTCGAGGAGGTTGAGCTGCGCGTCCCACATCACGAGCAGGTTCGTGGCGTCGACGAGAGCGTCGTGGTTCTCGAACAGGTCGAACAGGTCCCGGAAGAGATTCTTGCACCGCACCAGGAAGTCGGTGGTCCGGCGACCGAGCTCGTCGACGCCGAGGGAGGAGTTCATGACCGCGGCGTAGAGCTGGTCGCCGTCGGCGAGCAGCGCATCGAGTTCTACGGCGACATCGGAGTTGAGATCGGCTCCTGCGGCGAGTTCCCTGAGCGTGGCCATGGACTGCGTCACATCGTCCGAAGTTGCGTTCTTGGGGGTGAATCCGAGGCTCGTGGCGGTAGCGACGCTGATCAGAGCGGTGGAGAAGTCGAGCAGTGCCGGGGCGACAACGGTCTGTTCGGACAATGCGGCCGACCGCTGCGCTTCGTCGAGCTGAGTCGTGACGCGTACGGCACCGAGAGCGACAGCGACGACGAGGGGAATCGACAGCACGGCCGCGAGTCTGTATTTGAGACGCCAGCGGCCGATCTGCAGGGCACGTATTCGGCTCGGATCCACTTCTCGGATCTCCCTTTCACGATCAGAAGAACGTGCTTTTCGGACATAAGTAGCATCTTTTCGGAACGTTCTACACCAGATCCGCGTGCGGGTAAATACTTCGTCCCGGGCACGGAGACGAATTCCGTGCCGGTCGGCCTCGCCCGAGGACCGGCCCCCTACGAACCGGTCGGCCGAACCGTCGATCGCCGAAGGACGAGCACCGTCGTCGAGGGCCGGACCGGACACGTCCGCACCGGAGACGATGAGGAATCCCGGCGGCAGCCCGCCCCCGCCGGCCCCCGGCAACCGTGCCCAGCCCTGTGTTCGTTCATCGATACCCCCCTGTTCGCGGCGTCGAACATACACAATGCGTGCGGAGGGCAGTGAGGAGGTCCGCCCTTTCCGTGTACGGCGACAACGCTCCTCGCGTGTTCGACTACCCGATCAGGCCGCCCACCCGGCACCGAGGTCCGGTCGCCGGCCTCCGGCGCGAATTGCAGAGCCGGCGCACGGCTGGGGTCGCCGAACCCGGCATTCCCCCGCGGCAGGCTCGCACGACACGAGATGCGGAGCCCTCCCGGACTCGGATCCGGAATGCCCCGCTCATCGCACCCGAGGGGACATTCCGGTGCCACTCACTTCGTCGCCGCACGCCTCCCTGCGCGCCGGCCGAAGAAGCTACCGTCGCCGAGAGAGATGCCGCTGCAATAGCCCCATGCGGAAAGACCGGATGTACAGCGCCCCGCCGCATACAGACCGGGAATCGGTTCTCCGTCCACGTGAAGGACTTCCGAGTCCACCGAGGTCTGCAGTCCGCCCAGAGTGAAACCTCCGGTCATGCCGCGCAGATCGATCGCGGCGATCGGCGATCGGAGGGGCCGCACCCACTCCGACTTCTTTCCGAGTACCGGATCCGTCCCCGATTCGGCGTGCCGATTGTAGAGCTCCACCGTCGAGACGAGAGTTCCTGCGGGAAGACCCATTTCGGACTCGAGTTCCGACACCGTCTCACACACCCAGGTCGGCCGGTGACGGAGTTGCGGACTCGAGGTCGGTGTGGCCATTCCTTCCTCGTAGGCCTGTTCGTCGATGACCAGGAACGCCTGATTGTCGTTCTGGTACATGGTGAGCTGGCCGATCCGCCCGGGATAGGTGTCCTCGGTGACGTAACGCTGCCCCCGGCCGTTGACCAGGATGCCTCGCGCGATCAGTTGCGGGTCGCAGAAGAACGCGACCTCACAGGCGTCCATATGCGCCAGTCGCGCACCGAGTGCCTGAGCCATCGCGATACCGTGACCGTCGTGCTCCTCTACGGTCGCGGCCGGCCGCTTGTACAACCGCGGGGCGTGCGCCTGCATCATCTCGTCGTTGTAGGCGAACGACCCGGTGGCGAGTACGACACCGCCGCGCGCACGTACCGTGAGCGGAGCACCGAACCTCGTGGCGACGATCCCCACGACACGTCCGGTCTCGTCGACGACGAGACACTGGACCCGAACATCGGATTCGACACGCACGCCGAGATCGGCGGCCTTCGCGATCAGGGTGGTCATGAGCACGTAGCCGGCAGCCTGATCACCGTTGCGCGGCATCGGCACCTGAGCGAGATGCCCCCGGGGAGCGGGGCCGACGAGTGTGGCGAACGGCGCGGCGTTCTCACCACCGCTGTACATGAGCGAGTCGTCCACGGGGCACTCCCACCCCGGCTGCGACCAGAAACTCTCCTTGTAGGGCACGCCGCATGCTTCGAGCCACTCGAAATGGCCGACGCTGCCCTCGCAGTAGACGTCGAGTTTGTCCTCGTCCACCCCCGGACCGAGAGCCGCGGCGAGAAAGGTCTTCATCTGCTCGGGGGTGTCGTCGAATCCGCAGGCCTTCTGCAGTCGCGTGCCACCGCCGAGATAGACGATGCCGCCCGAGAGCGCCGCCGCTCCCCCACCGCCACCGGTACGCTCGAGCACCAGCGCATCCGCGCCACTCTCGGCCGCACCGATCGCCGCGGAGACACCGGCGATACCGAAACCGGCGACCACGACGTCGGCTTCGAGATCCCAGCGTTCGATCTCGCCCGCAGGAACAGGGCGAACCGGAGAAGTGCTCATGGGAGGTCCTTCCGAGAACGGAGAGCGGCACACGATTCCGCAGAGGGTGGAGCGATCCCTTCGGACCGTAGACGCCGTTCCCCCTCGGCGGTGAGAACTTCCCGGTGTTCGGGAGGACGGGCCGAAACACTCGCGGCGTCCCCACCGCGAGCGCAGAGATCAGACGAGGTTGTCCTCGACCGGCAACCCGAATGCGTCCCGTCCGTACAAGGCATAGGCCCGCTCCGGTTCGTTCGCGACGTGGACGCTTCCGGCATGCGCGTCGCGCCAGGCACGTTCGATGACTCCACCGAGGAACAACGACGTCCCCCCGGCCGTCTTGAACAACAGGTCGATCGCCTCGACCGCTCGTTCGGTGGCCCGCACCTGATCCCGTCGGGTACGCAAGCGCAACTGCAGCGGAATCTCCGTGCCCGCCCGCGCCAGCTTCCACAGCTCACGCATATTGTGGTCGAGTTGGAGCGTCGCCGCGTCGATATCCGATGCTGCCCGTCCCACGGCGACCTGCGCGAACGGATCGTCCACGAAACGTCCCCCGCCCAGGCTCAGCCGCACGCGTTCGCGCATCGCCGACAGATACTCGTCGTAACATCCGGCGACCACTCCCACGATGGGCACGGCGACGGTGGTGGTGAACATGGCGGCGAACGGAAGCCTATAGAGCGGACCGGTGTTGACCTTCCGGCCCGGACCCCGCAGCTGCGAGGTCTCGTAGTTGCTCTTGGCCCGGTAGTCGGGGACGAACACGTCGTCGACGACGATCTCGTTGCTGCTCGTTCCCCGTAATCCCACGACGTTCCACACGTCGCGAATCACGTAGTCGCACTTCGGAACGAGAACAGTGACGAAATCGACGGGCCGCCCCTCCGACCCGACGATCACCGCACCCAGCAGCGCCCACGACGCGAACCCGCAGCCGGAGGAGAACATCCACGTTCCGGACAGGCGGTAACCACCACCGTCGACGGGGACGAGTCTTCCGACCGGGGCGTACGCCGAGGAGATGAGCACGGAATCGTCCTCCCCCCACACGTCGCGTTGCGCCCGATCGTCGAACAGAGCGAGATGCCAGGGGTGGACACCGACGATGGAGGCGATCCACCCCGTCGAACCGCACGCCTCCGAAATCGTCCGCACCACTTCGTAGAAGCGTGCGGGTTCGGTCTCCCATCCGCCGTACCGGCGGGGCTGCAACATGCGGAACACTCCGGCCGAGACGAGATCGCGGATCGCCTCGTCGGGAATGCGGCCGAACTGGTCGACACGTGCGGCCCGATCGGCGATCCCCGGGGTCAATTCGCGGACCGCGCCCAGAACGTCGTCGGCGGTCATCGGACTCCTCGTGTCGTGTGTGCGTCTCCCCCGCAGCATATCCGGGTTCACGCGCCGACCCCTGTGCCTCCGTGTGCAACCACAGCGTCTCCCCAGTCACGGGGATGTTGAAGGCTCCGTGGATCGTGGCACGACGGTCGGGTTCGATACGCTTTGCCGGCGTGTGTGACACCTGCCGACTGTAGGCGCCGGGATCGAGCCGGACCTCGATGTTCACGATATCGCCCGGCCGCCGGCCGTGTTGACGGACGAGCGCGCACAACGCATCGATGGGGCACCCGTGTAGTGGCAGGCGGGGTTGTACTTCACGGCGCTGTCGCGTATCCACCAGTGGTCTCCGATTCCTCGGTGATCGCCTCACGTCGCACCGAACGGAATCCTCGAGCCTCGAAGAATGCCGGTTCGAGATCGAGCCGCGCGGTCATGTCGTAGCCGACAGTGACAGGCGAGCGAACAGGCCGCCGACGCGGCGATGCCACGGCGTCGTACGCCGTGGCATCGTCGGAAAGTACCCGGGTGAACGAACTCGATCAGCCCACCGGAGGCGAGAACGCCGCGAGCGGTTCGGAACCCGACCAGTCGTGACCCCAGTAACTGTCCGCGGTGATTTCCTCTGCGGTGTAGAAGGTCTCGTCGACGAGCATCCCCTCCGTGCCGAACTCGATGTCCCATCCGCCCGGAGCCCGGACATAGAACGAGACCATCTTGTCGTTGGTGTGGCGGCCCAGCGTCGACGAAATCGAGAACCCGAGCTTGTTCACCCGGTCCAGGGCCTGACCGACCGCGTCGAGGGTGTCGACCTCGAGCATCAGGTGCACGAGACCGGGTTCGGCGGTGGGCGGCGCCGGGCACAACGCGAGGCTGTGGTGACGGCGGTTGACGCCCAGGAACCGCACGCGTCGCACAGGCGGCGGTGCCGACAGGCCACCGAGCCGCGTCGCTCCGCGCGGCAGGAAACCGAGTACCTCAGTGTAGAACTCGTAGGACTCCGCGAACGCGGCGGTGGGTAGGACGACGTGGCCGAGCCCCTCCTCGCCGGTGTGGAAGACACCGGCGAAGGGCGTCACGACCGGGCTGTGGTCGAGCACCGGGCCGAAGAACACCTCGGTGCGGGTGCCGCCCGGATCGTCGAATGCGATGACCTGCTCGGCGTCGCGATAGGTCGACTCCTCCTCGGAGAGGACCTCGACGGTGATGCCGGCCTTCTCGACCGCTTCGCGCACGCGACGCAGCGCGAACTCGTCGCGCACCTCCCAGCCGACGGCGAGTGCCTTGTCGACCTCACCGGGCAGCACGATCAACCGTGCCCGCCGCTCGTCGACGCGCAGGTACAGGCCGTCGGCCTCGGGGCCGGCGCCGATCGCCATCCCGAGTCCGTCGACGACGAGTTCGCGCCACCGTGCGATGTCTGTGGTCTGGATCCTGAGATAACCCAGTCCCCGGATGTCCGTCATATCCGAATGTTCCTTCGCCGTAATGGATGTGATGTCAGATCATCGACCGCATCACGCCCTGCGGTTCTTCGCCGAGCTGGGTGAGCGTCGCGGCATGGAAGATCGAACCGGGCACGTGGATGGCGTGGCTCAGACCGGCGTGCGCGTCGCGCCAGAAGCGTTGCAGCGGGTTGCTCAACTGCAGTGCGCCACCACCGGCACGCGAGAAGATCTCGTCGACCGCTGCCACGGCCCGCCAGGCGGCGGCGGTCTGCGTGCGCCGACCGATCGCGCGCTGCTCGAAGGTGACCTCGATGCCCTTCTCCGTCATGTCCCAGAACCGATCGACGGTGTCGAGGATCGCGGCGCGCGAAGCAGCGATCTCCGCAGCGGCCCCACCGAGAGCCGAGAGCACGTACGGATCCTGCTTGATCGCGGTGCCGGAGACCGTGACCCGCTCACGCTGCGACTCGATGTAGCAGTTCAGGGCACCCTCGGCGATACCGATGAGCGACGAGGTGATACCCAGCGGGAAGATGCACGAGAACGGGAACTTGTAGAGCGTCTCGTCACGTCCGGCGTCCTGCCACGCCACGCCGCCCATGACACGCTCGGCGCGCAGGGTGCGGTACTCGGGCAGGAAGGCGTTCTCCACGATCAGATCCTTCGAGCCGGTGCCGCGCAGACCGACCACGTTCCAGCTCTCGTGGTCGATGCGGTAGTCCGATCGCGGCAGCAGCACGTGCAGGCTCTGCGGGGGGCTCAGCCGGTTGCCGTCCTTGTCGCCGACGGCAGCGCCGATCATGACCCAATCGCAGTGGTCCGTGCCCGAGGAGAACGACCAGCGGCCGTTGAGGATGTATCCGCCGTCGACGGGAGTTGCGACACCCATCGGCGCGTACGGGGAGGCGATCCAGGTGTCCGGGTTCTCGCCCCACACCTCCTCCTGCGCCTTCGGGTCGAAGAAGGCCATCTCCCAGGGGTGGACACCGACGATGCCGCTGACCCAGCCGGTCGCGCCGTCCATCGCGCCGATGGCCATGGCGGTCTCCGCGAACTCGCGCGGGTGCGCCTCGAGACCCCCGAATTCCTTCGGTTGCAGGAGCCGGATGACGCCGGCATCACGAAGCCGTTTGGCGCTGCGGTCGGTCAGACGCATGAGCGTGTCGCCTTCGGCACCGTCCGCGCGGATCTCGTCTGCGAACTCCGAAACGGAGTCGAGCACCTGTCCCATGATCTCTCCCACCTGTGAGGGTGACGCCCCCGATACGGCGTGGCGAGCGTCGGTTCCGTTGGTGCCTACAGTCGCAGGAGAACAACACTTCCATTGCCGGAGTTCCACTGAGCGGGAACACCCTGGCGCTCGCCGGGGGTCGAGGAACCGACCCCCGGCGACCGCTGCCTAGGAGTCTTCTCGGGTGAGGAACGCGAGGACGGCCGAGAGCCATGCCTCACGGGCCTCGATCATCGTCCAGTGGCCGCAATTGGGGAATACGTGCAGCTCGCCGTGGCGCAGCTCGCGCATGGGCAGCATGGCCATGTCGACGGGGCTGACCCGGTCGTCGCGACCCCAGGTGAGCAGGGTCGGGGCCGTGATCTTGTGGAGCTGCGCCCAGTACGGAGTGGCGTCGGACGCGGCGGCGGCCTTCGCCCCCGCAGCGAAGGCCGCAGTGCTGTACATACGCCGCGCGATCTCGAGGGTCTTCGGTTCGGTGGCGAGCGTCCACCTCTCCTCGATGAGCTCGTCGGTGATGACCGCGGGGTCGTACACCATGGAACGCAGCCAGCGAACGAGCTTTTCGCGGGTCGGATCGTCGGTGAACTCCATGAGCAACCGGATGCCCTCGCCGGGTGCCGGCGCGAAGACCGATCGTCCCGCGCCCCCGATGGTGACGAGCTTTTCGACCCGATCGGGGTGCGCGATCGCGAACTGCGTTCCGACGATGCCGCCCATCGAGTTACCGATGATCGAGACGCGGTCGAGTCCGAGACCGTCGAGGAAATCGGTGACCGCCACCGACGCCATGGCCATCGGGTGTCCTTCGCACGGGTCGCTCACTCCGAAGCCGGGAAACTCCAGAACGAGGCACCGGAAGTGCTCGGCGAGGTCGGCGAGCACACCGCGGTAGTTCCGCCAGCCGGTGACGCCCGGTCCGGAGCCGTGGAGCAGCAGAAGCGGCTCGCCCGTGCCGGCTTCGTGGTAGCGAAGGGTGCCGCGGTCGGTCGCGAGTTCCCGCGCCGTGTTCTCGAAAGTGAATTCCGTCGTCATACCGACGAGGCTTCCAGTGATTCCCCTCACGTCGCGCGGACGCTCCCGATCACCGGGATGTTCCGGACGTGCCGGCGGCCGGTGAGCGTATGCAGGTTACATCCAGCCGTCCGACTGCGTGGCGAGCATCTGCTCCATGACCTGCGGAGACCACGAGTCTGCAGTGTTCCGCGCGGCACGATTGCGACGAGGTGCGCTCAGCTCCGGGTACAGCGTGTGCGAGATGTCGCGAACCGCGCCGGCGACCAGGGGTGCGATGCGCTCGAGGTGGCCGGGACGGGTGGGACCGCACAGGGAGATCGCGGCGACCGGCGATGCGGGGCTGCGGATCGCGGCGCCCACACAGGACATACCGGTGGTGGCCTCGCCGGTCTCGAACGCCAGGCCGTGACGACGGCGGATGCGATTGAGTTCGAGGTGCAGGGTCGACAGGTCGGCGATGGTCCGCTCGGTGCGACGCGGCAGGTGCGGGCCGGGGTAGAGAGCATCGACCTGTTCCGGCTCGAGTCCGGCGAGCAGCGCCTTCCCGCCCGCCGTGGAGTAGGCGGGTACACGTCCACCGACCCGCGACGGCAGCGTCGCGGCGAGCTGGCCGCCGATCTTGTCGAGGTAGACACAGTCGGGCCCGTCGAGCACGGACAGGTGCGCGACCATCCCGGTGGTCATGTGCAGTTCGTGGAGGAGCGGTGCCGCGGCCTCGCGGACACGGATGTGTCCGTTGTCGCCCTCTCCCATGGCCTTTGCGCGGCGACCGAGGCAGTAGCCGAACGACGCATGGTCGATCCAGTCGAGTCGCACCATCTGGTCGAGGATGCGGTGGACCGTCGAACGCGGAAGCTGGGTGCGGCACGCGACTTCCTCGAGGGTGAGCCGCGATGAGAGATCGTCGAAGGCATCGAGGATGAGGGTCATTCTCTCGACCATCGATGCAGGCAATTCGCGCTTCGGTGCCTGGGAGACCTGCGTACGTTGTGCCTCGGACATCGCCACCCTTTCTCCGGAATCCGATCACCCACGAGAGAAAAACTGAAATTGATTCTTGTGAGCGGATGCCAGAGTACTCGGCGAGTGACCTGTTGCACAATTCCCGATCAGCGGACCGGGCCGATTGCGCGATCCGCGTCTTCCTCACCGAGCGTCCGCCGACACGTCTCACTGAGCAGGAGGTCCCTGTCCCCCGGGCCGAGCGATGGGTACAACCTCGGATGTGGGCGGAATCTGCCTGCACCCGTCGCCCGCCGAGCCGAAAGAGTCGAGACCGAGATGTCAGAAACCGAGTCCCCCCTCTTCCGCCCCCTGACGGTGCGCTCCCTCGAGCTCCGCAACCGCATCGTGATGTCCCCGATGACCCGCTCCCACTCCCCGGGTGGCGTACCCGGACCGGACGTGGTCGAGTACTACCGGCGACGCGCCGCGGGCGGCACCGCCCTGATCGTCACCGAGGGCGTCGCCATCGAGCACCCGACGGCAGTCGACAACCCCCGCGTGCCCCACATGTACGGCGAAGCAGCTCTCGAAGGCTGGCGTCGCGTCGTCGATGCGGTCCACGCCGAGGGCGGACGCATCGTTCCCCAGCTCTGGCACGTCGGCCCCCTCTGGGGCGCGATGAGCGCGGATGTCGACCCCGACCTCGTCCCCATGCGACCGTCCGGGATCTGGGGCGAGCTCGGCGTGACGTCCTACGGCGAGGACTACATCGCCCGAGCCTCCGCACCCACGCGAGCCATGACCGCCGAGGACATCGAACAGGTCGTCGATGCCTACGCCGACGCAGCCGCCGCTGCCGCCGAAGCCGGGTTCGACGGCATCGCACTCCACGGAGGGCACGGCTACCTGCTCGACGCGTTCCTCTGGGAAGGCACCAACCTCCGCGACGACGAATGGGGCGGCGACCTCGAGCGCCGCACCCGCTTCCCCGCGACGGTGGTCGCCGCCATCCGCTCGCGCATCGGCGACGACCTGCCGATCTTCTACCGTTTCTCGCAGCACAAGCAGCAGAACTACGAGGCCCGGATCGCCCACACCCCCGACGAACTGAAGGCCGTCCTCACCCCCTTGAAGGAAGCCGGCGTCGACGTGTTCGACGCGAGCATCCGCCGCTTCGACCTTCCGGCATTCGAAGGCAGCGACCTGACCCTCGCGGGCTGGGCCAAGAAGGTCACCGGCGCACATTCGATGGCCGTGGGCAGTGTCGGAATCGCGACGACGTTGCGGGAGAGCCGCCTCCAGGGCAGCGCGCCCGCGCGCAACAACGTTCCCGAACTCGAACGACGGCTGGGCGACGACGAGTTCGATCTGATCGCCATCGGACGTCTGCATCTCGCCGACCCTTCTCTCGCGACAACCCTCCGCAACGGCGCGGAACTCCCCGAGTTCGACCGCTCGGTACACGAGGCCGCGCTGATCTGACATCCCGAAGGCGTTCTCGCTCAGCGAGATAGCACAGCGTGACAGCTCTCACCTGCGATACCAAGTGATCCGAGCCACTCCCATTCGTGGGGCAGGGAAACACGGCCCGCGCTCGGGCCGCCGAGAGTCTGGAATGTGCTTTGACTTCCTACGCCAATGAACTCTCCCAGCCGGAAGCCGCAACCCCGAAGGGGCGGAGCCGGTTCGACCGGCAGCAACCGGTATGGGTGATCGTGTCGGTCCTGATCGCCGTCGAGATCATCAGCGCGTTCGAAACATCGATGATGTTCGCCGCGATCCCGACGTTGATCACCGAATTCGACAGCGACGCATCGACGGTCGGATGGGCGGTGACGGCCTTCCTCCTCGTCTCGGCTGCCTCGGCCGCCGTGTGCGGACGACTCGGCGACATGTACGGCCGGGAACGCATCCTGATGGTCCTGCTCGCCGTCGCGGCGCTCGGCTCGATCGTCAGCGCCGTCGGCGACAGTCTCACCAGCATCATCATCGGCCGCGCGATCCAAGGTGTGGCCGGCGCGATCCTGCCGCTGTGCATCGGGCTGGCCCGTGAGCACCTTCCCGCCTCCCGCGTCCCCGTTGCCGTCGCATTGATCTCCGGCTCCGCAGTCGCAGCAGGTTCCGCGTCGCTGCTCGTCGCCGGTCTGCTGATCGACAACGCCAGCTGGCACATGATCTTCGTCGTCGCAGCCGCATATGCGATCTTCGCTCTGCTGCTCGTCTGGTTCGTCCTGCCGTGGCGTCGGCCCACCGGGACCTCCGAGAAGATCGATTACATCGGCGCGGTCACCTTCGCCGGTGCGGTCGCCGCGATCCTGCTCGGTGTCAACAAGTCCCAGGCATGGGGCTGGTCGGACCCGCGCACCCTCGGTCTCATCCTGGGTGGCGCCGCCGCCCTCGTCCTGCTCGTGCGGTGGGAACTGCGCACTCCCTCCCCCATCATCAACGTGCGACTGTTCGCCGACCGCAAGTTCTCGCTCACGATGCTGGCGACCGTCGCGATCGCGGCGGGTCCGCTGGGCGTGGTCACCATGATCATCCCGATCATCATGCAGACGCCGTCCACCGGCGACTTCGGCCTGGGCCTGAGTGCGACACACGCGGGTTGGCTCTCGTTCATCGGTTCTTTCTTCGGATTCGTCTGCACCCCGCTGAGCGGCCGGATCTCCGCCGCAGTGGGTTCACGCGCCTCGATGCTGCTCGGCACCGCCCTGTTCATCGTCGGCGTCGTCGTCATGCTCACCGCTCACCACTCCGTGGTGGCCATGACCGCCATGGTCGTCGTGGTGTCGGTCGCGACCGCCTTCGCCTACACGGCGATTCCGAACCTGATCGTCGAGTCCGTGCCCGAGCACAACACCAGCGAGACGACCGGCACGAACGCCGTGCTGCGCACCGCGGGCCAGGGTGTCGGAACGTCGATCGCGACCATGCTGCTCGCGTTCGCTGCGACCCCCCTCGCAGGGATCAACATGGTCGGCGGCATGCTCATCGCGCTTTCCGTGGTGACCATCGGGATCACCGTGCTGATCCCGCGCACCGCGCGCACCGCCTGATCCGAACGCCCGTCTCCTCCCGCTGTCCCGATTACCGGGAGGAGACGGGCGTCGGTGTCGGCGTCGTTCTACCGTGGTCCGATCGAGAAGTTTTCGTATCGAAGGGAACCCACTGTGATGACAGCCGTTGAGACACCGGTCGGCTCACGCTCCATCGTGCTGACCGTCAGTGCAGTCGTCCAGGAAACCGCCGACGCCGTTTCACTGGTGTTCGACGTACCCGAGGACCGCCGAGCGGACTTCACCTACAAACCGGGACAGTTCCTGACCCTGCGCATTCCGAGCGACATGACGGGTTCCGTTGCGCGGTGCTACTCCCTGGCGAGCTCACCGCACGCCGACGAACCCCTCAAGGTCACGGTCAAGCGCACCGCGGCCGGATACGGTTCGAACTGGCTGTGCGACAACGTCACCGCCGGTCAGAGCATCGAGGTGCTGCCACCCGCAGGAGTCTTCACCCCGGTCGACCTCACCGAGAAGCTCGTCCTGTTCGCCGGCGGAAGCGGGATCACCCCTGTGATGTCGATCCTCAAGTCGGCACTGCACAGCGGAAACCGCAATGTCGTGGTGGTCTACGGCAATCGCGACGAGAAATCCGTCATCTTCGCCGAAGAACTCCGTGAGCTCGCCGCACGCCACTCCGACGCCCTCACCGTCGTCCACTGGCTCGAGAGCGTGCAGGGCCTGCCGTCCCCGCAGCAGCTCGCGACCCTGATCTCCTCCTTCGCCGATCACCGCGCATACATGTGCGGACCCGGGCCGTTCATGGACACCGTCCGCGAAGGCCTGCTGCTGGCCGGCGTCCCGAAGGACCGGATCCACGCCGAGGTCTTCACCTCTCTGTCCGGCGATCCGTTCGCCGACGTGCCCGCCGTGGAGATCGACGAGTCGGACACCGACGCCGCCTCCGTGACGGTGCAGCTCGACGGCGAGGAACACGACCTCGTGTGGCCGCGCAGTGCCACCCTGGTCGACATCATGCTGTCGAAGGGCCTGGACGTGCCCTACTCCTGCCGAGAGGGCGAGTGCGGCTCGTGCGCGTGCACCGTCGTCGAAGGAGAGGTGGACACCCCGCCGTCGGCGATCCTCGACGAGGAGGACATCGCCAACGGATACGTCCTCGCATGCCAGGCCAGGCCCAAGAGCAAGAACGTGCGCATCGACTTCTGAACCGGCCGTAGCGAACCGAAGGCCCTGTACCGCCTCTTGCGGTGCGGGGCCTTCGTCCGTCCGGGCGAGATCGTGCGGGAACGGATGCACTCCGCGTACGACGCAGCGTCGTGAAATGGAGCGTCCCCGGGTGCCGTACGGCACCCGGGGACGAGTAGGTGGGGATCGCGCTGATCAGCGGTTCAGCAGGGCCCGCATCGCTGCTGCTGCACCCTCGACGAGCTTGTTCCTCGGGAACCCGCTGCGCTTGACCGCGGCCTCGTAGTTGCCGCCGGCGACCCATACGGGGCCGTCGGTCAGGTGCTCGAGACCTTCACGTGCGACATCCTCCGGCTCGGCGACGAGCATCCCCGGAATGTCGAAGTTCAGACCCGCACGCACCATCGCCGGGGTGCGGGTGACACCGAGGACGAGTTCGACCACATGCACACCGTGCGGTGCGAGTTCGAGCCAGAGGCTCTCGGCGAAGACGCGGCTGAACGCCTTCGATGCCGCGTAGATGCTCTGGTGTTCGGCACCCATGTATCCGGAGAGCGACCCGAGCAGCATGATGCCGCCGCGGCCACGCTCCTTCATCGGCCCACCGAACAGGTGCGACAACTCGATCTGCCGGTGGACGTTGAGGTCGATCACGCCGCGGAACCCGTCGAGGTCGCCGGTGACGAACTCGTGGCCGTAACTGTTCGCGCCGGCGTTGAAGATGAACAGGCCGACCTCGATGTCCTGGGTGGCCGTGCGGATCTGCTCGACGGCGTCGTCGTCGAGCAGATCCAGCGCGAGGGTGCGCACCTGCACGCCGTTGCTCCGCACCTTGTCCGCCGTCTCTTCCAGTGGTTCCGGTTTACGCGCGATGAGCACGAGATCGAAACCCGCGCCGCTCAATTCGTCGGCGAACGCGGCGCCGACGCCTTCGGAGCCGCCGGCGATGACAGCCCACGGGCCGTAGTACGAGCGATCGAGGTCGAGGGATTCTGGCATCGTCGGTCCTTCGAGAAGTAGTCGGGAGCGGAAGGTCGGGAGGGAACGGTCACTGCACGATGGGGGCTCGGATCGGGGTGTCGTCGAAGACCTCGATGACACCCGAGGCGGCCGCCTTCGCGATCGCGGCGTCGAGGTTCGAGCACGACATCCGGGGCGCACCGGGGCGGCCCTCGCGCCCGTCGTCGTCCCGGACGACGGGGCAACGACGGCGCGCGTCGGTGTTCCACTGGATGGACGTGTGCTCCCAGCTGTTCTTCTGCACGAGCACCTGCGCGGCGCATTCACCGCACCGCAACGGCGCCATCCGGTTCTGCATGTTCTCCGCTCCTAGCCCGCAGGGGTGGACTGCTCTTCGAGGGCTTTGCGGGCGATGTTCTCCTCGACTTCCTTCATCCAGGCGGCCACCGGGCGGGTGGTGTCCATCTCGAACTCGAAGCGGTCGGTCATCGCCGGCTCGACGTCCTCGACGTCGACGTAGAACTGCTCGTACCAGCGTCGCAGCTGGTAGACGGGGCCGTCCTCCTCGCACAGGAGCGGGTTGTCGATACGGGTCTTGTTCCGCCAGATCTCGATGTCCTGCTCGAAGCCCTTCGCGATGAAGTTCCCGAACTGCTGGGCGGTCTGCAGGGCCTGCTCGCCTTCGAGGCGATCGGACTTCTTGACGATCATGCCGTACATCAGGACGAACTTGTCCTGGGAGACCGGGTAGTGGCAGTTGATGAGGACCGACTCGACGTCGTAACCCTCGTACTGGTAGACGAGATCGTCGATCATGAAGGACGGTCCGAAGTAGCTTGCGTCGGAGCGGCTTCCGAGCATCTTCGGTTGTCCTGCCGCGTGCGGACGGGTGTCCTCACGGGCCTGGCCCCGCATGAACTGGCTGGCCACCTGGCCTTCGAAGACGTTCTTGAAGTAGACCGGGAAGGAGTAGTGCACGTAGAAGAAGTGCGCCATGTCGACGATGTTGTCGATGATCTCCCGGCAGTTGGTGTCGACCTCGGTGGTGTACCAGACCCAGTCGGTCCACTCGTCGCTCGTCGCGCCTTCGATGCGCGGGATGGTCACGTCGGCGGGCGGCGGGTTCCCCTGAGGGTCGTGCCACACGAAGAGCATGCCGTCCTGATCGAGGGTGTGCCACGCACGGGTCTTGGCGATGGGAGGAACGCGCCGCGCGTACGGGATGTTCTTGCAGCGCCCGTTTCCACCCCAGCGCCAATCGTGGAACGGACACGCGATCTCGTCGCCCTTGACCGTGCCCTGGCTGAGATCCCCACCCATGTGCCGGCAGTACGCGTCGAGGATCTTGATCTCGTCGTTGCTGTCGGCCCACACCACGAGCTTGGTCCCGAAGGCCTCGATCGAGTGCGGCTTGCCGTCCTTGAAATCCTTCGACAGACCGAGGCAGTGCCAGCCTCGGGCGAAGCGGGCGGGAGCCGACCCGGCGACGATCTCGCGGATCTCGGATTGTTCGGAAGTGCCGATGCTCACGGTCGTCCGTCCTTTCGGGAGGGAAGCGTTGAGGAGGTCAGGCGGCGGAGTCCGCTGGAGCATTCCGTCGCGATACGACCGAAACGCTAGGTGATCGGTATCACCCCTGATGAGGACATCTCACTGGTCGAGACCTTCCGCCGTCCTGAGACCGCGCCGGGCCGCGATCACGCAACCGGGGCAGGCTCGGCGGTCGGCATCAGGGCCGCCCGGCCGTTGGCGACGAACTCCTTCTCGATGCGTGCGCGTTCCGCGTCGTCGAGCAGCACGTACTCGGAGGTCCGTCCGACACGCACGTAGACCGTGTCGGAGGTGTTCCACGCGACCGCCCGCAACGGAGCCTTGTTCACCTTGTTGCTCCCCGTCAGCGGGATCCGGTCGGTGACGCGCACGAATCGCGGCCACCACTTGTCACCCATGTCGGGCTGCTCGGCGAGGGTCGCCCCGAAGACCACCGGATCGAACTCCGCACCGGGCTCGAGTTCGACGGCGCACATGACCTGATCCCCGGTCGTGGGATCGGGCACGGCGAAGACCGGGGCGGACAGAACGCCCGGCACCCGCAGGATGATGCGCTCGACCGGGGTGGCGGAGAAGTTCTCACTGTCTACGCGAAGCCAGTCGGAGGATCTTCCGGCGAAGTAGAAGAAACCGTTCTCGTCGCGGTACCCGAGGTCCCCCGACCAGAAATCGTCGCCCTTGACCCGGTCGGCCATCGCCTCGGGATTCTTGTAGTAGCCCTCGAAGGTATGAGCGGCACCACGCGCGACGATCTGACCGACGGCGTCACTGTTGAGGAGACGACCGGTCTCGTCGAAACGGGCGCGAGGGCACTCCTGCCCCGTGTCCTCGTCGAGGATCCGGACGTCGACGCCTCCGACGGCGACGCCGAGCGATCCGGTCGGAGTGTCGGGGGTGCGGTTGATGCGGAAGACACCTTCGCTCATGCCGTAACCCTCGACGACCGTGCAGCCGAAGCGTTCGGAGAAGCGGGCCACGTCGGCTTCGGACGCCTCGGTGCCGAACGCGAGTTCGAGGGTGCTCGCGCGGTCACGGGGGTCCTCCGGCCGGCTCAGAATGTACGACAGGGCGCGTCCGACATAATTGACGAAGGTGGCGCCGTAACGGTGGACGTCGGGGGCGAATCTGCTCGCCGAGAACTTCCGGATCAGACAGACGGTCGCGCCGGCATGCATGGCCGTGCCGAGGTTGAGCATGAGCGCGTTTCCGTGGAAGAGCGGCATGCACAGATAGGCCACCGAATCCTCGCGCATGCGCACACGCTCGGTCAGCGGCCCGAGGAGTCGGGCGAATCGTCCCTGACCGACGATGACGGCCTTCGGGGCACCGGTGGACCCGGAACTGAACAGCAGCAGCGCGATGTCGTCGGCGGACGGGATGGTCCCCGGCAGGTCCGCGCCGCGGAACGGCTCGAGGAACTGCCCGTACCGCGCGTCGTCGATGTCGTAGATCCTGTCGGCGGGCAACCCGTGGTCGGTGCCCTCGAGGAGATGGGCGAGGCGGGACTCGGTGACCACGAGGTCGATATCCGCGTGCCGGATGTCCCGGGCGATCTCCGGACCGCTACGGCTGGCGTTGATACCCACCACGGCCGCCCCGGCCAGAGCGCCCGCACCGATCCAGAACACGAAATCCGGGACGTTCTCGAGAAGTATCCCGATATGACGCTGCCGATCTGCCGGGGCGGGCACGGTCGCCACGATCGCGGCGGCACGATCGGCACTTTCCTGGACCACCTCGCCCCAGGTCCACTGCTGGTCCTCGAAACGCAACCCTACCTTCGGGTCACCGTGACGAGCGCGCACTACTTCTGCGAACGTGTCCAAGTCTTTCCTCCAGACGGTTGTGGCGATCAAGCGAAAGCGGCGCGACCGCCGGACAGAACGGCGCCGGTCTCCGTGACGACGTCGAAGCGGGCATCCGCTGCGTCACCCCAGGCGCGGACCTGTGCCGCATCGCCGGGGAAGACGGGGGCCGCGAACCGCCCGAACAGCATCGTCAGATCGGCCGGGTGCGCTCCGAGCATGTCGGCCAGGGGCAGCGTCGCGGCGGCGAGCGTGCACAGTCCGTGCAGGATCGGGCGGGGCTGTCCGATTCGCGCTGCGGCTTCGGGATCGATGTGGATGTGGTGCCGGTCGCCGGTCAGCCGGTAGAGCGCGGCCTGGTCGGCGTGGGTGGTGAGCGTGCCGACCAGGTCGGCCTCCCCCTCCGGCGCAGCCGGCGCCGACGGTCCGCGCTCGCCGCCGAAACCTCCCGCTCCCGGTGCGAACAACGACCAGGTCGCGACGAAGAACTCGCTCTCGACGACGACCTCGAACACCGCCGCCCGGCCCTTGTCCCAGACCTCACCGACGCGCGCCGACATCGCGATCTCCCCGGAACGCGGCAACGGTGCGAGCACCTCGAGGCTCTGGGAGCCGTGGAGCGCGGTGGACGTGTCGAAGGCACCGAGCGCACCGAGAGCATCCGGTGCCCACTGGGCCAGCGTCAGAGCGAACGTCGGCAGTACCCGCAACCGCTCCTCGAACACGAGGTCGAGGTCCGTCGCACCGGCGCCCACCGCGAGCGCGTACAGGATCGCGTCCCGTTCGTCGTATCGGACCGTGCGGGCACCCAGGTCGTGGCCTCGCCACTGCGCGGGCGTCGACGTCGTTGCGGTCATTCGATCTCAGTCCTTTCTCATGGGGGCGCCGGGCGGCGGCCCGACGGAGACAGGACCTCGCTTTCCACAGACGCCCAGGTCACAGGCTAGGGAGAGCGGTGGTGACCGTCACCGCCCGTCCCACTCACCGGTACATTCGAGGTCGGGGTGACCCGTCGTGAGATTCTGGCGGTACGCACTCGATGGAGGAGGGGACGTTCGTGAAGCGTGCAGGGACACCGGTGGGATACAGGCGATGACCATCCCGTCCGATCCCTCCCATTTCCTCGATCAGCTGGTATCGCGCCTCACCGGCCCGGGCGGCGAGTTCGAGATCGTCGTGCAGGAAATCCTGGGCACCGCGATGCCCGTCATGCGTAAACGTGACGTCGCCGTGGCGGATCTGCTCTCGCAGTCCCTCGTCTGGGGCGACCGCGAGTACCTGGTCACCGCCGATCGCCGGATCACTTTCGCCCAGAACGCACGCATGTCCTACGCCCTCGCCGCAGCCCTGCACGAGCGGTACGGGGTGCGCTCGGGCGACCGCGTGGCGATCCTGTCGGCGAACAGACCCGAATGGGTCACCGCGTTCTGGGCGACACAGGCCCTCGGCGCGATCTCGGTGGGATTGAACGCCTGGTGGGTCCAGCCGGAACTGGAGTTCGGTATCCGCCATTCGCGACCGCGGGTGGTGTTCGTCGACGGTCCGCGTACCGCGGCCGTCGCCGGCATCGATCGTGCGCAGACCGTGGTGTTGTCGATCGAGGAGGATCTACCGCGGCTGGTCGCGGAGTTCGACGGCGCGCAACCGCCGCCGCCGCGGGTCGCCGAGGACGATCCCGCCGTTCTCCTGTACACCTCGGGCACGAGCGGCGACCCCAAAGGTGCGTTGCACTCGCAACGGAATCTGCTGGCGGTGGTCGACTACCACCGGTACCTCGACGCGATCGCGACGATCTGGACCGGGGCTGCATACGACCGGTCGGTGCCGTCGGACTCCAGATATCTGCTGACGTCCTCGCTGTTCCACATCACGAGCCTGCACAACACGATCGTGCCGCGCCTGGCCACCGGCAGCACCGTGGTGATGAATCAGGGATGGTACGGGGTACATCCCGTGCTCGAACTCATCGAAGCGGAGCAGGTCACCCATTGGATGGCCGTGCCGTCGATGGCGGCGCGGATGCTCGAGGACGAAGACCTCGACAGATACGACCTGACCTCGTTGACACGCTTCACCCTGTCCTCGGAACCGTCGACACCCGAGTTCAAGCAGCGTCTGCGCGAGCGGCTCCCGTTCGGCAAGCACGCCATGGTCGACAGCTACACCATCACCGAGTGCAGCACGTCGATCGCGGTGGCTTCTGCCGCCGAACTCGAGGAGTTCCCCGGCACGGTGGGCGCGCCGATCATCACGGTGAGCCTCGAGATCCGGGATCAGACCGGCGCATGGCTGCCCGACGGCCGCGTGGGTGAGGTGTGTGTGCGCAGCCCCTTCGTCATGCTCGGCTACTGGGACGACGAAGCCGCGACAGCCGAGGCGATCACGCCCGACCGCTGGTTGCGCACAGGCGATTTCGGAGTTGTGGAGAACGGCCGGCTGCGTCTGGTGGGCCGGCGCGCCGACCTCATCCACCAGAACGGCGAAAATGTCTATCCGTCGGAGGTCGAACGCGTCCTCTCCCTGCACCCGGCGGTCCGCGAATGCATGGTGACCGGCGCTCCCCACCCGGAATGGGGTCAGGAGGTGGCGGCGGTGGTCGTGCTCGTCGAAGGCTCCACGGTCACCGTCGAGGAGTTGACGACTTTCGCTTCCGAGCATCTCGCATACTTCAAGGTGCCGACGCAGTGGACGCTGACGTCCTCCCTGTTGCCGCGCAACGCTACTGGGAAGATCATCCGCAAGGGATGGCGCGACACGTCCGGACCCTGGTAACCGCACGCCTGCGCCTCACGAGCGCCACCGGGTGGACCGGGCCGGAGCCCGGCCCACCCGAACGGGGTCGGCTCAGCTCAACCGCTCGAGCACCATCGCCATGCCCTGGCCTCCACCGACGCACATCGTCTCGACACCGAACTGCTTGTCGTGGGTGCGCAGGTTGTTGATGAGTGTCGTGGTGATGCGAGCACCGGTCATTCCGAAGGGGTGACCGAGCGCGATCGCGCCGCCGTTGACGTTGAGCTTGTCCTCGTCGATACCGAGTTCACGAGCGGAACCGAGGACCTGGACGGCGAAGGCCTCGTTGATCTCGAACAGGTCGATGTCGTCGATTCCCATGTTCGCGTTGGCCAGAGCCTTGCGGGTCGCGTCGATCGGTCCGAGGCCCATGATCTCCGGGGACAGGCCCGAGACACCGGTGGAGACGACACGTGCGAGCGGGGTCAGCCCGAGTTCTTTCGCCTTGGTGTCGGACATGATCACCAGGGCGGCCGCACCGTCGTTGAGCGGGCAGGCGTTGCCGGCGGTCACGGTGCCGTCGGGGCGGAAGACCGGCTTCAGCTGGCTGACCGCCTCGTAGGTGGTGCCCGGACGCGGACCGTCGTCGGTGGACACGACGGTGCCGTCGGCGAGGGTCACCGGGGTGATCTCGCGCTCGAAGAAGCCGCTCTTGATGGCTTCCTCGGCCCGGTTGTGCGAACGCACGCCCCAGCGGTCCTGGTCCTCGCGGGAGATGCCGGTGTGCGAGGCGACGTTCTCGGCGGTCTGCCCCATGCCGAGGTAGACGTCCGGAAGCAGGCCTTCGTTGCGCGGGTCGGTCCACGCCACGCCACCCTCGGCGAGCTTCGCACTGCGCGCCTGCGCGTCGTCGAACAGCGGGTTCTTCGTATTCGGCAGTCCGTCGGCGTTACCGGTGACGAAGCTCGACACCGACTCGACGCCGGCCGAGACGAACACGTCGCCCTCCCCGGCCTTGATGGCGTGCAGCGCCATGCGGGTGGTCTGCAGCGACGACGAGCAGTAGCGGTTGACGGTGACACCCGGCAGGAAGTCGTAGCCGAGCTGGACCGCCACGACACGCGCGATGTTGAAGCCGGACTGCCCTGCGGGCTGGCCGCAACCGAGCATGAGGTCGTCGATCTCGGCGGGATCGAGCTCGGGAACCTTCGCGAGCGCTGCGGCGACCATCTGCGTCGCGAGGTCGTCCGGACGGATCGACGCGAGCGAGCCCTTACGCGCTCGGCCGATCGGCGACCGTACTGCGGACACGATTACTGCTTCGGGCATCTTCTCTCCTCGATGTTCGGTCGTACTTCGACCCTACGACCCTTCGACCCTCTGGGTCCGGCGGCTATCCTGTGCTAACTTACCAAGCAATCGCTTGGTTCGGTACAGACGTTAGGAACATGCCATGGGCATCACCTCGACCTCCGACAGCGCCGGTATCACCACGGTCACCGTCGACTTCCCGCCCGTGAACGCTCTTCCCTCACAGGCCTGGTTCGACCTGGCCGAGGCCGTGACCACGGCCGGGCGCAGTCTCGACACCCACGCGGTGATCCTGCGCGCCGAGGGCAGAGGCTTCAACGCGGGTGTGGACATCAAGGAAATGCAGGCCACCGAAGGGTTCGACGCCCTGATCGCCGCCAACCACGGGTGCGCCGCCGCATTCGCCGCCGTCTACGACTGCGAGGTACCGGTGATCGTCGCCGTCAACGGCTTCTGCGTCGGAGGCGGCATCGGCCTCGTCGGCAACGCGGACGTCATCGTCGCCTCCGACGACGCCGTCTTCGGCCTGCCCGAGGTCGACCGCGGTGCGCTCGGCGCCGCAACGCATCTCGCGCGCCTCGTCCCTCAGCACATGATGCGCACCCTCTACTACACGGCGCAGAACGTCACCGCGCAGCAGCTCGAGCACTTCGGTTCGGTGTACAAGGTCGTGCCGCGCAGCGAACTGGACGCCACCGCACGCGAGGTCGCCGAGACGATCGCCGCGAAGGACACCCGCGTCATCCGCCGCGCGAAGGAAGCAATCAACCGCATCGACCCCGTCGACGTGAAGACGAGCTACCGCCTCGAGCAGGGTTTCACCTTCGAGCTGAATCTCGCCGGCATCGCCGACGAGCACCGCGACGAGTTCGTCGCAACAGGAAAGCCGCGCAGCAACAGCTGACGCCTCACACCACCAGGAGTTCGGAACACCATGCGTGACAAGAGAATGTCGCTCGACGACGTGGTCGGCGAGCTGCGCAGCGGAATGACCATCGGCCTCGGTGGCTGGGGGTCGCGCCGCAAGCCCATGGCGCTCGTGCGGGCGATCCTCCGCTCGGACGTGAAGGATCTGACCGTCGTCACCTACGGCGGCCCCGATCTGGGCCTGCTGTGCTCGGCGGGCAAGGTGAAGAAGGCCTACTACGGATTCGTCTCGCTCGACTCGGCACCGTTCTACGATCCGTGGTTCGCCAAGGCCCGCACGGGCGGCGAGATCGTCGCCCGCGAGATGGACGAGGGCATGATCAAGTGCGGCCTGGAGGCCGCCGCGGCACGCCTGCCGTTCCTGCCCATCCGCGCAGGCCTGGGCTCGGCCGTCGTCGACTTCTGGGAAGGCGAACTGAAGACCGTCACCTCGCCGTATCCCGGCCCGGACGGCACCGAGACCCTCATCGCCATGCCGGCGCTGAACCTCGACGCGGCGTTCGTGCACCTCAACATCGGCGACAAGCACGGCAACGCCGGCTACCAGGGTGTCGACCCGTACTTCGACGACCTCTACTGCATGGCCGCCGAGCGGCGCTACGTCTCGGTCGAGAAGATCGTCGAGACCGAGCAGCTCGTGAAAGAGGTTCCGCTCCAGCAACTCCTGCTCAACCGCATGATGGTCGACGGGATCGTCGAAGCGCCGAACGGGGCGCACTTCACCCTCGCGGGCGACAGCTACGGCCGCGACGAGAAGTTCCAGCGCCACTACGCCGAGTCCGCCAAGGACCCCGAGGCGTGGCAGGCATTCGTCGACCGCTTCCTCTCGGGCAGCGAGGACGACTACCAGGCCGCAGTCCAGAAGTTCGCACAGGAGCAGGCATGACCACCACCGAGACCGTGACCCGCGCCGAGTACTGCGCGATCGCATGCGCCGACATCTTCTCGGGTGCCGGCGAGATCATGGCGAGCCCGATGGCGACACTGCCGCAGATCGGCGCACGCCTGGCCAAGCTCACCACCGAGCCCGACCTGTTGATCACCGACGGTGAAGCACTCATCCTCGCCGACGTCCCGGCCCTCGGCGCGAAGGCACCGATCGAAGGCTGGATGCCGTTCCGCAAGGTGTTCGACGTCGTCGCGTCGGGTCGCCGCCACGTCGTGATGGGCGCCAACCAGATCGACCGGTACGGCAACCAGAACCTGTCGGCCTTCGGTCCGCTCCAGCAGCCGACGCGTCAGATGTTCGGTGTGCGCGGCGCTCCCGGCAACACGATCAACCATGCGACCAGCTACTGGGTCGGCAAGCATTCCTCGCGTGTCTTCGTCGACACGGTCGACATCGTCTCGGGTGTCGGATACGACAAGGTCGATCCCGAGAACCCGGCGTACCGCTTCCTGGACATCGCGCGGGTCGTCACCAACCTCGGTGTCTTCGACTTCGGCGGCCCCGGCCACAGCTTCCGGGCGCTCTCGTTGCACCCGGGTGTCGAGGCCGAGACCGTCGCCGAGAACACGTCCTTCGAGGTCGCCGGTCTCGACGAGGCCGGTGTGACCCGCGAACCCACCGCCGAGGAACTGCGTCTGATCCGAGAGGTGATCGACCCCAAGGGACTCCGCGACCGTGAGGTTGCGCTGTGAGCACCCTGCGCACAGCACTGACGGAGCTCGTGGGCATCGAGCACCCCATCGTTCAGACGGGCATGGGCTGGGTGTCCGGCCCGCGGCTGACCGCCGCGACGTCGAACGCCGGTGGCCTCGGCATCCTCGCGTCGGCGACGATGACCTATCCCGAGCTCGAAGCGGCCGTGGCAAAGACGAAGTCGCTCACCGACAAGCCGTTCGGTGTGAACATGCGCGCCGACGCTTCGGACGCCGGCGAGCGCATCGACCTGCTGATCCGCGAGAAGGTCAAGGTCGCGTCGTTCGCGCTCGCACCGAAGAAGGAGCTGATCGCCAAGCTGAAGGATCACGGCATCGTCGTGATCCCGTCGATCGGTGCCGCCAAGCATGCCGTGAAGGTCGCCTCGTGGGGTGCCGACGCGGTGATCGTGCAAGGTGGCGAGGGCGGTGGCCACACCGGTCCCGTCGCGACGACCCTGCTGCTGCCGAGCGTCCTCGACGCCGTCGACATCCCCGTCGTCGCCGCCGGTGGTTTCTTCGACGGCCGCGGCCTGGCCGCCGCACTGTCCTACGGCGCGGCCGGCATCGCGATGGGTACGCGATTCCTGCTCACCAGCGACAGCGCCGTTCCGGATTCGGTGAAGCAGCAGTACCTTTCGCGGGGCCTGCAGGACACCACCGTGTCACTCAAGGTCGACGGCATGCCGCACCGCGTCCTGAACACCGACCTGGTGAACAGCCTCGAGAAGTCGAGCTACGCGAAGGGACTGGTCGCGGCCGCGCGGAACGCGACGAAGTTCAAATCGATGACGGGCATGAAGTGGTCGACCATCGTCAAGGACGGCCTCGCCATGAAGAAGGCGAGCGACCGCACCTGGCAGCAGATCATCATGGCCGCCAACACCCCCATGCTCCTCAAGGCCGGCCTGGTGGAGGGCAACACCGACGCCGGTGTGCTCGCCTCGGGCCAGGTCGTCGGCATGCTCGACGACCTGCCGAGCTGCCAGGAGCTGATCGATCGCATCGTCGCCGAGGCCGTCGAGCGCATCGACGCCCTCTCGGCCCTGCGCGATCAGGGGCGTCCCGCCGCCTGATTCCGAGCTCTCCCTTCGACCCCGCCCATCCGCTCGCCGATTCATCATCCGCTACAGCGAATTTCCGTAGCGGATGGCCGGAATGCGAGCGGATGGGCGGGGTCGCTGCTATTCGGTGGTGAGCGCACTCAGCAGAGCCCTGGTGCGACGGAGCGAGGCTCGCTGGTCGTCGCCGACGGGGACGACCGCCGCCCAGACGTCGGTGACGCCCGCATCGAGCAAACCCTGCAGTTGCCGGCGCACCGACTCCTCGTCGCCCACGATCGCGATGTCCGCCGGGGTACTCGCGCCCGCCTCCTCCAGGACCCGTCGATAGCTGGGCATCCCCGCGTAGGACGTGGCGGTCGCGGCGACCGCATCCCGCGCGGCGTCCGCGTCGTCGTGGACTGCGACGGGCAGTCCCGCCACGATGCGCGGCTCCGGTCGGCCGGCCCGCGCGGCGGCCGCGTGGATCGCAGGGGCGATCCGCGATTCGATCACCTTCGGCGCCGCCATCCACAGGACCGTCCCGTCGGCGTACTCCCCCGCGACCCGCAGCATCCGCGGCGACATGGCGGACAGCAGGACGGGCACCTCGTGCGCGACGGCGACCATCCGTCCCGCGCTGCGGGTGGACCATGCCTCGCCCCGGAAGTCCACCTCCTCACCGCGCAGGAGTGCAGTGATGATCCGGATATACTCCTCGGTGTTCTGTCCCGGGGTGTCGTACGACAGTCCGTAGACGTCCCGGACCAGTCGCTCGTGCGACGGTCCCAGCCCGAGCGTGAATCCCGGCCGGCCCATGGCCTCGGCGACGGCCGCGGCGCGGTTCGCTTGCAGCAGCGGGTGGCACGGGTAGGTCTGGAGCACGGCGGTGCCGAGCTCGATCGATCCGGTCTCCCGACCGGCCACCGCGAGAGCCGCCAGCGGGTCGCCCGCGACGGTGCTCGCGAACCACAGGGACGTGAATCCCTCGGCCTCCGCCTTCTGTGCCTGCTTCACGATCCTGCCCGTGGACGACGCTCCGCCCGTGAGCCCGATTCGCATCGACACCTCCGTGATCGCGTCCCCATTCGATGGGGAGAACAGTACTCTCAAACAAAGAGAGTATGGATTCCCGGCGGAAACTGTGATGGCCGAGTCCGGATAGTTCCCACGATCGGAACCGACGTTGTTGTCGATCCTTCCCGGGATCAACGACAACAACATCGGTTCCGATCCGACTGACTACGGTCGTTGACGGATCCGCCGAGCTCGCGTTACCGTGCGCGGAACTGTTTACCGCAGGCATGGGGGCCCGGTGAGATCACGCACGGTCGCATTCGTCGTGGCGGCACTGGCCGCCTGCACCATCACATCCACAGCACCGGCGACCGCCGATCCCACCGGTGGCGCCTCCGGCGCATCCTGGCAGAGCCTCGTCGATGCCCCCGACGCCTATCCCGACACCGCCGTCGAGTGGGACGTACCCATCACACTGAGCGACGGGACGGTGCTCCGCGCCAACGTCTTCCGTCCCGCACACGCCGACGGCACGCCGATCGACGAACCCACACCGGTCGTCCTCGGTCTCACGCCGTACACGAAACTGTTGTCGACGCTGGCGTCGGTGGCGATGGAGGACCCGCAGTTCGCCCCACTCGTGGACGAACTCGGATCCGTCCTGAACTTCGGTGCCCCCTTCGACGGCATCACCGAACTCGCCGCCCCGGCATCCCAACTCGGCCGCGCCTTCGGACTCAACCGCGATCTCGTGCAGAACGGGTACACGCAGGTGATCGTCGACGTGCGGGGCACCGGTTTCTCCCACGGACAGTGGGACGTTCTCGGTCCGCGCGAGCAGCAGGACACCGTCGAGGTCATCGACTGGGCGGCGAAGCAACCGTGGTCGAACGGACGCGTCGGAACGACCGGCGTGTCCTATTCGGCGATCAACCAGATCCAGGCCGCCGGCCTACGACCTGAGGCACTCGACGCGGTCTTCGCCGTCGAACCCGGCAACGACCTGCTGCGCGACATCGTGGGCACCGGCGGCGCCGTGGGCGTGGGCTTCATGCCCGCCTGGCTCGGGCTCGTCAACGGGCTCAAGTGGGTTCCCGATATGCAAGCCCTCCTCCAGGGCCGGTTCGACGCGCAGTGGTTGCGCGACAGGCTCGCCAACCCCGCCACGAAGATCCCCGAACTCTTCGAGGTCCTCACCGCGCCGAGCATCGACGGTGTCTCCCCCGATGCCCTCGCGGTCGCTCAGGACGGCCCGTTCTACCAGGAACGGCAGGCCCGACTCGAGTCGATCGAGGTGCCCACCTTCGTGTTCGGGAACTGGCACGACATCTTCGCCAACAGCGAGCCCGACATCTACAACCGGATTCCCGTCGAACCCGGCCGCAAGCAACTGGTGATGGGCGACGGCTACCACGCGATTCTCGGTACCGGATTCGGCACCCCGGGACATCCGCCGAACATCACGGCGCTCCAGCACGCCTGGTTCGACCGCTGGCTCAAGGACATCGACAACGGCATCGACGAGTACGGCCCGGTCACCCTGCTGCAGCAGGGCGGCGGTTGGGTCACGAACGACGAGTTCCCACGCAGCCCCGTCGACCACGAGAAGCTCTTCCTGTCGGCGGCTCCGAGCGGCACGGCCGGGCACGCTCTCCACGACGGCACACTCGCGACGTCGGCGCCCGAAACCGCGCAACGACTCACCGTTGCCCCGGGACTGCGCGGCTTCTGTTCCCGTGAGGCCGCACAGGGCACCGCCGGCATCGCGGTGCTGTTGGGCGCCGGATGCACGAAGGACGCCCGGTTCAACGAGGTCGAGGCCCTCACGTTCACGAGCGAGCCGGTCACCGAACCGACCGTGTTCTCGGGACCGGTCAACGTGCACCTCGAGACCGTCCTCGACGCCACCGACGGATTCTGGTCGGTTTCCGTGAACGACGTGGCTCCGGACGGACGGTCCACCGTGCTCACCACCGGTTCCCTCGTCTCGTCGCTGCGGGCGATCGACGATTCGAAGAGCACGTTCACCGCCGACGGCGACTACGCGCAGGCACATCCGGTGCTGACCCTCGAGTCCCGGCAGCCGATCGTCCCGGGGCAACCGACGGCCCTCGACATCAGCACGCCGCCGACCGAGGCGGTGCTGCAACCGGGCCACCGCATCCGGGTGGACGTCTACGCCGCGAGCGTCCCGCGCTCGCTGCCCCTCGGTCCGATGCTGGTCGAGAGCGGACTGCGGCCACAGCACCTCGAACTGAACCCCGCCTCACCGAGTTTCGTGACACTGCCCGTCGCTCGATAGGAGGGTCGCGTCACCGGGCGTCGGGTCGACGCTCGAGCGTGTCCCGATCCCACGCACCGAGCCGGGCGGCGGCCTCGTAGGTGCTGTGCAGAAACTGCAGCAGTTCGGTGTCGGGATCGGCCGCGGTCCGCACCGCCTCGTAGGGCAGCACGAACTCCCCCAGTTCCGCCGAATAGTGAGCGGCATCCGGTCGCACCGGGGCTTCGCCGAATTCGTCGAGGCCGGGGTAGACGTAGGAATAGAAGGCTCCTTCGTCCCCACCACCCGGCCAGAAGCCACAGCTGCTGAGCTCGTGCGAGTAGGCCTCCGTCATCACCCGGTCGGGGCAGTTCGGGATCCCGCCGGGGTGCGGCGGGGCGGTGCGTCCGGAGAACCGGGTGCACGCGAGGTCCATCGCGCCCCAGAAGAAGTGCACCGGACCGACCTTGCCGAGGAAATCCGCCCGGAACACCTGCAGGACACGCTGGGCCTGCACGAGCTGCCGCCAGAAGAGGTGGGCGGCCTCGGCGTCGTAACTGTCGTGCTCACGGTCCTGAGCGAACGGGATCGCCGGATCCACCTCGTTGGGTGTGCCGTGGATGCGAGTCGCGATACCCAGCTCGTCCAGCGCTCCGAGGGTGCGGGTGTAGAACTCGGCTACGGGCTGTGCGACGAGAGGCACCGAACGACTGCGACCGTCGCTCGCGCGGATGTGCAGCCGGTGCTCGAAGAAGTCGAATTCGATGTCGAAGACGGAGTTCCGGTACGGGATCGACGAGGTGCTCAGCCCTCGCGGCGTGACGTACAGCGTCGTCTGCCACCAGTGGTTGACCATCGGCGCGTGAGCCATCCGGATCTTGCCGACGATCTGCAGCCACATGTGGAGGGTGTCGCGGGTCGCGGTCCATTCCGCCGTGCGCAGCCTCGGCCACGCATCACCGGAGACCGGTTCCGATTCGTTCACAACGCCTCCCTTGTCGAGGGATCGGGATCAGGAGAACGATCCGTGCCGCCCCTCCCCGGACGCGAAGCGGGCGGCCCCGCCGGCCGCATCGCTCTCTAGGGACTGCATGCCGACCGTGAACTCGAATGCGAGCGCGTCGGATTCGGAACGGCCGAACTGCGCGTGGACCGACCACCGGTCGTTGCGCATGCACGTCTGTGGGAAGCCGGCGATCTCCCGCGCCATGTCCTCGGCGACCTCGCGTGTTGTTCCCGGTTCGACCACGCGGTTGGCCAGACCGAAGTCGAGCGCTTCCGCGGCATCGACCGGACGGCCGGTCAGGATCATGTCCATGGCCCGGCTCGCGCCGATGAGGCGGGGCAGCCGAACGGTCCCGCCGTCGATCAGTGGCACACCCCACCTGCGGCAGAAGACACCGAACACCGCATCGGCGGACACCACCCGCAGATCGCACCAGATCGCCAGTTCGAGTCCGCCGGCCACCGCGTAACCCTCCACCGCCGCGATCACCGGCTTCGACAGCGACATGCGTGTCGGCCCCATCGGTCCGTCGCCGTTCTCACCGAGGACGTTCTGTTCCTCGGTCCCGATGGCCTTGAGGTTCGCTCCCGCACAGAAGTTCCCACCGTCGCCGTAGAGGACGGCGACGTCGGCGTCGGGGTCGGTGTCGAAGGCCCGGAACGCGTCGGCGAGTTCGGCGGCCATCGGACCGTCGACGGCGTTCCGGCGCTCGGGACGGGTCATGATCACCGTCGTCACCCGATCGCGTGTCTCGACGCGGATCGATTCGTACTGCGTCATGCCCGTCCTCCCCTGTTCAGCAGCATCGGCTTCCAGGGTTCGAGTCGGCCGCGGCGTGCCGTTCCCGCCAGTAGTCGCGTTCGCTCAACGGCGGTCGATCGGGATGCTTCCGGCGGTGTACTTCGACGTACCGCGCGTAGTCGTGGTCGCCCATGACGGCACCGATCCACCACCACGCACGTCGCAGTGCGGTGATCACGACAGATCCTGGTCCCGATGTTCGACGAACGCGTGCGCGGCGCCCGGTGCACGGACCTTGCCCGACGCGATGAGTTCGTCCCACTCCTTCTGCAGTTCCCGTTCCACCGGGGTCGGCACGAAACCGGCCGGGGCGAAGATCTTCGACGGCACCGCCGGGGTCTCGGTGGTGGGCATGCCTCCGGCACGGATCGATCTGATGCACACCACCACCCCGGCCACGAAGACGATCAACACGAGAACGGCGAACACGATCGACAGTGTGCCCTGGATGAAGGTGTTGCGGATGACGGCGTCTATCTCGTCCGCCGTCTTCGCCGACCCGAAGGTGGTCGCGCCGGAGTTCTTCGCGTCGACGAAGGCGCGGTGCTGCGCCCAGTAACCGACCGCACGGTCGCCGGAGAAGATCTTCTGCCACGACGCCGTCATGGTCACGATCAGATCCCACACCAACGGCACACCGGGGATCCAGGCCCACTTCACCAGGCCCTTCTTCACGACGATGGCGAGCACCACCGTCAGGGCGATCGCCGCGAGCAGCTGGTTGGCGATGCCGAACAACGGGAAGAGGGTGTTGATGCCGCCCAGCGGGTCGGTCACGCCCATCAGCAGGATCCCGCCCCACGCGGCGACCACCACGAACGAGCAGAACCAGGCACCCGGACGCCAGGACGGATCCTTGAACCGCTGTGCGGGTCCGCCGAGGTTGCCGAGCGAATCCGAGAGCATGAACCGGGCGACGCGCGTGCCGGCGTCGACGGTGGTGAGGATGAACAGCGCCTCGAACATGATCGCGAAGTGGTACCAGAACGACTTGAGGCTGTCGCCGCCGAACAGGTCGCTGAGCACCTGAGACATACCGAACGCGAGGGTCGGGGCACCACCGGTGCGGGAGATGATCGATTCCTCCCCCACGCCTTCCGCGGCGGCGGCGATCTGTTCCGGGGTGATGTCCGGTGAGCCGAGACCGAGTCCGTTGACGTAGGCGGCGGCGGTCTCGGGGGTGCCGCCGGTGAGGGCGGCCGGTGCGTTGAGCGTGAAGTACAGGTGCTGGTCGATGATGCATGCGGTGACCAGCGCCATGATCGCGACGAACGACTCGGTGAGCATGCCCCCGTAGCCGATGAGCCGGATCTGCTTCTCCTTCTCGATCAGCTTCGGGGTGGTGCCCGAGGAGATCAGCGCGTGGAATCCCGACAGTGCGCCGCACGCGATGGTGATGAACAGGAACGGGAACAACGATCCGGCGAAGGCCGGGCCGTTGCCCTCGATCGCGAAGGAGGTGACGTCGGGCATCTCCAGGACGGGACGCGCGACGAGGATGCCGATGGCCAGCAGCACGATGGTGCCGACCTTCATGAAGGTCGACAGATAGTCGCGCGGGGCGAGCAGCAGCCACACGGGCAGCACCGACGCGGCGAAACCGTAGGCGATCATCAGCCAGGAGATCGCCACCGGCGACAGGGTGAACCAGTCGGTGCCCCAGTCGGTCTCGGCTACCCATCCGCCCGCAATGATCGCGGTGACCAGCAGGACCACACCGATGAGCGAGACCTCCGCGACCTTGCCGGGACGCAGGTACCGGAGGTAGACGCCCATGAACAGGGCGATGGGGATCGTCATCGCGATGGAGAACAGACCCCAGGGGCTCTCGGCGAGGGCGTTGACGACCACCAGCGCCAGTACCGCGATGAGGATGATCATGATGACGAGGACCGCGATGATCGCGGCGACACCGCCGATGGGCCCGAGTTCCTCCCGGGCCATCTGACCGAGGCTGCGCCCGCGTCGGCGCGACGAGATCCACAGGACGAGGAAGTCCTGGACGGCACCGGCGAAGACGACGCCGACGATGATCCAGATCGTGCCGGGCAGATAACCCATCTGAGCGGCGAGCACCGGGCCGACGAGTGGGCCGGCCCCGGCGATCGCCGCGAAGTGATGGCCGAACAACACCCGACGGTCGGTCGGCATGTAGTCCTTGCCGTTCTCCAGTTCCTCGGCGGGGGTCGCACGGTCGTCGCGTGGCTGGACGATCCTGCGTTCGATGAACTTCGCGTAGAAGCGATACGCGACGAGATAGGTGCAGACGGCGGCGATGACGAACCAAACCGCGTTGATCTCTTCACCGCGGACCAGCGCGATGATCGACCAGGCGACGGCGCCCAGGATCGCGAGTACGAGGAAGACGATCCGTGCGGTCGGTGAGATCGGTGTCCGGTCGACGACACCGACAGGAGGAAGATCGGGATCGGTCCGGAGGTATTCGACCTCGCTGTTCTGTGGCGCCGGGTCCACGGCCATATCGGCTCCTCACCGGGCTCGCCGCGGGTCCGCGGAAGTCGCGACGGGCCTCGAACGTGCTCGATTCTCGACCAGCGTCACGCTACTCGCGCGCGTCGACGAAGGAACCGGAATCGATCAGCCGCGTGCGGCGATCCGCGCCTGCACCTCGGGCCGACGCAGCGGTGGGACCGTCGGCGGTGGTTGCCGCCGCTCGGGAAGGGACGCGAGCAATCTCGTGGTCGTCGCAGTGACCTCGGCGACGGCCTGCTCGAACGGTTCCCGGGTGGCGTCGGAGAGTTTGTGGATCCCGCTGACCTTACGGACGTACTGCCGCGCGGCCGCTTCGATCTCCTCGGCGGTCGCGGCCGGCTCGAGCCCGCGCAGCTCCGTGATGTTCCGGCACATGCTTCGAGGGTAGACGCCGCTCGGGTGCCGAACCATACAGTGCCGAACCGAACATCCGCGCGCCCGCTGTCCATCCGCTACAGCAATTGCTGCAGCGGATGACGAACGGGCGCGCGGATACGGACGAACAGATCAGACGCGTTCGATGATGGTCACGTTGGCCGTACCGCCACCCTCGCAGATGGTGAGCAGACCGTAGCGGCCACCGGTGCGCTCGAGCTCGTTGAGCAGCGTCGACATGAGCTTGGTGCCGGTCGCGCCGAGCGGGTGACCGAGGGCGATCGCGCCCCCGTTGACGTTGACCTTCGACGGGTCGGCGCCGATCTCCTTGATCCACGCCAGGACGACCGGCGCGAAGGCCTCGTTGATCTCGATGAGGTCGATGTCGTCGATCGTCAGACCGGTCTTCTCGAGGGCGTACTGCGTCGCCGGGATGGGAGCGGTGAGCATGAAGATCGGGTCGTCGCCGCGGGCGCTGAGGTGGTGGATGCGCGCGCGGGGCTTCAATCCGTACTTCTTCACGGCCTCGTCGGAGGCGAGCAGCACCGCGGACGCACCGTCGGAGATCTGGCTGGCGACGGCGGCGGTGAGACGACCACCCTCGACGAGCGGCTGCAGCGACGCCATCTTCTCGAGGCTGGTCTCGCGCGGGCCCTCGTCGACGGCCGCATCACCGAGCGGCACGATCTCGTTCTCGAAGCGTCCCTCGGCGATGGCAGCCTTGGCGCGCTCGTGGCTCTGCAGCGCCCACTTCTCGAGTTCCTCGCGGCTGAGGTCCCACTTCTCGGCGATCATCTCGGCGCCCTTGAACTGCGAGACCTCGTCGCTGCCGTAGCGCTCGGTCCAGCCGGTCGACCCGCCGAAGGGGGTGTCGAAGCCGTACTGCTGTCCGACGATCATGGCTGCGGAGATCGGGATCTGCGTCATGTTCTGCACGCCGCCGGCGACGATGAGGTCGGCGGTGTTGCTGAGGATCGCCTGGGCGCCGAAGTGCAGGGCCTGCTGGCTCGACCCGCACTGACGGTCGACGGTCACGCCGGGTACGTGCTGCGGGTAACCGGCGGCCAGCCACGCGGTGCGGGCGATGTTGCCGGCCTGGCCGCCGATGGCGTCGACGCAACCGAACACCACGTCGTCGACGTCGGCGGGGTCGATGCCCGTGCGCTCGACGAGCGCCTTGATCACGTGCGCGCCCAGGTCGGCCGGGTGCACGTCCGCGAGCCCACCCTTCTTCTTGCCGATGGGGGTGCGCACCGCGTCGACGATGTAGGCCTCGGTCATGATGTCTCCTTAGGAAGAATTCTGGTTCGACAGTCCGTCGAGAACGATGGAAAGGTATTGCTGGGCAACCTGGTCGATGCTGAGCGCGCCCCCCGGGCGGTACCAGCGGACCGCGACCCAGACCGTGTCGCGCAGGAACCGGAAGACGAGTTCGACGTCGAGATCCGGACGGAAGGAACCGTCGGCGACGCCGCGTTCGATCACGCCCACCCACAGGTCGCGGAACTCGATGTTGAGTTCACCGATGTAGGCGAAGCGGTCGCCTTCGAGATGCTTGGCCTCACCCTGGTAGATGGCGACGGCGGCGTGCGACCGGTCGATCGCCTCGTAGGAGGTCGTCACCAGCGCTGCGAGCGTGTCACGCGACGGCAGGTCGGACGCGACGATCTTGCGGTAGCTGTCGAACAGGTCGCCGAGGAATGCGCGCAGGATCTCGTCCACCATCGACTCCTTGGAATCGAAGTGGTGGTAGAGGCTGCCGGAGAGGATTCCCGCCGCGTCGGCGATGTCGCGCACGGTCGTGGCCCGCACACCGCGCGACGCGAACAGGTCGGCTGCGATGTCGAGCAGTTCCGCGCGGCGTCCGGACTTGCTGGAGGTGTCGTCGCGTGAGGGAGTCATGACGGACATCCTTTCAAGCCGACCGAGGGCGGGTTCATGCGCGCTGGGAGGAGACCGACACGACCTCGCCGGTCAGATAGGTCGTGTAGTCGCTGGCGAGCATCGCGATGGTTGCCGCGACCTCCCAGACCTCGGCGGCGCGGCCGTAGGCCTCACCGGCGGCGAGGTTGTCGAGCAGTTCCTCGCTGGTGACCTTCGCGAGGAAGGGGTGCCGGGCGATGGACGGGGCGACGGCGTTGATACGTACGCCGTATTCGGCGGCCTCGATCGCGGAGCAGCGGGTCAGGGCCATGACGCCGGCCTTCGCCGCCGCGTAGTGCGCCTGCGAGTGCTGGGCGCGCCAGCCGAGCACCGACGCGTTGTTGACGAGCACGCCGTTGTGGTCGACCGAGCGGAAGTAGCGCAGCGCAGCGCGGGTCGCGCGGAAGGTGCTGGTGAGGGTGATGTCGAGGACGCGATCCCACTCCTCGTCGGTCATTTCGACGACGGGCGTCTCCCCACCGAGTCCGGCGTTGTTGACGAGCACGTCGATGCGTCCGAGCCGGTCGGCGGCGCCGGCGATGAGGGCGTCGACCTGTTCGGTGGACGACACGTCGCACACGATCGTCGCGACCTGCTGTTCGGGGAACTCGGCCGCGAGCTTCTCCGCGGACTCGCCGAGCCGGCGCTCGTGGAAGTCGGAGACGAGCACGTCGGCGCCCTCGAGCAGCGCGCGACGCGCGGTGGCGAATCCGATGCCGGTGCCGGCGGCGGCGGTGACCACGACCTTCTTGTCGCGGAGCAGGCCGTGGCCGGGGGTCTCGACCGGCGGGGTCGCGAGCGGGGATGCGGGACGGGGTGTTGCGGTCACGGACGTGCCTCCCGGGGAAGGCCGAGCACGCGCTCGGCGATGATGTTGCGCTGGATCTCGTTGGATCCGCCGTAGATGGTGTCGGCGCGGGTGAACAGGAACAGCCGCTGCCATTCCGCGAGTTCGAGATGCTCGGGATCGGTGATGTCGGAGGGCTTTCCGGCATGGTCGTGATCGGGGCCGACGAGCGACGACGCTCCCTGCACGTCCATGGCGAGCTGACCCAGGTCACGGTGCCAATTGGCCCACAGCAACTTCGCGACCGAGGCCTGACCCGGGTCGGCGTCGCCGAGGGTGCGCAGGGCGTGGGCACGCATGACCCGCAGCCCGATCCGCGCGCGGGCGATGCGCTCGCGCAGGTGCGGATCGTCGATCGCACCGTTGCTCTCGGCGACGGAGACGATGTCGTCGAGTTCGCGGGCGAAGCCGATCTGCTGCCCGAGGGTGGAGACGCCGCGTTCGAAGGTCAGCAGACCCATCGCGACCTTCCATCCGTCGCCGGGGGCACCGACGACGAGGTCGGCGTCGGTGACGGCGTCGTCGAAGAAGACCTCGTTGAACTCGGAGGTGCCGGTGAGCTGCTGGATGGGCCGCACCGTGACGCCGGGCTGGTCGAGGGGTACGAGCAGGAAGCTCAGGCCGTGATGACGGCTCGAACCGGGTTCGGTCCGCGCGACGACGAAGGCCCACTGTGCGACGTGTGCGAGCGACGTCCAGACCTTCTGGCCGTTGATCACCCACTTGTCGCCCTCGAGGCGGGCGGTGGTGGAGACGTTGGCGAGGTCGGAGCCGGCTCCCGGTTCCGAGTAGCCCTGCGCCCACAGTTCAGTGACGTTGCGGATGCCGGGCAGGAAGCGCTGCCTCTGCTCCTCGGTCCCGAACGCGATGAGGGTGGGCCCGAGCAGTTCCTCACCGAGGTGGTTGACGCGCGCGGGGGCGTTCGCCTTCGCGTACTCCTCGTGGAAGATCACGCGCTGATCCATGCTCGCGCCGCGACCGCCGTACTCGGTGGGCCAGCCGATGCAGGTCCATCCGGCAGCGGCCAGATGCCGGTCCCACGCGAGTCGCTGTTCGAAGAACTCGTGTTCGCTTCCGGGTCCGCCCTTGCCCCTGAGCTCGGCGAACTCGCCGGTCAGGTTGTCTTCGAGCCACTGCCGAACGGTGGCTGCGAACTCCGCATTTTCCTGGCTCTCGCTCTCGTGCACATCCGTACGATAACCTACCAAGCAATTGCTAGGTAGGGAGCTCTGTGAACACACGACCGAGAACCACTCCGGCCGCACTCGTACGTGCCGCCGACACCTGGCCGGACCTGCTCGCGATCGCCGACGGCGACACCCGGCTGACCTTCGCACAACTGCGCGACCACGTCCGCGATTTCGCCGCGGCGCTCGTCGCCCGCGGCGTCGAACGCGGTGCGCGCGTCGTCATCTGGTCGCCCAACACGTTCCACTGGGTGATCGCGGCCCTGGGCGCGCACTGGGCCGGCGGTGTCGTCGTACCCCTCAACACCCGCTACACCGGAAGCGAGGCCGCCGACGTCGTCGAGCGCGTCCGCCCCGAGGCTCTCGTCGTGGTCGGCGAGTTCCTCGGCAGCAACCGGTACACCGAACTGAGCAAGGCCGCGCCGGAACTGTCGATCCCGACGACCGTGCGGGTCCCGCTGGGCGGGAACGACGCGCCGACCGACGGGGTCGTCGAGTGGGCGGACTTCCTGTCCTCCGCCACCGACGCCGCCCGCACCGAAGCCGACGCGCGCGCCGCGGCCGTGACCCCCGACGACGTCTCCGACATCCTGTTCACCTCGGGCACGACCGGCCGCAGCAAGGGCGTGCTCAGCGCCCACCGTCAGTGCATCGGTGTCGCGCAGGCGTGGGCTGAGTGCGCCGAACTGACGACCGACGACAACTACCTGATCATCAACCCGTTCTTCCACAGCTTCGGGTACAAGGCCGGTTTCGTCGCCGCACTGCTCGAGGGCTCCACCGTCATCCCCCTCGCGACCTTCGACGTGGAGAAGGTCATGGCGATGGTCGCGGCCGAGCGCATCAGCGTGCTCCCGGGCGCCCCGACGATCTACCAGTCCATCCTCGACCACCCGCGTCGCGGCGAGTACGACCTGAGCAACCTGCGCATCGCCGTCACCGGCGCCGCACCCGTGCCCGTCTCCCTCGTCGAACGCATGCAGAACGAACTGAGCTTCGACGCGGTGCTCACCGCCTACGGGCAGACCGAGGCGGTCGTCGCGACGATGTGCCGCACCGACGACGATCCCGTCACCGTCTCCACTTCGTCCGGACGCGCCACCGCCGAGTTCGAGGTGCGCATCGGCGACAAGGGTGAGATCCTGCTGCGCGGCCCGAACGTCATGCTCGGTTATCTCGACGATCCCGAGGCCACCGCCAAGACCGTCGACGAGGACGGATGGCTGCACACCGGTGACGTCGGAACCCTCGACGAGCGCGGCTATCTCGACATCACCGACCGCCTCAAGGACATGTACATCAGCGGCGGATTCAACGTCTATCCGGCGGAGGTCGAAGCGGCACTGCTGCGTCTGCCGGGAGTCCACGAGGTCGCGGTGATCGGTGTCCCCGACGAGCGCATGGGTGAGGTCGGCCGGGCGTTCGTGGTCCCGCTGGACGGACATCCGCTCACCGAGGACGACGTGATCGCGTATGCCCGAGAGAAACTCGCCAACTTCAAAGCGCCGCGATCGGTTCGGTTCGTCGATGCGCTACCCCGAAATCCGTCCGGCAAGGTACTGAAGAACGTTCTGCGTGAGGAGAAGTCATGACCGTCCCGTTCGAGCCCGATGTCGTCACCTACGAGGTGCGCGACGGCGTCGCGATCGTCACTCTCAACCGACCCGACTACCGCAACGCCCAGAACTCGGTCATGACCTACGCGCTCGACGCCGCCTTCGAGAGGGCCGTCGAGGACGACGAGGTCAAGGTGATCGTGCTGGCCGGCAACGGCAAGCACTTCTCCGCCGGCCACGATCTGGGCACCCCGGGCCGCGACCACCACGTCCACTACGACAACAAGGCCGTGATGTGGTGGGACCACGTCGACAAGCCCGGCGGCGACCAGCGCTACGCCCGTGAGATGGAGGTATACCTGGGGATGTGCCGCCGCTGGCGCGAGATCCCCAAGCCCACCATCGCGTCGGTACAGGGCGCCTGCATCGCCGGCGGTCTCATGCTGGCGTGGGTGTGCGACCTGATCGTCGCGTCCGAGGACGCCTTCTTCTCCGATCCCGTGGTGCGCATGGGCATCCCGGGTGTCGAGTACTTCGCGCACCCGTGGATCCTCGGAACGCGCTTCGCGAAGGAGATCCTCTACACCGGTGACCGTTTCAGTGCCCAGCGCGCCTACGAGGTGGGCATGGTCAGCCGCGTCGTGCCGCGTGAGGAACTCGAGAACGAGACCCTCGCCCTCGCCGCCCGCATCGCGGAGATGCCGCGCTTCGGTCTCGCGCTCACCAAGCGCGCCGTCAACCAGTGTGAGGACCAGATGGGCATGCGCAACGGCATGGACTCGGTCTTCGGCCTGCACCACTTCGCACACGCGCACAACGCCGAGGTTGGAGCCGACTCGCTCGGCGGCATGAACGCCAAGTCGATGGCCGCGAGCGCCCGTCCGGTGGAAGGGGCGAAGTAGTGGATCTGCAGCTCGACGACACCACCCTCGCGTTCCGCGACGAGGTACGCGCCTTCCTCGCCGAGAACGTCCCCAAGACGCCGCTGAAGTCGATGGACACGGCCGAGGGCTTCGAAGAACACCGGCAGTGGGAGCGGACCCTCGCCGATGCACGCCTGTCGGTCGTCTCCTGGCCCGAGGAACTCGGCGGCCGCGACGCGACCCTCGAGCAGTGGGTCGTGTTCGAGGAGGAGTACTACCGCGCCGGTGCACCCGGCCGGGTGAGCCAGAACGGCATCTTCCTGCTCGCCCCCACCCTGTTCGAGCACGCCCACCCCGAGCAGCTCGCCCGCATCATGCCGCGCATGGCCCGGGCCGACGACATCTGGGCCCAGGCCTGGTCGGAACCCGAGTCCGGCTCCGACCTCGCGTCGCTGCGCTCGACCGCCACGAAGGTCGACGGCGGCTGGCTGCTCAACGGCCAGAAGACGTGGAGCTCGCGGGCGTCCTACGCCGACATGGGCTTCGGTCTGTTCCGCTCCGACCCGGAGGCCCAGCGGCACAAGGGCATCACCTACTTCATGTTCGATCTGCGGGCCGAGGGCGTCACCGTGCGACCGATCCCGCAGCTCGACGGTGAGCCGGGCTTCGCGGAGATCTTCCTCGAGGACGTCTTCGTCCCCGACGACCCGGAGCGTCCCGGTGAGTCCGGTGTGATCGGTGCGGTGAACGAGGGATGGCGGGTCGCGATGAGCACCGCCTCCAACGAGCGCGGTCTGTCGCTGCGTGCGCCGGGCCGTTTCCTGGCGGCCACCGACCGGCTGCTGCGCGCCTACGGCGAATCCGACCTCCACGGCGACACCGCGCTGCGCAACCGCGTCGCCGACGCGTGGATCGGGGCCCGCGCCTACGAGCTGTCGACCTGGGCGACCGTCACGCGCCTGACCGCAGGCGGGCAGCTCGGCGCCGAATCGTCGATCAACAAGGTGTTCTGGTCCGAGTGGGACATCGCCGCGCACGAGACGGCGCTCGACCTGCAAGGCGCGGACGCCGAACTCGTCGACGGCTGGACCGACGGTTATCTGTTCTCGCTGTCGGGCCCGATCTACGCCGGTACCAACGAAATCCAGAAGAACGTCATCGCCGAGCGGCTGCTCGGCCTTCCGAGGGGTGATCGATGAGATTCGCACTCGACGAGTCCCATGAGGACTTCGCGTCCAGTATCGACGCCCTGCTCACCAAGTCGGACATGCCGCAGGTGATCCGTGCATGGAACA
Source organism: Rhodococcus sp. S3 (assembly GCF_058211795.1). Lineage (NCBI taxonomy): Bacteria > Bacillati > Actinomycetota > Actinomycetes > Mycobacteriales > Nocardiaceae > Rhodococcus > Rhodococcus sp. S3. The sequence goes on along the minus strand of NZ_CM177074.1, from coordinate 575,561 downwards.
GCGGCGACACGGCACCGGGTCTGCAGGTGTGGGAGCGACTGGCCGAGACCGGCGTCAACGGTCTGCTCGTCGCCGAGGAGCACGACGGCCTCGGGGCCGACGCGGTCGACCTCGTCGTCGCCGTCGAACAGCTCGGCCGCCACGCCGTACCCGGCCCGGTGGTCGAAACCGTCGCGGTGGCACCGGTTCTGCTCGCCGCCGTGGCACCCGAGCGTCTCGGTCCTCTTGCCGCCGGCTCGCTCGCCACCGTCGCGATGCTCCCCCACGCGCCGTACGCGGTCGACGCGCACGTCGCCGACCTCGCGCTGCACGTGGCCGGCGGCACCGTTTCGGTCGGCACCGCCGGAGACACGCGCGAGTCGGTCGATCGGTCGCGCACGCTCGCCTCGCTCACCGTCGGCGAGTCGCTCGGATCCGCCGATACCGCTGCGGCTTTCGACATCGGTGTCCTCGCGTCCGCAGCTCAGCTCCAGGGCCTGGGCCGGACCCTGCTCGACACCACCGTCGAGTACGCGCAGCAACGCAAGCAGTTCGGTCGCGCGATCGGCTCCTTCCAGGCGGTCAAGCACCATCTCGCCGAGGTGGCGGTCGCGCTGGAGATGGCACATCCGCTGCTGCACGGCGCGGCCATCGCCGTCCGCGACGAGCTGTCCACCGCGTCCCGGGATGTCTCGGCCGCGAAGGTCGCGTGCGGCGACGCCGCCTATCTCGCCGCGCGTACGGCCTTGCAGGTGCACGGCGCCATCGGCTACACCCAGGAATACGATCTGTCGCTGTGGATCACGAAGGTCCGCGCGCTCGTCACCGCGTGGGGCACCCCCGACGAGCACCGGGCACGCGTGGTCGCGGCACTCGAGAGCGAGGCGTCGTGACGTTCGAGACGGAAGAGCGCGCCGCACTGCGGGACTCGGTGCGCACCCTGCTCGCCAAGCACTCCGATTCGGCTGCCGTCCGGCGGGCGATCACCACCGGCAGCGGGTACGACGACGAACTGTGGACGATGCTCGTCGAGCAGGTCGGGGTCGCAGCCCTCGCCGTCCCGGAGGAATACGACGGTGTGGGCGCCTCGTGGGTCGAGACCCACGTGGTGCTCGAGGAACTCGGCCGCACGCTCACGCCGTCGCCGTTCCTGGGGTCGGCAGTGCTCGCGGCGCAGACCGTGCTGCTGTCCGGTGACGCCGACGCGGCGGCGCGTCTGCTCCCCGGCATTGCCGCCGGCGAGGTCGTCGCGGTGTGCTGGGCTTCGGCCGCCGGCTGGCAGCGTCGCGGCGTGAGCGCCGAGGGCGACGTGCTGACCGGAACCGCGCACTACGTGCTCGGCGGCGACATCGCGTCCACCCTGCTCGTGCTCGCCGCCGACGGTGACACGGTCGGCCTGTTCGAGGTCGATCCGGAGACCGACGGGGTGTCGCGGCGCCGCGTGCCCACGATGGATCCCACGCGTTCCCTCGCGGAGGTGTCGTTCTCGGCGGTGACCGGTCGTCGCCTGGCGTCGTCCGACGATCTCGTCGACCGGTTGCGGGCGTCCGCGGCGATCGCCCTGTCGGCCGAGCAGGTGGGCGCCGCGCAGGCCGTGCTCGACCTGACCGTCGACTACGCGAAGAACCGCAAGCAGTTCGGTCGCGCGATCGGGTCGTTCCAGGCGCTCAAGCACCGCATGGCCGACATGTACGCGCTCGTGGAGACGGCGCGGTCGATGTCGTATGCGGCTGCGTTGTCGCAGGATCCGCAGGACGCGTACGCGGCGAAGATCTACTGTTCGGAGGCCTTCCAGCAGGTCGCGTCGGAGGCCGTGCAGCTGCACGGCGGGATCGCGATCACCTGGGAGCACGACGCGCAGTTGTTCTTCAAGCGGGCGCACGGCAGCGCCCAGTTGTTCGGGCAACCGCGCGAATACCTGAGCGCGGTATCCGCCTGAGCAATATCGTCGGCGGCGATCCCTGCGAAAGATCGGTGATGTGCCTCCTCGATTCCTCGGTTCCGCTTCCCGTTCGTCCCCGCCGCGTCCTCGTGGCGGGGACGTCCGGTTCCGGCAGGACGACCCTCGCCGCGAGGATCGGGGAGATCCTCGACCTTCCGCACGTCGAGATCGACGGGCTCCACCACGGACCGAACTGGACGCCGCGTCCGTCCTTCCGCGAGGACGTCGAGGAGTTCACCGCGCAACCACGCTGGGTGACGGAGTGGCAGTACACCGCGGTGCGGCCGCTGCTCGTCGAGCGCGCCGATCTGCCGGTCGTGCGGCTGACGAGCCGCCGGGAGGTCGATGCGTGGGCGGCGCTCCTCGCCTCCCGTCCCCCGACGGGTGAGTTCGACACCGACGGGTGAGTTCGACACCGACGGGTCGGAGGACACCTGATCGTCCGGGATTCCTCGCGCCCGCCGCGGCGGCTCGCTAACGTCGGAAAGATGACACCTCCCACGATCACGCTGAACTCCGGAACGACGATCCCGCAGCTGGGCCTGGGAGTCTGGCAGGCCACCAACGACGAGACCGAACGCGCGGTCCGATACGCGATCGACGAGGCCGGTTACCGGCACATCGATACGGCCGCGGCCTACGGCAACGAGGAAGGCGTCGGCCGCGCGCTCGCCGCGTCGTCGGTGCCGCGCGAGGACATCTTCGTCACCACGAAGCTGTGGAACGCCGATCAGGGTTACGAGCCGGCGCTGAAGGCCTTCGACACGAGCCTGAAGAAGCTGGGCACCGAGTACGTCGACCTGTACCTGATCCACTGGCCGCTGCAGGACCGCGAGCGGATCCTGCGCACCTGGGACGCCCTCGAGAAGATTGCCGAGTCCGGGCGTGCGAAGGCGGTCGGGGTGTGCAACTTCGAACCGCACCACCTGCAGTTGCTGGTCGATCGCGGCGGGCTGCCGCCGGCGGTGGATCAGGTGGAGTTGCATCCGCACCTGCCGCAGCAGGAGATCCGCCGGTTCGGGTCCGAACACGGCATCGCCGTGGAGTCGTGGAGCCCGCTCGGGGGCACGAGCAACTCGGGCTGGGGTCCGAACTCGAAGCCGAACACCCTGCTCGTCGACCCGATCGTCACGCGCATCGCCGACCGCCACAGCAAGTCGGCCGCGCAGGTGCTCATCCGCTGGCATCTGCAGAACGGGCTGATCGTCATCCCGAAGTCGGTGCACGAGCAGCGCATCTCCCAGAACATCGACGTCTTCGACTTCGAACTCGACGAGCTCGACCTCAGCGAACTCGACACGCTCGACGACGGCACGCGGGTGGGCGCGCATCCCGACGAGATGAATATCGGCGCCCCCGCCTGATCCCTTCCCTCCGGAACTGGAACGTGTTCTCATTGTCGGGGTACGCACGTCCGACTTCCGGAAGGCAGCGATGAGCGAGACGACGACGCATCTGGTGCTGGGCAAGCCGGTCACGATGCCCGTGCAGGTCCGAACGGCCACGGCGTTCATGGGTATGTTCTCGGTTCCCGTGCGCCCCGCGCAGGAACTCGTCGCCCACACCGGGCTCGAGATCCTGCAGTACCGGCCGGGCCACGGGATCTGCACGCTCGTCTTCGTGGACTACGTCGACGGGGACCTCGGCCCGTACAACGAGTTCGGGGTGTGCTTCCTCGTCCGCAACCATCACAACCGCGGCGACGGCATCGTCGGCGACTGGCGGAGTTTGGTCGGCGGGCAGGCCGGTGCACTCATCCACCACCTGCCCGTCGACGGAGACTTCACTCTCGCGGCGGGGCGCGGCATCTGGGGTTTCCCGAAGACCCTCGCCGACTTCGACGCCGACCACGACAGCAGCACCAAGCGCGGTTCGGTCTCCGCCGACGGAGCGCTGATCGCCGAACTGACCGTGGCGCCCGGACTCCCGGTGCCGGGCAAGGGTCTCGCCGCCTCGCTCGCTGCCTACTCGCACATCGACGACGTCACCCGGTGCACGACCTGGGAGATGAATCCGAGCGGGGTACGCACCCGGCTCGGCGGCGCGACCCTTCGGTTGGGGACGCATCCGATCGCCGACGAGCTGCGATCGCTCGGTCTGCCGCGACGCGCACTGGCCTCGTCGTCGATCCCCGATCTGCGGATGACCTTCGGCGACGCGACCGTCGTCTGACGATCCTCAGGACTCAGGAGAGCGCGCCCGAGACGGCGAGGACGATCACCGCGACACCCAGCAGGGTGTCGAGCACACCGCAGAACTCCGCCAGCGAGCGGGCGACCACGGTGTTCCGGCGGAAGTGGATGTAGTCCCACGCGGCGTGACCGAGCAGTCCGAACCCGACGATCACTCCCGCCGGGACGGGGGTGACCGTCACCGCGGCCACCGCGACGGCACCGAAACCCAGCATGGCCACGGCCGACGGCCCGACGAGCATCGCCCGGCCGGCCGGGGTGCGCACGAGTCCGTAGACGGCGCCGGCGGCACCGAGCGCGACCATCACGACGGCGATCTCGACCGGCACTCCGAACGCGACGACGGCGACCTTGCCGACGCCGATCAGCGCGACGGCGCCGAGGAACAGGGGCCAGGCCGCGCTGCGACGGCCCAGTACGGCGGCACCGAGATAGACGAGTGCCGCGCCGGTGAGGATCGCCGGGAAGTCGGTGCCCCCGTCCGCGAGGACGAACGCGGCGAGGGCGACTGCGACGAGGCTCGGCCACCGGCGCAGCACCCCTCGTAGCAGCGCCTTCGGGTCGATGCCGGTCGCAGGTCGATCGACGGGAACGGTGATGTCGGAGCTCGTCATGAGGATCCGCCCTGAGTTGAACAGTGATGTTCGAGTTGATGGTCAGCGTAACCTGAACATCAGTGTTCAACAAGAGGAGGATCCGTGACCACCCACGATGCTTCCCCCCGCACCAGGAAACGTGCGGACGCCGAGCGGAACATCGAGGCGATCCTCGAGGCCGCGCGCATCGCGCTGAGTCGTGATCCCGACGCGAGCATCGGGGAGATCGCCAAGGCCGCCGGCGTCGGGCGTGTCACCCTCTACGGCCACTTCCCCACTCGCGCAGAACTCGTCACCGCGGTGGTGCAGCGCGCGCTCGCCGAGGCGGAGGAGTCCGTGGACCGGATCGACCTCACGGGTGATCCCCGCGACGCCCTGCATCGCCTGATCGCGGGTTCGTGGTCGCTGACCGCCGACGCCGGGGCGCTGCTCGCCGCCGCCGACCAAGCGCTTCCCGCCGAGGACGTCCGCGCCGCGCACGACGGCCTCCTCGCCCGCGCGACCGATCTCATCGAGCGCGGCCGTGCCGAGGGGGTCTTCCGCACCGACCTGTCGTCGTCCTGGCTGGCGTCGGTCCTTCACAGCCTGGTCCACTGTGCCGCAACCGAAGTCGCGGCAGGACGGCTGGCGGAGGAGGACGCCGCCGATCACATCGCTGCGACGGCTCTGTCGTCGTTCACCCCGCCCGCCTGAGCGGGGGATCAGCCGGACGCGATCACGCCGTCGACGTTCTGACGCTCGCGGAGCCGGGTGACCGTGTCGTGCAGGTGCTCGTCGAGCAGGCGCCGCACGTCGTCGCGGTCGGCGGTGCGGATCGCCTCCCGCAGCACGACGTGCTCGTCCACCTGCACGTGCAGATCGGGATAGGTGGTCTGCAGCGCGCCGAGGCACATCCGCGTCTCGACGAGCAGCGTGCGGGCCGCTCGCACGAGCCGCGGGCTCTCGGCACTGGCCACGAGGATCTCGTGGAAACGCCGGTCGCCGTCCGAGACACCGGTGGCGTCCTCGCGTTCGGCGGCGGTGCGCATCTCCTCGATCGCGGGTTCGAGGGCCTTCCACGTCTGTTCGCGACGGCCGTCCAGCACCAGATCGAGGGCGCCGCCCTCGATGACCCAGCGGCTGCGGTAGATGTCGACGACGTCGTCGAAGGTGAGCTCGGTGACGAAGATGCCCCGGTTGCGGATGCTGTAGAGCAGACCTTCGGACAGCAACCGCTGCATGGCTTCTCGCAGCGGTCCCCGGGAGACCTGGAAGTGCGCGGCGAGTTCGGCTTCGCCCAGCTGTTCCCCGGGACCGAGTGCACCCCGGACGATGGCCGACCGGATCTGTTCGGCGATGAGCTCGGCCGTGGACGGCCGGGTGACAGGACGTAGATCTTCCAGATCACCGAGCACCATGATCGGTCTCCTCCTCGAACAGTGAGCCCAGCTCCGGGCATTCCACTGTATATCCGGCGAGTTCCAGGCCGTGCCACACGGTGACCTGGTTGGCGGTCAGCACGGGCTTGCCGGTCTCCTTCTCGAGCTCCCGCATGATCCGCAGCGTGTGCATCGCGGTGTCGGGCACCAGGACCGCCTGCGCGTCGGGATGATCGTTGGTCCTCGCGAATTCGAGGACGGCCTCGTCGGTCAGGGTGCCGACCTCGGCGGCGGTGTCGATGCCGGCGTCGGCGAGCGAGACGACGTCGACCCCGGCGTCCGCGAGGAAGGCGACGAACAGTTCGGCGACATCCCGCGGATAACTCGCCGCCACGGCCACCCGGGTGATATCGAGCGCTCGCAGTGCGGCGACGAACGCGATGCTCGTGCTCGTCGTGGGCACGCCTCCCGCATCCCGGGAGAGTTGCTCGACCTGGGTGCGTACCCCCTCGGGTCCGTACACGAAGCTGCCCGACGTGCACGCCCACACGAGGGCGTCGAGGGACTCGTCCGCGAACTGCGCCGCTCCCCCGGCGAGCTTGGCCGGGCTCCCGAGGTCGAGGAGTTCGGGAACGGCGTGCAGATCGGTTCCGTAGATGTGGGCGACGGGCAGGTTCACCCCCAGGAGTTCGGCGGCGAACGGGTAGTCGTCCTCGGCGGCATGATCCGGGTAGACGATCCCGACGGTCGGACGGTCACGATGCATTCAGAACACTCCTCTCAACCACTTCCCCGGCCCGGTCATGGGCAGCTTCATCCGTCCCAGGCACGCCCAGATGGTGAGCTGGTTGGCCGTGAGGATCGGCTTGCCGAGTTCCCGTTCGAGCGGCGCGATCAGGTCGTAGGTCGGCAGGTTGGTGCAACTGACGAAGATCGCCTGTGAGTCCGGGGTGTCGGCCCCGATGATGTGTTCGGCGATGGTGCGGTAGTTGACCTTCCAGATGCCGCCGCCGAGCCCGAGATGTGACGACCGGACGACCTCGGTTCCGGCCTCCTTCAGGAAGTCGTGCAGCAGGTCGGTGAGTTCCCGGTCGTAGGGGGTGATCACCGAGATGCGGGTGAGGTCGAGTGTGTGGAGGGCTTCGAGCAGCGCTCCGGAGGTCGTGACCGCGCACGATGCGCCCGCTTCGCAGATCGCGTCGCACAGGGCCTTCTCGTAGGCAACCCCGTTGACGAAACTGCCCGAGGTACACAGATAGGCAACGACTTCCGGTTCCACCGACAGCACGTCGCGGGTCGCGACCATGAGGTGCCGTCGGTCGGACACCAGCTCGGCCATGGCACGGCTGACCGGCACCGGCTCGTAGGGGGTTCGAGCGAGGTGCAGTGTCACCTCGAGCGGCGCCCATCGCCACAGTTCTCGTTCCAGGGCGAGATCGAAGGGTGCGATCACACCGATGCCCCGCTGAGCCAGAGGACCTTCGAATTCGGGAATGTTCAGTTCCATACGGTCCCTCGGCTTCGTCAAGAGTTCCCTCAGCCTTGAGGATTGTTGACAATAATACGAGGCGCTCATACGGTGTCAACGTGGATGCCCAGCCGGTCGTTGCAGTGCTTCATGCCGAAGCCGTGCCGGATCGTGCGTGGATGGCCCCGGTGGCCGAGCACGCCACGGTCCGCTACACCGACGCCGCCGGTCTGGCCGACGCGCTCGACGGCGCCGACATCCTCTTCGCGTACGACTTCCTCACCGACGCGCTGCCCGCAGCCTGGCACGCCGCAGCGTCCCTGAAGTGGATCCATGTCGCCGCGGCCGGGGTCGACGCCCTCATGTTCCCCGAGCTGCGCGACAGCGACGTGGTCGTCACCAACTCCCGCGGAGTCTTCGACGGGGCGATCGCCGAATACGTGCTCGCCCAGATACTCTCCTTCGCCAAGGACATCCCCGAATCGCTGCGGCTCCAGCACGAGCACATCTGGAAGCACCGGGAATCCGAACGCATCGCCGGGCGCTCCGTGCTCGTCGTCGGCACCGGCCCGATCGGTCGCGCGATCGCCCGCCTGCTCTCCGCCGTGGGAATGACGGTCCGGGGCTCGGGCCGACGCTCTCGCGACGACGACCCCGATTTCGGCACCGTCACCGCGACCGCCGACCTTCCGGCCGCCCTGGCCGACGTCGATTTCGTCGTCGTGGCCGCACCTCTCACGGATCAGACCCGGCACCTGTTCGACGCCCGGATGTTCGCCGCGATGAAGCCGCAGGCGCGCTTCGTCAACGTCGGGCGTGGCGAGCTCGTGCGCACCGACGATCTGGTCGAGGCGCTGCGGTCGGGCACGATCGCCGGCGCCGCGCTCGACGTGCTCGACGTCGAGCCGCTCCCCGAGGGCCATCCGCTCTGGGACATGCCGAACGTCTCGATCACCCCGCACAATTCGGGGGATTTCGTGGGCTGGCGCGACGCGCTGGTGGACGTCTTCGTCGACAACTTCCACCGTCACCGCAGTGGCGGACCTCTTCGGAACGTGGTGGACAAGAAGCTGGGTTACGTGCCCGGCGCGTGAGAGTCGGCATCGTCCGACGAGAAGGAGGCACGATGGAGCCCACAGACATGACCGCCGTCGAACTCGTGTCGGCGTTCTCCTCGGGCGAGTTGTCTCCCGTCGAGGTGACGCGGGCCGTGCTCGATCGGATCGCGGCGCACGATCGCGAGATCAACTCGTTCTGCCTCGTCGACGAGGAGAAGGCCCTCGACCAGGCGCGCAGGTCCGAGGAGCGGTGGCGGACCGGCTATTCGAAGGGCCTGCTCGACGGGGTCCCCATCTCGATCAAGGACGTCTTCCTCACCGACGGATGGCCGACCCTGCGGGGTTCGCAGGCCATCGACGAGAACCAGGACTGGAACGTCGACAGCCCGGTCGCGGCCCGGCTGCGCGAGGACGGAATGGTGTTGGTGGGCAAGACCACGACCCCGGAGATCGCGTGGAAGGCGGTGACCGATTCGGCACTCTACGGGGTGACCACGAATCCCGCCGACACGACGAAGACCGCCGGTGGCTCGTCCGGAGGCAGCGCGGCGGCGGTCGCGGCCGGCTTCGGTCCGTGCTCCGTCGGCACCGACGGTGGGGGCAGCATCCGCATCCCCGCTTCGTTCTGCGGCGTCGTGGGTTTCAAGCCCACCCACGGCCGGATCCCGATCTTCCCCGCCAGCCCGTTCGGGCCGCTCGCGCACGCCGGGCCGATCACCCGGACGGTCGAGGACGCGGCGCTGCTCACCGACATCCTCGCGCTGCCCGACCCCCGGGACCCGACGGCCCTCGCGCCGCCGCTGACGACCTTCCGCGGAGGCCTCAACCGCGAAGTGGTGGGAATGGACGTCGCCTACTCCAAGACCCTCGGCTACGTCGACGTGGACCCCGAGGTCGGTGAGATCGTCGACCGGGCGGTCCGCGTCCTCGACGAGGCCGGACTGCGCGTGACCGCCGCCGACCCCGGTTTCACCGACCCGCTCGAGGCCTTCGAGAACCTCTGGGCGGCAGGCGCGGCCACGATGCTGAAGACCTTCCCCGAGGGCACGCGGGACAAGGTGGACCCCGGCCTCGGACGCGTGTGGTCCCACGGCGAACAACTCGGTGCCGTCGATTATCTCGAGGCCCGCGCGGTCGCCGCGGCGGTCGGCATCACGATGGGGATCTTCCACCAGAAGTACAACGTGCTGATCACCCCGACGATGCCGGTCCCCGCCTTCGAGGCCGGCCACGACGTGCCTCCGGGTTCGACGTTGACCTCGTGGCCGCAGTGGACCCCGTTCACCTATCCCTTCAATCTCACGCAACAGCCGGCCATCAGCATCCCCGTGGGCACCACCTCGGCCGGTCTGCCCGTGGGTCTGCAGATCGTCGGGCCGCGGCATTCGGACGACCTGCTGCTCGCCGTCGCGCGGTTCGCCGAGTACGCGTTGAGCTGAGACGGGAAGAGCACCACGGGAAACGGCACCGCACATTGTGTGCGGTGCCGTTTCCCCTGCAACGACCGTCTATGCGCGTGCGAAGCTCAACGTCTCCCCCACGACCCCCTGGATCCACAGGTCGTTGCACGCGACGGCAAGTTCGGGCAGGCCCTCCTCGATGGTCGCGAAGACGTTGCCCGGTACCCATCCCACATCGCCGTTGAGCAACAGATTGTTCCGGCCGTAGAACAACGCGAGGTCGGTCGCTCCCTGCTGCGCATGGGCCTGCGATCCGGGTTCGTAACCGTATGCGGGATTGCCGATCTCCCACGGTTCGAAGTCGAACAGGCACACATCCCCGGGGATCGGCGTCACCGTCGGGTTCTCCCGGTGCGGTGCCGCCGTGATCCTCGGGACGAGGGTGTAGAGCTCGTTGCGGGCGTACTTGGCGTGGAACGCCGAGCCGCTCTGCGGCAGGGCGTCCCACACCGCCGCGCAGGTCAGCGGCGCCTCGTCGTCGAGAAGCCGTGCTCTGCACGTGATGTCGCGCTTGTCGAGAGTGATCGTGATGTATCGGGGCACGCGGACTCCCTCGTTCGACGGATTATCGGACCTCGGCGAGGACCTCGGACCAGATCCCGAGCGCATCCTCGATCTGCTGGGTGGTGACGATCAGCGGTGGGATCATGCGCACCACGTTCATGTGTGCGCCGCAGGTCAACAGCAGCAACCCCTTCTGCGCGGCGAGTTGTTGCGCTGCGGTCGCCCGTTCCCGGTCGGGCGCTCCGTCGGTGGTGAACTCGAGGCCCACCATGAGACCGAGACCGCGCACGTCACCGATGAAGTCGGTCGTGTGCTCCCGTGCGCCGGAGAGCAGTTCACGCCCGCGCGCGGCGGCGTTGTCGACGAGCCCCTCCTTCTCGATCACGTCGAGAGTGGCGACGGCCGCCGCGCACGAAACCGCATTCGCCCCGTACGTGCCGCCCTGTGATCCCGGACGGGCGCGCTCCATGAGTTCCTCGGAGGCGGCGATACCCGACAGCGGGAAACCGCTCGCGAGACCCTTGGCGATGGTGATGATGTCGGGTCGCACGTCGAAATGCTGATGGCCGAAGAACTTTCCGGTCCGCCCGAATCCGGTCTGGATCTCGTCGAAGACGAGCAGGATGCCGTGTTCGTCGGCCCGCTGCCGCAGCCCCCGGAAGAACCGGGTGTTGCCGGGGATGTAACCGCCCTCGCCCAGGACCGGTTCGACGACGAAGGCCGCGATCTCGTCCGGTGCCACGAGGGTCGCGAACAGGTAATCCAGTTCCTGCAGGGCGAAATCGGTCGCCTCCTCTTCCGACCAGCCGTAGCGGTAGGCGGTGGGGAACGGAGCGACGTGCACACCGCTCATGAGCGGCGAGAACCCTGCGGAGAAGCGGGTTCCCGAGGTCGTCATCGTGGCGGCCGCAACGGTCCGGCCGTGGAATCCGCCGTGGAAGACGACGATTCCGGGTCGTCCCGTCGCCTGGCGGGCCAGACGCAGCGCCGCCTCGACGGCTTCACTGCCCGAATTGGCGAAGAACAGCGAGTCGAGTCCTTCGGGGAGCACCGCGCCCAGGCGTTCGGTGAGTTCGAGCAGGGGCCGGTGCATCACGGTCGTGTACTGCCCGTGGATGAGCGAGCCGATCTGCCGGCGGGCGGCCTCGACGACGTGCGGGTGACAGTGACCGGTACTCGTGACGCCGATGCCGGCGGTGAAGTCGAGATACCGACGTCCGTCGGTGCCGTGGACGTAACAGCCCTCGGCGTGGTCGACGGTGACGGGCGTTGCCTGCAGCAGGCGGGGTGAAAGACGGGTCATGACGATCCCTCCGAACAGCCGAGGGCGCGAACCCTCGTGCCGGTTGTCGGATTGTTGACAATATGGATAACACGTGGGGATGGTCGACGCAACGGCGAGCGGTGTAACGGCAGCGTTTCGTCACTCGCACTGGAGGGCATCCGCACAGCAGGAAGCCGCATCGCCCACGGATGAGGACATCATGATCAGCAACGACGACATCGACACCCTCGCTCGCGCCACCGCGTACGGACCGGACGGCGACAAGCTCGGACGAGTCGGAGAGGTGTACCTGGACAACGACACGGGCCGACCTGCCTGGATCACCGTCGTCACGGGTCTGTTCGGAACGCGCCGGCACTTCGCCCCCATCGACGAAGCCGAACTCGACAGCTCCGGAGTGCGCCTGCCCTTCGACAAGGACACCATCACCGGTGCGCCGAACATCGACGAGAACGGTGAGCTGACCCCGCTCGAGGAGGACGAGCTGTACCGCTACTACCGCCGGTTCGGGGACACCTCTGCCGAAGGTGGAACCACCGGCGACCGGGGCGGATTCACGGACGATCGGGGTGGACCGACCGACGACCGGAGCGGCCTCGACGAGCGGAGCGCGGCCGGTGGGGGTCTCGTCGGCGGCGCAGCCGGCGGTGGTCCGGCCGGTACCGGAGCACCGCACACCGGCGAGTCGTACGGCACCACCGCGCCGGTGGGAACCGGACAGTCGCCCACCGCGGGGACCGCGCACTCGCCGACCGCGGGGACCGCGCACTCGCCCACCGCGGGGACCGCGCAGTCGCCTACCGCGGGGACCGCGCACTCGCCGACAGCGGGCGCCGGGCATTCACCGACGCCGCCCGACGTCGCGCGTGAGGAGATCGCCGGGAACTACCGGCCGAGCGAGGGCCAGCGGGACGAATCGCTCGAGCACTCGATGCCCGGACATACCGCGTCGACGCCGTCCACACCCTCCGGCACCGCGCACTCGGCGGCGGACACCGCCCGCCACGCGGCTTCCGGCACCGGTACCGGCAGCGATCAGGAGATCGTCGGCCCGGGACCGACGGGACCGGCGCACTTCACGCCGCCGCAGTCGGCCGACACCGACACGAGCACGGCCGACGCGAAGGCTGACACGGCAGGCGGCGCGGACGCCGACCGGCAGCGCAAGCCGCGCCTGGTGCGCCGCGTCGTGACCACGGAGTACTACGAGGAGTCGCCGGACGACGCAACCGACACCGACCGTTCCTGATCCCCACACGAAGCCGGGACGACCACATCCGATGTGGCCGTCCCGGCTTCGTCGTGCGGTACTCACGGTCTGCGATCTACAACCAGGTGTCCTCCGTGACAGAGGTGAGGAACGCTTCGAGATCGTCTCGCCAGGGCGCCGGAGTCGTCTTCTCCGGTTCGATCCCGGTGTACTGCCCGCGGTAGAAGAGCAGCGGGCGTTCCTTCTCGTCGCGCACCTCGCTCAGCGACGAGACGCGACCGAACACCACCCAGTGGTCTCCCCCGTCGTGCACCGTCTCGACCGTGCAATCGATGTGCGCGAGCGATCCCGTCAGGACGGGTGAGCCCAACGGAGAGGGTGTCCAGTCGAGTCCGGCGAACTTGTCGGGTTCGCGGGAACCGAACCGCGCGCAGGTCTCCTGTTGTTCCTCGGCGAGGACGTTGACGCAGAAGCGGCCCGCTCGTTCGATGGCCGCCCACGACCGCGACTGCTTCGTGGGGCAGAACAACACGAGCGGCGGGTCGAGCGACAACGCCGCGAACGACTGGCACGCGAATCCCACAGGCGTCCCGTCGTCCTCGGTGGTGGTGATGACGGTGACGCCGGTGCAGAACTGCCCGAGCACGGTGCGGAAGGCCCGCGGGTCGATCGCACCGTTCTCTCCGGCCTCCGGCGCGGTCATTACTGCATTCCCACCGAGAAGTCGTGGCCCCACAGGCTCACGGCCGTGGATTCACGGGCGATCCAGTCGTCGTCCTCGACCTGCAGCCCCTCGCAACCGAATTCGACGTCGAATCCGCCGGGGGTCTTCATGTAGAAGGACAGCATCTTGTCGTTGACGTGGCGGCCGAGCGTCGCCGACATCTTGACCTTCTTCCGCAGCGCATCCGGATTCAACTCTGGAGTCGACGGCCGTCACTTGATCGTATTGCGCAACGGTCCGTGGCCGGCGGGAGCGAAGACCCAGGCGGCGGTCGCCGAGTTCACGCGCGCCGGGGGAAGGACGATCCCGTTCTCGCCGGAAGACGCGCGCACGTTCGCCACACTGCGAACCATGCTCGACGACAGGCCCGAGAATCTCGACGCCTGGTTGCGATCCCGGCGCCCCGCACACGGGACCGATCTGCTGGGCGACATCCTCGACGACGAGATTCCTTCGGGATCAATGGGATACGAACTCGATTCCGCCGCGGCATCGACCATCCTGCATGGATACCACAGTACTGCCGGAAGAGACGGAAGCGACCCCCGACCCGGTCACGACCGAGACGGCGCCCGGGACAGCGTCCATCCCCCTCGGCACCACCGTCGACACGGGACAGCAGGTACACGTCGATCTTGAGGCGCTGCGCAAGCACACCGCAATCTTCGCCGGATCAGGGTCGGGTAAGACCGTGCTCATCCGGCGGATCGTCGAAGAATGCGCGCTGCAGGGTGTTTCGTCGATCATCCTGGATCCGAACAACGACCTGTCGCGACTCGGCAGCCCGTGGCCCGACGGCGAGCGATCGTGGACCCCGGAAGACCGGGCCAAGGCCGACGAGTACCTCGAACACACCGAGGTGGTCGTGTGGACACCACGGCGGCAGAACGGTCGCCCACTCGCTTTCCAGCCTCTGCCGGACTTCGCAAGCGTCGTGGACGACGCCGACGAATTCGACGCCGCGGTCGAATCCGCGGTCGCGGCGCTGGCTCCGCGCGCGAAGGTGGACGGCAAGTCCGCCGCCGCGGACAAGGCGCGCGCCGTGCTCAAGCAGGCGCTCGAATACTTCGGGGAACGCTCGCACGGCAACCTGGACCAGTTCGTCGCGCTGCTCGAGGACCTGCCCGAGCACATCAGCAACCTGCGCGACGCCACGAAGATCGCCGCGGATCTCGCGGAGAACCTCAAGGCGTCGATGGCCAACGATCCCCTCTTCGGGGGACAGGGTGCAGCGGCCGATCCGGGTATGTTGCTCACCCCGTCCCCCGGCCGACGGGCCCGCGTGTCGGTGGTGAACCTGTCCGGGCTGCCATCGGACGACCAGCGCCAGGGCTTCGTCAACCAGTTGCAGATGGCGTTGTTCGCGTGGATCAAGAAGAACCCTGCCGGCGACCGGCCGCTCGGCGCACTGTTCGTCATGGACGAAGCGCAGAACTTCGCACCGTCGGGCGGATTCACCGCATGTACGCAGAGCACGCTGGCGCTGGCGTCGCAGGCCCGCAAGTACGGGCTCGGCCTGGTGTTCGCGACCCAGGCTCCCAAGGGACTGAACAACAAGATCCCCGGCAATGCGGCAACACAGTTCTACGGACTACTGAACAGCCCGGCCCAGATCCAGGCGGCGCAGGAGATGGCGCGCGTCAAGGGCGGCACGGTGCCGGACATCGGCCGACTGTCCGCCGGGCATTTCTATGCCGCGATCGAAGGAGCGGAATTCCGGAAAACCCGGACACCGTTGTGCCTGACGCATCATCCGAAGAGTCCGCCGACCGAAGAGGAGGTGCTCGAACTCGCGGCGGCGGAGGCGTGATTGGTTAGCCTGGGACGATGAGCACTCCGGCGATCACCCTGAATTCCGGAACGACCATCCCGCAACTCGGCCTGGGAGTCTGGCAGGCCACCGACGAGCAGACCGAGCAGATTGTGCGATTCGCGATTGACGAGGCCGGCTACCGGCACATCGACACCGCCGCCGCGTACGGCAACGAGGCGGGGGTCGGGCGCGGCATCGCCTCGTCGGCGGTCCCCCGCGAGGACCTGTTCGTCACCACCAAGCTGTGGAACGCCGACCACGGGTACGAGCCGGCGCTGGCGGCGTTCGACGCGAGCCTGGACCGGCTCGGCCTCGACTATGTCGATCTGTACCTCGTGCACTGGCCGTTACTCGACGATCAGCGCCTTCTGCGCACGTGGGATGCGATGGAGGCGATCGCGTCGTCGGGGAAGGCGAAGGCCGTCGGGGTCTGCAACTTCGAGCCGCGGCATCTGAAACTGCTTGCCGATCGCGGCGGACTGCTTCCCGCCGTGGACCAGGTCGAATTGCATCCGAACCTGCCGCAGACCGATATCCGCGCGAGCGCGGCGGAGCTCGGCGTCGCCGTCGAATCCTGGAGCCCGCTCGGGGGCACCAGCGGTTCCGGCTGGGGCCGGGCGTCGAAGCCGAACACCCTGCTCACGGACCCGATCATCGATCGCATCGCCGACCGGCACAGCAAGTCGCCCGCCCAGGTCCTGATCCGGTGGCACCTGCAGAACGGGCTGATCGTCATCCCGAAGTCCGTGCACGAGGACCGGATCGCTCAGAACATCGACGTGTTCGATTTCGAGCTCTCCGAACTGGATCTGAGCGAGATCGACACCCTCGAGAACGGAAACCGCCTGGGGATACACCCGGACGAGATGAGCCTGGGCGCACCGTAGGGCCTTGCTTTCGTCGCCCCCGGACCCAATAGTGGAACACGTTCTCATTCTTGATCCGAGCGTTCCACGAGCCTCCGGGAAGGCAGACATGAGCGACACCGCGAGCACACACCACGTCCTCGGCAAGGAGGTCGTGATGCCCGTGCAGGTCCGGACCGCGACGGCCTTCATAGCGATGTACTCGGTGCCCACCGCACCCGCGCAGGCACTGATCGCCGACAGCGACCTCGAGATCCTGCAGTACCGGCCCGGCCGCGGTCTGTGCACCCTCGTGTTCGTCGACTACGTCGACGGAGATCTCGGACCGTACAACGAATTCGGAGTGTGCTTTCTGGTCCGCGACCACAATCGGCGCGGCGGCACCGTCCTGCAGGACCTCCGTGAGCTCGGATCGGGTGGTGCAGGCGCGCTGATCCACCGACTGCCGGTCGACGGCGACTTCACCCTCGCAGCCGGGCGCGGCATCTGGGGCTTCCCGAAGATCCTCGCCGACTTCGACACCGACCATCGCAGTGCCACCAAACGCGCCACGGTGTCGGAGGACGGACATCTCATCGCGGAACTGACTGTCGCACCGGGTATTTCGATTCCAGGTTCGGGCGCGACCGCTTCCGTGGCGGCGTACTCGCACCTCGACGCGGTGACGCGCCGGACGAGCTGGGACATGAACCCGACGGGGATGCGCTCCCGGATCGGTGGTGCACAGCTGAGGCTGGGGACGCACCCGATCGCCGACGAACTGCGGGCACTGGGTCTGCCCAAACGCGCGCTGGTGTCGTCGTCGATCGAGAATCTCGCGATGACGTTCGGGGACGCCGCGGGGGTTGCGAGCCGTTAGGGTGTCCGTGTGGCGGCGAAACGGCACCCGAATCCGAATCCGGCTGTGACCCTGCGTGAGGTCGCAGCACAGTCCGGTGTGTCCGTGGCGACCGCATCACAGGCACTGTCCGGTCGCGGCCGGATGACGGACGAGACACGCGAACGCGTCCGGCAGGTGTCCGAGCAACTGGGCTACGTGCCCAATGCGCTCGGCCGTGGCCTTCGGACGGGCCGGACCCACGCGCTCGGTGTCCATCATCAGAACGCCGCGGTAGCTCTCGGCACGCTGTACTTCCGCGACTTCCTGGCCGGGGTGATCGAGACTGCACACGCGCACGACCACGATGTCGCCGTGCTCAGTTCCAACGCCGGCACTCCGCGTCGCACCGCGCCGCGCGTCGACGGCGTCATCGTCACCGACCCGATCGGCGACGACACCCGCGCCCGGGAACTCATGGAGTCCCGGTTGCCGGTGGTCGCGGGAGAGCATCTGCCGGCGAACTTGCCACCCAGCGACGTGGTCACAGCGGACCACGCGACAGCGGTGCGCGAGATCCTCGAAGACGCCTATGCGCACGGTGCCCGTCATCCCCTGCTCGTCGCCCCGGACGCGAACTCGGGGTGGGGCGATGTCCTGCGGTCGACCGTCGCCGAATGGTGTTCCGAACGGGGTCTGACTGCGGTGTTCGTCGAGAGTCGGTTCGCCGATGTCGAGACCGAGGCCCTGCGCCGGCAGCTCGGCACGTTCCTCGCACAACATGCCGACATCGATCTCGTCCTGGTCGCGTCGAGCTGGGAGGTGTTCACCGCGCTCGACGCGTTGCGGGCGGCCGGTCGCGAACCCGGCCGCGACGTGCTCGTCGCGGCCTGTGCCGACGCCCCGGCACTCCACGACTGCGACCCGCCGGTCACCGCGATCGAGTTGCCCGCACTTGCGCTCGGCCGGGCGTGCGCGATGCGGCTCCTCGAACTACTCGACGGCGCGCAGGAGGTCGGGACGGTGCGCACCGTCCCGACCCTCGTGCACCATCGTGCATCGACGAGCGTCGTGCTCCACGCTGATTAATCGTTTCAGCAGAATTACCGGGACAGAACTGGCGAATGACGCAGAATCGGCCCATGGGTTCCGTGCGTAAAAGTCACGTTAACAGCGCCCTCAGCACTGGCTAATCGTTTAGGCATCCCTTTACGTTCAGTGCGTAACAACCCGAGCACAGTCCTCCAGGGGAGGACGGGGAGAAGCGCCCATGACGCAGCAGCCGAATCCGACCGATCACGATCACGACGGTCACCACCATCATCACCCGCTCGCCCCCGAAGGATTCTGGCAGCAGCCGCGCCGCCTCGGCGAGGGACTCGAGAACCACGGGGCCGTCGACGACTACAACACCGACCGCAAGCCGGGACCGATCCACGTGAACCGCCGCGCCGAAGGCGGTTTCAGCGGCATCCAGACGTTCGCGAAACTGCCCATCTGCCTGACCCCGGAAGACCTGCGCGCCGGCGAGATCGACGTTGCTGTTCTCGGAGTTCCTTGGGATGCAACGGCAACCGGCCGGTCCGGCACCAACCACGGGCCCCTGGCAATCCGGACGTGCGACTACAAAGGAGGCTACGGACGCGCGCACTTCTCACTCGACACCCACGTCGATGCGTTCGCCGACCTGCGTATGTGCGACTACGGCGACGCCCCAATCCACGTGGGCAACACCGCTTCGACGTTCGAGGGCATCCGCAAGTTCGTGGGCAGTGTCGTCGACGCCGGCGTCATTCCGATCATCATGGGTGGTGATCACGCGATCACCTGGCCGTGCGCGACTGCGGTCGCGGACCACTACGGCTACGGCAAGGTCGGCATCGTCCACTTCGACGCCCACGCCGACACCGGCCCGGACTCCCCCGGTTCCCTTGCCTCCCATGGAACTCCGATGCGCCACCTCATCGAGTCTGGCGCCGTTCCGGGCAAGAACTTCGTCCAGGTCGGGCTACGCGGCTACTGGCCCGATCAGGAGGCCCTCGACTGGATGGACGAGCGCGACATGCGCACGCACTTCATGGCCGAGATCAACCGTGACGGATTCGCCAAGGTCCTCGAACGCGCGGTGGACGAGGCTCTCGACCAGGCCGACCACCTCTACATCTCGCTCGACATCGACGTGGCCGATCCTGCTTTCGCGCCCGGCACCGGCACCCCGGAGCCCGGCGGTCTGACCTCCACCGACGTGCTGACCGCGGTACGCCGGCTGTCGGCCGAAGTCGGCATCGTCGGCATGGATGTCGTCGAGGTCTCCCCGCCGTACGACGACCGTGGCGAGATCACCGCCCTGCTCGCCAACCGCGCGATTCGGGAGACGATGACCGGCATCGCGATGCACCGCCGCGGCATCACGGAACCGAATTACGCGCACCCCTACGCACTCGGCCTGAACTCCGACGGCAACCGGCGCAACACCGTCTTCCGCGACCGCTGAACCGCCCGACCCGCTCGGCGCAGCAACCTCCCGGCACGCCACGATCACGAAAGAGCTTCGACGATGCGACGAACGACACGCGGGTATTCCCGGGTCCTCTGCGCCTCCGCCCTCCTGGGCGTGAGCGCACTCCTGCTGACCGCCTGCTCGGGCGGCGGCTCCGGCTCCGGCGGAACACCTCCCACCGACGGAGTGCTCCGACTCGGTGTCCTCAATGACATCGGCCAGCCGCCGGACCCCGACGTCTACTACTCCGGCAACGGGCTTGCGATTACGACGAACGTCTACGAGGGGCTCGTGCAGTACGAGCCCGGTAACCACGAGGAGGCGGTGATAGCGCCACTGCTCGCCGAATCATGGGAGGTCAACGACGCATTCACGGAGTACACCTTCGCGCTGCGCCAGGGCGTCACCTTCCACGACGGCACGCCCTTCGACGCGTCCGCGGTGCAGGCGTCGTTCGACCGCCGCGCCGCGGTCGACGCCGGACCCGCATACATGGTGGAAGACGTCTCCGACGTCCAGGAGATCGACCCGTACACGGTGAAGGTGGTCCTGTCCCAGCCGAACTCCGCGTTCCTGGACTACCTCGCCTCACCCTACGGCCCGCGCATGATGAGCCCGACCGTCCTGGCGGAGCAGGCCGGCAACGACTTCGCGCAGACCTATCTGTCGACGCACGACGCCGGAACCGGCCCGTACCAACTGACCGAGGCTGCGGTCGGCGAGCGATACGAACTGACCTACTTCGAACAATACTGGGGCGGTACGGTTCCCGAGTTCACCACGGTCGAACTGCCGGTCTACACCGAGATCTCCGCGATGCAGATGGAACTCGAGAACGGCGATCTGCACGCGCTGCTCGTCAGTGTCCCCACCGCATCGAGGCAGGGCTACCTCGAATCCGACACACTGACGGCGTATTCGCTGCCGTCGTTCCAGGTCGGCGTCGCCTACTTCAATCCGAATCGTCCGCTGCTGGCGAGCGCCGCAGCACGCACCGCGCTGTTCGAGGGCATCGACTGGGCCGCGCTCGTCGACCAGGTCACCGGTACCAGCTCGCAGGTCTCCGCCGGATACTATCCCACCGGGTCACTCCCCGCGGACCTCGATCACCGTGAACTGGTCCACGATCCCGCGGCACTCGCCACCTGGGTGCAGTCCCTCCCGGCCGGCACCCCGATCCAGATCGGGTACGCCGCGGGCGGTTCGGACGCCGAGCAGATGTCCAACATCGTTGCGGCGCAACTTCAGGCGCTCGGAATGAAGGCCACGGTGACCTCTCACCAATCGTCCGAGGTGTTCGGCTCGTTCTACGAGAACCCGGCCGCGTCGCCGGACATGATGATCACCCCGGGGACGTGGCCCGACTCCAACAGCCCGTACATGCACGGGCACGTGTTCTGGGACCGGGACGGTGGACTCAATCACCTCCAGTGTTTCGACGACAAGACGTCTTCCCTCCTTGCCGAGGCCCTCGCCGCCGGTTCCGACGAAAAGTATTTCGCGGCAGGTGAAGCCGCCTACGACGCGATGTGCGCGCCCACGTTCGCCCGGACGACCGACTTCATGGTGACCCAGCCCTGGCTCGGAGGTGTGGAACAGTCCCACTCCATCGCCGCCCCTGCCACGCTGGCGTTCGCGACGCTGAGCGTCGACGACGTCGCGACCTCCGAGTGAGTCACGGGCCGTCCCACCCGCGGTGGGACGGCCCGCCTCCCGCACCGCGCAACCCCTGCACCGCACGCCGGAAGGCGCCACCCGAAACGGAGAAACCCCGATGTCCAGCCCGTCCGACGCGCACACCGGACATGCCCGGTTGCGCGACTTGCCGACCACATTCTGGTGGCTGTGGACGGCGCAGCTCGTCGTGTGGATCGGCCGGTTCGTCGTCCCGTACATGACCATCTACCTCACATCGCAGGTCGGAATGTCCGCGACCGAAGCGGGACTGGTCGTCGCGGCATACGGTGTGGGTGTCGTGGTGAGCGCGCTGAGCGGCGGCGTGCTCGCCGATCGCATCGGCAGGCGGCGAGTTCTCGTCGGCAGCGAACTGCTCAGCGTCGCCGTGCTCGTCGTGATCCCTTTCGTCGAAGGCAAGTTCGTGGTGGCAGGACTGCTCGCGGTGTACGGATTGTTCAATGGCGCGGCCGGGCCCGTCATCAGCACCATGATCGGCGATCTCGTCGCTCCCCGGCACCGCCGCACCGCCTTCAACTACAACTACTGGGCGGTCAATCTCGGTTACGCGATCGGGCCGCTCGCCGCGGGATTCATGGCGGAATCGTCCTTCGCCCTTCTGTTCTGGGCACAGGCTGCCCTGGTGCTCGTGTCGACGCTCGTCGTGCTCGCGAAGGTGCCGGAAACCCGGGTCCCCACCACGCCCTGCTCGGATGTGCCCACGTCCACGACGACTCCGGTGCTCGGGACCGGCGAACGCGGCGGTCTGCTCGGCGTGCTCACTGACCGCGTGTTCATGACATTCGTCGCCGTAATGTTCGTGTACTCCATCGTCTACGTACAGTCCACGAGCACACTTCCGCTCGTCCTGACCGAGCAGGGTCATCCGTCGAGCCATTACGGCATGCTCCTCACGCTCAACGGGGTGCTGCTGTGCGTGCTGCAATTGCCCACTGCACGTGTCCTCAACCGGTGGACCCGCGACGCGGTGATCGTCGCCGCGATCTGCGTGACCGCCGTCGGGTTCGGTCTCCAGGCGTGGGCAACGACGCTCACCTTCTACTTCGTCACGGTCGCGATCTGGACACTCGGGGAAATGGGGTCCCACCCCCAGGCCCAGTCCCTGACAGCCGATCTCGCCGATCCGCGCCGACGCGGCCGTTACCAGGGTGTGTACGGCCTGACGCATTCGCTGGCGCTCGCGGTGGGACCGGTCGCCGGCGGCTTCGTCCTCGACGCGTGGGGCGCGCAGGCAATCTGGCTCGGCGCCGGCGCACTCGCGATCGTGGTGGCGGTGCTGTTGGCCGTCACCGCGCGCACCCGGCAACACCGCCTCACCTGGACCACCGCGCGGCAGCACGATGTTCCCGACCCCGTCCATTCCCCCTGAGACCGCCGGGCAGTATCCCGGCACCACGCCTCGGCCAGCGGCGCCCGAGCCGACCCGATCCCCAGCACGAAGGAGCGGTCAAATGGTGACAGCAACAACTCTTCGCGCCGAGGCGCTCGGCGGGCAACCGCCCGATCCCGGCGTCGATCGGCCCGTGGCCCGGCTCAGCGGCCTCCGCGTGAGCCTCGAACGCAACAGCACGCGCAACCAGGTTCTCCACGGCATCGACCTGGAGATCGGCCGCGGCGAGATCGTCGGCGTCGTAGGCGAATCCGGCTCCGGCAAATCTGTCATGAGCATGGCGATGCTCGGGCTCCTGCCGTCCACGGCGCGGCCGATCGTCGACGGCGGCCTCGAGATAGCCGGTCTCGACGTCCGCACGTCGACGGCCGAGCAGTTGCGCACGGCCCGCAGGAACCGGGTAGGTGTCGTCTTCCAGGACCCGATGACATCGCTCAATCCGACGATGCACATCGGGCGGCAGGTCGAGGAGAAGGCAGGTTCGTCCGAGGAAGCGATTCGGCTGCTGAGGGCGGTCGGCATACCGCAACCGGAACGGCGGTACCGGTCGTTCCCGCACGAGTTGTCCGGCGGTCTGCGCCAGCGGGTCATGATCGCCATGGCCGTGGCCGGCAAACCCGAACTGGTGGTTGCCGACGAACCGACGACCGCCCTCGACGTCACCGTGCAGGCTCAGGTTCTCGACCTCCTCGGGTCGCTGCGTGGCGAGATCGGCTGCTCGATCGTGCTGATCACCCACGATCTCGGGGTGGCGGCCCAGGTTGCGGACCGCATCGTCGTCATGTACCGCGGCCGCATCGTGGAGACCGGCACCACGCGGCAGGTACTCGAACAGCCGCGCCACCCCTATACGCGTGGTCTGCTGGCATCGCGTCTGTCGTTCGACTCCGACCGCACGCGTCGGCTGTGGAGTCCGCCGGTTCACGTCGCGCCCTCCACTGACGAGGGTTGCGCGTTCGCCGCGCGCTGCACCTTCCGTCAGGATCGCTGCACAGAATCCGTTCCGTTCCTCGAAGCCGTCCACACCGCGGGACACACGCCCGCCGCGGACACGACGCCAGGTCACGAGTCCGCATGTTTCGAGACCGCGCGGGTGCTCGCGGCGGCGGCGGGTAGCGAGGAACTCGACCCGCTGCCGATCCCCGAGATCGTCACGGGCGCACCACTCGTTGCCGCCGCCGATGTGGCCTGCACATTCCGGGTCCGTGACGAACGAGGCAGACGTGCCCAGCTCGCTGCGCTGCGCGGCGTCACGTTCGATCTGCGTCCTGGCGAATCGATGGCCATCGTCGGCGAATCCGGCTCCGGCAAATCGACACTGCTGCGCGTCGCAGGCGGGCTCGAGAAGCGGTTCACCGGGTCGATGCGCGCGCCCACCGGCACCGACGTCCAGATGGTGTTCCAGGATGCGGGCAGCTCACTGACTCCGTGGATGAGCATCCGCGAACTGCTCCAGGAACGCATCCGCGACGCGGACCGCGGCAAACGCGAGTCGCGCATCCGCTCGATCCTCGAACGCGTCGGACTACCCGCCGCGACGCTCGATGCCAGGCCGGGCGAACTGTCCGGCGGTCAACGCCAGCGTGTCGCGCTGGCCCGCGCGACGATCGTCCCACCGCGGATCCTGCTGTGCGACGAACCGACGTCGGCACTCGACGTATCCGTCGCCGCAACGGTTCTCAATCTCGTCAACGAGCTGCGGCGGGACCTCGGCATCGCCGTCATGTTCGTCACCCACGACCTCGCGGTGGCCCGCATCGTCGGCGACCGGATCGCCGTGATGTACCTGGGACGGATCGTCGAGCTCGGCCGGGCCGAGGATGTCATCGCACACCCCCGCCACCCCTACACCCGAACCCTCGTCGACGCCGTTCCACGGCCCGGCGGGACCGTCACACCGCTCGCCGGTGAACCCGCGAGCCCCCTCGCACCGCCCACCGGATGCGCCTTCCATCCCCGATGCCCCGTCGCTGTGCCCGAATGCTCCGACACCGTCACCGGCGTCCAGCTCGTCGCGATCGACGGCCGCCCCACAACCGACATCGCGCGGCACGAAGTCGCTTGCGTCCGTGCAGGAGAGAGCCGATGACCGACACCCTCGAACGCGGCGGTACCGCCGTCGCACCCGCGCGGACGAACGCACCCGATGTGCCGTCGCTGCCCGCACCTCGTTGGCGGGCCACCACCTTCACGCGGAGGTTCGCGACCGGCGACGCGCGGCGCGCCGTCGATCGGGTCCTGATCGGCCTGCTCGTCGGGGTCACCCTGCTGTCACTGGTCGCGCCGATGCTCGCCCCGTACGACCCGGTGCAGCCGGTCGGCGCACCCAAACTCCCCATGTTCAGCGCCGGGCATCTACTCGGCACCGACTCCATCGGCCGGGACACCCTGTCCCGCGTTCTGACCGGGCTCCAGACGTCGTGGCTGCTGTCCGTGCTCGTCACGGCACTCGGGCTGGTTATCGGCGCGGTCGTCGGAGTCGTGGCCGGAATGTTCGGCGGCTGGGTCGACTCGCTGCTCATGCGGATGACCGACGTCTTCCTCGCCCTGCCGTCGATGCTCGTGGCGGTCGCGGTGTCCGCGGCGCTCGGTCCGGGCCTGTCCAACACCGTGCTCGCCGTTCTCGTCGTGTGGTGGCCGTACTACGCCCGCATCATCCGGGGTGAGGTGCGCGCGCTCGTTGCGCGACCCCACGTGGAGTCCGCTCGCATGGCCGGCGCCGGATGGTTCCGCATCATGTGGCGCCACGTCCTGCCCGGTGTCGTGCCGACCGCGATCGTGACGGCCTCGCTCGACATCGGCAACGTCGTCATGACTCTCGCGTCCCTGTCCTTCCTCGGCTTGGGCCAGCCCGCCCCGGCGCCGGAGCTCGGCGCGGACACCTCGCGCAACCTCGTCGAGATCCTCGACGCGTGGTGGATCCCGATCGTTCCCGGCGTCGTCGTCATGCTCCTCGCCCTGCTCTCGAATCTCGCCGGAGACGCACTGCGTAACCGGCTCGTCCGGAGGTGACCGCCATGGTGCGTCTGCGATTCCTCGGCTCCCAGCTGCTCTCGCTCGTGGGTCTGCTGTTCGTGTTGTCGGCCGTTCTGTTCGTCCTGCAGGAGATCTCCGGCGCCGACCCGGTGGCCGCGACGATCGGCGGAAACGCCTCACCCGACGCGATCGCCGCCGCGCGGGAGCGGCTCGGCCTCGACCGTCCCGCGATCGACCGCTACGCCGACTATCTCGGCGGGCTGGTCACCGGTGACATGGGCACCTCGTTCCGAACCCACCGCGCGGTCACGACCGACATCGCGAACTACCTGCCCGCAACTGTCGAACTCGTTCTCGCCGCGTTCGTTCTGGCGCTCGTGCTCGGCGTGCTGTTCGCTGTGTCGAGCCTGCTGCGCTGGCGGCTCACCGCGCCGTTCCGGGGACTGCTGTTCCTCGGCTCGACCGCTCCGACCTTCCTGCTGGGCATCGTGGGGCTCGTGGTGTTCTACAAAATGCTCGGGGTGCTTCCTGCATCCGGCCGGGGCGGCATCACGAACGGCCCGACGGGGATGACGGTGCTCGACTCGCTCCTGGACGGCGACCTTCCCGCGGTGGGCGACGCACTGCAGCATCTGGTGCTTCCTGCGCTCGCGTTGGCCGTCGGCCCCGCACTGGCGATCGGCCGGGTCCTTCGGTCGAGCCTGACCGAGACGCTGGAGTCGGACTTCGTGCGGACAGCAACATCCAAGGGGCTCACCGACACCCAGGTGCTGGTGCGGCACGTGCTGCGCAACTCGGTGAATGCGGCGCTGTCGATGAGCGCATTGCAGCTCGGATTCATGTTCGGTGGCGTCCTGCTCATCGAGGGTGTGTTCACGTGGGGCGGGCTGGGTTCGTATCTCGGTGCGTCCCTTCCGGTCTCCGACTTCCCGGCCATCGCGGGCGTGACGTTCGTCCTCGGGTCGCTGTATGTCGTCGCCAACACCACCGCCGACGTGCTGCAGAGCGTCGCGGATCCACGTATCCGCGTCTCCTGAACCACGCCCGACCGAGAATCCGGAGGTACCGGTGCCGAACGTCCCCAGAATCACCGTCCACACCGTTGTCGCGACGAATGTCGCTGCCGTGTCCCTCCTGGTCGCCGGGTGCTCGGCCGGGACAGCAGGAGGAGCCGCGGCGGACCCGTCGACACTGAGTCTCGCCGAATCGGCGGAGTACACGACGCTCAACCCGCTCGAATATCCCCTCGGCATCACCGGAAAGATGTATGACGGACTCGTCCGCGTCTCGGAGAACGGCACTCTCACACCGGGACTCGCTTCCGGAATGCCGATACCGGACGAGGACCTGATCACGTGGACGGTGCCGCTACGGCCGGGCGTCACGTTCTCCGACGGGTCGGCGTTCGATGCCGAGGATGTCGTCGCGGCCTACACGGCGGTGCGCGACCCCGGTTACGGCTCACCACTCGCTGCGGACTACGAGATGGTGCGTTCCGTAGCCGCGCCCGACCCGTCGACGGTCGTGTTCGAGCTGTCGTATCCCTACGCGGGACTGCCGGCGCGCCTGACGCTCGGCATCCCCGCTGCCGAGGCGATCGGGGAGTCCGTGGCCGACTCCCCGCTCGTCTCGGCACCGGTGGGGACCGGTCCGTATCGGGTTGCCGAATGGCGGCGCGGCGACTCGATGACTCTCGCGGCACGCGAGGATTGGTGGGCCGGATCGGTTGCAGTCACCACGATCCACCTGACGTTCGTACCCGACGAGAACTCCCGCGCACAGCGGGTGCGCTCGGGTGAGATCGACGGTGCTCAACTCTCCCCTCTCACCGCCGCGGCGCTCGACGGCACCGCACCCGGTCTCGAGGTGGTGACCAACCCGTCCGCCGACTTCCGGGCGATCTCGCTGCCGTCGACGCTGCCGTTCTTCACCGAGCCGGCGGTGCGTGTGGCACTCAATCTCGGCACCGACCGCGGGGCCATGGTCGACGGGATTCTGCGCGGCCACGGGGTCGCGGTGTCCACCCCGTTCACCCCCGCCCAGGGCGGCGCCTACGAACCGGCCGCTGCGTTCGAGTTCGACCCGGACGCCGCCGCAGTGCTTCTCGACGCGGCGGGGTGGCCCGTCGGCCCGAACGGGGTCCGAGTCAAAGATGGGACCGAATTCTCCTTCGATCTCATGTATTTCGCGAACGACACACTGAGGCGCGATGTCGCGCAGTCGTTCGCGTCCGACATGTCGAAACTGGGAATCGAGGTACGCCTCGAAGGCGTCGACCGCCCCCACGCGGTGGCGGGCATGCGCGACAAGGCATTCGTCCTCGGGGGCGGCGACATGCCCTACGACCCGGACGCGCAGGCCTACCGTGTCCTGCACTCCTCGTTCGCCGCGTACGACGAGAACGACGCGTACTCGAACCCTGCGATGTACACCGACGCCGAGGTCGACCGCCTGCTGGACGCCGCGCGCCGCGAACCTGACGCGCGGATTCGGGACGAGCTGTACCGCGAGCTGCAGAACCGGCTGCTGGAGAACCCTCCGATGGTGACGGCAATCGCGCTCGAGCACACCTATGTCGCTCGGGGCCTGGACAATTGGGAAGGCCGGGCCTCCGTCGTCGAACCGCACGAGCACGGTGTCGCATGGGGACCGTGGTGGAACGTCCAGGAATGGACCATCCGATGACGACGCTGCGCGCCGCCTCGCGCACGACGGGAGCGCTGCGGCTCACCGGCCGGCGCCTGGCCTGGGCACTCCCCCTGATCGTCGCCATCAGCTTCGCCGTCTTCGCCTTGGCCGCCGCGGCGCCGAGCGACGCGACCGCCGCGTTCCTCGGCGCCCGCGACGAGTTCACCGGCGCCGCGGCCCGGCACGGCGTCGATGCGCTGCTCGGCGACGGGAACTGGGTGCAGGCGTGGACCCAGTGGGGCATGGACGCGGTGGCAGGTGATCTCGGCTGGTCCACTTCGGCACGAGCCGACGTCACCGCGGTCGTCACCGCCCGCCTGCCGTGGACGCTGCTGCTCATGACGCTCGGACTCGCCGTGGCCGCGGTCGCGGGTGTCGCGCTCGCGCTCGGCGCAGCACTGCGTCCGCACGGTCTGTTCGCCCGCGGCCTCACCGCGGTGCTGTGGGCATTGTCCGCGCTGCCGTCGTTTCTCGTGGCGATGACGTTGACGGGGGTGTTCGCCCTGGGATTCGGGTGGTTCCCTGCCGGGGGGCTCACCGATCCGGGCGCGCCCGTCACGCCGGAGCAGATAGCACGTCACCTGGTGCTCCCGGTGCTGGCCGTCGCCCTGTCCCAGCTGCCGTGGATCACCCTGCACCTGCACCGCGCGACAACGGATCAGCTGTATACGACGGCGACCGAAGCCGCGCGTCTGCGCGGGGTGCCCGAGTGGCGTGTCCTGGCCCGTCACGTCCTGCCCACCGCCGCGGTCCCGACGCTCGCGATCGCCGGCGCGCGTCTGCCGGAAGTCGTCGCGGGGTCGGTGCTTGTGGAGGAGATCTTCGGACTTCCGGGGCTCGGGCAGAGTCTCGTCGACGCTGCGCTCGCACAGGACCTCGCGTTGCTCGCTGCCGCCACCGTGTTCTTGACCGTCGTGGCGCTGCTCGGCGGGCTGCTCGCCGACCTCGCCCTCGTCCGAATCGACTCGAGGACGGATCCCGATGCACTCTGATTCCGCACTGCTCGCCCGAGCCGGGTTCTCCCGGGTGCGCCGGGGCGTGTCCCTACCGTCGGGGCGCCTCGTCGCCGGGGTGGGGCTGGGCTTTCTCGTGCTGTACGCGGTGGCCGTTCCCTTCCTGCTGCCTGTCGATCCTGATCTCGTCGACTACGGCACCGGATCGACCGCGCCGACACTGCTGCACCCGTTCGGCACCGACCTCGCCGGGCGTGACGTGTTCGTCCGCGCCGCCCACGGTCTGCGCGTCTCCCTGGTGGCCGCGTTCGCCGGTGCATTCGGTGCGGTCGTGCTGGGTTCGGTCGCGGGCGCCACCTGCGCCCTGCTCGGCGGTGCCGTCGACCGCTGGGGCATGCGGATCGTCGATGCCGTCAACGCGGTGCCGCACCTGCTGCTCGGCATCGTCGTCGCGTCGGTGCTGCGCGGATCCCTGCTGACGATCGTGCTGGTCGTCGCGGCGACCCACTGGACCCAAACCGCCCGGCTCGTCCGCGCCGAGTTGCTCGCACTCGGCACCAGCGACTTCTACCGGGCATCGGTGTCGTTGGGCCTCACGCGATATCAGTTGCTGCGGTACCACGCGGCACCGCGGCTGGCAGCCCAGCTCGCGGTCGCCGTCGGGCTGCTCGTACCGCACGCCGTGTGGCACGAATCCACCCTGACGTTCCTCGGACTCGGCCTGCCCCCGCACCAGCCGTCGCTCGGCGCTCTGCTCGATCTCGGCCGGCAGGCGCTGCTCTCCGGCGCGTGGTGGACCCTCGCTGTACCGGCAGGCCTGCTCGTCGCGGTCACCGTGTGCCTGGCGGGCTGCCTGGCCGGACAGAAGGAGCACCACCATGCATGAGCACGACCGCCACCGGCATGCTGCCGCGTCGATTCGGGTTCGCGACCTGGCGGTGACCCACGGTGACACGGTCGCGCTGAACGGCATCGATCTCGACCTCGTGCCCGGCAGGGTCCACGTGCTGGTCGGTGCGTCCGGTGCGGGCAAGAGCACCGTGGTGGCCGCTCTGACCGGCACGTTGCCGCGCAACTCCCGGATCTCCGGATCCGCGATTCTCGATACGGGCGACGCCACCGTCGATCTCCTGCACGTCCCGGAACGGGTGCGACGCCGCCGACTGTCCGGACGCATCGTGGGGACCGCCCTTCAGGGGGCGGGAGGGGCGTTCACCCCCACCAGGACGATTGCGGCCCAACTCTGTGAAGCGCAGCGCGTGGCCGGTCGCGACCGTCCCCGGTTCGGCGCCGCCCATCCCCACCTCGCCGCCGGCGACACACAACACCTCGAGGAGCTCGCGCACGCGGCCGGTGCCGATCCGCGCTGGCTCGACCGCCATCCGCACGAACTGTCCGGCGGCCAACTTTCGCGCCTCGCACTCGTCGCAGCGATGGTCAACCATCCCCCGGTGCTGCTCGTGGACGAGCCGACCGCCGGGCTCGACGCCGACTCGTCGCACACCGTCGGTGCCCTGCTCGCCGCTTACGCGACCGCCGGGCACACCGTGCTCGTCGTCACGCACGACGTGGAGCTCGCCCGGCGGATCGCACACGTCGCCACCCGGATCGCGGACGGCCGGATCGTCGCGCAGGGCGATCCCGCCGATGTTCTCGCCGACGTCGCATCCATGGACCGTGCCCCGCGAGTGATCGCCCCCGATCTCCCGGCCCTCACCGCTCGGGCCGTCACCATCCGACGCGGAGGGCTGCCGGTAGTCGACGCGGCCGATCTCACGGTGCGTGCCGGTGAGATCGTCGGGGTCACCGGTTCGTCCGGGTCCGGAAAATCCACCCTTGCAGCGCTTCTCGCACGACTCGACAGCCCCGACAGCGGCCGCGTCACGCTCAACGGCGCCGAGGCCATCGGCGCCGGGCTGGATCTGGCACCGGCCGAAAGACGTCGGGTCGCATGGGTTTCCCAGCACCCACGCCAGTCGGTCGATCCGCGGCTGTCACTGCGTCGAACGATCGAACTACCCGCACGCCTCGCCGGAGTTCATGTCGACGCGAACGCGCTCGCGTCCCGCCTCGGGCTCGACAGCGCGCTGCTCGAACGACGTCCGCACGAGGTCTCCGGCGGCGAACTCCAACGCGCATGCCTCGCACGTGCGGTCGCGCTCGACCCGGAGTTCCTGGTGCTCGACGAGGTCACGTCGATGCTCGACGCGGCGACCGCCATCGACATACTGGGGTTCGTCTCCACCGAGGCATCGGCGGGTACCGGAGTGCTTCTCGTCGGCCACGACATCGCGGCACTGCACGCCGTATGCGACCGCGTGCTGGAGCTACGACCCGGCGCCGACGGTGCCGCACTCCACGAGCTCGCTGCCACCCCGCATCCACCCCTGCCGTCCCCATTTCCGGCGTTCGTTCGGCAGAGTGGACCCCTGCAGCAACTCACCCGAAAGGACTACGCATGATCCCCGCCGTCCACGGCTTCACCTCGCTCACCGGGAGCATCGGTGTCAAAGACAACCGTCCCGACTTCGCACTCCTCGGCGTGAACACACCCGAGGCGGCCTCCGCTGCGGTGTTCACGCAGTCCCGGTTCGCCGGCCCGAGCGTGCGCCTCGACCGCGAGGTCGATCTGTCGGCGCTGCGCGGAGTCGTCGTCGTGTCGGGCAATGCGAATGTCGCCACCGGAGCGCAGGGGCTCGCGGATGCCCGGCAGCTCCGGGCCTGGGCCGCAGACCGCCTCGGATGCCCGGACGAGCAGGTGCTCGTCGCCTCGACCGGTGTCATCGGCGTGCTGTACCCGATGGAACGCATGCTCGCCGGAATGGACGCTCTGCCCGCACCCGGGCCCGCCGACCTCGGTGCGGTCGCCGAGTCGATCATGACGACGGACACGCGATCCAAGTGTGCGTTCCGCACGGTCGGGAACGCCACGGTGGTCGGGGTGGCCAAGGGTGTCGGCATGATGGAACCGAACATGGCAACGATGTTGTCGTTCATCGCGACCGACGCGCAGATCGACGCGGAAGACCTCGACCGGATCTTCCGCGCAGTGGTGGCTCGCACCTACAACGCGGTCAGCGTCGATTCCGATACCTCGACATCGGATACCGCTGCTGTGTTCGCTTCCGG
Source organism: Rhodococcus sp. S3 (assembly GCF_058211795.1). Classification (NCBI taxonomy): domain Bacteria; kingdom Bacillati; phylum Actinomycetota; class Actinomycetes; order Mycobacteriales; family Nocardiaceae; genus Rhodococcus; species Rhodococcus sp. S3. The sequence continues at coordinate 542,958 of NZ_CM177074.1, read as the reverse complement.
GGCAGCCGGTCCCGTCGACCCGACCGAGTTCGAGACAGCCCTGCTGGAGGTGTGCACCGAACTCGTGCGGATGATCGCCTCCGACGGCGAGGGCGCGAGCAAACTCATCGAGGTCCGGGTCACCGGTGCCCGCGACGACGCACAGGCCAAGCTCGTCGCCAAGGCGATCGTGAACTCACCGCTCGTCAAGACTGCCGTGCACGGCGCCGACCCGAACTGGGGCCGGGTGGCGATGGCCGTGGGCAAGTGCGAATCCGAAACCGACATCCTCGAGGAGAACGTGCGGATCGCGTTCGGTGGTCTCGAAACCTATCCGGTCCCGGCCTCCCCCGAACGCCTTGCCGCGCTCCAGGAGTACCTCGGGGGTGACGAAGTGGTCATCGAGGTGGATCTGGGAATCGCCGCCGGCGAGTTCACCGCGTACGGCTGCGATCTCACCGACGGCTACATCCGCATCAACGCGGACTACACCACCTGACCACCGAGTGGGCGAGCCTCTCCCCCTTTTTCTCGAGCGAACGGTACATCCGTCTCCTTCAATCGACCGGCCGTACCGTTCGCTCGGGAAAACCCGGGGCGCTCGGGAGAACCCGGGGCGCTCGGGAGAACCCGGGGCGCTCGGGATAACCCGACGTACTCGGGAAAACCCCTGATGCTCGGGAAAACCCGGGGTGAACCTCAGAGCCAGGTGTCCTCGGAGGCCGTGGTGAGGAACGCCTCGAGGTCGTCGCGCCACGGTGCGGGCACAGTCTTCTCCGGTTCGATGCCGGTGTACTGACCGCGGTAGAACAGCAGCGGGCGTTCCTTCTCGTCGCGCACCTCGCTGAGCGAGTCGACGCGTCCGAACACCACCCAGTGGTCTCCCCCGTCGTGCACCGATTCGACGGTGCAGTCGATGTGCGCCAGTGAGCCGGTGAGGATCGGCGACCCCAACGGTGACGGCGACCAGCCGATTCCCGCGAACTTGTCGGGTTCGCGAGATCCGAAGCGTGCGCACGTGTCCTGTTGTTCCTCGGCGAGGACGTTGACGCAGAAGCGGCCCGCTCGTTCGATGGCCGCCCACGACCGCGACTGCTTCGTGGGGCAGAACAACACGAGCGGCGGGTCGAGCGACAACGCCGCGAACGACTGGCACGCGAATCCCACAGGCGTCCCGTCGTCCTCGGTGGTGGTGATGACGGTGACGCCGGTGCAGAACTGCCCGAGCACGGTGCGGAAGGCCCGCGGGTCGATCGCACCGTTCTCTCCGGCCTCCGGCGCGGTCATTACTGCATTCCCACCGAGAAGTCGTGGCCCCACAGGCTCACGGCCGTGGATTCACGGGCGATCCAGTCGTCGTCCTCGACCTGCAGCCCCTCGCAACCGAATTCGACGTCGAATCCGCCGGGGGTCTTCATGTAGAAGGACAGCATCTTGTCGTTGACGTGGCGGCCGAGCGTCGCCGACATCTTGACCTTCTTCCGCAGCGCGCGGTCGAGGGCGAGACCGACGTCGTCGGAGTTCTCCACCTCGATCATCAGGTGCACGATGCCCGACGGGGTGGGCATGGGCAGGAAGGCGAGGCTGTGGTGGCGCGGGTTGCATCCGAAGAACCTCAGCCAGGCCGGTTTTCCGTCGGCGGGCCGGCCGACCATCTGCGGAGGCATCCGCATGGAGTCGCGCAGGCGGAAACCGAGCACGTCGCGGTAGAAGCGCAGCGATTCCTCGTCGTCGCGGGTCGAGAGCACCACATGCCCGAGGCCCTGCTCACCGGTGACGAACTTGTGCCCGTACGGGCTGACCACGCGGCGGTGTTCGAGGGCGGCACCGTGGAACGCCTCGAGGGTGTTGCCCGACGGGTCCTGGAAGACGATCAGTTCGTCGACGCGACGATCGGCGAGCTGCTCGGCGGTGCCCTCCTTGAACGGGACACCCGCTGCGGAGAGACTGTCGCGAACCGACTGGAGGTCGGCGGCGTTCGCGGTCTCCCAGCCCGAGACGAGCAGCTTGTCGGACTCGTGCGGCTCGATGACGAGCCGGGCCGGGAAGTCGTCCATCCGCAGGTACAGCGCCTCGGCATCGGTGCCCTTGCCCTCGATCATGCCGAGGACCTTGAGACCGTACTCGCGCCAGGCCGGGACGTCGGTGGCGCCGATCCGGAGATATGCCAGCGACCGGATACTCATCTATTCGACTCCATCCGTGAGGAAATCCACTGTCAGGCGGTTGAATTCGTCGAACTTCTCGAGCTGTGCCCAGTGGCCGCATCCACCGAACACGTGCAACTGTGCGCGCGGGATCATCTTCAGCGCGACGAGTGCGCCGTCGAGCGGGTTCACGCGGTCCTCGCGACCCCAGATCAGCAGCACCCGCTGACGGAGCTTGTAGGCGTCGCGCCAGAGCATCCCCTTCTCGAATTCGGCGCTGGAGAACGACTTCCCCATCGCCTTCGCCGCGGCGAGCGACTCGGGGGTGCTCGCCGACGCGAACCGCTCCTCGACGAGCTCGGGGGTGATCAGCGACTGGTCGAAGACCATGATCCGCAGGAACGCCTCGAGATTCTCGCGGGTGGGGTCGTACGAGAACCGGCCGAGATTCTTGACGCCCTCGGTGGGGTCGGGTGCGAACAGGTTGACGCTCAGCCCACCCGGTCCCATGAGGACGAGCCGTCCGGCGCGCTCAGGGTAGTCGAGCGCGAACCGCACGGCGGCACCACCACCGAGCGAGTTGCCGAGGAGGTGGACGCGGTCGGTGATCCCGATCGTGTCGAGCAGGTCCTTCAGTGCGGACGCGCTGTGCACGAAGTACTGCGGATGCTCGGTCGGCTTGTCGGACCTGCCGTAGCCGGGCTGGTCGACGGCCAGCACATGGAATCGTTGTGCCAGCACCGGAATGTTCTTTGCGAAGTTCGACCACGACGACGCGCCCGGGCCACCACCGTGGAGCAGGACGATCGTGGTGTCGTTGCCGACGCCGGCCTCGTGGTAGTGCAGGCGCAGGTCGTCGCGGACCTGCGCGAAACGGGAGGTCGACTCGTAGGTGATCTCGTCGATTGCGGTCACATCCACCCCTAGACCATCGTGTCGGTGATCGGCAGACCGAACTCGGCGGCACCGAACATCACGTAGGCACGCTCGGCGTCGTTGGCGGCGTGCACACGACCGGCGTGCGCGTCGCGCCAGAAACGCTGGATGGGTGTGCCGTCCGCGAGTGCGGTGGCACCCGAGTTCTCGAAGAGACGGTCGATCGACGTGATGGCACGGCCGGTCGCGCGGACCTGGTCGCGACGCGCCCGCAGACGAAGTTCCATCGGAACCTCCTCGCCGGCGAGGAGGTGGGCGTACTCGTCGGCGACGTTGCCCGACAGCTGGCGCCAGGCCGCGTCGATGTCGCTGGAGGCCTCGGCGATGCGCACCTTGGCGAACGGATCGTCCTTGGCCTTCTCACCGGCGTACGCTGCACGGACACGCTTGCCCTGGTGTTCGACGTGCGCCTCGTACGCGCCGTAGGCCATGCCGACGATGGGCGTCGAAATGGTCGTGGGATGGATGGTGCCCCACGGCATCCGGTAGACGGGCGCGGTGTTGCGCTCGAGCCCGGGCGAGGCGAGGTCGTTCATGGCCTTGAAGCTGAGGAAGCGGTGGCGCGGGACGAAGACGTCCTTCACCTTGACCGTGTTGGATCCGGTGCCGCGCAGACCGACCACGTGCCACACGTCGTCGATCTCGTACTCGGACCGAGGGATCAGGAAGCTGCCGAAGTCGACGGGGCGGCCGTCCTTGATGACCGGGCCGCCGACGACGACCCAGCTCGCGTGGTCGCATCCGGACGACCAGGCCCACGCACCGTTGACCTTGTATCCGCCGTCGACGACCTCACCGGCGCCCATGGGCGCATAGGACGAGGAGATGCGCACGTCGGTGTCGTCGCCCCAGACCTCTTCCTGGGCCTGCTGGTCGAAGAGTGCGAGGTGCCAGTTGTGGACGCCGATGATGCCGGAGACCCATCCGGTCGAGCCGCACGCGCTCGCGATGTTGCGCACCGCGGTGAAGAAGGTGACGGGATCGGCCTCGTATCCACCCCACTGGGCCGGTTGCAGAAGTTTGAAGAAGCCGGCCTCCTGGAGCTCCTTGATCGAGTCGTCGGGCACCCGGCGCAGATTCTCGGCCTCCTGCGCACGTTCTCGCAGCGTGGGCAGCAGAGCGTCGATCCGCTGCAGTACCTCGTGGCTGTCGTGGTCACCCACTGGACGCTCCCGTCTGTTCAGGAATTGATCGCTTGTACCGAGACTAGAACATGTTCTTATTCGTGTCGAGACACGCCACACTCGCAGGTAGACAATCCCTATGGCGGGACCAAAGTCCCCGAACCCTTCCCCTCGCGACGCGAATTCTATAACGTGTTCTAGAAGAGATTTCCGGAAGGAAGTGAGCGGACATGGCACAGATTCGCGAGATCGACGTCGGAGAGGTCCGGACGCGTTTCGCGCGAGGCTGGCACTGCCTCGGCCTCAGTCGCACGTTCAAGGACGGCAAGCCCCACGCCGTCGAGGCCTTCGGCACGAAACTCGTGGTGTGGGCCGACAGCAACGGCGACCTGAAGGTGCTCGACGCGTACTGCCGCCACATGGGCGGCGACCTGTCACAGGGCGAGATCAAGGGCGATTCGGTTGCATGCCCGTTCCACGACTGGCGCTGGGGCGGCAACGGCAAGTGCACGGACATCCCGTACGCCAAGCGTGTTCCCCCGCTGGCCCGCACCCGCTCGTGGATCACGATGGAGAAGCACGGCCAGCTGTTCGTGTGGAACGACCCCGAGGGCAACACCCCGCCCCCGGAGGTCACCATCCCCGAGATCGAGCAGTACGGCTCGGACGAGTGGACGGACTGGACCTGGAACCAGATCCGGATCGAAGGCTCCAACTGTCGCGAGATCATCGACAACGTCGTCGACATGGCGCACTTCTTCTACATCCACTACGCCTTCCCCACGTTCTTCAAGAACGTCTTCGAGGGGCACATCGCCGAGCAGTACCTCAACACCCGCGGCCGGCCGGACAAGGGCATGGCGACGCAGTACGGCCTGGAGTCGACGCTAGAGTCGTACGCGGCCTACTACGGCCCCTCCTACATGATCAATCCGCTCAAGAACAACTACGGCGGGTACCAGACCGAATCCGTGCTGATCAACTGCCATTACCCGATCACGCACGACTCGTTCATGCTGCAGTACGGCATCATCGTCAAGAAGCCGCAGGGCATGTCACCCGAGCAGTCCGACGTACTGGCCGCCAAGCTCACCGAGGGTGTCGGTGAGGGCTTCCTGCAGGACGTCGAGATCTGGAAGAACAAGACCAAGATCGAGAATCCCCTGCTGTGCGAGGAGGACGGTCCGGTCTATCAGCTCCGCCGCTGGTACGAGCAGTTCTACGTCGACGTCGCCGACGTGACGGAGAAGATGACGGGCCGCTTCGAGTTCGAGGTCGACACCGCCAAGGCCAACGAGGCCTGGGAGAAGGAGGTCGCCGAGAATCTCGAGCGCAAGAAGCGCGAGGAAGAACAGGGCAAGCAGGAAGCGGAGGTGTGACGATGAGCGCCTCGACCCGGCGGAGCAGATGGGCGAAGTCCCCGGACTTCTCCCAGTGGCCCGAGCGGGCCGAGGCCGTCGCCGCCCAGACCGCGATCGACAAGATCAATTATCTGGAGTCGGGTCAGCACGAGGTGCAGTGCCACGAGTGCGGCACGTGCGTGCTGGTGCGCAAGAACAGCCTGTCGCACACGAGCGTGCAGTGGCAGGACGATCCGGACACCGTGTGCCCGACCTTCCGCGAGACCGCCTCGCTCCGAGGCTCGTCCATCACACCGCGCGAAGGGTGTCCACAACTCCGGGAGAGCATCGACCGGGCCGTGCTCGACGGCACCCTTCCCGTACCGGACGGATCGCCCACCTGACCGACTCCGCCCCGATCGACCCCGCCCCCGATCGACCCCGCGACGGCACCGCCCCATCGGACGGTGCCGTCGCTCGTCGTCGTCCGGCCGTATCGCGTTCCAGTCCCGGTGTCGCCGCGTCTTCGCTTCACGTCCAGGACTCTTCGCATTCGGGGATGGACTCGGCACCACCATTTCTATAACGTGTTCTACATGACGAAGCAGGAGTACGACATCGTTGTCGTCGGCAGCGGTGCCGGCGGAATGACCGCCGCCATCACCGCAGCCCGCAAGGGCGCCGACGTGGTCCTGATCGAGAAGGCGCCGCGCTACGGCGGATCGAGCGCCCGATCGGGCGGCGGTGTGTGGATCCCCAACAACGAGGCACTGAAGGCCGCCGGGGTGGACGACACCCCCGAAGAAGCCCGGAAGTACCTCCACAGCATCATCGGCGACGACGTGCCCGCCGAGAAGATCGACACCTACATCGATCGCGGACCGGAGATGCTCTCCTTCGTCCTGAAGAACAGCGCCCTCGAACTGCAATGGGTGCCGGGCTATTCCGACTACTACCCCGAGGCGCCCGGCGGACGTCCCGGTGGCCGTTCGGTCGAACCGACACCCTTCGACGGCCGCCGTCTCGGTGAGGATCTCGCCCTCCTCGAACCCGACTACGCGCGCGCTCCCAAGAACTTCGTCATCACCCAGGCCGACTACAAGTGGCTGAACCTGCTCATGCGGAACCCGCGCGGGCCGGTTCGCGCCATGCGGGTCGGCGCCCGGTTCGTCTGGGCGAACATCACCAAGAAGCACCTGCTCGTCCGAGGTCAGGCGCTCATGGCCGGGCTGCGGATCGGCCTGCGCGACGCCGGTGTGCCCCTGCTGCTGGAGACGGCGCTCACCGACCTCGTCGTCGAGGACGGCGTCGTGCGCGGCGTCGAGGTGGTCGCGAACGGTGAGAAGCGCGTCATCCGTGCCCGCAAGGGCGTGATCCTCGCGAGCGGCGGTTTCGAGCACAACGCCGAGATGCGGGCGCAGTACCAGCGTCAGCCGATCGGCACCGAGTGGACCGTGGGCGCAAAGGCGAACACCGGCGACGGCATCCGCGCCGGGCAGAAGCTCGGCGCCGCAGTCGATTTCATGGACGACGCCTGGTGGGGTCCGTCCTTCACGCTCACCGGAGGCTCGTGGTTCGCACTGTCGGAGCGCAGCCTCCCCGGGTGCCTCATGGTCAACGCGGCCGGCAAGCGTTTCGTCAACGAGTCGGCGCCCTACGTCGAGGCGACGCACGCGATGTACGGCGGCGAGCACGGACGCGGCGAGGGACCGGGCGAGAACATCCCCAGCTGGCTGATCCTCGACCAGCGTTACCGCGACCGCTACACCTTCGCCGGCATCACCCCCCGCACCCCCTTCCCCCGCCGGTGGCTCGAGGCCGGGGTGCTCGTCAAGGCCGCTTCCGTCGCCGAACTCGCCGAGAAGATCGGGGTACCGGCCGACGCCCTCACCGAGACGGTGCAGCGCTTCAACGGCTTCGCGCGTGCCGGCAAGGACGAGGACTTCGGCCGCGGCGAATCCCACTACGACCACTACTACGGGGATCCGCGCAACAAGCCGAATCCGAGCCTCGGCGTGGTCGACAAGGCCCCGTTCTACGCGTTCAAGGTGGTCCCGGGCGATCTCGGCACCAAGGGCGGGCTCGTCACCGACGTCCACGGCCGAGTGGTGCGCGAGGACGGCAGCGTGATCGACGGCCTGTACGCGGCCGGCAACGCCAGTGCCCCGGTCATGGGACACACCTACGCCGGGCCGGGCGCCACCATCGGGCCGGCGATGACCTTCGGTTATCTCGCGGCCCTCGACATCCTGGACCGCACGCGTGACGAACGCGCCGAGGAGCTGCGAGAATCCGCCGACACCGTGTGACCCGATCGACCCGCGTTCGAGCCGTAGAAAGGAAGCGCCTGTGCCCATCGATCCCTCGGTTGCCGTCGGAGCCGAGCTGCCCGCTCAGGAATTCGAGTGGAGCAGCACCGATGTCCAGCTCTACAACCTCGGCATCGGCGCCGGGTCCCATCCCACCGACGCGGGCGAACTGCGTTACCTGCGGGACAAGGACCCCCAGGTGCTCCCCACCTTCGCGACCGTCGCCGCGACCTTCCACCAGGTCGAGCCGCCGAAGGTCTCGTTCCCCGGGATCGAGATCGATCTCGCCAAGGTCGTCCACGGCAGCCAGGAGGTGACCGTGCACGCGCCCATCCCCGCTTCGGGCAAGGGCCGCACGATCACCCGCATCGCCGAGGTGTGGGACAAGGGCAAGGCCGCGGTCGTCGTGCAGGAATCGGTGACCGAGGATCTCGACGGCAATCCCCTGTGGACCGCACGGTCGTCGATCTTCGCCCGCGGCGAGGGCGGTTTCGGCGGCGAGCGTGGCCCGTCGGAGTCGGTGGAGTATCCCGATCGTGAGCCGGACGCCGAGTTCGATGTGCCGACCCTCCCGCAGCAGGCGCTGCTGTACCGACTGTGCGGCGACCGCAACCCCCTCCACTCCGATCCCGAGTTCGCATCCGCGGCGGGCTTCCCGGCACCGATCCTGCACGGGCTGTGCACCTACGGCATCGTGTGCAAGGCGGTGACCGACGGTCTTCTCGACGCCGACGCATCGCGCGTGAAGGGATTCCGCGCCCGGTTCGCCGGTGTGGTCTTCCCCGGCGAGACCCTCCGGGTGCGTGTGTGGAACGACGACGACCGCAAGCTCGTGACCGCCTCCGTCGTCGAACGCGATCTCGCCCCCGCCCTGGCCGACGTGGTACTCACCGTGGCGTGATCGCCACGCCCTCCCGAAAGAGCGACATTCGAACATGACACTTCGTGATTCGTCGCCGCGCCTGTCGCGGCGCGGCTTCCTCGCGGCCGGCGCCGGTGCGCTGGCGGTCTCCGCCCTCGGTGGATGGACCCCGGTGCACGCCGTCCCCTCCGGGTCCGCGGCCTCGACGCTCCCCACTCCCCCGGCGTTCCCCGGCGGCATCGATCTCTACCAGCAGGCGTACCAGAACTGGTCGAAGGAGATCATGCTGGACGCCATCTGGACCTGCGCGCCTCGCACCCCCGACGACGTGGTGCGCCTGGTGAACTGGGCACACGAGAACGGATACACCATCCGTCCGCGCGGGGCCATGCACGGCTGGACACCGCTGACGATCGTCAACGGTGCACCCGTCGACCGGGTGATCCTCGCCGACACCATGCTCCACCTCAACTGGGTCCAGGTGAACTCCGGCGGCTCCCCCGCGACCGTCACGGCAGGTCCCGGCGCGACGCTCGACGCCATCACCACGGCACTGCAGGACCACGGTCTCGGACTCGCGAATCTTCCTGCGCCCGGCGTCCTGTCGATCGCCGGAGCACTCGCCGTCAACGCGCACGGTGCCGCGCTGCCCGCGAACGGTGAATCCACCCTCCCCGGCCACACCTTCGGGTCGTTGAGCAACCTCGTGACCGAACTGACGGCCGTCGTGTGGGACGGCAGTGCCTACACGCTGCGTACCTTCACCCGCGCCGATCCCGAGATCACCCCGCTGCTCACGCATCTCGGCCGGACGTTCATCACGTCCGTCACGCTGCAGGCCGGACCGAACTACCGCATGCGCTGCCAGTCCTTCACCGATATCACCTGGCAGGAACTGTTCTCGCCCGCCGGCGCGCCGGGACGGACCTTCGAGTCGTTCGTCGATTCGGCGGGGCGGGCCGAGGCGATCTGGTATCCGTTCACGGAACGTCCGTGGATGAAGGTGTGGTCGCTCGCACCGGAGAAGCCGGCCGGCTCACGGGAGGTGACCGGCCCGTACAACTACCCGTTCTCCGACAACGTGCCCGAACCGATCACCGACCTGCTGGGGCAGATCACGGCCGGGAACACATCGATCGCACCGGCTTTCGGACAGACCTACTACGGCGTGACCGTGGCCGGTCTCGCGGCGACGGGAGCGTCCGACATCTGGGGCTGGTCGAAGGACCTGCAGTTCTACATCAAGGCGACCACGCTGCGCCTGACCGAGGGTGGCGGTGCGGTCCTCACGAACCGCGCCAACATCGCCAACGTCATCCACGACTTCGCGCACTGGTTCTCCGAACGCATCGAGCACTACCGCAGCCTGGGACAGTTCCCACTCAACGGTCCGGTCGAAATCCGTTGCTGCGGACTGGATCAGCCAGAGGACGTCCTCGTCCCGTCGGCCGGACCGCCGACGATCGCGTCGACCCGTCCGCGTCCCGACCACCCGGAATGGGACACCGCCATCTGGCTCAACGTTCTCGGTGTCCCGGGAACTCCCGGCATGTTCGCCTTCTACCGGGAGATGGAGCAGTGGATGCGGCAGCGGTACAACGGAAGCGACTCGACCTTCCGGCCGGAATGGTCGAAGGGCTGGGCGTTCGGTCCCGACCTGCCGTACACCGACGAGCAGATCCTGACGCAAGGCCTGCCCGACACCTACCGGGAAGGTGTTCCGTCGGACGAGAACTGGGATTCGGCTCGCGCGGTCTACAACCGTCTCGATCCGCATCGGGTGTTCAGCAACACCTTCATCGACACTCTGCTCCCCTGAGCTCCCACGGGCACCGTCGCTCACCACGGGCACAGCGCAGTCCTTTGCTAGGGTTCGCACCATGCGGAACGTGCGAAGGTGGATCGGTGCTGCTGCTGTGCCCGTGCTGGTTCTCGCGGGAGGCGTGACACTCGCGGGAACCGCAGTGGCCCTTCCCGACACGGGTTCGGTCGCCGTGTCGAACGGCACCGACGCCCCGGTGACCTTCGAGGCCGACGGCACCACCTTCCACGGCAGCCTCCGCAACCCGGACGGAGCCGCGGTCGCCGCCGCACTGCTGCTCCCGGGCAGCGGCCCCACCGATCGCAACGGCAACCAGCCCGGCTTCGCGTCCGACACCCTGGTGCGCACCGCGGACGCACTCGCCGCCCACGGCATCGCGAGCCTGCGCTTCGACAAGATCGGGGCCGGTGAGACGGGTCTCGGGTCCTACACGGTCGAGACCATCGGCGAGTACGGCTTCACCGAGCAGGTCGACCACGCCGAGGCGGCGGTGCGTCTGCTCGCCGAACGCACCGGAGTCTCCCCCGAGGAGATCCTCGTCCTCGGACACAGCGAGGGTGCACTGACCGCCCTCGCACTCGCCGATCGCGGTATCGGAAGCGGCTTCGCACTTCTCGCTCCGCTGCCGATGCGCTACCTGGACCTGCTGACCGTCCAGCTGAATGCCGTGGTGGATTCCGGACAGCTCGGCCCCGACGGCGAGGCGGTCCGGGCCGACCTGTCGCGTGCCGTCGAGTCGCTGAGGACGACCGGGGCCTTCCCCACCGATCTGCACCCGATCCTCGCGCAGTTCGGCATGAACCCCGTGAACGCGAAGTTCCTCTTCGAGTCCGACAAGCTTGATCCGGCCGAGCTCGCCGCAGAACTGGCGGTCGACACCCCGGTGCTGCTCACCTGCTCCGACAAGGACCTGAACATCAGCTGCGCGCAGGTCGAGCCGCTGCGGGACGCCCTCGCCCACACCGCCCTGCAGTTCGAGCACTTCACCACCGCGAACCACAGCCTCGAGGAACTCGGCCCGCTGCAGCCCGGCCCGGCCGACCAGATGGCGCTGCTGCCCACCTCGTTCGAGTTCTCGGCGGCGATCGACGGCTGGGCGGCCGCACGCGGTCGCTGACTGTCGTGCTGCAGCTGATTGTCGTGGTGTAACTCGGGTATCCCGGGCGCATGACAGCACTGCACGCCGTGGCCCTGAACTGCACGCTCAAGCCGTCCCCCGCCGAGTCCAGCACCGACAAGATGGTGGCGCACGTGTTCGACGCACTGTCGAAGCACGACGTCAGCGTCGAAACCGTCCGAGTCGTCGACTTCGACGTCAAGCCCGGTGTCGAAGCCGACATGGGCGACGGGGATCAGTGGCCGGAGATCGTCGAGCGCATCGTCTCGGCCGACATCCTGCTCGTCGCCACACCGACCTGGGTGGGACACATGTCGAGCGTCGCCCAACGTGTCCTCGAGCGGCTCGATGCCGAACTGTCGAACACCGATGACGAGAACCGTCCACGCATGGTGGGCAAGGTCGGGATCGCCGCAGTCGTCGGCAACGAGGACGGCGCGCACAAGATCGTCGCCGACCTGTTCCAGAGTCTCAACGACATCGGTTTCTCGATCCCCGCGCAGGGCTCGACCTACTGGAACGGCGAGGCGATGTCGGGCACCGACTTCAAGGATCTCGACGAGATCCCCGAAGCGGTGCGCTCGACCACCGAATCCGTCGCCCGCAACGCCGTGCACCTGGCGACACTGTTGCGTCAGCGCCAGTACGCGCCCTACCCGGGATGAACCCGCCCGCCGGCCGGACGCCGACCGTCAGCGGCTGACGGCCTTCTGGTACCTGCGGATCGCGAACGGCACGAACACGATCAGCATCAACGCTGTCCACATCAGCGACGCGAGGACCGGATTCTGCAGGGGCCACACGTCGGGCGGCGGCACCATGGGATTGGTGTTGCCGAACAGTTCGCGGACCGCCTGCGTGACCGCCGAGATGGGATTCCACTCGGCGATGACGCGCAGCACCGTCGGCATCGACGACGGGTCGACGAACGTGTTGGCGATGAACGACAGCGGGAAGATCACCATGAAACTCGCGTTGTTGAAGACCTCCGGTGTGCGGATCCACATGCCGATCACGGCCATCACCCACGACAGAGCGTAGGCGAACAGCAGCAGCAACAGGTAGCCGGCGAGCGCCTCGCCCAGCGAGGTGTTGATCCGCCACCCCACGAGGAGACCGGTCAACGACATCACCACGAGGCTGAGCACGTTGATCAGCACGTCGGTGCTGGTACGGCCGATGAGTACCGCGGACGGGGCCATCGGCAGCGATCGGAACCGGTCGATGATGCCCTTCTGCAGGTCTTCGACCATCCCGAGGCCCGTCCAGGTGGACCCGAAGATGACCGTCTGGGTGAAGATACCTGCGATGAGGAACTCCCGGTACGAGATGCCGGGGACGTCGATCGCACTGCCGAAGACGTAGGCGAACAACAGCACGAACATGATCGGCGACAACGTCGTGAAGACCAGCAGATCCGGCACACGCTTGATCTTGATCATGTTGCGCTTGGCGATGGTCAGGCCGTCGGATGCGACCATCTCGAGTGTGTTCACGACACCGCCTCCTCGACCTTCTCGTCCGTCCCGCGACCGGTGAGCGTGAGGAACACGTCGTCGAGGGTCGGTTTCCGCAGAGCAACGTCGGAGACCCGGATGCCCGCGGCCGACAGCTTCCCCAGCGCCGCCACGAGCCCGTCGGTTCCGCCGCCCGAGTCGCCGCTGACCGGCACGGTGATGCGACCGGTGCTGCGCTCGACCCTGATCTTCCCAGCCGCCACCGATTCGAGCTCACGGACCGCTCGGTCTCGCTGGTCGGCGTCGGTCACGGCGAGTTCGATACGTTCGCCACCGACGCGGCTCTTGAGCTCGTCGGCCGTGCCGCGGGCGATGACCGCGCCCCGATCGATCACGACGATGTCGTCGGCGAGGCGTTCGGCCTCGTCCATGTACTGCGTCGTCAGCAACAGCGTCGTGCCGCGCTGTACGAGGGTGTCGATGACGTCCCACAACCCGAGGCGCGCCCGCGGATCGAGACCCGTCGTGGGTTCGTCGAGGAACAACACCGGAGGATCGGCGACGAGCGCACCGGCGAGATCGAGGCGGCGTCGCATACCGCCCGAATAACCCTTCACCGGGCGATCACCCGCTTCCTCGAGGTCGAACTGTTCGAGGAGCTCGCGGGCGCGGAGGCGACTCCGTTTGACGCCGAGGTGGTACAGCCGGCCGACCATCTCGAGGTTCTCGAACCCCGTGAGATATTCGTCGACCGCCGCGTACTGCCCCGACGCCCCGATCCGGGAACGAAGCTCCCGCGCCTCGGTGAGGACGTCGTATCCCGCCACTTCGGCGCGACCGGCATCGGGGACGAGCAGTGTCGTCAGCACCCGCACCGTGGTGGTCTTACCGGCGCCGTTGGGACCGAGCAGCGCGGTGACCGTCCCCTCCGGCACCCGCAGATCGACCCCGTCGAGTGCTCTGACCTGCCCGTATGTCTTGATCAGTCCTTCTGCAACTATGGCGTCGGCCATGAGTTTCTCCCTGACTGTGGTGGTGAGCACAGTGTGCACGAAGAGACCGACACGGTTCGACAGGTTTTCTCATCGCTTCGTCAGGCGGATCGCTCAGCCCGTCACCCGGGCGGCGTTGCCGGCATCGATCGGCAACACGGTGCCGGAGATGTGTGCGGACGCCTCGTCGGCGAAGAACAGGACCGCACGGGTGATCTCGGCCGGGTCGAGCCACGGCACCGGTTGTGCGTGCAGGGAGGCGAACACCGGGGCCACATCGTCGGCGGTCGGCTCTTCGAGGTCGGGCCGCAACATCCCGTAGAGCGCGTCGTTGTGGATCATCGGCGTGGAGATGTTGCCCGGGGCGACGGCGTTGACGGTGATGCCGTTCTGCGCGAGGTCCAGGGCCGCGCTCTTCGTCAGGCCGATCACGCCCCATTTCGACGCCGCATATGCGGCCATGTTGGTGTTGCCCGCTCGGCCGAGCATCGACGACACCGTGACGATGCGACCGTAGTCACGCTCGATCATCCCGGGCGCGACCGCGGCGACGGTGTTGAACACCCCGGTGAGATTGGACGAGATCGCTTCGTCCCACATCTGTTGCGGCATCCGGTGCACCGGTGCCGCCACCGACACCCCGGCATTGGCGACCGCGATGTCGATCCGCCCGAGTTCGGCGTGAGCACGGGCAACCAGAGCGTCCATCGCCGGACGGTCGGCGGTGTCGAGTGTCGCCGAGACGACCCGGCGACCGGTCGCCTCGACGAGTCGCACCGTCTCCGCCAGGTCCTCCTCGGTCGCCAGCGGATATCCCACCACCGGTGAGTCGGAGCACCGGTCGCAGACGACCACGTCGGCCCCTGCTTCGGCGAATGCGACGGCGTGCGAGCGTCCTTGGCCTCGCGCCGCTCCCGTCACGAATGCGACCCTGCCCTCGAAACCCATCATGACGTCCTTCCGTCGGCGCGTGATCGCCTCCTTTGTACCGCGCCGGGAGAGAGGACAGGTGAGTAAGTCCCGGACAGCGGACGTGTCCGGGAACCAGACGAAGATCAGAGTCCGGTCCGGGCCTTCACTCGTCCCTGCTCGACGGCCTCGTGCAGCGCCTGCAGGTCGCGTTCGTTGCGGTCGGCGTAGGACACCGCGAACGACGAGAGCGCCTCGTCGAACTCCTCGTCGGTGCCGAGATAGGCAGCCAGCGCGATCCGGTCGCCGGCCCGGGCGTGGGCATAGGCGAGGACCCGGCCGCAGAGTCGGCCGTAGAGTTTCATGCCCTTGGGCACCATCTCCTCGATCACCGCCGAACCCTTGCCGTCGCGGAGTTGGCGTATGTAGAAGTCCCGGTTCACGCCGTCGGCTCCGGCACCCTGCTGCCAGCCGAGGAAGATGTCGCTCGCGGACTGCATCAGCCGCTGACCGTCGACGACGCGTTCGCCCTCGTTCCGGAAGGTCGGACCGTCGACGTAGTACGACAGCACCGACCGCTGGGCCTCCTTCGCCTGGAGGAACAACGGATCGTCGTCGTCCGCACCCCGCAGCAGGAGGATCCACGCCCGCGTGCCGACGCTGCCCACTCCGACGACCTTCCGCGCGGCCTGGACCAGTTCGAACTGTTCGAGGAGGACCCGGCGGTCCCACTGCAGCGTCGCCCGGTACGAGCGGACGCGGTCGTGCAGTTCGTCGTAGATCGCTTCGGCGTCGAGGTCGGCGAAGACCTCTTCGACGGGCACGACGAGCGGCGGGTCGATGATGATCCGGCGGCGGCCGTCGGCGACGGTGGTGAGTTTCTCCAGGGCCTGGAGACTGTCGCGCCGTGAGGCCTTTTCGAGCGCTTTGCGGGTGCGCTTCTCCATCCGGGTGGTCAGCTTGTCGCCGAGCTCCGCCATCTCGGTGGTGGGATCGAGATGCGCGTAGCGCACCGCCATGTTCCCGAGTTGCGCCTGTCTGCACATGGTTTCGCGGTACTCCGCCGCACATGCGCGGGTGATCTTCCGGCGTTCCTTCGCGGTGAACCCGTTGTCGCGACCGGCGATCTCGAGACTCGCGACCAGACGCTTGACGTCCCATTCGAACGGTCCCGGATAGGTCTCGTCGAAGTCGTTGACGTCGAAGGCCGTTCTGCGTTCGGGGGTAGCGAACAGACCGAAATTGCTCGCGTGGGCGTCGCCGCACAGTTGGGTGTGCAGACCGCTGTTCGGTGTGCGCGACAGATCGTCGGCCATCACCAGCGCGGCGCCGCGGTAGAACGCGAAGGCCGATGTCGCCATGCGGCCGAAACGCACCGGGACGAGCTGCGGAACGCGGGTCTGCGCCTGACTCTCGAGCAGGGCGATCGGATCCCGGGACGACTTTCCGAGCTCGGCGAGCGACTCGACGGGAGTGACCCTCCGAGCGGCGAGACCGTTCTGGACCCGCTGTTCGCGGGTCGGATGCACGACATGTCCGTCCGTGACCGACACGGGTCCTCCCACAGGGATCCCACCGGAATGTGAGCTCTCATCGTAGGCGGGCCCGCCCGTCGGTGGGAGGGAAACGGTGTCAGGACCGCGACAGCACCAGACCCGAGGTCGGAACTCCTGTTCCTGCTGTGACCAGGACGTGGTCGACATCGTCGACCTGGTTGACGGCCGTGCCGCGGATCTGCCGGACGCCCTCGGCGATGCCGTTCATGCCGTGGATGTAGGCCTCGCCGAGCTGACCGCCGTGGGTGTTGATCGGCAATCTCCCGCCCACCTGGATGCCGTCGGCGACGAAGTCCTTGGCCTCTCCGCGTTCGCAGAATCCGAGTTCTTCGAGCTGCATGAGCACGTACGGGGTGAAGTGGTCGTAGAGCACGGCCGTGGCGATGTCCTGCGGTCCGATGCCCGCCTGCTCCCACAGTTGGTCGCCGACGATGCCCATCTCCGGCAGGCCTGTGAGCCCGTCGCGGTAGTAGCTGGTCATGATGTACTGGTCGGGGCCGCTCCCCTGCGCGGCGGCCGCGATGACCGCCGGGGTCTGCTTCAGGTCCTTCGCCCGCTCGGCGCTGGTGACGACGATGGCGACGCCGCCGTCCGATTCCTGGCAGCAGTCGAGCAGGTGCAGTGGCTCGGCGATCCATCGCGAGTTCTGGTGGTCCTCGAGCGTGATCGGCTTGCCGTGGAAGAACGCCTTCGGGTTGGTCGCGGCGTGGGCCCGATCGGCGACCGCCACGGCGCCGAAGTCGGCGCTCGTCGCCCCGGAGACGTGCATGTAGCGTTGCGCGACCATCGCGACGAACGAGGCCGGTGTGCTCAGCCCGTGCGGGTAGGAGAACGCGTTGTCGGTGCCCGACGAGTTCACCTGCGCGGCAAGGGCGGTGTTGACCTGTCCGTACCGCGCGCCGGACCGCTCGTTGAATGCCCGGTACGCGACCACCACGTCGGCCACGCCGGTCGCGACGGCCATCGCCGCCTGCTGCACCGTCGCGCACGCCGCACCGCCGCCGTAGTGGATGCGGGAGAAGAACTTCAGGCGCGGGATGCCCACCGAACGGGCCACGGCCACTTCGGTGTTGGTGTCCATCGTGAACGAGACGAGGCCGTCGACGTCGGCCGGGGTCAGTCCCGCGTCGTCGAGGGCGGCGCGCACCGCTTCGGCCGCGAGGCGGAGTTCGCTGCGGCCGGAGTCCTTCGAGAAGTCGGTCGCGCCGATGCCGACGATCGCCGCTGCACCCGACAGGCTGCTCATGCGGTGCCTCCGATCACGAAAGTGGCTGTGGCCGTGATGTGTTTGCCCAGGCTGTTGGTGCCGGCGATGTCGACGGTGACCAGTCCGTTCTCGACGGACGCAACGGTGCCCGAGAGGGTCAGGGTGTCGTAGGCGTACCAGGGCACACCCAGTCTCAGCGAGATCGACTTCACCACCGCGCGGGGGCCGGCCCAGTCGGTGACGTAGCGCTGCACGAGTCCGGTGTCGGTGAGGATGTTGACGAAGATGTCCTTCGATCCGCGCTGCTGCGCCTTGTCGCGGTCGTGGTGCACGTCCTGGAAGTCGCGTGTGGCCAGGGCCGTCGACACGATGAAGGTGGGATCGGCGTGGATCTCGAGGGAAGGCAGGCTCTCGCCCGTCGTGACGGTCGGGGTGCTCACACGTCCTCCTCGATCGGCTTCCAGGCGTACAGCGTCCACGGCTGCCCGCCGGTCTCGTCGTCGCCGGGGAAATCGAGGAAGGTGACCTCGACCGGCATCCCGATACGTACCTGCCCAGGATCGACGTCGCGGAGTTCACCGAGCATCCGGACACCCTCGTCGAGTTCGACGAGTGCGACGACGAAGGGCACCTGCCGCCCCGGCACCCTGGGCGCGTGGTGGACGACGAAACTGAACACCGTTCCGCGACCGGAGGACACGACGTAGTCGGTGGTCTTCGTCTTGTCGAGCCAGAGCGCCGGGACGGGTGGGTGCTGCAGAGTGCCGTCGGGGCGTCGCTGGATGCGCAGCTCGTGGGCGGCCACGCCGTCCCAGAAGAACTGCGTGTCGTGGGAGACGGACGGGCGCAGCATCCGCGTGGGGTCGAGATCGTCTGGAACCGCGGGTGCGGGCCGGTCCTGCGGTGTCTCCGCGTTCTCGTCCTTCGACGGCGGTGCGAACTTGAGGATGCGGAAGAGCATCTCGGCGACGACCTCGTCGCCGACCTTCCACAGGTTGCGGGTGGTGAAGAACCAGCCTTCCCCGAGTCCGGTCCGCTTCGGGCCGACGACGTCCTCGAGGGTGGACTCGATCGTCACCTGTTCGCCGTGGCGCAGGTAGCGGTGGTAGATCTGGTCGCAGTTGGTGGCGACCACCGAGGTGTAGCCGGCGTCGTCGAGGATCTGCGTCATCCGGCCGAGCGGGTCGTCCTTCTCGCGTTCGGCGCCGAGGCCGCGCATCGTCCACACCTGCGCCATCGCGGGCGGGGCCACGAGACCACCGTGACCGGCGGTGATCGCCGCGGTCTCGTCGGTGTAGATCGGGTTGTCGTCGCCGATCGCCTCGAGCCAGTTGCGGATCATCGGCATGTTCACCGGATCGCGGCCGGGCCGCGGCGCGGACGGGCCGTCGCCGCGTACCTTCTCGGCAGCCTGCAGGATCTCCTCGGGGGTCCTCCCCGGAACGTCTCGTATCACCGAATTCTTCTGTATCACCGAATTCTCCTGTGTCAACGCGGGACCCGCGGCATGCCCAGACCGGCGGTGGCGATCAGTTCGCGCATCACCTCGTTGACGCCACCACCGAAGGTGATGACGACATTGCGTTTGGCCATCATGTCGAGCCAGCGGAGCAGATCGGCGGTGTCGTCGGCGGCCGGATCGCCGAAGGCGCCGACGATCTCCTCGGCGAGGCGACCGACGCGCTGGATCCGTTCGGTGGCGAACACCTTGGTCGCCGAGGCATCTGCGATGTCGACGGCGTCGTTGCTGCTCGCCGCGACCTGCCAGTTGAGCAGTTCGTTGAGCCGCCAGGTCGCGTGGATCTCGCCGAGTGCGCGTCGCACCTCGGGGCGGTCCTGGAGTTCGTGGGCGCGGACCCACTCGACGAGCCGGTCGTAGATGCCGGCGACGCGACCGGCCGGGCCGAGCATGACGCGTTCGTGGTTGAGCTGGGTGGTGATGAGCTTCCAGCCCTTGTTCTCCTCGCCGACGAGCATCTCGACGGGAACGCGCACGTCGCTGTAGTAGGTGGCGTTGACGTGGTGGGCGCCGTCGCACGTGATGATCGGGGTCCAGCTGAAGCCGGGATCCTTGGTGTCGACGATGAGGACGGAGATGCCGCGGTGACGCGAGTCGGCGGGGCCGGTGCGGACGGCGAGCCAGATGTAGTCGGCGTCGTGCCCACCGGTCGTGAAGATCTTCTGCCCGTTGACGATGTAGTGGTCGCCGTCCCGGACCGCGGTGGTGCGCAGGGCCGCGAGGTCGGTACCGGCCTCGGGTTCGGAGTAGCCGATCGCGAAGTGCACCTCGCCGGCGAGGATGGCGGGCAGGAACTTCCGCTTCTGCTCGTCGGTGCCGTAGACCTGCAGGGTCGGGCCGACGGTCTGCAGGGTGACGCTCGGCAGCGGGACGTCGGCGCGGACGGCCTCGTTCGCGAAGATCTGCTGCTCCACGTCGCCGAAGCCGCGGCCGCCGAATTCGACGGGCCAGCCGACGCCGAGCCAGCCGTCCTTGCCCATGCGACGCACGACCTCGCGGTAGGTGGGGCCGTGCCGCTCCGTGCACATGATCGCGGCCTCCTCGGGTGAGACGAGGCTGCTGAAGTAGCGCCGCAGTTCGGCCTGCAGTGCGCGCTGGTCGTCGGTCAGATCGATGAACACCGGGCCCCCACGAGGTCGAGTCGGAACGAGGCGCCGCCGAGCAACCGGGCGAGGTCCTTGGCGGTCGACGAGTACTTGTGCAGCGGATAGGTCTCGTCCACACCCACGCCGCCGTGCAGGTGGTGCAGCACCCGCATGGCCGGCGGCAGTTCGGCGGCGATCCAGTAGGCGGTGACGTCGAGATCGTCCGCGGCGTCGAGACCTTCGGCCAGACGCCAGACCGACGACAGCGCCGCGACGTGCAGGGTGCGGGCGGTGACGTACACGTCGGCGATCTGCTGTGCGACGGCCTGGAAGGTCGCGAGCGGCTTGCCGAACTGGTGTCGTTCGCTGACGTGCTTCGCCGTGAGTTCGGTTGCTCCGGAGAGCAGTCCGTCGGCGAAGGCCGCCACGGCGGCGAGCGCGATCCGGTGGAGCGTCGCCACGGCGTCGGTTCCGGATCCGGCGAGCAGGACTCCTACGGCGCCGTCGGCGCGCACCGAGAACTCGGGAGAGCCGGTCGAGGTGGGACTCGGACGCAGGGTCACACCCGCAGCATCGGGAGCCACCGCGACCACGCCCGCGTCGGTGGGCAGCAGCGCGATGCGTGCCCGGTCGGCGTAGGGCACGGCGACGAACGAACCGGTGACCGCGTGGCCCCCGTCGGTGGCGACCGCCGTGGCGGCCGGCCGCTCCGGGAAGGCGCGCCCCGGTTCGCCGAGCGCGGCCGTGAGCACGGCTCCTTCGGCGACACCGGCGAGCAGGTCGTCCTGCTGCTGTTCGGAGGCGAGCGCAAGGATCGGCAGGACGCCCAGGCCGAGGGTGGCCAGCGCCGGGGTCTGCGCGGCTCCGCGTCCGATCTCGGTGAGTACGGTGGCGACTTCGCCGAGTCCGAGGCCCGATCCGCCGAGACGCTCCGGCAGGGCGAGCGAGAGCAGGTCGGCGTCGGCCAGCGCGGCCCACAACGCGTCGTCGGTGAGGCCGCGTTTCAGGAGACCGGCCGCCACACCGGCGATCTCCTCCTGTGTCTCGTCACGTGCGAAGTCCACCGTCACCCACCTTCGAATAGAACGTGTTCTAGTTGTAGCACTCCCGGGCGCCCCGCGGAAGGACCGCTCAGCCGCGCGGCAGGCCCAGGAGGCGCTCGGCCGCCACGGTGAGCAGGATCTGCTCGGTTCCCCCGGCGATCGTCAGGCACCGGGTGTTGAGGAACTCCCGGGTGAGCGAACCTTCCACCCAGCCGGCCTCGCCCGCGAGATCCATGGCGAGCTCGGCGGTGTCCTGCCGCTGCCGCACACCGATGAGCTTGCGGACGCTGGACGCGGCGCCCGGATCCTGACCTTCGAGCTGCGCGAGGGTCGCCCGCAGATCCAGGAGCGAACCGACCGTCGCCTCCCCGATCTGTGTCGCGATGCGGTCCTCGGCGACGGGATCGCCGGGGGTCGACAGTTCGAGCAGTTCCTCGATGCGCGGCCCCAGCGACGACTTGCCGCCCATGGCGACGCGCTCGTTGGCGAGGGTCGTGCGGGCCAGCTTCCAGCCGTCGCCGAGATTGCCGACCACACAGTCGTCCGGCACGAAGACCGAGTCGAGGAAGACCTCGTTGAACAACGCGTCGCCGGTGATCTCGCGCAACGGCGAGATCGTGATGCCCGCCGACTTCATGTCGACGAGGAAATAGGTGATGCCCTTGTGCTTGGGGACGTCACGGTCGGTGCGGGCCAGACAGATCGCCCAGTCCGCCTGCTGCGCGAGCGAGGTCCACACCTTCTGTCCGCGCAACACCCATCCGCCGTCGACCTTCTCGGCGCTCGTGCGCAGCGCCGCGAGGTCCGAGCCGGCACCGGGTTCGGAGAACAACTGACACCACACCACGTCGCCGCGCAGGGTAGGCATGACGAAACGCTCGATCTGTTCGGGTGTTCCGTGTTCGAGGACCGTCGGAACCGCCCACCAGCCGATCACGAGGTCGGGACGTTCGATACCGGCGGCGGTGAGCTCCTCCTGGACGACGAGCTGTTCGGCGGCGCCGGCTCCGCGACCGTAGGGCGGCGGCCAGTGCGGCGCGAGCAGACCCGACTCGGCGAGGGCGACACGGCGCTCGGATTCGGGTGCGGCCGTGATCTTCTCGACCTCCGCGCGGATCCGTGCGCGTTCCTCCTCGTGATCGGACAGGTCGATACCGAGGTGACGGCGCGCACCGTCGCGGACCAGGGTCGTCAGCCGCGATCGCCACGCGGTGGAACCGCCGAGCACCTGGCGGGTCGCGACCGCGCGGCGAAGATAGAAGTGCGCGTCGTGTTCCCACGTGAACCCGATGCCGCCGAGCACCTGGATCGCGTCCTTGACGGTCTGCACCGCAGCGTCGAGTGCGACCGCCGCGGCGGCAGCCGCCGCGATCGGCAGTTCGTCGGGCTGCGCGTCGACGGTGACCGCGGCGTCCCACGCCACGGCCCGGATCTTCTCGGTGCGGCAGAGCATTTCGGCACAGATGTGCTTGACGGCCTGGAACGAACCGATCGGTTTCCCGAACTGCTCGCGGATCTTCGCGTACTCGACGGCGGTGGTCAGCGCCCAACCGGCGAGACCGGCCAGCTCCGCGGCGGCGAGACCGGCGGTGAGGTCGCGCACGAAGCCGGCCGGGACGGTCGCGACCCGGTCGGCCGGGACCGTCGCGCCGTCGAGGCGGACGCGGGCCACCGCGCGGGAGGCGTCGATGGTCTCGAGCGGCTCGATGTGCAGACCCGGATCGTCGGGTTCGACGAGCGCCCAGCGCTCCACGGCCGAATCGCCTTCGAGACGCACGAGCACGGCGCTCCCGGCTTCGGCACCCACGGCCGGTCCGGCCTCACCGCGCAGCACGACGCCGTCGCCCGCCGCCTCCGCGGTCACGGTCGAATCGAGCGCGAGCGCGGTGGGGACCTCCCCCTCGGCGAGCCGCTCCGTCGTCTTGGCGACGGTCTCACCGGCACTGCCGAACACGAGGGCCGCCACGGCGGTCGTCAGGACCGGGCCCGGCGCGAGTTCGTGAGCGGCCTGCTCGAGCATGACGGCCAGATCCACAGCAGTCGCGCCGAGGCCACCCGCCTCCTCCGGGACGGCGACGCCGAAGATTCCGAGTTCTGCGAGGGAGGACCAGCCGTCACGCCACGTCGCGTCGCCTGTGCGACGTATCGTCGACATGGGGTCTACGGCACGTGACCAGGCATGGACAGACGCCTGGACGGCCCGCTGCTCCTCGGTCGTGGCGATACTCACAGCGGTTTCCGCCCTTCCGAATGACATCATTGCTAGAACGTGTTCTAATATGACACCGATTCAGAGTCAAGGCGTGAGGAAACGAATCTATGGCCACCCCGTCCCGCTCCCGTGCCAACGGACACGGAACTCTGACCGCCCTCACCGAGGACGATCTCAGTTCCAATGCCCAGAAGGAACGGCGCAAGCGGATTCTCGACGCCACCCTGGCGCTCGCGTCGAAGGGTGGTTACGAGGCCGTGCAGATGCGGGCGGTGGCAGAACGCGCGGACGTCGCGGTCGGCACCCTCTACCGGTACTTCCCGTCCAAGGTCCACCTGCTGGTCTCCGCCCTCGGCCGTGAATTCGCCCGCATCGAGGGCAAGGGCCGGATCCCCCCGGGCCACAGCCCGCTCGAGCGCATGCACCTCATCCTGAGTCTGATCACCAAGGCCATGCAGCGCGATCCCCTGCTCACCGAGGCCATGACGCGGGCGTTCATGTTCGCCGACGCCTCCGCCGCCGCCGAGGTCGACCAGGTGGGCATCCTCATGGACCGCTTGTTCGCGCGAGCCATGAACGACGGCGAACCCACCGAGGAAGAACTCGCCATCGCACGCGTCATCAGCGACGTATGGCTGTCGAATCTCGTCGCGTGGCTCACGCGCCGTTCGTCGGCCACCGATGTCGCCCGTCGGCTCGAACTGACCGTGGATCTGCTGCTCGGCGACGGCTCACGAGCACCGAAGACGGTCGCGTCGGAAGCATGACGGTACTCGCGCCGCAAGCCCGACGTCCGATCCGCCGCTTCCTGTAACCGGAAACACGTGGTCGGAATGCACACCGGGTCGGATTCGTGCCCCACTCTGACCTAACGTGGATCAGGTGAGTGCCCACGATCTTCCGATTGACCTTCGACGTGCTCTGGTGGCTGTCGCGCGGACGCCTCGTCTGCTCGTGGCAACCGACTACGACGGCACCATCTCCCCTATCGTGAGCGACCCCGAGAAGGCCTACCCGCACGACGATGCGGTGCGGGCGCTGCGGGGCCTCGCCGCTCTGCCGTCGACGGCCGCTGCCGTCATCTCGGGACGCGCTCTCAAGGATCTCGCCGCTCTGTCGCGTTTGCCGGTCGAGGTCAAACTCGTCGGCAGCCACGGCTCCGAGTTCGACATCGGATTCGTGCACGAGATCGATCCCGACGCCAGGGACCTCCTCGTCTCGATCGTCGAGGGACTGGACTCGGTGGCATCCCGGTTCGCCGGTGTGCGGGTGGAGACCAAGCCCGCGAGCGCCGCGCTGCACGTGCGCAACGCCGCCCCCGCCGATGCCGAGCAGGCCCTCGACCTCGTGCGCAACGACCTCGCGCTCCGTCCCGGTGTGCAGGTCACCGAGGGCAAGGCCGTGATCGAACTGTCCGTGGTGCCCACCGACAAGGGCAAGGCACTCGACGTCATCCGGCACCAGGAGGCCTCCACCGCAGCGGTCTTCTTCGGCGACGACGTGACCGACGAGAAGGCCTTCCGCTCACTGCAGGGCCCGGACGTCGGCGTGAAGATCGGCGACGGCGACACCGCCGCCGAGTACCGCGTCCGCACCAGCGAAGAGGTCATCGCTGCGCTCGCGTTCCTGCTCGAGGAACGTCGCACGTGGCTGTCCGGTGCCCATGTCGCGCCGATCGAACGTCTGACGATGCTCGCGAGCCCCCGCTCGAAGGCGCTCGTGACCCCCGACGGCACGATCACCTGGCTGTGCCACCCCGAACCCGATTCCGCGGCGGTGTTCGCCCACCTCCTCGGCGGCGACGCCGCGGGTCATTTCACCGTCGGTCCGACCCGCCAGGCACTGCCTCTCAGCCAGCGCTACGTCGACTCGACGATGACGGTGGTGACCCGGTGGGCGTCGCTCGCGGTGATCGACTACCTCCCGCACGATGTCGAGGCCGGTCGCACCGACCTGACCCGCGTGATCACCGGGCGCGCGAGCGCGGTGGTGACCTTCGCGCCGCGACCGGAGTTCGGGCAGGGCCAGGTCACCCTCGAGGTCGAGGACGACGGCATCCGCGTGATGGGCTTCAACGAGCCCTACGTCCTTCGCTCCCCCGGTGTGCGGTGGGACATCACGACCGACGGGGTGCACCAGACGGCCCACGCCGTGGTCGATCCCACCGAGAACGACATCATCCTCGAATTCCGTTGTGGCACCGATGATCTCGACGAGCACCCTGCGCCGGAGGTCGAGCGCCGGGCACAGTCCGAGGCCTACTGGCACACGTGGGCGTCCCGCCTCGAGCTGCCGCCGCTCAAGCCCGATCTCATGAAGCGTTCGGCGCTCACCCTGCGCGGACTGGTCCACGGACCGACGGGATCGATCCTCGCCGCAGCGACCACCTCGCTCCCCGAGGAGATCGGCGGTGTCCGCAACTGGGACTACCGCTACTGCTGGCTGCGCGACGCCGCGCTCACGGCGCAGGCGCTCGTGCGGGTCGGATCGCTCGGGGAGGCCGAGAACTATCTCGACTGGGTCCACCGCGTCCTCGAGACGGTGCCCGGCCCCGAACGCCTGCACCCGCTGTACACACTCGCCGGCGGACCGCTCCCGCCCGAGGCCGTGATCGACTCTCTTCCCGGATACGCCGGTTCGCGGCCCGTGCGGGTCGGCAACGCGGCGAACCAGCAGGTGCAGCTCGACGTCTTCGGCCCGATCGTCGACCTGATCTCCGATCTCGCGCACAGCCGCGAGGCACTCGGCGTGCCCCACGACCGGGCTCTCACGGACCGCGACTGGGAACTCGTCTGCTCGATGGTCACCGCGGTCGAACGGCGCTGGTTCGAGCCGGACCACGGCATCTGGGAAATCCGCCACGCGCCCCGCCACCACGTGTACTCGAAGGTCATGGGGTGGCTGACCGTCGACCGGGCGCTGACGCTCGCCGAGAAGTTCGGCCGGACCGCCGGCGAGGGATGGGCGGCGCTGCGCGACGAAATCGCCGAGGAGGTCACCGAGAAGGGCTGGAACGACGAGGTCCAGTCGTTCACCTCGGCCTACGACGGCACCGATCTCGACGCGGCCACCCTGTTCATCGGCCTCACCGGACTCGTCGACCCGCAGGACGAGCGGTTCCGGGCGACCGTGCAGGCCACCGAACGGGAGTTGCGCAGCGGCGCGACCGTCTACCGCTACCACAGCGACGACGGCCTGCCAGGCGCCGAAGGTGGCTTCCACCTGTGCGCGGCATGGCTGGTCGCGGCCTACCTGCTGGTCGGGCAGCGCAACGACGCCGAAGCACTGTTCGCGCAGCTGGTCGCGGCGGCCGGACCGACCGGCCTGCTCAGCGAGGAGTACGACCCCGTCGCGGAGCGTGCGCTGGGCAACCACCCGCAGGCGTACAGCCACATCGGTCTGCTGCGCTGTGCGCAGCTGCTGTCGGGCGCGAAGGCCATGGGCGACCGGGACCGCTGAGCTACGGTCCCAGCCGGGACCGCTCGGTCACTCGGCGTACCACTCGCTCTCGACCCGACCCGAGCTGGCACCGAACCACAGCTGGGTCCCCAGGGTCTCGAGCGCGGGCACACCGGAGTGCGAGGGAGCGGCGAGGAGCAGTTCGCCGGCGCGCCGTCCCTTGTCCTTCTGCGGTTGCCGCACGGTCGTGAGACCTTCGCGGATCGCTTCGTCGATGCCGTCGAAACCGGTGATCGACAGGTGCCCGGGCACGTCGAGGCCCATCTGATTGGCCCAGGCGAGAGCGCCGAGCGCGAGCACGTCGGTGGTGCACACGAGCGCGGTGATCCGCGGGTTGACGCGCATGATCTGCGCCGCGGCGGACAGGCCGTCCTCCGCGGTGTGGGTGTAGCGCTCGACGACGGTGAGCGATCCGGGGGCCAGACCTGCGGCGCTCATGGCGTCCTGGACGCCGCGGATGCGTTCGCGCTGCACGTGGAAGGCGCCGGATTCGAGGGTCGACAGGTCGACGACCCCGTCGTGCCGTTCGCGGCCGAGGCGCATCGACAACATGCCGATCTGCCGGTGGCCGAGTTCGATGAGGTGGGCGGCGAGATCGCGCATCGCCCGCCGGTCGTCGATGCCCACCACCGGGGTGTTCTCGAGACCGCGCGGCTGGTCGCACGCGACGACCGGGAGGTGCCGTTCGAGCACGGCCGCGAGGTAGGGGTCCTCGGCGGGGACCGAGTAGACGACGAACCCGTCGACGGACGAGCGGTGCACGACCTGTGCGGCCTCGTCGTCGGTCCGGCCCGGTCCGGCGGGGATGAGCAGCAGTCCCTGTCCGGCCGCTTCGCAGGCCTCGGACAGTCCCGACAGGAAACTCATGGCGGCGGGATCCCGGAAGGAATAGCTCAACGCTTCGGTGAGCAGGACCCCCACGGCTCCTGCCTTGCGGGTGCGCAGCGACCGCGCCATCGGATCCGGGCCTGCATATCCGCGTCGTTTGGCGACTTCGAGGACACGTTCGCGTAGCTCGGCGGACAACTGGTCGGGGCGGTTGTACGCATTCGAGACCGTGGTGCGGGAGATCTTCAACTCGGCGGCAATCGACGCCAGGGTCGCCTGTCGGCGCGGCTGACGAGACCTGGACATGAGAGGACCGTAGCCCTGTGTCCGTGGTCACGACCACCCAGGGATGGTAGGAGGGCTCCGCGTCGTCCGCTAAAGTGGAACGGTAACGGTTACCAATAACGTTTGGGTCGGTCGCTCGGTCGTTCCGGACCCCGTTCGTCGAAGACCGCCGATCCTCAGGAGAAGAACTGTGCGACTGTCCTCCCGCACGGCCCTCGCAGCCGCCGCCGTAGCCTGCGCGACCGTCCTTGCCGCGTGCGGTACCGATACCTCCGGCGCCGACGACGACGAGATCAGCGTCGTCGCCTCCACGAACGTGTGGGGGTCGATCGCGCAGGCCGTGGCCGGAGATCGCATCGAGGTCCGCTCGCTCATCACCGAACCGAGCGCCGACCCGCACTCCTACGAGGCCAGCCCCCTCGACGCCGCGGCGATCTCCGACGCCTCGCTCGTCGTCTACAACGGCGGTGGCTACGACCACTTCGTCGATGACATCCTCGGCGCCACCGGGGACAAGCCTGCGGTCGTGGAGGCCTTCGCCCTGTTCGAATCCGGCGCGTACTCGGACCTGCACGCCGGACACGATCACGGCGACGAGGACGGCACCGACGACGCCATCGAGAGCAGCTCGGAGACAACCGTTTCCGAGGACCACTCGCACGAGAGCAGTGAGGTGTCCGACGCCGATGTCGCCGGCGACGGGCACTCGCACGAGGGTCACGACCACGGCGGCATCAACGAGCACGTCTGGTACGATCTCGCGACCGCCGACGCCGTCGCGCACGCCGTCGCCGAACAGCTCGCCGAACTCGACCCCGACGGTGCTGCCGTCTACGAGGCCAACGCCGCGGCCTTCCACGAGAACCTGCACTACGTCGCGGATGTCGTCGACAAGCTCGCCGACGCGCACGGCGACGCACCCGTCGCCCAGACCGAGACCATCGGCCACTACCTCGTCTCGGCCGCGACGCTCGACGACGTCACTCCCCCGGACTTCACCGACGCCATCGAGAACGGCACCGATCCGTCCCCGGCGGCGATCGCAGCCACACGGCAGTTGTTGGTCGACAAGCAGGTTCGCGTCCTGCTCTACAACCCGCAGACCGAGGACCGGATCAGCCGCGAGATGCGCACGGCAGCAGAGTCGTCGGGCGTCCCCGTGGTCGAGGTTTTCGAAACCCTGCCCGCAGGTGTCGACTACATTCAGTGGCAGGCCCGGACCGCCGAGACCCTCGCCGCCGCGCTCGAGACCGCCTCCTGACCATCCGATCGAGAACACGGACTCCGGTGACACCTCCTCCATCCGACCGCACGCCCACCGTCGAACTCCGCGATGCCCGGCTGGCATTCGGCGATCGGGTCCTCTGGGACGCACTCGACCTCGTCGTCGAACCCGGCGAGTTCCTGGCGGTGCTCGGACCGAACGGTGCCGGAAAGACGTCGCTGCTCAAGGTGCTGCTCGGTCAACTCCCGCTCACCTCCGGAACCGCGACGATCGCCGGGCAGCCCGTCCGGACCGGGAACTCGCACGTCGGATACGTGCCGCAGCAGAAGTCCCTCGACGAGGGCGTCCCGCTGCGGGGACGCGATCTCGTGGGCCTCGGCATGGACGGACATCGCTGGGGCACCGGCCTGCGCACGCGCCGGCAGCGCCGCGTCGCGGTCGACGACGCGATCATCCAGGTCGGCGCAGAGACCTATGCCGGAGCCCCGATCGGCACGCTCTCCGGTGGTGAGCAGCAGCGGCTGCGCATCGCGCAGGCGCTCGTGGGAGATCCGCGCGTACTCCTGTGCGACGAGCCGCTGCTCAGTCTCGATCTCGCCAACCAGCACCTGGTGTCGGCGCTCATCGACCGGCGCCGCCGCGACCACGACACCTCCGTCCTGTTCGTCACCCACGAGATCAATCCGATCCTGCCGCTGGTGGATCGCGTGCTGTACCTCGTCGACGGCCAGTTCCGCATCGGCACCCCCGCCGAGGTGATGACCTCGCAGGTGCTCTCCGAGCTCTACCGCACCGACGTCGAGGTGCTCGAGATGCGCGGCCGCCTGATCGTGGTCGGCACCGGCGACGCCATCGACGCGCTCGGCAGCGCCGGCGGACTGCGCCCCGGGGAAGGCGTCCACCACGATCACGAGGATCACGAATGAGCAGCAAGTTCACCGACGCCCTCGGGCGGATGTTCGACGTGGAGACCACCGTCGAACTCCTGCAGTACGACTTCGTGCAGCAGGCGCTCGTCGCCGGTGCGATCCTCGGTCTGCTCGCCGGCGTGATCGGCCCGCTGATCATCAGCCGTCAGATGGCGTTCTCCGTCCACGGCACCTCCGAACTGTCGCTCACCGGTGCCGCGGCGGCGCTCATCATCGGGGTCTCCGTCGGGATCGGTGCGGTCGCGGGCGCCGTGATCGCCGCGATCCTCTTCGGGGTCCTGGGGACACGTGCCCGAGAGCGCGACTCCGTCATCGGCGTGGTGATGGCCTTCGGTCTCGGTCTCGCCGTCCTGCTGCTGTGGGCCTACGACGGACGCACCGGTGCCGCCTTCTCGCTGCTCACCGGTCAGATCGTGGCGCCCGGCGGTACCGGCATCGCCCTGCTCGCCGCGTGCGCTGCCGTTGTGATCCTCACGCTGCTGGTGATCTACCGTCCACTACTGTTCGCCAGCACCGACCCGGAGGTCGCGGCTGCACGCGGCGTCCCGGTGCGCGCATTGTCGATCGTGTTCGCGGTGCTCGTCGGTGTCACCGCCGCACTCGGTGTGCAGATCGTCGGCGCGCTGCTGGTGATGGCACTGCTCATCACCCCGGCCGCCGCGGCGGCCCGGGTGGTCAACGGTCCGCTCGCCGCCACGGTGCTGTCTGTGGTCTTCGCGGAGATCTCGGCGGTCGGCGGCATCCTGCTCGCACTGGCGCCGGGCGTGCCGGTCTCGGCGTTCATCACGACGATCGCGTTCGTCATCTACATGATCTGCCGCGTGATCGGCACCGCCCGCAACCGGCGTGGTTCCGGGCGGGTCGCCGCAACTGCCTGACCCCACCGCCACCGGGATGTGATCTTGACGCGCTCCTCGATGTCCGCCCAGTTTCCCGAGGTTGTTCCGGTAACGGGACGTCACAGACATCGGGGGTGGAGAGTGCAGCACGTCACGCGTCGTTCCTTCGCGTCGACAACCCCGACAAGCGGTTCCTGTGGCACCGGTCGAACCCCGAGGTGTTCGGTCGCCACCTCGCCTTCGAGCCCTACACCGGTCTGGTCGAGGCGTGCGTCGGCGAGAACATGACGGCCCTGTGCGCCGCCGGTGTCGGCGGCGGGTCGCTCGTCTACCAGGGCATGACGCTGCAACCCGATGAAGCGGTGTTCAACGCCCACTTCCCGAACGAACTCGACTGGGCACGCATGGACCGCGTCCATTACCCGCGCGTCGCGCAGATGCTGCGCCTGGCCGTGGCACCGGACGAACTCGTCGCCAGCCCCAACTACGCGACCTCGCGCATCTTCGCCGACCGTGCGCGGAAGGCCGGTTTCCCGATCGACAAGATCCCGATGCCGATCGACTGGGACTACGCGCTCGCCGAACTCCGCGGCGAGATGGCCCCGGCCTACACCGACGGTTCGGGCGCGATGGGCGTCAACAACGGCGGCAAGCACTCCGTCGACGTCACCTACATCGCGGAGGCCGAGGCCACCGGTCTGGTCACCGTCGCGACGCAGCACGAGGTCACCGACATCGAACGTGCCGAGGACGGCCGGTGGACGGTGCACGTGAATCACATCGACACCTCCGGTGCCGTCGTCGAGAACAAGATCCTCACCACCGACGCGCTGGTGCTGTCCGCAGGCACCATGAACACCACCCGGCTGCTGATGAAGGCCGCCGCGAAGGATCTGATCTCCGACCTGCCCGACGGCGTCGGCCAGGGCTGGGGTTCGAACGCCGACCGCATCTACCTCTGGACGAACCTCGAGGAGGAGTTCGGCGCGGTGCAGGGCGGTCCCGTCGTCTACGGCAGCAAGAACTGGGACGACCCGAGCTCCGCGTACACCGTCATCCAGGCCTCCATCCCCGGCTTCTACGGGATCGACATGCGCAGCACCGTACTGGTGGGCTACGGCGTCAGTGAGGGTCGCGGGCACTTCGTCTACGACGCTGCTCGCGACGACGCCGTCCTGCGCTGGCCGCACGAAGGGGACTCGGTGCTGCAGACGGGCCACATCGACCCCACCGTGCGCCGCATCGCGGGCGAACGCAGCATCCTGACCGACACCAACTCGATCGTCCCGTCGACCTGGCATCCACTCGGCGGCGCGAGCATGGGCACGGTGTGCGATCTCGAGGGCCGCGTGCTCGGCCAGCGCGGGCTGTACGTGCTCGACGGCGCCCTCATGCCGGGCAACACCGCCGCGTGCAACCCGTCGATGACGATCGCCGCCGTCGTCGAACGCGCCCTCGACGACATCGTCGTCCGCGACGCCGGAACGGTCTTCTGAGCGGGCATAGACTCGGGTCGTGACCCGCATCGACCTCAACAGCGACCTCGGCGAGAGTTACGGCCAGTGGCGTCTCGGCGACGACGAGACCATGCTCGACATCGTCACCAGCGCCAACGTGGCGTGCGGATTCCACGCCGGCGACCCGGCGACCCTGCTGAGCACCTGCCACGGCGCCGCGAAGCGCGCGGTACGGATCGGCGCCCAGGTCGGCTACAACGACATCGGCGGTTTCGGCCGCCGGTTCATCGAGGTGCCGTCGGCGGATCTCACCGCCGAGATCATCTACCAGATCGGCGCGCTCGACGGTCTCGCCCGGGCGGCCGGTTCGTCGGCGAGCTACGTCAAACCCCACGGCGCGCTGTACAACGCGATCGTCCATCACCGCGAACAGGCCCGTGCGGTCGTGGATGCGGTACGCGCCTACGACGCCTCGCTGCCCGTCCTCGGACTGCCCGGCTCCGTCTTCCTCGAGGAGGCCGAACGGGCCGGACTGAAGGTGGTCGCCGAGGCGTTCGCCGACCGCGCCTACACCCCCGAGGGCACGCTCGTCTCCCGACGCGAACCCGGTGCGGTACTGCACGATCCGGAGGAGGTCGCCGAGCGGGTCCTGCGCATGGTCACCGAGGGGGTGGTCACCGCCATCGACGGCAGCGACATACGCGTGAACGCGCAGTCGGTGTGCATCCACGGCGACTCCCCCGACGCCACGGCGATGGCCGTCGCCGTGCGCCGCCGGCTCGACGCCGAGAAGATCGACATCCGGGCGTTCGTGTGAACGCCCGACATCGCGAGGTCCACCGATGAAAATCCTTCGTGCCGGAGACAGCGCCCTGCTCGCCGAATTCGATTCCCTCGACGAGGTTCTCGCCCACTTCCGGGCACTCGACCGCGAGCGGCCGCGTGGCGTCGTCGATCTCGTGCCGGCGGCGCGGACACTGCTGGTGTGCTTCGATCCGTCGGAGACCGGCGCGCAGGTCGTGCACAAGTGGGTCACCACCACCCCACCGGTGTCCGGGGACGACGTCGACATCGAGGAGGTGACGCTCGAAGTCCGGTACAACGGCGTCGATCTCGAAGAGGTCGGCGAGTTGACCGGCCTCGGCGCGGACGGCGTGATCGCCGCCCACACCGGCGGCCTCTGGACGGTCGCCTTCGGCGGGTTCGCGCCCGGCTTCGCGTATCTCACCGGCGGGGATTCTCGATTGCACGTGCCGCGTCGCAGTTCACCGCGCACCTCCGTCCCGTCCGGCGCCGTGGGACTGGCGGGTGAGTTCTCGGGCGTCTACCCGCGGAAGTCGCCCGGAGGATGGCAACTCATCGGAAACTCCGATGCCCCGCTGTGGCAACCGGACCGGACTCCTGCGGCGCTGCTGCGACCGGGATGTGCGGTGCGCTTCGTCGCGATCTGAACCGTCCCCGGATCCACTGCGCCGCTGCGCTCAGATACCGAGCACGGCCTTCGCGACGAGGAAATAGATCACCAGGCCGGTCGCGTCGACGAAGGTCGTGATGAACGGATTGGAGAAGACCGCGGGGTCGGCGCGGATCGATTTGGCCACCAACGGCATCGCACCACCGACGGTGGCGGCGAGGGTGCAGATGCTCACCAGCGTCAGCCCGATCACCGCGCCCACCGACGAGTCGTAGACCAGGGACGTCAGGACGAACGCGACCGAGCCCAGCAGGACACCGAGGGACAGACCCACCCGGAGCTCGCGGGCGATCACCCCGCCGATGTCGCGTGGCGTCACGTCGTCGAGCGCCAATGCGCGGGTGACCGTGGTGGCGGCCTGGTTTCCGGTGTTGCCCCCGGTGCCGATGATCAGCGGCACGAACAGCGCCAGGGTGACCACCTGATCGAGGGTCGACTCGAATACCTCGAGGACCTGGACCGTGAGGGTCGCGCCGAGTGCCAGGAAGAGTAACCACACCACCCGCGAGCGCACCAACTGCCCGACGGGTGTCGCGAGATAGGGCCGGCGCAGCGGCTCGGTACCGCCGATGCGCGCCTGGTCCTCGCTGTCGGCGGCTTCGAGGATCCGCAGGGCGTCGTCGACGGTCAGGATGCCCACCAACCTGGTCTCGCTGTCGACGACGATCAACGCCAGCAGTTTGAGTTCGGCGCAGCGGCGCGCGGACTCCTCGGCGTCGTCGGTCACGCGCGCCCAGTAGGGCTCGTTCATGATGTCGGCGAGCACCGTTCCCGGCGCCGCAGTCATCAGCTCGCGCAGACCGACCACCCCGACGAGCACACGACCGTCGTCCACCACCGGCAGCGTGTACACCGTCTCCGCGTCGTCGAGCCGACGACGCACGGCGTCCATCGCCTGCTCGACGGTCATGTCCTGCCGCAGCGACACGAAGGCCGGGCTCATCCGCCGGCCGATCGACCGCTGCGGATAGCCGAGGATCGTGGCGGTCACCTCGCGGTCGGCGGGCGGCAGGCCGCGCATGAGGGTCGACGCGACCGTCGCGGGCAGTTCGTCGAGCAGTTCCACCCGGTCGTCGGGTTCGAGGTCGGCGAAGATTGCGGCCACCTGATCGTCGCGCAACCCGCGGAGCAGTTCGCTCTGCATGCTCGGGTCGAGCTGTTCGAAGACGTCGATCGCCCGGTCCTTGGGCAGCAACCGGTAGAGCACTGCTCGATCCGTCCGACCGAGCCGTTCGAGCACGTCGACGACCTGTTCGACGCTCAGTTCCGCGACAGCGTCGTGCGCGGCCTGAAGGTCGTCGGCCTCGACGGCCTTCTCGATCAGTCGCGTCGTCGCCGCCCGGACGTCTGCTTCATCCATGATCGTCACCTCCTTCCTCATGATCTTCAACCTAACGCGATCGTTCGGCCGGAGTGCGGACGTGCGATCGAAGCCGGTGAGTGAGAATGAACATCGTGGCGTGGTTCGAGGTGCTCTCCGGCGGAATGCTCACGACGGTCCAGGATCGCGGACGTCCCGGTTACGGTTCCTCGGGCCTCACCCGGTCCGGTGCCGCCGACCGGCGCGCACACGACGCCGCGAACCGGCTCGTGGGGAACCAGCCGGACGCGGCGACACTCGAGGTGACCGGCGGTGGTCTCGCCGTCCGCAGCGTCGGCGAGACGATCGTGGCCGTGACCGGTGCCCGCGCCGACGTGACCGTGTGCGACCGGCCGGTCGGCGACTGGGCGCGCATCACCCTCCGCAACGACGACGTGCTGCGGATCGGCGTCCCGAACGAAGGCCTGCGGATTTACCTCGCGGTACGCGGCGGCATCGACGTGCGGGAGGTACTCGGCAGTAGATCCACCGACATCCTGTCGCACACCGGACCGGCACCCGTTCGCGCCGGCGACAGTCTGCTCGTCGGGGCGATGTCGGGTCACCTGCCCGACGAGGAGCAGTTCCCACCACCACCGCCGATGGACGACCCCGTAGAGATCCGGGTACGGTCCGGCCCGCGCGACGACTGGTTCACGCCCGGATCACTGCGGGCGCTGTTCCACGAGACGTGGACGGTGACACCGGAACTCGACCGGGTGGGTATCAGGTTCCACGGTCCCGGCCGACTGCACCGGGCACGGCACGAGGAGATGCCCAGCGAGGGCATGGTTCCCGGCTCGCTGCAGATACCGCCGGACGGGCATCCGGTGCTGTTCCTCGTCGACCATCCCGTCACGGGCGGCTATCCGGTGGCCGCGGTGGCGGTCGCCGCCGATCTGCCGGTCGCGGCGCAACTGCGTCCCGGACAGCGGGTGCGGTTCGTGCCGGTACGGTGATCGCTGCTGGGTGACCGTCAGGCGCGTGACGGCACGGAGGTGTCGTCCTCGTCGGTCGGGTCGGTAGCCGTCACCCGACGTACGAAGGTGATCGCCTCGTCGAGTGCGTGTGTCGCGGGCGGAGAGATGCCGGGCAGGCTGAGATAGCCGTGCACGGTGTCGGGATAATCGGTCTCCGCGACGTCGCCGCCCTTGGCCCGCAATGCTTCGGCGTATCGAACGGCGTTGTCGCGCAACGGGTCGTGCCCGGCGATCTGGACGAGGGCCGGTACGGCGGCACCGGCGAGCGTGCCGCGCAGGGGAGCCGCGGTCGGCGCATACGGATCGGCTCCGGCCAGATACAGGCGCACGAACGCCCGCATACCGCGGGAGGTGAGCACGGGAGCGTTCGCGAACTGCCGCTCCGACGGGAACTCCTCCTCCATCTCCGTCGCCGGATAGATCAGCACCTGACCGGCCGGCAGCGGACCACCCGAGCGGCCGGCCACGTCGGCGACGACCGCGGCGAGGTTGCCTCCGGCACTGTCACCGGCGACCACGACGCGGGACGGATCACCGTCGAGTTCCGCAGCGTGTGCGAGGACCCACCGGAACGCCGCCCAGCAGTCCAGCACCGCTGCGGGATAGGGATGTTCGGGGGCGAGCCGGTAGTCCACCGACACCACGACGCTCGGGGTCCGCGCGGCGGTGTGGCTCGCCCACCACTCGTTCTGCTCCGGATTGCCGAGCACCCACCCGCCGCCGTGGAACAGCAGCACGACCGGCAGCGGACCGCTCGTTCGCGCCGAGGGCCGATAGATCCGCAGACGGGTCCGGACCGGGGAGTCCTCGGGGGCGAGATCGTCGATCACCTCGTGCTCGAGATCGACCCATCGGTCCTCGATCCGCACGCCGGGATGCGTCCGGCCCGAGATCAGCCGTCCGACCGGGGACGACAGGAGCTTCGTGCGCGCAGCACGACGTGCCGGGATCTCGTCGACGGACGCGTCGGCAATGGACTTGTCGGCGAAGCGTTCGAGGAAGGCGAACACCTTCGTACGGAACGGCAGGGATGCGACCACGAGGACAGACTAGGCCCTCGCGACCGCAGCTCGGGCAGACTCGATCAGACCCGACTGCGGTGCAGTCCCGATCAGACCCGACTGCGGTGCAGTCCGATCAGGCCCGGCGCTGCCGCGCGATGTCGGCGAGAACCACGCCCGCCGCGACGGAGGCGTTGAGCGACTCGACGTCTCCGGCCATCGGGATGGAGATAACGGAGTCGCAGGTCTCCCGCACCAGGCGCGAGAGTCCCTTGCCCTCCGACCCCACGACCACGACGACGGGATCGGTGCCGTCGAAATCGTCGAGGTTGGTGTCGCCACCGGCATCGAGACCGACGACGCGGACACCGCGGGACTGCCAGTCCTTGAGCGTGCGCGTGAGGTTGGTGGCACGCGCGACGGGCAGTCGCGCTGCGGCACCGGCGCTCGTGCGCCATGCCACGGCCGTCACCGACGCCGAACGGCGCTGCGGGATGACCACACCGTGGCCGCCGAAGGCCGCGACCGAACGGATCACCGCGCCGAGATTGCGCGGATCGGAGATGTTGTCGAGGGCCACGAGCAGCGGACGCTCGTGGTTCTCCGCGGCGCGGGCCAGCAGGTCGTCGGGGTGCGCGTAGCGGTACGGCGGCACCTGCAGGCCGATGCCCTGGTGCATCCCGTTCGACGACAGACGGTCGAGTTCGGAACGCGAGACCTCGAGGATCGAGATGCCCATCTCGGCCGAGCGCTGCACGGCTTCCTTGAGCCGCTCGTCGGCCTCGGCGCCGAGGGCGACGTACAGAGCGGTCGCGGGCACACCGGCACGTAGGCACTCGACGACCGGGTTGCGGCCGAGCACCATCTCCGGCCCGTCTTCGGCCTTGCGACCGGCGGCGGGGCGACGACCGCCGCCGCGCGTGTCGGCGGCCTTGGCCGCGGCCCGGGCACGCCGTGCGGCGGGGTGGTAGGGCCGGTCCTCGGCCTTGGGGGTGGCGCCACGCGCTTCGAGGCCGCGTCGCCGCTGTCCGCCGGACCCGACGACCTGACCCTTCTTCGTGCCGCCCTTACGAATAGCGCCGCGACGCTGGGAATTGCCTGCCATCACTGTCCTGCTTTCAGAGACCACTCGGGTCCGTTGGGCGTATCGGTCACTTCGACCCCCGCGGCTGCGAGGCGGTCCCGCACCTCGTCGGCCACCGCCCAGTTCTTCTCGGCCCGGGCGGTCGTGCGGCGTTCGAGATCCGCGCCGACCAGCACGTCGAGTGCCGCGAGTGCGGCCGATCCGGAATCGTCGGTGGAGCACCAGTGCTCGTCGAGCGGGTCGACACCGAGGATGCCGAGCATGCTCCGGACCTGCGCGGCGATCTGCACGGCCGTGTCGAGATCACCGTTGTCGAGCGCCTTGTTGCCCTCGCTGCGCTTGCGGTGGATCTCCGCGAGCGCCTTGGGGACACCGAGATCGTCGTCGAGTGCTTCGGCGAAGCCTTCGGTCCACTCGCCCACGGGCACCTCGCCCGCGCGGTCGCGGGTCTTGAGCACGAACGACTCGAGTCCCCGGTACGCAGCGGCCGCTTCGGCGAGCGCGTCGTCGGAGTATTCGAGCATCGAACGATAGTGGGCGCTGCCGAGGTAGTAGCGCAGTTCCTGCGGACGGACGCGGGCGAGCACGTTGGGGATCGACAGCACGTTGCCGAGCGACTTCGACATCTTCTCGCCGCCCATCGTCACCCAGCCGTTGTGCAGCCAGTAGCGGGCGAAGCCGTCGCCGGCGGCGCGGGACTGGGCCATCTCGTTCTCGTGGTGCGGGAAGACGAGGTCCATGCCTCCGCAGTGGATGTCGAAGGTGCCCCCCAGATAGAAGCCCGCCATCGCGGAGCACTCGAGATGCCAGCCGGGGCGACCGCGTCCCCACGGGGTCGGCCACGACGGCTCGCCGGGCTTCTCGGCCTTCCACAGCGTGAAGTCGCGGGGGTCGCGCTTGCCGAGTCCGGCGCTCTCGCCCTGGTGGACGTCCTCGATGCGGTGTCCGGAGAGGGCGCCGTATTCCGGGTAGCTCAACACGTCGAAGTAGACGTCGCCGTCGGCCGCGTAGGCGTGCCCGGCGTCGATGAGGCGCTGGATGAGTTCGACCATCTGCGTGATGTGGCCGGTCGCGCGGGGTTCCACCGAGGGGGGAAGCACACCGAGCGCGTCGTAGGCGCGGTTGAAGGCCCGTTCGTAGGTCGCGGCCCACTCCCACCACGGACGGCCTGCCTCTGCGGCCTTGCGGAGGATCTTGTCCTCGATGTCTGTGACATTTCTCACAAACAAGACATCGAGACCCTTGGTAGAGAGCCACCGACGGAGCACGTCGAACGCAACGCCGCTGCGTACGTGCCCGATATGGGGTTCGCCTTGGACGGTGGCCCCACACAGGTACACCGAGGCCTGGCCGGGGACCAGCGGTTCGAAATCCCGCACGGCCCGCGATTCGGTGTCGTATAAGCGCAAGGTCACGACCGTCGATCCTACCGCTCGTCCTGCTGCGCCAGGACCAGTGCGGTCGCAACCGCGGCCACACCTTCTCCCCGACCGGTGAGCCCGAGACCGTCCGTGGTGGTCGCCGACACGGAGACCGGACCGCCGAGCGCCTCGGACAGCACCGCCTGTGCCTCCTCGCGCCGCGGCCCGATCTTCGGGCGGTTCCCGATCACCTGCACGGCGGCGTTACCCACCACCCAGCCGGCGTCGGCGAGCAGGCGACGTACCTCGCCGAGCATGGCGACACCGGAGGCGCCGGCCATCTCGGGGCGTCCCGTGCCGAAGACCGATCCGAGATCACCGAGACCGGCGGCCGAGAGCACCGCATCGCACAGCGCGTGCGCAGCGACGTCCCCGTCCGAGTGACCCGCGCACCCGTCGGCGTCCTCGAACAGCAGACCGGCCATCCAGCACGGCCGTCCGGCCTCCACGGGATGTACGTCGGTTCCGATGCCGACACGCACGATGCTCACATCTCCTTCTCGGTGCGGACGCCGGACGCGAGCACGGTCCGTGCCAGCACCAGGTCCAGCGGGGTGGTGATCTTGAAAGCGAGCGGGTCGCCCGCGACGGTGGTGATCCGCTCCCCCAACCGCTCGACGAGTCCCGCGTCGTCGGTCGCGTCGGCCGCGTCCCGGTTGGCTCGCTCGAGCAATTCGACGTCGAATCCCTGCGGGGTCTGCACCGCGCGGAGGGTCGACCGGTCGGGAGTCCCGGTGACGACTCCGTCCTTGTCGACACTCTTGATGGTGTCGACGACGGGCAGGACGGGGATCACCGCGTCGCTGCCGGCCCGCAACGCGTCGACGACCCGGACGAACAGCTCGGCCGGGGTGAGCGCACGCGCGGCGTCGTGGACGAGCACGAACCGCGCGCCCGATGCCGCCGCAAGACCGGCGCGCACCGAGTCGGCGCGTTCGGCGCCACCCGCGACGACGGTGACCCGGTCGGCGAACGACTCGCCGACGAGCCGGTCCGCGGGCGTCGCAGCCAGTTCGGGCGGCGCGACGATCACCACTCGATCGATGACCGCTGAAGCGAGCATCGCCTCGACCGAGCGGTCGAGCATCGTGCGGCCGTCCAGTTCCACGAACGCCTTGGGCAGTGGTTCTCCCAGGCGAACACCGCGGCCGGCCGCCGGAAGGATTCCGACGACCGGCCCGTTGCGATCGCTCATGTGCAGTTTGCCGATGTCTCGCGCGTCAGGAAGCGGCGGCGAGAACCTCGTCGAGCATGGTCTCCGCCTTGACGTCGTCGGTGCCCTCGGCGAGCGCGAGCTCACCGACGAGGATCTGACGTGCCTTGGCGAGCATCCGCTTCTCACCTGCGGACAGGCCGCGGTCCTGCTCCCGGCGCCACAGGTCGCGCACAACTTCTGCGACCTTGTTGACATCGCCGGAGGCCAGCTTCTCGAGGTTGGCCTTGTACCGCCGTGACCAGTTGGTGGGTTCTTCCGTGTGGGGTGCGCGC
The DNA here is from genome assembly GCF_058211795.1 of Rhodococcus sp. S3. Taxonomy (NCBI): domain Bacteria; kingdom Bacillati; phylum Actinomycetota; class Actinomycetes; order Mycobacteriales; family Nocardiaceae; genus Rhodococcus; species Rhodococcus sp. S3. The sequence goes on along the minus strand of NZ_CM177074.1, from coordinate 501,512 downwards.
AGCACCTGGAAAACCTTGTCGAGGCCTTCCTGCCCGACGACGTCGCGCACTCCGACGTACTCCGCGTTCTCTGCAGGTACCCGGACCGTCAGGTCGCCCTGCGCGACTTTCAGAACCAGATATTCCTTCTGCTCACCCTTGATGGTGCGTGTTTCGATTGCTTCGATCAGCGCCGCACCGTGGTGGGGGTATACGACGGTGTCTCCGACCTTGAAAATCATGTGTCCCGTGCCCCTTTCGATTCTCCCAGTTTAACACGTGACCACATCACCCTCCCGTCAACGATGCAGGTCAGGGGCACCGAGCGCTGAGCGTAGGGCTTGACAGGCAGTTGCTTCCGTGTATCGGGTGACCTCCGACACACCCGCCCGTGGGCGCCTGTCGATCTCGTCTTCCGCGCGCGAATCCGCACGAGATCCGGCCCCGACGTACACAGCGCACACGGGAACTACTACTCTGCCTAGTGGATTGCGAGCCTTACTCGAGTGGAGGAACCCGTGACTGCTCTCAAAGCGCCGACTCGCCGAGTCGTGACCGCTCTCGCCCTTGCCGCGGGAGCGGCGCTCACGATGTCCGCGTGCAGCGCCGGTCAGATCACCCAGACCTCGACGCAGGTCGCGGCCATCAACGGTTCCAACGTGGACGCCGGCAGCCTCGCGCTGCGCAACGTGCACGTGATCTACCCGAACTCCGAGGAGTACAGCATCGAGCCCGGCGGCACCGCCCAGCTCGGCTTCACGATCGTCAACCTCGACCCGTACGTCGGCGATCAGCTCACCGGTATCTCCACCGATTTCGCAGCCTCCGTCACGGGTGCCCGCCTCGAGGTTCCGCCGCAGTCCTCCGTGGTCGCCGGTGTCTCCGAGGAGAACGCCGCCCTCGTCGAGGAGGTCGACGAGTCGCCGCGTCCGAACAGCACCGAGGAGACCCCCTCCCCCGCGCCGGCCGGCGTCGTCAACAACGTCGAGCTCGTGAACCTCTCCGAAGGTGTCCGCCCGGGTCTGACCATCCCCGTGACCTTCACGTTCGCCGAGGCCGGCGACGTGACCCTGTCCGTGCCGATCGACGCCGGCCCGGAGCTCCCCCGCGACGAGTCGGAGCTCTCGCCGATCGTGGGCGAAGCACACTAGGACTTCCCGCAGAAGGGCCCGGTCGAGCACAGCTCGGCCGGGCCCTTTCGCATCCGCTCCGGTGTCGGTGCGACCGACTATCCTCCGGCCGTGGCAAAGACCAAGACCCTCTACCGCTGTTCCGACTGCTCGCACACCGTCGCGAAGTGGGTCGGGCGCTGTCCCGAATGCGGAACGTGGGGGTCGATGGACGAAGCGCCCGTCCAGCCGGTCGCGGTCGCCTCGCGCTCGGGTACCTCGCTCGCCCGCGCCGGTGCCGCCGCCGTGCTGCCGAGCACCCCGGCCACCCCGCTGTCGCAGATCGACGGCAAGGCCACCCATGCGAAGCCCACGGGCATCCCCGAGCTCGACCGCGTCCTCGGTGGCGGTGTCGTCCCCGGTTCGGTCGTCCTGCTCGCCGGCGAACCCGGTGTCGGCAAGTCCACCCTGCTCCTCGAGGTGGTGCACCGCTGGGCGTTGCGCGGCGAAACCGATCGCGCGCTCTATGTCACCGGCGAGGAGTCGGCCGGTCAGGTGCGTCTGCGCGCCGACCGCACCGGCGCCGTGCACGACCGTGTGTATCTCGCCGCCGAGAACGACCTCGCGACGATCTTCGGGCACGTCGAGCAGGTCAGGCCCACGCTGCTGGTCGTCGACTCCGTCCAGACGATGCTCGCCGCCGACGTCGACGGTGTCACCGGCGGTGTCACGCAGGTCCGCGCGGTCACCAGCGCCCTGACCTCCCTCGCGAAATCCAGTGGCATCCCGGTGCTGCTCATCGGCCACGTCACCAAGGACGGCGCGGTCGCCGGTCCGCGTTCCCTCGAGCACCTCGTCGACGTGGTGCTGCACTTCGAGGGCGACAAGCACTCCACGCTGCGCATGGTGCGCGGGGTGAAGAACCGGTTCGGGGCCGCCGACGAGGTGGGCTGCTTCGAACTCGCCGAGGACGGGATCGTCGGCGTCAGCGACCCGTCGGGGTTGTTCCTGCAGCACCGCGACGAGGCCGTACCCGGCACCGCCGTCACGGTCACGATGGACGGCAAACGCCCGCTCCTCGGCGAGGTCCAGGCGCTCGTGGTGCCCACCCACAATCCGTCACCGCGACGCGCCGTGAGCGGCCTCGACTCCGCGCGGGTGGCGATGGTGCTCGCCGTGCTCGAGCGTCGCTGCGGCCTCGGCCGGCTCGGCAACTGCGACGTCTACGCCTCCACCGTCGGCGGTATGCGGATCACCGATCCGTCCGCCGACCTCGCGCTCGCACTCGCCGTCGCCTCGGCCGTGCGCGACCAGCCCGTCCCGGCCGGCACCGTGCTGCTCGGCGAGGTCGGTCTCGCCGGGGAGGTCCGTCGTGTCGTCGGCGCGGGTCGCCGACTCGCGGAGGCGAACCGACTCGGGTTCGACCGCGGGGTGGTTCCGCGCGATGTCGAGGGTGTCCCGAAGGGCATGAAGAAGTTCGAGGTGTCCAACGTGGCGCAGGCACTGTCGACGCTCACGCGCTGACCTGCGGACATGTCGGCAGCGCCGATCTGCCGAGATGTCGGCGGTCGGTGCGAACATGTGTTCGTGTCCGATGCGACGGTGCTGCACGCCGATCTCGACGCGTTCTACGCGTCGGTGGAGCAGCGCGACGATCCGTGGCTGCGCGGCAAACCCATCGTCGTGGGTGGGGGTGTCGTGCTCGCGGCGAGTTACGAGGCCAAGGCCCACGGCATCGTCACTGCGATGTCGGGCCGGGCCGCCCGCGCACTGTGCCCGGGACTGATCACGGTGCCTCCCCGCATGGAGGCCTATGCGCAGGCCTCGCGCGATGTGTTCGCGATCTTCGACCGCACCACACCGATCGTGGAGGGGATCTCCATCGACGAGGCGTTCCTCGACGTCTCCGGTCTCGGGCGCATCGCCGGCAGACCCGTCGACATCGCCGCACGTCTGCGCCGCACGGTCGCCGAGGAGGTGGGGCTGCCGATCACCGTCGGTGTCGCGCGCACCAAGTTCCTCGCCAAGGTCGCGAGCGGGGTGGCCAAGCCCGACGGCCTGCTCCTCGTCCCTCCGCACGCCGAACTCGAGTTCCTCCATCCGTTGCCGGTGGAGCGATTGTGGGGCGTCGGCAAGGTGACGGCGGCGAAGTTGCACGCGCACGGTCTGCGGACCGTGGCCGACGTCGCCGCCCACTCCGAATCCGATCTCGTCTCGCTGCTCGGACGCGCGGCGGGACGCCACCTGCACGCCCTGGCGATCGGCCACGATCCGCGTCCGGTCCGTCATCGGCGGCGCAGTTCGATGGGCGCGCAGCACGCCCTCGGCCGCGGACCGCACAGCATCGAGTCGGTCGGCGAGACGCTGCAGTTGCTCGTCGACCGTGTGTGCCGGCGGATGCGCCGGGCCGAGCGTCTCGGCCGCACGGTGGTCCTGCGGATGCGCTTCGCCGACTACACCCGCGCGACCCGCTCCCACACCTTGCCCGGTGCCACCGCACGCACCGACCTGTTGTCGGCGGCGGCGCGCGACCTGCTCGAACAGACCCGGCCGCTCATCGCCGAGCGCGGCCTCACCCTCATCGGGATCGCGGTGACGAATCTCGTCGGCGAAGGCGTCGAACAACTCGAGCTGCCGTTCGACGAACCGGTCGACGCTGCCGCGGACCGTGGCGGCGACACGCGAACTCACCGCGCGGTCGACCGGCATGCGCTCGATGCGGTCCTGGACGATCTGCATTCCCGCTACGGCGCGGGCGCGGTCACCTCGGCCGCGTTGCTCGGACGCGACCACCGGCCGGGGGTTCCGCTGCTCCCCGACGGGCCGGAAACCTGAACGAGACAGGCCCGATCCGCAGAAATGTCAGACAGCGGAGATGTCGTGTTCGTTCTGCGGGAGGCCGTCGGCGTAGTCGCGGCCCTTCGCGAAGTGCTCGTGTCCGACGACGACGAACAGCCCGACCGACGACGCCACGACGACGTCCGGGTCGGCCAGGGGACCGTCGACGATGCGCGCCTCCGCGCTGGTGTAGACCTTGCGCCGCACCGTGCCGTCGACGCGGGCTCGGAACTCGAGCACCGAGCCCAGCGGGATGGGACGGGCGAAATCCGTCTCGAAGTGCCCGGTGACGACGGCGGTCCGCAGGGCGGCGTTGCACGCCATTCCCTGCACTTCGTCGAAGGCCGTCATGAGGATGCCGCCGTGGATGAATCCCGGTCCGCCCTGGTAGCGGGTGGCGACGTCGAGACGGCCGAGCACCTCGAGACCCTCGCCGATCGTGAATTCCATCGCGAGGCCGTGGGGCTGGTCGTCACCACAACCGAAGCATTTGTTCCAGTGCTGCGGTACCGGTGCACCCGGGCCGGGATGATCTTCCGGCAGTTCGGGAACGACGAGGTCGTCGGGCAGAGTCCAGGTGCTGCGCATAAGCAAGTAATGTAGTTGCGCGGTCGGGGGCGCCGATCCGGGAGTCCGCGCATTGTGACGACGACCGCAGACCGCACAGGGGAAGGAAGTCCAGATGACCGAGTCGGCGCCGGCATCGACGCTGAGCGACACCATCGCTCGTCTGGCGCCCGGCACCGCGCTACGCGACGGTCTCGAACGCATCCTCCGCGGCCGGACGGGCGGCCTGATCGTCCTCGGTTTCGACGACAAGGTCGCCGAGCTGTGCGACGGCGGTTTCGAACTCGACGTCGAGTTCGCCCCCACCCGGCTCCGGGAGCTGTCGAAGATGGACGGCGCCGTGGTCGTGTCCACCGACGGTTCGCGCATCGTGCGCGCCAACGTGCAGCTCGTGCCCGATCCGAGCATTCCCACCGTGGAGTCCGGCACCCGGCACCGCGCCGCGGAACGCACCGCGATCCAGACCGGCTATCCGGTGGTCTCGGTCAGCCAGTCGATGAGCATCGTCAGCGTGTACGTCGACGGTCGCCGCCACGTCATCAACGACTCCGCGACCATCCTGTCCCGGGCCAACCAGGCCGTCGCGACACTCGAGCGCTACAAGGCCCGCCTCGACGAGGTGACCCGGCAGTTGTCCGTGGTCGAGATCGAGGACATCGTCACCCTGCGCGATGCGCTCACCGTGGCGCAGCGACTCGAGATGATGCACCGCCTGTCCGTGGAGATCGAGCAGGACGTGCTCGAACTCGGCACCGACGGTCGCCAGCTGGCCCTCCAGCTCGAGGAACTCGTCGGCGACAACCAGCTCGCCCGGCAGCTCATCGTGCGCGACTATCTCGCTGGCGAGCACGTTCCCACCCAGCAGGAGGTCGAGCAGGCTCTCGAGCGTCTCGCGCACCTGACCGACGTCGATCTGCTCGATCTGACGAGCCTGGCCCGCTCCTTCGGTTATTCGGGCACCATCGAGGCCCTCGACACCTCGATGAGTCCCCGCGGTTATCGCGTGCTCCATCGGGTGCCACGCCTGCAGACCCGGCAGATCAACCGGCTCGTGGGTGCGTTCGGCACGCTGCAGGGTCTGCTCGCCGCCACCGCGGCCGATCTCCAGGCGGTCGACGGGGTCGGCGCCCTGTGGGCCCGATACATCCGCGAGGGACTGTCACGCCTCGCCGAGGCCGCCATCAACCATTACGACTGAACCGCGACCCGCCGAGCAGCAGGGTCAGGGCGTGATGTTGAACGGCTCGGGCACGCTGCGCAGGCCGCCGAGCTGCCCGACCACCGTGTACGCGCCGGGACCGACCGGTTCGCGCGGCGCCTGACAGCCGGGCTCGGAGGTCGTCGCCGACCACTTGACGGAATAGGCCGCCTGGTCGCCCGGATCGAGCGACCGGATGTCGGCGGTCGATTCGGGGAAGCAGTCGGTGTTCGCCCAGAGCCGCTCGTTGCCGTCGAGGCTGTAGACGAGGACCTGCTGCAGGCCCGCACCGAGGTCTCGTTCGCACGGCGACGTGCCGATGTTGGTGATGACGATCGTGAAATCGGGTTCGGAACCGACCCGGTAGTTCGGTTCGTCCGACGTCACCCGCACGGCGAGCGACTGATCGGAGCACTGCCCCGGGGGAACCGGAGCAGCGGAGGTGGTGGTCGTGGACGAGTCGTCGTCCGCGTCCTCCGCGGCCGAAGCCCCGGCACCACGCGACCCGGACGAAGCCGAGGCCTCCCCGCTCCGAGTGGTGCTCGCGGACGCCGCGTCGGCGGACGCATCGGCCGCCGTCGTGGTGGCGGAGGTCGACACTTCCGCTGCTGCGGGTTCGGGATTCTGGTCGGGGTCGTCGCCGCCGGTCAGTGCCACTACGAGCCAGATGACCAGAGCCAGCACGACCACCGAGACTCCGATCGCGAGAACGCGTCGTCGCCAGTAGATCTCGGGGGGCAGAGGACCGGTCGGTTCAAGCACGCCCCCCACGGTATGTGCCGCGGGCTGCGCACGGCTACATCGCCGTCGGCGTGTCGCTGTGACCTGCGGTCACATCGTTGTGACCGGCAGGTGCACTCGTCTTCAGTTGTCGGAGACCTCGCCGATGTCGCCGAAGTGGCCGCGCAGGCTCACCTTGCCGTCGTCGAGCTTGTAGGTGACGCCCACGATGGCGCAGCGGCCGTCGGCGATGCGGTCGGCGATGATCCGCGAACGATCCGTGAGCAGCTTGCCCGTCTCGACGACGTGCCGACCCTCGAGTTCGTCGACGGTGGACAGGCCCTCGGCCCGGCCCATGAGGATCGACGGAGCGACACGCTCGACGAGGCTGCGGATGTGCCCACCCGGCACCGTGCCCTTGTCGAGGGCGTCGATGGTCGCCGCAACGGCACCACAGCTGTCGTGGCCGAGGATGACGATGAGCGGGACGTTGAGGATCTCGACGGCGTACTCGATGGAACCGAGGACGGAGCTGTCGATGACGTGGCCCGCGGTGCGGACCACGAACATGTCGCCGAGCCCCTGGTCGAAGATGATCTCTGCGGCGACGCGGGAGTCTCCGCAACCGAACAGCACAGCGGTGGGATGCTGACCGTTGACGAGTTCGGCGCGACGGTCGATTCCCTGGCTCGGGTGCAGCGGGGTGTCGCTGACGAAACGATGATTACCCTCGGTCAGGGCTTTCCAGGCGGAGATGGGATTGGAGTTCGGCATGCGTACATTATTCACCTGCGCGCATGTCCGATTTCGTTCGACATCTCCTCAGCGGATCCCGACACCCGCCCCTGTGACCGGAGGAGACCCGAGATGTCCGTGGACGCACCGTCGTTGCTGCGCTGGTATGCCGCCGAGGCGCGGGACCTGCCGTGGCGCCGCGACGGGGTGACGGGCTGGCAGATCCTCATGTCCGAGGTCATGTTGCAGCAGACGCCGGTCGCCCGGGTCGCCCCGATCTGGGAGGAGTGGGTGCGGCGCTGGCCCGTGCCGTCCGCGATGGCCGCGTCGAGTCAGGCCGAGGTGTTGCGGGCGTGGGGCAAGCTCGGTTATCCGCGCCGCGCGCTGCGCCTGCACGAGTGCGCCGGCGTACTCGCCGCCGAGCACGACGATCGGGTTCCCGAGGACGTCGACGTCCTGCTGACCCTGCCCGGCGTCGGCGCGTACACCGCGCGAGCGGTGGCGTGCTTCGCGTACGGACAGCGTGTGCCGGTGGTGGACACGAACGTACGGCGGGTCGTCGCCCGCGCCGTCCACGGCCGGGCGGAGCCGGGAAACCCCTCGACCACACGGGATCTCGCCGATGTCGAGGCGATCCTTCCGCGTCAGCGTGCTCGTGCGGCGACCTTCTCCGCGGCACTGATGGAACTCGGCGCGACCGTGTGCACCGCCCGCACACCCGATTGCGGGCGCTGCCCGCTGCCCGAGTGCGCATGGGTGCAGGCCGGGCGACCCGCCCACGACGGACCGCCCCGGAAGGTGCAGAAGTTCGCCGGCACCGACCGGCAGGTGCGCGGCCGGCTGATGGCGGTGCTGCGCGAGAGCAGCGTCCCGGTGGAGCGTCCCGTCCTCGACAGCGTGTGGACCACCGATCCCGGCCAGCGCGACCGCGCCCTGCATTCGCTTCTCGTGGACGGTCTCGTCGAGCAGACCGACGACGGCCGGTTCGCGCTCGCCGGTGAGGGATCGACCTCCTAGATCCGGCTCGCCGACAGCTCGTGCGTGGTCAGGAAGTGTTCCACGGCGGTGCGGAACTCGTCGGGCCGGTCGTCGTGCACGAGATGCCCGGCGCCGTCGACGAGGACGTGGTCGGTGCCGGGTCGCGTCGCCATCCGTCGCATCTGTCCCTCGGGGGTGATGGTGAACTCGCCTTCGAGCAGCAGCGCGGGCACGCGGATCGAGTTCCACTCGTCCCAGAAGTGCCGCGACCCCCACTCTTCCGAGATGTCGCGGAAGGTCTCGACGTCGCCGTGCAGATACCAGCCGTCGTCGCGGCGGACGAACGAATCGAGGAAGTAGCGACCCGCGACGGCGCCGAAGAAGTCGAACACCGCGTCCTCCGTGGGGAACGGCTGCGGCCACTGCGCGATCATCGCCGCCCAGTTCGCGGCCGTGCGCCCCCGGAAGTCGGGCGCCATGTCCTCGAGCACCAGCGCGGTGACCCGCTCGGGATGGGCGGCCGCGAAGCACCACGCGTGCAGGGCGCCCATCGAATGGCCGATCACGACGAGCGGTTCGGTGATCCCGGTGAGGTGGGCCGTGAGGTCGGCGACGAACGCCTCGGTGGTGAGTTCGTCGGGGGCGGGACGGCCGTGACCGGCGGCGTCGAAGGTGTACACGTGCCCGTGCCCGCGTAACCACGGCACGTGACGACGCCACGTGCGGGCGCTGCCCATGAGGCCGTGCAACAGCAGGATGGGTCGTCCGGTTCCGCCCTCGTCGTGCAACACAATCGACCAAGTTAGCGGAGTAGGCTCTCGCGCATGGCAGTCGTGAAGATCAACGCAATCGAAGTTCCCGAAGGCGCCGGCCCCGAGCTGGAGAAGCGATTCGCCAATCGGGCGCACACCGTCGACAACTCCCCCGGCTTCCTGGGTTTCCAGCTGCTCCGCCCCACCGCCGGCGAGAGCCGGTACTTCGTGGTGACGCAGTGGGAGTCCGAGGAGGACTTCGCCGCGTGGCGCGACGGCGACGCACGTGCCGCCCACGCGGGTGAGGCGAAGAAGCCCGTCGCGACCGGCGCCTCGCTCCTCGAGTTCGAGGTCGTCCTCGACGTCAAGAAGTCCTGAGATGTCCGCGTCCGGCGGGTCCGGGCGTGAGTTCACCTATCCGGAGGTGGGAGCGAGCCTGCGTGCCTTCCGCGGCGAGGCACCGCTCCCCTCCGGTTATCGGCACCTGAAGGTCGAGAGCGAACTGGGCAGCGGCGACACCGTGTTCGAGGTCGCCGCTGCCCGGTTGTTCTCGTGGGACATGCATCGCGGCGCGGGCATACGAATCCCGGCCGGTACGCCCCTCGCAGTACCCGGCGTCGAAGTGGATCTCGGCTTCGGTCTCGGTCCGGTGCGCGCGTCGGCGCGGTGCCGCGTGATCGACATCGTCGACACCCCGGACGTACGCGGGTTCACCTACGGCACACTCCCGGGCCATCCCGAATGCGGCGAGGAGACCTTCGTCGTCGAGCGCACCGCGGACGGGCGGGTGCGGGGCACGGTGCTCGCGTTCTCCCGCCCCGCCCGCTGGTATACGAAGGTGGCCGGTCCCGTCGGGCACCTGCTCCAGCAGCAGATCGCGCGACGTTATCTCGCGGCACTCACAGCTTGACCGTCACATCGTCGACGGCCTTGCGCAGGAACTGACGGAAGACGTCCACCGGCTGCGCACCCGACACCGCGACGGCGCGGTTGGCCACGAAGAACGGCACCCCCTGCACGCCGATCCGTCGTGCGTCGAAGAGATCGGCGGTCACGGCGTCGGCCGCGGCCTCACCGGCGGGATCGTCGCCGTCGAGGGCTGCGCGCGTCGACTCCGGATCGAGCCCGACCTCGGTGGCGACCTTCACGAGGACATCCACATCGTCGACCACCTCGCCGTCGACGAAATGCGCACGGAACAACGCCTCGAGGACCTCGTCGCGCTTGTCGCCGGCCAGATGCGCGAGCCGATGCGCATCGAAGGTGTTGGCGGCGACGACGTTGTCGAAGTCGATCTCGAGTCCCACGTCGGCAGCGGTGTCCGAGACCTGGGCGAACATCTGCCGGACCTGCTCGGCCGGCATCCCCTTCATCGCGACGAGCGCCTCGATCTCGGGGACCCGTCGCCCGACCGGTGTGTCGGGCGAGAGCTGGTACGACCTCCAGGTGACCTCGATCCGGTCGCGGTCGTCGAAGGACTCGAGCGCCTCCGCGAAACGCCGCTTGCCGATGTAGCACCAGGGGCAGGCGATGTCGGACCAGATCTCGATGTGGGCTGTGGGGAGAAGTACGTCGGGCATGCTCATATTCGGGTACAACCCGGCCCTGACGTGCTCTGTTCCCGGGCCGATCGGTCCATGAACCCGGTCAGCTCTCGAGGGCGGCGTCCAGGGAGATCGCGACGCCGGTGAGTGCCTTGCTCACGGGACATCCCGCCTTCGCGTCCTCTGCGGCCTTGACGAAGCCGTCGGCGTCGAGGCCGTCGACCTCGCCCCGCACCTTCAGTTCGATTCCGGTGAGCCGGAATCCGCCCGCCGGGTCGGGCCCCAGCGAGACGTCGGCGGTGACCTCGAGGCTCTGTGGTGTGCCGCCCGCCTCCGCGATCAGCGCGGACAACTGCATCGCGTAGCACGACGAGTGCGCGGCGGCGATGAGCTCCTCGGGGCTGGTGGTGCCGTCCGCGTTCTCCGCCGAGCGTTTCGGGAACGACACGTCGAACGTGCCACGGCCCGAGCTGGTGAGCTCCACCTGACCGGAGCCCTTCTGCAGATCCCCGTTCCATGCGGTCCGTGCGGTACGAGTGGGCATGACCTCTCCTTCTCTGCGTACGACGGCTGTGCGTGCGACAGCGCTTCACGAACCACACTTGCAGAGTCACCGTGGTGGCGAGGGCCGTTCGCGGCAGAGCGTTCCCGATGTCCGGATCAGGCCGATCGCGCCCGGAGTTCGCGGTCGCGTTCGCGGATCGACTGCACGGCTCCGTCCCGTTCGTAGGGCCGCACCTCGAGTCGCCGCTTCACCTCGGCGATCTCCCACATGCGCTCGGCGTGACCCCGCCGGGCGGCGCGCCCGGCGCCTCCGGGCACCAGGACACTGAGGCGGTCGCGTACGAGATTGCGCGCGAACCACACCGGATACAGCGCCGCCATCGGACTCAGTCGCGGAACTCCCACGGCGTCGGCGTATCCGGAGCCGAGCGACAGGCGGGCCAGGTCGGCGTGGAAGTGGTAGTGCGCCCAGCTCCTGATGCGGTTCGCCATGCCGGGGCCGTCGACCCCGTAGATGCGGGGGACGGCCTTCAGCGCGGCCTCGGTGAGAGCCGCGGACGAGTCGTCGGGGTCGACCTCCGACCAGACCGCCAGCCAGATCAGACGCAGGAGCTCGTCGAGGGAGGTGACCTGCAGTTCCGCCGTCACGCCCATGGTGTGGGCGACATAGCGGTAGAGGTGGACGATCGCGTCGCGCTCACGTCGCGAGTACCAGTGCCCGGCCGCCATGACGGCGAGGGCCACCCCGGCGATCGGGATCATCGTCACGCAGTAGTGCAGCTGGTTCACGGGCCGGCCGTGCGTGTCGGTGTTCCAGTCGTCGACCCGCTCGATCCCGGCACGGATGTAGGCGTGCACGACGCGGACGCGGGCGGTGTTCTTCGTCCCCGCTCCGAAGCGCTCCATTCCACCGGGCGCCGTGCAGTCCATCGACCACGAGACCGTCTCGACGATCCGACCCGCGGCGCGCTTCGCGAGGTCGCCGCCGCGCAGCAGCACGTCGTTGACGCGCGGGGAGACGTAGCTGGCCGGGAAGGCGATGGCGGTGGTGAACGCCATGAGGGTGCTCATCGGCATCCGCGCGATCGCTCGTGCGGCGAGATCGAGCTTGTCGTAGTCGACCCAGAACGGCACGTCGTCGAGGGTGGCGATGAACGCTGCCACCTCGCGTGCGGGATCGTCCACGGTCTCGATGCCGTGTTCGAGTGCCTGCTCGAACTGCGTGCGGATGCGGAGCCGGTCGCGGCGCATCGCGGCGACGAGATCGTCGGCCACGGGATCGCAGGTGTGCGCGAACTTGGCGAACGCCCGGGCCTGGGCCCGGGTGGGTCGCACCGAGTCGCCGGCGAGCAACGACATCGCCAGACGCGGGCCGCCCTCTCGCAGGATCGGCTTCGGTGCGAGTCGATCGGTTCGGTCGTGCAGGTGGGCAGTCGACGGGGCATCGATCGTCACGTTTCCTCCTCGTCCGGATGTCGGGGACCGACTATGACAAGGATTCCACAATTAGTAAACACTTGATTCCGGAATCAGTCGATTCCGGAAGGTCGGTCGTGTTGTGCCACACTCGACGATGTGTCCGAGCCCGAAGCCAACCGCGCGTATCGCGGCGTCGCACCGGCCGATCGGCGCGCCGAACGTCGCACGCGTCTCCAGAACGCGGTGATCGATGTCGTCGCCGACGAGGGCTGGTCGGCGGCGACGGTACGGAAGGTCGCGGCCACCGCGGGAGTCGGTCCGCGCTTCTTCTACGAGAGCTTCACCGACATGACCGACCTCGTCACCACCGCCTACGACGAGCTCGGCGCGACCCTGCTCGAACGCGCCGTCGACGCGATCGCGTCGGCCCCCGACGAGCTGCACGCCAAGGCGCGCGCCGCGGTGGGAGCGATCGTCGGCGCCGTCGAACGCAACCCCCAGCAGGGCCGCTTCCTCATCTCCGACGCGCCCCCGCTAGCCGAGCGGAAGAGCGCATTCATCCGGTCCGCCGCCGACGAACTCGCCAAGCAGAGCGACGCGGTGGGCTCCCGCCTCGACTCCCGGCAGGCCGAACTGTGCGCGGTGGTCGTCATGGCCGGTGCCGTCGAGCTCGTCCGCGGCTGGCTCGACGGCACGCTCGACATCCGCCCCGACGAACTCACCGAGATCGTCGCCAGCACCCTGTCGACACTCACCGCGCACATGCCGACCATCGGCAGATGATCCGGCAGCAAGCTCGGCCGCGACCCGCGGCAGGGCGGACGGTCCGGAAGAGGATCTCCGCTCAGCCCTGCACGACGGCCGACAACCCGGTCAGCGCCCGGTCGATGTGGGCGGCCCATTCCCGGGGGTCGATCCGGTGCACGCCCGACTCCCCCGCGAACGCACTCGAGATCACCACATCGGGTTCCGCCGTCGCCAGCAGGCGCAGACTGTCGGCGAGCGCACGGGCGTCGCTCATCCCCTCGACGTAGCCGGCCCGCCACTTCCCCGACGCACCGCGGTACAGCGTGTCGCCGGTGAACAGGTAGCGGGTCCCGTCCGCGCCGGGCACCAGATAGCAGATGCTCCCCACCGTGTGCCCGGGCGTCGGAACGATCTCCACCCCGTTGCCGTCCACGTGACGTTCCGTCAGCGGGACGTCGATGCGGGCGTGCCGGCCGACCACATCGGCCTCCGCCGCCGCCGCGTGGAGTCTCGGCCCGAAGCGCTCGGCGATCCTGCCGAGCATCGGGCCGGCCTCGTCCTGGTGGGACAGGTACTGGTCGGTGATCCCCCCGAGGCGGTCCAGTTCGCCGAAATCGGCCTCGCCGGCGACCGAGTAGAAGAGCACGTTGTTCCTCCCGGTCCACAGATAGGCGTGCGTTTTCAGCCCTGGGAACGGGTTGTCCTCCTGCGTCTCCCACAGATCGGGCAGTACTTGCCGCATCGCGATACCTCCTGGTCGTCGTCCGGTCACCACCACCGTGCAACCTCGAGTCGACTGGAGGTCAAGTGCGGAAGGACGAGTCCGGAAATCCTCGGGTGGAGCGGCAGGCACAGGCGCAGCATGGAGCGGTGACCACGATGCAGCAGGATCCCCGCCCACTCGTCCGCGCGGCCCTGGACCGCGCACGCCGGATCGTCGGTGGTGTCTCGATCGAGCACCTCGCCGCTCCCACTCCGTGTCCCGAGTTCGACGTCCGCACACTGATAGGCCACCTCTCTGCGACCCTCGAACGGAGCGCGGCCATCGGTTCCGGGCGCGATCCGCGCACCGTCCCGGAATTCCTCACCTCCGAGAACGACGACTGGCCGGCCGTGCTCGATGCCGCGGCCGACCGCTTCTGGCAGGTGTGGGACGACGACGCCCTCCTGGACAAGCCCGTCACCGCCCCCTGGGGTACCTTTCCCGGCCGGGTCGCGATGTTCATGGAACTCGACGAACTGCTCGTGCACGGCTGGGACATCGCCGTCGCCACCGGACAGGATGCGGAGGCCGACCCGGCACTCGCGGAGGCAGCCCTCGAGATCATGAAGATCACCCTGCCCGAATCACCTCGCGAGGGATTTCCCTTCGGTCCACCGGTCACGCCCGCGCCGGACGCCGGCCCGACCGAGCGTCTCGTGAACTGGGTGGGGCGTGCCGGCGCCCCCTGGTCCGGTCGACGAGGCTGAACGTACAGCGAGAGGGGCGACACCCTTTTCGGGTGCCGCCCCTCTCGGTACAGCAGGTGCCTGCTCTCACAGGCAGCAACACGTGCCTGCTCTCAGGCAGCGGACGCTTATCCGGCTTCGGACTCGCCCTCGCTGGACTTGGCCAGCGCGACCGCCGGGGTGTCCGGGACCTCGGCCGGCTTCTCGCTCGGCGTGAACGTGAACTTCGCGTTCTCGCCGGCGCCCTCGCCGTCCCAGCCCTCGACGTCGACGAGGACGATCTGGCCTGCGCCGATCTCGCCGAACAGGATCTTCTCGGAGAGCTGATCCTCGATCTCGCGCTGGATCGTGCGACGCAGCGGACGTGCGCCGAGCACCGGGTCGAAGCCGCGCTTGGCGAGCAGCGACTTCGCCTTCTCGGTGAGCTCGATACCCATGTCCTTGTTCTTCAGCTGCGTCTCCACACGTCCGACCATGAGGTCGACCATCTGGATGATCTGCTCCTGCGTGAGCTGGTGGAAGACGATGATGTCGTCGATACGGTTGAGGAACTCGGGCCGGAAGTGCTTCTTCAGCTCGTCGTGGACCTTGTTCTTCATCCGCTCGTAGTTCGACTGCTCGCCCGTTCCGGCCGAGAAGCCGAGCCCGACGGCCTTCGAGATGTCGGCGGTGCCCAGGTTCGACGTGAAGATCAGCACGGTGTTCTTGAAGTCGACCGTGCGGCCCTGACCGTCGGTGAGGCGACCGTCCTCGAGGACCTGCAGGAGGGTGTTGTAGATCTCCTGATGGGCCTTCTCGATCTCGTCGAACAGAACCACGGAGAACGGCTTGCGGCGCACCTTCTCGGTGAGCTGGCCGCCCTCTTCGTATCCGACGTAGCCGGGAGGCGCACCGAACAGGCGCGACGCGGTGAAGCGGTCGTGGAACTCGCCCATGTCGATCTGGATGAGCGCGTCGTCCTCGCCGAACAGGAAGTTCGCGAGCGCCTTGGACAGCTCCGTCTTACCCACACCGGACGGGCCGGCGAAGATGAACGAACCGGACGGACGCTTCGGGTCCTTCAGGCCGGCACGCGTACGACGGATCGCCTTGGCGACGGCCTTGACGGCGTCCTCCTGGCCGATGATCCGCTTGTGCAACTCGTCCTCCATGCGGAGCAGACGCGTGGTCTCCTCCTCGGTGAGCTTGAACACCGGGATACCGGTCCAGTTGGCGAGGACCTCGGCGATCTGCTCCTCGTCGACCTCGGCGATGACGTCGAGATCGCCCGCACGCCACTGCTTCTCGCGCTCGGCACGCTGCGCGACGAGCTGCTTCTCCTTGTCGCGCAGGCTCGCGGCCTTCTCGAAGTCCTGCGCGTCGATCGCCGATTCCTTCTCGCGACGGGCGTCGGCGATCTTGTCGTCGAACTCGCGCAGGTCCGGCGGCGCGGTCATGCGACGGATGCGCATGCGGGCACCGGCCTCGTCGATGAGGTCGATCGCCTTGTCCGGCAGGAAGCGGTCGTTGATGTAGCGGTCGGCGAGAGTTGCCGACGCGACGAGCGCCTTGTCGGTGATCGAGACGCGGTGGTGCGCCTCGTAGCGGTCGCGCAGACCCTTGAGGATCTCGATGGTGTGCTCCACCGTCGGCTCCCCGACCTGCACCGGCTGGAAGCGGCGCTCGAGAGCGGCGTCCTTCTCGATGTATTTGCGGTACTCGTCGAGGGTCGTCGCACCGATTGTCTGCAGCTCACCGCGGGCGAGCTTGGGCTTGAGGATCGACGCGGCGTCGATCGCGCCCTCGGCAGCACCGGCACCGACGAGCGTGTGCAGCTCGTCGATGAACAGGATGATGTCGCCGCGGCTGTTGATCTCCTTGAGGACCTTCTTCAGGCGTTCCTCGAAATCACCGCGGTAACGGCTGCCGGCGACGAGCGAGCCCAGGTCGAGCGTGTAGAGCTGCTTGTCCTTGAGGGTCTCGGGGACCTCACCGTTGACGATGGCCTGCGCGAGGCCCTCGACGACGGCGGTCTTGCCGACACCCGGCTCGCCGATGAGCACCGGATTGTTCTTCGTACGACGCGACAGCACCTGCATGACGCGCTCGATCTCCTTCGCCCGGCCGATGACCGGGTCGAGCTTGCCCTCGAGAGCTGCCTGCGTGAGGTTGCGGCCGAACTGGTCCAGGACGAGCGACGTGGACGGAGTGCCGGTCTCGCCACGGCTCGTGCCGGATTCTGCGGGCTCCTTGCCCTGGTAACCGGACAGCAGCTGGATGACCTGCTGACGCACCCGGTTGAGGTCGGCGCCGAGCTTGACGAGCACCTGCGCCGCCACGCCCTCACCCTCGCGGATGAGACCGAGCAGGATGTGTTCGGTACCGATGTAGTTGTGTCCGAGCTGGAGCGCTTCGCGAAGGCTCAGCTCGAGGACCTTCTTGGCACGAGGAGTGAAGGGAATGTGCCCCGAGGGCGCCTGCTGACCCTGGCCGATGATCTCTTCGACCTGGCTGCGCACACCTTCGAGGGAGATACCCAACGACTCGAGCGACTTCGCCGCCACACCCTCACCCTCGTGGATGAGGCCGAGGAGGATGTGCTCCGTGCCGATGTAGTTGTGGTTGAGCATCCTGGCCTCTTCTTGAGCCAGGACAACGACGCGCCGCGCGCGATCGGTGAACCTTTCGAACATCGCACTCCCTCACACTCTCCGGCCGCCGGTCCGGTACGCCGATCGTCCCGCACCCTGCTGCCGCTCTTAAGCTCCGGCACTCGAGTCGTTCGTCGGAACCTTTCAGAGGTTCCAAGCTCCCACTCCACACTCTAGTGGTCGTGGTATCGACTCGCTTTCCCTCTACCCTTCGGAAGGCGGCGAGAAAACCCGGTTTCAGAAGTTAACGCTGCACGTGGCGGATACGTTTCCGCAAGCTGTACGCCACAAGCGAACAGCGGCAGTGGAAGATCAACGGGCGAAGAATCGCTCGATCCTGCGTCCGAGGCTCCGCGAGGCGCGTTCGGGGTCGGCCAGAGCACTTTCTGCGAGGACACTGTCCTCGTCCGACACCGTACCCGGTTCGAACGGCCGCAGCGAACGTCCCGGGCCGCGCAACCGCTCGATGGTGGAGATGAGCGAACCACCGTCCTTCGTGGCCACGGCGATCACCTCGGGATCGACATCGAGATGTTCCGCCACGAGGATGTTGCGCAGCTCGACGGCGGCGCGGCCGACCGCGTCGCCCCGCTCGGCGGACTCGATGGCCAGATCGCACTCCGTGTCGAAGCCCATCGAACGGTTGTTCAGGTTCGACGACCCGATCCGCAGCAGCGTCTCGTCCATGACGACGACCTTCGCGTGCACGTAGATCGGCTCGCCGCCGGCGGTGACGGGATAGTAGGCGGCGAAACGACCGTGCACGTCGGCCTCCCACAGCATGTGCAGCAGGGCACGCCGGGCACCGTCCATCGCCTTGCGTTCGAGCCAGCCCTCGGCGTTGCGCGGGATCACCACGACGATCTCGGGGCCGTCCGGTTCCTGCAGTCGTTCGGCGAGCGCGTCCGCGATCCTGCGCGAGGCGAGGTACTGGCTCTCGAGGTAGAGGGTGTGCCGGGCCTTCTCGATCACCGACAGGTACAGCGCCTCGATCTCGTGGACGCCGTCCTTCCCGTCGTAGGTGGGCAGGGTGCGAGCGATGCCCACGTCGACACCGCGGAGAGTCGGTTCGAGATCGTCGGGCCAGATCGGTTCCGGCTCCGGCACGGGCTCGAGTTCCTCCCCCGTGGCCGCCTTCCACCGGGCGCGGGCCTGGTCGCCGAGGGCCCGCGCGGCATCACCGTCGACAGCGGTCGTCACGTCGTGCCACGGCCCGTAGCGTTTACCGCTCGGCTCGCGCCGGTATTTGCTCCGGTCGGGATGATCCGGGGTGTCCCAGCGGTCGACGGTCATATCGATACCGCCGCAGAAAGCGATGCTGTCGTCGACGACGAGAATTTTCTGATGATGCGCCGCGCCCACGGGATGCGCCCCGTCTATTTCGAAGTGCAAGCGTGGGTCGGTGAGCCAATCGAGCACGAACACCGGCGTCATTCCGCGCGCGAGGGCACTGAACGCACCGATGTTCCACTTGAGGAGATAAATATCGAGATCGGGACGTCGTTCGGGAAGCCATTCGAGGAATTCACCGAGTTTGTTCGGTCCCTCGAGAGTCGCGCCGTCGGGTTCGAACTTGATCCGGGTGTCGAAATCCCATCCGATCAGCATGATGCGCTTTTCCGCGCGGAGCATCGCCGACTTGGCGTGACGGAAATAGTCGGCCGCGTCAACGATGCAGGTCAACCTCTCCGCTCGCGCGATTCGCCAGCAGGTGGAACCAGGTTCGAGCACGGTCTCGGCCATGAGCGGATGCTACTCCCCGACCGCATCGTGCCGGCTCGACCGCACGATCGGGTTGTGTGACGGGCGCCACTGTGTCGCAACCGAACCCGTCCACCGACGACTGTGGGGCGCCGTCCACGGATGGACGACGCCCCACGGACGAGAATGTCGTCAGTGCGCCTTGTTGTACGCCTCGACGATCTCCGCAGAGATTCGGCCACGCGCCGAAACCGGCAGATCGTTGTTCCGTGCCCATTCACGGATAGCGGCCGTCTGCTCGCGACCCGCACTTCCGGATCCGCTCTTGCGCGCAGCCGGCGCAGTTCCGGCCGCGGTCTTGCTCCGCTTACGGCCACCGACCTTGCGAGCGTGTTCGATCCAGAATTCCAACTGCTCGCGCAGCCGTGCCGCATTGTCCTCGGAAAGGTCGATCTCGTACGTCACTCCGTCGAGACCGAACTCCACCGATTCGTCCGCCGCCGATTCCTGATCCACATCGTCGATCAGGGTGACAGTGACTTTCTTCGCCATGTGGTGTAAATCCTCTCGCATGCGCTTCCCCGCGGGACGGGCACCACACTACCCGCCGATTAACGCATCGCAATATGGAGCGGCGAAATCCGATTAACGGGTGTTCGGTCGGACAATCGGGAACAGGATTGTTTCGCGGATTCCCAGACCGGTAAGTGCCATCAGCAGACGGTCGATTCCCATTCCGGTACCGGTGGTCGGCGGCATTCCCTGTTCCATCGCGGCGAGGAAATCCTCGTCGAGGACCATTGCCTCGTCGTCACCTTCCGCAGCCAGGCGTGCCTGGTCGACGAAGCGCTCGCGCTGAATCACCGGATCGACGAGTTCCGAGTAACCCGTGGCGAGTTCGAAACCGCGGACGTACAGATCCCATTTCTCGGTGACCCCGCGCACGCTGCGGTGGTCGCGGGTCAGCGGCGACGTCTCGACGGGGAAATCACGCACGAAGGTCGGCTCGTTCAGCTGGTCGCCGCACATGTGCTCCCAGAGTTCCTCGACGAGCTTGCCGTGGCCCCAGCCCTTACCCTCGGGAATCTCCAGACCGACGCGATCCGCGAGAGCCGTCAATTCCTCGAGCGTGGTGTCGGGGGTCACGTCCGTGCCGATCGCCTCGGACAGCGAGGGATACATTTCGAGGGTTTTCCATTCACCCCCGAGGTCGTATTCCGTACCGTCGGCGAGCGTCACCACATGGCTGCCGAAGACCGCGAACGCGACCTCCTGGATGATCTCGCGGATCATCCGAGCCGAATCGTCGTAGGTGCCGTACGCCTCGTACGTTTCGAGCATCGAGAATTCCGGCGAGTGCGTCGAGTCGGCACCCTCGTTACGGAAATTGCGGTTGATCTCGAAGACCTTCTCGATACCGCCGACCACACAGCGCTTGAGGAACAGCTCCGGCGCGATACGCAGGTACAGATCGATGTCGAGCGCGTTCGAGTGCGTCACGAACGGACGGGCCGCCGCGCCACCGTGCAGGGTCTGCAGCATGGGCGTCTCGACCTCGAGGAAGCCACGACGCTCGAGTGCGTTGCGTAGCTCGCGCACCACCGCGACACGCATGCGCGCGTTGCGGCGCGCTTCGGGACGCACGATGAGGTCGACGTAGCGCTGACGCACCCGTGCCTCTTCGTTCATCTCCTTGTGCGCGACCGGCAGCGGACGCAGCGCCTTCGACGCCATGGTCCACGAGTCGGCCATGACGCTGAGCTCACCTCGCCGGGAGCTGATGACCTCGCCGTGCACGAACACGATGTCGCCGAGGTCGACCTCGGACTTCCAGGCGGCGAGCGCCTCCTCGCCGACGCCGGCGAGGCTGAGCATGACCTGCAGCTGGGTGCCGTCGCCCTCCTGCAGCGTCGCGAAGCACAGCTTGCCGGTGTTGCGCGAGAACATCACGCGGCCGGCGACGCCCACGACGGTACCGGTGGCGGTGTCGGGTTCGAGGTCGGGATACTCGGCGCGGATCTCCGCGAGCGTATGGGTACGCGGGATCTCGACGGGATAGGCGTCCGAGCCCTGTGCCAGGAGCCGTTCGCGCTTCTCGCGGCGGACCCGCATCTGCTCGGGGGTGTCGTCGGGCTGCTGAACGGTGGCATCACTCACGGGTAACCAGACTATCGGACACCCGAGGTCACTATTCCTGCAGATGCGCGCTTTCAGTGAGCGGTGACCCGCGCCACGTCCTGCGCGACGTGCTGGGCCTCGGCGACTGCGCCGACCAGGCGGGCCGCGCAGATGGCGTCGTAGCCTCCGACGAGGTGGGTGACCCTGCGCAGACCCTGCGCGTGCAGTTCGGTGACCACACCGTGCGAGCTCACGCCGTCGGACGAGACGAGGATCCATTCGACGTCGCGGTCGACGGCGAGGGCGAGACGGCCCTTGCCGCTCGGATCGAGTCGCTCGGCGACGAGATCGACGGAGATGGCCAGTGCACCGGGAAGTGTTCCCTGAGCGGCACGTTCGGCGTTCGAGCGGATGTCGACGACGACGGCTCCGCGGGCGACCGCTGCGGACAGTTCGGTGGGATACGTGCGCTCGACGGCAAGCCGGTGGAAGGCGACCGGAGCAGCGGTGGAAACAGAAGTGGTGGAAAGAAGCGCAGCGCGCATGAGAAAACTCCCAGGAATGTGTTATCGGTCGAGGCGGCGGTCAGCCTCGACAACACTCCTGGGTGCTCATGCAACGGATCACGAAGAACATTTTTACACAGAATGGCGCTCAGCGGAACCCGCAGTTCCGCGTGCCGCTCGTCTCACCTGGTTCCGCTCGTACACCAGACGCAGTCCCTCGAGGGTCAGATCCGGCTCGTGGTGCTCGAGAGTGCGCGACTCCGGCATGATCAGCGGCGCACTGTCGCCGGTGCCGATCACAGCCACGTCGTCGCCGTCGAAACCGGGCACCTCGGCGCAGATCCGCCGCACGATGCCGTCGACCATCCCGGCGAACCCGAAGACGGCCCCGGACTGCATGCACTCGACGGTGTTCTTGCCCAGAACACCTCGGGGACGGAGCAATTCGACCTTCCGCAGTGCCGCCGACCGCGACGCCAGCGCATCCATCGAGATCTCCACACCCGGAGCGATGGACCCGCCGAGGAACTCCCCCTTGCCCGACACGACGTCGACGCACGTGGACGTCCCGAAATCCACGACGATGCACGGGGATCCGTAGAAGTGGTAGGCCGCCAGACTGTTGACGATGCGGTCGGCGCCGACCTCCTTCGGGTTATCCACGAGCAGCGGCACTCCCGTGCGCACCCCCGGCTCCACCACGACGTGCGGCACCGACGACCAGTAGCGGTCGAGCATGACGCGCAGCTCGCGCAGCACCGACGGCACGGTCGACAGCGCCGCCACCCCGGTGACCTGCTCGGCGGATTCGCCGAGCAGACCGCGGAACAGCAGGGCGATCTCGTCGGCGGTCATCCTGGGGTCGGTACGGACGCGCCAGTCGCGCAGCAGCCGCGCGTGCGAGCCGCTGCCCGCGAACACCCCCAGGACGATATTGGTGTTGCGGACGTCGACGGTGAGGAGCACCTCTAGACCAGGGACGGCGAGTCGAGGGTCGACAGCATCCGCGGCGTGATCAGGCCCGTGCCCTCGGGAGCGTGGGCGGGATCGTTGCCGAGCTCGACCTGGCGGTTGTCGGCGTCGACGAACACCACGCGCGGGTTGTAGTCCTTGCACTCCTGCTCGTTCATCACGCCGTAGGCGATGAGGATGACGAGATCGCCGGGGCTGACGAGACGTGCTGCGGCACCGTTGATCCCGATGACGCCCGATCCACGCTCACCGGCGATGACGTACGTCTCGAGCCGGGCGCCGTTGTCGATGTCGACGATGCAGACCTGCTCGCCCTCGAGCAGATCCGCGGCGTCCATCAGATCCTGGTCGACGGTCACCGAACCGACATAGTGCAGATCCGCGTGGGTGACCGTGGCGCGGTGGATCTTCGACTTCATCATGGTGCGGAACATGCTCGTCCTCGGTTTCTTTCTCGTTTCCGAATTCGATCGGTGGGTCAGCGGTTCGTCAGGTCGTCTTCGGCGTCAGGATCCACCGGGCCGGTGGCTCGTTCGAGGAAACCGGTGCCGACGGCAACCCCGACGTTGTCGATGAGGCGTGTGGAGCCGAGCCGTGCGGCGACGAGCAGTCGGCCGTCGCCGCGTTCGGGTGCCGGCCCCAGATCGGCGCCGCGCACCTCGAGATAGTCCACCTCGATCTGCGGGCTCTGCGCGAGCACGTCGCGTGCCGTGGACAGGATCGCCTCGGATCCGCCTGCTGCGGCGTGTGCGCCGGCGACGAGCGCCGCAGACAGCGTGGTCGCGATCTCGCGCTGCTCGGGGTCGAGATAGCGGTTGCGGGAGGACAGTGCGAGCCCGTCCTGTTCGCGCACGGTGGGAACGCCGAGGATGCGGATGTCGAGATTCAGGTCGGCGACCATCTGACGGATCAGGGTGAGCTGCTGGTAGTCCTTCTCACCGAAGAACGCCGTGTTGGGACCGACGATGTTGAACAGCTTCGCGACGACCGTCAGCATGCCCGCGAAATGCCCGGGGCGCGAAGCACCTTCGAGCTCCGACCCGAGCGGACCCGGGTGGATCGTTGTGCGCGGGCCCTGCGGGTACATCGCCGAGACCGTCGGCACGAAGGCGAGTTCGACGCCCGCTTCGCGGAGCAGTTCGAGGTCGGCGTCGAGAGTGCGTGGGTAGGCGTCGAGGTCCTCGTTCTTCCCGAACTGCAGCGGGTTGACGAAGATCGACACGACCACGACGGCACCGGTGAGCTTGGCCTGGCGCACGAGTTCGAGGTGACCGGTGTGCAGCGCACCCATCGTCGGCACGAGTGCGACGGTGCGGCCGACGCCGCGCAGAGCCCGGGTGACCTTGGTCAGGCCTGCGGGATCGTGGTGAACGGTCAGTTCACCTCGCACGTATCCGCGCTGTCCTGCTTCACTCACCGTATTCAGCTCCTTCGAGAATTGCCATCAGTTCCGGCTTCGACCCGGTCCGTTGTGCCGATCGCAGCGACAGCGCGCGGTACCCGGCGGCGATCTGCGGGTCGACGGCCTCGAGCGCACGCAGGTGCGCGGCCACGGCGTCGGCATCGCCGCGCGCGACCGGCCCGGTGAGGGCCGAGGGCCCGCGCCGCAGCACGTTGTCGAGCGCCGCGGAGAGCAACGGCTGCAACACCCGCTCGGCGACTCCACCGGGGGCGGCGTCGACGAGTTGCTGGCCGAGCAGTTCCTCCCCCTGCAGGGCGCTGCGCAGCGCCTCGACGGCGTCGGCGACCAGCGTGACCAAGTGGTTGCTGCCGTGCGCGAGCGCGGCGTGGTAGGTCGTGCGCATGGCCTCGGGGACGCGGACCGGCTCGCCGCCGATCTCGAGGACGAGGGACTGCGCGATGGCGTAGCCGATCTCGTCGGCGGCCGTGATGCCGAAGCACGCGGAGGAGAGCCGGTCGATGTCCTCGTCGTGGCCGGTGAAGGTCATCGCGGGATGGATCGCGAGCGGCACGGCGCCCTGCTCGGTCAGCGGCTCGAGGATCGCGGTGCCGTGGGCACCGGAGACGTGGACGACGATCGTGCCGGCAGCGACCGAACCGGTGGCTGCAAGGCCCTTGACCAGGGACGACAGTTCGGTGTCGGGAACGGCGAGAAGAAGGAGATTGCAGCGGCCGGCAACCTCGTCGACCGGCAGGATCTGCGAATCCGGCAGGCGGGTGGCGGCACGGTGCCGCGAGACGTCGGAGACGGCCGAGCAGGCCACGACGACATGACCGACGCGTTCGAAAGCTGCGCCGAGTGCAGTGCCGACCCGTCCGGCGGACACGATTCCTACCGACAGGCGCGCAGGCGCGGGTGCGTTGGTGATCCCGAAGGAATTCACGGGAGTCCTCTCGTTCGTTCCAGTCCCGCTCAGCGGGTACCGGACGTTCCGCTCGACAATAGCGCGCGCTTTCCGGGGCTCGCCACGGTCGAGCCGAGTGATCTGCGCCTCATCGATCGAGGTGGGGCAGGCGCGAGCTGCCGCGCGACCGTCCCGTGATCAGCGCTCGGCCGACAACGATGCGAGGATCTCCGCGACCGTCCGGCCCTCACCGTCGGCACGACGGCGCCGGGAGCGACGTCCGGACGATTCGTCGTCGTCCTCGTCGTCCCCCTCGGCCGTTTCCGCAGCTCCAGCGGCCTTCTCGGTGGTGTTCGCCCCCTCGGCGGGGTCATCGCCCTGCGACGCCGCTCCGGCCTCGTCTGCGCCCGTCTGCGGGTCGGGATCGGATCCGGACTCGTGCTTGCCGGGTTTCTGCGGCTCCGGCTTCCCGTCCGCCGTCTTCTCGGCGCCGGCGGCCTTCGTGGCCCCGGTCTTCGGGTCCGGAGTCTTCGGCTTCTCGGTCTCCGGCTTCTCGGTTTTCGGCTCCTCGACTTCCGCGTCCTCGATCTCGGCGTCCTCGACGTCCGGTCCTGCGGTCGCCTTTCCAGCCGTTACCTTCCCGGTCGCAGCTTTCTCGGACGTGCCCTTCCCGGTCGCGGTCTTTCCGGTAGCCGTCTTCCCGGTAGCCGTCTTCCCGGACGCAGCCTCGACCTTCGCCTGCTTCTCGGTTTGCGGTTCTGCGCCGTCACCCTTCGTGGGTGTCTTCTCCGACGCCTTCGCCGCGCGCATGGCCGCCTCGACCGATTCGGTCTCCGCGGTGACCGGCTCGTCGTCGGGAGACGCGAAGGCCGGCCCCGACGGACGCGGAGCGGACACTCGCGCCGCCTCGCTCAGTTCACGCAGCTTCTCCGCCTGGCCTTCGAGGGCGACGACGTCGTCGGGCAACCGGCCGTCGAACAACATCTCGAGCGTGCGGCGCAGGGTGGCCAGCTCGGTGCGCAGGGCCGCCATCTCACCGGCGTCGAGCTTCAGATCGGAACGGACCTTCTCCTCGACGGTCAGCTCGTACTCGCGCCGCGCCGCGATCTCCCGTTGCAACTGCAGTTCGTAGACCGTCTTCAGGTCGTCGGCCTTCGCCCGGTCGAGCGCCGATTCCCGGCGGTACTTGTTCATCGCGATGGCTCCGACGGTCGCGGCCCACAGGGCGACGACCACCGCGACACGCAGCAACTGCACGCTCTCACTGAAGATCAACAACAGCGAGGCGATCATCGCCAGAGCGAGCAGACCGGCCACGATCATCGAGCCGGTACTGCGCCACGGACGGCGATTCCTGTCTGGTCGCGCCGAGGTTGCCATGACCATCAGGGTACTTGGGTGGGTCCGCCGATCGGTGCCGGACGACACGCCCTGCCCCACCGCGAAATCCGAGGTCAGAGCGCCGGTTCGTTCGGTTCGTCGGGGTCTTCCGGTGTCCGGCAACAGTATTCGAGCCACAGCGCGGCCGCCGCCAGCGCGATGCCGGCGAGGGCTCCGACGAGCACACCCGAGGTGTCGTCGGTGGCGGCCTGCACGACTCCGCGCTGCGGCACGAGATACAGCAGGAAGCCGGCCCACACTCCGGCGCTCGCGGCACCCACCAGTGCGGACGCCTTGGCGAGCGCGACCGCACGCGCCGCGGTGATGGGATGCAGCCTGCCGGGTCCCTCACCGATCTCGTGCTTGCCCACCCGCGACCGGATCATGAACGCCAGGACCACTTCGATGATCGCAACGGGATACAGCGAGGCGCCCGCGTAGACGGGGATGGGCGGCAGCGAGCCGTACATCGTGCGGACGAGCAGCCACGCGACGATCGCTGCCAGCACGGCCAGTGCCAGCAGATCTCGGATCCGGGTCTGTTTCAGCACTCGCTGCGCCCCTAGGTCGTCGGCCCGGTCAGCGTCAGGTCGGTGCGGTGCACACCCTCACGTTCGGCGGCGTCGAGTTCGCCCAGCCACTCGCCGATCCTCAACTGCCGGCCGTCGGCGGTGAGCACCGCTCCGGGTTCGACGTCGAGCCACGGGACGAGCACGAACGCCCGCTGGTGTGCGCGCGGATGCGGCAGGATCAGTTCCGGGTCGTCGCTGCGCACCTCACCGTCGCCGCTGTCGCAGGTCACGACGTCGACGTCGAGGCTGCGCGGACCCCAGCGCCGGATCCGGACGCGTTCTGCGGCCTCCTCGAGTTCCTGACCGAACCGCAACCAGTCGTGCGGACCGAACGCGGGGTCCTCCGCGACGACGACGGCGTTGAGGAAGTCCTCCTGCTCGACCCCGCCCCACGGTGCCGTCGAGTACACCGCCGAGACGGCGACGACGCGCTCACCCAATGCGTCGACGACCGACCGCAGGTGCGCGAGCCGGTCGCCGATGTTCGATCCGATGGACAGCACGGCACGACTCATGAGGCGTTCCCCGTCGCGTCGCTGCGGGAGCGGTCGATCACCACGGCGACGTCGCCGAAGGTCAGCGGGATCGGCGCCGACGGCTTGTGGAGCGTGACCTCCACCCGGGCAACACGCGGGTCGGTGAGCACCTCGTCGGCGATCTCACCGGCGACCGTCTCGATGAGATCGCGACCCGGACCGGCGATAATCGCCGCAGCACGCTCGGCGAGTTCGCCGTAGTGCAGGGTGTCGGTGAGTTCGTCGGACGCCGCGGCCGGTGCGAGATCGAGCCACACGACGACGTCGACGACGAAGTCCTGACCGTCCCGCTTCTCGTGCTCGAAGACACCGTGGTTGCCGCGGACCCTCAGTCCCCGTAGTTCGATGCGGTCGCTCACGCGTGCACTCCTTCCGCGCTGCCGCGCTGCCAGGCACGCACCACCGCGAGCGCGTCGCGGGATGCCTGCACGTCGTGGACGCGTACTCCCCACGCGCCGTGGGTGGCGGCGAGCGCCGAGACGACCGCCGTGGCGACCTCGCGGCCCGCGGGCGGCCGGACCGTGCCGTCCGGCGCCGCGAGCAACGCACCGAGGAAACGCTTCCGGGACGCCCCGATGAGCACCGGGAAACCCAGTTCGGTGAGCTCGGGCAGACGCTGCAGCAACTGCCAGTTGTGGTCGGGTTCCTTCACGAAGCCCAGACCGGGATCGAGCACGATCTTCTCGGAGTCCACGCCTGCGGCCACCGCGATGTCGACCTGCGTGAGCAGCTCGTCGCGGACCTCGCGGACGACGTCGTCGTAGTGCGTCGAACCGCCCGCGTGGACGAACTCGCCGAGGGGACGCCAGTGCATGAGGATCCACGGCACCCCGGCCTCGGCGACCACCGCGGCCATGTCGGCGTCGGCCCGCCCACCCGAGACGTCGTTGATCATCGTCACTCCGGCCTCCACGGCCGCTTCGGCGACCGAGGCACGCATCGTGTCGACACTCGTGGGGATGCCCGCCTCCGACAGGGCCGCGATGACCGGCGCCACGCGGGACGCCTCGACCTCCGGGTCGACGCGCACGGCCCCGGGCCGGGTGGACTCGCCACCCACGTCGACGATGTCGACGCCGAGCTCGCGCAGCTCGAAGCCGCGGGCTATCGCGGTCTCGCGGTCCAGATAGCGACCGCCGTCGGAGAAGGAATCACTCGTGACGTTCAGTACGCCCATCACGACGGGCCACTGTTCGGCAGGAAAGACGGTCACCGGCGCAGGATCAGGTCCAGGGCCTCGGCACGCGACGCCGAACTGGTCTGGAACAACCCGCGCACGGCGGAGGTGGTGGTGCTGGCGCCGGGCTTGCGGATGCCACGCATCGCCATGCACAGGTGCTCGGCCTCGACCACGACGATCACGCCGCGCGGCTGCAGCTTGCGCATCATGGCATCGGCGATCTGGCTGGTGAGGCGCTCCTGGACCTGCGGACGCTTGGCGTAGAGGTCGACGACACGCGCCAGCTTCGACAGACCCGTCACGCGGCCCGTCGGGCCCGGGATGTATCCGACGTGGGCGACCCCGTGGAACGACACGAGGTGGTGCTCGCACGTCGAGTACATCGGGATGTCGCGCACGAGGACGAGTTCCTGATGGCCTTCGTCGAAGGTCGTGTCGAGGACCTCGTCCGGGTCCGTGAACAGTCCCCCGAACACCTCACGGTAGGCACGGGCCACCCGGGCGGGGGTGTCGCGCAGGCCCTCGCGGTCCGGATCCTCACCCACTGCGATCAGCAGTTCGCGCACGGCCGCTTCGGCTCGGGCCTGATCGAACGTGCGTCCCGCGTCCACGCTCAACTCGTGGGTCGTCACATCCTCCGGGTCGGAACCCGTATCCGACTTCAGGTGGTTCACCGACACCCGCTCGCCCTCCACTCTTCGCTCACTCGTCTCCATCGGAACCGACGGTCCCGATGTGCGCCCGGTACCGACTCACCGACACGGATCAGTGCCGGCCGGCCGGGCCTTCCCACCGCTGTGTGGGAGGGGGCTCGGGAGCGCCGTAACCATCGCGCGGTTGCGAGTCTCCCACGTGGTTGTCACCGCGGTGCGCATCTCCCGCACCGTTGTCGCCGGAGTCCGACGGACGGTCGGCGTCCTGCGACTCCTGCGGACGCCCGAAACTCTGCGTTTCCTGAGGCTGTCCGTAGCCGGGCTGTCCGTAGCCCTGGGGGTTCTGGCCCTGCGGATACCCGTAACCCTGCGGTTGTCCCGAGCCCTGCTGCCCGTGACCCTGCTGTTCCTGCGGGGTCTGCTCGCGCGGCGGCCAGCCGGGAGCCGACCATCCGGCGGGAGCGCCGTAGTCGGGCCGCGTCGCGTGCCGCGGACCACCGGGGTACGGAGCCGCCGGCTGGAAGCCCGGAAGCGGCTCGGAGGCCGGGACCGGCTGCGACTGCGGCTGGGGCTGTGCCTGTGTGTGGGGCTGTGCCTGCGTCTGGGGCTGGGGGTAGCCGTTCGCCGGCTGGTACTGCGGCTGTGCGCCGGGCTGATAACCGGCGGGAGCGGGCACCTCACCCTGACCCGGATACTGCGGGTGCTGATGTGCCGGCTTCGTCAGCGACGGCGGTTCCGGCGGCCACGGCTCGCCGCGCTCGGCCGCGAGCTCGGCGGGCGTCTTGATCGGCGGCTTGTCGGACGGGACCCGGTCACCGAAATCGTTGAAGGTCGTGATCCGCGGACGCTTCTTCACGTCGGCCAGGATCCTGTCGAGGTCCTTGCGGGTCAGCGTCTCGTGCTCGAGCAGCTCGCCTGCCAGCACGTCGAGGGCGTCGCGGTACTCGTTGAGGATAGCCCACGCCTCGGTGTGCGCGGCCTCGATGAGGTTGCGGACCTCTTCGTCGATCTCGCGTGCCACCTCGTGCGAGTAGTCGGACTGCACGCCCATCGACCGGCCGAGGAAGGGATCGCCCTGCTCCTGGCCGTAGCGGACGGCGCCGAGCCTCGCGCTCATGCCGTACTCGGTGACCATCGCGCGCGCGATCTTCGTGGCCTGGTCGATGTCGGACGAGGCGCCGGTGGTGGGCTCGCGGAAGACAAGCTCCTCTGCGGCACGACCACCCATCGCCATGACGAGGCGCGCGATCATCTCCGAACGCGTCATCAGGCCCTTGTCGTCCTCGGGCACCGTCATCGCGTGACCACCGGTGCGGCCGCGGGCGAGGATGGTGACCTTGTACACCGGCTCGATGTCGGGCATCGCCCACGCGGCGAGGGTGTGACCACCCTCGTGGTAGGCCGTGATCTTCTTCTCGTGCTCGCTGATGATGCGGCTCTTGCGGCGGGGACCGCCGATGACGCGGTCGACCGATTCCTCGAGGATCGCCTCGGTGATCACCGTGCCGTTCTCACGGGCGGTGAGCAGGGCGGCCTCGTTGACGACGTTCGCGAGGTCGGCGCCGGACATGCCCACCGTGCGCTTGGCGAGCGCACCGAGATCCGCATTGGGATCGATCGGCTTGCCCTTCGAGTGCACGGCGAGGATCGCCCGGCGACCGGCGAGGTCGGGGTTCGTGACCGGGATCTGACGGTCGAAACGGCCGGGACGCAGCAGCGCCGGGTCGAGGATGTCGGGGCGGTTCGTCGCGGCCATCACGATGATGCCGGAGCGGTCGCCGAAGCCGTCCATCTCGACGAGGAGCTGGTTGAGGGTCTGCTCGCGCTCGTCGTGCCCACCGCCGAGGCCGGCGCCGCGCTGGCGGCCGACCGCGTCGATCTCGTCGACGAAGATGATGCAGGGGGCGTTCTGCTTGGCCTGCTCGAACAGGTCGCGCACGCGGGAGGCGCCGACACCGACGAACATCTCGACGAAGTCCGAACCGGAGATCGTGAAGAACGGGACGCCCGCCTCGCCGGCGACGGCACGTGCGAGGAGGGTCTTACCGGTGCCGGGCGGGCCGTAGAGCAGCACGCCCTTGGGGATCTTCGCGCCGAGCGCCTGGTAGCGCGCCGGGTTCTGCAGGAAGTCCTTGATCTCGTAGAGCTCCTCGACGGCCTCGTTGGCGCCGGCGACATCGGCGAAGGTCGTCTTGGGCATGTCCTTCGACAGCTGCTTGGCCTTCGACTTGCCGAAGCCCATCATGCCGCCGCGACCACCGCCCTGCATGCGGCTCATCACGAAGAAGAACACGCCGAGCAGGATGATCATCGGCAGGACGAACAGGAGGATCGACGTCAGCCAGCTCTCCTGGGTGACGCTCGTGTCGTACTTCTGCGCGCCCGACGCGGCGACGAGGTCGAAGATCTGCTCGGAGGCCGACGCGGGGTACTTCGCGATGATCTCGGTGCTGCCCTCGGTCGCGTCGTTGCCGTTCTCGAGCCACAACCGGACCTGCTGCTCGCGGTCGTCGATGCGGGCTTCGCTGACGTTCTGCGATTCGAGTTGGGACACCGCGACGGACGTGTCCACCTGGGTGAAACCGCGCGTGTCGTCGCCGAAGTAACTGAAGGCGTAGATCACCAGCAGAATGCCGGCGACGATCGCCAGATTACGGAACACTGTCTTGCGGTTCATACAGGTTCGGCCCGAGCGGCCGGTCCTTTCGATCGAGTTCGTCGGGGTCTCGCAGTCGCGGCGCTTCGCGCCCGGGGTGGCCGCATGCCGCGACGGTCACTGACCAGGCAACGCAAGGTTACCGCGTAGCAACGAGCAGTCGCCCCGGCACCGGCGGGAGCCGACACCGGGAAGACGTCGTAATCGACAACGATCGGGACGGAACCGGAGTTCCCCGGGCCGGGGGACCTCACGACCCGGCTCGCCCGGAGGTCAGCTGCTGTAGACCTTGGGATCCAGCGTGCCGATGTAGGGCAGGTCGCGGTAGCGCTCGTCGTAGTCGAGTCCGTAGCCGACGACGAACTCGTCCGGGATGTCGAATCCGACGTCCTTGACCTCGACGTCGATCTTCACGGCCTCCGGCTTGCGCAGCAGCGTGACGACCTCGAGCGACGCGGGGTTGCGCGTCGAGAGGTTCTTGAGCAGCCACGACAGCGTCAGACCCGAGTCGATGATGTCCTCGACGATGAGGACGTGGCGGCCGGCGATGTCCTTGTCGAGGTCCTTGAGGATGCGCACGACACCCGAGGACGACGTCGACGACCCGTACGAGCTGACGGCCATGAACTCCATCTGCGTCGGGATCGGCAGAGCGCGCGCGAAGTCGGTCATGAAGAAGATGGCGCCCTTGAGCACCCCGATGAGCAGCAGATCGCCTTCCGGCGCACCCACCGGGTAACGCTCGGCGATCGACTGCGCCAGCTCTGCGGTCCGCTCCTTGATCTGCTCTTCGGAGATCAGCACCGACGCTATGTCGTTCTCGTACACCGGGGTCCTTCCCTACCTTCTGCTGCCGGTCGCCCGGACCTTCGCCCGGTCGACGTACTCCACGGCAAGCGTGCCACGCCGACGCGACACCACCAACCTCGTCCCCGTCCGCGGGCCCCGCCCGACCGCGACCGGCCCCTGTCCGCGCCACGCCACTACCAGGTCGTCGACCGCCCGCAGCATCGTCTCGTTCGGCGTGACGGTGTGATCGATCAGCCACGATCGGAGGGCTCTGCGTCGCACCGCGGCGGGAGCCGCCGCGAGCGTGTCGGTGTCGAGCAGGTCGTCCTCGCGCCGCGCTGTCGCGAGCAGGTCGCCGGCCCAGACATCGAGGGCGTGGCCGTCGTCCTGCAGTTGCCCGGCCGTGCGTGCGAGGGCTTCGGCGACGCCCCCACCGAGCACGTCCTCGAGCAGCGGCAGTACCTCGCGGCGCAGACGCACGCGCGTGAACCGGTCGTCGGTGTTGTGCGGATCCTCGTACGGGCGGTAGCCGAGTTCGTCGCACGCCCGGCGGGTCGTGTCGCGGCGCACGCCGAGCAGCGGACGGCCCCACGGCGGGTCGAAGGGTGCCATCCCCCGGATCGAACGCAGACCCGAGCCGCGGCCGAGACCGAGCAGCACCGTCTCGGCCTGGTCGTCGAGGGTGTGCCCGAGCAGCACGGGCCGTCCGTCGCGGTTCTCGTCGAGAGCCCGGTAGCGGGCCGCGCGCGCGGCGGCCTCGAGGCCTCCCCCACCGGTGACGTCCACACCGACCACCGTGACGGTCGCGCAGCCGCGGGCCCGGGCGAACTCCGCGGCCCGCGCGGCGACGACCTCGGAACCGGACTGGAGGCGATGATCGACGACGACGGCGTGCACCGCCTCGGTCTCCGCGACGGCGGCGGCGGTCAGGGCGGCGGAATCGGCCCCGCCCGACAACGCGACGGTCACCGCGTCGGCCGGGTGCGCGCCCAGCCAGGCCCGCACGGCGAGGCGCACCTCGTGGATCGCCGGGGCCTCGGGCAGCAGCGGACGATCGGTCGACGGTGAAGCCACGATCAGCTCAGCACCCGCGCGATCCACGCGTCGGGATGGTCGATCTCCGTCAGGGTGGGCAGGGCGTCCGGACCGGACCACACCGCGTTGAAGTCGTCCATGCCGACCTTCGCGACGACGGCGTCGACGAACTTCTTGCCGTGCACGTACTGGGCCATCTTGGCGTCCATGCCGAGGACGAGCCGGATGAGGCGATGCACCGGGCTGCTGTTGCGGTGCCGCCGGTTGTCGAACGCCCGCCGGATCCGCGCGACCGACGGGACCACGGCGGGGCCGACACCGTCCATCACGTGATCGGCGTGCCCTTCGAGGAGTGTTCCGAGGGCGAGGATCCGGTCGAACGACTCGCGCTGCGATTGTGCCTGCAGCGCCCGTACGACTCCGAGCATGCCGCGCTCCGACATCGGCTTGTCGCCGGGAGTGCGCAGGTCCTTCACCGCCGACACCACGCGGGTCGCGACGTCGCCCATCGGTTCCTCGACCGCGGTGGCGAGGTCGGCGGCGGCCTCGCGCATCAGCTCGGCCATCCACGGTGCCTGCGCGAACTGCACGCGGTGGGTCACCTCGTGCAGGCACACCCACAGCCGGAAGTCGGCGGGCGGCACCTTCAGCGCGCGTTCGACCGCGACGACGTTGGGCGCGACGAGCAGCAGCGAACGGGAGAACGGGTCGTACTGGCCGAGCACCGCGGACGACAGGTAGGCGAGCATGGCGCCGGCCTGCGCACCCGCCGGTTTACCCACCCAGCGGCGGGAGGAGCCGGCCGGATCCTCGCCCGAGGTCGCGGTGAGGTCGGCCATCGACGCCGCGGCCGCACACACCCAGCCCGGCCGGTCGACGACCTGCGCGGGCGGCGGCTCGGTTCCGTCGTCGAGACGCGTGTGCTCGCGCACCGGTCCCTCGGCGCGCGCGGCGGCCGAGAACAACTCGTCCTGCACCGCGTCGCGGGTGTACCGCGACATCGCGGGCTCGGAGCGGGTGAGGCGCACGCCGACCCCGGCCGCGAACGACCAGTCGATCGCGTCGCCGAGTGCCCGCTCCTTGCCGGTCATCGGCAACCGCACTCGCGGAGTACCGACGCCACGGCGTCGAGGGCGGGCCGGGCCTCGCTCGGGGACCTGCCGTTGGAGAGCAACGCGAACGACAGCACGCGGCCGTCGGAGTCGACGACGTATCCGGTGAGTCCGTTGACCTCGGTCAGCGTGCCGGTCTTCGCCCGCACCCATCCGGCGCCGGCACGGGTCGTGGTGCCGTAGCGATCGGCGAGCGTGCCGGTCGCTCCGGCGACGGGAAGATAGTCGAGCATGGGCCGCAGCTCCGTCCTGTTCGGTCCGGCCGCCTCCGAGATCACGCGATCGAGCGTGCGAGCGGGGATCCGGTTCTCGACCGAGAGCCCGCTGACGTCGCGCAACGTCACTCCGGTGACGTCCAGACCCGCTTGCTGCAGGGTACCGGTCACAGCCTTCGTCGTGCCCTCGAACGAGTGCTCGTTGCCGGTCGCGACCGCGACCTCCCGTCCGACGGTCTCCGCGAGGACGTTGTCGGATCGGCGCAGCATCTGGCCGAGGCGGACGGTGAGCGGCGCCGACTGCACCGATGCCATGGGCGCCGCGCCCGGCGAGGCCGACCCGGGCGCGACCCGCGCCGGGTCGGCACCGAGCGCCGTCGCCAGTGCACGACCGGCGTCCAGAGCGGGCGTCGCGCTGCGGGGCGATTCGTCCTCGAGCGGCCGCAACCGGCCGCCGTCGAGCATCACGGGTTCGATGGGCGCGACGTAGCCGTCGCCGACGTCCTGCGGGAACCAGCCCGGGGCGAGCGGATCTCCGCTGTACAGGCTCGTGTCGACGAGGACGGTCTCGACCGTCGCGCCGCTGCGCCGGATCTGTTCGGCGAGGTCGGCGATGCGAGGGCCGCCCGGGTAGAAGCTCTCCTGTCCGGGCGGCATCGCCGAGAGGGTGGGGTCGCCGCCGGCGATGAGGACGATCTCCCCCGGCTTCGAACCCTCGACGACGCGCGTGGTGATCCGATGGTCGGAGGGCAGCACGAGCATGGCGGCCGCGGCGGTGAGGATCTTCGTCGTGGAGGCCGGGATCAGCGCGCGATCGGCGTCCTTCGACCACAGCACAGTGCCGGTCGTGGGGTCGGTGATCGACCCGGCGAAGTCACCGAGGCCGGGATTGTTCACAACCGGATCGAGTGCCGCCGCCAGCGAGGTCGGGTCGGGCGTCGGAGCGTCGGGCGAGACCGCGGCGACCGCGGGGGTCGCGATCACCGGTGCCGGTGCGGGGAGCACGACCGCGCCGGCGGACGCCCGCACGTCGTAGATCGCGAAGGCCCCGCCGACGACGAGAGCGAGGAAACCCGCTCCCCAGATCCCGAAGAGGATCTTCATGTTCCGTCGTCGCCTGGTTGCCAGTGAACCCTGCTTCTTGTTGCCGCCCTGCCCCGTCAACACGCCTCCGCTGCATCCTGCACACACTGGTCGACCAGCTACCCGCACTTCCCGCTGCCGGCCGCATACTGCTGTGACGCACTCGGGGCCCCGGTACCTGCACCTCCAGCCTAGCGCCGCGACCGTTATCCTCTCTGCGGACCATCACCGCAGATACGGATGTCGTATCCGCCGGAAAAACACCGACGAAGTGAGGCAAGGCGTGGAGTTCGAGGTCACCATCGAGATCCCCAAGGGACAGCGGAACAAGTACGAGGTCGATCACGAGACCGGACGCGTCAAGCTCGATCGTTACCTGTACACCTCGTTCGGCTACCCGGCCGATTACGGCTACATCGAGAACACCCTCGGTGAGGACGGCGATCCGCTCGACTGCATGGTCCTGCTGCCCGAGTCGGTCTTCCCCGGCGTGATCGTCGAGGCCCGCCCCGTCGGCATGTTCAAGATGGTCGACGAGGCCGGTGGCGACGACAAGATCCTGGCCGTCCCGGCCGGCGACCCGCGGTGGGATCACGTCCAGGACATCAGCGACGTCTCGCAGTTCGAACTCGACGCCATCAAGCACTTCTTCGTGCACTACAAGGACCTCGAGCCGGGCAAGCACGTCGAGGCCGCCGACTGGGTCGGTCGCGCCGAGGCCGAGGCCGAGGTGACCGCGTCGGTCGAGCGCCTGAAGAACAACGGCGGGCACTGACACAGAGCCTGCAAATACGGATCCCCCGGACGATGCGATCGTCCGGGGGATCCGTCGTATGCGGGCCTACTCGCCCTTGAACTGCGGCGGGCGCTTCTCGAAGACGGCGGTGATCGCCTCGGTGAGGTCCTCCGACGGCAGGAACGCCGCGTTCCACGCCGCGACGTAGCGGAGGCTGTCGTCGACCTGCGGCGAGCGCGTGTGGTCGAGGACGTTCTTGATGCCCTGGACGACGAGCGGCGGGTTGGCGGCGATCTCCGCGGCGGTCGCGTGGGCCGCGGCCAGCACCGCGTCGGCGTCGGCGTGGACGTCGTTGACGAGACCGATCTTCTCGGCGCGGGCGGCGTCGATGTCCTTGCCCGTGAGCGCGAGCTCGCGGACGTGACCGTCGCCGATGATGAGCGGGAGCCGGGCGAGGGTGCCGACATCGGCGACCATTCCGACCTTGACCTCGCGGACGCTGAACTTCGCATCGGCGCTCGCGTAGCGGATGTCGGCGGCGGAGATGAGGTCGACCGCTCCGCCGATGCACCAGCCCTGGACCGCGGCGACGACCGGCTTGCGGCAGTCGGCGACGGCCGTGATGGCCGCCTGCATGCTCTTGATCAGCGTGTGGAAGTCCGTGCGCGGCTTCGCGAGCGCCTTGCCGGAGACGACGGCGCCGAGGCTGCCGCCCATGGCGACGAGGTCGAGGCCGTAGGAGAAGTTCCGGCCGGAACCGGCGAGGACGACGGCGCGGACCTCGGGGTCGGCGTCGAGCTCACCGAAGAGGACGGGCAGTTCCGCCCAGAAGTCGGGACCCATGGCGTTGCCCTTGCCGGGGCCGATGAGCGTGACCTGTGCGACGTGATCCTTGCGTTCGACGGTGAACGCTTTCCAGGGCGAGTGATCGGACATTACTGAAGAGTAACTTGTGGATCTTCGTTTCGCACCGACCGCACCCCACGACACGACGACGATGCGTCCTCGGAACCGCGCCCATAGCGCGGCGATTTTCCTACTCTTGATCCATGACCAGGTCGCTGCATCCGAATGCCCACCGCGTCTCGGACACGCTCATCGCCCGCGGCCATCACGGTCTGATCGTCCAGCAGCCGGAGACCGTGCACACCGCCGAGCAGGCCGCCGCCGCGGTGGGTGTGGAGGTGGGCGCGATCGTGAAGTCGCTCGTCTTCCTGCTCGACGACGACCCGATCCTGCTGCTGGTGTCCGGCGCGCACCGCGTGTCGGTCGAACGGACCGGCG
Organism: Rhodococcus sp. S3; assembly: GCF_058211795.1. NCBI lineage: Bacteria > Bacillati > Actinomycetota > Actinomycetes > Mycobacteriales > Nocardiaceae > Rhodococcus > Rhodococcus sp. S3. The sequence continues at coordinate 463,509 of NZ_CM177074.1, read as the reverse complement.
AGCGGCTCGGCGGCGAGCTCGTGCCGGCCTCCCCCGATCTGGTCACGGAGGTCACCGGCCAGCCGCTCGGTGGCGTCGCACCACTCGGTCATCCCACGAACCTGCCCACCTACATCGACCGTGCGCTGCAGCACTACCCGGATCTGTGGGCGTCGGGCGGATGCCCGAACACACTGTTCCGGACCGTCTATTCGGAGCTCATGCGCATCACCGCGGCGATCGACGTCGACGTCGACTGAGACCGCCCACCTACCGGTACCGCCGGCATCTCCACCCGGGTACACTCTCCGTCGTGACAGTCCGAGCGTGGAGCCGCAGGCATGTCGACCTGTGCCGTACCCGCTCGTGCCTCTGTGCGTTCTGAGATCCGCACCATCCCTTCCTCTTTCCCGGCGCCGCACTACTGCGGGTAGTCGCCTGTCCGGCGCCGTTCACCTTCCGACCAGCGGAGCCCTTCCATGACCACGTCCTCCATCGAGAACCCGCCCGGCAGCTCGGTCGATGCACCCGAACTCGTTCTCATCGTGCAGATCTCGGACACGAACGCCGGGTCGGCGGGCGACCTCGCCGCCCTCGCCGACGCCCTGCGGGAGACCGCGCTCGATCTGCTCCCGGGTGCGCGCACCCACACCCTCCTCAGCCCCGGCCCGACCCCTCTGGTGATCGATCTGCCGGCCCGCGGGCTGGTGCTCGACAATCAGCGGGTCGAGTTGAGTCACAGCGAATTCGAGATTCTTGCGCACCTGGTTCGCCGGCCCCGCGTCGTGGTGTCCCGCGCGGCACTGAGGCCGCTCGGCGCCGGCTATTCCGAGAACGACGACTTCGACACCGACCGGGGCAACCGCAGTGTCGACGTCCACGTCTCCCGGATCCGTTCCAAGCTGGGACGTTTCGGCAACATCATCACCACTGTCCGCGGGTCGGGCTACCGGTTCGATCCCGATCCGCGCGTGCACGTCGTCGAAGCACTCGACCGCCGCACGGCGTGAACGCATGCGAAGGAGGGGCAGGAGTCGAAACTCCTGCCCCTCCTTCGTGATACGGATATATGTCAGGAAGCGCGCACGGATGCCTGGGCACCTTCACCGAACCGGCGCAGGACCTCGACGACGGTCGGTGAGACCTCGATGAGGCCGCGCGACTCCAGCCACGGCAGCGTTCCGTCGACGAGATGCTCGACGGTGAACGGCGCGGCGAGCGGGATCAGCGTGACGCCGTCGGCGACCTGCACGGCGTAGATGTCGGCGATCAGCCCGGCGAGACCGTGGGGCGTTCCGACGTAGGACAGCGTGGCGGCCTCCCCGCGAGTGGATTCCGGACGGGTACGCCGAGTGCGCGCGGTGCGGGCATCGGACGCGAGGATGACCTCGACGTCGACGAGCACCGTGACCGAATCGGGATCGCGGCCCTCCTCGGCGGCCTCCGCACGGATGCGGTCGCGCAGTTTCCCGGCCTCACGCAGGTCGGCGGCACGCACCCGCACGACGTTGGATACATCGGCGCTGAGGTCGAGCGGCGGGTCGCCGGCACGTCCCAGGGTCAGGTCGGCCCAGTAGTCGGGCCCGGAGTGACCGGTGAGTTCGACGGCGACACGCAACGGCCGGATCGCGGCGGACTCGACGACGGCCGGGTCTGCGGTGGCCGGATCTGCGGATACAGGGGTGACGGTGGATGCGACGGACATGGGATGCCTCTCGGTACGGGCCGCGGAGCGGCACGGAGGGATCGGCCTGTGAGCCGGAAGACTGTGAGGGAGAAGACCTTCAGTCCGGACAGATTCCCGATGCCGTACGGCAGAGGTCGACATGGCGACGGCACCAGCGTGCCGCGGCGATCGTCCTCGTCCGTTCCATGCGAATTACCCTACTGATCCTATGGGGAATTGTCGACCGCTAGACGCACGGAGATGCGTCGCCGTCGGTCGCTCCGAGACCGGGGCGCGTCTCCGGCGAGGGGTTCCACACACCGTCGGTCTTCGCGTGCACCCACGTCGGTCCGTTCTCGACCAGCGACCGGAGCGCTCCGAGGAGCCGCTCGACGTCGTCGGACGAGCTGCCGAGTCCGAGCGACGCCCGGACGGCTCCGCCGGCGCGACCGACCCGTGCGAGCAGCGGGTGGGCGCAGAAACGTCCGTCACGGACGCCGATGCCGTGCTCGGCGGACAGATAGGAGGCGACGTGGCCGGGCTCGTAGCCGTCGACCGTGAAGGTGACGATCCCCACGCTGTCGGCCGAATCGTTCCACAGCCGAAGCACTTCCACACCGTCGATGGTCTGCAGACCGTCGACGAGCTGGGCGCACAGGGCCTCCTCGTGACGGGTCACCGCGTCGGAGTCGAAACCGGCGAGCGCATCGCACGCGGCGGCAAGAGCAGCGACACCGAGCACGTTGGGGGTGCCGGCCTCGTGACGCGCAGGGGCGCAGGCCCATTCGGTGTGATCGAGGCGCACCTCGCGCACCGCGCCGCCACCGGCGAGATACGGCTCGGCGGCGTCGAGCCAGTCGCGGCGGCCGACGAGCGCTCCCGCACCGAACGGCGCGTACAGCTTGTGGCCGGAGAAGGCGAGGTAGTCCACGCCGAGCTCGGCGAGATCGACACGGCGGTGGGGCACGAGCTGCGCACCGTCGACGAGGATCCGGGCACCGGAAGCGTGTGCGAGCTCGGCGAGTTCGGCGATCGGCAGGACCTCACCGGTGACGTTGGAAGCACCGGTGACGGCGAGCAGGGCCGCGGGGGCGCGCTGGAGTTCGACCGCGAGGCGCCACACCGTCTCCGACACAGTGTCTGCGGCCTCGACGATGCGAGAGTTCTTCCAGGGCAGCAGATTCGCGTGGTGCTCGATGTCGAGCACCACGACATCGCCGGGCACCGCGCTCGCGAGCAGGTTCAGCGAATCGGTGGTGTTGCGCGTGAAGACGACGACCTGGTCGTCGGCCGCGCCGACGAAGCGCGACACGGAGGTGCGGGCGTCCTCGTAGGCGGTGGTGCTGATCCGCGAGGCGTAGCCGGCGCCGCGGTGCACGCTCGCGTAGAAGGGCAGCAGCTCGGTGATGCGGTCGGTGACGGCGGACAGCGCCGGTGCGCTCGCCGCGTAGTCGAAGTTCGCGTAGGTGCAGGTACCACCCTGGACGAGCGGAACCTGCACGTCACAGCCGGAAACGGTGGCGAACGGAGCGACGCAGGTGGCGGTGGCTACAGCAGTCATGACAAATCCCTCGTGTACTCGGGGACCCGCCGGTGACGCCTACGACGGAGAATTCTCGTCGCCGACGGAGTCCGCGCTTGCCGTGTCCGGTAGTGGATTCACGGCCCGGTCGTCACCCGGAGCACCCCACCGCGGTTGGAGGGTTGCCGACCAGCTAGCCGGGGCTTGACGCTGGTACTCATGACCTGGCGAAGAGAATGGCAGGACGACCGTGCCGTGTCAACCCCGCACCGCCCCGTGTCGCCCGGCTCCGCACGAGGACGACACGCGTTCTGCGCGCCGAACGTTCACCTGTCGTCCACCCGGACGTGAGATAACCGGAAGATCCATCGAGCAGAAGGACCCGCGGAGTTGCCAGCCATATCCTCGACCCCCGTCGGCCGGTCCCCCATCCCGGACGAGTTCCTCCGCGCGTCGCACGCCCCACCCGCCCGCACCCTCGTCGACCTGCTGCGGAGCACCGCCGAAGCACATCCCGACGCCCCCGCGATCGACGACGGCTCGACGGTCCTCGAATACGCCGAACTGGTCGAGGCGGTGATCGCCGGTGCGTACGCGCTGAACGACGCCGGCGTCGGGGCCGGCGACCGGGTCGGGGTGCGCATGACCTCCGGGCGCAGCGACCTGTATGTGACGATTCTCTCCATTCTCGCCGCAGGCGCCGCGTACGTCCCCGTCGACGCCGACGATCCCGACGAGCGGGCCGAACTCGTGTTCTCGGAAGCGCAGGTCACCGCCATCGTCACCGACGAGGGCATCGGACCGGGCACGGCACCGCCGTCGGGCACCCCGGCCGTGCGGGGCCCGAACGTCGACGACGACGCGTGGATCATCTTCACCTCCGGTTCGACCGGAACACCGAAGGGTGTCGCCGTCACCCACCGCAACGCGGCGGCCTTCGTCGACGCGGAAGCGCGGATGTTCTGCCAGGGGGCGCCGCTCGGCCCCGGCGACCGCGTCCTGGCCGGACTGTCCGTGGCGTTCGACGCCTCGTGCGAGGAGATGTGGCTCGCGTGGCGGCACGGCGCCTGCCTGGTTCCGGCGCCCCGCGCGCTCGTCCGCTCCGGCATGGACCTCGGGCCGTGGCTCGTCTCCCGCAACATCAACGTCGTCTCCACGGTGCCCACCCTCGCGGCGATGTGGCCGGCCGAAGCCCTCGAAGCGGTGCGTCTGCTCATCTTCGGCGGCGAGGCCTGCCCACCCGATCTCGTCGAACGTCTCGCCGTTCCGGGACGCGAGGTGTGGAACACCTACGGCCCCACCGAGGCGACGGTCGTGGCCTGCGCGTCGCTGATGGACGGCACCGGACCGGTCCGCATCGGCCTGCCCCTCGACGGATGGGATCTCGCCGTCGTGGACGCCGACGGCAACCCCGTCGAGGAGGGCGCGTCCGGTGAACTCGTCATCGGCGGTGTCGGTCTCGCTCGCTACCTCGATTCGGCGAAGGACGCCGAGAAGTACGCTCCCATGCCCACTCTGGGCTGGGACCGCGCCTACCGCAGCGGTGATCTCGTGACGCTCGACCGCGCCGGCCTGCTGTTCCAGGGGCGCGCCGACGACCAGGTCAAGATCGGTGGCCGCCGCATCGAGCTCGGCGAGGTCGACAACGCACTGCAGAACCTGCCCGGCGTGGCAGGCGGTGCGTGCGCGGTCCGCAGGACGGCCGCGGGGCATTCGATCCTCGTGGGATACATCGCCTCCACCGATCCGGACTTCGACATCGCCTCGGCCCACGACCTGCTGTCCGAACAGCTCCCCGCCGCGCTCGTCCCGCGCCTCGCGCTCGTCGACGAACTCCCCACCCGCACGTCCGGCAAGGTCGACCGCAACGCTCTGCCGTGGCCGCTGCCGGGCGCCGATGCCGACTCGGTGGAAGCACTCGGTCTCGATCCCACCGCCGAATGGGTCGCCGAACTGTGGACCGACATCCTCGGCGCCCGGATCGAGGGCGTCGACGACGACTTCTTCGAACTCGGCGGTGGTTCCCTCGCGGCGGCGCAACTCGTCACGGCGCTGCGGAGCCGGTATCCGGAGATGACGGTCGCGGAACTGTACGACCACCCGAGGCTCGGATCGCTCGCCGTCTATCTCGACGAACTCGCGCCGACGGAAGCGGCGACCCCGCGCGAGGTGACCCCGGTGCCGCGACTCGCGCAGCTCGGTCAGATCGCGGTGACCGCCGTCGTCACCACCCTCACCGGACTGCAGTGGGTGACCTGGCTGGCGATCCTGAACAACCTCGTCGCGCTCGTCGTGGACGTGCCGTGGACCGTCACCCTGTCGTGGTGGTGGGTCACGCTCGGTGTCCTGCTGTTCCTCACGCCCGTCGGGCGCATGGCGATCTCCGTCGCGGGTTCACGTCTGCTGCTGCGCGGCATGAAGCCCGGAAGCTACCCCCGCGGTGGGAGCGTCCACCTCCGGCTGTGGACGGCCCTGCGACTGTCCGAGGCCGTGGGCGCCGTGAACATCTCGAGCGCTCCCTGGATGCGGCAGTACGCGCGGGCGCTGGGAGCGAAGGTGGGCCGCGACGTCGACCTGCACAGTCTTCCGCCCGTCACCGGTCTCCTCGAACTCGGCGACGGGTGTGCCGTCGAGCCGGAGGTGGACCTCGGCGGCTACTGGGTGGACGGCGACGTCGTCCACATCGGAAGCATCCGGATCGGTGCCGGCGCCACGGTGGGCGCCCGATCGTTCCTGGCCCCCGGCGCACGGATCGGCAAGAACGCCGAAGTGGAGGCCGGATCCGCGGTGTTCGGCCGCGTGAAGGCCGGGCAGAACTGGTCCGGCTCCCCCGCCCGCAAGGCCGGCAAGGCCGACCGGCCGTGGCCCGCCGCGACACCGCCGCGGGGCAGCAGGTGGGTGCCGGTCTACGCCCTGTCGTCGATCCTGCTCGGCGGCCTGCCCGTCGTCTCGATCGCCGCCGGGGTCGCGCTTCTCGTGTGGTGGGTGCACGACACCCCCACCGTCTCCGATGCCGTGGTGCACTCGCTGGCGATGCTGCCCGTCGCGGCGCTGCTGACGATGTTCGTCTTCGCACTGCTCACCCTGACGGCGGTGCGGTTGCTCGCCGTCGGGATGACGGAGGGCTGGCATCCCGTGCGCAGCCGCGTGGGCTGGCAGGTGTGGTTCACCGAGCGCCTCATGGACTCCTCGCGCACCTTCCTGTTCCCGCTCTACGCGTCGATGCTCACCCCGATCTGGCTCCGGTTGCTCGGCGCCGACATCGGCAAGGACGTCGAGGCGTCGACCGTGCTGATGGTTCCCAAGTTCACGAAGGTCGCCGACGGAGCGTTCCTCGCCGACGACACGATGGTCGCCTCCTACGAACTCGGCGGCGGGTGGCTGTACATCTCGCATGCGAAGGTCGGCAAGCGTGCCTTCCTCGGCAACTCGGGCATGGCGGCGCCGGGTCGGCGGGTCCCGAAGCACGGACTCGTCGCGGTGCTCTCCGCCGCCCCGGAGAAGGCGAAGTCCGGTTCGTCGTGGCTGGGCAGTCCCCCGGTGCGCCTGCGGCGCGCGAGCGGCGACAGCGACGCGAGTCGCACCTTCGAACCGCCGCTGAAACTGAAGATCGCACGGGGCGCGGTCGAGACCTTCCGGCTCGTGCCCATGGTCGTCACCTACGGCATCGGGCTCGGTGTGCTCTTCGCCCTCAACACCCTCGCCGCGCACCTGGGTTATCTCGCCGCTGCGCTGCTGGGCGGTCTCGTGCTCATGGTGGCCGGAGCCGTGGCGTGCCTCGTGACCGTGATCGCGAAATGGCTCGTCGTCGGTCGGATCGGCCGCGTCGAGCATCCGCTGTGGAGTTCGTTCGTGTGGCGCAACGAGGTCTCCGACACCTTCGTCGAAACCGTGGCGGCACCGTGGTTCGCCCGGGCCGCGGCGGGCACCGCCGTGATGAACCTGTGGCTGCGCGCGCTGGGGTCGCGGATCGGCCGCGGTGTGTGGTGCGAGAGCTACTGGTTGCCCGAGGCCGACCTGGTGTCGCTGGGCGACGGTGCGACCGTCGAACGCGGTTGCGTTGTACAGACCCACCTGTTCCATGATCGGATCATGTCCATGGACACCGTGACCCTCGGCGCCGGCGCCACGCTCGGCCCCCAATGCGTCGCGTTGCCCGCCTCGGGCATCGGCGACGGTGCCACCGTCGGCCCCGCCTCACTGGTGATGCGCGGCGACGTCGTCCCGCCGTCCACTCGCTGGCAGGGCAATCCGATCACGCCGTGGACCACACCGAACGACTGGTCGCCGCGGTGAAGCCCATCAAGGCCGCCAAGCCCGTCGCGCCGGTCGCCGCCGACCGCCCGCTCGACCCCTATCTGCCCGAGAGCGGGAACCGCGGCTACCGGGTCTCCCGCTACGAACTCGAACTCACCTACAAGGTCGTGTCCAACCGGCTCGACGGCCGAGCGAAGATCATCGCCACGACGACGGACGTGCGCGCCAAGTACTCACTCGATCTCGCGCAGTCGATGCGGGTCGCGAAGGTGACCGTCAACGGGCGACGTCCCGCCAAGTTCGCGCATCGCGGTGGCAAGCTCACCGTCACCCCCGCCGAGAAACTCCCCGCCGGGGCGGTCCTCGTCTTCGGTGTGCAGTACTCGGGCACGCCCACCCCGCTGCGCACGATGTGGGGTGAGGTCGGCTGGGAGGAACTCGACGAGGGGTCGCTCGTCGCGAGCCAGCCCAACGGCGCACCCACCTGGTTCCCCTGCGACGACCATCCCGGTTCGAAGGCCACCTACCGTATCGCCGTCACCACCGACGCTCCGTTCGTCGCGATCGCGAACGGCACGCTCGTGCACAAGACCACGAAGGCGAGCCGCACCACCCGGGTGTACGAGCAACCCGAACCGATGGCGACCTATCTCGCCACGGTCCAGACCGGCCACTACGAGATACGCACCCTCGCAACGGAACCCGTACCGCAATACGGCATCCACCCGCCTCGCCTGCGCGCGGAGTTCGATCGGGACTTCGCTCGCCAGACCGAGATGCTCGAGTTGTTCACGCGCCTGTTCGGCCCGTATCCGTTCGCGCACTACACCGCTCTGGTGACCGACGACGACCTCGAGATCCCCCTCGAGGCGCAGGGATTGTCGATCTTCGGCGCGAACTTCTGTGACGGCACCGGCCGCGAGGAACGGCTCGTCGCACACGAATTGGCGCACCAGTGGTTCGGCAACAGCCTCACGTTGAACCGCTGGTGCGACATCTGGCTCCACGAAGGATTCGCGTGCTACGCGGAATGGTTGTGGTCGGAGAACTCGGGTGGCAGGTCGGCGCACGCGCACGCACTCGACGCCCACCGGGGACTGGCCCGCAAGCCGCAGGACATCCTGCTCGAGGATCCGGGCCCGAAGGACATGTTCGACGACCGAATCTACAAGCGCGGGGCACTGACCCTGCACGCCCTGCGCACGCAACTCGGCGACGAGCCGTTCTTCACCCTCCTGCGGACGTGGACCGCGGAACACCGGCACGGCAACGTGACGACGGCACAGTTCAAGGATCTCGCCGCGCGTTTCTCGGACGTCTCGCTCCGGCCGCTGTGGGAGGCGTGGTTGAGCACACGAGAGCTCCCTCCGGCACCGACAGCCTGACGCGACGCCGGTTCAGGGCAGATCCACCTGCGACGCGAGCCACCGGCCGTCGACGAGTTCCATCGTCATGACCACACGGCTGCGGTCGAGTCGCGGTTCGGGGACGAGGGTGTTCGTGACGCTCTGGTCGACGAACAACAGGACCTCGACCTTCGTCGTCGTCGCGTACCTCATGCCCGACTCCACCACGACACCCTCCGAACGTGCCTGGTTGTCGATCAGCACCTGTTCGAGTTGTGCGCTCGACTCGGCGTACATCTGGGATGGGCACCGGTCGCGGGGGATGGGAATCCGGAGGGGGATCCGAGCATCGGGTCCCCCTCCGGATGTCGTCTAGGTCCGACGACGTAGAGACGTATCCAGTGCGCTCATCAACTCTCCGACCCGACTTCTCGACGTGGGCGCGAGCGGATATCTGGAGAGGACGTCGACCACCACGGAAGTCGCGCGTCGCCGGGCGTCGTCGAGCGCGTCCTCCGCGGCTCCCGGGTCGCCGTCAGCGCGGAGTTCGGCGATGCGAGCGGCACTCGCTGCAGCACGCAGGATGTGCCCGACCTGAGTGGCCTTCGCGATGGGGTGCAGATAGGCAGCCGCCGCGGCATCACCGGCGCACCGTGCGGCAAGGGACGCCGCCTCGGTCGGTGCGTCCTTTGCAGCCCGGTGGGCATCCAGAGCGGTGACGCGCTGGAGTCTCGTTCGTCGCGCACCGTCGACGAATTCCCGAGCCGCGTCGAGTGCTGCACGTGGACGACGGTCGTCGGGCACAGATTCTTCGAAGACGGGGAGCACGGCCTGGGCGCTCTCCGTCACGTATCGGGCGACCGCCCGCAATTCGTCCATGGTGAGTTCGAAATCACCGAACACACTTGTCGCCGGCTCGATCCGTCCCACAACTCCGAGCATAGGTCGGACGGATGTCCGCATACGAGAAAAGGGGACCCGCGAAAGCGGGTCCCCTCCTCAAAGCCGAAGACCCCCAACAATGTTGGGGGTCTTCGGTAACGGGTGTTCGGCGGTGTCCTACTCTCCCACACCCTGTCGAGTGCAGTACCATCGGCGCAGACAGGCTTAGCTTCCGGGTTCGGAATGGGACCGGGCGTTTCCCTGTCGCTATGGCCGCCGTAACTCTATGAAACTTCACGCATCGGATTCGGTTCTCCCCCAAGGGGATTCCCGATATCTGATGTGTGTGTTGTTTCAGATACCGCACAGTGGACGCGTAACATCTTCGTGGTAAGTCCTCGGCCTATTAGTACCGGTCACCTCCACCCATTGCTGGGCTTCCAGTTCCGGCCTATCAACCCGGTGGTCTGCCGGGGGCCTTACCCCCTCGAGGGGGTGAGAAACCTCATCTTGGAACAGGCTTCCCGCTTAGATGCTTTCAGCGGTTATCCCTTCCGAACGTAGCCAACCAGCCATGCCCCTGGCGGGACAACTGGCACACCAGAGGTTCGTCCGTCCCGGTCCTCTCGTACTAGGGACAGCCTTCCTCAAGTTTCTAACGCGCGCGGCGGATAGAGACCGAACTGTCTCACGACGTTCTAAACCCAGCTCGCGTGCCGCTTTAATGGGCGAACAGCCCAACCCTTGGGACCTACTCCAGCCCCAGGATGCGACGAGCCGACATCGAGGTGCCAAACCATCCCGTCGATATGGACTCTTGGGGAAGATCAGCCTGTTATCCCCGGGGTACCTTTTATCCGTTGAGCGACACCGCTTCCACATGCCGGTGCCGGATCACTAGTCCCGACTTTCGTCCCTGCTCGACCTGTCAGTCTCACAGTCAAGCTCCCTTGTGCACTTGCACTCGACACCTGATTGCCAACCAGGCTGAGGGAACCTTTGGGCGCCTCCGTTACATTTTGGGAGGCAACCGCCCCAGTTAAACTACCCACCAGGCACTGTCCCTGAACCAGATCATGGTCCGAGGTTAGAGGTCCAATACGATCAGAGTGGTATTTCAACAACGACTCCACAACCACTGGCGTGGCCGCTTCACAGTCTCCCACCTATCCTACACAAACCGAACCGAACACCAATACCAAGCTATAGTGAAGGTCCCGGGGTCTTTTCGTCCTGCCGCGCGTAACGAGCATCTTTACTCGTAATGCAATTTCGCCGAGTCTGTGGTCGAGACAGCAGAGAAGTCGTTACGCCATTCGTGCAGGTCGGAACTTACCCGACAAGGAATTTCGCTACCTTAGGATGGTTATAGTTACCACCGCCGTTTACTGGGGCTTAAATTCTCAGCTTCGCCACCGAAATGGCTAACCGGTCCTCTTAACCTTCCAGCACCGGGCAGGCGTCAGTCCGTATACATCGTCTTACGACTTCGCACGGACCTGTGTTTTTAGTAAACAGTCGCTTCTCTCTGGTCTCTGCGACCACCCCCAGCTCGGACCGCAAGGGCCGTCACCGGGCGTGGTCCCCCTTCTCCCGAAGTTACGGGGGCATTTTGCCGAGTTCCTTAACCACAGTTCTCTCGATCGCCTCGGTATTCTCTACCTGACCACCTGTGTCGGTTTGGGGTACGGGCCGTGTACCAACTCACTAGAGGCTTTTCTCGGCAGCATAGGATCACTGAATTCCCCTCAACGGGTACGCATCACCTCTCAGGCTGTATGAATGGCGGATTTGCCTACCATTCGCCCTACCGGCTTACACCAGGTATTCCATCACCTGGCCCAGCTACCTTCCTGCGTCACCCCATCGCTTGACTACTACAATCGGGGTCCCGTGCAGCCAGCCAGTCGACTCCCGAAGGAGACGACCGACCTTTTGGACGGTTAGCACAACTGATTCGCCATTGGGCGCGGATACACGGGTACGGGAATATCAACCCGTTGTCCATCGACTACGCCTGTCGGCCTCGCCTTAGGTCCCGACTCACCCTGGGCGGATTAACCTGGCCCAGGAACCCTTGGTCATCCGGCGGACGAGTTTCTCACTCGTCTTTCGCTACTCATGCCTGCATTCTCACTCGCGCAGCCTCCACACCTGGATCACTCCGGCGCTTCCACGGCTGCACGACGCTCCCCTACCCATCCACACACCTGGCTCCCTCCCCGTGGGAAGAAAGCGGGCTTGTGTGAATGCCGCGGCTTCGGCGGTGTACTTGAGCCCCGCTACATTGTCGGCGCAGAACCACTTGACCAGTGAGCTATTACGCACTCTTTCAAGGGTGGCTGCTTCTAAGCCAACCTCCTGGTTGTCTCAGCGATCCCACATCCTTTTCCACTTAGTACACGCTTAGGGGCCTTAGCCGGCGATCTGGGCTGTTTCCCTCTCGACTACGAAGCTTATCCCCCGCAGTCTCACTGCCGCGCTCTCACTCACCGGCATTCGGAGTTTGGCTGATTTCGGTAAGCTTGTGGGCCCCCTAGACCATCCAGTAGCTCTACCTCCGGTGAGAAACACGCGACGCTGCACCTAAATGCATTTCGGGGAGAACCAGCTATCACGGAGTTTGATTGGCCTTTCACCCCTACCCACAACTCATCCCCTCAGTTTTCAACCTAAGTGGGTTCGGGCCTCCACGACGTCTTACCATCGCTTCACCCTGGCCATGGGTAGATCACTCCGCTTCGGGTCTAGAACATGCCACTAGATGCGCCCTATTCGGACTCGCTTTCGCTACGACTACCCCACACGGGTTAACCTCGCGACATGCCACTAACTCGCAGGCTCATTCTTCAAAAGGCACGCCATCACCCACCACGAACTGAATCGTGCATCGGCTCTGACGGATTGTAAGCGCACGGTTTCAGGTACTATTTCACTCCCCTCCCGGGGTACTTTTCACCTTTCCCTCACGGTACTAGTCCGCTATCGGTCACCAGGGAGTATTCAGGCTTATCGGGTGGTCCCGACAGATTCACACCGGATTTCACGGGCCCGGTGCTACTCGGGTACTTCTCACGAGAGCCGGCAAGTTTTCGTCTACGGGATTCTCACCCTCTACGACAGGCCGTTCCAGACCACTTCGACTAACCAACCGGTTTCTTACTCTCGCCCGTCATGACAGTGACGGGAAGAAAAGCCCCACAACCCCACGGATGCAACGCCTGCCAGCTATCACACACCCATGGTTTAGCCTCATCCGCTTTCGCTCGCCACTACTCACGGAATCACTGTTGTTTTCTCTTCCTGTGGGTACTGAGATGTTTCACTTCCCCACGTTCCCTCCACACACCCTATATATTCAGATGCGGGTAACACGACATCACTCGTGCTGGGTTTCCCCATTCGGAAATCCTCGGATCACAGCTCGGTTGACAGCTCCCCGAGGCATATCGCAGCCTCCCACGTCCTTCATCGGCTCCTGGTGCCAAGGCATCCACCGTACGCTCATAAACACTTACAACAAAGATGCTCGCGTCCACTGTGCAGTTCTCAAACAACACACAACACCGAATACTCACCCCATGGACACCACGGAACTTTCTTCGACATCGTCGCTGATCAAACACTCGCGTGTTCTCTCAGGACCCAACAGTGCACCGATATAACTTTCCTCCTGCCGGCACTCGGGCCCGCAGTAGTGAAGAAAATGCTTGTCAGCGTTCCACCCATGAGCACCACCGGATTACCTGTGAATCCGTAATGGCTCTGCCGATCAGAGCACAACCTGTGTTGTGTCTGTATCGGAAGTTGCTCCTTAGAAAGGAGGTGATCCAGCCGCACCTTCCGGTACGGCTACCTTGTTACGACTTCGTCCCAATCGCCGATCCCACCTTCGACGGCTCCCTCCCACGAGGGGTTAGGCCACCGGCTTCGGGTGTTACCGACTTTCATGACGTGACGGGCGGTGTGTACAAGGCCCGGGAACGTATTCACCGCAGCGTTGCTGATCTGCGATTACTAGCGACTCCGACTTCACGGGGTCGAGTTGCAGACCCCGATCCGAACTGAGACCGGCTTTAAGGGATTCGCTCCACCTCACGGTATCGCAGCCCTCTGTACCGACCATTGTAGCATGTGTGAAGCCCTGGACATAAGGGGCATGATGACTTGACGTCGTCCCCACCTTCCTCCGAGTTGACCCCGGCAGTCTCCTGCGAGTCCCCACCATCACGTGCTGGCAACACAGGACAAGGGTTGCGCTCGTTGCGGGACTTAACCCAACATCTCACGACACGAGCTGACGACAGCCATGCACCACCTGTCTACCGGCCACAAGGGAAACCACATCTCTGCAGTCGTCCGGTACATGTCAAACCCAGGTAAGGTTCTTCGCGTTGCATCGAATTAATCCACATGCTCCGCCGCTTGTGCGGGCCCCCGTCAATTCCTTTGAGTTTTAGCCTTGCGGCCGTACTCCCCAGGCGGGGCGCTTAATGCGTTGGCTACGGCACGGATCCCGTGGAAGGAAACCCACACCTAGCGCCCACCGTTTACGGCGTGGACTACCAGGGTATCTAATCCTGTTCGCTACCCACGCTTTCGCTCCTCAGCGTCAGTTACTGCCCAGAGACCCGCCTTCGCCACCGGTGTTCCTCCTGATATCTGCGCATTTCACCGCTACACCAGGAATTCCAGTCTCCCCTGCAGTACTCGAGTCTGCCCGTATCGCCTGCAAGCCCGCAGTTGAGCTGCGGGATTTCACAGACGACGCGACAAACCGCCTACGAGCTCTTTACGCCCAGTAATTCCGGACAACGCTCGCACCCTACGTATTACCGCGGCTGCTGGCACGTAGTTGGCCGGTGCTTCTTCTGCAGGTACCGTCACTTGCGCTTCGTCCCTGCTGAAAGAGGTTTACAACCCGAAGGCCGTCATCCCTCACGCGGCGTCGCTGCATCAGGCTTGCGCCCATTGTGCAATATTCCCCACTGCTGCCTCCCGTAGGAGTCTGGGCCGTGTCTCAGTCCCAGTGTGGCCGGTCGCCCTCTCAGGCCGGCTACCCGTCGTCGCCTTGGTAGGCCATTACCCCACCAACAAGCTGATAGGCCGCGGGCTCATCCTGCACCGAAAAACTTTCCACCCCAGGACATGCATCCCGAGGTCATATCCGGTATTAGACCCAGTTTCCCAGGCTTATCCCAGAGTGCAGGGCAGATCACCCACGTGTTACTCACCCGTTCGCCACTAATCCACCCAGCAAGCTGGGCTTCATCGTTCGACTTGCATGTGTTAAGCACGCCGCCAGCGTTCGTCCTGAGCCAGGATCAAACTCTCCGTTGAAGACTCACAATCACCCCGAAGGGGTAATCAGTCAAAGACATCGAGTCAAATCACTAGCATAAAAACTCAAACTAGCTAAACACTGGATCACCGCAGACGGAAGAATGCGATGTCCAGCAACAACCACCCACAAAAAGTGAAGTGGTCGCACCAAATATTATTTGGCACTGACATTCATCGGCACACTGTTGAGTTCTCAAAGAACACGCACACACCATCGATCCCGAACCTTCCGGTTCGTTCACTCCGGGGTGACTGTTCATCCGAGGGCCTTCCGGCTCTCGGGCACGGCTCCAAACCTTACCAGAAGGTTTCGAACCAGTGAAATCTGCAGGCGCCTTCGTCCAACCTCGTTGTCCCGTTCCTCTCGGCCCGGGTCGGTGTCCGTGTCGCTCTGACCTGGAATAAGTTACGCGAACATCTCCCAGAACACCAAATCGCCAGGTCAGAGTGGGTTTATCGGCTCATGCAGCGTCGTTGTGAGGGTGTTCAGGGGACCCAGTACTTGGCAGCGAGATGCTGGACGATCGGATCGTCCTCCTCGGCCTGCTCCAGCATCGCGAGATCGCTGCGGAGATCCATGAGGCGAGGGTCGTCCCCTTCCGCGTCGCCGATCGGCCGGCCCCCGTCCTCGGCGCGCTGCCGCAGGATCTTCTCCCGAACCCGGTCCTTCAACGACTCAGCCATGAGAGAAGCATGCTGCGCGGTGACCGGGTTGTCGAGGATTTCGACGCCGTGTCCGAGACCGCCGTCGTGCGCGTCGATAGTCGCGGTCGCTTCGCGTCAACGGTCCTTGTCCCGGAAGACCCGGACGGCCATGGGCAGAACCACGGCGAGAGCGCCGATGATCAGGACCAAGGAGAACAGTTCCATCAACATGTCTCCATCATCCGCGCGAATCGCACAGCGCGCAGAAACGTCGAAGGCCCCTCACCGGGGTGAGGGGCCTTCGTGGAGCTGCCTGTCGGAATCGAACCGACGACCTTTTCATTACGAGTGAAATGCTCTACCGACTGAGCTAAGGCAGCGAGCCTTTCGGCGTCCGAAGTCTAGCGGACTACCCCCACCCCGACGCAAACCGGCACTTCGGCTACCGGAACGCCGAGCTCAACCGGGCTGCGAGCGCCGCGAGGGCGAAGCGGGGTTTGACGTTCTGGGCGAGCGCCTCCCGGCAGTCGAGGATGGCCTCGATGCATTCGAGCAGCGACTCCGGCCGGGTCCTCGATGCGAGGTCGGCCGCACGATCCGACATGTCCGGATGGTTGAGCGTGACCTGCGATCCGAAGGCGTGCACCAGTGCATCCCGGTACAGACCGGCGAGATCGATCAGGGCTCGGTCCATGATGTCGCGCTCGGTTCGCGTCTTCCGCGACTTCTGGGTGCGTTCGAGTTCCTTGAGGACCCCGGCCGAACCGCGAAGCGCACCCGCGGCACCCTTGCCGGTACCGCCGGCACCGAGAGCGGTCTTCAGCTCCTCGGTCTCACGCTCATCGCGCTCCGCACTGATCTCCTTAGCCTCGGTCTCGGCGCTGCGGCCGAGGTCATCGGCTGCGGAGTAGGTGGTGGCGGGGCGCAGGACCGCGCCGGCGACAGCGAGCGCACGTGCCCGGTTGTCGCGGGCGCCCTCGTCGGTGGCCAACCGTCGGGCCCGGCCGACGTGGCCTGCGCTGACGGATGCGGCCCACTGCGCCGTCTTCGGATCGATGCCGTCGGTGGCCTCCAGGACGCGCGCGATTGCATCGGCGCTGGGAGTGACCAACCCGATGTGACGGCAGCGCGAGCGCAGCGTCACCGAGATGTCCTCGGGATCGACCGACGGCGCGCACAGGAGGAAGACCGTTCGCTGCGGCGGTTCCTCGACCACCTTCAGCAACGCGTTCGCGGCGCCTTCGGTGAGACGGTCGGCGTCCTCGATCACCACGACCTGCCATCGGCCCGTGCTGGGACGCCGCGACGCGACCTGCACGATGTCGCGCATCGACTTGACGCTGATCGTCAGCCCCTCGGGCACGACCCGCCGTACGTCGCCGTGGGTGCCGGCCATCGTGGTGGTGCAGGCGTGGCATCGCCCGCAGCCGGGAGTCTCCTCGTCGGTGCACTGCAGGGCGGCGGCGAAACACAGCGCCGCGACCGAGCGACCGGACCCGGGAGGACCGGTGAACAGCCACGAGTGCGTCATCGCCGATCCGGTGTCGCCCCGACGGGCAGCTACTGCGGCCGCGACGAGTTCGGTCTCGACATCACGTTGACCGACGAGACGATCGAAGACCCCGGGCATGCGCTCAGCCTAACGACCGGGTCCGACGGGTCCGGATCACGTGTCCGAAACGTTCAAGACGGCCACACGTGCTCGGTCCTACCGTCGGGCCATGACCATTCATTTCTCCGCTGTGGGGCTCGTCGTCGCCGATCTCGATCGGTCCTTCGCGTGCTATCGAGTGCTCGGCCTCGACCTGCCCACCGACGCACCCGAGGTACCGCACTTCGAGGTCACTCTCCCCGGTGGTCTGCGCCTGATGTGGGACACCGTCGAGTCCGTCCGCAGCTTCGATCCGGAGTTCGAGCCGTCGTCCGGAGGCGGGACGGCGCTCGCCTTCGACTGTGGCTCCCCCGACGCGGTCGACGAGACACTTGCGGCGTTGATCGAGGCCGGGTGCACGTCGACGAAGGCACCCTGGGACGCATTCTGGGGACAGCGCTACGCGAGCGCGATGGATCCGGACGGCCACAGCCTCGACCTGTTCGCCGCGCTCCCGGGATGACTCCGGACGAGCTCACCGAGGGTGACACCCGACAGCGCACGAACGTCCCGGGCCAGATGCGCCTGGTCGCTGTACCCGCAGTCGGCCGCGACACGGGCGAAGTCGTCGCCGGCCCGGGCACGCGCGACCGCCCGACGGAAGCGCAGTACCCGCGACAACGTCTTCGGTCCGTATCCGTAGGCCCGGACCGAGCGACGCCGCAGTGTCCTGTCGCTCCAGCCGAGGATCGCGGCGACTTCCGTGACGGCCGCGCCGGAGGCCAGCGCCCGCGCGAGGTCGGCCATCGGATCGTGTTCGTCGACCGCGCCTCGGACGGCGTCGACCAGCGCAGCGACGGGATCGTCCTCGGCTCGAACCGCGAGGAGACGCACACGACGTGACGGCCACAGATCGTCGAGCGGAACCCGTCGATCGGTCAGCTCGCTCGCGTCGACGCCGAAGAACCGCGGCCCCAGGCCGGGTTCGAACCGGACGGCCGTCAGCGGTCGATCCGCCGCCAGGTCGGAGAACTGGGACGTCGTGTCCGGGCCGGCGACGAGGAAGCCGTCGGCGTGCCGGATGAGGTCCATGCATCCGTCCGGCAGCACGTGGGTTCCGCCCACGCGGGCACCGGAGCTCGGACCGCCACAGTGTGACGCCGGGGATCCCCGACGGCAGTTCGCGGTACACACCGTGAGGTTATCCGCGTACGCCGACGGGAACCGTCAGTCCGTCGTCTTCTTCGCGGCGGTCTTCTTCGTCGTCTTCTTCGCCGCCGTCTTCTTGGCGGTGGTCTTCTTGGCGGCCGTCTTCTTCGCTGCCGTCTTCTTCGCGGTCTTCTTGGCCGGACCACGCGCCCGACGGTCGGCGAGCAGTTCGGACGCCCGCTCGTCGGTGATGGACTCGACCTCGTCGCCCTTGCGCAGGCTCGCGTTCGTCTCACCGTCGGTGACGTACGGACCGAACCGGCCGTCCTTGATCACCATCTGCTTGCCGCTGACCGGGTCGGTGCCCAGCTCGCGCAGCGGCGGCGTGGCGGCGGCCTGCCGGCCGCGGCGCTTCGGCTCGGCGTAGATCTTCAGCGCTTCCTCGAGGGTGACGGTGAAGATCTGTTCCTCGTTCGCGAGCGACCGCGAGTCGGTGCCCTTCTTCAGGTACGGACCATAGCGGCCGTTCTGAGCGGTGATCTCGTCGCCGGACTCCGGATCGACACCCACCACGCGCGGCAGCGACAGCAGTTTCAGGGCGTCGTCCAGGGTGACCGTGGACAGGTCCATCGTCTTGAACAGCGAACCCGTGCGCGGCTTCGGGCCGGTCTTCTTCGCGGCCTTCTTGGCGGGAGCCTTCTTCGCCGTCTTCTTGGCGACGGCCTTCTTGGTGGCGGTCTTCGTGCCGCCGTCTCCCTCCGAGCCGAGTTCCTCGACGGGGATGGGCGTGACGTCCGGCTCCGGTTCGGGCTCGGGTGTCGGATCGGGGATCAGCTCGGTCACGTAGGGACCGAAGCGACCCTCCCGCGCGACGATCTCGTAGCCGGTCGACGGATCGACACCGAGGACACGTCCCTCCTGCGGCGTCGAGAAGAGCTTCTCGGCGTACTCGAGGGTGAGCTCGTCCGGCGGCAGGTCATCGGGCAGGTTCGCGCGCTGCGAGGTCGGCTCGGCGTCGGGGTTGTCGGGGTCGGTGACCATCCGTTCGAGGTACGGACCGAAGCGGCCCACGCGCACGTGGATCTCGCGACCCTCGGAGTCGTCGAACAGGCGGATGGAGTTGATCTCGCGGGCGTCGATGTCCTCGAGGTTCTCCCCCACCAGCTTCTTCAGACCACCCTTGCGGGCGACCGACTCCTCGTGACCGTCGTCGCTGCCGAAGTAGAACCGCGTCAGCCAGTCGGTGCGCTGCCGGTGACCCGAGGCGATCTCGTCGAGATCGTCCTCCATCCCGGCCGTGAAGTCGTAGTCGACGAGCTGGGCGAAGTGCGCCTCGAGCAGGCCGATGACGGCGAACGCCACCCACGACGGGACGAGCGCACTGCCGCGCTTGTAGACGTAGCCGCGGTCGAGGATGGTCTTGATGATCGACGCGTAGGTCGAGGGGCGACCGATCCCGAGCTCTTCGAGCGTCTTGATCAGGCTCGCCTCGGTGTACCGGGCGGGCGGGTTGGTGGAGTGACCGTCCGGATCGAGCTTCGTCGCGGTGACCGACGCGCCCTCGGACAGGTTCGGCAGGCGCGACTCCGCGTCGTCCGACTGACCGCCGGCCTCCTCGTCGACGCTCTCGACGTACGCCTTGAGGAAGCCCGGGAACGTGATGGTGCGGCCCGACGACGAGAAGGTGCACTCCTCGCCGGTGCCCGCGGTGCCGGTGATGCGCAGCGTCAGCGTCGTGCCCCGCGCGTCGGCCATCTGGGAGGCGACGGTGCGCTGCCAGATGAGCTCGTAGAGCTTGAACTCGTCGCCGTCGAGGCGCGCGTGCAGCTCACCCGGGGTCGCGAAGACGTCGCCGGCGGGACGGATCGCCTCGTGTGCTTCCTGCGCGTTCTTGACCTTGCGGGTGTACTGGCGCGGCGTCGGATGGACGAACTCGGCGCCGTACAGCTGAGTGGCCTGTGCGCGGGCCGCCGCGATCGCCGACTCGGACAGCGTCGTCGAGTCGGTACGCATGTAGGTGATGTAGCCGTTCTCGTACAGACGCTGCGCGGTGCGCATCGTGCGCTCGGACGAGAACCGCAGCTTGCGGCCCGCCTCCTGCTGCAGCGTCGACGTCATGAACGGCGCGTAGGGCTTGCGGGTGTACGGCTTGCTCTCGGCCGACGACACCGTCAGCGCGACACCGGCGAGTGCCTCTGCGAGGCGGCGGGCACGGTCCTCGTCGAGGACGACGACACCGTTCGACTTCAGGTTCCCGTCGGGCCCGAAGTCGCGGCCCGAGGCGACGCGGGAACCGTCGACGTTGACCAGGCGGGCACCGAACGAACGGGGGCTCGCGTCGGCACCGGCGTCCATCGTGGCCGCGATGTCCCAGTACTCGGCGGACTTGAACGCCATGCGCTCGCGTTCGCGCTGCACGATCACGCGGGTCGCCACCGACTGCACACGACCCGCCGACAGACGGGGCATGACCTTCTTCCACAGCACGGGGCTGACCTCGTAGCCGTAGAGACGGTCGAGGATGCGGCGGGTCTCCTGCGCATCGACCAGGTCGTTGTCGAGGTCGCGGGTGTTCTCGGCGGCCGCGCGGATGGCGGGCTCGGTGATCTCGTGGAAGACCATGCGCCGGACCGGCACCTTGGGCTTCAGGGTCTCGAGCAGGTGCCAGGCGATGGCCTCGCCCTCGCGGTCGGGGTCGGTGGCGAGGTAGAGCTCGTCGGCGTCCTTGAGCAGGCTCTTCAGCTCCGAGACCTTGGTCTTCTTGTCGGCGCTGACGACGTAGAGCGGTTCGAAGTCGTGATCGACGTCGACACCGAGGCGCGCCCACGACTCGCCCTTGTACTTGGCGGGGACGTCCGCGGCGCCGCGCGGCAGGTCGCGGATGTGACCGACCGATGCCTCGACGACGTAGTCGCGGCCGAGGTAGGGGGCGATCTTCCTCGCCTTGGTCGGGGACTCGACGATCACGAGCCGACGCGTGCCCGACGAACCGCCCGCAGTGCTCTTCTCCCGTGCTGCCACCGTGCCGCCCGCACCTTCCCTCATTGCCGACATGTCGCCTTGTTCGAAGACATGTATACCGACCCGTTCCCCAGACGCGGCCACACACAGGGTCGCACATCCTCGGGGAACGGCTCTTCACAAGTGATGATCACCCGGTTCCACATGCGGCCAGATCCGGCGTGCCGCGTCGGCGTCCGGAGGTGCACCGATGTTCTCGACGAGCCTCGTCAGACGCCTCCGGCCGGAGATCCTCAACCCCGGCCCACCGGTGCCGTGCGTACCGATCAGGGTCGGTGCGATGCCGGCGCGCATGAGCGCCTGCGCCAGGGTCGCATGGGTGTCGGGAGCCGTCGGGTCCAGACCGAGAACATACTGTGCTCCCTCGACCTCCATGCGACCGGACGCGAGGAACCACGCCCGCTGGGCCCGCGAGGACGGGACCCAGCCGGTCGGAACCATCTTGCCGTCGTCGCTGCTCCACTGGGTCGCGAGCGGGACGAGAGCGGCGTCGGCGGACGTGCTGACGGTGAACAGCTCGCCGTCGGCGACGATCTCCGCCCCGATTCCCGTGTCGGTCACGAGCTGCGCGATCGCGCGGGCGCGCCACTCGGCGTCGACCTCCACGGTCAGCACCGCGCCGTCGTCGGTGAGCCGCGCACGTCCGTGTGCCGCGAGCAGGCCGCTCAGGTCGGCCAGGGCCGGCGGCATCGTGTCGGCCCCGAAGAAGGACAGTTGACTCACGGGTCCTCCTCTCCCGGCTCCGTGAGCGCGACGGGGCGGCGAGGTCGCACGACCGGTTCGCGCACACGTCCCGGAAAATGCATCGTCCCCCATCACCTGAGGCGACGGGGGACGATCGGGCGAGGTGGTTGACCTTGCCCGGTTGCTCGCTCGAGCGGGTGGATCAGAGTGCGCGCACGCCGGTGGCCTGCGGGCCCTTGGTGCCCTGACCGACCTCGAACTCGACTCGCTGGTTCTCCTCGAGGGTGCGGAAGCCGGAACCCTGGATCTCGGAGTAGTGAACGAACACGTCGGCGGAGCCGTCCTCAGGAGCGATGAAGCCGAAGCCCTTCTCCGCGTTGAACCACTTCACAGTGCCCTGTGCCATGCTTTTCCTTCTCTTTCTAACACCGGATTCGACGAACCGCCGGGTACGCGATCCGCCAGGTCCCGGTTCCGACCGCTGTACTTCTCGAGTCCCCCGTTGGAAGAGCTAAAGCACCGCGCTCGCAACCATCGATCCTGCGAGCGTGCACTTTTCCAAGTCTACGAACACAGAAGCTGCGACCGGGTGTCAGTCAACCACGTTCTGGGCACGCGCAACAGTAGGAATGGGCACAAACGTGCCAATTCCCTGATCTTGTTCATGTCTCGGTAGCATTACCCACGGGTAGCTGTTGCTGCCATGTTACGGGAGTCCACTGCGGCCCCACTCGTCCCGGACCCGGGTCTCCCGCATCCGACACGGCCTCCCCGTATCCGGCACACTTCTATCCACAGACGTTTCCGACAGACACCTCGTCCCACCCAGCGGAGTACTGCGTGACCGGCTCGCCCTTCCTCCACAGCGGCGACGCCACCGCCCCCACCTACGGTCGCGAGCTGCTCGACCGTCTCCTCGCCGGAACCCCGACGGGCGAGTCACCGCTGACCCACGTCGCGGAGATCCCGGCCCGGCCCGCCCACCACAGCGACTGGCCGCAATGGGCGCACGAGGAGGTCGTCCGGGCCTTCCGCGCACAGGGTGTCGAGCGTCCCTGGCACCACCAGGCGAGCGCCGCCGACATCGCGGCCGGCGGGGAGAACGTGGTGGTGTCCACCGGAACCGCATCGGGCAAGTCGATCGCCTACCAACTGCCCGTCCTGAGCGCGCTCGCCGACGACCCGCACGCCACCGCCCTGTACCTGTCGCCCACCAAGGCCCTCGGCGCCGACCAGCTGCGCGCGGTCACCGAACTGACCTCCGACATCGACGCGTTGTCGTCCGTGTGCGCGTGCGCCTACGACGGCGACACCTCCACCGAGATCCGCCAGTGGACGCGCCGGCACTCGCGCTGGATCTTCACCAATCCCGACATGCTGCACCTGTCACTGCTGCCCGCCCACGCGCGATGGGCCCGGCTGTGGCGGCACCTGCGGTACGTCGTCGTCGACGAATGCCACTCCTATCGAGGCGTGTTCGGCTCGCACGTCGCACTGATCCTGCGTCG
Source organism: Rhodococcus sp. S3 (assembly GCF_058211795.1). NCBI lineage: Bacteria > Bacillati > Actinomycetota > Actinomycetes > Mycobacteriales > Nocardiaceae > Rhodococcus > Rhodococcus sp. S3. The sequence goes on along the minus strand of NZ_CM177074.1, from coordinate 439,916 downwards.
GCTCCGGCGCGTGGCCCGCCGGTACGGCGCCGACCCCGTCTTCGTCCTCGCCTCCGCGACGACCGCCGAACCGGGGGCAGCGGCGTCCCGCCTCATCGGGGCACCCTGCCGCGAGGTCACCGAGGACGGTTCACCGCACGGCCCCCGCACGGTCGCGATGTGGGAACCGCCCCTGCTGCGCGAACTCACGGGTGAACACGGCGCACCGGTGCGACGGGCCGCCGGCACCGAGGCCGCGCGTCTTCTCGCCGACCTCGTCGTCGAAGGTGCCCGCACCCTGGCGTTCGTGCGGTCGCGTCACGGCGCCGAGCTCACGGCCATGGGTGCACGCCGGCTTCTCGCCGAGGCGGCACCCGATCTCGTCGACCGGGTGGCGGCCTACCGGGCGGGCTACCTCGCCGAGGATCGGCGCGATCTCGAGGCCGCTCTGTCCGACGGTCGTCTGCTCGGCGTCGCCAGCACCAACGCCCTCGAACTGGGAGTGGACATCGCCGGTCTGGACGCGGTGATCGTCGCCGGATTCCCGGGCACGGTCGCGTCCTTCCGTCAGCAGGGCGGTCGCGCGGGTCGCCGCGGGCAGGGTTCGCTCGTCGTGCTGGTCGCCCGGGACGATCCGCTCGACACCTACCTCGTGCACCATCCGGAGGCACTGCTCGACCGGCCGGTCGAGGCGACGGTCACCGACCCGAACAATCCGTACGTGCTCGGACCCCAACTCCTCTGCGCCGCATCGGAACTACCGCTCAGCGACGCCGAGGTCGAGGAGTTCGGCGCGCTCGACGTCCTCACGGCCCTCGCGGAGCAGGGACTGATCCGGCGCCGGCCGCACGGCTGGTTCGTCACCCCGGGAACGCAACCGCACGGCGAGGTCGAGATCCGCGGCGGGATCGGCCACCAGGTCTCGATCGTGGAGGGCGACACCGGTCGCATGCTCGGCACCGTCGACGCCGCCCGCGCGCCCGCGACCGTCCATCCCGGAGCGGTGCACCTGCACCAGGGCGAAACCTTCGTCGTCGACGAGTTGTATCTCGAGGACGGCATCGCCCTCGTGCACGCCGAGGACCCGGAATGGTCGACGAGTGCACGCGAGATCACCGACATCTGCTGCGTCTCCGTCGACGAACACCGCGAGTTCGGGCCCGTCACGGTCGCGTCCGTGGGCGTCGAGGTGACGCACCGGGTGGTCGGCTATCTGCGCCGACTGCCGTCCGGGGAGGTGCTCGACCAGATCCCGCTCGACATGCCGGAGCACACGCTCGACACCCGCGCGGTGATGTACACGATCGACCCCGACCTGCTCGACCGGATCGGCGTGACCCCCGATCGCGTGCCCGGCGCACTTCACGCCGCCGAGCACGCCGCGATCGGTCTGCTCCCCCTGCTCGCGACGTGCGATCGCGGCGACATCGGCGGTGTCTCCACCGATCTGCACCCCGACACCGGGCTGCCCACCGTCTTCGTCTACGACGGACAGCCCGGCGGTGCCGGATTCGCCGAACGCGGATACCACCGGATCACCAAGTGGCTCACCGCGACCCGCGATGCGGTCGCGGCCTGTGAGTGCGCCGCCGGATGCCCCTCGTGCGTGTACTCCCCCAAGTGCGGGAACGGCAACGATCCGCTCGACAAGGCCGGGGCGGTCGCCGTCCTCGATGCCGTCCTCGCTGCGATCGGAGGATGACGCCGGCTCAGGCCACCGGCGCGACGCCGACTCAGGCCACCGGCGCGACGCCGAATCAGGCCACCGGCGCGCCGCCGGCCTCGGCCCGTTCGGCGGCCAGCAGCGCGGCACGCTCCTCGCGCCGCCGCGCCTGCTCGGCCGGATCCGGGACGGGAACGGCCGCCAGCAGCCGCTTGGTGTACGGATCGGACGGCGAGCGCAGGATGCGATCGGTCCGGTCGAACTCCACGAGCTTGCCGGCCCGCATCACCGCGATACGACGTGCGAGCACCTCCACGACGGCAAGGTCGTGGCTGATGAACAAGCATGCGAAGCCGTATTCGCGCTGCAATTCCTGGAACAGCTCGAGCACCTTGGCCTGCACCGAGACGTCGAGCGCCGACGTCGGTTCGTCCGCCACCAGCAGTGTCGGTTCGAGAGCCAGCGCCCGGGCGATACCCACGCGCTGACGCTGCCCGCCGGAAAGCTGATGCGGGTAGCGGTTGCGCATGTCTCGCGGCAGCTGAACCTGGTCGAGCAGTTCCTCGACCTTCTTGTCGCGCTGGGTGCGGTCCATTTCGGTGTGCAGCAGCATCGGCTCGCCGATGGACTGTCCGATGGGCCAGCGCGGGTTCAGCGACGAACCCGGATCCTGGAACACGATGCCGACCTTGCGACGCACCGGGCGCAGATCGCGTGTCGACATCTTCGTGATGTCGGTGCCTGCCACGGACAGCGAGCCGGAGTGCAGCTTGAGCAATCCCACTACGGCCTTGCCGATCGTCGACTTGCCCGAACCCGACTCTCCGACGAGTCCCACGACCTCACCGGGCTCGATGTTGAGGCTGACGCCGTCGACCGCCCGGAAGCCGCTGTTGCGACGCGCCCCGGGGTACTCGATCACGCCGTCGACGATTTCGAGTGCGTACCGCACGTCCGGAGTGTCGTCGGTTCCGGCCTCGCCGACTCGCGAGCCGAGGTGGGGCACCGACGCCAGCAGTTCACGGGTGTAGGCGTGCTCCGGCTTGTTGAAGACCTTGTCCGACGTCCCCTGCTCGACGATGACACCGTTGCGCATGACGAGGATGCGGTCGGCCATGTCGGCGACAACACCCATGTCGTGCGTGATGAGCACGATCGCGGCGTCCACGCGTTCGCGCAGATCCCGCATTAGCTGCAGGATCTCGGCCTGCACTGTGACGTCGAGCGCGGTGGTGGGCTCGTCGGCGATGAGCACCGCCGGTTCGGAGGCCAGGGCCTGCGCGATCATCGCCCGTTGGCGCTGACCGCCGGAAAGCTGATGCGGGTAGTACTTGACCCGCTTCTCCGGTTCGGGCATATCCACGAGACGGAGCAGCTCGATCACACGCTCCTTGGCCTGCGCCTTGGTCATGTCCGAGTGCGAGCGAATGGCCTCGGTGATCTGCCACCCGATCGTGTAGACGGGGTTCAGAGCCGTCATGGGCTCCTGGAAGATCACGGCAATATCCTTGCCGCGCACCGAGTTCAGTTCACGTTCCGACAGACCGACGAGTTCACGACCGTCGAGAGTGATGCTGCCGCGGACTCGGCTGTTGTCGGCGAGCAGACCCGGTACGGCCATGGCCGTCGTCGATTTACCCGATCCGGATTCGCCGACGATCGCCAGGATCTCGCCCCGCGCCACCTCGAACGAGACGTCGCGTACGGCTGTTCTCCAGGTCTTGTCCACCTCGAAGTCGATGGTCAGACCGGAGACTCCGAGGATTGCGCGGTCGGTCGTGGTCTCGTCGATCGTGTCGACACTCATTGCGTCAGCTCCGTTTCGGGTCGAGCGCATCTCGCAGCGCATCACCCATGAGAATGAAGGCCAGCACGGTCACCGACAGGAACGCGGCCGGGAACAGCACCAGGTGCGGCGACGTCGAGATGTAGTTCTGGCCCAGGTTGATCTGCAGGCCCCACGACATGGCGGGCATTTGCAGGCCGATACCGAGGTACGACAGTGCCGATTCCGCGGCAATGAACGTACCGACGGCGATGGTGGCGTAGACCAGAACAGGGGTCAGCGCGTTCGGCAGAATGTGCCGGACCAGGATGCGGAAGGTCGAGGCTCCCAGCACCTGGGCGGCCTGAACGTACTCGCTCTCCTTTATGGCGATAACCGACGAGCGCACCAGGCGCATCGCGGTCATCCAGCCGAAGGTGATCAGTGCCAGCGCCACGGTCCAGATGGTTCGCTCGGACGTCACCGTCAGCAGCACCAGCGCGCCGAGCAAGAGCGGGATGCCGAAGAAGATGTCGGTGAAACGGGCGAGCACGCTGTCGAGGGTGCCACCGAAATAGCCGGCGAGCGCACCGATCAGCACACCGACGATCAGGACACCGATGACTGCGAGGAGGCCGATGCTCAGGGAGACGCGGGCACCGTAGATCACGTTGGCGTAGTAGTCGCAGCCCTGAAGATCCGTTCCGAACCAGTGCTGTGCACTCGGTGGTCGGCGGCTGTCGGACAGGTTGCACGCCCGAGGGTCGATGCCGCGGGCGAACAACTGCGGCACCAACGCCATCATCACCAGGACGGCGGTGATGATGGCGCCGAACCAGAAGAACACACTGCGGCGCAACTTCTTCCACGCGTTGCCCCACAAGCTCGCCTGGCCGACCAGTTGGACGGCTTCGCCCGTCATGACATTGCCCGGCTCGCCCTCCTCCACGGCATGCGTACGGGCGGCCTCGGCATTTTTGGAATCCATACCACTACTCGTATCTGATCCGGGGGTCGAGGAATGCGTACAGCACGTCCACGACGAGGTTGAAGAAGATGTAGAAGAAGACCATCAGCGTGACGATGCCGACGACGACCGCACCTTCCTGGTTCTGTACAGCGTCGAAGATTGCGCGGCCCAGTCCGGGAATGTTGAACACCGATTCGGTGATGATCGCGCCGCCCAGCAGCGCGCCGATATCGGCGCCGATGAAGGTCACCACGGGTATCAAGCTGTTACGCAGCGCATGCCGGACCACGATGCGGCGATACCCGACGCCCTTGGCCCGCGCGGTGCGAATGTAATCGGCGGCCATCGACTCCGACACCGCGGTGCGAGTCAGCCGGGCAACGTATGCCATCGACAGCGACGCGAGCACCAGGCCCGGGAGCAGGAAGCTGTACCAGCCGTTGTTGATACCGGCGATCGGGAACAGACCCAGCTTGTATCCGAGAACGTACTGGGAGACGAAGCCGAGGACGAACACCGGCACCGACACCAGCAGTGTCGACGAGACGAGCACCAGGTTGTCGAAGAAGGAATTGCGGCGCAGAGCGGCGAGCACACCGGCCGTGATGCCGATGACGACCTCGAAGGCGACGGCCACCGCCGTCAGCTGCATGGTGACCGGCAGTCGCTGCGCGATGGTGTCCAGCACCGGCCTTCCGGAGAAGTCGGAACCGAAGTCGCCCTGCAGAAGTCCGCCGACGTACTTGATGTACTGGACGAAGAACGGATCGTCGAGGTTGTACTGGGCGCGAAGCTGCGCCATGACCGCGGGCGCGAGCGGGCGATCACCCGCGAGCGCGCGAATCGGGTCGCCCGGAAGGGCGTACACCATCGCAAAGATCAGAAAAGAGGCGCCGATCAGGACCGGAATGGTCAGCAGCAATCGGCGCGTGATGAAGCGACCCACTGGGTTCTCCTATACGGAACAGAACGTCCTACACAGTGGTGGGGTGCCTCGCTTGTGCGAAACACCCCACCACTTGTCACTCAGTTGACCGTGACGTCTTCGACCACGATGTCACCGAATGCATCGATCTTCACGTTGCTCACGCGGTCGCTCGTAACGGCCTGGTTGAGACCGTAGAAGAGCGGCGTGGCAGGCAGGTCGCGGAACAGGATGTCCTCGGCCTTCTGGTACTCCGTCGTGGCAGCCTCGAGCGAGTCGGCGTTGTTACCGGCCGACAGGGCCGCGTCGAACTCCGGGTTGCTGTAGAAGCTCATATTCGAACCACCGGGCGGCAGTGCCGCCGTGCTGTAAACCGGCGCGAGGAAGTTGTACAGCGACGGGTAGTCCATGATCCAGCCCATGCGGAACGGACCGGTCATGCCCTTCTCGTCCTGCAGCGGCAGGTACTGAGCGAACTGCAGATCTCCGCGCAGCACGTACTCGATACCGAGGTTGGTACGGATCTGGTTGCCGATCGCGGTCATCCAGGTGTCGTGCCCGCCACCGGCGTTGAACCACAGGTCAACCGGCTGGCTGCGATCGAAACCGGCCTCGTCGAGAAGCTTGTTGGCCTGCTCGACGTTCACCTCGCACTTGGCGCCGCAGGCGTCCTCGCGGTACCCATCGACAACGGGAGATGCGAACGACCCGGCCGGGGTACGAGTGTTGGTGAAGATGGCCTCGGTGATGGCGCCGCGATCGATAGCCATGGAGAAGGCTTCACGGACACGCGGATCCGAGAAGCGCGGGTCATAGGTGGGGAACCCCAACGCGGTGATGTCGGGGCGAGAACGCTCGACGTAACGATCACCGAACTGATCGCGAGCGGTGGCCCACGCGTCCGGCGGCAGGTCCAGCATCACGTCGAGGCCACCGGCCTGGACGTCCGTGTAAGCGGTGGCCAGTTCGGTGTAGACCTTGAACTGCACGCCGTCCGACTGAGCGGCATTCTCACCGGCGTAGTCGTCGTACTTGGTCACGGTGAAGCCCTGGCCGTCGATGAAGTCCTCGTCGGCCTTGAACGGCCCGTTGCCGATCGGACGCCGGCCGAAGCCCTCGGGATCGGAGAAGAAGGCTTCGGGCAGCGGCATGAACGCCGAGTAACCGAGCGTGATCGGGTAGATCGCGAAGGGCTCCTTCAGCTCGACCGAGATGGTCGAGTCGTCCACTGCCTTCAGGCCGGACATGGCGGTCGCGGCGGGCTCGCCGCCCTCTGCGGCCTGCAGATCGTCGTAGCCCTTCACGTTCTCGAAGAAGTACGACGCGCCGTATGCGTTGGTGCTCAGCGCGGTGTAGTTCCAGGCGTCGACGTAGGACTTGGCATTGACGGGAGTCCCGTCGTGGAACGTCCAGTCCGGCTTCAGCTTGATGGTCCAGTTGACCTGGTCCTCGGACTCGACCGATTCGGCGACGCCGGTGTACTCGACCTAGCTGGTCTGGTCGTTGTAGTTCACCAAGGGCGTGAACAGCGCCTTGAGGACCTGGTTGCCCTCACTCTCGGTGGTGTTGCCGGGAACCAGGGGGTTCTCGGGTTGATTGATGTACAGGCTGTAGACGCCCTCGGCACCGGAAGCGCTGCTGCCCCCACATGCCGCGAGCAGGCCGGCAGCCACGAAGCCTGCCGACACGGCCGCGATTACGCGCTTGACCCTCAAGATCGATCCTTCCTCAGTTCCTGCGGGACGGGGTCGCCGTCCGCGCAGGCCGCGATGGTCCGCGGTGTCGGTGTGGGCCACAGTGCGAATCGATGTGCAGCCCGGAATGTCGGAGGACTCTAGACACACTTCGAGAGTCCGTCACGCGGCGTCCCCGATCGGGGGACCGGAAAAGAACGAACGAAATACCTTCGTAATCGGACAGGAACACGCGTCGCCTGCCGGATACGTCGATGCGAAAGGGTTCCGACCACGGAACCGACCCTCATCCCCGCACTACATCCGCTCCCGCACCCCTTACCGCTGCCCGACCGGGAACCGGAATTGCTTCGTCCACCACCACTGTGTCCACAATCGTCTATGACGACCGTCACACATAATAAGCACAGGTAAGCAACGAGCGCGAATCCGCTGGATACGGCCACGAGCGACCCGCGACCGACCTCATCGGGCAGGACCGGCTCGCGCGACGGCCGTCGCCTCCTTCCCGCCGAAGAGGGACGACACCGCAGCGGCGACCTCGACTACCGCGTCCCACTCGTCGATCTCGCAGCGCCGCAATCGCACTCGCATCCGCGTGGTGACCACCTCGCTCGCCTCGCACGCCTGCACGACCCCGCGGTCCAGCGCCGAGGCGACCGCCACCGCCGCCAGGTCGGCCGCCGCCTGCGCACGATGACGTGCGACGACGACCGACCCGACGTGCAGCAACGTGGCCGTGATCGCGATGAGGCCGGCCATCACGGCACAGCCGATCACACTCGCGCTCCCGTCGTCACCGAGGAGGGACGGGCCCGACCTCATCGCGTTCCTTCCGGCTCGCGCACCGCCACCGCCTCGGCCGTGAGGGTCAGCAAGGGGAGCAGCGGGCTCTCCGCGGTCACGACCGCCACGATCAGATCCCCCTCCTCGCGTACCGTAACGCGTGCGTCCGGAGGCGCGACTCGCGTGGCCACATCGACCGCCCTCGCCTGGTCTCCCCGCGCGGCGAGGCGGGCGGCTTCACGCGCGGCGTCATGACACCTCACCTGGTACGCGATGCCCAGCACCGCACCGAGGCACAACACGAGCACCGTGACCAGGCTTGCGACGGCGAGAGCCGCCTCGACGGTGACTCCTCCTTCGTCCTTGCGGACGAAGTCGCGTAACCAGCGTCGTCCGAGCACCTTTCGCATGTGTCGGCGTCATACCGCCGTGTTCAGGGCACGCTCGACGATGCCCGTCAGCGCGGAGACTATCGAGTCGCCGGTCACCACCGTGTACAGCACCGCCCCGAAGGCCGCCGCCGCGATGGTCCCGATCGCATATTCCGCCGTCGACATGCCGTCGTCCTGCACGACGAGCGCTCCGAGACGACCACGCAAGCCACGTGAGAGCCCTGCGTCCGGTGTTCGTTTCCCCATCTTCCGTCCCTCCCATCCGTGCGGCGCGGACCGTCCGCGCCGACGTTCACATCAGCCCGGCACCCAGGACGTCCCGTGCCAGGCCGACGACGACCGGCACGATGCCCAGGCACACGAAAGCGGGCAGAAAGCACAGACCGAGCGGCCCGCTCACGAGCACTCCCGCCCGATCGATCTCGGCGGCGACCCGATCCTCCGTCTCGGCGCGCTGCCGGACCGCGAGTTCGGCAACGGTGTCCGACAGGGGTGCACCGGATTTCGCCGATCGACGCGCCGCGCGGGCGAAGTCGTCCAGCGCGTCGACTGCTCCCGACCCTCCCCACGCGTCGGCCGGATCGGCTCCGAGCGCCAGTCGGTCGGCGCCTCTCCGCAGTGCTGCTGCGAGGTCGGGTGGAGCGGACTCCGCGACGACCCGCGCCGCAGAGCCGGCGGGCATCCCCGCGCGCAGGCACGCCGCGAAGAGATCGAAGGCGGCTGGAAGTGCGTGCGGGTCGGTCTCGGGCGCAGACGTATCCGAAGGAGCAGCAACGGATCTCGTGGAAGACAAGCGGGTCGCTCCGCGAGGCATCGGTGCGACGACGAGCGAGGCCGCTCCCAGCAGCACCGCCCACGTCGCGCTCATGTCCCCACCCGTGCTGCGATCCGGTCCGTCCACAGCAGACCCGCACAGACCAGCGCCGTGCCGACCACGAGCATGACGCCGCCGAGCCCACCGGCGAGAAGGATGCCGAGCGGGGCAGCACCCATGAGCTGCCCGAGACCCACCCCGAGCACCGGCAGTCCCGCCAGGACCGTCGCCGTGGCGCGCGCGCCGGCGAGCCCGGCCTCCGTGCGGGCGCGGATCCGCATACGGGCGGCCAGATCGACGCGCGCGGCTCCGAGCAGTTCGGCGAGCGCGAGACCGTGGTGGTCGGAGACCGCCCACGCGTCGGCGACACGGCCCAGACTGTCGGCGACACCCTCACCGCCCGACGATGCTGCGGCCGATCGCAATCCGTGTGCTGCCGACCCACCGAGGCGCGCCCGGGCCGCAGCGACCCGGAAGGCACCGGCGACGGGCCCGGCCGTCTCCCCGGCCGCCGTCTCACACGCGTCGGCGGGATGCGTCCCCACCCGCAGATCGGCGATCACGGTGTCGAGTCCCGACAGCAACATCCGTCGTTGCCGATCGAGCTCCGCAGCGCGACGACGCGATCGGCGACGCCACACCGCGGTCGTGGCGACGGTCGCGCCGGCCAGGGCCGGCGTGATCCCCACCCACACCACCACCGTCGCGAGCACGATGACCGCCACCCCGGCGACGAGGGCGCGCGGTATCGGGCGCGGCGTCGCGTCGGGCACCCCGCGTCGCAGTCGGCGCCGGGCGGAGGACGAGGGCAGGACGAACAGCGCCGCCGCGAGGCACAGGAGCGTCGCGTTCACGGTGTGTCCCGTCGACGCAGGATCCGCTCGAGGGCATCCATGCCGTGCTCGTCGCCCTTGTCGTGGGTCCACGCGGGTGTGACGATCACGCCCGCGACGGGGTCCCGCTCGACCACACCGATCCCCACGAGACGGCGCACTCCGTCGCTGCCCCGGTGGACGTGCAGGATCACCTGCACCGCTGCGACGAGCTGGCTGTGCAGCGCCGCCCGGTCGAGACCGCCGAGCGCGGCGAGGGCCTCGAGTCGCGCGGGCACCTCGTCGGGCGAATTGGCGTGCACGGTCCCGGCACCACCGTCGTGACCCGTGTTCAGCGCGGTCAGGAGATCGACGACCTCGGCGCCTCTCACCTCGCCGATGACGATGCGGTCCGGGCGCATCCGCAGCGCCTGCCGCACGAGATCGCGGACGGTGACCTCGCCGACGCCCTCCACGTTGGGTGCCCGTGCCACGAGGCGCACCACGTGCGGGTGGGCCGGGACCAGTTCGGCGGCGTCCTCGACACAGACGATGCGTTCGGTCGGGTCCACCGCGCCGAGCAGCGCCGCGAGCATCGTCGTCTTGCCCGCACCCGTACCGCCCACGACGAGGAAGGCCAGGCGCGCGCGGACGATGCGGAGCAGCAACCGGTAGGCGGCCTCGGAGATCGCACCGCGATCCCGCAGCGACTCGAGCCCCTGGGTCGCGGGTCGCAGCACCCGCAGCGACAGGCACGTCCCGGCCTGCGCGACCGGGGAGAGCACCGCGTGCAATCGGACGCCGAACTCACCGTGCCCGGGCAGTCTGCCGTCGACCCACATCTGGGCGTCGTCGAGTCGACGCCCGGCGAACAGTGCCAGTCGCTGCGCGAGCCGTCTGACCGCTGCCTCGTCGGGGAAGGTGACCTCGGTGAGGTGCAGCCCGTTGCCGCGATCCACCCAGACACGGTCGGGAGCGGTGACGAGCACGTCGGTCACCGCCGGGTCTGCCAGCAGATCCTCGAGCGGACCCGCGCCGGTCAGTTCGGTCTGCAGATGTCGCAGTGCCGCAAGCAGATCGGAGTCCCCGAGCACTCCCCCGGATTCCGCGCGCAGGGCCGCAGCGACGCGGGCCGACGTGAGCTCACCGGTCTCGTCGGCCAGCCGGTCGCGGACCCGCGCGAGGAGGTCGTCCCCGAGGATCCCGGTCATGCCGCACGTCCCGGGCCGTCGCGGTCGGCCCCGACGGCCGCCAGCACGTCGTGCGCCGCACCGAGCAACGGTGAGCGCGGCCGCAGCCGCAGCCCTCCACGTTCGAGCATCTCGGTCAGGCCCGGCTCGGGACGCATCGAGGTGAGCACCTCCAGGCCCACGGCGTCGGCCACGTCGACGGCCCGCAGGCCGCCCGGTGCAGGTCCGCGGACGACGACTCCGGCCGGCTCGCCCCGCGCCGCGAGCGTGCGGGCGACCCGGGCAGCGGAGAGCACCGCGCCGATCCGGGCCGGCACGACGACGACGGTGAGGTCGGCCAGTGCGATCACCACGTCGGCGACGGGGTCGAAACTGCGTCCCACATCGCAGACGACGGTGGCTCCCGCTCCGCGCACCCCGTCGACGACGGATTCTGCGGCGACGGGGGTGAGTCGTTCGTTGTTCTCGCGGTCGGTGGACAGCACGCCCACCCCGGATGCCCAGACGGGCACGGCGTCGCGCAGGGCACGCGCGGAGACCCGTCCGCCGTCGACGGTGAGACCGGACCACCGCACTCCGGGACGCTCCTCGAGACCGGTGAGGACGTCGAGTCCCGCGCCGAACGGATCGGCGTCGACGAGCAGGGTGTCGCGGCGTTCGTCGTGCCCCGCGGCCCAGGCCAGCGCGGCGGCGAAGGTCGACGCGCCCGCTCCCCCACATCCTCCGACGATCGCGAGGACGGTGCCGGTACCGGTGGAGGGTTCGTCGGCGGACGCGACGATCGAGAGCAGTTCCACCTCCTCGGACGGGAGGGCGAGGACGTGTTCGGCGCCGACGGTCGCGGCGGCCTGCCAGTCCGCCAGTCCGGCCGTTTCGCTGCACACGAGGATCACGCCGGGGCGGCGGGGATATCCGGCCGCACATGCCGCTGCTGCGGACGCGTCGACGACGACGATCGCCGCGTCCGTCCACGCCCTGCGGGGCACCGGCACGGACATCTCGTGCAGTGTGCGGTCGGCCGCCGCGACCACGCGACGGAGGTCGGCGAGCAGCGCGGGATCGTCGACCAGTCCGAGGATGTCGTTCATGTCCGACAGGCTGCCCGGCTGCGAAGTCGTGAGTGTCGCGGAAACGGCCTCGGAAGCCACGTCTGTGGATGGATCGGGGGCCTGTGGACAACCCGGCCGTACACACCCTCGTCGTACCTGTGCGCAGGTCGGCGGGTGTAGAAGACAGTACGAAGACGTGTGGGAAAGGCCCTCATACAAAGCGACAGCCCTCGCCAGGGGGGAGGAGGCGAGGGCCGTCTGTGTTCAGCCCCGGGGGGTCGGGCTGAACACAACCCGAGTATCGACTCGGGCATTCGCGATAGTACACCGTTAGGCGTGACTGCTTGCAACTTCAAACACCGGCGCGGCGCGCCCCTATTGTGGTGATCGTGACCGACACGTCCGTGAACCCGTCCCGACCGGCCCCGTCGACGGGGGGCTCACCGGACTCGGCTCGCATCGCAGCGTTCTTCGATCTCGACAAGACCGTCATCGCCAAGTCGAGCGTGCTGGCGTTCACCCGGCCGTTCTTCGAGGAGGGTCTCCTCAGCCGCCGGGCCGTGCTGCAGAGCACCTACGCCCAGCTGCTCTACCTGTTGTCGGCGGCCGATCAGGCCCGGGTGGACCGGATGCGCGAACACATCGCGCACATGTGCAAGGGATGGGATGTCGAGCAGGTCGGATCGATCGTCGAGAAGACCCTGCAGGACGTCGTGACACCGCTCGTCTACGCGGAGGCGAAGGACCTGATCGCCGATCATCGGGCCCGCGGTCACGACGTGATCATCGTGTCCGCGTCGGGCCAGGAGGTGGTGACTCCGATCGCCCGGACACTCGGTGCCTCCCACAGCACGGGGAGCCGGATGCGGATCGTCGACGGCCGGTACGCCGGCGAGCTCGAGTTCTACTGCTTCGGGGAGGCGAAGGCGGTCGCGATCCGCGAGCTCGCCGAGCAGTACGGCTACGACCTCTCCCGCAGCTACGCGTACTCCGATTCGGCCACCGACCTGCCGATGTTGCTCGAGGTCGGCAATCCGCGCGCGGTCAACCCCGACCGCCCACTGCGCCGAGCGGCGACCGAAAACGGTTGGCCCGTGCTCACTTTCGCTCGTCCGGTACCGCTCGGACGTCGCGCCCGTCCGTCGCCGCGTGCCCTGGCGACGCTCGCCGCCACCCTCGGCGCGACCGCACTGATACTGGGTGCCACCCGTCGACTGGCCAAGCGCCGGATACGTTGACACTCAGGGTCACTCGCCGCGAGATCGAAAACGGAGCATTGCCGCGGGGGGCTTGCCGACATCTCGCGGACGGGGTAGAAAGGAGTTACGGAAGGACGGAAGGCCAAGACCGAATCGGAAGAGAAGATTCGATCTCCCGACTGTTCTTCCCAGCACGGACACCGAGTACCCACGCGAAGCCGATGCCACTATAAGGGCACGAGTGTTGTGGGCCTGCGAGTTCCGGATTTTCGAAGACGAGTTCCCCGCACCCGTTGCGAGGACGAATCGACGATACCCGGATCATCGCCGAGGCCGTTGAATCACAACCCATTTCAGCACGCATGGTAACTCGGACCGCCCGTGCTAGCGGGTGGCGGAATCGATCTCGATCGATATGCCACCCGCTTTCGCGTGCAGGGGGTTTCGCGCCTCGGACTCGGTTCGGCCGGCGAAGCCCCACCCGGCACTCAGCCGGCGAACGCCTCGGCGATCGAGCCGGCCTCACGAGCCCCGGCCTCGAGCGACCCGCAGCAGAAGAGCACCCAGCCGCCGACGCCCTCCACGGTTCCCGCCCCGAATCCGGCGACCCCGTCGCGGTAGGCCTGCAGCCGGCGCATCCAGTGGACCTCGGGTACGCCCAGATTGCGCGTGTCGAGTCCGGACGCGACGCACACGAGCCGGGACGCGGCCCGCGCGACGATGCCGTCGGCGACACCGAAGGGCTTCAGAACGGACAGTTCACCGTGCACGACCGCCGCGAGAACCGGCGCCGGCGCGTTCGTCCCGCCGGTGACGAGTTGCGCGAGCCCGTCGAGACGCTCGGCGACCCCCGGTTCCGTCCGCGGACGACCCAGTTCCTCGGCGTCCTCCACCAGATCCGCGGCGGCGAGCAGGTGCAGGCGGGCGAGCGCCTGCAGCGGGGCACGTCGCCACGTCGCGACCATGTTGCCGAGCGCGTCACCGTCGAGCGTCTGCGCGACCCGCAGCGCTCCGGCCAGGATCGGGTCGCCGCTCTCCCCCGGCTGCGGAAGTTCCGTCGACCCGCCGTCGATCGACGCCGAGGCGCGGGCGGCCCGCACCGACGCCTCCGCGGCGGTGTTCGCCCAGCCACGCCGATTGGTTCGATGACGATGCACCTCTGCGAGCGCGTCGCGGGCACGGTCGGCGGCGTCGCGTACGCCCGGAAGGTCGACGAGAGGCTGAAGAGGGTCGGTCACGTCGACGACGGTACCGGCGCGGATGCGGTGGACGGACGAGAGGTTCACCGGTCGCGTCCGAATGCCGTTCGTCGCGCGAATTCGACCGATGAGCGAAAGTGACGGGGTTGCATATCGATGCAACGGTGCGGCGCCGGTCACAGATGATTACGCTCACAAGAGCCCGAATGGAACCATCCCGGAAAGAGGCCCCGCATCATGACGAGCGCAGCCCAGGAGCACGAATCGAAGGCGTACCCGCCGAGCCCGGAGTTCACCGCCACGGCCAACGCCGGTCCGGAACTGCAGGCCGCGGCCGACGCCGATCGGCTCGGATTCTGGGACGAGCAGGCGAAACGACTCGACTGGGCGGAGCCCTGGACGGAAGTGCTCGACTGGTCGAACGCTCCGTTCGCGAAGTGGTTCGTCGGCGGCAAGCTCAACGTCGCCTACAACTGCGTCGACCGGCACGTCGAGGCCGGTAACGGCGATCGGGTCGCCATCCACTTCGAGGGCGAGCCCGGCGACAGCCGGTCGCTGACCTACAACGACCTCCTCGCCGAGGTCTCCCGCGCTGCGAACACCTTCACCGAGCTCGGCCTCGTCGCCGGCGATCGCGTCGCGATCTACATGCCGATGATCCCCGAGGCCATCGTCACCATGCTCGCGTGCGCGCGCCTCGGCCTGACCCATTCGGTGGTCTTCGGAGGCTTCTCGTCGTCGGCACTGCGCTCGCGCATCGACGACGCGCAGGCCAAGCTGCTCGTCACGGTCGACGGCCAGTGGCGCCGCGGCCAGGCCGCACCACTCAAGACCGCCGCCGACGAGGCCGTCGCCGACGCGAAGTCGATCGAGCACGTGCTGGTCGTCGCGCGCACGGGCATCGACGTCGAGTGGACCGAGGGACGCGACCTCTGGTGGCACGAGACCGTCGAGAAGGCGTCGCCGGAGCACGAGGCGCAGCCGTTCGACTCCGAGCACCCACTGTTCATCCTGTACACCTCGGGCACCACGGGTAAGCCCAAGGGCATCATCCACACCTCGGGTGGCTACCTGACCCAGGCGTCGTACACGCATCACTACGTCTTCGACCACAAGCCGGGCAAGGACGTCTACTGGTGCACCGCCGACATCGGCTGGGTCACCGGTCACAGCTACATCGTCTACGGACCGCTGAGCAACGGCGTCACGCAGGTCGTCTACGAGGGCACCCCCAACTCGCCGAACGAGCACCGGCACTTCGAGATCATCGAGAAGTACGGGGTGTCGATCTACTACACCGCCCCGACGCTGATCCGCACGTTCATGAAGTGGGGTCGCGAGATCCCCGACGCCCACGATCTGTCGTCGATCCGTCTGCTCGGCAGCGTCGGCGAGCCGATCAATCCGGAGGCGTGGCGGTGGTACCGCGAGGTCATCGGCGCGGATTCGGCACCGATCGTCGACACCTGGTGGCAGACCGAGACCGGCGCGATCATGATCTCGCCGTTGCCCGGCATCACGGCCACCAAGCCCGGCTCCGCGATGGCGCCGCTGCCCGGCATCTCGGCGAAGATCGTCGACGACGAGGCCAAGCCGCTCGGCGCGGGCGGTAACGGCTACCTGGTGCTCGATCAGCCGTGGCCGGCGATGCTGCGCGGCATCTGGGGCGACGACCAGCGTTACCGCGAGACCTACTGGTCGCGCTACGAGGATCAGGGCTGGTACTTCGCCGGCGACGGTGCGCGTTACGACGACGACGGAGCGCTGTGGGTGCTCGGCCGCGTCGACGACGTCATGAACGTCTCGGGCCACCGCATCTCCACCTCGGAGGTCGAGTCGGCGCTCGTGTCGCACCCGTCCATCGCCGAGGCCGCGGTCGTCGGCGCGGCGGACGAGACCACCGGTCAGGGCATCGTCGCGTTCGTGATCCTGCGCGAGCACGTCGAGAACACCGGCGACACGCTCATCAAGGAACTGCGCGATCACGTCGCGGTGGAGATCTCCCCGATCGCCAAGCCACGCCAGATCACGGTGGTGCCGGAGCTGCCGAAGACCCGCTCGGGCAAGATCATGCGCCGCCTGCTGCGCGACGTCGCCGAGGGTCGCGAGCTCGGCGACACCTCGACGCTCGTCGATCCGGCCGTCTTCGACGCCATCCGCGGCAAGTAGTCCCGAACGATGCGAAAGGCCCCTTCCGGATCGGCGGTTTCAAGGGGTCGACGCAACACCGCTGTTAGTTGGTGGTGATTAGATCACGCAGACGCTCGGCTGGAGTATCCCAGCCGAGCGTTTTGCGTGGCCGGCCGTTGAGCTCCTGGGCGACGTGCTCGAGGTCCGCCGGGCTGTAGACACTCAGATCGGTGCCCTTGGGGAAATACTGCCGCAGCAGTCCGTTGGTGTTCTCGTTGGTGCCGCGCTGCCAGGGGCTGGCCGGGTCACAGAAGTAGACGGCCATATCGGCAGCGATACCGAACTGCTTGTGCCGGGCCATCTCGGCGCCTTGATCCCAGGTCAGCGAGCCACGAAGATGGGCGGGCAGGTCTTTCATCGCGGCGATGAGCGCGTCCCGCACGGATTCGGCGTCGTGCCCGTTCGGCAGGTGCAGCAGCATCGTGTAGCGGGTGGTGCGTTCGACGAGGGTGCCGATCGCGGTCTTGTTCAGCTCACCGGTGATCAAATCGCCTTCCCAGTGCCCGGGCACCGCACGGTCGGCGACCTCGGCGGGCCGGTCACTGATCATCACCATCGGATCGGTGAATCGCTGATACCGCTGACCGTCCGCGCGGTGCGGTTTACGTCTCGCCCGTCCGGTCCGAAGTGACTGTTGTACTTGCTTTTTGAGGCCGCCTCGGGCTTGGAAGTAGAGGGCTTGGTAGATCGTTTCGTGGCTCACCCGCATACTTTCGTCGTCGGGATGATCCCGGCGTAGACGGTGCGAGATCTGCTCCGGTGACAACTTCCGGGACAGGCCTTCCTCGACCGCTGCCCGCAGGACCGTGTTCACCACCAGTTTGGACTGCTTGGGCCGCGCCCGGGCCGTGGCGGCGGCTCGATCGGCCTGATACGGCAGGTAGCTGCCCTCGATGCTGTGCCGACGAATCTCCCGCGAGACGGTCGAGACGTTCTTGCCGATCCGAGCGGCGATGGTTCGCAGCGAATCCTCGACGAGCAGGCCGTCGGCGATCGCGATCCGGTCCTCGGTCGACAGATACCGGTCGCTGATCGCCGGCCGTCCGCTGCCCTCACAGGTCACACTGGTCACAGACTGTGTGTAGACGGTTCCGTGGTGGTAGTCCACCACCCGCCCATCGGGATGGATCCGCTTATTGTTCGAGCGCCGGATTCCCTGCCGCCAGTCCCGTGCGGTGCGTTCGTTGACCCCGACCTCACGGGCTGCTCGTCTGGCCGACCAGCCCGCTGCGATCAACTCCAGGCAACGACGCTTGGCTTCGAGTTTGCCCTTCGGTGAGATTTTCTCCCTGCCGACCAGTCCCTCGTCCACCAGGATCCGGCGGGCCACCGAGTGCGCGACCTTCGATGCCTTCGCCGCCCGATTGATCGACCCGGTCTCGTTGTAGACAGACACGATCAGCGCACGGTCGGCGGTGCCGGCCGGGCCACGGGATCTACCCGCCGGCCGGTCGATGGCCCTCAAGATCGCGTAGCACCGCTGCCGGGGCAGCCCGATCGCGGCCGCGGCCTCCTTGACCGGAATCCCGGCATCGATCAGTCGTGCCAGTTGGTTACCGAACCGGTCGCAGTCCTCCGTGAACGACATGATCGTCGCAACCTCTCGTTGAGAGTGTTGCGACGATCATGTGAACCCGCCATCGATCCGGGAGGGGCCTTTCGCGGTCGGTACGACTGACTACACCTCGTCGAGCGACCGGTCGCGCGTCTCCTTGACGACGAGCAGCGCCACGAAGGTCGTCGCCGCGGCGATGAGCAGGTAGATGCCCACCCAGCCGACGCCGTAGCTCGTGGCGAGCCAGGTCGCGATGAACGGGGCGACGGCGGCACCGAGGATGCTCGAGACGTTGTAGGAGATCCCGGAGCCGGTGTAGCGGACGTTCGTCGGGAACAGCTCGGGCAGGATCGCGCTCTGCGGCCCGAAGGTCAGACCCATGAGCAGCATGCCGACGATGAGGAAGAACAGCATGCGGCCGGAGCTCATGCCGTCGCTCGACAGCAGGAACTGGAAGCACAGGCCGAACACCATGATCGCGCCCGTGACGACGAGCAGGGTCGAGCGGCGTCCGTAGCGGTCGGCGAGCCATCCGGCGAGGGGCACGGCCGCGGCGAAGAACAGCACCGCGACCAGCTGCAGCACGAGGAAGTCCGAGTACTGGAATCCGGCGCCGTGGCCGCCTTCGGCGGGGGTCCTGCCCGTTCCGAAGCTCAGGACCCAGGTGGTCATGATGTAGAAGAGCGTGTACGTCGCGAGCATGACGAAGGTGCCGATGATCAGCTGCCGCCAGCTGGTCTTGAACACCTCGGCGAGAGGCGTCTTGACCTTCTTGCCCTCGGCGACGGCCTTGGCGAAGACCGGCGTCTCCTCGAGCTTGAGCCGGACGTACAGACCGATGATCACCATGATGGCGCTGAGCAGGAACGGGATGCGCCAGCCCCATTCGAGGAAGGCGCTCGACAGGTCGGGATCACCGTTGTCGTGGCCGAGCGTCAACGTGATGATCAGGAACAGGCCGTTGGCGCCGATGAAGCCGATGGGTGCGCCGAGCTGCGGCCACATCGCCGCCCAGGCGCGCTTGCCGGGTTCGGCCGTCTCGGTGGCGAGCAGCGCCGCCCCCGACCACTCCCCACCGAGACCCAGACCCTGGCAGAAGCGCATGAGCGCCAGCAAGGCCGGTGCGATGAGTCCGGCCTGGTGGTAGGTCGGCAGCAGGCCGATGAGGAAGGTCGCGATGCCCATCGTCAGGAGTGAGCCGACGAGGGTGACCTTGCGGCCGATGCGGTCGCCGAAGTGTCCGAAGAGGACGGATCCGACCGGGCGGGCGACGAAGGCGATACCGAAGGTCGCGAGGGAGGCGAGCAGCGCGGTCGTGCTGTTGCCCTGCGGGAAGAACAGGTGCGGGAAGACCGAGACGGCGGCTGTCGCATAGATGTAGAAGTCGTAGAACTCGATGGACGTGCCGACCATGCTGGCGACGACGATGCGCCGGCGAGGAACGCCTGCGACGAGCGAGGAACCCCCGTCCTCCACTCCGACCGATGTGCTCACTGAACCATCCCCATTACTCCACTCACATTCTGAGACCGAATCCCATTTACTAGGAAAAGTGAACACCCGAGTTTCCGCCCACCGCAAATCGGACACTCCTACGGACGCCCTCCGTCCGGCGTTAGACTCTTCCCCGGTGTGCCGGGAAGTCTGGTCGGCGACGGTTCGCCCGTGCCCGTATCCGCCCAGCGAAAGACGCCCGTGTCCGACACTTCCTCCGTTACCTGGACCAGTTCCCTGAACCGCTATCTCCGCGCCGAGACGGTCGGCGGTTCACTGCTGCTCATCGCCGCGGCGATCGCGCTGATCTGGATCAACTCCCCCTTCGGCGACTCCTACACCGCCTTGCGCGACTTCGAGATCGGGCCGGAGTTCCTCCATCTGCACCTGTCGCTCGGGACGTGGGCGAAGGACGGACTGCTCGCCGTCTTCTTCTTCGTCGCCGGCCTCGAGCTCAAGCGCGAACTGGTCATCGGTGAACTCGCCGACCGCAGGAAGGCGATCCTTCCGGTCATCGCGGCCTGCGGCGGTGTGCTGCTGCCGGCCCTCATCGCCGCCGCCGTGGGTTGGGGAACCCCCGGCATGGACCGGGGCTGGGCGATCCCGGTCGCAACCGACATCGCCTTCGCTCTCGGCGTGCTCGCACTCACCGGTTCGCGCATCCCCACCAGCGCCCGGGTCTTCCTGCTGAGCCTGGCCGTCGTCGACGACCTGATCGGCATCGCACTCATCGCGATCCTGTTCACCTCCGGCCTCGCGCTCGGCTGGATGGTCGCCACGGTGGCTGCGGCAGCGGCGTACTGGTTCGCGCAGAAGCAACGCATCACCACCCCGTTGCTGTACGTGCCGCTCGCGCTGTTCACCTGGTACGCGATGCACAGCGCCGGCATCCACGCGACCGTCGCCGGGGTCCTTCTGGGCCTGCTCACCCGCGTCCGCACCGATCCCGGGGAGGACTACGGGCCCGCCGAGCGACTCGCCCACCGCCTCCAGCCGTGGTCGGCAGGTCTGTGCGTCCCCATCTTCGCGTTGTTCGCCTCGGGTGTTCCCATCGGCGCCGAGATGCTCGGCAACGTCTTCACCGAGCCCGTCGGCCTCGCCATCGTCCTCGGTCTGCTCGTCGGCAAGACCGTCGGCATCTTCGGCAGCACGTGGGTGGCCATCCGCTTCCGGGTCGCGACGAAACCGACCGGGCTGCAGTGGGGCGACGTCTTCGCCCTCGCCGTGCTCGGCGCGATCGGATTCACCGTGAGTCTGCTGATCACCGAGTTGTCGCTGACCGGAGACTCCGCCGAGATCGCCAAGGCCGCCGTGCTGGTGACATCATTGATCGCCTCTCTCCTCGGGTCGGCGCTACTGTTACGGCGTGGGCGCGCCCACCGCCAACGGAACGAACCAACCGAAGGGGTCGAGTAGTGAGCGTGACGAACGCGAATCGTCCGGAGAACGGAGTCCCGTCGAGCATCTCGGGCATCCCGTTGACGAAGGTGGACGCTCCGACACCCCGCGATGCCAGTGTGGGCGAACTGGTACGCGACGCCGCGACGCAGCTGTCCACGCTGTTCCGCGCCGAAGTCCAGCTCGCCAAGGCCGAGGTGACCGGTGAGGTCAAGAAGGGCGTGCAGGGCAGCCTGTTCTTCATCCTCGCGCTCGCCGTGCTGACCTTCAGTTCGTTCTTCTTCTTCTTCTTTCTCGCCGAACTCCTCGACGTCTGGGTGGCGCGCTGGCTCGCCTTCCTCATCGTCTTCCTGATCATGCTGGTGGTGACGGGCCTGCTGGCCCTGATCGGCTACATGCGGGTCCGCAAGTTGCGCGCGCCCAACAAGACCATCGACTCGCTCAAGCAGACCGCGTCGATCCTTCCGAGCAGCCAGGACGGACACGACGCCGACGGCCCGCGCCACGCCGCGCCGCGTCACGCCACCCGCTGACGAACCGGAACCGTCAGTGCCCGTCCCCGACCCGTCCACGGTCCGGTATCCCGGACCGTGGACGCATCGAGACATCCACGCCAACGGCATCCGCTTCCATGCCGTCGAAGCCGGCCCGCACGACCCGGACACACCGCTCGTGGTGTTCGTGCACGGCTTCGCCGACCTGTGGTGGTCGTGGCGTCACCAGCTCACCGCCTTCGCCGATCTCGGCTACCGGGCGGTCGCGGTGGACCTGCGCGGTTACGGCGACACGGACAGGCCGCCGCGCGGATACGACGGCTGGACGCTCTCGAACGACATCGCGGGACTGATCCGCGCCCTCGGGCACACCGAGGCGATCCTCGTGGGCCACGCCGACGGCGGCCTCGTGTGCTGGGCGACCGCGGTGCTCCATCCCCATGTCGTGCGGGCGATCGCGGTCGTCGACTCCCCGCACCCCATCTCGCTGCGCGATGCGACCCTGCGCGACCACGCGCAACGCAAGGCCCTGCTGCCGACCTTCCTCGCCTACCAGCTGCCGTGGCGTCCCGAACGGAAACTGGTCCGCGACAACGGCCTCGAGATCGAACGGCTGCTGCGCGTGCGGTGCGGCCCGGACTGGCGACGCACCGACGAGTTCGCCGACGTCGTCGACCGGCTGCGCACCGCGATCCGCATCCCGGGCACGGCGCACCTGACCCTCGAGTACCAGCGCTGGGCGTTCCGCAGCCAGTGGCGTCCCGACGGTCGCCGCTTCATGAAGGCCATGGACGTCGAGCTCACCCTGCCGATCCTGCAGCTGCACGGCGCGCTGGATCCCTACGTGCTCGCCGCGACCCTCCGACGCTGCGTGCGGCACGCCCCCGGACGGATCCTGAAGTTCGTCGACGGGGCCGGCCACTACGCCCATCAGGAGAAGCCCGACGCGGTGACGGCGTTGCTCGCCGACTTCGTCCGCAGGCTCGACTGACCTGCCCGTCCGCCGGACGGGCAGGCGTCAGACGATGCAGGCGCCGGTCGCGACCGGCTGATTCACTCCGGCCATCTCCAGCTGCCGGCTGACCTCTGCGGCGGTGAGAACGAAACCGGTGTCGGTGTCGTCGACCGCCGCGCCGAAGACCATGCCGAGGACGCTGCCGGACGGATCGACCAGCGGACCACCCGAGTTGCCCTGCCGGATCGTGCCGCGCACCGTGTACACCTCGCGTTCGACGGTGCCGCCGCGGTAGATGTCCGGGCCCTGCAGGTCGAGCGTCTCGCGGATGCGCGCCGCGCTCGCCGTGTACGGGCCACCGCCCGGGTAGCCGAGCACGATCGCGTCGTCACCCGACTCCGCCGGCTCCGGCGCGAAGCCCAGCGGCTGCGCAGTCAGTCCCGGCACCGCGAGGATCGCGACGTCCACCTCCGGGTCGAACAGCACGACGGTCGCTTCGAGCGGACCGCCCTCCGTATCGACGGTCACCGCTGCGGTTCCGGCCACGACGTGCGCGTTCGTCATCACCCGTTCGGGCGCCACGACGAAACCGGATCCTTCGAGCGCCTTCTGGCAGCTGGGGGCGACGCCGTTGATGCGCAGCACGCTCGTCTGCAGCCGGGCGGGCACCGATCCTTCGAGGAGACCACCGTCGGGTGCCTCGACCTCGGCGATCGGGGTGCGTCCGAACGGCCCGATCACCTCGGGCAGACCCGAGGTGTCGAGCAGCGCCGAGAACTCGTTGGGGATCGCGCGCATCCAGTCGGGGGCGACGTCGTCGACAGTCCCCAGCACCTGGGATCCCCGCACGGCCGCGGAGACGGCGGGCTGGGTCGTGGCGGTCAGTGGGATGGCGAGCAGCCACGCGGCGACGAGCACCGCGACCGACTGCAGCCCGGCACCGACGACGCTGTCCACCGCCCGCGCGCCCGGACTGTGGATGCCGCTGCGCGCGGCGCGTCCGAGCACCATGCCGGCCACCTCGCCGATCACCACCAGCACCACGATCAGTGCGATCCCGGCGAGGATGCGCATGCGCGCGTCGTCGATGTGCACGAGCACGTGCGGGGCGATGAGGATGCCCGCGACCGCACCGAGCAACACGCCCAGGAAGGCGAGCGCCGAAGCGACGGCTCCCTGCCGGAGCCCGGAGGACGCGGCGATCAGGACGATCACCACGATGATCAGATCGATCCAGCCCGATCCGGTCATGATTCGACCACCCCCGTCTCCAGTTCGGCGAGTACGACGTCGAGGTCACGGACATCGTGGTGATCCCACTCGATCTCCCACCCCGACACCGCGAACAGACCCGCGAGCACGCCCGCGGTGAAGCCCCAGACCAGCATCCCGTCCACCTGGAAGGCCGGGCCCTGATAACCCAGCCGGTGCCGGACCTGGAAACGGTTGTCGGGGTCGAGCAGCTCGTGCAGCGACACCCGGACCACGCGGGTCGCCTCCTGCGGATCGACGACGCCGACGGGGCTCGGGGTCTCCCAGTAGGCGACCACGGGGGTCACGTCGAAGCCGGAAGGCGGGATGAACAGTTCGGGGAGCACGGCGAGCGGCCGGATCCCGGACGGATCCAGGCCGGTCTCCTCCTCCGCTTCACGCAGTGCGGTGTGGATGGCGCCGTAGTCCTCGGGATCGGCGGCGCCTCCGGGGAAGGCCACCTGCCCGCTGTGCTGCCGCAGGGTCGCGGCGCGCTGGGTGAGCAGGACGTCGGCATCGGCGGGAAGTCCGCCGCGGGCCATCGGATCGGCCTCCGGCGACCCGCCGAACAACACCAGCACCGAGGCCTGCCGCACCCGCGCGTCGCGCGGGGCGCGGCGGTTCAGGATCGGGTTGAGACCGTGCGGGTCGGTGGGCGAGACCGAGGCGACGCGCCGGAGCCATTCGGGGATCATGCGGCCACCCCCAGGTGCTCCTCGACGACCGAGGCGACCTCGTCGGCCGACCGGAACGGGATCGGGAGCACCGCGGCGACCGATCCGTCGGCGCGGAGCAGCACCGTCACGGGAAGGACGGCGGGCGCGCCGACCGCGGCCTGCACGCGTCCCGAGCCGTCCTGCACACCCGGCAGGTGCACGCCGTAGTCGGTGAGCCGGCCGAGGGCGTTCGACTCGTTCGGGTCGGTGTGGACGGTGACGACGGTGACCTCCTCGCCCACCCGGGCTGCGTAGTCCTGGAGAACCGGTAGTTCCTCGGCGCAGGGAGCGCACCACCAGGCCCACAGGTTCACCACGGCGGGTTTTCCGGCGAGGGCGGCCGCGAGGTCGACGGGAGATCCGTCGCCCACGCACTCGAAGACCAGCCCGGCGAGCGGACCGGCGGGAGCGGGCGAGGACACGCCCGGCTGCGGGCACGGATCCAGTGCGGCGTTCTCGCGCAGCGGGGCGAGGGCCTGCGCGTCGTCCTGGGGCCGGCGGTCCACGGGTGCGGCCGAGGGAGTGGCCGGTCCCGAACCGGTGGCCGGTGGCGGGTCGCTGCGGTCGCGCGGCCAGATGGCGACGATCAACGCGATGACGACGACGAGGGCTGCCAGGCTCCAGCGGCCTGCTGTGGAAGGACGCACTCCGTCACCGCCCGGCCAGCTCGAGCAGGTGCTCGGTCTCCGGTCCCTTCACCAGCGCGGCCGCGGTCTGCGGATCGGTGGGCCCGGTCCCGTAGGAGGGGCAGTCCTTCGCGAGGACACACACCCCGCATGCCGGCTTGCGTGCGTGGCACACGCGCCGACCGTGGAAGATCACGCGATGGGACAGCAGCGTCCACTCCTTGCGCTCGATGAGCGCACCCACCGCGTGCTCGATCTTGACCGGATCGGTCTCGTCGGTCCATTCCCAGCGACGCACGAGCCGCTGGAAGTGGGTGTCGACCGTGATACCCGGCACATCGAAGGCGTTGCCGAGGATGACGTTGGCGGTCTTGCGGCCGATGCCGGGCAGCGCGACGAGATCCTTCAGGCGGGCCGGAACCTCACCGTCGTGCCGCTCGAGCAGAGCCTGACCGAGGCCGATGAGCGAGTTGGCCTTGTTGCGGTAGAAGCCGGTCGAGCGGATGTACTCCTCGAGCTCGGCGCGGTCGGCCTCCGCGTACGCGCGGGCGTCGGGATACCGGGCGAACAGAGCGGGAGTCACCTGGTTGACCCGCACATCCGTGCACTGTGCCGACAGGATCGTGGCGACGGCGAGCTCGAGCGGATTCGTGAAGTCGAGCTCGCAGTAGACGTGCGGGAAGGCCTCGGCGAGGCGTCGGTTCATCCGTCGTGCGCGACGGACGAGCGCCAGTCGCGACTCCGGTCCGCGAGCCTTTCCGTTCACTCGGCGCGGGGCCGTCTCGGGGCTCTCGGACTGGGTGGCATGCACCTGATCCACTCTACGTAAACACTCTCCCCAGGATCCGGCCCCGTGTCTCTTCCGAGACCTTCCGGGTGTTTACTTCCGGGTATGCAAGCTCTTGCTGTCGTCCTCTTCCCGGTGCTGCTCATCTTGTTCGCACTGTCCATGGAACGTGTCGAAGCGCGCTTGAGTCGGTTGTCCGTCCGCGAGCAGGAAGTGGAGGAGTTCCTCGACAAAGCGGACCAGGCCGATGTCGCGGCACTCGCTCGTGAAGGTTTCCCCGGGGCCCTGGCTCGCTTCCAGCGTCGCCGCCGCCGCGGACCGAGCGCCGACGGAGCGGACGATTCGGACGGCCATCTGCGCGCGCGCCGCGCCAGCTGAACGACTACCTGCCGGTAGCCTCGAAGTGCCGATGATCGGGTTCGTCGACCGTTTCCGTGGTATCGGTCACTCACTCGTGCAGCGCGCACGATAGACTGGGCGCTCGTACGCCTGACAGGTGACCTGCCCGGGAAGTCCGTCGACGTGCAGACCCGGCAGTAGATGACGAATCATTCCCAAAAGGAGCGCACGTGGACGAGGTCCTGGCCAGAGCAGGCATCTTCCAAGGAGTCGAGCCCTCGGCGGTTGCGGCGCTGATCAAAGAGCTTCAGCCTGTAGATTTCCCGCGCGGCCATGTCATCTTCAACGAGGGTGAGCCCGGCGATCGGCTGTACATCATCGTTTCCGGCAAGGTGAAGCTCGGACGTCGTTCGCCCGACGGCCGCGAGAACCTCCTGACGATCATGGGCCCGTCCGACATGTTCGGCGAGCTGTCGATCTTCGACCCGGGTCCGCGCACCTCCACCGCCACCACCGTCACCGAGGTGCGTGCCGTGAGCATGGACCGCGACGCACTCAAGGCGTGGATCGACCAGCGCCCCGAGATCGCCGAGCAGCTCCTCCGCGTGCTGGCCCGTCGTCTGCGTCGCACCAACAACAGCCTCGCCGACCTGATCTTCACCGACGTCCCCGGTCGTGTCGCCAAGGCGCTGCTGCAGCTCGCCCAGCGTTTCGGCACCCAGGAGGCCGGCGCCCTGCGTGTCACGCACGACCTGACGCAGGAAGAGATCGCGCAGCTCGTCGGCGCCTCCCGCGAGACCGTGAACAAGGCCCTGGCCGACTTCGCGCACCGTGGCTGGCTGCGTCTCGAGGGCAAGAGCGTGCTGATCTCCGACTCGGAGCGTCTGGCGCGTCGCGCTCGCTGACCCACAGATCGCCGAAAGGCCGGGACGCTCGCTGCGTCCCGGCCTTTCGTGTGTTCCGGCCCGTCCGGGCTGCCCTGGCTCAGCCGTGGCTGCGCAGGTATTCCAGCTGCACGTTGACCGACTTCTCCGCCGCACCCCACAGCGAGGGGTCGACGTCGGCGTAGACGTGCTCGACGACCTGCCGTGCGGAGGCGTCGGCGCCGAGGGTGCGCAGCGCACCGCGCACCTGCTCGAGCCGGCCCTCCCGGTGCGCGAGGTACTCCCGCGCGATCGTCTCCAGATCGGGCAGCTCGGGACCGTGCCCGGGCAGCACCGTGTAGCCACCGCCGAGACCGATGAGCGACCTCAGCGACCGCAGGTAGTCGCCGAGGTCACCGTCGGAGTCGTCGAGCACGGTCGTGCCGCGGCCGAGGATGGTGTCGGCGGTGAGCACACTGCGGTCCTGCTCGATCACGAACGACAGCGAATCGGCGGTGTGACCCGGGGTCGCGACGACCCGGATGCGCAGACCCGCCGCCTCGACGACGTCGCCGTCGGACAGCTGCTGCCCACCGCCATGGCGGTGTTCCGGCAGCACCGCGTGCACCGGGCATTCCGCGAGCTGCGAGAACCGCTCGGCACCCTCGGTGTGGTCGAAGTGGCGGTGACTGATGAGGGTCGCCGCCACCGGCACCTGCGCGATCCGCTCGAGATGCCCTTCGTCGAGGGGACCCGGATCGACCACGACGCACTCGTCGCTGCCGGGCGCCCGGAGGATCCAGGTGTTCGTTCCCTCGAGGGACATGATCGAGGGGTTCTCGGCCAGGATCACCGCGGCGTTCTCGGTGACCTGCCGTAGCTGCGCGTAGGCGGGGTGGACCAGCGCCATCAGTCGTGCCTCTCGTGTCGGATCCGTCGGGAGCCGCCCTCGGTCGGGGAGGGTGGCGTCAGCGTACTTCCACCATCAACTCGACCTCGACGGGAGCGCCGAGGGGCAGCTCCGCGACGCCGACGGCCGAACGGGCATGCGCGCCGACCTCACCGAAGATCTCCCCGAGCAGTTCCGACGCGCCGTTGATGACGCCGGGCTGCCCGGTGAAGCCCTCGGCGGACGCCACGAAGCCGACGACCTTCACGACGCTCGCGATGTTGTCGAGTCCGACGAGAGCATCGACGGCGGCGAGCGCGTTGAGCGCGGCGGTGCGAGCCGCGGTCTTCGCCTCCTCCGCCGACACCGCGGCGCCCACCTTGCCGGTGTGCGTCAGCTTCCCGTCGACCAGCGGCAGCTGACCGGAGGTGTAGACGACGTCGCCGTTGCGGACGGCGGGCACGTACGCCGCCACCGGGGCGGCGACCGGCGGCAGGGTGATGCCGAGTTCGGTCAGGCGTTCGCTCCAGGTGTTGTGCGACACGGGTCAGCCCTTCGGACGCTTGAGGTAGGCGACGTGCTGCTCACCGGTGGGGCCGGGCAGGACGGTGACGAGCTCCCAGCCGTCGGCACCCCACTGGTCGAGGATCTGCTTGGTCGCGTGCGTGAGCAGCGGCACGGTTGCGTATTCCCATGTGGTGGTTTCACTCATGTCCTGACCCTATCCGGCACCGTTCACCGTCCACGACTTATAGGCTCGTGATCGTGGCATCTCCGACATCACATTCCGGCGAATGGCCGGCAGGCGCCGCCGAGGCGCGATTGCACTTCGTGTCCGGCAAGGGTGGCACCGGGAAGTCCACCGTGGCCGCAGCGCTCGCGCTGGCGCTCGCCGCCGGAGGTCGCAAGGTCCTGCTCGTCGAGACCGAGGGACGTCAGGGCATCGCGCAGCTGTTCGACGTGCCGCCGCTCCCGCCGGTCGAGACGAAGATCGCGACCGCGCCGGGTGGCGGTGAGGTGTCGGCTCTCGCGATCGACATCGAGGCGGCCTTCCTCGAATACCTCGACATGTTCTACAACCTCGGATTCGCAGGTCGCGCGATGCGGCGGATGGGCGCGATCGAGTTCGTGACCACGCTCGCGCCGGGTCTGCGCGACGTGATCCTCACCGGCAAGATCAAGGAGACCGTGGTGCGGACCGACGCGACGGGCACCCCTGTCTACGACGCGGTCGTCGTCGATTCCCCGCCCACCGGCCGCATCGGCAGCTTCCTCGATGTCACCAAGGCCATGGCCGACCTCGCGAAGTCCGGTCCGATCCGGTCGCAGAGCGAGGGCGTGGTCCGGCTGCTGCACTCCGATCAGACCGTCGTCCACCTGGTGACCCTGCTCGAGGCACTGCCCGTGCAGGAGACGGCCGACGCGGTGGAGGAACTCGAGGCCGCCGATCTCCGGATGGGCACGGTGATCGTCAACCGCACCGCCCCCGAACACCTGCCCGAGGAACTCGTCGACGACGTCGCCGCCGGCCGCATCGCCGGGCCCGCGATCCGGACGACCCTGGAGAGGGTGTCCGTCAAGCTCTCCGACGACGATTTCGCCGGCCTGCTGACCGAGACCATCGAGCACGCCGCGGTACTCCAGGCGCAACAGGTGAGCGCCGCTCAACTCGACGAAGTGAAGGTGGCACGCATGTCCCTACCGGCCCTCGCCGACGGTGTCGATCTCGGTGGCCTCTACGAACTCGCCGACGCCCTCGCCGAGCAGGGTGTCCGATGAGCGCACCGATCCGGAAGGTCCTCGACGTCGCCCGCATCCTGGACGACCGCTCGTCCCGGGTGATCGTGTGCTGCGGGTCGGGCGGTGTCGGCAAGACGACCACCGCCGCGGCGCTCGCGTTGCGCGCGGCCGAGCGGGGCCGCAGCGTCGTGGTGCTCACGATCGACCCTGCGCGGCGACTGGCACAGGCCCTCGGGGTCGCCTCGCTCGACAATTCACCGCAGAAGGTGGAGCTCGGGCCGGAGGCGAAGGGCGAGCTGCACGCGATGATGCTCAACATGCGTCGCACCTTCGACGACATGGTGCTCGAGCACTCGACGCCGGAGAAGGCGCAGCAGATCCTCGACAACCCCTTCTATCAGACCGTGGCGTCGTCGTTCTCCGGCACGCAGGAGTACATGGCGATGGAGAAGCTCGGTCAGCTCGCGCAGAGCGACGAGTGGGATCTCATCATCGTCGACACCCCGCCGTCCCGGAACGCACTCGACTTCCTCGACGCTCCCCAGCGGCTCGGGGCGTTCCTCGACGGCCGGATGATCCGGATCTTCACGGCACCCGGACGTGGCTTCGGCCGCCTGGTGACGGGCGCGATGGGGCTCGCGCTCAAGGCGGTCTCGACGATCGTCGGGAGCCAGATGCTGTCGGACGCGTCGGCCTTCGTGCAGTCGCTGGACTCGATGTTCGGGGGTTTCCGCGAGCGCGCCAACCGCACCTACCGGTTGCTGCAGCAGCCGGGAACCCACTTCATGGTGGTCGCGGCACCCGAACCCGATGCCCTGCGCGAGGCGTCGTTCTTCGTCGAGCGACTCTCGGGCGATCGCATGCCGCTGTCGGGCCTGGTGCTCAACCGCACCCATCCGACACTGTCGGCGCTGCCGTCCGATCACGCCCTCACCGCAGCGGATCAGCTCGCCGAGGAGGAAGGCGTGGACGCGAAGGCCGCTGAGGCCGTTCTCCGCATCCACGCGCACCGGGCGGTGATCGCCAAGCGGGAGCTGCGGTTGCTACGCAACTTCACCGCGGCGAACCCTGCCGTCCCCGTGGTCGGGGTGCCCTCGCTGCCCTTCGAGGTCTCGGATCTCGAGGCGCTGCGGGCGGTGGGCGAGCAATTGACCCGCGAGGCGTGATGTCTCGCGGGTCATGATCTCGGCGGTTCGTGTACCGGTGAGGTGGTGACTAGACCGCGCTCTGGTGCTGTCGCTGCGCCTGGAAGAAATCGGCCCAGGACTCGACCTCGGGATGCTGCTTGAGGAGAGCACGACGCTGCCGCTCCGTCATGCCTCCCCACACGCCGAACTCGACACGGTTGTCGAGGGCGTCCGCCCCGCACTCGAGCATCACCGGGCAGTGCCGGCAGATCACCGCAGCCTTGCGCTGCGCTGCGCCACGCACGAACAGTTCATCGGGATCGACTTCGCGGCAGCGAGCCTTGGAGACCCAAGCGATGCGCGCTTCGGCCTGGTCGACGTCGAGTCGGGTCGTCGGGGTGGTCATGTGCATTCAGTTGCCCCTTTACTTTCCGAACGCCGGTTCGCGGTGTTCGAGGTCTGCGCCGTCCGTGTGCCGCGACGGCGCGAAACCTGCCCGTCAAGGTGTTATCTGCGTCACACTGATGTCTCAATCTAGGTAAACTGATGCCCACGCGCAAGGCGAACGAAACCTTTTCTGGTACGTACGTACAAAGTTGCACGTCGGAGGCGTTTTCACAGCGCCCGTCGTGCCACGCCCGCTCCCTGGAAACCGCCGGCCGGTCCCCCGCCACGTAGTGTGTAGGCGTGTCGATCCGAAGAACGGTGGCGAAGCTCGCTGGTTGCACGGCCCTCGGCGGCGTTCTCGTAGCAGGGATGCTCTTCCCGGCCGCGGGTGGATTCGGGTACGTCTCGAACCGCGCCGCGGACACCGTCGACAACAGTTCCGCAGAGCTCGTCGAAGGTGTCGTCCCAGCCGTGACAACCATGGTCGACAAGGCGGGTGAGCCGATCGCGTGGCTCTACGACCAGCGTCGCTTCGAGGTGCCCAGCGACCAGATCTCGAACGAGATGAAACTGGCGATCGTCTCGATCGAGGACAAGCGGTTCCCCGAGCACCAGGGCGTCGACTGGCAGGGCACCATCCGCGCGTTCCTCACCAACACCACGAGCGGTCAGGTCGAGCAGGGCGCCTCCACGATCGACCAGCAGTACGTCAAGAACTACCTGCTGCACGTGATCGCGAAGACCGACGCCGAACGCCGCGCGGCGATCGAGACGACGCCGGCCCGCAAGATCCGTGAGATCCGCATGGCGCTGACCCTCGACGATCAGCTCACCAAGGACGAGATCCTCACCCGCTATCTGAACCTCGTCCCCTTCGGCAACGGTTCGTTCGGCATCCAGGACGCCGCCCAGACCTACTTCGGCATCGACGCGAAGGACCTGAACATCCCGCAGGCCGCGATGCTCGCGGGCATGGTGCAGTCCAGCTCGGCGCTGAACCCGTACACCAATCCCGACGGCGTACTCACCCGTCGCAACATCGTGCTCGACACGATGATCGACAACATCCCCGAGCGCGCCGACGAGATCCGCGCCGCGAAGGAACTGCCGCTCGGCGTGCTGCCCGAGCCCAACACGCTCCCCCGCGGCTGCATCGCCGCCGACGACCGCGGCTACTTCTGCGAGTACGCGCTGCAGTACCTCGAGAACTCCGGACTGTCGCGCGAGCAGATCGACCGGGGCGGATATCTCATCCGCACGACCCTCGACCCCGAGGTCCAGAACTCCGTCAAGGAATCGCTCGACCGGTTCACCAGCCCCACCGTCGACGACGTGGCCTCGGTGATGAACGTGATCGAGCCGGGCCAGGATTCGCACAAGGTCCTCGCCATGGGGTCGAGCCGCAAGTTCGGCCTCGACGCCGAGGCCAAGGAGACGGTCCAGCCGCAGCCCTACTCGCTGGCCGGTCACGGCGCCGGGTCGATCTTCAAGATATTCACCGTCGCCGCCGCCATGGAACAGGGCCTGGGCACCTCGGCCGTGCTCGACGTCCCGTCCCGCTACAACGCCCGCGGTCTGGGCGACGGCGGCGCCCGCGGCTGCCCGGCCAACTACTACTGCGTCGAGAACGCCGCACCGTATCCGTCGCGACTGTCGGTGACCGACGCGCTGGCACAGTCGCCGAACACGGCGTTCGTCAAGCTCATCGAGGCCACCGGCGTCGACGCGGCCGTCGACATGTCGGTGCGCCTGGGTCTGCGTTCGTACCTGCAGCCGCGCACCTCCGGCTTCGGCGACCAGTCGATGGCCGAGATGCAGAAGGACCAGCACCTCGGCTCGTACACGCTCGGCCCGACGTGGATCAACGCGCTCGAACTGTCGAACGTCGCGGCGACCCTCGCCTCGCACGGCAAGTGGTGCCCGCCCAGCCCGATCGAGGAGGTCTTCGACCGCGAGGGCAAGCCCGTACCGATCACGCAGCAGGCCTGCGAGCAGGTGGTCGAGCCCGGCCTCGCCGACACCCTCGCCACGGCGATGAGCAAGGACACCGCCGCCGGCGGTACCGCCTCGGGTGCCGCGGGATCGGTGGGCTGGAACCTGCCGGTCGCGGCGAAGACCGGTACGACGGAATCGCACATGTCGTCGGCCTTCCTCGGCTTCACCAACCGGTTCGCCGGTGTGGTCTACACCTACGGCGACTCCCCCACCCCCGGCCAGATCTGCTCGGGTCCGGTCCGCCCCTGCTACGACGGCAACCTCTTCGGCGGTACCGAACCGGCGCGGACATGGTTCTCGGCGATGCTGCCGGTGGCGAACAAGTTCGGCTCCATCGAACTGCCCGCCCCCGATCCCCGGTACGTCCGCGGCGCGGGCAACGCCCAGGTTCCGGACGTGACGGGCCTGTCGAAGGACCGCGCGGTCCAGCGACTGCAGGACGCCGGATTCTCGGTCTCGGAGGCGACGATCGCCGGTGAGGAACGCGCCGGAACGGTGACGGGTACGTCCCCGAGCGGCTCGGCCGTCCCGGGATCGACGGTCACACTGTTCATCAGCGACGGATCGGTCCGCGTGGCTCCCACCACAAGCGCCACCCCGGCCCGCCCGCGCGACCGCGAGGTGCCCGACACGACCCGCCGATCGACGCCCGCGCCCATCCCGGGACGTGAGCTCGAGCAGAGCGAGTCGAGTCCGCCGGCGGAGGAGGACTCCACTCCCACGACGACACCGAGCCGCCCCGACAACTGAGCCGCAGGGCTTCCACGGCCGTGCAGTTCTCGTCGCCCCGTCCTCGTGACGGTCGACCAGAACTGCGCGGCCGTTTCGGTTACAGGCGTGAACGCACGGCCGCGGACAGGCGCTTGCCGTCGGCCTTCCCTGCCGCGATCTCGGTGGCGGCCTTCATCACCTGGCCCATGTTCTTCGGACCCGGACGCGCGCCGATCTCCTCCGCGACGCGCGCGAGGGCGGTGTCGACGACATCGACGAGCTCGGCATCGGTCAGCGGGGTGGGCAGATACTCGTCGATGATGCGCGCTTCGGCGTGCTCCTTGGCCGCGAGCTCACCGCGGCCGTTCTCGGTGTAGACCTCGGCGGCCTCGCCACGCTTCTTCGACTCCTTCGCGAGGACCTTGAGCACCTCGTCGTCGGACAGCTCACGCGCCTCCTTGCCGGACACCGCCTCGTTCCGGACCGCCGCGAGCAGCATCCGGAGGGTCTCGGTCCGCAGTTTGTCCTTGTCCTTCATCGCTGCGGTCAGGTCCGTCCGCAGCCTGGATTCGAGGGAGGATGTGGTGTCGCTCATGCCGGAAACGCTACGCGGGGCAGGCGAACCACGTGCGAGGACCACGCACGGCGGTACGCTGGAGAAGTGCCTGACCTGTCTGCAATTCGCCGCGTAACCCTCGGTGCTGCCGGCGCCGCCGCTCTCGGCCTCGGTTACGCCACGTTGATCGAACGGAACGCGTTCACCCTTCGCGAGGTCACGGTGCCGGTGCTCGCGCCCGGCGCGTCGACACTGCGGGTCCTGCACATCAGCGACCTGCACATGACTCCCAACCAGAAGCTGAAACAGAACTGGTTGCGCGAGCTCGACGGCCTCGAGCCCGATCTCGTCGTGAACACGGGCGACAACCTGTCGCACCCGAAGGCCGTTCCGGCCGTCGTCCAGGCGCTCGGCGGACTCCTCGCCCGCCCGGGTCTGTTCGTCTTCGGGAGCAACGACTACTTCGCTCCCGTGCTGAAGAACCCGCTCGCCTACTTCGACAAGGACCACGACCGCGTCTACGGTCCTCCGCTCCCGTGGGGCGACCTGCGTGCGGCGTTCACCGAACGTGGCTGGCAGGACATGACGCACGTGCGCCGTGACATCGAGGTCGGCGGCGTACGCATCGCCGTCGGTGGTGTCGACGACCCGCATCTCGACCGCGACCGGTACGAGACGATCGCCGGTGCGGCCGATCCCTCGGCCGATCTGCGACTGGGCATGACGCACTCCCCCGAGCCTCGGGTGCTCGATCGCTTCGCCGAGGACGGCTACGACCTCGTCCTCGCCGGCCACACCCACGGCGGCCAGCTGTGCCTGCCGTTCTACGGCGCGCTGGTGACCAACTGCGGGATCGACCGGTCGCGGGTGAAGGGCGCGTCGCGCTGGGGTGCCCACATGCGACTGCACGTCTCCGCGGGCATCGGCACGTCGCCGTTCGCTCCCGCTCGGTTCTTCTGCCGTCCGGAGGCCACTCTGCTGACCCTCGTTCCGGCCTCGCGCGACACCGCGCAGCAGGCCAGCGGCGATGCGGCAGAGCGCGCCGGGTTACGTCGCTGACCAGCCGATTTAATCTTCTGCGGCCTCGTGTTGTAAGCTGACCGAGGTTCAATACGGGGTGTGGCGCAGCTTGGTAGCGCGCTTCGTTCGGGACGAAGAGGTCGTGGGTTCGAATCCCGCCACCCCGACTCGTGGAAGAACTCGTCAGGGCACTTTCTCCTCGCGGAGAAAGTGCCCTGATTGCTTTCCCGACTACGTTTCCGGGCCGGCCCGAACCCGGGATGGGGTCGCGAGGACGGAGTGGTTCCGGCTGTAGGCGAAGTAGATGATCAGGCCGAGGAGCATCCATGCCACGAACCGCAACCATGTCTCGACGGACAGATTCACCATGAGCCACACACAGGCGATCACCGCAAGGATGGGCACCAGAGGTACCAGCGGCACCAGGAACCCGCGTTCGAGGTCCGGTCGCGTGCGCCGCAACACGATCACGCCGATCGACACGAGTACGAACGCGAAGAGTGTGCCGATGTTGACCATCTCCTCGAGAGTGCCGAGCGGCACGAGCCCCGCGAGTACTGCGACGATCACCGCCACGAGCACCGTCGTGCGTACCGGAGTTCCATGGCTGCCCGTGTGGGAGAGCCCGCGTGGCATGAGTCCGTCCCGTGCCATCGCGAACAGCACCCTCGTCTGACCCAGCATCAGCACCATCACGACCGTGGTCAGACCCGCGAGGGCGCCGATCGAGATCAGGTTCTTGGCCCAGTCCATCCCGTTGAGTGCGAAGGCCGTCGCCAGTGTCGACTCGTCCCCTTCGAGCTCGGTGTAGTCGACCATGCCGGTGAGGACGAGGCTGACGGCCACGTACAGCACCGTCACGATCGCGAGCGAGCCGAGGATGCCGATCGGCACCGCCTTCTGCGGGTTGCGCGTTTCCTCGGCCGTGGTGGCGACGACGTCGAATCCGATGAACGCGAAGAACACCATGCTGGCTGCGGCCAACAACCCGTACCAGCCGAAGGTGCTGCCGCCTGCCCCGGTCGCGAACGAGAACAACGACTGGTGCAACCCCTCACCTGTGTCGCCGGCTTCCGAGGGCGGGACGAACGGCGAATAGTTCTCGGTCTCGATGTAGAAGGCGCCGAGAACCACCACGAACACCACCACTGCGATCTTGATCGACGTGATGACCAGTGAGACCCGGGACGAGAGTTTGGTTCCCGTGGCGAGCAGCACGCCGATCACCGCGACGATCAGGATCGCACCCCAGTCGATCTTCACCGGTCCGATCATGACGCTCGACGACACGGCCACGACCTCGTGGAGGTAGAGCTACCACCCCTTCGCCACCACCGCTGCGGCGAGGGCGAACTCGAGGATGAGATCCCATCCGATGATCCACGCGACGAACTCTCCGAAGGTCGCGAACGAGTAGGTGTAGGCACTGCCGGCGACAGGCACGGTCGAGGCGAACTCGGCGTAGCAGAGGGCTGCGAGCGCGCACGCGATCGCAGCGAACACGAAGGCCAGGGACACCGACGGACCGGCGACGTTACCCGCGGTGCGGGCGGTGAGCGTGAAGATGCCGGCGCCGATGACGACTGCGACGCCGAACACGATGAGATCCCAGGCGGTCAGGTCCTTGCGCAATTTCGAATCCGGTTCGTCCGTGTCACGGATGGACTGCTCCACCGACTTGGCACGCAGGAGTCCGGTCCTCGGGGTCCTACCGATCCGAGTCATCGCGATCCTCTCCCCGGAGGGGAACCCCATCGCTTCGGGCACGACCCGAGGTTGCGAGCTGTTCTGCCGCAGGGCGTAAGAGCAGAATAGGCCGCCATCCGCTCCTGGAACGGTGCTTCTGTGCAGGGAAAAGCGGATGCCGTGCCCGCGCAAAAGATTCTTCAAGTTTGTTTTAGGCACGAAAACAGACTTATATACCCTAAACTGAAACGCGGCACCGCACTCGCGAGACGCTCCGACTCCGGTCGGGGGGAACGGAAAACAGCGGATGACGCGACGACACAGGGCCTCCCGGCAGGACGCGCCGGAGAACTCCGGAGGTTCCACACTCACCAGGCCACGGCCCCGGCGACGACGGTGGTTCGCCGTCCTCGTGCTCGTGGCGTGCGCATTCATCGCTGCGGGAGTGCCCGTCTACGTGGCTCCGCAGATCGAGATCGAGAACCTGAGCCCGTACCGCCGCGCGGATGCGATCTTCGTCCTCGGCGGTGCGATCTACGAGCGTTATCCGTACGCCCTCGAACTCGCACTCGAAGGCTTCGCACCCGAGGTCGTGGTCTCGAATCCCAACGGCACGAAGGACGTCTGGTTGACGGACCTGTGCGACCACCCGCGTTACGAATTCCCCGTCACGTGCTTCGAGCCGGAGCCGGCGACCACACGCGGTGAAGCGATGGAACTGCGTCGCCTCGCGGAGCAGCGCGGCTGGGAGAGCGTCATCGTCGTGACGTTCGTGCCGCACGTCTCCCGCGCGCGCTTCATCCTCGACCGATGCTTCGACGGCGAGCTCATCATGGCCGCCAGCCCCGCCGACATCGCCCTGTCGTACTGGGCATGGGCGTACGCCTATCAGACCGCCGGCTACATGCGGGCCTTCTCGCACACGGGGTGCTGAGACGGGACGTCAGGGCAGCAACCGGTCGAGGAACCGGTTGCTGAACACCCGATGCGGGTCGTACTGCTCGAAGGCTGCGAGCGCGGCGTCCCAACCCTGGCCGGACGGCAACCCGGTGCGGTACATGGCCGGCACCGTCTCCCCGAGGAAACCGGGGTCGCGGTAGCCGCCCTGGTCGTCGAACGCCCAGCCCTTCGACCACTCGGAACGGAAGGTCGCGTAGTCGCCCGAGTAGTGGGCGGCCATCCACTGCTCCATCTCGCGGAAGAAGGCCGGCATCCCTGCCGTTCCGGGGATGGAGACCACGTTCATCCAGATCGCGGTGTCCCAGTCGGGGCGGTCGGGGCGGGGACGCACCGGCGACAGGTCCGGCACACCGGCAGCGTCGACGAGCACCTCGTCGGCGTCGTCGACCTTGCACAGACGCACCTCGAACGGCATGTTCACGGGGTACTGGCCGAGCGAGGCGTAGTGCGTCATCCGCTCGTGCAGCCACGTCGTGAACTCGTTGATGACGCGGGCGATGTTGTCGCGTCTCGTCACGACGACACCGCCGCCGGCGACCACGCGCAGGGTCGCGGCGCGCAGGTAGAACAGCAGGTCCTTGGACCAGCCCCACAGATCGTTCGTGCCGGTCGCTGCGAGTCCCGCTGCCACCGCTCCGAACTGCGACGCACCGAAGGCCGGTGTGACGCCCTGGGCGCCGCGCACGACCTGCCCCAGCAGGTCGGTGAGCTCCTCGGGCAGGCTGTCCGAGAAATAGTAGTTGTACGGGCCCTGCACCTCACGGGAGGCGGCGGGCTTCTCCGGGGAGACCGACCAGATCTTGAGCCAGGGTGTCTCGGTGAAGGGGAACCAGATCGCCTCGACCCGCCCGTGTTCCTCGACGTAGCGTTCGAAGGTGCGCCCCGGCGAGCCGGGCGGTGCGAACAGTTCGCGCCACGGGATGTCGGTGAAGCTCTGGCAGCGCACCCGGTAGTTCGCTCCGGCCTGCAACGTCACGGAGGTGACGAAGGTGCGTCCGAGGTGAGCGAGCACGGGTCCGATCTCCGGGTCGGCGCGGCGGAACTCGCGGAGTTCGTAGGCAC
This sequence comes from Rhodococcus sp. S3, assembly GCF_058211795.1. Classification (NCBI taxonomy): domain Bacteria; kingdom Bacillati; phylum Actinomycetota; class Actinomycetes; order Mycobacteriales; family Nocardiaceae; genus Rhodococcus; species Rhodococcus sp. S3. Next base: position 400,678 of record NZ_CM177074.1, on the reverse strand, counting down.
CGGCCGACGGGTTCCACACCACGGCGGTCAGAGCCAGGACGAGATTGGACAGCGAGCCGAACGACTGGCCGGGGACCACCGTCTCCCCCGCTGCCGGGTAGGTGGCGCCGTGGGCACCGATCGACAGTGCCCCCGCGATGGAGATGTCCCCGATGGCCGGCGAGTTGGCCCACCCCAGTCCGTTCGCTTCGAGCGCGGTGAGGATCGCTTCGATGCTCGCGCCACCGCCGGCCGTCACGCGCGCAGGTGCGGCGCCCGCGTCGACGACGACCTGGTTGAGCTGCGACATGGTGTCGACCAGCACGACGTTCTCGATGTCCTGCCCGGCCTCGAGGGTGAGCGGACTCCAGCTGTGCATCGATCCGCGGGGACGGATCCGGAAGCCGTGGGCGTGTGCCCAGTTCGCGAGACGGACGACGTCGTCGGCGGTGCGCGCGGTCGCGGTCCACACCGCGTCGAACCGGATGGTCTTTGCCCAGTTGACGAACTGTTGCTGCGAGAGCGGGATGTCGGCCGGGAAGTCCGGCGGCGCCGGGATCGTGGCAGCCGGGTCGCCGAGCGGTACCGCACCCGCGAGCGTCCATCCCGTGCCTGCAAGGACGGCCGCTCCGGCGGCTGCTCCGAGAAGACCGCGACGACTGAGGGTGGGACCAGAGGCTCGAGCGCTCACGAGGGCGGGTTCCGTTCTGTTCTGCGGGCACGGACTCCGCAAAAATAGAACAAGTTCTCTTTATTCTCCAGTACCGCTACCGGTGTGCGGTGCCCTCGCTCCAGAACGACAGGCCCGACGCCTCCAACGTGCCGAGGATGTGTTCGGGCGCGCCGTCGACCGACCAGACGGCCATCGCGACCGCCGCAACGGTGAGAGCCGGACCGAGGATGCCGAGCTCGAACGGCCCACCCGCACGGATGGACAACGCCGACGGCAGCTTGATCTCCCACCAGCGCGACCCGCGCCAGGGCACGAACGGCGCGAGGAAGGGGATGCCCTCCTTGGTGATGGCGTCGCCGAGGCAGTGTGTCGCGCATCCGAGGGCCACCGCGACCCCCAGGCCCGTCGACGCGACCTCCTGCGGGAACCACGTCCACGACAGGATCGACAGCACTGCCGCGCTCAGGGTGACGACCACCCACCCGCGCTTCTTCGCCCACGATCCGAACAACCCACGCAACGCGAGACCGAGAGTGACGAACAGGACCCCGATGATCGCTTCCCTGCCGAAGCTCGCGACGAGCGCCGAGACTCCGGCTCCGAGCAGTGCCGCGAACAGCGCGGTGTGCGTCATGGTGCGGTGCCCGCCGCGCCGCTTCCGGTCGCGGCTGCCCTTGGTGAGCGAGTAGTAGCCGAGCGAGACCGCGTCGATGCCCTTGGCGAAGGTCTGGCTCACGGGCCCGAACGACCTCGCGACCGTCGACTGTGCCGTGTCGAGATCCGGAAGCAGGGCCGCCCCCGAACACACCGCCGCGAAGGCGAAGGTCTCCGCGGTGGACGCGGGTGCACCCCAGTCGGGAGGAAGCAGATCTGCGACGACGAGCCCCACCAGCGCCCCGGATACTGCATGGGTAGGACCCATCACCATGTCGGACAACACCTTTCGACGAACGAGCGCGAACCCGGCCCCGCGTGACGACGCCGGCCCGGATCTCCAACCTAACAACCACAGCCGACACAGCTGTCACACGCGTGTTCGAACAGCCGATATGTTCGCAGACGCCGGCAGGGCCGCCCACCGTAAGAGGTGGACGACCCTGCCGTCTGTGCCGGACTCCTCGTGTGCGAGGAAGATGGAGTTGTTGCCGTCGGATGGAGGGAGAGCGACATGGACACCACGCTGATCGTGCTGGCGCTGGCAGCCCTGATCTACTGGTGGGGACTGCTCTGATCCCGCCGCATCTCCCCCGGTGACGGGTCAGGCTCCGGCGCGCACGCCCGCCTCGACCCGCTTGCCGAGCTCCTCGTCGACGTTGCGCCAGTACTCGAAGATCCGCTCGTAGAGCGCCTCCGAGGTACCGCCGAGGACGTGTCCGACGATGTTGTTCACGAGGCGTTCGCGTGCCGCGTCGTCCATCACGTCGCGGACGAGGGTGCCCGCCTGACCGAAGTCGTCGTCCTCGGGGTGCTGCACGTATCCCGCACGCACGGCCTCGGTTCCGAAGTTCCACAGACCTTCGTCGCCGGCCCGCTCGGGATCGGCATGCGGACCACCGAAGCTGTTCGGCGCGTAGACCGGGGTCTGCGGATCGTTGAAGGTGTAGGCCATGTTGCCCTCCTTGCTGTAGGAGTCGACACGGGCGGCCTTCGCGGAGTTCACCGGCAGCTGTGCGTGGTTGACACCGATGCGGTAGCGGTGGGCGTCGGCGTAGGAGAACACGCGGCCGAGCAGCATCTTGTCGGGCGAGAATCCGATGCCCGGCACGACGTTCGACGGGGCGAACGCGGCCTGCTCGATCTCCGCGAAGAAGTTGCGCGGGTTGCGGTTCAAGGTCATGGTGCCGACCTTGATCAGGGGGTAGTCCTTCTGCGACCACACCTTGGTCAGGTCGAACGGGTTGAACCGGTAGTTCTCCGCCTCCGCGACCGGCATGATCTGCACGTGGAGCGTCCAGCTCGGGAACTCGCCGCGCTCGATCGCCGTGTAGAGGTCGGCGCGATGGTAGTCGGGATCCGAGCCGGCGAGGCGGTCGGCCTCGTCCTGGGTGAGGAACTCGATGCCCTGGTCGGTCTTGAAGTGGTACTTCACCCAGAAGCGCTCACCGTCGGCGTTGATCCACTGGTAGGTGTGCGAACCGAAGCCGTCCATGTGGCGCCACGTGCGCGGCAGGCCACGGTCACCCATCAGCCAGGTGACCTGGTGTGCGGTCTCGGGGCGCAGGGTCCAGAAGTCCCACTGCATCGTGTGGTCGCGCAGGCCGGAGCCGGGCAGACGCTTCTGCGAGTGGATGAAGTCGGGGAACTTGATCGGGTCCTTGATGAAGAAGATCGGCGTGTTGTTGCCGACCAGGTCGTAGTTCCCGTCCTCGGTGTAGAACTTCAGAGCGAAACCGCGCGGGTCGCGCCAGGTGTCGGGGCTGCCCTGTTCACCGGCGACCGTCGAGAAGCGTGCCAGCATCTCGGTTTTCGCGCCCGGCTGGAACAGCTTGGCCTTCGTGTAGGCGGAGACGTCCTCGGTGACGACGAGCTCACCGAACGCGCCGGCGCCCTTGGCGTGCACGACGCGCTCGGGCACCCGCTCGCGGTTGAAGTGCGCGAGCTTCTCGACCAGGTAGTGGTCGTGGAGCAGGATCGGGCCCTGGGTGCCGGCGGTCAGCGACTCGTTGTCGCTGGCGACGGGGATACCGACGTTGTTCGTGGTGTAACGGGCATTCGTCATGGTGACCTCCGAATACGGGTGTTCCGGGTCTCGGGACACGAAGCCGGTGGTTCGGCCCCGCGGAGGGGCCGGACCACCGGTGAAGCGAGTGGGCGCTAGTCGGCGCGGCAATCGGGGCACAGGCCCCAGAAGGTGACCTCTGCTTCGTCGATGACGAAGCCGTGGTCGTCGGACGGCGTCAGGCAGGGTGCGGCCCCGACGACGCAGTCGATGTCGACGACCGTGCCGCATGCGCGGCACACGAGGTGGTGGTGGTTGTCGCCGATGCGGGTCTCGTACCGTGCGGGTGATCCGGCCGGTTCGATCCGGCGGAGCAACCCGTTCCCCACGCATGCCTTGAGTACGTCGTACACGGCCTGCGTCGACACCGAGCCGAGTTCGTCGCGCACGTGGGCGGCGATTCCGTCCGCATCGGAATGCGGATGCTCGGCAACGGTTCTCAGTACGGCAACGCGGGGAGCGGTCACCCGCAGACCCACGGAGCGCAGTTGCTCCTTGGGGTCGAAGTGATGCTCGTGTCCTTGTTGCATGACACCAAGTATGCCCCTTTTCTGGAATAAGTCAAGAAAAGGATCGGTGCGGTGCCCGTCACGCCCCACTTCGGGTCTCCGATCGGATCAGAGGTCGGTGTGGTCGGTGCCCGCCAGCGCCCGGGATGCGTCGATGTCCGCCTGCAGGGCCTTCACCCGCGCCTCGGCGAACGAGAGCGAGTCCGAACCGAGGAACTGGTGCAGCGGAGCGGTACCCGAGACGGCGACCTCGATGATCGCGGCCGCGACCTTCACGGGATCTCCGAGCTGGGTCCCGTGCATCGCCCGGTGCGCCTCGGTCGTCTCCCGCACGGCCGGATACTCACCGAGTGTCGAATCGGGAAGTGCGAGCGAGTCGTTCGTCAGGAAATCGGTCCGCACGTATCCCGGCTCGATCAGGTTCACCCCGATACCGAGATCGGCGACCTCCGCGGCGAGCGCTTCCGTCAGGGCCTCGAGCGCGAACTTTCCCGCGCTGTAGAGTCCCCAGCCCGGGAAGGTCGTGAGCCCCAGGATCGACGAGACGTTGACGATGTGCCCGCGACGGTTGCTCCTGAACGCCGGAAGCGCCGCCCGCAGCACGTTCAGCACCCCGAAGATCTGCACGTCGAACATCGCGTGGGCGTCGGCATCGGCGATCTCCTCGACGGCGGAGAGATATCCGTAGCCGGCGTTGTTGACGATGACATCGAGTCCGCCGAAGTGCTCCCGGGTCTGCGCGACGGCCGCGGCGACCTGCTCCTGATCGGTCAGGTCGACCCGGAGCGGAAGGAGCCGGCCGGTACCGATGTAGTCGAGGGCGGCGGTCAGACGCTCGACCGAGCGCGTCGTGGCCGCAACGTCGTCGCCGCGCCGGAGGAGCTGAGCGACGATCTCGAGACCGAGACCCCGCGAGGCACCGGTGACGAACCAAGTTGTGGTGGTGGTGGATTCGAGCATGATTCTTGTCCTTTCGAATCTCCGGGGCGGGGTCCGCCGCCGGGGTGATTCCAGAATCCCGCTCGAACATGCCCCGTGGGAGCACACCGTCGGCCCTGCCCGTCCTGGTCTCCGGCAGCCTCGGATCCGGCAACATAGGACTGGGAGGACCAGGCACGATCGCCTTCCGGGAGAGACAATGACCGGGTGGCCGCTCCCAGAAATCACGAACTGGCGGACTTCCTGCGCCGTGCCCGCGCCGCACGCGAACCCGACGACGCCGGGCTGCCGGAGGACGGGCGCGTACGGCGGGTGCCGGGACTGCGGCGCGAAGAAGTCGCCCTGCTCGCCGGGGTGTCCACCGACTACTACACCCGACTCGAGCAGGGCCGTCGGATCGTCCCGTCACGCCAGGTTCTCGACGCGCTCGCGCGGGCCCTGGGTCTGGACGATGCGGGTCGCACCCATCTCGACGACCTGATCGGCGCGTCGACCCGACCCGGCCGACGCAGCCGCGGCGCGGTCCAACGCGTGCGGCCCGGCCTGTACCAACTGCTCGACGGTCTCGACTCGCAGCCCGCGCTGGTCCTCGGCCATCGCACCGACGTGCTCGCCACCAACCGGATGGCGCGGGCGTTGTTCGCCGACTTCGACGCGATGCCACCACGGGAGCGCAACTACGCGCGTTGGATGCTGCTGAGCCCGGAGGCCCGGAACCTGTTCGCCGACTGGGAACAACAGGCCCGGACGGCGGTGGAGAGTCTGCGCCTCGACGTCGGCACGACCCCCGACGACCCGCTGGCGCAACAACTGGTCGGTGAGCTCTCGCTCGCGAGTCCCGAGTTCCGGCATTGGTGGTCCGAGCACCAGGTCCACCGGCGCACGCACGGATCGAAGCACCTGAACCATCCGGTGGTCGGCGAGCTCACCGTGGACTTCGAATCGCTCACCTTCCCCGACGACCCGAACCAGACGTTGTTCCTCTACTCCACCGCGCCCGATTCATCGTCCCGCGAGGCGATGAACCTGCTGGCGTCGTGGGTGCAGCCGGCACCGCGGCGCACCCACGACACCGGCTGACCTACATACGCGACACGACTCGCGACGCGCCCGTGGACATCCGTCCGGAGGTGATGACGATGCCGTGGTGGGCGCCGGGGCGAAGCCAGCGGCTCAGCGTCGGTCCCTCCGCCGCGACGGTCACCCGTGCGTAGCGGAACTTCCCCCGCAGCCGGGCGGTGGCGCGTTCGACGGCGCCGCCGGGGATCGGCTGGGCGAAGGTCAGTCCACCCGCGATCGGCAGTTCCGGCCCCTTCGGCGCGGCCGAGGTGGCCACGCTCCATCGGGCGCCGGTCGCGGAGAAGTCGCCGAGGACGTCCCCGTCGAACTTCGCGAGTACCTTCGGCAGCTTCCAGTGCTCACGACCACCGTGTACCGACGGTTCGGAGTCGACGGCGATGAACGGCACCGCCATCGCCGGAATCACGCCACGACGCAGCACCGGGCTGGCCAGCACCTCGCGGTACGGCCCGACCGGCGAGTCGAGGTAGTCGACCATCATTGCGAGGGTGATGGGCAGGGTCGCGCCGGTCGGCCCGTACTGGGCGGCGTCCGGGGTGCTGCGATGCCACCACAGGGTGGCCCGCACGGCGGCCGGCCAGGGCGGTGGCGGCGAGACCGGATAGTCGGTGCGTTCGTCCTCGCTCTCAGGCACTGTCCAGAGCACGGGCGCTCTCCTTCCGAACGGGAGTGATGGGGAGTCGCAGCGCCGCCGGGGCCTCGACGGGCACGACCGGTCGCACGGGCTGCACGGGTTGCACGGGTTCGTAGGCCGACCCGAGCGGAGGCCGGTTGTCCTTCTCCCCCTTGTTCGGCCACAGCGCCAGCGCACGTTCGGCCTGCGCGGTGATCGTGAGGGACGGGTTCACGCCGAGGTTGGCGCTCACCGCGGAGCCGTCGACGACGTGCAGACCCTCGTGCCCGTAGACACGCAGGTACGGGTCGACGGTGCCGGTACGCGGTGAATCGCCGATCGCACACCCACCGAGGAAGTGTGCGGTCATCGGAATGTTGAACAGGTCGGCGATCGAACCGCCGGCGTCGCCGTCGATCTTGTCGGCGACGCGGCGAACCGCCTCGTGGCCCACCGGGATCCACTCGGGCGGCGGGGTGCCCGGCCCCTGCTTGCTGGTCAGGCCCCGGCCGATCGGCGTGCGCCGGGTCGCGAGCTCGAGCGAGTTGTCGTCGGTCTGCATGACCAGAGCGATGACCGTGCGCTCGGACCAGTTCCGCACCGACAGCGAGCGGAGGAAGGCAGCGGGATTCTTCGCGGCGACACCGAAGAACTTCAGCAGTCGCGGCATCCGCGTGCCACCGTCGACGAGCAGTGCCTGGAGCAGACCGATCAGGTTGCTGCCCTTGCCGTACCGCACCGGTTCGATGTGGGTGTGGTCGTCCGGATGGAAGGACGACGTGATGGCCACGCCCTTCGTGTAGTCGACGACGCGGTCCTGCGCGGTCGCGGCGAGCACCGCCTCGGAGTTGGTGCGCACCACGGTGCCGAGGGCCGGAGACAGGTTCGGCAGGTCGCCGGTCTCGCGGCTCGCGAGCAGCAGGCGCGCCGTGCCGTAGGTACCGGCGGCGATCACCACCTGGTCGGCGGTGAAGACCTTGCGGCGCTTCCTGATGCCGTTCGTGCTGCGGGTGTGGACCTCGTATCCACCACCGGCGCGGGGCACCACACGGGTCACCGTCGTGAGGGCGTGGATGTGCGCGCCGGCCTTCTCGGCGAGGTAGAGGTAGTTCTTGACGAGCGTGTTCTTCGCTCCCACACGGCAACCCGTCATGCAGCTGCCGCACTCGGTGCAGCCGGTGCGGTCGGGGCCGGCACCGCCGAAGAACGGGTCGGGCACCGTCCTGCCGGGCTCGTCGAAGAACACGCCGACCGGGGTCGTCGTGTAGGTGTGACCGACACCCATCTCGTCGGCGACCTGACGCATCACCTCGTCCGCGGGCGTGGTGCTGGGATTGGGTCGGACGCCGAGCATCCGTGCCGCCTGGTCGTAGTACGGGGTCAGTTCCGCTTCCCAGTCGGTGATGTGACCCCACTGCGGGTCGCGGAAGAACGGCGTCGGCGGCTTGTACAGGGTGTTGGCGTAGTTCAGCGACCCGCCGCCCACCCCCGCTCCGGCCATGACGAGCACATTGGGCAGCAGGTGCATGCGCTGCACCCCGTAGCACCCCAGCTGCGGTGCCCACAGGTACTTGCGCAGCCGCCAGCTCGTCTTGGGCAGCTCGTCGTCCTCGAAGCGCCGTCCGGCCTCGAGAACACCTACCTTGTATCCCTTCTCGGTGGCGCGCAGCGCTGCGACGCTGCCGCCGAATCCGGATCCGATGACGAGGACGTCGTAATGGGTCATGCGCCTGCTCCTGCCGTCGCGCGGTGCTCGGTGTAGCTCTCCGGGTCGAACTGCTTGGTCCGCGCCCGGTACTGCCACGTGAAGGTCGGCCACATCACGGAGTTGCGGCCCTTCTCGTCGATGTACCAGCTGCTGCAACCGCCCTGGTTCCAGACCGTGTTGTTCAGCGCCGGGTCGAGATCGGCGGTGTAGCGGCGCACCGCGTCGTCACGCACCTCCACGGCCGAGATGCCGCGACGCTCCATCGTGCGCAGCGCGTCGGAGATGTAATCGGCCTGGGATTCGAGCATGTACACGATCGAGCTGTGGCCGAGATTGGTGTTGGGGCCGTACATGAGGAACAGATTGGGGAAACCGGGCACGGTGATGCCGAGATAGGCCGAGGGGCTGCCGTCCCAGGTCTCGGCGAGGGTACGGCCGTCGCCACCGCGGATGTGGTGCGCGACGGGCGGTTCCGTCGGCGTGAAGCCGGTGCCGAAGATGATGGTGTCGACCGGGTACTCGGTGCCCTTGTCGTCGACGACGCCGTTCTCGGTGACCGCGGCCAGACCGGAGGACACCACGTCCACCTTCGGCCGGGTGATGGCGGGGAACCAGTCGTTGGACAACAGGATCCGCTTGCAGGTGATCGCGAAATCGGGGGTCAGGCGCTTGCGCAGCTCCGGATCGCGCACGTTCTTGCGCAGCACCTGCCGTGCCCGGACCTCGAACAGCGGCAGGAGGTACTTGCGGGCGAAGGGCTTCGTCATGCCGACGACGTAGATCTCCTTCTGCCCGTACACGAATCCGCGCATGAGCTTCTGCGCCACGGGGAAGCGCCGGTAGAGCGTGCGGACCGACCGCGCGATGACGTGGTCGTGCTTGGGCATCACCCAGGAGGCCGTGCGCTGGAACAGCGTGAGGTGTTCGACGCGGTCGACGATCGCCGGCACGAACTGGATGGCCGACGCGCCGGTGCCGATGACGGCGACACGCTCACCCGTGAGGTCGTGGTCGTGATCCCATTCGGACGAGTGGAACTTCTTGCCGCGGAACAACTCCAGGCCGGGAACCTTCGGGTAGGTGGGCGTGGAGAGGGCACCGGTCGCGGCGACGAGCACGTCGGCCGTCAGGTCACCGCGGGAGGTGGAGATCCGCCACACGGCACGCTCGGCGTCCCACTGGGCCTCGCGCAGTTCGCACCCGAACATCGTCCGGTCGGTCACGCCCTGCTCACGTGCGACGCGGCGGAGGTACGCGTAGATCTCCTCCTGGGTGCCGTGCGCTCGCGACCAGTCGGGTTCGGGCGCAAAGGAGAACGAGTACAGCGCACTCGGAACATCGCATGCGGCACCGGGATAGGTGTTCACGCGCCAGGTTCCGCCGACGTCGTCACCGCGCTCGAGGACGAGGACGTCGGCATCGGAGTTCTCGCGCAACAGTGTTGCGGTCATGCCGATGCCGCCGAAGCCCGCGCCGACGACGAGCGTGTGCACGTGATCGGGAAGCAGTGCGAGACTCATTTCATCACCAGCGCCTTCCAGACCGGGAGCAGGCGCTCCCGGAATTCTCGATCGGATTCGGGGGTACGCATCAGGGCCGAGACGGCGAAGCCCCGGGCGATCTCGATGCTGAGGTCGATGTGGTCGGGCGAGACCCTGTCGCCCATGATCTCCAGGCAACCCGTGCGGAGCGCGTCCGAGACCTTGCGTTCGAGCGGGATCATCGCCTCGTGCAGGGACGGATCGGTCCGCGCCGCGACCCACAGTTCGAGCGCTGCGGCGAAGAGCGGACCGGAGAAGGCGTCCATGAGCGCCTCGAAGCCGTGCTCCGGATCGGGCCGTTTCTCGAGGATCTCCTGCAGCCGCTTGTCGACGAGGTGCTCGACCGCCGCGACGACAAGGTTCTCCTTCGTCGGGAAGTGGTGGAGCTGGGCGCCTCGCGAGACTCCGGCACGTTTGGCGATGCCCTGCGTGCTGGTGCCCGAGTAGCCGTGCTCGACGAGCGAGTCGACCGCGGCGTCGAGCAGCTTGGCTCGCGTCGCGGCGGTGCGTTGCGCCTGGGTACGACCACCGTTCGGCGCAGTGTCCTGGATCACGCTTCGCAGCGTAACGGGAAAACAACAAACAGTCCAGACTGCTTGTAAATGTTTCTCTGCCGTCCCGGTTGCGCCCGAAACGCAACGGAGCGGGTGGACCCGAAGAGGTCCACCCGCTCCGTCGAGCAGGTCCGAAGAGCCTTTAGACGAGCAGCTCCGCGATCTGGATGGTGTTGAGAGCGGCCCCCTTGCGCAGGTTGTCACCCGAGACGAAGAGCGCGAGACCGCGGCCCTCCGGAACACCCGGATCCTGGCGGATGCGGCCCACGAGCGAGACGTCGTCGCCCGCTGCGGCGAGCGGGGTCGGCACGTCGACGAGGCGGACGCCCGGAGCGTTCGCGAGCAGCTCCTGCGCACGCTCGACCGACAGCGGCCGCTCGAACTCGGCGTTGATCGACAGCGAGTGGCCGGTCACGACGGGAACGCGCACGCACGTGCCCGAGACGAGCAGGTCCGGCAGGCCGAGGATCTTGCGTGACTCGTTGCGCAGCTTCTGGTCCTCGTCGGTCTCGCCCGTGCCGTCGTCGACGATCGACCCGGCGAGCGGGACGACGTTGAACGCGATGGGCGCGACGTACTTGTTCGGGGCCGGGAAGTCGACGGCGTCGCCCGCGTGGACGAGCTTGTCGGCCTCGTCGGCGACGGCGCGCACCTGGCCGACGAGTTCCTCGACGCCCGCCAGGCCGCTACCGGAGACGGCCTGGTAGCTCGACACGATCAGGCGCTGGAGCCCGGCCTCGTCGTGCAGTGCCTTGAGCACCGGCATCGCGGCCATCGTGGTGCAGTTCGGGTTGGCGATGATGCCCTTCGGCGGGTTCTTCACCTGCTCCGGGTTGACCTCGCTCACGACGAGCGGAACCTCGGGGTCCTTGCGCCACGCCGACGAGTTGTCGACGACGATCGCCCCGGCGGCCGCGAAGCGCGGAGCCTGCTCCTTGGAGAGGGTGCCACCGGCCGAGAACAGCGCGATGTCGATGCCCTTCAGATCCTCGTCGGAGGTCGCCGCGACGTCCTCGACCACGATCTCCTCACCGCGGAACGGCAGCTTCTTGCCGGCCGAGCGGGCCGACGCGAAGAACCGAACCGTGTCGGCCGGGAAGTTGCGCTCCTCGAGGAGGGTGCGCATGACGATACCGACCTGCCCCGTGGCGCCTACAACTGCAATGGTGGTCACGATTACCGCCCCGTTCCTGCGTGCACGACGGCCTCTTCGTCGCCGCCGAGCTCGAATGCCGCGTGCAGAGCGCGCACGGCGTCGTCGAGTTCGTTGTCATCCACCAGCACGGAGATGCGGATCTCCGACGTCGAGATCAGGTCGATGTTGATGCCGGCGTCGGCGAGGGCCTCGCAGAACTTGGCCGTGACACCGGGGTGGCTCTTCATACCGGCACCGACGAGGGAGACCTTGCCGATGTGGTCGTCGAAGAGGACCTGGGTGAAGCCGATGTCGCCCTGCTGCTTGGTGAGGAGCTCGACCGCGCGCGGGCCGTCGCTCTTCGGGCAGGTGAAGGTGATGTCGGTCTTGCCGGTCTCGACCTTCGAGATGTTCTGCAGCACCATGTCGATGTTGATCTCGGCGTCGGCGACGGCGCGGAACACCTTGGCGGCGTAACCGGGGGTGTCGGGGATGCCGACGACGGTGATCTTCGCTTCGCTGCGATCGTGCGCAACGCCGGTGATCAGGGCCTCTTCCACAGGGATGTCCTCCATCGATCCGGACACGATGGTGCCGGGCTTGGTGGTGTACGACGAACGAACGTGCACGGGCACGTTGTAGCGGCGGGCGTACTCCACGCACCGCAGCATGAGAACCTTCGCGCCGCACGCGGCGAGCTCGAGCATCTCCTCGAAGGAGACCTTCTCGAGACGCTGCGCGTCCTTGACGATGCGCGGGTCCGCGGAGAACACGCCGTCGACGTCGGTGTAGATCTCGCAGACGTCCGCGTTCAGCGCGGCGGCGAGTGCGACGGCGGTCGTGTCCGAACCGCCACGACCGAGAGTCGTGATGTCCTTGCTGTCCTGGCTCACGCCCTGGAAGCCGGCGACCAGCACGATGCTGCCCTCGTCGAGGGCGGCGCGCACGCGGCCGGGGGTGACGTCGATGATCTTCGCCTTGCCGTGGCTGCCCGTGGTGATCACGCCGGCCTGGGAACCGGTGAACGACCGGGCCTCGGCGCCGAGCGAGTGGATCGCCATCGCGACGAGGGAGTTGGAGATGCGCTCACCGGAGGTGAGGAGCATGTCCATCTCGCGGGCCGGCGGGGCCGGGCACACCTGCTGCGCGAGATCGAGGAGTTCGTCGGTCGTGTCTCCCATGGCCGAGACGACGACCACGACGTCGTTGCCCGCCTTCTTGGTCTCGACGATCCTTTCAGCGACGCGCCGGATCCGCTCGGCCGTCGCGACCGAGGATCCTCCGTACTTCTGGACGACGAGTGCCACGCTGGCCAACCTCCGGGTCTCGGGAACAAGTCCAGTGGCCCAGCTTACCGACCGCGGCTTTCATCGACCCGGGGCATCTCAGGAAAGTGTCGTGCGCAACAACAGGACGTTGTAGTCACCCCACCGCGAGGCGGTGAAGTAGAGGTCCGTATCCGTGGACCACGGGTGGATGAACGGAGCGTAGAGACCACCGATCTCACGGTGGGTGACCAGCACTCGAGCCTCGCTCCACGGCCCCTCGGGTCTCGCGGACGTCCTCATCTCGATCGTGCCGTTCGCCTCGTTGCCGTAGAGCATGACGAACTCACCGCCCAGGAACTGCACCGACATCTCCCCGACTGCGGGTGGCACGACCGGGGTGGCCGCGGCGGCGTCGCCGGACACCCAGTCGTCGCCGCTCCAGTACTCGTAGGCGGCCAGGTCCAGCAGAGCGGTCTCGGGGACGCGCGAGACGAAGGCCGCGCCGAACCGGCCCTGCGGTGTGCCGAAGTCGTAGACGTATCCCTCGTGGCGGACGTAGGCGTGCTGCTGGAAGTTCTCGTTCCCGGTGGACAGCTGCTGCACCGTGGGCACGTCGAGGGGCAGGTTGATCCGCGCCGTCGTCGGGTCGAGCTGCCAGGTCTCCCCGTTGTCGGCCGAGGTCGCGATCATCGACGCGTTGGTCCACCACTCGCCGTGGTCGCCCCAGGACCGCACCGACATGAAGTTGACGTACTGGACGCCGTCGACGGCGATGCCGGCCGTGGGGATCACGGTGATCTCGACGCCGTCGAGTGCGAGACTGCCCACGAGTTCGCGGGAGATGTCGGGAGCCGAGGGCAGGACGGGCGAACCCGCACGCCGGTCGCCGGGCACCGGATCGGGCACGTCGATGCCGTCGGAGAGGTCGGCGTCGGTGGTGCGCATGAGGACGTTGTGCCGCCACTGCTGGTCGGGCAGCGAGCAGTCGCCGAAGGTGTCGCCGAAGGCCATGAGGATCTGGCGGGCGTCGCCTTCCTCCCCGTTGTCCCACATGATGCCGAGGTCGGTTCCCGAGATGGAGAACCTGTCGAAGGTCCTGTTGGGGCTGCGCGGACCGGTCACCCAGGACACGGTGCTGGTGGGTCCCGGGCCGAGTGCCGGCAGCGGTCCCTGCGGTCCTTCGGGTGCGAGTCCCCCGCTTCCCGATCCGCTGCTTCCGAGCCGGGGGCCGGCCGATCCTGTGCCGAAGGATCCGGTGCCCGAACCCGAGCCGGGGAGACCCGATCCGGAGCCCGACCCGAGGGGTCCGGAGTCGCAGGGTTCGGCATGCGCCGCGGGAGCAGAGACCGCCATGAGTCCGAGTGCCAGCAGTGCACTGCACGATCCGGCAACCGCCGTGCGCAACGATCCCATCGACACGCCCTTCACCCGTCGTGTTACCGGAGTTATCGGTGATACCGGTGTTACTGATGTTGCGGGAGTTACGTTCGGTAACGCTAGGGGCGCAAGTACTGCTCTGTCAGGCGCGTTCGTATCGATCGGGTCACGACATCACCGCCACCCGGTCACACGGAACGCGCGCGTGTGGGAGGTGCCACTTGGTCGAGGTGGGGGATGGCGCGATACACTGCTGGACATGCAGCGCGTGCTTCTCCTCGGCCGCCGCGGCGGGATCTGACCAGACCGGCTTCCCGTCGCGGGGTTTCGACGCGCCGGTCGATATTCGATCTGGGCCCACAGGTCCCCTTTTCTCTTTGGAGTTACGTCATGTCACCCGCCGACGCTTTCACCTCCGGCTCGCGCACCATCACGCCGCCGAGCAAGCCGGCCCCGGCCGACCAGCCGTCGTGGAACAAGCAGAAGAACTCGTCGATGCCGACCTACCGGTACCGGCCGTTCGCCGAGGAGGTCGAGTCGATCTCGCTGCCCGACCGCACCTGGCCCGACAAGATCATCGATCGTGCCCCGGCGTGGTGCGCCGTGGACCTGCGCGACGGAAACCAGGCGCTGATCGACCCGATGAGCCCCGCTCGTAAGCGGCGCATGTTCGATCTGCTCGTACGCATGGGTTACAAGGAGATCGAGGTCGGTTTCCCGTCCGCGAGCCAGACCGATTTCGATTTCGTCCGCGAGATCATCGAGGACGGCGCGATTCCCGACGACGTCACCATCCAGGTGCTGACGCAGTCCCGCCCCGAACTGATCAAGCGCACCTTCGAGGCGTGCGCCGGGGCACAGAACGCGATCGTGCACTTCTACAACTCGACGTCGATCCTGCAGCGCCGCGTGGTCTTCCGCGCCGACAAGGAGACCGTCAAGAAGATCGCGACCGACGCCGCCGAACTGGTGCTCGAGGAGGCGAAGAACCACCCCGACACCAACTGGCGCTGGGAGTACTCCCCCGAGTCGTACACCGGCACCGAACTGTCGTACGCCAAGGAGGTCTGCGACGCGGTCGTCGAGACCCTGGGCGCGACCCCCGAGAACCCGGTGATCATCAACCTGCCGGCCACGGTCGAGATGGCCACCCCCAACGTCTACGCCGACTCGATCGAGTGGATGCACCGCAACCTGGCGAAGCGCGACTCGATCATCCTGTCGCTGCACCCGCACAACGACCGCGGCACGGGTGTCGCCGCGGCCGAGCTGGGCTACCAGGCCGGCGCCGACCGCATCGAGGGCTGCCTGTTCGGCAACGGTGAGCGCACCGGCAACGTCTGCCTGGTGACCCTGGGCATGAACATGTTCAGCCGTGGCGTCGACCCGCAGATCGACTTCTCGAACATCGACGAGATCCGCCGCACGGTCGAGTACTGCAACCAGCTGCCCGTCCACGAGCGCCACCCCTACGGTGGCGACCTGGTCTACACCGCCTTCTCCGGCAGCCACCAGGACGCGATCAACAAGGGCATCGACGCGATGAAGGTCGATGCGGAGGCCGCCGGTGTCGACGTCGACGACCACACCTGGGCCGTGCCCTACCTGCCGATCGACCCGAAGGACGTCGGCCGCACCTACGAGGCCGTGATCCGCGTGAACTCGCAGTCCGGCAAGGGCGGCATCGCGTACATCATGAAGCACGACCACGGCCTGAACCTGCCGCGTCGCCTGCAGATCGAGTTCTCGCAGGCCGTGCAGAAGGTCACCGACGGTGAAGGTGGCGAGGTCAGCCCCAAGGAGATGTGGGACATCTTCCACGAGGAGTACCTGGCCCCGATCTCGCCGCTCGAGCGCATCCGGCAGAAGGTCACCGCGGCCGAGACCGACGACGGTGAGGACACCATCGCCGCCGTACTGAAGGTCGACGGCGTGGAGAAGGAGATCTCCGGCAGCGGCAACGGCCCGCTGGCGGCCTTCGTCGACGCCCTCGAGTCGCTGGGTTACCAGGTGGCCGTCCGCGGCTACGCCGAGCACGCCATGTCCGCCGGCGACGACGCAAACGCCGCGGCCTACGTCGAGGCCGACGTCACGCGTCCCGACGGCACGAGCGTCCTGGTGTGGGGCGTGGGCATCGCCCCGTCGATCACCACGGCGTCGCTGCGCGCGATGGTCTCCGCGGTGAACCGCTCGCACCGCTGACCTTTCTCGATACCGAATGCGGTGGACCCATCAGGGTCCACCGCATTCGTCGTTTTCGGGGATTTTCACCCCGACAATTCATCTCGCGAATACCGTTTCGGGCAATTACCGCACTCTCCGGAAAGATACAGTTCCGAATGTTCGACGAGAACGAACCCGTTCACGGGTAATATCCGTCGAATTCCGCAATTCTCGTCCCGCAGAGTCGTTCTGCTCGAACCCGGAGTGTGCGTATGGAATTCATGGACATCATCTGGTACATCATCGTCTGCTTCGCATTCATCGCGTACCTGATCATGCTGTGGATGATCATCGGGGATCTGTTCCGCAACCGCGAACAGTCCGGCTGGGTCAAGGCGATATGGATCGTCTTCCTGTTCGTCTTCCCGTGGCTGACGGGCCTGATCTATCTGATCGTCCACGGCAGCGGCATGGCCGAGCGGTCCGCGAAGGAAGCAGCGCAGTACAAGGCCGTGCAGGACGACTACATCCGCTCGGTCGCCGGCAAGTCGCCCGCCGAGCACATCGCCGACGCGAAGAAGCTGCTCGACGACGGTGTCATCGACCAGGCCGAGTTCGACGCGCTGAAGGCCAAGGCACTCGCCTGATCCCGCGCGACCACCCGTTCGTTCACATCGACAGCTTCCGTGCCGCCGCGGCCCGGAAGCTGTCGAGCACTGCACCCACGGCGGGCCGCCGCGCCGCTCCCGGGCGGGTGACGAGCTCGTAGATCCGCGCCGCACGCACACCGGCCAGCGGCAGGCGCACCAAGGCCGGATGCAGAACCGAATACCGCGGCAACAGGGCCACCCCGTGCCCCGCGGCGACGAGCTCCTCGATGACACGGAAGTCGTTGATGCGGTGCACGACCCGCGCCCGGATGCCCGTCACCGCCGCGACGGAGAGCACCACGTCGTCGACGGGGAATCCACCCCGCACGCTGATCCAGCTCTCCCCCACCAGTTCGTCGACCTGCACGCGGTCCTGCGCCGCGAGCCGGTGCCCCGGCGGGAGGACGACATCGATCGGTTCGCGCATGAGTGTCTCGACGTGGACACGCGGGCCGGACAGCGGCGCCGAACGCTCGTCGCGGTGGGTGAGCACCACGTCGTAGTCGGCGAGCAGTGCGGGCGCGGCCGAGGCGGGGACGTCCTCGTCGCTCACGTCCAACTCGACACCGATCGTCCCGGCTGCCTCGAGCACGGCCGGCAGCAGGAGCGCCGCCCCGGAGGGGAAGGACGCCACGCGCACCCGTCCGCGAGGCGACCGGGCGTAGGCGGTCATCTCGTCGGCGGCCCGGTCGAGCGCGTCGAGGACCTCGTCGGCGCGCACCACGAGCGCGCGACCCGCATCGGTGAACCGCAGACGCCGGCCGTCCGGTTCGAGCAGGGGTACTCCCGCCTCCCGCGCGAGCACCTTGAGCTGCTGTGAGACGGCCGAGGGTGTCATCGCCAACGCTGCGGCGGTCGCGGCCACCGTCCCGCGGTCGGCGAGTTCGCGCAGTATCCGCAATCGCACGACATCCATGTAGTAAAGCTACACAGTTCCTTCAGAAACATTCGCTTGTCCTGATTGTTTCCTGCGCAAAGAATTGACGGCATGTCGTTCCGGGACCGTCTGCTCGCGCTCACCGTCGTGGTGCTCTGGGGATGCAACTTCCTCTCGATCAGGCTGGGTCTCGATCACTTCCCGCCGTTCTTCTTCGCCGGCCTGCGCTTCGCGATCATCGCCGTCCCGGTCCTGCTCTTCGTCCCGCGACCCGCCGTTCCCCTGCGCTGGCTCCTGCTCTACGGCGCCGGGTTCGGCTTCGCCCAGTTCGCTTTCCTGTTCTGGGCGATGGAGGCCGGTCTGCCCACGGGCCTCGCGTCCCTCGTACTGCAATCGTCCGCGCCCTTCACGGTCCTGCTCGCCGCTCTGTTCCTGCGCGAACGACTCGACGGAATCCGCTTCGCCGGTCTCGTCGTCGCGGTGTCCGGCATGGTGATCGTCGCCGTGGGGCAGGGCGCCGCGGACGTGAGCCTGATCCCCATGACGCTCGCGTTGCTCGCCGGCCTGTCGTGGGCGGTCGGCAACATCGCGACCCGCAAGGCGGGCGCCGGTGACCCCATGCGCCTGATGCTGTGGATGTGCGTCGTGCCAGTGCTCCCCTTCTTCGGGATCTCCTGGTTCGCCGAAGGTCCGCAGGCGTGGTCGACCCTCGGGACCGCCGTCACCACTGCGGACGGGGGCCTGGCCCTGGTCGGACTCTCCTACGTCGTCCTGGCGGGCACCATTGCCGGCACCGGCATCTACGCCTCGCTGCTGTCGCGCTACCCCGCCGGGACCGTCGCACCGCTCTCGCTCATGGTGCCGGTCGTCGGGTTCACCGTCGCGTGGATCACGCTCGGCGAACGGCCGGCACCGTCGTCGCTGATCGGCGGTGTGATCGTCATCGTCGGAGCCCTCGCCGCCCAGGGCGGACACCGCAGTGTGACGAGCAGGACGCTCCTCCGGCGACACAACGCTCCCACGCCTGTGGAACACTCGCCGACGTGGGAACCAGCACAGGAATCACCGCACGTGGACGGCTCGCACTGCGCGCAGCCCGAGCCGCCGCGTGGGCGTCCCAGAAGGCCGGACGCGGTAAGGGCTCGATGATCGGAGGGCTCGTCGCCCTGAAGATAGACCCGGCACTGATGAAGCAGCTCGGCCACGGCCGGCGGACCGTGCTCGTCACCGGGACGAACGGCAAGTCCACGACGACCCGCATGACCGCGGCCGCGCTCGAGACCATCGACTCGGTCGTCACCCAGGCGGACGGCGCGAACATGGACGCCGGGATCGTCGCCGCGCTCGCCACCGATCTCCGGGCGCCGCTCGCTGCGATCGAGGTCGACGAACTCCACACCCCGCACGTCGCCGACGCCCTCGAGCCCCGCGCGATCGTGCTGCTCAACCTCACCCGCGACCAGCTCGACCGGGTCGGCGAGATCAACATGATCGAGCGGAAGCTGCGCGAGGGACTGAAGCGGCATCCCGACGCCGTGATCGTCGCGAATTGCGACGACGTGCTCGTCACGTCCGCCGCCTACGACAACCCGAACGTCGTATGGGTCGCCGCGGGCGCCGGCTGGGCCAACGACTCGGTGAGCTGCCCGCGCACGGGCGAGCCGATCGTCCGCGAGGGCGACCACTGGTACAGCACCGGCTCCGACTTCGCGCGGCCGACACCGGACTGGTGGGTCGACGACGAGAACCTGTACGGACCGGACGGCCTCGTCCTCCCGTTGAAGCTGACCCTCCCCGGTCGCGCCAACCGGGGCAACGCCGCCCAGGCGGTCGCGGCCGCCGTGGCCCTCGGCGCCGATCCGGCGAAGGCCGTCGCGGCCGCCTCGGTCGTCGAAGAGGTCGCCGGTCGCTACAAGACCGTGCAGGTCGGGCCGCACTCGGTGCACATGCTGCTCGCGAAGAACCCCGCCGGCTGGCAGGAGGCCCTGTCGATGATCGACCCGACCGTCGACGGCCTGGTGATCGCCGTCAACGGTCAGGTGCCCGACGGCGAGGACCTGTCGTGGCTGTGGGACGTGCGTTTCGAACATTTCGAAGGCGTGCAGGTGGTGGCTGCGGGCGAACGCGGCACCGATCTCGCCGTCCGCCTGACCTACGCGGGTGTCGAGCACACACTGGTGCCGGATCCGCTGAAGGCCATCGCCTCGTGCCCTCCCGGCCGTGTGGAGGTGCTCGCCAACTACACCGCGTTCCGCGATCTCAACACCGCCATCGCCAGGAGAGCTGCCCATGTCTGAGTCGACCGTCCGCATCGGACTCGTCCTGCCCGACGTGATGGGCACCTACGGCGACGGCGGCAATGCCCTGGTTCTGCGCCAGCGCCTGCGGATGCGCGGTCACGACGCCGAGATCGTCGAGATCGGACTGAACGATCCCGTCCCCGAGTCCCTCGACCTCTACACCCTCGGTGGTGCCGAGGACGCCGCGCAGCGACTGGCCACGCGGCACCTGCAGCGCTATCCGGGTCTGCAGCGCGCCGCCGAGCGCGGAGCGCCCGTGCTGGCCATCTGCGCCGCGATCCAGGTGCTCGGCCACTGGTACGAGACGTCCTCGGGCGAACGCGTCGACGGTGTCGGCATCCTCGACGCGACCACCTCGCCGCAGCAGACCCGCGCGATCGGGGAGATCGTCATCCGCCCCACGCTGTCGGGCCTCACCCAGCCGCTGACCGGATTCGAGAACCACCGTGGTGGAACGACTCTCGGCTCCGACGCCACCGGGCTCGGCCGCGTCGACCGCGGTGTCGGCAACGGTGTGGGCGACGGACTCGAAGGTGCCGTGCAGGGTTCGGTGATCGGCACCTATCTGCACGGTCCCGTGCTCGCCCGCAATCCCGAGCTCGCCGATCATCTCCTGATGCGCGCTCTGGGAGTCGACTCGCTGCCGCCGCTGGATCTGCCCGAGGTCGATCTGCTGCGGCAGGAACGGTTGCGCGCCTGACGGTTACGCGCCCGGGCGATCAGCCGTGCGCGGCGATGTGTTCGAGGACCAGCCGCGCGAGCTTCTCCGGCTCCTCGTCCGGGATCCAGTGACTCGTACCGACGAGCGTTTCCCGTCGGTACGGACCACTGACGTAGCGGGCGGTCGCGTCGACCCCGGCAGGCCCGATCGCCGTGTCCTTGTCGCTCCACACCATGAGTGCGGGCACGGTGATCTTTCCGAAGGACGACTTCGGATTCGACAGGGGCACCGCCCGATACCAGTTGATGCCGGCCCGCACCGCGGCGCGGTCCTTCAGCCGCGCGACATCGCGGTCGGTGGCGGCGGACGGCTGGCCGGTGCCGTGCAGCAACTGCCGCGCGATCGTCTCCCTGCTCAGCAGGGTCTCCGGGATCCAGGGCAGCTGGAAGACGAGCATGTACCACGAACGCAGCAGCTGCCCGCTGGTGACGAACGAGCGCATGAACGCCGCCGGATGCGGAACGGACACCGCCGTCACGGTGCGGACGAGATCGGGACGGTGCCCCGCGAGCGTCCACGCGACAGCGGATCCCCAGTCGTGACCGACGACGTGCGCGCGACCACCGGGTACCGACTCGATGAGCGCCGCGACGTCGTCGACGAGCAGGTCGAGGCTGTAGTCACGGCGGCGGGGTGGCCGGGCGCCGGGCGAGTAGCCGCGCTGATCCGGGGCGAAGGTGCGGTATCCCGCAGCGTGCAGGTAGGGCGCGACCGCCTCCCAGGATCGGGAGTCCTGTGGGAAGCCGTGCAGAAGAACGATGGGGTCGCCGTCGATCGGCCCGTCGTCGCGGATGTCGAACCGGAGTCCGTCCCTCTCGACGGTCGTGATGCGCTCCCCCACCCGAGTCCCCCTTCGAAAGCCCCCGCTGCGGTCGCGGCGATCGGCACCGACCGGACAAGTGACCGCGAATCCTCCCCTGAACAGGGGTTCGGCCCGGTGATTCGCTTTACGCGTTCTCCGGGCCGGATCTCTGCTTCACAAGCTTCTCTCTGTCGTCCGCGGACGTCTCATAAGCTCGATTCGCACCTTCGATGTTAGCTACGTCACAGTGCGAACGCAAGTCCTTTTCCACGACCCGGGTCAGACCGAGGCGAGCGGGAATCCCAGAGTTGCCCAGTCGTGCAGGCCCCCGCGGTAGTAGGCGAGTGCGGACGCGGGATATCCGGCATCGATCAGCTTCCGGATCGCATCGGGCGACTGAGGGCACTGGGGACCGTTGCAGAAGACGATCGTCGTCCGGGCGGTATCGAGCTCGCCCTTCCTCTCGACGATGTCGTCGTGCGGGATGTTCACGGCACCGGGGAGGCTCACCCCGCTCCGGGAATCCGGCACCCGCGTGTCCACGAGCGCAGCACCCCGGTCGAGCAGTTCGATCACCTCGAGTTCACCGACGGTCGCCACGCCCGCCGCCACCTGCATCGGCTGCACCTCGCCCCAGGTCGTCTCCACCACCGTGCGGTCGGCTTCGCCCTCCAGCGGGCGGGGAACGTTCTGCGGGTCGTCGTTGCGCGTGCGATCGGCACGCCTGATCTGCTGCTCGTCGCTCGTCACGAACCGGACTCTACGGGAGAGTGATCGCCCTCCGCGGGGTTGCCGGAATCCCACTCCCGTTGGGCAAGGATCGCCGTCCCCATCCATCGCCGCAGGTAGCGGCGCAGATCGTCGTCGGAGCGTGGCGGCGTTCCCGGTGACACGAAGAACGACTGCATCGTGCGCAGCACGTATTCGACCAGCTCGGCGAGAGAGTCGTCGTCGTAGCCGTGCTTCTCCCAGTCCACGTCGAATCGCTTGATCATCGCCATGCCGAACATCCACGCCTCTTCCGAGGCGATCTCCTCGGGGTGCGGGTTCGAGTAGGTGCTCGACAGCAGGATGCCGAGATGCGGGGTGCGACGCACCTCCGCGAGTGTGTAGACCACGGCTTCGGTCATCGACTCGACCGGGTCGTCGAGCCCCGCCACCTGCCGGGTCAGGCGCTCCAGGAACCCTTCGACCGACGCGATGGCGGCCGCGCGCATGAGGGCGTCGGCGCTCGGGAAGTAGCGGTAGACCGTCTGGCGGATAACCCCGAGTGACTGGGCCACGTCGGCGATGCTGATCTCGGCGCCGGTCCGGTCGATCAGGTCGACGGCAGCCGCAACGATCCGTTGCGACGCCTCTTCGTCGCTGGCGGGAGGACTCCCACCCCACCCACGTCTACGTGCCACTTCGCGCTACCTCGAACCGTCGCCTGGAGAAGGCCCGACGGTAACACGGCCGGCCTCGATGGATGTGGTCCGAAACAGGCTCCCGCGAGCGAATGGGACACCTATCATACACATGACGCATTTCGTGTATGGTCACGCCGATCGGGGGCCTCCCGGCTCTTCCGAGGTCCTCCCCGACCGTGTCCCAACCAGGTCCACAACCAGTCCGGTGTCGACGAGACGAGGTACCGCCCCATGACGAACCTGCAGGTCCGCAAGATGCGCTTCGCATTCGCGGATTACGACGTGCCGTTCCTGTGGAACGAGGAGAATCCGGCCTTCTCGAGCATGGCCAACGCCGTCTCGTTCCTCGCGATCGGCTTCGAGAAGATGATCGTGAACATGATCCGCGAGATCACCCCGCGCATCACCGATCCCGAGGTCCTCGAAGAGGCCAACGCCTTCATGTACCAGGAGGGGCAGCACTCCACCGCCCACCGGCAGCACGTGAAGGGTCTGATCAAGAGCTATCCGGGGCTGCAGGAGACGCTCGACGACGTCATCGGCGCCTTCGACAAGCTCACCGCCGAGACCTCCGCCGAATACCGCCTCGCGTACACCGCCGACCTCGAGGCGACCTTCACTCCGGTCTTCAAGCTCATGCTCGACAACGACGCATCGCTCTTCCGCCCCGGCGACGACCGGGTCGCCTCGTTGTTCATCTGGCATTTCGTCGAGGAGGTCGAACACCGCAGTTCGGCGCTCATCATCTTCGACGCGGTGGTCGGCAGCGATCTGTACCGCATGCGGCAGGCCGCCTCGGTGTTCAAGCACGTTCTCGACGTCATCGCCATCGCGTGCGAGGGCTTCAACAAACATGTGCCGCTGGAGGAACGGAAGATCGACGCGATGTCGATGTTCGCGTCGTACCGCCGTAAGCAGAACCTGCGGCGCCGGTTGCCGTTCCTGCAGTACGAGGACCACGGCCCGATGCCGCGTGCCTTCGA
Source organism: Rhodococcus sp. S3 (assembly GCF_058211795.1). NCBI lineage: Bacteria > Bacillati > Actinomycetota > Actinomycetes > Mycobacteriales > Nocardiaceae > Rhodococcus > Rhodococcus sp. S3. Next base: position 376,678 of record NZ_CM177074.1, on the reverse strand, counting down.
CGTCCTGCCGCTCGGCGAACAGCTCGTCGCGTTGGTGGGCATCGTTCGCAGCCAGATGCCCAAGCACAATCCCGACCACGAGAAGCTGCCGGCGCTCGCCGACGTGTGGTTCCGTCGATTCGACGAAGGTTACGACGTCTCGCACTGGTACACGGCCGAAACCGTGGGCGGAAGGAACAACTGATGTCCGACCTGTGTTCGCCCACCTTCGAGGACCTCTCGACCCGCCTCGGATTCTCGTGCGACGAAGCCGGTGGGATCTTCGAACTGCGCAGCCCGTTCGCGCTGGAGAACTGGACGCTGCCCGTCCTCGAGGCGACCATCGTGCTCGGGGCGGTGCTGATGCTCGTGTACGCGATCGTCCGGCTGCGGCGCACCGGTGACGCCACGAACCTCGTCGTCTGGCTCGGTACGCTCGCGTTCCTGTTCATCATCGAACCGTTGCTGTACTTCCCCGACGCCTTCGGCGTGGAGGACTACCTCGACACGATGTTCGCGCACAACGTGTTCACCGTCGAGTTCATGTGGGGACGCCTGCCGCTGTACATCATCGCGATCTACCCGATGATGGCGACGATCGCGTTCGAGATCGTGCGGATGCTCGGGGTGTTCCGGCAGTACGGCACCGTCGTCGGCGCGGTCTGCGTGGGCTTCGTCCACCACGCCTTCTACGAGATCTTCGATCACCTCGGACCGCAGCTGCGGTGGTGGGAGTGGTCGCTCGACAATCCGATCAATCAGCCCTTCTTCGACTCCGTTCCGCTGCCCAGCGTCGTGGTCTTCGCTGCTCTGTGGCCGATGTCGCTCGCATTCTGCGCGCAGTTCTTCGTCGGCCGGCACATCGACGCCGGGCGCACCTTCGGCGGGCTCGAACTGACCTGGCGCACGATCACCGTCGGTCTTCTCGCGTCCGTGGGTGTGGTGATCCTCCCGGCGCCGGCGACCGTGATCGGCATGGGCAGCACGACGGTTCGGGCGACGATCTATGCTGCCGAACTCGTGATCCTGTCGATCGTGGCGATCTACGTGCTCTCGCGCCAGTGGTCTCGACTGCGGAGCACACCCACCGATCGGCCCTATTCGAACGACCTCGTCCGCTGGTACGCCGTCGCCTATCTTGCTGTGATGGCCGTGCTGTGGATCGGCGCTCTGCCCGACTGGTTCTCCGCCGTCGACGGGGTCACCGAAGCGGGCGACCCGATCGGCAGCCTGTGGTACACCGTGGCGTGCTTCGTCGTCGCGATCGCCTGCGTCGCTGCGGCCTTCACCGTCCCGCGCACGGCCGAGACGAGTCCGGACGACACCGCATCGAAGACGCTCACCGAGGCCTGACGAAGTCGGTGGTATTCGACGCTCCGCTACGGCGGGAGCCGGCCCGCGCTACCGTGCGTCGGCTCCGTCGAGCAACCACCGGTCGCCGACCCGCTTCAATGTGATGACGAAGCGGGTCGCGTCGGTACGTCCCTCCGGCACGACGACGTTCTTCACGTCCTGATCGAGGAAGACCAGCACCGTGGCGACATCGCCGTCGAAGCTCTCGAGACCGGCGTGCTCGGCACGCGCCGCCGACGTGCCCTCCCCGTTCGCCACGAGCTCTCTCAGATCTCCGGCCACCTCCTCGTAGCGGGAGGCGAATTCCTCGGTGGCATTGGAGGTCACGGCGGTGAGGTTGTCGTCGAACGAGCGGTAGTCGTAGGTGCCGAGCGCCACTGCGTACTCGCGGGCCTGCGCGATCGCGTCGTCGCGCAGCGCCGCGTCCTGTTCGGCCTGCCACCAACGGAATCCGAAGAAACCGGCGGCCGCAAGCAACACCACGACGACCGCGGCGGTGACCCACCGGCCCACGCCGGAACGGGTGGCCGCAACAGCATCGCGCGATTCCGCTGCGGATTCGGTGTCGTTACCGGTGGGGGCATCGGTCGGTGTCATCCGCCCAGTCCTTCCAACAATTTCTTCCAGTAGTTCAACGGCTCCCCCGACGCGACCTCACCGATCCGGCGCCGAACGACGACGAACGAGGACACGGACCGTAGTGGTCCGGTCCCCGTTCGTTCGTACGAGGAGTGCGCCGGGATCAGCCCTGGGTGACGGCGGGGAGACCGCCGCGGAGCTCGCCCTTGACGACCTTGCCGCTCGCGTTGCGCGGCAGGGCGTCGACGATCACGACCTCCTTGGGGTGCTTGTACCGCGCGAGGTGCTCGTTCAGGTACGGCTGGAGTTCGTCGAGGGTGAGATCGTCGTTGCCGGGCTCGAGCGCGACGACGGCGACGGGCACCTCGCCCCACTTCGCGTCGGGGCGGCCGATGACCGCGGCCTCGAGCACCTTGGGGTGCCCGTACAGGACGTTCTCCACCTCGGCGCAGTAGATGTTCTCGCCACCCGAGATGATCATGTCCTTCTTGCGGTCGACGACGTAGACGAAGCCCTCCTCGTCGACGCGCACGAGGTCGCCGGAGTGGAACCATCCGCCGTAGAACGCCTCGCTGGTGGCGGTGGGGTTGTTCCAGTACTCGCGCATCATGGTGGGGCCGCGGTAGACGATCTCGCCGACCTCACCGGGGGCGACGTCGTTCATCTCGTCGTCGACCACGCGCGCCTGGATGGTGGGGATGACCCGGCCCACGGAACCGAGCTTGCGGATGGCGTCGTCGCCGTCGAGCACGCAGGTGATGGGCGACATCTCGGTCTGCCCGAAGACCGCCACGTTGAAGGCGTCGGGGAAGGTCTCCGCCATGGCCCGCAGGATCGTGTCGGAGCTGGGTGCCGCACCCCAGGAGATGTTGCGCAGCTTCAGTTTCCGCGGCTCGGACCGCTGCGCGGCGCACATCGCCTGCCACTGCACCGGCACGAGGAACAGACTGGTGACGTTCTCGGCCTCGAGCACGTCGAGCAGTTCCTCCGGGTCGAAGGCGCCGACCGGGTGGATGACGGTGGGGGTGCCGAGCATCAGGCTCGGGGCGATCGAGCCGAGGGCCGCGATGTGGAACATCGGCGACGCGCAGAAACCGATGCCCGACTCGTCGAACAGACGGAAGGCCCGGATGCAGGTGAGCGACTGCGCTTCGAGATTGGAGTGGGTGAGCACGGCGCCCTTCGGCCGGCCCGTGGTGCCCGAGGTGTACATGATGAGCGCGGGCGTGTCGTTCGGGATCGCCACCGGCGGGTGGGGTTCGCCCTCTTCGGCGACGAGCGCCTCGTAGGAGAGCGAGTCGCCTTCCGGCTCGGCTCCGACCGTGATGGACAGTTCGATGCCCTCGGCCTGGCCACGCGCGGCGGCGGCGAGCGGGACGAGCGGTCCCTCCGCGACGATCGCCTTCGCGCCGGAATCACCCACGAGGAAGGCGACCTCGGGTGCGGTGAGGCGGAAGTTCACCGGCACGGCGATGGCACCGAGGGCGTTGGCCGCGAGCACGATCTCGACGTACTCCGGACGGTTGAGCATGAGGATGATGATGCGGTCGCCGAAGCCGACGCCGCGACGCGAGAGTGCATCGGCGAGCTTCTCGACACGCGTGTTCAGCTGCGACCAGGTGATGGTCTCGCCGCGGAATCGGAAGGCCGTGCGATCGGGAATCATCAGGGCGTGGCGCGCCACCTGATTGTTCCAGTTGTTGCTACGGAAGCGGGTCGCGTCGGAACCGACCGCTTCGGAAACGACAGAGGGGGGAACCATCGATGATCCTCTCGTGACGGGGCGGGAGTGCGGGCACGGCCTGTGCCGAGCCGTCGATGTGTGAGGCACATTACAGGCCCGGAACGGTTTGGGCCAGAGCTTTTGTTAACGGAGATTCCGCGAATGCGGCCCGACTCGCTCCAGGCGTCGTCGCCGAGCGAGAACGGGTGGATACCGCAGAAAATACTGGTCGAGCGCTGGGTTCACCGGACGGGAGCGGGTGTTCCGACGAGCACGCCGGTCCCTGCTCCCGCCCGGGAAGTTCCTTGTCGATCCCCCGAGAACCGTGCTCGGGAAGGATCGCCCGGTCAGGCGAAGCGGGCGGGGCGCTTCTCCAGCATCGCCATGGCCCCCTCTGCGAAGTCGGCGGAGCCGAGGAGTTCGACCTGGCCGTCCTTCTCCCGCGCGAGCGCCGCGTCGAGTTCGCCGAGCGTCGAGGCGTTGAGGGCCCGCTTCGTCAGTTCCAGGGCACGTCGCGGGCCGGATGCGGTCCGCGAGGCGACGGCGTCGACATGTGCGGCAAGTTCGGCGTCGGGCAGGGTGCGGGCCACCAGTCCGAACCGGTCGGCGTCCTGCGCGGACACCCGCTCGCCGAGCAGTGCCATCTCGGCGGCCCGGGCCCGCCCGATCGCGGCGGGAACCAGCAGGCTCGCGCCGCCGTCGGGCATCAGTCCGATGTTGACGAAGGCGAGCAGGAAGTACGCGCTCTCGGCCGCGTAGGTGAGATCGGCCGCGAGGGCGATCGAGACGCCGACGCCCGCGGCGGGTCCGTTGACCGCCGCGATGACGGGGACCGGGACGGACGCGATCGTCCGGACCAGTTCGTTGGCGGTGTCCATGACGACACCGGGGTCCTGCGGATCCGCTGCTCCCGCAGCCAGGTCCGCACCCGTGCAGAACGCCGATCCCTCACCGGTGACGACGATCGTACGGACGCGTTCGTCGTCGCCGGCCGCCTTCACCGCGTCGCTCAGCGTCTTCATCGTGGTCAAGTCGATCGCGTTCATCCGGCGCGGACGCGTGATGGTCAGTCGCAGGATGCCGTCGGCGAGTTCGGACCGCAGGCTCTCGGTGGTGGTCGAGGTCATGCGCGCACCGCCCGGTCGGCACCGACGATGTCGTTCAGGCGGCCCGTGATGACGGCCTCCGCCTCGGTGACCATGCGGTCGACCAGTTCGCCGACGGTGGGGATGTCGTGGATGAGCCCCTGGCTCTGCCCGGCCGTCCAGATACCGGCGTCGAGATCTCCGTCCTCGAACACCTTGCGGCCGCGCGCACCGGCGACCAGGTGGGCGATGTCGCCGAATTCGGCTCCGCGCGATTCGATCTCGACGACCTCTTCGCTCACCGCGTTGGTGGCGACACGAGCGGTGTTGCGCAAAGTGCGGAAGATGAGCTTGGTGTCGAGTTCGGTGTTGCGGACGATCTGCTCCTTGACCTCGTGGGCCACGGGCGATTCGACCGTGCACATGAAGCGGGTGCCCATGTTGACACCATCGGCGCCGAGCGCGAGCGCTGCCACGAGCCCGCGGGAATCGGCGATGCCGCCCGAGGCGATGACGGGGATGCCGAGCTTGCTCGTCGCGGCGGGGATGAGGATCAGGCCCGGGACGTCGTCCTCACCCGGGTGGCCGGCGCACTCGAAGCCGTCGATGCTCACGGCGTCCACGCCGATGCGCTCGGCCTTGACCGCGTGCCGCACGCTCGTGCACTTGTGGATCACCTTGATGCCGGCGTCCTTGAAGTGCGGCAGGTGATCGGCCGGGTTGAAGCCGGCGGTCTCGACGATCTTCACGCCCGAGTCGATGATCGCCTGGCGGTACTCGGCGTACGGCGGCGGATTGATCGACGGCAGGATCGTGAGGTTGACGCCGAAGGGCTTGTCGGTGAGTTCGCGCGTCCGTTCGATCTCGCGAACGAGATCCTCCGGGGTGGGCTGGGTCAGTGCGGTGATGAAGCCCAGCGCTCCCGCCTCCGCCACGGCGGCCACGAGTTCGGCGCGGCCGACCCACATCATGCCGCCCTGGACGATGGGATGCTCCACCCCGAAAATCTCGGTGAATCGGGTTCTCACGAGTCCTCCTCGGTCCTTCGAAAAGTGCCGCTGTCGTGACGGTTCCGTATGCGCCCAGCGGTGACGCACCTGAAGAATTGGGGTTAACTTTGCGTCCTGGGTGCTGGTTTGTCAATACGTTCTGTCCTGCAGTTTTGGCGATTCTTACCCGAAAGTAGTGTTTCTCTGCAGGGGGTGCGACTGTTACCTTTGAGGCCGACGAACATTCGCCGCGACATCGCGGCCGGAAACAGGATCCACGACGAGGAGGCAGGGTGCCCGAACAAGCGCAGGTCGGGGCACGCACAGCCGCGAAGACCGGCACCCCGACCCCCACCGTGCGGCGCCGGCCGAAGAACCGCAAGGCCCAGATCGCCACGGTCGCGGCCGAGGCGTTCAGCGAACGCGGCTACCACGGCGTGAGCATCGACGAGATCGCCACTGCCGTCGGCATCTCCGGCCCCGCCCTGTACCGGCACTTCCCGAACAAGTACGCCCTGTTCCAACACGCCGTGGTCACCCTCGCCGACGCCCTCGGCGCCGCCCTCGCGGAGTTCGACGAGCAGAGCGGAGCGAACGGCGCCGAACTCGACGCCGCCGAGGAACTCGAACGCAAGCTCCTCGCGCTCATCCGCACCACGATCGACAACCGCCGGACGGGCGGGTTGTACCGCTGGGAACGTCGCTATCTCACCGGCGAGGACCACAGCGAGATCCGCTCGAAGATGAGAGCGCTCAACCGCCATCTCGCCCGCACGGTCGCGCGCCTGCGGCCCGATCTCACCGACGACGACTACATCCTGCTCAGCAGCGCGATGCTCAGCGTGATCGGCTCCATCACCACCCACCGTGTCCCACTGTCCAACCGGCGCCTGCAGCAGCTGCTGCTCGACGCGTGCACGGCGGTCGCCGCGACCGACCTGGTGCCCGATGTCGACGAGCCCACGCCACCCCCCGAACCGCGCGGATTGTCCGTAGCGAACAAGCGCGAGGTCCTCCTGCAGGAGGCAGTGCTGCTCTTCGATGCGCGGGGCTATCACGAGGTGAGCATCGAGGAGATCGGTGCGGCAGCCGGTATCAACGCGTCCGGCGTCTACCGGCACTTCGCGAGCAAGGCCGATCTGCTCGCGGCCGCCTTCCACCGGGCCGGTGATCGCGTCGCGGTGATCATCGGCGAGGCGCTCGCCGACTCGACGACCTCCGCGCAGGCCCTCGACGTCCTCACCGAGGTGTACGTCCGGATGTCGTTCGAGAACAGCGAACTGATGTCGGTGTACTTCGCCGAGGTCGGCAATCTGCCCGCGCACCACCGCAGCGACCTGCGGAACATCCAGCGCCTCAACATCGAGGAATGGGCCCGTCTGGTCGGCGAGCTACGCCCCGAACTGCCCGCCGTCGAGTGCCGTTTCCTCGTGCACGCCGCGCTCAACCTCGTGCTCGACACCGGCAACCTCGTGCACTTCCTGCCCACCCCCTCCCGGCAACGCCGGGTACAGCAGCTGATGCTCTCGGTGCTGCTCGGCGGCACCGGTTCGCCGGAGGCGGCGGGATGACCCGCACCGCGACCGCCGCGGTACTCCGCGAGTACGGCGCACCGCTGCGGCTCGAGACGGTGACCGTGCCCGAACTGCGCGACGACGAAGTGCTCGTCCAGGTTCACGGGGTCGGGATCTGCCACACCGATCTCACCGCCGCCGCGGGAGGCGTCCCCGTCCCGACGCCCGTCGTGCTGGGCCACGAGGGTGCCGGGGTCGTCACCGAAGTGGGTTCGGCAGTCACCGATCTCGCGGTCGGCGACCGGGTGGTCCTCGGATTCGACTCGTGCCGCACGTGCCGCAACTGTGCCCGGGGACGGCACGCCTACTGCACGCGGTTCGCCCCGCTCAACTACGGCGGTGTGCGCGGTGACGGCACCGCGGTGCTCCGCGACGCCGACGGAGCACCGGTGCACGGCAACTGGTTCGGACAGTCGTCGTTCTCCTCGCTCGTCGTGGCCACCGAACGCAACGCGGTGCGTCTGCCGGCGGATGTCCCGGTGGCGTCGGCGGGTCCGCTCGGGTGCGGTCTGGCGACCGGCGCCGGAACCGTGCTCGAGGTGCTGCGGCCGGAACGGGGGTCGACGATCGTCGTCTTCGGTCTCGGCGCCGTCGGCATGGCCGCGGTGATGGCGGCACGTATCGCCGGGTGCGCGAACATCATCGGTGTCGACCCCAACCCGCGACGGCACGGACTCGCGCGATCGCTCGGGGCCACCGAGCTGCTCTCCCCCACCGATCACGACGACCTCGGACGCCATCTGCGCCGTCTCACCGGCGGTGGCGCCGACTACGCGGTGGAGTCCGTGGGTTCGGAATCCGTGATCCGGCAGGCACTGTCGTCCCTGACCAGTCCCGGCGTCTGCGCCACCCTCGGACTGCGCGCCGGCCGCAATCCCGTCTCGATCGACCAGACCCATCTGTTGTCCGGTCGCACCCTGACCGGAGTCATCGAGGGCGACGTCGATCCGCACCGGTTCCTTCCCGAACTGGCCGCACTGTGGCGCGACGGGCGCTTCCCCGTCGACGAGCTCGTTCAGACCTTCGATTTCACGAAACTCGACGACGCTCTCGCCGCTGTCGCTTCCGGCGAGGTCGTCAAGGCCGTACTCACCTTCGACATCCAGGGGAACACATGAACGTCGTCCAGCGACTCGAGGAACTGCGCGCCCGCACCGACCGGATCGATCCTCGCGAACTCGACGCCCTCTGGGAGCATCTCGCTCCTGCACGCATCGACGATCTCGTCGGATACCGCTGGAAGGGCTTCAGTTTCGACACCGGGCACCGCACCCACACACTGCTCGGCAGGTCGCGGTGGTACGGGAAGACGTTCGCGTCTGTGTCCGAGGTCCAGCCGCTCGTGTGTTACGACGAGGACGGCGAGTTGTTCTCCGACACGAAGACCGGACGCGGCGAGGCGAGCCTGTGGGAGATCGTCTTCCGCGGCGAGGTGACGGCGACGATGGTTTACGACGGCATGCCGGTCTTCGACCATTTCAAGAAGGTCGACGACGACACCGTCGTCGGGGTGATGAACGGTAAGGGCTCGCTGGTGTTCGACGACGGTGAGCACTACTGGTTCGGTCTCGAACGCGACAGCGCCGTGTAATCGTCCGACGGGAAACGACACAGTGGCCGGACGTGCGTCCGGCCACTGTGTCGTTCTCCGGAGAGAACTCAGATGACGTGCCCGTGCGCCTTCATCCGGCGGCGCATGTCGTTGAGGTAGTAGGTGGCCGACAGTTGGCGGATGGGCCTGGGCACCGCGCGGTAGATCGGCGGGACCACCTTCCAGAACAGGTCGAAGCGCCGCTGGTCGCGCGGACTCCACGGCAGCGCGAACTCGTCGCGCATGCGTTGCGGGAGAAGACCGATCGTCATGAAGCGCTGCAGCGGCATGAGAGCCCGAACAGGAAGCGGGGCGTCGCCGCCGGTGAGGAGGTCGCGGGTGAACGAACGCACCTTCCGGTCGACCTCGAAGGTCGCGATCATCTCGTCCCAGTACCTGTCGAACTCCTCCCGCGTCTTCGGCCACATGTCGTCCTTGACCTGCAGGGCCGTGCCGTAGACCGCGGACTGACGGTAGATGCGTTCGATGTCGGCGTCGGTGAGAGGACCGAACATCCGCCGGTACATGTCGACACCGTTGCGGTACAGCGTTGCGGCAACCCACAACTGGAGTTCGGGGTCGAAGGCGTTGTAGGTCTCCGAGCGCACCGGGACGTGCGCCTTGTTGACCATCCGGACGACCTGCTTCTTCTCCTCGGGAGTACCGAGCGTGACGGCGTAGACGTAGGTCATCGTGGTGCGCAGCCGGTCGAGCGGCCGCTGCAGGGTGGTGCTGTGGTCGGCGACGCCGTGCCCGACACCGCGCGATGCCAGCTGCAGGAGGACCGTCGCGCCGGCGCCGAGCAGGAGCATCGACTCTCCGACGAAGTCGGCCAGTTCGACCGAGCCCACCGGAAGCGGAGCGGGGGTCGCCACCGGTTCGTCGGTGGTGACGGCGGGGGCGCGCTCTTCGGCGTGGGTCGTCATCGGAGGTCTCCTGATGGTGAAAGTACGGGTGCAGCACTGTCATACAAATTGTGCACACCCGTACTCAGATAGGCAAGTGCCTATCCGGAGGGCGAATCGACCCCCGCCCGCTCGCGGTGGGCGACCAGGCGCGCGGCCGCGTCCTCGAACTGCACGAGCGTCTGCGTGATCACCTCGCTGTGGTCCTGCGCGGCGATCGCCTCGATCAGCTTCGTGTGCGACCGGATGGCGAGCGTGCCCCACTCGGCGTCCCGCGCGTAGAGGCGGTACGGAATCGTGCGCGCGGCGGTGTTGAGGAACCACGCGAGCTTGGGGCTGTCGGCGATGCGGTTGAGCTCGCGATGGAAGTCGAACTCGGCGTCGGCGATCCGCTCGATGTCGGGTGTCACCCCCTCCGGGACGACGACGAGCATGCGCAGCCTCTCGTTGAGTTCGGCCAGACGCTCGAGATCGGCCGGCGTGGCACGGTCGACCGCACGGAGCGCGAGCTCGACGGCGATCTGTCCCTGCAGCCAGAAGATGTCGTCGATGTCGCCGCGCGTGAGGGGCGAGACCCGGCACCCGCGATTCGGGGCGGATTCGACCATCCCCTCCCCGCGCAGCGTCAGCAGCGCCTCCCGGACGGGGGTGACGCTGACGCCGAGTTCGACCGCCGTCTCGTCGAGCCGGATGAAGTCGCCCGGACGCAGTGCGCCGGACATGATCGAGCCGCGGAGGTGGCCGGCCACCTCGTCGGACAGCTGCGGACGGCGCCGCACGGCCCCCTCCGAACGTCGGGATGCCGCAGCGTGATCCGCCGCTGTCCCGGGGCTGCGTGTCGGTGCCGCCATCGTGTCTCCTGTAGGAATCCGGACAACTGCGCACGGGGGTTGTCCAATTGGCCCGCGAACGCCTAATGTGATGTCCACTACAGCTATCACATCAAATATATGTGATGTGGTCCACCAGGAAGTGTCGAACATGACCCAGAACCTCACCAGTCCGAAAAACGCGAAGAGCAGCTCGGACAAGGCATCCACGGCAGCGAACACCGACACCTTCGCCAGCCTCGACCCCCGGAACGGCGAGGTGATCGCCGAGTATCCGATCGCCGACGAGGCCGCCGTGGGCGCGGCCGTCGAGCGTGCCCGCGTCGCCGCCCGCTGGTGGGAGGCCCAGGGCTTCCGCGGCCGCCGCGACTGGCTCCTCGAGTTCAAGAAGGCCGTCGCGTCCGACGCGACCTCGCTCGCATCGGTGGTGGCGAAGGAGACCGGCAAGCCCTTCGGCGACGCCTTCCTCGAAGTCATGCTGGCGGTCGAGCACCTCGACTGGGCGGCCAAGAACGCCAAGAAGGTGCTCAAGCCTCGCAAGGTGCCCTCGGGCGTCGCGAGCTTCAACCAGGCCGCGACCCTCGAGTACAAGCCGCTCGGCGTCATCGGCGTGATCGGCCCCTGGAACTACCCGGTCTACACCCCGATGGGTTCGATCGCCTACTCGCTGGCCGCCGGCAACGCCGTCGTGTTCAAGCCGAGCGAGCTCACCCCCGGTGTCGCGAAGTGGCTCGAGGACAAGTGGAACTCGATCGCCCCCACCCAGCCGGTCTTCCAGGTGATCACCGGTCTCGGTGAGACGGGTTCGGCGCTCGTACGTTCGGGTGTCGACAAGGTCGCCTTCACCGGCTCCGGCCCCACCGCCCGCAAGGTCATGGCGGTGTGCGCCGAGTCGCTCACCCCGCTCGTCGCCGAGTGCGGCGGCAAGGACGCGATGATCGTCGCTGCCGACGCGAACATCGACGAGGCCGTCGAGTTCGCCGCCTTCGGTGCGTTCGGCAACGCCGGCCAGACCTGCGCGGGCGTCGAGCGCATCTACGTCGAGGAGCCCGTCTACCGTGAGTTCCTCGACAAGCTCACCGCCACCGTCCGGCGTGCGAAGCCGGGCGGCGACGAGAACTCGACCTACGGCCCGATGACGCTTCCGCGCCAGGTCGACATCGTGCGCAACCACATCGAGGACGCCCTGAAGTCCGGCGGCAAGGCCGTCCTGGGCGGACTCGAGTCGGTGCAGGAGCGCATCGTCGAACCCGTCATCCTCACCGACGTGCCCGAGACCTCGGCCGCGGTGTGCGAGGAGACCTTCGGCCCGACGGTCGTCGTCAACAAGGTCCGCGACCTCGACGAGGCAGTCGAGCGCGCGAACGGCACCAACTACGGTCTCGGCGCGTCGATCTTCACGCGCAACAAGAAGAAGGGCCGTCAGCTCGCCGAGCGCCTGCGCAACGGCATGGTGTCGGTCAACTCGGTGCTCGGCTTCGCCGCCATCGCCTCGCTGCCCTTCGGCGGCATCGGCGAGTCCGGCTTCGGCCGCATCCACGGCGCCGACGGCCTGCGCGAGTTCAGCCGTCCCAAGTCCGTCACGGTGGCGAAGTTCAGCTCGCCGCTCAAGCTCATGAGCCTCGAGCGTCCGGAGCGCGACCTGAAGATCTCGCAGGCGATGCTCAAGTTCATGCACGGAAGGTGAGCCGATGACGACCACTCCCCCGCGCACTCGCAGCCGGAAGGCCGCCGTCGTCGCGAAGCCCGAGGCACGTATCGAGAAGGCCGGCACGTTCCCGCCCCCGAACAGGGATCCGCACCCGAAGCGTGGGCGGATGGGCTGGGTCAAGGTGATCGAGGAGCTCGACCCGGTCACGCAGCACCAGGACATCGTGCGGATCACCGCCGGCTACGAGTTCCCGTGGGACTATCAGCGGTCGCTCGAGTTCGCCCTCTTCCGCACGTACTGCGTGCCCAGCATCTCGGAACTGCTCGCCCGCACCGGCGAGTTCGAGAAGCGGCCGCAGAAGCGGTACGACGACACGGCGCTGCTGATGGCCGAGCTGGTCGAACACGGCTACGACGCCGAGCGGGGACGCGAATCGCTGCGCAACATCAACCGGATGCACGGCAAGTACTCGATCGACAACGACGACATGCTGTACGTCCTGTCGACCTTCGTGTACGACCCGCTCGACTGGATCGACCGTTACGGGTGGCGTCGTCTGCACCCGAAGGAGCGGCTGGCATCGTTCTACTTCTACCGCCAGGTGGGCATCCGGATGGGCATCAAGGACATCCCGGAGTCGTTCCAGGAGTTCCACCGGTTCAAGCTCGAATACGAGCGTGAGAAGTTCACCTACAGCGACGACAACCACGCCATCGGCACCTACACGTTGCGCCTGTTCCAGTCGTGGTACCCGAAGGTGCTGAACAAGGGCATCGAGAAGGTCGTCTTCGCACTGATCGACGACCGCATGGCGTCGGCGTTCGGTTTCCCGAAGAGCTCACCGCAGCTGACGGAGATCGTCGAGGGCGCGCTGCGGGCTCGGTCGGCGTTCGTGCGGCGACTGCCGAAGCGACGCGTGTCGCTGTCGGCGGGCAATGCCACCAACCGGACGTATCCGGGTTACCCCCTCGGTTACCGTCCGAACGATCTGGGCGTCGAACACTGACGCACCGATAGACCTGGGGGACAGGAGGGCGGCCCCGCATTCCGGTTTCACACCGGGTGCGGGGCCGTAACTGTTCGGGGAGGAGCGGACCGGGCTCAGTTCTCGACGGGCCGCAGGGCCTGCTTCGACGGGAGCGCGAACCCCGAGACGAAGACGACGACGGCGCAGCCGGCGCACACGAGATAGGCGATCACGAAGCCCGCCGTGCCGATGCCGAGCCCGCCGCCGAGGGTGTGAGCCGCGAGCACCGAGGCGACGACCGCGCTGCAGACGGTACTGCCCACAGTGCGGAGCAGGACGTTGACGCCGTTCGCCGCGGCGTTCTGCGACAGCGGCACCGCGCCGAGCAGGAGCACCGGCAGCGTGCAGTACACGAGCGACGTGCCGATGGCCGCGACGAAGATGGCGGCGACGACGAGCCACAGCGGCTTGCCGGGCACCGCGTGGACGCTGTAGCCGGCGAGCAGGAAGACCGCTCCGGTCATGATCGTGATCTTGGGTCCGAAACGTTCGGTGATCCGGGAGGCCACGATCGCGAAGATCATCATCGCGAAGCTCGCGGCCAGCTGACAGGCCGCGGCCTGGAGGATGGTCAGGTCGTATCCGGCTCCGTGCGCCGACGGCGCCTGCAGCAGCTGCGTGGTGATGAGGGTGTTGCCGTAGAAGGCGAACCCGACGAGCAGTGCCGACAGGTGCGGCGCGAGGACGGACCGGCGGGCCGAGACACGCAGGTCGACGAGCGGATTGCGGTTGCGCAACTGCTGCACGCCCCAGAGCACGAACAGCAGCACCGACGCGGCGAACGAGAGCAGCACCGCGGGGCTCGTCCAGCCCCACGTGCTGCCCTGGGTGATGGGCACGAGCAGGCACACCAGCGCGGCGGACAGGCCGGCGGCGCCCACGGCGTCGAAGCGACCACCGGTGCGGGTGTCGGATTCCGGGATGACGATCCACGCCGCGAGGGCGACACCGGCACCGATGGCGGCGGTGATCCAGAAGAGCAGGTGCCAGTCGGCGAACTGGACGATGGCGGCCGCGAACGGGATGCCGACCGCGGTGCCGATGCCGAGGGTGGAGCTGAGCATCGCGATCGAGCGCTCCACGTGCTCACGGGGCAGGACCTCGCGGAGGATCGCCATGCCGATCGGCAGCACTGCCGCGCCGGCGCCCTGCAGGCCACGGGCGAGGATGAGCAGTCCGATGTCGGAGGTCAACGCGCAGATCAGCGAGCCGAGGGTCATGAGCGAGAACGCGATGAGCAGCATCCGCTTCTTGCCGATCATGTCGGCGAGACGGCCGAAGATGGGCGTCATCACCGCACCGACCAGCAGGGTGCTCGTCACCAGCCACGACACGGCGGTGGTTCCGGCACCGGTGAAGCCCGGCATGCTCGGCAGGAGCGGGACCATGACGGTCTGCATGATGGCCTGGAAGACGGCACCGACCGCGAGAACCGGGAAGACGAGATGCCGCAGGTCGCGCGTCTTCTTCTCCGCCGGTCTGCTCGCCTTCTTCGCTGCGGACGCCGAGCGCGTCGGCGCTGAGACGGACCTACCCGCCACGTGCAGGCGCAGGGGGAGCGAGATCGACAACGACACCCCCTCATCGACAAACAGGTAAATAGCCGTTCACCACATTAGGTGAACGGCTATTTACCCTCAAGAGGAGTGACCAAGGTCATTCGTGCCGCTAAGAACCGTTTCCGTCGAGCAACCGCTGGACCAGCGGCGCGTACACGGCCACGACTTCCTCGACCGTGCCGGTCGCGCGCTCCTGCATCATGCGACGACGCATGATCGCCAACCCCATCACCGCCGACATCGCGAGCTCGGCCCGGAGCCGGGCATCCGGCCCCGGCAGCCGCGCGGCGAGCGCGTCGACCATCTGCGCGGAGTAGTTGTCGCGGAGCATGCGGTTGCTCTCCTCGCTGCCCCCGCTCATGAACAGGATGTTCATCGACAACGGCTTGTACGGCTCGAGCGGGCGGGCGAGCATCGCGACCATCCGCTCCCCCAGGCTCTCGAGCGGCCCGTCGAACAGCACCTGCGCGCCGTACTGGAAGTCGACGAGCTCCTCGTACAACTGCTCCTTCGAGCCGAAGTACTTGATGATCAGCGGTGCGCTGACCCCCGCTTCCTCCGCGATGTCCTTGAGCGTGATGTCGCGGTAGGGGCGCGTCGCGAACGCCTTCCCGGCAGCGTCGATGATCAGCTTCCGGGTCTCGTCGGAAGTCCGGCGACGCTTCTCGGGCCCACCCCGATGCGATGCCTCCGTGCTGCGCACGGTCACATCGCCCGCCTCCCCGACAACGCTCGTCCGAGCGTCAGTTCGTCGGCGAACTCGAGGTCGCCACCCATCGGCAGACCCGACGCGAGGCGGGTGACGCTCAACCCCGGGAAGTCGCGCAGCATGCGCACCAGATAGGTGGCCGTCGCCTCGCCCTCCGTGTTGGGGTCGGTCGCGATGATCACCTCGGAGACGTCGACGCCGTCCTCCTGGTTGCCGATCCGGGTGAGCAGTTCGCGGATGTGCAGCTGGTCGGGACCGACGCCGTTGAGCGGGTCGAGCGCACCGCCGAGGACGTGATAGCGCCCCCGGAACTCACGGGTGCGTTCGATCGCCTGCACGTCCTTCGGTTCCTCGACCACGCAGATCACCGTGCGGTCGCGGCGAGGATCGGAGCAGATCCGGCAACGCTGCTGGTCGGAGACCGTTCCGCAGACCTCGCAGAACTGCACGCCGTCGCGGATCCGCTGCAGCGCCGCCTGCAGGCGGTCGATCTCGGGCGGCTCGACCGAGAGCAGGTGGAACGCGATGCGCTGGGCACTCTTCGGACCGACGCCCGGAAGCTTGCCCAGCTCGTCGATGAGGTCCTGTACCGGTCCTTCGTACAACGCCGACCTCTAGAAACCGGGCAGGCCGGGGATTCCGCCGCCGAGCCCACCCGCGAGCGGACCGAGTTTCTCGGCCGCGATCTCCTGGGCCTTCGCCGAGGCGTCGGCGATCGCACCGACCACGAGATCCTGCAGGGTCTCGACGTCCTCGGGGTCGACGACCTTCGGATCGATCTTCACGGACACGACCTCGCCCGTGCCCTTCACCGTCGCCGTCACGAGGCCACCGCCGGCCTGGCCGGTGACCTCCGCCTGCGCCATCTCGTTCTGCGCAGCGGCGAGCTGCTGCTGCATCTGCTGGGCCTGAGCGAGGAGTTGCTGCATGTCGGGCATTCCACCACCGGGTTGCACGGCACGTCCTTTCTGCACGTTTGTGATGCCAGCCTAGTCGCCGCGCATCGGGGTCGGCACAGACGCCGAGGTCGACGGAACCGGGCTCAGTCGACTTCCTTCTTCAGGTTCTCGAGCACCTGCTGCTGGATCTTCTTCAGGCCGAGCGGCGCGAACGTCTTCTCGAAGAAGCCCTTGACGCCTCCGGCACCCTTCCACTGAGTGAGCACGACGACCGTCGAACCCGTCCCGTTCGGCACGACGCTGTAGGTCGTCACGAGCGTCGAGTTCGCGTCCGTCTCCGTGACGGTACTGCCCTTCACCGACACGGTGGCCTGCACGTCGCGCTGACGCTTCTCCGTGGCCTGGAGGATCCAGTGCACGACGGTGCCGTCACCGCGGCCGCCGGAGATCACGCGGTAGTCGCGGTAGTGCTCGGTGAGGATGCGCGGACGCACGGTCTCGTAGTCGGCCAGGGCGGTGAGCACCGCCTCGGGAGCTGCCGCCAACTGGATCGAACTACTTGCGCTGACCTGTGCCATGAACGACTCCTTCTGCTTCTTCCGTGCTGATGCGGGCTCGAATGTGCCTGTGACGACAGCATCCATCCTGCCCTGCGCGTTCCGGGACGGATGCGACCGCCGGGTCTATTGTGGACGTGCCCACTGATGCGCCGCTCCGAAGGAGTCGAATGCAGATGCCGAGATCGTCAGGTGTGAAGGTCCCGTACGGGGAGGCGGTACACCGTCAGGGTGTCGACCGCCTGCTGCGCTCGTACAGCGCGATTCCGGCCGACGCGCCCGTGCGACTCGCGAAGAAGACGTCGAACCTCTTTCGAGCACGCGCCGCGGTGAACGCGCCGGGGCTCGACGTCTCCGGCCTCGGCGGTGTCATCTCCGTCGACCCGCAGGCCCGCACCGCCGACGTCGCCGGCATGTGCACCTACGAGGACCTCGTCGACGCGACGCTGCCCTACGGCCTGGCACCGTTGGTCGTCCCGCAACTGAAGACCATCACGCTCGGCGGCGCCGTCACCGGGCTCGGCATCGAGTCGACGTCCTTCCGCAACGGTCTCCCCCACGAGTCGGTGCTCGAGATGGACATCCTCACCGGGTCCGGCGAGATCGTCACGGCCCGCCCCGAGGGTGAGCACGCCGACCTGTTCCACGGCTTCCCCAACTCGTACGGTTCGCTCGGATACGCCACGCGCCTGCGCATCGAACTCGAACCGGTGAAGCGTTTCGTCGCACTGCGTCACCTGCGATTCGACACGATCGCCGATCTGCAGTCCACTCTCGCGCGGATCGTCGACGAGCGGACCTGGGACGGCACGCCGGTCGACTACCTCGATGGTGTCGTCTTCTCCGCGACCGAGAGCTACCTGACGCTCGGCACGCAGACCGACGAGCCGGGCCCCGTCAGCGATTACACCGGGCAGGACATCTACTACCGGTCGATCCAGCACGTCTCGGTCAATCATCCCAAGCACGACCGGCTCACGATCCGCGACTATCTCTGGCGCTGGGACACCGATTGGTTCTGGTGCTCCCGGGCGTTCGGCGCACAGAATCCCCGGATCCGCCGTATATGGCCGAAACGGCTGCTGCGCAGCAGCTTCTACTGGAAACTCATCGCCCTCGACCACAAGTACTCGGTGGCCGATCGCCTCGAGGCACGCAAGGGCAATCCGCCCCGCGAGCGGGTCGTGCAGGACATCGAGGTGCCGCTCGAACGGACGCAGGAATTCGTCGAGTGGTTTCTCGAGGAGATTCCGATCGAGCCGATCTGGTTGTGCCCCTTGAAGTTGCGCGACACAGGATCGTCATCGGACGGACGGCACGCCGCGTCGTGGGATGCCGAGCGGCCGTGGCCGCTGTATCCGCTCGAACCCAAACGCACCTACGTCAACGTCGGGTTCTGGTCGTCGGTTCCCGTCGTGCCCGGCGCCGAGGATGGCGCAGCCAACCGGCTGATCGAGCAGAAGGTCGCCGAACTCGACGGACACAAGTCGCTCTACTCGGATTCGTTCTATTCCCGGGACGAATTCGAGAAGTTGTACTACGGCGGGGGCACGTACCCCGAGCTGAAGAAGAAATACGACCCGCGGTCCCGTCTACTGGACCTCTTCTCGAAGGCGGTGCAACGCAAATGACCCTGTTGAAGACCGAGCGGACCCGGTCCGCCGAGGAAAAGCTCACGCTCGCACAGATCGTCGAGATCGTCACCGGTGGCGAGATGCCGTTGAGGTTCACCGCATACGACGGTTCGTCCGCCGGTCCCGAGACTTCCCCTTACGGACTGCATCTCGCCACCCCGAAGGGGGCGACGTACATCGCGACGGCTCCCGGCGATCTCGGCATGGCGCGGGCGTACATCTCGGGCGACCTGCAGACCGACGGAGTACACCCGGGCAACCCGTACGCGCTCCTCGCGGCGCTCCGCGACCTCCACTTCGAACGCCCACCGGCCCGCGTACTCGCCCACATCGCACGGTCGCTCGGGACCGAACTCCTCAAGCCGATCGCGCCGCCGCCGCAGGAGCATCTGCCGCGCTGGCGCCGGATCGCCGAAGGTCTGAGGCACTCGAAGGCGCGCGACGCCGAGGTCATCCACCACCACTACGACGTGTCGAACGAGTTCTACGAGTACGTGCTCGGACCGTCGATGACGTACACCTGTGCGGTCTTCGACTCCGAGAGCCAGAGCCTCGAAGACGCCCAGGAGAACAAGTACCGCCTGGTGTTCGAGAAGTTGCGGCTGCGGCCGGGCGATCGGCTGCTCGACATCGGCTGCGGCTGGGGCGGGATGGTGCGCTATGCCGCACGGCGCGGCGTGAAGGCGCTCGGCGTGACGCTCTCACGAGAGCAGGCGGAATGGGCGCAGAAGGCCATCGTCGAGGAAGGCCTGAGCGATCTGGCCGAGATCCGGCATTCGGACTATCGCGACGTGCCCGAAGGGGGGTTCGACGCGATCTCGTCGATCGGATTGACCGAACACATCGGTGTCGCCAACTATCCCGCCTATTTCGGCTTCCTGCACGACAAGCTCCGCGACGGTGGTCTGCTGCTCAACCACTGCATCACCCGTCCGACGAACCGAGGCCGGGTCAAGGCCGGGGGCTTCATCGACCGGTATGTCTTCCCCGACGGGGAGCTCACCGGTTCCGGCCGGATCATCACCGAAGCCCAGGACGTCGGTTTCGAAGTCGTGCACGAGGAGAACCTCCGGGAGCACTACGCCCTGACGTTGAAGGGCTGGTGCGAATACCTCGAGAAGCACTGGGATGCCTGCGTCGCCGAAGTCGGTGAGGGCACCGCCCGGTTGTGGGGGCTGTACATGGCCGGCTCCCGTCTCGGTTTCGAACGCAATGTCGTGCAGTTGCACCAGGTGCTCGGCGTCAAGCTCGCCAAGGACAAGGCTCCCGCAGTTCCTCTGCGCCCCTGGTGGGTCGCCTAGAGGACGAGCTGCTCTCACCAGCCGAACGGGAAGGGCTCCCGACGCAGGATGCGTCGGGAGCCCTTCGTCGAACCGTGGGTGTCAGCTACGCAGCGATGCCGGCGGGGTGAAGCGCTCGCCGTACTTGGCCGCGAGCTCCTCGGCGCGCTTGACGAAGCCTTCCTTGCCACCCGGGTAGCCGACGATGTACTGAGCGACACCACCGGTCCAGGCCGGGAAGCCGATGCCGAGGATCGAGCCGATGTTGGCGTCGGCGGTGGTCTCGAGAACACCCTCGTCGAAGCACTTCTGGGTCTCGATCGCCTCGGCGAAGAGCATGCGGTCGATCAGATCCTGCAGCGGCACGTCGAGCGTCGCCTCGGTCTTGTAGTGATCGCGCACGCCCTGCCAGATGCCCAGGCGCTTGCCGTTCTCGTCGTACTCGTAGAAACCGGCCTTCTCGAGGCGGCCCGGACGGCCCTGCTCGATCATCCAGTCGACGACGTCGAGCGCGGGATGCCGCGTGGTGCCGAGCTTGGTGTCGCCCTGCTTGGCAGCCTCCTCGGTCTCCTTCGCGATCTTCTGCATGAGCTTCATGTTCAGCTCGTCGGTCAGCTGCAGCGGCGGAGCCGGGTAGCCCGCCTGCGAACCGGCCTGCTCGATGGTCGCGGGCTCGATGCCCTCGCCGAGCATGGCGATGGCCTCGTTGACGAACGTGCCGATCACGCGCGAGGTGAAGAAGCCGCGGCTGTCGTTGACGACGATCGGGGTCTTGCGGATCGCGAGCGTGTAGTCGAACACGCGGGCCAGGGCCTCGTCGGAGGTCTTCTCACCCTTGATGATCTCGACCAGCGGCATCTTGTCGACCGGCGAGAAGAAGTGGATACCGATGAAGTCCTCGGGACGCTTGACGCCGGTCGCGAGACCGGTGATCGGCAGCGTCGAGGTGTTCGAGCCGAGCAGCGCGTCGGGATCGACGATGTCCTCGATCTCCTGGAAGACCTTGTGCTTGAGCTCGGTGTTCTCGAAGACGGCCTCGATGACGAAGTCGACACCGGCGAAGTCGGCCGCGTCGGCGGTCGGCGTGATGCGGTCGAGGAGAGCCTTCGACTTCTCCTCGGTGGTCTTGCCACGCGAGAGTGCCTTGGCCTCGATCTTCTCCGAGTAGTTCTTGCCACGCTCGGCGGCCTCGAGGGTGACGTCCTTGAGGACGACCTCGAAACCGGCGCGGGCGGAGACGTATGCGATACCGGCGCCCATCATGCCGGCGCCGAGAACGCCGACCTTCTTGATCTCACGCTTCGGCACGTCCTTCGGACGCGAAGCGCCCGAGTTGATGGACTGCATGTCGAAGAAGAACGCCTGGATCATGTTCTTCGCGACCTGGCCGGTGGCGAGCTCGACGAAGTACCGCGACTCGATGGTCGAGGCGTTGTCGAAGTCGACCTGGGAGCCCTCGACGGCGGCGGCCATGATGGCGCGCGGAGCCGGCATCGGGGCGCCCTTGATCTGCTTGCGCAGGTTCGCGGGGAAGGCCGGGAGGTTCGCGGCGAAGGCCGGGCTGGACGGGGTGCCACCGGGGATCTTGTAGCCCTTGACATCCCACGGCTGGACGCCACCCTCGGGATTGGCCTTGATCCATTCCTTGGCGGCCGGGACGAGCTCCTCGACGCTGCCCACGACCTCGTGGACCAGGCCGATCTCCTTGGCCTTGACAGCGTTGTACTTGTTGCCCTGCAACAGTACCGAGAGCAGAGCGGTCTGGATGCCGAGGAGGCGCACGGTGCGGGTGATGCCACCGCCACCGGGGAGCAGGCCGAGGCTCGCCTCGGGCAGGCCGATCTGGACACCCTTGACGTCGGCGGCGATGCGGTGGTGCGTCGCGAGGGCGATCTCGAGACCGCCACCGAGGGCCGCGCCGTTGATGGCGGCGACGACGGGCTTACCGAGGGTCTCGAGGCGACGCAGGTCGGCCTTGATGCCCTGGACCTCGTCGAACGCGGCCTGCGCGTCGTCGGGGCCGATCGCGATGATGTTGCGCAGGTCACCGCCGGCGAAGAAGGTCTTCTTCGCGGAGGTGATCACCACACCGGTGATGGAGTCCTGCTCCTCGTACAGGCGGTCGACGGTGGCCTTCATCGACGCCTTGTACAGCTCGTTCATCGTGTTGGCGCCCTGGTTGGGGTCGTCAAGGGTCAGCACGACGATGCCGTCGGCGTCCTTCTCCCAGGAAATCATGTTGTCGCTCACTGTTGTTCGAATTCCTTCCGGTGTCAGACGCGCTCGATGATGGTGGCCACACCCATGCCGCCACCGATGCACAGGGTGACGAGGGCGCGCTTGGCTCCGCGGCGCTCGAGCTCGTCGATCATGGTGCCGGTGATCATGGCGCCGGTGGCGCCGAGCGGGTGGCCCATCGCGATGGCGCCGCCGTTGACGTTGAGCTTCTCGTCCGGGATGTTCAGATCCTTCTGGAACTTCAGGACGACCGAGGCGAAGGCCTCGTTGATCTCGAACAGGTCGATGTCGTCGACCGTCAGGCCCGCCGCGGCGAGAACCTTGTGCGCGGCCGGCGTGGGGCCGGTGAGCATGATCGTCGAGTCGGCACCGGAGGTGGCCGTGGCGACGACGCGGGCACGCGGGGTCAGGCCGAGGTCCTTGCCGGCCTGCTCGGAACCGACGAGCACGAGTGCCGCGCCGTCGACGATGCCCGAGCTGTTGCCGCCGTGGTGGACGTGGTTGATCTTCTCGACGAAGTGGTACCTCTGCTGCGCCACGGCGTCGAAGCCGCCCATCTCACCGATGGTCGCGAACGACGGCTGCAGCTTGGCCAGACCCTCGAGGGTCGTGTCCGGACGCATGTGCTCGTCCTGGTCGAGGATGGTCAGGCCGTTCTGGTCCTTGACCGGGACGACCGACTTGGAGAAGTAGCCGCCGGACCAGGCTGCCGCCGCGAGCTGCTGCGAACGCAGTGCGTAGGCGTCGACGTCCTCGCGGGTGAAGCCCTCGATGGTCGCGATGAGGTCGGCGGAGATGCCCTGGGGAACCAGGTAGCTGTCGTAGTTGGTGGCGGGATCGAGCATCCACGCGCCACCGTCGGAGCCCATGGGCACGCGGGACATCGACTCGACGCCACCGGCGAGGACGAGCTCGTCCCAGCCCGAGCGGACCTTCTGCGCAGCCATGTTGACGGCCTCGAGGCCCGACGCGCAGAAGCGGTTGATCTGGACGCCGCCGGTGGTGACCGGCAGGTTCGCGATGGTGACCGCGGTGCGGGCGATGTCGGCACCCTGATCGCCGACGGGGCTGACGACACCGAGGATCAGGTCGGAGATACGGTTCTCGTCGAGATCGGGGAATCGAACACGCAGCTCGTCGATCAGGCCCGTAACCAGGGAGATCGGCTTGACGGAGTGCAAAGAGCCCGTCTTCTTGCCTCGGCCGCGTGGTGTTCGGATGGCTTCATAGATGAATGCCTCGGTGGTCACAGTGCGCAGGTTCCTTCCCGTGCTTGCGGAGCGACGGCACCCACGGCCCTGCAGAGGGCCGCCGTGCCCAACCTCCCCCACGGTAGAAGCGGACGGCCCTCGGCGGTAAGGACCGAAGCGATCGGTGTCCGTGACCGAACCGAACGTCCGCAAACCCCTTACGGGACCACCGCCGCCCGCAGGCGCGGCGCCGCATACAGGACTTCCCGCAGCGCATCGAGGGGGACGGGGGTGCCGACGAGCCCGCGAGCACGAGGCGCCCGCCCACATCGAGGCGGACACCAGCGACGCGATCGCATCCGCCGAACCCGAGAAGTCGAGAGCGATATCGGCAGGACCACCGTCGTCGAGAACCGCGCCGAACCGGTCGGCGCGTGCCGCGTGCTGCGGGTCGGTGTCCATGATCATGACGTCGGCGCCGGCTTCGGCACACATGGCGACCGCCGTGACGCCGAGCATCCCGGCACCGCACACCACGACCCTGCGGCCGTCGAGATCGCCGGCCGTCTCAACCACCGCGACAGCCGTCGCGGTCGCACACGAGGCCGGAGCTGCGACGACGTCGGGCACCGCGGCCGGGACGGGCACGGTCGTCACGCCCGCGGGTAGCACGATGTACTCGGAGTAGGTACCCGACAGTGGCCACGGGCCGGTGAACGGTTCGTGGCCGACCTTCGTCACCGACCGGCACTTGGCCGTGCGCCCGGATCGGCACCGGTCGCAGTCGTGGCACGCGCACGTCACGCTCCACACGATCCGCTCCCCCACCGCCGCAGAGGCGTGCGGACCGGCAGCGACGCCCCCTACCCCTTCGTGTCCGAGCGTGAGGGTTTCGGGAAGCCTTGTTCGGTGAGCGCGCCGGGACGACAGAATGTCTCCTGCTGTGTCACCGACAACGACCACGTCACGGACGTCGTCGGTACCCGTGCGCAGCAGGGCGGTGAGGATCATGTCGGGGTAGGGGCATCCGCGACCGGCGTCGGCGGGTGTGAGAGCGAGGTCGGCGAGGTCGTGCCATCCGAGTACATCGAGCAGCCTGACCTGGGTGGATCGGCTGAATCCTGTGGTGAGTACGACTTTCACGCCGGCCTCACGCAGCTGCGTGATCGCCTTGCCGGTGCCCGTGCCGGGGGCGGCGGCGACGTCGCCCTGGTCGACGAATCGGGGCGTCCGGTTCCGGGATGTCAGAGGCCGAGCAGGTCGGCGGTCTCCTCGCCGAGATAGAGGCCGAGGGTCATACCGCGGCCACCCGGGCCGGCGACGACCCATACGTCTTCGTCGGCCTTCGCGCGGTGCACGAGCGCGTGGGGTCGATGCACTGGCTGTACACACCGGCCCAGCGCCGGACGACGCGCGGCAGTCGGCGGCCGAGGAACTCCTCGGTCACTGCGACGAGGTGGTCGTAGGGTTCTTCGTCGACGTCGAAGTCGAACGGTTCGTCGTAGGCGTGGGTGTCGCCGATGGTGAGGCCGACGTGCAGACGCTGGACGCACAGCAACTGCATGCGATGCTGCGCGGCGACGGGTCGTTGCTCCTCGGAGGCGGTGAGCTCGTCGAGGGCGGTACCGGCGAATCCCGGGTAGTAGCGCAGGCTGTCGCCGTCGGCGATCGACGTGGTGAGGTCTTCGCCGAGCGGTGCGGTCTGCATCATCTGCAGCCGGACCCTGCGCAATGGCAGGTCGCGGGCGAGGCCACCGAGTGTCGCGCCGGGACAGACGAGAACGAGGTCGGTCTCGTGCACGGTGCCGTGGTCGTCGCGCACTGCACGGTCCCGCGGGCCGTGCGGGAGACGTCCCGGGCCTCTGTGGACAGCAGGAACCGGTAGCGGCCCGAGATGGCGAGATGTTGCCGGATCGCCGGGAGCGCGATGCGGGATTCGACGGCAGCGTCCGTGCTGCAGTGCAGTGCCGCGAGGAAGTTACCGCGTAGCGCGGGGTTACGGCGGCGCGTCTCGTCCGCATCGAGCAGGGCGAATCCCCGTCGTTGCGCGTCGTCGCGTGCGACCGCTTCCTCCGCGACGGCGATCTCGGCGGCGGTGCGCGGCAGCGTCAGCGAACCGTTCGCGCGGAAACCGACGTCGGGAACGCGGGCGCCGAGGTCCTCCCACAGCTCGCGGGACCGCAGGGTTAGGGCCGGTTCGTCGAACTCCCGGTGAAACAGTTGGTGTAGACCGGAATTCGGTTACGCTGGATGTGTGGCCACCGTCGTTCGCGAAGCGCGCACCCTCAAGCACCAGATCGTGCGCCGCCAGGTGGAGTGCCTCCTCGACCAGCTCAGCGTGGGAGATCAGGTCCCTTCCGAACGCGATCTCGCCACACGATTCGACGTCGCCCGCGAAACCGTCCGTCAGGCACTTCGGGAACTGCTCGTCGACGGTCGCATCGAACGGCGGGGCCGCAGCACCGTCGTCGCCGGACCGAAGGTCGTCCAGCCTCTCGTCATCGGTTCCTACACCGAGGCCGCCCTGCTCGAAGGGCGCAGCGCCGGGCGTGTGCTCGTCGCGTGGACCGATCTCGTCGCCGACGACGAGTTGGCCTGCCGTCTCGGTCTCGAACCCGGCGATCCCGTCCTCGAACTCGAACGTGTCCTGCTCACCGACGGCGTGCATGTCGGGCTCGAACGCACGCGCCTTCCCGCACACCGCTTTCCGGAGCTGCGCCGGACGCTGGATCCGTCGTCGTCGCTGTACGCCGCGATCCGTTCGTACGGGATCACCTTCGCGCGGGCGGTCGAGCGGATCGAGACCACGCTGCCGGATGCGCGCGAGGCGGCGCTGCTCGACGCCGACACGCGCACCCCTATGCTGCTGCTCGAGCGGATCTCCTACGACGAGAACGACGTGCCGATCGAGCACCGCCGGTCGCTCTACCGCGGCGACCGGATGTCCTTCGTCACGACCGTCACTCCCTGAGCAGCAGGTCAGTCGACGCCCAGGCCTGCTTCTCGCGCACGCACGATCGCGCTCGCCCGGTCGGCGGCACCGATCTTGCCGAGGATGTTCGACACGTGGTTGCGCACCGTCTTCTGGCTGAGCACGAGCCGACGGGAGATCGCGGTGTTGTCCAGTCCGCGGGCCACGAGATCGAGGATCTCCCGCTCCCGTTCGGTCAGGTCCGGGAAGGCCGCCGAGGTGTTGCGGGAGGTCGCGACCGCCGCAAGGGCTTTCGCCGCGACCGCCGCACCGACGATCATCTCGCCGTCGGCCACGGCCCGGATCGCCCGTTCGACCCCTGACGGATCGGCCCCCTTGACGAGATAACCCGACGCACCGGCACGGATCGATGCGACGAGGATGTCCTCGTCCTCGTGCATGGTGACCATCAGGATCCGGGTGCCCGGCGACTTCCGGAGGATGCTGCGGGTCGCGTCGATCCCCGATCCGTCGCCGAGTTCGATGTCCATGAGCACGACGTCGACGTCGGTGGTCACGACCTCGAGCGCCTCCCCCACCGAACTCGCCTGGCACACGACGTCGATCCCGCCGAGGGTGCCCAGCAGGGCCGCCATACCGAGGCGGAAGACGGGATGGTCGTCGACGACCGCAACGCGTATCGCTCCGTTGTCGCTCATGATTCGGACCAGGGTAGCCGTGCCCGCACCACGACACCGCGCGGGTCGCCGGGTTCGATGCCCACCGTTCCGCCGACCTCCCGGGCCCGTTCCCGCATGCTCTGCGTCCCCACACCGACACGCGCGTCGGTCGCGAGCCCTCGTCCGTCGTCGACGATGTCGAGGACCAGCAGGTCGCCCTCCGCCGCGACCCGCACCGTGCATTCGTCGGCGCCGGAGTGCCGTCGTGCGTTGATGATCGCCTCGGAGGCGATGCCGTAGGCGGCCCACGCGATCGGCCCGGACATCCCGGCGGGGAGGTCGGACTGCAGGTCGACGCGGAATCCCGCGCGGGCGTGGGTGATCACGAGTTCGTCGAGTGCGGCGGTGAGGCCGAGTTCGTCGAGGACCGGGGGCAGCAGACTGCGCGACAGTTCGCGGACACCGTCGACCTGCCGGTCGAGTTCGCGGAGCAGTTCGTCGACGAGTCCGGCCGCGGCTTCCGGGTCGGTGGCGACGAGATTGCGTGCGCCCTGCAGGCCGAGCCGCACCCCGGCGAGCGACGGGCCGAGACCGTCGTGCAGTTCACGGCGGATGGTGCGGCGTTCCTCGAGTCTCACCTCGGTGAGGCGGCGACGTGCGTCTTCGAGGTCCTCCGCAGACCGCAGGACGACGAGACCGGCGTCGACGACGGTCGCGAGTTCGGTGAGCGCCCGCCGGCTGCGTGTCCCGAGCGATTCGCCCGGGGGTGCGGTGACGGCGAGTGTGGCGTCACCGGAACCGACCGGCACCTCCTCGACGGGTCCGGTCGCGGTCCCCCAGCGTGCGATCACGTCGCTGCCGCGGCGCACCTCGACCGATTCGAGGCGCAGTGCGGTACCGATGCCGGCGGCGAGTTCGCCCAGCAGCAGGTCGGGGGAATCGGCACCGGCGAAGTGCCGCCCGAGGATCCGGACGGCGCGTGCCGGGTCGACGCCGTCACCGTAGACGAGGCGGTGCACCTTCCGGCCGAGCCACATCCGCACCGGTTGCACGGCCAGGGCGACGGCGGTGGCGGCGACCGCCTGGGCGAAGACCGACTCGTTCGGGAGCACCAGCGACACCGCGACCGTCACCGCGAGATAGCAGGTGACGAGCACGGCGGTGAGACTGCCGGCGAGCGCGGCACGACCGACGGCGAGGTCGATACCCCAGAGTCGTTGGCGCAGCACGACGGCGAGGATCGCGACCGGATAGAAGGCCTGCGTCGCAAGGTGGAGCAGCGGTGTGAGCATCCACGGCACGTCCGGGACTGCCATCGGGATGTACGAGGCCGTCATCAGGGCACTGCCGAGCGCGAGCCATCCCGTCCCGGATCGTTCGCCGGCCGGAGCGTGGCGGCGACGCCACTCGACGTGCCCCGCGGTCAGGAAGCCCACGGCCACAACGGGTCCGACGAACCAGATGTCGGCGATATCGGTGAAGGTGCGCGCCCAGAAGAACCAGGCGATCGTCAGGACGCCGATGCCGATCCCGGCCCGCACCACGGGATCGGCCGGGCGGTCGCGGACGAGCCACGGCACCACCAGGAACAACGCGAGCGTCCCGGGGATCCAGGTGGTGTTCTGCAGCGGACCGAGGAATCCGACGGGCAGTTCGGGGCGGACGAGGGCGAGCTGGGTCCAGCTGTAGGACACCGCTGCCACACCGACGCCGATCGACGCGACGGCCAGCAGGATCGGCACGGCGTGGACCCGGCGGGCGAGGATCACCCCGGCGACCGTCCCGTAGACGGCGGCTCCGACGACGTCGACGAGGAGGAACAGCTGGTCGGAATCGAGCGCGGGCCGGGCCGCGACGAACACGACGACGGCCGCGACGGCGAGCAGCCAGGAGGCGACGGCCACGACGGCGGCGGGTACCGGTGCCCCGGTACCCGCCGATCCGTTCGCCGCGACTGTGTCCTTCATGGTGCGGTGAGTATGCACCACTGTGTCCTCGATGCGGCCGGTATACGCCGCTGGGCCGCTCGCAGTGGCACTAACGTGCACGCCGGTCCGCGAGGGCGAATCCGACTCCGGCCACCAACACCCACACCGGGCCGGTGAAACCCGCCATGTACTGCAGCGGGGAGATGCCGAGGAGCAGCGTCAGGCCGCCGAGAACGATGCTCGCCCAACCGATCCACCGGGGCGCCGCGCGGTGACGCAGGGCCGCCACCGCGACCGCGACGCCGCTGACGCCGGCACCGACCCACAGCCACGGGATGGTGCCCATCCAGTGCGAGGCGAAGACCGCCACCTCGGGCACCATCTGGTCGGTGTTGCCGAGGCCGAACAGCAACTCGGTGTCGAGCCCGGTACCCATGAGGGTCGCAACCGAGGTGAGCACGAGACCGAATGCCGCGACCGTCGGCACGAGGCTGAACTCCGGAGTGCCCGCGCGCAGCCGACGCTGCAGTCCGGCAGCGAAGACGAGCAGCAGCGTCGTCGACACCATCAGCGTCAGATGCATGACGAGCATGGCCGTGCGCTGCCCGGCGAACTCGGTCATGATCGCCACCGCGTTGCCGGCGGTGCGCTCGTTGTACGCCGCGCTCATCGCCATGCTCGCCTGGATGCCCACGACGCCGGCGAGTCCGGCGACCGCCCCCGTCCACGCCCAGAGCGAACCGGGGCCACGACGGTCGGGGGCGATCGGCGCGAGGGGTTCGGTCTCGGTGCCGAGAGTGTTCATGAGAGTCCCTTCGGATCGGTGCGACGCCCTGCGCGTCGTGGAAGAAACGATCCGGTGCCCGGTGTCCCGGGTGGAAGGGACGGCCGTCCCGACCTTCCGGGACCACCGTTCGCGCCATCCCCGGGCACGACGAACGAGGGGGAGGTTGTGTGCGATTCTCCCGACGAAAACGCACACGACCTCCCCCTCGATCGGACAGTGCAACGCGGATATCTCCGTGAGCGGACGGATCCGCGTCGTCACGAATTCACTCAGGGATGGCGGGTGCGGCGCTCGTCCGCCGAATGGAGAGCGGCGACGGACGCGAAGGCCGCAGCCAGTACCAGTAACAACAGCACAACATTGAGTGTCATGGAATGTCCTTTCACGGGGCCGGGTGAATTTCTCCCGACTTCGAAACAGGCGCTCCCCTCTTCTATCCCATTTACGAGAAATATGCGAGTCGACGCATTTTCCACCGGCGAATTCGATGCGTTCGCAATTCGAACGCCGACGAATTACCCGTCGAATATTCCGTCGGGAAATTCGACGGACCGACCCAGTGACCTGCGCCTCATGCGCGCCTGCCGACGGGAAACGCCGGCCCGCCGGTTCCTAAGGTGATACGACGTGGCGGAAGCGAGCGGAGATCATCGGGTCGTCGACCTGCCGCTGCCCACGCCCGCCCCGTTGCGGACCGCGATGCTGTCGGTTCCGCGGCAGGGACGCCGGTGGCCCGGCGCCGCACGCGCAGCCGCCACCGTCGCGGTACCCGGTCTCGTGGGCGTCGCCCTCGGATTCGGCGCCGTCTCCGCCATCGCCACACTCGGCGCCTTCGCCGTCGTCTACGGCGAGCAACGCCCCTATCGCGTCCGTGCCCGAGCGGTCGCCGTCATCGGGACGGTGCTCGTGACACTGGCGACGATCGGTGCCCTCGCAGGGTCGGTGGTCCACCACGAGCTGGCCGAGGGTGGGTCGGCGTGGTGGTACCTGCTGGTCATCGCGGCCATGACCGCGACCGTCGCGGTGTGCGCCTTCGTCGTCGACGCGCTGCGGATGGGTGCGCCCGGCGCCTTCCTGATGTTGTTGTCCCTCGAGATCGCGTCCGCTCTCCCCGCGCTGGGAGTGTCCGTCCCGACGGTCTCGGCCTGGACGGCGATCGGCGCGGGGACGGCCGTCGTGGTCTCCCTGTCCGGCGCCCCGTTCCGGCCGCGAACTCCGGAACGCACGGCGGTGGCCGCTGCGGTCGCCGCCGTCGACGCGGTCCTCGAGGAGAACTCACCCGGCAATCGCCGCGCCGCGGTCCACGACCTGCACGCCGCCTGGCAGTGCCTGCACGACGCCGGACTCGTCGACTCGGGGCATCCGCTGGAGCAGACGCTGCGCGCGGCCCACCTCCGATGCGCGGAGACACTGGACGAGCGGCCGCGGGACGAGGCGGTTCCCGAGGACGATCTGCGACTGCGGACCCCGCTGCGACGTCCCTCCGTGCGGTACCGCCTCGCGCGCGCCGCGCACCTGCGCAGCCGGTCGGCGACGATCGCCGTGCGCCTGCTCGTCGCGGGACCTGTCGCCGGGACGATCGCCATCGCGCTGGGCGTCGGACGCCCCGACTGGGCGGTCATCACGGCCGCGATGATCCTGCATCAGGGACCGGACCGGATCCTCGGCTCCTACCGGGCGGCGCACCGCTTCCTCGGCACCGTGCTCGGACTCGTCCTGGTGGCCTCTCTGACGCCCTTCCATCCCGGTGGGGTCGTCCTCGTCGCGGTGCTGGCCGCGGTGATGGCCGGCACCGAGATGTTCCTGGTGCGGAACTACGGCCTGGCGATGGTCTTCATCACCCCGCTCGTCGTCGTCCTCGGTGGTTTGGGCGCCCCCGGCGATCTGGTGACGGTCGCGCGCGATCGGTTCCTCGAGACCGTCGTCGGCGTCCTCGTCGCGCTCGCGGTGCTGTGGGGTGTGCTCCCCCGGGCCCACCGCCGCGTCCTCGTCTTCGCCGACGGGCGCGTCCGCGACGCCGTCACGAGGATCGCCGCGTCGACGGACGCGCGCGAGCTGCCCGAACTGCGCCGCGACCTCGAGTTCGACCTGCACGCCTCCACCACCGCGGCCGTCATCGCCGCGCACACCGAGCCGGCGTGGACCCGGGAACGCTGGACCGAGCATCGCCGTCTCCACGAACTCGGCTACCGGATCCTGACCCTGCCGGAACGACCGGGCCCCTGAAGCAGGGACCCGGTCGCTTCCGTCGGAACACGCGCCCTCGTCAGAACACCAGGACTGCGAAGACGGTCGAGAGGATCAGTCCCGCCATCACCGGCAGGAAGCACTTGCGGGCGAGATCGAGCACGGGCACCCGGGCGAAACCGGCCACCGCGACCAGCGAGGACCACGCGATGATGACGCCACCACCGGCCCAGATGTTGCCCATCTGACCGATCGCCGCGAGCGTCGAGGGGTCGACGTCGACGGCCGGGCCGAGAGCACCCGACAGCGCACCGGTGAGGGGCAGTCCGCTGAATCCGGATCCGTCGAGTCCGGCGACGAGGCCGATGAGCAGGATGCCGAAGGACGTGACGAAGGCGTTCTGCGGAAGGTTGGCCTGCACGGTGGTCACGAGGTCGAACAGGATCGCCGGGCCTGCGGCGTCGGCGGAGATGCCGAGGATCGGTCCCGCGAACTCCGGATTGCCGATGAAGAAGAAGCCGGCGATCGGGAGGACGCAGCCCATGGCCTTGAAGGCGAAGACCAGACCGTCGACGAGGTGATCCGAGGTGGTCTCGAGGAAACCTCCGCGGTCGGTCGACGCTGCGGCAGCGAAGAGGATCAGCGCTGCGATCCCACCCACGATCGCGGCGGCGTCACCACCCTGCAGCGGCGGCACGACCTCGGTGAACTTGCCCAGCATCAGGTAGACGATGAACGCGAGGTAGGCGAGCGGCACGAGCATCGCGAACGCCTTCGCGGTACCGCGGCGCTCCTTCTCCGCCTCGGCGTCGGGGTCGGCGACCGGGTCGGACGGCGCCACGAGCACCGCCGTGGCCGTCGCCGCATGCTCTCCGCCACCGCCGGTGGGGCCACCGGCGGGTTCCGGCCGACGCGGAGGACGGGAGCCGCCGCCCGAGGAGTCGTCGCCACGGGTGTCGCCGATGCCGCGGTCCGCTTCGGCCTCCCACTCGACGAGGAGGTCGGGGGACGGCGCACGCCAGTGCCGCTTCTGCACGAGGTAGGTGATCAGCAGGGCCGTGCCGCCGACGATCAGGGACAGGACCATGGCCTTGTCCGCGACGGCGTCGGCCTCGACGCCGGCCGCCGATGCGGAGATACCGGGCGCCACCTTGATGATGTAGTCCGAGGACAGCGCCATGCCCTGACCGCAGATCGCGATGACCATGCCCACCGACAGCGGGGACATGCCCGCGCGGATCGCGACGGGGATGAGCACCGCGCCGACGAGGGGCACGGCCGGGGTGGGCCAGAAGAACAGGGAGATCACGTAGGTGACCGCGGCGAGGACGAGGAAGCTGCTGGTGCCCGCACGCATGACCCGCCGGAACGGCGCGACCATCATCCGGTCGGCGCCGAGCTGGCGCAGCGCGCCGAGCATGGCCGTGACCATCGCGATGATGAGGAAGATGTTGAACAGTTCCTTCGCCGCGACGAGGCTCGCGTTGAAGATGGCCGACAGTCCCGTGACGATGCTGCCGGAGAATGTCAGTGCGGTCAGGAAGGTTGCGACGACTGCAGGAACGACGATGTTCTTCCGCAGGGCCATGGTGGCCAGGATGACGAGGATGCCGGCCAGGTAGACCCAGTGCGCGGCGGTGAGTTGTACGTCCAAGGCGATTCCTTCGACAGGGGGGTGGAACGAGTCGGGCTGTGTTCGTGGACGGTGAATGGGAACTCGATGTATTGGGGGAACTTTCCGCTACGGCCCGTGCTCGGTCAACGAGAACGGTGCACATTGCCCGCCACGCTAGCTGTGCACTGTGTTCCACTTTTGCGATTTCGTGACGACGAGGCGCTCGGATGTGAAATATTGCTACGAACATGTGTCGCGCGCCCCGCGCCGCCCTCACGACGTCGTCGAATGTGCACCCTGCACCGGTTCCCCCGGATCCGATGTGCACCTTCACTCCGCGATGGCGATGCATCCGACGGTAGCGCAGTGCGAAAGTGGTTCGACGGTACGAACCGTGCCGCGCAGTTTCCCGAGGTTCCGGAGAGTTCGATGACCACTCGCACCGATACACCGGCAGCGCCGGCAGCCGAGACGGATACGGGCACTCCCCTGGCCCTGTCCGCCCTGCTCGCCGGAACCCTCGTCGGGACACTGAGCAACAACATCATCAATGTCCCACTGCCACAGATACTTTCCGACTTCGACGCAAGCCTCGAAGACGGCGCACTACTGGCCGTCGGCTTCCTTCTCACTTTTGCTGCGGCAATGCCCCTTGCAGGGTACATCGGTGACCGATACGGTCGGCGTCGCGTCTACTGCGGTGCCCTGCTCGGCACCGCGATCTGTGCTGCCGGAGCGGCGACGGCGCCGACCCTCGAGATCCTCGTGGTCTGGCGCGCCCTCGGCGGAGTCGCGGCGGCCGCATTCGCTCCCGCGGTCATGGGATTGATCGCGTGGCTGTTCGGCGCGCACAGACGCGCACGCGCGGTGAGCGCGTGGGCCACCGTGAACGGACTCGGTCAGGCCATCGGCCCCACCTTCGGCGGTTTCGTTGCGGGACATTGGGGTTGGCGATGGGTTTTCGTCCCGATGATCCCGATTGCACTGATCGGACTGGCCGGAACGCTGCGCTGGATCCCGATCTTCCCCGGACGCCGGATGACCCTCGACGTGCCCGGTGCGATCGCACTGACGCTCGGTTCCGCCGGAGTCGTGCTGGGACTGAGCATGTTCGGACAAGCGGGTGTTCCCACGTCCGTCGCGGGGATCGCACTGGCCGTCTCGATCGTCGTACTGGTCGGTTTCGTCGTGCACTGCCTCCGCGCGGACGTGCCGTTCGTCGACGTCCGGTTGCTGGTCGAGAGCAGGTTCGCGCGGAGCGCAGCCGCCGCCTTCGCGCAGATGTTCTGCCTGGGCGCGGCTCTGCTGGCGGTGCCGCTGCGGTTGCACGCGACGGGCGCGTCGACAGCCACGGCCGGGGCCATCCTGTTCGCGCTGCCCGCGGTCATGGCGGTCCTCGCACCGGTCGTCGGCCGCACCGTCGACCGCGTCGGCGCACGGCGGATACTGCGGGCGGGACTGGTGGTGCTCCTCGTCGGTCAGATCGCGCTCGCCGTCGTCCTCTCGGCGGACGAACCGCGCCTGTGGCTCGTCGCGACCGTCCTCGCGATCACCGGCGCCGGTATCGCCGCCGTGCAGACCCCCGCGGCCGCCGGCTCGACGCGTTCTCCGGCGGGCGAGCGCGGAACGGGGCTGGGAGTGTTCAACCTGATCCGGTTCGGCGGCTCGGCCGTCGGGGCGGCGTGGGTGACCGTCGCGCTCGGTTCGTGGACGGTGGGACCGCTCTTCGCGGTGTGCGCCGTGGTCGTGTGCGCGGGGTTCGCCGCGTCGTTCCTGGGGGCCGACCCCGAGGATCACGTCGCGACCGGCTCCGAGTCGACCGCTCTCAGCGGTAGTTGATCTCGTTCTCGACCGAGGTGCGCAGCCGGTCGAGAAGCTCGAGGCGAACGGCGAGCCAGGCCGTGAACTGGTTCTCCGGCAGCCGGACGTCCATCCCCATCGCGCGGGAGATCCGGTCCAGCTTCGACAGCATCGTGTTGCGGTGCACCGACAGCTCCCGCGCCGCCGCGTTGACGTTCCCGCCGGCCGCGAGATAGGCCGACAGGGTGTCGTACAGGTCGGTGCCGGGCTTGAGCGACCCGAACACGTCGCCGACGAACCTGCGGCTGCGATCGGTCTCGGCGACCAGCTCGAGCACGCCGTAACCCCGCAGGTCGCGGTACGCCACCGAACCCGACATGCCGAGCCGCTGCCCGATGCCGAGTGCCACACGGGCCTGCCGGTAGCTCTCGCGGATCTGGTCCGCGCCGACGGCCGGAGCGCCGTGGGCGACGGGCACCGGGCGCACGCGCCGGCGGGACAGGTCCTGCGACACCGCGTCGGCGTATTCGGCGATCTCGAGTTCGACGTCGCGCGGGTCGCGGTAGCGGAGCGACCGCACCACCACCAGGACGTCGCCGATCACCGTGACGTACGAGCGCACCGACGGATGGGGCAGGACGCTGGCGGCGTACCGGGCCAACCGCAACAGTCCACCGGATTCGTCGCCGCCCGGGCCGGCCGGGTTCTCCCCGTAACCGGGCGCGACGAAGACCGCGAACGACGAGGTGAGGTCGATGTCGTGGTACTCGGCGCGGGCCTGCATGTCGTGCTGGCTGGTGAAACTGCCGTGCACCAGCGCCTGCACGAAATCGCCGCGGGCCCGTTCCTCGGCCTCGTCGACGCTGCGTTGCCGCAGCATCTCCGACCCGATGATCGCCGTCGCCTGTTCGGTGACGACCGCGTGCTGGGCCAGTTCGTGCGGTCCGGGAGACGCGCCCGAGGCGAGAACGACCACCCAGCCCTCGAACCGTTTGCCGAGCCGGATGGTGCTGGCCGTGCACGTCCAGGGTGCGCCTCCGACGACCTCCTCCAGCACGCGGGTGTCGTGGTGCGCGTGACGATCCGCGGCCGTCACCGTCGACAGCTGCTTGTGCAGGATCCCCGAGATCTCTTCCGCCCGAGCGGCATCCACACCGTGGAAGGCGACGGCCTGACCGCGCGCGTCGAGCGCGATCGCCGGATGCTGGGCGAGCGCCGAGACCTCCTTGACGAGCAGGTTCAGTCCCGCGCCGCGGTGCAGCAGGCCGGCGAGCGTCGAGTGCACGTGCGCGGAATAGCGCATGACGTGCACTTCCTGCATCAGCGACCGCTCCGCGAGCAACCGGTTGAGTGCCGCGAATCCGACGGGCAGGTCGAGTTCGATCACCACCAGTCCCGCCGGCCAGGACACTCCGGCGGGCACCGCGCCGTCGACGACCAGTGCCGCCGCGTCGCGGGCCGCGAGCGCGGACAGGGCGTGCGCACTGTCGGCCAGTGCCTCCGGCCGCATGTACACGGCGACACCGGTGAGATCGTCGAATCGGCCGACGACCTCGCCGAACGGCAGCACCCAGGTGAGCGCCCGGTCGAGATCGGCCTCCCGATCCACGACCCGGGCGCCCTCCATGAGCGGTTCGTCGAGCAGTCCTCGGACTGTCAGACGCGGGCTCGATTCCATGGGGACCTGCTTCCATCGGGAGCATCGGCGGGCCGTGAGGGGGTGGACCCGTTGACACCGTGGCGGTGTGCACTTTCTACACCAGTTACCAGAGTCATGCGTCCCAGACACATGTGCACTGTGTACACCGAATCCCGAAAACAACGGTGATCTTGACCGTCCCCATCGGCGCACGGCCCTGTTAGAAATGAGCCACGCCGGACACACCGCTCCACCGCTCCGGCACCCGCCGACACTTCAGCGACGCGGCATCGGCGGGACGCACACGGATCCCGACGCGGACCAGGAATCGTCCGACTCTCCGACCCGACTTCGAAAGTGGAGACCAATGCATCGAATCCACCGCATCACCCTCGACGACGCACTCCCCCTGCTGGCCGCCGGCCGCGCGAAGGCCGAGGAGATCGGCGTGAAGCAGACCCTCTGCGTCTGCGACGAGAGCGCGAACGTCATTGCTCTGCACCGGCTTCCCGGCGCCCGCCTCACCGGCGTCGAGATCGCCATGGCGAAGGCGTTCACCGCCGCCGGCCACGAGCGCGCCACCCACCTGTTCAACGAGGGTCCCAACGGACCCGCCCTCCCCGGCAACGAAGCATTCGGCATCAGCCACATGCTCCCCGGGAAGTTCGCGATCTTCGTCGGCGGCTTCCCCCTCGTCTACGACGGACAGATCGTCGGCGCCGTCGGCATCAGCGGCGGCAACGGCGAGCAGGACAAGGCGGTCGGCGCCGCCATGATCGCCGAATTCGAAGCTCTGACCTCCGCGATCAACGCCTGATCGCATCCCCCGCACGACCTCCTCATCGAAAGGCATCATCATGACCGAACTGCTCGGACGCGACGAATTCCGCGCCGCACTCGAAGACGCCATCAAGGGACGCGAGGCGAAGAACGCATCGTTCAGCAAGGCGTGGGCCGAGGGCAAGCTCGAGAAGCACCACTTCGCCCGGTGGGCCGAGAACCACTACCACTACGTCGGCCCCTTCGCCGACTACCTGGCGAACATCTACTCCAACACCCCCGATCACTTCACCGACGCCAAGGACTTCACCCTCCAGAACATGTACGAGGAGGAGCTGGCCGACATCCGGCACACCGACCTGCTCATCAAGTTCGCCGAGGCGTGCGGCACCACCAAGGAGCGCGTCGAGGATCCGAACAACATGAACGCGGTCACCCGCGGACTGCAGGCCTGGTGCTACGCGGTGTCGCAGCGCGAACACTTCGTCGTCGCCACCGCGGCCCTGGTCGTGGGCCTCGAATCCCAGGTGCCGAGCATCTACAAGAAGCAGATCGTCCCGCTCCGCGAGGTGTACGGCTTCACCGAGGACGAGATCGAGTTCTTCGACCTGCACATCACCTCGGACGTCGTGCACGGTGAGCGCGGCTACCAGATCGTCCTGGACTGCGCGGACA
Organism: Rhodococcus sp. S3; assembly: GCF_058211795.1. Taxonomy (NCBI): domain Bacteria; kingdom Bacillati; phylum Actinomycetota; class Actinomycetes; order Mycobacteriales; family Nocardiaceae; genus Rhodococcus; species Rhodococcus sp. S3. Next base: position 338,324 of record NZ_CM177074.1, on the reverse strand, counting down.
CCCCGCAGCTGCAGCAGCGCTGCCTGCAGCTCGTCCGCTGGGGAGCGGAGATGCGTTTCTCGTACACGAAGGGCCTGTACGACACGTACGTCGCCCCCGATCTGGAGCTGGCGTCCGCCTGATCCGATGCGCGGGAGCGGAAGTCGCTCGCGGCTTCCGCTCCCGTTCTCGCACACGAGCGAAGGAGAAGCATGTCCACCGAAATCATGGGCAGCGGGACCGCCGGCACCGACACCGCCGCGGAGTCCCCGACCTGGGTCGCCGTCGCCACGGTGAAAGAGGTGACCCGCCGCCGCAAACTCCGCGTGGAGGTCGACGGCCTCGCGATCGCACTGTTCCATGCGAACGACCGCATCTACGCCTTCGCCGACCTGTGCATCCACCAGGACCGTTCGCTCGTGAAGGGCACGCTCCTGCACGGCCGGGTCATCTGCCCCGGCCACCAGTGGCGCTTCGATCTCGAGACCGGATACGAAGAGGACCAGGACCTCTGCCAGCCGGTCTATCCCGTCCTCGTGCGCGACGAGACCGTCCTCGTGGACCTCACCCCGCGTCCGGCACCGGCCGCATCCGGAAAGGAGTGCACGGCATGACCGTTCGCACCGTAGTCACAGTGGGCGCCGGCCAGGTCGCCGCCGTCGCCGCACGCACCCTGCGCCGCCGCGGCTTCGACGGACGCATCGTGCTGCTCGGCGACGAGCAGCACGCCCCCTACCAGCGTCCGCCCCTGTCGAAGGAATTCCTCGCGGGTCGTGAAGGAATCGACTCCCTCGCACTGCTGACCCGGAAATGGCTCGACGCCAACGACATCGACATCCGCACGGGCGTGTCGGTCCAGCGCATCGACACCGCGACCCGCACCGTCGAGTTCGACGGCGGCGAGATCGCCGCCGACGCGATCGTCCTCGCCACGGGCGGACGCCCCCGCACCCTCGCCACCACCGGTTCCCGGCCCGATCTCGTCCACTACCTGCGCACCCTCGACGACGCGACCGCCCTCGCAGCCCGCCTGACCCCGGGTTCGAGTCTCGCGATCGTCGGCGGCGGCTTCATCGGACTCGAGATCGCCGCGACCGCACAATCTCTCGGGGTGACGGTGACGGTCCTCGAACAGGCCGAACACCTTCTCGGAGGCATCCTCGGCGAGCAGGTCGGCCGGCACTGCGCCGAACTGCACCGCCGCAACGGTGTCGACCTGCGCACCGGCACGGGCGTCGCGTCGGTGACCACTTCCGATCGCGGTGTGCGGATCGAGACCACCACCGGCGGGATCGCCGAGGCCGACGCCGTGGTCGTCGGCATCGGCATCGTCCCCAACACCGACATCGCGGCGGCGAGCGGACTCGCCGTCGACGGCGGGATCGTCGTCGACGCCACCGGGCGCACCTCGGTCGAGAACATCTACGCGGCAGGCGATGTCGCGAAGCGGTTCTCCCCGCGCGAAGGCCGGCACGTGCGCGTCGAACACTTCGACAACGCGAACCGCCAGGCGGCGGTGGTCGCCGACACGATCGTCGGGCGGCAGTCGCTCTCCGACGACCCGCACTGGTTCTGGTCCGATCAGTACGACTCCAACATTCAGTTCGCCGGATCAGCCTCCGGAACAACCGAACTCGTCGTCCGCGGGGACACCGACAGTGGAGAGTTCTCGGTCTTCTACCTCGCCGGCGACGTTCTGACCGCCGCCTTCGCGATGGACCGCGGCGAGGACATCATGGCGGCCCGCGAACTCATCGGCCGCAGGGTCGACGCAGCGCTGCTCGCCGACGAGGACACCGATCTGTGGGAGATGTACGAGGAGGTCGAGCCCGCATGACGATCACCGGACTGAACCACATCGACGGCAACTGGGTACCGGCCGCCTCCGGCGCGGTCTTCGAACGCCGCAACCCCGCCGACGAGACCGATCTGATCGGCACCTTCCCGGACTCCGACGCCATCGACGTCCGCAACGCCGTCGACGCCCTCGACAAGGCCGCACCCGAATGGGCCGCCACCCCGCCCGAACGTCGCGCCGCGATCCTCGAGGCAGCCGCCGACCATCTCGCGGCACGCTCGGCCGAACTCGTCGACGAACTGATCCGCGAAGAGGGCAAGACCCGAGCCGAGGCCACGATGGAGGTGAGCCGCACCCCCATGAACCTGCGCTTCTACGCAGGTGAGGCACTGCGCGCCACCGGCGCGACCTTCCCCGGTCCGGGCTCCACCACCGTCTACACCGTGCGCGAACCGATCGGGATCGTCGGTGCGATCACGCCGTGGAACTTCCCGCTCAACATCCCCTCCCGCAAGCTCGGGCCCGCGCTCGCCGCCGGCAACACGGTGCTGTTCAAGCCGTCCGAGATCACCCCGCTGATGGGACAGCGACTCGTCGAGGCCCTGCTCGCCGGTGGTCTGCCGGCCGGCGCGATCGCACTCGTACAGGGCGACGGCAAGGCCGGTGCGGCAGTCTCCGGCGACGAGCGGATCGCCGCGGTGACCTTCACCGGGTCCACCGAGGTCGGACGCGCCATCCACCGCAGCGTCGGCCCCGACCGGCGCGTACAGCTGGAGATGGGCGGCAAGAACCCCGTCGTCGTCCTGGACGACGCCGATCTCGACGCGGCGGCCGCACTGATCGTCAAGGGCGCCTTCGGACTGTCGGGCCAGGCGTGCACCGGCACCAGCCGTGTCGTCGCCGTCGACGCGATCCACGACGAGTTGCTCGAGAAGGTCGCCGAACGCACCCGCGCCCTGCGGGTGGGACCGGGTTCGGGTGCCGCCGTCGATGTCGGCCCGCTCGCGAGTCGCGGTCAGCTCGACAAGTTCCTCGAGTACGTCACCATCGGCACGGACGAAGGCGCACGGCTGGTGTGCGGCGGCGTGCGATGCGAGGACGACACGCTGCGTGGCGGATTCTTCGTGCGGCCCACGGTCTTCGCGGACACCGCACCGGGGATGCGCCTGCTGACCGATGAGATCTTCGGCCCGGTCCTGGCCTTCCAGCGCGCCGGTTCCTTCGACGAGGCCCTCGCCCTTGCGAACGACACCGCCTTCGGGCTCAGCGCCTCCGTCGTCACCCGGAGCCTGTCCGCCGCACAGCGATTCATCGCAGGGTCGCGGACCGGACTCGTGAAGGTCAACCAGCCCACCACGGGAATGGCCATGAACGCGCCGTTCGGCGGCTACAAGCAGTCGAGCACGCAGACCTTCAAGGAACAGGCCGGCCCCACGCTCATGCAGTTCTACCAGTCCGAGAAGACCGTCTACCTCTCCCCCGACGCCTGACCGGCGACACCGACCCTCGACAAGCCTGGAGGAAAGACCATGGAGTTCAAGCGAGTGGCCCGATCCGGGCAGGTGCCCGAAGGCATCGTCCGCCGGTTCTACGCCGAGGACTACGAGTTCGCCATCTCCCGACTGGACGGCAAGGCGTACGCCACGTCCAACTACTGCTCACACCTCGACTGCCTGCTGTCGTCCGGCAAGCTCGTCCAGGACGGCATCGGATGCTCCTGCCACGGAAGCGCATTCGACCTCGAGACCGGCGAGCCGATCTGCCCGCCGGCCACCGAACCCATCAAGACCTATCCGTGCGAGGAGCGCGACGGCGAGATCTTCGTCGGGATCGACCCCGCCGAGCCGCCGGAAGGACCCCGTCGACGTCGGATGCGGTCGGCATGACCCGGCGCGCGACACGACCGGCGACGCTCGCGACCGGAGGCATGGTCGCGTCCAGTCATCCACTCGCGAGCCTCGCCGGGGTCCGCGTCCTCGAGGACGGTGGCAACGCCGTCGACGCGGCCCTGGCGATGGCAGCGGTCACCTGGCTGACGCTACCCGGCCAGTGCGGCATCGGCGGTGACGCGTTCGCCGTGGTCCGCGAGCCCGACGGGTCGGTGTGGACCGTCAACGGCAGCGGTTACGGACCCGACGGCGGCACACCGGACTTCTACCGGGAGCGGGGACTCGACGCGATCCCGCTCGACGGGGCGCTCGCCGTCGCCGTCCCCGGCGCGCCCGCCGCGCTGGCCGCACTGCACCGGCGGGGAGCGAGCAGGTCGCTGCCCGAACTGTGGGCGCCGGCAGCCCGGATCGCCGAGAGCGGCCTGCCGTGCTCGGCGAAGACCCGGACCGATGTGCAGGTCGCGCTGCGTGCGATCCGCGGCGACGCCGGACTCGCCTCGGTGTACACACCGGGCGACCACGTCCCGCGCCTCGGCGACGTGCTTCCCCAGCCCGATCTGGCCCGCACGATCCGTGCGCTGGCCGAGGATCCGGGCTCGTTCTACACCGGCACGCTCGCCGAGCGCTGCGTGGCTACGCTGCAGGGGGGCGGAGCACCGTTCAGCGGCGACGAATGGCAGGCCGGGGCGGCAGTGGACGCGGAGGCGGCTCTCACCGGCACCTATGCGGGGCACGTCGTGCACCAGACCCCGCTCCCGACGCCGGGATGGATGGTCCTGCACCAGGCCGCCCTGTGCGACGACGCGCTCGGTACCCACCCTGTGCTCGGCGCGGCGTCGATCGACCGGATGGCCCGCGCGGCCACCGTCGCCTTCGAGGACAGGCTCCGCTGGTGCTCGTCGGACAACGACGGGGTCGCACGGGTGCTCGAGCCCGCGAACATCGCAGCCGGTCGCGCACGGATCGAAGAGCGTGCACTCGCCGAGGCCTTCTCGGTCTCCGCCGGGGACACGACGTCGTTCGTCACCGTGGACTCCGAGGGGCGGGCGGTGTCGTTCATCCATTCGCTGGCGTTCACCTTCGGAGCGAAGCTCACGGTGCCCGGTACGGGCATCGTGCTCAACAACCGACTCGGTCGCGGTGCCTACCTGATCGACGGGCATCCGAACGAGGTGGCGCCGCGCCGCAAGCCCCTGCACACGCTCAACGCGTGGATCGTCACCGACTCGGCGGGCGAACTGCGGCATGTGGGCAACACGCCCGGCGGCGACGGGCAGGTGCAGTGGAACATGCAGTTGCTGTCGCACCTGCTCGACCACGGTCTCGACCCCCAGGAGGCGGTCTCGGCGCCGCGCTTCACCGTCTTCCCGGGATCGGACGCCAACGTGCTCGGCGAACCGACCGCGTTGCGGATCGAAGGCGACGTCGCCGACGGCGTGTGCGACGAACTGCGCGAACTCGGTCACCGGGTGGAAGTGCTCGAACCACTGGGCGCAGACGGAAGCGCACAGGTGATCTCGATCGACGACCGCGGAGTGCTGTCCGGAGGCAGCGATCCACGACAGGAGGGGGTGGCGCTGGGTGTCCTCTGACATTGCTGCTGTTGCACCTCGGCCGCAGGGCCGGTACGTCCCGGCCGTGCTGGCCGGTGACACCGTCCGCACGGCGGGCATGACCCCGCGTCGCGACGGCGAACTGATCCTCACCGGACGGGTCGGCGCGGAGGTCACCGTCGAACAGGCCCGGGCCGCCGCGGTCGTCGCGGTGGGCAACGCGTTGGCGGCGATCCGCGCAACGGTGCCGGAGGGCACGTCGTTCCGGCCGGTCGAGATGGTCGTCTACATCGCGAGCGCGCCCGGCTTCGTCGACCTGTCGGTGGTCGCGGACGGCGCGTCGGACGTGATCGAACGCGAACTCGGTGTGGACGCACTACCGGCACGCACCGCAGTCGGCGTCCACACCCTGCCCGGTGGAGCGCCGCTCGAGATCGCGCTGACCGCCGTGTGCCGGTAGGCGGGGGTTCACAACCGAGAAACGAGGCTCACAACCCTGGTGGTCGACCCTCAGGGTTGTAAGCCTCCTCTGTGGGTTGTGAACCTCGGCGACGAACGCTCAGCGCTTCGCGCCGATGTCCTCGAGTTCGGCTGCAAGATCGACGCTCTCGGACGGTCGCTGCCACCGATACACTCCCCCGCCCTGGGCGTAGGAGAGGTGACCGCCGAGGGCACCACCGACACCGACGGCGCCGAGACCGATCAGGGTCCACACCGTCCCCGCCCGGTCGTGGCGGGCACGTCGCGCGCGATAGGACGTCGCCATGCAGATCACCCCGATCGCGTTCGACACGGCGTGCACCGCGCCGACCCTGCGCTGAGGGACCTCCTCCAGCGTGGAGAAGTCGGTGTACCCGGTGACGATCGTCGGGACGGCCGCGCCCAGTCCCAACGCGACGAGTCGCCGGGACGCGGTGCGCTGCCCGGGCAGCGCGTCCAACGCCGCCGCGGACACCCACGACCCGATCGGGACGGTGACGAGAAGGGGATGGACGGGGTGTCCGAGCCAGGAACCTCGGAGCAGGTCGTCGACGACGGAGCCGTCGAGGACTCGCCGTATGCGCTGCGCGATGCGCTCGGCGGGCCGATCCACAGCGTCGACGGATTCGACGGCGCGCAGGAGTTCGTGCAGGTTCATGATGAGGCCATACCCGTCGACAGCAGAGACGAATCGCCGACGCGGTCGATGCGACCTGGGACTCGGTACGACTACTTCTCGTCGAGCGGTTTCGCTCCCAGCACGTCCTTGAGCAGCTCGATCGCGACTTCCTCCGGATCGCGGCGCGTCGACGGGTCGCCGGGCGTGGCGGCCTCGGCGAACATCTCCTCGACGTCCGCCTCCGTCATCTGCGACGGGTCGGGCGGCGGCGCGTCGTAGCCCGAGCCCGGATCGTCGGGAAGGTCGGGCGCTTCGGGCGGCGGAATGTCGTCGACGTTCTCCGCGGACGGACGTGTGAACGTCGGAGCAGCCGACGGTGCCGCCGCCGGTCGCTGCGGTGGGGCGGGGGCTTCGACGGGAGCGGGCGCCGCGGCGTTCTTCGCCTGACTCGGCCGGGAGAAACGCGGTTGACCCGCCGGACGCGAATTCTTCTCGGGCGCCGGGGTTCTGGCAGGCGCCTCCGCAGCAGCGGAACCGTGGACGCAGGTGACCTCGAACTCCCCGCCGAAGACCGCCTTCAGCGCATCGGCGATGACCGTGGCGTTGCGCGCGTCGGCGAGTCGCTTCGCGAGCGGAGCGGAGTCGTGCACGAGCACGACGCGGGTGCCGTCGACCGACCGCACGGTGGCGCCCGAGAGCATCACTTCGACGGTGCGGCTGCGTTCGCGGACCTTCGCACGCACCTCCGACCACACACCCCGCATCTGGGCCGCGTCGGGACCGCCTGTCGCGCGGGCGGGTTCGGGTTCGGGAGCAACCGGCTCCTCGGGGGCGGGCGGCGGAACCTCCTGCGCGGCAACCTCGTCGGGCACACTCTGCGGCTGCGGCGCCTCCGGGACGACGGGAGGTTGCGCGGCGGCGGGAGACGGCGTCGGGGTCGGTACCGGCTGGGCCGGTTCGGGCTGCACCGGTTCGTGCTGGGCAGGGGGTTGCTGGGCAGGAACTTCCGGTTGCGGCTGCGCGGCCTCGCGGGGCTGAGCAGTCTCGGTGGACGGTGCGGCAGGTGCCACCTCGGCTGCCCGGCGCTGGGAGGGACGCTGGAAACGTGCCGCGGGTTCGTCGGGCGAGATGGGCGGTGCGGCAGGCGCGGCGGGTGCTGCCACTGGCTTCGGCGCGGCACCTCCGACAGGAGCCGCGACGATGCCCTGTTCGAGTCGTTCGAGGCGTTGCAGGACAGCGGTTTCCGCGTCGGACGCTGCGGGGAGCAGCATGCGCGCGCACATCACCTCGAGCAGCAGACGCGGCGACGTCGCCCCGCGCATCTCACCGAGCCCGGCATGCACGATCTCGGCGTAGCGGGTGAGGGTGGCCGGACCCAGGCGGGTCGCTTCGTCGCGCATCCGCTCGAGGACGTCGCCGGGAGCGTCGACCAGTCCGCGCTCGGCGGCGTCGGGGACGGACTTCATGAGGATGAGGTCGCGAAGGCGTTCGAGGAGGTCGACGGCGAAGCGACGTGGGTCGTGTCCGGCGTCCATGACCTTCTCGACGGTGCCGAACAGCGCCGCGCCGTCGCCGGCCGCGAGCGAATCGACGGCCTCGTCGATGAGCGCGACGTCGGTGACGCCGAGCAGCGACAGGGCGCGCTCGTAGGTGACGCCCTCGGGGCCGGCACCGGCGAGGAGCTGGTCCATCACCGACAGCGAGTCGCGGGGGGATCCACCGCCGGCACGGATGACCAGCGGATAGACCGCGTCCTCGACCGGCACGTTCTCCTGGCCGCAGATCTGCTCGAGCAGACCCCGCATCGCCGTGGGAGCGAGGAGCCGGAAGGGATAGTGGTGCGTGCGCGACCGGATGGTGGGCAGCACCTTCTCGGGCTCGGTGGTCGCGAAGACGAAGATGAGGTGCTCCGGCGGCTCCTCCACGATCTTGAGCAGGGCGTTGAAGCCCTGCGTGGTGACCATGTGCGCCTCGTCGATGATGAAGATGCGGTAGCGCGACTCGGCCGGAGCGTAGAACGCGCGGTCGCGGAGTTCGCGGGTGTCGTCGACACCGCCGTGGCTCGCCGCGTCGAGTTCGGTGACGTCGAGGTTGCCTCCACCGCCCGGGCCGAGCGACACGCACGACCGGCACGTGCCGCACGGCGTGGACGTGGGGCCGGTCTCGCAGTTGAGCGAGCGGGCAAGGATGCGCGCCGAGGACGTCTTGCCGCATCCACGAGGGCCCGAGAACAAGTAGGCGTGGTTGATGCGGCCCGTGTCGAGCGCCGTGCTGAGGGGCACGGTGACGTGCTCCTGCCCCACCACCTCCGCGAAGGTCGCAGGTCGATACTTCCGGTACAGAGCCACGCGCCGAGCGTACCGGCGGCTCCCGACATGCACGGAGGTCGGTCCGTCGACATCTGTGGCCGAGGCCACTCTTGCGTTAACGATATATCGAGATCTATCGTGATCGTATCGACAAAGAAGGAGACGCACAGATGCGAACCCACGAACATCCCCGCGGCCGTCGCCGCGCCATACACGATCGAAATCTCCCCGGCGGCCCGTTCCGCGCCGACGGACCCCGCCGGCGCGGACACCACCCGCACGACGACGAACCCGGCTTCCGCCCGCACCGCGGTGGCGGCGGACGGGGACACGGCGGCCCGCGAGGAGGACGACGCGGCCGAGCACAACGAGGCGACGTCCGCGCGGCCGTCCTGCGCCTGCTCGGCACCGAACCGATGCACGGCTACCAGCTCATGGAAGCGATCGCCGAACGGACCGGCGGCGCCTGGCGCCCCAGCCCCGGCGCGATCTACCCGACGATCTCCCAACTCGAGGACGAAGGACTCGTCACCGTCGAGAAAGAGGGCGGACGCAAGCTCGTCTCACTGACGGATGCGGGCCGCACGTACATCGACGATCCGGGGAACGAGCTCATCGACCCCTTCGCCGGTCACGATCCCGATTCCGACGCCCCCGACCTGCGACTCGCACTGCGCGAACTGCAGGTCGCGACACGGTCGGTCGCGATGAGCGGTTCCGACGCCGAGGTCGCCGCGGCACACGCGGTCCTCACCGAGGCCAAGAAGTCGCTGTACCGGATCCTCGCCGGGGACACCGACACGTCCGATCAGGAGTGAAGGCTCAGCCGCGGGCGAAGAGGCGGATGCGCTGCTCGCGGCTGCGCTCGAGATGAGCACGCATGTGCTCGCGGGCCGCGGACTCGTTCCGCGCCCGCAACGCGTCGAGAATCTGCGCATGCTCCCGGTTGAGCAGATCGGGCTCGCCGTAGTTGGACGGCGGCCCGGAGTCGTAGATCCGCAGCTGGGTGGTCAGACGCACGAGCAACGTCGTGATCGTCGTGTTGTGCGCGGCCTGCCACAGCGCCTCGTGGAACCGGAAGTTCCCGATGCGCACCGCGGCGTCGTCGGTGGCGGAGCAGCACGAATCGTGCAGCCGCTCGAGCCTGGCCATGTCGAGATCGGTGTGCCGTATCGCCGCCGCGCCGGCCGCCTCGGATTCGAGCGCGACGCGCGCCGCATAGATCTCGATGACGTCCTCGGGTGTGCCCGAACGCACCCGGAAGCCGCGACTGGCCCGTTCGAGCAGACCGTCGTGCGCGAGCCAGTTGAGCGCCTCACGGATGGGGGTGCGGGACGCCCCGTAGGTCTCACTGAGCTGGGTCTCGTGCAGAGCGGCGCCGCGTGGGAACTTCCCGGCGAGGATGTCCGAGCGCAGGCGCAGGTACTGCTTGGAGGTCTGGTCGTCGCGCCCGGTGGGCGGCTCGACGAGAAGTGAGCTCTCCAGCTCGGCCGTCGCGTCCTGCTCGGTCATCTACACCCTCCGTAGGCATGCCGTTTACGTGCGCCGATTATGCCACCGTCAACTTACGCATACTTGCGTATACGTTATTCGTCGTTTAGCGTCGCTCCTCGAACACGACGAGAGGACCCAACGCGTGACCGAGGCGGCTTTGCGGGACGAACAGGTGCTGATCAGCGCCGAAGAACTCGCGAGCGACCCCGGCGCACACACGGTCCTGCACGCCACGGTCACCTTCCCGAAGCCTCGTTTCGACGGCGACTACCGACCGGAATCCGGTTACGCGACCTGGCGCGCCGCGCACATCCCGGGATCCGTGCACGCCGACCTGCTCGGCGGATTCAGCGCCCCCGGCACCGAGCTGCACTTCTCCCGCCCCGCCCCCGACGACCTGGCAGCGGCCCTGGCCGAACTCGGCGTGGCCCCCGACGCCGACCTCGTGATCTACGACGACGGTGGCATGACCTGGGCTTCCCGGCTGTGGTGGATGCTGCGCAACATCGGCATCTCGGCCCGAGTCCTCGACGGTGGCTTCGCCCGTTGGACCGAGCTCGATCTGCCCGTGGAGACCGGCGACGCCGCCGAACGCCGCGCCACCACATCCCGGACCGGTCTGCCCGACCGCGGCCTGTGGCGCGACCGCGACGACGTGCTCGCCGTGGCCTCCGGCGACGCACCGGGCACCCTCGTCTGCGCGCTCGACGCCGAGCAGTTCGCAGGCACCGCCACCACTCGTTACGCGCGCCGCGGGCACATCAGCGGGAGCCGGAACCTGCCGGCCAAGAGCCTGCTCGCCGACGGCATCCTGCGGAGCACCGATCGGATCGCCGAGATGGCCGAGCAGGCCCTCGCCGATACGGCCCGGCCCCTGATCCTCTACTGCGGTGGCGGCGTCTCGGCCTGCCTGGTGGCGCTCGCACTGGTCCGGACGGGCCACGACGACATCGCCGTCTACGACGGATCCCTCGAGGAGTGGACGGCCGACCCCGCGCTCCCCATGCGGACACTCGGAGAAAGGGAAGGGCGACGCATGATGCGATGTCCGCGATCCTGACCCGCTTCATCCCCTCCCCCATCTCCCGACAGGATCCTCCGTGACCACGACCCCCACCGTCGACGATCTCGCCGTCACCCTCGACGCCCTGCGTGCCCGGACGCCGCTCGTGCACTCGCTGACCAACATCGTCTCGGCCAACTTCCTCACCAACGTGCTGCTCGCCGCAGGCGCCAGCAACGCGCACATCGACAACGCGCACGAGGCAGGCGATTTCGCGCGCATCGCCGGTGGAGTGCTCGTCAACCTCGGTACGCCCTTCGACGAGACCTCGGTGGCCTTCACCCGCGCGGCGGAGGCCGCGCACGACGCCGGCACCCCGTGGGTCCTCGACCCCGTCGGCGTGGGCGGACTCGCGTGGCGCACCTCGCTCGCCGCCGACCTGCTGAAGTTCCACCCCACCGCGATCCGCGGCAACGCCTCCGAGATCATCGCGCTCGCCGGCCTCGGCGGCGATACGCGCGGCGTCGACAGCGCCGACGAGGCCGCTGCCGCCGTGCCCGCCGCGCTCGCGCTGCTCGACCGCGCGGATGCCGTGTCGGCCTCCGGTCCCGTCGACCACCTCGTCGGCCGCGACCGCGACGGTGGGATCGTCGGGCTGCGCATCGCCGGTGGCAGCGCCATGCTGCCGCGTGTGACCTCCACCGGATGCTCCCTCGGCGGACTCGTCGCGGCCTATCTCGCGGTCGCGGAGACCCCTCTCGTCGGCCTCGCGGCCGCCCACGCGCACGTCGCCGTCGCGTCCGAGATCGCCGAGGAGAACTCCACCGGCCCCGGCTCGTTCGCCGTCGCCTATCTCGACGCCCTGTTCGCCGTGGACGCCGACACGCTGCGTGCTCGCGCCCGCGTCGAACCGTTCGAACTCCCCTCGAAGGACACGAAGTAATGCCCATCAAGACCTTCTGGTATCTCACCCAGGCCGACGGCGACTACCCCTGGAGCCCCGGCGGGTTGTACCCGGTGGACGGGCAGCGGCAGATCGAACTCGCGAAGACCATCGACGACGGCGGCTTCGAAGGTGCGCTCGTCGCGACCTGGCCGAACGACCCCTTCATCTCGGCGACCTGGGCCGCGGCGCACACCAGCCGGATGAAGTTCCTCGTCGCGATCTACGCGAACATGACGCCCGCGCGACTGCTCGCCGAGAAGGCCCTGACCTTCGACGCGTTCAGCGGTGGTCGTCTGATGATCAACTCGGTCAACGGCCGGGAGAACATCCTCACCAAGTACGACATGAACGTCGAGCACGACCGTCGGTACGAGCTCGGTGAGAAGTACTGGGCGGAGTTCCGGCGCATCTATGCCGAGGGCACCGCGTCGAACTTCCCGAACACCCCGCTGCGCATCGATGCTCCTGCGGACCACTCGGTCCCGCTGTGGGGAACGGGCGACTCCCCCGCCGGTCTGCAGAACGCCGGCAAGGTGCTCGACGCCTACCTGATCATGCTGCGCGAGACCTCGTTCGTCACGGAGAAGTTCACCGCTGCACGCGAATCCGCTGCAGCGGAGGGGCGCGGGTACACCGACTTCGGCGCCCTGTCCGGCGTCATCGTGCGTCCGAACCGGGACGAGGCACTCGAGCGGTTCCGGTCGCTGTTCGAGAAGGCCGGGATCGAGCAGATCCAGGACGTGCTCGACAAGGCGGTGCGCCGCCGCACGCACGGCAAGCAGGATCTGAAGACCTTCACCGCGCGCGACGCGCAACGGCAGGGCTGGGTCGACACCATCAACGCCGGCAAGCTCCCCGAACCCGAGGACCTGTATCTCGGCGACGGACTCTACGCGGGCATCACCGCGTGGTCACCGCTGGACATCTTCGCCACGGGCTCGTCGGCGGTCTATTACGTCGGCGACCCGGACGAGATCACCGGCCACGTGCGCACCCTGCGCGACGCGACCGGACTGACCTCCCTGATCCTCGCCGGATGGCCGCTCATCGACGAGGCGAAGAACGTTGCGGAACATCTGATTCCGCGTTTCGACACGCTCTGACGGTAACGCGGGCGGGATCGGTCAGGGGGTGTCGACGAGACGGAACCCCGAGCCGATCCCGTCGCGCGCGTCGATCTCGGCGAGGATCCGATCGGCCCGCTGGTAGGCGGCGAACCTCGTGTCGGGAACCTGCCGGTCGTCGGAGACCGCGGTCTGCGGGAACCGGTAGCCCACCGACAGTCCCATCCATTCCCCCGTCTCGGCGCGCACGAGCGGACCGCCGGAGTCGCCCGGCCGCATGAGCAGCGGCGACGACATCAGGTTCCCGTCCACCCGCACATCGCCGGTCGCGCAGGCCACCGACGTGCTCCGCCCTGCCGCACAATGTGTTCCGACCGGCAGTTCACCGTCGCCGAACGCCGCGACCGATTCGAGCACGACTCGCTCTCCCCGGTCGTTGGGCACCGACGTATTCGATCCCCGCACGCGGGTCTCGTCGAGCACGACCACCGCGTAGTCGGCGATCTCGTCGGTGGGGAATCCCAGCTGATCGACCGAACCCGTACTCGCGACGTCCGTTTCGGTTCCGATCGGCCCTCGATGCTGCTCGTCGACCTTCCAGACGGGCGACGATCCCGTCTGGTAGCAGTGCCCCGCCGTGATCGCGACGAGACGACCCGCGTCGTCGTGTCCGACCGCTGCCACGGAACACCAACCCGGTGTCGGCTCTGCGGAGAACACGATCCCGTCGCCGGGCCGGAGGACGACCCGGTCGTCTCCCCCGCCGGCCGAGGCCACGCCCACGGCCCCCGCGGCGAAGGCGACGGCGGCGCCGCACACTGCTACGACACGCCTCATGACTTCTTCGCTGCCTTCATCGACTTCTTGAACTCGCGCACCTCGCGCAGCGACTGCTCGTCGACGACGTCGGCGATCGACCGGCGCGCATCCTCGTGCCCGTAGTCGCCGGCGGCCTCGCGCCATCCCTCGGGCCGCACACCCATCTGCTTGCCGAGCAGCGCCAGGAAGATACGTGCCTTCTGGTCGCCGTAGCCCGGCAGCTTCTTCAACCGTCGCAGCACTTCCTTGCCGTCCGGGTCGCCGGAGGTCCACAGTGCGGAGGCGTCTCCGTCGTAGTCCTCGACGATCGCCGCGCACAGCGCCTGGATCCGCTGTCCCATCGACTTGGGGAACCGGTGGACGGCCGGTTGCTGCGCGCACACCGCGACGAACTCGTCGGGATCGGCCGACGCGATGCGGTCCACGTCGAGACCGCCGAGACGGTCGGCGAGTTTCTTCGGTCCCGCGAACGCGACCTCCATCGCCACCTGCTGGTCGAGCAGCATGCCGATGAGAAGCGCCAGCGGGTTCTCGGCCAGCAGTGCGTCGGCGTCGGGATCTCCGACCAGGTTCAGCGTCGATGACATGCAGACGATCATGCCCTGCGCGTCAGGGGCGGCGCCACACGACCACCGCGATCACGATGCCCAGCGTGAGCGCGATCGACGTGGTCAGAGCATGCAACCAGTGCGGGAAGAGCGTCGGTTGTGACGTTGCCGGGACGGCAGCGAGTGCGGCGAACAGCGCCACGACGGCGATGACCGAGGCCGCCGCGGACCAGCCCTGGGCCAGGCGGGTGTGCCTCGCGCCGCGCAACTCCGCACTGCGCAGCAGGGCGTGCTCGACGACGTCCACGGCATCGGACAGTTCCGCGTCGAGTTCGGCCATCTCGTCGGCGACCCGGCCGGCCATGAGCGCTCGCAGCTGGGTGGGTTGTGTCCACGAATGGAACCGGTCGTCGTGGATCGATTCCTTGCGCAGCAGGGCACGCTCCATCCGGCGGGCCTGCATGACCGCGATGTCGTCGAGGACCGTGGCCAGCCGATCGCCGTCGAGCCCGTCGGGGTGGCGCAGGTGCTCCACGGTCGTCCAGTAGTCGGCGGAGGCCCGTGCCCGCACCGCCACCCACGGGATGAGCCCGTAGATCATCTCGCGGGTGCCGTGCCCGACGTAGTCGCTGCCGAGGGCGGTGGCTTCGAGGTCGAACAGCACCGCACCGGAGTCCTCCCGCACGGCGATGGCCGCTCCCGGCTGCACGGGCCGGTCCACCAGCGGAACCCGATCCCACTTCCACAACACGCCCCAGGACCGAGCGGCGGCGCGGGCCTGGGGTCCGATGCGCGGACCGTCGACGAGCGAGCGGACCCGTTCGCCGCCGCTCGAGACCACTTCCACGACCATCCCCTCGACGACCTCCCGATCACCGACCCCCCGGTGACGGTGGACGACGAGTTCGTGCAGGGGCCGGTAGGTCGTCGGCGCGCACAACCGCCTGTTCAGTCCGGGAAACACGTCGTTCAGGCAGGCGTCGGAGGTCAGTTCGAAGGGCGCGAGGAACTCGCCGAGCACCGGGCGCAGACCGGCGCCGTCGCGGTCCTGCAGCGGGTCGCTGCGCCAGTCGATCAACGGCGGGCCGTGGTCCGTCAGCGACTCCAACGCCAGGACGAGGCCATGGCCGGGGACGTCCCACAGCGACACGCATGTCGCGGGGTGTCCCACATACGGCAGGGTCGCGTCCGGCGCCTCACGCAGCGAACCCGTCGATGCACCGAACGAGACCTCCGGTCGTGTCGGGTCGACGACGTGCCGGAACGCGAGCAGACACGGCGGACGCACACCGTGGTCCGAATCGGGCCGATCGGCGATACGTGCCGGCAGGAAAGGCTCCACCTTCTCGACGGGCGGGACCCGCGGTGGCGTCTCGGGCGCCGCCTCGATGTCGAGCGCCAGGAGGAACACCTTCAGCACACCGAGACACCCCGTGACAGATCCGACGGCCGATGCGCCGACTCCGGAGTTCACGAGAGCGCGGTTTTCCATCACACTCACCACTTCCGAACCCGCCGCACGGTATGCGGCGACCCTGACCAGCGAGTATGTCAGGTCGGTCGGGGAAAGCAAGTCGCTGTCACGGCGGGTACCGATAACGCCCCGACCAGGGGTGATCCGAGTTGTCCACCGTCGGTCCACGTGTTGTGCACAACTTTATCCACAGGTTGGGAACAAACTCCCACTCGGAGTGCAGATTGTTGCCGACGGAGGCACGCAACAAAGAAACGAGGCTCGCAACGTCGGCAGTGACTGCCGATGTTGCGAGCCTCGTCCTCGCGTTGCGTACCTACCCGCGCACTACTTGTCGGCGAGCGCCTTCTCCGCCGCGGCCAGCAGCACGCAGGTCGCGACGCCGTCCATGGCCTTCTCGAGCTCGCCGAGCGAAGGGAAGCTCGGCGCGAGGCGGATGTTCTTGTCCTCGGGGTCCTTCTTGTACGGGAACGCCGAACCGGCACCCGTCAGCGCGATACCCGCTTCCTTCGCCAGGGCGATGACGCGGGCCGCCGTGCCCTCGACGACGTCGAGGCTGATGAAGTAGCCGCCCTCGGGCTCGGTCCACGACGCGACCTTCGACGAGCCGAGACGCTCCTCGAGGATGCGGCGCACCAGCGCGAACTTCGGCGCGAGGATCTCGCGGTGCTTGGCCATGTGGGCACGCACGCCCTCGGCGTCGCGGAAGAAACGCAGGTGACGCAGCTGGTTGACCTTGTCGGGGCCGATGGTCTTGATGCCCAGATGCTTCTGGTACCAGGTGAGGTTCTCGGTGGAGCTGCCGAAGAAGCTCACGCCCGAACCGGCGAAGGTGATCTTCGAGGTGGACGCCAGCGCGAACACACGGTTGGGGTGACCGGCCTGCGCGGCCAGACCGAGGATGTCGATCGCGGGCGCGAGGTGCTCGGTGAGCGGGTGCACCGCGTAGGCGTTGTCCCAGAAGATGCGGAAGTCGGGAGCGGCCGTCGGCATCGACACCAGCTCGCGGGCGATCTCCTCGGAGTACACCGCGCCGGTGGGGTTCGAGTAGGTCGGCACGGCCCACATGCCCTTGATCTGCGGGTCGTTCGCGACGAGATCGGCGATGAACCGCACGTCGGGGCCGTCCTCGCGCAGCGGCACGGGGATCATCTCGATGCCGAGCGACTCGGTGATCGCGAAGTGCCGGTCGTAGCCGGGCGCCGGGCACAGGAACTTGACGACCGATTCCTGCGACCACGGGCGCGGCGAGTCGACGGTGCCGTGCAGCAGCGACCAGACGACGAGATCGTGCATGATCTCGAGGCTCGCGTTGTTGCCGGCGAGCAGGTTCTCGACCGGGATGTTCAGCAGCTCGGCGAAGATCGCGCGCAGCTCGGGCAGGCCGGTGAGGCCGCCGTAGTTGCGGGTGTCGGTGCCCTTGCCGTCGCGGAAGTCGTCGGCGCCCGGCAGCGACAGCAACTCCGCGGAGAGGTCGAGCTGCTCGGGCGAGGGCTTGCCGCGGGTCAGGTCCAGCGTCAGCTTCTCCGACTTCAACCGTTCGTAGTTGGCGGACTGGCGCTCGTGCTCTGCAACGAGTTCCTCATGGCTCATCAACCCGTACTGGGTCTGCGTAGGCATGCGGAGGGACCTTTCACCGTGCACGGCGACACGGGCATCGGCGGAAATTAAGAGGACCCCGCGCACCCGGCAGAGCCCGTTGACCCTTGCTGCCTTCCGGCCCTGGGGGAGTTCACAGGATGCGCGCCGCGCGGGATCCATCGGCAAGTGTAGAGGAACGAGCGCCCCGGCGGCGAACCCGCCCCCGCAGCACCCCCGGAATCAGGGTGCGACGTGCTCGTTTGGCAAGTTGGGGTCTCCATTCGGTATGCTTCCCCACGGAGGATTCGCCTAGTGGCCTATGGCGCTCGCCTGGAACGCGGGTTGGGTTAACGCCCTCAGGGGTTCAAATCCCCTATCCTCCGCCACGGAACCCCGTGGGGCGCACAGCGTCCCACGGGGTTTCTGCTTTTCCGCCGCCCCTGTTCGCGTACCGGGCCGATCTCGGGCACGATGCGTCTCGTGACCGCGGACGACAATTTCCCGCTCGCCGGCAACGCCGACCACGAGCAGGCTTCGGTCTGGGTGGAGATGCTGGACCGGGAGATCGACGAGGTGTCCGCAGCCATCGAGAAGACCGAACAGAAGGCCCTCGCCGAACACCGGGTGGGGGCCGTGGACCGAGCGCGCAGGTTCGACGCCGAGGTCGAGCGACTGGGCGCCCAGCTCCGCGATCTGCACCGCATGCGTCGCAATCTCACCGACCGCTTCAGCTGATCGGAGAGATCGCGGCGGTGCGTTAGGGATCGCGCGGATAGGGCATGAGTCACGGGCTGCGGGCGGGTCGTGTATCCCATCTGTAGATGGACCATGCTCGACGGACCAGACGGCGGATGATGATGATCGCGCTGGCTAACGCGATCCACGCATCCTGGACTAGCGCTCTCCGGTCGGTCACCTTCGCTAGGGCCGCGAATCCTCGGTTATGCCAAGCGTTCGTGCGTTCGACTACCCACCGGCGGGTGTGGTTGATCGGCACGAACGCGCCTTTTGGGCTGATTCGCCGATCGCATCCCAGCTCCTCTAGGAGACTTCGAGTGGTCATGGAGTCGTAGCCTGCATCCAAATGAACGGTGATGTTCTGCGGTAGATGGCAGCCAAAGACGTCGAGTTTCTCGAGCGTGGGACGTAGAAGAGGAGAATCGTTCTGGTTAGCTCCGGCCAGCACCCATCCGATTGGGATGCCGCCACCTTCCACGAGCAGTGATCGTTTTAGACCTGACTTTCCTCGGTCAACAGGGCTGCGGCCTGTGTTCTCGCCCCCGCACGGTGCCTTGACGATGCATCCATCAACCACGAGGTCGTCAAGGTCGAGACCGACCGCCTGGTCATAGGCGCCAAGCGCGAGCCGGTGGATCGCGTCGAAAACGCCAGCGCGGATCCATTCGTCGCGTCGAGCACGCATCGTGGTCGCCGAGCAGTTCGCATCCGCGTGTTGTTGGTAGGAGCCTCCCAGGACGAGGCGGGCAAGGAGTTTGTCGAACACGACCCGGTCGGGGATGCGAGGGCGGTGGCACCCCAGAGGATGAGTGATGGTTCGTTCGGGAAGCAGCGTTCGGAACTGGTCCCACAACGGGTCGGTGATGAAGCTTGGAAGGACAGGCACGGCATCTTCTGCGTGTTGGCGGCAAAGGAACAGGCACGCCCGCCCCTGTGGCAGACAGGCGAATGGGACAGAGGCGAGCGTCGTGATGTTCGATCTATGCGTCGGCCTTGACAGGCGCCGGAGACCGGCCGATGACCACCGCACCTACGACAAGCCCTGCGATAGCCAGCACCGCAGCGACGAGGAACGGATCGCCAGCGTGCAGAGTCGGTGCGAACCCGATTCCCACATAGACGGCCACACCGGTCGCGCCCCCGAGTTGGTCGGCCGCGCGCTGGACGCCCGAGGCGATCCCGGCGTCTTCGTCAGTAGTTCCGCTGACTGCGATGTACTGCAGGCCGACGAGACCGAAACCCATACCCGCCGCGATCAGCAGCATCGCCGGGAGTAACCATGCCGCCCCACCACCGAGGACGGTGACGACAGCGACCGCGACCATCGCGCCTGCGGCGCAGGCGAGCCCGATCATCACGCACACACGCGCACCCCAGAGTTCCAGCAGGTGCGGCACGAGCATCGAGGCCGCTATCAGCGCCACCGCCAGCGGCAACATAGTCAACCCTGCCCCGAGCGGCCCGATGCCTAATCGGTCCTGGAGATAGAAGGTGAACAGTAGGAACGAGGTCGACAGCGCTCCGCTGAGCACCATCGTGGTCAAGTTCGCCCGTACCCGGGACCGGTCAGCGAAAAAGGCCATCGGGACCAGCGGGTTCTGCGACCTCGACTCGACCCGCACGAACCCGGCTGCGGCCGCCACCGCGCCGGCAAGCGCGCCCAGGATCAGCCACGGGTTTGCACCGGGCTCCCCGGCCTCGACCACGGCGTACACGAAGAGCAGCGGGCCCGCCGTAAGCAGGAACGAACCGGGCAAGTCCAACCGAACTTGCCCCCTGGGTACGGATCGGTCAGCCGGCACTAGTAAAAGCGCAGCCACGACCACGACCACGATGAACGGCACCGAGATCAGAAAGATCCAGCGCCACCCCAGGTAAGCGGTGATGATCCCGGATAGCGCGAAACCGAGCACCAACCCGCAGCTAGCCACGGCCGCCCACACGCTCAAGGCGCGGGAACGGCGGCGCCCCTCGGGGAACAGCAGCACGATGGTCGCCATCGCCGCGGGCAGCGCGACGGCCTCACCGGCACCCTGCAGGAGACGAGCTACTACCAGTACTTGGAATGAGGGGGCCAGGCCTGCCAGAAGGGACGCCGCGCCGAACAGGGTCGTGCCTGCCAGGAGAGTACGGCGGCGGCCAACCAAGTCGCCGAGCCGGCCGCCGAGCATCAGCAACCCACCACCGGTAATCGTGTAACCGATCACGACCCAGGTCAGGGAGTGTCCGCCAACGCCGTATTCCGCACCGATCGAGGGCAGCGCGATGTTGACCACGGTCACGTCGACCGCGATGAAGAACTGCAGCATAGACATCGCACACAACACGAGCCATACGCGTACAGGGGCGGGACTTTGCCCGCGAGAAGTAGGAGAAATGCCTGAAAGCATCGAGTGCTCCGTCGCTCTGAAGAGTTACTGAGCAGCACAAGGGGCCGCTCCGGACTGGTTCACGAAGCGGCTGGACGTTCCAAAAGAAGTGTTGCTACGACCTGGTCGTCCCGCCGCTAGCGGGACGACCAGGTCACTGCCGCGCAAGCGGCCGAGGACGAAGCGCCTGACATGCCTCGAACCCTATCAGTGAGCACCTGCTCTCAGCCCAAAGACGTCTGCACCTATCCGCGCGCTCTCTTACTCGCAGGCGCTGCGGTGCGTTACTCGCAGGCGCTGTGGTGCGTTACTCGCAGGCGCTGTGGTGCGTTACTCGCAGGCGACGCCGTCCCCGTCACCGTCCATCTTCGGCCGGTAGCCGGGCTCTCCCACATACAGGGGTGCAGCTCCCGCAGCGCGGGCCGCCGCGCAGTTCTCGTAGTACACGCTCGCCGGAGCAGGGGCAGGTGGGGCCGGCTCGGGAGCAGGCGCGGGCGCGGGCGCGGGTGCCGGAGCAGGAGCCGGCGCGGGGGCCGGTCGCGTCGTCGTGGTGGGTACGGGAGCGGGTGCAGCTGCGGGAGCTCCACCTCCGCATTCGGTGAGGACCCGCACCATCGCGTCGTGCTCGGCCTGCGTCACCCACAGGCCGTAGATCGCCTTGACCTCGATCTGCCGCGCGACGTACGTGCAGCGGTACGCGCGGTTCGGCGGCAGCCAGGTCGCGGCGTCACCGTCGCTCTTCTGCTGGTTGGTCGGCCCGTCCACGGCCTGGAGGTTGCGCGGGTCGTTGGCGAAATCGGCACGGGTGCCCGCGTCGAGCTGCTGCGCACCCTTCTGCCACGCGTCCGACAACGCGACGACGTGGTCGATCTGCACCGCGGTCGAGGTGTCCTGTCCGCGGGTGAATGCGATCGTCGTGCCGGTGTACACGTCGTTCAGGGTTCCCGACGCGACGACGCAGTCGCGGGTACCGGGCCGGTAGACGATGTCGACGAGGTCGCGCCGCAGGATGTCGTTGCGGGTGTCGCAGCCGTTGCCCCCGAACTCCACCGACACGTCGTCGCTCCACGCCTGACCGAACAGGTCGCGGCTGTACCCGGTCTTGGGCGCGCGCCCCTTGACGGGCAGGGTCGCCAGCCGGGCCAGGGCCTCCGACGAATCCGCCGACGCTGCCGGGTTCGACGCCGCCGGACTCGATGCGGTCGTCGAGGAGGGGCGCGTCGCGGTGGGTGAAGATGTCGTCGTGGGAGTTTCGGAGCTCGGCGCCGGAGACTGTTCGGAGGTCGCCGCCGGAGCGGCGGAGGTGTCCTCGGCCGTCGAGTCGCAACCGGTGAGGGTCAGACCCGCGACCGTCGCGACGACGAGCAGGGACAGCCGGGACGACAAGCGGGGCAAGGACATCGAGGGAACTCCTGAGAACGACGGCGCCGGACGGCTTCCCTTGTCCATCGCGCCCACGACGCCCGGTCGTTACACCACGTAAGCATCCGGGAGCCGACGTGGTCGGCATCCCGGAGGGAACGGTTCCTACTATCGTCTGGTGGTCGGTTACGGCAGGCAGTTGCAGGGACTCGCGATCGCGCTGTCCTCTCTCGCAGGGTTCATCGATGCCCTCGGGTTCATCACCCTGGGCGGTGTGTTCGTGTCGTTCATGAGCGGCAACTCCACGCGCTTCGCGGTCGGCACGGCCGACGGTGCGTGGCAGACGGTGGCGCTCATCGGCGGTGTGCTCGCGCTGTTCGTGCTCGGGGTGATCCTCGGCAGCGTGGTGGCGGAACTGACCGACCGCGACCGGCGGACCCGCAAGATCGCGGTCCTCGCAACCGTGACGGTGTTGCTGACGGTCGCCGCTGCGGCCGTCCTGGTGGACTGGACGCCGGTCTCCGTGATCGCGATGACCTTGGCCATGGGAACGGAGAACTCGGTGTTCCGGCGCCACGGGGAGACGACCGTCGCCCTGACCTACATGACGGGTGCACTGGTCAAGATCGGGCAGCGGATCGCGGCGGCGTTCTTCGGCGGTCCGCGCTGGAGTTGGCTGCCCTATCTGGGTCTGTGGGGCGGCCTTGTGACGGGTGCCGTTCTCGGCGCGCTCGCCCATCGGGCGCTGGGATTGCACGCTCTGTGGATCGCGGCGGCGTTCGCAGCCACGCTGACGGTCTCGGTCCGTTTCCTCTCCGATCACGAGCTCACCGGCGGGGTGTGATTCCCACCTCCCCGTACGTTCGTACGGTGGAGGGCTCGGCTACGGTGCTCCCCATGCGCACGCGCCCCTACGTCACCACCAGCCCCACAAGGCTCGCTGCGGCCCTGCTCGACGTGGCCGCACGCAACGGTCTCGACGCGGCGAGCGTCCGGGAGGTGGCCAACGAGGCAGGGGTCTCGATCGGGGCGGTGCAGCACCATTTCCCGACCAAGGACGAGATGCTCGCGTACTCGTTCCGCACCCTCTCGGACCGGGTGCTGAACCGGCTGACGAACGTCGATCCCGACATCGATCCGGCGCGCACCCTGTTCTCCGCGCTCAGCCAGCTGCTCCCGCTCGACGAGGAACGCGGCAGCGAGGTACACGTGATGTCGGCGTTCGCCGTGCGGGCGGTCACCTCCCCCACCCTGAGCGCCGTCCGCACCGCCACCCTGTTCACGATCCGGACGGGCATAGCGCGCGTATTGATCCGCGCGGGAACACCCGATCCGGAGACCCGGGCCGCCCTGCTGCTCTCGGCCGCGAACGGGCTCGCGCTCGACGCGGCGGCCAGCCCCGAGCTCTACCCGCGGGAGTATCTGACCCACGCTCTGCACGCCCAGGTCCAGCTCGTCCTCGACGGCGCCGACGCGCACTGACCCGCGCCCCGGAATCCGGGACGCGGGTCGGTGAAGGCGATCGCACAGTGCGATCAGTGCGGTCAGTGGGCCGACCAGCCGCCGTCCATCGTGTACGACGCGCCGGTGACCATCCCGGCCTCGTCGGAGGCCAGCCACGACACGAGCGAGGCCACCTCCTCCGGCTCGACCAGCCGGGTCACCGCCTGATCGGTGAGCAGGACATCCGAGAGCACGCGATCCTCCGGGATGTCATGCGCGCGAGCCTGTTCCGATATCTGCTTCTCCACCAGCGGGGTACGCACGTAACCCGGATTGACGCAGTTGCTCGTCACGCCGTGGGGGCCACCCTCGAGCGCGACGACCTTGGAGAACCCCTCGAGGCCGTGCTTGGCGGTGACGTACCCGGCCTTGAAGGCCGACGCCCGCAGCCCGTGGACCGACGAGATGTTCACGATCCGGCCGAAGCCCCGCTCGTACATTCCGGGCAGCGCGGCCTTCACGAGCAGGAAGGGCGCCTCGACCATGAGCGTCTGGATGCGGCGGAAGTCGGCGAGGGCGAAGTCCTCCACCGGCCGCACCACCTGGATGCCGGCGTTGTTGACGAGGATGTCGACGTCGAGGCGGAAACCGTCGAGGCCGTCGGTGTCGAGCAGGTCGACGCTCCACGCCTCTCCCCCGATCTCGTGGGCGAGCGTCTTCGCGGCGACCTCGTCGACGTCGGCGACGGTCACGCGGACTCCCTGCCGAGCGAGCGCGCGGGCGCAGGCCGCCCCGATCCCGCCGGCACCACCGGTCACGAGTGCGGTGCGGGCCCTCATGCCGAGACCCTGGTGTTCTCGGCGGCCTTCTCCTGGGCGACCGTCTCCGCGTCCGCGGCGTCGATGTCGCGCAGCGAGATGCCCTTCGTCTCCCGGGCCACGATCACCGCGACGATCGTGATCAGCGACGATCCGAGCAGGTAGAAGGAGATCGGGACCGACGAATCGAAACGGCTGAGCAGGCTCGCGGCGATGATCGGGGCGAGCGACCCGGCGACGATCGAGGTGACCTGGTAGCCGAGCGAGACGCCCGAGTAGCGCATGCGGGTCGGGAACATCTCCGCCATGATCGCGGGCTGCCCGGCGTACATGAACGAGTGGAAGACGAGTCCGATGACGATCGCCGAGACGATCCACGCGCTGTTGCCGGTGTCCATCATCGGGAAGGCGAGGAAGCCCCAGGCACCGGCGGTGACGGCACCGATCATGTAGACGGGGCGGCGTCCCAGCGTGTCCGACAGTCGCCCGACCACCGGGATGATCACGAAGTGCACGGCGTGCGCGGCGAGCATCCACCACAGGATGTGGCTGGTGTCGGCACCGACGACGATCTTCAGATAGGTGATCGAGAAGGTGACGACGAGGTAGTACATGACGTTCTCGGCGAACCGCAGGCCCATCGCCGTGAACACGCCGCGCGGGTAGCGCTTGAGCACCTCGAAGACGTTGAACGACGTCTCCTTGAGCTTGTCGGCCTCCTGCTGCGCTTCGAGGAAGATCGGGGCGTCGGTGACCTTGGTGCGGATGTAGTAGCCGATCAGCACGATGACGGCCGAGAGCCAGAACGCGACTCGCCAGCCCCACGACAGGAAGGCCGATTCGGGCAGCGTGGTGGTGAGAACGAGCAGGACGATCGTCGCGAGAAGATTGCCCATCGGAACGCCGGCCTGCGGCCACGACGACCAGAACCCGCGCGAGCGGTTGGGGCTGTGTTCGGCGACCAGCAGCACCGCGCCGCCCCACTCGCCGCCGACCGCGAAGCCCTGGACGAACCGGAGCGTCACGAGCAGCGCCGGCGCCCAGTACCCGATGGCACCGAAGGTCGGCAGGCAGCCCATCAGGAAGGTCGCGACGCCGACCATGATGATGCTGGTCTGCAGCAGCTGCTTGCGTCCGAACCGGTCACCGAAGTGGCCGAAGACGATGCCGCCGAGCGGCCGGGCGACGAAGCCCACGGCGTAGGTGACGAACGCCGCGATGATCGCGTCGAGTTCGTTGCCGCCGTCGGGGAAGAAGACCTTGGCGAAGACGAGGGTCGCGGCGGTGCCGTAGAGGAAGAACTCGTACCACTCGACGACGGTGCCCGCCATGGACGCACCGACGACCCTGCGCAATGCCGACGGCGAGCTCTCCGGCCCGTCCGTTCGTGCCTGTTCGACGCTCATGCCTGCACCCTCCCGGAATACTCTGTGACGGGGAACACTTCCAAACACATATGCCGAGTATCGGTACGCACATTTGCATCCACAATGACGCGATTCGCAGATGCGATCTGCAAAACTGCACACATGAGCGTGCCCTCGGCCGATGACCTCCTCGTCCTGCTCGCCGTCGGGCGCAGTGGCAGGTTCACCAGCGCCGCCGACGACCTGGGCGTCAACCACACCACGATCTCCCGGCGGATCGCCGCGCTCGAGCGCAGCCTCGGCGGTCGCGTGCTCACGCGGTCGGCGGCGGGATGGGAACTGACCGACCGCGGTCGCGAGGCGCTCGAGGCCGCCGAACGCATCGAGGCCGCGGTCGGAAGTCTGCGGAACCCCCGGGGTGAGCGCCGCCTCGAGGGCGTCGTGCGTATCTCCGCCACCGACGGCTTCAGCGCCTACATCGCCGCCCCGGCCGGCGCGCTCGTGCGGCAACGCCACCCGGGTATCTCCGTCGAGATCGTCGCGACCACCCGTCGCGCCTCACAGCAGCGGTCCGGCATGGACATCGAGGTGGTCGTGGGACGCCCGCAGGTGCATCGGGCCGAAGCGCACCGTCTCGCCGACTACAACCTGGGCCTGTATGCCTCGCGCGATTATCTCGCCACGCACGGTTCCCCGTCGTCGGTCCGCGACCTGCGTGAGCACACCCTCGTGTACTTCATCGATTCGATGCTGCAGGTCGACGATCTCGACGTCGCGCGGCGCATCGCCCCCGACATGCAGGATTCGATCAGCTCGACGAACGTGTTCGTGCACGTCGAAGCGACCCGCGCCGCCGGAGGCCTCGGTCTGTTGCCGTGCTTCATGGCCGACCGGCACCCCGATCTCGTCCGGGTCCTGCCCGGCGAGGTCGAGGCGCGTCTGGCCTACTGGCTCGTCGCGCGCTCGGAGACGCTGCGGCGGCCGGAGGTCGCGGCCGCAGTCGCGGCGATCCGGGAGGTCGTGCACGCCCAGCGAGCGGTGCTCCTGGGTGTCGCTCGATAGAGTGCACGGGTGTCACTTTCGGACGAGGACGAAGCAGGAGCGGGTCGCTTCGCACCGAGTCCCTCCGGCGACCTGCATCTCGGCAATCTGCGCACCGCCGTCCTGGCGTGGTTGTTCGCGCGGTCGACGAACCGCCGGTTCCTCGTGCGCGTCGAGGATCTCGACCGGGTGCGTCCCGGCGCGGAGCAACGCCAGCTCGCGGATCTCGCGGCGATCGGTCTCGACTGGGACGGTCGGGTGGTCCACCAGTCCCGCCGCCGGCGCCTGTACGACGAGGCGATCGCGCGGCTCGAGCAGGCCGGCCTGACCTACGAGTGCTACTGCACCCGACGCGAGATCCTCGAGGCCACCTCCGCACCCCACGCCCCTGCGGGCGCCTATCCGGGCACCTGTCGCAATCTCACCGACGAGCAGCGGGCCGAGCGCCGGGCCTCCGGCCGCGCCCCCGCGATCCGGCTGCGGGCGACCGAGGAGTGGTTCACCGTCCACGACCTGCTGCACGGCGATTTCACGGGCATCGTCGACGATCTCGTGTTGCGCCGCAACGACGGAACCCCCGCGTACAACCTCGCGGTGGTGGTCGACGACGCCGACCAGGGCATCGATCAGGTGGTGCGCGGCGACGATCTGCTCACCTCCGCGCCCCGACAGGCCTGTCTCGCACACCTTCTCGGACTGTCGGAGCCCGTCTACGCGCACGTGCCGCTCGCGCTCGACAAGGAGGGCAAGCGACTGGCCAAACGGGACGGCGCGGTGACACTGGCCGATCAGCTCGCGCTCGGACACACGGCCGCCGACGTGCTGGGCACGATCGCCGTGTCGCTGCGACTCGCCGACCCCGGCGAGCCCGTGTCGCCGGAACTGTTGCTGGACCGCTGGAATCCCGTGCTGCTTCCCCGGGATCCGTGGGTGTTCACCCCGTCGGAGGAAGGCATCCGATAGGACACGATGCGGACATAGCGGATGCAGACCCGAGGTGATATCCGTACTCTCTCGGAAGTGTCCGATCCCGGAGACGAGAGGCAGCCATGACCACCGGTGGTTACGACCCGAATCAGGATCCGAAGAACCCGGGTGGTTATCCGCCACCCGGAAGCTATCCGCCGCCCTCGGGCGGTGGCACTCCCCCGCCGGGTGGGAACTATCCGCCGCCCGGCAACTACCCCCCTCCGGGGAACTACCCCCCGCCCTCGGGTGGCAACTACCCGCCGCCGGGTGGGTCCTACCCGCCGCCGGGGAACTATCCGCCTCCCCCGTCGGGTGGTGACTACCCGCCCCCGCCGGGTGCGTACGGCGCCGGGAGCTTCGGTGGTCCGCCTCCGAATCAGCTGAGTGTCGGCGACGCGATCTCCTACGGCTGGTCGAAGTTCAGCGGTAACGCCGGCGTGTGGATCGTCTTCATGCTCGCCGCGTTCGTCATCCAGGGCCTGATCAGCGGCATCTTCAACGGGTTCGACTTCACCGGTGAGGCGACGGACTTCACCCTGCTGAGCGCCATCGGCAGCATCGTCTCGGCGATCGTCGGATACCTGATCCAGGCCGCCTTCGTGCGCGGTGCGCTGGCCGAAACCGACGGGCAGCGCCCTGCTTTCGGGACGTTCCTCCAGATCGGCCCGATCGGTGCGGTCATCCTCGCAGGTCTGCTCGTGGGCATCGGCACGTCGATCGGTCTCGTGCTGTGCATCCTCCCGGGCCTGGTGTTCGCGTTCTTCGCGTGGTGGACGATGCAGTTCGTCATCGATCGCAATCAGGATGCCGTCACCGCGATCAAGTCGAGCTTCAATGCCGTGAAATCGAATGCGGGAACGCTGGTGCTGCTCGCCCTCGCACTGCTCGGCATCAACCTCGTCGGTGCCCTGCTGTGCCTGATCGGCCTGCTGGTCACGGTGCCGGTGTCGATCATCGCCGTCACGTACGCCTACCGGGTCACCACGGGTGGTCCCGTAGCGGCCTGACACAACCCCCGGCGGGATCCTCCCGTCGCATCCGTAGGCATATCTACCGACGCGCCACGGCACGCTGTACCGTGGCGCGTTGCCATGCCGATCGCGACAAGGGAGACATAAGTGACCACTGGTGGCTATCCACCCCCTCAGCAGGATCCTCGGGCGACGGGCGGTCATCCCGGCGCCCCCTCGTACGGCGCCACCCCGCCCGATTACACCCAGCAGTTCCCGCAGTACGGCGCGCCCCAGAACGGTGGCCCCCAGTACGGCGCTCCTCAGTACGGAACCCCGCAGAACGGAACGCCCCAATTCGGTGCGCCCCAGTTCGGCGCTCCTCAGTACGGTGCACCCCAGTACGGGGCGCCGCAGGACGGTGGGTTCGGCGGCCCGGGATTCCCCGGCCCGGATCCGAATTTCGGTGCCGGCACCCCGGGGGAATTGCTCCCGCGTCTCGGCGCCCGCATCATCGACGGCCTCATCGTTGGTATCCCCATGGGGATCCTGAGCGCGATCATGATCCTCGCGAGCGGTGGAAGCGGTTTCGTGGACTTCTTCATGACGGTCGTCAGCGGTGTCGTCGCCTTCGGCTACTGGACGTACATGGAGTCCGCTCGGGGCGCGACCGTCGGCAAGAAGCTCCTCGGCCTGTCGGTCGCCGGCCCTGCCGGTGGCAATCCCACCCTCGAGCAGGCCGCCAAGCGCAACGCGTTCGTCGCGTTGCAGATCCTCACCGGTGTCCCGCTGCTGGGCTTCCTCGCCGGTCTGCTGTCGCTCGCCGCATACATCGGTATCGCGGTCACCATCGAGCAGGACGGCAACAAGCAGGGTTTCCACGACAAGTTCGCCGGCGGCACCCGGGTACGCAAGTCCTGATCTCCCGCGCGCTCCGGGTCCCGTCCCCGCCAGGACGGGACCCGTTCGTCGCATATGGGGTGTTCGCGCACGTACAGACCATCCGCAACTTCGTGATCGCCCCGTGGTGATGCTTGGATGTCCGGGTGACCGAGCACGGATCGAACACCTCCCCCGCCCTCTTCGACCACGCCGCCTTCGCGCGCGTGGGCCGCAGCCCGTACACGGGGATCGTCGTGCTGTTCACCGCGGTGCTGATGATCTCCAACATCTCCGCGACGAAGGGCATCGCGTTCTTCACCGACTCCGAGTTCGCCGTCGGCCCGCTGCAGATCCTGCCGATCATCACCGACGGCGGGTTCTTCCTGTTCCCCCTCGCCTACATCCTCGGCGACGTGCTCAGCGAGGTGTACGGCTTCGCGGCCACCCGCCGCGCCGTCTTCTACGGCTTCGGGG
Organism: Rhodococcus sp. S3; assembly: GCF_058211795.1. Taxonomy (NCBI): domain Bacteria; kingdom Bacillati; phylum Actinomycetota; class Actinomycetes; order Mycobacteriales; family Nocardiaceae; genus Rhodococcus; species Rhodococcus sp. S3. Next base: position 308,355 of record NZ_CM177074.1, on the reverse strand, counting down.
CGGTCGCGCTGTCCGCGCTGTGCTTCTGGATCACGCAGCAGCTGCCCCCGGCCGACTTCTACGCCGGTCAGGAGTCCTTCGAGAACGTCCTCGGCGTGGTGCCCCGGATGCTCATCGCCGGGCTCGCGGGGTACGCGGTCGGGCAGCTGCTCAACTCGTACGTGCTCGTCCGCATCAAGGAACGCACCCGGGAGAAGCACCTGTGGGCGCGGCTGATCGGGTCGACCGTCGTGGGTGAGTTCGCCGACACCCTCATCTTCTGCTCGATCGCCGCAGGGGCCATCGGCATCACGACCTGGGCCGACTTCGTCAACTTCGTGATCGTCGGGTTCCTGTGGAAGACGCTGGTCGAGATCGTCGTGCTCCCGGTGACCTACCGCGTGATCGCCTACGTCAAGAAGCGCGAACCCTCCTACGCGTGACGACTCACGCCTGACGACTCGAGCCGGACGACTCAGGCCTGGCGCCGGCTCGCGTAGAACCGGCCGAGCGTCTCGGCCTTGAACTCGGCGAGGGTGCCGTTCTCCATGTTCGTCCGGATGTCGTCGACGAGGCGCACCGTGAACCGTTCGTTGTGGATCGTGCACAACGTCGAGGCGAGCATCTCCTTCGCCTTGAACAGGTGGTGGATGTACGCCCGCGTGTAGTTCCGGCAGGTGTAGCAGTCGCAGTTCTCGTCGATCGGCGTGAAGTCGCGCCGGTGACGGCTGGTGTTGATGTTGAACCGGCCGTCCGGGTGGTAGATCGCGGCGTTGCGCGCGACCCGCGACGGATTGACGCAGTCGAAGGTGTCGACGCCGTGCTCGACCGCGACGAAGATGTCGTCGGGTTCACTGATGCCCAGCAGATGCCGCGGCTTGTGCTCGGGCAGCTCCTCGGTGCACCACCGCACGATCGTGCCGAGATTGTGCTTCTCGAGCGCCCCACCGATGCCGTAGCCGTCGAACCCGCGGCCGGTCTCGCCGGCGATGGACTCGAGGCCCCGGCACGCCTGTCGTCGCAGGTCCTCGTACTGCGCGCCCTGCACGACGCCGAACAACGCCTGGTAGGGACGGTGGGCACGTTCGGCGGTGAGCTTCTCGTGCTCGGCGATGCACCGCACCGCCCACGCCTGGGTCCGCTCGAGGGAGCGTTCCTGATAGCCGCGGGTGTTCATGAGGGTCGTGAGCTCGTCGAAGGCGAACATGATGTCGGCGCCGAGCTCGTGCTGGATGCGCATCGACACCTCGGGGGTGAACCGGTGCCGCGACCCGTCGAGGTGCGATTTGAAGGTCACCCCGTCGTCGTCGACGTGGGCGAGCCGTTCCTTGCCCTTGGCGATGACGTCGTCGTTCTGGACGCCGACGGACTCCATGGCGATGACCTTCTTGAACCCGGCCCCGAGCGACATGACCTGGAAGCCGCCGCTGTCGGTGAAGGTCGGGCCGGGCCAGTTCATGAACTTCCCGAGCCCACCGGCCTCGTCGACGATGTCGGAACCGGGCTGCAGGTAGAGGTGGTAGGCGTTGGCGAGCAGTGCCTGCGAGCCGAGCTCGGCCATCGTCTCCGGCAGCACGGCCTTGACCGTCGCCTTCGTGCCCACCGGGACGAAGGCCGGGGTGCGGATGTCTCCGTGCGGGGTGTGGATCGTGCCCGTGCGGCCGAGTCCGTTGTCGAGACGCGCTCCGACCGTGAAGAAGGGATCGGGCGGGGTCGGAATGCTGGAATCGGTCACTTCCGTATCCAATCACGTCGGGAATGTGCGGCCTTCTCACGGCGGCGAACGGAGATCGCGAACACGGCGACACCGGCGAGCGCCAGCAGCACACCGACCGCGGCGGGCGCGGTGTAGCCGAAGCCGGCCGCGATCACGACCCCGCCGATCCACGCACCGAACGCGTTCGCCAGGTTGAACGCGGCGTGGTGCAGCGACGCCGCGAGCGTCTGGGCGTCCTCCGCGACATCCATCAACCGCACCTGCAGGGCCGGGCCCACCGCGGCGCATCCGACACCCAGACCGAAGACCATCACGAAGGCGGTCCACGGGTTGTGGGCCGCGGCGACGAACAGCGCGAGCAGCACCGCGAGCGAAGTGATCGACGCGTAGACGCCGGGGATCACACCGCGATCGGCGACGCGACCACCGATGGCATTGCCGACGACCATGCCCACGCCGAAGAGCATCAGCGCGACCGGCACGAGCGATCTCGACACTCCGGCGACGTCGGTCAGGGTGGTGCTGATGTAGGTGTACACCGCGAACACACCACCGAAGCCGATGACGGCCACGGCGAGCGTGAGCCAGACGGTGCTGCTCTTCAACGCCCCGAGTTCGACCCGCACGCTGGTCGTCGGTATCGACAGTGTCGGCACCCAGGCGGCGAGAGCGACGACGGTGGCCACTCCGATCACCGCGACCAGCACGAACGCCGCGCGCCAGCCCAACGCCATGCCGAGCCACGAGGCGGCGGGCACCCCGACGACGTTCGCCACCGACAGCCCCATCATCACCAGCGACACCGCACGCGCGCGGCGACCGGGTCCGGCGAGATGCGCCGCGACCAGCGCGGCGACCCCGAAGTACGCGCCGTGCGGCAGGCCGGCGACGAACCGGGAGACGACGAGCAGACCGTAGTTCGGGGCCAGCACCGTGGCGGCGTTGCCGAGGGTGAACGCGACCATCAGCGCGACCAGCAGTGTCTTGCGCGGCACGCGGGCGGCGATCGTCGCGATGAGCGGGGCACCGACGACGACACCGGCCGCGTAGGCGGAGACGACGTGGCCCGCGGTGGGTTCGGAGACCCCGATGCTCGTCGCGATCTCGGGGAGCAACCCCATGGCGACGAACTCGGTGGTTCCGATCCCGAACCCGCCGAGGGCGAGCGCCCACATCACGAGCGTGCGCGCGGGATGTCCGGAGTCGGTGTGGGCAGGATCGTCGAGTGGGCGGCCGGAAGCCGTGGTGGTCATCGGTGAGGAAACCTTCGATCTGTCGAGAGTCCCGGAGCCGGAGGTCGTGCGGGCCGGAACGCGGGCGCGCTCGGGGAGCAACGCGGGGCAGCCTCCATTCTGGGGCAGTGCGGCCTCGCACTTCTCCCCGCGGCGACGTGAGTTCCGCCATCTCCCGATCGTCAGGTGAGGAAGGTCGTATCCGCCCGCTCGGCCCTGCGCGCCTCGATCCTCCTGGCGACGAACTTGCCGATCTCGTCCACCCACAGCACGGACGAGCCGACTGCGACCGCGAGCAGCCACTGCTCGGAGGTGAGGGAGGTGGTGTCCATGAATCCCTGCAGGGCGCCGAGTTGCACGACGCAGATCTGCAGGACGACGACGGCGCCGATCGCGATCCAGATGGTGTGGTTGGTGAACGTCTGCGCCGAGAACACCGATCCGAGATCCGAGCGCACGTTGAACAGGTTGAACACCTGGTAGAAGACGAACGTCGTGAACGCGAGGGTGGTGGCGAACAACGGGTCGGATGCGCTGTCGGGGAACAGTTCCGGTCCGAAGTGCAGGACTGCGATCGTGCCCACCGTCATCACGATGCCGAGGCCGAGGATGCGCTGGACCCGGGAGCGTTCGAGCAGGGCCTCGTTCGCGGGCCGCGGTCGTCGCCTCATCGCGTCGGGGGCGGTCGGGTCGACACCGAGTGCGAGCGCCGGCGGTCCGTCCATGATGATGTTCACCCACAGGATCTGCAGTGCGCTGAAGGGCGCGCCACCCGCGAGTCCGAGCACACCGGCCGTCAGGAAGATGAGGACGAAGCCCCACGCCGTGGTGAGCTGGAACTTCACGAATTTGACGATGTTGTCGTAGATTCCGCGTCCCTCGGCCACGGCGGCGACGATGGTCGCGAAGTTGTCGTCGGTGAGGATCATGTCCGCGGCGCCCTTGGAGACGTCGGTTCCCGTGATCCCCATGGCCACACCGATGTCGGATTGTTCGAGCGCGGGAGCGTCGTTGACGCCGTCGCCCGTCATCGCGACGATCTGCCCGTCGGCCTGCAGCGCTTCGACGAACCTGATCTTGTGTTCGGGCGCCACGCGGGCGAGGACGCCGAATTTCTTTGCCCTCCGGCGCAGTTCGTCGTCGGTGAGTTTGTCGAGATCCGAACCGGAGGCAGCCGACCCGCGGATTCCGAGTTCCTCGGCGATCGCGGAAGCCGTCACCAGATGGTCGCCGGTGATCATGTGCACCGAGATGCCCGCCTCGTGGGCGACGGCGATCGCATCCTCGGCTTCGGTCCGCGGCGGGTCGACGATGCCGACGATCGCGTGGATCGTCAGGTCGGCCACCTTCTCCTGCAGCGCATCGGTGTCGCCGCGGGGAACGGCATCGAGGTCGCGACCGGCGATCATGAGGGTTCGCAGACCTTCCGACGCGAGCGCCTCCACGGCCCGGTGGATCCTCGCGCGACCGTCGTCGTCGAGCGGAATCGGGCCGTCGGGACCGGCGATCGAGGTGGCACGATCGAGGAGCACACCCGGCGCGCCCTTCACGAAACAGCGGTATCCGCCGTTCGGCAGGGTGTGGAAGGTGGCCATGTACTTGTAGTCCGAGTCGAACGGCACCTCCGAGATGCGGTTCAGCGCGGCCCGCGCACCCTCGACGTCGATGCCGCCCTTCTCGGCGAGCACCACGAGGGCACCCTCGGTGGGATCGCCGACCAGCACTCCGTTGCGCACGGTCGCGTCGTTGCACAGTCCCATCCCGAGCAGTGCGTCCGTGAAGTCCGGTGCGGGCAGACCGTCACCGACGAGGATCTTGCCGTCGGTTCCGTACCCGGTGCCGGTGACGCGGAAGGCACGACCCGCGACGAGCAGTCGCTGCACCGTCATCTCGTTGAGGGTGAGGGTGCCGGTCTTGTCGGTGCAGATGTGGGTGGTGCTGCCGAGCGTCTCGACCGCGGCGAGGCGTTTGACGATCGCACCGCGGGCCGCGAGACGTGAGGCTCCCATCGCGAGGGTGAAGGCGACGACGGCCGTGAGCCCTTCGGGGATCGTCGCGACCGCCAGCGACACCGCGGTGACGAGGAGATCCGACCAGGTCTGTCCCCGCAGCAGACCGAGGACGAACACCAGCGCCACTGTCACGATCGCGACGATCGTCAGGGTCTGGGCGAGCTGGCCGATGCGCCGTTGCAGCGGCGTCTGTTCGCCACCGGCCGATCCGAGAAGGGTTGCGATGGCACCCATTTCGGTACGCATGCCCGTGCCGGTGACGATCATCGCGGCACGTCCGCGTGTGACCTCGGTGTTCATGAACAGCATGTCGGTGCGGTCGCCGAGCGGCGCGTCGGGATCGTCGACGACGTCGGCCTGTTTGTCGACGGGCTGGGATTCACCGGTGAGGGCGGCCTCCGCGACCTGCAGCCGGACGGCGGTGACGAGTCGGCCGTCGGCCGGGACGGTGTCGCCGGCCTCGAGGAGCACCACGTCTCCGGGGACGAGTTCGGCGCGGGGCACCTCCGTCCCCCTGCCGTCGCGCAGCACCCGGCTGGTCGACACCGACATCTTCTTCAACGCGGCGAGGCTGCTCTCGGCCCGGGATTCCTGCACGTAGTTCAGCACGGTGTTGAGCGCGATCACCGCGAAGATGACGACGGGGGTCTCCCACTCGCGGGAGACGGTGGCGCTGACCACCGCCGCCACGACCAGAACGAGGGTCATCCTGTCGGCCAGCAGCGAGAGCACGCGCCGCCAGGTCGGTACCTTCTTCGCCTCGTCGAGCAGGTTCGGGCCGTACTCGCCACGCCGTCGTTCGACCTCGTCCGCACTCAACCCTCGTTGCGGATCGACCTCGAACGCCTCGGCGACGTCGGTCGCGGCGCGGGTGTGCCAACTCGAGGTGGTCGCGGGAGCTTGTGCGGACATCGGCACTCCTCGTTCGGGCTGCTCTCGGCGGATCGGGCGAACACGGTCCTGACGGCCGGTTTCACCGTAACCGGCGGAGCGTTCCACTGCGCCGGAAGCCGGTTCGTGATGTGCTGGATACGGCAGCGGAACCGGAGGAGTGAACGCGATGAGCGACAACCCGAACACCGACGATCCTGTCGTCCCACTCGACGAGGACCAGTGCTGGGACCTGCTCGCGACGGGCAAGGTGGGCCGCCTCGTCACCGTCGTCGGCGGGCGACCGGAGATCTATCCCGTCAACTACGTCACCGACGATCGCACGGTGTACTTCCGCAGCGGTGAGGGCAGCAAGCTCTCCGAACTGGCGGTGCACCCGCAGGTGGCCTTCGAGGTGGACGAGATCCGCGAGGACTCCGCGTGGAGCGTCGTGCTGCACGGGCACGCCCGGATCCTGCGGAGCTTCGACGACGCGGCGCGGATCGACGCCCTCGGACTGTCGCCGTGGGTTCCCACCCCGAAATACGACTACGTCGCGCTGACGGCCACCGACCTCACCGGGATGCAGCTCACGCTCGTCAAGCGGTGAACGGTGGCGCCCTCTGCGCAGCAGCACCGCCTGTTGATGCGGTTTATGCTGCTGTCGGTGGCGACCGCGCTCGCGACGATGCTGCTGAAGGCATCGGCGGCGTGGATCACCGGATCGGTGGGTCTGTTGTCGGACGCGCTCGAATCCGGGGTCAACCTCGTCGCGGCGCTCGTCGGTCTCGCGGCGCTACGTCTCGCCGCGAAGCCGGCCGATGCGAACCACGATTTCGGGCACGGGAAGGCCGAGTACCTCTCCGCCGCGGTCGAGGGCACCATGGTCTTCGCCGCCGCGACGGTGATCCTGTGGACCTCGGTCGAGCGCCTGATCTCCCCGCAGCCGGTGACCGAGGTCGGACTCGGTCTCGTCCTGTCGGCCGGATCGTCGGCGCTCAATCTCGTGGTCGGTCTGCTGCTCATCCGGCAAGGCCGCGCACATCGGTCGATCACGCTGGTCGCCGACGGGAAACACCTGCTGACGGACGTGTGGACGTCGGCGGGCGTGCTCGTCGGCGTCGCGCTGGTCGCGCTGTCCGGGTGGGACGTGCTCGACCCGATCGTGGCGATCCTCGTCGCCCTGAACATCCTGCGGATCGGCTTCGGGCTCGTGCGGCAGGCGGTCGTCGGCATGCTCGACGCGGTTCTTCCCCCGGAGGACGTGACGGCGGTGAACGCCGTCCTCGACCGCTATCGGGAACCGGGGGTGGTGACGATCCTGCCGCCGCGCACCCGCGAGTCGGGACGGCAGCGCTTCGTCTACCTCGTCGTGCGGGTGCCGGGTGACTGGACGGTGCGCGCCGGCCACGACCTGCTCGACCGCATCGAGGCCGATCTCGGCGAGGCACTACCCGACGTCGTGGTGTTCAGCCATCTCGAACCCGACCGCGCCCCCACGGGACGCAGGTGAGGTGATCAGGCCGAGGCGACGAGTCCGGCACCGAGGCCGAGCATCAGGACCGCGACGCCGCCGTCGAGGATGCGCCACGAGGACGGCTTGGCGAACCAGGCACGCAGATAACGGGCGCCGTACCCGAGGGCGGCGAACCACACGACGCTCGCGGTGATCGCCCCGGCACCGAACCACCACCGGCCGGGGTTGCCGTAATGGTTGGCCACCGAACCGAGCATGAGCACGGTGTCGAGATAGGTGTGCGGGTTGAGCCAGGTCAGCGCCAGGCAGGTCAGCAGGGCCGCGCCGATGGTGACGGCACCACCCGGGGCGGCGGACAGTGCCGACGGCTTCAGCGCGCGGCGTGCCGCGAAGAGTCCGTAGCAGATGAGGAAAGCGGCACCCGCCCAACGGATCACGTCGATCGCGCCGGGAGCGTGGTCGAGGATCGTCGCGATCCCGGCGATGCCCGCGGTGATGAGCACGGCGTCGGAGATCACGCAGATCGCGATCACAGGCAGCACGAATCGTCGCGCGATGGCCATGCGCAGGACGAAGGCGTTCTGCGCACCGATGGCGACGATGAGGGACAGACCTGTGACGAATCCGGCGACGACGAGTGACATGGCATCGACGCTAGGAATCCTGTCGAGATAAGAACAGTTGGTTTTGCTGTACCTGCATTAGAGTTTCTTGATGTGGATCTCGACTTCGCTCAACTTCGCACTTTTGCAACGGTATTGGACGAGGGCACTTTCGAGGGTGCGGCGGCTGTTCTTCGCGTCACACCGTCCGCGGTGAGCCAACGCATCAAGTCGCTCGAACAACACGTCGGTCAGGTGCTGTTGCGACGGACCCGGCCCGTCAGCGCGACCGCGGCCGGCGAGGTGGTGATGCGGCTCGCCCGGCAGGTCGCGCGGCTGGAACAGGACGCCTCCGAGGAACTCGGGCTCGGCGCCGACACCGGGAGCTACGCCACGATCCCGCTCGTCGTCAACGCCGATTCGATGTCCACCTGGTTGCTGCGCGCCCTGGCCCGGATGCCCGTGCGGTATCGGGCACTGTTCGAACTGCACCGCGAGGACGAGTTCCACTCCACGGATCTGTTGCGCGACGGCACCGCCATGGCGGCGGTCACCTCCGTCCCCGAACCCGTGCAGGGTTGCACGTCCGAGAAGCTCGGCGCCATGCGCTATCACGCGATGGCGAGCGTGGACTTCGCCGAACGCTGGTTCCCCGAGGGTATGACCCCCACCGAACTGCGGGAAGCCCCGATGCTCACCTTCGACCGCAAGGACGACATGCAGGATCGCTTCGTCCGCAAGCGGACCCGGCGGCGGCTGAATCCGCCGCGCAACTACGTTCCGGGCGCCCTCGAATTCGTCGAGGCCGCGCGGCTGGGGTTGGGCTGGGCCATGCTCCCCGATGCGATGGTCGCCGACACCACCGATCTCGTGAGCCTGGCCCCGGACGACCCGATCGCCGTGCCGCTGTACTGGCAGCGGTGGCGGCTGGACTCCCCCGTACTCGACGCGCTGACCGATGCGGTCCGTCGCACCGCGCGCGAAGTGCTGCACTGAAATCCGGGACGATTCGATCACACCGGTGCCCGGACGCCCGTTCTCACCGCGCCTGCATCGCGCCGATCGGATCGACGTACATCACCCGCGACGCCGCACCGAGCGCCGCCGCCGACCGCAGATCGTCGTCGGGTTCCGAGAAACGCAGCGGCACATCGTTGTACGACGACCGCTGCCGGTAACCGTCGGACACGTCCTCACGCTCCCGTCCGTGCCGGGCGAACGCCTCACCACCGACGGTCACCACGTCGGGATTGACGACGTCCCGCACCGACGCGACCGCACGGCCGAGGAGCACCGCCCGGTTCGGCGACGGGTCGGTGCCATCGGCGCTCCCCGGTTCGAGTACAGCACAGAACGATTCGATGTCGTCTGCCGAGGACCGTGCGAGGCCGTCCACGAGCCACGCCATCGAGATCGATTCCTCCGCACACAGATACAGCCAGCTCTCGGGTCGTCGCCGGAAGGCACTCTCGAACCGGCGGTATTCGACCTCCGCGACCGCCTCCACGTACGGAACGACCGTGTACGGCGTGGGCACGATCGCCCGGAACAACACGTCCACGGGCGCTTCGCACCAGCCCAGCCGCGGGTGGTCGAGCGCCCCTCGGCGCTCGTCGTACAGACCACCCACCGCGAGGCCGGCCCACAGCGGCTGCCTGCCGTGCAGCTGTGACTCGTGCACCCGCAGCGCCGCACCGATCGCGGCGAAGACATCGAACGCCGACGCCGGTGTCGCGAAGGTCGTCCGGTGCAACTCCCGTCCGAGCAGGTCGCCGGAGACCAGCCGGGTCTCCCGCTCCCCCAGATGGATACCGGTGAGGAAGCCCCGTTCGGTGTCCACCTCCACCGGCACGTGCGGCCGTCCCACCCGCCCCCGCGGAGCGAGATCGGGACGGTCGCGCAGCAACCCGTGATCGAGCAACGACGTCACCGCCCGGTTGACCGTCGACGCCGACAGGCCCGTGAAGTCGGCGAGCATCGTGCGCGTCGCCGGTCCCCCACGTCGTAGGTGCTGCATGATCCACCCCGCCGGTGTGGTCTCGTCGACCCGGAAGACCCCCGGTCGCGCAGAACGCACGAGATCGAGAGTCGACCGTACCGCCGTTGTCCGCACCCCCGTCATGGCCAGAAGTGTCCCGCCCCGCCCGCGAGGACGGAATGGTTTGTATCAGGCCGCGCCGAAGTCTCCCGTGTTCACTCCACGAGTGCCTTGAACTGCGCGTCGTACAACCTCGCGTACGCACCGGCCGCCTCGAGCAGCCCCTCGTGCGTGCCCTGTTCGACGATCCGTCCGTCCTCCATCACCACGATGCGGTCGGCGTTGCGGATGGTCGACAGACGGTGGGCGATGACGAAGCTGGTGCGGTCGTCGCGCAACCGCGCGGTGGCCTGCTGGACGAGCAGTTCGGTGCGGGTGTCGACCGAGCTCGTCGCCTCGTCGAGGATGAGGATCGACGGCTTGGACACGAACGCCCGCGCGATCGTGATGAGCTGACGCTCGCCGGCGCTGAGGTTGCCGTCGTTCTCCTCGTCGATGATCGTGTCGTAGCCGTCGGGCAGGGCCCGCACGAAACGGTCGACGTAACTCATCCTGGCCGCGGACATGATCTGGTTCTCGGTCGCGTACGGGTTGCCGTAGGCGATGTTCTCGCGAATGGTGCCGCCGAACAGCCAGGTGTCCTGCAGGACGATGCCGATGCGCGAGCGCAGTTCGTCGCGGGACATCGAACGGATGTCCACGCCGTCGACGAGGATCCGGCCCGCGTCGACCTCGTAGAAGCGCAGGATCAGGTTGATGAGGGTGGTCTTGCCGGCGCCCGTGGGTCCGACGATCGCGATCATCTGGCCCGGTTCGGCCCGCAACGACAGGTTCTCGATGAGCGGCCGGTCGGGGGTGTACGAGAAGGCGACGTTCTCGAACTCGACGAGTCCGTGCCGGCTCCACGGCATCGTCGGCGCCGCGACCTCCGGTTCCTCCTCCGGTTCGTCGAGCACCGCGAACACCCGCTCGGCCGACGCCGACGCCGACTGCAGGAGGTTGACCATCGCGCCGATCTGCGCGAGCGGCTGCACGAGCTGACGCGAGTACTGGATCATCGCCTGGATCTCGCCGAGCGTCGCGGTTCCCGACGCGATCCGCAGACCACCGAGCACCGCGATGACGACGTAGCCGACGTTGCCGAGGAAGGTCACGAACGGCATCACCAGGCCGGACACGAACTGCGCGCGATAGGAGGCCTGGTACAGCGACTCGTTGGTGTCGGTGAAGCGTCGCTGCACCTCCGCGGTGCGGCCGTAGGCGGTGATGAGCTCGTGCCCGGTGAAGGCCTCCTCGATCTGCCCGTTGAGCTTGCCGGTCGTCTCCCACTGCGCGAGGAAGTGCTTGCGCGAGCGACGCGCGATCACTGCCGTCGCCACGACCGACGCCGGGACGGTCAGAATCGCGACGAGCGCGAGCATCGGCGAGATGAACAGCATCATCACCACGAGACCGAGCAGCGTCAGCACCGCGAGGACGAGCTGGGAGATGGACTCCTGCATGCCCGCGGCGACGTTGTCGATGTCGTTGGTGACGCGGCTGAGCAGGTCGCCGCGCGAATGCGTGTCGAAGTACCGCAGCGGCAACCGGTGGATCTTGCGTTCGATCCGCGACCGCATGTCGCGCACGACGCGCTGCACGATCTCGTTGAGGCCGTAGGCGGCGACCCAGATCAGACCGGACGAGAGCAGGTACAGCGCCAGGACGATGACGAGGATCCGGCCGAGGGCCGAGAAGTCGATGCCGAGTCCGGGCACCACGTCCATCCCCGAGACCATGTCGGCGAACTGGTCGCGGCCCTCGGCGCGCAGACCGGCGACGGCTTCGTCCTTGGTCTGTCCGGCGGGGAGCTGCATGCCCACCACCCCGTCGAAGATGACGTCGGTGCCGCGGCCGAGCACGAAGGGCGCCACCGACATGCTCACGACACCGAGGAAGGCGGACAGCAGCACCGAGTAGACGGCGTAACGGTGCGGGTGGAGCAGGCCGAGCACCCGGCGGATGGTGCGCAGACGCGACGGTGCCGCCGCTTCCGGAGTCGTCATACCGTGGCCATCCTCTGCGACTCGACGATCTCCGAGTACGTCCGGCACCGGCCGAGCAGACCGAGATGCGTCCCGGAATCGACCATGACGCCGTTGTCGAGGACGACGATGCGGTCGGCGTCCTGCACGGTGGAGACCCGCTGCGCGACGATGAGCACGCACGCGTCGCGCGTCTCGGGTTCGAGCGCCGCGCGCAGGCGGGAGTCGGTCGCCGGGTCGAGTGCGGAGAAGGCGTCGTCGAACAGGTAGATGGCGGGCCGGCGGACGAGGGCGCGGGCGATCGCGAGTCGCTGCCGCTGTCCGCCGGAGACCGTGGTGCCGCCCTGGGAGAGGACCGTGTTCAGTCCGTCCTCGGTCTTGTGGACGAAGTCGGCGGCCTGCGCGACCTCGAGGGCGTGCCACAGTTCGTCGTCGGTGGCGTCGGCGCGTCCGTACCGGAGGTTGTCGGCGATGGTGCCGGAGAACAGGTAGGCCTTCTGCGGCACGACGGCGATGCGCGAGCGCAACACGTCGGTGTCGAGTGCCCGGACGTCGACACCCGCGACGAGCACCTGCCCGGCGGTGACGTCGATCAGCCGCGGCACGAGCCGCATCAGGGTGCTCTTGCCCGAGCCGGTGCCGCCGATGATCGCGGTGGTGGAACCGGGGTCGGCGCGGAACGACACCCCGCTGAGCACGGGAGCGTCGGCACCGGGATACGAGAAACCGGCATTGCGGAGTTCGAGGGTGACGCGGGTCGGGAGTTCGCGGACCGGTTCGGCGGGGGAGGACACCGTCGGTTCGGTGTCGAGCACGTCGAGGATGCGCTCGGCGCAGACCGCGGCGCGCGGAGCCATGATCGCGACGAACGACGTCATGAGCACGGCCATGAGGATCTGGGCGATGTAGGTGATCATGGCGGTAATGGAGCCGACCTGCATCGCACCGGAGTCGATGCGGTGGGCGCCCACCCACAGGACGCCGACGGTGCTCACGTTCGAGATCAGCAGCACCGCCGGGTACAGCACGGAGTTCACGCGGCCGACGCGCAGGGCGGTGGCGGTGAGGTCGTCGTTGGCGCCGTCGAAGCGGGCCTTCTCGGTCTCGTCGCGCACGAATGCCCTGATCACGCGGATGCCGGTGATCTGCTCGCGCAGCACCCGGTTCACCGAGTCGATGCGCTTCTGCATGACCCGGAAGCCGGGCAGCATGAGCGCGATGAGCGTGACCATGGTGAAGATCAGCACCGGGACGGCGACGACCAGCACGAGCGAGGTGCCGGGGTCCTGGCGGATCGCCATGATGACGCCACCGATCCCCATGATCGGGGAGGTCACGACGATGGTGCAGGTCATCAGCACCAGCATCTGGACCTGTTGCACGTCGTTGGTGTTGCGGGTGATCAGCGACGGGGCACCGAACGTCCCGAACTCGCGTGCCGAGAACCGCCCCACATTCCGGACGAGCGCGAGCCGCACGTCGCGGCCGAAGCCCATCGCGGCACGCGCCGCGAAGTAGACGGCACCGGTCGCGGCACCGACCTCGACGGCGCTGATGACGAGCATCAGCAGACCGGTCCGGACGATGTAGTCGATGTCCCCGGTCGCCACGCCGTTGTCGATGATGTCGGCGTTGAGACTCGGGAGCAGCAACATGCCCCCGGTCGCGACCAGCTGCAGGAGTACGACCCCCGCGAGGGCACCCCGATAGGGCGCCATGAAGCGGCGCAACAGCCGTAGCAACATGGGCATTACGCTACCTGCGACTCCCTGCAGCAATCTTCACGAACCACCCGGACGGCCACGTACCGTGTCGGGTACGTGGCCGGGCGGGGTTCGTCACACTCGTGCGGATTCCGGTGCGGGCTCGGTGGCGCCGAGCTCGCGGGTGAGCTTCTCGCCCTCGACGTCGACGTTCGGAAGGATCCGGTCGAGCCACTTCGGCAGCCACCACGCCTTGTCGCCGAGCAGCGCCATCACCGACGGGATGATGACCATGCGGACGATGAAGGCGTCGAAGAAGACCGCCGCCGCGAGTGCGAAACCGATCGACTTGATCAGCGAGTCCGGTTCGGCGATGAACGCCGCGAACACCGAGATCATGATGATCGCCGCTGCGCTCACCACGCGGGCGCCGTGCGCGAAGCCGCTGCGGACGGCCTCGAGTGCGCTCGCGCCGTGGACGTAGTCCTCACGCATACGCGTCACCAGGAACACCTGGTAGTCCATCGCGAGACCGAAGACGACGCCGATGAGGATGATCGGCATGAAGCTCACGATGGGCTGCGGGTTGGCGATCAGGCCGCCCCAGCCCTCCTGGAAGACCGCGACGGTGGCACCGAAGGTCGCCAGGACGCTGAGCAGGAAGCCGAGGGTCGCGGTGAGCGGGACCAGGATCGAGCGGAACACCAGCATCAGCAGGATGAAGGCGAGGCCGACGACGACCGCGAGGTACGGAGCCAGTGCGCTCTGGAGGCTGTCGGAGATGTCGCCCTCGAGCGCGGTCTGGCCGGTCACGCCGTAGGACAGGCCGAACTCCTCGTTCAATTCGGTCTCGCCGTCGCGGATGCTCTGGACGAGGTCCATCGTCGCGGGATCGGTCGGGCCGCTGCGCGGGGTGACGAGGATCTGGGCGGTGTCGCCCGCCTCGTTCACCGCGACGATCTGGGCGTTGACGACCTCGTCGTTCTCGTAGAGCTTGCCGACGACGGCACCGAACGCGACCGGGGCCTCCACGTCGGCGTCCTGGGTGTCGACGACGACGACCAGCGGGCCGTTGCGTCCGGGACCGAATCCCTCGTCGACCAGGTCGTAAGCCTTACGGGCGCTGGTGGCGGGATCCGCGGTGGCCTCCGAGGGCAGCGCCAGCTGCAGGCCGGTGGCAGGCAGGGCGAGAGCGCCGAGGACGACCACGCCGCCGACGAGCGGGATCAGCGGGCGGCGCGTGAGGACGCCCACGAACTTGGCACCCGCGCCGGGGTTGTCCTCTCCGTGCTCGCGCTTGTTCAGGAACGGGATCCGGCCGGCGAAGGCCTTCTCACCGAACAGTCCGAGCACGGCGGGCAGCAGCGACACGGCGATGAGCACGGCCATGAGCACCGTGAACGCGGCGGCGTAACCCATGACCGACAGGAACGGGATGCCGACGACGCTCAGCGCCATGAGGGCGATGATGACCGTCAGGCCGGCGAAGACGACCGCGGAACCGGCGGTGCCCACGGCGCGGCCGGCGGCCTCGGTGCGATCCGCGGTGACGGTGAGTTCGTGCCGGAAGCGCGAGACGATGAACAGCGAGTAGTCGATCGCCACGGCCAGGCCGATCATGACCGCGAGCGTCGGGGTCATCGAGCTGAGGTCGGCGAAGCCGGAGGCGATGGTGATGCCGAGGCTGCCGATGCCGACGCCGACGAGTGCGGTGATCAGCGGAAGTCCGGCGGCGACGAGCGAGCCGAAGGTCAGGGTGAGCACGATCGCGGCGATGCCGATGCCGATGAGTTCGGCGGTGCCACCGGGCATGCCCATCTCGGCGGCGGCCGTACCGCTGACCTCGACGGTCAGGCCGGCGTCACGGCCGATCTCGGCGGCGTCGAAGATCTGGTCGCGCAGGGCCTGGTCGACGTCGGTGATCTCGCCCTCGAACGGGACGGTGACGAAGCCGACGGTGCGGTCGGCGCTCAGCGGCGACAGGGCCTGGGCGTCGGACAGCGCAGTCTCTTCGGGAGTGCCCTGCTGCGCGGCGACGGCCTTCATCTGCTCGACGAGACCGGCGTCGGCGAGGACCGGGTTCACCAGCGCGCCGGCCTGTTCCTCCGGCGAGGCGGTGGCGGGATCGACCTTGGCGGGCGGTGAGACGCGGTCGATGCCACGGACTGCGGCGAGGACCTCGTCGACGGCGGCCAGGTTCTCCGGGTCGTCGAGCGTCTGCCCGTCGGGCGCGGCGAAGACGTACCGCGCGCTGAGCCCGTTCATCGGATCCTCGGTCGAGGGGAACCGCTCGGCCATGAGGTCCTGGGTCTTCTGCGCGGGGGTGCCCGGAAGCGTGAACGCGTCAGTGGTGGGCCCGGACAGAGTCGCTGCACCGACCCCGAAGAGCACGAGCAGCGCGATCCAGAAGGACAGCACTGCGCCCTTCCGTCTGTGGGCGAACTTGCCCAGCCGGTACAGGTAGGTCGCCACGGGGCACCCTTTCTTTGTCGGAAGATCCTGGTGGGGTCGGATGGTCGGAACGGGCAGAGGTCCGGGGTCAGGAGAATCCGCGTCGGAGCTGGTCGAACGCCTCGCGGATCAGCTCTTCGACCGACCTGTCCGTCGTCCCGGTCGCGTGTGTCTCCATGGCCGCGCGCACGGCGCCCATGGCGGCGTAGTTCAGCAGCGAGGGATACAGATCGGCGTCGGGGTCGGTGCCGGTGCGTTCGGCGATGATCTCGACGAGCAACAGCGACGAGCGCCGCTCGACCTCGATCTGCCGGGACAGCAGCACATTGCTCTCCTCGAGCAGGGTGATGCACGCGACGATCTCGTCGAACGGCCAGGCAGGGTTCTGCACGACGTCCAGGGCCACCGTGAGCAGTGAGTCCATGATGTCCTCGTCGGCGGGACGATCGCGCAGCAGGTCGATCCACTCCTCGACCCGGGTCTCGAGATAGGCGAGGACGGCGTCTTCCTTACTGGCGAAGTAGTTGTGGAAGGTGCGGGTCGAGACGTCCGCGCGCGCTGCGATCGCATCGGCCGTCACGGCGGACAGACCGTGTTCGCGGGCCAGTTCGGCCGCGGCGGTCGCGAGAGCCGCGCGAGTGGCTGCCTTCTTGCGGTCGCGCAGGCCGAGAGTGATGGTCACTTCATCCAAGGTACCGATTTTGCAGAGCTCTGTAAGTTTGCAGAGTTGCGCAAAGTTATGACATCGCCCACAGGCGATCCCGGCCTATCGCGGGCTTCACACCCGGCGACGCTCCCAGGCCCCCGGATCCTTCGTGAGATCCTCCACGAAACCGGGGAGGCCTCCCGTGACGACGTCCGCGAGCGACACCTCTTCGAGCACGGCGCGCAGGTTCACACGCACGGCGATCCACACGTCCTGCAGTCGTTCGGCGGCCCCGCTGTAGACGACGTCCTCGGGCCGCTCCCCGCGCACCGATGCCAGCGGGCCCTCGACCGTGCGGATGATGTCGGCGATGGAGATCTCGGTCGCGGGTCGCGCGAGCCAGTAGCCGCCTTCCGGTCCCCGCCGGCTGTTCACCAACCCGCCACGACGCAGGTCGGCGAGAACCGCCTCGAGGAATTTGTGCGGGATGTTCTGCGCCGTCGCGAGGGTCTCCGCCTTCGTCAGGCGACCGTCCTCGATCGCCGCGAGTTCGAGCAGGGTCCGCACGGCGTAGTCGACCCTCGCGGTGATGTGCATGCCATGCCTCTCGCGCTGCCTGATGTCGTCGACCGGCCCGTCTCGACGGGACGGGTCAATTCCTACCAGCAATACCGGACCACCCGGAATCGTGCGGACGCGAGTCGCGACCCGGGTCGCACGGCAGGGCTCTGGTGATCCATGCCACACCAGCGGTAACGTGGACGGTTGTTCACAGCTATCGGAGGTCGTTGCGATGTGGGAAACCCTGCAGGAATCGTGGGGGTCGCTGCTCGACCCCCTCCACGATCCGGTGACCCTGGCGATTCCCGCCTTCCTCACCTTCCTGATCCTCGAATGGATCGCGGCCCGCACCCTCGAACACGTCGAACCGGGCCCCGACGGACGCGCCCATCCCCCGCGCGGCGGCTACGAAAAGCGGGACGCGCGCGCGAGCATCTCGATGGGTCTGGTCTCCATCGTCACGAGCGCCGCATGGAAGGTACTGGCCCTCGTCGGATACTCGGCCCTGTGGGTCTACGTCGCACCCTGGCACCTGCCCGCCGACGCCTGGTACACGTGGGTGATCCTGCTCGTCGGCATCGATGTCCTCTGGTACTGGTACCACCGGATGGCGCACCGTGTCCGCCTGGTCTGGGCGACCCACCAGGCGCACCACTCGAGCGAGTACTTCAACTACGCGACCGCGCTGCGCCAGAAGTGGAACAACAGCGGCGAGATCATCATGTGGCTGCCACTCCCCCTGATCGGCATCCCGCCGTGGATGGTCTTCGTCGGCTTCTCCGTCAGCCTCGTCTACCAGTTCTTCGTGCACACCGAGCGGGTCGGCAAGCTCCCCCGCCCGATCGAGTTCGTGTTCAACACGCCGTCGCACCATCGGGTGCACCACGGCTCCGATCCCGATTATCTCGACCGCAACTACGCCGGCATCCTCATCATCTGGGACCGGATGTTCGGCACCTTCAAGGCCGAGGACCACCGGCCCACCTACGGGCTCACCAAGCCCGTGGGCACGTACAACATCTGGGACCTGCAGACGCACGAGTACCGGGCGATCGCCCGCGACTGGCGTACGGCCGGCAAGTTCCGCGACAAGCTCGGTTACGCCTTCGGCCCGCCCGGCTGGGTGCCGAAGCAGACCCGCGCGGAGGAGACCGAGAGCGTCAGCTCTGCTCGAGCGTGACGAGGAAGTCGACGCTGCCCGCGCCGTCGACTGTCACGAATCCGAGGTTCGGCGGCTCGACGCCGTAATCCGTCCAGGTGGTGGGGATGCTTCCCGACGCCACGAGGCGCTCACCCGTACGCAGGACGTCGACGTCCACGGTCACGGGCCGTTCGGCGCCGCGCAGGGTGAGCGTGCCGGTCGCGGTGACGGAACCGATGCTGCCGTCGTCGGGCAGGGACGACAGGTCCACCGGCTCGGTGAGGGCGAACGTCGCCGTCGGGTGCGCCGCGGTGTCCATCACCCGGGTGCGGAACTGGTTGTCGCGCTGGCCGCTGTCGGTGGTGATGCCCTCGACCTGCACGACGACCTCGGCGGTCTCGAGGGTGCCGTCGGTGATGGTCGCCGAACCGGAGACCTGATCGGTGCTGCCCACCACGGTGACGTCGGCCCCGCGCAGGATCTCGTGCACGGTGTAGCCGGCGGCGGTGCGGTTGGGTTCGGCACCCTCGACGACGGTCCACTCCCCGTCGAGCTCACCGGTCGCGGCTTCGGCGCCCTCGGTCGAAACGGACGCGGCGGGTGCGTCGTCCTCGGCGATGAACGTCCCGTATACCCATGGGGCAACGAAGAAGCCGAGCAGCGCCACGACCACGACGGCGACGAGCGCCCACACCAGTTTCCGCATCCTGCAAATTTAAACGATGTCGGATTCCGCGTGGGGTGCTACGTCACGGGCGGCGTCGCAGCGTGAACCACGCGATTCGGGCGCAACGTGAACCACGCGATTCCGGCGGAGGCGATCATGAGGACCACGCCGATTCCGGAGGTGATGGTGACGCCGCTGTCGAACGCCGATCCCGCTGCGGCGAGCAGTGCGTCGGCCCGGTCGGCGGGCAGGGTCCCGGCCACGGCGTGGGCGCCGCCGAGTGTCTCGCGGGCGGCCTGCGCCTGTTCTGCGTCCAGCCCGGCGGGAAGCAACAGGTGTGCGCTGTAGGACGCGGACAGCACCGACCCGAGGATCGCCGTACCGAGCACGGCACCCATCTCGTAGGCCGTCTCCGACACCGCCGACGCGGCACCGGCCTTCGCGGGCGGGACGCTGGAGACGATGAGGTCGTTCGACAACGTCTCCGCCGCACCGATACCCGCGCCGAGGACCGCGAACGCCACGATGATCGGTGCGAATGCCGACGGTGAGGCCAGCAGGAACACCAGCGCGTAGCCGGTCGCCGAGAGCAGGAGCGCGCAGACGATGATCGACGACGGCTGCACCCACCGTACGAGCGCGACCACCGACATCCCGGCCACGACCATCACCGCCAGTCCCGGGACCAGGCTCAGTCCGGCTTCCATCGGGCTCTGCCCGAGCACCAGTTGCAGGTGCTGGGACACGAAGAACAGGAAGCCCACGAGGGAGACGACGGACAGCAGGTTCACCGCGACGGCACCGGAGAAGGTGGGCACGCGGAACAGACGGACGTCGAGCATCGGATTCGGGCGACGCAGCTGCCGGCGCACGAAGGCGACGAGCGCGACCACGCCGACCACGGCCGGGACGATGACGACGGCACCGACGCCGCTGTCGGCGATCTTCTTGATCGCGAAGACGATCGGGGCGAGGGCCAGCATCGACAGAGCGATGCTCACGACATCGATGCGGCCCGGATTGGGGTCCTTCGACTCGGGGACGAAGATCGGCGCGAGCACGAGCAACGGAATCAGCACGGGCACCGCCAACAGGAAGACCGAACCCCACCAGGCGTGTTCGAGGAGGAATCCGCCCACGATCGGCCCCAGCGCGGCACCCGCCGCGAAGCACGACGCCCAGATCGCGATGGCGAGGCGCCGCTGGGCGGCGTCGAGGAAGATGTTGCGCAGCAACGACAGTGTCGACGGCATGAGCATGGCGCCGAAGAAGCCGAGCACGCCGCGCGCCGTCACGAGCAGTTCCGCGGAGGGTGCATAGGCCGCGGCCACCGAGACGGCGGCGAAGCCGGTCGCGCCGACGAGCAGCAGCCGGCGTCGCCCGATGCGGTCGCCGAGACTGCCCATCGCCACCAGCAGGCCCGCGAGCACCAGCGGATAGATGTCGATGATCCACAGCTGTTGCGCGGCGGTGGGCTGCAGCGCGGACGAGATCCCGGGCAGTGCGAAGGCCAGGACGGTGTTGTCCACCGACACGAGCAGCACGGGGAGCATGAGCACCGCGAGGGCGACCCAGTCCCGAGCAGCCGCCTTCACCGCGGTGGGTTCCGAAACAGGCACAGATGTCGCCACGGATATCGAACTTTCGCGAGAGAGGAAACGAACCCCCGTTACTGTACCAGCTGGACGGTACAGTAACGAGGTCGTACGATCGGGCCGTGCCACCCGCCCCAGCCGCCCGCGCCAAACTCCTCGACGCCTTCGTGACGATCCTGCTCGAACAGGGCGAGCGCGCCGCGACCCTCGAGGCCGTCGCCGCAACCGCCGGCGTCTCGAAAGGTGGTCTGCTCTACCACTTCCCGTCGAAGGACGCTCTGGTCGAAGGTCTCGCCGAGCACGTCGAAGCGCTCGGGGCCGAGGACGTCGAACGCATGCGTGCGGCTCCCGAAGGGCCGGCGGCGTATTACATCCGCACGTCGGTCTTCGCCGACACTCCGATCGACCGGGCCATCGTCGCCCTGACCCGCCTGAGCCAGACCGCGAACCCGCGCGCCCAGCAGGCACTGCGTCATATCCACCAGGGCTGGTTCGACGCCCTGGCGGAGGAGGTCACCGATCCCGCGGCAGCGCGCGCGGTCGCGCTCATCGGCGACGGTCTCTACTACGGCGCCGCCATGTCGGGCGAGACAAGCACGACGCCGCCCGAGGACGTCGACGAACTCCTGAAAGTCGTGCGGAAACTGATCGGCCCGAGCGACTGAGTTCGGGGAGGTTGCGTGCGTCCGTTCGCGAAAATACGCACACAACCTCCCCTTCGATCGCCCTCACCCGAGCCGATGCAGTTCGACGTCGCGGAGCACGCCGTCGTCGATGGTCGCGGTCATGTAGGTGCAGTACGGCTGCCGACGCCGGTCGGTGGGTGAACCCGGGTTGAGCAGGCGCAACCCGCTCGGTGCCGTCGTGTCCCACGGGATGTGCGAGTGGCCGAAGACGAGGACGTCGGTGTCGGGATAGGCCGCGGCCATCCGCTTGTCGCGCCCGGTCGACGCTCCGGTCTCGTGCACCACCGCGACGCGCACACCGTCGAGGGTCACCCGCGCGACCTCCGGCAACCGTTCCCGCAGGATCGGACCGTCGTTGTTACCCCAGCACGCCACCAACTGCTGCGACCGTTCCTCCAGCGCGTCGAGCAGCGCCACGTCCATCCAGTCGCCCGCGTGGATCACCACGTCTGCGCGGTCCACCTCGTCCCACACCTGCGACGGCAGGTCGCGGGCGCGCGTCGGTACGTGGGTGTCGGCGAGCAGCAACAGACGCATGGTCCCAGTCTGCCGTGGGGTCACAGTCTGCCGTGGGGTCACAGTCTGCCGCGGGCGCTCATGGGTAACCACGAGGCATGACCACTCCAGCTCACGACAGACTCGCCATCGTCACCGGCGCCGACTCCGGCATGGGCAAGGCGACCGCCGAACTGCTCGCCGCCGAGGGGTTCGACGTCGGCATCACCTTCCACACCGACGAGGCCGGGGCCGAGGACACCCGTGCCGCGGTCGAACAGCGCGGACAGCGGTGCTTCGTGACCCGACAGGACCTGACCAGTCCGAACACCGCCGACGTGATCGACGAACTCACCGGAAAGCTCGGCGGTCTCGGGGTCCTCGTCAACAACGCCGGCACCGGACACCGCGACGAGGTGCTCGACCTGTCCTTCGAACGGTGGCGGGAGATGCTCTCCACCGACCTCGACGGCCCGTTCCTGTGCTCCCAACGCGCCGCGCGACACATGATCGACTCCGGGGGCGGCGGCCGCATCGTCAACATCACGAGCGTCCACGAACACATCCCCCGCTACGGGGCCTCGGCCTACTGCACGGCGAAGGCCGGGCTCGGCATGCTCACGCAGTGCCTCGCCCTCGAATGGGCGCGGTACGGCATCACGGTCAACTCGGTCGCTCCCGGTGAGATCTCCACGCCCATGACCGGCATGGACGAATCCGAGGCCTTCCACGAGGAGCGACCGGGCAACCCCACCGGGCGCCCCGGGCACGTCAACGAGGTCGCCTCCGTCGTCGCCTTCCTCGCGTCCCCACGCTCGTCGTACCTGACGGGCCGCTCGATCCCCGTCGACGGCGGCCTCATGCTCATGGCCGCACACGGACACGACATGAACGACGGGAGTTGGCGCGAACTCTGACGACGAGCGGCCACCCATCCGCTAGCGTCCACAGGCGGACCGGTGGCCGACTCGGAGTTGGGGGAACTGGATGCGCACGACACCGCCTGCGGAGCGATTCGGAGCGGGAACGGCGAGGGGTTACCGAGCGACCCATCGTCCCGAGGTGTGGGGAGCGTTGATCGGCGCGGGCGGCGCGTCGGCTTTCATGCTCGTGAACGGTGCCGCTCTGGGATCCCCGTGGGTCTGGATCGTCGCGGCCGGGTGGGTCTGCGCCGTCGTTGTTTTCGCGTGGGCCGTGCTCGTTCGGCCGCGGAGATTCGAGCAGTTGGAGCCGCCCTCGAAGCAGGCGTCGACGATCTATCTCGTGTCGGTCGTGGCAATGATCGTGCTGATCGTCGGTGGGGCACGGCTTCTCGCGTCGTTCGATCGTTCGGAACTGACGGTCGCGTGGGTGGTCTGTGTCGTCGGTGCGCACTTCGTTCCGTTCGCACGGGCCTTCGGCCGCGCGATGTTCCGGGTCATGGGCTGGGGAATGCTGGTGATCGGAATCGTCGGTCTGACAGGAGGTTTCGCAGCCTCGGCCGTTGCAGCGGTCGCCGGTGTCGCGGCGGGGTTGTGGATGTTCGCCGTGATGGTCGCCGACGCCGTCGGCCGACCTCCTGTCAACGAGCGTCGGCCCGACTCCACAATTCCTCGAGCGCCTCGTTGACAGTGTCCGGCTGCTGGACGTGCGGGTAGAAGCCGGGAACCTCGAGCAGTTCTCCCCCGATCCGGTCGGCGACGACCCGCGCCGTGACCGTCAGCGGATCTCCCGCCAGCCGCTTGTACTCGTCGGGTGCGCCCGCCCAGTCACCGACGACGACGAGCTTCGGCCACGGCGCCGCCGCGAGCGACTCGAGGGGGATGTCGGCGTCCCAGCACGGTCTCTCCCGCATCGACGTCGCCGCTGCGCGTAGTCGCTTCGGGGTGGGTTCCGCCGGCGGCATGCCGACGCTCTCCGTGATGAGACGCAGATAGTCCTCCGCAGTGAGCTCGGGCGGGAGCGTCACCTGGGACGCGCGAGCGCGGGCGAGGTTCTCGGCGACCACCGGTTCGCTCTCCGCAACCTTCAGGCACCCGGGCTGGATCAGGCACAGCGACCGCACCAGGTCCGGCCGTTCCACCGCCGCGAGCATCGCTGCGACCGCACCGTACGAATGTCCGACGAGATGGGCGCCGTCACCGAGCAGTTCGACGATGTCGGCGGCGTCCACCTCGTAGTCGGTGCGATGGGCCCCGTCGAGATCCGGCGAGTCGCCGTGCCCGCGGCGGTCCATCAGGATCAGCCGACGTGACGCCCCCAAGGGCCGCTGCCGACCGAATCCGTAGGTCTCGTCGTCTCCCCAGGCCAGCACCCCGTGCACGAGAACGGCCGGCGGGACGTCGGATTCGGCGGGTCCGACGATCGTCGAGCAGACGCGATCCACAGTTCCCCTTCCGATTGCGAGCATGCAGACGCGAACCTATCGGAAGACCTGGGCGGATGCAGGTAGCCCGACCCACACTCCCTCGGGCGCTTCGTCGACTCCGCAGTCCACTCGCAATCAAGTTCGCTATCCGCCACAGCAATTGCCGCGGCGGATAGCAAAAGCCGTAGCGGATGCTTCGGACCCCGGCCTTGGCGACCTGCAGGCATGAGAAAAGCCCCTCACCTGCACTAACAGGTAAGGGGCTCTCTGGCGGTGGCGGTGGGATTTGAACCCACGGACGGGGGTTACCCGTCACGCGCTTTCGAGGCGCGCTCCTTCGGCCGCTCGGTCACGCCACCGCTGACGACTCTAGCGGATTGCAGGCCTCATCCTGAAATCGCCTGGTCACAGCTCCGAAGCCGGCCCTCGATGTTCCCGGAAGAACGCTTCGAGCACGGCCGCGCACTCGGCTTCGAGCACACCACCGCGCACTTCCGGACGGTGCGTGAGGCGCCGATCGCGCACCACGTCCCACAGCGACCCGACGGCGCCCGTCTTCGGCTCCCACGCCCCGAAGACCACCCGCGAGACCCGGGAGAGCACCAACGCTCCAGCGCACATCGTGCAGGGTTCGAGGGTCACGGCGAGGGTTGCGCCCTCGAGACGCCATCCGTCGCCGTAGACCTGCGCTGCCGCGCGCAGGGCGAGCACCTCGGCATGCGCTGTGGGGTCGCCGGTGGCCTCGCGGGAGTTCGCCGCCCGCGCGATCTCGGTGCCGTCCGGCCCGAACACCACCGCGCCCACCGGTACGTCACCGGCGGGCGCGGCAGCGGCGGCCTCCAGCGCGACCCGGATCAATGCCTCGTCGTCGCGCAGCCCCATCTAACGGAGCTTGTCCAGGGTGTTGCCCAGGACGTCGTCGAAACCGAGTCGCTGGGCGATCTCGTCGAGCTGCTCGTCGGGATACAGGTCGGTCTCCGACAGGATCACCGACAACACCGGCTCGGGCAGACCCATGTCGGCCAGGATGCCGAGGTCGCCCTCCTCCCACGGCTCGATGTCGTCGAGCTCGTCGGGATCGATGTCGGGGATCTCGATGTTCAGCGCATCGAGGACGTCGGCGGCGATGTCGTAGTCGACGGCCATCGTCGCGTCGGACAGCAGCAACCTCGTTCCCGCAGGTGCGGGACGCACGATGATGAAGAATTCGTCGTCCACGTTCAGCAGACCGAACACTGCACCGGAGCTTCTCAGCTCCCGCAACTCGGTCACTGCGGTATCGAGACTCGTCAGTGCGGCACCGGACAACGCCCGGCACTTCCAACGACCTTCCTCCCGCGTCACGGCGACGGCGAAGCCGTCGAGGTCGTCGCTCGAATTCCCGGCGGTGTTCCCGCTCTGGGTCACGGAAGGGCTCTTGTTCCCTACACGCTGTGCAGCCATGGGCGCAACGGTAGTCGGCCATGTCCGGTGAATGAAGCCCAGCACGGGATATGCCAACCTGATGAGGTGTCCTCAGCCGTCTCTTCCCCGCCCGTCTGTGTCCTCGGCCTCGGTCTGATCGGTGGTTCGCTGCTGCGCGCCGCCGCGGCGACCGGAAGGCAGGCGTGGGGTTACAACAGGTCGTCGCAGGCCGTGGAGGCCGCCGTCGCCGACGGCTTCGACGCGTCCACCGACCTCACCGCGACGCTGCGTCGCGCCGCCGACACCGACGCCCTGGTGGTGATCGCGGTGCCGATGCCGGCGGTGGGCAGCATCCTCGAGGCGGTGGCCGAGCACGCCCCCGACGTCGCACTCACCGACGTGGTGAGCATCAAGGCGGAAGTGGCCGCTGCCGTCGCCGCTCACGGCCTGTCGCGGCGTTTCGTGGGTGGGCATCCCATGGCGGGTACGGCGGAGTCCGGCTGGACCGCTGGGACCGCCGACCTGTTCCGCGATGCGGTGTGGGTGGTGACCGTCGACGACGGCACCGATCCCGAGGTGTGGCGGCAGGTCGCCGACCTCGCGCTCGACTGCGGATCCGTCGTCGTGCCCGCCGAGTCCCGGGAGCACGACGCGGCGGTCGCACGGGTCTCCCACCTCCCCCACCTCCTTGCCGAAGCGTTGGCCCTGTCGGGCGCCGGAGGCGGCGATCTCGCACTCGGTCTCGCCGCCGGCTCCTTCCGGGACGGCACGCGGGTCGCAGCGACGGCCCCGCCTCTGGTGGACGCGATGTGCGAGGGCAACGCCGAGGCTCTGCTGGTCGCGCTGGACGAGACGCTCGAGGTGCTGAGGACGGCCCGGGAACAACTGGCCGACCGCAGCACCTCCGACCTCACCCGCGCCGGTCACGCGGCCCGGACCCGCTACGAACAGCGTCGTCGCGACCCCATCGTCGGCACGCAGCCCGGCGACGAGGGTTGGATCGAGACATTCCGCGAAGCCGGACGACGTGGTGGAGTGTGGACGCGATGAACCTCCGCGACATCGCCTCGGCGCTGACCACCGGCAAGACGACCCCGAGCGAGCACGTCCGCTCGGTTCTCGCCGGACTCGACGCCCTCGTCGGAACGCCTTGGGAGAACGCCGTCGCCGCCCGCAACGACGAGGCGGCACTCGAAGCCGCAGCGCTCGCCGACGAGCAGATCGCCGCCGGAAACTGGATCGGTCCCCTGCACGGTGTCGCGGTCGCGGTGAAGGACAACATCGACGTCGCCGGGTTCCCCACCCGCTGCGGCAGCGCGGTCCTCGCCGATGCGCCTCCGGCCCGGCGCGACGCTCGAGTCATCGAGAAGCTCCGCGAAGCCGGAGCCATCGTGGTGGCGAAGACCCATCTCCACGAGTTCGCCTACGGACCCACCGGGTTGATCAATGTGTCCGGCGCGGCCCCCCATCCCCACAACCCGGACCTGATCAGCGGTGGTTCGTCGTCGGGCTCCGCAGTGCTGGTCGCGAGGGGAATCGTGCCCGTCGCGCTGGGAACCGACACCGGCTGCAGCGTCCGCACCCCGGCGGCGCTGTGCGGGATCGTCGGATTCAAGCCCGGTTTCGGTGTTCTTCCCGAGCAGGGCGTGTTCCCGCTGTCGACGACCTTCGACCACGTCGGTCTGCTCACCGCCGACGCCCTGGACGCCTCGCTCGCATGGGGCGCGCTTCCGGGTATCGCGCACCTGCGCACTCCGGTCTCCGAACTGCGCATCGGACGCCTGCGGGGCGGCATCTGGGATCTGTCGCCCGTCTTCGACGAGGCCGTCGAGACGGCGTGCCGCACCCTCACAGATCTGGGCGCCCGCGTCGTCGACGTGGAACTGCCCGAGACCGACGAGATGCTCGAGCTGTATCCCGTGGTCACCGGCTCGGAAGCGTACGAGACACATCGCGCCTGGTTCGAAGCCGACCCCGGCCGTTACCAGCCTCCGACGGCCGCCTTGCTCGCCGCGCAACGCGCCCGGCCGGCCTACGAGTACATCCACGCCGCCCGGGCGGTGGCGCGACTGCGTCACGACGTCGTGCACCGCCTCCGCACCGTGGACAAGCTCGACGCGCTGATCACCGTCACCACCGGCGTGCGTTCGGCGCCGCTGACGAGCGATCCCGTCGAGCTGCGCGCACCGCTGCTGCAGATGTGCATCCCGTTCAGCGTCCTCGGTGTCCCGGCCGTGTCGGTGCCGGCCCCGGACGGCGGGTCGTCGCCGGTCGGACTCCAGATCGTCGGCCTCACCGGCGGCACGCACGGGCACGGCAGCCACCCCGCCGAATCGGCCGCGTTCGCCGTGGCCATGGCGGTGGAGGCGTCGGGGCAGCCCTAGATTCGGGACGCGAGTCCTCGGTACTCGAGGACGAAGCCGTCCTCGTCGACGGTCACCGACGACGAGGAGCGCGGCGACAGTACGTGGATGCCGTCGGACGCACTGCTGTAGACGACCGTGGCCTCCTCGATGCTGAGATCGATGAGGTTGACGTAGACGACGGGCACCTCCACGTCGTCGGCTCCGGCCTGCAGGTCGTGCCGGCGGATGGGCAGGGCGTTGAAGAACGGGCTGAACACCACGTCGACGTCCAACGCCCCGCCGAAGGTGGACCGCTGATGGTTGATGCCGTTGTCGGACATCCAGATGCCCTCTTCGGACCGGGTGAGGGACATGTGCCGCTCACCCGAAGCGAGGGTGGTGCGCACCGACAATCGGCGGGTGACGCCGTTCTCGTCCGTCACCAGGTCGTACGACGCGCTGAAGGCCGGATGGTCGGTGCACTCCGCACCCACGATGCGACCGGACGCCTTGATGCGGCGGCCGGAGAGCTGTACTCGTACCGACTCCATCCGAGACACATCGGCCGCACGCCACGTGAGTAGCGCGGGCCAGGTCGACGCGGAACCGGTGGCGTCAGAGGCTGGGGTGCTCACGGTCTATACGGTATGCGACGAAGCGCACACGGTGGGCAGCGGCGCCGTGATTCGTCCGCCACGGTCTCGACACAAGTGCTCACCTGCTCACGCCGTGTCGGGCAGCGCCTCGTGCCGGGACACCTGACGCAGGTGGTGTGAGAACACGGACAGCGCAGCAGCACCCACGGCGACATTGAGCAACGCCCCGAACTCCTGCACGGCGAACTCGACCACGTCGACGAAGAAGACGGTGATCAACGCGGCCGTCCGCAGAGCACGCACCGCCCACCTCCGCCGGCGCCACAGGCCCACCGATCCCACCACGCACAACAGGACGGTGACACCGGAACCGACGAGCTGGATCACGGTCACCACGTCGCTCGTCCGCGCGGCGAGATCCTCCTCGAAGGTGGCGGCCGCGTTGATGAGGATGCCGACGGAGAACACGGTGAGCAGCGCCGCCGCGACGCGGACGCTGCGCTCACCCCGCAGCGGCTCCGGCAGCCGGAGCGACACCCACGAGAAGCGCGACGGCACCTCCCGGCACCGGGCGAGCAGGAGATCGATCTGTTCGACGACTTCGGGATCGACTCCGCCCTCCCGAGCGCGTTCGAGTTGCACTCGCGCCTGGTCGCGATCGGTCGGGGTCAGGCCGTGGGTGAGCCCGTCCGTCGCCGTGAGCGCGGCGTTGGCGAGATACTCGTCGGGCGAGGGCCCGCGACGGAGATGCACCGCTCGATTGACGACGAGCAGCAGCACGACCACCACGTACATGATCGCCACCGAGGGCCGGTAGAAGTAGTCGTTGGTCTTCGTGACGAACTTGCCGACCTCGTCGAGGAACAGACCGAACCCGATGCCGCCGAGCACCACCGCGATACGGTCGGGAGCCCGGCCGATGAAGGTCATCGAGACCATCAACGCGGCGACCATGAGCAGACCGCCCCACAGCACGTGAGCGATGTGCAGGACCGACCCGCCGACCTGCGGATAGCCCGTCAGGTGCAGGTACAGACGTGTGACGAGGATGGTCGCGACCGCGATGATCAGGAGTGCTTCGACCTGCGCGGACGACGCGGTGTCCCGCAACAATCGAGAACGGGAACGGGTCCGCACCGCTGTCATGGCACGCGAGCTTATCCCGCCCGGGTTCGCCTCGGGTTCTTCCTCCGGATTCGGCGGCGCGGCGCCTGCGCGGAGCGGCTCCCCAATCTTGTGTGTGGCCTAGAGTCGCTCTATGCGCACAGTGTGGACAGTTCCTCCGAACATTGCCCAAACTCTGCTGGAATCTCCCGAGATCCAGATGTTCCTGACCAGCAACGAGTTGCCGGATACAGCGGACGATCCACGCCAGAGACTTGCGGAGTTCACCCACGCGCTCGGCGCCCTCAGCCGTCACATCGGACGCACCTTCGGCTCCGTGGACGCAGCCAACCGCGAACTGTTCGGCGGGTCCGCCGGCAAGGTCCCCGTGGCGCTGCGCCTGACGGTCCTGCGTGCTCTCGTGAACCATGTCGAGGACCGCGCTCCCAGCCCGAAACTGCTTCCGAAGAACATCTGCGATCAGCTCGGCGCCTACGTCTACGCCCTGCTCGACCCTCGTGATCGGAGCATCTTCTATGTCGGCGCCGGACGCGGAAATCGCATCTTCACCCTCGTCTGGACGGCGCTCGGAGAGACCTCGAAGCTGACCGAGGCCGGTGAGAAGACACCGCTGGCCACACCCGAGACCGAGGCGGCTCTGCGGCGCATCCGAACCGTCTACGAGTCCGGCTACGCGGTGGAGCACTTCGTCGTCGCCGACGCGCTGAACCCGAAGACCGACGCCGACCACACCGCCGCAGTGACGGCCGAAGCGGTCATCGCGGCACTGGGACTGACCGAACCGCACCGCGGCGAATGCGTACTCACCAACCTGGCGCGTGCAACAGAGGAGTCGGAAGCCGACCGCGCCGCCATCCCGATCGCCGAGCTCGTTCGTCAGTACTCGGCCTCCCCCGCTCCCGAACTGCCGACGCCGTGCGTGGTGCTGCGGGTCAACGAGGCGAAGAAGGCGTCGCCGGCGGCGGTGCGCGAACTCGCGTCGAAGCCGTGGCCGGCGGGATCGGCAGCGCGTGGGATCGACGGGCTGCCCATCATCGTCGTCGCCGACAACATCGTCCGCGCGGTCTATCGAGCCACCGGGTGGGAGGCGGCCGCTCGCACGGAGGAGAACGGCGGCACGATCCTCTACCGGTTCGTCGGGGAGGCCGACGAAGAGCTCGAAGGCAAGTTCGTCAACACTCGCGTCACGCCGGACCGGCTGGGTCTCAAGCGTTGGCCGTCGCACGGTTGGGCTCCGCGTCTGACGCGTGCTCTGCCGCGGCCGGTCGCGCGTCCGAAGGCGCCGCGCCCCTGATTCTCCGGCTGCTTCCCGGTTCGTCTGCGAACCGGGAAGCAGCTCGTGCCGGTTCTCGAAAACCGTTGGGCCGGCACATTTTCTGCATACGAAAACACGAAAGGGGACCCACAGTGTGGGTCCCCTTTCGGAACGGGTGTTCGGCGGTGTCCTACTCTCCCACACCCTGTCGAGTGCAGTACCATCGGCGCAGACAGGCTTAGCTTCCGGGTTCGGAATGGGACCGGGCGTTTCCCTGTCGCTATGGCCGCCGTAACTCTATGAAACTTCACGCATCGGATTCGGTTCTCCCCCAAGGGGATTCCCGATATCTGATGTGTGTGTTGTTTCAGATACCGCACAGTGGACGCGTAACATCTTCGTGGTAAGTCCTCGGCCTATTAGTACCGGTCACCTCCACCCATTGCTGGGCTTCCAGTTCCGGCCTATCAACCCGGTGGTCTGCCGGGGGCCTTACCCCCTCGAGGGGGTGAGAAACCTCATCTTGGAACAGGCTTCCCGCTTAGATGCTTTCAGCGGTTATCCCTTCCGAACGTAGCCAACCAGCCATGCCCCTGGCGGGACAACTGGCACACCAGAGGTTCGTCCGTCCCGGTCCTCTCGTACTAGGGACAGCCTTCCTCAAGTTTCTAACGCGCGCGGCGGATAGAGACCGAACTGTCTCACGACGTTCTAAACCCAGCTCGCGTGCCGCTTTAATGGGCGAACAGCCCAACCCTTGGGACCTACTCCAGCCCCAGGATGCGACGAGCCGACATCGAGGTGCCAAACCATCCCGTCGATATGGACTCTTGGGGAAGATCAGCCTGTTATCCCCGGGGTACCTTTTATCCGTTGAGCGACACCGCTTCCACATGCCGGTGCCGGATCACTAGTCCCGACTTTCGTCCCTGCTCGACCTGTCAGTCTCACAGTCAAGCTCCCTTGTGCACTTGCACTCGACACCTGATTGCCAACCAGGCTGAGGGAACCTTTGGGCGCCTCCGTTACATTTTGGGAGGCAACCGCCCCAGTTAAACTACCCACCAGGCACTGTCCCTGAACCAGATCATGGTCCGAGGTTAGAGGTCCAATACGATCAGAGTGGTATTTCAACAACGACTCCACAACCACTGGCGTGGCCGCTTCACAGTCTCCCACCTATCCTACACAAACCGAACCGAACACCAATACCAAGCTATAGTGAAGGTCCCGGGGTCTTTTCGTCCTGCCGCGCGTAACGAGCATCTTTACTCGTAATGCAATTTCGCCGAGTCTGTGGTCGAGACAGCAGAGAAGTCGTTACGCCATTCGTGCAGGTCGGAACTTACCCGACAAGGAATTTCGCTACCTTAGGATGGTTATAGTTACCACCGCCGTTTACTGGGGCTTAAATTCTCAGCTTCGCCACCGAAATGGCTAACCGGTCCTCTTAACCTTCCAGCACCGGGCAGGCGTCAGTCCGTATACATCGTCTTACGACTTCGCACGGACCTGTGTTTTTAGTAAACAGTCGCTTCTCTCTGGTCTCTGCGACCACCCCCAGCTCGGACCGCAAGGGCCGTCACCGGGCGTGGTCCCCCTTCTCCCGAAGTTACGGGGGCATTTTGCCGAGTTCCTTAACCACAGTTCTCTCGATCGCCTCGGTATTCTCTACCTGACCACCTGTGTCGGTTTGGGGTACGGGCCGTGTACCAACTCACTAGAGGCTTTTCTCGGCAGCATAGGATCACTGAATTCCCCTCAACGGGTACGCATCACCTCTCAGGCTGTATGAATGGCGGATTTGCCTACCATTCGCCCTACCGGCTTACACCAGGTATTCCATCACCTGGCCCAGCTACCTTCCTGCGTCACCCCATCGCTTGACTACTACAATCGGGGTCCCGTGCAGCCAGCCAGTCGACTCCCGAAGGAGACGACCGACCTTTTGGACGGTTAGCACAACTGATTCGCCATTGGGCGCGGATACACGGGTACGGGAATATCAACCCGTTGTCCATCGACTACGCCTGTCGGCCTCGCCTTAGGTCCCGACTCACCCTGGGCGGATTAACCTGGCCCAGGAACCCTTGGTCATCCGGCGGACGAGTTTCTCACTCGTCTTTCGCTACTCATGCCTGCATTCTCACTCGCGCAGCCTCCACACCTGGATCACTCCGGCGCTTCCACGGCTGCACGACGCTCCCCTACCCATCCACACACCTGGCTCCCTCCCCGTGGGAAGAAAGCGGGCTTGTGTGAATGCCGCGGCTTCGGCGGTGTACTTGAGCCCCGCTACATTGTCGGCGCAGAACCACTTGACCAGTGAGCTATTACGCACTCTTTCAAGGGTGGCTGCTTCTAAGCCAACCTCCTGGTTGTCTCAGCGATCCCACATCCTTTTCCACTTAGTACACGCTTAGGGGCCTTAGCCGGCGATCTGGGCTGTTTCCCTCTCGACTACGAAGCTTATCCCCCGCAGTCTCACTGCCGCGCTCTCACTCACCGGCATTCGGAGTTTGGCTGATTTCGGTAAGCTTGTGGGCCCCCTAGACCATCCAGTAGCTCTACCTCCGGTGAGAAACACGCGACGCTGCACCTAAATGCATTTCGGGGAGAACCAGCTATCACGGAGTTTGATTGGCCTTTCACCCCTACCCACAACTCATCCCCTCAGTTTTCAACCTAAGTGGGTTCGGGCCTCCACGACGTCTTACCATCGCTTCACCCTGGCCATGGGTAGATCACTCCGCTTCGGGTCTAGAACATGCCACTAGATGCGCCCTATTCGGACTCGCTTTCGCTACGACTACCCCACACGGGTTAACCTCGCGACATGCCACTAACTCGCAGGCTCATTCTTCAAAAGGCACGCCATCACCCACCACGAACTGAATCGTGCATCGGCTCTGACGGATTGTAAGCGCACGGTTTCAGGTACTATTTCACTCCCCTCCCGGGGTACTTTTCACCTTTCCCTCACGGTACTAGTCCGCTATCGGTCACCAGGGAGTATTCAGGCTTATCGGGTGGTCCCGACAGATTCACACCGGATTTCACGGGCCCGGTGCTACTCGGGTACTTCTCACGAGAGCCGGCAAGTTTTCGTCTACGGGATTCTCACCCTCTACGACAGGCCGTTCCAGACCACTTCGACTAACCAACCGGTTTCTTACTCTCGCCCGTCATGACAGTGACGGGAAGAAAAGCCCCACAACCCCACGGATGCAACGCCTGCCAGCTATCACACACCCATGGTTTAGCCTCATCCGCTTTCGCTCGCCACTACTCACGGAATCACTGTTGTTTTCTCTTCCTGTGGGTACTGAGATGTTTCACTTCCCCACGTTCCCTCCACACACCCTATATATTCAGATGCGGGTAACACGACATCACTCGTGCTGGGTTTCCCCATTCGGAAATCCTCGGATCACAGCTCGGTTGACAGCTCCCCGAGGCATATCGCAGCCTCCCACGTCCTTCATCGGCTCCTGGTGCCAAGGCATCCACCGTACGCTCATAAACACTTACAACAAAGATGCTCGCGTCCACTGTGCAGTTCTCAAACAACACACAACACCGAATACTCACCCCATGGACACCACGGAACTTTCTTCGACATCGTCGCTGATCAAACACTCGCGTGTTCTCTCAGGACCCAACAGTGCACCGATATAACTTTCCTCCTGCCGGCACTCGGGCCCGCAGTAGTGAAGAAAATGCTTGTCAGCGTTCCACCCATGAGCACCACCGGATTACCTGTGAATCCGTAATGGCTCTGCCGATCAGAGCACAACCTGTGTTGTGTCTGTATCGGAAGTTGCTCCTTAGAAAGGAGGTGATCCAGCCGCACCTTCCGGTACGGCTACCTTGTTACGACTTCGTCCCAATCGCCGATCCCACCTTCGACGGCTCCCTCCCACGAGGGGTTAGGCCACCGGCTTCGGGTGTTACCGACTTTCATGACGTGACGGGCGGTGTGTACAAGGCCCGGGAACGTATTCACCGCAGCGTTGCTGATCTGCGATTACTAGCGACTCCGACTTCACGGGGTCGAGTTGCAGACCCCGATCCGAACTGAGACCGGCTTTAAGGGATTCGCTCCACCTCACGGTATCGCAGCCCTCTGTACCGACCATTGTAGCATGTGTGAAGCCCTGGACATAAGGGGCATGATGACTTGACGTCGTCCCCACCTTCCTCCGAGTTGACCCCGGCAGTCTCCTGCGAGTCCCCACCATCACGTGCTGGCAACACAGGACAAGGGTTGCGCTCGTTGCGGGACTTAACCCAACATCTCACGACACGAGCTGACGACAGCCATGCACCACCTGTCTACCGGCCACAAGGGAAACCACATCTCTGCAGTCGTCCGGTACATGTCAAACCCAGGTAAGGTTCTTCGCGTTGCATCGAATTAATCCACATGCTCCGCCGCTTGTGCGGGCCCCCGTCAATTCCTTTGAGTTTTAGCCTTGCGGCCGTACTCCCCAGGCGGGGCGCTTAATGCGTTGGCTACGGCACGGATCCCGTGGAAGGAAACCCACACCTAGCGCCCACCGTTTACGGCGTGGACTACCAGGGTATCTAATCCTGTTCGCTACCCACGCTTTCGCTCCTCAGCGTCAGTTACTGCCCAGAGACCCGCCTTCGCCACCGGTGTTCCTCCTGATATCTGCGCATTTCACCGCTACACCAGGAATTCCAGTCTCCCCTGCAGTACTCGAGTCTGCCCGTATCGCCTGCAAGCCCGCAGTTGAGCTGCGGGATTTCACAGACGACGCGACAAACCGCCTACGAGCTCTTTACGCCCAGTAATTCCGGACAACGCTCGCACCCTACGTATTACCGCGGCTGCTGGCACGTAGTTGGCCGGTGCTTCTTCTGCAGGTACCGTCACTTGCGCTTCGTCCCTGCTGAAAGAGGTTTACAACCCGAAG
Source organism: Rhodococcus sp. S3 (assembly GCF_058211795.1). NCBI lineage: Bacteria > Bacillati > Actinomycetota > Actinomycetes > Mycobacteriales > Nocardiaceae > Rhodococcus > Rhodococcus sp. S3. The sequence goes on along the minus strand of NZ_CM177074.1, from coordinate 272,447 downwards.
GCCGTCATCCCTCACGCGGCGTCGCTGCATCAGGCTTGCGCCCATTGTGCAATATTCCCCACTGCTGCCTCCCGTAGGAGTCTGGGCCGTGTCTCAGTCCCAGTGTGGCCGGTCGCCCTCTCAGGCCGGCTACCCGTCGTCGCCTTGGTAGGCCATTACCCCACCAACAAGCTGATAGGCCGCGGGCTCATCCTGCACCGAAAAACTTTCCACCCCAGGACATGCATCCCGAGGTCATATCCGGTATTAGACCCAGTTTCCCAGGCTTATCCCAGAGTGCAGGGCAGATCACCCACGTGTTACTCACCCGTTCGCCACTAATCCACCCAGCAAGCTGGGCTTCATCGTTCGACTTGCATGTGTTAAGCACGCCGCCAGCGTTCGTCCTGAGCCAGGATCAAACTCTCCGTTGAAGACTCAAGATTCCCCACCGAAGCGAGGCAATCAGTCAAAGACATCGAGTCAAATCACTAGCATAAAAACTCAAACTAGCTAAACACTGGATCACCGCAGACGGAAGAATGCGATGTCCAGCAACAACCACCCACAAAAAGTGAAGTGGTCGCACCAAATATTATTTGGCACTGACATTCATCGGCACACTGTTGAGTTCTCAAAGAACACGCGCACATCATCACGCTTCGGACTGACGTCCGACCCGCTCTGAGGCAACTGTTCCAGTCTACTTCCTCATCCTCACGAACGCAAGTCCGTGTGGTTTTCGGAACCAGGGGCGGCTCGAAACCTTACCAGAAGGTTTCGAACCAGTGAAATCTGCAGGCGCCTTCGTCCAACCTCGTTGTCCCGTTCCTCTCGGCCCGGGTCGGTGTCCGTGTCGCTCTGACCTGGAATAAGTTACGCGAACATCTCCCAGAAAACCAAATCGCCAGGTCAGCTGCTATTTCGGTCGCCCGAAGGCCCTCACGGGAGGGGTAGGACCACCCCTCCATCGTGGTGCTCGTCGCGTCCGCTCACGGATCCTCCTACTTCTCGAGTAACGTTCACCGTTGAGCTGAGCGAGGAAGGGTGCCGTGACGTCGACGGGGAACATGGTGGGGTTGTTCGCCGGTATCGGCGGACTGGAGCTCGGACTCGGGCGACACGGGTGGAACACCGAACTCCTCTGCGAGATCGAGCCGGGTGCTCAGGCAGTACTACGTACGCGCTTCCCCGACGTTCCGCTCCATCCGGATGTCACGCGTCTCCGCTCTCTCCCCCGCGATACGGAACTGGTCGCCGCAGGCTTCCCGTGCCAGGACCTTTCCCAGGCCGGACGCACGGCCGGCATCACGGGATCGAAGTCCGGGCTCGTCGACGAAGTGTTCCGTCTCGTGAAGCGTAAGAACGGGCCGCGCTGGCTCGTCGTCGAGAACGTTCCCTTCATGCTCCAGCTCGGTCGCGGTGCGGCGATGCGCCACATCACCGATGCGCTCGAGGAGCTCGGCTACATGTGGGCCTATCGCGTCGTCGATGCCCGCGCGTTCGGTCTCCCCCAGCGTCGGCACCGCGTCCTGATGGTTGCTTCTCGTACGGACGATCCCCGCACGGTGTTGTTCGGCGAGGACGCCGGCATGCCCATGGAGGGCAATCCCGATCTGTTCCCGTGCGGCTTCTACTGGACCGAGGGTGTGCGCGGTCTCGGATGGGCCGTCAACGCCGTGCCCACACTCAAGGGCGGTTCGACTCTCGGTATCGCCAGCCCGCCGGCGGTGCGACTGCCGTCCGGCGAGATCGTCACCCCCGGCCTGACCGACGCGGAGAGACTCCAGGGATTCGATGCCGACTGGACCGCCCCTGCCGTCGAGGCGCCCGGCGTCCGTGCCGGGCATCGGTGGCGTCTGGTCGGCAATGCCGTCAGCGTGCGGATGGCGTCGTGGGTGGGCCACCGCCTGAACAACCCCATTGCGTACAGCTCCGATCACGAGACCCCGCTGCTTCCGGGCGACACCTGGCCGACCGCCGCGTGGGGTGCCCGCGGGCAGGCGTTCCGCGTGCACGAGTCGCAGTGGCCCGTCCAGGCTCCCTACGAGGACCTCGGCGGTTTCCTCCTCGACGCCCGTCTGCTGTCGGCGCGGGCGACGGCAGGATTTCTCCGACGCGCGCGCTCCGGCAACCTGCGTTTCCTGCCCGGATTCCTCGAGGACGTCGAGAACCACCTCGAACGCATGGGTGGCTTCCCGCGAGTGGCGGCCTGAAAGACACCGTGATGGCGTCGTCGGATCGGCCCGGGACGGATCCGCGTACGAGTGCGCGGATGAGCCGGCAACGCCGACGCGACACCGTTCCCGAAGTGGCGTTGCGCAAGGAACTGCATCGCCGGGGGCGGCGGTTCTTCGTCGACCGCGCTCCCCTTCCGGGTATGCGGCGCCGGGCCGACGTCGTCTTTCCCCGTCGTCGGGTCGCGGTCTACGTGGACGGCTGCTTCTGGCACAGCTGCCCGCAGCACGCGACCTCCCCGAAGAACAACGCCGAGTGGTGGGCGGCCAAGCTCGCCGCCAACGTGCAGCGCGACCGGGACACCGATGCGCGCCTGCAGGCTGCGGGCTGGACGGTGGTGCGGGTGTGGGAGCACGAGGACCCCGTCGTCGCCGCGACGCGCGTGGAGGATGCTCTGTCGGCTCCGCCGGAAACGGATGCAGGGCCGGCGCAGGGGTGATCCCCCGCACCGGCCCCGTGAACCGATCCGATCAGCCCTTCGTGAGCTGTGCGTACCGCGCGACGTGCTGTTCGGCGGTGCCGAACTCGTATTCGATCGCGGTCAGTCGCTTGAAGTAGTGCCCGACGGCGAGCTCCTCCGTCATGCCCATGCCGCCGTGGAGCTGGACGGCGTTCTGGCCGACGAAGCGTGCCGCACGGCTGATCGTCGCCTTCGCGGCCGAGACCGCGCGTGCCCGCGTGGCATCGTCGCTGTCGAGATGGAGAACGGCCAGGTAGGCGGCAGACACCGCCTGCTCGACCTCCATGTACATGTCGACCATGCGGTGCTGGAGCGCCTGAAAGCTGCCGATGGGCTGACCGAACTGCTGACGCTGCTTGGCGTACTCGACGGTGTCGGCGAGCACCTTGCGCATGAGACCTACCGCTTCGGAGGACACGGCGGCGGTCGCCTCGTCGATGCCGCGCGAGACGGACGGCCATGCGCCACCCTCCTCGCCGAGCAGCGAGTCGGCGGGCAGTCGCAGACCCGAGAAGACGATGTCGGAGGCACGTCGATCGTCGATCGTGCGGTAGGAGTGGATCTCCACACCGGCCGGCGGGTTCGCGGGGTCGAAGTCGACGAGGAACAGCGAGATGCCGTCGGTGTCGGTGCGCTCGCCCGACGTGCGGGCGGTGACGAGCAGGTGCGTCGCGAGCGGAGCGCTGGTGACGACGGTCTTCTCCCCGTCGACGACCCACTCGTCGCCCTCGCGACGCGCGGTGGTGGACACGTCGTGGAAGACGTATCCGGAGGTGGGTTCGATCGCGGCCAACGCCGTGACGGCCTCACCGGCAGCGATCGCCTCGAGGACGGACCTGGCTCGATCGACCCCTGCGCGATCGAGCAGCCCGCCCCCGAGGACGACCGTGTCGACGTACGGCTCGATGACGAGTGCGTGCCCGAGTGCCTCGGACACCACCATCAACTCGACCGGTCCGCCGCCCATCCCCCCTACCTCTTCCGGAAGCGTGGCCCCGAGGATTCCGAGTTCCTCGGCGAATGCCCGCCACACCTCCGGTTGCCAACCTTCGCCGGTGGTCGCGACCTTCCGGCTTTGCGCCAGGTCGTAGCGACCGGCGAGGAACTTGGTGACCGAATCACGAAGGAGCTCCTGCTCCTTGCTCAAACCGAAGTCCATCAGAGCCCCAATGCTGCTTTGGCGAGAATGTTTCGCTGGATCTCGTTGCTGCCGGCGTAGATCGACCCGGCACGGTCGTTGAAGTAACGCAGCGGCGCGGCGGCCTGCCAATCCTCACCGCTGACGTAGCCGTCGACGGGCGGAACGTAATCGGCCACCGGACCACCGGGCGCGGTGATGTGCGGCTGGTAGACCCGGCCGCGCGGACCGGCCGCTTCGAGGGTCAGCTGGGTGATCGTCTGGCTGAGTTCGGTGCCCAGGATCTTGAGCATCGACGATGCAGGACCGGGGTTCTTGCCCGCGGACAACGCTGCGAGAGTGCGGTATTCGAGGATCTCGAGTACTTCGGTGCGGATACGCGCCTCGGCGAGCTTGGCGGAGAACGCCGGATCGTCGATGAGCCTGCCGCCCGACGGGCCGGGCTGTTCGGCGGCCGCCTCGGCGATCCGCTCGGCCATGACCTGCAGGGCCGGCGCTGCCGCCGCTCCCCCTCGTTCGAAGACGAGCAGGTACTTCGCGACGGTCCAGCCGTCGTCGATCTTCCCCAGCACGTTCTTCTTCGGGACACGCACACCGTCGAAGAAGACCTGGTTCTGCACTTCCTCACCGGACGTCATGACCAGGGGCCGGATCTCGATGCCGGGCGAGGTCATGTCGATGAGCAGGAAGGTGATGCCCTGCTGCTTGCGACCGGTCTTCGAGGTGCGCACGAGGGCGAACATCCAGTTCGCCTCGGTGGCGTGCGTGGTCCAGATCTTGCTGCCGGTGACGATCAGGTCGTCGCCGTCGTCGACCGCCGCCATGCTGAGCGAGGCGAGGTCGGAACCGGCCTCGGGCTCGGAGTAGCCCTGACAGAAGAAGACCTCGCCGGTGAGGATCCGGGGCAGGAAGTAGCTCTTCTGTTCGTCGGTGCCGTAGGCGACGATCGCGTGCGCGACCATGCGGATGCCCATCGGCGACAGGTTCGGGGCGCCCGCGAGGATCGACTCGCGACTGAAGATGTAGTGCTGCGTCTGCGTCCAGTCGCAGCCGCCGTACTCGACCGGCCAGGCCGGCGCCGCCCAACCACGCTCATGGAGGATGCGCTGCCACTCCATGCTCGCCTCATGGTCGGAGTACACGCTCGTCGCGAGTCGGCCGGCCCGCCGCAGTTCGGGCGTCAGCTTCTCCTCGAGAAACGATCGCACCTCGTCTCTGAAGGCGGCGTCGGCCTCTGACCACGCTAGTTCCATGTCTTCTCCCCGCAGAGTGCGACCGCCGTTGCCGGGCCGTCGTGCGAATCGTCGTTAACTTTTCGAGAGTGATACGAAATCTACTTCTGCTCCAGCGGGCTCGTCAATAGACGGATTTCACCCGCGGCACCGGCACGATCCCGGGTCGAGGACGCGGACGATCGAGCGGCCGCTCCCGAGCCGAAGGTCCATCCGAAACGGAGACGGAACGTTCACTCGTTGCGCAGGAATCGAAGACAAGGGCGTTTCGGCTGGTGACTGCGACCACACACTCTGATAGAACCTTGTTCTTGAGAACGTAAGCGTCACTCTTCTACGTCGATATCGGCGGACATCGAAGTTCGGAGGGCATTCGAGTGAAGTTCTGGAGCGGGACCGCATTCATGAAGACTGCGGAGATGCCGGCCGTCGCCCGCATGCTCGACGACGCCGGATTCCACGGCCTGCTCGTCTCGGACCACCTGATCTACCCGAAGGAGATGAAGACCGTCTATCCCGGGCACGAGAGCGGCAAGCCGTTCTGGTCACCGGAGACCGAGTGGCCCGACGCCTGGGTGCTCATCGGAGCGATGGCCGCCGTGACGAAGAACCTGCACTTCGGCAACAACGTCTACATCGCGCCGTCCCGGCCGATCCTCGAGGTCGCCAAGCAGGTGGGCACCGCCGCCACGATCGCCGGTGGTCGCGTCTCCATCGGGCTGTCCGCGGGGTGGATGCGCGAGGAGTTCGAACTGCTCGGCCAGGACTTCGACAATCGCGGACCCCGGCTGAACGAGATGATCCGGGCGCTCCGCGAACTATGGAAGGGTGGATGGGTCTCGTTCCGGGGCGAGTACTACGACATCCCCGAGATGACCATCGAACCCCACCCGCCGAGCCCGGTACCGATTCTGTGCGGTGGCGAATCCGGACCGGCGCTCCGACGTGCCGCGCGCTACTGCGACGGCTGGGTCGGCACCGCCTACACGATCGACGTCGCCGAGCAGTGGATCGATCGCATCAACGGCTACCGCCGCGAGTACGGACGCGAGAACGAGCCCTTCGACTTCATCGTCGGCCTGCGCGACGAGCCGTCCGTGGAGCTGTACCGGCGGGCGGAGAAGATCGGCATCACCGGCGTCATGGTGTCGCCGTGGGCGAACTGGGAGGCCACCCACTCGGGCGACCACGATCACCTCCTCGGCACCGCCGAGCAGTACCGCGCGCCGATCGAGGACTTCGCCGAGAGGATCATCACACAGCTCACCTGAGCGGCTCTGCAGCAAGAAGGTCGAGAACGAGAAAACCCTCACCAGAAGTGCCGGTGAGGGTTTTCGTGTGTGCGCCCGAAGGGATTCGAACCCCTAACCTTCTGATCCGTAGTCAGATGCTCTATCCGTTGAGCTACGGGCGCATGTGTATTCAATTGTCGTTGGTGACGCTACACCAACTGGCGGAGGCGAGAGGATTTGAACCTCCGGTCCCCGGTAAGGGGGACAACTCATTAGCAGTGAGTCCCATTCGGCCGCTCTGGCACGCCTCCTCGGGGATTCGATGCTCTCGAACCGCCGGATCGAAACATTACACATGCCCCGAGGGGAAACGCAAAACGCCTGTTCAGAGGCGTGTATATGGACGGTCTCCCCCATCCTGCCGACAGGCGGTCCCACGACGACGCGCATAATCGGCTCGTGACTCCACGGACCCGCCCCGACCTCGAATCGATCCCCGCCTACGTTCCGGGCCGCTCGTTCCCCGGTGCGGTGAAGCTCGCCAGCAACGAGACGACCATCGGCCCGCTCCCCAGCGTCCGGGAAGCGATCGCCGACGCTGCCGCCGGCCTCAACCGCTACCCCGACAACGGCGCGACCGAACTCCTCGCGGCACTGTCGGAGCGACTCGGCGTCCCGACCGAGCGGATCGCCGTGGGCTGCGGATCGGTGAGCCTGTGCCAGGAGCTCGTGCAGATCACGTGCGACGCGGGCGACGAGGTGATCTTCGCGTGGCGGTCGTTCGAGGCGTACCCGATCATCGCGGCCGTCGCCGGCGCGACCGCCGTGCGCGTCCCGAACACCGCGGATCACGGTCACGACCTGAAGGCCATGCTCGCCGCGATCACCGAGCGCACGCGGCTGATCTTCGTGTGCAATCCCAACAACCCCACCGGGTCGCTGCTGGGCAAGGAGGAGCTCGCACAGTTCCTCGACGCCGTCCCCGAGCACATCGTCGTCGCCCTGGACGAGGCGTACTTCGAGTACGTCCGCCCCGAGCCCGGTGAGGATCTGCCCGACGGTCTCGAGCTCGCGGAGGGCCGCAGCAACGTCGTCGTGCTCCGCACCTTCTCCAAGGCCTACGGTCTCGCCGGGATCCGCGTCGGGTACGCCGTCGCCGACCCGTCCGTCGTGACGGCGCTGAGCAAGGTCCACACCCCGTTCTCCGTCAACTCGCTCGCCCAGACGGCTGCCGTGGCCTCGCTCGCCGCCGCGAACGAGTTGCTCGCGCGCACCGAGGGTGTCGTCGCCGAGCGGGAACGGGTCCACGCGGCACTCGTCGAGGCCGGCTACGAGGTGCCCGCGAGCGCCGCGAACTTCCTCTGGCTGCCGCTGGGTGAACGCTCCGCCGCGTTCTCCGAGGCCGCAGCGGAGGCAGGCGTGGTCCTGCGCAACTTCACCGGTGAGGGCACGCGGGTGACGATCGGCGACCCGCACGAGAACGATCTGTTCCTCGACTTCGCGACCGGGCAGGGACGGGCACTCGCCGGCATCGGCTGATCCTGTGACGAGACCCAACCGTTATGGCTGGGTCTCGGTGGCGTGATCCGGCCCTGACAGACTCGGGCGGTCGGATCGGGCCGGGGTCGGAGGAACTGCATGGGGGCAGGCAAGGTGCGGCGCGCCCTGTCGGCCTGCGCAGTCGTCGGCTCACTGGTCGCCTTCGGTGGTGCGGCACCCGCCGGCGCTGCACCGACCAGCACGGTCCCCTCGAACACCGTCCCGCTCCGGGTGATCGCATTCGGCGACCTGCACGGAAATCTGCTGCCCCCGCAGGGACTGCACGGCGAGGTCGTCCGGTCGGACGGCGTCTCGGTCCCGGCGGGCGGTGCGGCCTATCTCGCCGCCTACGTCCGGCAGCTCCGGGAACAGGCCGACAACTCCGTGCTCTACGCGGTGGGCGACACGTGGGGGTCGTCGCCGCTCGAGTCGGGCCTGTTCCACGACGAGCCGACCATCGCCCTGCTCGACGAACTCGACCTCACCGCCGCGACCCTCGGCAACCACGAACTCGACCGCGGCTACGCCGAATTCGAGCGGCTCCGGGACGGCGGGTGCCACCCGAAGGAAGGGTGCCTCTACACCGAGCCGTTCGAGGGCGCGAACTTCCCGATCCTCGGCGCCAACCTCACCACAACGGACGGCACACCGGCCGCTCTCCCCTACAGCATCGACTACGTCGACGGACTGCCCGTCGGGGTCATCGGCGTCGTGCCGAGCAACACCCCCGACATCATCCGGCCCGACGCGATTGCCGGATTGCGGTTCGAGGACGAGATCGCCGCCGTCAACCGCACCGCCGACATCCTCGGCGCGCTCGGCGTCCGTTCGATCGTGGTGCTCTACAAGGGCGACATCGGAGCCATCGACGGCGACGATCCGTGCCCGAGCGGGGACGGCGGGGCCGCGGCGATCGCGACGTCCGTCTCCCCCGATGTGGACCTCATCATCACCTCCGACGGCGACCGGCACTTCAACTGCACCTACACCGACCCGGCGGGCAGGCCGCGCACCGTCGTGCAGGGCGCCTCGCACGGGCGCATCCTCTCCGTCGCCGATCTGGTCATCGACCGGCAGAGCCGGGAAGTGCTGCGCGACCGGACCGTCGTCTTCACGCAGGTCGTCACGCACGACATCGATCCGGATCCGACCACCCTCGAGTTCGTCGACCGGGCGGTCGAGAAGTCGGCGGAGGTCGCGAACCGGTCCATCGCCCGCATCGGTGCCGATGTCACGCGCAGCGAGAGCCCGAGCGGAGAGTCGGCGTTGGGCAATCTGGTGGCCGACGCGCAACTCGCAGCGACGCGGCATCTCGGGGCTCAGATCGCCCTGATGAATCCCGGCGGACTGCGCGGCGACCTCCTCGCCGGCGACGGCACCGTCTCGTATCGCGAGACCTACGCCGTGCAGCCCTTCGGGAACATGCTGCAGTTACTCGACCTCACCGGAGCCCAGCTCGACGTGCTGCTCGAGCAGCAGTTCCAGGACGGCCCGGTCGGCTCGGAGATCGAACGCATCCTGGCGCCGTCGCACAATCTGAACTACACACTCGACCGCCTGGCGCCGCGCGGCGAACGGATCCGTTCGATCACGATCGACGGCGAGGCCGTCGACCCCGAACGCGTGTACAAGGTCGTGATGAACAACTTCCTGGCCGGCGGCGGCGACGGTTTCACCGTGTGCACGGAAGCGCACGGGCTGGTCGGCGCGGGCAAGGATCTCGATGCCCTCAACAGCTATCTCGCGACCCGCTCACGCGTGGAGCCGCCGGCCGTCGACCGCATCCGCCTGCACTGAGACGGTGCCGTCGATGCGCGGTCAGCGGAGTCCGAGTGCGTCGGCGAGGGTCGGCCAGGCGGCCTTGATGTCGTCCTGCCAGTAACCCCACGAGTGCGTGCCCCACGGGCGGTAGACGACCTGCGCGGGGATGCCGAGTTCGCGGAGGCGACGGTCGTAGGTGACGGTGCACACGAAGGTGCCGATCTCGAGTGGCGCACCGACGGTGAGCACGTCCTGGCCGGCACCGAGATCGTGCGGGCCGAGCAGGCCGTTGCCGGTGCTGAGGAAGACCTCCTTGCCGCGCAGTTTCTCGGCGAGCAGGTAGGAGTCGTGTTCCTCCCACCGCGCGTCCTCGGGCGGCCCCCACATGTTGTCGGGGTTGCCACCCTTGTACGCGACGGTCCCGCGGACGGTGTCGCGGGAGCGGTCGCTGGAGGTGTCGTAGCAGCCGCTGAGCGCCGCGACCCCCTGGTAGAGGTCGGGATTGCGGGTGATCAGGGACATCGCGCCGGTGGCACCCATCGACAGGCCCGCGACGGCGTTGGTGCCGTTGCCGTCGAACTCGGCGTCGATCAGCGGGGGCAGTTCCTCCGTCAGGAAGGTCTCCCACTTGTTGATGCCGAGGACGGGGTCGGGGTTGTTCCAGTCGGTGTAGTAGCTCGCGGTGCCACCCACGGGAAGGACGACATTGGTGTTCTTGTCGGCGAAGAACTCCTCGATGTCGGTGCGTTGCGTCCACGTGCTCTCGCGGAACTCGGACTCCTCGCCGGCGCTGACGCCGTCGAGCAGATAGAGAGTGGGGCGCGGCCCCGCCGAGGCCGGGTGCAGCACCTGCACCGGCACGACCCGGTTCATCGAGGCGGAGTGGACGAACAGCTTCGTCTGCCTGTCGCCGACGCGCTCGACGTGGTCGATCCTGGCCGACACCGGTCGCATGTGGGGCGGTTGGGCATGGACCGGCCGGGCATGGGCGATCGCCGTGCCGCAGACCGGCGCCATCAGGGCCACTGCCACAGCCGCCGCAAGTCTCTTCACCATCGAACTCCCCGTCCCCCGACGACCTGCAGTGATCTCACAGTCACTACCTGTACCCGGTCAAGCGGACCTGCACGCGACCCTAATACTCGCCCGTCGATTCGTGACGTATCGGAGGATCCACGGCCGCGTCGCCCCACCTGGTGGCGGGAGCGACGCGTGGGAGCCGAGTCGATCAGCGGAGGTGGTGCACCTCCTGCAGTCCGTAGACCGGGGTCGGGATGCCCTCGTAGCGCGCCTTGAGCTGCAGCGCCAGGTAGAGCGAGTAATGCCGCGACTGGTGCAGGTTGCCGCCGTGGAACCACAGGCCGTCCTGCTGCGTGGGCTTCCACATGTTGCGCTGCTCACCCTCCCAGGGACCGGGGTCCTTGGTGGTGTCGGAGCCCAGACCCCAGCACTTGCCCACCTTGTCCGCGACCTCCTGCGAGATCAGGTCGGCGACCCAGCCGTTCATCGAGCCGTAGCCGGTCGCGTAGACGACGAGATCGGCTTCGAGTTCGGTGCCGTCCTCGAGGATCACCGACGTCTCGGTGAGTTCGCGGACGTTGCCGTGGGCGAGCTTGATGTCGCCGTTCGCGACGAGTTCGGAGGCGCCGACGTCGATGTAGTAGCCGGATGCACGACGCAGGTACTTCATGAACAGACCCGAGCCGTCGTCGCCCCAGTCGTGCTGGAAGCCCGCCTTCTCGAGCCGGTCGTAGAACTCGGCGTCGCGCTCGCGGATCTTCTCGTAGATCGGGATCTGGAACTCGTGCATGATCCGGTACGGCAGCGACGCGAAGGTCAGGTCGGCCTTCTGGGTCGTGACGCCGGCGGCGAGGGCCCGCTCGGAGTACAGGTCGCCGAGACCGAGCTCCATCAGCGAATCGGACCGGACGATGTGCGTCGACGAGCGCTGCACCATGGTGACGTCGGCGCCGACCTCCCACAGGGCACCGCAGATGTCGTGCGCACTGTTGTTGGCACCGATCACGACGGCCTTCTTGCCGGCGTAGGCGTCCGGGCCCGGGTGGGCACTGGAGTGGTGCTGTTCGCCGCGGAACAGGTCCATCCCGGGGAAGTCGGGGATGTTCGGCTTACCCGACATGCCGGTCGCGATGACGAGTTGCTTGGGGCGGAGGACCACCGGTTCGCCGTCGCGCACGACGTTGACGGTCCATTCGCCCGTCGCCTCGTCGTAGCTCGCCGAGGTGCACTCCGACTTCGACCAGTACGGAACCTCCATCACCTTCGTGTACATCTCGAGCCAGTCCGCGATCTTGTCCTTGGGCGCGAAGACCGGCCAGTTGTCGGGGAACGGCATGTACGGCAGGTGGTCGTACCAGACGGGGTCGTGCAGGCACAGCGACTTGTAGCGGCCGCGCCACTGGTCGCCGGGACGGTCGTACTTGTCGAGCACGATCGCGGGCACACCGAGCTGACGCATGCGCGCGCCGAGCGCGATGCCGCCCTGACCACCACCGATGATCACGACGTAGGGCTGACGGGTGTAGCCGAGTTCGCGTTCCTCGATCTCGCGCTGCTCCGACCACGTGACGCGGTGCTTGTCCGCACCGTGCTTCGTGCCGCGGGGGCGACGCGTGCCCTTGTTCTCCTCGTGGCCCTTCAGCTCCTGCATCGTGGTCAGCAACGTGAAGGCACGGTCCTCGCCGCTCTCCTCGTCGCGCTTCAGGCGCAGATGGCCGACGCCGCGACCGACCGCGGTCTCGAACGCGATCCAGGCGCTGAGCACGCCGTCGTCGTCGCTCGCAGGTTCGGTGGTGCGGAAGCCGCTCGGATCGGTGTCGGCGAGTCGCGCGTGCAGCATGTCCGAGACGCCCTCGCGTCCCTCGACGGTCTTGAGGTTCCAGGTGAAGGCGACCAGGTCGCGCCAGAAGGAATCGGTGCCGAACAGGCCCGCAGCGGCGTCGACGTCGCGCTGCGCGAGGGCGGTTTCGAAAGCCTGCAACCAGGCGTCGACGCGTTCGTCGGGCGTCGCGGTGCCGGAGGTCGTGGGCTTGTCGAGGGTGTCGGTCATGGTGAGTCCTTTCCCGTGGTGATGTGATCCAGGACACTTCTCGTAGCCGCTCCCCCACAAGCGTTGCGTCACGTTGCACGGCATCCGATTTGTGGCGCAGCACACATTTGCCACCTATGCTCCGAGGACGACGACGAAGAGGAGACCGTGACCACGTTCAGCGCGATCGCGCCCGGCACCGACCTGTCGCGCTACGCGCGGGAGTTGACGCGGATGCACGACGCGGTGATCGGCGGCGCCCGGTCACCCATGCGACCCCGCCCCCTCGTGTCCCGCTCGTGGCAGCGCGTGCTCGACGCAGGCCTCGATCCCACCGGCACCAACGAGCGCAGCCGGCTGCCCGCTGCGGAAGTCGAGCGACGTCGACGCGCATCCGCCCTCTCCGCGGTGATCGGCGATCTCGAGCAGGTCATCACGCCCGTCGCCGACGCCTCGCATCTGCTGCTGGTGGTGACCGACGCCGACGGCGTGATCCTCTGGCGCAGCGGCTCGGCACCGATCCGTTCCCGCGCCGACGCCCTCGGTTTCCAGGAGGGCACGGTGTGGACCGAGTCGACGGTCGGCACCAACGCCATCGGCACGGCGCTCGCGGAGGCCGCGCCCGTCCAGTTGTTCTCGGGTGAGCACTTCGAGACGACCCAGCACCCCTGGTACTGCACCGCCGCGCCGATCCACGATCCGATCCGCGGCGACCTGCTGGGCATCGTCGACGTCAGCGGCCCCGCGCTGACCCTGCACCCGGCCATAATCGCTCTCGTCGACACCGCCGTCCGGCTCGCCGAAGCGCAACTGTGGCGGCGGCACGAGGTGCGGCTCGAACGGCTGCGCACCGAGGCCGCTCCGTTGCTGTCGTCGACGCGGGGACCGGTGCTGCTCGTCGACGAGGACGGCTGGGTCGCGCACGCCTCCGGTATCGCCGCCGAGCGGGTCGCGGTGCCGCGGCACGCCCGCCCGCTGACCGTTCCCGGCATGGGACTGTGTGTGCCCGAACGCCTTTCGCACGGTTGGTTGATCCGCGGTGCGGCCTCGTCCTCGCGCATGCGGATGGTGCTGCACGTGTCGTCGTCGCCGACGGTGGAGGTGTTCGGGGACGACGACTCGTGGCGCAGCATCGTCACCGCACGCCAGGCCGAGATCCTGCTGTTGCTGCACGAGCGCGGCCCGGACGGCATGACGGTCGCAGCGCTCAGCCGGGCCCTCTACGGGGACGACGACCACGCCGTGTCGGTCCGCGCCGAGGTGTCGCGGCTGCGCCGCGCGATCGGGGACGTGATCGAGAGCAAGCCGTACCGGCTCGCCACCACCGTCGACCTGTCGCTGGATCTCGGAACGGACGAACGCCTCGCCGACTCCGACTTCGTCCGCCGCTCCGGGGCGCCGGGGGTGCGGGCGCTCGCCGTCTCCGGCTGAGACGTCGATCGATCGGACGACTGTGCAGGGCGGCCGTGTGATCGAGCATGGTCGTCATGCGTCGTGGACTGCTCCGGACAGGTTTGCTCGCGCTCGGCTGCGCCGCGGGCGTCACCGCACTGACCGCCTGCGGTGGTGCGAGCCCTGCGGCCGACACACCTCCGTCGACGGTCACCTCGTACGTGACGGTCACCGAGACGGTTCCGGCCACCACCCCGCGGACCACATCGGTGCCCGCGACGACCACGCCGAGTACGACCGCGTCCTCGACCACCTCGCCGGTCGCGGCTCCGTCGACCACCACCGCACCGACCACCACCGCACCGACCACCACCGCACCGACCACCACGTCCGCAGCGCCGGCCGTTCCCGTCGTCACGTCGGTGACCGTCCTGACCGAGCGTTCCGGACTCGGTCACCTCATCGGACCCGACATGTACGAGGCGACCTCGTGGGGGAAGGCGAGCGTGATCTTCCGGTGGCGGGCGCAGACCGCGGACGGTGAACTCTGGAAGGAGACCTGCCAGGTGGTCTCGACGGTGACCGGCCCGGGCGGGTACGTCCACAACGACCGGAGCGCCGCCTGCTCGGGGCGGATGCGCGCCAACGAACTCGTGCTGGGGACCCCCGGTGTCTACACGGTCACGACCGAAGTCGTCGGACCCGAAGGACTTTCCACCGCCGTCGGTACGAAGACGTTCGAGGTCTTCCCCGACAGCACCCCGTAGACCGGATCGACCTCCCGCAACGGCCGGGCACATGTTTCCGCCCCTCGGGGACCGGGAACGCACCAGTGAACCCGAGTCGCCGAACATGCTGGAGACACAATGACCGTTCTCGTCGTCACGGACAGTCCCGAAGGTCCGACCCAGAAGATCGCCCGGCTCGTTGCCGACGCTCTGGGAGAGCGGGACATCGACGTCACCGTCGGTGACATCTCCGACCTCGAGCGGTCGGAGGAGTTCGAGGGCGTCGTCTTCGGAGGCGAGGTCGACGCCGGTGAGTACTCGCCCGATACCGCCGAACTGTTGTCGTCGCGGGCCTCCGGGCTGAGTCAGCAGCTCGTGTGGTTGTTCGCGGTGGGCGACGAAAGTGCCGAGGATACACCGGATCTGATGTCCGAACTCGCCGCGCTCGACTACCGGTCGTTCGGTCCGTCGGCGGGTGAGGACGAGGTGCGGTCGTGGGCCGCCTTCATCGCCGACGAGATCGACGGACACAGCTGAACCCGAACGTTCCCCCGAGCGAAGGGCCGCCATGCTCCACACGGATGTCGCGCCGGGCGTGCATCGCCTCGCGCACGCCGACGTCAACGTCTACCTGATCGAGGACGACGCCGGAGTGACCATCGTCGACACGGGACTGCCCGCGACGGCCGGTCGCATCGAGGAGGCGATCTCGCACATCGGTCGCCGGATCGACGACGTGCAGGGAGTCGTCCTCACGCACGCCCACTTCGATCACGTCGGGTCGGCGAAGCGGCTGCGTGAGCGGTGGCGGGTGCCGGTGTGGGCGCATCGCGACGAGAAGTTCCTCGCCGCCCATCCCTACCGCTACCAGCACGAACGCAACCGGTTGCTCTATCCCGTCCGGTATCCCGCCTGCATCCCCGTGCTCGCCCGGATGACCGTGGCCGGCGCGTTGTGGGTGCGCGGAGTCGACGACGTGACGCTCTTCCACGACTCCGAACCGCTCGACCTGCCGGGCCGCCCCGTTCCCCTGCACACCCCCGGCCACACCTACGGGCACTGCGCGCTGCATCTCCCCGATCGCGACACCGTGATCGTCGGCGACGCCATCGTCACCCTCGATCCGTACACGGGCAGGCACGGTCCGCAGATCGTCTCGGGTGCGGCGACCGCCGACAGCGCCACCGCCCTCGCCTCGCTGGCGGCCATCGCCGGCACCGGCGCGAAACATGTCCTCGTCGGCCACGGCGAACCCTGGCACGACGGCGCTGCGGCGGCCGTGGACCGAGCGGTGGCCGCCGGACCGAGCTGACGCATCGCGGTCGACTCCCGGGATCCGGGGACATGCCCGCGCGGCGCGGGCACACTGGCCGCATGAATGCTCTCGATGCCACTCTTCTGACCGGCGTCGCCCACCCGAAGCTCGAGGCCTTCTCACGGTTCGACGGAAGCTGGGATCTGCAGTGGAGCCGCCCCGGGGACGAGGAGGCACCCGCGTCACTGTGGGGAGAAGTGCACTTCGGCACCGTGCTCGGCGGGCGAGCGATCCAGGACGTGTGGATCGTCCCGGCCGGTGATCAGCAGTCGACCGAGGACGAGCGTTATTCGTTCCACGGCACCACGATCCGGTTCTTCGACGACGGGATCGGCGCCTGGCGTTCCACCTGGATCGAGCCGATCCACGGGCGCGTCCGCACGTTCGTCGGACGGCCGTCCGGCGACGAGATGCACCTGATCAGCACCGACGGCGACCCGTTCCTCCGGTGGCGGTTCACGGAGGTGGGCGCCGATCACTTCGTCTGGCTCGGCGAATACTCCGTCGACGAGGGGCGCACCTGGATCCTCGAGGAGAAGATGGTCGCCACCCGGCGGTAGAAACGAGAAGAGGTTCCGACTCCCTGACGGGTGCCGGAACCTCTTCCGTGGCGGAAGCGGAGGGATTTGAACCCCCGTTGGTGTTACCCAAGCTCGCTTTCAAGGCGAGTGCATTCGGCCGCTCTGCCACGCTTCCGTGGCAGATCCTAACCGCTCGACGCAAGCAGGGCCTAACCGATTCGCGACCTCAGCGGTCGGCCAGAGTGTGCTCGACGCGCGCGAAGACCCGCGCCAGCATGTCGAGTTCGTCGGCCGACAGCAGGTCGATGAGGTAGTTGCGCACGTCGTCGACGTGGGTGGGGGCGGCCTCCGCCAGACGCCGCCGGCCCTCCTCGGTGATGGTGGCGAGCACACCGCGACCGTCGTCGGGGCACGAACTGCGCACGACCATCTTCTCCTGCTCCATCCGCCGGATCTGATGGGTGAGACGACTGCGCGAGGACAGCACGCCGTCGGCGAGGTCGCTCATGCGCAAGGCGCCGTCGGGGCCTTCGGAGAGCATGACCAGGATCCGATATTCCGCCAGCGACAGGTCGTGTCGATCGTTGAGGGACCGACCGAGGGCGCTCATGAGACGGTTGTTGCCGTCCATGTAGAGACGCCAGGCCTCCTGCTCCTTTGCGGTCAACCACTTGGGTTCGTCTCGTTCGCTGGTCACGCCGGGAGTGTAATGCCGACGGCCCGATCCGGTTACTGCACGGTAGTTTCGAGCAGGTGAGCGCGCCGCGAGCGGAGTGATCATCCCCTCACCGCGTCGCACGCGATAGCGTCGAACACATGCATGCAATCGTCGCCACCGAACCCGGTGGTCCAGAAGTTCTCCGGTGGACCGAGCAGCCCGACCCGGACCTGCCTCCCGGGCACGTACTTCTCGATGTCGCGGCGACCGCGGTCAACCGCGCCGACCTGCTGCAACGACGCGGCCTCTACCCGCCGCCCCCGGGGGCGAGCGACATCCTGGGCCTCGAATGCTCCGGAGTGATCTCCGAACTCGGTGAGGGTGTGACGGGCTGGAACATCGGCGACAAGGTCTGCGCCCTGCTCACCGGCGGCGGTTACGCCGAGAAGGTCGCGGTCCCCGCCTCCCAGCTCCTGCCCGTCCCGAAGGGCATCGACCTCGCGGTCGCCGCGTCGCTTCCCGAGATCGCGTGCACGGTGTGGTCGAACGTCGTGATGACGGCCGGCCTGAAGCGCGGCGACGTCCTGCTCGTGCACGGTGGCGGCGGTGGCATCGGCACGCACGCCATCCAGGTGGGCAAGGCGCTCGGCGCAAAGGTGGCGGTGACGGCTTCGGCCGGCAAGCTCGACCGCTGCCGCGAACTCGGCGCCGACCTGGCGATCGACTACCGCGAACAGGACTTCGTCTCCGAGGTGCGCAACGCCTTCGGTGGCGCCGATGTCGTGCTCGACAACATGGGCGCGAAGTATCTGTCCCGGAACATCGACGTCCTCGCTCCCGACGGATGGCTCGTCGTCATCGGCATGCAGGGCGGCACCAAGGGCGAACTGCACCTCGGCAAGCTGCTCGCCAAGCGCGGTCACGTCGCCGCGACCGGCCTGCGCGGCCGTCCGGACTCGGGTCCGTCGGGCAAGAGCGAGATCATCGACTCCGTGCGCGCCAATCTGTGGCCGCTCATCGAGGAGGCGAAGGTCCATCCCGTCGTGCACGCCGAGCTGCCGATCACCGAGGCCGCCCGGGCACACGAACTGCTCGACAGCCCCGAGACCGTCGGGAAGGTCGTGCTGCGGATCGAACGCAACTAGAGGTTGCGGAGCTCGCGGACGAGCTGATCGACCTCGAAGCTCGTGGTGTAGGGGGCGAGGCCGATGCTCACCGCTCCCCCTTCGTCGCTGACGCCGAGGGAGTCGAGGAGCCGGCTCGATCCGCGGGTGCTCGCCACCGTCGCGATGCGGCGGTCGGCGAGATGCGCGGCGACCTTCTCGGCCGGGACGCCGTCGACGGTGAAGCTGAGGGTGGGGACGCGGCTCGATGCGCGGCCGAGCACGATCACGCCGGTGAGGCTGTCGAGCTGCCGCATGAGGCGGTCGAACAGCACGTCCTGGTAGTTCTGCATCGAGCTGATCGAGATGTCGAGACGCTCGCGGCGCGTACCGGTGGCGTCGTCGTCCAGTGAGGCGATGAAGTCGATGGACGCGGGGATACCGGCGAGCAGACCGAACTGGTGACCGCCCACCTCGAGACGTTCGGCGCCGCGTGCGTGCGGGTTCAGCGACATCGCCGGGACTCGTTCGAGATGCGAGGGGTCGGCGAAGACGAGCGCACCGATCTGCGGTCCGCCCCATGCGGCGATGTCGACGGTGATGACGTCGGCGCCGAGATCGTCGATGTCGACGTGGGCGTAGGGGGCGGCGCCGGCGGCGTCGACGACCATGAGCCCACCGACCTCGTGGACGAGATCCGCGACGACCCGCACGTCGGGCGCGGTGCCGACGATCGACGACGCCGCGGTGAGCGCGACGAGCCGGGTGGTGGGCGTGATGAGTTCCTCGTACTGCCAGGTGGGCAGTTCGCACGTCTCGATCTCGACCTCGGCCCAGCGCACCTGCGCGCCGTAGCGGCTCGCGACCCGCAACCAGGGAGCGATGTTCGCCTCGTCGTCGAGCCGCGAGAGCACCATGCCGGTGCCGAGCCCGAGGCGGGAACTGAGCGCTTCGGCGAGCCAGGCGAGCAGCACCGCGTGGCTCGGACCCAGGACGACGCCGTCCGGGTCGGCACCCACGAGTTCCGCGACCGCGACGCGCGCCTCCTGGAGGATCGCGGCGCTGCGACGCGACGACAGGTGCCGTCCGGTCGACGACGCGGCCGAGTTGCGGAAGGCAGTGGACACGGTGCGCGACACCACGTCGGGGATCTGCAAACCGGCCCGTGGATCGAGATGGATCCACCCGTCCCCGAGCGAGGGGATCAACCCCCGGATCCGGGCAACGTCGTAAGCCATGGCAGACACTCTAGGTCCCGATGTCAATCGGGACGCGCCGTACCTGCACTCGGCGTTGCCGTCTCGGTAGGCTCGATCGGGGTACCCGGCACTCCGGGACCTTCGGGCAACCGGGCACCCCCGGGGTGGGAAAGGGAGAATGGAGCCATGACGCATCCGGACAACGACCAGGTTCTCGTGATCGGACCCGACGGCCGACCCATCCGTGTCTCCCGTGAGGAGGCGGCCCGCGTGGAGGCCGACGGCCGACCGGAGGAGGAGAAGACCGAGAACGGCGGCGAATCCCTGGCCGACATGGTCGAGCAGCCGGCGAAGGTCATGCGGATCGGCACCATGATCAAACAGCTCCTCGAAGAGGTGAAGGCCGCGCCGCTCGACGACGCCAGCCGCACCCGGCTCAAGGACATCCACCTGTCGTCCATCCGCGAACTCGGTCAGGGCCTCGCCCCCGACCTGCGGGAAGAACTCGAGCGGCTCGCGCTGCCCTTCGGTGAGGACGCAGTGCCCTCCGACGCCGAGCTGCGCATCGCGCAGGCCCAGCTCGTCGGCTGGCTCGAAGGTCTGTTCCACGGCATCCAGACGGCGCTGTTCGCTCAGCAGATGGCCGCTCGTGCCCAGCTCGAGCAGATGCGTCAGGGAGCCCTCCCGTCCGGTGCCGTGCACGGCGGTCACGGCCAGAACGATCAGCAGATCCCCGGCCAGACCCACCCCGGAACCGGCCAGTACCTGTAGTCCCACCGGGTACGCCCCGGGACTCGGGTATCGGCGCGACGGGTACGCTCGGGTCCCGTGTCAGCGTCTGGAGCAGCATCGTGAGTCGGGTCAGCATCGAAACGCGCGGCGCGTGCGTCGACTTTCCCATCTTCGACGCCAAGACCCGCTCCTTGAAGAAGGCCTTCCTGGGTAAGGCGGGCGGAGCGATCGGCCGCAACAACTCCGACGTCGTGGTCGTCGAGGCTCTGCGCGACATCACGATGTCGCTGAAGGAAGGCGACCGCGTCGGGCTCGTCGGCCACAACGGCGCCGGCAAGTCCACGCTGCTGCGTCTGCTCTCGGGGATCTACGAGCCCACCCGCGGCCACGCCCGGGTGAAGGGCCGCGTCGCGCCGGTGTTCGACCTCGGCGTCGGCATGGACCCGGAGATCTCCGGCTACGAGAACATCGTCATCCGCGGCATGTTCCTCGGGATGAGCCGCAAGCAGATGCTGGCCAAGGTCGACGAGATCGCCGAGTTCACCGAGCTCGGCGACTACCTCAACATGCCGTTGCGCACCTACTCGACCGGTATGCGGGTGCGCGTCGCGCTCGGTGTGGTCACCAGCATCGACCCCGAGATCCTGCTGCTCGACGAGGGCATCGGCGCGGTCGACGCGGAGTTCATGAAGAAGGCGCGCGTGCGTCTGCAGGATCTCGTCGCGCGTTCGGGCATCCTCGTGTTCGCCAGCCACTCCAACGAGTTCCTCGCCCAGCTGTGCGACCAGGCGATGTGGATCGATCACGGCCAGATCCGTGAGCAGGGCGACATCGAGCACGTGGTGCGCGCCTACGAGGGCGACGAGGCCGGCGATCACGTGCGCACGATCCTCCACGAGCTCGAGCGTGAGCGGATCGCGAAGTCCGCCCACGACACCGCGGCCTCGACGGGTTCGAACGGTGGCTGACGAACGGATCATCGGCGTCGTCGTCACGCACCGCCGTCGTGAGTTGCTGGCGGATTCGCTGAAAGTTCTTGCCTCGCAGTCCCGTCCGCTCGATCATCTCGTGGTGGTCGACAACGGCGACGAGGACGCGGTGCGCGAGCTCGTCGACGCGGTGGACCTGCCCACGAGTTATCTCGGTTCGAAGCACAATCTCGGCGGCGCGGGCGGCTTCGCCCTCGGCATCCTGTACGCACTGTCGCTGGGCGCCGACCGGGTGTGGCTCGCCGACGACGACGGCCGCCCCGAGGGACCGGACGTGCTCGCGACGCTGCTCGACTGCGCGCAGCGCAACGGCCTGGCCGAGGTGTCGCCGGTCGTGTGCGACATCGCGCAACCCGATCGCCTCGCCTTCCCGCTGCGCCGCGGTGTGGTGTGGCGGCGATGGCGGCACGAACTCGGCGACGAGGACCTGCTGCCCGGCATCGCCTCGTTGTTCAACGGCGCCCTCTTCACGGCCGCGGCGATCGACGCGGTGGGCGTGCCCGACCTGCGCCTGTTCGTCCGCGGCGACGAGGTCGAGGTGCACCGCCGTCTCGTCCGGTCGGGCCTGCCGTTCGGCACCTGTTTGCAGACGGCCTACCTGCACCCGGACGGTGCCGACGAGTTCAAGCCGATCCTCGGTGGCCGGATGCACACGCAGTATCCGGACAACGACACCAAGCGGTTCTTCACCTACCGCAACCGCGGCTACCTGCTCTCGCAGCCGGGACTGCGCCGGTTGCTGCCCCAGGAATGGGTGCGGTTCGGCTGGTACTTCCTGATCACCCGCCGCGACCTGGCCGGCCTGCGCGAGTGGATCCGGCTGCGCAGACTCGGGCGCGAGGAGAGGTTCGAACGGCCCTGACTTCGGCGCTGCTCAGTCGGTGACGACCGTCTGCGCGGCGATCTCCTTGAGTTTCGCGTTCGCCCAGCGCAGTTGACGCAGGGTCTGGGGATGGCAGCGTTTCGAGAGGGCGAGCAGTTCGCGGTCGCTCAGGGCCTGCGCCGTCTGGGCGAGGATCTCCCAGTCGAGCGAGACGCCCGCCGCCATGCGGTGCACGGTGCGCAGGTCCCGCAGCAACAGGACACTCGGGGCGTGCCGGCGATGTCACGCGCCACGTGGAAGATCTCGTGGTCGACCTTGTGCCGGTCCGCGGTGCGCAGCAGCTCGGTCGCCAGGTCGTTCTCCGATCGGTGCAGTTCGCGGATCGCCAGGGACACCTTGTTCATCGCGGCCCTCCGTCGTCGAGCGTCTCGGTGATCTCGGCGTCCGGTCCACCCGAAGTGGCGGGCACGGTGCCGGAGACGGGCGCCGAGGCGGTGGTGGTCGGCGCCGCGGACGGCCCGTCGTCGGCGACGGCGACCCGTTCGACGCGCGCGGCACCCGACTTGAACAGGGGTTGCTTCGACGCCGGGTCCCAGTCGGTGAAGGTCAGTTCGTTGGCCGCGCGCCCCTCGAGCGCCGGTTCGTGACCCGCGGGGGTGTCCCAGTAGCCGTAGTGGAACGGCAGGAACAGCACCCCGGTCCGGATCCCGCTGATCCGCAGCCGCGCGGTGACGTGCCCGCGCGGGGTGTCGACCCGCAGCAGGTCGCCCTCCGACCAGCCGTGCCGTTCGGCATCGCCCGCCGACATCTCCACCCACACCTCCGGTGCCGCGCGTTGCAGTTGCGGGGCACGACCGGTCTTCGTGCGGGTGTGGAAGTGGTAGAGCGTGCGGCCGGTGGTGAGCAGATACGGATACTCGTCGGAGACCGTCTCGTGCGGGGGAAGATACTCACCCGCCTTGATGATCGCCTTGCCGAAGGGGTTCAGCGCCCGGTACTCGGTGGGTTCGACCGGCGCTCCGGTGACCATGTCGCGTCCGTAGTTCTCGCAGTAGTCCGGTGCGGCCCAGAACTTTCCGCCCTCGTAGAGACGTTCGGTCCCGTCGGGGGCGTCGGCGTTGCACGGCCACTGGATTCCGCTTCCGCCACGGAGTTTCTCGTAGGTGATGCCCGTGTAGTCACAGGGCCGCCCGGCCGTGCACTCCTTCCACGCCTCGAACGCCTCCTCGGGCGTGGACCACTTCACGAGCGGGTCGCCGTCCTTGTCCCGCAGGTCGAGCCGGCGCGCGTAGTCGGCGAGGATGTCGAGATCGGGCCTGGCCTGCCCGGGTGGTTCGACGGCCTTCTCCGACAGGTGCACGGTGCGGTCGGTGTTGGTGAACGTCCCGGTCTTCTCACCCCAGGTCGCAGCGGGCAGGACGACGTCGGCGAGTTGCGCGGTCTCCGACAGGAAGATGTCCTGCACCACGAGGAAAAGCCTGTCCTGGGAGAGGATCTCGCGCACCCGGCGCAGCTCCGGCAGGGACACGGCCGGGTTCGTCCCGCTCACGTAGAGGAAGCGGATCGAGCCGTCCTCGACATACCGCATCATCTGCATGAGGTGGGTGGGCGCGGTGTAGTGCGGGATCCGCATCGGGTCGATGTTCCACACCCGGGCGAGGTCCTCGACGTGCGCCTCGTTGGCCCAGTTCCGGAAGGCCGGCAGGTCACCGTCGGCTCCGCATTCACGGGTGTTCTGCGCGGTGGGCTGCCCGTTCATCTGGAGGACTCCGCAACCGGGCCTGCCGAGCATGCCGCGCACGAGATGGATGTTGTTCACCTGAACGGCGGCCGCGGTGGCCTGATGGGACTGAAAGAAGCCCTGCAGGACCGTCGAGAGCAGCCGCTCCGCCGTGCCGAGCAGTCGAGCGGCCTCCCGCAGATCCTCGATGGGGACGTCGCAGATCTCGGCGGCCTTCTCGAGGGAGTAGTCGGCAAGCCGGCTGCGCAGCTCGTCGAATCCGACGGTGTGGTCCTCGATGTACTTCTCGTCGATCCACCCGCGTCGCAGGATCTCGTGCAACAGCCCGTTCATGAGGACGACGTTGGTACCCGGGCGCGGAGCGAGGTGCACCGTCGCGGCCCGCGCGACCGGCGTCCGCCGCGGATCCACACAGATCACGGCCGGCGGATTCGGTCCGGCGAGCCGATCGAGGATCCGCGTCCATGTCACCGTCTGTGTCTCGGCCATGTTGTGTCCGTAGAGCGCGATGACGTCGGCATGGTCGATGTCGGTGTAGGAGCCTGGCTGGCCGTCGCACCCGAAGGACTGTTTGAGGGCGGCTGCCGCCGTCGCCGTGCACAGTCTCGTGTTGCCGTCCATGTGGTTGGTGCCGATGCCACCGTGCCCGATGAGCGCGAGGGTGTAGTACTCCTCCAGGAACAACTGCCCGGTGGTGTAGAAGCCGACCGAGCTGGGGCCGCGCTCGTCGAGCAGCTGCTTCGTGCGACCGGCGACGGCATCCATCGCGGTGTCCCAGTCGGTCTCGACGAGCTTGCCGTCGCGCCGGATCAACGGCGCGGTGAGCCGGTCCTCCGAGTGGTTCGCCTGCCAGCCGAACAGGTCCTTGGGGTCGACCCGGCCGTGGTTGACCCGGTCGACGGCGCGTCCGCGAACCCCCACCATGCGTCCGTCCTTGACGGCGATGTCGAGGCCGTCGCCGTTGGAATGCAGGATGGTCGCCGACTGCACCCACCTGTCGACATCGTCCTCGATCAGTCCGTCGGCGAGATAGGTGTCGACGCGGGTGGGCCAGCGTTGCCCGGGTCCATAGGGTGTGCGCGAACCCCACGGATCCGCGATGCGATCCACGGTGGTCATGTCCCCGGCGGTACCCGGGGTGGGCAGGAACAAACACTTGCCTGCATCACCGCTCGATTCCGGCGCAACAATCCGGCAAATCCGACCACGGATGTACGCACTTCGTCCTACACTTTCGCCACACTCGACCTCGGGAGCCAGTGATGACCCCTCGTGCCACCTCACCGTCGACCCTCTGCGAAGCCTTCCAGACCACCGCCGCGGCGTACCCCGACAAGGTCGCGCTGCGCACCCCCGACGACTCCGTCTCCTACACCTGGCGTCAGTACGCGCAGCGCGTCGAACGCCTCGCCGCCGGGCTGGCCGGCCTCGGCGTGAGCCGCGGGGACACCGTCGGTCTCATGCTCACCAACCGGCCCGAATTCCACCTTCTCGACACCGCCGCGATCCACCTCGGCGCGGTGCCGTTCTCGATCTACAACTCGTTGACCGCCGAACAGATCTCGTACGTGCTCGGCAACGCCGGCAACCGCGTGATGATCGCCGAGGAACAGTTCGTCCCCGTTCTGCGGCAGGCGATCGGCGACACGAAGGTCGAGCACCTGGTGTGCATCGACGGCACACCGGAAGGCACGATCTCCCTCGACGACCTCGAGGCCGCCGCCGATCCGTCCTTCGATTTCGACGCCTCGT
The DNA here is from genome assembly GCF_058211795.1 of Rhodococcus sp. S3. NCBI lineage: Bacteria > Bacillati > Actinomycetota > Actinomycetes > Mycobacteriales > Nocardiaceae > Rhodococcus > Rhodococcus sp. S3. The sequence continues at coordinate 246,866 of NZ_CM177074.1, read as the reverse complement.
GGAAGGCCGTGCAACCGCCCGACCTGCTGACCCTCATCTACACCTCCGGCACCACCGGGCCGCCGAAGGGTGTCGAACTCACCCACGCCAACCTGCTCGCCGAACTCGAGGCGACGAGCTCGTATCTGCCCACCGGCCCGGACGACCGGATCCTGTCGTATCTGCCCGACGCGCACATCGCCAACCGCTGGGGCTCGCACTACTCGAGCCTGTACAGCGGCATGCAGATCACCACGCTCGACGACCTCAAGCAGGCCATCACCGTGCTGCCGAGCCTGCGGCCGACGCTCTTCGGTGCCGTCCCCCAGGTCTGGTACAAGCTCAAGGCCGCGATCGACAAGACCCTCGCCGAGGAATCGAGCCCGATCAAGAAGAAACTCGCGTTGTGGGCGATCGACGTCGGACGCAAGCGTGCCCGGCTGCAGTCCGACGGCAAACCGGTCCCCCGCACCCTCGAGGTGCAGCACGCGGTGGCCGACAGGCTGGTGCTGTCCGCGATCCGCGGCAAGCTCGGCCTCGATCAGGTCCGGGCCGCTGTCACCGGTGCCGCCGCGATCTCGCCGGAGGTCCTCGAGTTCGTTCTCGCCCTGGGCATTCCGTGCTCCGAGGTGTGGGGCATGTCGGAGACCTCGTGCGTGGTCACGATGAACCGGCCGGGCGCCATCCGCATCGGCACCGTCGGGCAGGCCGTGCCGTGTGCGCAGCTCAGAATCGCCGAGGACGGCGAACTGCTCGTCTCCGGTCCACTACTGATGAAGGGCTACCGCAACGACCCCGAGAAGACTTCGGATGCAATCGATTCCGACGGCTGGTTGCACACCGGCGACATCGGTGAGATCGACGCGGACGGATACGTGCGGTTGATCGACCGGAAGAAGGAGATCATCGTCAACGCGGCGGGGAAGAACATGTCACCCGCCAATATCGAAGGCGCCCTGCGTGCCGCTTGCCCGATGCTCGGTGGCGCCGTCGCCATCGGCAACGACCGACCCTACAACGTCGCGCTGCTCGCGCTCGATCCCGATGCCCTGGCCGTTTTCGCCGAACAACACGGTCTCAGCGGCACCCACGAGGAGCTCTCCCGGCATCCGGTGGTCCTCGAGTCGATCGCGAAATCGGTCGAGGAGGCGAACAGCCAGTTGTCGCGGGTCGAGCAGATCAAGAAGTACACGGTGCTGCCGACGATCTGGGAACCCTCCGGCGACGAGCTGACCCCGACGATGAAGCTCAAGCGCAAGCCCATCGATGCGAAGTATGCCGAGGAGATCGACAAGCTGTACGCGGGGGCCTGATCCGTCACCGCGCTCACGGTCTGCAGTAGCAGCGGCGGAACCGAAGGCGCAGAGCACTACCCCGACGAATTGCTGAGCGAGGCGGTGTAGTCACCGACGATCTGCTCGGCGATCTCACGCACCTTGACGTTGCGGTGCTGGGAGAAGGCGACGAGTTTGTCGAACGCCGCGTCGGCGTCGCACTTGAACGTGGCCATCATCAGTCCGACGGCCTTGCTCAGTGTCGACCGGGTCTCCAGGGCCGTCTTCAACTGGTCGGACTCACGCTCCCGCGCGGCGAGCATCTGCTCACGCAGCCACGACAATTCGAGATTCACGCGCACACGGGCGATGAGCTCGTCGGGATGGAACGGTTTGGTGATGTAATCGTCGGCGCCGGTACGCAGACCGCCGATCGTGGCCTCCGCGCCGGCCCGTGCCGTCAGGAGGATGACCGGCAAACGGGAGGTCGCCGGGTCGCGGCGGATCTCCCCGAGCAGCTCCACCCCGTCCCGACCGGGGAGCATGATGTCGCTGAGGACGAGATGCGGCGGTCGCGATCGGATCCGCTCGAGGGCGGCATCGCTGTCCCCCACCGCATCCACGTGCCAGCTCTGGCGACGCAACAACTGCGTCAGATAGTCACGCATGTCCGCGTTGTCCTCGATCACGAGGATCCGTGGCAACGATTCCACATCCTCTCCCTGCATGGACGATTCGTTCTCGTCGAAAGCGACCCTGTCCCACTGTTGCGCTTCGCCGATGTACATGGCGCTCAGATCCCCCGGGACGGTTCCCGCCGGCGACTCCGACGTCTGGTCGAGGACGCGGGGAACGGACACGGTGAAGGTGCTGCCGTGCCCGAGGTCACTGGACACGGTCACACTTCCGCCGAGCGTGTGGACCCAGTCCGAGACGAGGGACAGACCCAGCCCGATGCCCTCCTGACTGCGTCCCCCGACGCTCTCGACGCGATGGAACCGTTCGAAGATGCGACCGAGCTCCGATTCCGGAATGCCGAGACCGGTGTCGGCGACCTTCAGGACCAGCAGATCGTCCTCGACGTCCAGATCCACATCGATCGATCCCGAGGGGGTGTACTTGATCGCGTTCGAGAGCAGGTTCAGCACGATATGGGCCCACGTCTGGGGATCGAGCCGGGTCTGCTCGGCCGCCGCGTCGGCGATCCGGCTGCGCAGGTCCAGGCCCGCACGCTGAGCCGCGTCGGTGAACAGGTCCACACATTCGGCCGTGAGCGCCGCCGGATCGGTCGGCCTCAGGGGCTTTCGCGACGGGTCGGTCTCGGCACGCGTCGCTTCGAGCAACGCGTCGACGAGTCGCCGCAACCGGATCGCGGCGCGCTGAGAGACCTCCAGCGACTGTCGCTGCGCGTCCGTCAGCGTCGTGGCCTCGTCGAGCATGCTCTGCAACGGGCCGAGGAGCAGTGTGAGCGGTGTGCGGAACTCGTGGCTGATCGATTCGAGGAACCGGGTCTTGGCAGCGTCGAGCGCCGCGAACGCATCGGCCCGGCGACGCTCGGCATCCATCGCCGACGCATCACGCAGCAGTCCCGAGATCTTGGTGGCGACGAGTTCGACGAAGGTGGAGTACGCGGCGTCGAACACCCGGTACGGACTCAGTCCGACGGCGAGGACACCGAGCGGGAAGTCGTGTCCCGACGCCGTCAACGGCACGAGGAGGATGGTGCCGATCGGATGGTCTCCGAGGGTTCGCTGCGGGTCGAGCAGATCCGGGGAACGCTCGGCGACGCCGGAGACGACGAAGGGTTCGGAGGCCCTCGCGGCCTTCGACAGCAGCTGGTCCTCATCCGGTCCGAGCAGGGAACCAGAGAAGCCGGGCTTCGTCCCGATTGCGGCGAGCTGCTTCCAGTTCGGTTGCGGATCATCGGGATCCACCACCCGACTGTCGAGGAACAGTGCAGCCAGCGGAATATCCTGATGACTGGGCGCGAGCGCGTCCAACGCGTTCCGGCACGTCTCGATCACCGACATTCCCGAATCGGTGATCGCCACCGTGCCGAGACGGCTCAGGGCCTCCAGACGACGCTCGCCGAGCACCCGCGAGGTGACATCGGTGGTCGCGACGAACACCCCTGCCACCTCGCCGGACTCGTCGCGGATCGGGCTGTAGGAGAAGGTCCAGTAGGTCTCCTCCTCGTAGCCGTGGCGCTGCATGAACAGCAGTTCCTCTTCGGCGAAGGTCGCCGTACCCGCCATCGCCCGTTCGACGCGGGCTCCGACCTCGTCCCACACCTCGTGCCAGCACTCGGGTGCCGGCTGGGCGACCGCCGCGGGGTACTTGTCACCGAGGACGGGGATGATCGCGTCGTTGAAGAGTTGCACCAGCTGCGGTCCCCACCACAGGAGCATCGGCACCTCGGACGGCAGCACCGTCCGCACCGCCATGCGCAGCTCCGCGGGCCACGACTCCACCGGCCCCAGGGGCGTAGCCGACCAATCGGTCTTCCGAAAGCGTTCCTGGCTTTCTCCCGGTCCCGCGAACAGGCGCTCCGCCGACCACGCTTCTCCCGACTCGGCTGTCGCCCTCATGCCCCGTCACTCCCATCTCCGGTACTTCCCGCCGCCATTCTCCCCTCATATCGCGCAGTGCGACGCCACAAAGAGGACATACAACCTCCTTTCCTCAGGTGGGCGGTGGTGGCGGTTCGTCGGGGGAGGGAGAGAACGGCGTGGCCGGCAGCCGACCGGCTATTTCGGGCACGTCCCGGCGTAGCGATCCAGACCGAGGCCGCCGTTTCGCTTCTTGCTGCGTCCGGTCGGTCCGCCCTTCGGCGAGCGCACCCAGGTGCCGGACGAGTCGAGTCCGGGCATGCGTTCGCTTCCGAACCTGCTGTACCGGGTCTCACCGTCGACGGTCAGCACACCGTCCTGCACGTCGATGTGCGCGACGGTCGCCCAGTACGAGTTCTTCCCGTTGCCGACGTACACGAGGATCTCGTCGGCGTGGTGGGCGCAGATACAGCCGGCGGCGGAACTGTACGAGTGGCCGGGCGACTCGGGCCAGATGGTTGCGGACGGCGACGGAGACTGACGCGCGGCCGATCGAGTCCGGCGTTGTTTGCGAGAACGCATCGAAAATCGACAACAACACCGGTTTCGGTCAGGCCGGTTTCGGTGGGTCGGGGTCGCCGAATCCCCGAGGACGTGGCGCGTCGAGATCGTAACGGACCCCGACCATTCGGATGACGAAGCACAACGCCGCAGCCCCGAGCGCTGCGGGCGGCGTGGGCACCTCGAGACTCTCGCAGACGACGAGGACGGTCGCGGCCACCAGCGCAGGAATGGCATACAACTCGCTGTTCAACACGACCGGAACCCGCCGGATCAACACGTCGCGCACCGTGCCGCCCCCGACCCCGGTGATCGCGCCCAGGATGATCGCCTGCACCGGACCCAACCCGAGATCGAGGGCCTTACTCGCACCGGTGACGGCGAACAGACTCAAGCCTGCGGCGTCGAACACGGTGATCGGCTTGGACAATCGCTCCAGCTTGCGGCCGAAGAGAGCGAGAAGGCTTCCGGCAGCGGCCACCGCGAGATAGCGCCAGTCGCTGAACGTCGCGGGCGGAAGGTCGTCGATCAGGGTGTCGCGGATGATCCCGCCACCGAGCGCGGTCACCATCCCGAGCGTCACCACGCCGACGATGTCGATCCTCGCGACCCGCACGGCGGTGAAGGCGCCGTTGACAGCGAAGGCGAAGGTGCCGAGCAGATCGAGTACGAGCAGCAACGTGCTCTGGGTAGTCACGCGTCTCCGTCCGTCATGCAGTCCCCAGGAACGCCCGCGCAGCGACAGTCAGAGCAGCCGTCCCGGCGTCGAGGGTGGGCTGACGAGTGGTTGACCGGCACGTCGTCGGCGATGCGCCCCTCGACTTCGGCCTGACGGTAGAGCTCGGGATCGGTGCCACCTATCCCCCAGTACGTGTACGGAATGCCGAGCGCGCGGGGAATGACGCTGAAGTCCTCACTGGCCGTCTGCAACGGAAGTTCACCCGCGCCGTCCCCGAAGTGCTCGGCGAACGCCGCCGCGACCCGCTCGGTGACCACGGGGTCGTTGTCCGTCATCGGGTACTGGTCGAACAGTTCGAACTCGGGTGGTCGCGGCGAACGGGAGGCGTCGCACTCGGCGACGACGATCCGCTTCACAGCGGTGAGGATCGCATGACGGGTGTCCTCGTCGTAGTCGTAGGTGCGGAGGTTGAGCAGGATCGTCGCCGTGTCCGGAATGACGTTGCTCTTCGTCCCGGCCTGAATACTGCCGACGGTCAGTACCGCAGGCTCGCCGGGCCGGGTCTCCCGCGCGATGATCGTCTGCAACCGGACGACGATCATCGCGGCGAGGACCACCGGGTCGACGGAGGCCTGCGGCATCGACCCGTGCGCGCCGCGGCCGTGAACGGTGATGCGCATGCTGTCCGCGGCCGAGAGGGTCGGCCCGCTGCGCGTGCCCACGAGCCCGGCCGGGAAGGCCAGGACGTGCTGGCACAATGCCACGTCGACCTTCCCGACGATCCCGGCGAGCCCGTCGTCGACCATGCGCCGAGCGCCGTCGGCGACCTCCTCCCCCGGCTGGAACACCGCGACCAGCCGCCCACACCACTCGCCGGCGCGGGACAACAGCTCCACCGCCCCGACGAGACATGCGACGTGCATGTCGTGCCCGCAGGCGTGCATGACAGGCGTCGCGTTGCCGTCCGCGCCGGTCGCGGTCACGGAACTGGCGTAGTCCAGACCGGTCTCCTCCCGAACCGGCAGGGCATCCATATCGGCGCGCAGCAGCACTCCGGGCCCGTCACCTCGCTGTAGGACCCCGACGACACCCGTGCCACCCACACCGGTGTGCACCTCGCACCCGGCGGCCCGTAACCGCGCGGCGACCTCCGCGGCAGTGCGCGACTCCTGGTGCGACAACTCCGGGTGGGCGTGCAGGTCGCGGTAGAAGTTCTCCTGGTCCGCGCGGATCTCGTCCAAGCCCTGCAGAGCAAGCGTCATGACGTCTCCTCGGTGGTCGGATCGGTGGTACCACGGTCCGGATACCGCACCGGACCGCAATCGACACGGGCGTGCGGTTCTCGTCGAGAAAATCGTGCCAGATCGACAGGACCTGCGCATCCGTCGGGAGTCCCGATCACCCCGCGCCCCGGCAGGCCGCATTTGCGCCGCGGGTAGGCTCGGGACCCGTGTCTGATGCCCTCACCGTCGACGACGAACCCATCGAGTCGTCCTCACGCTCGTTCCGGCGCGCGTTCCAGGATCTGCGCGAAGGCTTCAACCACCGCGAACTGTGGTTGCTGCTCGGCTGGCAGGACATCAAGCAGCGCTACCGCCGGTCGGTGCTCGGTCCGTTCTGGATCACGATCGCCACGGGTGTGTCGGCGATCGCGATGGGTGTGCTCTACGGCACGCTGTTCAACCTCGACGTCCCGGAGTTCCTGCCGTACGTCGCGCTCGGCTTCATCATCTGGAACCTGATCCAGGGGTCGATCCTCGAGGGCGCGGACGTGTTCATGTCCAACGAGGGCCTGATCAAACAGCTGCCGACGCCGTTGAGCGTGCATGTCTACCGGCTGGTGTGGCGGCAGATGATCCTGTTCGCGCACAACATCGTCATCTACATCGGCATCTTCATCTTCTTCCCACGTCAGCTGTACTGGACGGCCTTCCTCGCCATCCCGGCGCTGGCGTTGATCGCGATCAACGCGGTCTGGGTGTCGCTGGTGTTCGGCATCCTCGCCACGCGCTACCGCGACATCGCGCCGCTGCTCGGCAGCATCGTCCAGCTGTTGTTCTTCATGACGCCGATCATCTGGACGGAGAAGACGCTCGAGGGCACCGGCAACGAGGGTCGGGCGCGGATCGCGGAGATCAACCCGCTCTACCACTTCCTCGACATCGTGCGGACCCCGCTGCTCGGCGGCGACCAGCAGCTCTACCACTGGGTCATCGTCCTGATCATCACCGTCGTCGGCTGGGGTATCGCCCTGCTCGCGCTGCGCAACTACCGCTCGCGCGTCGCCTACTGGGTCTGAGTCGGTTCGAGCCGGACGAGCTGTGAACGGTGGATCTGCTCCCTGTCGGTGATCCGGAAACCGACGGCCTCGAGCTCCCGGTAGGTGTCGGTCTCGGTGAACCGGTGGGGGTCGAACCGCCACCACACGTTGTTCGGGTGCCACACCCGGAAGCCGGTCTCGCGCTCGCCGTCGGCGATCACCCACAGCACCTCGCATCGGGTCGCCGCGCGTCGGGCGAGTTCCGGTGGCGGGGCGTCGGTCGACCACAGGTTCACGCGGTCGGCGGCGTCGTACCCGAGCCCCACGTCGTCGAGTCCCTCCACCGCGTCGGGCCGGGCGTCGACGACGGCGCGCAGTGACGTGGGTGCCCACGAGACGCGCGGTTCGAAGGCAACACAGTCGCCTGGTTCGGAGCGTTCGACCAGCCGGTCGGCGATCACGCTGTAGTCCATCCCGCCTGGCTTGCCGAACGGCTGTCGCTGCTGCACGTAGGCCGGCGCGACGCTGACGGCGACCGCCGTCAGCACGATCAGCATCGACCACCAGCGCGTGGCAACGCGGGCTGCGGCCCAGCCCACCAGCAGCACCATCGCGGGCACCGTGAACGACAGATAGCGCTCGAGGTACATGTTGTCCTCGAGCAGCGAGTAGCCGAGCAACAGCACCATCGGCACGGCGAAGCCCGGTACCGCGAGCCAGAGCAGGGTGCGCTCCCCCGGCTCCGCACCACGACGGACCGCGACGATCACCCCACCCACGGTGATCGCGGCGCACAATGCCGCCGTCCACGGGGCCTGCGGGAACCACTGGTCGAGAGCGATCGTGCGGACGATCGTCGAGTCGAGCGGGGGAATCCACGCGACCTGCTTGGCCTGCGAGTACGCGAGCAGCACGAACGGCGTCGACAAGGCCGCGCCCACCCCTGCGGACAGCAGGAACGCGCCGCGTCCACGACCACGGACCAGCACGGTGAACAGATGCGCGACGACCACCGTCGCGGAGTACACGAACATCACCGTCGCGACGGGCAGGACGACGGCGTACAGCGCCCACCAGCGTCTACGGCCGGTCGTGCATCCGAGCGCGACCAGCAGCGACAACACCGCGACCAGCCCCACAGCGAAGGCATAGGATCGCGCTTCGGTGGCTGCCCAGGTCACCCGCGGCGACAGCGCGAACAGCACCCCGGCGGCGATCCCCACGCGACGACCCGCCAGCACCTGGCCGGTCGCGGTGACAGCGGCGGCACCCACCCCGAGCGCGAGGACACCCGGAAGGCGGGCGGTGAACTCGTCGACGCCCACCAGCGAGAACCAGTGGTGCAGCAGAAGGTTGTGCAGGCCGTGGACGGCGTCGATCCGGGTGTGGACGCGGAGCATCCCCTCGACGGACCGGTCGGCGCTCGAGATGGTCGCGGCCTCGTCCCACCACAGCGAGGGCACCCACGAGAACGCCCCTGCGACGAGCACGGTCGCAACCCCGACGAGCACGGGAAACGACCATGCCCGCACGGTCTACCCGTCGATGCCGTACAGGCGCGCCCAGTTCTCGCGGCTCGTGAGCTTGGGCAGCGCTTCCTGCCAGACCGTCTTCATCCGGGGAGCTTCCTTGCGGAGCTGCCAGCACACCTTCGCGGTCTGCTTCGCGAGTTCGACGGCGGTGTCCTTGTCGCGGTGACGCACCCGCACGGCGTTCTGCGAGGCGTCGGTGACGACGGCCTTGTCGAACAGCGACACGTGCCACCAGGCGGCGAAGTGCGCGGGCACGGTGACCGTCCGGCGGTCGACCTTACCGGCGAACTGCTGCACGGCACGCTTGAGCAGCACCAGCCCCTCGCGCTTCTTGTCGGGCTCGAACTGCCACACCGACATCTGCGTGTGCGGGTCGGATTCCTTGCCCACCTGCGCGGCCGGCAGCGGCTTCGTCTCGGGATAGCGGTCGCGCAGTTCGCGCAATTCCTTCAGCACCGACTGGCCGCCGTCGTAGAGGAAGTCCGGTCCGGCGAGGAAGTCCTCCGCGGCCTTGATGAAGGTCGCGGCGAGCCCGTACTGCATCGAGACGATGAGCTCACTGATCTTGCGGAACAGGTACTTCGACATGTCGTTGCCGTCGAAGCGCCCGTAGATGGACGAGACGATCAGACCGTTGCGGATGCTGAAGTAGCGCGCCCAGTCGTCGTAGTCCTTGAGGTAGAAGTCGGCGTGCCACACACCCGCATTGGGCAGGGTGACCGTCGGGTGCCCCGCGTAGCGGGCGCGGATGCCGTATTCGATGTCGTCCCACTGGAAGAACAACGGGATGGGCAGGCCGCAGTCGGCGATGATCTCGGCGGGCAGCAGGCAGGTCCACCAGCCGTTCCAGCCGGCGTCGAAACGCATGTCCTGCTTCTTCTTCACGAGATCGATGCCCATGCGCGCACCCGGAGTCAGTGCGCCGGCGGTGATCTCGTCGAGCACCTCGCGCTCGGCCGAGACGTGCAGGACCTGCGGGTTGCTCAACGACAGCATCTGGGCGCCGACGATGGTCGGCTGCACCGTCATGTTCGCGAAAGCGTTGAGACGCAACACCGATTCGGGTTCGCACAGGATGTCGTCGTCCATGACGATGACGTTGGCGTGCTCGGCCTTGGCGGAGCCGGTGATCTCGTACATGCCACGCGAGAAGCCACCCGCACCACCGAGATTCGGCTGGGTCAGGTAGATGAGCTTGTCGCCGAGCTTGTCGGCGACCTCGGCGAACGCCGAACGCGAGCGCACCTGATCGGTGCCCTGGTCGACGATGCACACCGCTTCGATGTCGGCCATCGCCCCGTCGTCCGAGGCGAGGGTGCCGACGGTGACGGTGCAGTCGTCGGCGCGGTTGAACGTGCAGATGACGACCGCGGCGGGTCGCAGGCGCTCGGGCGCGGCGACCGTCCAGCGCGCGTCGGAGACGAGCACCGATCCGTTGCTGGCGTCGACGGCGAACCACATCGCACCGCCGTCGACGAACCGCTCGATCGGCAGCTCGAGGTCGAGCTCGCCCGAACCCGACACCGTCTCGACCGTCACGATCCGCTCGCGCCCGCGGGCGTCGGAGGCCCACACGGTGAACTTCGCGGTACCGGAGCAGCCGTAGGTGAGCTGCAGGTTCACGGTCTTCACGTCGGTCCAGCGCTGCCAGAACGTCGCGGGGAAGCGCCCGAAGTAGGTGTTGGTGTGGGCGGTCGCGCCGTCGGCGAGCTGCAGCCCGTAACGGTCGGACGCCGCGTCGCCCTTGGTGTGGACGTACATCTTCTCCGGCACGCGCGGCGACAGGGATGCGAAGACGCCGCGCTGGACGATCAGCCGGTCGCGACGCACCGGCTCGGTGAGAACCTCGTCCAGCGTGTCCGCGTCATGTCCGATCGTGCTTGTGTCGCCGGCAGCTGCCTGCTCCATCGGGCTACTCCCCGCTCGTGGTCGATCCGCTGTTTTCGATGCGACAGTAGCAGCGGAAACAGGAGCTCCACGGTTGTGTGCGTCGTGCACCAGTGTTTCGACCCATTCGCGAATTGTGCCGGGATCACCCCGAACGGCGCAGGTTATCCGCCCAGAACGCGCTCGGTGCGGCTGTAGCCGGCCTCGGTGACGTGCTTCTGTGGCGTCCACCACTGCTCGTTGGCGCGGTACCAGTCGATGGTCGCGGCCAGGCCCTCACGGAAGTCGCGGTAGCGGGGTTGCCAGCCCAGTTCGGTGCGCAGGCGGGTCGCGTCGATGGCGTAGCGCAGGTCGTGGCCGGGGCGGTCGGTGACGAAATCGAACTCGGTCCTGTCCTTGCCGCACAGTTCGAGGACGGTTTCGACGACGGTGCGGTTGTCGGTCTCCCCGTCGGCGCCGATCAGATAGGTCTCGCCGAGCTGTCCGTGTTCGATGATCGTCCACACCGCGCTGTTGTGGTCGTCGACGTGGATCCAGTCGCGCACGTTCGTGCCGGTGCCGTAGAGCTTGGGGCGCACACCGGTGAGCACGTTGGTGATCTGGCGGGGGATGAACTTCTCCACGTGCTGATAGGGGCCGTAGTTGTTCGAGCAGTTCGAGATGGTCGCGCGGACGCCGAACGAGCGCACCCAGGCGCGTACCAGCAGATCCGAGCCGGCCTTGGTCGACGAGTAGGGGCTCGACGGGTTGTAGGCGGTGGCCTCGGTGAAGCGGGCGGGGTCGTCGAGGGCGAGGTCGCCGTAGACCTCGTCGGTGGAGATGTGGTGATAGCGCACGTCGTACCTGCGGACGGCCTCGAGCAGGGTGAAGGTGCCCACGAGATTGGTGTGCACGAACGGCGCGGGGTTGGACAGCGAGTTGTCGTTGTGGGATTCGGCGGCGAAGTGCACCACCAGATCGGTGTCGGCGACGAGCCGGTCGACGAGGTCGGCGTCGGCGATGTCACCTTCGACGAAGGTGATCGTGTCGGCGACGGGGTCGAGGGAGGCGCGGTTGCCGGCGTAGGTGAGCTTGTCGAGCACGGTGACCTGCGTGTCGGGTCGTTCCGCGACGGTCTGATGGACGAAGTTCGCGCCGATGAAACCGGCACCACCGGTGACGAGCAGCCTCATTGGCGCAAGCCTACTCATGCGAGACTGTCCGACATGCGCGGAATCATCCTCGCGGGTGGGACGGGCTCGCGTCTGCATCCGATCACCCAGGGCGTGAGCAAGCAGCTCGTGCCCGTCTACGACAAGCCGATGATCTACTACCCGCTCTCGACGCTCATGCTCGCCGGGATCCGCGACATCCTCATGATCACCACCCCGCACGACGCCGAGCAGTTCCGCTGGTTGCTCGGCGACGGTTCGCAGTTCGGGGTGAACATCACCTACGCGATCCAACCCTCACCCGACGGTCTGGCGCAGGCCTTCGTGCTCGGCGCCGACCACATCGGGACCGATCCGGTCGCATTGATCCTCGGCGACAACATCTTCTACGGCCCGGGCCTCGGCACCCAGCTCAAGCGCTTCGCGTACATCGACGGCGGTGCGGTGTTCGCGTACCGCGTGTCCGACCCGTCGGCCTACGGGGTGATCGAGTTCGACTCCACCGGTCGCGCCCTGTCGCTCGAGGAGAAGCCCGACGACCCGAAGTCGAACTTCGCGGTGCCGGGGCTGTACTTCTACGACAACGACGTCGTCGGGATCGCCCGTTCATTGAAGCCGTCGGCGCGCGGCGAGCTGGAGATCACCGACGTCAACCGCACTTATCTGGAAGCGGGGAAACTGCAGGTCGAGGTGTTGCCGCGCGGCACCGCGTGGCTCGACACCGGCACCTTCGACTCACTGCTCGACGCGTCGAACTACGTGCGCACCATCGAACAACGCCAGGGTCTGAAGATCGGCGCGCCCGAGGAGGTCGCGTGGCGTCTCGGGTTCATCGACGACGAGCAGTTGCGCGCCGCGGCCGAGCCGCTGGTGAAGTCGGGCTACGGCAGTTACCTGCTGGATCTGCTCGAACGAGGAAAGGACCGCTAGGTGCAGTACCGCGAATTGACGATCGCCGGGGCGTGGGAGGTCACGCCGAAACAGTTCGGCGACGACCGGGGCGTGTTCCTCGAATGGTTCAAGCAGGAGACCTTCACCGACGCCGCCGGCCGGCCCCTGGAGTTGACGCAGGCGAACTGCTCGGTCTCCGCCGCCGGGGTGCTGCGCGGCATCCACTACGCGGATGTCCCTCCGGGACAGGCGAAGTACGTCACGTGCGTGTCGGGGTCTGTGCTCGACGTCGTCGTCGACCTTCGGGTCGGGTCGCCGACCTTCGGCAAGTGGGATTCGGTGCTGCTGGACACGAAGGACCGTCGCGCGATCTTCCTGTCCGAGGGCCTCGGCCACGGTTTCCTTGCCCTCGAGGACAACTCGACCGTCGTCTACCTGTGCTCGACGGGCTACAACCCCGACCGCGAGCACGAGGTGCACCCCCTCGATCCGGAGATCGGGATCGACTGGCCCACAACAGGTGCCGACGGCCGTCAGCTCGAGTACGAGTTGTCCGCCAAGGATCGGATGGCCCCCACCCTGGCCGACGCCCGCGAAGCGGGTCGTCTCCCGAGCTTCTGACGATCTGGTGTTCTCGACCTCGCTATACGCCGTCGAGAACACCAGATCTGCGACTCAGGCCAGGGCCTGCCGGATCTGCCGGATCACCCCGTCGGGATCATTGGTGAGGGTGTGCCAGGTGAAGCGCAGGACGTGCCAGCCCGCATTGATCAGCACATTCTGCCGTTCGAGGTCGCGACGATGACGATCCGCGTCACGATGCCAAGCCCATCCGTCCACCTCGATGGCCACCCTCTGCGCCTCGAATGCCACATCGATCTCGAAACCGCAGCTGTTCACATGCGGACGCCATCCGACGATGCCTGCTTCCTCCAGCAACCGGTAGAGGATCCGTTCGGCTTCGGAGTGACCTCCGGTCCTGGCTGTGCACAGGAGACGTTCGGCGGCGCGTGACCCTCGTCGTCCCGGATTGCGTCGGTGGGCACGTTCGAGCAACGCCAGGGTGGTGTGTCGCTGCAGCGCTCGGTCGAGGAAGACCGATCCGTCCTCCAGCTCGACGGCAGCTTCCACTACGGACAGCGGGAGGCCGGTAACACGAAGACCACGCACCGACGTGACGTCCGCGGGCGGCAGGTCGCGGCGACGCAGTCGCACGCCGGTCGGAGCCTTCACCACACGCCGATGCGGCACGGTGACGTAGTGCTGCTTCGGTGCGCGGTCGAGGAGACCGTGCCACCACGCGGCGCTCGGACCCCACACCGTCGCACCTTCTCCAGCTACGTACGCGGCCGCTCGAAGCCGGACCGCAGGACTCCTTTGCCTGTCGGCACGCAGGTAAACGCCGGGCGCGACCGATCGCCACTCCCCCGACCGCACGTAACGGTCGATGGTGGCGACACCGAGTCCGCAGTGCAGAGCCTGCTGCCGGGTGACGATGCCGTCCTGTCGGGACATGAGTGAGTGAACTCGTCGACGTGACATGCCAGGTTCGACGTTCGCGGACCCCGTCCGGTTCCGTCGTCGACAAAATTTGGTGTTCCAGACCTCGCCATACGCCGTCGAGAACACCAGATTGTGCGGTCGCGAGTAAACGATCTTGATGTCATACGATCCCCGACATGGGGGAGACAACGGACGAATCACAGGAGGAGATCGAGCGTCGGATCGTCTCGCACGAGCGTGAGCTCGCAAAACGGATGGGACGGATGTTCGTCGAGACTTCGGTCTTGTACGGCGTGATCGCCGCGTTGATCGAACGGTTCGGAAACGGTGGAAACAATCCAGCTTTTGCATTGACCATCGAGTGGACCGTAGCTCTGACCGTGCTCGCTGTGATCGCAACACTCATCGTGGCAACCAGCGTCACAGCCTGGCTTCCTGATCTCGTCGATCCGGAAAGCTGGCACGGGCTTGCGCGACAACGATCCGCTCGTGCAGCGAATGCAGTTCTGGGACGGATAGCAGCAGTCGTTCTGCCAGCAACCTTCTTTCACGACATTCCCCACTCGTGGCACCTAGGCACTGCCCTTGCTGCAGGGACGTGCTTCGTCATCGTCGGTATCGCTGCCGAGGCAATGCTTGCGATCGCTCCGAAGAGCAATACCGAGACCCGAATTCGAGTGATCCGGATCGACGACGAGATCCGAGAGCTCGAGCGACGTCTGCGCGAACCCGGATCCACGATCCGACCGGCGATCGTCACCGACCTGCTGATCGTCACCGTTCTGACTTTCGCCGCCGTGGCTAGCTCGATCTTCGTCGCGTACGCGGCTGGGGCAGAACTGCCACCGAATGCGATCGCATCCACTGGCACACTTCTGACGTCCTCGATGATCACGACCCTCGCCGCAGCATTTCTCGTCGTCTTCCCCCAGTCGGTATGGAGCAGTCGGCGTCCCGCCGAGAGTGCTGTTCCAATGCTGGCAACAGTCGGTGCCTACTCCGTTGCCATGATCGTGGTCTTCGATCTGCTTCAGATCGTGGACCTCCCGACCGTTGCGAGATGGTTCGTCCTCGGTGTTGCGTCGCTCACGCCATCGGTTCTGGTGATCTTGGGTACGGTCCCGCGCCACGTCCAGCAGACCAGAACTGTCGTCCCCACCTCGCTCCGTGCGCTCCTCGATTGGTGTATCGAACGCGACATCGCGAAGTTGAAGAAGGAACGAACGAGGCTGCGCGAGCAACTGTCGGACAGCCCGGACACACCCGACCCGGTCGCCTGAAAACTTGGTGTTCCAGACCTCGCTATGCGCCGTCGAGAACACCAGATCGGTCAGTGGAGGCGGAAAATCACGACCCGCTGGACGACGAAGTTGATCACCGTCGCGGTGCCCTGGGCGACGACGAAGGCGAAGGGCGTGACCCACCACTCGTCGCCGAGGGCTTCGTTGAGTACGCGGTTGATGCCGACCTGTGCGGCGAACGTCACTGCGTACAGGACCACCACGGCCGCGAAACGGACCCGGCTCGGCGGGGCCTTGAAGGTCCAGCGGCGGTTGATCAAATAGGCGGTGGTGGTGCCGGCCACGAACGACAGGGCCTTCGCCACGTCGCGGGTGACGCCCAGTGCCATGAGCAGGACGTACAGGCCGTAGTCGACGATCGCCGAGAACCCGCCGGTCAGGACGAACCGTGTGAGCTGCGTCTTCAGGTCCAGCGCCTCGTCGGCCGTCGAATCGGTCAACGGCAGTTCGGGAGCCAGCGGGGCGTGGTGCTCCGGCAGCGGCTGCACATGGTCGTGGGATTCCGGCACGCAGACGAGGGTAACGCCCGTGAGGAACAGCATCTTGCCGGGTGACCAGGACACACGGGTAGCCTTTACCCCGATGTCCACGACAGCTACGGAGCAGGCGAGCGAGCCGCTCCCCACCCAGACCCGCACCCTGACCGGCTGGGGGCGCACCGCGCCGACCACCGCAGAGGTGCTGTCCACCCCCGACGTCGAAGTGATCGCCGAGGCGGTCGCGCGGGTCGCGGAAGACAACGAGTCGAAGCCGTCGCACCTGCGTCGCGGTGTCATCGCACGCGGGCTCGGGCGCTCCTACGGCGACCCGGCGCAGAACGCCGGCGGGCTCGTCATCGACATGACGGCGCTGAACAAGATCCACAGCATCGACCGCGACTCGCGGCGCGTGGTGGTGGACGGCGGCGTCGACCTCGACCAGCTCATGCGCGCCGCCCTGCCGTTCGGCCTGTGGGTTCCGGTGCTGCCGGGCACCCGCCAGGTGACGATCGGTGGTGCGATCGGCTCCGACATCCACGGCAAGAACCATCACAGCGCGGGCAGCTTCGGCAACCACGTGAAGTCGATCGACCTGCTCACGGCCGACGGCCAGGTCCGCACGTGCACGCCCACCGGACGCAATTCCAAGCTGTTCTGGGCGACCGTCGGTGGCATGGGTCTGACGGGCATCATCCTCCGCGCGACCATCGAGATGACCCCCACCGAGACGGCGTACTTCATCGCCGACAGTCGCCGCACCGAATCGCTCGACGAGACGATCGCCCTGCACAGCGACGGTTCGGAAGCGAACTACGACTACTCCAGCGCATGGTTCGACGCCATCTCGCCGGAGCCGAAGCTCGGCCGCGCCGCAGTCTCCCGAGGCAACCTCGCGAAGCTCGACCAGCTGCCGAAGAAGCTGCAGAAGGACCCGCTCAAGTTCGACGCGCCGACCCTGCTGACCCTGCCCGATGTATTCCCGAACGGGCTGGCCAACAAGTTCAACTTCTCGGTGATCGGTGAGCTGTACTACCGGAAGACGAAGAACGCCGACAACCAGGTCCAGAATCTGACGGCGTTCTACCACCCTCTCGACCTGTTCGGGGAGTGGAACCGCGGCTACGGACCCAACGGGTTCCTGCAGTACCAGTTCGTGGTGCCGCCGGAAGCGGTCGACGAGTTCAAGAAGATCATCCGCGACATCCAGGCCTCGGGACACCACTCGTTCCTGAACGTGTTCAAGCTGTTCGGTGAAGGGAACAAGGCTCCGCTCAGCTTCCCCATCCCAGGCTGGAACATCTGCGTCGACTTCCGGATCAAGCCGGGCCTGAACGAGTTCGTGCGCGAACTCGACAAGCGGGTCCTCGAGTTCGGTGGCCGCCTCTACACCGCGAAGGATTCGCGGACCGACGCGGAGACCTTCCACGCCATGTACCCGCGGATCGACGAGTGGTTGAAGGTGCGCCGCTCCGTCGACCCCACGAACGTCTTCGCCTCCGATATGTCCAGAAGGTTGGAACTCCACTGATGATCAACGCCGTCGGTAACCCCCAGACCCTGCTGCTGCTCGGTGGCACCTCCGAGATCGGCCTGGCCATCGTCGAGGAGTACCTGCGCAAGGCACCGGCCCGCGTGATCCTCGCGGCCCTGCCCGGCGACCCGCGTCGTGAGGACGCCGTCGCCCAGGCGAAGGCCGCGGGTGCGACGCAGGTCGACCTGATCGACTTCGACGCGCTCGACACCGCTGGCCACCCGGCCGTCATCGACCAGGCGTGGAAGGACGGCGACGTCGACATCGCGATCGTCGCCTTCGGTCTGGATGCCGACGCCGAGGAGCTGTGGCAGAACCAGAGCAAGGCCGTGCGGGTCGCGGAGGTCAACTACACGGCCGCCGTCTCCGTGGGTGTGCTGGTGGGCGACAGGATGAAGGCGCAGGGCTTCGGCCGCATCATCGCGATGTCGTCGGTCGCCGGCGAGCGCGTCAAGCGCGCCAACTTCGTCTACGGCTCCACCAAGGCCGGTCTCGACGGCTTCTACCTCGGACTCGGCGAGGCGCTGCGTCCGTTCGGTCCGCGCGTGACCGTCGTGCGCCCCGGCCAGGTGCGCACGCAGTTCAGCGCGCACGTCGACGAGGCCCCGCTCACCGTGAACAAGGAGGACGTCGCGAAGCTCGCGGTCGCGGCCTCCGATCGCGGCAAGGAGATCGTCTGGGCGCCGGGCACCTTCCGGTTCGTGATGATCGTGCTACGTCACCTGCCGCGGGCGATCTTCCGCAAGCTGCCGATCTGACAGACGTGCACCCTCTGCCCCGCCGGACCCGTTCCGGCGGGGCAGTCGTCTTTTCGGGGTCTACCGGACGTAGCCGGTTCCGCTGTGGATCATCCCGGGCGGCCCGTAGCACCAGTGGTTGATCGACCCTTCGTTCACGAAGACGCCGTTCACGGTGCCGTCCTGTCCCGCCTCGTTCGTCGCGTAGCCGACACCCGGAGTCCCGAGGACGATGCACTGGTAGGGATCGACGCCGTGGTGGTCGTACAACCGGCCGTCGATGGGACCGCCGGGCGCACCCGGTTCGATCACCGGATACGCCGAGGCCTGCGCCGCCCGAAGACGAGGAGAGGTGCCGTCGCGAGTGTTGCAAGGGCCGCACGAACCGCTTTACCTGTCATGATCTGAGCCTTTCGTTCGGATTCCCCGGGCCGTACCGATGGCCCGGTTTCCCGACGCAACTTCCAGGATGAAGGTCCCGACCCGTGGACGGCGGCGTTCTTGCGGCGCGGATCGGGCCGCCACTCGTCTCGCGGACGCATCTCTATGCTCGTGGGGTGCTCGCCGACACTCCTGTAGCAGTAGCCCCGTTACGCCGTGCCGTCTCGACGCTCGTGCAGTTCGTCTGCGCAGCGCTCGTCGCAGCACTCGTCGCGGCGGTGGGGCTGTTCGCCTTCGACCGCGTGCAGTGGCCGGCGTTCAATTCGTCGAACGTGACGCAGGCCGTCACCACCGTCATGCAGTTCGCGGCGCTCGCCGTGCTCGGCCTGTCGATCTATCTGCTGCGTCGTCGTAGATGGGTGACGGGGGCGCGGGTGTTGTCGTGGGCGGCGCTGTCCGGCCTGGTCACCGCGACCCTCGGGATGCCGCTGGCCGCGACCCGCCTCTATCTGCACGGCATCTCCGTCGATCAGGAGTTCCGCACCCAGTTCCTCACGCGGCTGACGGACAGCGCGGCGTTGCGCGACATGAACTACGCCGACCTGCCGTCGTTCTATCCGGCCGGGTGGTTCTGGATCGGTGGCCGTGTCGCGAATCTGCTGGGTATGGATGGCTGGGAAGCGTTCAAGCCGTATGCGATCGGTTCGCTGGCGGTCGCGGCGGTCGTCGCCCTGGTGTTGTGGTCCGAATTGGTCCGCTCCGATCTGGCGGTGCTCGCTGCTACCGCGACGACGCTGGTCGTGCTGGCCTACGGTTCGCCGGAGCCCTACGGAGCGGTGATCGCGGTGCTGGTCGCGCCGGCGTTGGTGCTGGCCTGGGGTGGTTTCCTGCCCGCTACACGCGGTGGCCGGGGACGACAGGGCTGGGGTGCCGTCGTGGGGACGGGTCTGTTCCTCGGTCTCGCCGCGACTTTCTACACCCTCTATCTCGGTATCGCGGCGTTCGCGGTGACGGTGATGGCCGTCGTCGCGGCGTACCTCGCGCGTCGCGCCACCGGGTCGTGGCGGGCGGTCCTTCCGGTGCTCGTCCGTCTCGTGGTGATGGCGTCGATCGCGGTGCTCGTCGCGTTGATCGTGTGGGCGCCGTTCGTGTTCGACGTGCTGGGCGGTAATCCCCCGTCCGAGTCCGGGACCGCGACCCACTATCTCCCCGATGCCGGTGCGCGACTGCCGTTGCCGATGTTCCACATGTCCCTGATCGGATTGCTGTCGTTGCTGGGCACCGTGTGGCTCGTGGGCCGGGCGTCGTCGTCGCATCGGGCGCAGGCGCTCGGCCTCGGGGTGATCGCGGTCTACCTCTGGTACCTCGCGTCGATGGCGTCGACCGCCGTGGGCAACACCCTGCTCGCGTTCCGGCTCGAGGTGATCCTGCTCGTACTGCTCGCTGCGGCAGGCGCATTCGCCTTCGTCGACTTCTCGCGGTGGATCAGCCTGGCCACCAGCGAGAACCCGCGCGTGCGCCGGGTGCTCGTGGCAGTGGGGGCTCTGGGTGCGCTGGCGTTCGCGCAGAACATTCCGCAGGTACTCGCCGGCGAGATCACCGTCGCCTACACCGATACCGACGGGTCGGGCGAACGCGCCGACCAGCGACCCGCCGGAGCCGCGTCCTACTACGCCGAGGTGGACGACGTCCTGCTGTCCCAGCTGGGCGCCGAGCGTGACGACCACGTCGTTCTCACGGCCGACACGTCCTTCCTCGCCTACTACCCGTACTTCGGTTTCCAAGCCCTGACCTCGCACTACGCCAACCCGCTGGCGGAGTTCTCCGCGCGGGCCGCAGCGATCGAGGAGTGGTCGGAACTCTCCTCCCCCGACGAACTGCTCGCCGCCTGGGAGGAGTTGCCGTGGAGAGCCCCCGACGCCGTCGTCTTCCGGCAGGGCGCCGAGGGCTACACGCTGCGTCTGGCCGAGGACGTCTACCCGAACGATCCCAATGTGCGGCGGTACACGGTGACCTTCCCCAAGGAACTCTTCGACGATCCCCGCTTCACCGTGACCGAGGTGGGGCCGTTCGTCGTCGTCACCGCGACGGGCGAATCGGCATGATCCGACGAACTCCGATGTCGCGCAACCACAATCCACCCCAGACGAAGATGCCGGTGTAGATCGGGAAGAGGGTCGTGCTGACGATCGGCTGTTCGGTGAGCAGATTCGTCGCGACGGCACCACCGAGGTAACCGGTGAGCAGAACGGCACCGAGGATCGCGGTGGGCGGCAGGACGTAGGCGATCAGGCAGATCAGCAGGACCACGCCGAACACGCGGTTGAGGCTCGGATCGAATCCGAGATCGGCCATGGCTTCCTGCACCTGCGAGACGTTGGCGATGTGGATGATCGAGTCCCACAGCAGGAACAGGACGACGAGGCCGCTGACGATCAGGCCTGCGATGCGGGCGGTGCGTGAGGGTGCCGCGGCGGTGTCGTCGCGGGTGCCGGTGGTGGACGGGGTGAAGGTGTTCATGACGACCTCCTGGTAGGTGGGCAGCGGTGCTGTCGCAGATACCGACCGGGCAGGAGCCGGAAACTCATCGCGGCTGCGGTAGGGTCTCGGCGAGTCGTACGGGGGGTACGACGGAATCGGGGGATTCGATGAGCGACGTTCTGTATGTGCCGATCCGACGCCGCGACAGTTCCGGGCACGTTCGGCTTGAGATGCGCACACTGCCCGACGGCCGGCTGGCGTTGCCCGCCTACACCTCACCGAAGGAACTGGCCCGCTGCTGCGGACCGCAGCAGCCGTGGATGGGCGTCGACAGCACAGGGCTGCAGGAGATCCACCGGACCACCGGGTACGACGTGGTCCTGCTCGACGGCCGACAACCACCGCCACCCCCGATCGAGGACGACGACCGTCCGTTCGAGGACCCGCTCGGCAGGAGAGCGACCCGGTGAGCATCGACATCGGTGACCTCGACACGGTCGCGAAGCTCCTGGCGACCGGAGCAATGGGAATCGACGAGCTCGGATCCGATCCCGCACCGATACCCGACGCGGGTGCCGCCACCGCACTGCTCGTCGACGCTCTCGGGTCGATTGCTTCCGCGCTGGACGCGGCGGTCCGGTCGCTGGCCGATGCAGCAGACGCCACCCAGGACAGTCTGCGCGCCTACCAGGACGCCGAGTCGCACACTGCTCAGGAGATGGCGAAGGCCGGTGAGAGATGAGCCTCGACACCCGAGTCTTCGGCGACCCCACCTCCTGCTACGCATGCGCGGATTCGCTCACTGCCCTCGCCACGGGTGTGCACGACCGACTGAAGGTGGCGCGCGACGGACGCACCGAGTCCGAGTACGAATTCAGAAGCCCCGCGGGAGATGCGTTCCGCACGACGCTCGACCGCGTCATCACGGGGACGACCGAGGCCGCAGACCAGATCGACGTGATCGCCGCTGCCCTGCGCGCATTCGCCGACAGACTCGTCACCGCCCGGTCACGCATGTCGCAGGCCGAGGCGACAGCGGCGGAAGCCGGTATTCCCGTGGAGTTCGGCGTCGGGATCGGTGAGCCACTCAACGTCGATCCGAACTCGTACGACATCGCACCCCAGGTTTTTCGGACGAAGCAGATCGCAGCCTACGAGGCGGCTGCGGGGCTCGTTGCGGAAGGTCGCGCGGCCGAACCGGAGCGCACAGCGCGCTCGCAGAAGCCTTGCGCGGGCCGACGACGATCCTGAAGGACGCAGAAGCCCAGTGGGAATGGCTCTTGGCGCATACCGTGGGCGGATACATAGCGACGACAGTCTCCGAGCTGTCGAAATGGGGCAACGAAGCCGCTACGCGAGGTGCGACCCTCGCCCGGCTGCGTGAGCTTGCTGCCGAAGCGGCGCGACTTGGCGATCCGTACCCTGAAGCAACAGCCGCCAGGGCTGTTCGAGCCTTCCAGGGCGGAGCGGACGATGCAGCGCGGTTCGCTGCGGAGAACTCTCGCTTGCTTGCGGGGCTCGGTGACAACAAATTCATCGAATCCTTCGGTCGCACCGCCGGCGACTATTTACCAAAAGGTTCGGCATTGGCACAGTTCGGCTCGAAGGTGCCCGTCGTGGGAGGCGTTCTCACCGGACTTCAGACTGCCTACGATGTAGCAAATGCCGAAACCACCGGAGACGCAGTCAAAGCGGTTGCGAAGGATGTCGGTGGTTTCGTCGCCGGAACCGTAGCGACCGAGTTGATACTCGCGAGTGCAGCAGGCGGTCCGGCACCCTTCTCGCTGTTGGCGCCGGGGTCGGTGTCGCGTTCGGTGTGGGCGAAGTGATCGAACACTGGGACGATATCTC
This sequence comes from Rhodococcus sp. S3, assembly GCF_058211795.1. NCBI lineage: Bacteria > Bacillati > Actinomycetota > Actinomycetes > Mycobacteriales > Nocardiaceae > Rhodococcus > Rhodococcus sp. S3. The sequence goes on along the minus strand of NZ_CM177074.1, from coordinate 223,839 downwards.
CGGCGCTGCCGGTTCCGCGGCGCGCTGGGTGGGAAATCTCTTCTGAGGACATAAATGAATACAACCGACCTGCCCGCGATTCCCGATCCAAACACCGGAGAGCCGCGACCACCCCGTGCGCCACGCATCTACCAGAGAATCGAGCACACGCCGACCGACAGATCCCCACGGAAGCCTCCGGAAGCGCCGGAACATCTCGGACCCGTTCTCGAATGGCTCCAGCCCACCGCCCGTGACCAGTACACGAGCGCGCTCTTCATCGTGGGCATCTCGGTCGCGTACCTCACCCTTGTCGACGGAGGCCTTCGCTGGACCCACATGTGGGTCATGTGGGTCATCATGGCTGTGGGTGCGTGGGTGATGTTCGGCGCCACCAGAAACCATTGGACCGCAGTCGGATCCACCTGGGTGCAGTGGCGCGACGATTGGGTTGACACCTATCACCTCACCCGCATACGATTTTCAGCCGACGGGCCGAACCGCGTTCTCCGTTTGAAAGATGCACACGGCAACAAGATCCACTCGTTCAAGATCAGCGAGATCCAACGCAACCCCGACCTGTGGGACCTGGTCTACAACGGCATCCTCCACTCCGTCGCCTCCGGCAACTGCGACATCGACGCCAAAACCCGCCACATCCTGAAGATCCCCTACGAACTCGGGCCGCGCCCCACCCGAAGCGAACGCATCAGAGGACGACGCCGCAGATGGTGAACCCCATCGATCTACCACCGATGCCGGATTCGATCACAAGCGAACCCCGCCCACCCCGGGCGCCCCGCATCTACCACGGAACGGAATACACACCGCACGACCGCAGCCCACGGAACCCACCAGATGCACCGGACCATCTCGGCCCCACCCTCGAATGGCTCCAACCCACCGTCCGCGATAAATACATCAGCGCACTGCTGATAACGGGAATCTTGATCGTGTACCTCACCGTCATCAACGGAGATTTCCGCTGGATCCACTGGTGGATCATGTGGGTCATCATCATCGGAAGTGCCATGCTGTTGTTTCGAGGCATCGGGAATCACTGGACCGCAGCGGGTATCAACTGGGTTCAATGGCGCGAAGATTGGGTCGACACCTACCAACTCACCCGCATCCAGTTCTCCGCTGACGGCTACAACCGCGTTCTTCGTTTGAAAGATGTACACGGCAACGAGATCCATTCGTTCAAGATCAACGAGATCCAGCGCAACCCTGATCTGTGGGACCTGGTCTACAACGGAATCCTTTATTCCATTGCGTCGGGCAACTGCGACATCGACGCCAAGACCCGCCACATCCTGAAGATCCCCTACGAACTCGGTCCGCGCCCCACCCGAAGCGAACGCACCAGAGGGCGACACAGCAGAGGGTGAGCGCTGTCGATCACCGGGTGAGGGCCGCCGCACCGGCCAGGGCACCGAGGAGACCGACGTCGACCCGGACGATGCGGGTGAGCTCCTCGTTCGCAGGACCGGCCGCCTCGACGAGCCCGACGAACGACCCCAGCGACAGCACCCCCGCCAGCAGGGCCGGCAACCGGTAGGGCGGGTGGACCGCACCGGCGAGCAGCGCAGCACCGACGAGCCCGAAGAAGGTCGCACGGTGCCGCAGAAGCAGTTCGACGTTCCGGTCCCTCGCGTCGACGTCGTACAGACCCTCGACCCGCCGCCGCGACACCACCGCCGTCGCAGGAACGAGGTGAGCGACGCCGACTCCTGCCATGAGTAGCGAACCGATCCTCGATGAACGCATTCCGACTCCTTCGCTTCGTGATCGGACCGAATCGGTGAAGACCACCGGCTTCGGGACGGACACTCCTAGACTCGCGGCATGGCCTCCGCCGCGCTTCCGGAAACGTGCGCTGTTCCGGATTCATCGCCACCGGATCCGATGCTCTGGGTATGGCCCGGACGAGCGGCCTATCTCGGCCCGTCTCTCGAGCTCGATCCGCACTCGACGTCGGTGTACTGCGTGGTCGTCGGTGTCGACGCCCCGTTCACGCTGACCGCCGAGGACGGAACGGAGATCAGCGCCCGCAGTGCCCTGGTTCCGCCACGATTGGTCCACCGAGTGGTGTCTCCTCCACCGAACAGGATCCTGTTCTGCTACGCGGACGTGAACCAGGCATATCTCCGCGAGCACGAGGTCTGGAGATCGGATCGGTGCGGTCCGTTCCGTATCGGTCATCGTGAGGAGTCCGTACTGATCGATCTGTGCAAGGCGCCGGCTCCGGACGGCGTTGCCATCACCGCGACGGCGTCGGGACCGCCCCGACGGCGCCTGGACCCGCGGATCGCGCGGACCGTCGAACGCATGCGATCCGATCCGTCGTCCGAACGCAGCGCCACCGATCTCGCACGGGCGGAATCACTCTCGACGCCGTACTTCCTGCGACTGTTCGGACGGGAGACCGGCACGAGCTTCCGTCGTTACCGTTTGTGGCTCCGCATGCTCGCCGTCGCCCGGACTATCGCGGAGGGAGGAGATTTCACCTCGGCCGCGATGTCGGCGGGGTTCGTGTCGCCGTCCCATTTCAGCGACACCTTCCTGCGCATGTTCGGGCTCACCGCCACGGCACTGACCGCATCCGGTGTGAGCATCGTCGTCGACGAGCGCCTCGATTCCCTACGGCAGTCGTGAGGCCAGCAACTCCGCCAGGTGCGTGCCGCGCCGCGTCGTGAGGTCGCTCAGTTGGGTACGGCACGAGTACCCGTCGGCGAGGATCACCGCGTCGTCGGATGCCGCCTCGACGGCCGGCAGCAGTTGGGTCCGCGCGACCGCCACCGACACGTCGTAATGCCCGCGTTCGACGCCGAAGTTCCCGGCCAGGCCGCAGCAGCCGGCGAGTCGCTGCACGTCGGCACCCGCACGCCGCAGCAGGGCGGCATCGGCACCCCAGCCCATGACGGCGTGATGGTGGCAGTGGGGTTGCGCGACGATCCGTGTCCCCTCCAGCGACGGCGGTTCCCAGTCGGCGAGGAGTTCGGCGAGGGTGGTGGTGCTGTCGGCCACGAGACGCGCGGGCGCGGACCCGAGCAGTTCGACCGCGTCGGAACGCAGGACAGCGGTGCACGACGGTTCGAGTCCGACGATCGGCATGCCACTGCGGAAGAGTTCGGCGACGGTGCGGCCCACGATCTTCCGGGCCTGGTCGAGCTGGCCGGTGGTGATCCACGTCAGCCCACAACAACGGGGTTCGTCGGTAATGTGCACGCTGCATCCGGCGGTCTCGAGGACACGCACGGCGGCGGCCCCGATCTCCGGGGTGAAGTACTCGGTGAAGGTGTCGACGAACAGCAACACCGGGTCGCCCGTGCGGGATCGTTGCGGGAGGGTGTCGGCGAACCACTTCCGGAAGGTGCGAGGAGCGAACGCCGGAACGTGGCGGCGTCGATCGAGACCGGCGACGGTCAAGCCGAGCGGGGCGACGCCCGGGATCCGGGTCAGAGCGTTGACGGCACGCGGCGCGCGGGAGGCGATCGCCGCCCACTGCGGCAGTCTGCCGAGACCGTAGTGACTGGCGGGCCGTCGTCGTCCCCGGTAGGTCTGGTGCAACACTTCGGATTTGAGGGTCGCCATGTCGACCCCGGTCGGGCAGTCCGACAGGCATCCTTTGCACGACAGGCACAGCTCGAGCGCTTCGTGCACCTCCGGCGACTGCCACGACTCGTCGACGAGGTGACCGTTGAGCATCTCCTGCAGTGCCCGGGCTCGTCCGCGGGTGGAGTCCTTCTCCTCGCGGGTCGCGAGGAAGGACGGGCACATCACTCCGCCGGTGCCGGTGTTGTCGGCGCGGCACTTGCCGATCCCCGTGCACCGGTGGACTGCCTGCGTGAAGTCGCCGCCGTCCTCGAGATAGCGGAAGGCCAGACCCTCACGAACCTTCCGTGCGGCCGGGACGCGGAGGTCGACGTCGACGGGACGCGGGTCGACGAGCACTCCGGGATTGAGGATGTTCTCCGGGTCGAAGACCGACTTCACGGCGCCGAACAGCGCGAGCGCGTCGGGCGAGTACATCAGGGGCAGCAGTTCGCTCCGGGCCCGGCCGTCGCCGTGCTCCCCCGACATCGACCCGCCGTACTCGGCGACGAGTTTGCCTGCTTCGAAGAGGAATTCGCGGAACAGGCCGGGAACCTCGAGCGGGATGTCGAGGCGGATGTGGATGCATCCGTCGGCGAAGTGCCCGTAGGGATAGCCGGTGACGTCGTATCCGGCGAGCAGTTCCTCGAAGTCGCGGAGATAGTCGCCGACGCGGTGGGCGGGGACGGCGGCGTCCTCCCATCCCGCGTGCGCGGGCAGTCCCTTCGGACTTCTCGCCGACAGGCCGGCCCCCTCCTCCCGGATGCGCCACAGCGCGGCGGCCCGCGCCTGGTCCTCGACGTGCAGGACGTCGGTCGCGGCTGCGGCGTGCGCGAGCGCCTTCGCCCGGTCGCGCACTTCGTCGGCGTCGTCACCCGCCAGTTCGACGAACAGCCACGCCGCACCCGACGGCAGGGGCGGTACTGCTTCCGGCCCGCGCCGGTGCCGGACGATGTCGACGATCCGCGAGTCGAGTCCTTCGCACGCCGTGGGCCGGAACCCGAGTAGTCCGTGCGCGGCGTTGCCGGCGGCGACGATGTCGGGATAACCGAGCACGACCATTGTGCGGACGGCAGGGTCGGCGACCAGCTGCACCGTCGCCTCGGTTGTGATCCCGAGGGTGCCCTCGCTGCCGACGAACAGCTTCCGGACGTCGAATCCGTTCTCCGGCAACAGATGCTCGAGTGCGTAGCCCGACACCTGCCGGCCGAAGCGACCGAATTCGGTGCGGATGGTCGCGAGATCGCGCGCGACGATCTCCCGCAGCGGCTCGAGCGTCGGATCCTCGCCGGGCAGCGTCAGCGGGTGCCCGGTGCCGGTGAACACCTCGAGCGCGACGACGTTGTCGGACGTGCGGCCGTAGCCGAGCGCCCGCGCCCCGCACGCGTTGTTGCCGATCATCCCGCCGATCGTGCATCGGTTGTGGGTGGACGGATCGGGGCCGAAGCGCAGACCGTGCGGTGCCGCGGTGCGCTGGAGCTCGGCCTGCACGACCCCCGGTTGCACCCGCGCGGTCCGGGTCTCGGGGTCGACGGAGAGCACCCGGTTCAGGTGACGCGAGAAGTCGATGACGACGCCGGGTCCGACGGCGTTGCCCGCGAGGGAGGTGCCGGTGCCGCGGGAGGTGAGGGGGACACCCTCGCGCCGGCACACGTCGAGGGTCGTGGCGATGTCGTCGATCGATCGGGCGCGCACCACGGCCTGTGGTGGGACGCGATAGAGAGAGGCGTCGGACGAGTACAGCGCGCGCGTGGTCGAGTCGTCGCAGACCTCCCCGATGCCCGCCGCGCGCAGAGCGCGCCCGATCGGGGTGGAGGTCTTCATAGACAGCGATGCTAGTGGCGGGAGGTACGGCTCCGGACGTGGTCGGACAGAACCGCGGAGTACCCACGAGTAGTGCGAGCGGAGCGGCACGAGCCCGGACCGTGACGGGACTCGCCTAGCATCGACGCTTGTGCCAGCCGATACCGCTTCGCCCGGGAAAACCGATTCGTCCGACCCGACATCGCGCGTCCGCACAGCGCGGATCGTCGCGATCGTGTCGGGACTGCTCGGGTTCGTGCTGGCTCTGACCCTTCCGTTCCTGCCGGTCCGGCAGGAGACCGGCGAACTGCAATGGCCGCAGAACGGCAGCATCGACAGTGTCGAGGCGCCGCTCGTCACCTACGCCCCGCTCACGCTGCGGGCCAGCGTGCCGTGCGCGGCAGCAGCGCAGCTCGGTTCCGACGGCGGCACGCTCGTCTCGACCATCCCGTCCGGCTCCCCCGACGCCACGGCGGAGGGCCTGGTGATCCGCGCGGTACCCGGTGAGGACGGCGCCCCCGGCACCGTCGAGGCCGTCCTGCGCAACTCGGTGCTCGTCTCGGCGCCGCTCGACGAACCGTGCACGGCGGTGACCGTCGCATCGAACTCCGAACGCACCGCCGCCGAGATCGTGGGCTCCGACCCGCCGGTCGCGATCGAGCTCGAAGGCGACGAGCGACCGCAGATGGTCGGTGTCTTCAGCGACCTCACCGGCCCCGCGGGCGCCTTCGAACCCGGCGGTGACGACTCCACGGAACGGTTGTCGGTGCGCGCCGAGCTCGACTCGCGGTTCACCTCGACCCCCACGGTGCTCAAGCTCCTCGCGATGATCGTGTGCGCGCTCGCGACGCTGGTCTCCCTCGTCGCGCTGCATCGCCTGGACGGGATCGACGGGCGCCGCGCGCGCCGGTTCCTGCCGGCTCGCTGGTGGCGGTTCACCCTTGTGGACGCCATCGTCGTGGGCACTCTGTTGCTCTGGCACGTCCTCGGCGCGAACACCTCGGACGACGGCTACATCCTCAATATGGCGCGAGTGTCCGGCGACGCCGGATACATGGCGAACTACTTCCGCTGGTTCGGTGTGCCCGAGGCGCCGTTCGGCTGGTTCTACGACGTGCTCGTCGTGTTCGCGCAGGTGTCGACGTCGAGCGTGTGGATGCGCGTGCCCACGCTGATCGCGGCGATCCTGTGCTGGATGGTCATCAGCCGTGAGGTCATCCCCAGGCTCGGTGTCGCCGTCCGGCACAGCCGGGTGTCGCTGTGGACGGCCGGGCTGGTCTTCCTCGCGTTCTGGCTCCCCTACAACAACGGTCTGCGCCCCGAGCCGATCATCGCGGTCGGTGCACTGCTGACCTGGTGCTCGATCGAACGCGCCATCGCGACCGGTCGCATGCTGCCCGCCGCGATCGCGGTGCTCATCGCGGCCTTCTCCCTCGCTGCCGGTCCGACCGGCCTGATCGCGGTGGCCGCGCTCGTCGCCGGGATGCGCCCGCTGGTGAAGGTGCTCATTGCGCGCCGGCATCTCGTCGGTGTCGTCGCGCCCCTCGCGCCGATCCTCGCCTCGGGCACCGTCGTGCTCATCGCGGTCTTCGCCGACCAGACGCTCGCGTCGGTCCTCGAAGCGACCCGCGTGCGTTCGGCCGTGGGCCCGAACGTGCCGTGGTTCGACGAGCGGCTGCGCTGGGACGCGCTGCTCACCGTCTCCCCCGACGGTTCGCTGGCCCGCCGGTTCGGTGTGTTCGTGATGCTGTTGTGCCTGGTCGTGTGCGTGATGCTGATCCTGCGCAAGGGCCGCATTCCGGGCACCGCGATCGGACCGTCGCGCCGCATCCTCGGCATCGTCTTCGCGTCGTTGCTGCTCATGATGCTCACGCCGACGAAGTGGACGCACCACTTCGGTGTGTACGCGGGCCTGGCCGCGTCGGTGGCTGCGCTCGCCGCGATCGGAGTGGGTTCGGTCGGCATCCGATCGGCCCGCAACCGGGCGCTGTTCACCGCCGGGGTGCTGTTCGTCCTGGCGATGGCGTTCACCGGCTCGAACGGCTGGTGGTACGTCTCGAGCTACGGCATCCCGTGGTGGGACAAGCCGCCGTCGATCTCCGGTTACGCCTTCTCCACGGCGCTGCTCGGCCTGACGGTGCTCGCCTTGCTCCTCGCCGCGTGGTTCCACCTGCGCGAGCCGTTCACGACACCGCGGCCCGACCGCAACGGCAGGGTGCGGGCCCTGGCGTCGGCGCCGCTGACGCTGGTCGCGGCGGCGGTGGTGCTGTTCGAGGTGCTGTCGCTGCTCAAGGGCGCGGTCTCGCAGTACCCGGCGTATTCGATCGCCAAGTCGAACGCGGCGGCCCTGACCGGCAACTCCTGCGGTCTCGCCAACGAGGTGCTCGTCGAGTCCGACCCGAACGCGACGATGCTGCAGCCTCTCGACGGTGATCCGGGCGAGGCCCTGGGCGCCGGCACGGCCGTCGGTTTCACCCCGAACGGCGTGGCGCTCGACCTCACCGCGGATGCGGAGACCACCACGACCGGTGGCGCCAACACCGTCGACAGCGAGGAGGGCGGCACCACCACCTCCACCAGCGCCGGCACCGAGGGCGGTCGCACCAGCGACGAAGGCATCAACGGCAGCACCGTGAAGCTCCCCTTCGGCCTCGACCCGCAGACCACGCCCGTCCTCGGCAGCTACCGCTCCGGCGCGCAGCAGTCGGCCGAGCTCGAATCCGGCTGGTACGCGCTGCCGGAGCGCACCGACGAGACACCGCTGCTGGTCGTGACCGCGGCGGGACGCGTCCGCTACGTGGACCCGGACGGCGTCATCACCCCCGGTCAGGACGTGCTGCTGGAGTTCGGTTCGTCGTCCGGGGACGACGTGACGCCGCTGGCCACGCTCGCCCCGATCGACATCGGCCCGTCGCCGTCCTGGCGCAACCTGCGCGTGCCGAGCGACGCGATCCCGGCCGACGCCGACGCCGTGCGGATCGTCGTCGACGACGGTGACCTCTCCCCCGATCAGTGGGTCGCGGTCACGCCGCCGCGGATGCCGCGCATGCAGACCCTGCAGGAGGTCGTCGGATCCGACGCCCCCGTCCTCATCGACTGGTCGGTGGGTCTCGCCTTCCCGTGCCAGCGACCGTTCGGGCACCGCAACGGTGTCGCCGAGGTCCCCGAATACCGCATCCTCCCGGACCGTGTCGGGGCCGACGCGACGAACGGCTGGCAGGACGACATCGGCGGTGGACCGCTCGGCTGGATCCCGCTTCTGCTGAACGCCGAGGCCGTCCCCACCTATCTGAACCACGACTGGGATCGCGACTGGGGATCGCTCGAGCAGTACCGCCCGATCGACCCGGATGCCTCCCCGGCGGAGGTCACCACCGACGTGACGACCCGCTCCGGCCTGTGGTCGCCGGGCCGCATCCGTGACGGGGTCCCGGTCCTGCTGGAGTAAGGGCGAGTGCCGTCACACCACGTCGCCGGATACCATCGACTCCCGTGCCCGACGACGTGACGACCTCACCCGCGCCCGCTCCGACCGCCCCACGGTCGATGGGCGAGGACCTTCGCACTCGGTACCGGACCGCGCGACTCGTCGCCGTCGTCGCCGGGTTGCTCGGCATGATCTTGGCGCTGGCCACACCGTTCCTCCCGGTCCGCGTGACCGAGGCGACGATGTCGTGGCCGCAGGACGCGGCGGCGACCGACGTCGAACTGCCGTTGATGTCGCAGGTCCCCCTCCAGTTCCGCGCCACCGTGCCGTGCAGCGCCGTCGCGGAGATGCCGGGTGACGGCGGGATGCTGCTCGCGACGGCCCCCACCAACGGGCAGGACGCCGCGCTCAACGCGATGTTCGTGCGGGTCGGCGCCGAGAACGTCGACGTGCTCGACCGCAACGTGGTGGTCGCGACCGCGCCGCGCGCCGACGTCGAGTCGGGTGCGTGCAGCGAACTGCAGATCTTCTCCGACTCCGAACGCACCACCGCCGAGTTCGTCGGCCTCTCCGACGAGAACGGCAACCCGCGGTCCGGTGAGCTCACCGGCGACCTGCGGCCGCTCGTCGTCGGCGTGTTCAGCGACCTGCCGACCGCGGTTCCCGGCCTCGACGTCACCGTCGATGTCGACTCCCGGTTCACGTCGTCGCCGACACTGGTCAAGTCCCTCGCGATGATCCTGGCGGTGCTGTCGACGGCACTCGCGCTCGGCGCGCTGGCCAAACTCGACGGCACGGACGGTCGCGGACACCGCCGTTTCCTGCCGGCCCGCTGGTGGAAGTTCACCGGCGTCGACGTCGTCGTGGTCCTCACGCTCGTCGGCTGGCACTTCTTCGGCGCGAACACCTCGGACGACGGCTACCTGCTGACCATGGCCCGGGTGTCGGAGAACTCCGGCTACATGGCCAACTACTTCCGCTGGTTCGGTGTCCCCGAAGCGCCCTTCGGCTGGTACTACGACGTGCTGGCGGCGTTCGCGAAGATCTCCGCGGCCAGCCCGTGGATGCGCATCCCGGCACTGATCGCCGGAATCCTGTGCTGGATGGTCATCAGCCGCGAGGTGGTGCCGCGTCTCGGCCGGGCCGTGCGGCACAACCGCATCGCGCTGTGGACCGGCGGACTGGTCTTCCTCGCCTTCTGGCTCCCCTACAACAACGGTCTGCGGCCCGAGCCGATCGTCGCCCTCGGTGCGCTGCTGACCTGGTGCTCGATCGAACGCGCCATCGCGACCGGTCGTCTGCTGCCCGCCGCGACCGCGGTGGTCGTCGGCGCGTTCACGCTCGCCGCGGCACCGACCGGCCTGATGTGTGTGGCCGCCCTGATCGCCGGTATCCGGCCGATGACGCGGATCATCGTGCGCCGTCACCGCGAGGTCGGCACCCTGCCGCTGCTCGCACCGATCGGTGCCGCCGGGTTGCTCGTGCTCGTCGTGGTGTTCTCGGACCAGACCCTCGCCGCGGTCCTCGAGGCGACCCGCGTGCGCACCATCATCGGCCCCAACGAGGAGTGGTGGAACGACTTCCTCCGCTACTACTACCTGATGGTGCAGACCGTCGACGGGTCGCTGCCGCGCCGCTTCGCGTTCCTCACGATGCTGCTGTGCCTGTTCACGACGCTGTTCGTGCTGCTGCGCCGCCGCCGGATCCCCGGCGTCGCCGTGAGCCCGACCTGGCGTCTGCTCGGCATCGTCTTCGGCACGATCTTCTTCATGATGTTCAACCCCACGAAGTGGACCCACCACTTCGGGGCGTACGCGGGCATCGCCGGATCGCTCGCGACGGTCACGGCCGTCGTGGTCTCCGCGAGCGCATTGCGGTCGCGCCGCAACCGCACGATCTTCCTTGCCGGACTGCTGTTCGTCCTGGCGGTGTCGTTCGCCGGCATCAACGGCTGGTGGTACGTCTCGAGCTACGGCGTGCCGTGGTTCGACAAGACCGTCTCGTTGAGCGGCTACCAGTCCAGCTCGCTGTTCCTGGTCCTGTTCGGTCTCGCCCTGGTGCTCGTCGCGTGGCAGTACCTCCGCGAGGGCTACGCGCCGCCGCCGGAGTCGCCCGAGACGAAGAAGGGCCGGCGGATCCGCGCCCTCGCGGCCGCTCCGCTCACGGTCGTCGCCGCGGTGATGGTGCTGTTCGAGGTGCTGTCGCTGCTCAAGGGCGCGGTGTCGCAGTACCCGGCGTACTCGCTCGCCCGGTCCAACATCGGGGCGGTCGCCGGGCAGACCTGCGGTCTCGCGAACGACGTGCTCGTCGAGTCCGACCCCAACGAGGGACGCCTCGAACCGATCATCGATCCCGCCAACCCGCCGGCGAACGACGACCCGCTCGCCGGTGCGGCGCCGCGCGGCTTCACTCCCGACGGCGTGCCGTCCGATCTGACCGCCGACTACGTCGAGGTCAAGCCGGGCCAGGGCAACACCGACAACCAGAGCGTCGGCCCGACCTTCGAGACCGGCGCGGGCGGCGGCACCACGGGCGGCTCCGGTGCGCAGACGGTCAACGGCAGCACCGTGCGCCTGCCCTTCGGGCTCGATCCGGCCGTCACCCCGGTGCTCGGCAGCTACCAGGAGGGTGTGCAGGAACCCGCCGCACTCACCTCCAGCTGGTACGCCCTGCCCGAGATCACCGACGAGACGCCGCTGGTGATCATCTCCGCGGCCGGTCGCATCTGGTCGTACGACGACACCGGTGCACTGACCTACGGCCAGTCGCTGCTCGTCGAGTACGGCACCCGCCAGGCCGACGGCAGCGTCGAGGCGAAGGGCACCTACCTGCCGCGCGACATCGGCCCCGCGCCGTCGTGGCGGAACCTGCGTGTGCCGCTCGCCGACCTGCCCGACGACGTCGACGCCGTCCGCATCGTCGCGAACGACCCCAACCTCACCGGCGACCAGTGGCTGGCGTTCACGCCGCCGCGCGTCCCGACCCTCGAGCGGCTCGACTCCCAGCTCGGTTCCGATCAGCCGCTCCTGCTGGACTGGGCCGTGGGCCTGCAGTTCCCGTGCCAGCGGCCGTTCGACCACTGGGCCGGCGTTGCCGAGATGCCGAACTACCGGGTCCTCCCCGACCGTCCGCTCGCGGTGTCGTCGACCGACACCTGGCAGTCGGCCGACAACGGTGGTCCGCTCGGCTTCGCGGAGGTCCTGGCGCGGCCCGAGCAGGTGCCCACCTACCTGGAGAACGACTGGGGTCGCGACTGGGGTTCGGTGGAGCGGTACGTGCGCTTCTACCCGAATGCGCAGCCGGCCGAACTGACCACCACCGAGGTGACGCGGTCGGGTCTGTGGAAGCCCGCGCCGATGCGCGTCTACGAGTGACGGGTGGGGCGCGAGTAACGGAAGTGATGCTCAGGGGCGACACACTGGACATGACGACCTCGAGAAAGATCGCATTCACGGCAGCCCTGGGCGCGGCTCTCGCGTTCGGCATGGTCGCCGCTCCCGCGGCGTCCGCGGAGCCTGTCGTGGCCACGACCCTGAGCCCGGTCATCGGCGCGGTCGGTGGTACCGGTTCTGCCGGATGGGGCGGCGCCCTCGTCAACGAGAGCGTGACCGTTCGGGTGGATCCCGAGCGTCCTGGTTTCTCCCGATTCGGCAGCAGCATCCAGTGCCACTGCGTCGTGCACTGGACGAATGTCACGACCGGACAGCGTGGCGCCGTCACCCTGCCGATCTACCCGACCATCCCGGCGTCCCCGTATCCGTCGTTCGAGACCGGCTCCGGACGCATCGAGGCGGTCGTGACGACCACCGACATCACCTTCCTGGCGGGCCGGGGTTCCTGGACGGTTCCCTGATCGGTCGACGTGCGGCGTGACGGGGTCGGAGCATCCCAGAATCTGGTTTCGGTTATCTAGAATGAGCGGGTGACCACCGAGAATTCAGCTGGGTCGACCCTGTCCCCCCGCGCCTCCGAGGCCGTGAAGCGAAGCCTGACGCCCCGACAGGAGGCTGCGAGCCGCGACGTCGACACCCTGATCCGGTGCGGACGCGAACTGCTCACCCGGGGCGAACCCGCGCGCGTCGCCGACATCGTGGCCGCCGCGGGACTCTCCAACGACGCCTTCTACCGCTACTTCAAGAGCAAGGGTGATTTCGTCGACGCCGTCGTCGAGGAGGGCGGACACCGACTCGTCCGGTACCTGCGTCACAAGATCGACCAGGCCGCCGACCCCGACGCCGCCCTGCGTGCCGGCATCGCGGCCGTCCTGAACCAGGCCGTCGATCCCGAGATCGCCGCCGCCACCCGCAACGTCGTGTCCTCCGCCGGCGGCCGGTCGCACGCACCGAAGGTGCGCGAGGATCTGGAGAAGGCGGTCGCGGAGGTACTCGCCGGTCCCATCGCCGACCTGGGATCGGCCGACCCGCAACGGGATTCGCTCACCACCTCGATCCTGCTCCTCGCGGTGATGGAGCATCTGCTGTGGCGGGACGCATCCACCTTCGACGCCGACGCAGAGGTCGAGCAGATCGTCGGATACGCGCGACGGGGCCTGCGCACGTCCTAGTGTGCACAGACCCCGTCGGCGAGGGTTCTCCGGCTGTTCTACAGCGGCAGCAGGTGATGCTTCCGCGGGTTCTTGAACACTTCCTTGTCGCGAAGGAGGGTCAGCGCCTTGCGGATCTCGAGGCGGGTCGTCGACGGCTCGATCACCGCGTCGACGTATCCGCGCTCGGCCGCGATGTACGGCGTCGCCACGTGCTCGTTGTAGAAGTTGATGAGCTGCTGGCGCACGGCGGGAGCGTTCTCGCCCGCGGCCTCGATCTGCCGGCGGCCGATCACCGCGACAGCCGATTCGGCACCCATCACGGCGATACGCGCGGTGGGCCACGCGAAGTTGATGTCGGCGCCGAGCTGCTTCGAACCCATCACGGCGTAACCGCCGCCGTATGACTTGCGGACCACGACCGTCACCTTCGGGACGGATGCCTCGACGTACGAGAACAGGAAACGGCCGCCACGCTTGATGACGCCGATCTTCTCCTGCTCGACACCTGGCAGGAAGCCGGGGGTGTCGACGACGAACACGAGCGGAATGTCGTAGGCGTCGCACACGCGCACGAAGTGGGCCGCCTTGTCGGCAGCGGCCGCGTCGAGCGCACCCGACAGGTACAGCGGCTGGTTCGCCACGACACCGACGGCATGACCGTCGACGCGCGCGTAGCCGGTGATGATGTTCGGCGCGGTCTGCGAGCGGACCTCGAGGAACTCGCCGTCGTCGAAGATCTTCAGCAGGATGTCGTGCATGTCGTAGCCGGAGTTGTCGGCGTCGGGCATGAACGTGTCGAGTTCGAGATCGTCGGGCGTGATCTCCGGTTCGAGACCGGGATTGATGACCGGCGGCTTCTCCTGCGCGTTGGACGGCATGTAGCTCAGGTACTGCCGCACCCACTCGAAGGCGGCCTTCTCGTCGGGCGCCACGTGGTGCACGTTGCCGTACTCGGCCTGCTGGCGGGCACCGCCGAGCTCTTCGAGGCTCACGCTCTCACCGGTGACCGCCTTGATGACGTCCGGGCCGGTGACGAACATGTGCGAGCCCTCGGTGGCGACCACGACGTCGGTGTTGATCGGGGCGTAGACCGCACCACCGGCGCAGTTGCCGACGATCACGGAGATCTGCGGGCACAGACCCGACAGCGGCTCGTGGCGCTTGCCGATCTCGCCGTACCAGGCGAGCGAGGTGACGGCGTCCTGCACGCGGGCACCACCGGAGTCGTTGATGCCGACGACGGGGCAACCGATCTTGAGGGCGAAGTCGAGGACCGCGGCGACCTTGCGGCCGAACATCTCACCGACGCTGCCGCCGAAAACGGTCTGGTCGTGGGAGAACACCGCGACCGGGCGGCCGTCGACCGTGCCGTGCCCGACGACGACCGCGTCGCCGTACATCGCATCGTCGCGGCCGGGCGTCTTCATCAGTGCGCCGATCTCGACGAAGCTGCCCCTGTCGAGCAGCATGTCGATGCGCTCGCGAGCGCTCGGAATGCCCTTCTTCGCGCGCTTGGCGATCGCGAGTTCGCCCGCAGGCTCCTTCGCGATCTCCAGCTTCTCGCGCAGCTCGGCCAGCTTCTGTGCCGTGGTGCTCACTTCTTCGTTCAGCTCCTCGAGGCCTCGATGTCGGCCAGCTTGCGGGTCAGGTCTTCCCCCACCTTCGAGATGTACGGCTCGTCGACGATCTGCAGGTGATCGCCGCCGACGTGCACGACCTCGAGATCCGCGACGACCTCACCCCACCCACCGTCGGGCTGCCGGGTCCCGAAGGCCGGCTCGAGATCGATCGCGTCGTCGTGATACTTGTCGGCCATGTACAGCACGACCTTGCCGTCGTAGGGCAGCAGTTCCGCGGTCTGGATGGCGCGGTTGTCGAGCCACGACGTGCGCTGGTGCTCGATGATGCCGCCGGGGATCTGCGCCCCGCTCAACTCGAGCAGGCCCATCAGGATGCCGATCTGCTCCTCGTCGCTGCCGGCCTCGGCCAGCAGGTCGTAGGGCAGCGGCGCGTCGATCCCGTAGGTCTTCTTCGCGAACGCCGAGTAACGCTGCCAGCGCTTACGGATCTCGTCGGGCGTGTCCTCGACCTTCTCACCGGCCATGACGGTGTCGATGAGACCGACGAGACGCACGTCCTTGCCCCTCTTGCGGAGCAGACGGGCCACCGCGTAGGCCAGGACACCGCCGAGCGACCAGCCGCACAGCACGTACGGGCCGTCGCCCTGGATCTCCTCGATGAGCGGCAGGTACGCCTGGGCGCGGGTGTCGATCGGGCCCTCGGTGCGCTCGAAACCGAACACCGGGGTGTGCGCGGGCAGGCGGCGCAGCAGCGGCTCGTACGCGACCGTCGAACCACCCGCGGGGTGGAAGACGAAGACCGGCACGGCGTCCGATCCCTCGGCGCGGGGCCGCAGCGTGCGCACGAGTCCGTCGATGCGATCGGCGGATTCGAGATGCTGACGGACGGTCTCGGCGAGCTGCTCGACGGTCGAGGCGGCGAGCACGTCGTCGACGGTGATCTCGCCCTCGGCCCGCTCGGTCAGTCGTGCCGCGAGCTTCTCGGCGACGTCGCGCTCGAGCTTCGGCAGCGGGTTGAAGATGCCCTTGGCCGACTTGCCCGTGACCACGGCCCAGGAGGCGAAGGTCAGTCGTTCCGCGGCGTCGCGCGGCGGCACGTCGACTCCGCTCGATTCCTGCTCGGGTGCGGGCGTCTCGGGCGCGGTCTGTGCCTCTGCGTCTACCTCGGCCTCGGCCTCGGCGAGGATCTGCTCGGCCTCGCCCACCGCGGTGGTGTCCTCCATCGCGGGGAGCTCGTCCTGATCCGCCGCAGCGGCGGCGCGTTCGGCTGCCTTCTCGGCGGCCTGCTGCTCGGCGAGCTGCGCGACCTCCTCGCGGTTCTCCACGGCGTACCGCAGGTACTTCGCGACGTCGCGCAGGCTCGCGTCCTTGACCGCCGACAGCTGCAGCTGCGGGATGTCGAACTCGTACTCGACGCGGTTCTTGATGCGGACCGCCATGAGCGAGTCGAGGCCCAGCTCGATGAGCGGGATCTCGGCCGGTAGGTCCTCGGGTGCGTAGCCCATGGACTCGGCGACGATCAGCCTCAGGCGGTCGTCGAGGGTCTGCGATCCGTTCGGATCCCACTTGTCGCCGAACGACTCGACGACCTCGGGCAGTTCCTCGGCCTGCGCGGCCGGCTTCGCGGCCACCGCGACGGGCGCGGGCAGCGGCTCACCGGAGGTGACGACACCCTCGTGGACGAGCGTGAAACCGTCGCCGGTGTTCGCGTGCACCTGCAGCGACGCACCACCCGGATGCCGGGTGAGCGTCGTGGTGAGGGTGCCGGTCGCGGGGACCTCGGTGTGCGGGATGGACGCGGTGAGCGTGACATCCGACAGCACCTGCGAAGCCGCCGCGACGACCAGCTCGGCCGCGTCGGTGACGGCGGATGCCTGCACCTCCCACACGTAGCGGCCGTCGGGCAGTGCGACGCGGGCGCCGGGCGCGCGGCCGTTGCCGGAGGTGCCGATGCTGGCGTCGACCCAGTACGGCTTGCGCAGGAAGGCGGTGCGCGGCAGGTCGGCGTAGTCGCCCTCCGGCAGCAGCGTCCTCAGGTCGACGGACTGCCCGTGCACGTACAGCTGCGCGAGCGCGGTCAGCACGCCGAGGGACTCGTCCTCCTTGCGCTTGAGCGTCTGGATGAACTGGCCGTCCTGCACACCGGCGTCGAAGGCCGTCGCCGCGACCGACATGAGCGTCGCGGGGTTGGCGTTGAGCTCGACGAAGGTGGTGTGCCCGTCGGACAGGGCCTGCCGGATCGCCTGCGTGAAGTACACGCTGTGGCGCATGCCCTTGGTCCAGTACTCGACGTCGTGGATGCCGTCGTGACCTGCGCGGTAGAGGGTCTCCTGGTCGACCGACGAGTACAGGTCGACCTTCAGGCGGTGCGGTTCGATGCCGGCGAGCTCGGCTGCGAGCTCGCCGAGGATCGGATCGACCTGCGAGGTGTGGCTTGCACCCTTGGTCTGCAGGACCCGGGCGAACTTCTCCTCGGCCTCGGCACGCGCGACGATCGCGTTGACCTGCTCCTGCGGGCCACCGATGACGGTGTGCGTCGGCGCCGCGTAGACGCAGACCTCGAGCTGCGGGAAGTCGGGCAGCACGTCGGTGATCTCGGCGGCGCTGTACTCGACGAGCGCCATGAGGCGGATGTCGTCGCCGGTCAGGCCCGATTCGGCCTCACCCATCAGACGCGAACGCGAGCAGATGACGCGCACGGCGTCCTCGAGCGAGAGTCCGCCCGAGATGTAGGCGCCGGCGGCCTCACCCATCGAGTGGCCGACGACCGCGGCGGGCTCGGCACCGTGGTGACGCAGCAGCGCGGCGAGACCGATCTGGATCGTGAAGATGCCGACCTGCGCCGTCTCGACGTCGTAGTCCTGCGCGTCGTCGAGGAACTTCTCCTTCATGGAGTAGCCCGACTCGTCGTAGATCAGCTCGTCGACCTCGTCGACGGCCGCCGCGAAGACCGGGTTCTCCAGGTACAGCTGCTTGGCCATCTTGCGGTGCTGGGCACCGAAGCCGGACAGCACCCACACCGCGCCCTTGGAAGCCGGAGCGTCGGCGGTGAACACGCCCTGCGCGGGCTTACCGGCAGCGACGGCACGCAGACCGGCGATGGCCTCGCCGTGGTTGCTCGCCACGACGATCGCCCGGGACCGGCCGTGGTTGCGACGGGAGAGCGTGCGGGCGACGTCGGCGAGCGGCGTCGTGCTGCCCTTCTCGGTCTCGAGCCAGTCGGCGAGATCGGCGGCGGCACGACGGCGACGCGACGGCATCGCAGCGGAGACGGCGAGCAGGACGGGCAGCTCGCGGGCCTGCTCGGTGGTCTCCGCGGCGGCGGGGATCTCCTCCGGCAGGACCTCGACCTCGGCCTCGGCCGCCTCCTGACCCTCCGGGCCGGTGTACTCGTGGACCACGACGTGCGCGTTGGTGCCACCGAAACCGAATCCGGACACGCCGGCGACGGCGCGACCGGTGTAGCGCGGCCACTTCGCACCCTCGGGGATGACCTTCAGGTGCGCGCTGTCGAACGGGATGTACGGGTTCGGCGCGGTGTAGTTGAGCGTCGGCGGAAGCTGATCGTTCTGCATCGCGAGAACGACCTTGATGAGACCGGCTGCACCGGCGGCGGACTCGAGATGACCGAAGTTGGTCTTGGCCGAACCGAGCAGGGCCGGCTTGTCGTCCTCGCGGCCACGACCGACGACGCGGCCGAGCGCGTCGGCCTCGATCGGGTCGCCGAGCACCGTGCCGGTGCCGTGCGCCTCGATGTAGTCGACGCCGGACGGCAGGATCTGCGCGTCGCGGTAGGCGCGGCGCAGCACGTCGACCTGCGCTTCGGGGTTGGGAGCGGCCAGACCGTTGGAGCGGCCGTCCTGGTTGACGGCCGAACCGGCGATCACCGCGAGGATGTTGTCGCCGTCGCGCTCGGCGTCCTCGAGACGCTTGAGCACGACGAGACCGCCGCCCTCGGCGCGGATCATGCCGTCGGCATCGGCGGAGAACGCCTTGATGCGCCCGTCGGGTGCCATGACGCCGAGTTCGTCGAAGCCGAGGGTGCCGGCCGGGGCGAGCAGCATGTTGACGCCACCGGCGAGAGCGACGTCGGCCTCACCGTTGCGCAGCGCGCGCACGGCCTGGTGCACGGCGACCAGCGACGACGAGCACGCCGTATCGAGCGTGACCGACGGGCCGTGGAAGTCGTAGAAGTACGACACGCGGTTGGCGATGACCGCGGTGGAGGTACCGGTGAGCGCGTAGGGATGCGCTGCGGACGGATCACCGACCGCGAGGAGCATGTAGTCGCTCGCCGAGCTGCCGATGAACACACCGACCGAGCCGCCCTTGAGGTCGCTCGGCGGGATGTGCGCGTGCTCGAGTGCTTCCCAGGTCAGCTCCAGCGCGAGACGCTGCTGCGGGTCGACCATCTCGACCTCGCGCGGCGACATCGCGAAGAACTCGGCGTCGAAGCCCTTGACGTCGTCGAGGTAGCCGCCCCTGGTGTTGGCGTTGCGGATCGACTCCCACACGGCGGGGTCGTTCTCGAACTCCGACCAGCGGCCCTCGGGCAGATCGGAGATGCCGTCGCGTCCGGACGCGAGCAGCTCCCACATCTGTTCGGGGGTGTCGACGTGGCCCGGGAAACGGGTGGACAGACCGACGATGGCGACGTCCTTCGAACCCGCCACGGCACCGACCGTGTACAGGGCGGAGTCGTCCTCGGCGGGTGCCTCGGGTTCACCTTCGATGATGCGCGTCGCGAGCGACGCGATCGTCGGGTGCTGGTAGGCGATCGTCGCATTGAGGGTGACACCGAGGAGTTCCTCGATCTCACCCGCCATGGCGACGGCGTCCCGGGAGGACAGTCCGAACTCCTCCATCGGACGATCGTCCGAGATCTGGGAGACCGGCTGCCCGGTCGCGTCGGCGATCCAGTTGCGCAGCCATTCGCGCAGCTGCGCAACCGTCATTTCAGTGTCAGACATCAACCCACCACGCTACCCGGGAAAGAGGACATTCGTTCTTACACGCTGTCCGGGAAGGCCTGCTGCTGGTAACCACCGCGCAGCGTTCCCTCGACATATGCGGTCTTGCACGCCCGGCGCGCGATCTTTCCGCTGGACGTACGGGGGATGGAACCGGCCGGCACGAGCAGCACGTCGCGGGCGGTGACACCGTGCCGGGACGAGATCGCGGCACGCACCGCGTCGGCGATCGGCTGCGGATCGGCCTTGCCGGCGCCGGGAGCGCGCTCGGCGACGATCACGAGCTGCTCCGACGAATCGTCCGCGTCGAACTGCAGACCGGAGGCGTCGTTGTCGAACACCTCGCGCGGCAGCTGGTTGGCCGGAACCGCGAACGCCGCGACGAAGCCGGGGCGCAGCGCGGAGCTGGCCTCCTGCGCCGAGAACTCGAGGTCCTGCGGGTAGTGGTTGCGACCGTCGACGATGACGAGGTCCTTGACGCGACCGGTGATGTAGAGCTCGCCGTCGATGTAGACGCCGTAGTCGCCGGTGCGCAGCCACTTGCTGTCGTCCGGGGTGCCCTCGGTGTGGCTGCCCTCGGTCAGACGCTTGGTGATGCGGTTGTGGAAGGTGTTGTCGGTCTCTTCCTTGCGACCCCAGTAGCCGATGCCCATGTTCTCGCCGTGCAGCCAGATCTCGCCGACGTGCTCGTCGGGCATCTCGGTGCCGGTCTCGGCGTCGACGATCGCGGCCCACTGGCTGCGCGCGACGTAACCGCAGGAGACCTGCGGGATGGCGTTCTCGGCGTCGGGCTCGACGCGCACGACCCGACCCGCGTTGAGGGCGGTGCGGTCGACGTAGATGACCTTCGCCTCGTCGCTGTGGCGGGTGGAGGAGACGAACAGAGTGGCCTCGGCCATGCCGTAGGACGGCTTGATCGCCGTACGGGGCAGACCGTAGGGGCCGAACGCTTCGTTGAACTTGCGCATCGACGACGTGGTGACCGGCTCGCTGCCGTTGATCAGGCCGATCACGTTGCTCAGGTCGAGTTCTTCGCCCGGCTTGGGGACCGCGCGTGCCGCGGCGTGCTCGAACGCGAAGTTCGGGGCGGCGGCGAAGGTGCCGGCACCGTCGGAGACGGCGGCGAGCTCGCGGATCCACCGGCTCGGCCGGGCCACGAAGGCGCGCGGGCTCATGATGGTGATGTACTTGCCGCCGACCGCGGGCAGGATCACCGTGAGCAGGCCCATGTCGTGGAACAGCGGCAGCCAGGTCACGCCGCGCGACGACTCGTTGAGCTCGATCGAGTCGGCCATCTGGATGACGTTGGTGAGCACCGACCGGTGGGTGATCTCGACGCCGGCGGGAACGCGGGTCGAGCCGGAGGTGTACTGCAGGTACGCGATGTCGTCGGTGCCGATGGGCGGCCGGTTCCAGGACTCGGCGACCGAGTCGGGGATGGCGTCGACGGCGATCACGCGGGGACGCTGCGCAGCGGGGAGCGGGCGGAAGAACTGCCGCACGCCGGCCGCGGACGAGGTGGCGGTGAGGATCGCGCTGGGGGTGCAGTCGCCGAGAACGGCGTGCAGGCGATCGGTGTGGCCGGGTTCGTCGGGATCGAACAGCGGCACGGCGATGGTGCCGGCGTAGATCGCGGCGAAGAAGGACACGACGTAGTCGAGGCCCTGCGGAGCGAGGATCGCGACGCGGTCGCCGGGAGCGGTGACTTGCTGCAGGCGCGCGGCGATGGCCTTGATGCGCACGCCGAACTGATCCCAGGTCAGCTCGTGCACCTCGCCGTCGCGTTCCCGCGAGTAGTCGATGTACCGGTAGGCGAGGTCGTCACCGTTTGAAGCGAAGTTCCCCTCGAGGTGATCGAGCAGGGTCTGCCCTTCCGGCAGCCTGATCCGCCCGTTCTCATCGATGAACTCTTCGAACCCGACGCTCAATTCCTTCTCCCTGTCGAAGCGATCCCACAACCACTCGACATGGTTGCGCCACTAACTTTTCCTCCGCGCCGGCGGATCGTCGTACCGATACCGCCCCCCACGGCTTCCGGCGGTCCGTTCCTCGAACGTGTCCATCGACCCCAGATCACGAATATGTTACAGATCGGCATCACGCGCACCCTCGCAAAGTGCGGACGCCGGGAGGAACACTTCCCCTTGCACACGGGAAACACAAAGATACGACATGGTCGTCTTCACACACACATTCCGTGCCCGCCGAAGGGGAACAGCACACGATCCGATTGTGTGCGACGGTTTTTCGACGCCGGCACCAGCCGGCGACGCGACCCGCCGCCCTCTGCTGCCCAGGATCGGCGCCCCGGAACGTACGCCCGACCGACGCGAGAGCTCGTGACAAGGATCATTCCCGGTCGCGGGCCGTCGCTACGCCCCCGGAGGGGGCCGGCCGTTCGCCGTGCCGTCGCTGGCACCATGAACCTCTTCTCCTGTGGCAGTCGTCGTGCGCCACGATCCCGGACGGCCGGGCACGCAGCCGAGGGATGAGTCTAAAGGCAGCCCGTCTTTCGAGTGTACCGGGTGGTGAGATCGGACACTACCCGCGAGTAATATGTGGGAGGGTTCACTCGAGCCCGAACCCTCCCTGCGTGCGGCGACAACCGCACCTCACTCTTCTGCGGGTTCCGGTGCGGCGTCGATCTTCTCCGCCGCCCAGTTCGCGATCCACTGCGTCGCGGTGGTGCCGTTCTCGTCCACGACGTAGGTGTTGTACATCGCGTGGATCGGGTTGTTGACGTACTCGAGCAGGCGCGGAGCGGCCGACATCCAGTTGGCGGGATTCAGCGCGTTCGGCGGTGCGTCGCAGATGCTGTCGGTGGGCGCGCAGATCTGGATGGTGCGGTCGTCGAGTTCCCCGAAGCCGCCGGCACGCGCGCCGGTCATCGTGATACCCGGCAGTCGCAGTCCGTCGAGCGACAGTTCGGCACCCACTCCGGCGACGGGGGCACCGATGTCGGTGCCCGAGACCCCGTCGCGGCGCCCGTCGGCGATGAGCGCGACACCGAGCACCCGGTCGGCGGGCACCGGGCCGTTACCGGCACCGATCTGCGCGGCGACGTCGCCCACGATCACGGCGCCCTGCGAGAAACCGGTGAGCACATAGGTGGTCAGCGGGCACTCGGCCGAGCGGCGCGCGAGGATGTCGGTGGTGGCCGCGAATCCCTCACTGCGGCTGTTGTTGTAGGACTGCTGGCCGTCCGGCGGGATCGCGATGGGGTTCGAGAACTGCGCGACGTACGGCACCGTGTAGACGTCGGCGCGCTGGGCGTCGAAACGCTCCTGCAGCGGCCGGGTCACGTTGAGCATGAGCGAGTACGGGTTCGCGGCCGGAGCGTACGGATCGTCGCCCACCGCGGACTCCCAGGTGCCCGGCACCGCGACGACCTGCACGTCGGGGCACGAGGCCGGCTGCGACTGCGGCTCCTCCGGCCCCGGCGGGGTGGGAATCGGCGACGGGATGTCGAGCCGCCCCGCGAGCATGTACCAGAGCACCAGCACGATCGCCAGGACGAGCAGCGCCCCCACGACCACGATCCTGCGTCCGCGACGCTGCTTCGTCCTGACCATTCGTGCTGTCCCCGCGTTTCCTAGTTGCAGTACGTCTCGCCGGCGACGGCGATGTACGTGTCGGCCGTCGAGGAGGCCTGCTCCTCCGACAACTCGACACCACCGGCTGCAGCATCACTACCCACGAGCGCGGTCACGAACACCTTGATCTCCTCCGGAGACCCGCCCTGCGCCTGGGCGCTGCAGATGTAGTCGGCGATGTTCACCGCGCCGGTCTCGTCGCTGGGCTCGACACCCTCGGCGCGGAGACCGTCGAGGAAGGCCTGGGCGCCGGGCGTGGGAGCGGGTGCCGCACCCGTGCCGGCTCCCGTGTCCTCACCGGCGTCGGGCGAGGACGGAGCCGGGGACGCGTCGCTCGTCTCGGCCTCGTCCGTGCTCTCCGCCCCGGCGGCGCCGGTGGACGTCTCTGCCGCGGAGGTCGATGCCGACGTCGAGGTCTCCGTGGCGGCAGACGTCGTCGGCGTGTTCGTCGCGGTGGAGTCGTCGCTTCCGCACGCGGAGAGAACTGCCGTGGCGGTCAGTGCCGCGGCGAGGGCGCCGAGGACTCGGGTCGAGCGCGAGCGGGTCCGTGAAGGCATGTGGTGGGGTCCTCACATCCGGGATGTCGGTCGAACTTGGTCAGATGCGCCCCAGGCTACAGAGCGGCCCGTGCGGCCGGTAGAAGCGTCCCGCCTCCCCCAGTTGCACGGGCCGACCCGCTTCGCGATCGGCGGCCGCACGGGCCGACCCGCTTCGCGATCGGCGGCCGCACGGGCCGCCCCGCTGTCGTCCGTTTACGGCTGCAGCTTCACCTCGTCGCCGTCGAGGGTGATGAAGCCGTTCTGGAAGTTCTGCTGCACGCCCTTGCCGTCCACGGCCGGGAACTCGTCGCTGATCGGCAGACCCAGACGTCCTTCGGCACCCTTCTCGGCGAGCCACGCCTCGAGAATCTTGCCGCGGACCGGCCAGGCGCCGGTGAGCGGGCTCCAGTAGATGTTGCCGTGCTGGAACTCGTTGAAGCGACCGTCGCGCCCTGCGGGCTGCTCGCTGCTCGTCGGGTAGCCCAGGATGCCCGTCTCGTAGCCGAGCTGGGAGTACTTGTCGAGGATCATGCCCTGCACGCCGTGGGCGCCGGTGTCCTCGCTCCAGTACATGGCACCGATCTCGAAGCCCTGAACCGCGCCGCGACCGTCGGGGGTCGCCGCCTCGTCGAGGATCGGGTAACCGAGGGGGCCGCCCTCCCAGCCCTGGTTCTTCCATTCCTCGAAGATCTTGCCGCGGACCGCGTGGGCGCCGTGTTCGGGCGTCCAGTAGATCGCGCCGTTCCGGAAGTGGTTGAACCGTCCGCGTCCGTCGGGAGCGACGCGTTCCTCGGTGGTCGGGTAGCCGAGCTGTCCGGCCGGACCGCCGACGCCCTGGTAGGCGCCGCCGATCGCACCCGCGACCGGCACCGTCGTGCCCTCGGACGAGAAGACGCGGCCGAAGCGGAAGTCCTGCACCTTGCCACCGGCGACGTCGTATTCACCGGTGAGGCAGTCGCCGAGCCAGCCGTTCGCGTTCGCCACGTCGCCGAAGGCACCGGTGGCCTGGCACTCGGGCTTGTCGACCCCGACCCCGAGGGTGTTGGCGAGCTGCGGCCACAGCTGGTGCAGTTCGAACTCCCAGTACTTCCACGTGTGGGTGCCCGACGGCCGGTACACGATCTGGGCCGGGATGCCCTGCTTCTTGAGCTTCGTCGCGAACGCCTGCGAGGTGAGGCGCGAGAGGATCTCGAGGCCCATACCGGCGTAATTGGTGCTGACACCGGGGATGCCCGACGGATCGTCGTACGGGCCGGTGGTGCCGCTGCCGCTCGAGACGTACAGGCTCACACCCTTGAGCTTGTCGGCGAGCAGATAGGGATCGTGCGACTCCCAGCCGTCGGAGCCGGGCGCACCCCACATCGCCTCGGAGTCGAAACCGCCGGCGTCCTGCATCGCGTAGTGGATGGCCTCGGGCATGCCGAGGGTGGTCGTGGTGAGGATGCCGGACAGCGATGCCGCGAACTGCGCGAAGCCCGGGTTGCGGGCGGGCAGGAACATCGCGGCGGTACCGCCCATCGACAGGCCGACGACGCCACGCTTGTCGGTGGTGCGCCAATCGCGTTCGAGGAGCGGGGGAAGTTCCTTCGTCAGGAAGGTCTCCCACTTGTAGTTCTGTCCGTTGTTCTGGTCGATCCAGTCGGAGTAGAAGCTCGACTGGCCGCCCACCGGCAGCACGACGTTGACGTTCTTGTCGGCGAAGAACGCTTCCGCGTCGGTCTCGAGCGTCCACCCGTTCTCGTCGTCGCGCGCACGCATGCCGTCGAGCATGAACACCGACGGGAACTTCGCGTCGGGCTTGCTGTTCCAGTCGCGCGCGAGCAGCAGCTGCACCTGGATCGGCGTCCCCATCGACGGCGAGTCGATCCACAGGGCGACGCGACGATCGGTGAGCCAGTCGACGGAACGGACGGTGGCGCCGGCGGTGCTCGTCGGGCCGGACTGGGCGATGAGCGGATCGGCGGTGGCCACCGAGACGGTGGTCAGACCTGCGGCGACGGGCGCGACGAGGGCTGCGGCGATCAGTGCGAGCGCACGGGATCTCCCGCTCCGCGCACCCGCAACGCGAGCCGCTCTCCTGCTCGGCCCCGTCCGTCGCTCACCGTGCTCGAGCTCAGTTCGCATCTGCATCGCTCACTTTCTGCGTTGCCGGATTTCCTGCCGAAGTGCGGCTTCGGGTGGACCGCGACGGCGGCAGTGGCAGGGCGCCCCGGCTGGATGTGCCGACTCGGGATACCGGAGTCCCGGATGTTGTTTCTACACCGGCGGCACCCGGAATCGCGGGTGCCGCGCTGTGACAGGTGAGAAAATTGTTGCAGAAAGTTACGACGCCGCCCACTCACCTGATGGTGAGCGGGCGGCGTCGTCGCTAGCAGTGCGTACCGGGGATCAGAACCCGTTCAGCGCCTCGAGGATCTGCGGGCGTGCCTTCCAGAGCTGATCCTCCCAGTACTTCCAGGCGTGCGTGCCGCGCGCCGGGAAGTCGAAGGTGGCCGGGATGCCGAGCGTGGCCAGCTTGATCTGGAACGCGCGGGTCTGGGCGAGGGACAGCGCCTCGAGGGCCATGCCGTTGGCCGTGTTGTAGTAGCCGACGAAGCCCTGCGGGTTGTCGTGCTCACCGGGCAGACCGCTGGCGGCCGAGATGTACAGCGACAGACCCTCGAGCTTCGGAGCGAAGACGAACGGGTCGTTGCGCAGCCAGGCCGGGCTCCACGGCGGGCCCCACATCGAGTCGACGTTGAAGCGGCCGGCGTCGAGCATCGCCACGCGGATGGCCTCACGCATGCCGGGAGCCGACAGGTTGAGGTAGCCGGACAACGACGACGCGAACTTGAACTGGTCGCGGTGGTAGGCGGCCAGGGTCAGGGCGGCGGAACCGCCCATCGACAGGCCGAGAATGCCGTTGTTGTTGCGCGACACGCCACGGGTGGCGAGATAGTCGGGCAGCTGCTCCGTCAGGAACGTCTCCCACTTGTAGGTGATGTCCTGGCCGTTCAGGTTGGACGGCGCGTACCAGTCGGTGTAGAAGCTCGACTGTCCGCCGACCGGCATGATCAGGCTGACGTTGTCGTTCGCGAACTGCTGCAGGGCGTTCGTCTCGAACGTCCAGGCGTTCGCGTCGTCCCGAGCGCGCAGGCCGTCGAGCATGTAGAGCGCCGCGTCGCCACCGCGCGCAGCCCACTGGATCTGAACCTTGATCGGGCCCATGTCGGACTCGACGAAGACCTCTTCGAAGCCCCCTGCAGGCGCGCGGTGCGAGACCGGCGCTCCCTGCGCCGGCGCGGCGACGGCGGCGGTGGTTCCGACGAGGCCGGCAGCCACGGGGAGGACCAGAGCTGCGGCGGCGGTGCCGAGCAGTCGCCGTCGAAGGCCCTGCCTCAACCTCGGGACAAAACGCATGAACAATGCTCTCTTTCTCGTCTGCGGCGTCCGCGTTCGCGTCCCCCGGATTCCGGCGATGACGACCGCGGAAGGCCGCCCCAAGTCACACTGCGGTCAAAACTGTAAAGGACCGCGTGATCTCTGACAAACCCTGGTTTCAACAGCTCTTGGGCACCTCTTGACCTATAGGTCAAGCACGCGCTGCCGGAATGTTACCTATCCGTGATGCGTCGTGATCCTATCGAGACAGTCGAAAGGGGCCAAGTTGATCTCGGTGTCCGGCCGTCACCCCCGCGGCGGTGGCATCGGCAGGTCACAGCGCTGGATCTCGTACTTCGGCACCCGTTCGATCCGGTACGAGGCGTAGTCGAACGCGTTGCGCAGGTTCCTCTTGAACAGTGCCCACGTGAGTTCGGCGCTCGAGGAATCGATCATCTCCCGGGTCTCGGGACAGGTCAGCGCGGTCTTCGCCATCGCGACCCAGTCCTCGTCGAGATAGCCCGGCATCCACGGATGCACGTCGACCATGCCCGAATCGGCGACCACCCAGTCGGGGAACAGGATCTTGTCATGGCCGATCCGGCCGTCCTCGAGACGCTCGGTGTGCGCGGCGAGCGGGTAGGCCAGGCCCATCTGGTCGACGACCCGCACGTCCAGACCGGTGTTCATGCTGGTCATGCCCAGGTTCAGGAAGAACACCGTATGTCCGGCACCACCCGGTGGGATGGGCTCGGGCGGCGGCACGACATCCCACGCGTCGAAGGAGGGGGTCGGCAGCAACAACCCGCCGTTCGGGGTGTTCGCGATGGCCTCGACCATGGCCCGCATGCGCGGGTAGTCGAGATAGTCCTCGGCCCGGATGGGATGCAGATGCCCGGTGTTGAGGGCGTAGAAGGCGCGCTCGTCGACGATGCCGGAGCGGCCCACCACAGCGCCTTCGGTCATGCCGGTCGTGTTGGCCGCAGCGGCCGTCCACACCACGGTGCCCAGCCATAGCACGGCCAGCGCACCCGCGACCTGCGTCGGCCGGTTGTTGCCGATCTCTGCCCGGTCCGGGACCCGCAGTGGGACGACGGCAACGGGCAGGAGCAGGCAGAACAGCGGCGGCAGGAGGACGCGGCCGTGCATGAAGTCGCCGCCCACACGCAGCGAGTACAACGCGAGCAGCACGCCCGAGCCGAGGAACAGCACGACGACGGCGGTCGGCGTGCGCAACAGGTTCTGCGCCCAGGTCAGGGTGGCCCGCACGTCGCGCGGATCGGGACGTGCCGCCGCGGCGGTGAGGCCCGCGGCGTCACGGCTGGTCGCGAGGACGAGCGCGGCGAGGATTGTGAGGAACAACAGCGGCAGCCACAGCAGATACGGCGAGACCAGGTTGCCGAGATATTCGAGGCCCTGCGACCACTTGGCACCACCGGCGTCCTTGGCGACCGCGGTGTTGGGATAGGGCAGTCCGTAGTAGCCCATGCGCCAGATCTGGTAGCCGACCGGGATCGCTCCGGCGACCGCGACCATCGCGATGCGAATGCGCAGGTCCAGGCCGGGCGCGAGGAACAGCATCGCGAGCGCGAGCACCGCGACCAGCGCGAGTTCGGGTCGCACGAGCGGGCCGAGTCCGGCGACGAACGCCGTGGCGAGGATCTGCCCCGTACCCGGAAGCGATCCGTCCCCTCCCGGCGTGGGGGTCGCCCACCGTGCCATGAGCAGCCACAGCAGACCGAGCCAGCAGATCACCAGGCAGGACTCGAGGCCCGAGGTGGCGAAATCGCGGGCGGGGGGCACCGCGATGTAGACGAGGACACCGGCGGGCAGGAGCAGCACGGTCCCCGTGGTGGCGCGCAGTCGCCACCGGTACAGGCGTGCGGCACCGAACATGGCGAGGACGATCGCGCCCGTCGACAACACGAGCGCGATCGTGAGCACCACGTATTCGAGGCGGAGGCCGGTGAGCCATCCACCCGAGTAGACGATGTACGTCCAGGCGGTGGAGGTGTTGGCCTCCACGCGCTCCCCCGCGTTGAACACCGGCCCGTTGCCGGCGAGGAGATTGCGCACGGTCCGCAGGACGATGAGGCCGTCGTCGGCGATCCAGCGCCGCTCCCACGCTCCCCAGAACATCAGGAACGCGGAGACGACCACACCGGCGGCGAACACGCCGCGGGCGAGGCGGTCACGCCGAACGGACCGGACCGTACTGGACGGTCCGGCCTCGGTGTCGTGGACGCCGCGCACGACGTCAGAAGAGGTAGACAGCACCGCCGACCACCAGGATCCACACCACTGCGAGCAACTGCAGCACCCGGTCCTTCAGGGCGATCTCCTCGGGTTCGCCGGCTTCACCGCCGTCGACGTCGACCGCGTAGCGCAGGATGGCGACGACGAACGGGATCATCGAGATCGCGTACCAGTTGGAGCCGGCCACGTTGTCCTGCTCGAACGCCCACAGGCCGTAGCAGAGCACGACCGCCGTCGCCGCGACCGTCCACACGAACCGCAGGTAGGTCTCGGTGTAGTACTCGAGCGACTTGCGGATCTTCGCGCCGGTGCGGGTCGCGAGGCGCAGTTCGGCGTATCGCTTGCCGGCCGCCATGAACAGCGACCCGAACGCCATGATCAGCAGGAACCACTGCGACAGCGGGATCTCGGCGGCCACACCACCGGCGATGGCACGGATCAGGAAGCCCGACGACACGATGCAGATGTCGAGCACGGCCTGGTGCTTGAGCCCGAAGCAGTACGCGAGCTGGATGCCGATGTACACGGCCATGACGACGGCGAGCTGCCAGTTCGCGACGAACGACAGCGCGATCGAGCCGACGAGCAGCACCGCCGCGAGGATGTACGCGAGTCGCACCGGGAGCACGCCGGCCGCGATGGGCCGGAACCGCTTGGTGGGGTGTGCACGGTCGGCCTCGACGTCCATCGCGTCGTTGACGAGGTAGATGCCGGAGGCGGCCATGCAGAAGACGACGAAGGCGAGCGCGACGGGCAGCAGCACGTCGACCTGGGTGACCGAGCCGGCCGCCATCGGGGCCGCGAGCACCAGGACGTTCTTCACCCACTGTCGGGGACGGACCGCCTTGACGATCCCGGCGCCCAGGCTCTTGGGCGCCTCCTTGACGGGCGCCGGTTCCTCGCTCATCGATCTCCCCACTTCGTCTCTGCCCGCGCCACGACGGCCGCGGACGCCGCACCGAGTGCCGCACCCGCCAGTACATCCGTCGGATAGTGCACGCCCAGCACCAGGCGGGACAGCATCATGGGCGGCACGAGCACCGCGGGAAAGGGTAGCCCGGTGGTGCGGGCGAGCAGCACGGCCGCCGCAGTCGTGGACGTCACATGCGACGACGGGAAGCTCAACCGGCTCGGCGTGGACACGTTGACCTGCACCGTCGGGTCCACCGGCCGCGGCCGGCGCACGACCCGCTTGATCACGACGGACGCCGCGTGGGCACCGAACGCACCGACCGCCACGCTCGCCCACTTGCGGCGACGGGGGCGGTCGACGAGGGCGCCGGCGGCGCCGATCGCGATCCAGCCGAGTGCGTGCTCACCGAAGTGCGACATGCCGCGGGCGATCTTCGTCGCGGCGGGCACGGCACCGGCGGTGGCCTGGACGGTCTGCAGGATCCGGACCTCGGTGTCGGTGCTCCTCCAGTGACGTGCGGCCGCACCGTCCGCGGCTGCACCGTCCACAGCCGCACCGTCTGCGGTCGTGGCCGCAGCGCTGCTGTCAGTTGCCGATACCGAAGACACGCTCCCACTCCTCCTTGCTGGTCAGGGCGGGAACCGCGTCCCGGTACCGCTTCTTCATCTCGGGGAACCGGCGAGCGAGTTCGCGTCGCAACCGGAGCGCCTCCGTGAGCAGGGCCTGGGCCTGCGCACGATCGCGCTTACGGTAGACGACACCCCGACCGTCCGCCGTGGTGACCGTCACGCCGTCGACCTGCGAGAGCAGGAACCACCGCGCGTCGATGGTCGGCACGTTCAGCTGCGGCCGCTCGTGGTGCTCGCGGTTCTCGGGGCGCACGTTGTGCAGTACACCCTTCGCGAGACGCTTGACCTTCGCGACCGCACCCTCGGGCAGGCCCACGGCGCCGACCTCGGCGCCGGATGCCATCGGCAGTTCGGTCGACGACGGCAGCACCACCGCGTCGGGGAAGTTCTTCCGCAGTGCGTGCACCTCGCCGAGGGCGCGCGGCAGCAGATCGAACAGGTTCTCCGGGCCGGCGAGGAAGTCCTCGATGGCCTTGTTCTGAATCGCGACCGTCGAGTACTCGAGGCACACGAGGTGCTTGATCGTGGCCTTGATGGTGTCGAGCACCATCGCCTTGGGGTCGCCGTGCTGGTGCAGCGCGGCCACGACGAGCCGGTTGCGCAGGTGGAAGTACGCCTGCCAGTCGATGGCGTCGTCCTTGTCGCTCCACGCCATGTGCCAGATCGCGGCGCCGGGCATCGTCACCGTCGGGTAGCCGGCCTCGCGGGCCCGGAGGCCGTACTCGGCGTCGTCCCACTTGATGAACAACGGCAGGGGCTGGCCGATCTCCTCCGCGACGACGCGCGGGATCATGCACATCCACCAGCCGTTGAAGTCGACGTCGATGCGGCGGTGCAGGAGCTTCGAGTTCTCCCGGTCGCGCAGCGGCTTGGTGGAGAAGTCGTGGTCGTACTCGACGTTCGGGGCGGCACCCCACATGAAGTTCGCGCGGTGGATGACCTCGCCCATGGTGTGCAGGTGGCTGCGTTCCTGCAGGTTGAGCATCTGCCCGCCGACGAGCATCGGGGTCCGCGCGAAACGCGACAGGGCGAGGGCGCGCAGGATCGAGTCGGGTTCGATCTCGATGTCGTCGTCCATGAACAGGATGTAGGGAGCATCGGTGGTCTTCAGCGCCTCGTACATGATGCGGCTGTAACCACCGGAGCCACCGAGGTTGCCCTGGTCGTGGATGACGAGGCGAGCACCGAAGGGTTCGGCGGCCTCCGCGAAGTCGGCCTCGTCGCGCACCTTGCGGGTGCCCTGGTCCGGGATGATGACGGCGTCGACGACGTCCATCACCAGCGGGTCGGACGCGAGCGCACGCAGCGCCTTCACGCAGTCGGCGGGACGGTTGAAGGTCGGGATGCCCACGGCGACCGAGGCACGGCCGGGCGCCTCGACGGGTGCGTACCAGCCGGCGGCGTGCAGGGTGACGTCGCTGTCGGTGGTCACGTCGAACCACAGCCAGCCGCCGTCCTCGAACGGACCGAGGTCGGCGTCGATCTCGACGATCGTCTCCGTTCCGCGGAACTCACGTCCGGTGACGTGGATGCGGCTCGAGTCGGCCTTGCTGCGGTACAGGTCGACGCGGCCGTGGCCGGTGAGCTCGAGACGCAGCACCACCGAACCGAGCGTGCTCCAGCGACGCCAGTAGCTCGCCGGGAAGGCATTGAAGTAGGTGCACAGCGACACCTCGGACTCCGCGCCGATCGCCAGCGTCGTCCGGCTCGTCGCGTGGGCGCGACGCGCATTGGTGGGCGACTCCTCGAGGTAGAGCGTGCGCACGTCGAGGGGCTCGCCCGGTCGCGGCAGGATGATGCGCTGCAGCAACGACCGGCCGAGCAGGCCGTCCTGCTCCGCGACGGGAACACTCACGGCCGCCTCGTGCTTGCCGGCGTTCGCGGCCGCGGCGTGCTTCGCGGCGCTCACGAGGCATCCCCGGCGATGGGCGCTCCCGATTCGAAGTGCGGGGCCAGGACGTTGTCGAACATCGACAGCGCGCTGGCGATCGCCATGTGCATGTCGAGGTACTGGTAGGTGCCGAGTCGGCCACCGAAGAGCACCTTGTTCTCGGCTGCTTCCTGCTTCGCGAGGGCGCGGTAGGCGCCCAGCTTCTCGCGGTCCTCGGAGGTGTTGATCGGGTAGTACGGCTCGTCGTCGTTCTCGGCGAACCGCGAGTACTCCCGCATGATGACCGTCTTGTCGGCCGGGTAGGTGTCGCGCTCGGGATGGAAGTGCCGGAACTCGTGGATCCGGGTGTAGGGCACGTCGGCGTCGTTGTAGTTCATGACCGGGGTGCCCTGGAAGTCGCCGGTGGGCAGCACCTCGGTCTCGAAGTCGAGGGTGCGCCATCCGAGGCGACCCTCGGAGTAGTCGAAGTAGCGGTCGAGCGGGCCGGTGTAGACGACGGGAGCGTCGGGGCTGGCCGCGCGGATCTCGTCGCGCACCGCGAACCAGTCGGTGTCGAGCCGGACCTCGATCCGCTCGTCCTTCGCCATGTTCTCGAGCCATGCCGTGTAACCGTCGACCGGCAGACCCTCGTAGGTGTCGTTGAAGTAGCGGTTGTCGAAGGTGTAGCGGACGGGCAGCCGGGTGATGTTGCCGGCGGGCAGTTCCTTCGGGTCGGTCTGCCACTGCTTGGCCGTGTAGTCGCGGACGAACGCCTCGTAGAGGGGGCGGCCGATCAGGGAGATGGCCTTCTCCTCGAGGTTCTTCGCCTCGGCGGTGTCGATCTCGGCGGCCTGCTCCTTGATGAGGGCGCGTGCCTCGTCGGGACTGAAGTACCGGCCGAAGAACTGCGACACCAGTCCGAGACCCATCGGGAACTGATAGGCCTGGCCCTTGTGCATCGCGAACACGCGGTGCTGGTAGCCGGTGAAATCGGTGAACTGGTTCACGTAGTCCCACACCCTCTTGTTGGAGGTGTGGAACAGGTGGGCACCGTACTTGTGGACCTCGATTCCGGTTTCCGGCTCGGGCTCGGAGTACGCGTTGCCACCGAGGTGGTGGCGACGCTCGATCACGAGCACTCGCTTGCCGAGCTGCGTGGCCGCGCGCTCGGCGATCGTCAGTCCGAAGAATCCGGAGCCGACGACGATCAGGTCGTACTCACCGGTGGAGGGCTGGGGCGCTGATGCAGCAGTCACGGGAGACCAGGGTATGCGACTCCGTCGCGGAGGTGCCCTCTCGGTCCGGGCGGACCGAGAGGGCCGTCACACTCACACGTAGTGGATGAGCGCGTCACGGACGAATTCGGCGCCTTCACGTCCTCCGTAGTTCGCTGCGAAACGCTCGTCCTCGACGTACATGTCGGCGAGACCGAGCACGTACTCCCGCGGACTGCCCTCCGCAGTGCCGCCTCCCGGGGTGCCCGGAATCGACGACAGCCAGGCGACGTGCCGCCGCGCGAGGTCCTGTGCTTCGGGCCCGGCGGGGTCCAGCCCGGCCCGGGCCGCCGCGGTCCAGTCGTGGTTCAGCTGCTCGACCTGTTTCATCCAGTCGTGCCTGGCGGCGTCGTCCATGCCCCGCCACCACCGGTCGCCCGAGTCGTAGGCGTCCTTGCCCCACCGTTCGATCACTTCGTCCCGGTGCTGCGTGTGGTCGAACCCGTCGAACACTTCGTCTGCCACGAGTTCCTCCCCTCTCTCCGTCTTCGCCAAGGTGGTGCGCACCGCCGCGATACGGCGGTCCAACTGCCGGCGCTCGTGTTCGAGCAGGTCGAGGTGGGTGCGCAGTGCGCTCGCGGTGTCGTCGTGACCGGCGAGCACGTCGCGGATCGCGGGCAGGGCCAGCCCCAGGTCGCGGAGCAGCAGGATGCGCTGGAGACGCACGAGTGCGTCCTCGTCGTAGAACCGCATGCCGTTGCTGCCGGTGCGGCTCGGACGCAGCACCCCCACCTCGCCGTAGTGCCGCAGCGTGCGGCTGGTGACACCGGCGGCGCGTGCCAGTTGCTGGATCGACCATTCCCGCACGTGCCCACCTCCTCTTCTTTCCGGCTACGACCAGCGTGCATCTTGACGTTGCGTCAATGTCAACACTCGTCGTCGGGGTGCCGGAACGCCACCGGCCGGTCGAGGTGTGCCGTGGGATTACTCGGCGCTACCCGTGCTCGGGAACCAGTCCTTCAGGAAGCTCGCGTCGATGACCTGAGCACCGAGGTCCGGTGTCCACACGATCGCGCCGCCGGTGAAGATCCGGAACTTGCCGATCTCGTCGGGCAGCATCAGCTCGGGGCCGATGGGCGAGCCGAGCACGCTGTCGACGCCGCCGAGATCCAGGTAGGCCTGCTCGATGGGCGAGGTGCCGGTGCCGCTGCCGAAGGGATCGGTGCCGGTCTCCGGGCCGGGTTCGGGTGCCGGAGTGACCTCCGGGGCGTCCTCGTCGATGCCTTCCTTGACGGTGAACCAGTCGGAGCGCAGTCCCAGCTTGGTCCGCGCCTCGGCACCCGTCGTCTCGATGGTGCGGTCGGAGCCGACCACACGGACGCGGGTCACGCGACCGCCTTCGGGGCCGAGATTGTTGCGGGAGAGCACCTCGAAAGCCTGGAGGTCGCCGACGCCGAACTTGCTGCCGATCTCGGCCGCCGTGAAGGTCTTGGCCCATTCGCGGTTCGGGGCGACCTTGTCGCCCTCGTCCTCGACGGGCGGGAAGGTGCCGCCGGCCGAGTAGCCACCGGTGGAGGCGGAGAACTCGCTGCGCACGACCTCGCCGTCCTTCATCAGGACGGTTCCGCGGGTGGTGCGCACACCGTCGTCCGTGCGCGGATCCTCGACGCCCGACCCGCCGTAGACCTGGCAGTCCGTGGTGTCGCAGGTCTGCCACTTCTCGTGACGCTTCTCGGCGAGGGCGTAGGAGCGCGCGGCGATGGCCTGTGCCCGCAGCGCCTCGGCGCCACCGGTGTCGGCCCAGCCGGGCAGTGCCTCGGCGGGGACCACGCTGCGCAGGTAGTCCTCGACGTGGAGGCGGTTGACGGTGCGCGGGGCGGTGCCGTCGAGCACCACACCGAGGGCACCGCGGTAGGTCTTGTCGTCCGAGCACATCGTCAGGTGCTCGTTCGCGGGACGGTCCTCGGCGAGGTCGATCGGATCGACCCACGGCAGGTCGGTGGCGGCCTGCCACAGCACGTCGCCGCTGCAGCCCTCCGTGACGACGACGTTCGCGCCGCCGTCCGGGGTGGGTGTCAGGTGCGCGGCCTCACCGGGCGCGAGCTGCTTGCCGGCGACGATCATGCCGGTGTCGGAGTAGACGTCGAGGGTGTGGTCGTCGCGGGCCATGAGACGCACCGCGATCATCGCGTCGTCGACCGTGCCGAGTTCGGTGCCGCCGTAGTAGTGGCCGATGATCCGTTCGGCGGTCCACCCGTCCTGGGCGTAGCCGTAGGCACCCCACTGCCCCATGCCGCGACCGTGGCCGTGACCGAAGCCGCTGAACGTGAAGGGAGTGTCGGCCGAAACCGCTTGCACGACACCCGGTGCCGCCTGGTTGCTCTGGACGAGCGCGCCGACGCCGGCTCCGACGAGCAGCGCGGGAGCGACCCCGATCGCGGCAGCACGGGCGACGGAGGGACGCCATCCGTTGCGCAGCGGCCTGCCGAGGATGATGCGCCGCCTCCGGATCTTGCCTCTGCGCCCGATGGACTGTCGTGACATGACGTTGCTCCCTCGTTGTCGCTGTAGGCGCGAACTCGTGATCCGCGATATCGGACAATTTCGACCGATCCTCAAGCTCAGGTTGAGGCTTAAGGTTTGCTGCGTCTAGTGTGACAAGAGTGACGGAGCTAGGCAACAAATGTCACAGAAGCAACACAAGAATCACGAGTTACAGAACTTTCGTGTCCGAACCGGACTACGGAAGCGACACATAAGGGACGATCCGAAGTCGGAACCGTCCGCTGGAGCACCAACGACAGGGAGTAGCAAACAGTGCCGCATCGCCGCCCCAAGCCGTCGATCGTCCTGGGTGCCGTCGCCGCCCTGGCCGTCGCGACGCCCTTCGCCGTCACCGGGCTGACCAGCACCGCTCCCGAGATCCGGAATGCCAACGACACCGTCGAGGCAGTGGCACCCGATATCGCGGAAGTCGTGCTCGCCTCGGTGCCCGACCTGATCATCCCGCTCGAGGAACTGACCGGCCTCAACCTGCCGGACCTCAGCCTGAAGGAGATCGTCGACGGGCTCCCGCAGATCACGACTGCTCCCGACCCGAACGGCGGACTCGTCCAGCGCGTCGGTGCGACCGTCAAGGAACTCACCCGCGACACCCCGTTCAGCCTCGTCGCCCTCGCCGCCGAGGACGTCGCCGCCACCGACGCGCTCATCCGCGCGCAGCACGACGACGGCAGCTGGGGTCCGTGGACCGCGACCCAGCCGATCGAGACCCGCGCCGACGACGCCACGAACGAGGGACGCTCCGGCACGGAACCGATCTACGTCGGCGCCACGCGTGCGGTGCAGGTGTTGCTGACGCCGCGTCCCGGCCCCGAACCGAACCTCGCCGGCGCGGAGGCCCCGCCGGCACCCGAAGCCCCTGCTCCCGCTCCCGAGGCACCCGCCCCGGAGGCACCCGCCCCTGAGGCACCCGCTCCTGCAGCCCCTGCTCCCGAGGCCCCGGCGGAGGCCCCGGTCCCCGTCGACGAGGCACCCGCGCCGGTCGCTGCACCCGCAGCCGATGCGCCCGACCTCGGATACGTGCCCGCATCGTCGTCCAAGCCGCTGCGCGAGAATCCGCTGCAGGCAGCTGCCGAGGCGGTCAGCGCCGTGCTCATCTCGCCCGGCAGCAGCGAGGCCGACGCGCGACTCGAGGACATCGCGAGCCCGCTCGGCAACTCCGGCCTGAAGGTGATCACCCGCCAGCAGTGGGGTGCCGACGAGTCGATGCGCTGCCAGAACCCGACCTACGACGACTCCCTCGGTGGCGCGACCGTGCACCACACCGCGGGCAGCAACAACTACTCCAAGGCCGAATCGGCCGAGATCGTGCGCGCGATCTACGCGTACCACGCACGCACGCTCGGCTGGTGCGACATCGGATACAACACGCTCGTCGACAAGTACGGCCAGATCTTCGAGGGTCGCGCCGGTGGTCTCGAGCGCAACGTCCAGGGCGCCCACGCGGGTGGGTTCAACGAGAACACGCACGGCATCGCGATGATGGGCGACTTCTCGACCCAGGCCCCGCCGCAGGCCGCGGTGGAGTCGGTCGGCAAGTTCCTCGGCTGGCGTCTGGCCCGCGCGGGACTGAATCCCAAGGGCCGCACCACGATGTACTCCGAGGGCACGTCGTTCACCCCGTACCCGCGCGGTGCGGCGGTGGATCTGCCGATCATCTTCGCGCACCGCGACGTGGGCAACACCAGCTGCCCGGGTGATGCCGGCTACTCGCAGATGGGCAAGATCCGCGACATCGCCGCCGCTGCGGCGAAGGGCGGTGGCGGTGGCACTGCCCCGCAGCCGTCCAACCCGCAGCCCTCGAACCCCCAGCCTTCGAACCCGTCACCGTCGAATCCGTCACCGTCGAATCCGAAGCCGAACGTGCCGGACGTCAACGTCGGAGCGCTCGCCTCGGGCTCGGCCGACACTGCCGAAGGTGTCGTCGACGAACTGATCCGCCTCAGCGGCCACCCGCTGGTCCAGAAGTGGCTCGCCGAAGGCGGCGAACTCGGACGGCTCGGGCAGGCGGTGACCTCGATCCTTCCCGCGGTCAAGAGCGGTTTCGAACGAGTGAACTTCGTCAACGGTGCCATCTACACGTCACCGAACGGCGGCACGTGGACGGTACTCGGCGAGATCTACAAGGCGTGGGAGAAGAACGGACTCGACGCTGGTGAGCTGGGGTTGCCCACCAGCGACGAGTACCGGGTGCCGGACGGTTGGCGTTCGGACTTCGAGTTCGGCTCGCTGATCTTCAACGAGGTCACGGGTGTCGTCACCAAGGTGCTGCGCGCCTACGACGACGCCTACGACCAGGCGATGCAGGATCAGCCGGCCGACGTCGCAGGACCCGCACCCGAGGGTGCTCCTGCGCCCGAACCCGGACCCGAACCGGCACCTGCGCCGGAACCGGCACCCGAACCGGCGCCCGCGGGCTGACCCGCAGCGCACCGGTAGGAACGAGTCACCGCCACCACCGTTCGAGAACGCGGGCCACCCCGTCCTCGACGTTGGTGGCGGTGACTTCGTCTGCGACCGACTTCGCGTCCGGATGCGCGTTCTCCATCGCCACACCGTGACGCGCCATCGTCAGCATCGGGATGTCGTTGGGCATGTCGCCGAAGGCCGCGAGATTCTCGTGTGAGACGCCGAGCAGCCGGGCCATCTCCTGGAGACCGGACGCCTTCGTGACCCCCGCCGCGGAGATCTCGATGAGTCCGTGGGTCGTCGAATAGGTCACGTCGACCAGCCCATGCAGTTTCGGCACGAGAGCCTCCGCCATCTCCCGGCTGGTCGCGCCGGGGAGCCGGACGAGCAGCTTGATGGCGGGCTCACCGATCACCTCGTGCTCGGCGAGTTCGGTGTTGTCCGGATTCAGCCAGGCGTGCTCGTAACCGGGAGCGCTGACGAACTGCGGCGTCGCGGCGTCGTGGGCCCGCTCCCCCACCCGCTCCGCGGCCAGACCGCAACCGGGAAGTACCGACGAGGCCACCTCGGCGAGCCACGCCAGTTCGTCGACCTCGAGCACCGCGGCGCTGAGCACCCGGTCGGTGGAACTGTCGTAGAGCACGGCACCGTTCGCGCACACCGCCATCGGCGCGTAACCCAGCTCCTCGACCACCGGCGCGATCCAGCGCGGCGGGCGGCCGGTGGCCAGGACGAACGGAACACCGGAGTCGACGACCGCATGCACCACGGCGCGGGTCCGATCGGACACCTTCTCGGTGTCGTCGATCAGGGTGCCGTCCACGTCCGTGGCCACCAATCCGGGACGCGACGCGTCCGTGGACGCAGGACGCACCGCGTCCGTGCTGTGGTCCCGATACGGCTCTCGACTCGACTCTGCGTTCACTCCGTCATTGTGCCGAAGTACCGCGGTCGCCGCCTGCGTCGTCGTTGCCGCTACCGGCAGCACCTTCACGGGCGGCACGTTCGCGGGCCTTCCGCGCGCGGCGCTCGGCGGCCGCGGCCTCGTCCAGGGCGGTCGCCTCCTCGAGGGTCGGCGCGGATCCGCCCAGCCGGCGGGGCACCCAGTAGGCACCGGACTCGTGGGTGTAACCGTCCTGGACCCGGTGGAGCATCTCCTCCATGGTCGCGTGGAGCTGCGCGGTCATCTCCGCTGCCGGCTCGAACGGCTGGATGGGGGCGCCCACCTCGATGGTGATCGGGGTGTTCGTACGTCCGAGCCGCTTCGGGTGGCCCTTCGTCCACACCCGCTGCGACCCCCAGATGACCATGGGGACCACCGGGACACCGGCTTCGTTCGCCATCCGCGCCGCACCGGACCGGAACGCCTTGAGCTCGAAGCTGCGGCTGATCGTCTCCTCGGGGAACACGCCCACGAGCTGCCCGGCACGCAGCGCCTCCACGGCGAGTCGGTAGGACTCGCCGGCGTCGCCGCGGTCGACGGGGATGTGCTTCATCGCGCGCATCATGGGGCCGGAGACCTTGTGGTCGAAGACTTCCTTCTTCGCCATGAAGCGGATGTACCGCTTGGTGGCCCGGGCGGGGATCCCGGCGTAGGTGAAGTCCATGTAGCCGGTGTGGTTGATCGCGATGACCGCGCCACCCGTCGCCGGGATGTTCTCCGCCCCGGTGATCGAGAATTTCAGCCCTTGCGCTGCGAAGAGCGTGCGGGCGACACCGATGATGGTCCGATAGAAGGGTTCCACGCCGGTCAGCCTAGCGGGGCCCCGGTGGAGGAACGACCGTGATCATCGTCGAAAGGCAAAGCTGTGCGCACCCTCCCCCGAAAGCCCGACGTACTCGCACTCGCCGGCCTCGCCGTCGCCGTCGTCCTCACCGTCACCGGTTGCGAGGGCGACGGGCAGTCCGGCATCCCGTCCGAGAGTCCGGAGCCGAGCGCGGTGGACACCGTCGAGGAGACCACCACCCCCGCCGCGACGCCCACGGTGGTCGTCGGGGACGTCCCCGGCAATCCCGCCGCCACCGCGGCGCTGCAGGCGTGGACGAACGACCTCGCCGGCGGCGTCGATGTGGTGGGCAGGTGCTGGACGATCGCCCCGGAGCGGGCCCGGCAGATGTACGCCGACGTCGACGCGATCACCGCCGCGGTGCAACAGCCGGGCAGGGACGGCCAGTACGCGGTGACGTGGTCGGCCGGCGGCATCGACGTGTCCGTCCTGCGCAGCGAGATCGCGTCCGGCTACGCGTGCCCGTACGTGAACCCGACCGGTGCGCCGGGCTACACCGACGAGGACGCCCGCTACGCCGTCGAACGATTCCTGGGACGGGCGATCGGTGAGCCGGTGCACCCGGACGACACCGAGGAGCGGTACCCGCTGGTGTGTGAGGCGCGGGGCACATGGGATCCGTGGGGTACCGGGAACCCGGGCGTGCCGCCGCTGGCCACCGATCCCGACGTCCTCGGCGACCTCGAATCCTTCGACGCCGCGGCCGCCTCCGTCACGCCGATCTCGGAGGCGTACACGAGTGTGACGATTCCGATCGTGGAGGCCGACACACCCCGTGACCTGGTGGTCCTGCTCACGACGGGGAGCAACGGGTACTGCCTGGGCGCAATGGACTGACGGGCGGCGCCTACCCTGGTAGGCGTCGGTCAGCACGTCAGGAGGGTACGAAGTGCAGATCACCAGCGTCGGACACGCCGGTTTCCACATCCAGACCGAAGCGGGGTCCATCCTGTGCGATCCGTGGGTCACGCCCGCGTACTTCGCCTCGTGGGTGCCCTTCCCGGACAACACCGGTCTCGACTGGGACGCTCTCGGCAACGTCGACTACCTGTACGTCTCGCATCTGCACAAGGATCACTTCGATCCCGACACGCTGAGCAAGCACGTCAACAAGGACGCGACCGTCCTGCTGCCCGACTATCCGGTGCCGGACCTGCGTCGCGAGCTCGAGAAGCTCGGCTTCTCGAAATTCTTCGAGACCACCGACTCCGTCAAGCACACGGTGAGTGGGCCCGAGGGCGATCTCGACATCATGATCATCGCGCTGCGCGCGCCGGCCGACGGACCGATCGGCGACTCGGGCCTGATCGTCTCCGACGGCGAGTCGACCGTGTTCAACATGAACGACGCGCGGCCGATCGACATGGACGTCATGCACGAGGCGTTCGGGAAGATCGACATCCACCTGCTGCAGTACTCGGGCGCCATCTGGTACCCGATGGTCTACGACATCCCGAAGAAGACCAAGGCCAACTTCGGCAAGCAGAAGCGCCAGCGCGGCATGGACCGTTGCCGCAGCTACATCGACCAGGTCGACGCGACGTGGATCGTGCCGTCCGCCGGTCCGCCGGTCTTCCTCGACGACGACCTGCGCGACCTCAACGACGACCACGGCGACGAGGGCAACATCTTCCCCGACCAGCAGGTCTTCCTCGAGCAGCTGCGCATCCACGGCCGCGAGGGCGGTCTGCTCATGATCCCGGGTTCGGTGGTGGATCTGAAGGGCAGCGAGCACATGACGCTCACGCACCCGATCCCCGACGAGCAGGTCGAGGCGATCTTCACGAACAAGGCCGTCTACATCGAGGACATGGCGCAGCGTTTCGCTCCGGTGATCGCGGCGCAGAAGGCGGCCTGGGCGCCCGCCGAGGGCGAGCCGCTGCTGCCCGCGCTCAAGGCGAAGTTCGAGCCGATCATGGCGCAGTCCGATCTCATCTGCGACGGCATCGGTTATCCGGTGGGTCTGGTGATGGGCGACGAGACCGTGGTGCTCGACTTCCCGAAGCGCGTCGTGCGCGAACCCATCGAGGGAGAAGGCAAGTACCGCTACGGTTTCC
The DNA here is from genome assembly GCF_058211795.1 of Rhodococcus sp. S3. Lineage (NCBI taxonomy): Bacteria > Bacillati > Actinomycetota > Actinomycetes > Mycobacteriales > Nocardiaceae > Rhodococcus > Rhodococcus sp. S3. The sequence continues at coordinate 180,748 of NZ_CM177074.1, read as the reverse complement.
GCATCGCTCCCGAGCTCGTGCGCACGGTGCTGCGCGACGACGAGCCCGACTGGGTCAACACGATCTTCCTGTCCACCCGGTTCACGGCCTGGCGCATCGGCGGATACAACGAGTTCCTCTACACCTTCTTCAAGTGCCTGACCGACGAGCGCATCGCGTACGCCGACGGCTGGTTCGCCGAGGCACACGACGACTCGGCGTCGATCGAGTTGGGCGGCTACGAGATCCAGCGTCGCTGCCCGCACCTGAAGGCGGACCTGTCGAAGTTCGGTGTCGTCGACGGCACCACGCTGACCTGCAACCTGCACGGCTGGCAGTGGGATCTCGAATCGGGCCGCTGCAAGACGTCGAAGGGTCACGAACTGCGCAGCACCAAGCTGTGATCCGCACCCGGTAGTCACCGCTCCCGTTCGGTCGCGGCGGGTCGCGCCGCGGGCAACAGCCTCGGCGCGACCACGCCCAGCCCGACCAGTGGGAGCACCGTCACCGCGACCAGCACCGCCATCGGCAACCACAGCGAGCCGAGCGCGTAGGCGGCGAAGATCGCCACCGACAGCACCTCGCTCGTCAGGCCGACGACGGACGAGACGGTCGCCCGGGCACGACCGGACATCGTGTCCTGCAGGCGCGCCTCGGCGACGATCGCCGTGTTGTGCAGAGCGCCGTAACCCACACCGATCGCCGTGAACCCGGCGATCCCTCCCGCGAGGGCACCACCGGCGATCAGTACCGATCCGACCATCACGACGGCACCCATGGTGCGGCCGCTCATCGTCGCCGTCCGTCCGGCGGTCGCGGCACCGACCACCTGCCCGACGGCCGTCAGCGCGACCAGCACCGGCACGAATCCGGTCTCCGCTCCCGATTCGCGTGCGAGGAGAGCGAAGTACTCGTCGAAGGCAAGGCAGGCGAGCAGCGCGGCCGCGAGGACGACCGATCGTCGCACCGCCCGGTCGGTGCGGATCTCGGACGTGCCGGCCCGCAGCGACGACATGTAGCGGACGAGGACGGTGTCGCCGCTGCCGGCGATCTCGTCGGCCTCCTCCACCTTCGGTGCAGCCGGAAGCGTTCCCACGAGCGCGATGTCGACGACGGTGATCGCGACCGAGACCCAGCCCACGAGCGCGTACCCACCGAGTTCGAACAGCGGTGCCGCCGTGAGGATCGCGACGAAGACACACGTCATCTCACCCGCGTTGGCGTATCCCATGATCGCCGCGTACCGGTGTTCGCACCCGCGCGCGGCGAGTTCGTCGTAGACGAGGGCCTCGAAGGTGCCGGATTTCATCGACTCGCTGATGCCCCACAGGACGAAACCGAGCGCGAACCCCCAGTAACCGGGCCAGATCAGCCACGTCGTGAACGCGGCGGTGAGGAGGGCGCCGCTGCCGAACAGCAGACCGCGACGGGAGACGGTGTCGGCCCACGCACCCGACGGCACCTCGGAGACGAAGGCAACCACGGACCACAGGACGAACAGCGACGAGATCGAGCGGGTGTCGAGACCGTGATCCTCGAACAGCAGCGCGTACAGGCCGTAGAGCGGCACGAACTCACGGACGGACGCGTACGCGACCACCCGCGCGGACAGCGAGGTCACCGGATCGGATCAACATCGACGGCGCATGCAACGAGAATGGCACGCCCGGCTCCACATGTCACCCCTCCGGAGGTGGGATACGGTCGGTCATCGTGAGCACGGACGAGCAACAGCAGCGGCAGCGTACCTACACGTGGGAGGACCCGGCACCGACGTCGGCGGCCAACCGCGACATGCACGGACTCGACTTCCTGCTCGGGCTGATCGACGGGACGATCCCGCACCACCCCACCTCCCGCACGCTCGGCTTCACCGTCACCGATGCCGGCGAGGGCTTCGCCGAGGTCACCCTCGAGCCGCAGGAGTTCCACGCCAACGCGGTGGGCAGCATCCACGGCGGCGTGCTCGCCACCCTCTTCGACACCGCGATGGGCTTCTGCGTGTCGAGCACTCTCGAGGCCGGGGTCGGGTACACGACCCTCGACCTGCAGGTGCGCTACGTCCGCCCGGTGCAGACCGGTAAGGGCGTCATCCGTGTGCAGGGTTTCTGCGAGCACACCGGACGTCGCACGGCGACGGCGCGCGGCGAGGCCCGCGACTCCGAGGGCCGCCTGCTCGCGACGGGCTCGACCACCTGCCTGATCCTGCGCTGACAACTGCATCCCTTACGAAAATGGCTTCCCGCTACGGCAATTGCCGTAGCGGGAAGCCGATTCTGTAGCGGATGAAGATCAGCCGGCGGGTTCGAGCACCTCGCGTCCCACGAACGGGACGAGGGCCTCGGGCACCTTCACCGAACCGTCGGCCTGCTGATGGTTCTCGAGCAGCGCCACGAGCCAACGGGTGGTCGCGAGCGTGCCGTTGAGGGTCGCGGCGGTCTGCGGCTTGCCGTTCTCGTCGCGGTACCGGACGTTGAGGCGACGCGCCTGGAAGGTGGTGCAGTTCGACGTCGACGTGAGCTCGCGGTAGCGCTCCTGCGTGGGCACCCACGCCTCGCAGTCGAACTTGCGGGACGCCGACGACCCGAGATCTCCGGCGGCGACGTCGATGACGCGGTACGGCACGTCGATGGCGGCGAGCATGTCGCGCTCCCAGGCCAGCAGACGCTCGTGCTCCGCCGCGGCCTCCTCGGGCCGGCAGTAGACGAACATCTCGACCTTGTCGAACTGGTGCACGCGGATGATGCCGCGGGTGTCCTTACCGTAGCTGCCCGCCTCGCGACGGAAGCACGACGACCAGCCCGCGTAGCGCTTCGGCCCCTTCGACAGGTCGAGGATCTCGCCCGAGTGGTAGCCCGCGAGCGGCACCTCGGAGGTGCCCACGAGGTAGAGGTCGTCCTCCTCGAGCCGGTACACCTCGTCGGCGTGCTGGCCGAGGAAGCCGGTGCCCTGCATGACCTCGGGACGCACGAGCACGGGCGGGATCATCATCGTGAACCCGTTCGCGGTGGCCTTCTGGGCGGCGAGCTGCAGCAGACCCAGCTGCAGCAGCGCGCCGTAACCGGTGAGGAAGTAGAACCGGGCACCGGAGACCTTGGCGCCGCGCTCCATGTCGATGAGCCCGAGCGACTCGCCGAGCGCGAGGTGGTCCTTCGGTTCGAAGTCGAAGGTGGGCAGCTCGCCGACGGTCTCGAGTGTGACGAAGTCGTCCTCGCCGCCGGCGGGCACGCCGTCCTGCACGACGTTGGAGATCGCGAGGTGCGCGCGATCGAAGGCCTCCTGCGCGGCGTGCTGCTCGGCCTCGAGTTCCTTGACCTTCGCGGCCAGCTCCTTGGCGCCGTCGAGCAGCGCGGGGCGTTCCTCGGGGGACGCCTTGCCGACCTTCTTGCCCAGGGCCTTCTGCTCGGCGCGTGCGTTGTCGCCTGCGAGGACCGCGGCGCGACGGGAGGCGTCGGCCTCGAGCAGCACGTCGACGAGGCCCGGGTCCTCTCCCCGCATGCGCTGCGACTCGCGGACGGCGTCGGGATTCTCGCGGAGGAACTTGAGGTCGATCACGGAATCGAAGCCTACCGCTGCCAGAGTTCCAGGTAGTCGTCGCGCCCGAACATCTTCGCTGTGTCCTCCGCGGTGGGGTGCCCGTGATGCGGGTCGGCGCCGGCCTCGGCGAGCACCCGCACCACTGCCTCGACACCCTTGAAGACCGCACCCGCGAGAGGTGACTGGCCGCGGTCGTTGAGCCGGTTCACGTCGGCTCCCCGCTCGACCAGGGCCTGTACGGCCTCGGCATGACCGTGGTAGGACGCCAGCATGAGCAGCGTGTCGCCGGTCTCGTTGGTGAGGTTCACCGGCACCCCGGCATCGACGTACGCGGTGAGGGTCTCGACGTCTCCCTGGCGGGCGGCGTCGAAGGTCTGCTTGGCGATCTCGAGAATCTCGGGATCGATCGGGTCGTCGACCATGAGCCGAAACTACCTGCGTCCACTCGAACAGGCATGATGGAAGTGATGGCCGAAGACAACAAGCCCAAGCCCGACCGGCGCCCGCCCTCGGCGCGGTTGACCCGACGCGCCCTCGTGCTCGTCGCGGCCGGTGCCGTCCTGGCGGCGATCGCGACGTTCGTCGTCGCGGGGTTCCAGGGCGCCGACGGCGGGGACGACAGCGCCGGCGCCGGCATCAGCACGACCGGCGCGGTCGCGGGGGAAGCGTTCGGTACTGCCACCGCCGGCGATTGCCTGACCTGGAGTGCTCTCGACGCGAGCGACCTCACGAAGGTCGACTGCGCCGAGACGCATCTGTTCGAGGTGGTCGCCGACATCGACCTGAGCCTGTATCCCGGCACCGAATGGGGACCGGGATCACGCTTCCCGTCGGTCACGCGTTTCACCGAGCTGCGCGACGAGCAGTGCGCACCCGCCGCGATGGACTATCTCGACGGCCGGTTCGACCCGCACGGCAAGTTCAGCATCGGCCTCATCAACCCCGGCGAGGCGGGCTGGGCGGCCGGCGAGCGCACGCTGCGGTGCGGTCTGCAGTTCTCGTCGACCACCGGCAACCTGCTGCCCATCAAGGGCCGGGTCGCCGATCAGGACCAGTCGCGGGCCTGGGACGTCGGTGTCTGCATCGGCATCAACAACGGTGTGCCTGCCGACCCGGTGGAGTGTTCCAAGCCGCACGCCTTCGAGGTCGTCGCGGTCGTCGACCTCGGTGGGCAGTTCCCCGGCGGGCTGCCGAGCATCGAGGACCAGGACGGCTATCTCGAGGAGACCTGCACGCGCCTGGTCGACGAGTACCTCGGCGACCCCGAGGCCCTGCGCAACAAGACCCTCACGCTGTTCTGGGACAACCTCGACTACGACAGCTGGCTCGCGGGCAGCCGCAAGGTGAACTGCTCGATCGGCAAGCAGGTCGAGGGAGGCGGCTTCTCGTCGATCACCGGCAGCGCCAAGGGCGACATCCTCATCGACGGCCAGCCGCCCGTGCCGCCGCCGCCCGTGCCGGAAGGCCGGTCGCTGCCGACGCCGTTGCCGGGCGCCGTTCCCCTGCCGGGGTCGTGACGTGCCGGTACACATGGAGGACGAGCACTTCGAAGAGCTCGTCTCGGAAGCGCTCGACGAGATCCCCCGCGAACTCGCGCGGGCGATCGACAACGTCGTGGTCCTCGTCGAGCCGCGCCACGAGGAAGAACCCGACCTGCTGGGTCTGTATCAGGGCGTCGCGCTGACCGAGCGCGACAGCCACTACGCGGGATCGCTACCGGACACGATCACGATCTACCGCGACGCGATCCTCGACATCTGCGAGAGCGACGACGACGTCGTGCACGAGGTACTCGTCACCGTCGTCCACGAGATCGCGCACTATTTCGGAATCAACGAAGAGCGCCTCCACCAGCTGGGCTGGGGCTGAGGCGCTCTTCGCGATCGGTACCGGGTGCTACTTGTTGCGGGCCGCGGTCGCCTTGTCGAGGCGGGGTCCCTTGGCCTTGCGCTGACCGAAGTGCGGGCTGAGCGTCGAAACGACGAACATGATGACGGTTCCGACAGCGACGACGGCCACGGTGAGCCACACGACGATGACGCCGAAGAGTTCCAACATGCCCGGTTACCTCCACAGTCGATGTCACTTCGAGGCAAACGGCACACGTCCGCCCCGGGGGTCACCCTACCGTCCGCGTTCCGCCGGGTGACGACCGACTCCGCCCGCGCTCCGGTGGGGACTCAGAGGGTGGTGAAGTGCTCGAGCTTCGGTGCTCCCGCCAGGAGGGGTCCGAGGTCGGTGATGGCGCCCTCGCCGGCGCGGAACTTGCGGTAGGCGGCGTCGTGCTCGGCCGAGCGCCACTTCTCCACGACCACCCAGCGGGCCTCGTCCTTCTGATCCACGAGGATCTCGATGCCGTCGCATCCGTCGAACTGTCGCGTCTCGTCGAGCACGCGGGTCATGACCTTCTTCGCGTCGTCGAGGGAGTCGGCCTTGAATTCGAGTTCGAGCAGAGCGGTGAGCGCCATGGGAGACCTTCCGTGATGTGCGATGTGACTGCCCTCACCACATTTCCCCATGGATGAGAACTGCGCAATACCTCTGTGAAAACAGGATTATCGGGAGGCCGACGCGAGAGCGGGAAGGACGTGGTGCTCGAGCAGCGGCGCGAGATCGCCGGGGAGCGGAAGGGCGGCCGGGTCGAGCCAGCGCGTCTCCGCGATCTCCGCGGCGGCACCGGCGACTTCCACGAGCGGGTGTTCGTAGACGGTTCCTTCGAGCCGGTAACCGGGCTCGTTGGCGGCCTCGGCGTCGAAGACCCCGACGAGACGCAACGACGACAGATCCAGTTCGGCGCCCAGTTCCTCGGCGCACTCGCGCACGGCGGTCTCGGCCGGGGTCTCCCCCGGATCCGGCTTGCCTCCGGGCAGCATGAACCGCGACGTGTTCCGCTTCCGCACGGTGAGCACCTCACCGGCGGCGTTGCGGAGAACGACGGCGCTCACTCTGATCACACGGTCACGAATCGCGGGATGCTGGTTCACCGGACCATCCTAGGACCGGTCAGAACATGCTGTAACCACCGTCGATGAGCGTCGTGCTGCCCGTCTGGAAGGACGACGCATCGCTCGCGAGATAGACGGCGATGCCTTCGAAATCCTCCGGGGTGCCCCACCTGCCGAGCGGCACGCGGCCGATGACGTTCGAGTTGAAGGCGTCGGATTCCTGCAGCGGACCTGTCATGTCGGTGGCGATCCAGCCCGGCAGCACGCTGTTGACCCTGATCCGGTGACGCGCGAACTCGACGGCACAGCCGTTCGCGAGCGCGAGTACCGCGGCCTTGCTCGCCGCGTACGGCTGGTTGCGTCCGGCGCCCTGCAGCGCACCGAGGCTCGACGTGACGATCATCGAACCCCCGGCGCCCTGCTCGACGAGCACACGCGAGGTCTCCCGCATCGTGAAGAACGCACCGTCGACGTTCGTGGCCATGACGTCGCGGTACCGCTCGGTCGTCGACTCGTGGAACTTCTGCAGCGACGATCCGATGCCGGCGTTGACCACGACGATGTCGAGCCCACCGAAGTCGTCGACGAGCGCCGCGACACCGTCGGTCACGGCCTGCTCGTCGGAGACGTCGACCGCGCGGGTGGCCACGCGGCCGGCGAACCGCCCGATGTCGGCCGCGGCCTTCGCGAGTTTGTCCTCGCTCCGGCCCCACAGAGTGACGTCGGCGCCGGCACGGGCGAGGCCCCGGGCCATGCCGAGACCGATCCCCGCGGAACCACCCGTGACGAGAGCGCGCCTGCCTGTGAGGTCGAACATCGGATCCCTCTTCCCTGAAACGATTACGCGTACCCGGCAGCGATGTCGCGGCCGATGATCTCCTTCATGATCTCCGAGGTGCCACCGTAGATCGTCTGGATGCGTGCATCGACGTAGGCGCGCCCGATCGGGTACTCCATCATGTAGCCGTACCCGCCGTGCAGCTGCACGCAGCGGTCGACGACGCGCTTCTGCAATTCGGTCGCCCACCATTTCGCCTTCGACGCATCCACGGGAGTCAGCTCCCCGGCGTTGAGGGCGAGGACGCACCGGTCGACGTGCGACTCGGTGATCTCGATCTCGGTGAGCATCTCGGCGAGCGCGAACCGGGTGTTCTGCAGGTCGCCGATGGGCTTGCCGAATGCCTTGCGCTCGAAGACGTACTGCGCGGTCCACTCGTAGGCGGCCCGCGCGGAGGTGATGGCGCTGACGGCGATGCCGATGCGTTCGAGCGCGAGGTTCTCCATCAGGTGCACGAAGCCGCGCCCCTCGGTGCCGAGGAGGTTCCCGGCGGGGACGCGGGCGTCCTCGAAGCTCAGCTCGGCGGTGTCCTGCGCGGCGAGACCGACCTTGTGGAGCTTGCGGCCCCGGCTGAAACCGGGGGTGTCGCGCTCGACGACGATGAGCGAGAAGCCCTTCGACCCCGCACTCGGGTCGGTGCGGCACACCACGATGACGAGATCGGAGTGGATTCCGTTGGTGATGAAGGTCTTCTGGCCGTTGATCACCCACTCGTCGCCGTCGCGCACGGCGGTGGTCTTCACACCCTGCAGGTCGGATCCGGCGCCCGGTTCGGTCATGGCGATCGCGCCGATTCGTTCGCCGGTGGCCAGTGCCGGCAACCAGCGCGCCTTCTGCTCCTCCGTGCCGAGATGGAGGATGTACGGGATCGCGATGTCGTCCTGCAGTGCGAGTCCCGCGCCGAAGGAGGTCGTGCCGGTGCGCGCGATCTCCTCCTGCACGATGTGCCGGAAGCGGTAGTCGGTCACGCCCGAACCGCCGAACTCCTCGGGTACGCCGAGGCCGACGATGCCGGACTTGCCCGCGGCGATCCACGCCGACCGGTCGACGAGGCGCTCCTCCTCCCACCGCTCGTAGTTCGGTTCGATCTCGCGGGCGAGGAACTCGCGCACGGTCTCCCGGTACGCCTCGTGGTCGTCGTCGAAATGGTTGCGTTTCATGGCTTCTCCTAGGCGTTCACGCGCGACATCATGCCGCTCAGACGCTCCGCGATGAGGCTCTCGGCGTCGGCGACGATGCGCTCGACGAGTTCTCCCGCGGTGGGGATGTCGTGGATGATTCCCTGGACGGTGCCGACCGTCCAGATGCCGGCCTCAGGGTCGCCGTTCTCGTAGACGAGGCGACCGCGGGCACCGGCGACGAGTTCGCGCACGTCCTCGAACTGCCCTCCGCGGTCGAGGATCTCGACGACCTCGCGGCTGACGGTGTTGCTGGCGACGCGCGAAGTGTTGCGCAACGGACGGAAGATGAGTTCGGTGTCGGTCTCGTCCGCCGCGACGATGGCTTCCTTGATGTTGCGGTGGATCGGCGATTCCTCGGTGCACATGAACCGGGTGCCCATGTTGATGCCGTCGGCGCCCAGTGCCAGCGCCGCGACGAGACCGCGACCGTCACCGAATCCGCCGGAGGCGATCATCGGGATGGTGATCTTCTCGGCTGCGGCGGCGATGAGCACGAGGCCGGGGACGTCGTCCTCACCGGGGTGCCCGGCGCATTCGAAACCGTCGATGCTGATGCCGTCGACACCGATGTCCTGTGCCTTGACGGCGTGCCGGACGCTGGTGCACTTGTGCAGCACCTTGATCCCGGCGGCGTGGAAGTCGGGCAGGTGCGGCGCGGGATTCGATCCGGCCGTCTCGACGATCTTCACGCCCGAGTCGATGATGACCTGGCGGTACTCCTCGTAGGGCGGCGGGTCGATCGCCGGCAGGATCGTGAGGTTGACGCCGAACGGCTGGTCGGTGAGTTCGCGGGTGCGCTCGATCTCCTTCGCCAGATCCTCGGGGGTCGGCTGCGTCAGAGCGGTGATCATGCCGAGTGCGCCGGCGTTGGCGACCGCGGCGACGAGTTCGGCGCGGCCGACCCACTGCATCCCTCCCTGCACGATGGGATGGCGGACGCCGAAGGTTTCGGTGAAGGCGGTGGTCAGCACGGCATGGACTCCTTGCAGTGGAGGCGGTTCGAAAGGCTCTCAGGCGGTCGGACGATGACCGACGATCCGCAGTGCGATCACGATGTAGCGCTGCGCGACCTGAGCGGGAGTGAGGGGACCGTCGAGCTGGTACCAGCGGACGATGGACTGGAACATCCCGAGGAGAGCACGCACGGCCTCCTCGACGTCGTCGACGTCGAACACCTGCTGGTCGACGCCTTCGCGCACCAGGTCGAGCATCATCAGCTCGAGACGTTTGCGGGTCGCGGCGTAGGTACGGCGGTTCTCCGGGGAGATGTGGCGCACTTCGGAATCCAGGCCCGAACGCTGTGCGCGATGGGTCATGTTCAGCACGATCGCCTCGACGGCGTTGACGAAGCGGGCGACCGGGTCGTCGCCGCCGTCCGCGACCGCGGCCGAGACACGGTCGATGAGGTCGAGGACGGCGGCGTCGAGCAGCGTGACGAGAACGGCTTCCTTGTTCTCGTAGTGGTAGTACAGCGCGGGCACCGTCACGCCGACCCGGCGGGCCAGGTCGCGGACGGTGGTGCCGTGGAAGCCGTTCTCGCTGAACGCTTCCAGGGCGTGTTCGAGGATGGGGTCGAGCCCCAGAGGCTGGAACTCCCGCCAGTCCGCGGACTGCACGTCCGCGTGGGGCGTGTCGGATTCCTCGGCCTCGTATGCCGGGGTCATCGACCCCCTCCTCTCACAGTCGGTGCTCGGGTCAGCGCGGAGCCATTCGGATCGCGCCGTCGAGGCGGATGACCTCGCCGTTGAGCATCGGGTTGGAGACGATGTGGGCGGCGAGGGCACCGTACTCGGACGGATCGCCGAGGCGGGCCGGGTGCGGAACCTGTGCACCGAGCGAGGCCTGGGCCTCCTCCGGCAGCGAGCCGAGCAGCGGGGTCTTGAACAGGCCCGGCGCGATGGTGACGACGCGGATGAGCAGCGACGCGAGGTCGCGAGCGATCGGCAGGGTCATGCCGACGACGCCACCCTTGGACGCCGAGTAGGCGGCCTGGCCGATCTGGCCGTCGAAGGCGGCGACGGAGGCGGTGTTGATGATGACGCCGCGCTCGCCGTCGATCGGCTCGGTCTTGGCGATGCGCTCGGCGGCGAGACGGATGACGTTGAACGTGCCGAAGAGGTTGACGTCGACGACCTTCTTGAACGCGTCGAGCGGGAAGGCGCCCTTCTTGCTGACGGTCTTGATCGCGTTGCCGATGCCGGCGCAGTTCACCGCGACACGCACGGGTCCGAGCGACTCGGCGACGTCGAGGGCCTCGGTGACGGCGGCCTCGTCGGTGACGTCGGCGGCGACGAAGCGGACGCGGTCGCCGAGCTCCTTGGCGATGGTCTCACCGTTGGACGACGGCAGATCGATGATGACGATCTGCGCGCCGTCGTTCAGGAGGGCCTTGACGGTGGCGAGACCGAGGCCGGAGGCACCACCGGTGACGACGGCGACGCTGTCGTTGACGATCATTGATTACCCTTTCGAGAGTGGTTGTGGTTCGGAGCTTTTCGGTACGTCGTCGACGTCAGAGACGTTCGATGATCGTGGCGTTGGCCATGCCCGCGCCCTCGCACATGGTCTGCAGGCCGTAGCGACCGCCGGTGGCCTCGAGGTGGTTGACGAGGGTCGACAGCAGGCGGGTACCCGACGACCCGAGCGCATGGCCGAGCGCGATCGCGCCACCCCACGGGTTGAGCTTGGCCGGGTCGGCACCGAGTTCGTGGGCCCAGGCGAGCGGCACGGGCGCGAACGCCTCGTTGACCTCGTAGGCGTCGATGTCGTCGATGCCCAGACCCGCGCGGGCAAGCACCTTCTGCGTGGCCGGGATCGGGGCGGTGAGCATGAAGACCGGGTCGTCGCCGGCGACGGAGAACGAGTGGAAGCGGGCGCGCGGGGTCAGGCCCAGCTTGTTCGCCATCTCCTCGCTCATGATGAGCGCGGCCGACGCGCCGTCGGTGAGCGGCGACGAGTTGCCGGGGGTGATGACCCACTGCGCCTCGGGGAAGCGGGCCGCGTACTCCTCGGTGTAGAAGGAGGGCTTGAGGCCGGCGAGACCCTCGGCGGTGGTGGAGGCGCGCAGCGTCTCGTCGACGGTGTGCTGCACCTGTTCGCCCGCGGCGTTCTCGACGGTGATCGGGACGATCTCCTTGTCGAAGTATCCGGCCTCGTAGGCGGCAGCGGCACGCTGGTGCGACTGCGCGGAGTAGGCGTCGAGGGCGTCGCGGTCGAACTTCCACTTCGCGGCGATGAGCTCGGCGGAGATGCCCTGGTTGACCAGGCCCTCGGGGTAGCGGGCACGCACGCTCGGGCCGTGGGTGTCCTTGCCGAGGGTGGCGGTGCCCATCGGGATGCGGCTCATCGACTCGACACCACACGCGATGACCAGGTCGTAGGCACCGGCGATGACGCCCTGCGCGGCGAAGTGCGCGGCCTGCTGGCTCGACCCGCACTGGCGGTCGATGGTGGTCGCGGGCACCGACTCGGGGAAGCCGGCGGCGAGGAGCGCGGTGCGCGAGATGTTGAGGGACTGCTCGCCGACCTGGGCGACGCAGCCGCCGATCACGTCGTCGACCTGCGCGGGGTCGATGCCGTTGCGCTCGACGAGCGAGCGCAGGACGTGAGCGAGGAGTTCGACGGGGTGGGTGCCGGACAGGGCGCCACCCGGCTTGCCCTTACCGACAGCGGTACGGACGACGTCGACGATGACAGCGTTGGTCATGACGATCCTTTCGAAAGTGCAGCGTGCGGGCCGGAGACGTTCCCAGCGGCGTACTTATCGATCGCTAAAAGCTCTACCACGGACTTAACGCTCGGTCAATGGTCTCTGAGAGCTAGCGCACGCTAAGCGACTCTGATAGTGATGGATCACGACCCGAGTCGAGGAGACGCCCGTGCGCGCAGCGCAATTGACCGAACACGCCGGCCCCGACGCCGTCCGCGTGACCGACATCCCCGAACCCGAGGCGGGCGATTCGCTCGTCCTCGTCGACCTGCACGCCTCCGGCGTGTCCTTTCCCGACCTGCTGCAGACGACCGGCGGCTACCAGATGGTCCGGCCGCTGCCGTGCGTACTCGGCGCCGAAGGAGCAGGCATCGTCCGCAGCGCACCCGAGGGCAGCGGCCTCACCGCCGGACAGCGCGTCGCCGTGCTGTCCATCGACGGATCGTGGCAGCAGACCGTCGCACTGCCGCGCGAACTGGTCTTCCCGCTGCCCGACAGCGTGTCCCTGACCGCGGGCGCCGGGATGCTCATGAACTACTTCACCGCACACTTCGCGCTCGACGAGCGCGCCCGGTACCGGGCCGGCGAGACCGTCCTCGTCCACGGCGCGGCGGGTGGTCTCGGAGTGGCGTCACTGCAGGTCGCGGCGGCGCTCGGCCTCGAGACGATCGCGGTGGTGAGCACCGAGGAGAAGGCCGCGGTGGCCAAGGCCAACCGCGCGACCCACACCGTCCTCGCCGAGGGGTTCAAGGACCGTGTCCTCGAATTGACCGGTGGGCGCGGGGCGGACATCGTGCTCGATCCCGTGGGCGGCGACCGCTTCACCGACAGCCTGCGCAGCCTCGCTCCGGGTGGGCGTGCGGTCGTCCTCGGGTTCACCGGCGGCAGCATCCCCACCGTGAAGGTCAATCGCCTTCTGCTCAAGAACATCTCGGTCGTCGGCGCCGGGTGGGGCGAGTATCTCCGTACCGACCCCGGCTACCCGGCGCGGCAGTGGGCCGCACTCGAACCGCTGCTGCGCGACGGGACGCTCGTCGTTCCCGAGCCCACCCTCCATCCCCTCGACGAGGCTCCGGCGGCACTGCGTTCGCTCGAGAACCGTTCCGCAACCGGCAAGGTCGCGCTCGACCTGACGTCCCGACCCTAGGAGAACAGCCATGACCGACGACCTGCCCGGTGTCGACACGACCGTCGACGACGGCGTCCTGCGCGTCACCCTGAACCGTCCCACGCGGATGAACGCCGTGAAGACCGAGACGCTCGACGCGATCGCCGACGCCTTCGAGAAGTACGCCGACGACGCCTCCGTGCGGGTCGCGGTGCTCACCGGCGTCGGTCGCGCGTTCTGTTCGGGCGCCGACCTCTCCGGACGTGACCTGAGCGCACCGCCCTCCGCCGACACGATCGACGCCGCCAACCGCGCGGTGGCCGCGATCCGGGCGTTCCCCCGGCCGGTCGTCGGAGCGGTCAACGGCGCGGCCGCGGGCGTCGGCGTATCGCTCGCTCTCGCATGCGATCTCACCGTCGCGAAGGAGTCGGGATACTTCCTGCTGGCCTTCACCCGGGTCGGTCTGATGCCGGACGGCGGTGCGTCCGCGCTCGTCGCCGCGTCGATCGGTCGTGCACGGGCGCTGAAGATGGCCCTGCTGGCCGAGCGACTTCCGGCCGGTGAGGCCCTGGCCTCCGGTCTCATCGCGGACGTCTACGCGGACGACGACTTCGACGGTGCCGTGGAGACTCTCGTGCAGCGACTCGCCGACGGCCCGTCGACCGCCTTCGCCTCGACGAAGAACGCGATCAACGACGCGACGCTCACCGAACTCGACCACGCCTTCGCCCGCGAGCGCGAAGGGCAGCTCGTCCTGCTCGGCAGCGCCGACTTCACCGAGGGTGTGACGGCCTTCCAGGAGAAGCGCACCGCGAACTTCCGTCGCTGAGCCGTCGACGATGTCGGTGGATCCGGCCCCGCTGAGCGGGGTCGGATCCACCGAAGTCGTTTCAGGCGTGGGGGATCACGCGTTCGACGGCCGCCCGCACCAGTTCGGCGACACGGTCCTCGTCGACGATCCCGGGGAGGGTGATCCGGTCGAGCACCAGCCAGTTCAATGAGAGATAGAGCAGCACGACGGCGTCCTCGCCGCCCGGCAGACCGGAGTGCCGGTAGTTGGCGATGTTGAAATCCAGGTCGGCGCGCACCCGCTCGGTGAGCAGGGCCTGCAGTTCGGGTCGCCGGGTGGCTTCGAGGCGTAGTTCGAGGAGCGCGAGGTAGCCGGCGCGGAACCGGATGAGCCGGTCGACGACCTCCGTCATCAGTTCGATCATGGATTCGCGGGTCTGCGGCGCCTGCGACTGTGCCATGACCTCGTCGGCGGGCAGGAGCCGCTCGTAGTAGCGGTGCCCCACCTGGACGAGCAGGTCGTCGCGGTTGGCGAAATAGTTCGACGCCGTCCCCGTCGGGACCCCGGCCTCCTTGTCCACCGCGCGGAAGGTCAGCCCTCGCGCACCGTCGCGCGCCAGCACCTCGATCGAGGCATCCAACAAGGCCTGTCGCCGTTCCGGATTCGTGCGAACCACTTGACACCACTCCATGTGTAGTACTACGTTCAAACCACTTCAATCATAGTACTACGAATGGTGGTCGAAGATGCGAAAGCTCGTCTACTACGTGGCAGTGACCCTCGACGGCTACATCGCCGGCCCGAACGGGGAGTACGACTTCTATCCGATCTGCGACGACATGACCGCGGCGATGAGCGCGAGATATCCCGAAGCCGTTCCCACCGCGCTCCGCGAACAGATCGGTATGCCGGTCGACACGCCGAACAAGGAATGGGACACGGTGATCATGGGGCGCGGTGCCTACGAACCCGGTCTCTCGCTGGGACTCACGAGCCCGTACAGCCACATGCAGCAGTACGTCGTGTCCCGCACTCTCGCGCCGGTCGACGATCCGCAGGTCCGGATCGTCGACACCGACCCGGTCGAGCTGGTCCGAAAGCTGAAGGCGGAAGAGGGGCTCGACATCTGGCTCTGCGGTGGCGGCAACATCGCAGGGCAGCTGGTCGACGAGATCGACCGGCTGATCTTCAAGAGCTATCCGGTGATCGCGGGCGACGGCATCCCGGCACTGTCGGGCAACTTCGTCCCCACGCGATTCGACGTCACCGCGCGCGAGGAGTTCAGCAACGGCACGCAGGTCACCTGGTTCGACCGCCGCTGAACTTCGATCGACACCGAATCCGGCCGTCAGACCCCGACGGTCTTGAGAGCGATGCCCACGTACTTCTGCGCGACGGCCTCGGGGCTGAGCGTGCCCTCGGCGTGGTACCAGCGCGGGATCGACTGGCACATGCCGAGCAGGGCACGGGTGGTCTCGGCGGGATCGTCCACGTCGAACACGCCCGCGGCGACGCCCTCCTCGACGATCTGGCGCACCAGCTGCTCGACGCCCTTGCGCACCGCGCGGTAGCGCTGGCGGTTCTCGGGGCTCAGGTAGCGGGCCTCACCCTCGAGCGCGGCGAGGCGGGCCCGCAGGGTCATGCGCAGCACGATCGCCTCGATGACGTTCGACAGCCTGCGCACCGGGTCGCCGTCGGCGTCCTCGGCGGCGGCGTGAGCCCGGGAGAGCACGTCGCTGGTCGAGAGCTCGAGAAGGGCGATGAGCAGCCCTTCCTTGTTCTCGTGGTGGTAGTAGAGCGCCGGGACGGTGACGCCGACGCGGCGCGCGATCTCCCGCACCGAGGTGCCGTGGAAGCCGGTCTCGTAGAACGCGTCGAGGGCGGCGGTGAGGATGGGACTGAGCTGCATCGGCTCGAGGATGCGCCAGTCCGGGATCGCCTCACCGTTGGTGAGGGTGTCGGCCCCGTCGCTCGAAGCACCCATGAAACCGCACCTACCTACCGATCGCTACTTCATACGGACGCCCCGAGGATACCCGTATGTTTTGCGCTCGAAGGATCGGAAGGTGGGCGGTATCACCCCATCGGGTCGTCGGCATCACCCCATCGGGTCGTCGGCACCACCGCGCGCCGTGTCGTGGAAGGGCGCGAGGAAGGTTCCCCAGCGCGCGCACTCCCAGCCACCACCGGCCACCGGCACCAACTCGACCGTCTCGGTGTTGGCCAGGTGGTTGGTGATGGCGAAGCCGGACGGCACCTTCCCGAGATAGGCGGCGACGAGGCGGATGGCGGCACCGTGACTGACGACCACGACGTCGCCCGAACCGGTATCGAGATAGTCGCTGCGCAGCGAGTCGAGGACGGGCAGATACCGGTCGAGCACGTCGAGCGCCGACTCACCGCCCGGGACCCGGGCCCGCAGGTCGCCGTTGTGCCATTCCTCGTAGACCTTCATGAACAACTTGTGCGACTCCTCGTCGCTGCGGTCCTCGAGTTCGCCGACCTGCACTTCGTGCACGCCCTCGCGGACGACCGCCTCGAGCGACACTGCCGGTGCCGCGTGCTCGGCCGTCTGCTGAGCGCGGAGTGCCTGCGATGCGACGAGCAGCGACGGCGTCCGCTCGACGAGGTTCTTCCCGAGCGTGCGGGCCTGTTCGACACCGAGCTCGGTGAGCTCCGCCCCGGGGAGTTTCGTGTCGAGCCTCCGGGCGACGTTCGCCACCGTCTGGCCGTGCCGGGCCAGGATCAATCTGCCGCTCACCGTCAGTCCTCTCCGCGCCGCAGCCGGTCGAGCCACCGCGCATCCTCGTCGTCCGACACGGGTGGGACACCGTGTTCGGACACAGCGGGCCACGATCCGAGGAAGCGCACCTGCGCGAAGCGGTGCAGTCCCTGCAGCGCCTCGGCGACCAGCGCGTCGTCGATGTGACCCACACAGTCCAAGTGGAAGAAGTAGGTGCCGTATTCCCTGCGTGTCGGCCGGGACTCGATGCGCGACAAATCGATTCCGCGCGTGGAGAACTCGGTGATGGCACGCACCAGCGAGCCGGGCTCGTTGGGGAGCTGAAGCACCACCGAGGTGCGGTCGACACCGGTGCGCTTCGGTACCGGCCGCGGCTGCGTGATGAGCACGAAGCGGGTGCGGGCGCCCTCGAAGTCGGCGACCTTGTCGGCGAGGACGGACAGGCCGAGCCGCTCCCCGGCGAGCGCCGTGGACACCGCCGCGTCGACCTTGCCGGACGCGACGTCCTCGGCGGCTCCCGCATTGGAGGCCGCGGTCACGACCTCGGCGTCGGGCAGGTGGTCCTCGATCCAGCGCCGCACCTGCGCCGCCGCCACCGGATAGGCGCCGATTGTGCGGACCCGATCGCGGGTGATCCCTTCGCGGGTGACCACCGTGAACGCGATGTCGAGTTCGACCTCCGACACGATCTGCAGGCGCGGCCCGAGAGCCAGTGCGTCCATGGTGGGCGGCACCGAACCCTCGACGGAGCTCTCGATGGGGACGACGGCACCGTCGACCTTCCCGTCGCGCAGGAGTTGCAGGGCAGCGGGCGGGCTGGCGGCCGAGACGCGCTCGACGTCGGCTGACCCGTCGCCGAGCACGTCGAGCGCACCGAGGCTCTCGAAGCGGTCGAGGGCCATCTCGGTGAACGTTCCCGACGGTCCGAAATAGGCGATACGTGGCACGTGTACGAGGTTACGCATCGGTCGTGACCGGAAGGCGGACTCTGCGTGAACCGCATCCGAGCGGCGGACGCGTGTCAGTCGGTGGTGAGGTCGAGCGCCCCGAGTTCCCGGACGACGGTGTCGGTGTCGTCGACCTCGACGACCAGCAGGATCTCCCGCACCGCCGCAGCGGCCTCAGGCACGAGCCGCCGGAGGCGGGTCACGTCGGGAGTCGCGAGGGCGTCCCGGACGTCGAAACCGCTCAGCGCCGCGACGGTGGCGGCGAGCAGCGCGACGACGTCGTCGGTGCCGGTCGCGCGGGCGGCGTATCCGGTGTCGGCGTGCGCGAGGACGGAGAGGAAGTCGGCGACGGCGTCGGCACCGCGACCTGCGGTCAGGCCGGGGATGTGACCGGCCTCGGTGAGCGCGCGAGCGGCGTCGGCGAGCGCGGCGTCGGGCACGTGCGGATAGACCACCAGGGGTGCCGGCGCGGTGATCGCGAGGACGTCCTCGAGCTCCTCGGCCGCGCAGTCGACCTGGTACCGGACCGGACGCCACCCGGCGGGCGAGGGCAGTTCGGCCGAGGCGTCGAGTTCGACGACGAGCTCGCGGGTCGGCGATCCGGTGACGGCAGCGGCCGGGACGACGGGCGGGGCGAGCATGCGGCCGGTCGCGGCGAGGGCGTCGGTGAGGCTGTCGTGCCGGTGCGTGAGCAGGGCGTCGAGCAGTCCGCGGGGCTCGTCGCGGGACGGCGGCATTCCGAGGGGAAGTGGGATCGGCACCGATCCAGGCTACCGACGGACCACTTGCGACCGCGATCACAATCACTTAGGTTTGCCTCACCTACATCGAGAAGGAGGGTTGGCATGCAGACCACCACATCCGTCATCCCCGCGCCGACCACGGCCGAACGCGTACGCACCGCCCTCATCCGTGCCGACACGACGCAGCTCGCGATCGACGGCTGCGACCCGCTCCCCACCTCGGTCCACCATCTGCTCGACGACGGGCAGGTCGCGGTGGTCGTCGCCGAGGACAGCCTCCCCGTCGCACTCGCCTGGCAGGCCGGCAGCGCAGGCATCCCCGCGATGCTCGAGCTCACCGACCACTCCCCGATCGCCCTGCGCAATCCGGTGCGGTCGCTCATCTGGCTCAGCGGCACCCTGCGTCCCGTGGAGCATCCGCGCCGGCTCGCCGCCGAGATCGCGGAGATCCTCCCGCACCCCGAACTCCTCGACGTCGGACACCGCTCCGAACTGCTGTGCCTGACGCTCGACTCCGTCGTCGCCGCCGACACCACCGGGGCCGAGGCGGTCGACGTCACCGACGTCCTCGACGCCGCACCCGACCCGTTCGCCGCACTCGAGACCGAGTGGCTCCAGCACCTCGAACAGGACCACGCCGACATCGTGCGGCAGATCGCGCGACGCATCCCGCCCGCGCATCGCGGCGGACGGATCCGTCCCCTCGGCCTCGACCGCTACGGGCTGCGCCTGCGCGTCGAGTCCGAAGGCGACGACCACGACGTGCGGATCCCCTTCCACGAACCGGTCGACGATCCCGCCGCTCTGGGTCGCGCACTGCGCCTGCTCGTCGGCTGCCCCTTCCGCAACGGACTGCCGCCGCGCACCTGAGCGGTACGCGGCGGCAGGGATCATCCGAACGATCAGACCTTCTGCAGGTCGATACCCTTCGTCTCCTTCATGATCAACGCGGCGACGCCCGTCGCGACGCACAGCGCCATGATGTAGACCCCGAAGATCCAGCCGATGTCCCAACTGGTCAGCAGCTGGTTCAGGTAGGGCGCGGTGCCGCCGAAGACCGCCACCGAGAAGGAGTACGCGAACCCGATGGCCTGGGTACGCAGGCGGGTCGGGAAGCTCTCCGAGAGGGTGCACGACAGGATCGCACCCGGGATCGACACGATGAGCAGGGCGAGGGTGGTCGACACGAGCAGCGTCCACCCGGCCGACGTGATCATCGACGTCAACGGGATCTGCAGCGCGAACATGAGGACCGCGAACCCACCGAGCATCGGGCGCCGGCCGATCCGGTCGGAGAGCCGACCCCAGAAGGGCAGCGAGACCAGAGCGATGACCTGGGCGATGACGAGCATCCAGTAGGCGGTGTCGGCGTCCATGCCCTTCTGCGTGATCGCGTACGTCGAAACGTACGAGGTCCACGTGTAGTGCGCTGCCGTGACACCCGAGGTCATGCCGATCATCAGCAGGATCGCGCGCACGACCACCTTGCGCGGAATGCGCGGTTCGTCGACCCGGGTCTCCTGCTGGTCGAAGACCTCGCTCTCCTCCATGCTGCGTCGCAGGTAGAGAGCGAACAGTGCCAGGAAGAAGCCGAGGAGGAACGGCACGCGCCATCCCCACTCGCCCACGGCGCTCTCGGAGAGCGTCGAGGTGACCGCTCCGCCGATCGTGTACGCCAGCACGGAACCACCGAAGATCGCGACGAAGGCGACGCTGCCCCACATGCCGCGACGATGCGGCGGCGCGATCTCGCTGACGTACGAGTAGGCGGTCGCCGACTCGCCACCGTGCGCGAAGCCCTGCACCACGCGGGCGAACAGCAGGAGCACCGACGCCCACACGCCGATCGACGAGTAGGTGGGCATGAGCCCGATGACGAGGCTGCCGCCGGCCATCATGAGCATGGTCGTGACGAGCACGAACTTACGGCCGCGCTTGTCGGCGATACGGCCGAACACGATGCCGCCGAGCGGTCGCATCAGGAATCCGACGGCGAAGACCGCGAGCGTGGACAGCAGCGCCGAGACCGGATTGTCGCTGTTGAACATCGCCGCGGCGATGAACGGAGCGAACACCGCGTAGGCGCTCCACTCGTACCACTCGAGGATGTTGCCCACGGAGCTGGCGAGAAGAGACTTCTTCTTCGATGCGAGAGTCACCGAAGTTGTTGCAGCTGGATTCTTCTCAGGTGTTTCGATGTTCATGTCCCTACTTCCGGGTCGCAGACTTCCCCTCGGCCCACAGGCCCCTATCCGCACCCGAGCGATCGATCGGTCGGGCGTGTTGAAGTGTGATGGGTCACAAGGACCGCTGTCAAATTGGACACATCACCGACAACCGGTGGATCGCCTCCCCGCGGCGGAGGACCCGAACGCCCACGGTCCGGCACAATCGCTCCGGTGACGACCCTCCGCGACTGGCTGCGGCCCGCATCCCGCAATCCCGAGCCGCCCCTCGACCCCACCGAGCGTCGCGCGCTGTGGATCGAGATCACCATCGTCCTGCTCGTCACCTTCGGCCTGAGCGGGATCTCGTCGATCCTGTCGCTGGCCGAGGCGGCACTGGCACCGGAACCGCTGTCGGATCAGACCGTCGCCCTGAACACGCCACGCTCGTCGCAGGGGTTCATCGATCTCGCTCGCCAACTCCTCGGCATCGTGCGCCTGCTCGCCTGGGGTGCCCTCGGCCTGTACCTGCTCTGGCGCAGCGGTGTCGGACCGCGACTCGCGGGCCTCGCCCGACCCGGCCTGCGCCGGGACGTGCTGCCCGGGGTGGGACTGGCCGCCCTGATCGGACTCCCCGGACTGGCGCTGTACCTGGTGGCGCGGGCCGCCGGCCTGAACCTGACGGTCGCGCCGAGCCTGCTCGAGGACTACTGGTGGCGACTGCCCACCGAGGTGCTGTGGGCGATCGCCAACTCCGGGGCGGAGGAGATCCTGGTCGTCGCCTATCTCCTCACCCGTCTGCGGCAGCTCGGCTGGTCGGAGAATTCGTCGTTGCTCGCCTCCGCCCTGCTGCGCGGCAGCTACCACCTCTACCAGGGCATCGGCGGCGGGTTCGGCAACGTCGTCATGGGCCTGGTCTTCGGGCGCTACTGGCAACGAAGCGGCCGGTTGTGGCCGCTCGTGATCGCCCACGCGCTCATCGACACCATCGCCTTCGTGGGCTACCAAGCACTGAGGGGCCACGTCTCCTGGCTGCCCTGAACGTAGAGTTGTCCGGGTGAACGGCGACCCTCGCGACCCTCGGAACCGGCCGCGGCCTCCGCAGGGACCTCTCCCGCAGGGCCCTCCTCCCCGGCGGGCTGTACCGCCGAACCCGCAGCGCGGGGTACCGCCACAACGACCCGCCGGACCGCCTCCGTCACAGCGCCGGGGCGCTCCCCCGCCGTCCCCCGAGGGCACCCAGGTGCTGCGGCGCGACGGACGGCCGCAGTCACCGCAGGCGTGGTCGCAGGCGCCCGCGCCGAACTACCGGCCTGCTCCGAGGCAGGACCGGCAGCAACCGCTTCCGCAGCAACGACGCGACTGGGCACCGACGCAGCGACCCGAACGGTTCGCCGAACCCGCCCCGAACCGTCGCCCGCCGCGCGGGAACACACCGCCGCCCGGACCCCCGCGACGTCCCGCAGCACCGCCTTCACGGCCGGCACCGCGACGTCCGCTCGGTGCCCGGCGCATCCTGCGGCGACTCGCGATCGTCCTGGTCGTGCTCGTCGTCGCGATGGGTGCGAGCATGATCTACCTCGACGGCAAGCTCGCGCGCGTCGATGCGCTCGCCGACTACGACGGGCGCGTCGGCGACACCCCCGGCACGAACTGGTTGCTCGTCGGCTCCGACAGCCGGGTGGGACTCACCCCCGAGCAGGAGCAGGAACTCGCGACCGGCGGGGAGGTCGGCGCCGACCGCACCGACACCGTCCTGCTCGTCCACATCCCGCCCGGTGGCGGTGCCACGACGATGGTCTCCCTGCCCCGCGACTCCTACGTGAGCGTCCCGGGCTTCGGCCAGGACAAACTCAACGCGTCGTTCGCACTGGGCGGGCCGCAACTGCTCGTGCAGACGGTCGAGGGCGCCACAGGCGTGCATATCGACCACTACGCCGAGATCGGTTTCGGCGGGTTCGCGTCGATCGTCGACGCGGTCGGCGGGGTCGACATCTGCGTGCCCTATCCGATCGACGACCCGCTCGCCGGACTCAGGCTCGAACCCGGATGTCAGGAGCTCAACGGAGCGCAGGCCCTGGGCTTCGTGCGCACGCGCGCCACTCCGCTCGCCGACCTGGACCGGATGAACAATCAGCGCCTGTTCCTGTCGGCGTTGCTGAGCAAGGCCACGAGCCCCGGCACCTTCCTGAACCCCTTCCGGGCGTGGTCGCTGATGTCGGGTGCGGCCGGGTCGCTGCGGGTCGACGACGGCGACCATCTGTGGAACCTCGCGCGACTCGCGTGGGCGATGCGCGGCGAGACGGTCACCACGACCGTTCCGGTGGGCGGATTCGAGGACGTCTACGGCATCGGTAACGTCCTGCTGTGGGATCGTGAGCGCGCCGTACCGTTCTTCGGGGCCATCTCGGAGGGCGACCCGATCCCGCCGGAACTGCTCGCTCCGGCCCCCTGACGGACGCCGCGAATCGCTGTCGATCTTGGGGAAGGCTGTCCGAATTTTCCGTAGGGTAGCCGATGCTGCCTTGCGGAAGGGTAGCCAACACTTGGATGAAAAACGCGTTGACCTGCACTAACGTCGTGATCATGACGACGATGGGCGATATGACCAAGACCAAGTTCCACACGCTGCTGCACGACCAGATCCGCCACGAGTTCACGGCGTCGCATCAGTACATCGCCATCGCGGTCTTCTACGACAACACCGATCTCCCGCAGCTGGCGAAGCACTTCTACGCGCAGGCCGTCGAGGAGCGCAACCACGCCATGATGATCGTCCAGTACTTCCTGGACCGCGATATGGCCGTCGACCTCACCGGCGTCGACGCGGTGCAGTCGATGTTCGAGGATGCCCGCGAGCCGATCGCGCTGGCCCTCGCCCAGGAGAAGAAGGTCACCGACCAGATCGTCGAGCTCGCCCGCACCGCGCGCGACGAGGGCGACTACCTCGGCGAGCAGTTCATGCAGTGGTTCCTGCAGGAGCAGGTCGAGGAGGTCGCGACGATGACGACCCTGCTGACCGTGGCCGACCGCGCCGGTTCCAACCTCTTCAACCTCGAGGACTTCGTGGCCCGCGAGCTCAACTCGAAGGTGCGCGAGCCGCGCGGCAACGCCCCGCTCGCCGCCGGCGGCGCCATCTGATCGTTCCTCCATCCGGGGACAGCCCACCCGGAACGACGAAGGCCACCTCCTGCAGGAGGTGGCCTTCGTGCTGTCGTGAGCGCGTCAGCGCAGGGTGACCTGGCGGCTGCGCAGGCCGTCGCGCGACCGGCGCTCGGCGGCGGTGAGCGGTTCGTCCACGGCGAGGGCCTCGTCGAGACGCTGCCCGAACTCGATGGTCGGGGCGACCCACTCGTCGGGGTGCTTCTCGCGGTCGAGGTCGAAGACCGGCACCAGCAGACCGTGGGTGCGGAACGAACCGGCGAACCGCGATCCCTCACCGAGGTGCAGGCCGCCCGCCGCGTGCACGCGCGACAACGCCGCCATCAGCGCGTCCTCGTCCTCGGGTCGCACCCAGCGCAGGTGCGCCTTCTCGCCCGGATCGACCCACCACGCGCCGCGCAGACCGTCGCCCTCGAGACGCGCCGACGGCAGCACGGCTTCGTTCGCGTGCTTGACGGTGTGCGCGATCTCGGCGCTCGGTTCGACACCGGCCGGGATCCACCAGTCGAAATCGTTGTGGACGGTGATCGCCGGCACGGCTGCCGGGTCGATCAGCTCCGCCAGCGGCGGGGTGTCGTCGTCGCCGCTCGCGACCTGCAGCGACGAGCCCGGCTCGGCCGTGTGCGCCCAGTGCAGGGCCGCGGCCAGTTCACCCGCCGGGTCCGGCCCGAAGCCGGCGGCGAGCTGCAGGCCGACGTACGCGACCGGCGCACCGTTCTCCTCGCGGACCAGGGCCGCGACCCCGCCGGGGAGGATGGTCGCACCCACGACGCGACGGCCGTCCGCAGCGGCGGGCAGCTCTGCGAGGGCCGACGGCACGAACTCGCGAAGTGCCACGAGATCGCATTCGAAGGCGAGGCCTTCGAAGGGCCGGGACGTCGCGGCGGCCGCCGCTTCCCGCTCGAGTCGGCGCTGCTCGAGCTTCGCGGCGCGATTGCTGCCGGGCTTGGGTCCGCTGTTTCTCTTGCTCTTCTTGGCCACGGCGTCAAACTACACGGCGACCGGTGTCGCGATGTCGCGGTCGCGGGACCGGGTGGGGGTGCTCACCGATCGAAGGCGGAGTCGAGCTGCAGCTTGGTGCGCCCGGGATGGTTGGTGGCGACCCACTCGACGCCCAGCTCGCGGCACAGCTCGACGTCGGCGGGGTCGTCGACGGTCCAGCAGTAGGTGGCCCGCCCCGACAGCGCGGCCCGGTCGACGAGATCGCGGTGCTCGCGCAGCGTCGCGATCGACGGGCCGACGGCCGTCGCGCCGACGGTGGTGGCGGCGCTGCCGCGCAGGTAACGCGAGGTCTCCCCCAGCAGCACGGTGGGCAGCAGCGGTGCGGCCCGGCGGATGCGCCAGACGGCCCCGGCCGCGAACGACATCACCACCACCCGGGAGAAATCGGCGGAGGCCGGGGTCGCGAGACCGAAGCGGGCCAGTTCGGCGAGCAGTTTGCTCTCCACGAGACCGCCGTAGCGGACGGGATGCTTGGTCTCGACGAAGACCTTCACCGGCACGCTCGTGAAGTCCATGACGAGTTCGAGTAGCTGCCGCAGCGTGAGCAGGTCGGCAGGCTCGCCGGGCCGCCCGTAGTCGTACTGCGCGAGCTCGTCGAGGGTCATCTCGCTGACGACCCCGGTGCCGTTCGAGGTGCGGTCGATCGTGCGGTCGTGCACGCACACCAGATGACCGTCGCGGGTGAGCCGCACGTCGCACTCGACGCCGTCGGCGCCTTCCTTCAATGCGAGTTCGTAGGCGCCGATCGTGTGTTCGGGGAGCGCGGCGGACGCACCGCGATGCGCGACGACCCGAGGATGCGCGCTGCGCGTCACGGCGCCACCGCCTCGGCGCGCTCCTCGTCGTCCGCTCGTTCTCCGGCCTGCTCGTCCGGAACGTCGTCCCGGTCCTGGCGAGCCTGTTCCTGTTCGCGCACGGCGGCGGGGACGATGGGCGCGATCGGTGACGAGGCCGGGCCGGTCGCGTGGGTGAACCGGTGACGGCGCAGCGGCCGTCCCCACAGGTCGGTGTCGTCGAACAGGCGCAGGACGTGCAGGGTCGACAGCGCGACGACCGCGCCGAGCGCCGCGAGGACGGCGGTGAGCAGGACACCGTCGGCGCGGGCCTGCAGGGTGTCGCGCTGACGCCACGCGAGCAGCACCACGACGAGCACGCCGTTGACCACCCACAACACCCACCAGGTGCGGATCGCGCGGAGCAGGCGCGGGTCGCGGTCGGCGATCTCGGCGAGGAAGACACCGGGCATCGCGAGGTTGAGGCCCGGAACGACGAGTCCCGCGAGGATGGACAGCGGCGACCGTGACTCGGCGAGACCACGCTCGGCGTAGATGCGCCGGCGCAGGTCGATCAGCCGCAGCCCGGATGCGACCGCCGCGGCCAGCGCCACGACCGGCCCGACCACCTGGGTCGCCCATACCGCGGCATCCGACACCGCGAGCACGAGCGGGTCGACGAGACGGGTGCGGTTGTACAGCAACACTCCGTACCGGACGGCCTCGGCGAGGGCCGCGAGACCGAAGACGACGGCGGTGCCGACGAGCAGCGTCGGCGCGAGGTCGGCGGCGGTCTCGGCGCGATCGGGTTCGACGTCCTCGTCCGGGAGCGGATCGAGCAGTCCCCAGCGGGGCATCTCGCGATAGGACGGGGTCTCGGCCGACGGACGCCCACGCGAAGGCGACGCCGGTTCGGTCGTCGGAGGGCCACCCGCAGGTCGCGCGACCCAGCGGAAGTTGCGGCGCGACGGAGGAACCGACCCGTCGGGGGCGACGGGTGAGAGCAGCACACCGCGGCAGGCCGGGCACCACTGCCGCGGCTGATAGGTCACGGGCCAGCGATTCTCACAGCGCACACAGATCTGATAGGCCGACATCAATAGATCTTTGCCGGTTCGTCGCGCTCGGAGACGAGCGGGAGTCCGTGCTTCTGCCACGCCACCATGCCGCCGGCGACCTGGAAGGTCTCGTACCCGATGCGAGCCAGGTACTCGACCGCTCCGAGGGAGCGGCCGCCCTGCCTGCAGATCACGTAGATCTCGGCGTCGGGGTCGAGTTCCTCGATGCGGGCGGGCACGTCGGCGAGCGGAATGTGCAGCGCGCCGGGGGCGTGTCCGAGTTCCCATTCGTCGTCCTCGCGGACGTCGAGGAGGACGACCTCGTCGCCGAGTTCGGGTACCAGGACGACCGACACGGTGGGCACGTCGGAAAAGCTCACGTCTCAATAGTGGCACGCGGCGTGAACGGATGTGGGTGTGGTCGTACCGATCCTGTTCCACAGGTGGGGCCGGTGGGTCCTCCACAACACTCCCCATCAACCCCATCCGCTGGAGTTATCCACAGTTTCCACAGGTTCATCAACAGGTCTATCCACGCATGGGGAATCACACTCGAGACATCTCACAGTGGACAGGCGCCCGCCGATGCCCCGTGCCGGTTCCGGCGCTGAAATGATCGGGTCATGGAATTACGCATCTTCACCGAACCCCAGCAGGGCGCCACCTACGACGACCTCCTCGCCGTCGCGCAGACCGCGGAACGACTCGGCTACGGCGCGTTCTTCCGCTCCGACCACTACCTGGCCATGAACGCCGAGGGTCTGCCCGGTCCGACGGACGCATGGATCACCCTGGCCGGTCTCGCCCGCGACACCTCGACGATCCGCCTCGGCACGCTCGTCACCTCGGCGACCTTCCGCTACCCCGGCCCGCTCGCGATCTCCGTCGCGCAGGTCGACGCCATGAGCGGCGGACGCGTCGACTTCGGCTTCGGAGCCGGCTGGTTCGAGGAGGAGCACCTCGCCTACGGCATCCCCTTCCCCACACTGAAGGAGCGGTTCGACCGCTTCGAGGAGTCCCTCGCGGTCATCACCGGCCTGTGGGACACCCCCGAGGGCGAGACCTTCTCGTACGAGGGCGAGCACGTGCGGATCGAGAACTCCCCCGCCTTGCCGAAGCCCCACCAGCGTCCCCACCCGCCGATCGTCATGGGCGGCGCCGGCAAGAAGCGCACACCGGCACTGGCGGCGCGCTACGCCGACGAGTTCAACGTGCCGTTCAAGTCGCTGGGCGAGACGAAGGTCCTGTTCGAGCGTGTGCGCTCGGCCTGCCGGGATGCCGGACGTGACCCCGAGGAACTGACCTACTCGAACGCACTCGTGCTGTGCTGCGGTCGGGACGAGGACGAGATCGCGCGTCGCGCGGCACGGATCGGCCGTGAGGTCGACGAGCTGCGGGAGAACGGACTCGCGGGCACGCCGCAGGAGTTGATCGAGAAGATCCGCACCTTCGCCGAGGCCGGGACGCAGCGTATCTACCTGCAGGTCCTCGATCTCGCCGATCTCGAGCACCTCGAACTGGTGGCGAACGAGGTCATGCCCGCCGTCGCGGATCTCTGACGCGCGCCCAGCGGGTCAGTGGCTGCTGGTGGAGCCGAGGAACGCTTCGATGTCCCGGCTCCACTCGCGGCTGCGCCGCACCTCGAGACGCCAGTGCGCGAGGGCGAACAGGCCGCCCGCGGCGGCGGACGAGAACGTCCACAGCGACACCCCGGACAGCACGGCGGTGAACTTCGCGGCGGAGGTGGTCAGCGGGGCCTGCGTGTATTCGCCGGTGGTCGCGTCGACCCAGACCGGCACCTCGCTGCCGGCGGTCGCGAGACTGTCGACCTGGACGAGGGCGTGACGCGTCTCGTCGCCCCAACCCCAGGTCGCGGGCGCCGAGGCGATCTTCACGGTCTCGCCCCATCCGGAGGAGTCGCTCAGGGCGTCGGCGTCGAGGACGGCCGTGACGCTGACGCGTTCGGCGTTCTGCTTCTCGGAGAGTTCGAGCTGGGAGCTCCACATGATGGCGGACACCCACACCGCGACGGGGATCAGGAGCGCCATCACGGCGATCATGAGGGTGAAGCAGCGCGCTTCGAGCCTGTCGGTGCGACGCACGAGCGGATCCCGCCTGCGCAGACTTCGCCGTGTGCGCCGCAGATACCCCGCCCTGGTCGTCATGTCGGCAAGCCGTCCCTTTCCCCCTCTGGAATGATCCCTTTTTCCAGCATGCGTCCGCTTTCGGGGAAGTTCAAGGAACGCCAACGCATCTCACACTCGCACTGCGAGCGGAGATGTGGTGTGCGACACCGTCGGACCCTTCGGGCCGGACGTATTCTCAGGCGCCGAGGCCCACCGGGCAGCTCACGCCGGTGGCGTGGACGGGGCAGTAACCGTTGGGGTTCTTCGCGAGGTACTGCTGGTGGTAGTCCTCGGCGTAGTAGAACTGTGTCAGCGGCGCGATCTCCGTGGTGATCTGCCCGTATCCGGCGTCGGCCAGGCGCTTGCCGAACGCTTCGGCCGTGGCCTCGGCGACCTCGATCTGCGTCTCGTCGTGGGTGTAGATCGCCGAGCGGTACTGGGTCCCGTGGTCGTTGCCCTGCCGCATGCCCTGGGTGGGGTCGTGGTTCTCCCAGAACTGCTGCAGGATGTGCTCGTAGCCGATCACCTTCGGGTCGAAGACGACGAGCACCACCTCGGTGTGCCCGGTCCGGCCGGAGCACACCTCCTCGTAGGTGGGGTTGGGTGTGTAGCCGCCGGAATAGCCGACCGCGGTCGAGTAGACGCCGTCGAGCTGCCAGAACTCCTTCTCGGCGCCCCAGAAGCAGCCCATGCCGACGACTGCGGCCTGCAGACCCTCGGGGAAGGGGGGAACGATGCGGTTGCCGTTGACGTAGTGGGTCTCGGGAACGGGCAGCGGTTCGGCGCGACCGGGGAGCGCGTCCTCGCGCGTCACCATCTGCGACTTCGAACCTGCACGGGCGAGGATCTCGTCGAACCAGGACATGACCCGATGCTACGCGCGGGTCGGAGCGGCAGTCCGTTCGTCGGAAGCGACCTGCTTCGGCGCCAGCCAGCGGCTCTTGATCCAGTGCGCAGCCGGAACCTCGACGCTGCGGTACAGCACCTCGGCGACGAGACCACAGCCGATCAGCAGCAGCACGATCGCCGCGGTCGCGCCGACGAGACCGACGGTGTTCTCGTAGATCCGGTACATCACGAGAGTGTGGGTCAGGTAGATGCAGTAGCTGCGGGTCGCGACCCAGGAGACGACGGTCGAGCGCGCGAAGCGCCCGTCGTACCGCGCGACCAGCACGACCGCCGCGAAGACCACCGACACTGTCCACAGATAGCGGCTGCCCGACCAGTAGACGTTGATGTCCGTGGCCATCACGATCACCGCGATCTGCGCGAACATCGCCGCCAGCAGGGCGCGCAGCGAGATCAGGCCGGCCCAGCCGAAGTACACGATCTGCCCGAGGAACAGGGTCGGCAGCGTCGACGCGATCTTCGACAGGAACGGCACCGTGTACGGCTCGGGCACGTACAGGTTGTAGAGGAGCACCAGCATGCACAGCACGGCGCCGAGCATCGGCACCGCCACCGGCGCCGTCCGTAGCAGCGACCGTCCCGCCACGCACCACAGATAGAACGAGATCTGCGCGGCGAGCGTCCACACCACGCCGAGCACGATCACCTGCGGTTTCAGGAAGAACGCACCGAGGAAGAAGGACAGGAACGCCTCGGAGACCGACACCGTGGTGTGGCCGCTGAAGGTGCCGTTGATGCCGAGCCACACGAGCACGACCGCGGCGAGGATCGCCACCCAGAAGGCCGGCAGGAGCCGCGCGGCCCGGGCGATGAGGAACTTCCGTCGGTCCTGGCGGATCGCGGACCGGGTGACGAGCATGCCCGTGAGCATCATGAACGCCGTCACCCCGACGGACGACAGGTGCTGGTTGAGACCGGCGCCCTTGACGAGCACCTCGTAGGTGAGGTCGATGCCCCACCAGCCCGTCCCGAGGTCGTCGATCAGGTAGAAGGCGATGTGGGAGTAGAGCACGGCCGCGACCGCGACGAACCGGACGACATCGACGCCCGGCAGATCCACACGCGGTGCATCGGCCCCGCGTGTCGGTTCGTTCAGGAAGGGCCGAAACACGCGCCAATGTTAAGGTCCCGTTCACGCAGCCGTTGCCGATGGTCCCGCTATCCGGCTGTTTGCGCTGGTGAGAGCTATTTTCCGGACGCGTGGGCGGTTTCGGGTGCTCTCCGACACAGTCGGGGTCCGATCGTGTCCGCATTACGGCGAATGTTGCGGACGGTGTAGTTATGGACTTGGGTGGAAACCCGAAAAGGTACGGAATAACTGCACGGGCCGAACGGCCCGGTGAAGAAGGGACCCTTCGTGGCTGAATACACACTTCCGGACTTGCCCTACGACTACGCAGCGCTCGAGCCGCACATCTCGGCGAAGATCATGGAGCTGCACCACTCGAAGCACCACGCCACCTACGTCGCCGGTGCGAACACCGCTCTCGAGAAGCTGGCCGAGGCTCGCGAGAACGGCACCATGGCGGCCCAGGCGACCAAGCTCGAGAAGGACCTCGCCTTCCACCTGGGTGGTCACACCAACCACTCCGTCTTCTGGAACAACCTCTCCCCCGAGGGTGGCGACAAGCCCGAGGGTGAGCTCGCTGCCGCGATCGACGACGCCTTCGGCTCGTTCGACAAGTTCCGCGATCACTTCTCCGCGAACGCGAACTCCATCCAGGGCTCCGGCTGGTCGATCCTCGCGTGGGATTCGATCGGACAGCGTCTGATCATCGTCCAGCTGTACGACCAGCAGGGCAACATCCCGATCGGCCTGACCCCGCTGCTCATGCTCGACATGTGGGAGCACGCCTTCTACCTGCAGTACCAGAACGTCAAGGCCGACTACGTCAAGGCCTTCTGGAACATCGTCAACTGGGCGGACGTGCAGGCTCGCTTCGAGCGCGCTCGCACCGCCACCTCGGGCCTGATCGTCTAGTACGGATCGGTCACAGGTCGCGAGACCGACAGCGAGGGCGCCGGGAGACCGGCGCCCTTCGTCGTCTCCGGGGCCTGGTCTTCCCCCTCCGCTACAGAAATCGCCATTCGCCGCAGCAATTGCTGAGGCGGATAGCAAAAGGTGGAGCGGAAGTGCTGGCACTCGACACCTCTTGTGTGCCAACGGAGAAAACGGGCATTCTCCCCTTACCGACCGAGAGGGAGGAGTGGGATGAACGCCGAGGAACACAGCCGCATCGAGCTGTCCGCATTCCAGTCCGACGGGTCGCTTCGAGGTTTCGTCGTCTCGGGCAGATGGCCCGCGACCACCCGTGAATGGGCCCAGGTGCTGGCGATGACGGTGCGGATCGCGTCGCTGCCGGGACTGCTGCCCACCTCGACGGTGTTCGGGGTCAAGGAAGAACTGCCCGACGACCCCGCACCCGGAACCGTGGGTCTCGTGGTCGCCGAAGGTCCGGTGCTCGGCGAGCGTGCCGTGCAGCCCGGGATCCCGCATCTCGGACTCGAGCATCGCGCGGCGTGGGTCGAGGCCGAACCGGACGGCACGGTGACGGCGCTGGTCAGCAAGGTGGGAGTGGATCCGGGCAACGATCCCGACACCGCGATTCTGGCCATGCTGCTCGCGTCGTGAGGGCGCCCTGACAATGAGAGTTCGGTTCTCCGAAAGTTAGCATTGCCTTTACAGAAATCGGTTCGCCGGGCTAACGTTGTCGTCGACGAAGGGGAGTAGCCCCCAATCGCAGGGTCGACATACTGGCGGCGCCCGAGAACTGCAACGCCCGGCCCCGCGGACCGGATCATCCTCCGGTGGGCGAGACCTTCGGCCGCTGGTCGCACCGTGCGTCCGGCGACCGGAGGAAGCCCCGTTTCCTCCATACGGAAGGAGGAAACGCATATGTGGTCCGCTCTCGTCCTGTCCTTCGCAGTCGTCTTCGTCGCCGAACTCGGCGACAAGTCCCAGCTCATGGCGATGACCTTCGCCCTGCGCTATCGCTGGTGGGTCGTCCTGTCGGGGATCCTGTTCGCGACCACCGCGGTCCACCTCGTGTCGGTGGCCGTCGGGCACTATCTGGGTGTCGCGATCCCCGCGACCGCCATCTCCATCGTCGGCGGCATCGCCTTCCTGATCTTCGGCGCGTGGACGCTGCGCGGCGACTCCCTCGACGACGACGAGCAGTCCAAGGCCGGACGCGTCGCGCGCTCCGCCTTCCTCGCCGTGACCTCGGCGTTCTTCCTCGCCGAACTCGGCGACAAGACGATGCTCGCGACCATCACGCTCGCGACCGACAACAACTGGGCCGGGGTGTGGATCGGGTCCACCGTCGGCATGGTCGCCGCCGACGCACTGGCCATCGTCATCGGTGCCGTGCTCGGCCGGCACCTTCCCGACAACGCCATCCGCTACGGCGCCGCCGCCCTGTTCTTCGGCTTCGGGGTGTGGATGCTCGGCGACGGCATGTTCCCGGAGACCGGTGCCGTGGGACCGATCGCCGGCGCGGTGGCCCTGCTGCTGTCCGTCGCCGCGATGGTGGTCGTCCGCCGGCGTGCCCGCCGGGTCACCGAGGACGAGGCTCCGGCGCTCATGCGTCCCTGATCACCGTTCCGAACAGTGTCTTTCCGCTCCGGACAGGAGTATGCTTGCCGATAGGCAAATAAATTCGGAGGTGGTTCCATGTCTGAACTCACGGACAGCGCCCCTCGATCCGAAACTCCTCCGTTCGACGCGGAAGACGTCCATCGTCTGCGTATCGCGATCGGACGGATCTCCCGCCGCATGGGCATGTTCGCCTCGGAGGAAGGGCTGACGCGTTCGCAGTCGACCCTCCTCACGACCGTCGCCCGCCACGAGACGATCGGAGTCCGCGACCTCGCGGAGATCGAAGGGCTCAACCCCACCATGTGTTCGCGCATGGTGGGCAAACTCGAAGACGCCGGGTTGCTCACCCGGTCCCCCGACGCCGACGACAAGCGCGTCGTCCGCGTCCACATCACTGCTGCCGGTGCCGCACTGTCGGCGGAACTGCGCGATCGCCGCACCGCCCTGTTCGCCCGTCACCTCACCGAGCTGAGCGACCGGCACCTCGAAGCTCTGCACGACGCACTGCCCGCCCTCGAGGCACTCTCGCAGCGCGTCGCCGATTCACCGCGTCCCTCCACCGAGGGGGGTCGCCCGTGACAGTGCTCGCCGACATCAGAGGACAGACCTTCGCCGCTCTGCGCGGCCCCAACTTCCGCCTCTACATCAGCGGCCAGGCCGTCTCGCTCATCGGCACGTGGATGCAGACGGTCGCGCAGTCGTGGCTGGTCCTGCAGCTCACCGGCTCCCCGACCGCCATCGGCGTCGTGCTCGCGCTGCAGACCGTGCCGATGTTGTTGCTCGGCCCCTACGGCGGCGTGGTCGCCGACCGCTCCGACAAGCGCCGGCTCATGATCGGATTGCAGACCCTCATGGGTGTGCAGGCCCTGATCCTCGGTTTGCTCGTCGTCACCGACACCGTCGCCCTGTGGCACGTCTACGTCCTGGCGGTCGCGCTCGGCCTCAACCAGTGTTTCGAGAACCCCGCCCGACAGTCGTTCATGCTCGAACTCGTCGGTCCGGAGGATCTGCGCAACGCCGTGAGCCTGCAGTCGGTCCTCGCGTCGTGCTCGCGCATGATCGGCCCGGCGGTCGCCGGTCTGGTCATCGCCGCGGGCGGACTCGGCGTGTGCTTCCTGCTCAACGCCGCGAGCTTCGTCGCCGTCGTCACCTCGCTGCTGCGACTCGACGTCTCCCGGCTCCAGCGCTCCCCCGCCGCCGCCCGCGCCAAGGGACAGCTGCGCGAGGGCTTCGCCTACGTCCGCAGCACGTCCGACCTGGCCGTCCCGCTGCTGATGATGGCGCTCGTCGGGTGTCTGGCCTTCGAGTTCCAGGTGGTCCTGCCGGTCCTGGCCGACCACACCTTCGCTGCCGGTGCCGGAGCCTACGGCTTCCTCACCGCCGCGATGGGCGCCGGATCGGTCGTGGGTGGACTCGCCGTCGCCACGTGGGGTCGCACCGGAACCCGGCCGCTGATCCTCACCTCCCTCGCGTTCGGCATCGCCATGGCGATCGCCGCCGCGGCCCCGAACCTGACCACGCTCATCGTGCTCATGGTGATCGTGGGCGCACTGAGCGTGACGTTCACGTCCACGACCAACAGTTCGCTGCAGCTCGCCTCCGCGCCGACGATGCGCGGACGGGTGATGGCCCTGTGGTCGGTCGCCTTCCTCGGCTCCACGGCCATCGGCGGTCCCATCGCCGGATGGGTCTGCGAGCAGTGGGGTGGCCGGGCCGGACTGCTGCTCGGTGCCGTCGCGTGTCTCGTCGCCGCGGCGATGGGAGTCGTCGCACTGCGCCGCCGGACCGCGACCCCCGCGGAACCCGCGGCCGTGACCGGTTAGGGTTCGTGACGAACGACACTCACACGCCGTAGGGCTCTGTGAGAGAACCCGACGGAGTCGGACTCGGTGCCAACGAGCCCGAACCCGTCGGGTTCACGCAGCCCTCGGCTCGGGACAGGAGATACGAACAGTGGAGATTCAGGGATCCGCCGCACTGGTGACCGGTGCCGCATCCGGTCTCGGCGCCGCAACCGCACGCCGCCTCGCCGACGCCGGAGCCACCGTCTTCGGCCTCGACCTGCAGCAGTCCATCGACCGCGTCGGCGATGCCGCACCCGCGGGTGTCACGCTCCTCGCCACCGATGTGACCAGCGGCGACGAGGTGCAGGCCGCCGTCGACCGCATCGTCGAGTCCGGTGTTCCGCTGCGCATCGTCGTCAACTGCGCCGGTGTCGGCTGGGCCGGCCGCATCCTGTCGAAGAACGGCCCGCACGACCTCGAGCTGTTCCGCACGGTCATCACCGTCAACCTGCTCGGCACCTTCAACGTCATGCGCCTCGCGGCCGACGCGATCTCCAAGACCGAGACGGTCGACGAGTCGGGTCAGCGCGGCGTCGTCATCAACACCGCCTCGGTGGCGGCGTTCGAAGGCCAGATCGGCCAGATCGCGTACTCCGCGTCGAAGGGTGGCGTGCACGGCATGACCGTCCCCGCCGCACGCGACCTCGCGCAGTTCGGCATCCGCGTCAACACCATCGCCCCCGGCATCGTCGACACCCCGATGCTCGCCGGTGTCACCGAGGAGTACCGCAAGGGCCTCGAGGCCGGTGTGCCGTTCCCGTCGCGGCTCGCCCAGCCCGCCGAGTACGCGCAGCTCGCGCAGATGATCGTCGAGCACGACTACCTCAACGGCGAGACCATCCGCATGGACGGCGCGCTGCGCATGGCGCCGCGGTAACCCTTCCTCCGGTAATCCCGCCTCTTCCGTGCGCGTTTCCGGCAGTTCCGGCTGCCGGGAACGCGCACGTGCGTTAGACCGGACCCATGCGGATCGTTCTCGCCGTGGTGCTCGTCGTCGCGCTCGTCGGCGTCGCCGGCTGGGCGTTGCAACGACGCCTGATCTATTTGCCCGACAGCTCCACTCCCCCGTCCGCTGCGACCGTCCTGCCCGGCGCCGAGGACGTCGTGCTCACCACCGACGACGGTCTCGAGCTCGACGCCTGGTTCGTGCCCGGTCGCGCCCCCGACGGTCCCGGAGCCGGCTTCACGGTTCTCCTCGCTCCCGGTAACGGCGGCAACCGCCTCGGCCGCGTCGACACCGCCGCCGACCTCGCCGCGGCGGGTTTCTCGACGCTCCTGTTCGACTACCGCGGGTACGGCGGTAATCCCGGCACCCCCACCGAGGAGGGTCTCGCCGCCGACGCCCGCGCGGCCCTCGGGCATCTCCGTGCACGCGACGACGTCGACCCCGCCCGGTTGCTGTACTTCGGGGAGAGCCTCGGCTGCGCCGTGGTCACCGCGCTCGCCGTCGACGAACCACCCGCCGGGATGCTGCTGCGCTCGCCGTTCACCGACCTCGCCGCCGTGGCCCGGCACCACTATCCGTTCGTCCCCGCCGCAGTGCTGAAGGACGAGTTCCCCGTCGCCGAACTCGTCGGCCGCATCGGCGTGCCGATCACGGTCGTCTACGGCACCGCCGACAGCATCGTCCCGCCCGCCCAGAGCACGGCGGTCGCCGATGCCGCCCGGCAGTTGCACGAGCGGGTCGAGCTCGACGGTCTCGAACACAACGATCCGCCGATGTTCGGCGCGCCCGTGGTGGACGCCCTGATCCGGCTCAGAGCAGGCCTGTGAGCCTCGCGGAGCCGTCGACGAGGAATCTCACCAGATCGGGATCCGGCTGCACCTTCGCGGCCGATCCGTGCAGGTACAGGCCGCCGACGACGAAGGACGACGAGTCGCGGATCGGGACGGCCAGCGCCGCCCGGCCCAGCCGCGTCTCCTGGCATTCCCGCGCGTAACCGAACGAGACGATCTCGCGCAGCTCCCGCGCCAGCGACTCGCGGTCGCACATCGTGAACTCGGTGAGCCGGCGCAACTCGGCGTCCGGGGCCGCCCCCGGCACGTGTGCCAGCATCAGCTTGCCGATGGCATTGGCGTGCAACGACTTCGACAGCGTGGTGATGGCGACGATCTCGTGGTCCGGATCCTGGTCGACGAACCGGAGCCGGCTCCCGGCGAAGGACGCGACGTGCAGCCCGAAACGCGTGCACCCCCGCAGATCCTCCATCACATCGTGGAGCGATTCGGACGGAGTGGATTCCGCTGCGGCCTGGGCGAGTTCGGCGGTACGACGACCGAGCGCGAAACCCGACAGGTCGGGGACGCGCACGAGATAGCCGTCTGCGACGAGCAGGTTCAGCATCCGGTAGGCGGTGGCGGGAGGCACTCCGGCGAACGCCGCGATCTCCTTGGCGGTGGTGCCGGGACCGAGCTGTGCGACGGCCTCGAGCATCCCCAGCGCCTTCTGCACGGCATGGGGTTGTCGTCCTCCGAAAGGTGTCTCGGAGGACCGGATCGGCACGTGCGCGGTCACATCCGCTCCTCCTGTGTGCCCCCCGTGACGATCTGCGGCCGACCGTGCTCGTCGAGGACCAGTGTCCCCGCCCCCGGCAGCAGATCGGTGGTCTCGACGGTGTCGAAGGCTCCGACCGTCGCGAGACTCTGCGGGCGGAGCCGGCGCAGCACCGCGTGCCAGACCGGTCCCGACACCAGGAGCGCGACGAGCGCCACCGGCACGACGAGCAGCGAGTGCGTGACCCCGTCGACGGCCGTTCCCACCAGCAGACCGCCGCCGAGCAACGCGACGAACACCGCCGCGACCCGCGTCCAGGTGGTGTCCTCACCGATGCGGTGCAGGAACCGCAGCGACGCCACCGCGACCAGCGTGTACGCCGCGACCAGCGCGACCTCGACGACCCCGTCGAAGACGGACGAATCCGCGTCCGCCGCCAGGGTGTACAGGACGGCACCCACGACACTCACTGCGACGAACGCCGCCACCGCGAGATAGGGGGTGCGCAGGGTGCCGTGCACGCGGGCGAGGGCGGACGGCAGTACCCGTTCGACACCCATCGAGTACAGGAGCCTCGAGCCTGCCTGGGCGCAGCCGAGCGTCGACGCGAACCACGAGCACGCCATGCCCGTCTTCACGGCGAGCACGACCGCCCACGACGCGCCGGAGTCGACACCGTCGAAATACGCTCCGATGATGAGCGATCCGCGTCCGGTCAGCGAGGCGACGGCCGCGAAGACGAACAGCGCCCCGACGACGAGAGGGGTGATCAGCACCGTCCGGCTCACGGTGACGAGCGGCCGACGGGCCTCGGGTCCGAAGAACGCCGCGCTCTCGAAACCGGCCATGGACAGGACGGTCATCAGCGCCAGGAAGGGCAGCAGACTCAGCGGTGAGACCGGCAGTTCGCTCGTCGTCGAGCCACCCGTCGGCGCGACCAGCATCGTCGCGACGATCAGTACCAGCGAACACGTTTCGACGAGCAGGATCGCGCGGGTCGCGAACCGCACCCCGCGAATCGCGATCAGGGCGACGACCCCGCCGAGCACCGCCGTCGTCACCAGCCACGGTCCCGTCCCCGGAAGATGCAGTCCGGCAAGCTCGCCGATGTCCAGTACGGTGCGTGCTCCCTGGGCGAGCACGGAGATCGAGATGCCGAGATATCCGACGATGAGTGCCGTGCCCGTCACGAGGGCCGCGCGCGTGCCGAGTCCCTGGAAGACGAAGCTGTAGAGCGATCCCGCTGCGGCCAGGCGTCGAGTGAACTGTGTGATGCACCATGCGACCAGCACGACGACGCCGGTCGTCGCGGCGATGGTGAGCACGCCGCCGAGTCCCGGAGCGCTCACGGTCATCCACAGGGCGATGAACACCATGCCGGTGGCGGGGGCGATCGTCGACAGCGACTGTCCGATCAGATCGAGCTGGGACAACTGCCGGCGGCCGAGCGCGTGCAGGGGTGAGCGCACGTGAGCCCCGGTGGGTTCCGCGTCCTGCGCGCGGTCGATCGCCGCCCGGAGTGCTGACGTCACGACCGTGGTCCTTTCACTGATTTCGTCCGGACGCTAACCCCGTTCTGTTACAGCTGCATTACCTGCGCGAACACGACGTGCCGTCCAAGTGGGAATCCGCTCGCGGCGGCGCTGCGAGGTACATCACGCCGCCGCCTTCCCCATGGAGTCGCGCGAACGCAAAAGCCCACGTCGCCGAGGCTCGGTCCCACGGATTTCCGCGGCTCGCGTTCTCGTTCGAGGTGTCCCCGTTCGTTTCTCCGGCGTCGCATGCCCGACTCGAGACCACAGCACGATGTGTCCATCCCCACCTGCGAGGGATCCGCCGGGACCTCGAGAAGGTCCCGCAGCGAAACGGAAGGAGTGGTCGCACACATGCTGTGGGTGCTGATCGCATCGATCGTCGGAGGCACGCTGTTGCTCGCCGGCATCCCCAAGACCCGGGACCGCCAGGGTCTGCTGCGCACGGTCCGCGGGTACAAGCTGCTGCCCGCGCCGCTCGAGGACGCGGTGTCGTTCGCGCTGCCGTGGGCCGAGATCGTCCTCGGTGCCGCGCTCGTCACGGGCATCGCCGGACGGTGGGCGGCCGCAGGCGCCGCGCTGCTGTTCCTGTGCTTCTTCGGCGGCCTGACGATCAACCTCCTCCGAGGCCGTCGTGACCTCGACTGCGGCTGTTTCGCATTCGGTTCCCACGATGTCCCGCGGATCGGGTGGTTCCATGCGGTTCGGGCCGGCGCGTTCGTGCTCGTCTCCGCAGCCCTGGCCCTCGTTCCCGCCGGCGCACCGTCGCTCGCCGAGCACCTCCTCGCGGTCGCGCTCGCCGCGCTGGTGCTGGTCGTGGTCGTCACCGCGGCACAGTTGCGGTCGATCGTGCATCCGGGTCGGCGCCCGGTCGACGACCACCTGACGAAGGCCTCGATCGAACTCCGTGCCGCCTCGACCCTCTCGCGGTACTGACAAATCCGAACGGAGAAATCTGTGAACACCTTCCTGCTGATCGCGGTCATCGTGCTGGCCGTCGCCGTCGCGGCGCTGTTCCTCATGCTGCTCGCCCTCGCCCGCGAGATCGGGCGCGTGCAGGTGCGTCTCGGCCCCCTCGGCGCCCGGATGATGGACACCGGCCCGAAGATCGCCCAGGTCGGTCCGAGCTTCCGCGGCCTGAAGGACCACCTCGGCCGCGAGATCGGTGTCGGCGGCCACCGCGACAGGGCGCAGCTGCTGCTGTTCACCGCGCCGTCGTGCTCGACCTGCAAGAGCCTGCTGCCCGGCGTCAAGGCGATGGCGAAGGCGGAGAAGGACCTCGACGTCGTCATCATCTCGGACGGCACGCCCGAGGAGCACCAGAACTTCCTCGCCGGTTCGGGTATCGGAGCCGAGCTCAGCTACGTCGACGCCCGCGATGTGGGCATCGCCTACCAGGTGGGCACCACTCCGTACGGCGTGATCCTCGACGAGCACGGCAAGATCCAGGCCAAGGGCCTGTGCAACCACATGGCGCAGGTCGAATCCCTCCTCAACGCACTCGAATCCGGTACGCCGTCGCTGCAGCACCTGCACGAGGCAGCCAAGACTCGCGCCGCAGCCGGTCTGTGATCTGCGAGCGCCGACCGCGCCGTCGGTACGGGCGGAATCTCATCCCCTTCTCGAGATCGGAGTACGTCGTTGGACCTCAGACCCTCATCCGGTGAACCGGAGATGCACGAGAACCGATATCCGGTGGACGAAGCCACCGTCAAGGAACAGGCCGAATGGATGGCCGGCCGCGGTGGATCCTTCATCGGCCGCACCGGACGCAAGATGTCCGAGCGGGTCTCCCGCCGTTCGGTGATCAGCAAGATCGGCCGGTGGACGATGGGTGTCTCCGGTGTGGCACTGATCAGTTCGCTGCCCGTCACCCGCACGGCCCTGGCGCAGGAGCCGCCGGCCCCCGCCCCCGCCGAACCCGAACCGTTCGTGCCGGTCTACGACGGCAAGGATCCCGCCGAGTGCGAGTACTGGCGCTGGTGCAACATGGACGGCACCTCGTGCGCGGCCTGCAACGGCGGCGGCGTCACCACCTGTGCACCGGGAAGCCGTCCCGGAGCGGAGTTCTGGGTGGGGTGCTGCACGCATCCCGACACCGGTAAGACCTACCTGATCGCCTACTACGACTGCTGTGGTGCACCGTCGTGCTCGAACGCCTTCTGCGGTGAGCCCGACATGCAGGCCATCATGTACAACCCGGTCTCGGGCAGCTTCGACCAGGAGATCATCTGGTGCGTGTCCGACGAATCCCAGTCGTACACCTGCACGATGGCACCGATCATCGGTGAGGACTGCCAGACCCGTCCTGCCGCACGACCGAAGGTGGGCGCCGGATCATGAAGCGCACCCAACGGGCGGTCGCCGCGACCGTCCCGCTCGCTCTCGCACTGTCCCTCGCGGCGTGCTCGAGCGACGACGACAGCGCCTCGTCCGCTGCGGCGGGCGAGGTCAGCTACCCGACCGTCCCCTACACCACTCCCGGTGAGGGCATCTCCCTCGGCCACGACGACCAGGAGATCGGCGACACCATCCCGGAACCCGTGCACGTCTCGGAGATCCAGCCCGCGAGCGAGAACGACCTGCTCGCGGTCCTCCGGACTCCGGGCGGGCTCGAGATCGGTGTGAACGTCCTCGACCCGGTCACCGGCGTCGCGGGCAGCCGCATCGTCGTGGGCCCCGGCATCTGGGATCCCGTCATCCACGGCTTCGTGGGCGAGAGTTCCTCGGACCCGGCGGTTCTCGCCGCCGAGGTGTGGCGGCCCCGCGGTTCGCGCGGCCAGGCCGACTTCACCGTCACCACCTACTCGGGCGACCTGCTCGAGCCGGACGAGATCGAACTGCCCGACTACGCCCGCGCGCACTCGCGCCCCGGCTCCAGTGCCGTCACCTCGGACGGGAAGTACTTCGTGACGTGGGACGACGGCCTGTACGGCGTCCGCGTCGTCGATCTCGAGGCCGGCGAGGAGAGCGGCGCGCTGCAGATCATCGGGTGCGGGCCGTTCACCTGGCTCGTCGACCACGAGCTCTACAGCGTGTGCGAGGACACCCGCGAGCTGATCCAGATCTCCATCGACGATGCCGGTGTCCCCACGGAGACGGCGCGCACGAAGGTGCTGCCCGACGACTTCGTCAGCAACCGCAAGGTGACCTGGGCCGCGGACGCGAAGAAGGCGCTGCTCGTCGGCGCGACCGGCGACGTCTTCGTCTTCGACTTCTCGAACGGTCTGCCGGAGGATCCCGTCGCTCCCATCGGGAACGCGGGTCAGGACGGTGGCCGCTTCGCGGAGAACGCCATCAACAACACCGGCGACCGGATCGCGATCGAGTACACCGACAGCGAGATCCATCCGCACTCGGCGCGCGGCGGCGACATCGTCAAGGTCGAGTTGTTCGACGCCGCCGGCCTCACACCGATCCGCACCCTCGATCTCGAGGCGCTGGGGCTGACGGACATCGCGTCCATGGCCTTCTCCGTCGACGGATCGATCCTGTACGTGGTCGGTTCGGGCCCCGAGGTCGACGGCGAGTCGGCCCAGCGCATCGTCGGTGTCTCGGCGAGCGACGGCGCCG
Organism: Rhodococcus sp. S3; assembly: GCF_058211795.1. Taxonomy (NCBI): domain Bacteria; kingdom Bacillati; phylum Actinomycetota; class Actinomycetes; order Mycobacteriales; family Nocardiaceae; genus Rhodococcus; species Rhodococcus sp. S3. The sequence goes on along the minus strand of NZ_CM177074.1, from coordinate 137,992 downwards.
AGGTCAGTGCTGCCGAGGTCACCGGCACCGTCGACGACATCCGTTCCCTCCTGACCCCGCAGGTGATCCGATGACACGACCCGGTACCGGGCTCGTGCTCGACCGCCGACGCTTCCTCCGCCTGGGCACCCTCGGTGCCGGGGCGGTGGGGCTCGGCGCCCTCGGGTTCGGTGCCGCCGCCTGCAGCTCCGGTACGTCCGGGCAGCAGGCGGCGGCCGCCGAGCTCGACTACATCCGTCCCACCGACCCCGAGGTGGCCGCGGCCGAGGCGGCCCGCACCACCTCGGGGGCGACGGCCGCCTTCGCGCTCGCTGCGGGTGTGGGCGCCGTGGACCTCGGTGGGCGGATCGTGAACACGTGGACCTACGGCGGGGCCGCCGTCGCACCCGAGCTGCGGTTGTCGAAGGGCGACCGTGTGCGGGTGTCGGTGGACAACGGGCTTCCGCAGGAGACCACGCTGCACTGGCACGGCATCCGGATCCGCAACGACATGGACGGTGCGGCTCCGGTCACGCAGGAACCGATCGGCGCCGACGGTGGCCGGTTCGAGTACGACTTCGTCGCACCCGATCCGGGCACCTACTGGTACCACTCGCACAGCGGACTGCAGGCCGACCGCGGCCTGTTCGGGGCCATGATCATCGAGGACCCGAACGACGCGACCGGCGCGGACGCCGACGCGGTGCTCGTGCTCGACGATTGGGTCGACGGTCTGGGCACCACCCCCGACGCGGTCCTGGCCGCGCTCAACCCGCAGGTCGCCGGGCACGGTCACGCCGGGCACGGCTCGGGGCCGGCCGAGTACTCGGACGCCGATGCCTCGGTGGCGCAGCAGATCACGTCGGCGGGCCACGGGGACTCCGTCCCGCTCGGCGGCATGACCCAGCACATCGCGTACCCGCTGCACCTGATCAACGGGCGCCCGCCGAACGATCCCGCCATGGTGGAAGCCGCTGCGGGACAACGGTTGCGACTGCGGATCATCAACGCCGCCGCGGAGACGCCCTACCGCTTCGCCGTGGCCGGCCACGAACTGACCGTCGTCGCCGTGGACGGTTTCGACGTGCAGCCGACGACCGCCGACACCGTGATCCTCGGCATGGCGCAGCGGGTGGACGTGCTCGTCACGGTCCGCTCCGGTGCGTGGCCGATCGTGGCGAAGGTCGAGGGTCGCGACGGCTACGCGTCGACCGTGCTGCGGTCCCACGACGCAGTTCCGATGTCGAACCCCGATGTGGGAGGAAACATCCCGGAGCTGAACGGGCGACTGGTACCCGAGAGCGAACTGCGGCCCGCCGAATCGGTGCTGCTCGAGAAGCGGGACGTCGACCGTGACTACCGTGTCGAGCTGATCCAGGCCGGCGACCGCTACGTGTGGGGCATGGCCGGCCCCGACGCCGGCCGACTGGTGATGAAGGAGGGTGAACGGATCCGGATCACGATGGTCAACTCGTCGCCGATGTGGCATCCCATGCACACCCACGGCCACACCTTCGCCGTACCGAGTTACGGCGGTCTGCGACGCGACACCGTCAACGTGCTTCCGGGGACCGAACTCGCCATCGAGTTCGACGCGGACAATCCGGGCGAGTGGATGTTCCACTGCCACAACGCCTATCACTTCGAGGCAGGAATGACCGCGAATCTGCGGTACATCCGGTGAGGACGAGATCATGAAGAAGTTTCTTTCCGCGATCGCGGGCACGACACTCGCGATGGGACTGCTGACCGGATGCGGCAGTGCGGACGCCGACGAACCCGCCGTCGTCATCGAGGTCTCCAACATGTCGTACAGCCCGGCCTCGGTCACCATCGAGAAGGGCCAGACCGTGCAGTGGCACTTCGACGACTCGGGCCTGCCGCACGACGTGGCCGGTGACGGACCGCTCGAAGGTGACCTGAAGAGCGAACTGCTCACCGAGGGCACCTACGAGTACACCTTCGACGAGGCCGGCACGTTCACCTACCACTGCACGCCGCACCCCGCGATGGTCGGCACGATCATCGTCGAATGAGGCGGATCCGGTGGGGCGTGGCCGCGTTCGCGATGCTGGCCGCGACCTCGTGTGCGGGCTCCCCCGCCGGTCCGGACGCGGAGATCGTCGTGCGCGACGTGCACTTCGCACCGGTGGACGTGACCGTACCGGTGGGCGGCACCGTCCGGTGGACGTTCGACGACGGCGGGGTCCTGCATCACGTCGGATCGGAGGGCGAGTTCGACAGCGGCATCACCCCCGAGGGGAGCTTCGAGCACACCTTCACGACGCCGGGCGTCTACGAGTACCACTGCTCGGTCCACCGGTACATGACCGGAACCGTCACCGTGACCGGGTGACGGACAACGCCGTCCGCCGTCCGATCGCACCCTAGAGCACCACAGCAAAGGAGCATCCCAATGACGGAAACACTCGTGCGTGAGCCCCTGGCTCACCCACCCCTCGGAGTCGACGTACCGGAGATACGCCCGACGCTCGAGAACGCCGTCGCGAAGAAGACCCGCGGCGGCCTGATCGCCGGTGCCGCGGTGGTCGGCGCCGCCGCCGGTCTCGTCGCGGCTCCCTCGACCCCGACGGCCATGACCGCCGCGGTGATCGCGACCGGTGCGGTGACGGCACTGGCCGCCAACTGGTCGACCTGCGGCATGTCGGTGGCCGGCGTGGTCGCCGCACCGAAGCAGCCGGGACGCCGCGGGTCGTCGACCCCGGTGCGCCGCCTCGGCTGGCACGCCCTGGGATCGCTCGCGACGGGCGTTCCCACCGGCGCACTCTTCGGTGCACTCGGTGCGCTCGTGACCGGCTCGGTGCCGTGGGCGTGGATGCTCGCGGCCTGGGGCGTGATCGCACTCGGCTACGGCCTGCACGAGCTGGGCATGATCACCCTGCCGACGCCCATGCGGCGTCAGCAGCTCCCCCGCCATCTGCGGCGCACGATGGCGCCGTGGAAGGTGTCGCTGCTGTTCGGCGCGCTCATCGGCCCCGGCTTCATGATCTTCATCCGGTCCAGCGCGTACTACCTGCTGGTCCTCGGCGTGATCGCCTCCGGTTCGCCGGTGCTCGGCGCCGCGATGTTCGCGACCGTCAGCCTCGGTCGCTGCATGCCGAGCGTGCTGGCCATCCTGCACACCCGCCGCGGTGGTTCGATGCCCGGCTTCCTGTCGGCGATGTGCGTCATCGACCGTCGCGTCCAGACCCTCACCGGCGGTGTCCTCATCGCCCTGGCGGCCTTCGCTCTTGCCGTACTGGTCTGATCTCCCGTGCGTGGTTCCGGTGGCCGAGGCCGCCGGAACCACGCACGTGGCATGCTCTGCGCTACAGGTCCTCGACGAACGGGATGTCGAGCACCGCGCGATCGCTCATCCACTCGCGCAGGACCTTCGTGGCGATCACGTCGTCCTCGTTGTACTCGAGCAACCGCACACGCTGCGCCGGATCGGGCTCGCCCGCCATACCCACGGCCTCGCGGTACCAGCTCATCGACGCCTCACCCCCGGCCTCGGCGTCGCGCCAGTGATGCCCCGCGATCGGTGCGATCTTCTTGAGCCCCTTGCCATTCGGACACACGAACTGGTCGGTGACGGCCTGGAAGATGTCGACCCACTCGTTCGAACCGATGAACGCCTTGACCTCCGCGAACTCCGGCACACCCGGGAATCCGTGGAACCGCCGCGCCGACGACAGCAACCACTTGTCCTCCGCCGACCGCGAATAACAATAGGCCGCAAAGGTCTTCCCGCGACGTTCGGCCGCGCGCCGCTGATCCGACAGCCAGCGCCAGAACTCGGCGAACGAGCGCGCCTCGTCGTCGGTCGGCACAGGATCCCACGTCGCGAACGGGATGTACTCGGAGGACGATCCCGAATTGAGCAGCGTGCCCCACAGATAAGCGCCGTGCTCGTGGTAGCTCTCCATGTCGATGTCGACCTCGACGTCGGCGCGGTGGACGTGCACGTGCCGGTAGCGACGCACGAGCGGCGCACCGGCGATCCACGCCCGCGCCGTGACGATCGCGTCCTCGAACGAACCCTGCGGCCACGCCTCGGGTTCCTCACCCTCCCACCGGGCGAGGCCGTCGATGGTGTGCACCTCGAGTTCGCGCAGCACGGCGGCGCGTTGCCCCGGCGCGACGAGCGACACGTCCCGGGTGACGGTGAGTTCGGCGCGGCAGCGGTCCCACCACGGGCAGGTCTTGCACTCGCCGATCTGCGACGGCGCCGTCGGAGTGAGACCCCGCGCGATCTCGAGTCGGTCCGCCAGGCGGGCGTCGTAGTCGTCGAGGATCTGGTCGAGATCGTGCACGAGGATGCAGTCGCCGCCGTATCCGATCGCGCCGGCGACCTTCGCAGGGCTCGCGAGTCCGTGACGTTCGAGCATCCGGTACAGGTGCGCGAGGCGCATCTGGTCGCGCACCTGACTGCGCACCTTGCGGGTCTCGTCGACGGCGGGTGCCCACGCGAACAGGTCGGTGGTGAGCGCGCCGCGTCCGGGATCGGTGACCTTGTGGTTGACGACGATCACCGGGATGTAGCCGCCGCGTTCGGCATCGCGCAGCAGGATCTCCGAGCGGCCGCGGCGTCCGGTGTCGGGTTCGCTCGGCAGCACCGCACCCCAGATGCGGTCGGCTCCCGCGCGGCACGCGTCGAGGGTGCGCTCGGCGCGCTGCGACATCGGCCCTTCCGGGGCGACGAGCACCCACCCGTCCGGGTCGGCGTCGAACAGCGTCTGGCGGATCGCCTCGCGATGCGCAGCCGCCGCCTCCTGGCGTTGCCGCGCACCCGGATTCTCGGGTGCACCTGCGAGTTCGTCGGGGAAGGTGGCGTCGAGATAGACCCGGTGGCGGCACCTCGTCAGCGCAGCGGCCTCGAGGGAGACGGCTGTGCGCTGTGACACTCCGCGTTCGGGCCGCGGTAGTTCTCCGGTTGCGTCCACGACATTCCAGGGTATTCCCTGCACAGGCGACGGCTCGCAGCAGCACCGTCACGTTAGGCTGACGCGGGGCGCCGGAGCGTCGTGTCGTACCGAATGGAGGGTGCTGTTCGATGGGGTTGTTCACACGGAAGCGTCGCGCGACTCGCAGGGCGGAAGCGAAGGCGCTGAGGACCAAGGCGAAGCTCGAGGCCAGGCTGGTCGCGAAGAATCGGCTCGAGAACGACCGGCGGGCAGCGAAGACCCAGGCGAAGATCGACAAGAAGCTCGCGAAGTCGCAGGTCAAGCTCGACCAGGAACTCGTGAGGTCGCAGGCCAAGGTCGAGAAGGAACAGCTCGCGACCCTCAAGGCACAGAAGAAGGCCGCCGAGAACCAGGGACTCACCGCGGCGAAGGTGCGCCGCTATCTCGGCGTCGCGCGTCTGCTCGCGCCGGTGCTCGTCCCGATCGTCTACCAGGCCGTGACGGCGCTGCGCGGTCAGCTCGACTCGCGTCGCGCGCAGCAGCTCGGCGTGCCGATCGAGGAACTGGGTTCGTTCACCGGTCACGGTGCCCGGCTCAGTGCCCGCATCGCAGGTGCGGAACAGTCGCTCGCGAAGGTCGAGCAGCGCAACCCCAAGGACGCGGAGACGCAGAAGTTCGCCACCGCGACCCGCGAGCGCCTCACCGATCTGACCGCCGCCGTGCAGACGGCCGAGCAGATGCCGGCCGCGCGCCGGAAGTCGGCGCACGCGGCGATCTCGTCGGAACTCGACGGCATCGAAGCGGATCTGCTCGCGCGCCTCGGCGTGCGCTGATACGGCCTGCACATCAGGAACGAGCACGACCGACAGTGACCAGGTACCCGACCGTTCTCGGCACCACCGCGGGCATCGCCACCGCGGTGCTGGCGGTGGCCGCCCACGGCGCCGCCGGCGGTGGTGTGCCGACGGGACCGGTCGCGGTACTGCTGGTCGCGGTCGCGGCGATCGTCGGGATCCTCGGCGCGCACCAGCCGTCGCTGTCACCGCTCGTGCTCCTCGCCGGTGGGCAGGCTGCCACGCACGTCGCGCTCACCGTGCTGGTGCCCGGCCACGAACACCTGTCGGTGTCCATGCTGGGCGCCCACATGCTCGCCGTCGCCGTATGTGCGGTGCTGCTCACCGCTGCGGCCCACGTATACGCGGCGTGCGGCACCGCGCTGCGGGTCGTGCTGCTGCGCGGCCCCCGGGTCGCCGCACCCGCCGTGCTCGCTCCCACCTCGTCGACCGACCGGCTCGTGTGGGGACGTGCACCCCCGGCCATCTCGCGGAGAGGACCACCGCTCGCCACGGCTGCGCTGTGACGATCGATCCTCCAACCACGAGAAAGACCCATACATGTTCGAGTTCTCCCGTCGCGCCCTCGTGGGCGCGACAGCAACCGCTGCGCTGATGGTCGCGGGCGCCGGCATCGCCTCCGCCCACGTCACCGTCGTCGCACCCGGGGCCGAGCAGGGCGGCTACACCGTCCTGACCTTCCGGGTCCCCACCGAGTCCGAGACCGCCGGCACGACGGCCGTCACCGTCGAGCTTCCGGGCCTGCGCTCGGCGCGCACCGAGCCGTTGCCCGGCTGGACGGCGACCGTCGAGAAGGATCCCGAGTCGCAGCTCGCGACCTCCGTGACGTGGACCGCCGAGCCGGACGTGCAGGTCGGGCCGGGCCAGTTCCAGCAGTTCGTCCTGTCCGTCGGGCCGCTGCCCGACGAGGACGAGGTCACCTTCCCCGCGATCCAGACCTACAGCGACGGCGAGGTCGTGGCGTGGGACGAGATCGCGACCGGCGACGAGGAGCCCGAGCGTCCCGCCCCCAGCCTGACCCTCGCCGCGAGCAGCGGAGACGGGCACGGCGGCAGCGGCGACGCGCACGTCACCGACACCGGTGAGACCGCCGCGGCGTCGGAGGGCACCACCACCGACAGCACCGCGCGCTGGCTCGGCGGTATCGGCCTGGTGCTCGGCGCGCTCGGTGCCGCACTCGGCCTCGGCGCCGTGGTCCGGGGGCGGCGGGCATGAAGCGCATCCTCGTTCTCCTCACCGCGGTGATCGCGGCTCTGACCCTGTCCGTCGGCTCCGCGTCCGCCCACTCGGTGGTGCTGTCGAGCTCGCCCGAGGACGGCGAGCAGATCGCCGAGGCACCCGATCGGGTGACCGTGACGTTCAACGAGAACCTGCAGGAGCAGTTCGCGGCCCTGACCGTCGTCGGGCCGGACGGCAACCTGTGGTCGAAGAGCGACCCGATCATCGAGGGTGCGACCGCAGCCGTCGAACTCGACGGCCTCGGCCCCGTGGGCGAGTACACGATCGCCTACCGGGTGACCTCCGCCGACGGACATCCCGTCAGCGGAACCCGCACCTTCACGCTCACCCAGGAGGGAACCGGCACGCCCGGCGAGGCGGCATCCGGTGACACCGCGACCGGCGAGACCGGCGCGGAGTCGGGCGAGAGCGACAGCAGCGGACCGGCCGTGTGGTGGTTCGTCGTCGCAGGTGTCGTCGTGGTCGCCGCAGGTCTCGCCTTCGCGCTGCGCAAGCCGAAGGCCTGACCCGCATGATCCCGGAACGCCGGCAGTGGCTCGTCGTGGCCGCTGCCGGCGTTGCCTTCGGAACCGTCGCGGGCATCGCCGTGGCCGGTTCCCTCGCCCTGCCCGCCCCGTCGAGTTCGGTGCGGGCGATCGGGCTGTGTGTCGGCTCGACCGTGCTCGGACTCGCGGTCCTGGCGGTCATGGTGCAGCGGCAACGCCGTCCCGCGGTCTCCTCCGACACGCTGTGGCGCACGATCGCCGCGCTCGGCGGTGTCTGGCTCGCGCTCGCGAGCATCGACCTCGCCTGGGCCGCGTCCACCGCCGCCGACGTTCCCGCCACAGATGTGGACGTGGGGCGGTTCGGGCAGTTCCTGGCCACCACCACGGGCCGCGTGGATGCGTCGGCGTGGGTGTGCATCGCCGCGATCGTCGTCGTCGCCGCGGTGGCGTACCGCCGGTCGGCGTCGTGGTCCACCCTGCCGGTGCTCGTCGCCGCGGCGCTCGCGTTGATTGCCCGCCCGGTCACCGGCCACATGGCGCAACAACCGCTCGGGTCGCTGTTCAACGCCGTGCACGTGCTCGCGGCCGCGGTGTGGTTCGGGGTGCTCGTGGCGCTGGCCGTCACCGTGCGGGGCCGCGGAGCGTGGGCGGAACTGCTACCGCGCTACTCGCAGCTGGCCGTGCGGTGCGTGGTGGCGTTGGTGATCACGGGCGTGGTCGACGCGGCGGTACGGCTCGGCTCGGTCTCTGCGCTACTGGGCACCGGCTACGGACGCGTCGTGCTCGCGAAGGCGATCGTGCTGTGCGCCCTGCTCGGGCTCGCGTGGAACTGGCGGCGCAACTGGCTCCCGGCAGCCTCGACGCACCGCCTGCCGGAGGAGGAGTCGCTGCGCAACGCCGTCCTCGAGGTGTGCGCGATGTCGGTGGCGCTCGGGCTCGCAGCGGGGCTCGCGACCACCGGCTGAGCCGTCACAAGCCGACGACGGCCGAGCCGTCACAAGCCGACGACGGCCGAGCCGTCACAAGCCGACGACGGCCGAGCCGTCACAAGCCGACGACGGCCGAGTCGTCACAGGCTTGCCGCGCGTTCCAGGTCCTGCACGAACGAGCGGAACATGTCGTCGCGCTGCGATTTCGCCCGCAGCACCGCCGACGGGTGCACGGTGACGACCACCGCCGGATCGCACGACCCGCACAGCTCCTCGGGCAGATGCAGGACCTCACCGCGGTGTTGTGTGAGCTTGAAGTCCTTGCCGAGCAGCGACTGCGCGGCGGTGGCTCCGAGGCACACCACCACGTCGGGGCGGACGGCATCGAGCTCGGCCTCGAGCCACGGGCGGCACGCCGCGACCTGCCCACCCGACGGTTTCTTGTGGATCCGTCTGCGGCCGTTGGCGGACCGGTCGAAGCGGAAATGCTTGACGGCGTTGGTCACGTACACCGTGCCGCGATCGATGCCCGCGCGTTCGAGGGCCTTGTCGAACAGGTGCCCCGCGGGCCCGACGAACGGTTCTCCCGCGAGGTCCTCCTCGTTGCCCGGTTGTTCGCCGACGAACAGCATGCGCGCGTCGCGCACCCCTGCGCCGAAGACCGTCCGCTCGGCGGCCTTGTAGAGATCGCATCCCCGGCATCCCGCGGACGCGGCGGCGAGTTCGGCGAGGTCGCGGCTGTCGGGTACGTACTCCTGCGCGCCGGGATAGGTCACCATGGCTGTCGCATACCCGGCTTCACCGCGGTTGCACCAGTCGCGCGATCCAGGCGCGGCTGTCGGCGGGGTCGATGACGTCGTCGAGTTCGAAGCTCGTCGCCGCCTGCAGGGCCTTGCCCTGCTGGTAGGCGAGGGCGACGAGCCGGTCGAACAGCTCCTCGCGCTCCCGGGGTGTCTCCGCGGCGTCGAGTTCCTTGCGGAATCCGAGACGCACGGCTCCCTCGAGTCCCATTCCGCCGATCTCCCCCGTCGGCCACGCGACGGTGAATTCGGGTGCGTGGAAGGACCCGCCCGCCATCGCCATCGCGCCGAGGCCGTAACCCTTGCGGAGGATGATCATGCCGAACGGGACGGTCAGGCGTGCGCCGGCGACGAAGAAGCGTCCGAAGCGGCGCACGGTGGCGTCCTTCTCCGATTCCGGTCCGACCATGAATCCCGGTGTGTCGCACAGACTCACCACGGGCAGCCGGTGCGATTCGCACATCTCCAGGAAATCCGCGGCCTTGTCGGCGGCCTCGGCATCGATCGCCCCGCCGAGGTGGGCACTGCTGTTGGCGAGCACACCGTAGGCGGCGCCCTCGACGCGCATCAGGGCGGTGACGATGCCGACGCCGTAGTCCGGGCGCAGTTCGAGCACCGATCCGACGTCGGCGATCGCGTCGATCGCCGATCGCACGTCGTAGGCGCGGAGACGGTTCTCCGGCACCACATGTCGCGCGAGACGCGGGTCGGGTGCCTGCCGGTCCTCGTGCGGCGCGGTGAAGTAGGCGAGATATCGCCGGGCGACGTCCACGGCGTGCGCCTCGTCGCGCGCCGCGACGTGCACGACCCCGTTGCGGCGTTGCACGTCGATCGGTCCGATGTCCTCGGGGCGGTGCACCCCGAGCCCTCCGCCCTCGATCATCGCGGGACCGCCCATGCCGATAGTGGCGTCGGGGGTCGCGATGAGCACGTCGCACACCCCGGCGAGCGCGGCGTTGCCCGCGAAGCAGCGGCCGGAGACGACCGCGACGGTGGGCACGCGTCCGCGCAGTGACGCCATCGAGCGGAAGGTGGGCAGGTCGAGTCCCGCACCGGAACCGGCGTCGACGTCCCCGGGTCGCCCGCCGCCACCCTCGGCGAACAGCACGAGCGGCACCCGCCGCCGGGCGGCGAGTTCGAGCAGCCGATCGGTCTTGCGGTGGTTGTTGCGGCCCTGGGTGCCCGCGAGGACGGTGTAGTCGTAGGACATCACGACCACCTCGGCCCCACCGATCCGGGCGGTGCCGCCGACGAGCCCGTCCGCGGGGGTGTTCGCGATCAGGTCCTCCTCGCTGCGGCGGCCGCGCTGCGCGGCGAGGACGAGCGGTCCGTATTCGACGAAGCTGCCGTCGTCGACGAGGTCGGCGATGTTCTCGCGTGCCGTGCGTCGGCCCCGCCCGTGCCGCTTCGCCACGACCTCGGGTCGCGCCGCGTCGGTGGTGATCTCGTGTCTGCGACGGATCTCGTCGAGGTCGGCGCGGTCGGCGTCGAGGTCGACGGCGGCGATGTCGTCCGTCGCGGTCTCCGCGTCGAACAGGCGGACCACCGCGAGCACCGTGCCCGGGTCGACGGTGCGGCCCGGCTCGACGAGCACACGTTCGACCACGGCACTGCCGGGTGCCCGGATCTCGTGCTGCATCTTCATCGCGTCGAGAACGGCGAGCGGCGCACCCGCCGGAACGGTGTCGCCTGCGCGGGCGATCTCCACGACCGTGCCGACCATCTCGGCGCGCACCGCGTGTTCGTCGGCGCGCAGATCCGTGTACTCCACCGGCGCGGCCGTGGTGGTGTCGACGAAATCCGCGAGCCGCTCCCCCAACCACGTGGTGTGGATACTTCCGGATCGGAACTCCTTGTCGTCCAGGATCTTCTGCAGAAGGTCGCGGTTGGTGTCCACACCGTCGACGACGAACTCGCCGAGTGCAGTCGACGCCTTGCGCAGGACCGCCGCGCGGTCGCCGGAGCGCACGTACGCGACGACCTTGGCGAGCAGCGAGTCGTAACGTCCGGTCACCTCGAGGCCGGGCCGGCCGTGGGTGTCGACGCGGATGCCCGGTCCGGTGGGTGGTGTGAACGCGGTGAGCGTCCCGGCGGCGGGCAGGGCGATGCCGTCGGCGCGCGGCATCTCGGCGTTGACGCGCACCTGCACCGCGATGCCCTGCGCCGCCGCAGGACGTCCGCCTATCCCGCTGCCGTCGAAGGTGATTCCTTCCGGGAGACCGAGTTCGTCGAATCCCGCCCCGCGAGCGATCGCGATCTGGGTCGCCACGAGGTCGACGCCCGTCACCTCCTCGGTGACGGTGTGTTCCACCTGGATCCGGGGGTTGACCTCGAGAAACACGAAACCGTCGTCGTGGACGAGGAATTCGACGGTGGACAGTCCGTGGCACCCGACGTGCCCGATCAGCCGGACCGCCGCGCCGTGCAGCGCCTCCCGCAGGGCGTGGGGCAGATCGGGCGCGGGTGCGATCTCCACGAGCTTCTGGTGCCGACGTTGCACGCTGCAGTCGCGATCGCCCGACGCCACCGCGCGGGTACCCGACCCCGATTCGGCAGCCACGACCTGCACCTCGACGTGCCGGGCACGCTCGACGAGCGCCTCGGCGTACAGCCGGTCGTCGTCGAAGGCGGCGTGCGCTTCGGCAGCGGCGAGCCGGAGCGCCTCGTCGAGATCGGCGGCATCGCGGACCACGCGCATGCCGCGACCGCCACCACCTGCCAGTGCCTTGACGACGATCCCGCCCGGACGGTCGCGCAGGAAGGCCCGCACGGACTCCGGATCCGTCGCCTCGACGGCGGCGGTCACCGGGATGCCGAGTTCCTCCGCCACCGAGCGGGCGGCCCGCTTGTCGCCGAGGATGCGCAATGCTTCCGGGGACGGCCCGACGAAGGTGAGCCCGGCGTCCGCGCAGGCCTGTGCGAAGGCGGCGTTCTCGCTGAGGAATCCGTAACCGGGATGCACGAGCGTGCATCCCGTCGCCCGGGCGACACCGACGATCGCGTCGGGGTCGAGATAGGCCGAGGGACCGGACCCCGGCAGGGCCTCGGCTCGCGTGGCGGCGCGGACGTGCGGAGCGTCGGCGTCGTCCGTGGCGTGGACGGCGACGGTATCGAGTCCGAGCTCCCCGGCCGTGCGGACGACACGCAACGCGATCTCACCCCGGTTGGCTACGAGCAGCATCGACGATCCTTCCCTCGGCAGCGGTTGTATCCACTCCTACTCCGATGGCGCCCGCACCGCAGACCGCCGTCTCACACGACGACGACGGGGCGGTGACGTAGGGCGCGACCGAGGCCGAGCGCCATCAGCACGGACGTGATCGAGGCCGTCGCCATGATCGCGGCGAGCACGACCACCTGGAAACGTCCGGCCTCCACCGGCGACAATCCGCCGAAGATCGCGCCGACGAACGCGCCGGGCAGGGTCACCAGGCCGGTCGTCCTCGTCTGGTCGGTCGACGGGATCATCGCCGCGTGGACGGCGAAGCGCGCGGGTGAGAGGGTCGCCTGCCGCATGGTCGCGCCGAGCGCGAGCCATCCCTCCACCTCGGGCCAGTGGTCGTCGACGGTTTCGTGGAAGCGGCGACCGGCGAGGGTCGCGACCGTCATGGTGTTGCCGATGATGATGCCGCCGAGCGCGAGCGCGTAGCGCGGGGTGGCCTCCACCGCGCCGGTCGCGAAGACGATGCCCGCCGCGACGAGTACACCGGTCGACATCGCGGCGGCCGTCGCCCCGCGCACGACGGCCGCGTTCCCGATCCGCCGGCAGGCCGTCCACCACGCGACGGTGAACATCACGACGAGCACCACCGCGACCCATCGGGCGTCGGTGATGACGCCGGAGAGCACGACGCTGATGAGCGCGAGCTGGACCGCACCGCGGGCGATGGCACCGACCGGCGCGAATCGGTGCGGGACCCGGAACGCCCACAGCACCGCCGTCGAGATCGCGGCGAGGGCGAGGACGCCGACGATCGTGCGGATCAGGACGGTCGGGTCGATCACAGGGTCGACGTTAACGGCCCTGGGCCGGCGTGAGGCCCTGATCGGACCCGAGAGAAGGGTGCGGACCTATCGGCGTTCGGGCGCGGCGTGCGGCAGATCCGCGGCAGACGCCACCGGCCAGCGCAGCGGGTCGGGACCGAGCGTGCGGAGCTGCTCGACCTGCTCACGGCACCACACCGAGACTTCACGGCGTCCCTCGACGACGTCCTCGGCGAATTCCGTCCAGTCGACCCATTCGGTGTCGTGCACCTCCGACGGCTCGGGGACCGGCGCGGGCCCGTCGTAGAGCACGCGGAAGACGGGGCAGATCTCGTTCTCGACTATCCCGTTGTCCATCACCGCGCGGTAGCGGAAGGACGGCAGGACCACCTCGATGTCGTGCACGTCGAGCCCGAGTTCCTGACGCAGCCGGCGGCGCACGGCCTCGGTGAGCGGCTCGTCCGGCGCCGGATGACCGCAGCAGCTGTTCGTCAGGACACCGGGGAAGGTCGACTTGTCCAGGGCGCGCCGGGTGAGCAGAACGTTGCCGTGGGGGTCGAAGACGTACGACGAGAAGGCGAGGTGCAGCGGGGTGTCGGTGGTGTGCACCGTGGCCTTCGGTTCGATCCCGACCGCGCGACCTGCGTCGTCGAGCAGCACGACTTGTTCCATGTGTTGTCCTGTTCTGTATTCGTGTCCGAATGCCGGCTCGGCCGGGCGGGCCTCACCGGTCGAGCGGCGCGGTGGGCGTCCCCAGTCTCGACCGTGAACGCAGCGTGGTCCAACCGGCCGAGGCCAGCCGTGGTGCCGCCACCGACAGGCGCCGGCGCCGCGACACGCGTGCGCGCTGGTGGAGTACCCGGTATCCGCTCTCCTCCACCGCCCGCAGGATGTCGCCGTAGAGGACGAAGGCGGTCCGCATCGCGGGACGCACCTTGGGGTCGAGCAGGTCGATGCCCGGTTCGGCCACACGGTAGATCGAACGGGTGTGCGCGATCAGGTGCGCGAGGGCGCGCTCGAGCCGCACGTCGCGCTGCCCGGTCCGGCGGCAGTGCCACAGCAGGTCCTCGTCCACGTCGAAGGCGGCGAGGATGCCGGTGGGCAGGTAGATGCGGTCGCGGTCGAGGTCCTCACCCATGTCGCGGATGAAGTTGGTGAGCTGGAAGGCCTCACCGAGTGCGGCGGCGGGGGCCTCGGCCCGTTCGCGTGCGCCCTCGATCCCGAGGATGGGCAGCATCTGCAGCCCGATGACGGCGGCCGAGCCGTACATGTACTCCGACAGTTCGTCCATCGTGCGGTACCGCGAGCGGAACAGTTCGGTGCCGGGGATGTCCATCCGCATCGATCGCAGGAAGGCGTAGTAGTACTCGTGCGGGATGTCGTACCGCTGCGTGGTGTCGACGAGGGCCCGCAGCACGAGACCGAATTCGTCGTAGGTCGGCGGCCTGCCCCCGAGCGCGTCGGACAGACGGCGTTCGAGCGCGTCGAGAACCGGCGCCGCGTCGACCGGTTTCACGTCGACGATGTCGTCGACCATCCGCGCGAAACCGTAGAGGGCGTGCACCCCGGCCCGTTTGGACGCCGGGAAGATGCGGGTCGCGAGGAAGTAGGTCTTGCCGTGACGCCGATTGAGCTCACGGCACAGCTGATACGCCTCGTGCAGATCGGGATCGATCCCGTCGAGTTCACCCATGAGCAACCGCACCTGCTTCCATCGGAATCGACATCGTCGTGGGCCCGGCAGTCGCACCACCGGAGATACGTTCTGCGGCAAGACGTCCGGAGATGAGCACGGTCGGGACGCCGACACCCGGCGTGGTACCCGACCCGGCGAGGACGACATTGTCGACGCCGTGCACGAGGTTCGGGCGGCGGAAGGGCCCGGTCTGCCGGAACAGGTGCGCCGCCGAGAAGGGGCTGCCGTCGAGCATGCCCTTGTCGGCCCAGGTCTGCGGGGTGTCGATGTGGTCGACCCGCATGGAACTCGCGAGTCCCCGGTAGCCGCGCTGCTCGAGGACCTGCTGGATCTCCCGCATGTACGGCTTGCCGAGGCGCCCCCAATCGAGGGGTGCGGCAGCAAGATTCGGGCACGGCGCCAGCACCGAGACCGGTTCGCACTCCACACCGTCCCGCACGACCCGCAGGGACGGATCGGTCACGGCGGGTCGCGTGATGAGCAGGGACGGATCGGCCATCAACCGGCCGCGGCCGCGCGGCGCGGTGATCCGCGCGAAGGTCTCCTCCCACTCGGCACCGAAATCGATGGTGTGGTGGGACTCCGGCCAGGCCTGCGTCACGTCGGTGGGCACCGTGCCGTGGAAGACGACGGCCGAAGGCGACGCGACGGTGGCGCTGCGGGCGCGCCGGCGTGGCGGAACCCCGGCACGCAGCAGCAGATCGTCGACCACCGGCAGGTCCACGGTGAGGACGACGGCGTCGGCGGCGAACTCCCGGCCGTCCGCAGAACGCACGCTCCTCGCGCGGCCCCCGTCGACGCGGAGTTCCGACACCTCGACCCCGGTGTGCACGGTGCCGCCACCCCGGACGAGCGCATCGACCATCGCGGCGGCGATGGCGGACATACCGCCCTTCGGGAAGTAGACGCCGAGCGAGGTGTCCATGTGGGCGATGGCGCCGTAGACCGCCAGGGCCGTCGACGGCGCTGTGCCCGCGTACAGGGCCTGGAAGGTGAAGATGCGCCGGAGCCGCTCGTCCTTGATGAACGACCCCACGCGCGATCCGAGTCGGCCGAAGCCGCCGAGCCGGACGAGGTTGGCGGTGTCGCGCAGTGCCGCGGGTGTCGACACGAGGTCGAGCGGCGAATCGAAGTTGGAGTCGATGTAGCGGTCGAACTCGGCGTCGAAGATCGACGCGAGCCAGCGGCGCAGCCGCCGGTACCCGCCGGCCTCGTCGGGACCGCACACGCGCGCGATCTCAGCGGTCATCTCGTCCGGATCGGAGTACACGTTCAGGGCGGTGCCGTCGGCGAAGCGCGCGTGGTAGCCGGGGGCGAGCGGGGTGAGGTCGAGTGCCGGGGTGGTCGAGCCGAAGGATTCCCCGACGGCCGCGAGCGCGTCGGCGATGAGGTTCGGCATCGTCAGCACGCTGGCACCGTTGTCGATGTCGTAGAGGTGCCGCCCGTCCTCGAACACCGGGTACGTACCGACGCGACCACCGACCGTGTCCTCGCGTTCGAGGACGGTGACGCGCTTGCCGGCGCCGGTGAGGTGGAGCGCCGCGGACAGTCCCGCGAGGCCCGCGCCCACCACGACGACGGACTCGACGGGGCCGCCGACGGACCTCACGCCTTGCCTCCCTGCGCGCGGGGGGTCGTCTGCTCCGTGCGCGTGCGCGCTTCCATGAACAGCTGGAGGAAACCTACGGATGGGTGCGGGTGCCGATTCTCGTTCTGCCGGGCTTCGTAGTTGGGCATGCTCGGTCTTCCTCTGGTCGTTGCTCGAGCCGCGTGGGCGTGCGTAGTGGATCGTGTCGGTCGGTTCGGGTGACGGCCCTCACGCCGTCTCTCCCCGTATTCGGAGCCGGTCGTCGAGCGGATGGGTCGGGTCCGAGGATTCGTCCCGTCCCTGGACGGGCGCGATACGGTCGAGGTATGGCTGCCCGCAAGACCGCTGTGCTCCGACGGCCGTCGGAGACCGACGACTACCTCTACGAACCCGTCGATCGCAGGATCAGAGGTGAGTGGTTCGGCCGGACGGTCGTCGACAGCACCCGAGCGGTGCTGGTGTGGGCGCCCGGCAAGCCCGTCCCGTTCTATGCCTTCCCCCGCGAGGACGTCCGGCTCGACCTGATCTCGGCGTCCCTGTCGCCGAGCCGCTCCCGGCAGGACGTGTGGCAGTGGTACGACATCGTCGTCGGCGACCATCGGGCCTATTCACCGGTCTGCCAGCTCGACGTCGACGGGCTCGACGACCGTCTCGTCTTCCAGTGGTTCCGGTGGGGCGAGACCGGTCCGGGCGACGACGTCGACGAGGGCGAACGGTGGTTCGAGGAGGAGACCGAAGTGTTCACCCATCCGCGCGACCCCTATCACCGCGTCGACGCCCTGCGCAGCTCCCGGCACGTGCGGGTGGCCATCGGCGACGTCGTGGTCGCCGAGACCCGCAACCCCGTGCTCGTGTTCGAGACCGGCCTCCCGACCCGCTACTACCTGCCGCCCGAGGACGTCGACTTCTCGGTGCTCGAGGAATCCGAGTGGCGGACGAGCTGCCCCTACAAGGGCGTCGCCCGGTACTGGTCGTTCTCCGGCACGCCGCCGGCCGAGAACGTCGCATGGTCGTATCCCGAGCCGTTCCCCGGCATGGAGTACATCGAGGGATACGTGTGCTTCTACGACGACGCCGCGGAGATCACGGTCGAGGAGTGAGTGCGTCGGCTGCGGGACGCAGCGCTGCCCCGATCCCCGAGCCGCGGGCCTGGCGTGCGCTGGCGGCCCTGTGCGTGGGGCTGTTCATCACCCTGCTCGACCAGTCGCTCGTCGCGGTGTCGCTGCCGCGCATCCGCGAGGATCTGGACGCGAGCATCAATCAGGTGGTGTGGGTGTCGGCGGCCTATCTGCTGACCTTCGCGGTGCCGCTGCTGGTCACCGGTCGTCTCGGTGACCGCTTCGGTCAGCGCAACGTCTACCTGGTGGGCATGGCGATCTTCACGGCCGCGGCCTTTGCGTGCTCGATGGCTCCGACGATCGAGTGGCTGATCGCGCTGCGTGCGGTGCAGGGGCTCGGCGGGTCGCTGATCAACCCGCAACCGTTGAGCATCATCCACCGGATCTTCGCGCACGACCGGCGCGGTGCCGCCACCGGCGTGTGGAGCGCGGTGGCCAGTTCGGCGGGTCTGTTCGGTCCCGTCCTCGGTGGGGTGCTCGTCGGTACCGGCGGGTGGCGGTGGGTCTTCTTCGTCTACATCCCGCTGGGCCTGATCTCTCTGGTGATGGTCGCGCGGTACGTGCCGAGATTGCCGACCGGGGCGCGTCGCATCGACGTGCTGAGCGCCGTCGTCTCGCTGGTCGCGGTCACAGGCGTGATCTTCTCCCTGCAGCAGGGTCCCGATCTCGGCTGGACCGTGTGGGTGTGGGTCGTCCTCGGTATCGGGATCGTGGCGTTCGGGATGTTCGTGCGCCTGCAGCGGACCGCGACGGCCCGCGGCACCGAGGCGCTGGCCCCGCTCGGGTTGTTCACCCGCCGCAACTTCACCCTCGGAGTGACCGCCGTGGCGACGCTGGGTTTCACGGTCTACGCCGTGAACCTGCCGATCATGCTCTACCTGCAGGTGGGTCAGGGACTGTCCGCGCAGGTCGCAGGTCTGATGCTGGTACCGATGGGCGTGATCTCGGTGATCATGGCGCCCTTGATCGGACGGGTCACCGACCGGGTCGCGCCGGGCCGGATCTCCCGGATCGGTTTCTCCGCGATGATCGCGGCGATGCTGTCGTTCGGTGTGGCGATGCATCTCGAGGCCACCGTCGGCTGGCTCCTGATCCCGATCGTGCTGCTCGGTTTCGCGAACTCGTTGTGCTGGGCCCCGAACTCGACGATCGCGTTGCGCGACCTGCCCGGTGACCTCGTAGGCGCAGGTTCGGGTGTGTACAACACCGCCCGGCAGGTCGGTGCGGTACTCGGTGCGGCCGCCCTCGGCGCGGTGATGCAGATGGGTGAGGGGACGCTCGGCTTCGGTGCCGCGATGGGCAATGCGGTGCTGCTCCCGGTGGTCTTCCTCCTGGTGGGACTGGTGGCGGTCTCCCGTTTCCGGGAGAGTTCCACCGTCACCAGCGCAATGGGTGCGTGAGCAACCGTCATCGGCGCAACAGGTGCGTGACCAGGCGTCCGCCTTCCTCCAGGGACATGTGGGGAAGATAGGCACGACCGACCGCGATCCCGATGGTCGGCAGCGCCGCCGGGTCCGGGAACACCATGTACAGCGGGCGGTAACGGGGTTGGAACTTCGCCTTGAACGCCAGCAGCGAGCGGAATCCGTATACCGGTTCGAGCGTGCGGCCGAGCAGATCGAGCAGGGCGTCGAGGGCTCCTCGGTCGAGTCCGGACCCACTGTCCACACTCGCGAGGGGTGCCCCCGACAAGCTCAGGAATTCGAGGCCCTCGTCGGCGGCGGACCGTGCCGCGGACGCGATGAGGAATTCCATGGCCGGCCGGAATCCGTCCGAACGTCGTCGCATGAAGTCCAGCGTCAGCCCGACCACCTTCCCGTCCCGGTGGACGGGCATCCACGACGTGATCGCATGGACGTGGTCGTTCGCGTCGACCGCGAGCAGCAACCGGACTTCGGGATCGCGCAGTTCGGCGAGTCCTCCGAGCGTGAACCCCATCTCGGGCAGTCCCTTGTCGGCCACCCATTCCTCGGAGATGTCGACGATCTGCTCGGTCACCGACAGTGGCGCGGCGGCGAAGGTCGTCCATCTCGCTTCGATCCCGTCCTTGGCAGCACGGTTGAGCGCGGTGCGGACGTCCTGGAACTTCTTGCCCTTGAAGGCGAGGTCCGCGAGATCGACGACGGTCTCCTCACCCACCTGCAGACAGGTCCAACCGTGGTCCCGGGCGATCGCCGCCGTCTCCTCGCCCACCGAGTACAGGCAGGGTGTCCATCCGTTGCCGAGGCAGTACGCCGCGAACTCGTCGATCGCCTCGGTCATCGAGGCACGCTCACCGATCGGATCCGTCGCCGTCAGGGCGACACCCGAGTGGACCCGATACGCCACGGCGTGCCTGCCGTCGGCGCCGAACCAGTACCGATTCCCCGCCCAGGTGGTCATCCACGACATCGATCCGCCGCCCGGGTCGTGCAGGAGTTCTCGCACCCTTTGCTCGTCGCCGAGGTCGACCCCGGCAGGGGGCACGAGGAAGCTGCGCCACAGGAGCACGCAGAAGGCGATCCAGACGATCACGCCGATCCACTCGAACAACAGGGTGGCGGCGGTGTCGAGGGGCATCACGGGAGGCTCGAAGAGCTGGAGGTAGACCGGCGGAAGGAGCCGGCGCGGTGCGTCGCGGAGCAAGGTGCCGATGCCGGGATCACGATCGAACCCGTCCGCCACCAGCGTGCCCACCACCACGTACGTCACGAGCGCGATGCCGGCGGCGGACGCGGTTCCGGCCCAGACCCGGCGATAGGTTCCCCGCGGTGCACGGACATCGAAGAGGGTGCGGGTCAGCAGCAACAGGGCGAGCACGGAGACCAGCGCGAGGAGTGGCGCGAGTTCCATGGATACGGAGCTGTGCCGGTGGATTCCGTACAGCAGGGAGCGGGTCTCGTCCTGTTCGGTCACGCGGACGATCGTGCTCGCGGCGGCCACGACGATCAGCACGATGTGTCCTCCGACCGAGAGGAACCATGCTGCCCGCCGCCCTCGACGCAGCCCTTCGGCACCGATCAGCAGCAGTATCGACGGCATGAGATTCGCGACGAGCGGACCTGCACCGGAGAGTCGAAGGGCCTGTTGCCCTTTCCTGCACTCGTCGTGCAGCGCGGGATCGGCACACACCTCGACGAGTTCTCGCGGGGTGTAGGGAACCTGCTCGAACAGCTCGCGTAGCGCGGACAGCGGTCCGATCGAGTGCGGGGAGAGCGCCGCGAAGATCGGGCCGAGCACGCTCGCTGCGACCACGAGCGCGACGAGCGTGCGGCGTTCCCGGATGGTGCCGCCGAGCACAGGACGGCGCACACCGCGTCCGAACAGGAGCGGGCCGGCGAGCAACCCGGCCAGCGCGACGGTCACCCTGTTCACGTCCTGCAGGTGTCCGGCGAACAAGGCTGCGGTCACCAGGAACACCAGCAGGAGTGTCCGGATGCGGCGACGCCACAGAGTGCCCATCGCGGTGGTGGAGGCGAGCAGGACGCCGAGCACCCACGCCAGCGGGTCCTCGGTGAGGTGGGTGTGCAGCTCCCTGCCCCACAGGTTCGGCACCAGGGAGGCGACCTGAGCCACGAGCAATGCGAGTGCCGCACCCAGGCCCTGTGAGACGAGCGCGGCGAGCATGAACCTGCGACTGCCGATGCGACGTTCGACCGGCACCGCGACGGCGAGGATCGCAATGCTTCCGAGCACATACTCACCGGGACCGGAGGCGAACAACCCTGAAGTCCACAGTGTCCACAGGTGGCCGTCGGTGATATTCGGGATCCCGAGCGACATCTCGGATGCCGTTGCGTGCGACGGCCCGCTCCTCACAGAACCGGTGACGACCGCCAGGAGCCAGATCAGCACGAGCAGTCCGCACGAGACGGGCGCCCGGAGCACCGCCGCCCCTGTGCGGGACATCAGCATCCCCGCCCCTGTGCGGCGCATCAGTTGCCGAGCCCGAGTCGTTGTGCGAGCCATGGCAACTCCTTCTCGAGCCCTGCGGACCACAGGGCGAAGCTGTGTGTGCCCGGCAGTTCGGTGAGGTGGACGTCCATCCCCGCGCTCCGAGCCGCCGAAGCGAGTTGTTCCACCCCGGCACGGTATTCGGAATCGTCGAGTCCCACCACGAAAGCACCGGCGGAATCGGGATACCGATTGCGTGCGAGCAGGTCGGCAGGATTGTTGCGCGCGAATGCTTCCGCATCACCACCGAGCACGTCCCGGATCGTCGACGCCCGGTCACCGATGGTCGGCTCGGCCTGCCCCGACATGTCCAGGAAGGTCGGGTAGACGTCCGGCCGGGTGGTCGCGAGTTGCAGTGCGCACGTTCCGCCGTACGAGAGTCCGCCCACGGCCAGTGCCCGTGGGTCGTCGTCGACCTGCAGGTCGTCCCGTACCCACGCCGGAACGTCGACGGCCAGATAGGTCGCCACGTTGCCGAGATGCGAGTCGACGCACAAGGGGTTGTCGAACTGGCCTCCGGTGCCGTCCGCGAGCACGACGACCGGCGCCAGGCCGTGATGCTGCGCGGCATAGGCGTCCATGGTGGACGGGAGATGTCCGCCCACGAGCCAGTCCTCCGGACTGCCGGGCTGTCCGGCGAGCAGTACCAGCACCGGCAGTTCCGGTCGTGGAGCCGACAAGTAGGCCGGCGGGAGATAGACGCGGGCTTCCCGCGCCCGGAATCCGGAGACCGTTCCGGGAATCGTCACAGAGGTGACCGCCCCGGTCGCAGGCAGGTCGTCCGGCGCCGACCAGTCCTCCACCGGCACGGTCCGCGATGCTCGGAGAGAGGGGTCGTCGAAGGGGACGGTCCGGTAGTCGCTGATTCCGAGAACAGCCCGAACGGTGGGATAGGCGTCGTAGACCGCGTCGATCCGGCCCGCGGCGGAGATCACGACGAGTACCGCCGACACCACGAGTGCCGTCGCGACGAGTGGGCGGGCCCGGTCGCGACGTCGCACGAACCATCGTCCGATCAGCAGCGAGACGGCGAGCAGGGCCACTGCCACCCATCCGTACACCGCCCACGGCAGACGATCCGGGAACGGCTTCCAGACCTTCTCGACCAGGAGGGCGGCCACTGCCGTCAGGCCGAGGGCGACCGTCACGGCGACGGGCACTCCCCGTACGAACCACGCCCGGTAGCGGCGGACGAGCAACACGATCAGCCCGATGACGGCGAGGATCGCGAACACCACGGTCGCCGTCGGGGTGGTCAGCGGTATCCCCAGCACCCCGTTCGCCATCCCGGTCGCGGACATGGCGATCAGTATGCGCGACCCTGCAGGAAGAACCGATGAGAGAATGCCACTCTCATACTAAAGAACATAATTTACGATTGCGAGAATTTGCGCTACGGTAAAACTTCATGACTGCAGCTGCGGCGGACGACGTCCGCACCATGACGCTCTCCCACCGCGAACGCAAACGCGTGCGCACGTGGACGGCGATCCACCTGGCCGCCGCCGAAGCCGCAGCACGCCACACCCGCCTGTCCGACATCACCGTCGAGACCATCGCAGAACAAGCGGAGGTTTCTCCACGCACCTTCTTCAACTACTTCCGGTCGAAGGAGGACGCCGTGCTCGGCCTGTCCTCCCCCGTCATCGACGACGCCATCGCCGACGGTTTCGACTTCGCACCGGGCGACGATCTCGTCGAGAAGGTCGCCTTCCTGCTCCTCGCGGTCTTCCGCACGGCAGCGAGCCGACGCGAGATCGGCTACGACGAGTACATCGCGCTCATGGACCGCCATCCCGAACTCGCGCGCAGACGCTTCCAGCACATCGACGACGTCGAGGCCGTTGTCGCCGAGCTCGTCACCGCCCGTCTCGCGGACGGCGGACCGACGCCCGGGAACACCGTGCACGACACCGCCGCCATGATCGTCACCGTCGCCGGTGCCCTCATGCGCTCCGCGTTGCGCCCGCTGCTCACCGCCCCCGGGAAGACGGAGGCCGACGCCGACTCGGTCCTGCGTCGCACCTGCCTGTTGTTCCGGGAGGTCACGCGACCGTGACCGACCCACTCCGAGACGAGATCGAAAGAGCCACGCCGGCACCGGAACAGAGCGCCCCGCGGGTCACCTTGGTCTTCGCCGGCCTCATGCTCGCCATGCTGGCCGCGTCGCTCAACCAGACCGTCCTGAATCCCGCACTGCCGACCATCGTCGGCGAACTCCACGGCGTGGACCGGATGCTCTGGGTCATCACCGCCTACATCCTCGCGTCGACGATCACGATGCCCGCCTACGGCAAACTCGGGGATCTCTTCGGACGAAAACCGCTCCTGCTCACCGCGTTGACGATCTTCGTCGTCGGATCGACGATCGGCGCTCGCGCCGGGGACATCACGTGGCTCATCGTCGGCCGGGCCGTCCAGGGCGCCGGTGGCGGCGGCCTGATGGTGCTGTCGCAGGCCACGATCGCCGATGTGATCCCCGCTCGTCAGCGCGGGAAGTATCTCGGCATCATGAGCAGCGTCTTCGCCCTGTCGTCGGTGGCCGGTCCGTTGCTCGGCGGATGGTTCACCGAGGGTCCCGGCTGGCGGTGGGTGTTCTGGATGAACGTGCCGCTCGGTGCTGTCGCCGTCGTCGCGGCGCTGGTCTTCCTGCGCCTGCCCCGCGTCTCCGGTTCGGGCCGGCGGATCGACGTGCTCGGCACGGCCGTGCTGTCCATCGTCACGACGCTTCTCGTGCTCGTCGCGACCTGGGGCGGTTCACGCTATCCGTGGTCGTCGCCGGTCGTGATCGTGCTGATCGCCGCTACGGCGGCCGGTGTGGTGCTGTTCGTCGCGGTGGAACGACGTGCCGCCGAACCCGTAATCGGCCTGCACCTGTTCCGCGACCGCAACTTCGATCTCGTCACCTCAGCCGGATTCGTCATGAGCGTCGCACTGTTCGGCGTGGCCGCCTACATGCCCACCTACCTCCAGATGGTCGCGGGCGTGAGCGCCACCGCCGCCGGTCTGCTGATGCTCCCCATGATGGGGACGTTGTTCCTGACGTCGACGCTCGCGGGACGGTACGTCACGAGAACCGGCCGCTACAAAAGGATCCCGATCATCGGGTCGGTCTTCGTCACGGCCGGTCCGGTGCTCCTGTCGACCCTCGGCACGGACACCCCGATCTGGGTGCTGGGCTGCTGGTTCGCCGTGCTCGGCATCGGATTCGGCACGTCCATGCAGCTTCTCGTGCTGGTCGTGCAGAATTCCTTCCCCGTCGAGGAGGTCGGCGCCGCGACGGCGGGCAACAACTACTTCCGGCAGATCGGCGCGACCCTCGGTTCCGCCGTCGTCGGCAGTGTCTTCGCCGCGCGCCTGGCCGGTGGACTGTCGGGAACCGGCATCGACAATCCGGATTCGCTGACCCCCGGCGCGGTCCGGGCACTACCCGACGCGCTCCGGCAACCGGTTCTCGAGGCGTACAACGACGCGCTCGTGCCGATCTACCTGTACATCGCGCCACTCGTGGTGGTCGCGGGGGTCCTGCTGTGCCTCGTCGTCGAGAAGCCCCTCGCGACCACCATCGTGCGGAAGAACGATCCGGCCCCT
Source organism: Rhodococcus sp. S3 (assembly GCF_058211795.1). Lineage (NCBI taxonomy): Bacteria > Bacillati > Actinomycetota > Actinomycetes > Mycobacteriales > Nocardiaceae > Rhodococcus > Rhodococcus sp. S3. The sequence continues at coordinate 112,889 of NZ_CM177074.1, read as the reverse complement.
AACGACCCGGCAGCCACTGCATCGACTTGACGAAGGGGGCGAGCATCTTCGCCCACACCCGCCGCGGAAGTCCGCGCGGGCCGTCGAGATTGAGCAGGCGCGTCGTCGCGATCGTCTGCGCCTCGGTGTACTTGTACAGGCCCTCCGCGCCGTGGCGGCGTCCCATGCCGGAGATGCCCATACCGCCCATCGGCGCGTCGGTGCTGCCCCACGCCGGAGCGTATCCCTCGTCGACGTTCACCGTGCCGGCACGCACCCGCGCGGCAATGGCCTCACCCTGCGCCTTCGTCGCGCCCCACACCGACGCGTTGAGTCCGTACTCGGTGTCGTTGGCCTCGCGGATCGCCTCCTCGACGTTCTCCACCGGATAGATCGACACCACCGGGCCGAACGTCTCGTTCCGGTAGCACTCGGCGTCCTCGGGCACGTCGGTGAGCACGGTGGGTTCGAAGAACAGCGGGCCGAGATCGGGCCGGGCCTTGCCGCCCGCAACGACGGTCGCGCCCTTGGCGACGGCGTCCTCGATGTGCCGGGTCACCGTCTCGACCTGGCTCTCGCTGATGAGGCAGCCCATCTCGGTGCCGAAGTCGTAGTCGGGACCGAGCGACATCTCGCGCACCCGCGCCCCGAACATCCGGATGAACTCGGGGGCGATCGACTTCTCGACGTAGATCCGCTCGATCGAGATGCACAGCTGCCCGGAGTTCGAGAAGCAGGCCCGCACCGCGGCGTTCGTGACCTCGCGCAGGTTCACCCCGGAGGTGACGATCATGGGGTTCTTGCCGCCGAGTTCGGCGGAGAACCCGATGAGGCGCCGGCCGGCCTGCTCGGCGAGCAGACGTCCCGTCTCCGACGAACCCGTGAACATCAGGTAATCGGTGTTCTCGACGATCGCGGTGCCCACCACGGTGCCGGGACCGGTGACCACGGCGAAGATGTCGCGGGGAACACCGGCCTCGTAGAGGAGTTCGACGACGGCGAGCGCGCAGTAGGGCGTCTGACTGTCGGGCTTGAGCACCACACTGTTACCGGCGAGCAGGGCGGGGATCGCATCCGAGACCGCCAGCGTCATCGGGTAGTTCCACGGCGCGATCACGCCGACGACACCCTTGGGATGGTGCAGGACGGTGGTCTTCGTCAGGCCCGGCAACATGCCCGTGGCCTTGCGGGGACGCAGCAGCTTCGGTGCGACGCGCGCGTAGAACCGCGCGGTCATCGAGATGTCGAGCACCTCCTCCTGCGCAGAGACGCGGGACTTGCCGGTCTCGGCCTGCGCCATGTCCATGAGCTGCTCGCGCCGGGAGAGCACGAGTTCGCGGTAGCGGTGCATGATCGCGGCACGCTTCTCCACGGGCAGCTTCGCCCACGCCACCTGCGCGGTGCGGGCCCGGTCGATCGCGGCCTTCGTGTCCTCGGCCGTGCCGACCGGCACGCTGGCCAGTTCCCATCCGGTGAACGCCTCGACGACGGGGCGGGTGGTCCGCTCGGCGGCGTCGGGGATCGCGATGAGGTCGGCAAGACGCTGGAAGGTCGCAGCGCTCGGAGCTGGCATGATGCACCCCTACCGGTGAGTAGTACTTGCGGTTTCACCAAACCTACCCGGGTGGGATGTGCGCTGTCACACAGACGAGGAGTCGAGTCCGGTCTCCCGATCGTCGTGCCGCTCGGGCCCTGCCCGGACGATTCCCTGGGCTACCTCGGCGAGGGGGACGTTGCTGTCCTGCGAGAGCCTGCGCAGAAGTTCGAAGGCCGCGACGGCGTCGATGCCGAAACGTTCCATGATCATGCCCTTGGCCTGTCCGATGATGTCGCGGGTCGCCAGGGCGGAGGCGAACTGTCCCTGGCTGCGCGCCGCACTCATCGCCATCGCCGCGTGGGCGGCCAGGACCTCGGCGGTCGCCTCCGCGAGCGGATCGAACGCATCGGCCTCGAAGGAGAACATGTTCAGCGCACCCATGCTCTCCTGCTCGAGATACAACTGGAACGACAACGTGCTGAGTACACCCGCATCCACCGCGGCCTTCGCGAAACGCGGCCAGCGCGTCTCCGATCGAAGATCTTCCGAGCGCACCACCAGGTACTGGAAGCTCGCATCGACGCACGGACCCTCACCGAACTGCTCCTGGACGTCGTCGAGGTGTTCGGCGAGTTCCGAGGTCGCGGCGAGGGAACGGAACTGCTTGCGGCCGGTCACGATGAGGATGTCGGCGCAATCGGCCCCCTCCACCAGTTCGACCGCGGCCGCCGTCACGCCGCGCAGGGTCTCGTCGAGATCGGTGGGGTGGTAGAAACCGCGCGCGAGCTGCGCCATACGGCGTCCGATATCACCCGCTTCCGACGAACGTGTCATCGTTTCATCCCTTCTCCACAGAACTCGTCGCCCGCGGATTCGAGACCGGATTGCCCGATTCCGCGAGTTCTACACCGCCGCACTCCTCGTCGGAACACGGCCTCTTCAGTTTTTACCCCGATAGTCTGGACTGATGGATCCGCCGGTGACCCGGTATCTGCCCCGCGACGGTCACAATCTGGCCTACGGGGTGGTCGGAACGGGCCCGACCGACGTCGTGTGGTTCTTCGAGGTCCAGATGCATCTGGACCTGTTGTGGACCGATCCGTACATGCACTCGCTCTTCGAACGACTCGCCACCTATTCGCGCGCCGTCTACTTCCAGCGCCGCGGTTTCGGGCTCTCCGATCCCGTCGACCACGTGCCCACGATCGAACAGCAGGCCGAGGACGTCCTCGCCGTCATGAACGCCGAGCAGATCCGGCACGCCACCCTTGTCGGGATCCACAGCACGTGCGGCCCCCAAGTGCTCGTCGCGGCGACCTCCCCCGAACGGGTCAATGCGTTGATGCTGATCGCGCCGTACTGCGAACCGCTGCTCGACCACGACCGGCCACCGCACGGGTGGACGGAGGCCGAGATCGCCGAGTTCGTCGAGCTGTGGCGCGACGCCGTCCGGCACTGGGGTGAGGGACGCACGGTTCCGTTGACCGACGGCCACGTCGACAGTCCCTACAACCGCCGGTTGATGGCCATGCTCGAGCGGTGCTCCGCGTCGCCGAGCACGATGAGCGCGCACCTCGAGGCGAGCCTGCGGATCGACTATTCGCACGCCCTCGGCTCGGTGCAGTGCCCGACGAAGGTGGTGCTGGTCGCCGGGGGTTCGATACCGGTGGGTCCGGCGAGACATCTGGCCGATCTGGTGCCTCACGGAGAGCTCGTGATCACCCGGCCGTCACCGCGTGGCGCCGCGCTCGGCGAAGCGTGGTCGCAGGTCCAGACGATGGTCGAGGAACTCGTCCGCGGGTCCGTCCCACCCGTCGACGCCGGCCGGCGCTTCGCGGCGACCCTGTTCACCGACATCGTCGGGTCGACCAAGCTCCTCGCACGCATCGGCGACACCTCCTACCGGGCACTGCTCGCACGTCACGAACGCGACGTGCGGTTCGCCGTGACCGAAGCGGGCGGGCAGCTGGTGAGCACCGTCGGGGACGGCACCTTCAGCCTGTTCGACGGGCCCGTGGCGGCCGTGCAGTGCGCGGCGCGGATCGTCGCGGAGGCCCGCCGCCTCGGGTTCGAGGTGCGCGCCGGGGTGCACGCCGGCACCGTCGAGCCGACCGGGACGGACGTCACCGGCCTGACGGTGCACGTGGGGGCGCGCATCGGCGCGGCGGCCCGTCCCGGCGAGGTGCTCGTCTCGAGCCACGTGCGTGAGCTGGCCGGCCGCCCGTCCCTGCAGGCACCGCGGAAGCGGGTCTCGCTCAACCCCTTCGACCGCGCCGTTCTCCGGGCGGCGCGACGCACGCCGCAGGTGCTGCGTTCGGCTGCCGCACACGTGAACGCCCGGCAGCGGCGTCGCTCGGACGACTGAACACGGCCTGCTGAGCACGAACATCGAGGACCGTTCGGCCCGACCGCGCTCACCGGATCGACACCCACACACCCCACCCATATGGTCTGCGTCACATTCGATCGCGGAACGGTTCGCGGCAACGCGGCCGGAGGGGAGCGTGCACATGTGTGATGTTCTGGGACGGCTGCACACGGCCGGGGTATCCCGGCGAAAGTTGTTGGCCAGTTTCGCCGTCGGCGCGACGGCCGTGGCGGCCACCGCATGCAGTCCCGGTGCCGACACCGCTGTTGCGGCTCCGACACCCGATCGCCGGGTCGCGCCGGAGCCGTATCGAGGGCAACGGACACGCCTGGTCCTGCTCGGCACCTCGGGTGGTCCTCCCTACTGGCCCGGGAGCGAACGCGAAGGCATCTCCTCCGCCGTCGTGGTCGGAGACCGGTACTACCTCGTCGACGCCGGTCACGGTGTCATGCGACGCCTACGCGGGGCGGAACTCGGACCCAACTTCGCCACCGACCTCGACGGCCCCCTCGACGCGCTGGGCGGCATCTTCCTGACGCATCTCCATTCCGATCACGTTGTCGACCTCAACAACATCCTCACCGAGGGGATCTACAACGGACTGCAGCACGTGGAGAAGATCCCCGTCTACGGCCCGGGCAATCGCGGAGTACTTCCACCCCTGTTCGGGGAGGGCCCCGCACCGGAACCCGTGGCACCGGGCAATCCCACACCGGGCACCCGGGAGATGACCGACCTGCTCGTGCAGGCGTTCGCCACCGACTTCAACGACCGCCTGTTCGACAACCGTAAGCCCGCCCCCGACGCCTTGTGGGAGGCCTTCGACGTTCCGGTACCGGCGCAGTATCTCGCCGATCCGAACGGTAATCCCTGCCGGACATGGAACCGTTCACCTTCTTCGAGGACGACCGCGTCCGGGTGTCCGCGATCCTGGTCGACCACGCTCCCGTCTTTCCCGCTCTCGCCTACCGTTTCGACAGCGACGACGGGTCGATCGTCTTCTCCGGGGACACCGGCCCCACCCCCAATCTCGTGAAACTCGCACGGGGAGCGGACGTTCTGGTGCATGAGGTGATCGACCCCGCCTGGCCGGAATCGTTGTTCCCCGAACCCCGCACGGATGCTCAGGAAGGGCTCTACCAGCACCTCATCCAATCCCACACCCTCATTGAGGATCTCGGTCCGATCGCCCAGGAAGCCGGCGTGGGAACCTTGGTGCTCTCGCACATGGTCCCGGGCAATCGCCCCGATTCCACTTGGGAAGGATGCGGCGCCGGATTCGACGGGCGCCTGGTCATCGGCCACGACCTCGACGTGGTCGGCGTCGGAGCCCCCGCCTGACCCACGTGCGTCGGAGACGCAGCCTGAGTCCGTTCTATCCGCCCGTGTAGAACGCACTCGTCCGCTCGGCGGCGGCGCGTGCCTGTTCGGGGTCCTCGCCCGCGGCGATGTCGGCCTCGCACCAGGCCGCGCTGCTGTCGCGGACGAACTGCAGACCTTCCTCGGACATCGACCACGTCTCGAATTCCTTCGGATCCACCGCCTCTCCCGATTCGATGTGCAGGCCGAGTCCGAGAAGGGCCTGATCCCAACCGATACCGACCGCGCCGGGTCCGTACTGCTCCCAGTGCTCGTCGGGACGGGCGATGTGTGTCAGTTCCAGGCGCGCACGGTCTCCCGGTTCGGGCAGGACCGACACCTCGATCCAACTCACCTGACCCGCGAATTCCCAGGTGGCCGTGAACGTCCGGGGCGGTTCGCAGGTGAGGACCTCGCCACCGGCGTTGCCCTGGAGTTGGTACCGGCCACCGACCTCGAGGTCGCCCTCGACGGGCAGGAACCAGCGGGGGATGCGCCGGGGGTCGGTGCACGCCTCCCACAGGTCCTCGGCGCTCGTGCGGTAGCTGCGCGAGATCGTGACGACCTTGGCCTCGTGGCCCTCGACGGTGCGACGACCGACCGTGCGGCGACTCGTCTCGTTGCTCGTGATCACGTTCTTCATGAGGATTTCCTTCTCTCGTCGGAAGCAGGGAGCGCGGGCGGGACGGCGTCGCGGCTCCGCCGCTCACGCTTGCCGCGCGCGATCTCGGTCTCCAGCGCGTCCAGAGCCGCGAAGACCGGGGGATGCAGACCCGCGAGCCAGTCCTCGAGCTCGACGAGGACCGCGGGATCGAGTTCGTAGTAGCGGCGGGTGCCGTCCTTGTGGACGACGGCGAACCGCTGGTCGCGCAGGATCTTGAGATGTTGCGAGACCGCCGGCTGGGAGATCGAGAACTCCCGGCCGATCGCCGCGACGATCTCGCCGGCCGCCTGTGGACCGCCCGCGAGCAGTTCGAGAATGCGGCGGCGAACCGGATCTGCGAGGACCTCGAACCCGTGCATGGCCCCACTATATAAGTTCCTACTTATATTCGCCAGAAGGACGGTTCCGCTACCTAGACTTCGAGTATGACGACAACGACGCGCGTCTCCGAGGAAAAGGTCGACCGAGCGGTCATCGACAAACGGGCCCCCTCGGTCGCCCGCCTGTTGATCGATCGAGTGGCCGCCACACCCGACGAGGAGGCCTTCCGCTTCCCCGACGGGGCCGACGGATGGACGTCGGTCACCTGGGAACAGACCGGAGACCGGGTGCGGCTGCTCGCGGCCGGCCTGATCTCCCTGGGCATCGAATCCGAGGACCGCGTGGCCCTCGCCTCGTCCACCCGGTACGAATGGGTGCTCTCCGATCTCGCCGTCATGTGCGCGGGCGCGGCGACGACCACCGTCTACCCCACAACCCACGCCACGGATGTCGCGTTCATCGTCGCCGATTCCGGCAGCCGGATCGTCATCGCCGAGGACGCAGCGCAGGTGGAGAAGCTCGTCGGTCACCGTGGGGATCTCCCCGAGGTCATGAAGGTCGTCGTTCTCGACGGCCCCGGCGACGGCGACTGGGTGATCGGCTTCGACGAACTCGCCGAGCTGGGCCGCGGCCTGCTCGCCGAGGACTCCGGAGCAGTGCTGAACCGGATCCACAGCATCAGGGCCGAGCACCTGGCCACCCTCATCTACACCTCGGGCACCACCGGCAAGCCCAAGGGAGTGCGCCTGCCGCACTCGGCGTGGACCTACGAGGCCGCCGCCATCGACGCTCTGCACATGCTCACCTCCGACGACCTGCAGTATCTGTGGCTGCCGCTGTCGCACGTCTTCGGCAAGGTGCTGCTCACCCTCCCCCTGCAGATCGGCTTCCCCACCGCGGTGGACGGGCGCGTCGACAAGATCGTCGAGAACCTCGCGGTCGTCCGCCCGACCTTCATGGGTGCGGCCCCTCGCATCTTCGAGAAGGCCCACGCGCGCGTCGAGGGAATGATGGAGGAGGAAGGCGGCGCCAAGAAGAAGATCTTCGACTGGGCCGTGGGCGTGGGCCGGAAGGTCTCGAAGGCGAAGCAGGCCGGCAGGTCGCCCGGACTGCTCGACAAGCTGCAGCACGGCCTCGCCGACAAGCTGGTCTTCTCCACCATCCGCGAACGCTTCGGTGGTCACCTGCGGTTCTTCATCTCCGGTTCGGCGGCACTCAACCCGGACGTCGGCGAATGGTTCGACGCCGTCGGCATCCCCGTCCTCGAAGGTTACGGTCTCACCGAGACCTCGGCCGCGACGTTCGTCAACCGTCCCTACGCCAACCGCATCGGCACGGTGGGCTGGCCCGTCCCCGGCACGGAGGTCCGCATCGCAGAGGACGGCGAGGTGCTCGTCCGGGGCCCCGGTGTGATGACCGGCTACCACAACCGGCCCGACGCGACCGCGGAGTCGCTCTCCGACGACGGGTGGTTCCGCACCGGCGACATCGGCAGCCTCGACGACGAGGGCTACCTGCGCATCACCGACCGCAAGAAGGACATGTTCAAGACGTCGCAGGGCAAGTACGTCGCGCCGTCGTCGCTGGCAGCGACGTTCAAGGGCATGTGCCCCTACGCCTCGGAGATCGTCGTCTACGGCGAGGGCAAGCCCTACTGCGTGGCGCTCGTGGCCCTGGATCCGGAGTCCGTCGGTGAGTGGGCGAACAGGAACGATGCGGGCGGTTCGTTCGAGGAGATCGCGCGGCACGAGAAGACCCACGGGCTGATCTCCGGGTACATCGACGAGCTGAACCTGCAGCTCAACCGGTGGGAGCAGATCAAGAAGTTCACGATCATCGAACGCGAACTGTCGGTCGAGTCGGGCGATCTGACGCCGAGTATGAAGCTGCGCCGGAAGGTCGTCGTCGACAACTTCGCGGACAGGCTGACCGGCCTGTACGAGAGGTGACGGCCTATCCTGGATCTCATGATGAGTAGTGCACGACCGAATTTCCCGCGGCGGATCGGCTACATGTTCGGTCGCACGCTACCGCCCGAGATGCGGGAGTGGGTACGCGACGACATCCTGGGCCCCGGCGGATCACGCCGGTACCTGCTGCGATGGAATCTTCCGGCGATCCCCTTGCTCCTGCTGTTCCTGCTGATCCCGGGACCGGTGTGGATCCCGATCTCGATGATGCTGTTGCTGCTGCTGCCGTGGACGTACTTCTCGGTGGCGTTGATGCCCATCTGGCAACGGCACCGGCTCCAGCAGCACGGCCTCGACCCGGAGCTGCTCAGCGCGAAGGCACGCGCACGCGCCGACCGCGAACGAGAGGACTACGAGCGTCGTTTCGGTCGCGCGTCCTGACCGGGCCTCCCACCGTACGGGGCACCGCGTCCGCCTATCCTCACACCATGAGTGACGCCACTGCCTTCACAGCCACTGCAGACCTCGCCGACGAGATCGGCCCGGACATCCGCAGCTGCGACACGCAGTTCATCCAGTTCGGCGGCCGCACCGAGTTCGTCGGCCCCATCACCACCATCCGCTGCTTCCAGGACAACCTGCTCGTCAAGCAGACCCTTTCCGAGCCGGGCAACGGCGGCGTGCTCGTCGTCGACGGCGGCGGCAGCATCCACACCGCGCTCGTCGGCGACATCATCGCCGGTCGCGGTGTCGACAACGGCTGGGCCGGAGTCATCGTCAACGGCGCGGTCCGCGACTCCGCGATCCTGCGCACACTCGACATCGGTATCAAGGCCCTCGGCACCAACCCGCGCAAGAGCACCCAGACCGGTTCGGGCGAGAAGAACGTGCCCGTCGAGATCGGCGGCGTGACGTTCAACCCCGGCGAGATCGTCTACAGCGACTCCGACGGCGTCGTCGTCCGCGCCGAGAACTGATCGCCGGGCGCGCGGGTCACCACATCATTCGTGCGCGACCCGCGCGCTCGCACCGGCGATCTCCACCACGTCGCCCACCTTCAGCTGACGGCCGCGACGCTCCTCCACCTCACCGTTGACCGACACGAGGCCGTCGGCGATCACTTCCTTGGCTTCTGCACCCGATTCGATGAGGCTCGCGAGCTTGAGGAACTGACCGAGCCGGATCGACTCGTCACGGATCGGTACATCGAATGCGTCGGACATGGCACCCATTGTCCCCGACACTGGATCCATGGCCCGCCCCAGCATCATCTGGTTCCGTCGTGATCTCCGGCTGAACGATCTGCCCACTCTGCTCACCGCCACCGAGGCCGCCGACGAGGTCCTCGCTCTGTTCGTCCTCGACGACGCACTGCTCCGGCCCTCCGGGGCGCGTCGTCGCGACTTCCTCACAGGTTGCCTGCGAGCACTCGACCGGGATCTCGGCGGGCGCCTGCTCGTCGTCGAGGGAGACCCGGTGACACTGGTGCCGCAGGTCGCCGCCGAGTTCGATGCCACCGCGGTCCACATCAGCTCCGATCACGGCCCCTACGGCACGCGACGCGACCGGGCGGTCGCCGAGGCGCTCGGCGACGTCCCGTTGGTGGCCACCGGTTCCCCCTACGCCGTCACGCCGGGCCGCGTGACGAAACCCGACGGCACTGCATACAAGGTCTTCTCGGCCTTCCGCCGCGCCTGGAACGACCACGGATGGCACTCCCCCGCGGCGACCGGCCCGGACACCGCCGAGTGGGTGGACCCGAGCGGCTGCTCCGCACGCGTGCCGATTCCCGAGGCCGGTGACGAACCCGCACCTCCCGCCGGAGAAGCCGCCGCGCTGGAACGGTGGCGCGAATTCCTCGACGACGGTCTCGAGCGGTACGCCACCGACCGCGACCGGCCGGCCTTCGACGGCACGAGCGGCCTGTCCCCCTATCTGAAGTTCGGCTGCATCCATCCGCGGACCCTGCTGCACGACATGAGGAACCGGTCGGACGACGGGGCCGTCACCTTCCGCAGCGAACTGGCGTGGCGGGACTTCTACGCCGACGTCCTGTTCCAGCGGCCCGAGACCGCCCGGACCAACTACAACAGCGACTTCGACGCCATCACCTACGATTCCGGGCCCGACGCCGACGCCCTGTTCGCCGCGTGGTGCGAGGGCCGGACGGGATTCCCGATCGTGGACGCCGGGATGCGGCAGCTCCTCGCCGAGGGTGTCATGCACAACCGGGTGCGGATGATCGTCGCGTCGTTCCTGACGAAGGACCTGCACCTGCCGTGGTGGCGCGGGGCCCGGCATTTCATGAAGCATCTGGTGGACGGCGATCTGGCGTCCAACCAACACAATTGGCAGTGGACGGCGGGCAGCGGCACCGACGCCGCTCCCTACTTCCGGGTGTTCAATCCGACCCGGCAGGGTGAGAAGTTCGATCCGACGGGTGAATACGTGCGCAGGTGGGTACCCGAACTGCGGAGCATCGACGGCGCTCGTGTGCACAGCCTGCCCGACGGCCCTCCGGACGGATATCCGGAACCGGTCGTCGATCACGCACACGAACGTCGCGCCGCTCTGGACAGATACGAGCGGATTCGCTCGGCCCGATGAAAAAGACGGCGAAACGACCCATCCGGTCGTGGCGGTGCTCCGAACAACTTCTGGACGGACAACGTGTTCGCCGTACACCCAACGAAAGGACACCGCAGTGCGCGCTCTCGTCGAGGCAGCTTTCATGGCCATCCACACCCCGCTCGTCGATGCATACACCTTCCTGATCAGCGTCCTTCCTGCTTGAGTGGATACGGCGCCGGAGTTCGCTCCGGCGCCGTCACCACCGGGCGCTCCGGCGCCGTGACCACCGGGTGAGCACTCTGCAAACGGAGGTAGGGCATGGGCATCGAATTCTCGAGCGTCGTCGACGCACCGCGTGACGAAGTGTTCGACTGGCACTCCCGTCCCGGCGCCATCCTCCGTCTGATCCCGCCCTGGCAACCGATGAGCGTCGTCGCCGAGGCCGACTCCCTCGAATCCGGCACCGCCGTCCTCGGTCTCCCCGGCGGACTGCGCTGGATCTCCCGGCACAGACCCGACGATTACGATCCACCAGCACGTTTCGTCGACGAACTCTCACACGACGGCCTGTGGTCGCGCCCCGCCACCGTCATCGGCTCGTGGCGCCACGAACACCGCTTCGACGTCGTCGACGAATTCCGCACCCGCGTCACCGATCGCGTCGACACACCGGTACCGGGTCGTTTCCTCACCCAGACCTTCCGCTACCGGCACCGCCAGCTCGCCGACGATCTCGCGAGCCACCGCTGGTCGCACGCGCAGGGCATCCGGCCCGCGACGGTCGCGGTGACCGGATCGAGCGGGCTCGTGGGCACCGCCCTGACAGCCTTCCTGTCCACGGGTGGCTACCAGGTCGTCCGCCTGGTGCGCCGGGAACCGCGACGGTCCGACGAACGTCGCTGGGACCCGCAGGATCCGGCGCCCGATCTGCTCGAAGGCGTCGACGCCGTCGTCCATCTCGCGGGCGAGTCGATCGCGGGACGGTTCACCGACTCCCACAAGGCCGCGATCCGCGACAGCCGCATCGAACCGACACGCCGACTCGCCGAACTCGCCGCGAGGACACCCAACGGTCCCGCGACCTTCGTCTCCGCATCCGCGATCGGTCTCTACGGCTACGACCGGGGAGACACGCCACTCGACGAGAACGCATCGCATGGAACGGGTTTCCTCGCCGACGTCGTCGCCGACTGGGAGGCCGCGACGCATCCCGCGGAGAAGAAGGGCCTGCGGGTCGTGCACGTACGCACCGGCATCGTCCAGACACCCCGTGGTGGAACGCTGCAGTTGATGCGACCGCTGTTCGCGAGCGGTCTCGGAGGCCGGCTCGGCGACGGCCGGCAGTGGTTCTCCTGGATCGACATCGACGATCTCCTCGAGGTGTACCACCGCGCCCTCACCGATCCCGGGCTGGCCGGACCGGTGAACGCCGTTGCACCGCAACCGGTGCGCAACGAGGAGTACACCCGGGTCCTGGCGTCGGTGCTGCACCGTCCCGCGCTGCTGCCCGTCCCCGGTTTCGGCCCCCGTCTGTTGCTCGGCGACGAGGGTGCGCGGGAGGTCGCCCAGGCCGATCAGTTCGTCGTCCCGAAGGCGCTGATCGACGTCGGGCACCGGTTCCGGCGTCCCGATCTCGAAGCGTCGCTGCGCCACCAACTCGGCCACATCCTGGAGGAGCCGTGAGCGGAAAGCGTGTCCTGGTCACCGGAGCGACCGGCTACATCGGTGGCCGGCTCGCTCCGCGCCTGCTCGAGGCGGGTTACCGGGTACGGGTGCTCGCGCGCAGCCCCGACAAACTGCGCGACGTGCCGTGGGCCGGCGACGTCGAGATCGTCCGCGGCGACCTCGACGACGCCGAATCGCTGCGCGAGGCGTGCCGCGACATCGACGTCGTGTACTACCTGGTGCATTCGATGGGTGGCCGCGACGAGTTCGTCGACGCGGAGAAGCGAGCGGCGCAGAACGTCGCCGACGCGGCACGCGACAACGGCGTCTCCCGCATCGTGTACCTCGGTGGGCTGCACCCGGAGTCGGGTGATCTCTCACCGCACCTGTATTCACGTGCCCAGGTCGGACGCATCCTCATGGATTCCGGTGTGCCGACGCTCGTGTTGCAGGCCGGCGTCGTGATCGGTTCGGGTTCGGCGTCGTTCGAGATGATCCGGCATCTGAGCAACCGGCTCCCCGTCATGACGACCCCGCGCTGGGTGAACAACCGGATCCAGCCCATCGCGGTGCGCGACGTCCTGCACTATCTGCTCGCCGCCGCCGATGCACCCCTCTCCGGCAGCGGCACCTACGACATCGGTGGGCCCGACGTGCTGCGGTACGGCGAGATGATGCAGCAGTACTCGGAGGTCGCCGGTCTGACGAAACGCCGGATCCTCGTCCTGCCCGTCCTCACCCCGAAGCTCGCCGGCCTGTGGATCGGTCTGGTCACACCGATCCCTCCGCCCCTCGGTCGCGCGCTCCTCGAATCGCTGTCGACCGACGCGGTGATGCGCAACCACGACATCGACTCGATCATCCCCCCACCGGAATCCGGCCTCACCGGCTACCGCGACGCCGTCCGGCTCGCCCTCGGCCGTATCGAACGGGGAGAGGTCGAGACGACGTGGACGAACGCGTCCCCGGTCGGCGCACCCGCCGATCCGCTTCCGTCCGACCCGGACTGGGCCGGTGAGGTCGTCTTCACCGACGAACGGTCGCTCGAGTCGGATTCGTCTCCGGAGAAGGTGTTCGCCGTCGTCGAGAGCATCGGTGGCGAGAACGGGTGGTACTCCTTCCCGTTGGCGTGGACCATCCGGGGCTGGCTCGACCGCTTCGTCGGCGGCGTCGGTCTCGACCGGGGTCGCCGCGACCCGAAGACCCTGCACACCGGCGATGCCCTGGACTTCTGGCGCGTCGAACTGATCGAACGCCCGACGCTGCTGCGTCTGCGCGCGGAGATGCGGGCACCCGGTGGGGCGTGGCTCGAGTGGCGGGTCGAACCGCTGGAGTCGGGCCGGTCGCGTGTGCACCAGCGGGCGATCTTCTTCCCACGTGGAGTCGCCGGCCGTCTCTACTGGTACGTGCTGGTTCCCTTCCACGGCATCATCTTCCGGGGAATGCTCGAGAACATCGCAGGCACCGCCGGCCGCTAGAGTGATCCGCTACGTTCTTCGCCATCCGCCGCAGCAATTTGCCGTAGCGGATGGCGAATTCGTGAGCGGATAGTGCAGAGACAGCGAATCGGGGTGGTGTGCGGATCTTCCTCGGGATCCGCACACCACCCCGGTCGCCCCGAGAGTTACACGGTGCAGAGCGGTTTGATGTCCTGCAGTCCCTCGGTGGTGGGCGAGGTGAGCATCAGGCACGAGTTGTACCCGCTCGCCTCGACGACGTTCCGGATCTCGCGCCACGCGTCGTCACCGACGACGGGTGAACGCGACAGCACGAATCCGGAGATGCGCGTCGGGTCACCGACGAATGCCCACGAGTAATCGTCCGCGAGGTACGTGACGATGTAGTTGCTCGGTCCGTCGAGCGAATCCTGGAACGGCACCCCCGGGAACGACACGTGCAGTGCGGCAGTGTCGTTCACACGGGCGTTCCCGATGATCCCGCGACGATCACCGGTGAACGTGGTGCACGAGTTCTCCACGCGCACGTTACGTTCGTCGAGCAGCGTGTAGAACGCCGTCGTGTCGCGAGCGCAGTCGATGTTGTAGGGAGCCGGATTGGCGGCGAGCTGATACCACTGCCCCACATACCGGTTCACGTCGAGCTGGGGAACCGGGGTGAGCGGCGCTGCGGCGGCGGGCGTGGCGAACAGGAGCGCGCCTGCGGCGGCGCCGATCGCCGCCGCAAGCCCCCGAACGCCGTGTCGGGACCAACGCATGTCTTCTACCTTTCCGTCGACCGGGTGGTGATTACTGGGGCTGGAGGACACCGTCGATCAGGTACACGGTGGCGTTCTCGGTCTCGATGCCACCGCAGATGACGTTGGCGTCGTTGACGGTCCACATGTCACCCTCACCGGCGACCTCGACGGTGCCGCCCTGGACGGTGGTCTGTGTGCCGGCGATGTCGGCGGTGGTCAGCTCACCGGGAACCACGTGGTAGGTGAGAATGTCGGTGAGCAGAGCCGAATCCGTCTGCAGCGTCTGGACGGTCTCCGGCGGCAGGGCGGCGAACGCGTCGTCGACCGGCGCGAAGACGGTGAACTCGCCACCGTTGAGCGTCTCGACCAGGTTGACGTCGGGGTTGAGCTGGCCGGACAGGGCCTGCGTGAGAGTGGTCAGGATCGGCACATTTCCGGCGGCCTCGGCGACGGGCTGGTTCGCGAGTTCCTCGACGGACGACGGGCCGGTCGGGTTCGCGGCGACGTAGTCGGCGCAGCCCGGGCCGACGGGGCCGGAGGCCGGAGCAGCGGTTCCCGTTGCAGCAGTGGTGGTTTCCTCGACGATGGTCTCCTCGACGGTTTCCTCCATCGTGGTCTCGTTCGTGTCGCTTCCCGAATCGTCGGAACATGCAGCGACACCCAGGAGGGACATCGCACCGATTCCGACGGCGGCCAGGCTCTTGCGCGCAGTGATGTTCATGATCGTGGTTCCCTTCGTATGCCGTGACCGGAGAAGCGGCCACGTCGACCAGGTGTGTCACTGAGCATTCGATCCCCGGGGCGGTGCGGATGGGTCGGATCGAAAGAATTTTTTTCGGATCGGTATCCGGTGTTCGACCCATCCGTATCGCGGTCGGCTCCGAATGCAGGTCATGGACAATGTCGAGGATCTCCGACCGGCTCACGTACTCGTGCTGCCCGGTGGGCGTCCGGTCGGCACCACACCGCCGCGTGCGTGGCATCTGTCGCAGCTGCGCATGCGTCTGTTCACCGATGCCCTGCGCCTGCGGCTGAGCAGGTACGACATCGCGGTCGACCTCGTCGACTACCGGTACTGCGGGTGGAACGACGACCACATGAGCCCGGTCCGCGACGGTCTGCGAGCGATCGAATCGGTGACCCGGCGTCGTGGGGACGTCCGGCTCGGGTTGGTCGGGCACGCGATGGGTGCGCGGGCGATCGCGCATCTCGCGGCCCAGCACGGGGTCGAGTCGCTCGTCGCTCTGGCACCGTGGTGGCCGGCCGACGACGCCGACCTGATCCCGGCGGGCCGGCACCTGCTGGTCGCGCACGGTACGGAGGACACCCGGACCGACCCGCGGATGGCGCAGAGCCAGACGATGGCGGCGGGAGACCGGGGCGTGAACACGCGCTGGCGTCCCCTGCCCGGAGCCGGGCACTTCCTCCTCACCGACCCGCGCTGGTGGGCCGACACCACAGCCGATTTCCTCACGTGCACACTGTCGGGGAAACCGACCACGTGCCCCGGAGACGACCATGCATCCTGACCTTCCCCGCGCAGTCGCGATGATCGGCGACGACGTCGAGTTCCCGGGTGGCCGGGAGGCGGTCGTGCCGGCGATCTACCGGACCTTCGTCCGCCACGCGCAGGGCTCGGCCGAGCGCCCCTCGCTCGAGTACCGCGGCTTCAGCTGGGTCATGGACGTCGACGAGTCGACGCCCTCGCCCTGGTGGCTGCGCACGCTGATGCGATTCGAGCCGTGGGACCACTTCGTCGCGAGCGATTCCGACACCTTCCGCGGCCGGGTCGAGGACCAGCTCGTGGCCGACGGGATGCGGGTTCCGGGCGGGCGGATCACAGCGCTGCTGAACATCCGGCGCCTCGGTCTCGGATCGGATCCGCTGAACCTGTTCTGGTGCCACGATCCGAGCGACTCGCTCGCGTGCGTGGTCGCGGAGATCCATACGCGCCGGAACGGACGGCACTGCTACACGCTGCGCTCGGACGAGATCGACATCATCACCCGGGCCGGAGACATGTTCGCGGTCTCGGTCGCCCTGCGGCGGCCCGGCGTCCCGGTGTTCACCGCGACCGTCAGCGGCGAACGACTGCCGGTCGATCTCGCGACGGTCCTGCGTGCTCGGATGTGGATGGGGTGACGCTCGTGGTCGACACGGTTGCCTTGAGTGGAGGGAATGTCCCGGCTAGGCTTTCCCCCGATGAGCGGACTGAGCCGATGACCGGCGTCGGAGGCCACACCGATACCCTCGGCGAACTGCTCGGGCGGGTGGCCCGGCAAGACCCCACGGCGTTCGCCGAACTGTACGACGCGACGCGTTCCCGAGTCTTCGGCATGGTGCTCCGGGTCCTGCGGGATCCCGGCTACAGCGAGGAGACCACCCAGGAGGTCTACCTCCAGGTGTGGAGGTCGGCCGACAAGTACGACCCGCGCCAGGGTTCCGCTCTGTCGTGGATCATCACGCTCGCCCATCGGCGCGCCGTCGACCGGGTCCGCAGCGAGCAGTCCGGAGCCGACCGCGAGTCGCACTACGGTTCGACGAACGTCGACGCGGCCTTCGACTCGGTCAGCGAGGAGGTCGCGCAGCGCGACGACCGCCGCCGGGTGAACGAGTGTCTGGGTTCTCTCACCGAACTGCAGCGACGCTCGGTCGAGCTCGCCTACTACAGAGGCTTTACATACACCGAAGTGGCAGAAGAACTTTCGTCCCCGTTGCCGACGGTCAAGTCGCGCATCCGGGACGGCCTGAAACGACTGAAGAATTGTCTGGGGGTGACTGTGGATGGCTGACGAGGCGAACGATTCCTCGCGCGACCTGCTCGACATGGCACCCGTCTTCGCATTGGATGCCGTCACACCCGACGAGCGTCGGAAGATCGCCGAGCGGCTCGCGGAAGCAGACCCGGAGGTGTCCGAACGGTTCGACGCCGAGGTCCGCGAGGTCCACGAGACCCTCGCAGCGATGTCGGCCGGTACCGCGACCGAGCCGCCGCCCGAACTCCGGGTGCGACTGCTCGATCTGGTCCACGCCGAACTCACCGCGGAGACGCCCGCCGAGAAGACGCACACGGAAGAAGCCGGTGAGCCGGAGACGACCGAGGCACCTCGGGTGGAGGACGATCACCTGCCCGCACCCGTCTCCCTCGACGAGCGCCGGCAGGCCCGGCGGCGGAACTTCCTGCTCGCCGCGGCAGCGGCCGTAATCGTCGCGATCGGCGGCGTCGTGGTGGCCGGTCAGTGGCAGACCACGTCCGAGCCGGGCACGAGCGAGCGGGTCTTCGCCGCCGAGGACGTACGGACCTCGTCGGGCGAGCTCGACGGTGGCGGCACCGCGACCGTGGTGTTCTCCAAGGAGGAGGACGCGGGCGTGCTGGTGATGAACAACGTCGCCCCGCCGGCCGAGGGCAGCGTCTACCAGATGTGGCTGGTCGGTCCCGAGGGCATGGAGCCTGCGGGCACGATGACGCCCGACGACGTCGCGCCGTCGACGACCGCGGTGCTCGAGGACATCTCGGGTGCCACCGCGCTCGCCTTCAGCGTCGAGCCGACGGGCGGGTCGACCCAGCCGACCGCGATCTTCGCCCAACTGCCGCTCGACTGACATGTTCGCGGCAGCGAGCACGTCATCGGCGGGTGCCGATGACGACCGTCGCGTCGGCCTCCTCGGAACCCCGCGTGTCGGCGTCGAGTCCGGCCCGGGTCATGAGGTCGCGCACGACGGGCGCCTGCGATGCGGCCGACTCGACGAGCAGCGATCCACCGTCGGTGAGCCACCGGCCCGCATCGGCGACGAGCCGGCGATGGACGTCCAGTCCGTCGGGTCCGCCGTCCAGTGCGTGTCGCGGTTCGCTGCAGCGCGCCTCTCGCGGCATCGACCCGATCGACCCCGACGGCACATAGGGCGCGTTGGCAACGAGCACGTCGACGCGACCGCGCAGCGTGCCCGGCAGGGCGTCGAACAGATCGCCGTCGAACACCCGATGGGGCGGCAGGTTCAGGCGGGCACACGCGGTGGCGACGGGATCGATGTCGGCCGCGTAGACCTCGCAGTCCTCGACGGCGGTGGCGAGCGCGGCACCGACGGCACCGCACCCGCAACACATGTCGACGATCACGGCACCGGGCCGCGCGAGTTCGATCGCGCAGTCCACCAGATACTCGGTGCGTCGGCGAGGGACGAACACCCCCTCTCCCACCGCGATGCGCCTGCCGTGGAAGAAGACCTGCCCCAGTACGTGTTCGAGGGGTTCACCGCCGACCCGCCGCGCGATGAGCCGCTCCAGATCCGAGGGTGTGGGAGCGGCTTCGACGAGCAGCTGCGCCTCCTCCTCGGCGAACACGCACCCGGCTGCTCGCAGTGCGGAGACGACGTCGGCGTGGGTCCGGGGGGCGGAGACCATGCGGCACCCTACCGCGCGCGCTCCGGACGGATCTTCTCGTTTTCCGGAGAGGCTGGCAGCTCACATCCCGCCGAGGGGTGGACTCTCCCGATCGTGGGTACTCCCGGGGCTGTCACGAGGAGTGCTGTGCGAACGAACGATTTCGAGCAGGAGCCGGCGCAGGGTAGCCGGGTCCGACACCGCGACCGGCGAATCACCGCCGGGCTCGTCGTCGCGTTCGAGTTCGATCACGCGCCGGTAGGCGTCCACGCCCGACGGCGTGATCTCCACCCGCATCCTCCGTTCGTCCTCCGGATCGACCGCGCGCGTGACGAAACCGCCGCGGACGAGATGGTCGACGGTCCGGCTCATGGTCTGGTCGGTCACCCGGCATGCGCGCGCCATCTCCCGTTGCGACAGCGGGGCGTGGGCCACCGCGTGCAGTGCGATCACCCCCGCATGGGTGAGTCCTCGTCGTCGCAGCGACTGCTCCCAGACCTGCTCGACGAGCCGCGCCGCGGTGGACAGCAGACGTCCGGTGGGCCACTCGTCGAGGTCGTCTCCACCCCCATCGTTCAGCACGCTGAATAATCTAGTTCCGACACATTCGTTCACGCCAGGAGGAATCTTGAGCACTGCTACCGAGCCCCCACGCAGAACCAGCCGATGGCGGTGGCTCCTACCCGCCCTGTTGCTCATCGCGTGGCTCGTGGCCGCCGGTGGCGGCGGTCCGTTCGCAGGCAAGCTCAGCGAGGTCGCCTCCAACGACGCGAGCACCTTCCTCCCGGCATCCGCCGAATCCACCCGCGCCGACGAGCTGTACGCACAGTTCAACGAGAGCGAATTCATCCCCGCGATCGTCGTCGCCGAACGCGACGGCGGGATCACCGACGAGGACCTCGCCTTCCTGGCCACCGAATCCGCCGGACCGCCGCCGATCCCGTCGGAGGACGGTGACGCGGCGCAGATGATCGTGCCGCTCGACGCCTCCGGGGAGGTCCAGGAGGCCGTCGAGGAACTCCGGACTGCCCTCGAAGGCGCACCGGACGGCCTGACCGTCTACGTCACCGGCCCCGCCGGGCAGGCCGCCGACCTGTCGTCGGCCTTCGCCGGCATCGACGGACTGCTCCTGCTCGTCGCGGGCGGAGTCGTCCTCGTCATCCTCATCGTGGTCTACCGCAGCCCGATCCTGCCGTTCGTCGTCATCATCTCGGCGGTGTTCGCTCTCGCGCTGGCCAGCCTGATCGTCTATCTGCTCGCCGATGCCGGAGCCATCGCCCTCAACGGCCAGAGCCAGGGCATCATGTTCATCCTGGTCTTCGGCGCCGCCACCGACTACGCCCTGCTGCTGGTCTCCCGGTTCCGGGAAGAACTGCGCATCGAACAGAACAAGTACGCGGCGATGCGTGCCGCGCTGCGTGGTGCGATCGAACCGATCGCGGCATCGGCCGGCACGGTGATCCTCGGTGTGCTGTGCCTGCTGCTGTCGGACCTGAACTCCAACCGCGGCCTCGGCCCGGTGGCCGCCATCGGCATCGCGACGTCCTTCCTGGCGTCGCTCACCTTCCTGCCCGCCGCTCTCGTCCTGCTCGGTCGCGCCGCGTTCTGGCCCAGTCGGCCCCGCTTCGAGCCGGACACCGATCGCAGCGATCTACAGAGCTCCCACAAGTTCTGGGGCCGCGTCGCCGGCTTCGTCGGATCGAAGCCGCGCCCCATCTGGATCGTGTGCAGCCTCGTGCTCGTCGCGTTCGCACTGTTCGCCCCGCAGTTCAAGGCGAGCGGTGTGGCCTCGTCGGATCTGTTCCTCCTGCAGACCGATTCGAAGTCCGGCCAGGAAGTGCTCGGTGAACACTTCGACGCCGGCACCGGTTCGCCCAGCATCGTCGTCGCCCGCGAAGGCGCGCTCGAGGGTGTCGTCAGCGCCACCGAGAGCGTCGAGGGCGTGACGACCGTCCAGCCCGTCCCCGGCCCCGACGGCGCACCGCGTGTGGTCGACGGACTCGTCGCGGTGCAGGCGACCCTGTCGGATCCCGCCGACTCCCTCGCCGCCGAGCAGACCGTCGAGCGCATCCGCGAGGCGGTGGGCTCCGTGCCCGACGCGGAGGCACTCGTCGGCGGACCCACGGCCGTCGACCTCGACACGAAGGACACCGCGACCCGCGACCGCACCGTCATCATCCCGGTGGTCACGATCGTGGTCCTGCTGGTGCTCATCGCACTGCTGCGGGCGATCGTCGCGCCGATCCTGCTGATGCTCACCGTGATCGTCTCGTTCGCGGCGACCCTCGGCGTCTCCTCGCTCGTGTTCAACCACCTGTTCGACTTCCCCGGTGCCGACCCGGTGGTGCCGCTGTTCGGCTTCGTCTTCCTCGTGGCGCTGGGCATCGACTACAACATCTTCCTCATGACCCGCGTCCGGGAGGAGACGAAGAGAGTCGGCACCCGCGACGGAACGCTGCGGGCCCTGACCGTGACCGGCGGCGTCATCACCTCCGCAGGAATCGTTCTCGCTGCCACCTTCTCCGCGCTGGCCGTGATTCCGCTGCTGTTCCTGGCGCAGATCGCGTTCATCGTCGCCTTCGGTGTCCTGCTCGACGCACTGCTCGTGCGGTCGCTGGTGGTACCGGCCCTGACGATCGACATCGGGAAGAAGATCTGGTGGCCGAGCAAGCTGGCGCGGACCGAACCGTCCGAGCCCGATGCCACCGAGGACGTCGCGACTGCGGGAGCGCCGCGCTCCTGACAGGCTCATGAGCGGATGAGAACGGCCGCGGGACCGGGAATGTGACCCGGTCCCGCGGCCGTTCGTCCCACGGCTGCCGCGTTTGCCCGTTACCGTTCTATTCCATGTCTGCGGATTCCGCCGCTCCTGTCGAGCGCCCGCGTCCGGTGGAGGACGCCCGACCGCCCTCACGGCCGTCGCTGACCGACCGCATCGGTGGACGTCTGTCCGCCGTACCGCACATCCTCGGCCTGATCCTGGGCGTCTACGCGGTCGTGGTCGCGCTGTGGTCGCTCTCGCCCACCTTGCGCTACTGGATCCATGCCCCGCGCGAATATCTCGACGAGTACTACTTCGACGCTCCCGACACGAGCCTGTCGTTCGCTCTCGTGCTCGGCCTGCTCGCCGGTGCCGTCGCCGGCCGCAAGCGCATCGCGTGGTGGATCCTCACGATCTACCTCGGCGGATTCACCATCACCAATCTCGTGATGAGCATCGTCGAGCGCGACCCGAACCACCTCGTCGCGTTGGTCGTCCACCTGCTGATCGTCGCGCTCCTGCTGCTGTCCTATCCCGAGTTCTACACGCGCGTGCGTCGCGGAAACGTCTGGGCCGCACTCGGTGTGCTCGTGGGTGGCCTGGTCGTCGGGACGCTGATCGGCTGGGGTCTGGTGGAGCTGTTCCCCGGCACCCTGCCCCCTCCCGACCGGTTCCTGTGGGCGCTCAACCGCGTCACCGCACTGACGTTCATCGACAACGACCAATTCGGTGGCCGCCCGAACGGGCTGGTCAACACGGTCCTCGGTCTGCTCGGTGCGCTCGCCGTGCTCGCGGCCGTCGTGGTGCTGTTCCGCTCGCAGCGAGCGAGCAACGCGCTCACCGGCAGTGACGAATCCGCCATCCGCGGCCTGCTCGCCCACAGCGACGATTCGCTCGGCTACTTCGCGACGCGCCGCGACAAGGCCGTCGTGTTCGCCCCCAGCGGCAAGGCCGCGGTGACCTATCGCGTCGAACTCGGGGTGTGCCTCGCGAGCGGTGATCCGGTCGGCAACCCCGAGGCGTGGCCGCACGCCATCGACGAATGGCTCGACCTCGCCCGCGCCTACGGCTGGACCCCCGCGGTGATGGGGGCGAGCGAGGACGGCGCGACGGCCTACCACCGGGCGGGGCTGAACGCGCTGCAACTCGGCGACGAGGCAGTCCTGCTCACCCGCGACTTCAGTCTCGCCGGACGCGACATGCGACCGGTGCGGCAGGCCGTCAACCGCGCCCGCAAACACGGTGTGACCGCGCGGATCATGCGTCACCGCGAACTGTCGCCCATCGAACTGTCGGCAGCGATCCAGCGCGCCGAGGCCTGGCGCGACACCGAGAACGAGCGCGGTTTCTCGATGGCCCTCGGCCGGCTCGGTGACCCGCTCGACGGCGACTGTCTGCTCGTCGAAGCGGTCGCGGACGGCAAGGTCGTCGCGATGCTCTCGCTCGTGCCGTGGGGATCGGACGGGGTGTCGCTCGACCTCATGCGCCGCGACCCGCAGGCCCCCAACGGCGTCGTCGAACTCATGGTCTCCGAACTCGCCTCACGCGGCGCCGAATTCGACGTCGAGCGGATCTCGCTGAACTTCGCGGTCTTCCGGTCGGTCTTCGAGGAGGGCGCACGGATCGGAGCCGGTCCGATCCTGCGGTTGTGGCGGTCGATCCTGCTGTTCTTCTCACGGTGGTGGCAGCTCGAGGCGCTGTACCGGTCCAACGTCAAGTACCACCCCGAATGGGTACCCCGCTTCCTGTGTTTCCGCGACAACCGGCTCATCCCGCGCGTCGCGCTCGCGTCGGCGATCGCCGAGGGCTTCCTCACCCTCCCCACCTTCGGTCGCCGGAACACCCAGCAGCACACGGGAACACACTCGGCGTTCCCCGAGGATCAGGTGGTCGCGGCGGAACTGCACGACGACGGCAGCGCACCCGGCGCCGAACTCACCGACGGCACGCCGGCCGTCGCGCACGGACGTCGCCGCCCCGAGCAGGTCCAGGTGCGGATGAACACCCTGCAGCGGATCGTCGAGCACGGTGTCGATCCCTATCCGGTCGCGCATCCCCCGACCCACACGGCCGCCGAGACCCGGACCGCGAAGTCCGGCACCCCGGTGACCGTGGCGGGACGCCTACTGCGCATCCGCAACTTCGGCGGTGTGCTGTTCGCGGTGCTGCGCGACTGGTCGGGCGACATCCAGATCCTCGTCGACCGACAACGGGTTGCCGGACAACGCTTCCTGTTCGACCTGGGCGACCTCGTCGAGGTGTCCGGCGAGACGGGGCGCAGCCGCACCGGCGAGATCTCGGTGCTCGCCGATTCATGGCGCATCGACGGCAAGTGTCTGCACCCGCTGCCCGACAAATTTCACGGCCTCGTCGACCCGGAAGCCCGCGTGCGGCAACGCTATCTGCATCTCGCGATCGACCGCGGCGCACGCGACCACCTCGCGGCGCGCAGCGCGGTGGTGCGGTCGCTGCGCGACGAACTGCAGGCCCGCGGCTATCTCGAGGTGGAGACCCCGATCCTGCAGTCGGTGCACGGCGGCGCGAACGCCGCACCGTTCATCACGCACATCAACGCCTACGACGCCGATCTGTACCTGCGGATCGCACCCGAGTTGTACCTGAAACGGTTGTGCGTCGCGGGCATGGCGAAGGTCTTCGAGATCGGCCGGGTGTTCCGCAACGAGGGTGCGGATTTCAAGCACAACCCGGAGTTCACGATCCTCGAGGCGTACGAGGCACACAGCGACTACGAGAAGATGCGGGTCGTCGCACGCGAGTTGATCCAGGCAGCAGCCCGCGCGGCACACGGACGCGAGATCATCCTGCGGCCCGGACCCGACGGCACCCCGGTCGAGATCGACATCTCCGGCGAGTGGCCCGTCAAGACCTTCCACGACGCGATCTCCGAGGCGCTCGGGACGTTCGTCGACGCGCAGACCCCCGTCGACGTCCTGCGGCGCCTGTGCGACGAACACGAGATCCCCTACAACCCGGCCTGGGACGCCGGCGCCACCGCGCAGGAGATGTACGAGCACCTCGTCGAATCGAAGACGGAGTTCCCCACCTTCTACACCGACTTCCCGACCTCGGTGTCGCCGCTGACCCGGCCGCACCCCCGCAAGCCGGGGGTCGCGGCGAAGTGGGACCTGGTGGCCTGGGGTGTCGAGCTGGGGACCGCCTACAGCGAGCTCACCGATCCCCTCGACCAGCGTGCCCGCCTCACCGAGCAGTCGCTGCTCGCCGCGGGCGGTGACGAGGAGGCGATGGAACTCGACGAGGAGTTCCTCGAAGCCCTCGAATACGCGATGCCTCCCACCGGCGGCCTCGGCATGGGTGTCGACCGGATCGTGATGCTCGTGCTCGGAGGCAGCATCCGCGAGTCGCTGGCGTTCCCGTTCACGAAGCCGCGACGCTCCTGACGGGTGGTTTCACGTGAAACCGCTCCACCTGGCATCGTGAGGTCGTGCAGCTACTCCTGATCCGCCACGCCGAGCCGAACAACGCCCGCGCCGAGACCGGGGTCGCCGACCCGCCGCTCACGGAGACCGGTCGTCTCCAGGCGTCGCGGTTGCCGGACGCACTGTCCCCGTACAACATCACCCGCCTGTTCTCGAGCCCGCAGTTGCGGGCCCTGCAGACGGCCGAGCCGGTCGCGGAACGACGCGGGCTCGACGTGGAGAAGATGGAGGACATCGCCGAGTACGACTACGGCCACGACCACTACTTCACGATCGACGCCGCGAAGGACGTCGCACCGGCCGCCTACAAGCGCATCCTGGCAGGTCACCTGCCCGATTTCGTGGACGGGGACGCCTTCCGCACGCGGGTACTGCAAGGGATCGACCACGTGGTGGACACGTGCGACCACGCCGAGACCGTGGCGCTGTTCGTCCACGGCGGGGTCGTGAACATCGTGCTGCAGCACCTGCTCGAGCTGCCCCGGCCGTTGATGTTCCCCATCGAGTACGCGTCGGTGACGCGCATCCTCGTCTCACGCAGCGGCGCGCGCCGCGTCGCGTCGATCAACGAGACCGGGCACGTGCGCGACACCCTGCGCGTCTGAACCCCGGCAGCCGGCCGCGGGTGAGCCCCCAGCGCCCACCCGCGAGTCGTGGGTTCAGCGCCGTGCGCTCGCGAGGAGATCGCGGGCGGCGGTGCTGCCGTCGAGCAACCGCGACGTGCGGCGCACAATCTTCCAGCTGCCGTCGATCCGGGCGAGTTCGAAACGATTGGCGCTCACCCGCCACACCCGGAACGAATCCGAATCGGTGTTGCGGCGCAGCAGCAGGGAGTGACAGGTCGCGACGGCGGTGTCGCCGTCGACCCGGATGTGCACCGGGTCGAGCAGGTGACCACAGCCCTCCTCGATGTAGTCCTGGTGTGGCCGGGTGCGCACCATCTTCATGATGGCGTCGCGACCCTCCATCAGGCGGATGTCGACGTCGTAGATGGCGTCCTCGGCCCACAGTTCCCCCACCGCCTCGGCGTCACCGGCGTCGACGGCCGGGCCATAGGCCGTGAGGACCTCGTGGATCGCAGCCTTGTCCTCGAGGAGCTGCACGCGTTCGAGGAGGGAGGCCAGCAGGGCGGAGTCGGTCATCTCGATCCTTCCGGACGGGGGCGTCGCCACTCGTTCTACCGGGATCCGGAGCCCTGCCTCCCGGGCCGTCCCGGTGACCGGAAGCGCGGCCCTGACCAGGGGACGACCCAGGCGCCGACGTGATCTTCCCGCGCAGGATTGGTACGGTCACCGCCGGAGGTGCACCGGATGGATGCGGACAGGATCGACGAGCTCGTACAGGGCGGGATACGGACACAGGGCGAGCTCGAGGCCGTCCTGGGCATTCCGCACCCGGCGATCGTCGACAAGGCACGACCACACCTGACCCCGCTCATCAGGCATTTCTTGTCGCTGGCGCGGTTCTTCACGATCGCCACCGCCGACGCCGTCGGCAACTGCGACTGCTCGCCGCGTGGCGACATCGAGTCGGCGGTGCTCGTCCTCGACGACCACACGATCGCGCTGCCCGACCGGCCCGGCAACCGCCGCGCCGACTCGTACCGGAACATCCTCGAGAATCCTCACGTCGGGCTGCTGTTCTTCGTCCCCGGCGACGAGGAGGTGCTGCGGATCAACGGCCGCGCCACCCTGTCGACCGACCCCGACCTGCTCGAGAAGCTGTCGCTGCAGAACAAGCCGGCGCAGCTCGCTGTGATCGTGCAGATCGACGAGGTCTTCCTGCACTGCGCGCGGGCGTTGCTGCGCGCCAAACTGTGGGATCCGTCGACCTATCCCGACCGCGCGGCGGTCCCGTCGATGCGCGACATGCACGCCGAACTCCACTCGATCGAGATCCCGGCCGACGCCGAGCCGGGCAAGCGCGAGCTCTACCGCGAGTTCCTGTACTGACCGGACCACACGCGGCGAGTGCGTCACGATGGTGGGGTGCCCTCTCGGATCGCTCAGATACGCCGCTGGCGCGCCGGCGCTGCACTACGCAGCCGTCTGCGCGACCTGACCGGCGCCCTCGTCGTCGTCACCGGCGGCGGTAGCGGGATCGGCCGGGCGTCGGCGGTCGCCTTCGCCGCCGAAGGCGCCATCGTCGTCGTCGCGGACAAGGATCTCGACAGCGCCCGCGAGACGGTGGCGCTCGTGAACGTTCCGGCTCCCGGCGCCGGAGGTTCCGAGGCCGTCTTCGGCGGCGCCGCTCACGCCTACGAACTCGACGTCTCCGACGAACAGCAGGTCCGGGAGTTCGCGCAGACCGTCCGCGAGCGGCACGGTGTCGCCGACGTGCTCGTCAACAATGCGGGCATCGGGGTCATCGGTGCCTTCGCCGACACCCCGCAGAGCGTCTTCGAGAACGTGATGGACGTGAACTTCTGGGGAGTGGTCTACGGCTGCCGCGCCTTCACCGAGCAGATGATCGAGGCCGGCACGGGCGGGCAGATCGTCAACGTCTCGTCGGCGGCGGCGTACATGCCGCAACGCAATCTCGCCGCCTACACGACGAGCAAGGCCGGGGTGTTCATGCTGTCGGAGTGCCTGCGCGCCGAACTGCTCGAACACGGGATCGGCGTGACGGTGGTGTGTCCCGATCTGGTGGACACCAACCTCACCCGGGCGACGGAGTACGTCGCGCCGAACAAGGAACTTCGAGCGGCGCGACGTACCCGCACCCTCGCGATGTACCGGCGCCTGCACATCGCGCCGGAGAAGGTGGCCAGGGAGATCGTCGCGGCGGTCCGTCACAACAAGCCTGTGGTGACGGTCGCTCCGGGCGCGAAGGTCCGCAAGTGGCTGATGCGTTTCGCGCCCCGTGTCATGCGTGTGGGCGCACGATTCGACATCGATTGATGGTCAGGCCTTCGAGGAGATCCAGTCGTGCAGCCACCGCGTGGCCGTCGTTCCGCGACCGTCGACCACGTAGTTCGAGTAGTCCTGGTGGATCTGCGACTCGTAGAAGGTGCGGATCTTCTGCTCGCGCAGCTCGTTCGCCTCGGGCGTGAGCTGCAGCTGCAGCATCGGGATGCCCCCGGCGGTCATGATGTCGTTGTAGAGCGCGGTCGCCTCGTCGCGGTAGTTCTCGAGCTGCTCGAACGGGCTGCCCGCCGAGATGGCGAGGAAGCCGGCCAGTCGCGTGACGAAGTCCTCCGGCGGCGTCGAGCAATAGAGGTCGCCCACCGCGCAGATGGTGCGCACGTTGGGCGTTACGAATCCGAAGCCTCCCGCGCGGGCACCTCCCGCACCGGTGCCGGCGACGGGCGGACCGACGAACGGGTCGAGTTCGGAGCGCCGCGGATCGGACAGCAGCCCCACCGCGACGAGGCGGTGCGGACCGATCACTCCCAGCCCGGTGCCGATCTCGGCAGCGAGATCGCCTGCGGCATCGGCACCCTGGCTGTAACCGACGAGGGCGAAGTTCGTGAGGGGGCACCGCTCGGCGGTGGCCGCGATGATGCCGCGCGCGTTGTCGACGGCGCGGTTGCGGGAGGCCGCGTACACGTCGCCCTCCCACGGGAAGGCGGTGGCGGGATACGCGACGTAGTCGACACGCGCCCCGGCGGGAAGATTGGACGTGACCTGGGCGAGCATGCCGTTCCCGCGGCCGGGGTCGGGGGTGTTCGAGGTCTCCCACGTTCCGGGCACAGCGACCACGTTCAAGGTCGGACATCCGGGCGGATTCGCTTGCGCCGCAGGAATTGCGACGAATACTGCTGCACATGCCGCCACTGCGGCCACCGTTGCCGCCCACACTCTTCTCATAGCCATGTCCCCGCCCCGCTACTGTCCTGGTGCCGCGTCCCTCCCCGGCAGTATCGAGTAGAAGGATGACATATTCGTGAACCGGATGTGATACATCCGAGTCCGGAACGTTGTCGGGGAACGACGGGGCCGGCGGATCAGCCGCGGACGACGGTCACCTGTCCCCCGCCGATGTTCGTCACGAAGACGTTGCCCGTCCCGTAGTCGACCGCCGTTCCCGGAACCGGTCGCTCGACCGCGCTCCCTTCGGCGGTCGAGGCGGGTTCCGCGACGACGATGTCGGGCCCGAAGAGGTTTGTGACATAGATGTTTCCGCTGAACGGATCGGTGACGACCGCACCCGGGGGAGGCGGTGGCGGGGCCGGAAGCTCCGCCGGCGCGACGGCACGGTCGACGACCGTGACACCGCCCGTACCGACGTTCGTGACGAAGACGCCGTCGGTTCCCGCGTCGAGGATCAGCTCCGGCATCCCGGGGAGCGGAGCCTGGGCGGGCGCCGCAACGGGCTCGGGCGTGACCTCCGTCCGGTGCACCGTGACCGCACCGGTACCGACGTTGGTGACGGCGACGTTGCCGAGCCCGCCGTCGACCCGCATCTCCACGAGCGCGGTGGACACCTCGGTGCGTCCCGGGACACGTCCCTCGGGATGCGTGACCGTCACGGCGCCGGGACCCACGTTGGTGATGCACGCGTTGCCGACACCGCCCTGGAGTCCGAGCAGGCGGGGACCGTCGAATCCGAAAACCGGTGGGACGGGCTCGGCGCCGTCGACCGTCACGAGCCCACCACCGTTGCGGATGCACGCGTCCGCAGGATCCGCGGCCGCGGCGGGAGCCGCCGCGACGGCGGCCACGACGGCACCCGCACCCATCACGACCATCGCCAGTGCCCGTCTCGTAGCCGTCATGCGCAGAACCATAACGGGTGCGACGCCCGGCGACACGGAAATATCACAGCGCAGCGCGTCCGGCGGTTGCTGTTGAACCGCGGAACGATGACCAAGCACCCTGTATGTAAGGGTAGGCATGCTTTACTTCCGCACGTGATGAACTCAGTGCGCCACTGGCCGGACCGTTTCGGCGACCACGCCGTCGCCGCCTTCCGCATCGTCGTCGGTTTCCTGTTCTTGTGCCACGGCACCACGAGCCTGTGGGCGTGGCCGACGGAACCCTACGGCGGAGCCACCGCACAACTCGGCGCATGGCCCGGCTGGTGGGGCGCGATCATCCAGGTCGTGTGCGGCACCGCCCTGATCCTCGGTCTCGGTACCCGGCTCGCGGCCTTCCTCGGCTCCGGATCGATGGCGTACGCCTACTTCTGGGGCCATCAGGCCGACGGCGCACTGCCCATCCAGAACGACGGTGAATCCGCCGCGCTGTTCTGCTGGGCGATGTTCGTCCTGATCTTCGTCGGCTCCGGATCGTGGACCGTCGACCGCCTCCTCGCGCGGCGGCGCGAGGTGGCCACACCCGAACCGGCGCCGGCCACCGCATCCGACACCGATCCCGCGTCACTCGTCGACGCCTGACCTCACCCACGAACACCGCTGGGCCGCACACCTTCCGGTGTGCGGCCCAGCGGTCGTACCTCGTTCAGCGCTGCGACGCTGGAGCGCTCAACTCTCCGGCGCCACTCGGACGCCGATAGATTTCCGCGCTCAGCGCTGCGGCATCGTGGTGGTCGCGATCGGCGCCGGCAGTGCCGTCTCGCCCTCGAGGAAGCGATCCACCGCAGCGGCGCACGCGCGACCCTCGGCGATCGCCCAGACGATGAGCGACTGTCCGCGACCCATGTCGCCGGCGACGAAGACACCGTCGACGTTGGTGGCCCACTCCGACGAGCGGGCGACGTTGCCGCGCTGGTCGAAGTCGACACCGAGATCGGTGAGCAGACCGGGCTTCTCGGCACCGGTGAAGCCCATGGCGAGCAGCACCAGATCGGCCTCGAGTTCGAAGTCGCTGCCTTCGACCTTCTCGAAGCGACCGTCGACCATCTGTACCTCGTGTGCCTTGAGCGCGGTGACCTTGCCGTCCTTACCGACGAATTCCTCGGTGTTGACGGAGAAGACGCGCTCGCCGCCCTCCTCGTGCGCCGACGAGACGCGGTACATGAGGGGGTAGGTCGGCCACGGGGTGGACTCGGCGCGCTGCTCCGGCGGCCGCGGCATGATCTCGAACTGGTGGACGCTCGCCGCACCCTGACGGTGCGAGGTGCCCAGGCAGTCTGCGCCGGTGTCGCCACCGCCGATGATGACGACCTTCTTACCCTCGGCCGTGATGGTCGGGGCCGGCAGGTCGCCGAGCTGCACGCGGTTGGCGATCGGCAGGAATTCCATCGCCTGGTGGATGCCCTCGAGCTCGCGTCCGGGGATCTGCAGGTCTCGGGCGACGGTCGCGCCACCGGCGAGCACCACGGCGTCGAACTGCTCGCGCAGCTCGTCGGCGGTGATGTCGACACCCACGTTCACGCCCGGCTTGAAGACGGTGCCCTCGGCCTCCATCTGCGCGAGACGGCGGTCGATGAAGCGCTTCTCCATCTTGAACTCGGGGATGCCGTATCGGAGCAGACCACCGATGCGGTCGGCCCGCTCGAACACCGTCACGGAGTGACCGGCACGCGTGAGCTGCTGTGCCGCAGCGAGACCCGCGGGTCCGGAGCCGACGACCGCGACCTTGCGGCCGGTGAGCTTCGACGGCGGAACCGGCTTGACGCGGCCGTCGTCGAAGGCCTTCTCGACCAGCTCGACCTCGACCTGCTTGATGGTCACCGGGTCCTGGTTGATGCCGAGCACGCACGACGCCTCGCAGGGCGCCGGGCAGAGCCGGCCGGTGAACTCGGGGAAGTTGTTCGTGGCGTGGAGACGCTCGATCCCGTCCTCCCACTTGCCCTTGTAGGCGAGGTCGTTCCACTCGGGGATGAGATTCCCGAGCGGGCAACCGTTGTGGCAGAAGGGGATACCGCAATCCATGCAACGGCTGGCCTGGGTCTGGAGGGTGTCGAGCGGGAACGGCTCGTAGACCTCCTTCCAGTCGAGGAGTCGCAGCGGGACGGGCCGGCGGACCGGGGTCTCGCGGGAACCGTGCTTGAGGAAACCGGTGGGATCAGCCACGAGCAGCCTCCATGATCGCCTCGTCCACGTTCGCACCACGGATGGTGGCGTCCTTGATAGCCATGAGTACCTTCTTGTAATCGCGAGGCATGACCTTCGCGAAGTGGCTGACCTGTTGTGACCAGTCGGCCAGGATGCGGGCTGCGACCTCGGAGCCCGTTTCGTCACGATGCCGTTCGACGGCGCCCTTGAGCCACGCGAAGTCCTCGCCCTCGAGATCCTCGAGGTCGACGAGCTCGGTGTTCAGGTTGTTCTCGAAGTCCTTGTCCGGGTTGTACACGAACGCGACGCCACCGGACATGCCCGCACCGAAGTTGCGGCCGGTCTTGCCGAGGATGACGACCTTGCCACCCGTCATGTACTCGCAGCCGTGGTCGCCGACGCCTTCGACGACGGCCGTGGCTCCGGAGTTGCGGACCGCGAAGCGTTCACCCGCGATGCCGCGGATGAGGGCCTCGCCGCCGGTGGCACCGAACAGGATGACGTTGCCGGCGATGATGTTGTCCTCGGGTACGAAGCCCTCGGCCGCATTGTGCGGCGGGCGCACGATGATGCGACCACCCGACAGGCCCTTGCCGACGAAGTCGTTCGCGTCGCCATGGAGCCGCATCGTGATGCCGCGCGGGACGAACGCACCGAAGCTGTTGCCGGCCGAACCCGTGAAGGTGATGTCGATCGTGTTGTCCGGCAACCCTTCCGCACCGTACTTCTTGGTGAGCTCGTGGCCGAGCATCGTGCCGACGGTGCGGTTGACGTTGGTGATCGGGGTGTCGAACGAGACCGGCGTACCCGACTCGAGAGCGGGCTGCGCCTTCGCGATCAGCTCGTTGTCGAGTGCCTTGTCCAGGGCGTGGTACTGCTCCTTGGTGCAGTGCATGTCCTGCTCCCCGTAGATCGGGGAGGTGACCTTCTCGAGCAGCGGCGACAGGTCGAGCTTCGACGCGCGGTAGTGCTCGACGGCCTTGCGGGTGTCGAGGACGTCCACCTGGCCGATGGCCTCGTCGAGGCTGCGGAAACCGAGCTCGGCGAGGTACTCGCGCACCTCTTCGGCGATGTACAGCATGAAGTTCTCGACGAACTCCGGCTTGCCGGTGAACCGCTTGCGCAGCACCGGGTTCTGCGTCGCGACACCCACGGGGCAGGTGTCGAGGTGGCACACGCGCATCATGATGCAGCCCGAGACCACGAGCGGCGCGGTCGCGAAACCGTACTCCTCGGCGCCGAGGAGAGCGGCGACGACGACGTCGCGGCCGGTCTTCATCTGGCCGTCGACCTGCACGACGATGCGGTCGCGCAGACCGTTGAGCATGAGCGTCTGCTGGGTCTCGGCGAGACCGATCTCCCAGGGAGCACCCGCGTGCTTGAGGGAGGTCAGCGGCGACGCACCGGTGCCACCGTCGTGGCCCGAGATGAGCACGACGTCGGCGTGTGCCTTCGACACACCCGCGGCGACCGTGCCGACGCCGAGCTCGGAGACCAGCTTCACGTGGATGCGGGCCTTCGGGTTGGCGTTCTTGAGGTCGTGGATCAGCTGCGCGAGATCCTCGATCGAGTAGATGTCGTGGTGCGGCGGCGGCGAGATCAGGCCGACGCCCGGCGTCGAACCACGGACCTCGGCGACCCACGGGTACACCTTGTGCGGCGGCAGCTGGCCGCCCTCACCGGGCTTCGCGCCCTGCGCCATCTTGATCTGGATGTCGGTGCAGTTGCTCAGGTAGTGCGCGGTCACACCGAAGCGACCCGAGGCGACCTGCTTGATCGCCGAGCGCCGCCAGTCGCCGTTCTCGTCCGGGGTGAAACGGCTCGGGTGCTCGCCGCCCTCACCGGAGTTCGAGCGGCCACCGAGACGGTTCATCGCGATCGCGAGGGTCTCGTGCGCCTCGGCCGAGATGGAGCCGTAGCTCATCGCGCCGGTCGAGAAGCGCTTGACGATCTCGCTCGCCGGCTCGACCTCGTCGATCGGCACCGGCGGGCGCACGCCCTTCTTGAACTCGAACAGACCGCGCAGCGACGCGAGTCGCTCCGACTGGTCGTCGACGAGCTTCGTGTACTCCTTGAAGATCGAGTACTGGCCGGTGCGGGTCGCGTGCTGGAGCTTGAACACCGTGTCCGGGTTGAACAGGTGGTACTCGCCCTCGCGACGCCACTGGTACTCGCCGCCCACCTCGAGTTCGCGGTGCGCGCGCTCGGACTGGCGGTCGAGGAAGGCCGTGCGGTGACGGGCCGCGACGTCCGCGGCGATCTCGTCGAGACCGACGCCGCCGAGCTGCGACTGCAGACCGGTGAAGTACTCGTCGACGAGTTCCTGCGACAGGCCGATGACCTGGAACAGCTGCGCGCCGGTGTAGGAGGCGAGCGTGGAGATGCCCATCTTGGACATCACCTTGAGCACGCCCTTCGAGGCCGCCTTGATGTAGTTGGCGATGGCCTTGTCGAGGGTCATGCCCTCGGGCAGGTCGCCGTTCTGCAGCAGCTCGTCGATGCTCTCGAACGCCATGTACGGGTTGACCACGGCCGCACCGAAACCGCACAGGGCGGCGATGTGGTGGACCTCGCGGGCGTCGCCGGCCTCGACGAGCAGACCGACCTTGGTGCGGGTCTTCTCACGGACGAGGTGGTGGTGCACTGCGGAGGTGAGCAGCAGCGACGGGATCGGCGCCAGCTTCTCGTCGGACTCGCGGTCGGACAGCACGATCAGGCGTGCGCCCTTCTCGATGGCCTGCGAGACCTGCTCGCGGATCGAGGCGAGCGCGCGACGCAGACCCTCACCGCCCTCCGCGACCGGGTACAGGCCGCGGATGATGACGCTGTTGAAGCCGGGGAACTGCTTCTCGTCGTTGACGTGGATGAGCTTCTGCAGGTCGTCGTTGTCGATGACCGGCGCACCGATGAGGATCTGCCGGCACGACGCCTCGGTCGGGTTCAGCAGGTCGCCCTCGGGGCCGAGCATGCCGCCCATGCTGGTGACGATCTCCTCGCGGATCGCGTCGAGCGGCGGGTTGGTGACCTGGGCGAACAGCTGCGAGAAGAAGTCGAAGAGCTGACGCGGACGCGACGACAGCACGGCGATCGGCGTGTCGGTGCCCATCGAGCCGAGTGCCTCGGCACCGGAGGCCGCCATCGGCTTGACGAGGAGGTCGACCTCTTCGCGGGTGTAGCCGAAGACCTGCTGCCGCAGCACGACACGCTCGTGCGACATGTAGGTGTACTTGCTCTCCGGCAGGTCCTCGAGACGGGTGACGCCGTTGGCGACCCATTCCTCGTAGGGATGCTCGGCGGCGAGCTCGCGCTTGATCTCCTCGTCCTCGACGATGCGGCCCTTGGCCGTGTCGACGAGGAACATGCGGCCCGGCTGCAGGCGGCGCTTGCTGACGATCTTCTCGGTGGGGATGTCGAGCACACCCACCTCGGAGGCCATGACGACGAGGCCGTCGTCGGTGACCCAGGCACGCGAGGGGCGCAGGCCGTTGCGGTCGAGCACGGCGCCGATGACGGTGCCGTCGGTGAAGCACACCGAGGCCGGTCCGTCCCACGGCTCCATGAGGGCCGCGTGGTACTCGTAGAACGCGCGACGGGCCGGATCCATCGAGTCGTGGCGCTCCCACGCCTCGGGGATCATCATGAGCACGGCGTGCGGCAGGCTGCGGCCACCGAGGTGCAGCAGTTCGAGCACCTCGTCGAAACGCGCGGTGTCGGACGCGCCCGGCGTGCAGACCGGGAAGATCTTCTCGAGCTTGTCGCGACCGCCGAAGACCTCGGTGTCGATGAGTGCCTCACGGGCGCGCATCCAGTTGGCGTTGCCCGTGACGGTGTTGATCTCGCCGTTGTGCGCGACGCGACGGAAGGGATGCGCGAGCGGCCACGACGGGAACGTGTTGGTGGAGAACCGCGAGTGCACGAGGCCGAGGGCCGAGACGACGCGCTCGTCCTGCAGGTCGCGGTAGAAGCCCTTCATCTGGGGCGTGGTGAGCATGCCCTTGTAGACGAAGGTCGACGCCGACAGGCTGGGGAAGTAGACGGTCTCGCTGCCGGGACCGTCCTCGCCCGCGCCGTGGTGGCCGAGCTCGTGCTCGGTGCGCTTGCGCACGACGTACGCGCGGCGCTCGAGCTCGAGGCCGGTGAGCGCGCGGGCGCCGGAGGCGACGAAGATCTGCCGGAAGGTGGGCATGGCGTCCTTGGCCATGGAACCCAGCTCGGACTCGTCGATCGGCACCTCGCGCCAGCCGAGGACCTCGAGGCCCTCTTCGGCGACGATGCGGTCGACCTCGGCGGCCGCGGCGTCGGCCTTGGCGGTGTCCTTGGGCAGGAACGCGATACCGGTCGCGTATGCGCCTTCGGCGGGAAGATCGAAGTCGACGACCTCACGGAAGTAGGCGTCGGGGACCTGGATCAGGATGCCGGCGCCGTCGCCGGTGTTCTGTTCCGCTCCCGCTGCACCGCGGTGTTCGAGATTCACCAGGGCGGTGATCGCCTTCTCCACGATGTCGCGACTGCGACGACCGTGCATGTCGACGACGAACGCGACGCCACAGGAGTCGTGCTCGTTCGCCGGGTGGTAGAGCCCTCGAGGCCCGGGGAGATGAGTCATACCTAGCCTTCGTTGATGCGATAGCACCGACGACCAGCAGCGCTGATGGCCATCTACTGCCGTAGACGGGTATCGGCCGGGTGCCCGATACCTTCGACATCGCCAGTATCCGCTCATCCGCGACGGTGCGGGTGCCTTTTTCGGCAGCACGAGCGTGGACCCGGCGACCGGTGGGACGTCGTGGTCCCACCGTCTTCGAAATGAACGATATGCCAGGTGGCAGGGGGTAATGCAAGCAAGCCTGCCCTATTCTCCCGCCCACCTGCGGAAACGCAGCCGTAACGCACCGGAATCGCGGGCGTCACCCGGCTGTGGGTAGCAACATCTGCACCATTCGGGACACGCCGTCGCGCGGGTCCGGTCCGTCGTCGTGCGAGGTGCAGCGATGCAGGATCAGTCCGTCCAGGTAGTCGATGAGAACCCGCGCGGCGGTGGCGGAATCGTCGACGCCGAGGCCCGCGAGCACGGTTCCGATCCATCCGCGCAGTTCGCTGCGGCGGGTCTCGACCCCGGCACGCAGTTCCGGCGTCGCCATCGCCTCGACGAACATCGCAAAGCGTGCGCGGGTTCGCACGAGGTCGTCCCCCGTCACGAACATCACATATCCGTGCATCAGGTCTTCGAGCTCACGCGCGTCGCCCGGCAACGCGGCGCCGATCGCGGCGAGCTGGACCCGGTCCCGCTCGAGGAGCCTGTCGAGCACCCCTTCGACGAGAGCCTGGCGGGTGCGGAAGTAGTTCGACGTGGAGCCGGCCGGCACACCGGCGATGGCATCCACGCGGCGGTGGGTGAGGGCGCGCAATCCTTCGGTCCCCACGAGTTCGATTGCGGCGTCGAGGACGGTGGCGCGTTTGTCGGTCACGAGAGGCATTCTACGAGGATCACTACAGGGGTAGTGACTGTCCACTACATACGTAGTACCGTCATGACATGACCGTGAAGCCAGGCAGTGCAGCGATCCTCGGCGGCGGAATCGGAGGGCTCACCGCCGCGAACACCCTCCTCCGCCACGGATGGCACATCGACGTGTTCGAACGATCTCCGGAGCCTCCGCGCACCGGCACCGCGCTCGGGATGTGGCCTCCTGCCCTGGCCGGACTCGAAGTTGCCGGCGTCGGCGGACGGGTGGAACAACTCGGCGTGACACAGCGCTCCGCGACGCTCAGACGCTGGGACGGTGTGGTGCTCGCCCACGTCGGGGACCTTCGCCGGGCACCGGTCATGGTTTCCCGGCCCGCCCTCCTCGACATCCTGCTGTCCGGCCTCCCCGACCACATCGTGAAGTTCGACGCCCCCGCGCCACCGCTCACGGCCCTCGCCGGATACGACGTGATGATCGGCGCGGACGGAATCGGCAGTGCAGTACGCGACGAGGTGTTCGGTCCGGCCTACCGGCCAGTGCACACCGGGTACGGAGCGTGGCGCGGCTGGGTCGGCGGCTCCACCACGAACCATGGAGAAACCTGGGGTCCCGGCGCGCTCTTCGGAATCACCGACCGCGACGGCGACCTCACCAACTGGTTCGCCGCCGTCCGCACCACCGAAGGCACCGGCGGCACCCTCGACGACCTTTACGGCCGCTTCCACGACTGGCACCCCGGCGTACGCGACATCCTCGGCCGCCTCGACCCCGACGACGTCATGTACCACGACCTGTACGAATCCCCCCGCCTCCCGTCGTACGTCCGCGGCAACACCGCACTGATCGGCGACGCGGCGCATGCGATGGCACCCAACCTCGGCCGCGGCGCATGCGAAGCAATCGTCGACGCCACGACACTCGCGACGCTGTTGTCCGAGCATCCGGTACCGGTCGCTCTGCAGCGCTACGACCGTGCCCGTCGACGCCGCACCCAGCTCCTCGTGCCCGCGTCACGGGCGGTCGCCAGGATCGCGACCGCGTCCCGGCTGGCATCTCTCCGCGACTCCTCCATCACAGCATTCGGCCGCATCGCCTGAAACGTTCCGATAATCACCCGGTCGAGGGAACCGATCGTCACGCTGCTGCGTCCAACCCTGATGGAACGTCTGCCGGACAGGAGTTGGTGAGCTGATGTCAGCGCTGAAGGTCGACCCGGACTCGTTGAAGAGCCTGGCCCATGCCCTGGAGGGAGAAGCCGAGACCATCTACGCGTTGGAACCGTCCGCGGCGCTCGAGTCGGTAGCGGGCGCGATGCCATCCTCAGCGGTCGGTGGTGTCGCCGGACGCGCGGGAGCACCACTCGACACCGCCTACCGCGCTATGGCCAACTGCCTGCGACGCATGGCCGAGGCCACCGAAGCGGCCGCACGGAACTACGAGGTGGCCGAGGAGGAATTCGGCCGCCAACTCGCGGCCGTCGGATCCGACTTCGAAGGAAAGTCCCTGTAGATGTGGTCTCCTTCCGCGATCCGCTCGCTCGATCCGGCTGCGCTCACCACGGCTGCCGACGCGGTCGAGTCCGCAAACAACACATTCCGGGAGTCGACCCACCGCGTCGACCGGGATGTGGACGCCACATTCGGTGGATGGGACGGTGAAAGCGGGGCGGCCGCCGCGGCACGTGCGTGGAGTGACCGGGTGGCCAGCCAAGGCATCAGCCGCGCTGTCAGCGAGCAGGTCGACGCCCTCCGCGACGCTGCGAACACGCTCACTCCCGCCCGCGCCACCGTCGTCGGAATCGTCGACAATGCGGTTGCAGCCGGCTTCACCGTCCACGACGACGCGCGGGTCGAGGCACCCCGAACCCACACGGGCGACGCGCAGACCGACCTCGTCGTGCAAGCGGGTCTCGACGACACCGCCATGAACTTCGAGGTCCAACTGAAATCGGCGGTGCGCACATTCGACGAACTGGATCGAGACGCCGCCGCCCGACTCGAGCAGGTCAGCATCCGACTCTCCACGTTCGGCGGGGAATTCCGTTCCCAGAACACACATTCCATCGATGCTCCGGACGGTGCTGCCGACGCTGCGCTCCTAGCATCCGGGGCTGCACGCGATACCGATCTCGAACGCATCGGACGCACCCTGTCGCTACCGTCGGGTGCGAGCATCGAGTACCTCGACGCCTTCTACAACAGCCTCGACGAGGACGAACTGGCGAACCTGCACGAGACGTACAAGACATGGGAAGCCGAAGGCAAGCCCGACGCGGCGCGCTGGGCCGACGGTCTCGGTAACGGTCTGCTCATTCTGTCGAATCCCGAATACGGCGGGTCGTGGGAGTCGGTGCCGCAGGACATCAGGGACACCATTCGATACGGCTACGAGCCCGACCCGAACGCCGAGCATCCCCGTGAACCACTGGACCGGCTGGATCGACTCGGCGCGATACTCGGCGATGCCAACCCGCAGTATCGACCCGGCACCGAGATGGGTATCGAGATGAGCCGGGTCGCCGGATACATGGCGGGCATCCCCACCTATGCCGATCCCCACATCGTCCCCACCCCCGACCCTTCCTATTACGACCACATGGCAAGCACATTCCTCGACGTCGCCACCCGGAACACCGACACGTCGTATCACCTGCTCACCGGCACCGACGTCGACGGCAGCCCTGCGGACTTCAGTAGGGACGAGGTGCTCGTTCCGCTGCTCACCCGCGAATGGGCCGACGACGGAGCAACTCTGGCCGGCCTGACGGAGTGGATCGCTGCCGACGCGTTGCCCGCCGACCCGGGTGACCCCGCAGCAGTAATCCGAGCCGAACGTGCGGGCGAGGCAGCATTCGGCTTGGCCGAGGTGTTGTCTGCGCCGGAATCGGAGTGGAACTCCGACAACAACTTCAACCGTTTCCTCCATATGCCGGGTGCCTTCCGGGAAGAAACCGACCTGACCATAGGTGACGTCAATCCTGTTGCTGTCCGTTCCTTCGCGACCGCCCTGTCACCGTTCGTCGGCGACATGGTCGGTTCCGTCGACGACGCCACCGCCACCAGCGGCTTCGGTGAACTCGGCCCGGTCCCGGCGACGCGCGTATTCACCCTCATGAACACCGACCCCGCGGCAGGTGCCCTTCTCAACGGTGCAGCAATCGCGCAGGCCACCGATTTCGACCGCCGGTTCGCTCTCGAACAACTCGACGGTGTGAACAAGTACAGCTACGGAACGTATTCGGGCCGGTTGCAAAGCCTCGTCGAGGTCGGTTTGAGCAGTACCTACGAGAACGAGAAGCTGGTCGAGCAGGCTGCGATCGACAACCGGAACCAGTCCAGAGCAGACGCGTATGCCGTGGCCCAAACCCTCGTCACCGGTGCGGTGACGGCGTTGCCGGGTGGCGTGGTCACGGGTCCGCTCGTGTACTCGACAGGGGTTCTGCTGCAATCCGAAATCGTCGATGCTGAAGGGCAATACGTGGGGCATCCGTCGGGGGTCGAGGGGTTCGATTCCGAAATGTATCTGACCGAGACAGGTGCCGAGAATACTCGGAGATACAACATGCTCAGCTCGCTGGTGGATTCGGGAGCCATCGACACAGCACAAGTGTCGCCAGGCTGGTTGACCGACGGCTCTCTCGTTCCCCGCGATCTCATGGAAGGACGTTTGTTGAGCGATCAAGTCCCCGATCTACTCCACGAAGCCGGGATCGAAAGTTCGGCTCAAACCGAGTACTTGCGCATTTCGAACTCGGGAGCAGGCGACCTTCGAAATATCGTCTATGCAGACCAACGCAATGGCGAACAAGGATTCCGAGACGTACTGACCAACAATGTCGTCCCGTCCGGCGGTGAACGGTGGAACTACTCGTGACCAAGAATCGATTCGACCCAACTGAACGAACCGGACCTCCGCCCCTCTACATCATGCTGCTGACTGTGGTTCTCGCAGCGGCATGTGCATCGCCCGAATCACCTCGAGTGGATACGGAGGGAGCTACCCAGTTGACCTCCACCGAATATCAGCCGCCCGAACAGGTCCGAAATACCACGTTCGTGTGGTCCGCAGAACCCGACGTCGACCTGTTCGATGAACGCGGCAGGTTGATTCGCGCAGCACAGGAATCGAAGATTATCGCCTACTACGCAGGAATCGATGTCACATACCCGGGCTTCGCCGAGGCGCTCGATCCACACTACGCAATCGGGATCAGTACAACACTGCAGACATCTCTCGCTGGCACCATCCGCGCACATATCCTCGAAATCAACGACATACACGAGGGATTCAAAGCGACCATCTGCAGTCAAGAATCGAATTTGGCCACACGAGTACGCGATGAGGACTATCGGATCAAGGTTTTCTCCGGCCGTGAAGAGTTTGTGGAATTCGGCCCGACAACCGAAGCGCACCGCCACGAAAAATGGATGCAACGGCACGAACCACCGCGCCCCGCGCCGGAAACACAATACTTGTCGGCGCTCCCCACCTCTGAGCATCGATGGTCTGCCCCAACGGAAGATCTGTTCACCGGAACGGGACTGACAGTCACCTTCGGCTCCGACCTCGGCGAGACGATGCATCGCTGCGAGGAGTGGGGTCGCAGTATCGAACCCGATGTGCCGGACAGAGGGTCCGAGCTCATCATCTCCCCCACCCCACCCGAAACTCTCCCCGCCTACCCGGGCTGGTGAGAAAGGAACCATGTTGACGTATCCGGAAGAACTCTCTGTCACCGTCAGGCGCGTGCAGGACACGATCGAACGGATAGTAGGCAACGGATCGGTCCACGACATCCGTATCAGCGTCACCCCGACCGGCCGCATCGTCGCCCTCGAGATCCCGCCCGAGGCGTACAACTGGTCGCCGGACGTGCTCGCGACTCGCATTACCGCCGCCCACGACCTCGCATCCGCGGACGCCGACGAGCAGGCCCGCTACGCGCGCGTCGAGTTGGCCGACGACCCGCGTATCCGGCGCATCGTCTCTGGGATCGGGCAGCGCTGACCTCGAGGTGAACGGCCCGTAAATAACAACTGGCCGCAGCGATAAGAATCAGCTGCGGCCAGAGGTAACGAAAGAATAACTTGGGGCACCCGAACTTCGGAAGACGAGCTCAGGTGAGGTCTGTCACACGGCGTCTCGATCCCACACGCGGTGTGTACCCAGCAGCTCCAGCACCTGCGCGACGGCCGTTTCGGGTCCGTCCACGATCTCGACACCCGGTGCCTTCAACTCTTCCAGTGCCGCCGCACCGGCGCCCCACGCGGCCAGTGCCTTGTGGTGCCGGAACATCTCGTCGACGAGGATCCGGACCCGCGTGTCGGGGACGGTCGTCGCCATGATCACGGCGTCGAACTCGATCGAGCGGGCCGTGAGGAAGGTGCGCGAGATCGGCACGACTCCGCCGAGCATCCCGCCGTGGGGGGCGACGACCAGCGGGACGCAATCTGCCGCGTCCACGGCCTGCACGGCCGCGAGCACCTGGTCGACATCGGTGGTGTCGTCGGCGACGATGCCGATCAGACGACCCTGCACAGGCCACGTCTTGCCGACCTGCGCCAGCGCGGGGCTCTGCGGGAGATCGGAGACCTCGACGGTCGGCTTCGGAGCGGGCAGACCGAGACCGGCGGCCACCTTCTCGCACAGCCCGGTGTCGATGTTCGCCAGGATCTGCAGCTGCCGTTCCTTGATGGACTGCTCGTAGCACTTGCCCAGCTCGAAGGTGTAGGCGTAGGCCACGTGGTCCTGTTCGATCTCCGACAGGCTCAGGTAGAACTGGCGGACCTGCGTGTAGTGATCGTCGAACGACCGGGAGACCTCACGCTCCTTCTTCGCCGCCGGCACCTCCACCGGCAGGTCGACGAAGGCACCCTCGGTGACACCGGCCATGAACGGGCATCCCGCGTCGAGCGAGTTCGGCTTGTACGGAGCGACACCCGTGTGAACGGCGTGCTGATGGAAGCCGTCACGGAACATGTCGTTGACGGGAGCGTGCGGACGGTTGATCGGGATCTGCCCGAAGTTCGGTCCGCCGAGTCGCGTCAGCTGGGTGTCGAGGTAGGAGAACAGACGGCCCTGCAGCAGCGGGTCGTCGGTGACGTCGATGCCGGGGACGAGGTGGCCCGGGTGGAAGGCGACCTGCTCGGTCTCGGCGAAGAAGTTGGTGGGGTTGGCGTTGAGGACCATCGTGCCGATGATCTGCACGGGCGCCAGTTCCTCGGGGACGATCTTGGTGGGATCGAGCAGGTCGATGCCCTCGAAGGTCTGCTCCGGGGTGTCCGGGAAGACCTGCACACCGAGATCCCACTCGGGGTAGGCACCGGCCTCGATCGCGTCGGCGAGGTCGCGGCGGTGGAAGTCGGGATCGAAGCCGTTGATGAGCTGGGCTTCCTCCCACACCAGCGAATGCACGCCGAGCCGCGGCTTCCAGTGGAACTTCACCAGCGCGGTATCACCCTCGGCGTTGACCACACGGAAGGTGTGGACGCCGAAGCCCTCCATCATGCGGTAGGAGCGCGGGATGCCGCGGTCGGACATGTTCCACATCGTGTGCGCCGTGGCCTCGGTGTGGAGCGAGACGAAATCCCAGAACGTGTCGTGAGCGCTCTGTGCCTGCGGGATCTCGCGATCCGGGTGCGGTTTGGCCGCGTGGACGACGTCCGGGAACTTGATGGCGTCCTGGATGAAGAACACCGGGATGTTGTTGCCGACGAGGTCGAAAGTGCCTTCCTCGGTGTAGAACTTCGTCGCGAAGCCACGAGTGTCGCGCACCGTGTCGGCCGAGCCACGGGAGCCGAGCACCGTCGAGAACCGCACGAACACCGGTGTCTCCACGTCCTTCTGGAGGAACTGGGCACGCGTGATCGAGCTGGCGGCGC
The DNA here is from genome assembly GCF_058211795.1 of Rhodococcus sp. S3. Taxonomy (NCBI): domain Bacteria; kingdom Bacillati; phylum Actinomycetota; class Actinomycetes; order Mycobacteriales; family Nocardiaceae; genus Rhodococcus; species Rhodococcus sp. S3. The sequence goes on along the minus strand of NZ_CM177074.1, from coordinate 68,468 downwards.
CCGTCGCGCGGAAGACGCCGTGGGCACCGGCGCCGCGGGCGTGCACCACGCGCTCCGGGATGCGTTCGTGGTCGAAGTGGGTGATCTTCTCGCGGAAGTGATGATCCTGCAACAGGATCGGACCACGCCGGCCCGCCTTGAGGGAGTGGTCGGTATCCGTCAGCCGCGCACCCTGAGCCGTCGTCAGGTACTCCCCCTGCTGGGCACGACCGCGCGGCAGATCCGCGGGAGTGCCGGTGGCCGTCCTGACCTCGGGCTCGGCCTGGTCGGGCTTGGGCTCGGGCGGAGTCGTGGGCGTCGTGGGTTCCTCCACGGGCGGCACGGTGGACGAAGGAACACCGGGGATCTTCGGGGTGTCGGCGGGCATGGGAACTCCGATTCGTGTGCTGTCGTCTGTCGAGTGGATATCCGGGGCTGGACACGTCTTTCCCACGACTACCCGGGACGACCGAGATCAAACTCGGTCAGCGAATTCCGTCCCACAGCGTCCGCAGATCGGCTTCGTGGTCGTCGACGGTCCCGCACGTGTCGCCGAAGAGCATCTCGGTGCGTTCGTCCCCGTACGGCGGCCATCCTGGCGAACCCGTGGTCGCGAAATCCACCCATGCCCGGTGCATCCGCGTCGCCAGCTCCTGAGGAGGTGCGGAACCCGCGAGGGCCGCGGCCTGAGGGAGACGGAGATTGTCGAACACGAAACCGATGTCGAGTGCGTGGGTCGCGCCGAGCCGGCCGTCGAACAGCGGCGACTTCCAATCGAACCGGTAGACATGGGTTTCGGCGCCGTGTGCGGCCCGCGCCTCCGCGACCCGGAGCACCGGGATGCGGTACATCCAGTCGCGCACGATGTGCATGGCCGTATCGCCGGGACGAGCATCGGGCCGAGCGCGACGGTAGGCGTCGAACGCCTCCGGATCGGTGAGTCCGTAGGCGGCGACGAGTCCGCGCGCAGCGGCCTCGTCGAGCAGTCCGTCGACCCCGAAGGGCACGAAGAACAACGTCATCTCGTCGTCGTTGTGGCCGATGAGCACATCGACGTCGGATCCCGCGCCCTTCCCCACGAGATCGATCGGCCGGCCCGGGAGCACGGTCCCGTCCACGCACGGTTCGAAGGCCATCGAATCGGTGGCGATCTCACCCCAGGTCGCCGGGTCGCGCTCACCGCGGCTCCGGGCCGTGAGACGTTCCTGCGCGTCGACGAGCACCTTCGGATCGATCCCGGCGAACGCCGCGCGGGTCGGGGCGACGCCGAGCATGTCGCCCAGCGCACCGGCGACCGTCCGCGCGGTGCCGGCCGACATCACCGAATGTCCGGCGCCGCTCTGGGCGATCGCGCGACGGAACAGCCCGCGCGCGGCGGGCATCGCCAGCAGCGAGACCACACTCATCGCCCCTGCGGATTCACCGGCGATCGTCACGCGGTCCGGATCGCCGCCGAAGGCCGCGATGTTGTCGCGGACCCATTCGAGCGCGGCGACCTGATCGAGGAGACCGCGGTTCGCCGGCGCGTCGTCGAGGAGCGCGAATCCCTCTGCGCCGAGCCGGTAGTTGATGCTGACGAAGACAACACCGTCGCGCGCGAAGTTCGCACCGTCGTACAGCGCCACCGCGCTGCTGCCGTGCACGAACGCGCCACCGTGGATCCACACGATCACGGGCAGCGAGCCCGAGAGATCGGGACTCCACACGTTGAGGCCGAGGACGTCCTCGCCCGGGATCGACGGTTCGTGCAGGAGCCGGTCGATCGGCGGGGCGTACGGCGCCTTCGGGGCGGTGGGACCGAACTCGGTCGCGGGACGCACGCCGTCCCATCGGGGAACAGGTGCGGGCGCCGCGAATCTCATCTCACCGAAAGGTGCGGCGGCGTACGGGACGCCCTTGAAGACGGCGGTGCCGCCGACGGTCGTACCGCGTACTCGGCCGCCGGTGGTGTCGACGACGGGTTCCATCCACGCTCCTCCTTCACCGGTTCCGGCGTCAGCATGGCACGGAAGACGTTCGCTCGAACCCGATTCGCGGCACGAGAACGGTCCGGCGGGTTGTCGTCACCCACCGGACCGTCGGGTCGTCACTGCGTCGTTCGGGTCAGAAGTCCTCGTCGATGCAGGCGAGCCGGTCGCCGGCCTGCCCGGCCTCACCCGGTGCGGTCATGGTGTGCTGAGCGTGGAGCACCACCGAGTTGGCCTCGCCCTCGCGGAACTCCCAGTCGACGGTCGTGGACGCCTCGGCATTGCCCTGCGCGTCGGTGGTGATGTCGAGCCAGATCTCGTTCTGCGGATTGGCGTAGGCGGGATCGGTGGACGGCGAGTCGGGGCTCGCCGCCGGGTCGACCTGGTTCTGGTAGTGCGGTCCCGAATCGGACGGGTTCGGCCCGCACGGCTGCGTGTGGACGTGCGCCCCGAAATCCCGATCGGGTTGCAGACCCATCACCCTGAGAGTGACGGTGGTCCGGCCGTCCTCCTCCTCGGATTCGACGTCGAAGGTCGCGCCGACCGGCACGGCCGCTTCGTCGTAGGTGAAGGCGTTGTCGTCGTCGCCTCCCTCGTTCGGGAGACCGAAGGCGTCGCCGCTCATCCCGGGCAGCGGCGTGGGCATGGAGTCGGTGGTGGTGGTCGTGAGCGAAGTGGGTGGGGTCTCGACGGTGGTCTCGGTGTCGGTGGACGAGTCGTCGCTGCTGCACCCGGCGGCCACGAGCGTGGCGACGGAGAAGCCCGCGACGAGACATGCGTGGCGTGTGTTCATGACTTCGACATACCCCGAGGGGGCCGTCGGCGAACCTGGTCGCAGGGAACGTGCCCGCGCCGGGGGCGCGCAGGTCCTGCCCGGTGCTACGTCCCGGCCTCGCCGTCCTCGGCCTTCTGTGCCTCGACGATCGCGGCGAGATCCTCCGCGACCTTCTTCTCCACGGCGCTCCTGCTCACGCCGGCCGTCGAGAGCACACCGTCGCCGTTCTCGAGTTCGAGGAGCGCGAGGAGGATGTGTTCGGTGCCGATGTAGTTGTGCCCGAGGCGCAGGGCTTCGCGGAAGGTCAGTTCGAGGGCCTTGCGGGCGCCCGCGTCGTACGGGATGAGTTCGGGGACGTCGCTCGACGGTTCGGGGAGCGTCGCCACCGCGGCGGAACGCAGCGCCGCGAAGTCGACATCCTGGGCCGCGAGTGCGCGCGCGGCGAGCGACTCGGTGTCGACGAGCAGACCGAGGATCAGATGGACGGGCGTGATCTCGGGGCTACCCGTGGCACGCGCTTCGTTCATCGACGCCATCACGGTGTTCTGCGCGCGCGGTGTGAATCGCGAGAACCCCTGCTCGGGGTCGAGGTCGTTGTCGCTCTTCGACACGAACCGTTTCTGCGCGGCCTGCTTGGACACGCCCATGCTCCGGCCGATCTCGGACCACGACCTGCCGGACCGTCGGGCCTGGTCGACGAAGTGCCCGATCAGGTGATCGGCGACCTCACCGAGGTGGTCGGCCGCGACGACGGCATCGGACAGTTGCTCGAGCGGATCGTCGTGGACCTTCTTGATCGCGTCGATGAGGTCGTCGAGCCGGATGGGATGGGAAGGACGAATGGGTTCCATGCGTCAACTCTAAGTTGACGCATGGAACCCGTCAACCATGAGTTGACGATCATGAGCGTTCCCGCCGAGCAACACCGCCCGGCACCCCGGTGCGCGATTCCATCGACCGATCAGGCGTGCGAGGTCGTCGTAGCGGACAGCGTGGTCTCGATGCGCGTGCCCTCGCCTCCCACTGCGAGCACGTCACCGAAGCCCTTCACCAGCGACTCGACGAGGACGGGCAGGTCGGGGACGGCGGCGGAGTCGGCGTTGATTCCGATGCAGCAGTGGTTCGTGTGCGACATCAGCGTGATGTTGACGGCCGAGCCGACGGTGGGAGCGAACGGGTAGTACCTCAGCACCTCCGCCCCGGCCATGTACAGCGGGATCGGCGAACCCGGGACGTTCGACGCGAGAAAGTCGATGTGCTCGAGGATCCCACCCAGCACACCGGCCGGGAGCACGTTCAGCACACCCGCGATGGCGGACGAGAGCGGCACGGCCGGTTCGTCCCGCCACGACCGGACGATCCGGTCCACCCGGTGCATCGACGCGACCGGATCGGCGACATCGAGGGGAAGAGCGAACCGCGCCAGGGTGATCCGATTGCCTCCGATCGCGTCGCCCTCACGCCGGAGACTGATCGGCAGCGTCGTCCTCAGTTCGGCGACCTGCGCCCCGTGCCGGGAATGGTAGTGCCTCAGCCCCAGCAGGATTCCGGCCAGGAAGGCATCGTTGAGCGAGGAGTCCGCTGCCCGTCCGGCCCGCCGCAGAGCGTCGAGCGGCAGATCGAGGGCCGCGACCTCCCGAACCGTGCTGCGGCCGACCATCACCGGGGACAGCGTCGTGAACACCGGCTGCACGAACCGGGCCGTCGAACGGGCCGTGTCCACCACGCTGCGCAGCGCCGCGACCGGATTCGTCACCGACCTCAATCCGGAACGCACGAGCCACGGCACACCCCTCCCCACCATCTCGCCGGCCGTCGAGAGGTACCAGCCCATGGAATCGGCGAGATCCGATGCCGGAGCCGAGGTCGGCGGATCCTCGGGCAGCGGCCCGCGGTCGGTACCGTCGCGCTCGAAGTCGACCATCTCGTTCGCGATCTGGATGCCACCGATGCCGTCGGTGAGCGAGTGGTGCACCTTGAGAACGATCGCGGCGCGACCGTCGTCGAGGCCGTCGACGATCGTCGCCTCCCAGAGGGGACGGTCCTTGTCGAAGGCCGACATCACCGCGGCGCGCACGAGCGGGAGCACGGCGTCCAGTCCCCCGGGATGCGGGAGCGCGATGCGCCGCAGATGCCAGGACAGATCGAAGTCGGGGTCGTCCACCCATCGCGGTGGGGTCCGCCCGAGCGGGGATTCGACGAGCTTGCGACGGAAGCTCGGCACCGCACGTGTTCCGCGCTCCATCATCCGGACGAAACGCTCCTGGTCGGGTGACCGGTCGAGCAGCGCCACCGCGACGATCGTGGACCGCAGGACCGGGTCCTTCTCCATCCGCCAGGACATCAGATCCGGCTGCGACATGTGCCGACCGTCCGCACCCATGCGCACCACCTCCCCGCCTCCGGTTCTCCCTCGCACGGTAACCGCCGCGATGTGCGGATACCGGCGATATCGGCCCGCGAACAGCACCGATGGGCCGGATCGAGGACCTTTCGCTCACGCTGACGCAAACCCTGGTCCCCCGCCGACGGATCGCACAGGATCGGTGACGACTTCGACGCCGTCGAAGTTCGCTCCCCTGTAGCCAGAACCGTGAGGAAGTCATGCCCCGTCTACGTCGTGCCGGATCGACGGCCATCATCGCGCTCCTTCTGACCGCGGTCGCGGCATGTAGCTCCGGTTCCTCGGACGACGGCCTCGCTTCCGACAGTGCGCTGCCCATCGAGATCCCGGCGGGCACCAAGCTCGTCATCGCCGACCAGGGTGAGCGGCAGCTGTCCCTCCTCACCGGCTCCGGACAGCTCGACGCGCTGCCGTTCGAGCACGAGTTCGCGACCTTCCAGGGCGCACCCGCGATCCTCGAGGCCTTCCGCGCCGACGCGGTCGACGTCGCGTGGGCCGGCGAGATCATGACCGTCCAGTCGCTGGTCGCCGGTGACGACGTGCAGGTCGTCGCGGCCATGCAGACGAACAACAGCCTCAACATGGGCATCGCCCCGAACGCTTCGGACATCACGACGCTCGCGGACCTGAAGGGCAAGCGCATCGGCTACGCCGAGGGCACCTCGCAACAGGCCTTCGTGCTCCGCGGCCTCGACAAGGCCGGCCTGTCGGTCGACGACGTCGAGCTCGTGTCGATGTCGCTGCCGGACTTCCCGGACGCACTGCGCTCCAACCAGATCGACGCTGCCCCGATGAGCGAACCGGTCTTCTCCCGCTACATGCAGACCCCGGGCGCGACGTCGCTGCCGCGCCCCGAGATCGAGGACCTCAGCGAAGGCATCTCGTACCTCTACTCGAGCAAGAAGGCCCTGTCCGACCCGGCGACCGCCGCAGCGGTCCGCGCCTACGTCACCGCGTACATCACGTCCGTCGACTGGGCCAACAACAACCGCGACGCGTACATCGACACCTACTTCGTGAAGAGCCAGGGCCTGACGGCCGAGGACGGCGAGCGCATCCTCGACACCTCCGGGATCACCACCTTCCCGCACCTCGACGAGGAGCTCATCGCGACCCAGCAGCACACCATCGACGTGATCGATGCCGCCGGTGAACTGCCCAAGCCCGTCGACGCCGCCGACGCCTTCGACCTGCGCTTCGACGAGGTCGTCACCGAAGCGGTCGCCGAGACCGGCGCCTCCCACACCCGCAGCTGACCTTCCGAGGGGAAATCCGACATGACGAACCGCCAGCTCAACCTCAACGCCTTCATCTACCCGACCGGCCACCACGAGGCCTCGTGGCGCCACTCCGGCAGCGTGCCCGAGCGTCTCTACGACGTCACCTACTTCCAGGAGCTCGCCCGCCTCGCGGAGAGCGCGAAGCTCGACGCGGTCTTCTTCGCGGACGGTCCGGCCCTGCGCACCGAGGTGAAGTACCGTCCGGACTACGGCCTCGAACCGATCACCACGCTGGTCGCGATGGCCACGGTCACCACGCATCTCGGGCTGATCGCCACCGCGTCGACCACCTATTACGAGCCCTACAACCTCGCCCGGTTGTTCTCCTCGCTCGACCACATCTCCGGTGGCCGCGCCGCCTGGAACATCGTCACCACCGCGACCGACGCCGCAGCGGCGAACTTCGGGTACACCGAACACCCCGACGTGCACGAGCGGTACGCCCGGGCACGCGAATTCGTCGACGCCGCGATCAAGCTGTGGGATTCGTGGGAGGACGACGCACTCGTCCTCGACAAGGCCGCCGGCGTCTACGCCGACCCGGACAAGATCCACCGCATCGACGTCGAGGGTGACTACGTCAAGGTGCGCGGCCCGTTCGGTTCGGCCCGCTCCCCGCAGGGACGACCGGTGCTCGTGCAGGCCGGCTCCTCCAACGACGGGCGCGATTTCGCGTCGACCTACGCCGAGGCGATCTTCACCGCGCACCAGCGCATCGAGGACGCCCAGGCCTTCTACACCGACATCAAGACCCGCGCAGCGGCATTCGGGCGCAACCCCGATCACGTGAAGATCCTTCCCGGCCTGAGCCCGTTCATCGGTGCGACCGAGGCCGAGGCGAAGGAACTGCAGCGCGAGTTCAACGAGCTGACCATCGTCGAATACGGCCTCGGGCAGCTCCAGAAGATGGGCCGCATCGACGTGTCCCGACTCGAGCTGGACGAGAAGGTGCCGGTCGAGTTGTTCGCCGGCGCAGGCGACATCACCGACAACGACAACAGCCGCCGCCTGGTCTTCGCGAAGATCGTCGAGCGCGAACAGCCGACCCTGCGTCAGCTGCTGCACAAGCTCGCCGGCGCACGCGGCCACAACGTCGTCGCGGGCACGCCGGTGCAGATCGCCGACATCATCGAGGAGTGGTTCACCAACGGTGCCGCGGACGGCTTCAACATCATGCCGCCGCAGTACCCGCAGGGTCTCGAGGCGTTCGCTTCCCAGGTAGTGCCGATCCTGCAGGAGCGCGGCCTGTTCCGGACCGAGTACACCGGCACCACGCTGCGCGACCACTACGGTCTGCCGCGTCCGGAGAGCCAGTACGCACGCGAGCTCGCTGCCGCCGGCGTCTGACCGACCGAACCGACGAAAGGACTGGAGCCATGAGCGTCTCCGTCGAACCCCGGCGTTTCGGCAGTGGCCTGGCCGGTGACGCCGACACCGACCAGAAACCCGATCCCGGCGCGACGGCCGACCTGTCGCCGCGCACGACCCGCAGCCGCCTCGCCCCGGGCAAGCCGATCAAGTTCGGCCTGGCGATCGGCCCGGCGCTGCTGCTGGTGGCATGGATCGTCACCTCGGCCACCGGGGTGCTCGATCCGAAGACCCTCTCGGCGCCGTGGACGGTCGTCACCACCGCATGGGAACTGATCGGCGACGGACGACTGCAGTCGAACCTGTGGACCTCCGTCCAGCGCGCCCTGATCGGCGGGGTCATCGGTGTCGTCCTCGGACTGGTGCTCGCACTGGCCGCCGGCCTGTCGCGCATCGGTGAGGCACTGATCGACGGCCCTGTGCAGATCAAGCGCTCCATCCCCACCCTGGCGTTGATGCCGCTGGCGATCCTGTGGTTCGGCATCGGCGAGGAGATGAAGATCCTGCTCATCGCCCTGTCGGTGTTCGTCCCGGTCTACATCAACACCTATTCGGCGCTGCGCGGCATCGACGCCCGCTACGTCGAACTGGCCGAGACGCTGGATCTGTCCCGCGCCCGGTTCGTCCGGCGCATCGCCCTGCCGGGGGCGCTGCCCGGTTTCTTCACCGGCCTGCGCCTGTCGGTGACCATCGCATGGCTGGCCCTGGTGGTCGTCGAACAGGTCAACGCCTCGAGCGGCATCGGCTACCTGATGTACCAGGCCCGCAACTACGGCATGACCGAGATCATCATCGTCGGACTGGTGGTCTACGCGATCCTCGGATTCGGCAGCGACCTGCTGGTCCGTGCGGCAGAGAGGAAGGCGCTGGCATGGCGCAGGACGATCGGCAACTGACCGTACGCACCCGGGGCCTCAGCCGCGGCTTCGACGGCCGGGCGGTGCTGAACAACATCGACCTCGAGATCGCCCCCGGCGAGTTCGTGGCACTGCTCGGCCGCAGCGGCTCGGGCAAGAGCACCCTGTTGCGCGCCCTGGCCGAACTCGACCACGGCGTGCCCGGCTCGGGCACCCTCGAGGTGCCGCAGAAGCGGGCGGTGGTCTTCCAGGACTCACGGCTGCTGCCCTGGGCTCGGGTGCTCGACAACGTGATCCTCGGTCTCGACGGTGACGACGCCGCCGAGCGCGGCCGCACCGCCCTGGCGGAGGTCGGGCTCGCCGGACGCGAGAAGGCATGGCCCACCGAGCTGTCCGGTGGTGAGCAGCAACGGGTGTCGCTGGCGCGGTCGCTCGTGCGCGAACCCGAACTGCTGCTCGCCGACGAGCCGTTCGGTGCCCTCGACGCACTGACGAAGATCAGGATGCACGGACTGCTGCAGGAACTGTGCGCCAAGCACCGGCCCGCCGTGCTGCTCGTCACCCATGACGTGGACGAGGCCATCGCTCTCGCCGACCGCGTGCTCGTGCTCGACCACGGCTCGTTCGCCGTCGAACTGACCATCGACCTGCCCCACCCGCGGGCCGATCATGTCGTCGAGATCGCGGAGTACCGCCGCACCCTGCTCGAGGCACTGGGAGTCGAGGTCTCCGTCTGAGCAATCCGCTCCGGAGCGACCGATGAGAGAGAATCGAATCGTCGCTCCGGAGTCGCCGACGGGAGATGCATCGTGTGTGGACGCTATGCCAGCACCAGTACCCGCGGGGATCTGCTTGCGGCCTACGACGCCGTCGAGGCCGTGGGTGAGGAACTGCCCCCGTCGTACAACATCGCGCCCACCCAGCGCGTGAACGTCGTGCTCGAGCGAGCGCCGCGCGAGGAACCGGACGCCGAACCGATCCGGATCGTGTCCTCGCAGATCAAATGGGGACTCGTGCCGTTCTGGGCGAAGGACCCGAAGATCGGGTCACGGATGATCAACGCCCGCTCCGAGACCATCACCCAGAAACCCGCCTTCAAGGCGGCCGCGGCGAAGCGTCGGTGCGTGCTGCCGGCCGACGGGTACTACGAGTGGATGAAGGGCGAGGACGGGAAGAAGATCCCGTTCTTCCTGCACGCGGACGGACCGATCTCCATGGCCGGGCTCTACGAGCTGTGGCCGGACCCGGAGTTGCCGGAGGACCATCCCGACCGCTGGTTGTGGACGTGCACCGTGCTCACCCGTCCCGCGACCGACGCCGCCGGGCACATCCACGAACGGTCGCCGGTGATCCTGCCCGACACCTTTGTCGATCCGTGGCTCGATCCCGAGCTGAACGACCGCGACGACGTCGACGCCCTGCTGAATTCGATTCCCGAACCGACCCTCGAACCGTACGAGGTGAGCACCGCGGTCAATTCGCCTCGGAACAACAATCCCGACCTGCTGCGACCTGTCGATTCGTGACATTCCGACCGTATGGCGTTCCCCACGTCGGACCGGAACGATTATCGGAATTGACTAAAGTTGCTGGGTGCGACAATCACGGCAGACTCCGATCGGTTCGACGACGCCTCCGTTCCTCACCGGACATCGCGGTACCGCCGTCGCGGTGATCGCGTCGCTCGTCTCCGTGGGTGTGCTCGTCGCGATCCTCGTCCGGAGCGAACTCATCGACTTCCTCGTCTACCGGATGGGCGCCCGGGTCCTGCTCGACGGGGCCGACATCTACGGGCAGATGCCTCCGGTGACCGACGACTTCGCGTTGCCGTTCACCTACCCGCCGCTGTCGGCGATGCTCTTCGCTCCCCTGGCGCTGATCCCCGTGACGTTCGGCAAGATCGTCTTCACCCTCGTTTCGGTCGCCGCGCTCGTCGTCACCCTGCGGGTCGTGCTGGACCGGCTCCGTCCGGACTTCGAGGCGCGGACGGCGTGGATCGTCACGGCGGTCGCGGTCGCCGGAGCGCTGTTGCTCGAACCCGTGCGTGAGACCATCTCGTTCGGGCAGATCAACCTCGTCCTGATGGCGCTCGTCGCCCTCGACGTCCTGGTGAAGACCCCGAAGTGGCCGCGCGGAATGCTGATCGGACTGGCCGCCGCCGTGAAGCTCACGCCCATCGCGTTCCTGCTGCTTTTCCTGCTGCGACGCGACCGGCGGACCAGCGCCACCATCCTCGCGTCGACCTTCGGGTTCACCGCCCTCGCGTTCGCCGTGATGCCCGCGACCTCCGCGAAGTACTGGCTGGACACCCTGCCCGACACCGGCCGGATCGGCGCGGCGTACTTCGCCACCAACCAGTCCTTCAAGGCCGTGATCTCCCGCTTCGGACCGCCCGAACTCATGGGTTCCGTGCTGTGGCTGCTCGCCGTCGCGGTGATGCTGCTGGTCGCGGTGGTGGCCATCCGCCGTGCCCTCGAGCAGGGCGATCTCGTGCTCGCCCTGTTGGCGAACGCGACGGCCGTGCTGCTGGCGTCGCCGGTGTCGTGGTCGCACCACTGGGTGTGGGTCGCGCCGGCACTGCTGGCCCTCGCACTAGCGGCGGGGCGCGCAACCGATGCGCAGAGACTCACCGCGATCGCCGTCGGCGTCACGCTCGTCTTCCTGATCGGCCCGCACCACCTGTTCCCCACGGGAGGCGATCTCGAACTCGGCTGGGCCGCATGGCAGCACCTGCTCGGCACGCTCTACGTCACGGCCGGATTCGGATTCCTGCTCTGGCTCGCCTTCGGTCGGCGGACCGATCCGGACTCCGCCTCACCGAAACAACTGCCGAACGCGGAGACCGCGAGTTGATCGTGTAGACGGTGCGCCGGTTGTCGGGCATCCGGGTTGTTGTTCGCGAAAGGCCGACGAGAACCCGGAAAGAACGTAATAGTGAGAGGATGTCGCCCCCGCACAGGACGGTCGACAACTCGATTACGAGAAAGCCCATCAACTGCATCCGAGGGGAGAACACCGTGACCGATGTTTCGTCGCAGGGCCCGGCCCGGAGAGACGACCGACGTGTGTTGACGAACCGCCAGGGCCATCCCGTATACGACAACCAGAATCAGAGGACGGTGGGCCCACGCGGACCCGCGACGCTGGAGAACTATCAGTTCCTCGAAAAGATCAGCCATTTCGATCGAGAACGCATTCCGGAAAGAGTGGTGCACGCGCGCGGTTTCGTCGCCTACGGATATTTCGAAGCCACCGGGAAATGGGGCGATGAACCCATCACGAACTACACGCGCGCGAAACTCTTCGCCGAGCCGGGGAAGCGGACCGACGTCGCCATCCGGCTCTCCACGGTCATCGGTGGACGCGACTCGTCGGAAACCGCCCGCGATCCGCGAGGTTTCGCGGTCAAGTTCTACACCGAGGACGGTAACTGGGATCTTGTCGGAAACAACCTCGCGGTCTTCTTCATTCGCGACGCGATCAAGTTCCCCGACGTCATCCATTCGCTGAAGCCCGACCCCGTCACTTTCCGGCAGGAACCCGCACGCATCTTCGACTTCATGTCGCAGACCCCCGAAGCGATGCACATGCTGGTGAATCTGTTCAGTCCCCGGGGCATTCCGGCCAACTACCGGACTCAGCAGGGCTTCGGGGTCAACACCTACAAGTGGGTCAACGCCGAGGGCGTGACACACCTCGTGAAATACCATTGGATTCCGAAGATCGGTGTCAAGAGCCTGACCGAGGACGACGCGGCGGCCATTCAGGCGCACGATCTCGGGCATGCCAGCAAGGACATGTACGAGGCCATCGAGCGCGGTGACCACCCCGAATGGGAACTGCGCGTACAGATGATGAGCGACGACGACCATCCGGAGCTGAACTTCGATCCCCTGGACGACACGAAGGTCTGGCCGGAGAACGAGTTCCCCGCCATGCCGGTCGGCAGAATGGTGATCGACCGCAACGTCGAGAACCACTTCCTCGAGAACGAGCAGATCTCCTTCGGCACCGGCGTCCTCGTCGACGGACTCGACTTCTCCGACGACAAGATGCTCGTGGGACGCACGTTCTCCTATTCCGACACGCAGCGTTACCGGGTGGGGCCCAATTACCTGCAACTTCCGGTCAACTCGGCGAAGAACGCCCACGTGGCCACCAATCAGCAGGGCGGACCGATGGCATACGGCGTCGACGATGTCGGCGACAACCCGCACGTGAACTACGAACCGTCCATCACCGGCGGTCTGCGCGAAGCCGAGTTCCCGACTCACGACGATCAGGGGCCGGAAATCCGGGGTCGTCTCACGCGCAAACGTATTCCGCGTACCAACGACTACGAGCAGGCCGGCCAGCGCTACCAGCTCATGGAGCAGTGGGAGAAGGACGACCTGGTGAAGAATCTCGTCGGCGGTATCGGGCAGGCCGTCCGCGAGGTGCAGGAGCGGATGGTGTGGCATTTCTTCATGTGCGACGACGAGCTCGGACAACGCGTCGGCGACGGACTCGGTATCAGTGCCGACGACGTACGGGATCTACCGCCGTTGCAGAGCCAGACCCTCGATGAGGACGAACTGCAACGCGCAGCGAATCTCGGCAAGAACGGTCCCCGTGATGTGACCGGATTGCAGATGACGCATTGCGTGCCCAACGAGCGCGAGGTCCACGCGTCCTCGTAGCGTCCGTCCGTCTCGGCCCCGGTGGGCAGTCACTTGTCGAAGTGGCTGCCCACCGGTCGTTCTCCGGAACCGTTCTCAGGCGGTGACGTCGACGACCACCCGGCCGCGCACCTTGCCCGCCAGGATCTCCTCTGCGAGTCGCGGGACGTCCGAGAGCGGTTCGACCCGCGACAGCGAATCCAGGGTGCTCGCAGGCAGATCGCGGGCGAGACGATCCCACGCCGACCAGCGCAGCGGAGTCGGCGCCATCACCGAGTCGACGCCCAGCAACGCGACGCCGCGCAGAATGTGCGGCATCACCGTGGCATCGGGCATCGACGGTGACTCCGTGAGACCGCACGCGGCGACCGCACCGCCGTAGCGGATCTGCGACAGCACGTTCACGAGCGTCGAACCGCCCACCGCGTCCACCGCGGCATCCCAGCGTTCCTTGCCCAGGGGCCGGCCCTTGCCCTGCAGTTCGGCACGGTCGACGAACGACGACGCACCGAGTTCGCTCAGGAAGTCGTGGGTCTCGGGACGGCCGGTCGCGGCGACGACCGTGTGTCCCGCGGCAGCGGCGAGCGCGACGGCGATCGACCCGACGCCACCGGCCGCGCCGGTGACGAGCAGTTCCGCGTCGGATGCGATCCCGTACCGTTCGAGCGCGTCGAGGCACAGGGCGGACGTGTAGCCGGCGGTGCCGATGGCCATGGCGTCGCGGGTGGAGAAGGCGTCGGGGATGCGCACGAGCCACTCGGGCTTCACGCGCTGGCGCCGGGTGTACCCGCCCGACTGGGTCTCGGACAGACCCCAGCCGTTGACGACGACGCGGTCGCCCGGCTTCCAGTCGGGGTTGCTGCTCTCGAGGACGGTGCCGGCGAGATCGGCTCCGGCGACCAGCGGGGTGCGTCGCGCCATCTTCTGCGGCCCCGCGATCACGAGACCGTCCTTGTAGTTCAGCGACGAGTACTCGACCTCGACGAGAACATCGTGGTCGGGAAGGTCGGCATCGGTCAGTTCGCGGAACTGTGCCACCTGGCCGTCGTCGGTGTCGTCGACGACCAGGGCACGGAAGGAGGACGGCTGTGTCATGGATCCGATCCTGACAGGCCGCCCTCCTCGCTGCAGCCGAAAGCGGTCAGGCCGCGTGGGCGCGGAACCGTCGCAACCGCAGGCTGTTGGAGACCACGAAGACCGACGAGAACGCCATCGCCGCGCCGGCGAGCATCGGGTTCAGCAGGCCCGCGGCCGCCAGCGGCAGTGCCGCGACGTTGTACGCGAACGCCCAGAACAGGTTTCCCTTGATCGTCGTCAACGTGCGGCGCGACAACCGGATGGCGTCGACCGCGACCATCAGGTCGCCGCGGACCAACGTCAGGTCGCTCGCCTCGATCGCGACGTCGGTGCCGGTGCCCATCGCCAGGCCCAGGTCGGCCCGGGCGAGCGCCGCGGCGTCGTTGACACCGTCGCCGACCATCGCGACCACCGCGCCCTCGCGCTGCAGTCGCTCGACCACGTCGACCTTGTCGGTGGGCAGCACGTCGGCGATCACGTCGGCCTCGTCGATGCCGACCTCGGCCGCCACGGTGTGGGCGACGGCGGCGTTGTCCCCGGTGAGCAGGATCGGACGCAGCCCGAGTTTCCGCAGTTCGGCGATTGCCTGCGCGGAGGTCGGCTTGACCGCGTCCGCGACGACGACGATGCCACGGGCCTTCCCGTCCCAGCCGACGGCGATGGCCGTGCCGCCGGACTTCTGCGCCTGCTCGAACGCCCGCTGCAGCTTCTCGGAGAGGTGCTGCGACCAGTCGGCCAGCAGCGTCGGACGACCCACCAGCACCGCGCGGCTCGTGTCGCCGTCGACGAGCACTCCCTGGACACCGAGACCCTCGACGTTCGTGAAGTCCTCGACCTCGGGCAGACCGCCGAACCTGTCCGCGGCCGCATCACCGACGGCACGTGCGATCGGGTGTTCCGACGCCGACTCGAGTGCCCCGGCGTACCGCAGCACGTCGTCGGCGTTCTCCCCGTCGTCGGCGACGACCTCGCGCAGGGTCATCCGGCCGGTGGTGACCGTGCCGGTCTTGTCGAGGACCACGGTGTCGACCGAGCGGGTCGATTCGAGGACCTCGGGTCCCTTGATGAGGATGCCGAGCTGGGCGCCGCGACCGGTACCGACCATCAGCGCGGTCGGGGTGGCCAGGCCGAGGGCACACGGGCAGGCGATGATCAGCACGGCGACCGCCGCGGTGAAGGCCGCCGCGGGCCCGTTGCCGGTGCCGAGCCAGAAACCGAGTGTGCCGGCGGCGATCAGCAGGACGATCGGGACGAAGATGCCGGAGATCCGGTCGGCCAGGCGTTGCACCTGGGCCTTGCCGTTCTGGGCGTCCTCCACCAGCTTCGCCATCTGCGCGAGCTGGGTGTCGGAGCCGACGCGGGTCGCGCGCACCACGAGTCGTCCACCGACGTCGACCGTGCCGCCGACGACACTGTCGCCCACACCGACCTCGACGGGAACGGATTCACCGGTCAGCATCGACGCGTCGACTGCCGACGTGCCCCGTTCGATCACACCGTCGGTGGCGATCTTCTCGCCCGGCCGCACGACGAACAGATCCCCGACCGCCAACTGCTCCACCGGAACCCGGGTCTCGGTGGTCCCGTCGAGTCCGAGGACCGCGACGTCCTTGGCGCCGAGTTCGAGCAGGGCACGCAGGGCAGCGCCGGCGCGGCGCTTCGATCGTTGCTCGAAGTAGCGTCCGGCGAGGATGAACGTTGTGACACCGGCCGCGGCCTCGAGATAGATGTTGCCGCTGCCGTCGCCCCGCGCGATGGTGAACTCGAACGGGTGGACCATCCCCGGTTCACCCGCCGTGCCCCAGAACAGGGCGTAGACCGACCAGCCCAGGGCGGCAAGGGTTCCCAGCGACACGAGGGTGTCCATGGTGGACGTGCCGTGGCGCAGGTTGATCCACGCCGCCCGGTGGAACGGCCAGGCACCCCACACCACGACCGGCGCGGCGAGGGTGAGGGAGAGCCACTGCCAGTTGGTGAACTGCAGGGCGGGGATCATCGCCATCGCGATCACCGGCACCGTCAGGATCGCCGAGACGACGAGTCGGTGGCGAAGCGCCGCAACAGGATCGGCTTCAGGCACGTCATCGGACCGGTCCGTTGCCCGAGCGGGTGGTGGCGGCAGTGCGGCACCGTAGCCGGCCTGTTCGACGACCGTGACGAGTTGCTCGGGTGTCATGTCGTCGGGGTAGGTGACCTTCGCCTTCTCGGTGGCGTAGTTGACGGTCGCGGTGACGCCGTCGAGCTTGTTGAGTTTGCGCTCGATGCGATTGGCGCAGGATGCGCAGGTCATGCCGGTGATGGCGAGTTCGATCGATTCGGCGGCGACCGGCTGACTCTGCGTGGTCATGTGTGTCTCCTCGAAAAAGGGCCGTCAGCGGCCGGAATGGCTGTGGTCACCGTGTGTGCCGGACCCCGGTTGCACCTCGCCGGTGCCTCCGGCGGTGAGGGTGAACGCCGCGGTGCGAACCACTCCGTCGTGCTGGAAGTCGAGATAGAGGTGATAGGTGCCGGCACTCGGGACGGAGGTGTGGAAGACGACCTCGGGACCGGGTCGAGTGGTGCCGTCGCCGGGTGTCCCGTCCGGGTGGACGTGGAGATAGGCGAGGTCGCCGCCGCGCAGCGCCACCAGGTGTCCGTAGGCACCGAGATAGGGCTGCAGGTCGGCGACCGGCTGTCCGTCCTTGCTCACGGCGAGGGTGAGCATCGCGTCGTTACCCGACGACAGGTCGCCGTCGAGGGTGACCTCGTAGCCGTCGACGGTCGCGGTGCGGTTGTCGGCTTCCGGTGCGGCAGAGACGAATTCGCCTGCCACCGCGAGGTCGGTGCCCAACGTGAGCGCCTCTCCCCCGGTGGGCGTGAAGTCGGTGAAGACCCGCCACGTGCCGGGCGTGAGGTCGACGTCGACGGACCAGATGCCGGTGTTCTCGTCGAGCACGGGATGGACGTGCTGGAAACCGGTGAAGTCGCGGCGCACGGCGATCAGGTGCAGCTCTTTGTCGTGGGTGACGTCGAAGTCGGTCACCGGCATACCGTCGGGTCCGTTGATCGCGAAGGTCAGGTTCCTGCCCTCACCCGACTCGAGGTTTGTCTC
Source organism: Rhodococcus sp. S3 (assembly GCF_058211795.1). Taxonomy (NCBI): domain Bacteria; kingdom Bacillati; phylum Actinomycetota; class Actinomycetes; order Mycobacteriales; family Nocardiaceae; genus Rhodococcus; species Rhodococcus sp. S3. The sequence goes on along the minus strand of NZ_CM177074.1, from coordinate 51,012 downwards.
GGCGAGCGCGAGGGCATAGCCGTTCCGATACGTCATCAGACCTCCCGGGATGTCTTCCACAGCAGGTGTTTCCGCGGCAGGTGTTTCCGCGGCACTGCCGGTGGCGGTGTCATCACCGTGACCGGCGTCGTGGGCGCTCGCGGTCGGATCCTCGGTCTGCTCCTCCACCGGGCCGACGGTCGCGCCGACGAGCAGCGCGATACCGAAGACCGCGGCTACGGCGGCGACGAAGCCGGTGAGCTTGGCCGGGGTGTTCATGCGAGGCTGTAGCCGGCCTCCTCGACGGCGGCCGCGACGGCGGCATCGTCGAGGGACTCGGCGCTCGTGACGGTGACGGCACCGGTGGCCAGATCGACCGCGACGTTCTCGACGCCCGGGATCTCCTGGACCTCCTCGGTGACCGACGCGACGCAGTGCTGGCAGGTCATGCCGGTGACGGTGTAGGTGCTGGTCTGGCTCATGGGAACTCCTCGGATACGGGTCGTGAACGGGTCTGGACGATCAGGAGCGGACGAGGCGCGCGATGGCGTCGCTGGCTTCCTTCAACTTGAGGTCGGCCTCGTCGCCTCCGGCGCGCACGGCACCGGCCACGCAGTGCGCCATGTGCTCGTCGAGCAGGCCGAGTGCGACGGCTTCGAGGGCCTTCTTCATCGCCGCGATCTGCGTGAGGATGTCGATGCAGTACTTCTCTTCCTCGACCATCCGCTGCAGGCCGCGGGCCTGCCCCTCGATGCGACGCAGTCGCTTGAGGTAGTCGGCCTTGGTGTTGTTGGCGATGTAGCTGTGCTGATGTGCGTCGTCGTGGGCGACGGCATCGGCGTGCACCGTCTCGCTCGGGGTATTCGGCATCGGAGTCGTCCTTGTCGCGTCGGTCGTCCTGCCGGATACCATACCCCCCTAGGGTATGTACGGCAACCGACCGGATGCTCAGACTATTTGCGCAGGTAGAGGCGCATGACACCGCGATGGACACAAGAGTCGGCCCCGCATTCCTCGAGAATGCGGGGCCGATCCGAAGAGGTTCCGCAGGCCGGTGGACGAGACGCCCGAGCGCCTCACGAGGCGGTCGAGCGCCTCGTCGATTCGTCGCGGGACGTCACGGCACGTGCATCATCTTCCCGGCGAGGGTGAACAGCCGGCGGGAGAGCCGGATGACGGGGATGCCCAGTGGGATCAGCAGGATCGTCACGCACAACACCGCACCCAGGAGCATCACCACGGCGGCGACGATCCCCAGAACGGTGCCGAGCAGGGCGGTGAGAAGTCCGAGCACGACATCCAACAGGCCACTCAGAGCACGCATGACGACCTCCTACCCCCACCTCCCATTATGCGCCGGCCGCGGGCGTTCACTTCCTCCAGAACAGGTGATGCACCACCCCACTCGCGCTCGGCACGGCCTCGAGGTGGAAACGGTCCCGTAGCTCGTCCGGGGATTCCCAGAGCTTCAGACCGGTGCCGTACCGCACCGGCGACACCACGACGTGCATGGTGTCGACCAGATCGGCGTCGAGGAACTCGCGGATGATGGAGACGCCGCCTCCGAGGCGAACGTCCTTGCCCTGCGCCGCGACGCGGGCCTGTTCGAGCACCGCAGCCGGTTCGCCGTTCACGAAGTGGAAGGTGGTGTCGGAGAGGGTGAAGGACGGACGTTCGTGATGGGCCAGCACGAACACCGGGGTGTGGAACGGCGGCTCGTCACCCCACCAGCCCTGCCACTCGTGGTCCTGCCACGGGCCCCGCTGAGGACCGAACTTGTTGCGTCCCATGATCTCCGCACCGATATTGCAGGAGAAGTCCCGGATGAAGTAGTCGTCGAGCCCGCGGCTCCCGCCGGGTTCGGTCCGCAGGTGCCAACTCGCCGTGGCGCCGGCCCACTCGAACATCGGACCCGGATCCAGACCGAAGGGACTCTCGAAACTCTGGTCCTCCCTCGCGCCGATACCGTCGCTCGACACCGAAAAGTTCTGCACTCGCAGCAACTGGCCCACTTTCTTCTCCTCACATCCCGATCGACCGGTACGAAGAGGAAGACCCCGCGAACCACGCGAAGTCATCGGCCGCTGCCCGGATCACGCAGACGGTTCCGGCGCCGTCCGGGCGAGGAGCACGAGAGCGACTGCACCGACCGCGGTGACGGCCAGGGCGACCGGGGCCAGACGGTCGACACCGGAACCGACCACCACGCCCCCGAGAGCGGCACCGGCGGCGACACCGAGGTTGAAGGTCGCGACCACGACCCCGCCGGCGGTCGTGCGAAATCGCGCGGATGCCAGTCGGAGGACCCGGACCTGCATCGCGGGCGGGAACACCCCGGAGACGAGTCCCCACAGCACGATCGCGAGCACGAACAACACCGGCACGGTCGGCGCGACGGCCACGATGACGAAGGCCGTGAGCAGGACGAGGACCGTGGCGGGAACGGTTGCTCTCGGCCAGCGGTCCGACAGCCATCCCGAGACGGTGACACCGACAGCGCCGGCCGCTCCGAACACCGCCAGGACGATCGCCAGCGATCCGGATCCGAACCGGGCCGCGTCGGTGACGATCATCGAGATGTAGGTGAACACCACGAAATGTCCCAGGAGCACCAGTGTTCCTGCCAGTGCCGTGCCCGTCGACGCGATCACGCTGCGGTCCCAGCCCGAGCCCGAGGTGCGCTCGTCCGCCCCGAAGCTCCCCTCACTCCCGGTGGTCCTCCCGGGGTCGGTGAGAATCAGTGCCAGGGCGATCGCGGGGACCGCCAGAACCGCCGATGCCCCACCGAAGACACCGCGCCAGCCCACGATGTCGACCAGCGCCGCCCCGATCGGAAGACCCATCAGTCCCGCGACGGCCGGACCCGCGAGCACGATCGCCAAGGCCCTCCCGATCCGGTCGTGGTGCACGATCTCGGAGACGTACACGACGATCACCGCCCAGAACACACCGTGCGCGGCCGCGGAGACGATCCGGCCGGCGAGGGCGATCTCGAAGGTGGGAGCGAGCGACGTCGCCAGCACCGCGGCGGCCACCACGGCGAGCGCGGCCGGGAGCAACCGGGTGCGGCGGACGTTCCGCGTGACCCGGACGAGCGGCATGCTGGTCACGGCGATCGTGAGCGCCCACGCGGTGACCAGACCTCCCACGACGGCAGGCTCGACACCCAGGCCACGTCCGATCTGCGGGAGAAGCCGGACGGGAGCATCTCCACGGTCACCGTCGCGAACGTCGAGAAGGACAGGGCGATCAGCGTCGCCCACCGAAGTGCGTGGCCGGTCGAAGAAGCGTTCGACGTCGTCGTCGCCGTGGGAATTCTCGCCGGTTCACGAGCGTCGGTATCGGTCATGGCACCATGCTGAACGTTGACATCGGTGTCAAGGTCAAGCCCGAAACGGGGAGAGTCATGCGAATCGGCGAGCTGTCCCGGCGAACCGGCCTCAGCACCCGGATGCTGCGGTACTACGAACAGGAAGGCCTGATCCATCCCGAACGGGGTGCGAACGGTTACCGCGACTACACCGACGACGACGTGGCACGCGTGAAACTGATCCGCGACCTCGTCGGCTCGGGCGTGCCCACGCGTCTGGTCTCGATCGTCCTCGAGCAGCGCGACGACCGGGAAGGCACGTGGACGAGCAAGTGCGACAGGGATTTCGCCGCTCGTCTCGTCGGCGAGATCGAGGATCTCGACGGCCGGATCGCGTGCCTGACGCGTAGTCGCGACGCCCTCGGCGAGTTGCTGCGCCTCACTCTGACGCACGTGGGGTCGCGCGAGGCGAGCGTCTGAACGCGGGTCTTCCCGAGGTCCGACGACAGCCGTCCGGCCCGCTGACACCGCGCGTGCCGACTGGTATTTTCATGGCCAGTGATCAGCACCGTGTATCCGTGAGACAGAGGTCCCGCGCCGTCCGCGAACCGCGCCTGCAGGCGGCGGTGATTCCGTGTGCCCCGAGAGGGAACCCGCGCCAGGGTTCCCCGATCCCGCCGTGCATCGGAATCGACTCTCGGAGTTCACATGTTCACCCCATCGCTTCACTCGTCCCCGTCGCCGACCGTTCATCGATCCGACCTCCGGGGCGACTGCAGCCGTTGTTTCGCACTGTGTTGTACGGCTTTCGGTTTCACGAGGTCTTCGGATTTCGCCGAGGACAAGCCTGCCGGGTCGCCGTGCCGGCATCTCGATGCGTCCTTCGCGTGCACCATCCATGAGACGTTGCCGTCCCGCGGTTTCCGCGGGTGCACGGTCTTCGATTGTTTCGGCGCGGGACAGGTGGTCTCCCAGCGGTTGTTCGCCGGCGTGAGCTGGCGGGACCGTCCCGACACCCGCGACCGGATGTTCTCGGCATTCGCCGTCGTGAAAGAGCTGCACGAGATGATGTGGCATCTGCTCGAGGCCCAGGAACGTACCTACGATCCGGAAACCGCGGACACCGCGCGGGAACTCGTCGCATCCCTTGTATCCCTGACCCGCCGGCGCGTGGGCGAACTCGAATCCCTCGACATTGGCGAGATACGTGCCCGCGTTCGACCGGTCCTCATGGAGGTCAGTGCGGAGGTGCGGGCTTCGTACTTCGCCGACGACGAGCGGATGCATCCGGACCTGGTCCCGGGCGCCGATCTCGCCGGCACCGATCTGCGCGGCCGCCGGTTGTGCGGGGCCGAGCTGCGGAATGCATTGCTCATCGGCGCCGATCTCCGAGGATGCGACCTCGCGGGAGCGGACCTGCTCGGCGCGGACCTCCGCGGCGCTCGGGTGGAGAACGCCGATCTGTCCCTCGCTCTGTATCTCACCGGACCGCAACTCGCCGCCGCGCACGGCAACCGACGGACCCGAGTACCCACGGGCGTGCCGGTACCACAGATCCGTGTCGACCTCACCGCGGATCGGCACCCGAGCGACTGACCGGCCGGAGGGCCGACGGCCCGGAAGACCACGACGAAAAGGACGAGGTCACGATCTCCGAAGAGTTCGTGACCTCGTCCGTCGCAGTTCGTGGAACTGCTCACTGTGGGCGAAGGGGGACTTGAACCCCCACGTCCCGAAGGACACTGGCACCTGAAGCCAGCGCGTCTGCCATTCCGCCACTCGCCCGAGCAACGCCGAAAACAGTAACACACACCGGAGCCAAACAACTATTCGCCTGGTCAGAGGGCTGCGAGCCCCGTCGGCACGATCGCCGAGCACATCCGTCGGAGACGTGCCGAATACCGCAGGGTCGAATCCGGGGAAAAGTGGATACCATGCAGTGACGAGATCTGCATTGCGACACGCTGAGTACGGAAAGGGGGTCGCCATGGGTATCGCCCAGCGCTTCGAGCGCAAACTCCAGGCCGCGATCGGCGACGCTTTCGCCCGCGTGTTCGGCGGCGGCGTCGTGCCCCAGGAAGTCGAGGCGGCGCTGCAGCAGGAGGCAACGGACGGCGTCCAACAGCTCGATCGGGGCCACATGCTCGCCCCCAATCACTACGTCATCACGATCAGCGAAACCGATCACGACGCCCTCGCAGCGGATCGGGACTTGACTGTGAAGGCATTCTCCCGTCACCTTGAGGACTTCATCCGAGAACAGGGATGGCAGACATACGGTGAGATCCAAGTCGTCTTCGAGTCGTCGTCGGCACTGCACACCGGGCAGTTCCGGACTCGCGGCTCGGTAGATCCCGATGCGGGGCGCTCAGCGACGCGTGCTCCGTCACCGCGGAACCCACAGAACCGCCCACCCGTGACCTCTGAACCAGGAGCTGGCCCAATGACGCAGAACCCCGGCTACGACCCCAGCCGTGACCCCGCCGAGGCGGAACCGCAGTACGCACGCAACGGTCACGCGCACGTCGGCCAGGAGCAGCGCTACAACCAGGGCTACGGCAACGCCGGCTACGACCAGGCTCAGGGGGGCTACGACCAGCAGGGTGGTTACGACCAGCAGGCGTACGGCCAGGCCTACAGCGAGCAGGACTACCAACAGGGCGGCTACGACCAGGGCGGTTACGACCAGCAGGCCTACGGTGCCCAGGGCGCCCAGCCGCAGGCGTACAGCCAGGACTACGGCCACGACTACCCGCAGCAGGGTGGCTACGACCAGCAGGCGTACGGCCAGCAGGGTTACGCGCAGCCCGGTTACGACCAGGGTTACCAGGACCAGGGCTACCAGCAGGGCGGCTACGACCAGCAGGCCTACGGTCAGCAGAGCTACGCACAGCCGGGTTACGACCAGCAGTACGGCGCGCAGCAGGGCGGCTACGACCAGGGTTACGCCGCCGCGGCTCCCGGTTACGATCAGGGCTACCAGCAGGCCGGCTACCAGTCTCCGACTGCCGGTCGGGTGCTGACCGCGACGCTCCAGCTCGAGGACGGCAGCGGTCGCTACTACCAGCTCCGAGAGGGCAGCAACATCATCGGCCGCGGCCAGGACGCACAGTTCCGCCTGCCCGACACCGGCGTCTCGCGTCGCCACATCGACATCCGCTGGGACGGCCAGGTCGCGATGCTCTCCGATCTCGGGTCGACGAACGGCACGACGGTCAACGGCGCCTCGGTGCAGGACTGGCAGCTCGCCGATGGTGACGTGATTCGCGCCGGGCATTCCGAAATCCTCGTGCGCATCCTCTGATCAGCCGGTATCGAAGGACCGACCGGACCCGTTCATACCGTCCGACGCGTGTGACAGCGCGTCGGACGCTGCATGGAGTCGTCCGGTGTCCGTATTGTGAGTGACCGCACGACCAGGAACACGACCGGTCGACTACCCCGAAGGAGGATGCACCGTGCAGGGGCTGATTCTGCAGCTGACCCGAGCGGGATTCCTCCTCCTGCTGTGGTTGTTCGTATGGGCGGTGTTGCGCACGCTCCGGTCCGACATCTACGCCGGTGCCGCGCGACCGCTCCCGCGTTACTCCCCCAAGCAGTCGGTGCTGCCGACGCTGAGCCGTAACAAGACCGCCAAGTATCTGGTGGTCACGCAGGGCGCGCTGGCCGGCACGAGGATCACACTCGGCACCCAACCGGTTCTCATCGGCCGTGCCGACGACTCCACACTCGTGCTGACCGACGACTACGCGTCCACGCGCCACGCACGCCTGTCGCCGCGAGGTTCCGACTGGTACGTCGAAGACCTGGGGTCGACGAACGGCACGTATCTCGACCGCGCGAAGGTCACCACCGCTGTCCGTGTCCCGCTCGGAACCCCGGTCCGGGTGGGCAAGACCGTGATCGAGCTCCGCCCGTGACCCTCGTACTCCGATATGCCGCCCGCAGCGACCGCGGCCTCGTGCGCTCCAACAACGAGGACTCCGTCTACGCCGGTGCCCGCCTGCTCGCCCTCGCCGACGGCATGGGCGGCCACGCAGCCGGCGAGGTCGCCTCGCAACTGATGATCGCGGCGCTCGCCCACCTCGACGACGACGAGCCGGGCGGCGACCTTCTCGGCAAGCTCGCCGCGGCCGTCCGCGAAGGCAACGCCTCGATCGCCGACCAGGTGGAGGAGGAGCCCGAACTCGACGGTATGGGCACGACGCTCACGGCCATCCTGTTCGCCGGCAGCAAGCTCGGCCTCGCGCACATCGGCGACTCCCGCGCCTATCTGCTGCGCGACGGTCAGCTCACCCAGATCACCCGCGACGACACCTTCGTGCAGTCGCTCGTCGACGAGGGCCGCATCACCCCCGAGCAGGCGCACACGCACCCGCAGCGGTCGTTGATCATGCGCGCGCTGACGGGCAGCGAGGTAGAACCGACGCTCACCGTGCGCGAGGCCCGCGCCGGTGACCGTTATCTCGTGTGCTCCGACGGCCTGTCCGACGTCGTCAGCGACGAGACGATCGCCGACACCATGCGGCAGGGCACGCACGACGAGTGCGCCGACCGGCTCATCGAGCTGGCACTGCGCAGCGGCGGTCCCGACAACGTCACCGTCGTCGTCGCCGACGTGATCGATCTCGACTACGGCCAGTCGCATCCCATCGTTGCCGGTGCGGCATCGGCGGACGACGACGAGGACACTCCCCCGCCGAATACCGCAGCGGGTCGCGCCGCTGCGATGCGACCGCCGCGCGCCACCCCCAAGCGGGTCATCAACAAGGCCCCGGAGCCCGAGCCGAAGAAGAAGCGCAGCCGCCTGTGGTGGCCCGTCGCCGCCATCGTGGTGATCGCAGTGCTGGTCGGCGGTCTGTTCGTCGGCCGTCAGTTGATCCGCAACAACTACTACGTCGGCGCCGACGACGGTCGTGTGACCGTGCTGCGCGGCATCCCCGGCGACGTCTTCGGCTATTCCCTGCAGGAGCCCGCGCGCGTCGGGTGCATCACCGACGAGGGCGACCTCACGCTCGTCGACCCCGCCAGCGCGTCGTGCCGGGTGATGCTCGTCGACGATCTGTGGCCCGCCGCCCGCGAACAGGTTCGTGCCGGTCTTCCGTCGGGGTCGCTCGACGACACCCGCGAACAGATGCAGCGGCTCGCCGAACTGGACCTGCTGCCGGTGTGCACCCCGGAGGAACCCGAGCCCACGCCCGGCACACCGGCCCCCGGTCCGGGAGAGCCGACGCCGGCTCCCGGACCGAACGGCACCCAGCCCACCGAGACACCCGCGGTGCAGCCGCCGGCGCCCGGTGAGCCGCAGCCGGGCGAACCGGCACCGGCCTCCCAGCCCGGCGAACCGCTCCCCGGTGAGCCACAGCCCGGTGAGCCGACTCCCGGCGAACCCGCTCCGAACATGGAGCCGGCTCCCGAGCCCGCGCCCCAGATCCCCGGTCAGAACTGCAGGGTGGGCGCCTGATGTCGGTGTCCCATGGTGTGGGGGCCTTCCCGAGCCCTCCGGGAGGTTTCGCCCCGGCTCCCGTCCAGTCGACCCGGCGCAACACCGAATTGGCTCTGATCATCGCGGCCATCGGTGTCACGACCGTGTCGCTCATGCTCGTCGAGGTCTCGATGGAGCAGGCGCTGACCCTCGACCTGCTCAAGTACGGGGCGACCTTCGCGGCGCTGTTCCTCGCCGCGCATCTCGCGGTCCGGCGCTTCGCGAAGTACGCCGATCCCCTGCTGTTGCCGATCGTCGCGCTGCTCAACGGTCTCGGACTCGTGCTCATCCACCGGCTCGACCTGTCCGACCAGGAGAACGCCCGCTACATGGGCCTGCCGCCGCCGTCGCCCGATGCGACGCAGCAGGTGCTGTGGACGGCGCTCGGCATCGCGCTGTTCATCGTCGTGCTCGTGTTCCTGCACGACTACCGCCTGCTCGCGCGGTTCAGCTACACGCTCGGTCTCATCGGCCTCATCGCACTCGCGATCCCGGCCCTGCTGCCGAGCAGGTTCTCCGAGGTCAACGGCGCCAAGATCTGGATCCGGCTGCCCGGTTTCAGCATCCAGCCCGGTGAGTTCGCGAAGATCCTGCTGATCATCTTCTTCGCATCGGTCCTCGTGGCGAAACGCGATCTGTTCACCACCGCGGGCAAGCACTTCCTGGGGATGGATTTCCCCCGTGCCCGCGATCTCGGCCCGATCCTGGCGGCCTGGATCATCTCGATCGGTGTGATGGTCTTCGAGAAGGACCTCGGCACGTCGCTGCTGCTGTTCACCACCGTGCTGGTGATGCTCTACATCGCGACCGAACGCGTCGGCTGGCTGATCATCGGATTCTCGCTGCTCGCCGTCGGTTTCTACGCGGCGTACCAGATGTTCGGTCACGTGCGGGTGCGTGTGGAGACCTGGCTCGATCCACTCGCCGACTACAACAACACCGGCTACCAGATCTCCCAGTCGCTGTTCGGTCTCGCGACCGGCGGAGTCGCCGGCACCGGCCTGGGCAGCGGACGGCCGGGGCAGGTGCCGTTCGCGAAGACCGACTTCATCGTCGCCGCGATCGGTGAGGAACTCGGCCTGATCGGTCTGGCCGCCATCCTGCTGTTGTTCCTGATCCTCGTCGTCCGCGGCATGCGCACGGCGCTGGCGGTGCGCGACAGCTTCGGCAAGCTGCTCGCCGCCGGCCTGTCGTTCACCCTCGCCGTCCAGCTGTTCGTGGTGGTCGGCGGTGTCACGAAGTTGATCCCCCTGACCGGCCTGACCACACCGTTCGTGTCCTACGGTGGTTCGTCGCTGCTCGCAAACTATCTGCTCCTGGCTCTGTTGATGAAGATCTCGCACGCTGCCCGCCAACCCGCGATCCCCCGTAAGAAGGCGCCCACGCCGATCGCCGAGGCCAAGACGGAAATGATGGGGCGCGAATGAACGGTCCGCTCCGCAAGGTCGCGATGGCCGTGATGTTCATGGTCGTCGCGCTGCTCGCAAACGCCACCTACGTGCAGGTCATCAAGGCCGACGATCTCCGCACCGATCCGCGCAACTCGCGTGTGCTGATCGACGAGTACTCCCGTCAGCGCGGACAGATCGTCGCGGCCGGTCAGGCTCTCGCGGTGTCGGTGCCCACCGACAGCCGCTACAAGTACCTGCGCGAATACCCGGCGCCGCCGACCCAGCCGATGAGCCCGCTGGCCTACGCGCCGGTGACCGGTTTCTACTCGATGCAGTACGGCAGCACCGGACTCGAGCGGTCCGAGGATTCGCTGCTCAACGGTTCCGACAACCTGCTGTTCGGACGTCGCCTGTTCGACCTGGTGTCGGGCCGCAACCCGCGCGGCGGAAACGTCGTGTCCACGATCGATCCGGTCGTTCAGCAGGTGGCCTACGACGAGCTGACCTCGAAGGGTTACACGGGCTCGGTGGTCGCGATCGAACCGAGCACCGGCAGGATCCTCGGGATGGTGAGCACTCCGAGCTACGACCCCAACCGGTTGTCGGGACACGACGGTGCCGCGACCTCACAGGCCTGGGACGAGCTCAACGCCGATCCCGAGAAGCCGATGCTCAACCGTGCGATCTCCCAGACCTACCCTCCGGGCTCGACCTTCAAGGTCGTCGTGACGGCGGCGGCGCTCGAGAACGGCGTCACCCCCGACACGCAGTTCACCGCGGCACCGCAGATCACCCTGCCCGACACCGCGACGACCCTCGAGAACTACGGCGGAGCGGCGTGCGGCGACGCACCGACGGTGACGCTGCGGGAAGCCTTCGCGCGGTCGTGCAACACGGCCTTCGTCGAGATGGGCATCGACGACGGACGCGAGGCCCTGGTCTCGCAGGCCGAGAAGCTCGGCATCGGCGAGACCCTCGACGTGCCGCTGCCCGTCGCGGCGAGCACCGTCGGGCCCATCCCGGACGGCGCGGCACTCGGCCAGTCGAGCATCGGCCAGCGTGATGTGGCCCTCACTCCGTTGCAGAACGCGTCGATCGCCGCGACCATCGCAAACGGCGGGGTGCGCATGAAGCCGTATCTCGTCGACCGTCGGCAGGGACCCGACCTGACGGTGCTCGAGGAGACCAAGCCCGAATCGCTGGGCCAGGCGATCTCGCCGGAGGTCTCGGCGACCCTCACCGACCTGATGATCGGTGCCGAGAACAATGCCGGCGGTGGCGGTGCCATCCAGGGCGTGCAGATCGCGTCGAAGACGGGCACCGCGGAACACGGCAACGATCCGCGGAACACCCCGCCGCACACCTGGTACATCGCATTCGCACCTGCACAACAACCCCGCATCGCCGTCGCGGTGATCGTGGAGGACGGCGGCGACCGAGCTCTCGCCGCGACCGGCGGCTCGGTGGCCGCCCCGATCGGACGGGCCGTCATCTCGGCCGGATTACAGGGAGGCTGACATGGCTCTGAGCAGCGGCGCCATGATCGCCGACCGTTACCGTCTCCAGCGACTCATCGCGACCGGCGGAATGGGTCAGGTGTGGGAAGGACTCGACACCCGGCTCGACCGGCGGGTCGCGGTGAAGGTCCTCAAGGCCGAGTTGTCCGGCGACGAGGATTTCCTCGCCCGGTTCCGCTTCGAGGCCCGCACCACCGCCCAGCTCAACCATCCCGGCATCGCCGGGGTGTTCGACTACGGCGAGACCACCGACGCCGAGGGCCAGTCCATCGCCTATCTGGTGATGGAACTCGTGCACGGCGAACCGCTCAACGCCGTCCTGTCGCGGCTCGGACGCCTGTCGCTACCGCACGCGCTCGACATGCTCGAGCAGACCGGACGCGCCCTGCAGGCCGCCCACAACGCCGGCGTGGTGCACCGCGACGTCAAGCCGGGCAACATCCTCATCACCCCGACAGGCCAGGTGAAGATCACCGACTTCGGTATCGCGAAGGCGGTCGACGCCTCCCCGGTCACCCGCACCGGCATGGTGATGGGCACCGCGCAGTACATCGCTCCCGAGCAGGCACTCGGCCAGGAGGCGACGTCCGCGAGCGACGTGTACTCGCTGGCCGTCGTCGGCTACGAGGTGCTGTCGGGACGCCGCCCCTTCCTCGGCGACAGCGTCGTGACGGTCGCGATGAAGCACGTCCAGGAGACCCCGGCACCGCTGCCGACGGATCTTCCGCCCGAGGTGCGCGAACTCATCGAGATCGCGATGTCGAAGGACCCCGCCTACCGCTATTCGAACGGCGGCGAGTTCGCCAACGCCGTCGCTGCGGTGAGGTCCGGACGACCCGTGCCCCCGCCCGGCAACGTGCCGCCGGTGACCAGCGCCAACCGGGTGCTTCCGCCCGGCGTTCCCGGGACCACGGCCCACACGTCCTCGACCCGTGCCCTGCACCCGACGCAGTACGACCAGACGGCCTATTCGTCGGTTCCCCGCTCGGCCCAGCCGCCCACGGCCGGCCGGCCGCCGGTGGCAGGCCCGCCGACCGCGGGAGTGCCCGCCGACGACGACGGACGACGGTCGCCGAGCCCCACCGCGCTGGCCTGGGCTGCAGGTGCGGCAGTGGTGCTCGCCCTCGTGACCCTCGGAATCGTGCTGTTCAGCAGCGACGACGAGGAGACCCCGCGCGCTCCCTCGCCGACGACGCAGCTCACCACGACCCGCGCGACCACCACGACGACGCGTCCGCCGCAGACCACGACGACGTTCGTGCCGCTGCCGCCGCCCGTCGAGCCGGAGACCTTCACTCCCCCTCCGACCACGACGACGCCGGAGCCGACGACGACCACGCCGGAACCGACGACCGAGCCGACCACGACGCAGCAGCCCACCACGACGACGGCCCCGACCACGACGACGGCAGCGACCACCACCACAGCGGAGGACACCGGTGGCGGCGATGGCGGCACAGGCGGCGCGGAGGGTGACGGCGACAACGAGACCGACCCCGAGGCCGCCGGTGGAGGGGACGACAATTCATCCGAAACCAGCAACGGTACGAACAATCAAGGAACGTCATGACCACACCCCGCAAGCTCTCCTCCCGCTACGAGCTGGGTGAGATCCTCGGCTTCGGCGGTATGTCCGAGGTGCACCTCGCGCGGGATCTGCGGCTCGGCCGGGATGTGGCCATCAAGGTGTTGCGTGCCGACCTCGCACGCGACCCCACGTTCTACCTGCGCTTCCGGCGCGAGGCGCAGAACGCCGCTGCGCTGAACCATCCGGCGATCGTCGCCGTCTACGACACCGGTGAGGCCGAGACCGAAGCCGGGCCGCTCCCGTACATCGTCATGGAGTACGTCGAGGGCGACACGCTGCGCGACATCGTGCGCGCCGACGGGCCGATGACCCCCAAGCGGGCGATGGAGATCATCGCCGACGTGTGCGCGGCCCTGGACTTCAGCCACCGCAACATGATCGTGCACCGCGACGTGAAGCCGGCCAACGTCATGATCAACAAGGCCGGCGCGGTGAAGGTCATGGACTTCGGCATCGCCCGGGCCATCTCCGATGCCGCGAGCCCCATGACGCAGACCGCCGCGGTGATCGGCACCGCGCAGTACCTCTCCCCGGAGCAGGCGCGCGGCGAACAGGTCGACGCCCGGTCGGACGTGTACTCGGTGGGTTGCGTCCTGTTCGAGATCCTCACCGGCGAGCCTCCGTTCAAGGGTGACTCGCCCGTCGCGGTGGCCTACCAGCACGTGCGGGAGGATCCGCCGCTGCCGTCGTCGGTGAACTCGTCGGTGCCGCCCGAGCTCGACTCGGTGATCCTCAAGGCGATGGCGAAGAACCCCGCGAACCGCTACCAGTCGGCCGCGGAGATGCGCAGCGACCTGATCCGCGTGCTGAGCGGACAGCGTCCGAGCGCGCCGATGGTGATGACCGACGAGGACCGCACGACGCTGATCGACTCCGTCGACAACAACACGGGCCGGCACAGCCGCGTCGCGCCCGTCGGCTCGGCCGGGGCACCCGCAGACGATTCCGGAAGCGGCTCGGTGCTCAAGAAGGTGCTGCTCGGCATCGCCGCGGTCGCCGTGGTCGGTATCGTCGGCGTCTTCCTGTGGTCGCTCGGACCCGGTTCGACGGCTGCCCAGGTCGCGGTGCCCGACGTCCGCAATCTCTCCGCCGAGATCGCCGAGAGCCAGCTGCAGAACGCGGGCTTCCGGGTCTCGATCCAGCAGAAGAGCGACCCCGTCGTCGCGAACGGCAACGTCATCAACACCCGGCCGGTACCCGGCAGCCAGGCCGAGGAAGGTTCGACCGTCACCCTCGAGGTGTCGAGCGGACCGGAACAGGTGCAGATCCCGCGGCTCGAAGGCATGACGCAGGAACGCGCAGCCCAGGAGCTGTCCGCCGTCGGACTCCGGCTCGATCCGAATGTCGGTCGCCAGCCTTCGGCCGCCGACGACGAGGATCTCGTCGTCGACCAGACCCCCGGCGCGGGGGCGAGCGTCGACCGCGACAGCGCGATCACCATCAAGCTGGGTTCCGGCCCCGAACTGGTACGCGTCCCCAACGTGGTGGGCCAGACCGTCGAGGTGGCGAGCGACAACATCGAGGGCGCCGGTTTCGAGGTCGTCGTCGAGAACATCGACTCCAGCGAGACCGAAGGCACCGTCGTGTCGACGAGCCCGGCCGGTGGCGCCTCCACCGAACAGGGTTCGACGGTGACCGTGCGGGTGTCCAACGGCGACCGCATCGAGATGCCCGTCATCACCAACCGGTCGGTCTCCGATGCGCTCGCCGCCCTGCGCGGCGCCGGCTGGACGGGCAACGCCTCCCAGCTCCAGCAGACGCGTGAGGCGACGCTCGACGTCGATCTCGTCGGCACCGTGATCACGCAGGCCCAGCCGCCGGGTTCGGAGATCTCGAAGAACCAGCCCATCACCGTGGGCGTCGGTGTGCTCGGCATCCGCTGAGCGAGCCATCAACGACGAAAGGCGCCGGTCCTCGAAGGGACCGGCGCCTTTCTCGTCGGATACGGGGTGTGGGTCAGGCGGCTCCGCCGTCGAGCGCGCGGGCCATCTGCGCCTCGAGGCGCGCGACGAGCGTCTCGTCCGGCGCCTCGCCGCAGGCCGCAAGCCAGTTCGCGAGCATCCGGTGACCGCCCTGGGTGAGCACCGACTCGGGATGGAACTGCACACCGTGGATCGGCAGCTCCGCGTGGCGCAGGGCCATGACGATGCCGGTCTCCGTGTGGCCGGTGGGCTCGAGTTCGGCGGGCATGGTCTCGGGCAGCACGGTCAGCGAGTGGTAGCGGGTCGCGGTGAACGGGTCGGGCAGGCCCGCGAGCACACCGGCACCGTTGTGACGGACCAGGCTGGTCTTGCCGTGCAGCAGTTCGGGGGCGCGGTCGACGGTCGCGCCGAACGCGACACCGATGGACTGATGGCCCAGGCACACACCGAGCAGCGGAGTGCTGCTGTCGGCACATGCCTTGACCAGGTCGATGCTCGCCCCGGCGCGTTCGGGCGTGCCCGGTCCGGGACTGAGGAGGATGCCGTCGTAGTCCTTCGCGACCCGGGCGAGAGCACCCGGTGCGGTGAGCCGCTCGTCGTCGTTGCGCCACACGTCGGCCGTCGTTCCGAGCTGACCCAGATACTGGACCAGGTTGAAGACGAAGCTGTCGTAGTTGTCGACGACGAGAATACGCATGAGACGAGGGTACTCAGTGGTCGGTAGAGGGCGACCCGCCCGGTGCTCGGTAGAGGGCGACCCGCCCGGTGCTCGGTAGAGGGCGACCCGCCCGGTGTCCGATTCGGGCAATGGACCCCGGCACGTCTCAACGCGCGGACGAACTACCGGTGTAGGCGGGGACCGACAGATCCTCCGACGCCTGCTGCGTGTATCCGAGTTGATAACGGGCCGCGTACTGCTTGTAGATGCGGATACCGGGTTCGGCGTCGAGCGCGGCCTGCAAGCGTGCCGGGTCGCCGAGTGCGGTGACGACGTAGGGCGGTGAGTAGGTGCGTCCGTGCAGCAGCAGCGTGTTGCCGATGCAACGCGGTGCCGACGTCGCGACGATCCGCTGGTCCTGCATGGCCACGGCCTCGGCACCGCCGGCCCACATCGCGTTGAGCACGCTCTGCACGTCCTGCTGGTGCACGACGAGATCATCGGGTGAGGCACCGGACGGATAGCGCCCGTTGGCGTCGCGGGGCGCGTCGGTGAGGGTGACCGTCACGCCCGGCCCGCTCCGGGCCACGAGTCCGGCCGGGTCCTCGATCGCGGACAGGTCGTCGAGCACTGCGGCGACGTCCTCGTCGTTCACCGCGGCACGGTCCTGGAGTTCGTCGATGCGGGCGGTGAGATCGTCGCGGCTGGCGGCCAGTTCGTCGGCCTTCTCCTGCGCGGCACGAACGAGATCGGACAGTCGCGGGGAGTCGCCGGCGCGCAGTTCGTCACCCTCGGACACTCCGCGGGTGGTGCCCACGAGCAGACCGGCCACGAGGCACACGACGAGGGTCGCGACACCCCACACGGGCGCGCGCAGTCGTCGTTCCGACACGTCGTACCTCCGATCCTGGCCTTACGTTAGCGTGATCTCAACAGGTAGTTGACCGACCACTCCATCCGTAAGCGACGGGTGGAGACGTGAGAACGAGGACACCATGCCCAAGTCGAAGGTTCGCAAGAAGGACGTCTCCGCGACCCGGACGGTGAGCCGCACACCGGTGAAGGTCAAGGGCACGCCGTCGAGCACGTTGTACGTGACGGTGATGCTCGCCCTGATGGTCATCGGGCTGCTGTGGCTGATCGTCTACTACCTCGCGGCCGAGCAGATCACGTGGATGAACGATCTCGGCGCCTGGAACTTCCTGATCGGGTTCGGGTTCATGGTGGTCGGTCTGATCATGACGATGAACTGGCGCTGACCCCACCCACGTTCGGGTTACACCGATGTTATTCATCCCCACCTGGGGATAACACTGTGCACAACCCCGCGGCAGGTCCCCGGGGAACGGATCGGAAGAGGACGCAGATGCCCGACGACACACCGCCGCGGTGGGCGACACCGCCCGCCGCGATCGCGGCGTTGTCGGTCGCCGGTATCGCCCTCGCCGTGACGGCCGCCGTCGCGGTTCCCGACGCGGCCGGTCGCGTGCTGGTGGGGTTCGCGGCGCTGCTCGTCCTCGTGACGGTCGCGCTCGCATTGCGGCAGCGGCCGCGCCTCGAGGTGCTACCGGACGGGGCAGGGATCGCGACGATGCGGCTGACGGGTCGTCGCGAGTTCCCGCGCGCGGCGTTGCACCGCGTGCGGATCGTCGAGTACCCGCGCTTCGGGCGGCGCGTGCCGATGCTCGAGGTCGACACGATCGACCCCGCGACCGGCACGGAGAACCTGATGATCTTCGGCCGGTGGGATCTGGGCACCGACCCGAGGAACGTGCACGCCGCGCTGGCGGTGCGCGATCTCGCGCCCGATCAGACGCCCAGCTGATCGCGTAGCCGCACCACGGCGAACACGATCGCAAGCAGCGTCACCACCACGATCGCGACCAGCGCGATCCAGCCGGTGCGCACGATGCGGTCCCGGTCGGTGCCGGCACCGAGATACTGCGGGGCGTAGAGCAGGGCCGCGGTCGCGGCGGCACCGGCGACGAGACCACCCAGGTGACCCCACAGGGAGATGCCCGGGATGGTGATGCTGATGATCACGTTGAGGCCGACGATGGTCAGCACGGGTGCCGGGCTGCGACGCAGGCGCAGCAGGATGACGGCCTGTGCGCCGAGCAGACCGAAGACCGCTCCCGACGCACCGGCGGTGACCGCTCCGGTCTCCATGAACATGACCGCGGCGGACCCGCCGAGGATCGACACGAGGTAGACCGAGAGGTACCGGGCGCGCCCGAGCACGAGTTCGGTGTCGCGGCCGATCACCCACAGTGCGAACATGTTGACGGCCAGGTGGACCAGACCGAAGTGCAGGAAGCCACTGCCGAGGATCCGGATGTACTCGCCGTGCGCGGCGATGATGGGCGGCCACAGCGCCCAGTCGAGGAACAACGCCGAGCCCTGCTCGTTGGTCATCACGCTGCCCGACTGCGCGGCGGTGATGCCGAAGACGAGCACGTTCAACGCGATGAGCACGTACGTCACGATCGGCGAGGGCCGATCGGAGCGGACGGGTGCGCCCGCGATAGTGCGGGCCTGCGGTGTCGACCGTTCGGCCGCGGCGACACAGTCGACGCAGTGCTGTCCGACCGAGGCGGGGCGCAGGCACTCGGGGCACGCGGGCCGGCCGCAGCGGGAGCAGGCGAGCAGGGTCGGGCGGTCGGGATGGCGAACGCACCGCGGCTGAGGCTGCGGGCCACCACCCTCGGCCGCGGAGCCCCAGCCGGGGTTCGTCATGGGAACTCTCTCAGGAGATGGTGATGCTGTTGATCACGACGTCGTCGACCGGGCGATCGGCGCGGTCGGTGGCGGTGGTCGCGATCGCGTCGACGACCTTCTTCGACTCGGCGTCGACGACCTCACCGAAGATGGTGTGGCGACGGTTGAGGTGCGGGGTCGGGCCGACGGTGATGAAGAACTGCGAGCCGTTGGTGCCCGGACCGGCGTTCGCCATCGCGAGCAGGTAGCCGCGGTCGAACTGCAGCTCGGGGTGGAACTCGTCGCCGAACTGGTAGCCCGGACCGCCACGGCCGGTGCCGGTGGGGTCGCCACCCTGGATCATGAAGCCGTCGATGACGCGATGGAAGACCGCGCCGTCGTAGAACGGACCGCTGGTCTCGCCCTTGGCGTTCTGGGTCTTGTACTCCTTGGTGCCCTGAGCGAGGCCGACGAAGTTCTCGACCGTCTTCGGCGCGTGGTTGCCGAAGAGGGCAATCGCGATGTCGCCGCGGTTCGTGTGAAGCGTGGCCGTTGCTGTCTGATGCGGTGAAGTCACCCCACCATGGTGCCATTGCCCGCTTCCCGGGCAGGGCAGGCGGCGCGGGACACGCTCCTCCGGTCACGACCGCAGGTCCCGGGTGGTGTGGAAGAGTGGACGCATGAGCAAGCTGATTCATGCCGAGACCGACGACGTGTGGCTTCCGGCATTCGTGCGACGCCACGACGAATCCGGCAATCTCGCGGGTGCTCTCCGCGTGGCCGGCGAGGGTGCGGTAGCGCTCGCGCAGGGCTCGAGTGCGGCCGGACTGTTCGCAGCGCGCAAGGGTCTGGACGTCGCGGGCGGACTGCTCTCGGTGGCCCGGCGGGCCGCGGCCGAGCGGTGTGCCACGAAGTCGTCCTCGCGGCCGGAGCGCACGGGCAGGCGGGTCGGTCTCGTCGTCGCCGGCGCGGTTGCCGTCGTGGCTGCAGGCGGGGTCGTGTTCTACCGGCGACGCCGTCCGGCTCACCCTCCGATCGCTCCGGAACCGCCGCGTGTGCGGCCGGCAGAATCTGCCGCGACGACGACCGGCGAGGCCGCGTCGACGCCGGTCTCCCCCGAGTCCACCGACACCTCGGAGGCCTGATCGCCGGTCGCGGTGCCGAATTCTCGTTCCGCGGATCGGATCTCGTGGTCGACGATGAGGCGCGCCGCGAGGTAGAGCGCGCCGAGGAAGGTGAGCAGGACGGGGACGAGGGCCAGGAATTCCATGGCCACCTCCGTTCCGATCCGTCGTAGGGATCGGCGAGTGACGGGCGGGGCACGTCGTCGGTGACGATTCGAGCGTAGGCGTGTCCGGGAGTACCGACACGTCCCCGACAACCTCCGCGTCAGTGATCTCCTTCACATCCCGGCCGCTTCATGATCGACATGGCCGAAGCTGTGATAAGCGACACATCCGGGTGCATACTCACCAGTAGGCACGCGACCCGGAGGCAGTCATGGCAGACAGCGCCGATGTCCGAACCCCACAGGTCACCGAGCGGCAGGCTCGCGAAGTAGCGGAGCAGGCCCGCGAATCCGAGTGGAACAAGCCGTCCTTCGCGAAGGAACTGTTCCTCGGACGGCTCACCCTCGACCTCGTCCACCCCTTCCCGCGACCGACACCCGACGAGGATTCCCGCACCGAGGAGTTCCTCGCGCGCTTGCGCGCGGCGTGCAGTTCGATGGACGGCGGCCGCATCGAACGCGACGCGCGGATACCCGACGAATACGTCCGTGAGCTGGCCGAGCTCGGCTGTTTCGGCATGAAGATCCCGCAGGAGTACGGCGGCCTCGGCCTGTCGCAGGTCGCCTACAACCGGGCCCTGACGGTTGTCGCCTGCGTGCACCCCAGCATCGGGGCGCTGTTGTCGGCCCATCAGTCGATCGGTGTGCCGGAACCGTTGAAGCTCGCCGGCACCCCCGAGCAGAAGCAACGCTTCCTGCCGCGATGCGCACGCGGCGCCATCTCGGCCTTCCTGCTCACCGAACCCGACGTCGGGTCCGACCCCGCGCGACTCGCGTCCACCGCCACTCCGGTCGAGGACGGCAGCGCCTACGAACTCGAGGGCGTCAAGCTGTGGACGACCAACGGGGTGGTGGCCGAACTGCTCGTCGTCATGGCCCGCATACCGAAGAGCGAGGGCCATCGCGGCGGGATCTCCGCTTTCGTCGTGGAAGCGGATTCGCCCGGCATCACCGTCGAGCGCCGGAACTCCTTCATGGGTCTGCGCGGCATCGAGAACGGCGTGACCCGGCTGCACAAGGTGCGGGTTCCGAAGGAGAACCTGATCGGGCGTGAGGGCGACGGGCTGAAGATCGCGTTGACGACGCTCAACGCCGGTCGCCTCGCCATCCCCGCGATGTGTTCGGGTGCCGGGAAGTGGGCGTTGAAGATCGCTCGCGAATGGTCGTCGGAGCGGGTGCAGTGGGGCAAGCCGGTCGGTGAGCACGAGGCCGTCGCCGCGAAGATCTCGTTCATCGCCGCGACCACCTACGCACTCGAGTCCGTCGTGGAACTGTCGGGTCAGATGAACGACGAGCAGCGCAACGACATCCGCATCGAGGCGGCGCTGGCGAAGTTGTGGGCGAGCGAGATGGGATGCCTCATCGCCGACGAGCTGGTGCAGATCCGCGGCGGGCGCGGATACGAGACCGCCGAGTCGCTCGCGGCGCGCGGCGAACGGGCAGTTCCCGCAGAGCAACTCGTCCGCGACCTGCGGATCAACCGGATCTTCGAGGGGTCGAGCGAGATCATGCGTCTGCTCGTCGCCCGCGAGGCGGTCGACGCCCACCTGCGTGCGGCCGGCGAACTTGCCGACCCCGATTCGACCGGTAAGGAGAAGGCGCAGGCCGCGGTGCGGGCGAGCAGGTTCTACGCCCGGTGGCTCCCGAAGCTCGTCGCCGGCAAGGGGCAACTACCGCGGACCTACAACGAATTCGCTTCCCTGGCACCGCATCTGAGGTACATCGAGCGCAGCTCGCGCAAGCTCGCCCGCTCGACCTTCTACGGGATGGCCCGCTGGCAGGCCGGACTCGAGAAGCGGGAGAACTTCCTCGGCCGGATCGTCGACATCGGAGGCGAACTGTTCGCCGCGACCGCCGTGTGCGTGCGCGCCGAACGGCAACGCGTGGACGGGCATCCGGGAGCCGACGCAGCCTTCGAACTGGCCGACGCCTTCTGCAAGCAGTCGCGGCTGCGCGTGGAGAAATTGTTCGACGCCCTGTGGACGAACACCGACGCCGAGGACCGGCGCACCGCGGCCGGCGTTCTCGAGGGCAGATACGAGTGGCTCGAGCGCGGCGTGCTCGATCCGAGCGAGGGCACCGGCCCGTGGATCTCCCGCTGGGAACCGGGCCCGTCGACCGAGACGAATGTCGCGCGCCGGATCATCGACACCCGACACTCGGTGTAGTCCCTGCACACGGATCCGGCCCGCACCCCCGGAAGGGAGTGCGGGCCGGATCGGCTGCGGATTCGAAGGAGCGTCAGAAGGCTCCGCAGTTCGACGGTGCGGGCTCACCGCGCAGTCGCGCTTCGATGTACGCGACGGACTCGGGCAGCCCGCCGATCATCGGCACCGCGTGGTTGATGATGAAACCGGGCAGGATCGGCGGCGTCGTGTTGGGCAGGAACTGCACGGTCGCGCCCTTGTCGCACCAGTCCAGCGCCAGCTGACGGCCCTGACCGTAGGGGACGGTGTCGTCCTGTGTGCCGTGCTGGAGCAGGACGGGCACGGCCGGCGTGCGGTTGCCGATGCGCTGCTCCGCGAGGATCTTCTGGACCTGCGGCAGGCGGTCGAGCACCACGTCGAGGGGCTCACCCGTGCGGGTGTAGTCGCCGGTGCGCTGGAACGCGAAGTTCGCGACCGTCTCCGGGACGCACTGGTTCGCCACGGCAGCGAGCATCTCGCGGCCGCGATCGCTGACCTCGGCGTCGATCTCGTCGCGGATCTCCGGGTAGGCGTCGGCCAGGCCGTTGATCGTGTACCCGATGGCACCGGTGAGCAGCGTGCCGTCGCTCTGCTTCAGCGTGGCCACCAGGTCGGCGGGCGGAGCACCCACGTAGGCACCGACGAGGTTCAGTTCGGGGGCGTACTCGGGAGCGAGCTCTGCCGCAGCGCCCGACGCGCCGCCGCCCTGCGAGTAACCGAACAGGCCGACCGGGCTGTTCTCCGTCACCGACGCGTTCTCGAGCTTCAGTGCCGCACGCACCGAGTCGAGCACCGCGTGGGCCTCGGCGGCGCGATTCACGTAGGTGTGGTGCCCCGGCGTACCGAGACCGTCGTAGTCGGTGACGACCACGGCGATGCCGCGCAGCAGCAGCGCGTTGATCGACAGCACCTCGTATTCGGTGAAGAAGTCGAGGGGCGGGTTGTAGTTCACGAGCGCCCCGAGATTGCGGGACGGTGCGCACTGGTCACCCTGACCGTGGGTGCCGACGGCCAGCGCGACGAGCGGACGGTCGCCGGGACCGTTCCACGGCGTCGACGGCTCGATGTAGGTGCCGCTCACCGCGTTGGGCGCGCCCTTGGCGTCGTTGCTGCGATACAGCAGTTTGGTGCCCTGACCGGGGAAGACGCCGTCGGCGACCGGAGCGCGCAGCGCCAGATCGGACGGTGCCGTGCGCAGGACGTCGCCGGGGGCACCCGTCGGCAGCGGTTCGGGCGGGAGATAGAAGTCCGTTTCGGCTCCCGCTGTCGTCGCGGTTCCGAGAAGCCCGCCCACGAGGACCGTCGACGTCACCGCCGCGGCCATCCACTTCCGAGCACGCCCCACCATGTTGTTCCTCCACCTGGATCCACCGGAGCCGTGTGTTCCTCGTCACGGCGGTACGGACTGTAACACGTACTTACCGGAAAGTAAGATCGGCACTTCCCTTCCTGTCTGCCACAATCGTTCTTCGCGCCCGAAGCGGTGCATTTGTCCGGCGCACCCGGAGCGAGTCGGGTCCTCGGTAGCAAGACCGGACGAGCAGCCTCTCGAGGAAGGGAAGACATGGCAATCGGTGTCGGCCTCCGGATCGGGCGAGTCGTGTCCACGGCGGTCATCGCATCCAACGAACCCGGCACTCCCGACCCTGTCGTCCTCGCCCGCGACTCCGTCCTGCACGTCGACCACGACGGCAACACGTCGCTCGGCAGCGTGGCGCACGGGGACGAAGCGCGCACGATCGCGGGCTTCCTCACGCGGGTCGGCGACGCCTCGGGCATCACCGCGAGCGACGGTCGCATGTACCGCGCCGAGGACGCGATGGCCACCGCCATCCACTGCCTGCTGCGGGAGTGCCATCCGCTGCCGACCTTCGGCGGCATGGATCGGGACAGCGATCCCGGCTACGCCGCGACCTACCCGTCGCATTGGGATCCGCACACCATCGCGACATTGCGCGCGGCCCTGGACTACGCGGATCTGCGCCACGTCGACCTCGTGTCCGACGCGCAGGCGGCCGCCGCCTGGTACGCCTCCGAGATATCCGAGACCCCAGGACAGCTCGTGGGGGTCTTCCATCTCGACGACGGCGGCTCGACCGTCACCCTCGTACGTTCGGGCGTGCCCGCCGGCAAGGCCTACCGCACCCCCGCTCAGGGCGCTCCGTCCCCGGCGGCCCAACTCGCCACGGCCCTCGGATCGTTCGGCTGGATGCCGGACAATCTCGAGGCCGTCGTCGTCATGGGCGACGGTCTCGTCGCCCGCGACCGCACCCACATCCAGGAGATCGCGAACAGCCTCGCCACGAAGCTCACGGTGCGCAGCCTCGTCGGGCCGGGCCCGGAGCAGACCGCGGCGCTCGGCGCGGCAATCCTCGCGGCCGGGTTCACCCCGGCACGGGAGACCAACAAGACCCGGATCGGACTACCACCCTCCTACGACGAAACCGACGTTCTCACCGGTGGTCTCGCGCGACTGCGGGAACTCGAGGAGCGGCGTGTCGAGGCCGAGGGCGTCGCGGACGTGCGCGGCGCCGCGGAGGAGTCCGCGCCCGTTCCCGTTCTCACCGCCGACACCGAGGAAGAGAGCAGCAGCGGCGGCAACACGAGAACGGTGGTCGTCGGGGTCGTCGCCGTTCTCGTGTTGATCGCGCTCGTCGTCGGCGTGCTGCTCTGACTACTGCCCCGCTCGCTCCGCGGGGGCACGATCGGGAGTGGGTACCGCGGCGAGCGCGGCCGCGTCCTCGTCGCCGAAACGTTCCTCGAGCACCGCGGGAGCGTAATCGAGGTCGATCTCCTCGAGCGGACGTCCGCGCGCGGATTCGATTGCGCCGAGCCGCCTCTGGGCCCGGTCCGCCGCGTAGGAGATGAACTCGTCGTTGTCGAGACCGTAGGGCTGTTCGTCGAACTGCTCGTTCTGCCACTGGATCATGCCGGTCGCGAGGGGAAGCAGTTCCTCCATCCGCTGCAGCACGACGTTCCAGTTCGAATCGTCCGCTGCCACATGCCGTCTGCAGGTGAACGTGCCCCAGGCCATGTGCCGTCGCTCGTCGGAGCCGATGCGCCGGATGATCTCCTGCATGCCCGGCAGGATCCCGAACTTCGTGCACACCTTCTGCCACGCGTAGTACCCCGTCAGCGCGAGGCTGCCCTCGATGACGTGGTTGTAGGTGACGCTCGCGCGGACCTGGTTGGCCGGCGACGGATCGCTCTCGAGGATGCGCAGGCTGTGCGGTAGTTCCTCGTAGAACAGCTTCCGGTAGTAGGGATTCTCGGCGACGAAGGGATGCAGGTCGGACGTCAGTCCCACGGTATCCATCCAGCGACGGAACACCTGGACGTGCTTGGCCTCCTCGTAACAGAACTGCGTCAGGTACATCTCGTCGCCCAGCCGCCCTTCCACCTCCATCGCGCGGAGGAACGGGAGGATGTCCTGCGTGACGGCCTCCTCGCCGGCGACGAACAACGCGACCAGATAGGTCGAACTGCGGCGCTGCTCGGAGTTGAGCGAGGACCAGTCGTCGGCGTCGTGGGAGAAGTCGATGTCCATCGGGTCCCAATGTGCTGCGTTGCCCTTCGCGAACAGACGCAGCGGGAAGGCGTCCCAGTTCAGACCGCCTTCCCGCAGCGACGCGAAGCCTTGACGTATCTGTGTAATCTCGGTCACACAATCGAGGCTAGACCTCGATTCCACATCCGTCGCGGACTTGTCTCAGACGCCCAGCAGGACGTCGCCGGGATAGCCGTCGGGCCCGAAACCCGGCGGGAGGAGGAAGACGGCCGACCCGATCGGGGTGATCCACGGATTCAGCGCGTCGTGTTCGGCGAGGCGCTGCTGCACCGGGACGAACTGACGCTCCACGTCCACCTGGTAGGCGGCGAACAACAGTCCGGCGCCGTCCTGGTCGTCGTAGTTGTACCCCCGTCGCAGGAACTGCTCGTCGCCGGTGCGGGGACGTGCCCGCGCGACGTGCGATTCCGGTGGGATCACCGGGATGCCGAACCGGTCGGTCGCCTCGAAATCGGCGTCGTCGTGTTCCTCCGAACCCGTCAGGGGAGCACCGTTCGACAGTCGCCGGCCGACTGCGAGCTCGCGAGCCGGACGGTCCAGCTCGTCCCAGGTGTCGAGTTCCATGCGGATCCGGCGCAGCACGAGCGAGGTGCCGCCGGCCATCCACGGCGGGTCGCCCGGATTCCACACCTGCCGGTCGAAGTCCGGGCTGTGCGGCGCGGGATTGACGGTGCCGTCGACCTGCCCCATGAGGTTGCGCATCGTCGTCCCGTCGGGTCGCGTGCCGGCCGCACGCCGGAATCCGCGCTGGATCCAACGGACCGTCGCCACCGATCGCACGCTCTTGGTGAGTGTGCGGACCGCGTGCGAGACGGTCACCGGGTCGTCGGCGCAGACCTGCAACAGCAGGTCGCCGCTCGACCATCGTTCCTCGAGCCGGTCGATCGGGAAGGCCGGCAGCGGCTTCAGCCACGCGGGTCGCCGGTCGGTCAGGCCCGCGGCGTCGAAGACCGCGGGACCGTAGCCGACGGTGACCGTCAGCCGGGCCGGGTCGACGGCGAGTTCGGGTTCGGTGTCACCCAACGCCGGTGTCCCGGTGGTGAGCCGCCGGGCGTCCTCGGCCCACACCCGCATGATCCCGACGAGCCCGTCACGATCGACACCCTCGGCGAGGTCCAGTGCCACGAACGACGCGAACGACTGCGCGGGGGTGTCGATACCGGCCTGATGGGTGCCGTGGATCTCCACGGTCCGCGCGCCGATCGGTTCGGGGATGCGGGACGCGACCGCCGTCCCACCTCCGACCGCGCCGAGTCCCGCGGCACCCAGCGCGGCGACACCGCCCCCGAGCAACGCGCGTCGGGTGAACCTAGCCATCGTGCGCCGCTCCGTCGGCCGGCACGTATTCCTCCTGGGCACCGGCGAAGTCGCGGACCTGGGCGGTGAACTCTTCGGTGGAACCGTCCGCGAACTCGAGCGTGAAGCTCACCGTGCTGCCGGGCCTCAGAGGTTCGGCGAGGTCCATGAGCATGAGGTGATCACCGCCGGGAGCGAGGGTGTGGGTGGTCCCGGCAGGAACGACGAGCCCGTCGCCCATCTCCTGCATGACCATCGAGGTGCCCTCCGCGGACACCATCTCGTGAAGTTCGGTGGAGGCGGACGAGGGGCTGGACGCGCCCACGATGTGCACGTCGCCGCTTCCGGTGTTCTCGATCTCGGCGAAGGCTCCGGTCATCCCGGTGTCGGAGGCCTTCACCCAGGCATCGGCGACGACGACGGCATCCGCCGAGGTCGTGGTGGTCTCGGATCCGCAGGCGGTTGCGAACAGTGCGGTGGCGACGGCGACGCTCGCGGTGCAGAGCAGGGTCTTCTTCATGATTCTCCGTGGATCGGTGGCGGCATACGGGCACGCCGAACGAACGGTCGTCGAGAGACGACCGAATGAGGGACCTAGCGGAGAACTGCGGGTGGCCCGCGACTTCCCACCCCGCCGACGAGCAGGATCCCCGGACCCACACGGGGCCGGTGGGCGATGCGGGTGGGTTCCGCGACGGCCACGGGCAGCGCGCGGAACAGCTCGGGGACCATCCCGTGCAAGGCCGCGAGCGCCACCTCGCAGCCCTTCTCGGCGCCGCGCAGGAGCAGAGCCGCCACGGCGACCGCGGCGACGTGGGCGACGAGCATCCCGGCTGTCGGGGTGTGCAGATGGCCGTCGTGCAGCCCGAGCACGAGGTGCCCTGTCACCTGAGCGAGGACGAGGAGCAGCGGCACCGGCAGACGGGTCTCCGCGGCGAGCATCCCGGAGGCGACGGCGAGACCGGCGAGGAACACCAGCACGTCCTGATGCGGCACGGCACCGCCCGCGACAGCGTGCGCGGCGATGCTCAGGGTGACCGAGATTGCGCCCACGAAGACCGCGCGCATGCGCCTCACGGTCTCCACGTCGACGGCCATGGGGTCAGAATACTTCTGCCACCTGCAATTACTACCTAATGTAGTAACCGTCACGTAAAGATGCCGACAGCATGTCGGTAAGATATCGACGTGCCGTCGAGAAGATCGGGGGTACCTGTCCGGTCCAGCCCACGAAGGACTCCGCATGTTTCTTGCCCTGCGCGAACTGTGGTTCGCGCGTACCCGCTTCCTGTTGATGGGCGCGGTCGTCGCGCTCATATCGATCCTCATGGTCATCCTGTCCGGACTGTCGTCCGGTCTCGTCGTCGACGGTGTCTCCGCCCTGCAGCGCACACCGGTCCAGGCGTTCGCCTTCGCCGAGGGGACCAAGACCGACTCCGCGTTCTCCCGATCCGTGGTCACGGAGGACCAGGCCGACGCCTGGCGTGCCCGCCCGGACGTCGCCCGGGCCGAACTGTTCGGCAACGCCATCGTCAACGCGAAGACCGACAGTGGGGTCCCCGTCGACCTCACCCTCTTCGGTATCCGGCCGGGATCGTTCCTCGAACCCTCGGTCGCCGAGGGGACACCGATCGGCGGTGACACCGACGTCGTCCTCAGCGACAGCGCCCGCGACACCGGCGTCGAACTCGGCGACACCATCGTCGTCGATCGTCTCGGCACCCGGCTGACCGTCGTCGGCTTCACCTCCGACAAGCGCACCTTCGGACACGTCGACGTCGCCTACCTGCCCCTGAACACCTGGCAGGAGATCCATGCCGGCGTCCGTCTCGGTGAACAGGTCCCCCCGAGCGCGTACACCGAAGCCAGCGTGGTCGCGATCGAGGGCGTCAGCGGAACACTGCCCGACCTCGCCGCCGGCGACGCCGAGGCCGGTACGGCCGCGAAGACCCTCGAGGAATCGTTCGACGCCTCCCCCGGCTACAGCGCCGAGATGATGACGATGTCGATGATCATCGCGTTCCTCTACGCGATCTCCGCCCTCGTCGTCGGAGCGTTCTTCACGATCTGGACGGTGCAGCGCAGCCGGGAGATCGCCGTGCTCCGCGCGATGGGTGCCTCCACCGGCTTCCTCCTGCGCGACTCGCTCCTGCAGGCCGTGATCGTGCTCGTCGGCTCCGTGGCCGTCGGCGTGCTCATCGGACTCGGTCTCGGATCGGGCCTCGAAGGCAGCGGCATGCCGTTCGTCCTCGAGACCGGGCCGATCGTGCAGGGCGCCGTCCTGCTCGTCGTTCTCGGCCTCGTCGGCGCCGCCCTCGCCGTGACCCGCATCGTCCGCGTCGACCCGCTCGCAGCACTGGGAGAGAATCGATGACCGTCACCACCACGGGTCTGGACCTGGCCGACGTCTGTCTGTCCTTCGGCGACGGTGACAGCACGGTCCACGCCCTCGACCACGTCGACCTGGATGTCGCGCCGGGCGAACTCGTCGCGATCGTCGGCCCGTCCGGCGCCGGCAAGTCGAGCCTGCTGGCGGTCGCGGGCGGCCTGAGCCGACCCACCTCCGGCACCGTGAAGGTCGACGGGATCGACCTGACCGAGCTCGACCGGAAGGCCACCACGAAGCTGCGGCGTGAACGCATCGGTTTCGTGTTCCAGTCCGGCAACCTCCTCCCCGCCCTCACGGCGCGCGATCAGCTGCTCCTCGTCGAGAAGATCACCGGACGGCACGGGCGGAATCCCACCGAACTGCTCGCCTCGGTGGGCATGGAGCACCGCGCCGATCGTCGTCCGGGACAGCTCTCGGGCGGTGAGCGTCAGCGGGTCGGCATCGCACGTGCTCTGATGGCCGAACCGTCGCTGTTGCTCGTCGACGAACCCACCGCGGCCCTCGATCGCACACGCAGCCACGAGGTCGTCGAACTGCTGGCACGGGAAACCCACACCAGCGGAGTGGCTACGATCATGGTCACCCACGACCACGAAGTCCTGCGGCACTGCGGCCGCGTG
The DNA here is from genome assembly GCF_058211795.1 of Rhodococcus sp. S3. Lineage (NCBI taxonomy): Bacteria > Bacillati > Actinomycetota > Actinomycetes > Mycobacteriales > Nocardiaceae > Rhodococcus > Rhodococcus sp. S3. Next base: position 21,118 of record NZ_CM177074.1, on the reverse strand, counting down.
CTGGAGATGGTCGACGGAAGACTTCGACCACACGACTGAGTGATCGACAGCTGAACGAGGAGGGCCGGCGGTGCCGAAGATTTCCGCAGCGACGGTCGCGGAGCATCGCGCCGCGCAGCGCCGTGCCCTCCTCGACGCAGCGCTCGAACTCCTCGCCGAGAAGCCGGAACAGGCACCTTCCCTCGGCGACGTCGCCCGCCGTGCCGGTCTGGCACGGTCGAGCGTCTACAACTACTTCGATTCTCGCGACGACCTGCTGCACGCAGTCGTCGTCGACCTGTTCCCCCGCTGGAACGAGCGCGTGGTCGAGGCGATGGACAAGGTCTCCGATCCGACCGAGCGGGTGCTGACGTACATCGACGTCAACCTGCAACTGGTCGCCGAAGGAGAACACGCGATCGTCGGTGCTCTCGCCACCTTCACACCTCAGGCGTTCAGCGACGAGAGCATGCACGCGATGCACCAGGACCTGGTCCTCCCCCTCGTCGAGGCGCTGCGCGCCCGAGGAGTCGCGGATCCCGAACTCGACGCCGAACTCGTCACCGCCCTCGTGCACAAGGGCACGGAACTGATCGAATCCGGCCGCGAACTCGGCGAGGTGCGCTCCTCGATCCGTAGGGTTCTCACCACCGCGCTCTCCTGATGTTTCACGTGAAACGGACCGTCGATTCGGGACCGTTCACGATCACCTCGGGATGCCAAGCTCCCGGAGGGGGGCACCACCGTCGACGAACAGGCGCGCATCCGGCCGTGTCGCCGCTGCAATCCGCTCCAGAGCGATCCTGCCGGCTTCGGGATGCCGGCCGTCGAGTGCACCGACCCTGATCGCGAAGACGAGGTCGAACGGCTCCTCCCCCTCCCCTACGACGAAGTCCTCGATGGTGACGCAGCGCGCACTCAACCGCCCCGACGCTATGAGGTCGCCGGACGAGGAGATCAGTTGGTCGATCGCCGTGCGGGAACGGTCGATGGCGAGAATGTGTCCGGCGATCAACCGTTCGGCGACGGCCCGTGCTGCGGCACCGGGACCGCACCCGATCTCCAGCACCCGCAGGTGCGGCTCCAGCGGCAGCGCGGCGACGATCTCGGCGAGTCGCGGAGAGAGGCGGGGTGTCACCCTTCGAGTGTGGAATGTGGGCACACGGGCCGGGGAAGCAACAGAGAAAGGGCGCTTCCGAAATATCGGAAACGCCCTTTACCTGTATTCATGTGATTGTGGAGCCTAGGAGATTCGAACTCCTGACATCTGCCTTGCAAAGGCAGCGCTCTACCAACTGAGCTAAGGCCCCGTCCGCCGCGTCAGCGACTGGGAACCGCGTGCCATTCGTCTTCGCTCCGAAGCATGCGAGCGATTCCGAGAACGATCAGAATCCCGGTTCCCACGAGTGCGAGAACCTTCATTCCGATCACCCTTCCGGCACGGGAGTGGGCCTAGGAGGACTTGAACCTCCGACCTCTTCGTTATCAGCGAAGCGCTCTAACCGCCTGAGCTATAGGCCCTCGAACCGAGATGGAACACTACCCCACCGGGGCCGCCGGAAACAAATCGCCTCGGCGGGGCAGCGTTCCTGCAGGTCAATCGGGGTCTGCGAGGGTGGCCTGGACGCCGCCCACTAGATCGGTGCAGAGGTTGTAGATGAACGCACCGAGGGTCGCGAGAGCCGTCAGCAACACCGTGTTGGCGATGCCGATGATCGTCGCGTAGCCGAACACCTGGCCGGCCGAGACGAGCGCACCGCTACCGGCGTCGGAGACGATGTCGGTGAACGCACTGTTGAGGCGTTCCCACACCCCCATGCCGGCCAGCACGCCGTAGAGCAGGCCGACGGCAATCATCCACACGAAGAACAACGACACCGAGATCACCGACGAGATCTTCAGCATCGACCAGGGGTCGATACGGCGGATCTGCACGGTGGCCCGCAGCGGTCCGGTAGCGGGGATCGCCGTGGGAACCGCAGTGGTCGAAGGAGCACTCACCTGCGGGGTCTCCCCCGTGCTCGGCGAACCGGCCGACGGATGCTTCACCGCGGACAGATCCGGCAGGTCCTTGGCGAGATCCTTGCGCTCGATGTGCCGCGTCGGGCCGTCGATGACCGCCGACTTCGCCTTCGCCGCAGCAGCCCGATCGCCCGCGCCACCGGCCGGGCGAGCCCCTCCGGCGGCCTTGGGAGCCGCTGTACCCGTCACGACGGGACGCGTCGACGGCGCCGGGCCTCCGGACACGGAACCCTTGGCCGAGGCCGCAGCGGGACGCTGAGGCGCGCCGGCCTGCTTGGACAGACCCGGACCCACACCCGGAACGTTCGTCTGCGGAGCGTTCTGCGGAGCGCCCGACTGCGACTGTGCCGACGCCGTTCCCCGCTGCCAGGGAGGGGTCGGGCCGCCGGAGCGGGGCATCTGCGTGGTGCGCTGCTGACCCGTGGCTTGCTGATCGGCCGCAGCCGACCCGTTCTTGCCGTCCGCCGAGGCACCACCGGACTTCTGGGAGCCGCCCTGAACAGGCGTGTCCTGCGCTGCTTTCGCCGTCGGCTCGGCGGCCTTCTGCCCTGCTGCGGGCGGCCGGTCGGCCGCACCCTGCGCGGGTGCCGGGTCCGCCGGTGCCCCAGGAGCCTGCGAAGGCTGGGCCGGTGACGCCTGCGACGGCCGGTTCTCCGGCGCCGGTTTCTGCTCCGAGGCCGGGCCCTGCTGCGTGCCCTTGTTCTCGGGCTTCACCTCGTTCTCTGTACGGTCCTCCGGCTTCCGACCGGGTTGCCCGCGATCGGCCCCGTTCGGTCCCTGGGGAGTGCTCACTTACGACTCCTTAGCTCCGGCTGCGTCGGCTTCGTCCGGCTCGTCGGCGTTGCGCGCGATCGCGAGCAATGTATCGCCATCGGCCAGGTTCATGAGCCGCACGCCCTTGGTCTGACGGCCTGCCTTGCGCACCTGCTTCGCCGCAGTGCGGATGACACCGCCGCTCGAGGTGATGGCGTACAACTCGTCGTCGTCCTCGACGATGCGCGCTCCGACCAGGTTCCCACGCTTGCGGTCGTACTGGATGGTCAGAACACCCTTACCGCCGCGGCCTTGGACCGGGTAGTCCTCCATCGGGGTGCGCTTGGCGTAACCACCCGAGGTCGCGACCAGCAGGTAGGTGCCCTCCTTGACGACGTTGAGCGAGAGCAGCTTGTCCTCACCGTTGAACCGCATGCCCTGCACGCCGGAGGTCGCGCGGCCCATCGGACGCAGCGCCTCGTCGGTGGCCGAGAAGCGGATCGACTGGCCCTGGTGCGAGACGAGCAGCAGATCGTCGTCGGCGGAGCACAGCACCGCGCCGACGAGCTCGTCGTCGCCGCGCAGGTTGATCGCGACGATGCCGCCCGAACGGTTGGAGTCGAAGTCCGACAGGCGGGACTTCTTGACCAGGCCGTTGCGGGTCGCGAGCACCAGGTACGGCGCATCCTCGTAGGTCTTGAGTCGGATGACGCCCTGGATGCGCTCGTCGGGCTGGAAGGCCAGCAGGTTCGCGACGTGCTGACCACGCGCCGTGCGGTTCGCTTCGGGCAGCTCGTACGCCTTCGCGCGGTAGACGCGGCCCTTGGTGGTGAAGAACAGCAGCCAGTCGTGCGTGGACGTCACGAAGAAGTGCTTGACGATGTCGTCCTGCTTGAGCTCGGCACCCTTGACGCCCTTGCCACCGCGCTTCTGCGAGCGGTACAGGTCGGTGCGCGTGCGCTTGGCGTAGCCGGTCTCGGTGATGGTGACGACGACGTCCTCGCGTGCGATGAGGTCCTCGTCGTTGACATCGCCGTCGGCCGCGACGAGCCGCGTGCGACGCTCGTCGCCGTACTTGTCGACGATCTCCTTGAGCTCGTCGCGGACGATGGCACGCTGCCGCTCGGGGCGGGCCAGGATGTCCTTGTAGTCCTCGATCTCGCGCTCGATCTCGGCGAGGTCGTCGACGATCTTCTGACGCTCGAGGGCGGCGAGGCGACGCAGCTGCATCGCCAGGATGGCGTCGGCCTGGATCTCGTCGACCGTGAGCAGCTCGATCAGGCCGGCACGCGCGATGTCGACGGTCTGCGACGCGCGGATGAGCGCGATGACCTCGTCGAGCGCGTCGAGGGCCTTGACCAGGCCACGCAGGATGTGGGCGCGTTCCTCGGCCTTGCGCAGCAGGTACCGCGTACGCCGGACGATGACCTCGATCTGGTGGTTGACGTACAACCGGATCATCTGGTCGAGGCGCAGCGTGCGCGGCACCCCGTCGACGATCGACAGCATGTTGCAGCCGAAGCTCGTCTGCAGCTGCGTGTGCTTGTAGAGGTTGTTGAGAACCACCTTGGCCACCGCGTCGCGGCGGACGGTGACGACGATGCGCATGCCGACGCGGTCGGACGACTCGTCGTGGATGTCGGAGATGCCCGCGATCTTGCCGTCGCGGACCTGCTCGGCGATCGACGTGATGAGGTTGTCCGGGTTGACCATGTAGGGCAGCTCGGTGATGACGATGCTGGTGCGGCCCTTGGAGTCCTCTTCGATCTCCACGACGCCGCGCATCTTCACCGATCCGCGACCGGTCGTGTAGGCATCGTGGATGCCCTGCGAGCCGGTGATCAGGCCGGCGGTCGGGAAGTCCGGTCCCTTGATCCGCTCCATCACGGCGGCGAGGGTGGTCTCCTCGTCGGCCTCGAAGTTCTCGAGCGCCCAGTAGATGGCCTCCGCCACCTCGCCGAGATTGTGCGGCGGGATGTTGGTGGCCATACCGACCGCGATACCGCCCGAACCGTTGATCAACAGGTTGGGGATACGGCTGGGGAGAACCGTCGGTTCCTGCGTGCGGCCGTCGTAGTTCGGCTGGAAATCGACCGTCTCGTGGTCGATCTCCCGCAGCATCTCCATCGCGAGCGGCGTGAGCCGGCACTCGGTGTACCGCATGGCGGCGGCGCCGTCGTTGCCGCGGGAACCGAAGTTGCCCTGGCCGTCGACGAGCGGATAGCGCATCGACCACGGCTGTGCCAGACGCACGAGCGTGTCGTAGATCGACGCGTCGCCGTGCGGGTGGTAGTTGCCCATGGTCTCGGCAACCGCGCGCGCCGACTTCACGTACCCGCGGTCGGGACGGAAGCCGTTGTCGAACATCGCGTAGAGCACGCGACGGTGCACCGGTTTGAGACCGTCACGCACGTCGGGCAGAGCACGGCCCACGATCACGCTCATCGCGTAATCGATGTAGCTGCTCTGCATCTCCTGCTGGATGTCGACGGGCTCGATGCGGTCGTGCCCCGGCCCCTCCGGAGGCAACGTGGTGTCGGTCATGAGCTCCTTCTTCTACTCGGCTCGCACGCCCGGCTCCGGCCTTCGGCCCGACGGACGTCTCGCAACCACACGAGTCTATAGGTGCAGGTCAGACAATGCCGAGAAGGACAGGCACTTCACATGCCGAGATCCGTCCGGAACCGAGCTCTCACATGTGGGATCCGGTGACCGGGTCGCGGTCCACCTGCCGTTCCACCTCCGACGCCCACTGCTCGAGCCGGGCGTCGCGCACGGCGTCCTCCGGGTCGGAGGCGAGCAGCAGCGCGGTGATCGGCACGGCCAGGACGATGATGCCGAGCACGAACGCCGGGAACAGCAGCGACATCACGGTCATGCCTTCCGGCGCGGCCATGCTCGGATCGAGGGTGACCCGCACGCCGGCCATGCCGGTGTAGTGCAGTGCCACGACCGCGCATCCCATGACGAAGGCCGCGACGACGCGGATCTCGAGACGCCGTGCGCGGCGGGCCAGTGCGAGAGCGGCCGTGGAGGCGACGACGCCGATGATCACCGATGCGATCACGTACCCCGTCTCGTGTGAGATCGTGCCCCGGATGCGGATGGCGAACATGCCGCTGTAGTGCATCATGCTCACCGCGGCGCCCATCAGCAGACCACCGATGAGCAACCGCACCGATTCGGGTACACGGTGCTTGCTGACGTCGTGCACGTCGGCGATCCGCAGGCCCACGAGCGTCGCGACGACGGCGAGCACGACGGAGAAGACCGTCGGTGCCAGTTCGTATCGGATGGTCGTACCCGGCACGGAGAAGCCCATCATGCCGATGAAGTGCATGAGCCAGATGCCCACGCCGCCGATGGACAGCGACGCCATGAGGAGCCACCAGTTGCCGCTGCGCCGCGGCTCTTCGAGCGACCGCCGGACGCAGGACAATCCGACGAAGGAGCCCATCACGGCGGTGGCGTAGGAGAGGAAGAATACCCACATCCCCATGGAGATATGGTGTACGTCGTGCGACACGTGAGGTCCTCACAGCGGCGCGCTGTCACCACCGCGCTCGGAGGGCGCGCGCCACGACCTACCCGATGCGAGCTGCACCCCGACTGTCCAGCAGCGTAAGAGACCTTATCGCACTGTGGGCGTTCACATCACATCACCGTTTCACATGTCGCCCGTGAGGACGGGAGACCGTCTCGGGGCCGTCCCCACCGAGCCAGGTCGCCACTTCCCGCTCCTGCTCGAGGTCCTGAGTGCTCGCCGATGCCATCAGAGCCACGACCGGCACCGCGAGCAGCGCGACGCCGATGATGAAGCCGGGGAACAACAGGGTCATGATGGTCATCCCCTCCGGATTCGGAGCGGACGGATCGACGGCCACCGCGATCCCGGCCATGCCCGTGTAGTGCAGTGCCACCACGGCACATCCCATGACGGCGGCGGCCGGGATCCGCACGGCGGGCCGTTCCGCGACCCGCGACAGCCACAGCGCGACGATCGATGCGACGACACCGATCGCCACGGACGCCGCGACGTACGACCGCCCCTGCTCGAGTTCGCCCTGGATCCGTACCGCGGCCATACCGCTGTAGTGCATGCCGGCGACGGCGAAGCCCATGATCACGCCACCGATGAGGAGCCGGACGTCCGACGGCAACGCGCGGATCCACTGCACGTCGGTGTCGAGGATCCGCAGTCCGAACAGGGTGGCCGTCACGGCGAGCGCGACCGACAGCAGCGTCAGCCCGAGGTCGTAACGGATGGCGGAACCGGGTACGTCGAAACCCATCATCCCGATGAAGTGCATCAACCAGATTCCGACGCCCCCGATGGACAGGGCTGCCATGAGTGTCCATCGGGTCCGGGCGACCGGCGTCCATGCGTTCGCAGCCTTGCGCGCACAGGACAGACCGGCATAGCACCCGACTGCGGACGTGATGTAGGCGAGAGCGAAAAGCCAACCGCCCATGGAGAAATGGTGAACCTCGTGCGACATGTTGCCCCCAGGAAGCGGCACGCACGGCGCATCGGTCCGTGTCGTGCCGAGTAGACCGACAGCGACCCCCGACGCTGCGCAGAAGGTTACTCCACTTCCGGGATTTCAACCAGATATGTTGACTTACAACATGTTCTGACGATATTCAGAAGATCCGACCGTCGACGGGTTCTGCCGGGCCGTCCGCCGCCCACCGCTCGGATTCCTCTTCCAGCTCCGCCGCAAGACGATCCGGAGCCTGGAGCACCAGGACGATCGGAACGGCCAGCAGCAGCAGGCCGACGACGAAGAGCGGGAAGAGAATCGAGAAGACCTCGATCCCACCGGAAACCACCACGGCGGGGTCGATCTCCACACGGACCGACGCGGCGGCGAGGAAGTGCACCGCGATCACGGCGGCACCGGCCAACGCGCTGCTCAGCAGGCGCTTGGGCCACGTGTCCGCGGTCTTCACCTGGGCCAGGAAGCCCACGGCCGTCGCGATCGCCAGCCCCACCGCTGCGGCGACCCAGAGCGGATCGAAGGTCAGCGACCCCTGGATCCGCACCGCTGCGAGGACCGAGAACGGCACGCCCGCGAGGCCGGCGCCCAGCACGAGAGCACCCGTGACCGTCCGGACGAGGGTGGCGGGAGCGTTGTTCGGGATCGCGACGAGCAGCGCCACGTACACCGACACCAGCGCGACGAGTATCGAGAACACGATGGTGACGGTGTCGAACCGCACCACGCTGTCCTCGACGTTGAAGCCTGCCATCGGCAGGAACATGGCGAGCCAGACACCCACGCCACCGCTCACCAGAGCCGCGAGAATCATCCAGTACGAACGCAATCGGTCACTGGAGGTGGTGCGGACCCGTCGAGCACCGGTGACCCCGACGAACACCCCGATCGCCGAGGTCAGATAGGCGAGGACCGTGACCCACGAGCCCATCGTGAAGAGTTCGAGGCCCTCCCCCATTACTGGGTCACCGGCTGGTGCAGCTTCCGCAGGGCGTATTCGGTGACGGTGACCAGAGCCTGCTTCGCCGACTCGCGTGCGCGCGCGTCGATCGACACGATCGGCACGTCCGCCGAGATCGCCATCGCCTGACGGATGTCCTCGAGCGGATACCGGGGAGCATCGTCGAATTCGTTGATGGCGACGATGAACGGGAGATTGCGCGCCTCGAAGAAGTCGACGGCGGCGAAGCTCTCGTCCAGGCGACGCGTATCGATCAGCACGATCGCACCGATGGCGCCGCGGATCAGGTCGTCCCACATGAACCAGAAGCGGTGCTGTCCGGGCGTGCCGAACAGATAGAGGACGAGGTCGTCGGCCAGACTGATACGACCGAAGTCCATGGCGACCGTGGTGGTCGCCTTCTGCGGTGTCGCAGAGAGGTTGTCGACGCCGTCGCTGGCGTTCGTCACGAGCGCCTCGGTACGAAGCGGCACGATTTCCGACACCGCCCCGACCAGAGTCGTCTTACCGACGCCGAAGCCTCCGGCGATCACGATCTTGGTCGAGGTCACGCGCTTCGTGGCGTTAGAGTTCGCGAAGTCCACTGAGGACCCTTTCAATCAGCTCACGACGCTCCGCGTCGCTCGAATCGTCTTTCAGCGTGGCCAGGATCTGTACGTGTCCGGCTTCGACGAGATCGGCGACGAGCACGCGTGCCACGCCGATCGGCACCCCCACGCGCGCGGCGATCTCCGCGACGGAGGGTGATTCCTTGCACAGCTCCAGGATCGTGGCGTTGATGTTGTCCAGATCCCGGGACCGATCGTCGGTTCCCGGAATGGCCTGGATGAGCGCCTCCAACGCCAGTTCGACCGCAGGACTCGTACGTCCCGAAGTCAGGGAGTAGGGCCGGACCAGACTGGGCTGGTCCGGCACCGACTCCGGCTTCCGCGATTCCATGGCCACCTCGACGTCAGGACCCTAGACCGACCCGCGGGGTGGCTTCGACCGAAGCACCCACTCGATCGACCAGGAGCGCCATCTCGTAACCGACCTGTCCGATGTCGCACTCGGAGGCGGTCAGAGCCGCCAGGTGCGAGCCGTCGCCGACGCTCATCAGCAGCAGGTAGCCGTGCTGCATCTCCACGACGGACTGCAGCACACCCCCACCGTCGAACAGCTGCGACACACCGTTGGACAGGCTGGCCAGACCCGAGGTCACCGCAGCGAGCTGCTCGGCACGATCCACCGGGAGGTGGGCGCTGGCGGCCATGAGCAGACCGTCGGCGGACACGAGCACGGCATGCGAGACACCCGGGACTTCGCGCGCGAAGTTGGAAACCAACCAGTCCAATGGACGAGCTGCGTCGGATCCATGATCAATATTCATCGAACTCCCTGTTCGTCGTTCTCGCGATTGCTGGAATTCGCCGAGGCGCGTCCGTTGCGGACACCCTGCTGATGGCGGCTCAAGTTGGCCCGGATGGCTTCCGGGTCCCGACGTCGAATGGTCCTCGGCAGCTCACCCGTTGCCGGTGCCCGAACGGCACCCGGCACCAGACGTTCACCGGGAGCGCGCCGCGGAAGACCCGCGGTGGTGTGCTCCTCCACGGGGGCCTCGGTAGCACGCTGTGCGGCTTCCCATCCCGCGTCCGCGGCGGAGTGCCATTCCCGCTTCCTGCGGTCCTCCGGAAGACTCGTCGGGTCGACGAGCCAGTCCGACATCATCGTGGTGAAGATCGGGGTGTTCGCCGGCTGCGGACGGGCCGACGCGAGGTCGGACCGAGGCTGGAAGAACGATGCCGTCTTCGCCGAGTTGGTCCGGTAACGATGGCGGGCCGCCTGCTGTGCATCGCTGTGCGGCGAGACGGAGCCGCCGTCGGCGATGCTCGGACCGGAGACCGTTGCGGCCGAATCGGGTTCGGAACCGTTGGTGGCCGCAGCGGGTCGCTGCGGAAGCCCCGGTGTGCTCCCCGGCTGACGACGCGGCAGACCGGGCGTGCTGCCCGGACGGCGCTGCGGGAGACCCGACGAGGGTTCCTGCTGCCGGCGGTCCGCGTCCTGCGCGGGTGCGCGCTGTGCATCCTGCGCGGGTGCGCGCTGGGGCAGGTCGGGACGGTTCGGTGCGTCCGGCCGGCCCACGGAGTCGCCACCTGCGAGCGGTCCCGCCGACGGCTGCTGCTGCAGCCGGTTCTGCGGAACGGACGGGGACGATCCGGCAGCCCGTCCCGGCAGGCCGGGAGTTGCACCCGGCCGGCGCTGCGGAAGACCGGGGGACGCGGGTCGCTGCGGCGGGGCCGGTGCGCGATGCGCCGAACCCTGCTGGGCGTCCCGTCCCTGCGGCTGGTCCTGCCGCGTGTCGCGGGTGGGTGCGGAATCCGTCGGCGGCAGACCCGGTGTGGAACCGGGGCGACGCTGCGGAAGACCCGAAAGTCCTTCCCGGCGGCCCTGATCGGCGTCGGGTTGCGGACCGGCACCGATGCGGCCGTCGCCGTTTCGTCCATCACCGTTGCGGCCGTCGAACGAGTGACCGTTGGTCTCGTCCGGTCCGCGACGAGGACCGCGCGGAGGCAGTGACGACGCGAAGGCTGCTGCGGCATCCGGTTCGATCCGGCGCGGCTGCGGCGACCGGGGCGGAGTCGGAAGACCCGGCGTCTCGCCCGGCTGACGCGTGGGCAGGCCCGGGGTTCCACCGGGGCGACGCTGCGGAAGACCCGACGGACCGAACTCGCGGGATGCCGGCGGTACCTGATTGTCGCGGGGCGACGGTGCCTGATCGTCGCGGGGCGACGGTCCCTGCGGGTCGCGCGGCGGCGGGCCCTGAGGCTCGCGGGACGGCGGTGCCTGGAACGACGACGCGGACTGCGCGGACTGGGCGAACTCGTTCCGTCCCGCTTCGCGCTGCGGCTCGTCGCGTCGCTCGTCCTCGTAGGACGGCTCCGTATCCCGTACAGCGGAAGCGCTCTCGTCGACATCGTCGGCGTAGCCGTTGTTCGCGTAACCGTTGTCGGCGTAGGCATCCTCGGACTCGTCCGCACGGACGTCGTCGACGGAGCCGGCCTGCGATGTCGCGTACTCGTGCTGGTCGTCGGCCGCGGGCAGGCCCTGCTGGGCGACGGGCGCCGAGAGCGCCGGCGGTGCCGAGTACTCCTCCGCCTCGATCTCGATGCGGGGCTGAGGACCCGTGTGCGACAACGCCAGCGGCGAGACCAGCAGGACGTCCGGGATGTGGACGCTCGCGGTGATACCCGGGTTGCGTGCGGTGTCGAAGGTCGGGCGCAGGCGCACGGTGAGACCGTGCCGCTCGGCCAGGCGCGAGACCACGAACAGACCCATGTGGCGTGCGGTGTCGGGACCGACCTCGCCGCCCTTGGCGAGACGCTGGTTGATGACCTCGAGTTCGTCGGCCGGGATACCGATACCGCGGTCGGCGATCTCGACGAGCAGACCGCCGTCGACGGCACGCGCGAAGCTGAAGGTGACGTTGCTGTCGGGCGGTGACGCACGCAACGAGTTGTCGACCAGCTCGGCCAGGAGGTGCACGATGTCGGTCGCGACCGCGCCACTGAGAGCACCGTCGGGCGTCGAGCCGATCTGCACGCGCTGGTAATCCTCGACCTCCGACATCGCGGCGCGCAGGATGTCGCCGAGCTGAACGGGCGCGGAGTGACCACGACGCATGCGCGTACCGGAGAGAATCAGCAGGTTGTCGCCGTTACGACGCATACGCGCGGCGAGGTGGTCGAGACGGAACAGGCTCTCGAGTCGAGCGGGGTCCTTCTCCTCGTACTCGAGTCGTTCGATGAGACCGAGCTGCTGCTCCACGAGCGACTTCGACCGACGCGCGAGCGTCTCGAACATGTCGCTGATCTGCAGACGCAGGTGGGCCTGCTCGCCGGCGAGGCGCAGAGCCTGCCCGTGCATGTCGTCGACCGCGCGAGCGAGCTGCCCGATCTCCTCGGTGGTGTGCACCGGGACGCGGGTGAACTCGATGTCCTCGATGTTGTCGCCGACCTTGATGCGGTCGATCGCCTCGGGAAGCTCCTGCCGCGCCACCTTCAGGGTGCCGTAGCGCAGACGACGGATCGGCCCGACGAGCGAACGCGACACGAGCAGTGCGAGCACGAGTGCCGCGAGCAGGGCCGCGAGCACGATCGCGGTATCGCGGAGCGCAGCCGAGCGGGTTTCCGCCGCGCGTTCCTGAATGGTGGTGCTGACCTGGTTCGACGCTTCTTCGATGATGGTGCCGTAGATGTCGACACTGTTGAGCAACGACGCGCGGAGGTTGAGAATCGGGAGCGGGCCCGAACCGGCCGCGTCGACCATGTCGGCGCGCTCCTGGACGCCGGACCGGAGTTCCGCGATCTGCGCGTCGGCCATGGGGTAGGAGCGGGCGAGCAGATCGAGCATCGCGAGCTCGGCACCGGACGCCGACACCAGGGCGGTGCCGGGCTGGGTCGGGTCGCCGATCAGCTGGAGCAGACCGAGAACCTGACCGAAGAGGTAGCGCTGCGAGTACCACGCGTTGATCAGCTGGTCGCCGTAACCGATGATCTCGCGGTCCTCGACCTCGCCGAGGATGGCCTCGACGATACGGTTGAGGCTGTCGCGCACCTCGTTGGTGACGGCACCGATCTCCTCGATCGGCACCGGACCCGCCTGGATCTTCGTGTAGAGCGACTGGGCCGTGGCGGCGGTGCGGCTGAGGTCGGCGGTCACGGCGGGATCGAGCTCGGGGTTCTCCGTGATCGAGGCGATCGTGCCGAAAGCGTCACCGAGAGCCGCCATTTCCTCGGGGGTCGCCGTTCCGACCGCGGCATCCGCGGTGGCGGTGGCGAACGCCGTCGAGAAATCGACGATGTCCGGCACGGCCGCAACCTGATCGGCTGCGGACGAGAAGTGGACGGCGTTGCTGAGCTCGTTCTCGACCCGAAGACCACCGAGGACCATTGCCACGGTCACGGGGACAGCGAGAACAGCGGTGACCTTCCTGCGAAGACCCCACCCCTCGATGTTCCACCACCGCTGCTGGGGCGGCGACTTGTCACTCATGGATCACAGCTCTCCTTCCACCCCGTCCGCGCCGGGCGACGAACACCAGTCGGCACTGCACTCCGATGAGCGCGTTTTCGATCGAGTGCAGTCGAACGAGACGTTTCGGGTGAGGGCACCATATCGGGACATACAGCGGATACGGAAGAGTGAGTTCTTCCCGTACCCCCGCGCTGCCCCGGCCCCCTCGTCGGCAGCCACACGTACAGATGGCCGATAGGAGTGTACTCACGAGTAACGAAGAAGGCTAACGGCCCTTCCCACTTCCGGGCGCACGACATGCGAATCCTCGCCGTGATGTACGACACAGCGGGGATTCGCATGCAGTTCTCCGGCGGGGCCGGCCGTGATCAGACGTCGAGGAAGCGGACATCCTTCGCGTTACGGGTGATGAAGCTCCGTCGTGCCGCGACGTCCTCGCCCATGAGGACGCTGAACAACTCGTCGGCCGCGGCGGCGTCGTCGAGGGTCACCTGACGCAGGACGCGGACGCTCGGATCCATCGTGGTCTCCCACAGTTCCTTGGCGTTCATCTCACCGAGACCCTTGTAACGCTGGATACCGTCGTCCTTGTTGATCTTCTTGCCCGCGGCGAGGCCCGCCTCGAGCAGGGCGTCGCGCTCACGGTCCGAGTACGCGAACTCCGGCTCGCTGCGCTGCCACTTGAGCTTGTACAGCGGCGGCTGCGCCAGGAAGACGTGACCTTCCTCGACCAGCGGGCGCATGAAGCGGAACAGCAGCGTGAGCAGCAGCGTCGCGATGTGCTGACCGTCGACGTCGGCGTCGGCCATCAGGACGATCTTGTGATAGCGCAGCTTCGCGATGTCGAACTCTTCGTGGATGCCGGTACCGAACGCCGTGATGATCGACTGGACCTCGGCGTTCTTGAGCACCTTGTCGATACGGGCCTTCTCGACGTTGATGATCTTGCCGCGCAACGGAAGGATCGCCTGGTACATCGAGTCGCGACCCGACTTGGCGGACCCACCTGCGGAGTCACCCTCCACGATGTAGATCTCGCACTTGCTCGGATCCTTCGACCGGCAGTCGGCCAGCTTGCCGGGCAGACCACCGATGTCGGTCGCGCTCTTGCGGCGGACGAGCTCGCGCGCCTTACGGGCGGCGACGCGGGCGTGCGCCGACGACACGGCCTTGGTGACGATCGTCTTCGCATCGGCCGGGTTGGCCTCGAACCAGTGCGAGATGTGCTCGTTGCACGCCTTCTGCACGAAGGACTTCACCTCGGTGTTGCCGAGCTTGGTCTTCGTCTGGCCCTCGAACTGCGGCTCACCGACCTTGACGGAGATGATGGCCGCGAGACCCTCGCGGATGTCGTCGCCCGTGAGGTTCGGATCCTTCTCCTTGAGGAGCTTCTTGTCCTTCGCGTAACGGTTGACGACCGTGGTCAGCGCCGCACGGAAGCCTTCCTCGTGCGTGCCGCCCTCGTGGGTGTTGATGGTGTTGGCGAAGGTGTGGACGGATTCGGAGTAACCCGAGTTCCACTGCATCGCGACCTCGAGTTCGTGACCGGTGCCCTTGGCGGTGAACCCGACGACCGAGTTGTGGATCGGCGTCTTCGTGCGGTTGATGTGGCGCACGTAGTCCTCGAGACCACCCGGGTAGTGGTAGGTGCGGACCTTGACCTTGTGCACCTCGGGCTCGGCGGCCTCGACGGCCTGGTCCTCGGCGGTCTTCGGTGCCTCGGCGGTCTCCGGGACGTCCTCGTCGGTGACCTCTTCGGGCGCGACACGCTCGTCGGTGAGGGTGATGGTCAGTCCCTTGTTGAGGAACGCCATCTCCTGCAGGCGACGCGCGACGGTCTCGAAGTTGAACGTCGTGGTCTCGAAGATCTCCGGGTCCGGCCAGAAGCGGACGGTGGTACCGGTCCGCTTGGTGGCCTCGCCGCGGACGAGCTCGCCCGGCTTCGAGGCGGTGTACGTCTGCTCCCAGTGGTAGCCGTCGTTGTCGATCTCGACCTCGAGGGTCGTGGACAGGGCGTTCACCACGGAGATACCGACACCGTGCAGACCGCCGGAGACGGCGTAGGCATCGGAGTCGAACTTGCCGCCGGCGTGGAGCTGGGTGAGGACGACCTCGACCGTGGGGGCGCCGGAGGCGTGCATACCGACGGGGATACCGCGACCGTCGTCGACGACCTGGACGCCGCCGTCGGCGAGGAGGGTGACCTCCACCTTCGACGCGTAACCGGCCATGGCCTCGTCGACGGAGTTGTCGACGACCTCCCAGATCAGGTGGTGCAGGCCACGCTCTCCGGTGGAACCGATGTACATACCGGGGCGCTTGCGCACCGCCTCGAGACCCTCGAGGACGGTGATGGACGACGCACCGTACTCACTCTTGTTGTTGTTCGACTTCTGGGCAGCCACGGGTGGGTAGCTCTCCTTCTCCGATCGGCCCCGCGCACGCGCGCGACGCATTCCTGTCCATCCTACGTGCCCGTGAGCCTTGTGCCGGGGTGGACACGAAAGCGGGCGTTCCGCACCGCTGACGTCCCCGTAGCGGCCCCTTTGCGACCCGGACAGCGTGATTTCCTACGCGCTCCGATTTTCGCCCCTCGTACGGCCCGGGAGCGAGCCCGGGATCACCCGTAGGTGTCGCGTGGTCCGCGGCCGCGGATGTGGCGTTCGCCCTTCCGCCAGCTCGGCGCCGTCGGGCCGGTGATCCGCAGTTCCTTGACCACCCCGTGCCCCACGGCCGCGGCGATCTTGGCGAGGATCTGCGACTGCATCATCCGCAGCTGCGTGGCCCAGGCCGTCGACTCGGCCGAGACGTGCAGGATCCCGTCGCGCAGTGTGGTCGGCTGGGCATGGCTCGCGATGTCGTCGCCGACGACCCGCGCCCAGCTTCCCATGACGGTGCCCTCGGACACGTGCGCCGACCAGCCCCGCTGCTTGGACAGCGACTGCGCGAGCGACCCGAGGGTCTGGGGATCGCGGTCGTCCGGGCCGGGCCCCGACCAGCCACGACGTCGGCGTTTCGGGCGCAGCGGGCCACGCGACGCGCGTCCCTGGCCGACGGCCTTGCCGCTCGCCTTCGCGGCAGCCCGAGCCTCCTCGAGCGCGCGGCGGGCCAGATCGATGCCCTTCAGCTCCGGCTCGCCCGCACTGCGCTCCGATTCGGCACCGCGTTCGGGACCTGCATGTTCGTCGTTCATCCGACCTCCCCGGTGATCGGGTCCGTCTCCCGTTGCACCGATCCCAGCACAGAGATACGACCATCTTCGGTGTCCTCGGCATGCACGGGGAATCGGGCACCGTTCAGCTCGGCCGGCACGTCCTCCGGCACGGCCGCCGTGATCAGCACCTGTTCGGCCGTCGCGGCCACCTCGGCGAGGGCGGAGCGGCGTCGTCGATCGAGTTCGGCGAAGACGTCGTCGAGCATGAGGACCGGGTCGGTGCCGTCGGTACGCAGCAGGGCGAACGCGCCGAGCCGCAGCGCGAGCGCGAAGGACCACGATTCGCCGTGGCTCGCATAGCCTTTCGCGGGTTCGGCACCGAGCATCAGGTCGAGATCGTCGCGGTGGGGTCCGACGAGGCAGACACCGCGTTCGATCTCCTTCGACCGCACCTCCGCGAGGCGGTGGAGGAAGACGGTCTCGAGAAACTCCCGGTCGTCCGGCGCCGGTGTCCGGGCCGGGTCGGAGAACTCCGGCGGCAGCGCGTCGGCGAGGCTGCTGCGATAACGCAGGCTCGCCGGACGCGACTCGGGCGCGATCGACCGGTACGCCTCGGAGACGTGCGGGGCCAGTTCGTGCAGCAACGTGATGCGCGCGGCGAGCAACTCGGCTCCATGGGCGGCGAGATGGCCGTCCCACACGTCGAGGGTCGCCAGAGCGCTCGCCCCGTCGCTCGAGCGGCTCCCGCGCCGCAGTGCTCCACCCGCCGTCTTGAGCAGGGCGGATCGTTGACGCAGCACCTTGTCGTAGTCGGCCCGCACCCCGCTCATCCGCGGGAAACGTGTGCTGAGCAGTTCGTCGAGGAACCGCCGACGGTCACCCGGGTCGCCTCGCACGAGCGACAGATCCTCCGGGGCGAAGAGCACCGTGCGGAGGATGCCGAGGATCTCTCGAGGACGCCGGGCCGGCGACTGGTTGATCCGCGCCCGGTTCTGCTTGCCCTCGTTGATCTCGATGTCGATGCCGAGCTCACGACCGTTGTTGACGACCAGCGCCCCGGCGAACGCCCGCGACGTGCCGGCCCGCAGCAGCGGACCGTCGGAGGACACTCGGTGCGACGACAGCGTCGACAGATATCCGAGGGCCTCGAGCAGGTTGGTCTTCCCGTGTCCGTTGCGCCCGACGAAGACCGTCGCCCCCGGAGCGAGGTCGACGGAAACCGTTCTCCACGATCGGAAGTCGCGCAGCGAAAAGGTGCGAACGTACACGGGGGTCCAGTCTCGGGGCCGGTCAGCCCGGCAGGCGCACCGGCATCAGCAGATAGGTGTAATCGCTGTCCGGAGCGGCGAACGTACCCGAGGAATCCGGCACGGGCTCCTCGTCGAGCGCCGGCCGCAGCACGGCCGGACGACTCGAGGTGGTGAACCCGAACGAGACCTTGTCGGTGTGCAGCGACGTCAGGCCGTCGAGCAGGTAGCCGGGGTTGAACGCGATGATCAGCGGCTCACCGAAGAACTCCGCGGGATGCGATTCCTCGGCGCGGCCGGCGTCGTCGCCACCGGCCGACAACATCACGCTGCCCTCGGTGAACTCGAGTCGGACCTGCGCACCGCGCTCGGCGACCAGCGCGACACGCTTGATCGCGTCGACCAGCGGCGCGATCTCCACGGTCGCCATCGCGGTGTGCTCGTTGGGGAGCAACTGGCGGAACTTGGGGAATTCGGCGTCGAGCAGGCGCGTGGTGGTGCGGCGACCCTCGGCGACGATGCCGAGCAGACCTTCGGCACCCACCGACGACCCGCTGCCGAGAGCGAGCTGGACCGGGGAGTTGGACGAGCCGCCAACGGTTTTCGCGGCCTCGGAGAGGGTCTTGGCGGGCACGAGCACGGCCGAGCTGGTGGACTCCGCGGTGGGCATCCACTCGAGCTTGCGCACCGCGAGACGGAACCGGTCGGTGGCCGCGAGCACCATGTCGGTGCCCTCGATCTCCACCCGGATGCCCGTGAGCATCGGGAGCGTGTCGTCCTTGCCGGCGGCGACCGCGACCTGGCTGATGGCCTCGGCGAACAGATCGCCGGACAGCGCACCGGTCTGCTGCGGGAGCTCGGGCAGCTGCGGGTAGTCCTCCACAGGCATGGTGGGGAGCGAGAACTTGGCGCTACCGCACGTGATGAGCACGCGGGTGCCGTCGAGCACGACATCCACAGGCTTGTGGGGCAACGCGCGGGTGATGTCGGCGAGCAGCTTGCCGGACACCAGCACCTGGCCGGGGGTGATGACCTCGGCCGAGACGTGGACCTGCGCGGATACCTCGTAGTCGAAGCCCGAGACCGTCAGCCCGCGCTCGTCGGCTCCGAGCAGGACACCGCCCAGGACGGGCACAGGGGGTCGCGACGGAAGGCTTCGGGCAACCCATGCAACGGAATCAGCGAAGTCCTCGCGAGGCACACGAAACTTCATACTTCCCAGCTCCATCGCCCGGTGGATCCCTTCGATCGTGGTCTCGACAAGTCTACGAAGTCTGTCACAGAACCCCGACACCGATGAGGCGGAGCCGGGGGATGCGGGTCCACGTTATGCCTTCCCTCGCTGCTTGGAAAGCCGGGAGGCTCGAGGCGTGAGCCTCACTCGAGGGCCTGTGGACCGACGCTCTCCACACACCTGTTTTGAAAGAAGATTTCTGAAGAGAACTCACAGAAGTAGTAATAGGGCCTGTGGAATCTGTGGACGAACGACCGTCTAGGCTGGTGGGGCGACGTTCTCGAGGGGGTCGAACTCGAGGATGAACTCGAGGAGTTCTCGAGGACGAATGTGGATTCCTCGAGACTGTTCATTCTTTGTCCACCGTTCGTCCACAAAGATCCCACGTTCTGCACACCCTTGTCCACAGGTGTGGGGACCGGAAACTTCTCGAGATATAGGACAGGGAGCGCCCTGTGGACGCTCCCTGTGGATGGAAACTCGAGGCTCGAGGAATCAGCGCTTGGACCGCTGCTTGATACGCGCGGTGAGCTCCTGCACCTGGTCGTAGACCTTGCGGCGCTCGGTCATCTCCTTGCGAATCTTCTTGTCCGCGTACATGACTGTGGTGTGGTCACGACCGAAGGTCTGCCCGATCTTCGGCAGCGACAGATCGGTGAGCTCGCGGCACAGATACATCGCAATCTGACGTGCCTGCGCCAGCGGCCGTGCCTTTCCGGGCCCGCACAGGTCGTCGATCGACGTTCCGAAGTACTCCGCGGTCACGGCCATGATCGTGGCGGCGTTGATCTCGAGAGCCGAGGAATCCGGCATCAGATCACGCAGCACGACCTCGGCGAGGGTGAGATCGAGCGGCTGCCGGTTGAGCGACGCGAAGGCCGTCACACGGATCAGGGCACCCTCGAGTTCGCGGATGTTGCGTTCGATCCGGCTCGCGATCAGCTCGAGCACGTCGTGCGGCACGTTCAGGCCGTCCATGCGCGCCTTCTTCGACAGGATCGCGATGCGCGTCTCGAGTTCCGGGGGCTGGACGTCGGTGATGAGGCCCCACTCGAACCGGGTCCGCAGTCGTTCCTCGAGCGTCGCGAGCTGCTTGGGCGGCCGGTCGGACGAGACGACGATCTGCTTGTTGGCGTTGTGGAGGGTGTTGAAAGTGTGGAAGAACTCCTCCTGGATACCTTCCTTGCCTTCGATGAACTGGATGTCGTCGACGAGGAGGATGTCGGTCTCGCGGTAGCGCCGCTTGAACGCGACCTTGCGGTCGTCGCGGAGGCTGTTGATGAAGTCGTTCGTGAACTCCTCGGTGGAGACGTACTTCACCCGCATGCCCGGGAAGAGTCGTTGTGCATAGTGGCCGGCGGCATGCAGCAGATGGGTCTTCCCCAGGCCCGAGGCGCCCCAGATGAACAGCGGGTTGTAGGCCCGGGCCGGTGCCTCGGCGATCGCCACCGCCGCGGCGTGCGCGAACCGGTTCGACGCACCGATCACGAAGGTGTCGAAGGTGTACTTCGCGTTGAGGCTGCTGCTACCGATGGGCGGCGTCTCGGGCGGCGGGGGCTGGGTGAAATAGGACGGCCACGACTCGCGGACGGCGGTCATCGCCTCCCGGTCGTCGTCGACCTCCTCGAGTTCGCCGTGGTCCGCCTCGAGCATGTCGTGATCACGCGACGGGATCATGCGACGTCGATAGGCACCTTCACCGGGGAACATTCCGTCCCGCTGGTATCCCCCGTCCCGCGCGGCGACGGCATCCCCGGATCCTGCAGGATCCCTGGTCACAGCGCCGTCGCGCGGTCCGACGCCGTCGCGGGGCATCGGAGGATCGCGGCGCAGATCACGACTGCGGGGCTCTACCGTGCGCGGGTCACGGTTGCGGGCCTCCGCCGTGCGCGGATTCACAGGCTGTGCATCTTCGGGGAGACCCTCGAGAGGCAGTGTGTCGCGGGGTTCGGCGTAGGGATCCTCGGCGGGGTCGTCCACGCGTTCCCGCGGTTCGACGCGCACACCGAGACCCTCGACCCGGTGACCGAGGTGCCGGTTGAGGGTGCGGAGGATGGGTTCGCGCAGATCACGTTCGATCGACTGCTGGGCGAGGGTCGACGGCACCGAGAGCAGGGCGAATCCCTGTGCGAGCGTGATCGGTTTGACCAGCGCGAGCCATGCCTTCTGGCTCTTCGTCAGCATTCCGTCGTCGATGGTCAGCTCGGATACGACGTCCGTCCACACATCGGCCAGCGCGTTCGGCTCGTCGCTCAC